>CAWAVZ010000001.1:0-2361799 GCA_963785655.1 uncultured Acidobacteriota bacterium
ACTTTCCGTCGCAAAAATGCGCTTTCTGACGTAGGCCGGGTAACATAACACGCGACGGATATAGTCTTCCCTGGTGATTTGCGCGTATCCATTCTCGTGCGCGCGGCGAGTGGACTGTGCCGGCTTAGGTGCTCTGTCGCGCAAGATAGCACCCCATCTGGATGAAATTGTCGGCCATCACGCCCAGCCCCACCCAACGGCGCATGCCGTCCAGCCCGGGATAGAGGCAACGTCGCAACCCGTGTCTTCGTTTGAGCACGCTGATTCGACCCTCCGACCCGGTTCTCCACTTTTGCCCTCTGCGAAACCAACGCTGGTGCTGAAGAAGTTTCCGTTCGCTACTGGTGGTGTTCTTGTTGGGCACCGACATCCACTGCACCCCGAGCGCTTGTCCGGCTTTTTCGTTCTCGCGCGAATAAAATCCCGCATCGGCGGCCACCAGGCGCGGGATTCGTCCCAATCTCTGTTGGTGCACCTCGATCGAGGACAGCAATAGAGTCGAATCCGCAGGCCGCTCGGCATACACCTCAAAGTGGGTTACGATTTGGTTTTCCGCTTCCTGGATCTTGACCAGCTTGCCAAACTCGTTGGGCTTGCTCGCTTTCCCCTTGCGAATAATTTCCGTGTGCGGCTCGAACACGCTCACGATCTTTTCCGGCGACTTCGTGTCGCCTGCGAAAATCCGTATCCGCGTCTGTCTCACTACTTGCCGAACCCGCCCCACCATGGTCTCCAGCGCTTGCGTCAGACCTTCCACCGGAGTGCGACGACGACGCGGCGCCTGCTTCACTTCGGCCAGTACTCGCTGCGCCTGATTGATTACTTTTCGCGTCAAACTGAGAAGCTCCCGATACTGCCGCTTTCTGCCGCTCTTCTCCGGGTGGTCCCAGCAGTCGGGTCGATAAAGCAATCGCCAGCACGCGCTTGCGTATGCTGCGCATGCGATCTCGCACCTTGCGTTTCAGACCTCCGGACTTGGACTCGATCTTCTTCATGGTGCGCGTCAGCACTCGCGTCCCGTCCCCCAACAAACTGCTGTCGGTTGGATAATGAATGTTGCTTTCCACCACCGTCGTATCCACCCGCAATTTCCTTCCCTGGGTCACTCCTCGCTCTTGCGCCAGTTCCACCACCCGCTGGTGCAATTGCTCTACGACGTTCGGCTCGATCAACTGCCCCAGTCGTGCCAGGGTCTTGGCGTCCGGCACTTTTTCATCCCCGATCCGGGTAAAGGCGCGATACACCAGATTGGCCCGCACCTCTCGCTCCAGCACGTCGTAGCTCCAGTTCCGGATGTGCTTCAACAACAGCAGGCGCAACAAGACTTCCGCCGGCGTTTGCATTCGGCCGCGAATACGACTCTGGGGATGACGTTCCCCTTGCGCTTCGTACACCGTGTCCAGAAGTTGCTCGTCTTCCAGCAGCTCGTCCACCAGACGCATCCATGGTTCCCACAACCCCTCGATATCTTCGGCCAGACCTCGATGCCACAGCGACGGTTGTTGATGACGTAGTTTGATCATGCCGCCATCCTAAGCACTGTTGCTGCCCAAAACAATATCACCTCAAAATGTTTTATTACTTTCTTGAATACTATCGCGCAAACTGAACACTCCGGCTCCAACCCGGGCTCTTGCCTCGCTGATTACGCTCCTCTCATGCCTCATTTTTGCGACGGAAAGTAGCTAATTTTTTTCGGCGACTGTGCGCCGAAAAACTGGCCCTGCGGGCAGTTGCCGGCTAAGCGAGGTGGCGAGTATCTTCATCCATGCCCTGCGACGAACTCACCAGTTACTACACAGATCTGCTCGATGGCAGCTACACCTGTCTCGACCGCCTTGTCTTGAATGCTAACTTCGCGCCATGTTATTCAGCCGGTGGCTTCCGTTGGTGGTGGCGACAACTGCACAATGGTTCCGATGAAGAACTGGACGATGCTCACCTGATGCGAATGGCCGGGCACTTTGGTCGTCGCATGCGGGGCTGGGCCAAAGCCAACCAGGTTCCAGTCATCGATTGCCGCCGCGAAGAAGACAAGCATGAGATTGCAGAGGAATATCTCAAGACCCATCCCAGTATCCGTGGGCTGTTTCTAATTCTGGTGGGCCGAGCGGTGGCCACCGTGTGGACCGTCCACAGATCCCGCGGCGGCGTAATTCTGAATCTGGAAGCCAAGCCACGCTATATCAATCACTACTCCTTTCACATCTTGGACCCGGACTGGGGTCACATCACCATCAAGATGTCAGGCCATCCCCCATTTAGCGCACAGATCATGCTCAACGGTCATGAGTATGTCGCCTGCCGAGCCAGGAAGGTCGGCATCCCCTTTACAAAGGAGGGAAACTGTTTCACCATCGTCTCTAAGCTCGCAGATTTGGCCAAAGTCGCAGACACCTTGTCCGAAGCTCGGACTACAGGGCGCTTGCGCCAAGTCTGCGAGCGTTGGATCTACACTTCATGTCTCTGTTTCGCGCTGGATCTCAAAGACCAGCAAAGCAGCGGATTTCGTTACCAATACTCGATCTACCAAGTGGAATACAGCCGGAATCTAATCTTCCATCTGGGTGGACAGATGGAGCAGGTCTTTCAGGGACTGATTGATCGAACGCGGGCCCGCTTAGACGTAAAAAAACTGAAAACCATCTTTGGCTTCAAGGGCCGTCCCCATCGTGACCGCAAAGGCAAGCCACCTCGGTTAGAAGTTGTGGTCGAGACACCTAGTTATGACCTGACGATCTTCAAGCTACACTTTGGCAAGCTGACTCTGAAGGCATACACCAAAGGCGAACACGTACTTCGTTTCGAGGCCATTGCTCACAACACCAAGGAGCTGCGCTGCGGCCGGCTCTTGGATCGGTTCCCTCAGATCGTCCTCCGGCTCCGTCAGATCCTCCAGCAGTTCCTCGACAACTTGTACTACATGGATGCCGCCTTCGTCAGCGATGAAACCCTCGATCAACTTCCTACTCCCTCGCAAGTCGGCAAGACCCGAGTCGGTGGCATCGATCTCAACAAACCCAGAACCCGAGCCGTACTCAGTGCCATCCTCTCCCTGGCTTGTTGCCCGGATGGATTCACTGCCGGGCAGTTGGCGGGCAGAGTTCGATCCACATCGGGGATAGCGGATTCCACCTATGACGCTCGTCGCGCCGCTTACGATATCAAGAAACTTCGCGGCAAAGACCTGCTAAGCAAAGTTCCCCAATCCCGCCGATACTCGCTTCCCCAGCAAGCCCTCCCCACAATCGCCGCGCTGGTAATCATCCGGGAAAAACTCCTCCGCCCGATCCTTGCTGGCGTCCGCAAACCCACGATAGGCCACAAGCCAAGGAACTGTACCCCAATCGACCAGCACTACGAGAACATGCGCCAAGACATGCTCACCCTTATGCAAGACCTGAGGATTGCCGCCTAGCGGCAACATTTTGTCGATCTTGATCCCCCAAGCGCCTAGTGGGATCATGCATTGTCTGAATTGGTTTGTGCTTCTCCAGCGTTCAAGCTGCGGGATTGTTGGATTTCTTCTCAGCGAACGACTCCCCGGGCAGGACTCGTACTCCGCGACGTTTCGTGAGGAAATCAAGCCCCCACTGCAGTAACACGAAGAGGCGATTGGCAAATCCAATGAGAAAGTAAACGTGCACGACAGCCCAGAGGAGCCATGCGGGAAAGCCCGCGAACTTTGCGAACCGCAAGTCGGCTACTGCGTAGGTGCGGCCTACGATTGCGAGGTCTCCCTTATCCCAATACCAGAATGGTTGAGGCTTCGTTTTACCTGTCACTCGGCGGCGAATGACTTTCCCGACGTACTCGCCTTCCTGGATGGCAGGCTGAGCTACTCCAGGCATTGTCATTGGAATTTTTGATTTGATACCCAGCAGATTTCGCACTGGAGCGATGACATGTGCGGTGTCGCCGATGGCAAACACTTCGGGATGTGCGGGTACCGACAGATCTGGTCCGACGATGATCTTCCCGGACTTGTCTGTCTCTACTTCCAGCCAGCGGGCCGCCGGAGAGGCGAGAACACCCGCTCCCCACAGCACGGTAGCGGCTTCAATTCTCTGTTGGCCAACGACAATTCCTTCGGCATCTACACGCGTGACGCGGGCATTGGTGGAGACCTCAACGCCTAGACTCTCCAGGTGGCGCTGCGCTTTGATGGAAAGATGCTCTGGATAGGTCGGTAGAATGCGAGGCCCCGCCTCATATAGGAGAATCCGTGCGGACTTCGGATCGATGTGACGAAAATCATGCGTCAAAGCCATGCGCGACATTTCCGCTAGCGTGCTCGCCATTTCAACTCCAACTGTTCCTGCACCGACGAGTGCAAAGGTCAGCTGGCGGCGGATCTCTTCGGTTGGTGCGTGTTCGATCGAGGCCATTTCTTCAGCTCGTTCGAAGGCACGCAATATTCTGCCGCGGATGAGGTCGGCATCATCGAGGGATTCGAGGCCGGGCGCGAAGGGCCGCCATTCGTCGTGGCCAAAATAGTTGTACTGAATGCCAGTTGCGAGGATAAGGAAGTCGTAGGGCAACTCACCTCGAGTCAGATGGATGATGCGTCGGCCGGAGTTGATGCCTGTGACTTCATCCAGGAGAACGTCAACGTTTTCCTGATGACTGAAGATAGAGCGCAGAGGGCCGGAGATTTCGTCCGCAGAAAGCAGGCCGGTTGCGACCTGGTAAAGCATGCGGTCGAAAGAGGTGATAATTTCGCTTGTCGATCAGCGTCACACGAACTGGAGCTTTGCGCAGAGCGCGGACTGCGGCGAGTCCTCCGAAACCACCACCGACAATGACCACATGAGGCAACATTAACTACACCTAAAGACTCTCAGGTTCTTGTCACACGGCGAAACTCGCTCAGCTTCTGTTCAGTATCCAGCAAATTCGTCAGTTCTGATGTCATCCTCGTTGACGCCGGATGCGAGGAGCATGTTCCGGATCTCCGTAACCATGCCTGGTGGTCCCGCAATGTAGAAAATGGGGCCTCGTAGATCGTTCACATATCTCGACAACATCGCTTTGTCTATCAGGCCGGTCTCCCCTTCCCATTTTCTCTTGGAACGGAGAATCTCGGACATCGTAGCGATGAGGTGGAAATTCGGATTACTCTTATCTAGGTTGTCCAGACTCTCTAGAAACGGAGCATCCTCCGGCCTGCGGTTGGAGTAAAACAGATACAACTTATGGGGCAGCCGTTCGTGATCAGCCTGCTTCAAAATGCTGAAGAAAGGTGTGATCCCGATTCCTCCACCCAGAAATACCGCTGGTTTCGCCGAAGTCTTATGCAGCGTGAAGGAGCCCGTCGCAGGCTCCACCTTCACAGCGGTACCGATCGGCATTGTTTTCAACCACCGTTTAAAGGCCGTTTCACGCATGCGAGTGGCGAACATCAGCCGATCCTCAAACGGTGCACTGGCAATCGAGAACGTGCGGACATTTCCTTCGGAGTCGGTCTCCGGAGGATTCATCAATGTCAGGTCGGAGGACTGTCCGGGTCTAAATTCGAATCCCGGCGGCTTCTCGAAATGGAAGGCCATGGTATCCTCCGCGACTTCAACTCTATTCAACAGCTTGGCTTCGTAGCCAAGTGAAATTTCCTGGGCGGCCATAATGATCTCCTTGAAGCTCCTGCCTCCAAATGCAGGCGGCGCGGGTGCTCCGGGCCGCGTCGCTATATCTCGTTTCCCGAACCTTCGCTGGTCCGCTTCGATATAGCAGCATTTGTCTGATTGAGCCACAATATTTTCGTCTCGTCGTCGCGCCGTCATTCAGCTGCAACGGCTCGCATCGTGTTTCTGAGATCTCTAGTGTTCATCATCGTGGTGATGATGTTTGCCGAACGGGGTCCAACCAAAAGCAGGCACGAGTTCGTTGAGAAACAGATCAAAAAGGACTACAGCGCCTACTCTTCGACTCGGCAGATAACCGCGGAGCGGAACATCCGCTGCCGCACTGATCTGGAAGTACTTCCCGACGTAAGCAGCCCCCGGTCGGAGAAAGGTCGCGCTCGAACCCGAAGTACCCCCAACCGGGGTCGAACCGTTGAATTCGACGAATGGGTACATGTTTCTGAGAATTGTTCGTAGGGAGTGACCCAGCCGCAGATTATGCTCCAGGTCAAACCCGGTATCGGAATTTCGAATGAAGCGGTTCAGGTACGGTACGCTGTACTCCAATACCATGTCGTATGTCGCGTGTCGCTCGCGTTCACCTGTTACTGCCGCTTCGTAACCAATGTCTCCCTGCAACGCAAAAGGACGCAGCCAACCCCATTTTAGGTCGCCAAATCCTTTGGCAAATACGAGGGCTGGTTGTAACTTGGTGTGATGTTCTGCCACGCTGTGGGACCCAGTGGGAGCGGTCAAGAATAGCGCAGGGGTTAGCACAAGTTCATGCTTTGCACTGCGATAAAGTACGAGTTTGGTTCCGACCTCAAGATCATCGAACCCGGCGATGGTTGATCCTGCAACACGACGGTAAACGCGCGATTGTTCGATCACGACCGACCAACGGTTCGGGTAAAGAGCTTTCTCGAAGGAGGCACCGAAACTACGGGAACTCCCATCTGGCAACATAAGGAACTCGGCGCGTGGCAAATGCAATTCGTCCTTGATATTCGCATCCTCTGTGAACAGCGGCTCGATGAACTTTCTCTGGCCGACAGTGCCGTGCGCCCAAAGACTCGAAGGGATGCATGCGAGCATGACAGCGATAATCAGGGACCTTCCGCAGTGAGCTCGCGTTTCCATTGAGACTCCCAACTTGACTCCGCCACCAGCAGAGTTGACTCCGCCTGCTTATTCCGCCGAACCAATTCGTCGAGGCTGAGCGGGAAATTTGCGGATGTTGCCAGGAGCAGCGCACCGCCGGCAGCTGAAAAGACCGACAAATCGAGGGGCGCCTTCACCCCCAAAGCCAACGTCATCGCCAGTGCAAAGGTGGTCAGAAGAACTCCACTTAACAAAGCAATGGTGCGAGTTTTCCAACCGAGAACGAGGAGAAGCCCGAGGAGAATTTCAGCAGCCGTGGCGATAATCGCTAACGCCGGGATCGTTGCCGCAGGCAAGAACCAATTCAGCTTAGCCGTATAGGCCACATACCGGGCATAATTGCCCCATGCCACATTGGGCTGCCCGTAAACGCCCCAGAAACCAAATCGGTCTGCGACTGCAGACAAAAACGAGATCCCGAGAGCGAGTCGTAGAAATACCGAGCTGACCGTTGCCAATCCTGCCCATCGTGTGTTCATCATTGCTCGCTTACTTGGCGGGTACCGTTATCGCAGCGCCCTTGTTTTTCACGAAAAACGCGACAAATTTCGCCGGTTTGGTTTTACTTGCATTCCGCCCAAGGACGTGGACATCATCCGGACCTTCGTAGAAGGTCTGACCAGGCGTCAGAGTCACTTCCTTTCCGCCTCTGACCTGCATCTCGACCGAGCCTTCCAGCACATAAACAAACACATAGGCGTTGTGCCGATGTATTTCGTCTGAATGGCCCGGCGGATATTCCACCGTGATCATCACACCTTCTTTGCCGGGACACTCTGCCAAGTCTTTGGACATCAGCGGCGCTACCTTAGCCTCTTGTGCTACCAGCGTGGTGGACATGAGACATACCAGAACCAGAACTATTTTTGTGAACGCCATACGCTAATCCTCCGCTTGACCGACGCCATTTGCTTCGTCGTGTGTTTGGGGTGCCGCCGTACTCGCAGATTCGTATTGCTTTCATGCGTGCTGTAAATCCTCTATCGGTTTTCAAGGGATGGTGCACTTTGCGCTCCACTCATCGCTGATCTCTTTACTTCTCGAACCGCTTTCAGTGGCTCACTAACAGTGTCGCGTTCAGATGAACCAAGCCTTATGGGCAAACGCGACGATCATAGCCGCGTCGCTATTTGGACAGAGTGTCAACGGATGGACATGCTCCTCACCGGAGTCCCGCATTTTCCTGTGCCGACGGGATACAGAATCGATCACCGCGAGCCTCGCCGCACGAGCACAGCAACTTATAGGCAATATGAGCTGTTTTGTTCCTCTTTCGCCGCAGGGTCCCGAGCTTGGCATTCGCGGCAACGAAAGAGGTGTCTGCAATCTGGAAACCACGACCTTCTAGGGTCGCCGTGGTTCGTGGCAGCTGGCGTGCTCACTGCAGAAATGGTGACCTGACGTTTTGCAGAAGCCAAGGATTTCGTTTTTCCGATCAGCGACTGTGACTTGAGCCGGTTCGCTCTTTCACGCATTGGAGAAGTTCTAATGGGTACCATCTCACGAGGTTTTTTCGGCAGACGAACTGCGGCAGATGTGAAGCTACCGCCAGGGCAATACCTAACGACTGATTTCCCTGTCCTCTCCGCTGGGCCGACTCCGCACATTGCGCTCGAGAAGTGGGAGTTTACGATCGATGACGGTACGAATGTTTTGCGACGATGGAATTGGAAATCGTTTCGAGAGCTGCCCACTGAGAACGTTACCGTTGATCTGCACTGCGTGACGCGATGGTCGAAGCTCGGCACGCATTGGGAAGGCGTGTCTCTCGACACGATCCTTGGCGAGATAGAAACCGACGCCGAGTATGCAATGGTGCGTTCCTATGGTGACTACACAACAAATCTGCCTCTTGCGGATCTCAGAAACAAGCAGGCATGGATCGCGTTCCGATTTGACGACGAAGATCTTGCCCCTGAGCACGGTGGCCCCGCACGACTTCTTGTCCCGCATCTCTATTTATGGAAGAGCGCCAAATGGGTACGGGGCATCAGACTCATGCACGAGGATCAGCCTGGTTTCTGGGAAAGCCTCGGCTACCACAACTATGGAGACCCGTGGCGCGAACAGCGTTACTCGGGCGACGAATGATGTGGCGTGTGGGAACAGTGGTTGCTCTTCACGACGAGACGCCGACAGCAAGGACGATCACGCTCCAAGTAGCGGATTGGCCTAGCCACGTCGCAGGCCAGCACGTCGACGTGCGGTTGACGGCCCCGGATGGATACTCCGCGGTTCGATCGTACTCGATCGCTTCGGCTCCGAACTCGGAAGGGCGAGTTGAACTGACTGTCGAGCGGCTGCCTGACGGCGAAGTCTCACCCTATCTCACGCAAGAACTTGCAGTCGGCGATCGTCTGGAATTAAGAGGGCCGATCGGTGGTTGGTTCGTGTGGCGATCGCGGCAAACGGAACCAATCCAATTGATTGCAGGCGGTTCCGGCATCGTTCCGCTTATGGCAATGATTCGCTCGCGTGCATCGGCAGAAAGCACTGCACCATTTCGATTGCTGTATTCGGTGCGGGAACCCGGGGCGGTCTTCTACCGTGATGAACTGCAGGCTATATCGAATCGGGGCGATTCTGTAACGCTTACGTACGCATATACACGGGCCACTCCGAAGGACTGGCCGAGACCGCCCGGCCGCATCGACGCATCTCTTATCGCCGAGACGACCTGGCCTTCCAAGCTAATTCCGACTTGCTACGTGTGCGGTCCTACATCGTTCGTAGAAAGTACTGCTGCCCTGCTTGTCAGCTTGCGGCAACCACCCTGACAAGATCAGGACGGAGCGTTTTGGCCCGACAGGAGGTCGGCAATGAGTTCCACTAACTACGATTACCTCGACGGCAATGCTGCCGCCGGTGAATTGAGCAAAGTATTCGCCGTCGATATCACGACTGCAGCGGGACGGTGCGCGGAATGCGGCACTACGAAATGCCTGGCCGAAGCACACTTATACATGCATGGTCCTGGTCTTGTGGCGCGATGCCCCGCTTGCGAGCACGTACTTCTTCGCCTTGTGAATGTTCGCGAGCATATGTTTCTTGACGTCCGTGGCATGACCTATTTGCGTCTCGACGCATCGCGGTCCCAGGAGGCCAGTTGAATGTGTTTCTATCCAGAATGGCTGGGCATTCTGTCGGGAGAAGCCACGCTGCTTAGATGAAGGAGAATGAAGTTATGGCAACTGCGACGATCATAACCCGCCCACCCTTGCCCCCGTTCACTCGTGAAAGTGCGACTCAAAAGGTGCGCATGGCTGAAGATGGCTGGAACACTCGCGATCCCGAAAAAGTGGCGCTGGCATACGCGATCGATTCACGATGGAGGAACCGCTCGGAATTCATCCGTGGACGAACGGAAATTATTGCGTTCCTCGTCTCGCAAATGGGTAAGAGAGTTGGACTACAGGCTCATCAAGGAATTGTGGGCGTTCACCGACAATCGTATCGCGGTTCGGTTCGCCTACGAATGGCACGACGACTCAGGTCACTGGTATCGCTCGTATGGCAACGAGAACTGGGAATTCAATGGGGACGGGTTAATGGCGGCGCGCTTTGCCTCCATCAATGATCTTCCGATCTCGGAATCAGATCGCAAATATCACTGGCCCCTCGGCCGCCGCCCGGACAACCATCCAGGACTGAGCGATCTCGGGTTATAGATTCCTGCTATCGCTTATCGATAACCCCTCGCGACGTTCCGGATAAAACACTTGAATTGCCGAAAGGATTCAGGAGCTTGCCCCTGTTTGCCTTATACAGGAAACACCGTAGATACCCGCTGGTGGTTCTTGGTATAATTTGGGCACTTAATCTTCCCAGAAAAGCAAGTCTCAACCCGCAACGCAAGTCTGCCGCAAGCCTCACGCATGGTGACCTTTGATGAAAGTGCCTTTCGACAAAATCGCACTCGGCATTACAGACGATGAAGTCTCACTTGGCAGCCATCTGATCCATTTCTGGCACACTGACGACGAATTCGAGCGCGGAGTTCGCTTTCTGGAGTTGGGCGTCCAGGACGAATCTCAGTACTGCGTTCTATTCGGACATGACGAAGCGAATGACCGAGTTTTACAGATTCTACGCAAGTCAGGACCGGACCTCGATCGCGTTATTCAAGAGGGCCGCTTAGTCATTCTGCGCCGCGAGTCTTCTGCATCCGCGACCCTGGCCAGTATCGACGCGGCGTTTTCGCTAGCCGTCGGCAAAGGAGCAATCGCGATCAGGTATCTAGGCAACCTCGGCATGGGGCAGGCTCCCTTACCCGGCAGGGGTGCAGACGAAGTCGTCGACGTCGAATGCGGTGCAACGACGTTGGCCGGTCGGTATCCGTGTGTGATCGTTTGTATGTACGACATCAACACGGTTTCTGGACGTCTTGTGCTAGACGGCGGATTTGGAACTCACCCTCTCGCAGTTTGCCGTGGCGCTCTGCGGCACAACCCGTACTACGCGACAGAAAACAAAAGCATAGCGGCGTAGCGCCTGCTGCAAAACATGACCGCTGAAACACAATCACCCGCCCAGACTAGCGAACCGCTAGACCTGCAAATGCTGATTGAGACAATTCCCGCAATGGTGGTGTGCGCGTTGCCCGACGGCTCGGTTGAGTTTACCAACCGGGCTTGGCAAGAATATACAGGCGCGTCCTTGCAAAAACTGAAGGGTTCAGGCTGGCAAACCGCCATTCACCCCGACGATGTTCGAGGCTTTGCTGAAGAGTGGAACGCCGGTCTGTCAACCGGAAAACCCTTTGCGACTGAAGCGCGCATGCGTCGCGCTGACGGCCAATATCGTTGGTTCTTAGTCCGAAAAGCACTAGCTATTCCGCCCAATCAAAGCGATGACTCGTCATTGCGTACTTTGATTGCTTGCGAGGACATCAACGATCGCAAACAGGCTGACGCTAAACAGCGACAAAGCGAAATCCAGCTACAGGTGTTTTTTGAAAACAGCCCCAACATGATTTTCTTGAAGGATCGGAAGGGCCGATATCTTTACGCCAACCGGGAGTTCAAGCGGGTCCGAGGCATCACAGAAGAACACATTAACGGTAAGACTGACGATGAACTTTTTCCAGCGGAACAAGCTACTACTTTCCAAGCAAGCGATCGGCAGGTGCTGGAGGCGGGGGTACCGATAGACTTTGAGCACGTCACAATCCAGAACGACGGGGAGCATACGAGTATTGCCCAGAAGTTTCCCTTGTTCAACGCAGACGGTGAGATCTATGGGATCGGCGGAATTGTTACGGACATTACTGAACGTAAACGGGAAGAGGCTGCGCGCCGCTACATCGAAGAGAGCCATCGGCTGGTACTGGAAACGGCAAGTGACGCAGTGGTTACCATGGACGAGAATGGCGCAATTCAATTTGCGAATCCCGCCACCATGAGAATCTTCGGTTACGATCCGACGGAATTGATCGGGAAGCCATTGACTGTGTTAATGCCGGAGTGGATGCGCAAGTCGCATGATGGTGGTTTCAGGCGCTACCTGGCTACTGGCCAGCGGCACATCAACTGGCAAGGGACGGAACTCACCGGGTTGCGGAAAAATGGCGAGGAATTTCCGGTGGAAGTCTCCTTTGGTGAACTGACCAGAGACGGTCATAAGGTATTTACCGGTTTCATCCGCGATATCAGCGCGAGGAAAAACGCGGAAGAGAAGTTGCGGGCGAGCGAGCGCAGTCTCCGTGAACTAACGGAGACCATTCCGCAGATGCTTTGGAGCGCTGAACCAGACGGCGCAGTTGACTATTGCAACCAGCGCGCACTGGACTACACGGGATTATCGGCGGAACAGGTGCGAGGTGCTGGCTGGATGAAGACCGTCCACCGGGACGACATTGAAGAGTATGTCTCGGGCTTGGACGGGCGCAGTTTCGAGTGGCGAACCGTTTCAGCAAGAATTTCGCTGCCTTAGAGCAGCGGACCAGACATATCGTTGGTGCATTTCGAGGGCTCTGCCGCTGCGAGATCCAAGCGGTCGAATTCTGAAATGGTTCGGAACAGTCGTGGATTTGCATGATTGGAGAGAGGCTCAACAAGCTTTGCGGATGACCCAGGCAGAACTTGCGCGTGTTTCCAGGCTGACGACGATGGGCGAATTGGCAGCATCGATCGCCCATGAGGTCAATCAGCCCTTAACTGCCGTTACGAACAACGGCAGTGCATGCCTGAGACTGCTCGCGAATCGTAGCCTCGAACCTGAAGTGTTGCGCCGGGCTTTGGAAGAAATCGTTGCAGATGGCACCCGTGCCAGCGCTGTTATAGCTCGGATCCGCGGGTTCATCAAGAAAGCACCGGTCGAGAAGACCGTGTTGGACGTAAACGAGGTGATTCAGGAGGTGCTGGCTCTAGCCGGCCATGAGCTTCACAAGAATCAAGTTTTGGTCGAGTGTCAATTGGCAAACACTTTGCCACTCGTGCGGGCTGATCGTATTCAGCTACAACAGGTCTTGTTGAACTTGATTATGAATAGCATAGAAGCCATGACTGGAGCCAATAATCAGCCCAGAGTACTCGTTGTGGAATCCCGGATCGATGAATCCGGCGGCGTGTTGGTTGCGGTCCGCGACTCGGGCGCGGGCCTCGGTTCACAAGCAGATCGTTTATTCACCCCTTTCTTTACGACAAAGGCAAATGGCATGGGCATGGGGTTGCCTATTAGCCGCTCACTCATCGAAAGTCACGGCGGACGACTCTGGGCCACAACCAACTCGCCTCACGGTGCTGTGTTTTTATTTACGCTGCCAGCAGCTGGCGAGAGTCCTTCATGACCGCGGCTTCCTTAGTTTTTGTTGTAGACGATGATCCGTCGGTACGTTCCTCCCTGAAGTTCCTGTTGAGCACGGTCGGGCTGCAGGCTGAAACCTTCGAGTCAGCGGATAGCTTTCTTCGCAGAAAGCCTGCTGATATTCCTAGTTGTCTTGTTTTGGATGTCCGGCTTCCTGGATTGAGCGGACTCGATTTCCAACGAGAGCTTGCGACGCGAAACGTTTCTATCCCAATAGTTTTCCTTACCGGCCACGGCGACATTCCCATGAGCGTTCGTGCTATGAAAGCCGGAGCGGTTGAATTTCTTACCAAGCCATTTCGTGACCAGGAGCTTTTGGATGCTGTTCGCGTGGCACTTGATCGGGACCGCGCCAGGCGCAAACACGACAAGGAAGTGGCCGATCTTCGGCAGCGCTTTGACTCGTTGACTTCTCGCGAGCAGGAGGTGGTTTCCATGGTCGTTGCGGGAATGCTCAACAAACAAATCGCTGCTGAACTTGGAACCGCGGAAAGCACCGTAAAGGTCCAGCGCAGCCGGGCGATGGAGAAGATGCAAGCTGCATCGCTCGCCGAACTGATAAAAATGATCGAGAAGGTCAAAGCTCCTTCGGAAAAAGCCTCGTAAGCCAAAGCTTACGAGCATCCTCCTTTTTGCCAATCTAGAAATACCAACACCCAATAGATTTCTTCCCCTGCCCAGGAATAGTGTGACCTCAGTTGGAGTTCAGTATGTCAAAGAATCTAATCTCGGTGGTTGACGACGATGCGTCCGTCCTCCGGACCACAACGCTGCTGATCCAGTCGCTTGGGTTTCGAGCGGCAGGGTTCGAATCTGCGGAACTTTTCCTGAAGTCTGATCAGCTGCACGAGACATCCTGTCTCATCGTTGACGTCCGAATGTCCGGCATGAGTGGCCTACAACTCCAAAACCATCTCGCGGCGCTAGGCTGCAAGATTCCAATCATTTTTATCACCGCTTACGACGATACTGTATCCCGTCAGCGCGCCTTGCAAGCTGGCGCTGTCGCATTCCTCGGCAAGCCGTTCACTGACGAGATGCTACTTGAAACCATTCGTTCAGCCCTACGGGGACAATTGGGAGTAAGAAAGGAATCTCATATCGCTAGTTGATGACGACGAGTCCATCCGCAGGACCACAACGTTACTAATCGAGTCTTTTGGCTTCCGCGCAACGGCTTTCGAATCTGCCCAGAGTTTCCTGAAGTCTGGCCAGATGCACGAGACATCCTGCCTCATCGTTGATGTTCAGATGCCGGGCATGAATGGGCTACAACTCCAAAGCCATCTTGCCGCCGCAGGCTACAAGATTCCTATCATTTTCATCACTGCTCACGACAATAAAGAATCGCGTCAGCAAGCATTGCAAGCTGGGGCCGTCGCATTCCTCGGCAAACCGTTCAGCGACGAACTCCTGCTCCAGATCATTCGTGGAGCCACACTAAGCGACCAAGGAGTCCACCCAGATGTACACATCAAGTGATTTCGCTTGTTTACGGGGGATCCCGGTGAGATGAGTTATGGAATGTGGGGTGAGTTTTGGAATACAACAGATTTCCTCAAAATGAACAGAATCGCCTCGAGTGCCAGTTTGAACAGATCATCGGCCACAGCCCTGCTTTGAAGTCGGCACTGCTGGAAGTGGAACAAGTAGCACCGACCGATTCCACTGTGTTGGTTCTGGGAGAAACCGGAACGGGAAAGGAATTGATCGCCCATGCCATTCACAATCTGAGCGCGCGCTGCGGACGCCCCTTCGTCAAGCTTAACTGCGCTGCCATCCCCTTCGATCTCTTGGAGAGTGAGTTGTTTGGGCATGAGAAGGGTGCCTTTACGGGGGCCGTCACGCAAAAAATTGGCCGCTTCGAAATGGCGGATAAGGGAACACTGTTTCTTGATGAAATCGGAGATATTCCTCTGGCGTTACAGCCAAAGCTGCTCCGGGTTCTGCAAGAAAAGGAGTTCGAGCGGCTGGGAAGCGGCACGGACACATCGCATTGATGTTCGCCTGGTGGCGGCGACGCACCGAGATCTGAATGAGATGGTCGCGCGCAACGAATTCCGCAGTGACCTGTACTACCGTCTCAACGTGTTTCCGATCCTGCTGCCGCCTTTGCGAGAACGCCGCCAAGACATACCCGTGTTGGTTACAGCATTTCGCCAAGACCTTTTCTCAGCGCATGGGCAAGCCGATTCGGCAGATACCGCCGGAAACGCTCGAGGCGTTTATCTTGTATTCGTGGCCTGGCAACGTGCGGGAACTGCAGAACCTGATCGAGCGAGCGGTCATCAGGTCCAATGACGGAGTCCTTCCGAATCCTTTGCCAGCAGTCGAAAACAATCCGGTGACGCTGTCCCCAAAGCAGGGTACACTTACTGACTCGACGCGGGACGCAATCCTGCAGGCGTTGCGGGCGTCTGGTTGGGTCGTCGCGGGCCCGGGTGGCGCGGCGGCTAGGCTGGGAATAAAGCGGACTACGTTAATCGCAAAAATGAAAAAGTTGGGAATCTCAAGGCCAGACCCCATCAGCTACGCCAGTCAATTTGGTGAAGACGAAAATAGTGGGCTAGCGCTGTAATGCCGCACTTGTGATAGATGCGAGTTCGGCTCGCAATTTTTTCAGAACGATTTCTGTCTTGGATAATTTTGGTCCCGCCTCAGAAAGGAACATCGGGGGCTTGGATCGCCAGTGCTTGCCACGTGGCAACTCTTGTCGAAGTCAGGCGGATGCAGCTTCGCGCGTTTTTTTGTTTATTGTGCGGTCAAGAAACTCATGCATCAGCGATCCAATCCGATCCACTTCTTCTTCCAACGCGAAATGACCCGTATCGAGAAGATGGAGCTGTGCGCTGGGAATATCTCTTTTCAACAGTTCAGCACCCTCCACCGTGAAGATTCCGTCGTTTTTGCCCCACGTGATCAGGGTAGGAGGCTGATGTTTACGGAAGTACTGCTGCCAATCGTTGAAAACATCCAGATCTCTCTTCGCATAGTAGAGGATTGAAAGCTGGATATCCTTGTTTCCGGGCCGATCCTGGTAGGCCTGGTCGATCACCCAATTGTCAGGGCTGATCTTCGACGGATCGCCGACACCGTGCAGATAGTGCCACTTGGTTCCTTCAATGGTCAGAAGCCAGTCGCGTAGAACTTGAGCATTCTTTTCGCTCCGATCTTCCCAATAGTCAAATAAGCCTTTTTTTGCGAACTCCTTGTTTATGGCTTCAACATGGGCGCCGCCGTTTTGGACAATCATAGCGGTCACTCGTTCGGGATGCGTGACTGCTAACCGGAAGCCAACCGATGCACCTATGTCTGAGAGGTATAACGCATAGGAAGAAAGATTCAGCTTTTCGGTGAACGTTTTGGTCACAGCCGCTAACCCTTCGAAGGAATAGTCGAAATGGTTGACTGATGGTGCTGAGCTTTCGCCATATCCAGGGAAGTCTGGGGCTACGACATGATATTTATCCGCAAGCAGGGGAATCAGATTGCGGAACATATGAGAAGACGACGGAAAGCCGTGCAAGAGCAAAACGGTGGGAGCATCTCGGGGACCGGCTTCGCGATAGAAGATTTTCAGCCCCTCCACGTTTAACGTGCGATAGAAAACGGTCGGCGTAACGGATTTGGTCTCGGGCGTCATAGATGTCTCCTTGAGAAAGTCGGCAATATGCACTGCGTGAATTCTGTTGCGGATATAGCCGACTAGCGCGAGGCATCGAGACACTCGCTCAAATTCGGCCTGGAATCGTTTTTTTATTTAGGAAGCCAACGAAGCTTTTTTATGTCGGTGCGGAAGCTTCCAGTCAGGCCGAATGAAATGGCACGTGTACCCGTATGGATATTTCTCCAAATAGTCCTGATGTTCCGGCTCGGCTTCCCAAAAAGCCCCGGCCGGCACGACTTCAGTCACCACTTTACCGGGCCAAATCCCTGACGCGTCGACATCAGCGATGGTGTCACTTGCAATTCGTTTCTGTTCGTCGCTAGTGTAAAAGATGGCCGAACGATAGCTGGTTCCCCTATCATTGCCCTGGCGATTCAGTGTGGTCGCGTCGTGAATCTGGAAGAAGAACTCCAGCAGCGTCCTGTAATTGAGCTTCTCAGGATCGAAAATGATTTCAATTGCCTCGGCATGAGTGCCGTGATTACGGTAGGTCGCATTGGGTACGTCGCCACCCGAATAGCCGACCCGTGTCGAAATCACACCAGGGTAGCGGCGCAGTAGGTCCTGCATACCCCAAAAGCAACCGCCTGCAATAATTGCGCGTTCGGTAGATGTGCTCACGTTATTACTCCTTATCTTCGGTTTCAAATAGCCCTAGAAAGCCTAATAGCACGCAGTGGTCCGATCTGGAAAGCACCGGGGCGGCCGTTGCATCAATTGGCGCGTGTGCTCACGCATAGCCGAGGATGATCGTCTTTCCCTTGATCCGCTCGGTCGGATTGAAAGCGGCAACCGCATCGTCGAGGGCAGCCACTTTGCCGATGTTTGTTCGCAGCCGACCATCCCGCACCCGCTGGACGACCTCACTCAGTTGGACGCGATCGGGTACGACGATGAAGTCGATAGTCAGGCCGCCAGAAGGCCGCGCCTCGGTCGGGCCGGCGATGGTCACCAGCGTTCCTCCGGCGCGAATTACGCCCGCCGACCGCTTCGCGATGTCGCCGCCGAGGACATCGAAAACCAGATCGACTGCGCCGACGTCTTCCAGGGCGTCGTTATCGAGGTCGACGAACTCCTGTGCGCCAAAGTCGAGAGCCGTCTGACGGCCGGCAGCGCGCCCGGTGCCGATGACGTACGCCCCGGCCTCAAGTGCGAGCTGGGTCGCCATCGAACCGACTACGCCGGCCGCACCGTGCACGAGGACTCTCTGCCCGGCACGAAGGCGGCCGTGCTCGAACAGCCCCTGCCACGCGGTCAGGCCGGGCATCACGAGGGCCGCGCCCGCCGTGAAGTCGACGTCGCCCGGCAGCGGTGTGAGGTTGCGTGCCTCGACGGCTACATACTCCGCCAGCGTGCCGTCGCGAGTCCAGTCCGTGAGGCCGAACACCCGCTGTCCCACCGAGAGGCCCGTCGTTCCGTAGCTGAGGGCGGCGACCACTCCCGCCAGCTCGTGGCCGGGAATCGAAGGCGTCCGGTCACGGCCGAGGCGGTCGATCCAGGTCGAGGGCCACGACAGCTCATCCCCGGTGAATCCCGACGCACGAACCTGAACAATGACATCGCCGTAGTTCGCGCCCGACAGCGCGCGCCCGTCCTGCGGCTTGGGCCGCTCCATCAACTTCATACCAGCCGTTCCCGCAGCCTGATCCGTCACCACAATCGCCTTCATCGGTCACCTCCTTGTGTCGAGTTCTTGCCTGTAAGGCTGCCGCTCCATCCGCTCTCCCTGGACTGGTTATCGGACAGAAACGGATCGATCAAAATCTTGGCCTCGCCGGCCTCGATGCGAAATGCGGAAGAGCCGCGCCATGTCTGTTTCATAGGAATTGTCTCCTCGGTAATGTGTCTCTTTATTGGAAATGCAAGTTATCTTCCCAGCTCCGGCGTGCACTTTTGATTCCGTCCTTTGGGGACCCGCTATTTGCCTCAACGATCAGCTCTATCCCGGCGGTATCGCTGCAATTCAGAGGCCGAGCATTGGCCAATTGCGACTCGAAAAAGAAGTCATCTATCCGAGCTAGCGCTGAGACAGATTGCTTTGCTTTGGAATTAGAGTGGGCCATGTCTATATGACGCCACTCAGTCGTTCATTTGACATTGGCCTTTGACAGGTGCCTCACAGGCCGCGGACTAAGGCTGAGTCTGCAAGGAAGCCATCACCCCGGGTCCTGGCACTGTGCTTGCAATTCGTTCGGCGGGCAAGTCAAATAAGGCATCGAAACATCGGAGCATTTCATCTTGGCAGCACGTTTGTCTCGAAGGAACCAGTGATTCCTCGTGTAATCATCGTCGGTGGTGGCTTCGGAGGACTCTCTGCGGCTCGTGCCCTACGCGGTGCTCCGGTTCGCGTGACGCTGATTGATAAACGGAATTATCATCTCTTTCGACCCATGCTGTACCAAGTTGCGACGGGACTGCTTTCGGCCGATGAGATTTCAGGGCCGTTGCGTTCAATCCTCAGTCATCAAGAAAATATCGATGTGTTGCTCGATGAAGTCACGGGCATCAGCCCGAAGCAACGCATCGGTTCATCTGAAACACAGAGACTTGGCATACGACTTCCTCATTCTGGCGACTGGCATCCGGTACAACTATTTTGGGCACGACGAATGGCGTCAGTTCGCACCGGGCCTCGAATCACTCGATGATGCCGACGTGATTCGAAGCAAAATCCTGCTTGCGTTCGAGCGGGCTGAAGCAGTGGCGTCGACACCCCAGGCGCAGCAAGAGGTCCCGACTGAGGAAATTCGCCGCCTCCTGACGTTTGCACTGGTGGGCGCCGGGACGGTCGGGGTCGAGATGGCAGGCACGCTTGCCGAAATGTCGCGGATGGCTTTGGCGCATGACTTTCGACATATAGATCCCAGAACAGCTCGGATTCTTCTATATGAGGCTGCGCCTCGCATTCTGCCCACATTTCCCGAGGTTCTTTCTCTCAAAGCGCAACGGCACTTGGAGAGCTTAGGCGTCGAGGTTTTCACTAACGCTCGAGTTACGAGTGTGGATTCGGACGGAATTGTCGTCGGCGGACAAAGAGTTCCGGCCGGCACCGTACTCTGGGGAGCTGGTGTCGTTGCGTCTCCGGCGGGGCGGTGGTTAGGTGCGGAAACCGACAAGTCCGGGAAGATCATGGTGGAACCGGATTTGTCCGTGCGTGATCATCCGGAAGTTTTTGTAATTGGCGACACCGCTCATGTCGTTGCTCCGGTTCGAAACTTATTTGGCATCAAATCACGAACGCCGATGCTCATGCCCGGAGTAGCTCAACCCGCTATGCAGGAAGGTAAGTACGTTGCGGACGTCATTCGACGCCGTGTGGCGGGGCGTGCACAATCGGAACCTTTCTGGTATTGGGACAAGGGTGACCTCGCGATCGTCGGCCGAACGTACGCGGTCGCCGACTTACGCTTCAGCCGGTTTGCGGGTTTCTCGGCGTGGGTAGTCTGGGCAGTCGTGCATATTTACTTTCTCATTGGATTTGCCAATCGCCTGTTTGTGCTGCTGCAGTGGGGGCTTGATTTCCTGACAAAACGTCGTCGAGTGCGAGTCTTGTCCGAGGAACCTCCATCGGCGCAGAACTTGATCGATCCAGCAGCATGAGATTTTTTGAAAGCCACTGGGCAACAGCCTCTCTACATGGTTTACCTGATTGACTCAGATTAAGATTTGGCATTTCCTATGCGCGGGAGCGGAATCCGCGAGATAGATCGCTACTTCGCTACTTGCCGGCTGCTCATTTAGCGCCTTCCGCGTTTGCATTTTTCCCTTGCTGCTCGATACGCGGGTTTTCCGCCCGCCAGACATCAACCATATCGTCCCTCTCGAGACCTTAGCCATCGAGATTTTTTCGCCATGGTGAAACGAGTATTGATTGCGGAGAACCACGCGTCTACACGCCCGCCGATTTGTTCTTTAAGCGGGCGAAAGACACCAGGGCGCTGAAATGCCTTGGTCAAGAATGAAGGAGACAACTATGAAAATCGTAGTGATCGGCGGCACCGGACTCATTGGATCAAAACTTGTCAAGAAGCTTCGTGAACACGGGGATGAAGCAGTGGCGGCGGCACCCAACACAAGGGTCAACACTCTCACGGGCGAGGGGCTGGCTGAAGTGATGAAAGGTGCCTCGGTAGTCGTTGACGTGTCAAATTCTCCCGACTGGGAGGACGCAGCAGTGCTCAAGTTCTTCGAAACATCAACTCGTAACCTCCTTAGCTATGAAGCGGCCGCAGGGGTAGGACATCACGTTGCATTATCGGTTGTGGGGACCGACCGGTTGTCCGAAAGCGGTTACTTCCGCGCCAAGATTGCTCAGGAGAAACTGATCAAAGAATCTTCCATTCCTTACTCCATCGTGCATGCGACGCAGTTCTTTGAATTTCTCAAGGGCCTCGCTGATATTTCCGTAGTCGGCGGCAAGGTGCATTTACCGCACGTCCTCTTCCAGCCCATGGCCGCCGCCGACGTCGCGAGCGGCGTAGCCGAGGTTGCAGTAGGTCAACCGGTTAATGGCATGGTTGAAATTGCAGGGCCAGAACCGTTTCGCGTGGATGAACTCGTCCGCAGGCGCCTGGCTTCGCTGAAAGATCTCCGTGAAGTCATCGCTGATCCAAACGCGCGTTACTCTGGAGCGAAGATCAGCGCGAAAACACTGCTTCCGGGCAATAACGCACGACTCGGTGAGACCCGCTTCGAAACCTGGCTGACTCAGCCCGCAGCACAGATTCCGAAGGCGGCGTGACTGCGAAGTACCAGCACATCAAGCGAAAGGATAATTTATGAAATTCCCAAAGCGAGTTTTGGCGCTGGCATGCTTGCGTGACAGGTAGGCGCTTTAACAACTGGACACCGCCCCGGCAAACCCGAGCGGCCACGGGCAACTGAAACGTTAAAAGGGTCAGTACCCGAAAGTCGGGATGGCGGAATAATCCCGCGATTCCGCTCTTGCGTTGCTTCCGAATAACGAGCTAACCGGCAGTAACTCCGCCCTGATCGAAGCGAGAAAGACTCACCCTCTCAGAATTTGCTGATCAAGTAGTGGAAGTGACGCTGGCTGCGGGTTCCTCTGACACTTACGGCGTTTGAGGGGCTCGCACTCCAGCCAGGTATTGAGGCGTTTCTACGAGGTATTGTCTGGCTATACATATATGAGGATGGAACTAAAATCGACTTGGTGACAGTGCGCTTTCCGCACTTTCGTGTAAATCACTTAAATTACGGGAGATAGGAAAAGACGGAACACGAGGGCAGCGTTCTAACCAACTGAACTACGTCCCCACTCGCCAGTGCCGATGAGGCACTTGTGGTCTATCAAATTATCGTAACAGCTTCACCGGGAACGCGAAAGTCGGTGCGCCGTGGTCGAATGGGGTCACCAAAACCCTTGCGATCAATAACCATCGCGATCGGCAACAATACGACGTGTTCAGTGTGTGGGGTTCTATTCTGCCAGGACAACAAGAAAAACATCTCGCATGAAACCTTCGCCTGTCACTACCGAGAAGGTTTAAACCCGGCCCGCTGCATCCCCAGCTGCGCCTCTGGATTTTCCATAAACACCTTCCAGATGTACCCTGTCCGCGCGTTCTCCGCCATCAATAACGTGACACCCAGATCGATTCCGACCACATCAGTGTCATACCAGTTTTTGATCGGGTTTACCGCATCCACAAATCCGTAGCAGCTCCACGCCAGTGGATAGTGATCGCGCAAGGTGCGCATTACTCGCATCGCCTCCTGCGGAATGAACGCCAACGATCCGCCTGCTGCGGCCGGCGAAACCGTTCCATCAATCGGCCCGGTCGCTGGAGGCCCTCCCCATATCACATACCCCTTCTGCGAGTCCGAGGCTGTTATGCCCCACAAATCAGCGCTGTAATCGGAAAACTGCTTGCCCAGTTCAATGCAGAAACGCCGGTGGACTTCGGTCGCGGTCACCGAATTTTGAAAGTAGTCGGCGTAGCGATCGCGCTTGCCGCGAAAATCAAACCATGCCTGCGAATACTGGTGCACAAATAATGGCGCAAACGAGCCAATGTATCGCATGCCTTCGTACTCGAAGATGGTGCGCTTCCACGCATCCCAGGCTTCGGCGCGCAGCGGATAAGTCGGCGATCCCAGCCCGAGCAGATACATCATCATCATCTCGTTGTAATAGTCCCAGCGATACGGCAGGAAACCCAACTCCGGCCGCCAGCCGTGAGGCAACAGCGTCGTGTCCTCCGAAAGCCAGGTCCATTCCACCCGGTTGGTGATGCCATGCGCAAGCAAGGTGATATCGGTATCGCGGAAATGAGTACGGCAGGTAAGGATCCCGCAAAGCAAAATCGCCGTATCGACCGACGACACTTCCGACTCCCAAACTCTTTCCCCGGTATTCATATCGGCCCAGTGATAGAAAAATCCGCGGTGGTGCGGCAGTTTGTTAGTAAGAAACTGCAGCGTAGTAAGCACTCGCTGCCGGGCGTCTGAGTGCGAAATATATCCACGGCGCTCGGCGATGCAGATTGCAGTCAGACCGAAGCCGGTTGCGGCGATGCTCGCCACATTGGAATTGTCAGTGGCCGCCTTTCTGGCGTTGCAGCGGTCCTTAACCAGCCCAGTCGCCGGATTCGCCTGCTCCCAGAAATAGCAGCAGTTCGCGTGCTCCAAATCCTCGAGCAGTTGATCATCTTCAGGAGAAAACGGGCTCGGCGCCTTGGCTGGAGCATTCTGAGCGAAAGCTGACACCAGCGGAGAGAATGGCGCGGCCACGGCCGCTCCCGCCAACCCCTTCAATAATCTTCGGCGTGAAACGCTCTTGTAGTTCTCCACTTCCTCTGATGTTAAACGATCTTCCCTTCAGCTCAGCCGAGGGGGAATTGCTGGAAAAGGCACTTCCCTGCTCCTCATCCTGCCCGGAATTGTATATTTGTCCCATGAGCACAAGAAGAAAAGTCGTGTTGACAGTGCTGCTGCTGGCGATCCCGATTTCTGTGCTCTGGGTACGTTATCTGAACCGGAGGATGGTGACGCTGGTTGGAGTAGTCATCACCCACAGCACCGACCCGCGCAAAGAATTGCCCATTGCAGGAGTTCAAGTTGTCCCTGCCGATACCAGGCTGGCAGCCGAGGTCACATCCGACTCCTCGGGATTGTTCAAACTCAGAATCCGCAGACTTCAGCTTCTCCCGCGGCGCGCCATCACATTGCAATTTCGCCATCCCAATTACGAGCCGCTGAATTTGTATGTTCCGGTCTCGAACAACATTGCGGTTGCTGAACTCACACCTATCGCTCCCCGGCCCGTTGCTGACGAGACTGTGGCCAAGCAAACTATTGCTAATCCCGTGGTCAGGTACTCGATCAAAACCGCTGCTGAAGAAAACGTCGGCAGTGCCGCGCGCTCTTTCGAGGTCGCCAATCAGGCCAACGTGTCCTGCAATGGGTCGCCTCTTTGCTCTCCCGATAAAAAGTGGAAAGCCTCGGTGGGTGAGATATCCCTCGACGCCGGCACCGGCAACGAATTCCGCAACGCCCGTGCTTCCTGCATTGCTGGTCCCTGCCCGTTCACCAGGATCGACACTTCATCGTTGGAGCACCCAGACCGCACCCTCCGCGTTACCGCTACCACCTGGTCCCAAACGGCAACCTTCCTGGTGGAGGCCGAGGTCGTCCACCCCATGGTCAGCGATGTCGTGCGCTACTCTTACCCCGTAGTCTTCGGCAACGCTCTGAACTTCACGCTGCCGCCCGCCGCGGAATCGGTGAGCATCCAAGCCGAGATCAATGGACAAAACGTAATCTTCCCGCTTGGCCCGGCCCTCATCCTGAGCTGGGCAAATTGCAACGCCCGCTCCAATCCCGATGAGACGCGCGTCTACCGCTGCGAACTGAAACCTGGATATCGCTGGTCCAAGCCGTCAACGTAGAGCGAACTTTGGCGTCGGGGCGGGTCACTTGGGCACAACCTTCACTGCCCAAATGAAACATTCAACCCGGTCGTCAGAATCACGTCATTCTGTCT
Source organism: uncultured Acidobacteriota bacterium (assembly GCA_963785655.1). Lineage (GTDB taxonomy): Bacteria > Acidobacteriota > Terriglobia > Terriglobales > Acidobacteriaceae > Gp1-AA145. The sequence goes on from CAWAVZ010000001.1 coordinate 25,259, forward strand.
CTTCCCCACCGGCGGGTTGGTCACGTACACATCGTTAAAGCTGTTCTGCCAGCCCAGATGATTGTTGAGCTTGGTCACCGTCCCAAAAATAAACGTTCCGCGATAATCGCCGAGGCTGTTCAGGTTAGGAAACAGACTCAACTGCTCATTTAATACTGTGCTCTTGCCCAGCTTGTGCATCAGCTCTTCGCCCAACGTCAGTGCGGCAAAATTCCGGCTGAAGGCCGTATACGACTCGCGGGTGTAGTTCAGACCGCCCAGGAAATCGAGCGTGGTCGTATCTGATTTGATCACGTGATAACCTGCGCCTCCACCAAACACCGACCGCAGATTCAACGACTGCAAGGCATCGGCAAAAAAGTCTGCGGCCACAAATCCGAACACTTTCTGGGTCAGATCGTGATCGTATCTCGCTCCGCCGCCTGCTGTATTCGCTGTCGTCGATGGCGATGCCCCGGGAGCATTATTGGTCGCGTACACCGTATTCTCGTAAAGTCCCAGCTTGTCGTTCGTAGTTTGGCGCGTGCCAATAAACCCGATAGAAAGATTTTCCGTCTCGCTGTTTCCGCCAGTCAGGGCAAAACCAAGATTCAGCCCCGTCTTCCACCCCTGCAGCAACCCAGGATGCAGGCTCTTCTCATATGCGGTCTCTTCGGCGCTGTTGCGCAGACCCTTCACTTCCGCGACGCTGGTTTCAACTGTGCCGCCCGACTTCGTGGCGATCTCCAGCTTGCCGTCGCTGGTTGTGACCGGCCCCGAAACAGTCTTGCCGCCCGGCAACTGCACGCGCAGATCCTCGCTCGACTGGATACCCGCAACCGCGTCCCACTTCAAACTTAAGTCGCCGGCATAATCGGTGTGAAGTATCAGGGTCTTGCCGTCGGACTTTACGATCGTTCCACTGAGCCGATCGCCGTTCTTCAGCGACACTTGATCGGCCAGTGCCCCGGCAGCCACAAGCAGATAAAAAGCCGTCACCAAAGAAATGAGGATGGCAAGCCTTCGAAACCGTTTCATGAAATCCTCCAGAGAAGCTTGTTCGCAATTAGTATCGCGCAAGAGCAGCTGGGTTGTAAGCTGATGCGTGAACTTGGGAATCCAGCGCCACGGAATATGGCGCTCAGGTTTTGTACCACTTGGCATCCCAAAGGCAGCCAATATTCTCTCGCCCGAAACAAACCACTCGAACTACAACTTTTGGGGAATTTACATTCACAGGCGAGATAACCGATCCTTAGCGCCCGTCTCTTTAATCTTTACCAGATCACAGAGTGCTTACGGCGCCAGGAGCACAGCGCGATGAAAGACGCTTATGAAGTTCTGTATCAGAAGGAAGCAGAGTTGGTCCGTGTCCGTCGAGAGATTGCGAGCTTAACAATCGCCGCTTCGCTATTGGGCGACGGCGATTTGAGCTTTTTCGATCCCAGCAAAGCTGCCGATGGACAAAACAAAAAACCTGCTGAAAAGGCAATTTCCCCTTCCCCCGATGCCCGGGCAACGGGAACAGACAGCGCCTCCCTGAGCGCGAGGCGCCAAGGCTTTTGGGGATCTCTGAAACGTAAACTCTGATTCAGCAGCTTGAATGGTGGGCAGTGCAGGACTCGAACCTGCGACCTCCTGCTTGTAAGGCAGGCGCTCTAACCAACTGAGCTAACCGCCCGGAAAACCGCGATTCCCTCCAAATTTGATTGCCTGCCTGGAGGACCCATGCTTCCACGATTTGAGCGGTTTATTCAAGAGCGAAAATACCTGAAAAATGTCAGCGAGCGCACGATGGAATGGCACACGCAAAGTCTTGAGTGGCTGGGAATCGAGCAGCCAACGCAAGATGATTTGAGAAACTTTGTTGTGCGAATGCGAGAGGCCGGGCTGAAGGCCAGCTCATGTAACTGCCGTATCAGGTCTGTGAACGCCTATCTTCACTGGAATGCCCGAGGCACTGATGTGAAATGCGGTCCGGGCTGTGAGCACTTGCGCGTTGCAAGGTTAAAAGAAGAGCAATACGTCCCGGCCACGTATTCAGCGAAGGAAATCTCACGCATCTTGAAGTGGAAGGCGAAAGGATTTTATCAGCGCCGGTTGCACGCGCTCATTCTCACCCTGTTTGACGCCGGAGCCCGAATTGATGAGGCGCTTTCCTTGCGCGTGCAGGATTGCAACCTGGATGACCTATTGCTGACTGTGACCGGCAAAGGACGCAAGCAGCGCGTTATTCCGTTTTCGATGGAACTCCGCCGTGTGCTTGCAAAATTCATTCTCGATTTCTGCCCGCTCGCTCACCAACTTATTTTCAGCACAAGGCACGGGCGGAAACTGGCAAGAAATAATATTCTGAGAGATGTTAAGCATCTTTGCCTGCGATTGGGTTTCAATCCGCCGAGGCGTACCGTTCACGCAACGCGCCACACTTTCAGCACGGAGTATTTGCGCAGGGGCGGAAGCCTGTTTCACCTACAGAAAATGCTCGGGCAGACAAGCCTTGAGATGGTCAGACGGTATGCAAACCTTGTGACGGCGGATCTCCAGGCCGTGCATGAGCGGGTGAGCCTGTTATCAGCCCGAGCCTGAAACGTGACTAAAGTAATTTGGAAAAGCATTTTTTGATTGCAAGAAGATGTAGAGATGCGATTCTTCAATTCAGTAAGAGGAGTCCTCCTCCAAGGAAATTGCAAATGTCCACTGTTAGAGTGAATTTGAAACGTCCATCCGAAGCTGAGTTAAAGGGACTTGCGGCTGACCGGATTACCGCTGCCCTGGCACTCAAGTGCTCAGAGCATGGCCAAAGTCCATCGTTGAAAACTGAAAATCGAAGACCGCTGTTAACGGACTTCTGCTGCACTGAGTTTGAAAATCGCGTCTCTCAATTCCTCGAAAGACGCTAACAACGGCTCCGGTGCTCGTAAAGACCGGGGCCTTTTTGTCCCCTTGCTAAGCTAAACTCCAATTGCCCTCTATTGCCCGGCACGGCGATTCTGAGACCGGCTCCGTGGTCCAACGGAAAGGGCACCTGGACTGACTACCGGGAGATGCAGGTTCGATTCCTGCCGGGGCTCCCCAAGACTTAGGTCAGGCAACGGGGATTACCATGCCCGGCTTTGGCCTTTAGCTATGTCATTGCAGGGCAGGCACTTAGCTTACGGCGAAACCAAGGCGAAAACATAGCAGCTAAGTGCCTTGTTTACAACACCGTTTCAAAATAGGAAGAATTAATGTTTGTGTAAAGTTACCATACTACGCGCTTGTGGACGATCAGCCCTGGACATTTGACCAGCCCTCCCTGAGCGTGTGCACATGGGTACGACTACTCACAGAATTAAGAGTAGTAGTACTGATAGAACACACTCTAGGGAAGGCATCTGTGTGCTTTATTATCAATAGGTTGCGAGCATCACAACTGACCTTTTCATCGGTACACACACACCTAATTTTGAGCGTGTGCGTACCGATGATTTGGCTATTTTGACTCGGGTGCATCTGACTTGAACTGCTTGTAAATCGTCAGACCCGGCCAAGCGGCGCGTTTTGCACGCTCCAGCATCTCCGTGGCCTGCTCCAGCGTGTCAGTGGTCCCCATGAGCCCGGCAACCCCGGTTAGTTGATTGAGCGTGAGCACTGCGTACTGCCTGATTATTACGACCATTTCTTAGCCTCCAAGGGGCATTAGAGTTTTCTGTGCCCTGACCTAGAGTCAACATCAATTCACCGTCTCTTTCTCCGGGTAAGCCCGATAGTATTTCCCGTTAGACCGTGTGACCTTCCCCTGTGTCATGGCCCGATTCTTCCAATCGAAAAACAGATTGCGATTGCCAAAGCCCGGTTGATACTTGATTTCCTCGCCGGGCTTTACCGCTGCAAAGATTCTCTGCTCCATGTGGTCAATCGCTTTCAGCTCCGGCACAGCTTCAGGCTCGGTTGTAAGGCACAGCCCGGTCACTTGCCATTCAAAGAACAAAGTCTCAGCACGCCCGTTCCTTGGCAGGACTGTGCATCGGCGCACGCTGTTTGGGTCGTCTTCATTGTGAAGTTGCATCAGCACGACGGTTTCAACTTTGCGGGCCAACGCCGCGCTCCCAAAGAGTGAATCACGCCCGAAGTATTTATTGTCCTTCCCGCGCTGCTTTGGGCTCCCTACTGTGCCGAGCACGGAGACGTTTCGCCGGGTAGCAATTCGCTGCAGGCCGTCAATAACCGGCCCCACAACTTCCATCTTGTTCGGGTCTGTAATCCAGAGGTCCAGACCTTCAATGAACCAGCATTCAACTCCCGGCTCGCGTTCGACGGCGGCCTCCAGGATTTCTGCGGGCGGACGCGATTGTTGTGAGCTGGTTAGTCGAATCACGCGCTCAATCGCCTCTGCAGACAGCCCCAATGCCTTTACTGTGCGCTGCATTGCTTTCTTGGAGCGGTCATGCAACAGCACGCGATAATCACGCGGAGTTGATGTGTGACCAAATACGTCCTCACCCTTACGGAGCTTTTCGAGAAGCGGCATTGCCCATGATGTCTTGCCCGCGCCGGAGGACCCGCCGATTAGAGAGACCTCGCCCTTCGGAAACCATCCTTCGTGCATTGGCTCGGGCAGCGCGTCCACAAGGTATTCAGTTACGCTGTCATCCTCGATGGTGTCATCGTCACTGCTATCGAAGATCGGCTCGCCTTTGACGGCCTTTGAAATCGTGTTCCATTTGTAATCCACGCGGTCCCACTTTTCGCGGTACAGGCCGGACCTCTGGAATTCCTCATCCACCTTGAAAGCATTGTTATTGAAGCGGCGGGCGAGAATGACACAGAGCGCGAGGTCAGCCCGGCTGTGGTCGTCCGCGTAATCGCTCATATCACCGGCCCACAGCTTTTTTAATTTGTCGTCCTCATCAACCGGCACTGAGACGCGGAGACCGTGGCCCTTGGAATCGGCGGACTGCACACGCTCGCATAGCGCGTTTAATTCCGCTTGGCGGTTCATCAGTTCTTTGGGTGTCTTACTTAGGTGTCTGCCTGTGAACGTGAAATAGTATCGGGAGCCGTCCGCATTCTGACTCTTAATCTCAATCTGCTTGCATCCCGGAAACGGCTTGACAATGGGCTTACCGCCATTCGGCGGCAGGCCTATCAGCAAAACGTGGGCACCGTCCCCGCTTGGGGAATACTCGCTGTAGGAATCGAGGCCGATTACAACCTCGCGTGATTCCGGCGAGAATTTCCCGGTCATCGCATCGCAGCATTTGTCCAGGTCCACGCCGGTAACGAAGATTCCGTCCACATCCCCGAGTATCAAACCGATGCCAGAGAATTTAGAGACGTGCAGCTCCAGCTCAGTGAATGTGCTCCAGGTATTCGGCGCATTCGTAAGTGCCTTGCGTCCGCTCGGCCGATAGGGGACCTTGGTTTGCTTGCCCTTGACTTCCTCAAGCCGCCACAGGACCCAACGTTTTTGTTGTTTCAGCTCTTCAATGGTCATCTTAGAATCACTCAACGTTATAATTTGTGCGAACGCTATGACTTTGAAACTACAAACCGACTCTGCAGGCAACGTGATTACGCAGCCGCTGACCGGCTATGCCGTTAAGCCAGTTGCCAATCTGCTTGGACTTCTGGTTCTTCAATATGCACCAACTCCAGAGAGCATCGAAATAGAGGAAAAACGTCAGCAGGTGCAAATTGTGTTGACGGCACCACAGGGCCTAGAACTTGCACGGGCACTAACCAAATTAAGTGAGCTGTTGCTTCAGGACACGGAGAAGTCAACTCGGCATTGAACGTTCTCATTCAGCATCCCCGTGTATGCCGGGCTTGCAATTTCCTCGATGATTGACCACGTGCGGAGTAGTGGGCCGCCATCCGTTCTCAATTGCGGTTCCGTCTGCCCACTGCAAACGGCGTGCATAATTCTTCGGACGCTTTTCCGGCACCGGCTCAATTCGTAACCCAAAAATGGCGTCAGCTTTTGACTTTCGGAATTCCGCACGCCCGTTGAATTCGGGGTGCAATACTGTAATGGCACGCGCATAGAAGGGCGCGGCATGATCGTTCATTAGGAACGTATCGCCGGGTCCTCTTTCCAATTCGAGTTTCCATCTCGCGTATTGCCAAAGGCTGTGATACGAAAAGGCGTCAAAGCGGTCCAATCGGAGGCGGATTTCTTGGGCAAGAAAATCCAGGACCTCGGGATGTCGCTTGTGGAATTCGTGAAACGCCCGCAACTCGCTGTGATTCTGTGAACGTGCTACCAGCTCATCAATTGCGTCCATTGGAAACTCCATTTCTTCCGTTAGAGAAATTAGGGACCGCCGTCTCTCCCCGAAACGACGGCCCCGTTTTTCAGCGGTTTTCACTCTAGCGGTACGCTGAAGACCACTGCCATAATTCCTGCACAGCCTAATGACCCAATCAAGGGAGGCGCGAACTGTGCAGCCCGTATGACACGGTGAGGATTTCCCGCGCCCAAACTCAAGATCCGGCTACGTCGAGCGAACCAAACACCACGGGCTGTTTTGTCGCCGTGGTCTCGGCTGCAAAGCCAGCGTCCGTATATTGATAGCCCGAGTACCCGATAAGACCGCTCTGCGAATACAATTCCCGCAAAATTTGTACAAAAAGCGGGGATTGTGAACGCATTGCGCCGACTTCAAAATTGCCGAAGTAAGCGCGGTCCACAGCGTCATGGACCACAACGTCGTGGCCGAAAATCTTGCCATCCGCACCCGGGAATAACGGATGCCCGTCGCCGCTAAGCGGACGCTCATCCAAATAACGCCGATAGTCGGTAGGGTTGAGCAAAAACTTATTGCTCGGGTTCCACCAAATCGGGTCCAGGCCTGTCTTCAAACGGGCAAGCATGGAGTGAATATCGCCGCTCGATTCGCTCACGTCCACGTAGCAGCTTGCGTTAGCCTGCACAGCCGCCTTGAATGCAGCCGCGAAAGCCGTATTCTGAGCACGGACCATCGCAGTGAGAATGGAGCGCGTAACAACCGAGGCCAGAGGGAAAGCCACGTTTGCAAGACTCTGCAATGAGATTTTCACAAGGGCTTGATAGCGTTTGCCGGTCAGGGTCTTTGAGCCGAAGTCGTCCGGGTGTGACTCAGTCGCTCCCGCGCCTTCGTTGTAGGTAGTAGCTGTGGCCGGTGAGATTTCAAACGGCACAACGAACGGTGAGGTATTGTCGCGTGGAAATTCACGGACGCCCAATGCCGAAGGCAAATCAATCGCGCCGGTTAACGAAGTGACGTTGCCGACGACTTCAGTTGGAACGGCGGTTGCCAATCCAGCATCAATCGGTGACTGCTGAATTTGCAGCGGCGTGTCCGTCGCCATTTTGCCAGTACGCAGAAGGGTATCGAAGGCTTTGACTACCGCTTCCTTCCGTGACTCATGCGTAACAGCAATGGGACGGCGTACCGGGTTAGAAGGTGTGTCGAATGATTCAAGCACGGCGTAACGGCTTTCCAAGCTACCCAGGCGCGTACCTTCCGCCTGCAAGTCGGTAAGCAATTGGCTTTCTTCCGTGCTCATTTCACGGCTGGACGTGCGGCCAAGTAGGTCTTCCACTTTGGCCCGGCACGGTTGCCGCATTGTTTTGATTTCTGAAAGTGTCATACAAACTCCGTTTAAGGTGCGGCGCACCAATTTTGTTCTGTGTCCCTTTCGGGACTTCCGCCTGTAGCCGGTCCAGCCGGTGATTGGCAGACTCACGGGCTCAGCCCGCAATCAAAAGTTTTGTCAGCAGCTCTACGCCTTCTGCTGTGTCTGAAGCCCCTGCTAATCTCGCGCTGCAATACTCCGCACACTTCACGGCCGACAATCCAGCCTTGTCCCGGAGATAGCCGGGTAAGCAGCTTCGCGTACACATCGGAGCGGCTCTTGCCGTCGGATAGCAGCTTCGTTTCATGGGCTACGCAATTCCGGGCGAGCTGCCCGGCCAGATTAGCGTTAGGGTTGCTGCCACTGCCCATATTGAGCGGCTGGAGTCGGCTCATCTAGGCCGGGCAACGTCGGCAAGATTTTCCATTCGCCGGGCTTCGTTTCGGGTCAGGAAGCCGGATGAGATTCCGACAGCGTGCGCCGCGTATCGCGTTTCTAGATCGGCCCGCGTTCAAGCTGAATCGAGATCGTGCTGGATAAAGAGAGTCTCTTGCTCTGCCGTAGAAAGCAGGTCACGAAATGCGACTTGTTCGATACGTCTCAGCCACGGCTGCAAGGGTGAATTTCGTGTAGGAATCGAAGAACTGCTCAGCGCTGGCAAAAGTGGCGGTCTTGCCGTTAGAAATGCCGAGCAGCACATCCGGTATGCGGAAAATTCTCGCAATGTCCGCCGTCTGAAACGCCCGCGCTTCCAAGTATTGCGATTCTTGAGCAGTCAAACCGATGCGGTTTGCGGTCAAATTACCCTCTAAAAGCAGGGGAGTCCAGGCGTTTCGCGAAGATCCATAGGTCTCTTGAATGGACTTTTTGAGCTGAGCGCGGGCGTCTTCGTCTAACGTTTCGGCTGCAGAAAGTGTTAAGTCCGACTGAATGCCGTTACTGAAAAGTCGTGCGCCTTGTTCTTCGGCTGCCATGAGCAAGCCAATTGCTTCGCGTGCAAGCAGCGTGATTGCCCTGCCTTCGATTGTGGCGGACTCGGCCAGCGTGGAAACTCTAAAAAGCTGGTCATCAAAGAGCGAGCGCGTTTCGCGTGGCGAGCAGTATAGCCACGTAATCGGCGCATCGGGAGGCAGGAAGTCCGGTTGCGGAGATAAGTACAGCATCCGGCTTGCCTGGAGCGGCTCAAGCGATTCGATTCCGTCCCTCCCCACGACTTTTTCCGTGAAACATTTGCCGTGCAAGAGCAGGTCCAACAGCATTCCCTCTCGCCAATCGAAGCTGGTTTGCCATTCGTTAGGGATGTCGTGCAGCAACCGGAATAACCGAAGATCTGTTGCGAGCGTGGACCCTTCAGGCGTGCGGCGGAACAGATTCAAGGGCAACGCCGGGATGTCTTCGGTCAAGATTCGGATGCACGCGAGCACAGCGGATGCGCGTAGGGCCGTTTGTGGGCTAACGAATTGCCCGGAGTGTGAGCGCACACCCATAAATATTTCCGACAGTCCGGCGATTGCAGCGCGTTCGGAAAAGCCGGTCGCTAGTTTGCCAGCGGGAGGCGCGGACGCCGGAGGCGCGGGGAGATTAAGTTCTTTGAGGTTCATTGTGCGTTTCCGTTCTTTATGAGGGTAAGTACGTGCTCGTGCAGCGTTTGGGCAAGGATGCGGCGATTCTCTAGCTCGCCATCCGTTTCGCGGAGTTGTAGAGCCATTGCGTCAAATTGAATTTCTTCGGTGACGGTTAACGAGCGATTTTCAGCAAACACCCGGTCCAAAATTCCGGTCATGCCGCTTCGCAGGCGGGCTCGGTTAGCTAGCAGGTCCAGCAGTTTTACGCTCACAAAGAGCCTCCAGAAATGAAATCAACTAGGCCGGAGGCGAGCGCATCCTTCGCGGAAAGCATCCGCCCTCCGCCGTAATTTGAACCTTGGGAAACGCGAGCACCACGGCCACGCCGAACTGCACTCAGAAAATCCATGTACCAGCGGTCCACTCCCGTCTGCATGTGCGCTTTGGCCTCATCAGACAGCGCGTTAAATGGTGCGCGTTCCGTTTTGTGCGGACCGGCTGTAACAGCGGTCAGCTTTACCCCAGCGTTCTCCAGTGCCTTGCTGATGTCTGCGTGAATGTCCAGCACTCCCACGCTGCCCACTTCGCCGGATGACGTGAGATGTACCGTGGAGGCTTGGCTTGCGAGCCAATACGCGGCGGATGCGGCTATCCCGGTCACAAACGCACGCACGGGCTTAACTTTGTTGGCCGCGTGGATTGCCTCCGCTGTCTCGGGCAGCCCAATCACAGAGCCTCCAGGCGAATCAATCACAAGGTCTATCGTGCGGGCGGAGGGGTCTGCAGCAGCACGCCGGACAGCGGCGCGGATGTCTTGGTAATCCGTGAGGACGTAGCCCTCTGATTGCCCGAGTGGACCGAAGATGCCAACCTGCCCAGCGGCCAGCTTTGGCACTCTCGCAACCGGCGCGTGAGCCTCGGGTCCGGCGAGCAATTGTGGTACGAAGGTTTCCAGGACCGCGAAGTAGGGAGATTTGAAAGTCGGTTGCATTAGCTAAACTCCGTTTCGATTTCCAGCAGTCGGACGATTTGCAAAGTGGTCGGATGCCCTGGAGTGTGCGACCCCAGCGTCTTTTTGAGTCCGACGAAAAAGTTGTGTTGATAAATGGCGGGCCAGTTCGCCTCGGTCATTATTCGGCGAGTGCTGGCAATCAGCTCTTGAACGGCTCCTATCGGGACCTCGAAGTCGGCTGCACCGTCAATGCATTTCTGCCACATCTGAAGAATCTGGTATTCCAATGTGTCCTGGATTGCGATTGGCTCACTCATGCCGGTTTCCTTTGCTCGGGCTTAATCATCGCGATTAGCTCACTCTCACGGACCCGCGTGAGTCGCGAGATTTTCACGCGCCGTAATTTGCCAATGGTCCACCACCAACGGATTGTGGAGGGACGGACGCCAAGTAATTCGGCAGCTGATTCCGCGCTGTGCAGCCGGTCTTCCTTTGGCGTTTTCGGCGGCCTCATCCTGACTCCCTTTACCGTTAACGGATAGTGCGTCCCGTTACTGAAGCCACTTTACCGGGATAGATTCCGTGGTACAATCGGTCTATTCGTGACATCCGTGACATAGGACATAAACCGTGACAGTGCCAATTAGAACTAACCCATTCATGTTCCGCTGGAAGGTAGAAGAGGATGGGTACGAATGGAAGGAAGCAAGGAAAAACAAAGAGCCCCGGCTGGTAGGCCGTGGCGGGCTTGAAAGCCGGATGATGCTTTATGCGCCAATGGAAGAATTTCCCGGCCTATTCCTGGAGTTTGCCAAGCTAATGCCGACGCGGGAATCGGTTTGTCAATTCGCAAATCGCTACGGAATGCTTTCTGAACCCTCTCTTGAGATGGAGGACGTAGTTGTACAGCGAGGGCGCATGTTGACCGGCTCAACGCTTCACGAATGGAAGGATGAGATTCAATGGATGAGCGCAATTGTCAATCTGTGGGAAGCGGTTGAGTCCCGCGATATTAGACAATTGCAGAAGGTCATCAAATGGAATGAGAACGGCGTGAGGTATTTGATTGAGTCGCGAAGCGGAAGGTGGCGTCACCACTCATTGGCTAACGTAGCGGAACACAATTACGAAGCTAAGGTTGTTCGCCTGGGAAAGCCCGGCGGCGTGCTACAACCGGCCCGACACGCATTGAGGATGGAAATAAATCGGCGCATCGCGACGGCAACCACAGTTCCCGAGCTGCTGTGGGCACCTGGAGAACGCCGGGACGGTCAGCCGCCGAAATCTGACGCAAACATGCGAATTGCTTTCGTACCGTCCAACCTTCTAGCCGCGATGTGGCTCCAATTCGCGCAAGCAGTCATCGGCGAATATCAATTGAAAAGGTGCCTGGGCTGTGGAACGTATTTTCAGGTGGGACCCGGAGGAAGGCGCAGCCATTCTGATACGTGCAGCGATAAATGCCGACAGCGAAAGAAGAGACGATTAAAGGGGAAATAAATCCTTGCGTTGATTGATGTCCTGCCTTAGAATCTCGCGCCTGAAGGAAATCCGCGCAAACCGTTGCAGTTAATCATGGTGGGCAGTGCAGGACTCGAACCTGCGACCTCCTGCTTGTAAGGCAGGCGCTCTAACCAACTGAGCTAACCGCCCGCGTTGAGGGCTCCACTGATTCTAAATCACTTCTGCGAACTGCATCCGCATTTGACTAGGCTTGACGCCCTAAGAAGTACACGCGATCGATCCAATCCCATTTCCCAGTTTCTCTGAATAACTGCGATAACCTCCGGACCAGACCGCCGACGTCCGCCGGCGAAATTGTCTTTTCATCGACGAAGACAACACCCCCGTGCCGCCGGCCTTCTTCCGCCCAGCTCTTGAGCAATGGCGGAATCGTTCTGCGGTCATAAGTGACCAGGGTTAAGCCCTGATCGGCAGCTTCCAGCAGACAAGCTGAGTCGTCCTTCCCAAGAAAGTTGCCAGCCTGCCACTCCGCCATCCAATGAATGACCAGCGACCGATGGCAACGTCGGAGGCCGTTAGCTACGTCCGGGGAAATATGCTCGTCCAGAAGTAGCTTGAGCATGTCATTGCCGTTCAGTCTTTCGGGAGCCAGCAGGGACCGCTTGGGGCAGCATGCGCTTTAGCGTTTCGAAGTCTGCTGAATCGTTCTCTGCCATTGCTTCGCTGATCTCCTCGGGGAAGGCCTCGGCGTAGTTGACAGCGGCTCGAACCTTGGCCTCCGGCCATCTGAGATGTTTGGCCACGGCCGCGATGTTTCCCTTGTAGCTTCGGAGCAGGAACATCACCTCCCACACAGCAAGCGTGCTTCCCTGCATATAGGCTTGCCGTCCGGCAGGGGAATCTCGAAAGTCGAGGAAGGCAAATTCTGACCGCCTTAAACCCTCTTCCACCAAACGCGCGCTCGCGTCGCTAGGCGTCCATCCATGTCGACTGGCGATGCGCTTTAGCCGTCTTCCACTTTCCACGGGAAGGCGCATGCTAACAACCATTGAACGGGCGGGCTTCACCAGAGACTCCTCCTCGTGTAACTGTTGTAAGTATTGTAGCACTTGTCACAGGAAGTGCCCGACATGCCTTCCATCTGCTACTCATGCTTCTGCTGATTTTGCTGTTGGTGATGATAGTGGTTGTATTAGAAGTGGGTAGAACCAGGGAGACTCTTTAGAGCCGGCGTTGGTATTCGTAAGGCAGGCGCTCTAACCAACTGAGCTAACCGCCCAAGGCGCGGTGTGATGATTCTAAATCAATAGGCGTTAAAGGCACGATGACAGGCTTCGAAAGTCCAGCAGCCGTGACTCTTTCAGTCTCCGACTCATTTCCCCAATTCGCGAATGTAGCTGATGACCTGGTCCATCTGCGCGTCGGTCAGCTTGCCCTTGAATGGTGGCATCTTGTTTTTGCCATTGGTGACGACCGTCTTCAAATCGGCGTCGGACATCTTCTGAACCACATCCGAATGCAGGTCGGCAATTTTCAGGCTCTTGCCTATTGAGGTGTTGCCTTTACCGTCAGGGCCATGGCAAAGGGCGCACTTGGAAGAAAAAATTGCTTTGCCTGCCGCCGCCCCTTGCGCAGCAGCCATTGCAGCCGATAAAACTAGAAAAATACCGAGTACGAATATTTTTTTCATTGTGTCCTCTTGCCGCAGAGTGCATTCGCCGAACCATTCATAATACAGATGATCTCTGCTCCTGTTAAACCCTACCGCGCGATGAATGTTGCCGATAAGCGCTTTCGCATTCAATGCCTTGAAACTAAACCTGTCTGCCCGGTACTGGGCCGCTTTCCTGCTACACTCCCCATTTGCGCCGCCTGATCATCAATGCCGACGATTTCGGCCTGACCTCAGGCGTCAACCGCGGCATCCTGCAAAGCCATCAACAGGGCGTCGTGACTTCGACAACCCTGATGGCATGCGGGGAAAAATTCGCCGAGGCCGTCTCACTCGCAGCCCAAGCTCCCAAATTGAGCGTCGGCTGCCACGTTGTGCTGGTGGACGGAACTGCCACGCTTCAGCCCGCAGAAGTCGCATCTCTTGTCGCCTCCAGTGCCAGCACGAGTTTTCGCGTCAGTTTGATGACCTTCGCCTGCCTCGCCGCAGCCGGACGCCTTGACCAATCACAGATCCAAGCCGAGGTCACCGCCCAGATCAAAAAGCTGCAAGTCTCCGGAATCCAGGTCACGCACCTCGATTCGCACAAACACACCCATATGTTTCCCACCGTCCTTAAAGGCGTGCTGCACGCTGCCAGGAATTCCGGAATCCGCGCCATGCGCAATCCCTTTGAGCCGCTGGTCTTCGCGACTCTGCGCCACTGGAAGCGGCAGTTTCAGCTCAAATTGCTGCAGAGCTTCCGCGCTCGCTTCCACGAAATGCTTGCCCAGGCGGAAGTCGCAACTCCCGATGGCTGCGTCGGCATTGCCGCCACCGGCGGCTTGAGTCTGGAAACTTTTCGCATGTTGCTTGAGAACCTGCCCGAGGGCACCTGGGAGTTCGTCAGCCATCCCGGCTACAACGATGCGGACTTGAGCAAAGTAAAGACCCGCCTGCGCGATTCGCGCGACAAGGAACTCGCCATTCTGACCTCACCCGAGGTCAAACAGCTGATTGAGCGTGAGGCCATCCAGCTGATCTCCTATCGCGACCTATGATGCGCTCAGCGTAGTAACCCCAAAGTACCATTACCTTCGGTTCTCCCAATCCGTTACCGCGCACGATATGATTGTGTCCACTCTTATGGAAAAAAGGCCCGAGCCACGGATTAGCGCCGACATCCCTGTACGGGTTTGGGGCATGGATTCAGATGGAAAGCCGTTCTTTCAGAATGCCATGGCTACCAACCTCAGCAGCGAGGGAGCTTTACTTTCGCGGGTTACGCACTCGCTGAGGCAAGGTGAGATCATCGGCGTTCAATACGGTGATAAAAAGGGACGCTTTGAAATCAAGTGGGTAAAGGCGGTCGGCGCCCCCAGGACCTTCCAGGCAGGCCTGCAACTGGTTGTCGGTCAGACCGTTCCCTGGGTTGAAGTTGCCGGGGAGAACAAGCCAGCCGCAAAGCCGGTTCAGCGTGGAAGTGAGAAGCGGCGCTTCGTCCGCCACAGAGTTTTGTTTCCCATCACGATCAGCTTCGCCGACGGTAGCCGCTCGCACATGCAGTGCAGTGCCACAGATATCGGCGGACGCGGATGCTACGTTGAGAGCCTGGTTCCCCTTAATATCAGCACCGAAGTAATCGTCACCTTCTGGATTGATTCCCAGAAGTTCAGCACTAAGGGCATTGTGCGTGCCAGCGATCCAGGGGTTGGAATGGGAATCGAATTCACCAGCATGGAAATGCAGATTCAGCAGCAGCTCCAGGAGTATCTGGAGAAGATCGACAAGGGTTTCGCCAGCGCTGCCGGCCAGACCACCTAGAGACCATCGCAGCCCTCCCTGGCTAAAATCTGAATCCCTGCTCAACCCAGGCCATCGAATCCGTCATGGCGGAGCCGCGTAAGCTAAAGATCGGAATCACCTGCTATCCCACTTACGGGGGCAGCGGTGTGGTTGCGACCGAGCTCGGACTTGAACTCGCCCAGCGCGGCCACGAAATTCACTTCATCACCTATGCCCAGCCCATCCGCCTGACCCGCCCCGCAGCGAATATTCACTACCACGAGGTTGAAGTTTCGCAATATCCACTGTTCGAATACCCGCCTTACGACTTGGCGCTCGCAACCCGCATGGCGGAAGTCGCGGAACTCTATGAGCTCGACCTGCTACACGTGCATTACGCCATTCCGCACTCAGTGAGCGCAATGCTCGCCCGGCAAATGCTGGCGTGGGGACCAAAGCACCGCAAGCTGCCATTTGTGACCACGCTGCATGGGACCGACATCACCCTGGTCGGACAGGATCCCTCCTACCTTCCCGTTACCCGATTCTCCATTGAGCAAAGTGACGGCGTGACCGCAATCTCCGACTATCTGCGCGAGCGCACAATTCGCGAATTCGGCGTCACCAACAATATTCGCGTCATTTATAACTTCGTAAATTGCGACGTGTACTGCAGGGAGAAATCCGCCGGCAACGACCGCGCACAATACGCGCCTAACGGCGAGCGCATTATTGTGCATCTTTCGAACTTCCGCCCGGTGAAACGCATGACCGACGTGATTGAGATCTTCGACCGCGTCCACAAGAAGATTCCAGTCAAACTGCTCCTCATGGGCGACGGCCCGGACCGGCCCGCCGCCGAGTGGCTCGCGGTGCAAAAAGGCATTCACAATGACGTGATCTTTCTCGGCAAACAGGAGGTTGTTTCAGAGAAGCTTGCCGTCGCCGACGTCATGTTGTTGCCGAGTCAGTTGGAGTCCTTCGGGCTCGCCGCGCTTGAAGCCATGGCCACTGAGGTCGTACCGATAGCGACCCGAGTCGGCGGAATTCCTGAGGTAATTGAGCACGGCAAGACGGGTTATCTCGCCGATGTCGGCGACGTGGAGTCGATGGCGAATTTTGCCATAGACATTCTTAGCGACGAATCGCGGTTGCGAAAAATGGGCAAGGAATGCCGCGCATCTGCAGCCGAACGCTTTTCAACCAAAAAAATCATCCCTCAATATGAGGAGTTTTATCTCCGTGTGCTGGAGCGCTCTTCGTGAACCGCGGCGGGGAAACTCGCATCCTCAGGTAGAACGGGTAACCGCAAGCGGACTAGCGTGCCCGTTCCATTGGGGCTATCAATCGTCATGCGGGCCGTATCTCCATAAAGCACCTTCAACCGCTCCGCCACGTTTGCCATTCCGATACCTCCCTTTCCTAATCCCGTCGGAGGCTCGAAAAGCTGCACCGATGCCATGCCCACTCCGTCGTCCTCCACTTCGATGATGACGTGTGAATTGGAAAGTTGGCTGCGCAGGAAAATGCTGCCGCCGTCAATCTTCGACGACAGTCCATGCTTAATCGAATTTTCCACCAGCGGCTGCAGGAGCATGCTGGGAACCATGACTTCCAGCGAATCCGGATCCAGCTCTTTAATCACTTTCAATTTGTCCCGCCCGAAGCGGACCACCTCAATATCGAGATAGTTGTCGATGAAGTCGATCTCTTCCTGCAACGGTACAAATGCGTCACTGCTGTGCAGAAGCCGGCGAAGAATAGTCGCTAGTTTAATGATCAGCTCGCGCGCCGTATCTGGAGCAATGCGCACCAGAGATGAGACCGAATTCAGCGTGTTGAACAGGAAGTGTGGATTGATCTGGTTCTGCAGCGCCGCCATCCGGGCTTGCAACAACAGGCGTTCCTGTTCCTCCAACTTTATTTGCAGGCGGACCCCGTTCCATATTTTCAGCTCAATCACAATCACCGTGACCGAGGTCGCATACGTAAGTAGGTCCACCCATTGCGGGTGAGGAAAGTAGCCCGGCAGCCAGCGTCCAGCCACCGAATAAATGAAACGCAAAAACAGAATCGTCAGTAGAAAAGCCGCTTGCCAATCGAGAAAGTTGGGCCGAGGCTGAGTCCGCCGAAGCCATCGCAGCACACTCAGATAATTGAATGGCGAGAAGTTCCATATTTCTTCATGGTGAGGAGTGAACTCGCGCAACTGGCCTGCAACCAGGCCGATCAGAATATTCAATGGGAGCAGCAGCCAGGCTCCGCTGAGCGCGCTGGGCAGTGCCAGCAAAGCGCCTCCGGTCACCCCTGCGAAACGGCCTGCGATTGCGCCAAGAAGAATTGTGGTCTCGAACGAGAGATCGCCATTGAACGAGTTCGCCGGGCCGAACTTGATCCAGACTCCCAGCGCCAGCGCCTTGCCGATCCACGCAGAGACCACCAGCCAAAAAACCAGATAGATTCTGTCCCGCAGAGATCTCTGCTCGCGGAATAGCAGCGACTTGAATTCGACCGAGCGCACCAATCCCGCAGCAACGGCCGCAGCCAGGCCGAGTTTCACCATCAGATTGATCAGGATCAGCCGTTGTTCCATGACACCGCTTAGAGTCTAGGGAAAATGTAGCACTGTTTCGGACGCACGGTTCGTCTGCGCTCAATACGGCCCAATAATTCCGCCGATTTGCCTGGATGCCTGCGCCTTCTTCTCCTGCAGGACGTCTAGATATTTCAGACCAGTGCCGGTATTAAAGAGAACAACCTTGTCTTTGTCTGAAAGGAACGCGGATCGCCCGTCACTCGACTGCCGAAGCTTTATGTAAGCCGCAAGACTCGCCGCACCTTCCGGCGCAGCAAAAATTCCTTCCATGCTTCCCCAATGCCGGACAGCGCCTCTGATTTCTTCATCGCTGACGGCGATTGCTGTCCCTCTGCTTTGTTTCAAAATGTCGAGCACCAGATAGTCGCCGTAAGGCTTCGGAACCCGCAGACCAGCCGCGACCGTGGATGCGACCTGCCACATTTCGACTGTCGACTTCCCTTCGTTCCACGCCCTCACCAGGGGCGCGCAACCCTCGGCCTGTACGGCGATCATGCGTGGCCGTTCGGAACCTATCCATCCCAGTTGTTCCATTTCATCAAACGCCTTCCACATGCCGATTACCCCCACGCCTCCGCCACTGGGAAAAATGGTGGCATCAGGCAACTTGCCTCCGAGTTGCTCGAACAACTCGTATGCCATCGTTTTCTTGCCTTCCACCCGGTACGGTTCTTTCAGCGTGGATAAATCAAACCAGCCTTCCTGCTCTTTCCGCTCTGCGACCATGCGAGCGCAATCGCTGATCAGCCCATCTACCAGCGTAACCCTGGCGCCATAGACCTCGCACTCGATACGATTTGCCAAGGGCACATCTCGGGGCATGAAGATGTGCGCTTCCAATCCTGAGGCCGCAGCATAAGCCGCCAGAGCGCTCGCTGCATTTCCGGCCGACGGCATGGCAAGTTTTTTCAGGCCAAGCGATTTCGCAACGCTAATCGCGACCGAAACTCCCCGCGCTTTGAACGAGCCGGTCGGGTTGAGGCCCTCATCCTTGATCCAAAGGTGATCGAATTCGCGGCTGGGAAGAAGCGGAGTGAATCCCTCTCCGAGCGTGATTGGCTCAACCGGAGGCAGGACTTCCCGGTAACGCCACAGGTTCGCCTCTCTGCCAAGAAGCGACCCTGGCTTAAAGTGTTGCTTTAACTTTTCGAGATCGTATCTGGCGAAGAGAATGCCCCCGTCTTTGGGGCAGGCATTCTGTGCTACATCAGCCGCGAGGTGCGCCCGGCATTTAGTGCATTCAAGATGCTTGACTTGGGACACGCACAAAGTCTAGCAGGAGCCCAATGTCTGCCTCGCTCTGTATCGCAGAAAAACAGCCGCGAAAAATCTGTATCGTTAACTGTCTCGCAAGAGCAGTGTGCAGATGCTGCCCACTACTCTTGCGAGATCATTGATTCGAAGCCACAACCAGTCGGTACCAGTTCAATAGCTCGCTGCAGTTTTGTTGCCCGCTATGTCCTTGGATGTCATATCAAAGGTGAGCATGAACCCGTTTGTGCCCTTGAACTCAAACGCATTCGGGCCCTCACGATAAGTTTCAAGCTCGTTCGGCATCATGACGAAGCCATCATTGCGCGGCGTGCCCCAATACTTCACATTCTTTAGCACTGCAGGCTCGTCGGTCATGCCCTGAAAACGCTTCAGCTTCACTTCGGCGGTCTTGCCTCCGTTAAGCATGGCATGCGCCTGGTCTTTGTCGGCCACCCACTCGATAGTGCCCTCGCCGGTGTTGAAGCTCTTCCACTTCACCGGAAATACATGCCCCAGAATCTCGCCCAAAGCTTGCCGCTGCTCTGGCGATGTGCCTTTGTCGAATGTGACCAGGGCCCAGTCCATCTGCCCTTGCGAGAAGTCACCACCCAAATCACCTGTCACCCAGAACTTCGCGCCAGTGAGTCTGGTCTCGCCATAGTGGCCTTCGTTGACTTTGTAGGCGTTGTTAAACTTGCAGTAATGCTCGGCCTTCCCGTGTTCGTGATGAACCGCGGGATGCGGGTTGAAATAACACATACAGAAGTGTGGACAGCTGCAGGCTTCAATCGCGGTCGCGTTGATCGCCCAGTCCGCCGCAGGTGCCGTGTGCCCCATCGAAATACCGAGCAGGGTAATCGTTGCGAGCAATACCAGGTTACGCATCAGAGTGCCCTCCTTATGTAGTTTTGCCACCAGAAGACCACACATTCGGTCCCCTATAGCCGTGCTTCATGACAATGTCGAACGGTGTTTCTGTAGCCCGTCTGAAATGGCTGCTGGCCGACAGGGTTCAGATTATCCTTCAAGATGGCATTTGCATAGGGGCTCAACCATCATTGAGTCCAAAGAATTTGGACTTGGAGGACCCTTCCCCATTAATAGTGTTGAAGAGCTTTTCCAAGCGACCCCCTCCCCTACCTGCGCCCCGGGCCTCGATCTCAAAGTTCAATCGGTCCGGAGTGCGTTCATTGGCTGAATGGACGCCGCGCGTAGCGCCGGAAGCAACGAAGCCAGCCAAGCCAGCAGCATCACGAAAACCGCTGCCAGCGCAAGTACCAGAGGATCGAACGGGCTAACATTGAACAGAAGAGAGCGCAGCAAGCGGGAAGCTGCAACCGCGCCCACCAATCCGATGGCACAGCCCGCCAATCCCAGTTTCGCCGCAGATACAAAAACCAGCCGCAGGATACCCAACCGTTGCGAGCCCAACGCGATGCGAATGGCCATCTCCTGAACCCGAAGTGCCGCTGAAAACGCGATGACGCTATAGATCCCGAGCACTGCCAGCAGCACCGCTGCGATAGCAAATGCGGAGATCACAGCGGTATTGAACCGGCGCGGGGCTTCGCTGTCGGACACCGCGTGCTCCATGCTTTGAACTTGCGCAAGAGGTAACTGCGGGTCTATAGAGCGAACGGCAGCACGAAGAGAATTGGTCACTTGGTCCGGGTCCAATGCGGTACGCAGAGCAATGAAACCGCCATTGCCGTTCAGATCACTTGGCTGAGCCAGCGGCCCGAGACACTTCTCAAACTGCCTTACTGGCTGGTACCACTGCTCTTTGCTGGGAGCATCGGGCGAACTTTCTTTCACGTCCGCAACTTCGCCAACGATGGTGATCCACTGGGTTGGCGTTTCCGGCGTGCCGATGCGAAAGCGCTTGCCGATGGCATCGCCATTGGGCCAGTAATGCTGGGCAAACTTCCGATTCACCAGGGCGACCAGTTGCGAATCCGGCGTATCGGCTGGCGTGAAGCTGCGGCCTGCAATCAAGGGAATTCGCATCGCCTGAAGATAATCGCCTTCAATCAGCATCGGCGTGGCCAGGTTCAGGCCGGCGCCTTGGGGCGGAACATACCCTTCCACAATGAAAGTACTATTGCTGTTACTGCCGGTCGCGGGCATTAACGTCGTGATACCAGCGGAGAGCGCGCCGGGGAGTTCCCGCACGCGGCGCAGAAGTTCGTCGTTGAAGCTATCGACTTGCGCCTGAGTTGAGTATTGCTTCTGGGGCAGACCATAACCCGCCATCAGGGTATGATCGGGCCGGAAGCCGAGGTCGACTTCCCGCATTTTTTCGAAGCTGCGCAGCAACAAACCGCAGGCTGCGAGCAGCACTAGAGCGATTGCGATTTCACCAACCACCAGCACCGAACGCAGCCGGGCATGTCCGCTGCCCTGGCTTCCACTGCGCCCGCCTTCCTTCAATGTGTCGTTCACTTTTGTGCGCAAGCTGGCGAACGCTGGAGCCAATCCACAAACCGCGCCGGTAAGGATGGCAAGTAAAAATGCAAACAGAATCACCTGCCAGTTGAGGCCGATTTCATTGATGCGAGGCAGACTTTCTGGCAGACGGCTGACGCTAACCCGAATTATGATCTCCGCCAGAACCAGCCCAAGCGCACCGCCGGTGATACTGATGGTCAGGCTTTCAAGCATCGCCTGACGAAGCAACGTCCCGGCGCGCGCTCCCAGCGCAAGCCGCACTGCGATTTCGCGGCGGCGGCGGATAGCACGCACCAGAAGCAGTCCTGCGAGATTGGCACAGGCAATCAGCAGCACGACCGCAGTTGCAAAAAACAGAGTGCGCACCAGCGCGCGGGAATCGGCGACTGTGTCGTCATGCAGCGAATGTACGACCGGTTGAATGCGCAAGCTGGCCACGAAGGATGGTAAGTTGCGCATGATTTCCTGAGCGACGGGTCCGGCATCGCTCTGGGCTTGCGCGGCGCTGATTCCGGGCTTGAGGCGTCCGATCAGGTCGAAGTTCCAACTGGCAGCGCCATTGGGGCCAGTTTCATCTGCGGTGAGGCTGAGCGGCACCCACAGCTCGCTTTGGTTCAGGCGCCCCGGCACGAGCGGGAACTCGAAGTTACGCGGCATGACCCCGATGATTTCGTAGGGCTTGCGGTCGAGAAGAATCTTGCTTCCGAGCGCATGCGGATCGCCGTGCATGCGCTCCCGCCAGAACTGATAACTGACAACCACGACTGGCTGCTTCTGGTCGTCTTCCGGCTGCGTAAAATAGCGGCCTATCAGGGGTTCGACTTGCAATGTGGAAAACACACCACTCGACATTCGGGATGCACTGATTTGAGCGGGCTCGCCGACGCCTGAAAGCTCGTAACCCGTTTGCCGAATTCCGCCCAGACTCTCGAAGCTATGCGTATCACGCATGTAGCTCTGGACGCCGGGGGCGGTAACGCCAGCCTCGCCGTTGCCGCCGATGTCGGCGCCCTGAAGAACGTCATTGAGCCGAACCAGCCGGTCGGAGTCAGGGAATGGAAGCGGCCGCAGGATCACGCACTCCACCACGGAAAAAATGGCAGTCGTCGCGCCAATGCCGAACGCCAGCATCAGCACCGCCGTGAGGGTGAAGCCCGGAGATTTCAGCAGATTGCGGATAGCAATACGCAGGTCATGAGAGAGCATGGCCGCAAGCTCCTTTGGAGGGTTGTGCAGGATTATCCGATTGAATGGATGCACCTGCATAACCAAATACGCATTCGGCTAACTGATTGTTCACCGGTGGCCAACTGGAGCAAAGCGGTCGCGGGTTCGAGCAGAGTTGTTCGCATTCGCGAAGCGAGTGTCCACCGATGGACAGTGGGGCGATTGCTCACGGTCAGTGAGCCGCGACGGAATAGAGCTGCAGCACGGCGGCGTGTTTGGGAAGATGATGCATTGGCCCATTGACTGAATTCAGCGACCACTGGCTGGAGCGCATGCAGTCTTTCCCAGACCGCAGCCCGATGACAATCGCGCCACTCTCCAGCGTTCCCATGATCTGCGCATTGACGAGACACTTCTCCGGCTTCAGACCCGCAGCGGGTTTGCGCAAATCGAACAAGCGGGTGCTGTCATCGCCGGTGTTGTATTCGAATACGATCTTGACGGGTGCGGAGCCGCCTTCTGAAAACATCCCGATCACCTGCTTGCCGTCGTGCGAGAACCCGCCCAGTTGAATGGAAATTTTTCGTCCCCAATCGTTGTCGCTTGAAAGCAGATCGGCCTCATGCGGCTTGTCTGAGTTACGCGTGATCTCCAGTTTGTAGTCGGCCATGCAGAGATGCGTGTCTTTGGCATGATCGTCTTCGGTGGAAACTTTGAGCACGGCGGTCATCGCCTCCGGTCCACGAACGGCCTGTGACTGGGTGACGGCAGAGCTGCCACACGTGACAGAGACAGGCTGGACAAAGGCGACAAGGCCAAGGGCGAGGTGTAAGAGCATGATGAAAAGTGTATCGCAGCGCGCAGGTGCAAGAATCTTGTTTACGCCGGCAGCTGTTTTAGCAAGCTACTGGCTTTGCGGAACCAGGGACGTTCCCGCCGTTTCAAATATCCGGGCAGGGTTGGCTTCTTGGCAAGGATGCGCTGGGTCCACTCGCGGGCCTCGGCAGTGCGCCCTTGAGACGCAAGAAAATTTGCGTAGTTCAGGTAAGTCTCCGAGAGGGTCGAGATCTGCACGGTCTTTCGAAATAGCGCGTCGGCTTTCTCAACCTGCCCCGTCTTGGCATAAGCATGCGCCAGCAAACCTGCGGCGCGGTGAAAATCGTATTTTGGTTCTTTCTGTAGCACCCGTTCCAGGTCGCTGACGGCTGCCGGAAAATCCGCCAACTCAATCTCCGCAAGACCTCGCCGGTAAAACGGATCAGGCGAATCCGTCCGCGAAGAAATTGCCCGGTCATAGAACTCCCGCGCGCGAGCGTACTTCCCTTCTTCCAGATATAGGTCCGCTAGCTCTTCCAGGTTTCCTGCCGCGGGATTATCCAGAATTACCGCTTCCAGCTCGCGAATTCTGCGCCGTCGCGGGAAGACTTTGAATGACGAGCGCAGCAGTCCGAAGTCGGGCAACACTTCGACGAAGATGTAAACGACTGCGCCCAGGCCCCCGCCGATCAGGATGATCCATAGCCAGTACGTGTCCGGCCGGCGCCGGATGAAATGGACAATCGCGATGCCCACGAGGATCACGTTCCAGGGAAACAGGAATGAGTAGAAAGACCCCATGCGATGTGCGCAGAATAACAGAAGCCGCCTTTACGCTCTAGGTGCTAGTGGCGTAACACTAATGTGTTGCTGTGATGACACTCAGGGCTGGTCCCGGGTGTTAAAATTCGTCCAGTGACTCTCCCCATCCGTCTTCTTGCCGTTGATATAGACGGTACTCTGCTCAACTCCCAGTTCTGCATCTCGCCAGTGGATATTGAAGCCCTAAGGCGGGCACATGCGGCTGGGGTTGAAGTCATTCTGGTTACCGGACGCCGCCATACCTTCGCGCTTCCCATGGCTCAGCAACTCGGCTTTGACCTTTGGCTGATCACCTCCAACGGGGCCGTCACGCGATCGTTGAACGGCGAAAGTTTCCACCGCGACCTGCTGCCGATGGAAACCTGCCGCGACCTGTGCTCAGCCATGCGCGAATTTCGGGGCAACATGGTCATCACCTTCGACAAAGAGTCTAAAGGCGCGCTGGTGCTCGAGCGCCTGGACGAACTCACCACCAGCATCCGGCAGTGGCTTGAGAAGAATTCTCAATATCTTGAATTTGTAGTTCCCATCGAAAACGCACTTGTAGCTGATCCTTTACAAGCCATGTTCTGCGGGCCACTTTTGCGCATGCGTGAGGCCCTGGCCTCACTTGAAACAAGTGGCCTGAGGCAGCGCATAACCGTGCTTCGCACTGAGTATCCTCTCCGTGATCTTTCTATCGTCGACGTACTGAATCGCGATTGTTCCAAGGGTCATGCTGTCGAGCGTTGGGCGCGTCATCGCGGCATTCAGCGTGAGCAGGTCATGGCCGTCGGTGATAACTACAACGATGTCGAGATGCTTGCGTTCGCTGGCGTCCCGTTTATCATGGGGAATGCATGTGAGGAGCTGAAGTCGAACGGCTGGAGAGTAACTCGCTCGAATGACGAGAATGGTGTTGCCGCAGCGATCGCTGCAGTACTCGACGATGTGCAGATTGAAGATTCGCAGGCCGCCGAGTCCAGGCTTTTGATTTGACTCAATTGAGACGCACAGCACAACTCGTTTTGGCAGTCGCCCTGGTCGCAACTTGCGCCACAGCCGGCGCTGCCGACTTGGCCATCCTGCGCAATGGCAATTCCATACGGCACGAGCGGCGTCAAATCGTCGGAGCGATTACCCGCTTATATCTGAGCGACTCCTCCAGCGGATACATCGAAATTCCTACCGACCAAATTGATCGCTTCGAAAGGGACACTGCTCCTCCTCCTGCGCCAAGCTCGACCTCAATCGCTTCAGCGGGCGCAAAACCAGCCCCCGCGCCAACGCAAGCAGCAAGTGTTGTCTTAAACCGGCAGGACCTTAACAATGTTGTTAACGGCGCCGGCGAGCGGCATCAGATCGATCCCGACTTCATTAACAGTGTCATCCGTGCCGAGAGCGGTTTTCACCAGAATGCCGTTTCCAGAAAGGGCGCACAGGGACTCATGCAGCTCATGCCGGGCACGGCTTCGCAAATGGGTGTGGTTAATCCATTCGATCCCAATGCCAATGTCGAAGGTGGCACAAAATACCTCCGTGAACTGCTTGAGAAGTACAACTTTGACGTTCCTAAAGCTCTGGCTGCTTACAACGCTGGGCCCAAGCGGGTTGATCAGTATCGCGGAGTGCCGCCGTATTACGAGACGCAGGCGTACATCGCAAGAATTATTCGCGACTTTAACCGGAAGAAGCTGGCGGAAAATCCGGCGCTGGCAAAAAAAGCTAATGCTGCAGGGGCGCGCTCTTCGCGGGCGTCAACTGCCGCAGGTCAGCGGCGCAAAGTCACGGTGAGTTCTGTTCCAAAAGGGCCGGAGTCTGCTTCAAAGTAAAATGCCTTTCCTGTTTGCATTGGTTTCCTGAAAACGTAGCTCTATGAGCAGTGCCCTGAGTGAATGAGCACGAAACGCATCTTAACGACGGCGGCTGTGGTCGCGGTTCTCGGTGTGCTTATCTACTTCCAGGTGCAACACTGGCGAAGCTTTGACTGGGCACGTTTCAGAAGTGCCAGCCGCGTACATCCCCTGCATGTGGCTGCTGCAATCGCCCTAATTTACATCACCTACGTGCTTCGCGCGTTGCGCTGGAGGATTTTCCTTGAGCCGGTTCGCAAGACCCGCACCGCAGCCCTGATTGCACCCACGTTTATAGGATTTACCGGGCTCGCGCTCCTGGGACGTCCCGGAGAATTTATCCGTCCCTACTTGATCGCCAAGAAGGAAGGGTTGTCGTTTACGTCGCAATTTGGCGTCTGGACGGTAGAACGAATCTTTGACGTTGGGGCTTTCACAGTCTTGATGACGATTGACGTGTTTTTCTCATCGGTAATGCGGGCCAATCCTTACCTGGACAAATTTCGGGGCATCGCCTTGTTACTCTGCGCTCTGGTTGCCCTCGGCACCTTGTTAGCATTCGCGATCCGCAAGCGCGGACATCAGGTAGCCGCCTTCTTGCACAACCTCACGGCAAGATTTTCGGTGAGGCTGGCGAGCGTTGTGGACCAGAAGGTACGTGCGTTTGGCGAAGGCCTGAATACGATCTCAGGCGTCAAAGCCCTCTTCAGGCTGATAGCCGTCTCCCTCCTCATGTGGTTCATGATCGCACTCGCCTATCGTGAGGTGGCCCACTCCTATCCTCCTGAACCACTCAGCGCACAGCAAGGGCCGCCGTTCGTGGACGTGGAAACCGCCCGCCTTGCCGACATGCCGGAGAGCGCCGGGCAGCCCCTCACCCAAGATACAATCGCGGCCCTTAGCGCAGCTCTCAAAAGCCAAGGCTACTCTCTGCATACCTTCAAAGGCGACATTTGGCTCTTCCGGCAAAAACAAAAAATTAAGAAGGTTGGCGATCGTCCGCACCTCGCCGACATGGACGTGCCGCACGTGCTCCTTCTCATGGGATTCAGCATGGTCGGATCTATCGTTCAGTTACCCGCCGTCGGTGGCGGAAGCCAGCTCGCAGTGATTAGCGCATTGCAGGTGGTTTACGGCATCCCGCCTGAAGCTGCCTTGAGCTGCGGAATACTGCTCTGGCTGGTGACCTTCATGTCGTGCATTCCCTTGGGACTGATACTGGCCCACCGGGCACACTTGTCACTCCGCAAGTTGTCGAAAGCCAGTCACGAGACCCCGGAACTGGTGGAAAGTTAAAACACCGAGCTATGCGACCAACCCTCGCCGCTCATCACTCACTGCGCCATTGACATCAAGTCAATCTCCGGCAGCAACTGCAACTCCATCCATCCTTCGACGGGAAGCGCATCAATTGGCAACCGGTTCTGCCAGACACTGAAGCGCAACCGAACCTTGCTTGCCGCCGGCGTTGCCGACGCCGGGGACTGTAGTGGCGCCGCGTAGAGCAAACTCAGCGGCAGTTTGAATTCGAAGTTCTTTGCCAGGGCCGCCGATATCTCCTCGGATGGCAGCGCCTCTCCATTCTCAGAAGCTGCGTATCGCGAAATCTTCCCCTCCTTCACATCAACGTCGAATCGGAGGGCACGGCGCGGACGGTTTGAATTCTCTGCCCAGGATTCCACATTGAGGACGATCTCAAATTCGCCTTCCGGAATCTCGTCTGCAAAATCCATTCGCCCATAAAGATTATTTTCGTCGATGCCGGCATAAATCGAATCCAGCAGAAAAAGCTTACCGTGCATCGCGCCCGATCGGCGGTCCGCCGTGTAATGCGCCGCCCCCAACCATTCAAAATAGCGGATCATATCTCCAGATATGCGTGGATGAATGTAGTGTGTCTGCGGCTGAAGAGTAGGCCGGGCCATGCCTCCCATAATGGGTTGTGCAAGATAATCGGGAGGCGTCGCCCCCAGTGCCTGATACACATTCGACAAGTGCTTGCGGTAAAGCTCGTCGAATTCGCGGTCATTCGCCGAGTGGTGCTCGGGGCCATACCACCAGTTCCAGTCGCTGCCCTCCGCAATCAACAATTCTTCCAGCGCCAGCTTGCGTTGCTCTTCGGAAGCATTCTGTGCGGCTTGCGTATAGAAGTTGCGCGCGTGGTAAAGATAGTCCCACGAGCGGTTGTCTTCCGGCGCGCCAATCCATACGTTGAAGTTGGCATGAATCCAGGAACCCGGAGTAAGCGAATTCAGCGTGTTGAAACTGCCCTGCCGGTCAATTGCCTCCGAAACCGTGAGCGCCTCGATGGCTGGGTCTTTTTGCAGCTCATCGTAGAAACGGCGCAAGAATTCGCGGCCCGATTCGGGGTAGTATTCCCAGGCATTCTCGCCGTCCAAAACAATTGAGACGACTGCATCCTGCCCTTTTCTGATAGCTGGGTCCGCCGCTTCTCTGATATTCCGCATTAAGTGTGAAGCCGCCTCTTGCGCCGGCATTCCCGAGTAGACGAACCCAATAAGATCGGAAATTGCGTGATCGCGAAAGATCAGGTGCATGCGCGTCTCACCGTTCTCGTAACGGTGTATCGTGTACAGCTTCTGCGCAGAGGCTTCCGGCAAATGTCCGTGACCATCGCGCATGAACGACATTCCCAGCGTGCGCGAGAGCACGCCTTCGTCAGTTGCCATCCACTGCACGCCCAGGCTTGCGCGCAATGGCGAAGACTTCTTCCGACACGCTGCCTTCGCTCGGCCACACGCCCTTGGGCCGTATGCCAAGAACTTTCTCGTGAAGATCCAGGCCGCGC
Organism: uncultured Acidobacteriota bacterium; assembly: GCA_963785655.1. Classification (GTDB taxonomy): domain Bacteria; phylum Acidobacteriota; class Terriglobia; order Terriglobales; family Acidobacteriaceae; genus Gp1-AA145. Next base: position 54,001 of record CAWAVZ010000001.1, read on the forward strand.
TGAAGTTGCTCACGCGCATCTTCGGGATGGCGAAAACGGTTCTGCGGCAAGCGGGAGTCCAGGCGTAGAAACCGCGCCCATGTTGGTATCGCACACTAATGGGAGAATCGGATGGTAAAAAGGCGAGGTCGAAATCTCGACTCTTCCTTGCTTAGCCGCTTCGCCGTGTGCCGGAAGACTTTTCGATCAGCTCGCTCTGCCTCTCGATAACGAACTGCTGATCTTGCAGAAGAATATCCGCGCCCTTTGCGGACCAGTTCTGCAATCTCCGGTTCCTGCAGAAAGAATTCGTCGAACCAGGCAATCTGTGAAAGCACCTGCAGGTCGGTGAAGTCCTGCGCTTGAAAACATTTTTTCGGCGCGCTCAGGCGAAGATCCGCTGCCCTGAAACCGTCCCCAGAGCTCTGCGTATCGCGGATAGCGCCCGATCAGGTGCTCAGGATTCGCCTGAAATAAGTATTGCAAGGCAAACCGGCGCTCATCGCCGGTGAGATCGTTCGCCGGACGAGCGGCCACCGCTAGAAACGGATCTCGGGCTGTTCGTTCCGCATATTCCTGGATTTGCGTAATTAGCGACGGCACCAGATTAAAAGTCTGATGGACGTTGGGAAACTCCTCCAGCAGTTTCACCATCCCGTAGTAGTCTTTCAACGCGTGGAGCCGCACCCATGGCAGACGGTACTCCCCGCTGACCAGGTCCTTGTAAAAAGGTTGATGTTGGTGCCAGAGAAGAACGACGCGCAGAGCAGGCATCGACGGCGGGATTCCTGTTTAGAAGTAAACTTGTAGTGCAGGATAGCATGTCGACCAGCGTTCACTGGTCCAGTGCTGAATGCTTATCGCATGTCGAAAACCAACAACTCGGTCGTTTCATCTCCCGTGCGCGGAGACGTCAGTCGCTTTTCGGCAGACGACTTCTACTTCTTTAACGAAGGCCGGAATTATCGCGCCTACAACCAACTCGGCGCGCATCTCGCTACATTCGATGGAGAACGCGGAACTTCCTTCAGCGTGTGGGCGCCCAATGCGCGAAGGTTTCCGTCATTGGCAATTTCAATGATTGGAACAACAATGCCCACCCGCTCGAACCACGCGGCAGCTCGGGTATCTGGGAGGGATTCATCCCCGGCATCCAGAAGGGCTCGCTATATAAGTTCCACATCGTGTCTCAACAACACGAATACGTCGGCGACAAAGCCGACCCCTTCGGCATACTGCATGAGAAGCCTCCACGCACCGCTTCCGTGGTTTGGGACCTCGACTATCAGTGGGCCGACGATGAATGGATGAAGTTGCGCGCCGGCCGGCAGTCGCTGCAGTCGCCAATTTCCATTTACGAAGTTCACCTGGGTTCATGGATGCGCGTCCCCGAGGAGCAGGATCGTTCGCTGACCTATCGCGAAATTGCTCCCAAGCTCGCCGACTACCTTGAGCGCATGAAGTTCACTCATGTGGAGCTGCTCCCCATCATGGAGCACCCGTTCTACGCTTCCTGGGGATATCAGACCACCGGCTACTTTGCTCCAACCTCACGCTATGGCACGCCGCAGGATTTCATGTTTCTTGTGGACTACCTGCACCAACGCGGAATCGGGGTAATTCTCGATTGGGTGCCGTCGCACTTCCCTTCTGACGCCCACGGCCTGGCCTACTTTGATGGCACGCATCTTTTCGAGCATGCCGACTGGCGCAAAGGATTCCATCCCGACTGGAACACTTACATCTTCAATTACGGACGCAATGAAGTCCGCAGCTTTCCTTCTTTCCAGCGCCATGTTCTGGCTGGATAAATACCACGTGGATGGCTTGCGCGTGGATGCGGTCGCGTCCATGCTTTACCTCGACTATTCCCGCCGTGAGCGCGAGTGGATTCCAAATAAATTTGGCGGACGAGAGAATATTGAAGCAATTGAATTTCTGCGCCAGCTGAATCTCGAAACTTACAAAGAGTATCCCGGCATTCAGACTTACGCGGAAGAGTCGACCGCCTGGCCCATGGTTTCAAGACCGGTGTATCTGGGCGGCCTCGGCTTTGGCATGAAGTGGGACATGGGTTGGATGCACGACACGCTTTCCTATTTCTGCGCATGATCCGATTCATCGCCGGTTCCATCACAACCTGCTGACGTTTCGCATGCTGTACGGCTTCACGAAAATTTCGTGCTGCCGCTTTCCCACGATGAAGTCGTGCACGGCAAAGGTTCGCTGGTTGGCAAAATGCCGGGAGACGAATGGCAGAAATTCGCCAATCTGCGCCTGCTGTTCGGCTACATGTTCGCGCAACCAGGAAAGAAGCTGCTTTTCATGGGCGACGAATTCGGTCAGGTGCGCGAGTGGGGGCACGACCTGAGCCTGGAGTGGCACGTGCTGCAGTATCCGGTGCATTCGGGCGTGCAGAAGTGGGTGGAGCAGCTAAACCGGACTTATCGGGACGAACCCGCACTGCACGAATTCGACAACGACCCTGCCGGATTTGAGTGGGTGGACTGTAACGACACAGCCGCAAGCGTGATCTCGCTGCTCCGCAAAGGAAAGCGCGCCGAAGACACCATTCTGATTGTGTGCAACTTCACTCCCGTGCCGCGCCAGCCGTACCGGATTGGAGTGCCCTTCGGCGGATTTTGGCGCGAACTCCTGAACAGCGACGCTCACGAGTATGCAGGCAGCGGTATGGGGAACATGGGCGGCAAGCAAGCCGAAGAAGTTCCCACTCATGGACGGCCGTTCTCGCTCGAACTGAGTCTTCCCCCATTGGGTGCGCTGTTTTTCAAGCGCGGCTAGATTTCCCTCGTGTCCTTCGTGGTTGTTGGTTTCCGCAAAAGAACGATTGACCACGAAGGACACGAAGGAAAGCACGCCAACAAAAAACTGCTACCCTTAAGTTAATGTCCAAAACCGGCGAACTCTTCGAGCGTGCCGTCTCCATCATGGCCAGACTGCGTGGCCCCGGCGGCTGCCCCTGGGACCGCGAACAGACCTTCGACTCCATTAAGCTATACACGCTCGAAGAAACCTACGAAGTGCTCGAAGCCATCGACAATCGCGATTGGGATGAACTCCGTGGTGAGTTGGGCGATCTGCTGCTGCAAGTCCTCTTCTACTCGCAGATGGCACAGGAGGAGGGGCGATTTTCGATCAACGACGTGCTCGATCGGCTGTCTGACAAGCTGATCGACCGCCATCCCCATGTCTTCGCGAACGTGACCGCCGAGACCTCCGCCGACGTTCTCCGCAACTGGGAAGCGCTGAAGGCGGAAGAAAAGAAAAAGCGCTTGGCGGCAGGCGGCGGTAAATCAGCCAAGGCGGAGAATGCTGAATCTGTTCTGGCCGGAATCTCCTCCGCCATGCCTGCATTGCTCGAGGCCCATAAGCTAAGTTCACGGGCCGCTCACGTGGGCTTCGACTGGCCCGAACTTGCCGGGCTCTTCGACAAGTTGCAGGAAGAGACTGCTGAACTAAAAGCCGAGCTGAAGAATCTGCCAACTCCCGCCGGTGCTTCCGGAAAAGGAGTTGCAGGTTCAGGGAAGCCCAATGTCCCGGAACAACTCCGCCATCGCCTCGAACAAGAAGTGGGAGACTTGTTCTTCGTAATCGTGAACATTGCCCGGTACCTCTCGCTCGATCCAGAATCATCGCTCAAAAAGACAAACCGCAAATTCAGGCGGCGCTTCCAATGGATCGAGGAGCAACTCCGCACTTCCGGGCTCACTCCGCAGCAGGCCACCATGGACGAACTTGAAAATCTCTGGCAACAGGCGAAGCAGTTTGAAACCTCGCCTGCATCCGGCACACCATGAAAGTCGAAGCCGTCACTCTCCGCGAACTTCGCATGCCGCTGAAGTATTTCTTCGAAACCAGCTTCGGCCGTTCCGAGAGCCGCCGCGTGTTGCTGGTCACGGCGCATTGTGAAGGCGCCGATGGCTGGGCCGAGTGCGTGGCTGGAGACGGCCCGTTTTTCAGCTATGAGTGGATCGAGACCGCGTGGGCCACAATTCGGGACTTTCTGGCGCCAGCTCTCATAAGCATGAACCTGGCCGCAGCCAATGAGAGCAACGCCCTCATGTCCCACGTGCGCGGACATAACATGGCCAAGGCTGCGCTCGAGAACGCTCTCTGGGACGCAGAGGCAAAGCAAAAGCGTCAGCCCCTCTGGAAGCTGCTTGGCGGAAAGCTGCGCGAAATAAACTGCGGAGTATCCATCGGAATTCAAGACTCGCCCGAGCAGCTTTTGTCAAAAATCGAAGGCGAACTGGCCGCCGGATATCGCAGAATCAAAATCAAAGTGAAACCCGGGTGGGACGTTGGACGTCCTCGCAAGAATCCGCGATCGATGGCCTGGCATTCTCCTGAGCTGCGACGCCAATTCAGCATATCGGCCAACCCATCTCGATCATCTCCGCAAATTTGATGATTTCAACCTTTTGATGATTGAGCAGCCGCTCTGGCATGACGACATTTTTCAGCACGCAAAGCTGCAGCGGCTTCTGAAGACATCCATTTGTCTCGACGAATCCATCCGCACCGTCCGCGACGCCGAGGAAGCCATCGAATTGGGCGCCTGCCGCATTATCAATATCAAGGTCGGCCGTGTCGGCGGCTTCAGCGAAGCCGTTGCCGTTCACAATATCTGTGAGCGCAATGGCATTCCGGTGTGGTGCGGCGGCATGCTCGAAACCGGCATTGGACGCGCGCACAACGTCGCGCTTTCCACCCTCCCGAACTTCCGCCTGCCCGGTGATGTCTCCGCATCCAAACGCTATTGGGCGGAGGACATCGTCCATCCTGAAATCGAAGTCAGTCCACGAGGAACGATTTCCGTGACTGACGCCGCCGGCACCGGCTACGAGGTCAAGACCGATCTGATAAATAAGCTCACCGTCAGGACGGAAACCATTCGCCGCAGGGCCGCTGGCGCATAATCAAATTCCCGCGGGTGTGACGGTTGCTTGTTCGCTCGCAGCCTGCTTCTTGAGCAGGTCGACCCCCTGTGCAAACGTCAAGTCTGGCGGGACTACATGAAACTCAGAGAAGAAGTCGCTGCTGCGTATGTTCAGTTTCTTGAAAAAGAGAATCTTGCCGGTGAACGACAGCTCCATGTGCGTAACTTCCCAATGGTGATCGCCCACGTCCGCCTGTTGCACCAGGAAGCGGCCGCCGCGGTCCAGGTGCCCGAGAATCCCCCAACCAAAACCAACGTCCTTCTGCAGCGTGCCATCAATTTCGGCTACACGATTCTCTTTAGTGTCGATCAGCAGATGCCCGGCCATCCCGGTGAGCACCTGCTCCACGCGAGTCGGCGGAGTGTAGTTTGGATTAGGGCTAAACTTGAGCCTCAATAGATCCTCGCCTGCGCGGCCAACTGTTCCCGAAGCCTTCTCGGTGCCATCGAGTTCATACAAGAATGCATCCGGCAACGCCTTCAATATTCGCTCCGTTCGCTCTGCATCCTCTTTTTCCTGTTTGCGTTTCCGGTTGAGCTCTTCAGGATTGCGAACATAGTTTTCCAGGCGTGCCGCTTCGTCCCGCAGCTGTTGTGGGGTAAGCGGACGGCCATCTTGTTCGATGACCATCCCCGCCGTGGAATCGCGAGTTTCAACGATCAGCTTGGTTTGCGTCAGGTGGGTTGTCTGCCTGCGGTCTTTGAACATGAAATGCACGCCTGAACCAGTGTTCGCTGCCGTTTCGTTCTGCACCGCCCGGCGTACAAGTTCCGCCGGCGGTAGATTCTGCGGCTGATTGGCCGCCGAGCACACTGGCACGGCGAGTGCGAGCGCGATGGCTGCAGCCAGGGCGCGGTTCTTGCTGTGCTTAATCTTCGGGATGTCATGCCGATGCAACACAATTTTTAGAAGGACGGAGCTCGTATTCCTGTTGTACCAAGGCGTTATTCGGACTTCAAGGTTCCACCCCGAACCTGCTCAGACCAAGTCTCCCCGCGGAAATGGTTTACAATCCTTTGCTTGCGCTCACTCTACGGGAGGTGAATCCATGGCCACGTCGGCGTCTGGAGAATTTGCCCACATCGGCAAGTCGGTTTCTATCAAGGGAGAGGTTTCCGGCAGCGAAGATCTCTATGTGGACGGACAACTTGAGGGCAGCGTTAAGCTGGACGGGAACAGTCTCACCATCGGCCCAAACGGGCGAGTGCATGCGAATGTTGTGGCGAAAAATGTGACGGTTGGGGGCCAGCTCGACGGCAATATTCTGGCCAGCGAGCGAACGGAAATGCGTAAGAGCGCGGTCGTAAACGGCGATGTTCAAACCCGGCGAATCGCGATCGAAGAAGGCGCGTACTTCAAGGGCAGATTGGAGATTCTGCCCGACAAGAAGGTCCAGAACGCTCCGGAAACCGCTGCAGTGGCAGCGTCCAGCACGGCGTCATCTGCCCCTGGCACGCCTGAACCCAAGAAGTGATCTGGCCGCGGAAGCGCCTGCCAGCGTATATTGGGCTTGAGACCGGGATTCGCGTAAGCTTTCGACTCGGGCCGATTATCGAATCGGTACCCGGGCATCCGCGCGATGCAATTCAAATCTGATGAGATTTTTTCGCTCCACTCCACCGCCGCCCGCGGCGCCTAAAGCACAGGACCGACTGAGCCGGAAATCAAGCGCCATGGCCGAACTGGGGCGCGTTTTCAAGTCGGAGGATACCCTTTGCGTGCTGGATATCGGGGCAACTTCGGCCAGCAATATTCGCTTTTTTACCGAACGAGGTCACCGCATCTACAGCCAGGACCTGCTTGAGGCCTCTACTGATCCGGCGCTGGCGACCCGCGACGAACAAGGCCAGTCGGTGATCGACAGCAAGAAGTTTCTCGAAGATAACCTCAATTACCCCAACTCCCATTTTGATGTGGTGTTCTGCTGGAACTTGCCGGATTACATGGACGAGAGCCTGGTCAAACCGGTTGTGGCACGCCTCTGGTCAGTGATGAAACCTGGCGGCATGCTGCTGGTGTTCTTTCATACCCGCGAGGCTGGGCCCGACGCTCCCTACTATCGCTACCACATCACCGGGACCGATGTCCTGGAGATGCATGCTCTCAACGCCAAGCGAGATTACAAGAAAGAGCGGGCAGCAGGAGCAGCCAAGAGCTTCACCCTGCAGCGGGTCTTCAACAACCGGCATATTGAAAATTTGTTTCGTGATTTCGCCTCGATCAAGTTCTTTTTGTCGAGAGACAACATTCGCGAAGTATTGGTCGTGCGATAGCGGTTCCTGCCGGTTAAGAATGCTCAGTGAGTCGCTGCGGCGACAGAGGTTTTTGTTTCCATTGTCGCGCTGGTTTCGGTGAAGGCTTCCACCCGGTTTCGCCCCGTTCCTTTGGCGCGGTACAGCGCAGTATCGGCCTCTTGCAGCAGTTGCTCCGCCAGGAAAACTTCTCCCCGGCTGGCAGTCACACCTATGCTGATGGTCACTGGAATGGGGCCGGGGTTGGCCATCACCGCTTTCTCAGCGACATGTGAACGGATGCGCTCGGCGAGTTCGATGGTCTCCGGCATCCTACACCCAGGCGCAACCACCAGGAATTCTTCTCCGCCGTACCGGCCCAGCGAATCATAACTGCGTAACACAATACCCATTTCCTCGGCCAAAGCGCGAAGCACCGTGTCGCCTGCAGCATGGCCGTGAGAGTCGTTAATGGCCTTGAAGGTGTCCACGTCAACCATCATGATTCCAACCGCACTCAGATCACGTTCAGCCCGCACCAGCTCGCGATCAAGAATGCCGAGGATTGCTGCGTGGTTCCAGATCGAGGTCAGGCCATCGTGCGTTGCCTCCCGACGCAAAGCCTCCTGTGCGGCCAGCAGCCTTTTCTGAGTCAGCAGCAAGCGCGCGCTGGAGCATGCAAACGAAGCCACCAATACCGATGACGCTAATAGCGCGCGTGAGCGCGAGATTTGCGCCGCCATCAACAGGATCAATGCCGGGAATACCAGACTGAATATCTGCGTTACCAGCTGGCTCTTGCTTTTGGTTTGATGGTCGTCTTTCCTCTCCGGCAGCTTGTCTTCGTTCCATGTGATCGCGATCAACAGCGGAATAATCAGCAAAACACTCCACAGGAGATCGAACCACTCGCCGGTTTGCAGGAGTTTCCCAGGACCGTAGTAATACAGAACGTCGACCCCGCATGAGAACAGCAGAAACAGTCCCATCCTGCCGAGAAATCGCCGTGCGACGCCCCGATCCAGCCAGGCGCGAATCAGGAATGACAGGGCTATAAGGCTGTGGACCACCAGGTACGGCTTGCGTAACTCGCTCGCCAGGTCAGTAACTGCCTGTGTCCCAACAGACAGCAGGATGAAGTAGAGATAGGCAGTAACCAGGAACAAAAGCCCTTGAATCAGGTCGACTAAAGCAGAACGATCCAGGCTAGTGCTGTCCGATTCAGGATCGAGAAAAAGCACCATCCCGATTGGGACATACCAGAAATAAAACAGAAATCCGATCAGCCGCAAGTGCTGTGCGGCCCCAAACATATCCTGGACGGTACCCAGGATCTGAGCAATGTCCCATAAGGAATAAGCTAATGCAGTCAGCCGCCAATAATGTCGCGCAACCCCGGTCGAGCGCTTCGCAGTCAGCCATGCCAGCGGCACCAGCATCAAACCCAATGCCAGTTGGATGAAATCCGATAGAAATGCCCCGGCAGGCGCTGAGCCGAACTTGACCACGGCGACCACGTGAACACACAACGCCGCCACTGTGAGCGCAATCAGGATTTTGCGCGCGCGAATGCCCATATGAACATCTCCAGTATCGGACATTCTCCGGCTTATCGGTGATTACCAACGTAACCATCCGCGATGACTGGCGGCTGTTCTGAAGGTTGCTGTAACGGGGCGGGTAACTGCGTCTAAGCTACTGGAACAAAGGCGTTTAGAGGAGTTCTTGAAGCGCTACCGCGTCATCTTAACCAGTCGCCTGGTCACACTCGGCGCTTTTTGCACAAGCCCCAGCAGCGGCCGCCGAATCACCCGTGGCCATCCCAGAATGCCCCGAAGCATAGACGATGCCCGGAACACGTGCGATAGACGCTGCTGGTAGCACCTGGCATACTCGGCCCTTGCCTCGCGCAGTGACCCGTCTCCGCGAAAAAACGGGACCAGGCACTCCGCCGCAAGCACCCCACTTCTAAGCGCCAGAGAAATACCATCGCCGATAAAGGGATCGACAAAGGTCGCTGAGTCTCCCACCTGGAGCATTCCTGCAGCGAGCGGCGCCGGCGGATGAAAAACCAAAGGCGAAGTTGTTACAGCCTGGGTCAGGGGCCGCCAATGGCGGCTTCGTTCCTTTAACGCGGGGTGAAGTTGCAGCACGTCCGTTATCGATTTCGCGCACCGAGCGCTGACCATCGCGCACGCATTGACTACGCCTGATCCGTTTTGCTCACCAATAGGCTGCACTCCGCAATAGCCGCCCTCGAAAAAATACAAGTCAACCGACGCCGCCGGCGACGTTCTCGTGAAAATGTGCTTTCACGCCGATCCGCCGCTCGCCGTTCGCTTGAGTGTGACCTGCCATCGCGGTCAAGTTCGACCAACGCCCTGTCGCGTTGACCACGGACTGTGCTGCAACCGCCTCATTTTCGGTAGTGATCTGGAACGGGCCGGCGCCTTCCACCGCCTTTACTGGAGAACTCGCCCGCGCCTCCACTCCATGTTCGAGGCACGACCTCCACAACGCCGCGTCCAAATCAAAACGAGTGATGCTGGCCGCAGCCGGTCTGATCTCCGTGGAAATTTCCGTTCCGTCGGCAAAGATTCTTCCTCTCTGGATTCTTGGTGCACTAGAAATTAATTTGTGATCTTCCGCCTTAAGCAAACGTTCAAGCAATTGCAGCGATTCTGCAGAAACGAATTCTCCGCAGACTTTATGCCGTGGAAATCGGCCGCGCTCCAGCAGAAGGACTTTCGCACCACTGCTCGCCGCCGTGATCGCCGTGGCACAGCCCGCCGGCCCGGCGCCGATGACGATCAGATCGTACCCGCTCACAGCTGCTGCTCCTGCACTGCCGTCTTCGTATCCTTCCAGGCAATCAGGCCCATACGGAATAGAAAGTGCCGCTGAACTTCTACGCGTGCATCACTGGCATTCCCCAGCAGCGTTCGCATCTCTTCGACTGTATATGCCTGCCGGACCGAAGCGGGTGCATCATTCCTTGTGATCCTGCTCCGGTACAAAGGCACTCCCCCATATGCGATCGCAAGATGAAGCGGATGCCGTATCAAATCGTGCACCAGCAAGGCAACGCGGCAGACGCGCAGTGCTTCTTTGGCAAACGCAACCACCTCGTCCGGAGCCAGATGATGCACGAACAATGAGCACGAAACCAGATCGAAGCTGGAGTCGCGAAACGGAAGCTTGAAAGCATCGCCGGCCAGTTTATGTAGCGCGCCATTCTTAGGTAAATGGGTCGCAGCTCGATCCAGAAGCGTGAACCGCAGCCGAATGCCGGACTCTTCAAATCGCCTGCTCAGAAGTTGCGGTATGAATCCCCCACCGGAGGCAACCTCGAGTATCGAAAGGTCCTTTTTGCCAGTCCTGTGGCTCACCGCTTCGAGCAGGGCGCGAGTAGTGGTGAGTCCGCCGAACCACTTATTAAACCAGCGCAGGTCGGCAATTGAGCTTGCAACTTCTTCCGGAGTTCCGGAGTCAGTGTCCAACAGCTCTTGCGAGGGACGCCGCTTCATGGGCAAGGATTCTATCGGAACTGAATAGACCTCATGTCATTTCGCGATGACAATCGCGTATGACGCGGGGCGAGTCTCTTTAGTGAAACGCTCTTAGACTTCCGCCAGTTCTTCCTCGAGCAATTGTTTGTTATACAGGTCGGTATAGTAACCATTCAGCGCGATCAATTCCTCGTGCGTGCCCAGCTCAACGATGCGCCCTCCGTGCAGCACCGCGATGCGGTCGGCATTGCGCACTGTCGAAACCCGATGGGAGATGAAAATTGTGGTCCTCCCCTGCATCACCTCGCGCAAATGATTGAGGATCTTGTCTTCCGTCTGGGTATCGACACTCGACAGCGCATCATCAAGGATTAGGATCCGCGGATTACGAATCAGCGCCCGGGCTATGGCTGTGCGTTGTTTCTGCCCGCCCGAGAGTGTGATTCCGCGCTCACCGACCAGCGTCTTATACTGCTCGGGAAAGCTCTTGATCTCGCTGGCGATGTTCGCCGCTTCCGCCGCCCACTGCACCTTCTCGTCGCTCGCCTTCTGCACTCCAAATGCGATGTTCTCGCGGATGGTCTCGCTGAAAAGAAAGGTTTCCTGCGGCACGAAACCGATATTGTGTCGCAATGTTGCAAGCGGGTACTCACGAATTGGCCTGCCATCGATCAGCACCGTTCCTGGTTCTGCGTCGTAGATTCGCGGAATCAGGCTGACCAGCGTGGTTTTTCCTGAGCCGGTCGGCCCGACAATGGCAAGGCTGCTCCCGGCAGGTATTCGCAGATTGATGTCGTGCAATACCGAAGTGCCGTTATATGAAAAACTCAGGTTGCGGAACTCAAGTTCGCCCTGCGGCTCAGCCTTTGCGGAAACGCCAGGTGCATCCACGATCTCAGCTTTTTCGGTCATGAGCTGATAAATGCGCTCAAGCGATGCCGTCCCGCGCTGGAAAATGTTGATGACCCAACCCAGCGCAATTACCGGCCATGTCAACTGGACCATGTAGGTGTTGAAGGCAACGAAATCCCCAACGTTGATCCGGTGCTGCAGCACTTCCCTGCCCCCCAGCCACAAGACCAGCACTATGGCGAGCCCCAGCATGGTTTCAAGCGTTGGCCAAAGCATGCCCATCAACCGCACCAGCTTCAGGCTGCGCGCGATGTATTCGCGATTGGAAGTCTCAAATCCGGCAATTTCCGCTTTCTCTTGTCCATATGCGCGAATCACTCGGACTCCCGAAAAATTCTCTTGTGCGCGCGCGGAAATATCCGAAAACATCGCCTGGATTCGCTCGAAGCGCTCGTGAATGCGCCGCCCGAAGTACTGAATGACGATGCTTACCACTGGCAGGGGAAGAAATGCGTAAAGCGTCAGCCTTGGGCTGATTGAGAACATGAAGATCAGCGCACCGGCGGTAAACACAATCGTGTTCGCGGAATACATGATCGCCGGCCCCAGCAACATGCGCACCGCGTTCAGGTCGTTGGTCGCGCGCGCCATTATGTCGCCGGTGCGGGTGCGCTGATAAAAGCTGTAGGACAGTCCTTCCAGGTGCTTGAACAAATCGTTGCGCAAATCGAACTCAATCTCGCGCGATGCCCCAATCACTATCCATCGCGTCAGGAACTGAAAAATTCCCTTGACTACGGCGACCAGCAATAGCAACAGCGATACCGTCCACAACTTGTGCAGAGTGACCCCTTGCCACAGATCATTGATTGCGTGGCGGATCACCAGGGGAAAGAGAACCCACGTCCCGTTCATCAGCAAAACGCATAACCCGCCCCAGATGTAGGCCGATCGGTATTTCTTGAGATAAGGGGCGAGAGGACGCAGGCTCTTCAGCAGCATGAAGTAATAGATGTGATTTTAGCAGCGCTGGGTGCAAACCGCGTCAGCTCACACCAGGCTGTTCTTAGAGCCTGGCGGATCGTCGACATCCGAGCTCTGCCACTCGCGAAAGCTCACTGCCGTGGCGGCCACAAGCAACGCGATCCACAGAAGCATAAAAAACCACTCTACGTGGTTGAACCAGGAGGTGATTGCGTCAGAGTTCATCATGTGCGCTCCCGCCGAAATCCGGCAACTCTACGCCGAAGCGCAGCCCGATTCCGCTGTGTCCGCGGACTCCTTGTATTCGCGCAAGATCTGCTCGATCGCGCATATCCGTTCCGTCGTGGAGAGGCTGCGGTCTACCACTTCCAGTTCTATCCTGCCCATCCAATAATGCACAGCGCGCTCAATGCCTGAAGAGACTTCCTGAGCGACGATGGTCACGAAGTCAGTAGTGCTTACTGCCTTTGCCATGCGATTTCTCCGTCTAAGTGTGGGTCCCGATAACGGGTGACAAAGTTCCGCCTTTCAAGAAAATGCAGGCGGGCATGGGTACCCGCCTGGGACGGCTTGCAGTTACTGTTGCTCGGCTGCTGAGCCTTCCTTCTGCAGGTGCTCTTGCATCATCTGCTGATGCTTCGAGATCATTTCAGCCACCTTTGCCTTCTGCTCGGAGTTCAGCAACTGATAGATCTGCGAGTGGATTTTGGCATGCTCAACCTCGACCTGGATGTGGGTCTGAGCTTCTTGTGTCGCGATCGCCGTCGCCGTCGCCTGATCAAAATTCCCGCTGCTGACTAGTTGCATCATCTGCAGGTGGGCTTGCCCTTCCTGCTGCATGAGAGGTTTCAGGGTGGGTCGTTCAGCCTGGAAAATCTGTTTCACCTGAGCTTTCTGGTGATCACTCAGATTGAGCTTGTGCAGGGACATTTGAAATTCCGGCCCACCCATCATGTGTCCATGCATTCCGCGGTGCATGCTGCCATGCATCGGAGCGTCCTCGCCGCCCTGGCTCTGTGCCACCGCAATCCCCGCGGCCAGCGCCAACCCGGCGACCGCAATCATTAGAAGTGAACGTACGCTTTTCACAATTTCCTCCAATCCTTTAAATCAAAATGCTCCAAGTTGCTGGAAGCTGTCCTACGTAGAATAGGAACACGAAGTCGGCGTCCGCAGGGGTAAAGAGTGCGTCAATTGGAGTAAATCTTTGTAAAAGCGGCTTCCGCGGGACTTGACGAATCTTTACCGGTACCCGAGCCATAAGCTAATAAAATGAACTACGTGGAACGAATCCTGGTGGTCGACGATGACGTTGAGCTGTGCTCTCTGGTCAGTGAATATCTCCGTCCCGAGGGCTTTCAGGTCGACGCGGTACACGACGGCAAGGCCGGCTTGTCCATGGCCACCAGCGGCGACTACCTGCTCGCGGTTCTGGATGTCATGCTTCCGGGAATGAACGGCTTCGACGTGCTCCGCCGCATCAGAAACACTTCGCGAGTGCCAGTGCTCCTGTTGACCGCACGCGGCGAAGACGTCGACCGCATCGTCGGACTCGAGATCGGCGCCGATGATTACTTGCCGAAGCCATTCAATCCGCGGGAGCTGGTAGCGCGCATTCGTGCCATTCTTCGCCGGACCCGCGGCAAAGGTGACCCGTCCGTGCCCGATATCATCCGCGTGGGCGATGTGGAACTGGATCCCGCAACTCGCACCGTCAATCATCGTGGAAAACCAGTTGAGCTGACCTCGGTTGAGTTCAGTTTGCTTCACGTGTTGCTGCGCGAAGCCGGGCGCGTGGTCACCCGTGAGGCGCTGGTCGATGAGGTCCTCGGCCGCAAGTTTTCACCCTTTGACCGCAGCATCGATATGCACGTCAGTAAAGTGCGCAAAAAGCTCGACGACTCCGAGGACCACATCAAGACCATTCGCGGAGCAGGTTACATATTTGCTTTGGCACGGCCGAAGAACAAGAACGGGGCCCGATGAGAAGCATTTTCCTCAGGATTTTTCTGTCGTTCTGGCTGGCGCTCGCGCTTTTCGTGGTGCTTGCCATTCTCGCCACTGCCGCTATGCGCCCCACGCGGCAAATCTCGGCTGTAGAGGCTCTCCAGCCAAAGTTCTTGAGCGAGGCGGTCGAAGCTTATCAGAGCGGTGGCCAGACTAAAGCTCGCGAGTACCTGCGCAACCTTCACGACACCCAGCACATTCGCTCCGTTCTGTTCAACGAACAAGGTAACCTCGTCGGGCATCCAGTGGGCCCGTGGTTCGATGAGGTCTTCAAGGGGCAGCGTCACACCACTGACACGTTGCTGGGCCGCCTGAACCCGCATTTCCAGATGCTCAAAGCTTCAATGGATGGCACAGACGGCCATCGCTATACCCTCGTCACCGAATTGCCTCCCGGTCAAGGCGCGACCTTCGGTCCCAACGGAATCCCGGGACTTGGAATTCTGATTGCTGTCCTGACCTCCGGAATCGTTTGCTACTTCCTCGCGAGCTACCTTACCTCACCCATCATTCGTCTTCGTCAGGCCACGCAAAAGCTGGCTGCGGGAAACCTTTCTGCGCGGGTGGGCGGCCGGGTTTCGTCGTCGAGTGATGAAATTTCTCAACTGGTGCGAGACTTCGACAAGATGGCCGAACAGATTGAAAACCTTGTCAACGCGCAATCGCGCCTGTTGAAAGACATTTCCCATGAGCTCCGTTCGCCGCTCGCCCGGCTCACCGTCGCACTGGAGCTCGCGCGTCAACGCACCGGCCCGGAAGCCCAAACCATTCTCGACCGCATCAGCCTGGAATCCAGCCGGATGAATGAGTTGATCGGCAGCTTGATGACCATCTCGCGACTGGAAAGCGGCGCAGGCAATCTGAAAAAAGTACCAGTCGAACTCGAGCAGATTATTGACGAGGTGGCGCGCGATGCCGCCTTCGAAGCCCAGGCCCGAAACTGCCAGGTTGAAGCGGAGATCGTCGATGAACTCCCAGTGCTCGGCGACCCTGCCCTGCTGCACAGCGCGATTGAAAATGTGGTGAGAAATGCTACCCGCTACACCGCGGATGGAAGCACCGTAAAAATTCGCGCTGAGGCGGCTCAGCGGGGAAATGCCCGGGAAGCCGTCATCGTGGTCAGTGATGCCGGCCCCGGTGTTCCGGCCGATTCTTTAGACAGGATCTTTCGCCCCTTTTACCGCATCGACGACGCCCGCGGCCGCTCCACCGGAGGCGTCGGCCTGGGACTGGCAATAACCGAGCAGGCCGTCAGGCTGCACGGCGGCTCGGTGAGAGCATCCAACTTACCTGAGGGTGGCTTAAGCGTCGAGATTCGATTGCCTCTTCAGGTTGCCAGTGGGATTGGGACTCAGAGTCAACCTGCGGTCGCGACTCATT
This sequence comes from uncultured Acidobacteriota bacterium, assembly GCA_963785655.1. GTDB lineage: Bacteria > Acidobacteriota > Terriglobia > Terriglobales > Acidobacteriaceae > Gp1-AA145. Next base: position 69,904 of record CAWAVZ010000001.1, read on the forward strand.
AGGAACGCACTTTACGGCATCCCACCCGGAGTTGGCGGTTTGCTCTTTTCCGCCTATTCCTGATACACAATTGGGGTAAGCCTTTCAAATTAAAGTTTCAAGTCTCCAAGTTCAGTCTTCTTCAGGGGAAGAGAATGCACATGAAGTCTCGTTGGGTGCTGGCCGTACTGGCTGTCACCAGTATTGCCGGATGGAACGGTTGCGTGAAGGCCAAGAACTCGAGTTCTGTGACCACAGCCTCCATGTGGATTGCGACGGCCGGCGACCAGGTGGTGCGCTCCTATGACATCAACCTGGCCGATGGCGCTATCACGCAAAGAGGAGCAGCAGTTCCCACCGGCGTCCAGCCGCAAGCTATGGCGATCACCCCCGATGGTCAGGTTCTATTCATCGCCAACGCCACCGATAACACTGTAAGCGTTTACACCAGGAACTCTGATAACAGCCTTACGCCGGTCTCTTGCTCCGCAGCCCAGTGCAACACCGGTCTCCATCCAGTTGCTTTGGCAGTCGATCCTTCCGGGCAGTTTCTTTTTGTGGTTGACGAGGATTCCGGAGATATTGCCGCATTCAAAATCAGTTCCAGTTCGCTGACTCCCATTGGGGTGACGCCAACCCAGACCCCGACGTCTGCTTCGAGCAGCCCTTCAGCCCTGGCAATCTCCCCCACCGGCAATTTCTTGTACGTCGCGAATAGCGCGACCAATACCGTCATCGGATTCTCCTTCGATACCAACGGCGTGCTTACCCCCCTTCCGGCTCCGGCCCCCAACCCCTGCGGCCCGGAAGCTCCCGGCTACTGTGTGCAGGTCGGCACAAATCCGGCTGGCCTGGCCTTCTCACGTTGCGCCGGAGCTGGAGCAGGCAATGCGACTTGCGCCACACCGGACGGCAATAATTTGTTCGTCTCCAACTCCGGCTCAAACAGCATCAACATATTTGCTGCGTGTGTTCAAATCTCAAGCACGTGTGCTGCGCCGGACGGCACACTCACCGCGCTCTCTTCCAATGCCTCGGTTGGAGCCTGCTGCGGCCCAACAACGTTCATGATTGATCCTGCCGCCGACTTTGTCTACGTGCTGGAGCGCGGTGCGGCCCAGGTAGGACAGTTCAGGTACAGTCCCGTTACCGGATCCCTGACCGCGCTGAGCCCCGCGGCAGAATCGACCGGGACCGGCCCCTTTTCCGGCGGAATTACCCGGAACACAACCAATAGCAACTGGATCTACGTTACCAACAGCGGGGCTTCGAGCCTTTCCGGATACAGCATTCCTTCTGGAAAGCTCATCGGATTGAGCTCCGGCCCAATTCTCGTTTCAGGTCAACCTACGGCCATTCTTGTGCGATGAGCCTTGCCTGAGCCAAATGAACAGCAACCTGCGGTTAGCCTTGGTTCTTATCATGAGTACGCTCGCAGCCTCTCAACCTCTTACACCCCCTCGCGCAATCACCGATCCCAGGCAGATAAGCGCCAAGCCCAACGCTGATGTCGAACAGGGCGAAGAGAGCCTTTCGCTCCAACGCCTATATATGACCCGCCAGATCGGCGATACCGCCTGGTCACCGGACGGCAAGAGCATCGTTTTCGCCTCCAATATCACTGGTCGAAATAATCTGTGGATCGTGCCTGCGGAGGGTGGATGGCCCACGCAACTCACCGTCAGCAATCAGCGGCAGTCGCATCCCGCATGGTCCCCTGACGGCAAATGGATCGCGTATCAATCGGACTACGATGGCGACGAGCAGTGGGACATTTTCTTCGTCTCGCCACACAGCGGAGAAGTCGTGAACGTCACCAAGACCCGCGAGGTCGCCGAGACCAATCCAATCTGGTCGCCCGATGGTCGCTATCTCGCTTACATGGTGAAGCCAAAGACGTCATCGTCGTATGAAATCGACGTCTTCGACACGCTCATGCGCGAGGTAAAACACGTCACCACGAACACGCCGCCGGACAAGTTAAATTCACATACGATCTGGTCGAAGGACGGCAAGTTCATCGTCTTTACCCAGGACGAAGCCAAGGGTACAAATTCAAGCATCTTCCTGACTTTGCTAGCGACGGGGAAAATCACGCTGCTGACGCCGCATGAAGGCGAACTGCTCTTCGTCGCTAATGATCTTTCGCCCGATGGCAAACATCTCCTAATCACTTCGAACGCGAAAAATAGCTTCGAGAACGTTGGACTTCTCGATATTGCTACCAGGAAGATTGCTTGGCTTACGGAGGAAAAATGGGAGGTTTCCGGCGGACATTTTTCGCCTGACGGTAAATCGTTAACCTGGAGCGCGAATGTTGACGGCAATGTTGATCTTTACATTCACGATCTAGCCTCTGGCAACACCCGGAAACTGCCGCTCGATCAAGGCGTGAACTCGTTTGGCGGAGCCGAATCTACCTTCACCCGTGACGGTTCGCGGCTGCTCTACTACCACAACGGCCCGGGTGGTCCGACTGATGCTTGGGTCTATCACCCTGCGTCTGGAAAATCCACGCAAGTCACGCGCTCGCTGATGGCCGGCATTCCAGCCTCGCATTTCGTGGAGCCATTCCTGGTGCACTATCCCAGTCGCGACGGCAAATGGACCATCTCCGCCTTGCTCTATGTGCCGCACAACATGCAGCGCAATGGCCAGAATGCTGCGATTGTTTACGTGCACGGCGGCCCCACCTCACAAACCGTGAATTCGTTCAATCGTTTCATTCAGCACATTGTGAATCAGGGATACATAGTAATCGCACCGAACTACCGCGGGTCGACCGGTTACGGCAAAGATTTTCAGCATGCGAATTTATTCGACATGGGCGGCGGCGACTTGCAGGACGTACTCGCGGCCACCGATTTCCTGAAAGCTACCGGATATCCCGATCCGAAAAAGCTGGCCGTTATGGGCGGCAGCTACGGCGGATACATGACCATGATGGCCGTCACCAAAGCGCCCGAGCTTTGGGCCGCTGGCGTGCCCATCGTGCCATTCGTCAACTGGTTCACAGAAATGCAGAACGAGGATCCGGTGCTGCAGCAATCAGACCGCGCCACCATGGGCGATCCCGAGAAGAATCCTGATTTATTTCGCGACCGCTCCCCGATTTTCTTCGTTGACCGAATCAAAGCGCCGCTCTTGTTGCTGGCGGGCGGGCACGATCCTCGCTGCCCTAAAGAAGAAACTATTCAGGTAGTGGAAGCGATCAAGAAACGCGGCGGCGTGGCAGATTACAAGATCTACGAAAACGAAGGGCACGGATTCGCGAAAGTCGAAAACCAGATTGACGCCTATCAGCGGGTCACGAACTTCCTGAAGGCGCACGTTCCTCCGGCCGATTGCGGGTGCAAGCTGATGCAGTAAGCGGCTCACGCAGCAAACTCAGCACTCACTTTGATCACTGAAGTGAGAGGGACACAATCGCCCGAATCAATCCCGGGATCGTGTACTTCTCCGCCTCAACATGCACGGGCAGCTCAAATTCCCTTAGAGTCGTTGAGGTGACCGGCCCAATCGAAATGAACTTGATCCCATCAATAACCGTGTGGGGCGGGCGCCCTCGCCCGCCAAGCAGTTCAACAAAACTTCTCACCGTCGACGAGCTCGTTAACGTGATCACGTGCGGCCGCTGCTTCGGATCGCTCATGACGATCTGCAATCGAGCCTTCGAGGCTTTCGGCAACACCGTCTCATAGGCTTCGACAACATCCACCCGCGCTCCCACTTTTCTCAGTTCACGCGGAATCACATCGCGGGCAACTTTGGCGCGGGCGAGCAATACCCGCTTCCCTTCAACCTTTTCGCGCAAGCTCTCTACAACTGACTCGGCGACGTATCGAGGCGGAACAACCGAAACCTTGAGCCCGAGCTTCTCAATTGCGTTCCGTGTGGCCGGACCGATGGCGGCGATCTTCAAGTGCTTGAGATTGGCGGCAGCGATTCCCACGTCCTGCATGCGCGCGGCAAGAGCATCCACACCATTCACGCTGGTCAATATCAGCCAGTCGTAATCCGCTATGCGCCGCAAAGCCGCATCAAACAACTTGTATGAACGCAGCCTGCGAATTTCGATGAACGGAATCTCAATGACCTCTGCCCCGAGCGCCCTCAACCCCGACGAAAGTGCGCTCGCCTGGTGCTGCGCCCGTCCTACCAGAACGCGGAGGTTCGAGAGTGGACGGGCCGAGAGTGGACCGGCTTTGGGCCCGGAGCTCACGATGGACCGAGCTTCTGCAGCCGCATGAGCGCCGCCACCCCTGTCACCGCGGAATCCGGACTGCGTTCCAGCGCCTGAACAATGCTGTCCCGCTCATTCACGGTGCGGTTCTGGCTGAGTTTGAATTTCGTTTCCACGCGCGTTGCTTCCAGCTCAAACGCTACGATGCGGCGCAGCATCTGATCGCGATACTCCTCGTTCAGCGTCAGCCATTGCTGATAATAGGAGGCATCAAACCGCGCTATCAGATCTGCCAACAAACTCTCGGCTTCCGCTCTGTCTTTTAGAACTCCTCCCTTCCCGTAAGCATGGACGGCCGCGTAATTCCACGTCGGCACACTCTCGCGAACTTCATAGAGGCTAGGCGAGATGTAGGCGTGCGGGCCATGGAATATCACTAACGAGTCTTCTTCCTGCTCAATGATGCTCCAGTGATGATTGGCTTTCGCGAAATGCCCGCGCAAAAGTAATTTGTCTCCCCTTTCCTCGAGCAACAAGGGAAGGTGGCTGGCTACCGGACCTTTATCGGAATGCGAGATCAAAATCGCAAAGGGATTCGCCTTCACGAACGCAACCGTGGTTGCGCGATCCTCAATGCGATTGAATTCAGGGATGTACAAGTGTTTCCACCAACGGGTGAAGTCTTTTGATTTCCTTCGTGTACCTTAGTGCCCTTCGTGGTTGATTTATTTCTCCACGAAGACACGCAGGAAAACCGAGTTGCTTTACGGCTGCTCAGGCACTGCAACCTGCTGCCCGTAGACTTGCTCCAGAATTTTAGCTCCGCCACGCCGCAGAAGCTTTTCGCCAACCGCTTTGCCGAGGCGATCAGCATTTTCGCCGGTCGCCGACTCGCGCAACACCACGCGGCCGTCAGGACTCGCGACCACTGCGTCCAAGTGCAATTCCCCATTGCGCCAGGTTGCGCTCGCTCCGATCGGAACTTGGCAGCCTCCACCCATCTTCCGCAGCAGCGCACGCTCGCAATCAGTCTCGGTACGACTCGCCGTATCATCGAGAAACGCGAGCGCATTTCGCACTTCGTCATCTCCCGCACGAGTCTCAATCGCCAAGGCTCCCTGGCCGGCAGCCGGGCACATCTTATCAACTGAGATTATCTGTTTAACGGTCTCCGTTCGCCCCAGCCGTTTCAGTCCCGCACACGCCAGAATGACCGCATCGTACTCGCCTGATTGCAGCTTTCGCAGCCTGGTATCCACATTTCCCCGCAGTGGATGAACCATCAAATCAGGCCGCAGCGCTTTCAGTTGCGCCTCCCGACGCAAGCTGCTCGTTCCCACCCGAGCGCCCTGCGGCAAATCCTCAATCGAGGAATATCGAACCGAGCACAATGCATCGCGTGGATCTTCCCGCGTAGGAATTGCCACAATTTCAAACCTATCCGAGAGCTCTGTCGGCAGATCTTTCAGACTGTGAACTGCCAGATCCACGCGGTCCGACGCCAGACCATCCTCAATCTCTTTCGTGAACATGCCCTTCGCGCCGACTTTGGCCAGCGCCACGTCAACGATCTTGTCGCCGGTCGTGTGGATGACCTCGATTTCGATGTCATGCCCACGCTCGCGTAGCAGCGCACCAATATGGTTGGCTTGCCAGAGCGCCAACTGGGAGCCTCGAGAACCGATCCGCAGGCGCAAACTCTAGCTCCCCTGCTCTGGATCGTCGTCCGCTGAGGCACTGGCATTTTCTTCAAGCACAGCTGGAGACTTTACTTGTAAGTCAAACAACCTACGGAACGACTCAATCAGGGTAGTGATCTCCGGATCGGCCGCCGCACTCTTCAAACTCCTAATCGGCGTATGCAAAATCTTATTAACGATGCCGCGGCTCAAAGCTTCTACCGCCATCTCCTGCTCGGGGGACAAATTTCCCAAACGGCCGCGCACCCGGTCGAGTTCGGCTTGCCGAATCGTCTCGAACTGGTCCTGCAGCGAAACAATGGTCGGCACCACATGTAAGGTTTTCAGCCGGAGATGGAAGCGCTCAACTTCGGCTTCGATAATTCTCTCGGCCCGTTCCGCTTCCTTCTTCCGGCCTTCTACGTGAGAGCTAACCGCCTCTTGCAGGTCGTCAATGTCGTAGACAAAGATTCCGTCAAGCTTGTTCATCTGCGGATCGACGTCACGCGGGACGGCGATGTCGATAAAAAACATCGGGCGGTTGCGGCGTTTCGACAGAAACATTTCTCCGTGCTCACGCCGAAAGATGGTCACCGGCGCGCCGGTCGAGGTAATAACAATGTCGGCCTGCTCGCAATGTTCGTACAACTGGTCGAATCGGACTGCCCGTCCGGAAAATTTCTTCGCCAAAATCTGTGCGCGATCGTAAGTGCGGTTCGCCACAAAGATCGGGCCCGCGCCCCGCGCCAGCAGATGCCGCGCCGCCAGTTCCGACATTTTGCCCGCACCCACCAGGCACACCTGCTTGCCTTCTAGTGATCCGAAAATCTTGGCCGCCAGCTCGACCGCGACCGAGGCCACCGAAACCGACGACGACCCCACGCCGGTCTCTGTCCGCACCCGCTTTGCCACCGCAAACGCGCGCGTCAACAGCAGATCCAGATAAGACTGCACCGCTCCCGCAGCGCGTGCCGTCGCATACGCTTCTTTCACCTGTCCCAGAATCTGCGGCTCGCCCACTACCATCGAATCCAGACTCGAAGCCACGCGAAACATGTGCCGCACGGCAGCGCTCTCTGAGTACTCATACAAGTGAGGCTGGTAGGACGCTGTTTCGACTCGAAAATAATCTGCCAGGAACTGCCGCAAATCCGTGCTTCCGTTTACCGTACTGGCAAGGATCTCCACCCGGTTGCACGTGCTCAGGATCAGCCCTTCGCCAACGCCCGGAACTTTCATGAGCACTTGCAACGCTTCCGGAAGCTTCCGCTCCGGAATTGCCAATTGCTCGCGCACCTCGACCGGCGCAGTCTTGTGATTCACGCCGATGAGCTGAAAATTCATGGGGAGGCCAACTTATGTATCGCGCTGAAATAGTTTGCCGCCCAGGCCACGATCGCCATGGCAAATGCACCGGCCGCCAGGTACGCAGCCCTCCGACCTCGCCAGCCCGCGCTCCACCTGGTGTACAGCAAAACCAAATAAACCGCCCAGGTGAGCACGGAGAGAAAAATCTTGGGATCGAGGAAATCCACATGGCCAAACCGCGCCTGCGCTATGACCAGCCCTGCCACCAGCCCCGCGGTCATGAATGGAAATCCCAAGAGCAGAGAGCGGAAACCAATCTCATCGGTTACCTGTAGGGCGGGAAGTCGCGCCAGCAGGCCGCCCGGCCGCTTCGATTTCAGCGCTCGTTCTTGAATGAGATAAATCAAACTGGCGCTGAAGCTGAGCACCAGAGCTGCGTATCCCGCAAAAATCAGAGCAATATGCGCGATCAGCCATCCTTGCCGCGCGCTGGACGACGCCAGCACAAACGGCTCCTGCCGCGTGGCTCCGATAAAGGTGAGCAGGAAAACCAGCGGAAACACCACAATCCCTGGCGAGGTGGTCCGGTAGATCATGTACGCGATCAGAAAAAGCACCATGATCAGAAAGCCGAGCACCGAAGCGGCGACAGACAACGAACCGAGGGTCAGTTCGCCCGACTCTCGTACGGCTTCAACAATGGCAACAAAATGAAACACCATCCCCAGGTAGGCCGCGTGCAGCGCCAGCTGGTTCAACAGTTCTTTGGTGCGAGTGAGCGCCACCAGGACGTACAAGAGTCCCAGTCCATAGAGAGCGAGTGCAACCCGCAACCAGATGATAGGCATGTGAAAAACACGGGCGGCATGGGTCCGCCCCAATGACCCACATTATACGGCTGTGCTCAGCTTAGGCGCTGGGTTCTGGGCGGTCCGCCCTTCGGGTGTTGCGAATGGCTTTGGTATAGTGGCACACTCTTGAAATAACTAAGGATCAGGCAACGAATGCCTGCTTAGGGAATCAAAGCACTGCGGCGAACGTGTTCCCGCGGAGCACAACACCATGCATTCTGGGGCACGTGCGCGCCACCACAGCACCGCTGCGAAACTCCTGCTCACCGCCGCTGTCATTCTGATTTCTTTCACTATTGTTGGCGCCATTCTTCTGCACCATTACTGGCCGTTTTCCGAGGCCTCCGTACGCGATAACCTGTCCGAAGCCGTCTCCGCCAACATGCGCTTCGGAAGCTTTCATCAAACATATTTTCCGCCCGGCTGCGTAGCCGAAAATGTTGTCTTCGAACGTCCCGGATCCAGTGAGCCGCTCATCACGATTCACAAGCTGACCATCCAGGCCTATCCGGGCGCCCTGCTTCACAAGCACGTGAGCATCATTCGCGCCGAGGGTATGCATCTGATACTTCCAGCCTCCGGTTCTCCGACCAACAATTCTTCCACTGAGCGCAGAATTATCGATCGCCTGGTTGCCGATGATGCGGTACTGGAAATTCGACGCAAAACGCCGCCGCAGAGCCTCCGGTTCGTCTTTCACAAATTTACGATGAACTATCTTGGCGGAACCGGCCCTGTAAGCTTTTCCGCCGTCTTCGACAATCCTATGCCCGCCGGCCTCATTCGCACTTCAGGCCAGTTCGGTCCGTGGAACAACTCCGCCGCCGCTCAGACTCCGGTCTCGGGCAAGTATTCGCTCGAAAATGCCGATATGAGTGTCTTCAAAGGCATCGGAGGAATTCTTTCTTCCACCGGCGCGTTCAGAGGTACTTTCAAACAGCTCGCCGTTGAAGGCTCTACCAAAAGTGATGAATTTGAAGTATCGAAGACCCATCACGCTCTCCCGCTGAAAACTCAGTTTGACGCTACCGTGAATGCTTTCGTGGGCGACGTGGCTCTGAACCACGTTAGCGCAAAATTCGGTCGCAATGAGATCGTCGCGCATGGCACCATTGCCCGTGGAGAAAATGGCAAGCGCGCCGCCATTCTCGACCTGCGCTGTGATCGCGGCCGAATCGAGGATCTGTTTTATCCCTTCATTCACAGTCCCAAGTCTCCGTTGGCTGGCGACGTGAGTTTCACCATGAAGGTGACCATTCCATCCGGCCATGAGCCGTTTCTGCAGAAGCTCGACTTGCGCAGCAACTTTGAAATTCACAATGCCGTCTTTACCCACGCGAAGACCCAGGAGCGTCTCAACAAAATCGCGCAAAATCCCGGGCAGAAAAATCCCACTGAAACGCCGTCCGATTTTCAAGGTACCGTCCAGCTGGCCGGCGGCGTCGCCCACTTTTCTTATCTCTCCGTGCACGACCAAGGTGCGGTCGCAACTTTCCATGGAAGCTATAGTTTGAACGACGAGCGCGTGGCGATGCACGGCAGTTTAAAAACGGCCGCCAGCCTTGCCAAGACCACGAGTGGAATCTCCGCGGTCTTCGCCAAAGTGCTGGAGCCGTTCTTCAAGAAGAAGCCCCACGAAACCGTGGTACCCGTAAAGATTGGCGGGACGTACAGCCATCCCAGCTTTGGACTGGACATATAAGCCAATCGGGCTGGCGCGTTTCAAAGCAGGATTCAGGAATAAGGGTGTGAAGCGCCGGCGAGGGCTATCGCTTCTTCTTGCCCTTCGAGGATGGCTTCGCAGGCTTGCTCTTACTGGCGGATTTCTTCGGAGGCGCCTTTGCAGCCTTCACTGGAGCAGCCTTTACGGGGGCAGCCTTCGCTGGCGGCGCAGCCTTCACTGCTACAGCCTTAACCGGTGCCGGCGTCGGCTTCGGCACGGCCTTCTGCTGACCCGCCGGCGCCTTCGCTGCTTTTGCACCCGGCGCTGCCGCAACTGCAGGCACAACTACTGCTTCGGTCTTGCCCTTCTTCTTCCCCGCCGCGACAGGTGCTGCGGCTGCCGCCGCTTGTGCCGCTTTCGCCCCCCTGCCTCTGCGCGGAGGCGGTGGCGGCGGGGGTGGTGGCGGAGCCAGCGGCTTCAGGAACTTCAAAATTTCAGTTCGAGAACGCAGCTTGCCATCCAGCAACAGCATGAAAACTTCTTCGGCGATCTTTGGATATTCCGGCAACTGCGGGGTAATCAGCAGTTCGGTCATCTCCGGAAGCGGGATCTTCTGCTGCACCTGCCTCCACTTGGTAAAGAAATTCTTGATTTTTAGCGCAACCGCCTGCTGCCGCGAAGTGACCGCCAAAAACAAGATCATCTCCGGCCGCGCGCTCGAAAGCAGCTTCCAGGTGCGCGATGGGGTCGATGCTTCCTTCCCGGTCAGGCGCTTCGCCAGCTCCTTCGCATGGACTTCCAGATCGCGCCAGGCTTCTGCCAGATCACGCCGCGGAATCATCTTGCGAATATCGGTGCTTTCCTTTTCGCTGAGACGGTCAGTCAGGAAGTGGAGCATCGCCGGCGCTGGCTCCGGCAGATAGCCGAATTCATTCATCTGCTGCCGGGTTTTCATCAACTGCGACAGTCCGTCGCTATCGATCTTCGCTGTCGTCCAGTGCGGATGCAGCACCTTCAGCCAGCCTTCCCGCTCCAGCACCCGCGCCACATTCAGCGGGTCATCTTCATAGGCCAGTTGCTCGATCTCGTATCCAATCGCGCGGTTGGTTATGTACTCGATGTAATTATTTTCTTTTGCCGAATCGTAGCGGGCCTGGGTCCGCTCCTCCAGCGTCCAATTGAAACGCGCAGCGAACCGCGAAGCGCGAATCAGGCGCGACGGATCTTCCACAAACGCATAGTTGTGCAGAATACGGATCAGCTTGGCTTCGATATCAGCCGCGCCATTGAACGGATCCATCAGCAAGCCGCGCGAGCCGGGATTCAGCGACAGCGCCATCGCGTTCACTGTGAAATCTCGCCGCCGCAGGTCCTCGATGATAGTTGCCGGAGTCACGACCGGCGGCTTTCCGGTCTTCTCGTATCTTTCAATGCGCGCGCAGCTGATTTCTGTTCGCACCCCTCCGGGCAGGGTCACATACAAAACGTGCAGGTCTTCCTCATCGCCGCCAATTATTGCGCCTGCGCGTTCCAATTCCTTTTGCAGCTTGAGAGGATTTCCCTGAACGGTGAAATCAAGGTCGCGGATCGGATGTCCGCTGATGATGTCGCGCACCGCCCCGCCAGTGAGATACACGTTCATCCCGGCCGCGCGCGCAATGTCCTGAACAAGCGTGACGCCTTTCTGCTGATTCGGCGTCAGCCGCAATTCCATTGTGTAAATGTAGTCAGCCATTCTTTGCTTGGAACCGCTGCCCTACAACCAGCCCGGCCTCTCCTTGACAGCCAGAACACATGAACTACGCAGTTGGGAAGATTTCCACAATCTGTGGAAAACCTGCGTATATTTGATGTAAGTCTTTATGTATGAGAAGCTTGCGTTCATTCTAAGGGCTGAGAGAACTAACAAAAAATAACACAACGTTGATGATTTGGCTACTGCGAAGCTGGATACCTGACGCTTTTCATCCCGAGGATGCGACAATCTTGTCTATCAAGTGATCGGGAGATCGGGTCATCGGGTCATTAAAGAAGCCGATCGCCAGATGATCTGATCACCCGATCATCCGATTCTTAATGCCCTCAACGCATAAAAAAGTCATCGTTCGCAAGGCCGACCGTGACACCGTCAACGGATACGTCTCGCCTGCGCATTTTGTCCACGACGGCAAGCTGGAACTGCTCAATACCGCCGGCAATGTTGTCGGCATCGAGCTTACGGATATCAAATGCGTATTCTTCGTGCGCGAATTCGGCGACTCCGATTCCCTGCCGCGCAAGACCTTCACCACGCGTCCGCGCTCCGAAGGCCTCTGGGTTCGAATCAAGTTCAAAGATGGAGAGCTTCTCGAGGGCCTCATGCCCAACGATCTCAGCCTGACTACGGCTGAGGGTTTTCTGATCAACCCTCCGGACCTGCGCTCGAATGTGCAGCGCATGTTTGTCCCGCGCACAGCGCTCGAATCTTTGAATGTTCTCGCCGTCATCGGCGCCAGCCGCCGCCACCGCCAGCCGACAGACGTAAGACAAGTGCCTATGTTCGGTGAGTAAGAATCACGGCAGAGTTGGACTTGTTCGACGCTATCGAGGCCTCAACTACTCTTAAACGGATTCACAACCTGCACTTTGAAATTTCTGAAATCCCGCTCGTTCCTGGTGGCAACCACCAGCCCATGCACACGAGCGGTCGCCGCGATCATCGCGTCTTCTGATAGCTCTCCCGGCGATTGCTCCATGAGCCATGCCCAGTCACGAAAACAATATGCATCCATCGGCAGAACTTGCGAGGACCCAATGAGCCGCTCAAGCCAGGCTTGAATTTCCGCTGCCTTGCCTTCGTCCTGACGGCGCGTACGTTCGATACCTCGTTGGATCTCACTTACGCTAACTGCAGACACAAATAACTGATGCTGTTCGTGATCGCTAATCCAGGCGACTACGCCTCCATGCGGACGGGGCTTCCGGATCTCCGATAGCACATTCGTGTCCAGCAGGAACCGGTTCACTCGAATTCCAAGGGTGCACGATGCCGCAGCTTGCCCCGGGGAGGAATGACAATTTCAAAACGCGGCTCAGGTGCCAGTAGGAGTTCCTTCAAGCCCGGGCGAGCGGCCTGTTGCAGGCGTTTCCATTCCTCGATGGGGACCAGCACTGCGGTCTCGACGCCGCGGCGCGTTACTACTTGCGGCCCCTCTTTGAGGCTCGCGTCGAGAAACTCGCTGAAACGTGCCTTGGCGTCTTGCACTTGCCAGGAAGCCATCGCTCACCTCTAAAACAGAATACTATCATATGACTAGTCATCTGTCTAGTCACACGCGGGTGCTCTTGGATCCTTATCAAGTCGGCTCTCGAGCCCTGCCGCACACTCGATGACACAAATCGCTATGCGAAATATCAGTCAACGCTTGCAGCACGATGGGCGCGAGAGAGTCTCGGTGCAGGCAACATTTCCGCGCTCCGTTTACAAACCTTTACTCTGGACGGGTCTTAACTGCGGCATCGTAATAATCATGATCTTTACATTCGGGCCTTCTTTGCTTTCGAAAATAGCCCTGCAAGCGAGCATCGCGATTCTGTCGACGCTCTATCTCGGCGGAGCTTTACTTGCGCAGCAAACTTCGGCAAGTGCAACTAAGACTTCGACTCCCGCCAGCCCTCCATCTGCTAACACCGAGACAAACACGCCAACCGTGTCGGTTGATGTGAAAGTGGTAAACGTAATGGCCACGGTGAGGGACAAGCACGGTAAGATTCTCGCCGATCTCACCAAAAACGACTTCGCCCTTCAGGAAGACTCACACTCGGTCAACGTCCAGTATTTTTCGAAAGACTCCAACCTGCCGCTCATCCTCGGCCTGCTCGTCGATACCAGCATGAGCCAGCGGTCTGTTATCGATCAGGAAAAGAGTACTAGTGGGACCTTTCTTGACCAGGTGCTGCGCGACAAGGATTCCGCGTTTCTCATCCATTTCGACAAAGAAGTTGAACTGCTGCAGGACCTCACTTCCTCGCACCAGAAGCTGGAAACAGCAATCGAATCGCTGCAAACCCGGTCTCTACGCGATGAAGACAATAATTCTCGCGCGGGTGGGCCTGGCTCAGACGACGATGACTCAAGACGACAAGGACGCGGCCGAAGCGCACATCGAGGCGGAACCACGCTCTATGACGCGATTTATCTTGCCTCGGACGAGCTGATGAAAAAGCAGAAAGGTCGCAAAGCTTTGGTCATTGTCTCCGATGGCGTCGATCGCGGCAGCAAAGAGACGCTGGAGAGCGCGATTGAATCCGCCCAGCGTGCGGATACTCTCGTTTACTCCGTCTATTTCAAAGGCGAAGAAAATTTCGGAGAGCATCGCGGCGGATTTAGCTATCCCGGCATGGGAGGCCCCATGGGTGGCGGCGGACGTCGCGGTGGAGGGCGGCGAGAGCCTGAGGAACAGCGCCCGGATGGCAAAAAAGTCCTGGAGCGAATCTCGAAAGAAACCGGCGGCCGTATGTTTGAGGCCTCGTCTAAGAAAGACGCTCTCGACAAGATTTACGCCAGTATCGAAGAAGAGTTACGCAACCAGTACAGCCTCGGTTTCACTCCAGACAAGAGTGACTCCGGTGGTTATCACAAACTCCAGCTGACGACGAAACAGAAAGATGATCACATCCAGGCGCGCGACGGATTCTATCTGGAACAGTAAACGGGGCACTTAGCCCCTTAAAACTTCGACGTTCCCACATCCCTGCAAAAAAACGCCGCCCCAAACATCGGAGCGGCGTCTGCCTTCACCCACAGCCATTCTCTTACCCCTGCGTCGGATGCAGCACTCTGAACGAGCTTCCGCCATTCGACCAGACCAGCACTAGCGCGTCCTGGCCATTGGTGACGCTGGCGAGTTCCTTCTGCACGTCAGCAGCAGAGTGCACCGCATGACGGTTCACTTCCGTGATAACGTCTCCACGGCGCAGACCCGCATTGTCGGCTGAGCTACCCGGAACAACCCGCTCCACCACGGCTCCCTGCAGGTTGCTGCCAAGCTGCATCTGCCCCCGAACTGCTGGAGTCAAATCCGCCAGACCGACCCCCCAGCGTGGTTTGCCGTTTTCTTTGCTGGAACTCTCACGCCCGAAATTGTCACGGCTTCCCATTGCCTGCAGAGTTACGGGAATGCTTTCGCTCTTGCCGTCCCGGTTTACTTTCAACTTAATGGTCGTGCCCGGCTGCTTCTGCCCAACTTCGACTTGAAGCTGGCCGGCGTCATTGATGAGTTCACCATTGAGCTCGGTAATCACATCACCCACCTTCAACCCAGCTTTACCGGCGGGTGAATCCGGCTCTACTTGTGTGACCACCGCTCCCGACGCATTGTCGACATGGAAAAACCTCGCTTCATCAGGTGTGACATCGCTGATGCCAATTCCCATATACCCATGCTCGACTTTGCCGTTCCGGATGAGACCTTCAACCGTCGGCCTTACGATCTGCGTGGGAATCGCAAATCCCATGCCGGCAAATGCGCCGCTGGGCGAAACCAGGAATGTGTTGATGCCTACGACTTCGCCGCGAGCATTGACCAACGGCCCACCCGAGTTACCCTGATTAATCGCCGCGTCGGTCTGAATGAACTCACCCGGCGCTCGCCGGTCTTCAGAAAATGGATTGGGACGATTCAGCGCGCTGACAATGCCGCGAGTCACCGTAAAGCGAAAACCAAGCGGATTACCGAAAGCCAAAACTGTCTGGCCCGGGTGCAGCTTGGTCGAATCTCCCCAGGGAACACTGGGCAAACCGGAAGTGTTCACTTTAATCACCGCCAGGTCCGTCAGCTTGTCTCTCCCAACCACTTTTGCCGGAAGAATGCGACGGTCGCCCATGGTGACGCGAATGTCGGTCGCGCCCTGGACAACGTGGTTGTTAGTGACGATGTAACCATCGGGCGAGATAATCACGCCCGTGCCCAGTCCGTGCTCAATCTGCGGGCGCTGAGGCTGCATCTGAAAAAAGCGTTTGCCGAACGGGAGGCCGGGACCGAAGAACTGTTGTGGCCCGTTGTCCTCATCGTCGTTCTGACCATTGCCGTCTTGACCATTGTCTTGCTCAGCCGCGTCTCCCCGTTCAGCCGAGACCTTCGAGGTTACTGTCACATTCACAATGGCAGGCGTGACCCGTGCGGCTACCGCTTCCATAGCGCGATCGAGCGCCAGAAGTGCGCTGACACTGCTTTCGTCGAGAGCGGCGGCTGCCGGTGCGGGCGCAGCCGCTATTGCTCTGACAGGTTTAACAATTTCGTAGCTGGCGAATGACAAAACCGCAGCTACGGCGATGACTGGCACGATGAATTTATGTGCCAGCTTCGCTTTTATATCTTCAAACTTGGTACTCATTTGCTTCTCCTTTTGTGTAACTAAGTAATTAGTTGTTGCTGATAAAAAAATTTGCGCTTCAAATCGAGTGCACCACGATCGTTTCTTCGATGTGACGGCTTCCATCGCTGTGCACAGCTACGCGCCAGACGCAAAGCGTCCATGCGGTTGAGCCAGGCGCTTCGAACCGAGTTGAGCGCACCACCAGCAGCGTTCGCAATATTCCGTTCTGCTCCGGCTCCGCTTTGGCCTGCACAACCTTCGCGTCAGCCCCATTGCTGACTTTCGCTCGCGCCGGAATCACTGTTGGTGCCCGCATCGAGCGAAGGCGGGCGCGATGCGCATGCGCGTCGATTGACGCACTCGCCACGTTCGCCGGAATTCTCGCGGACGCCTTTATCGCCGGAGCTCGCATTGCAGACGCTGTCTTTATCCCTACACTCGACATCCCTGCGCTCGAGCTGGCCGAGTATGCCGGAGCATTCGCCTGGAATGAAATCAACTCTGGCGCATACGGCATGCCAAACAAAACCGCAGCCATCAGTCCGGATGTCAGAGTCAGTGCCGGACGCCATCCGCTCTTTGCGCCGGTTCGCCCCGGATCCAGGATCTGTGCAATCCGCAGTGAGGTCTGCCGCACCCTCCCTATCGCACTCTGCGCCAGGACCAAAGCCTGCTGCGCTCGAGTCTTCTCAGAAAAAGCCTTCTCTGCTACAGAAACCAGAGACGCCGCATAGGAACTCGCGCTCCCCGTCTGCTCCAACACCAGATCGTCGCATGCCATTTCACGTTCCAGGCTCAGTCGCCCTTCAATCCACCACACCGCGGGATGAAAGAAGAACACAGCCTTCAACACTTTTTGGATGAGGTTGGTCCAGTCGTCCCAGCGGCGAAGATGCGCCAGTTCGTGCAGCAGAATAACTTTCAGCTCCTCCGGCGACAGCTGAGCAAGCGTCCACGATGGAAACAGAATTGATGGCTGAAAGAACCCGAGCGCGGTCGGAACCCGAACTTCATCGGAAACGAAAATCTTTACTTTGCGTCGGATGTCGGACTGCCGCAGTGTCTCAAAAAGTTCCGGGGCTGCATTTGTATCCATCTCGCGGCACGCCCGCCGCAGCCTTCGTACATGTAGCAAAGAACCCGCCAGCCGGATCAGCAACCCTGTGGCAACCACCGCCCAGCCCATGCACAGATATGTCGCCCACGAGCTCGCGAGTTCGAACTGCGGCCTTTGCCACATTCCGGGCGAACCCGTTCGCAGCAGCAAGGGCATGAAAACGATCGCCAGCAGCGTCGAAAACCAAACTGCAAACCGCATAACCGCGCTTCGCGTGCGGACAAATCGGAGCATCAGCCAGCTGAAGCCTGCCAAAGCTACCCCTTCTGCAACCGTGTTCAGCGCCCGTCCGGCGAAGGCCTGAGTCACGCTTTGGAAATCCCAAGGCGTCATTCGTCTTCGCTCCTCACCTGGCGTTGTTCCAGCATCTTCCGCAGCCGCTCAACTTCTTCGCCCTCGATCTCCTGATCTTCAAGAATGTTCAACACTAAAGCCTCGTGCGAATTTCGAAAGAAGCGGCCGACCAGGTGCCGTATCTCCGACCGGGTCGCGTCTTTGCGTTCAACCAGCGGCTCGTAAACGTGCGCCCGTCCGGCCTGGGCGTGCCCCAGATACCCCTTGCGCTCCAAAATGCGTATGGTGGTCAGGACAGAGTTGTACGCCAGCGCCGGCCTTTGCGGCAACCATTCGAGCACCTGCTGCACCGTTCCCGCGCCCTTCAGCCACAGGACGTTCATGATGCGCAGCTCAGCTTCGGTCAATGTAGGAGATTGCTTTCGGGGCACTTAAAGGCTCCTGCTTTCTTAGACTGACGAGGGTTTAAAACGTCAACTAATTAGTTAGTTGCAGCGACAGATCAGATTGGTTGCCCCAGTAACTCGCCGCCAGACGGCCCAAAAAACTGTCTTTCATCCCTCTCCATTACAATCATCTGCTGCTTACCATGAAACTCTCAGAAATCGCTTCAGCCCTCGGCGCGCGTCTCGAAAACGGCTCACCTGATACCGAAATAACCGGGGTAGCCGGGATCGAAGCCGCGGGGCCCGGGCAGGTCACATTCCTCTCGAATCCCAAGTACGCGGCGTTGGCTCGAACAACGAAAGCTTCGGCCGTGATTGTGGCCGAAGACTCGCCTGCACTTTCGACCGCAATGCTGCGCAGCAGGAATCCCTATCTTGATTTTGCCCGCGCCCTCGAGTTCTTCTATCAGCCGCCGCGCTACCCACCTGGGATTCACCCCACCGCGGTCGTGCACGATTCGGCAAAGATAAAGATCGGCTCCGGTGCACACATCGGCCCCTACGTCGTCATTCACGAAGACGTTCAGATCGGATCCGGCGCGGTTCTGCTCGCACATGTCGTCATCTATCGCGGAGCTCACATCGGCAACAACTTCCTTGCGCATTCTCACGCCGTAGTGCGCGAGTTCTGCCAGATCGGAAACAACGTCATCCTCCAGAACGGAGTTATCGTCGGCGGGGATGGATTTGGATTCGCAAAGGACAGCAGCGGCCATTGGCACAAGATCGTGCAATCTGGGCCAGTCATCATCGACGACGACGTCGAGATCCAGGCCAACGCCTGCGTTGACCGCGCCAGCGTCGGCGAGACCCGCATCTCACGCGGCGCCAAGATCGACAATCTGGTGCAAGTCGGACACGGCTCGAAAGTCGGAGAAGACACGCTTCTCTGCGCGCAGGCCGGACTCGCTGGCTCAACCGATGTCGGCAAGAATGTGATCCTTGCCGGCCAAGTAGGGGTCGCAGGCCATTGCAAAATTGGCGACGGCGCGGTTGCCACCGCACAAAGTGGAATCCCCAACGACGTTCCCGCCGGTGCAGTCGTCAGCGGCTATCCCGCCATTGATAACAAGCTGTGGCTGCGCTGCGTCGCCGTTTTTAACCGCCTGCCTGAAATTGCAAAGCTGCTGCGGAAAAAGTGAGTAACCTGCTGCTGCATTACGTTCAGCTCTGATATTCCTGCGGCAACCCACTGTTAATCGCCGCTCTCACCTTCTGCATCAACTCCTCCCGGCTGCCGAACTCCGAGGGCTCGATTGGCTTATGAAAAATCACCGTAACCAGTCCGGGCTTGATCGAGAATCGTCCCTTCGGCATCACAGAATGCGATCCTGAAATCGTGACTGGAACCACCGGCACCTGGCACTGCTCGGCCAGATAAAACGGGCCTTTCTTGAACGGCAGCAGCTTGCCGTCAAATGAGCGGTGCCCTTCCACGTAAATTGTCATGTGAATTCCGCGCTTCACCACTTCTTCGGCGGCTCGCACGGCCGCAATTCCCGCATCGCGATTGCCACGATCTACCGGCACCAACGACCCCATCCGCATGGTTTTGCCCAGAATCGGGTAGCTGAACAGTTCCTGCTTTGCCATCACCGACGTTCGTCCCGGGATCAGTGGGAGCAGCAATGGCGGATCAATGTTCGAAACATGGTTGCTCATGAAAACGTAAGTCCGATTGCCATCGAGTTGTTCCATCCCGACCGTCTTCACTCGCACACCCGCAAGTCGAACTCCCGTCCACGCTCCCCACATCCCCACCTTGTACAGCGGCCGGATATCCCCGGTAATGAACACCCATGGGAAACAAATAAGCGCTGCGAGCGGCAACAGCACCGCCCAGAACAGGAGCATCGCCATGGTGCGGATCATTGGGGATTATTTTCGCTCTTGTCGAAGAGCCATGCCGCCCGCCGCTCACGCTGCTCTGCGGTTATTTCTGGCACATCTCGTAATTGAAATACGATCTGCTTTCGGCCGCCCATTCTCCATTCCAGGTTCTGCTCTACCCCGTCCCGGCGAATAGATAAATGCAGCATCGCTCCGGGCGCCACCTGCGCGATCTCATTCCCAAATTCTCGCGCGACTGGCTTGCCGTTTACCACGACGATCGCATCTCCAGCCTTCAGACCGGCACGCGCCGCGTCGCTTCCCGGCTGGATTTCCACAACAATGGGCGGCTTATCGAACTTCTGCACTGCGTCAAAGCCGGGATCGGAAAGCGTCACCTCGTTGCGGACCACACGCAGTCCCACTCGCGCGAAGACTTTGTCCCAGGGAATCTCATCGGTGCCGCTGACATATTGTTGAAAAAACTCCCACAGGTCCGCGTGGCTGACGTTCTCAGCCCCAGCGCGCACTGATGCCGACTCGCTAAAGAACTTCCCCTGTTTTGCGTAATGCTCGTTCATCCATCGAAACAGGTCGCGCAATGATGAACGGTCACCGCTGGCTTCCCGCATCAACAGATCTAGCATCACCCCCAGCAGTTCCCCCTTGTTGTAATAAGAAATGCTGCGGTTCGAGACGCCGTAATAGGAATATTTTTCCAGCCATGCGTCCAGACTCGACTGCTCGACCGATTGCGTAAGATGCGCGGGCCGGTTCTCCAGCTCCGTAATCTCTTCCGAAAGGTGTTGGACGTAATGCTGCTCATCCAGCACGCCCGCTCGCAAGCGAATGTATTCCCCCGCCGTACTGTCTACGCCTTCGCTGAACCACAACGCCGTCGTGTAGTTCTCCTTCGTATAGTCAACCGGTTCGAGCGCTTGCGGCCGGATCCTCTTTACGTTCCATAAATGAAAAAACTCGTGCGCGCTGATGCTGAAAAGCGTATCGAGATCTCCCGTGAAATTCTTCGCGGAAAGACTGATCGCCGTGCTATATGCGTGCTCCATGCCTCCACTGCCGGGAGAATCCGACGCATGATAAATAAACATGTAGTTCTGAAATGGGCAATCATTCATCCACGCGCTCGCCGTGGCAACAATTTGCTTAAGTCGCGGAACAATCGTAGACAGGATCTCTTTCGACTTTCCGCCCGCGTCCTGTTCTGCCTGCGCAGTCACGCGATCCAGCACCACGCGGTAGTTGCCGCAGGCCCCGGTGAAGTCCTGTTCTTCGAATGTCCCGATCTCTATTGGAGAATCCACCAGGCGGTCGTAGTTCGGCGCTGTGTAGTCATTGCCTTGCCCCTGAAGCGGAGTCGCTACCTTCCATTGCGGCGGCAGATTGTCGAGGCCGATCTCGGCGCGTTGATCACGCAGATCATCGGCGTATAAAAGTATCTCCGCGAAATTGAAAAACGCATGATGCGCATTTAGTTGTGCGCCGTAAGACCCCGGATCATCGCTGAACATTTCGTAAATAACCCGGGCCCCTCGAACTGCGCCGGTAACTTTCCAACGGCTCTTATTGATCTGAGTCAGCGCCAGGGGCTGGCCAGTAGGGGTTTCCGCGCGTATCCAGGTCATGTACTTCGAAAAATCACGCACCTCATACAGCGCATTCCAGACAGGAAGCTGCAGTTCGTGTGAATCCCGCCCGGCGGGAATCTGCATTGTCACCCGCACCAGATGACGCTCGGGATTGGCCAGCGAAACGACGTAGGACACATCTGCTTCCGCATAGCGCGAACTTGCCAGGCACGCAAGCAGGACTGTGGTCGCGCAGAACACCCAGCGCACCACACCTACAAAAGGAAGGACACGACTTCCCCTCGCGCCAGTATGATCTGTCTTCATGTTTGCCGGCGCGACAAGCAAGCCGCGCCCTTTGAAATAGCCCGCTACGTCCTCAACTGCTCGGCTTGCTGCCCGCCTCAACAGGGCTGGCTTGCATGAGAGCTTTCAAGCGTTCAGGTAGTTTTTCGTAAATTCCCCCAAAACCGCCGTTCGAAAGAATTCCGATTACATCACCAGCTCGCATCTCCGGAGCTGTCATTCGCACGATACTGTCCACATCCGCCATCACTCGCGCCCTGCGTCCCAATTTCCCCACATGGGTTGCCACTGCTGCTACATCCAGCCGCTCTGCTTCAGGAATCGCGTCGGACTTAAACACATTCGCGATCACTACCTCATCGGCGACCGCCAGGCTCCTCGCCAGATCATCCTGAAAAACGTTTCGTCTCAAAGTATTTGACCGTGGCTCGAGAATCGCCCATAACCGCCTTCCTGTATAGCGTGACCGCAGCGCATTCAACGTCACTGCAATCGCCGTCGGATGGTGCGCAAAATCGTCGATGATGGTGATGCCGTTCACCTCAGCTTTCACTTCCAGCCGTCGCTTCACGCTCTTGAAGCTTCGCAGAGCTTCCGCGATCACGTCCGGCGCAATTCCATATCCCGCTGCCAGGGCCGCTGCCGCAGTCGCATTCCAGACGTTGTACTCGCCGGCAAGACTGAACTCGAATTTCGCCCAGGGCTTCCCATCGCGAAGCACCGACCAATTCGTTCCCGCAGCATGCATCTCTAAGTCCTTCACGCGCCAGGCTGCGCCGTCGGTCATTCCGTATCGTTCCACTGGACAGAACGCCCGTGCAACGCAGCGCTGAAGACTTTCGCCGCTGTCAAACGCCACAATCCGTCCTCTTCGCGGAACCAGATTCACCAGTCGCTTGAAGGACGTCTCCACTGCGTCCAGGTCCTTGTAAATATCCGCATGGTCGAATTCAACCGATGTCAAGATCACCGCATCTGGAAAATAGTGCAGAAACTTCGGCCCCTTATCGAAGAAAGCGGTATCGTATTCGTCGCCCTCAAGGATGAAGTATTTGCCGCTTCCCAACTGGAAACTGCGGCCAAAATTTTCCGCGATTCCGCCGATAAGAAACGATGGCTTGGTGTTTGCCGCTTCAAAAATCCACGCCAGCATGGACGTCGTCGTCGTCTTTCCGTGGGTCCCGGCGACCACCAAAACTTCCTTGCCTCGCAAGAATTCATCGTGCAGCAACTGCGGAAGCGAGCAGAACGGAATTCGCTGATCGAGCACATGCTCCAATTCAATATTTCCGCGCGAAATTGCATTGCCCACCACCACCAGATCAGGCGTCGGGCCAAGGTTCTCAACCGCAAACGGCTGCGACACTGGAATGCCTAAAGACTGCAGAAAATCCGACATTGGCGGATAGGCCGCCGCATCCGAGCCACTCACGCGAAAGCCGCGCTCTTTCAGCATTCCGGCCAGTGACGCCATAGCCGTGCCGCAAATTCCGATCAGATGAATGTGTTTCGCCATCGCAGCTACGCAATTGTTGCAGATTCCAGAAACTCAAGCCTCACGCCGGAACTATCAACTTTCAATGCCGCCCGCACACCTAGGGGCAAGGTAATATTCCCGCTGGAAACGTGCCCTGAACGCAGTCCATAAGCCACAGGGATGTTCAACTCGCCCACTATTCGCATCACCACTTCCTCGAGCGTGTAACCCTGCTTCGGAACCTGCAGGCAGTCGAGCATCTCGCCAAAGACGATCCCGCGCACTCCAGCCAACTTTCCTCCCAATTTCAAATGCATCAGCATGCGATCGATCTGATACGGCTTGGCTCCCACATCTTCGATAAACAAGATTGTTTCTCGAGTATCAATCTCATACGGCGTTCCTAACGATTCAGCCAGCATCGAGAGACATCCGCCGTAGAGCAGTCCTTCCGCCGAACCTTGCGCCAGCGCCTTCACTCCGGAATCTGCACTGAACTCTAACGACCAGTTCGACTTCCCCTCAACCGCGGCCTGCCACGAGCCAAGATCAATTCCATCCGTCCGGTAAAAGTCCTTGGCTACCATCGGGCCATGAAATGTCACCACTCCCTCTGAATCGCCGATGTAGGTTAACAGGCTGGTGATATCGCTATAACCCACAAAGATCTTCGGCCTTGCCGCAAGCTTCTTCACATCTAACCGTGGCAACAAATAGTTCGCGCCGTATCCTCCGCGCGCGCACAAAATCGCCTTCACGTCCTCACGCGCGAACATCTCTCCTAGCTCACGTGCACGCCGCTCCACCGTCCCGGCAAAATATAGATCACGCTCGAAGATTGAGTCGCCGTAAACGGGTGTGTATCCCATGCGCCGCAACGCTTCGCATCCCGCGTCGAAATCCTCGCGTTTGAAATGACTCGCTGGAGCCACAATTCCCACCGTATCTCCGCGGCGCAGCGCAGCCGGCTTCACACTATTCACCTGTCGTTTAGGGGACATTTATGCCAGGAACTCTCCCCGGCAGATGAGCTGTGCCGGACCTCGCAGGAACACTTCGCGCTCCCATCGCACCGTCTGCGTGCCGCCCGGAGCATGCACCCGCACCGGAGATTCCGCTTTCTTCGCAAACACCGCAGCCACCGCCGCCGCGCACGAACCAGTGCCCGAAGATTGCGTTTCGCCTACGCCGCGTTCATAGAAGCGCACCTCAAGATTTGCTTTGTCCCGCACCCGCACAAACTCGACGTTGATTCCGTATTTGAAGTCGTGGTGCTTGCCGATTTCTGCGGCATCGCCCTGCCAACCTGGCGAAAAGTCTTCCACGAAAACTACGAAATGCGGGTTCCCCATCGACACCGGAATCCCTCGCGCCTCCCCAAATGCCACTTTGATGGGAAACTCATCGCCGACTTGAGGTTCACCCATGGCGGTCTCAAACTCGAAGACATTCTCGCTATGCGAAGTCAGCACGCATGTTCTGATGCCCGCGCCCGTTCGCACCGTAACTTTCGCGCGCGGAGCTTCAGAACACAAATACGCAGCTACACAGCGCGTGCCGTTGCCGGAAATTTCCGCCTCCGATCCATCCGCGTTCAGCAGCCTGGCGCGGATATCGGAATCCTGCGCGGGAAAAAGCCATTCGACTCCATCCGCGCCGACTCCATTATGGCGGTCACAAAGCCGGCGACTGAATGTAAACAGATCAGCGGGAGCGTGCATGCCGTCGATGATCAGGAAATCATTTCCGCAGGCACTCGCTTTTACGAATGGAATTGCCGTCATTCCGCCTGCACCGGCCCCAAAGCAGCGACGCTCTCGAACGCTCCTGACTCATGCAGCTTGGCCAGGACCCTCGCTTGCATTCTGCGCGTCCCCTCAAGTTCAAAGCGCAGGCGTACATGTCGTGGGGTGGGCGCGATCTGCACGTTCTGCATCACTACGTGGATCGGTTCGAGCGCTCCATTGACTTGAATGGTAAGTTCTTCCGCAGTTGGACCCGTGACCTCGTAGCAGTGCAACGTCACCTTTAAATTGAGGAACCGCTCGATCAACCCGAGCAGTGAAAGCACGCCGAGCACCAACCCGGTTGCGAACACAGCCGTGATGTACTCCCCTCCGCCGACTGCCATGCCCACCGACGCAACCACAAACAACGTTGCTGCCGAAGTGATTCCCGTGATCAAGTCGCCGCGCGCGTGAATGATCGAACCTGCGCCGATGAAGCCGATGCCGGGAATGATCTGTGCCGCAATTCGCGTGTGGTCGCCCGTATGCTGGCCTGCCAGTTCGTCGGAAAGCAGCGTGAACATGGCGGCGCCCATGCAAATGAATAGATTGGTTCGCAGCCCGGCCGGGCGATGTTTCGCCTCGCGCTCCAACCCGATCAATCCGCCCAAAAAAGCTGCCAATAGCAGCTTCCCCAAGTCGCCCCACACAAGGACCATCGTCATCCTCTCTTGCTGGATTACGCTGGATTTTAGCACTGGCGGAGCATCCGCCTCCGCGCCACTCACACGCCTTGGTTAACGCGTCTGATTACTCTTGATGGTTCGATAGATTGTGGCCGGCGGCTGCCCGGTTACGTGAAGCACCAGCACCGGTGTCAACTCGGCCTTGTTGGCCGACGTCCCAACAGGATCGCCATCAAACCCAATTACAAACTCAGCATATGTACCCGGATCTGCCAGAGCTCGCTCCCACAGTCCTTCAGGATCGATCGGCCGCATCCATGGACGATGGTTGCCCTCGTTAATCACCTGCGACAACGGAATTCCCGCGCGCTGAAAGATTCCGACATGGTCACCCAGATACATCAGGAATGTGGACCCCGGCGGCAACGTACGGAGGATTGAAGCGATTTGCTTCTCCATCGCCACTCGGGTCAGTGAATTGATCACAGCTTCCTCAAAGCTGACCGGCCCCGAGCGGAATGCTTGCACGTAGCTGGCTGCGGTCAGAGTCAAGAACAAAACCGCAACCGCCGCACGAGATCTGCTGCTCGCTGCAAACCTCGTCAACGCGTACACAGCCACTGCGGTAATAACAGCAAAAGCCGGCAGCATCTCGATTCCGTAGCGCACGTTGTAGAGCGAGAACGGCCACCAGCTAGGAACGAAAATCGGCACGCCGCTGTAGGCAACCGAAAACATATAAAACGGCGCCGCCACCCATAGCAGCAGCGCCGGCCACAGCTTTCTCTGAAACAGCACAATCACTGCCGTGCCAAATAAAAGCGCACCCACCCAGAAGATCTGCAGCCTTCCCGAAGACAAATTCAGCTCGGCTGATTTAAAGAAATACCGAAACCCCACCGCCAAATCATCAGTCCCCGGATGCAGCGGAGTTCCCGGCGCATGGCTCTTCAGTTCGATTGCCTTCGCTGAATACGGCCCGTTGGCGAATTCCAGAGGATTTCTATAGACAGCCGCGTTATATGACAGCCACAAAACCGGGCCTGCCGCAGCCAGCAGCCCAAGCTTAATAACTCCTGGACGCAACCCGGTAAATTTTCCGGCATAGGCCAGTCCGGCTGCTAAGACGACAATCACGGCCGACAGTAGCCACCCGTCATAGCGTGTTAAAGAAGCGCCCGCCAGACACCAGCCGCACTTCAGCAGATCAGAGTTGGCTTTCTCGGCTTCTGAGTTGCAACATCGCCGAATTGCGCTGGCAAAGAACGTAACCGCCCAAATGAAAAATGGCAGATACACCGGCTCGGTCATTGCCGTGGTCTGCAAGTAAATCAGATTGGGATTCAGCGCAAAGATTCCCACTGCAAGCCAAGCCGCAAACCGTGCGCTCTGCGCTTCTTCCGTTTTCGATTCAGGGAGCACCGTCTGCATCAACCGGTAAATGCCCAGCACGCTCAGCACGTATCCAAACAGTGATGGGATCGAGCCCCCGATTCCTGTTTGCCACATTTTTCTTGAGATCAGGAATGGCAGTATCAGCAAATGTGGCAGCGGCAACCACACGGTTCCAAGCTGCAACAGTCCAGGGGTGCGGGAGTCGAAAACTCGGCGAGCGATATTGATGTGGGCGACAGCATCGCCATAAAGCAGAACATTGCCGTTCTGCAGATGATAAAAAAACGAAATTACCGAAATTGCTGCTGCGAGCTGCGCGACCAGAAAGATGTCGCCTGGAGAATTTGCATGCCGCTTCATTCGAGGTGGGTGAGCTCGCGGAACATTTGAAATCGCGCCTCGATATCGTTGCGAGTCAGTGACTGTAGCCGCTCCGTCCCGAAGCGCTCGACGGCGAACGATCCCATCACCCCGCCGTAAAACAGGGCGCGCTTGATGACTTCGCGGCTCAGCTCGTGCTGCGAAGCGATATAGCCCATGAATCCACCGGCAAACGAGTCTCCCGCTCCCGTCGGATCCTTTACTTCTTCAATTGGCAGCGCGGGCGCGCGAAAGGGATGGCTGCCAATTCCAAATGCGCCTTCGCGAAAGAAAATTGTTGCCCCGTACTCGCCGTGTTTTATTACCAGCGCCTGCGGCCCCATGGCCAGCACTTTGCGCGCGGCTCGTGGCAGGCTGTTTTCCTTCGCCAGCATCTTAGCTTCGCCATCATTGATGAGCAGGATGTTCACGAACTTCAGCGTCTCGCGCAACTCCTGGTTCGCCCCTTGGATCCAGAAGTTCATGGTATCGCCGCCGGTAAGTTTCACGTTCGAGAGTTCCAGCCGGACCGCGGCTTGCAGCGTGGGATGAATGTTCCCAAGAAACAGGAATTGCGAGTCTTTGTACTCCGGGGGAATTCGTGGCTGGAACTTTTCAAAAACGTTCAGTTCAGTAAAATCTGTCTTCGCCTCATTCAGGTTGTCCAGATACTGGCCGCCCCACCGAAACGTCTTCCCTTTTGCATGGTCGATTCCACGCGTGTCGACACCGCGTTTTCTCAGAATGTCTTCATGCTCAGCAGTGAAATCTTCGCCCACTACCGCCACCACACGGACGTCCGTGAAGTAGCTGGCTGCCAATGAAAAATAAGTCGCCGAGCCGCCAACAACATTTTCAGCTCGGCCGGAAGGAGTTGCGATGTTGTCGAAAGCGACAGAACCAACGGCGAGTATGCTCATGGCAAGGGGTACATCTATCTTGCCCTCAGACTAACAGGAAGGCACGAATCAAGAACTCCGCACGGCGGCAAACGCGACTTTCCACTCATCTCCAGCCTTTCACTTTTCCAAATACTTTCCCAGAATCAGTTTCAACCGCTCTCTGGTTTCCGGCGGAATTTTGTCGCGATCTGTCAGGATCGCGTGTGCCAGCGCCGACCCGCACTTGCACGAACGCTCTTTCGGCATGGCTGCAACCGTCTCGCGCACTACGTTGCATGCGTTCTCTGCGTTCTTCACCAGCACGGCGACGATCTGGTCCACGGTCACCGAGTCATGATGCGGATGCCAGCAGTCGTAATCCGTGACCATTGCTATCGTCACATAACAAATCTCCGCCTCGCGCGCCAGCTTGGCTTCCTGCAGATTTGTCATGCCGATCACGTCCATGCCCCATGATCGGTAAAGATTCGATTCAGCCTTGGTCGAGAACTGCGGGCCTTCCATACACAAATAAGTCCCGCCGCGTTTCCCAACCACGCCGGCCTTCTTGCAGGCCACTCCGACTGCGTCCGCCAACTGCGGGCACACCGGATCGGCAAACGCTATGTGGGCCACTACTCCGTTGCCAAAAAACGTGTCCACCCGATGACGCGTCCGGTCGACGAACTGATCGACAACTACGAATTCCCCTGGCTTGTGCTCTTCTTTTAATGATCCAACCGCGGAAACCGAAACAATTCTCTCCACGCCAATCTGCTTAAATCCGTAAATATTCGCGCGGAAATTCAGTTCACTGGGAAGGATGCGATGTCCGCGTCCATGTCGCGAGAGGAATGCGACCTTCTTGCCGGCCAAAGTGCCCAGAACATAAACGTCCGAGGGCGGACCGAATGGCGTCTGCTGCGCCAGTTCTCGTACATCCGTCAGCCCGGGCATGGAATAAAGCCCGCTGCCACCTATGATCCCAATCTCTGCTTGCGCCAAATTTCGCCTCGTGAGAACTGCAAATGCGGAACCGTGATTATACAAAACATGCTGCGGATGTGGTCCGCACGACTAGACCCTTGGCTCTCTCCCTGCGACCTCGTGCTACGATGTAGGCCGCCCGCAGGCATTAGATTCGCCCGGATCGGGCGTTTACCGGAGACTCATGAAAAACATTTCAATCCTGCTCGTGGCCGCAGTACTGCTCACCATTCCGCTTGCGGCACAGAACAAAGGCAAAGCTGCACCCACGCAATCAAACGTCGCCGCGAAATGGATAGCCGCCTGGAATTCTCATGACCCCGAGAAACTGATTCCCATATTCACTTCGGACGTGACTTACGAGGATGTCGCATTCGCCCAGGTAAGCCATGGATCGGCCGAACTGCGCAAATTCGCCGCCTCAGAGTTTGAGTCCTCGCCGGACATGAAACTTGAGTTGGTCAGCAGCTCCATCCAGGGTGGACACGGATTTCTCCAATGGGTTTTCAGCGGCACTGACAAGGGAGTGTTCAAGACCGGGAAGAAATTCAGCGTTCGCGGCGTGAGCATTCTCGAACTGCGGAACGGAAAAATTTCTCGCAGTCAGGATTATTACGACGTCGCTACCGTGATGCGGCAGGTCGGGCTGTTGCCTGCCAACCCATAGATACGCGCTGCCGGTTAGGGCTTCTGCCCAAGCACAGACTGCCGGAACTGGTTCGTAATTGCCGGCTCCAAGCTCTCGGTCACCAGCACGGTGTCTCCTTTGACGTCAATCACCACCGCGCCTTCATCCGTTTTCCAGCTGTGGTCTCCACCCAGGCTTTGCAATTTTTTGAGGTCGGTTGGCAGATCACTGTTTGCGAGCCCTTCGGGGTTTTTATATCGTTGCTGGACCCCGCGAGCATAAATCGCCGCAAACTCCTCCGCCCATCGCGCACTTGCCCATTTCGAGACGAACACCAAACCCAGCGCTCCCCCAGAATTCCCCTTGATGTGCACGGAATAGTAATACCCGCCACGCCAGTTGGGATAAATGCGATGCGCCGTTTCCAGTCCGGCGTACTGTTCCGCGAGCACATCCACATCGAATTCGCCGATCGCGCCTACATCGAAGCGGTCATAGTCCTTAAAAATCTTCTTGAAGTCAGGCAGCGGCAACGGGGCCAGATGCTCGCCCGAAAGATATGTTTTCGGCTCCATGATCTCGCGACTGGTATGCGGCGGATTACGAAACGGCTCCGCAAACGCTTTCTCTTTGCCTTGCGCCCGCAGCACCTCCGCCTCAAACTCCATCCCATAACGATAGGGAAACGTCAGCGACTCTTTCAGAAAAATCGGCGCATTGTGAAATTGCACCGAATCGGGCGTGCCATTAGCCATGTCTGCATTCAACGTCTCCACAATTTCCGGAGCATCGGCGACGGTGCGGTGCATCGGAGCAAGCATGTAATCGAGCAGTACTACCATCGCCTGTCCCTCGACCACGGCCTGCCGCGCCTCACTGTCTTCGTCTTTGGTGAAATCCTCAGGCTTTAGAGTTCGTTTTGTGTCAAGATCTTCCGAACCTTTCTTCAACCACTTATCCAACCCGAACGACTGGTCCTGCAGCGCGTGCGTCAGCTCATGCGCCAGCACCGGACGTTGCAGATCTGGCGCCACCCAGTCCAGCAGGTTCACCGTCTTGGTCTTCGCGTCGTAATAGCCCGCCACCTGCTCTTCGAGCAGGCTGACAAGAAAAGTTTGCAGGTCAAAATCCTTCGGCAACAACCCAAATTTTTTCAGCACCAGCTCGGTGCGGCGCAACCGCTGCACGTCCTTGTCCTCAGCCATGTTTTTCTTGAGATAGCTGACAACTTCGTCGCGAGTGGCAAGCAGCCGTTTGACGTCACGCTTCTTGGGAAGTCCGCTATCTTTGCAGGCGAAATCGAGGATCGTATCCACATCGCGGAAAAGCTCCTCGGCTTGCTGCGGCGTGATTTTGGTTTCAGTCTCTTTGCCCGATTGAGCATCGGACTTTGAATTCGGCTCGGGCTTGGCGCTGTTCGGCTCGGATGGCGCTTGCGGCTTTTCGTCCCCGGTTTGCTGCGACGCGGGCGGCGCTTGTGGCGGCGGGACCTGCGCAGTCGAATTGGAGCCAGCCAGCAACAGCCCAAGCGTGAAGGAAAGAAAGAACCTTGCTAAATGTACGCCGCAAGCACGGGACATTCCTCAACAATACTGGGGATTCCAGGAATGAACAAGGTTACTTCACTCCCTTGTCCGGGTTCCAACTTCCCTGCTCCTTGCGCACATAAATGATCTGTCCAATGTGATACGCGTTATGCGCCCCTATGTGCGCTACATCGGAATACCAGTCCTTCAGCTTGGCCTCGTCCGCAGCCTCGACTGCTTTTTCCCAATCCGTCATGACTTCGTCGAGTTGCTTTACCGCAGTCGCCCACTGTTTTGCATCGAAGCTGTTGAAAGTCTCGTCGTTGTTTCCGCTGAATTTGTCTTGCGGCTCGCCCTTGAATTTCTGCAATTCTCGCCTGTCCCAAAAAACCAGATGATTTACCAGTTGGCCTACCGAATGGTTCCCTTTTCCATCGGTCCAGCTGGCTTGCTCGGCCGTCAAGCCCACAACCGCGGTGTTTGCCGGCACAAACCATTCCGCTTTGTTATGCGTCGACCGTAGCTGTTCCAACAAAATGCTCTTTAACGTCGGCGCAGTCTTTTGCTCCTGCGACAGTCCAGACGCCAACAGCGCAAGCACCAGCCAAATATGCGTCACTCTCATACAGTGTCTTCCCCTCGTTGACTCTTACAACCAATTTCCGTGTTCTTCATCTCTGAAAGTATATTGGAGGCACCGCAGGCATTGCGATATCGGACCCTAATGGCAAAGCGCATCCTTTCCATTTCCTATGACCGGGCGCTGTTATGGACGCGGCAGATGCTGCTCGAGCAACTGGGATACGATGTCGTCTCCGCCGAAGGTTTCTCTCAAGCCTGGGAAGCCGCCGAAAAAGGAGAAGGTCCCTTCGATCTGATTATCCTCGGACATTCCATTCCGCCGACCGATAAGAAAGCGATGGTGAACCAAATGCGCCGTAGTTGCGCTTGTCCGATCCTGGCGTTGTTAAGACCGCACGAGGCGCCCGTGGCTGAAGCTGCCGCTTCCATTGATGCCGGCGATCCGCCTGCCTTTCTCAGCGCCGTTCGCGCAATGTTGCAGAAGTCGTGAACCGCGCGCCGTGCGAGGTCGTGCGATTCGGGTTACAATACGCCCTTGAGGAATAGCATGCTGAAACGCGTATTGATGCTGGGTTTTGTGCTCTTGCTCACCATGTCATTCTCCACACCATGGGCAACTTCCCAGCAGGATCAGGACCGCGTTCCGGCTTTCCACCAGGCTCCCCCGCCCCCCGGTGCCAATCTCGCCCCCATACTAGGCAAGGAACAGCTCTGGGGAGGCAACGATCAGTTCCCTTTTCAGGCGCGCTCCTATGAAGTTGCCGGGAAAATCTCCAGCATTCTGTATCAGCAGCCGTGTTATTGCTATTGCGACCGTATGGGACATAAGAGCCTGCGTAGTTGTTTCGAATCCACTCATGGCGCGCAGTGCTCAACCTGCATGAAGGAAGTTTTCTATAGCTACCAGATGTCCAGGCAGCACAAGAGCGCGAGTCAAATCCGCAAGGGCATCATTGCAGGAGAGTGGAAAAACATTGATTTGGACTCGGCCCCCTCGGTTAATTGAATTCAATGCCTCAAGTAGGAAAAATCCTTCACATGGCACAGAAACCTACAGCCAAACACACCCTTGTGAGCGACCCGCAGCTCACGCAACTTCTGCAGTCCTATGAAGCCGGACTGCGCGCGATGCAGGAACACAAGTACGACAAGGCCAAGACGCTGCTGCAAAAGGTCGCCTCCGGGAACAACCGCGAACTCGGCGATCGCGCCAGTGTTCACATCAATGCCTGCACCCTGCAAATGGAGCGTGGCTCCACCCAGTTCAAATCTGCAGAAGAGCATTATGACTACGCTGTCTCACTGATCAATTTGGGAGATTACGTCAGCGCCCGCGAGCATCTCGATAAGCTGTCCAAGCAGTCTCCGAAAGCCGACTATGTTGCCTACGGCTTGGCCGCGCTCGACTGCCTCACCGGCCACGTGGAAGATTCGCTGCGCAATTTGTCGCGGGCTGTGAGCCTGAATCCCTCGCTGCGTTTCCAGGCCCGCAACGACTCAGATTTTCAAAATCTTTCTGAAGACCCGCGCTTCACCGAATTGCTCTATCCCGATCCCGGAGGCGAATTGCCCCTTCCTCACGAAGAAGGAATCGAGGAGATCGGCTAAATTCACATGCAGCACTCCAGTTCACGGCTGCGTTCCGCCGTTGCGAGCGACCTGCGCGTGGTCGCAATCGGCGGCGGCACCGGCCTGTCAACCGTTCTCAAAGGATTGAAGCAGCATGTCTGCGACGTGCCATCCGCTCCAACCCATGGCCCCCGCATCTCGCATCTCTGCGCTGTCGTGACCGTCAGCGATGACGGCGGCTCCAGCGGCCGACTTCGCAAAGAGTTCAACATGCTCCCTCCCGGGGACGTCCGCAACTGCATAGTCGCCCTTTCGGAAGATGAGGCCCTGCTTTCCCGGCTGTTCCGGCATCGTTTTGAAAAAGGCACCGGCCTTGAGGGGCACAGCTTCGGCAACCTGTTTCTTGCCGCACTGACTTCGCTCACCAACGACTTCAGTGAAGCCGTCCGCCTCTCCTCTGAAATCCTCGCCACCCGCGGCCACATTTTTCCGGCAACGACGGCAAACATCGAACTCGAGGCCCTGATGCAAGACGGTTCGCGCGTTCGTGGCGAAACCAACATCACCGCCAGCAAGGGCCGCATCCGCGAACTGTTTCTCGTGCCGCCGAATCCCGATCCGCTCCCTCAAACCCTCGAAGCTATCGCCCGCGCGGATGTAATCACAATCGGTCCCGGCTCCCTGTTCACCAGTCTCATCCCCAACCTCCTGGTGCGCGGCATTCCCGAAGCTATTCGCGAATCTCCAGCCATCAAGGTTTATGTCTGCAATCTGATGACGCAGGCCAATGAGAGCCTCGGTCTCACCGCCTCTGATCATCTCCGCGCGCTCAACAACCACGCGGGGGGACAGATCTTCGATTACGCCCTCATCAACCGCTCGCCAATTTCGGATGACCTGAAAGCAAAGTACGCGCTTGAGGGCGCATCACAAATTATTGCTGACCTCGAAGCCATTGAGGCGCTTGGCGTCTGTCCGGTTCTTGGAGATTACTTATTTGAAGACGCCGTCGCGCGACACAACACCGACCGTCTGGCGAAAGATCTGCTCGACCTGGCGATCCAGGCGCCATCGGAAAAATTTCGTTCCGTGTCGTCCTGATAGAGTTTAAAACCGGTGATCACCAACACATGGAGAGTTCATGAAAGCGTTTCCCAGCTTCCGCATAGGAATACGGCTCTTCGCCGCCACCGCACTCACCGTATTTGCCGCCCAAGCCGAGCAGCCAGCGACCCAACCGGTGCACGGCATCGTCGCTGCCGACATGGATCCGGCGGTCAAGCCGGGTGACAATTTTTATCAGTATTGCGTCGGCAACTGGGTAAAGCGGACCGAGATTCCTCCCGATCGCGGCAGTATAGGCGTTTTTGCGACCCTCGACGACCAAAGCAAAAAGCGTACCGCGGCCTTGATTGAGGAGGTCGCAAAGTCCAAACTCAGGCTCTGCCGGCGCCCACAAGATCGCCGATCTCTACAACTCGTACATGGACGAAGCGGCCATTGAGTCCAACGGCCGTGTCAGACTCAAGCCGCATCTCGATGCTATCGCCGCGATAAAAGACAAACGCGAACTGGCGCGGGCTCTGGGCGAGACTCTTCGCGCTGATGAAGATGCCCTCAACAACACCAACTTTCACAGCCCGAACTTGTTTGGCTTATGGGTGGCGCCGGATTTCAACGACTCCGAGCATTACACCGCATATCTGCTGCAAGGCGGAATCGGGCTGCCAGATCGCGAGTACTACCTCAGCGACAACGAACATATGCGCAGCCTGCGCACCCAATACCAGGCGCACATTGCCGCCATGCTGAAGCTCGCCGGACTTTCCGATCCCGAAGCCCGCGCCAAGCGCATCTTCGATCTCGAGCACGCCATCGCAGAAAAGCACTGGAGCCTGGCCGATGATCAGGATGTACGCAAGGCGAACAATCCACTGGAAACAATCTGACTTTGCCGCATGAAGGCACCGGGCCTCGATTGGAACGAATATTTCAAAGCCGCTGGACTTGACTCGCCAGGCCGATTTCATCGTCTGGCAGCCCAGCGCGTTCACCGGAGAGTCCGCACTGGTGGCCTCTGCGCCGCTCGAAGTCTGGAAGGATTGGCTGGCCTATCACTTGATTGAAGACTTCTCCGGCACGCTAGCTAAAGGCGGCTTTTCAGGCGCTTACGCCGGTGCTCTGCCCAAGGCCTTTTCTGAAGAGCAGTTCGCCTTCTTTGGAAAGACTCTTGCGGGTATCACCGCAGCGCACTCCTCGCTGGAAGCAGGCTGTGGGCCTGGTAAACGATACTTTGGGCGATGAAGTAGGCAGGCTCTATGCCGAGCGTTATTTCCCGCCGGAGGCCAAAGCAGCGCGCGCAAAAGATGGTCACCAACATCGTTGACGCTTTTCACAAGCGTATTGACGCCCTTACCTGGATGGATCGCCAGCCACCAAGAAGGAAGCTCAGGCCAAGCTCACCGCACTCTACGTCGGCATTGGATATCCCGAGACCTGGGAAGACTATTCCGGCCTGGAAATCAAAGCCGGACGATCTTTTCGGCAACTTCTGGCGCAGCAACTTGTTCGAGTACCACCGGCAGATCGCGCGCTTCGGAAAAGCGATTGACCGTCGTGAGTGGTCGATGACGCCGCAGACTGTGAACGCCGTCAACCTGCCGCTGCAGAATGCGCTGAATTTCCCCGCCGCCATTCTGCGAGCCGCCATTTTTCGACCCCGAAGCGCCCGACGCGCTCAACTACGGCGCCATCGGTTCGATCATCGGTCACGAAATCAGCCACACCTTCGATTCAGAAGGCAGCGCTTTCGACGCCCAAGGGCGGCTTACGCAACTGGTGGACCGCCGCCGATCTCGAGCACTTCAACGCAGCCACCGCAAAGTTGGCCGCGCAGTACGATTCCTACCGGCCCTTTCCCGACCTTTCACTTAATGGAAAGCAGACTCTGGGGGAAAACATCGCTGATCTCGGCGGACTTGCCGCATCTTTCGACGGCTACCACGCTGCACTTGGCAATGACCCCGCGCCCGCTGAAGAAGGTTTTACCGGAGACCAGCAGTTCTTTATCGCCTACGCCCAGGCGCACCGGTCAAAGATTCGCGACGCCAGCTTGCGCCGGCAGGTGATGACCGACGAGCACTCCCCCGGCGAATATCGCACCGACATGGTTCGCAATATTGACGCATGGTACGACGGGTTTCGCGTCCAAGCGGGAGAGAAGCTTTACCTCAGCCCCGATGACAGAGTTCGAATCTGGTAAGCCGCCGCTTCTGTTTACGGCAGCGCGTTCACGTAACAGGGGCCACTGGTCGGCTGCGCTGGCGGTGTCGGCGGATTCATATTCGGTGCTCCTCCGAAATCAAAGAAAAAGCTGATGTCAGGCTGCGCCGCGTCGCGGTTGGTGAGGGCCCCTAACTTAAAACGCTTCTCGATAAACGTCAGAATTGATGTGGTATCCATGGGAGTATGGTCCACATAGTGTGCCTTCGCGAAAGGCGAAACTACGATATTCGGCAGCCGGAAACCGGTATAACCGAAGCTGCACATCGGCGCCGTAGGGTCCGCTGAACAGGTGTCATTAGAATCCACCATCGGAGCTATGTCGTCGGGAGGCACGGTCACAATCGGCGGCACATGGTCGTAAAAGCCGCCGCCTTCATCGTACGTCAGGAAAAACACCGAGTCCTTCCACGAACTGCTGTTCATAAGCGGAATGACGATTTTGTTCTCAACGTAAGCCGCCCCTTTCTGCACGCTGATCCCCGTGCCCGGGTGCTCGTCCAATCCGTCCTTTGAGTCGCGCTCGATGAACGCGACTTGCGGCAGTGTCCCCGCGTTGAGATCGTCGGCGTACTGCGAAAACGGCACAATGTTCGTGCCCACGTACTTGGTAAACGCCGGAAACGGCTTTAGTGAGCTTCCGTTGGGATAGTCTTGGACGTAATCCTTCCACGTGACATTGGCTGCCTGTAGCTCATCAAAAATCGTCTTGATATTGATCTGGGTCAGAGGCTTGTTAATTATGCCGCGCGAGGTCGCCGCCATCGCGTACAACCGGCTGGCCGGAGTATTGGTCATAACCGGCGCAAACCAGTGGTCCGACATGGCAAACTGCGTTGCCATAAAGTAGTAAAAGGGCAGGTCGTTGTTATCGTAATACCCCATCACCCGCTGGCCGTTTATGTCAAAGCCCGCCGTAGCCCGCGAATTGTTTCCCGCTGAGTTCGCGAATCCATCCATCATCGCGGTCGCCGAAGTCGGGTCTTCGTGGTTCCAGTCATTATGGCTTTCATTCCAGTAAGAGCTCAGCTCCTCAGCGCACATGGACTGCATGTGAAACGGCGTGAACGAAGTTGAACCGTCAAACGCCAGTTGTGACGCAGTGGGAGGCGTAACCTCCACGTCGGCCCCTAGCCCCTGTGCCTGCCGGTAAGTATTCAGCTGACCGAAGTAGCGGTCGAAACTCTGGTTCTCCTGCATCATGAAAATGATGTGATTGACTGCCGTCAAATCCGCAGGTGCTGGTGCAGGAGGCGGCGGTGGCGGTGGAGGGGCGCTGTTTGGATTGGCTGAGGTGTTTCCAGCCATGCCGCCGCACCCCGCCAAAACCAGCGGCAGCACCAGGGCAATGGACTTCAGGCAGATTCTCATTCCGTGCTTTCGATGAATCCGGCAGCTCACGCGTTGTCCTCTGAATCCGCGCCGGCATTGCGTTTCACACGGAATTCATGTTCTTCTAACTCGCGCACATGCTCGCCGGACCGCCTCACCTTAGTACCGGAGTAAGGGTTTCCCGACACTGGCATGCAGTGACTGCCGGCTTCCTGGGCTGGACCCTCGATGCCTTCGACTTCTTCGTCGTGGTGTTTCTGGTAGACACGCTGGCCGCGCAATTCGGGGTGAAGAAGTCCGACATTGTGATGACCATGACTGCGACGCTGGCCATGCGTCCAGTAGGCGCCGTGGTTTTTGGCCTTCTCGCCGACCGTTATGGCAGGCGTCTCCCGCTGATGGCCAACGTTATTTTCTTCTCGGTTGTCGAACTGTTGTGCGGCTTCGCCCCGAATTACACTGTCTTTTTGATTCTTCGGGCCGTTTACGGCATTGGGATGGGCGGCGAATGGGGCGTCGGCGCCTCACTTGCCATGGAAGCCGCCCCTCGCAAATGGCGCGGCGTTCTCTCAGGAATTCTGCAGAGCGGATACTCGATCGGATATCTTCTCGCCGCACTGGCCTCCCGCTTCATCGAACCGCGTTTCGGCTGGCGCGCCATGTTCTGGGCCGGAGGTCTTCCCGCCCTGCTCGCTTTTTACATCCGCTCAACTGTTCCTGAATCTGAAGCATGGAAGCAGCATCGCGCGCCAACCGTCCAGGCAATCCTCCTCGTCATCAGGCAGCATTGGAAGTCAGCGCTCTATCTCGTCCTCATGATGACGCTCATGATGTTTCTTTCTCACGGCACGCAGGACCTCTACCCCGACTTTCTGAAGGCGACTCACGGAGCCAGCTCGCGCACGGTTTCCTATATCGCAATTCTGTACAACGTCGGCGCAGTTATCGGCGCAATCATTTTTGGGCATCTGTCCGAAGTGATCGGCCGTCGGCGAGGCATGATTGCCGCTCT
Organism: uncultured Acidobacteriota bacterium; assembly: GCA_963785655.1. GTDB lineage: Bacteria > Acidobacteriota > Terriglobia > Terriglobales > Acidobacteriaceae > Gp1-AA145. The sequence continues at coordinate 108,947 of CAWAVZ010000001.1, forward strand.
GTTGCTTTCGCTCGTAACCATTCCCGCCTGGGCATTTGCTGGCCCGCTGGCCTTGATCGCGGCTGCAGCTTTCTCAATGCAAATGGGCGTGCAGGGTGCCTGGGGAGTCATTCCAGCCCACCTGAACGAGCTGTCTCCGGACCAGACCCGTGGACTTCTTCCCGGCCTCGCATACCAACTGGGAATCCTTGTTGCCGCCCCCATTAACAGCATCGAGTACTCATTGGGCAAGCATTTCGGATACGCGTGGGCACTCGCTGGATTCGAAGCCGTGAACATTGCCGTGCTCATGGTCGTGCTTGCCGCCGGATCCGAACGCAAAGGCCGTGGCTTCGTTGAGCTCTCCCCTTGATTTCCCCTTTTGCGTCACCTCCCGGCCAAATCGTCCATTCTCATTTTTCGACTCCACGCGAAGCTGGTACAGTAACCCTTTGGACGTTCCTCATCTACTTTCATACAGCTCGGTGATGCGGCTTTGACCGCACTCCGGAGGCCATCATGCAAATTGCGGTAGTCGGTTCGGGATACGTGGGATTGGTCGCGGGCGCCTGTTTTGCCGACTTGGGCCACGATGTCATCGTGGTCGACAATGATCAGAAAAAACTTGCCGCGCTCAATCGCGGCGAAGTCCCGATTCACGAAAATTTCCTTCCCGAGTTGCTGCAGCGGCACCGCGGTACCCGGCTTCGTTTTTCTGACGATCTGCAAGGCGCCGTGCGCGCCAGTGCAGCAATCTTTGTCGCTGTAGGCACCCCTCCCACCGAACAGGGAGAAGCTGACCTTTCCTACGTGGAATCTGTCGCCCGCGCCATCGCAGGCGCCATCAACGGCTACAAGATCGTGGTCGAAAAGAGTACCGTCCCGGTCTATACCAGCGACTGGGTGAGCAAGATCATTTTGCGCAACGGCGCTGAACACGGTCAATTCGACGTCGCTTCCAATCCTGAGTTTCTTCGTGAGGGGACTGCGGTCACTGATTTTCTTTATCCCGACCGCATCGTGGTCGGCGCTGATACCGAGCGCTGTGCTTCCGTGCTGCGCGAAATTTATGCGCCGCTGGTAGACGGAACCTATTACCTTCGGCCGGACGCTATTCCCCGCCCTGACCGCGCCCAGATTCCTCCGCCCCTGATCGCCACCAGCGCAAAAAGCGCCGAGTTGATCAAGCATGCTTCCAATGCATTCCTGGCCATGAAGATTTCGTTCATCAACGCCGTCGCTTCCATCTGCGAAAGCGTCGGAGCCAACGTGCAGCAGGTTTGCCAGGGTATCGGCGCCGACACGCGTATCGGGCCGCGTTTCCTCAACCCCGGCATCGGATATGGTGGCTCCTGCTTCCCCAAAGACTTGCTGGCCTTCCGCGCCGTTGCTCGCGAGTGCGGCTATGACTTCCGCCTGCTCGATGAAGTCATTCGCATCAACGAAGAGCAGCGACAGCGGTTCATCCGTAAGGTCCGCAGCGCGCTTTGGACACTTCGCGGAAAAAGACTTGGCGTTCTCGGACTTGCCTTCAAAGGTGGCACCGACGACATTCGCGAATCGCCCGCCATTCTTCTGGTGCAAGCACTCCTGCAGGAGGGCTGCGAGATTTGCGCCTACGACCCAGCTGCCCACGAACGCGCGAAGGAAGCTCTGAACTCAAGCGTTCATTTTGCTGAAAGCGCCTACGAAGCGGCTCGCGATGCCGACGCTTTGCTGGTGCTGACCGAGTGGGAAGAATTCGCCGCGCTCGACCTCAAGCGGCTGCATTCTGAGCTGAAATATCCCATCGTAATTGACGGACGGAACCTGTATCATCCTGAGATTATGGCGGCAAACGGCTTCACATATTACAGTGTCGGCAGGCCTGCAGTGAGCCCGGAGCCGGCCGCCTCTGCCACTCCCGTTCCTGAGGTAAAAAAGAGCACTCGTTCATGAGACCTCGCGCATTGGTTACCGGCGGGGCCGGATTTCTTGGCTCCCATCTTTGCGATGCCCTCCTTGCCCAGGGCTATTCGGTCGTGGCCGTCGACAATCTGCTCACCGGTCGCATATCGAATATTGAGCACCTGCGCCGTGAGGGACAGTTCGAATTCCTGCAGCTCGATATCAACCGCCAGTTCGATTGCGGAGAGGTCAACTACGTTTTTCACTTTGCCTCACCCGCCAGCCCGGTGGACTACATGGTCCACGGAATAGAAACTCTGAAAGTTGGCTCGCTGGGCACTCTTCACGCGCTCGAAATCGCGCAAAAGTACCACGCAAAATATTTGGTGTCCTCAACTTCCGAATGCTACGGTGACCCGCTCGAGCATCCTCAAAAGGAAACTTATTGGGGCAACGTGAACTCAATCGGTCCGCGTTCTGTCTACGACGAAGCCAAGCGCTTCACCGAGGCCCTGACCATGGCCTTTCAGCGCTATCACTCGGTCGACACCAGAATCGTGCGCATTTTTAACACTTACGGTCCGCGAATGCAGTTGAACGACGGCCGCGTAATCCCGAATTTCATGAAACAGGCGTTTCGCGGTGATGACGTCACCGTCTACGGCGATGGCAGCCAGACCCGCAGCTTTTGCTACGTCAGCGACGAAATCGAAGGTATTCTCCGCCTTGCCGAAGCCAACGAGCATTTTCCCGTGAACATCGGCAATCCTGATGAGTTCACCATTCTCGAATGCGCGCGTCGCGTGATCGACATAACCGGATCCAAGAGCCATATCCGTTACGACAAACTCCCTCAGGACGATCCCAAGCAACGCCAGCCCGATATCACCAAAGCCAGGACCCTGCTCGGCTGGGAGCCTAAAATCGATCTCAATACCGGGCTTCGGATGTCGCTCGACTACTTCCGTGAAGCGGTTGCAGCAGAATCTACCGTCCGAGTTTGATCTTCCCTGTTACTTCGGTCATCTGGAGTTCGTGACCCGAAGCCGATATCTTCAGGGTGGACTCGATTCCAGCTCGAAAACAGAAAAAGCCGTCATTTCTGCAAGAAGGTACCGCGATGGGCCAAAAGTTCGGCAGCTTTGCGTTAGTCTCCGGTTGCTCCCTCATGCTGATTGGGCTGGCGCTCGTTCCAGCAGCTCTTGCCCAACACGATGATGAGACCATTCTCGGCGGCGCGATTTGCACTTTCGCATTTGGCGCCTTCGCCGCTGCCGCGGGACTCTATTTCAAAGCCCGCCTGTTGAAGGGCACCGCTCCGCGCGGCGTTGCCGCTCCTCAGAAACAACGCGGCGGTTGCGAAGTGTGCAAAGGCGAAGCTCCAGTGATTCACTGCCGTGTGCACAACCTTCACATGTGCGGCAATTGCCTGCCCAAGCACTACGACTTTCGCTCCTGCGTTTACGTACCCAGTACTCGCCGCTCCAATCCGGTAAAGCCCGCTGCCCGGGCCGCCCGGGCTTAGTTAGCCAAATCTCTCGCGATCAGCACGTTCGCCCGACCGCCACAGCGACTCCCTCACCATCGAAGCCTGGTTTTGCTACGATCCTGATACATGCCCGAACGTAAGCAGACACTGAATATTGCGATGCTAGGCAGCGGCGCCATTGCCCGCGCGCACTCCAACGCATTCCACCAGGTAGGCCACTTCTTTGATGTTCCATTTGAGCTGTGCCAGAAAGTGATCTGCGGCCGCACGCCAGCGAAACTCGGGCCCTTCGCCGCGCAATGGGGATGGGAAGAAACCGCGACTGACTGGCGCGCAGCCGTGATCCGCCCTGACATCGACATCGTTGACATTGCCACTCCGAATGCCCTGCACGCACCCATCGCGCTCGCCGCGGCACAGGCCGGAAAAATAATTCTGTGCGAGAAGCCTCTGGCCATGTCGGTCGGCGAGGCAGAGCAGATGGCGCAGGCAGTTCGCGGACGGCCAAATTTGGTGTGGTTCAATTACCGCCGCATTCCAGCTGTCGCCTTTGCCAAACAGCTGATCGAAGAAGGCCGCATTGGTCAGGTCTTCCACTACCGCTCGTATTACTTCAACCAGTCTGGAGCTGATCCCGCAAAAGGCGCAACCTGGCGCTACCAGCGCGATGAAGCCGGTTCCGGAGCGCTCGGAGATTTGTTATCGCACTCTCTCGATTCAGCTCGGCTCCTGAACGGTGAGATCGCCGAACTCAACGCCGCCACTCACACCTTCATTCCCAATCGCCAGGTGGATGATGCGGTCATGCTTCTGGCACGTTTTGCTAACGGCAGCATTGGGACCTTCGAAGCAAGCCGCTTCGGCGTTGGCCGGCGCAACCGGCATGGCTTTGAGATTTACGCGTCAAAAGGCAGCCTTGCATTCAATTTCGAAGACATGAACCGCTTGGAGTTCTTCGATACTACGGATGCTCCAGCCACACAGGGCTGGCGTAATTTGCTCGTCACCGGCCCGGATCACCCCTATTCCTCTAACTTCTGGAAGCCCGGCCACCCCATTGGCTACGAGCACACCTTTATCGCTACTCTTGGCGATTTCTTGCAGGCCCTGGCGACAGGTAAGGAGTTCCATCCAGATTTTCAGGATGGACTGCACATTCAAAGGCTAATGGAAGCTGTTCAATCCTCGGCAGCATCTGGCAACTGGCTTCGGGTCTGACTCGCGGTCACTTCGGTAACTTGATGTTGACTTGTCACCCTGCCTAGCATGAGATCACCATGCTCCGGAGCCTCCTTCTTAGTTGCGAGGATAATGCCTCGCGTATAATCACTCGCGTTTTCAAGGACCTTGAAGTGGAGTGCGAACATTGCACCGACGCCACCCGGGCCTTGCAACTGATCGCCAAACATCGCTATGACGCGGTAGTCATTGATGACTCCATCGAGCAAGCTTCAATGGTTCTGGAGAAACTGATCGAGGCACCGGGCTACAGCAAATCCGTTCGCATTCTTCTTGTCGATTCATCCAGCGCCAGTTTGACCTCTAAGAGCAGTGCGCAGATCTCTTTGTATAAGCCGCTCTCCCCTGAACGCGTGCGTCATGGCCTGCGAGCAGTGAGGAACCTGATGGCGCGTGACCGGCGTCGGGGTGCAAAGCGTGTACCGACTATGCTCAACGCTAGAATTCGCCACGGGCGCGCCTCTGGCACAAAAGTTTTTATTTCTGATCTGAGTGATTCCGGTGCTGCCATTCAGTGCACCGACGGCGGACTTCCGTCAGGTAATATCCACATTGATTTCTCGATCCCTGACGATCCCGACCGTATTCACGTTGTCGCAGAACTCGTCTGGCAGGATAGCGAAGGCACGGCGGGCGTGCGCTTTTCGGATATGGCCAGCTCAGCCCGAAAGCGCCTGACCGAGTGGCTGAAGCAGGAAGGCCCAAAAGTTGGGCAAGATCGCTTCTCACTTGCCAAGAGCATTGGCGAATAACGGTCTACTCGAAAACTTCAGCTTCCTGAAATCGAACTCCGCGGCGGTCTTTCTCTGAAAGCAGCGGTTCCCCATCTAACTCCCAATCGATCTTCAACTCCGGATCGTTCCAAAGAATTGTCCGCTCCAACTCCGGGAAATAGAACTCGGTCGATTTATAAACAACGTGCGCCCCATCGGAGACGACATGGAACCCGTGTGCGAACCCTGCTGGAATCCAGGCCATGCGCCGGTCTTCTCCGGAGAGCCTGACGGTATGCGCGCGACCGAAAGTAGATGAGTTCTTCCGCAGGTCAACAAGCGCGTCTACAATTTCTCCACTTACAACCCTCACCAGCTTCCCTTGCGGCTTTTGCACCTGATAATGCAGTCCGCGCAAAACCCCGCGTTTCGAGTACGAGTGGTTGTCCTGAACGAATCTTTCCGCGATGCCAACTTTCGCGAAAGTTCTCTCGCTATAACTTTCAAGAAAATATCCTCTCTCGTCCTGGAAGACTGTCGGTTCGAGCACCAGCGCGCCCGCAAGAGGTGTTTCGACGACTTTCATGAGATCAAAACACGCGCTCTTTCAGCATCTGCAACAGATACGCCCCATACCGATTGTTCTTCATCGACGCCGCCGCGCTCTCGACTTGCTCGGCGGTAATGTACCCGCGCCGGTACGCAATCTCCTCCGGACATGCCACCATCAGCCCCTGCCGCGTTTCAATCGTCTGGATGAACAGCGACGCTTCGAGCATCGCTTCATGGGTTCCGGTGTCCAGCCATGCCATACCGCGTCCCATGACGATCACGTCCAGCGCGCCGCGCCTTAGATATTCGCGATTGACGTCGGTGATTTCAAGTTCTCCACGCGCCGACGGCTTTAGCCCTTTCGCAATTTCCACAACCTGCGGATCGTAGAAATACAGCCCGGTGACGGCATATCGAGATTTTGGCGTCCCCGGCTTCTCCTCCAGACTCAGCGCCTTGCCCTGCGCATCGAACTCAACCACACCATAGCGTTCTGGATCATTCACCGGATAAGCAAAGATTTGCGCGCCTTTTTCGCACTCGGCCGCCGACTGCACGCTTTTCGCGAGATCGTGCCCGTAAAAAATATTGTCCCCCAGCACCAGCGCGCAGCAGCAGCCGTCAATAAACTTCTGCGCGATCAGGAAAGCTTGCGCAATGCCTTCCGGCTTGGCCTGCGAAGCATAGGAAAAACTCAATCCCAGTCGCGATCCATCCCCCAGGAACTGCTGGTACTTGGGCAGATCTTCCGGAGTTGAAATCAACAGGATGTCGCGGATCCCCGCCAGCATCAGCGTGGAAAGCGGGTAGTAAACCATCGGCTTGTCGAAAATCGGCAACAGGCTCTTGCCCACGGCATGCGTCACCGGATAAAGCCTGCTTCCCGATCCGCCCGCGAGGATGATTCCCTTATATCGTGTGGACTTCGCCGCCTGCTTGCTCATGCGCTCTCGTATGTTGAAGGCCGATGATGGTCACTGTCAAAGGTGCTACAGAGAATACTGCGTCGCAATCCACTCGCGGTATCTGCCAGTGGTAACGTTCTCGATCCACGACCGATGGTCCAAATACCACTGCACTGTCTTACGAATTCCACTGTCGAATGTCTCGCGCGGCCCCCATCCCAGCTCAGATTCAATCTTGCTCGCGTTCATTGCGTAACGCCGGTCGTGCCCCGGCCGATCAGTCACAAATGTGATCAGCCCATTATGCGGGACCACGGGATCGTTTGGCCGCAGCTCATCCAGCACCGCGCAGATCGCATTCACTACTTCCAGGTTCCTGAGTTCATTTCGGCCGCCAATGTTGTAAGTCTCTCCGGGCTTCCCACGCGCCAGCGCCAGCCGGATCGCCTCGCAGTGGTCAGTGACGTACAGCCAGTCGCGAACATTCTGTCCATCGCCATAAACCGGAATCGGCTTGCCGCTGATGGCGTGCAGAATGGCTAGCGGAATCAGCTTCTCTGGAAATTGAAATGGCCCATAGTTGTTCGAGCAGTTTGTAGTCACTACCGGCAGGCCGAAAGTATGAAAATACGCGCGAACCAAATGGTCTGATGCCGCCTTCGACGCTGAGTACGGACTGTTAGGCGCATACCGCGTCTCCTCCGTGAATGCCGCGTCGTTCGCCTCCAGCGAGCCGTACACTTCATCGGTTGATACGTGCACGAACCTGAACGCATCCCTTTCCTCTGCGCTCAGTCCCGACCAGTATGCGCGGCTCTCTTCCAGCAGACTGAAAGTGCCATTCACATTGGTGCGAATGAAATCGTCTGGCCCGTGAATGGACCGGTCAACGTGACTTTCGGCGGCAAAGTGAACAATGGCGCGCGGACGATGCGTCAGCAGGAGTTCCGCCACCATCTCCCGATCGCAAATATCGCCCTGCAGAAACTTGTAGCGCCGGTCGGAAGCCACCGAGGAGAGATTTGAAACATTCCCGGCGTAAGTCAGCTTATCCAGATTGATTACCGCCGGCTCTTCTGTCGCCAGCCACTGCAGGACAAAGTTTGAGCCGATAAATCCAGCTCCGCCGGTCACCAGAATTGGGTTTCCCTGCATCAGCAATCAACTCGCGTCGAGAGCCATTATCTGGCATTTTGCAAGATTTGTCTGGTTACCTGCTGCAGACACGGCCGCATAGCGGCACACTTTCGCCTGAACCGACACGCAATTTGTTAGTTGGGAAACTACTGCGCTGCCGGCAAGTTCACTACTGAAGGATGCGCATCCAGGCCAGGAGATACTCCCGTCGCCACGCAATTGTTCTGCGAAACAGATTTCGCCGGCGCCTTCGGGTCGGCGCTCTTCGCAGCAGCTGTGCAGTTCGGAGATTTGGGCGCCGCGCCTTGAATTGACGCGATCATGGAGCCATTGCTCGAAGCCGGCGTCGAAACCGTTACTGACACAACCTTCGCGGTTCCCTTCGCGCCCGGCTTAACCGTTGTGATGGCCGCTCGGGGAGTTGCCACCGAAGTCTGTTGCGCCACTCGGCCAGCCAGTTGGTTGGTCGCTCTTCCCAGGGCCGTTCCGACGTGGGTCCCAATCGACGTGGAGATCGAATGCGTCAGCACCGTTTCCGCAGCTGCCTGCGCCAAGGCATTTGCTGTGAACACGCTCACCGCTACTCCAACCAGGACCGCTAAAAATGACTTGCGCATAGACCCTCCCGGCAACCAGCGCGACTGTAGCGCAATCCACTCGCCCCGTCAACGGTTTCCATTCAACAAAACCTTCGCAAATATGTCGTGGTCAACGTTCCCGCCAGTCACAATCACTCCGACCCGTTTCCCTCTAAGTGCTTCCTTTTCTTTCAACGCGGCAGCCAGTGGCGCCCAGGTCGCTAGCTTCTTTCCACGCGCACGTCACCATCGCCCGTTTGTATCTCGATTGAGATGCCCCCGCCGTTGATCTTCCCGCGCACCGCGCTGTCCCGGATCGATCCCGATGTCGTGATCGGAATATCCACTTTTACCGAGCCGTCGCCGGAGTGTGCATCAATGTCCGCTGCAAAGTCGCCCGGCAGCTCCAGCCGGATATTCCCGTCGCCTGAGCGCAGTGTCCACCCCGGCTGCGGCGATTCGGATGCGTTCACTCGTGCGTCAATATTTCCATCGCCCGTTCGAACATTCAGCATCGCGAACCTTCCCTGAACGTCGACATTTCCATCGTGCGTGTTCGCGTGCAGCAGGCCCTCGACATCATTAACCCGAATGTCGCCATCGTTGGTCTCCAGCTGAAGATTGCCTCTGACCTCCTTCACGTTCAGATTGCCGTCTCCGCTATGCAGATCGAGGTCCGATTCGCGGGGCACATGGATTTCCACCCGAATGCTCTGGAAGCAGAAGCCAAAACAAATTTTGTTATTACGATGGAGCTTTATCTCGACCCGGTTCCCAGACTGCGTGCCGTCGATTTTCAGCTCGTCGTTGATCTTCCATCCATGAGAAATAACGCGCACCACGACTTCCTGGCTCGATCCGGTGGTCACCTCGACGTCACCGTCGTTCGCGTCGACTACCACATTGGGTTTTCCGCTCACCGCATAACTGTGTTGCCACTCTTCAGCTCGAGCGAGTACAGAAGCAAGAACCAATAGGACGATCAGACTCAGATTGCGCACACGTCACCTCCAATGATCTAGACGGATAAGGATACGAGAAGGTGAGCGGGAAAGTTCCGCCTTGAGCCATATGTCATTCGGACGAGCTGAAGCCGTTGGAATGACATCGCCCTAGGCCCGAGAGGAGCTACGCCAGAATTTGCTTCACGAGGAATGTCACGAGGTCATTGCTGCCCCTGCGCCCCCATCCCAGCTGGCGGCGGCGGAATACTAATATCCACATCCTTCACCGGCCCCAGCGACGATAGCGGTTTGTCGAACTCCGAAGTGTTCCCCACCACCAGCACCGCAAGTTGGTCCTTGTGTAGATATTTTTGTCCAGCGCGGTTCACATCCGCAGCGGTCGCTTTTTCTATTCCCGCGCGATAACGTTCCAGAAAGTCTGGCGGATACCCATAGAACTCATAAGCCATACGCTCGCGCAGGACCTTATCCGGCGTGTCGAAATTGAACACAAACGCATTGAGAATGGAATCCTTTGCGCGACTGATTTCCTCATCGGTGATGGGATTCGTCTTCAGTTTGTCTATCTCTGCATACAGCGCCTGAATGGATTCGACCGTACTTGCGCTCTTGGTTCCCATCGCAAATTGCAGAATTCCAGGATGATCGAATCGCGTTCCAATGCCGCCCCCCACCCCATACGCCAAACCCTGCGCAGTACGAATGCTCTGTACCAGACGCGAAGAAAACCCGCCCCCCAAAACTTCATTGAACACTTCAATAGCGTAATAGTCAGGATTCTTTCGCGTTGTGCCAAGCCCAACCATACGGATATTGCTCTGGTTCACATCCTCTTTCTTGACCAGATAATACCCGGGCTTCGCCTGAGTAAACTGAATCTCAGGCTCTTTCGCAGCCGGCCCCTTGGCCCAGCCGCCAAATGCTTGCCGTAACTTGGCCTCCATCTTTGCCGAGTCAAAATCGCCAACCAATCCCAGGATGACGTTATTGGGATGAACATGCGTCTTGTGCCAATTGACCAGGTCCTCGCGCGTGACAGCCGCCACCGTCGCATATTCTGGAGTTCGCGCGTACGGATTTTGCGCTCCATACGCCAGCTTGACCCCTTCTCTCCGCGCGATATCTCCGACGTCATCATTTCGACGGGAAATTGCGTCGAAGGCTTCACGCTTCGCCAAGTCGAGCTTCTCCTCGCGAAACTCCGGTTCCCGCAGCAGCGCAGCGAACACTTGAAACACATCGTTGAAGTCTTCCTTCAGCGATGACAGAGAGATGGTAGTTGAGTCAACGCCGCCGTCAGTTTCAACTTTGGCCGCGCGGATTTCGAGATAATCGTCCAGTTGATCGCCAGTTTGCGCCTTCGTGCCGCTGGTGCGCCAAACCTCGCCGTAAAGCGAAACCAGGCCCAGCTTGCTTGCGGGCTCCCCTCGCGATCCTCCGCGAATTCGTGCGATGCCATCAATCAACGGCAACTCATGGTCTTCCTGCAGAAAAATGACCATGCCGTTCGGCAGCTCGATGCGCTTCGGTTGTTGCGGGTGGAAGGCCGGAAGTGGCGGAATTGGAATTTGCTTCCACTCTTGCGCCTGCAACGGCGCAACCAGCAAAATTCCCAGAACTAACCACAGAGAGCTGAGAGATGCGCTGAGGAATATCCTTTTCATTGCGCACCTCCATTGCCGCCCTGCGCAGTTTCTATGATTCCCACCGTCCGGTTGGTGGGCACAAACACCTGGTTCGCCACCCGACGCACATCAGCCTTGGTCACCGCTTCAATCCGGTCTACCGAACGGAACAGCTCCCGCCAATCTCCATATAGTGTCTGGTACACCGCCAGTGACTGTGCAAGCCCCTCATTACTGTCGAGCCCTCGAACCAAATTCGCTTTCGCTCGCGTCTTCACCATCTTGAGCTCGTCGTCGCTGATATCTTCCTTCCTGAGCCGGTCAATCTCCGCATGGATCGCATTGCCAACTTCCTCCGGAGTATGCCCCGGCATGGGCGCTGCGAAGAAATAAAAAATGTGCGGATACTTCACGCCGGGAAATCCCGTTCCGCCCTCCGCCTGCGAGGCAATCTTCTTGTCCCGGACCAGCGCGCGGTAAAGCCGCGATGTCCGCCCTTCCGAAAGCAGATCGGCCAACGCGTCATATACTGCGTCGTCCTTGTCGCGATAACTGGGACGGTGGTAGCCCTCCAGATAGATCGGCTGCGATCTCTCATGCAAAACCACGCTTCGTTCCGAGTCCTGGGGCGGCTCACCCGTCGTGCGCTCGTCCGGCTTCTCATGCGAAGGGATCTTGCTGAAGTACTTCTCGATGATTGCCATGGCTTGCCCAGGATCAAGGTCGCCGGCTACTGCCACCACCATGTTCGACGGAATGTAATAGCGATCGAAGAACGCCTGAGCATCCGTCGCCGAAATCGTATTCAGGTCCGACATGTACCCTACCGTTGGCCGGTGATACGGATGTGCCGAAAACGCCTCCGACAAGAATTGCTCAATCAGCCGACCGATCGGCGAACTGTCGGTGCGCAGCCGCCGCTCTTCAATAACCACATTGCGCTCTTTGTAGAACTCGCGAAACACCGGATGCGTAAACCGCGAGGCCTCCAGATAAGCCCAAAGCTCGAGCCGGTTGAGCGCAAATGAATAGTGATACTCCGTGTGATCATCGGTGGTCGATGCATTCACGTCTTCCCCGCCATTCCGTTCGACGATCTCGCTGAACTGATTGGGAATCACGTACTGCTGTGCCTCTTTGATTGCCGCCCGCCACGCCTGTTCAAACTCCTTCAACTTCTGTTCATCTCGCCCCACCGGTTTGTCGCGTTCGTGCAGAAACGCCGCGTAGGCAGTTTCAACTTTCTCCAGCGCGGCCTTCTCTTTCGCGTAGTCCTTTGTACCGATCGTATCCGTGCCCTTAAACGCCTCATGCTCGAACATGTGCGCCAGACCCGTCCTGCCCATGGGGTCCTGCACCGAGCCGGCGTCAACGTTGGTGTAGAAGGAAAACACCGGCGCACTATCCGGACGTTGGCACACAATCGCGGTCAGCCCGTTCGGCAGCACTTTGACTGTGACCCGCTTCTCGAATGACGCCAGATCTTGAGCGAAACAGATGCCTGAGAGCAGCAGAGATAAAACCAGGAACCTTAGAGCGCGTAACATCGAACCTCCAGGGAAGGACAGCAAAAGGTGTGAAAGACGATTTGAAGTTAGGGAGCGAGACTTTGTCAAACCGTGTAGCCCCGGACGTCCACGTCCGGGGTGAGCGCGTGCTCGCACGCGCTCATGAAGAACTCGTCCAAATTGCCGATATTGTCTACTGTGAAGACTCGATACGTGTCGATCCCTCAAGCACAGGCAGAGCTTGAACGTCTGATAGCAGGAGCGCGGAAAGGCGAACTCATTTTCATCTGTCGGTATGGGAAACCCAAAGTGTGGATTGAGCCACTAGGCGCAGAATACAAAGAGATCAGGAAACGCCTGAGGCGGACGGTGCGCATGCTTCAGGGGTAGACAGTACCCCTCCCCGTTCACCCCTGCTTTTTCCCCTCTCGCTGCTAATCCCTCACAACTCTTGCACTTACGTTGACCCGAATGGTTCTTTCCGGTAGCCTTTTTACAACCCTACAGTGGGAAAAGTGTATCCTTTGAACATAGGAAGAGACTTGCCTAACGACCCAAAAACCCTGCTCTTACTCAAGCCGCGCGGCTTCTGTGCCGGCGTGGTCCGGGCGATTGATATCGTCCGCATCGCGCTTGAGGCTTTCGGCCCGCCAATCTACGTCCGCAAAGAGATCGTCCACAACCGTTTTGTGGTCGAGGAGCTCCAGGGCAAAGGCGCAATTTTTGTCGATTCCGTGGACGAAGTTCCCGAAGGCGAACGCGTCATTTACAGTGCCCACGGCGTGTCTCCGGAAGTCCGCCAGGCCAGCAAAGACCGCCGCCTGCGCGTCATTGACGCCACCTGTCCCCTCGTCACCAAAGTCCACGTGGAAGCGGTGAAGTTTGCCAAAGAAGGCTACTCGCTCATCCTGATCGGCCATCGCGATCACGATGAAGTTATCGGGACGCTAGGCGAGGCTCCGACCGTCACCCAAGTTGTCGGTTCCCCCAAGCAGGTTGAAGCGCTCTCCGTGCCTGATCCCGATCGCGTGGCATACCTCACGCAGACCACGCTCAGCCTTGATGAAGCCAAAGACATCATCGAAGCCCTGCGCCGCAAGTTCCCTAACATCAAAGGTCCGCATGCCCAGGATATCTGCTATGCGACCGAGAACCGTCAAGTCGCAGTCAAACACGTCGCATCAGAAGCTGACCTTTTGCTGGTCGTCGGCTCGGAAAACAGCTCCAACTCGAACCGCCTTGTCGAAGTCGCACGCAATCTCGGTACCGGCTCTCATCTGATTGACAGCTGCAGCGACATTCAGCCGGAGTGGTTGGAAGGCGTGAGTACCATTGCCCTCACTGCTGGAGCGTCTGCGCCCGAGTGCCTGGTTGAAGAAGTCATCGAATTCCTGGCTGCAAAGGGCTTCAACAATATGCGGGAAGTTGAAGTCATGCCGGAAAACGTACGCTTCGGCCTGCCTCCGGAAATTGTCGAGGCCATCGCCGCAGCTCCCGCGCCCAGCGTCTCCGCGGACTAGAACAGTCCGTGTGGCAACGGGCACCCTCGCCCGTTGAGCCGAGCAAAGCTCGGCATCGCTTTTCGCAGCACTGAATTTATGGAAGATTCGCCATTCAAATCCCAGACCTCCACCCTTCCGCAACTCCGTTTCGGAAAAATTGACGACCTCTCCTCCCGCGTTGCCGTTGCCATCGATGGCGCGCGCAAGTGGCTGCTTGGCCAGCAGCACGAAGACGGCTACTGGTGCGGCGAGCTCGAAGCCGACACCACCCTCGAATCCGATTACATCCTGATGCACACCCTCCTCGGCACCGGAACCCAGGAGCGATTTCAGAAATGCGCGAACTACATTCTTCGCGGTCAGAACGAAGACGGCGGCTGGCCCATCTACAACGGCGGCCCATCAAACATCAGCGCATCGGTTAAAGCGTATTTCAGTCTGAAGCTCGCGGGATACAAGCCTGAACATGCGGCACTGGTGCGAGCGCGCACCAAGATTCTTGAACTTGGCGGCGTGACTAAAGTCAACACTTTCACCAAGATTTACCTCTGCTTCCTTGGGCAATACGACTACGACGCCGTTCCCGCAATCCCGCCGGAGATCGTTCTCTTCCCCAACTGGTTCTGGTTCAACATCTACGAAATTTCTTCGTGGTCGCGAGCGATTCTGGTTCCGCTCTCCATCGTGTACGCCAAAAAGCCGTTCAAGAAAATTCCCGATGAACTGAACATCGACGAACTCTTCGTCGGCGGCCGCGACAAATCACGCATGCGCCTGGAGTGGAGCAAAAAACTCATCTCCTGGCGAAATTTCTTTCTTGTGCTCGATCGTTCGGTGCACTGGTTCGAGGCCGTCCACATTCGCCCGCTGCGCTGGCTGGCTCTGCGCAAAGCCGAAAAATGGATGCTTGAACGCTTCGAGATGTCTGATGGCTTAGGCGCGATCTATCCCGCCATGCTGAACGCGATCATCGCCCTGCGCTGCCTCGGCTATTCACTCGACGATCCGCAAATGATTCGCGCCCTCGACGAATTTGAGAAACTCGGCATCGAGGAAGAAGACACTTTCCGCATGCAGCCCTGCATGTCTCCTGTCTGGGACACGGCGTACGCGCTCTTTGCCCTGGGCGAAGCCGGCGTGCCGCCGACCGACCCGCGCATGGTAAAAGCCGCCGATTGGATCCTGCAAAAGCAAGTGCGCAAGCCCGGCGACTGGACGGTGAACAATAAAAAAGGCAAGCCCGGCGGCTGGTACTTCGAATTCAACAATGAGTTTTATCCCGACGTTGATGACACTGCCATGGTCGCGATTGGGCTGTCGAAGGTCGAGCATCCTAACGGCCGCTATCAGCTCGAATCGGTCGAGCGCGCCATCGACTGGATCCTCTCCATGCAGTGCAAGAACGGCGGCTTTGCCTCATTCGACAAAGATAACGACCGCATGGTCTTTCAGTACATTCCCTTCGCCGATCACAATGCCATGCTCGATCCGCCGACCGTCGACATCACCGGCCGCATTCTCGAAATGTTTGCGACCTATGGATACGACCAAAATCATCGCGCAGTAAAACGGGCCCTGAAGTTTGTTCGCGACCAACAAGAACCCGACGGCTCATGGTTCGGACGCTGGGGCGTGAACTACGTTTACGGCACAGCTCTAGTTCTTCGCGGACTCGAAGCCATCGGCATCGACCATCATGAGCCCGAAGTTCAGCAGGCCGCTGAATGGCTGCGCATGGTGCAGAATCCCGACGGCGGATGGGGAGAAACTTGCGGCTCCTACGACGATCCCAACACCAAGGGCGTCGGCCCGAGCACGCCCTCGCAGACCGCATGGGCAGTCATGGGCCTGCTCGCCGCCAACGACACCCGCAGCGAATCCGTCGCAAAAGGCATCGCCTATATTCTGAAAACCCAAAAGAAAGACGGCTCCTGGGACGAACCCTGGTACACCGGAACCGGCTTCCCCCGCGTCTTCTATCTCATGTACCACCTCTACCGCCAATACTTCCCTCTCATCGCGCTGACCACGTACAAGAAAGTGATTCTGGAGAAGGGGTAACGGCGCTCTCGGCTGTCCCCTTTGCTCCGCCAGTTGGAACGATCTCTTGCGGTCAGCACCGGCCATGTGGGGACGGGCGTTCTCGCCCGTCCGGTCGAGCAGAGCTCGGCGATTTGGAAACTCCGAATATTTATCTAGGACGGGCACAATTTTCCCCAGCGACCAATTTTGAACAGCGACCTGGTTGTGCTGTGAAACGTACGTCGATTCGTGTCACGGTACGGCTTCAGCTGTGCCGAACGGTCTTAGGATGACAAAAGCGCCGTCACGGCGCAAACACCACCAGCCTCGACGCGCACAGACCTGAACCCTGGGATTGTGGTTCCCACCCTCCCCAAAATTGGGGAAGGATGGGGCACCCCTCGCGAGTGGTAGTCCAAACAACGAAATCGAAAAGGGGTTGGGCCACTCGCCTCGGACATCCGAGAGATCAGGTACTAATGTTCCGTTTTCGTAACAAGAATCCGATTTTTGCTCAGGTTTCTAAAAACGCCTTTATTGTACCGACGCCATTTCGTACCGGAGTTGATTTGACACAGAGGAGGATGTAGCGTGATGTTGTTTTCAGAATCATCACGAGTGCTGAGTGCTTCGTGTTGCATGTTGCTGCTCTTAATTCTCGGAACCAGCTTCGGTTGGTCGCAGGCGACTGCCTGCGGCAACCTCAACTTTGAGACAGGCCCGTTTGTGTTTACCGCCTCCAACACCAGTGGTCACATCACAGACAATCACAACTACACACAAGATTACGACGGCACTTGCTTGTACGGAGGCAACAGCGGTACATGCCAGACCCAAGCCTCTGCTGATTCAAACGGGTTTGACAACGAATCTGGATCGTTAATAAGTCTCATTTATGAGCACGTCGGGACCACAGCCGACAAAAGCGGCACCACGACTGCAACCGGTGCGGCCACTGCAGATGCAGAAGGAGCGGCCGCATTTGCAAATTGTTTGACTTCCACGTGTGCCGTGCAAATCGGTATTAGTGGCTCCGGTAATGGAGCGGGATTTACAGTCACATTCGGCAGTTCGCCCACACCAATTTGGACCAACTCACACTATTATAAGAATCAATGTCCCGCGAAAAGTGTTTCTTCATGTTGCACCTACACACCGCCGCCATACCCGGATCCGGGGGCAGGCTGCGCATGGGTCTACAATTCCGCATTCTGCACTTGGAGCACATCCTGTCAGCCTACAGGCACTTCCCCGATTATCGTGGACACAAACCACACTGGCTTCCACTTGACCGATCCGCAAACCGCATGTGTCACGTTCAATCTGTCGGGAACACCCGCATGCTATTCCTGGCCGCAACACGGATCAGGCAATGCATGGCTGGTTTATGACGCAGACGGCGATGGCGTCATCGACAGCGGGAAAGAATTGTTCGGAAATTTCACTCCCCACGCAGACGCAGATTGGGCACCGCACAAAACAGCAAGTCCCAATGGATTTCTCGCTTTGGCGTGG
This sequence comes from uncultured Acidobacteriota bacterium, assembly GCA_963785655.1. Lineage (GTDB taxonomy): Bacteria > Acidobacteriota > Terriglobia > Terriglobales > Acidobacteriaceae > Gp1-AA145. The sequence goes on from CAWAVZ010000001.1 coordinate 126,563, forward strand.
TTCGATCAACCGGCGCAAGGCGGTGACGGGAATCTCATCATCGACAAGCGGGATCAAATATGGACGAAACTGAAACTCTGGATTGACGATCACTGCTACCTGACACCCACTGTGCCTTGCACTTCACGTCCCGGTGAACTGCATCCGTTGGAGGAATTTGGCATAAACTCGATCTCTCTCGTGTATACCGGCTTTACTGAGTGCACGGATGGTTCCAAAAATGACTTTAGGTTCTCTGCGGTACTCAATCCCGATGCAGAGACTCATCCGATCAACGCAAAAGGTGAGTCTTGCTGTGATCAACACCAGCATTCAAGCGATGGCAGGCTGACTTACGACGTGTGGTTGCAGACGAAACAGTGAAGAGCGCTTTCCCCCGGAACCGTCGTAGTTTTGCCCGGGTGCTCCATCCTTTCGCCGGGTGTCCCGTTCAACCTCTGCTTGGGCGGGGATTTTGATTTATGAATCTGAATATGTTTTAAAAAACAGAAAGGCGTTTGGGTCTATCAGGGGCAGAGAACATTGCTGCACACTGTTCAGACGGACTACGCGACGGACAACAGCGGGCTTCCTATTCGCAGCACCGTCACGGCGAATGCCAGCAATCAAGTTATGAAGACCGAATGGGACTACGTAAACTCCCTTCTCAGCGACAACGTCAGCGAGCAACGCGATTTTGATTACGCGAGTGGCACCCCAGGGGCGCGTCTGCGGAAGACGGATTACACCTACTTGGGCGTCAACCCAATCAACAACGTAGACTACACCGCCAACAACATTCGCATCCTCAACCGCAAGGCGAGCGAGATAGTCTACGCCGGCTCATCCACGACCGCTTCCGCGCAAACTCAATACGAATATGACAGCTACACCTCTGGCCTTTCGGCAAGTGGCGCCATCCAGCACAGCTCTTCGTTCGGAACCGGATTCACCACGCGTGGAAATCGCACGGCTGTCAAAAGGTGGAGAAACACCGACAACACCTTCCTCACCACCCGCAGCCAGTATGACGATGCCGGCAATGTACTCAGCGCAACCGATCCCAACGGGAACACTACCACGTTCAGCTATGCCGACAATTTCACCGACGGTGTGAACCACAACAGCGCAGCGTTTGTGACCAAAACTACGCTTCCCGTCACCAATGGCGTGTCGCACGTCTCGCGCAAGCAGTATTATTTCGACAACGGCTTAACGGCCGCCAGCTGCGGCGAAAACTTCCCCGCAGCCACCGCTTGCACCAATGCCGCGACCATTCCGCCGCCGGATTACTCCACCGCAACCTACGACGTGATGCACCGCCCCCTCGTGGTCGCTCTTGGCGATGGCGGAAAGACCACCAACAGCTACAGTGATGACCAAACCAGTCCTCCCGCCCAGTTCAGCGTGACCACAAGCCAGCTAATCACTTCAAGCCTGAGCAAAACCAGCGTGGCCTTGCTCGACCGAGTTGGCCGGGTCGTTGAGACCCAACTCACCTCTGACCCGGACGGAACGGACTTCGTCGATACCACGTACGACGGCGCTGGCCGCAAGAGCACCGTCAGCAATCCGCACCGCTCAGCCGCGCTATCCACGGACGGCATCACTACGTACAACTATGATGGCCTCAATCGGATCACCTCGGTTACCGAGCAGGACGGTTCATCCACCAGCACCGACTACTCCGTCGAGCCATCCACAACTGTCACCGACGAAACCGGCAAGTCGCGCAAATCGTGCGTTAACGGCCTCGGCCAAATGACGCAGGTTTTTGAAGACCCTGGTCCCACTCCGCACCGGAATTACGAAACCGATTACCAATATGACGCTCTTGGCAATCTGATCTGCTCCGTCCAAAAAGGAACGGACACGACGGCGTTCACAACCTGCGCGGCAGCGTCAGCGACATGGCGTCCCCGGTCGTTTGTTTACGACTCTCTTTCGCGATTGACCAGCGCCACAAACCCCGAGTCCGGGGCGATCGCCTATGCGTACGATCCGGACGGGAATGTCACGACCAAGACTGCCCCCGCTCCGAATCAGACCGGCACCACGACCGTGACCACAACCTATGCATATGACGCGCTCAACCGCCTCACGGGAAAGACTTACAACGACGGCAAAACGTTACCGGTGGATTATGCGTACGACGGCAACACTCTCTCCGGCTGCCCGGCTCAGCCGCCGCCGGGCGATGCTGACACCAACCCCATCGGCCGGCGTACCGCCATGTGCGATGCTTCCGGCGCGAGCAACTGGGTGCACGACGCCATGGGCCGCACCAAACAGGAGCGGCGCGCCATCGGCTCTGCCGGTGCGCAATACGACACCGATCAGTACAATCTCGATGGCTCTCTCGCCAACCTTACGGTACCTGGCTATAGCATCGCCTATACGTACAACGGGGCCGGGCGGGTAAAGACCGCAACCAACTTCAACTCACCGGAGACCAAGTTCGTAACCGCCGTCACCTATTCGCCCTTTGGCGGTGTGACCAGCGCAACGTGGGGAGCGGGCACGACGGCGATCACGATCACGGATAGCTACAACAACCGCCTGCAGCCGATTTTTATTTCAGCCGCCGCGGCGTCTCCGATCATGAGCCTTTGTTACAACTTCCACTCGCCAACAGCCATCAGGTCGGCGCCGTGCTCGTTCCCAGCCAATACGACTGGCGACAACGGCAACGTATTCCAAATCGTGAACAACCGCGACGGGAACCGCACGCAGAACTTCCTTTACGACTCGCTGAACCGCATTTCGCAGGCGTATACGAATGGGGCGAATTGGGGAGAGACGTTTGGCCCGGCGACGACCGCTCCCGGCACACAACCGACTTCCTCGGGCATTGACCCGTGGGGCAATCTGACCAACCGCAGCGCTGTGACTGGAAAGAACACGTACGAGCCGTTAAGCACCTCGGCTACGGTACAAAACCGGCTCACCGGCTACGGGTATGACGCGGCTGGCAACATGATCTCCAACGGCTCAACGACCTACACCTACGACGCGGAAAACCGCATTATCGCCACATCCGGCATGTCGTACATTTACGATGGCGATGGCAAGCGGGTGAAGAAATGCACCCAGGGGACGACGCCTGGAACGTGTGCGACCAGCGCCACCGGCACTCTCTACTGGATGGGCTGGAGCGACAATGTCAGCACCGAGAGCGACCTTTCCGGCAGCTTCATCGCGAACTATGTTTACTTCAACGGGCAGCGAATCGCGAGGAGAGACACTTCCACCGGAGGCGTCCACTACTACTTCTCCGATCATTTGGGCACGCACTCGCTGATCACAGATGCGAACGGCACCATGCCGCCGCAGAAAGAATCGGATTTCTATCCGTTTGGTGGGGAGATTCTGCTTTCCGGCAGCGACACCAACCATTACAAATTCACCGGCAAAGAACGGGATAGCGAATCCGGCTTGGATAACTTCGGGGCCAGGTACGATGCGAGCAGCATGGGAAGATTCATGACGCCGGACTCGCCGTCGTATTCCAACCACAAGAACCCGCAGAGTTGGAACCTGTACGCCTACGCGCTCAACAATCCAGTGACCTTCAGAGACGCGGACGGGCACAAGATCGACTGCGCAAACAACACTTCACAGTGTCAAGCGGATGCCGCCGCCGCGACAGGCAACGCTCAAGCAGCGGCGCGTGTCACCACCGAGACCAAGACGCACGGGTGGTGGATTTTCAAATCGACTGAGACCTCGATAAAAATTAGCGGCGATATCAACAGCTTCCGCGCCCTGAGTCCGAATGCTTCTAAGCTCGCGGACTTGGTGACGAGCAAGGACACGATTACCGTCAGTTACGACCAATGGGCCAAGCCTTCTTTCTGGGCGAACAGTGAAAGGCTGAATGGAGGTTCAAACAGCTTCACACCGAGCCAGGGATACGATGCGCAAGCATTCATCGATCCCAATCGCACGGCGGGTGTGACCTACGATCAAGACGCGGTGGACCAGCACATTCCCCAAGCGAACACTGCGGAGGAGTTCGGTCACGAGGTTTTAGGGCATATCTGGGGAGAGATGTTCGGCGGGGCTCCGGCAGGCACAAGAGCAAATATGCGCGACTCAATCATCGGGGAAGACGCCGTCCGCGCACTAGACCCAACGCGAGGTCAGAAAGGGCTTGAATCTCATCACAACTACAACGAGATGCCCCCAGATCCACCGAAGCAATAGCGGTCGGAACTTGGGGAGTGTGAGCGATGTCTAAACGATCGGAGTCCAAACTCATGGGCAAGTTCGTGAAAGTGTTCCTGATCGCGAATCTCTGTCTCTGGGTTTATTTTTGGATTGCCTTTGCCCAGGCATCGTACCCTTTCCGGCCCGATCCCTTAGGCCACCCGGCGGGGACTGGTTATACATTCTGGGGACACTCTATCGCGGTCGTGGAGTCAGGTTTCGTTTACCTGTTCTTCAGGGTCATGTTCTACGTCGAGTTCCCGTCATTCGCACTGGCCACATTAGCGGTGAGAATCTTCTCGCCACACCAACTCATTAACGGGTTCTTCGCCGGGATCTCCGGAGGGGGTTGGTTGTTGCTGGCTGTGATGCTGCTTTCTTTCCTTCAATGGTACTTGGTTGGGTGGGTGGCGCAGAAGCTCTGGCAGAGATGGTTGAAGCATCATCCCAGTGGCGCTTTGAATCATGCTCCGTCATCGTGACCAGACCGAGCAATGGGTTCATACGGAGAAAAATCTGATGCGTAGCTACCTGACTGTGTTCGTTGTTGCGACAATGGCAGTCCTCTCGTCACTAGTGAGTGCGCAGCAGCGTGGCCCCTCGACTCCCGAAGAACGTGCGCGCGTCGTTCAAACTGCCAAGGCTCTGCCGGGTGCCACGGAGAGCGCCGTCGGAAAGCTACTCGGCTTACTCGGGAGGGCCGTGGGCGTGGGCGGGGCGGTCCTGCTAAATCCAACCCCTACCGGAGGACCGGGCGATACTCCCGAAAACCCGGGTGATGTCGGGAATGGGAGCGGCCAGGCGCCGTCCCCTGAACCCGCAGCCGCCGCTGGAGGAGCGGGTAAAATACCTGGCCATCCCTACAGAGGGCCGAACGCGGCAAGGGATGCTTTCCAACATCTCGAAAAGTTCCATGCGACCGATCCTCATGTGGCGAGCGAGCGACTGCACGCGATCAAAGAGGCCGCCGGCCTTGGGCCTGCGGACAATGCGATCATTGGTCGTACCGGAGACGTTTACAATCCTTACACGGGCGAAAAAATCGGATCATTAACTCAGGGCCACTGACCTGCAAATCGAATGAGCGAGAACGAGCAGCCAAATTCTAGATTTCGGCATATGTATGTGATCGTAAGGATCGATCTGCCTGTCAGCCAAGAAAACCCGGAGAATAGCATTTCCGTGGTCAAAGTGTTCTCCTCAAAAATGACTGCGGAGCGGGAGGTCTTACGGCTTAACAAGATCAACTCAGAAAGGGGATGTCGGTACGTGTTACAGACTACCCGACTTGCACCTTCACCAAACTGAATGACGACGCTCCCCGAACAGCTACGCCCGCTACTTGAAGAGGTGGTGCGGAAGCGGAACCGCGAGCTGGCGGGTACCGTGCTCGCGGGCGAATTCGGTCGCCTCAACACGAAGGACTACGAGGAAATACGGCTATCGCTAGGTAAGGAACTTGCTGAAAGCGGTTTCGGTGATGATGATGAGCCGAATGAGAGAGGCCACGAAATTGAGAGTCTGATCGACTGGGTGGGAGCGCGCATTCGATGGGCGGAGAACAAGGCTCCGGGGCGAGAACTCTGAATAAGAATATATTTAGCCTCGGATCTCAGGTTGGAGGTGGCGACGCTTGCTATTAAGACAGGGCAGCCCGAACAGCAACTGCCGGGTGCCCCTCGATAAGAGCGAAGGCGTTGTCAAGGCGTAGTTGTCCTGGCGGTGCGTGAGCACCGCTTGCTTTGCCAGAGAGGTTGAGGACCAAGACTCTGGAAATCTCACACTGAATCACTTCTCGGTGGAAGACCGTTCCACCAACCATCGATTCGACCTAAACCTCGGCCATGATTCTTCTATGCGAACATCCCGTCGCTACGGGATGCGAGAGCGCCCAATCAACATTCGCGGTCTAGCTTGCGCCGACCAGGGGCACCCGCGGGCTGCTCTCGATACGAACGACCTCCGGATACGCCGTCTGGGTGCGCAGCATCCAGTAGAGTCGCACGGCTAATTTTCTGGCCGCTGCCACCTTGGCCACCGCTTTCGGCTTTTGGTGACAGCGATGCAAGTACTCCTTGCGAAATTGCGGATCCAGACGCACTGCGCTCTGAGCTGCTTCCACCAGCAACATGCGCAGCATGCGATTGCCTTGCTTGGTGATCGCACCCAACTTCTGCCGTCCGCCCGAAGAGTGCTCGCGCGGAATCAGGCCCAGGTAGCTGGCCACTTGCTTGCCACGCGGGAAGCGCCGGACGTCGCCCATGGTCAGCACATAGGCCAGCGCCGTGATCGCACCCACGCCGGGTTGGGTTTCGAGTAGCAGCGCCATTTTGTCTCGCTGCGCTTCTGCTTTCACCGCCTGGTCGAGCGGCGCAATCTGCTGGTCGAGCATCGCCATTAACCGCAGCAAGTCCTCGCGGCGCCGCGCTGCCCACGGCTTCAGCGGCAACTCGCGCAACATCCGCTGTCCGACCTTGCTCCACAGCTTGTGTTTCCGCTGCACTCCTTTATTCAGACACAGGTGTTGTAACTCGTTTTTCACCCGCGCCCGAATGATCACCAGCTTGTAGCGATGCAGCAACAGTTGCCGCAGATCGCGCACTTCAGAAGACGGCATCCAGATGCGCGGAAACCGTCCTTCCACCAGCAGCTTCAGAATGTGCTCGGCATCCCGCCGGTCCGTCTTCTGCTGTGCACGTAGCTGGCCCGAATCTGCGCCGCGTCTCCCACCCACAACTCGTGGCCCAGTTCACTGAGCAGGTCCACCAGCCAATGACAGTTGCCGGTTGCCTCCATGCCGATCAGGGCCGGCGCCGGCACCTGGCGGTAGAACCGTTCCGCATCGCCCGCCGCCGTCACCAGCTTCTGCTCGCCCGTCTCTGCTGTCTCCGTATCCAGCCAACTCACTTGCTGCCAGCTGGGATGAAAATCACATCCTATAATCATCATCTGAGGCTCCTTCTTTCCGCAGCGTCTTTGGTCCTCAACCGAAAGACTAACTCGGGAACCAGTTGGAGCCTTCGCTCTTATCCAATCAACTTCTCCCCGATTTTGGGAGAAGTGGGAAATACATCAAGATGCGCAAACGCACCTTTCGGAGGACTAGCCAGCGAAAATGGGTTCGACTCCCATTACCATGAGCTTCGGTTATCCGCCTGGAGGTTTACTGCACCTTGCCGCCGCGTTTCGTGAACCTGGCGACGAGGAACTCCTGCGCCAGACTGGCCCCGATACGCTCAGCTATGCCGATCGCGAACTGACTTGCTACCAGCCCAGCACCTCGATTAGCCCGCGGATAGTACAAATTCGCCAGCGCGGACGTGGCCGCAACTCCCCCTACACTGGAATAGTTTGCTCCCCAATGACCATCATCGTAGCGGGTTACAAACGGGCTGAACATCGCATGACGAATCCGCGAGCTGGTTGAGCCCGTTCCCTGATAGAAATAGCGCGGATCCTGGTGCAACACTGACGGTAGTATCGCGCCGCCGATCATAATGTCGACGAAACCGTCGAGCGTGGTCACGCCGACCCGTTCGCTGTATGCTCCCCAGCCCTGGCCGTATTTGGGAGAATTCCCCGCCTGCTTAGCCGCGGCTACAATCAGCACTCCGACAGCGGTCACCGGATCGGTAGAGACCTTCAACGCCAGATCAAACTTCATCCTCCGGGTGAGGGGTTCAGGGTCCTTTTCATAGGAAACATAGAAATTCGGAATGATCCCGAACACGCGCTGATGCTCTTCCGCCCTGAACTGCTCGGTCGCAACCTGCACCGGATCGTAATGGACCTGGACTTCCGTACGCTCGGTTGCGATGCGGAGTTGGACGTCGGTCAAGATTTTGTATTGGCCCGGGTCGAGCGTGATGTTAGTCGAGGTCCAATCGGCAAAGTCCTTGGCGCTTACGCTGACTTGGTACGGGACTCCTGGGTTTACATCTTGGAACGTGAAGAATCCATTCTGGGAGGACACGACCGTGCGGCCGTTATTGGAATCGAGTCCTTTGAGGACAACCGTGGCGCCAGGAACACTTTCGCCGTTAGTATCGAGAACCGTTCCCACAATAGTTCCCGGTTTCGGCGGTTGCGCGTCGCTCGCCTCTGCCAATGAGCCTATTGAAGCTGATAAAGCCAGGGCAACAACTGCCACGAAGTTAATTCGAGTTCGTTTCAACACAGACCTTGTCCTCTGCACCACAGTGAAGGCAAGGCGGTACGCCAAACCTAACTGCTGGATTCTCCGCGACGAAAATAAAAACCGGATACGTCGAAACCCAAAACTTCTATCGAACTAATTCATCGGATGCGATAAGAAGTTGGAGGTTTCACAAAAAGCGAATTGATAACCTTCAACTCTTGTACTCTCGGCAGTTGGCCTTACCTCTTTAGTGTTATTTAATTGTTTAGGTGGACTGTCCAAGCTCAGCTTGGGCGGGGATTTTTGATTTCTCGGAAGATGTTTTAAAAACATGCGAGAGCAGGTTAACCCACCTTAGAACCCTGTCATTCCGAACCGCTTCAGCGGTGAGGAATCTGATGTTCCTTTGCATACACCAGGTTCGATCGATTCGGTCGGGGCCGGGTTTCGCTCTCTCGCTACGAACGCGAGGCCAAACCATTTGCGGTCAATGCGTGTGATTTCGAATAATCGCGTACCAACGTTCTCTCGTAGCTTTAGCTTTTGTACTCTGCGTGACTGGCCAAAGGCACGGCCAGTCTCCGTACACGCCGCATGGCTACGCAGTCGTATTCGTAAGCCGCCCCACAAATCACACATACCTGATAGTCCTGTCCGTGAGAGCTGTGGGGCCAGGAGAAGCGGTGAGGGCACAGTTTTTGGAGGAGGAAAGAAAGAAACCTGTTTGCCATAGCTTATGGGCTCCACATTTGACGCTTGGCCGAGGCCAGAAAGGTCGGCTCATGCGGCGAAAAATCGCTGGCTTCTATTAGTGCGTTCAACCGATACTGCGTTCAACCGACATTAGCACAGAACATTCACCGAACGGCTCACACTGTAGTCCAATGAAGCGCGCGATAATGGACCACGCCCATTTCAATCGGGAACTGAATCGAGAATCCCATGAGCTTGCCTGAAGGATTTACCCTACGCCGCGCCTCCACCGACGATATCGATACGCTGGTGGCACACCGGCGCGCGATGTTCGTTGACATGGGCCATCAAGAGGAAGCCGCGCTGGACGCGATGGCAGCCAAGTGCCATCCCTGGCTGCTTTCCAGGATGGGCCGCGGAGAGTATCTGGCGTGGCTGGCGACAACGCCTGACCAGGCCATAGTGGCCGGTGCAGGTCTATGGCTCATGGACTGGCCACCTCACATGATCGGCAGCGGACCGAGAGGAAATATCTTGAACGTTTATACGGTCGCCGAGTTTCGCCGGCGAGGATTGGCCGGCGAACTGGTAAAGACTGCTATGCAGTGGTGCCGGTCTAGTGGGGTTGACGTAATTGTCCTACATGCTGGCACCGATGGACGTCGCCTATACGAATCGCTCGGCTTCGCAGGAACCAACGAGATGCGCATTGAACTGTGAACGACTCCCTCCGAATCCCCCACCGCTCGCCGCGCATCTCTTCCCCATAACATGCGCACCGCAGGCATGATCGGTGGGCTCGGCCCTGAATCCACTATCGATTACTACCGCGCGATCATTGCGGGTTATCGCGCTCGGACGAGCGGTCAGGAATATCCGCACGTGATCATCAACAGCCTCGACGTCGATAAGGGCATCGCCATGCTCGACCATGGACAGTTAGACGATTTGACGAAGTATCTTGCCACCGCGGTGGATGTGTTGGTGCGCGCGGGCGCAGATTTTGGTTTTATCGCCGCCAACACTCCGCACCTGGTTTTCGACGAGGTCCAGCATCGCTCAGCAATTCCACTTCTGAGTATCGTCCGAGCCACTTCAAATCACGCGAAGTCGCTCGGCCTGAAAAATGTTGGCCTGTTTGGAACGGGGTTCACCATGCGAGCCAGGTTCTATCCTCAGGAGTTCCAGCGCGCTGGGATAGCCCTGGTCGTGCCTAAAGAGTCAGAGCGTGAATACATCCACAAAAAGTACATCGGTGAATTGCTGAACAATCAATTCCTGCCGCAGACGAAAATCGAGATAATGCGCATTGCCCACCGCATGAAAGCCGAAGACGGTGTTCAAGCCATCGTCCTCGCAGGCACCGAGCTCCCGCTGCTGTTGCGCGATTCCGGCTCAACCGCCATCGACTTCCTCGACACCACCATGATTCACGTCGAAGCCATCGTTGCCGAGTTGCTGCGCTGAAACGCCGGTTGCCACCCTTTCGCCCGGTGTCGGCGAAAGGGTGGAAGTGGGAATCATTTCAGGCTTGGTCGCAGTGCAGCGGCGGCAGGTTCAACGCAGTTTGTAACACCTCCTGTACCTGCGACAAAGCGAGTGATCGGGAATTGCGGAGCGCACTCTACGTCCGGACCACTCAAGTTACCGGTTACAGTAGTCCCGAAGAAAACCGCGAAGGAGCCGTCTTCCAGGTGAATTCCGCTCCCGCCATTCGCGGTTATTGTCATGTTGGCAAACGACGATTGTGCGCCGCCCAGGAGTACCACGCCATACCCGCAGAAGGGCGCTGGCGATGCGCAAACGTTTCCACTGATCGTACCGCCGTTGAGTCGCAGCGTGGAGTTCAGGAACGCCTCAACGCCAACCACGTTGTTGAGAAAGCTGGAATTGAAAGTTGCAAAGTAAGCCCCGGAAATTACGGCCACTCCTTGGGCCCCATTGCCTTGGAAGACATCATTGCTGCTGACCATTCGCGACCGATCGTTCACGCTTGCACCGCGGAACCCATTGTTCTGGATCACATTGCTTTCTAGAACGGCATGGGAATCACCGAACACCCCTACACCCGTCCCTGCAACGTCCTGAATCGTGTTGCCAGTCAGGTAGCAGACACTTGTGTTATTACACAAGACTCCGCTGCTGCCTCCGTTGATGGTGAATCCCTGCACGGTCACGCTGTGCGAGTCTTCAATATCAACGACGGCTAAGCTCCCGCCGGAGCTGTCGGTGATGGAAGCTCCATTCGCGGTAGTCAGGGTCAGGCGATCCATACTTTGAATCACAAGATTTTCGTTGCAACCGCCCGAAACAGTTATCTTGTTCGGCCCTAGCGGATTGGCACTCGCCAAAAGTTTCAAGGCCTTGGTGATCGTTCCTTTTTTGTCGCAGTTCACGCTAACATTCATTGCCTGAACGCACTGACTCGCCGCCCCAATCGCCATCAACAGAAAGAATGCACAAACCGTTTCCCTTTGCCTCATACTGTTCTCCTCTTTCACCTAAGTGAGTTTGGTGCTTCGTGCTGAGTTCGTATTGATTCTGCGCTGCCCTAAGAAGCGGAAAAGAGTGGGGCGACAACCAATGCAAATACGCTGAAGCCGCACAGTGCCTCTTTCCAACTTAATATTTCTGTCTGAAATCGGGCCTGCCGCTTAACGAGACTTACCAGCAGTTACAAAAAGGGATGAGTATTCTGAATAGCCCCCTCGGACACAAAGAGGCCAGGAAGAGGCTCCCCCCAGAGCGCCTGCAACAGTGCGCCCAAAGGGAACCTTTGTCAAGGTGCAACGATTCTGCTCACGGCTTTTTCCTGAGCGAGCCGCGCGATTTCTGTGTGCGTTCCGCGTGCTCGCAACCCAACCACTTGCGCTCTCCAAGTGCACGCGTTACTCTCCTCGCCCATGAAGTTCTTACCTCTCACCATCGTCTTCTGCCTTTCGTTCTCCGGCTATGCCCAGCAAGCGGCAGCGCCAACTGCCACGCCGTTACAGTACGTGCTCTTGAACGACACTAGCGGAAGAACGCTGTGGCCAGGAGGCATTGAACAACAGGTGAGTATCGCGTCTCAGTTCCTGAGGCAAGTCGTGACTCCTGGCTCGGACCTCGGCAGCGTGGTCAATTTCAGCGAAGAGTTCTGGCTGGAAGTGGAAAACTCAACCGATCCAGACGAGCTGGTTGCCAAGCTGATTCACCAAGGTCACCACGCGACGAAACTTTACGAAGCCGTTGTCGAAGCTGCCAGATGGCTTTCCAAACAGGAACCTTCTGATAAACGGAAAATCATTTTCGTCTTTTCAGATGGAGACGACGCAAGCCAAATATCTCTGCAGGATGCTATTACGACTGTGCAAAGCCTTCATATCCCTGTGGTGGTGATCACTCCGTCTGTGGTTGAGCGCAAGAAGCCAGGCAAGGACATGAAGCAACTCGCAAACGCTACCGGTGGTCATGCCTACTTCGTCCGCGGTTACAGTCTCGATTTCGCCCTTCTCAAACGCGACTTGGCGCGATAAATAAAGTTTTCACAGGCCGTGTGGGGACGGGCGTCCACGCCCATCCGGCGGAGCAAAGCTCCGCAACGCTTAAGCGCAGCCTCAGTTTAGAAAAAATCACCACACTTACTCGGGCACTCCCAGCCGCCGCAACAGCCCGGCGTAGCGCGGATCAGAGCGCATTGAGTCAAAAACGGGATAGCGGATCCACAACAGAATGTCGTCTCCATCTGAATAGCCTTTTTGCAGGTACTCGATTGCCTTATCACGATCGCCAGCTGCAGCGTATGCAACGGCAATTGCACCGGAACGGTCTGCTCCGGTTATCTCCATGGTTTTTTCGATATAGCCTTTGGCATCAAGCGTAGAGGGTGTCGCTTTGGAAGCGGTCGCCGGCACCGTAGCTTTTCCCACCTCGTCAATCGCATCCGCGAAACGTCCGGTGGTGGCGTAGAACTGTGACAATTTGAAGTGTCCTGGACCAAAATTGGGATCTTGCGAGATCACCTTTTGGAATTGTGCGAGCGCTTCAGGATAGCGATGCGCTTCCATCAGTGCCACAGCATAATTCGTGTTCGTGATCAACGACAGCGGATCAAGCGACAGGGCAAGGCGAAATTCATCGAGCGCCTGATCGATTCGATTCAACGGAATCAGGCACCCGAACGCGTAGAAGTAGTGCGCAGTGGCGTTATTTGGATTCTGGTCAATGGCGCGTCGGAACTCTGGCTCCGACTCTTTCGACTTTCCGGCAGTAGCCAATGACATGGCGCGAGCGGTATGCGCCTCTGAGAGCGAATCGCCCAATTCGATGGCCTTGCGTGAGGCTTCATCAGCAAGCTGCACGCCCTGCCTGGAAGTAATGCCAATGTCGTAGCTGGGCGCGACGTTATAAGTGTCGGCGAGGCCGGTGTAAGCCAGCGCATAGTTAGGATCGGCCGCGATCGCCTGCTGAAAAAGATTGATGCTCTTCTTCAGCCCTTCCTGAGTGCGCCCATACCAGAGCTGGCGGCCTTCCAGGTATAGACGATAGGCCTCCGGATTATTCGTGCCGGCGCGGCCAACCTGCTGCTGTTCACTGCCGCTGAGATGAATTCGCAATCGCGACGAGATGTCGTGGGTGATATCGCTCTGCACCTGGGTAATGTCCGCCAGCTTGCGGTCATAGTGCGATCCCCAGAGTTCCGAGCCGTCGGCGGCGTTTACCAGATCAGCCTGCACGCCCAGTTGATCTCCATGCTGGGTGATACGGCCGATCAGGACGGCGCTGACTTGCAGCTCGTGGCCGATTTTTTGCGGATCATCTTCTTTTCCCTTGTAACGAAATACCGTGCTGCGCGCCATCACCTTCAGGTTTGGCAGTTGCGACAGGCTGCTGATCAGGCTCTCAGTCAAACCATCGCTGAGATACTCATTGCCGGCATCGGCGGTGGAGTTCACGAACGGCAACACGGCGAGCGAATCCACTTTCCCGCCAGGCTTTCCGCGAAAGAAGTACGCAGCCGCAGCAACCGCAAGCAGAACGACTAGGGCAACTCCGGCAAGCAGGTACTTGCTTACCCTGTGCGGTGATTGCACGGCTGCGACCGCTGAAGAACTCGCAGGCGTAACTGAGCTCGACGAAATGGAACCGCTGCTCCGACCGGAGTCTAGGTCGCGCTTGGTACGTGCGAGGTCGGTCCGCAGATCGGCAGCGCTCTGGTAGCGAAGATTTCTGTCCTTTTCGAGAGCTTTGTGGATGGTGCGTTCAAGCTCAACCGGCACATCGGGATTGAGCCGCGCCACCGGAATGGGCGCCGCATCCAATATCGCTTTAAAAATCTCCGCACTACTGCCGCCCCGGAAGGGCAGCGTGCCGGTGGCCATCTCGTAAAGAACCGCGCCAAAGGAAAACAGGTCGCTCCTGCCATCAACTTCTTTCGCGCGCGCCTGCTCTGGCGACATGTAAGCCACCGTGCCCAGAGTCGAACCGGGACTGGTGAGATGCTGTTCGTCAATCGTATTTTCATAAGCGACCTGGCTCGACGAAGCGCTCGTGGCCCCAACCTTCGCAAGCCCAAAATCCAGAATCTTGGCGTGACCTCGGCTGGTCACAAAGATGTTCGCTGGCTTGATGTCGCGGTGAACAATACCTTTCGCGTGGGCGGCGTCGAGTGCGTCGGCAATCTCGATTCCCAGCGATAGCAGGGTTTCGGTTTCGAGTGCCCGTCCAGCTATTCGGTGCTTAAGCGTGAGCCCGTCGAGAAACTCCATTGCGATAAATGGATGCCCGTCATGCTTGCCAATTTCATAGATCGTACAGATGTTCGGATGATTGAGAGCGGACGCGGCGCGCGCCTCCCGCCGGAAGCGATCCAGAGATTGCGGATCGCGGGCCAGTTCATCGGGCAGAAACTTCAAGGCAACGAAGCGTCCCAGTTCGGTGTCTTCGGCCTTGTAAACCACTCCCATACCGCCACCACCAAGCTTTTCGACAATACGGTAGTGAGAGACAGTCTGGTCAATCATCGGTGGCGAAGAAGAATGAAACCTGTGGCCCCAATGCTACGGGCGTGGCGACAGCAAGTCAATCGCAGTGGATAGCCGGTAGTATCTCAGTTTCGACCAATCTTCTATGTCGGTGTCTCATTGTTTATAGAAGTCGCTAGTGCATCCTGCGCTCGGCAGTAGGCTTTTGTCAGTCGAGCGGACTGTCCCGTTGTGCTACATTTTACGTACTTCAAGGAAGAAAACCACTATGAGGACAATCGCGCTGTTTGCGTCGATCAGTATTGCCAGCGGACTGATGTTTGCAAATGTCTACACCTCATTGGTAGACGCAAAGTCATGGGGCAGCGATATTCCGGGCTCCATCGCAGCCGCGAGGGAATACTTCAAGACGGTAAGTCCGGCGAATTTTTTCCGGATATTTTCTCCTTTGAATCAAGTGCTGGCACTTGCCGTGCTGGTCTTGTTTTGGAAATCATCGTCTCCCATCCGCATGTGCCTGGCCGCGGCTCTCGTCCTGTACGTCTTGACGGATGTAATGACCTTCGCGTACTTCTACCCGCGGAACGAGATCATGTTCAGGGCGGCACAACTCAACGATGTAACACTTCTCAGGGAAACTTGGGCATCGTGGAGCGCGATGAATTGGGTGCGCTCTTCGATCCTGCTTGCGGGAGTGATTCTATCTTGTGTGTCGTTGCACAAGATCTATTCGATAGACGGATAGTCCTGTCAGTTGGCCAGAAGCGCGATCTCTTCTAGGCTCCAAACATGATCGCTCAGACCAGCGGCCATCGCTGGCGTAACCCTCAGCGTCTTGTGGATTCGCCCGAAGTTGTAATACATGAAGTGGAGCGCCACGGCTGCTCTGTGGTTCTCGAACTTCTTGGAAAAGGCACAGATTTAGACCGATTTTGAAACTGAGACACTACCGGATAGGCCTCCTGGAGGGCGCAAGTCGTGCCGAATCCGAACGTTGATGATTGCTAGCGCTTCGTGCGAACCACTAATCCTTGGGCACTAGCCAACTTAGCCTGATTCCGATCAAAAGTGATGAACTCGTCCGTTCCCAAGATCACCGCAGCGGCGACGTGAAGCACATCCAGGCTCCGGGTCCCCAAACTCGGCGTATGACGCGACGAAATCAACAACGCAGTGCGAAACATCTCCGCACTGAACGGCTTCATGTCGAAGACAAAGTCCGCAATATCTCGCCTAAACGAACCAATCGCCGCTTTCACCTCAGCTGCGGTCAGTTCACGACGAAACAGCCGTTGATGAATTGCGTTCTCCACTTCCAATTCCGTAAACGGCGTGGCTATCAAGGGAAGATCGGCAGCACCAATGATCGCAAGCGCGTCGGGAGAATTGGAGTCCGAGATGTAAACCGAAAACAAAAAACTGCTGTCTGCATAAGCGCTCAGAAACGCTCCCTGTCGCGGGAAATAAGATCCGCGCCTGTGACCTTGAGCACCCGCTTTCCAAAAATCCGTCTCAGTCGCCCCGCGAAATCCGGCCTTTTTACCTGGGTTCTGTCCGCCGGAACTAAGGTCGCGATCACGCGCTTGCGCTTGGTGATCTGAATCTCCTCACCTTGACGCAGCAGATCTTCCACCTGACGGAATTTATACCGGAGATCACGAACCGAGGCTTTCATCATGTGATGCATTTTAGCATCACAACCACTAACAAACAATGTTGTACATTGAATCAACATCGAGATGCTCGCCTTCCTCACCGGTGCCACTGGATTCGTCGGCAGTCACGTTGCTCGCGCCCTGGCTAAAAACGGCGCGGACCTCCGCCTCCTGGTCCGCCCGAATAGCAACAAGAAGAATCTCGACGACCTGAAAGCCGACCTCGTCATCGGCGACCTGCGCGATCCTGCGTCGCTCGAAAAAGGCATCTCCGGATGCGATGTCGTCTTCCACATCGCCGCCGACTATCGCCTGTGGGTTCGTGACCCTGATGAAATGTTCCGCGCCAACGTCGAAGGCACGCGCGCCATTCTCGAAGCCTCCCGCAAAGCCAATATCCGTCGCGTGGTTTACACATCCAGCGTGGCCACCATGGGATTCACCTCCAGCGGTAAGCCTGCCGACGAGAACTCTCCCGTATCACTCGCCAACATGATCGGCCCCTACAAACGCTCGAAGTTCATGGCCGAGCAGGTCGCCATTGACGCCGCCCGCGCCGGACAAGACGTGGTCATCGTCAATCCCACAACCCCGGTCGGCGAGCGCGATATTAGACCCACGCCCACTGGCCGCATCGTCATCGATTTCCTGAAGAAGAAATTCCCTGCCTACGTCGACACCGGACTCAACCTCGTCGACGTGCGCGAATGCGCCCAGGGCCACATCGCTGCTCTGGAGAAGGGCCGCAGCGGCGAGCGCTACATCCTCGGCGGCGAGAATCTGACGCTGAAACAAATCCTAGACAAGCTCGCGGCTATCACTGGCCTGCCCTCGCCAAAAGTTCGCGTGCCCTACGTCCTTGCACTCGCAACCGGAGTCGTAGACGAGCTTGTCACCGGCCGCATTCGCGGACGCGAGCCCCGCGCAACCATTGACGCCGTCCGCATGGGCCGCAAAAAAATGTTCGCCTCGTCCGCCAAAGCTGAACGCGAACTAGGATGGAAAGTCATGCCCGTCGACGACGCCCTTCGCCGCGCCGTGGACTGGTTTCGCCAAAACGGTTACGCGTGAACGTTACGATGGCCTTCATTCCTGACATGAGCGAATACAATTACGCACCTTTTCACAAGGGGCAGCCCAATCCCGAAGTGCTGGCCGTGGGATGGCTCGACCCCAGTGTTCCGTACCGTAAAGGGAGCATTGACGACCGGTCCGCTCTTGTACAAAGGCTGCGAAAACTAGCTGCGCAACCAATCAACCTCACCAGGGGATTTCATACCTGTCCATATTGTCGAGATTCTGCAACGACTGGCACTGAAGACGACCGGCGACGAGGAAACGGCGAGATTCGTGTGGCTGGTGCAAACGGTATCGTTTATGCTTCGCCCGTTCTGATTTGCCACTACATCGATGAGCACAACTATCTACCTCCAGATGAATTCCTGGATGCAGTACGAAATCTCCCGGCACAGCCCGCTAAAATCGCCATCGTCGCCGCTATCGAGCGCGAGTTGCGCCCACTCATCCAGCATTGGAGCTCCACCAAGGCCCAGCATGACGGCCGCGAACTCATCTTTTATGAATCCCCCTACGCCGTCGCCGTCTGCGGCGGAATCGGACCAGAAGCCGCACGCCGCGCCGCAGAAGCTGTCATCGCCGGATACTCGCCAGGGCTTTTGATCTCGGCCGGAATCGCCGGCGGGCTGGCTCCTGAACTAAAGGTCGGCGAAACCATCTTTCCCTCGGTTGTCATTGACGCTCGCGATAGCAGCCGTCATGAGACCGCAGTTAGAGATGCTCCAATCGGCGCCACGCCCCTGGCGAAAACAATCCTCGTCAGCTATCCGGAGATCGCCGGTGCTGAACAAAAACAGAAGCTCGGCAAATCCTACGGCGCTCACGCCGTTGACATGGAAGCGGCTTCGGTCGCACGCGCCGCCGAAGCGCACCAACTCCCTTTCATCGCCATCAAGTGCATCTCCGATGACATCAACTTTGAATTGCCCCCAATGACGGCCTTCGTTCACGACGGCCAGTTCCAGAGCACTCGCTTTGCCTTTCACGTTGCCGTTCGCCCCTGGCTGTGGCTGAAAGTCGTTAGACTTGCGCGCAACACCCGGCTTGCCTCCGAGAATCTCTGCGCCTGGCTGCGCGAAAGCGCGCTGACTAATACAATAGTTCCAGGCAATATTTCCTAAAACTCCTGATATGGCTATTGCTCCACAGCTGACCTCTGAGCACATCCCTGATCAGATTCCCTCAACCATGCTCGCAGCCGTCTATCGCGGCGTAAACGACGTTCGCCTGGAAACCGTCCCGGTCCCGGAAATCGGCCCCGGCGAAATCCTGGTCAAGGTCCACACCTGCGGAATCTGCGGCACCGATTTAAAGAAGATTGCAACTGGCTCACACTCGGCCCCGCGCATCTTCGGACACGAAACCTCCGGCACCGTTGCAGCGGTCGGACGCAATGTCACTCGCTTTGCTACCGGCGACCGCATCATGGTCTTCCACCATATCCCTTGCGTCCGGTGCTACTACTGCCGCCACAAGACTTTCGCTCAATGCGAAACCTACAAGAAAGTCGGCTGCACCGCCGGCTTCGAGCCCTCTGGTGGCGGATTCGCGGAATACGTCCGCGTGATGGATTGGATCGTTGCCAATGGGACGGTTCGCATTCCGGACAACATCTCTTTCGAGCAGGCGAGCTTCGTCGAACCGGTCAACACTTGTATGAAGGGTATCGAGCGGCTGGATCTGCAGCCGGATGAAACCGTGCTGGTTATCGGGCAAGGCCCGATTGGTATCATATTGAGTATATTGGCCAAACGGGCAGGGGCTAGCGTAATCACTTCCGATTTATATGAGCCGAGGCTTACAATAGGTAAAGCATTTGGACTCGAAAATGCGATCAATGCTTCGAGCATTGATCCGGTTCAGGAAACACGAAAGCAGACTGAAGGCCGGGGGACCGACGCGGTCATTCTCGCGGTCGGAGGCAACAGCCTGATCAGGACGGCAATGGACATAGTGCGTCCAGGCGGACGGGTGTTGCTATTTGCGCAAACACAACACGGTGACGCGGGCTTTGATCCCGCCGCGGTCTGCGTGGACGAGAAGACGCTAATAGGTTCTTACAGCGCCTCCGTCGATCTGCAGGACCAGTCTGTCCGGTTTGTCATGGGCGGCGAAATAGCGTTGGAAAAGTTAATCAGCCATCGTTTCCCCTTGCAGCAGGCCAGCCAAGCCCTGCATCTGGCGGCGCATCCGCAGCCGGATTCGATGAAGATTGTGATTCAACCGTCGCAGAAAGGATCGCAGTGACGGGCAAAATGACGGCAGCCGTCCTCTACGGAAAAGAGGACGTGAAAATAGAGAGAGTTCCTATTCCCAACGTTGGGGATGGCGAGCTTCTGGTCAAAGTTCAAGTCGCACTCACTTGCGGCACTGATCTCAAGGTCTATCAGCGCGGATATCACGCGCGCATGATCGTTCCTCCCGCGCTGTTCGGTCACGAGCTGGCTGGCACCATTGAGCAGGTCGGTCCTGGCGTTCGCGGATTCAAGAAAGGCATGCGCGTGGTCGCGCTCAATTCCGCCCCGTGCCAGACTTGCTTTTACTGCTCACGCCATCAGGAAAATCTCTGCGAAGACTTGTTGTTCAACAACGGCGCATATGCCGAATACATCCGCATCCCTCGCCGCATCGTCGACCTGAACACGCTTGTCATCCCGCCCCACATCAGTTTTGAAGAGGCCGCCATGGTCGAACCATTGGCCTGCGTGCTGCGCGGCCTTCACGAAACCGGAGTCGAAATCGGTGACACCGTCGCCGTTATCGGGGGCGGCCCGATCGGCCTTATGTTCGTGCACGTCGCGCAAGCCGTGGGTTGCAACGTGATCGCCGTGGTCAAGCGCGAGCCCCAGATAGCTGACGCCCGCCGCATGGGCGCACACGATGTCGTCCATATCGCTTCAGTCCAGGACCCTGTTGCTACGGTTCGCGCTCTCTCACCAGCAGGTCGTGGCGCAGATGTTGTAATTGAAGCCGTCGGCCGTCCCGAAGCCTGGGTCTGGTCAACCGAAATGGTGCGCAAGGGCGGCACGGTAAACTTCTTCGGCGGATGCGCCAAAGGCACCAAAGTCGAGCTCGACACCGACCGCCTGCACTATTCTGAAGTCACTCTGAAGGCCACGTTCCATCACACGCCCGATAGCGTACGCAAGGCATTCGCTCTGATCGCTGAGAAGAAGATTCGCCCTACCGAATACATCACTGGAGAGGCGCCACTCTCACGCTTGCAGCAGGTCCTGGAGCACATGATGAACCGAAACGGCGACATCAAGACCGCTATAATTCCCGGCCAATGAAGAAATTGGGTAATCTGGTAATTGTGTAATTTTAAAAATTGAACCTCGCTGTTCGGTGCTTTTTCAATTACCAAATTACAAAATTACCCAATTACAAAATTCTCTTGAGCACCGCCAACCAACTCTGGTCCCTTCTGCCAGCGGAATACGCCATTCCCGCGAGTGCTCCCTCTTTACCCGAGGCCTACTCTTACTGCGAACGCCTGGCCCGCACCCATTACGAAAACTTTTCCGTCGCCACCTGGTTCTTGCCCAAACGCCTTCGCCAGCACTTTTTTAACGTCTACGCCTACTGCCGGATATCCGACGATCTCGGCGATGAAACCGGAAGTCCCACCGCCTCCTTGCAGCTGCTCGATCAATGGGAATCCGAACTCAACGCCTGCTACGACGGCAATCCGCGCCATCCCGTTTTCGTTGCCCTCGCCGGCACCGTCCGCGAATTCGACATTCCCCGGCATGAGTTCTCCGATCTGCTCACCGCCTTCCGCCAGGACCAGACTGTCCCGCGTTACCAAACCTTCGACGACCTGCTCGGATACTGCCGCTACTCGGCCAATCCTGTCGGTCATCTCGTGCTCTATCTCTGCGGATATCGTGATCCTGAGCGCCAGCAGCTTTCCGATTTCACTTGCACCGCGCTGCAGCTCGCGAATTTCTGGCAAGACGTCAGCGTCGACTATGACAAAGGCCGTATCTATCTTCCCCTCGAAGATCTTCGGAAATATGGCGTCGAAGAATCCAACATCGCCGGCCGCAACAACACGCCCCAATTTCGTGAGATGATGCGTTTCGAAGCCACGCGCGCGCGCGAGTGGTTCCACAAAGGCTTGCCTCTGGTCGGTAAAGTAAGCCGGGAGCTTGCCATCGACCTGGATCTTTTCAGTCGGGGAGGACAGGAGATTCTCAACGCCATCCAGCGACAGGATTATGCGGTCCTGGGTAGTCGCCCCGCGATCAGCAAGCCACGCAAACTCGCGCTGGTCGCCCGCGCCGCAATTCACAAGCTATTATGAGCACCGCCGTGCACAGTCCTCCGCAATTCATGCCCACCGAGTCCCAGCTGCATATGGCTTATTCGGTGTGCCGCGGAATTACTCGCTCACGCGCAAAGAATTTCTATTACGGATTTCTGGTTCTGCCCAAACGCAAGCGGCAGGCGCTTTGTGCAGTCTATGCATTCATGCGCCGCTGCGACGATATCGCGGATGACCCTGAGCTTCCGCCTCGCGAGCGCCGTCAGAAACTCGATCTCTGGGTGGACGCCTTTCACAACTCCCAGAGCGGCTTCCCCACTGACGATCCAATTCTTCTCGCCCTCACCGACGCGCAGCGCCGCTTTCACATTCCCCTCGGCTTGCTCGACGCACTGGCGTTCGGCACCGCGATGGACGCTGAAGATGCGCCCAGGGAAGATTCTCGGAACCCGGACAATACCGGCCAGTCGCAAACTCCTTACCTGCAGGTTCAGTACCGCAGTTTTCAGGATCTCGAGCGCTACTGCTATCACGTAGCCTCCGTGGTTGGCCTCGTCTGTATCAGGATTTTCGGATACACCGATCCCGCAGCCGAACCGCTCGCCGAGCGCGTTGGCCTCGCCTTCCAACTCACCAACATTATTCGCGATGTGAAGGAGGACGCCGATCTCGGCCGCGTCTACTTGCCTGAAGAAGATATCGAGCAGTTCGGACTGCTTCCCACAGACATCACCGCCCCGAACCCTGCTCGCTTGCGCCCCTTACTCGAACTACAAGCCGAGCGGGCCTTCGAGAACTACCGCGCTGCTGAAAAACTTATTCCCCTGATCTCGGAAGACAGCCAGCCCGCGCTCTGGGTCCTGGTCACAATCTATCGCAGCCTGCTCGAAAAAATTGTGCGCCTCAACTACGATGTCTTCACGCGCAAAGTGGGCCTCACCGTTCGTGAGAAGTTAACAATTTTGGGCAAAGGATTCCTGAAGCGAATCGCCTGATGCCTTCCTCACCTCCTCCGTCATCCCAGAACCAAGCTCCACAAGATCCGAGGGCGCCCCACCCTTCCGCGTCTTTTGCGGAGGGTGGAGATTCTGACTTTGCATCATCTAAGAATCGAGTGCGCTCGGGTTATCCGCGCCTCTCGGAAAGTGGCAACAGCCTCCCCACCGTCGGTGTCATCGGAGGCGGGCTCGCCGGACTGGCCTCGGCCTGCGCGCTGGCTTCCTCCGGATACCGCGTCACTCTGTTCGAACGCCGTCCCTTTCTCGGCGGTCGCGCGTCTTCCTACGAGCATCCCGGCACCGGAGAAGTCGTCGACAACTGCCAGCACGTGCTTTTCGGCTGCTGCACTAACCTGATTGCGTTTTATCGCACCATCGGAATCGAAGATAAAATTCGCTGGTTCGATCGCATGACCTTCATTGAGCCGGGTGGCAGGCAATCCGTCCTCGAGCCGGGCGCATTGCCTGCGCCACTCCACGTGATGCCCTCTTTTCTTCGATTCAAGTTCCTGAACGCCAAAGATAAATTCGCTCTCGCTCGCGCTCTTGCTTCCTTGGCGCTCACGTCACCTGAAGATGACGGAACTTCCTTTCAGGACTGGCTCACTCGCCATCATCAAACACCGGCAGCCATCGAGCGCTTCTGGAAACCGATTCTGGTCAGCGCCCTCAGCGAAGATCTCGACCGCATTTCCATTCCTTACGCTGCGCAGGTCGTGCGTGAAACTTCAAAGTCCCGCGACGCCCGCACCATGGGTGTTCCCACGGCGCCGCTTACAGAACTCTACAACTCGGCTCGGGATTACATCGTCAGCCACGGCGGTGAAGTGCGCCTTCGCACCGGCGTTCAATCATTTCAGCCCGGCGATCAAGGCGTTCGCATCACGCTGCAGGATTCAGAAGAAGAATTTAGCTTCGCAGTTCTCGCCGTCCCCTTCGACTCGCTCTCCAAACTGCTCCCCGCGTTACCCGAGTCGAGCGAGATCAGCGAGAAGCTCTCGCATTTCGAAACTTCGCCCATCACCGGCGTCCACTTCTGGTTCGACCGCCAGATCAGCGATCTGCCCCACGCCGTCCTCCTCGACCGCACCATCCAGTGGATGTTCCACAAATCGCTGCTGCTCTGCTCCAAACCACGAGAGCGCAAGCCCGACAATCCCAGCTACGTCGAGCTGGTCATCAGCTCCTCAAAATCCCTCATCAACAAATCGCGTCAGGAGATCATCGACCTCGCACTCGCCGAACTGCGCGAATTCTTCCCCGCTGCACGCGATGCGCAATTGCTCAAAGCCACTGTCATTAAAGAGGTGAACGCCACATTCTCGCCCACACCGGGCATCGATCAATTCCGTCCGGCGCAGCAAAGCCCCTGGCATCGCGTCTTGCTCGCTGGCGACTGGACGGCCACCGGCTGGCCCGCCACCATGGAGGGCGCCGTCCGCAGCGGATACCTCGCGGCAGAGGCCATCACCAAAAATTCAGGGATCGCGAAGGCCTTCGTCGTTCCTGATCTTCCCCCACGCGGCCTGATGCGACTTTCACGAAACAAAACTCGGTGAGGAATCTGCTTCGAGAATCGCAGTCAACCGCCAATCAGATACTTGAACTGCTCCTCGCTCAGCGGCACCACACTCAGTCTTCCCTGCCGTACGAGCGGCGAGTCGCCGAACAATTTCTTCGACTTGATTTCCGCCAGCG
Organism: uncultured Acidobacteriota bacterium; assembly: GCA_963785655.1. Lineage (GTDB taxonomy): Bacteria > Acidobacteriota > Terriglobia > Terriglobales > Acidobacteriaceae > Gp1-AA145. The sequence continues at coordinate 151,243 of CAWAVZ010000001.1, forward strand.
TCACCGCCCTCGGCAGCGCCTTCCCTGCTTTGATCTTTACCCGCGGGTTCTTCGCATCTGACAAATCCACCGACATCACCGTCGCCGTTCCCACCGCGCTCTTCACATCTCCCGTTTCATAGATGATCAGCCGGTCTCCAGCTTTCATCCCGCGCAGATGCTTCAGCGCCACCGGATTCGAAACCCCATCCCAGACGGTTTCTTTTTCGCGCTGCAAATCAGCGAACGAATATTCCGAAGCCTCAGTTTTCAGCAAATAATTCATTTCACGTTCCAAACTTCCATCCAAACTTCCAACCACCTTGTCATTCCGAACCGTTTTAACGGTGAGGAATCTGCTTTTCCCGGACTGCTCCACGCAACCTAAAACTATTTCGGAGGTTTATCGGCCCCTTTCGTCTCCGCGGGGTGCTCCTCGTAAATCGAATACTGCCCTGCCGGCCGCTTCAACTTCACCGTGATTTCCATGCTCGGCTGGGTAACATCATAGTCATCACCAAAGGTCTGAAAGCCCGGGGCCAGAACCTGGATGCGCAGCTTACCGTAGGGCACACCGTCGTAGCTGGCCTTCCCTTCCGGGTCGGTTTTCAGCTCGAGCCCGCCCCTCGACTGCTTGCCATTTTCCTGCACTGGATGCATGACCACAGCAGCATTGCGGACAGGCTTGCCGTTTTCATCGCGCACCACCAGGAAGCTCAGTGTCGCCAGTGGCTCTTGCTTCTTCTTGGCGTGAGCCGGGGTCGCGACCAGTCCAAACAATATGAAATAACAGACCAGAATAGAAATCTTCATAGAACGTCTCGCCTGCAAATGCTCGTCCACCCTGTGCAAAACTATTTGCAACATTTACGCGCGTCAATAATCTACAACCTTTGACACCCCAAAAGCGAACTGATCGAACGGCCCAGTTGCGGGCGCCCCATTCCTCCAGTTTTTGGTAGAAGTGGGACACTCCCCCTAACTTTCAAAAGGAGATTTCACATGCCGTACATCACCGTAGGAAAAGAAAACTCAGCCAACATCGACCTTTATTATGAGGACCACGGCTCCGGCGATCCCGTCGTTCTCATCCACGGATATCCTCTCAGCGGCTCTTCCTGGGAGAAGCAGCTTCCCGTGCTTCTCGCCGCCGGCAAGCGCGTTATCACTTACGACCGTCGCGGTTTCGGCAACTCCAGCCAGCCCACCTCCGGCTACAACTACGACACCTTCGCCGAGGACCTGCACAAAGTGGTCACGCACCTTGGCCTGCGCAAGTTCACTCTCGTCGGCTTCTCCATGGGCGGAGGCGAAGTCGCCCGCTTCATCGGCAAGTACGGATCGAAAGACGTGAGCAAAGCCGTGATCATCGGCGGCGTTCCGCCCTATCTTCTCAAGACTCCCGACAATCCCGAAGGCGTCGACAAATCAGTTTTCGACGGCATTGAAAAAGCTGTCGCCGCCGACCGCTATGCCTTCTTCACCGAGTTCTTTAAGAACTTCTACAACACCGATCAGCTGCTGGGAAAGCGGGTCAGCCAGGAAGCCGTTCAGGCCAGCTGGAACGTCGCTGCCAGCGCGTCCCCGACCGCCAGTTTGGAATGCGTTCACACCTGGTACGAAGACTTTCGCAAAGACGTTGCAAAGATCGACATTCCCACGCTCATCATCCACGGCGACTCCGACCGCATTGTGCCTTTTTCTGCCGCTGGCAATCGCACCGCCAAGCTGATCAAAGGCGCGCGCTTGCACGTAGTAAGTGGAGGCCCGCACAACATCGCCTGGACCCACGCCGAAGAAGTCAATTCCGAACTTATAAACTTCCTCGGCAAAGGCGCCGCCAAGTCAGCCGCCTCCACCAAGCAGGAGGCCGTCGCCTAGTCGGACAACGTGTGGTGACTTAGTGTGATTACTTCGTCTGATTAGTTAGAAGGTTGCCCCACCCTTGTCGCGTTCCTTGCGACAGGGTGGGAATCATATTGTTGATCTCAGGAATCGCTGCGCTGGATCCGACTAGTCTCATTACTTTCCTCCCACCGCTTTCTCCAGATCGCCCGCCGCCTTGTCGATTCCTGCCGCCACCGCCTCAAGCACGTGCGCTACCTGCGGAACTTGCCCTTCCGCCTCTTTCCACTTTTTCTCGTCCATGTATTCCCGGACCGCCGCGATCGGCTTCGCTCCATAACCTGTGTAAGCGCCCGGCGCATAAACCTGATTCTTGAACCACGATCTTTCCGGCAATCCTTTCTGATTCAGAAACAGCCTCGAAATGTCCATCAGGTCGGCGTTGACCGCGTTCAGCAAATCCGTAGGCAAAGCCGGCGATCCTTTCGCCTGCCAATCTGCCACAGCTTTTGAATACCGCTCCGAACTTTTCTTTAACCGATCGATCGCGTTCTTCACGGGCGCAAAATTCAGATACGGTGGCACAGTCTCGGCAGGCGGAGGCAGCAATGGCCTGCGCGGATCATTCGTGGCTGCAAACACGCCTTCCTTGAGTTCCAGAGCGCGTTCGGTAAATTCGTCCTGCTTGTCTTTCAGCAGCTTTTCCAAATCAGATTCATACTTCGTAATCGCCTCCGCCTGCGGTGCGTAGTCGACGGGAATCAGGTCCGCATCGGCCAGCCGCATCATCGCAGAACCAATCGTCTGCGCTAAAGCCCGCCCATACACAAAATCTGTATCGACGAAATGCGTGTACCAGTAAAAATCGTCATAGATAGAGTGATATTGAGTCCCATCGTCTTCGCCTCCAAACTCGACATTCAAAGTTGAAATGCCGGCGAAATCCTGAAATGCGGTGTAGTCGGATCCGTCACCGAGAGCGGTTACTTTTAAATCTTCCCGCTTCCGCGCCTCGCCGCGCTCTTCGGCATTTTTTGCTTTTGCGATGCTGGCCAGGTGCGAGCGCTGGAACACCGACATGTGCGCTTCGGGATCATCCACGTCGCGCGCCACTCCACTAATAAAGTCTTCCAAATCCTGGGTACCGCCAGCAGAAAGAAACCCTCGCTCGTTTGAATCCGAGTTGATATAGACCACCGCATGCTTCTTCAGCTCATCAATGTACGTTTCCACCCACTCGACTGATCCCAGCAGGCCCGGCTCCTCTCCGTCCCAGGCGCAGTAAATAATGGTGCGCTTGGGATTCCATCCTTGCTTGTGCAGTTCGCCCAGCATCCGAGCTTCTTCCAGCAGCGCCGACTGTCCGGAAATCGGATCGTCCGCGCCATTCACCCACGCATCGAAATGGTTCCCGCGGATGATCCACTGGTCGGCATCTTCCGTACCTCGCAATCTGGCGATCACGTCGTAAATTGGCTTCATGTCCCAATTGGACTCAATCTTCAGGTGTACCTTGGCCGGTCCCGGCCCTACGTGATACGTGATGGGGAGCGCGCCCCGCCAGCCTTCTGGAGCCACCTGCCCTTTCAATTCGGAGAGCAGCGGAAGCGCATCGACATATGAAATCGGCAGCACCGGAATTTTCGTGATGGTCTTGGCTTCCTTGATCTCCAGGCGCTTCGCGTCCGACGTCGCCCCCACTCCGGGCGTCAGCGGGTCGCCGGGATAATCCGTGTCCATCACGCTGCCACGCTGTACTCCTTCACGCGGCCGCCAACCTCCAGCCGGATAGTCGTCGCCGTTAAAAAAGCCGTCGCCCTTCGGATCGGAATAAATGATGCAACCAATCGCGCCGTGCTCGGCCGCAACTTTCGGCTTCACCCCACGCCAGCCTTCGCCATATCTGGCGATAACGATTTTTCCTTTGACCGAAACGCCCAGACGATCAAGCTGCTCGTAGTCTTCTCGATTTCCATGGTTTACATAGACGAGTGCGCCCGTCACATCTCCATCTATCGAGTACGCGTTGTAAGTAGGCAGCTGCTCGCTGGTCTGCTTCGAGGTCGGATCGACTGCCAGCCCCGGCTCCTGCAATTTCGCTACAAACCTTTTCGGCTCGACCATCTCCAACACGCGCTGTTTCGGCGTCGGGAATAAAACGTTGAACGTCTCGATCTTCGCGTCGAATCCCGCGTCCTTAAATCGGGACAATATCCATTCAGCGTTGTCCTTGTCGTAGGGCGATCCCACATGGTGCGGTCGTGCGCTCAGGCGGCGCATGTTTTCCCGGATATTGTTGGGCACAATGCCATCGCGAAATTTCTTTTCCCAGTCCTTCTGTCCTGCCGACGCTTCTTTCGTATATCCCAGCAGAGTCGAAGCGCCTTGAGCCGCTGCTTTCTCCGGCTGCGTAGAAGTTGTTCGAGCCGTTGCGGTCTCTTCCTGGTTGGTTTGACCCTGGTTGGCTTGACCCTGGTTGGCTTGACCCTGGTTGGCTTGAGCTGACAGCAATTGCGCGATTGCAAGAACCAAACCGCCGATCCGGATGTTCATGTGGCTCCCTTGCTGAGATTTGCTCTTCAGCAGTTCCTGATTTTTTCATCACTCACAGGATTTTGTCACTCAGGAATGCATGCTACAGGCTGGCTTTACTTCGCCGCGTTGTAAGTGAAATGAGTCTGCGCCCTTGCGGCAGGGTGGGATTCAACGTCCCGTGTGGCGCGGGCGCCCTCACCCGCGTGAAATCTCCGGTTCTGCTTCAGGGGTTGCCCCACCCTCACTCACTCATACCGCAGCGCCTCCATCACATCGACGCGCGCAGCGCGCACTGCCGGCAACATCGCTGCGACCACCGCGACAGTCATCAACACAACCGCAGACATTGTTATAGGAAGTGCTCCCGGCATTTTTACGTCGAGGAAATACCTTCCTGCCAAACGCGCCAGCACGAAGCCGAATGCCGCACCTGCAACCACACCCACCGCTGCCATGATGACGCCTTCCGCGATAACACCTCTGAGCAGACGCTGCGGCTTCGATCCAAGCGCCAGCCGGATGCCGAATTCCCGCGTGCGCGCGCTCACCGAAAACGCCAGCACGCCTGCCACGCCGACCACCGCAATCGCCAGCGCCACCGCCGCAAACACCCCAAATACCACCGAATTCAAACGGTCCGGCGTAAGCACTTCAGCGCGAACGTCTTCGAGAGTGGCTGCGTGCTCAACCGGCTGATCTGCCGACATCCCGCGAATAATTTGGGTGACCGGGGTGACCAGCGAATAGGGATTTCCACCCGTATGAACAAAAAGGCGGCCACCGAACAGCGGTCCCTCTTCGAAGGGAGTGTAGATCGTGAGCATTGGCTCCGGGACAACGTGTTCGTCGTCGATATCGGCGGTGACGCCGATAATGCGATGCGGTGTGACATTAATCCCAGGAATGAATTTTAGAACCGGATCCGTCCAATACACGTGACGATTGATTGGGTCCTCGTTGGGAAACATGCGCTGTGCGAGAGTCTCACTGACTACGACCACTGGATCTTTAGGCTGCCCATCGAGTTCGTTGAAGTCGCGTCCAGCAACAATGGGAACACCAAGCGCCGCGAAGAATCCCGGGGAGATCACGCGCAACTGCGCACGCGGATCTTCGCCGGCCCGCGAAACGTGGCCATCACCGGAAAATTGCAAACCCGGACCGAAAGCGCCATCGCGCCAGGGAACCACGATGCCAAACGCCGTGCGGTTCACGCCCGGTAACCCATCAATGCGGCGAATCGATTCCTTATAGAAGTCGACCACCTGCCGATCGGTCTTGCCGTACGTCATGGCAGGAACGTTTATCGCGAGCACATGGCGCGTGTCGAGGCCAGTCCGCGTCCTTTGCAGCTCGATCAGCGTCGTAATCAACATACTCGCGCCCGCCAACAACACAAAAGACGCTGCAATTTGCGTCACCGCAAACATTCGCTGGCGGCGGCTGGTGCTGCTGGTCATGCGCACGCTACTGCTGGAAAGGCTCAGTCCGCCTGAGGTATCGGCCGACGGCAACCGCGGAACAAAAGCTAAAATCACTGCCGCGATGATGGCCAGCGACGCTCCCACCCACACCAGGCTCCAATCCACCCGGAGCTCGAGCGCGCGCACGGAGAATCGCGAGGCGTAGCGTGCAAGGACGGCGACCAACGGATTCGCGCTAGCTACACCGAGCGCAGCTCCGACACCGCAGAGCAGAAGGCTTTCAGCCAAAAGCATGCGCCGCAGAACCGCTGTGCTCGCTCCGAGCGCGGCACGCACCGCCAGTTCACCTTCACGCCGAACTGTCCGGGCGAGAATCAGGTTGGCGACATTCGAACAGGCAATAACAAAAACCAGCGCGGACGCGGCGAGAAGAACCAGAAGCACAGTGCGGGCCCCCGACGTGATCTGGTCGCGAAATAGTTTCACCTCGAGCTGATAATCGCCCTTCGCCGGATAAGCCTCGGCATGGTCCTTTTTCATCGAGGCATAAACCGAGCCCAACTCCGAGCGGGCTTGCTCAATGGTAGCGCCGGGAGCCAGACGGCCAAACAGCTCCGTCATACGATGGACGCGCCCGGTCACCATGGTGGCCGATAAGTGATGCGGGCTGGTCACGACGTTGGCAATAAGTTCCGTATCTTGCGGATATGGCACGCAAGGTTCAAGTACACCGATTACCGTCGCGGTCCGATCGCCAAAGCTGCCGAGCCGGACCGTCTTTCCAATCACGGAGCGATCTTTCTTGAACGCCGTCGACCAGAAACGATACGTCAGAACAACTGCGCCGGCGGCCTTGGGGCCATCGTCCTGCGGACCGATCAGGCGTCCCAGCAAGGGGTGCAGTCCCATTACATCGAAAAACGAACCGCCAACCACGCCGGCTTGCACTTCACGAGGTTCACCCAGGCCGATCATGGTGAAGCCGATCACGGAGAAATCTCCAAACTCGCTCAGGCTCTTCACGCCGGTGCGCAGGTCCTGAATCTCAGGTACGGAAAAGGCGGTATTGTCAGAGCGAATGCCCGGTGCGCTCTGCCTGATGTAGATCAACCGGTCCTCGTCGCGGTTCACCAGAGGCTTGAGCAGCACCCCACGCACCAGCGTGAAGATCGCAGCGTTCGCCCCAATCCCGAGCGCCAGCGTCAAAATCACTGCGATCGCCAGCCCCGGAGTTCGTACCAACGAATATGCCGCAACTTTCAAATCGCGTAGGAATGCCATGGCTACACCCTCGTGTATCCGCGATGTCAGCACCACAACTGCCAATGCTAAAGATCACAATGTAAATGACTTCACACGCGATTCCTTAGTCTGAACTGTCCATTTCAGGACATCTCTGTAGCAAACTCGGACATGGCCGCCGATTTCGCGGCATTTTTGGCAGCGGCGGTTTTACGACTTCAACGTGTGGAGCGCGCGAAAGTGCGCCGAGAAGCTCCGCTACATCCACCGTAATCCCCTCAAGCGCGGACTAGTAGAAGCCTCCGACCAATGGCCCTGGAGCAGTTTTCGCGCCTATGCCTACGGAGAAGAAGGAATGGTCGGCTATACACGTTCCCGTTTACTTGGAAGGTGGGCCGATCTCCTGCCCGCGATCCGGTTCGCCACGCGGCCAACGCGGCGCGATAACCTCGACGTAAACGGGTAGGCGTAGCACGGCATTGAGCATTCTTCCGTCCGAGCCCGACCTCAGTAAGTACTTATACGTAACATCGAAGGCAGCATGGTCGTGTTTCTGGAATTCCCAGCTTCGGATATTCGCCTCGGCCGCAGACGCCAAAACAGGATGTCCTCCGTCACTCAGAACGGTGACCTGCTGCACAGCTGTCCCGGCGGTCTGGACCCGCATCCGTATCGTGCCTTGAATGCCCATCACCCGATCTGGAAAAGGGTAACGTGGAACTTCCGCCTTCACCAAAACGGGGAGCGCCTTGGATGTCGATTGCGAGAGAAGCCGCGTGCCTGAGCCTAGGATCGTCATGCATGCAAGAAGCAGAAACGTTCTAAGACGCCGCGATCCAAATCGACTGTGTGCGTGAACAAGATAGATGATCATGGTGCCCCCCACGGGTCGTGCGGTAACGCTTCCTTCCTGTCGCCCGCTTTGTTATCCTCGCTGGTTATGAAGCTCGTCAGCGCCTTATCGTCAACCGCTCCCCATGATTTGTTCCAAATAAGAAACTTGTTTCGTTGCTTGTTTGTAATCGTAAAGCTGGATGAACCAAGAGCATCCGCAGCGGCCACGGAGGCCCACTTATACGCGCGATACTCCTGTTGAAAAAGCGTGAGACCGCCCGTGAGATCCTTATTTAGGATCCTCGCATCTTCATAGTCTCTGACGTGAAATCCCTCATGAGCGACATCAATCGCCCAACTGCTGCCCCTTATCTTCTTAGGGTCAAAGATCACGTGGAAGCTGTCAAATTTTTGGGATGCATTATCGAAGTGGGGCAAAGTTACAGCATTCGAGCCATCGCCAGTTTGTCCAAAGCTCACCGTGACATTATTGCCGTCATTGTACGTTCCAAAGGCCTGCAGCGACTGACCGAGGGCAATCTGCTCCTCTGGAGTGGAATTTGTAATCCGCGTCTGGAGATCGGAAACGGCATCCTTGACCGCTTGCGTGTCCTTTTTGCAGTTGGGGTCATCGGTACAGTCCACGTTATAAAGGCCGCTAGGGTCGACATACCTAGAGGGGCTATTAAATGCATAGGCGTATCTGCTCCAAGACTGCGGGTTAGTTGGATTCGCGCTGTTGAGGACTGGATCCGGAGTCATGAGCCTGCCGAGCGACGAGGTGTGATATCTTGCCCCGAAGTTATCCAGCCCGGATTCGGCATCGCGCTCTTTGCCGGTGAACTTGTAGTGATTGGTGTCGCTGCCAACGCTCGACTGCAATCCGCCGTAAGGATAGTAGAAATACCGTTCCTGGACGGTTCCCGAGGCGTCTGTGATCATGCTCGCTGATCCTAGATGGTCTGAGAAATAGTAATGCACCGCTCCGCTGGGCCGGTCCACGCGCCCAAGCCGCGCACCACCGAAGAAAATGTATTCCTCATTGACCGTGCCGCTCAGGTTCGATTCCGCGAGCACCTCGCCACCCGACCCGTACCAGTACAATGTACCCGACGATTTCTCCATGGGAGGCTGGCCCAGCCTTTCACAATATGTACTATGACAAATGAGGCTGCCCCGTCCTTTGCGGTTTTCAAAGGGCGGGGATTTCCACGGCTTGCGCTGTGAAGCTTTGCCTTGCACAGGATTTCAGTTCCACCGCTTGTTTCTCGTTCACCAGCACCGGCCCGTTCTCTCCGTAGGCATACCAGCGGACGCTGCTCCATCCCCATTGTTCGGCTTCCAGCACCAGCCCTCGCCTCACCGGGTTCCGATGAATATACCGTAGCTTCTCGCGCTTCTTCACTTCTGTGCGCACCACGAAATCGTAAAAGCGTGCCTGCCAAAGGTGCCCGGCATCGAGCGCCTCGTCCCACAGTCTGCCTTGCTCCGGCTTTCCCCGTCTTCGGATTTCCGTCAGCGCTCGTCGCGCAAAGCGTTGCTTCAAGACCTGCATCACCGTGGATTGCGTCCCCCGCGCCGGCTCACTGATCAGCAGGTGCACGTGCTCGGGCATCACCAGGTATCCGACCACGACGAAATCATAACGGCCTCGCACTTGCTCCAAGATTTCGAGAAAAAGATTCCGCCTTCGGGCCGCCGCCAGCAGCGGTCGCCGATGATAGCAGCTGAAGGTGATAAAGTGCAGGTGTCCGGTGCCGTAGTAGCGATGCAAGCCCTTCGGCATAGCGGGATCCTATTTGCCGCCATAGAGGTTTGTCTGTGACGCATGAACATGGCGTCGGCGTTCGAAATAACCCAGCCTTTGAAAACCGCAAAGGCTGGGGCAGCCTCATTTGCGGTACTACAAACCGAGAAAGGCTGGGCCAGCCTCCATCGGGAAACGTCCCGTCTGTCCCCGAGTTCGTCTGACCTCTTTGTGGGCTTAGTCTTTGTGGCTCAGTCCGTAGGCATCGGGAAACGTCCCGTCTGTCCGCGAGTTCCCTCCGAGTTCCCTAGTTCCCTCATTTACGCTGCCGTAACTCCGTTACTGAGTGCAGCCTGGTAATGACAAAGCGAAATGGCATCACATCTGGGCCGTACGGACCAGCGCTGGCCTCAAACGTTCCCGTTAGTTCCACGAGAGCACCCCTGCCGTGGTTGAGAATTGATTCCAGTTTTCTGCCATGCGGTAGCGACTCCAGTCTCGCAGGCAATAGCGCCTGAGCTCTTACATCGAAGCCTTTCTTGGGCTCACACTCACCGCTGTGTAACAGAAGAGAATGATCCCCCGGTGATAACATTGCGGCCGTCGTAATCAGTGCCCCATTGTACATAGCAGGCGACCCAACGAGTTCGCAAAACTTCGCGCTTCGGGGTGCAGACGCTTGTGCAGGAGCGGCAGGACTGATGCTAAGTAGTCCTAGCAGGACAATATCGGCTGTTTTTATGGTCATTGCTCAGTCCTCCGGTGTGTGAGTCGGATCCTCAACAATCGGCGCATAGTTCGGGTTGTGGTTGATAAAGTCATGGATCTTTTGGTCATCGTTTGGACCGAAGCCGTGTTCGCGATCCACTCCGGCTCCAGTCTTGTATGCATTGAACTCGGTTTGCCCGTGAGTCAGATTTAGGCCTTGGCCGTGATTGCCGAACGCATCCATTGGGGAATTCTGGTACGCCTGGTCATCTTCCACATGGGAACCCTCGTGCGCAACAGTTTCTTGTAAGCTTTTTCCACTAAGATTGGAGTTTACTTTCACATCGATGTCGGTCTTCCCGATCCCGCTATTGTCGTAGACGGAGCCCTTTATACCTGCTCCTAATTTAGTGACCGTCACGTGTACACCGTTGACCTGACCGCGATCTCCATAGCTAGCCGCCGCTGCCCGCACTCTTGGGTCTTTCGACTTTAGATCCTTTTGTCGTGCTTTCTCGAACTTATCGATTTTCTTGTCGTACTTCTTTTGGCACTTTGCTCGCATGGTCTCCTGTACAGCCAGAGGCCCCGGTTTCATAGTGTCCATCCGGATCCACCTTATTGATCGGCTCGTTTTCTACATATGTGTACAAGTTTAGAGTCTGCGGATCGCCGAACGTCGCGTACGGCACCGTTATCGGCTTGGCTGCCCAATCCGGGGTCATAAACCGGCCTAGCGATGAAGAATCATACCTCGCCCCGAAATTATCCAACCCGCTCTCCGCGTCCCGTTCTTTGCCGGTGAATTTGTAACGGTTCGAGTCGCTGCCTATGCTCGATTGCAATCCGCCGTAGGGATAATAGAAATACTGCTCTTGCACGGTGCCGGAAGCATCCGTGATCATGCTCGCTGAGCCTAGATGATCCGCGAAATAGTAGTGCACCGTCCCGCTGGGCCGATCCACCCGCGCGAGCCGCGTGCCATTGAAGAAAATGTATTCCTCGTTGATCGTGCCGCTCAGGTTCGATTCCGCGAGCACCTCGCCACCCGACCCGTACCAGTACAACGTGCCCGATGATTTCTCCATGCGCTGGCCGTCACCATCGTAAAGGTAGCTCACCCCGGCGTCGCTGACGATTCGGTTTTCGGAGTCGTACACTGGCATATTTCCATTGCCATCGTTGGTGACGTTTCCGGCAAGGTCGTAGGTAAGACCGCTCAGCTGGTTTTTCACGCTAGCGGCTAGACTCAATCCCTCCGTCGAACAACCCGTCATGCCCGACGGGGCGGAACGATTGGTCAGGTTCCCCCAGGCGTCGATCGTGTACACCTCACCCCAGCAATTCGCACCAGTGGTCGTGACGGTATTCGCCTGCTGGATGCGGTTCAGCGGGTCGTACTGGAACGCCGTGCTGCGGGTTGAGTCCAGGTTGTTGATTATCTGAAAAACGTTGCCGTTATCGCCATTCCCGGCGTGGAAATTGTAGCTAATGCTCATCAGCGCGGCAGAGGTGATTCCAGCCGAAAGCGTCACCGGCTGCAGTCGGCTGTTGTACCCATTCGTCGTGCTCAAAGCAGTGCCGTTCTTCATCGCCACGAGAAGACCACCTGCTGTGTACATGGGTGCTGTCGCAGGCGGCGCGACAAAATTGTTGCTGGCATCGCTGACGTTGGTCGGCCTCCCCGCGCCCGAGGTTGTATACGTGAGCAAATCTCCGCTGGGATAAGTCAGGGTTTTTAGCGAGCCGTCGAAATTGTAAGAATATGTCAGGGTCTTGTTTACGTTGCTGTTCGTATGGTTTATGCGCTCGACTAGTGGCCTTCCCATGGGATCGTAGCTCCAGGATGAGGCGCTCGAGCTGGAGCACATGGCCGCCAACATAAGTCTTGTTGAGCAGGCGGTTCAACGCGTCGTAGGAATAGGTAGTGGAAATCGCTCCGGTATTGCCTGGGTTCGGCTTCGGAGAAACTTTGGTAGCGACATTGCCATTATTGTCATAGGTGTAGGTTATTTGTTCCCGACTCAGGATTGGTCGCGGTCAGCAGGCGCGAAAGCATGTCATAGGCGAACGAACGAGGTCGCCACGTGGTGGGCGCAGCCGCGCATGTGGTGAACGCGGTGGTATCAGTCCCCTTTTGAACGGCACAGGTTAGATTGCCGAGAGTGTCGTACTGGTACAGAGTTACCAGCGGCGCGCTGCCGAAAGTCGCGTCGGCCCCGCCAGAAAGAGACCCTGAACAGGAAGCCGTGCCGCTGCAGGGCGAAAAAGACGGCATCGTAAAGTGAGGGTCCCAGGTAACGTCTGCCGACCACGCGTAGTTACCAGAAGCGCCAAGCACACGCGAAGTCATGCCAATGGCGTTTCCAGGAGTGCTAACTGGCGAATTGCTGGCGTTGAGCTTGGTTGCCAGATCTGATGCGATCGTGCTCGCCGAAGAATTCAAACCATATGAGCTGTTAACCTGGAAGCCGCCAACACTGACGAAAATTTGTCCACTGTCTGGAAAGGTCTGTTCGCACGGGCCATTGGGATTACCTGGGCACACGTTAAACGTCTCGCTCTGGTCGGTTGTGCCACTGATACCGATGCCCCCAGTTCCAGCTTTGGCAGGCAGCGCTCCCGCGCCCGGCTCGTCGACTTCTATAAGCCTCCCGAGGCCGTCTGTGCACGACTTGCGGACGTTACCGGCTTCATCGGTAACAGTTGTGCAATTGGCGCTGTAAGCAGTTTCGACGCTGCTGCTATCAGGCTGGATCTGTGCGGTCACTCGTCCGAGGCCGTCGTAGCTATAAAACGTCAGACCATAGGTCGAATCCCCCGTCGTGCGGTATGGATTGGAGACGGAATGCACGTGGCCGTCAGCATCGTAAGTGGTGTCAGTAAAGTCAGTGCCGTCCGGATCACTGATTAATTGTCGTTGCGATACTCTGGCCAGGCTATCGTAAATAGTCTTCTTCGTAATATTCTGCGTGCTGGTCAGCTTTGTGTTTTGAACGATGTTCCAGGGCCTGCTAGTCCCCAGGTTGTAGGTGGTGTTTACCTGGCCGCCGTCGGGAAAATCGGTTTCCGTTAGCCGCCAATAGTTCGGATCTCCATATTTGTACAAGGTAGGTTGACTGTTCTGGTCGGTAATTGAAATCGCGACTCCGCCGTTGCAGTCCCATACGGTAGTTTTCTCCAGCCAGAGCGGGTTGGTTACTGTGGTTGGGTAGGAGTTTCCGCAGCTGTTCGCTCCGTAACCATATGTTGTAACGTTGGCCGATACGTTGAAATCCGTGTCGGTCGCGACCGTGCCCGTGTCGAAGTAAGTAGTCGTCTTTTGGATAGTGGTAGTGCCCTGGACGAGACGCTTAAGAGTTGTCAGATTGCCGCGTGAGCCGGTGACTTGGACGTGCGAAGGGGTGCCGGAGGTGGTGGTTGGCGTGGTTTCGTCATAAAAGCATGATGTTTGGCTTTTGGTTTGAGGAGGGGTCGATCCATCAGTAACAGTCACGGTTGCAGGCCGGTTGTAAATTGTGGTCTGGGTTGAACCGATGGTCGCGGTCAGTGTGTTGTACACAGTAGCTGTATGCCTTACGAGCGGGCCCGGTGAACCGGATCCAAAGTCGTATTCGAAAAGATCGGTGGTCAGGCCCGCACGGTTGAGAAGGGTATCGGTTTCAGACACCTTGCCGCTAGTGTCAGGAAACTCCTTACGAACGGTGCTCCGAGTGGGTATTCCGCCTGCAATTCCTGTGGTCGTGCAAGGGAACGCGGCACCGTTGTAGCAAGTTTCAATTGTTTCCAGAAGAGCCGAGGACCCGGCGTAGATCTGCCGCTTGCTCTCGAATTGGTCTCCCACTCCGAAGTTGATCACCTGGACATTCCCCAACGGGTCAGTAACGGTTGTGATGGATGACGTAATTTGGCCGTGCTGCCCATTAGAAAAAGCTGATTCAGTGATCTGACGGGTATAGGTCCATGTTCCGTCAGGTGTAACGCGAGTCAGCCTTCGATCCGAGCCATCCGCGCAATCTACACCTCCGCGGGTGTAACGAATAGTTGCTCCGGTAGGGAGAGTGACTGAGGTGAGCCTTCCCGTTGTGTTGGCCGGCACACCGGGAGTCGGTTCATAGGTGAAGCCGTAGCTCGAACCGTCCGGCATGCTAATACTGGTAACAAGTTGCGCCGTGGTGGGCCCCAATTGATTGGTAGGCCCGTACTCAGCCCAGGGACAGTTAAAAGCCGTTTGTATGTTGTAAGTAGTGTAATTCAGTGTTGCGCCTACGAAAGTCGTTGGATTCGTCGGACTTGGATAAGTAAGTGAGTCGCTCGTTGAAGTGTGCGAGATCCGCATGGCTTGAATGCCTAGCGTATCCGTAATGCCGCTGCCAACCCCAAGCACGTTGCCGTTGGTGTCGATCGTCCCCCCGCTCGTCTCGAACGACATACTGGAAGGAATGCTATTCGCGAAGACCTCAAACTGGGAGGGGGTAACCAAATCTCCAGCAACGTCAGTCACCGTGATATTCATCCCCGAGTCCACCGACAACGAATATCCGGACTCGTCGTTTGCGAGTACCGGGCCGAAACCATGAGGCGTGCCACCGCAGTCCGCTTCTACCGCCGTGCCTGACATGGAGTGACCAGTCCCGTCCGGAGCATGATACGTGTAATTGGTGCGTGTCCAGACCCGGCTCCCATTGTTGCCGCACGAAGTTGAGGGGAGTTCTATTCGCGTATAGGTGACGTAGCTCGTAAATGGAGAAAGAGTAAAGCCCCACGGACTGATGGCGGGCGGCACCCATTGAGCGCTGCTGATAGGGTTGCCGTTGCCGTCAGTGAGCGCGCCGACGGGAGTCCAGATCAGGCTGTTGTAGGAGATCGTCGCGACGACAGAGAGGCCGCGACCGGTCTTCTGAAACACTGGTATGGAGAAGTGAATATTCAGATTTCCTTCGTTGATGGTGTCGAACTCAGAACCGGCAAATGATCCGAATGAAGGAAATCCGGCACCCGGGTTTGTACCGCCTAGCTGGGCCAGAGCTGGGGCTACGGACAGGGCAATCAGCAGAAGCTGAATGGTAACGATGCCTGCCATCGAGTTGGAAAACTGGTAGGCACGCGTCGGGGAATACGGCGTAGAATTGAACATGCTCTTCCTCCGTAACAGAATTCAACACAGATGGCCCGACAATTCTGGCGGACGATCCGGAGATATCCTGGGGAAGGAAGTTATCGGAGGATCGGGCGTCTTTCATTCTCGTGAGCAGCTACTCACGATTGGCGAGGAATGTAGCAGCGCGGTCTGTGGAAATCAACAACAAACGACCCAAGCATTTGTAAAATCTTGGGGCACCTCTAGGACAGGCCACCAGCGCGGACCTTTACTTACACGGCTGTCTAAACGGGCGCGCGCTCAACTTTTCGCGAGCAAGACGTGTATCCAGTTAGCGTGCGGCCGAGTGAATTTTTCCTGGACGCGATTGATTTCTACCGCGGCGACTGCACACAGTCGTGATGCCAGTGATCGCTCTCCATTTGGAGGCGCCAGTGGCGCTCCACAATACTGACATTGTTTCTCTTCGTCGTAGATTCCCCAAGGATTCCCCGCCCAATCCATCAACCGCGCGGAAACAAAATTGGTGCGATCTTTCACCGATCCTACAAAGGACATCTTCAGCATCTTCAGCTGCGGGAACAGTTGCGGGAACTGGCGCTCACGGAATGAATGCACGTGTCCCCATGGCGGATTAATCTTCCGACACTTTCTGCACGTCGCCCGCCCTGCTCTCAAGTCCTGCCGATATGGAACGCCAATGATCACCTCGTGTCTGGCCACGCGACTGATCTCGTCGCACGCCTGTTGCAGGTTCGGAACATGTTCCAGCACTTCTGCGCAGAACACGCAATCGAACGCCTCGTCGCGGAATGGCAACATGGTCGCGTCGCCCGCCACTTTACTGACTCCGGGTAAATTGAACGCGGGGGCGCTCAAGTCCACGGCCGTCACTTGCTGGAACCGTTCGGCTAGGAGCTGCGAAAAGAAGCCCTCACGCGCGCCTAAATCTAGCACCGAGATCCTGGATGTCGGCAGCATGCTCAGCAGGTCGGCCGTCCGAGCCTTCTCGGCCTCGCTAGCCCGATATTTTGCTAGATCAGTCATCACTGCCCTAAAGTGCTGTATGCTTGTAAGCAACTGATTACAATACGCTTACAGTACTATTAAAAGATCAGGCGCCAGCAGCAACTTGACACAAGGTCGCTCACCTTTCTACAATTAGCACTCTGGAACATTGAGTGCTAACAACTCAATTTCCATCTAGCGCAATCACCAACCCATAATTCTTAGACGACAGAACCAAACTTCAGAAAGGAGTCTGAAAAATGGCTACGAAATTTACCCCGTTGCACGACCGTATTTTAGTCCGTCGCATAGAAGAAGGACAGACCACCCGTGGCGGAATCATCATCCCCGATTCTGCTAAAGAGAAGCCCCAGGAGGGCGAGGTTGTATCAGCCGGCAAAGGCAAGATCAACGAGGACGGAAAAGTTCGCCCGCTCGATGTAAAAGAAGGCGACCGCATCCTCTTCGGCAAATACTCGGGCACCGAAATCAAGTTGGACGGCGAAGAGCTGATCATCATGCGCGAAGAGGAAGTGCTCGGCATCCTCAGCGGCGCAGCCAAGAGAGAGACTGCAGGATCGCGGAAGTAGCTTGATTCTTCGTGTGCCGTCCTTTACTAACCACGAAGGACACAAAGGTACACGAAGAAAAAGATATTCGGCGCTGGGTTCCTTCGTGAACCTTCGTGCCCTTTGTGGTTATTCGATTTTGACTTTCTAGGAGAAAAGAAAATGGCAAAACAAATCGTACACGGAGAAGAGTCCCGCCAGGCGATTCTTCGCGGCGTCAACATACTCGCTGATGCCGTCAAGGTCACACTCGGCCCTAAGGGCCGCAACGTCGTGATCGACAAGAAATTCGGTTCGCCGACCATTACTAAGGACGGCGTCACCGTCGCAAAAGAAATCGAACTAAAAGACAATCTGGAAAACATGGGCGCGCAGATGGTGAAGGAAGTCGCTTCCAAGACCTCCGACGTTGCCGGCGACGGTACCACCACCGCCACCGTTCTCGCCCAGGCGATTTATCGCGAAGGCGTAAAGACCGTCGCTGCCGGCGCCAATCCAATGGCCCTGAAGCGCGGTATCGAGAAGTCCGTCGAACTCATCGCTGGCAAAATCAACAAGGACGGCGAGCGCGACAAAGGCGAACTCGACAAGCTGTCCAAGCCCGTCTCCGGCGAAATGATCGCGCAGGTCGGCACAATTTCTGCAAATAATGATTCGACTATTGGGAGCATTATTGCGGAGGCGATGAAGAAGGTCGGCAAGGATGGCGTCATCACGGTTGAAGAGTCGCGCACGCTTGAGACCCAACTGGAAGTGGTCGAGGGCATGCAGTTTGACCGTGGGTATCTCTCTCCTTACTTTGTTACCGATCCGGAGCGGATGGAAGCGGTGCTTGAGAATCCGTACATCCTGATCCACGAAAAGAAAATCAGCTCGATGAAGGACCTGCTCCCGCTGCTCGAGAACATCGCAAAAAGCGGCAAGCCGCTGATCATCATTGCTGAAGACGTCGAAGGCGAAGCGCTGGCGACCCTGGTCGTCAACAAGCTGCGTGGCACGCTGCACGTGGCTGCCGTCAAAGCCCCGGGCTTCGGCGACCGTCGCAAAGCCATGCTGCAGGATATCGCTATCCTGACTGGCGGCAAGGCGATCACTGAAGATCTCGGCATCAAGCTCGAGAACGTTCAGGTGAGCGACCTTGGCCAGGCGAAGAAAGTCACCATCGACAAGGACAACACCACCATCGTCGAGGGCAAGGGCAAGCACTCTGAGATCGAAGGCCGCGTAAAAGAAATTCGCAGCCAGGTCGATAAGACCACCAGCGACTACGACCGCGAGAAGCTGCAAGAGCGGCTGGCGAAGCTGGTTGGCGGCGTGGCCATCATTAAAGTTGGGGCTGCGACCGAAACCGAAATGAAGGAAAAGAAAGCCCGGGTTGAAGATGCGATGCACGCTACCCGCGCAGCCGTCGAAGAGGGCATCGTCCCTGGCGGCGGAGTTGCACTGGCCCGCTCGGCCGCTGCTCTCGACAAGTTGAAGCTCGAGGGTGACGAGCACATCGGGGTCAACATCGTGAAGCGCGCAATGCAGGAGCCGCTGCGCCAAATCGTCGAGAACGCCGGCGAAGAGGGCGCTGTGGTGCTCGGCAAAGTGCTGGAGTCGAAGGAATCAAACTTCGGCTTCAACGCCCTCACCGGCGTGTACGAAGACCTGGTAAAGGCCGGCGTGCTCGATCCGACGAAGGTGGTGCGCACCGCGCTGCAAAACGCAGGCTCGATCGCAGCTCTCATGCTGACGACTGAAGCCCTGGTCTCCGAGCTGCCGGAAGAGAAGAAATCCGCTCCAATGCCGGGCGGACACGGCGGCGGCATGGGAGATATGTACTAAGCGCTCGCGGGCGCAGCCCGCGAGAGGTCGTTGGTTGGCGGCTCTCGGTTGTCGGCTCTCGGTCGTCGGCCAAAGCAAGAACAATGTGGGTCGGACATTCTTGTCCGACCCTTTTTTTTTGGCGGCGGCGAACTGTGTGGATCGGACAACTCTTGTCCGCGAGAACGTTTTTGTCTTTCCCTTCACTACAATCCCTCATCGCGAGACTCGGCGCTTTCTCCAGCCGAGGGAAGGATTTGCGGCGATCATCTCCGGGCTGTGCCGCTCCGCGCCAGATCCCTCGCCCCGCTAGTGAAAGCGCGGGCCTTCGGGATGACGCCTTTGTTGCGGGCGTCGGACGGCGTTTGTGTCGGCTCTCAGCTAAATCAAAGGCCCCGGTGAAAGCCGGGGCTTTTTTTGTTCCAAATTGGGAAACACTCGGCCTGCGTTATCGCGCACGGGGCGCAGACAAAGTGCCGATAGTTCGGCATTTAAGTGCTAGGTCAGGGAAACGGGGTTTGCGACTGCAGTAAGACGGAGATAATCCCAGGCTTCGCGATATTTTTCGAACATGTACTAAGAGCAGCTGCTAGCTAATAGCTCTTAGCTAGAACCGAAAAGCCCTGCCGAAAGGCGGGGCTTTTTGTTTTCTCAGCAATTCTATTTCGGGGCCGGCGCAAACGCCTCAAGTTCGACTTGCCGCTGATCGGCTTTCCACTGAAAACAGATTTCGAACCCGTCAGGATCTTTCACCGATATTTGCTTCATTCCGTACCAGGCAACCTTCGGTTTTGAAACATCGATGCCTTTCGCATGGAGGTATTCGTACGCGCCATCGACATCTGGACAGCCAATGAACGAGTTCTAGTGCTCGCCGTAGAGCGGTCTCTGCCTCGGGTAATCTTCCTGCCCGCATGTACGCATACCCGAGGAGTTGAGACGCGTGCGCTTCTTTTTCAGGAACTCGTATCGACAATGCGGTGGTGATTGCATCCTCGAAACGGCCAGTCTGCGCGAGGGCATTAACCTTTAGGGACCAAAACTCGTAGTTCGACGAGGGCTCGGGAGTTTGGACGGCGTTAAGTCTTGACAGCACTTGATCTGACTTAAGTTCAAACAGGTCTGCGATCGCGGCATTAACGCTTTGGCGAACGCCATCCTTTTCCAGTTCTGCAGCCTTTCGGTAGTAAGGGACAGCGGCGGTGTAATCGCCCAGTGCTGAAGCGATGTTCGCGAGATTGACGTTGACTTGTCTTTCGAGTTCGTTGTCTCGAACGGGTGCGATTCGCACTTCTTGCAGCAGAGCCTCGAACAACGCTCTCGCAGACGGGTATTCCCCTCGCCCCAACGTCGCGGCGGCGCTATCGAAGTGAGCCTGCAGCGATGGCTTCAAACCGCCCGATGTCTGGACCTGATCTGTCAGTTCCCGAATGTGCTTCTCTACCCCGGCAAATCCAGCTTGTTGCTGCGAGGCGTGAGCGTCAGCGCGATTTGCGATATAGGGAATCCCGATCTCCGGGTCGGCGAGATACGCGGCTCGTAGTTTGGTGACAAATGCCGAGACTATCTTTTCCGCGGTAGCCTGGGAGTGTTCCGGCAAGTAAAATTGCGTCTTCGTCAGGAGGACGGAAACTAACTCTTCAATAGGCAGATCACTGGTTCCAGTGTGTCCCTCGACATAGGAACTCAGCACCGCGACAACCTTATTGTCCATGAGCCACTGTCGGAGCGTCGTTGCGACACCGTCTAGTTCGGGAAACAGCAACTCCGTACTAGTGATGACCTTCGTGATAGCAGGGACGTCCGTTCCTTTAGCCCACTTCAGCGTATCTGTAATGAAGCTACTAAGGACATTGAGAGCAATGGTCGAGACTACAGGGGTCATGACCCGATTTTAGGCCACCCTGTCAGTTTGATCAGATTTTGGCTCGAGTGGAATGTCACATCCCGAAGCCAGAAAGCGGAGCGCCGATGAGAAGTTTCACGGTGCAGCGCTCCCAGAAGCCTGTGCAGTGGAAGGGGTGGGGCAACCCATGAGAAGGTATTAACAGACAGACTGCGCCAGCCGCCCAACAAAGTCGTTCAACCAAGTTGGCTTGCGGACGCTCTAGCCAAGTACGGGCCCCACTTCGTGCGGACCAGCTGGCAGCCCAAACACGATGGCTGCTGGTCCGAGATGTAATACAACTGTGGTGTTACCTCTTGCATCGTTGGCAACCAGCCGGATGGGTGGAGGGGTGTTAGGGTCAACATCGAATTGAATGTTAGCCACCGTGATCTCTCGGCACTGGAATGTAACCGAAGCGGAAATACCGGGCAGTGGTCCCGAAATCATAATCTCAACGGCCGAAACTCCGAAATCGCCGCCAGCCCCAGGTCCCTGCACGGAGGCCTGTCCTGGAACCGTCGCGGCAAGCGAGTCGGGAATCAAGACTTCTCTCCCTATTGTCCCTCCGGCTTTTGGTAAGTTGACTCGCATTGCGCGCACGGGTTCGTAGGAGAGTTGGCCCTGCGCAGTTATATCAAGCGTGTCCATAAAGGCTGGTTCTCGGGTGTCTCGCGCTTCGAAGTGATACTCTACGCTGAATGGAACTACCAAGCGGTGCGCAAAACCAACCTGTTTTTGCAACGCAGCGCATTGATTGAGCGTGGTGTGGATCGACTGGTCCATCGCCCCTCCTGTCGACAGAAATGCCGGTTGAGAATTATGGTCAGGTTTACCAGTTTGAATTGCGCAATCCTAAGCCTCTTTCGCACTAGAGGCAATCAATTTCTCACGCAAACACTTGGAAACCTGGGGACACGTGAACTTGGAGTACGCTAGTCTGTCCCCCGTTTCCCCAGAAGTGGAGCGCCGATGAGAACGGAATTGCTGCGATTCAAGGGCACCGTCGAGCGGGATCCCGCCATCGATGCGTGGATGAAGGAGCATGCAGGTGAATTGGTCGCCATCGCGCGTCACCCTTCGGCTACGTCACCCTTCTGCTACGTCAGTGGTTTGAGGTGATGCGAAAATGTGGGGACGAAGTCCGGGAGCTTCTGCATGACGGCTGTCCCGTGGCATGTGTGGGAGATGCGTCCTTTGGCTACCTAAATGTATTCACCTCGCACGTAAACGTGGGGTTCTTTCACGGCGCGGCGCTGCCGGATCCGGCCGGCTGTTGTGCCGTTACACGCGAGATCCCTCGTCCCGCTGGTAAAAGCGCGGGACTTCGGGATGACGCATTTGTCGGGACATTCTGATGAATGAGGCTCACTGATGAATGAGGCTCAGGTTGCATCTAGTGGGACGCCCATGTAGTGCCAGGCCTCACGGTATTTTTCGAAGCGGGACATGCGTCGCCTGCTCACGGGGAAAACTTTCACCGCGCCGATGTTGCTAAAAACCTCGATCGGGATCACGTACCAGACATTGTGAGGGACGACGTAGCCAACGATGAAGTCAATGTCGAGCGGCGTATAAATTCTGGTGGGGACGTTGCCGCAGGCGTGAAAGGTGTATCCGTTGATGGCGCTGGTATGAGCGGACTTGACCTGCACGCGCCAAAAATTGCCGCTGGATTCGAGGATGAAATCGTAGCGGTCGCTTTCGCCCCAGGGCTTGGCAACGCTGAATCCGAGGGAGGCGGCTTTGTAAAGGAAGGCGGCTTCGGCGATCTCGCCGCGGCGCTTGGTTGGGAGTTGAGGTTTGATGGTTGAGGAGCGCTGAATGTTAAAGTCAACTTCCCCGCCCTCCCGCAAAGAGCGCGGGAAGGGCGGGGCACCCTCTGGCTTTTCTTTTTTCACAAATTCCCTTTGATCGGCCCGTGAATTTTGTCCCGAAATGGAAAAGGCGCGGCTATAGGCCGCGCCATCTGCTTAACTTTTAGCTTACATATTAAGCGTAGCACATTCACTAGGGAGAATTGGCCAAGGTTTGAAAGTTTATATTCGGAATTGAATCAGGGACTTGAAGGAAAATGGGGTGCGGAGGGGTCTTGACAAGAATTTTCCACAAATCGGATCCTGCTGGGCGTTTTGTTTGTCCTTACAATCCGTCATTCCGAAACCTGACGTTTTCTCCGTGTGAGGGTCGTCCCGCTGGTGAAAGTGCGGGCCTTCGGGATGAGGCCTTGATTGAGGGCGGCGGCGGCGAGCGAAGCTTGAATAATCCAGTTCCCTGCAAAATAATTACGCGCTTGACATTCCAACCATCTGAGATCAGACTTTGGCCGATTGACCCTCGGCGAAATTGTTTCTTCCCCGCCAAAGCAGCCGAGCCTGAAACCGGGACCATTTTTGATTTTTTAAATGCTGACGCTTGGGGCACCAGGCGGTATTGGCTATTGGCGTACATGTCTGCCTCGCACACATGTATGCTCACCGACCAACGTCTGGTTCAAACAACTTAAGAGAGGTGCGTATAGGTGATTATCTCAGTCATCAATATGACAAAGGGAGAAGTGTCGGACGCTGAACTTCAGCACGCGATTCGCGTGGTGAACCGTCAGATCGCTGAGGACTTCCTGCCTTATTGGGGCTTTGGCGCCAAGCTGCGGCTGGAGGGCAGAGCTGGGCATACGCGAACCGAAGTCCAACTCGCGGACATGCGTGGCGAGGCCATTCTCTACGTGCGCGGCCCGGTAAAGGTGAAAGACACCGACGGATACCATGACCGTTATTTTTCCGGTATCCCTTATGGAGTTGTTTATTTGGACCTGAGCAAGGAGTTGCAAGAGGACTGGACGGTCACCTTTTCGCATGAGGCGCTGGAACTGATCGGAGATCCCGAGGCCAATCTGTTAGTTCAAGGGCCGCATCCGACGGCTCGTCGAAAGGTTTTCCACTGGTTCGAGATGTGCGACGCGGTGCAGAACGAAAGCTACAAACTCGACGGCATCCGCGTGAGTAACTTTGTCTTGCCTTTGTATTTCACCAGCGGCAACGAACGAAGCGGCCGCAATGATTATCTGGGAACTATCACTAAAGGAAAGACGCTGCGCTCGTTCTCCACGAATCCCGGCGGCTACATCGGATTCTTCGATCCGATGGCCGGCCAGGGAGGAGAGGACACAACCTGGTCACGCGAGGATGACCAGCGCGCGAAGCATCGTCTGAACACAAAACTGAAGTTGAAGGTAGGGCGCGGCAACTTGCGACGGCAACGCTGGGGGGCGTAGTCAAAAAATCCACGAGATGTCTTTATAAGGAGGCTCGCCATGAAGCAGTCCTGGGGAATGTTTCAGAATCTCACTTCGCTTCGAATAGTTTTGAATGCAGTCTTAATAACGGTAGCGCTGTTTGCCAACGCAGGCGCGCAGACCTTTAAGAATGCGCATGACGATCCGCCTGCCGGGTGGACGGGACCGGTATTCAAGCTGAGCCAGAACTACCCAGCCACGCGGCCGGCGTTGGAGCCCGCGAGCAAACGTCCGTGGACGCATTTCAATTTCAAAACTCCGGCGCAATCGTCAAAGTATATTCAGGCGGTGCTCAACTACTGCCTGGAAGGAAACACAGCAAACAATTTCGCTGATGTGTCTCAGAATACGGTGCGTAAGTGGTACCACGCTCCGTGGCTGGACACTACTCCATCGGGCCGCGAGTTCATCCACGGGATGACCAGTGAGCGCGGCTCGAGGCCGGGCGAATTGGGTCCCGCACAAACCAGCGCCCATGGCAATTGGGCGGTGGGCTTCTATAACGCGCGCGGCGGCTACACCATCGGACAAGTATGGAAAGACCCCAATCATCCTGATCCGCGAAAAGCGATCTTTCCCTCCAGCACCGTAGGTTGTAAGTTGCTTTTTAGCACCGCGCCGATTAGTGAAGTGCCGTTCCTGGATGGCAGCCTGGAGTGGCAGGGCGACATTAACCGCGCCAGCGGCACCGGCGCGCGGCCCACGTTACATCTCCTGCAACTGGACGTCGCGGTGAAAGACTCCCGCGCCAACAGCACTATCGGCTGGGTCTTCGGAACATTCCAGTATGAGAAAGCCGCATCCACGTCAGCCAACTGGTGGGACCACATGGTCCCGGTGGGGCTTATGTGGGGAAGCGACGTTACCAGCCTCAAAGCCGATACGCAAACCAAGGAGGAATGGATCAACACTGCGCGCGGTCAGAAACTGCACCTCGGACGCAAGGACCTGGTGCTGAACGGGCCTATCGATAATCCGCGGGGGTCGTGCGCATCCTGCCATGGCTTCGCACAAGTTGCGCGAGTCACCGGCGCCACCCCGTCGCTTCCGGCTGGTCCGCCAGCGGACGTAGCTACACCAGCCGCACTGGATGCGTATTTCACCGACATCAAAGCCGCGACTCCACTATCGCCGGACTATGTGTCGCTGGATTATTCACTTCAGTTGCAAATCGGGATTGCGCGTGCGATTCAAGGTGGCGCCAGTTTGCCGCCCGATCTTAATGCAGCGCCACACGCAGCGCACGGACATGCACATGCCATGGCCGCGCACGCGCCTCATGGGAGCGTACCAACGGAAATTCCAGAAGTGCGGCGCGACTCGGAGTAAGTTCCGCGGTGGTAGTTACAATTTTTCGGAATGCCGGGCCGAAGATGACGCTCGCTCAAGGGTTCTTAGTTTAAGGTTAGGACCACGTGAACCGGGTGGGCACGGCTTCGGCCCGTGTCGTGTGGATCGGACACTCTGTCCGATAAAAGCTGATGTGATTTTTAGTCGATCCCACTTTTTGTTTGTCAGGTCTGTCGATTACCGATCTTCGAAAAGCCCGAAGTGTAGGATTCCGCCTGTTTTTGCGGTTGCTATAGCGAAAGAGGTGGTATAGTAGTAGGTGGTGGTAGTAGTAGCGGTGTTTATTATGGATGATAGGGTCAAATTTACGATCGGCGGGGTCGAGGTTTTTCTCAGCAAGGAAGATGTTGAGCAAAAACTTCAATCTGTAGAACCGGAAAATGTCCGCGAGGTTTCCGTGGAGGTTAACGGAAAGCGATATCCCGTCAAGCAAGCCCTTGCTGAGGCTACCGGTTTGCTCCGCGGGAACTTTACCTCCCACGATGCAATGCGGGTTTTTCGCAAATTGTCCCTTCCAATGGGAACCGGCCTTGCAGATGTTTCTACGTACCCAGAGCGATTTTTTACCGCAATCAAGAGCCTCAACGAATTTGACCAGAAAGAGATCCGTGGAGTTATTGGCGGGCTGGTAGCGAAAACCGATAGAGATACCTGCTTCGCTGGAATCTATTACCGCGGCAAGGCCAACGTCGAGAGTCTCATGTCTCTCAAGGGCGTAAAAAACTTTCAAGCAATTACGATGCTAGCGCGAACCCTCTTCGAACTTGCGGTTGATATAAAGCTTATCGATGTGATTCCGGATGCCGTGAAGAAAATTAGAGCATTCTCCGAGGTCGAACTGCTGCGAGCGGCTGAGCAGGTGGTAAGGTTCAAGGCCGCGAACTCAACGGCCGCAGTGGATGCCCGCGTTCACGCAGAATTCATCAAAAACAACGCAGCCAGAATTAAAGCCGAGCAACACGCGGCCTGGCCTGGCGCCACAAAGATACGTCACTGGTCGGAATTGGACCTTCGCGCTAGGGCAAAATTGCTGAAGGAGCCATTTGAAGAAATTTACGAAGTCAGATATCCGGAGCTCAGCTGGTACACGCACGCGGCTGGACTCACCGGCTTCAATCTGAAGACCGAGACGTTTCTTATGCTAGCCGGTTGCCAATTCGCGCTTGCGGGCAGGTGTTATGCCCTTCTGCTCACGGCAATCATCGATGAGTTCCACCTCACCAAAGCCGACGCACTAATAAAGAGTCGCCTGAAGTATGCCAACATGCTCCCCTTCACCGACACCGACGAGCAGCAGGGCGCACTGAGAAGAGAACTACTGGGATAGGCATGTTTCCGTGGGGCACCCGCTGCTATCATTTCAGCCACTCTCCATGGGCAAATGGACCAAAACCCGACGCGACCCTGGCCGTACTTACACGGACGAGGATACCGAACGCACTGAAAGAATGATTGCGAGGGTGCGCAAGTTCTTGAAAGAAGGCGTGCCAGAAGACGAGCCGGAATTCGTCGAGGCGGTGAAAGCCGCGAATCCGAAAATAGCTCCCAGTGAATTAAAGGAAGTGATTAAGCAGTTTCGCGACGTTGTTTCCGAGCGGCAACAGCGCGATCTAGGGCGGCGTTGAACTTCTTCTCAGATTCTTTACGTTCTTTGGGCGTCATTCCGCGCGCACCGTCCTCAATGACGTCTCTCATGGTGTTGAGAAGTGTATCGGTCGCCGATTTGCGCTTTACGGAAGTAGCCATTCCAGGCCCTTTTTTGCGATTCGTGTTCGGCATTACAGTGTACTCTAGCGCGTCAGAATGGTGTGCCACAGGTAACTGATGTACTACTCCTTAAGAAGGGTTCAGCGGCCGCTGCGTTGTCCGAGGGGGAGGTAACCGTTGATTTCAGAGGCAAGTGGCGCATCTGACACTCCTGAGGGTGTTCCGCTCAAGGTCGGGTGGAGCGGGTCTTTTCGGTTTCTGATTCATCCAACCGTCGGCAAGATGCCGGCCCGTTGTGGTTTTCAAAAGGGGGACTGCGCGCCTACTTAGCCCAATGAACATAAAATGCATATCCGCCAACCGACTGGCCTCCGTTTAGTGAAGTCTCTGTGCCGGTTTCTACGACGGCATCGGGCCTCGAGACAATTACTGCAGGTAAACAGCGGAGTCGGGCGCAGCTCGGCCTTGATGAAACCCACACCTTGGCTCGGGGCAGTGGGATCGTCTGCTAACGTTGGCGACCACGTTGGTTGGCTGAAAGTTGCGCTTGAAGCAATACAAACCGTTGAGTGCGCAAAATGATTTGCTTTGCGAATCGCTGGCGGACTCTAATGGATCTGCTGTTCGCATGCGCCTTCTCAAGGCTGCACAGGCGTTTCAGCCCGGTATAGTGCAGCATAAGAATTCCCTGAATCGTCTCTGCCGGCTTCAAACAGTAAGCAGGTCCTTCGACTTGAATGTCATTCGCAAGCGAATGACATTTCGGCGCTCAGATGTAATGAAAACAAAAAAGGCGTGCCTCCAAGGGTAGAGTACGTGCTCGAAGCACAAGCCCTGAAGGAGGCACGCGATGATCCACGTTGGCGTAGATCTTCACCAGAGATTTTGTTACATGACGGCGTTGGAAGCAAGAGGCAAAATCGTTCAGAGCGGGCCGGTGAGCAACGAAAAGCTGGCCTTGCGAAAGTATTTTCGGCGGTTTCGCGGGCAAGCGGTGCAGGTGGCGGTCGAGGCCTGCGGGTTCTGGCCGGCGTTTCGCGAGGTGGTGGAACCGGAGGTGAGGCGACTGGTGCTGGTGCATCCGGAGCGGGTGAAGGCGATTGCCAGTGCCAAGCTGAAGAACGACCGGGTGGATTCGGAGACGCTGGCGCACTTGCTGCGCTGTGATTTATTGCCGGAGTCGTGGAAAGCGGACCGGGAAACCCAGGCGCGGCGGCAGCAGGTGCGGTTGCGGGCGACGCTGGTGCGGCAGCGGACGCGGCTGAAGAACCAGGTGCACGCGGTGTTGCATCAGCAGGGGCTGCGATCTCCGGTGACGGATTTGTTCGGCCGGCGCGGGCGACTGTGGCTGGCGCAAGTGAAGCTGCCGGCGCAGGCGCGGGAGTCGGTGCAGGTGTGCTTGCGGCTGCTGGACGGCTACAGTGAGGAAATTCAAAAGCAAAACCTTCAGCTAAGTGAAAGAGCAAAATCGGACGAGCGGGTGGCGTGGCTGATGACGATTCCGGGGATCGGCGAGTGTTCGGCGATGATGGTGCTGGCCGAAATCGGAGACATCGGACGATTCCGGGATAAAGAAGCGTTGTGCAGCTACGCCGGGCTGGCGCCGCGGGTGCGGGAATCGGCGGGCAAAGCGGCGCGCGGCGGGATCACGCGGCAGGGTTCACCTTGGCTGCGCTGGATGATGGTGGAAGCAGCCCAGGTGGCGACGCGCAGTTCCCCGGCGGCGCGGCGCTACTATGAACGCTTGCTGCGCAAGAAGCACAAGCACGTGGCCCGGGTGGCGCTGGCGCGCAAGTTGTTGACCGCGGTTTACGTCTTGCTGCACCATGGCGAGAGGTTTGACGAAGACAAGTTTGCGGCGGTGTAAGGGGAATCCGTCAGCTCGTTGTCATCCTTGCTCTTCGAGAGCGACGCTCAGAGGGAGCGGCGGAGTCCGGACATACCTTATGTGCCTCGAGCACGAATAGAAGCC
This sequence comes from uncultured Acidobacteriota bacterium, assembly GCA_963785655.1. Classification (GTDB taxonomy): domain Bacteria; phylum Acidobacteriota; class Terriglobia; order Terriglobales; family Acidobacteriaceae; genus Gp1-AA145. The sequence goes on from CAWAVZ010000001.1 coordinate 180,250, forward strand.
TGTCCGCATCGGCGCAAAAATCCCTATGGACAGGCACGCCCGTTTTCATAGAAGCGCTGAAGCGCTGCTCCACCCAAGAGCGACATCGGCACGGCTGAAAGCCGTGCGCAGTAATCTTCTTCCACGCTGTTTTCGGCACGAGTGGAACGCGTGCCCTTCCCGCCATTGCCTTCTGCGAGAGATCTTATAACTCAGACATCGAAGGGAAAGTCCGACCCAGATAGGCGTGAGCTGCTCCCGCGGCTGTACTTCGGTAACTTGCTGCTTACCGATTGACCTTCCAACATCATTAAATCCGCTTAAGAAGAGGCGGCTGGACACTCGCGATTCCCACCTGGTCGAGTGCTCACAGCATCCAGCACACAAGGAGAAACAATGACCAACAAGATTTTAGTTGCGGGGTTCGCGTGTTTGTCGGTGATTGCGGTGGCACAGTCCAGCGGAAGTAAGGACCAGTCTGCCAGCGCCGCACAAAGAAAAGATCAGCACCCGAAGGAGGTTGCCTCTGGGCAGGCTTCGGGCAGGACAGTGGCTCCGCGGGATATCGCTACCGGACAAGCCAGTGGCAAAACTGCGAGCAAGCCGGCGGGTAGCCAAGCAGTTCTCAGTGATCCGGCATCAAGTCAGCCGGTCACGGCTCCGCGAGACCTCGCTACCGGACAGGCCAGCGGCAAGCGCCAGTACCAACCAGTTGTAATCATGAAGGTGCAAGACAAGGCTACGCCCCTGGCGACTGAGCAGCAGAGTCCCAAGGCACCCGGCAAGGTCATGGCCAGCGATGACTGGCAGGCCAAAGCTAAGACCAGTGGTAACACCCACGTTTCGCCCGCCGATATGAATCAGGCTGGCGCGGCGGATCGCGAAAGTCCTAGTACTTCCCGTCCCAAGGGGCAACAAGCGCGGGTTGCGACGGGTGACGTAAACGGTGATGGTAAGGCCGATGCTGCCATCAACACCAGCCACTCTAATATCAAGAACACAAAAGATGCTGCTTCGGGGCAGATGACCGGAAAACGTCAGCACCAATCGCTGACTGTGACCAAGGAAGTGGGCGCAGCGCCGCAGAAATAGCCTGGCTTAACTAGTCGGGATTCGGGGGTACATGGCGGCACGTACTAAGGACAGCTTCGAGCGACGAGCTTTGAGCAAGAACACTGTGGGTCGGACATTCTGGTTCGACCCCTTTATTTTCAATAATGACATGGCGCGGACACTCTTTCCCGTGAAGCTTCGCCGCAAGGCTGGGCTTTTTTGCTTTGAACGAACATTATTGAACATTATTGTCCGGAACCAACATTCCGCTATTTGCTTTTTATTTCCCATACGAAACTAATCTGTGCCAGCAGGGTTCATCAAGTGAGATCGATGGTAGCTGATCCCGTTCGAAGGAGTACTCCCATGCTCTCACGTCTGTGGCTTGTCGCTCTACTCCCTTTAGCACTTCTCACCGGCTGTAACAACGCTCTCAACCCATTTTGCGGTAGCTCGCGGCCGGCGCCCTTGATTGGGTCGCTTTCTCCAAGTACGGTGACGTTTGCGGAAGTACAGCAGGGCGTGCTGCTCAAGGTCAGTGGCAGCCATTTTATTTCCGCGTCGGAGATTGTGATAAATGGCAAAGCGCTTGGGCCGACCGTGGTCTCCGATCAGCAACTACAAATAATGCTGACCAGCGGGGTAATTTCTGGGCCGGGAACGTTTAGCGTCAAGGTGATGACGCCCAGCGGAAATGTAGGCGATGTGGGCTGTTCAAGCGGCGGAACGAGCGCAGCTCTGACACTGACGGTCAATTGATGGTTGGAGGTCGTTGGTCGTCGGCCAAAAGCAAGACCATGTGGGTCGGACATTCTTGTCCGACCCAAAGCTCCACGGGCACCACGACAATAGTCTTCTCAGGCGACCTTCTTCGACTTGCGATTGTGGACGCGCCGATTTCGGTCAATTGGGACTACCTTGTCGCCGGGATAGTAGCTGCCTAATGCCATGAAGTCCGTCGCCAGCTTCAAATATTTGGCGTGCTCCTGATAAGGGAGGGGGAAGGAAAGGTCGCCATCTTCTCTTTTCGGCTTTTTAGCGAGCGGTTTGCGACTGCGGGGCATAAGAGCGACCTGTGAAAATTGTTGCACTTAATCCGAAATTGTCCGATACCGTACATTGGGTAAATTTGCGGAGTGAAAGCCCGATTACGCAGTAAGACGTACGTCGGGGTACTTACCTTTTGCTCGAAAAAAACGTCGCGTTCAGTAGAACGAACTCACAATCGGAAACAACTCTCGCAAATTGCACGGCGAAAGATCATTTATAAAGCGAATGATCTTCCGCGTCGTCAAGCGAGGTAGCCTCGGCACGGCTGAAGCCGCGCCCTTCCCGTTTATGCTTATCCCTCGACTCTGTGGTGGTGGAGACAAGATCAAAAGCGTCGGACAAGTGATTGCGCGCAGAAGCGCTGTTCCTCCCAAAGGCTTTCGGCGACACGGCTGAGGCTGTCGCTGGATGCAAGCTTCAGGGCTCTTGCACGATCTCGATGACATTGTTTTCCAGGTCGTAGATTTCGAAAAAACGGGTGCCTTGGCGATCGGTGTGAATGTCTCCGAGGCTGACGCCGCGCTTACGCAGAAAAGTTCTGGCCTGGTCGAAACTGGTGGTGTAGAGCATGGGAGTTTCCTCATAGTGGGGAACGTTGCCAGGTCCAAGGACAAAATAAAGTTCGTCTGCAAGCCAGAGTTCGACGCCTCTCTGGCCATCGTCAAATTTAGTTGGCCTTTGACGCAGGCCGAATTTCTGCTCGTACCAGGAAGCGGAAGCGGCAAGATTGAGCACCGGAATGTAGTTCGTTCCTGCTGGAGTGAACAGCGACATAAAAGGTTACGGTGATGCAGTATAGCGAAATAGCAGGCTCTTTTCGCTGTGAGGAGCAAGGTGAAAGGCTCAGACAAGAGTGCCCCCCCCGCCACGACGGACGAGTTTCCCAACGCGCTTCTCACCGCCACTTCCATAGCTGTTTCCAGACCTGAACAAGTTCCTGCATCGATCGCGCGCTCGGAACACGCTCATTGACCATGCGGCACCGGGCGTAGGCGGTTTGGTAGGCGTGGCGAACGGCGTCGAGACTGAGGCGCGAGAGGCCATTCTGCAGTTCCTTGAGGTCGTTCCTGGTCATGATTTCGTCGTTGCGAGCCTGAGGACGCCGAGCCATGAGGGAAGAATCCTATCATATTCGCTCTTTGTTCGCCTATATGAATTACTGTTGGTAGGGTCGCTGCAAGCCAGGGTTGCTGCGGTAAAACGAGAGTCGTACATACAACGGCGCAGGATGGGCCCAACGTCGAAGGTACAGAGCCGGGGACATGGCGAGACATTAGCGAGCGCCGCTTCTGCCATTGCCTAAACCTCGGCTCACTTTATATCCCTGAGCTTCTCGTCATTCCTGCCCGCACTATTGTGCACAGTTTGTTTTGAGGGTGTAGTCTTCTTGAATTTTTTTAGACATGGAGTATTATGCGGGAACATACTTTTTGTGGGGGCTTTTCATGTCGCAAGATGATATGAAGCAGGTCCAGGTTTTACGGGAAATCGCGGCTCGGGTTGCTTCAGAGACCAATCCGAACAAAGTGGTTGATCTAGCCAAAGAGTTGATTCGCGCGCTGGATGAAAGCAGCAGCCGGCGATTGGATCAGGTCACTGCGGAGAGTAAGGGCGACGAGCGCGGCGCGGCGTAGCGGGAGTCTAGTCCCGCGAACGTTGTAGAGCTGCGCCGGTCCCTCACCCGGCGGCGCCTAACTGAGCTCACGCTCAGTCCTCGCGGTATTTTGTCGCCGATTTCACAGACATCTCTTATTAGCGGGCGGAGTCGGCGCTCGCTCGTCATTACTGGGGCGAAGACGAGCGGGGCGAAGGCGCGCCGTTTTCGCCGTCTATGAATTGGTAGCTCACGAAGGCCAGCGATTTGCTGTCGGGCGCCCACGAAGGCACGTTAATCGTTCCCTGCCCGCCGAACAATTTCGCCAGGACAGTAATTTTCTTGTCGTTGAGCGACATCAGGCGCAGCATCACATCTTTGTTTTCGGGATGGCCGGTCACGTCGCGTTCGTAGGTGAGGAAGACCATCCACTTTCCGTCCGGCGAAATGTGGGGGAACCAGTTGTTGTAGTCGTCGGAGAAAACCTGTTCCTGAGCGCTGCCGTCGGGATGCATGCGCCAGATCTGCATGTGTCCGGTGCGCTCGGAGTTGAAATAAATGTATTGCCCGTCGGGTGAATATTCAGGGCCGTCGTCGAGACCCTTGGCGGTGGTGAGGCGAGTCTCTTCGCCGCCAGCCACAGGAATCGTGTAGATATCGAAATCGCCATTGCGTTGACCGACGAAGGCGAGGGTCTTTCCATCCGGCGACCAGCCGTGCCAGTACGACGGGGCATCTTTCGTGAGGCGGCGGGGCGTGCCGCCGGTGATGGGCAGAACGTAGACGAGTGAATCGTGGGTGTCTTCGCCGGTCGGAGATTTCGTCGGCTGCGAATTGTCGCTGACGGCGAGCTGTGTGGCGTCGGGAGAGATGCCGTGGTCGTTATTCACGCGATCAGCGAAACCGGTGTTCAGGATTTCAGGCTTGCCTCTGGTGGCGGGCAGCTTCTCGATGTGGCCGTCGCGATTGAAGAGAAGATAAGAACCATCGCGCGACCAGTTGGGGGCTTCGAAGCGTCCTTGCGCGGAGTAAATGACGTGGCGGATGGTGGTGTCGAGTGTTACCGTTTCCAGATTGCTGTAGAGAATTGGAGGGGCAGTGGACGCAGCCAGTTGCTTGACTTCAACATTTGAGAATGTCGCCTCTTCGATGACATTATTGTCGTGCGAACAAGCGCCGATACCGACGTAGAAGTCGCCTTGGAGGGGAACAGGGATGGATTCGCCGTCGTAGTCAGGCCTTTCCGTGTTTCTGGCCATACCCAAATACACGTAATTACCGCGCCTGATCAGCTTCAGACGCGCCCCTGTGACGTAACCTTCGACCTCGTTGGTCCCACCCTTGGTGACAGTGCGTATGCGATTTGAAACGTTGGATTCCACTTCACTTGTCGCTCCACCTTTTTGATCTCGAAACTGCAGCGAGGTCAACCCGCTGGCGTGTAGCGCCACGTCTGCGTAAACCGAATCCGCGTCGAGCGACTGGCGGAACATCAGGACAGCTTTCTTGTGTTCGTTGCCGGTGAGATTCGTGAACTGAACGTCAGCGGTGATTTCCACGTCGCCGGACATTTTCTTCCAGGCGAACTGGAATGCATCGGCGGTGGCCCACATATTTTCGCCACTACCGAGCACGGTGTATGTGTTTTTGGCGGGATCGAAGGCTGTCGATCCAGGATGAAGCACGGTGCCCACATCGGCATGGTTTTCAAAGATGCCGGCCGAATTCTGCGCGCGGGCGGGCGGGGAAATAAAAATCAGAGCGATTGCCAGTGCTGTTATGAATCGGCTCATTTTGTGTTCCTCTGTGTGGCGTTCCTCTGTGTACCCCTGTGTCCTCTGTGGTTTGCTTTTCGGAAAATCAACCACAGAGGACACAGAGTTTCACAGAGGAACTTAGAATCACAGAGGGCGATTGTCAATTCGAGCACGGATCTTTTTAGTGGCTGAGGCGCGATCGGGAGGGCATGGCTTCAAAGCCCTGCTCCAGCCAAGAAAGTCCACCCAAAAAACGCTGCACCCAAAAGCTCTTTCGCGAACCGGCTTCATCTGTTAAAAATGTGCGCACCGGAAAAACACATGCGAAAAACTCTTTTACTTCTTTTGAGCTTTATTCTTGCGAGCTTCGCCTTTGCGCAGGAAAGCGTCGTCTCCAAAGGCCTCGCCCTCACTCCGCCTATGGGATGGAACTCCTGGAACAAATTCGGCTGCAACGTCAGCGACGAATTGGTGCGCGGAATGGCCGATGCCCTGGTGAAGTCGGGGATGAAAGACGCCGGGTATCAGTACATCGTCATTGACGATTGCTGGCAGGTTTCGCGCGACGCACACGGGGATATTGTTGCCGATGTGCAACGCTTTCCGCACGGAATCAAAGCGCTGGCGGATTACGTTCATTCGATCGGACTGAAGTTTGGAATTTATTCCGACGCGGGTGCGAAAACTTGCCAGGGGCGTCCGGGCGGACTGGGGCACGAGTATCAGGATGCGCTGATGTACGCGGCGTGGGGCGTGGATTATTTGAAATATGACTGGTGCAACACGTTGCCCGACCAGGATGCGCGCGCTTCTTATGCCAACATTCGCCAGGCGCTCGATGCCAGTGGGCGTCCGATTGTGCTGAGCATCTGCGAGTGGGGCAAGCATCAGCCGTGGCTTTGGGGCAAAGAGGCGGGCGGAAATCTGTGGCGGACTACCGGCGACATTCAGGACCGCTGGGCGGGCAAGCGCGAATGGAGCCCCGGCGACTGTTGCAGCTACGGCGTGGTCGACATCGCCGATGCCGAAGCAGAGTTGTATTCATTTGCCGGACCGGGACACTGGAATGATCCGGACATGCTGGAGGTCGGTAACGGCGGAATGACCACGACCGAGTATCGCGCGCATTTTAGTTTGTGGGCGATGCTGGCTGCGCCGCTGATCGCGGGAAACGATTTGCGCAACATGACTCCGGAAATTCGCGACATTCTGACTAATAAAGAGGTGATCGCGGTTGACCAGGACCGGCTCGGCCGCCAGGGCCGGCGTGTGTGGAAAGGTGGCGATCTGGAGGTCTGGGGCAAGCAGCTGCAGGATGGCGGTCGCGCGGTGGCACTGCTGAACCGGGGAGCTTCGTCGCACGAGATCACGGTTACCTGGGAACAGATTGGTTATCCATCGCACCTGAGCGCATCGGTGCACGATTTGTGGGCACATAAAGAGGTGGGGAAATTTACCGGGAAGTTTTCAGCGCCGGTGGAATCGCACGGTGCATTGATGTTGCGAATTACGCCTTGATTCAGCTCTGTCATTCCGAGTTGAGTCGAGGAACCTGTAGCGATGAGATCGTATTGCGGTCAACAGTAGTCATTCGGCTGATAGACCGGATGCTGTTGCCTTCAACCAGAGCAGAGAGAACGGCCAGCTTCTTCTCGGTCGAGAGGGTGTTCATTTTGGGCCTTGACCTTTCGGTAAAGGCAAGCCAAAATGTGCTTGAGGCTGACAGTTCGGCTTGCCGGATTGTTGGTTTAGGGCCGCGAGTGTTAGCGCACTCAGCGGCTCTCGTTATTGGCGGTCATTGGTGGAGGCGGCATCAAGCTCCTTTCAGGGATACGAATTTCTCTCTCCCGCGTTTAACAGTCTTAAATTCCTTTGCATGTGTAGCAAGCGCGGATTCAATCGCAGGTCTGCTAACTTTCAAACCAAAACTCCGCAAGTGTCCCTCTAGCTCAAACACCCTGATTTCGGTAGTTTGGCGGACGATCTCGCGAATCACGCGCCATAGAGAAAATCTGGACAAATCTAAATCTTCAGCTTCTAGCGCAATACCAGTGGATTCGCGCAGTTCCTTGATGCGCTCCGTGGTTATATAGCTGCTATTGGTGGGCGCGTTGCTCAACAGCGCAAGACCGATCTTTACGCTTCGTTCTTTCGCTTCGATCTGAGCCGACAACTCGCGATATCGCTGGTAGCCATCGCGGAGCGTATTCAGTTCCTCCATGTCTTTTGTTAACTCTCCCGCCTTGCGCCCTGTTTGCTGGCCAAGGCCGGAAACGATGTCCTTAATTCTCGCCACACCAGCTACACTACAGCTCGACAACAGATTTGTCAATCTACTTCTATAGTCGAACTTTTGAGGGTCGCTTACGGGTTTCATTTTGTAGTTCTCCTTAGTTGTTTGTTGGTTTTACTGCTGTGGAAAAGTTACCGATTCAAATTCAGACACCACCATTTTGGAACCACCTTAGCCATTAAAACGATTTCGCTACAGTCTTTCCCCGATAGCTTCTAGGGTCTGCAGATGTAAACTGTAAGAGAAGCAGGAGCTCTGATCGTTGCCAAAGTTTGAAGAATGCATTCAGCGGCTGGAAAAGATTGTCCAGGAGTTGGAGCAGGGCGATGTGCCGCTGGAAAAATCGCTGACTCTGTTTGAAGAAGGCATGCAGCTTTCGGGCTCGTGCCGCAAAGAACTCGAGGAAGCTGAAGGCAAAGTCGAGATCCTCTTGACGCAAAACGGAAAAATGCAGGCCGAACCGTTCGATCGCTAGGGTTTCCCAACGAAGACGCCGCGTTTGCGGCAAATTCAATTCCCGCCCCTCCGGGCTTAGCTGCCGTGGTAAAGCGGCCGGAAGTGAGAGATTTATGCAACCCACCAACATCGTCCTTCTGCAGAGCGATGCTACTGTCGCACAATTGCTGGCAGCTTCGTTGAGCAATGCTTTTCATGGCGTCCATGTCGCCAGGTCGGTCGACGAGCTTCGGCACACCGCTGCAAAGCACCGTCCTTATGCAATTATTCTCGATCTCGAGTCAGCCACCCTCGCTGATGTCGAATCCTTGAAGCAGGAATTTGAAGGCATTCGCATTATCTGCAACCATCGGGTTGCGGATGAAGAGATGTGGACCAGAACGCTGACCGCCGGCGCCGACGATTGCTGCCCCACTGGCGACATGCGCGGCATCCTGCTGGCTGCAGTACCGCCGGCTACCGCCGCTCGCACCGTCGCAGCTTGAATCTTCAAATGCGTTTCCCCAACAAGGCGCCTTCATGGGCGCCTTTGTTATTTTTCGCCGCCCAGCATGGTTGCGCCCGCATTTCGCTTTCGAACAGTGGTGCCCGGAATCGGACAGTCACGTTCTCCATTCTGCCCAGACAAGCAATATCTTCATTGTTTTCAGTGCCTGCGCCAGTTTGAGCTGGCCGTAAACATGCTTCTGTAACTGTGTTTCTGATTGTCCCGCAGGTAGCTGAAACGGAGAAGCGAATGTCAAACCTGACGCAGGATTGCAGGTACGGAGTCCGAGTGCTGAGGAAGAGCCCCGGCTTTGCAGCCATTGCTGTCCTAACGCTGGCGCTGGGTATCGGCGCGAACACCACGATTTTCAGTTGGATCAATTCGACATTACTGAATCCGGTTCCCGGGCTCACCCGTTCGAGCGAAGTTGTGTCGCTCGCGCTGAGCAAACCCGACGAGAATCCCTTTCCGTTTACTTATCCCGACCTCGAAGCAATGCGCGACGGGCAGCAGAGCTTTACCGGAATCGCGGCGTGCAGCTTCGCGCAGATGAGCCTGAAAGGCAAAAGCAAACCGCAGCGTGTATTTGGCATGGTGGCATCAGCCAATTATTTTGATGTGCTGGGTGTGCGGCCGATCATTGGACGAGGGTTTCTGCCCGAAGAGGACACGAAGCCCGGAGGCGCGCCTGTAGCCGTCATCAGTTACCCCCTTTGGCAAACTCATTTTGCGGCGAATCCCAATATCGAGGGCCAGACTATCGAAATCAATGAACACCCTTACACCATTGTGGGTGTAACGCCAGCAGAGTTTCAGGGGAGCCAGACCGGGGTGCGGACCGAGGTTTGGGTCCCCATCATGATGCAAGCACAATTGAACCCGCTCGGCGACCTGCTTCACGATCATCACCAGTTCTGGCTGCTTGGGTTTGGACGGTTGAAGCCTGGGGTTACGCTGCAGCAGGCACAGCAGGAAATGACGCTGCGATTGCAGCCAGAGGTCAAGGCTTATCCCGAGGAGCATAAAGGGCACGACGCAGTCACCGTTTACCCGCTCTGGCGAAATCCATTTGGCTTAAACCTGTTCATGTCAAAGCTACTTCCTGCATTGATGTGCATAGCAGGCCTGGTACTGCTTTTGGCATGCGTGAACGTGGCCAACCTCATGCTGGTTCGGGCAGTCGGCCGGCGACGGGAAATCGCTATTCGCATGGCGCTCGGTGTGAGCCGATGGAGACTGGTGCGGCAACTGTTAGTGGAAAGCCTGATCGTGTCGCTGGCGGGAGGTGTAGTCGCCTTAGTGATCACATTGTGGACTCAGGGAACTCTCATGAAGTTCATGCCGGTGACGGAAGACATTCCTCTCTCACTGACCGTAAACGCGGATCGCACCGTGCTGCTGGCGACGCTACTAATTTCGGCGCTGACAGGCGTGATCTTCGGAATCTTGCCTGCGTTAAGGTCGTCGGGCGTAGCGCCGGCTGCGGTTTTGAAAGAGGAGACTGGTAGCGCGTCGGGTACGCTCCGGAAGGCGCGCCTCGCGAGCAGCCTGGTGGTCGCACAAATTTCTTTGTCCCTCCTGCTGCTTGTATGCGCCGGATTATTCATTCGCAGTTTCCGCAGCGCGCAGCAAATCGATCCGGGATTCAATCCTCATAACGTGTTGATCGCTTCCTACGATCTTTTTACCGCAGGATATTCGGATTCGACCGGAGCGGAATTCGACCGCCAGTTGGTCTCGAAGCTGGAAAGCCTGCCCGGCGTACAATCGGCGGCACTGTCAGACCGGGAGCCGCTCAGCTTTGGCGGAGGCTCGACCAGCGTCAAGCCCGAAGGATATGTTTCGCCGGCCAATGAGTCGATGGAGACCCAGGCGTCGATCATCACGCCCAATTTTCTTCAGACTATGCAGATTCCGATAATGAAAGGGCGCGACTTCACCCTGCAGGACACCAAAAGTTCGCAGCGAGTGGTAATCGTTAGCGAAGCCTTTGCGAATCGTTACTGGCCCAACCAGGAACCCCTGGGTAAGCAGCTCAACTCGGACTTTACCCACGAATGGTTCAAGGTGGTCGGCGTGGCCCGCGACGCCAAAGAGCGGGGTCTGAACGAAAAGCCAATGCCGTTTGTTTACTTGCCGCTGTATCAGATTTACCGGCCGACCATGATAATCAATGCGCGGGTGGCCGGAGATCCAATGACCTTCGCCAACACAATCCAGAAAGCGGTCCATGATATGAATCCAGAGCTGGTGGTGTATGACATGACTACGCTCGAAGTGCGCTCACAGTTTGCCAGCTTTGGCCAGCGCATAGCCGGGACCTTTGTTGGCGCATTCGGGCTGCTCGCTCTGGCTCTGGCGGCGGTCGGGATTTACGGTGTCACCTCCTACACCACTCGCCAGCGCACACATGAAATCGGTATCCGTGTGACGTTGGGGGCGACGAAACGAGATGTGCTGCGTCTGGTGCTCGGACACGGAATGAAGTTGATGCTCATCGGCGTCGGGGTGGGACTAGCGCTGGCTGTGGCTTCGACGCGCTTCCTGGGTCCTTTGCTACTGGGGGTTACGAGCACCGATGCGCTGACGTTTTCGAGTGTGGCCATCTTGCTCTGCGCTGTGGCCATGTTCGCCTGCTTCATACCCGCGCGCCGGGCGACGCGCGTAGACCCGATCGAGGTGCTGCGCTACGAATGAAAACCGCGATGACGCCCGTCATCCCCTGCGCAATCGATACGACACGTGCAATGGTCATCAGCTGACACCAATTAGTTTTTTGAGCAATAATGCCTTCGGTGTCGGCGAGGGCCCATGTCTAGTAAGTGCGCGTTTCGGATTCTGAGGCGCTTTAGTTTTGCGGCGGGATTGCTGGCTGCAGCTCTGCCGGCTCTCGCAGCGAATGGCGCGAAGCCCGAGTTCGGACCAAATGTACTAATCTTTGATCCTTCGATGTCGTCGAAGGCCATCCAGAAACAAATCGATGGGGTCTACGCAATCCAGGAGCACAACGAGTTTGGGCCGCAGCGGAACGCACTGCTGTTTCTTCCCGGAAGTTATTCGGTTGACGTGCCGGTGGGCTTCTACACCGAGGTGATGGGACTGGGCGCGTCTCCCGATGCAACCCGGATTGCCGGCAACGTGCATGCGGATGCGAATCATAAGCACAACAATGCTACGACGACGTTTTGGAGAGCTGCAGAAGGCTTTTTAGTAGTTCCGGCTAGCGGGACGATGCAATGGGCAGTCTCGCAGGCGGTATCGCTGCGGCGCATGCACGTGCGCGGTGACCTGGTGCTGCACCAGCATCACGGATGGGCCAGCGGCGGCTGGATGTCGGATTCGCTGGTGGACGGGAATGTCGGTTCTGGCAGCCAGCAGCAGTGGATTTCTCGCAACTGCGATTGGAAGAGCTGGACTGGCTCGAACTGGAACATGGTCTTCGTCGGGGTGGCACATCCTCCTGAAGGCGAATGGCCGTCACCGCCGTATACAAAAGTGCCGCAGACGCCAGTAGTGCGCGAGAAACCATTCTTACAAGTAAATGCAGAGGGCGAGTTCAGCGTGCGGGTTCCGGCGTTGCACAACGATAGTGTCGGGATTACGTGGCGCGGCGGAGAAACGCCGGGAGAAACTATACCGATTGCGAATTTTTATATTGCGCGCCCGGATGTAGATGCGTCGGAAACGATCAACGCGCAGCTTGAGAAGGGCAAGGACCTCATTTTGACGCCGGGAATCTATGAGCTAAGCGCTCCGATTCGCGTGACCCGGCCGCACACGGTGGTGCTGGGGTTGGGTTTTGCCACGCTGCGTCCAATAAAAGGCACGGCGGCCATGACCACTGCCGATGCAGACGGAATTGAAATAGCGGGGATACTCTTCGATGCCGGACCCAGCGAGTCTCCAGTGCTGTTAGATGTAGGACCAGAGGGAAGCCGGGCAAGCCATGCGAAGGACCCGATCGCACTGCACGATGTTTTCTTCCGCGTGGGCGGCGCGGGAGTGGGCCGCGCCAAAGTGAATTTGAAAATCAATAGCAACGACACCATCGTGGACCATACATGGATCTGGCGAGCCGACCACGGCGCCGGAGTTGGTTGGGAGATGAATACCAGCGAAAACGGGCTGGTGGTGAATGGAAACGATGTCACGATCTATGGACTGTTTGTTGAGCATCACCAGAAATTCCAGGTTCTGTGGAACGGCAATGGCGGTCGGACATATTTTTATCAGTCTGAGATTCCTTACGATCCTCCGAACCAGGCCAGCTATACCAGCGCGCCGGGGGTGAAGGGCTGGGCCTCATACAAGGTCGCGGACGGAGTAACCAGTCACCAGGCGTGGGGACTCGGCGTGTACAGCGTCTTTATTTATCCGGACGTGGTGTTGACCCGGGCGATCGAGACTCCGAAGAGACCGAAGATCCAGTTCCACGACATGATTACCGTGGCGCTGGGAAAGCATGGCGAGATAAGCCATGTGATCGACGACACGGGCGAGGCCACCGCCATGGATCCTCGCGTGGCCCCGAAGATAACCAACTTTCCGTGAACGGCTGCGCCTAATCAGAGCGTACCCGCTTGTTATACTCACCTCGATGCTGTCGCAAACACTCGATGACGGCCGCAAGCTCACCGACGCAGCGCTCGAACGCCTGCTTCCGTCCGCCGATCAGCGGCCGACTTCTATTCATCAGGCGATGCGCCACAGTGTATTCGCCGGCGGCAAACGTATCCGGCCAATCCTGTGCATGGAAGCCGCGCGAGCGGTAGCGGGCGAGCTTCCACCCGGAATCGAAGATCTGGGTGCGGCGCTAGAAATGTTGCATACCTATTCGCTCATCCACGACGATCTTCCCGCGCTCGACAACGATGACCTCAGGCGCGGGCGTCCAACTTGTCACAAAGTCTTCGGTGAAGCGATCGCGATTCTTGCAGGCGATGCGCTGCAAACCCAAGCATACGAGGTGCTTTCGCGATTGCGTTGTCCGGCTGAGGCCCGAGTCAAGATCATTGAGGAAATTGCGCGCGGCACTGGCACAGTAAACGGAATGATCGGAGGCCAGGTGGTCGACCTGGAGGCCGAGCGCACAAAAGCTGACGCTGATACGCTCGAGTATATTCACCGCTCGAAGACGGCAGCACTGATTACGGCGAGTGTAGTCACCGGCGGCATTTACGCTGCCGCATCGTCCGAACAAGTTGAACATTTGCGCTGCTTTGGTCAGGCAATCGGTTTGGCATTTCAAATCGTGGATGACATCCTGGATGTGACACAATCCTCAGCCCAACTGGGCAAAACGGCGGGAAAAGACATTGCTTCCGAAAAAGCCACTTATCCCGCACTGTTTGGCTTAGAGGAGTCGCGCCAGAAAGCTGCCACTCTGCTTCAAACCGCATCCAAGGCAGTTGATCAGTTTGGGGCGCGAGCCGATTCCCTTAAGGAGTTGGCACGGTTCCTGGTGGAGCGGAAGAGTTAAAGTATCTGCTTAGGTTTCCGATAATCAGATCAGTGACGATCTCATTTTCACACTCGCTCCGGGCACCATAACGTTATGGTGAAACGTTATACTGACCTTTGTGGTTGAGTTCTTCCGGTCCCAAATCTTGGCAGAACCAACTGGTTGTGGATCGAGCGGTGAATACGTAAATGAAAAAGAACCATTCTCCCCGGGTAGCCTATTTTTCAATGGAAATTGCCCTTGAACCGGACATCCCTACTTACAGCGGAGGTCTGGGGATCCTGGCCGGAGACACGCTGCGGTCCGCCGCCGATCTCGGAGTGCCTTTGGCCGCCGTCACTCTGGTCTACCGCAAGGGATATTTCCGCCAGGTGCTCGACCCCGCTGGCAATCAGTTTGAACAGCCACAGGACTGGTCGCCTGAGCAGCAGCTCACGGAAGTTAAGCAGCGAGTGGCAATCGAAATCGAGGGTCGCCAGGTTTCCGTTCGTGCCTGGAAGTACACCATCACCGGCATCACCGGGGAAATTGTTCCGGTCTATCTGCTTGATACCGATTTACCGGAAAATGCCGAGCAGGACCGCAGCCTGACTGATTCTCTCTACGGAGGCGATCAGCGCTACCGGCTGGCGCAGGAAGTGGTGTTGGGAATCGGCGGATTCCGGTTAATAGAAAAGGTCTATTCCGGCCAGATCGAAGCCTTCCACATGAACGAAGGCCACTCTGCTCTGCTCTCGCTGGGTCTGTTGGAGCGGCGACTGGACCAGAGTTTTGCCGAACGAGTGAAGCAGTTGGATATCGACGGCGTCCGCAACATGTGCATTTTCACCACGCACACTCCCGTGCCCGCCGGACACGATCAATTCCCACGCAGCCTGGCAGTGCAGATCCTGGCGCGCCAGCACGTGGCGCTGCTCGACGAAGCTGAAGCCTGGGAAGGCGACGCGCTGAACATGACGTACCTCGCGCTGCGCTTCTCGGGATACGTGAACGGCGTGGCCATGCGCCACGGCGAAGTTTCGCGTGGCATGTTCCCCGCTTACGACATCAGCGCGATCACAAACGGAGTGCACGCCATCACCTGGACCTCGCCGGCCTTCAGCGGGTTGTTTGATTCATGCATTCCCGGCTGGCGCACTGATAACAATTATTTGCGTTATGCAATCAGCATTCCTCTTCCCAGCATTCGCTACGCCCACGCCGAAGCCAAGAACGAGCTATGTGAGCAAATAGCCCGCGCCTTCGGTGTGCAGCTCGATCCCAACATCTTGACCATAGGCTTCGCCCGGCGTGCCAGCACTTACAAGCGCGCTGACCTTCTCTTCCATGATCCCGAACGTCTGCGGAAGATTGCTCGCGAAGTCGGGCCTATTCAGCTGGTTTACGGCGGCAAGGCGCATCCGCATGATGAAGGCGGCAAGAATCTTATCCGCCACGTGGTCGAGAGCGCCGCTTCGTTGGCCGATTCAATCCGCACTGTCTACGTCGAAAATTACGATATGCGCTGGGGACGGCTCATCACCTCGGGCGTCGACCTCTGGCTTAACAATCCTCTCCGGCCGCAAGAAGCCTCTGGTACCAGCGGCATGAAAGCAGCCTTGAACGGTGTTCCCAGCTTCAGCGTCGTAGATGGCTGGTGGGCCGAAGGCCACATAGAGGGCGTTACCGGATGGTCCATTGGAAGCAGCGAGCCGGCGGAAGATCCAGCTGTCGAAATCGCTGCTCTCTACGACAAGCTGCAACGCGAAATCGTTCCCATGTTTTATGGCCGTCCAAGCCGGTACACGGAAATTATGCGCTACACCATCGCGTTGAACGGGTCATTCTTTAATACCCAGCGCATGGTGCTCCAGTACGTCGCTAACGCCTACAAAATGCAGCGAGAAGTAGCGGTTCCCGTCTGAGGCTTGATGGATAGCCCGATATGGCATCCTTTGCGACAGCGTGGGCTAATCCAGCTAACGGTGTGTCTCACCAACTACTCTGTTTCCCGCCACTTGCCAAATGTCCCTTAAAGAAGTAGCTTCTACTTGCCTACTCGGCATCCAAGAAGCTGCATGTTTGCCAGGCGCAAGCGTAAAGACCCTGAAGATGAGCCCCTGGTTCCGCATGGCTTAATCTGGCAGGCGACGGATGATCCTGAGTCGGTGGACGACGCGGCGAGCGTGGATTCGCACGTCTCGTCGGAAGTGATCGAGATGCCACTCCGCAACGATGTTCGTTCTCAGGGTGATGCCGCCGTGCCTGGCTCCGTTACGGGCAACGCTAGCCCAGGTTCAGGTCAATCGACTGCCACGCCCGGCAAGCTGGGCGCGATTTCTCCCCCCATTCCCTGGCCGTCGCCCAGAACTGCGTCGGTCATCAAACGCGTTCCGCCGCCAACCGAGCCAGCGCTTCCTGCGCCGCCCGCAAACCAGACGGCAAGCGCCGAGCGCGAGCTTGAAGCGCCTCCCAAGCGTCCACCGCAACCAGTTCCAGACCAGGATCCTGCTGGAGCGCAGCAGCACCAGAAATTGAAAATTGTTGAACCACAGCGCGCGCAGGAATCGCAAGGCCGCTCGATATTCATCCCGGTGACTCGCGCCTTGGGATCGCTCGGCCAACTTGCTGGCAATGCTTTCGACGGCACAGTTCGATCTTTACGCAATAGCCGCGGCAGGGTGCTGACCATCTACGAATCGATAGACCTTCAGGCACAAATCAGGCGGGCGCGGCACACCACGGAAAAATGGGTGCTGGGTGGGATCGCTGGCTCCCGTTCTATCCAGGATCGTTTCCAGGCATGGTGGAAATCGTGCGAATCTGGCATTGCTCGTTCGCGATTAGCAGTCGCAAGCTTCTCGTCGAACGCTGCTAGGTCGTCCGTCTCGCGGTCGGCTGACCTTGTCCAACGGGCCCGCGCTCAGAAAGTTCGCATCCGGATTCCAAAGCCCGCTGGTATGCAGGCACTGATCCAGCGTAGCCGAATGGCCTTGGCCTCGCGACGCGAAGCTTTCCGCCGTGACTCGCGATTGTGGACTTCGCTAGCCATGGCCGCGCTCTCCGCCCTGCTGACTTTGGGAGTGATCTCTGCAATCAGGCACCAAGCGCCGGCTGGTTCCACCTCTGACAGTTCCAGAAGCAGCAGTGCGACGCGTCTGACGGCTCACCCTACTCCGGTCGTGAATCCGGCTGGTTTGATCGCGCCCCAAACGGCTCTCGCAAGCACGCGCCAAAATGCGAACAGCGCCAGCGCCCCTGTTAAGAGCACAACTCAAGCCAAGCCTTCGCCCGACGTTACGGACAATCGGCCCAGCGCCGCGCCGAGGCGAACTCATCACAACGATGATGAGGACTACGTCGCGCCTGACACTTATCACTATTACGGAAGTAGCGGCAAGTCCCGCTGAGTATCGAATCAACCACTAAGGGCACGAAGGTACACGAAGGAATTCCAAAAAAGTAAGCAGATCGACAAAGAAATATAGCCTAGCTGCGATTTTCCTTCGTGGTACTTCGTGTCCTTGGTGGTTGAAAAAACGTTTGCGGTCGCTGGTCAGCCCACCAGCTTATCGACCAGTTCTGAATAATCCTTCTTTTCCAGACCGTGCACTTCGCGGTTGTAGTCGTCGACCTTCGACGAATAATTCATCGAGCAGAATTTCGGCCCGCACATCGAGCAGAACGCCGCTTCTTTGTAGTAGTCGTCGGGAAGCGTTTCGTCGTGCATGGCGCGCGCGGTTTCCGGATCGAGCGAGAGCGCAAACTGCTTCTCCCAATCGAATTTGTAACGCGCGAAGCTGAGTGGCGTTATCGCGGTCCTGCGCGCCGGGACGGTGCCGGGCAAGGTCGGCCGCGTGCGCGGCAATCTTGTAAGCGATGATCCCGTCTTTTACGTCTTTTTCGTTGGGCAATCCGAGGTGCTCTTTGGGAGTCACGTAGCAGAGCATGGCGGCGCCGTGCCATCCGATCATGGCCGCACCAATGGCCGACGTGATGTGGTCGTAGCCCGGCGCAATATCAGTGACCAGCGGACCGAGCGTATAGAACGGCGCTTCGTAGCAAAGCTCGCGTTCTTTATCCACCTGCTCTTTGATCTTGTGCGAGCGGAACGTGGCCCGGACCTTCGATCATGACCTGCACGTCATGCGTCCCAGGCTTTTTTCGTGAGCTCGCCGAGAGTTTTCAGTTCGGCAAACTGAGCCTCGTCGCTGGCGTCGGCGATGCAACCGGGACGCAGGCCGTCGCCCAGTGAAAACGAAACATCGTGCTTGGCGAAAATCTTGCAGATGTCGTCGAAGCACTCGTACAGAAAATTCTGCTTGCGATGGTGCGCCATCCACTGCGCGAGAATCGCGCCGCCACGGCTCACGATTCCGGTTATGCGCTTCGACTATCATCGGCAAATACTGAATCAGGACGCCGGCGTGAATGGTCATGTAATCCACGCCTTGCTCGGCTTGCTCTTCGATTACTTCAAGCATCACTTCCGCGTTCAGGTCTTCAATACGCTTCACACGCGACACCGCTTCGTAGATCGGCACGGTTCCGATCGGCACCGGCGAGTGGCGCAGAATGGCTTCGCGAATTGCGTGAATGTCGCCGCCAGTAGAAAGATCCATCACGGTGTCCGCGCCGTAATGAACTGCCGTGTGCAGCTTCTTCAATTCGTCGCCTATTTCTGAGGTCACCGCGCTATTGCCGATGTTGGCATTGATCTTGCACAGCGACGCCACGCCAATGCACATCGGCTCAAGCTCCGGATGATTGATGTTCGCGGGGATGATCATGCGGCCGCGGGCAACTTCATCGCGCACCAGCTCAGGCGTCAGCTTCTCGCGTTGCGCAACATAAACCATCTCTTCGGTGACCAGGCCCGGCGCGCGTAGCGCATTTGTGAAAAATTGCCGTCGGTGTTCTGCGATTTGCGACGGGAGATCCATTCGGAGCGCGGACGAGCGGCACCGTTTCCGTTGTGCCGGTTTCCATTGCTTCCATTTGCGGCAGGCATTGCAATTTCCTCTGTATGAAATCAGTTTCTAATTATACGCGGCGTTTTCGGGGATGCTATTGAGGCCGATGCCAGGTACAGCCAGAAACCAGCCCTGGTGGATGCGCGCTGATTACATAGTTCTGGCGAAGATCTTAAAAAATGCGGCCAGCAGCGACATTCTTGGAATGCGTCCGAGTACTGGGGCGCTACAGCCCTTGTACTTCGATGTGATGCGGGCGTTGTGATAATACCGCTACTCCGCCTCTCCCACTTGCACCGGCTTATTAATTTGAATCGGCCAGGTTGCAGTGATGAATCCTATTGCGTACACCAATCCGATCACAGAAAATCCTGCGGCAAGATTGCGTTGAGCAACTGCGCCGACTAAGTAAGATTGCAACACCTGAAACATTGTTCCGGCCATGTAGAACGCATTCTGGACGCGTCCCATGAAGTGCGGTGGGATTTGCTCCATCAGGCTGGTGTTCATAGCTACGCCGGTTATGCCGCGGCCCGATCCCATCAATGCATACACCGCAACAGAGAGCGCAAGAAGCGGCATCATCGGGGCGGAGATCATTAGCACGGTCAGCAGTCCCAAAGAAATTGCGATCGACCGCCTCGCGCCAAATCTCTTGATGAACAGCGGCGCATAAAAAGCGCTGACGAACGCGCCAACGCCCCAGCCTCCGTTGAGCCATCCATACCCGACCGCGCCCGCGTGAAAGTGTTCGCTCAGCGGAGGCGTGACCACAACCCCGGTCATCATGCCGGATAGAAAGAGCGCCCAGCTCACGCCCAGCATCACGATTTCGCGATGACCGCGCAGGAATTGAATGCCTTCGCGCATCTCGCGGAAGAACTTTCCGACGGCAGTCTCGGCCGCGACAATGTCGGTGCGCAGCTCCGCCGGGCGCGGTACCACATGTTTCCCTTTGCGAACCGCGAGATAACAGAGGAATGAAACTATGTATGTGCTGACGTCAATCAGCAGCACCCCACCCAAGCCGATCTTGTTGTACACGAAACCGACAATCGATCCAGCGATCAGCCAGCCGCCTTGTACCCCTGCCAGCAGAAAGGTATTGGCGTGAACAAATTCATCTCCGGGTGTCAGCTCCTGAATAAGAGCTGTGATAGTCGGCCAGAACATCCAGAAGCCCGCGGCCACCAGCATGTTCATGGCATAGAGTTCCCAGATTTTTGCTTTGCCGGCGAAAGCGAGGAGAGCAACAATCAGGATCACGACCGCACGGGCCGCATCGAGCATCATGACAAGCCGGCGGCGGTCCTCGCGATCGATAATGACGCCGGTGAATGGAAGCAGAAGAATTGCCGGCAGCGTCTGCACCACGGCAAACGTGCCCAGAGCAATTTCAGAATGCGTGGCTTGCAGAATGTACCAGGCGACCGCGGCCGAGTTCATGCCGCTGCCGATCATCGACACTACGTTTGCGGCGAAGACGAAACGCAGGCCCTTCTTGTGCAAAATCGAACGCATGACCTACTCTAAACGATGGCGGAAGTGCGTGCTAGCGCGTCAGTTGCGGATCCCGAGGAATCGAACTTGCCCCGACTGTTATGCTTCTCTCCGCCACGCTGGCCATTTCAACTGCACCGCTTTCGCTTCCCACAAAACGTACACAATCAGCATCAGCATGACCGGTTCAATGGGGTGCTTATATCGGGGAAACGGATTCACCAGGTAATACGGAAGTGGATAGACGATCAGAAAAGGCGCAAGCAGCCACGCGTATTGGTTCCTGCGGCGGAAGACAAGCGCCAGCCCGGCAAAGGCGAATAGCGTGGCCAGCAAGAATTCCACATGGCGGGCCACCCACAAATCATATCCAGCCACAATCGTGGCCTGTGGAGGCGCGGCCCAGAAGTACCACACGCGCTCACAACTAAACAAAAGAACTTTTCCCGGATGCTCGCGAATAAATTCGCCCAGCTCTCGTTTCTTCTCGTCCATGAAGCGAATCTCGCCCAGCTCCGCAAACCGCCGCATGGCAGCGGGATCGTTCCCCGGATGCTCGTTGCGAGTCCATAAGCCCGACGAAGCGTTATTGTTTGCCTCGTGCAGTTCGAGTGGCAGGTTGTCGCGAATAAAAATCCATCTTCCGAAGGTCTGGTAATTCCTGATCGTCCACGGGGTCACGCACAGGACAACGACAAGGACGCTCACCACGGGACCCGAGAAGCGGCGCAGCATTCCTGTCGCCCTGGTCTTTTTCTCCGGGCTGCGCCAAATCAGCCACGCCAGAAAAAACGGCAACAAAATGATCACGGCCGTGTTTGTCAGCGCGATCAATCCCCAGACTGCGCCGAACAAAACCCAGTCCCGCCTGCGCTCACCGCCTGCCATGCGGATTGCCAGCCAGAGAGCCAGCGTGAGGAAAAACGTCGTGAAGCTCACTTCCCACACCACTCTTACCGGCCAATAAATCAGATAAGGAAATAACGCCCACGTCCACGCCGTTCCTCGGGCCACCCAAGTCCCGAAAATGCGCTCGGCAATGCGATACATTGGCCAGCACGTCAGCGCTGCGAAAATGCTGTTGAAGGTGAGAATGACCCAAGCCGAAGCCGGGCTATAAATTCCGAACAATTTGAAAATTCCGGCAAGTATGTAGGGATACACCGGCGCAGTCCAGGCGCTTGGCCCTGAATCCAAATCCGTGGGCGAGCTGAACCCGTGACCTTGCGCAATTGACCGGGCAAGCCTGCCCATTTCCCATCCGTATTGGAAGTGATCGCGCCGTGGAGTGATTCGATAGGTGTGCCCGACCGTGATCACCGCGACGCGCAGCGCGAATGCAACCAGAACAATGAACCAGATGGAATGCCAGTGACCGCGCAGAGGGCAGTCTCTTTGTTCCGTCGCCAACGTTGGTTCAGTGTGCAGGATGTCAGCTGGATTCACTCAGGCCAGACTACCGCAGAGAGGCTTAGTTCGCACGCCGAAGGGGTGATGAGCCTTAGCAGTCAATCGCCAGTAGCGCCATCCAGGTGAGGGACGTTCTGGGCTGATTGAAACAGGCTTAACTGATCCGACTAACTGATCCAACCGCCGCCGACAACTATTTCTCCGTCATAGAAAACTGCGGCCTGTCCCGGAGTGATTGCCCGCTGCGGCTGGTCAAAAGTGACGAGGATTTCATCTGCGCCAGTTTTCTCAATTGTCGCCGTGGCAGGCTCGTGGCGATGTCGAATCTTTACGCTGACGCGCGTCGGCTCACGAAGATCGTCCACAGAAATAAGATTGATTCTCCGAGTCAGCAGCGTTTGTGAATACAGGTTTTCCGCATCACCCACGACAACTTGGCGCGTGTCTCCCTTGATCTGCAGCACATAAAGCGGAGAGCCCGTCGCGACGCCCAATCCCTTACGCTGTCCGACGGTGAAGTTGTGAATGCCGCCGTGCTCGCCGATCACGCGGCCATCGGTCGTGACCAGTTCACCCGCAGTTTCGGGCAGCGAGTCACCCTGCTCGGAAAGATATGCGTCGAGAAAATTCTTATAGTCGCCGCCGGGAACAAAACAAATCTCCTGCGAATCAGGCTTCTCCGCCAATGCCAGCCCATGCTTGCGAGCTAATTCGCGCACCTCGGGCTTGTGCATCCCGCCCAAAGGGAAAAGAGTTCGGCTGAGTTGCTCCTGTGTCAAACCAAAAAGGAAATAGGTCTGGTCCTTGGAACGGTCTGTAGGACGCTTCAACAGCCATCGCCCGCGCGCGTCATCAAATTCCACACGCGCATAATGGCCAGTGGCAACCGCTTCTGCCCCAATCTGCTGCGCGACTGTGAGCAACTGATCGAACTTCAAATGATTGTTGCAAAGGCTGCACGGAATCGGTGTGCGGCCCGACAAATATTCCTGCACAAACGGGCGGACTACATCGCGCTCGAACCTGTCCTCATGATTGACCACGTAATAAGGAATGCCAATCGTCTCAGCCACGCGCCGCGCATCGTAGACGTCGTCAAGCGAGCAGCACCGTCCAGTCACTGTCTCCGGCATGCCCGTGCGGCCAGCCAACCTCCGCTGGTTCCACAGCTGCATGGTCAGGCCGATGACGTTGTGACCATCCGCGCGCAGCATGGCCGCAACGGTTGAAGAATCAACTCCTCCCGACATGGCTACGGCGATGGTCTTGTGATCAGTCATTCAGTAAATGTGTTGTCATTCTCAGCGAATCAAAGGATCTTTGTACTTCGGCTGGATACCGTACAGGAATCTAAGAATGAACTTCACTCGTTCTATTGTATAGAGGTGACAACTCCCGCAGACGCTCAACTGCAGCCGAAACCAGCTGGACCGCGAATTCTACGTCGTCAGCCGTGTTCTGCTTCCCAAGACTGAATCGCAGGCTTGCCCTGGCTCGATCCGGTCGCAGTCCCATCGCAGTCAGCACATGCGACGGCTCAATCGCTCCTGAAGAACATGCTGCGCCGGTCGACACTGCAAGTCCCTTCAGATCCAAAGCGATTACCAGCGCCTCTCCTTCGATGTAATCGAAATAAATATTCGTGGTGTTGGGGACGCGGGATGCGCCATCCCCATTTACACCAGCGCTTTCGACACTGCCGAGGACCGCACTTTGCAAGCGATCACGCTGAGCGGCCATCGCGCCATCTTCTCCGTGTTCGAAGGCTTTCATCGCGAGCTCCGCGGCTTTGCCCAAGCCAACAATTCCCGGCACATTTTCGGTGCCTGCGCGGCGCGAGCGCTCATGACTTCCTCCATAAAACAGCGGTTCGAGTATCGTGCCCTTGCGAACATATAAAGCACCCACGCCCTGCGGAGCATGAAACTTGTGACCGGAAATTGAAAGCAGATCGCAGCCAATTTCCTTGACGCGAATCGGGACCTTGGAGGCAGCCTGAACAGCGTCAGTATGGAAAAACACCTCCGCTTCGGCGCAAATTCTCCCGATCTCATCCACCGGCTGCAGGACGCCGGTTTCATTGTTGGCCATCATGATCGTGACTAGCTTGGTGTTCGAACGCAGCGCGCGGCGAACATCGTCGGGATTAATCAGGCAGCGGCCATCAACCGGGACATAGGTGACCTCGACTCCCCTCTCCTGCAGCTGCTTGCAAGAGTTGAGCACGGCATGATGCTCGATGGTTGAGCTAATGACGTGATCTCCCGGATGGAGCAGGCCCTGATTTAACACGCCAAAAATGGCCAGATTGTCGGCTTCGGTTCCGCCACTGGTGAAGACGACTTCGGCAGGCCTGCAGCCGAGCAGCTTCGCTACCGACTCGCGCGCACGCTCGACTGCCGCGCGCGTTTCCTGCCCGTGATGATGGATAGAAGACGCATTGCCGAAATGTTCGGCATAGTACGGCCGCATGGCTTCCAGAACCTCAGGAAGCACGGGCGTGCTGGCGTTATTGTCGAGGTAAACTCGCCGCATGCCTCTATTTTACGCGCTTTCCTCAGCGGCATTCCCCGCTACCGGCCATGTAGGGGCGGACGTCCACGTCCGCCCAGCCGAGCCGCGCTCGGCAAATTAGCAGAGTTACACCGAACGATTCACCGCCCGCCCACGCGTCCCAAATAAAACCTAAAGAACGCCTCCGGATCCGACTTCAGGCACACTTGCGCATTCGGCATTCCCGCCCCGCGCCTGGTCATTCCTTTTTCGTCCACGATGATGTTCATCGGCTGCACCGGGCACAATGTCGGGTCATCTATGAACGCGATCGTCATGGGATCGAATAGCGTCGGGGTCTGCTGTCCCCACTGGTGATACAGGATTGTCAGCGCATCTGTGAGCGGAGTGCGTTGCCGAAACAGAAACTCGCGCCTGACTTCATCCAGTTTGAGCTCCGTCGAATCCAGTGGCATCACATACAGCGGCACACCCGAGGCAAACAACTTCTGCGCAGAATGAACATCATTCTTAATATTCCACTCGGGCTCCGGCGGAGTGGGCGGGCCATACGGATCCCCATAGCCCCGATCCACCGAGCCACCCATAATCACCACCCGCTTCAGCTTTCTAAACGCTTGCGAGTCACGGTCTATCAATGCACCCACGTTCAGCAGTGGCCCGATGCAAACCAGCGTGATCTCTCCCGGGTTGCGCCGAATCTGGTCCAGAATAAAATCCACCGCCGCGGGATGCGACGCGCGTGCGAAGTGCCCGCCCTCTGCATAGGGCCGCTGCGACATGCCAATCTTCGCGTCGGTATGGACACCTTCGGCGACGGGTATGTCCTGCCGCCCCACTTCGCCGAGCATACGATCGACAAGCTTCGCCCGAGCCCCGGCGTCTCGAAATGTGGTCGTGATCCCCAGAATCTGCACCTCCGGGCTGCGCAGAGCCAGAGCAACCGCAAAGGCGTCATCAATGTCGTCGCCGATATCAGTGTCAATGATGATTTTTTGACTACGTGGACCCTGAGCCAAACCGGGCAGCACAGCAAGAAGGACCCAGGCAAGCAGCTGAATGGGTTTGCGCGATTTCAAATGAGGAGTCCTGAATTTCCGAATGCGGGCAAACACACCATATTACCGCCTGGTCCGGCCGTGCAGGCCAGGAAGGGTCGCGAGTTTGACATCAAATATTGGTATGCACTACACTGTAGTGCATGAAAACCGAGGTTTACAGCTGGCGAGTTGCCGCTGAGAAAAAACTGGCCCTCGAATCGGAAGCGATGCGCGAAGGCAAATCAGTCGCGGAGCTTCTGGACGACATCAGCTCAAAGTGGCTGGAAGAAAGGCGCGCCGCTTCTGCGGACGATGAGGCCGCACAGCAAAAACTGCGGTCACGCGCGCTGAAGCTGGCCGGATCTCTTTCGGGCGATGACCCGAACCGCGCCTCTCGCGCCTCGGCGCGAATAAAGGAGAGCCTCGCAAAGCGCTATGGCCGCGGCTCTCATTGATACAGGTGCAATCCTTGCATATCTGGACCGCGATGACCGCTGGCATCGAGCGTGCGTAGAGGCCTTTCGATCGCTCCGCCTTCCGCTCCTCACAACTGGCGCAGTCCTCACCGAGGTGTTTCATCTCGTTCTGCGCGATTTCGGCGGCGTCGACCGGGCCTGGGATCTGCTTGATTCCGGCGCGATTACTCTGGCCCCAATCCGCGACCCCGATCTCCAACCTCTTCGCACCCTGATGTTGCGGTACAAGGATCGGCCCATGGACTTTGCCGACGCCACCCTGGTCCATGTGGCCAACCGAGAGGGGATTCGTGTGATTTTCACGATAGACCACGATGATTTCGAAACTTACCGCCTGACAGGGAACCGGAAATTGATGGTGGTTCCCAGGCGCACCGGTTCATGATTCGGACGCTTGCGCAATTCCGGTCCCGCCTTCCATACTATTCATTCGAATCATTCGAAATTATGAAGATCACACTTTCTCTCTCTCCTGCTGCTCAGATCGAAACCGAATGCCTGGTCGCGGTTGTCCTTGACCGTACAGAAAATGCAACCGGACCAAAAAGACAAGACCGACGCATTTGTCTCAAGTAATGACAGAGCCGTCCAGCAAGCCGCATCTGATCTCGTTTCCGCCGGAGATCTCACGGGCAAGACTTTTGAAATTTCGTGGCTGCACAAACCCGCCGGAATCAAAGCGAAGCGGTTGCTACTGATCGGTGGAGGCAAAGCGAAGAAGTTCACCGCCTCCGATCTCCGTAAATTGGCGGGTGCGGCGGTGCGCGCGCTGAAACTGCGCAGCCTGCGCACTCTGGCGTTCGTCGCACCGCAGGAGATTCCCGCTGAACAGGCTGTCAGAGCTATCGTCGAAGGCGCGATCATCGGCGACTTCGATCCCGATACTTATAAGAGCGACCGCAAAGATCAGAAAATTGAGTCACTCACCGTGATTGCTTCCGGCGACCAGACAGCCCTGCAGCGCGTACTTGATGAAGCCAGGATCATTGGCGAGTCGCAAAACTTCACTCGCGAGCTGGTGAACGAGCCTTCCAACCAGATGACACCAACCATGCTCGCCAATCGCGCCCAGGAGATGGCGAAGCAAACCGGATTAAAGTGCGAAGTTTACGGGGCTGACAAAATCAAGGAATTAAAGATGGGCGCATTCTGGGGCGTTGCCCAGGGGTCAGATGAGCCTCCGGCGCTGATTGTCATGCGCTACGAGCCGGCGGGCGCGCCGGAAAAACCAGTTCTGGGCCTGGTGGGCAAAGGAGTTACATTCGACACCGGAGGCATTTCCATCAAGCCGGCGGACGGCATGGAAAAAATGAAGTACGACATGGCGGGCGGCGCGACCATGATCGGTGCCATGCGGGCCATCGCGCTCCTCAAGCCGAAGGTCAAAGTGATCGGAATTGTTTGCGCCACAGAGAACATGCCTTCCGGTAAGGCACAAAAGCCTGGTGATATTCAGACCGCGATGTCTGGCAAGACAATCGAAATTATCAACACCGACGCCGAAGGCCGTCTGGTTCTGGCTGACGGGCTCTGTTACGCTCGCCAACTCGGTTGCACCCATTTGATCGATGCCGCTACGCTCACCGGCGCAGTCGTAGTTGCGCTGGGATACACCAATGCCGGAATTTTTGCGAACGACGACGACATCTACAACCACTTCAAGGCAGCGCTCGACAAGGCGGGAGAGAAAATGTGGCGGCTGCCCCTCGACGACGAATATAAAGAACAGATCAAATCGAACATCGCCGACCTTATGAACACCGGCGGACGCTGGGGCGGCGCCATCACCGCAGCGAAGTTTTTGCAGGAGTTTGCCGAAGAAACGCCCTGGATCCATCTCGACATCGCCGGCACCGCCTGGATGGAAGACGCGAAACCCTGGATCGCGAAAGGCCCATCGGGAATTGCGGTGCGAAGTTTGGTCGAGTTCGCCCGCGATTTTGGAAAGGCGTAGTTCACCACGGAGACACGGAGGCACAGAGAAAGATCGGTTTCAATCGGGATGGCCGGCTTCAGACGCGCCAACCTGTTGTACCTTACACTTGTCATTCCGAGCGG
This sequence comes from uncultured Acidobacteriota bacterium, assembly GCA_963785655.1. Classification (GTDB taxonomy): domain Bacteria; phylum Acidobacteriota; class Terriglobia; order Terriglobales; family Acidobacteriaceae; genus Gp1-AA145. The sequence goes on from CAWAVZ010000001.1 coordinate 208,330, forward strand.
AGCAGGATGATTTGCGAAGCGAATCAACCTGCGAAGTCGAGGAACCTGCTTTTCTGTTTGCGCGACCGGAGGAATTTATGAAAGCTCTTTTCGTAGTCGGACTCATTATCCTGGTGCTCGGAATTCTTTCTTTCTTCGTCCCGGTGCCGCACACCGAACACCACGGCCTGGACGCCGGCGACGTTCACGTCGGCGTCAACACCCATCACGATGAAATGCTACCGCCATATGTTGGCGTGATTCTGATTGTAGTTGGCGGAGGATTGATGGTGGCGGGCCGAAAGCGAGCCTAGCGCTACATCACCACCGGCACTTCAATCCCCATTACGCCCAGCGCCCGAATCAATTCTCGCCTGACTACCGCCGCCGTTGCCAGCAGAAACTTTTTTCGCGCCTCATCCGCTTCAGTCAGAATCGGATATCGATGATAAAAAGTGTTGAACATCTGTGCCATCTGAAACACATGCTTCGCCAGATAGGCTGGTTCGGTCGTAGCGATGCATTGATCGATCACATACCCGGTTTTTGACGCGGCCAGCCACAGCTCCCAAAGCTCATCAGGGTCGTGCCGGTGACCATCGTGCTCGTGGAAGAGCGGCCCTTTCAGGGCCGCGTCAGGGCTTCCGGGTCGATTTACGCGGCCCTGTAAGGGCCGCTCTTCCACAGAACCCAGAAAACGCGCGAAGTCAACGCCATCAGCCGAGAAACTGTCCGCATCCATTCCGCCCTTGCGAAAAATATTCGTCGCCCGCACCACCGCGTATTGCGCATAAGGCCCGGTTTCACCTTCGAAGCTCAGCGCATCTTTGAAATCGAATGCAATCAGCGATTGCTTCGTGTACTTCAGCATGAAGTAGCGCAGCGCTCCGATGGCAATCTGCTTCGGCAATATCCTGCCGCTCCCTTTCAGGCCACTCGGCATTTCGGGAGTCCACTTCCTTCTTCGCCGACGCGATCAGCTTGTCGATCAAATCGTCTGCCTTTACACCGAAGCCTCTGCGCCCCGACACCTCAATGTACGACTTTGCCTTTTCCTCTTCAGAGAGCTCATATCCCAGCTCGGCGGCACATCGCGGAGTCAGCGCGACCATCTCGTAAGAAAAATGTGTGTAGTGTTCGGCAGCTTCCTCATGCCCAAGCCCGCGCAGCGCTTCGATGACCGTGTTCTGCGCCTCCGCCTGCCGGGAATCGATCACGTTGTAGATCTCTGCGACCCCCCCAAAGTGGGGATGATCTTTCTCCCCTTCCTCGGCGGAAATCCAGCACTGATGCGCATTGGGATAAAGATAAAACTTGCAATACCCAAAATCTTTTCCCAGGAGACCAAACTTCCACATGTGGTAAGCAATGTCTTTGCCGACATATCCGACGGTACCATTCGAGCGCACGATCACTTTCTGGTCTTCTTCGCTTATCTCCTCTGTGCTTCCCTCCGTGTTCTCTGTGCTCTCTGTGGTTAAAGTCTTTGAACTTGATTTTGCCGTTCCCGCCCGTCGCATTACCCAGCAACCTTTGTTCTTGCCTTCACTCTCGAAAGACAGCACGCCAGCATCTTTCAGCTTCTGGAACGCTGCGTCCCAAAAATGCAAATGCAGTATCTCGCTCTCGCGCGGAAGAAAGTCATACTCAATGTCCAGCCGATCCATGGTTTCCAGATGGCGCCGAAGTACCGCCCTCGAAATCAGTTCAGCGATGGCCGCAACATCATTTCCACCCTGCTCAATCTCATGCAGCGTCTGCAGCCTGACTTTCTTGTTCTCCGCATTCTGCTCGTACCATTGCGAAACCTTCGCGTACAAATCCCAGCAGTAATAATCAAAGCGCGGCTGCTGAGTCAGCAGCTCAATTTCTGGCCGCGATTTTTTCTCCAGATGCAGAAATCCCACAATTACATCCGCCACCTGCACGCCCGTATTGTCGATATAGTTCTGCACATCGACCTCGCGCCTGGCGTATCGCAGTAGGCGAACAAAAGTGTCGCCGAGAATTGCATTCCGCAAATGTCCGATGTGCGCAGCTTTGTTGGGATTGATGCTGGTGTGCTCGACCAGAATCTTGCCCGCAGCATGCTCGACCGAATGCTTCTCGTCCGTTGCAATCGCCAGTGCCAGCGCAGCCCGGTTGACTCGCGCATTGATGTAACCCGCACCCGCAACTTCCAACTTCTCGAATCCTTCAATGGGTCCAATTCCGGCGACAATTTCTTCGGCAATCTTGCGCGGAGCTTTGCGCAGCTTCTTCGCCAGATCAAACGCCAGCGGCAGCGCATATTCGCCCAACTCGACTCTCGGCGGCTGCTCAATCGCCATTTTCTCCAGTCCCAGCGCGTAGCGTTCGCGCAGAAAATCGCGCATGCGCTGAGCCAGGCGGCGTTCGAGGTAACGGTACAAGAATTCTCCTAAGTGGTTGAAGGGGAATGGCGATTTTATCAGAGTGCTGTCGGCTCTCGGTCGTCGGCTCTCGGCTCTGGGGCCTGCTCGCCTTATGATTTAAGATCAAGCATCTCAGCTGGCGTAAACCTTGGTGTTCCTGGAACCGTCGCGGTCATCGGTCTAGCGAGAGCCGAGAGCCGACAACCGAGAACAAAGTTTTATGCGCATCGCCTATCTCGATTGTTTTTCCGGCATAAGTGGCGACATGTTCCTGGGCGCATTGATCGATGCCGGAGTTCCGCCCGCGGTCTTCGAGCAAGCTGTTTCGGCGCTGAACGTTGGAGGCCGTCTGGAAATCTCCCGCGTAAATCGCAGCGGGATTAGCGCGACCAAAGTGGACGTGATTGTGAACGGCGAGAAGGATGCACCGAGAGAGCAGCAGGCTGAGACTCCAAGCCACGGATGTTCGCAGAGCCATTCTCATCCCCACCAACATGCTGGCGATCATCATCACGACCACAGCCGCCATCCGCACGGGCGCGGGCTGAAGGAAATCCGCGAGATTATTCGCGCAGCTGCGCTGAGCGAGTCAGCCAGGAACACTGCTATCACGATGTTCGAAAAACTGGGCGCTGCTGAGGCTAAAATTCACAATGTACCGGTTGAACAGATCCACTTTCACGAAGTCGGTGCAGTGGACGCATTGGTTGACATCGTCTGCGCAGCGGTCGGCGCAGAGCGGCTGGCCGTCGACGAGTTCGTCTGCTCGCCGCTCAACGTTGGTGGCGGCACCGTGACTTGCGCCCACGGAACTTTTCCGATTCCTGCGCCGGCCACGGTTGAATTGCTCAAGGGCGCTCCGGTGTATTCTTCGGGACTGCAAGCTGAGTTAGTGACTCCGACGGGCGCGGCCATTGTCGGGACACTGGTCAAGCGCTTCGAGCCATTTCCAAAGATGATGATCGAGAAAACTGGTTATGGTGCAGGCACTCGGGATTTTGCTGGGCATGCGAATGTATTGCGTATGACAGTGGGCGATGCCTTCGCGGACGCAATCGCGGGCGAGGGCCCCTTCGACTCCCGCTCAGGGCAGGTCCGCGCCACACATGCATCGGCCCCACATGCTTCAACCATACATCTCTCGATCGAGACCATCACCGTGCTCGAATCTAACCTCGATGATATGAATCCGCAGGTATTTGGATATTTGATGGATCGCTTGCTCGAAGGCGGCGCACTGGATGTATTCAGCACCCCGGTACAGATGAAGAAAAACCGTCCGGGAACGCTCTTGACTGTGTTGGCCAAACCGGAGGACACCGACCGCCTCGCGAAAATTATTTTCGCTGAGACGACTACGCTGGGCGTGCGGGTCCGCGAAGAGCAGCGGCAGGTGCTGCAGCGCCGGTGGCAATGCGTCTCAACTCGCTTCGGTGAAGTGAGAATCAAGATCGCGAACCTGAATGGTACCGTCACCAGCTACGCTCCCGAATACGAGGACTGCCGCCGCATTGCCGTCGAGCAGCGTGTACCATTGAAGCTGGTGATGCAGGAAGCAGTACAGGCTTATCTGAAATCTAAAACAAAATAAACCACAAAGGGCGCCCTTCGGCTTCGCTGAGGGCAGGCTCCGGCACACGAAGTAAACTGTTTGGCGCAACACTTCGTGATACTCGTGTCCTTCGTGGTTGATGAAACTATGGCAAACAAGTTTTACATAACGACGCCTATTTACTACGTCAACGCGCGTCCCCATATTGGACACGCCTACACCACGCTGGCCTGCGACACCATTGCGCGCCGGCAGCGGATGCTCGGCTCAGAAACGTTTTTTCTTACCGGCACCGACGAACACGGGCAAAAAATCCAGCGCGCCGCCGAAGCCGCGGGTAAGACTCCGCAGAAGTTTACCGACGAAGTCTCCGCCGAATTCCGAGCGCTCTGGGACCGGATGGGCATCACTTACGACGACTTCATCCGGACAACTTCTGAGCGCCACAAGCGAGGCGTGCAAGAACTGTGGCGCCGTCTGCGCGACAACGGATACATCTACAAAGGCAGCTATACCGGCCAGTATTGCGTCTTCGATGAGATGTACGTAGAAGTCGGCCCCGGAGAACCGTGCCCGGAGTGCGGGCGACCGACCGAAACGGTCAAAGAAGAAAACTACTTCTTCAAACTCTCGGCATTTGCCGAGCCGCTGCTGCAGCTCTACGCCAGCCAGCCCGATTTCATCCGCCCCGAAACGCGGCGTAATGAAGTAATCGCATTCGTGCGCTCGGGCCTGCGCGATCAGTCGATCAGCCGCTCAACTTTTTCCTGGGGCATTTCCGTCCCGGACGATCCCGGCCACGTCATTTATGTGTGGTTCGACGCGCTGGCCAACTACATCACCGCACTTGGCTACGGATCTCCGGACACAAGCAAGTTTGAAAAGTACTGGCCGGCTGACGTGCAGATGATCGGCAAGGAAATCGTACGCTTCCACTGCGTCTATTGGCCGGCATTTCTGATGGCCGCACGCTTGCCCCTACCGAAGGCGATCATCGCACATGGCTGGCTGCTGTTTGAAGAAAGCAAGATGTCAAAATCGCGCGGAAATATCGTACGCACCGAGACCATTCTCGATGTGCTGGGCGCAGATGCGCTGCGCTATTTTCTGCTTCGCGAAGTGGTGTTTGGCCAGGATGGATCGTTTTCGTTTGACGCACTGGTGCAGCGCTACAATTCCGACCTCGCGAACGGACTCGGCAATCTCGCCAGCCGCACCCTGGCCATGATCACTCGTTACTTCAAGGGCGAGGTGCCGTATCCGTCGCACACTGCGGCGCATACTGCCGAGGAAGATCTGGTCGCAGCTCTTGCGAAACATACGATCAAGGAATTTCACGAGTTGTTTGAGCAGTTTCAGTTTTCACGTGCGCTCGAAATGGCTTGGGCACTGGTGGCTGCCGTGGATAAGTACATTGTCGAAAACGAGCCCTGGGCGTTGGCTGAAAAACAAGATGAGACCAGCCGCGCTCGCCTCGCAACCGTGCTCTACACGTCGGCGGATGCTTTACGAATTGTGACCGCGCTGGCGCATCCTGTTATGCCTGAAGCAACGGCAAAGATTTGGGCGCAAATGGGCCTGGGCGACATCACAAAAGTTTCGCTCGCCGACTTGCAATGGGGGCAGCTTCGCTTGGGTACAAAGCTTGGCAAAGTTGAACCTGTGTTTCCTCGCGCCGATAAGAGCGCCATCGAAAGGATGCAGAAGATGGAAGATCAGGGACGAGCTTCGGCGGTCGAATCGCAGCCGAATGCTACCGATGCGCCGGGTGCAACGGGGGCCCAGGTTGTTCCATCGCCCGGGGACGGGGAGCACAGGGCGGCGGTCGCGAGTCCCGATGCAAAGATCACAATTGATGACTTTGCCAAAGTCGAGCTTCGGGTTGCGCAAGTGAAAGTCGCCGAAAAAGTTAAAGGCGCAGACAAACTGCTGCGGCTCGAAGTCGATCTCGGAACCGAAGTTCGCCAGATTGTGGCAGGAATTGCCGAAGCGTACGCGCCTGAAACTCTGGTCGGTCGCAAAGTCGTAATCGTCGCCAATCTCGCACCGCGCAAACTGCGCGGACTGGAATCAAACGGGATGATCGTTGCCGCATCTCTTGAAGGCGGAAGGCCCGTGCTAGCAGCGTTTTTGGAAGATGTGCCGGTGGGGGCGAGGCTGAAGTGACTCTGCGGCAACGACGATCGCGCCCTTCCCTATGGCTGAAAAAAATGGTCCAATGAAAATGGCTGCGCAAAGTACTCATCGCGCCATCCGGGCTGGATGCGATCGAGCAAGAACCCCTCCGCGGCGCCCCACGGGTAAACGATGATTCGCTTCATTTTGCCTATATCGGCTTCACGTAACTCATCGAGAGTGTTCCGTCTTTTCTTTGCGGCATAGTCGGCAAACGATTCGTAGTCTGGAAGCGCAACGAACTCTGCAGTTGCATGGTATTCGGCGGCCGCTTCCGCACACCTGACCTCAGTGTAACGAGCAATCCCTTCATACCAGAGTTGAAATCCCAAGTATTTGTGATCATCCGCAGAAAGCTTCCCAAAGAACGCTTTGCGTCCGGACAAGTATTCTTGAGCAGCCTTCGTGAATTTCTGTGGATCGGATTCAGCCAGCGCCGCCAGCAGAAGGTTGCGAAGGTGCGCAAATTGTTCCGACGTATCGGAGTATGGAAATGGGTAATTCAGCATCCACATCCCACTGTTGTCCCCGCGGCTAAGTCCGAGCTTATTCACGTCTTCAAAGTAGCCCGGTTTCGAGTTCTGCAATTGATGAAAATGCTCGTGCATCACAGTGATCAGCCATTGCGAGCTGGTTTTGCTGGCTGTGTTCGCTGGCTCGCCGATCACGATTACATATGGCGGTCCGAACGCCGGAAACGTAGCAAGCAGGTTTGTGGGAAATTGCCGGGGGCGTGCGTAGAGATCATCGCCGACCTTTGTAAAATCTTTCGGGGGCGCGGGATGATGTGTTAAGAATTCCCCTCCGTCAGTCACTAGGAGCAACGGTGCAGGGGTGTCGCTCCAATGCGGCCAAATCTTGTCCTGCACTACGGCAGCAAGGCGGTAAAACTCGCGAACGCGGACTGCATCTGCAGCCGGAAGCTGCTGGGCGGAAGACTGACCCAGGCACAGCATCGCGGACAGTAAAATCCAAAGCGAGTGTCGCATGGAAAGTTCGACGTGGGCGCTTGTTATTCGTTAGCAAGAACTTATCGATTAGCAGAAGGCACATGTCGGGCTTGCTGTTACGCTAATGGAGACCCATGTACATCGACTCCCACTGCCATCTTGACGGCCCCCGCTTCGACTCCGACCGCGAGCAGGTGATTGCCCGCGCGCACGAAGCTGCAGTGACGAACATGCTCGCCGTCGGCACCGGCGACGGTCCCGGCACCCTCGACTGCGCCATCAAAATAGCCGAGCAACACGAATCGGTTTACGCGACCATCGGCATCCATCCCCATGAAGCCCAGCTTGCTAAGGAGTCCGACTTCGCCGAACTTGAGAAGCTTTCTCGCAACGATAAAGTCATCGCCTGGGGAGAGATCGGCCTCGACTACTACTACGACCACTCGCCTCGAGACATTCAGCAGAAAGTCTTCATCCGCCAAATGGAGCTGGCCGGTGCCGCCAAACTGCCCATCGTCATTCACTGCCGCGCTTCGGATAACAGCAACGACAACAGCGACAACGCCTGGGAAGACTGCCTGGCACTGATCGAGCAGCACTGGAAGTCCTCAGGCCAGGGCGGGGTTCTGCACTGCTTTACCGGTGCCTGGGCGCACGCCCAGCGCGCGCTCGACTTGGGATTCATGATTTCGTTTGCGGGAAACGTCACCTTTCCCAGAGCACAGCAGATTCGCGACTCTGCTCTCCAAGTGCCGCTCGACCGTATGCTGATCGAAACTGACTCGCCCTTTCTTGCGCCTGTTCCATATCGCGGCAAGCGTAACGAGCCTGCTTATGTCAAAGAAGTGGCCCGGCAGATTGGAGAAGTGCGCGGCATATCAACTGAAGAAATCGGAGCGCGCACCTCGGAGAACTTCCGGCGCTTCTTTTCCCTTCCCGAATCCAGCCCGGCGATTTAGCCTGTGCCGTGCATGTTTTCGCTCTACAAGCTAATCTATTAAGTTATGCCAGAGAACACCTTTGATATCGTCAGCAAGGTCGACCTGCAGGAAGTCTCAAACGCCATCCAGCAGGCGCTGAAAGAAATTCACACGCGTTTCGATCTGAAGGACTCGAAATCGAGTATCGAGCTCGAAGGTAAAGACGCCATCGTGCTGCACTCGGTTGACGAGTACAAGCTCAAGGCCGTCACTGATGTCCTGCAGCAGAAGCTGGTTAAGCGCGGGGTGCCACTCAAAGGCCTGACCTACGGCGCTGTAGAACCCGCCGCCGGCGCAACGACCAGGCAGAAGATCACTATGCAGCAAGGTATCCCGATTGAAAAAGCCCGCGACATTGTGAAGCTGATCAAGAATTCCAAGAAAAAGGTCCAGGCTTCAATTCAAGGCGACTTGGTGCGGGTCAGTGGCAAAGACCGCGACTCGCTGCAGGAGATCATCGCTCTGTTGCGGCAGCAGGATTTTGGAATTGATATGCAGTTCACGAACTACCGGACCAACTGATTCACCACGGAGGCACGGAGACACGGAGAACACATCTGCAACCGACCTGAGTTCTGAGACGCAATTTATGGTTTGCGGGTTTCGCGTTCTCCGTGCCTCCGTGTCTCCGTAGTGATAAACACATGAGCACCAGCGCCGCCATTAACGGAACCGAAGTCTTCGAACTTCTCCGCGACGACCTTGCCGCAATCGAGCGCGAGTTCGGGCGCGATACCGTCTCGAACGTCGCTGCTATCACCGAGATCGGCGAGTACCTTCGCGGTGGTGGGGGCAAGCGCATACGTCCCGCGTTGCTTTTGCTGGCCGCGAAGCTCTTCAACTACGAGGGCAGAGGGGCGGTAAAGCTCGGCGCTGTCGTCGAAATCATTCACACTGCAACCCTGGTCCACGACGACATCATTGACGAGGCGCAAACTCGGCGAGGGCGGCCGGCGGCCAACACCCAATGGGGCAATTCCAAGTGCGTGCTCGCTGGCGACTGGCTTTACATGCAGGCCTTCAAAGTCGCTGTGCAGGAGCGCAATTTCCGAATTCTTGACGCTCTGATAGAACTCACACAGCAGATGGTCGAAGGCGAACTCCTGCAAATGGAGAAGCTGGGCAAGCTCATCTCATTCGATGAACATGTCGATCTCATCTATCGCAAGACCGCTTGCCTGTTCTCCGTCTGCATGCGACTCGGCGCGATACTTGGAGGAGCAACTCCGGAGCAGGAAGATCAGGTTGCACGCTATGGACGCGACCTGGGAATGGCCTTTCAGATCGTAGACGATGTTCTCGACCTGACCGCTTCCGAAAACGTTCTGGGAAAGCCCGTCGCCAGCGACTTACGCGAGGGCAAAGTTACCATGGCGGTGATTCACGCGCTCGAGCGCTGCAGCCCTGAAGAACGAAGCCGGATAGCAACCGTCGTCGAACAACGCGCCTTCAACGGCGTCACCCACCCCGAAATCCTCGCCATCCTTGATCGATACGGATCACTCGATTCTGCGAGCGCGCGGGCCATGCATTACGCGCAGTCCGCCCGAAAGGCCATTTGTACCTTCCCCGACTCGCAAATCAAACGCGCTCTTCTGTGGGCCCCGGAATTTGTGGTCGCCCGCGAAAAATAGGGGCGATTGCCCTGTGCGCAATCCAAAACCGAGCTTGATTCGTAATGAGAACAGGAGTTTAATTTGACAGGGCAATTTGCAAAAGGAGATGGCGTTCTATGAAAAAGCTGTTGATGCTGATAGTCGCAGTTTGTTTCGCATGCAGTACAGCCGCTCTCGCACAAGATATGGGCAAGAGCTGCGACATGGGCAAAAAAGACAAAATGGCTGCGGCGGCGCCCCTTAAGACCCTGAAAGGTACGGTCAAAGCCGAGGGCGACAAGCTCACGTTCGTGAGTGACGCCGACCAAAAGAGTTGGGACGTGAAGAATCCTGAAGCCTTGAAGGGCCATGAAGGCCATCACGTTCAACTTAAAGCGCACGTATATGCTGACACGAACAGCATTCACGTCATGAGCGTGAAAATGCTAGGCAAAGGAGCCGAAAAATCATCGATGTAGTACAGGGCATCGTTCGCCTCTGTAAGGCGGCTCCGGCCGCCTTTTTTCATGTACTCTGTAATTTGAATGAATAACCTAGTCAGCTCAGTTTCGCAGCACGGATATCTGCTGATTTTCCTGGTTGCCCTGGGCGAAGCGCTGGGATTGCCATTGCCGGCTGCGCTGGCATTTGTCGCCGCCGGCGCTGCAGCCGCTGCGCACATTCTGAGCGTGCCCACAATTTTTGTTGATGCCGTCGCCGCCATTATGATCGGCGACACTCTGCTCTTCTTCCTGGGTCGATACACGGGATGGGCGCTGCTGGCGGGACTGTGCCGGCTTTCGCTCAATCCGGAGACCTGTATTCTCCGCTCTGCCGAATCTTTCTATAAGCGCGGCCGCTTGACTTTGCTCTTTGCCAAGTTCATTCCAGGTATTAACACCATGGCTCCTCCGCTTGCCGGCAGCATGAAGATGAGGCCGTTTCTGTTTCTTCGATTCGATTTGGCCGGCGCTTGCCTATACGTGTTTGTGTACGGATTGATCGGTTATCTATCACGCGATTTTGTCGCGAAGTTGACCCAGCGGGTGCAAAGCGTGAGCCATGTTTTTACCGAAGTGGTGCTGGTCGCAATTGTTGTATTTGCAATTTACCGAATAGCGCAATTCCGACGCTATAAAAACACCGACCTGGTTCCGCGGGTGGGAGTTGAGGAACTGGCGCAGAGGATTGCCTCAACCGAAGAAAAAGATGTGATCATCGCGGACGTGCGCAGCCACGGGTACTACGATCGCGACGCGTCCCGCATTGTCGGATCAATCCGGTTGGAACCGAACCGGCTGGCAGAAGAGATCAAGACCCTTCCCAAAGATAAAGATATTTACATCTATTGCACTTGAGCACGCGAAGCGACCAGCGCCCGGGTGGCGCTGATACTCAGAGAGCAAGGCTTTCGCGCGTTCGTCATCACCGGCGGACTGACCGCGTGGCGCAAAGCCGGGCAGCCGCTCGAAGGCGTGCCGGAAAGCGACCTGGTGAAGCTGCCCACGTTCGCTGATTGAGCCATGCTTCTATACTGAGGCGATGTCGTCTACAAATGAAACCGAGATTAAGTTCAGAGTCTCTGATCTTCACGCATTGGATACACGGCTTCGCGACCTTGGCTTTCGTCAGATCACGCCTCGAACTCACGAAATAAACACCTTGTTTGATCTGCCCGGCCATCCCCTCAGGAATCGTGGCGAGCTTCTCCGCTTGCGAAAGTATGGCGAAATCTGGCTGCTGACTCACAAATCAAAAAGCAATAGCGCGGGACCGCACAAAGTTCGCGTTGAGACGGAAACACGCGTCGAAGATGGCGGTAAGATAGAAGCCATTCTGCGGGCCTTGCAGTTTGAACCAGCTTTTGTTTATGAGAAATTTCGCGCCGAGTGGAAGGGCGAAGTCGGTCACGTGGTGGTCGATGAAACTCCAATCGGCACTTTTGCGGAAATCGAAGGCCCCGCGGATTGGATCGACGCGGTGGCCCGTGACCTTGGCGTCGGAGTCGAGCAATACATCACCGACACTTACACGGGCTTGTTCTTCGAATGGAAGCGGCGAACCAGGAGCAACGCCGACCAAATGACCTTTGCGGCGGTTTGCGAGCATTAACCACGAAGGACACGAAGGTGCACGAAGGAAAACCCCGGCATTAACCACCAAGGGCACGAAGGAACACGAAGGAGATCAAAGGAATTAACCACTAAAGATGCGAAGGTACATGGGAGAACATCGTTCATTGTGAATGACATCTTTGATTTCCTTCGTGCACCTTCGTGCCCTTGGTGGTAGAACTCACCTCCAACCGTCTCCATTCACAAATCTCTTGATTCCGTCCTTCAGGTGAACCACGTTGAAATTAATGAGCAGCCCAAGAGACTTGCCTCTAAGCTTCAAATAAGTGATTACCTGAGCGTGGTGGACGGGCGAGATTGCGTCGACCATCCAATTTCACTCCGCGATATACAACCGGAAGAGCCAACTGAGTCACGCATTCGAGTCCTGCCTCTCTTAGCTGGAATTGCAGGCACGCCGTGTACGCACTCTCCAGCAATCCTGGTCCGAGTTCGGAGTGCACCTTCATTGCGGCAGAAATAATGGCGTGGCTGATTTCTTGCGCCGTGAGGTTGTGTTCCCGAGTGAGCGATTGAGGAGAAGCCGGCATTCCCAAGCATTTTGTAAATACCCAGACAAGTTTGCAATTGAAATCTGGCCAATCCGCTGCCACAGTTCCAAATTGAGCCATGGAAGGGGTTTTCTTCGTGTTCCTTCGTGCCCTTCGTGGTAGATGGTTCCTTGTTTTCCCGATCCGAAACTTTCTGCTAAACGTTTTCTGATTGCCTGTCGCCAAAACTGCTATAGTTGTGAAATTCCCAGCAATACTGTCGTCCTCTAAGGAGCACTCATGGCCGGAAAAAGCGTTAACAAAGTTATTCTCATTGGAAATCTGGGAAAAGACCCGGAAGTTAAATACACGCCCAGCGGTACTCCCGTAGCAAAGTTCAGTCTTGCCACCAACGATCGTTTCAAAGACAAAGACGGCCAGTGGCAGGACCGTACCGAGTGGCACAACATTACCGCTTGGGCCCGCACCGCAGAGGTCGCCGGCGAATACCTGAAGAAGGGCAATAAAGTCTATATCGAGGGCAGCCTGCGGACCCACTCCTGGGATGACAAACAGACTGGCCAAAAGAAATATATGACTGAAATCATAGTCAACGATCTTGTGTTGCTCGGCGGCCGTGGCGAAGGCGCGGGCGAGGGCAGCGGATCTTCTCGTGGCGCCGCGGCTGGAGGCAACAACTTCGACCAACGTACGCCGGAGCAGGAACCAGTTTCAGCGACCTCGTCGCCCATCAGCGATGAAGACATCCCCTTCTGAGGATTCTGGCGCGACAAGGTTCGCAGATCGAACGCGTCAAACACTCTTATCAGGGAATACGAATACCTTGCGGGCAAAATCAGATTCCAGAGTCTTCGACTGGTAGTAACGATTCAGGATTCCGTTCTTCCAGACAAGCAGCTCCGGGTTCCTTTGCGCAAACTCATCCCAATCTGCGCCGGAGCAAATCGCCATCTTCTCGCGAATTAGAAACAAGTAGGCGTAGGTGACAGTTTCGTTGTATTTCTCCAATTTTCCGAGTCTCGCCGCAAATTGCTTCAACCCGCTGCAAAACTTATCCAGTGCCGTGAGCGGAGGGTATTCGCGCAAGTATGCAAACGCCAACCGCACATGGTCGGCATGATGGAACGACTCAGCCGGAAGGGCCCCACTCTCAAACTGCCGAATGATTTCTTGATTGCTCATTGGACTTCTCACCTTCGGAATCGGACTTGGACTTCACGGTCGCGACCGTCCACGCTACCGCGGCATAGACCACCAGTGCTCCAACGTTCGGCATTCCATGCAAAAGATGGATCGCGATTGCCAGGACGAAGATGATCAGCAGCAACCATGCGCCGCGCACCGCGGTTCTTGGAATCAGGAATAAAATCGCCGCAACCATCTCTCCCCAACCCAGCACCAGTCGGAGCGCCTGCGGCATATGGGTCTTCGCAAAATCATGCCCAGCATGTGGGCCGAGCACAAATAGACCTGCCTCGATCAGTACCACTAGCCCTAACGTCCACTGCAAAACGGTGATCGCCTTGTAGTCTCGGCAGGTTAACGTCTCGCTCATGCTTCCTTCTTCTTGCGCGGGCTCTTCCCCCTGATCTCCTTCAAGCGGTGGCTCGCGCTGGAGTTCAATTCCAGGCCATAAAACCTTTTCAACTCCTGAATTCGCTCCAGCGACGCCGGACTGAACGGCGCCTTGCCATCAAAGGCGTGCAGCACAATGCCTTCGAGCAGGTCCCCCAGGGTAATGTCGTGATACTCAGCAAATGCCTTGAGCACCTTCAGTAGGCGTTTTTCAATTCGCACGCCCGTCTGCACCCGCTCCACCAAAAACTCCGGCGTTTCTCCCATGTGTACCAATGTACTATGGTACCAACGCGAAGCGCAACCTGCCTCGGCAATCGGTTCGGCTTGGTTATAATCGCTGTTCACGACAACAGCGCTCAAGCGCGTATAAATTCCCTAGCTCCCAGGAACCCCTTGGCACTCGACGAAAACATTTACAAATTGCGGCTGGAAAAGCTGAAGCAGATTGAAGCTCTCGGCCAGCGCGCTTATCCGACCAGGTACGAGTTCACGCACACCATTCCGCAGATTCTCGCGGCTTATTCCGAGTCGAAGGCCGAGCAGCTTGAATCCTCGCGAGTAAACGTCCGCGTGGCGGGACGGATTATGGCCATTCGCCTTATGGGCAAGGCAGGATTTGCCCACCTTCAACAAGATGGTCAGCGCCTGCAGATATACGTTAAGAAAGACGCGGTTGGGGAAAAGGCGTTCGAGCTTTACAAACTGCTCGATCTCGGCGACCACATCGGCGTCAGCGGATATTTATTTCGTACGAGAACCGGAGAGCTGACTATCCACGTCGAAGACATCACTTTTCTTTCCAAAGACCTTCTGCCCTTGCCCGAGAAGTGGCACGGCCTGACCGATGTTGAGCTGCGTTATCGTCAGCGCTACGTCGACTTGTTTATGAATCCCGAGGTGCGCGAAGTTTTTCTGAAACGTGCCAAGCTGATTCAATCAATGCGTAGAGTCTTGAACGAGCGAGGATTCGTCGAAGTCGAAACTCCCATGATGCAGCCGATTGCGGGCGGAGCGGTGGCCAAGCCCTTCATCACCCATCACAACACGCTCGACATGGATCTGTACTTGCGGATCGCCCCCGAACTTTATCTGAAGAGGCTCACGGTCGGCGGGTTCGATCGCGTTTACGAAATCAATCGCAACTTCCGCAACGAAGGCATCTCCACTCGGCACAATCCCGAATTCACCATGCTCGAGTTCTATCAGGCCTACACCGATTACCGCGGGGTGATGGACCTGACACAGCAGTTGATCATTCAAGCGGCGAAAGATGTTGCCGGTGAGATGAAAACCAAATGGGGCGAGCAGGAAATCGATTGGTCGGAAGCCAATTGGCGGCGCATGACCATGCGCGAGGCCATCATCGAGTACTGGCCGGAGCCAGCCGGAGCGAAACCTTCGCTGGCTGATTTTTCGTCACCGGATTCCGTCAAAGCTCTGGTCGATCATTTCAACGCCGCGCATTCGCATATGGCTTACGATCCCAAGGAGCCGCTGGGGAAGACGATTGCGAATTTATTTGAGGCGGTTGCAGAGGAGCATCTCACCCAGCCGACGATTATCTACGAGTTCCCTACCGCGGTCTCGCCGCTATCAAAACAAAAAACCGACGAGCCTGAATGGACCGAGCGCTGGGAAATCTACATCGGGCAAATGGAAGTTGCGAACGGCTTCAGTGAACTGAATGATCCCGAAGATCAGCGCCACCGCTTCGAACAGCAACTGAGCGAACGTGAGCGCGGAGACGAAGAAGCCCACCAGATGGATGAAGACTACATTCGCGCGCTCTCTTATGGCATGCCACCCGCAGGAGGGGTCGGAGTGGGGATTGATCGCCTGACGATGCTGCTGACCGGCTCGCAATCGATTCGCGACGTGATTCTGTTCCCGCTGCTGAGGCCGGGGAAAAAGACTGACTCGGAAAACGAGAAAGTCTAATCAAGATCCTGAATGCCGAGGGTGCCCCATCCTTGTCAAGCCGTCTTTTGGCGAGACGATAGTAAAGCAATACAACCACGAAGGACACGAAGGAGCACGAAGGAAATCCATGTCGCTCTCCATCGCTCAGGAACAGGACATCCTCAAGACCCCGCCTCCTAAGCGGCCACCAAAACTCACTTCCCGACGCATCGGCATTCACACTTCTTCCGCCGGTGGACCCGAGAACGCCGCCGAGCGCGCTTACCGCCTGGGCTGCAACACATTCCAAATGTTTTCTTCCAGCCCGCGCCAGTGGAAAGCCAACGAACTCGGGCGTCCGCAATGCGACGAGATGAAGCGACTCCGCGAACAATATGACCTGAAACCGCTGGTGATTCACACCAATTATTTGATTAATCTCGCCAGCACCACTGAATCTTTTCTCCACAAATCCATCGAGGCGTTTCGCGGCGAAATCGAACGCGCTCTGGCGTTATGCGCAGAGTATCTGGTGCTGCATCCGGGATCATTTCGCGGAGCCGACCGCGAGAAGGGGCTTTTGCAAACCGCCGCCGCAATCGCAGCTTCAGCGCACAGCCTCGACCTCGCAAAAGGCGGGCTAACCATCCTGATTGAAAACACTGCGGGCGTCGAGTTCTCACTGGGCAGCAGCTTCGAGCAGGTCGCCGAAGTCATCGAGCATCTGCGAAACCATGTGCCGGTCGCGGCTTGCATCGACACCTGCCACGTCCATGTTTCGGGTTACGACCTAGTTTCAGAAGCAGGCTTCCACGATACGCTGAACAAATTAGATAAGACCATCGGACTGAAAAACGTTCCTGTATGGCACTGCAACGACGCCAAAGCTGCGCGTGGATCGAAGCTTGATCGGCATCAACACATTGGCAAAGGCACCATCGGCCTGGAGCCGTTCCGGCGTCTGGTCAACCATCCGCGCCTGAAGCAATCGGCTTTCATCGCTGAAACGCCCATCGATGAACCCGGGGATGACGGCCGGAACGTAAACATCCTCAAGCAGCTGGTTACATAAGTGCGGCACAAGCATCCCGTCCGAGACTTGTTCATAGCGCCGCTCTGATGTAGTTTTGGTGCCTATAAGGCCAGTTTCAGGAGAAGTTATGTCACTAATAGTCTTGCTGGCGTTTGCCTTTGGCGCGGTTGGAATCGTCATTTACCTGGTCACGCTCTACAACGGCCTGGTCGCTCTCAAAAATGATATCGACAAAGCTTGGGCGAATATCGATATCCTGCTCAAGCAGCGCCACGACGAGTTGTCCAAGCTGCTCGACACCACCAAGGGATACATGAATTTTGAGCGCGACACGCTTACGAAGATTACGCAGGCGCGCAGTCAATATCAGCAGGCAACAACCTTTGACCAGAAGGCACAAGCCGACCAGAGCATGACTTCGGCATTGCGGGGATTTTTCGCCGTCGCAGAAAATTATCCTGATCTAAAGGCCAATTCCAACTTCATGGCGCTCGAGCAGCGCATATCACAGCTGGAAAATCAGATTGCCGACCGCCGCGAGTTCTACAACGACTGCGCCAATACCTTCAATATCCGCATACAGCAGGTGCCGGACACATTCGTCGCGAACTTCATGCAGCTCACGCCGCGCACCATGTTGAAAGTTGACGAAGCTGACAAGGCAGATGTGAAAATGTCGTTTGCACAGGGGAGCTGAATTCACGCGTGAGTTCCCATATTCGCGTTTTGGTTAAGTAATGGGCCATCTCCTTTTCTGGCTGTTATCACAACCTCTGTTCTGGGCGTTGTCGGGCATTGGGCTCGGCCCTTATTTTTTCTTCCGCGGTTTCCGCCTGCTGCAACTTAAGCGACGCATTATGGGCGTTCCCCGGTCAACCGTTCGTGCCGCAGCGCTGGGTCCGGTCGAAGTGAGCGGAACCGTAGTTGGACCCTACTCGGTGGTCGCGCCTTTGAGCCAAGGCGAGTGCCTTTACTACCGCATCAAGGTGCAGTCGAATCCGCATCGTGATCTGGGAAACAAAATTCAGGAGTTGTGCGCACCACTGTTTCTCGATGACGGTACCGGGTTGATGATGATCTATCCGTTCGGGGCGGAACTGAAATTCCCTGCTTCATACAAGCGCGCAGAGTACGGCAAGCTTGCTCTGATGCTGATGAGCCGTTCGTACAGTGAGACGCCTGAGTTCTCCGAGGAATACAGCCTGCGTCCGGGCGACAAGATCCTTGCTTTAGGCACGCTGCAGGAAAACAAGTGGTCTCGAAAAGAAGCCGCGCGCCAGTTCGATGATGTTTCGCGGATCGGGCCAGGATTCGTGTGCGAAGCGGAAGCCGAACTGGAACGGCAGGAAACCTTTCCCTCGTTTGCAGGTCTGGCTTTGGGACCGAAGCCCAAGCCGCCGGAATTTGATTTGAATCCGCCGGTGATAATGATGAAAGGTGACGGCCCATTCGTGATTTCCTCTGGCAGCGAGCGCGAGCTGCTGACGAAGTTGCATTGGACTTCGCTGTTGTTCATCTGGGGCGGGCCAGCCTGGGTACTATGGGCGGTGTGGGAGATTCTTGGCGATCCCAGGGTCTGGACGCTGCTGGGGCAAAACAGATAGCTCCATCGGCGTTCCTGGATAGGTGCATCCCGAGAGCGTTGGATTGCTCATGTCGAATCCACAAGGCCGCGGGCGGGGCGCCCGCGCCACACTCAGCCATTGTAAAATCTAATTCCAACACCTATGCCGCAGGAGAAAACCATTATCGAGAGCCCGGTGGCGGGCGCTGAGGATCCGGGGCACCGGCCGCGCGACGAGCGCTATAACCCACAGCAGGTAGAAGAAAAGTGGGCTGCGCGCTGGCAGCAGGATGCCTCCCTCTACGCCGCCGAAGAAAACTCGACCAAGCCGAAATATTACGTGCTCGAAATGCTGCCCTACCCTTCCGGCGTGCTTCACATGGGCCATGTGCGGAACTATGCCATTGGCGATGCGCTCGCCCGTTACATGTGGATGAACGGCTACAACGTGCTGCATCCCATGGGATGGGATTCTTTCGGCCTGCCCGCGGAAAATGCTGCAATCTCCGCCAAAGTACCACCGCGTGAATGGACACTCCGCAACATCGCGAGCATGAAAGTGCAGATGACGCGACTGGGCTTTGCCTACGACTGGTCGCGCGAAGTGACCACTTGCTTTCCGGAATATTACAAATGGAACCAATGGTTCTTCTTGAAGCTCTACGAGCGCGGGCTCGCGTACCGAAAGAAGAGCAAAGTCAACTGGTGCCCGAAGTGCGCGACCGTGCTCGCGAATGAGCAGGTGGTTGGCGGCTGCTGCTGGCGGCACGAGGACACTCCGGTTGAGCAGCGCGAACTCGAGCAGTGGTTCTTGCGGATCACTAACTACGCAGACGAGTTGTTGCGCGATCTCGATCGGCTGCCCGGCTGGCCTGAGAAGGTCCGCACTATGCAGCGCAACTGGATCGGCCGCAGCGAAGGTACGCTGGTGGATTTCCGTTTGGATTCCGCTAGTGGAGACAAGATCACCGTCTTCACTACTCGTGTCGATACCATCTTTGGTGCGACTTCGGTGCAGCTTGCGCCTGAGCATCCGATTACGCAGAAGCTCGCGGCTTCTGACTCTGATCTGCGCAAGAAAGTCGATCAGCTCATCGCCGAGCAGACGAAGGCGAGAGAATCCGGTGATATCGGGAATATCGACAAGCACGGCGTCAACACCGGACATTTTGCGATTAATCCCTACAACGGAGAGAAGGTTCCGGTATGGGTTGCGAACTACATTCTGATGGATTACGGCACCGGCGCGATCATGAGCGTTCCGGCGCATGATGAGCGGGATTACGAGTTCGCGAAAAAATATGGGATTGAAATCAGGCAAGTGATCGTGCCAGGAGGCAATGACCATGTAGGCCCGGACGTCCACGTCCGGGCGGGCGGGCCTGGAGGGCCGCCGCTACACGAGACGAAACTCCCTTTCACCACCCTCGACGGCAAACTGATCAACTCCGGCGAATTCACCGGATTGACCTGCGAAAACGCGATCAAACAAATGTCAGCCTTCGCGGAGCAACACGGCTTCGGCAAAGCCACTGTCACGTTCCGCATAAAAGATTGGGGAATTTCCCGCCAGCGTTACTGGGGCACGCCGATCCCAATGCTCTATTGCGAGAAAGACGGTGTGGTTCCGGTTCGAGAGCAAGACTTACCTGTGATTTTGCCGGAAAATGTCAACATCACGCTGACCGGCGGCTCGCCTCTCACGCAAGTCCCGGAATTCCTGAACGCGACTTGTCCAAAGTGCGGCGGGCCCGCGCGCCGTGAGACCGACACCATGGACACGTTCGTTGATTCATCCTGGTATTTCTATCGCTATACCGACGCGCACAACGATCGCGCCCCGTTTGATTCGAAGATCGCCGCCTACTGGTTCGGCGAGCGAGGAATCGATCAGTACATCGGTGGGGTGGAACACGCGATTCTTCATCTGATTTATTCGCGCTTCTGGACGAAGTTCATGCGCGATCTCGGCCTCATCAAGAATGCCGAACCGGTCGAGCGCCTGTTCACGCAGGGTATGGTGATCAAAGGCGGGGCCAAGATGTCGAAGAGCCTGGGGAACGTTGTCTCGCCGGATGAGATGGTCGCCCGCTTTGGCGCCGATGCGGCGCGCTTGTACAGCTTGTTCGCCGCGCCTCCCGACCGTGATTTGGATTGGCAGGAGACCGGCATCGAAGGCATTCATCGTTTCGTGGGACGTGTATACCGATTCGTGGAGGCGAACGCTCGACCGCAAGATCCGGAGTGGAGCAAGCCTTTGCCCTCGTCTTTGAGCGGCCCGCCGCGCCAAATTCAGCGCAAGTTGCACCAGACGATTAAGCGCGTGACCGATGATTTCCAGGGCCGATGGCACTTCAACACCTGTATCGCAGCAATCATGGAGCTGTTGAATGATGTTAGTCGGTGGCAGGAAACGCGGCAGCAGCAGAAGCATATTACCGGTCTAGCCGAACCGGAGGCAGTAGCCAAAATTCCACTTTCCCTGCTGGCCGAAGTTCAGCGGACAATAGCTTTGCTGCTCGCGCCATTTGCTCCTTACCTGGCGAACGAACTCTGGGAGATGCTCGGCCAAAAAGGCAATCTGCTGAAGGCGGCCTGGCCAAAGTTCGATCCCGAACTTGCGAAGGAGGACGAGATCGAAATTCCCGTGCAGGTTAACGGGAAGCATCGCGCCAATGTGGTGGTCATAGCCGGCACTTCCGAAGAGGAGGTTTTTGCAAAGGCTTTGGCCCACGAAAAGATTCAGAGCTTCACCGCTGGCAAGCAGATCGTGAAAAAGATTTTCACCGGCAAGCTGGTCAGCATTGTGGTGAAGTAAAGCTAAGCGGCTTCCGGGTCAGCAGCTCGTCCCGATCCAAGGAAATACCGATAAACTCCATCGCCGCACTTGATTAGCCACTCGGCTGTGAGGAATAGTCCGACTATGCGGACCACATAGAAGGTCGATTCGACACGGTAATAGTCCCACCAGGAGTCATGAGTGCCGAGAACACCCGTATGGTGCCGAAGTGCAATCACCAATTGAGGAAGAGCGGTCACATCGTTCAGCGCCCAGCAAATCAGGTAAAGAGCCAAAGCACGACTGGCGAGCACAACGGCATCTCTTCTGGTCATTGTTGATCCCTCCAAGTCCGAGATCGTATCATCCGTTAGCGCAGCGTGTAACATTCATTAGGTTACCTGTGGTATGAACTCCTTCTCCCCCACCGCTCAAGGCTTTCGCTTAGCTCTTCGCCGGCCGGCGATCACGTTCGGCGAAATCGCATGGCGCTGGAGCTTTGCCGCGGCAGCCGTGATACTTGGTTGGCTCTTTCTTTTCGAATACATGGACACCCTCCCTGTTACCAGGGGCGATCGCCTTCTGCTGATCACGCGGCAGCCAGCGTTGATCGCTCGTGCCATCCATCGAATTTTTCAGGGCAGTGGGTTTCGCTTCACCGAGGCCGGAGTTCTGCTTGCCCTCGCGCTAACCGTCGCCTGGATTGTTCTGGCGTCACTTGGCCGGTTCACCATCGTCAACTCAGTTGTGGAAGAGTTTGGACTTGCTCAGCGCAATCGAACACGTGGGGTGTTTTCCTCATTGCTGGCGTTGAACTTTCTTCGCACAGCGCTGGTGCTCGCGTCTCTTACAGGGGTGATTGGGGCAGTCCTGCTCGCTAGTTCGTTTTGGTCTTCGACGCACGTTTCCGTCCAGGACGCGTCGCGGCTTTTTTCTCTCGTCGTGTTTTTTGTATTTGTGGCTTGGATCGCGCTGAACTGGCTTTTATCCGTGTCTGCGATCTTCGTAGTCGCAGAAAACAAGCCGCCACTGGCCGCTGTGGCTGATGCAGTCCGCCTGTGTCAGCAGGAACCCGGGCCAGTTTTGACGGCTGGCATTTTATTGGGCGTTGTGCACGTCGCCATTTTTATTGCCGCGTCTGGCGTGGGATTCTTCACCCTCGGAGCCCTCGGCTCAGTTCGGCCAACGTTGGTCTGGTTTGCGCAGTTGATACTTGTCGCTGCCTACTGTGCGGCCGCTGATTTTCTTTACACTGCACGTCTGGCCGCATATGTATTTATGATTCGTCGGGAAGAAGCTGAGGTTCTGTTTGGCGGAGCAGAAGCGCCGCCTCCGCTCGTGCCTGGCGGGTCAGCAGTCGACCCAGCGGAACTCATTCTGAGCGACCTTCCGCTGCCTGCAAACTAAGCGCTTTACACCGTGAGACCGATCTGAGAAACTCATTCGTGGAAGCCCATTCAATCGTTGTTCTGGATTTCGGGGCGCAGTATTCGCAACTGATCGCCCGCCGCGTCCGCGAGCAAAACGTCTTCTCGGTTGTTCTCCCCTGCAGCAGTTCCATTGATCAAATTCGCAAGCACTCGCCGGTGGGAATCATTCTCTCTGGCGGTCCGGCGTCGGTGTACGACAAAGACGCGCCGACCGCAGACCCGCAGATTTTTACGCTTGGCGTTCCTGTGCTGGGAATCTGCTATGGGCTGCAATTTATGGCCCACGCGCTAGGCGGGAAAGTTCTTGCCGCCAAGCACCGCGAGTATGGACACGCGCAGGTTGAAGTGATCGAAGACTCCGAACTTTTCTGCGGGCTACCTCGATCTCTCGAAGTCTGGATGTCGCACGGGGATGAGGCATTGGAGTTGCCGTCAGGATTCAGGTTGATCGCGAAATCACCGAGCGCGGTCGCCGGAATTGAGAATGCGGAGAAGAAGCTTTATGCCGTGCAGTTCCATCCCGAAGTGCGGCATACCAAACTCGGCACCGAGATTCTGCGCAATTTTGTCCTGAACGTTTGCCATGCCAAGCCTACGTGGACGCCGCAGCATTTCGTGGACGCCACGGTCGCGACCGTACGCCAGCAGGTCGGCTCCGGACGGGCGATCTGCGCACTTTCCGGCGGAGTCGATTCCGCAGTAGCAGCAACCCTGGTCGATCGCGCGCTGCGCGACGGCGACAAATCGCGCCTGACCTCGGTCTTTGTAAATAACGGGGTTTTGCGCAAGAACGAATTTGAAAAAGTCCAACAGAACCTGCGCGAAAAGCTCGGGCTACACGTTCATGCTGTGGACGCGACCGAACGATTCTTGAACAAACTCGCCGGCGTGACCGATCCGGAAAAGAAACGCAAAATCATTGGCAACGAATTCATCGCCATCTTCGACGAGGAGGCCCACCGGATCGAAAAAGAAGAAGGCAAAGTCGAGTGGCTGGTTCAAGGCACGCTTTATCCCGATGTCATCGAATCAATTTCCGTAGGCGGCCCCTCGCAGGTAATCAAGTCGCACCACAACGTGGGCGGTCTGCCGGACAAAATGAAGCTCAAGCTGATTGAGCCGCTGAAAGAACTGTTCAAGGATGAAGTCCGGCAAATCGGCCGCGATCTCGGGATGCCTGAAGAAATTCTGCAGCGCCAACCCTTCCCCGGCCCGGGGCTGGCGGTACGAATTCTGGGCGAAGTCACCCCAGAACGACTGGACATTTTGCGCGATTGCGACGAGATCGTGGTGAACGAAATCAAGCATGCTGGACTGTACACAAAAATCTGGCAATCATTCGCCGTGCTTTTGCCGGTCATGTCAGTCGGCGTTATGGGCGACCAGCGCACCTACGCTTACACCTGCGCGGTTCGCGCCGTGCATTCCGAGGATGGCATGACCGCCGACTGGGTACCGCTGCCACACGAAGTTCTGAAAACGATTTCCAGCCGCATCGTCAACGAAGTTCACGGCGTAAACCGAGTGGTCTACGACATCACCTCGAAGCCGCCCGGCACTATCGAGTGGGAATAAGCGCGGAACATTGTGGCTCCGCGACGCCTGTGGCGACGGGCGCCCTGGCAAGCCTACCCTGAGCGGAGTCGAAGGGTCGGGCGGAGCAAAGCTCCGCGATTCTTGCCTGTGTTATCTTCAATCTTCCTGACATTCCTACCTGGTCTCGCACTCGAGCCGGACTATAGTTCTGGGAGGCACATGCAAACCGACTTTTCCAAAAGCCGCATCGCCGTTCTCGGCGCCGGCAAAATGGGCGGCATTCTCGTAAAGGCGCTGATCGAAAAGCACCAGCTTTCGCCCGAGCGCGTTCGTGCCACCGTCGCGCATGAGTCCCGCGCCCACGACCTTTCGCACAAACTTGGCGTCGTTGTGACCACCGATAATGTCGCTGCGGTGGATGGAGCTGACATCGTTTTTATTTGCGTGAAGCCGCAGGTTGTGCAAGAACTGGCGGAACAGATCTCGGACAAGATTACCGACAAGCAACTGGTCATTTCGGTCGCGGCGTCTGTACACACTTCACAGATCGAGAGTGCGCTCGGGGCGGGCGCCCCTGTGGTGCGCGCTATGCCCAACACCCCTAGCGTCGTCGGCCAGGGGATGACGGCATTGTGCAAGGGACAATACGCGAAGCCGGAGCATGTTGACGCCGCCAGCGCGTTGTTCAATGTTGTGGGCCGAACCGTCGTGGTCGACGAGAAGCATATGGATGCGGTTACCGGACTTTCCGCCAGCGGCCCGGCTTACATTTACATCATTCTGGAATCGCTGGCTGAGGCAGGCGTGAAAGTCGGCTTGCCTCGCGACATCGCAACCTTGCTTGCCGCACAAACCACCTTGGGCGCGGCTACCGTCGTTCTTGAAACCGGGGACCATCCGGCTCTGCTGAAAGACGCAGTTACCACGCCCGCCGGCTGCACGATAGACGGAATCATGGAACTAGAGGAAGGCAAGTTGCGCGTCACGTTGATCAAAGCGGTGGTGAAGGCCACACAGAGGGCGAAGGAACTGGCTGCGGGATAGAAAGTTTGCAGTCTGGGCGAAATACGGTTATAATACTGACTAGTCAGACTAGCTATGAACAAGCAAACTACCCCCTGGCAACTACAAACGGCTAAGGCACGTTTCAGCGAACTTTTTCGCAAGGCTCGCGCCGAAGGGCCGCAATATGTCACCAGAGCAGGAAAGGAAGCCGTAGTCGTTGTTCCTGCTGAACAGTTCGAGCAATTGCTCGCGCGCCGCAAGCATCCTAAGAGCCTTGTTGAGTTTTTCAGAAGTTCTCCGTTGGTGGGTGCTGGCCTCGATTTCGAGCGCAAGGCCGACTACGGGCGGGATACCGAGCTGTGAGCGGATTCCTGTTGGATACGAACGTTATCTCAGAACTGGTTCGCCCGCGCCCCGACTCGCGCGTCGTGAAATGGATAGATAGTACCGCCGAGTCACTCCTATACCTGAGCGTGCTCACGTTGGGAGAAATACGAACGGGCATTACATCGCTGGTTGACGGGCGCCGCCGCGTGTCGCTCGAATCCTGGCTTGACCACGATCTTACTGCTCGATTCTCGGGTCGAATCCTACCGATCGATTCCGCAGTTGCCGATCGTTGGGGCCGGATCTCTGCAAATGCGAAGGCCAAGGGATCACCTATGCCAGTGATCGATGGGTTGCTCGCAGCAACAGCAATACAGTTCGACTTGACAGTTGTAAGCCGAGATGAAACGTTTCACAAACTTCCTTCTCTCGAAGTGTTCAACCCCTGGCTTCCGTAATCAGGCACCGAAGACTATCGCTTCTTGAAAAACTGCACCGCGCGTTCGTGCTTCTCGGCGGCAGCTCGCGATGAAAATGTTCCCAAGTTCCTGCGCTTGCCCGTCTTTGGATTCTTCTTGCGCGAGTACAGGCGATATTCACCAGCCTTCAATTTGCGAATCATGGCAAAAAGATGCGGATGGTTGTGACGAGGTTGGAAAATCTACGCTACGAAATATTTTGCCGCCGGATGATGCACCACAATTGCCGATGTACTTTGCTCAGGCTCGAGCAAGAACCCCGTGGTCAGGCGTACGCCGACGTTCTCTTCGGGATGCAGCAGCGCAAACAATTTCGTCTGATCTTCCAGGTTGGGGCACGCCGGATAACCGAAGCTGTAGCGTGAGCCACGGTATTTCTGGTGAAACAGGTCACGGATATGCGGCGAATCTTCTCCACTGATGCCGAGTTCTTGACGAATGAGTCTGTGATGAAATTCCGCCAACGCCTCGGCCGTTTCCACCCCAAGACCGTGCAAGTAGAGATACTTCGTGTACTCGCCGGCCTCAAAAAGCCGCTGTGTTTCGATCGACGCTTTCGACCCGATTGTGACCAGAGATAGTCCGATCACGTCCATTTTTCCCGATGACTTTGGTGCAAAAAAATCGGAGATGCACAGCTTGCGGCCTTCACGTTGCCGCGGGAAGGTGAAGCGGAGGAATTCTTTGGGAGAGGCTGCCGAGCTTCGCTCGGCCGGGCGGGTCTGGAGACCCGCCCCTACATGGCCGTTGCTGGTTCCCACGTCTGTGCTTGGCACTTCATACACCACCACATCGTTCCCGTCGCCCTGAGCCGGAAAATATCCCCACACTACCTTCGGCTCGAACCAGCCACTGGCAATGATTTCTTCTTCCAACTGCTTTTTAATCGGTCGGAATTTTTGCTCAACCAGTTTCGCGTAGTCTTCCTGTGACGCGGTTTTCAATTGCCACTGGTTTTTGAAAAGTGCCGTGTCGTTGATGTATTGAAAGAGCTCCCCCAGGTCGTAGTCTTTTTTGACCCGCACACCCCAGAACGGGGGCGTGGGAATGTTAGGTGCGTCGCTCACTACTGCGCTGCGTTCGGCAAAAACCGGGCGGGTCTCCTCATCAACCGCCACCGCCTTGGCGTACTCCTTAACGGTTCGGCCCTCCTGCAACCGCGCTTCCCTGGCGCCATTCTTGGCTTTCAAGTCTTCCATGATGTGCAGGCCGCCGAACGCGTCATCTGAATAGAACACGGCATGCGAATACTCGCGCCGCAGATCGTCTTCGACATACTTGCGGGTAAGCGCGGCGCCGCCGCACAACACAGGGAAATCGAGCTTTTGGCGTTCCAGGTCCTGAATTACATATTTCATTTCCAGGGTGGACTTGACCAGCAGTCCGCTTAGCCCGATCGCATCTGCGCGGTGTTCCTGAGCGGCTTTGATGATCGCGTCGGCAGGCTGCTTAATGCCGAGATTAACCACGCGGAAACCATTGTTCGAGAGAATAATGTCCACGAGATTCTTGCCAATATCGTGAACGTCGCCCTTCACCGTAGCGATCACAATAGTCCCCTTCTGCCCGGTGCCGTTCTTCTTTTCCATTTTCGGCTCGAGATAAGCCACAGCGGCTTTCATTACGCCGGCCGCATCGAGCACCGAAGGCAGCTGCATCTTGCGTGCACCGAAAAGATCGCCGACGGTTTTCATTCCGTCGAGCAGCACCGTATTTATCAAATCGAGCGGAGAATACTGCTGCAACGCCTCTTCAAGTATTACTTCAAGCGACTTTTTGTTCGCGCCTTCGCCTACGGATTTTTCTCCGTTGATGATGGCGTACTTCAGCTTGTCCTCGACCGAGAGGGTTTCGACGTGCGCCGTACTCTCGCCCTGAGTCTTGCCCTTGGTTCCGGCGAAGTGTCGCATGTAAACCTGCAGCGGATCGCCAGCAGAGTTGTCGCGATAAATCAGCTTGCGCGCAAGCTCAACCTCTTCTTGAGGAATCTTGTACAACGGATAGATTTTGGTGTAATTGACAATGGCCATGTCGAGGCCATGATTTACTGCTTCATGCATGAACACGCTGTTGAGTACGCGCCGCGGGTATACATCGAGACCAAACGAAATATTGCTTACGCCCAGGATGGTTTTCACATCCGGCAGTTCTTTCTTAATTCGCTCGAGGGCTTTCAGCGTCTCGATTCCCGCGGTACGATATTCTTCCTGTCCGGTCGAGATCGGCAAAGTCAGCGCGTCGAAGATCAGATCCACAGGGCGAATGCCATATTTGTTGACCGCCAGATCGAAGATGCGGTGCGCGATTGCCGTCTTCTTTTCAGCCGTCAGCGCCATGCCATCTTCGTCGATGGTCAGCGCGATCACAGCAGCGCCGTAGCGCTTGGCCATCGGCAAAACTTTAGATGTGCGCTTCTCGCCGTCCTCAAGATTGATCGAGTTGATGATGGCTTTTCCTGGAATGCGTTTGAGCGCCTCTTCAATAACATCAGCTTCAGTCGAATCGACAAGAATCGGCGCTGGCACTCGGGTGGCGATGCGCTCCAGAATCGAAGTGATGTAGCCCTTCTCGTCCTCACCGACAATGGCGCAGCACAGGTCGAGCATGTGCGAACCGTCGTTCACCAGCTTTTTTGAAAGCGCGAGAATGTCGTCGTACTTTTTGCCACGAACGAGATTTTTGAAATGCTCGACCCGCGTCGTCGTATTCATCTCTTCCGCGACGATCAGCGGCTTGGGATCAAGATCGAGCGGAACCGTCGTATAAGCGCTCGACGCCGCCCCCACCGGCTTGACTTCTCGCCTGGCTGGTTCGACGCCGGACAACGCATCTACAACAGCCTTCAGATGCTCAGGCGTGGTTCCGCAACATCCGCCGACCACTCGCACGCCGTAGTCCTGCACGAAGTGCTTGTGATATTGCGCGAGCTCTTCCGGAGTGAGTTTGTAGACTGCATGCCCGCCTTCATTCTGCGGGAGGCCCGCATTCGGCAGGACCGAAATTTCTTTGGTCGAATTCAGACCGAGGTACCGTACGGCATCGTTCATCTCCGCTGGCCCGGTGGCGCAGTTCATTCCCAGAATGTCGATATCGAGCAATTCGAGCGCAGTTGTGGCCGCGCCGATTTCCGTGCCCAGCAGCATGGTCCCGGATTCTTGCAGCGTCACTTGAACTTGCAACGGCAGCCTTTTGCCAGCCTTCTGCATTGCTTCGAGCGAAGCGATCGTACCGATCTTCGCTTGAAGCAAATCCTGGCAGGTTTCGATCAGCAGCACATCGACGCCGGCCTCAATTAGTGCCAGCGCCTGCTCCAGGTAAGCGTCGAGCATCTGGTCGAAACCAATGTGCCCCAGTGACGGCAGTTTTGTTGTCGGCCCCATTGATCCGGCAACGAACCTGGGCTTGTCCGAGGTCGAGAACTGTTGCGCCGCTTCCCTGGCAAGCTTAACCGCGGCATGATTTATCTCCACAACTCGGTCCTGCAGTCCGAATTCTGCAAGAACGGTTCGAGTTGCGCCGAATGTATTCGTCTCCACAACATCGCAGCCCACCCGCAAAAAGTCGGCGTGAATGTCGCGAATAATGTCCGGGCGGCTGAGTGCAAGAACTTCGCTGCAGTTTTCTTTGCCCCAATAATCGTCCAGAGTGGGATTGCGCGTCTGGATGTTAGTCCCCATCGCCCCGTCGTAAATGACGACGCGCTCTTTCACGAGTTGGAGGAAGTCTGGCATTAGCTCTTAAAACGTCGTACGTCGCACGTCGCACGTCGTCCGCCAAACCTGTGATGTCTGGCGCAAGCGAAGGACGCGCCACGAACGACACACGACCACTTTGTATACACAAACGCCGGCCCTCACTTGGGGACCGGCGTCAAATCTCGCAAAAAATTATTGAACTCTCAATCTCCTCGATGTGCGGACGACCAACGACCGGGTTCTCTTATTCTCCCGGAGCAACTTCAGCCGGCGCTCCGCCAATCACTTCCGCGGTATTGAACACCGGATTCGCTCCCAAATGCGCTGGCCTCGCGGCCAGCAGTTGCTCTTTGCGATAAATTAAATTCGTCGCGTTGAAGGTCGCCAGCTCAAAACCGTGGCCGTGCGTAATCGCGTCGGTCGGGCAGGCTTCCACGCAATATCCGCAAAAAATGCAGCGGTTGTAGTCGATGTTGTAGACCTTGGCGTAGCGTTCGGCGCCGCTCACCCGGTGCTCAGCCGTGTTCTCTGCCGCCTCAATATAGATGCAGTTGGCCGGGCAATTGGCGGCGCACAGAAAACACGCCACACATTTTTCCAGACCGTTTTCGTCACGCTGCAAAACATGCACGCCGCGAAACCGCTCCTGGAACTTTGCCCCGCGCAGTGGCCCTGGGCCGTCAGGATAGTTCTCCACAGTCGTCGGCTGAAACATCTCCATAAAAGTGATGCTCATGCCTTTGGCGATGGCGGCGATATTCTTGAGTATCGGCATACCTGTCTAGTATAGCTAAAGCGGTCTAGTGTGGTGCGGGCGCCTCGCCCGCAAACGACGGTCAAGTTCGGTGGACATCGGGCCGACCGAGAGAAGGATTCGTAAACGGAAAACGATGATTATCCGACCAGCCTCCGTTGCTGACTTGCCCCTCATCACCGAGATTCACAATTACTACGTCCAGAACACGCACATCACCTTCGACGTTCGTCCATTTGCGCCTGAACAGAGGGTCTTGTGGTTCAACCAGCACTCGAATGGTGGCCGCCATCGCATCTTGGTCGCCGAGGATGGCGGCCAAATCCTCGGCTACACCGCTACCGGATCCTTCCGCAGCAAGGAAGCCTACGAAACCACAGTTGAAGTAAGCGTTGCCTGCACTCCAGATTCGAACCAGGAAGGGGATCGGCAGCCGGCTTTATCTGGAACTGTTTTCGCTGCTTGAAAAGGAAGACGTCCACCGGGTCGTCGCTGGCATCGCGCAGCCGAATGCCGCCTCCAATGCTCTTCATGAGCGTTTTGGATTCACGAAGGTCGGCGCCTTCACCGAAGTGGGCCACAAGTTCGGCAAGTATTGGGACGTGTTGTGGATGCAAAAGACAATGCCGGGCTGAGCCCGGCCTGGCCAGTACGGTCCATGCCAGGGTTCAAGAAAAAGGCGAATCGGCCGAAGTATTACAATTGCTAGTCGTCTTTTTTTGACGTTCGACGGTCAATCATTCCAAACGCATTCATCGGAGGATTTATGAAGCTTACACCCGGAAAACTCGCGGGTCTGCAACGGGTATCAGACAAGCGCGGCGTCATCGCGGCTGCGGCCATGGACCAGCGCGGCTCGCTGCAGAAGTCACTCGCCAAAGAAAAGGGCGGCGAGGTCACCGACGCCATGATGGAGGAGTTCAAGTCGCTCGTGGCCGAAGTCCTCACGCCGCATGCCAGCGCGATCTTGCTCGATCCCGAGTGGGGATTGCCTGCGGCGAAGCGTCGGGCCAAGAACGCCGGCCTGCTGCTGGCCTACGAAAAAACCGGCTACGACAAAACCGGCCCCGGACGTCTGGGCGATCTGCTTGACCACTGGTCGGCGAAGCGCTTGAAAGAAGCTGGCGCGGATTGCGTGAAGATCCTGCTCTACTACACGCCCTTCGACCCAAAAGATGTGAACGACAAAAAACACGCCTGGGTCGAGCGCATTGGCGACGAGTGCCGCGCCAACGACATTCCTTACTTCTTAGAATTCGTCGGATACGAAGAAGGGGCGGACGAAAAGGGTCTTGAGTACGCAAAGAAGAAACCGCACATCGTCACCGAGAGCATGCGGGAATTCACCAAAGACCGTTACGGCGTCGATGTCCTGAAAGTCGAAGTTCCCGTAAACATGAAATTCGTTGAAGGCGCGAAGTCGTTTGCCGGACAGAAGGCGTACAGCAAAAAAGAGGCAATTGATCTCTTCCATACAGCTGCAGCCGCCGCCAGCAAACCATTCATTTATCTCTCAGCCGGGGTGAGCAACGCGGAGTTCAGCGAGACCCTGGAACTGGCGGGCGAGAGCGGCGTGAAGTTCAACGGCGTACTCTGCGGACGCGCCACCTGGAAAGACGGCATCCCCATCTACGCCAAGCAAGGCGCTGCCGCGTTCCGCAACTGGCTGGAGACCGAAGGCGTGAAGAACATCCATAACGTAAACGCGAAGTTGAAAGCCGCAACATCCTGGTTCCCCACTTATGATGTGGAACCGGCGATGGTCGGGGCGTAAAGAAACATTAACCACAAAGGGCACGAAGGTTCACGAAGGAGGTCTACCGAAATCCTTCGTGTGCCTTCGTGCCCTTGGTGGTTTTCTATTACGCTGCGTGTGTCCGCTGAGCTTCGGCGGCTCCGCTCTTTGGCGGATGCGTAATCAACGGCAACACTGCGCTGACCAGCACAATTCCGGCAATAACTGACAGTGCCTGGGAGTAATGCCCGGTGCTCTGCCGGATGCCAGCGATCAGCATCGGCCCAAAGACTCCTGCAAATCCCCATGCGGTCAGCATCAGTCCATAAATCGACCCCACATTGGTCGGGCCGAAATAATCGGTTGCAAACGCGGGCATGGTGCCGAAGCCCCCGCCGTAGCAGAGCAGTACGATGAAAGCCAGTGTGGTGAACAGACCAAAGCCGGCAACGTGAGGCATCAGCCCGAAGACCACGGCTTGGACCAGGAACATGGAGGCAAATACGGCGCGCCGCCCAATGGCGTCGGAGAGCCAGGCCCACAGAAAACGTCCCAAGCCGTTGGCAATGGAGATAATGCCAACCATTCCGGCGGCGACCGCGGCACTCACCCGCGTGATTTCCTGCGCCATCGGGGCGGCTTGCGAGATGATCGAAATCCCCGCTGACGTGTTCAGAAACAGTATCGCCCACAGCGCGTACCACTGCCACTTACCCAGGGCTTCGGACAGCGTGTAGTCGCGCGCCGTGCGTTGCTTGGTCTGTGCCGCCGAAGGCTGCCATCCCGGAGGCGCAAACCCTGCCGGCGGGTCTTTAATAAAAAGCGCCGCCGCGGTGACCGCAATAAAGTATGCGATTCCAAGAATCGCGAACGTCTTGAGCACGCCTACGCTGATGATAAGCCGGCTGGCGATGGGTGCGGTGATCAGGGCGCCCGCTCCGAATCCTGCGACCGCAATGCCCGTGATCATCCCGCGCTTATCCGGGAACCATTTCACCAGCGTCGCAACTGGAACGATATAGCCGAGGCCTAATCCGATGCCGCCAAGAAAACCATAAGAGAAATACAACCAGTACAGATGGCCGCCAGAGAAACTGGCCAGAAAAACGCCGGCGCCATAAAAGATCCCGGCGACAATCGCGACCCGCCTTGGTCCGGACTTTCTCATCCACAGGCCACCGACGAACGCGGCAAAGCCGAGCATGAGTATTGCAATGGTGAACGTGAGCGTGACTTCTTTGATGGTCCAGCCGAATGCCTTCGTCAGCGGGATGCGAAACACACTCCAGGCATACACCGCGCCCAAAGCGATCTGCATGACCACCCCGGCGGCGGCGATGCCCCAGCGATTCGCGGTCTCAGTGGTGCGATTGGTATTGAAATCCGGACGGATAGGGACGGCCATGATGCCCTCCTGTGAATCGAGCTTTGGATGGCAGAACCCTGTTCCGCGTGATCTACAGTCCCGCAACCACGATTGTTAACAGAACGTTAACGAGCGCAGATCATGCGCCGGACGGCGGCTCTGCGCCGGATATATTCACACGCAAACGCCAAATGTGCAACCAAAATCGGTAAGGCATCACTGCGCCCCGAACACTGCGGAACACCGTTCTCGCGCCTGTCCGCCGGTGTCTAACTATTGAGGGATGTGTGTCTCGGTTCCTGTTATGACGCACTCTCGTCAATGGGATACCTCTATGAAAATCACCGCTGTTTTAACGACGGCCATGGCCTCGTTTGCCGTTAGCGTAAGCTATCGCCATGAAATTCCACACCGAATACTTAAAGTTTCATACCCGCAAGCACCGCGAATACATTCACATCACTCCACAAATTGAAGCCATCCTCAAGAAAAGCGGTGTGAAGGAAGGCATGGTGCTGGTCTCGGCGATGCACATAACGGCGGGCGTTTATGTGAATGACAACGAAACTGGCCTGATCGAGGATATCGACCAATGGCTGGAGCAGTTGGCGCCCTTTCGCGAGGATTATCACCACCATGACACGGGCGAATCGAACGGTGATTCCCATCTCAAGGCCTTGCTGGTGCACCATCAAGTCATCGTCCCAATCACTGCCGGACGGCTCGACTTCGGCCAGTGGCAGCGCATTTTCTACGCGGAATTCGATGGCCAGCGGGACAAGCGCGTAGTCGTGAAGGTAATGGGAGAGTAAAGCAATCCGCCGCCCTTGCGCGAAAGCTTTTCACCCGCTAACATTCGAGAACTCTTCCCGGCGAGCAGACACATGGGTACAGACGAACTGCAAGAACTTCACGAACATGCCGAGCATGCGGCCCACAATCCCTCCATGGCGCCAGTCTCACTGACCATGGCGATCCTGGCGGTGCTGGTCGCGGTGGTTTCGCTGCTGGGACATCGCTCGCATACTGAGGAAGTCGTTCTGCAGAACCAGGAAAGTGATCAGTGGGCCTACTACCAGGCCAAGAACATTCGCCGCCACACCGATGAGCTTTTCGTGGACCTGGCATCAGCCATGGCCACGAGCGATCCGCAAAAAGCTGCTCAGCTGCGCGAGAAGTGTCAGGCTGAAGCGGAGAAGTATCGCAACGACCAGAAAGAGATCGAAGCCACAGCACGAGAACTGAAGCAGGAACACGAGCGCGAACGCCGGCGCGCAGATCGATTCGATTTGGGCGAGGTGTTTCTCGAAGTGGGACTGGTTGTAACCTCGATCACGCTGCTTTCCGGCCGCCGCGTTTTTTGGCACGCTGGAATTGTCATGGGCGTAGTGGGATTGGTCGCGGCAGGCACATCATTGTTCGTCTGACACCACACCGGGCCTCGGTTCCCTTTCGAATTTTTCAGTCATACTGACGGCCTATCGGCAGCCCTGCCAGAAGCTCGGCAATCTTCCAAGCTGCCGCCTCCCCTCCCCACTCGCAGGTCTGCCCAGAAAGCACGAAAGTACTGATGGCTTGGGCTTTGGTAGCACGTGTGCATCGTGTTTTCTCGCTGTCCGCCTCACTCGAATCGGAGTTCTCAATGAAATGTGTTGTTACCGCGCCGGCCAATTCCAATACCTGCACAATTTGCGGATTTCGCAAGCAAGCAAAAAATACCTGGTTCTTGATAACCGAGGACACCCGTGGAGGCCGACTACACGTCTGGAAGTGGCACCAGCCCAGGGGCAGGCGGGTATCCGCGTACGCCGTCTGCAGCCCGCGCCACGTTCGCGAGCTGGTGGCACACTGGATGTCGACTGGTTGTCTCTCTTATCCCTTTGCCACACTGCGTAGCCAATCATCGGATAGAACACCCCAACCTGTGGAGCCGCCCGCGCGTCAGGCAAGTGAGAACCTGACCATGCATTTAGGCGAGATTGCGGTTGATCGCGAGAGCATGTTGCGTGTGCTCAGGGAAAATCCTCTGTCGTTAAACACCATCCTCGACGAGCTCATCTTTGCTCTCGACAAGGAACTGGAAGAAAGTGAGGCGGAAATCGCCGATGACCTCTACTTCGGAGTAAGAGGCACGTAACCGACTACTCGGTCTTTTCTGGGCGTCCACAGAGGATTGCGGCGCGAAAAAAGCTTCTTCGGTGGGTTGCTTCCGGAGCTATAATCGTCGTGAAATCTGCCCGGAGATCCCAAACCATCCTCCGGGAGCAGATAATAGCTCGCCCGCGAGGTCGCCTATGTCAACTCTCTTTGAACTTGTCATCGCATGGGGGGTCCTGACCGCCGCGTTAATTGCCGTTCTCATCTACCGTGGCACCCTGACTATGCAAGAGGATGACCAGCTTTTCCTGGGCGAGTCCGAGGCACACATGGCCCAGGAACAGATGGAAATCATGCGCAAGGTAACTAAGCTCGGCCCCTTCGTCAAAGTCCTGGGGACCGCCTCCGCCGCCCTGATTCTTACAATTGCGGGGCTTGCGGTTTATCAGGCCATGACGCAGGTTGAATAAGTTCCGCACGACCTAGACGTGCGTCCGACGACTTGGGTGTTGTGCGTTCTTCGTGTGTCCATTAGCATCGTGCCCTGTCGAGAGCGGCTCCGTTAGTGGCGCGCTCACGTCATTTTTCTGATCCATTTTCTGACCCATGCACGCCAGGAAAATTGCGGTTGTCGGCGGAGGACCGGCTGGGGCATTTGCAGCCTCAGAGTTGGGCGCTGCGGGATGCGAAGTCCGCCTGTTCGACGAAAAACTGGCTTGGGAAAAACCTTGCGGCGGGGGGCTGACCCACAACGCCCTTCAACGCTGGCCCTTCCTGCGAAATGCGCCGGTTGAGCGCAACCGGATCAGCTACTGTGAACTGACCTCGCCCGCCGGCCGTACAGTTACGTTTCAGCTCGACCGCGAGATTGCGATTTTCTCCCGCCTGGCTTTGAATGGATTGCTGCTGGACCGCGCGCGCAAGGCAGGTGTGCAACTGGTTCGCGAGCGCATCGTTGGCATCAGGGGAACTCCCGGCAGGTGGCAGCTTCAATCCAAGCATGCTGCTTATATCGCTGACTTTCTGGTCCTGGCTGCCGGAGCGCGAAATTCCTTTCGTCCACAATTCTCGACTGCGCTCGGGCCGGAAGACTTCATGGTCGCCGCCGGATACTACGTGCCCGGCACCCATCACAGCGTTCACATTAAATTCTTGCCGGGATTGCACGGATATGTCTGGCTCTTTCCGCGCTCCGATCACTTCTCCGTAGGAATTTGTGGGCGGATGCGCGACGGCAACACCGCACAGCTTCGCAAGACCCTGGAAATGTGCCTGCCAGAATTTGGCCTGAGCTTGGACGGAGCACGTTTCTACGCCCACATCATTCCTTCACTCAGCGTAAACGCGTTGCGCAACACTCGCTTCTCGGGAGAAGGATGGGCGATGGTTGGCGATGCGGCAGGCTTTGTTGACGCGATTACCGGCGAAGGAATCTTGTATGCGATGCGTTCGGCGGAACTGCTCTCCCAAGCTTTGTTGAACGACGCGCCGGAGACTTATGCCGGTTTGGTGCAGCGGGATTTCTTGCCCGAACTGGAGCATGCTTCACGAATCGCTAACCGGTTTTATGCCGGAGACTGGCTGGGCGGTCCGGTCATCGAGCGCATGGTGAAGCTCACGACCCGCAGCCCGCGTTTTCGCGATCTGATGCGGGATTTGTTTGCCGGCTCGCAGGATTATGGCAATTTAAAACGACGCGTTTACCGCAGTATGCCAAGGATTGTGGGAGAGATGGTGGTCAGCACATTGTGGAAACAGCCGAAACAGCTTGCGCAAGAGGCAGGATGAGTCGCTTAATTTGTGGGATAGCCAAGGTTACACAGTTCAACCGGATCACTATGACGAATGAATTGCGCGATGTGGAGTTCTTCGAAAAAGACCTACCGCGTTGGATTCAGGTACCAGCTGGGCTGATTCTCGGGTTGACCACCCTATTTTGCGCGTTTGCTCTCGTACTCATCGTCTTCTTCGGCCCTAGGGACAACAAGCTCTCACCAGTCGCGATTCTGCTCCTACTGGTTTTCCTGATTCCGTGTCTTTGGGTGCTTGAAAAATGCTACCGTTTGGTGACCGGGCACAAGAGACATGGTGGCTTGTTGAGTCCGACCACGCTGCGAATCGTGGCTTTGTGTTTGCTAGTCTTACCGATTGCGGGCTTTTTTACAGGCTACTACAGGCAAATGGGTGCCCTGGGAGTATTTCAAGCAATCATGTATTTGTTCGGCTTTTTCGGCCTTCGCGCATTGGCGCAAAAACGAGAAGCCCTCGAGAAATCAAAAGAACAACAGCATGGTGCCGGGAACAGGACTTGAACCTGCACGCCTTTTGGGCACTGGATCCTAAGTCCAGCGCGTCTGCCAATTCCGCCATCCCGGCGTTGCCCATATTCCAAATTCTAGCAGTGCTGATCGGCTTAAAAGGACTTATACTCGCCTTCAATGATGCGAGCGTCTTTGGCGGGTTCGGTTATCGAAGCCTTCCACTTGCGATACACGTTCGCGACTGCAAGAGTCCAACACGGAACTAAATCGACTCCTGGCAAAAGCTCGGCGGCGAAGGCTGGCAGGAATTCCCAGTGCCAACCAAGCAAGCGCACCATAATCGCCGCGACGACGAAGTCAAGCACGTCATCGGCCGGAGACAGAGCGCCTTCCGAAAACAACGGCATAACGAACAGCTGCAGAGCATCTGCTCCAACGGCCAAAACCAAAGCGGTTTGCAAGCGCCAACGATCGTTCACTGAATCTCCAGCATCCTATCCAGGGCCACCCGCGCCCAGTGCTTCACGTCGTTGTCGACTTTAATCTGGTTGACAACGTTTCCGTCCACTAGATTCTCCAGCACCCAGCACAGGTGTTGCGGTGAGATGCGGAACATGGTGGTGCACAGGCAGCCGGAATCGTCGAGGGTGATGACCTTCTTCCCTTCCGCCGCGAATTCCTTCCCCATGCGGTTGACCAGATGAATTTCAGTGCCCACAGCAAACATGGTCCCCGCCGGCGCCTGGCGAATCATCTTCAGCAGGCCTTCGGTTGAGCCGATGCCGTCCGCCTTCTGGCAAACTTCCCATCGGCACTCGGGATGCACGATGACACGAATTCCGGGATATTTCGCGCGAACATTATCTACGTGCTCCGGCAAAAATCTTTGATGGACCGAGCAGTGTCCCTTCCACAGAATCACGCGCGCCTTCTTCAGGCGTTCGGGATCGACACCGCCGTTCAGCATGTAAGGGTCCCATACGACCATCTCGGCGAGCGGAATGCCCATCCGGTATCCAGTGTTGCGGCCGAGGTGCTGATCGGGGAGAAATAGCAATTTAGGAGTCTTCGCGAATCCCCACTTAAACGCTCCCGGAGCATTCGATGAAGTGCAAACCACGCCGCCGCGTTCCCCGCAAAAAGCTTTGATCGCGGCTGTGGAATTCATATACGTCACCGGCGTGATGCCGTCGCCTTCATCGTTGGTAAGTCCGGCGCGGACCAGGTGCTCCCAGCAATTCTCCACCTGAGTAATTTCGGCCATATCGGCCATGGAGCATCCGGCATTGAGATCGGGAAGAATGGTGACCTGGCCGGGGCGCGCGAGAATATCGGCGCTTTCGGCCATGAAATGAACGCCGCAAAAAACAATGTATTTGCCCCCCGCGTTCGCGGCCTGCTGTGAAAGCTTGTAAGAGTCGCCGCGAAAATCGGCGAAGCGGATGACCTCGTCGCGTTGGTAATGGTGCCCGAGGACCACCAGGTCGATGCCCAACGCTTCTTTGGCCGCATGAATGCGGTCGTCCATAGTGCGATCGGGGAGGACCAGATAATTTTCCAGACTGCAAATTTCAGTAGCAGTAGCCATATTGTCTCGCCTTCAGCTTCGGATGACGAGTGAGTTACCGGACAAGAATGTCCGAGCCACGCGTTTGTTCCGAAACGGGGATGTTGAAAGCTATTCCAGCGGCTCCAGCGGGCTCACTGTGCCTGAGGCACCCAGTCCACGGGGATGTTGAAGCCGTCTAGTAATTCCGTACAGCTAATACGATGCTCGGCAGCGGCGCAGGGTCTTTTTATTTTTGACGCCGTAATACGCTGAGCAGCGTGGAGATATTGTGCACTGTTCACACTTTAGGCGCAACTCATGGGCTTGTGTGGGGCGGAGGCTTGCGTGGGGCGGGAGGTTTCGGGGGGCCCACTACCTGCCGTGCGAGGGATCCGCGCTGGTCGCGGTGTTCACGTCGACGTCCAGATGAGTTGAGGGTGCAACTCCCGGCGGATAGCAGCTTCCATCCTGGCGGTTATAGCCGCCGCATTTGGCTGCAAACTCAGGGCGTTTCGGCGATTGCACAAACTGCCATACCTCGGCGAATGAGATCCCGCTGGCAGTTGGGTTCGCAGGCTGCTTGGGAAAAACGCATCCCGGAGATGGAGGGCAGGAATCCTGAGTTACCCAAAAGGTGATCTCCCTCCCGAGAGCGTTGTCGCTGATATCGTGTGCCGTGTCGATGACCGTCTTCTTGCCTTCCCTGACCGGAATTCCAGAGCAGTAAACACCCGCGCGAAATCCGGAGGCGTTCACCGCATCAACCCAGGCGTATATATAGGCCTTCTGCTGAGGTGACATGCGTCCGCCTTCTTCAAGATCGAGAAAAATAATTGTGCGCGCGGGAAAGCCTTCGCGCTTGGCCGCAGCGGTTGCGGCGTTTGCGTCTGACTGGCCGAACTCAGCGGCTCTATGCTGTAGTTGCGCGTCTAAACGTCCGTTGAAGAGGACGAGGAACCCGAATCCAGCCGATGCGAGCGCCGTGCGTTTGCCGACCCATGAATTGCTGGTTTCGCCCGGAGGATTATTGAGCCAATATCCACCGTAAGCGAAGGTCTGTCGCAGAACTTGAAGGTTTGCGTCCCCCGGGTAATCGTTGCGGTCGAAACCGAGATAGGAAACTGCATGGGCATCGTTGGATGATTGCGAGTAGCTTAGACGTCCCGCAACGAGAACCAGAATCGTGAGTGCCCAAACGTAGCGTCGCACACTAAGGATGTTACTTTAGGCCTGCGCATTTTGTTGGTTTAAGGAGGCTGGCCGGACTATGATGGCGGTGTGCTGGGCGATGACACCATCACGATTTTTGGATCTTCTCAGGGCAAACCCCCAAGCGGGGAAAAGCGCGGCAAAGAGTTCGGACCCCTTGTAAGCGTTTTCGTATTCGTCCCGCTCCTTGCGATCGTCGGATTATTACAGTTGCCGCTTCTCGCCGTGACTATTCCGTGGCACAGGTGGAAGCATCGACGTTTTGTCGCACGCATGAAGGCGCAAAAACGAGTGATGATCTGGTCTGACTTCGCCCGATGCATGGAAGGAAGGCGCGGCACGTTGCTCATCGAGGGTTCTGAGATTAAGTGGCTGAACTGGTGGTGGACAGAGGAAGACATTCGCGCAGTCAGTCCGCACCCGGTCCCTAAAAAAAGGCTCCCTTATAACAGAAAGGAACAGCGAGCCCTTCTGCTTTTTCGAGAGTGGTGTTACGAGCGGTACATGGAACCGACTAACGGGCGGGCGTTGCTCGTTCTCGGAGAGGGCAAATCCGAGATACACATGCTGGAAAATAATCCTGAACTGAACCTAATCGTTGTTCAGCCTCTATCTCTCCGTCTCGCACGCAGGGTACGAGCCAAGTCTCGAAATGGACGAGCGAACCTCGGAGGCTGAAGCCGACCCTCCTCAAGTATCCTATCGGCACGAGTGGAACTCGCGCCCTTCCCGATCTTCCATCCCAACTTCCCTTACAAAGCTACCCGCCGATGTGGACCATCGTCCTCGATGCCGGCACGAAATCGGCCTCGCCGATGTGGTGGCGCTCTTCTTTTCTCTGGACGACGCCTCGGATGAAATCTGCGAGTTCGTCGTCAGAGGCGCCGCGACGCATGAGTTCGTGTAGGTCGTGGTCCCATACGGAAAAGAGGCAAGTGCGGATTTTGCCATCAGAGGTAATGCGGATACGGCTGCAGTGCCCGCAGAATGGATGCGAAACGGGCGCAATGATCCCGATCTCGCCGGCACCATCATCAAAACGGTAGCGGCGTGCCGTCTCGCTGTGGGCGTGCGGGATTTCAACCAGTGGCCGGTACTCGCCCATACGCTCGAGGATTTCATCGAGCGTAACTACAGTTGATGGCGACCAGACGCGGTCTTCTTCGAGAGGCATGAATTCAATGAAGCGGACGATCACGCCTTCTTCGCGCGCGAACATTCCGAACGGAATGATCTGATCTTCGTTGAAGCCGCGCATGAGCACGCAATTGATTTTCAAGGGCCAGAGTCCGGCGTGGCGCGCGGCGCGGACGCCGGCGAGCACATGATCGTAGCCGCCGGGAACGCGGGTGATGCGAGCGAAGCGATCAGGATCAACTGAGTCCATGCTGACCGTGATGCGATTCAGCCCGGCATCTTTAAGAGGCTGCGCCATATCGGCGAGCAGGTGGCCGTTGGTCGTGATAGCGAGATCGAGGCGATCGTGGGAGGGCATGGCTTCAGCCGTGCCGTTGGCTGTACTATCAGATAGAGGCTTTGGCCTCTGAGGTTTCAGGTTGGCCAGCTCGCGCACAAAATCGATCACACCCTTGCGCAGCAACGGCTCTCCGCCAGTGATTCGGACCTTGGTGATCCCCAACGAGACCAGCACCCGCGCCATGCGCAAGTAATCGGCAAACGGCAGTTCGCCATAGACTGCACCTTCGTTGCCGGTCCGGCAATATACGCACTTATAGTTGCAGCGATCGGTGATCGAGATGCGCAGATCGGTGATCTCGCGGCCGAATTTGTCGCTAAGGGACATCGTCGTTGGTCGTTCGTCGTTGGTCGTTGGCCAAATCCCAATGCGAGGGCTACTAGCAACAACGACGATTATGCTGGAGGGAAAACGGCAGCGAGAAAATCTCGGCAGTCGTTTCCTTTCCAATGCTTCTCTCAAGAAAAGCGGGAGGCGCAGGCGTTTCCACCAGCACCCTCGGAAGATCGTGTGGTGCGGGCACCTCGCCCGCACACAAGTCTTCACCGCCACCACAGCCAGGGTATGCCCGAAGGCCGAGGCGGTCGGAAACTCAACTCAATTATAGATGCGCGCGGGGGTACCAAGAGAGTCAGTTATTCAAATGCCTTGAATGCTTGATAGCTGAGTGTTTGAGGGTGGCTCCGATCGCCTTCTCCGCCAGCGGCGCCATGATTGCGTATCCAGCTTTGTTCGGGTGCAGGCCGTCATCGGCAAGGTCGCGTTTCAGCAGACCTTTTTCGTCGCGCAGTGCAGGAAAATAGTCCAGGTAAACTAGCTTGTTCGCCGCACAATAGTCCTTCAGCCACATGTTTAGCGCCAGAATTCTCTCCATCGGACGCTGCGCAAAGAAGTCCTGCGCCTGAGGCGTGTAATTGTGCACTGGCAGAATAGACGAAAAAATCACGTGAATGTTGTGATCGCGCGCCAGTTCTGCGATTGATGCGAAATTGCTTTCGATATCCCCGTTCGAAATCGGCCCGGTGTTGCCGGCGATGTCATTGGTCCCCGCAAGAATGACGACGGCTTTCGGTTGCAGGTCGATCACGTCCTGGCGAAAACGCACCAGCATTTGCGAAGTGGTCTGGCCGCCGATCCCGCGATTGATATAGGGTTTGC
Organism: uncultured Acidobacteriota bacterium; assembly: GCA_963785655.1. GTDB lineage: Bacteria > Acidobacteriota > Terriglobia > Terriglobales > Acidobacteriaceae > Gp1-AA145. Next base: position 251,511 of record CAWAVZ010000001.1, read on the forward strand.
CGGGAAAGTAATCTGCGATCGGCCAACTGTCGGTGATCGAATCGCCGAAGAAAATGACGCGGTCTTCTCCGGGTCCGAGCGGCTTGAGAGCATGGTTTGCATCACGATATCGTGCCAGTTGTCCGTACTCGTCCATATAGATGGCTATGCGCGAGGCGCGGTATTGATCGAGGCCGGGGAAGTCGGTGGTCGGCAGGGTCGGCGTAGCAGTCTGCGCGGCGGCACTTATGCCAAAGAGAAGCAAGACCGCGAGGCGCCGCCAATTCGTAGCTTTCATAAATTCCTTCGTGAACCTTCGTGTCCTTCGTGGTTGGTGATTTGTCTGTGCCCCGGTTTCACATCCCGTCGTAGTTCGGCCCGCCGCCACCCTCTGGTGGTACCCAGGTGATGATCTGATACGGATCGTGAATGTCGCAAGCCTTGCAGTGTACACAGTTTGAGGGGTTCAGGCTGATGCGCCTGCCATTCGGCGCTGAAGAGTCTTCAGTCATCTCATAAACATTGGCGGGGCAGAAACGCTGGCATGGGCTGCCAAATTCGACCACGCATCGGGACTCGCAGATGTTGGTGTCGTGAATGACCAGGTGCGCTGGCTGATCTTCCTCGTGTTTCGTGCCCGAGTGGTAGAGATCTGTGAGCTTGTCGAAGGTCAGCTTGCCATCGCCTTTCGCCGGTCCGATGATGTGCGATTCCGCGCCACCATCCGCAGGCAGGTTACTCAACTTTTTCATTCGCGTGTAACCTGCAACCCCTGGATAACGGTTGCGCACTCCGCGCCCTGCGGTGAATTGCTGAATGCCGGCGTGAACCATTCCGCTCCAGAAGCCGTGCTCGAATCCCTGATGGAAATTTCGTACCTTCCACAGCTCGTCTTTGATCCAGCTGGATTCAACCTTCCGCTGAAAAACGCCGAGCGACTCCGCGGAGAAATCATCCTTCTTCAAAGCTTCGAATGCTGTCTCGGCAGCCAGCATGCCGCTCTTGATTGCGAGGTGTATTCCTTTCAATCGTTGCGAATTCAAAAAGCCGGCGGAGTCACCGATGATCATCCAGCCGTTGCCGGCCAGCGGTGGAATTGCCCACCAGCCGCCGGATGGAAGCGACTTCGCGCCATACCGGATCATTTTCCCGCCTTCCAGCAGCTTGGCGACAAACGGATGCCGTTTGAATTCCTGCAGCACGCGCTGTGGATCGGTGCGTGGATCGGGATAATCGAGCCCAATGACAAAGCCCAGCGAAACAATATGGTCGTTGCCACCATAGACCCACGCACCGCCGTACTCACGAGAGGTCAGCGGCCACCCCATGGTGTAGATCACTTCGCCACGAGCGATACCCCCCGCGGGAACTTCCCACAGCTCCTTAACACCCTGACCGTAAGTCTGCGGATTCCGGTCTCTCATCAAATCGAATTTACTGATGAGCTGTTTGGTGAGAGAGCCGCGCGTGCCCTCGGCGAGAATGACAACTTTGGCCCGCAATTCGTATCCCGGCTCAAAGTTCGACTTGGCCTGATTCTGCTTATCGAGACCTTTGTCGTCGGTACGCACGCCGGTGACGCGGTCGCCGTCAAAGGTCAATTCTGATCCGGCAAATCCGGTGAAAACCGTAATTCCCGCTTCCTCCACTTTGCCGCCAAGCCACTTCACAAATCGATTGAGCGAGATGATGTAGTTCCCATGATCGCGGAGAGGTGGCGGCGTAATCGGGAACTTGAGCTTGCCTTTTTCGGTGAGGAAGTAAACCGACTCTTTTGAGACGGCGGCATCGAGCGGAGCCTCTCTTTCAAACTCCGGCAATAACTCGCGCATGGAGCGGGGATCGAGCAGCGCGCCTGAGAGGCAGTGCTGGCCGACTTCCCGTGCCTTCTCGAGTACGTAAATGTTTTCTTTGCTCAGCTGTGAGCTTGGGTTTTTCGCGTTGTGCTGGTCAATGAGCTGCGAAAGGCGCAGCGCGCAAGCCATTCCCGCCGACCCTCCGCCCACTATGACAACATCGGCAGGCATTTGTGGCCGTGAAATATTCTCAGGAGGTTTTCGGAAAATAAGCATTGATGGCTCGCCACACCTGTAATACACAGGCAATGTTGCTTAACGGTTGGCAAGGCTCGCGATATCGCCGAGGCCGAGCAATCTTTGATCAGCTGTCACCAGCGTCAACTTCAGCACCTTGGCGGTAGCGGCCAAAAATCGATCCGCGGGATCGGCATGCATCAACGGCAGTGCGAGGCCGATCCCTACAATCTCGCGAGTCAAGGGTGCTTCGCGCAACTGCTCTGCAGCACGATCGACCCATGCAAAAGGATCCTGCACGCGAATCCGTCCTTTTTGCATTAGCACTATTGCTTCCCACGCGCTTACCGGGGACAACCAAAGTTCGTTCTTAACGTCAGATAATTCAGCCACTACTCTCCGGCCAAGGCGTCGAGGCTCCAGTTTGCTCCAAAGCCAGATGTGGGTATCCAAAAGAAGCTTCAATCTCTATAGGCCTCAATGTCTTCCAAATCGATTACGGGGGAGACAATGTCGCCTACGATCTTGGCGGTGCCAACCATGTCTCCGACAAATTTTCGGGTGCGGTCGGGGCCTGCAGGAATAACTTCCGCGACCGGATGACCGTGACGCGTGATGCGCAAAGGCTGCCTGGTCTTGTGGACTTGTTCGATCAAGCCAAGGCACTTGGCTTTGAACTCAGAAATCGAGAACGTCAGTCATGACCATTATTCTACCTATGGTCAATAAAGTAGTCAATCATGCCATTTAGCTTCCCGCTTTCGCCTTCTTCACTTCCTCAATCAATGCCGGCACGATATCAAACAAATTCCCTACCACCGCCACATCCGCAATTTCAAAAATTGGCGCTTCGTGATCTTTGTTGATCGCCACGATTGAGCGCGCGCCTTTCATGCCGACAATGTGCTGAATGGCGCCGCTGATGCCGAGCGCAAGATAGAGCTTAGGTGCGACGGTTTGACCGGAAGATCCGATCTGCCGGTCCATTGGCAGCCATCCCGAATCGCAGATGGGACGCGAAGCTGCAATTTCTCCTCCCAGGACATCGGCAAGCTGCTTGGCTATCTCGATGTTCTTTTGCTCTTTGATTCCGCGCCCGACCGACACGATGATTTCCGCTTGCGTCAGGTCTACCGCTTGTTTTGCTTCCTTGAAGATTTCCTGCGGCTTATTGCGAATTGCGTTCGCGGGAATGTCCAAAGTAACTTTCTCGACTGGCGCGGCGCCCGATCCGGCTTCAACTTTGTCGCCCCGAAACGCGCCGTTTTGAAACGTTACGAACCATGGAGCATCGCCGGTAAAGCTCACGTCGGCCGCGAATTTACCCTGAAACATCTGTCTGGTGAATAAGAGTTTGTCGCCGTCTTTGCGGAAGCCAACGCAGTCGCTGATCACGGCGCGCCCCATGGCGGTCGCTAATTTAGGCACGAAATCGCGCACCTGATAGGTGTGCGGCATCAGGATTAGCCGCGGCTGATTGGTCGAAAGGAATTGTTTCAGCCCTGCGGAAAAAGCATCTGGCGTGTATGGATTCAGAGCCGGCGATCCGAGATCGTAAACTTTGCTGAGCTTCTTGCCCGCAATCTCAGTGGCAATCGTACTCACACCGTCGCCGAGCACAGCTGCTTCGAGGGTCCATCCGGTTTCGGCAGCGATGGCCTGCCCCGCCGCAATGGTTTCCCAGGACACCCGGTTGAGTCCGCCTTCACGCTGTTCGACAACCACCAGAATCTTCTCAGGCATATTTTTGTTGGAAATATTTATTCGGTCAGACTTCCCCGCTTGACTCTCCCGGTGATGAGCAGAGTCAGGCCGACCGTCCCCTGAATCAGAAACCAATACGTGTAGAGATACGAGCCGCCTTTGATGCCGCTATATACGAATGCGAGAAAAATCAGATCGGTCCAAAGCAGGAGCTTCCCCACGGTCATGAGGACCGCGCCCTGAGTTTCATCGCCTCCAAGCTGAACTTCTTCTTCGCGAATCATCTGATTACCAGACATGAGTCCTCCTGTAAGTATCGAGTCGCAGAGCTGTGAGCTGTGAGCTGCGAGCGGCGAGTTTTTAATTTGTGCTCACCGCTCAGAGCTCACGGCTCGGCGGTTTCACAACACCCTGATCTCGTTTCGTAGTTTTTCCACCAGCTTCTTCGCGATCTCGCCCGTTAACTTCTGCTCACCGCTCACCGCTCAATGCTAGACGCTTTCACAACACCCTGATCTCGTTTCGCAGTTTTTCCACCAGCTTCTTCGCGATCTCACCCGGTGGACCTTCCAAATACTCCGTCTTCTTGGTTTTCTGCGGAATGTACATGCGCTCGATCTTTTGCAGATTCGGCCCGATTGCTTGCTGCACCTCGGACAAAGCAATCTTGCGCAGAGGTTTATTTTTCGCTTGCTTGATTCCAATCAGGGTTGCATAGCGCAGCTTATTGATTCCCGACTGAATGGTCAGGACCGCCGGAAGCGGCATGTCGACGAACTGAAAATATCCTGCCTCAAGCTCGCGTTTGACCTTGATTCCGCCCTCGGTTTTTTCGATCTGCATGATGATGGTTGCGTGCGGCCAGCCCAGTAACTCGGCCAGCACCACACCGGTTTGCGCGAAACCATAATCATCGGACTGTAACCCGGTAAAGATCAGGTCGAACTGCTCGTCTTTGATGGCCGCGGCGAATGTGCGGGCGGTGTTAAATGCATCGAGTGCGACGAATGAATTGTCCTCCAGGTGGATAGCGCGATCCGCGCCCTTGGCCAAGGCTTCGCGCAAGACCTGCTGAGCCCGTGCCGGACCTGCGGTGATCACAACCACTTCGCCGCCGTGCTTTTCCTTCTGGCGGAGCGCCTCTTCTAAAGCGTACGCGTCCGGCTCATTGACCTCGTATGAGACGTCTTCACGAATCCAGGTCCCCGCCTCATTCAGCTTCAGCGGCGCATCCTTCTGCGGGACCTGCTTCATGCAAACCAGGATCTTCACATCAAATCTCCTGCATCACGCAAACCGGTAAGTATAAATGAGCAGTTGATAGTTGGCACTTGGCACCTGGCCGGCAAGAAACAGCGCAATAGCCGCTAGACCGACCGCTGTCTATAGGGCGAAGCGCCCTGGCGCTACTACTCTGTGAACACCACCGACTGCAATCCCGAAATCTCGAACCGCTTGCGGCAGCGGACATTCTTGCAGCCCATCATGTCGTCTTTGCGCAGCATATACGAGCGGGCTTTGGCGAACCTTGCCCGATCGCGTTCGTCGGCGCGTCCTGACAGTTGGCGTTTCTTGGTGCGCACCAGCCACGTGACTTCGTAGTCCCCGGACTGGTGGCAATGCGGGCAATTCAGCGTCGCAGGTTTCTTCTCTGCACGCTCATCAAAAAACTCTCGTTCATCCATTCCCCGTTGCTCCTCTCCATCATTCTACAGAGTGTAGGCAAAGAGGCGATGCGGCAGGTGGTACACTCCCGCAAGCGAATAAACCGTGGCCAAGAACAGGAAAAAAACGAAGCCATTCAGCGCCGTAACTGCGGTGAAGGAACTGGCTCGCGAGCGAATCGGCACTCCTCGCGCCGCAACCGTAGTTCCTGATAAGAAGAGAGAAACGAAGGGCGTTCAAAAACACAAGCCAAGCCTCAGCCAGTTGCTAAACGAAGACAGCTGAAGAGCGTAGCAAGTTAGCCTTCTTGTAGTTCCTCCAGCAGGTCTGCTCTGAGTTCATCTTCCAGCGGTGCACTCAGCTTCTTACCGTCGGAGGTGAGATAAAAAACGTCAATCGCCATTTGCCCTTCAGTATCAATCAGTGCAATCTCAATGTTGCAGTTGCGATGAGAAAAACGCGAACAGATTCGATGCAGTAGCCCCAACCTGTCTTGCGCAATAATTTGCACCAGCGTACTGCCTGTGGAACATTCATCGTCAAAGTCAATCCGCGAGTTGATCTTCACCTTCGTCCCGTTTTTTGATTCTCCGCGCATGCGATCGAGCAACATGTGTTCGAGATCGGCTTCTCCTGTCAACACGTCGGCGATGCTTCGCTGAAAACGCGCCCACTCCGGCACATTGAGTTCCAATGTGCGGAAACGGTCAGTGAAAAAGAAAGTGTCCACCACCACTCCTGCAGCATTCGAGAATGCATCGCCCTTCACAATGTTCATTCCCCACGCCGCCAGCGTGCCGGCAATATTTGCGAACAGGAACGGCCGATCGTGGGTGACAACTGTGAGCTCGAACCAATGCCGACCGCGCTCCAGATGCAACTGGACCGGATCTTGCGACAAGCCGCTGGCCAACTCCATGTGCCGGAGAATTTCTTCCGAGCGATAGGTCCGCAGATATCTCCTCGGCAGCCCCTCCAGGAACGATCTGATTTTCTTCGCAGACTTCGGCGCCAGCGAACACAAGCGCGCGATACTCTCGTCTTTCTCAACCTCCCCGTGCACGCGCTGGTCGGCGGTCCGGCTCATGTTGTTCGAAGCAGCTATGTAAAGCTGCCAGACGTTCTCCGCCTTCCACGGAGTCAGCGCCTCAGGATTCACCGCTTTGATGTCGGCATAGGTGAGTAGCGCAAGCGTTTTCAGGCGCTCCGGCGTGCCCACTTTTTCGGTGAATGCCTGAATAGTTGCTGGATCATAAATGTCGCGCCGCAACGCCGAAGAAATTTCAAGATGGCTGCCAATCAGGAATGAAATGATCTCGCGGTCAGCCGGCGGCAGCTCCAGGCGGTCCATGCATTTCTGCGCAATTTCCAGGCTGGTTACAACGTGGTTTGAACCTGGCACCCCTTTTCCGACATCATGCAGAAGCAGCGCGAGGTACAGCAGTTCCGGCCGGTCCAACTCTTCCAGCAATCGCCCATAACGCTGGTCCCACTCGGATTTCGACACCCGCGCCCGCTGCAAGCATTCAATTGCCAGAAACGAATGCTCATCCACGGTGAAGCGATGGTAAAAATCCCGGACCACTAGAGAGTCAATCAGCTTAAGCTCGGGCAAGAGCACTGTAAGTAAGCCCAGCGAATGCATCGATCGCAGCGCGTCAGCTGCGTGTGGCTCCATCAGCACAGTTTGCAAATAGCGCCAGCTTTGCGGGCCTGCCGGCGGCCTTTCGGAGATCTCCGGAATAACCTGTTGAATCCTTCCCTCGGTTGACATTGCCGGCTTCAGGCCGTGATGGGCAGCAAAACTGAAGATTCTGAAAAGCAGGTCGGGATCGCGAATTGCCGACGGTTGCTGCAGCAAAATAAGCCCGTCCACTACAGAAAAATCGACATTCGACAGCCGCGAACGGTAATTCTGAAACGAGCGATATAGTGAAGACCTCGCGCCCGGAACCGATTCCAGCAGGCGCGCGCAATGATGGTGAATGGCGCGGGCGTGCCGAAAGTAAACCCGCATCCAGGCAGCAGCGTCCAGCGACTCGCCTGCATCCACGCCGATCTTTGAGACGGCAGCTTCGTCCTGTGACTCCCAGGCGAGCATGTTGTCATCCCGGCCATGGCGATAATGTAAAAAAGCGCGCACTGAACTGAGGAACTCCAGCGCCGGAGCAAAAGTCGTACTCATCGGGTCGCTGAGAACCGCATCCTCAGCAGGCCAGCTACCCTCCTTGTCCAAAGCCGACAGCAGAGACATCCAGCACGCCACGTTGTGGTCGCGCAATCCTCCCGGAGCTTCCTTCACATTGGGTTCAAGATGAAACACCGTGTTGCCATACTTGGCATGGCGCGAGCGGCTGACCTCCGCCAATTGCTGGATGATGTAGTTCCCTTCCCTGAGGAAGAATTTTGGCAGCAGCTTGTCATGCAGCTGCTGGAAGAGTTCGGCGTCCCCGGCAATGTAGCGGCAATCGAGCAACGAAATTGTGAACTCGACGTTTTGCGAGTCGAACTGATCGCATTCGGCCAGCGTGCGTGTGGCTGCGCCAAGTTTCATACGCAGGTCCCACAGTTCCTGGCAAAACACGCGCACAGGATCGCGCAGGGCATCCTCCGAGCTTCGATCAGCATGCAGGAACAGGATGTCAACATCCGAATGAGGAAAGAGTGCGCGGCGGCCAAAACCCCCCAGAGCAACCAACGCGAATTTCCTGGATTGCGCCTCAGCAGTAATCAGTTCGTCCCAAAGGCTCAGAAGGACCTTTTCCACCAGCGCCGTGCGCCCGGCAATGGCAGCCGATCCGCTGCGGTTGCTGACAAAATCCTGCTGAATCCGTTTCGACCCTGCCAGATAGAGGTCGCGGAGCTCAGTACGTGGTATAGCGGCTGTACTCATGACGTTTGTGGCCGGTCGGAACCGTACGAACCGACCCAATTTTCTACTGTAGTCGGCTATCGGGCGGTTCGGAAATTGAAACTATTTATGAGCGGAATCACGATTCCTTATCGGGCAAGTCGCAAGGAACTCCTAAGCCGCAGGATCACTGCCCTCGGACACGGTGCAATCCCAAGCACAATCTCTTGTGATCTCCATCACAGCTAATCCCACCACTCACGCGCACCCTATAGGCAGCTAGTGGAATGGGAACCAGGGTGGAGGAATTATGAAACTCCTGATCGTATTTGTTCTCTTGGCGATGACACTGTCATCCTTCGCCAATGCTCAAAAAGCGCCAAAATACAATACTGCAGCCGAAGCGGTCTACAAGGGCAAAGTCGAAGATGTGCGTGAGCGCCAATGCCCAGTCAGCGGTGGAATCGGATCTCACATCATCATGAAATTGGAAGATGGGAGCACCATTGAAGTCCACCTGGCGACTGCCGGATTCACCCGAATGTTGGAAGTCAACATGCACAAGGGCGATCGCATCGAAGTGACCGGATGGAAAACGGAATTTGAGGGCGTGCAGACGATTTTTGCCCGTGAGGTCAAGCACGGCAGCGACACTTTCGTATTCCGTGCGAAAGACGGCATGCCGGCGTGGATTTTTTAACTGCGTTTTGTCGCCGACGCAAGCATAAGGCCACTGAGCACCGCTATGGCGAGGATTGTTGCCAGCGAACTCAGGCACAGAATGCACCAGGCGTAAAGCACGCGCGCCTCAATGTAAGTGAGACGAAGCGCAAATGCCAGACCGGCAAGCGACGCGAGCAGCAGCAGCAACGGCGTTTCCGCCTTCTCCCGGTACACGGTTGCCAGCGATAGAAGGACGAGATAGCCTGCGATCCCAATCAGCGCGACTGGAAGCCCTGCCAGCGTCGAATATTGGCTGCGGTTCACCAGATCGCAGTTGAACGACTGGCCTAAGTCACAAAACGAAGTCTTCGACGCAGCGAAATGATGGTAGAGCGACACCGACGAGACCACGACCCCAAAAACCGCAAGCAGCGCAATGGCTAGCATCAGCCGAGGCGTTCTAGCTGGAAGTCCAGACGCGGTCACGGCAGTTTGCATCCCGTCCTTTGGCTCAAGTCTGTGAGTGGAAGTACACCTTCGGTTCTCGATCCATCAGCGAACTGCCACGTCGGAAAATTCTTAATGCCGGCCTGCTTGCATTGCTCATTCTCAGTGTGCGGTTTGCCTTCCTCGCCACATTCCACATAGTTCACGTATTGAAACCCGTAGCCGAACTGCTCTTTCTGATCAGCGCAGTGCGGACACCACCACGCCCCGTACATGCGCGCGCCCTTTGAGCTCAAACATTTTGCGAAGCCATCAAGCGTGCTGACCTTGCGGTAAGAAAAATAATCGTAGCCGCCCCACGCAGCGCCCAAAATAACAATCGCGATTATGATCCACCACCAGGGCGGACCACCCTTCGCTTGGCCTGGCTCTTCCCTTTGCTCGCTAAGTTTCGACATGTCGGCTGAAATCCTTATACCACGACGTTAAGTGCGCCCGGCAGCACGTCCAGACTTCGACAATGCAAGGTGAGGACTTCCCCATCGATCATTGCATCCACTGGCGCTTCCAGCTGGAAGTCAACCCGGCGGACCTTTCGAACCTCGGCCAAGGGATGCTGAATGTGCGTGCCGTCGTAGAGCCGCGGTAAGTTGCGGATCAGCCCCAGTCGGCCAATTGGGCCCCATCGCACATATTCGATCATTCCGTCACTGGCTTCGGCCGTCGGAGCAATCATCATTGTGCCACCGGTAAATTTCGTGTTGTTGAAGGTCAGAAACAAGCATGGCCTGGCATCCACATCCGGTTCGCCATCGACCGTCAACGGAAACGGCCGGCGCCGGAAACGCGCAAGACACAGAAAGATCGCCGTCTGGTAGCCGATCTCTCCCCAGTTGCTGAAGCGGCGAGCCCGCAAGGTGGCGACATCCGCTGAAAATCCAATGCTAAGAATGTTGATGTAGTGCAGTACTCCGTCCCTGTGATGCAGACGTATAACGTCACACTTCTGCGAGCGACCCGTGGTGAGAGACTCTATCGCGTGCTCAGCGCCACCATCGCTGTAATGTCGAAGAAACGAGTTCCCTGTCCCCAGAGGAAGAAAGGCGAGGGTCGGGGACTCGTCCGCATCCGTCAGCGGGAACAAGCCATTGATGATTTCGAATGACGTCCCATCTCCGCCCACAGAAATGAATTTGCGGTAACCTTCGCGCCAGCCTTCGCGGGCGATTTGACTGGCTTGGTTCGGAGCCGCCGTTTGGCGCACATCAACTTGGATGCCGCCCGCGCGCAGCCGATCAAGCGCCGGAGCAAGCAGGGTCCGGGTGCGCCCCCCAGCAGCCGCGGGATTTACGATGGCGAGATATTGGTTGTGCGTTCGCAAGCCAGTAACACGACAACGTATGATGTTCGCAATCTCGGGAAGAGCACGCAATTTCAATTCCGAGCTACAACTCCTTAACTGCGGTGCGCTTAACCATACTGCGAATCTGCTCTGCCAATTCGTTTCGTTTGATCTTCATCGAGGCCGTACGCGGAAAATCTTTCTCCCAGAGCAGGTAGCCCCCGACTCTCTTGAAGTCCGGCAGACGACGATTGCTGTCTGCAATCTTCTCTTTCATCGAGTCTGTGATCTCCTGGTCCACTTCGGGATGCACAACCAGCACCAGCATTTCCTTTCCCAGTTCTTTCACCGGCCAAATGAAGTTCGCAGCGAAAACACAGTGCTCCTTTACCGGCACAGCCTCGAAGGCAATCTCGATGTCCTCGGGATAAACATTTTTTCCACCTTCGGTAATGATCATGTTTTTCTTGCGCCCGAAAAGCTGCAGATGTCCGGAACCATCGAAGCGTCCGAGGTCACCAGTCAGTAGCCAGCCGTCAACGATGGTTTGCGCCGTGAGTTCAGCATCGTCAAGATATTGCGACATGATGGTTTCGCTCTTGGCGGCGACCTCGCCGACACCGTCCGACGCCGGATTCAAAATGCGCAGTTCGACTCCTGGAAGAGGCTTTCCCACCGTGTCTGCGCGAAACGGCTTCAGATCGTTCACCGTAAGCACGGTGCCTGCTTCGGTCAATCCATAGCCGTTCGCTACCGGAATTCCCAGATCGTAGAAAAACTGCAGAGTAGCCGTTTCCACAAACGCACCACCGGTGAACATTGCCAGCAGGTCACCTCCAAACGCTTTATGCACTTGTGGCAGCAGTTTGCGGCTGAGTGGCACATTCGGGCGCTTGCGAGTAAAGAATCGATTTACAGCGATGCAGGTATCGAGCAAAAAACGTTTTACCGGCGGAAGCGCTTCGAAGTTCCCCTTGATACCTCGTTCCAGATTCTTCAGGACCAGCGGCACCAGGCTCACGTATGTGATCTTGTAACGCACGAACGCGTCCCGCACAAACTCAGGCCGCAGGGTGCGCAAATGCACGACACATGCGCCGCACACGAACGGGCCGATAAATCCAACCATAAAATCAATGGCATGGTTCGTGGGCAAAATGCTCAAGTAACGCACGCCCGGCCAGAACGGATACCACGCAGTCAGGGCCTTGCACTGTTCCAGGTAATTCCCGTGGGTGAGCACGCAGCCTTTTGCGCGGCCTCCCGTCCCCGAGGAATAAACGATGCATGCCAGGTTCTCTCGCTCACGAGTCACGAAAAACGGATCACCTTTGCGGCGGAACTCTTCCCATCGAAAGCCACCCTTCAAGTCAGCGGTGGGCGGAGCTTCAGTGACCAGAACAATTTTGATCGTATGGTCGCCGAACTGTCGTTCCTGCATGATCGCGCGCCACAAGTGATATTCCACGATCAGAAACTTCGCTTTGGAGTGCGCCAGCAGCTGCAGATGCTCTTTCGCAGTGAGCTTGTAATCCAAAGGAACGAGCACACCTCCGGCAAAGAACACTGCGTAAGCCGATATCAGCCACTTCGACTGATTGGTCATAATGATCGCGGCGCGGTCGTCTGGGCTGAATTCAGCGTCCTGCAGGGCACGGGCAAGCGGCAGCGCCATCTGCTTAAAGTCAGAGTAGGTCAGCCGGGTGCGTTCGCGATTACGATCGGACTCGATCAGGCAGGTTTCATTGGCGAAGTGGTCAAGAGCTTCGCGAAGCGCGGCGCCGAGAGATGTGTATTGATCGAGATCAAGCATTAAAGAGCTATTTCATCATACCGGCACAGCGACACGGGAAGTGTGTACGTGATCCTTTCGATTCCGGGGAACCCGCCCCCCGCAAAGGATTCTGGTTCCGTGCGTCTGTTGTATCCCTGTGGGGGATTTTACAGCCTGGCTTGAATTCTCTCCGCCAGGGTCCGAAAATCGGAGACACCCTGAAGCTCGTAGTCAGGAAGTTCAACATTAAAGTGCTGTTCCAGTCGCGTAAGCATGCTCAGCGCCTGCAAGCTGTCGATACCAAGCTTCTTAAAAAAGTCGTCGTCCGCCGAGAGGTTTTCGCGTGGGACCTTAAATTGAGCGGCCGCCAGATCCAGGATTTCGTCGATTGTCTGCTGCTGGGTTCTCATGATGTGATTTACGGCAAATACGGCAGCGCGTCTGTGCTCTCCACAAACTTCTTCAGCCCGCTGCGGACGGCCGGCTGCGTGAACAGGTTGCAGAAAATTTCGATCTCGCGCCGCAGTTCATCATACGGTATCGGCTTAATGAATTCCTTGGCGGCGACAGCCGCCCGGCGGTCGAACTTCGCCAGCTGAGCTGCCGTTCCACGAGCGACTCGTAATCCGTGCCCCTCCCCTACTACCTGACTTACCAGCCCTATCTGCTGCGCCTTGGTCGCGTTGAAACTGCGCCCGGTTAACAAGAGATCACGGACCACCGCGTTCCCCAGATCGCGCTTCAGGCGTGGAATTCCTCCAAATCCTGGAATTAAACCCAGACGCAATTCAGGAAAGCAAAAGCGTGCGGTCTTGTCCGCGATAATCAAATCGCAGGTCAGGGCAAGTTCAAGTCCGCCTCCGAATGTCACTCCATGTACGGCCGCAATCGTGGTCAGCGGAGAAGCATCGAGCGTGTTCATCACGTGATGCGTGCGCTCCAACGACTCGCGAACCGTTGCAGCTGCAGCGTCCTTCTCCATCTCCTGGGTGCGGTAAAAGGTTTCGCGCAGATCGGCGCCGGCGGAAAAGCCTGAATTCAGCCGACTGTAGATGATCAGAGCATGCGCGTGCTCTTCGAGTTCAGGTAACGCCGCGATGAATTTCTCAAATTCTGCAAGAGATTCCGTTCCCAGCTCGTTGCAAGGCTCACGATGCAGCGCCAGTTCGACGACGCCGCCTTCTAGATGCCACGAAATGGCTCGACCGGAGTATTGTTTCGTCATTGCGGAATGTGTTTCGCGTACTTACGGGCACTCGGCGTCAGTTCTTCTCCACCACAACAAATAGGCTGGATCACACCGCTTTTTTCACCGAGTACATTTCCTCGATCGCAGAGTTGTGCCGCTCTGAAATCAAGTCGCGTTTCAATTTGCCGTTTGCAGTTAACAGACCGTTTTCAATGGTGAACGGGTCTGAGCTGGCCCGAAATGTCCGTACCTGCTTGTAATGCGGCAACCCGGCATTCACGGTGTCCAGCGCGGATTGCACCTGATCGGCCGTAACGCTCCCCGTAACGATAGCAGAAAGATAGCTGCGCCCGTTTCCCACCAGCACCACGTGTTGCGCATTCGGTAAGCGGGCAAGAATTTCGTCTTCAATCGGCTCAGGAGCGATGTTATGGCCGGAGTTGAGAATGATCAGGTTCTTTATCCGGCCGACAATTTTCCAGTTCCCTGCTTGGTTTACTTCGCCCTGATCTCCAGTGCGAAACCAGCCATCGCGCAGAACTTTGGCGGTTTCATCCGGACGCTTCCAATATCCGGGGAAAACGTTTGGCCCGCGAACGATGATTTCTTCGTTTTCGCCGAGCTTCATCTCAATCTGAGGAATAGCGCTGCCGACCCGCCCAGGCTCAACGTGGCGCGGGTCGTCCATCGTGCAAATGGCGGTGGTCTCGGTCAGCCCATACACTTGCAGGACTGGTATACCCAGCATCATGAAATAGAGCTGGGTTTCTACATTCAGCGGTGCCGATCCGCAGATCAGGGCTTTGAGGTTCGATCCAATCATTTTCTTCCGGATGGTTGGAAACACCAGCCTGTTTGCCATGCTTAGCCAGAGTGAATCCGAGAAACCTGCCTGCCCCTCGTTCTTGCGCGTGTAGGCAGCTTTCGCCTTGGTGTAGACCATGCGCACCATACCACCAGTTTTCCAGAGCTGCTCGTCAACCGCGCGGCGCACCCGTTCGAGCAAAGCAGGCACGTTGACAAAATAATCTGGCGCGACCGTGCGCAACTCGCCGGCAATCTTGGTTAGATCAGTGTTCATGAAAACCGAACTACCACGCAACAAACTGGTTAAAGTGGTAATCCATGCAGCGGCAAAATTCAGCGGCGCCCATTGATACAGGAGGTCCTGATCTGCACTAGCTTCACCAACACCGCGGTTCATAAGAATATCCAGGCGCTGGGACGTGCAGTTCAAAATATGACCGACATTCCCGGCGTTGATCATCACGCCTTTCGGCTCGCCCGAAGTCCCAGACGTATAAATGATCGCAACCAGATCGGAGTCCGCGTGTGGATTTGGCGTGGGAACCTCGGCCAGCGAACTGTTTCCGCCTTCGCTTTGATCGGACTCCGTAAAGATTTCATCGAACAGCGCTTGCGCCGGCGCTTCCGGCCAATTCAGAATCACGTCATCGCGCAACGCCGAATCGCCGCAGAGAATCAGCGATGGCGAGCAGTCCTTCATCATGGCGACGAGTTCAGACGGCGCCTGGCGCGAATAAAGCGGCACCGCGACCAGTCCCTCAGCCATGATTGCCAGGTCCATCACCACCCAGCGGAAACCATTGGCAGCGATTAGGGCGCATCGGTCGCCTTTTCGCAGCCCTCGAGACTTGATGAATGCACGGGCTTGCGCAATAAGCGTAAGTAGGCCCTGGCCGGTGACCCTGAGTTCTCCGGAATCTCTGAGCTCGGTGAGAAGCGTCTGGCCCGCGCAGGATTCCAGCCGCGCAAGAATTTGGTCGAGGAAGGACATTGATGGACACAAAAGAATAAACCACTGAGGGCACAGCGGAACACTGAGTAAAGCTCAAAGGACATTCAAAGGGATGGCGATTGCGTTCAAGCAAGAATCCACCTGGCCACGGTTATGCGGTGTGAAGTAGCGCGGCAAGAATATCCATTAAAGCGTGGCCAACCATATTCGGACGCAGGCTACGCCTCCAGGTCGCCATAGCTCCGGCGACTACACCGAACGCGGTGATCGCGACGGCCCGCGACATGCCTTCATACGCGTGTCCTGCGCCGAAAATAAGCGCTTGTGCCAGAATTCCCAACCAGAGAGGCATTCCGAATCCAACAAACTGCTGCTGAAGATATCCGCGATAGACCAACTCCTCCACAAAGCCGGCGGTTAGGGAAATCACAATCCAAATCGCCATCTCGGCGGCTCCTCGCGGCAGAATCACATTGATGGCCTTCGAGTGCCCGGGGCCAAGCACGTGGATCACGAGCGAGAGGCAAACTAAGCTGGCAAATAAAAACGTAATACCCAGACCCAGGTCGCGGAATATATCCGCCGCCCGCGACCAACGACCGCCAATGAGTTCGCGCAACTGCATGCCGTTCCGCCGGATGCCCCAGTACACATATGCGGCCAGTGCCCATTCGAAGACTAAAACCGGGACGTAAAAGCGAAGAAAGACTTGCGAGTGGCTGGCGAAAATTTGCGAGTTTGGACCGCCATGTAACTGCTGGTAAACGCCGCGGACGATCGGCAAGGAAACAAGAAACAGCAATCCAACAGTGTGCCAGACAGGTGCAATGCGGCGGTTCGTCCGTTGTATGGGAATTGCGGCGGTCGCCATGATCTCCCCTTACGCGCAGTATCTCTGTATACGCAGGGGCGGGCTTGAAGGTTCCAGCCTTTGGGGCTAACACTAAGAAATGCAGTCCAGCTTCGCCGTCGCAGGCGCGACATTTAGCTGCACATGCCGATCAGCCGGTGCAAACCTGCATCCATTGGCGGAAGGTAGTCTTCCCAGCTCCACTGGCCTTTACGGGTGGGGAAATCGGGATAACGGCGCTGCACTTCTTCCTCAAAATAAACACCCATGCGCGCCATGACCTTGAGATTCTTCACCACGGTGCGGCCGATTCCGTCAGCGATACGCTCGCCCTCCGTGGCAAGTTTTTCCAGGGCCGCCAACAGCTTTGGCTCAAGATCCGTATCGTCCACGTTCATGAGCAAATCTTCGTGGCCACGCTCGCGCATCAGGTTGCGAATACGTTCGTCCATCGTTATTCCGCACGACGGAACCAGTGCAGGCATTGAGGTCACAATCCCGTGATATCGCGACGAGCCCATCATGTGGCATGCGCGAAGAATGCTCACCATCTCGTACATGTTGAATTTCTCGGAGGTCAGCACTGGAACGCCGCCCAGTCGCTCCGAAATTTTTTTCGCCGGGCGTGCGTCGAGGCGCTCCGTCGCAGCCAGCACAACGAAGACCTTGCGCCGCTTGCGGAACGCGTCGACGGCGTTCCCAATTGCAGCCAGGTAATGCTGATATTTGCGATCTGACTCGGCGCCGGAGTTGTGGAAATAGGGCCCGCGGTAGTGGCTGCCCTTGTACGCGCCCGCAGCCTTCAGCGCCATTAGCTTCCCGATCGAAGCCTTCACCGGCCACTCGAATGGATTGATCGGACAAACGACCAGCACCGGAGTCTCGCCGTCCCATCCGGCATCATGCAGCACTTTGCGGCCATACTCCGGAGGCAGCGGTGGGAATGTCCACGCGGTATCCGTCCCAAGCTCAGTGGGGACGCCGAGTTCGCGCAACACTGTGCGCGATTCCTCATTGCGAGTGATGATGAGCGAGTTCCTGCAGTAACGGGCGCACATGCGCCGGACAGGCGCGTCCATGTACCCGGCTTCCCCACCGTAGCCCACCGACAATTTATTTTCCGCTGCGGCAATTCCCAGCGAGCCAATCATCATGGTGGTCAGCGCATTGGCGAACTTGCTCTTGAACATCGATCCTTCGCACGCGACTACGCCGTGGTGCTGCGGCACTTCATGCGCCAAAAACGGCGGGAAGATGTCAGGTAGATGCACCTGGCGGGTGCTCTTGAAATATCCGTCCGTGAGCTGGAAATTCTGGCTCATGACGCTGAACTCCACGTTCTCCGCTCCGAGTACGTGGCGAAGCTGGCGGATCATCTCCTCAACCCGGGCGTCTGAGCCCATGTTGCGGGCGCCGTTATATCCGGCGAAAAGTAGCTTTAGTTTCTTGCCCGGGCTCCACCGTTCCCCTTTACCCAGCATCCATGAAATTTTCTTGCGCTGGATCGTGGAGCCGACCCAGGCCTGCAGCATGAAATCCATCATGCTGCCGAACCTCCAACTTTCGCCGGCCACGGCTGGTAGGGATAACTGAAATTCGTGTCGCGGCTGAATTTCAGCAACGGATAACTGTATTGCGAAAACGGCACTGGCTTGCGGCCGAGTTCCGTCGTGACACGCGTATTGTCGAAAACCGTGTTGAAAGTGAGATACGGCATGAATACTTTCATCAACGCCGCTCCGTAGCCAATCGGACTCTTGCGATTCGCCAGCAGATTCACACCTTTATCAAATGGCGTATTCAGGAACGGTAGATAAACCGGACCGCGCTTATTCTGGGCGGCGGACAGCGACTCCGTGATCTGACGAAACGTCTGAGACTCGCGTCCGGAAGAAAGATGATATGTGTCGTAGCTGGTCCGCTCCTTCACATGCAGCGTAGCGATCGCGTCAGCAACAAAATCTACATTGATGATGTCCACCCGATCTCTTGCTCGCAGCGGTAGGACTGGCAAACCCGCTAGAAACACAAACGCCCGCACCATCTCGAACTGCGTGGTCTCTGGACGGCGGCTGTCGCCGAGCACAATGCTGGGCCGGAAAATCGTCTTAGGCACTTCGGGCAGCAACTGCCTGATCATGTGCTCGCAGAATTTCTTGGTGCGGGCATAAGGATCGTAATCCGAGCGGTCCCAGTCGATGGAATTATCCTCGGTCACGACCTCGTCCTGGCGTTTGCCTGCGACCGCCACCGTGCTTACGTGGCTGAAGCGGCGCAGCCCGTGATAATGGTCCACCTGCAGGCCCAGCTTTATGACCTCCAGGGTGCCGCGCAGATTTACATTCAAGCAGCTCTTTTCCGACTTGCGATTCAGAGAGGCTGCACAATGAATGATCGAATCAGTGGTGTGGACCAGGCGGTCGTAATCATTCTCGGTCAGTCCAAATCGTTCGCTGGTGAGGTCGCCACGAAAAATCCGGATTCGTGTCTGCAGGATTTCATAAAAGGTTTTGAAATCGAGATGCAGCTGTAAGGCCCGCCACAGGCGGTCCTCCGCCTCCTGGGGCTCTCGCGCGCGCACCAATAAGTTCAACGGTGCCCCATAATCCCGCAAAAGGCTTGCCGCTACGTGTGCGCCAATATATCCGGTTGATCCAGTCAGGAATATCGCCACGTTGCTCCGTTGGTTCCAGTCTTCGCAGTTTCGGCGCTCGCGTCATTGCGCGCGTCGTCATTGCGCACCTCTAGGGTCCGGGGCGGCCGCGCTTCAAGAGGGCGCCCTTCTATCAGAGGATACGTCCATTTTCGCAACGCAGGGATGTGAATATTGATCCAGTAGTCGTACCAGTCGAGTGACGCGGTGTCATACCCAAACTGTTGTCGCTCCTCCGGCAGCAGCGCATTCGAAAGCTTCTCAATGTTCTCAGCGATGAAGTCGTGCTCATTGTGCAGGATGAACGGCTCAAACAACTCAATCAGCTTTTCTACCCTTTCCAGATTGCGGTCGGCCCTCGCTAGCGGAGTTTTTTTCAACGGGAAGGGCGCGGCAATTCGCTGGATGGTCTTGATTATCGCGCGCTGCGCCGGCGCCGACATGAGGTTATAGCGTTCTTTGGAGACCGGAATGGCGTCGAATCGCAGGCGCAGCCAGTATTCCATTCCTTCCTGGGCGCGGTAGTGCCTGCGATGCGCCAGCAACGTCAGCTCGATCGAGCGCCGCATGTCACATGGATTGGTCACCGACGTGGCCAGTTGGTAAACCCGATCATTCCTCCGCTCGATAATCGCGGCCGCGATCAGAGTCAAACCTCGGCAAACCGCATCCACGGGGATCACATCGAGGCGCTTGCGTTCATTCGTGGGTAACTGGCGGAAGTACGTGCCCAGAAGATAAGACAAAGAGGCTGATGTATTGATCCCCTCGTTCCATCCGCGGAAAGGCTGGGCCGTAGAGCTCTCGACAATCGATGGGCGGACCATTGCAATCGGAAGTCCGCTGCCGTATTTCGTAAGCAGAGATTCTGCAAGGCTTTTGGTAAGCGTGTAAGTGTTCGGCCAGCCAAGCTCCTTGGCGCGCCGTTTACCCACCGTGGTCAGTTCATCGCGCAACCAGCGTACGCGGTTCTTGCGGATCTGATTTTCCAGCGCCGCTCCGTGCAGATTTTTTGCTGCGTGCTCTTTGGCCATCGCTTGACGGCGAAGTTCATCCGTAACTTCGGGGCCCTCGGCGCTCCTTTCGGTCTGCTCGATCAGCCGGTGCAACGCCTTCCACTCCAGTTCGGCGTCAAAATTCGCCACTCCCGCCGGAGTGTAGTCCGGTCGCACCGTTTCACTCACGCGGCCATCACGCGCTCCGGCCACATAACAGGTTGAAAGATGAAGCAAGCCGGCGTGGTCAGACTGGCGCACGAAGGCGAGAATGTTGACCGCCGCATCCACGTTGGTGTTCAGCGCGTCTCGCAAATCGGGGTTGAAATCAGTAAGACCGGAGCTGTTGATGATGACATCTAATTTGCTCCGCAGTAGGCTGGATTCCTCAGCGCTCAAACCTAAGTCGCTTTGCGTGACATCGCCTTCAATGACCTGCACTCGCTCGTTCACGAAATCCGCCAGGTTGTGCCCGTGACGCTCGTAAAGTGGATCAAATACCGGCGAATCTTCCAGCAACTTCTGAACCCGCTTTTTCGCGGGATTCGATTTTTGCCGCCGTACCAGCAGATAAATGCGACCAATATCCGAAATATCCAGCAAGGTGTTCGCCAGCCAGACCTTCCCTATGAAACCGGTCACCCCAATCAACAGAATGTGTTTCCCGCGTAGTGCTGATCGCACTGAAAGTGGCGTATCTCGACGATCGCCGTCAAAGTCCACCAGCGGCCGCTCGGGCTTGTCGACATCTTTTTTTGTGGAAACGACGGCCGCTCTCAGGAGCTCAGAGTCGGTGACGCCTAAGTCGGTGGACAATTGCTGCGGCGACCGCAAACCGTCCGGCCCCGCAGACGAAATCCGAGCAAACACTCCGCGTGGGCGGACCACCGGATCGAGCAGCCGCCCGGTGGCAATTCCGTCGCGAAATTCCATGCGATTCGCCAGAATTCGCGTCACACCCAGATGTTCGGCCAAGGGGCGGATAACATGGTCCAGGCCCTGGCTCACCAGCACCACCTGCGCCCCTGACATCACCAATTCTTCCAGCTTGCGGATTCCGGCGGGCTTTAGATTCGGCTTCAGTTTGTACCGGAAGTATTCTTCTCCAAGAAGGTCCAGGCGATCCCGGCTGATGCCGCGCAGCACCGAATAGACCACCCGTGTGGCAAACGTGCGATTCGCTGCATATACAAAAGGCCGCAGCGCGGCCATCAGCAGAACCAGGCCGCGTCGCATCCACCGCTCCGTGAACGTTTGCGCGTTCCAGGTAAAAAACGCAATTGGACGCACCGCGGTCAGCTCCAGCAGGCTGCCTTCAGCGCGCCAGTAGACGTAGCCACCGGGGGAGTTTGGCTCAGATCGGACCAAGTGTGTTGAAACCAGTTTGCCCTGAATACCAGCCAGCGGGCTTAGCACTGCAACGCAGCACCGCGAAGCTGTCCATTGTAAAGGATGAGCGTCAGAAGGACGAAAAAGGCAACTTTGCGCCGATTACAGAAACAAGGGGTCGGCTCGACCTTATGATCGACTGATCGCGCAAAAAAAAGCCGGAGCATCGCGGCTCCGGCTTCAGTGTTGGCTGGTTCGCCAGCAGACGAAATCAACATCCCGGGGAAAATCGTACTTGCCTAACCCTCCGTCGAAAACAGCCATAGCCCTTACCTTCGCGGAACATGATTGCCCTGCAGCTCCAGAGGTGATCGCACCTCACTACCGCTCAATCCTGCAAGCCTTAAGCTTTGCTCCCACACCGATTGGGCTTTTTGTGGATCTCGCGACTCGACCGAAGAGGGAAGTTCCTTGAAGCCGTCGAAGTACTTGCCGCTCACGACGAAGAATCGGTCATCCAGGAGCAGCCTGCCCAACCCTTCTCCCGCTTCTGCCTCCGTCGAGAGATGAGACCCCATAAAGTTCACGAACCGGCGGCTGGTCATAATTGCTTTCATGATGGGATTCATGTCTCGGCCGGCTGCGGTCGTGGGAACCACTCCCGGCGACCAGGAATTCACGGTGATTCGTCGACTGTCACGCAGTTTTCGATCGAGTTCGTATGCGGTCATCATCGCGTACATCTTCGCGGTCGCATAACGCGCCATGGGCGACAATTTGGCGGCCGTGCCGACGCCGAGCGCCAGATCTCCGACCGGGCCGTATCGCGGAGGGGTAAACTTCCCCATCTTCGTCGCGGCCGGATCGTGCAGATCGCTGGAGACGAAAATGATCCGCGCAGGCTCCGGCATGTGCTCGATCATGAGATTCGCCAGGAGGAAGTGACCGAGAAAGTTCAGCTGAAAGGTGCGCTCAAAGCCGTCTTCGCTGAACTCCAGCGATTTGGCTTTCATGTTGATGCCGCCGGCATTCAGGATGAGGCCGTTAATGGCCGGAATGCGGAGTGCACCGAGTTCCTGCGGCAGGCGGCGAACCGACCGCAGAGAGAACAGGTCCAACGGCGCGTAGCTGAGGCTTGCAGCAGGATGGGCCCGGCGAATGTTGCGGATTGCATCCTTTGCTCTCAACTCACTGCGGCACGCCAACACCACGTGCCAGTCAGGATGCGCAGCCACAAACTTCGCAGCTGCAAATCCAATTCCGACGTTTGCTCCGGTAATGACGACGCTATTCATCGCTGCACCCCGCTGCGGCCAGAAAGGCGAGTTTGCAGGGCAAGTGCGATGGCATTCAGCGTGAGGAAAACTAATTCGCCGGTGAATTTAAACTTCTGGCCGCCCATCGCGAGCGTAGTGCCGTCGGTGGCAAAGCCGAAAAGGCGGACAGCAAGGATCAGCGCCATCATCGCCACGATGGTCATGTGTCCCATTCGCAGCCGGCTCTGCGAGCTGATGAAGGTCGCAAGCACAAAGGCGATCGTCAGAGCCAGTGCGCCGATCACGCGAGTGTCAGTAATCGCCTCCGGCGTACTCAGCGTGACTCCCGTGGCTGCGACTCCCTGACTGGGATTAGTTATGAATCTCAAACCGATCAGGGCCATTATGAGCATTGGTGGAACCATCACGATTCGACTAAGCCAGGGTGCAAGTGATCCGGCCTTTTGGGTTCTTGTGCTGCTCATTGCGTCAACTGCTGTTGCCATAATTCATCTCCTGAAATGGTGATCTAAGGTTGGGTTGATGGTTTGCGATCGAGCACTACGCGGTCTTCAGTTGCGGCCCGCGAACAGTTGCGGATAACGAAGCCAAGTCGCGAGCCAAATCAGTCCGAGAACGATAGCCGGCTGAAAGCCCACTTGCCCGTGTCCGACATGGGCAGCGATAGCGCCGCCCAGGTAGGCGGAAACCATAAGCAAGCCAAATGAGCGGGTGCGGGGGTAAGCGAACAGGAATGCGCTGACAATTTCGAGAACAGCAATAAAAGTCAGCCTGCCGCCGGCGAATCCGACCAGCGCCATTTGCGCCGCAACCTTGGGAACAGGTATTAACTTGGCCACCGAACTACCGACGAGTAGGAAACTGAACAAATAGATGAGAAAATTTCCGGCGCGCAAACGAGCGCCGGAGGCGGGAAGCGGGCTGACTGCAACTGGTTTGCGGGGCAGATCGTTTATGGCCGCGGGTGCTTGTGCTAAGTTCATCATCGGCTGCCTTTCCGGTACTTCGAGTTATGATACGCAACGGTACCGTAGCGTAAGATGCCGCGATAGAACAGAAGTTTCAAAAAGATGAAAGCCAAAAAGCGGAGCCCTGGGCCAAAGACGGACGAGAGAGTCGAAAGATCGAAGAAAGCCGTGCTCACCACGACTTATGAGTTGTTGACCAAATCAGGTCTAAGCGGCGTCAGCGTGGATGAGGTTGCGCGGCGCTCAGGTGTGGCCAAGACCACGATTTACCGCCATTGGCCTTCACGAGAGGCTTTACTGCTCGACGCCTGCTCGCAGCTCGCGTCACGGCCGCCGGTTCCGGACACCGGAAGCGTTAAATCCGACCTTGAACAACTCGCCTGTCGCGTGGCGGTTCGATTTCGAGAGCCTTTTGCGACGGTCATGCCATCCATCATCGACGCCGCCGAGCGTGATAAAGACCTGGCGGAACTGCAGTCGCGTATTCATACGGAGATGCGTAGGGCGCTGGTGACCGTTATTGAACGCGCCCAGGAGCGCGGAGAACTCGCCAAATCGCAAGACGCGCGTGAGATGGTCGCGGGCATACTTGGTCCGATTTTCTACCGGCGGTACTTTTCCCGCGAGCCGCTGGACGAGGCCTTTGCCAAGAAAGTAGTCGAGCGGGCCTTGAAGAGCGCGGAGTCAGTCGTTCCCCGCTCGAAGTAATCTTGGACAAAAAAACCGGGGCTTGTGGCCCCGGTTCAGTGTTGGCTGGTTCGCCCGGAAAAACCCTGTTCAGTATGGCGCGGGCGCCCTCGCCCGCGATGTTGCTGGCCCAGGTCTCGTCGCCTTTGCGAGAACTGGGATCGCCACATAAGACTCAGTTCCTACGCCGTCCGCCTCGGCCGTGTTGTCAGGTCGCGGACCTGCGTCAGGATGCTCGACATTTGCATTCCGTTCAGCGAAGAAACAAACGGCATCATTTCCGCGATGAACGGGTCCTTCATCAACTCGCAGATTTCTTCCTGACGGTTGCGTTCCCCGCCACTCAGCAGATCAGGCACGGACACCTCCAGGGCACGCGCCAGGCGCTCCAACGACGAGAGCGTCGGCGTGGCTTTTTCGTTTTCAATTTTCGACACGTAGGTCCGCGGCACCGACATCCTTCCGGCTAATTGCCGCTGGCTAAGTCCATTGCGCAGCCGCATGGCACGGATCGATGCCGCCAGGTTCAGATGGCCGCGGTGTGGCGGAGGAACAAGTTGCGGGGCCGGCACCTCCACAATTTCTGGTTCCTCTTCGTCCAGAGAAACGTGACAGCGGCGGCAAAGATTGTTAGATGTGCGGAATTGAACTAGAAAGCAGTGATCGCATCGAACAACTTCCCGGGAATCAACCGGGGTTAAAGTAGTGGCCATTACTGAGTGGGAGTTGCCAGAGCGGGCAAGACCCCACGGAACCTAACTAACTTGGTTCCGACTTACTGTGCGTAATGTGAGGTACTCAGGCTGTGGAAGTCAAGTTAATTCTGGGCTGAGATACCGAAGCAACGGTGGAAAACACGGCAATAACCGGCGAAAACCAGGAGAAACTCGGAGTGAAAAAGGGAGCTGGAAAATTGGGAGCGGGTGTTTACTAATCAGGTTCACACCTTGCGGGCTGTGTAATCGTGAATCTTTCTTCGACCGAAAATTACGATCAACCGGGTGAGGCGGTTTTAGCAAACCGTCAGAGGATGCCCCGCTCAAGTTCCGCCCGGTTTTGATCATCGACGGTAAGGATCATGTCACAGACTTCTCTGTCATGACGAAACAGATTGCCCTGCTGTTACAACCTGACAAATTTTTTACAAATTCATAGTTGCCGGATCGCCCAAATGCCCCTATAATCGCGGCCTTTCGCGGTTTCAGTGGTTGCCGATTGAAACCTCGGCGCGGGTAAGGACCACAGTACTCGCCGTAAATACCAAAGACCAACAAAACTCGAAGAGGACAATCAAATGAGGCGATTTGGAAACATCGTTGTGATCACGTCGGGAATTTGCCTGGTGGTGATTGGGCTGACGTTGCTGCCTACCCGGCGGGTGGTAGCGGGCAATCTGCAATCAGTGAACGTCACCAACCCATCATTGGCGGTCACGCAGAGCGGCACTTGGAACGTGGGTGTCAGCGGGACTCCCACAGTAAACCTAAGCTCCGCCGCGACCATCGGAATCAGCGGCACGCCGAACGTCGCCATTGTTAGTGACGAAGAAAATGCCAGGAGCGGTTTTCAGGCGACTCTGTGCATAGACCCAGGCAATGGCGACTGCACGGGGATTTTTAACACCAATCCGGGCAACAATTTACACGTTCCCTTGGGAAACATCCTGGTGATTGACTACATATCAGGTGAGTGCAGTACCAGCTTTCAGCCTGGTTCGGCTGTGACTGACCTGTCGGTGGGCACCAACGTGGGGGGCCATTTCACGAATCATCATTTCGGAAATTTCAGTATCGGCGCAGGCACACACTTTGCGGCCGGTAGCATGACGCGGTTGTATTCCGGCCCGGACTCGAATGTGATACTTGGCGCCAACTTCGCTGTTAATAATCTCAGCGATCCCGGGAACCACTGCGACATAACGGTTTCGGGTCACCTCGTGCCGGAGTAAGGTCAAGAGTCCTGCTCCCACATCTCGCAAACCGGCGAGAAGTTGATTGGATAGGAAGTTGATTGGATAGAAGGAGCCGAGGCTGACATTCGGCGGACTGGCCGATCCTTTGCACAACCCAAACCGAGGCTGGCTCATCCTCTGCGGTTTTCAAAGGCTGGGGAAACATCAGCTCAATATCATAAAAGGAATCGAACGAGGTCGATTGCTTAAATCCGGTGCCTTCTGTGGTCGCGGCAGCGGAAGGAGTCTTTGCTACTATTCTCTTCGGAATTGTCGCGAGCTTCGTTGACTCTCAATGTGCGCTCATTCAACGCTGATCCGTCGAGCGATCGGATCGCATCTTCCGCCTGTTCCGCGGTCGCTATTTCGATAAATGCGGAACCGCGCAGCTGTCCATTGTCACGATCAAAAAACCTAGTTTGACGGATTCGACTACGCCGTAGGCAGCGAAGACCGCTTTGAGTTGGTCCTCGGTAACGGCGAAATCCAGGTTCCCAAGGAAGATATTAGTCACGAGGAGAAATTGAAAAGGCGACCACCCGTTGGTGGTCGCCTATCGCAGATCAGAGATCTAGAGCGCGCTCACGTTCTCTGCTTGCCAGCCCTTGGGGCCCTTGGTGACTTCGAACTGCACGGCCTGGCCCTCTTGCAGGCTCTTGAATCCGCCCGCCTGAATGGCAGAGAAATGCACGAAAACGTCTTCGCCGGTCTGACGGCTGATAAAGCCATAGCCCTTGGCGTCATTGAACCACTTAACTGTTCCTTGTTCCATATTGTTGTACTGTTTGTTCCTTTGTTGTAGTTACGCTGGAAAGATTCGGAGGAAAACTAGGCAGGTGACAAGCTGTTAAAGCAAGAGCTGCTCACGACCGACTCGGTCTAACGTACGCATTTATACTACGCTGTACGTTCCAGCTTAGCAAACGAAATCGCGAGTCCGCCTGTAACTGCTTTGTTATGACCGTGCGGCCGCTTCGCAAATTCAAGTCTCAACGGGGTGAAAGCAGGCCGCATTAGGGCTTTCGGCGATTCCGGCGTACAATCAAAAATAGCCGCAGGAATGGAGCCGTATGGCCCGCAGTTCAGAGCACTACAGAGATTTACCGGACACGCTGGTCGAGAACCGCGATTCCCAACGCATTACTGATCTCATCGAACAACTCGAGCGCGATCTCAAGGAAACTCGCAAGCACGCTGCCGAGGAGCGTTAGCCCACCGGGACAGCCGGACCAGCAAGCTCTCTGGCTTCCCCGACAACAACTCTTGACCTCGAAGACACGCTCCGCAAATTGCGCCTTCGCGATTGAGAATACAGTGATTCTCGCTGGAAGGAGCAATTCATGTCCGCAATCAACGGTGATAAATCCAGGTTCCACCGCGAGCGAAAGTCAAAGATCGCGCGGCGTGCCCGCAATCGGAAACTTTTTGGCAGCCCGAAAGTGCAAGCTAAACCAGCCTCTTCCGTTCAATCATCAAAGGCCTCATTATGAGCGCGCCTCTGTTGACCTTGCCTCCGTCAAACGGTTTGGCTCAGCCCAGGAAGAAACGGGTATTGCTGGTGGATACGTCGCGGCCCAAGCGCGACCTGCGTTCAGAAACTATGAGGAAACTTGGCATAGACGTTGATTGTGCAGCTGACATCGCCGAAGCGCGTTGCTGGTGGCGCGCTGATCTGTACGACCTGGTGCTCATCAACGTGCAAGAAGGGGTTGGGCCACGAGATAAATTCTGCGACGATCTGCGCAGAGCAATCCCCGCGCAGCAGATTATGTTTCTGGTGGGAAAGCCCGAATACCTCGCGGCCGCTCCCCAGAGTGACGCTGCCGAAGAGCAGGCAGATGTGGAAACGGCGTTTGCCGCCGAAGTGAGTGCCTCGCTGGCCGCCAGCCCTTCGGAACACCTTGGGCACTGGGGAATTCTGGAGGCTTGCCGGCGAATCTCAGCTGTCCGCCACGTGTCCGATGCAAGAGCCAAGGCCATTCGCAATCGGCCTCTGCCGCCGCGAGATTCTGAAATATCGCAATCGCGGCGCGCCAAAGATCCCGTTGTTCTGGATGAATTCATCACGGAGAATGCGCAATGAAGAACCTGTATGTTGGTAATTTGCCCCACAGCACCACCGAAGACGAATTACGGAACCTATTCCAGGCCCACGGGGCCGTGGAACGAGTCAGTATGGTCACCGATCGCGAGACCGGCCGGTCACGCGGCTTTGCATTCGTTGAAATGACGGATGCCGGCGAAGCCGAAAAGGCGATAGCCGCGCTTAACGGAACCGAACTCGGCGGCCGCGCATTGAAGATCAACGAGGCTAAGCCCAAGACTGAGCGTCCTCGCGGCGGCGGACAGGGTTTTGGCCGCAGTGGTGGCGGTGGACGGCAAGGAGGCGGAGGCGGAGGTCGCGATGACTATCGGGGTCACGCGCGTCAGCCGCGAGAGCCGCGCTGGTAGCCATCCGGCAAACACTGAGATTGCCTACGATGAAGAATATTTAAACAGGGAGACCGCCCATGCCAAGAGGCCGATCAACATTCAATAAGCGTCAGAAAGAACAAGCGCGCCAACAGAAGCAGCGCGACAAACTTGAACGCAAGAGCCAGCGAAAACAGGAAGGCCCCACGGACAGCGTTGATGAACTGGCTGAACTTCGGCGCCATGCCGAGGAACAAGCCGCGCTTTTTAATCTGGGTGATAACAACGCCGACCACTCCGAGTAGGGCGTTAGTGCGATCTGCGGCCGCCTTTAGGCCTCTAACTGTCGATCTCTGATCGAGGTTGATTCTGGAACTGCGTTTTGTCGAGAACCCACTGCAGCTTGTGACGTCAGAAAAACGTCAGTTGAGGATTGCAAGAACATGACCTCTCGAACTGCAGCCTGGAACCTGCTAACCGAGTTCACCCAATCAGAAAGTTTGCGCAAACATGCTTTGGCAGTTGAAGCCTGCATGCGAGCCTATGCGCGAAAGTTTGCTGGGGACGAAGAACGGTGGGGCGTGGTCGGATTGATTCACGACTTTGATTATGAAAAATATCCGAGCGCGCGGGAGCATCCTTACAAGGGCAATGAAATTCTGAAAGAGCGCGGATACACCGACGAAATTCGCCGTGCCATCATGTCGCACGCCGAGTACACGGGAGTGACTCGCGACACTCCGCTGGAAAAAGCTCTCTTCGCCTGTGATGAACTCGCAGGATTCATCACCGCCTGTGCGCTGGTCAAGCCTTCGAAATCACTCGCCGAAGTGGAAGCGAAATCCGTTCGCAAGAAGATGAAGGACAAAGCCTTCGCCCGCAGCGTAAACCGCGATGACATTGTGAACGGCGCCCGCGACCTGGGCGTGGACTTGGAGGAGCACATTGCCTTTTGCATTGAAGCCATGAAGGCGATTGCCAGTGAACTCGGGCTGGGTCGCGACTTGCCCTAGAAGTGACGCTTGGTGACAACAGACCAAGCCGATTGACTCATCATGATGAGTCATATAGACTCATACTATGGCTAAGAGATTGCAAGTGATATTGCAGGAACCGGAATATCGCGAGGTCCAGCGGGCTGCCCGCGCCCGGCATATGTCGATTGCAGAGTGGGTTCGGCAGGCGCTTGTATTCGCCCGGCGTCAGGAGCCTTCGGGCACTGTCTCGCAAAAGCTGGAAGCGATCCGCGCGGCAGCGCGCCACTCCTATCCGACTGCTGATATTGACAACATGCTAGCTGAGATCGAAGCCGGATACACCGGGAAGCACCCGTGATTCTGGTTGATTCGAACGTGCCTATGTATTTAGTTGGCGCACCTCACCCCAACAAGGCAAATGCTGAACGTCTGCTCGAGAAGTTAGCTATCGAGCGTCGAAGGCTGGTCACTGATGCCGAAGTTCTGCAGGAAATCCTGCACCGATACGTCTCCATAGACCGGCGCGACGCCATCCAACCGGCCTTTGACGCTGTCTTGCGTGTGGTTGACCAGGTACTCGACATTGACCAGTTGGTAGTCGAACGTGCCAAGCAGATCGTCCTCGGTTACCGGCACCTGTCGGCTCGTGACGCGGTTCACGTGGCTGTGATGGAACAAAATGGGATTGACCAAATTCTGAGCTTCGACTCGGGATTTGATGCATTTCCCGGAATCACCCGTGTGTCATAAAAACAACATTCTCGACTAACCAAAAATCAGCAGCACCTGACTCTTGGCCGCTGGATCAAATCCCTCTCTCTCAGGAATTTGGCATACGAATCCCTGCCCACCGCAAAACCTTCTCGCGCGCAAAACCTCTCGTACGCCGCTTCATCGAAAATCTCCCGAAAAACTGCTCTCATTAAACGAAAGAATCTCATCCTCGTTCCTCCGCCAATTGTGTAAGCACGAACGGAGTCTCTTTCGTCGCAGACATTCTGCTGCCTCGCAAAATTCCAAACCACTGCCGCGCCGACTCGAGCAAAATCAGCGCCACCATCACGACCAACAAGCCAGCCACGACCGCGTCCAATCGGTTATTAAAGATCAAACGCGCATTCCCACCCGCTGCCGCAAGCTGCCGGGCCTGAGCGAGAAACCCGAGACGCGCATCAGGATCAAAAATCTTGTGCCACGACGCAATGAAAGTCACCGTCACCAGCCAGGACAGCGGCCCCAGCGTGACCAGCGCATACTTCGCTCGATGCATTTTGATAATGATGGTCGTTGCCACGCAGAGTGCGACCGCCGCCAGCAATTGATTGGCAATCCCAAATAGCGGCCAAAGCGAATTGATCCCACCGAGAGGATCGCGAACTCCTTGCCACAGAAAATGTCCCCAGAGCGCAACGATGAAACCGCTGGTCGCGAACACCGAGGGGTACCAGCTCGTGCGCCCCAGCGGTTTCCACGCATGGCCGAGCGCATCTTGCAGCATGAAGCGGCCGACGCGGGTGCCGGCATCGAGCACCGTCAGTATGAATAGCGCCTCGAACATGAGCGCAAAGTGATACCACAGCGCCATGACCGCTTCTCCGCCAAGACTGTTGGAAAAGATATGCGCCATGCCAACGGCAAACGCCGGCGCGCCTCCGGTCCGGTTGAACAATGTCAGTTCGCCGACGTTCTGCGCCAATGCATGCATGGAGCCTGCAGTGACAGGAAATCCCCAGCCGGTAATGGTTGCGGCCGCCTTCTCCGGCAACTGCCCGGCGATTCCCGCGGGACTATTGATTGCAAAATAAGTGCCCGGATCGAGCACGCATGCCGCAATCGTGGCCATGATGGCGACCAGGGACTCACACAGCATAGCGCCATAGCCGACCAAGCGAATCTCAGTTTCCCGCCGAATCAGCTTGGGCGTGGTACCGCTCGAAATTAAGGAATGAAATCCACTGATCGCGCCGCATGCGATGGTGATGAATGCAAATGGAAATAATTTTCCGGCAAATACCGGCCCAGTGCCATCGGTGAATCGGGTTAGCGCAGGCATGTGCAGCGTGGGATGCATCACCACAATCCCGATGGCAAGTAGCCCGATGGTCCCAAGCTTCACGAATGTGCTCAGATAATCGCGCGGCGCCAGTAGCAGCCAAACCGGGAGCGCGGACGCCGCGAAACCGTAAATAATGATTGCGATCGCCAGCGCGGGCGCTGTCATGGTGAAATATTTTGCGACAGCCGGCGTTTGTGACACCCACTGCCCGCCCCAAATTGCCATGAGCACGAGTCCAAAGCCGATAATCGATGTCTCGAGCACCCGGCCGGGGCGAATTCGTCGTAAGTAAATGCCCATCAGGAACGCGATGGGGATGGTCATGGCGATGGTGAACGTCCCCCATGGGCTTTGCTTTAACGCATTCACCACAATCAGCGCACAAACTGCGAGCAGGATCACGAGAATCGAAATGACCGAGGCGTAGGCGACGAATCCGCCCACGCGCCCGATTTCCTCTTTCGCCATTTCGGTCAGTGATTTGCCATCGCGCCGCACCGAGAAGAGCAAGATCACGAAATCCTGCACGCAGCCGCCGAAGACTGCACCAACCAGAATCCACAGCGTTCCTGGCAAATATCCAAATTGCGCAGCCAGCACTGGCCCGACCAGCGGCCCGGGGCCGGCGATGGCTGCGAAATGGTGTCCAAAGACCACCCATTTGTTAGTGGGAACGAAGTCGCGGCCGTTTTCCAAACGCTCGGCAGGAGTGGCACGCTGAGGATCAAGAGCAAGAACCCTGGTAGCAATGAACTTGCTGTAAAAGCGATAGCCAACCGCGTAACTGCAAACTGCGGCGGTAACCAGCCAAAGCGCATTGACCTGCTCACCGCGATGCAAAGCAATCGTGGCCAGCGCAAACGCACCGAAGACCGCGGCAGCAATCCAAAAAACACTGCTGAACTTCATGTGAGAGGAAGTATTGTGGCTGGTTTTAAGCCTGCAAGCAAACTAAACGTAAGCAGTGGACAACAATAGTTAGCGGCGCGCGCGTCGTCTATTTCTGAACGCGCAATGATCTTTGCTTACTGCTCGTAACCCTCAGGCAAATTCCACTCTGGGCTCAACCGAGATTATCCCTGCCTGATACCCCATTTCCAGCAGGCGGCGAATGGCTTGCTTGCCGTCGTCGCCGTAATCCAGTGTGCGCTGATTCACATACATGCCGACGAACTGGTCGGCAAGCGACGTATCGAGATCGCGGGCGAACTGCATGGCGTAAGCCAGCGCCTGGTCACGATGATCGAGAGCGTATTGAATGCTGTCACGTAGCGCGGCTGAAATGCTGGCAATCAGTTCGCCACCCAAACTGCGCCGAATCGCGTTCCCGCCCAGCGGCAAAGGCAAGCCGGTCGTCTGCAGCCACCATTTGCCGAGGTCGAGTATTCGATACAGCCCGGAGCGGTCATAGGTGAGCTGGCCTTCGTGAATGATCAATCCAGCCTCATACTCGCCACCCAACACCGCAGGGATGATCTGATCAAAAGGAACAACATGGGTTTCGATGTCAGGCGCAAAGAGCTTCAGCGCGAGATACGCGGTCGTGAGTTTTCCCGGCACCGCGATTTTCATCTTTGCAATCTCGGCCAGTGTGTAGGCCCTGGTCGAGACGATCATCGGGCCGTAGCCTTCGCCGACGCTGCCGCCGCAGGTCATCAGCGCGTAATTCTTCTGAATGTATGGATAGGCATGAAACGAGATCGCGGTGACATCGTACTCGCCCTCATCCTGCATGGCTTTCTGGTTTAACGTCTGGATGTCGCACAGCGTGTGCGAAAAGCGCAGTCCGGCGACTTGGACTTTGTTGGTGGCCAACCCGTAAAACATGAAGGCGTCGTCGGAATCCGGGCTGTGAGCAATCTTGATCTCGCGAATATCAATCGCGGTGCTGGACAACATTGTTTCTCCTAAATATCTACAAAAGCGCCGAGTTGTTCTTTGAGAACAGGCCCTGCCAGCCTCTGGCCGCGCCAGCGGCGAACATGACTTTCATCACTTCCGCAAAAATGAACCAATACAATCCGAAGCTGATGGCCGTGCGCAAAGAATGCGTCAGGACATAAAGCTGCGCGATGCCGCCAGTAAACAACACAATCTCGCCGGCCACCGCGGCCCAGGCTGCGCGCGCGAAGGTTGGCTTTCCGTGCTCGAAAATGTATCCGGTCAGCGCGGCAACAAAAGGATAGGCAATGAGGTATCCGCCAGTCGGGCCGAGCAACTGAACAAAGCCGCCTGCCAACGCTGGACTAAAAACCGGCAGTCCGGCAGCGCCCTCGGCCAGATAAAGAGCCAGCGCCAGAAATCCTCTGCGGCTGCCCAGGGCCAGTCCGACCATGAGCACGCCAAGATTCTGGACGGTCAGCGGCACCGGTGTCCCGGGAAGCGGCAGATAAATCCGTGCGCAGAAAGCCACAAACAGGCTGCCGCCGATAACCAGCGCCGCTTGCGAAGCCAGATCCAGCGCACGGCCAGGTCGAGCAATCTGGACCGCAGAGTCCGACATAGTTTCTCCTTATGACCTCAGCCAGACTTTCCCTGACTATGTTGAGGCTTGTTCTCGGCATTTCTTAAACGCTGCCGCACTTGCAGGTACGCAGATAATCCCGCCCACAGCACCGCACCCGCTGCCGCAGCTACGATCAGAAACCACCAGATCATCCGCACGACGGATAAGGATACCAAACTGCGCAGCGGAGCATGGTGTTTATCGCGAGTAAAAAAGGAATTTACGCCTAAGTTGGCTAATCTCTAACCAGCCGTCGAGAGTGACGCTCCGGCATCTGCTGGCTGGGGCTTGGAACCCCTGATCACTAGCCAAAGCATGAGGACCAGTTCCCCTAAAAGGGCCGGCTGTGCCCCGATGAACACCTTGTTCTGGTACTGCGGTACGAGTAAGCCCGTAAGGCTCAATATCACGTAAGCGCAGCCATTTATCACCAGCCAAACACCCAGGAAGCGCGGCAGGAACCGGGACCTGTACACAAGGATTGCCAGCGGAAGAAGCCACAGACCCCAGAGGATCTCGGCAGCGGTGTTTTGTTGATCGTGCAGGCGGAGGAAGAGCATGACTAGTGCGTCCCGCTGCGGTTTGTCGAATGCGGACAAGAAATCGCCGCCCCTCACCAGCATCAGCGCGCCCGCGTCGCTCACTACGTTAACGAAGTAGAGAAGCGCCGGCATCACGCCCCCCAGGATTACCACCAGCACAGAAAGGTTCTGGTCGACTGCTTTGAACAACCGATGAAACGCCAGCACGAGGAAGATCAGGACTACCGCGCCAATCAAGTCAGCGACCATACCGAAACGAAAGAGCCACTGGTGTGCGGCGATGTTGTTGGCGGTCGCGGATGCGTTGTCAGGCACGAACAGTTTGGTGGGAATGTAAATGAGGCGCAGAGGGCCAACCAGGGTCAGCAACAAGTACCAAAGTCCGGCGACTCTCCCCGGATTGCGGGTGGAACTCATGTTTCCTCCCCTTTACGATCTCACGCTTACGAACTCATCCGGAGATACGGTTAAGCTGTTAAAAAGTTTCGCGCAATCCTGGCCAAATAGTGGATGCGACCTCGGTTTGAAATCAGTGGCCAGTTTTTGACATCAACTTTTCGATTTCGTCCACGGTCTGCGGCAGCGATTCGGTTAACCGGATCAGCTTCCCATTGTTGTCCACGTAATACATGTCTTCAATGCGGACACCAATCTTCTCTTCAGGAATGTAAATTCCCGGCTCGATGGTGAAGATCATGCCTGGCCCGAGTGGCACATCGTAGTCGCCTTCATCGTGCACGGCCAGCCCAACATAGTGGCCCAGGCCGTGAATGAAGTATTTGCCCAGAGGCTCGCCGTGCAGGTCCTTTCCGTGGGTGTTGATGTACTCAGAGGCGACATCGTTAAGGGAATCAGGTTTATTTCGCCTCAGGCTTGACTTGCCTGACTGAAATGCGGCCATGGCTGCCTTCTGCGCGCCCAGCACAACTTCATAGATTTCGCGTTGACGCGGCGTGAACTTCCCATTCACAGGGACGGTTCGCGTGATGTCGGTTGCGTAAAGGGAGTATTCGCCCGCCGCGTCCATGACCACCACATCACCGGATTGCATCGTGCCCGAATCGTCGGAATAGTGCAGCACGGTGGAGTTGAATCCAGACCCTACGATCGGAGCGTACGACGGACGCTCACATCCGCGCTTGCCCCATTCGTACTGCAGCACCGACGCAATTTCGCGCTCTGTGATTCCGGGCTTTATCGCTCGGATGGCGGCGAACTGTGCGGCAATCGAAGCATTCGTGGCTTTGCGGATCAACTCGACTTCACCAGCGTCCTTGACCATGCGCAAGGAAGCCAGCAGCGGCCGGACGTCATGGAACGAGGCGCCGACGAAGAACGCATTTGCGTTTCGAAGCCAACTCAAAGGTGCGGTGGAATTCGAAGTATCATCCCCGGCTGGGACATCCGTATAGATCTTCATCTCGCGGCCGTGCGGTAACTTCACCAGCTCGTCGCGAAGATTATCGAGTGGCTCCACTCGATCCACACCCGCCAATTCGGCTGCCTTGGGATCATCCGGCCCGAGCTTGGGACCCGTCCAGCGCTCCTGCGAATAATTCCGCTTGGGCAAAAACAAAATTTCGGTGTACTTTCGCGCCGGAGCATCGCCTTTCGCCTCCGCAGCTCCAGCAACCAGCAACGCCGCTCCGGGCTCAGGCCAGCCCGTCAAATAATAAAAATTGTTGTCCGGGCGATAGCCGTACACATCGTTCGGTCCTTCAGTTTCAACAGGCGCGAACACCAGCGCCACACCACCGTCGAGCTTGGCGCCCAATTTCTCGCGCCGCGCATGGTAGTCAGACGAGGGTTGCCGCTCTACAGCTTGCACAAAAGAGCCCAGCGCAAGAATCACTAAGATTCCCAGAACACACGTTCTTTTTGCCATTTTGCCCCTATTGTCCTGTGTGAGATTTGGTGGCTGCGATGAAATCATCAACGTTGGTTTTATCCACCAGCGCGGACCCGGTATCCACGAAAGCCGGCACTGGGGAGAAACTGTCGCGTGCCCAATCAGTATTCAGCTTTCCCAGTTGGGAGTGATGCAGATCGTCCAGCATTTTCAATCCCACGTATGCCATGGTGAAAGGTTTCTGGGATATAGTCGCGGCAATCACTCCCTTTTGAATCCAGTTCAGAGTGTCAGGATCGGTATCCATCGCGATAACCGTCCGCCCCTTGATCCCGTTGTTGTCGAGAACGGTGGCGACCTCTTTCCCCGAGAGCGCCTCAAGGCAGACGAATGCATCTATATGCTCCTTCTTATCGTTGCCTAAAATCTGCGTGGTGGTGTCGAAGGTGATGCGCGGATCGCCTTTGATATCGATAATCTGAGCCAGCTTGATTTGCGTGCCTTCCAGCGCGTCCTTGTATCCACGCAGACGCTCCTTCAGATTTGTCTGCGAAGGCATGGTAAAGACGGCGACATTGCCCTTGCCCTTCAGTTCCTGTGCCAGGCGCTTGCCGCCCGTCATTCCCGCCTGGTAATTGTTGGTTCCGATGAAGAAGAGGCGCTTGCTGGCGGGAGCGTCTGAATCTATCGTGATCACGGGAATGCCGGACGCAATCGCCTGATCGATATCGTCTTTCATCAGAACCGGGTCTGCGACTGAGATCAAGATGCCATCCGGCTTTTTTGCTACGACATCCCGAAACGCGTCCCGCTCAGCTGCAGGATCGTAAGTGAACGGACCATTAAACGCATATGCGACTTGCGTCTGCTCCGCCGCTTGTGCAAAGCCAGAGCCTGCACTTTGCCAATAGGGCACTTTGACGTTCGTCGAAATCAGAACATACTTTTCGCCGCTGTGCCCGCCTCCGCAACTCAGCAGAGGAGTGAGAATAATCATCGACACAGTTGAAAGTACAATTTTGCGGTAAATCATTGAGGGCCTCCTGAATGATTTGCGGAAGCGAGACGCATTCTAACTCTGAGTTGCTACAAAAGAAAGGAAGGTGTTGGCTACACGCCGACGGCAAACGGTTTGGAGTGGCTCTCGGCGGGGCTGAGAGACCAGCCGGCAAATCGTCCTTGCAGCAGGGACATCAAGCCGGTGTACCAATATCCGCAAACGAACAACATCAGAAAGGGCACCGTCAGATAGTTCTCGTTTGTGAGGGCGTAGTAGACAGTCATGGCAAAATAGGTGCCGATCAGCATTTCAATCCACGGAACCAGGCCCAGGCGCTTGCGGTATTTGGCGCCGCGCACTACGTCCTTCCTGGATTCGACGCGGTATTTCGGGGTCCTGGCAAAGGCGGTTTGCTTTCCGATCAGCGCCTCCAGCACCGCGCGGGTGTTGGTCACCGTGAGCCCGATGCCGATGGCCATGAGAAATGGAAGGTAAAGAATCGCTCGCGGCCAGGTGCGCGGAAATAGCTCTTTTTGCGAGACCAAATAGAAACTGGAAATTGAAAACGTCGAAGCAAGGAACAGTGGGATATCGATGTACAGCATTTGAAACCAGCCCTGGTAAAAGCGGATCACCATGGCCGGCAAGAGCAGCACGGAGAGAATGATCATCAATGGATAACTTAAATTCGCGGTCAGGTGATACCAGGCTTCAAGCTTCACCCGAAACGGCTGATCACTCTTGAGCACCTTCGGCAGGATTTTCTTTCCGGTCTGAATCAGTCCTTTGGCCCACCGCGCCTGCTGGGTCTTGAATGCGGTCATCTCAACCGGCAGCTCAGCCGGGCATTCGACATCCTGACGGTAAACGAACTTCCATCCTTTCAACTGCGCGCGGTAAGAAAGATCGGTGTCTTCGGTCAGGGTATCGTGCTCCCAGCCACCAGCGTCGTCGATCGCTACACGCCGCCAGATTCCTGCAGTTCCATTGAAATTAAAGAACACATTGTGGCGAGCACGTCCGGAGTGCTCAAGCACAAAATGGCCGTCGAGCAGGATGGCCTCGACTTCAGTAAGGAACGAATAATTGCGATTGATGTGACTCCAGCGCGTCTGCACCATTCCAACTTTGGGTTCGGTGAAGTGATGAATGATGCGCTGCAGGAAATTTGCCGGAGGCACAAAATCTGCGTCGAAAATTGCTACGAACTCTCCGCTTGCTGATTTCAAGCCTTCATGCAATGCGCCCGCCTTATACCCAGTCCGGTCGCTGCGATGGTGATAACTAATGTTGAAACCCTGGCTAGCGTAATGCTCCACCAGGTTTTCGGCAACGTCGACCGTTTCGTCGGTTGAATCGTCCAAAACCTGGATCTGAAGCTTTTCTCGTGGATACTCCAGGCGGCAAACAGCTTGCAGCAAGCGATCGACTACATACTGTTCGTTGAAAATCGGGAGTTGGACGGTGACTTGAGGCAGTTCCGAAAATTTCTGCTCAGGTTCGGTGCTGCTATTTTTCTTCTTTTTGTAGTACAGGTACACCAGCGTGTAACGGTGAATGCCGTAGGTCGCCAACAACGTCAAGACCACGAAGTAGGGGATCAACAACGCCAGATCGAAGCGGTCAACCTGGTAAAGCCCCTTAAAAGTGGTGTCGAAAAAATGGTGGCGGACATACTGCGTGAAGCCGCGCTGGGCCAGAAGTGTGGCAAGGACTAACAAAGCACTCATAATGGGGAAATCAGCGGTAACACGCCCTGACCGTGCAGCATACCATTGTAAACCAATCGAAGCTCATCTCGTGCACCGGCTTGTGCAGCTTCTTGGCAGGTGCAAACGCTCTGTAATCATCAATGTGAGAGAATCCTGAAATTGCAGCAGCCCAATCCGCATGGAAAACGCTTTCATCTGCGACTGTATACGAACACCTTTCGGCCGGTACGGCGGCGCTCTCTCATCAATACGCGCTGATGATTTAGCGGCCATTCCGATCCGCGCGCTTATGGAGCGCAATCCAAAGGTCGATTGGGCGGCGCTGGACGACGTGGTTTACGGATGCGCCAATCAGGCGGGAGAAGATAACCGAAATGTCGCCCGCATGGCCCTGTTGCTGTCGGGACTCCCTAAGGAAGTGCCTGGAGCCACGGTCAACCGCTTGTGCGGATCAAGTCTAGAGGCGATATCGATCGCCGCGCGTGCGATCAAATCGGGTGAGGCGTCTGTCATCATCGCCGGCGGAGTTGAAAGCATGTCACGCGCGCCCTTCGTGATGGCGAAATCCGAAGCCGCATTTTCGCGTGCCGCCAAGATCGAAGACACGACTATCGGCTGGCGTTTCGTAAACCCCTTGATGAAAGAAAAATACGGCACCGATTCCATGCCGGAAACGGCGGAGAATGTAGCCGAAGAATGGAAGGTCTCCCGTGAAGATCAGGACGCATTTGCATTTCGCAGTCAGCGCCGTACGGCTGAAGCCATGAAAAGTGGCCGCCTCACAGAAGAAATTGTACCGGTGACCATCGCCGACAAGACAGGTGCCAGCATAAAGGTCTGCTGCGACGAGCATCCGCGACCACAGACGACGCGCGAGGCTCTGGCCAAACTGAAGCCAATTGTGAAACCGAATGGCACCGTGACCGCGGGGAATTCATCGGGAGTAAACGACGGCGCGGGAGCTTTGCTTCTGGCTTCAGAAGCCGCGGTGAAGCAACACGGCTTAACCCCAATCGCTCGCGTCATAACTTCTGCTTCAGCCGGAGTTCTGCCGCGCATCATGGGAGTCGGCCCTGTGCCTGCGGTACGCAAGGTGCTCGCGAAGACCGGCCTCAAACTTTCGGATATCGACATCATCGAACTCAACGAAGCCTTCGCGGCGCAGGCGCTCGCGGTTTTGCGGGATTTGAAAATCCCCGATGATGCCGAGCACGTGAATCCAAACGGCGGAGCGATTGCTATCGGCCATCCTTTAGGCGCCAGCGGTGCTCGCCTGGTGACCGCCGCGGTGAATCAACTGAAGCGCACCTCGGGCAAGTACGCACTTTGTACAATGTGCATCGGCGTCGGACAGGGGATCGCGATGATTTTGGAGCGGGTGTAGTTCGCCGGTTCAGTAATCAAGATGAGGCGCGATCACGGTCAGAAACTCGCGCGCATTGATAACCTTCGTGCTCTTCCAAAACTTGGGAAAGTGCCGCTGATTCCCGGTAATCAGGTAGTCGGCGCGGGCAGCATCTGCGCATTCGATAAATTTGTTATCGGCAGGATCGCGTGTAACCATTGGGAGGCGTGACGGCGGCGTATTTCGTGCGGAGTTCCGAATCAATTGCAAAAGCTGCTGCCGCAGGTTTCGGCGAATCTTCAGTCCTGGTCGCGCCAGGACCGTCGCGTACTCTGATATTGTTTCATCGGAAACATACCACTGCGCCGGCCTGGTAAGTGCAACCAGCATTGCCGTCCGTTGTAATCCGTCCGGCTTAAGCGCTGCGGAGACGACCACGTCGGTATCGATCACCAGGCGGAGCGGGATCATCGCTTCTTTGATCGCGCAGCGCTGACGATTCGCTCAATCTGCTTGGCGTTTAGTTTGTGGGTGCCTTTGCGGATGGATTCCTGCCCAAGTACGCGTAAGACTTCTGGTTCGGGTGCTGCCAAGCGGATGTAGTCCCTGATGCTGAGCAGCACGGCTCGCGGCCGGCCTCGCTTCTCGATGACCAGAGATTGACCCTCATCTTCGACACGTCGAAGGAGCCTTCCCAGATTGGACCGCGCATTCAACGCGGTTACGACAATGTTACCGGCCATGAACTGTTCACTTTACCTATCCCAAACTGTACAGTTCGTTCCAGGTTGCCGTCAAGCCCGCCTTCGTGTACTCTCTTTGCGAGTTATCGCGTGGATTCTACAGTCATCGCTAAAAAACCTTCGACGGAGCGACTCCCACACCTTCTCAAGAAAGTCAGCCTCTTCCCTTTCATCTTCGTCATGTATTCCTACACTACCGCTGGGCCATTCGGCCTGGAGGAACAGGTCAGCACATCCGGCCCGGGGATGTCGCTGCTTTATCAGTTTCTAATTCCATTTTTCTGGTGCATACCGATCTCGCTCGTCGCCGCCGAGCTGACCACTGCCATGCCGGTTGAGGGCGGCTTCTATCGCTGGACCCGCGCCGCATTCGGAGACTTTTGGGGATTTCTTGCTGGCTGGTGGAATTGGTGCGCATCGTTTCTGCTGGGTGCAGCCTATGCGGTGCTGTTCACAAATTACGTCGCTCCCTGCCTTCCGCCGCTCCACGAATGGCAGCGTTATCTGCTCGGACTGGCCGCAATCGTTTTCATCGCTTGCGTGAACGTGCGCGGCATTCGGCTTGTCGGCAGGCTCGCGACCGTGCTTGAACTTTCAGTGCTCGGCTCAATTGTTCTCATGTGCGTGATGAGCGTGCGCAAGTGGCACCTGAATCCGTTTGTGCCTTTTGTGCCCCCGCATAAACCTATCTTTCAAGTGTTCGGGGTTGGTTTTGCTCTCGGCCTCTGGCTTTACGCCGGATACGAGCAGCTCTCGTCGGTCGCACAGGAAGTTGAAAATCCGCAGCGCAATTATCCCCGCGCGCTGGCCTGGGTCGTGCCTTTGTCCATGCTGACGTATTTGTTGCCAACGCTGTGCGCGCTGGCTGCGGTCGGCAACTGGCAAAACTGGCACGACGGATACTTCGCGCAAGCCGCCCGTGCTATCGGCGGCCAATGGTTGTGGCTCGTCATCACTGTTTCCGCGGCGGTTATGGCGCTCTCAATCCTGAACAGTATGGTGCTCAGCACCACGCGCATGCCATTTGCCATGGCTGAAGACGGTTACCTGTCGCCGTTTTTCGCGCGCCTGCATCCCCGCTTCGGCACACCGTGGATTGCGATTTTGCTTTCATCATTTATCTATTGCCTGCTGGCCTGGCACAGCCTGTCGCGCCTGATCTCGGTTTACATCTGGCTGCGGATCGCAACTTCCATTCTTACAGTACTTTCCGCCTGGAAACTGCGGCGTACGCGCCCTGACCTGGCTCGCGCGTACACAATCCCGTGGGGCCGCTTAGGCCTGGCTTATGCGGTTATCGCGCCGCTGATCGTGAGCGCGATCGCAATAATCATTCCATTCTTCTCCGCTGCGCCAGACGATCGCTTCGCAGTGCGGTGGGGACCCGTGGCGCTGCTGCTTGGACCAATTGCTTATTTATTTCTGCGACGAAAAAGAACTGATCAGCTGACCCAATCGAGCACTTTGTAATACGCCCCGGCAAAAGGCAGGAACCACGGCCTTCCGTCATAAAGACCGAGCGGTGCGCCAGGAAATGGAATGGCCGCAAACGGAATTTCGTCGCTCTTGCCGCAGATCTTATCGGCCATTTTCGTTCCCAGATAAGTCGCCATTGCAACCCCGTGTCCCGCATAGCCGAGCGCGTAAAACATTCCGTCAATTTGGCCCGCATGGGGCATAGTGTCAAAGCAAAAGTCGAGAGTTCCGCCCCAGGCGTAGTCGATCCTGCTGTCACGCAACTGCGGGAAGACCTGGACCATATCGTTGCGCAAAATTTCAGCACTGCGGCGAATCGTGTTCTTTGTTTCGGGGAAAAAAGCAGCCCGCCCGCCGAACAACATGCGATTATCCGGCGTAAGCCGATAGTAGTGAAGATAGTGCTTGGAATCGAAGATCATGCGATTGCCCGGGCTGAGTTGATGCGCAACGTCATCGGGAAGTCGTTCGGTTGTAATAATGAACGAACCGATCGGAATAATCTTCTTTTGTAGGACTCGCGTCGTCCGTGACGTGTAGCCGGAGGTCGCCACCAGGACATTGCCGGCAACCACGTTCCCGCGACTGGTTTTTATTTCAAACTTTC
This sequence comes from uncultured Acidobacteriota bacterium, assembly GCA_963785655.1. GTDB lineage: Bacteria > Acidobacteriota > Terriglobia > Terriglobales > Acidobacteriaceae > Gp1-AA145. The sequence continues at coordinate 294,852 of CAWAVZ010000001.1, forward strand.
CCGACCCGTTGTTTGCCCCCGGCCTAACGTCGATGACTCGAGCATTTTCGTAAATCGCCGCCCCTGCCTTGAGCGCAGCGCTGGCCAGGCCGGCAACGTAACGCGCAGGATTCACTCCCGCGCTGGTTTCATCTACCAGGCCTCCGAAGTAGCTGGCAGATCCGATCTCACCCGCCAAATCGTTCCTGGGCACGATTCGCAGCTGATGATTAAATTCCTTGCCAATAAACTCCGCCGAGCGGGCGAATGCATCGAAGTGCGACTGCTTACAGGCGACCTCAAGATGACCGCAACGCGAAAAATTGCAATCGATGCTTTCCTCGCGAACAATGCTTTCGACAAGGCTGATGGAATCCAGAGAAGCGGCGTACATTCGTTGTGTCAGCTCGATTCCGTACCGTTTTGAAAGCGCCTCCGCGCTTAGCTTTAATCCGGTGAGCACCATGCCGCCATTCCGCGAACTGGCGCCCCAGCCAATGCTGTTGGCCTCGAATACCGCGACCGTGGCTCCGCGCTTAGCCAGCGCTCGCGCGGCAGAAAGCCCGGTAAAACCCGCGCCAATCAGGGCTACGTCCACACCTGCCGGCAATCCACCCGCTGTGCCCGCAGGCATCGAGGCGCTGGTAAGCCAGTAATTTGAATCGGAAAATGTCATGTCGCACTCTCGGCGAGAAACCGCAATCTTTCCGCCGCCGATTCGGGCGTTATGTCACGCTGCGGAGTCCCCAGCATTTCGAATCCCACCATGAATTTTCGAATAGTCGCTGAACGTAATAGCGGTGGATAAAAGTGGGCGTGAAAATGCGATTCCGGATGTGGTTTCCCATCACACGGAGTCTGATGAAATCCCATTGAATACGGAAAAGGAGCGTTAAAGATTCGGTCGTATGTCGATACGATCTGCTTCAGGATCGCGCTCAGTTGCGTCACCTCATTCGGCATGAATTCAGAAAAATTGCCAAGATGCCTGCGACTGGTAATGAGAACCTCGAACGGCCATACCGCCCAGAAAGGCACGAGAGCGATAAATCCGTCGTTTTCGCACACCAAACGCTCGGTTTCCGTTTGCTCCAGCGCATTGTAGTCGCAAAGCATGCAGCTTCCGCGCTGATCACGATAGTCCTTTTGCGACTGTAATTCTCGGGAGGGCGCTTGCGGAATCGAACTGGTCGCCCAAATCTGGCAGTGCGGATGAGGGTTGCTTGCGCCCATCATCTCGCCCCGGTTCTCGAAAATCTGCACATGCGAAATCCCCGGCACTGCAGCAAGCTCTTCGAACTGGGACGCCCACGCGCGCACCACGATAGTGATCTCTTCGAGGCTCATGCCCGAGAGCGTCAAATCATGGCGCGGCGTAAAGCACATTACGCGGCAGATTCCCTGTTCACCCTCGGCGACCAGCAGCCCTTTTCCAGATACGTCGAGGCGTCCCAACGAAGAGTCTTTTCTCAAAGCGGCAAAGTCGTTTTCAAAGACAAAAGTGGAATCATATTGCGGGTTCAGAACTCCGCCGGCTCTTTGATTTCCCGGACACAAGTAGCAGGAGGGATCATATCTCGGCCGCTCGACCGCCAGCGTTGCTTCGACCAAGCCCTGCCACGGCCGCTGCGTCCGATGCGGCGATACCAGCACCCACTCCTGCGTGAGAGGATTCCAGCGGCGGTGCGATTGCTCCTTGAGTTTCAGTTCCGATTTGCCGTCCATAGAGGGAGGTACGTACAGCAGGCAAGCGAGCGACTGCTCAAAGCGACTTTATGTTCTCTCACAACAGCTGCTTCATTACAATAGCTGCGCCCGATGACAGCCCGCCCCATCCCCACTCAAAAGAAAAAATTCACAAATCGAAGCCGATCTAGGATAATGCCTGTTCCGATTGCGCATGGCGAAGTCTAAAGCCGGGCATTCACACAGGAGGATTGCGACATGAGGGTAATAGCTCTCGTGATTGCTTTAATGTCAATGGCGGCAGGTCTCGAAGCTCAGGTCACGAAACAATCGTTCGGCAAAATGGCGGACGGTACGGCGGTCGACGTTTACGTCCTGAAGAGCCCTACGCTCGAAGCCCACATTATTACCTATGGCGCCATCATTCAATCGCTCAAAGTTCCTGACAAGAGCGGAAAGTCCGCCGACGTGGTGCTCGGCTTCGATTCGCTCGACGACTACGTGGCCAAAAACTCGCCGCACTTCGGCGGGATCGTCGGACGTTATGCAAACCGCATCGCGGGCGGCAAGTTCACGCTTGGCGGCAAGACGTTCACCCTCCCGCTAAATGACGGCCCCGATCCGCAACATCACGTCAACACTCTTCACGGCGGAATTAAGGGATTCGACAAAGCAGTATGGAAGGCCAAAGAAATTCCGCATGGCGTCGAACTTACTCACGTCAGCCCGGATGGCGACGAAGGCTTCCCTGGGACTCTGACCGCGGTTGTGCGTTACACGCTGGTTGGAAAAGATCTGAAGATCGATTACTCCGCAACCACCGACAAAGACACTGTTCTGAACCTCACCAACCATTCTTATTTCAATCTCACCGGACAAGGTAACGGAGACATCCTTAAGAACCAGCTCAAGATAGACGCCAGCCGGTACACTCCGGTTAACGAAAATCTGATTCCGACCGGAGAGCTGGCTTCTATCAACGGCACCCCGTTTGACTTTCGCAAACCCACCGCCGTCGGCGCACGCATTGACAGCGACAACGATCAACTCAAGAAAGGCCACGGCTACGACCACAACTGGGTACTCGATAACGGCGGCAAACTTTCCGAAGCTGCGGAAGTGTACGAGCCCTCGACCGGGCGCGTGTTGCAAGTGTTGACCGACCAACCCGGAGTGCAGTTTTATACCGGCAACTTTCTTGACGGCACCATTGCCGGCAAAGGCAGCAAGGCGTATCAGCGGCGGGACGCGCTGTGCCTGGAGACGCAGCACTTCCCGGACTCGCCGAACCATCCCAAGTTCCCCTCGACCGAATTAAAGCCGGGGCAGACGTTTCACACCGTGACAATCTTCCGCTTCTCGGCGCGCTGAGACAAAATGCAAATGATCCCACTCTTTGCCTTTGGTGTCTCCACTCCCGAACGATTGGTGCGCCTCTCCCACGCCGACCTTGCGATCATCGCTATTTACTTTGCGCTGGTGCTGGCGATCGGTTTTTATCTGAAACGCTTCGCCAAGACCGGCGAAGACTTTTTTCTTGCCGGACGCGAAATGACCGCCTGGGTCGCCGGACTTGCGTTTGTCTCCGCGAATCTTGGCTCGCTCGAACTGCTAGGCTGGGCGGGTTCGGCTTATCAATACGGCATTATGGCCGCACACTGGTATTGGATCGGCGCCATTCCTGCCATGGTGTTTCTCGGCCTGGTGATGATGCCGTTCTATTACATCTCCAAAACCCACTCCGTTCCCGGATATCTGAAATTGCGCTACGGGCCTGAGGCCAGCACGCTGAGCGCGATCACCTTCGCGGTCATGACTGTGCTGATGTCAGGCGTAAACATGTACGCCATGGCTGTCGTGATGAAGGTAGTGCTTGGCTGGAACATTAATTTCAGCATCTGGGTTTCATCGCTGACGGTCGGAATCTATGTCGCCGCCGGCGGACTTTTTTCCGCCATCTTTAACGAGGTCTTGCAATTCTTTCTCATCTGGTTCGGCGCGTTGCTCATTCCGATTCTCGGGTTTACCGAAACCGGGGGCTGGAGCGGAATGGTCGCGCGCATTCATCAGAATTTTCCTGGCCAGGACTTCACCCACATGTGGCAGCCCATGAGTTCGCCCAACAACAATCCCATGGGCATGTATTGGGTCGGGATTGTTTTTGGCCTGGCGCTGGTGCAGTCGATGGGCTACTGGACCACAGATTTTCTCGTGGTACAGCGCGTGCTTTCCGCCAAAGACATTCGTTCCGCAAAAATGGCGCCGATCATTGGATCATTTTTCAAAATGGCGGTACCGCTGATCGTCATTTTCCCCGGCGTCCTCGGTCGCGCAGTGCTGCCCATGCACCTGATGCCCGCCAGCAATCTGCAAGCTGGGCAATACAGCTATAACGAAGTGTTGCCGCTCATGCTCGCGCGTTACTGCGGCCCCGCGTTGCTGGGACTCGGCATAACCGCGCTGATCGCGGGATTCATGGCCGGCATGGCTGGCAACGTCAGCGCCTTCGCTACCGTCTGGACCTACGACATTTACCGTCCTTATGTAAACAAGAGCGCGCCCGACCAACACTACGTTTCGATGGGCCGCTGGTGCACGCTGATCGGACTTGTCATCAGCATCGGCACAGCTTACATCGTGATGCGATTTGCCAGCATTATGGACTATGTTCAGGCGCTCTTCAGCTTCTTCATTGCGCCACTCTTCGGAACGGTGATTTTAGGAATGCTTTGGAAGCGGGTGAGCCGCGCCGCGGGATTCTGGGGATTGCTGGCGGGAACCTTGTCCTCAATCACCATGTTCTGTCTGATGAAATTCGATCCCGAGCACTGGGTGCACGTCTTCGCACTCTCACCGATCGCCCAGCCGCTGGCGCAGGATATGTATCAGTCGCTCTGGTCCTGCGTAGTTTGCGTCGTAGTTACCGTACTCGTGACATTAGTGACGAAGCCCCGGGCTGAATCGGAACTGGTGGGATTGGTTTACAGCTTGACTCCGCTGGCGCGAGAGGAGCACGCGAGCTGGTGGCATAGACCAGTAGTATGGGGCACGGCAGCGCTGGTGATTCTTGCGATTCTGCAAATCATTTTCTGGTAGATGAAATGAGCGAAAAACACCACATCATTCCCGTCTGGTTCTTTGTAGGAGTGCTGCTGTTGATCTACGGCGTGATCATATTTGCGACCGGACTCGCCGAATGGTCTCACCCGCCGGATACCGTGCTGGCCGAGTTGCATGCTCCAGTATGGTGGGGCGGCGTTTTGATTGTGCTAGGGAGTATCTATTGCGCAGCATTCCGGCCCGGAAGAGCACAGGCCAATTAGCAGCGAGACCTGCCAATAGCAATGCTCTTGCGGCCTCGAACCTTTCCTAAGATCCGGAGCTAGTGACCATTTTCAGGAACCGATAATAAAAATCCAAGCCCTGGTAGAACGAATCAACTCCGATCCGTTCATCTTTTCCATGTTCGCGATCGTCGTTCAAGTCCACGGCCACTCCGGCGATAATGTAGGTCGGCATGCCAGCCGCACTCGTATAGATTCCATCTGATGCGCCCTGGGCCATGGTGGGAATAATAGGAGTTCCAGGCCACATCTGGTTGGTTACCTTTTCGACCGCTTTGAGAACGTCTGGTCTCATGGGGTGAGGCGTGAATATCGGGATCGGCGGCGGGGCATTGGAAGCCGTTGCCTTACCCGCCGAGTCGACATACTGAATTGCGATTGCAGGATCGGATATCACGCGGGCCAAAGCTTCGCGTATCTCCTCGCGGGTGTGTCCAGGCAGAATTCGGCAATTCACGATCGCGTCCGCACGCTGCGGCAGCGCGTTGTTGGCATGTCCGGCATTCACTCGCGTGGCCACGCACGTTGTATGAAGCGTGGCGTTTTCGCTCAAGTCTTGGGAAAACCGGCTGATCGCGCCTTTGTCCGGAGGTCTCCTCAGCATGGCTTTGATGTTGGCTGCGCGCTGGCCGGTTTCCGTACTTGCCATCCGCTCATAATAAGCGCGAGTAACTTCATTCAATTCGAAAGGAAACTTGTATTGCTGCAGGCGTGCCAGGGCTCGCGATAAACGGTAAATGGGACTATCTGGCTTGGGTACGGAGCTGTGCCCACCGGGGTCCGTTGCCTCGAGTTCATAATCAGAGTATATTTTCTCGCTCGCGATCACTTGCATCATGCGCGGCTTGCCATTGTCAGTCCACAAAGTCAGGTCGTCGGTGTTGAGCACAAATTCCGCATCAATCAGATCGCGGTGATTCTTGACCAGCCAATCTACGCCGTTGTAGTTGCCGCCTTCCTCGTCCGCCGTAAGCGCCAGAATAATGTCGCGGTCGGGAACATAGCCTTCTTTCTTGAAACGGATCAGGGTCGTGACCATGATGGCGTCGCCATCTTTCATGTCCTGAGTACCACGGCCATAGTAAAAACCGTCTTTCTCCACAAACTGAAATGGATCGGTCGTCCAGTCTTCGCGGCGGGCTTCAACCACATCCAGATGCCCAATCAGCAGCACCGGCTTGTGCGCGCCCGATCCGTGCAGGCGCACTACCAAGTTTTTCTTGCGATCCGTCGGGCCGCCAATGAAGATATCGCTCTCCGCAAAACCAGCACCGCGGAGGCGCTCAGCCATCGCCTCAGACGCTGTGCTTACATTGCCGACAGAGTTGGTCGTATTAATTTCGATCAGTTGCTTGAAGATGTCATGAGAAAGCTGGCGTGATTGATCATCTAGCTGTGCGAACGCGGTCACTGAAAACAATAATCCGAGACATAGGAGTAGTTTTGATTTGATCAAGTGAGTTTCCCTTTTGAAGTGAGTTATGTCAGCACTTGGGTGAAGAGGGATGACTTATAACACCAGAACTGGTGCTTAAGCCATCCCTGACGACACTTATGTTCAGTCATTGGCTTGCGTGTGTTTATGCGAGTCGTCCTGGATCGAGATGATTCGCGCTTAACACGCATGACTAAACGTGCTCTTCTGTCCGATTAAGCAGCAACTCTGTCCTGTTTTGCCCTGAAGCGCGCCCATCGTGCGCGTTGCGCGGCGGCAATTTTCCGGCGAGCGGCAACTGAAAGAGTACGTCTCTTCCCGGCTATGCGCGGTCCGGCTGTGGCCGTTGAACTTGACCCTTGCCGTACACGTGCCCACCTTGCCTTCTGGGCCTGCGCCATGCGGCGTCTCGCAACGGCTGATACCACACGTCCCGGCTGTCTGCCGTTGCGACTACTCGAGCTTCGTCCAAGAATGCCTTCAATTGCAAGAATCGCACTTCCAAGTTGTTCTGCTTGTTCCTCGGCCCGCTTGCGTTCTTCTCTAAGTTGCTCAAGCGCGCCTTCTAAATTAGCCATAGTCCCCCCTAAGTTGAAACAGCTCAACGATTGTAGTGCAAGATACGACGATTGTCCCTGTAATTACTCAGAAAAGTTATGATCGGCGCTCGTTCTTGTCCCTAATAGGAAGCGGCCACCCACGATAGGAGGCGGCCACCCGCAGCCGGTTGCCGACCGAGTCAATCCTGAATATGCCGTACAATCCTTGAGCTGCCATGATGCTCGAAGCTCTTCATCGAATCGTGAATCACCGTGAGTCTCTCTCGCGTGATGAAGCGCGTGGCGTCATGAGCGAAGTGCTTTCCGGCAAGTGCACCGATGCGCAAATCGCGGCGCTGCTGGTGGGACTGCATATGAAGGGGGAGACGGTCGAAGAGATCGTTGGCTTTGCCGAGGCCATCCGCGCGGCGGCAACGCCGATTCGGGTCCCCGACGACTCCGTGCTAGATGCCAGCGGCACCGGCCGCGAAGCCCTGGTCGACACTTGTGGGACCGGAGGCGATGCCGCCGGAACCTTCAATATTTCAACCGTCACCGCTTTCGTGGTGGCGGGCGCCGGAGTGCGGGTAGCTAAACACGGCAATCGCAGCTCTACTCCCAAGATCGACGCTCAAGGCATGCGCGCGAAATGCGGGGCGGCCGATGTGATGGAAGCGCTCGGAGTGAACATTGAGCTCCCGCCCGCACTGATTGCACAGTGCATACAGGAGGTGGGGATCGCGTTTCTGTTTGCGCCCGCGATTCATTCCGCGGCAAAGTACGTTCAGGCGGCTCGTCGTGAAACCCGGTTGCGGACGGTTTTCAATCTGCTTGGTCCACTGACGAATCCTGCTGGAGCCTCCGCGCAGGTGGTCGGCGTGTATGCGCTCGATCTGGTCGACAAAGTTGCAGAAGCGCTCAGCATGTTGGGAACCCGTCGAGCATTTGTAGTTCACGGGCTCGATGGACTCGATGAAATCACGATTACTGGTACTACACGGGTCGCCGAAGTACGCGAGGGAAACGTGCATTCGTATGAAATCGATCCCGACGAATTTGGCTTTCAGCGCGCGCCGCTCGAGGCAATCTCCGGTGGTGACGCTGCGCAGAATGCCGGGATTGTACGAAGTATTTTGACGGGAGAGAAATCGCCGCGCCGCGATGTGGTTCTGATGAACGCCGCCGCGGCGCTGGTCGCCGCCGGCAAAGCCGAGCACTTGAGAGCTGGCGCAGACTTAGCAGCTGAGTCCATTGATTCAGGCAGCGCTGCAAAAAAGCTCGAAGCGCTGGTCAGCTTCACCCGAAAAAACATTCACCACGGAGACACGGAGACACGGAGAAGTTCACACTCTTGAACTTGTCGGTGTCACTTCTGTTGACTAAAAGCACCAAACCGAACTCTGCCGAGCACTTGAGAGCTGGCGCAGACTTAGCAAGTCGATTGATTCAGGCAGCGCTGCAAAAAAGCTCGAAGCGCTGGTCAGCTTCACCCGAAAAAACATTCACCACGGAGACACGGAGACACGGAGAAGTTCACACTCTTGAACTCGTCGGTGTCACTTCTGTTGACTAAAAGCACCAAACCGAACTCTGCCGAGCACTTGAGAGCTGGCGCAGACTTAGCAAGTCGATTGATTCAGGCAGCGCTGCAAAAAAGCTCGAAGCGCTGGTCAGCTTCACCCGAAAAAACATTCACCACGGAGACACGGAGACACGGAGAAGTTCACACTCTTGAACTTGTCGGTGTCACTTCTGTTGACTAAAAGCACCAAACCGAACTCGCATTTCTGCTTTTCTCAGTGCCTCCGTGTCTCCGTGGTGAAACAATCTTAGATCTGGACCTTTCCCATCCACTGCGCGACCTGCACATTCCATCCCAGTTCTTTCGTCATGACATCGCGCAGCTGGCTGGATGCGTCCGGCTCGCCGTGGACTAAGTAAGTCGCCGTTGGCTTCGACTGAAAAGTGTGCAGCCATTCCAGAAGCTCCGGCGTGTCCGCATGATCGCTGAATTGCTCGAGCGCGGCCACCTGCGCGCGAATCGGCACCATCTGGCCGAAGATTTTCACCTCCGGCGCTCCGCTCTTGATGGTGAATCCGCGTGTGCCCGGCGCCTGAAATCCAATGAATATGACGGTGTTCTTCGGATCCGGCAGGCGCTGCGCCAGATGATGCAGAATGCGTCCTCCGGTCACCATCCCGCTGGAAGAAATAATGATGCAGGGTGCTTTGTAATCATTGATCTTCTTCGATTCTTCCGCGGTCTGCGCAAACGTCAAGCCTGTCCATTTGAGCGGCGAACCGTAACGGCTGATGAGCTGTTTGGTGGCGTCGCTGTATTCTTCCGTGTGCTTGAGAAAAATGTTGACCGCCTTGATCGCCAGAGGGCTGTCGCAAAAAATGGGGACGTGCGGCACTTGGCCGGATTCCATCAATTCTTTGACCATGAAGGCGAATTTCTGTGTGCGCTCAACCGCGAAGGAGGGGGCGACGACCGCGCCTCCGCGTTCGACAGTCTTCTTAATAATGTCGGCTAGCTGAGGCCGCGGATCGTCTTTGGGATGGACGCGGTTGCCGTAAGTCGATTCCATCACCACGATGTCGGCAGACTCGCCGGACTGCGGCCCGGAGTAGACCACTTTCCCTGGCGCGATGTTCTGATCGTGCACGCGGCCGATGTCGCCGGTAAACAACAGACGCGTGGCGCGGGCGCCCTCGCCCGCGAGCGTGATCTCCGCCATCGATGATCCTAAAATGTGCGCCGCATGAACAAAGCGAAATGACAACTGAGGAGAAATTTGTTTGCTCTCGCCGAATGCAACCGGCTTGAAGTATTGCAAACATTCCTGGGCTTCCTCTTCGGTATATAGCGGCAGCGCCGGATCGTGTTTCGAGGTCTTGTGCTGGTTGTGAAACGCGGCATCCTCTTCCTGCAGGTGGCCGGAATCGGGTAGCAGGATGCCGCAAAGATCTATTGTCGCGGGCGTCGCATAGATCGGCCCACGAAAGCCCTGCTTCACCAGCCGTGGAATCCACCCGCAATGGTCAAGATGGGCATGCGTCAGGATCAATGCCTCAATATCATTTGCGGAGAGCGGAAGCTTCTGCCAATTGCGCTCACGCCATTCTTTTTTTCCCTGAAACAGCCCGCAATCGACCAGGACTTGCAGTCCACTCTTGCCCGAATCGTCGCCGGACATGTTAATTAAATGTTTCGATCCGGTTACCGTTCCCGCCGCACCAAGAAATTGAATGTAGGACAAAGAAACCTCCGGCGAAATTGATTAATGATTCGCCTCAATCTTATATGTATGGCTCGTACCTTCGCTTTCCGGTGCGCTGCCATCGTTTACGCTGATTTCTTCCGGCACTGCTACCGCTACGATTCTTACCGACGCTTTCGCGTTCCCGGCGACGATCACCCGCTCGGTGGCATCCCCTTGCGACATGTGTACAGTCACAGGCACTTCGGCTCCAGCGCTTCCGGAATTTTCGACAGTAACAGTAACCATGTATCCGCCACGCTGAATTGGGCTGGTATAAACATTCGCGATGCGCAAATTGGGCAATCCACGATCGCGATACACCCAATCGTCAAAGAACCACTTGAGATCGCGATGCGACTGAGCTTCGATGAGCTTTCGCATATAGTCAGCACTGGTGTCGTCGCGAGAGTTGTAGTTGTGCAGTGCAGCGGTGAGCCCGACATCCCCCACAATGTCTCGTAGCATCCACCAGGCATTCATCGCCTTAGTCTGCACATAGAATTCGTCGGGCGCGTTGATGAGCGAGGTTTCGGCGGAATGGTCGCCAGCGCGAGAGAGATTTCCTTTTTCTGTCTGGATCAGCGCGGTTCGATGACTTTGCAGATAGGCGAGTGCGGCGTCGCGTCCTTTTTCATTCAAGAAATAATTGGCCTGCGCAAAACCGGCGAGGCCTTCGCTGATCCAGGTACGCGGCGAGGGGAAATAAAGATGGGTGATTTGCCGAAGCGCGGAGAGAAGGATGGTTGTCTCATCGCGGGTGAGCGGCGCGAGCAGCATGGTTCCGGATTCGAACGGCGCCGCGCCGGGATCAGGTAACTCGATGACTTCGGCTTTGTACTCTGGCTTTTCGCGATGATCGCCGAACCATTTGCTGATTAGCGGAGAAACTTGTTCGATAGCGAGCGCGTAGTCGTCAGCGCCGGATTTGTGCTGTGATAAGTAGTGGATCTTGGTATTCGGATTTTCGCTCTGACCGAACTCACCGATTACGAAAACCGGTACAACGTCACTCAGGCGCGGAAATGCATGCTCAATGCACCCCGCCGTGTGCCCTTCGGTATCGGCGGATAAACCTCCCCCCGGCACTCCCGACACGATATCGTTCATCAACGCCGTGGGAGCGGATTGGGTCTGACAGATGCTTACCTCCATCTCACTCCCTGCTTCCTTTTCCTTCCACCATCCCACCTCTTCGAACACGCTGTTCCCTTCCGACAAGCTTACGGCCTCAGTCGCGATCGGATACCACGCGACATAACCAATCCCTCGCACCGCCGTGAACGCACGTCCAATCTGGTCCCAGTCGGAATGTTTTGCGGTGTCAGCGGGCACGCCGATGCGAGTTAGCCGGGTGGCATCCTGCGGAATGGTTCCTTCGTAGCCGATCTCAAGATCGATGCTTTGCCTGGACGGCACCGGACGCGGTAACACCACCACCGCTTCGGTCAGCGTCCCGGTGTGGTCGATATCCGAAGTGTAGGTCTGCGAGACGAACTCAACCGGCTTGCCCTCAAATTGAATCGAGACCCAATTTAAAGTAGAGGAAATCTGCAGCGCGAGATTTTTCTGTGGCGCGTCAGAATCGTTGCGCAGCGTGATCTTCCCGCGTACCCCAAGTCGCTGTTGTCCCGGTTCGATTGTCGCGTTCAAGTCATAACGCGTGAAGGTGAAGGCATGGCGATCCAAAGCAGCAGACGGAAAAGCTAAACCGCAGAGCACCCCGAAAACGCCGAGAAATTTCATCAGGCAGTTTTCCGCCTCTGGCGCACGACTTCGTACAGCACCACTCCCGCGGCTACTGAAACATTCAGTGACGGCACTTTGCCGAGCATAGGAATCGAAACCAGGAAATCACACTTTCTGGCGACCAGGTCGTGCAAGCCCTTGCCCTCGGCCCCGAGCACCAGCGCGCAATTCATCTTGTAATCGATGTCAATGTAGCTTTGCTTCCCACGTTCATCCAGGCCAACAATCCAGAATTCTCTGGCTTTAAGGTCTTCCAGCGAGCGCGCGATGTTCGTGACCTTCGCTACCGGCAAGTGTTCACTGGCTCCAGCTGAAGCTTTAGCGACCGTGCCAGTGACGCCAACCGCCCGTCGTTCGGGGATCAACACTCCATCCGCTCCGGCGGCATCTGCGGTGCGCAGAATGGCTCCGAGATTATGCGGATCTTCCACTCCATCGAGAACAATGACCAGCGAATACTCCCCGCGCTTTGCCGCGATCACATCATCCAGATCGGCGTACTGTTTTGACGAAGTCACCGCCACCACGCCCTGATGCGAGGCAGTCGCGGCCATGCGATCAAGCTCCACCCGAGGTAACAATCGCACAGGAATGCCCTGTTGGCGGCACTCCTGGATGAGCTTTTGCAGGCGCAGGTCGTGTCGCTCTTTTGCGACTCCTACCCACTCAAATGCGCGTCCTCGCGCCTTGAGTGCTTCGCTGACGGTGTTCATGCCAAAAAGTACGTTCATCGGAAGAGCTAGTGTAAACGGTTTGGGGCGCCCCGCTTTTCCTGCATTTGCGAGAAGTGGGGAGTTGACAGCTCTCAAACCGGCTTCGCGCCCGTGAGAGCGGGTGTAAACTTAGCCGCCTCACAAATACACGTTTCCTCGGGAAGCACCCAATTGGAGGAACTATGAAACTATCCAGTCGCTTGCTGCTGATCGCCTTCGCCACGACCGCGTTGACCCAACTCTCCAGCGCGCAAAGGGGCATGATGATGCAACCGCCTGACATTGCCGGCGTATTCAATCCGGTGGTCGGCTCCGGCGCGAGTTACGAAATGGTGAAAACCAACGGTGAGAAGATTCCCTTCGACATGGCCGTCGTTGACAAAGACGCATCCGGCGGCTACTGGATCGAATATTCCATGCAGAACCCGAAGCTCAACGGCCCCGTCTACATGAAGAACCTGATGGTCCGTCAATCCGACGACATCATCATTCAGCGCTCCATCATGCAAATGCCTGGCCGCCCGCCAATGGATATGAGTTCGATGATGTCGATGAAAGCCATGCAATCGCCTAAGGAAAAAGCCGATTTCCGCGCGAACGCTCAGAACATGGGCACGGAGTCGGTCACTACTCCAGCGGGCACATTCTCCTGCGAGCACTGGCGCAACGCCAAAGACGGCACCGATGTTTGGCTCAGCGACAAAATCGTTCCCTGGCGCCTGGTAAAAATGTCGGGCACAACTGATACTGTGACCCTGGTCAGGATCATCTCAGACGCAAAGACCAACATCACTGGTACACCTGTCAGTATGGAAGAGATGATGCAGCAGCACATGGGAAAACCGAACCAATAGCGCCCAGTATTAGAACCTTCGGAAACGACAAGGCAGGCTCTCGGCCTGAAGTCTTATCCGCTATACTTTGGCTGAGGATTACGAGTGTCTCTATCCGCGCTCATTGTGGACGACGAGCAATTGGCCCGCGACGAACTGGCCTACCTGCTCAAAAATATCGGTGACGTGGATGTGGTTGCCCAAGGCAAGAACGGCCTTGAAGCTGTAAACCTCATCCGCGAGCACAACCCCGACCTGGTTTTTCTTGACGTGCAGATGCCCGGACTGGATGGCTTCGGCGTTATCAAGAAACTTCTCGACAAGAAACTCCCGCTGCCGCAAATTATTTTCTCCACCGCCTTCGATCAATACGCGGTGAGGGCATTTGAGGTGAATGCGGTCGACTATCTTCTAAAACCCTTCGATCGCAAACGAGTCGCCCAATCCGTCGAGAAGGCGCGCGCGAAAATGGAACCAGCAAATTCATCATCCGATAAGCTGGATACCCTCGTCCGCATGCTGGAATCTCAGAAGCCGCAGACCGCAAAAATCCTTCTGAAAGCCATCGGCAGACTATTTCTGGTCAGCCAGCGTGACATTTGTTTTGCCTCAATCGAAGACGGCATCATCACCGTGGTTACCAGCGGCGTAAATGGAATGGAAGGCCAATCGAATTGCCGCACGCTCGAAGAACTGCTCGACAGTCTCGATCCCAACCTCTTCTGGCGAGCTCATCGCTCTTATCTGGTGAACATCAACCGCATTAAGGAAGTCGTGCCATGGTTCAAAAGCTCCTACCAACTCCGCATGGACGACAAGAAGCAAACCGAAATTCCCGTCAGCCGCGCGCAAACCAAAAGGCTAAGAGAATTGTTTGGGCTGTAGATTTCCTTCGAAGACAGCTCAACCGCGCTTCCACGGCTTCAGCACTGCATACCGCGGCGTTGCGGTTGACTTTTCTTTGCTGACCGTAATCAGTTTCCGCCGCACCAGCCAGCCGGTAGCGGCCTGAACCGAACTTTTCGAAACACCGATCGACTCCGCCAGCTCGCGGTAACTGACCTGAACTGTACCTTTGCGCCGCTGCTGCTCCGTCACCAGCCACAGGTAGACCAGAAAGCTTACCGGCCGGCGGTCGTGGCCGACCAAATCGCGAAGAAGGACGTCAACCACGTAATCGTCGAGGACCATGTCTATACCGATACTTACTATAGCAATAACTGGCTGATTGCAAGGCCTCAGCGCTCACGCTACCCTCTGTCACAAGAGGAGGACGGAAATGATTCGCGGAATCAGCCTGGCCAGCATTCCGGTGCGCAATCAGGATGCTGCACTGAAGTTTTACACCGAGAAATTGGGTTTCAAAGTGGTCACCGACCAACCCATGGGCGGTGGCCAACGCTGGATCGAACTCCTCATCCCAGGCGCAGAATCGCGTGTGGCGTTGTTTACGCCCGAAGGCCACGAGGACCGCATCGGATCTTTTCAGCCGCTGACCTTCTGGTGCGATGACGTTTTCACGACCGCCAAAACTCTTAAGGCACGCGGAGTCGAGTTCGCTCAGGAACCCAAACAAGAAGTCTGGGGGACGATGGCGATCTTCAAAGATCCCGATGGCAACCAGTTTGTGATATCGAACCGGCTGCGGTAATTGCGGTGCGCAGGCAAATCAAATGAGACAAGGACAAAAATCATGCCGAAATTCAATTTGAAGCTTGCATCTTTGCGTCTCGCTCCCATCTTGCTCGCCGGCTTGTGCCACGCCCAGTCTGATGAGAACTCCCTTGGCGTTGTTCGCTTGAAGTACGCGACCGTCGTGGTCCGCGACTATGACCAGGCGCTTCGCTGGTATACAGACGTTCTTGGTTTCGTGAAGACCGAGGACGGAAACTTTGGCGACGGAAAGCGCTGGCTGGTGGTCGCTCCTCGCAATCACAAAGAGGTTGGCATCATTCTGGAGATCGCCAAACCCATCGCGCCTGACGATCCTATTAAGAATTACGATGCCCGGGTTGGCGCTGAAACCCGGTGGGTGTTTGAAGTGGAAGACTGCCGCAAGTTCTATGAGCGCGCGTCAAAGCGCGGCGTCAAGTTCGTGGTCAAACCAGCTGATCAGCAGTGGGGCTGCCAGGCCATGTTTGAGGACCTGTACGGAAATATTTTTGTCGTCAACTCTGCCGCAAAAACCCAACGGGCGGCGCCGACTACTGTGCCTTGAAGGACGATCCTACACTTCAATTTCGGCCGGTTTGCTCGCTGTGAAACTTGTTCACGAATGATTCGACTCAGCCGCTCCGGGGACCAGAGAACATTGCAGCATACGGTCTCCCGTCGAATGCCGAGCGCGCGTGGAATATTTTGCCGTCCCGTACCTGATGCCATTCAGCGACTAGGACCGTCGCTTCAGCGGGCGCTTTGGTCTCCAGTTCGAAGAAGATGGCAGCGTCATTGCCTTCGCCGATGATTTTTTTCACATCCAGACGCACAGAGATTTGCAGCAGTCCGGCAAAGGTCTTCATGTATTGATCAGCGCTGCGGTAGGTTTCAAAGAGACCTTCAAAGACCATGTCGTCTGCGAGACATGCGCGAGCTGCCGCCAAGTCTCTTTTCGTGACCGCAGCGTAAAAACTTCTGAGAACGTCGCCTGCGTTGTTCATGTTTTGTCCTTACCTTCTGAATAGGGTGGATTGGAACTTTATCTTGCGCGCAATCCTCTTCTGCGGCTACTTGCGGTCGGACGCGGCGGATTTGAAAATCGTCTCCCATTGTGCCCACTGTTCCGGAGCCGGCTTGCCGGAAATCAATTCATAATCGGTGAACACAACTTCTTCTCCGACCAACTCCGGCGAATAAACGGACTCAAACCGCTTCACCGCTTCCGATTGCCCATGTCGAGTTTGCGCGGCTTCATCGGCGAAAATGAAAAGATGCAGGAACCGCGTGGGATCATTCTTTTCCTGCCAGGCCAGATACATCTGCGTGCCCGGCTCGTTCGTCTGAACATACTGCACGAAATCCTTGATCGCTTGCTTGACCTTGTTTACCGCTGAAGGCTTTACCTGATAACCACCTGTCTGAAAAATTGGCATGAGTCTCCCTTTTGTTTTGGTATTGAAGTTCGTCAGTCAGCGGCATTGGTTGATTGCCCAGGTCGCGGCAGAACACCGATTTGTTGCAGAAGCTCCATGGTGCTGATTTCTGCCCAGTGCTCTTCGACCTTTCAATCCCGCAGGCGATAAACGTGAATTTCGCTCCAGGCAACGCGCTTATTGGTGGGCTTTTCGCCCATCATTGATCCTTTGTGGGTCGCTGTGGCCGAGCTTCTTTCAACCACGCGGTCACCGGATGCGATCATATCCTCTTCCTTCACTACCACGTCGGGAAACGCTCCATTCATCATGCGGCCGATTTGCTTCAGGCCTTCAAAGCCGCCTGATACAGGAGTGCGGAAGTGATGAACAAAGTTCTTGGTGTCGAAGAGATGGTCCACTCCACCCACGTTGTGTTCATTTTTGAATATCCGAGTGAAATCCCTGATGACCTGCTGGTTGCGATTCTCCTCTTGCATTTTTGATTGCTCCCTTTCGTGATGCGGAGTGGCGTCGGTAATCCTGGGTTATTTATCCGATATCCACATCGTCTGGATACGGAGAGCCTTTGCCGGTTTCACACAGTGACTTCAAACCCACCAGATAAGTTCCCCACTTTGTGCTGCAGTAATGCATGAACTCGACTTGCTCTTTCCAACCGCGCTGCGCGAACATGACGACGGTGCTACCGTTCTCCTGCTTCAGGTCAAAGGTCAGTTCGGTGCCAATCCACTCCTTCGTGCCATCCACGCAGAGCCACTTCACACATTGCCCGGGCGACAATTCCAAGATTTTCATTGCATTAAATCCCTTGTCTCCGAACCGGAACTGATTGATCGCACCAACAACCGGCGATGCTTTCACGTCCTTGGTCCACCAGCCGGCGAGGCCTTCCTTTTCGGAAAGAGCTGCGAAGACTTTATCGGGAGGAGATCTAATCGCGACGCGATGCAGGATGTCAGGCATTCTTCCGTTCTCCTTGCGATACAGGTTTGGTTGACGAAAGCGACTCCGCTGAAACGAACAAATATGTCTTTTACTGTTTCCAGTGCGGTCCGGGGTTTCTGCCTTCGACATAATCTTTCAGCCGGAACATCAGCTCGCCCCAGGTGGAGTTGCAACTTGCGCAAAAGTCCGTGATCTCCTTCCAGCCGCTCTGGGTAAAGCGCAACCCGGTGCCGCTATTCTGCGGAGTCAACTCCCAGGTGAGAACTGTGCCATTCCACTCTGGATGGTCGCCATGACAGCTCCAGACGACCCGTTTGCCAGGTTCGAGCTTGTCTATGCTCATGTGAAAAACCATGCCTCGATTGTCGAAGCCGAATTCGGCCTTGCCGCCAACCCTCTCCTCGGCTTTTGTATCGGCTGTCCACCAGCCGCGTAAACCCGCCTGAGTCGTAAGAGCCGCATATACTTTTTGAGCCGAAGCGTTAATCGGTATCTGGTGATTGAGTTCTGCCATGAGAATTCTTCTCCTAGTTAAGAATTGCGAAGCTTGATTTACGCTGGGTTTACGAGTTGTGTCATACCACCATCAACCAGGATTTCCGATCCGAGGCAATAGCTCGAATCGTCGGAAGCGAGAAACAAGGCAGCTTTCGCCATCTCCTCACGCCTGCCGCGCCTTCTTAACGGGATGGTGCTGGTAATCACAGCCGCGAGTTGTTCTGGAGTCATCCCCGGCGGTCCGCCCTCACGACTGATGATTGGCGTCTCAGTCATGCCCGGACTTACTACATTGACGCGAATTCGGCGCGAAAGCAGTTCCACTGACATCGATCGGGCCAAAGACCGCACCGCGGCCTTCGCAGCAGAGTAAATGGATGTCCCAATGCGCCCGAGCTTGTCGGAGTCGGCTGCTCCAATCAGGATGATCGATGCGCCGTCGCGCATATAAGGGAGCGCCTTTTGCACCGTGAAGAACACACCTTTGAAGAGAATGTCGGAGAGTTCGTCAAACAGGTGCTCGGGCATGCTCTCGATGGAAGCGAATTTCGCGATCCCGGCATTAGCCACCAGGACATCAATTTCGCCGAAGGTCTTTGCGGTTTGCTCAAACAAACGATCGAGATCTTCGAGCCTGCGAACGTCGCCCTGCACCACGAGTACGTCGCCGGACAAGTGTTGCGCAGCTTGCTCGAGAGTTTCCTGGCTGCGGCCGAAAATGGCTATTTTCGCTCCGTTTTCTTTGAACTCTCGAGCGATCGCCAGCCCGATGCCACTGTTTCCGCCGGTGATTACGGCCACTTTATTGTGTAGTTTCATTCGCACACGCAGTTCAGATCGGTTGGTTTTTTTAGGCAGGCTTAGCCGCGAGGTCACCGCGGTTGGCTGCCAGATAATCGGCAAATTTGCGCGCTATCGTTCCCCAACCCATTTCATAGCGCTGCGCCAAATCGGCGTCGGTGAACCTTTCGTGCGTGATGACCAACTCGCTCTCGTTCCCTTGAGCAATAAATTCCACCGTCACCAGCGTGATTTCACCGGCAGCGTTTCCTCCCGACCAGGTGAAGCTAAGCTTGGCCGGCGGCTCGACGATTTGATAGGTCCCAACATGTTCGTGGACCTGCTCTTTACTGCGCATGGTAATGCGAAATGAACCGCCCACCCGCAGGTCGAGCTTGGCCTCGGCGGAGACGACGTCCCCGGGGCAGATCCATTCGCGCAACCCCTCCGGATCTGTCCATGCTTCATACACAACCTCGCGGGGCGCCGGCATTTTTCGACGAACCACAATCCGGTGCCTGCCATCAGCGGTCGTTTCCATGCTTCGTTCTCCTCTTTGAGGCTTTGAATTTGCGCGCAACATAAGTTTCCAACGCATCCATACGCTGCTCCCAGAATTGCTGGTACTTTTTCAACCACGCATCGGCATCGCGCAGTGGATAAGGCTCGATCCAGCAATAATGCTCGCGGCCTTTGACTTCACGGCGCAACAATCCCGCGCGTTCCAAGACCATTACGTGTTTGGAAACTGCATTCAGCGAGACTGAAAAGGGCTTGGCGATTTCGTTGATGGTTGCAGGGTGGCGCGTAAGCCTTTGCAGAATCGCACGCCGGGTGGGGTCCGCCAGCGCGGAAAAAACGCGATCCAATTCGGCGGACTGAGAATATTCAACCACGAGGTTGAATATTAGAAAAAGGGGATAAGCCTGTCAAACACTATTTTGTAAAAAGAATGTCACTATGCGGTGCCAACAGGCACGCGATGGATTACGCGCTGGCTTTATCCGTTAGTGGCAGCGTCTCCGCATTCGCCGCGTCCAGTTCCAACTGCTCTTGCCCGCTCAGAACACTCACCCGGCCGCGGTAGGTTTTCAGGTGGGTTGAGGCTTTGTCGAATGCTTCTTGAGCTTTGCCCAAACTCTTACCGACGTTTTCGAATTGATTCTGGAAGTGGTCGAATGATTTCTGAGCTTTGGCCAGTTCCTCGCGGCTCTTCTCAAACCGGCTAGCGACTTCGTACCACTTGTGGACCAGTGCGATCGTCTGCAACGTCATGAGCAAAGTATTCGGCGAAACCGGAAACACGTGCTGCTGATTCAGCCAGTCGGCGAGATCTCGGTTACGCACCGCTTCCATGTAAAGGGTTTCGCTGGGCAGATACATCAGCGCGACTTCCGTTGTCCCATGTTCCGGCTGAATGTAGGCCTTAATGCGTTTGGCTTCGGCTTTCATTACCCGCACAAATTCGACCCGCGCTTCGTCCAATTGTGCTTCTGTGCTTTCTTCGAAAAATGCCAGGACCTGCTCGCGGGGGAATTTCGCATCGATGGGCAGACGGCGATCTGGAAAACTGATCATCGCGTCGACCCTGCCCCCGCCGTTCACCGAACATTGCATTTCAAACATATGAGCGGGCAGGAAATCCGAGAGCAATCGCTCCAGGCTGGCTTCGCCAAATTGTCCCCGCAGGTGCGGCAGCTTGAGAAGATTATTTAAATCGTTGATCGAATGCCCCAGGGTGCCAACCTCGCGCAGTTGTTCCTCTGCCGCGCGCAAGTGCTGCTGCACTTTTTCAAATTGCGCAAAGCCTTCCTTCAAGTTCTGATCGAGTTTCAATTGCACCTGCTCGGTGATTGCCATGAGCTTGACGTCGACGCGTTCGCGGATTGACTCCAGGCTTTCCGCTGTCTGCTGATTCAGGCGATCGAACTCGTTTTTCAGGGCCGTAGTGGTTAAGGCCAGCGAATTGGCCAGTTCTGACCGGGTTTCACCCAGTCTTTCTGCCTGTTCCTGACGGCCAGCCTTCATCTGGTTTTCCACAGCCTGGCGGATCCCGGTGAAGCCCTCACCCAAACGGTCAGCAACCTGTTGCCGCAGGTCGCCTTTGGTCTGCTCCAGGCGGCTGGCAAGATCGGCCGTTGCCGCCGAAAACTGCTGCGTCAGGGCCTGCTGCAGCCCTTCGGTCCTCTGTGTAAGGTCTTTAAATCCAGGAACTTGCGACTGCTTCGTCCATTGGTTCACTACCAGCCAAAGAAGTAGTACCAGGTTAAGGACGATAATCAGCCAGAGCATCAACGGGAGGGAGGCCAATTCGTTATATCTCCGGTGTAAGGTGCTGAGCCGGATTGTAAAAGCTATCCTTTCCCAAGCAAAGCAGTTTCTCCTGGGGGCATCTGGAACGTAGGCACGAGGTGGCTGAAACGCCGATTTGGCGTTTTAGGCCAGGCAAACGAATGTTCTGGGCCCTGACTACTGTGATTTCGCTCCATCTGGCCGCCGGGCTAGCCTCGTCCAAACCAGCCACGCCCGCCGACACCGCCCCCAAGAGCTCGTGGCAACAGGTTTCACCGTACGACAGTCCCGCTTACGACATTGACGCCGAGCGCCAACTTCTGGAAATGGCGAATGCCGACCGGGCAAAAGCCGGTCTGCCTGCGCTTAAAATGGATATTGGCCTGGTACGTGCCGCGCGCGCACACGCCGCACAGATGGCAGCGCAGAAGCAAATTTCGCATCAGTTCTCCGGCGAGCCTGCCCTCCCCCAACGTATTTCAGCGAACTCCACTTTGCACCTGCAGCGCGCCGGCGAAAATGTAGCTGTCGCCACCACTGCCGAAGACGCTCACCAGGCGCTGATGTCCTCGCCGCCTCATCGCGACAATCTGCTGAGTTCCAACTTCAATGTTGCTGGAATCGGCGCCTTCCGCAGCGGAAAGCGAATTTACGTTGCACAGGATTTTGGCTCGAGCGTAGTGACCTACTCAGTCCAGCAGGCGCAGGAAGTGGTTGCCAGCAGCGTCGAGCAGTTGCGCGCGCAATCACGACTGCCCAGACTGCAACGCGTCAACGACGGCAGCACGCAATCCAGTGCCTGCGCCATGGCCCACGCTGATTCGCTCAGCGGCGCTCCTCCTTCACCCGGGGCGTACGTGCTCCGCTACACCAGCATGCAGCCCGAGACTTTACCCGCAAATATTTCTAAAGTGATCGCCCAGCGCGGACTGCACACCTACTCCGCCGGCACCTGCTACGCCCGGACGCAGAAGTATCCCAACGGGGCGTATTGGGTGGTGCTGTTGTTCTACTGAGTGTAGCCTTCTGGTCGAACCATCGCGATTGCAACTTTCAGGTTCGCCTGCATTCAGGAACAGCTTCACACTGAACACCAAGTTCTGGCACAATGCCTGCGTGTCGGAGTTTGTCATAAAGATCCTGATTCCGAAACAAATCAGGTCGAAGTCAGCCGGCGAACGCTTTCTGCAACTTCTCATTCAGCATTTCCCTGACTGCCTTCCAGAACGCTTTGGAAGCTTTGAACCGCTCGGGAATCGATTTGACTATGCCTCTGCGCTGAATTCCTGGGGTGCTCGGAGCTTCATAGCTGAGCGACGGTCCCCAAGGATTTACCTCAAGGTCAACTTCTGGCCTCTTCGCAGCAAAGACCCTCGCCATTCGTCCATAACGTTTTTCAATGTTGAAGGCGAAACGGAGAGCGTCAGTAGGTTCCTCACTGATGCATCTGAAACGTTTGAAGCGGACTACGGATTTGCTCATCCTCTAACCAGAACAGAACTGGACGCGCATATCGAGCAGATTAGGGAACGCACGGAAAATGCCCCATTCCTTCGTGTTCAGGTGTCTGATCACCTGAAGAAACGGATTCTAACGAGTGGCTACGCCGGATTCAGCCAGGATGAACTATCCGCAAACATCGAACGCGTAACAAAGCTGCCGAGAGTAGGTCCAGAACTTGCCAAACAGGCGGGCGACCGCATGGCGAGAAGAATCTCCAGAGAGGGTTTTGCCTCCGTTTTGTCTAGCATGATTTCACCTGGTAATAACACAGTCCAGCTACGGAAATGCCTATCAAACTTGTACTGGGTTAACTATTTCGGTCGACCCTACCTCTCGATGTTTCGGCGCGAGTGCCTGCTCGATGCTCCGGCTGCAGAGGTGTGCGAATTCTCAACCGGAGTCACGCTCAGAATCACTGAACAATTGGAAGACGCACCCTCTTCTTTCAACCAATTCAAGGTCACTCGAGATCGCTGTAAGGAAGTGTTAGATTCCAATGCGTTTCTCAGGCCAGGCGCGGAACCAGGATACAAATACCGCGCCCCGAAATTCGTCTTTGCCTCGGACGCGAGGGAGTAGTCCAAGTAAGTCCCAATCAAAGGTTCCCACAACGCGATACGGGAGACGAAAGGTCCCGTTCCGCTCTGCGCTATCTTCCGTTGCGGCAACACGCCCGGACGCAGAAGTATCCCAACGGGGCGTATTGGGTGGTGCTGTTGTTTTACTGATCGTTCCCGAACCGGGACAGGTTTGAAGAATATTCGCTGAAATCGCGCACCAGCGACTGCTGACTCATTACGATCCGCTTGCAAGCGAATGTCTGGAGAGTGCTGCCAGTGGGTACTGGACGCCGTCCGCAAAACGGTCGAGTGGCTTTCAGCCACTAGGGCTCGACTCCCTCACTCTCTGGAGTCACTCGAATAAACGAAAACTGCTTGACAGTGGATGACTAAAGACTAAGATTGAGATTGCGGACGGCGTTCAGTACCTAGTTTTCAGCCCCGGATGACTACCGGGGCTTTCGTATTTCTGCTTCCAACGTTTGC
Source organism: uncultured Acidobacteriota bacterium (assembly GCA_963785655.1). Lineage (GTDB taxonomy): Bacteria > Acidobacteriota > Terriglobia > Terriglobales > Acidobacteriaceae > Gp1-AA145. The sequence continues at coordinate 318,549 of CAWAVZ010000001.1, forward strand.
TCTGTCGGGTCCTGCCTAGGATTTGGCGAGGAATTTCTCCAGCGGTTCCCAGTAGTTCCCTTTCCATCCTGCGGCGAGATGTTCCGCCTGTCCCGGCGGAAAACCTTTGTGATCAAACACGATCTTGGTGCCAGATCCCTGTTCGACGAAATCGAAACGCACGATCGAATAGTCGCCTGGGTCCCAGCTGTGCGTCCGCCAAGCCTGTACGATCCGCTGATTGGGGACCAACTCGAGCTGACGACCCGTTATGTATCCGCCGAACAGCGCAAAAGCGCCGCCCACTTCGCTGCTGATCTCCGCGGGTTTGTTCCCGATTTCCATGGATTTCATGGCGGCGCTAAGGCGTACGACGTCATCGAACTGCTTGGGATCAGTCAGGGCTGAATACAGTTGACTTGGACTGGCTTTAAAAACCGGTTCTTGATGAATGGCGTCCGCCGAGTGGAAAACTCCGTCATCGGTCGCTCCAAAAGCCCCCAAGGCAGGCAAGGCCACACCAGCCAGTACCGCAGCCCCAGCTATCACTTGCCGCCGGGTCGTCCCCATCGCCAACGGTGACAATCGACTTCCATCTTTCATTGTGTATCTCCTGGAATTTGTTCGTGCCCGACAGCCTCGGGCTGCAGCTCCAGCAGAAGAACACGAAAGCAAAATATGTTCCAGATAATATTTTTCAGCGGCGTCGCCACGCTCAGGGCATACTTGTGGCGCGACAAAACTGGAGCAGCTCATGCCATATCCCACGGACCACCGGTCAAAAGTGAAACGAAAGATCATTGATAGTGCACGGCGACAGTTCAATCGCCATGGCTTCGAGAGTGTTTCTGTCCAGCAAATCATGGCTGGCGCGGGCCTCACCCACGGCGGCTTTTACAGCTATTTCAAGAGCAAGAGCGATTTGTACGCCGAGGTGCTGGGATGCTTCTTCACCGATCCCGATTGGAAGAACTGCTGGGAAGGAGTGCACGTCGACCTCTCCTCCACCGACGTGGGCCCGCAGGTGGTACGTGCGTATCTGTCGCGTCAGCACTATGACGACGTCGAGAACTCATGCCCCATGGTTGCTCTGCCGACCGATGTCGCCCGTTCCAACGCGAACGCCAGGCGCGCCTACCAGACCGTATTCAGGGCGATGGTCAGTGTGCTCGAACGCAGCTTGCGCGATAACAAACAGCGCCGTCGCATTCGGGCGCAAGCCATTGCCGCCATGTGTATAGGCGGAATGATCGTGGCCAGGACCATGGTAGACCGCGATCTGGCCAACGAACTGCGCGAAGGCTGCAGGAGCATGGCGTATGAGCTCGGCGGATGGAAGAGCGCCTGATTGACGTTCTGTGGAAACATGGTGAACTCGCCCCACAGCAGATGCTGGATGCGGTTGTGTGCGAAATCCGGCAGTTCAGCCCGCACGAACAGCACGGCGACATCACCATGATCATTGCCAAGTGCAGGGGAGAGTAGCAATTACACGACCTCAGTTGCTGCCCCAAAGTTCGCAATTGTCGAGTTGGTAACTCTTTGCGATAATCATCTGGCTCTGGTGTAAGGCCGGCGTTCGCGTCGCCGTCTTCACAACCTTCAACCACGAAGGGCACGAAGGCGCACGAAGGAAGGCTGGGCCAAACGCCTATGAAGTTCGTTTCGCGAGTCTTTAATCCGACGAACAATCGGCGGCTTAATGAGCTGCTGGGATTCCTGCTGTGCGTCTCCGCGCTCCTCCTTTTCCTTGCGCTGGCTTCGTATTCTCCGCTCGATCCCTCATTCAATAGTGCGTCCGTGCTCACTGGCTCACGGGTGGCACGAAACTGGATCGGCATTGTCGGCGCATACGGCTCTGATTTGCTGTTGCAGTTTTTTGGAATCGGGGCATTTCTGTTGCCGGTATTCGCGCTCGGCATGGGGCTGCGCTGGTTCCGGTCGCTGAAGGTTGTTTCACCGATTGCCAAGTTGCTGGGCGGAGTCTGGCTGCTGATGTTTGTCCCGGCGCTGCTGGCGCTTTCTCCGGGACACTTGCGCTGGCTGGGCGCCGTGCCGCTCGAAGGGCTTCTGGGGCGGGTGCTGGGCGATGCCCTCGTGCATTACTTTAACGTTGCCGGGGCCTATATCGTCTCCACCAGCATGCTGGCGGTGGCGCTGTATTTCTGCACTGCGTTCTCCTTCTCGCAAGCGAGAGTGTGGACGGCAACCAGGTTCTCGTTCGCGGTGGCAGTGCGCGACCGCTGGAATGAATGGCGGGAAGCGCGTATGAAGAAGAAGCTGCAGCGGGAGCTGGACAAGCGACGTGCATCCAGGCCGACGATCCAGACCCAGGTCTTCCCTGCTCGTGCTTCTGCTCCGGCGCAGGTTGAACAGCCTCGCAGAACTGGGATTGAAAGATTTGCGGAGGAAGAACAGCAGAACTCCGCTGCGAAAGGCATCGCGGGCGAGGGCGCCCGCGCCACACAGTTTGAGGCAATGCAATCAGTGGTGCCGACTGACGTGGAGATAGGCCAACGGGCCGATAGCTCACCCAAATCCAAGACCACCATGCCCCGGCTGGCAGGGGGATACAAGTTGCCGCCGAGCAGCTTGCTGCATCAGGCGGATCAGCAGCAAAAGGTGAATGCGGATGAGCTAAAGATCCTGGCGCAAGTGTTGACGGAAAAATACGCCGAGTTCGACGTGCACGGCCAGGTGACGCAGATCAATCCTGGGCCGGTGGTAACGACTTTTGAGTTCAAGCCGGAAGCCGGCATCAAGTACAGCCGGATTACCAGCCTGACGGACGATCTGTGTCTCGCCCTCAGGGCGGAAAGCATTTTGATCGAGCGCATGGCGGGCAAGAGCACGGTGGGAATTCAGGTGCCGAACCGCGAGCGCGAAATTATCTGGCTGCGAGAGAACATTGAATCGTCGGAATTTATTGGATCGAAATCAAAGCTGACGCTGGCGCTGGGCAAAGATATTAACGGTCGCATCGTCACCGCAGAGTTGTCGGGCATGCCGCACTTGCTGATTGCCGGTTCGACTGGATCGGGCAAGAGCGTGGCGATCAACGCCATGATCATGTCGGTCCTATATAAAGCGACGCCAGACCAGGTGCGACTGATTCTTGTGGATCCCAAGCGGCTGGAGCTGGGCAATTATGAAGGCGTGCCGCATCTTTATACGCCGATCATTACTGAGGCGAAGCTGGCCGCGAATGCATTACGCAATGCGGTGCGTGAGATGGAGCGGCGATTGAAGCTGCTGGCCGACAAGGGAGCGCGCAATATCGACCAGTACAACCGATTGTTCAATGACGCTGACACGCCCAGCCTGTTTGGCGATTCGGGCTCAGGCGAAGAGCGGCCGATTCCTCACATCGTGATCATCATTGACGAACTCGCGGACTTGATGATGCTGGACGGCGGGAACGTGGAGGAATCGATCACGCGGCTGGCGCAAATGGCACGCGCAGTGGGAATTCACCTGGTGCTAGCTACGCAAAGGCCGTCGGTAGATGTGATTACCGGATTGATTAAGGCCAACTTCCCTGCCCGCATTTCTTTCCGGGTGGCGACGAAAGTTGATTCGCGGACGATTCTCGATGCCAATGGCGCCGAGGCGCTGCTCGGTCGCGGCGACATGCTGTATCTGCCGTCAGGTTCAGCGCGAGTGCACCGGCTGCATGCACCCTTTGTCACCGAGAAAGAAATTGCTGCTGTCGTCGAATTCTGGAAGGCGCAAGGCGCGGCTGAATACGAGCAGAAATTCCTTGAGCCGCCAAAAGAAGAAAGAGAACACCTGTCAGCCGGCGGTGAAGGCGAATCTGAGGGCGAAGATAACGATCCGCTGTTTGAAGATGCGGTGCGACTGGTGCTGGAGTTCGGAAAAGCCTCGACTTCCCTGCTGCAGCGCCGGCTGAGAGTTGGCTACGGGCGCGCTGCACATCTCATCGACCTGATGGAGCGCGAGGGAATCGTCGGCGCCGCCGATGGCCCCAAGCCTCGTGAAGTATTGAAGCGGCCCGACTGGATCACTGAAGTCGAACAGTCGATGCGGTAAGTAAATTGTGCGGGCTGAGGCTTGCGCTGCCGCGGCGTTGTCTGCGGAATTTCTCGGCAACCTTTCGGTTACGAGAGCGGTCGCGGCCAGAAAAATCCTAGCGTGACGAAAACCATCCGCGCCCGCCGTCCCTAACTATTTCGACTGCAGCGACTCTATGTATTGGGTGAGGTTTGCGATGCGCTGCTGCACCTCGGTCTCATGCCCGTGGCTCATTTGCCAGAAAACCGGCCCCCAGACTGGCATTTCGTGGCTGCCATGCGCCGGCACACCCTGCCCGCGCAGAATACTGGTAACTTTGGCGGCGGGAAATTTTCCGCCATTGTTCTTGGCTAGAGCGGTCAGGTCAGCGGGAGGCGTCTTCAGCGCCGCAGCCGCCGGACCATCACCCTTGCCGCTGGGGCCGTGGCAGGGCGCGCAGTAGGCCTTGAACATCTGTTTGCCCGACGCCGGAGATGTAGCCGGCGGTGGAACGTGTTTGATTTCGGGTTTGTTCTCCTGACTCTGAGAAACAGCCGGCTGAGAAAAAACCGTGAGGGTGGCAATGCAGAAAAATGATGCAGTAACCCAAACTCGCAGAGACATAATGCCTCCTTTGAGGTAAGTAGAAAAGACAGAGTAGTGTACCCCTGAAATGCGCAAAAGCAAAAGCAAGACAAACCAGCTTCCGCCTACAAGGGAAATCCATTTTCGCCCAGACTCTGGAGGGGGTTGAGCTTTTACGCTGAGCTGAAATCAGTCTGCGCTGAGTTGTAAGCGTCAACGAACGGTGGCGGGATCTTTTGGTTCAGAAGCAGGTTTTGAAGGAATGCGGACGTTGTCGTTCGCCTCGCGCCGAGACCCGGCGCAGTTTCCGCTGGCTCAGGTAGCGACTCCCAGTTTAGGGAGAAGCCAGCGGGTGAGAAAAATGTAGAAGACAACGAAACCTACAACCCATGCCCAATCGGACATGAATCTATTTTACGCGCCTGGTCAAGGAAATGACCTCGAGAACTGTTGGCCGAGTGCAAAAACAGGCGCACGGGATTGCGTTTCAGTGGGAATCAGTGGTGAAGGCGAGAAGGATATTTCCGTCCATAGCATTGGTGTAGCCGGTGTTAACGAATACCATGCCGCTGACGATGGTCGGACCGGAGCCGTTCATTGAGCCGCCGTGGGCTTTGACGCCGTTGGTGGTGCGGAACTCGCGCGCGGTGTTGAAGTCCCAGATGACGCTTCCGTCGCGCGCGTCGTAGGCGCGCAGATGTCCGTCGAGCGAGCCGGCAAAAACTACCCCGGGAATAGCCGTAGGCGGCGCCATTTGCGCTGCGCTACAGCCGAAGGCTCCGGCACAAGCAGGTTTGGGCGGCGCAGAGTACCAGACTTGCTTACCGCTCCTGAGGTCCAGCGCGAAGAGCCCTCCGCCGGCGAGAGGATTGTTGTCGTCGATGTCGGAGAGCGGATAGTAGGCGTAGCGACTGTCGGCCGCTCCTCCCCATTGGATTCCACCGAGCGGGCCGCCGTGTCCGATGCGGCTTTGCCAGAGAAGCTTGCCGCGATGATCGGGATCAAGCGCGTAAACGACGCCGGATTTCTGCGCGAGTAACAGAATGTCTTTACCGTCTGAGCGTGTGCGCAGCAAGGGCGGCGAGCCGAAGTCGAAATCGTCGCCGCGCTTGGCGGGACAGCTATCTTTCTGTTCAGCTACGCAGCCGCTGTTCCACAAATCTTTCGGGGTGAACTGACGATGCCAAAGTTTTTTGCCAGACTTCATGTCGATGGCAATCACAGCATCGGAGGCGTCGCTCGGAGGAGAGGAATAATTATTGCCGGTGGCTACATAAATAATGTTGCGTTTGAGGTCGGCGGTGGGTGGGGACCAAATGGCCGCGCCCGCTGGACCAAAATACTGCACGCCTTGCGCACTCTGCGTGGTGGGTCTGGCTGGCGCATCGATGGTATAGGCCTGCCATATCGTCTTGCCTGAGGCTGTGTCGAGGGCAACCAGGCTTCCGCGGAAGGTGCAGCAAGGATAGTGGGGGTCGGCAGCGGCCCCTTCTTCGCCCGAGGAGATGGGAACGTACAAGCGGTTACCCACTAACAGCGGCGAACCGGTGATGCGAGCCGCCGGATGTGGCTCCGGGTGTACCTTCCAGACTACCGAGCCATCGGCAACGTTCAGCGCATAGACAAATCCGTTGGTATCGCCGAAGAATGCAGTCTTGCCCTGATTGCCGACTGAAATCGCGGTCTTGACTGTTGTCGAAGCGCGGAAAGTCCACCAACTGCAGCCGGTCGCGGCATCGAGGGCATAGACAGTCCCGTCTTCGCTGCCCACGAAAAGCTTGCCGGCAAAGGAAGTCGGCTGACCGAAAGTCGCGGCGGCACCGGGAAATCCAAATGCCCATTTTAATTTCAGATTCTTCACGCTGTCGTGATCGAGTCCAGCCGACAACGCTCGTTGGAAACGGCTGTTGCGGAGATCGACTCCCCAGCCTGCCCAGATGGGAGGGTCTGGTGGAGGGTCGAGGTCGCGGGCACAAACGCCTGTCAACTTGGCTGAGGCGGAAAGGTCGGGCTGGCCGAGGTACTCTGCCATGGCCGCCTTTTCGGCTTTGGAAAGCACCCTGCCTTCCCATTTCATTCGGCCCGACTGGAGCGCGGCCAGGATGTAGGACTTCGACATGACGTGCAAATCGTCTGGTTCAGGAGCACGCATATCGTTGCCATTATGGTGACAACTGGCGCACTTTTTATCGAACAAAGCTGCGGCATCGATGGCGGGCGGACTTTTTGTGCGCGAGCATCCCGTCAGGGCGAAAAACCCAGCCATTGGAAAGATGAGAATGTTGCGAAGGATAGGACGCGACACAGCTCTCAAGTGGGCAGCTCCAACGCAGCGAAGTTGCTATATAAAAGATGCCGAGCGTGCGGTGGAGGATCGCAGCATTCGCGTAGAAAAAGGTAAAGATTCGTCACGCTCGGCATTGGTTTTGATCTCAGCCTTCGCCAACTGCGGCGTCATTAGCGGCACACAAAGAAGATGATGGAATTCCGTAACTGGTTGGTAGAACAGCCCAACGCTTGCCCATCCAATAGCCGACGCATCACGTGCGGTCCGCCGTAATGTACAGGAATCCCGGCCGAACACTCCGGGTTTCACGTACATTCCAACAGTTAAGATTTTATACCAAGCTGTATATTTCAATGGGCAGAGAGGCGTCGTCGCTAAGACCGTAAGACAATACAGTTTTTGCTGTATTTTGCTGTCCAGTAGTTGGCGCATCATGACGCTTTGCTCACATCCGCTTGCGGAGCATTCTAGAGCTGCTCATCAGTAAGACAGCAGTGAGCACGAGCTGGCCCGCTTGGGGCGTGAAAGTTCACCTCAAGTCGGCCCAGCTCGCGAAATACTTTTCATGGGCACCCTCTCGACTGCAAGCTCCAGATCCCACCGCAGTTCGTTACTGAATAATCCTTGATGAGCGTCGGCGTTAGCCATTTGCCAAGTTGGAACTCTGGCGCAGGTATTTGGGGTTGGCGCTTCTTGACGCTTTCAATTAACTCATTCCAGTTGATTATGGGAGTACCACGTACCGCCGCGCTGTCTTTCTGGAGTCCTCTTGCCCCGTCCCCAGTTAGACAGCGCGTGCTCCCAATCCCACGCGAGCGCGAAAACCAGACGGTCAATAATCTTTGCTGCACCCATGCGGAGGACTACAATTGGGCGCGGCGAGGGGCAGTGGCTGCAAAATCCAGAAAACCAGGTTCGCGCGGGCGCCCAAGATGCGAGTTGATCGCCATTGGGGCTTCAGCCGGAGGTTTGCCTGCGCTCATCCAAGTGATAGGAGACATCGATGCTGACTTTCCGCCCATCCTTATAGTGCAGCACCTTGACCCCAGGCACAAAAGCCAAATGGCGCCATTGCTTTCGAAGAAAACCCACAAGGTTGTGAAAGAAGCGGAGGACGGAGAGCCGATCAGTGCAAAAACGGTTTACATCGGACCGCCGGATGAACATCTGCTGGTTACAAAAGGCAAAATTCAACTAGCGCATTCGCGCCTGATCCGCTTCTCCCGTCCATCGATCGATATGATGTTTGGATCAGTGGCGGCGGTTTATGGAGACCGCGCGATCGGTGTTATTCTTAGCGGCTCAAATCGCGATGGTGCAGACGGAATCGCAGCAATAAAACGCGCGGGCGGGATCACGATGGCGCAACTACCCTCCACCGCCGAGTACCGGATCATGCCGCAAGCGGCAATCGATACCGGCTGTGTCGACCTGGTAGTTTCCCTGGATAAATTGGGCGAGACACTTTCTGCCCTGATGGCGAGAACCAAGAAACGAGCAAATGGCTAGAGAAGTCACATTAAAGGACTTGCTGGAAGAACTGGCGGAGCAGCGTAACTTCGACTTCCGCGGCTATAAGAAGAGTACGCTCGAGCGCAGGTTCCGGCGGCGAATGTTCCAGCTGAACCTGGGTAACTACGGGGAGTACGGGAGCTATATTCGAGCCCATCCGAACGAAGTGACCGACCTGCTGAACACCCTGCTCATCAATGTCACAGAGTTTTTTCGCGACCCTCCGTCGTGGGAGCTCCTGCGGCATGAAGTCCTTCCTCCGCTGCTGAAGCGACTAAAGCCCGGTCACTCGTTTCGGGCATGGAGCGCAGGATGCGCCAGCGGAGAAGAGGCGTATTCGATCGCCATTTTGCTAGCGGAGTATTTCGGAACACGCATCCATGACTATGACATCAAGATCTACGCGACTGACATTGACGATGAGGCGCTGAATTCGGCGCGCCATGGCGAGTATTCGCAGGATGCGATACACAGGGTGCGGACTGAATGGCGGGAGAAGTATTTCCACGGAAAAGACCAGCAGCGGGTAATCCGAGAAATTCGAAGGCTGGTGATTTTCGGGCGCAGCAATCTGGCGCAGGACGCCCCGATCTCGCATGTGAACCTGCTCGCCTGCCGCAACGTGCTCATCTATTTCGATTCCGACCTGCAGAAACAAATTCTGGGACGTTTGCACTACGCGTTGGAGCCGGGCGGGATATTGTTTCTGGGGAAATCGGAATCGCAGCTGACCAGTTCGCAGCACTTTCAGCGTGTGAATGCGCGCTGGCGCATTTTCCAGCGGATCTCGGATGCGCCGGTGCTGGATGAGCGTGTTGACGAGCGCATTGAAGCGCGGCAGGAAGAAAAGGAAGGCGTAACCCAGCGCCGTTCGCTGGCCACCCAGGAGCTTGACGGATTGCGGCAGCAGCAGCAACATCTGCTGGAGACGCTCCGCATCGGAGTATTGGTGATGGCCGCAAACGACATCATCACCCAGCACAACAGCTCTGCACTGGCGCTGTGCGGCTTGTCGGCGGCCCATCTGGTGGGACGACGCTTGCAGGAGACTGACCTGTTCGGCCGTCTGGCGGAACTGGGCCCACAGCTGCAAGCGACGCGAGTCAACAACGAGATGTCGCATTTTCCGGCGCGAATCAAGATGGGGGCGGACGAGAAGTCAATCGAGGTAAGTATTCGTCCGCTGCTCAACGGCAAAGGCCAGCGCACCGGTACGCTCATCTATTTGGACGACCAGACGGTACAGGAAAAGCTGCAAACGACGGTTGAAGAACTGGAGTCGACCAGCGAGGAGTTGCAATCGGCCAACGAGGAATTGGAGACCACGAACGAAGAGCTTCAGTCCACGAATGAGGAGCTGGAAACTACCAACGAGGAACTTCAGTCCACAAATGAGGAGTTGGAAACCACCAATGAAGAGCTCCAGTCTCTGAACGAAGAACTGGAGACAACCAACCAGGAACTGGAAGAGCGGACTAAAGAACTTGACCAGGTAAACGATGTTTATGAGCAGACGCTGGAGAAGATCCGGCTACCGGTCATGCTGGTGAATCAGGAGCGGCACATCGAATTCTGGAACACCATGGCGTTGCGGCTGTTTGGATTCAAGAGCAAGCCGCCGATGGACCTCACGATTGATCAACTGCCGCTGCCTGGGAACGTGAAGAACCTTCTGATTCGAAAGCATCGGGCGATACTCGGAAAAGAACAACCGCTGGTATCGCGTTCGCAGGATATGGGGGAAAAATACGGCGCAGTGGCCGATATCCATTTCAGCATCATTCCGCGGGAAGACCGGAGCAAGAATGTACTGATTATGTTTGAGCCAAGATCGGTGAATGGTCGCGACGGCAAACGGCCCAAGCGCAAGGTGAAGAAGTAAGCAGGTATTGGCGCCGGCACAGTAATCGCGGATCGGAAGTGGTACCATCTCCCCAATGCCAGCCGCACCGCCAGAAACTGATTTTCTCGTGATTGGCGCGGGCGTCGCAGGACTGCGTGCAGCCATTGAGCTTGCTCCTGCCGGCCGGGTGCTGGTGCTTGCGAAACGAGAGATCACCGATTCCAACACGCAGTTTGCGCAAGGCGGCATCGCCGCTGCCCTCAGCGACGAAGATGAAATCAGCCTGCATTTACAGGACACGCTGAATGCCGGCGACGGGCTCTGCAATCCGGAAGCGGCCAAGGTTCTGGTGGAAGATGCTCCTGAGCGCATTGAGGAGCTGATCGCCTGGGGAACGCAGTTCGATCGGGAAGGCACAAAGCTGACCTTCGGGCGCGAGGGCGCACACAGCCGCAATCGTATTCTTCACGCCCATGGCGATTCCACCGGACGGGAGATTTTGCGGGCCCTGTTTGCAAAAGCGCAGACTACTCCCGAAATTCAAGTACGCGAATTCGAGTTTTCGACTGATCTGGATTTAGATCGCGGCCGCATAAGCGCGGTTCAGATCCTCGACGAAGGCGGGCAGCAGAGCACGATTCGGGCGTCGGCGGTGTTACTGGCGACGGGCGGCATGGGTCAGCTTTATGCCAACACCACGAACCCCCGAGTTGCCACCGGCGATGGCGTCGCTATGGCATATCGCGCCGGCGCGGAAATTACCGACCTGGAATTCATTCAGTTTCATCCCACCGCACTCTATTTAAAAAAGGCGCCACGCTTTTTGCTTTCGGAAGCATTGCGCGGAGAGGGCGCGCATCTGCTCAACATGGAGATGTCGCGCTTCATGCCGAAATATCATCCCATGGCGGAGCTCGCGCCTCGCGATGTGGTAGCACGCGCAATCATGCATGAGCTGGAACTGACCCGCGCGAAGGAGCCGATTGTTTATCTGGATTTGACTAATCTCGAGGCTGCACGCATTCAGCACCGCTTTCCGCGGATTTATTCGACTTGCATGCAGTACAACATTGACATAACTAGTGAGCTGATTCCGGTGCGTCCGGCGGCGCATTATGCAATGGGAGGAGTTCGAACTGACCTGGACGGCCGAACTACGTTGCCTGGACTCTATGCGGCCGGCGAAGCTGCAGGAACGGGAGTCCACGGGGCAAACCGGCTCGCCAGCAATTCCCTGCTTGAGGGTTTGGTTTTCGGCGCGCGCGCGGGAAGAAAAATGCGCGATGAACTGAAGATTGCGGCAAGTAAGCCGCCAAAAGACTCCCCGGCTGCGGCGTACTCAAACGGGCCAGTTCCAGTCCCGATAGAGAATGCGGTCACGCGGTTGCAGGAACTGATGTGGAAAGATGCCGGGATCGTCCGCACGGGAAGCGGGCTGAAGCAAGCGATCAAAGAGCTGGAAGAAATTGGGGCGCAAGTTTCTCGTCCGCATAGCCGGCGGGAGTTCGAAGCGCGAAATCTACAAATTGCCGGACTGCTGGCGGCGCGATCGGCGCTGGCTCGTGAAGAGAGCCGCGGGGCGCACTATCGCACCGATTTTCCAGACCACAACGATGCGAAGTTCCGGAAGCATTCCGTTGTCGCGGGTGATCAAATTCGATTCGAGTAGAGCCCGTCTAATTGGCACTGACCTTATTCTGCGGTCCTCTCCTCTTGAGCACAGAGGCAAGAATCGTGACCAGCAAGATTCCCGCAATTACCGCCAACGAAATGTCCGTCCGGATGGGATAGAAATGCGAGAGCAGCATTTTGACTCCTACGAACACCAGCACACAGGAGATGCCATAGTGCAGGTACTCGAAGATCTCCATCAGCGATGCAAGCGCAAAGAATAAAGATCTCAGCCCTAGGATGGCGAAGATGTTCGAGGTATAGACGATGAACGTGTTCAGGGTGATGGAGAGCACAGCGGGGATGGAATCGACCGCGAAAATCAGGTCGGTGGTTTCGATCACAATCAGAACCAGCAGCAAGGGAGTCGCGCAGAGCTGCTCGCGGCGCACGAAGAACTTGCCATCCACATAATCGGGAGTTACCGGGAGCAGCTTTCGGAAGAGGCGCAGGACGGGATTCTTCTCGGGATGGACCTGAGCTCCCCGCTGAAACATCAGGCGAACACCGCTGTAGACGAGCAGCAGGCCGAAGGCGTAAATGATCCAGTGAAATCGGCGGATGAGACCGACTCCGGCGAAGATGAACGCCGCGCGCATGACGACCGCGCCAATGATCCCCCAGAAGAGCACGCGGTATTGCTCCGTCTCGGGCAAGCGGAAATAGCGAAAGACCAGGAGAAAGATAAAAAGATTGTCCGCGCTCAGCGAGAGCTCGATTACGTAGCCGGTAGAGAATTCCAGAGCGGCTGCCCGCCCCTGAGACGCGTATAGCAGACTTGCGAAACCAGCTGCGAGCGCAATCCATACCGCACACCAGGCCAGTGCCTGGCGCAAGCTCAGTGATCGCGTGCCGCGATGGATGACGCCCAAATCGAGCGCCAGCATGCCTGCTATGAATACATTGAATAGGATCCAGCCGAGCGTTTGGTCCATTGCGTGTCTCGCTCCCAGAAATTAGAAATGAAAATCGCGAAAAGAGAAAGCAGGGAGCCACGCGGCAGTTGTCGAGCGTTGCTCGACCGGACCCGGCGAGGGCGCCTGTCCCTACGTGAACCTTACTGCTTCTGGTCCAGCAAACGGACGGTTTCGAGCGTCACCGTGCCTACTATTGCCAGGCTCTTGGGGCTGAGCTTATCGATCGTGTCCTGGGCGGTGTGGTGGAAGACATCATTGTAGCCATAGTTCAGGTCAATCAGATCAACCGCGGGAACCCCGCGATCCAGGAATGGCTGGTGATCGTCACCAACGGATAATTCGCGACCAAAGAAATGGGATTGATAGCCCAGCTGGGTGGCGGCCTGGTAGACCAAATCTTCAAGCCAGGGTGTGGCATTAGTGACGCGGTCGATATTCAGGTCCGCATCGCCGATCATATCTTCCAGAATGAAGGCTTTGATTTTTTTTAATGTGCCATCGTCCTGCCACTTTTGCGCAAGATGGCGAACCCCATAAAGCGCTTCGGGATCGTACCAGGGCAAGCGCATGGATTCTTCGCCATCGTCCCAGAGCAGCCAGATGCTATATCCGTCACGCTTGCGGGCGCGAAGCTGATTGGCGATTTCGAGCAGGAGAGCGCTGGAAGATGCGCCGTCATTAGCGCCGACGTAGTTGATATCCCGCAAAGGCCAGTTGGTGTCATAGTGGCTGGCTATGACGATGATTCCGTCGCGCGTACCGGGGAATTTCGCAATGACGTTGTGAATCGGAAACCTTCCCTCCGATGACATGACTTCGAAATCGTCGTGTTCGATCTCACTTTTCTTCAGGCGTGAAAGGATGTAGTTCTCCACCTTCTTGTGGTTCTCACTTCCGATGGGACGCGGCCCCAAGGCGACCATCTCTTTCACGTATTCCATGGCGCGGCTGGCGTTGAAAGCCGGAGGCGTCACTGGCTGTTGCGCGGGTTGGGGAGCAGAATTTGAACTTGCCGCTACGGCTGACTTTTGCTCTGAGGATTTTGCCGGAACAGTGCGGGCGCAGGCGGTGGTGCTAACGAACAACATCACGGCAAGGGGCAGAGAGAGTTTTCGCGCAGTCGCGGAACAGGCGGCTCTTCTAGCCGCCAAGGTCTGGTTGAACTTATTTGGGCGTGGTTTCATAGTCAGTTGCTTCTCACCGGATGCGAAGCGCCCGTCCCTACACTTGTGCTTTTCTCGCGTCGCGTGCTTTTCTCTGGGCTGGATGCACATACCAGGCGATGGCAATGCTCGCTACATACAGCGCCAGCATTGGCATAGCAAAGATAACCATGCTGCTGATGTCGGGCGTGGGCGCAAGCGCGCCGGCAATAATAAAGATCCCCAGGATTGCGTAGCGAATGTTCCGCCACATCCAGCCCGCGCTCACCACGCCCATCAGAGCCAGAAAGAAAATGAGGATGGGCATCTCGAACACCAGTCCCAGACCGAGGACCACGGTCAGGAACAGGTCGGCATATTCGTGGATGTTGATCATGGCGGTGAACTGAGTGCCCATGTGACCGATGAAGAAATCCAGCGCCGCGGGATAAACCACACGGTATCCAAAATATCCGCCGGCCACGAACAGAAAAATAGATGACGCCATAAACGGCGCGGCGTAACGCTTCTCACGGCGGTAAAGGCCCGGGGAGATAAAAAGCCAGACTTGATACAGCACGTAAGGCGAGGTCACGAACAATCCTGCCAATGCGGAAACCTTCAAGTAAAGGTTGAAGGGTTCAACCGGGGTCATGTAGACGAGTTTTTCCGGCAGGCCATTACGCTTGAGCACCTCCATGATCGGCCTTTGCATGAAGCCGAAGAGCGCCTCGTGATACCACCAGCAAACGCCCATGCCGCAAGCCACCGCGATAAGGACGTGGAAGATGCGCTTCCTGAGTTCCTCTAAATGCTCGAGGAAGCTCATTGAGGCCATGCGCTCTGGTTCGACCTCAGGCGGGTTCAGCGCGTCGGTGGTGACTTCAGGCATTGGTGGTATTGGGGGCGCGGGTGGAATCTACTTCCTGCGGGACCGCGACTGAACTCAGTTCGGTCGAACGGTCGCCCTGGTTCGGCGCAGCTTCAGACTGGCTGGAGAACGGCGCAGAGGGCACGGAATCGGAGGGTGGCGCCGCGGGAGGAAGTATTTTCTGCTCCTGTTCTTGTGCCTGGTCCTTTTTCTGCCTTTCCTGATACTCCAACTGGCTGATTTCCGACTCGATCTGCGCCTTGAATTCATTCGAAGCGCGCTTGAATTCGTTGAGGGCTTTGCCGATCTGGCGGGCGATGCCCGGCAACTTCTTCGGCCCGAACAGCAATAGAGCCAGAACGAAGAGAACGACCGTGTCGGCAAAACTCATTGGTCAATGATAACGGAGCAGAAGAAAAAGCGGTACCTGGATGGCTTTGGACAAACCCATGCGAAAGGGCGTTAACAGTGAAGCATGGCGAAGAACTTCCGCGAGTACACGAAGAATCGTGGGCTGGTGCATCTCAGAAGCGTCAATTTCGGTTCTGACAATGTTCCGTGGAAATCAGCGCTGGTTGCGAGCATTCGCGATCCGATTGACCACTCTAATTGACCATGGTAATCTGAGTGGACCATGAAAGAAATAGCCATCTCTGAATTCAAAGCGAAGTGCCTGGCAATCGTCGCCGAAGTTCAGAAGACCAAGCATCGAGTTCGAATCACTAAGTTTGGGAAACCGGTTGCCGAATTAGGGCCGCCGTCCCCGGTGGATGCCCCAAAAGACTGGATGGGATTCATGAAAGGCAGAATGAAAATTACTGGTGACATTGTCTCTCCGGCGAGTGATCCAGACGATTGGGAGGTACTGCGCGATTGAGAATTCTTCTCGATACGCATATCTGGCTATGGAGTATCTACGATCCAGACCGGATCGGGAGAACCTTACGCTGGGAACTCAAGAATCCAGAGAATGAGCTATGGCTTTCCCCGGTTAGTACTTGGGAGGCCCTGATCCTGCAAAAAAAAGGTCGTATAGAACTCGAAGAAGATCCCGCAGCATGGGTTACCGAGGCTACCGCAATTTTTCGTGAAGCTGTGCTGACACACGAAGTAGTGCTTGAGTCCCGGCGCATTCGCCTTCCTCATAGAGATCCAGCGGACCGCTTTCTTGCAGCGACTGCCAAAGTACTTGGTCTTACCTTGGCCACAGGAGATACAAAACTTCTCGGCCTCGGAGACATTGCTACACTCGCCAATCGCTGACCCTGGTTCCCGGCCCCAGTCGGCGGCATCTAATCCTTAGGTACGTTGACTTCCACTCGGCTTCTACTAAGATTGGAAGCAGTTCTTTGAATGGTCCATCCCACGGGGTCCCCATTTGCGGGACTTCAGCCCCAAATGGGGTGTCAAATTGGGGGCGTCACGGTTTCGACGGAGATGCTTGCGGCCAAGAGGCATGCCAGGGTGCTCGCACCTGTAATCGTGGGCAAAATGATAATTGCCAATCAACAGATGGCATACGCAGCTTAATTAATTAAGTTGCCGTCTTCCGCAGCTTCGCCCGTGGGCTGCGAGCGGAACGTCACACAGCGGGCTGCTCTTCTCTGCTACGTCTGGGCAGAGAGGTTAAGACCTCAGGCTAGCGGCAACCGTTTCTTGTCCGTTCTGAGCGGCGGCCGCGAACGTCTTTGGGTAATGCCAAGGGCATGAACGCGAATAAGCATGTAGTCTCTTGACCAGTAACATTTTCGGACGCGGGTTCGACTCCCGCCGCCTCCACCATCATCTCGCTCAATGTTTACGCTAACTCTATAAAGCACTTCCCTCCGTGTACACGCTATGTACACACGACTTTGACAAATCTTGTCTGTTGCTTTGCGGAGCCCCGAAGACGCAAACCTCTTTAACCCCATTCCAGCACTAAACGGGTTCAACGTTCCAAAGGCATTCTGCGCTGGTCCCAGCAACGCAGCGGCCGGTGGTGTTTCTGGATTCACCGCCTTCGCAGTTCCCTCGCTGCATACGCAGCTGGGCCTGCGATTTGAGTTCTAAGCTGGATTCGGCTTGAAATGGGCGCTCGCGATGAGCGCCTTTTTTATTGGTAGGGCGCGTTTTGCCATGCCCCGCCCTCGGCAATGCCGCAGCGTAGGCGTAGCATTTCCCTCCACTCGATCGCCCCGGGCGCCCCCATCCCTTCCAACTCCGCTCAGAGCTTGCCCTGAGCTTGCCGAAGGGGCAGGCTCCAGCGCGTTCGTTGCGCGTAGGGTGGAAAAATAAGCTCCGTAGCTTACTCCATCCGGCGTAAACAGAGTGGGGCTTCGCTTTATCTCTTCATTCCTTAAATCCCCACCCAAGCAATGGCAGCTTGGGTGGGTCACCCGCCTCTCGAAAAAACCAAATTACTGCTGCGGCTGTGCCTGGAGGTGCAGATCAGGATTCAGGTGCAACGTCTTGCCGCCAGCGATATACACTTTCTGATCGAACTGCTGGCGTCCCGGCGCGCGCACCTCGACGTCATAACTGCCCGGCCGGAGATTCATGGTTTTCAATTTCCCGACCGTCCCGGCATAAGCACCGTTGATGTAAACCTCTGCGTCCTTGACGTTGGTATCGAACTTCAGCGAACCAGTCGCCGGAGCATAACCGTAATAGCCATACGGATAGGGTCCCCAGTATGGTGAGTACCACCCGAAACCCGGGCCCCAGCCGAAACGTGGACCGATGAAGACGTGAACCGGACGTGCGTAAGATGCTAGAGGCGCCATCATTACCGCAGCCGCTACTAATATCATTGCCATCTTTTTCATAGCAACCTCCTGACCAATTAGATGTACGGTGGCGGGGTTTTATCGTAAAGAAGAGTAAAAGGCACGTCGGAAGGATTGTTTGACGAAATCGTTGTCTGCTCCGCTTCGTGCCGTTTTTGCGAGAAGCGGTATCAAGTGAGAGCGGAACCAGCGATTTTCCTGAATCACAATAGATGTATATGCATCTATTGAGGCATGAGTAAGCCGGCCGTGGTCCATCTTCCCTGCCTGTCCGCCAGTTTTCGTCGAGCGTCGCGGGTGCTGACCCAGCACTACGAGACGGCTATACGGCCACTTGGCTTGAGAGGCACGCAATTCACTCTGCTGCAAGCGTTATCACTCACAGGAGAAGTTTCCCAGGGAAAGCTCGGGGAGATTCTGGGCATCGACAGCACCACCCTCACCCGCACGCTTGCGATCATGGAGCGCCGAGGCTGGGTCGCCAGTCGATCCGGCGAGGACCGCCGGGAACGATTGCTTTCCTTGAGCAAGGCCGGCAAGGCCGAATACAAGCGCGCGCTTCCCTACTGGGAAAAAGTCCAGCAGGAGCTACGTGCGCGTTTCGGGTACAAGCGCTGGAACGAACTTTTGAACCTAACCAACCAAGTGACCGCCGAGGTCACAATCTGAAAAATCACGAATAGGAGATTCGACATGTCGAAATACGCCAAACTGAGCGCCAGCCTGCTAGCAGGCTGGTTAGTCTTTACCCTGTCCGCTTCTACGCTGCACCTTTTCGTGGCCACCCCGAATCAGCCGCCGGCCGCATTCGGTCTAGCCGTGCTGACGCCCGTCGTTGTGTTCCTGGTTTGGTTTGCATCCTCGACGGGGTTCCGGCAGTTCCTTCTGTCGCTCAACCCGCGAGCGCTCACGCTGGTGCAGAGCGTACGCATTGTCGGATTTGTTTTTCTCGTGCTCGCAAGCTATAAGATTCTGCCTGCGTATTTCGCCTTGTCAGCAGGATGGGGCGACATCATTATCGGCGCGACTGCACCCTTCGCAGCGCTCGCGCTGGCCAACCCCGCGCATCGCAAAGGATTCATCTTCTGGCAACTCCTGGGAATCGCCGACCTGGTTAACGCTCTGGCGCTGGGCACGCTCTCTGGATTCATCGATCCGCACGGGATCTCGACAGCTGCCATGACCGTGCTTCCCATGAGCTATATTCCGACGTTCGCCGTGCCCGTGTTTCTGATCCTGCACATCATCTGTATCGCGCAGGCGCGTCGCTGGCCGGCGAGTGCTCTGGCCGCAACGGGCGCTGGGTTCCAACCGGTACCGCAGCGCTGAGAATGATTGGGGCGTGATAGCGACAGAGGGGCAACGATCTGACATCCCCGATCCGTTAGGAGTACACTGCTTGCACTCGCTCGGGGAGGGCCATGCGGGAGGGCGTTAAACGCAACTTCATTGTTCAGCAGGGATTTGAAGAGCCGACTCCGGCGGTTTGTTCCCGGCAATACTCGACCCTTCAATTCCAGCCGCGGATCGTCTTCTTGGGCATTGTGGCTGGAATCTTGTTTCAATCTGCGCCGCTGTTTTATGTCCTCGCTGCGGTTTTGTTGTGGAACGCTCTGCTTCCGAGATTCAATCCACTCGACGCTGCGTACAACTCGATCTTCGGCCGGCAAGCGGGAGACGTTCGCCTTACCGCCGCTCCCGCGCCACGCCGAACAGCTCAAGCGATGGCGGGAGCATTCGCGTTGGCCTGCGGACTACTGATTCATTTCGGCCTGTCCACAGTCGCGTACGTGGTGCAGGGGATGTTTCTGGCCGCCGTGCTGGCGCTCACTCTCGGGGGCTTCTGTGTCGGCTCGTTCGTACATCACCTGTTGGGCGGGAGGGGAGCATTCGCGCGGCGCACCCTGCCTTGGACGACTTAAGCTGGCTCTTTTCGAACTTTAGTGTCTCAGATCCCCGGCCAAGCAAAGGCCTCTTGGTCACCTAGCCGGTACCGCAGCGCTAACCATGACGGTGGAGCCGATCAACAACCCCATTCGGCTTCGCCAGGTGTGGCGAAGAAGCGCCGTGAATGGTTCCGTTCAGTGTCTGGTGCGGATAACTCCAGGAGTGCCAATCGCGCCGCAGCCACCAGGCGCTTCTTTTCCGGTTGGGGCACGCGGTCCCATGCTTCTGAGTTCGGACTACACTCGCAGTCAAAATCGGAGGCCAGCGCTTGATGATAATGATGAAAGAGTTCAGCCAGCTGTTCAGGGGATACTTCTTGGATTGACATCAAACCACCTTTCGATTCGGTTACTAAATCGCTGCTACAACCATTGGATACGACAAGCCATAAACTTCAACTAAAGGGTTCGTAAAAGGTTCGTAAGTGGTGTTTCGGTTCCGAATTCCTAAAACACCCGTCCAAGCGGAGCTTGAGCGGGGCACCCTGGCGCGGAAATTTCGATTCCGAACTGAATCTTGTGACGATGTAAAACATCCTAGTTAAATGGGGGCTATGAACAGCAAAACGGCAAAGTTGTTGGTGGTCGAGTCAGACGTTGCTCTCAGGGACCAAATTGTCTCGGCGCTGACCGATGCGGGCTATGAGGTTTCGACCAACACCCGGGAGGGAATGAAGTCAGTCCTGACCTTTGGACCCGACGCAGTTGTCCTGGGCGCCGATCCCCCGCAGCTCGACTGCTGTGACCTTCTTTCCGAAATCAAGGGGTCGGAAAGCACGCAGAATATACGGGTTGTAATGCTGTCGCCGGGAGGATCACCCGAGCGCACACGCGGGCTGGATCTGGGGGCCGATGACGTGCTGTCACTCCCCTTCGACCCACACGAATTGCTGTCGCGGGTGCGTTCGCAACTACGGAACAAATCCGCCGCGGATGAGTCTCGCGAGCGGCTCCGCCATGCCGAAGACAATCGAAACGATACCCAGCAGGTGGTCACAGCGGTCAATAAGGAACGGCGCGCGCTTCGGGTCGGCGCCCTGGTGGCTGTTTCCGCACTGATCGTTGCGGGCCTGGTTCTTTTGTTCTTGTATCGCCGCACTCAGGAACAAAACACACGCGTTTATGCCGCAATCACGCGATTACAGACTGGCGTTCTGACGGAACAAAAGTTGATGGAACGCTCTCGTCATGCCCTGGAGGCCGCGGAACAAGGGCCGCCCCCGGCGAGCAATCCACAAAAACTTCAACTGCAAAAGAAGAGCGAAGACCTGAGATCGCAGATTGCAATCAGCAAGCCAGAAAACGCTTCGGCTTTGCAAAATCAATTAGCCGCCGTGGAGACTCGTTTACAGAAATTAGAGACCGAAGGCAACGTCGCACAGACGATTATCCGATCCTATGAGCCGAGCGTCTGCCTGATCCACGTTGTGGTTGCTTTCCACGACCACACTACCGGATCCAGTCTTCGTTACGCTGGTATTACAAGTAGTGGCGAGCCCACAACTGACGAGCACAACAACCCGCTGGTGAGCCTTACCGGAAGCGGTCCGGAAGTACACTTGGATACTTTTGGCACCGGCTTTCTCGTATCCACGACAGGTGAAATCCTCACTAACCATCATGTGGCCGAGCCCTGGTGGCAGAATGACGATCTGAAAGAGATGGTCGATCAAGGTCTTGAGCCAGTTATGGCCGAGATGACCGCATACTTCCCCGGCGTGCCGCACGGCATTACCATCGCGACCCAGAAGATTTCGTCTGCTGCAGACGTTGCGATCGTCAAAGGAAATATTTCAGAGCTGGGGATTAAACACGTGGCTCTTGCCGATGCCCCCCGTTCGGCGGTCAGAGGACAGGCGATCGTATTGCTTGGATATCCCACCGCTCTGGACGCAATTCTGGCGCGGACGGGCGCAGAGACGCTGCAGTCGATCGCGACAGCGTCCAAAGGCGATCCCAAGCAGGTGGTGGAGGAACTTGCCCGCCGCAAGCTGATCAGGCCTATCACCACTCAGGGCCACATCGGCGACGTACTGCCCGACAAAATTGTGTATGACGCGCAAACCACTTCGGGGGGCTCTGGCGGTCCGCTCTTTAATATTGAGGGCAAAGTGATAGGAATTAACTTTGCCATGGTGCGCGAGTTTGGCGGATCGAACTTCGCTGTTCCCGTTGGCTTCGGGAAGTCACTTTTGAAGCCTTGAGTTGAAGTCGGTGCAAAAACCGCATCACCGGAGGCTTCGTTGGCCAGGCAGCCCAAAATCTCTCCAGCGCTCAGGAAACGTGCCGCACGAATCAAGGTGCTTCTCATGGACGTGGATGGCACGATGACGGATGGCAGCGTGACACTGCTGTCACAAACCGAAGAGATCGCCCTGGAGATCAAGACCTTTGACGCGCACGACGGCCAAGGACTCACACTCGCGCACACCGCCGGCCTTCGCACCGGCTGCATCACGGGCCGGCAAAGCTCTGCACTGCTGCGGCGCGCGCGCGAGATGAAGATGGAATTCATTTATATGAAACAGCCGTTGAAGATGCCGGCTTACGAAGAAATTGTCCGGAAAGCGGGAGTATCCGACTCAGATGTCGCGTACGTCGGCGATGATCTTCCGGACATTCCGATTATGCGCCGGGTTGGCCTCGCGGTGGCGGTGGGCAACGCGGTCCCCGAGGTCAGAAAAAGTGCGCACTACACAACCCGAGCGCTCCCGGGCCACGGCGCAATCCGCGAGGCCATTGAACTCATTCTCAAATCCAAAGGCATTTGGGAAGCAATGATTGACAAAGCCCGCGCATAAGCACTCCCATAATCATCACCATCAGCGTTTGACTAACGTTTGAGAGTTTTTAGTGGCGGCAGGCGTGAGAGCAAGCCCTGGAAGTAGAATGATCCGAATCCTACTTCAGGAGGGCTAAATGTTAAGTCGCACTTTTCGGTTGCTGCTGGTTGCTTGTCTGGTTACGAGCTCGGCATGGGCGGCAAACGATCCCTTCGTAGGCAAATGGAAGGTGGACCCGTCCAAAAGCAAACTCAACGACGAGATGAAGGTTGAGGTCGCGGGAGACAAACAGATACGCCCTCACCTTTGCCCCTGGCTTCGTGGACACGATCGTAGCCGACGGGAGTGACCAGCCAGCCCTGAGCGGAACCACTCTGTCCGTCACGGTGAAGGGACCCAACAACTGGGTGGTCATCCGCAAGATGAAGGGCCGCACGCTCCTCACGGGGTATTGGACGCTTTCCGAAGACGGCAAGACGCTTAACGATGCCTATACGGAATACGCGCCCGACGGTTCGCCGTCGAGCATTCCCTATGTGTACGAGCGGACGGCGGGGAGTTCGGGTTTTCCGGGCACATGGGACAGCGAAAGCGAGAAAGTGAAGACGGGGATCGAGCTCCAGATCCAGCCCTACGAGGGTGACGGCCTGTCATTTAAACGTTCCGACGCAAAAATGGCTAAGAGGATCAAGTTCGATGGGAAGGATTATCCGGACCTCGATCCCGACGGGGACAAAGGCTCTGCATCTTCGGGCCGCCGCGTGAACGAGCGCAGTCTGGAAATCACACGAAAAATTCAAAGGCAAAATTACGGGCACCCGGGAGATCGAGCTTTCTACAGATCTCAAGACCTTGACGGTGACCGTGCGCCTGGCCGGTCAAAGCAAGCCCAAGAGCGTCCTTGTCTATGATCGGGAATAGACGCGTGAGTTCGCTACCGTGTATGGGGTCGACCCCACCAGGCATCAATGAAGCCGATCCCACCGTTAATGTGCGAACCAGCCGCTATTTCAGGTGTTTATTGACCGCTTTGGTCATCTGAAACATGTCCAATTTCTTGGCGCCGAAAATTGGCTGCAATTTCTCATCAGCGATGATCTCGCGCTTGTTCGCTGGATTCTGAAGTTTATTCTTCTTGATGTGGGCCCAAATCTTTTTGGTGACCTCACTGCGAGGAAGCGGCTCTGAGCCAACAACTTTGGCCAGGTGCTCGGATGGCTGCATAGGTTTCATAAAAGCGCTGTTGGTCTTTGCCTTTGCTTTACCTGCTGTTTTTGGCATTTCTCTCTCCCAGCAAACGATTAAACCGCTTCGTTCAAATTGTAACGGGTCAGCTCGAAGAATATACATGATAAGGACGGTACTCACGTTTGCAAACCTGCTAACCCTCCCCGAGTTCGGAGTAGCCAACCTAGACTGCCTGGCCCGCGCGAAACCCTGACGCCCATGCCCATTGAAAGTTGAATCCGCCGAGGTGACCGGTTACGTCTACAACCTCGCCGATGAAATACAGACCTGGTATTTTGCGGCTCTCCATTGTCTTAGCGGTAAGTTCGTTGGTGTCCACGCCTCCCGCTGTGACTTCGGCTTTGTCGTAGCCGTCAGTGCTTTCTGGAGTGACGGCCCAGTTGTGCAGCTGCCGCTCGAATTCTGCGACAGCATGATTGGTCCAGGCCTGAGGAGGATGCAGATCAAGCCAACGGTCGGCCAGACGTTGAGGCAAGACCGCGCGCAACGCGGCTTTGAGCGCGGAGAGATCGCGTCGGGCAACGTTGTTATTGCGAATTGCCGCGGTGAGGTCGTGCCCGGGAGCCAGGTCGAGAGTTAAGGACTCTGAAGGCTTCCAGTAGGAGGAGATCTGCAGAATGGCCGGGCCGCTGAGACCGCGGTGAGTGAAGAGCATCTTTTCGCGGAAGCGTTGCTTAGCAGTCGTCGTCACTACTTCGGTAGAGACCCCCGTCAAATCGCTGTACCGCTCGCGGTCCTTAGTGTTGAAGAGCAGAGGCACTAGCCCGGGCCGCGTGGGGTTAATCTTTAACCCGAACTGGCGTGCCAGATCGTAGCCGAATGAGGTCGCTCCCATCTTGGGGATGGATAAGCCGCCGGTTGCGACG
This sequence comes from uncultured Acidobacteriota bacterium, assembly GCA_963785655.1. Classification (GTDB taxonomy): domain Bacteria; phylum Acidobacteriota; class Terriglobia; order Terriglobales; family Acidobacteriaceae; genus Gp1-AA145. Next base: position 342,978 of record CAWAVZ010000001.1, read on the forward strand.
ACGAGCGCAGACGCATGGAACTCGTCTTCTCCCGCACTGACCGCGAAACCGTTTCTGTGCTCAACGCTTTCGACGCTGACGCTAGTGACAATTCGAACCGCGACATCGCTGCATTCCGATTCAAGCATGCTCACGATTTGTTGCGCAGAGCCATCGCAGAAGAGTTGGCCGAGAGTTTTTTCGTGGTACTTGATGCCATGCTTTTCCACGAGCGCAATGAAATCAGCAGGGGTGTAAGCCGCCAGCGCCGATTTGTCGAAGTGCGGGTTGGCAGAGATAAAGTTTTCCGGGTGACAGTGCAGGTTGGTGAAGTTGCAGCGGCCGCCGCCGGAAATCAGGATCTTCTTGCCAATGCGCGGAGCACGCTCGAGCACGGCTACACGCCTGCCGCGCTTCCCTGCCTCGATGGCACACATCAGGCCGGCTGCTCCGCCACCGAGAATAATCACATCGAAGTCGTGTTTCACGATTAGCGATGGCCGCGCCCCGGCGGTGACAGCGCCTGCAGAAGAGATTGGAAATCCGACGGAGGATCGCTCTCCAGGCAGACCGCCTCTCCCGAACGCGGATGAATGAACTGCAGGCTGGCCGCATGAAGCGCGACTCGAGCAATTCGGCGCTCTGAGGCTTCCTCAGCGCTGTACTTCCGGTCGCCAACGACCGGATGGCCGAGTGCCGCAAACTGCACCCGAATCTGGTTCTGCAATCCCGTCAGCAACATTACCCGCACCAGCGACGCCCCGCGCAGAGAGCGTTCCACGGAATAACTGAGTTCAGCCCGCGCTGCCTTGCGGTCCCCTTCTGTGCTTACCTTCTGATGCATTCCCTCTTTTCGAAAATAATGGACCAGCTTCCCATCTTTTGCGGAGATATGCCCGCGGACCACGACCAAATACTGTCTGACCGGAGTATGCGCGAGAAATTGTCGGACCAGCGCGTCTCGGTCGCGCATGGTCTTGGCGAACAACAGAACTCCGGAGGCGAAGCGATCGATGCGGTGCACCACCAAAGCACGCTCGCGGCGGGGCTTCAGATCCTGCGACAATAGTGATAACGCGGATGGCGCATCGGAGCCGGGAGCAGGCACGGCCAGAAGTCCGGCAGGTTTATTGACCGCGACAACCGCATCATCTTCGTACAAGATGGCAAGTTCCCGCGAAAAACGAGGCGGACGGCGATGCTGCATGCCTGAACCGAAAGTGCGTTTCCGTGGAATTCTCTTCACTGGCACCTGTCGCGGCGGGAGTGAATGGCTGGGTAGATAATGCCCACGAAGCTAATGTACTAGTTTTTGGCATATGAACCTCTCTGGAAAAGTCGCACTGGTCACCGGCGCGGGCAGTCCACGCGGTATCGGATTTGCCAGTGCCCGCTTACTCGCACAGCAAGGAGCAAGAATTGCAATCACCTCGACTACGCAACGAATCGAGGACCGCGCTCACGAACTCTCGGCAGATAGCACCGATGTCCTCCCTCTTGTTGCGGATCTGTGCAACCATGGCCGTACTCACGCACTGGTGGAGAGCGTTCTCGCTCGTTTCGGCCATATCGACATTCTAGTGAACAATGCGGGCATGACGCAGATTGGCCGACCCGAAGCGACCGCCGCGTTGCCGCTGGCCGAGCTCCCCGAAGAAGATTGGGACTACGGCATCGCCATTAATCTGAAGACCGCTTTTAACATAACCCGCGCGGTGCTGCCCAGCATGCTGAAAGCGAATTATGGGCGCGTAATAAACATTTCTTCTACCACCGGGACGGTGGGGAGCAATCCGCGGGAAACTGCGTATAGCGCCGCCAAGGCCGCGATAGTCGGATTAACCCGCAGCCTCGCTCTGGAGGTTGCGCGCCAGCAAATCACCGTCAATGCAATCGCGCCTGGCTGGATTGAGACGGCTTCTTCTCCGGAATACGAGATCATCGCCGGGAGAAATACCCCTGTGGGTCGCCCGGGCCGCCCTGACGAAGTGGCTGCTGCGGTAGCGTTTCTCGCCTCCGAGGCAGCCTCCTACATCACCGGCCAGCTCATCGTTATTGACGGCGGCAACTCCATTCAGGAATATAAAGGGCCGCCCAGTCTCTACTACTGAGCTGTCACTGATGCCAGAACTACCCGACATTTCCGCATACATTACTGCGCTCGAGCTGCGCATTGTCGGAGAGCCCCTCGAGCATGTTCGGCTGGCAAGTCCGTTTCTGCTGCGCACCGTAGAGCCGCCGCTCGGGAGCGTCGAGGGACGCAGGGTGCGCGAGTTGCGAAGGATCGGGAAGCGCATCGCGATTGGGTTGGAAGATGATCTGTGGCTGGTGGTTCATCTGATGATTGCTGGGCGTCTGCATTGGCGGGTGACAGGAGCGAAGCTGGCAGGGCGCAATCAACTCGCCGCGATCGATTTTCCGAGTGGCTCTTTGGTGCTGACCGAAGCGGGGGCCAAACGGCGCGCCTCTTTACATGTTTTGAGAGGCGAGCAGAGTCTGGACGAAATTGATCCTGGCGGCATCGACGTTTTCACTGCCGATCTTGAGACGTTCCGGGCCGCGCTCACGGCTGAAAACCGAACCTTAAAGCGGGCACTCACGGATCCGCGAATCGTGAGCGGTATCGGCAATGCTTACTCCGATGAGATTCTGCACGCGGCACAACTCTCACCGCTAACCCTGACACAGAAACTCAGGCCAGAACAATGGGAACGGTTGTTTGGGGCGACGCGATCCACGTTGCAACGCTGGACCGACCAGTTGCAGGCCGAGGCTCGTGCAAAGTTCCCGGAGAAAGTCACCGCGTTTCGCAAAGAGATGGCGGTGCATGGGCGATACGGCCAGCCGTGCCCACGATGCGGCGATCCCGTCCAGCGCATTCGTTACGCTGATAACGAAACCAATTATTGTGCGCGGTGCCAGACCGGCGGCAAAGTGCTGGCGGACCGCAGTCTTTCGCGCCTGCTAGGGGCCGACTGGCCGCGGACGCTGGACGAACTGGAAGCGCTCAAGCGCCGCTGAGGAATGAGCGTCATGCCCATCTCAAGTAAACTCCTTCCCATGAACTTGCAACAATTCCGCGACTCTCTGCCGGGCGACGATCCGCCCAGAGATTTAAGCCACGCGCTCTGCGGCTTGTGGTGGGATGCAAAAGGCAACTGGTCGAAAGCTCACGAATCGGCACAGCAGGACGAAGGCCCAGCAGGCGCCTGGGTCCATGCTTATCTGCATCGCAAGGAAGGTGATCCCTCAAATGCGGGGTATTGGTATCAACGAGCAGGCAAGCCTCCGGCAAAAGTGTCACTTGACGAAGAATGGCACCAAATTGCTGTCGCACTGCTCGAATCCACTTGAAAACTTCTCGCCTACCTGCAACGACGTTTACGGAATCAACACGATCTTCCGAAACGGGGCGTTGTTTCCACAAATCGATAAGGCCCCGGCCAGGTCTATTTTGGGACTGCGAGAACACGCACAAACTTCTCGCCTACCTGCAACGACGTTTACGGAATCAACACGATCTTCCGAAACGGGGCGTTGTTTCCACAAATCGATAAAGCCCCGGCCAGGTCTATTTTGGGACTGCGAGAACACGCAAAACTCCGGTAACGACAAACAAAGCCAAATCACAGCAGGTGCGGGTACATAAATTCAAGAATAAGCCGAAGCATTTACATTAGGACGAATCTCCATGCGCATTTTTCCCACAACCGAAAACCAGAACCGGCATCCCGGCTGCTGCCGGAATGCCACAAAAAGACCTAAACTGTGAATCAAAAAGTGCTGTTCGTGGACGATGAACCAGCTTTGCTCAACTGTTACAAGCAAATGCTGGAAGGCAAATTCGATATCACAACTGCTGCCAGCGGCGAGGAGGGCTTACTAGCGCTGGGCACGCGCGGCCCCTTTGCCGCCGTTGTCTCCGACATGCAAATGACAGGCATGGATGGCGCGCAATTTCTGAAGCGAGCACGTGAAATCACGCCAAGCACGATGAGACTTTTACTCACCGGACGTCTGGATCTCAAGGGCGCAGTCAATGCGGTCAACGAAGGATGCGTCTTCCGCATGCTCATGAAGCCTTGCGATAGGTCGGTACTCACCCAGACCATCACCGAGGCGCTGGATTGTTACCACCGACGTGAGGAAGAACGTGTGCACATCGAGGTTCCGGTGCGTTTACGCCGGACCGTTGCAGGTTCGAAGGCGCAGTCGGTTCACACCGTTGATATTTCCAATTCGGGAGTGCGGCTTGCCCGCGTTGAGGAAAACCTTGAACCGGGGGAGGTTGTCACGCTCGAGTGCGGGCATCGAGAGGCAGCTTTCCGGGTGGTCTGGATGGGAGAGCCGGGAACCACTAAAGACGGGCACGTCGGCCTTGCATGTTTGGCCGCCGACGCAGATCTCTGGAAGCTGGATCTGCGTCAACTGCACGACGATAAACCGCTGATGCGTGCCCACGCTGTACAGAGGGCGCTCCTGCCTCAAGTGAATCCACCATTGAGGACGCTTGATTACGCCGGAAACTGTATCGAAGCACGCATGGTGGGAGGAGACTACTACGATTTTCTCGACATGGGCCCAGGCGAAGTCGGGTTCGTATTGGCGGACGTCGCAGGAAAAGGCATCGCGGCGGCGTTGCTGATGGCAAGTTTGCAGGGAAACCTTCATAGCCACTACGGCACCGGGTCAAATGATATTCCCCGACTACTGGCCTCGGTGAACCGCCACTTCTTCAAGCACACTGCAAACGACCGCTATGCCACCTTGTTTTTTGGACACTATAGCGACGCTACGCGCACAATGGAATACGTTAATTGCGGACATAACCCCCCGGTAGTCTTACGCAAAGGGGGCGCGGTTGAGAGACTTAAGGCGACGGCTACAGTTCTCGGCCTGTTCTCGGAATGGGAGTGTTCCGTCTCCCACATTGAATTTGAAACCGGAGATGTGCTCAGTATCTACACCGATGGAATTACGGACACTCTCGGTCCCAAGGGGGAGGAATTTGGCGAAGCAGGGCTATTGGAAGCGCTGCGTATGAACAGCGATCTCGATGCTTCGTGGATATTGCGGAATGTGGAAGGAGCCGCGCAACAATTCAGGTTAGGCGAGCAAGAAGACGATCTGACGTTGGTCATCGCCCGCGCTGTGTAACATTGTCAACACGGCACAACCCACTCTGGGAGTTTCGGGTCTCCGGTCACTTTAGGGCTTCAACACAATTTTTCCGAACATCGCGCTCTTTTCCATGTACTCGTGGGCGGCGCGGGCTTCTTTTAGGGGAAAGGCGCGGTCGACAACCGGCTTCAATCTTCCGCTGAAAACATACTTCAGAACTTCGTGAAGCTCGCCCATAGTGCCCATGTAGGAGCCGAGAATTGAGAGCTGGCGAGAATATACGAAGCGCAGATCGATTCCAACTTGGGGGCCAGTTGTGGCACCGCAGGTTACAAGCGTTCCTGCAGGCTTGAGCGAACGCACGCTATCGTCCCAGGTGGCCGGGCCTACGTGCTCGAGGACAATATCCACCCCTTCTTTGCTGGTGATTTTGCGAACTTCATCAGAGATCTTCTGCTGATAGTGATTGATGACATGGTCGGCGCCGAGCTCGCGGGCTTTGGCGCTCTTGTGATCGTCGCCGGCGGTGGTAATAACGGTGCATTGAAAATATTTTGCGATCTGGATTCCGGCAATGCCGACGCCGGAGTTTGCGCCTAGAACTAAGACCGTCTGTCCGGGTCGGATTCCAGCGCGGCCGACAAGCATGTGCCAGGCAGTGAGAAAAACCAGAGGCACGCTGGCGGCCTGATTGAAATCGAGGGAGTCGGGAATTGGAATAACGTTGACCGCCGCAACAGCGATCAGTTCGCAATTGCCTCCATCAACCCCGTTGCCAAGGACGGTGAATTCACGACACTGGTTCTGCAGGCCGGCGGTGCACTTTGCACAGTGATTGCAAAAGTGCATGGGCGCAAGCAGGACGCGCTGACCGGATTTCAGTCCTGAAACATATTCGCCGACTTCGACGATCTCACCGGCAACGTCGCTGCCGAGGACGTGCGGCAGTTTGACTCCGGGCAGTCCTTTGCGGACCCAAATATCAAGGTGGTTCATGGCGCAGGCTTTCACTCGCACCAGGACCTGGTCTTTGCGCGGCTGCGGATCGGGAACGTCCTCGTACCGGAGAACTTCAGGCCCACCGAATTCGTGAATGCAGATGGCTTTCATGTCAAGGATTGTGTAATTGGGAAATTTAGTAATTGGGTAATTTAAGAACTACCCCCTGAGCCTCGGTTTTCAAATTACACAATTACCAAATTACAAAATTACTCAATTCTTCATGTCGCCTTCACAGTTCCCGCCTACCTTCCATCGCCTTCAGCATGGTAATTTCGTCGGCATATTCGATGTCGCTGCCGGCGGGAATTCCGGTGGCGATGCGGGTCACTTTGAGGCCAGCGCGGCGGAGCTGGCCATATAAATAGGTTGCGGTGGCTTCGCCCTCGACGGTGGGATTGGTCGCAAGAATAATCTCGTCGGCCTGACCATCTTCGACGCGCTTCAGCAAATTTGAAATGCGCAGTTGCTCTGGACCTACTCCGTGAATGGGGGAAATGGAGCCGTGTAGAACGTGATAGACGCCGTTGTAATGGCGCGTTTTCTCAACTGCAGCAATGTTTGTGGGCTCTTCAACCACGCAGATCAGGCGTTGATTCCGGGTGGCACTGGCACAATAGGTGCACGGGTCCACGTCTGTGATGTTGTTGCAAACCGAGCACAGGCGCAAGCTGGCCTTGACATCATGAATAGCCGCGGCTAGCGCGTCAGCATCGTCTTCGCTGGAGCGAAGAATATGAAACGCCAGCCGCTGGGCAGACTTGCTTCCAACTCCGGGAAGTTTTTTTAGCTCGTCAATCAGGCGAGCCATAGGTTCAGCGAAACGAGACATGACTTATCGGTTGATCGGGAGATCGGGTCATCGGGTGAATTGAGCGCGTTCAGATCACCCGATCACCAGATGGCCCGATCACCCGATTCCGGGAATTCCTCCCAACATGCCGCCCATGGCGGATTGCACGGCATCGTCTACGTTCTTTGCAGCGCCATTGACGGCGGCGGTAATCAAATCCTGGAGCATCTCGATATCGCCGGATTTCAGGGCCTCGGGATCGATCTTGACGCTTAACAGCTGTTTGCGGCCATCCATTTTCACGGTAACGGTGCCGCCGCCGGATGAGCCCTCGACCACGGTCTCCTGCATCTTCTTTTGCAAAACTTCATACTGGCGTTTTGCCTGCGACATCAATTCCTGAATGTTGAACCCGCTCATTTCGAACTACCACCTCAATTTATCGTTTGCTGTAATCGATCACGGTCCTGATTTGCGCGCCGAATTTTTCTTTCAGCCGTTGCACCACCGGCTCCTGCTCTGCGCGCGAGCGCGTGCTCCCGTTGGAGGACGGGACGAATGGCTTTGGTGAAATAGAAACCGGCGCTGCGCCGGGAAGAACTTGCAATTTCACTGCGCGCCCCAGTTTGCCGCTGGCGGCGGCAGTGATCATGCGTTTGGCTTCTGCGCCCACCGACATTTCGATCAATGTGGCCGAGGCTGCTATGCGAATTACAAGTTCGTTGCTGGCGATCTTCCACTCTCCGGGCTCGAGCATTGAGCAGAGCATGTTCTGCCCCGCTGATGTGAGAGCCTCCAGAACCGCCGCGCGGATCTCATCAATGCCGGCAGAATTGCGTTCAGACTCAGGAGTGGCTTTCTGCTGAGGAACAAGAGTGGCGCCAGGCGATGTCTCGGGCTCCCGCGCGACGGCCGGGGCAGCAGAGCCCATTACGACGGGGGCGGAAGTTATGGCTGCTGGCGCGGGACGCTGAATGGGGTTCTCGCCGGAGGCATCGGAACGCGGAGTTCCCTTTCTTGCTGAATCAGCTGCAAAGGGTGAGATGAACGGGCGCGCGGAGAGCGGCTCAGGTTTTTTTTGCTCAGCAATAATGGCTGGCTTGCGCTCCGGAGCAGGGCTGCGGAGTTCGGTCCCGCTGAGCAACTGCTCGATGGGCAATAGTCTTTGCGCGTGCGCCAGCTTCAAAAGCCCTAGTTCCAAGTGGAAGCGCTGCTCTTGCCGGTAGCCGAGCTCAGAATGCGTGCGCAGCATGATCTGTAAATGGCGAGCGAGGTCCTCTTCGGAAAACAACTCAGCAATCCGCGATACCCGCGCTCGTTCATCCGACGAGATTTGCAGGAGAGGCGAGTCTGCACCTGCAACCTTGGCCACCACAGCATTTCGCAAAAAGCGCACTAGTTGTTTGGCGAAGTGCACAGGATTCTGGCCTTCGCTGAGCAGCCGGTCGGTGATCTGTAAGATTTCCTGGCTGGCGCTCCTCGCAACCGCCTGCATGATTTCTTCTAAGACTCCTGACGGCGCAGCTCCAACCAGCTGCTGTACAGAATTTGCGCTTAAGCGCCCTTCACTCGACGCAATCGCCTGATCGAGAAGGGAGAGGGCGTCGCGGATGGAACCGTCTCCGGCTTCGGCCAAAAGCGCAAGCGCATCTTCGTCAGCCGAGATTTTTTCGCGTTCGCAAATATCTCGCAGCTGCCCGACGATTTGCTCAAACCGGACCGCGCGAAAGCTGAAATGCTGGCATCGCGAGCGGATAGTCTGCGGGATATCTTCAGGCTGTGTGGTAGCGAGCATAAAGACGATATGACTGGGCGGCTCTTCGAGGGTCTTCAGCAATGCGTTGAAGGCTGCGTCGGTAATCTGATGAGCTTCGTCCAGAATGTAAATCTTGAAACGATCGCGTGCCGGACGATAACGAGCCGCCTCGCGCAATTCGCGAATCTCGTCAATACCGCGGTTTGTGGCAGCATCGACTTCGATTACATCGACAGAGTTTCCGGCGCGAATCTCGGTGCAGGAGTCACAAATACCGCAGGGTTCGGGCACGGGCCGGTCTGTCGAACGGCAATTCAGCGACATCGCCAGAATGCGGGCTACTGTGGTCTTCCCAATGCCGCGATGTCCGCTAAAAATATATCCGTGGGCGGTGCGGCCCTGCTCGATGGCGTTCTTCAGGGTACGGGTGACGTGCTCTTGCCCGATAACATCGGAAAATCTCTGCGGACGATATTTGCGCGCCAGAACCTGGTAGCTCATGGAAAGGTTGATGCGATTATACGTGATGGCCGTGCCCATCCGAACTGTGGAGAATAGGCGTTTCCGGCCTTGCCCCGCGCGCCTTTTGGGTTTACCCTTCTGCTGGTATTTCGGGGGGTTTGTTATGCAATTGAAATTGAACGTGCGAACACTTTCGGACGGAATTGTGATCGTGGATTGCACTGGCAGGCTGGTTTTCGGAGAGGAAACATCCCTGCTGCGCGAACAGGTAAAGTCGCTTGTGTCACGGGACGCGCGCATCGTTCTGAACCTGGCTGACGTGACCTACATCGATAGTGGCGGACTGGGAACGCTGGTTGCGCTTTATACGACCGCACGGAACGCTGATGGATCCATCAAACTGGCGCGGCTCACCAAGCGAGTGGGTGACCTGCTACAGGTGACCAAGCTGTTGACAGTTTTCGAAGTTTTCGACAGCGAGGAAGAGGCGGTGCAGTCGTTCCGCAAAGGCGCAGCGGCGTAGCATTGAGCAGCAAGCCCACGGGCGCTCGAACGAAACTGGGTAAAGCTCGTCCTCGAATAGCTCCAGAGGCACGGATTCGAGAAGCAATTCGGCGAATTCCTTGCGGCAAGGTTTCCACCTATGGGGCGGTCGCGCGCGCGGCGGGTTTGCCGGGACACGCACGCCAGGTTGCGCGAGTGCTGCATCGGTCTTTCGGTTTGCCATGGCAACGAGTTCTTGGCTCTGGTGGGGAAATTAAGTTGCGCGGCGACCACGCGATCGAACAGCGGCTAAGGTTGGAATCTGAGGGCGTGCGCTTTCGCGGAAGGCGCGTGGATATGAAAGCGCACGAGTTCGACTTCAGTGGGCGATGAAAGATCTAGAGACTTAAAGAGATCTACCACGAAGGTCACGAAGGTTCACGAAGGAAGGCGAAGAGCAGGAATCAGAACCTTCAGCATTTAGATCAAACCTTCGGCATTTAGATCACCCGATGGCCAGATCACCCGATGACCCGATTCTTATCTCTGGCTTGCTTCTCCCGCCAACACTCTTTTGTTGAAGTCCACTGACTTATTTCTCGGCACCGATAATGACTTCCAATCGCTCGCCTTGAGGTGCTTCGCCAAAAACACAATCTGTCCGCAATGATAGGCATAATGGCCGATCTGACGATTAATGGCCTGCATTACCGAGTGCGGCTCGCCGCGAATACTAACGCTGCGCTCGAGGTCTGAGTCGGAGAGCGGTTCAAGCGCTTTGAAAACGCGCTGCCAGCCTTCATCCCAGCATTGCATCAGCGCAGCCCGTGTGTCCGGTGGTTCAACAAATTCGGTGTCGCGATTGCGGTCGGGTTTTTCGCCGTCACTGGTCAGGAAATCCGTCCAGCGCGAGCGCATGTTGCCGGTCATGTGCTTGACAATAATCGCGATGGAATTCATTTCTTCGTCGAGCGTGGCGAAGAGCTGATGGTCGCTGACCTGCGCAATCGCTCCTTCGCCAAGCTTCTTGTAGAAATGAAAAAGCGAAACCGAATCTTCTATATGCGACGTGCTGAATTTGTGCGCCATGTTTACACCTTATACCTGTCGTCAATTTCGATTTGATAGCCGGATGCGAGCCGATTGGTTTCATTGGCCATGCCGACAACAGCCATCAGCTCGCGAAACATATCGTCGGTCATGCCTTTGGCTTTCGCTGAGGCGGTGTGCGAAGCGATGCAGTATCCACACTGATTCGTGACGCTCACGGCGACGTAGATGAGTTCCTTGGTGATGGCGTCGAGCGCACCCGGCGCCATGATCTGCTTGATGTCTTCCCAAGTGCGCTTGAGGGTCGCGGGATCGTTGGCCAGCGCCTTCCAGAAATTATTGATGTAGTCGGTTTTGCGAGTGGCCATGATGTCGTCGTAAACAGCGCGCACTTGGGGGTTCGCGTCTTTGTATTCGACAAGGCCGAGGGTGGGCATGGTTTACTCCGAACTATAAACGTCTTTCACCACGGAGGCACGGAGACACAGAGTAACCCAAGTTAGAAATTGTTTTTCTCCGTGGCTCCGTGTCTCCGTGATGAACTGGTCCTCAGATTTCTTTCTCGTCCAGTTCTGCATTTGGCTCCTGATCAGCGGTGTTACGCGAGTGGAACCAGCTCATGTGAGGCAGCACGCGTTCGACTCTGCGGCGAGCGGCGATCAGTTCAGCGGTAATCGCAACCGCAATTTCTTCGGGAGTAATTGCGCCGATGTCGAGTCCCACGGGGGCATGCACGCGCTCAAACAAGTTCTCGGCAATTCCCTCCTTCACCAGCTCGCGGAAAATGGTGATGGTTTTGCGTTTTGATCCGATCATGCCGATGTAGCGCGCCTGAGTCTGCACGGCCCAGCGCAGCACGCGCATGTCGTCTCGGTGCCCGCGCGTGACGATCACGATGTAAGAAGTTTCGCCGGGAGTGACCCGCGACATGGCCTGGTCGAAATCTTCCGCGATGACTTCGCTGGCTTCGGGAAAGCGCTCGCGGTTGGCGTAGTTCTCGCGATCGTCGATTACCGCGATGTCGAATCCAGCTCTTTTGGCGGCGCTATAAAGGCTTAGAGCAACGTGACCTGCGCCAAATATATAAAGCAATGCTGGAGGTAGCACCGGCTCGATGAAAATATCCAGCGTGCCCCCGCAGACGAGGCCGGTATCGTGCTTGGGATTTTGATTGAGATTGAATGTCAGAGTGCGCGGCTTTTCGCTTTCCATGATTTCACGCGCCGCCTGCCAGACTTCGGCTTCGACGCATCCTCCGCCGATGGTACCGACGATCGAGCCATCATCGCGGATGAGCATCTTCGCGGTCTCAAATGAAGGGATGGAGCCGCGCACATTCACAATTGTCGCCACTGCCCCACGCCTTCCCTGCTGCCGCAGGCGCACGATTTCTTCGTATATGTCCATTACTACCTAAATTATTGGGCGTATCGAGAGGCAAGTCAAACCTAACGGACGTTTTGAGTGTTATGGGGATTTATCGCCTTATGTGCTGGTGTTTTAACTTGCTGTTTGCCGATGTACCCCGGCAATGGCGTTCAATACAGTCGATAGGCCGGGGATTCCCAGTAAGCCGTCTGAAAGCGGCGCTCTCGATACACGATTTCAAATTTCGTTGTTGCTGCTTCAAGGATGCACCGCTGTGCGGCCCTAAATTCGCGTTCCATTTCACTGTGCCCGCAGCTTGTTTCGGCACGGTGCAACTTTTCGAGCGCGACGGGGGACCTTGCCCACTGCTGAAGCTGAGCATATTGTGCATCGCAATTCTTCCAAAATGCTCCGCGTTGCGGCAGCTTGAACCACTCCTCAATTCTCTGCCTCGATTCCTCTCCCTCCCACACCGGAGGGTCGTGATCTGTGCCCGTATACGCAATCGTGCTACCAAGAATCAAGGAAGACAAAGCCCAGGCGGCAGAAAGCCGCTCGTCCTGTCGCCACTGGTCCAGATAAGGAGCGAGACTCTCCTCGCACTGACTGATCGAACAGAGCCACTGGTCTACGTCGATGTATCCTCCATCGATGGGTGGATTGCTGCGCACGGTTTCCCACACAGCTTGCAGCACCCGTTCAACTGATATTTGTTCTTCCTTGGGCCAAGTGCGCCATTCGCCATAACGTAGCGGATAAAACACCATCTCAGGTGAGGGGGTTCCCTTCGTCCAGTCCCCGACTGTTAGAACCAGATCTAATATCCGTGGCAGAAAGTGCTTATAGCAATACAAGTCTCCCCAGACCATGAGAGCTTCGGTGGCATAACCGCCGAGGTGCTCCCATTGGAGTTCTTGGAGCGGTGCGGCGTGAAGCAGATCGTCGGCACCCGGATGATGGCAACCATCACAGGGCATCGTGTTCTCGGGCAACAGGTATCCCGAGAAGGCAATGTAAAGACCTCCAATCGCTTCTTCAAGTCGCTTCGGACAATTCATAGACCTGATTTTCACACAAACGTGGCCAAGCGGTTCGCGGCAGTTCGCGTGGTTGACGGGCAACTCGGATGTAACCGTTGCTAAGAGCGATTTCACTCAAAACCCAGCGCGGGGTCGGGAGGAGGAGACCTCCCTCAATCGCCATCAACTGACTCTAGAAAGCAGTTAGCCTCTTCCGGCGCAGGCACAATCCCTTGCGGCAGAGTTCCGCGGTTGTACTCGGCCATGCGGTTTTTCCACTTCAAGAAATCGGTAATTGATTGGGGTTCGATGCGTACTTCAACGCGGCGCAGGCTGGCGAGAAGAAGATTCATTTCGCGGCGGAAGCCACGGGCGGAGCGCAGATCCTTCTCGGAGGGATGCACCATCTGAATCTTGCCGCCCTGGAGTTCCAGCAATCCCCAGCCGGGGGGCAGTTCTCCTCGATCGACCAATCCGGCGGGAGCAAGATAGTAGCGCTCGCAACCCATGGCGACTTTCGGATTTTGCCGGAAGGGCTTTTCACGGTCGGCGAGGAAATCGGCCCGTGAAATTTTGCATTCCACCACGACCGAATGGCAGGCGCGCTTCCAGCCAATGGCGTCAGGAGTCTCGCCGCTCGAGCAACTTTGTTCTGACAACACCACACCGCATCCGTAGCGGCGCAGCCAGGCGACTGCTTTTGCAACCAGCTTGTCGTGCTTTATCAAGGCATGCGTCATTAAGATATAGATTGGCGCTTCGAGGGAAGAATGGAGAAGTATCTATCAAGTTCCCCGTATCCCGCTTCTCCCAACAGCGGGGAAAAGTGCGGCACCCGCTCCCAACCTCGGTGAAAAAGAACACCCTTCGACATCTGTCAACAAAACCCGCTATTGAAACGAATGAATACGGCGTGATATCACTTCTGAGGCTGGTTGCAGTGGCGTAGCCTGGGTCTTTTACCAGCATTGCAGAATCTTCCAACCAAAGGAAACCGATGACGCATCGTCGCGCAGCATTTTTCCTGTCATTCTGTTCCATTCTTTTGCGGGTCGCCGGAGCACAAACCAAGCCGCACATGCCGGCACAATCCACAGCAGATGTTGTTCAGCTGCACGATGGCTGGTCCCTGCAATCATCGTGCAAGGTCGAGAAGAGCGGCGAAATTATTTCGACGGCGAAATTCTCGCCGACGGGATGGTATACGGTTTCTGTGCCGACGACCGTGGTTGCCGCGCTGGTAAAGAACAAGGTTTATTCCGATCCGGATTACGGGATGAATCTGCGGAATTTTCCGGGGATGGATTACCCGATTGGCGGCAATTTTTCGAATATCCCCATGCGGCAGGACAGCCCTTTCCTGATTCCCTGGTGGTATCGAAAAACTTTCACTTTGCCAGCGAGCTATAAGGGGAAGACCCTTTGGCTGGATTTCGGCGGGATCAACTACCGCGCAAACATTTTTTTGAACGGAAAACAGATTGGCGACTACGACCACATTGCCGGCGCGTGGCGCACTTATGAGTTGAACATCACCGATGCTGCTCTTCCCGGCCAGTCGAATGTTCTGGCGGTCGAAGTTTTTTCGCCGACCGATCGCGACCTTGCGATCACCTTTGTCGATTGGAATCCTGCGCCACCCGACAAGAACATGGGCCTGTGGCGAAGCGTGGAAGTGCGCGCCAGTGGCCCGGTTGCAGTGCGGTATCCAACAGTGGTTTCGAAAGTCGATGGCGATGGCAAAGCGCACCTTACTGTCACCGCCCTGCTGAAAAACGGGACCAAGCAGGCAGTGAAAGGCACGCTAAAGGGGCGAATCGAGAAAGCGGAATTTTCGCAGGAAGTGGATCTGGAACCTAACCAGCAGAAGGACATCACGTTCGATCCCACGCAGGTTTCGCAACTGAACGCTGACAATCCCCGGCTATGGTGGCCGGTGCAGATGGGCAAGCCCGAGCTCTACAAGCTGGAAATGACGTTTGAGAGCGATGGCAAGGTTTCTGACAAAGCCGAGACTAACTTTGGCATTCGCGAAATTACTTCTGAGCTGAATGCGAATGGCAAGCGCGTGTTCTCGATCAATGGCAAACATATTTTGATTCGTGGCGGCGGTTGGTCTCCCGACATGATGCTGCGCGAAAACTCGCAGCGCTTGCACGACGAGTTCAACTACGTTCAGGACATGGGCCTGAATACAATTCGCCTGGAAGGAAAACTGGAGAACAAAGAATTCTTCGATCTGGCCGATAAGCGAGGGGTCCTGGTGCTGGCTGGGTGGTGCTGCTGCGATCATTGGGAACATTGGCCGAACTGGAAGCCGGAGGATTATCAAATCGCAGAACAGTCGTTGCGCGATCAAATCTATCGGCTCCGTAGTCACCCCAGTTTGCTGGTGTGGCTGAACGGGAGCGACAATCCTCCGCCGCCGGATGTTGAGCAAACCTATTTGCGAGTCGAGAAGGAATTGCTGTGGCCGAATCCGGTAGTTTCATCGGCGACGGCCAAACCGACAACGGTAACCGGCGATAGCGGCGTAAAGATGAGCGGACCGTATGAGTATGTGGCGCCCGCGTATTGGAGCGAAGATTCACTGGGGGCCAATCATCCACAAAACTGCAATCAGGGCGGATGCGGGGGCGGCTACGGCTTCAACATGGAGACGAGCCCCGGACCTGCCGTGCCTCCGATCGAGAGTATTAAGGCCATGCTGCCGAAGGAGCACCAGTGGCCAATCGACGACTGGTGGAACTTCCACGCGGGCGGCGGAGCGTTCAAAGACATTCACGTCTTCACCGATGCACTGAATGCTCGCTACGGGGCTTCGAGTAGCCTGGACGACTATTCGACCAAGTCGCAGATGCAGGCCTATGAAGGCATTCGGGCGATGTACGAAGCGTATAGCCGAAACAAGTACACGTCGGGCGGGGTCATTCAGTGGATGCTTAATAATGCGTGGCCGTCGATGATCTGGCATCTGTACGACTTTTATATGCGGCCGGGCGGCGGATACTTCGGCGCCAAGACTGCGATGCAGGCGCTCGATCCGGTGTACGGATATGACGATCACGCGATCTATGTGGTGAACAGCCGCTACGAAGATGCGAAAGCTCTGCACGTCACCACCAAGGTGCTCAACCTCGACATGAGCGAGAAGTTTTCGAATGAGAGCACGGTGGATGTAGCGGCAGATGGCGTAATCAAAGTGCTTACGCTGCAAGATATCGCTGACTTGAGTTCAACATATTTTTTATCGATTCGCATTCAGGACGCGAGTGGAAAACCGCTGGGAGAGAATTTCTATTGGCTCTCGACCAAGCCGGAGACGATTGATTGGGCGAAATCGAACTGGTATACGACGCCCACTCTTTCTTATGCCGACTTCACTGCCCTGGCGCAACTTCCGAAAGTAAAGCTGAATGTTTCCGATCACAGCGAGAAGAAGGGCGAGGACGAAGTCACCCATGTGACGATTGAAAATCCGTCGAAGAACCTGGCTTTCTTTGTGCGGCTCAAAGTCGATAAAGGCAAGGGCGGAGATGAGATCCTGCCAGTGCTGTGGGAAAACAATTACGTTTCGCTGTTGCCGGGAGAGAAGCGGGAGATCACGGCGACGTACCGGGCGAGTGGGTTAGGAGCGGCGAAGGCGGTAGTTGAGGTGAGCGGGTACAACGTGCAGTGAGGTCTTCTGGATATGTGTGTTGTTGAAGAACAAACCGCTTAACCACAAAGGGCACGAAGGTACACGAAGGAAACACGCGGATCGATGACGTGTGATTGGACTGTGCCACCCTGTCTTTGGAACAGCACGTCTAAGATTCGCTGAAGTCGATCATTACCGGCGCAGCGCGGAAGCCGCGGGTTTTTATCCCGACGTAGAGCAGGCCCAGGGCGAACCAAATTCCGCCGACAGTTTTTGCCAGCGGGTTCAGGTTCCACCAGATCAAAGCGCAGAACAGGAAACCGATCAGGGGCAGAATTGTGTCCTGCAACCATCGGGTCCTATAGCCTTCCTGTCTGGCAACTGTGAACTGCCAGAAGGCAGCGAAGTTGACTCCCATGAATGCCAGGAACGCTCCGAAGTTGAGCAGTTCGCCAGCGTGCTCATAGGCGCTGCCCACATAATTAAGCAGCACCGCGCCGGCGAAGGAAATCGCGCCAATCAGCAGGATGTTGAAGATTGGCGTGTTGCTTCCCGGTTTCAGGTAGCCAAAGGTTTTCTTTGGCAGGACGCCGTCGCGTCCCATGCCGAAGAGCAATCGCGCAGCGCCCAGGGTCCCGGTGAGTCCGCTGCCGAAAGCGGCGATGATCAGAATTACGCCCATGGCATTGAACAGGAACACGCCCCCGACTCGGCGGCAAATATCCATGAACGCAGTCTCAAGATTGGGAAATGTGCGCCAGTCCGGCCAGACACGCGCGCCGAGATAGGCTTCGAATGCGCTGCACACTCCCGCGAAAATGCAAGTGAGCACGACCGCAAGCAGAACGTTGCGCTTGGGATTCTCGACGTCTTCGGCCAGAGTGGTCACGCCGTCGAAGCCGATGTAGGTCAGCGCGGCAAACGAAGTCGCGGTGAGGATGCGATGCGAATTAAACGTGGCCGGATTGTAAAGCGGTTCCAGAGAGAATATTCCGCTCCAGCCCTGTCCGCCGAACAAATATTTCACCGCCAGCACAACAAAGATCCCCACGACCACAGACATGACCGCCAGCAAGACTTTGTTCGACTGGGCCGAGGTTTTCACGCCAGCCAGGTTGAGCAGCGTCATAATTGCGGTGATAATCGCGGCCCACACGATGTACGGAACTGCGTGCGCGTAGCGCTCGTGCAGGGCGGTTGAAATCCAAACCGTGTTGATCAGTGGTTGCAGCAGGTAGTCGAGAATCATCGCCCAGCCAGCGAGAAACCCCAGATGCGGGTTGAGCCCTTTACCCACATATGTGTAGGCCGATCCGGCGGTGGGATAAAGGGCGGCCATACGGCCGTAACTGACCGCGGTGATGAGCATGGCGAACAGGGCGATCAAAATGATGGTTACGAAGTGCCCGTCGGAGAGCTTCTGCGCCACACCGTACAGCGGAACCGGGGCAATGGGCTGAATAAGAACGATGCCGTAGAAAATCAAATCCCAAAGGGTAAGAACGCGCCTAAGGCGCGGGGCACTGGATGTGGTAGAGGTCGCAGGAGCTGTTTCCATTAGGGCGTATTGAACGGGTGAATCGGGGAAAAGTCAAGTTGGAAGCGTGGAAATGCTTGACAGTGGGCGAGGTCTCTGCTGTAGTGTCGGCCAACGGAGGCTTCAAATCCGAGAGATCAGCGCAAATACCGGAACTCCGGCGGTAGTGACAATTCGCGAGGTGGCGAAAGAGAGCGGCTTCTCCTCTACCACGGTTTCGATCGTGCTCAATAACGCGCCCCTGGCGCGCTACATTCCGGATGTAACTAAGAAGCGAATCGAGCGGGCGGCCAAAAAGCTCGGATACCGTCCAAACCTTTTTGCCCGTACATTGCGCAGCCGGCGCACGCACACTGTGGGAGTCATGGTTTTTGACATGACCGACCCCTACTGCATTCCCATCCTCCGCGGGATCGAGAGCGCCCTTTACGAAGTTTCCTTTCTGCCGATTCTCACGGACGTGCACAACGAGCGCGGCCGGTTCGAGAGGTATCTGGAGATCCTGCTTGACCGGCAAGTCGAGGCACTGATCGTAATCGCCAACTGGTTGTTCGTCGATATTGACGTCCTGGGCGATCTCGAGAAGAGCAATATCCCCTCGGCCATGATTGGACACGAACTGAATACCGGTTCGGTAAGTTCGGTGATCGTCGACAACGAACTGGGGGGCCACGCTGCCATTCAACATCTATACTCGTTCGGCCACCGCAACATCGCCTTCATACGCGGGCCTAAACGGATCACCGATACGGCGCCGCGGTGGAAAGGCGTACGCGCCTTCGCGAAAGCGCACGATCTTGCCATTGACCCTGAGCTGGTGCTCGACTTGCCAGAATCCAGCGACCCGCTTTCAAGTTTCGATGCCGGTGTTCACCTGACGGAGGAACTCCTTCGTAGAAAAAAGCCGTTCAGCGCTTTGATGGCCTTCGATGACATGACCGCATTCGGCGCGATCCGCGCGTTGAGCAAAGCAGGAATCAAAGTCCCCGAGCAGTGTTCCGTAATCGGCTTCGATGATATCGCCCAGTCGCGGCTGGTAACTCCTGCTCTTAGCACCCTGCGCCAACCCATGCAAGAAATGGGTGATTTGGCGGTCAGCATTGTGAGCGAGGGGATCAGCGCCGTGCAGGAGAAACAGAAGATCGTTGCCAGCCACCGTAAACTGCCGCCCGAGCTTATGGTGCGCGGGTCAACCCAGAGCGTCTCTTCCTGAGGGTTGAATCGTTCCGAAAGTCACGCAGGTCTACAAATTCACAGACCGCCTGTTGTTTTATTGTGACGTCACTTCCGGGCTGGGTACAGGCTGCATTTGATCGGCTTTCGGATTTTGCTTGATTCGCTCGTCCAGGATTTTTGCGGAGAGCTTCAATTCCTGCTGCGCCTCCTGCTTGCGGCCAAGCCGCATCAGCACCTGGCCTCGTACAAAACGAATGTGGTAATCATCCGGCAGCAGCTTTTCAGCGGTGTCCAGTTCGGCAAGAGCTTGTGGATATTTTTCCTGCCCTCGCAATATCTTTCCTAAACCAAAATGCGGGCTGGCCTGGTTTGGGTCCCTTTTTATCGCTTCCCGAAAACACTTCTCCGCTTCACTCTCCTGGTGGAGATATGAATATGCAGTCCCCAGCTGATCGTAGTTAGAAGCGACATCGGGCTCAAGCGCGATGTCTTTGCGAAATTCGTCCCGCGCTGCCGCGAAATTCTGTTTGTTCATCAAGGCGAGGCCGAGATTGAAATGCACAAATGGAAGTTTCGGGTCCGCCTGGGCAGCGAGTTGAAACTCCTGAAGCGCCTTGTCGTAGTCTTGATGATTCAGATGGGCCTTGCCGAGCAAGAGGTGAAACTCCGGCTGGTTCTGTCCAACCTCGACCAGCCGCGCCAGGGCACGGTCCTCCAAATCCTTGTTCCCGGCCAGGTCCGCTCCGGCGCTGAGCACGTACAAGTAATTCATGTCCGAGGACTCTCGCGGCCACAGTGGCTCGAGGGTTGCGATGGCGGGTTGGTATTGCTCGGTGAAAAAGTAGCAGAGTCCGAGAAGGTATCGCGCTTGCAGCGAATCCGGTTGACTTTGCACGACCCTCTTGAGCGGCGATATCGCGCGATAGTAATGGCCTTGCTTGAAGTAAACCAATCCGATATTCAGCCGAACGCCCGCGACATCAGGTGCGAGCTCCGCGGCCTTCTGAAAATACGACAGTGCCTTCGGCCAGGCCTGTCGGCGCATTGCAATGACTCCCAAATTCGAGTAGGCACCGGCTGACTTCGGATCGAGAGCGATGACCTGTTGAAATGCTGCTTCTGCCTGCGTCAGATCTCCGTTGCGAAGAGCGGATTCCCCCAGCCGGTACACCTCCTGAATGGTCGCTTGTGACCGTTTGGGCTGGGCGAACAGATTGCAGACGAATACCAACACAAATGCGAACAAACAAACGTTTCGCGTCTGCAAGCGCTTGAGGCCCGAAGCGGCGGAAACGGTTTGCGGAGCGGACTCAAGAAGCATCAGGAAATCTCGTTCCAATAACTATCACAGGTTCCTGGCACGCGTTCGAGCAGAAAGCGGCGAGGGCACGCGTGGCTGAAGCGGGTTGATGTCTTCAGAATTGTTTTTCTCACGACACCGAATCGTTTTGCTAACCTCACAGCCCATTTTTTGCTTGACACTTGCAGAGCGGCTGAAGCAGCATTAAAAGGTTTTAATAAACCCCTTCTGGAACATTTTCAGCTTGAACTTCGACATTCGCGGGCGGAGGAGCCATCGATGAAAGTCTCTCGTGTTTTCGTGTATCTTGGGGCGTTTTTGGCCTTGTTTGCAGCTTCAGCTCTTGCTCAGGATACCGCCCAGGTCACCGGAACCGTTCGCGACGCCTCGGGCGCGGTCGTGCCTAACGCCGAGGTCAAAGTTGTCAGCAGCGCAATTGGTCTGGCGCGCGTGGTGACCACGAACTCTGACGGTAACTATCTCGCCGGCGCGTTGCCCGCGAGCACTTACGACCTGTCGGTCACAGCGCCAGGGTTCAAAGCTTTCAAGGCCAACCGAATTGTCCTCCAGGTGGCAGAAAAAGCCCGCGTCGACGTTGACCTCCAGGTAGGCCAGGTGACGGAAAACGTCACCGTCGAGGGGCAGAACGTCGCGCAGGTAGAGACAGAAACGTCCGATCTCTCCGGGGTGGTAACTGGCAAGCAGATCAGCCAGTTGGAATTGAACGGCCGCAGTTTCACGAAACTAGTTGCGCTTGTTCCCGGAGTCAGCGATCAGACGGGATCTGATTCGGGCGGGGTTGGTCTCGACGCGAACGTCTCGTTCAGCATTAACGGCGGACGAACCGAGTACAACAACTGGCAAGTCGACGGCGCCAACAATATGGACACAGGCTCCAATGCAACTTTGGATGTCTTCCCCAACGAGGATTCCATCGCGGAATTTCGAGTGTTCACCTCGAACTATAGTGCCGCATACGGCAGAAACGGTTCGGGGAATGTCGAAGTCGTTACCAAGGCGGGGACTAAGCAGTTTCACGGCGACGTCTGGGAGTATCTCCGCAACGACTTCTTCAACGCTAATGATTGGTTCGACAACAACGCTGGTAATGCCCGACCTGCGTACAAGCGGCATGACTTCGGCTTCACAGTTGGCGGACCGGTAATCTTCCCCGGCTACAACAAAAACCGGGACAAAACATTCTTTTTCTACTCGGAGAATTGGCGTCGTGAGCGGAACCCGTTTAGCTTTAACCAGCAGGTGCCGTCGGTTGCCGAGCGAGGAGGCAATTTCAGTGATCTGTGTCCAGGTGCGGAATGTCCGATCGACCCAGCCACCGGGAATCCTTTCCCGAGTAATACCGTGCCAATCGACCCCAACGCGCAGGTGCTGGTAAACGCATTAATTTCAGCTCCTAACGTTGGCACCGGCGCAAATTCGTTTTTCGTTGGTTCGACGGTGGAACCGCTTACCTGGCGGCAAGACTTAGTCCGCATCGACCACAACTTCAACGAGAAGTTCCGTCTTATGAGCCGCTATATCCACGACTCATACAACAATGTTGACCCCACGGTTTCATTTGTAGGCAACCCATTTCCTACAGTCCAAACAAAAATAGGGACACCGGGCACCAGCTTCGTGCTGCACCTGACAACCAGCGTCTCTCCCACCCTGCTCAACGAATTTATTTTCAGTTACTCCGCAGACCATCTGCTCCTGACGAATACCGGCAATTTCAAAGTTCCAGCAGGCTTCACCATGACCAGCCTTTTCGCCACCGGACCAGGTGGCGCAGGTCTCGCGCAATTGCCTGCAGTGTCGCTGGCCAGTGGAACGGCTTATGGCGGAGGGTTCACGATCAATCCCGGTTTTATGCCTTGGGAAAACGCCAACCCGACTTATGGCTACCATGACACCGTGACCAAGATCATTGGCTCGCACAACCTCCAATTTGGCGGAGACTTCATCGCCATACAAAAAAACGAGCCGAATGCGCCGACGGGGGTTGGACTGGGTGGTGCACTTACGTTCGATGAAACCAATTCGTTTACCGATCCCATTACCCACAAACCACTCACGACCCACAATTCGTTCGCCGATTTTCTGACGGGACACATATCCTCTTATGCGCAAACCAGCGCGATCGTCAGATACTACTACCGATATAAGATCTTTGAGCCGTACATCCAGGATGATTGGCACGTTTCTAAAAAACTGACTCTTAACCTGGGACTTCGCGTCAGCTTGTTTCCAACCAATAGAGACATCAGCAAAACCTCATTCAACTTTGCCCCTTCGGCTTACTCTACAGCTGCCATCGTTCCAATCGATGCGGATGGGAGCGTCACGGGTGTGGCAGGGTCTTTGATCCCCGGCCCGAATGGAAATCCCTTCAATGGCTTCGTGCAGTGTGGAGGAAAAGGAGGAAACAGTCAGGTACCCGCTCCAGTTCTGTCCCTATTTCCCGCAGCGAGCGTCGCGGGAACATCTCAGCCGGGATGTCAAAAAGGACACTACGTGAATTGGGGCCCGCGAATTGGATTCGCCTATGATCCCAAAGGCGACGGCAAGACGGCCATTCGTGCCGGATATGGAATTTTTCAGGAATATACCAATGGAAACGAAGCCAATGCGGAATCGCTCGAAGGCACCCCGCCGAGGGTCCTCACCGCAAGCCAACCGAATATCGCTTCAGGCGTGAGTGGATGCGCCGCCGGGACGGGATACACATGCATCGGGGGCGGCGGCGCACTTCTGCCTCCGTTGGTCAACAATTTCCCACCGGCCACAATCGAGGGAAAAATATTTTGGCCGTATGTGCAACAGTGGCATTTGGACGTACAGCGCGAGTTGCCGGGGCATACGCTGGCCACGCTTTCCTACGTGGGCAGCAAAGGCACGCACCTAACCAACGTCCGCGACCTGAATCAAATTCACAGTTTGCCACCGGGACAGAATCCTTACGGTCCCGGTCAGCCCTTAACAGACTCTGATTGCGCGAATGGCACAGCCAATGGCGTAGTTCCTGCGCCTGGAAGCCAACTGTTCGCCAACTTCAACGTGGCTTGCGGGGGAAACGCCGATCTCTTCCGGCCATTCGCGAGTATATCCGCGCTCGAGTTCCTGGAAACTCAAGCGAACTCGAACTATCACGCATTGCAGTTAAGTGTTCGCCGCACCATCGGCGCGCTGCAGTTGAGCGGAGCCTACACGTATAGCCACTCGATTGATAATTCCTCGGACCGCGGGGACACCACATTCACGGATTCCTACAACCTGGGCGGTAACAAGGCCAGTTCCAACTTTGACCAGCGTCATATCCTGAATATCAGTTACGTATATGACTTGCCTTTCTTCCGGAAGTCTTCTGGACTTACCAAAACGCTTCTGGGTGGCTGGCAGTGGTCGGGAATCATTAAGTCCCAGAGCGGCATTCCCGTCAATGTGGACAACACTGTGTTCGGCGATAATGCCGGGACAGGAAACGGTGTTGAAGGGCGCAGTTCGGTCTCGCGCCCGGACCTCGCAGGCGACGCGCACTCCGCTGCATGTACCCCTACTCCCGGGCCGGGACCGCTGCTTTTTAATCCCTGCGCGTTTACCGCTCCCCGAGGCCTTACCTTTGGCAACACCCCGCGAAATTTCCTGAACCTGCCCTATCGCACAAACTTCGACATGGGGCTTTACAAGCAGTTCGCGATCACGGAATCGAAGGCTGTAGAGTTCCGTTGGGAGACCTTCAACACCTTTAACCACACTCAGTTTTCTGGCATCGACGCCGATTTTGGCTCTTCGACATTCCTCACGGCCAACACCACTCACGACCCGCGCATCATGCAGTTTGCTTTGAAGTTCTTGTTCTGATATTTGCGCTCACGCGATTAATGGGTGCCCAATCTCGAATGTTGGGCACCCGCATTCTTCCGACTTCCGAACGAAAGCTGTCGCGCGCGGTACTCAATCCAGCCCCGCTACTTTCCCTCGCAGCACAGTGATCGACGCCTTGGGCAGCGTAAACGTCGTCTGCGGAGTTGCGTTCACCGTGGTCGCAACCGGAGGATTATCTGGATCGGGATGACTGTTTGGACCCTCGTTGATCCAAACGTACTGCTCGCTGCCGAAGGTCACAAAGGTTACGGGACTGGCAAAGGACGCCGTTCCTGCCTTGCTCCCATTCTCGAAAACCACACGCACTGCGTGCGGATTGGTTTGGTCGCGATTCACCAGCATCAGTGACCAGTTCCCGTCCGGTCGGTGGATGGCGTAAGAGGTCACAAGCTGGTTCCCTTCCCCATCTTTAATGTCGCTAGCGGTTGCGAACATCTGATGTACGCCTGAGCGGTGCTGCACCCATTCCAAATTAATCATGTGCGCGGCATAGTAAAGAGATGTGTATCCCTTGATCTCGTAGTTTTCGTCTGACACAAAATTCGACCACGACGCCCAACCGAGACAGGAGTTTTGGATTCCCTGTGGCTGAATGGGTGAATGAGTGAACAGAGCGCCTCCACCTTCAAAAAACGAGCCGACATTGTCCGCGAGCCAAAGGCCGGCAAAGATCGTGCTCATCGGACCGCTGAGAGAGGCGGCAAGATGGCTCTCCGTGACCATCAACGGGACGTCTTTCGGCACACCGTCATCCCGCCAGACTTGGAGAATGTGCTTCATCAGCTGGGGCTCGCTGTACAAGGTTTCCCAGGTGATCTTGCAGGCATGAAAGGGATAATGCTCGAAAGAAACAAATGCCAAATCTGAAAGCCTGCCGTGTTCTTTCAAGTAATCCACAAATCGGCCCATCCAGGAAGTGCGCCCTTTCGCGTCCGGCCAGACACGAATGTCTTGGTTCACGCCCTCAAAGATTGGCCCACCAAGCTTGAGCGCAGGATCTACTTTATGAATTGCGTCCGCCCACTGGAGGTACAGGGCGGCGTAATCTTCCGGCAGAGCGTGCTTGCCGTCGGGCTCCTCGCCCATCTCGATGTAGGCGATCTGGTATCCGCGCTTTTCGACATAAGCGATCTCGGCAGCCGCATCTTCCGGTGTGCCGTAGAGCATAGTGACGGGAATCATTGCGGGAAGATTATTGGTCAAGCCACTAGTAAAAAAAATGTCAAAACCACTGTGCTCATAAGTCCCGTTACTGTTCGCGTCGGCAGCCGAATGCCAGGGATCGATAGATGACGCGCAGTAGGTGGTCAGCGGCTCAGCGGGCCCCTTTGATACTTCGACGAAGGCTCCGCCCTTATCGAGAGTTCCCGCAGAAATCTGTTGGATGGCATAACCCACACAGTTGCGAACATCCTGCGACCCATGCTCGTCACAAGTGTTTGAAGAGTGGGTCATAAGAACGCGAATGAAACGGGTGGAAACCGGAGTCGCGGCCAACCTCAGAGTGACGGTTCCGCCTCGGGCTGCTTTCTGCACGCCCGAGGGAAAGGCGTGCCACTCGCCGTTGGGCCCATCATCAAAGTCGAGCGCATCGGCCCCGGTCCAGTACTCCACTTGATAAGAAACGGCGTACGGATTCTCCCACTGGATGCGGAGAGCGCTCACGGGCTTCTCCGTCTTCAGGTCGATCACCACCCACTGCGGGTGCAGTGCATCGCTCTCGCCGGTGAATTTGCTAGTCAAGTATGGATTGCTTTTCCAGTACGTCAGATTCGGCCCGGGGACTGGACGGTCGCCGCTGGTTGCGAACCCGCGATGTGGCAGCGCATAAGAAAGGATGTACCTGAGCGGCTCCTTGAGTTCAGTGCTGCCGGTGAAGTAGCCGCTCTTGTGCGCGGGATCACTCCATGTGCCATTTTCCGTCCAGTGCCAGGCGGCCATGCGCAGTTCGCTGTTGTTGCGATAGCTGATCGGACCCCACCCGGCTGAGAGAGACTCCTGAACGATGTGCGGCGTATAGACCCTGTCGATGCCGGTGCGGGAGAGGACGTCAATCGAGCTGCCGAGTGCGCGATCGGGATCGAAAGAATTTATCGCGTGGCTGGTGTCAACTCGCACGGTTGTAGGTGTGGCATCGGGGGGAGCGTTATTTTGGGACAGAGCGGTGGAAATGGTCAGCATTACCGACAGCAGCAGAGCGGATATGCGCATAGAAAGTTTCTCTCCCGGTGATCGGCTAGACTCCTTCGCGCGCCGGAGTCTTTCCGCAGATTTTCGATCAGATTTTTCCGGCCTGAATTTTGACGTGTAGCTCCGCTGGCATCCGCAAACACGGACCGCTATCGCCACGTAATTTTTCGCGTCAGCTCGGATTAGAACACGGTATTGAAACGAACGATTCCCTGTGCGCGATAAGCCGCGACGTTCGACTGCACCTGGGCAGTCGTCAGCAACGTATCCTTGGCGTGGTACACCCAGTCAATCTGCTCCACCCAGGTTCGCGGCGTTGATGAGTTGACCAGACTTCCGGTTGGGAACCACTGGTTGAAATCAATGGCCATGAGGGCAGCGGGGTAATAAACCGAGTCGGTCGAGACCAGCACCCCGTCAACGTAAAAGTGGGTGTGGACCCCATCGGCGTCATCCACCAACAGCGTGTGCCAGCCGGCGTACGAGGCCGCAATGTTGGTAGAAACGTTTTTATGCGTGGTCTGCCAAAGCGTGAAGAAGAAGTGCGGTGTGGTTACAGACCCAAAGCCATTGGGGAGATACTCGAAGTCAATCTCGCTGTAGGGGCGGCTTCTGTAAGGGCTAATCGTGAAGAAGGTCTGATAGAGTTGATCGCCGTCCGGCCCCGAATCCGGCGCATCTTCGAACTTCACGCGAGCGGCGAAGGTCCCGTGCAGGAACTGGAATGGGGTCAGTATCTCAGTCTGCACGGACGTGCTTGCGGTCCCACTGGTTGTCGCAGCCATCTGCATCAACTGGTTGCTGGAATTAGCGGGATCCGGAAGAAACGTGATATGCGTGGCGTCCCAAGTTCCAATCCCTGGCCCCCCGCCCCCCGTTCTAGGCGCCCAGCCAAAGTTGAGCAGAAGAGGATCGCTTGAGCTTGAATAATTGAAGTCGTCGAAAAACACCGCCTGTCCGTGGGCTGTGCCTGCCAACAGAAGCATCATTACGACTGTCGAAGAGGTTGCGAGAAAATCTTTGCGAATGTTTCGTCTCATGTTCCATCCTCCTTTTGGCGTTTTGAGAACGCAGGTGTCTCTTTTTAGAACTTGGGGCCGGGGTGCTCCATCATCGGGATACGAGATCTTCTGCCAGACAGGGTGGCGCGGAAAGCGTACGAAGTCCAAGAATCTTTGGCGGGTCACGGCTTGCCAGGGCATAAGCCCTCCTTTAGCCAACCGAGAGCTACATTCTAATCATTTCTAGTCTGTCACCGGGTCACTTTCTTATCAGGCTCGACCGGTTTGAGATGGCGGCGGCTCTGGCGATAATTCGTCCGCTGGCTATGAGGAGAAAGAGTTTGAAGTTTGTCGAATATTTCCAATCTGATGTAGCATGCAGTGCACGAGGTTCACCATGACAACGATCGCAACCTCACCACGAACTGATTTAACCACGGTTTCCCAACCCGAAGCAGCCAACGGTCTGGCCATTGTGCGAGTCACGATCGGCGCAATGTTGGTGTGGGTGTTTTTTGAGAATCTGGGGAAAGGCCTGTACACGCCGGCGGGTTACGCGGGCCTGATCAGCTACTACGTAAAGAACAGTCATTCGCCGGCCATATGGAAGTCAGTGATGGCGCTGGCTGCGAGCCATGCAGCGATGGCGGCTCCAATGCAGGCCTTGACCGAGATTGGTTTGGGGACTTTGCTCGTGATCGGTCTGTTTACCCGACCGGCGGCGTTTGTGGCGTTTCTGTATCTCGGCAGCCTTTGGGTCTCGGAGTGGGGTACGTCGTGGATATGGGAGTTGCTGGTTTCAGTGATGGCATCGCTCGGAATCGCCATCGGAAGCGCCGGCCGAGCCTGGGGCGTTGACGCATGGCTGGCGAAGCGGTGGCCGTCAGCACCGTGGTGGTTGGTTTAAGCCGACGCCCTGTGCGAGTGTCCGTCATCATCCCTACCCATAATGAAGCGCAGTCGATTGCGCGGGTCTTAGCGGATATCCCGTCCGATCTCGCGACAGAAGTCATCGTCGTTGATAGCAACTCGAATGACGGGACGCCCGAGATTGCCGCAAGAATGGGAGCCCGCGTAATTCAGGAACCGCGCCGCGGCTATGGACGAGCATGCCTGACCGGAATGGCCTCGGCAAATTCCCCTGATGTAGTTGTATTTCTTGATGGTGACTACAGCGACCGGCCCTCGGAACTTTCGATCCTTTTAGCGCCAATTACCGAAGGGCGCGCGGACATCACTCTCGGTTCCCGCCTGCACGAGCGAAATTCTACTGGTGCATTGCCTTGGCATCAGGTGTTTGGGAATCGTCTCGCCGCTTTCTTGATTCGGATTTTTTATGGTCTGAAGATAAGCGACCTCGGCCCCTTTCGCGCCGCGCGGGCAGATGTACTACGCGCACTCGCGCTCGAAGAGACCACCTACGGCTGGGCGGTTGAGATGATCCTCAAAGGAGCCCTGGCTGGATACCGCGTGGTTGAAGTCCCGGTGAGCTATTTCCCGCGTATCGGAAAATCAAAGATCAGCGGTACGCTGAAGGGCACGATCGGCGCAGGTTGGTTCATTCTCAGCTTGATCGTGCGCTATTATTTCCGGCGGCGCAGAGCAGGGACACCACGACCAGCGTAGTTCCGCGTTTAAGCACTGATATCACAGTAAAGAGCGAGCAACTGAGGCGAACGAAACACGGCGGCGGTGATTTCGTCTTAGTGCAGGAACTTGACCACGATTCCTAGTAGGCCAACGACAGTGCCAATGGTGAAAAAGGTCCAAGTTCTGACGTTCTCACGCCGTTTTTTCTTGGCCTGCAAAATTGGTCCGATCTCCTGGCGACGTTGCGATCCTTCAGCCGATTCCGCGTTCATTCGCTCCAGCCGGCCTATCGACTTTGAATTCAGTTCTTCGTATAGCACAATCGTCTCCTTTCCCTTTTAGGAAAACCTGCAGTCGTCTAATCGCTATGTACTCTTCGACGATGCTCTTGAAATAGCTCTCCGAGCACCCTTCGATGTTCCTCTGGCGACGTCAAAACGCCTCCTGTATCAAACACAAGGGTAGCGTGAAGTGGTCCAGCGTCATCTTCTGACCGCCGAACGCACATGGATGGTCGGCAACAGCCCGAAATCCGACATCAATCCGGCGCTCTCCGCCGGTATTAACGCCATTTTCGTTCCGCACGCCGATACCTGGGTGCTTGAGCACGAAGAACTGGCAAGCGCGGCGCCTCCTTGCCAGCTGCTGGTGCTGAACTCGTTCGCGGAACTTGTTCAGCACTTTTGATAGGAATAGCGCGGCCGGTTCAGTTTTCATTCGAAGCGCAGCAATTGCATGGGTTCGACCGAAGCCGCCCGCCTGGCAGGCAACCATGCGGCGAGTATGCAGGACACCAGTAACGTCGCCATGGCACCGCCGATTGCCAGAGCGTCGAAGGGCTTAACGTCGAAGAGCAGGTTTGCAGCCACCCGAGTGAGCCCCGCCGAGAGAACCAAGCCAGCGAGGATCCCCACTGCCGCGGCCGCAAGTGCCTTGCGAAGAATGTTCAGCAACACACTTTCGCGGCTCGCACCAACAGCCATCCGAATGGCAATCTCGCGATTGCGCTCAGCAACCGTGTAAGCCATGGTGCCGTAAATGCCGAGCAGCGAAAGGAACAAGGCGATGGTTGCGAAGGCGGTCAGAATGGCGGTGTTGAAACGCCGCGGCGCTTCTGTGGCCGCGACTACCTCTTCCATGGTGTGCATCTCGGAAACTGCCAGTGAGGGATCGAGATCCCGTACGGTTTTCGTGAATGCCTCGCTCAGAGCCGCCGGATCGCTGGTGGTGCGCATAACGGCGTTAAGGCCGCCGATGACGCCAATCATCGCACCATACGACCCCAAATCTTCTGCCGCCTGCGCCAGCGGCTCGTACATTTCGGGGACGGTCGCCTTGTCGAGCGAGCCTTGCTTAATGTCGCCGACTACTCCGACGATGGTCATTGCCGGCATAGGTGAAGCGAAGCTGGGTCCGACTTTGATGTGCATCCCAACCGGATCTTTCCCGGCGAAATATTTTTTCGCCAACGATTGGCTGATGACTGCGGCCAGCGGCGCACCGTGCAGATCATCGTTGGGGTTGAAGTAGCGCCCGCGGAGCAGCGGAATGTGCATAGCGCCAAAATAACTTCCATGCACCAGATAATTCGAAGCAATAATCCAGCCTTCACCCGAACTCTTCACATAGCCTTCGGGGGCGATGAGGCGGCCTGAGTTCTGCCCGACTACAGGAATATTCGACGAAAACCCCGCAGCCTTTACCCCCGGGAGAGTTTCGAGCCTGCGCTGCAGTTCGTTGTAGAAATCATTCACCTTCTGCTGGCTTGAATATTCGTGTGGCGGCAGAGACAGCGACGCTTTGAGAACGTGCGCAGGTTCAAAACCGGGATCGACGGCCAGCATTCGTGCAAAGCTCCGGAGCAATAGTCCGGATCCAGCGAGCAGGACCATGGCCAGCGCGATTTCGACTACGACAAGAGCAGTCCGCGTTCGGTGCTGGCCGCGCCCTTGCCCGGCGCTAATGCTTCCTTCACGAAGCGAATTGAGGACGCTGGTCCGCATGCTCGAAATTGCCGGCGCAAGCCCGCAGATCAGGCCGGTGGCTGCTGTCAATGCAGCCGCAAACACCAGTACCGACCAGCTGATTCCGATTTCTCCCAGACGAGGCAGAGAATCCGGCAGGAAGGCCTGACTGGCGCGAACCAGTGCGACCACCAGCGCAATTCCACACGCGCCACCAACCAGACTCAGTAACAAGCTTTCGCTAATCACCTGCCAGAACATGGCGCGCGAAGCGGCCCCGAGCGCGAGGCGAACTCCAAACTCGCGCTTGCGGCCTGCCGCCCGCACCAGCAGCAGATTGGCGAGGTTAACGCAGGCGATCAGCAGAATGAGGCCGACGGCCCCAAGCAAAATTCGCAACAGAGATTGTGCGTTGCTAGTGATCTCTTCCTTTAGGGGGCGAAAGAATGCAGACAGCCCGATGCGTGCCATCCCGGGAAATTGCGCATCGATTGCGGTAACTACGCGATTTATGTCCTGTTGTGCCTGCACGCTGCTAACCCCGGGCTTTAGCCGTGCGATCAGGCTGAAATCAAAACTCGCTCCCTCGCTGTCCTTTTCGGTTGGAGTCAGGCTTAGAGGTACCCACAAATCGCGCTGACTGAGGCGTCCAGCATCGAGCGGAAATTCGAAGTTACGTGGCATCACGCCAACGATGGTGTAAGGCCGGCGGTCCAAATCGATCGTTCTGCCGAGCACATTGCGGTCCGCTTGAAACCGGTCCTTCCACAATGAATAACTGATCAGCGCGACTGGAACGTTGGACTCGTCCTCGTGCAGGTCGAAAGTGCGGCCCAGGGCCGGTTCGGCGCCAAGCATCGGAAATAGCGAGGCCGAAACGCGTTCGGCGTGGGCGGCGAACGGGACACCTGCGCCGGTGAGTTCATAAGCCCCTGAGATGTGGCCCGCTACGCCGGAAAAGGCCTTATTCTCGCGCTGGAAAATGAGAACGTCGGGCGCGCCGGCCCGCAGTTCGTGCGTATCCTGATCAGAGCGTTCATGAATGCTTATCAGCTGCTCCGGGTCGTGGAATGGCAAGGGTCGCAAAAGGACGGCATCAAAGACTGAGAAAACAGCGACCGTGCCGCCAATCCCTATCATGAGGGTGAGGATCGCGGTTGCCGCAAACCCAGGCGAGCTTCGCAACTGGCGAAATGCGTATCGGAGATTCCGAAGCAGGCTCTGCATATAAGACCCTCCGAATACCAGATTGCACTCTTCAGACCAGGCACCTGGTGGCTAAGGCTATAAAAATAGACGACTAGTTTGGAAGACGGTGAGCGTTCGGCGTCCACGAATGGAAGCAGCTGTTCAAAAACGAACAGCATTGTTCGAGCCAACGCCTTCTCAGGCTTGCCGCAGCTCGGGGCCGATGCGAGGCAGCCGAACCGTGACCACGCAGCCGAGTTGCTCGACGCGATTGGCCAGTTCGAGCGACCCACCGTGGCCTTCGGCGATTTGGCGCGAAAACACGAGTCCGATACCGCTTCCCTGCGGTTTGGTCGTATAAAACGGGACGAAGACGTTGCTGGGATTCATGAGTCCGGGGCCGCTGTCTTCTATGGTGAGCAACACATCGCTTTCCGTAAGTTTCCAGGTGAATAAGACGTCCGCTGGAATTTCGGCAGCGCGCGGCTTCGATCCGTTTGAACTCTTCGCTGCTTCGAGTACGGCTTCGGCCGCGTTGCGCAGCAGGTTGATCAGCATCTGTTCCAGCTGATCCGGATCGGCTATGAGTGTGACATCTGGCCCCGCGTTAACTCCCACACGGACCCGGCTTTCGAGCGCTGCCACTCGCTTCACCAGCATCGCTATTGAACAGCGCTGCAGAGCCGGAGGAGGCATTTGTGCCAGTTGGCGATACGCCTGCAGAAAGCGGTTCAGCGAGGCAGCGCGGGCTTCAATGATGGCCAGGCCGCGTTCAAAATCCTGGCGCTGATCATCGTCCAGGTTGGTTTCCGAAAGCCGTGCATTCAGGCTTCCGGCGATCGATTTAATTGGCGCAAGCGAATTATTCAGCTCGTGCCCCATGACACGAATCAGCCGCTGCCATGCCCGCCTCTCCTCCTCGCGAAGAGCGCGGCTCACATCTGACAGAACCAGCAGGGTATGTGGAACCCCCTGCTGGCGAAAAGAACTTCGGCGAACAAACCAGCGAGCACTGCTGCTGAAGTGCAGCTGGACCAGGGTCTCATTTTCGCAAGTCAGAGCGCTCTCCAGGCCCAATTCAGTGGAAGGTTTACCCATCACCTGCGAGGAAGTCTGTTGCAATAATCTTTCTCCTGCCGAGTTCACCAGCCGAAGCTTGTTTGCCCGGTCGAAGGCGAAGATGGGAATATCAACCTCTTCGACCACCCGTTGCAACAGGACCTCGGTCTCGATGACGCCGGTGCGGTGTCTGGCAAGCAGATCGGCAAGCGTATTGATTTCGAGCGAGAGTTCTCCAAGCGCATCATTCTGGACGGCCAAGCGCGCGCGAAAAGAATAATCTTCTTCCCGCAACGCACCTACCACGTTGGCAAGAGTCTGCAACGGGCGCACGATGTGGTCGTGCAGGGCGGCGCCGATCAGCAGGCAGGCAAAACATTCGGCGCCAAGCAAGACGAGCTTGGATTCAAGCGTCCAGGGCTGCAGCCAGATGAGAATTCCGCTGACCAGAATTGCCGGAGCTACCAGCAGAAGAGAGAACCCGGTGACCCGGCGCTCGTAAGGCACGCGTTTCTTGCGGCGAGATTTCCTGGAGAAGTTTGGGCGGGGTGGGCTAGAGCCCATATTTTTCCATCCGACGGTACAACGCGCCGCGGCTTAAACCCAGCGCATCCGCGGCCTGACTGACATTACCTTTAAAGCGCTGCAATGCTTTACGAATCAGAATACTTTCTACCGACTCCAAACTCAATTCCTCTAGATTCTGCGAGCCCTGACGCGGCGGCAAGCCGATGCCCAGGTCAGCCGGCTGTATTTGCTCAGTGCGGCACATAAGCACAGCGCGCTCCATGGTGTGTTCCAGTTCGCGGACGTTGCCAGGCCAGGAATATTGCAGCAGCGCCTGCAAGGCCGCCGGATCGAATCCCTGCACCTGTCGCCGGTAACGCGAAGCATAATTCACAAGAAAATGCATGGCAAGCACGGGAATATCTTCGCGGCGCTCGCGCAGCGCGGGCAAGTGGATTTCAACCGTGTTCAGCCGGAACAGCAAGTCCTCGCGAAATTCGCCGTTGCGAGATGCTGTCTGCAGGTCTATGTTGGTGGCGGAAACCAGGCGCACGTCTACCGTCTTGCTTCGCGATGAGCCCACCCGCTCGATTTCACCCGACTCAATGACCCGCAACAACTTGGCTTGCTGCCGCATTGGCACATTGCCAATCTCGTCGAGAAAAATGGTTCCCCCGTCAGCCAATTCGAAACGTCCGATCCGGTCGGTGCGCGCGTCGGTGAATGCGCCTTTAACGTGGCCAAACAGTTCGCTTTCGAAAACCCCCTCGGCCAGGCCGCCGGTGTTCACCGCGATCATCGGCCGGGAGGCCCGCAATGAAAGCGCATGAATGGTACGAGCGACAACCTCTTTGCCGGTACCGTGCTCTCCGGTGACGAGTACGTTGGCATCGGAGGGCGCGA
The DNA here is from genome assembly GCA_963785655.1 of uncultured Acidobacteriota bacterium. Lineage (GTDB taxonomy): Bacteria > Acidobacteriota > Terriglobia > Terriglobales > Acidobacteriaceae > Gp1-AA145. The sequence goes on from CAWAVZ010000001.1 coordinate 377,951, forward strand.
TGCGCGTGATCGTCTCCAGGACTGGCGCCATTGCCGGCGCAGTCGCGATAAATTCAGGACGCCCTTGAGCATTGAGAAGCCGGTTCTCGGCAGCCAGTCGCTCTGCGTGCTGCAGCGCGCGATGAAGCTCAACTTGCGTGCTCAAGATGGTGAGCAGGCGTTCGTTTTCCCACGGCTTCTGAACAAAGTCGCGCGCGCCGCGGCGCATTGCCTCAACCGCCAGCCGCACATTACCCCATGCGGTCATGACGATGACTGGCAGCGTGCTATCAAGGGAGACAATTTCGCTAAGCAGGTCGAGGCCTTCCTGGCCTGAGGTTGTGTCCCGCGTGTAGTTGAGATCGATCAGTACGGCGTCGTAGGTGCCCGTGGCCAGCGCTTCCCGCACAAGTTCAGGCGAGCGCGCGGTCTCGACTTTGTAGCCTTGCGGCTTGAGCAATAGCTCGAGGGCTTCGAGGATGTGTTGCTGATCATCGGCGGCAAGGACACACGGTGGATTGTTCCTTCTCCCGATGGTCGGCAGAGTAATTTCTCGCGGTTTGCTGGTGGTTAGCATGAATTTAGGAACCCGAATTCGCGACCTTGCCCGTGATCGCGTCCTGAATTTGTATTCCATTATGATCTAACGTGCTTCCGGTCGCGCGATCAAGTTCTACTTTAGCTTTCTCGTAGATTGTCATTGCCGTGACCAGATCGAGTTCGGCGAGGGCAAGATCGCGCTGCGCGGTCATGGTCTGGAAGGTGGAGCCGGCGCCGAGCGTTTGCTCTTGCTGCATGATCTCGAAAGTTCTCTGCGCCAGATCACGTGCCTGTTTCGCCGCATCGACTCGGGCCGCAGTTTGTTCGAGCGCATAATGCGCGTTCTGCACTTCAATGCGGATCTGCTTGCGCAATTGCTCGCGCCGCAACTCAGCTTGACGGTATTCCAGCTCTGACCGGTATTGGTCGGCCTTGGCCACTCGATTTCGAATTGGAATGCCAAGATTGAAACCGATGTAGTAATCGGGGGACGAATTGTTGAAGGTATTCACTAGTCCGCCGTAGTAACTTTTCGGAACCGTAGAAACATCGGTTTCCCCAGGTATGTTGAAAATTGGATTCAATGGACCCGCCAGTCCGGATCCTCCATAGAAACCCACCAGCGATAGCGTCGGCAGCAAGGCGTTCTTCGCTGATTGGCGGCTGATCTGGCGGTTAATTAAATCGATATCGGTCTCTTTGAGTTCGGGACGATCTTCCAGCGCAGATTTGATCAGCTCCTGCGCGGGTGCCGTCTGCGGCGCCTGGTTCGGCTGCAGCGTATCAGTGGGAACTACCGGGACCGCTTCAAAAACTGGATCATCCAGACTCTTAGTCAACGCGTTCTTGATCAGCAGTTCCTGAAGCTGCAGGCCGGTCTTTGCTACCGTCAAATCCTGAGCGCGCCGCGAGAGCTCGGCTTCCGCGCGGGTAACGTCCATCGCAGGAATGCTTTCGAGTTGCAGCTGCTTCTTTGCATTGTCCAGCGCCTGTTGCGCAAACGCGACCGATTGCTCATTGACCTGCGCCTGCCGATAAGCGTTCACCAGGTCCCAATAAATATTTTCGATCTGCGTCACCGTCGCGATGACCTGGTCCTTAAATGCAATATCAGAAATCTTTCTATTGTTGTTCGCGATCCTCAAATATCGAAGGTTGGGGCCGAGTCCGAACCCAGCCAGCAGCTCCTGTTGGAAACTAAACCGAAACGCCGAACTCAACACCGGAGACAGATTGAAGAACGGTGAGTTTGTTGTTTGCCGTGAGTTATTGAATTGAAAAGAAACACTGGTTCCCGTCGCGAATGCCTGGGAGACGCCGAAATTCGCCTGTCCGGTGTTGAGTTGCAGCAAAGGCACGCCGTAAGTTTGCTGGTTCGCCAGTGGAGTTGTCTGATGCTCCGCTCCTACTGCGCCAATTATTAGAGGATCGTACGAAGCCACGGGAGTGCCCGCGCCCAACGTCGACTGAACCAGCCCTGAAGCGCCAGCACCCGCGCCGCCTGCGCCCCCAGTCGTGCCCCCGGCTCCTGCACCCGGTGCACCGGCCCCGAACCCGCCAACCCCGCCGCCGGGAGTGTTTTGCACTACTCCTGCGTTGACCCCGCGAAACACTCCGCCCGCCTTAGTACGCAGAATGTCAGTCTCGGCGATGGGCAGGTTGTAGCGCGCAATCGCGAGATCGAGATTATTTTCGAGGGCAAGGCGAATCGCGTCCTTTAGTGACAAATAGAGCTTGCCCTCGCGAATCAATTGCGTGAGCAACGGAGAATTGGCGAGCTGTGGCTCGGGCACAAAGCTCGGAGTGTATGAGCTGAGCGGATTACGTGACTTCGGCATCTGCAGGGATACTGTGGCTCTGCTCTGCGCTGGAGCTGAAGGATTGTTCTGCGATGGTGCTGAGGAAGGGGCCGGCACCGATGCCGAACCCGGAGCGTCTTGTGCCGAAACAGACACAGTGAAGCAGATAATAAGCAAAGAAACCAGGAGTCTTTTTCCGTGCCCCGCACGCATGCTGGTCCTCATTGCTTCACCGCCTCGTAGGGCTGCAACTCCGGATTGGCCGTGTCGTTGACCACCCAGCCGTCCTTCAACTGAATGGTGCGGGAGCCGTAACTGGCGTTCACCTCTGAGTGCGTGACCTGCACGATTGTTGTCCCGTGCTGATTCAGGTCGCGAAACAGCTCCATGATTTCCTGCGCCTGGGAGGAGTGAAGGTTCCCGGTGGGCTCGTCGGCCAGCAAGAGCACGGGTTTGTGAATCACGGCGCGCGCAATGCCGACCAATTGTTGTTGTCCGCCGGAAAGCTGGCTCGGAAACAGATCTTTCTTCGCGACGATCTGAAAGCGATCGAGCGTGTCCGCTACCATGCCCTGACGCTGTTTGTGCGGAATGTCCTTGTAGGAAAGCGGGAGGTCGATGTTCTCGCGCACGGTGAGATCGTCGAGCAAGTGATAGCTCTGAAACACCATGCCGATATTGCGTTTGGCGAGCTCGGCACGTTGTTTGCGCTTCATCTTATGAACGGCCTCTTCGCGGAACCAGTACTCGCCGTCCCATGCGTCGTCGAGTAAAGCGAGCACGTTCAGCAAAGAAGACTTCCCTGCCCCGGATGGCCCCATGACAGTGATGAATTCGCCGGGTTGAATATCGAGGTTGACCCGCCGCAACACAAAAAATTGACCGGCGGGAGATTTGTAACTACGTTCCAGGTTTTTCAGTTGAATCATATTCTTGTCCTTACTCATATCTCAGCGCCACCATGGGATCGACCTTAGCCGCCCGCCGCGCCGGCACATAGCTTGCAAGCAGAGAAGCGATGCCCAGCACCACGGCAGTCGCAACCAGAGTGGCGGCGTCCCATGCCTGCACTCCGAAGAGCAGACTGCGGATCGAGATGGCGGCGGCCACCGCGCATAGCAGTCCTGCGGTAACTCCTATGGCTGTCAGCCAGACCGCCTCCCTCATCACGAGTTGATACACGGAACTGCGTTGGGCGCCCAGCGCAATGCGCACTCCTATCTCACGCGTTCTGCGCCCGACGGAATACGCGATGACCCCGTAAAGACCGACAACTCCAAGGAGCAGAGCCAGAGACGCGAATCCCGCAACCAGCCAGGCCGAGGAACGATGTATGTAAGCAGTTGGCGAATTGTTGATGCGTGCCGGCATGGTTGTTTCATCCAAAGTTCCGATGCCAGGGTCAATCTGACGGATGACGCTCACCACCTCTGGCAAGAGCGATTGCTCGGACTGCGATGTGCGCACCACCAAAGAAAAGTACGTATCCGGGCTCTGATTGAATGAGTAATACACGGCTGGCCAGATTTCTGAATCCAGCGAGCCGTCTTTAACGTCTTCGACCACGCCAACAATTTCGGCGATGGATTCAGGCGAAAGAGAGGTGTCGCCGATTTTCTTACCTAGTGGGTCCTCACCGGGAAAATATTTTCGCGCAAACGCCTGATTCACCATGGCGACGCGAGGCTTTGAAGTGTTGTCGAGCTCGGTAAAGTAACGCCCCAGCGATAACTTCGCACGCAGGGTTGTGAAAAGTTCAGGACTCACCTCACGCCGGTTTACTTCGTTGTGCTCGCCGTTATAAGGCCGGCCGGCGACGCGAATCCAAACGGTGTTGCCGTTATGACTCACGGGCAACATGCTGGTCACGCCAACGGATTCCACGCCCGGCAAGCTTGCAATGCGGTTTGTGATCTGCCGCTCTGCCGCCACTTGCTGCTGTTCTTTGGGATAGTCGGCGTCCGACAGCGCAACCGAGAGGGTCGCCAGGTGGTCAGGCTGAAAACCGACTTCCACATGGAGCAACCGATACAAGCTCTTGCCCAGCAACCCTGCGCTCACGAGCAACACCACTGCCAGCGCCAGTTCTACAACGACCAGATTTGCTCCAAAACGCCGCCACAAAGTTCCGGCGTAGCCGCGACCACCTTCTGTCAACCCTTCGCGTAATTGCCGGAAGGGCAGGCGCACCATCGGAGTTATAGAAAACAAAACCACCGCGCCTATCGAAAGAGCGGCAGCAAACTCCAGAACATGCAGACTCAGCCCGAGTGTCTGAAGATAGGGCATGTAGTCCAGCACGTCCTGCGAGATCATTCCCTTCAGGATCTGCATGCTCGCGCGCGCCACCAGTATCCCGGCCACGCTGCTGGCGATCACCAGAAGCACTCCTTCGGTTGCAAATTGCCGAATCAGCCGAATACGCGAGGCGCCGAGTGCACCACGCACCGCCATTTCACGTTTGCGGCCCTCGGAACGGACCAGCAACAGGCTCGATACGTTGACGCAAGCGATCAACAACAACAGGCCCGCGCCGCTTTGCAACGCCAACAGCACGGGGCGGAGATCGGCAAATATCACGTCGGAGAGCTTCTCCACAAACGCGCCCTGACCGCGATTGTCAGCCGGGTATTGCATCTCTAACTGGCGGGCGATCGCCTCCATATTGGAGCGGGCCACGGCAACTGTAGTTCCGTCTTTAAGGCGACCAATTCCCGTGAGGTTGTGACAACTCCGCCGCTGACCGCACGGATCGGAGGCGTGCAGTGTCGTCCAGAACTCGGCGTTGCCGGCGGGAGAAAATTGAAAGCTCCGCGGCATCACCCCAACGATCGTGTAAGGGACTCCGCTTAGGGTCACGGTTTCACCGGTCACACTCTTGCGTCCGGCAAACCGCTTCTGCCAGGCGCCGTAGCTCAATATCACCGTTTGTGGGGCTTCCGGCAGATCTTCGCCGGTGTAAAAGTCGCGTCCGAAAAGCGGGGCCACTCCCAACGTCCGGAAAAATCCATCGCTTACCACTGCCCCGTGGACCGGCTCAGTTCCTGCGGAAGTGCGCAGCAAGTGTCCGGTCTGGTTATAGACATCCAGGGAACTAAAAACCTGGTTGAGCCGCTTCCAATCCAGATAGTCGGGGTATGACAGATCGGCGCGCGGCATCATTGCGACGCTTCCGGTTGCCTCAACCAATCGATCCGGATTGGAATACGGCAGCGGCGTGAGTAGAGCGGCGTCGACAAAACCGAATATGGCCAGGCTGGCGCAAATCCCGAGCGCAAGCGTCAGAACAGAAGTTGCCATAAATCCTGGGTTCCTGCGCAACTGCCGCAGGGCGTAGCGTAGATCTTGAAGTATTCCATTCATAAGATTTTCCTCACTCATACCGCAACGCCACCATGGGATCGACCTTCGCCGCGCGGCGTGCCGGCAGCAAAGACGCTGCGACCGCCACCAACGCAACGCAACTCATCGCTAAACCTAAGCTCACAAGATCGAGCGGGGACACTTTGTACAGCATCGAGCCCATCAACCCCGCGCCCAGAAATGTAAGCGGCAGCCCGAAACTCAGGCCCATCGCACAAACCACCAAGCTGTCACGCATGACCATCCACAGGACTTGCGCGCGCTGTGCGCCGAAAGCCATACGCATCCCGATCTCGTTGGTCCGGCGATTGGTGCGGTACGAGAGCGTTCCGTAAAGCCCGGTCGCCACCAGTAGCGCCGCCAAGCCTCCGAAAAATCCGCCCAGGCGTGCAAACATTCTGTGATCGGAATAGGACTCCTCAAATTGAGCCTGCTGGGTCATCGGCCGTTCCAGTGGAATGTTGGGATCGATCTCGTGAATCGCTTTACCGACCGTCGGCAGCAGACTCAGCGCCTCACCTCGGCACCTGATTTCAACGTGCATGGTTTCGCCCGCCTTAATGGTCTGAAAGCCGGGATAGTAGGCCGTCGGAGTCGGTAGCTCAAACGCGGTCTTGTATTTGCTGTCTTTCACCACGCCGACGATTGTTCGGTCACCGGAAAGCTTGTGCCCCAACGGGTTGGTATTAGGCAGGAAGCGTTTCACAAAGGTTTCGTTCACCACAGCAACGGGTGCGGATGTCTCAGTATCCGCGTCAGAAATATCCCGGCCTTGAAGAATTGGTACCCCGAGTACGCGGAAGTAGTCCGGCCCAACATCATTACTTCGCACCGTTCCTTTAGATCGGAATTTTTGCTGAAGATCGACACCGTCGAGCACCTCGTCATGGTTGGAGCCCCAGCCCGCACCCAGGCGGTGGTTCATAAACGTTGCCGCTTCTACGCTTGGCAGAACGCGAACGCGGTCGACTAGATTGTGATAGAACGCCGCGGTTTCTTGCGAGGTACGCGCATGCTGTGGGGTGATGCCAAACACCAGCAGACCCTGGGTCCTCATTCCTAAGTCCTGGGTCTCGTAATTTCGCAAGGTGCGCAGCAGAAGACCTGCAGCCATCAACAACAACAGGCAGATCGCCAGCTGCGAAGACATGAGAATTCGGCCACCAAGGGCGCGCCGTCGAGCTTGCGTCAGGCCTGTACTTGTGGCCCGCAAAACGCCGGAGATCGGAAGCCTTAGCGCCACCCAGAGGGGAGCAAGGCCAAAACCAATCGCAACCAGCACGGAAGTTCCCAGTGTGAACAGCAGCACGTTGCGGTCGGGTTCAAGCCCACTCTCGATCCCCGACCAATCCGCTAAGGCACGAGTCGCGAAGATTGCGAAGCCCCAACCAAGCGCAGAACCCGCCGTTACCAATAATGAACTCTCGGTGAGCAACTGTCGAAAAACCCGCGCCTTGTCGGCACCGATTGCCATTTTCAGGCTGAATTCCCGCTGCCTGACTTCATTGCGGGCCACCAGCAGGAGCGCCACATTCGTGCATGCGATCAGCAATACCAGCGCTGCCAATCCCATGAGCATCCGCACCGGATCTCGATAGTCCTGGTTGTATCCTTCGATTCCTTTTGCCGGATCGAAATCAAGCAACGGCTTCCACTGTTTCGGATCGATATCGCCGACACCAATTTTCGCCGCTTCCCCAAAAGTGGACTGCAGCGCACTCTGCGCCTGGGCCGGCGAAACGTCGCGGCGCAGCCGTCCAATCAGCTGTAGGAACCACCACCTTGGCGAACCGTAAAGACTGTACTGATCAGGTGATTCGCCCCAGGCGTTCAATTCCGCTCGAGTTTGCAGCGGCACCCAAAGGTCGGTAGAGCTGCCCTCTTCAATTCCGCGAAATCCTGGAGCCGCAATACCAACAATCGTGAAGGGAACGCCTTTGACGAAGAGCGTTTCGCCTACCATCGAGGAGTTCCGAGCGAAGCGCCTCGTCCAGTAGTCGTGGCTGATCACCGCAACCGCAGCGTGCGTCTGTTCATCCTCGCGAGTAAAGCCGCGCCCGCGGGCAATTCCCGCGCTCAAGCCAGAAAAGAAATTGCCGCTCACTTCATCGCCTTCGGCTTCCTCCGGCGTCTCTCCATAACGCACGGCGACCTTTTGAACACTTAGCGGCGCATACGCGACGAGGTCTTCAAAAACGTCCTTGCGTTGCCGGAGGGCTTCGAAGACAGGTTCGGAAAACGAGATGTTGTCATTACCGGTGGTTGTTGCGCGCGGGGGATGGTCCCCACCACCAATTTTCAAATAGTAGAGCCGCTGCGGATCGTGCACGGGAAGTGATCGCAGCAAGACCGCGTTCATCACGCTGAACACAGCCGTGTTCGCGCCAATGCCCAGTGCAAGAGTCAGGACCGCTGCCGCCGTGAATCCCGGGTTCTTGCGCAACTGGCGCAGCGCGTAGCGGAGGTCCTGTAATATTCCGTTCATTCGTATTTCCTAAATAGCATTCGCAAATATTTCTTACTCGTACCGCAGCGCCACCATGGGATCGACCCTCGCCGCTCGCCGCGCCGGGATGTAAGCAGGCAATCACTGCCGACCCCAGCAGAACCAACGCCACCACAGTGAAAGCGCCGAGATCCACTGTGCCCACTCCGTACAAGGTGCTTTGCATCGCGATGCCCGAGAATCATGCGCCCACCAGTCCTACACCGAGGCCGCCCAGAGCCAAGAGACAATCCTTCGCGTAGAACCAATCCCAGAACTTGTTGCTTGTCCGCGCCCAGGGCCATGCGCAAACCAATCTCATGCGTGCGTTGGGTTACGCCGAACGCCATCACTCCATAAATTCCGACTCCAGCCAGCGACAGAGCCACCAGCGCAAAAGCTTCCAAACAGACTGGCGATGAATTGATCGCCAAGAAGCGCGCGGTTCGAGAAGCTGGTCCATGGTGATGACGTTGGCCAGCGGCAGTTCAGGATCTACGGAGTGAATCGCTGCTGCGATGCTTTTGGTCATCGTTTCCGGATCGCCGGTGGTGCGCACCGCAATACCTGCCTGTGGCCACGGGCTCTGCCAGAAGGGCACGTCTATTTCCGGATCGTCATCGTTGCGCAGTCCATTGACCCGCACGTTGTGAAAGACGCCAACGATCCGCCACGCGATGGCGGCTCCCGTCCGGGTCTCGCCAGGAATCAATTGATCGACGGAGACGGTTTGCGTCAAGGGGATCCACGCCGGGCAAATAGCGGCGCACGAAATTCTCATTCACCATCGCGACTGGCGTGGACGTCGCGGAGTCCTGATCGGTGAAGCTGCGGCCGCGCACGACTCGAATTCCGTAAGTCGCGTAGTAGCCGGGCGTGACCATCTGAAACGGCGAAGCTCGGTCGCAAAGAAGGATCGCTCACCGGTTGTCCGGAAACGCTGAAATACATTCCTCCAAACGTCCCTGCAGCGGGCCACCGGTGGAAACAGTCGCGTTCACGATGCCCGGAACAGCCTGAATCTTTTCCAGAATTTGCCGGAAATACGGATTGATTCCTTCGGGATGCGCAAAGCGCTTTTCCGACGCCGGAAGAAAAAAGGTCAAGAGATGGTCTCTGTCGGATACCGAGATCGATTCGGCTGACATTCCACAGGCTGTGCATGGCCAGCCCGCAAGCAGCCAGCAGCGTCAGCGCCAGACCGAACTCCGAGATCACCAGAATTCTGCGCAGACGGCTACTTCCCTGCGCCAGTGCCGCGCGCGTCCACTTTCCTTGAGCGCCTCATTGGGATCGACGCGGGATGCGCTCCAGGCCGGCGCGTATCCAAATAAAATTCCGGCAAACGTAGTCGCAGCCAGGGTGAAGAGCAAGACCGGAATGCTGAGCCTGACGTCCGCTTCCGAAGGCAGGTCGAAGGGAATATTCGCCATCAGAATTCTCAACATCGCCACGCCCAAGCCGATGCCGACAGCCCCTCCCACCGCCTGCCATAATCAAGCTCTCGGTAAGGAATTGCGCGAAGATGTGGCGACGGGTTGCGCCCAGCGAAGTCCGCACCGCAACTTCTTTATTGCGCGAGAGGCCGCGCGCCAGCAGGAGATTCGCCACGTTCACACACGCAATCAGCAACACGAACACTACGGCAGCCATTAGGAGCCACAAGTTCCTGATGAGCTCAGGGCGGAATAAAATCGAGGTGCAGCGGTTCGACGCTGGCGCCCCATCCTTTATTAGACTTTGGAAAGTCCTGGGCGATGTGATCGGTGACCGCATTCATGTCCGCCTGGGCTTGCGCCAGTGTCACGCCGCGCTTGAGTTTCCCCATCACGAGCAGCTGAGTGAAAGTCGTGGTTCAATTGCTGCGGCTTGAAGGCCAGGGGCACGCTCACATCGCCACCTGTAAGCCGGTCCGCCAATCCCCGGAGCAAACACTCCGACTACGGTGTAAGGCTCGTTGTTGAGGCGAATGGGCAGTTCCGATAATCTTCGGGTTGGAACCGAGGCGTTCCCACGTCTTGTGAGTCAGAATGGCGACGTGGTCCTTCCCCGGGACACTTTCGTCGTCAACAAAATCCCGTCCCATGAAAAATCCGAAGCCCTGCATGTGGTAGTAGCCCGGACTCACTATGCGCGCCTGCACCATCTCCGGCTGCTCAGGAGTGGCGAGGTTGAACTGGTTGCCAGTCCACGCTTCGATGTCCTCGAAGGTCGTGTTCTGGCGCTTCCAATCGAGGAAGTCGCCGGCTGAAACCGAATTGCGCCCCTGAGAGATCTTCGACCACACCATCACCAATCGATCGGCGTCCGGATACGGCATGGGCGCGAGCAGCGAGGCGTAGATCACGCTGAAGATCGCTGTGTTGGCGCCAATTCCGAGCGCCAGGGTGATGACTGCGACCGCAGTGAAGCCGGATTCTTGCGCAACTGCCGCAGCGTGAAGCGAATATGTTGAATTGGGTAGTCATTTGCCGTTCCTCACTCGTAACGCAGCGCATCCACCGGATCGACTCGAATCGCGCGTTGCGCAGGAAGCCAAACTGCTATAAAAGCCACCGCAATCAACAGAGCAGGCACAAGCGTGAACGACACCGGATCCCAGGTTTTGGTCTGGAATAAAAGGCTCGCGAGAAGACGCGCCAGTCCGAACGCCGCGACCAGACCTATCCCTACTCCGATTACGGCCAGTCGAACGCCCTGGAATATCACCATGCTCCTGACCGCGCCCTTCTCCGCACCCAGCGCCATGCGAATTCCAATTTCCTGAGTGCGCTGTTGTACCGAGTACGCCATCAGCCCATAAATTCCGATCGCCGCCAGTAAGAGGGCTGATCCAGCGAAGATCGTTAACAGCAACATGTTGAAATTCTCGCGCGACGTGGAACGGACAACGATTTCATTCATCGAGCGAATGTCGGAAACGGGCAAGCCGCCACTTGCTTCGAGCAGTGCTTTTGAAATTGCCGGACGCAGTGATTCCGGAGAGACGCGGGTGCGGACGACCCAAGCGATTGGTGCAATGCGCGCGTTGAGGGCGGTGACGCCATCGGTGACTTGAGCCGTCGGAACGTACATCATCGGCCCAGGCTCCTGACCCGAGGCTGGCTTCGCGAACGTCGCCTACAATCCCGACGACCTGCCGGGGTGGCTCTTCAAATTCCGGACCGACACCATGCCCAATCAACAAGTGATCACTGAGCGGATCACCCTTGGGCCAGACTTTCCGTGCCATCGCCTGATTGATGATCACTACCCCGGTCGAGCCACCACTGTCCTGATCGGTGAAGAATCTCCCACGAATGAGCGGGATTTTGAAAACTCGGAAGTAGTCTGGCGAAATCGTCAGCCAACCGGCACCGGTCCGAGGAGCGCTATCTCCAGGCAGGACGACCGACCACACTAAAAGGCAGGCCAAACCAGCCTTCGAGCGGAACGCAGCAAGTGGAAGCTGCTTCCGTAACTCCCGGCAACGCGTCAAGTCGTTGGACCCCGTCGCGGTTTAGTTGCGCTACGCCAGCCGCCTTTTCGAAACGGGCCCGGTTAGCGACATTCGCATCGTGAGTACATTGCTGGAGTCGAAACCAGGATCGACATGCCGGAGCGCAACAAAGGTGTGTATCAGCAAGCCTGCGCCGATTAGCAGCACCAGCGCCAACGCCATCTCCGTTACCACCAGCACGGAACGAGTTTTGTTCTGGCGAAACGAGCCTCCCGGCACGTCCGCTGTTTTCTTTCAGTGCAGAAACCACATCGCCCCGTGAAATATTGAGAGCGGGAATCAGCCCAAACAGAATTCCGGTCAGCACTGAAACAATTGCGGTGAATGCAAGCACTCTCCAATCCAGGCCGACCGCCGCGCCATCTTCGCCGATTCGTGGAATGGATCCTGGGTTCAGTGACAACAGGAACCGCACTCCAACCACTCCGAGGATGACGCCGAAAGTTCCTCCGGTGATCGAGAGGAGAACGCTTTCCGTCAGCAATTGGCGAACAATGCGCCTTCTGCTTGCACCCGAGCGCGGTCCGGACTGCGATTTCCCGCTTGCGACCAGTGGCCCGGATGAGCAGGAGGTTAGCAACATTTGCGCACGCGATGAGCAAAACAAAGCCAACTGCTATCACCAACACCCACAAAGATGACCGCACGTCGTTGACAATCACATCCCGCAGTGGCTGCACTGCGAAACCATCTTGCGCCTCGATCACGCCCGGAAATTTGCGCCGGAATTCATCCGCCGACAGTGTGAGCTGAGAGTTCGCCTGCTTGAGTGTTACACCGGGCTTCAGACGGCGCCGCAGCCAGAAAGTAGTGCGCCTGATCGTTGCTATTTGGATCGAATTGAAAAGGCAGCCATAAATCCGCCGGCGGGTCGGTAACAAAGTCTCGTCCCACAACTCCGGTCACCGCATACGATTCTCCCCCAAGAGAGATGGTCTTACCTACAATCTGCTTGTCCCCTCCAAACCGTCGCTGCCAAAGTCCGTAGCTGAGCACGACCACGCGGCCACCGTGAGGTCTGTCTTCCTCGGTGGTAAAGGGACGGCCCAAAACTGTCTGAGCTCCGAACAACTGAAAGTAGTCAGCGGTGACACGTATGCCTTTGACTTGTTCGGGATAAGAGCCGCCGGTCAGATTCATGCCGGATCCGCCGAAGTCATACGCGGAAATGTTGTCGAACACACTGTTCTGCTCACGCCAGACGTTCAACTGCGTAACCGAGGCGGCAGGTCCTGGACCCTGTGGCGATGTCAGCAGGAACTGCACGATACGGTCAGGATCGGGATAGGTCAGTGGCTTAAGCAATACAGCATTGACGACAGAAAAAATTGAAGTATTCGCCCCGATGCCAACCGCAAGAGTGATAACCGCCGTTACCGTGAAGCCCGGCTTCTTGCCCAGTTGCCGCAATGCATAGCGAACGTCTTGTAGGAATCTGTTCATCTATAAATTCCTCACTCGTACCTCAGCGCCACCATGGGATCGAGACGCGTCGCGCGCAAAGCCGGGACATAACTGGCTACGAGAGCAACTAATCCCAGAATTCCGCACACACCGATATAGGTCATGGGATCGCGCGGAGGTATCTGGTAGAGCAGCGACTCGATCAGGCGTGCGAGAGCCAGCGCGCTAACCACCCCAATCGCAGTTCCGGCAATACTGAGGAACGTGCCGTGGCGCAGCACCATCGCGCGAACATCTTCGCGGGTGGCGCCCATAGCCATCCGGATTCCGATCTCCTGGGTGCGTTGCGCGACTGACTGCGCCATTACGCCGTAGAGTCCGACTGCGGTAAGCAGCAGAGCAATGCCGGCGAATAATCCCAGCAACACGGTTTGAAAGCGTGCGCGTCCGAGATCGAGCACGAGATAGTCAGCCATGGTGCGAACGTCATATAGCGGTGCTTCCGCATCCATCGAGCGCAGCACTTTACCGATCTCCGCCGAAAGCGCCATTGGTTCGCCCGCGGTGCGTACGACCAAAGTAGGTGCCCCAAACATCAGCTGTGACAAGGGAATGTAATAGGTGGCTTCGGGATCTTTCTCCAGTGAGTCGGTCCGGAGGTCCCCGACCACGCCCACCACTTCGCGAGTCTTGTACTTCTTCCGCGATGGCCCCTCGCCCGCTCCGATCTCGATCTTCTTTCCGACAGCATCTTCATTGGGAAAGAATTTCTTCGCGAACGCTGCGCTGACGATTATCACCGGCTCGCCGTTGCGATGGTCGCGCTCATCGAAAAAGCGCCCGCGCATCAGCGGCATCTGCATAGTTTCGAAAAATTCGGATGTGACCAGATGGAAAGTGGCGCTCGGCGCGTTGGCTTCGGGAACGGGATGATCGACAAGGTTAAAAGAGACGCCTAAGTTGTTATTGCTCAAGGGCAACGGCAATGCGCCGCTGGCCGAAATGACTCCCGGCAGTCTGCTCAAGCGCGTGGTGAGGTCATGTATGAAGCGGTCCTGCTGGTCGGGGTTATAACGGACATCCGATAGATCAAAACTTGCCGTGAGCAGATGATTGGGATTGAAACCGAGATCAACATGCGACAGCCGATGCAAACTGCGCAGCAACAGTCCTGCGCCGATCAGCAGGGTTACGCCGACTGCAGTTTCTGCAATCACCAATCCCGAGCGCAAGCGGTTGTGCCCGCGGCTGGCAGTTGCAGTACGGCTGCCCGCCCGGATGCTGGCACTCAGAACTGAGGACGCGCTGTGCAGCGAAGGCGCCAGGCCGAACAGCATTCCACTAACAATTGCGAGCCCGGCGGTGAACAACAAAACCCGCAGATCAATTCCAACCTGCTCGGCGCGCGGCAGGTTTTCGGGATAAAGATGCAGGACGCCGGCGATCATCCAATACGCGGAGAAGACACCCAAAGCGGATCCGGCAATCGACAGCGCCACTGATTCAGTTACCAGCTGGCGTATCAGGCGGAAGCGCGTCGCCCCCAGGGCCGCCCGCACTCCGATTTCGCGCGTGCGCTCGCTGCCACGCACCAAGAGCAGGTTGGCGACGTTCGCGCATGCAATCAACAAAACCAGGCTTACTGCGGCCAGCAAAACCACAAGCGGTGTGCGAATGTTCCCGACCAGCGCTTCCAGTTCTGATACGGCGACCATGCCGCCGTATGGTGGAACATTGGGATTCTCCCGAACCACCGCTTTCGCAATTGACGCCAAATCTGCGTTTGCTTGCTGCAGGGTCACACCGTCCTTGAGCCGGGCTATTGCAGCGAAGGTGTGGTACCCGCGCTGCGCAGTGATAGGCATGTCGCCCGGCATAGTCACCTCTTCCCTTTGGGCGAGGGTCAGCCACAAATCACGCGCGTCAGATGAAATTGGAAATTGAAAGCCTGCGGGCATGACTCCCACAATCGTGTAGGCGCGACCATTCAGGTTCACATTGCGGCCGACAATATCCCTGTTTCCGTTTAAATAGGTGCGCCAGAACTTGTAGCTGACGATTGCTTCGTAATGCCCGGGGCTGTCTTCGTCCGCATTGAAAGTCCGGCCCAGGTAAACATGAACTCCAAGTATCGGAAATAAAGAAGCGTTCACGTGCGAAACATTTACGTGTCGGGCCTCACCCACGCCGGTCAGTGCGGCTTCGTCAAAGTCGTAGGCGGCAATATCCGTGAGTGAGCGATTGCGGTTGCGAATGTCAACTACATCGGGATACGACACGCTTCCCAAATCGTTCCTGGGGATTCCATGCCGCGTATCGTAATCACCAACTGCCAGCAGGCGGTCTGGTTGAGGAAACGGAAGGGGTCGCAGCAGCACCGCATTCACCACGCTGAACATGGCCGTGGTCACGCCTATGCCTAGAGCGATGGTTATGACCGCAGTCGCCGCAAAACCGGGGTTGCGGCGCAACTGCCGGAGCGCGAAATTAAAATCTTGAATCAAAGGTTTCATAACCTGCTTATTCCCTTTCACTCATAACGCAGCGCCACCATGGGATCGACCTTCGCTGCGCGGCGCGCCGGGATCCAGCAGGCAAGCAGTGCAACGATTACCAGCAGAAACGAAACGCCAATCAAGGTGAGCGGATCGGCAGGGCTCAGGCCAAATAGCAATGAACGAATCGCGCGACTTACCACCAGAGAACCAGCCACTCCGATGACTACCCCGAAAAGTGCGGCACGCAGACCTTGCGACAGTATTAGTCGCAGTATGTTTGCCCGACTTGCGCCCAGGGCCACTCTGACGCCAATTTCGCTTGTGCGCCGCGTGACTGAATATGCCATCACTCCGTAGAGGCCAACTACCGCCAGCAGCAGCGCGGAGCCCGCGAAGAACCCCACCAGTTCGAGGTTGAACCGCCTTGCCTGCAGCGACGCCGAAACCACACCGACGAAGGTCCCGAACAGCGGAGGCACGGTTGGATCCAGGTTGCGCAGGGCCTCGCGGGCTGACGAAATAAGAGCCGCTGGTTCTCCTGCCGCGCGAAGTACAACTGTGAAATCATGGGCCGCCTGTGGACGCTGGCGGTAAAAGGCGTAGACCGTTGGTGCAGGGGCCGTTTCCAGGCTGTCCGCGCGGACGTCTCCGACTACACCAACCACTGTCATCGGGCGAAAATCGCCATCCATGTTGCCGAACTCGAGGGTTTGGCCGAGCGGGTCTTGATTCGGCCACCTTTCGCGAGCGAGCGATTCGCTGATCAGCGCGACCTGGGGCGAATCCATCGTGTCGCCTTCATTGAAGAGGCGTCCCTTCAACAGCGGGATTTCCAATGCGTGGAAAAACCCCGCGTTGGCAGTACAGTAATTGGCGTACCCAGTTTGGGGCGACGTGTGAAGGAGATTTTCATACTCCTCGATGGTGTGAGGAGATTGCTGGCCGGTCGCAAGCGCAATATATGCGCCACCCACCGGCCCTTCGGATAACGGAAGGGCAGCCGTTCCTCCTACATCGATTACGCCGGGAAGAACGCGCAATCGCTCCAGCAATTCAGTGAGGAACTGGGCACGCTGATTTTTCTCTTTCTCGTCCACGAACGGTAGGGACAAGTCCATGGTCAATACGTGCTCGGTGCGGAAACCCGGATCAACCGAAAGCACGCGAAGCAGGCTCCTTCCGAGCAGGCCCGCGCCTGTCAGGAGAGTCAAAGTGACGGCGAGTTGCCCTATGACAATCGCGCGACCCAAATACTTGCTGCTGCCGGCGGCATCCTGAGAACGACCGCCCTCAGTCAAGCCGGATCGAGGATGGGAAGAAAGTGAACGCAATGCACCGAAAACGCCGAGAGCGATCGCTGTAATCAGCGAGATCGCCATAGCAAAAGCCAGGACCGGCAAGTTCACAGACACGTCGCCAATGCGAGTGAGTTCCGCAGGCGCAAGCTTCAGCAGCATCGCCAGGGAGAAACGGGCCAGGACGAGTCCAAGGCTTCCACCAACGACCGCTAGCAGCAGAGTTTCGAAGACGAATTGCGTTATGAGCTGAGTGCGGCTTGCTCCTATTGCAATGCGGATCGCCAGTTCCTTCTGTCGGGCCGATCCCTGCGCAAGCAGCAGATTGGCAACGTTCATGCAGGCGACCAGGAGTAGAAAACCGTCCGCTCCAAATAGCGCGATCAACGCCGGACGCACGGGGCTCGCTAGTTCGTCGTGCAGCTGCAGAAGAGCAATGTCGGTCAGGTCTATGTCTCGACCGTATTGCTGCTTTAAGCGACGCCCGATTGTGGCAAGTTCGGCGCGCGCCTCACCTATGGCAACACTGTCACGCAGGCGACCCACTACTTGCCAATTGTGCGCAGTGCGGGAAGGGTATCGTTCAAAGACTCCGCGCGGAAGCCATACTTGTGCATGCTGTGGAAAGTCGAATTGCGGCGGGAGGACACCTACGACCGTAACCGGCCGGCTGAGAATGGTCAACTTGACGCCGGAAAGATCACTCGCCCCTCCCAGAAATTCTTTCCAGAAGCCGTAACCTACCATCGCGGTTGGGGCCGCCCCGAAGCGATACTCCTGCTTTGTGAACTCACGTCCGACCACCGGTTGAACGCGCATCACGGAAAAGAAATTTTCGGAGGCCCACGCAACCGGTACGCGCGCGGGTGTTGAACCAGCGAGCACTGACTCGGTTTCACCCCCAAACTCTGCCAGAGCTTGAAATGAGTGGGTCTGTGCTTGAACATCCTCGAAATTGGGATCGGCGAAATTCATGTGCGCCCACGCGGGACTCGACTCCCAAAGGCGCACTATCTGGTCTGGCTTTTCGTAAGGCAAAGGGCGCAGCAGGACGCT
This sequence comes from uncultured Acidobacteriota bacterium, assembly GCA_963785655.1. Lineage (GTDB taxonomy): Bacteria > Acidobacteriota > Terriglobia > Terriglobales > Acidobacteriaceae > Gp1-AA145. The sequence goes on from CAWAVZ010000001.1 coordinate 395,869, forward strand.
GTAGACCACGCTGAAAATGGCCGCACTCGCCCCGATACCCAGCGCCAGGGTGGTCAGTGCCACAGCCGTGAAGCCGGGATTCTTGCGCAATCTGCGGAAGGCGTAGCGTAGGTTTTCAATTGTCCGATTCATAACTCACTCGTACCTCAGCGCCACCATGGGATCGACCTTCGCCGCGCGACGCGCAGGAATGAAGCACGCAGCCAGAGCGATCGTGACCAGCGCCAAAGCGACTCCTGCGAAGGTCGCCGGATCGCGCACCGGCACGCCATATACCAGGGTTGAGAGCGCCTTTGCCGCGATGGCTGCCCCCACCAGGCCGATCCCGATTCCGGTCAGACCAACCTTCATCCCTTCGCCCACAACCAGCCGCAATACGCGGCCGGGCTGCGCGCCAAGCGCAATGCGCAAGCCAATCTCTTGCGTTCGCTGAGTGACCGAGTAAGCGAGAACTGCGTAAATTCCGATCGCGGCGATCAGCAGAGCCATAGCCGCGAATAACGTAAGCAATCGGGCATTGAGGCGGGGTTGGGCGGCGCTGTTTGAAACCCAATCTTCCATCGTGCGTATGTTCGCCATCGGGAGGTCAGGGTCGAGGTCGCGCACTTTCTGTCGCAGAGCCGGCAAAAGTTCATCTGGCGCGCCCTCGGTCCGCGCGACAATATCCATAACAACCACAGGGGGACGCGCCGCCCCTATGCGCCAGGCGAGCGGATAGTAAAGCGCGGGGGATTGCTGGTTCAACGCGGTGTTGCGCACATCGCCGACGACGCCAACCACGGTAAAAAATGTCTTCTTAGGATCGGCGGCACGATAAAAAGTCCGCCCAATGGGATCAGATCCGCCCCACATTTTTTTCGCGGCTTCCTGGCTGACGATCGCAACCGGTGGCGACTCAGGACCGTCCGCGTTGGTGAATGCACGGCCACGCAGCAGCGGGATCGACAGAGTGTTGAAGAAACTGTCGCTCACAATGCGCCAATCGATTGCTGCAGGAGTGCCCGGCGGAAGCACCGAGCCCTGAGCGATGACCGGGCTGGTGGTGTAGCTTCCAGCGCCCAGAGGGACGCCGCTCGACACTGCAGCGGCGCGCACGCCGGGCGTCGCTCGAATTGAATCCAGCAATGCGTGATAGAACTGCGGCATCTGCGCTTTGAGCGGATACTTTGCCGTGGGCAGGGCCAGCTGGAATGTGATCAGGCTGCGGGGCTCGAAACCGAGATGTGCGTGCTCCAGGTTGCCGAGCGTGCGAATCAGTAATCCCGCGCCGATTAGCAGAATCGTTGCCAGCGCAAGCTCGGCTGCGACAAGCCCGTTACGCAGGCGCGCACGAGCCCCGCCGGACATGCTGCGGCCAGCCTGTTTTAATACGTTGCTGATGTCGAGTTTCGACATGCGCCAGGCGGGCGCCAGGCCGAATAAAAACCCAGTGACAACCGTCGCGGCAACGGCAAACAGCAGCACCGTGGCATCCACATGCACTTCAGGAACGGCCAGAGTATTTGGCGGCAATGCGCGGTTAAGCGCGCGCACTGCCCAGAACGCTCCGGCAAAGCCTGCCACGCCGCCGGCTGACGCCAACGTTACACTCTCGATGAGCAATTGCCGTATGAGCCGAAGACGACTCGCGCCAGCCGCGGTACGCACCGCCATCTCCTGCTGACGTGCTACCGCTCGTGACAACAGCAGGTTCGCAATGTTCGCGCACGCGATCAGCAGCACAAAGAAAACGGCGCACAACAGTACAAGAAGGGAGGTTTTCAGATCTGGGCTGACGAAGGTCTGCTTCATCGTGAAAAGATGGACACCCCAGTCACGCATCTCCGGATAGACCTGATCCATGTGGGAAGAAATCGTCTCCATCTCCGCTTGTGCCCGCTCCACGGAGACACCATCTTTGAGTCGTCCGAATACGATAAGCACGTGGTTGAGCCGAAGTTCCTTCGCCGGATCGATGGTGAGGGGCGTGTATACCTCGGCCGCGGAAATAAGGCTCAATGCAGCCGGCGCGATGCCAACGATTGTTGTTGCCTGCCCATTGAGACTGATCGTTTTGCCGAACAAAGAGCGGTCCTGGCTAAAGCGCCGCTTCCACAACCCCTGGCTGATCATCGCAACCGGCGTAGCGCCAGGTTTCTCTTCGTCGTCAGTGAATGTCCGTCCTGCAACCGGCGAAAGGCCGAGCACTCGCATCAGCGCCGGACTGATCAAATTTCCATAAAGTTGCTCGGGATTGCCCGCGCCAGCAAGCGTGTAGGTGTTGAAACCAACGGCGGCGATTTCCTGAAAAGAATGCTGCTGCTCGCGCCATGAAAGAAAGTTCAAGGTCGAGGCGCCAAAAATCGGCAGATTGAGCTTGTCGTTTTTTTCTGCGACCTGCAGCAGCCGTGAGGGTTCGTGGAATGGCAAGGGGCGAAGTAGTTCCGCATTCACGAAACTAAAAATCGATGTGTTCGCCGCGATCGCCAATGCCACGGTCAGGACGACTGCCGCCGTGAACAAGGGCGTACGGCGCATCATGCGGCCGGCGAAACGAACATCTTCAAGTAGTCCAGTCATTTTGTTTCACTCGTACCGCAGCGCCACCATGGGATCGACTTTCATCGCCCTGCGCGCAGGAAGCAGGCAAGCCGCAACTGCGAAAACAACGAGCAGCACCGCTGCGGACAAAAATGTTGTCGGATCAGCTGGAGAGATTCCGAATACGAGTTGCGCGACTGCCTTTCGGAAAACCCAAGCGGCGAAAAGCCCAGCCACAGCTCCGGTGCCTGCCATTACGATTCCCTGCTTCAACACCATCCACCACACGTCGCCACGTCGCGCTCCCAGCGCCATCCGCAAACCGATTTCACTGGTGCGCTGCGCCACGACATACGAAACAACCCCGTAAACTCCGATCAACGCGAGCACGACTCCGAATAACGCGAACAGTGCCAGCAGCCCGGTGGTGTAACGCCGGTCTGCCACTTGCCCCTGAATCAATTGGTCCATGGTTGCAACTTCCGCGAATGGCAGATTGGCATCGAGCGAGTGCAGCTGCTGCCGAATGGAAGGCGCCAGCGCCAGCGGATCGAGTGCAGTTCGTACCAGCAAAGTCTTGAAACCAACGTTGAGGTCCGGCGTCTGGCGGAACAGCGTAGTGATGTGCGGCATCGGCGGTAGCGCCGGACCGCGGTTCATCGTGTCCTCAATCACGCCGACAATGGTGAAAACTTCGTCTTGCGAGCGGTCCGCACCCAACTGCTGTGACACGGCGATACGAATTCGTTTGCCGATCGGGTCCTCGGACGGAGAGTATTGCTTAACGAACGCCTGATTGACCAAAGCTACGGGCAGACTGGTTTCAGTATCGGAATCAGAAAAGTCCCTGCCTTCCATAACCGGAATTCCAAGGGCGTGCAGATAGTGAGAATCGGTCGCGTTACGCGCCGCCACAGGCGTATCTTGCAGCCGCGATAACGGCCGGCCGTCGATGGTGAAGTTTTGTTTCCACTGATCGTCAGGAGGGCTCGACGCGCTGATGGTTGCGCCCTGTACTCCAGGTAACTGGCGCACGCGCGCAGCGTATTCGTCGCAAAAACGCGTAATGCTTACAGTGTCCCGATAGCGCACCGGCGGCAGGAACAGGTGCGTTCTCAAAAGGTGATCGGCGCGAAAACCTGTGTTTTGGTTGTGCAACTTCAGCAGGCTTTGTATCAGCAGTCCAGTCCCGATCAAAAGCATTACCGCAAACGCCATCTCACTCACCACGAACAAACGTCCGAGCTGCTTGCGGCTTCTGCTTCCGGCATTGGTGCGTCCCACTTCTTTGAACGCCTCCGCGGGGCTGATCTTCAAGTTCGCCAATAGCGGCGCGGTGCCAAACACCAGGCTGCTGATAACCGACAAGCAGAAAGCAAAGGCAAGCACGCGGAAATCAACTCCCACTCCAGCGAGTTGCGGTAGTTGCGCGGGATGAAAACGTGTCACGGTGGTGCATCCCCACCACGCCAGACCGCAGCCGACCGCACCGCCGAGCAATCCCAGAACAAGATTTTCTGCCGTAAACTGTCGAACGAGAGTGGAGGGCGGCGCCCCCATAGCAGTTCTTAGCGCGATTTCGCGAGTTCGCGCTGAATTTCGTGCCAGCAACAAATTGGCGACATTCGAACAAGCAATAAGAAGAATAAGAACAACCGCGCCCATCAACAGTCGAAGCACCGGGCGGAGGCTTCTTACCTGGTCTTCCTGCATGGGTTGCAGCTTGACTCCGACCCCGTGGTCGAGCGGATATTGCGCGGCAAGGCTGGTAGCGATCCTCTGAAGATCGGCGCCCGCCGCTTGCATTGTGACTCCGGACCTCAGCCGGCCGATCGCTCCCCAACCCCGGCTGCCTCGCTCGTTTTCGGTCCAAACCGAGTCGTTGGCGCTCACGTAAGGAACAAATGGCGTCCAAATCTCGGTCTTGCCTTGAGGATTTCCAATCCACCAATCAGGAACTTCGGCCGGGGTTACGCCAATAATCGTGTACGGCTCCTCGTTGATCCGCACGCTTTTGCCGAGGATGGATCGGTCGCCGTGAAAACGCGTCTGCCAAAAGTTGTGGCTAATGATGGCAACAAAGTTATTTCCCCAGCGATTTTCTTCATCGCTAAAGACCCGCCCCATCAGCGGCCGTACGCCCAGGATCTCGAAGTACTTCACCCGGGACGAGCCCGACGCGCATCTGTTCCGGCTCGATAGATCCGTTCTCGGTGCTGACGTTTTTCCGCCACACGTCATAAACTGCCATCTTTTCGAAGGTGTGGTTTTGCGCCGCAAAATCGCGCAGGTCCATAGCGGATGGGCCGAGAACGGCATCGCCTTGCGTGGAAAAAATTCTGACCAGGCGGTCAGGATGCGAAAATGGCAGCGGCCGCAGCAGGACGGCATTCAACACACCGAACATCGCAGTGCTTGCGCCGATGCCGAGTGCGAGAGTGAGTACGGCGACCGCGGCAAAGCCCGGGCTTTTGCGCAGCTGGCGAAATGCGTATCGAAAATCCTGAAATAGGCTCGTCATCTTTCTTCTCTGTCTCTTCTGTGCCGCTCAGTCGTAACGCAGCGCGACCATGGGATCGACCTTCGCCGCACGACGTGCGGGAAAGTAATTCGCAGCCAGGGCAGCGCCAGTCAAAATAGCGGCGAACACGACAATCGTGAGCGGATCGTAGGCGCTCACTCCGAACAGCATTCCGGAAATGAGGCGAGCGGCGAGGAGCGAAGCTGCGACTCCGATTGCGGCGCCGATTCCGGCCAAAACCATCCCCCGGGATGCGACCATTCTCAGCACGTCGCCGCGTTTGGCCCCCAAAGCCATGCGGATTCCGATCTCGCGAACCCGCTGTGACACGAAATACGCCATCACTCCGTAAATGCCGATGGCTGCGAGAAGCAACGCGGCGGACGCGAATATGCCCATGAGTTGCAACGCGAATCTACGCGATGCCATGGACCCAGCAACGATGCCGTCCATGGTGTGCACGTCGAAGACGGGAAGGTTGGGATCGACCGATTGCACGGCGCTACGGATGGACTCTTGCAAAGCTTCCGCGCTACCGGCAGTGCGCGCGTAGATGCTCATGGCAAATCCCACGCGTTGATAAGTTGGCACGAAAATGTGCGGACTGTATGGACGATCTAAGCCTTCGCTCCTGGTGCGGCCCAATATCCCGACAATGGTCGTCGGCTGTGGCAGATCCACTTTGGCTCCGGGAAGAATCATTTGGATCCGCTTGCCAATGGGATCTTCATTGGGCCAGTAGAGTTCAGCGGCCGTCTGGTCGATCACAGCGACAGGATCACCGGTTTCGTTGTCGGCATCGGTAAACGATCTTCCTCGAACCAACGTCATCCCCAAGGCTTTGGGAAAATCCGGAGTAAGCGAACCAACTTCGGCGGCGGGCGATTCTCCAGTTCCGACAGCGCTGCCCAGGATTGTGAAATACACACGCCCAGTCTGGCCGGAGAAGGGGGCGCTGCCGGAAGTAACTCCAGCTTGTTCCACACCGGGCAGATCTTTGACTCGGCGCAGCACCTCGCGCGAGAACACCGCTCGCTTGGCTGCTTTCAAGTAAGGATTCTGATCGGGATTGTTCGGATACGGCAACCAGAGATGGGCCATCACCATATGGCTCGTCTGGAAACCGGGTTGCACTTGCAGCAGCTTCCAAAAGCTTCGCAGCAGCAGGCCAGCCCCAACCATCAGTACCAGCGAGAGCGCGAACTCGGTAATCACCAGCGCGCTAAGGAACCGATGTTGGTTAACAGCGACTGCGCTACCGCGCGTACCCTGGCGGAGTTCGTCCATCAATTGCGGCTTCGCCAGTTGCCAGGCAGGAGCCAGCCCAAAGGCAAATCCGGTCAACAATGAAATGCCCAAGGCAAATCCAAGAACGCGAACATTGAGGCTGATTTCCTGCAGCCGGAGAAGGCCCGCAGGAACCATGTGCAGGAGCACCCCCTTCAGCCAAATGCTGAGAAGGATTGCCATAATTCCGCCGGCCAGCGACAACACCAGGCTCTCGGTTAACAACTGTCGAATCAACTGTCCTGCTGTCGCCCCGAGCGCCTGCCGCAACGCTATCTCCCGGCGCCGGACAGATGAGCGCGCCAGCAACAAGCTGGCGATATTTACGCAAGCTATGAGCAGGACCATGGCGACTGCGCTTAAGAGCGCCACCAACATGGGGCCGGCGCTTCCAACAATGTCCTGGTGCAGTGGAGTTATTTGCGCTGTCCAACGAGCGGCGGGGGGGTAGTCGGTGGGATACTGCTGCCGGAGTTGGGAGACGAAGCCCTGCAGTTTCGACTGCGCTTGCTGCAGCGATAGGCCCGGTTTTAGTCTTCCGATTGCGCCCGGGAATAACCTGATCTGCCGGTTTGGAGGCTGAGGAAATGGCAGCGCGACATATCCAGCGGTAAGCCACATATCCGACTCAGATCGCAGAGTCCGGCCGGGATGCCGGAAGTCAGGCGGCATCACCCCGATAATGGTGTAAAGATCATTGTCTAATCGAACAGCGCGGCCCAGCACGTTGCGATCGCCACCGAACATACGACGCCACAGAGCGTCGCTGATCACAGCTCCTTCGAAAAATCCCGGGCGATAGTCCGCCGAAGTGAAAACGCGCCCCAGCGCAGGTTTTGCTCCCAGCATCTCGAAATAACTCGGGCTTACAGCCATTCCCTCCAGGCGTTCTGGTTTGTCACCCCCGGTGATGTTTACGTCGAAGGGCCAAACCGAAGAAAGCTGCTCGAAAACTCCAGAGCGATTCTGAAGATCGTCCGCTTCCTGTACTGACATCCCGGCATCTTTCAGATTGACTCCGGGAAGCTCGTCATGGATGGCGACCAATTGCTGCGGATCTTTAAACGGGAGCGGACGCAGCAGAACCGCATCGACGACGGAGAACAGGGCCGTGTTCGCGCCGATTCCCAAGCCAAGAGTAAGAATGACAACGCTGGCAAAGCCTGGGCTCTTCAGCAACTGCCGCAGCGCGTACCGAAGATCTTGCATCAATCCGTTCATGATCTTTCCTCACTCGTTTCGTAATGCCACTGCGGGATCGACTTTGGTCGCGCGGTAAGCCGGAACCATACAGGCGAGAAAAGCGATCAGACACAACACCGCCATGACCGCCGCGAAGGTGATCGGGTCACTGGGCTTGACTGCATAAATCAGGCTGGAGATGACGCGTCCCAGAGCCAGCGCGCCGATGGCGCCAATGGCAATGCCGAGCAGCGTCGGCTTCATGCCGTCGAGCACAATTAGACGAAGCACGTCGCGCAGACTGGCGCCCAGTGCCAGGCGAATTCCAATCTCCTGGATGCGCCGCTTCACGTTGTAGGAAAGAACGCTGTAAATACCTATCGTCGCCAGCAGCAACGCCAGTCCTGCAAAGGCGCCTAGCAGCAACATGTTGAATCGCTGCTGCGAAACAGAATTTGTCACCAGATCATCCATAGTGACGACGTTACGGACGGGAACATCGCTGTCAATTTCGTGCACGGCGTTAGAAACCGCCGAAACCATGCTGGCCGGCTTAGTCGCGGAACGCACCACCAGAGTCATAGGAAATGAATGAAATTGTCCGTCAGTGCCAGCTGAAAGCTGCGCCAACGGCGTGTACAGAGTTGCTGTGGGGCGAGACTGGTCCAGGCCGTCGGTCTTCACGTCTCCCACAACGCCCACCACCTCGCGGACAACGCCCGGAAAGAAGCTCAGCGTCAGCCGCTTGCCAATCGGGTCCTGGTTCGGCCAGAACTGGCTTGCCATGGATCCGCTTATGAGGACCGCACCTGGTCTTCCCGCGGCGTCGCTATCTGAAAGGTCGCGCCCGCGCACCAGAGGAATTTGCATTGATCGCATGTAGCCAGGGCTAATCAGCCGCACATCCACTTCCGGCTGATCTGAGAGCGCCTGCGCCGGGCGGCCCTCAATCGCAATCGGTTCGTGCGAACCGTTGCTGCTCAGCGGGAGATCGTCAATGACTCCAGCGGCTTCAACTCCGGGGAGGGCACGCACTCGTTGCAAGATTTGACCGTAGAGGTTCACTTGCTGAATTGGTGTTTGGAATTTCCCGCGCCCGATGGAGACAGTCATGGTCAGCACACCATGCGGATCAAATCCGGCATTGACCTTTTGCAGCTGTTGAAAGCTGCGAATCATCAAGCCGGCGCCCACCAGCAGCACAAGCGAGAGCGCAACTTCGCAAACAACCAGAACGCTGCGTGTGCGATGTCCGCTTGAGTCCGAATCAGTCCGACCCAATCCTTGTTTCAGCGCTTGGTTCACATCGGCGCGACCGACACGCAGGGCTGGAAGAAGTCCAGCGAGACCTCCGGCCAACAGGGAGACACCTGCGGTGAAGGCCAAAACTGGGAGGTCAAGGCCAACGTCGACCTGATGCGGCAGATTCGCAGCCAGGAAAGCCATAATCAGACGGACGCCAAAATGCGCGTATGTCAGCCCAAGCGCTCCCCCAAGCAACGCCAGCACAATGGTTTCTGACAGGATTTGTCGCAGGACGCGCGCGAACGAAGCACCGAGCGCAATCCGAATCGCAATTTCCTTTTTTCTGCTGAAGGTTCTTGCCAATCCCAGGTTGGCAACGTTGACACACGCGATTAACAGAACGAAGCCAACCGCACCCAATAACACCAACAGAGCAGGGCGAACGTCCTCGACCAGCGCCGAGTGCAAAGGCATAACCAAGGCGCCCCACCCTTTATCGTCCTCCGGAAAGAGATCCTCGAGGTGGCGGGAGATGGTGTTCATCTCCGCCTGCGCCTGACCCAAATCCACACCGCTCTTAAGTCGCGCGATTACTAAGTTGTTGTGGTTACCCCGGACTGCGCGTTCCTTGGCGGTCCAGCCCAGCGGCGTCCAGGCCTGTGCGAAATCAGGGAAACTGAAGCTGCTCGGCATAACTCCGGCTACTAAAAAGCTTTGGCCATCAAGGGTGATATTCTCTCCAACAATATTTTTGTTTGCGCCGAAATGCTCTCGCCAAAAACGATAGCCCAGCAGGATCACGTTGGCTCGACCCGGCTGGTCTTCATCGGCGGAGAAAACGCGGCCCAGCATCGGCTGAACCCCTAAGGTCTCAAAAAAACCAGAGGAAACCGCGCTGGTAATCACTTGCTCCGGATGGCTGCCGCTCAGAGTGAACCCGTGATATCCATATATCGCCATGTTCTCGAAAACATGGTTTTGGTTTTGCCAGTCGAGGTAGTTGGCGGGCGAGACTGAGAATCTGGTCATTCCCGGAAAACTCGCCGCTGGCGGAACATGCCAGATCTGCACCAGGCGGCCCGGGTCTTTGACTGGCAGCGGACGGAGCAAAACGCCGTTAACGACTGAAAAAATCGCGGTGTTCGCGCCGATGCCAAGGGCTAGTGTAAGCACGGCAACCATGGTGAAGGCGGGACTCTTGCGCAATTGGCGCAGCGCGTAGCGAAGGTCCTCGAGCAATCCAGTCATCATTAACAACCTCATCAAGGTCTTAGTCGTAGCGCAGAGCCACCATGGGCTCGAGCTTTGCCGCGCGCCGCGCGGGAATTATCCCGGCTATGGTTGAAACTGCAGTCAGCAGAAAAATCACAGCCATCATGGAAAGCGGATCGGTGCCCTTCAATCCAAAGAGAAAGCTATGCAGCAAACCACTGCTTGCCAGCGAGAGAGGGATGCCAATCGCTAAACCGACCGCAACCAGCAACATTGCTTCCCGCAATACCAACTGCAGTACGTCACCTCGCCGTGCGCCCAGCGCCATTCGTACACCGATTTCACGCGTGCGTCCGGCGACCGTGTACGACATCACTCCATACAACCCAACACATGCGAGCAACAGCGCCAGCCCGCCAAATACTGCCGACAGTTTGGCGAGAGCGAACTGATTGGCTGCTGTGCTGGTTACCAAACGATCGAGCGTCTCGACAAAACCGATGGGCAATTGCGGATCGACATTCTTGATCTGGCTTCGCAGATTCCCTACTACCGCCGAAGCCGACCCGCGCACTTGAGCTTCCAGAATGATTTGTATGGGATCGGGCATCTGCTGAAAAGCCAGGTAAAATCTTGGATCGACTCCCTTTCGCATGCCCTTGCCGTGGTCCGTCGCATTTCGAGAAACGCCGACGATCGTGATGGGCTTGTCGAGCCATTCTGCGTCGTCGATCCTGAATTGGCGCCCGATAGGGCTTTGACCTGGGAAGAAGCGCTTGACCAGGGCTTCATTTACGACCGCGACTCGCGTCGAAGCCGCAGTGTCCTGCGCCGCAATCCCCCTGCCGGAAAGAATTGGGATTCCCACAACTCCGAAATAATCCGGTCCCACGTAATCCTCGTTCACCGCGCGATCACGAGCGTTGCTCTCTCGCAACCCCGGGATGAGAAGCGCGTCACTCGACTCTGTCCCGCCGAACAACCCGTTAGTGGAATAAGTGACTGAGCGCACTCCGGGCGCTCCGGTAAGTTTGTCCACGAATTGCTGCGCCAGGGCTTTCATTTGCTCGGCCGAGTAGCCGCCTGCCGCCGCGTCGACTCGCGCAATCACCAAGTGATCGCGTTCGTAGCCAAAATCCTGAGCCATCAATTTCTGCAGGCTGCGCACCAGCAGGCTTGCGGCAAATAGGACCAGCAATGAGAGCGCTACCTGGCCGGCAATCAGCACCTTGCCCCATGCAAACCGGGAGGTTCGGTCAGGAGTTGTGCGGTTGGTTTCTTTCAAAGCGGGAGAAACGCCCACCCGCAACGAGCGCAGCGCTGGGAAGAGCCCGAAGAGGATTCCCGCGACAAGAGAAACAAAGAAGGTGAATGCCAGTACCCGCAGGTTCGGCGACGACTGTAATACTACGTCCGAACCAATTAATTTGATTAGCAGCCGTACACCCCAAGCGGCAAGCAGAGACCCAGCGACTCCTCCGACTAATGCCAGAAGAATGCTCTCGGTTAAGAGTTGCTGTAATATCCTGCGCCGGTTGGCCCCGATCGCCATTCGCACAGCGAATTCGCGGCTCCGCATGGAAGCGCGGGCCAGCAGCAAGTTTGCGACGTTTACACAGGCGATCAGCAGAACCAGTCCGACGATCCCCATCAACAGAAGCAGCGGAGTGCGGTAGTCGCCCCGCAGCGCCGACAATCCCGTTCCGCCGGGGGAAATCTGGATCTTGATATGCTCCTCGCGAATGGCTCTTCGATCATCGGCTGAGAGCGAGGCCCCGTAGTCCCCCTGGACCGCTTGCTCAAATACCGCATTCAGGTTGGCTTCTGCCTGCGCAGGAGCAACTCCCCCCTTCAGTCGCCCTACAACCGACAGCCACGAAGAATTTGGCGAATTGAGCCAATGCCGTCCACGAATAATCTCTGGCTGCATGCTCACCGGCACAAAAACATCCATCTGTTCGCCAACTACATCGCCCTCAAAACCGGCGGGCGCCACTCCGACGACGGTGAACGGAGATCCATTCAAACGCATGTCTGTTCCAACCACCGAACGAGACATGGCGAACTTACGTTGCCAATATGAATATCCCAGCACTACGACCGGATTGGAACTTTCTGCGGTCTCGTCCGAATCGGAGAACAGACGTCCGGAAGCCGGTTCCAGGCCGAGCACCTCGAAGTAGTTCCCGCTCACCAGTCGGCCGGTGATTTTCGCATCAGAGACTTGGCCGTTGACAGATTCAACTTCGATTCCGTGGTCACTGGCAGCCGCGGCCAGACCGTTGAAGACAGCATTCTGCTGCCGGAGTTGCTTATATAGCGGATAGGAGAAAACATCGGTACGTGGCGTGCCATTGGAGCGGGTACCGGTCAGCGTAGGATCGCCGACCACCATTAGCCCCCGCGGATCTCGCACCGGCAGCATTTTCAGCAACAGCGCATTCACGACGGAGAAGATCGCCGTGTTTGCCCCTATGCCCAGCGCCAGTGTGAACACCGCAACAGCAGTAAAGCCCGAGCTCTTGCGCAGTTGCCGCAGCGCGTAACGGATATCTTGCAGTAAGGCATTCATCGGAGTTCACCCTCGTCACGCTGCGCCGGCATCGGGCGGAATCGAAGATCGCGAGTTTCCTAAAGCCGTTTCCTACGCGTGCGCGTCTGCCATCAACTTCTGCAGCTCTTCTTCAGCGACAACCTTCCCATCGAAGAGATGGACTTCGCGCTGCGCATGCTTAGCGAATCGAGGATCGTGCGTCACCATGCAGATGGTCGCGCCGTCGCTGTGGAGGTTCTGCAGGAGTTCCATGACCGCTTCGCCGTTGCGCGAGTCCAGGTTTCCGGTGGGCTCGTCTGCCAGCAGGATCGAGGGATGTCCGGCGAGAGCGCGGGCCACAGCGACGCGCTGCTGCTGACCTCCGGAAAGCTGCGAAGGGTAATGACGAACGCGGTGCGCCATGCCAACGCGCTCAAGCGATTCCATGACGCGCTTTTTGCGATCGACTGAAGGCATTCGCTGACGGTAGGTCAGGGGTAACTCGACGTTCTCATAAACCGTCAGGTCACCGATCAAATTGAAACTCTGGAAGATGAAGCCGATCTCCTGATTGCGAATGCGCGAGCGCGCGCCAAAATCCAGACTCTCAACCGGCTTGTTGTTCAGTTGATACTTGCCGCCGGTCGGCGTATCGAGCAATCCGATGATCGAGAGCAGGGTTGATTTGCCGCAGCCCGATGGCCCCGACATCGCGACATATTCACCTTTTTTGATCGACAGATGAACGCCAGAAAGGGCGTGGGTTTCGACCTCATCGGTGTAAAAGACTTTTGTGAGGTCCTCAATTTGAATGAGAGTTTCGGCGGCTTCGCTCATGTTTCATCCTCAGCTCTTGATTTGTGCAGCCCAGCTTCAGCCATTTAGCTATTAGCTTTAACCAACTCGTAGCTTTCTCTTTCTGCTCTTCCTTCGTGATTCTTCGTGCCCTTCGTGGTGAACAGACAAAAGCAAATTAACCACGAAGGACACGAAGGATCACGAAGGATCACGAAGGAATATCCCTTCGTTCAATAGCGCCTATCAATCCAACCGGATTCTGTCGGTGTTGTCGTTGCGCGACATGTCAGAGAGAATGACGGTGTCGCCTTCATGCAGACCTTCTATAACCTGGATCGAATTCACCGAGGCGCGGCCAACTTTCACCGGGACGCGAACTGCGCCTTTAGTGTCAGAATCGAGCTTGAACAGGCTGATGGTGCTGTTCTCCTGCCCAAATGCCGGACGGCCCACATAAAGCACGTCATTCAGCCGCTCCAGATCAATCGTTCCGTCCACGCTCAAGTCAGGCCGCGCGCCCTTCGGCAAATCGCCTTCGAGTGTTACGTCAACCGTGACGGTTCCGTTCTGTACCGCTGGATCAACACGCGACACTTTTCCGGAAGCAATCCCGTTGTGTGTGTCGACTGCCGCCGGCTGGCCAATCTGCACATCGCGGGCCTGCGTCTCGGCGATCTTCAACTGCGCGATCAAATGGTTGGGCTGGACTACTTTCGCCAGTTCCGCGCCCGGCAGTACATGCTGCCCGACTTGCAATGGAACTTCTACGAGATCCCCCTCGATTCCAGCCCGAACTTTCAAATCGTTTAGCTGCTTCTGCTTCAATTCAGCCAGCGCTCGCATCTGGTCGACCTTCGCCTGCTCTTGAATAAGTTGCGATTGAATGGCTTTCTGCGCGATATCTAGGCGTTCGTTTTCAATGTTGTTCCGAGTCGATAGCTCGTCGAACTTGCTTTGCGAATTCTTGGCCTGCGTACCGGACGCCACACCCAGCTTGAAAAGCGCGTTATCGGTGTCGGCTTGCCGCTTGGCTTGGGCGTAATCTGCGTCCACCGTTGCTGCTCCGGCCTTCTGGGTCATCAGGTCGCTTTGAAGTTTCACCTTCAAGGCCTGGTATTCCGCTTCCGCAGCCTTCAACTGCAGACCGGCATCGACCGCCGCTTGTTCGACTGTCGGGTTGCTCATTTCCAGGATCAATGTCTCAGGCTTCACTTGGGAACCAGGCAGCTTCAGAATCCGCACTACCGTCGCTTCGGTCTCCGCAGGGATTTGACGGGTGAACTCCTGGCTGGGAATCAACGAACCCAGCCCACGTACCTGCCTTAGCATGGGCCCACGCTTGACGATGTCGGTCCAGACCGTGCTGCGCTCAACTTCGGGCGCGGCTGGCTTAAGGCGCGAAACCCCAATGGTCACTGCGCCCAAGCACACTAGACCGATCGAGGCCCATATCACCTGGCGACGGCGTTTTTGCTTCTTGAACTCTGGCCGAGCAATGTCCATGGCCCCATACGGTGCAAACGCTGGGCCAAAAGATCAATTGCGGCTAACTTGTTCATGAGCATAGACGTACGGCTATAAAAGGAGGAGCTATCCAGATGCTTTTGTCCGGTGGTGGAATCCTACCGTCCGGAAGTGGACAGGGTGATCGCAGGCTTGTTGGGCTAATAAGAATGAGGCGGTCTATGCATCCAGATGTGCCGTAGCACCCTGGTGCCGACCGGATTCAAGCAGGAATTCAATTCCATAGAGGTACAGCGCGCGACTTCGCACGGTTCCCGCGATACGAACTGGCTCTTGCGAGCGGGGCGGAAGGAATTGGAGTTCAACCTGAGTGCCGACGGGAAGGTTTGAAAGTGTGAACAAGGACATTCCTCCCGCGCTGAGGGTCACGCCCAGTGCGTCCAACTGCGTCGATTCTTTGAATACCCGGACAGAGGTGTTCAACCACTGGCGTCGCCAACGGCGTCGGTCTGTCTTGAAGGCACGCTTGAGGATCATCTAGGACAAAAGTAGCCCAATGGCCTCTCGTCCAAGAAGTTACGAACGTTCAATATCGGTAATGAGGAGTGCCTCGTCCGGAAATTTTAAAATCCAAATCAAGGCTATCCGAACCCTGGCCTGACCATCTGAAACCTTGGCCTTATGTTATTTGAACCAAAATGGGTGCTGAAATGTCAAAAGTTTGCATACAGCTTCTTCGGGAGTGCAACACCCCTGAAAAAGCTGATAAAGTCCTTGGACGAGTGGCAGGGCATGGTTTATCTTTGCCGCCGAAAGAGTTGGGACCGAAACCTGGCGGACATCCAGAGCGCAGATTGAAGAATCTGACACGGGTTGCGTTCTGGTTTGGGTGGAGATCTGTTGCGCCCGCTCGCCAAAGAGTTGACAACGTTTCAAGGATCCGAGAGAGGCTCCAGCCATGCAGTCTTCTCTGCGCTCGCCAGCGATATTATTGGCGTGCTTCGTAATAGGTGGTTCTTCCACCGCACGCAGCCAGTCTGTTCAACCTTCTTCCGCGAAGCCGCCCGAACTTTTACAAACCCAAGCTCCAAGTTCTGACGTCGTCCTGCCCGGCCCCTTACGGTCGCTGCTTCGCATGGCCGGGGTCAGCCAGAAGGCGTCTGAGGAGGAAGTCGTCGCGCTAATGGCGCGCAACATCTATGTGCAGGGCTATGAAGGCTGGAAATCCGGCGGCAGGCCCACCGAGTTTCTGATTCTGCTCGGCCGATACGTAAACCAAGCGAAAGAACTTGCCGAACTTGCCGGACCCGATGGGGTGGTTCACATTGCCGGTTGCGACGATGCCCCACAACTGCTGCACATTCTAGGCTATCGCCTGCGGCAGCAGTGCGGCCAAAACGATGCCTCCCTGATCACCTCCGATGCGGAACGGGCGTTTCTTACTACTGATTCCGGTTTTCCGTTGCCCAGCCTGGAAGAGTCGCTTCGCAAAAACGCAGAGTTTAGTTATCGCTTCCCTGCTTCTCGCGTTCCGGTTCTTTTTACTCCGGACGAATGGATCAAAGCACGGCCCACAAAGAAGAAGATGGGGTCCGACTTCATTGAGACCCTCTTGCACGATCCGGAACTCGCGCGGCTGTATTGGGCGATGTATCGAATGGATGCGGAAACTCGCGAAGAACTGCGAAAGTCAGTCGGCTTGACCAGGCTCCTGCCGTACGCAGCTGTGCTCGACTTTTACGGAAGCCAGATTTGCATTCGATCCGGGCATGTGCTCGTTCCGGGCGGCGAAGGCGCAGAAGCCGGCTGGAAGGAACTGGTGGGAGTAAGCCCAAGTTCACCGGAATTTGTGTTGGCGCTCGCGGGCAAAGACAAAGGATGGCTGGCCGCATATTTTGATTCGCTATCTCGCGTCAATCCGGAGCAGCAGAAGCATTTCACTGACGCGCATGCGCTGAAGACGCTGTACACCGCGTTCCGCGGCCCGGAGCGAACCAATGACGCAGCGCGGCCGGCATTTCGCCCGGCCCCCGGGCTGCTGCTTTTGCTCACACGCGCGCGCTGGAATCACCAGGAACAGCCGGTTATGCCGGGAGGACTAGAGGTCTGGAAGCAAATACTGTCGGAAAAGGGCGAATCGAAGACCGCCCGCGAGTGGAGCAAGCACGCGTCCCATATGAAGACGTCCGAACAGCTCCTCGAAGCGATGTTCGCTTTTTCGCGAGTCGATACCGAAGTCACGCCACTGGAGCAGTATCTGGTGTTCAGCGAGCTAGAGAACAGCCGCGATCACCGTCACTCGTTGCAGCCTGAGACTTATCTGCTGCTCTCCAGGAAATTTGCTGACTTCAGCGATCAATATCTGCTCTTCTCAGAGTTTCCCGAGCTCGATGATGCGTCCATTACTGAATTTGTGCGCACTGCCGAGGCCGTGGATAAGATTTCCAACCATACGCTGCGCGGCAATGCCATGGGTACGTTCCAGGCTTGTGTCGGACTGTGGCAGATCCTGGCTCGGCAGGGGCAGATTCCGAAAGCGCAACTCAACGAATCCTGGCAAAAAGTTATTGGACCGTTCGCCAATCTCAGCTCGTCTGCGCAATTGTTCGACGCGGGTGAGAAGTCATTGAAAGAGCTGGCGCTGGCTTCCACTCACGAAGCCAACGTTTCTCAGGATGGACTTATTGAACTGCTGGCTGGTCCGAACCAGTCCGGACCAGAGCCCCGAAGAGTCCACGAAGATTTGGCGAACCAAATCCGCTCGGTAATGGATGGTCAGCGTCTGGTTTCGCTCGACACTCTGCTTGCGCTGAACAACGGCTTGAATGCGTTGAAGCGCGGTTCCGCGAACGGAAGCTCCTTATTGTCGCTCGCAGGAGAACTCCGCGAATTTGAAATGCCGCGCCCGATCTTTACTTCCTCGGAGAGAACGGAGTGGGCTGCAGGTGTGTACAACAACCGCCACACCGAATTGCAAATGCAAACGGACTTGGCAAAGGTCATCAAGTCGCCATCGCCTAGCCACGCTCAGCTCGAAGATGCCCGTGGCGAACTCGCGCCCTTCTTGCGCGACAACCTGGTGGGGTTGAATTACGCCTACTATGAGCCGCCTGGGTCGCAGATGCTTCGCGTTAATCCGCTGTTTGTGCGCTCGCACGATTTTGCGGGGGAGACCGTCAGTGGCGTCGAAGGCTTGTGGCATGCCCCACAACTGTTCGGCGAAGGGTCCCCCGCGGGAGGCGGCGCACACCTGGTCGGATCTCTGGCTGATCTTGCCTACGTACTCTCTGAGGCAGAGCAGGACTTCATTGCGCCTGAAAACGTACAGGCATTGATCTGGCGCGAGGCCGTACCCGGGCTTCTGACCAACGCAGTGCTTCCCCGCTGGTGGAATGTAACTCGCAACGAACTGCACGCTGTAACCCTGTATCAACTCGCCGGCGAAGAACTCCTTGGCAGGGCAACCTCTGATGAATCGCTTCGCGATAAGGTAGTCGCTATTCTTTCCGAGCGCATGATTCCCCAGAGGGTTTCCCGTCTCGAGGGAACTCTGCGTGCGGGCGACGTCCAGGAAACTCTCCGTCGGGTCACCCCCGCCGACACCTTCTACCTGACCGTCGAGTTCCGGCGACGCTTCCCGGACGAAAAACAGGTCTGGGGCGCGTCAGGCCAGGAGCTCGAACACCTTACACGTCGTTACCCGGCGGAGGTCAGTTGGGAACGCCTGTCGCGCGATTTTGGCGTGCCCCATAGAACCTTGGCGCAAAGCTACGCGTGCGAACTGCTGAACGTGAAACCATTTCCGGCTTTTTCTGGCTACTCCAGTCGCCTGATGGCAGAGTCGTGGGATTCAAACAATCTTTATTGGGCGAGGCTTGCCGATGAGAAGGGCTACGACCCGGTTATGTTGAACCGGTTGGTTCCGGAACTGACGCGGCACATGGTGACCAAGATTTTTGCTACGGATTTCGAAGACTGGAGTGCGTTGTTGCGGGCCATGCGCGAGACCGGCGACGACTTCCGCCAGGGAAAGATTGTTCTTGCTCAGCCAGGTGGCGGTACCACAGAAGAGTCGTCGATTCGATGAGAGCAGCCCATTCGAGTCTGTCGCCGGAGTGCAAGAGAGATGGCGCGCGCATGGGAGAGGAATCATGAAGAAACGTTACTTTCTACTTAGTGGGTTGTCGCTCGCCATTTTTGCCGCATGGAACTCGCTACCCAGTCGCGCGCAGCGGGAGCAATCTGAGATCCACGTCGTCGTCAATATGGTGCAGGTGAATATTGCTGTCACCGACAATAAAGGAAATTACGTGACCGGTCTGCGGCCGGAAGACTTCCTCATTACAGAAGACGCCATCCCGGAAAAGATCGCTACGTTCGAAGAAGGTAATGAGCCGGCGCGGCGGGTGGAAAGCGATCCTGCGATTCCTGATCCCAATCTAAAACAAGCAAACAGCACGGCCACAGACCTTACGGGTGGCTTGGCTTCAGAGATCGCCGGTTCGAACGTCTTCATCCTTTTCGACACCAGCAATTATATGTATCGGGGTTTCGTTTTTGCTCAAGATGCAATCGCGGATTTCGTGCGCTCGCTGGAGACGGCGGACAAGGTGGCGTTCTATTCATATAGCCGTGATCTTTCACGTTCGGCGTCGCTCACACCGGACCGATCACTGGTGCTGCGAGGAGTCCGTTCGACGGTGGCGGGAGACGACGCGGCCCTCTACAACTGCCTGCTGCTCACTGTGAAAGACGCCGCTCAACACAAAGGAAGAAAGGTGATCGTGGTCTTCTCGAACGGACCAGACAATTCGAGTGTGGTTCCACCCGAAGACGTGGCGGAACTTGCGCAATCCACGGGAACAGCGATTTACATGATCAGCACGCAGGCGGCGCAGTTGGAGCCGGTCTCGACGGCGGTGTTCGAACGCATGACGGCCGCTACAGGGGGAAAAGCTTACTTCGCGAAAAGCTGGAAAGACGAAAAGCGCGCGTTCGCATCCATCCGCGATGATCTCGCGCATCTGTACACATTGAACTATTATCCGAAGCCAAATCCCAATCGAGGGTGGCGCGCGATTCAGGTGAAACTTGCCGGCGAGAAAGACAAGAAGTACCACATCCGCACGCGCAACGGATACCGCCCATTGCCCGCACGATTCACGGCAAGTGCATTTCGACCTGGATCGGAGTGACTATCGAGTATTACTCTACTGCGCGGATTCTATTTCCCTGCAGGTTTCACTTCGGCAGCCGCTTTGAGTAGATCGTCCACGCTCTTCGAATCCAATTGATACAGCGCCGGCTCATTCTCGCGTTTTGCGATGTAATGATCTCCTGATTTCGCAATCGACACTTTCTCAGTTCGCTTGCCCTCGCCCGAGGTCACGACTGCTTCAACCGCAGGGCTGGAGAAACCTGAATCCAGAAACTTGGTGGCCGCGAGCTCGCGGAGAGCAGAGATTAGCGATTCGACGCTTGACGCCGTCATCTTCTTGCCATTCGACCACCAGTCTTCACTGCCGGCGCTGCCTCGCGTCAGGAAATATGCCTTCGTGCCATCATGAACTTCAATCTTATTGGGATCGCTATACCCGAAATCGAATAGCTTTTTATTGCGGAAATCATCTACGCTTTTGTCGAGCGCCTTTCCGATTTCAGAGTCAACCTTGTAGGCGCCATCCACCGCGCTGGACTTCGCGTAATATGTGTCCTTACTCTTGCGCACTTGCAATTCCTGCGTGCCGGATTCGTCGGTTACCTTTGCTGTCGCGAGCGGGCCGGCCTTGGCAAAATCAGAAGCTGTGTTGTTCGCAGCCGACCCGCTCAGGTCCATTTTTGCGTCAGTCAACTGGCGGACCAGATTGGCCACTTGGGTATTGTCGGCGCGCAGCGGCTTTGGTTTGAGAATTTGCCATTCGTCCTTGTTGCGGCCAAACTCGACACTCTGCCCGCCGCGAATAATTTCAATGCGGCTGATCTTGTCAGGCGAGACCGGCAGCAGGCGCTTGTCTCGCAGATCGTTCAGACCCTTATCGATGGTGCTTTTCTCCCAGCTGGCTATAGTAAATACACGCGGCTCACCCGCGAGCATCGCATAAACGCCATTACTGGCAAGGGTTTCATCACCGAGCAGCAGCTTTTGCGACTTGTTGTCTTTTTCTACGAGATCCACTTCGAGAGCAGGATTATCTAATCCAAATGTTTTCAGGTTAGTCGCCTTGTCCTCCACCACTCGCTGAGAGTTCAGCGATGAGATCGCAGAGAGCATGCCCAAAACCGCGGGCTGGTCGGCACGAAGCGGCTGGGGTTGCGTGATCTGCCACTCTCCAGAACTCGCCATCCTGGTTAGCCCCAGCGCCTCAGTGTCTCTTTTCTTGATCTGGACACTTGTAATGGCTGCCTGATCCAGCTTCAGGATTGCGGGCGGAGTATCGGCGGAGATTTTTGACGCCTGTTCGTTCTGCGGATGCTTGTTGGACCAATAGAGCACGCCGCCGAGAACAATGAGCACACCGAGGGCAATCGCGAGACTATGACTTTTCATTTCTGAAGCCTTGAAGACCATGTCATTCCGAGCGAAGAATTCTGATTCGCTCGCGAATCAGAACTTGCAGTCGAGGAACCTGCTTCTTATTTCGCGGGTTGAAGTTGCAACATCAGGTTTCTCGACTCCGCACATCATTCGCAAGCGAATGATGTTGCTGCGCTCGAAATGACAGATTTTCTTCTTTGCAATCTACTATCCGAACAGAAATCTCTACCGTCTTTTCCACCACACACCAACTCCCGCAATCACGACAACTAGCGGCAGCACAAACTGGCTGGTAGCCCTGACGAAGCTCAGTTGTCCCTGAGTCATGGTGATACGGCGATCGTCCTGCGGCTTGGGACGAATCGAAATTAAATCCTCATCCGATGAAAGCCAGTTCACGGCGTTCAGCGCCAGATCGTCGTTGCCGTTGAATCCGAGGAAGCGGTTCGCCGCCCAGCCCGAGCTGCCGATCACCACAAAACGGCCATCAGAATTTTCCTTCCCGGTCTTGTACGTTCCAGCGGCTGCAATCGTCAGCGGTCCCTTTTTGTTCTTGGGATCACGGACATTAATTTCCGGCGAATTCAAATTGCTCGTGGCAAAGCTGCTGCCGGAGGAGTCGAAAAGCTTTTCTACGCTGGTCTTGTCGGTGTTCTTGATTTCCATGGAGCGTGCCAGCGGAAACCCAGTCGCGGTTCCCTTCATCTCATTCACGATCGGCTGCGAAGCGTAATGTGTCACCAGCGCGACCTGCGGTCCTACTCCCGCGATCTGGCCAATCGGGTTCAGATCGAGAATGATGTCTTTGTCCATACTCACGCCCCAGCTCTGGAGCAGGCTGGTGAATGCATCGTTGTCGGCGACCGCAGAATGTGCGAGCTTCAACGGCGGATCAAGCATGAAAAATGCGCGCCCACCTGCTTCGACGTATTTCTTTATGGCATCGACTTCGGGCTGCTCATAGTTACGCGTTGGCCCGGCAAGCACCAGGACGGTGCAGTCGCCCGGCACTTCGGCGTTCTGTAGAAGGTCGACGGTCTTGGTCTGATAGTTATCTTTCCCCATCAGCTCCTTGAATTGCGAAAACCCTTCGCGCTCGCTGTCATCGATCTGTTTTTCGCCGCTGCCGCTGGCGAAACAAACTGTTCGCACTGCGCCTTTCAATCCGCGGATAAATGCGCCAGTCACGCCTTCTTCCGTCATGCTCTTGGCCTCTTCGTGCTTCGCGACAATCTGCACGACGGCAGTGCCTAAGCTCCGAATGCCCGCTTCGCGCGCGACCTCGGGGTTCTTGTCGGGATCAACGTATTTCACATGGACTTTGTGGGAGAGATTTGCATATTGGTCCAGCAGATCCTTCCCTTCCCGGAATTCTTTGGTCTGGTTGAAATAAGTGATGTTCGCGTCTTGTTTCAAGCCTTTGACGATTTTCGCGGTCTGGTCGGAAAGGCTGTAACGCTTGTTCGAGGTCGCGTCATAAGTCTTGTTGTAGCGGTCCGCAAGCACGTTGGCGACGGTAACAATTGCAATCGCAACCAAGATGTAGACCGTCGCGTACGCCGCGTACTTGGTCTGTCGCGCTTTGAGCCAGCTTGCCATTTACGACCTCCACCGCAGTGATTCCATGGAACGCGCGGTGAAAAACAGTCCCAGGAAAATCACAGTTACGTAATAGATTGCGTCTTTAGAATCGATCACACCCCGTTCGAATGATTCGAGATGCGTAAAAATCGAAATGTACGAAAGGACATTTGCCCAAGTCGGCAGTCTCGAACGCCGTCAGCCATCCAAAACGCAGCATCATCAGACACGACTGCGAATGTTGTCGCAGCTGCAATGATCTGATTTTTCGTGAGCGTGGAAATGAATGTGCCGATCGCGAGCATGGCGCCAGCCTGCAGCAGCAGACCGAGGTACTGCACAAGCATCGGCTTCCAATCCGGATTTCCGTACTTGAAATAGAAACACGAAGTTCAATGCCCCGTAAAAGCAGCAGGCAGACATAAAGTCCGAACGCCTGCCAGCCATTTTCCGAGAATAATTTCGAAATCCCGGATCGGCGAAGTCACCAGCAGTTCGATTGTCCCGGTGCGTTTCTCTTCGGCGAAAAGACGCATCGTGATCATGGGATGAAGAACAATCCGATCACGCGCACATTCGACAGGAGCGGGCGGACAACGTGCTCGTTGAGGTTCATCGGGATACATCTGGCCACGCATCTGCCTTTCCATGTCCCTCGACCACGAACCGCCCGAGGAAAAACCAAAAGAAGAATCCCATGATCACGGCGTACAGCCCTAGCAAGATATAGGCTACAGGCGAAACAAAATAGCTGCGCAATTCTTTCCGGCAAATGATCCAGCGCGTTTCTCATTGCTGTTCTCCCTGGGCCGTAGCTTCTCGACCGGCTCTTCAGTCTTTCGTGAGCTGCAGGAAGATCTCTTCCAGGCTCATAGCCGACGGACGCAGCTCGTTCAGGTCCCACCCTGATTCGACTATCGCGCGGGCGAGATCGCCGCGTACCAGCGCACCTTTGCTGGCTCTCCATTTCAAATACCGCGCGGCTATCGACCTGCTGCTTGCAGGAGACCCGGCTCACTCCGGATACGCGTTCCAGTTTCTGCTGAACAACCGGCGGCTCCAAGTTCCCGTTTCGCCCGGCAACTTCGACCACCACCGATTCCGCACCGCGAGCGCGCGCCTGCAAATTACGCACCGAGTCGGTCGCGACCAGCTTTCCTTTGTTGATAATGATCACCTGCTCGCAGGTCTGCTCGACCTCGGGCAGAATGTGGGTGCTGAGAATAATGGTGTGACTGCCAGCCAGGCTTTTAATTAAATCGCGGGTTTCATTGATCTGCTTGGGATCGAGCCCGGCGGTCGGCTCATCGAGAATCAACACATCGGGATTGTGAATGATGGCCTGGGCCAGTCCAACGCGCTGCCGATATCCTTTGGAGAGCTTCCCCAGCAGTTTGTGTTTCACATCCACGATCGCACAGCGTTCACAAACGTAATCAACTCGCTTGTCCAGTTCTGCGCCCGATAAACCTTTGAGCTTGCCCACAAACTTCAGGTACTCGGTCGCGTCCATCTCGGGGTAGAGCGGCGGAGTTTCAGGCAGGTAGCCGATCCGCTTCTTCACTTCCAGCGGCCGTTCGAGAACATCGAATCCCGCGACGGTCGCGGTCCCTGCGCTCGGCGGAAGAAAGCAGGTGAGCATTCGCATAGTGGTGGTTTTACCGGCGCCGTTCGGCCCGAGAAATCCCACAATCTGGCCTTTGGCAACTTCAAAGCTGATGTGGTCGACGGCCGTGGTGCGGGCGTACCTCTTGGTAAGTTCTTTTACATTGATCATATAAATGTGTCTTTAAAGGCGCGGAACACAGCCATAGACCCAATCCGCACTATGGGGTGCGATGTATTCATAATGTTAAGAACAGAACCTGACATCTGTCAAAGCCCCCGCCAAGGCGGCGCCCGTAACTTTGTTCCTGCCCGTGCATCCCATTCGCGCGCGAGAGCAATAAAGCGCGATTCTACAAACCTAAGGAGATCCCAATGAAAAAGATGCTTTGCAGGCTGATGGCCGTATGCTGTCTGGCGTTGTCCGTGACCGCCTTCGCGCAGTCCAGCGACAACATGAAGCAAGACAACATGAAAGACGACATGAAGCAAGATCAGATGAAGAACAACAAGAAGGCCAGCAAACCGAAGAAGAACAAGAACAAGAAAGATGACATGAAGAAAGACGACGGCATGAAGCACGACGACATGAAAAAGGATGATGGCATGAAGCACGACGACATGAAGCAGGATGACGGAACGAAGAAGTAATCGCTGCAAACCATCTTGACAGGGGTAGTTCGGAATGATGACCCCGTGGAACGGGCTACCCTTGCTATCAGTTCCTCAATCAGCTCGCATCAGATCTATAGCTTATCGACGCCGTCTCCTGCAAATACTTTTTCAAACAGCGTATGCACGGCGCATAACCTTCGCGCTCGGCTTCGCGTGCTGTTGCCATCTGCAGGTTGGTCTTGCCGTGGATGTAAGTACATCCAGCCACATGAAAGGTCTTTCCGTCTGGATAAAGCACGACCATCATGTCAGGAGGAACCGCATGGCCGGGCTGGGCGTGCGCCGAACGCAATCCGGAATGCGCGGACGATAAAGACCTGGCCACTTCGAAACCACCGGTAACCACCATCGCTGCCACAGCAGCAGCCATCCACCCAAAAAAGGTGCGCCGTGTAGGATACAGACTTTCATCGAGTCTTCGGTGCAGGCGATGATCAAATCCCAGCGGCACCTCCAGCAGGCGTTCGTCCCCGTACAACTGCACCACATTACGTGTCCCTTCAAGCACGGCGGTGCAGCGCTTGCATTCCTGGAAGTGTTCTTGCATGGCCGAGCGCAAACCGGGATCGAGATCATCCTCGAGGAAATTCGAGACTTCGCGCCACACCTGTTCGCAGTTGACTACCATGGCTTCGTTCCCTTTCTGAACGACACGCTTCGGTTCCATGCACCTTCCAAGCCGGGCGCAAGCATGTCTCGCAGCATAAGCCGTGCCCTCAGCAATCGCGTCTTCACCGCTGCAACCGATATTCCGAGCGCTTGCGCAGTCTCTTCAATGCTCAGGTGCTGCATGTCGCGCAAAACAAACACTTCGCGGTAGATTTCGCTGAGCGATCCCAGGGCACTGGTCAGCAACTGGCGGATTTCCTTGCGCTCCAGGCTCTCGGACGGGATCTCCCTCCAGTCCGCAAAATCCCGGGGCGTGTAGTTGCCCTCTTCATCGCGGCGGCCGGCAATCGGTTCCATGAGATCCGTGTGCTCTTTTCTTCTGCGCATGCGCGCCTCATTCACCGCGATCTGGATCAGCCAGGTACTGAAACGCGCTTCCGCACGAAATTGGCGGATGTGCCGAAAGGCTTTGAGGACTGCTTCTTGGGCCACATCCTCAGCGTCGGCCTGGTTTCGCAAAATCGCCAACGCAGCTGAGTACACACGGGACTCGTAAGGGCGGACCAACTCATAAAACAGTTCATGTTCGCCGTCGCGAATACGCTGGATCAGCGCCGCTTCGTGCATTTGCTGCTCTGGCTGATCCAGCAAACGAGCCGCTCCCGCCATCGTCCCTCGTGGTGAATCTGAACTCACAACCTAGAACGCGTTATTCGATTGGATACTCAGGGTCCTTTTTCCATCCCGTCAGCATGGAAACAAAATTGTTCCATCCATGCAGCACCACCATAACCAGGTGGCCAAAGACAAATGCCAGCAGCGCCCACATGATGATGAAGTGCCAGAGGCGCGCATAGTGGAAGCCGCCCATCGGCCACGCCAGCCACGAAATCTGTACTGGCTTCCAAATTGCGAGTCCGGTCAGCACCGACAACACACTCAACACGATTGCCGAAGTGTAAGCGTGTTTCTGCAGCGAATTGTAGGCTTGCTTCACCGGAGGTTTCGCCCCGAAAAAGAAATAATGCCGAACCATGGGCCAGACACCGGGGATGTCCCTTGGCACGAACAGCACTTGCTTGTAGTTTCCACTGAACAGCTGGTAGGCCAGGTAAACGACGCCGGTTGCGATGTAGATCCACATGAACGTCAGGTGCCATTGGAGCGCACCGCCAAGCCAGCCTCCAATAGCCAGCGCTTTCGGCCAGTGGATCAGGTCTTCCTGCGGAATCTTGGCGCCGAAGCTGGGGAACGCCCGGAAGATCTGTAGTCCGCTCCCAACCAGCACGAACAGGGCGACCGTATTGATCCAGTGACACAGCCGGACAACCAGCGGGTGCTCGTACACGGCTTCAGTCAACTCGCCGGTTTTAGCGTCGTTAATCTCTATCGCGCGACTCGCCATGCAGTCTCCGCTACAATCCGTAAAACTCTGAATAGCCCTGATCTTCCCAATATCCGACCTGTTGCAAGACGTTCGTGACGCTCATCTCCGTCAGCCACTTCGCCTGCTTGTAGCCAATCTTGGTCGGAATCGTGAGCCGCAGTGGCGCGCCGTGTTGGCCGGTTAGCGGCCGCCCGTACATCTCGTAACAAAGCAGCGTCTGCGGATGCAGCGCCGTTGCCATGTCCAGCGATTCGTAATAATCGTCGGCGCACTTCACCGTAATGAAACGCGCGCCGGTATCGGCGCCAATCAACCTCAGAAAATCAGAAAGCCGCGCTCCGCTGAAGCTGCCGACTACATCCCAACCCTCGACGCAAACGTGGCGAGTGTTCTGGGTTATCTTCGGCAACGACTGGATCTGTGCCAGCTTATAATCTCCCGCTTTTTGTACAGCGCCCGAGATGGTGAGAGTCCAGCGATCCAGGTCAACTCCGGGATCGTCCACGTCATAGTCGTTGATGGGAAACTTGTCGAATGGGGTAAGCTCCGCGTCCGAAAAAGTCGGGGCTAGATGACCGCGGCGAAAAATTGCCGCCGACACCCAATCGCTGAACCCCAGCCCAGCTTTCAGCAGCGGTGCCTGCAGCTTGGGGATGGCAAACGCGCCTAGCGCTAGTACCGGGGTGAGCTTCAACAGTTCCCGGCGGTTCATGCTCTTGAACTTTCGGCGGTCAGCTCGCAACATCATGCAAAATGCCCTCCGGCCAAATGTGCCGGTCCAGATAGGATTCCGCTCTCAGATAAAAGTTACCGAGACATTATGCTACTCTCCCCGCAACATATCACGGCTGCTACCCTGCTGCGCCCCGGTCTAGCCTGCAGGTACAATCACACCGCGTGAACAATGTTCCCCTGCTCCTCGGACACCGAGGCACCAAGAGCCGCTTAATTCCGGAGAACACAGTGGAGGCTTTTGACGCGGCGTTGCAACATGGCTGCGACGGCTTTGAGTTCGACGTACGCCTGACGCGTGACGGCCACGCGGTCGTTTGCCATAATGCGAGATCGCGAGGACGGTGGCTGGCAAAATCAAATCTTGCACAATGCGCGCATCTGCCGCGGCTTGAAGAAGTAATCGGCGCGTTTGGAACGCGGGCCTTTTTGGACATCGAACTCAAAGTTCGAGGCATGGAAGAGCTGGTGCTGTCAGCCCTCAAGCAACATCCGCCCGAACGAGGCTATGTGGTTTCTTCTTTTCTGAAAGAGGTGCTGGTGAAGCTAAGGGAGTTCAGCGAATCCACCCCGCTCGGCATCATCTGCGACCGGTCGCTTCCGAACTGGCGGGAACTTCCGGTCGACTATGTCATCCCACGCACTTCGCTGGTTACACGGGCCCTGGTGGAAGAACTGCACAGTGCGCAAAAATGTCTGGTGGCGTGGACGGTTAACGACAAGGCCTCGATGCTCCGTCTGGCAAGCTGGAAGGTTGACGGCATCATCTCGGACAAAACAGATTTGCTGGTAGAAACACTGCGGCCGAATCGCAATCCGAATTCCACATCTTCTGTTGGGAGCTGACCCGGAGATGAAGCAATACATTGGCGCCATCGATCAGGGAACGACGAGTACGCGATTTATTGTCTTCGATCGCGCGGGAGAGATCATCTCAAGTGCTCAGGAAGAGCACGAGCAGATTTATCCCGAGCCAGGCTGGGTGGAACACGATGCGGAAGAGATATGGCTTCGCACCCAAAAGGTGATTACGGCGGCAATGGATGCCGGTCGCCTGCGTGCATCTGATCTGGCTGCAATCGGGATCACCAACCAACGCGAGACTACGATTGTATGGAACCGAAAGAGTGGTAAACCGATTTGCAACGCAATTGTCTGGCAGGACACGCGTGTCGCTAAAAGCGTTGCCGAATTCGCAGCTAGCGGAGGACAGGATCGCTATCGCGCAAAGACTGGGCTTCCGCTTGCGACTTACTTCAGTGGATTGAAGATCAGATGGATACTGAATCAGATTGCGAACGCACGGGAGCAAGCCGAATCAGGCGAATTGCTCTGCGGCACAGTCGACAGTTTCTTGATCTGGAATATTACCGGCGGAGCGCAAGGCGGGGCCCACATCACTGATGTAACCAATGCCAGCCGCACCCAATTGATGAATCTCGCAACTCTGCAATGGGACGATGAAATTCTGAATGATTTTGCAATTCCCAAACAGATTCTGCCCAAGATAGTTTCCAGCAGCGAAGTGTATGGACAGGCCACGCTTCCGGCCATCAAAGGTGTGCACCTGGCCGGCGCGCTCGGGGACCAGCAGGCAGCGCTTGTCGGGCAGGCGTGCTTCAAACCAGGAGAAGCCAAGAATACCTACGGCACCGGCTGCTTCATGCTGATGAACACCGGACAGAAGCCGGTGCTGTCGAAGTTTGGGCTGCTCACAACCGTCGCCTACAAGCGCGGCGACGCGCCTGCGCATTACGCCCTGGAAGGAAGCATCGCCATCACGGGCGCGCTGGTGCAGTGGCTACGCGACAATTTCGGTCTGATCGCAAACAGCGCGGATGTCGAAACCCTCGCCCGCACCGTCGAGGACAACGGCGGGATTTATTTCGTCCCGGCATTTTCAGGCCTTTACGCGCCTTATTGGAAAGACAGCGCGCGTGGCGTCATTGCCGGACTGACGCGCTACGTCAACAAAGGGCACCTCGCGCGCGCGGTCCTTGAAGCAACAGCATTCCAGGTCCGCGAAGTCGCCGAAGCAATGGCGAAGGATTCCAACATCAATTTAGATTTTCTGCGCGTCGATGGTGGCATGGTCACCAATGAACTGCTTATGCAGTTTCAGGCTGACGTTCTGGCGACACCCGTGGTACGCCCTCGAGTAAAAGAGACTACAGCGCTGGGTGCCGCCTATGCCGCGGGCCTCGCAACCGGGTTTTACGAAAGCACGGATGAGCTTGCCGCCAACTGGGGCATCGATCGCCGCTGGAGTCCCGCAATGGACGAGAAGACTCGCGAACGGCTGTATCACTTCTGGAAAAAAGCGGTTATCCGCAGTTTCGACTGGCTCGAATGATGCACTCAATTAACGGGGAGGATTAGATGCACGGACCTTTTACGGGCGAGTTTATGGGAACACTCGTCCTGATCTTGTTGGGTGATGGGGTGGTCGCCAACGTGCTGCTGAAAAAAACCAAAGGTGAAAACTCCGGCTGGATGGTGATCGCAACCGGATGGGGAATGGCGGTGGTGGCAGGAATCTGCACTGCGGTTGCCTGCGGCAGCCCCGGTGCGCACATTAATCCGGCAATCACGCTGGCGGTCGCAATCCTCTCGAACAACTGGTCGAACGTTGGCACGTTCTGGGCCGCGCAGTTTCTCGGTGGCTTTGTCGGCGCGACACTGGTCTGGCTGGTCTACCTGCCACATTGGGATGTGACCCCCGATCCCACTACGAAGCTGGCGGTCTTTTGCAATCAGCCTGCGATTCGCAATATTCCGTTGAACTTCCTTTGCGAAGTCATCCTGACGGTTTGCCTCGTAGTCGTTGGCTTCAGCTTCGGAAGTAAGGAGCTGGCGCCGCAAGGGCTCGCGCCCGGATTCAGTCCGTGGTTCTGGGGAATTCTGGTGTGGGTCATCGGTCTTGGCCTGGGTGGTCCGACCGGATATGCCATAAATCCCGCGCGCGATTTTGCGCCGCGAGTGGCCCATGCGCTCCTGCCCATCAAACAGAAAGGAGGATCGGACTGGGGATATGCGCTGGTGCCAGTTATGGGTCCGTTACTTGGGGGCGCCATTGCAGCCGAAATTGTGAAGCTTGTAGGAATCAACTAAACCCATCTTCCCCTGCACAACATGAATCGAGACGAAATCTGCAGACGTATCCGGGACCATCGCAACCCGTGGGACATGATTGTGATTGGCGGTGGCGCCACCGGCGTTGGAGTTGCCATTGACGGCGCCAGCCGCGGATATGACGTCCTGCTGCTGGAGCAAAGTGATTTCGGCAAAGGCACTTCCAGCCGCAGCACCAAACTGGCGCATGGAGGAGTGCGGTACCTGGAGCAGGGAAATCTCGGCCTGGTCATGGAAGCGCTCAAGGAACGCGGGCTTCTGCTGCAGAACGCACCTCACCTGGTCCACGATCTCGCGTTTGTGGTGCCGAATTATGAATGGTGGGAAGCGCCATTCTACGGGATCGGGCTGAAGCTCTATCAGTTGCTTGCCGGGAAATACGGTTTTGGCAAGTCCCGATTGCTCTCCCGCGAGGAGACCCTCGACCGCCTGCCCACCATCAAGACTGAAGGCCTGCGCGGCGGCGCTATTTATTACGATGGACAATTCGATGACTCGCGCCTGCTTACGCACATGGTGATGACCGCGTTCGAGCAGGGAGCGGCATTGCTTAATTATTTCGAGGTCAGTGGCCTGGCAAAAGACTCGCAGGGCTTTGTGGATGGCGTGATTGCGCGTGATGTGGAAACTGGCGAGGAACTCCGCGCCTGGGGGAAAGTTGTAGTCAATGCTACGGGGGCGTTTGCTGATCGCCTGCGGCGGGCAGCAGATCCGACAGTTGCTCCGATGATTGCTCCCAGCCAGGGAATTCATCTGGTGTTCAAATCCGATTTTCTGCCGGCGAACAGCGCGATCATGGTGCCTCACACCAGCGACGGACGGGTGCTCTTCGCGATTCCATGGCACGGTCACGTGATGGTCGGAACCACCGATACTCCGGTATCCACTTCAACTCTCGAGCCAGTGGCATTGGATTCGGAAGTCGAGTTCATTCTCTCGACGGCAGCCCAGTATTTGACCAGACCTCCGACGCGCGCCGATGTGCTGAGCGTGTTCGCCGGAATCCGGCCGCTGGTGCGCGCCGAAGGGGTTGCAAATACCGCAGCTCTGTCGCGCGATCATGTCATTCACATCGACTCATCCGGCCTGATGACGGTCTGCGGCGGCAAGTGGACCACCTACCGGCGGATGGCGGAAGACTGCGTGGACCAAGCCGCAACCCTGGCACAATTGACCGAGAAGCCTTGCTTGACGAGGGACTTGAAGATACACGGCTTTCAATCTTCTTCCGAGGATCTGGGGCCGCTTGCGGTTTACGGCTCGGACGCAGGTGAAATCGGAAAGCTGATCGCAGACAATCCAGCGCTTGGCGAGGCTCTTCACCCCGACCTGCCCTACCTGAGAGCCCAAGTGATTTGGGCGGTACGCCATGAGATGGCTCGAACCATTGAGGACGTACTCGCACGCCGCACGCGTGCGCTGTTCCTGAATGCCCGGGCGGCACTCGCCATGGCGCCAGCGGTCGCGGACCTTTTGGCGTCGGAGATGAATTGGGACGCCGGAACAACACAAAAGCAGCTCGCCGCATTTCGTGAGGTGGCAGCAAATTACGTGCTGCCCACCTGACAAACATCAGCCGCGCAGTTTACTTCTCGCGTGCGTGCTTCAGGAACGTACCTTCCTGCAACTCGGTAAAAGCGTCGCGCAACTGCTCCTGTGTATTCATCACGATGGGGCCATACCAGGCAACGGGCTCCTCTAGCGGTTTTCCGGAAACCAAAAGGAAGCGAATGCCGTCTTCTCCAGCCTGGACGGTCACCTCATCGCCACGATCGAACAATACTAAAGACCGATTATCAGCCTCGACCGGCGGCGCAGTTTCGAGCCATTTCACGGTCTCGGTGGGGACGGCAAGCGGCCCAGATGCATTGCAAAATTTTCCGCTCCCCGAGAAAACATAAGCAAAAGCATGCCGAGTGGTTTCGACCGGCAGTGTCTTTCGCTTACCCGGAGAAACCGACACATCGAGATAAATGGGGTCGGCAGCTACGCCATCGACGGGGCCTTTCTTCCCCCAGAAATTCCCGGAAACGACCCGCACATGGGTGCCATCGTCATCGGTGATTTCGGGCACGTCGGGGCCTTTTACTTCCTGGTAGCGCGGAGTGGTCATCTTAAGCGACGCAGGCAAGTTGCCCCATAGTTGGAAGCCATGCATGCGCCCGGCCTGATCGCCTTTGGGCATTTCCTGGTGAATGATGCCGCTCCCGGCAGTCATCCATTGCACGTCGCCGGCACCGATCACGCCGCTGTTTCCGATGCTGTCCCCGTGCTGCACTGTGCCGGCAAGCACATACGTGATGGTCTCAATACCGCGGTGCGGATGCCACGGAAAGCCTGCAAGGTAATCCTCGGGCACGTCGTTACGGAAATCATCGAGCAACAGAAACGGATCGAAGTCCTTGGTGTTTCCAAATCCGAAAGCGCGACGAAGGTGAACTCCCGCACCCTCGAGAGTGGGTTTGGATTTGATGAGCCGCTTAACTGGGCGAATTGACATGTGAACTCCAGTGAAAGATTTCTGGCGATGCCGCAAAAAATATGACCGCGCACACTGCTCTGTGACTGCGAGTAACGGGTGAATGGTAAACGATCATCGTGTTGAACGTTTGCGGCTGTTCGGCAAACAGCATCAAAAATTCACCGTTGAGTTAGATGAGCAAGACAGGCGCAAGGACTCGGCGCGAGGGACCCGCTAGGTTTTGGTCGCTTCCGAATTTGGCGTTCGATCCGTGACTTCCGCCAGCGCTGCCAGCTTGTTCGCCAGTTCGGACCGAAGCGATCCCGGTTGACAACGCCAGTGGTAGTTCCCAACCTTCGTGCTTGGCGTGTTCAGGCGTGCTTCGCTCCCTAACCCAAGTATGTCCTGCAGCGGCGCGATGGAAAAACTTGCGGGGGAACTCTGCGCCAGGCGGATCAGCCCCCAGTTTGGCCCATCCTCGCAAGGTCCGATCAAAGCAGTGACGGCGTTTCGCTCTTCGGCGCTCAATGTAGACCACCAGCCCATGCTGGTGTCATTGTCATGCGTGCCGGTGTAAATGACGCGGTCGGGGCTGAGACGGTAAGGCAGGTAAACGTGCGCGCCGGCATCCCCGAAAGCAAATTGCAGAACAGCCATACCGGGAATGTTGAGCCGGTCGCGTAGCTCGACCACATCGGGAGTGATGAGGCCCAGATCCTCGGCGAAAAACGGCAAGCCGCCAAGCTCCTCACGAATCTTCTTGAAGAATTCATCCCCAGGCCCATCAACCCAGCGCCCATTGATGGCAGTTGGCTCGTTTGCTGGAATTTCCCAAAACTGCGCGAACCCGCGAAAGTGATCGAGCCGGATGAAGTCACAGGTCTCGGTGGCCCAGCGCAGACGTTGCACCCACCATTGATATCCAGTCGCACGGATGGCGTCCCAGTTGTACAGCGGGTTGCCCCAACGCTGGCCAGTGGCGCTGAAATAATCGGGGGGAACACCCGAGACTACATCAGGCTGCAAATCATCTTTCAGGCGAAACAATTCGCGGTGCGCCCAGACGTCGGCGCTGTCGTAGTCAACGAAAATCGCAATATCGCCGACCACGCGAATGGATTTTCCCTTGCAATAGTCGCGCAGCGCCCGCCACTGCTCCCAAAAGAAAAATTGCATGACGCGGCGCAGCTCCAAATCGCGGCTCGCGCTTTCACGAAACTCGTGCAGTGCACCGGGTTCATGGCGGGCGACTTGGGACGGCCACTGGCTCCAGTCGCTGCCATGACGCTCGCGCAGCACGTCGAAGGCAACATAATCTGCGAGCCACCACTCATTCTGCGCGCAAAAAAACTGAAATCTCTGGCGGGCGTCGTCACCGGCACGGTCTATGAAATTGCTGGCAGCCTCGCGAAGCAGCGGCAATTTCTCGCGATTTACCTGCTCGTAATCGATTGGACCAACTTCGCTGCTCAGACGCGCCGGTGTGCTTCCATCAAGCCAGCCCTGGTCCGCCAGCCGCTCCAGGCTGATCAGTTGAGGATTCCCCGCAAACGCAGAAGTGGATGAATAGGGAGAGTTGCCCTGGGCAGGGGGATTTAGTGGAAGCACTTGCCACAATCCTTGCTGAGCCTCCGCCAGGAAATCAATAAATTCGTAAGCCGTGGGCCCTAAATCACCGATGCCTCCTCGTGAGGGCAAGGAGATGGGGTGCAGAAGAATTCCACTTAGGCGGGGAAAAGTCATTGTACGGAGCTTGCAACTCGTTGTTTCAGGTCAAAACACGTTTAACTGGTGCCATTCTTCGCCGCTAAGGCAAATCGGAATGACATGGATGGGCACGATGAGGAAT
The DNA here is from genome assembly GCA_963785655.1 of uncultured Acidobacteriota bacterium. Lineage (GTDB taxonomy): Bacteria > Acidobacteriota > Terriglobia > Terriglobales > Acidobacteriaceae > Gp1-AA145. The sequence goes on from CAWAVZ010000001.1 coordinate 431,197, forward strand.
GCGCTCAACATCCGGATAGATGACAACGGCGACCACGGGCTATTCGCCCTCTTCCGTTCTCGGCCTGGTCAAAGTTTCCAGCTCTTTCTGGTTGATCTTCACTTTGCCGGATTTCTCCATCTGGTCGCGCAGATTTTCCACGAACAACGCGAAAAGCTCATTTTCTTTTCTCTGCCTGAGGGCGTCGCGAATCTGGTCCTTCTTGGCAGCAAAGTCCTGCTCAGTGGGTGCCTGTTGCTGCAGCACCGACAGAACCACACCCGTGTTTCCGGTATCGATTGGGCCACTGATTTCGCCCGGCTTGAGCGTGAAAGCAACCGCCGCGGGTCCTGCGAGTGAGCCGATATCCGGAACCTGCGCGTCAGGCAATACCAAGTCGCTGGTCTTGAATTGAGCGCCCGATTCCTTCGCCGCTTTCTTTAGATCATGCAAAACTTTGGCCTGGTCAGCCATCTCTCGCGTTTTCTGAGTGAGTAACTGCGCCACGCGTTCATTCTTGAATTCCTGCTCCACCTGGGCGCGAATCTCCTGGAAGGTGGGCGTCGATGGCGGCTTGACGGCTGTCACCTGATAAATCGCGTAGCCTTCATGCAGTTGTGCCTGGTCGGGCTGAGCATTGGCGGTCTGGGCAAAAACCGCGCTCATGAACTGCGGGTCGCTTCCGATTCCGGGAAGAACGTCTCTGCTGGTGACGAAATCGGTGGTGATGACCTGCAGCCCTTTTGTGGCGGCAGCCTTCTCCAGACTGGTGGTGCGGGCGTCGGAAAGCAGTTGATCGGCCTCACGCTGCGCAGATTGTCCTGCCTTTTGCTGCTTGATCAGCGGCTCGATCTGCGGCTTGACGTCGTCCAGTGACTTTACGTGAGCTTCCTGCTTGTCGTCGACGTGCAGGATGACGAATGCATAGCCGGCGTCGATCACATCGCTGGTAGCGCCTTTTCCAAGCGACCCTACCGCCTTCGAGACTGCCTGCACGGGAAATGCGTCCGGCTTGATCCATCCCAGCGAGCCGCCGTTCTTTGCTGTGCCCGTGTCTTCAGAGTTCTTTTTCGCGAGATCGGCGAAGTTGCCGCCGGCTTTAAGCTGCTTCAGAACATCGTCGGCTTTGGCGTGCGCCTGCTCCACTGCCTTCTGATCAACTTTGCCGTCGCTCCCCGGCAGCGGCTTCTTAATCAGGATCTGCCTGACATCAACCTGCTCGGGAATACGATATTCATCTCGATGCTGGTCGTAATAACTCTGCAGCTCATCCTTTGTGACTTGCGTCTGCGCTAACATCCTGGTGTTGTCGAAAACTACGTACTTGATCTGGCGTTTCTCAGGAATGGAGTTCAGATACGCCTGTTGGTTGCGGTCGTAATAAGCTTTGAGTTCCGCCTCTGCCGGGTGGATGGACTTTGCCACGTCATCTTTCTTGATGACAGCGTAATCAAACTTCACCTTTGTGTTCTGCTTATCAAATTCCTTGCGGACTTCAGCGTCGGTCACTGCGGCCCCGGCGGAAATCAGCCCGGAGAACTTCCGCATCAGAATGTCGTCTCCGACGCTTTTCTCAAACTGAGGAACCGTCAGGTCATGGCTCAACAGCAATTGCTCGTACTCGGTTTGGCCAATGAACTTCCCACCTGGAAAGAAGGTCGCCGCGTACTGCCCATGTTCAAGTTCGTATTGAATCTCGTCGCTGGTGACGTGCAAACCAATGCGTCGCGCTTCTGCCAGCGCCATCTTGCGGTTAACCATCTGCTGAAACATCGCGGAGGCGAAATACGAAAACGCCATTTGCGCTTCCGGCCCGCCACGCGGGTAGCGCTGCTGAACTTCCTGCTGGGCCGCCCTTCGAACTTCCGCACTGGTGACGTCTTCGCCGGAGACGGTCGCGAGAACTCCCGGATTCGTGGTTGCCCCGGTGAAGCTGGAGTTATTGCCGAATCCAGGAATCAGCGTGATGGCCATGAGCGCGCAAATGATGGTAAGAAGCCCCCCTAGAACAATTTTCTTGACGGGCCCTGGGGTCTGCAAAAATCGAATCATGTTGTGTTGAACTCCAGAATTGTGCGGAAACCTTGATTATAAAGCAGGCGAAGACAGGCTGCTTGCGAGTTGCCTGCTTGCGTGGAAGAGCGGCCATTCATGGCCGCGTCAGCGTTGAGAGTCAGATTTGACGCGGCGCTAAAGCGCCGCTCTTCCACATTCATTTACCACGGGAGTTCTGATCGAACTCATACGCATATCCCCTCGGCTCGTTCCCCGATATGAATCGCGTGTTGTACCTCAGCATGTAATCGAGGTGCTGCGCGTCAGACGGGAACGATTTGTGCTGATAGGGATAAGTCCCCATCCTGCGGAAGGGCAGGGGTTCGACCGTATTACCATCGGCAGCATAGAAGTCCATGTCTTTCTCGTATCCTTTAGCGTTGAAAAAGTAGTCGCGGGTCCATCCCTTTGGAAGCGGCGGCAACTTTGACGGATTAAATTCCAGCTGCACTTCTTCGCCCGAGCCGAAGACGACCAGTTTGTCGTCGAAATTTGTGAGCAGCGGCAGGACGTCGCCGTAGCGAGTGTATTCTCCGGCTTGACGCGCGTAGGGCCCCGTCCGGCTGACCTGTTCGTAAACGTATTTCACGTTCCCCGGCGGCTGGTCTTCGATCTGGCGCGGGTAGCCGTGATAATCGAGCGTAGCTTGCCAGAGAGGCACTTCGGACAATTTGAAGTTTCTAAGTTGCGCGCTGCGGTCGATCAGGATGCTGTCCCAGTAGATTTGGAGATTCGTGGTGATACGGATGCGGGTGGCACCGAGAGGAAGCTTGCCGCTGAGGTCAGCGGTAATAGTCTTCGGCAGACCCGCGGGGAAACCCATGTCATCTGTGACTCTCACCCAATGTGTTTGTGCAGCCACAGTCCGTGCAGCCCCAGCCCGTGTAGCCCCGGCCCTCCAGGCCCGGGGATACTCGCTTGCGGAGCTCGGGTTCGCGGAGCTCGCGTCCGCCGGACGGGCGAGGGCGACCGTCCCCACATGGCCAACCTCGGCTTCCACATACGGCGCCGTGGCCTGAATCCCCGCCTGTGACGCCGCAAACATCCCGGTCGCAGTGAAGTATTCAATCTCGCCATGCATGAGCAGGCGCAGCGGGCCTCCGCGATACGGCTCTCCTAAATCGAGGATCAAGCTGTGCGGTTTAGTGAAGCCTTTGAACGGAAGCAGGTCAAAGTTCCCGACGTATTTGTGCGCGAGCAGGCCGGGCAGAAGATTGTTGCCTTTGTCGTCCCAGGCCCCGATGGGAGGCTTAGCGTTGCTGCTAGTCACGACCTTGAAATCTGGATATGGAGGATTGCTGGCGAAATATTCGTTGGGATAAACGTCTCCATTTGCCGGATGGTCAATTGCAACGAGTTTCACTGCATCGAGATACACAACTTCTTCCATGGGTTCCATCAGGCGGAAACTCAGCGTTCCCGGTGGGCGGACCTGGAGGGCCGCCCCTACATGGTTTGTGTAGCCATGGTTTGTGTAGCCCCGGTTTGTGTAGCCCCGGTTTGTGTAGCCCCGGTTTGTGTAGCCCCGGCCCTCCAGGCCCGGGGCGAATTCCTGAATCACATCTCGATCAATCTTCACCCACTCCGTCGGACGCGGGATATTCCGCTCTCCCGGCCCAACCCAATGTCCTACTACTCCAGCGCCGAGAATGTCGGATACGAGCTGATACTCCTTTCCATCCCACGCGAATAACGTGGGGCAGGAACTTCCACGGCGGTCGAGTTCGGTGTAATCCTGCTGGCGGTTGGCGGCGACTTCGATTTCATCTTGCAGCACTCCGCCGGGCCAGAGCATGCGGACCACGTCGGCTTGCTTGGCCTGGCCGAGGCCGACGGTGAGATACGGCGAGTTCTGCCCGAGATATCCGTTGGAGCCGTAGATTTCGTATTTCTGGCGAATGCCGTCGGAGAAGACTTCGACCTTGGTCCCGATGGCGCTCTTGTTGCTGTTCAGCCCCTTGAGCGCGAGCCGCAGCCAGTTGTTCTTGTTGCCGCCTTCGTTCTTCAGCAGGACGGCAGGGCCGTGGTTCTGGGTGATGAGCAGGTCGGTAGCGCCGTCGTTGTCGTAGTCTCCAGTGATGATGGCGCGAGGCTCTTTGAGCTGAATTTTGTCGAGGCCAACGTCGGTGGTGACGTCTTTCCATCCATCAGGGCCAAGATTGCGGAACAAGCGCACTTCGCCTTTGCCTTCTTTGGTCTCGCCCACGGCCACGAGGTCAACCCAGCCGTCGTTGTCGTAGTCGATGGCGGCGACGCCGTAGCCGCGGGCCCAGTTGGTTTCGGGAAGCTTTACCTGCTCGAAGCTCTTGCCGTGATTGTTGCGCCATAGAGTAATGCCCTCGTCATCTCCCAATGCCAGACCCATCCAGCCACTATGTTCGAAATCGAGAACCGTAATGCCATGGGCTTCCGCGATCCCCGCTTCTACCACCGGCAACTTCGCTTTCTTAAACGCGCCTTCTCTGGGATTCTCAAATGTGGCGGATTCCCTACCGACCACGGCGAGGTCAACAGCACGATCATTATTGAAGTCGGTCCCGATAGCATTGGAGATTAAGAAATCTCCGCCAAGACCAGTTTCCTTCGTCACCTCTGTGAATGTCCCGTTTCCGTTGTTGCGCCACATCAGAGCATGCGGAGCCGGCATCTTGCCTTCGATATTGGTCTGCCGACCAATGAAAAGATCCAAATCCCCGTCGTGATCGTAATCGATGAAAGTCAAAGATGAATCCGGATCACCACCAGATATCTGCGCACTCCGGGTTACGTCCTTGAAGGTGCCATTTTTTTCGTTATGGAATAGGGCGACACCAGCGTTAACCACATCGCCATGAATTGAAAGCCTACTTCCGATGCCAAGATCGGAAAAGCCGTCGTTGTCGTAGTCACCCGATGTGCAGGATAACGCACGAACATTCGGATCGAACCCTGCCTGCTTGGTGACCTCCTCGAATTTCCCGTTGCCAACATTGTGGAAAAGAGATATCCCGCCCTGCGCGCCATTGTCTGGAAGGAAAACATCGATCTTCCCGCCACCGTCATAGTCGAGAAAACATGCGCCAGGACCGTAATAAGGCGCATCGTGGATGTTCGCGAACGGTACCGCCTTCGTTATCAGCCCTGCCTCCTTCGTCAAATCCACAAACTTCACCGGAATCTGCGGCGGGACTTTCACCGCCGCGGCTTGCGACTCCTCGGCCAGCGAATACTTGCCTTGCTCGCCATAAGCCAGGCTCATCGCCGCACCAAGATGGTTTTGCGTGATGTACTGGAAGCGCGCCAGGTGCTCGCGTGCATGTGGCGTGTCTCCGGACTGCTGCAGAGCACGAGAGAGTCCGAACTGCGCCGAGGCGTGCAGCGGATTCAGCTTGAGCGCATGCTCGAAGGCGTCAATCGCTTGCGGGAACCGCTTGAGTTGCGAATAAACTGTACCCAGGAAGTACCATGTATCGGCATCGCCGTCGTCGATGGCGATGACGTGCTTGAAATCTTCAACTGCAGCCTGAGGATCAGCGCTGTTCTTGTCCAACATTCCAACCGCATACCAGGCATGTGTGTCCTTGGGATCAGTCTTAACGGCTTCCAGGAGAATTGCTTTGGCAGCGTCAATTTTGGCAAGATTCAGCAGCGCAATTCCCTGATTCAAGCTGGCCACGCGTAGATTCGGATCAGCGGCAGCGGCGTCTTGAAAATATTTGAGGCCTTTCTCAAAGAACTGCTGGTTCATGTAAGCGCAACCGAGATTGTTCAGGCGGGCAGCTTCGGCCGAATCAGGTTTCTTCTCACGAGAGGCAGCGACCAGAACAAGCGTGGTCACAAGCAGGCCACCACCGCACAGCAGCAGTTTGGATTTCATTGATAAGAATTTAATCACAGAGAAGCGCTTTGGGCACGCCCAGGGCAGGCTCCGTTTCACAGAATCAGACAAAGAGAAGCATAGGACGATCCTTCTGTGAAACTCAGTAGCCCTCTGCGGTTAATGATTTCTTGCGCAGCCTCAGGAATCCAGCAGTTCCGTCAGCAGAGCATGCGGCTTCTGCGCAAATGGGTTCACCACCGTCACCCCATTCCACGTGAATCCGTCGTGCAGGTCTTCGGAGAGCAGTAGACGGCATCCCGCAGAGGCCGCGGCCGCCATAATGATCGCGTCCCAAGTGCGAAGCCGGTGTTGCGAGGACAATTCCATGGCAGACAAAAGAACTGTCTCAGAGGTGTCGACAAGCGAATACTGGTCGCACCATCGAAGAACTACGTGCTTGGCATCCGCAGGAGCAACCCCCACCTTGGTTACCAGCACGTGGAATAGCTCAGCGACGGCTTGCACGGGTAAATGGACGCTTTCAGCAGGCAGCCTTCGAAGCAGGCTCACAGCCGCGCGTCTTCGAGCCGCGTCGTTCAGGCCCTCGGCATAAACCAAGAGGTTCGTATCCAGGCTTACGCGCATCAATCGCGCTCGTACAGTTCTTCACGCGTCCAACGACCGATATTGCGTACAGGCTGCGCCTCAAGTCTTCGGAAGAAGGCTTCCCTAGTCTTGTCGGAAGCGGTCTCTTTAGTGTGAGGGGTGATTTTTGCCACAGGCTTGCCATGGCTGGTCACGATGAAACTGTGGCCCTCACGCACTTCTCGAAGGAGGTGAGAAAACCGGCGGTTCGCCTCCGCCGCGGAAATAGCCTTTTTCATGATGTAGTTATTATACCTACTTTAGAGAAGACGGCAAGAGAGTGTTTTAGCGCGTCAGGGGCAGGTTTTTGAACGAGGCCGAGGCCACCTTGTTGACAACCGACTTCTTCACTGCCGACCCGTATGCCCGCGAACCGACAATTCCCTTCCCTTCCTGAACCGTGATCATTTGCCCGGCATTCACGTTCGAGAGAGTTTCGCTTTGACCGCTCGGCCATTTGATCTCGATGGAATCAGCCTTCGCTTTCTGCCCCAAGCCAAAGGTCGCGACCAGTTCGCTTTGAGAGAGATAACTCGAACCGCTGCGAACCATCTTCACTTGCCTTTCGCCGCCAGAAGTTACGGTGATCAATGCGCCAATTCCGTCGCGATTGGATTTCGTGCCGGACAGCTTGATGCGCAGGCTGCGGTTGGTCACGCCGTCGTTGTGAAAAAGATATGCGCGGCCACCGTTGGTGGTCATAAGCACGTCGAGAACGCCTTCGTTGAACAGGTCGGCATACGCCGCGCCCCGCGCGACTTTTGGCGAGGCAAGTGCGGTCCCTAAAGATTGTGTGGCTTCGATAAACTTGCCTCCGCCCAGGTTGCGAAAGACATGAGGCGGCTCCGCATAGCTCACGCGCTTCTGAACTTTTTCAATCTGATCTTCAATGTGCCCGTCGGCCACGAAAATGTCGGGCCAGCCGTCATTGTCGTAATCGAAAAAGAAGCAGCCGAAACCGAGCGTGACCAGGGTTGCGCGGCCAACTTCAGAGCTGGGCGCTTCGTCGACGAACAAGCCATTCCCTTCGTTGTGGTAGAGCGAGACCATCTGGTTGGCGAAGTTCGAAATAATCAGGCTGGGACGGCCGGAGCGATCGTAATCGGCGGCGTCGACACCCATCCCGGCGCGCGCAATCCCATCTTCACTGAAAGCGATTCCCGCGGGCACCGCTTTCTCTTCAAAAGTACCGTCGCCCTTGTTCAAATAAAGCTTATTGGGCTGGGTGTCGTTGGCCAAAAAAATGTCGGGCCAACCATCGCCGTTGTAGTCGAGAACCGCGATGCCCAGGGTCTTTGAAGTGTTATCGAAGAAGTGCGCCTTCTCAGTAGCGTCTTCAAACTTCCCGTTCCCCAAATTGTGCCAAAGCCGCGCTGTCGAACCTTTGTATGACTCCGGAGTGCAGTACGACTTGTGGGTACCGTCGAGGGTGCAGAACAAGTCGCCCTGGATCGACCATTGCACGTAGTTAGCGACCACCAGATCGAGTTTGCCGTCGCGGTCGTAATCTACCCACGCAGCGCTAGTCGAAAATTCATTCGCGCGGGAAAGCCCTGCAGACTTAGTTACATCGGTGAACGTACCGTTGCGGTTATTGTGAAACAGATGGCTTTGTCCGAGCGCGGTGACGAATAGATCGTCGTAGCCATCGTTATCGTAATCGCCGACCGCGGCCCCCAGACCAAACATCGGTACCGCGAGGCCGGACTTGGCAGTCACGTCGGAAAATGTTCCGTCGTGATTGTTGTGGTAAAGCTTTGGCGTGGTGACCGGCCCTGGATGTTCGGGCCAGTTCTCGCCATTGATCAGAACAATGTCGGGCCAGCCGTCGTTGTCGTAATCAATGAAGGCGCAGCCGGGGCCCATGGTTTCGGGAAGATATTTCTTCCCGAAGGCCGCGTTGTTGTGGGTGAAGTGGATTCCGGCCTGGGCGGTGATGTCGCGGAAGGTGATTTGGCTGGAAGCCGGGAGAGCGGAGAGGAGAATGCAAAACAGGGATATAAAGGCAGCTGTCGAAGAACTCCGCATCAATTTGCTGCTCCATTGGATTTAGTAGCCGAGCCATAAGTCGAACCTGGCTCCGGAGAACGGGCGAGGGCGCCCGTTCCCACATGGCCTTTGCTGGTTCGCTTCATCGTACTCTTCGTAGCTTTTTGAGTTAAAGCCGAAAGCGGCACCGAGACGTGCTCGTGAATTGCCTGGCGCTCGTTGTTGTCTTCCGGATGCAGTTGCCGATACGGGCCGGTGATGGTCTGCGCGGCTTCGTCCGCTTTGAAGCGAAGGTAGCGCTGCTCATGCTCATGCGCCTGCTTCTGATCGCCAAGCCCGTTGTAGCAGAGCATCAGGTTGTAATGCGCCTGCAGGTCTTCCGGATCAATTTCGAGCACGGCATTCAACTGCTGTAATCGCATCGTTGTATTTACGCTGCAGGAATAGAATGCGCCCATAGTCGTTCCGAACGCAACGCGGTCTCGCGAATATTGTGCCAATACTTTCTGCAGCTCTGCCGCCGCGCCGTCGTAATTTCCATCGCTGCGCAGAACCCGAGCATAGAAATAGTGGGCGCGGGCGAGGTCAGGACTGAGCGCGATTGCCTTTTGCAGCACGGTGCGCGCACGATCCATGTCTCCTTCTTGCACAGCAGCCCGGCCGATGTTCACCCACCCGTCGGGATTCTTAGGCTCAATTTCTGTCACTTTCTCGAACGCGGCTTCCGCGCCCTTCAGATCGCCTTGCAAGAGCAATCCGATTCCGTAATCGTTCCAGCGCTGCCAGTCGCCGGCTTCAAGTTCGCGTCTTTGGTTGCAGCGCAGGAGCGCTGTGCGGCGCTACATTCAGCGTGACTTCGTTTTCAGCAACCGCAACCACGGGAAGATCGGGAATGTTCTGCTCTTTGGCGGAAAGTCCCTGCATCGGCCCGGTGAAAACGTACTTGGTATCGTCATAACCCGGAGAAACCGGTGGTATGGGTTTCGTCGGATCAGGTACGCCAGCAAAAGCAAAGTGTGTGTTCCACCAGGAAAACTTTGCGATAGCAGAGGCGCGCGTGCAGCGTGATCTTGTTACCGGCATTCTGGGGAATGGTCATGCGGTAGTGCACGGTGTCGGCAGCGCCCGGCGGAATCAGCCGCACATAAACAACCGAACGGGTTGACCACGCATTGCGCTTGTTGACCGGATTCCCGTGCTCGTCGATCTGCAATGAGCGATAAAAGTGCGCGCCTTTTTCTACTGGCCCTTTCCCGTTGTCCTCGACCATCCCACTCCAGAAAATGGTTTGGTTCTTGTCATCAGTGGCTTTGAGTTCAAGCCAGGTGTCATAAGCATCGACAGTTCCACCGGGGAAGAAGTGACCGATCTTTTTGGTGCGCACGACAACATCGACGCGGACCGTGTCCCCACGGCGAAGTGATGGCTGAACTCGATTGAGCGGAGCGGTGATGGGTGAGGCTTCAGTCGTAGCTGACGCAATCTTGCTTTCCGCTTCTTCGCCAACAGCAAAGGTGGTCTGAATATCCGACTGCGGCGTCGCGACTTTTGAAGTCTGAGCCGCATCGGGAGAGATCGGCGAAAATGTCGACGCTTAGAATGCCGTTCTTCAGGAACGTTTCTGTAAGCTTCAACTGGTCCGCGTCTTGATTCGCAGTTGGAACTGCAGTGTTCGCTCCTGGAAACCGATGCGAGTGCACAAAGCCGTTCATGTTGCCGAAGTCATTCGAATGTGTGAGTGGCATGTGGCAATCGGCGCACTGCTGCGATGCTTTCGGATAATAAAATGAGCGCGCGCCCTGGCCCGAGACTCCGCTGGCCTGCCAGTTGTCGTACTCGTTGAAGCCGCGAATCCAGCGATAGTGGTTCACCGGAACATCCAAGATGGACTTTGTGGCAGCTGGAACAAAACTCCGACGTTTGCGTTCGCATGAAAGGCTTTAAGAAAACGCGCCGATGCGGCTCGGGATTGAGCTTTACAAGAAAATCGTGCATGGTGCGCACGAACGGATTCTTACTGGCCGCCAGCTCGTGCAGCTTGGGATATTCCAAATAAAAATCCGCTTGGCCCATCGTGCTCTTCACGTTGGCGATGGAGTGGCACATCATGCAGCCAAGTCCGGCTTGGGCTTCTGGACGGTGCACGATCTGCTTGATCGGCGTATCCATCAAGCCGCTGTAGAGCACGGCCGGATCGTGACACCCGCCGCACCACTTCGAAGGCTTGGTACCGACTCGGTCCTGCATGTACTCGATGCTCTTGCGATACCACTGATTGTTGAACGAAGAAAAATGGTGTGCGGAGCTAAACCATTGTTTGTAGATGTCGGCGTGGCAGCGCTGGCAGGAATCGGATTCCATGAAAAATTTGCTGGGAATCTTCTGATGTCCATAAACCTGGGCGGAACTGGGGAAGAAATCGCCTTGCGGGCCGTCGCCCTCGTTATTCATCGATTCCGGCGCATCGGCAGGATTTTGAATGCGCGAGGCGCTCATCCAACGAGCATTGCGCGAATACCAACCCGCAACGCTGAGTCCGGCGAGCGCGAGGAAGCAAACTGCGTAGCGCAGCGCAGCGCGTCCAATTCCCGGCGACAGCCAGCCGCGCCGCCCTGCCCAATCGCCGAACAAGAAGCCACAACCAACCAGAGCGACAGTGATGTGAAGATACAGCCAGTCATAATCCGCGCGAAGCGCGCCGATCTTTATTAATACACTGCCCAGAACTGCCGAGGATAAGACCAGCAGCCAGCCGAGCCTGGCGATCCATGACGCCTTGCGCAGCAGCCGCGCCAGAAGAGCGATCAGATAAACGGTCGTAACCAGGCCTACCAATGCATGCACGAGAACCACGACCGCATAGAAGACGTTGGGCTGGGGAAAGCTGTAGAGGTAAATTGCGGAGACGAACAGAAACACCAGCATCGGCGCCAATAGGCGACGACCTGACAGCTCTTTGATTTTAGAAATCATTTTCTCCGGCCCTGGGAGCGGTCCACGAACCGCACAGGACACGCACAGTAAAGCTTTCAGCAACTCAGGGCAATAATGCAAAAACATTAGTGCCACGGACGCGGCGGTAAAGCAGCGAGGATCGGCTGCGATGTCCGCCAGCATTTTCCGCTGCGTAGTTGTTTTTAACTATTGTGAGTTGCCGTGCCTATGCCTACATTCTCCAAAACCTGAAAAGTCAGATCGCGCGTTCTTGCGTGCGAGTGGGTTCGACATTCTGCCGGAGGAAATCAGAAGATGAAATACATATTTGCGAGCTGCGTATTGGCTGCGAGTTTTTGGTTGCAAAGCTCTGGATTTGCGCAACAAGCCTCCGATCCTGCGGAAAAAGTTGCCCCGCAACAGATTGCGCAATTGAATCAATCTCCAGGAGCGCCGACCTCGCAAGCGGCCGCGCCCCGGGCGGAGAAGCACAAGATCGGCCCATTCGATATTTCAATCAGTTGGCGCACACGCACCGAGGGCTGGCAGTGGTTCGAGGGTAACACCGGAAACAACGAGTATCCGTTTTTCGATTCCATGCTGCGCGTAGGTATCGGCCAGACACGTGAGAGACTCGACTGGTTCATCGAAGGTGAACAGGCGTCAATTCTCGGCCTTCCGAACGACGCTGTTGTGGCCGCGCCGCAGGGCCAGTTGGGACTCGGCGGCACTTATTTTGTCGCCAATGGCAATCACCGGAACAACTCGAGCGGATTCCTGAAACAGGCGTATGTCAATTTCAAGCATCTCGGCGATTCGAACGTGAAGCTTGGCCGGTTCGAGTTTTTTGACGGCCTGGAAGTCAAGCCTAAAGATCCTACGCTGGCAACATTGGTCGCAACTCGCATCGCACACCGATTCATCTCGAACTTCGCCTTCGCTGCGGTGCAGAGAACGTTTGACGGCGGGCAATTCTCGTGGAATTCCGGTTCGAACAACTTCACATTTTTTGGCGCGCGACCGGTGCAGGGTGTATTTCAAGTCGATGGGATGGACGAGCTCGATGCCGAGGTTTACTACGGGGCCTTTAATCATGCTATGAGCACATCGCATGGCGCGGGCGCGCTCAGGGTCTTTGCGCTTGGATATGTAGACGACCGCAATACGGTTTTGAAAACTGACAATCGACCAACGCCAGTGCGCGCGGCAGACCTCGGCAAAGTTGAAATTGCCATGTATGGCGCGAACTACGTGCAGGTTTTGAATACTGAGCGGAATGGCAAGTTCGATTTTCTAGTTTGGGGAGCGTTGCAAGGCGGGTCATGGGGAGGGCTCACACAAAGAGCTGGCGCGTTCGTCGGCGAAGCAGGTTGGCAGCCGACAGTGGCTCTCAAGCCATGGATCAGCGCGGGCTATTCGTACGGCAGCGGTGATGGAAATGCAAAAGACGGCACCAACGGTACGTTCTTTCAGGTGCTGACCACGCCGCGGCAGTATGCGCGTTTTCCGTTTTACAACATGATGAACAACGAAGACGCTTACGTCACGTTGAACGTAAGCCCAGCATCGAAGCTGAAGTTGCGCAGCGAAGCGCATGCCTTGCGACTCGCAAGCTCGCATGATCTCTGGTATCTCGGAGGTGGAGCGTTTCAGCCGAAGACCTTCGGATACACCGGACGGCCAAGCAATGGACATCAGGGCCTGGCCAACGTTTGGGACCTGAGCGCCGATTACCAGATCACGAAGAACTTCACACTCTCGCCTTATTACGGGCACGCTTGGGGAAAGGCCGTGATACATGCGCTCTATCCACGTAATGCGAATGGAACGCTGGCGTTCCTGGAGACAAATTTCCACTTTTGATCTGCCGTTCGCAGGTGGACAGGTTGCCGCGCAGAGATTTGGCCTCAATTGAGGGATAATGATGCGCAATGGTATCGCTCGAACAATTGCTGCAGGACCTTGAAACCAAGCTGATGGATCCCGAAGTGCGTCGCAGTGAGAAGGCCGCGGAATTTATCGCCGACGATTTCATGGAGTTTGCCGGCAACGGACGCGTCTTCAACAAGGCGGATGCCCTCGCCATGATGAAGCGTCACGTTGTGCGGACAATGGCAATAGAAGAGTTCAACGTGCGGGAGCTTGCGCCCAATGTCGTGTTGGTCACCTATCGGGTCCGGAGCCAGGGATTCGGCGGAGCTCCCGGGCGGGTATCGGTGCGCAGCTCAATTTGGGTGCAGCGCGGTGGCAAGTGGCAGGTCACGTTTCATCAAGCGACCCTCATCGCCGGTGCCACCGAATCAGTCTAGATGCTGCAGAAGTCCAAAAAACTGATCTCAAGCCGCAAATCCACTTTCCTTGGCTTCGATCGGTTCCGCCTGGACCGCTACCGTCGGCGTTAATAGCGGCCAACCTTTACGCAGCACGTATTCAAGCCATGCCCCCGCAACTTGCGACGTGAGGACAGCGGCCAGTACCAGCGTGGTGTAAAACTTCTCACTGATAATTCCTGCGTCGAATGCCACACTCGCCAGCACAATTCCAGGCCCGCCGCGCGCGTTAGTGGTGATGGCCAGGTTCAGCAAATCCAGCCCTCGAAAACCGGCAAATCGTCCCGCCAATGAGACGGAAAGAACTTTGATCGCGCAGCTTCCCAGAATAAAGGCTGTGATCATCCACAGCGAGAAGCCGCGAACCACGTCGAGTTTCAGTCCTACCATCGCAAAATAGACGGGAATAAAGAACGCGAAAGACACCTTCCCAATTGCGTCGAGGGCCTCAGCAAATATCTGCCGCTTCTTGTGGACGACTGCAAATCCAGCAAGAAAGGCCGCAAAGACCAGGCTGACGTGCAGTGCGCCTGCAACCACACAGTATGCGAGCAGAACTGAGATTGCGTATCCCAAGGGCGAGTGCTTCGCGAGTACGTTAAAACGGGCTTTGTTGATTCGCTTGATGGCCCTCGGCAAAATCGTCAAGCCTAGAAGAAAAAATCCGACAGTGACGGCCAAATGGAAAGACAGGCTTCGCACGTTCAGTACCGTCTGTCCTGCTACGGCGGTCGCTATGGCCAGCGCGAGCCACAGGGCTATATCTTCCAGAACGGCAACTCCAAGAACCAGCCTGGCGAACCGCGTATGAAGAATCTTCAAGTCGGCGAATATTTTCGAGACCACGGGGACTGACGTGACTGCGACGGCAATGGCAAGAACGATGATCAGAGAAATGCGGTTTCCGTGGGGGCCGGCGAGCGCGGGAGAAAGCAGCCATGGACCGAAGAGCAAGGCCAGGAAAAACGGTATGCCGGTACCAACGATGGCGAGCCATCCAACTTCGCGGCGTTCATCGCGGCTAAATAGCTGCCGGGTTTCGGCACCCGAGAGAAACATCAGGAGCAGAAGGCCCAGCCAATAAATGAAATTGAGGATATTCGCCTGATGGTTGGCGGCTTCCATCAGCTTCGACGCCAATGGCAGCCTTCCCAGCAGCGCCGGGCCCATGACCACCCCGGCCAGGATTTCGCCCACCACCTTGGGCTGGCGCAGCTTGGCGAAAGCGAAACCCAGCAACTGTGCCAATCCGACTAGAAGCAAGAGAATGAACAGAATAGAAGTCAGGTCCGAATTGGACACCTTTGCCCTCCGGCAGTTGGGGTTACGATGTGTCTCCGTGCCGGAAGGTTTGTTCCAGTCCTGCAGTTCCATCGATTGGCGCGAGACCATCACTGGAGCCGAGGTAGCAAATAGTCCGTGAAGTCTGGCTGATATCATTGATAGGTGGAAGCCGCGGTTCAAACTGAAGTGCAAACCCGAATCGACCCTCTGTTGCTCGAGGTAGCCGACGTGGTCAACACCACGCTGGACCTGGATACGACGCTTCGCCGCGTCGCCGAACTCGTTCGCAAAGTCATCGATTACGAGATTTTCGGCATTCTGCTGCTGAATGAGAAGACCCAGGAACTTTACTTTCGCTTCAGCCTGGGATATTCGCCGGAGACTGCTGAGCGAGTTCGCGTTAAGGTCGGAGAAGGTGTGACCGGAACTGCCGCGCAACGGCGCGAAGCAGTGCTGGTGGGAGACGTGTCGGCAGATCCGCGCTATATCTCTGCGATCTCCAACGTTCGCTCAGAACTGGCAGTGCCGCTGATCGTCAAGAATCGCGTCATTGGTGTGATTGATATTGAGTCACCTCAGACCAACCATTTCACCGAGGAACACAAGCGGCTGCTGACGCTGATCGCGTCGCGGATGGCGATAGGAATTGAGAATGCGCGTCTCTACACGCGCCTGAGCCGGCAGGCAAAAACGCTGGTGCTACTGAACGAAATCGCGCGCGAACTCACCTCTATTCTCAACGTTGACGAATTGCTGAAGCGCATCGGCGAACTACTGAGCCGCCTCATTGATTACCAGATGTTCAGCATCCTTTTGCTGGATTCTACCGGAGAAACTCTGCAGCATCGTTTTTCGCTGCGCTTCCAGGAAAATATTCAGCTTAAGAACGACGTGCCTCTCGGTACAGGCATCGTCGGTCATGCTGTGCAAGAGAAACAGGCGGTACTGGTGCGCGATGTAAAGAAAGATCCGCGCTACATCGAAACCAACCCTGAAACCCGCTCTGAGCTGGCCGTTCCGCTGATATACAACGACAACGTTATTGGCGTTCTCGATCTCGAGCACACCAAACGCGGATTCTTCACTGACGATCATCAACGCACCATTACGACACTAGCTGCACAAATTGCGATTGCCATTGAGAACGCGCGCCTTTATGAGCAAATCGCCCGTCAGGAGCGTCGCCTGGAACGCGACATGGCCGCGGCACGGGAGCTTCAGTTCCGCTTGTTGCCTCCGGTATTACCCAAGCTGCGAAATCTGGAGATTGCCGCGAAGTTTTCTCCCGCACGCGCAATTGGTGGAGATTTGTACGACGTTCTCGGCTACTCAAACTCACGCACTGCGATTGCTATTGGTGATGTAAGCGGGAAGGGCGCTCCGGCGGCAATCTATGCCGCGCTGGTGAGCGGAATTTTGCGTTCACACGCCCCCATTGAGCCTGCTCCGGCAGAGATGCTGGCTGCACTGAATTATTCGCTTTCGGAAAGACGCGTCGATGCCCAGTTCGTCTCGCTTATTTACGCGCTATGGGACGACGACAGCCGCACCCTGCAAGTCGCCAATTCCGGTCTGCCGCGTCCCATGTACTGCCACAATGGCAAGACACAATTAATAGAAGCAACAGGTTTGCCGCTGGGCTTGTTCGACGATGCTGAGTACGATGAGTTCACCTTTCAGGCCGAACCCAACGATATTTTCGTCTTCTTCAGCGATGGAATTCTCGACGCCACCAACAAGGCCGGAGATCTGTTCGGGCGCACCCGGCTGGAGAAAGTCGTTAATGGATGTGCCGGAAATTCCGCCGAATCCATGGTGAAATCAATTTTCAAAGCGGTGACCGAGCATGCCTCGGGCGTCGAGACATTCGATGATCAGACCGTGGTCGCCATCAAAGTGAAAGCGAGTGCGTCTCAGCGCAAGTGAGCGAGCCTGCACAGCGTCCTCCCGGATTTGCCTATCGTTCTGACCGGGGTCAAAGGTCATTGTGTTGCGAACAAGTGCCGGTTGCGAAATTGGCCGATCGTTTTGGAACACCCCTTTACATTTATTCTTCACGAGCGATTCGCGAACGTGTCCTTGCTTTCGATCACGCATTTCGAACCATCGCCCATACCATTTGCTACTCGGTCAAAGCCAATTCCAATCTGAGTATTCTTCGCTTGTTGGCGAAGCTGGGCTGCGGCTTTGATGTAGTCTCTGGCGGCGAATTGCAGCGGGTGCTGCGATCTAAGCGCCGCTCGGCAGACACAATTGTCTTTTCCGGGGTTGGCAAGAGTGCCGCCGAGATGGACGCCGCGCTCCGAGCCGGCATCCTGCTCTTCAATCTGGAAAGTGAATCCGAACTTGAGGCACTCGCCGCTTCTGCTTCCCGGCTGAAGAAAACCGCGAGCATTGCGTTCCGGGTAAATCCCGACGTTCCCGCCGACACCCATCCCTATATATCGACTGGCCTGCATGAGCACAAATTTGGGGTGCCGCTGCATCAAGCGTTGGAACTGTATGCGCGAGCATCCAAATTGAAATACTTGCGCGCAGCCGGGGTGAGTGTCCACATCGGTTCGCAGATAATGGATTTCGCGCCGTTCTCTGCGGCCATGGAGCGGGTTGCCGATATCGTGCGACAGCTTCGCGCTGCTGGCCACAGCATCGAATACGTCGACGCCGGAGGGGGACTGGGAATTAATTATCAGGCGCCGTCGGAGGACTTCCGAGCGCGTGTCAATGACTATGCGCAAGCGATTACGCGCCCGCTGCGTGGCCTTGACGTCAAGCTTCTCCTCGAGCCCGGGCGTTCCATCGTCGGCCCGGCGGGCGTATTGCTCACTCGCGTTGTATACAAGAAGACAAATGGCGCAAAAAGATTCGTTATCGTCGACGCGGCCATGAACGACCTGATTCGGCCCTCACTCTATCAAGCCGAGCATCAGATAGTTCCCGCGCAGGTCAGCGGTTCTCGCCAGGAGGTCGTGGACGTCGTTGGTCCGGTGTGTGAGTCAGGAGATTTTTTCGCCCGCGGCCGTGAGTTACCGATCGCGCATGAAGGTGATCTTCTAGCGATCCTTGACGCCGGCGCGTACGGAATGTCGCTGGCATCGAACTACAACACGCGCCCTCGGCCGGCCGAGGTGCTGGTTACTGGAAAATCCGCAAAGCTGATCCGCAATCGCGAAACCATTGCTGACCTAATGCGCTCTGAAATTTCTGCGCTCCGCTAGATTGAGGAATCTGGCATTTAATTTAGTACGGAATCTCGTTGGTAGGCGCACGCAACGACTTCTCGTAATCATCCGACGTGGTGCGGTAACAGCGCAGCCGTGCCTGACGAAAATCGAGATCAGCGATAGGCGAGTACTGAGCGTACCGCCATCGCATGCCGTCGGTAATCGAACGCCGCGGCGTCGGCTTGAGAGTGCGCATTTGCCAAAGGCTCTCGTCACAGCTGGTATCGCGGACCGCGCGGACTACGTGCAGCAATGAGTAATTCAGCCCATAACTCGAAAGCGGCGACTGATATGGAAGAAAGTCGTAGACCAGTTTGATAAACCGGCTCTCCTGATTGGCGAGTTCCTGCTCAGCCACGAAGACTTCGTCATTGGCAAAAAAGGAAGATCGCGGATACGAAACCGCCAGCGCAATCAGACGGAACTGAATTGGCTCTTTTCGCAATGACCAATGCAGTTGGCCGTCAGCGACCGGGGTGCCGCTGATCAGAACAAAACCGCCGGCGACCAATGCAAAAAGTGGAAAGCGAAGCCGCTTCATGAGGTCTTACTTTCTGGGCTCAATTCGAAACGGGGAACCAATCTGGGCACTTGCAGACAACGCAAACGTGCCTCCGTAGCGCAATTATACCGAGGTCAGGGCTAAGTAGGTGATGTACCGAACGTAAAAATCGCAATCCGCGGTGCAACGTTCCGGGACCATAATTCGCCTCTAGTCAGGGCTCTTGGCCGAAATCTACCGTGCTATAATTTGTGTTCGCCTGCAGGAATTCAGGCACCGAGGCGGCAAATGTCTCCCTCGCGCGGGCGGGTCCAGAGCAGCGAATTCAGCGCCAACCAAGTCCAGAGAGCATGAGGTATACCCATGTCCGGCCACTCAAAATGGGCGACAATCAAACATAAAAAAGGCGCACTCGACGCCAAGCGCGGCAAGATTTTTACCCGCCTCATTAAAGAAATCGCTATTGCCGCTAAAAACGGCGGGGATCCGGATATGAATCCGCGCTTGCGCACTGCGATTGCCGCGGCCAAGGCAGAAAATATGCCTGCCGACAATATCAAACGCGCGATCCAGCGCGGCACCGGCGAACTTCCCGGCGCGACCTACGAAGAATTTCAGCTCGAAGGCTACGGCCCCGGCGGCGTCGCCATCCTGCTCGACATCAACACCGACAATCGCAATCGCACCGTCAGCGAAATTCGCCACGCTTTCGGCAAGAACGGCGGCAACATGGCCGCAGCCGGCGCCGTCGCCTATCTGTTCCACAAGAAGGGCGACATCGTCATTGCGAAAACTGCCGCCAAAGAAGACGATCTGATGAGCATCGTGCTCGAAGCCGGAGCCGACGACCTGCGTGATGACGGCGACAACTGGGAAGTGTTGACCGAGACTTCGGCGTATGAAGCCGTGCTCGAGGCCGTGAAGAAGGCCGGAATCGAACCCGTCTCCGCCTCCGTCACCATGATTCCGCAAAACTACATCAAGCTCGAAGGATCGCAGGCCGCCACCATGATTCGCTTGATCGAAGCCTTCGAAGAACACGACGACGTGCAGAACGTCCACGCCAACTTTGATATCGATCAGAAGGTGCTGGAGGAAGTGGCTGCGAGCTGAGAGCTCACCAATTTACCCGCTGTATTCCTGGCACAAAATCAAAGTGCCGGTCTCTGCTCAACAGCGATAAGCCGTGTTGACGGCAGAGCGCCGCAATCCACAAATCATTCGTAGGGATTGGCTTGCCGAGGGTCCGCAGCTCGAGTCTGATACCTGCATACTGACGAGTAGTTCCTTCGTCCACATCCAGAACTCTGCAGTCGAGAATCAAACCTTCCAGCCAGCTCTCATACCGCGCCTTGTGACGCGATTGCGAAATACCATACCGATATTCACCTATCGCCAAAACCGGAAGCGACATTTCATCGGCATGTGCGAGGATCTCGACCACGGCTGGGTCATGGTCCGCAACCGCCGAGATCGCATTCGTGTCCAGGATCAGCGCCACATCTCCGGGTCGATGTGTTCGAAGGCACCCTCGATGACTTCGTTGATCCGCTCAGTTTCCTCGTGCAGATCCTTCAGTTTGCCTACATGCTTCATCCAGGGTTTCTGGCCTCTTCCCGAAGCTGCTTGCAATTTCTCCTCGACCGCTTCAGTTACAAACTGACGCAAGGGTATTCCTTGTTCCGCAGCCTTCGATTTCGCGCGGCGAAACACCTTATCCGGAATTTCCAGCGTGGTCTTCACACTTATATACTCCCATATTTATGGGTGCCTCTGCAAATGGCGCTTTTTCCCGCAGCTAGCCCGAGCGATACAGGAGCTGCTATCCGTGGCAGGACATAACAGGAATCTTGCCGCTCCCGTTGACAATCTTCCATATCTCTCTTAGCATCAATCACTTGAATCGCACCCAAAACTCCTGCGCGAAGAGGCGAACGTGATTAAACTCGACATCATTAATGAGGTCGTCAACCGCACTGGCATTACTAAGACCAAAGCCGAGATGGCGGTAGAGACGGTTTTCGAGAGTATGAAGCGCTCACTATCTAAAGGCGATCGCATTGAGCTGCGGGGATTTGGCGTGTTCAACGTTCGCCCGCGTAAGACAGGAATCGGCCGCAATCCGCGCACCGGGGCCGAAGTTTCCATTCCGCCCGGCAAAGCGGTTCGCTTCAAGCCGGGCAAGGAGTTGCAGTCGATCGAATAGCCCTCCTCGTCAAGTCTAAATTCCCGATCATACTTTGGAGTTGCACTTAGCATCTGACCCGCTAAAGACCCGATTCCACGAATTGCTAAGTGCTAAAGCTCCTGTGTTTGATTCCAAATAAGCAGCAATGCCAGACCACGATTCCCCAGAAATTCTCGTCGACGGCGAGGTGCTTTCGCCCAGCACTCCCCATGTCGTCTACGTTCGGCCGCCTCGGCACAAGTACTGGCTGCACATCCTCCTGCTGCTGGCAACTTTTTTTACCACGCTGGTTGTAGGCTCGCGCCTGCAATGGAATTTCATGCATGGATTGCCGCCATTCGAAATGTACGTGGGCGGATATTTCCCGCTCCTGTGGGCGGTGCGTGGGCATCATCTGCTCTTAGGTCTTCCCTTTTCGCTGACGTTGATGCTGATTCTTCTCGCGCACGAGATGGGGCACTACTTGTATTGCGTGAAATACCGGGTTGCAGCGACGCTTCCCTTCTTTATTCCTTTTCCCACCCTCATAGGAACTTTGGGTGCATTCATCCGCATTCGCTCCCCGCTGCGTTCTCGCAAGATACTTTTCGATATCGGCATTGCCGGACCAATTGCCGGCTTTGTGGTTGCGCTCGTCGTCCTGGTTCTTTCTTTCGGACGTTCACAGGTTGCGCCGCTGCACACAGTCCCGCCAGACATTGAGCTCGGATACCCATTGATTTTTAGTTTGGTGCAGAAACTCCTGGTTGCCACCGGCAGAGCACCGGCGCTAGCAGGAGTTTCGCTGGCCAGGATCTACCTTCATCCCGTAGCAATTGCTGCATGGGTCGGAATGCTTGCCACTTCTCTCAATCTTCTCCCCGGCGGACAACTGGATGGCGGCCACATTGTTTTCGCAGTTGCACCACGTGCGCACAAAAATGTTTCGCGCTTAACCATCGCGGCGCTCATTCCGTTGGGCATTTTCGCGTGGACAGGCTGGCTGATCTGGGCCGTGCTGCTGCGCATGCTCGCCATGCGCCATCCTCCGGTTCCCGAGTGGCCCGATATCAACCCTGGCCGACGCATCCTGGCTGGATTCGCGCTGATAATGCTGGTGCTGACCTTCATGCGCATGCCTATTGCGCAAACTCCGCTCATTGATTTCCTTCGCGACCTCCTCCACCACAGCTCACATTGAGTTGCTGGGCAATCGGGAAATCATTCCATTGTGGCGGTGGTTGGCTGTCAATCTTCCACGGCTGGCGCACTCATTTCCTGTGGAGGTTCTCCCCCCACCATTTGCTGCGCGACAATCAGCCGCCGTGCTTCGCCCCGGATCTTTGGCAGGCGCAAGCCAAAGATTGCGGCGCCTCCAAGACCCGCAACCGCGCCCATACTGACCGCCAAAGGTGCACCCAGCCGGTCGGCAACCGCCCCGCCCAGCAGCGCGCCGAAAGGCGCCATGCCCATGAACATCATGGAATACACGGACATGACGCGCCCGCGCAAGTTATCTGGAACCATGGCCTGAATCAAGGTGTTCGAGGATGACATTTGCAACATCATGCAGAACCCTATGGGGACGAGCAGTCCCGTCGAGAACCAGAAGTTCCGCGACAGCGAGAACAGAATTAACCCGATTGAAAAGCCGGCGCAGGAAAACGTCACCCAGCGGCCCAAGCCATGGACGCCAGTGCGAGTAGCCAGCGTTAGAGCTCCAAGCAGCGCTCCCACTCCGGTTGCCCCCATCAGAATTCCAAGCCGCACCGCGCCGAGATCGTGGGAACCAATCAAGACGGCAAGATGCCCTCCGCCACCAGAGAGAATGCGGTCGGCGAAAATCGGCATGAGCACCGCGTAGGGCATCGCTACCAGGCTCACCAGGCCTAGCAACAGCAATAGCGCCCAGATCGGCGCCGTATTTCGCACCCAACGAAATCCCTCGATGATGTGCGCCAGAGGCGAGCCGCTGGGATGTTCAGTTCGGCGCTGTACATGCATCATCAGCAACCCCACAATTACGGCAATGTAGCTGACCGCGTTTGCGAAAAAGCACCAGCCCTCGCCGATTTTCGCCACCAGTATCCCAGCGATTGCCGGACCGATGATTCGCGCCCCATTGAACATTGAGGAATTCAGGGCGATGGCATTGATCAGGTCTTCCTTGCCGACCATCTCAACCAGAAATGCCTGCCGTCCGGGAATATCAAATGCGTTCACGATCCCAAGCAGCGCCGCCAGAACGAAGATTTCGGGAATGGTGATCCGATGGGCAAGGGTCAAAGCCGCCAAGACAAAGGCCAGGATCATCGACGCCGTCTGCGTAGCTATGATCACGCGATGGCGGTTGTATCGATCGGCGACAATGCCGCCCAGGGGAGCGGCGAGAAACACTGGAAACTGGCTGGCAAATCCGACCGAGCCAAGCAGCAAGGATGATCCGGTGAGTTTGTACACCAGCCACGCCTGTGCAACGTTTTGCATCCAGGTGCCAATCAGTGATATCAGTTGGCCGCCGAAGAAGAGCTGGAAGTTGCGGTGTTTCAGGGCGCGCAGGGTTACCGGCAAATGAAAGCCGCCCTGGACGGCAGCAGATCTTGTTTCTGAAGACTTCCGCGTAGGAATCCGCAAGTAGGCCACGTTCTCGGTTTATGATGCGGCGAGGCACGGCCTTGATGCAAATCGCGTCACGTGCCCGGCCGCGATTGCAACAAGTCCAGCCTGCCAGCGAGTTCTGGCACTATCAGTTTTTGTGACTACCGAAAACCGCGATTCAGGAGTAAAGTAAACGTTTCTACTTCGCCGATGTCCAACACAGAGCAAAACCAAATCGAACGCCGGTGTGGCCAGCGCTTTGTCGAGTTCCAGGTCCCGGTATTGTTGAGGGCATCTGACGGACGCACAGGCAGCGGTTTCACCTTGGACTTGAGTTCACACGGCGCGTTGGTGTGGACAGATTTTCCCTTGTCCCACAATCAGATGATCGAGATGACGCTCATCATGCCGTCGGAGATCACGTTGGCGGAAGAAATGAACGTGCGTTGCAGCGCTCGCGTGCTCCGGTTCGAATTCCACCGGGAGCGTGCAACGCCAGCGGCCGCGGTCAAAATCGAGCGCTACGAATACCTGCCGCGTCACTTGGCAGTTTCGCATTCGGTCTCAGGCAGCGATCAAGTGCGGCCTTAAAAGCCGGACAACGCCTCACGCCTTCACGATTGCAGCTTTTTCAAACGCCTCATACACCGCAGAGTTCGTGCAAACCTCATAAATCAAAGCCTGGCTCCATTGCACCAGACTGAAATTTGCACTTTGCACTAGAGGAATGTGACTCACCCGAATGACGATGCGGCGGAAAATATCAGCGCCTACCGGTATGACAGCGCTGTAAAATGACGCTTCTTCGCTGCCCCACAAGCGCGCACAGTCCAGCGAGCAGCACGTCAGTGAAACTTCTTCAGCGAGTCGCTTAAATGCGGCCTCGCTCAATCGAATGCCGCCTACGTTGTATTTGATCGGGTCGGTCTCAATGCTTTCGCTGCCGCGAAACTCATAAACGTGGAATGGCACCGCCATACCCTGCATAGCCTTGCGCATGCGCTTGTCGCAGGAGGACAGCCGATCACTTTCATTCAGGGCGTCAGAAATCATGATTCGATGTTCACCGTCGAGCAGGTATGTGGGCGCGGAATTCTGGTATGAGATGCCGATCCCGATCTCCAGCGCTGGAAGTCCGGCGCGCTGCAGCAGGTGATTGTATCCGCCTACGATTTCCATCATTTCCCGCGCCAGCACGCAGGCGCGCGAAACCGTCAGGCCGGGATCGCCTTCGTGCTCAAGCAGTGCCAGAATGATGGCATCGCCTTCGACGAAAACCTTACTGGCACGGTACTTTGCCAGCAGCTTGTTGACGGGCTCGTAGAAATTCAAGCTGAAGTACGATGCCGGGTTCATGGCCCGCTCTAAGAGCGATCGCGTTACTCGCGATGAATCGCGAACATCCGCCTTCAAAATCACGTGCCTGGCGATGGGCTTCTCGCCTTGGGCCTTGCCCTCGTCGGGCAGCAGAACGTCATACAGTGTGCCGTTGAGTTTCGACAGCTCCGAGAGGCGCTCGCTACCGATTACATTGATTCGCTCCATGGCGCGATTCAGGAGTTCCAACCGCCGTAGGTCGCGGTGATAAACGATGAAATCACGCAAGAACCTGGCAGCGACTTTGGCACGATGTGCCTCGTTCGCCTGGGCCACTCGAGCTGCTGCTGCTTCCAGGCTTTTAAGCGACAGCTTGCCATGCTCTTCAACCAATTTCTCCACCCGTGCCCGCTCCTTGCGGAAGACCAATGCATACTTGAGCTGCTGGGGATCGAGTAGTGGAGTAAATTCCGGCAACAGTGGCACAACCTCGTAAGCTGCGATCGCCAGATCAAGTAATTTCTCGCGTTCCAGCAGGTCCGTCCATATTTGCAATCGTTCCTTTTGTTCCCGCTCAGCAGGTTCACCCGTGCCCACAAGTTCATGGGCATTCTCCGGAGCGCTCAGCCAGCCGTCCAGTACCGAAGAGTCACAGTTTTCCGCGTCCGGGACTACGGTCTTAAGAAACTCGCCTGCTATGCCGCGAATGTTTCCGATCGAATCCGGATCGTTTTCAAACCCGCCGATCAAGACGTAGTGCTCTGCCTGGAGGTAGGAATCGCGTCCCTCTTCGTGAAAAATGAGCTGATTGACGAAAACCTGATAATCGGTGCCAGGTGGCTCTCCGAACAACGAACGCCGCATGGTCGCCAGCGTTTCGCGCTCGATCTCCCGCAGGGTCCGAAACAGTTCCTGGCCGACCTGGCGCAGGGTATTTTTTTTCGCGATGTGGAACGACGCCACAGTCTCGCGATATTCGAGTGCTTTCTGCTGACGCACTCCTTCGTAGCCGCGGAGGGTTGCGCGGCAGCGTTCGAGAACTCCTGCAAACTGGTTGTTCAGCTCAGCGCGGAGGAACTTCAGAATGGCCGTCCGTCCCAGCAGATCAATTCTGAGGTCCTCCTCAGCTTTGGCACGAAGCAGAAGCACCTTATGCAGATCCCGCAGTAGTGGCTTGATTTCCGCGCTCTTTTTCGAAAGTCCGGACAAGAGCTTCGTCAACCCGCTGCGGTTAATGCCTGCGGGCGTAGCAGCAGCGGCCATCACTGACTCAACGTTTCCGTATTTGGCTATCAGATTGCCAATGCTCTCTCCGGCTGCCTTGCAGAAAGCCGGGCTGAGCCAGACGTCGTGCCGCAGATTGTCAATTCCAAGTTGCAGTCCATCCAAGGAAAGGGACGAGAAATAACTCGTCAGCCGTGGTGGCTGCACGGGCTCCGACGAGCCGAGTTTGAAGAAAGGAATACGCGGCACAGAATTGTTGCTGGAGCATGCTCGCGCGGGACCACAGGTCCTTTTCCGGCCTGCGGCGCTGAGCTACCAGTCCACCTTGCAGGGTACTATGACTGTCCTTTCGGACGATGGTTACGCAAGGTTATTGGTCAGACGGACGATGTACCTGCGGGTGAGTGGATCGCCTCATATCTTGATGAAAATACGCTTGCGGTAAAGCAGGGCCAAGGCGCCCCAGCAAAAGGCAACATAGGTTAGGGCGAACAGCAGCGACGCGTTGGCGGGACTGCCAAAAGCCGCGAACAGCCGCTGGTAGATGAATTGTTGTATGGTCAGGCCGCCAAGGTGAATGTTCTCGATCAGCTTGGCGACGAACTCTGAGAAGAAATAAGCGGCGATGGCGTTAGTACCCAAAACCAGGATTACCTTTGTCCAAGCGCCGCGCAGCCGTTTTGCGTCTACCACCCAGTAGCAGGCCGCCAAACAGATCAGCGCCAGTCCAGATGTACCTGCGGGTGAGTGGATCGCCTCATATCTTGATGAAAATACGCTTGCGGTAAAGCAGGGCCAAGGCGCCCCAGCAAAAGGCAACATAGGTTAGGGCGAACAGCAGCGACGCGTTGGCGGGACTGCCAAAAGGCGCGAACAGCCGCTGGTAGATGAATTGTTGTATGGTCAGGCCGCCAAGGTGAATGTTCTCGATCAGCTTGGCGACGAACTCTGAGAAGAAATAAGCGGCGATGGCGTTAGTACCCAAAACCAGGATTACCTTTGTCCAAGCGCCGCGCAGCCGTTTTGCGTCTACCACCCAGTAGCAGGCCGCCAAACAGATCAGCGCCAGTCCAGCGGTGAAAATGACATAAGAACTGGTCCACAGTTTCTTGTTAATAGGAAACCAAACGTCCCACGTTTTTCCCACCAGAATCGCGAGGACGCCAACCGCGAGCATGGCTACAGCCTTTTTCGCCGCTGAGTTCGCCGTCCTGAGCCATTTGCCGGTCAGCAGGCCGGCTAAACAGGTTGCGAGAGCCGGAATTGTACTCACCACGCCTTCCGGATCGCGAGTGCCTTCATAAAGATGTCCCATCAGCAGCTTGCGGTCGAGCCAGGCAGCAATGTTGCGATCAGGATCGAGCAATGGGATGTCGTGTGTAGGAATACCAAACCCTGGGACCGGCACGTAACGCATAAGAACCCAATATCCGACGAGACACGCGAATGTGACGGCGAGTTGAGTCCGCCAGTTGGTCCATAACTCCAGTGCTGAAGTGATCACGTAGCAAATCGCGATGCGCTGTAAGACACCGTAAAACCGCCAATGATCCAAACCGAAGTGATTTGGAAAACCATTGAGGAATATTCCCAAACCAGCCAGCGCCAACCCGCGCCACACTACGTGCTTGAACAAATCCGTCTGCGCCTCTCCGCGCTGTAGGCGCGAAGTAAACGAGAACGCCATAGCCACGCCCACAATGAAAAGAAAAAAAGGAAAGACAAGATCGGTCGGCGTCCAGCCGTTCCAGTCAGCGTGCTTTAAGGGCCAATAGGATGCACGTCCGTCGCCCGGGTCATTGACCAGGATCATGAGAGCGATGGTCGCTCCGCGAAACAGATCCAGCGACATCAACCGGCCGGGTGCCGCACCAGGAGGCGCTTGCATGGAGACGGGCTGAGTGTTCGCCACGGTCGTTAAGCTTGCGTGCATGGTTCCCTCTCAGCAGCTCTCATTGTTTGGTGTCGACCGGGTGCTTTGACTGCTCGTAAAACTCATTCTGTAATTTCAAGCTGGTCTGGTCCGCTTTGACGGCGCGAATGGATTCCACCACGGCTTTGATCCAGCCATTCATCTTCCATTCACCCAACTGCTGGGTGGCCGCTGATCCTTCGCCGGAATAGTGGTTCGGAAAACGCGCATACCACCAGATCGCGGTGTAAAGATTTTCTGGAAGGTGCAAGCGTGCCTGGTCCGCCCCTGATTGTTGGTTAGCACGGTCGAGATGCACCAGATCGGGCCGTGAAATCATCATCATCGAAGTTTCCGACTCGCCGGCATGCATGTCCATAGAGGTCTTTTTCTTAGGCCCGCCCGGAGGTGTTTCAACCAGTCCAAGCACGTAAACAACGTAGTCGCGCTCCTTCTCGAGCTGGGATTGCGCAAAGAACGGCAGCAGGCTCTCGTTTCCGCCGTGGCCGTTCACAATGATGATCTTCTTGCAGCCGTTTCGGGCCATCTCGTCAGTCGTTTCCTGCAGAAGCTCCAACTGCAAGTGAGTGCTAAAGGCAACTGTTCCCGGCTGGTGCTTGGCTTCAAAAATCTGACCAAAGTAATACTCCGGGAATACGACGGCATACTCCTGCTCGGCCGCAGTTAAAGCAGCGTGGCGAACGTCCAGCAAATCGGTGCCTAAAGGAAGATGGGGCCCATGCTTCTCCAATATTCCGAAAGGCAGTAAGCAGGTTCCACCCGACTGATGGATTCCCTGAAGAAAATCAGCCGCGGTAAGTTCCTCCCAATGTACGGAGAGTTTCCCCTGGCCCCATGAAACGGTTGAACCGCAGATCACGAGGAATGCAACTACCAGATTGCGCATGTTAAGCCTCATCGCGCGCCATTCTAACATCCAGCCTGCTGAGATCGCCTGCCTGGCCGGGCTGATTTTCGAAGACCCAGTCTGGGCGATTTCAACGGCTATCCAATTCGGGAGACACGATGTTACTCCGGTTACCTGTTGGCGCATGACTTTCAGCGGTAATATTCCGTTTCAGAGGATTGTCATGAAAAGACCTCGCTTCGTGCTGTCGCTGACGACGAACGACAACGATTACCAGATGGAGCAGGCGACGGCTGCGCAGGAAGCCGCCAACCGCCTGAAGGTCGACCTCGAGATTCTGTATGCCGACAACGACGCCATTCAGCAAAGCCAGCAACTGCTGAAAATCATTCAGTCGAATGCCGCGTCTCATCCGGATGGAATCATCTTCGAGCCGGTCGGTGGTACCGCTTTTCCGCAAGTGGCAAAAGCAGCAGCAGCAGCCGGTATTGGGTGGGTGGTACTTAACCGCGAAGTCGACTACCTTTCCGACCTCCGCCGCGATTTCAAGCTTCCCATCTTCGGCATCAGCTCTGACCACGAAGAGATTGGCCGCATTCAGGGACGGCAGATTGCCGCACTCTTGCCCAAAGGTGGCGCCGTGCTCCTGCTTCAGGGTCCCGCGGAGAGCCTGGCAGCTAAACAACGCACCACCGGAATGTATGAGACCAAACCGATTAGTGTGCAGGTGAAAATTATTCGAGCCAACTGGACTGAAGCCAGCGCTTACAAAGCCGTCAGCTCCTGGCTTAAGCTCTCTACCTCGATGCAAACGCCTGTCGATGTTGTTGCCGCCCAGGATGACTCAATGGCGCTGGGAGCCAAGAAAGCATTTCAAGAATTGCACGACGCGGCTGGCAAAGATAAATTTTGGGGATTGCCGTATCTGGGGATCGATGGAGTGCGAACCACAGGACAAGCTTGGGTGAGGCGTGGAATGCTGACCGCCACCGTGGTCGTACCCACAAACTCTGATATGGGAATCGAAATGCTCGCGCACGCAGTGCAGACAGGAACGATTCCAGACCAGCAGACGCTCACGGTTCCGAAATCTCTGCCCCTCGTTGAAGAACTCGCCAAAAAGCAGCTGACCAAAGCGCGAACAGCGGGATCATAGGGCACGCGTACACAGAGCCGGCTGAGACAAACTGATCAAACGCTTACGGCGTTTCGATCAGCTCCATTTTACCGTCACGGGTACGATGCAGAATCATCAGCTTGCCTTTCTGATCTCGGAAGACAAAAACGTCCCGGTCGCGAAAATGCGCTTCCTTGATCGCCTCTTCTAACGTCATGGGACGCATGGCAACGGCATCCTCAGAACGCACCAGGTGCACTTCCGTGGACTTCGCGATCGCGGGGAATTTGTGCACCACCATCGAAACCATTGCCGAGTCGCTCGAGGCAGCCGCCGCCTGGGCCACTGGCTCAGGGGTTCCAATTCCGTTCCACTTGCCATTGTGATTGCGACGCTTCCGCGTAATGATGCGGGTCTTGCCCTTGAGCGCCTGTTTTTCCAGATGGCCCAGCGCCTCTCCGATCGCGGCCGACATGTGAGCGGATTGAGCCAGACCGACCAAAGGTCCCACGGATGAATGGATAGTGATTTCGGCTTTATGCCGGTGCTTCTCAATCGAGAGAATCACCTTGGTATCGAATTTGTCGCGAAGAATTTTGCGAATTTTAGTGAGGCCAGCTTCAACATCTTTTCGATTAGCGGGAGTAACTTCGTAGTGCCTGCCAGTGTATTCCACGTTCATGTGCAACCTCCAAGTTGAGGTTTACAGCGGCACTGCAAAAGCAGCTTTGAGTATTGAGCTACGCGCCGTGAGCGCTCGACCTGCTTACTCACCGCTCATAGCTCACTGCTCACAGCTCGAGTTATTTCTTCACTCTCCTCTGATGCGTGCTGGGAATTTTCATGTCTTCCCGATACTTGGCGACGGTGCGCCGGGTAACCTGAATTCCCTGCGATTGCAGGATACGCGTGATCTGTTCGTCGGTCAGCGGTTTTGAGGTGTCCTCTTCATCAATCAGCTTCTTGACTCGCCGCTTCAGGATCAGCAGTGATGTGTTCCCGCCCTCCGGCCCGTTCACACTCTCGCTGAAGAAATAGCGCAGTTCGAAGACGCCTTGCGGGGTATGCGCGTACTTGCTGGCCACCGCCCGGCTCACGGTCGAAGGATGCACGCCAATTTCCTCGGCGACCTCTTTGATCATCATTGGCTTCAGTTCGTCGATGCCCTTTTCGAGGAAATCCTGCTGCCTGTACACGATCGCATAGCAGACTTTCATGATCGTCTGCTTCCGCTGCTCGATGTTCTTGATAAGCTGAATTGCGCTCTTAAACCGCTCCTTCACATAATTGCGCGTATCGCGATCATTCCCGTCCTTGCTAAGTAAGCGGCGATACGACGGATTCAGGCGCAGAGTCGGAACATCCTCATCATTCATGACTACGATCCACTCATCACCGTTTTTCACGAAAGCTACATCGGGTTCAATGAGTCTGGGCTGGACTTTGTTGTATTGAAGACCGGGGCGGGGGTCCAGCGTACGGAGATATTCAAGCGCAGCCTGTATTGATTCAACCGGCCGGCTCAGAGCGCGAGCAATTTCCTTGTGCTGCTTGTTCTGGACCGCTTTCAGGTGTTGATCGACAATCGCGATAGCATCAGCCAAAACCTGGGCTGTTCCGTTGCCATTTTTCCCTATTTGCGCCTGGTGATAACGCAATTGGCACATTAGGCATTCGCGAAGATCGCGGCAGGCGACGCCCGGGGGATCGAATTGGCGCACCATTTCGATCGCTTCATGCAGCTCGTCGCGCGTGAAATTCGCCTTGAAAACAGGCCGTGTTCCGTTGCTCGAAGGCGCATGCGCCGCGGTCTCTGCCGGGGCGGGTTGCGCAGCAGCTGCCGCAGCGGGAGCAGTCACAGTCTCGAACTCGTTGGAGCTGATTGAGGATAGGTCAGCGCCCGGAATCTCAGGAATGTCCAGCCCAAGCTCGCTTGCCGGATCCGTGTCAACCATTGCCGAAGTCAGTCCCAGCGCGGCCGCTTGCTGCACAACAATCTCAGCCTTGACCGCATCGCTCTCGGGCGAGGCCGCTGGCACGATTCCCAGTAGCTCTTCGTCGGTAGCTATGAGGTATCCGTCTTCGCTCAGGTTCCCGATAACTGTCTCAGCGGCTTCGCGCACTGCGGGTGTTGTCGGAACCGAACCGAGTTGCCAAATTAAGTGGTCAGAAAGCGTGCTGGGCTTGGAAAGAAAATTCTCGAATGAGGGACGCTCGATCTCCTCGAAATCGCCCGGGCTACGGAAGCCAGGGTCAAGGTAATCTTTAAAGAATGAGCCGAAATCTATCTCTTCGAACGAATCTTTCTTTTCGGGGCTGACTTCAGGTGCATCCTCGGCCGTGGAAAGCCGCTCTCGTTCTTCTTCCTTCCGCCCGACATCATCAAGCAGGGGAACAGAGTCCTCGAGTTCCTCGAGCACAGGGTTCTCCACCATCTCGGCAGTGATCATGTCCTTGAGCTCGAGCTTATTGAGCGCAAGCACGCTGACCATCTGCACCAGTCCAGGAGTAAGGATCTGGCGCTGCGAGACTTTCAGGTGAAGCTTGGGCTGCAACAAAACCATAGTTGAAAAACCTTTAAACCACGAATGGCACTAAGTATCACGAAGGAAACCTTAGTGAACCTTCGTGTCCTTCGTGGTAAATGCCTTCGCTCAAACGAGCGAAAAACTCTCCCCCAAATAGACCCTTCTCACTTCCGCATCGCTTCCCAGTTGCTCCGGCGTACCGTGCCGGAAAATCCTGCCCTCATTGATGATGTACGCCCGGTCGGTTACCGAAAGCGTGTCTCTTACATTGTGGTCCGTAATCAGCACTCCGATTCCGGCAGCTCTCATATTGCTGATAATTTTCTGCAAATCCAGCACCGCAATGGGATCGATTCCCGAAAACGGTTCGTCCAGCAAAATGAACTTGGGCTTAATACAAAGCGCCCTGGCAATCTCCACCCTTCTGCGTTCACCACCGGACAGTGCGTATCCCCGGTTCAGACGAATGTGCTCCAACCCCAACTGGTCAATCAACTGCTCCATGGTCTCCCGACGTTCGTGCCAGGAGACAGGCTGGGCTTCCAAGACGGCGAGAATGTTCTCCTCGACCGTCAGCTTTCGGAAAACCGATGCCTCTTGGGGGAGATAACTGATCCCGAACTGCCGAGCCCGGCGATACATGGGCACGTCGGTGATCTCGTCCTCATTTAAGAGGATCCGGCCTGTGTCGGGGGGTATCAGGCCGACGATCATGTAGAACGTGGTTGTCTTGCCAGCACCGTTAGGTCCAAGCAATCCAACAACTTCGCCCTGACTGACGCTTACGCTGACGCCGTTTACAACCCGGCGGCCGCGATAAGACTTACATATTTCTTCGGCGGCCAGCGTTTGCATTTAACGTACCACTGTAGTCTCGGTGACGGCGGGCGAACTGCTGTCACCTTCAACGATGACCCTATCATCGTGCCTATACAAAGTCAACGAAACCCCGGTAATCTTGCCATGTTCGGCATCAAAAATGCTAGGCGGTCCACCGGTTAGCACGAACTTCTCGTCCTTTGCTGTATATACCAACTGGTCACCGGTTCCTCGGTGGTTCGGTTCAGTTATGACGACCGCCCCGTTAGCCACAATCTTTTCGAGCTTGGCGGGATTTGGAGCCGCGGGCGTGCCGCCTGTCGATGACCCGGGCGCTGATGATGTGGGCGCTAAAGAGACATCCATCTGTCTAGCCGTAACGGTCAGATCAGAGCTGTGAACCACGACTCCACCGTCATAGTGGGCCATCCGTTCGGCGTCGATGTACGAAAGGCGCCCGGAAACAATGCTGACCGGAGTCGCTTTGCCACTCTTGTTGGTCCCGAAAAGGACGGTCGAGACCTTCTGGCTGGCGTTCGACTCGGCCATAACCGAGCGTCGCTCTTTTTGAAACTGAATAGATGGTGCCTCTACCACATTCGCGTTTTGCCACAAGCGAGCATTGCCTGTGTACGCTGCAACAGCTGGATTGTTGTGGGCTGTCATGCTCTGCGCAGTCACGTGAACTGGATCAGATGAAGCCAGCAAAGCTCCATTAGGCTGAGGCTTCAAGTCGTTGTAGGTTGTCTTAACGTTGCCCTCGGCAAAACCGTCCCCAGTCTCGCGATTGAGGCGAACAACTCGAGCGGTGGTTTCCATGCCAGCGTCCTGCAATCGCGGAGAGCCGCTGAGAATGAGTATTTGGTCGGCCGGTGTATAGCGTGCGCGATCGGCGAAGGCCCTTTGCGTTCCGGAACTGTAGGCGAAGTGTCCGGATTGAACCAGACTTTCGACGCCTGTTCCCGGATGAAAAACCGCATCAATACTGTCGCTCGTAGTCGTGCGATCAGTCTGAGGGGGACCGTTTACCCGGGAAGCCGCCGACAGCACTCGTGCATGAGCTTCACCATGCACCTGCGAAAGCTGACCTGAAGAGTCGAACTTCGCGGTGAACTTGTCGGCCGTAATGCGTGTCTGCTCTTTCTTCTTGTCCGCGGGGAGTAACAAAACCTGCGGTGGGCCAATGGTTTCAACTTTGGTGAGTCGTTGCCCGTCCGCGATGAAATAATCCATAGCTGGCGCAGTGACTTCGACATCCTGCTCTGTGTCCCCTCCCGAACCCTGGTGCTGCAGCAATTTGACATTCTGATCAGCATGAACTTTGGTGAGTGTGTTCCCAGCTCCGAACGAGAACAGTGTCGAGCCAGCCGAAGCTTCTGCGCGCTGCGGGCCTTCATTGTTGAAATGAACGTCTCCCGATAACACCGCGTCCTCAACGTCGGACGCAGATGTCATCTTGACTTCAAGCCGGTGCGCTGAAACGTGAGATCGTGTGGTGAGCAGGGTTGAGGTCCGGGCGTGCCGGTTTACGCCATTCCCTTCCGATTCGATTTCCACGTTTCCCAACGCTGTTGCATCGTCCAGAGTATTGTCTTCGCGTAAGTACAGCGTTGCTTCGTCCGCCTGCGCTTGCTGCTTTGCCGATTCAATATGCGCATACCGTAGCACGATCTGCCTCGGATTTTTTGCCAAACGCGCTTCTCGCGCAAGGACGATTGCCGGGGTTGCGCCGTGGACAGTGACGCGCACTTGAGACTCGAGCGTCAGCGCATTATCTCTAGCCACATACTTCGCACCTACTGCCGAACCGTTCGCCTGGGGAACACTGAATTCAATTGGCGCATTGGTCCAGCCATCCCCTGTCTTTTGGTTGAAAACCAGGTTTGTCGTGCGCAAATGAATCGGGTTCTTCAGTTCCCTGGGTGCAGCCTGGTCCGGATCGCTGAGGCCTTGCGGATTCGCTTCGAGGTCAATCGCAACTTCGCCGTGACTGGTGATGTCCCCAGTTTGCTGATCGTACTCAAATTCCTTTCCGTATACCTGATCAAAGCGTGAGGAGGTTGATCCGTAAATGGTAATTGTGACATCGTGCAATTCAGAGCGTCCGCCCTGCTTGAACTGTATCGCTTTGCTGGCCTGGACTTTGAACAGCGTCCTTCCCTGCTCGGATTTGGAGATGGTAAATCCCTGCGCGCTCTGCTGGACTTCAATCCCCATTTTTCCCGGGATTTGCTTCAGCGCATTCTCCACCCGATGCCGCGCATAGAAATATGTCCCGGCCACCACAATGATGACAAGGATTAGCGCCGCCGCAAACCAGCGCCGCAAACCGGAGATGGAGACGGGCATTGAAGATAGTGTAGTGGAAGAGCAGTGCCCAGGTGCAGCTTGACAGCCGTAATCTCGGGCGAGTCGGCTGCAGTGTTGGCGTATCGGCAACGATCAATGAGTGTTTACGCGAAGCCTGGCGGCTGATCCGCGACCTAAGTTTTTTAAGCACAGGGAATCCAATCCGCGGCATCTAACCGCCCGCCTGAATCCATGTTCGATAAGGAGCAAGACAATGTGGACTGTCTGCGTTCGTTGCAGCATATTTGCAATCCTGATAACGCTGATGCTGGCGTTGCCGGCGGCGTCGGTTGCACAAGTCAGCGTGGGCATTACAGTTGGATTCGCACCCCCTGATCTGCCGGTTTACGATCAACCGATTTGCCCCGGCGAGGGCTACATCTGGACCCCGGGTTATTGGAGCTGGGACGACGAAGACGGCGACTATTTCTGGGTTCCAGGGACTTGGGTGCTGGCACCGGAGGTCGGTTTTTTGTGGACTCCGGGTTATTGGGGATGGGGCGGCAGCGGGTTCGTCTTTTATCAGGGTTTCTGGGGACCGGTGGTCGGATTTTATGGCGGGATCGACTACGGCTACGGGTACTTTGGACATGGGTATGAAGGCGGGCGGTGGGAAAGTGGGCATTTTTTCTACAACCGCTCGGTCAACAACGTAAACGTAACCGTCATTCACAACGTGTACAACACGACCATCAATGAACGGAACGTAACTCGGGTCAGCTATAACGGCGGGAACGGCGGAATCAATGATCGTCCGCGACCGGAAGAGGAACGGGCGGCTCACGAACGGCACCTCCCGCCTGTCCCCGATCAAAGGCAGCATGTGCAGGCGGCGCGATCAAATCAAGAGTTACGCGCGTCTGTAAACCGAGGCAAGCCGCCGATCGCTGCTACTCCCAGACCTGGAGCATTTAATGAACGCGGAGTGGTGCAGGCGCGAGAGGCAGGCAGGATCCATAACGAGGGCCGCGGTAATGCGAATCGTGGGAATGCAGAGCGCGGGAACTCAGGGGGAAACAATATACCGCGTCCGGGTAATACGGGGCACGCGAAGGACCTGCCGCCGCACGAGCGCCCCGCGCCTCCAAATACTGGAAACTCGAAGCTGGACCAGAAATATCAAAAACAGCAGGAAAAGGTGTACGCGCAGCAAGACAAAGATCACCAAAAGCTCCAACAGCGGCAAGAGAGGGACCATCAGCAGCTCGAAAGACAGCATGCGGATGAAGGCCGAAAGCAGCAGGTGGAGCAGCGCCATCAGCAACAGACCCAGCAGATGGAACAAAAGCATTCGCAGCAGCAACAGAGGTTGCAGGAACGGGAGCGTCCTGCACCGCCAAAGGGAAAGCATTAATTAGGAGTGATGGCGAAATCTAGGGACAGAGGGGAAATACAGGGAGACAAGGGGCAGACGGGACGTTCACCGCCTTCGGAGTAGCGGGGTAAGTGTCGTAATTTGGTCAATTCGCGAAAAATCCCGTTATCGCTCATTAACCGGGACCCTACTCACTCCTTAGATACCCCTCCATGTAGCACAACCGATCAGCGCGGAAGCGCGCTAGGCTGGTGCAGGACACATGGGCCTCAACCGCTTCGACTTCGCGATCATTGCCGTTTATCTCCTCGGCATCACGCTGTTCGGCCTGCATTTTCGCAAGCGCCAGCGCACTCTGCGCGACTACTTCCTTGCCGGACGCGACATCCCCTGGTGGGCCATTGCGCTTTCCATCGTCGCCGCCGAAACCAGCACGCTGACCATCGTCAGCATGCCCGGCCTCGCCTACGACGGCAACATGACTTTTTTGCAAGTGGCCATGGGATATATCGTCGGGCGCATCGTTATCAGCTTCTTGCTGCTGCCGCATTATTTTCGCGGCGACCTCTATACCGCTTATGAATTGATTGGGCGTCGCTTTGGACTTAGATTGCGCTCCGTGACTTCCGGGCTTTTTCTGTTGACGCGCGCCGCAGCCGAAGGAGTGCGCGTCTACGCCGTTTCCATCGTCGTCTCGATCGCACTGGGCACGGGCCAGATTGCCTCTATCGCAATCATCACGGGGCTCACATTGATCTACACCTTCGAAGGTGGTCTTGCAGCAGTGATCTGGACAGACGTGGTGCAAACCGCGATTTATGTGGGTGGGACGGTCATCGGCGTCGGAATCATCTTGCACTACGTCCCGGGAGGCTGGGCGTACATTCATCAAATCGCCGATGCACACGGAAAGCTGCGCATCTTCGACTTCTCTCCCAGCTTCTGGAAGCCTTATACCTTCTGGTCAGGATTGATCGGCGGCACTTTTTTCACCATCGCGAGCCACGGAACCGATCAGCTGATCGTGCAACGTTTGCTGGCGGCAAGAAATCAACGTCAGTCGGGGTTGGCCCTGGTATTGAGCGGGATTGCGATTTTCTTTATGTTCGCATTATTTCTGTTGCTCGGCCTGATGCTTTTCGCTTATTACCTGTTGCCGACTTCGCACTTTGGCACCGCCGACCGAATCTATCCGACGTTCATCGTCACCAGAATGCCGCATGGAATTTCCGGCCTGCTGATCGCAGCCATCCTCGCGGCGGCGATGTCGAACTTGAGCGCCGCGCTGAACTCCCTTTCGTCCAGCACGATTTTGGATCTCTATTTGCGTCTGCGGCCGCACACCGAAGAAGGCAAGCGTATGCAACTGTCGCGCTTTACTACCGTGCTATGGGCAGTCGTATTGTTCGGATTGGCGGTCCTCTGCCTGCATCGAGTGGGCCGCGTGGTCGAAGTCGGCCTGCAAATCGCTTCCGTTTCCTATGGTGCGCTGCTCGGTGTCTTTCTGCTTGGTATCCTCACGCGCCGAGCCAATCAGAACGGCGCCATTGTAGGCATGCTCTGCGGATTCGCAGCCGAAGTCTATCTTTGGCAATTCACTCTGGTGCCTTGGACTTGGTATGTGGCCATTGGGACGGCAGTAACGTTTGGCGTTGGATACTTTGCCAGCGTTAACAGTCCGAGCAGTCTTTAGAAGCGGAGAACGCGAGGCTTGCTCGCTCTGCGTTTAGAATCTTTTCGGCGCAAGGCGAAATGACCACCAGACCCAACCAACCGGCGAAGAATACCAGCTCCGAACCAGCAAATCTCCTGCGCGCACTTGGCCCAGCTCATGCCGCGTCAATCGTTATCGGAGTCGTGATCGGCAGCGGGATTTTCCTCGTCCCCTCAGAGATGATGCAGGCCGCCGGGTCGGCCCGACTGGTCTATCTAGCATGGATTGTAGGTGGAATCTTTTCCTTCTTCGGCGCGGCAACTTACGCAGAACTCGGCGCCCTGAAGCCCCAAGCCGGCGGTGAGTACGTATACATTCGCGATGCCTATGGCCCCCTGGCTGGATTTCTCACCGGGTGGACGTGGACGGTAGTGGTCAAGCCCTCATCCCTCGCGGCCATTTCAATCGGCGTGGTTCGGATACTCGCGAATTTTTCGCCGCTCGGGTTCCTGAGTACGCAAGCGATTAATTTTGGCCGCATATCGCTGACTTATGGACAAATGGTTGCCATTCTTTTTGTCTGCTTCGTTTCGGCCGTCAATTATGTTGGCGTCAAGAGGGCGGCCAATTTTCAGCTGGCGTTCACGCTCCTTAAACTCGTCCTGATAGTCGTAGTCGCGGCCATTGCGTTTACTTCACCTGGAGATTGGGGTCATTTCGCCCAAAGCTATTCCGGCGCGACCCGTGGGGTGGTGGGATTCTTTGCCGCGCTCGCGGCAGCGCTTTGGGCTTATGACGGTTGGAGCGACCTGAATATGGTTGCCGAGGAAGTTCGCGATCCTGCGCGAAACATTCCCCTGGCTCTTATCGGCGGTCTGATAGTCATCGGCGTGCTTTACATGCTGGTGAATGCGGCGGTGCTGTACGCACTCGCGCCAGCAGCGGTCGCCATGTCTTCGTCCGCAATGTCCGACGCTGTGCGTTCTTCTTTCTCAGGGACTGGAGCTGCAGCTCTGGTTTCGATCGCTATGGTCATTGCCCTCACCGCTTCCCTGAACGGGGTGGCGATGAGCGGGGCGCGCATGACTTTCGCCCTTTCGCGCGACGGCAACTTTTTTGGGGTGCTCTCAAAGGTCCATCCACGCTTCCACACCCCACATATCGCGATTTCGGCGCAATGCATTCTTTCGATAGGATTTCTTTTGATTGGAGGCAATTTTCGCCAGCTCTTTACCTTGGCTCTGTTTGCGGAATGGCTCTCGTATGTCACTGCCAGCACTACTCTTTTTGTCTTTCGGAGTAAGGGGTATGCCTTAAATAGCCGATTCCGATTTTGGGGATATCCACTGGCACCTGCCCTTTTTATTGTGGCGTCGGGGGCGCTCCTCTACTACACTTTCAGCAGCAACTTACGTTATTCAGCCCTGGGAACTCTGGTGATTTTGGCCGGAATCCCGGTTTACTTCACTTTTGCCCTTCGTCGTCGAGTATGAGCAGTGCAAACCCCATTCTGGGCAACTTCCCGCGTTGCCGAAGTGTTGATTACTTAAGTACAGGCGCGGGGGGGACTTTCTCTGATGCTCTGTTTTCCAATAGCTTAGAACTTTGCCCGATCTGTATCTCCCCAACTCTGCGTAATCCTTTGGAGCAAGCGAATGCAGTCGAATGACGGCCTCACCCTCGGACTGTTGCCAGACAGAGAACTTGACTGGCGGAAGTTTATTGTCAGTTACGGGATCTGTCTTTTCTTGCTGTTGTGCCTTCTGGTGCAGCACTTGTTGTGGCCGGACCGCATGAGTATTTGGGGGAAGTTTACGGTCACAGAAATCATTCCCCGGCCCGACCTGGTGCCGGAGAAGCCGATTGTGAAGCCCCGGCCGAGAGTGACCAAGCTACTGCCGGAAGTCAAATTTGAAGCTCCGAAGCTGGTCGTGCCGAAGGACATGCCTAAACCCAGGATCGAACAGGTGAAGCTCGAGCCTCCGAAGATTCAGCCAGTGTTTGAAACTCCGAAGATCACCCCGGTTTCTGGAGCCATGCCGGCGCGCGTGATCTACACCGGCTCGTTTGGAAGCTCGGCGACTCCGACGGTTAATGCGCCAATCGAGAAAGTTCAGACCGGCGGGTTCGGAGATCCCAACGGACTCCGCGGAGAGGGCAAGCAAGGGGCAAAGCTGACCGCCGCCAAATTGGGATCGTTTGATCTACCCGAAGGTGCCGGAACCGGCAATGGCACTGGCGGGGCCAAAGGAATCAAAGGCACAATTGCTAGTGCTGGATTCGGAAATGGCATCGCCCAACCAGGCCAGGGGGATGGGCGCAGGAATGGCCAGGGAGTGCAAGCGTCCGGCTTTGCAGCACAGCAGATAGCAACTAATACGGCCAAGCACAATCTGGATGAAACCAGCGCGGCCACATTCCCGGTCGAGATTGTTTCCAAGCCGATGCCGAAATATACCGATGAAGCCCGCAAGCTGAATCTGGAGGGCGAGGTTCTGTTGGAGGTCATGTTTGGCGCTAATGGCGAGCTGCACGTGAACCGTGTGGTGCAGGGATTGGGTCACGGATTGGATGAAGCGGCCGTCACTGCTGCTGCCAAGATCAAATTCAAACCCGCCCAGCGAAATGGCGCTGCCGTGGATTCGAAAGCCATTGTGCACGTTATGTTTCAGCTAGCTTCTTAGTCGAAATCTGGTTTAGGACGAAGATCATGAGAAATGTGAAACAGTGCGGTTGGGTTTTGGCCGCTTGTTTGTTTGTGCCGGCGAACATCGGCGCTCAACAGAGTGGCGATCAGCCCGCGTCCGCGCCGCCAGCGGTTCAACCAGTTTCGGCCACTCCGGGCATCGCGCTCGCTCAGCCCGCGGCCAGAGTTCCGGTCAGCGTGGACCAGGTAGTTGATCAAATCATCGAGCGCGAGCACGCCTTAATTCAGTTCTTGAAGGACCGCACGCCGCTGGTAGAAACCTATCTGCAGAACCTGACGCCGAACAGCAAGCTCGGCTCAGCTCCCAAAGAAGATCATTACTTTCTTGGCCGGCTTGACATGGCGGACTCGATCGACCGCCGCGACTATCTTTCCAAGCAGGCCAGTTTTCAGCACGTTCTGATGGGCGGCGTTACCAAACTGTTCCGCATCCAGTACCAGCCCATGGGCTTCTCCTGGATGATTTTTGCTGATCGCCAGAACTTTGATCGTAATCATTACGACTTTCATTACCTGCACCGCGAATTTCTGGGTGAAGTGAAATGCCTGGCCTTCGAAGTCACACCCAAAAAGAACGCTGGAACCGGAATGTTCAAAGGGCAGATATGGGTGGAAGATCAGAACTACAACATCGTCCGGCTAAACGGGACCTACTGGCCGCGCCCCAAAAACGCCTTTTATTTCCACATGGATAGTTGGCGCTTAAACCTGGTCCCCGGTTACTGGATTCCCGCTTATATTTACAGCGAAGAAGGCGACTTCAGCTACGGCTCGCATGACAAGCTGGCTTTCAAGGCGCAGTCGCGCATTTGGGGCTACGACGTTACCCGCGATAGCCGCGAAGATGAACTGACCGACCTGAAAATTGACGCAGTCAAAGACGAGAGCCCGGTTTCACAGGACTTATCTCCGCTGGAAGCGCAGCGTGCATGGCAGCAACAGGCTGAGGACAATGTTTTAGAGCGCTTGCAGCGCGCGGGACTGCTTGCTCCATCCGGCGAGGTTGATAAAGTTCTTCAAACCGTCGTCAACAACATTGAGATCACCAACAACATCGATCTGCCGCGACCGGTTCGCGCGCGAGTGATGGTGACTTACCCGCTCGAGACGTTCAGCGTAGGCAATACCATCGTGATCAGCCGCGGGTTGATCGACACGCTTCCAGACGAAGCCAGTCTGGCCGCAATCCTCTCACACGAACTTGCGCACATCGTGCTGGGACATAATCTGGGAAGCAAGTTCGCATTTACCGATCGCATGCTGTTTTCGGATGAATCTACTTATCAGAATTTCGGCTTCCGCCACAATCCGGAAGAGGAAGCGGCGGCAGATGCAAAAGCTGTCGAGCTGCTTAAGAATTCGCCATACGCACAGAAATTGGCCTCGGGCGGCCTGTATTTGCAACAACTCCAGGCGCGTGCGCCGGAACTCTCCGCTTTACTTACATCGCATCTCGGCAACAGCTTCACCGATGACAAGGGGCAGGTCAGGCGTCTGTCGGCGCTGATGATTAGTGCGCCAAGTCTCGAGGAAGGCAAACTCGACCAGATCGCTGCCTTGCCACTGGGCGGACGAATCAAGCTCGATCCCTGGCAGGATCACGTTGAGATGGTGAAGGCGGCTCCGGTATCGATCACCTCGATTCGTGACAAGATGCCGTTCGAGGTCACACCATTCTTCCCAAGACTGACGCGGCTTGGAACTGCAGCTGCAGGTAATTCAGCTGCTCCTACCGGCGGATCCGGAACAACAACGGCGCAGAATACCGATTCCGGAGTCAAGAACTAGAGTTTTCCAGTGTCATCCTGAGCAGCCTTCAGGCCGCGAAAGATCTATGTATTTCCGAACAGCTAAAATGGCGCGGCTTTGAGCCGCGCCGTTTGTCATTTTG
The DNA here is from genome assembly GCA_963785655.1 of uncultured Acidobacteriota bacterium. Lineage (GTDB taxonomy): Bacteria > Acidobacteriota > Terriglobia > Terriglobales > Acidobacteriaceae > Gp1-AA145. The sequence continues at coordinate 474,404 of CAWAVZ010000001.1, forward strand.
GGCCATTTTCGGCACGGCTGAAGCCGTGCCCTCCCGAAACGTGAGATAGCTTCGCGGATGCCAAAATGCCGTCATTTACTTCGCGACATTCTCTTTGACGTCGCTCGCCTTCAGCCGGTCTAGCGCTTTTTGCGCATCAGGCGCCAAAGGTCCGTGGGGCAGAATCTTCAGATACGCCTCGTAGTAGGTGACGGCCTCTGCGGGCTTTCCGGTTTTTTCCTGGCACTCGGCCAATCTGAAATTTGCTATGGCGTCGTTGGGTTTGTACACCAGCGCTTCTTTGTAACGTTCCCGTGCCGCGCGGTAATTCTTGCGCTTGAAGTAGTAATCCCCGACCTCGATGTCCTTCGCTGCCTTGTGCGGGTCCCAGGGCTTGAATTCCTGAACGTCTGACGCGGGATTCTCTGAGTCCATAATGGCAGCGCCACTATCGGGATGCTTCTTGGCGTCGTCTGCAGGGGGCGTGAGGTCGATCCGCGTGTCTTTGCTGGAACTCAGTTCACCCTCGCGCGCGGATTGCTGCTCTTTCTGGTCCTGGGCCGATGGCGCAGATGTCTCCTCCTGAGCCCACATCGGTATCAAGTAGAAGCTCAGAACAAACAACCCGATGATATTCCGTTTCCACGACATGAATGTATTTTATCTAACCTGCGAGGTGCACGTGCTTTCAGCGTATTGAAGAAAAAGATTTCGGTCGCCGATAATGAAAGTTGTAGCTGGACAGGTTGACGCCCCGGATCACGTGAGTGATTCGGGGTTTTTGCTTGGGCATCCGTTCGGTGTGGTTTCCCTTGAAGTTGCCGAGTTTTGCCCATCACTCCCGCACCGCTCTCGCAGGATCAATCCGCGCTGCGCGTTGTGCCGGTACCCACAGCGCCACCAGCGCGGTAACTGACATCACCAGTACTGCCGAGCCAAACGCAACCGGATCGCGAGGGCTCACTTTGTACAGCAAGCTGGCGATCAGGCGCGTCAGCCCCAGAGTCACGCCTGCCCCGATGACGGTTCCCAATGTCACTAGAACGTACCCTCGTGACAGCACCAATCGTAAAACGTGAGCCGTGGTCGCGCCCAAAGCCATCCGCATTCCGAGTTCCCGCGTCTTCTGATTCACTGCGTACGACATGACGCCATACAATCCGACCGAGGCCAGTAACACCGCCAACACTCCGAAGATCCCGAGCAAGGTGACGCCAAATTGCTGAGACGCGAGGGCTATGCGATTCACCTGGGTGCGCATAGTGATGATTTCTCGTGGGGCCAGATTTGCGTCAAGCGCATGGATTTCGTGAACTAGTTGCGACTCTATGGTCGCCGGCCCCATCGACGTGCGTATGTTCAGGCTGGCGTCAACTGACGGGTCTTGGCGCAGCGGGACGTAGAAGAATGGTTTCCCTGGCTCGGCTAGCGCATCGTAATTTGCTTGCCTGGCAATGCCCACTACCTGCAACCATTTGCCATCCATTTGGAAGCGCTTGCCGACGGGATCCTGTCCGCGCCAATACTGCGCGACCATTTTCTCGTTGACGACCGCCACCAGCGGAGAAGATTCGTTGTCCGCACGGGTAAATTCGCGGCCTGTAATGAGGGGAATTCCAATCGTCCTCAGATACTCGGGGCCGACCATGTTGTATTCAGCCCTTAGTTGATCGTCTTTGCCGGGTTCATAACCTTCGACCGCAATGGCGGCAGTCGGAAAGGGAGCGTAGGCAAACGGCTGGGAGTCCGAAAAGGAGGCCGATTCCACGCCGTTAATTGCCTTCAGGCGATCGACCAACGCGTCCTGGAAGGCCTTGGCGCGAGGCCAATCGTAATTTGCGGAAGAAAGACCGACCGAGGTGGTTAGCAAGTTTTTCGTAGAGAAGCCGGGATCAGCGGTGCGGATATTGCGAACGCTTTCAATCAGTAAAACTGCGCCAACCAGCAAGACGAAACTCAGTGCGACCTGGACCAGCACCAGCCCAGACTGCACTTTGGATTTTCTTGCGCCCCCGAAGACCGATCCTGATTCAGACTTCAGTGCGCCTGCCAGATCTATCCGACTGTTCTGTACCGCGGGAGCCAGTGAGAAGAGCAGGGTGGAAACCAGACAAACAGCAATACTGATGGCGAGTACACGCACATCCAGAGTTCCGTTCAAGTTTATGGTGAGCGCGCCATTCACTGGAAACAAAATACTCACCAGATTGCGGCACAGGTATGCGACCAATATGCCGCCCGCAGCCGCCACCAGCGATAGCACCAACCCTTCAGTCACCAGCTGCTTTATCAACCGGCTGCGGCCGGCGCCAATAGCGAGACGCACAACCATTTCTTTGCGCCGGGCAAAAGAGCGTACCAGCAACAGGTTGCTGACGTTCGCGCACACGATCAACAGCAACAGAAACGTGACCACGCTTGAGATTTTCAAAACCGGGAGTTGCTCGGCCGCGTGATCAAAGGGATGATTCGAGAGCGGAAAAAGCTGAATCCCTCGTCCGCGATTCGTAGCCGGATAATCGGCTTCCAGACGTTTCGCGATACCCGAGAGCTCATCTTCTGCCTGTCCGCGGGTGACTCCAGGCTTGAGCAGCGCAAATCCTTCGATCCAGCGCGCGCTGCGGTTCTCCAGTTTGTATCCGCCCGATTCAAAGGTCTCCTGCATGGAAACCGGAACCCAGAGCTGGATGAAACGGCCAACAAATGTCCCGTAAAAGCCTTCCGGCGCGACGCCGATGATCGTATGCCGGACGCCATTCAGCAGCTGGGTTTTGCCGATGATGTTTTCGTCGCTATCGAAACGCTCTTTCCATAGCGAATAGCTGATGACCGCAACCGGATGCGAATTTCGGCCCTGATCTTCTGAAGGATCGAATCCTCGTCCAAGAAACGGCCGTACTCCGAGCGCCGAAAAATAATTTGCAGAAGCGATGCTGCCCGCGGCAGTCTGTGCGCGATCACCAATATTGAGTGTTGTCCCGGTGATCTTGCTGACGATGAAAGAGTCGATCAGCTTGGAGTTTCTTTGCAGGTCAAGGAAATCAGGGTACGACATATCGTCGAAATAGTTCTGGCCGCGAACCGTCCCGCCCAAAACCAGCAACCGTTCTTGATGCGGGACGACCGGAAAAGGGCGTAGCAGGATGCCTTCAATCCAGCTGAACACCGCGGTATTCGCGCCAATTCCCAGCGTGAGACACAGAATCACAATCAGGGAGAAGCCTGGACTGCGCCGGAGCAACCGGATCCCGAAATAAAGATCTCTGGCAAAGTTCTGGAATACGCTTGGTCCGCCCATGATGGCAGGTCCTCTCGCAGGTAGTCGAGACACACTAATCCAGGGTCGCGTCGAGCATTATTCGCATCTTTCAAGCCAAAGCCGCAACCAAGGGCAAGTGCTTGAAGTAGCTGCAATTTCGGGGATTAAGCAAGGTCGCTCACCGCTACAGCGGTGTCCGGATTCCAGATGCGATGTCCAGAAGCGAACAAATCTAGTTGGCAGTATGGTGCGAACGAAAAAAGGCCGCCCTTTTCAGAGCGGCCCTTGGCGAAGTCCTCCGGGGAGGAGGGAAAAATCATGTCTGCCGCGAACCCGGTTCGCGGCAGCAGATCACATCGACGGCGGAGCTGAACTGGCTGCCGGCTGTTGCTGGCCTTCAGCTGTGTTCGTCATCAGGCGAATGTCAACGCGCCGGTTAGCTGCGCGACCATCGCGAGTCTTGTTGTCTTCAACCGGCTTGTCCTTACCCAAACCGATCAAATAGATCTTGTGCGCCGGAATGTTGTACTTCGAACCGAGATACTGGATGACCGAGTTCGCGCGGCGCTCGCTCAGACTGTAGTTGTAGTCCGACGGGCCAACCGCATCCGTTCCACCCTCGACAGTGATTATGTATCCCTTGGTGTTCGGCACAGTCGTGGCCAGCTTGTCGAGTTCGTCTTTGGCTTGCTTGGTGAGGAAATCCTTGTCAAAACCAAAGTGGACTGCGGTCTCGCTTACCACGCGATAGTTGTCGAGGTTGGCGACGGCATTCGACAGCACGTCAACCCGATGTACCGCGTTATCAGCCAGACGTTTGGGCCTGCGCTGCCTGCTGACCCGCGGCTTGCGCCTTCTGGTCGGCGGCCGCTGCGGCCTGATTCACCTGTTGAATGCCAGCCTGTGCGCGCGCATCGACGTCCTTAATGGCCTTCGTGTTCTGCGCGGTTAAGTCGTCAAGTTCGTTGGTTTTGTTGATCAGTGGCGTGGTCTGTTGTTTGACATAATTCTTGCTGGCGCAGCCGACCGTCGCCGCCATGCTCGCTACCAGCGTTAGGACTAAAGAAGCGCGATTCATAGTTGGAGGACTCCTTCCTCTCTTTAAATTTTAAACCTGGGCAACAGGAGTTTGATTTCCGTGCCTGGGTGACACGCTGGGACGTGTCGAACAAATCCTGGGTAGTACAAAATCCGATCGAAAACAAAATCCTGCTAAACCGATGCCGCAAAATCTCCGATGCGGGTGCGGTCTCTGGATACCCAATCATTCGCGCTTCTTGCGAACGATAGGTTCATAACCATACTCAACATAGCACGGGTGTTGCCAACTGGTCGCGAATTGCCGACCAGCTGTAACCTACTCACCACACAAGGCTTAGATGCAAGTACAGTGTACGCCGGATGCATCTACAACGGCGCAAGTTGAGGAAAATTTATACAGTTGGGCAAAAAGCAGTGTTTAGAACGTAGGAAGCCAGCAATGGCCATGTGGGGACGGGCGCTCTCGCCCGTCCATGTCGAGCACAGCTCGACGCCAGTGTCAGCGAGCATCGCTTTTTGGTAACTCCACTAAAATAGAAACACTCTGCCGATGGATCTCCATCAGAAAATCCGCTCCATTCCCGCCTCGCCCGGCGTGTACCTCTACAAGAACGCCGACGGCGAGGTGATTTACGTCGGCAAAGCCAAGAGCCTGCGCCACCGGGTGAGCTCTTATTTCCACGAAGGCCGGGTGTCCGACGCCAAAACCGGAACCCTGCTTCGCGAGGCCGTTGACGTTGATTACATCGTCGTCGCCAACAACAAGGAGGCGCTGGCGCTCGAAAACCACCTCATCAAGCAGAAGAAGCCGCGCTTCAACATCCTTCTGCGGGACGACAAGACCTATCCCTACGTGAAGCTCACCCTTGGGCGAGCGCTATCCGCGTGTGTACGTGACCCGCCGCCTGAAGAAAGACGGCAGCGTTTACTACGGCCCCTACTTCCCTGCCAATCTCGCGTATCGAATCGTCGACCTGATCCATCGCAACTTTCTGGTTCCTTCGTGCAATGTAGACCTCAATCGCTCGCATCCACGCCCATGCCTGCAGTACTACATCGGACGCTGCCTGGGCCCCTGCGTCGAAGGCCTGACCACGCCGGAGATTTATCAGGAAGCCGTCCGCGATGTGAAGTTGTTTCTGGACGGGCGACAAGCGGAACTGGCGAAGTCTCTGCGGGAGCGTATGACGCGGCGGCCGAGGCGCAGGAATTTGAGCGCGCGGCAAAGTATCGCGACCTGATCTCAACCGTCGAGCAGTTGCAGGAAAAGCAGCGCATCGCCGCAGTCGAAGGTGACGACGCCGACGTCTTCGGTTATCACTACGAAAATGGAATGCTCGCGGTGAATTTGTTCCACATGCGCGGCGGACGGGTTCTGGATCGGCGCGAATTTTTCTGGGAAGATTTGCCGGAATTCGAGGCAATTGAAACCAGCACAAACGGGAAGGGCACGGCTTCCAGCCGTGCCGAAAATCTCTCTGCGGAGGAAGACGGCACGAGTCAAACTCGTGCCCTTCCCGCCTCTGCCCGCCCGCAGGGAATCGAGTTTATTCCCTCGCAATTCTTCTCTCAATTTCTTACCCAGCTCTACATCGGCCAGCCCTACGTGCCCCGAAACATCTATGTTCCGGTCGACTTTGATGATCGTGAAGCTCTGGAAGAACTCCTCTCAGAGCAACTCGCGGGCGAAGGCGGCCGGGCCACACGGGTCCACATCACCGTCCCCTCTCGTGGCGACAAACGTTCGCTTATAGATCTAGCTGCCAACAACGCCAAGCAGCTTTACGACCAGCGCTTCCGCGTGATGAAGCCGAATGCTCGCGCCATCCAGGAAGCCCTGCAGGATGCACTGGCACTGCCTGAACCTCCAAACAGAATTGAATGCTTCGACATTTCGCACATTCAAGGTGCCGAAACCGTCGCTTCGATGGTGGTGTGGGAAGACGGCAAGATGAAGAAATCGGACTACCGAAAGTTCATTATCCGCAGCGTTGATGGCGTGGATGATTTCGCTTCAATGCGCGAAGTAGTGGGCCGCCGTTACCAGCGCGTGCAGAACGAGAAAAAAGAAATGCCCAGCTTGATTCTGATCGATGGAGGTCTCGGCCAGCTGCACGCGGCTTCAGATGCGCTGGCCTCATTGCAGATCATCAATCAGCCGCTGGCCTCAATTGCCAAGCGCGAAGAAATCATCTATGTGTGCGGGCAGGAAGATGACCCGGTCGTCCTGGATCACCATAATCCCGTGCTGCATCTCGTGCAGCTCATCCGCGACGAAGCCCACCGCTTTGCCGTTACCTTTCATCGCAAGCGTCGCCAGATGCGTGACCGTTCAACCGAGCTACGTGAGATTCCTGGCGTAGGCGAACGCACCACCCGGCGACTGCTCGAACACTTCGGAAGCCTGCAAGCGGTAAAGCAGGCCGACGTGGCCGCGCTCTCGGCTGTGGTGACGAAAACACAAGCCGAAGCTATTCTTGAGCACTTTCAGAAGTAGTTCAGTGCGCGGATTCTTCGGCAAGCCGCTCGCGAAGCTGGTCTTCAAACATATCGGCTAAGCGGCGGCAAGCCGAGCTGTCGACCATTGGATCGGGCTTCGCGGGATCGGTCTTCGCGGGATCCGGCTTCGAGCGAGCTCGGCGCGCTTCCACGCGGTCCCAAAAACTTGACGCCTCAGGATGCGGTGTCATCAGAATGTCGCAAGGTGTCGTTCTCAGAAATGAAAAGCTCTTCTTGAAGTCCTGAATAGCATTTGGATATTCACGGCTTCCCGTGAATTTAAACCCGTCTGCCGAAACCGGCGACAGGCTGTCTGCATACACCATGTCTAGGCAATTTCCCGCTTCGCATGACTTCCAAGTCCAACTTGTCCCGCCCGGAGTGTGGCCGGGGGTAAGGTGCGCCGTCACCGCAAGTTCCCCGACTTTAAAGGTCTCATTGTCCGACAGAGTTTCCACGTGTGCGACCAGCGCGATCGGCGATATGACTCCGTATTGGGGATCGTTTTTTGCCACGCCGGTCTTAGTCATTACCTCGGAAGTCCACGAGCTGACCACGACCCGGGCGCCGCTCAGACGCTGCAATTCGGCGATTCCCCCGGCATGGTCAAAGTGCGCATGCGAGTTGACGATTAGCTTTACGTCCTCCATGCGAAAACCCAGCGTGCGGATGTTTGCCACGATTTGCGGCACCGATTCCGGGAGTGCCCCGTCGATCAAAACGTGCCCCGCACTGGACGTAACCAGAATAGAACTGAGCCCGTGCGGGCCTACATAGTAAGTGTTGCCGTATATGCGAAATGCCGCTTGAGGGATATTCCAGGTTGCGCACAGTCTGCAGGGTAATGGCGCGGCCTGCCCCGACATCAAGCCACATAGCAAAGAGGCCAGGATTGTCAGGTTCACACCAGTTCGCCTGGTGGTTTTCAATAGTTCAACACAAGTGCGCGCTATCGGATGCAAGGAAGGTTTTCTCCGCAGTCAGGTCTGGAACATTTTAGGGTGTGTTGCGCGCCTGTGCTACCGCCCTTTGCACCGCGAGTAACTCCTTCAGCACTCCACGCAATTTGGTCGAGACTCACAGGCAATGGATTTGGCACCCCGCCCGTTTCGCAGATGACGAGCCTTCCCCCAAAGAACCCTTGCTCAAACAGAACACAAATGCTGTTCACAATCGGGAAAATCTAAACAAAATCGCGTTGTGATCGCACCACCGGAGTATGCGCCTGAGATAGATTTGAAAAATTGGCACTGCAGCCGGGCTCGCCCCCTTCGCTCCTTTGTTTTTTTTGCGGTACCAAAGCTCCGCAGGAGTGGGCCAGCTTAGCCCAGGACGGAAGTCCTGGGTAGAAATCCATTAAGACGATTCAAAGTCCCAGAGGGACGACCCCATGTCGCACTCCTACTGCAGCAACCGCATCCATCTCGTCTTCAGCACCAAGAACCGTGAAAAAAATCTGTCGCCAGAAATTCAAGAAAAACTCTGGCCCTATATGGCCGGCATCGCGCGCAATCATGGCTTCGATGCGATCAAGATCGGCGGAGTGGACGACCACGCGCATGCATTATTGCTGCTGTCCGCCACCGTTCCGTTAGCAAAGGCGATACAGATTCTAAAGGCGTGCTCCTCGAAATGGTTGAATGAAACTGAAGCAGTCAAGAATTTTGCGTGGCAGGAAGGTTATGGAGCGTTCAGCGTGAGTGCATCGCAAACGGATGGGGTGATTGAATACATTACAAATCAGCGAGAGCACCATGCGAAGAGGAACTTTGAGGAAGAATTCGTAGCGTTATTGAAGAAATACAAGGTAAATTACGACCCAGCCCACGTTCTGGGATAGTTTGACCGTCCCTCCGGGACTTCCTCGTGAACGCTCGCCTTCCCAGGACTTCCGTCCTGGGCTAACCTCGTTCGTCCCTGCGGGACTCCAAGCTTATGAACACCGTGCACGGTTAGGGAGTTACGTGCGCTTGGGCTACGGCCCTCTGCACGGCCAATAATTCTTTCAACACGCCTCTCAACTTAGTCGACTCCAACGCGTTCGCACCATCGGACTTGGCTTCCTTTGGATTGTCATGCACTTCCATAAACAGGCCGTCAATTCCGGCGGCGACTGCGGCGCGGGCGAGCAACGGAATGAACTCGGGTTGGCCTCCGCTTACAGGATGGTCCCCGTCGCCGGATGCAGAAGGAAGCTGCACCGAATGCGTCGCGTCGAACACCACTGGCGCGTACTTGCGCATGATGGCCAGGGAACGCATATCAACAACCAGATTGTTGTAGCCAAAACTGGCCCCGCGTTCGGTTACAAACACGCGGTCGTTCCCTGCCGAGCGGCATTTCTCGACGACATGCTTCATGTCCCACGGCGAGACGAACTGGCCCTTCTTGATGTTCACTGCGCGTTCGGTCATACCCGCTGCGACCACCAGGTCCGTTTGCCGGCACAGGAAAGCCGGTATTTGCAAGATGTCCGCGACCTCCGCGACTTTGGGCACGTCTTTCGCTTCGTGGACGTCAGTAAGCACCGGCACGTGCACTTCATCTTTTACTTTTTTCAGGATGCGAAGGCCTTCGGCGAGGCCGGGTCCGCGAAAACTGCGAATGGAGGTGCGATTGGCTTTATCGTATGAGGCTTTGAAGATGAATGGTACGTTCAGAGAGCGTGTCACACCCTTGATAACTTCCGCCATGAACAGCGCGTGCTTTTCGCTTTCAATAACGCAAGGTCCGGCAATGAGAAACAGGGTGCCAGAACCAATGCGAATAGATTCGATTTGAAAAGACAGGCTCATTTATCGTCCAGCGTCGCTATTTGGTTTGAAAGAACGCATGCACAACTGGGTGAACGATACTGAGTACGGCGCCAAGAATAAGCAGGCGCCATAGAGCCGGACCTCTGGGCGGGGCGAAGTACATGCAAGACAGCCCTGCGAACATGCCGATTACGAATCCTAGCTCTTGATGTGACTTCATGGATACTTCAATTACACCCCAAGGCACGACTAAAAGAATCGCTTTTAGCACTGTAGTACCGACACCCCACTCGGACGTGCTGATTGACATCGCCCCCTCAAAGCGCAGCTGTGTCCGAAGCCTGACGCCCTTACCGTCCGCCCACCTTCACCGGCCGGTGAAACATTTCCAGTTCGGCAGTTTCTTTCTCGGCACGCCGCTTGCGTCCACGCTCGTGGGCAGCGCCAATAAAGGTTCTAAACAGGGGATGCGGCTCGAGCGGCTTCGACTTGAACTCAGGATGAAACTGGCATCCGATGAAGTGCGGGTGATCAGGCAGTTCGACCATTTCGACGTACGTGCCGTCTGGCGTCGATCCGGAGATTCGTAATCCCGCTGCGGTCAACGTACTCTCATATTCGCGATTGAATTCGTAACGGTGCCGATGCCGTTCGCTGATTTCAGTCTGCTCATAGATTTTGTGCGCCAGCGTTCCCGGCTCGATCTTGCACGTCCAGGCGCCTAAGCGCATAGTGCCGCCAAGTTCTTCAACTCCGCGCAGTTCGCGCAGCTTATAAATCACGCGGTGCGGCGTTGCCGGATCAAACTCGCTCGAGTTCGCATCCGCCAATCCACACACATCACGGGCAAATTCCACGCAGGCGGTTTGCATGCCCAGGCAAATTCCAAAATACGGCACCTTTTGCTCACGCGCATAACGGATGGCCTGCAACATGCCTTCGATCCCGCGTTTGCCGAAGCCGCCGGGAACCAGAATCCCATCGTAATCGCGAAGCTGCTCTTCACACGCCTGTTGCCCGGCTTCAAGACCTTCGGCTTCAATCCAATTCACTTGCAGCTTCAAATTGTGCGCGAGCGCGCCATGCACCAGCGCTTCCTTCAGCGACTTGTAGGAATCTTCGTACTCAACGTACTTGCCGACGATCGCGATATTCACGTCATCCTTCGGGTTGTAGACGCGGTGGACCAGTTCATCCCACTGCTTCAGATCACGATCTTCGGCCTCGAGATGCAGATACCTGAGAGCGAGTGAATCCACGCCTTCGCGCGAGAACACCAGGGGCACTTCGTAGATGGAGTCGACATCTTTCGCAGTGATCACTGCTTCTTCTTCCACGTTGCAGAAGAGGGCAATTTTTGACTTGATATCTTTCGACAGGAACCTGTCGGTGCGGCAAAGCAAAATGTCCGGCTGAATTCCGATGCTCAGCAGTTCTTTCACTGAATGCTGTGTGGGCTTGGTCTTCAATTCCTGCGCGGCGGCGATGAACGGCACCAACGTCACGTGGACGAAGACTGTGTTCTCGCGGCCCAGTTCCTGCCGCATCTGCCGGATCGCCTCCATAAAGGGCAGCGATTCGATATCGCCTACCGTCCCGCCAATTTCGACGATGGCCACATCCACATCTTGCGCGACCTTTTTCATCGCCGACTTAATTTCATTAGTCACGTGCGGGATCACCTGCACGGTCTTGCCCAGATAATCTCCGCGGCGCTCCTTGGCGATGATCTGCTCGTAAATGCGGCCGGTTGTCCAGTTGTTGTCGCGGGAAAGCCGGGCGTGGGTAAAGCGCTCGTAGTGGCCGAGGTCGAGATCAGTTTCAGCGCCGTCATCGGTAACGAAAACTTCGCCGTGCTGAAACGGCGACATGGTGCCCGGATCGACGTTCAGATACGGGTCGAACTTCATGATGTTGACTTTCATCCCGCGGCTTTCGAGCAGGCACCCAATCGAAGCCGCTGCCAGTCCCTTGCCCAATGAAGACACTACACCGCCGGTTACAAAGATGTACTTTGCCGACATCGGTTCCTCGCTTTGAATTGTGTTGGAAAATTGTGCAGGCTGGCGTGCACAATCAATTATGACAGAAAGTACACGGGACGAAAACCGGAAATTTTACACGTGTTTTATAACACTCCCGAGCGACCGAGGGTAGACTGACTGCCAAAATGCCATGATCCGCCCCTGCACCGCCCTCGATTTCGACGCAATTTGGACCATTATTAATGATGGTGCCCGCGCCTATCTCGGCGTCATCCCTGCGGACTGCCTGAAAGACCCGTACATGCCCAAGGCCGAGCTTCTGCACGAGATAAACGATGGCGTGCTGTTTTGGGGCTATGAGGACGCCGGCGGATTAGCTGGCGTCATGGGAATTCAGGACGTACGCGATGTGACTCTGATCCGCCACGCTTATGTCCGCACCAGCGCTCAAGCCCGCGGGATTGGAACGCAATTACTCTCTCATTTACGTAAGCTGGCGAAGAATCCGCTTCTAATCGGCACCTGGACCGACGCAATCTGGGCAATCCGGTTCTACGAAAAGCACGGTTTCAAACTTTTGTTGCAAAGCGAAAAAGACCGGCTCCTCAGAGCATATTGGATCATCCCCGAACGCCAAGCCGAAACTTCCGTGGTCCTCGCCAGCCCCGAATGGCTCAACGCACACGCTACCTGTTTTCAACCATAGAGCCGCCCAGAGGTAAACTAAGTAAGAATCCTTTCGATGCCGTTCCGCCGGTCAATTTTCGCCTTGCTCGTTTCCACTCCTCTGTTCGTGATGACTTCTCGCGCCTCCGCCCAGTCCACCACCCACCTCATCCTCAACGACGGGTCATACCAGATCGTCAGCAAATACGAACTGGAAGGCGACCGCGTTCACTACTACAGCGTCGAGCGCGGGGAGTGGGAGGACGTGCCCAGCTCCATGGTCAACTGGGAAGCGACCCGCCAATACGCCAGCGACTCGGCTTCCGGCAAAAACTCTTCCGCAGCTAAAGCCCTTGCCAAAGAAATGGAAGCCGAGCGCGTGGAAGAAGAAGCGCAATCGCCGCACGTAGCGCCTGGCCTGCGGCTTCCGCCGGAGGGCGGAGTCTACGCCCTCGACACTTATCTGAACGAACCCGAACTCCTGCCCGTCGACCAAAGCAGCGGGGACGTGAACCGCCATGTCGGCCGCAACGTGCTGCGCTCCGCGATTAATCCCATCTCCGGATCCAAGCACACCATTGAGCTTGCCGGACCAAGCGCAAAAGTGCAGGTGCACGCGGCTCTGCCGACGATCTACATCAATCTTGAACCGGTGGATGAGGAAGCCGTGAGTTCCGTGGGCGACGCATCGACGAAGGCTGATGAGAAATCGAAGACACAGAAATCAGAAGCGAAAAGATCTGAAACCCAGCTTCCGTGGGACCGCTTCCGCATCGTCCGCGTGCAGGTCAAAGACGACAAGCGCATCGTGGGTGCGATCAAAACTAGTCTCTCCGGAAAGGTCAGCCAAGAGCAGGATTCGATCCCTGCTACCGCCGAGCAATTCGGAGAAGGGTGGGTAAAACTCACACCGAAAGCTCCCCTCGATCCAGGCGAATACGCTCTTGTCGAAGAACTAGGTAAGCAAGGAATTAACAGTTACGTATGGGATTTTGGCGTGCATCCTAACTCGCCCGCGAACCTGGCCGTGATAAGGCCGGAGAAGACCAAGCCCGAAGCGCCTGCGCGGGCACCGCGTTGACCCCAGCCAGGAATTAGACTCTAATCTCTTCGAGGACTAATCGTGAAATCATACCGTTCTACCCGGTCCCTGTTGGCGGACATTGAGCGTGTGCTGGCCGAAAATCGCCCGTCTTTCCATCATTCACCCCTCGAAGACATAGCAGCGCTGCTTGTAGAAGGCCGCCATTACAGTTGGGTCGGCATTTATCTCAGCGTGGACAGCAACGGTTCTACCGCTCTGCTAGAGGACACGCATCCAGCGCATCCCGGGCAGATGGCCGTTTCCACAACGCGCAAGAAAATTCTCATCACGATGAAAATTGCCGGACGCGAAATCGGATATCTGAACGTCGAGAGCGATCGCGAGAATGCGTTCGGACCACAAGAACGGGTTTTGCTCGAACGCGTGGCTGGAGCGCTGGCCGGTTTCCTGACTGGTCCGGGCAAGTACCTGGTCCGGAAGGCGGCAAAGCCCACTCCGGTGCCAAAAGCCGCCGCCGCGTAAGCCTCAGGCCCCTCGGACGCCTCACCTTGCCTGATCCGTGGGAGACGATTTGGGCATGAAGACAAGAATAGGGGAGAACTTACTTCGTGTACCTTCGTGACCTTAGTGGTTATTTTTTATTGGGATCACCACGAAGGGCACACTGAATGTCTTCCGCTCCAAGCTCGCGCCTGGCATATATAGACTGGCTGCGCGGGCTGGCCTGCCTGCTGATGTTTCAAACCCACTGCTACGATGCGTGGCTTGGCGGGGATGCGCGCAGCTCTAGGTTTGCTATGTGGTCGCAGCTCGGGGGCACGTTCCCTGCTCCGCTGTTCCTGTTTCTCGCTGGAATTTCGTTCGCGCTGATCGTGGATAGACTCCTGGCAAAAGGCCTTTCCGCCGCCCAAATTGCAAAAACCACAATTCGCCGGGGCGCGGAAATATTTGCTCTTGGCCTGCTCTTCAGGATCCAGGAATTTGTGATCGCTTTGGGCTGGGCGCCGTGGAGCGACCTGTTCCGCGTTGACATCCTGAACACGATTGGCGTTTCCCTCATGTTGATGGGACTGGTGTGCTGGATGGTGCTGGGAATGCGCGGTGTGGCTCCGGCCCTCCAGGCCCGGAGTGGCGGTGCGAGCTATTCGACAAGCTCGGGGGCGGGCGTGGACGTCCGCCCCTACACGACTCGAGAGGGTCGATCCCGCATAGATCTCGTGATTGCTGCGCTTCTCGTCTCAGCTGCGATGGCAGCCATTACTCCTCTGCTCTGGACCAATTGGCGGCCGCGCTTCTTGCCATGGGAACTCGAAACCTACGTCAATGGCGTCCACAATCTCGGCCAGCCGCAACCGTGGCTATTCCCAGTTTTCCCCTGGACGGGCTTCGCATTCGCTGGTCTTGCGTTCGGATTCTTTCTCACCGGGCAGTGGCCGCAAAAATTCGCCACACGCTTCTTCGTTATCGCGGGTATCGCCGGGCTTGCGATTGTCTATCTTGGAAGATTCCTGGAGTCTCGAACTTTTCAGATTTATCCCATACACGATTTCTGGCATACCAGCCCTAATTTCTTCATGATCCGTGTGGGCCTGGTGCTACTGATCACCGTTTTCGGCTACGCGTGGTGCCGTTGGGGCCCGGGACAATGGGGATTCAGTCCGCTGATCCAGCTGGGAAAAACTTCCCTGCTGGTCTATTGGGTGCATATCGAGCTTGTTTATGGACGTTTCCACATCCTCCCGCCCCGCAGCCAGAGTATTCTGGGCGCATCGCGAGGGTTGTTGACGATTTTTCTTGCGATGCTGGCGCTATCTCTATTGCGGACGAAGCTGCGGGGCCGGTTTACCCGATTCTTGACCTGGAGCCGCGGCCGGATGCACCCAGCTTAGCTTCGTATCTTTCCCCAAAACTCCCCGCCGCAAGAACATATACAGCAACTCCCCTCTTGACAGCCGAGGCGAATGGGAACACAGTTATGCCCTATTAAACCCTTTCAATAGAGAGGCAACCATGATCGTCACGTCCAAAGGCCGCCCAGTTTGTCCTCGTCACGAACTCACTACCACGCTCCAGATGATCGCCGTCCTTGCTCTCGCGACCTCGACATATGCTCAAACGGCCTTCGTGCGCGTCAACCAGGTCGGTTACCCTTCCGGCGGCGCAAAGCGCGCATACCTGATGGCTTCGGCTGCTGAGACCGGCGCCACATTCGTGATCAAGAATTCCGGCGGGACCACAGTCTTCGGACCAGCTGCAATTGGCGCGAATCTGGGCTCCTGGAGTACCGCATATCCCGACATTTATTCCCTTGATTTTGACAGCTTCGTGACGGCTGGAACCTACACGGTGGCAGTCAGTGGTCCGATCGCAGCTACGTCGCCGAGCTTCAAAATTGATACGTCAGCCAACGTCTACGCAGGCGCTCTCAGCAACTCGCTCTTCTTCTATGAGAACGAGCGCGACGGCCCAAACTTTATAGCTACTCCTCTTCGCACGGCAGCGGGCCACCTGAATGATCAGAGCGCGAAGGTGTACGTCACCCCAAACACCAACAGCAGCGGCCGTTTCTCCGGCGACTTAACTCCTGCGACTTTCAACGGATCGCAACCGATTATCAACGCCGCTGGCGGATGGTGGGACGCGGGTGACTACCTCAAATTCGTCCAAACCACCAGCTACACGGTTGCCGTCCTGCTGGTTGGTGTTCGAGACTTCCCCAACCAGATGGGCGCCGGATCGTCTACATCGAATTTCGTCGCGGAAGGCAAGTTCGGTCTCGACTGGCTGCAGAGCTTGTGGGACGACAACAACAAGATTTTCTACTATCAGGTTGGCATCGGCAACGGAAACTCGCAGACCGTGAGTGACCACGACATCTGGCGCCTCCCCCAGGTGGACGACACCTACCTTAACTGCACCTCTCGATACCGGTACATTTGCCACCGTCCGGTGTTCGTCAATCCGGCAGCGCTGACCTCGGGCCAGATAAACGCCAACGCCCTGATTAGCCCCAATCTCGCTGGCCGCATGGCGGCAGCGCTGGCACTCTGCTATCACGAATATCAGACCAGCAATACCGCGTACGCGAATCAATGCCTGGCTTCCGCTGAGCACATCTTTGATCTCGCCAACACTGCTCCGAGCGGCAACCTCCTCACCGTCATTCCGTTCAGCTTCTATCCTGAAAGCGAGTGGCGCGACGACTTGGAGCTTGGCGCAACCGAGCTTTACTTCGCCTTGCAGGGATGCGGCACAGGTTGTCCGGCGGGACCTCATCCGGCGTCGTACTATTTGCAGCAAGCGGCGCACTGGGCGAATGCCTACATCACAGGCCCTGGGGATGCCGCCGACACCCTGAATCTTTACGATGTGACCGGCCTCGCGCATTTTGAGCTATATCGCGCGCTGGCGCTGGCCGGAAATCCCGGCGGCACCGGTCTAGAAACCAATCAAACCGCGTTGCTGGCGGATTTACAAAAAGAGCTGAATAAGGCAATCACCCAGACCAATACCGATCCATTTGGGTTTGGTTTCCCCTGGGCAGCTTATGACACCACTTCGCATGGAGCAGGTCTCGCGGTCATGGCCGCCGAGTACAGCTTCATTAACGGCCCAGCGCTTAGCGGGGGCACCTCTCCTGCGGCCTACGCGTCGCGGCAGTTAGGGAACATTCTGGGTGCAAATGCCTGGGGCACATCGCTGATCGTGAACGATGGCAGCACGTTCCCGCTCTGCATGCAGCACCAGGTCACGAACCTGGTTCCTGTGCCACCGAATGGTCCACCGTTTCTTTCCGGTGCGGCAGTTGAAGGACCCAATTCAATTACTGCCAAGGGCACCTTGAGCGGAATGGTGGCGTGTCCTCCCAACGGCGTTGACGTATTCGCCCAGTTCAACGGGAAGGCGGTTTACAAGGACTTCGTGCAGTCGTTTTCTACGGTAGAGCCGGCCATTGATCTGACAGCATCGTCGCCGCTGGCATTTGCGTGGCAGATTGCAGGAGCTCCGTCGGGCACGCCTTAGTCGAGGAATGAGGGCGGCACCCAGCCGCCCTTGTGGGAATCACCAAGGTGCTTCATCGGGTCTGGATCAAGGCGGCTATTTTGCCCTCACTGACTTCGGTTTTACCGGCGATCTGAAGGCCCTGCCGTCGTGAAATCCTTTCGGATCGCGCCGCTCATGATTGTCTTAAATTGCGACCATCATTGATCATTGAAGTGCGCACGCCGCCACCTCTTGTGAGATCCGGCCGCTTCCACTAAAATCCCGCCAAGTTGACGAAGCGCGGAGGTCTAGAAGCAACCTTAGGCGCTGCTCGAAATAGTCCTTAGTGTTTCGTAATAGAATTCCAACTCATTTCCAAGGACAGTCATGTCCCCCGAAGCAAAAGTGTTGTACGAGTTCGGTAAATTCCGCTGTGACCCGCGGGAACACCTTTTGCTGTGCGACGGCAAGCCGGTTTCGCTGTCGCCGAAATCGTTCGACATCCTCCTCGCCCTGATTCGAAGCAATGGCCGGCTGCTAACCAAGGACGAACTCATGCAGCAGGTGTGGCCGGACAGCTTTGTAGAAGAGGCCAACCTAACGGTAAACATCTCTGCCCTTCGTAAAGTACTGGGCGAAACCGCCGAAGGGCAGCAATACATCGAGACTGTGCCCAAACGGGGATACCGGTTTGTGGCGCCGGTTGTGGAGCGGCGCGATAACGGCAAATCCAGTCCACCAGCGGTAACAACCGGGGCTGAGCGGCATGCCTCGCAGCTCGAAGTTCGACCTGCGCCCGTAACATCCACGTGGTCCCGGCGTTGGTGGCTAGCCGCGGGGCTGCTACTCATTGCAGTCCTGGTCTCGGTCCTGGTGTCCAGCCGCCCAGCTACGCTCACCGACAAAGACACTGTTGTGCTAGCTGACATCACCAACAAGACAGGCGATCCCGTCTTCGACGATGCCCTACGGCAAGGTCTATCCTCGCAGCTGGAGCAGTCGCCATTCTTGAATTTGCTCTCCGAGGAGCGCATTGCGCAGACCTTGTCTTTGATGGCGCAACCCAAAGACGCTCGCCTTACTCACGATCTGGCCCGCGAAGTCTGCCAGCGCACGGCAAGCGCGGCGGTTCTGGACGGGGCGATTGCGCAGGTGGGCACGCAATATCTCCTGACTCTGAAAGCGGTCAACTGTTCAACCGGAGATTCGCTGGGGAGCACGCAGGCGCAGGCTACGGACAAGAACCATGTTCTCGACGCATTGGGAAAAGTGGCTTCGGAAATCCGCAACAAGCTCGGCGAGTCTCTGGAGTCAGTGCAGAAGTATGACGCGCCGGCGGAGAACGTGACAACACCATCGCTCGAGGCCCTCAAAGCCTACAGCCTCGGGTACCAGGCGATGGTCGTAAAGAGCCAATACGCCGCCGCGATCCCGCTGTTCCAGCATGCCATCAACCTGGACCCGAATTTTGCCATGGCCTATGCAAGGATGGGAACGAGTTACTCCGACCTTAATGAGACGGTACGTTCAGCCGAGTGCGTACGCAAAGCGTATGAACTACGCGAGCGCGTGAGCCAGCGGGAAAAATTCTACGTTGCATCGCATTATGAAATGCTCGTTACCGGGAATCTAGAGGCAGCCCGAAAGGTCTATGAATTATCGGCGCAAACCTACCCACGCGACACTCGGCTGGGGAATCTGGGCTTCCTTTACAGCCAACTGGGTGAGTACGAGAAAGCCCTCGCCGAATACAAGGAAGACCTGAAGCTCAATTCCGAACAAGCGGACGCCTACGCGGATCTGGCCAGCGCCTACCTGCAACTCAACCAGCTGGACGAAGCTCAAGCGACCGCACGGCAAGCGCTGGGTCACGCTATGGATGTACCCGAGATTCACCTCAACCTCTATTGGGTTGACTTCCTTCGGCAGGACGTTGGTGGGATGGAGCGGGAGGCGGCGGAACTGATGGGCAAGCCGGGGGACGAAGACCAGATGCTCAACTATGAATCGGATACGGCCTTGTATAGCGGGCAGCTCGCTAAAGCTCGCGCTCTGGCACGTCGCGCAATCGAGTCCGCTCGGAAAGCGGATGAAAAAGAGGCGGCGGCGCTCTACCAGGCGGATGCCGCGGTACGTGAGGTACTCGTGGGTAATCCGGATCTCGGAAAACAGCAGGCACAAGCCGCGCTCGCGCTCTCAAATGGCAGAGATGCGGAGGGTTTGTCGGCCATTGCTCTGGGACTGGCGGGCGATTCCACACATGCTACGCGACTCGCCGACGATTTGGGAAAGCGCTTCCCGGAAAATACGATTGTGCAATCCAACTATTTGCCTACAATCCACGCAGCCGCTTTGCTTCGGAGTGGCAATGCCAGCAAAGCCATCGAGACTCTGGCCACCGCAGCTTCCCACGAACTCGGAACTAATTTTGTGACTTTGAATTTTGCCCTTTACCCGGTTTACATGCGAGGCGTGGCGTATCTAGCAGCGAAGCAAGGTTCCGCAGCTGCCGCTGAGTTCCAAAAGATTCTCGATCACCCCGGGATTGTCCGGAGTGAGCCCATCGGCGCGCTGGCACACTTGCAACTGGGCCGGGCCTTGGCCCTTTCGGGAGAGCGTGACAAAGCCAGAAGTTCCTACAACAATTTTCTTACATTGTGGAAAGACGCGGACCCCGACATCCCCATATATAAGGAAGCCAAAGCAGAATACGCGAAGCTGCACTAGTCATAATGGGTGACGAAATCTGCCCTGATTACCTCAACAACGCTTCTTAGGCCAGTTCTGGGCGAGCGGGTCACGACGAAAGTCAGAGAAACTTCTTTTCATTGACCGCAAGCTGCTCACGGGTCTGGTCGAGAAGCCACTGGACACTGACTTGCTCGTCCCTCTCGATTCGCTTGGAAATTATCGTGAGCGCGTTGACTTGAAGAGTCGTCTGCTTGAACCGTAACGTCGGATCAGTGCCGAACTCGTCCGTGACCATGACCCAGCGCAACGGAAGTTCGCTCGCCAGCACATCCCCGAAGGCGACACCGAGGCACTGTAATTCATATGTCTGTGCCTTGCTGAATGCCCTGTCGTCAATCAGCTTTTGAAGAACCGGCAAGTCACTCCTGGTTCTTGTGAGAGCCAGCGTTTCGTACCGCCCCCTGGCGGCGGCTAGAACGACGGCCCTCTGCTGCTCAAGTCGTGCGGTATCTTCGGCGGAAAGCTCGGTGAACTTGGGCTCAGGCAGGTCGTGCATCTCGCGGTCAGACATAGTTGTCGTTCTCTCTTTGGACGATCCGACATTCGCCACCGCCAGTGACACGGCAAGAATCGAACCACCAAAAATCATAAGCTTCGTACACTTCACACTCGTCGTCAGTAGTCCAGATGAGGCGTCGCCGCACCACGGATTCGCACGGATGAGCGAGGATCAGCCATGATTCTGGTTGATCCGCGTGAACCCGTGAAATCCGTGGCGAAGAATTGTTGCCTTCCGACCGCAAGCCTGCAGACTTAGACCAGATCATCCAGCTTCAATTGCGTGCTTCCGCCTTTCCACGAGGAGTGGAGCTGCTTTTGCACAAAGCCGGCATCATATTTTTTGCCTTGCACCTCGAGCGCCTGCTGCAACCCGAACAACGAACGCGGGTTGCGCGGGTGGAAGTTTAAGTCTTCGCGGAAAACTCTCTCCGCGCCCGCACTATCTGCATTCATCAGAAGCGCCGCACCGAGTGACTCACGCACCGGGAAGAACCAGTCCTCCGGCTCGGCGTATTTGAGGGTGTCCTGGGCAGCCACAGCACTTTGCAGCAGAGCGATGGCGCCCGCGTTATCTTTCTTTGCTAAAGCAATCTTCGCACCCAAGACGTCTCGTGCGATCTTCAAAACGTCTTTTGCCTTGTTGTTTACCGGCATGGCAAAGATCACGTCCTCCGGCGTATTTTTTTCCGCGTCCGATACCACCTGATACTCGGCCTCGGCTTCATTGACCTTACCTTTAGCCGCCAGGGCCATGCCGCGCGCAAAATGCCAGAACACAGTCGTGATCTTCATTCCCGGGTCCGGCTGCGGCATCTTGAGGATTTCGTCCCACTTGTGGAAGCGCACATCTACCGCGATGGGAATAGTCATGAAGCCTTCCAGCGGCGGCATGTCCTTTACATGCGGCCCTACATGGGTGGCCAGCAGGTCGGCATTCTTGTTGGCTTCCGCGTAGTCGCCATCCATGGCGGAACACATGGCGATGAAGTGCAGGTTGTGACTGTAGTACATCATGGGGTAGATGCCCTGCGCACCACTCGCCTTGATGTAGGCCTCATCGACTGCCGCCGCTTCCTGGTTGGTCTTGACCGCGGCTGCGTAGTCGCCCGTGCGAATGTAGACGTGAGCCGGCATGTGGACAATGTGCCCCGCCGCTGGCGCCAAAGCAGCCAGCCGGTTGGCCCCGGCCAGGGCACGCTCCGGAGACTTCGAGGCCTCCACCGAGTGAATGTAGTAATGGATCGCGCCCAAGTGATTAGGATCTCGTTTGATCACCGATTCGAGAGTCGCGACGATTTCTTCGGTGCCCTCGCGCGGAGTTCCATCCACCATCCACAAACCCCAGGGATGAAGGTTCATGCCGGATTCGGCAAACAGCGTAGCCGCGTCGAGGTCGTCTGGAAACTGTTTGACCACTTCGCGCATAGCATCGTGATACGCCTCGGCCGCCTGCCGGCGGTCCGCCTTGGGATCTGCGGGAAAACGCAACGCCATGGCTTTGATGTATGCCTGCTCGACTGGCGAAGCGCCACCTGAGAGATCGATCGCCTTCTGAATGGCGGTGTGGGCCGCTGCGAAACGGGCGTCGCTCGCCGGATCGTTGTAGTTGGGTCCCACAGCCTCGGCAACTCCCCAATAGGCCATGGCCAGCTTGGGGTCAAGATCTGCGGCGCGCTGAAACGAGCGCGTCGCTTCATCGTGGTTAAAAGCGTAGATTTGACGCAATCCCTGATCGAAGAATTGCTGGGCTTGTGCATTGCCGGTTGATACTGGGTGATGCAGATCGCCATACCCCTGCATCAGAGTTGCGGGCTTGGCTTGAGCGTGAGCCGAATGATCCTGCGCGGTGAGCGTGCCGCAGAGAAACAGCCCGAGTACGACGGGGAGACAATATTTCATTTCAGATACCTCCAGAGAATTGATTTAAATTACTATGCACCGCGATGGCGGCCGTGTTTACCGGAGAAAAACCCCGAACCTCAGGCTCTCACCGCGATCACTTCCAGATATTCCGATAAGACCACTGTGAATTCATCCCCTCCGCGATTGTGCGCGGACCACAATGCTTCCAGGTCAGATCGCAGTTTCTTCGCGTCCGTTTCACCCAACGAAGCAAACGCGCGATTGGCAGGTCCGTAATACTGCCGGAAGAATTCGACTACATCAGTCGGAGGGAAAGGGTAGTTGAAGCTATATTGACGACGCGTCATTGTAAGGTCGCAAACTCCGTGACCTAGTCTGTCGCGTACGACAGCCTCATCGCCCCACAACACCGGTGCCGGCATGCCAGAGGGAGCGATGAACTTGGCGAAGGTTTTGAACATTTGTCCGACGAACCCGTCGCGCGTCCAATTTCCCATGGCGATCGTGCCTCCGGGACTGCACACCCGCAGTAGTTCGCGAGCCACCAGTTCCGGCCGCGGGGCGAACATCGCCCCGACCAGACTGGTTACGACGTCGAAGCTGCCATCTTCAAATGGAAGGGCCTCGGCGTCGCCTTCAATAAAACGAGCCTTCAGGCATTCCGCGTCGGCGCGCTCTTGCGCACGCTGCACCAGGTTCGGCGCAAGGTCCACGCCGGTGACGCGCACTCCGTCCCGCGCCGCCCACAGCGCAAGCTGACCCGAGCCACAAGCCACATCGAGCAACTGGCATCCGGCCGGAACATCAAGCTGCTCGTAGAAAATCCGCGCTCCCTGCTCCATATAGCGCGAGAAGCGATCGTAGTCTCCGGCCATCCACGTTTCTCTTAGTCGTGTCTTCAGACCGTCGATGTCCGGTGTAATTGTAATGGTGCTCATATTCCCTCCGATGTTTTTATTCGCCAGCAACCAGGGCACGGATCTCGTCGGTCGACATGGCCAACCCGCCAATCTCCCATTCATCGCTAAGAACGTCTTCGATATCTGCCCATAACCAGGAGGCAGTGGTACCAATCTCCGTCTTGTCTTTCGGCGTACCGGCTTCTTCGATCAACTTCACTTGAACCAGAGACATTTGTCTTTCCTCCTTTTGGCCGGTAGTTAACGGTTTGATTTTCGATCGCCGTTGACTGTGCTTATGTGCCGGGCAACGTCACTTCAACGAGGATTACTATGCGCCGCTCTCGCGGCCGATACTTATCCGCGCGTCCGGCTTTCTTGCTCACGGCGTGCTTGCCGTATGATGATTTGCTCAGGAGTCCGGAAAGGTTTGCCGAGGGGCTGTATGGACGTGCTTTCAGAAGTGTTGAAGGTGGTGAAGCTGCAGGGAGCCATGTTCTACAACGGAGAGTTTTCCTCTCCGTGGAGTTTTTGTTCGCCGCCCTCTCGCACGGTCGCGCCGCATGTAGCACCGGCCGCGCGGCACGTGATCATTTATCACCTACTGACTGAAGGGCGCGCCTCTGCCCGGTTAGCGGATGGGCCGCGAATCGTTCTTGAGGCGGGCGACATTGTGATCTTTCCTCACGGCGACGCACACTTCCTCGAAAACGGCTCGCCAACGAAGTCTGTGGATATGGCCAAGGAACTGACCCGAATTTTTTCCCAAGGGTTGAAGCGGTCGTGTCTGGGTGGTGGCGGGGAAATTACAAAATTCGTCTGTGGCTTCATGGCGTGCGAGCCACGACTCAGTCAGGTTTTTCTTAGCGGCCTACCCCCGGTGTTCAAAGTCGGCATTCGTAACGACGCTTCGGGCAGATGGCTGGAGAACTCGATCCGCTTTTCGGTGGACGAGGCAGACGCTTCTCGCGCCGGCGGAGAAGCAGTCTTGGCCAAACTGTCGGAAGTTTTATTTGTTGAAACACTACGCGTCTACATTGCGCATCTACCCGCCGAGCAAACCGGTTGGTTGGCTGGCGCCCGCGATTCGGAAGTCGGAAAGACTCTGGCGCTTATGCACCGGAATCCCGCGCACCCGTGGACTATTGCTTCGCTGGCTAAAGAAGCGGGGCTGTCACGCTCGGTGCTGGCGGAGCGCTTCCGCCACTACCTCGGCGAACCTCCAATGGCGTACCTCACCCGCTGGCGACTTCAGTTGGGGGCGCAGATGCTTGCCTCGACCAGTTATTCGGTGGCACAGATCGCGTCCGAAGTGGGATACGAATCGGAACCTGCTTTCAACCGCGCATTCAAACGCGAGTTCACAGTTCCTCCCGCGCGTTTCCGCAGCCAATCGAGGTCGAATCAAGCGAAGTTACCTCGGCAAGCTTAAATTGGCGAACAAAAGGAGAATGTGCTATCTTCACCGCCTTGGTTCTTCCAGCCTGTAAAGTCTCTGGCGGGAATCCCGAGCCCTCACGGATGAACGCGGATGATCGTCTTTCCCTTGGGTCGCTCGGTCGGGTTGAAGGCGGCGACGGCATCGTCGAGAGTCAAGACGTTGCCGATGTTCATCCGCCGTCGACCATCCCGCACCCGCTGGACGACCTCACTCAATTGGGCGCGATCGGGTACGACAACGAAGTCGATAGTCAGGCCGCCAGAGGGCCGCGCGTCGGTCGGGCCGATGACGGTCACCAGTCTCACACCAGCTAAGCGACCGACCGGATTTCAGGCCGGTTCAAATTCTTCTTGCCGATGATGGAGACCGCCAGAGGAATCGTCGTAAGTCCTCCAACGACCGTCAGAGCTAGGCCAGCCGCCTTCATCGCGTCCTTGCTCAGGCCTCTCGAAATCAGCATGCCTATTCCTGTGCCAAGTGCAATACGCGTCCCCGTCCAAAGAATCAAATCGGGCAAAGTAATGTTCCGCTCGGTCATTTTGCTCCTCCTGTATGAAAGATGAGAATTTTGCTTTTGGATGCGAGCGTCTGACGATACGAGCGCTTATGTTCTGACAAAAAAATGTGAGTCAAAGGGCCGAGCTCATGCTATCGCCAGCTAGCGACAGGTGACGGATTATGCCGCTTTCGGAGTTGATTTCGTCACAGCTGCCGGCTCGCCGTGGAACCTCTTAACCGCCAGTACAGTCAGCACAACAAACAGTACCAGCACTGCAATCTGCGCAATCGTGAAAGGCGGCTCCTTCTGAGTAGGAGCCAGGGCGTTCAGAGCAGGGACTTTTTCAAATGACTGCACCACCAACACAAATACATTGAAGTACAGAGCCGCTGACGCCGAAATCGCATAAGTCTTTCGCCACGCCGGTTGCAGCCGATACCGTGCAACCAGCGCGACCGCCAGCACCACCAGCGAAATGATTCCCAGCTTGATTGCCGGCGTCATCCCGTTATACGGAAACAGAAATCCGCTTACGCTGGTCAGCACCGTCGTCGTCAAAAAAACTGTATTCCAGGTGACGAGTCGTTGGTTGGTCAGAAATCCATACATCACAACTAGTCCAGACGCGATTCCGGCCAGGCTGATGATTACGTGAAGCAGAGTGTAGGTCTGCAAGCTCATACCCAGAACCATGGCAGGATTCCTTTCCGTGCGGAGGAATTTCAGGCGGTCTGATGCTACGCCGCGTGAGGGGAAATTGCCACAGGCTCTCCGCGAGGAATCGGAAAGCAGGCCGCAGCGCCGAGAGCAGCGCTCAGTTGAAAGAACTGGCTAACGATGGATTACGACTAGCGTGTCGGGGCCGGTTTGCGAACTCTGTCCCACCAGACTTTGGGGTCATTGGGACGCTCGAGCATACCCGATAATTCCTGTTTGATCTGCAAGAGGCGATTGGCGCGCACTTCCAGCGCCGATTGATCAAGGGGGCCGTGCTCGCTCATGGCCGAGTAGCGAGTATTCAGATCGCGCAATTCCGTGATTTCCTGACGAAGGCTAGAGAGGTGTTCCGAAATATAGGTCATCTCTTCGATCATACGCCTTATTTGCCCCAATCCCGAATTTCTTCGCAACCATAAGACCCAGCACCAGCGGGCGGTTCGTCGCTGGATGCCCCACCCTACGCGGTTTTTCGTAGAGCCTGCCCTGAGCGCAGTCCAAGGGATGGGTCGATCTTGAGATTGGGAGTTTTGACTACTTCAACGAAGCCATATCAATCACGAATCTGTATTTCACATCGTTCTTCAACATCCGCTCGTACGCCTGATTGATCTCATTCACTCCAATCGTCTCCACATCCGACGTGACGTTGTGCTCTCCGCAGAAATCCAGCATCTCCTGCGTCTCGCGAATCCCGCCAATCAGCCCGCCCGAAATACTTTTTCGTCCGAACAGCAAGCCAAATATCTCCAGCGGCAAAGGCTCTACCGGAGCCCCTACGAACCCCAGCGTTCCGTCGCGCTTCAGCAGATTGATGTACGCATTAATGTTGTGTTTCGCCGGCACGGTGTCCAAAATATAGTTAAACGTACCCGCATGTTTCAACATTTCGGAGTCATTCTTCGAATTCACAACCTCGTGAGCTCCCAGCCGGATGGCGTCCGCAGTCTTGTTCGCGCTGGTGGTGAAAACCACCACATTCGCTCCGAATGCCGCCGCCAGTTTCACCCCCATGTGTCCCAGCCCGCCCAGGCCAACCACTCCCACCTTCTGACCTTTGCCGATTTTGGCGCGGCGCAGCGGAGAGTAAGTCGTAATTCCCGCGCACAGCAACGGAGCCGCACCGGCCAAATTCAAGTTCGCCGGAACCCGCAGCGCGAAGTCTTCGTCCACCACCACGCTTTGCGAATATCCGCCGTAAGTCATGCCTCCAAGGTGCTTGTCCGGCGCGTTATACGTAAAGATCGGCATGCTCGCGCAGAACTGCTCTTCGCCTTCGCGGCAGCTCTCGCAAGTCCTGTCCGAATCCACCATGCATCCAACTCCGGCCAGGTCACCTTCTTTAAACTTCGTAACTGCGTTGCCGGTCTTCACCACACGTCCCACAATCTCGTGTCCGGGCACGCAGGGATAACTCGTCGGCATAGCATTCTCAAACTCGTTGCGCACGAAATGAATGTCGGTGTGGCATATGCCGCAATAAAGAATCTCAATCTGGACATCTTTCGGCTGCGGCGTGCGTCGTGGAATGGTGACCGCCGCCACTCCCGACGTCGGACTCTCTGCGGCATACGCTTTGGCTGTATAAGTTTGCGCTTTCGGCGTTTCGTCGGATATCGGTACAGCTCGCAGTGCGCTCATTGGGGCCTCCTCGGGAACGTTAGTACCGTTAGTACCGTTGCTAAAACGGGGTGGATACGAATTGTCTGAGCTCGGAACGGTAAGAATTGTACGCCCGTAAATTGTAAGCTTGGAAATAAAAATGCCCACGCAGGCCCGGGACGCCCTCGTCCGGGCGGGCGAGCACCGCTCGCCATGCCGGGGGGATTTTCGAAATGACAGGGATGGGGTGCGTCGTTCAAATGTGACGAATTTTGCGTGGCATGCTGCCATGCAAATTCGGGGATCGGGACGGACCTGGAGGCCGTCCCTACACGTTTGTAGTTTCAGGTGGTGGGCAAGTCTGGCCTGGACCAACTTGCTCCATGAGTTTCCAGGCCTCGCGGAATTTCTCGAGTTTCGAGCACTTGGAGCTTGGATTAATGTACAACGACGTACGATTTTCGACGACGGTCGCGGGAAAGATGTACCAGGCGTCCTCGGGGAAAATGTAAGCAGCGAGAAAATCAATGTCCTCCGAACTGTATGGAAGTTTGTGGCAATTTCTTGTCTGTACGGAATAGTGAGGCCTTCGCAGGGATTTGGCCCGTACCGATTTGACCTGGACGCGCCAAAACAGTTTTCCAGCACGGACCACGAAGTCGTAACGTTCACTGTCTCCCCATGGTTTGGATACCGCGAATCCACGATTGGCGGCCTTGCGCATAAAGGCAATCTCGGCGAGTTCGCCGCGAGGTTTATTGTGGAGGGTTGCGTACGACGGTTCGGACGGCTGAGTTTCTTCAGAGATAGACAAAGGGGCCCCAAAAGATGACAAGGGTTAGAAAGCGCCTTAAACAGGAAGAGCGCGGCTATAGCCGCGCTCTTAAGAGTTATCTTATTGCTATATCAAGAATAGCACACTGAAAGGGGGGAAATGGCCAAGGTTTGCAAGTTTATTTCACGAATCAATTCAGCAGGTTAGACAAAAATGGGGGTGCCAGGGGTATTGACAAGATTTTGCACAGGTTCCGGCCACGGGCTTATTGAGTTTGAAGCGGCTGGCCCGCATTGCCTTGACCCTGCGGCGACGCAAGTGTACTCTGCTCTGGTGAAAGAGGGCTTGTGAGCAAGACAACAATTTGGGTGCACGGGCTGGATTTTAAGGCCGACAATTCCGGTGATTTCTTTGAGAACCCAACCGGAGCGGCGGCCCAGTTTCAATTAGTGACTCGAAGCGCAGCTGGCATCGAGTACCAGGTCCCGATAGCCGGAACTCACTCGTTTTTCCTGGTTGTTCCAACACCGGTGATCCTGTTGGATTTCTTCCAACAGGTTAGAGGAATAACTTTCTATTACGACACTCACGATTCGGCGATTGCGACAGTTAGTGTTTTCGATGGATCCAACTTAATCGCAAGTTTGACTCCGAACTGGTCTGGTAATCATTCGGGCGCCTACGATCCGCAGTTTAACCAGCTGACCCTGCCAAAAGCTGCAGCCGTGTCCCGCGGCCTGGTCATAAAGGTTGATGTGAACTTCAACCCTTCCTTCAGTAATCCCCAGCTGCCGTTTGCTAACGTACGTTTCGCTGCGTTGGGGGTTGAATTTGCTTCCGGCCAAACCTGGTTTACCAACCTGTTGCAATGGTTGGCGTCTCGGTCCCAACCCTGAGGCGGTTTTGGCACCACCTTTGATAACCGCAAAGGGTGGGCTCAGTGGGGGTGGTGCAAAAGGGTGGCCAGCCTGCCTGCAGACGTATCCCACTTCTCGCAAAGTGCGCGAGAAATTGATTGGATAAGAGCGAAGGCTCCAAGCTGATTCCCGAGTTAGTCTTTCGGGTTGAAGGACCAAAGACGCTGGGGAAGGAAGGAGCCTCAGATGATGATTATAGGATGTGATTTTCATCCCAGCTGGCAGCAAGTGAGTTGGCTGGATACGGAGACAGGCAGAGACCGGGCGAGCAGAAGCTGGTGACGGCGGCGGGCGATGCGGAGCGGTTCTACCGGCAGGTTGCCGGCGCCGGCGCTGATCGGCATGGAGGCGACCGGCAACTGTCACTGGCTGGTGGACCTGTTGCAGTGAGCTGGGCCACGAGTTGTGGGTGGGAGATGCGGCGCAGATTCGGGCCAGCTACGTGCGACAGCAGAAGACGGACAGGCGGGATGCCGCGCACATTCTGAAGCTGCTGGTGGAAGGACGGTTTCCGCGCATCTGGATGCCGTCTTCTGAAGTGCGCGATCTGCGGCAGCTGTTGCTGCATCGCTACAAGCTGGTGATCATTCGGGCGCGGGTGAAGAACGAGTTACAACACCTGTGCCTGAATAAGGGAGTGCAGCGGAAGCACAAGCTGTGGAGCAAGGTCGGACAGCAGATGTTGCGCGAGTTGCCGCTGAAGCCGTGGGCAGCGCGGCGCCGCGAGGACTTGCTGCGGTTACTGGCGATGCTCGACCAGCAGATTGCGCCGCTGGACCAGGCGGTGAAAGCAGAAGCGCAGCGAGACAAAATGGCGCTGCTGCTCGAGACCCAACCGGGAGTGGGTCCGATCACGGCGCTGGCCTATGTGCTGACCATGGGCGACGTCCGGCGCTTTGCCGCGCGGCAAGCAGGTGGCCAGCTACCTGGGCCTGATTCCGCGCGAGCACTCTTCGGGCGGACGGCAGAAGCTGGGTGCGATCACCAAGCAAGGCAATCGCATGCTGCGCATGTTGCTGGTGGAAGCGGCGCAGAGCGCAGTGCGTCTGGATCCTGGATTTCGCAAAGAGTACTCAGCATCGCTGTCACTCGAAAGCCGAAAGCGGTGGCCAAGGTGGCAGCGGCGCGAAAGTTGGCCGTACGACTCTACTGGATGCTGCGCACCCAGACAGCCGTATCCGGAGGTCGTTCGTATCGAGAGCAGCCCGCGGGTGCCCCTGGTCGGCGCAAGCTAGACCGTGAATTGATTGGGCGCTCTCGCATCCCGTAGCGACGGGATGTTCGCATAGAAGAATCATGGCCGAGGTTTAGGTCGAATCGATGGTTGGTGGAACGATCAGGTTCCACCGAGAAGTGATTCAGTGTGAGATTTCCAGAGTCTTGGTCCTCAACCTCTCTGGCAAAGCAAGCGGTGCTCACGCACCGCCAGGACAACTACGCCTTGACAACGCCTTCGCTCTTATCGAGGGGCACCCGGCACCCGGCTAAGCGGTGCCGTACTACAACAAGCGAGGGTCAGTGTATTTCAACCAACGGTTTGGGGTAAGCGCAATCGCGATGCGGAGGTTAGGGACCTTTAACCCCAAGATCAGCGTCGACAACAACATGTTTGTCGATCCTAAACTGCTCGATATCGGCAAGGAGGAGTTCAAGGGAGCGCACGATGAACTGGTCGCCTACTTTGCGCAAGTTGTGAAGCTCGTAAGACTAATCAAAACGAGAACCGATACGGATCTAGCGTGGAGTGCTGCATGGAGAAGGATGCGGTTCAGGGAGACGGCAAACACCGCACTAGGATTTTCAAAAGAAAGTACGAACGGAAATGGCATCGGTAAGTTGCTTGCCCAACGCATCGTAACTCGCGCGTCAGAGATTCTGCCGCAAGTTGACTTCGAGCCAGATGTGTTCGAGCTGATCGGCGTTTTCGCTGAACGAGTCGGATGTGACCGAGTCAGTGACATGATTGTCCACATTTTGAAACCACGTTTTCTGGCTTATACGGATCGAATCACGCGAGCATTGGGAGTCAAGAACGTGGTCGAAGTAACTTACGGCCAGGACAACTATGTATGCCCAAGATTCGATAAGCGTGATAAGCCGATGATCTTGGTGCCAGCGAATCTCCTCAAACCTCTGCCCATTGCCACTGATATCGAGGATGCCCTAGATGTCGCCGATCTCAACGAGGAAGCCCGTGCGGAAGTCAATCGAATATACGCTGAAGCACACAAGCATCGTATTTCTCCGAAATCCTACCTCCGCAGCGCAGCTATCCGTAACGCTTCGATCACAAGAGGCATTATTTCAGGTTACAAGAAAGCGCCGCCCGTACCATACGACTACGATAGCGATCCAAACAACGTTGCGAAGCTCGATCCCATCGCGCGCGAAATTGTTGGCGAACCCTCGCCCAATGTAGCGGAGCTGAGTCAAATGAACCGAGTGGAGGCATGTGTCGGTGAAACGATCGGCCAACTGCGGAAGAGCATCGAGCAAAATCGCCTCTCGGACGTGCTCTACGATGACGCCGGAGTACCCCGAAAGGAAGTAGTCTCACAGCGGCTTATCTATGCAGTAGCTGAAATATTTGCGAAGATCTACGATGTCGATCTGTCTCGGGAAGGAAATGCCGGGCCGGGGGCTGTTGACTTCCGTTTTACCGTCGGGTACAAGGCTAGGCTGCTCGTTGAAGTTAAGCTATCAACACATCCACGCATCAAGGAGGGTTACTACGAGCAACTTCCAGCGTATGCGAAAGCGGAGAACGTCAAACGTTTGATACTACTGGTGCTACGAGTCAGCACTGATGATTCACACATCGATAGTCTAATTGACTCGATAAAGGGGAAAAAACTACCTGTCCAGCTTGAGGTGATTGACGCGGTTCCAAAGCCGTCTGCGAGCAAGAGACCCTAGGTCGGCAACTCCTGACCTTGGGTGGGTGGCCCAGGCTTTTGATCTTGGTAGCCCACTCAAGTCCCGGTTTTGACTTGAGTGGGGGACGTCCACTGGCTCAGCAAGCCGCAACACCACACGCTCGCCGATGCGCCGAACTTGAAGCCGGCGTCTGAGCGACCTGCCGAAATCCCGAGCGAAGTCGAGGGAACTAGATGCAAGGTGCAAGCAGGTGAAGGAGCGTCCCATTCGGCCTATACGCCCCCAGCAACATCGGCAGTTTTGTACTCGCCATATGCTTGCGGAAACAAATCCTGTCCCAAACGAATAGGGGTCGAGTTTTTCCATTTTTCATCGAACTGCTTAGCAAACACAGTCATAAAATTGAGTTCCCGCGTAATGAAGGCGTGACCTGTCCTTCCGCTACCGAACTTGGGATACGCGAATAGCATCTCCTTAGGCGAGTCCCCACGCCGCAACATCCAGAAAAATGCTTCCTCATCTCCGGCGTCTTCGATTGTCGAGACTTTGATCGCATCTTCTGTTGTGCGGACTTCGGTAATGCGCGAAACTAACTCGCCTTCTACGTGTAAGGCCAGGCTGAGGAATTCGGCGTAAGTGGTTGGAGTTTTGTCAATAAGACGCCCGTAAAAATTCGCATATTTCTTAAACTCTGTGGATTTCGGGTCAAATGCCCCTTCAAACTGCTGTTCCAGGCGCGTTCTGGCCAGGACTTCAGCGTATGTCAACATGCGAATCTTCACGTCGCTGCCTCGCGCCTGCTCCAGTTTAGTCAAATAGTCATCGTAATCTTCCGGCCGGCTGTAGTGGCCATAGCCGATGTGGTCCACGAGAATAATCAGCTCATCTCCGCTGGTCGCCCTTGAAACCAAACCACTGATGTGCCTCAAGTGATCGGGCCAATCCCCAACATGACGCGTGTGGACAGACAGCACAATCTCACTAATCTCTTCTTTCTGGGCTTCAAAACCACGATGCAGTTTCCATTCGTAGACGACAGCGATGACTCCTGCCAGAATCGCGACAATTGCGAGGGCATGATCGAGAACGGGCCGGGGCTGGTTATGTCCGAGATCACCCAAGACCACGAAAATGCCGAATACAATCGTAAGAACAATCAGGACGCCCGACACTATATTGGGAGTGTTATAAGAGCTACTCATGGTTCCCTCCCCAATGGTGTTGCCGACTCTATCGCTCGGAAAGCAGCCCGTCAAGGGAGAAAGCCCGAGAACCACAAACTCCGGCAGGCCGGCCGAGCCTTCGGACTGTTACCACTGAGGCTGCCCCACGCTTTGCGGTTTTCAAATGCCGAGAGCCCCCAAACTTCTATTGGCTAAGCCGCTCAAGCGTCGGACGCGACCTGTGGAAAATCCTTGTCAAGTTGAGGCGATTTCCTCGTCGCCTACGTTTTTGCAAAAGATGTTTGGTACGTTTTCCCGGCGGAGCTCATTGCGGGGCACGATTCCGTTTCTCTCCGCCCTGAATCGAACAATTGTCGCTTGATCAAATATCGCGAGGCTTGGGACTTTATGAAATCTCCGACGGCAAAAGACCCAGATGTGCCCGCCGCGACCTGAAAATACGCACCACCCTGGGGCAGAAGATTGTGGCAAGCGACCGACGCGCCCGATCCCTCTCATTTCGAAAATCCACAGGTCAGTTCGCGAAGGCGTTCCATTATGGAGAGCCCGTCGACGGAGCGCGGCTCTCCTTCCGAAAACTCTTGATTGTTGACCATTTCAGCAGGATAATTAAGTTGACTTTGACGGAGTGCTGAGGCGGCCTCGAATGAGGCCGCTTTTCTTTGCGTCGCACCCCTGATATCACAAAACTGCCGTGATATCCTAATAAGGAGCAGCTGCGTTCGCGCCTTCGGGCCATCCTCGCGGTTCCCTTAAAAACATGATTTCAGTTAGCAATGTCTCCATGCGCTACGGCGCCAAAATTCTGTTTGACGAAGTCTCTACGGGCTTTACGCCGGGCAAGCGCTATGGCCTGACCGGGCCGAACGGCTCCGGCAAGTCCACATTCATGAAACTCCTTTCTGGTGAGCAAGATCCGCAGAAAGGGACGGTCGTGCGTCCGAAAAAGATTGGCGTGCTCAGCCAGGACCAGTTTGCCTTCGATCGCTATCGCGTGATCGATACGGTGATTATGGGCAATCGGCGACTGTGGGCGGCTTTTGAGGAGCGCGACAAACTTTATTCAAAATCAAAGATGACCGACGCCGACGGAATGCGGTTGGGTGAACTCGAAGGCATTGTCGGCGAGGAAGATGGTTACACCGCAGAAAGCGACGCCGCCATTTTGCTGCAGGGGCTTGATATCCCCGACGAATTGCACGAACGGAAAATGGGTGAAATACCCGGCGGACATAAGGTTCGCGTACTATTGGCACAGGCGCTGTTCGGGCATCCGCAAGCGTTGTTGCTCGACGAACCTACCAACCATTTGGATCTGGATTCGATCCACTGGCTGCAGGGATTTCTCAATGAATTTGAAGGCGTGTTGATCGTGATTTCGCACGATCGCCATTTCCTGAACCGGGTTTGTACGCACATTGCCGACATTGATTACGAAACCATCATTACTTATACCGGCACTTACGACGATATGGTCGTCGCCAAGACGCAGGTGCGTTCGCAGATCGAAAGTCAAAATGCGCAGCGAGAAAAAAAGATTGCGCAGTTGAATGATTTTATTGCGCGATTCTCCGCGGGCACTCGATCCAGCCAGGTGCAATCCCGGCGCAAGGAAGTTGAACGCCTGCAAGTGACCGAGTTGGCGAAGTCGAATATCCAGCGACCGTATTTGAAGTTTGAGCAGAAGCGCCCGTCAGGCAAGCACATTCTGGAAGTGGAAGGTGTGACCAAGTCATATGGCGACGCGTCGGTAATTCGCAACTTCACCGCCAGCGTTATCCGCGGGGAAAAGATCGCTCTGATGGGACGCAACGGCGCGGGGAAGACGACGCTGGTAAATGCCTTACTGGCAAACTCTCCGACGGTTCCGGAAGCTGAACTGCGGAAAACCAGCGGCTACGACGGAGCATTTCTGGACAGTGGAAAAGTGATCTGGGGACATGAGGCTTCTGTCGGATATTTTGCCCAGGACCACAAAGCGCTGATCGAACCAGGAACGACTGTGTTTGATTGGCTGCATCAGTGGGACCTTTCGGCAGCGCACGAAGAGATTCGCGGGCTATTAGGACAGATGCTGTTTCCCCGTGACGACGCCGACAAGAAAACCGAAATTCTATCCGGTGGTGAAGCCAGCCGGCTGCTCTTCTGCAAGCTGATGCTGCTGAAACCGAACGTTCTGGTATTCGACGAGCCTACCAATCACCTGGATCTCGAGTCCATTAACGCTCTCAACATTGCTCTGCAGCGTTATCAGGGGACGGTTTTCCTAGTTACGCACGACGAAGACCTGATTGATGAAGTCGCGACGAGGATCTGGCACTTCGAAGGCAATCACCAGATTACTGACTTCAAGGGCGTGTACGAGGAGTATCAGGCGGTCGTAGCGTAAGAGCTCCTTGAAATGCGATCGCTGGCTGGGACGATTGTAAACTTCCGAGCCCGTGTCGGGTTCGGGCGAGCATATACGCTGGCGCACCGCCAACCGTGACTCCCACCCTTGGAAAATCGCAAAGAGCCTGCCCTGAGCGTAGTCGAAGGGGTGGGGCAGCCTCGTTAGTGATAATGCACGCCTCGCTGTTTAGCTCGCTTTCGCCTCTTCGTCGCGCCTTCGGATGGCGGCTCCTGCAGGGTCGGTGATGATATCGACCCACTTCTGGTTAGGCGTAGCCTCGGCGTCGTAGTTGTCGTGCCAGTTCCACCACTTGTACGGTGCGGTTTGCGGATAACCCTCTGGCGAATTCTCCCAAGTCTCCTGACGGCCGAGCGGCGTGAGGTCGAGGTAGCTCCAGATGCTCCCCATCGCTTCGTCGCCGCGGTTGTTGATGAAGTACGTGCGGAACACTTTGTCGCCGTCGCGGATAAACACGTTGTGGCCGTGCCATTCATCGACGCCGAAATCTTTGTCGAAGCTGTCGGTCATGGTGTACCAAGGCATCTCCCAACCCATTCGCGCCTTCAGCCTCGCGATCTCCGCTTGCGGAGCGCGTGATGCGTAGGCGAGAGTGGTGTCGCGGGCGTTCAGATGGGCCAGGTGCGAGACCTGATCGGCGCCCAGCGAGCAGCCGCGGCAGGCGTGGTCGGGCCAGCCGAACACTCCGGGTTCGAAGAAGGCGCGATAGAGGATCAACTGAGGGCGGCCTTCGAACAAATCGAGTAGGCTTACTTTGCCGTTGGGTCCATCGAATTCGTACTTCTTATCCACAGCCATCCACGGCATCCGTCGGCGCTCGGCGGCCAACGCGTCACGGGAGCGGGTCAAGGCCTTCTCTTTCACCAAGAGCTGCTGGCGCGCAGTCTCCCAGTCCTGCTGTGACACGATCGGGCGTGGGTTGACCGCGGGATGACTTTTCGGGTGCTCCTTGTTTCTCTCTTTCATTTTCATTTCTCCTTATTATTATGCAGATTCGGAACGACTTCTTCTGATCCGTTCTTTTTGCGAGAAGCTTTCACAGCCAATGCCGCCAGGCCGCCGGTAGAAACCGCCCCGGCAACGACTAATCCCATGGTTGCCAAACAGAATGGACACATCGTTCACCTCCACGGTGGCCAACTTGACGGTTAAGCCGGCTCTATAGGGATGACGGGCAGGGTGGGGTTGTTTCGACCGGGAAAACGAAAAAAATCAGCCCTGCTGGTTCTAATGATATTTCCCTGGAAAATAACGAAGCGCCAATTCATTGTTTTGCCGGCGATTCGCGATCATCGGGTCGAGCGGATGCGGCGACCGCAACATTACCCTCGACGATCTCAATAACCTACGTCTTTGGATTGAATCAAAGCCCACTGCCCCTGAACGAACCTAGTACGAGCGGCTTGTAAACATAGTACGGTCGTGCTATTTATATAGAACGACCGTACTATGACCACTCAACCCGCAGTCCTCTACCACACGGAGCGAGCGTCCAAGACCCGCCAGGAGATCCTACAAATCGCCATGGACATTGCCTCGGCCGAGGGGCTTGAAGGCATTTCCATCGGACGGCTTGCGACCGAAATGCAGATGAGCAAGACCGGCATCTTCGCGCATTTTGGCTCCAAGGAGCAGCTCCAGCTTGCGACAGTCGCCGCTGCCAGGCAAGTCTTTATGGAGCAGGTCGTACAGCCTGTGCTCGCTCACCCAAGAGGCATACCACGCCTGCGCGCGATGCTGGAAAACTGGATTGGCTACGTTGAAAGAATTGTGTTTCGCGGAGGTTGCTTTTTCGCTGCCGCGGCTGCCGAGTTCGACAGCCGTCCCGGCCCGGTTCGCGATGAAATCGCCAGCCTCAGCAAGGCGTGGCTGACTGCCCTACGCGACGAGATTGCCTTTGCCCAGTCTTCAAGGCAAATGACGGCCGGAGTGGACCCCGCCCAGCTGGCCTTCGAACTCCATGCCTACGTTCAAGAGGCGAATTGGGCGTTCAAGCTATTCAACGACAGATCTGCTTTTTCGAAAGCCCGGCAAGCGATCGCTCGCTGCATTGCCGCGGCCTCGCGAAAACAAATTTCGAAGAAATCACGTGAAAGGAGAAGAAAACAAAATGGACCGTCTATGTGAAGATCGTGCATGCTTCTTGCGTAGGGCCCTTATGGGGAATGCGCTCTTTTCAATCTTGTCCGGGCTGACCATCTTGTTTGCGCAAGGATGGGTGCTGCGGATTTTGGGTCTTTCAAGCAAGGTCAGCCTCTTGATCCTCGGTGTCGCCCTGCTCGGTTTCGCGGCTACGCTGGTGATCAATGCCCGCAAACAGCAGGTGAAGCTGTCGGACGCGTGGATTGCGGCCTGGATGGATGTGGCCTGGGTGATTGGCAGTTACGTGCTGATATTCATCGTGCCTTTCAGCACCGAAGGAAAGTGGGTTATGGGTGTAGTTGCCGAGCTAGTGTTTCTGTTCGCTGTCCTGCAGTTCGTAGGTATTCGACGGATACTAAAAAGCGAACAGTTCGGGTGATTCGCCAAGACAGGAGGGCAGGCCCGCGTTCGCACTCTGCGAGGATGGCCGCCATTTTTCTTTTCGAATTTCTGAACCTCCGCAACCGAGGGGCGCCCCATCCTTCCCTGTCCGTGCGGATTCGAGGTCTGTGGTTCCCACCCTTTGAAAACCGCAAAGGGTGGGGCAGCCTCAATAGTGATGATGCAAAGGGAGGGCCAGCCCGCCCGCCCCGATCATCTGCGCCTCGCTGTGCCTGCTCTTCGACATACCCTCTTCCCCTTTCTTTCGTCCGAAATCATACTCGGACTTGTTCGGAAAGCGGGGAGCAGGTCAGTCGTATGCGTAGCCAGTGGTGTTGAGGTTCGCATCCTGGACGATGGTTTTACGATTGTCGGCGTCATAAAAGTAGGTGGTAGCGTTTGTGTGCGCCACGAACGAAGAATCAGAGATCGGATAACCGAGAGAGCCTGTAGACCCAGAACGGAGCATGTTTCGGCACCCTCGCATCAGATAGTTCCCTGAATTCGAGGGCATCTTGCTCCGATTTCAACAGCCCAAAATCATTGATTCTGTAATGCCACTTGGGCCTCAACACTGCCCGTTCTTCCTCGCTGTATCCGCAGTCCGACAGGCCGCTGTAAAAGCCAGCGTCCGCCACGTCGAAACCAATGCATGTGCTACCTTCTGGTAGGCTTTGCGGTTCCGGAGTCGAATCGATAGGAGAAAACGGAAAACCAAAACTTGGCGGATTGTTCGGAACGAGCAGTTCCACAGCGACCAAGATGGCTGTTCGCCCATGTTCTACTAATCGTTGTTGCATCCTGGCTAGATTCAGCCATACTCCATTCTCATTATCCTGCGATTGATCGTTCATAGTCCAGACTGAAGGCCATACGTGTCCGTCCACAGAATACGGTAGCTCTATTTCGGGACGAAGCAGGAACGCTTCATGTATGTGAATGGGAATTGGAGTTTTTCTTCCGTCCAGCTCGGTTTCTCTCGCATCGAACCCAACTAAACGCCAAACTGGCGACTTCATTCAATGCCTCCACCAGGCGGGCTGGCCCAGCTTTTCTCTGTACTACCACAAATGAGGCTGCCCCGTCCTTTGCGGTTTTCAAAGGGCGGGGATTTCCACGGCTTGCGCTGTGAAGCTTTGCCTTGCACAGGATTTCAGTTCCACCGCTTGTTTCTCGTTCACCAGCACCGGCCCGTTCTCTCCGTAGGCATACCAGCGGACGCTGCTCCATCCCCATTGTTCGGCTTCCAGCACCAGCCCTCGCCTCACCGGGTTCCGATGAATATACCGTAGCTTCTCGCGCTTCTTCACTTCTGTGCGCACCACGAAATCGTAAAAGCGTGCCTGCCAAAGGTGCCCGGCATCGAGCGCCTCGTCCCACAGTCTGCCTTGCTCCGGCTTTCCCCGTCTTCGGATTTCCGTCAGCGCTCGTCGCGCAAAGCGTTGCTTCAAGACCTGCATCACCGTGGATTGCGTCCCCCGCGCCGGCTCACTGATCAGCAGGTGCACGTGCTCGGGCATCACCACGTATCCGACCACGACGAAATCATAACGGCCTCGCACTTGCTCCAAGATTTCGAGAAAAAGATTCCGCCTTCGGGCCGCCGCCAGCGGTCGCCGATGATAGCAGGCTGAAGGTGATAAAGTGCAGGTGTCCGGTGCCGTAGTAGCGATGCAAGCCCTTCGGCATAGCGGGATCCTATTTGCCGCCATAGAGGTTTGTCTGTGACGCGTGAACATGGCGTCGGCGTTCGAAATAACCCAGCCTTTGAAAACCACAAAGGCTGGGGCAGCCTCATTTGTGGTAGTACCCACTGTGAAAAGCTGGGCCAGCCTCCCGTCACCGGCTAATTCAGGAAGTACGTCCGGTACAGAGTGTCCCTTTGCACGGGCTTGAACCCGGCGTCGCGGATGATGCGGCGGAGTTCCTCTTCGGTGGTGCAGTTGGTCACGCCGGCGGCACGGACGACGTTTTCTTCGAGCATCACTGAGCCGACGTCGTTGCCGCCGAAGCGCAGGCCGAGCTGGCAGACTTTCAGTCCTTGGGTGACCCAGCTCGATTGCACGTTCAGGAAGTTGGTGAGGAACAGGCGCGAGATGGCCAGATTTTTCAGGTATTCGACGGCGGTGGCTTCGTCCCATTTGCGGCCGCCGAGGGCGGTGTTCTGCGGCTGGAATGTCCAGGGGATGAATGCGGTGAAGCCGCCGGTTTCTTCCTGCAAATTGTAAATCGCCTGCAGGTGGTTGACGCGGTGCTCGTGTTGTTCGCCGACGCCGAACATCATGGTTGCGGTGGTGCGCATGCCGAGCTGGTGCGCGGTGCGGTGCACGTTGAGCCAGTCTTCGGTCAGGCACTTCAGGCGCGCGATGCGATGGCGGACTTCGTCGTCGAGAATTTCAGCGCCGCCGCCGGGGATGGAATCGAGGCCGGCATCGCGCAGTCGCGAAATCGTGTCGCGAATGCTCAGGTCGCTGTACTCAGCGATGGCGATTATTTCGGAAGCTGAATAGCAGTGCAGGTGAACTTTGAAGCGCTCTTTAATTCCGCGCAACATGCGCTCGTGCCAATCGATCTTGAGATCGGGATGCAAGCCGCCTTGCATCAGCACGCCAGTGCCGCCGAGTTCGACGGTCTCGCGAATTTTTTCGTAGATGGTGTCGAGATCGAGGATGTATCCCTCTTTCGCCTGCGGCCCTTTCAGCGGACGATAAAACGCGCAGAAGGTGCAGTACTCAGTGCAGAAGTTGGTGTAGTTGATGTTGCGGTCGATGATGTAGGTGGCGACGCCCTCGGGGTGCAGCTTGCGACGGACCGCGTCGGCCTCCATGCCGATACCGATGAGATCGTCGGAGCGGTAGAGGTCGAGGGCTTGGGCGTGGGTGAGGGACATGAACAGGATAATTCTAGCTCAGCAGGACTGAGCCTCCAACTCACGCCCTATACCCTTGTCATTCCGAATGGCTTCAGCCATGAGGAATCTGCTTTCCCCATTGGCGCAGGAAACAGCAGATTCCTCACCGCTAAAGCGGTTCGGAATGACAAGGCATCGTTGACCGGTTAGCTCGCCCCTCGCCAATCCAGAATCACCTTGCCGCAATTTCCCGAGCGCATGGCTTCGAAGCCTTTTTCGTACTCTTTATATGAGAGGTGGTGCGTGATCACGGGTGAGATGTCGAGGCCGCTTTCGAGCATGATGGTCATTTTGTACCAGGTCTCAAACATCTCGCGGCCGTAAATGCCTTTGATGGTCAGCATGCTGAAGATCACCTGCGTCCAGTCAATCGCCATTTCTTTGCCAGGGATGCCGAGCATGGCGATCTTCGCGCCGTGGCTCATATTGGCGAGCATCTCGCGAAACGCAGCCGCGTTGCCGGACATTTCGAGACCAACATCGAAACCTTCCTGCATGCCAAGTTTTTTCTGGACTTCTTTCAGCGGGGTGACCTGCGGATTGATGGCCAGCGTGACTCCAACTTTTTCGGCCAGCGCAAGACGATAAGTGTTCAGATCGGTAATGAC
Organism: uncultured Acidobacteriota bacterium; assembly: GCA_963785655.1. Taxonomy (GTDB): domain Bacteria; phylum Acidobacteriota; class Terriglobia; order Terriglobales; family Acidobacteriaceae; genus Gp1-AA145. The sequence continues at coordinate 516,096 of CAWAVZ010000001.1, forward strand.
GACATGCCGAGCGCCCGCGTGCTTTACGACTGCGGCAGCCATGATTCCGATCGGGCCAGCGCCGGTGATGATGACATCTTCGCCAAGCACCGGAAACGAGAGCGCAGTGTGAACGGCATTGCCGAAGGGATCGAAGATCGCGGCGATGTCGAGTTTGATCTTGGGATCGTGCCGCCAGATATTCGACATTGGAAGCACAATATACTCGGCGAACGCGCCCGGGCGGTTCACGCCGACTCCCTGGGTGTGGGCACAAAGATGGCGGCGACCGGCGAGGCAATTGCGGCAACGGCCGCAGGTCACGTGGCCTTCGCCGCTGATCAGCTCTCCGGGATGAAAGTCGTTGACGTTCGATCCGACGGCAACAATCTCACCGACGAACTCGTGGCCGATGACCATGGGCACAGGGATAGTCGCGCTGGCCCACGCGTCCCAGTCATATATATGGAGGTCGGTGCCGCAAATTCCGGTGAGCAGTACACGGACTTTGACGTCGTTGATTCCGAACTCCGGCTCGGGCACATCTTCGAGCCACAAGCCACGCTCGCTACGACTCTTTACCAGGGCTTTCATGACTTAGCAGTGCTCTGGTTGCGATGACCTCAGGAGAGCAGGGGAACCTGGACACAAAATACCGCTCGCAACCAGTGCGAAGCTCCTATTTATATCTCAAAATCGGTTTATATCTCAAAGCCGGAATAATTGTTTTGAGCCGCGCTGCGGGATTTGGAACGCAAGGAGTCACCATAATAATAAGGTAGCGTTATTTCGGCCCATTTTCCGCGGGCCAATCGGTGGTGGGTGAAGAGTGACTGCCATTTAGCTCTGCGGTGCGGGCAAGCTCTATCCGGGCTTTGTCCATCAATCCTAGCTTGCGATAGAGCTGTCCAAGGACGTAATGCAGAGACGCATTGTCGGGAGCAAGCTCTACCGCTTTCTCCAGTTCGCGCTGTGCCTTGGTAAGGTCGCTGGTCCTCGAATACGCCTTCCCCAGTGCGGCGTGCGCGCGCGACTCCTGCGGCGAAATAGCCACTGCTTCAGAAAGGTATGGGACCGCATCTGCGGCGCGATCGTCATCCAGAAGCAGGGTTCCTAAATCAATGAACGGCCCTGAATCTTTAACCAGGGATTGTGCTTGCCACGAAATTGCTTTCTGGTATGTGGTGACCGCTTCGTCATGCCGGTTCAGCGCTGCATACACCAATCCCAGGTTATCTTCTGCTCTGACGTTCTTAGGATCGAGGCGCAAGCATTGCTTGAACGCGCTGCCCGCCTCTTCAAATCGCTGTTCGTTGTATTTGGCGCGTCCCAGGTAATACCAGCTGTCCAGATCTTTGGGATTCACCTCGATCGACTTGGTCAGCCATTTGTCGGCATCTGCGTACGCTCCAAGCAGGACGTAGTTGAGAGCCACGATCCTGAGGTCGAACGCAGAGGGCTGTTCGTATTTGGCTCCTTCGGTGTACTCGGCCAGTGCTGCCTTTGCATGAGCTTCCTGGAATGGCTGGTCTACACTGCCCTGCAACGAAGCTTTCGCCTGGATTTGCCGGAACAGGATATATCCCAGGAGAAAGTGGGCGTTACCCGAACTCTGGTGCGCAGACAGATAGGCGCGCACTGTTTCTTCGGCTTCATTCAGTTTTCCACTCTCAGCCAGAGACTTCGCAGTCGCAATCGTATCTTCTTGCGGCGAGATTGTTGGCTTGGTCGGGCGAGATGATCCCACTTCCGGATTCGCACGTGTGCCTGCTTGCCCGAAAAGCGCTGCGTGCGACACCAAGAGCAACACGCTAGAAATGTAGATCCGCAATCCTAGGCTCGGCAATCCTAAGCTCCAAACGATGAATTCTTCTGCTCCATTGTAGCTATCCATGTTTGAACGGTGTAAGTGGCATCGCAAGGGTCATGGCCCTCGGGGCTAGTTACTAGTACTTGGCGCGGAGAGCGACTTGCGCTAGGCTAGGTGTCAATTTAGGGGAGGATACCAATGAGCCAGGAAGCTCCGGTCCAAACTGTCTTATCGTGTTCCCAATGCGGACGGGCGCATGCCCACTCTGACTTAGTTCAGATCGCTGGGAACTGGGTATGCGCCGAGTGCAAGCCGGCATTTCTGAGCCGGGTAATGGCGAGCGGCGCGGCAGTAACTTCTAAGTGGCATTACGGCGGATTTTGGATTCGTTTCGTCGCACGCTTCATTGATGGCCTTGTTTTCATAGTGCCCGGCGGGATCTTTGCCGCTGTGCTCCTACCAAATCTGATCCGCGCTGGAAGTCAAACGCGCAACTCCGCCAGCGCAGCCAATGCTGCATTTGCAGCCTTCGGCCTTACTTTCTTTGTTGCTGTTTTCCTCGCGGGAGCTTGCTACGAGATTCTGATGCTGAAGTATCGCAGCGCCACTCTCGGAAAGATGGCCTGCGGACTAAAAGTCGTGCGACCCGACGGCCGCAGCTTGAGTTGGGGCGTATGCTTTGGGCGATTCTTAATGTGGAATGTGGTTACCAGCGGCATCCCCTACTTGAATTGCGTTCTCATGCTGGTTAGCTCGATCATGTTGGGGGTGGACGGCGAGAAGCGAGCCTTGCATGACCGGGTGTGTGACACCAGGGTGATCTACAAGCGAGCGTAGCGTGAATCTCAGCATCAATCTTTTTACTACCGGCTCCGATCCGGCGGGCTCTTCCGCAAGCGTTGACCCGATGTTGTCGCATGATGGGAACCGCGGCAGCCTCTGTCCCAGTTGCGGAGGGGACGTGATCCCAGTTGAGACGGAGACCGGATGGCAGTCCTGCCCATCCTGCGCGAAGCGGTTGCAGATTCGCATCTGGCCCGCTGTCCGGCAGAACACAAATGCGGCGACCGCGCTTTCGGACCAAGCGACATGTTTTTTTCATCCGGACAAGGCGTTTCAGGCTTGCTGCCAACGGTGCGGCCGATTCGTGTGCGCGCTGTGTGATTTGCAGTTGGGAGCGGAGCACGTTTGCCCCACTTGCTTCGAGCGCGGGCGCGGCGATTCCGGGGCGGAGGCCGGCAAAGCGGAATGGCGGTATCGCGATGTGCTCTATGATTCCATCGCGGTGACAGTCGGGTGGGGCTGGATTCTCTTTTGGCCGGTAATTGTAGCCGCGATTCCCGGCCGTGATTTTCTTGCACGTGAAGTATCGGAAGGCGCCGCGATCGTACTTAATTCCGCGGTCAGGGTGGCGTTTCTGGGCGGCGTATGTGGGGCTCGCTTGGCTTCCGCTCTTGATCGCCAGCTCGTCTTTCACACGTTGGATGGCGGGGAGGCACTAATTGAAGAGTGCATTCCGCAAAATATCGCGCGTTGGCAGCCTAACCGGCGGCACAAAGTGGTATTTGAGCGATGACTGCTTGCTTGCCGCGAAGCGCATGATGTACGCGGTCGAGTACCGGCGGTTTTATTTGCGCGACTTGGAATACATTGTGGTTTGGCCCAGCCGTTTGTGGCTGTGGCGCCTGGTCATCCCCGCGGTGCTGCTCGCAGCTCTCGGAGTTTCCCTCTGGCAGTGGGTGAATTCCACCGCTGGCGCGATTTTCTGCGGCGTGGCTCTCGCGTGGGTGGGGTTGGAACTAGCGCTCGGGCCGACGGCGAGGTCGCGCATTCGGACTACGGGAGCAAGCGTTGACTTGCCGCTGGTGAAGCGAACGCGCCGCGCACGGAAGGTGCTTGCCAAAATTGATGCGGCGGTTCGCGCCGCTCGCGGCGTCATCGAGCAACCGACCGCTTCCGCAAACATTAACTCACCGGCGGAGCCCCAGGTTCAAACGAGGTCCGAGGCATCCGCGACCGCTTCCATCGCGGCTGCAACACAGACGAATGGCTCCTGACACACCAGCCGCACCCTTCTACAAACCCTCGGCGACGGGCTTGCGCCATGCTCGCTGCTTGTTTCATCCACTGCGTGAAGCGGCGGCAAGGTGCCCACATTGCGGCGGAACGTTCTGCCGCGAATGCGTAACCGACGAGGAGGGAAAGCTCGCTTGCCCGCCGTGTCTGCGTCGGTTGGCGCGTCCGCCCGCACCGAAGGCATCCCTTGCACGTTTGTTCCGGGAAGTTCTTGCCGGACTCGCCGCTTTTGCCTGTCTGGCGGCGCTTTTCTTTGGTTTGCTGCGTTGGCGAATGAATACACCGGAACAGCATTTGAAATTCGGCGACGTTGTAGTCGTAGAAGACAGGGCCACCCCGGCAAAGCCATGAGTGAAGCTGTACTCGGTTCCGTCCGCTTCGCAACGTGTACACCTGGCGCCCGTGCGCGCTCGCCGAAACCGACTGAACCCGCTGGAAGCACTGGAACGTGGATTTGCGCTGTTTCGGTCAACATTCGCGCGGGAGGCGTGGCGCTATTACACCGGTGCTGCGCCACTCGTCCTTTGTTTCATTCCCATGTGGGTGAGTCAACGGACAGATTCGAATATCAGATGGAGCGTTGTTGACGGAGGCAGCGATGCTCTCGGGCGCGTACCTGCTGCGCGTGTGGATGGTCGGCAGCTACATGCAACACGTTCGCGAGCGGGCGTTTAGCACGCCAACATCGAAACCGTCCGGCATAGTCGCGCAAGCGGCGGCTGTGGGACGTTTGCTTGCATGGAAGATCATGCTGAGTGCCGGCGCGTTGACCACACTGCCGACCATCGCCGGGGCATCGTGGTTCTACAGCGCGTGCCAATTCGCCAGCCTTGAGGCGCAGGAGGATGCTGCCGAGAGGCATTCGTTTACCGGCTGCCTGGCACTGGCGAGTCAATGGTTCGGCGGCGGCTGTGCTTCTCTTCCTGATGCTCTTTCCTCTCTGGATCGCAGTGTGGCTGAATGGCCTGATCCTGGCGATGATTGTCCCGCAGCTTCTGCACTCGATTTTTGGGGTGAATACACTCCTGTCTACCCGAATGGGAATCTACGCGCTGGTCGCAAAGTTCCGCGTTCTGGCTTTCGTTGTTCACGGGCGCGTGGTTGGCGCTTGATCCCATTGTCAAATGTACGTTCGTTATTGTTTATCAGCATTTGCGGTCGAGGCGCGAAGGAGACGACCTGCGCGGATTACTCGCGAGTCTGCCCCACGCGCAGCAAAAGAAGGCGCAGATGATTGCCGCCAACGCGTTCGGTGGCAGAGTGATGACCAGCGCACTGTTGGTGCTGGCTATGATTCTGTCCAGCGTATCGCTGACGGCGACCGCGTGCGCAGCGCAGGCCGCACCAACCCGAAGCACAACGCAGGCGCCAGGCAATTCCACCCCCGAGGCACGGATTCAAAAATTGCGCCAAGCCCTGAACCAAGAGTCACAGCGCGCGATTTATCGCTGGCACGATGCCGAGCACCCGAGTCCGCCGACCTGGTTTGACAAGCTGCTGATGAAGATCGGGCACAATATCGAGCACGCTTGGAATGCGTTTTGGGATTTTCTTCACAAACTGTGGCCCCGCGGATTGAGCATGTCGCTGGGAAACGAAGAGCGCGGCGGCTGGCAACTCAAGGACCTTCGATTAGTGGCTGACAGTAGTCGCGATTCTGACTCTGGTGGCGGCGGGTGTGCTCTTTTGGTTGCGGCGGCGAAGGGAGGCAACATCGCTTTCCATCCCGCTGGCGGTCGAGCCGATTCCCGATCTGAGCGACAGTGCGGCGGCGAGCGAGCGCTCCGAGGATGAATGGTTCGCGCTGGCAAGCCGGCTGGAAGGAGAAGGCGAACTGCGCTTAGCGCTGCGAGCAGCGTATTTCGGTTTGCTCGCGGGATTAGCGCAGCGTGAATGGCTGACGATTCGCCGCGATCGCACGAATCGCGAATATCTCAATGAGTTTACGCGCCGGTGGCGGCGGCGTCCGCAGGCGGCGATCGAGGCGCGGACGGAAATCCCCGAGAAACTGCGCGGCAGCCTGCGGCAGTTCGATCGCGTTTGGTACGGGTCTCATGTGGTGACGCCAGAGGCGGTCACCACCTATCGCCAAAATCAGCGGGAGTTCCTCAACCATGTTTGACAACAGGTCGGGCGAAGGCATGGTGCTCAATTGGCGAGGTCCGTTGCTGGCTGCTGGGATTTTCGCGACTGTATTCGCGATTCTGCTGCTCATGGCGCGTCAGAACCAGTCGAATACAAGCGATATGGGATCCAGCTTACGCGAGGACCCCTACGGCACCAGCCTGTTATTCGATTCCTATGGGCGCGCTGGGTATCAAGTGAAGCGCAGCCAGGATGAAGACTCCCTGTCCGATGAGAACGCGTTGAGCACGACAGCATTCTTTATCGGCGGCCATCTCCACCGGTGATTGGATGATGGAGAGGGGAAAACTGCGGATCGGGCAGAAGTTTCGCGGACGACTGGAAGATTTTCTTGCGCGCGGCGGACGCGTCGTGCTGGTCGCTCCCGCTTGGAAAATGAAAGTCCGAGTCTCAAGGCTGGGAAGTCGAAAACAAGTGGAACCACACTCCACATGAGTCCGGACCAACTTGGATCTCTCCCGATCCCGGCGCAATGCCGGCGGGCAGCGAGAACATGTATCTCGCGGCCGATGCCCCGTGGCTCCAGACCGACGCGGCCTGGACCGTCCTTTATTCGGGGCCCGCGGACGCCAAGGCGGAAGCCGACTCATCAGTGCATGTCTATATGGCAATGCGAAGAGTCGGAAATGGCGAGCTGATCGCCGCAAGCCAAGAATCGTTCTTGTTGAACGAAGCGATCAAGACGCGTCCAAATCCGGCGCTGCTGGATTTTCTCGCGGGCGGGACGGCCAGTGGTTTGGGTGGATGAAACGTTGCATGGACTGCACCAGGATGAGGGGGTGCTTTGGCTGGTGCAACGATACCGGCTACAGGCCGCACTGCTGCTTTTCTGGGCGACTTTGCTGACCCTGCTTTGGAGCATGAGCGGTGATTTAGTGCGACGCCCGGCCCGCGATCCGGACGCAAATATCGTGCGTCATAGCGAAGGCGCCGGAGTGGCCGCACGGCGCCTGCTCCAACGCAGTATTACAACAGAACAGGTAGTGGCGGAGTGCTGGGAAGAGTTCCGCCGCCGCTCGCCGCAGGATGCGCAGGCTATTTCCGCAGATCCACAGAGCGGCCCGCGACTGCGCGCGGCGCTGGCGCAGCCTCGCTCTAGCGGGCTACAGGCAGTTAAGCCAGTTGGTCGCGGAGCGCCGCGCATCGGCAAAAGGTCTGGCTCGCGCCGACCGTAATGCGCCTGACAGTTCCACATCTTCACCGAAGAAGAGTCCCGAGGAGGCACGGTTCGCATGAACGAGAAACCTTTAATGGGTTCGGACGCGCAGACACAGTCTGCACCCGCAGAAACGGCATCGCCGGCAGCGTTCGCGATGATCACGAGCGGCGCGCGCCGTGTTCGAGAAGCGCTGAGCCGCGTGATTGTCGGCCAGAACCAAGCCATCGATCTCGCGCTCGTAACCCTGCTCGCCGGCGGACACGCGCTCATCGAAGGCGTTCCCGGCGTGGGGAAGACGCTGCTGGTGAAGGCGCTGGCGCGGGCGGTCGCTGGCGAATTTCAGCGGATTCAGTTCACACCGGACCTGATGCCCGCCGATATCACCGGCACCAGCATTTTCGACCTGAAGACGCAGGAATTCCGGCTGGTGCGCGGACCGATTTTCACGAATTTCCTGCTGGCGGACGAAATCAATCGTGCTCCCGCGAAAACACAATCGGCCCTGCTGGAAGCCATGCAAGAGCGACAGGTGACAATCGATCGCGCGACTTGCGTGCTGCCGCCGGTCTTCGTTGTCTTCGCAACGCAAAACCCGATCGAGCATCAGGGAACGTATCCGCTTCCGGAGGCCCAGAAGGACCGCTTTCTAGTAAAAATCCGCATGGGCTATCCGGCGGCGGAAGAAGAGAACGAACTGGCGCGGTTGGTAGCGGAAGGTGAAGCGCCGGAGCGCCGGCTGGCGGAAGAACTACGCTCACCCGTCTTGCAACCGGACGAACTGGAGCAATTGCGGGCAGCGACGGAGCGGGTGCGCGTCAGCGAGGCGGTAAGCAGCTACATCGTCAATCTGGTTCGGCAAACACGGCAGCACGCGGCAGTTTGGGTTGGTGCTGGGCCGCGGGCGACGCTCGCGCTACTATCGGCATCGCGGGCGCTCGCAGCGCTCGAGGAGCGCGATTTCGTGCTGCCTGAGGACGTAAAGACGCTGGCTGCACCCGTGCTGGAACATCGCATCCTGTTGCGGCCAGACTTCGAAATGGAAGGCGTCGAGATTCGCGAGGTAATCAACGCGGTGCTGGAGGCGGTGGAAGTGCCGCGGTAAGGCGCATCCATACTAAGCGGGACACAGGCTGGCATCGAAGTGAACGAAATCATGACGGCTGGAGATCGGAAGGAAGCAGGCGTTGGCGCGCGGCGTGCGGCTATCGTTGCCGAGTTCGATGCTACGTCGACACATTGTGACCCGCTTGTAAGCAACAAGTTTGCGCGGCGGATCGCGCTTCGCCCAGGAGGAATGCGGTTCAGTCCAGAGGTCTCGCTCGCGTGGGTGATAGGATTCCTGGCCCTGGGGGCGTGCATTGCGCCATGGCCCAGGCACGGATGGCTATGGTTCGAGCTGATCGCCGCCGCAGTGATGCTGCTGGTGTGTTGCGACGCGCTCGCTCTGTGGCTCACTCGCCAGGAAGGAGCACCAGTTCTGCTGCCCCCAGAAAAAGGCCTTCGCGGACGCGAAGGGCAGACCATTCAGGTTCCGCTCGCACTCACTGGCTCGGGAGGACGCCGCCCGTGCCGTGAAGTCCGCGTGGGGATTATGCCGGCAACGCAAGAGAGCGAGGCCGCAATTCGAGTGAAGAGAGAGCCTCAGCGGCTGAAGCTCGAGCAGTCGAATTCGGCCGAAGGAGGATCAGCCCCGGAAAACACCGCGCATAGTCCAGCTCTGGCCGTGGACGCCGGAGATCGCTTTGCTTCGGCGCGGGTTGTGGCCTGGGCCGCGCGTTGGAATCGAGCGACGCTCGCACCTCCGAATCTGGCGCTTGCGGCAATGGTTTGATGTGCCGGAGCCTTTGCGAATCGAGGCGGATTTGCGAGCCGGGCGACGGGAGATTCTGCGCAGCCCGGTTTACCGCTGGCTTGTGGCCTCTCAACAAACGCCGTGGACTGGGCATGGGCGTGAGTTCGAGCGCTTGCGGGAATACCAGCCTGGCGATAACTACTCAGAGATCGCGTGGAAGTCGACGGCGCGTCGTGCCGCTCCGGTCACACGGCTTTTTCAGTGGGAGCAGAAACAGGAAGTCTATTTCGTAGTGGACCAATCGCGGGCGTCCGCGCTTGCGCTCGATCCAACCGCAACTCCCGAGAGTGAGGTCTCACAAAGGCACGCGCCGCGACGGTTGCTGGATCTCGCAGTGGAGACGGCGCTGGTGGGCGCGACCGTTGCGCTGGAACTCGGCGATGAGTTCGGGCTGGTCACCTACGCGGATGAGCCGAAGTCCTGGTTACGCGCAGGAAGCGGTCAATCCCAGTTTCATCAATTCCGTGAGCGCCTGTTGAATATTGAGTCTTTGCCGACGACTGCGGATTACGAAGCGCTGTTTGGTGAAATTCGGGTGCGGCTGCGACGGCGCGCCTACCTGCTGTTGCTGGCGGATTTGGCGGAGCGCTCGGTTTCGGACTCCTTGCGCCGCGGAGTTGGCCTGGTCCGCTCGTCACATGCCCTCTTAGTGACGAGCATCTTGCCGACTCACGCCCGGCCGGCATTTTCGCCAGGTGAGGAGTTGCACACCGAACAGGATGTGTATGCGGCGCTCGCGGGTGAAAAAGAAAATCAGCGCCTGGGTGCGTTGGCGCGGCAAATGCGCCAATTGGACGTGCAGCTTCGCTATGTTCCTGCGCAGATGTTTCTGCGAACCGCGGTTGAAGGATATCTGGAAAGTAAACGGGAGCAGCGACTGTGATTTTGAATCTTGAACGATTTCAGGCACAGGCGCGGCCGCGTTGGAGAAATCTGGAATCACTGCTAGGCGCGCTCGAAAGCCGACCCGACCGCCGGTTGAATCCATCGGAAGCGCAACAGCTGCAAGAGCTTTACGCCCAGGCTGCCGCGGATTTGAATCGGGTCACACACGGCGCATTGGCGCCCGAGCTAAGACAGTACCTCGAGCGACTGGTGGCAAGAGCTTATGCGGAGTTGTATTACGCGCCGCCGACGCGCTCCGAAATCTGGCAGCCGCGCCGCTGGTTAAGGATTCTGAGAGCGTTCCCGGAATCGTTTCGGCGGCAATTCCGCTATTTTGCACTGGCCGTGCTGGTCACGGTTTTGGGTTGTGCCCTGGGCGGACTTGCGGTGCATTACGATCCCGCCTCCGTGGACGTGCTGCTTCCAGCTGATTACCTGCGCAATCCGGGCCAGCGCGTACATGAAGAGGAGAAAGGACTGGGTGAACACCTGAACTCCACACAGACCGAAGCAGCATTCTCGGCGCAACTGATCAGGCACAACATCGAGGTAGCACTGCTTGCAGCGGCACTGGGCGTAACCTTTGGCATTGGGACGGCACTCCTCCTCTTCGAAAATGGTGTACTGCTCGGGGCCGTAGCGGTTCATTACACGCAGCAGGGCTTCGGACTCTTCATGACGGCGTGGCTGTTGCCACACGGCGTGTTTGAGATTCCATCGATCTTAATCGCCGGGCAAGCGGGGTTTTACTTGGCGCGTTTGCTGCTGCGTCGGCGCGAGGATCGCAATGTTCGTCAATCGATGCGCGAATGGTTGGTACTGGTCGCCGGGTTGGCGATGATGCTGGTGTGGGCGGGAATCATGGAAGCCTTTTTTTCGCAGCATCACGCGCCTGTTCTGCCCGTACGGTTTTAAGGTTGCGGTTGCCGCAGCAGAACTCGTGCTGCTGACGCTCTATCTGCTACTGATCGGACGAAAAGAGGTGGGCGGCGAAGCGCGCTCCAGCGTTCCTTCGGAGAAAAAATGACAGATACTCAGTCAACCCGCGCGTCGACAGCGGTCGAACTGACCATTGCGACCCCCGAAGGTGTGCTCTTTCGATTGCCCTTGGCCGGTCCCGCGTCCCGGCTTTACGCCATGTTGCTCGATATCGTGATCGTGCTGGGGACAGTGAATGGAATAGGGTTGCTAGTCTACTGGATCTTCGCGAAAGCACCAGGATTTGGAGTCATGGTGATCACGCTCGCGGAATTCGCGATTGGGTTTGCCTATGGCGCATTGCTGGAAGGTTTTTGGAACGGGCAGACGATTGGAAAACGCCTATTCTATTTGCGCGTGATTGACCAGGCCGGACTTCCGCTACGGATCGAACAGGCGTGGGTACGGAATCTGATGCGGGTCTTTGATGTGCTGCCGTTCGCCTATCTGATGGGAGGGATTTCCGTATTGAGCAGCCCTCTGATGCAACGCTTCGGCGACCGAGTGGCAGGGACGCTGGTTGTACGCCAAACGCCGCTGGCCGTGCCGGGGGAAGAATCCTGGACGCGGCAGAAGTACAACTCCTTCACGGAGTATCCGGCAATCGCGGTGCATCTTCGCCGGGCGGCAACGCCGGAACTGGCCAGTCTGATTCAAGATGCGCTGCGCCGCCGCAACGAACTAGCGCCTTACGCACGGCGGGAAATCTATCGCGAGCTGGCCACGTATTTGCAAAGCGAAATCTCTCCGTTTCCCGACGAATTGGTTGAGCGGCTTAGTGATGAACAGTATTTGATTAATGCTTCAGGCATCCTGTTTGCAGATCAACGCCCGTCGCGAGTTCTAGGTTGACAAATTTACGCTTGCAAAGCCAACGGTCGGGTTGTGGGAAATTGTGTCGAGAGAGGACTGGGCGCGCCCGCCTGGAAGTGCGGGCCCGCACCCCGTTACAGACAAGCTAATCTCGCTGTTTCTTCGTCAGGTAAATTAACGTCGACGAGTGAGTCCCTTTGACGAGGCCTCGGATCCTGGCGGTTCATGGAAGGGCTCGACAGAAATGCGCTCGTAACATACTTCCAGCACGGTCAGATATTCTGTGCCGCCCGGCAATTGAAGGACTACGCTGTCACCCGCTGCCGACTTCATCAACGCGCGCCCCAGAGGTGACACCCAACTGATGTGGTTGCGGTTGAGATCGACCTCGTCTGTGCCCACGATGCTCACCACTCGCGATACTCCCGCGGCATTGGCATAGCGCACTGTCGCTCCGAAGAATGCCCTCGTCTTCGCCAATCCCGCTCTCGGAGCTTCCGGGTCCACCGCTTCCGCGGCTTCGATTCGCTTGCTGAGAAAGCGAATGCGTCCATCGATCTGCCGCAGCCGCCGCTTGCCGTACTGATAGTCGGCGTTTTCACTGCGATCGCCGTTGCCGGCAGCCCACGCCACCACCTCGACCACGGCCGGGCGTTCCCTGGTGAGCAGAAACCGATGCTCATCTTTAAGGCGCTCCAGCCCGTTCGGCGTGATGTAGTTCTTGACTGGCGTCGCGGGGGCGTCCGGTTGTGGTTTTCTTGTGAACCCTTTTCGCATCTCGTAGTCTTTCCGGCCCGAATCCAGTCGGTGACGGGTGGGCCATTTCTTAATTAGAACTACAGCTCTTGAAGAAAACTAACTTTTCTAACCAAGCATCGGATGTCAAGAGCGAGACGCGGTCGGTGTAGAGCTTAGAGACTTCTCCAAGTCTTTCATTAACAGCATTAGGTGGAGATCGTTCACGGGTGATGTTTCAAATCCAACCTTCTTATAGAAACTCTTGGCTTCCTCATCAATCGCGTGAACGAGAATTACCCTAGCTCCGATTTCATTTGCAGCGTTCAGTGATCGTGACAGTGCATCTTTGAGTAAGGCTTTTCCCAGTCCCTTGCGCTGTGCGCTTTTATCGATCGCTAGTCTTGCCAGCAAAATGGCTGGGATGGGGCGGGCTGGTTGACCTTTGGCAGCCCGTTCGCTTGCTTCATTTCTGCTAATGCTGGAGGCACAAAGAGAATAGTAGCCAACGACGGCATTCTCGCGGTGAACGATGAACGTTCGAGCTGATTTTGCTTTTTGAGATTCCAGGGCGTACCGTTTCAGCCAGACGGAAAGAGATTCATGCTTTCCGCAGTCGAACGTATTACAGATGTGATGCTCTGCCAGCGGCTCCACTGCGGAAAGGGGATTGTTTTTATCGTTCAAGGACTGACGGTTCAGACATCAATCGAGCCAAGTTCTCTTTGAGAGTCGCTGGCCTATCGAGGGCTGTCACAAAAGCGTCCCACTGCTTCGGGGAAATCACAAAGCGGTTTTGGTCGGCCAAAACCATTTCGGCTTTCTCTTGAGCACTCGACAAGACAAACTCTGTAAGATTCTGCCCGATTGCGCTTGCCCCTTTCTCCAAAAATGATTTCTGCTCTTTGCTTGTGCGCAGAGCTATACGATCAGTTCTTGCTGTTGCCGTTGCCATAGTTTTGACCCCTCACCGTGCGCACAACGTGCGTACGCTATATACATAATGTACGCACGACGTACACACATTGCAAGTGTTTTTTGGGGCTGCTGATATTCTTCTTTTGTTCGCTGTATGGTTAGTCGCAGCCACCATCCATGGAAATTTATCTGCGGCCTTAACTGATTTTTTCACGTTTTCCGGTAACGGGGGGACATCCGGATCGCTCCCGGTTCTCGTCCGCAAGGGTAAAAACGGGGAACGTTCCGTCTGTCCCTACATTTTCGTCCCTACATTTTCTACATTTTGTAAAACCTTTTCGCATCTCGTAGTCTTTCCAGGGCGAATCCAGTGGGTGCACCAATGAACGCGGATGAACGCTTCGGCCCTGACTGATTTTTTCACGGTTTCCTCGAAACCGGAAACAGGCGGGGCGCTCTCCGGTTACTCGCCTCCAAGGTTAAGAAAAAACGGGGTACGTCCCGTCTGTCCCCACATTTCCCGTCCCCATTTCCAAGAAAAAACGGGGTACGTCCCGTCTGTCCCCACATTTCCCACATTTCCCGTCCCCACATTTCCCGTCCAGATCGGCAATCAACCAGGAAACAACCTCCTCGCTCTCTTATACAAAGCGAAGAGGTTGTCGTTTAATGTCAAGACTACTGGGCGCTGAACGCGGCACAAGAAACATCAGGGTGCCAGTTCACGAATGCGCCACTGGGATTATCCTTCCACGCCCAGACATGCAGAGTGTAGAACGCCGGCAGCCCGAAGCGGTTGGGACTTTCAAAAAAATGAAAGAGCTGCCCCATGAGCTGCGGCGGATCATGCGGATGCTTCGCATCCCATGCGTCGGCGAAAACCAGGAAGTCAGCGCCGACCAGCCGCAGACGCCCGTCTAAGCCGGGTTCGTACAGTACGATCTGGGGACGCGTGGGATCGAAGACGCCACCATTGTTCACCTCGTTCAGCAGGTCCCCGTTCAAGAAGTGGAGCCCCATAGCCCCGGCGTCGGGCCCGCTCACGCAGCCGAACAGAAGGGAATAATGCTCTCTCTCAGCCTGCGCCACATCTTTGAAGCGCTCAGTTGATTCGCGGACGATCTTTATTAAGGCACTCGCCTTGTTCTGTTGTCCGATTGCCATCTGATGTTGTTGGCCGGTAAGCGCGTGTGCGTGGCTGTCTTGCGCCTGAGCGTGCGTGAGATAGAAATTCACCAGACCAAAACATATTACGGAATAGTGAAATTGTTTCGCGAGAAATCCAGCTTTCATCGTACAGTCTCCTAATAAGAAATGTTTGGTTGTGGAACAGTTGTGAGCTTCATGGTTAGAAATTCCGGCCCTGCACTTATCCAGAACTTCGCGTGCACCGAGACCGGCCCTTCACTACGAAAGGTCGAGCTCAATGAAAGACTGCTAACTTTCCGCTTGGGTCGCAGCCTCCTGCGACACCGTCACACCGTCATGCCTGTTTCGGGGGCCAAACGGCAGGATCATGGGCACGCGGCGGCGATATTCTGAGTATTCGGCGTGCAACCGGATGAGGTCTCGCTCCTCAAACTTGATCGCGAGAAGAATGTAGGCCGTGGTGGCGAGGGCAAAGAACAGATGCGCCACAGTCATCAGCGGGGCTGACCAGAATACGAGCAACCACCCCACGTACAAGGGATGCCGCACGATTCGGTACAGGCCCGGAGTTCGAAAGTGCAGCGGCGTGTAGGGGACCCCGCGCAGGTGGAGCCAGACTTGGCGTAGCCCGAACAGATCGAAATGGTTGATGAGAAACGTGGAGACCAGAACGGTTAGCCAGCCCAGGATGTACAGAGCACGCAGAAGCACTTGCCCAGCTTCGCCGTCTACACTCCAAATCACACGTCCCATCGGCTCCCACTTCCAAAACAACACGAGCAACGCCACGCTAGAGAAAAGCACATATGTGCTACGTTCGATGGGAACCGGTACAACACGGGTCCAGACCCGCTTGAACCATTGGCGCGCCATAACACTATGCTGGATCGCGAAGAGTCCCAGTAGGGCGGCGTTGAGCGCCAAGGCATAGGTGAAGGGGCGATGCCGTCCAGAGTCAATCGACTTCGCGACCGCAAAATTTCCTATGAAGCCGATGGCGTATAGGAACGTGCCAAGAAATGCCAGATAGCAAACGACACCGTACAAAAACGCTGCGATTCTGCTAAACATTGTTTTGGGCCTCCAGCCCGCGAGATGGCAGGTTCTCCCTTTGGGGATCAACCCGCCTCTGCTAAAATCCGACCACTCAGGCGCGCGGCATTATGCTCTGCACCATGTGGGCAATGTGATTTCTTATCCGAAGTAGCCGCATGGTGTCTTTAAAGCCCAATCAAATCTTTTTGAAACCGCAATAAAAACACGTATGTCACAGTCAGCACAGGTCTTATACGAGTTCGGCCCGTACCGGTTGGATCCATCACAGGACCTGCTGCTGGAGGGAACACGGAAAATTCCGTTAACTCCAAAGGCCTACCAAACGCTGGTGGTGCTTGTGGAAAACAGTGGGCGGACGCTAGGCAAAGACGAGCTCTTGCAGAAGGTATGGCCGGATACGTTCGTCGAGGAATCCACGCTCGCGCAGAATATCTTCACTCTTCGGAAGCACCTTCGCGATGATAGGGAAACCGCGCTGTATATCGAGACGGTGCCGAAACGGGGATATCGGTTCGTGGCCGACGTACGCCAGGTGAAGACCACAGCGGATCCCGTTCAACATCAGCCCAGGTTCCGCCGACAGACCGTAGTACTTGCCCTGGTCCTTGCCTTCCTTCTTGCCGCGCTGCTTGGCACGTGGTTCTGGACTCGATGGAGGGGCACGAATGACTATGCCTCGCGAGGAACTCAGCCAAAGCCAAGGACGCTGGCGGTGTTACCGTTTCGCGGACTCTCGGACCATATTGGGGAGGAGTCCTGGGGCATCGGCATGACAGACGCCATCATCACGCGACTCGCATCCCTGCAAAACCTTGCGGTTCGGCCGACCGCGTCGGTGTTGAAATACACCAAGGGCCCGGTCGACCCGGCACAGGCTGCGCAGGAATTGGGAGTGGAATCGGTATTGGATGGAACCTATCAGCGCGCGGGCGACAGAATTCGTATCTCTGTGCAGCTTATTGAGAAAAACCAGGCAACGCACTGGGCCGAACACTATGACCTGAAGAGCAAGGACTTGTTGAATTTTCAGGACGAGCTTGCTCAAAAAGTAGTGGAGGGTCTACGGGTTGAGGTATCAGGTCGGGAGCGAGATTTGTTGGCTTCACCCTCGACCAACTCTGCGGAAGCGTACGATCTTTATCTCCAAGGGCGTGTATATAAGAACGACTATTTCACCCGCACGCAACTGGAAAGCCTGCACCGGGGACAAGAGGCCTTGCGGCGGGCGGTGAAGGCCGACACATCATTTGCCGATGCACAGGCATTGCTGGCGATGATGTACTTGCTCGAGTGTGCAAATTTTCGCGAGAACGCGGCCACCAACCTAGTGCAGGGAGAACAAACAGCCCGGCGCGCCCTCGCGTTGAATCCGAATTCCATTGAAGGTCTCCTTGCCCTAGGGTTTGCTCTGGCACAAGGTGGCCGGAATGAGGAAGCCATTCCCAGGTTGAGACAGGCTGTCATCCAGGCACCCAATTCCGAATTCGCATGGGATTTGCTCGGCTACGTTTACCACTACGCCGGACTGGACGAGCTTGCCGAACGCGCTTATCGGCGCAGTTTGGAACTCGATCCCACCACTCCCCGCATTTACTGGATGCACTCCCGCATGTTGCTTTATGTAGGGAGAGTTCAGGAAGCGGAACAGTGTGTCCGGCAAGCATTAGCGATACATCCGGATCAGTTCAAGGCCATGGCGTACTTGGGTGAGTTTCTTTATTACCAGGGGAGGCTGGAAGAGGCTGAGCCGATCTTGCGGCGTGCGGTGGAATTAGGGCGGAATAGCGGAGATGATGTAGCGCTGTGGTATTCGGGATTCCTGTACGCAGCACGGGGGCAGAGAGACAAAATCGATCCCAGCGTTTTCCGCGAGAAACCAGACGGCGTTGCTGACGGAGACAGAGCCTATTGGATCGGCAGTGTCTATGCGTTACTCGGCGAAAAAGCGCAAGCCCTCGCGTGGTTTCGAAGGTCCATTGACTTGGGAAACCACAACTACCAGTGGTTTGTGCGGGACAAGAACTGGGACAAACTGCGCGGCGATCGTGAGTATGAACGGATGCTTGCCGAGATTCGCAACTACGCCGATAAATATCGGCAGGAATTTGGCGCCTCTTCTTTCTGAAGGCTCTTGGGTTGTGCTCCGGTCGAAACGATTATCAGTATTCGATTCGAGCAGCACGCCTTCAAATCACTTCGGCCCATCTATATACCAATGCTCAAAAAGTATTCGCGAAATATGGTTGGGGCTCGACCGTGCGGCATCCATCAGTACGCTACCATAACATTTTCTAGTTCATCAAAGAAGGTGTTCGGTCTGAGCACTTCATGCCTTAGGCACTGCGTAGAAGGATGACGGTGGCATCGTCCTTGAATCCGCTTTTGCCACCAAAGCGCCGAACGGCTTGCATCAATAGGGGCACGCTGCAGTCGTGAGTCGCGACGAAATCCTGAAGGCGGGCGCTTCCGAACTCCTGGTTATCGCAATTGAGTACTTCCGAAATTCCGTCAGTATAGAACAGCAGCCGAAAATTATGGCAGAGGGTCACGGTGTGCTCGGTGAATTCGCTGGGAAGCAGGCCCAGAGGTAGGCCGGCGTCGGTGTGGAGTGGGCGCACAGCATTGTCGTGGCACAGCAAAGGCCAGGGGTGACCAGCGCTGGCGAAGGTAAGGGTGCGGCGACTCGGATCGATCACAGCATAAATCATGGTGACGTAGCGGCCGGTGGGCACGTCATCGAGCAGTACCTGGTTGACGCGCGCCAGCACTTCGCCGGGCCCACTGGCGAGAGGAGCGACGGATCGCAAGATGCCCCTAACGGCTGACATCAGCAACGCTGCCGACATGCCTTTGCCGGAGACATCCGCGAGGACAATGGCAACACGGCCGTCCGCTAGTGGAATGAAATCATACCAATCACCACCAACAGCTCCTGCGGGCACCCACTCCGTCTCGAGTAGAAAGCCGGGAAGCAACGGGGCGCTGCGGGGAAGCAGGTTCTCCTGAATGCGACGGGCCTCATCCTGCTCGTCGCGTATGTGCTGAACTTGGCGGCGCTCATTCTTGATTCGCTGCGCGTTATCAACTGCCACAGCGATATGACCGGCGAGGGCCTTGAGAAGTTCGACTTGCGCCTTGGGGAAGGCATCCCGCTCGTGATGTGAAGCACCGAAGACTCCGATTACTCGGTCGCCCACCTTCAAAGGAATAACAACCTCAGATCGAGTGTGAGGTTCGCAAGCTCGGTAGTGCAATTCCTGCGAGACATCGGCGGCGTAGTGAGACCTTCCTGTGATTACGACCTGGCCCGACAGACCTTCAGTTACCGGCCAACGCTCGCCCTTGCTGGACTGAGTGCAACCATGCACGGCAGCGAGATGGAATTCGTCACCATCTACCAGCAGAATGCTGGACTCGATGCAGCCAAACTCCACGGCAATCCGGTGGACAATCGTGTCTAGGAGTTCGTCGAGCTCGAGAATGGAGGCGATTTGCTGCGCGGCCTTCTGAACAGAAAGCAGAACATCTACGCGGCGCTGCTGGAAAATTGCGGAGTTCGGGGTGAGAAGAGAATGACTGGTAGTACTCGGCACGGGAACGACCTCGATCGCACCATAGTTAGATTCCTGACCGTCCATTCGGATGCGAAAAGATCACCAGACGAAAGCCACCTACTCGGTTCGGGCACGAGGTTGGCTCTCTAATCTTCTGAATAGGATTTTTGTGTGCTCGCGTCAAGCATCGCAATCGAATTTCGAGACCATCCAGTGCAAGTCCCGTCATACTGGCGTCACAAGAGCAGCCCGGAGCATAGAGGGAATTTGCGAGAGTTTTTAGTGACGCGGGTTCTGCCCATCCCGTAGACCGCACCTGCGGCGGATTAAGAAGGCGCTGATCCCGTAATCAGCTCATCAACTTCGCCGATAGCCAGCGGCGCCGAGAATGCGTGTCGTGTACTGCTCTACTCCTACTGCCGCGAACCCATGTAGATAATGCTCAAAAAATATCTGCGAAGATGTGGGCGGCTTGGCTTTGCGAGGACCAAATATATTCTCGACGGGTCGAAATCTTTATTTCACTGAATCTATTGTTCCAAACGTTCACCCTAGCTCACTCCTGACGCACAAAGTTCCCAAAACTTTCGCGCCCACCGAACCCCAAGGGGCGTGATCCCCTCAAGACCGTCCGGAATCACGAACGCACCTGGGCTGATGGCGAGCGCTGCGTCGGCGGAGCACCGCGGAGCAAGGAGGGTCGGATCGTACCATCGCGGATTTCTTTTGATACATGCTGCCCAGCGCGGCAAACACCGTGAAGAGGATTTCGCGTGACAGAGCGAATCTCGATATCCACTGGCGGCATGCCTCTGCCGACGGTGCCCAAGGGGAGACTCCTCAGACCTTGATGAGAGAGATTCTCAAGGATCTGGAGGAGGCCATGAGAGAATTTGCCGCCGCAGAGTCAGAAATCGATCAATAGGCGATTTGGTTGGAGAGGGCCTAAGAAAGTATGAGCCAGCCTGAAATCTGACACACTACTAGAGCACAGCCGATTCGAGTGATCAGATTTCGCCTGCGGTCGAGAGCGTCCGGCCGATCAGCCGCGAGTCCAATAACCGGAGCAGAACTGTCGAATGACCATTCGACTACGCTGATCTGCGCTTTCTTCCCGTCACAACGGCGTCACAAGCCCAATTTTTGCGCTTCTTCCTGCTCAGGATTTCGGAACCTGTGATATGCGCTGGACCCGCGTCGGACACGGCTTTTGTTGTGGTGCCGGGAGGGGGAGTTGAACCCCCAAGGTACTAAGTACCGGCGGATTTTGAGGGAACGAAGGTGATTGCGTTCCAGTACCACTGATTACGCTGGAGTGCGTCCGACGCGGGTCCGAGCAAAATACGATTACCTTTGAATGCGCTTGAGTGCTATTCAGTGCGCCCTCTTCCCGTCACCGTGGCGTCACAAGCTCTGATTGCACGGAGGTGTTCCACAAAATCACTCGTATCGGTGCGTGAAGAGATCTACCCGATCTACCCGCACTACCGATCAGCCGAACTATTCGGGTCGAGGGAGCTCCCGGCCCCGTACCGTGGGAGCAAGTCTAGGGAGTTCGTCGCTGCGGGTCAAATATGTGGGGGGTTAAGAGATAACGACATTGAAATGACCGTCTAATGTTAACCAATTGATAACGGGCTAACGCTGTTGATGTGACGATGATGCGCTGATCGGGTTTTTTTGCTGACGTTGGTCGCGCGGCGCGCGCCGGGGGCGCTGTGATGAAGTTGTTTACTGTGATTGCGGGGCGGAAAAAAAAGGCATTTTGAGTGATATGGGGATTTTTCGCCAACTGATTTCAGTCACTGGTTGAGGAGTGTGTAGTTGCCCTCGCAATCCCATGTGACCGTTCCATCAGTGTTCCCTTTGCCTTGGCACGTACCTTCTCCCTTTGCTCCAGCGAACTTGCCAGTTCCCCCAACAATGGACCATATCTCGCTTCCAGATTGAAATTGTCCGTCTTTAAGCACTCCCGGTCCTTTGTTCGCGTAGGTGTAGTGAATCTTGTCTCCATTCGCCGCCGTGACCACCAATACCCCATGCCACTGTGAGGTATTTCCGCTGGTTTCAGTGAATCGAGTACCGATACCCTGCTGCTCTCTTATTCCCCCCACTTCTCCTTTCGCGGCGGTGCATGTCGTCTGGCTAACTTTGTAGGAATGATTCGGCCGATCTCCCACGTCGATGCTGTGTGCATTAAGTGGCTTGCCACAAATCATTTGGAATACATGCTTGTCTTTGGCTACAGCCAGCGACAAAAACAGAGGAACAGAGCAAAGAACAAACAAAGGCTTCATAGGCCATCCCAAGTGAGATTTTAGCAACCGAAACGCTGAATCATTCTATGCTCCCCGCGATCGCACCAGCGCACAGAAGGGCGCCAAATTTACGTTAGCAGGCGATATCGCAAGTTTGCGCCATTTGTTCGCCGGAGTTGGATCGATTCAGCGAATCACGCCGACCTTTTCTCGGAACTCTTTCAGACATTCGTCGCGTGCTGGTTTCTTCGGGAGAGTGGTCTCATGAAAACTCAAACACGAAACACAGAACAGCTGCTCGCAACGTAGACATCTCTGCGCATGATCACTACACACGCGAGTACCACAATCGCAGCATTCGCCCGCCGCGTGTTTGCCACACGGGTATCCTGGCGCGTGATCGATGCGCGAGAGCTCGACAATTTCGCAATAGCCGGATACGTCCATAAAGTTCACCTCCACATTGCAATCTCTACAAGATCGCCAACACGTCTGAAGTTATCAAAGCGCGCCGATTTTCCGAAAGGCCGACTTCAGCAGAACCTGATGCTTGACACGTGGCCGGGTGCGCCCAGCTAATGTTCTCCTCAACATCGATTCTGATTTGTTCGTGAGCCGGACGAGTACGCGCACTGGAAATTGTTTAAGTACTGGTAATACCTTCGTCTGCCATTCCTCGCGGCGAGGATCTGGATATTCTGTATAGACACTCTGCGGCGAATGGATCGTACCCGCTTCCACTTCCTCGAGGTTGTTCGATTCTTTCCCGATATAGATGATTTGGCCGACCCGTATTTGCCGCCGTTGGAGTAACCCGACGGTCTGCTTGCCGCTGGGCTTTCCGCGAGCATCGGCACTCTTCGATCCCGGATGGAACGCATATTCACCGATGACATCACCGTACGTTTTAACTCGCGCAGTGCGCCGATCTCCGTGGAAACCCTTGGTCGTGATTCGATACTTCTCTCCCGTGTATTGGTTGATCCAATCCATCTCAAGCCAGCGACTCGAATTTGGTTCATAGGGAGCAACAAGGTGAAATTTTTCGGGGTCAACCCCCAGTGGGTACCCGAACGGTCTCACATGGGCGGACAATAAGAACCCGAAAGGCTTCAGTCGTTCGTTGTCCTTTTTTCCGCCATTCAGTTTTGCCAGAGAGCGCATGCGTTTCGGACTGGTGAGCAGGATGCGGCCCACGGCGGGGATACACTCGAAACTCAGCGGCTCGGTCGGCAGCCGCACTGCCATTCGAACAATGTAAAGCCAAACTTCCCGAATCCAATCGCGATCTTCACTTTCGAAGTCGTACGGGTTTCTCAGATGACCAAGCCCATGCTCTGACCAGCGGTCTTCATGATTGTTCACGCCCTTCTGGAGCAAGGCAGGGTTGCCGCTTTCATCCAACAGAAACAATGCGTAACGCTTCATCGAAATCGCGAAGCAATAAATCTGCCGTTGTTCACCCAAGCCGTAGTTGTCGCGTTCGATTTTGAGGATAGAGCGTGACTTGCCGTGGTAGGGGTTAAGTTTGCGGAATCGAGCTGCGATTTCATCCACCTGTTGCCATGACAAAGCCTTTATCGCACGATGTCCATCACTCAATTCGAACTGGCCACCGGGGCAGGTCACTAAGCCACCGTGCTCGGTAGCGACGACTGCCATCGAATCCGTGTCCTCCATTACGTAAACACCACCCAGCCCTGAGACGCAATGTTCGAGTAGAGCCAACATGAGCCGAGCTCCTCCCGTGATGAGTGACGCGATAGGCGGAAAACAGAATTCGCCTGGAAAATCTACGTTAGGGACTTTGCATGAGTATGGTTCAGGATCAATTCCGTGGCATGTGACCTCCATCTTTTCCTCGTCTTCTGAGCGATCCATCTGCGCCCAAATACCATAGCTCGTAGCGCTCGCCAGAATCTTTAGCGCCTTCTCTAGTCTTTTGCGCTCAATGTCGGAGACATCGCGTCGCGAGGACAAACGGAGCCGCTCTTCGACGATCACCCGAAAGAAGTCGTCGCGCTCAGGGTCAACATCAACCACTCCCCGCAGTTTGCTTGGCGTGAGAGTGGGCAACATCCCGTGCGCCTCAATCATGAAGGCATCGACAATTGCAGGAATGCGGCCTGTCAGCAGCACAGAGGCGACAACATCTGGAATAGAAAACCACAGTGCATCTTCAGGTCTCGCGTAGACATGATTAGTACCGACCTGCCAGTCGTTGCTGGCCGCGCTAAATCGGCTTCGGATGGGCAGAATGTCACCGTTTGGGACGACCTTCACGAACCCGGTCATCTGCTTCCACGTTCTCCGTTTAAAGAGGGCATCAACAGTTATTTTTCGCAGAAATCTCTCGACTTTACGTTTGCGATGCTCTGCAACGCGAATTTCACGGGCGATCACGAATCGCCAGAGGCCCATGAGGCAATTAACCGTGCAGTACATCGATAAGAAATCGAGATAGATAATAGGGCAGACGACTTTACGGATTTGCACGCTCGTTCGGCCACCAAAAAATGCACTCTGCGCGTAGCCGATATATTCCTTTGGGAAATCAGGCGGGCGGGTAAGAATAGGTTCAATCCCCATTGCCCTCAGGTGAGCCTTACCCACTGATGCGGTCGAAAGAGCATGGGTGGGCGGTAGTGTTACACCGTACGCAGACAATTCCTGAAGCAGTTTCAGTGCTAGTTCCGACATCGCGAAAACGTCGCTGCGATTTATGTCGATATACTCATCTGTGATAACACTACGGCGTGTGCTTTTTGCCATGTTCCACTCCAAATGCATCGCATGCGGCTTCGAGCGAATAGAGTTCGTCAGCTAAAGCGAATGCCAAAGTTCGAACGTCGAGAAAATGGCCAGGAAACCTATATCCTGGCTTCGGTTCACCCGACTGCGATCCTTCTGGAATGAGGTCTTCCGTGTCGGGAGAATTACAAGCTG
Source organism: uncultured Acidobacteriota bacterium (assembly GCA_963785655.1). Lineage (GTDB taxonomy): Bacteria > Acidobacteriota > Terriglobia > Terriglobales > Acidobacteriaceae > Gp1-AA145. The sequence continues at coordinate 540,409 of CAWAVZ010000001.1, forward strand.
TAAAAGCGATCAGCGAACGCTTGCGATCGATGTACTTCACGCAGATTCTCGGGCGGAATCCATTCGGACGTTCGCGGCCTTTTTTATCTCTGTAGGTCCACAGAGTGAACGAGAAGCCTCCCGCAAAAAACCCTCGTGCAGGTGCGGAGGCGAACGCGATTCGTGCGAGATCAACGGGGAGATTGAAGCCGACCACCAGACAGCGCGCCTTGTAGGCGAGTTGGTAAAAAAGTTCAAGAAATTCACGCCGGGTCTGCAGCCGAAGCTGCTTGAGGCCACCAGAGTGTGGTTCCGCGACATGGGTGGCAATGTATCTTTTCAGGTTTTGAACATCTGCCCTTGGCAAGTCATGGTAGAAGAGACTTTCTTCCACACACTGGCCATCAACGATGAATCGGTAGATTCCCATGAACCCACGCCCTACCTCCTGAGTGTGAATGACAAGAATTCCTTCAGGCTGGCACCAGAATTTTGCTCTGCCGCTGTCCCGCTTCGCAGTGGGATCGGGAAACACACGCACCGCAACCGGAAGTGTGCTGATTTCATGATCGACGGCCATTGGATTTCGTCTTCGGCGCAAACTGCTCTATTTCCGTCTTGAGCCACCATCGCGGCCCGAGCTGTTTAACCTGAAGCGCATCGAGCGTTTCGAGCATGTCTGCAATCCAAGGCAAGCCTTCTTCGTTTAGGTAAAGGAGGGTATCGACAAATCCCCGAATGCAGGCGGCAGAGGCGAGCAATGGGCTGCCATTTGGATTTGCTAGCGTCGACTTTGGCCAGTCCGATTGGGCCACACTTAATCGGGCGCGGTGGTCATTCACTGGAACACGAATTGTTGCCGGACTGTTTGCTTTACCAGCGAAATGATGGTCGTCCATATCTGTTTTTCCAGCGGCAGCCCTCTGACACGCTGCACACGTCATCGGATTACTGCCAGCAATTAGAGCCTCTGGTCGGGTCTCACCACAGGAGCAAGCGGCGTTAGCCCCGATACGCCTGGCGGCCACGGCTTTTCGACGATGTGCTCCAGTCGGATCGCGTTTTGGAACCTTCCGGCGCATTTAGGATTGTTTCGCGTAGATGGTTTCAAACGAGATCACGCCAGCATTGCCCAGCTCGTCTAGTTCTTCGAGATCGGTCAGCAGCGGAACTTTTTCTCCGGTTGCGTCGAGAACGTACTTGCCTTCGAACTGTCGGAGCCATGAGTCATCGCCCGTTCGGAAGTAGCGGTACACAGCGGATGAATGCCGGCTCGCGTCGCTCGCCTGGCGCGAATCGCGAGTTCCGACCTCGCGCAAGCCACTGTTTGAAACGACTCTCAACACACGCAGGAGCCGGTCGTAAGCTTTAGCTGCGTACCGCCCATTCTTCAGTTTCCGAAGCGCACTGCTGCCGAAAGCATCGACCTGAGCGCGTGTGAGCCTTAGTTGGCGCATAGCCGCAGCGAGCGAAAACCCTTCTCGCATAAGCGCGATCAAGGTCAACGCGGTCATATAAATCTGCCGCGTTTTTGTCGGCATTCCGTAAAACTCTTTAGCCGTCCTTGGTGGGACGTACTTTTTCTTTAATGAGGAAGTACGACTTCGTGGCTTCGACCCACTCCGTTTAGCTTTTCTTCGTTTTTTCATGGTTAATCTCCTCGATTCGACAGTTGCCCGTTGCAGCAGTAGACTCATGCCTGTCTTGTTTTGCCCTGCTATTGCTGAGCGGGAATACGCTTGTAATGTACCTGTATTAATGCGTAAAATAAAGGCTGAGTGAGATACGAAAATGTAGTTTTTACCCTTTAATTATGACAGCAGGAAGACCAAGACAGGCAGACCCCGGAATGCTATATGCCATCGCGCATCAGCTTTATTGGGCGTTCAAGTCCATTGACGAAGGGAGGGTCCGAACGCATCGCGATAAGGCTCTGTACGAGAAGTTGAGGCGGGAAGTACCGAAGGCTCGGTTAACTCTAGAGCAGGGGGCAAATCTTAAGAGTCAGGTGGAAGCCGAAGTGCGCAGCGGGGGAGTTTCAAAGCGCAAGAAAAAGGAACGACTGCGTCAGATCGAGGACGCTTTGCTAGTGGAAATTCAGGCTGCCATACTTGATGACGCGGCCGAAAAATCCACTCGGACACTACGCCGTCCAGGGGAACCCGAGATCATCGACGACCTGCTCAAGGCAAGAACTCCAAAAGAAATAGAAGAAATCAGTAAAGATGCCGCCACGACTCGGCGTATGCAGGTCGCTCCAGAGTTGGAGAAGGAAGTGCCTGTATTGAACTGGCCCATTTCACCGCTCAGCATATTGCCAAACACTCTTTCCAAGTTTGCTGTGGAATTTATCGCGGCAAAGAACGATCCGCGCTTCCCGAGGTCTTCGCGTCCCACGAATCGTCTCAAGCAATTGTGGTTTCTTTCTCGCGCACTCGCTGGAGCAGTTCACGGTATCAGCACGCGCACTGCAATAAACCTGATCGGTGCGCGACGACCCGACCAGATGGCCGAATTTTCGAAAGGGAAACGTCAGCCGAAAAAGATTCGGCCTAAAGCATTATGAGCGGCAGTGCCACAGCATTTGGAGTCCCATCCAGTGGCGTCCTTACTATCCACGGCTATGGCGTTTCTGCCCGTGTCGAGCGAGGACATCTTTTGATAACCGATGGGGTCGGTCGTGAACGCCGACAATTTAGGTTGCCCCGCGTCGGCCACGGCCTTAAGCGGCTTGTCTGCATAGGCCACGATGGCTTTATAAGCCTATCAGCGCTCCGGTGGTTGAGTGACGTTGGCGCATTTTTCATCATGTTGGACCGACTCGGCAAAGTGCGAGTCGTGACCGGGCCAGCATCGTCTTCAGAAGCGCGGCTGCGCAGAGCGCAAGCGTTAGCCTTGGGGAATGGAACAGCATTGCGAATATCTAGAACCCTAATTTCTGCTAAGTTGACTGGCCAGGCAAGATTGCTTCGCGAGAAGTTGCACAACGATGTCGCCGCAGATTTTGTAATTCGACTTCAGAATCCCTTAAATGAAGTCGATAGCCTCGATGCCATCCGTAGCATCGAGTCTCGCGCCGCCGCAGAATATTGGAGTGCGTGGCGTGAAGTTCCAATCCTCTTTCCGCGAAAAGATTTGCGCCGTATTCCGACGCACTGGTTGCGCTTTGGTTCAAGGCACTCGCCGCTAACTGGCGGCCCCCGACTCTCAGTGAACCCCGCGAATAGCTTGCTCAACTATGTGAATGCAATTGCTGAGAGCGAGTGCACGCTGGCAATATCGGCTTGTGGGCTCGACGCTGGGGTTGGATTTCTCCACACGGATACCGCGAATCGCCCTAGTTTGTCGTTGGATCTTATTGAAACGATCCGGCCGGCTATCGAGGAGTGGCTTTTGGACTGGCTACTTCGAGAACCATTGCGGCGTTCAGATTTTTTCGAAGCGCCAAATGGGAACTGCCGCATCACCGCTCATCTTTGTGCGAAGCTCTCTGAGAGCGCGCCGACGTGGGCAACACTTATCGCTCAGTGGGCAGAATATGTCGTCCGCGAGCTTTGGGCGACTACACCAAGACGGAGTTCGAGATGCGATCTGTCGCCGACGCGCTTGACACAACGCCGAAAAACTGAAGCCAGAGGAATAGAATTTATTCCGGCTACTGCGACCGCGCCGAAGCCTGATCGAGTTTGCCATGATTGCGGCGCACCCGCACCGCACGGGCAGCGCTGCTCCAAATGCGGACGAGAATTAGCCAGCCAGACGATGACTGAGCTTGCAAAGACCGGTCGCGTTGCTGCACAAGGTTTCGATGCACAGCAAAAGCGTTCAGAGACGCAGGTGCGGCACAAAGCTGCTGAACGCGCGTGGCGATTGAAGTCGAAGGACAGCCCAATCAGTGAAGAGGTCTACCAGAAAGAAATTCAGCCCCGATTGGCTTCAGCGACGATTTCTGCGATTGCCTCTATGCTTCAGATTTCGATTCCGTATGCTGCTGACATTCGCGCCGGGCGACGCCGCCCTCACCCAAGGCACTGGCAGGCTCTAGCAAAACTCGTCGTTGTTTCCGGGTAAGCCGTAACTGCGGGCCGACGCCGACGTTCCCCCAAATGGCATTCGCAGGCACTGGCAAGATTGGTTGCGGCACTCGTATTCCGCGTACGACTATTCCGAAAGCATACTACTGTGTGGCGTTGGGATAACATGAAATTTCAGCAGGAGTCGCGCATGAGTATTGAAACGTTCGCGAATGATGCCGCGAAAGAGCGGCTGTTATATCTACCCCTATTTGCTTCTGCACCTCGGGTGCGAACTTCATGGCTGGGACGCCGTATTCGAGTGATCGAAGGCGAGCGCGGTAGATTTCCCATTGACTGTGCACCTCAGACCAGGCTCGGCCTTGCTTAGGCTTGTACCGTAATCCCCTGCAGTGAATGTGCTCCCGTCTGTTCTGAGCGGGAAACAGGATGACCTGAGCGGGACTGGGAAGACCTCGATAAGTGTGCGCTCTTCGGGCTCATGCAGTGCCGTAGTCCGCTGCACGAATCCCCAAGCCGTGAGTTGTTGAACCAGAGCTGTTATGCGCCCGCTCGGCTGGAACGCAGGATTCGAAAGGTTAGCGGGATAAGGCCCGGCATCATAAGGCCAGAACAGATCGGTTAGCCGATCTTCTAAAGGGCGACACCGGTCTGCATTCCGCACGATTAGGGGAGCGTCGATTGTGACGACCGCGCCCCCACCCTGCCGGATGTCGCCAAATTCGTAAATTTCAGTATTTCTCGTCAGCTTGGCGGATGCGCGCGTAACGGTCCCTTTGGAGTCGATAACCGCGACACCGGAGGGGTGGGTCTCACTCCAAGCGAGATCAATGCCGACAAACTTCAAAGGCCGGCGACTCCTCACTCGCGGTCCACCACCCGAACTGAGTCCATAAGTACGGAATAATACATTACCGTCCTTACAGTTCCTTCGGAAAATCTCCCATTCCGCCTAACGTGCTTGCCACGAGGCTACGGAATGAGCGATTTGGCAAAAAAGCTGGGTCGGAGAATCTACGGTTTTCGCAAGCAAAGCGGGTTGACGCAGGCGGCATTGGCGGAGAGGGCGAAAATCTCTAATGAGTTCATGAGTGCTGTCGAGCGCGGGGCCAAGTTGCCGTCGTTGGAGGTGTTGGAGAGGATTGCCGCCGCACTGAAGGTGGAGATTAAGGACTTGTTCAATTTTGATCGCGGCTCATTCCGAAAATTGGAACCGATTCCCAGGAATGTGATGGATGTTGCTACCGAACTCTCTGCATTACCCGCTGGGCGCCGTCAGCGAGCGCTCAAAATGTTAAGAATCTTTGCTCGGGAGGATTAAGAATACGAAGACCGCGAAAAGGGCGAGCTCCGCGTATCAAAGACGCAAGCGTGTGACGAGAGTTGCGCTCAGCCTTGCTTCTCAAGAAGACATTGAACACGCAACGAAATCTGCTTCGCCAGCGTGTCAGAAGCTGGCTCTTCGTGGCGTTCCGATCAGAGCATTAGATGTTTTTATGCGACAGGTAATGTTCCGACAAGCCGCAAGCAAGCGAACAGACTGGGATAGGCCCAGGGCCATGCCCTGGTATACGGTCCGAAGACTACCGGAGCGCATTCGCAAGCTGGCGGCAGAAATTGAAGCTTTGAATTCGGATTCGATGCTGGAACCGGTACATCTTCTGTTCCCGGAACGAGAGAGCACAGGGCGTGACCTTCGGCAGGAGTTGCACAGTGATGTCCCAGGGAGAGCAAAATTGGGCTATAAATTCCGTGATCTTCCGAGAACGATGTGCGATTACGCAGTTTTCATGGATTCTGTGCGGGATGTGATCGGCAAGGTTCGTCGTCATCCGTACAATCCTTTGCACCATTGTCTTGTAGCATTTGTTCATTTTGTCTATGAAATCACCCAAGAGTTCATGTATAAAGACATTGCTGCCCTCGCTAGCGCAGTGATGGCGATGGCAGGTAGCCAATCACACATCGACCCGGCAAATCTAGCCAAGTTGTATCGAAATAACACACACTTACACTCCGATATTGCCTTCGAGTAATCGAGTCCTCTGATCCAACAATTTTTGTTCGATCCAAGTCATTTTCATTCTCCAGCACATTTGAAAGACTTCCTGCGTGCTCGGCAGTAATTGGAAGGCCTTATTGCCTGAGCAGTGGAGGATGACGATGGCAAGCGCGTGTCTTGATGTTTCGAATCTGATTATTCCCGAGGTCAACTGCTACTCGCATACACAATCGCGTGTAATCACTCTGCACCCGGTGCAATGGTTAATGATCAAGTTTTTGCTCAGGCGTATAGGCGGCCTACCATTTCGCACCACTGATGAAGTGATCCGCTGGTGTGTGGCCTGGGGTCTCTACGCTCTACTGGCTCCACAATTACCTTCTGCAGTAGCGCTTGCTGAGGCCAAATTCAACATTTTGGAAGAGAACCGATTTGAGCGCCAGAAGGACTGCCTCGCTGACAGTGTCCAGAAGTTGCTGGCCGCTGGGGAAGTCGACAATGCCAAACGAATAGTGCGTATTTCATTAGACGAATACAAACGAATTCAAAACCCGTTCTGGCGAGAACGCTGGCTGTTAACCGTTGAGGCTGCGGCCGAAGTGCTTCGCAGCCATGGTGTGGCATTTGATGCCGGACTTCCGATTAGCGGCAATGAGAGTGCGTCATGAGAAGGGTCCAGTTGGTCACGGAGGAAATGCGTCAACGTGCCGAATTCACGATGGCAGGTAGGGACATAGACGCCGCAATTGCCAAGGGACCTCGTGGTGGCGCAAAGCGGCGAATTATCGCATTGATGAAGAAATTGCTAGAGCATCCATCGGAAGAAACGGTGAGTTATTTTGCCGAGATACAGGAACGCTGGGGTCCGGTTGTGGATGCTTTTGCATATCTCGAGCGTCGGTGGGGTGAATGGGTCCACTTTGATGATGCTCTTGAGGTGATAGCGTACAAACACAAGGAAGATCCTGTAACAACTGATCTCATAGATTTGATTGGCACTACGACATTGGAAATCTCCCTGTCGAGGCCCACTCTTGGCCTGGGATATCGCGTTGGGATTCTGGTTCAAACGATTCTCGAAAGATGCAGCCACAATGATCGGCTGTCTAACGAGCTGATCACGCTGCTTCTGCGATCGGACTATAGCGATTTAACGAACATAAGAGCGTATGTCGAGCGGTTCAATAGAACTCGACAGCTAAACTCGCCGCCAGCCAGTAGAGAGCAATAGGACACATGTCTAGCCTTTCGGAATTGTTGCAAGTCGGTGTCGACCGTGAACTGCTGGCGAAGCTCCAGTCGCTACCCCTGACTGACGCTGGCAATGGGGAGGCATTTGCAAGAGCGCACGGTCACGAAGATCGATTTAACCACGATCGAGGAAAATGGGTGTGCTGGAATGCGCAAATATGGGCTGAGGATCAGACCGCAGAAGTCGAGCGTGCAGCGCTCCACACGGTGCGTCTGCGACAGCTGGCCGCCCTCCAGATTCCAGACACTGACCTTCGAAAGGAGCATGTGGATTGGGCGATCCGCAGCGAAAGTAACTACTCGATTAGGGCCCTGTTGAGAAGTGCCCAGAGCATCCGCAGCTTGGCTACTACCGCCGCCGATTACGACCGCGATCCTTTTCTCCTTACAGTTAAAAATGGGACCCTAGGCCTTCGTACTGGCACCCTACGAGCGTTTGATCCTAACGATCTAATCACCAAGGCGAGCAATGTCGTTTTCGATGCGGGCGCAACATGCCCACGGTGGAAGCTATTTTTGAATGAGATTTTTGCGGGAGACCAACTGGTAATCCGTTTCGTCCAGCGTGCGGTCGGTTACAGCATGACCGGTAATACTCGTGAACAGTGCTTATTTATCTTGCACGGGACCGGGGCCAACGGCAAAAGCGTATTTCTCGAAATCTTAGTGGAACTACTCGGACACCTCGCCCAAGTCACGCCGTTATCCTCCCTGCTTGAACAGGACCCTGGTCCCCGAAATGATCTCGCCCGACTACAGGGCGCCCGTCTGGTAAAAGCATCGGAATCGCAAGCGAATGCGGTGCTAGATGAAGCTACCGTGAAAGAAATCACCGGTGGAGACACGATTTCTGCGAGGTTCCTGTTTCATGAATTTTTCGAGTTCAGACCCCAATTCAAAATCTGGATTGCCACCAACCATCTTTTTGTCATACGTGACACCCAATTCTCCATATGGCGCAGAATACGGTTGCTAGAGTTCTCTCAAGAATTCTCTGGCAAGAACCGCGACCCAAACCTGAGGGAGAAGCTCCAAGGCGAACTTAGCGGAATTTTAACTTGGGCGGTCGAGGGGTGCCTGGAGTGGCAGCGCTTTGGGTTGGGCGATGCGCCGGTGATCGAAAGTGCCACTCGGGCGTACAGGCAGCGGTCGGATGCGATGGGCCGGTTCTTGACGGAACGCTGCACAAACCAGCCTCGGGACCAGGTCCCCGGCAAGGAGTTGTTCGATGCGTACGTGGATTGGTGTGGGGAAGCATGCGAGAGGCCGGAAAATAACAACGGCTTTGCCAAAGCTCTGGCCGACAGGGGCGTCCGGAAAAAGCGTACCAACAAGGGCGTGGTGTACGTTGGCGTCGGGCTGAGACCACGGTCAAAAGTTGTGAAATCTGTTGAGGGAGAAACTCAAGCAAATGGTGGTATGTAATCGTGCTGCCAGGTGTAGTCATCTCGGAAGAGTCTCTACGGAGCTTCTTCTCCCGGAGACATCTCCGGAGAGGCATCACGAGGGTGCACGCCGTCACCGCTGGAACGGAACGTTATTCAATGCATTCGTTTTGTCAGTCCTCCACACGGTAGCGGGCGTAGTTGGGATGGTAGCTTCCGCAACCTTACGGACTCGTTGGCAAGTCAATGGCTGCATATTACGGGGCGATGTCGCCGGATCATCGGGCGGTGTTCACGAAGTACTTGAAATCACGCTCAGGCATTCGTATGTAGAGACCTGTGGCCTACACAGTCTAGGGAGAGCACGGGTATGAACCCTACGATTAATTCCGAGGTTAGGTTCTTGTCAGTAAAAGAAGCAGCCGAATTTCTCAGAGTATCGCCACGCACAGTGTATGGCTGGGTATCACAGCGGGCACTTCCCCACCGCAAGGCGGGGCGTCGGGTACTGTTTCTCAAATCGGAGCTCGTGGAATGGACGCAGCCGGATTCACCCCGCGATCAATACCGACAATTAATTCGTTGAAAACTTATGCAGACATATTCTCACGTGTTTTGCTGGAAAAGCTCTTCAGCTGTGGATTGATGATATGGGAAACGGGACCGTATACAAGCGTGGCGATGCGTGGTGCGTGAATTTCAAAACTGCCGAGGGTCTTCGCGTTCGTGAAACAGTTGGTCCGAATAAGCGCATGGCGGAGAAGGTTCTGAGCCTGCGAATTACGCAAATTCTTGAAAACCGTTACTTCCCTCCTAGCCGGGTGCTTGGTCGGATGCCGTTCAATGAGTTTGCGCAGACATATACCGACCAAGTTGTTCCCCTCCTGAAATCCATTCGGACCGAGCGGAATCGTGTCGCCAGTTGGATCAGGGTTTTCGGCGCTCGCCCGCTCGGGCAGATCACAAGATCAGAAATTGAGGCGTGGCGTAGGGACAGAATGGCCACCTGCAAGCCAGCGACAATCAATCGTGACCTCTCGCGGCTTCGTCGTATGCTTAACATTGCGGTCGAATGGGATTTGCTCGAACAATCGCCAATGAAGGGCATGAGGTTCTTACGAGAGAACAATGCGCGTACTCGGTATTTGTCAGTTGAGGAGTGTCACCGCCTAATTGCATCATGTAACGCTCCACACATACGCGCAATCGTCACAGTCGCGTTGCACTCGGGCATGCGTCTTGGAGAGATCCTCAATCTGCGTTGGCGTGATCTCGATCTGCGGGCAGGCTTCATTTTAGTGCGGGATTCGAAGAACGGGCTGGCGCGGCACGTGCCCCTGGATGCAACACTTACGGATTTCTTTGTTATGTACCCGCGGCGGCCTGAGACCGAGCTGATCTTCGCCAGCTCCAGCGGTTCGCGGCTCAAGGACATCCGCGGTGGATTCCTGAACGCGTGCAGTCGGGCCGGGATCATCGATCTACATTTCCATGACCTGCGCCATTGTTTTTCGAGTTTCTTCGTCGCCTCAGGCGGTGATCTTTACGTGCTGAAGGAGATTCTTGGGCACAAATTGATTCAGATGACCCAACGCTATGCTCACCTTTCACCTGCATATAAGGTTAAAGCTATTGATCGAATGAATACTGTCTGGCAACGTGGTCTGACGCCGCCCAGCGCTCCAAAACCGCCTTCCCAGCACATTCCTGTCACAGCGGCGTCACAAACCCTCTCTCCGGACAATCCCGCACCAGCGCAGATCCTTTAGTGACGCGGGTTTACGCATCCTTTTATATAGAGGCACCGGCGGATTGTACCGGCGCCGGATCGTAACCAGCCGCACAATCCTTGATGGTCCACCATACTTCTGTCCCCGAGTGTTCCCCAAAAGGTTCCCGATCGATCCATGAATTGATGCGACGATACATACCAATGCCCAAAAAGTATCTTTGCGGGAGGTGCGTGGCCTCTTCTTTTCGGGACCAAATATATTCAGGAAAACCAGGCGGAATTCACGAGCAAAAGTCCCTTACGCAAGCCGCGTTCGCGATATCAACGATATGTGCAATCTTGGCTGATTACTTCCGGATAGCCGACCAACCGCTCAGAACATAGTCTCTCGCTTTTCGGCACCAGATTCCCAGATGGCACCGGCGGCAGGTCATAGACCGAGATGACGACTGAATCGCAAAATCAAGATGCCACCAAATTTGAAACCTTATAAGTCCTAATATGTCTGATATATGTCATGTCGGCTATCAGGCATTTGCTCTACACTGATGCATGTTGGAGTCCGAGCAGGATGATAATGAAACGCATCGGGGTAGTTGGTTTTGACAGGGTGACGGCGTTGGACCTTGTCGGTCCGCTAGAAGCTTTTGCCGCGGCAGCCGTGAACGAGCGGAACGGGAACCGCCAGTCGTGCTATGAGGTAGTGGTTCTTGGGCTTACCCGCCGCAGCTTTGTTGCTGAGTCTGGAATTGCTTTCACGCCTCACCACACGCTCCAGAGCGCTCCCGTTGTTGACACTCTGATCATTCCCGGAGGAAGCGGGCTCCGGGAGCGCCACACCAATGATCGAGTTTGCTCCTGGGTGAAACGTCACGCCCATCAGATTAGACGAATTGCGTCCGTATGCACCGGCATCTACGGCTTGGCACCGACCGGATTGCTGGATGGTCGCCGCGTGACTACGCACTGGCGTTTTGCTGATGACGTGGCTGCGCGTTTTCCGGCTCTGAAAGTCGATCGCAATGCCCTGTTCATTCGGGACGGCGCCTTCTACACCTCTGCGGGTATCACGGCGGGGATCGACCTCGCCTTGGCGCTGATTGAGGAAGACCACGGAGCGCATATTGCTCTCTCGGTAGCGCGTGAACTCGTGGTTTATCTGAAGCGTCCCGGCGGGCAGGAACAGTATTCCGAGCCTCTGCAGTTTCAGGTGCAGTCATCGGATCGGCTTTCTGACCTGATTCCGTGGATTAGCTCGCACTTACGACGGGACCTGTCGGTGGAAATTCTGGCGGGAAGGGCCAATTTGTGTGTTAGGCACTTCAGTCGCCGCTTCCGAAAAGTTTTCGGTTTACCTCCAGCCGAGTTCGTTCAAAACGTGCGTCTCGACGAGGCCCGCCAGCGGCTCTCTTCCCGCAACAACTCTGTTCGGATTATTGCCGACTCTGTCGGCTTCAGTAGCGCAGATTCGTTTCGTCGGGCATTCGAACGGCGTTTCGGTGTCTCGCCGACGACCTATCGTGGCCGATTCGAGGCTCGGCATCGTATCCGCATAGGCAGCCACAAAACGCCCTAACGAAGGAGTCGAAATGAGAGCTTCATTCCTTGCATGTGTCGTATTGATTGCAGGATCCGCTATCGGGACGATGGCAGAGCAGCGTGAAAAATGGGTCGGACGGGTCAGTGATACGCAGTGCGGCAGGGCCGTGAATGCTGAGTGCAACAAGAAATGCATTAATAGCGGCATACCGCCAGTACTAGTGCTCGACGGCACCGACGAGGTGCTGCCGATCGCGAATTCGGAAACGGTGAAACGTTACGCCGGGGAGCACGTGGAAATCACTGGCACTCTAGCCGGGAACGTGTTGAACGTTGGGGCGGTCAGGATTGCGGAGGGGGGCATCGCGGCTTTTCCAGCTACCAGCACCGAGAAGTATCGAGGAAATTACCGAATCTCCGCGGATCACGTTATCGGCATTGATAGCTTTGTTGGAGACGACGGCAAGGACGTTCTTGTTGTTTTCCGACTACAAATCGGGGGTGGTGCGGCAGTTGTTCCGCGTGACCGACTCGGAATACGAAGTCGGTCCAGGATTCGCCGTTAGATCTCCGGTTGAGCTGAACGTGCGCTTCGTGTTGGACAGTCAGGATCGTGACGTATCGAGGATTCTAATCCGCGGGGAGGACCGAAGCGAGACTGCTGCTGTCCGGATGTCAACGTCGGAGAGGGAGATACGCTTTCAAAGTGGCGGCGCGACGCTGGCAGGTACGTTAATTATGCCAGAATCAAAAGGGGCGGTTCCGGGCATCGTACTGTTGCACGGATCTGGTCCGCTCACACGAGACTCCTTCGGTCCATACCCACGTTTTTTTGCTTCACTTGGTTTCGCCGTTTTGGTTTACGACAAACGGAGTACCGGCTCGTCGACGGGAGAATACTTGAAGCAGGATGAGTTTTATCCTGAGCCGTTTGTTCAGGACGCGGTAGCGGCGGTTCATTTCCTCCAAGGCCAGGAACGAATCAGGCGAGACTCTGTCGGGCTCTGGGGATCAAGCGAGGGCGGAATGCTTACGACGCAGGCTGCGTCCCGAACACGAGACGTGGCCTTCATCATCAACTCGTCTGGATTCATGATGCCACTGTGGAAAGAGATGCTGTACAACCGGGAAGCTCAATTGCGGGCAGACGGATTCCCTGCGGCCGAGGTCGCGGAAGCCGTCGAATATCAGAAGGCGCTTTTCCAGACAGGACGAACCAGCGCCGGCTGGAACGAAATTAAGAAGAAGCAGGCGAAGATTCAAGGGCGCAAATGGTTCCCCATGTTCTTTGAAACGGAAACGCCAACCCTCGACACGCTGCGCTGGCGATGGACGCATGTGTACAGCTTTAATCCGCTCCCAGAGGTTGCGAAAGTACGCTGTCCTGTGCTTGGTTTGTTCGGCGCACTAGATACTTCCACTCCGGCTCAGATTGCGGTCGCGAATATGCGACGCATACTGACAGAAGCTGGCAATACGGACTTCACGCTTCAGGTTTTTCCTAACGCGAATCATGCATTGACGCAGGCCGAGACTGGAGCAGACGACGAAACTGCGCGCGCAAAGGGACAAGCTCCCGACCTGTTCGACACGCTTCGCTCTTGGTTATCGAAGCGAGTTACTCTTCAACCAATGCCCTGATGGAAAATGTTGGGCAAGAATGTCCGAGAGCCGAGCATTGCCCGCTTCGCTCCCAAGTGACGGGCAAGCCGGATCTTGGTGATAATCTCCGGATTGCCGACGATTCTGCAAGTTGATGGCGATAAGCCGGCTTGTGTGGATCGATTCCAGAAACTCCTGGATCACGCGCTAACCGGACACTGGCCGATTCCGGTGTGCCGTCGCAGTGTCCAGTTTATTCATCTTGAAATTAGCGGTGAGTGCATCCGGGCCAACAACAGGGGCGTCGTTTTCCATCCTTAAGGCTTGAACAGCCCCACTCGATCCGGCGACTTCTGGTTTCTGCTTTCTTAGCTGACTCCATCCAACATATCCACTCGTTGCGTGCGAGCGGTGTAATATCCCTCCCACGCTGTTAACGCTTGCGGGTCGGATGTAAGAGCTTTTTTCAAATCTGCGGGCACTTGGTGTACGACACCGCCAGAAATCTTTTTCTGCGACGTGGATAAGTTTTCCTTCGTACGCTCCAGCGGCGCGAGAATCTCCGAAAAGGATGTGAGGCGTTCGGACATGGCGAGGTCCTGACGCTCAGGTTAACTCTACGCTTAGGAATGCATCGCGGTCGTCTGACGGGCAATCCGGAAACAATTCCTCGAATGGCGAGGTTCTGACCATTCCTGCTTGCCGACCGGGAGTTGTGAGTTGACTAGAGCAATCGCCTCTGAGCCCGCGCGAGCGCGCCTTCGAGATAGATCGGCTCTAACCCATCGGCCCAATATTCAACTGCGGCTCGATTCGGCTGCGAGGTCTCCTGGTCTGTAAGCAAGACTGGATGAATGGTATCGGTCGGGTGAAATTCGAGCCATGCCTCCCAAGTCCCGTCGGCCCTCTCCTCGCCAAAAATCCGGACGATATACGTAGTATCCCCATCGATGACCTGGGCAGGGTGTTCGCGAATAATCATCGGCAATCTCTGTGGGATTAGATGTCGTTCGGTAAAGAGGCGTACATTGCGTGCGATGAGAAATTCCCAGGGCCGCTTTCGGCTTCGGGATGGTTGCGGGTCAAAGCAGGCTCAGCGATTCCCAGGGAAGATTGCGAACCCATATACCAATGCTCAACAATAATCAGCGAAGATGTGTGGGGCCTGATTCTTCGGAACTAAATATATTCAGGAACCCTGGACTATTTTTTACGGCGATTTTAGTTTTGAGCAGGAATGAGCGGTTTTGAGCGCGGTTGTTATGAAAGATGTTAGGAAACTGCCACAGACATCAGTTAGCTCTTGGGTTGTAGTAATTCTCGGAGGAGACCATTCATATACGGCAGCACGTTCACTAGTTCGGCTTGCTCAGTGCCGCCGTGTGTGGCGGCGCTTCCTCGTTTGTAGGTCGCGCTAACCACATCTCCCAGCCTTTGTTCTACTAGGACCGTATAGGATTCAGCGAACTCAGTTACAGCTGACCCTTTCTGCCGACTCCTTAAAATAAACTTTGTGCGCTCGGCTCTGGTTGGAGTTGGCTCGTCTCTTGCCCCCGACCTTCGCGCTTCGCGGTACCAGTCGGTCGCCTGCACCTCCGAATTAGGAGCCAGTCTGTGAAGGACGCCCGTTAGAACTTCACGCAGCTCCGCCGCTGGCCCTCGATAGCTGACCCGAGTCGAATCTTCAATATCCATGACAGCTTGTTCATAGCTTTCGGCGAGTTCAGGGTCCAATTGCTTAAGTCGATTCGCAACGTCTGTGTCTCGACCCGCAGGTGATCTCTGGGGTGCACGCGACCAGTAAGCGCGGCTCAATGGTACGAGCAGGTTTTCTTTGAAGTGTTGAAGGGCAGATGTGACCGAACGAATCGCTTTCCATCGCGAGCAGTTACCGACCGCAAGTGTCAACAAAATCTGCATCTCCTCGTCCATGGAGAGAATGTAGCTTTCTTCGCCCACTATCTGTACGAATAACGGTCGATACTGTGAGAACCATGCTCCGACCACCGATTGAATGTTGGTTCGCTCAGCTGGCCGAGAAACTTCCCTCGTTTTGCTGGCACTTAATCGGGTGCGCAGGCGTTCAAGAACATCGATGAATTCAGATGTGTCCATCTCGGCGAAGGTATGGTGGTTTGAAGGCTGAACTTATTTTCGTCGACCAGGCTTTCGACGGGGTTTGTTTCGCTTACGATTCTCTGCGCCCTTACCCATCCCGTGCTCGACTAGGTTGTAGCCCACTGCGTTCAGGCGAAATTGCCCACCTTCACCCACAGAGTCCAAATAGCCCGCATTTCGGGCGTTGGTTAAGGTCCAGATTGTCTTGGCAGGAAGAGGTCTCTTAGCAAGGCGAAAAGATTCCGACAGAGATTCGGAATCGATGGTTTCCTTCCGATGCGGTTCAGGAGCGAGATATTGGTTATAGTATGCTGCCGCGGCCGCTGCTTCGATGTCGCTTGAGGGTTGTTTTTCCTCGAAGAAGGACCGAATGTCAGTCGGCGAAGTTCGCTGCGTTGAAGCGGCAACCGGCACGACAGAAGGGCTGCTGATTTGAGACGCGACTACCTTTCTACCTCCACGAAGCATGTCCGAAAGAGCCTCGACTATTTTTACGACACCAGTCTCGGCTCCCTCCACATTTACTTCAGCGTCTCCGACTTTGATTTGAACCTTGTAAGAGCTTTGTTTCTTCACTGTGCCTCCAATCCAAAAGTCCGCCCGATTATACCGTTCAATCGCTTCGCTCAGCGCCACAGTGTTGCGCGCGAGGCCTTCGCGTCGCTGACGCGTGCGCGCCCGAGCCTTGAGCCGTTGCGCTTCGACTCCAAACCCTTATACCAATGCTCAAAAAATATCTGCGAAGGTGTGGGCGGCTTGATCGTTCGGGACCAAATATGTTCCGACGGGACTTACACTTCACCATTGCCGGCTGGCTGATCCACTCCTCACCCGGTCCAGGTACGCATCTGATCCAGCCATCAGTACTCACTTCTCACCCGACTAGGAGGTAACTAGTTACTAGTCCGTAAACCTTGACGAAAGCGGTATTGCACGTAAGTATTTTGAAGTTTAAGGAGGAATTCATGGCTAAGAAAAAGTCGACACATGAGCTTAGGGAGCGTGCACGTGGCCGAAGCCGAACCCCACCGAGGAGAGGAATTGGCAAAGCTGCAACGAAACTTCTTGCTCGCACTGAGAGCGTGAAAACGTTTGCAGGTGCACGGAGGGTGATGGCGGATACCGGAGCGGCCGTAGTAAACGGTCGTATAACCAGCAGAGAGGCAAATATCGTCACTCGTGCCGCGGATCCAATGCTCGAGCGGCTCAAAAAGCGATTCGGGCTTTGATCACCAGGTTTTTAAACACGTAGAACCGGACGTGTTGTGCGGAGGTAAGAAAATAAACATGAACAGCAGATCGATTAAGCCATGCAAAGGGTGTGGCGAAGAACGGGAGATGGCTGCACACGGCCTATGTTTCAGATGTTACCGTCGCGAAGAACGCGAACAAAAGGAACTATGGGCCAAGCCCGACCGGCATGCGACGCAACTCCGGAAAGCACAACGCACAACTCGTAACGCATGGATGAAAATCTGGAATGCGCTGGATGAAATAATGGACGCCAATCTCGTTCCGGAACCCACCTGTGAACAGATTCGTGAAATACTGCGTCCTGAAATCGCTAAAATCGCTAATTCTCTGGAAGGCGCAGTGAACAGTGAACACAAGACTATCAGTGAACCGTTCACAGAACCTGATGCACTCGCGCCACCTGTAATATCGGATCCGAGCAAAGCGCCGCAAGTACGTCTGAGTGCGTCCTTTTCCCGTCACCCCGGGTCACAAGGTCAGGTCGGAGCTTAGCGGAACTGAGCAGCCCCTTGAACGCCGCGCGTTCTGCGGTGCTTGCAATGCCAGCCAGGGCGGCTCGAAGAGGCGCTGATCCGTAATCAGCTGATCGATTCCGCGTTAAGGTTAGAACCGTCCCAGATCGCGACCGCGTGCTTCCCTGTTGCGCCTGCCGCGAACCATACACCAATACTCAAAAAATTATTTGCGAAGGTGTCTAGGGCTGTTTTTCTCGGGACCTAATATATGCTGGAAACCGATCAATTTTGGTCTGGTCAAGGTTATCTCAAGCGAAGTGCTTTAACGCCGCCTTACACGACAGCCATGTGAGCCCTCTGGATTTCCAAGAATGTTCTGTCCAGCGATGTAAACCAAAACACCCGATCAAATTGGAAAGGCATTGCCCATTCTTCAGCCCCGTGAGGAATCATCATGCTTCGCGCGATTGTTACTCCCGTGTAAAGCAACAGCCAAACCTGAGCGCCGGTTGGCAAATTTGAACGATATGTCGGAACGAGCTTATCCTTGGCGCAAATTCGTGCTTCGACTTGAGGTCTTATATCCGAAAGATGGTATCCCCCGCCTTCGCCACTCCACCAATCGCCGCGACCAGAATCAGCGATTATGGTTATCGCATCGAAGCCCTCGGGAGTTTCGCCACGCATGAATGTCACAGCTGGGCTTGCCTTGTGGTTGTTCGCCCGAACAAAGCTGGTAAGCGCATCAACCATCGTGCGTTTGTCACTTTTTGCACCGCGCGTATTCGTGAAATACACATTCGCATGAACAATCCGGGCGGGCCGGTCTGAATAGTAGTTGCGTTGGGCGGTAGCAATGATATCTCTGTGAAATGCTTCTTCTTCGACAGGCACGATGCCGTAGTTGCTACTGGCGGGCCGTAGCACCTCCGAGGTCTCAACGCCTAACGGCGGGTTGTGCATGATAAACCTGAAATCAGGTTCTTCGCCCGATTCCTCGCCTGTTGGTATTGGAATACCAGCGTCACGGGCAGCGGAAAGCATGTACGATTCAATTCTTTTCTTTTCCGGGTCCACCATCTTCCCCGCCTTTCTGGTCTTCCGTTATTTCTACTTCCAACTGGCGAATACTCTTCAGTTCGTGGGGAAGGTCCCCAAGGTTAGAGTGGGGAACTGTCACCGGGAATTTGAAGCTACGCGGAAACTGATCTTTCACTTCACTCGGCGCGAACGAATGCCACACACCAGCAACGAATTCAAAATAGCGCTGTAGCTGCCTATTCATATCCTCTGTTGGTTCGCGGCCATCCAGTGTTGGCAAAAAGTGATAAAGAAAGCGCCCTCCTTTGTGTTCCCATTGGCATCCGATAATGGCAGGAACGTTATGAGCCTTGTTGCGATAGGCTTTATTTCTTGCCGAAGAGGATGTTGTTCGAGTTTGTCTAGTTGCTGTTCATAATTTGGGAAATATTTCTCCAAGGGCTGTTCTCGCTTTCCTCGTCGAACAGCGATTCGCAAGCCTTCAAAAATGTGTTCAAGTTGCCAGAAAAGTGCGGCCAAATGCGCTCGGCATATTGTCAGGTCAGTTTGCTGCATATCTCGGAGACATTGATCCTGGTTTTGGATTTGACCGACATCGGTCTGAAGCGCCGCTGTTTGCAAGTACACGCGCACGTAAGCTAGGTGATATGCAGCATAGTTGAGACCTAGCCAAAGCTCGCAAAGAGCGCCAACGTAATCCAGTTCGGGAACATCCGGCATATCATTTTGTATTCTCGTATTCATTGAAAAAAGGCTCCTTACTTAAGTCGTTTTATCAATCTCAGGCATAATTTTTTCCGCTCAACACAGGGCGTCTGAGATCGCCGCAACAGTGGCAGGAACGCGCTTACGCCCCGCGTCTATATTCGAGCACAGTATAGCGAATAAAAGGCGAATCAGCACAGGCGAGTTTTTGCTACGTCATTCGATTCAAGGCTTCTCCCAGCTCAGAGCACTCACTTTAAGAACCCTCGATGAGTGATATGAAGATTGATCACCAACGATGCTGGGGGCGTTACAATTCGAGAGCCGGGAGCAAATGCTGGTGAGAATCCAGCCGCCGACCTGTACGACTTGGTTGGGTCGTCGTCTAACTTTCAAGACATCCCGGCCAATTCTCAATGAGTGATATGGGGATTTATCACCAACGAAGAGAAGATTCCAAGAAAACAAGCAGGTTTGGGTCATAATGCGTAGGTGCCGTTTACACTTGCACACGGTGCTGCCGCTCTCCCGTTTCGACGACTACATCTTGTATTTTCTGGATTGTTGATCGGAACCTTCGCACCCGACTTTGAATATTTTCTTCGCCTCGCTCCCGACAGCGGATTCGGGCACACGCTGCTTGGTACTTTCACCCTGACTCTTCCGCTTGCGCTGCTGGTACTGTGGCTCTTTCATGATTTCGTCAAGCTGCCCCTCGCGAGGCTCTTGCCGGACGCGATTCAGCGCAGGCTGACAAGTCATCTTGAGGAATTCCGCTTTCGTGGAGCGCCAAGGTTCGCGCTCATAGTCGGCTCCATCTTGGTAGGAATTGCGACACACTTGGCATGGGACTCATTCACACACGCAAACACCTGGTTCTACCACCACTGGCCAATTCTCAGCCAACCGGTCCATGTGCCGATTCTGGGACTGATTCCGCTTTACAAGGTTTTCCAGCATGCCAGTACGATCATCGGGACTGGAGTTCTCTCGACTTGGTTAGTGCTTCGCTACCGAATTAGCAAGCCATCCCTTGATGTGCTTAGTAACGCGGCGTCTCCCACGCGAAAGATGGCGGTCAGTGCTGTGGTTACGACAGTCGCCCTCGCCGGAGCCATCATCCGAGCGGTTGCGGGGACTGGAATTCCGAGTGGCCATCGTGCTGAAACGCGGTTCATTGGGTTGTTGATTGTTACTGCGATAGCGCTAGTCTGGTGGCAGCTTGTGGCCTATGGGGTTTTCTTATCATGGAACGTATCAGCACCTGACTCCCACCGTCCGCGTCGCCTGACGTAATCAGGCGATTTGACTCAAAACCCCTGCCGTGAGCATTTTGAGCGTTATGGGGATTTATCGCCAACATGCCAGGTAACTCCTGATGATCGGCTAGATATGTATTGTTGACAATTAATTTTCCACCCGCATAATGATTCGGCAAGCAGTCTAGAGAACGGGGGTCTCAAAGACGTTTGGAGGCCACCTGTGTCTTGTAAGTCGTGCCAATCAATTAATCAAAATACATTTCCAGCGGAAATTTGCATCCACTTTCCAGGTTCGGAGAATTTGACCCGGTCGCCGGTATTTGTATTTCCCTCACTGCTCGTATGCGCCAATTGCGGATTCACAGAGTTCGTGATAGCTGAGGAGGAAATGCGACAATTGATGGATACGCATTCCTCTAATGAAAGTGGCCGATCATACGGCACCTGATGGATCACATCAGGTCAGGTTGGGAGTTTTTCTAATACCCTAGTTCCCGTCCGACAACGGCAGAGTGCTCCGCGCAGATTCTCTCGAAGATTGGGGTGCTTTCCTTAGGTGGAAAAGTGCCCCATACATAACCACAAAGGGTGTCTGCGTTGTAGTTTCTCGTGATCTCGTTCCAAAGGTGTTCGAGCTGAATCGCCGCCTCCACATTGCCTTCTGCCAGCAGCGTGGGTGAGCATTCTCCGCAAATTGCAACCCGAGGATGCTCTCCCGAGGCCACTTCGGACGCTTTCAGAATGAGATCTCCAATCATCTTCGCGCAGCGATCGGGATCAGGTAGATCATTGACCATGAGTGTTGACAGCGTGTCGATGACATCCAACTGAGAGTAGCGCCCAGCTTCGAGAGCAGCATCGACATCGATGCCAGTCCCCCTTAATGTCTTGAGAATCCCGAGCCGGTGCGGTTCTGCCGCCACAGCGATGACGGCATTCCCCACCTTTAAGGCAGCTTCGGCGAGACGAGCAAATCCGTCCACGAAGGCTGCATCGTCTGGGTAGAACGCAACTTCGTGGCGAATAGCGACTTTCTCTGGTGGTAGCGGTGCGATCACGTTCCTGCGTTGCGGATGATCGCGAGGGTACTCATCCTTAAAACCAGACAAACTGGAACTGACAAACGGGTCACCTCGCAGAATGGTGTTGATCGCCGTCAGTAGCTCTCTTCTGGCATCGATCTTAAGAAGGTAGCCTTTTGCTCCGGTGGCGAGCGCCCCTTGCACAACATCGCCTGAGTTTTCTTGGCTTATAAAAAGAATTTTGGATCGAGGGCAGAGCTTGCCAATTTGCCGTGCAACTTCTATTCCGTTCAGCTTCGGCAGTCCGATGTCGAGTAGAACTAGGTCCGGCTGCAGTGCTCGGGCTTTTTGAACTGCTTCTAGTCCATCCGCTGCTTCCACGATGGCACGTAGCTCCGGTCGTGCTCCAAGCATAGAGCAGACCTGCTGTCGCCACGGCGCAAAATCATCCACCACGAGAATGCGAACGGAGGTATATGGATTGTTCGCCATTACGACTCCTATAGAGCAACGGATGTTGCGTCTACACGAGAGGTCATTGCAGCCTGATAGTGGTCACGCCAGCTTGGCGCATGGAAAACCAACTCGATCAAAAAAAGCCGTGCAAGTAGCTCTGGGCCGGGACCCGTGATCGGACTTGATTTGCTTCGGCCTTCGAAGAATACGTATAAGACACCACAGTCGATTTCGTATTCTCCGGTGTACTGCTTATGTTTGATATCGACGGATATTGGTGACCGTACCGACATAAATCCCACTTCAGTGTGCAAGAGGCACAATGTTTTTGGTATCTTTGCTCGCACCTGACGAACTGACAATCCCTCGAAAGTTGTACTCATGTACTTCCGTGCGTGGATCGCCACGTCCAGTTGACGTAACCAGGCGATTTGACTCAAGACCCCGGCCAAGCATTTTGAGTGTTATGGCGATGTTTCGCCAACCGTGCCTGTAACAGTCGGGATTAAGGGCTGGGGTTCGGCAGCCATTGTGCGCTGAATTGTGCGCTGGAAAGTATTAAAAATGGATGTTTTCATGCGGGAAGTCGAGTGCGCGAATTGCGCCAAAACGCCAGTCAATTCCCCTCAAACGAAATAGCTCACATGTAACCAAGGCCGGGCCTGGCGCAATCACCATGCCTTTTAGCACCCCGAGCGAAAAGTCCCGCCCCTCTGAGGGTCGGATTTTTGCCGCTTGAGACGCTCCGCTTTCTCTTCGAGTAGCCGCTCTATTTCGCGAATCAGTTTGAGTAACCGCGCAGGGTCCTGCTCGACGTGTGCTTGCTCGCAAAGCCTAATCCACTGTTCTTTGTCCTGCATAGCGGCTCACACTCCAGGAAGATAAAAGGCCCCAGTCTGAGACGGGATGGCCGGGGCCCCCTACTCTTCACAGCCTTCTCGAATGTGCCCCATCCTAACCCCGCGGTCGTCTTAAGCCGACGCTGCTAATCAAGGAGGCCCACATATCCCGAAAAGGCCAGTTGAAATGAGACTAGCTGTCCCGATAGGGGGGTGCAAATCACGCCCGTACCCACTCACGGATTACCCTTTAAATGGCAGAAAGAAAGACGTTCGGGTCACGGCTCGGTCACCATCGACGCAAACAGCGCGATTGTCTTCATATTGGTTTTTTCCTTGGAGTTCGTAAAACGCTAACTGTGACGATGGATAATAGCAGGCGATTTGACTCAAAACCCCTGCCGTGGGCATTTTGAGCGATATCGGGATTTAACGCCAACGGCGGGACCATCTCCCTGCCGGTTCCGATGTCACTTTCTCCAGAATATACAAGACTTGTAGTGCGTACTCCAAAGCCAGACCTTCGTCGCAAGCACGGTTTGACGGCAACGCTTGCATGCGCTCACGAATAGCGGCCTGGGCATCGGCTACTCGTCCCGGAAGCTTTGCCGAATCGGTTTCCGATAAGGCGGATTGATATAACTGTTTCCATCCGGCTAGAGCTGTTCCTTCAGTTGCCATTCTCGCGACCTCTTTCTGCGAATACTCGGCGGGAGTTGTTTGGGATCAGCCCTGAACAATTACCTGGGTGTAGGATCTCGGGCACCTGTCAAAAATTACAGGGGGAGGGGGATCGTGCAGCACGCGAATCAATTGCACAAGTGTGCGCTTTTTATTCGCCTGAAATGGGCATTTTGAGCGTAATGGGGATGTTACGCCAACTGAGCGATGAACTACTAGTTGGAGGCTCGAATGACATACGGGTTGCCGACCAAGCGGCGGTCGGACCCTTCGCACGCGGATCTCAGCGGCCAGGATGCGGGCATGCCGGTCGGCGCATTCACACGCCGGGTTATGAGGTACCTGTCATTTTTGACAGTTCCGCGTTGGTCAGGAACAAACGATCTTTCGTCGTTCCACCAATCTCTCCGCAGCAAAGGAAGTTGCCTGTTATGAAAAACAAAATCTCTCCCAGCACAAAATCCAGCCAGAAAGATGCCAACCAAAGCGCGAGCCTTTCTCGATCCGAAGTCAATCGCCGCTCGTTCCTGAAAAACACTCTAGTCGCAGGCGCAGCCGTAACCGCCGGCGCAGGACTCGTCGGTAACCTGCCCGCTGCTCTAGCCGAAGAGAGGCACGGGGGCATCACACGCGGCGATGCCGCGTTGCTTCGCTTCGCAGCCGCCGCTGAAATTCTGGAAACCGACTTCTGGGTGCAGTACAACGAACTCGCGGGCGTCCAAGACAATGAGTTCCCCGGTGGGGGCGGTACCGGTAATCCGGATTACACGAATGCAGTTGCGCAGCTTGACAGTGACATGGCGCAGTACATTCACGACAACACGGATGATGAGTTTACTCACCAGAATTTTCTCAACGCGTATCTTGTGTCCAAACGAGCCGCTCCGGTCAGTCTGGAACGCTTTCGCACCTTGCCGGGCAGCACTGCAACCGGGTCCACCGGAGCGTTGCGGCTCACGAACCTGATGCAGCTTACAGTCGATACGAGTTGGTTCACGAGATATCGCATCGGCGATCACAACCCTGACCTCGAGCCCAATTTCACTTTCCCACAGGCCATACCGACTCTCGCTGTCGGACAGCATACGGCGATCCCACGCACCGATGCCGATTTATCGGACCCCAATTTTCTTCAGGCCATCGCGAATACTGCTGGATTTCATTTCGCGACCATAGAGCAAGGCGGAACCAGCTTGTATCCTGCTATGGCGCAGCGGGCCTCGAGCGTCGAGGTGCTCCGAATCCTGATCAGCATTGGACCTACGGAAACGATGCATTTCCAAACCTGGCAGGATAAGGCCGGCAATGCACTTCCGCTTACGGACGTGAAAGACCCTGTCACTGGCGTATCAGTCACATTTCCCGATCTGAATTCGTCCCCGTTCGGTGGGGAGACTTTTCAGACGAACTTGATCATGCCGGAGCCATGTCCCTTCATTAGCCCGAACCTCCCGCGTTGTTCGGTCATTCGTCCGACAGAAACGAAGGGCATTGCGATGGGCGTCGTCAAATTCTTGACAGCCATGGGCCTTTTCATTGGACAATCGCCGGATTTCTTCCATTTCATGACAGAACTGGCGCAACAGGCCGACAATGCTCGTCGCGGAGTCAGCTAATTAGGTCTGCGTGCAACTCTCCCTTTTTGCGCTGTGTCTGGCAAAGGCACAGCGCCTATCAAGCCGATTATTCCGGCGAGACAGATTTTCTCGCTAGGCTTCAGTCAAGCCTCAAACATTGTTAGTTGGCGTAATCAGGCGTGGCTATTGAAAAACTCTTTCTCGCTAAATTCGCAAAAATGAAATTGCGTCAGGATGCGATATAAGCGATCTTCTCCAATCGCAAGACATTTTGTATCCCCTAAATTTTGACCGTTTGAGGCGAAAGATGACTTTTTCAACACCCACAGGCGATTTTTCGACAGTTGTGCTGTCACACCATGGGATGGGGGTTTTTAGAAATATCGGTTCGGGCATAAAATAGCCGCATGTACATGCAGGATAAGTACCACAAAGCCAGAGGAATCATTTACACAGTTGGCCTTGCTGTCCTAGCCGTCGTTCTAGCATGGAAATTCATTGTCCGATGATTCTGGCTTTCAAAGCGCCTTAGTATTCTTCTCTTTCCTTCTCCGGCGGCTGTCTCTCGACGAAGGCACCTCCTGAGCCCTCTTAAGCGGCATTTTGAGTGCTATGGGGATTTATCAACAAGTAGCGTCTCACCTGCATATTTTGTCCTCTGGCTGCCAGCTCAGCTAAAACTGCGTACAGCTCGGATTCACCAAGGCTAGCTTCTCCGCTCCCACCACGTACTCTCAATACTTTCCATTCGCCGCCCAGCAGCATCCAAGAAGAGCAATGTTTCACGGTGTTCAGGTACGTGGTGCGCTCGCGAGTAGAGCGGCTTTGCTTGCGATTGCACTAATGACTTCGGGTTGCGGTAGCGGAAGTAGCGGTGGAGGAGTGAAACCTCCTTCTTCGAGCCGCGTCTTTCTAGTGGTGGAAGAAAACCATAGTTACTCAAACGTGATCGGCAACTCTGCAATGCCGTTTGTGAACGGGCTGGCCTCGAAATACGGCCTTGCGACGCAGTATTACGCAGACACCCACCCCTCGATCGGCAACTACCTAATGCTGACAACGGGAAAAATCGAAAGCAACGACGACGGTTTCAGCGGGACGGTCAGCGATGACAATATCGTTCGCGAGCTGGTGAAAGCAAACAAAACCTGGCACAGCTATGCCGAGAATCTGCCCAGTCCGGGATACCTGGGCGGAGATGCTTATCCATATCTGCGTCATCACAATCCATTCACGTATTTCTCCGACGTGATCGGCACCGGCCAAGCAAGTAATGTAGTTCCCTATTCACAGTTTGCGTCGGATTTCTCCAGCGGCAACTTGCCGGATTTCTCGTTCATCATTCCGAACGCGTTGGACGATGCGCACGACGGAAGTCTGGCAATTGCCGATTCATGGCTGCAGACGAACATCGATCCTCTCCTTAAGAGCAGCGCGTTTCAAAGCGGTGGAGTTTTGATTATTCTCTTCGACGAGAGCGAAATGACCGACACTGCGCATGGCGGCGGTCATGTCGCGTGGATCGTCGCGAGCGCGAACGCCAAGCCTGGATATCAGAGCACGAATATATATCAGCACGAAAGCACGTTGCGTCTAGTGCTGTCGACGCTGGGTGTGAGTTCCTTCCCGGGAAACGCTGCCTCCGCTCCGGATATGGGGGAGTTCTTCAAATAATGCCACTTCCTCAGGGTTCAACAAATCCACTGGGGATCGAGAGGCATATTCTCAGACATTTCGCGACGGAACCCACTCGTGCGCCACGACGGGATGCCGAAGCGCAACCGTAAATGCCACGATGTGCACGATGAGGAATGCAAATAGAGCAAGACAAAACCTGCAGTGCCGAGATCACGTTTGTTGCGGGAAAACGACAGTCAATGAGCGATATGGGGATGTTTCGCCAATTGCGGGGTCTCGGGGACAAGCATTACTGGCCGCTAAGGTAGATGCCGACCGCGAGCTTCTGCGCCCACCGGCCTCCTGCGAAAAAAGAGAACAGCCATCAATGCAGCATTGAGCAGGCGAGCAGTGCCAGAGAATACTTTCTAATTCTTGTCGGCAAACCAAGTGCCGAAGTCCCCATCCACACAACCGCCTAGAGTCGTCGTCCAAGATCCAGAAAGATGAGAAGAATTGTTGCTAATGGTTCCGGTGAAAGAAGCCGGTTGGCCGTGCTCAGTCAACTGGAAGGCGAAAGTGCTGCCTTGGAGTGTCCCCGCTAACGGAGTTGTGGTTGTACATGCGCCCGTGAAATTGAGCGTTCCGCTCACGGTCTGGCCGGACTGGACCAGAGCACCGTTTCCAGTACCCGTGCTTCCAACAAGCTTCTGCGATGTAACAATAAATCGCCAGTCACCACTCATGCTAGCGGCCTTGGGCGTGCCGCCGCAGCCTGTGGTGAAAAAGGCTGATGTGACGAGGATTAACGTCAATGCCCTCATTTCGGCATGATACTGATCCTTTGTAGCTGCTTTGTAAATACGGTAAAAACTGTAATCGCAAATGCACGCACGGCCTCTCACACGGACTGCCCACTGATTCGCAACCATAATTGTTGAGAACAGGCGTTTGCACAACTTACCGCTTTTTCTTCGCCACTATTGGGCGGCTCGCTCCGATATTGCCCTGCCATCGCCCTGTGATTCTTGACAGTTCCTACAGGGCTGGAATTGCCGTTAATGTTCGTTGTGCTTGTTTGTAAGTCTCTGGGGCTCGCACGACCGATGACATCCTGTTTAGCAACTATCGTCGGAGCCGGAGGAGCTGAATTGAGAGGCACTCCGTTGGAAGCTTCAACTACTCGCATCCTTGTGATAGATGATTTCGAGCCTTGGCGTCGTTATGTCTCAACAGCGCTCCAGACGCACCCGAGATTGGAGATCATCGGCGAAGCATTAGACGGATTGGAAGCGGTTCTGAAGACCCAACAACTACAACCAGACCTAATCTTGCTGGACATCGGACTTCCGAAACTGAATGGAATCGAAGCTGGGAGGCGAATCCGAGAGCGTTCCCCCAAGTCCAAAATTCTCTTTGTAAGCGAAGATCGCTGTCCTGAAATCGCAGAGAAAGCTTTGTACACAGGCGCGGGTGGCTATGTCGTCAAGTCTGCTGCCGCAGGTGACCTGTTGCCTGCTGTGGAAGCCGTTCTGAATGAAAGGCGGTTCGTCAGTGCTAGCTTGCTGGTAATGATCTCACCGTCCCGAGGACGGCACGACGCCATCGACGTGGCCACCGAGCCCGACACCACCAACCCAGTTTGTAGCGATTTGTAAATGCGGTCTGTGCCGTATAACAAACCGGATCTTCCACAAGTAGTGTTCATCAACGGAACGGTGCGTTATGTCCTGTTTATCATGTGGGTCGAGTAAAGTCGCCGAATTTTCTGGCGAGCTCAGCATTCGCTTGCGAGGCTTGGAACATCTGGATACACCCAACGTTTTGGTTTTCCCCCAGATTCTGATCTGTCTGGATTGTGGCTCTTCGCGGTTTACCACACCGAAGCCCGAATTGCGGTTCCTTTCAACTGGTAACTCCGACGATTCAATCATGATGTGGGGAGAAAAGTATCGGCGAGCTGCGTGACGCTCAGGAAACCCCTCAAGTTGCTTAGAGTATCTCGCAATGTCGGCGTTCGTGCGGGAGAGGAAAGACTCTGGTATTTCCGCGCGGTGCAGCATCAGTGCCCTCCGCGATACTTTGTGCTGAACCTGAGTAACAGCTTCGCACTACGTACCAGACGACATTCTCCGAGATTCCGGAACCCCAGACTTTTCCCGTCCTCGCGACGGCACCAAAGATTCGGCCCTTTGTAATCCCTGGCTGCTGACATCCACTCATCGAGTGCCTGTTTGGCCCAATGCGGAATCGGAACCGTACGGACATGACCGCCCTTGCCGATTAAATCGACAATGGCCCAATGTCACTGCCGCGTTTGTATGTCATCCATCTCTAACCCGGCCAGCTCAGAACGCCGGAGACCACAACCGAAGAGCATGGCCAGCATGGCATAGTCCCTCTTGGCACGTAAGCTTTCGCCCCGTGCTCGCCTGAGCACATCTGCACTCTGGTCTTGAGTCAGCCAGTTGCCGGAACGCTGACCCAACTGCTTTACGCCTTTCACGCGAGCAATGCCTGCGGCCAAGTCTGGACTGAGGAGGCCTGCGTCAACTGCTTCGTGAGCCAATCGCCTTACGGCAGCGAGGTGCTGATCAATAGTGTTAGCCGCCAGGCAGAAAAATTCCAGGGGTGTGCGGTAACGAACCACAACAATGCGATTGAAGACGATTCTTGGTTCCGAACGGTACCAGGCCACAAATTTCTCGATGGCGTACTTGTAGACTCGTCGCGAGGCCGGCGACGTGAGGCTGCTGAGCACGGCCATCTTCGAATGATCCAAATCGGGCAATCGCAGAACGATGCGACGGAGTAAGCTAGTGGACTGCCCGGTCCGATCGGTACTGGGAAACGCGCAAGGGGCGACTAATCCCGGTTTGTCGGCTAACCTTACATTGGGATCACTTCCTGCTTGCCCGTCATACGGCAGTAGAGTGGACGCGGGCTCTGGTGAATGTCACGCTGCGTGATTGTTGTTCGACGCGAACGCAGACTGGTTCGAGAGCGTCTTACATATCCTTCACTGTCTCGTCATCGTCCCTGCAATCACGAATCCAGGGTCCGTGCTGACGAAGTCGATTTGGTTTCCTCCATTCACGATTACCAAGCTCCGGTGAAGGACCTCTCGGGGGTGACGTGTTGACGGTCATCGTGCCGGTGCAGGTCGAGGAGTCGATCATCAACTTTGAGAGCGTCGCAATTGAGATTCGTATGGTTTTACGCATTGAAACCTCCCCGGGCAGGATTCATTGGGAGCATCCTGCTTCGTGGAGAACACTCTGCCGCTAGGTCGTAGGACTGCGTGAATTGGTGCGCCCCTTCACAATTACAAAGCCGAACTTCAAAGCCGAAAGTGTGCTGGAACTGCCAGCGCACACGATTTTCCGGAGTCGCACTCAGATCGGCGATCAGCTATTGATCGAACGATACGAGGCGCGGAAGCATGCGAAGGCCGGCATCTCTGGAGCGATTGGTCTAGAAGCGCCACCGCCGGACATCGAATCTCCGGCACCGAGAGGACCGGTCGTACCCATTGCTCCTCAGAGCATCAGCGCAACTAGCTCTCGCTCGAGCTTTGCGGGCACCAAAACTCGCTAACCCAGTACTCGCGTTGCGGGCGTCATCGCCGATCGAGGCCGCCCGCCTTCTCTTTGCTATAGCCCAGATTGATGCCCGACCCGATTTGGGTTCTCCCAGGGGTGTGCCACTCTGGTTGTCGGCCAACCTTACCTTGGGATTACTTCAGAGTTGCTCCGCGACAAACAAGAGATTAGTCCAGTACTTTCCGGTTTTGCCCTTCAGTCGTCGATTATCTTAATCTCCGGCTCCTTCTCACAAATGATTTCCCGTCAACTCCGAGTTGAATGAGCGTTGGCCATTAAGTGCAGCATCTCGCGTAAATTTCGTTTTATAATAAGTCTTAGCTTATATAAGCTATTACTAATGAATAACCCACGCATTCTTGACGCCGCCTTCGCAGTATTGGCGGATCCAACACGACGCGCGATCGTCGCACGTCTCGCCAAAGGTGAGGCCACGGTTAATGAATTAGCGGAGCCCTTCGAAATGACCTAAGCCTCGATACGAACCCGTGTTCCTTCCGCTTTCTTGACGGAGGCGTTAAACTGGCACGGTCACAGGAATACAAATGGGGTTTCGACCTGCAGAGAAAATGCATCTTTCGAGTGATTGACCGATTGTTTAACATTCGGAGGTGCTGGCGAATGCGGTTGCACACGTATGACATCCCCCGAAGGTCCTTTCGACCCGGTTGTAGTTTTCTCGGCGTCAGTCCTACCGCTCACCGATTGTCAGGTTAATGTTGGTCGGCGATTACGAGCCTCTAGTGAACTCTAATCACAAGTCGGCGGACAGAATTCGCATTCTTATTGCGGACGCCAATGCCATGTCTTGCGAACTGGTTCGAGGAGCGCTCAAACGACGGCGTAGGTTTGAAGTGGTCGCATGCGCGACCAACCTGCAAGACCTCGTTGAAGCACTTGAAACCAGCGCTGTTGATGTTGCGCTCGTAGGAACGCATTTAAAGGATGGCAAGGGAAGCGGCGTGCGAGCCGTGCAACAGATGCGAGCGCTTCGCCCGCATATCCGGTCTGTTGTGCTCTTGGAGGCGTCTGAGCAGAAGCTAGTGCTGGAAGCATTTCGGGCTGGGGCCAAGGGAGTATTTCGCAGATCCGAACCAAACCTCGATGTTCTTTCGAAGTGCGTGGATCGCGTGCACGCTGGACAGATCTGGGCCAGCAATGTTGAGGTGGAACAACTTCTAGAAGCGTTTAGAGGTTCCGCTCCGATCACACTTACCAATCGCCGAGGGGTTAATCTGCTCAGTAAGCAGGAATCAAGAATTGTATGGTTGGTGACGGAAGGCAGGACGAACCGTGAGATCGCGTCGCACTTAGACTTGAGCGAGCATACGGTGAAGAATTATCTGTTCAAGATTTTCGATAAGCTTGGCATCTCGAACCGAGTCGAGCTCGTAATCTATGCCATGAGCCAAGAAGAGCAACTCCCTACCACATCCGAAGGCCAGGTTGGCAGTTCGCTATCGAAGCAGGCCAGTTAGTCGCAAACTTTCATTTTCGGGACAAACACCTAATGAAGCTTTGCACGCGCCGCTTCAGGCGAGGAGTGCGAGGTGGAGATCGAGCAAGACACCAGCGGCCTTCAGTAGCTCGGCACTGCAACCGGGGTGGTGCCGAGGAATCCTCTCCTGGGTTGTAACCGGCAGCCGTGGGGTGCTGGCTGCCTCTTCGATCATTTCTCCCGAAATGTGCCGTTCACCCAGTTTATGGCCCGTGACCAGCGCCGACTCGCACAAACAGTTGATCAAACGAGGATTGCCTTCCGTGTGCTTACACAAGGCTGAAATAGCACCTTCGGTAAAAATAGGACCGGCTTCAGGGTCTGCTAGCACAAAGCGCAAGCGGCACGCGACGTAGTTTTCGATCTCGACATTTGACAGCCGTTGCAGGCTAAAGCGGCTCAAGACAGTTTGCTCCAGCTTGCTAAGATCGGGCGAAGCGAGCACGTCTTCGACCTCGGGTCGTCCTACGATCACAATCGCTTTGTGGCGGTCCGGTTCGGGCATGGTTGCGAGCCACTGCAGATCGCGCCACCCGTCTGTAGAAAGGTTTTCGCTATCATCGATGAACAAGACCGCAGGGACTGGTCTTTGCAGCCACTTTAGGGCTTGCACCGGTGCGTCTGCCGCATGTGAGTAATGCGTGCGCAGAAAATTGACGTGTCCAGGCAAGACTTTGTCACCCACAACGTATTCCACCGGTACATTGTTGCTTTCCAACAATTTCATAACGCAACAGGCCACCAGGCTTTTTCCGGCGCCAGGTACGCCCGACAACATCAACAAGCCGTTGCGCTTCAGGATGCCCGTGTACAGACCGGCCATGGCCCACCAGTGGGTAGAAGTCAGGCAAAAGAAGGAAGGATCTGGAGTGCGATCGAAGGGATTCAGATTGAAGTTGTAGAAGCGCCTATGCGCGGAGGAAAACCATTCGGGTTGCTCCGCGATCGGAGCCGCTGCCGAATCCAGTCTGGGCTTTTCCATGGACGGCGCGGGAGAGGCAACGGTAACGTCGTTCTCAAGCTCAACTATGCGAGAGTGGATTGGGTCAAGATCTGCGATCACTTCACGCAGAATGTCCTCATCAATCTGCTTTTTGTGAAGAGCGGGCAACAATAACAAAGCATTCAAGCAGACGGTATTGATTTCGCGGGGAACTCCGTGGCTTGTTTCCCACACCAACCTCAGCGCAGTAGAGGTAAACAGTGGCGCGCCACGGTATCCCGCCACACTCAAGCGGTGCCGAATGTAATTCTCAGTTTCTGCGAGATCCAGAGGAACCAGCGTTTTCAAGATCGAAATACGCTGATGCAACTGCTCAAGCTGCGGCTCGGCCAAATTCTTCACAAGCTGCGGCTGGCCTGCCAGCACAATCTGCAGCAGCTTTTGACTCGGCGTTTCGAAATTAGAGAGCAGCGGCAGAATTTCCAATACTTCGGTTTGAAGGGACTGCGCTTCGTCCACAACGACGATTGTGCGTCTTCTCGCAGCATGCTCCTCTAAAAGCAATTTGTTCAGGTGTTCCTGGATGCCCAACAAATCTGACCGCGGAGCCTCGCCAAGTTCAGACATGAGATAACACAGAAAATCGCGGCAGTCGCCTCGCGGCCGGAACAGGAAGGCCGTCCGCGCTTCATGACCGAATTGGTCGAGGAGGTCGAATAAGATGGTCGTTTTCCCCATCCCCGGCGGCGCGATCAGCGCCTGAAAACCCACCCCACATTCGAGACCGACAGTCAGCGACGATTTCGCCTCGGTGTGCGTAGGGCTGTCGTAGAGATACCTGGGATCCGGCATTCCTCCAAAAGGGTTCTCAGCCATTCCCATTAGTTCATGGAACCACTCCGCCGAAAAATTGTCGTCTTGCTCCGAGTGCACTTCGGAAGCGACTGAATAGCGAAGCGTGGCCCTGGTCCTTCGCCACGGCTGCGTGGAATGCTGGTCAGCGGCTCTACTGTTTGCTTTTTTCATGAAGCGATCACAGCGGCGACTACAACATTCGAGGACTTGACTGCTCCATGCGAGTGTCCGACTTTTTCACAGGGAATGCACCGAAGGTGTACTACCGGTACGGCCTTCCGAGACCTTTTGTGGGATAGGTCTAACTCGTACCATTCAGTCAACGAACGTTTGCGCAAGCATCTGGGCCCTGCGCGCCGTGCCCAACCCCTGAACGAATGGAAGCAAATATTTTAAGTTGAGGGATAAACATGCGCAAACTGCGTAGCAGTGCATTCTTTCTGCTGGGGTTCCTAGTCATCACTTGGTCCGCCTGTTCCCCAGTTCTTGCGAAAATCCCTTCGATCACCGGCATTGCTCCAAATACAGCCACCGCCGGTGCAAGTGCCTTTACCATTACGGTGCATGGCTCTAATTTCACAGGAAGGTCGGTCGTCCTTTGGAATGGAGCAACGCGCAGTACCACGATGATCAGTTCTTCTGAAATTCAGGCTCAAATCTCCAGCAGTGACGTGTCGGCCCCCGAAACTGCAGAAGTTTCGGCAATGGACATGAGAACCCGGCAGCGATCGAGCACTTTGGACTTTGTCGTCACCTCCGCACCGGTTGCGGCAACTCCCTTGAAGATCACGACTACGACCCTGCCAGGGGCCACCCTGGGCACGAGTTACTCGAGGGCGCTGTCCGCCGCAGGCGGCACGCCGCCGTACAGTTGGGAAATTGCCAGTGGACAATTGCCTGTGGGCTTAAGTCTGTCTAGTTCCGGCATCATCAGTGGAACGCCAGGCACCGCAGGTACTACGTACTTTAGCGTGAGCGTGAAGGACTCAGTGGCTTCCGCACAACTAGCCAGTCAATCTGAGAGCATTGCGGTAAGCACCGGCTCTAGCCAGATAACTCCTCCGCCACAGGCGGCAGGTTACACCCTCATGTTCACAGACGACTTTAACTCTCTGAGCCTGAGTCCAAACGGGACAGGGACTTTTAACTGGTATAACCCCGGAATGTTTTGGGAATCTCCGGCACCCTATTCCAACATTTCAGCAAGCAACTCTGTGTTGAACTTGCTGTGGAAGAATGGGCAGGGCACGTCTGACACGAGCATTGCGACCGCAGCCAAGGATGGCTCGAGTTATCACGCCTGGCGCTACGGATATTTCGAAGCACGGATGCGCTGGGATACCGTGACTGGAGCATGGCCCGCGTTCTGGCTGATTCCTGTCCAGGGCATAAACTGCGGTGGCTGTGAGCAGGGAGAACTGGACGTTTTCGAAGGGCAAGGAGCAACGCCGACGGTTTTCACCGGAACCATCCACGATTGGAACAGTCCTACAGGAAACCATTCGGACGGGAAGAACTACAACCTCGGCAGCGTAGACTTGTCCCAGTACCACACCTATGGGGTCCTCTGGGTGCCGGGCCAGGTGACCTGGTACTTTGATAATCAGGCCCTCTACTCGTTTCCAACCTACTCAATTTACGACCAGCAAGACTATTACCTCATTATTGGTAGCCAGGAAGGCGCAAATTGGAGTTACGGCAATCTCACGGGCGTCACCGCCTCGCAGATTGACCTAAATGTGGATTGGGTACGAGTTTGGCAACCCTGAGTCTGCAGTTCCCCACCGTTGAGGCCCGGCTCGCGCGGGGCCTCGATGTCTTTAAGCTTGCAGGTCTCTGGCTGTGCGCAGTTCCGCCGCAGGCCGTGAAGCGCATGGACTGTTGCTTCCGACGCCCACGGCCAGCGGTTGTGATCTTGACAACACATTCGTGTAAAAAGCAGAAGTGAGGGCCATCTGCTGTTCAAATAGATAACGCTGTTCGAAGCGCATGCGGGCCGCGCTCCCCAGGCGAGTCCTAAGGTCGGCGTCGTCCACGAGTAGCGTAAGTGCCTCGGCCAGGCGATCCACGCAACCGCTTGGCACCAGCAGCCCACTTTCGCCGTCTTGGATGGCCTCACTTGCGCCACCGACATCTGAAGCCACTATCGGCAAACCTGCTCGCATCGCCTCCAAAATGCTCACGGGACACATCTCATATTTCGAGGCCAGAACGAACAGTTGCGCACTGGCCAAGAGCGATGCCACATCATCGCGACTTCCAAGGAATTCGACGCGGTCAGTGATTCCGAGCTCAGAGGCAAGCTTCTCGCACGCAGGACGCGTGGGTCCGTCGCCGACGAGCAAAAGATGAGGTCCGCGGCGAATTTTGGCGAAAGCCCGCAGCAAAATGTCGTGTTCTTTCACCTTGGTAAATCGCGCGACCATGATCACGTTGGCTACGGGCATATTGCCTCGTCCACGCTCACGGCAGTCCGGAATACCGTTGCGGATGATTACCACGTTTGAATCTGAGTGGATGCGGTACTTACGAAGCAGATCGGCTCCGCCATCCGAAAGCGTGATCAATCCCTGGCACCAGCTTGCGGCCAGCCGTTCACATGGCCCAGCCAGGGCGCTCCACGCGCGAGGCATCGCTGCGGTGCCAAAGAGCCAGCTGTGGAGCGTATATACAGATGACACTTTCAAGAGGCACGCTACCAGTCTTCCGAGGAAGCCGGCCTTGAAAGTGTGAGTATGAATCAAGTCCGGTCGCAGTGACCGAATCAACACGTAAAGATTACAAAAGGCGCGCACGTCCTTGATGGGGCGGATCTCGCGTTGAAGGTGGGGGACCACATGCACCGGGATGTCCGCGTCCCGGCATGCCTTGGTCAAGTAGCCTTCCTCTCCGGTGGCTACCGCGACCTCGAAAATCTGGCGCATGCTTGCAGCCAGGCGGAACACGTGAGTTTGTGCACCTCCGTGCTCAGCGCGCGTGACGATGTACAGAATTCGGGGCTGGCGGCGTTCATTCGCGCCAGTGCTGACAACCCGCGATTCAGGCATGATGGGGGTAACGGGTTGATGCATTAGAGGTTCGCTTCTTCTTTGCAAGTAGTTCGGACATTGAAAGTGACACCATACCGTGCTCGCGGTGGAGAAGTTGAAAGATCTCAAGTGCCTGCCGCAGCAGGCGGAGGTTCTCTTCGACATGCGGTGCGAAATCTTCGGGATGAAACCACAGATGGAAGATCTCCTGATGTTTCGCGGCATGCTCCATCGCCTGGCATATACGGCTCAGTTGTCTTGGTTGCAGTATCGCGAATGCGGGGTGGAACGGACGGAGATAACGGCTGGCACAGAGCGCGATCGGCGGGGAAGCGCCGTCCGTCCACCCGGTGGTTTGAGGTCCGCAAATATTCATATAGGCATCAAGCAGACGGCCAATGCGATAGGTGAAGCGCTGCTGTTCCTTAAAACTTGCGGGCCTCTTGATTTCCGCGTTCTCATTCGCGCGGTAACAGCATATTCCGTTGCGATCGATCAAGGGGAGATACGCCGAGTTGACTTGGTTCCTCGCGAATAC
Source organism: uncultured Acidobacteriota bacterium (assembly GCA_963785655.1). Taxonomy (GTDB): domain Bacteria; phylum Acidobacteriota; class Terriglobia; order Terriglobales; family Acidobacteriaceae; genus Gp1-AA145. The sequence goes on from CAWAVZ010000001.1 coordinate 577,425, forward strand.
ATACGAGCGCAGGACATGACCAGAATTTGCCGCAATTGCTATGGCGCTTCGAAGGTCCGCTTCGAACTGTTCGCCTGTTTGTCCTGGCTCCATGCAATAGTAGTGGCTAAAAGAGTGTGATCCAATTTCCTGCCCAGGTCGGGAAGCAATCTCGGAGATCAGGCTGGGAGCAAAATGAAATGGATCGTCGCGCTCGTCTTTCCCCGGCAGTTCGTTGAAGGGGTTCAGCTTAGATTCCAAGTAGGTTGGTTTGGGGTTTGGAGCGAAGTTTAGAGCCTCCGATCGGGATTTCGCGAACAACAGGCCGACTGTCGCCCAGGTGGCGCGAATGCGGAATTCCTCAAAGACATCCAGAATTCTGGGAATTGCTGCTCTGGCCGCCAGCAATCGCGAGCATTCTCGTGCTGAAAGAGGACGGCGATCACGAACGCCCCAATGCAGCTCAAAATCCAGGGAGACAACCAGTGCGCCGGACTGCTCGTGCACTATGACCGCACTTGGAGGCGGCAGCACAAATTCTGAGGGAGCGCACACGCAAAAATCTCCGGGCGTAAGAGGCGAGCCCTAAACGCCTAAAAAGAGTTCCAGTAGGTTCGAGTTGCGGTCAAGACGCGGGCAGGTGAAAAGCATTCGGCGTAGAGGTCCAGCCACTTTTGAACGATGGCGTCCATGCCATAGTTGTTCTGGCAGTGTTGGCGTGCGGCACGGCCCATGATTCCCCGCGATTCCGGAGACGCGTGCATCACACGCTGCAGTCCGGAGGCCAACTGTTGGGCATCGCCGGGAGGAACGACGTAGCCTGTCACTCGGTCGATCACAATGTCAGGAGTGCCCCCGACGTGCGTGACCACGGCCGGAAGGCCCATGGCTGCAGCCTCCAGTGCGGCCATGGGCAGACCTTCAGAATTCGACGACATCACGAAGCCGTCGGCGGCGTCATAGAGTTCAATGACGTCTTTGCGCAGGCCACAGAACCTGACCTTTTCCGCCAAGTGACGCGCGTTGCACTCCTTGCGCAAGCTTTTTTCCAGCGGGCCGTCGCCTGCGATCAAGACCACAAAGCGGTCGTGCGGAAGCATCTCAAGAGCCTTAAACAAAGTTGGATAGTCTTTCTGGACCACAAGTCGCCCAACCGCCAGCCAGACGAAATCTTTTTCCACCCCGAACTGTCGGCGTAGCTTGGCGCGACGCTCCGTTGAACGCGAAAAAACATCTGTGTCAACGCCATTGGGAATGACCATCAGCCTTTTTCGCGATGCTGCGCCCACACGAAGATATCGTTCGTATGCCGCGTGGCAAATGATTGTCGTGCGATCTGAAATGGCATCCGTGAATCGGTAAAGCAGCTCTCTGTGCCAGCTTGGCCCGCCACGCCTCGAATTTTCACGAACGCTGTGCGCAGTACAAATCAGCACGGGTATGTGACAAGACAATCTGGTAAATCGACCGAGAAGGTTCGCATGGAACATATGACAATGGACCACATCAGGGTGAAAGCCGTTAATGATGCTTCGAAGCCGCACAAGTGCTCGAGGATCCGGCACGCCGGGGTTCATATCAAGAGAATGACTCTTAATATTGTGTGCTTCGAGATCCTCAACGTAAGCGCTGGGTTTGACTAGGCTTACCACCATGACATCCCAGCCGCGAGACTTCAATTTCATCGACAGACGAACGACCTGGCTCTCGGCTCCACCGCTGCGCACCAAGCTGGTGATCAGCATGAGAATGCGTTTCGACGAATTTGTGTCTGAGTTTTGCAAGGGGTAAATCGCTATCGGGCTTGCAAGATTCATGCGAATCACCAAGTCAAGCTTCATTAAAGATGGGCAACGGCGAAGCGCTGGCGTGATCTTTTGCCGATTACCTGGTTGTAAACTGCCGTGGTTTGGCTTGCGATGGAATCCCACGATCGCATCCGACGGACAAATTCATTGCCTTTCATTCCCATAGCCCGTAGCCCCTCGGGGCCCAGCCGTATGGCCGCCGAGATCGCATGCTCCACGCCTGGTGCATTTGCGGGTGCAATCGGAATTCCGCAAGCGCCTTGCTGCATCAGTTCTCCCAACCCGCCTGCGGAGGTCGCGAGAATAGGCCGTGAATGCGAGAGCGCCAGCGAAGCCACGCCGCTCTCTGAGTGAAAATCGGTATAGGGCAGGATAACTGCGTGATGCCGTGCCAATAGCGATCCGATCTCCTCGTCAGCAATATAAGTTTCGATTACCTCGATGTTCTCTGGCTTTGCGGATATCAGCTGCTTGCATCGTCGCCAATATTCCTGCTCGGCCGCATTGTACGGGCGTCCGGCGATGGTGAGGCGAACGGGAATTCCAGCAGCAGAATCGAGCATCTGTATGGCCTGAATGGCCAGGTGTACGCCCTTGTTCTCTCGAATCGCGCCGAATGCCAGCAGATGAAAACAATCGAAAGATGGGAAGAGCAGCTCCTGACGGGATTCGCAAAAGTATCTTCCGTGCGGAACCACAGAGATATCGCTTGTTTTCATATGGAACTTACGCACGAGCAGGTCCTTCCCTTGCTGGTTGTGAACAATGATTTCGTCAGCCATGCGGTAGGAAAGCTCGAGCATCTTACGTTCCAGGCCATTCAGCGGTCGCGGCAAACGCCATCGGTGGGGAACCGGATCATGCACCGTAAGCACAATCGATCCACGTCTGAGAATCGCCGCCAGAAAGAAAAGAAATCCCAATGGAAGATGCAGGAGACTCTGAAAATGAACGACGTCGCCGGGCCGCACGAGCCGGAACTCCGCCAATACTGATTTTGCTGCGAAGCGTATGTTTCGCATTATGCGTTTGGCGAGCCCGGCATTCGAGACATCGCGAAAGGCGGCATCCGCGATTGGCACACCCGCGGCACGAAACCTGTCTTTTTGCTCGAAATTCTGAGGACAAAATAGCACCAGTTGCACGCCAGCTTCGGCCAGTGCGAGTCCAATCTCAGACACATACTGTGCCATGCCATGCTGAGGCTCCGGCGTGTGCATAATCACGCGGGGAGAGGATGCGTTTGCTGCGCCATTCCTCGGCATTTGTTGTGACCGCCTAATTGCTTCGCTTCAGGTAATCGGGGGGAAATCAGCGCTGCGGGGACTTGGGCTTGTTCACGTATTCTTCTTACTTTTGCCAGATCCGAACCCAATCAACCTGCACGTCCATTTGTACGTCCATTTGCGAAACCGCAACGTCTTGAAGGTCACCATATTTCCAATTCACGCCTTCCTGGCTGGCCAGAATCAAGTAATAATCTTGTTGGTCAAAAATCGAATACGTGGCGGCTGAGAAAAGAGCGCGATCGTCGAAATACCAGGTCACCCGGCCCGGTTGCCAGAGCAGCCCGTAGGTGTGAAAGTGCGATGGATCAACGCTTGCTGGTAGCTGATAGTGATTCCAAGGTTTGTTGTTTCTAACGTCCTGACGCTGATTCCATTCATGAATGGTGCCGTAGAAAACGCGAGGGGTCGCACCCTGTGCTTCAAAGATGTCTAACTCGCCGACATGAGTCGTGCGATTTTGAAAGTGCTGCACGGGCAACATCCAAATTGCCGGCCACGCACCCGCAACCGCCTCCCATCGCATGCGAACCTCGAAGTAGCCGTAACGCCACGCCTTAGAGTGCGTGCCATCGCGAGAAAACGTTGTGATACTGGTCGCGTCCGGCTTTTGCCCCCGCGACCACCTCAGAGTCAATACGCCATTCGCGACCATGACATTGGAGGATGGTACCGGATTCTCCCACCACAATCCGTCATACCAGGTATGGACTCCGGTCCCGTTAGAGCTCAGATTCAGTCGGTCGAACTCATCAGAGAACACCAACACATAGTCGCTTGCCTGTGGCGGCGGGCCAGGAGAGTTTTCGGAACCTGCAGGTCTCGAACCAAGTTGATGCGGTTGAGAACACGATTGCGAGTGCACAAACACCAATACGAGAAAGAGCCTGCTGAGAGCCCAATTGGAAATACCTAACGACATACAGCCGTGACGCATGCATTCAAATTCCCGCATCTGTACAGTGAGTGCGGTAAATATGCAAATTTGTGCTCAACACGGGATATTCAGCGTCGCAGGCTCGGGCTGCTCTGATCGCGCCACTTGGCTGACCGCAATTGCGAGAAAGACATAAGCCAGGAAATCCGCTGGGCCCTGCGCGGTTCCGAATAGTCCGGGAAGTTCCACTACGGCACGGAATAATAAGAAGAGGCATGCAAACAGCACAATTTTACCGTTGGCATTGCGGCATGAAGGATCAAACGCCAGCTTCCAAGAGCACGACAACAGAAATCCAAAAAGATACATTACCGCGCAAAAGCCGATGATGCCTTGCTCCGCCAGCGCGGTCAGGTATTCGTTGTGATATCCCCCGGAGAGGTAAGTGGGATCGTCTTCGACAGACAAGTACCCGTTTCCCCACAGCGGATGCAACGTGAACTTGTGCAGCGCCACTGACCACACATACCATCTTCCTTCGGTTACCGCCGCGAGTTGCAGAGAAGTGGCGGAAGAAATGGCTATCACTCCACCTGCCAGAATCGCCGCAGCTCCGAGCACGCTGGCAACTCGCAGCAACATGTCTTTACTCCGGAACCCAGTGAGTAGCAGCAAAACGATGGCGCTGAGCACAAACACTGAGATCGGCGCACGAGAACCAGTCAGCGCGGACGAAATCAGCACCAGAACAAGCCCTACGACCCAGAGTAGTTTCGTTCTGCGGAGCAGACATGCACCGCAGAGAAAAGTAAACACACACTCAAAACCAAGCGGATTGAGAGGCACACCGCCTTCGTCCATCGCCACCGCCTTAAATACTCGAGTGGCCGGGTAGGATGGCAGTGCCCAGCTCATGTACTTCACGTATATGACCACGATAAGAATGCCGAATACTGCGCCTGCCAGGACGAGAGACGCCCCGAGGACCATTGCATTCGGATTGTGCACCAGCGGACGGCAGAGCGCGATGGCGATCACACACATCAGCGCAAGCTTGATCCATTCCTGCAAGGCTCGCTCGGGATTTGTTGCAAGCAGCGATGTTACGAGCAGTGCCCCGCAAAGAACTGCAACGACGCGAATCAATTTATGCTCAACACTACTCACATGCGAGCCATACCAGAACATCGCGAGTGCGCAGCACACCAGCAAGATCGCCGGGCGGCAGACCGAGGCTGCTAGCGTCGGTTGTGAAGCAAAGATAATCCGGTAGAGAACGAGCGTAACCGGAATCAGTGACACCAATCCGAGTGACACCAGCTGAGCTGTGCATATTAACAGTGACGACTCTGTGTGTCCGCGGAGCTGCACGAGGTTACACCGAACTATGCTGTTGAGAATGGCTCCGCACATTCTTCGATTGATACTTGTCGCGACAATAAAGCGCAAAGCCGAGGGGAGCCGCCGCAAGAAATAGAGTGGTTGACGGCACACACGCGAGTTGGGCCTTCAAACCCAGGGCCTTGTGCAGCGAAAAACGCACGTAATTAGAGCAATAACGAACCGCTACATCGACTGGAAGCGGTTGCTTGCTGTGCAGCAACTCCAAGTAATATCGGCACGAGGCCTCTGGTGCCTCGATTCGCACCTGCGCGATCCGCGCAGAAAGGCCGTCTAGCTGATAGTCACGGACCATGATTACCTCATTGAAGTACCTGGTCTTGTAGTGGGCGGCAATTCGATTCCATATGAGAGCCTCCGGAACGAATGTTCCCAGATCTTCCGGGAACGGGAATTGCTTCATCACATCCGTCCGAATAAAGCCAGCTTTGTCGCCGCCAATTCTTTTGGCGACCAACATCAGCGCGTCGGAATCAAACACTTGCCTTGGGAAGGGTGAGCCGATCAGCTGTCCTGTTTGGGTTACGCAGAGTCCGGTGACGCCGGCAAATCTTGTCTTCTCCGTCTCGGCAATCTGTTCGTGGTGGCGCAAACAACTTTCCAGCGCGTTTTCGGTGTAATAGTCGTCAGAATCGGCGATGCCAAACAACAGGCCATGGGCAAGTTGAACGCCTAAGTTGATGGCTTTGTGCTTACCGCCGTGGTGTTGGGTGGCGTATCGGATCGGAAACCGGGCGGTTTGGCGGAAGTCTTCGACAATTTGGTTCGTATTGTCGTGGGAGCCGTCATCCACGATTAGCCATTCGAAGTCCTGGAACGTTTGCCGGCACAAGCTGTTGAATAGCACAGGAAGCAAATGTGCGCGGTTGTACGTGGGGGTAAACACGGTGTAGGTGAGATTCTTCACGGACGTTATGCCCATTTCCTCAGATCACGCCATAGACGCTCGGCAGGCCCGGCCAACGCGATTAAGACCAAGTGGCCACAGACCTATAGCGGCAATCAACAAGGCGGCTGGGAGCACGTACGCCTCGGCAGTGGAAGACCAAGGAATTTCCACGAGCAGCAGCAGCACGGCGAAAATCGCCAGATTACCGATGATGAGCTTCGAACTGTATAGCTTGCGAGCCACTGTTCGCACAAATGCATACATTACGGAAGCTTGTGCGATGTAAGCCGCCAGCGTTGAAACTGCGGCGCCAAACATGCCCCACCGTGGGACCAGCCACAGGTTAAGCCCAAGGTTCGCCGCACAAGCGATGACCGTGACCAGAGCAATCATTGTTGTCCGCTTTTGTTGCATTGCCTGTAACTCAAAAAGATAGTAGAACGAATTCACCAGGTAGGCGCCGACTACGATCGGGATCAGTCGGCCAGCCTGGGCATACCGTTCATCCAGAGCGATGTGTATCATGGGGGTGGCGATCACCACCTCGACACATGCGATCGCAGCCAAAGTAGCCATTAACGAAGACGACACTTTGCGGAGTGCTTCGGTTTCTCCCGCGCATGCCGATTCAAAAAACAATGGAGACCATACCTGCGAGAGTGAAACCGTCAGTGTGAGCATGAGCGAGCCGAAAGTATAGGCGATGGAGTAAATACCTACCTCATCTAGAGGACGATAATGCTGCAGGATCAGGCGGTCGGCAAAAATCAGTCCCAGGTTTACAACTTCAAAAAGGGTGATCGGCAGCCCGAGCCGTAGCTGCTCGCCCAATGCAGGCCAGTGCCAGGGCGCGGAAATGAAGGACTTGGTCAGATAAGTGGCCGCCAGCACACCACATGAGACCGCGATCAGCCGACTTGTGAGAACTCCAAGAGCGCCAAGGTGGAACTGGAAAACAAGGGCAACAACAACAAGAACTCCGATAGAAAATGTGGACGCTGCAATCAACGCGAATAAGCCCGGCCGATTTTGCACTTGAAAAAGGCTGAGCTGCGTCTGCTCAACCTGACCTATACCTGCCGCGCAAACTGCGACACCCAAAAACGGGAAAAACGGCACTGCGAAACTTTTATCCACTTGCTTCAACAAGGCGGGACCGATGAAGCACGATAACGTGATAATTACGATGGCGGAAAGCGCCACGAATCGAAGTGCCGTCGCAACGTAAGCGCGCCTTACTCCCTCATCATCTCCGAAGTCGTAGTACATGCGTCGCAGTGTAGTTGCAGCTCCCAACCCGCAAATCATTCCAATCGGCCCAGCAACAGTTTCGGCGAGCGCAATGATTCCGAAATCAGCGGGCGTGATGTAGCGGCTTATGAACGGCAAGATAAGGAAGTTGATCCCTTTCGTTCCAAAGTTTGTGAGCCCATAGATTGTGCCCGCGGCAAGAATTCGTTTGCCCAGCCGCGCCGCGGTCGAGACCGGTGAATCCATTGATAGGGCCGGGGTTGACGGCTCCTGTTTGTTTGGCACTACTTCGACGGGCACAATCAAAACCTTTCAATATGCGCCGGCGCCTGTGACGATGACTTTCACAGTTCTGGCGAGAACGTAAATATCCATCCATACGGACCAGTTTCGGACGTAAAAAGTGTCATATGCGATGCGTTCGGCATAGGTGGTATGATTGCGTCCTGAAACCTGCCACAACCCCGTGACTCCCGGAGTCGTTTTTGTATAGACTCCATACGCTTCTTTGTATTTGACAACTTCGTCCTGCACGATCGGACGCGGCCCCACAAGGCTCATCTCACCGCGAATCACATTCCAGAACTGAGGAAGTTCGTCCAGGCTGGTCTTTCTCAGCAGCTTTCCGATCTTGGTAATGCGCGGATCGTTGCGCAGTTTTTGATTCTGTTTCCACTCTTCTCGAAGTCGTTCGTTGTGAGCAAGAGTGTCTTTCAGGACTTCGCCGGCATTGCGGACCATGCTCCTAAATTTCCAAATCCTGAACTTAGATGCCTGTTGCCCCAGCCTCTCTTGTGAGTAGAACACTGGAAATCCCGACTCAGTGGCAATCATGATGCACAGAAGCGCAATCAACGGAAGCACTATCGGGGTTAGCAGCGCGCACAGGACAAGATCGATGATCCGCTTTGCGAGGCGCGATCCCGGGTTAAGCAGATTGTTTCTAACCTGCAGGCCCACAGTACCCATGAGATCTCGTGTATAGGCACCCGTCCTCCACACCACGTGACTGCTGGGGATGATGATTACGTGCGGAAAGGCGTACTGGCTCTTTTCGAGCACTTCGGCGAATTCGGCCTGAGACAACTCGGGAGCGGCCACGAGCGCGTGTTTTACTCCCGATGACAGAACTCGCTGAAGCTGCTCAGCCGAACAGACCCGCACTCCATCAATCTGACATTCTGCAATTCGATCCGTTATGAGCGCGACGGGCCGAAGACCAAGGAATGGTTGTGTCTTCAGCTTGCGGAGAAGAGAAATCGCCGCATGTCCGCTTCCGAAGACGGCAACCGCGTACCCCCACCACGGAAACTGAGAAGCAGCTGCGCGAACTGCCCGCCGTCCAAAAGGCACGGCAAAGGAGGCAGTAAAGCAGCTGGCGACACCTGCCAACTCGAAACGGGTGAGACCGTGCAGAACGAACAAAAGCGAAATGACGAAGCATCCACAGCTGTTGGCTAAGAAGATTTGCCTGATCTCATCAACGGGACTCACGCAAATACCCGGATAGAGGTCGCAGGCGTAATAAAGCACCATAAAAATCGGTATAAGTGCAAAGGCTCGAACCGCGCCGTCGGGGGTCAATGCCAGCTGTTCGTGGGTAAAGAAAATCATTAGACTTAGAGCCAACATTATGACGTCCGTGCCTAAGACCATCAGCCGCGAGAGAAATGGCCGATGCGGATTCTCAATCAGGGCGCCAGCGAGTGACGAAACTCGCCTTATTGCAAGCGTATTTGCCGACATTGTAGTGAGACCGAGCTCAACAATGAAGTGAGGGTGAACTGAATAGGGGGCAATTGCGGCGCGCTCCGGTCTGAACGATCAAGCCCGGCTCAAACTTTGCAGTCTCCGTCTTCCCCATCGGTAAAGAGATGTCGGAACATCCAAAATTGCGGGAAGCGGGTCATCAACGGCCAGAAGAGCTGACTCACGGACAACAAGTATTGATCGAAGGTAATTATTCAGGGACAGCCTGCCGCGGCATATCTCCTGTGCCACGACGAGAAAATCGCTGCTGAAGTGCATCCACGAAATGCCAGGGCGGGCTTGCGGCGTGACGAAGGATTGGCCACATGCCAGTAACCACAACAAATACGGAAAGTCGATACCCGCACGACCGCAAAGCATATGCCACGTCCATACGCGAGGGTTAACATCCAAGAGCCTGTACTTGCCAGCGGGGTCCCGTTTGAACTCTACTTCTACCAGGCCCGTCATATTCACGGCGTGCAATAGCCGAATTGCAGCAGTTCCGAATCCTGGGTCAAGAATGGTTTCCACGTAGCTGCTTGAACGCCCGTAGTCTCTGGGGAATTGTCTCGTTCGGCGGGCTGCTGCCGATGCCACAACCCGGCCGTCGAGACACAACGCTACATATGAAAACTGAGTCTCGCCGCCACCGGGCACGACCTCCTGAATCATGATCAAGTCCCGGGGCATAAGCTTGCACGCCCGCTCGTAGCGAGTCAGCAGTTCGTCTCTGTTATTTGCCTGCCATGCTTTCGCGTGCGTTAAGGGGTTCGACATTTCCCTGTGGGCAGGCTTAACGATTACTGGAAACTCACAATCAAGATTTCTGACGTCACCGCTGTTTTTCGGACACACGGTCCAAGGGCAATCAATACCGAGACGTGCTGCCAACTTATACAAAGCACGCTTATCACACAACTGCTCTATGGTTGCCCAGGATGAACTCATCAGGGTGTAATCCTTTGACAGTTCATCCGCTGAGCGTGCTATTAATGCGACGGTCTCATCCGTGGTGGCCAGCAATAACCATCCCCTCAGGTTGGCCTCGCCTGCCACTCGAACGAGAAACTCGACGAGATTGTCCGATGTTGGACAATTCATTACGCAGTTAACATAGCGCGAAAACGAGGCCACGATGTGTTCGCCACGCCTTACAAGCACGGCGGGGATGCCACGCCGTCCGAGGCTTCGCACCAAACCGAGTGCTCCATAGTGGCCGCCCACGACAACTACGCCGCCCGGGCGGTAAACTGTCTTCAGATCCTCACTATAGGCTTGCGCGAGAGTTTCAGACGGCAGCATTCGCGTTCGCACTTTCTTGCTTCTTGCTTCCAGTAATTCCGCATGTAAGCTTACAGGCGGCATAACCTACTCCGGCGACAAAGCGCATGAGCGGCCCGAAGGACCATGCCGCCGGCGCGCCCACGAAGTGCAGTCCCGATACCGAGGATTCGAAAGACGTGCTGAGACAGGGGAACCCGTTTACCGTTTTAATCCTGGCCACCAAGTCCGGGTTCAGAAAGGGGTACCGTGCGATATCCACGCAATAACCCGTAGCTAGCAATACGTGGTCGACTATCCGCGTGCTGCCATCGCTGAGTCTTAGTTGCACAGCTTCTCCCAGCTCTCGTGCGGCTAAGACTGTAACTCCAGTCCATACTCGGATTGGGTCAACGCGTTTTCTTAGCCAGAATGCGCCAGCGGGCCGAATGGAGCGAGCTGCCAAATGGTTCTGCATTGCTCTTGGCAATCGTTGGAACCATTTAGGGTGTGCGATTAGCTGACTCGCTCCCGGAGGGCCGACGTCCGTCGGCGCATACAACAGTTTCTGTAACGGCAGGCACGATGACAGCCACTTCCTTTCAGTCAACCACGTGATCTTGGGCGCACGGACGAGTAACTCGACTCGCACTCCCGCCTCGTGCAGGAGGGCGGCCGATTCGAGGCCACTTTGCCCGCCGCCAATGATCATTACCTTGCGGTCTACGAAACGTTTCAGGTCACTATGATCCGAGGCGTGTGTGACCAACTCGCTGGGTAGGTTCTTGAATTGCTCAGGTCTCCTGGCAAAGGATGCAATTCCCACCGCAACCACAACGTGCGCGGCTTTCAATTGCTGCCCGTCGCTCAACGAAAGCCGGAAGTCCCCATTTTTCTCAACACGTGTCACAAACCGTAAGTCAATGTCGGGTGCAACTTTGCCCTGAAACCATCTTCCATAACTAACAAATTCCCCGCGAGGCACAGGCGAGGAAAAATGCTTACGTTGCGTAAGCCGATATGTATCCAGAGTCAACTCTCCGCCCGGATCAGACAAATGGCTCGCTGCCCAGGGCGAGCGCAAGAGCATACCGTCTGGCATCTGCTTGTCCCAGAATGCCATTGGCTCCCCAAACATAATGGAATCGATAGACCTTGCGCGGAGGTGCGCGGTGGTGGAAAGTCCATACGGCCCGGCACCTATCACGGCAACGTCACAATTGTTCATGCTCCAGCTCCTGGAATTTGTCAGAGTGCGGTGGAGGGGAACATCAAAGTGCTCGACGTGTTTCTTAACTCGCGTATCTGTAGTTGTAGCCGTAACCGAGAGAGCGATGTGGAACGGCATTTAAAACCACATCGAGTACTGGCGCGGCGTGCACCGAGTGCAGTATTTCCAGACTCCGCTGCAAGGCTTCACCAGTAGTAGCACCGGCGCGTGCGACGAGTACTATGCCCTCGCCCAATGGAGCAATGACCCTTGCATCGGCGTATGGAAGCAACGGGGAGGAATCGACGATGACGTACTGAAACCTGTCGCGCAGTGTTTCCAGCAGTGATCGGAATTTTTGGCTGGTTAAGAATTCGCTGCTCCTCGCGTCGGTGCTCCCGCCGGGCAACAGAGTCAGGTTTGGCACGTCATCAAGAGCGACGAGAGCGTGTTCAAGATCGCAGTCACCGGACAACAACGCCGCAAGGCCCCGTTCGTGACGAACTTGAAAAATGGAAGCGAGGACGGGGTTGCGCAGGTCTGCATCAACCAGGCAGGTCTTGCCGGTCCGTGCCAACGCGATTGCCAAATTGGCAGCAATGGTCGACTTCCCTTCCCCCGCATGCGATGACGCCACAAGCAGCACGCGTGGAGCAGAACCTTGATGCCACGGCGCAACCGAGGTGACTAATCCCCGCAAAGCTTCGCCTTCGGGAGAGTTTGGCCTCTCCAAAACAAACGGCTGACGCGAAATGTGTTTGTCATGCTTGGGTTTGAAATTAAGCGCGCGCTGACACACAAGGGGAACGAGAGACACGTTGGCGGTTTCGATCCAGCTCCTCACATCATCGACTGACCGCAGTCTGGTGTTAACACTTTCGCGGATGAAAGCTAACAGGATGCCACCGAAGATTCCCGCCACCATTCCAGCAGCGATGTCGAGCTTACGGCGTGGCCGCGTTGGTTGATCCAGAACTTGAGCGTGATCCACCCAACGAAGATTGCTAGGAGCGGCTCCGCCGAGAATCGCTGTCTCCTTCACTTTGGCGAAGAGGCTCTTATAGAGCTCCTCATTGGCTTGTGATTCCTTCCTGAGCGAATCATATTGCTCTACAAGTCCTATTTGTTTTGTAGCATTTTCTAATTCGGCATCCAGTAATTTCTCGCGAGTGTGTGCTGCCCTGAAGCTGTTGTTCAGGTTTGCTAGCACTCGCTGCTCTTGCAACGCAAATTCTGATTGCAGCTCGTCGATTTCGGCCTGCAACTGCCTCGCCTTGGGGTGGTTCTCGCCGTAGATCACCAGCGTTTGTTTTTTTTCTGCGCGGAGCGCTCCCAGCTTTTTGGATATTTCCTGAACGTTCGGATCTGCGCTGACCTGCGCCAGAGAATACGCATTTCGCTTATCAGCGGAGAGCAGGGCTTCAAGTTGTATCCGATCCACTCGCGCAAGTGTGAGCTGGCGATTCAGTTCTGCTACTCGTTCGTCAAAGCTGCTTCGCGATTCGCCGACGGCGGTTATACCCGAGGTCTTTTGGAAATCTGCAAGGGCTTGGTTGGAGTCGTTCATGCGTTGCCGAATATCCTCCAATTGCTGGGAAAGCCATTTAGTTGATTCTCGAACTGCATCGGCACGGTTTCTGTAATCCCGCTCGATGAAGGTTTCGACCACAGTGTTCGTCACTAGCGCAGCGAGTTTCGGATCTCGTGCGGCAAAGCTGACGCCGATGAGCCAGGACGAATTGTCCCGATTCACCCGAATTGAACGACCGAAAAGTTCCAACGCCCTGTATTCAGCGGCACTCAGGGCACCTCCATTGGAAGGGATATGCGCGCTCGCCGCAGAACCGTTAAACGCCGTGCCGAGCCATTCTTTGTTCTTGTCGAGTCCCAGTTTTTGGATCACTTCCAACTGTAGCTCACCGCTTTGTAGGTTTTGTGTTTGGGTCTCTGCGTATTGAGCTGTGCTCAGTCGCGCTTCGCCACCGGGTGGCAAGAACAATTGTTGGCCCGAGTTAAGCTCGATTCGGGCACTCGGTTCGTACACCGGAGCCATTGAAAAGACGACGGCACCGACCAGCGCTGGAACCAGGACGGCGACTCCAAACACCCATGGCCAGTGCCGCGCCAGGACCCGCAAGGCGGGCAGAAGAAGCTGGGGATCCTCCCACCTCGCCCTGCACTCACCTGCGCGGCGTGAGTGTACCGGACGAGGCAGGACCAATGCGTGTTGGCTGCCTTCCCGCAATCTGTGTGCATGCAGCAGTTCTAGGTTCTTGCTCATGCTAATCCGTGCTCGTAACCAGCAATCGGCAGCTCGGAAGAGCGGCTGTCGTGCCTGGGCCGTAAGAATTGCTCATTATCTGCCATAAATGGCAAGACCGGTTGCGGTCTGTACGATCGCTTCAAGGCTGCGGCGTGCTGCAGACTTCCCCAAGCTGGCCGGAACAAACAAAATGTCACCGGGTCGGAGAGGGAGGTCCTCAGCGTGCGCGGAGAGAATGCGCTTCAACGCCACTTGTGTTTGCTCTTTCTTTCCGTCCGTGGTGCGGATGAGGGTGGTGTTATTCAAAGACGCCGTCGAATTCGCCCCTTGTGCCAACGACAATGCTTGAAGCACTGTCAAGTGCCCGTTCTCCATAACAAATCCACCAGGCAGGCGAACGTCTCCTACGACGTAAACGATTCCTGCTTTCGAGATCATCACCGTATCGCCGGGTATGAGCAGCTTGTTGCCGTCCACCGATCCCTGCACATCGCTCCCGAGAGCTACAACGTCTGCTTGCTGCTTGTCATCGCGGTGGGCGATGGTCACTATCTTCCCCGCTTTGGGAGTGAGCCCTCCTGCCATTGAGATGACGTTGAGCAGGCGTTTCGCGCCGAACAAGGGGTACACGCCGGGCTTCTGTACCTCGCCGAGGACGAATACCCCCTGGCTCGAGTACTCGCGGACAAAGACCACAACCTGGGGCGATTGGAAGTAGCGGCCCTCTGCCAGTTTTCGTGAGATCAGCTCTTGTGCCTTCGCCGCAGTCTGTCCCTGCACGTGTTGTGCGCCGATGAAAGGCAGAACAGCATCGCCGTTGCTATTCACCCTCACCTGCAATTTGTCGAACTCGGGCGCGCCGTAAACGCTGATTTCGAGCAAGTCTCCTCCGGCGATGAGCAAATCGGATCGATTCATTCCGCTGTCTGCGTTTACTGCGGAATCGTTTGCCTGTGAGTCGGCAGATGAAGCTTGCGCACCAGCGACAGCCGCTGATGCTGTCGGAAAATCACTGATTGGTTGCTGCGGCGGCGTCTGTGTCACACGCGCTTGTCCGGTTAGACAGGTGACCGTGGACAATACGAACGCCGCTGCAAACATGACCCGTAGCAGCAATCTGTTACCCGCTTTATCCCGGCAATTAGGCTGGCTCGACACAATAACCTTGGACCCGCACGATCAGCGATCTGGAAATGGCATCAATGGACAAAATCAGCCCGCGACTATCGGATTGCGCAAGGATTCCTTCGACGCCGTCGAGAGCACCTCCGCGGACGCGCACTCTCTGGCCAATTTTTAAGTAAGGGTGGGCCAGGCAATTCAGCTGCAATGACATTACTCTTTGGATCGTCTCGATCTGTTCGCTGGGGATCGGGACCGGCTGACCCTGCATGACGATAAAGCCCACGGTGCCACGCGCAAATGCAACACATCGTTGCAGATGCCTTGTTAACGCCGCGTGCAGGAACACATATCCGGGAAAGAGCGGCATTTCAACAGTCTTACGGCGATCGCTCCAGCGATGCATTTCGGTCACCGTAGGAAAAAACGTTGAGATGCCTTCCGTGTTTAACTGCTGCGCGACTACGCGCTCGTGACGTGACCTGGTCGCAACAGCGTACCAACTGGCCTTGACCCGTTCCGTCGATGACGGGCAGGCCGGAGAAGATGAAAAAGCACTCATAAAATAAAGCTTCGCCCTTTGACTCCCCGTGCGAGGAAACCTGGGTTCAAATGCTATTCGCGCGGCGTTCATGCGAATACTAGGCAAGGCTATCCGCAGCTACAAGAGAGCGAAAGTCTCAAGGACTTGTGGGGGGGACAACTGCGGGCGCCGAGGGCAGTTATTCCTAGGAAATATGGCCCCGGGAAGGACGCTTAGAGGCGGAAGAGGGAAACTCAGAAGAGACACTTAGAGCAGAGCGACACAGATCCGAACCGCACGCGAATCGGAGTAAATGCGGGGGAGACAGTTGAAATCAGGCGGCGCGAGCCGCGGAGCCGTTCTCCCCAGAGACTTCCGATTCGTCAGCGAGTCGCTGATTTTGGCGCGCGGACATATGCAGCGCCAGTTCGAGACGGGTCGACACGCCTATCTTTCCGAAAATCGACAGCAGATAGTTTTTTATGGTGTGCTCGCTTAATCGGAGTTGTTCCGCAATGTCGCGATTGGTGAGTCCCCTGGCCACGAGCGTTACGACGTCACGCTCGCGTCTTGTGAGCAGGTCAGATCCCTTGGTTTCGCTGATCTCGGAGCTCCGTTGTTCGCGCAGGGCCTCTACGACAAATTGCAGCTGCTGGTTATTTGCCCAGAACTGTCCCGCAAGAACGCAGCGAATGCATTTCGAGAGGCCGGACAGCTGCTCGCGAGAAAATACGCCGCTCGCGCCATTGCGAAAAGCTTCGACCACTACGGCTGGCTCGCTGGAATCAACCAACGTCACAATGCGGGTTTGCGCGAGATCGCCAGGCGCCTCCCGCAATACGTTAAGACCTGCCTGGTCTCCGTCCTCTAGGCGGACAGCAATCAAGGCCACATCGGGTTTGCAGCGTGCTATTCCTGCGGCAACGTCCGTGGACCTCGTCGACCAACCCGTAACGCGCATGCGATTGCGTACAAGCGAAGCTGCAAGCAGCTGGCAATCGAGTGGACTGGTATCTGCAACGTACACAGCTATTGATTTTGTTGAGAATGAGTCAGACAAAGGCATCTCGACACCTGGCGCTTGGCGACGTTTATTGAAGCGACATTGCTGAATCAGACATGTCTTCCGATTCAGCCAGTATCAAAAATTTGATGACGTTTTACGGCATCATGATCAATCGGAAAACTAGCGAAATTTTCGCACCCTTTGGCGGGCACCAGAATCACTGTTTATTTCTTTGCGCAAAACTGTCAAAATTGACAGCCAGCCCTGGATGGGTCGGGAACAGGAAGCCGAAGTCACATCGCGACCTGGCGAGCACACTTTGCGCACAGTTTCACCCACGTTTGTTTGGGCTGACACGTGTCGCGACCATCGACCTCGGTGCCGAGATCAATTCCTCCAAGCCGACTCCCGGTGAACATAGTCGGCGCACCGTCGTCAGGTGCGGAACATCTCGATTCTCAATCTGGACCTGGTCGCCGCCGTCGTCGCCTTCTACGCCCAGCACGGCATCTCCATCCGACGCCGGGCGTACGCATGACCGCCGAGAGCTCGAACAAGCTGTATGGGCCCGCGAAGATCTATATTCCACCGGGTTAGGATTCGGATTTGCCACCCCGCACTGCAAGACTGACGCAGTGACCGCGAATTCTATTGACGTCCTCAGGCCCCAGTCTCCTATTAATTGGGGAGCTGCAGATCAGGAACCCGTACGCATGATCATCCTGATTGCTATACGAGAGCAAAAAGCCGCGCACAATCACCTGCAGGTTTTTTCCGAACTCGCGCGTAAACTAATGAATGAAGACTTCCGCGAAAGGCTGCTGAAAATGCAAAACGCCTCCACAATCCTGCAGTACCTGGCGGGGGAGTTATCGCTTTCATAATCCGGTGCGAACGCTATCTCGTGCCGATGGATTCGCTGCTGACTACGAGTTCCACGCGCCGGTTTTGCTGGCGCCCGGAAGCAGTGTCGTTCGACGCGATCGGGTTGGCTTCGCCGAAACCGTGTATTGACACAGATCCTCCTGGCACCCACTGCTGGGTAAAATACGACTGCACCGGAGCTGCGCGCTGTTGAGACAGTTGCTCGTTGAACATGGGATCGCCCGTGCTGTCGGTGTAGCCGTCTACTTCCACCCTGATATCTGGGTTGCGCCAGGAGAGTACCTGAAACCTTCGCCAGCCGTTCACGGCGGTTGTCTTCAAGGCGGCATTGTTGGTGTCGAATAGTACGTCAGTGGACTCGCGTTGCGGGCGTCATCGCCGATCGAGGCCGCCCGCCTTCTCTTTGCGGTAACTCCGATTCTTGCCCGACCCCGATTTGGCGGAACATGCAGAGCATTCCAATTGGACGGCTAGAACATCGTCCGGATCTACTGACCGGCCTTCTCATGGAAGGCGATTTGACTCAAAACCCCTGCCCAAGCGTTTTGAGCGTTATCGCGATTTGTCAATAACCGGCAACGAGACAGCGCGACGTTTCACGTACATCGTGGTACCCGGCCTTTATTCCATTTTGCCGGCGGCCGGACCCACAGCGGTGGCAAGGTTGGTCTTGGGGTCAATGCCGATCAGCGCCACTCCGCCCACTCCTTCGCGGCTGACGGTAACCACGTGGCCACGAGCCCTCAGGTCGGCCTGTACTTTTTCGGGCAGGCTGTTCGGCACAGACAAGCTGCCTAATCTGGCTCGCTCTTGACCGAAGGAGCTGATGAAATGCTCGGTGGAGAAGCGCGGGGCCTTAAACGCCTCCTCGGGATTCATGCCGAAATCCACGTAGCTCAGGATGACCTGGATGGCTGCCTGGTCCTGCTGGTCGCCGCCCGCTACCGAGATCGCCATCACGGGATGGTTGTGATGGAAAAGCAGTGTGGGGCTCAGCGTGATTCGCGGCCGCTTGCCGGCCCGGATGACGTTGGGAGTTCCCGCAAACGTGTTCAGGCTGCTGAGCCGGCTTCCGTGAATAATGCCCGTGCGTCCGGCCACGCCGGCTGTGCTAGACAGGCCGCTGGGAGTTGCCGCGATGACGTTCCCAAATTTATCCGTCACACACATGACAGTGGTTCCACCATGCCAGGGGCCGGTAATGGTGGGTGGCTTGGTCGGTTTCATGTTGTAAGGATCGCCCGGCCGGAGCTCTAGAGATGCCTTCTTCGGATCGATCAGCTTGCGTCGCATTTCGGTGTACTGATCGGAGAGCAACTGCCGCATCGGCACTTTCGCAAAGTTCGGATCGCCGTAATACTCGTCACGATCCGCCAGTGCCAGCTTCTCTGCTTCAATCACGGTGTGGATATAATCCGCCGAATTGAAGCCCATCTTCTTCAGGTCGAAGCCTTCCAACAGGCGCAACGTCTGTAATAGATAAGGACCCTGCGTCAGAGGACCGGTCTTATAGACCGTGTAGCCGCGGTACGTGATTGTGAGCGGATCCACCACGGGAGTTTTATGCGCGGCCAAATCCGGCTTGCGAAGGAAACTACCCTTTTCGATATACCAGGCTTCGAGGGCCTCGGCGATGTCGCCGCGATAAAAGCGGTCCGACACGGCTTGCAGTTTCTGCAGCCGCGTACCTTTTGTGGTTTTTTCCGATTCCACCAATTTGCGAAAGGTCGCGGCCATATCTGCCTGCCAGTGCACGCCGGTTTCGATCCTCTGCCCGCTGCCGGTGTCGATATACCAACTTGGTCCGCCAGCGTCCAGAATGGCGAGCGTCGGCTGCACGATTTCCTCGAAGCTTTTGGTTCCGTAAAGTTTCAGCAGGGTAACGACCGCATCTATGGTGCTAGGCACGGCCGCTGCCTTGACGTCACCGTCCGGGATTCCGTGTTCCATGTACCAAGCAATCGCTTTGGGATCGCGCGGGGCCTCCCCTTGTCCCTCCAGTAGCTTCACATTTTTATGGTCGACGCTGTATACGAGAATGGGAATCTCTCCTCCCACGCAGAATGCGCCTACATAGGTTACGGACAGTGCCAGCAGAGTGGCGGCGGCTGCATCGGCGGCGTTTCCGCCCTGTTCCAGAATCCCTATGCCGGCCGCAGTGGCGGCAGGCTTGCCGGAAACAACCACGCCTTGATTGCCGGCGGCGACACTCGGTCCATGCGGGCTGACCGGCGTTTCGGTGGCCTGCGGCCAAGCGATCGGTGAGAGTAAAAGGAGGGGAAGGGATGATAACGAAATGATCTTGCGCATAAGAAGTCAACTCTGTTGTAGTGGCCGCGTCCTACTGTATGTCTTCAAGGCTAGCGGTTGTACTAATTGAGTTGCGTTCTCCGGAATATATACCATTCTCTTATCAGGCCCAGTATCTTTTCGCTTCCACCGGTGAGTTATTCGCTCGGCCAGGAAAGGAGAGTTTCAGGCCGCAGATTCGGGGCGCGTTGCTTCTGGTGTGGACTCCCGTTGCTCGGGTCGAACTTCACAGAGGGAGGAGATCAGGTCAGCCGCCCAGTGGTACACATTCTTGTCCTTCAGCACCGCTCGCATGCGCTGCATTCGTGAGCTTTTTTCTGGGGGCACCATCTCCAGCGACTGCCGAATCGCTTCTGCCGTTTGCTCAATGTCGTAGGGGTTGATGAGCAGCGCGTCGCTCAGTTCGCTAGAGGCTCCCGCGAAACGGCTCAGGATCAGCATTCCCTGTTCGTCATCCCGTGCAGCCACAAATTCCTTGGCCACCAGGTTCATGCCATCATGTAAAGACGTAACCAGGCAAACGTCAGCGGCTCGGTAGAATTGCTGGACTTCCTCATGACTATGCTGGCGCTTTAGGTAGATGATAGGCTTCCACTTGCCAAACTGAAAACGCCAGTTGATGCGTTCTGCTTCGGCTTCAACCTCACCCAGCAGGTCATGGTAGCGCTTGATATGCGTGCGACTGGGCGCGGCGACTTGGATGAAAGAGAATTGTCCGCGATAGACCGGATATTTCTCCAGGAACAACTCAATCGCAGCAAAGCGCTCCAGAATACCTTTCGTATAATCCACCCGGTCCACTCCGAGACCTAAGAATGGCGCCTCAGATCCCAATTCTTTTAGCAATGTCGCCCGCTCGAGGACACCAGAATTTCCATCAGAAGCGGAAGAGGATGTCTTCGCTGTAGTATCAGGGAACACCACGCTGATTGGGAACGGCTTCACCAATGTAAGGTGGCCTTTGCGATTGACGGCAGAGTGCTCCCGGTCGACGCGAGATTCGACTGCGCGTTCAACGGTTTGCAGGAAATTTTCACAATGGGATTGAAGGTGGAAGCCGACCAGATCGGCACCGAGCAATCCATCGAGCAGTTCTTGTTGCCACGGACAAATACCGAAGGCTTCTGGATTCGGCCAGGGGATATGCCAAAAGATCGCCACGCGAGCGTCAGGCCGTAATTGCTTAATCATCTGCGGCAGCAAGGCAAAGTGGTAATCCTGGAGCAAGAGCACCGGATCTTCTGTATCAGCCATGGACTCCAGAGCGGCCTGACAGAATTTCTGATTCACCTTTATATAAGCCTGCCAGTCGGCTGCACGAAAGATTGGACGAGTGTGGGCAATATGGCAGAGCGGCCACAAGCCCTCGTTTGCCAAGCCGTAGTAGTAGCCTTCCTCCTCCTCCTTGCTCAGCCAGACACGCCGAAGAGTATACCTGGGATCGTCGGGCGGCACTCGCAAGCTGTCATTTACGCCCACCACGTCACGGTCGGCGTCTCCGCTTCCGTGGGCGATCCAAGTTCCATCGCAGGCCTGTAGGATCGGTTCCATAGCAGTGACCAGACCACTGGGCGGAACAATTACCTCAAGCGACCTGCCTTTGCGCACGTGGGAATATGGCTCTCGGTTGGAAACCACGAACAGGGGCGCGCCTTTCAACTTATTGCGCACGTGCAGAGATAACTTCTCCGCAGTCCACAGCGACTCGGCCATCTGACGCAGTCGGGCTTCTTGTTCGGCTGCGGCGCGCGCCTGTTCCAGGCTGGCCGCCAAGGTGGTAACTTCTCGCCTGAGGGGTCGGAACGCTTCTAAGTCGGCGCCCCCGGTTCGGGGAAGCGGCTTTCCCGTTCGCAGTGCCCGGATCCACTGGACGGTTTTTGCAACCGGATTCTCGACACTCCAACGAATGATGAGTCCACTGATCAACACAATGACCGTACCTTCGATGAGGACACGCAGGAAAGTCTCTCGCCAAACTTGAGCGCTACGGCTCTGAATGTAGCTGGTGTCATTAACGATAGCGACAGCCCCGGCAACTTCATCTCCCTGGTGGAGAGGCAACGCATAGACGTAGGCCGGAATTGAGCCGAGCCGCAAAAACCGACCTTGCCCTTTGTTGCTGGCAATTGCAGCCGGCACAACCGAAACCCCACCCAGAAGTTGCGTCTGGATTTCCGAAGACATGACCATCAAACCACTGTGGTTGTCGTAGACGGCTATTCCCGCCACCCGCTCGCGGTTCTCAAATCGTTGTACGACGCGCTGGATACCCCGAGGAGACTTGCTGTCGAGCAGAGGCTCAACATTCCCTTGAAGACTTTCAGCCAAAGCCTCTGCATGCTTCTCCAAGTCGCGTCGCAGGCCATTCCTTTGCACACGCACCTGGTGAATGGAGAAGAAAAGCGAAACGAGTGCGATGGCAAGAATAGGAGAAACAATCAGTCGAAGGCTCAGAAAACGCACGCTAACCCTCCCGAGTCCCTTCCCCGGCTTTGGCACTCCGGAACTAGGGTTTCCTGTTTACACGGGGCTAAGCACCAAGCCGCGAATTGGGTCTACGCTGAAGACGATGGAAAGAAGACGTAAAGCAATGTTGGTGGACTGTCCAAGCTTAGAGGGTACAAGGTGTTTGCTGCTATACCGCGACGACTGTAGTTTCCCCGAACTGATCAGAACACAAAGGCGCGCCCACCTCTGCCAGGAAGTTAGTAGGTTGGCCTTAGTATGAGCAGATCGTTACTGTACACGAATCGCCACAACCCAAGACCCGCGCGGCTTTTGAAGACCCTTGGTCCGTTATCACCTCTGCACGCCGACGTGGTGCTGTCGTAAACAGGCGATTGCGCACTTTGCGCCGTTTGTTCGCCATTTGAGTGCAATGGGGATGTTACGCCAATTGGCGCAAAAGCCCAAAGCATTCCGCTCAAGCAGTGCATCGTCGTGGCCGGGTGCAGTACTTGAAGCGGCGTTCTATCTAAAGGGACAGGATGCACGTGTCGTCAGACGGCGCGACCCGTTGCACGACACAAGCACGAAGTTACAGCGTTACAGTAGTTCTCCTTAACTTCTGAGTAGGGGAATCTTCAACTGAACGCGAAACACGTTTTCGTTAACAATGCGTAGTGTACGACTGCGGCTACCCGAGCGCAACTGAAAGGGATACGTGGTCATTGTGAAGTCTTTTGCCAGGAAGACTTCAGCAGTTACGTGTTTGCCGAAGTTTTTGTTTGTTTCGATTTTCATCGTCTCTCGGTTATTAATCGGTTGCGCCTGGGCGCAAAGTGGAGCAGACTTCACCATCATTGCTCTTCCCGATACCCAGTACTACTCCGAATCCTTTCCCAACATTTTGAATTCACAGATGCAGTGGATTGTGAAGAATGCAAATACCGCACCTTTTAATATTCAAGGCGTGCTCGGGTTAGGCGACATCGTAAACAACGGCAGCAGTTCAACTGAGTGGAGCAACGCAGATGCAGCCTACAAACTTCTCGATGCGGCACACATCCCATACTTCGCTGCGATCGGAAACCACGACTACGACAGCAACAGTCCTGCCGGCCGAACGTCAACCACAACTCACTTTAATAACTTCTTCGGGCCTATGCGGTACCGAAGCACTTCTTGGCCAACGCCCTATTGGTTAAGCGGCTTTCCTGCGAACAGCAACGAGAATTTCTATGGTGTGATCACAATCAACGGGCAGCCCTTCCTAATTCTGGCGCTCGAGTTCTATCCCCGAGACGCAGCGCTGACGTGGGCGGCGCAGGTGATTCAGAGTAATGCGGACAAACAAGTCATCGTCATCACCCATTCCTATGAATATTTCGACAATACGCGTGTTTCGCCCTGCAACAGCTTTAACGCTCAATACTACGGGCTCGGGGCTGACAACGACGGCGACTCGATGTGGGCGAAGCTGATCCGGCAATACAGCAATATCACGATGGTTCTGAGCGGTCATGAGGTACGCGGCGCAGGACAGGATGCGGCAGGACATCGCCTGGATTTGGGGGTTCACGGCAATCTGGTGAACCAGATTCTTTCGAACTATCAGAACATGACCAACGGTGGAAATGGGTATTTGCGAATCATGAAGTTTCATCCTTCATCAGACACGATTGATGTGAGGACCTACTCGCCCTACCTGAATTTATTTCTGACGGACTCGGCAAACCAGTTCACCATACCGTGGCATAAATGGACGGGTACCGGTGCGGGTAGCATCACCGGTGTGGTAAAGGATATTTCAAGTTGTGCAGCGCTCGCAGCAACGATTTCTTCATCTGCGGGATCAACTGGGGCGGGTAGCGGAGGAAACTACTCCCTGAGCGGTATTGCACCGGGAAGCTATACCGTGAAGGCCTCGTATCCCAACTACCCCTCTACCAGCAAGAGCGTTTTAGTCGGGCCAGCCTTGGCAGCGAGCGGCAAACTTTTCTTGGGTACAGCGGCGGGGCAGATTAACGGACTCGTTACTAATACGAGCGGAACCGCCGTGTCGAATGCAGTGGTGCAGCTGACGGGCAGTTCCAGCGCGAGCGGCTCGGATGAAACGGTCACCACCGGCTCCAACGGTGTATTCAACTCTGGACAAATTCCCGCGGGAACATATCAAGTCACAGCGTCCGCAAGCGGCTACAAGCCCTTGACTGTAACGGCCGGGCTAACCAGTGGGGCCACACTGACAAAAAACCTCGTACTGAGTGCGTCATCGAGTTCTCCTGGTACTGGGACGATTACTGGCCAGGTTCTAAGAGATGACACCACGGTTCCACTCGCGGGCGCGAGAGTTGCTTACAACGGAGGCAGCGCGATCACCAACAGCAGCGGCGTGTACACGCTGAGCAACGTTCCTGCGGGAAACGCCGTGAGTGTCACTGCTTCGTTGAATGGATATGCAGGTTCAAGTGTGCCGGTACCCGTGGTCTCTGGCGATACGAGCACCGCAACATTCGCCTTAGTGCCAAATTGCGTGGCGGGTGCCGCTAATCCATCGGTCACAATGTGCCTGCCTGGTGCGAATGCCAGTGTGCTGAATCCGGTCCACGTGGTCGCAAAAACGACCGACAGTCATCCCATCGCGCTCATCCAGATTTGGATGGACGGCAAAAAGGTGTACGAAGCGAAAGCGATTTCGGTTGATACTCACGAACCGATGATCGTCGGAACCACGCATCGGGTGACCGTACAGGCGATTGACAGCGTCAATCAGATTTTCAAGCAGAGTGCTACCGTAACCGTGCACTGAGAGAACCTATGAAAACTGTTTCAGTAACCGTGCTCGTGGCATTGATGAGCGTGGTAGTGTCAGGGCAAACGAATTCGTGTCCGCTGCAGCCAGCTCTTGTTAAGAATCTCGCATCGCAAATTTCGGTGTCGCTGCAGAACCTAAGCGCCAAGCAGGTGGCGAGCTATCACATTGGACTGACCTTTCGAGATGTGAATGGAGGCACGCACATGTTTCCCCAACTCCTCGGTGATCACATCATGTTGAAATCGCGTAGCCACCGCACTGCGATGTGGCATTCTCCCCGTACCCTTCAGTTTCTATTCCCGCTTGCAAAGGTCTATGTTCTGGATGCCACCTTCACGGACGGAACCGAGTGGCTTGATGACGGCCGCCAGTCATGTAGCGTGACTTCGGTGCAGGAGTAGGAGCCTGCCGAGAGATCGGCGCCCGGGAGACAGTTCACCTTTTCAAGGCAAGATTATTTTCTCCGATGATTCGCGAAATCAGGCGTCAGCGCACGTGTGCGCTTTTTATTGGCCAAAAAACAGGGATTTTGAGTGATATGGCGATTTTGCGCCAATTGACAAGCGACTTCAAACCTTTCCGAAGTGCCTGGTGTCAGGAACGACCTTGTCGCCGGGTTCCGAAACGCAACCAGTTCTCCAGCCTCGGGGCAAAAGTCCGGCCTGTGCGATGCACGCTACCGTCGAGCAGTTTGACTCGATACTCTCCGTTGTCCTGCTTGGTCAATTCAGATATCTGTTCCCAGCGTACGATGCGCGACCGATGAATGCGCACGAATCGCTCAGGATCTAATCGCTGTTGTAGGGATTGCATAGTCTCGCGCACAAGAAATGTGCCGGACGACGTATGCAGCTCCGCATAATCACGTGCTGCCGAGACCCACAGGACATCCTTCTCATGAATGACCTGGATTCGAGAGCCCGCTCGTATGGCGAACTGCGTCGCAAACTCGTGGGTTTCTCCTTGTGCCGGTCGGATTGCCGCTAGATTGCCGCTCAGCACTTTCCAGTCCTTTATAACTCTCCAGTCCTTCATGCTGATGTAAAGATTGCACCAGAGGAAAATCACCGCCCCACACTGCAGCCAACTGAGCATCCAGTTGCTGCCGTTCAGTCTTGCCCAACCAAATGTCCCGAGACCAATCGCAAAGCTGGCGAATATGCCAAGCAAAAGCGAAAGCGTCAATACGGAGACCTGAATGGTAAGCCAGGAGTGCATCCAGCGCGCCCTTATCCCCCGGCAGAAAGGCCTGACCCCCAAGCTCAGACAGAACAGTACCGCGCAACCGACTGTGTTGTAGCGAAAGATGTCGCGCTCGGTGATGTGGGGGAGGGCAGCGAGGAGCAGCAGCGCATACGTGAGTGTCCAGGCAACCGCTTGCAACCGCCAGAACGAGGGATTCCAACTGCGCACCGCCGACAACATGCCGAACATTTTACCAACGCAGGCAAGCTGCATCCCACTAGCTGGTCGCACAGAGACCTCAGTTCGTCGCAAATGCGCGGACGTTCGCATACAGAGACTGGTTTGACGGATCGAGGGCCGCTAACATTTTCCCGCGGGTCCACGAGGTTTCCGACCGCCGCATACGCGGAAGAGGTACAGATGAGTGCACACGGAACAGCAGGCGTACCAGCGAAACAGCCCCAAGGCTGGTTACGACGATTCTTCGCGAGAGAAGACGCGCTTTACGATCATTATGCTGCCGTTGGACAAGCTAAGTCCGCACGAGCCAAGGCTTTCTATCTGCTGATGCATCTCTTGCCTGGGATTCTCGGCTGGGCGGTTATTAACGTGAATTCCATCTACCAGGCCCAACTGCGGCTCACCGGGCTACCCGGCAGATCACTACAGTATTCCTGGCTCATCGTTTTTGCTTTCGGGTGGCACATGGTAACGCCCGTCCTGCTGCTGCGCTTCAAAGACAAACTGACCTGGAAGCAAACCCTGGGATTTTTAGGCCTGAATCGGGTCGATACCCGCGGATTGTTTGTTGTCCTGCCTGTGTATTGTGCTCTGTTTGCGCTCTCCGCTTTGCCCTACATGCAATGGATCTGGCATCCGCTGGAGAAATGGCTGCAATCAGTACCTGCGTTCCAAATGCCGGACTATACGATTTTCAAAGGCGGACCGAATGGTTTGTACAGTTTCCCGCCGATCGCCCTGTTATTCCTGTTCATCGGGAACTTTCTCGGCGAAGAACTCTACTTCCGCGGGTACCTGATGAAGAAGATAGCATTTCTGGGCAACAGCGCTTGGATTGTCAACTCGATCCTGTTCGCCCTTTATCACCTTTGGCAGGTTCCCCAAACGTGGCCGCTAGTAGGCCTGGTTCTGGCAATCGGGTTGTTGATGCAGCTTCGCAAGGACCTGTACGTTCTGATCGCCTTTCACTTTTTTATAAACATGTGGTTGACGTACGGTGATTATCCGTTGGCGCGACTCGTGCATTTAGCGAAGTAGTGCGTTCCTGTCGCACGGAGCAGAGGCCGAGCAGTAACGGGCGAATCGAAGCGACAGTGCGTCTCACCCTACTGCACGGATCCAAACCGCCAAATTTGTAAAGAACTACGGGCGATGCAAGAAGCCATTCGGTTGCATCAACCAGTTCCAAAGAAATGACCGGACGGTGTGATTTGTTTGGAAGCAATCCCTCTGTTTCCCTTGCATTGAACTGCTTATTCCGCCCCAAGCATCCGCTTGGCGGTTTTGATGCGCGCGGTCCGATACGACACGCCGCTGCCGGTGTTCTGTTGAATGTAATCTTCAAGAGTTTCGGTCAGCATCGGGGCGAAGCCCTTAGCAATTCGGGCGATCTGCTCCAAGTTGCGCGATGGCGTGAAAGTCTTGTCCTCGCTGATCGAGTGAATGATTTCGAGAATGTTTCGT
Source organism: uncultured Acidobacteriota bacterium (assembly GCA_963785655.1). Classification (GTDB taxonomy): domain Bacteria; phylum Acidobacteriota; class Terriglobia; order Terriglobales; family Acidobacteriaceae; genus Gp1-AA145. The sequence goes on from CAWAVZ010000001.1 coordinate 605,393, forward strand.
GCCATGGGAAAGAATCATATCTGAGTGCGCGATTTTCTTTAGAGGAGGTACTTTCAGTGTGGGCGGCGCTGCAATAGCAGCTTTCTCTCAGCATCAAAGTATGTAATCAGGCTGACAATATGGCCGCAATCAAGCACAAGTCGTGGCTACGCGAAATTCCGTTCCGGGTGTTAGTTGCAATCTCTGTCTTAGTTGCAATCTCTGTCTTGGGTCTTATTTACAAGATGTCTCCGCGATAGTGCGCTGATGCGAAAAAGTCGTCAGGATCTGACATGTTTTATTAACCGGCCCGGCGCTTTTTGCGGCGTGTCGGAGAGGCGATTGCTTGGGCTGCAAAGTTAAGCCATCTTGCAATTGTGTCGCGACCGGGATTGTTCTCCCTAGCATTGGGGAATTGCACAATCTCCGCCTGATGTGATTTGGACGTGGACACGTCCCCGTCTTGAGCTTTCGCGTGCTCGCCACGTTTAGGCATGTGCAGGATTTTCGGCACGCGACAACTTCGTTACACGACCTTTTGCAACCCCACGTCGACCGGCTGGTGGTCTGTGATCCGCGAAAGGCTGCCCTTTTGAAAGAGGGCAACAAGAGTGACCGGAGCTACTGAGTTTGCCAGTCGAGAGCGTAGATTTCCTGGGTGCCGGTGTCGCGCAGCAGAAGCGGTGAGTCGTCGGGGGCCAAACTGAGCCAGACACTGTAAAAACCTGTTTGCCGGAAGTTTTTCAGGTCAGCCACTCGCTCAATCTTCCGGTCGCGAATGCGTACTCGCATCACCGAGGGCTGGTTCTCCTCATGTAAGAAGTAAACATAGTCTCCGCTCTTCGACCAGTTTGGAAAACCACAGGTTATTTTCGCGATCTCCTCCCACTTTTGCGTGGCAAACTCGAAAAGCATAAGGCGGCGGGACTGAAAAGGCATCGCAACGATAGATCGTCCGTCTGGCGACCAGCGGGGCGAGAAGAGACCGTTTGAGCCAGGCAACGTCGAAATTTGATTCGTGTTTACGTCGAGGATCCGGATGGCGCCATTGGGATTAGCGGGCTCGCCACCAAAGGCGATTCTGCTTCCGTCCGACGACCAGCTAGGGTCCCACTCTTGTGGGGAGTTCTCAGGTATCAATTGGCGCGGCGTTCCCCCATCGGCCGAAACCGTATACAGCTTCGGCTTCTCTGGGCCGGACGAAAATGCATAAAATACGATCTGCTTGCCATCGGGTGACCAGCTAGGCAGTCTGACACTGAACGGCGCGAAGGTGAGCTGAATTCGGTGGCTGCCATCCGATTTGCTTCTCCAGAGTGTGCCCTCCGGGAAGCTGGCGTAGGCCACCCACTGCTCATCTTTAGAAAACGTAACGCTATCTGCCGAAATCCCGGAAAGGAAAGGAACGAAGCTGGCGGACTTTGTATCATAGCGAGTCAGTTCGCCGCGCGGCAGTGCTCCCGACACGAACAGCTTTTTGCCATCCCTGCTAAGTAGAGGCGAGGAGAAACCCATCGGCCCAGAGGTCAGCTGGACCGGTTGGCTGTCAGCTTTTCCGAACAAATTCCCCTTTTCCGCACGACCCCAAATATTGCCTTGTGACTGGAAAACAAAATATTTTCCATCTGGACTCCATCTGCCGCAACATTCGTTGGGAGGGGTGTGCCAGGCGGGGAGCACGGGATGCAGGTCTGTCCCGTTGACCGAAACTTGCCAGAGCGAACCCCGAGTAGAGAATGCCCCTCCGACTCTGAATCGAATTGTCATGCCGTCCGGCGACCAGACCAGATCAAACACTTGATCGGGTGCGGAGACGAGCTTGTGGGACTCCGAGCCATCACTTCTTGCCAGAAACAAGTCGTGCCCGCCGGCGTAAACAATCGTCTGGCCATCAGGAGACCAGGCTGCTGCCTGTCCAACCGCGTCCCTTAGTCGGCGCGGTGATCCCCCGAGCACAGGCAATGTCCAAAGCGGTCCATTGAACGCGGTCTGGCCCACCTCGTCCGCTACCAGCAGATTTGCCCCATCGGGAGAAACGGCAAGCAGGAACATAGTAGGGTCGGGAGCGGGAACGGGCGCCACTTCCCCGCCAGAACTGGAAACCTGCGCGATGAGTGGCCCCGCGGCAGTGAACTCGCTGAGATAAAGCCGCGCGCCGTCCGTCCCAACCAAAATTTTTTGATTACCGTCGTGAGTGACCGGCGCGTAGCCCGATACTTTGGGCGGAGGGAGCGGACGAGACTGCAGATAGATCAATAGGGCAATGACGAGAAGAGCGAAGCCGCCGACAGCGGCTGCCCACCTTTTCCATCCCAGCCGAGTGGATTTGGAACGGGCAACCGCATCCAAACTGCCGTCGCTCACCGCCACGGACGAATGTGTCCCGCTTGACGCCGACGCAGCTATTGTCGATGCCGATCGCCCGGAGTCCGTATCCCGCTTCAGCCGTTGCAGGTCGGCCCGCATTTCCGCTGCACTTTGATAGCGAAGGCTGCGGTCCTTTTCCAACGCCTTGTTAATGATCCGTTCCAATTCGGCGGACACCGTCGGATTGAGGCGCACCGCGGCCGCTGGTGCAGAATCGAGGATGGCTTTGAATATTTCTGCGGAACTGCCGCCACGAAAAGGGAGCGCGCCTGTGGCCATCTCGTAGAGCACAGCCCCGAAAGAGAATAGATCAGTGCGTGCATCCAATTCCTTACCCCGAGCCTGCTCCGGCGACATATAGGCAACCGTGCCGAGTGTAGATCCTGGGCTGGTCAGGTGCTCGTCCATGGCGGTCATGGTGTTCGCGGATGCGACCGGGCTCAAAAAAACCGATGGCGCAACTTTGGCCAGCCCGAAATCCAGAATCTTGGCATGTCCACGCTTAGTGACGAAGATGTTGGCCGGCTTCATATCTCGGTGAACGATGCCCTGCGAATGCGCAGCGTCCAAACCATCAGCAAGCTCAATCGCGAGTGAAAGCACCGTTTCGTTATCCAACGGCCTTCCAGCGATCAGGTGTTTCAGCGTCACGCCGTCAAGAAATTCCATGGCGATGAATGCCTGGCCATCCTGCTCGCCAATGTCGTAGACCGTGCAGATGTTGGGATGGTTGAGGGCCGACGCGGCCTGGGCTTCGCGTTGGAAACGGATGAGCGTCTGCTGGTCGCTGGCAACTCCGTCGGGCAGGAACTTGAGGGCCACGAAACGATGCAGCCGCGTGTCTTCAGCTTTGTAAACCACGCCCATCCCACCGCCACCGACTTTCTCGATAATTCGATAGTGGGATATGGTTTGGCCCAGCATGAAAGTGGCGATGGGGTTAAGCGAGTGGGATAATGTTAGGCGCAATGCGGTCGCAAGTCAATGAAAACCGAGGGGTTTTGTGCTAAACACCGCCACCAAGCAGCCGCTGCCCTTCCCCCACAAATGCGTCGAACAGTGCGTGCCTTCCGGGTACGGGGTCTTTCCCCGATTGGAGTGCTTCGAAGTTGCTTGGGCGTCGTCGCCGATCGAGGCCGCCCGCCTTCTCTTCGCGGTGCCTCCGATTCTTGGCCGACCCCATTTTGTTGTCGCTGGTTTGCGACTCCAGGCTATGTTCCTCACGCCCCACCCCTATCTCCGCACCAATGTGTTAGATTTCTGCAGTCGCTGTTCCAAAGACCGATGTAGCGACTTGGACGGGATCTTGAAGAAGAAACCGCGTGAGATCCGCTGCTACGACTACGTGAATCACCCGTACGAGCGGGTCCGCGATGCATTGCGGAAGGACGCACTCAGGGTGTTCCAGTCGGCGACAAAGTCAGCCGTATCGCGGGCACGATCGGTTGCCTCCGAGTTGCATGTCGACGTGGGTGGAATTGGGGTTAAAGCAGAAGTCAATATCTCAGTTAAGAGTGTCGAGGAGAAGGTCGTGGATTCGCTTCCCTCTCCGGTGACACGCCTGCTGCTGGAATGGGAGGGCGCGTCCATGCCTGGCCTGTTCCCTATCATGAAGGCCGAGCTCTCGGTCTATCCGCTCACGGTTACGGAAACGCAGCTGGATTTTCTGGGCGTGTACGAACCGCCGTTGGGCGCAGTGGGTAAGGCTATGAACGCAGTAATTGGTCACCGTATCGCGGAAGTATCTGTCCATCGCTTCGTCAGCGATGTGGCAGCTTATCTTCGCCAAGCTCTTTCCGAGTGAGAGGCATTGACCAAGGATTTGGCGTTGTCGGCTAATCGCCGGTAAAGTTACGATGGAGCGACGAAGTTGTCGCAGGTTCAGACTGGCGAGCTGTCAAAAGCGTCGAATGCTTCTGATTGCCGCTCTTCCACGAAGCCGGGATGGCTTTGCAGCAGCCTGGCGCAACGGTTCCAGCGAAGAATGGCATCGTCGTTTCCCGCGGGCCGAATCATTTCCGCCTCCTCGAAGCATCGCATCGCCTCTCCAAAAAGCGGGGTCAGCGAATGGCGAGGGCGTCCCAGACGCATTTGCGCCTTGGCCCGCCTTTCATGCATGAGGCCGGTGTAGTAGAACTGCTCGTAGCGTTCAGCCAGTCTTTTGAAGAGTTCTTCTGCTTCGGCAACCCGATCGGATGCGTCTCCACAGAACTGATCTGTAACGGCCAGGCCCAGGATGCGGATGGCGATCTGGTGCTCGGGTTCGACCGCCAGGATGTCGTGACAGATCGATTCTGCTTCTTCCGGTTCGTTCAGTGAGCGGTACAGTTCTGCTTTCGAAATGGCTTCCGGAATGCCTGCTGGTGAAATACTTTTCAGCTTGAATTCCACGAGACCTCCTTTACTTCAACCGGATTGCTGCTTTGCTCCGCGAATCTTGCGCACCATCATCAGCACTGGATCGTAGAACTCGTCCACCACGCGTTCCTTCAGGGGGATGATGGCATTGTCAGTGATGTGAATCTCCTCTGGGCAAACTTCTGTACAGCACTTGGTGATATTGCATAACCCCAGTCCCAACTCTTTCTTGAGCAGCCCCGCGCGCGATACATCATCCAGTGGATGCATCTCAAGGCCCGCAACCCTCACAAAGAAACGCGGGCCTCCGAATTGAGCGTTTTTGTTATGTTCGCGAAGCACATGACATACATTTTGGCAGAGGAAGCACTCGATGCACTTGCGAAATTCCTGCACACGATCAACATCTTCCTGCTTCATCTTCCAGTCGGTGCCTGCTCGTGAGCGGAAGGCGGGTATTTTCTTGTTGACCGTGTAATTCCATGAAACATCGGTGACCAGATCTTTGATTATGGGAAACGACTTCATGGGCAAGATGGTGATGGGCTTGTCTTGCGGAAGCGCATCCATTCGGGTCTTGCAGGTCAGGCGAGGACGTCCGTTCACTTCTGCCGAGCACGATCCGCACTTGCCTGCTTTGCAATTCCAGCGGACCGCCAGGTCGGGAGCGTGATGTTTTTGTACATAGTGAATAGCGTCGAGTACCACCATTCCGGGCGCAACCGGCACCGGATAGTCCTCAGTGTTCCCACTCTCGCGAGTACCACGAAAGATTCTCAGAACCACGTCGGGCATGCTTAGGCCACCGCTCCCTTCTCGTCATTCAAGATCGCCTGTAAATCTTCGGGCATCGCGGGAATGGGATCCTGGTGCAGCATCATTGCTTGTCTGCCTCGCAAGATAATGTTGTGCTGTTTGCCCCAGCCGGGATCAACATTGGGGAAATCGAGACGGCTGTGCGCGCCCCGGCTTTCGCAACGCGCCAAGGCACTTCGAGTAACCGCCTCGCAGACCGTCAACATGGATTTGAGATCGGCGCATAAATGCCAGCCAGGATTAAACATTCGCGAGCCGCCGATGCTCACTTGCTGCGCGCGTGTTTGCAGCTGTTCCAGGCCCTGCAGTGCACTCTTGAGATCTTGCTCGGTGCGATAGATGCCGACAAACATTTGCATGAGCTGCTGCAAGTCCGAATGCACAGCGTATGGATTTTCCCCGCCTTGCCGCTCAAAAGGCGCTAGTACCTCGCGCTCGGCATCTTCGATTTGCGTGTTATCGATCGAAAGTGGTCCCACTGAGGTCGCGGCCTCTGCTGCCGCAAGACCAGCCCTTCGGCCAAAGACCAACAGATCCGAAAGCGAATTGCCACCCAGACGGTTTGCACCATGCAGTCCGGCCGCTACCTCTCCGGCTGCATAAAGACCTGGAATGGTTGACGCCGCCGTCTCAGCCTCCACTCGGACGCCGCCCATCATGTAGTGGCATGTGGGGCCAACCTCCATCGGACCCTTGGTAATATCAACATCTGCCAGTTCCAGGAACTGGTGATACATGCTGGGCAGCTTGCGTTTTACATACTCGGCAGGTTTGTGAGAGATGTCGAGGAATGCGCCTCCGTGCTCAGTGCCGCGGCCTTCGCGCACTTCGGTGTAGATCGCGCGGGCGACCACATCCCGCGTGGAAAGCTCCATGCGCTTCGGGTCATAGCGCTCCATGAATCGCTCACCCGAGCGATTGCGCAGAATTCCACCCTCGCCGCGGACCGCCTCGGTGACAAGAAGGCCTTGCACGCCAGGAGGCCAAACCATGCCGGTGGGATGGAACTGGACAAATTCCATATCCATAAGCTCGGCACCGACTGCGTACGCCAGCGCCATACCGTCGCCGGTATACTCCCAGGAATTCGAGGTGACGGGCCATGCTTTCCCGATGCCGCCGGTCGCGAGCACCACAGATTTGGCCTTGAAGATGACGAATCTGCCGGTCTCGCGCCAGTAGCCGAACGCTCCGGCAACGCGGCCACCATCCATCAGCAACCGGGTGATGGTGCACTCCATGTAGACATCGAACCCCATCTCCACTCCGCGGTCCTGCAGGGTGCGGATCATTTCCAGACCAGTGCGGTCTCCAACATGACAAAGGCGCTTGAAGCTGTGGCCGCCGAAAGCCCGTTGCAATATGCGCCCATCTTCGGTGCGATCAAACATTGCGCCCCACTGCTCGAGCTCGCGTACCCGGTCGGCGGCTTCCTGGGCGTGAAGCTGTGCCATCCGCCAGTTGTTGAGAAATTTTCCGCCTTGCATTGTGTCGCGGAAGTGAGTACGCCAGTTGTCGGCTGCATCCACGTTGGCCATTGCAGCTGCGATTCCGCCCTCGGCCATGACCGTGTGCGCCTTGCCGAGCAGCGACTTGCAGACGACCCCTACATTTGCTCCCCGGGAAAGGGATTCAATCGCCGCGCAAAGGCCAGCGCCGCCGGCCCCTATGACCAGCACATCGTGTTCGTGAGTTTCGAATTTGCTGTTCATAGCAGTCGAAGGTCCCTAATTGCGCCTGAGGCCACCAGACGTACGTAGAAATCGGCAAAGCCGACACTAAACAGACTAAGCCACGCAAACAACATGTGACGCTCATTGAGGAAGCTCAAGTTCCGCCAGGTGGAATAGCGTGGTCCGCCGAAGCTGGCGCAGGAGAAACAATCGAGTTTGCCCCCGACCAAATGCCGGAGAGAGTGACAGGATAAAAAATAAAGCGTCAGCAGTACCACATTGAGAAGCAACACAATCGTCCCCACGCCAATGCCGAATCCGTTCTCGAAATAGAAAGCAAGGAAGGCATCATGCCACAGGAACGCGAGAAAAATAATTGCGACGTACATAAAGTATCGGTGGAGGTTCTGCAGTATGAAAGGAAAGCGGGTTTCACCGGAATAATTCCGCGGGCGCTCGGGAGCGGCGCAGGCGGGCGGATCAAGAAAAAACGCGCGGTAATAGGCTTTGCGGTAGTAGTAACAGGTCGCGCGGAAGCCCAGCGGGCCACCCAGGATCAACAGCGCCGGGGAATACGGCCAGTAATGGTGATGAGCGTCAATCAGAGGCGAGTAAAACGGAGAGAGATAAGGGGCCGCCCAAAAGTAGGCGCCTTCGAACGCACGGTACGTTGCATACACGCTGAATCCACCCAGTCCAAAAATGACGGGAAGAACTTGTGCCCACCAGGAACCCGCTCGTGCGGTATCGTATGCAACCGGCTGTGATGTAGAGGCCATTCCACCTCCCGCGGAGAGTTGGCAACTCACCCACATCCGCAGTCTGGGAGGGAATTATAGTCGGTCGATTGAAAGAACATCAAAGATGGTTCCTGGATACCGCCTAAAGATGAGGGGCCTGGTGGCTCACTTGGGATTGATTGCAGAAGGTCGGAGCAGTTGAAAGCTCACAATTCTACGAGGATGTTCAATCTGCCGCAGCTTCTTCGTGAACTGGTTCACTAGGTTGCCGCACCACCGCGCCCGACTTGCCCTTCATGGTGGTTATTGCCGCCACGCTAACCAGAATCAGGGCAGCTCCGAGGATGGTGCGACGGCCAATGGTTTCGCCGCCCAGCAATGCTCCAACCATGACCGCAATGATCGGATTGACGTAGGCGTATGTCCCGACCTTGGTCGGCGACTCATAGTGCAAAAGCCACATGTATGCCGTGTAGGAAACAATTGAGCCCGCAACGATCAGATACACCAGCGAGAACCAGGCGCCAGTGGAGATACTGCGTGCGTGAAATCCCGTGAACTCGCCGGTGATGGCGGCGAGTGCCAGCAGCATCACGCCTCCCGTGAGCATCTGCGATGCGGCCCCCATTGCTTTAGAAGCTGGCAGCGGGACTCGGCGGCTGACAATGGTTCCAATTGACCATCCCAAAGACGCGACCAGCAAAGCAATAGCTCCGCCCCGATCTAACGGCGCCTCGCCTAGAGCTGACCACGGGTTCACAAGCACCGCAACTCCAAGCACGCCGACAGCGAGACCGAAAGCAAGCCTGATGGTCAGGCGCTGAGTTCGCAGGAAAATGATTTCGAGGACGGTGATGCACACCGGTATTATGGCGATGATGACCGCGGCAATGCCCGAAGGAACACGCTGCTCAGCCCAAAAGAGGCATGCATAATCGAGGAGGAACATGAGCGCGCCCAGGAGAGTGGCGGCACGCCACTCGCGCCAGGTAAGTGAAGGGGTACCTCGAATCCGCATCCATATCCAGACCGCCAGCCCGGCGATGGTGAACCGGATGCCGGCCATCAAGAACGGCGGCATTTCGAGCACGCCTACGCGGATCGCGAGGTATGTCGATCCCCAGACAAAGTAAATAATGGCGAACGCCAGCAGTATCTTCCAACGCGCGGGTCTGGGGGAGGCGTGGGTCACGATTGATCAACCTGGGCGGCAATTCGATTCGAAGCCAGTGCTGTAAATGCGGCGAGCAGATTCGATCTAGAATTAGAGTGTGCCGCGCAAACCAAAGATTCAAATCAAGTGCCCCATCTGCAAACAACCGGTGGTACGCAATGGCGCAGACTTCCCTTTTTGCAGCGAGCGTTGCCGGGTGATCGATTTGGGAAAGTGGGCCAGCGATCAATACGTGGTTTCGTCGCCTGGGCACGACATTTCCGATGAGGTGGATGAGGCAGATTTTCCAGGCGATAAGAATGAAGACTGAAACCTCACCGTTGCCAACTGACACTCGCGCGCCGCTTTGGGCGACCTTGACAGGTACTTTTTTCGGAATAGGTAGACTTCGCCCGGGGCCTGGTACCTGGGCATCAGTTGCAGCGGCATTGATCTGGCTTGCTTTCTCACAGTTCATTGAGCCGAGTCTTCAGCCTCTGGCTCTTGGCTGCTTGATCGCGATCGCCGTCGGACTGGGTATTCCAGCGGCGACTATGGTGGCAAGGAACTCGGGAATCAAAGATCCACAGCAGGTAGTCATTGATGAAGTTGCCGGCCAATGGATAGCGTTGCTGTTCGCTCCGGTGTCGTGGAAAACCCTGCTCGGCGGCTTTATACTTTTTCGTGGATTCGATATCCTTAAACCGCCACCGGTGCGGCAACTCGAGCGGCTTCCCGCGGGTACTGGGATCGTCGTCGACGATATTGCTGCCGGCCTTTATTCGCTTGTGGTAATGCAACTCTTGTTGCATTTCAGGCTTCTTTCACCATAGTTCCAGTTGAGTGCTGTTTCCATGGCCATTTCCAATCGCCTGCTAGGAAAGAAAAACGTGAACGGGCGGCCGCACATCGAGGCCCTGTCTCCGTCCGCAGCGCTGCCTGGAGGTGAGGTCCGGATTCTGGGTCATGGCCTGCGGCCGGCTGACCTTCGGCGTCCGCGAGTACGCCTGGGCGAAGTGGATGCGCCGGTGGTCGTCAGCGCCGACGATTTCGTAATTGCCCGAGTACCTTATGGGGCCGCTTCCGGCCCAATAGTAGTTTCGACAAACGGGCACTCCAGCAATGCCCAGCAGATCAAGGTTGCTGCTCTGATCGCCGAGAATCTCCATCCCGTGACCAATCCTGCTCTTGATATTGAAGGCAATATTTACGTAACTTTTTCCGGATCGCGGGGACAAAAAGTTCCGGTCTCTGTTTATAAGATTGAGACCAACTACAACGTGAAGCCGTTCCTGACCGAGTTGATGAATGCGACTGCGATTGCCTTCGACCGCGAGGGACAGATGTATGTGTCTTCACGCTTCGACGGAACGGTTTATCGCGCGGCCCCGAACGGGACCATGTCGTCGTATGCGCAAGGCATGGGCGTGGCCACGGGAATCGCGTTCGACCGCGAAGAAAACCTTTACGTGGGAGACCGCAGCGGAACCATCTTCAAGATCGCCCGCGACCGGCAGATATTTGTGTTCGCAACTCTTGAGCCGAGCGTCTCCGCTTATCACCTGGCGTTCGACCTCAAGGGAAACTTGTTCGTCACCGGCCCGACCAACTGCGGCTTCGATTCGGTTTACAAGATCGATCCGCACGGTGCAGTTTCAATTTTCTACCGCGGGCTCGGCCGACCCCAGGGCATTGCCTTCGATGGTGAAGGAAATCTGTACGTCGCCGCCTCCCTCGCCGGCCGGCGCGGAATCGTGAAGATCACCCCAGACGGAGCGCCATCGCTTGCCATCGCCGGATCAGGCCTGGTTGGCTTGGCGTTTGCTCCCGGGCGATCGGCAATTCTTGCCAGCAACAGCGCCGTTCATCATCTCGCCTGGGATGTTGCCGGGCAGCCGCTGCTCGATCCTTCATAAGCCTTTTCGTTTAGACTGCAAGCGTGGTGGCAGAAATCATTGCCGTCGGCTCGGAGATGTTGACGCCGTTTCGGCAGGACACAAATTCGCTCTATCTCACCGCGCAGCTCAACGATCTGGGAGTTGAGGTCACATTCAAAACCATTGTTGGTGACAAGCTCAAGGATATTGTCCGGGTAACGACGACCGCACTCTCCAGAGCCGACATCGTGATCTTGAGCGGCGGGTTGGGGCCCACCGAAGACGACCTCACCCGGGAAGCGGTTGCACAAACTCTGGGGCTGCACTTGAAGCGCGATCCGGAGATTCTTCGCAGCATTGAGGCTCGATTCGCCGCGCACGGGTGGAAGATGTCCCCGAACAACGTCAAGCAGGCTGACGTGATCTCAGGGGCCATGGTGCTTACGAACGATAACGGCACTGCTCCCGGGCAATGGATCAGCGGAAAATCAGACGGCAAGGAAAAGATTGTGATACTCGTTCCCGGGCCGCCTCATGAGCTGAAAGCAATCGTTGAAGGCACTGTGTTGGAGCGGCTGCGTGCGCGAATTCCCAGGCAGTTCATCGTATCTCGCGTTCTGAAAATCACGGGAATGGGAGAATCGGCTTGCGACGCGCGAGTCGCCCCCATCTACAAACGCTTCCAGGACGTCAATACAACTATATTGGCGGGCCCGGGCGAGATCCAGCTGCATTTGCAGACCCGGGCAGAGTCGCCGGAAGCGGCGCAAAAGCGGGTGGACGAATTGGTCAACAAGGTCGAGGAGGAACTCGGCGATTTCGTCTACTCCGACAACGGGGATTCGCTGGAACAGATTGTCAGCTATTACCTGCAGATGCGAAATGCGACGATTTCCGTCGCGGAATCGTGTACCGGCGGACTGGTAGCCGAGAGGCTAACCTCGATCAGCGGAAGCTCACGGTCGTTTATTGGCGGCGCGGTGGTTTACTCCAACGGCTTGAAGACGCAGTTCGCCGATGTGCCGCAGGATTTGATCGACGTTTATGGGGCCGTGAGCGAGCCGGTAGCCAAGGCTCTTGCTGAAGGTATTCGCAAAACTTGTGGGACCACGCTAGGGCTTGGGATCACAGGTGTAGCAGGCCCGACCGGCGGCACAGCGGAAAAACCAGTCGGGCTGGTCTTCCATGCGTTAGCTAGTGAGAACGGCACAGAAGTTGTGAAGCGTAATTTTCCCGGTGACCGGCAGCGCGTGCGCTGGTTCGCGTCGCAGCAGGCACTGGATATGGTCAGAAGAAAGCTGATGTAGAGATGAACCATTGATTCGTTGAGTATTGATTCATTTAAAACCGACCGGATGGTTAATCCGCGCCCGCACTTTGAAGTCTTCAATGACTCAATCATTCAATGTTGGAATGATTCAATCCCGTATAATCTCCTGTTCCGCCTCCATGTTGTTCCAAACTATTCAGCTCGCCTACGACTCCCGAATTGCGACGATTACATTTAACCGTCCGGAGAAACGCAACGCGCTAAGTTTGAGGATGCTCGATGAGGTCGTAGCGGCCCTGGAAGAGATCGAGTCCTCGAAAGCGCAGGTCGCAATAGTTACCGGGGCAGGCAAAGCCTTCTGTGCCGGCATGGACCTGGACGAACTGAAGTCACTCACTGGGAAATCGCACGCTGAGAATGTCGAGGACTCGGGGCGCATGGCACGGTTCTTCCGGCGGCTGTACGATTTCCCCAAGCCGACTATTGCGGCCGTGAACGGAGCCGCCATCGCTGGAGGCACCGGAATCGCGACCATGTGCGACTTCACGATGGCTGTACCGGATGCAAAGTTCGGTTATACGGAAGTGCGCATCGGATTTGTGCCCGCGCTGGTCTCTTCCATTCTCGTCTGGCAAGTGGGACACAAGATCGCGCGTGACCTGTTGCTGACGGGGAGGACTTTTGACGCAGCTGAGGCGAGTCGCTACGGACTGGTGAATGAGATTGTCCCGCCGGGCCGCCTGCTGGCGAGAGCGACAGAGTTGGCAGCGCAGATAATGGAGAACAGCCCTTCGTCGGTGCGGCTGACCAAGAAGCTGGTCAATGGCTTCATTGCCGAATCTCTTGAACGGCAAACTGCGCAAGCGATCGAAGATAATGCGGCGATTCGTCAGACCGCCGATTTTCGCGAGGGCATCAGCTCGTTTCTCGAGAAACGCAAGCCCCAATGGAGCGGTAAGTGAGCACGGGATCGCTGGATACGAAGACCGCGCTTTCGCAGCATGCCGGGAATATCTGCGAAGTGAACATTCGGGTGCGCTATGCCGAAACCGATCAGATGGGCGTGGTCTATCACGCGAATCACTTCATCTGGTTTGAAGTTGGGCGGGTCGAGTTCCTCCGCCAGCTGGGTTTTTCATATCGCGAGATGGAAGAAAAAGACGGATGCTGCATTGCCGTAGTCGACGCGCGCTGCCGATACAAAGCGCCGGCGCGTTACGACGACGAAATAACGGTTCGCACTCGGCTGAAGAACGTGCGCGACTCGCTGGTGCATTTTGGATATGAGTTGATTCGGATGAGCGATGGTGTGTTGCTGGCCGAAGGAGAAACTACGCACATCGTTACCGATTCGCAGATGAAGGTGCGCGTGATTCCAGAAAAGTATATGAAAGCGTTTCAGAACGCGCTTCGGCGAGAAACATAAGTCGGGAGGGCACGGCTTACAGCCGTGCCGCAAGACTACGGTTTGGTTCGTCCGGCACGACTGAAAGTCGTGCCTCAGGTTTTTCGTACGCAAAGAGCTAAAGGCTAAAAGCTGCCTCATGCAGGCCCTCCACATCAACGGGAACGACCTCACGCTGGAAAACGTGCACGAAGTCGCTGTCGCCGGACGTGCGGTCTTGCTTGCGCCCGACGCTCGCGACGGAGTCAATCGCGCGCGGACCGTGGTCGAGGAACTGGTCGCAAGCAATCAGGTCTCATATGCGATCACCACAGGTGTAGGCCAGTTGAGCGAGGTCCGAATCGCGGGAGATCAGATTCGCGAATTGCAGGTCAACCTGGTGCGCTCGCATTCGGTGGGCGTAGGCGAACCCCTTTCGATTGCCGAAACGCGCGCCATGATGCTGCTGCGGGCTAATTCTTTGTCGAAGGGACATTCGGGCGTCCGCGCAACCTTGATTGACACGCTTTGCGAACTGTTGAACCGAGGGGTTACGCCGACGGTTCCATCGCAAGGCAGCGTGGGCGCAAGCGGCGATCTGGCGCCCCTGGCGCATCTCGCGCTGGCGATGATAGGTGAAGGCGAATGCCTGGATGAGCACGGCAATCGTATTCCAAGTGCGGACGCCCTGCGTCGTGCACAGATCAAGCCTTTAGGTCTCGAGGCAAAAGAGGCAGTCTCTTTGATCAACGGCACTCAGGCAATGCTTGCCGTGGGCACGCTTGCGCTGCTTGAAGCTGAAACCCTGGTGAACTCAGCCGACGTAATCGGATCCCTCACCCTCGATTGCCTTCGTGGGACCGATGTGGCGTTTGATGAACGCATACACCGCGTCCGACCACATGCGGGACAAATCAAGACTGCGGCGAATTTGCGCCTGATGCTGGAAAACAGTCAGATTCGCGAGTCCCATCGCGAGTGCGGGCGCGTGCAGGATGCTTATTCGCTGCGCTGCATTCCCCAGGTGCACGGCGCAGTGCGAGATACGCTGACTCACTGCCGCGAAGTGTTCGAAACCGAAGCGAATTCGGCGGTGGATAATCCGCTTGTGTTTATTTCGAGCAAATCAAGCGGAAGTTCCTCTGCCCATGTGGGGACGGGTGTCCACACCCGTCCGGACGAGCAAAGCTCGGCGACGGATCATAGTGAAATCCTTTCCGGCGGCAACTTCCACGGTGAGCCGATCGCTTTCGCGCTCGATTTCCTCGCCATTGTATTGAGTGCACTCGCGGGAATTTCTGAGCGAAGGCTGGAGCGGTTGGTAAATCCGGCTTTGAATGAAGGCCTGCCGCCGTTTCTCGCTCCGGGCGCAGGATTGAACTCCGGTTTCATGATGCCCCAGGTCACGGCTGCGGCTCTGGTCAGCGAGAACAAAGTGTTGGCGCACCCGGCATCGGTGGATTCGATTACGACCTCGGGCAATAAGGAAGATTACGTTTCCATGGGCATGACCGCAGCGATCAAGTTGCGGCGGATTGTGGAGAACACGCGAAACGTGCTGGCCATCGAGGCAATCGCGGCGGCGCAGGCACTGGATTTTCTTGCACCGCTGAAAAGCAGCGCTCGCGGGCAAAAGAGTTACGAAGCAATCCGCGCGGTGTGCTCAAAGATGGAAAAGGACCGCGTGATGTATAAGGATTTTTCCAACGTCGCACAAGTGATTGCGGACGGCAAACTCAGCGCAATTCTGGACTAGATGGCAAATAGGCGAGTGGTGCCGTCGATATGGCGACGAACCTAGACCGTTCAGGAGCTATCGTGAACAACTCAGAAGAGAATATTAATCGCAGAACATTCCTGTCGAAATCGGCTGCCGTGATCGCTGGTGGGACAGCCCTGGCGAAGACGGCGCTCTCCTACGGAAAGATTCTCGGCGCAAATGATCGTATTGCACTCTGCCACGTAGGCAATGGCAGCCGTGGCGAAGACCTCGACTGGATCATCGCGCAACTCGCCAGCAAGCAGAACGTGGAGATGACTGGGGTCTGCGATCTGTGGCGGTTGAATCGGGAGAAGGCGCTGGCGGCAAACCAGAAATATCACGGGCGCGTGCCGCGGGCCTTCGCGCATATTGAAGACGTGCTTGCGACCGAAAGCATTGACGCCGTCATTCTTTCCACTCCAGACCATTCTCATTCGCCACTGTTGAAAATGGCAGCCGAAGCCGGCAAGGATGCATACGTGGAAAAGCCGATGGGCAATGTGCTTGAGGAAGCCAAGGCCGCGCGCGACGCCGTGAAGGCGCACAATCGCATCGTGCAGGTGGGGACGCAGCATCGCAGCGAGCCACATCCCCGGGCCGCATATGATCTGATACAAACCGGCGTGCTCGGCGGCGTCAGCAAAGTGGAGATGGTTTGGAATTATCATGGGCCACGCTGGCGCGGGCGTGATGTCACCAAGCAGATTCGCGAGCAAGATACCGACTGGCGCAAGTTCCTGCTGGCTAAACCGTATCGTCCATTCGATCCGCAAGTCTATTGCGAGTTCCGCTTGTACAAAGAATTTTCCAGCGGCATTCCCGATCAGTGGATGAGTCACGCTATCGACATGGTGCACTGGTTCATGAACGACAGTTTCCCGCGATCAGCAGTCTCCCACGGAGGTGTTTACGCCTGGAAAGACGGCCGCGAGAACGCCGACACGTTTCATACCTTACTCGATTATCCCAAAGGCTTTCTGGTCAGCTACTCGACCAGCTTTGGAAACGACGCTCCGGGGTTCACCCGCTACATGGGCAAGAACGCAACGTTATTCAACATTGGCGGCGAGGGAAGCCCACGCTATCAACTTATAGAAGAGAAGGGCACGCACGAGGACGATGACAACATCGACGCCAAAAGAAAGTCGAAATACGTTCTGCTTCCCGGTGAGACTGAACTGCCACCCATGGGCATTGATGATCGCTCGCTCGAACATATGGCGAATTGGTTCGAGTGCATGCGGTCGCGCCAGCAGCCGCACGCCACGGTCGACAACGGCTTCGCGCATTCGGTCGCATGCATTATGTCGACCGATGCGTACTGGTCAGGGAAAAAGCAGTATTGGGATGCGAAGAACGAGAGGATTGTGGATCATCCGGCGTCGGCATGAGTTTGCGGTGCAGCGTAGAAAAAGCAGGTTCCTCGACTCGGGAATCATTCGCACGCGAATGATTCCGCTGCGCTCGGAATGACAAATCTTATTTGTCAGCGCGTAAGTCACGAGAGATACTTCATCGTCTCTTCGATGAGCTTGGTTGTCGGCCCATAGGGGTCACCTGCCGCGTCGTACTCCATCGAGCAATAGCCTTTGTAACCGCTGGACTTCAGGATATCGAATGACTTCTTCATATCGATGGTGACGTGTTTTTTGGCATCTCCGTCCTCTCCATCTTTCACGTGGCAGATTCCGTAAGCATGTTTGAACATTGCGGTAAGTGCGCGGTAATTAAAGTCGGCATCGCCGGTTAACATGGAATTCGCGAAGTCCGGCAAGGCATGCAGAAAAAGGTGATTGACAGCGTCAATCACCTTCGCGATGAAAAATGCGTCTTCGCTGACCAGGTCATCATTTTCCAGGTTGACGACGACATTCTTGCTTGCAGCGTAATGGACCACTTCACGGAGACTTTCCGTCGTGCGCTGGACATCCGGCTGCGAGTTCTTCGCGCGATTAATGTGCACGCGGACACTCGGAGAGCCAATCTGCACGGCAACGTCAACAAACTTCTTCCCATATGCGATGGCCTTCGCGCGCGTAGCCGGATCAGCATCGTAGTAGCTGTCCGGGCCGTCGACGGCAATGTTCACCGCCTTTGCATTGGACTTCTTCAGCGAGTCGTGAAGGCTGGCGAGATAGGCAGCGTCGAGCGAGTGAAAATGACGGCTGTGCGGCTCGATATTGTGAACGTTGAATTTTTTGACCACCTCGGCCGGGAAATCCTTCAGATCCATTCCTCTCAGTTTGGGGTCCCGGTCGTGATTGGTGGGACTGTCAATGTAAGCGCGAAATGGATACGACGCGACTGAGACGCGATCGCGCGGGGCGGTCGGAAAGGAGATGTGAGGCTGAGGATTGGTCTCGGGAAATGCAACCCGAGATTGGCCAAATAGCAATCCGCCAGCGACTGCAACTGTCGCTTTAGCTACAAAGTCACGGCGAGTTATCGAAAGAGATGGAGTTGATTTATCACGATTGCGCATGGCTGGTAATCATATCAATTCGTGGAAGTTGTTCGCTGGGAAGCAGTTACTGAAGCCCGCCGTCAGCAACTAGAAGTTTTGCAATCATTGATTGCAATGCTATCATTGATTGCATGGCCAGCATTACCATTCGCCAACTGCCGGAAGCTACCAAGCGCAAGCTCCGCATCCGGGCGGCCCAGCATGGCCGCTCCATGGAGCAGGAAGCGCGGGAGATCCTGCAACAGGAATTGAGCAAGAGACCAAAGACCGGCAAAGACCTGGTGAAATCCATCCGCGACATTTTCGAGCCGCTCGGTGGAGTGGAGCTCGAGATTCCGCCACGCGGCCCAATTCGCGACCCGGGGATTAGGTGATGGTCCGCCGCAGTGACCATCGGGATGCAATCTAGTGATTGTCCTCGACACGAACGTTGTGTCTGAATTAATGCGCCCGCTTCCCTCAGCGGCGGTCGTCAGGTGGATATCCCAACATTCTGCAGACGAAATTTACAGCAGCACAGTGGTTTTGGCAGAAGTTCTTTATGGAATTGAGATCCTTCCGGCCGGAAGGCGCCGGAGTGATCTCCTGGCAGGCGCAGACAAAATGTTTACGGTTGTGCTCTCGGGACGCATTCTTTCATTCGACGAGCAGTCGGCTCGCGTCTTCGCGCAGATTGCCTCGACCCGGCGGAGAAAAGGTAGACCGATGGCGGAACTGGATGCACAGATCGCCGCCATCGCTTCTGTGCACAGCGCTTCTCTGGCCACGCGTAACACTGGCGATTTCGAGGGCTGTGGCATTCGACTGTTCAATCCCTGGGTGGATTAGACTATCTGTTTTCTCGGAGGCCGTATGCGCATCGGGCTGTTAGGGTTTGTTGTTCTCTTCTCCTTTCCGCTTTTCGCCCAGGCAAAACATCCTTTCACCTTTGAAGACATGATGGCGCTCAAACGCGTCGAGGAGCCGGTAGTGTCGCCGGATGGGAAGTGGGTGCTGTTTGCAGCGGTGGACGTTGACTTGAAGGCGAACACCAAGACGCCGCATGTGTGGGTGGTGCCGCTGAATTCCAACGTCGAAAAATCTGAGGTGGCCCATGCTAGCCCGGTTTTGGCTAGGGTGGGTGATGGCGGGAAGAAAAAAGCAGGTCCCTCGACTGCAGAGAATGATTCGAAAGCAAATCATGCTGCTTCGCTCGGGATGACAGAGAGTAAGGAGCGGGAGATCATTTCCGATCAGGATGCGGACCGGCCGCGATGGGCGCCGGATGGGAAGCGATTTGCATTTTTGTCGACCAAAGAAAACGGATCGCAAATCTGGATTGCAGATTTTGATGGATCGACTGGGACTGTGACCGGCAAGCATCAGCTTACGAACATCGCGACCGAAGCTGATGGCGAGCTGTGGTCTCCGGATGGGAAGAACATTTTGTTCAAGTCGGATGTGTATCCCGAGTGCGACGGCATTCCAGCGGAAGAAACCGCATGTAATGCGAAGAAAGTGGAAGAGGGCAAGACTTCGAAAGTCAAAGCCCTCATTTTTACTCACCTGCTTTATCGCCATTGGAATGCTTACCGGGAAGGCAAGCGCACTCGCCTCTTCGTTGTGGCAGCGGATTCCCAGCTCTCATTTAGAAAGGGGCAGGGCAATATCGCCATGTACGTGCAGTACCTCGATCTGACGCCCGGCGATTACGATGCGCCAGTGTTTTCGCTCGGAGGGCAGGATGACTATGCCTTCTCACCGGATGGGCAGGAGATTTGTTACGCGTCGAATCACGATCCGGAGCCGGCGATTTCGACTAACAATGATTTGTTCACCGTGCCGGTGAATTTTCCGCGGGACAACTCACCCTCCCAGGTGCGTGCGGCGACGAAGGACATCACTTCCGAGAACAAAGCTGCCGATAACACACCGCTCTATTCGCCGGATGGAAAGTACATCGCCTATCGCGCGCAGGCGCGCCCGGGATACGAGAGCGATCGCTTCCGACTGATGCTGTACGACCGCAAGACGGGGGAAAAGAAGAACATTACCAAGTATACGGGCAACTTCGGCGACCGTTCAGTAGGTAATTTTATTTGGCAGCCTCAATGCTTTGGCGCCGATTACCGCTGTCTGCTCTTCGTGGCAGAGAGAGACGGGGATCAAACCATCTACCAGGTTTATACCGAGACACGGTCGTCGCCTCCGGAAGCCCGCACATCTTATCAACCCGATTCCCCGAAACAGCTTGGCTCAATGGGAATCATCCAGCAAGATGCCGTCATAGACCACCTTTCTGGTCTCACATTTCCTCTCAAAGGCGGCTACGACGATGACCTTGCGATCACGTCTGATGGGAAACGAGTCCTGTTCACCGAAATGTCTATCTATGCTCCGACAGAAATCTACTTCCGGGAGCCTGGCCAGGGATCCCCGCATGAATTTCACCCTACGGGGACCCAGCTAACTCACATGAATGATGAGGTCCTGTCCCAGGTCGAGTTTTCTTCGATGAACTTTTCTTCCCATCCTCCCAGACTTGGCTCGTTTTCCCCATTTTGGTTCCCAGGCGCATATAGCGACAAAATCCAGGGCTTCTTGGTGACGCCCCCGAACTTTGATGCCAACAAAAAATATCCGCTGAAGTTCATCGTGCATGGCGGGCCGGAGGTTCCAATGGGAGACGAGTGGACCTACCGCTGGAACGCCGAGCTGTTCGCGGCGAACGGCTATGTCGTAATCGAAATCAACTTTCACGGCTCGCCCGGATACGGGCAGAAGTTCATTGACGCGGTCAACGCCGACTGGGGCGGTGCTCCGTATGAAGACTTGATGAAAGGCCTCGACTACGCCGAGCAGCATTATCCCTTCATCGATAAAGACCGCGAGTGCGCGCTGGGCGCGAGTTTCGGCGGATACATGATCAACTGGATCATGGGCCACACCAATCGGTTTAAGTGCCTGGTCACGCACGATGGCGACTTCAACCTGGAGGCGGACTACGGCACCACCGAAGAGCTGTGGTTCCCCGAGTGGGAGTTGAAAGGCACGCCGTGGACGAACCGCGAGATGTACCGCAAGTGGTCACCGCATCTCTTTGTTGAAAATTTCAAGACGCCGACGCTGGTGGTGCACGGCCAGCTCGACTATCGAATCGACATTTCAGAAGGATTTGATCTCTTCACCACATTGCAACGGCGAGGCGTGCCCTCAAAGATGCTCTACTTCCCCGATGAAGGCCATTGGGTGCTCAAGCCGCAGAATTCCCAGCTCTGGTACAAAACTGTGAACGACTGGGTCGACCAGTGGATCGGAAAGTAACGCAAACCCGCCAATCTGAGTGGAAGAGCGGCCATTTATGGCCGCGTAAGAACGCTCATTTCTTATCACGCGCTTCAGCTCAGGCCCTAAGAGGGCGGCATTAAAACTCAGCCGCAGACGCAGCTCTAAAGAGCCGCTCTTCCACTTTGGAGAAATGGCTGCTCGCTATCTGGTCGTCAGTGCGGCTTTCTTGGAAATGAAAATATTGGATCGACGTTTACTGGAACGCTCGAAGCTTTATTGAGCGACTGCTGCAAGTCCGGCGGGATAACATCGTATTTCTTGAACCAACCCTCGGCGCGCGCTCGATCACCGGTGGCTTCCATTTCAAGAAGCTCTTTTGCCAGGTTCGCGATTTGGTCGGGCATCTTGCCGTAATCTACGGAATATTTCCCCGACGGCAAACGGCGAATCGCTTCATGCTCCAGGAAGTAGTTAAACTCCATCATTTCCGCCTGACCATGGGCCTCGGCCGCGCCAAAGCGAATGGTGCGGAGATTACCGGCGACATATGAAGCGTAGTACTCCTCAAGTTTTTGCTTGGGTAAAACGCCATGATCCACCAGCCACTTGAGGCCGAACATTCCCACGATGTCGGCCTTGGCTTCTTCCAACCCGCTGAAGATCGGGCCGATAGCTTCACGAATGCTGATTTTTTCTGCGGACGCGTTGTGGGCAAACGTGGGACCCAGCCCGTGACTGATCTCATGCAGAATCGTGCTCAGCAGATACCCTTCCCCTGAAGCCTTGGCAGCCTGATCGGCGGGCATCATGAATTTCGCCAGCGGCAGAATCACGTAGTTCACGCGAGCGTCCATGAAATTCTTAAAAAAAAGTTTCTTGCTGCCCTTCTGCTCGTGGATTCGAGGATCGTTCGGCAGATTGTCGGCCACCGCCTGGTAGCCATGGCCGAGATCGCCGGCGCGAAAGGGGGAGTCCATTACCTCCATGGGAGTGTCGAGCCCGCGCATTGATGGACGGTCGCGCTGCGGCAGTGGCAGAGCATCCTGAATTTCGGGAACATACTTCTTGAATGTTTCCATCCGTCGGCTTTCGGCGTCATTGCGAACCAAAACCGCCGCACCGTAGGTCGCCTTCACTCCCAAAAGATTGTCGTTGTAGGTTTCGTAAGGAGCGAGAATGACGTTGAACTTCGGGTTCTTAAGTTCCATCCACGCGATATCGCTTTTGAAGTAGTCATCGTTCAAGAGCGCGTCGGCGCGCAGGCGCAGAAAATCCGTGAAGGCTGAATCGGAACTCAGAGCAGCGGCTTCGCGCAGGTCCTTGGCTGCAGGTTCAAGAAACGATCTATAAGCAATGTGATATGGAAGCCCTTCGAGTTCCTTTCCATGCCAGCGGACAACCGTGGTTGGACTATAGATTTCCGCATGCTTCTCAGGATGGTCTTTTACGTATTGCTCAATCTGTTCGCGTGTCAGTCCCTGGGGGTAGAAGCCGCCGCCCGGCGGCATGGGAGCGGTGCCTGTGAACGGTTTCTGATTATCGACCAGGTCAAATCGTGAGCCGTTGATCCACAAATAGCGCCGCAATTCGACATCTTTGGGATTTGTGCTGCCCTCGAGAGATTCGTAAAGTTGAAGGGCCTCGGGATCGTTTTGTCTCCAGAAGATGTCATCCAGGTAGCGTGATGCGTCCACCAGTCTCTCGACCATCTGGCGCTCGCGGGCGCTGAGAGCGGCGGAATGGAACGGCATCTCAACCTGGCGAAATCTCGCAAGACGGCGCTGCAAATCCGGAACCAGTTGCAGGTGTTCCGAACGGGTCTGCGATGCCGGCACAGCTTTGGTTTTGGTGGCCGCGTGAAGAGCGCCAGCAAGGCACACGAATGCGACGATTAGAACTGCCCCCCGATTTCTCATTGCCCGCGATTCTAGCAGCTGAAACGATTTAATGGCTTTTCTGATTTGGTTCCTGGCTGTGAAAAACACCAGTATGATTAGACGGTGGACCGTCAAACGTCAGCTGACACCCAAACATTGTTGATCGATGCCGAATACCAGCTCCAGATGCAGCGCGAAGCTGATCAAACCGCCTTAGAGATTGCGCGGATTCAAGCCCAAAGCCAAGCTGCACAAAAACCACAACCACCACATCACAAGATTTTTACTATGAGTCAGGGAATGCATTTCTCAGAGATTGTGCAACGAATCTGGAGAAGTATGCACAAGCTACTCCGCTAACTAATGCCTTGTTGAATGAGTGTGCAGGTTTTCTGCCCGGATTCAACGAAGGCGTAAACCTTGGGGTTCAATTCTCCGCTGGGGAAACCAAGATTCAACTATCGCAACCCTGGTGCACGCCAGAGACCGGAACTGGTGCGCAGCTCGGTCTTGTACTAGTGAAATACATACGAGCCCATCCGGAAACAGCTCAGTTGAGAACTACGGTGCTCGCGAGTCTGGCTTATTTCGAAGCGTTCCCCTGCAAGATCTCGCGAGAATAAGGACGCGTTGACAACGAGTCAGAATGGACAGCGCGGAAACGCGAACGGGCTGCAGGAAGACTTTGTCCGGCTGTAGAACTGCCCCACTCAAGCCAAAACCGGGCTTGAATGGGCCACCAGTCCGGCCCTGATCCGGCATGCTTCCGCAGGCGCCAGCAACGAGTCTATATCTTGACACCGCCATCAGCCTGTCGACACTCGGGCGGTGTGTTCTCCTTCATATAGCTAACCTAACCTTCTTTGAAAACCTCGACTTAGCACAACGCCGACGTTGGAAAGCCGAATGCGAATATTCGAACTGACCTAGCCGCCGAAGAGTGACGGCCGAAAGAGAAAGTCCCTCAAATCCATTTGGATTGGCTTAGGACGAAACCAACTTCGGTTAGAAGAGTGCGAAGAAGAATGCGATTTCAAATGCCTAGACGACAGGGGGTGTCTGCTGGTCGGCGATGCCAAGTAATCCACGAGTGCAGGGAAAGGGGTTCCTGGAATAAGCTGACACCAGGATTTATTACGAGGATTCGTAATCATGAAAAACTTTGACACTCTTTCGGAGCGCGAGATTCTGGCCCTGGCCATTTCGCTTGAAGAAGAGGATGAGCGCGTTTACAGCGATTTTGCCGAAGGCCTCAAGCACGACTTCCCTGCCTCGGCTTCGGTGTTTGACACTATGCGCGGTGAGGAATCGGGCCACCGTCGGAGGCTCATCGAGCTGTATCGGAAAAAGTTTGGTGAGCACATCCCGTTGATTCGCAGGCAGGACGTGAAAGGTTTCGTGACGCGGAAGCCGGTGTGGCTGGTGCGGCCGCTCGGGCTGGAGGTGGTCCGGCGGCAGGCCAGCGCAATCGAAGTCGAAACTCGGCGGTTTTATGAAAAGGCCGCGATGCGGGCCCAGGATGCCAGTGTTCGCCAACTGCTCGATGACTTGGCGCAGGAGGAAAAAAGGCACGAGGACCGGGCGCAACAGTTCACCGAAGAAAAGCTGCGCTCAAAGGTCAAGGAAGATGAAGATAAGGCTCAGCAGCGACTTTTTGTTTTGCAGATCGTGCAACCGGGTCTTGCGGGACTCATGGATGGCTCGGTATCGACTCTGGCACCGGTGTTCGCAGCCGCTCTCGCAACTCGAAACTCCTGGGATGCGTTTCTTGTCGGATTGGCCGCATCGGTCGGCGCGGGGATCAGCATGGGTTTCGCCGAGGCACTGTCTGACGACGGCAGCCTTACGGGGCGGGGCCATCCTTGGGTTCGCGGATTGATCTGCGGTGCCATGACGGCTCTCGGTGGGATTGGCCATACGCTGCCTTTCCTGATCCCGCGATTCCACGCGGCGATGACGATAGCTTTTTTCGTCGTTCTGGTTGAACTCGCTGTCATTCCCTGGATTCGACATCGATACATGGAGACACCGATCATGTCGGCTGCAACGCAGGTGGCCCTGGGAGGCGCCTTGGTCTTTGGGACTGGAGTGTTGATCGGCAGCTCTTGAAAGTGAACAGGCTGAGTAATTTTCGTTCTGGATACCTTTTCTGATGATTGAAATGTAAGAAGTCGGAGATTGAATGAGACACGAGGCGGCCGCAGTTGGCGAGAGAGTTGCGGCGAAGGAGGCCTGGCACGTGAATGTAGTCGGCGAATCATCGTCGCGCAGATTCATCCTGGGGTTTCTGACGGGATCGGCAGGTTTACTCATCGTTTGGGCCGTTGTGCTTCTTGGTCGCCCTTTACGCCTTTCGGCACAGACGCTCCACTATGCGAAACGTCCGGATGTGAGGAATGGAGAGAAGATCTACAAGGGTGGCTGCATCGCATGTCACGGGAGCGAGGGGAAGGGTGCTCCCGTGGCGAATACGGTTTTCAAGCGGCGAGATACGTTTCCGGACTTTACGGATTGCGCGGGGACGACGCCTGAGCCGAACGGAAATTGGAAGGCAGTGATCGTGCATGGCGGACCATCGCGTGGACTCTCGCAGATTATGCCCGCGTTCGGGGGCCTGCTCACGGACGACGAGATCAACGATGTGATCGGGTACATGCGGGGCTTCTGCAAGAATGTCCACCACGATCCGCTGGGCGAGCTAAATCTGCCACGGGCATTGGTAACGGAGAAAGCGTTTCCCGAGAACGAGATTGTGATTTCCACGGCGGCGAGTGCATCAGGGGCGCCAGCGTGGACTACGGATGTCATTGATGAACGGACGATCTTCGATGCCCGGACCCAGCTTGAAACCGATGTTCCCGTGAACTATGCGGACCAGGCGCACAACTGGACCGAGGGTTTTGGGGACATTACGCTCGCGGTGAAGCGAGAGATGTTTTCCAGTCTGCGGACGGGTTCGATCCTGAGTCTGCAAGGCGGTATCTTGCTGCCGACCGGGGACAGCAAGCGCGGGTTCGGGGCAGGGACGACGCAGTTCGAGCCCTTCGCGGCGTTCGATCAGCTGTTCAAGGAAAATACGTTTCTGCAAACCCAGCTGGGGGCCGACCTGCCGGTGGATACGAGCATAGCTCCGCGCAGCATGTTCTGGCGGGTGGCGGTAGGGCAGGCGATGGCTCCAGACCACATGCTGGGACGGCTGTTTTCGCCCATGGTCGAGTTTTTGGCGGTGCGCGATTTCAGACCGGGGGAGAAAACTAACTGGGATGTTCTGCCGGAAATGCAGATCACCGTGAGCAGGCGACAGCACGTCCGGGTAGGTTTCGGCGTAAGAGAACCATTCACCAATACGCAGGGACGAACGCCGCAGGTGTTGTTCTATTTTCTTTGGGACCGGGCGGATGGGAAGTTATGGAACGGTTGGCGATGAAACTCCGTTGGAGTAGTGCGATCGCTCTAGGGCTCGCGATGATCGGGGTCCCGGCAATGGTGCGCGGCAAGTCGGAGACGGAGAACGCGAAGGGCGACAAGTCACCTCCGGGAACTTTTTTCCGGACATCGGAACGTTGTGTGGCGTGTCATAACGGGCTGAAGACGAGTTCGGGAGAGGATGTTTCGATCGGGCTCGAGTGGAGCGCGAGCATCATGGCCAACTCGTCGCGCGATCCTTATTGGCAAGGCAGCGTGCGACGCGAGTCGATGGATCATCCGGAGTCGAAGCAGGCGATCGAGGACGAATGCTCGATCTGCCATATGCCGGCCGTCCGGATGGCGGACCGGGATGCGGGAAAACACACGCAGGTGTTTTCGCGTTTTCCCTTGCAGAAGTTTCCCAGGGGCGACCACGCCGCCGCAGATGGTGTCACTTGCTCGGTTTGTCATCAGATTGAGAAGACAGGGCTGGGAACGGACGCGACCTTCGTTGGGAACGTGGTCTTCGCGAAACCGGTCCAGAACGACGAGCGGCCCGAGTATGGGCCCTTCGACGTGGACAAAGGCCACCAGACGGTAATGCATTCGTCGACGGCGACGTACATCCCGACCAGGGGCGATCACATACGCGACGCGGGGCTTTGCGGGAGTTGCCATACGCTGATCACTTCGGCGCTTGGGCCGAACGGTGAGAAGCTGGCGAAATTCCCCGAGCAGATGCCTTTCCAAGAATGGCAGCATAGCGATTACGCCACCAAACAGACCTGCCAGGACTGCCATATGCCAGTGGTGAACGAGGCTGTACCCGTGACGGCGCTGTACGGGCAGCCGCGCGAGCGCATGCACCGGCACGTATTTGTCGGATCAAATTTCGTTGTCGAAGGGATGCTGCAGGATCATCGCGATGAATTGGCGACAGAGGCGCAGCCCGAAGAAATGGATGCGGCGATGAAGCGCACGACCGAGTTTTTGAAGACGCAAGCGGCGAAAGTGACCATTACCCGGATGGATGCTACTCCGAATGGGCTTGCCGTGGATGTGCACGTGGAGAATCTCGGCGGGCATAAGCTGCCTACCGCTTATCCTTCGCGGCGGGCGTGGCTACATTTCGTCGTGAAGGACAGCAATGGGCGTGTCGTGTTCGAGTCGGGTGCGCTCAATGCGGACGGGTCGATTGCAGGAAACGACAACGACGAAGATCCTCTGAAGTTCGAGCCGCATTATCGCGAGATCACGAGTTCGCAGCAGGTTGAGATTTACGAACCAATCCTGAAGGATTCGGAGGGGAAGGTTACGACCGGCCTCCTCCATGCAGTCGGATATTTAAAGGATAATCGGCTACTGCCGCACGGCTTCGATAAGGCCACTGCAGAAAAAGACATCGCGGTGACCGGCGACGCGGCCAACGACCCGGGGTTCACAGACACAGGAAGCTCGGTGCGATATTTGGTCTCGACCGGGAACGCAACCGGGCCGTTCAAGGTGGAGGCGGAGCTTTGGTTTCAACCTATCGGGTTTCGCTGGGCGCATAATCTGGCGCCTTACGCCGCGGAGGAACCGCAACGCATGGTGCGGTATTACGAAGCGGCGGCGCGGAGGTCGGCTATGATGCTGGCCAGGGCAGAGGCTACTCGGTAAGGACCAACCCGAAAGATCCGGCGAAGGCCACCAGCCCTGCTAACACTTGCGGATAATTTCTGAGAACTCGACAGACGCCTGTCCACGTGTGAGCCGGTGTATTATTCTGCTCACCCTCTCGTACGCATTCCGCTTTTACTTTTTAGGGAAGAAGGACCTTGAAGATGCAATCCAAACGGGTCAAGGCGGCCGCCACTCTACTGCTCGTCCTCATGGCGCTGCTCTCCGGCGGCGCGGCGCTGCGTGAGTCCGTGACCATTGATGAGGTCGCGCACATCGGCGCCGGTGTCAGTTATCTGCAGAAGCTGGATATGCGGATGAACCTGGAACATCCGCCGCTCGCCAAGATGATTGCCGCGGTCCCGCTGGTTCTCCGGGGGGCGCACGCTGACTACTCGCATGTTTCCTGGACATTCAGCGGCAAGGGCGCTCAGGAATTCCTGGGAGAGTGGGTCTTCGGTCACTGGCTCATCATGCGCTGGAACGATCCCATTTCCACTGTCCTGTGGGCCCGCGCGCCCATGCTGTTGCTTACGCTGCTGCTGGGCCTGGTGATTTATTTGTTTGGCTCGCAACTGGGGGGCACTTGGGGAGGACTGCTGTGCCTCAGCGCCTACGTGAGCATGCCGGCGTTTCTCACTTTCGGCCCTCTGGTTGTGACAGATGTTGTAATTACGCTGTTCTGGGTACTCGCCGTCTGGCAACTTCCTGAGATGTGGCGGTCGCCTTCGCGCGGAACCGTGGTCCGGTTCGGGCTTACTCTGGCTGGAGCTTTTCTTTCCAAGTTTTCTTCGGGATTGTTGTTCTTTGTTTTCATTGCCGTGGTCCTCAGTCTTCGCTGCCGGCCCGTTCCCGAGCAGCCCTCTGAGAAACTTGAGCGCCGGAAGTGGCGCCGCCGGGCATGGTGGAACATGCTCAAGGCCACCGCCTGGGCCGCACTGTTCGTGTACGTCTTCTATTTAGTGTTTTCCTGGGGACAGCCAACCGATTCGTTTGACCTGATTCCGCATTTTCCTCCGTCGCTGTTATTGCGGCGCCTGCTGATGCCGGTGTTGCTGTACCTGGGAGGCCTGTTTCTGTTCGCGGTCAGTGCTGGGAGCCGGCCCACTTATATTCTGGGCCATTCCTACTCGCATGGCGTCTGGTTTTACTTTCCGACATTATTTGTTCTGAAATCGCCGCTGGCGTTTCTGCTGCTGCTCCTGCTCGCGATCGGAGTTGCTGTCCTCTGGAAGCGCCGCTCAGCCGGCCAGGCATCCGCATTGCCTCCCGGCACGGAACTGAATTGGCGCGCGCTGTGGGTTTCGCTGGTGGTCTTCGTCGCCGTGTGCATGATGAACCGCCTCGACCTCAGCATCCGCCATTTCCTGATCGCGATTGCTCAATTGATTCTCCTGCTGGCTCCGCTTCCCCGGATGTTGCAGTCCCTGCGCGACGCTAATTGGCGCGGGGCGCGCACCGGAATTTGGGCGACCGCCGGACTCGGGTTCGCTTCCCTTGCCACCGCCATCCTGGCCTACCCGAACTACATGCCATTCTTAAATTCGTTTGCGATGGGACGCCCCGGATATTTGTTGGTCAATGATTCCAACATCGACTGGAACCACGCCCTGCCGGAGGCTGAGAAGTTTGTGCAGCAACGCGGCCTGAACACCGTCCTGCTGGATGAATACGGATTTTCTGAGCCCGCCGCCTATGTTCCTCAGTCCCAGTCGTGGAGTTGCCAAGAACCCTCCGCGTCGGACGCTGGCCAGTGGGCGATCGTCTCTGCCGGCAGCATCGCCGACGCCCATAATTGCCTCTGGCTCATGCGGCATCCGCAGCAAGTTGTGACCCTCGCCGGCGGCAGCATGTATGCCTTCCAGCTTCCCGCGGTGATTCCCGCGGCGGGCTCGTCCGACGGTCCGCCCCTGCCGCAGAACTACCACTACCTCGCCGGCATGGGCCTCATGGGCGACCCGCGTGCGATGTTCCTGAACTGTATTCGCGATCCAAACCAACTGCAGCCCACAATGGACCGCATGATGGCAATCGGCGCTGCGCAAAACAAGAAAAAGTAGAAGCGCAGCGCGCTGGCGCCGGCAGGGTATATAGTTGCTCGAACGTCGAGGCAATTTGTCGCGAGAAGGGAGCAAGTATGCAAGCTACGGCTGCTCAGGCGACTCCAGAAAGCGTGCGCGCGTTTATTCAAGAATATTTCGATGCCTGGAAAGGCACCGATGAAAACAGAATTCTCGCCTACTATTCGGATGATGTCGTACTCCACCTTCCGACTGGAGTACTCGAAGGGAAGACAGCCGTGCGAGACAACTTTGTGCGTCCGTTCATCGCTGCTTTCCCTGGCAATGTACATTCCATTCGAAACCTGGCCCATTCTAGAAATCTAGTCGCCGTGGAATGGAGTTTTGAAGCCGTGCATAAAGGTGCCTTTGCCAACGTCGAGGCAACGGGCAAAAAGGTTCAGGTTCCTGGCTGCTCGTTCTACGAATACGATCTCGAAACCAGAATGATTCCGGCGGGGCGGATCTACTTCGACTTTGCGACCTTGTTGCGACAGATTAACCCATAAACGCTACGGTACTGTTGCGTTCGTCCCCACTGCGGCCGGAGCGCGCAGCCTTCTGAATCGCGCCCACGCAAACTCATCAGACGGTGCGTCACCCCGCACCCCGACTGAAACTGTTGCCCGTCCCTGCTTAAATATACCTTGACACGTATATGCTATTAGGAGTATATACGGTGTATGGAATCTGTTTTCGAAATCATTGCCGAGCCGAACCGCCGCGCGATACTGAGTCTTCTGGTCTCCTCAGAACAGTCGGTGGGAGAGATCGAGCGCCAACTTCGTATGCCACAGCCGACCGTGTCGAAGCACCTGCGCGTGCTGCGCGAGGCCGGTTTCGTGGAATCCACGGTGGACGCACAGCGCCGTCTCTACCGGCTGAGACCTGAACCGCTTCGGGAGATCGATGCCTGGCTGGCTCAGTTCCGCCGGTTCTGGTCCGCTCACGTAGATGCTCTCGAACGCCACCTGGATCGTATAGATCACGATCAAGCAACGCCAACGAAAAGGAAGGCAACGACTAAGGAGAAGGCGCCGCGGCCCAAACCGCGACGTAATAAATAGACCTATATATAAAGGAGAAACGAAATGAAATCAAAGTGACCAGCCTATATGTCGACGACCAGGACAAAGCGCTGCGCTTCTATACCGAGGTACTGGGCTTTGCCAAGAAGACCGATTTCAGTCAGGGCCCATATCGCTGGCTGACCGTGGCCTCGCCCGAGGATCCGGATGGCGTTGAGCTGCAGTTGGCGCTGAACAACAACCCCGCAGCCAAAGCGTATCAGGAGGCGATCTTTCAACAGAACCAACCGGCGATCATGTTCTTCAGCGACGACATCAAGGGCGACTACGAGCGGATCAAGGTCCGCGGCGCCGAGTTCACCATGCCGCCCACCGACGTGACCGCCTCGACCATTGCGATGCTGAAGGACACCTGCGGCAACCTCATTCAGCTCACTCAGCTGAAGCCCTGGTAGGGCAGACGTTCAGCAGGATCGCCGCCATAAGAACGTCGTTGGTCGTTCGTCATTGGTCGTTCGCGATAGCGGTGTTGGCCAACGACCAATGACCAACGGCCAACGACAGCCGCACCCAGCCATAAAGGATGAAGATGATGACCAATATCGAGCAATACACACCGGGCCCGGCGAGTCGAGCGCAGGTAAAAAAAGACGGGCCGCAAAAAGACATGTGGACGCTCATCCTCGTTCGAGAGCTGCGTCACTCGCCGGAAAAAGTCTGGCAGGCGCTTACCGACCCGGCGCAGCTGCTTGAGTGGGCTCCCTTTGTAGTCGATGGGAACCTGGGTACGGTTGGAGCCACGGTGAATCTCACCTGGGTGGGAACGCCTACGCCGCTGGCAACAAAAGTCACGCGAGCCGACGCTCCGGAGGTGCTTGAGTACGGCGAAATCCGGTGGGAACTAGAAGCGTTTGGTAGCGGCACGCGCCTGACGCTGTGGCACAACATCGATCGTCGATTCATCTCGTGGGGCGCCGCGGGCTGGCACATTGCTTTCGATGTTCTGGAGCGCCTTCTCATTGGAAACCCCATCGGGCGCATCGTCGGCGCCGACGCCATGAAGTTTGCTGGCTGGAAGCGTTTGGTCACGGAGTACGCAAAACAGTTCGGTAGTGAAACGCCCGGTGGGACGCCTAATGCGGCTCAAGAGTCGTGAATCGAGACGGAAAGAATCCGGAATCCATGGGTCATCGTGGTAGGGATCACCGTGATAGGGTCGCCGTGGAAGAGCGGCGCTTCAGCGCCGCGTTAAGTCTTTAATCCGACAGCTACGCGGCCCTGCAAGGGCCGCTCTTCCACGTGTGCTGCGGTTTCTGCGGTGAAAATGCCTTAGCGGCTCTCTCGTAGGAGATCCCATTGAACTGGAACAAGTGGATCGGCAGACTCCCCGCTCGCTACCCATGGCCTTTACGGACGGCCGTCATCATCAACATCCTTGCCATAGCACAGCAGAAGTACATGAACCGAGTTTGGGATTGTTACAATTCTCTCCGTGTCGGGCTGTCACATCAGATCAGAGGGATTGCTGAGTGGAACTGTTTCAGATCCATGTCGCCGATGAAACGCTTGACGATCTGCGGACACGGTTGCGCCGCTCGAGATGGCCAGACCAGGTACCGGGTATAGGCTGGGAGCAGGGTGCTGAGTTGGACTGGCTGCGACACCTCGTCTCGTATTGGGCCGATGAGTTCGACTGGCGTGCATGGGAAACCAAACTCAACGCGCTTCATCATTTCACCTGGCAAGGCATCCACTTTGTGCGCCAGCGTGCGACATCCGGCAGGGGTATACCGCTCATCCTCACACACGGTTGGCCTGGCAGTTTCCTCGACTATGTGGACATGCTGCCGATGCTCAGCGACTTCGACGTAGTCGTACCTTCGCTGCCCGGATATGGATTTTCGCCACGTCCACCCATGGTCGGCATCAATTATCGGTACGTCGCGGAGCGCTGGCATCAACTCATGTCCGAACTTGGATATTCCCGCTATGCTGCGAGCGGCTACGATTTTGGGGCTGGGGTAACCACATTCCTTGCGTTCGATCATCCCGAGTCGGTGATCGGGATACACCTCACCACACTAGAGTCGGATCTAACCCCCACAGTGGACGATGCGGATCTGTCAGATATCGAGCGTTCGTACCTGGCGGTGACTCGTCGCTGGGATGCGACGGAGCGCGGCTACAGCGCGATTCAATCTACCAAGCCGCAGACAGTTGGCTATGGCCTCAACGACTCCCCTGCGGGACTGGCCGCATACCTATGTGAGAAGTGGCACTCGTGGAGCGACGTCACGCCACCGAGTGACTTTCTCTGTGCCACTCTCACTCTGTACTGGGTCACGCAGTCGATCACCTCGTCGATGCGCGACTATTGGGACAATCGCTGGCACCCAGTCAAGCCTACCTACGTCGACACCCCGACAGCATTTGGTGTCTTCGCGCACCAGACTGTTCCCGAGGGTGAGCCACCACGCTCGTATGTGCAGCGCGTCTACAACATCCAGCGCTGGACAGTTTTTCCGCGCGGTGGGCACTTCGCGCCCGCTGAGGAACCAGCGGCGGTCGCGCAGGACATGACTGCTTTCTTCCACGACCTAAGCTGAGGTCAATCCGGACTGTGCTTGAATGGGCCACCTCTGAACTTGCGGAGGTTGCAAGATTGATCCGAGCAAGCAAATTAGCCTTGGCGCCCGCTAGTCTTTCAACCGCTTTTTGGGAATATGGCGCAGGCTGCGACCCTCGATCAGCCGGAACAGTTCTTCCGCCACATTAGTGGCGTGGTCTCCTGCGCGCTCCAGGGCTTGCGCCATCAGGAGCACATCCGCGCCGTTCTGCGTCTTCTTCTTCTGAGCGCTGTTGGCGACGTGGCGGCGAAACAGCGCCCGATAAACCTGGTCGATTTCGCGGTCGGCCCGCAAAACGTAGCTGGCCGGCTCCAACTCGCGCAGCGTGAAGCCCTCGCGGACACTCTGCAGCATCTTTTCTAAAATAGTGGTCACTTCAATTAGTTGCTGAGAGTCCGCCTTGGGCAGCCGAGTCGGTAAACTCTGGACGCGCTGCGCCACCCACCAGAGCAAATCGCCGATCCGCTCCAGTTCGTTGCTGAATCGCAGACATGCCAGCAATTCACGAGCTTCCAGTTCGCTGACCTGGGTTATGGCTGCCGGGAGTTCCTCATCCATCTCCTGCTCGATGCGATCCAGTTCCTTTTCGCAATCCCGCACCGCAAGAAAAGCCATTTGCGATGAGTTAACCAGGAAGTCTCGGAAGTTAAATGCCGCATCGCTTGCCACCAGGCAGGCGTGCTGTGCCAACTCGGTCAGCTCATGGGTTTCGCTGGAACGCGAAGCATTTGGCTTACCGTGTTGCTTGCTCCGTTTGGCGGAGTTTCCCGCTTGTGGTCCTGAGGGCATTGGAAGAAGCGAGTGAGACGTATGAAATCGAATTCAGGTCACGCCGCGTGAGCTTGGGACTCGACCTTCAACGGCAAAATAAAACCGGACGTTGGCAGGCCAGCTCCAGCAAGTGCCTGGCGCCGAAGTACTCAACCATAGCAGTATACTCGGGGTCGCTCTCTTAACATTTCTTTGCAGAAGTCTTGTAAAGAAGGGACGATACTTCGATCTCGATCCGCAAATCCAAAACCCCACCCTGTCGCAAAAAGCGCGACAAGGGTGGGGCAACCGATGTAAAGCAAGTGACGAAAGGTTGGGCCAGGCCCCCGTGCGGGGCTGCGTCCTTCCTAGTTTAGACATGCCTAGTTAATGCATGCACAGGTCTGTGGGAAGATTGGGCCACACTCCCCCGAGCAGTTCACTGACACGCATGCTCCGTTGACGATTTCGCATGTCGAACCTTTGGGTTTGTGGGCCATGGCTTGTACTGCGCTCATGATCAAGCAGGCGAACAGGCCCATGGTGAGGACTGCTCTTGTGGTATTTTGCATCGTTTATTTCTCCTTTGTGTGAAGTTCTACAGAGCTTGGAATGGCAAGCTAGAAGTGCGTCACGGCGACAACGTGGGCGCACTATTAGTGGCTTGCAGGCCGGGGTGATCCGACAAGAATTGCGCCGCCGCTTTCGCGGACGCTGCTGTGAGGCGTCCCAACCAGACTTCGTCAACCTTGCCATTTTGGCCGACGGCCACAAGCTGAGGAACGGCAGCAAGTCCGAGCCTCAAGTAAGTGGCATAGGGAGGATTGACCAGTGTTTCCTCCAGCGGGATGCCGCTTGCGTCGCAGAAGGCGCGGGTTTCCTCGGGATTGCCGCGGCTGATCCACAGCGTGCGCCATCCCAGTTTCTTGGCCTGCGCGCTCAGGTCTGCGTCGAACGATTTGCTCAAGACGCACTCGTGACATCGCGGCGCGAAAGTGAAGACCAGCAGGTGCTCAGCGGCGGAGCGAGGCATGGCAATGGTATGGAACCTGCCATCGAAACCGACGCCGCCGATATCGTGCAGCGGTTCCTCGCGATGGACGGCCAATGCGGAAGGCAAGGGCAACTCGGTCTTGAGGCGATAATTCTGGCGTATCAGGATGAGGTTTGCCGCGATGAGGGCAACCACCAAAAGCGGCATGACCAAATTCAGCGACTTGCGCAGGACAGGGCTCGACACCGCAGATACCTCCGCCAGACCGCAGGATGCGAACAACATGATACGAAAATCAACGATGAATTGTCATGAAAATGTCAATTATTGTTGTCGGTGGATTAATTACAAGGAAAATCGGGGGAAACAAGGTGGAGACATCCGGAATATCCCGAATCATTTGATCGCGGCTCTGAAAATCCCGCGCTCACGTCGTCGGGCAAACCTAAAGGATCATATTTTGTATTATTTGTAGTTTGCCGACGACCCTACAAGTTTCGGCGGACTCTGCGTAACCGGCCAAAAACTGATCTTGAGTTCCGGCTACTGCGAATGCTGAGGAGGCGCGATGAAGTGGGTGATCAATGTAGTTGCTGTGGTTGGGATGATGATTTTGTCGTCGCGTTTTGTCGCAACCCAAGTCGGTGAGACGGAAATTACAAAATGGCAATACGCGAAGAACGGAGCGGTCTCGCTCACCTATGACGACGGTTCGATTAACCAGTTTCGTGTAGCCGTGCCGATCATGGATAGCTTTGGCTTTCCTGCCACTTTTTTCATCATCACGGGAAATATCCCAGGCTCGCAGTACCATGGCACATTCGTCGGCCGTCCGACGAACGAAATCATCGCGGAAACGGCCAACGTCCCCACCCATAAAGACAACTTCTTCGAACGCGCCTCGGCGATCGGCTATTTGGGTTACCAGGGAACACTTGAGTACCATACCCGCGCGGGAACGCTGTATGACGAGGGCAAGAATATTGACCAGGCCTATCGCGTCCTGGACGATGCATATAAGAAGATACGATCAGGCAGCTTCGCTCCGGCCAATGCGCACGAAAGCTTGCCACAGAATTCAAACACCATAACCTGGGACGAGCTGCGGCGGCTAGCGGACCGCGGGTACGAGTTCGCCAGCCACACCGTGACGCATCCGCGTTTGGCGGTGCTTGATGACGCCAATCTGGTATACGAACTCGAGAAGAGCCGGCAGGATATCCTTGACCACCTCGGCTTCAAGCACACGTTCTCAGTTGAGTGTCCCTATGGAACCGAGAATGAACGAGCGGTCCACGCCGCGCTGCTGCGGTACCAGGTCGCACGCAACCATATGCCTGACGCGGATGTAGATGATCTGGAGCGCTGGAATACCACGGACCCTGCGGCCTCCCACAAAGAGTATGTCCGCTGGCAGCGCGGGCCGCTGACCGAGACCCCGATGGAACTGATGAAGTCGTGGATCGACAAGACCGCGGCGCAGGGCAACATCTGGCTGGTGCTCGTCTTTCATGGCGTGGATGGCATCGGGTGGAAACCGAAGACGAGCGCCGAGCTGAAGGATTATTTTGCGTACATCAACTCAAAAAAACCAGACCTTTGGGTCGCGACCTTCCAGAATGTGGCTAAATACATTCGCGAGCGTAGTCAGGGCACGGTCACCTCGTACCGGGACGGCGAAATTATCTCGGTCGTGCTGCGCAGCGGACTCACTGAGCTGAGTTACGATCTGCCGTTGACTTTGAAAACGTATGTCCCCAGCGAATGGAAGACTGTGGAAATTCGGCAGGGTGAGCGAACACGGCAGGTCAAGGTCGTGCGCGCCAATGACGCAAATTACGTCCTCTATCAAGCACTGCCTAATTCAGAAGTTGTAAGACTGTCCCGCGTGGCGCAGGGGCGGTAGAAGTAGATCTGGTTTGTCACGCGGATCGGTGTCTGTGACACATAAACACCCCACTCTAGCCAAAGGCCGGCCTGAGCGTGTGCACCCAGCAAACCCGCACAACGCAGTCTCTCCGCAGCCTGCCCGCTGAAGAGCTACAATCCACGGCATGGCCGCCAATATTTCGACGGACGCAGCGGCAGAATCCAGCCCGCCGCAATCGCTCGAATCGACTAAGCCCGATGTCTTGACCATCGCGGCAATCACCGTTGTTGCCAGCGTGATCGCGAACTTTATCCACGAGGGCCTTGGCCACGGCGGCATGTGCATCGCCACAGGTGGACATCCGCTGGCACTCTCCACCGTGCACTTCGAGTGCATCCCCGAACCCCGTCTGGTAGCGGCGGGTGGCACACTCGCCAATCTGATATTTGGCACACTCTTTTGGGGAGTCGCGCGTGCCGTCAAGCAGTCCGCGACTTGGCGCTACTTCTTCTGGCTGCTGATGACTTTTAATCTATTAGAGGCTGGCGGATATTTTCTGTTCTCCGGCATCGGCAACATCGGCGACTGGACGGACGTGGTCGCGGGATGGCAGCCAGCGTGGGCGTGGCGCGTGGGCCTGGCCGCGCTCGGAACAGTTAGCTATTTCTTTTTGTTTGTGCCTCTGTGCTTGCGTGAACTGCGCCCGTTCCTGGGGAAGGATGCGAAGATCCGCGTGCGTCGCGCGCACCAACTCACGCTCGTGCCCTATTTCACCGCCGGGATCCTTTCCTGCGCTGCAGGCGCGCTGAATCCAGTGGGCCCGGTGTTGATTCTGATCTCCGCTGCGGCTGCATCATTTGGCGGACACTCTGGGCTGGCCTGGATGTCGAGCCTGCTCTATGGTCCGCGCATCCCCAGCACTCAATTGCAGATGCCCGAAATCGAACGCTCCTGGGGATGGACGATCGCCGCAGTGATCCTGGCGATCCTGTTCATCGCGGGACTCGGACCCGGTGTGACTTTTCATGCGGCTTAGGGAATCACAAGGAATGGGCATTCATAATTGATGCAGCCACGCGACCCGCCCTCTTTTTTGCTGTGGACTACCAAGACTGAGACCAAAGTCGAAGAGTAACGCCGCCAGCGCCAGCGGGACCGCTGCTTTCCCCCAGATCAGGCACGCAGGGTAGATGCCGCCGAGCATTCCGGCAAACAGCGCCGCGGCCACGCTGAGGACGCACAGACCCACAATCAGCCCGTCGAGGATTGCGACATTGCGCGCAGGATCGCGGGCAGCC
Source organism: uncultured Acidobacteriota bacterium (assembly GCA_963785655.1). Lineage (GTDB taxonomy): Bacteria > Acidobacteriota > Terriglobia > Terriglobales > Acidobacteriaceae > Gp1-AA145. The sequence goes on from CAWAVZ010000001.1 coordinate 644,074, forward strand.
AGGAACAGCATTCGCGCTGATCATCAGCATTACTCCACCCAGCTCCTTGAATCACTAGCAAGAGTGTGGAAACTTCAGACGCTGGAGGATGCATCAGCACCCGCATGATGAGCGGCTGGTTGGCGACGATCATTAGCACGCCGGCAACAGCAACCAGCCCAGACACCAGACGCAATCCGAACGAAAGGGCCCGGTAAGGTGGATGTGACATGGAGAGGCCTCCTGCGCACGGCGGGACTATGTAACGCGGAGGACTTCCTCATCCGGTCGAGATGACAGAGTTGAGGAGACTTGAGCATCTCCACTCAAGACAAAATCGCGTTTAAGCGGGATACCGACGAGCCCAATGATTGCAATCTTTCTTTATTCCACAAGTCGCACTTCGCGAATATACTGGCACCCAACACGGGCCCCGGTTCTTATCTCAGTTTACGGAGCTGCGGTATGCCTGAAGAAAAAGGTCTACCCTCCTGGTGGGCAACACTTCCCGGAATAATTACCGCCTTAGCGGCATTGCTGACGGCCGTTGGAGGCGTAATTCTCACGCTGGATAAGGTTCACTTTTTCGACAAGCCACAGCAGGCCGAGGTCAGTCCGAACCCGGGTACTTCTCCAGCGGCCCCGGGTGTGAAGAAACCCACGAGCGCAGGTCGAAAACAGAATCTCGCGCGCAAATCTGTTTCTGAACCCGGGGCCGGCTCGACCGTTCCTCCCGACCCGCGCAGCGACCCCAAATCAGAGCAGAACAATGGATCTGGAACATCTGCCCCTCAAACCGGAATGAACACTCCGGCATTCCGTTCACCCTCGCAGGACATCGGAAAGAAGCTGGGCGCGATAGCGGGCGCGCGCGCGATCCATCTTGTGCGCATCGGTAACATGGTTCTCGAATATAACTCGGTCGACGGCTCCGCTGTTATGAAAGGCAGCGACGGAGCGGTCTTAAGGACCTATTCGGCGGGAGGTTTTGCGCCCGGCTGGACTCAGATTGTCTGGACCCAGCAGGGCACCCTTTTCTACAACAGCACGACGGGTGTGGGCTCGGTGGTGCGCTTCGACGACTCTGGCAATGGCAACACCATAAAGACCTACCCGTCCCCTGGTGCGCCGTCGTTTGCACCCGGCTGGACGAGTATCACCCTGACCGCGGATGGGCTCTTGTTCAAAAACGCCGCGACCGGCGCGACGACTCTGGGCGAAATTGACAGTAGCGGCAATTTCCGCACGAAGTGAATTTGAATTGATCTCTAGTCGGGACATCGATCGTAACCTGGAGGAGGCGTTATGAGATACCAAGCTGCTCGGACCCAGGTCAGTATTGCATTACTCGCTCTCGTTGTTCCATTCATCGGCCAGTCGCTGTTCGCGCAGGTCACGGTGAAAACCCCTGGAACCCAATTCTCCGTAATTTCCGGGAAGGCAACGGTCACTAACGTCGCAGACGGCCGCCGGTTTCGCGGCGAAGAACGTGCGGACCTGAAGATAAGGGCCACGCTTCCGCTACCAGCCAGAGCGAACCCTTCGCAATTGCACAAAATGGGGCGTCTGGCCATTCACTTTCATACCAGCCCTGGAGGCCCGAGTGTACGTTCGGTCCAGCTGTGCAACGGAGCAAACTGTAACTACAAGTTTGATACCAATCTCCGCGGAGATTACTCCACGAGGGAGACGATCTATACAAAGGGCGCGCAGTACGCGAATGTATGGGTGCTCAACCCGCCAGATATGGTGGGCTCGCAGTTTGCAGTTGTTCTGGAAGTACTTTTCCCAGGCGGGATAGACAGCCGAATCGATCCCGGAGAATTTGTGCTTACCTCGGTCGATGCGGATTTTCCGGATGCCGTCGCCGTTCACATGGGGAACGCGAAAGTAACGGTCGCGCATGGGACCGACAGTGTGCGCATCGGTAACAAAGTAGCGGTCGCGCATGGGACCGACAGTGTGCGCATCGGTAACATGGTTCTCGAATATAACTCGGTCGACGGCTCCGCTGTTATGAAAGGCAGCGACGGAGCGGTCTTAAGGACCTATTCGGCGGGAGGTTTTGCGCCCGGCTGGACTCAGATTGTCTGGACCCAGCAGGGCACCCTTTTCTACAACAGCACGACGGGTGTGGGCTCGGTGGTGCGCTTCGACGACTCTGGCAATGGCAACACCATAAAGACCTACCCGTCCCCTGGTGCGCCGTCGTTTGCACCCGGCTGGACGAGTATCACCCTGACCGCGGATGGGCTCTTGTTCAAAAACGCCGCGACCGGCGCGACGACTCTGGGCGAAATTGACAGTAGCGGCAATTTCCGCACGAAGTGAATAATCACGATGCCGACAACCCCGGTTCAAGTTACACATGGGTAGAACGCCGGATTCAAGCGGAAGATAAAGGTAAATAGCCGCTCACACGTGCGAGATTTGGCTGTGCGCCCTGTTTTAAGACGCTCGGACAAATCTGCCTCTACGTTCATCGATCAGAAGATCACGGAACTTAAGGACTGGCGCGGGAAGACGCTCGCGAGTGGAAGTGGGCGAAGGCGACATCGCCGGGAGTACCGGTGTGGTCGCACGGCGGCATCGTCTGTACCCGAGAGACGTACAGGGACCACGTCAAGATGACATTTGCCAAAGGAGCTGCGTTGAAGGACCCTGCAGGTCTATTCAACTCCAGCTTGGAGGGGAATGTGAGGCGCGCGATCGACATCCACCAAGGCGACAAGATCGATGAGGCAGCGTTGAAGGATCTGATCCGCGCCGCCGTGGCGCTGAATATCAAGGGGAAGAACAAGGCGAAGCCCAAGCAAGCGGGAATATCTGAACGGTCCCACTCAAGCCAAAAACGGGGCTTGAGTGGGCCACCGTCGGTTATCTAAGCAGTCGTATACTATTGCCCCAACAATCTATGAAATTTTCAACGGAGACGGTAGTGCGCCCATCACGCAGCGACCGTGCGCTGGTAATCATGGCGAAAGCGCCGAGGCCAGGCGCGGTTAAGACCCGCCTTGCTTCCAGCCTTTCTCCTGAGGCCGTGACTGCGTTCTATTGCTGTCTTCTCGAAGACACGCTGGCGTTGGCGCGGTCATTGAAATTGAAATCGAAATTGGGCGGCGTGGAAGTTGCCATCATGTGCCCCGAGTCGGACGTAAACGACCTGGCGCAGTTGTTACGCAGTGAATCGTCAGGCAGTGAAGTGAGTGTAGTTGCGCAGGAAGGTGAAGGCCTGGCTGCAGGCCTCACTTCGGTGTTTGCGCATTTCGCACCGAGTTATCAAAGCGAAGAACGTCAGAGAGAAGATCATCCAAGAGACGCCCATCAGCGACGCGTCATTGCCTTCAACAGCGACAGCCCACACCTGCCGCGTTCTGTTCTCGAAGACGCGTTCGAAACGCTGGCCGCACATGACGTAGTCGTTGGGCCAACCCACGACGGCGGCTACTATCTCGTCGGAGCAAAGGCTTCGCATCCGACGCTTTTCGCAGGCGACGGAATGGGCACCAGCAGCGCCTTGGAGAGACTTCTATCGCGTGCAGGTGCGCTTGAGCTGTCAGTCGGATTCGCAGATCGTTTTTATGACATCGACATCGCAGACGATTTGAGTCGACTCGCAGAGGAGTTACGTGTGGCTCCGGCAAGAGCGCCACGCACAGCCCAGTGGCTGAAAGAGTGGGAGCTTGCTGCATCCCAATCTCGGACAGGCACCGGAAAATTGTGAAGATCACCCCCGAGCGGAGAGTGTACGCACTCGGCGTCGTGCTATGCGTGGCGCTCACGATCTGCTCGCTTAACTTCCGCGATAGAGGTGGGCCGTACTTCATGGCGGGTTTGACGGTTGCGGGCATCGCGTACCTCTTAGCGATCCGTGAGTCTTTCGCAACGCCAACGTTTCCCCGACGGGTGCTCGTCATTTGTCTTGTCCTGGCTGCGGTGTGGCACATTGAATTTCTTCGACTGCCTGCAGGCGCCGACGATGATATCCATCGATACGTTTGGGATGGCCGCCTGCAGAGGCTCGGCTACAACCCCTATATTGTCGTCCCCAGCGATCCTGCCTTTGCCGGGCTGCACACGCCCGAGACCCGCACGCTGAACAATCCCGACCTGCCCAGTCCGTATCCTCCAGGGGCGCAGCTTTTTTTCCGCGCAGTTACCGCCATTCACGAATCTACATTCGCCATGAAAGTAGCGTTTGCAATTTGCGAGGTCGGAATTGTGTTCGTGTTGCTCGATCTCTTGCGTTGTACCCGGCAACCCGCCCATTTGGTGCTGGCCTTCGCATGGAACCCATTGTTAGCCATTGAAGTGGCGGGAAGCGGGCACATTGATATTGTTGGCGCGCTATTGTTGGTGGTGTCCGCTGCTGCGCTGGTGCGCCGTTGGCGTGCGACTGCGGCCGTCGCACTTGGGCTGGCAATAGCGGTGAAATTTCTGCCGGTCGTACTTTTGCCTCTCTACTGGAAGCGGGTTCGCATTCGCGACGCTGCGCTGGCGGCAGCCGTGGTAGGACTGCTCTACGTGCCATTTCTTGATCATTCTTTTCTTAACCATGGCCGAATTCCTATCGGGTCACTGGGCACGTATGTGCAGGGCTTCCGCTTTAACGGGCCGGTGTTTGCGATACTTCATCAATTCGCGCCTCCACAATTGCTGGCGGCATTGGCAGTGCTCGTCGGACTGGTGACTGCAACCTTCTTAAGAAGAGGATCACTTAAACGCGCAGCGCCAGACGCGGATCCAAACGCATTTGCCTCGGATCAACTTCCCTGGAACCAATTTGCCTGGCCCATGGCAGCATCTTTGTTGTTCGCACCGGTCGTATTCCCCTGGTACCTTCTCTGGCTGCTGCCATTTCTAACGTCGGCCTCGACGCTGCTTATCATCCTTTGGACGGTAAGCATTATCCCCACTTACGTCATGTGGCACTTGAGCAGGCTCACGGGTTCTTGGGGAGCGCTTCCGGTTTGGGTGATGCTTCTGGAATACGGATGCGTGGCAATAGTCGGCACAATTCTTGCGTTGCACCGCATGAGACGAGCTTGAGTACGTCGACGGTCTTACTACAAGTGATTCAAGTAGTAGAAGTGACTCCAGCTCGTCCACCTATGAACACCGGTTTCGTTGGTGGCAGCATGGGAGGCATACTGGTCCAGGCGCTGTTACGCTTCCGGCCTCTCATCATTTTGTATCTCCCGCGCTTTGCAGCTGGCTTGCGATCTTCAGCTCGCGCTCGGCGGCCTCATTGTTACCGAGGTCGCGGTATGCCTGTCCGAGCAGGTGATGAGTGATGGAGTTATTGGGATCCATGGAAGCAGCACGTTGCAAGGCACGTACCGCCAGTTCAGGCTCGCCTTTTTTCTCGAGCACTTTGCCCATCAGAATATAAGGCCCGGTTGAAGTGGGATCGAGCCAGATGGAACGCTGCAGTAGCCGCTCGGCGTCGTCGAACTTCTGAATGCGTGAGTACGTGTCGGCCAGTTTGTAATAGGTCGCAGCATTAGCGGGATCAATCGCAAGTTCTTGCTGAAAATCTGAAATCGCCTCTTGAACCTGGGATTGGAACAAGTGAATTTCGCCGAGCAAAAAATGTGCAAGCGGAAGCTTGGGATCGAGCGCGATGGCTTTCTGCGCATATTCAAGCGCCACCGGCTCGAATTCCTGACGAAAGAGCATGCGTGCGGTCAAAAGATAGCTGCCAGCTGAATCCGGAGGCAGATCAAACATCTTCGCGAAAGCCTGCCGGGCGCGTTGGTAATCTTTTGTCTGGATATAGCACTGGCCAAGAATGTATGAGGCATCGACGTTGGCTCGCGGATACCAGGTTTGGACTTTCTCTAGGAACGGTATGGCCTCGGTCGGTTTGCCACTCAGGTAGTCGGAAAGTCCCAGCAGTTGCGTAGCTTCGTTGTCTTTCGGGTCTTCTTGAAGCGCCTGCTGCAAAGATTGAGCGGCACGGAAATAGTCACTCTTCTTGTAGTACGCGATCCCTAATTCGCGAGCGACACCCCTGATCTCGGGATGGTCTGAAACGAGCTGCTGCAGCTGGGCAATGGCTTGGTCGTACTTGCCTTGCTGAAGGAGCTCGCGCTCCTTGCTGAAATCGGAATTGGACTGGGCTAGGACGGTTGGTTGTGATAATGAACTTTGCGCCGGCATTGGCGGGCAAAGCCACAAGGCACAGCACATTGAAGGCAAGATAACGAGTTTTATTCTTCCGAATAGCGACTGCGTCATTTGAGCGTGGCTTCAGCAACTCCTACTATTTGTCCGCGCCTCCATAATATAAGGAGGTAGTGCCCATCCTTCTTTGCCATACCCTCCACAAAAACGACATTGGGCACTTGTCCTAGCTTTCGAAATTTCTCTCCGGCGCGAAGACCAGCTCGTCACTACGAACCGTTGCCATCGCCAGGAACAAGCACGTTGCAAGAGTCAATTAACATTGCAGTTCGGATCACGTCCCGTCAACTCCGTCGAAAGCCTCTTAGCGGTCCCCAAGTCGGGATTGAACTCCAGCACGCGAGCGATGCTGTCACGCGCCTCATCGAGTCTTCCGGCCATGCAGAACACGCGGGCCAGGTTCATTCCCGCGCCACTGCTGCCTGGCGCTCGTTCAAATGCTCCCTTCAACAATTTGGTCGCCAGCGGGAAATTTCCGCTCTGCGCCTCAATCACCCCCAGATTGCCTGCGGCGTCAATCAGGTCCGGATCCAGCGCCAGCGCCCGCTGGTATAAGGTCTGTGCTCCGCGAATATCGCCGTGTATTTGCTCTTCGTAGCCAAGGCCAGCAAGCGTAGCTGCGTCGTTCGGAAACTGAGCCGCCGAACGCCGGAGGAGTTGCTCAGCCTGTGGCCTGGCGGCTTCTGTTCCGGTGTTTGCCAACAATTCCCAGGCCAGAGCCAGATCTCGCAGGTCGCTCTCTGCCTCTTGCGAATCAGGAAAAGGGACCAGTTGCACTTTATCGGCCGAGGGAATGGCATCGTCCAGCAGCGGCATTGAGACCTTCGCCCGTCGCGGAATTCGGTGGTCGGTCACTTCGGTGTGAGCAATGTTTTTGCTTGTCGCCGCCGGCATGTGGCAGGCAGTGCAATCTTTTTGTTCGGGATGGTGTTTTACTGCAAACGAGTCGCCATGACAGGCCAGACATTTCCCGCGAAAATAGGAAACCCGCTCTTGAACTGATGGCGAAGAATGCGCGTCATGACAGCTTGTGCAGGACATTGAGCTTCCGGACTTTTGTTTGCACACACTCTGCGCAAGCGCTTCAACCTGACTCACCGCTCCCAGCCTGGAAGAAGAATCGGGCGAGACGTAATAGCGAACGTAATCGTTGAGAGCATCTCCCGGGCGAAACTCATAAACATGCTTGCCCGGGCGCTCGATTGAGACTCGGCCTTCCATGTGGCACTGCATGCAGATCGCATCCCGTCGATCCGGTGAGAGCTTCGAGGGACTGACGATTGGGCCACCTTTGGCATGCTCGGCTCCGGGGCCGTGGCAGCGCTCACAGCTCACGCCGGAATGCGTAAGCAGTGGCATCTCATACTTGTTCTTAGTTCCATCTATCGGGGGCCGCATCCCGCTGACATGGCAATGCAGGCAGCCGGTATGAGCGGGAAGGTTCAACGGCATTTCGGCGGTCCGCTGGTAGGCGGGCGTCATATCCCAGATGTGCGTATCGCCATACCAGTTGATTGGCGACTCGAAAACAAAACCGTCATCGGCGAATAAATACGTGAGCCCGCGCCGGCCTGACCCAATGTAATACAGCAGTTCGCGCTTGCCTTGGAGCGGATGGCGGCCCTGGCGGTCGAAACTTAGCCACGCCCGTCCGCTCTCAGCGTAAATACGGAAATGGACACCAGATTCCCGATGCGTGAAATCGGCTGTGAGCAGGTTCTCTATTGCCGGGCCACTGGCGTGCGCCATTGGAGTCTGCTCGTACGATTTGTAGATCGACGCGTGACATTTCGCACAAGCTTGGTTGCCGAGATGTTGCTGCTGAACTCGTCCGTTCAAAGACGGCGCTTCCCAGGAAACGTGCTGCGTCGGAACCGATTGGGCTGACACAAAGGCACAAAAAACGAAGCTAAGCGCGACACGAAACATCTTTTGTAGGGAACAGCAACACCTTTTCAAACCGGGGTATATTGGAACACAAAAAAGAGGGGGAGCCGTAGGCGACTCCCCCTTTGGACTGCCTTGTCTACGTCAGAACCCAACTTTCAGGCCAAACTGCAGATACCGCATACCGTTGTTGGAAATGCCGGTGGTGGAGCCGTACAAGCTCGTAATCAGCCCGGAGTTGCCGCCGCAATCGATACAGGAGCTGGGATTATTTAGGTTCGGATGGTTAAACAGGTTGTAGGTATCCATGCGAAATTCGGTATTGACGCGCTCGGTGATGCTGAACGTTTTCGAGAGCGACAGGTTGTCCCAGAAAGCTCCGGGGCCGCGGAAAGTGTTCCGCCCACCATTTCCACCGGTACCACAAGCAGGCAGCGAGAAGGGGCCAGACGTTGGCCGGGACAAACCGCAAGTGTCCTGCCCAACAGTTAGCGGGCTTGTGGAGCTTGTGTCGAACGTCAACGGGGCCACTGGCGTGAAGTAAGTTACGCTGTGGGTAGCAGAATCGAAACTGCCTGCGCCTACGTGGAACGAGCCGTGTATGTCTGGGCGGCAAGGTCCAGTGTCACTGATGAGACCGCAATTGCCTGAAGTCGCGGTAAACGGTAACCCACTACTCCAGATGATGGTATTACCGAGTTGCCAGCCACCGACGATCAGGTTCATGGCCCGTCCAACCCCACCGAGGTAGGTTTTTCCCTTGCCAATTGGCAACTGGTAAACACCGTTCCAGATAAAGGTGTGGTTGCGGTTGAAATCGTCAGGGCCCGTGCTTTGCGACTTGTCGACCGCATACAGGGAGCCGTCATCGACGCTCTGATTGATGGCGTGCGAGAAGGTGTAGCTGGACATAAACTGCAAACCATTTGAGAAACGCTTGTCAAACTTCACTTGCAGCGAATTGTAATGGGCATTAGCGTCGTTGCCGAAGTAGTTGCCCATAATTCCGTCGATGCAGCACGTTCCACCGTCGAGTTTGTTAAAGAAGGGTCGCCGCTGATCGGTGGGCGTAGTGGCCGAGAAGCTCACGCTGCAAGTTCCTAGGGCCGCAACCACGGTGGAACAGGGAGTACCGTTTGCAACCGGATTTCCCGCGCTGTCTTTCCCAGTCACCTTGCTCGCACCGGGTCCGTATGGAACCGGGTTCAAGTCGTAAGCCGGACCATTGCCTGCGAAGACGTGAGTACCCTTATTGGCCACATATCCGACTTCTAGGCTCATGGTGTTGGTCAGTTGTCTCTGTATTGTGGCGTTCCAAGCATCCAAGGTTGGTAGTCGCTGGAACGTGGGACGCATTCTCGGCTGTACGTTACCCGCGGGTCCACCCAACGGCAAAACGCCGTCCGCCGGAATAGCCGGAAATACGAATGCTGGCGGTCCTTGTGCGAAAGTGTAAGCGTACCAGAAGCTGTTGTTCACACCGGGATCGAGCCCATTGTTGGCGACGTTATTGTTCGGTTGCACCTGCTGGTTAGCCAGTACCGGGAGATTCTGCGTTACAGCGTGCCCGAAGTTTGAACCGAATACGCCCATATCGAAGCTACGACCGTATCCCATGCGCACAACCGTCTTCGGCGTCACTTGATAAGCGAACCCAAGGCGCGGCGCGAACGCTTTCCAACTGTTGTCGATATTGCCATTCAACCCATATTTGCCGTAACCTGCGACCCGGATAATGCCCTCGACCGGATTGGCGAATCCGCCGTTTCCCTTTTCGTTTACTCTTTCGGGGAAATAAATCTCCCAGCGCAGGCCGTAGTTCAGGCTGAGCTTGGATGTTACCCGCCAGGTGTCCTGACCATAGAAGAACCAGCGTTTCTGCCGTTCCGCCGCATTGGTGCTGGTGCTGACAAAACGGTCAAAATGGTTCGGATCGCCCAGAAGGAAATTCGCAAAGCCGGATCCACCAACACCATTCTGAGAGGTGGCGCCACTCTGGGTTGCCTGATTGGAAGTGGTAAAGTGAATTTCGCCAGTGCGGTTCGCATCGCTGGGCACACGTAAATTCTCGGCATATCGTATATCACCGCCGAACTTGAACTGGTGGTTGCCATGCATCTTGGTCCAGTTGTTCACAAATTGAAACTGCTGCTCACTTTCAATGAGCGGACAGTTGCAGCGCGCAACATTCAAGCCTTCGCCCATGGCGAAAGTATTCTGATCGTTCCCGGCGTTAATGGCGGGACCTAAACCATCAAAAAAGGGTAGGCCGGAAGTAAACAGGTCACCCCCGTTTAGCCCCGGAAGTCCGAGAGCATCGGCGGCAGCCTTGCCTTCGTCGGGCTTGTGGGTCTTCGGGTTGTACTTGAAATAGCCGAAACGGAAATCCGTCAGTAGCGAACTGCTTAGCGTCTTTGTGAAGCCGGAAGCAAGGCTGTAATTGTGGGTGACCGCACTGCCTGCTAAACCGAGTTGGCCTGTCCCCACTCCACCCAAAGGCCCGAGGACGCCGACACCCGATAACGAGAAGTACGCCAAACTGAAGCGTCCGAACACCTGAAGCGATTGACTGGCGTTGAAGTCGATGCGAGTGTCAAAACTATCTTGTTTAAAGGGTCCACTGCCAGAAGCCGTGAAGTTATTAGTGATAGCACTCGGATCAGTTGGCGCGGGTAGTAATGACAAAATATTTGAGGCAATGGGGGAGACAATGCTGGTTGCCGGATGCCCAACCGATGCTGCGGCAGCCGCAGTCATGGGGATCCAATTCGGTTGAGTGGCACAACCTGCCGGTCCACAGAATGCGACTCGCGCGGCACCGTTTGGATCTGCTGCTGAAGAACTGGTTCCCGGGTCGTAGATCAAGGTCGAGGCATCCCCCGGTTTGCCATTTCCGATGAATGGCACGTACTGGTCCAACTTGCAAAATCCACTGCCATCCCCTGCGCCCGCGCAAGTACTCAGCACTTGGTTGGTCGGAAGCGTTAATTTGTACGAAGCCCCATTGGCTTGCCGCGTTCCCTGGTAATCGCCGAAGAAGAACAGCTTATCCTTGATGATGGGGCCGCCAATGGTTCCGCCGAACTGGTTCCACCTGTCTTCCGGCAAGACCTTTCCAGTGAGAGGATTTTTGGCGAATTGGGCGAACGGATCTTTTGCTTCGGTCGCATCAGTGCGACGAAACCAGAAAGCGTTGCCATGCAGGGCGTTGGTGCCTGACTTGGTTTGTACGGTCACAAGGCCCGCGACGGCTTTGCCGAACTCGGCGTCATAATCCGCCGTGGTAATTTTGGTTTCCGTGATGGCGTCGATGTTGGGATTAACGACGATAATGCCTAGGATCGGATCCTGATTGTCCGTACCATCAAGCTCGTAACCGGTGCCACTGAAATGCTGCCCGTTTACCATGATCTGCTGGCTGCCCTGCGGGTTTTCCGTAGCCGCGTGGCCCCAACCCAAATATTGCGCACCTGGGGAGAGCAACTCGATTTGGGTAAAGTTTCGGTTGATAATCGGCAAATCTTCGACATATCTCTCGTTGAAAGTCGTAGCCACATCGGCGCGGTCTGTCTTCAGCTGGGGAGTTTCAGCGGTCACCTCTACCGATTCTGACGCCGAGCCGAGCTGGAGCGTCAAGTCAACCCGAGCGCCGGTGTCCGCCGATACCGTGACATCTTGTTGTTCGGACGATTTGAATCCTTGCGCTTCAACTTTCACGCTATAAGGATCCGGGATCAAGTGCGTAACCGAGTAGTTGCCACTTTCGTTGGTCGTGGTCTCTTGCGTCGTCCCTTTGTTCTTATCGGTGACGGTCACCTTAGCCCCGACGACTGTTGCGCCTTGCGGATCTGTTATCGTACCTAAAATGTTGCCGTAAACGGCTTGAGCGTTGGCGCGCGGAGTCCACACAACAAAGGGAACCGCAAATAGCAACACTGCGGTAAAGCTAAATGACCGTTTCATGAAATTCCTCCCACGATAGGAACAGGTAGATCGCCCAATTTCAGAATTCAACCCGAGCTTCTTGAGTCAACAATTTGCATTTTTAGTTCCGAATTTTCTTGCTCGTGTACGTTGAAAACATTCAGATTCTCCTGAGCCTGAAACTCAACATCTACGCTAATTGGAATTGTTTCTAAGTTGTTGCTACCAAAAACAATAGTGTCCAAACAGCTTGCCAACAATGGAGAGTGATTGCACACAAATCCGCCAGCTCACAGCGAGGATTTGCGGAGCCGTTTTCTTGCCGCGAAAAACAAGAACTCTGAATTGACAGAGCCCTGAAACCACACGAATCCTGCCGCGAACCCACTGCACGCAAACAGAAAAATCCGCCGTCGAATATTGCAAGCAGCATTCGACGTTTGACTATGGCGCCGAAGCATATTCCGTTTTGGCGCGTTTGAAAGTGTCAATGAGTCTTGTTACGGTTACCCTTTGCTAAGTTGCTGGCTTGAAAGTGAGTATCGCGGTTTGTTACGCTCTGTTAAGTGGGTGTAACGGGTCACGTAACCGACGCAGATGTACGACTCCTCGAAGTTGAGAAGCTCGTAAACAGCCATACCCTCCATGGATCTGAATCCCTCTGCAAACTGCTGCGATATCTCGCAGATCAGGCTGTTAAACATCCCGGATCAGCGCTGAAGGAATACCAGATCGCGACCGAGGTATTCGGACGGCCCAGCGACTTCGACCCTCATCTGGACTCGCTGGTTCGAGTTCAGGCCGGACGGCTGCGCGCGAAACTCGCCGACTACTACGCTTCGGAGGGCGGCGAAGACCCAATCGTGGTAGAGCTGCCCAAGGGCACATACACCCTGGCTTTTCATCAAGCACTGCACGCCGAAAAGGCTTCATTGCGCGATGTCTCCGAAGCGGAACTGGGCAGTCGCGCCAGTCAGAGTCGCAGAAATTCGTTCGTCATTGCTGCCCTCTCGGTTTTGCTCGTGGTAGCGCTAGGAGTGATTGTCGCCTTGTATAACAGGGAACGAAGCTATGTATCGCCTGCGGCCGAAAAACCGGTGCCTTCGGCCATTCAAGTTTTCTGGCGGCCATTCGTGGCTGGCCCAGAAGAACCGTGGGTGATTTTCAGCAACGGCGCTTTCGTCGGGCGTGCAGAAACCGGGCTGCGCTACTTCAATCCGGCAAAGGATTCGAAACAGGCGATTGACGACCATTACACTGGCGTCGGCGAGGTCCTGGCAATCTACGATCTGGACCATGTTTTCCGTCAGTTGCACCGCGAGATTCGGGTAAAGCGAGGCAGCCTGTTTACGCTCGATGACGCGCAGAACAATAATTTGATCTTTGTGGGTTCGCCGGCTGAAAATCTGACGCTGCTTGATATTCCCAGCACTCATGAGTTCGTTTTCCAGCGTCTTACCACTGGGCCACGCAAAGGTGATCTGGCTGTGATGAACGTTCACCCGCAGCCCGGCGAGGACAAAAACTTTCTGGCCACTCCTCCAAGTTCGCCTCTGGCGGAGGATTACGCAATCATCGCTCTGGTTCCGGCGATGAACCCGGCCCGTTCGTTGCTGATCCTGGCTGGCGCCACCACGATTGGAACGCAAGCCGCAGCCGAGTACGTTTGCCGTCCGGAGTCGCTGGAACGATTGTTGTTGCGCTTGAGCGTATCTGAAAACGGCGAGATGAGCCCCTTTGAGGCGGTGCTCCGCATCAAGGTCACGCGCGGGGTGCCGATCGAAAGCGAACTAGTCGCGCTGCGCAAGGTTTCCCGCTAATCAAAGGCCCGTTCTACGGCTTTGGCGATTGTTGCTGCGGTCCGCTGGCGAGTTCAGCCGCTTTCCGCAGTTCCTCTTCAGCCTGTTCCTTCTCGCCCTTTCGTTCCAGCGCCTGCGCCAGGAATTGATGCGCGCGGCCGAAGTTCGGGGCCAGCGCGATTGCGGCACGGAACTGCGCGATGGCGCCATCGAGATCCCCGGCTTCCAGCAGCTTATTTCCGGAATTGGTATCGAAGGTGGCTGTTTGCAAGCTGCTGGATTGTTTGAGCAATTCCTGCCCGCGATGGGTTTCCGCTTCTGCCTCTTCGGTTTTTCCCTGCTGGCGCAAAATCGCAGCAAGGTTGGTGTGCGCGCCTATCAAGTCTGGGTTGATGGAAATTGCTTTCCGGAGCGCGACACCCGCATCATCCAGCTTGCCGTCTTGCCTCAGCACCGTACCCAGCGTGTAGTAGGCTTCGGCGTAATCCGGTTTGGCTTCGGTGGCCAAGCGAAGTTCCTTCTCGGCGTCGCCAAAGTTCCCCTGCTGCCACAGGGTCACACCCAACGTGTAGTGGATGTCGGGCTGGCTGGGCGAAAGCTCAGCAGCCTTCCGCAGTTCGGCGAGCGCCTCCGAAAGGCGATCTTTTAGCTTCAATGCCAGCCCCAAATCGTAGTGAGCAGTCGCATCTTCAGGCGCGATCTTCAAAGCCCTCTGAAATTGCGCGATGGCTCCGTCGAAATCTGTTGTTTGCAGGTATGCGGTGCCGAGGTTTTCCGTATAACCAGGATCATTGGGATGCAAACGCAACGCCAATTCAAATTCAGGGATTGCAGCAGCGGCGTTTCCTTTCTGAATGAGCGCCAACCCAAGATTGTTGTGTGCGTCCGGGTCCTGCGGCCTAAGCTCAACGAGTCGTCGATATGAAGTAACCGCAGCGTCGGTGTCGCCGGCTCGTTGCTGAAGCATTCCCAGGCTCTGTTGGGCGTCGGCGAAATTCGGCTGCAAGGCCACTGCTTTCTTGAGTTCGCTAAGTGCTTGTTCCGATTCTTTTTCATCCTCAAGCACACGCCCAAAGTAATAATGCGCTTGAGCATCGTCAGGGTTCGCTTGTACTGCTTTGGCCAAGAGATCGTGTGCCTGCGGAAATGATTTTTGCTGCCAGCGAATGATGCCGAGATGCATTTCTGCCAAAGTGAAATCCGGTTGCAGGCGCAGCGCTTCGGCAAATTGTGCCACGGCTTCATCGATATGATCGGTCTGCTCGAATAGTGAACCCAAGTCATCGTGCAGATCTGGGCGCTTCGGATCGAGGTCAACTGCGGTTTGGAATTGGCCGATGGCGCTCTGCAGGTCGCCGCGAAAGCTCAGAACCCGGCCCAGAGTCCGATGGGTTTCAGAATCTCCAGGAGCCGCCCTGACCGCCTCGCGGGCCTGAGTTTCGGCTTCGGCGAAATCGCGGCGTTCCGCTAATGCATTTGCGAGATTGAGATGCGCCTGCGGAAAACCCGGACGCAGTTTCAGAGCCGAATTAAATTGTACGATGGCAGAATCAACCTGCCCCTGATGCAGTAGCACCCACCCGAACGAATTGTGAGCTTCTGGGCTCGTTGGAACCAGGCGAACGAGCTTTTCAAAAACCTTATGGGCGCTGTCCAGATCGCCTTTCTGCAGGGCTGTCATGCCCTGAGAGTAAAGAGATTTTGCGCGATCCTGCTCGGTCAATGGTCCGGTGGCCCGAGTTTGGGCACCAGCCGATGCTGCGCCAAGTAACGCGGAGCATATGACCATTCTGAGGAGGAGCAAGGCGTAAATACCGCGGCTCATTGCGAAACTTACTCAATAGTACTACGGTAGTCGCGCCAATCTAGGACCGCTCATCAGAACCAGTCCTTGTAGTATGTTCGAAATAGCCATGCTCTCCTCTCCCCAGGTCCTCCGCGCTGTTTCGATCTGCGGCTCGCCCACTGCAATTTTCATTGGCGTGGTATTAATTTCGCATGCCTTTGTGCAAGCTCAAAAACCGGCTCCCTTGGCCGATTTTGAAGACATTGCCGACAAGGCTGGTTTAACAATGCAGAACGTATTCGGTGGCGTGGACAGTAAAAAGTACATAATTGAGACGACCGGAACCGGCGTCGCAATTTTCGACTACGACAATGACGGCTGGCCGGACATCTTCATCGTCAACGGCACCAAGCTTGAAGGATTTCCTGCGGGAAAAGCTCCCACCAACCATCTCTATCGCAATAACCATGATGGCACTTTCACCGATGTGACCGCCAAGGCTGGTCTTACAGCAAACGGGTGGGGCCAAGGGGTTTGTGTGGGTGACTACGACAATGATGGATGGGAGGATATTTACATCACTTACTATGGGAAAAACCGGCTCTACCACAACGAACACGGCGTATTCAGAGAGGTTGCACAGCAGGCCGGAGTTGCCGGTTCCGGCAAGGCCTGGGGCACCGGTTGCGCCTTTGTCGACTATGATCGCGACGGGTTGCTTGATCTGATGGTAGCGAATTACGTGGATTTCGATCTCTCAACTGCGCCTAAGCCGGGTGAGCGTCCCTCCTGCATATGGAAAGGAGTGCCGGTGATGTGCGGCCCTCGGGGCCTTCCGGGCGCGAAGAACATTCTTTACCACAACTTGGGAGGAGGGAGGTTCGAAGATGTGACCGCCAAAACGCATGTCGATCAGGCCTCCGGCCATTACGCTTTCAGCGTCTCCACATTCGACTACGATGACGACGGCTGGCCCGACATCTACATCGCGTGCGACAGCACCCCAAGCATTCTGTATCACAACAATCGGGACGGGACATTCACGGACGTCGCCGTGGTTGCTGGCGCTGCGTTCAACGAGGATGGCCGCGAACAGGCTGGAATGGGGAGCACGATAGCCGATTTTAATGGCGACGGCACGCTAGACATTTTCCGCACCAATTTTTCCGACGACACCTCGACTCTGTATCGCAACAACGGAAATGGCACCTTTGATGATGTGACCTTCGCCGCAGGACTTGGTCTCCACACACAATATCTGGGATGGGGCACGATGTTTCTCGACTTCGATAACGATGGTTGGCCGGATCTGCTGCTGGTGAACGGACACGTTTATCCCGAAGTCGATAAGCAACATCTGGGCAGCAACTACGAGGAACCCAAAATTCTTTATCACAATAACGGAAATGGCACATTTAGCGATATTTCCAGTGATGCTGGGCGCGGCATTACGACCGCAACTTCCGCTCGAGGGCTGGCGGTTGGCGATCTATGGGATGACGGGCGGCTTTCAGCAGTCATCAGCAATATGAACGCGCACCCGATGTTGCTGGTGAATCAGGTCAAAAACGGAAACCACTGGATCGCTTTTCACGCGATAGGAACGAAATCCAATCGCGATGGCATCGGGGCTCGCATCACACTAATGGCGGGCGGCCGGGCGAGGGTCGATGAAGTCCGAAGCGGATCCAGTTACTCGTCAAGCAGCGACATGCGGGTGCATTTTGGGCTGGGACAGACGAACAAGGTTGACTCCATACAAGTACGCTGGCCAAGCGGCCTAGTCGAAAGGTTCGAGAACCTGCAGGTCGATTCCATGCACGATTTGAAGGAAGGTACTGGAACCGCGAAGCCGCCGAGCGCACGTCAGTAAGAAATAGCTTCCCTTTGACACCGTCCTGCAAGTAATATGCTGCGATTGCGATCTGCTTCGGCCACCACAACAGCTATGCTTACTCACGAACGCTCCGTCAGCCATCATTTCCGCGGCGGATTGATTCTCTTGCTGCTGGCGGTTTTGGCGGCTGTGCCAGCGCGCCCTCAACAGTCAAATCATCCGAAAGCTACTCCGCAGTCGTCGCAAACTTCCGCCGACCCGTGGTGGAAACATGCCGTCATATACGAAATCTACCCGCGCAGTTTCCAGGACTCCAACGGCGACGGTGTCGGCGACATAAACGGAATCGCTTCACGGCTCGATTACCTGAAAGATCTCGGAGTGGATGCGATTTGGATCACCCCTATGTACCCGTCGCCGCAAATCGATTTCGGCTATGACATCGCCGATTATGAGGCGATTGATCCCCAGTATGGCACCATGGCGGATTTTGATCATCTGGTCAGCGAGGCACACAAGAGAAATATTCGCGTCATTATGGATTGGGTGCCGAACCATACTTCCGACCAGAGCGCGTGGTTTTTGGAATCGCGTTCTTCTCGTGATAATTCCAAACGCGACTGGTACATCTGGCGCGATGGCAAAGACCCGGGCAAGCCGCCGAACAATTGGCAGTCATGGTTTGGCCACTCGGCGTGGCAGTTCGATGAAAAGACCGGCCAATATTACTATCATCATTTTTACGTACAACAACCTGACCTGAACTGGCGAAATCCCGAGGTCCGCAAAGCAATGTATGACGTGCTGCGCTTTTGGCTCGATAAAGGCGTGGCGGGATTTCGTATGGATGCAGTCTCGCGTTTATTTGAAGATCCCAACCTGCACGATGATCCGATTCTTCCCGGCAAAAATGCTTTTGGCGACCCCAATATCCAGCATAAGTACACCGATAATTTGCCGGAAGTTCACGAGGTGCTGCGCGAAGTCCGGCAAGTGGTCGACAAATATCCGGGAGATCCGGTGTTGATCAGCGAAGCCGACGAGCCCACGATCGAAGACCTCGACAAAATGTATGGTCCGAATAACGATGAAGTCCAGTTGCCGATGGATTTCAAGATCGCGGACTTGAACAAGCTTTCTGCGCCGGAATTTCGCAAGCTACTCGACGAGATTGAATTCAACCCACTCGCCGGGCAGCCATACTTCTTCTTCAGCAATCACGATCAGTCGCGCACCTGGGACCGCTACGGTGATGGCCTGCACAATGATCAGATTGCAAAGCTCATGGCTGCGCTATTGCTCACAACGCACGCCACTCCTCAGCTGTATTACGGCGAGGAACTCGGCATGCGTACGACGACTCCCACGCGGATTGAGGACGTGAAAGATCCGGTCGGGCGGACGGGCTGGCCGAAAGACAAGGGCCGCGATGGCGAGCGCACTCCCATGCAATGGGACGATTCGAAAGACGCCGGATTCAGCACCGCGGCGAACACTTGGCTTCCGATCGCTCCGAGCGCGTCGCAGTACAACGTTGCTCTGGAGGAGCGCGACCCGGACTCGATTTTCAATTTTTACAAACGCGTGATCGAGCTGCGAAGAGATGTACCAGCCTTGCGAAATGGCTCGTACGTCGCGGTGAATCGAGAAGATCCGAACGTGCTCGCCTATTTGCGGAAGACAGGGGACGGTGCCGATTCTGTGCTGGTGGCCCTCAATATGAGTGCAGAACCGAGGACGATGAATTTCAAGCTGCAGGGATTTGGCGTGCAAGGAAACTCGCTGCAGGTGTTGGTCGCTTCGCCGAAGCAGGCCAACGAACAATTTGGGCTGGAGAATATTCAGATCGCGCCGTTTGGAGTGCTGATCGCGGAGGTCAAGTAGTTTTGTTGTTCTTGCGCTGCGATAGTCTCAACTCGCAGTCTCGAAATTTACAATTCGCCCGAATCTGATGTGTCACCCGCGCTTCACGGGGAACTTTTCCGTGCGAGCGATCCCTGCGCCTTCCTTCACGAACACGACCTGGTTCGCTGCAACGTCTTTCATCGTGTCCACCTGCCCGCTGGGCCAACGGATTTCAAGCACATCCACTTTGTCCGCCTTTCCAAGGCCGAAATGCACCCGCAGATCGCTTTGCGAGAAATAGCCGCCGCCGCTCCGGACCTCATCAATCTGGCGGTGGGGTTTGGTTTCTCCGGGAAAAGTTGCAATGCAGCTCACGCGCGCGCCAATTCCACTGCGATTTGATTTTGTGCCGATGGTTTTCACCTTGATCCAGTTATTGCCGGAGCTGGAATCGCAGCGCAGAAGCTGAGGCGGCCCGTTGACCGTGTTCACGACCATGTCGATGTCGCCGTCATTGTCGAAGTCGCCAAACGCGCATCCCCGTGCGGCCGCGGGCGTGGTTATCCCCGGCCCTGCCATGTCGGTGACTTCTTCGAATTTGCCGTTTCGCAGATTGCGGTAGAGCAGCTTGCGTTGCGCGTATCCCGCCTCGGTTTTGAGTTGCTCAACCTCGGGATAAACGTGGCCGTTGCAAATCAGAATGTCCGCCCAGCCGTCATTGTCGAAATCGAAAAAACCGCATCCCCAGCCGAGATATTGCGTGTGCGCGCCGAGCCCTGCAGTGAAAGTTGTGTCCTCGAAGTTCGCGCCGCCCAGGTTGTGATAAAGCGACGGCGTGTCGCCAGCGAAATTTGTTTTTACAATATCGAGATTTCCGTCGAGATCGTAATCCGCCGCTGAGACACCCATGCCGGCCTGCGGTTTTCCATCGGGGCTAAGGGCGCAACCAGCTATGACGGCGATGTCTTCGAACTTGCCGTTTTTCTTATTCTGATAAAGCGCGCTGGGGGACGAGTCGTTAGCCACGTAAATGTCGGGCCAGCTGTCATTGTCGAAATCCCCGGTCAGAACGCCGAGCCCGAACGTACCATTGGACGACAGAATGCCTGAGGATTCAGAAACGTCGGTGAAAGTTCCGTCACCGTTGTTGTGGAACAGAAGATTCTTGCCACCCTTCAACCCCGGCGGGCCGCAGGCCACCATCACGCCTTTGTAAAGGCACGGACCAGATTCCGGCACTGGGGCGGTCGCTAAGTCAAGATCAATGTAGTTGGCGACGAAGAGGTCAAGTTTGCCGTCGCGATCGTAGTCCACGAATGCGCAACCGGTGTTCCAGCGTTTGCCGTTGCCCCCCACGCCCGCTTTCTCAGTGACGTCCGTAAAAGTGCCGTCGCCGTTATTGTGATAGAGAACGTTCTTCCCAAAATAGCTGACGAACAGATCGTCGAATCCGTCGTTGTCATAGTCACCGACGCAGACCGCTTGCCCCCAGCCGTGATGAATGAGTCCGGCCTTCGCGGTTATGTCGGTGAAAGTTCCGTCACGATTGTTCTTAAAAAGATGCGAAGTGGGTTCTTGGCCAGCCGGGAAGCCCTCCAGCCGCCAGCCATTCACCACGAAAATATCCAGCCAGCCGTCGTTATCGTAGTCGTAGAAGGCGACTCCACACCCAGTGGTTTCGAGCAGATATTTGTTTTTGTGTTCACCGCCGTAGATGGTTTGAGCGTTCAGGCCTGCTGCGCGGGCGACATCAACGAACGTCGCTCCGAGCGACTTGGGCTTCTCCGCGTTCTGTTCGGCCGCCAGCCAGCCGAATCGCCGCGAAACAATCCCGAGAACACCTTCCAGAGGCAGCACAAGCGTGGAACGGCTCAACGATTTCAGAAACCCACGGCGTGAGGAAAACAAAGAGCCTTCCAGTATTGGACGTGCTAAAATTCGCCGCTGCTTTTGCAGTGAACAGTTTCCCGCATTTGCGACCTTTGTCCTACACTCACGAGATGCAAATCGCTGAGCGGTTTTCGCGACGTATTGCCATTCTATCAATGCTGCTGGGCTGGCTCGCGGCGTCGGCGCCAGTCCACGCCCAGACTCGCGAGCTCGAACTTTCACGAACTGCGCGCCCGTGGGAGTTTTTCTGCGCTACCGGAACCCGGGCTGGATTGTTCGGCAACGAAGCGGGAAATCTGGAAGCCTGGGTTTATCCTCTAAAACTTTTCCGGAACTTCCACCTGAACTTTCGCACCGAAGGACGAAGTCTCCCAGCGGAGACGCTCGTTCGCACGGTCAGTGTTCGCCCGGAATCGAGCACGATTATCTACGCCGGTGACACGTTTTCGGTCAAAGAGACTCTGTTCGTGCCAGTCCATGAACCTGGAGCGGTGATTATCTTCGAAGTTGAGACTGCGCATCCGCTCGAGATCGAAGTTGCCTTCGAGCGCGATTTTCAGCTCGAGTGGCCAGCCGGATTGGGCGGAACTTACGTCAACTGGGAACCCACGCTTCGCGCCTTCTACTTGGGCGAGGAGCAGAGAAAATACGTAGCTTTCGTTGGTTCCCCCACCGCCGACCTCGAAGAGGTGGAGTATCAAACCAATTACTCCGCATCGCAGGAAAGCTCAATGCGGCTGGGAGTGACGTCCAAAGGAAGAGAAACGAAAATTATTGCCCTGGCCGCGTCAGTGAATGGCCGGACCGAAGCGGAAACCGCTTACAGGAATCTCATCGCCAATTACGCTGCTGCCGAAAAAGAATCGGCACAGTACTATACCGATTATCTTTCGCGCACCATAAGCCTCGAACTGCCTGACCCGCAGCTCCAGCAGGCATACGATTGGGCGCGGATCAGCACCATTCAGGGGCTAGTCACGAATCCTTATCTCGGCACTGGCCTCGTGGCCGGCTATCGCACTTCGGGAACCAGCCAGCGTCCCGGATTTGCCTGGTTTTTTGGTCGCGACTCTTTTTGGACTGCGCTCGCGCTCGACGCCGAGGGCGACTTCAGCACGACGCGCACGGCGCTTGAGTTCATCTCCAAGTACCAGCGTGCAGACGGGAAAATTCCGCATGAAATTTCACAGGGCGCGAATTTCGTGAATTGGTTCACGGCTTTTCCCTACGCGTACGCGTCTGCGGATGCCACGCCTCTGTACATAATTGCCGCTAACGATTACGTCAGCGAGAGCGGCGACACCGCATTCGCGCGGGATAAATGGGACAGCCTGTGGAAGGCGTATCAATTCTTGCGCTCGACTCACGACAGTCAGGGGTTGCCGCAGAACTTTGGCTTTGGACATGGCTGGGTGGAAGGCGGCCCGCTACTTCCAGTTAAGACTGAGCTGTATCAAAGCGGTGTTGGTGCACAAGCATTGTCGGCGCTATCGAGTCTGGCGCATTTTGCCGGGAAAGATGACGTCAGCAAACAATTGGCTGATGAGTTCACACGCCAGAAGCAGCTTGTGAATCAGGCCTTCTGGTCGGCTGAGTCTGGCACCTACGCGTTTGCGCTCGACACCAATAACCAGAAAATGGTTGAGCCTAGCGTGCTGGCAACGGTTCCTATGTGGTTCGGCCTGCTTGATGAAGAGAAAGCCGGTTCAATGCTCACTCAGCTCGCGGGCCCTGAGCATCAAACTGACTGGGGCATGCGGATCATTTCATCTCACGCGAGCCGCTACGACGCAGGTGGATATCATTACGGGTCGGTCTGGCCGTTGTTCACTGGCTGGGCGTCGGTCGGAGAGTACAGATACCATCGCGCATTGCCGGCGTACTCTAATCTCCGTGCCAATGCCTTGCTGGCGCTCGACGGCTCTCTCGGTCACGTGACCGAGGTCCTTTCCGGCGACTATTACCAGCCCCTCTCCACCAGTTCGCCGCACCAGATCTGGTCGGCAGCGATGATCATCAGCCCCTTGCTGCGCGGAATGCTGGGACTCGAAACCGAAGCCGCTCACAATCAGGTTGTGTTTGCGCCACATGTGCCTGCCGATTGGAGTTTATTTGCAATTCGCAACATCCGCGCTGGCAACGCAATTCTTAATTTCAAATACCATCGCGCTCCGGATGAAATAACTTTAGACATAGACAGTAGCGGGAAGGCAGAACTGCAATTTTCACCAGCAGTGAGTCTACGTGCGCAGGTGATGACCGCTGAGGTGAACGGCCGTCGCGTGCCATTTCAGATGCAGAACAATGAGTTCGACCAGCATCCGGCGATACACGCTTCCCTAGTGCGTGGGAAGAACACGGTTCGCATGCGAGTGCGAAACGATTTTGAAATCGGTTACGCGAGTTCCATGCCTTCTCTTGGAAGCATCAGCCACGGACTGCGCGTTACATCAGAATCGTGGTCGGCTCCGCACGATTCTCTTGTTCTGGGACTAGACGGATTCGCGGGCTCTCAATACCAGCTGCCGCTGTGGAATGCCGGCCAAATTGCATCTGTGGAGGGAGCCGTACTGAAAGACGGGAATCTGGTGATCAAATTGCCATCCGACACCCCCGAAGCGTATTCACAACAAAAAGTAACAATTCACTTCACTAGCGCCAGTGGGAGACATTAATTGCGCATAACTGCGTCTGTTGAGTTGCTGTGTACCGGCGGGGTTTGATGAGGTTTCAGCCGACGCGTTTTTTATTCCGTCTCTGCTTCTCCTAATTTGCCTTTCCACTGAGTCGCACGCTCAGACCAGCACTTCTGGTGGATTGACCGGTGTTGTAACTGGTCTGAGCCATTCGGTCGCGCTGGGGCGGACGTCGAAATCAGGGACACCGCGAAGGGAATGACTCAATCAACGAAAACTCATCACGAGGGAGTGTATCGATCCTTTTTCTGGCGACTTTCCGTCTCCTCGGGGAAAGCGGCACCTTCTATCCCAGCCAGCCAGGTCAACCGCGCTCGCAAGGCCACGCCGCGTCATTGTTCCTGACTTTTTGCTTGACTCTGGAAATAGCGGGCGCAGAGTAATCAACATTCCCCAGAAAAACTTCTGCTGTTCCATCGTACGGCGTGAGCGTCCGGCGTTCTTCCATTCTTGAGCATTACAAAACAGTCTGGCATGCGACGAAAAAATCGTCCCGTAGCCAAGGACTGTATTCGCTCAGGCGCGCTGTGTTGAACTGCAATTGCTGGCACTATCAGGCGGCAGTCTACTTAGCCTTACTGGGCGCGGCTATATCGACGTTAATTGCATGGACGTTGTCGGCCTTTTGGGTATCGAAAGACACCACTGTCAAATTGCCATTGACATCGCGAGCCTCGATTTTGGTCGCCTCTCCTATCCCGGAGGACCCTGGCTTCACGCTATCAAGAGTTTGGCTGGTGACTTGTACGCCCAAGTCCGGTTGGACCAGATTGCGCTGTTCGACGCGTCTTTCAGTTCTCTGCGCTCCATCGGGCCCTGCCCGTTTCACTACCGTGACTCGCTGGTCCAATCGCAGGTTGCCTTCCGGCGCTGATCCAGTTACATCCGTGGAATAAGTTTCGATAACATTCTTCTTCTCGCCGGCCGCGGTCTCCGATTCCTTGCTCAGGGTGCGGGAGCTTGGCGTCAGTTTGCCATTGATGTCTTCCCGCGAAACCTGCTCTTCTGTCGTGCGATTTTTTCCGTCCTCCTTGATTGTGTTTTCCTTTCGCTCATTAACTTGCCACTTGCCGTTGCCATCGGGAAGCAGAGTTGATGTTTGTACTTCAACCGTGTGATCGGCGCTGCGTTTCTCCCGCTGCTGGATTTGCACGCTCGGCGCCATACCGCCCTGACCGTCCGATAGAAAGACCGTGGTGTTCTTCTCCTGCAGCTCCGGGCTAATCTTCTTTGTGTCCGTCACTTCCCGCTGCGCAATCTGAAGATGGCCGTTCACGTCGGCATTCGATGTCGTG
This sequence comes from uncultured Acidobacteriota bacterium, assembly GCA_963785655.1. Lineage (GTDB taxonomy): Bacteria > Acidobacteriota > Terriglobia > Terriglobales > Acidobacteriaceae > Gp1-AA145. Next base: position 669,198 of record CAWAVZ010000001.1, read on the forward strand.
CGTACTATCTCCTCGCCCCCAGCCGGGAGAGTCTGCTTTTCCTCTTGCGTCACCCGGGTCAGGATTCTTTGTCCGCTGGCATCCCTGGCGAAGGTGCGCTCGATGGTTCGCGTGGTTGTTCCATTTACCTGGACCGACTCTCTTTCGACATCGTAGAACGCTTCGTAGTGACCGTCCGCTCCCAGGCGCTCGACGGTCTGATTGTCCACGGTCTGGTTGCCCGACTTGTGGTGAGACTCCGTCGTCCGAGTGGGATTCATATTCTCGGTTGGTGCTTCAGATGTCTTGGTCCACGATTGTGGTCCACTGGCTTGGGCCTCGGAGGTTTGCCCAGCCAGAAAAGGAGTAAGCGTGCAGAAAAGTAGAATCGCTGCTGTAAACGACGCCAGCTTAATCAGGGACGGATATTCCATGGTGGACTCCAGAGGGCCGCTACTGAAGCAATTCTCCGCCTTTAAATCACCGATGTCTAGCCGTCAATAGCCTTGCGGAATCAGCTGTTCAGACTTTGGCCATTCGCCTAAGAGTGCCCGGCAGCGCGGGCCGCGCTGACCGCAACTGGCGCTTGATTGATCAACAGCCAATACAAGCCGACGTTCTTTATCGTGTCCCTGAATTGCTCAAAATCGACCGGCTTTTGAATGTAGCTGTTGGCCCCGAGGCCGTAGCCTTGAACCAGGTCCCGTTCTTCTTTGGATGAAGTCAGGATCACCACCGGAATCGTCCGGGTGCGAGGATCGGCTTTCACCCGACGCAGCACTTCCATGCCGTCTACCTTGGGCAGTTTCAAATCCAGCAGGACAAGTTTCGGGAGGCGGTCAAAAGAGCGACTAAACAAGAACTCCAGCGCCTCTTCCCCGTCGCGCGCTACATGTATATGGTTGGTCAGGTTCCCTTTGCGTAGAGCGTGGATCGTAAGCTCGACGTCATTAGTGTTGTCATCCACCAAAAGAATCTCGAATTGTTGGTGAGTCATGCTTTCACTCCTGGAGCTGCGGCGTTAGCTTTAAGTTCGTCGTTTTCCGATGTGCCAAGAGAAAAATAGAACGTGGCGCCATTGTCCAGTTCGGCTTGCGCCCAGATGCGGCCACCGTGTTTCTGAATGATGCGTTGTACCGTAGCTAACCCGACCCCGGTGCCTTCAAAATCCTCTGCGCGGTGAAGCCGCTGAAATACTCCAAACAGCTTATCCGCGTACTTCATGCTGAAGCCCACGCCATTGTCGCGGACGTAGACTACCGAAACCCCATCCTTTTCCTCCCGGCCAACTTCAATGATGGCCGGAGTTCGAGGCCGGGTGAACTTCATGGCGTTCGCCAGCAGGTTCTGAAAAACAAGCTTGACCAGGGCGATATCACATTCCACGTATGGCAGAGTCCCTATTTTCCATTCGATTTGGCGATCACCGGCATCGAATTTCAGCACGTCAATGACCTCTTCGACAATTGAGTTCAATCCAGCGACCTGCAATCCCAGGTCACGGCGACCCACGCGCGCCAGATTGAGGAGGTCATCAACCAGCGTGCCCATGTGGCGGGTGCCCTCTTCAATGCGGCGCAAATAGTGTTGCGCTTCAGCAGGAATTCGAGGGCCGAATTCTTCAACCAGAATTTTGGTGAAGCCGCTGATGTGTCGCAGAGGCGCGCGCAAGTCGTGCGAAACCGAATACGTGAATGCCTCCAGTTCTTTGTTGGCAGCCTGGAGATCAGCAGTGCGCTGCCGCACCCTGCCCTCGAGTTCATTGTTGAGCTTGCGAATCTCGCGTTCCGCAACTCTGCGCTCGGTCACATCGCGGAAGATGACCAGCCCACCACGCGCGCCGCCATTTTCATCTTTCAACGGCCAGCCGGAAAATTCCAGCGCCAGGCCATCTTTGAATCGCGGGCTCCGGATCAGCAGTTCTGCGTTGACAATTTCGCCGCGCATGGCACGAAGTAATGGAAGTTCATCGGCCGTGAGCAGCGTCGTCCCATCCGGGGAATAAACTTCGTAGTGCCGGGACCAGTCCTCCATGGGAACGTCCTCTGGCCCACGCCCGATAAGTTCGGTGGCCCCCCGGTTCCAGATCAAGAACCTTCCGTTTTCGTCGGCTGCGACCAGACCTTCTTGCATGCTATCCAGCACCAACTGCAGCGTACTGGATTGTTTGCGCAGTGCCTCTTCCACCTGCACGCGGTCAGTCATGTCCCGGACAATGGCGGTGAACAGCTTTCTTCCCGACACTTCGGTGCTGGAAATGGAGGCTTCCAGAGGGAACTCTGTGCCGTCTGCGTGCAGGCCGCTGAGTCGCCCGAGATTTCCGGCCATGCGGCGGCTCTCATTGGTCGCTCCGAAGTTACGCAAGTGGTCGGTATGCCTTTGGTGAAAGCGCTGCGGAATGAGAAGGTTTAGCGGGTGCCCGATCACTTCAGTCGAGGTGTAGCCGAAGGTCTTTTCCGCCGCGGGATTGAGATAGACAATGGTCTGCCCCTCATCAACCGTGATAATGGCATCCATAGCCGAGCCGATGATGCCCTGCAGGCGTTCGCGGTTCTCGCTCTCTTCAGCGGCGCGATCCTCCAATCGCTGCTGCAAAGCATTAACAGCATTACGCTGGCTTCGTATTTTCATGCTACGGCCGATTTCAAGGCTGCTGATGAAGCCCGCTAAAGCCAGCAGCATGACTCCGTTCGAGTGATAAAACCAGGCCGCCAGCGCTACTGCCCCGAAGCATGCCGTGAGCAGGCCGCAGAGCACCCTGAATCGTCCGGGTGGTTTGGCCGGAGGTGGGATGCGTTCACTAGACATTACAAGTTCTTTTGACAAGGGCACACGCGAAACTTAAGTATCGGGGAAACCGAAGCCACCGCACGGTGTTGTCGCGCACACGAAAGGCATGGGTCGTGCCAAAGCGACATTCCCGATTCAATTTGGAAATCGACCATGCAGATTCTCGGAGCACGAAAGCCTGCACTAATCCAAAGATCAGCCGTGACCAACGATGCCCGCTATCTGCAGGCGCTCCTCTGCGGTCAGGCCCACGAACTCCACTCCGCAGCGCACGCTGCTGGTGTGCCGGATGATTCCGATTACTGTCATGGTGTTTTCCTGCAATTGAAAGTCGATTTCGACAGTCGCTCCCATACTCAACTGGCCTTTCACCAGGACACCCATGCCACCCTCGCCGAGGTCAAGGCAGATACCACGCGAGGTGCGGATGCCGCCAGGTAGGAGGTGCCGTAGCGCAATCGGCGCGGTGAATAACCCGCGGTGATGGTGCCGGACAAAGCCGTTAGGATAAGCCGCGGACGGCCTTGGTGTATAGGTTTCGGCTAACATGACGACTCCTTGTACTTCGTACGTGCGTGGTGCCTCTCTGTAACGCTGAACAGTCAGCCTTTGGTGCACACAGCAGGCGAAACCTGGCGAGACTCAAGCGGGTCATGCCAGCTTCGCGCTTTTCAGCTCCCTGCGCTCAAGATGGTAAAGGTGCGCGTTGGGTTGGTGCCAACGTGGATTGAATCGCTTGCATCAATTCTGCGTTGTCGACCGGCTTTTGAAAGAACGCGACCGCCCCAGCTTTCAAAGCCCGGTCTTCATTTCCGTTCGGCTCGCGCGCGGTCAGCACCAGTACCGGAATGGCCGACAGCTTGTCGTCTTCTCGCAGGCGGTCAAGCACAACAAATCCATTTCCGGCTGGCAATCCCAGGTCCAGAATGATCAGGTCGGGGCGTTCTTTGTAGGCCTGCGCAATCGCGGAATAACCATCGGTGGCGCTCACGGTTGAGTAGTGACTGGCTCGCAGACGCAGCTTGAGTGCCTGCCTAAGGTCAGGGTCATCATCAACGATCAGAATCTTCGGCGTTTCCATGATTCTCTCCTCTTCTGACTAAAGTTTCGCTACCACTTCCTTGCTCTTCGGTTGTGAATGGTTTTTGTTTGTGGCCAGAGCAGCACGGACCATTACGGTGACGCTGTCCGCGACCTCCTGCACTTGCCGGCGAATAGCGGAGTGGGGCGCGCAATCGGGGTGAGCCACGGCTGAGGCGGACACTTCAAAATTGCCGTTGGCGGTCAGGTCTTCGATCTTCGCCATCTGCTCACGAATGCGTTTCATCATGATTTCTGCGCGTTCGAGATCAGTAGACGCAACCACGAAGAACGCCTGCTCCGGGCCCGGGCCCGCCATTGGCGGGAGCACCAGGTCCTTGTCGAGATAAACGCAGCGCTCCAGCTTGTCCAGAGCACGGCTGCAGATATCTTTCCAGTTGCCGCGGGGCGGCCTGGAGTTGGGGCACAGATCGATCCTTACCAAAACCAATGCGTCACGCAGCCGGCCGTCGCTGGTCATTACCGGCGAGAGCAATTTTGGAAGCGAATACAGGGGCAAAGTGAAGGAGAACGTGCTCCCTTCCCCGGGTTCGCTGGCCACCCAGATTCGTCCTCCGTGAAGCTTGACCAATTCCTTGGCGATGAACAGGCCCAAGCCAAGCCCCTTGCGGTTGTTGTCCGGACTTTCCGGGTCTTGATACAGGCGCTCAAAGATCAGCGATCTGGCTTCCGGCTGGATACCGACGCCCGTATCCGCCACCGAAATGCTGACAAAATCGGGATCGGTCGGAACCCGATATGCTTGCACTGAGATCAAGCCATCAGCCGGCGTAAATTTGATCGCATCGTCGATCAGATTGATGAGCACTTCGAGGATGCGGTCGGGATCTCCATGAACAAACGGGATGCCACGATCAGCGTTCACCTCGAGCGCTACGTGTTTTTCCTTTGCGATGGCCCGCATCATGTTCACGGCCACGGCCATGACGCCGTCGATTGAAACGCAGCGCCGTTCGATCCGGATCTTGCCGCCTTCGGCGCGGCTGGCTTCGAGCAGATCGTGGACCATGGCGCCTAGCTGGTTGACGCTCTTCAGAATCGTCGTCATATGGCCATGCTGTTCAGGGTTGAGATCGCCGGCGAGGCCGTCGAGCAGAATGCTCACATACTGGTGAATGCAAGTAAGCGGCGTGCGCAATTCATGGGAGACGTGCGACAGGAACTGGTCTTTGAACTCGAGTTGCTGGTTGCGGCTCATTTCAAGCGAGCGCAGCAGGGCCTGGCGCTCTATGGCGTGGCGCATCGCGCGGTCCAGTTCTCCTCCTGTGATTGCCCCCTTCACCAGATAGTCTTGAACCCCCTGGTGCAGGGCCTTGATGGCGAGGGCCTCGTCCTCCTGTCACGACAAAATGACGATTGGCACGCCGGGCGCTTTTTCCAGCACCTTGCGGAACGTCTCCGCGCCCTGACTGTCAGGAAGGTTTAAGTCGAGCAGAACCACGGCTGGTCTTTGTTCGAGCGACAACAGACCATCCGACAGCCGTTGCACATAATCAACGTCCACCTTGAACTTGCGTTCGACCAATCGCAAGCGGACCAGGTCAGCATCGCCGGGATTATCTTCAATTAGCAACACACGGTTGCTTGGATCGCTCATCGTCCCCCCTTTGGGGTAGGCTGGCAAAACCCAGCCAAAAATCTGCCATGGACTGAACCGCCGCAACGAACTCGGCGAGATTGCCCGGTTTTTTTAAATAGCAGTTAGCTCCCAGCTCATAGCTGCCCAGAACATCCGAATTCGCCTCCGAAGTGGTGAACACCACAATAGGAATTTTCGACAATTTGGGATCAGACTTGAGCTCTTTGAGCACTTCCCATCCATTTTTTCGTGGAAGATTCAAGTCCAGTACCAGGAGATCCGGAAGCGGCGCCTGGGCGTAGCTCCCCTCGCGATGCAAAAACGAGATCGCTTGCACCCCATCATTGACTGAGCTGACATGAAAGCGCTGCTTGCAGGTGCTTAGCGCTTCGCGGGCCAGGTCGATGTCGGCAGGATTGTCATCAATCAGCAAGACCTCGGCCTCAGTTTTGAGCGGCAGGCTCGTAAGCACCTCGCTCTCTCTTCATCGGCAATATGAAATTGAATTTGGCTCCCTTGCCGGGCTGGGATTCGACCCAAATGTGGCCGCCCTGCTCTTCAACAATCCTTTTGCAGATGGCCAGACCGATTCCGCTGCCCGGATAATCTTCGTGGGTGTGCAGCCGCCGGAAAATGACGAATACCGTCTCCGCGTGTTCAGGCGCGATTCCGATTCCGTTGTCAGCCACCGACACGACCCATTCACCGTTTTTGTCTTCTGCTGAAATGCGTATCTCCGGGGGAGCCGAGCTGCGAAACTTGATGGCATTCCCGATCAGGTTTTGAAATAGCTGCAACAATTCCGAGCGATTGGCCATGAGGGTAGGAAGGTTTGCGTAGATGACTCGCGCTCCACTTTCCTGAATGAGGGGATGGAGATTCGCAATCACGCTCTGCAGGACAAGATTGCAGTCAGTCTGCTGCCGCTCCGACGCCTGCCGCCCAACCCGGGAGTATGCCAGCAGGTCTTTGACCAGGGTTTGCATGCGCAAGGCGCCGTCAACTGCGTAGTGAATGTACTTGTCGGCGTTCTGGTCGATCTTTCCCTGGTAGCGCTCGGCCAGAAGCTGAGTGTAAGTTGCCACCATTCGCAGAGGCTCCTGGAGATCGTGCGAGGCCACGTAGGCAAACTGCTCGAGATCACGGTTCGACCGCGCCAGTTCGTTGAGGGTGCGGCGATGTTCATCGCGCAATTGTTTTTCGCGTATGGCGCGACCGACCACATCGGCCAGGCGGGGCGGGTGGTCTTTCAGAACGTAATCGGCGGCCCCCTGCTTGATGCATTCGACCGCCTTGACCTCTCCCAGGCTTCCGGAAACCAATATGACCGGAACGTCAAGGCCTTCGCGGCGCAGGATTTCTACCGTCTCCAGCCCATTCCACTCAAGCAAGTTGTAGTCCGACAGGACAACCGCGTAATTATTCTTGCGAATACACTGCATGAACTCTTCAGGAGTTTGAACGACATCGCGATCAGCCTCGATGCCCCCGGTTTCTAACGCATGCAGGACGAGTTCGGCATCTGAGGGATCGTCTTCTACGACCAAGACCCGCAGTCTGCGCGCAACATTCGCTTCGTTCCGGCCGTCGCGCAAGTCATTCGGCAGAGTGTCGACTGCGCAGGACGCTTGCATTGAGGCGAGCGACTCCAAATCGGCAGGCCGTAGCATCGGCGGGGCTAATATGGCTTTCTGTTGAGCTTGCATGAGCTTGTTGGCGACACTACCGCGCTCTCTTATGTCGCATCGGCATTTCCCGCGATGGGCTTCAGGGTTCCAGCTAAGGAACAGCCTCGGAGGTTCACGGTTGGCGCGAGCTATTGCCGATCTTGGATTGTTCTAATGGACAGGACTTCTGTAGGAGAAAGCACGCAGGGGTTGTGGCTGGCGGTCATTTTCCTTTGGGTTTCCTAGGCTCTTAACCCATCAATCTCCAGAGCCCATTGAGGTTAGTTTTCTCAGCTCGTCTCTGGCCCTCCAGTACGCAAAGGACTTGGCCGATAACCCGTCGATCCTCTCTGAATCGGAACGCCAGCTCGTCCACCTCTACCACCACCATTTCATCGGGGTTAAGGTCCAACCTCATGCGTGCGTAATCCACAACCGACTGTGCAAGATATTCAATTTCGTCAGTTTCCAAATCGCTGTGGGAGCGCCTCCAAACGGGGTGCTTGAGCAATCGGGTAAATGTTTCTCGGACGGGAATCATCACGACTCCTCCTCGGAAATTCCAGCCATCAAGCTTTTCCTTCGCCTCGCCTTGGCAGCTACGCCCAATTAGTTGCACTCTCTGTGCGGTGATTTGATAGTGGGTGAACGCTCTGGTCAAGCAATCGCTCACGCGTCAAGAGCGGACGCTTTCGAGAATCATCGATGTGAATCCCGCTAGCTCTCAATAGTTCCGCGACATCAATTCCGTAGATGACGCAAAGACTAATGATTTTCGCGATGTGTCTTGGCAGCTTGTTCATCGCTTCATAGTCGGACAAAAGGCCCGCCGCAATTCCAAAATCTCCATTTCTCATAAAGCGCGCGACCCGCTGGGTCATTTTGTGAGCTTCGCGAAACGTCAGACCGGTACGTAATCGCGAAGCGCGAAGCAATTGTGACAAACTCATTGAACTGATGAGGTTCGAGGGCGCGGGAAACAGCTGCAACCTCGCGTGCCGCACCATACAGTTGTTTTGCTCCGTTTCTTGAGAACAGAATTCCCCATCTACCAGTCCCAGGATTCGTGCCTGGGTTGAGAGATGCAGCGGCCAGGGCGACAACGGAGGACGGTTCGGAAAAAGAACAACTTGTTGATTGCCGACCGGATTCACATGGCAACAGGTGAGACCTCCCGGATGTTCTACCAGCCAGAGATGGTCATGAGCGGAAGAGCCTTCTAGAATTTGCGCACAGAAGAATCGGTCAGCGCGCACAATGCTGCCGGGGCGAAGCTTTGGGTAAACGACCGCATCACGGGTGCCGATCTTAGCGTAGCAATAACGATCGTGACCTTCTCGCGCTGTCGAGTGCCTCTGTTCAAAAGAAGGAGAAACTGGCAAAGACGGGTGGCGCGCACTGACCATCGTTGTGCGCTCGTTCGGGATTTTCAGTTGTAGCGCCAGAATCAGCCTCAAATCAAATCCACACAATTTCATCCAGTCCGTGAAACGGTAACCGGTTATCTCGCTAAGAGCTACAACTTGGCATAAATGCGGCGTTATTCCGATTTTTTGTTTGTAAAGAAAAGTCTGTGGAATGAAGTAGGGACTTTTCTCTCCAAACCGCATCCTGGCCTCGGCAGAAACTTGAGACATGGTTAGCCCAGCCCGCTTCAATAGACTTCTCAGTTGAAGAGCCAGGTTCCTTGGATCGCCTGCTGGAGTCCCATGTTCCCCAAGGGCTGCTACATGTTCTGCAAAGGCTGCTGGATGAAGAGCACGCTCCCGACGGAGAGGACGGCTGACATCAAGCACAGCCGCAGTTGCGCTCATTCCCTGACATCAGGCCAGGATCGCGCAGATTGTGCGGCAATCGGCCTCATGAGCCCTTTGGGTCCCGAAGTCGTTCGATGCATTCCAGCATGAATTTTATCTCCGCATCATCGGCCTCGTCGTGCCGCAGAAGCATTTCCCTGGCGACAAACGGAGTCAGTCGCCTCAGTTCCGGGGCGGAATACGACTTGGGCCCCGGCTCAAGGGCACTGATTGATTGATGCTGGTTGCTGGATTTCATACTGTTTTTGCCCCCTCAAGCTCATTGCACACGGTTGTTTGCGCATAAACCTGTGCCAGAGCGATCCCAACGATGATTTGGTGTCTGCTTACTTGCGGCAAGAATACTGGCTTTACTTTTTGGCGGTGCAGTCGCACCAACCGGTCGGTTTCCCGACGAAGCAACTCACGAACGCATTTCGAGCAGGAACGGCCTCACTGATTGCCTTTGCGCGGCTGTTGTCAAACTGGTGACCAGACAATTCCAGCTGTGAAAATCTGCCCCGCATTTCGTCGGCATGCCGACGCGAGTGCCACTTCACTGGCGTTCGAGTTTTGCAGCGTCTGAAATCGCTCGATTTTCGAACATCCCGCTGGAACTGGCCACAGTTTGCATATGGTCTGCCTGTACCGATTTTGGTACCACTTCCCCCACGAGGAGAGACCTCATGAAAAAAGTTATGCGATTGCTTATTGCAGCTTTGCTACTGACGTGCGCAGCGTCGAGTTTTTCTTTCGCCGACGGCGGCTCCCCTATACCGAATTGTTCACCCTCAAAGTGCGGATAATGCGAGCGTTCTTCAACGAAAATTCTTGTGGGCCGCGTGATTTGCTAGTAGTCTGCCAGTGCGGCCCATGATTCCTTCTCGCCTAGTGACAGAAATTCTCTGGATTCTTCCGCTCGCGCTGCAAGCCGCTGTTGTGTTTGCAATAGTCAGACGTAAGTTGCTCAGAACTTTTCCGTTGTTTTTTACCTACACAGTCGCGGTTCTTTCCCGCGAAATCGTTCTCATGTTCCTGAGAAATCCAGGCAGGCTTTACGGCGAGGTGTATTGGTACGGAGAGGTGCTGAATGTCTTCCTCAGTTTAGGGGCGATTTTTGAAACCCTCAGGCAGGTTCTACCACCGTATCCATTCTTGAGCGTTGTGCTAAAGCCCATTTGGACGTTGGGCGTTGTCGCGGCGGTTGCGGCCACCCTGTTGTTGCTCTTTTCCCAAGCGGGTGCGGGAGGCGATCGAGTGTTGGCGATGATTATGCTGGCTGAACGCTCTGCGAGATTTGTAGAAGCATGTTGGCTGATTGTAGTAATCGCTCTCGTCTCCTACTTCGAGCGCGGCTGGCAGCAGTACTCGGTTGGTATCGTGGCAGGCTTCGGTATTTACTCTGCACTGGCTCTAGCCTTATTTGAGTTTCGCGCACATTTGCATTTGTTGAGCTACGCCGCTTTTGCGGTGCTCAATTCCGCGGCATACAACTTGGCGGCGATCATTTGGGCTTTCTACTTCCTGCGCCCGCGCCGGACGCTGCAGTTGGGACATTTGCCTAAGACGAATCTGTCCGACTGGAATAATGCGGTAACGGAGTATTTCACCCAGCAATGGTATCGACGCTACTAATTTTAGTCGTAGTCGCCACCGCGTTGGCGGTGGTGTGGTCTCTTCTTCATAGCGGCCACCACGGTCCGCTGACCCTCCATGATTGGGATCAGAAAAAACGCGACATCGATGTCCGGGTCTTTCGTTCACTGGTCGATGCCGACGAGGAACGTTATCTTTCCATCTCTCTATCGCGCGACCAATTCGCAGCATTTCAGAGGAGACGAACCAGCTTGGCTCTGGAAATGCTGCACCTGGCGAATGAAAACGCCAGCATGCTGATGAGACTGGGACCGCTCGCGACAGCCACAAACGATGCAGAGCTCGCCAGCGAAGCTGATCGGCTGGTTGCAGCGGCAACGCAGTTCCGGTTAAATATACTTTTGGCAAGGTGTTGCTTGTGGTTGAAGTGGATCTTCCCGCGTTGGAGCGTGTCCGTACCGTCCGTTGAAGCACGCTATCAGCACCTGTTGGATTCTTTGCTGCGGATCCAGCAGCACAGTCTTGAATCTTAACCGTACGGTGCCCTGATTTGCAGTGAGCAAATTAGTGGACCGCGTTTCTGACAGTTTCAAAGATGTTTTCCTGGCAATTCGCTGTCCCAATCGTCGATGAGCATTGCGACGCTGAACGTGTACAAGACCGAACCCTAAGTAATCGACAGGCGGAGCCACGGTAATGGAATCTGGAAAGTGGATTCGATCATTGCGCGAGGAGCGGCTGATCAAACCGAGCGACGTTGAGCGGATTACCCGAAATATTGCCGAAAAAAAAGGCAACACTGACTTTTACGTTTCGCATTCCACCCTGGCCGATATCGAGGCCGGCTCCATTCCCAGCATTCACAAACTTTTCAGCCTAGCGATTTGCCTTAGAGTGCCATTGAGCGAACTATTCGTTCCATTTGGAATTGATCCAGGGGAAGCTTCCTCGTCCCAACCCGAATTCGATAGCGATGCTCTTATTCCGGCTCCGACGCCTTCGGACCCCGCCTTCCGATTCCAGCTCAATTTCGACGTGAACTATCGCAAAGAGGAAACCAATCTTTTGCGAATGTCCCCCCAGGATGTGGACAAGCTTCCGTCATTCTTTCGGGCCCGTCTCGATCCTTTACGGTATCGATACGCGGTTATTGGGTCGCGAGACGACGCCATGTCGGACCTGCTTCCCCCGAAATCACTGGTCGAGATCGACACCGCCCAAAACACTGTGCAGGTTTTTCCGTGGCGGACGCTCAGGGATCGCCCTCTGTATCTGGTCTGGCACACCGACGGGCATTCCTGCTGCTGGTGCCAAACCGATGGCCGGGAACTAACCATGCTGCCCCACCCACTGTCGCGTCAGCCGGTGCGTCGATTCAAGATGCCCAGCCAAGCCTCAATCGTCGGCAGGGTTACAAATGCCTGGCTGTCCTTTGGTTCAGATCAGCTTCAAACGGCAGGCTGATATTGCGGGGTGTTCGTTAAAATCCAGAGCGGTTCAAGATTGCTAAAGCCATTTCAACGTTGAGGCAGAAGAGGTCGCGGTAGATCTGCAGTGTCAGCACCGGCACCGTCGCACGATACGCCTCGAGCGATTCCCAGGTCCGGAGAACAGTTCCTCTCTCGGCCCGTGCGAATCGAATGTATTCTTCCAACTGAAGTACGTAGTCTGAAATTGGAGCCGCGAGCAGGCGCCGAAAAACAAGATCATGGCACCCGCAGAGCACCCGGTGAGCTTCCTCCATGCCAATTCTCGGAGAAAGTTGAGGGTGTAGATAGCGCCCGCTGTTGCAGTCTCTCAACGACGCCAGATACAGCATCCTGGTGAGGTCATTGGGCAGATCATCGAGTCCTGCTAAGCGATCCCAGCTTTCCAAAAAATCCGGGCGCGGACTTCTGATTTCCATTCGGTTGGGCCTGACCGCCTCGAAAGGGTCGATACTAACCTCCTGGATTCCACCACGCAGGGCCCGCATTGCAACAATTTTGGTGACGCTCTAGGTTACGTCGGTTTTTCGACGATTCAATAATTGTTAAATATTACACGCAAGATTTGAAGACAATGAGATCACCAAACGCGTGGGGTTATTTCAGCGTCCGTACGATTTAATCGAATAATCACTGAATAAGTAAGCCCTTGTCAACCAATTATGAGTAGTTCTGCCGTAGCCCCTAGCGCTAGTCCGTTCGCCGGCCATGCGCTGCTTATCTCGAATGACTTGACGACGGTACGACAGATTACCGACGCGATGCATCAATTTGCTTTTAGCCTGGAGATTTGTTCCGGGCTGGCTGCGGCTGCGACATTCATATGCACTCGCAAGTTTCAGGCGATCGCCCTGGACATCGCATCGGCGGAGGAGTTGTCGAACGTTATGGAAGTTATTCGTAATTCACCGTCGAACCAAACCTCTGTCACGTTAGCGATCTTAGACCTCGGGTCTCGCCCGGATTCGCGGATTCGCCCGAATTTTATGATGCACCGGCCGCTGACGAGCCCTTTGATCGAAAGCACTCTGAAAGCGGCGATGGGGCTCATCATTCGCGACCTTCGGCGATATTTCCGCTGCCCGGTAAAGGCGCAGGCCCACATTGGCATTGCCGGCCGGCCGCAAATCGAGTGCGAAATGATGAATATCAGCGAAGGCGGCATGGCGATAAATACTTCAATTCCCTTCAACTCTGGGGCGGCGGTAAAAATGCAATTCGCACTTCCCGATACACCGGATGTAATCCGCGTCGATGCTGAGGTTTGCTGGTCTGACAACAGAGGCCGCGCCGGACTGCACTTCGTCTCTCTCTCTCCAGAACAGAAGGCAAAGCTACAAGGCTGGCTCTCTAAAAAAATCGAACAGGGCTTTCCGGACGCGGTTAAACAACTCTTCGAAAGGGCGTGACGTTCTCCATCGAACTGGGGCCAAACTAAAGCATCGCTGACCTCTGTAACTTGGCTCAAACAAAGATGTGAGTGACACTTGTTCTCGACATAATGCCCTCTCAATCGACATCTGGTTTTCCCGAACCCGGCAACAGATCTTCCCTGTTGGCCCGGCAGATCGAAGGCCGTGAATCATGGCTATGGGGTTTCGCCGTAACTGTTACCGTGGCGCTAACCGCCGGAATCGTATTCCTTACCTTTTTTGATGATCATGCCGCAGTAACCGCAGCCGGGGTTCAATATTGGTCTGATCTTCGAGACTGGGTTCGAGGACTGGCCGCACTCGTATTGCTATTCGATATATACACAGTCTTTCAGCACTTTCAGCTTCGCCAGATTCGTAAGGAGCTCGCTGAACGGGACGAGTTATTTCAACTCATCACCGAGAATGCTGCCGACATGATCGCCGTTATCGATGCGGAGGGTCGTCGGCTATACAACAGTCCCGCCTACGAGAAGATTCTAGGGTACACGGCTGAGGAATTGAATAGTGGCTCCTCGGTGGATCAAATTCATCCGTCGGATCGAGAGCGGGTCTTGGAAGCGGCAACCAAAGCCCGCGCTACTCAGCGTGGCCAAAGGTTGGAGTACCGCATGCGTCACAAGGACGGAAGTTGGCGCATTCTGGAATCAACCGCCAGCCCAATCCAGAAGCCTGCCGGGAATGACCGGCTGGTTATTGTCAACCGCGACATTACTGAACGCAAACGCGCGGAAGAAATGTTGGCACACAGTGCTTTGTTTGATGGACTGACGGACTTACCTAATCGTGCTCTCTTTTCAGACCGCTTGCAGCACGCGCTGATGCGCGCTCGGAGGCACTCCGATTACAAGTTTGCCGTGCTCTTCGTCGACGTGGACGAATTCAAAGTCGTGAACGACAGCCTAGGCCACTCCGCCGGTGACGAACTGCTGATGCAAGTGGCAAAGCGCCTGGTTGCCAATTTCCGGGATACCGATATGCTGGCTCGGTCTGGAGTATCTGATTCGCAGACCGGCAAAGACGGCGTGGCCAGGTTCGGCGGAGATGAGTTCACAGTCCTTCTCGAGGATGTCTTCAATCCAAGCGATGCCATCCGCGTCGCCCAGCGCATCCAGGCGAGACTGGCTCTCCCTTTCCATATCCAGGGGAAGGAAATAGTGATCTCAACCAGTGTTGGTGTGACATCAAGTAACAGCTCATACACCGGCGCAGAAGAACTTCTCCGTGACGCCGAGATCGCCATGTATCGAGCCAAGCGGGCCGGCAAGGCCCGCTGTGAAGTCTTCGATCCCGCTATGCACGCTAGTGCGGTCCAGCGGCTGACATTAGAGAGCGATCTGCGGCATGGACTGGAAGCCGGAGAGCTGATTGTTCATTATCAGCCGATCATTTCTCTGGCTAGTGGCAAAATCGTCGGATTTGAAGCCTTAAGCCGCTGGCAACACCAGAATCGGCTCGTTCCGCCGGCCGAGTTCATTCCCATCGCCGACGAAACCGGTCTTATTCTGCCGTTGAATCGAGCGGTCGCTCTCGCAGCTTGCAGGCAACTGCAGGTCTGGCAATCGGAATTCAAATGCGACCCTCCCCTCACGATGAGCGTGAACATCTCCCCCAAGCAGTTCGCACAAGCAGAATTGCCAAAGGAAATCGCTTCCATCTTGAGTCAGGCGAACATAGCGCCGACTTCGCTCACTTTGGAGATCATGGAGACCGTCGCAATGGGAGATGCGGATCGGGCATTATCTATGCTCTGTGAACTGAAGGCGCTTGGAGTCCGGCTAAGTCTTGACGATTTTGGGACCGGATACTCGTCGCTGAGCCGTTTGCCACGCTTCCCCATCGACTGCTTGAAGATAGATCGAGCTTTCATTTGTGAGATGAAAGCGGATAACGAGAGTCACGAGATTGTGCGCCTGATCACAAAGCTTGCACACAGCCTGGGCTTAAAAGTAGTTGCTGAAGGGACAGAAACGGAGGCGCAGATTTCTGATCTGAGGCAGTTGGACTGTGACATGGCCCAGGGCTACCTCTATTCCCGCCCAGTGAGTTCCGAAGCCGCCTCCGACTTGCTCACACGCAGCTGCGAAAAGGCGTTCTCGATAAGCTCTTGATTGGCTGCACATTGCTGGATCACAAGGGATACCTTTCAGATCAGTCTTAGCAACAACCTTAAAACCCCGGGTTTTGACCCCATTCTGTAGGCACGTTTTCTGGACGGTCGAAAAACTGCATCACCTCGAGAAGAGGGCCGATCGTAGCGCGCACAATTAAGCAATCACTCCGCACCTTCAACGCCGATTCCTGAAGATAAACCGCAGCCGGTGTTCGCCACACCACCGCTATAGATTCTCAAGAAGCCAGGATTCGACCTGTTCCGTTTTCGTAACAGAAATCGTTTTTCAGAATTTCACAGCCTCCGATGGCCTATGATCGCGGAACTTTTAGGGCTTTTTGCCGCTGATTGGGCGCTCGCGACGCACCGGTCAAAGGGGAGGTACAAAGTGGTAACAGCATTTGACGACGGACTGTTCCTCGGCTCAGCCAGCGTGCTTGTGATCGTAGTGGCCGCACTTCTTGCCTTACCGCTATGGTCGGAGAACCGAAGCGAGCCAGACACGGACAATGAAGAGGTTTGGCCATAAAGCTTGCGATGGCCGCAAGGGAGCAAGGATGCTGCCAGAATCATCGGTATCCCGATGTTTCTGCCCCTCATGAAGCGCGTTTTTTATGCAGGTTCCGCTTCAGTTGCGGGGGGATTTGAACCACCGACCTTTGGGTTATGAATCCACAAGGAATAGGAATTACAAGACGCAGGTGGTTCCCAAAAACCCTGTAAGGAACGCATGGTAAGCATCATTGAACAGGTAGGGGACAGGCGAGTTTTCAGGGTTTCTGGCCCGCGGCCTGAGCGAGGCTGAGCGCTGAAGGCTCCACTGCAAGATCACTCAACTACTTCTGACGACCGGTTGCCGAGTTCCCGTTACTCATCGAGTTGGTTCCTCGTCGCTAGGTATTCGCTCCCACACAGCAACGCAACCCGCTAATCACTCGGATCCCGTTCACATCGAGGAAGTTCACCCCTTGAATTCATGTATCCGGCCCGATTCGCACCGCTTCTAACGAACATTGCTGAGGTGAGGCTAGCTGGCGTGGCATAATTCGAGGTTCAGGAGCGCCAGATGCGGCATCTTCGGATCGTCGCGGTAATGCTAGGTCTTCTCGCCACCGTCGTGGGGCAGTCGTTGCGCATTGATGAGAAGGCTTCCAAAGTCACATTGAATGGAAAAATCTATGCTGTAACCTTGGCGGCCAACTCGACCCAGGGCCCTCAATCAGTGGTCATCAAATCGGAAGTCATTGGCCCAACAGGAACTGAAGTTGCTTCCTCTTCTTCTACCGCTCAACTGAAAACTGGTACGAACAAGCTATCCGTGTCGCTAAGCTTGGCGGAGCTACCGAAGAAGAGGGATGACCTGCTCTGGTATCGGCTAGCCTACAGTGTTACCGCCAATGGATCTGAAGTGGCGCACGGCATCTTGCCATTATTTGAATCGGTACAGGATTTCGCACTGCATGTTTCAGCACCCGCACTAGTTCAACCTGGCAAGAAGTTCTTTGTTCGCGTGCATACGAGTCACCCTGTCCTTGGTCGTGCTATTGGCGGCGTGGCAATCAGGGCACAGGTTCATGGAAGCGTTGAGGACACCGCATTAGTTTCGGCAGCCGGCACCACGGACAGCAATGGCTATGCGGTGCTTTCAATGTCACTGCCTGCCGATCTTCAAGCCCGCGATCTTGAGGTTGCCGTTGAGGCCCAACGCGGAACAATAAAGAAGAACGCGGAAAATGATCTGAAGGTCGGCACACCCAGCCGAATCTTCGTGCAGACGGATAAACCTCTGTACCAACCCGGTCAAGTACTACACATTCGCGCACTCATCTTTGGTGATGAACATCGCGCACTCGCCGCAAAAAAGATCTACGTCCAAGTCGAAGATGAGGATGGAACAGTTGTGTTCCGCGATGAACGCACTTCGTCGCGCTTCGGCCTGGTTGCAACCGATTGGACAATCCCGGACCGTATAAGGCTCGGCAGCTATCGTATTCTCGCCAAAACCTATCCCGGCCAAGATCTCGATTCAGAGGATGATTCTGATGACGACGACAACCCCATGTCCGCAGCAGCCGATCGGAGAGTAGTACGGATCAGCCGTTACGAATTGCCTACCTTTGTTGTCAATGCAAAGCCCGACCCGGGGCTACTACCTGCCCGACCAAAAAGCGTCGATTGAGATCAGCGCTGCGTATCTATTCGGCAAGCCTGTGCCCAAAGCGACGGTGCGAATCTCGCAGCTGGAAGAACGCAAGTGGAACTTTGCCAAGCAGAAGTGGGAGGTCGATGAAGGCGAACCGATTTCAGGCACTACCGATGACCAAGGTATTTTTCGCGCCACTCTCGATATCACCAAGGAGCGCGCGGACCTGGACGAATACTCCTATCGCAAGTTTCGCGATATCACCTTTACAGCATACGTAACCGATCTCTCGACTGGGCGCACGGAGGAGCGCCGGTTCGATATACGGGTTACGAAGTATCCCATCCATGTGTATTACGTTCCGCAGGACTCATCGCGCCGCGGCCTGCCAGACGAGTTCTTCGTCTCAACGTCCTACGCCGATGGATTACCTGCGCAGTGCGAGGTTGAAGTCCGAACTGTCGCTTCCGACGGCTCCGGCGAGCGGTTACTCGCAACCGTGCACACCAGCCGCTACGGAGTGGCGCGCGTTCGGAACCCAAAGCCGGCATTCGCGAATGAAGGGACGACACTGCCTCTGATCCTCGTCGCTCGCGACCGCAAAGGCGCAACTGGCGTCTCAAAGGAAAACTTGGGGCCAGAACGTGACGAGCATTTCCTCCGCGTGGTCACGAACAAGACCATTCTCGCTCCGGAAGAACCGATTGAGGCCGAGCTCCGCTCCGACTCTGACGGCGAAATCGTTGTGGAGCTCGCCAATCAGTCAAAAGTCTTGCGCAGCTTCACAGCTCGGCTATGGCATCACTGGGCCATGGTCAAAATCCCCTACAGCAGTGAGTTCGTGGGTCAACTGGGACTGATTGCGACTGACATGGGCCGCGCCAGTGCCTACGGGAGTTATGGTCCGTCTACGGCTCGCTCGATTATCTATCCGCAGAATCGTGACATCAAAATCGCCCTTCACCTTGATAAAAGCGAGTACCGCCCAGGCCAGGATGCATCAGCTACCGTGCAAGTGCGAACAGCTGCAGGTTCGGCAATCTCCAGCGTGATCGGCGCCGTGATTTTTGACAAAGCTGTTGAAGAACGTGCTCGAATCGACGAGGACCTGCGCGACCCGTTTGGATTTGGTGGTTACGGCGGATGGTGGTATCAGGGTGAGGCGAAGCTTGCGAATCTTAGCCGCGCGGACCTGGATCGTGTAGATACAAGTGAAGCGGTTCCCGAAGACCTGGACGTTGCCGCCGATTTCCTGCTGAATGCCTACAGCTATGGATGGGGAAACTACTCACCTGTTTTTGGGGACGAGCACGACAGTGAATCGCCAGGCAATGTTTACAAAAGCGAAATCGATAGGACACTAAAGCCGTTATTGTCGGCGCTGGATCAAGATCAAAAGGAATTTGGCACTCTGCCTCGCAATCGCCCAGAATTCGATGCGCTCTTGCAACGCCATCATCTGATTTGGTCCGCCTTTCGGGACCCTTGGGGTTCTGAATACGTCCCCAAATTCAGTTTGGATCGCATCGACTATGTACTCGAGCTGTACAGTCCGGGAGCCGACAAGCGTAGCGATACGGATGATGACTTCACTGTTGCCCGGCGATCCTACAGTTTCTACGCCGCCACCAAGCGACAGGTTACGCACGCAATGCGGGAATACCACCGTAAGACCGGCGGCTTCGTTCGCGATTTGCCATCGCTGAAGACCGCGCTGTCCGACGTGGGCTTCGATCTTTCAAAGCTTGTTGACCCGTGGGGGCATGCATACATTTTCGAATTCGGCCTCAACGGCGCACAGTTCACAGCCTCTGCGAAAACCCGGGGCGAAGACGGCAAACCGGGAGAGGAATATGCGGTCGGTACGTCCGCAATAGACTATTTCGCGGAAGCGCGGGCGGCGATTGACAGTGTTCTCCCACGCAAGATTCAGGCCGCAGGCAAGACGCCAGATACGGCGGACGAATTTAAGGCACTTCTCTTGCCCGAAGTCCATCTCGACGACTTACGCGATCCGTACGGGCGAATGTACCTGGTAAAGACCGCTGCGATAGCGCACTATGGCGATCGCTGGGTGCAAAACAATCAACAAGTCAAAACGCAGCCAATCACGGTTTGGAATCGTCTTATCAAAATTCGCAGCATGGGCGCAGACGGCGTTCCAGACACTGACGACGACTTTGATGTTGCCGTGTTCTCGGCGGTCCTGTCCGAAGTAACCGTGTCCGGCGAAACCTCGAAGCCCAAGGTTCATGCTCTGTTTGCAGGAACGACAGGCGGTATAAGCGGAGTCGTGACCGACCAGACGGGCGCGATTATCGCAACCGCGAAAATCGTTGCCGTCAACTCAAATACGAAAGCCGAGTATCAAACCACCACGGACTCCAATGGCAGTTATCTGCTTCTCGATCTTCCGCCAGGCGTGTACGACGTTTCTGTGATTGCGACGGGTTTCTTACAGGAAACCAGTCGAGGCGTTGTAATCCGTGCACAGGAGGCAGTGGAGGTAAACGCGACTCTACGAGTTGGTGCAGTTACGGAGACCGTAGAGGTTCAGGCTGTCGCACAAACGGTGAACACCGAATCTGCATCTGTTTCGCAGGTCGTCAACCAGCAGGTAGGAAAGTAAATGCGGGGCAGGCGTAACGCCTGCCCTCAATCGCATCGTGTAATCTGACGCAGGGGATCCGGGCGCAGGCGCGGTTGCTTCGCCCGGCAACAACCGAACTACCCCGGTGATGGTCTCGCACCGGCGGGCCACCGAATTCAACTGCACCGTCATTCCATCGTCTGTGACGCTTGTGTCTAGGGACGAGACTGCCAAGGTCACCGTCGACTTGGCCGTGCCACATGGCGCATCGTGGGGCACGACCACGCTAACGTTCACTGCACTTCAGGAACACTGACTCACCGTACTACCTCGAAGCTCACGGTGAAGTAGCTTTCCAACCGCGAACCGAGAAAACGGGCAGACTTAACCAGCCTGCCTTGTTTATTGGGATTCAATCTCGATAATCGCTCAGCCGTTATATCTGCGAACCGGGTTCATTCCGAGCGCGTCGTCGCAGAGCCGACTCTTTACCATCGTGCGGGATCGAGACGCCGGACCCTCACATTCGCAATTCTTTCGGAATTTTATTCGCGAGAGTTGAAAAGGTGACGGAGTCGAAAAAGCGCAGGCTGAAAGCGGCATCGACCGTCAGGGTAGCCCCGATCTGTCGGCATTCCCGACGCATCAACCACGAACGCGAATGCCAGCCCGTCAAACCGGCTCCGTTCGATGGCGTTGTCGTAGAACAACCAACCGTCTGCGTCTGGCGTGAAATCTTTCCCAAACGCAGGAACAGCTTCCTGGGGATACCAGCAAGCCGTTGCAAATCGGTGAATTTGGTTGCGGGGGGTGGATTTGAACCACCGACCTTTGGGTTATGAGCCCAACGAGCTACCAGACTGCTCCACCCCGCGATTTGATGATAGCAACCACAGTATGGAGCGTCAAACCCTGCGGTCACCTCAAGCCGTAATTTCTTCAAGCCGTAATTTCTTCAAGCCGTAATTTCTTCGCGATTGTTGGTCCGCGATCAAGCAGCTCTGGTCTCAACTGGCTTGGCGTCCAGGCTTGATGCGCATCAACTTTTAGGAGCAGCCTTTATGAGCTGCTCTCAGGACTTCTGCGTTCCATCAGGCGCGAACTGCCTTGACCTCTAAGTACTCGGCCTCGACGTCTGTAGTCCCCGCCGTGGCCTGATTGTGTTCGCGCCACAACGATTGCAAAACAGCGGCCAGACGTTTTTGCCCGTCGGCATCGAGACGGGAAAAAGCCATCTTGGTTGGGCCGAAATATTCGCGGAAAAAATCAACCACCTTTTCCGGAGCGAACGGAAATTGGAAATGCGCTAAACGCTTAGTCGCGCTGAGACTCGCTACCGCATTCCCAAAGCGCTGGCGCACAACCTGTTCATCGCCCCACAGGACAGGCGCAGGAACTCCCGGCGGAGGTGGAACCAGCTGAGCGGTTGCGCGGAACGTCTTTCCAACGAAACCTTCCGGCGTCCAGTTCGCCATAGCAATCAGGCCTCCGGGCTTGCAGACGCGAACCAGTTCGCTCGCGGTGCGCTCCGGCCGAGGCGCAAACACTGCGCCAAACATGGTGATCACCGCGTCGAAAGCCGCGTCAGGAAACCGAAGAGACTCCGCGTCTCCCTCTTCGAACCTGATCGATAGCCTTTCGGAAGCTGCACGGGTTCGCGCCTGCTCGAGCAGATTGGGCGCAATATCCACGCCGGTCACGTCGGCGCCAGCGCGAGCCGCCGGAATTGCAGTGTTACCGGTTCCACAGGCGACATCCAGAACACTCTTCCCGCGCTGGATTCCGATTCTTTGAACGAAGACTTCGCCTTCTTTGGCAGCAAATTTTGCGACCTCGCCAAAGTTACCCGCCATCCATGTCGACTTAAGGGCAGACTTCAGTTGCGCCAATTCCGGGGAGACTGATTCCATGTGAGGAACTCCTGCCAGCCGGGGCTACAGACAGAATTGCTACTGCTTCATCTTCGGCCGCTCGCACGCGTCGACGATTTTTGTGGGATCAATAGCGGCGTCATCCACTTGCTCGTGCAGAATCTTGCCGTCCTTGCCTATCAGAAAATTCACCCGACGGGGAGCTTTGTATTCCTCAGAGTAGATGCCGTATTTATGAGTGACATCTCCGCCCCAATCGCTGAGCAGCGGGAAGGTCACGCCGATCTGATCGGCAAAAGCTTTATTCGCAAAAGGACTATCCATGCTCACACCCAGAACCTGGGTGTCGGTAGCTTCCAGGCGCTTTAGATTCGCCTGAAAGTTTTTCATTTGCTGGGTTCAACCCCCGGTGAAGGCAAAGATGTAGAACGCCAGCACAACCTGTTTTTTTCCGCGATATTCGCTCAGGGAAATCTCCTTCCCGTTGTCGGCCTGAAGCTTGAAATCGGGAGCCATATCGCCCACTTTGGGCATGACGGCAGCCTCCTTCGGAGCGGCATTCGCGATTGGAGAAAGCAGGGTACCCGCCACAATCAGGGCGGCCAGCAATTTTTTCATGTTGCTCTCCTGTGCAGCGAGTGTAACGGGTTGGCAGTTTGCCGGTCAATTTGGGGTATGTCAAATTCTCGTCAATGGCGGCGGGTAACCTGCTCAATCCTTACTTTTGGAAGCACAATTTATGGACTGCAGCGCAACCCTCGGGTATGCTCCTTGTGCAGGGGGAGGACAATCATGAAGAGACTAATGACTTTCGCAGCCTTGTGCGCTGTGCTGACGGTATCCGCTCTGGCTCAGGACGCTGGCCCGAACGCCCCTGCCACACGCCAAGATATCGAGCGCTATCTCGATGCTGTTCATTCCCATCAGATGATGACTCAAATGATGGATGCGATGGCGAAGCCGATGCACAAAATGGTGCACGACCAATATCTGAAGGATAAAGATAAATTGCCAGCCGGCTTCGAAGAGCAAACCGCCAAGATGTTGGATGACATGTTTCGAGATATGCCGTTCGACGACATGATGCAGGCGATGGTGCCCGTTTACCAGAAGCACTTCACCAAGGGTGACGTTGACGCATTGATCGCTTTCTATTCCTCTCCGACCGGCCAGAAGATGCTGCGTGAATTGCCGGCCATCATGGGCGAGGCTATGGAATCCATGACTCCGATGATTGAGAAATACATGGAAACCGTAAGGCACCGGGTCGAAGAACAATTCGCACAAGCCCTGAAGCAGTCCGAAAAAGAATCCAATTGAATCCGCAGGCAGGCCAGTGCAAACCGTCCGCCAGCCCCTCTATCCTGGTTGCGTCAGGTGATTGAAAAGCATTAAATTTCAGCAACCGCGCAACATGAGCCTGCAAACTCTCAACGACATCTTTTTTTCCGTCGCCGGCCGCGATCAGCCGGAGTTCATGCTGCGCGCCACCCCCGGCGGATGGGAAGCCATCTCATCCCAGCTGTTTGTGGCCAAGGTCAGGGCTATAGCCGCGGCGCTGCGGTCCTGGGGGATTTCGAAGGGCGACCGCCTCGCCATCCTGAGCGAGAACCGGCACGAGTGGGTGGTCGCGGATTGCGCCTGCCTGCTGCTGGGAGCGGTTGTAGTGCCGATTTACACAACGCTGACCGCCGAGCAAACGGCTTATATGCTGCGCGATTCCGGCGCGCGCGCGATTTTCATCTCGAACCAAAAGCATCTCGAAAAAGTATTTTCCATTCGCGAATCGACCATGGTCGAGAAAATTATTTTGCTGGATGAAGTCGCCGACCCGCGCGCAGCTTCCATGTCCGCAATGATGCAGGCCCATCCGGCCGATCCGCAGCTCGACTCAACTGGTCATAGCGTTCGGCCAGACGACCTGGCCACAATCATTTACACGTCCGGCACCACCGGAGTTCCCAAGGGCGTGATGCTGACGCACGGCAACATGGCGTCGAATATCAACTGCTTTTTGCACGAGTTCGGATTTCGCGAGGGAATGCGCTGCGTTTCATTTCTTCCGCTGTCGCACGTGACCGCACGATCGGTTGATATGGGCATGCTCTACAGCGGAGTCACTCTCGCGCATCTGCCACAGCTCGAAAAACTGCCGCAAGCATTACTTGAAGTTCGCCCGCATATTCTGTTGAGCGTGCCGCGCGTGTACGAGAAAGTGCACACGCAAGTTGACCTGCAGGCGGCGAAGTTTCCCAAGAGACATATTTACCACTGGGCGCTTGGCGTGGGCCGGAAGTATCGCGACGAGATCCTGGCTGGCAAAACCCCGCGGGCGGTTTCGTGGAAACTCGCAAATCGTTTTGTCTATTCCAAGATCCGCGCCGGCATTGGCGGAAGGGTGAGCCTGTTTGTTTCCGGCGGCGCGCCTCTCGGACGCCCTCTCGCCGACTGGTATGCCGACGTCGGCATTCGCATTCACGAAGGCTACGGCCTGACTGAGACATCGCCCGTGATAGCCAGAAATTCTCCGGTCGCACACCGTATCGGGAGCGTGGGCAAGCCGCTGGAAAATGTTCAGGTGCGGATCGCTGACGATGGCGAAATTCTGGTGCGTGGGCCGTCGGTGTTTCACAGCTACTGGAACAAGCCGGACGAAACCCGCGAGGCATTCGTGAATGGCTGGTTCAAGACCGGCGATATAGGGCGCATTGACGAGGACGGATTCCTTTATGTGACCGACAGAAAGAAGGATTTGATCAAGACCTCGGGCGGAAAGTTCATCGCTCCGCAGCCGATCGAGAATGCGCTCAAACACAATCCGCTGATCGCCGAAGCCGTGGTGGTGGGCGACAAGCGCAAGTTCCCGGCTGTACTGATTTTCCCGAATTTCGCTGCCCTGGAAATCCGGGCGCGGGAGAAGGACCTGACATTTTCTTCCCACAAAGAATTATGCGAGTTGGCACAGGTGCGCGCGCGATACGCCGAGATTGTTTCTGAGTTAAACGCAAACCTGGCGCATTTTGAACAGCTCAAAGAATTCCGCATTGCAAGCGAAGAACTTTCTGCAGCCAACGGAACTCTGACCGCCAGTATGAAATTAAGACGGCACGCGATCGAAGAACGTTATCAAAGCTTGATCGAAGAAATCTACGCGGAGCCGCAGGGGTGAGCAGCGGTTCTGGATCACGTGGCTGGGAATCACGTGGAAGAGCGGCTCTTTAGAGCCGCGCAGTCGAAGCTCAAAAGCTGAAGCCCTTTAGGGCAGGGGCTAAAGCCCGTTACTCATGGCCGCTCTATCTACACGGCCATGAATGGCCGCTCTTCCACGTTACCGCTCTTCCACGTTACGCCCACGCCGTACCCGCGCACGAATTACAATAATGCCCATGTCTGATCCTCTTATTATTGCCGGACGCGAGTTTCGCTCGCGCTTGATCGTCGGCACTGGAAAGTACAAGTCTTTTCAGGAAACCGCGCGCGCCCTCGAAGCTAGCGGCGCCGAAATTGTCACGGTCGCCGTCCGCCGCGTGAATCTCGACCGCAGCAAGGAATCACTGCTCGACTATATCGATCCGAAGAAATATTTCCTGCTGCCCAATACGGCCGGTTGCTACACAGCCGACGAAGCCATCCGCGCGGCACGGCTGGGACGCGAGGTCGGAATATCCGATTGGGTGAAGATCGAAGTCATCGGCGACCAGGCGACACTCTATCCGGATGTTCAGGCGACCCTGGAAGCCACGCGGGTATTGGTAAAGGAAGGCTTTACAGTTTTGCCTTATACATCTGACGACGTGGTATTTGCGAAACGCCTGCTCGATGCCGGCGCTGCAACCATCATGCCGCTGGGCGCGCCCATCGGCAGCGGCCTTGGGATTCAAAATCGCGCCAATCTTCAGATTCTCCGCGAGATGATTACGGGCGTCCCATTGATCGTCGACGCCGGCGTGGGCACAGCTTCCGACGCAACCCTAGCCATGGAACTCGGCGCTGATGCCGTATTGATGAACACCGGAATCGCCGGCGCGCAAGATCCTGTTCTAATGGCAGAAGCGATGAAGCATGCGGTCATCGCTGGCAGGCAAGCGTACTTGGCCGGACGTATGGAGAAGAAGCTCTACGCGACTGCGAGCTCCCCGCTCGAAGGCGTGGTGCGGTAAAGATAAAACATAAATGAGCAGGTACGCCCAGATCCGAATCGTGGAGATGGTGATGCTTTTGCCGGCAACCCTTGTATTGATGCCCATGGCGGCATTCGCCTCGCTCGGAATGTTCTTCGTTATTGCGCAAGACGTATTCAAAGGCTCCTTTACCTACTCGGCTGACGCAGGTTTGATCAAGGCTCTGTTGTGGCTTGTAGGTGGAGTGTTCGGCATGGTTGCGGTATGGCTTGCGGTTGCTCTTCCATATGACGCAATCGTCCGCTCGGCTGCGCTGCGGATCGGAATTTTGTCGGGAATTCTGCTGGGTATTGCGGATGCGATCCACTTACTATGGACAATGGCTCGCGACCAAGGCACTGCCATCACCATCGGCCGGGTCGGTTGGGCGGTTTGGATACTGATGCTGGCAGGGCCGCTCTGCACTGGCATTCACCAGATGTTCCGGTTGATCACCAATCACAGGCTCGCGGCGATCCCGGTTGAGCCGGCCCATGGCTGAACTCTGCTCGGACTCCAGCTGCTAAGGCAAAAGGGCGGCGCAATGCCGCCCCTAAACTCTAGCTAAATCACTTCACAACATCTTCACGCTATCCACGTGAATAGAGTCTCCGCTCACTTTGCCGGTGACGGCTACGTGATGGCCTTCGTGCCCGGTCAGTTTCTTGGGGTTGTCAACAGTAAGCACCTTCTGGTCCTCATCCGTGACGACGACCATCTTGGCGCCTTCCTTGATGCACTTCTTGGTGCACTCGGCTGCGCCGGCGTTCGCGCCTTTGGCGCCGCACTTTGAATCAGCAACATAGCCATTTACCGTGGTTGCGTCAGCCGCGAACGTGACGCCCACGACCATGAATAGAACACAGACAGCCAGACAGATAAGCAGCAGCTTTCTCATAAATAAAATCCTCCTCTTGCGCGGCTCGGCCGCGAAGACATTTTCGGCGATGCGCGAAACTATAACACAGTCGGCACTGACGGATGTTAACGCGCCCAATCACTTGCTGGCAGTTCGGTTCGCGGGAGGCTGTGGGGCTGGACGCTCCGGAGAAACGTAAATCACCTCGCCGGGGCGGGCGTAATGAAATTGCTCGCGCGCTTCCCTCTCAATGCGCTTCGGGTCACTTTTGAGCTGCTTGACCTGCTCGTTGTAATCAGAGTTTTCTTTCTGAACGTGAACGATGTCCTTCTGAAGCGCCTGATACTCAGCCCGTTTGGCGCGATAAACCACCATGCCATTCGCGCCGAAGGTCGCGTGTATGAACAACCAGATCGCAAGCACGGCTACCGCCAGGGTCGCGATGCGAGTGCGAAGCGAATGCAATTTTTCAACCGAGGGCCCAGCCTTGGCCAGCATTTTTCCGGCGAACGCTTCGGCGTGCTCGGCTCCTTGTACCAGCGAGCGCAACCTCTGGTCCGGAGGACGAACTACGCGGATTCTGGCAAGCTTCATTCGAAAATCCATTGCTTGGCGGCGGCACTCAGCTTCGAGACGTAACTTCTTAGTAAACTTCTCCTTCACCTCCGCCGTCAATCGGAAGTTCTCGCGCAAGGGATAAAAGGAACCAACTTCGGCAAACAGCTCGCGTAATTGCTGCCCTAGCGATTTGCCGCGCCCCGCCACCATCTCGCAGCACACCAGTCCGCCTGAAGTGCCGAATTTGATTGGTGTGAGCATAGAATTCAGGCAGGATTATGCATTCAATCGCAGCTGTCCAACTCCAAATGCCAGAGGGTGACCTTATATGACAGACAAACTGCTGGTGCTGAGCACGGCATCTTCACAAGCCGAGGCCTCCAGAATTGCTGAAGAACTGGTGGAGCGCCGCCTGGCCGCGTGTGTGAATGTCATCGGCCGCATCCAGTCGTTTTACCGCTGGGAAGACAAGCTGCAGCGAGCCGAGGAGTACCTGATGATCATCAAGACGGCCAAAGCAAATGAAGAAAAAGTGCGAGAGGCGATTCGCGAGTTGCATTCCTACGAACTGCCGGAGTTTATTACGGTCCCGGTCGAGGGAGGAACTGCGGAGTATTTGAGCTGGATGGATAGCTGCATTCACTGAAGCCGGCCAGGCTCAAGAAACCCGCTGGCAGGCCCGCGGAAAGATTCAGCACGATTTCCGGTGGGTTGCAAGCTGCATCAGGCCTGAAACCCACTCTATATCGGCAGTCTTCCGCGGCACTGCTCATGCGGGTATCGCTAAACCAGCTTCAAGCTATTTCCGCCGGTCAGCGCGCAGATCTCTGCGGTCCGCCCGGATGTCCTTACGATCGTGGCGCAGGTCGCGGCGATCACTCCTGACGTCACGCCGGTCGCCGCGGATATTGCGCTGTTCGCGGCGAGCTGCTTTGTAATTTCCGTTCCTAACATCCTTGCGCATTACGCGCCGGTCTTTCGCAATGTCACGGCGGTCGCCGCCAACGTCACGCCGGTCACTCCGCCGGTCGGCCCGGTCATGGCGCAGGTCGCGTCGATCACTCCTGATGTCATGCCGTTTGGCGGTCGCGTTGTCACCCAGAGCAAAAACTGATCCCAACACTGCAAAGCACAGCAATGAAACAATTCGTCGTCGCATATCGCCTCTCTCGCTTCGGGCCTGATTGGCCTCTGCGGGGTACAAACCCACCTGTTATTTCAAAGTTGCTGGCGGACTGACGAATGCGACCTGACCGATGCGAACTCTCGCCGGGATGCGGCTAAACCGAGTATTATCAGGGCGCTCGCTGCATTGAGCTTTTCTAAAGCCTCAATTTACCGGCAAAAGGCAGCAGCTTCCAACGGCAGCAGCCTTTCTGCCATCCAACTATTGCGCTATGCTTGAAACCATGTACGTCCGCTGTACCCACTGCGGGTACGACAACAGCCCTGAATACCGCTTCTGTGGAATGTGCGGCGCGTCGCTTGCGCACCCTCCTGCACCGGTAAAGACGCCTGAGAAGCAGGTGGCCGGAAACGGCGGAAACGGTGGCAACGGATCCAGTGAGAAGGTGCACGGTCCTTCTTTCCTGGGACTGGCCGAAGATCCGAAAGTAGAGTTTCACTATCTCTACGAAGACGAGCAGCCGCGAAGCCACGTTGGCCTGGTGGTATTTTTGCTGATCATTTTCGGAGCAGCCGGGTACTTAGGCTGGCAATGGCGGCACAATGGATTTCCGTTTAACCGGTTAAGCGCGAGCAGCCCGCCGAGTCAGTCGGCCTCACCATCGGAGGTGACGCCGGCGCAGTCACAGGACCAGCAAACCCACACTGATAAACCGATGACCGGCGCTGGGGACGTGCTGCCAACCCAGCCGGATCAGAAGACGCAAGCCGATACCGGCAAGACGACCGATGTACCGGTCGCGAATGGGAAGGCTGGGGCGCCGAAAGAAACCGACCTGCCTGCAAACGGCTCGGCGAATGCGAATGCGCCTGCCGCACAAAAGCCGGAACAGAATACGAAATCAGAAGACAATACCGGCGAAAAGCCAACTGAGGAGGCCAAAGCCACGCCGCCTCCGGAACCTGCGCCCAAGGCCCGGACGCCAAAAGCGGCAGCGCGCGCTGCCAAACCGTCGCCTTCGCAGCCGGCGGCGGCAGTTGCCGCCTCGCCCGATGCGGACCTCGAACTTGCGGGCGAACGATATCTCTATGGAAATGGTCTGCCGCAGAGTTGCAGCCGCGCGGAGTCGAATTTACGCACCGCCGCGACTCACGGCAACAGCAAAGCCCAGACAGTCTTGGGAACTATGTATGCTACCGGGCATTGCGTAGGGCGCGATCTTCCGACCGCTTATCGCTGGTTCGCTCGGGCGCTCCATCAGGAACCGCAGAACTCCCGTATCTCCGCCGATCTGCAGGTACTGTGGCGCCAAATGACGCCGCAGGAAAAGCAGCTGGCGACCGGTAACGGACAATAGACCTCAAGAGCGGACACTAAGTGCGGACTAGCGCGGGCGAGGGTACCCGGCAGCGCATAATAGTCTCCTTGGATATCCTTTCAATAGCCCTGAACGCAGCGACCGCGCGTGAGATTTAACAGTTCGGCTATTGTGTAGCCGGGTTTTTGTCGATGAGATAGCGGTCCATCCATTCGAGAATGAGTTTCCTCATCTCCGGTAGCTCCACATGGGCTGAATCGAACAATTCGACGTGGCAATCCGGCTCCCTGCCATACTTGCGATAGAGTGGCAGCAGGTGATCGCGAATCTTCTCGACACCAAGCGCGGGAGTCAGGGGATCGAGTCGCCCATTCACACTGAGGTGAGGTCGGGGCACGATCAGTTCGTTGATTTCTGCCGTCTGGAAGTGCTTCAACAGAGATGGCACATAGTAATAAATCCCGTGTTCCCCGAGGGCCTGCGTCCTTATCAGTTCTTCGTAGTCCGTAAGACAGCAAACGTCCAAACATAAACGAACACGTGGATCGAGAGCCGCAAGCCACCACGCTTTGGTTGCGCCCATCGACATTCCGAGGGCACCCAGACGTTGGGGATCGACTTCTGAGCGACTGGCAAGGTAGTCAAGGGCACGGAGTTCGTCATACATCATCATTCCGAAGAGCACCTGCCCCTTCCACAGCATGAGCTTGAACGCATCTTCCTCGCCACTTTTCCCATCATCTTCGTGCTTGCGTTCTCCGAAGCACCAGCTATCAATGGCAAGCGTTACCAAGCCTTTTTCAACGCACACAGGGGCGTAGGCAGGCTGGGCGTCAACACCCAGCAAAAGTTGTTCCTTACCGAGTCCATACATCCCGCCGTGCCAATGGATGTAAAGGAGACCCGGAGCAGGTGACTGGCGTTTGTCAGGGATCAGCAGCAAGGCAGGAACAGGCTCTACACCGTTCAGGTCCAAGACGAGTCGTTCGAGGGTATAGCCCGCGTGTTTCTCAGTTCGTAGCAATTTCGGTGCTGCCGCGCGGTGAGTCCATGGGAGATCGCCGAGCAAGCTCCATAGTTCTTTTCGTCGGCGCTCCTGATACGAAGCGAATCTCTCATTGGAGGCTCTAGATTCGTCGCTGCCGAAAGACATCATTCCGGAGGTGCCCAAGGCCGCAGCGACCGCGCAGCTTTGCACAAATTCTCGTCTGGTTGACGCTACCATCGTCCTCTCCGGACTCTCGGTCGACTTCTCGCAGGAGTATACCCCCTGCCCGCAAAGACTAGTTTTGTACTTCCATGCCCTCCTCGCTATCATGGGCTTTCTGCCCTATGATCTTTGCTGCGAAGGCAAGTCGGAACGTAACCGCCGCGTTACTCACACTGACTTTGTGCGCTCAGACGCCGCAGCAATCTCATCCGAGTCCCACCCACACTCCGGCGCGGCGAATAACTGTTCTAGGAGTTTCGAACTTCGGCGTAGTAACGCCCAACCTTCTTCGCGGCGGACAGCCAAAAGGCAAGGGCTACCAGAATTTGAAAAAGATGGGGGTGGACATTGTGGTGGACGTTCGCCTGAGCGGAAAGGACAGGGAAAAGGAACTAGTCAACCAGGCAGGAATGAAGTTCGTCGCCATTCCCTGGCATTGCTACTTCCCTAAGGACCACGTTTTCGCCGAGTTCCTGTCGCTGGTGCGAGAGAACAAGGGCAAGAAAATTTTCGTGCACTGCCGTTACGGCGACGATCGCACCGGTATGATGATTGCCGCGTATCGCATGGCTGTCGAGGGCTGGACGCCGAAGGAAGCGCGGAAGGAAATGGAGAAATTCGGATTCCATCGTATGATTTGTCCGTCGCTGGCGCCCTACGAGGCGCACTTTCCCGAACATCTGCGGAAGAGCGATGATTTTCGTGCCTGGCGCGAGAAGTCAGTCGTCGCACCGTAGCACTCGGCATCTAGTTGACGAAACTTCCGATCGACCAAACCCAGGGCATGCTGGCAACGGCGATCGTGTTCCAACCAAGCATAAAGACGCGCATCGTGGTAAGTGAATAGGGGCGGTTGCACCAGATCAGCAATGCATCGAGCAGGAACCACATTGCCCCGAATGCCAGCGCGCCTGAGATCCACAAGTTGGAATAATTCCTGTAAATCAAAAGTGCTTCGATGATCAGCATTCCGGAAATGACGAGCTTGGATGGAATCGCGCCGATAACCGTGGCGGTGGTTCGGCGCCCGCTTTGACGGTCGGGGCCAATGTCCATAACTTCACCGAAGACGTGCGAGTGCATGGCGAAGAGTGCGCCGAAGAGCATCGCTGGCCAACGCAATTGTGGCGTGTGATTCAACCAGCTGCTGAGCACGAACACCAGCAAATATCCGGCCTGGTTCAGAATGTCGAAGGGCGGATTCTGCTTGAGGCCGTAGCGGGGCAAGTTGTAAATCGCGGTGAAGGCGATGAGACCGGCAAACCAGAGCAGAATCTTCGGTCCGGCAAGGAAAAGTAAAACAGCAGCGAAGATCGCCTGGGCGAGAGCAATTTGCAGCGGCAAGCGACGAAGTTGCTCTTGCGATCCACGCGCGCCGAATAGGAACGTCCCTTTGCGCGGATTGAATTTGTCTATGTCGGCGTCGGCGATGTCGTTCCAGCCGTAGATGATCAGGCCGAGCGGAAGCGTCACGTAAATCAGGCCAAGCCAAAATCCGACGGAGTCGAAGACGTGACAACGTCCGAGGGGAAGAAGATAGAACCAGACTGCGGTGGCCCAAAGGCCCGGGCGGGAGGCTTTAACGATGAAGCCGAGCACAGAGGAGCGAGCAGTGGCGGGAGCGGCGATTTGATGGGGAGCGGTAGTGGCCACGGAATATGGTACACGGGAAAATACCTACAGCAAGCGTTCCAAGCTGGTGGCTTTCACGGGCGGCGTGTCCGTTCGCGAAGCGCCGCGACCAAACCTTTCTTGCGGATCTCGGAGATAGGAACTTCGATCTTGGAGCCTTTAACAGCGGCGAGGAGTTCCTGTTCAAGAGTGCCAAGGCGGCGCTCTTTGTCCTGACGGATCAACTCGCGGACATATTCGCTAGGCGTACCCCAATCACCGGAGGCAACCTGGCCTTCAACGTACTCCTTCAGGGCGTCGGGCAGGGAGATGTTTAAAGAAGTCATTGGCATGGCTTCATAATATGACAGTTTATGACGGCAGCTCAAGTGGGCGCAATTATCGGCCGGGCTACAGGCTTGCCGGCCCTTACTTGATTTGGTTTTCGGCTCCCACCCTGTCGCTCCGAAAAGCTGGAGCGACAAGGGTGGGGCAACCTGCTAGCTATATTCCGCACTTCCGGGGCTGACTTGTGGAGTTCGTTTTTTGGCCGGTAATACTACAGTCACAAGCATCAGAATGGCTACAGCAATCAGCACTCTCGTGACAAGGTGGAAAGTGTTGTGAAATGGCAAGTATCGAATTACGTGGAAAGAGGCGTAGAGGTCAAGGCTGGCAATCGCTAAGAGGATCGCGCCCAAGAGCGCGATAAAGGGCTGCCGCCAGGTTTGAAGTTTCCGTCCGGGCAAAAGGAATTCCAGAGCAGATAGGAACAGTATCCCCATAATGAAGCCCGGGACCGCCAGCCCAACTTTTAAGTATCGCATTCTCGTTGTTGGCCGAAACGATTTCAGATACCGTACGGAGCTCGGTTCACCTTGAGCAGCCGCCATGCGATACCAGCGAAGAGATCCAATGCTGTCCTTTTCCACGCCTAGGCCATAGGCGTACATGTAACCGAGAGTCGCTTGGGACGTTGCGTTGCCCTGATCTGCGGCCTTTTGATACCAAGCCGCGGCCTGAGTGTAGTCTCTCGGGACGCCGTGACCGTTGGAATACATCCAGCCGAGAGCTTGTTGAGCCATAGGATAGCCCTGCTCGGCGGCTTTACGGTACCAAGTGAGTGCCTGCGCATCGTCCTGCGGAACGCCTTCAGCGTAGAAGTACATGGAACCAAGAGAAGTCTCCGCGTACATATCATACTGATCGGCGGCCTTGTGCAACCAGCGGAGCGCCTCGGCATCGTCTTTCGGTACTCCTTCGCCGTGATGATACATCTGGCCAAGATTGAACTGGGCCTTCGCGTATCCCTGTTCGGCGGACTTTCGATACCAGCGGAGCGCTTCAGAGTAGCTCTGCTGCACCCCTGTTCCGCTGTGATACACCTTTGCGAGGCGGAATTGAGCGTCCGCGTCTTCTTGCTCGGCCTTTATGCGCAATTCATTCGCAGCGTCGATGCGCTTCTTCTGCTCGGCGGTATGCTTTTGGTAAGTTCGAACGGTCAGTACCATGCCTGCTAACACAAAGATCACAGCACCGACTAACGCGATTTTCTGCGAAGCCTTCATTTGCAATTAACTCTACGCCTCGTCCTGCTCCTTCAACTTCGAAATCACGCTGAAATCTTCTAGTGTCGTCATGTCGCCTTTGACGTCGCCGTTGGTGGCCAGCTCGCGCAGAAGACGCCGCATGATTTTCCCACTACGAGTTTTCGGCAACGAATCGGTGAAGCGGATATCGTCGGGCTTAGCCAGCGAGCCAATTTCTTTCGCCACCCATTTGCGCAGTTCTTCTTTTAGCTCCGGAGTCGGCGTGCGGCCGCCTTCGAGCGTCACAAACGCTGCGATGGCCTGACCTTTGAGCTCATCCGGACGCCCAACCACTGCGGCTTCCGCAACCGCTTCGTGAGCGACCAGCGCGGATTCCACTTCCATGGTGCTCAAGCGATGGCCAGAAACATTAATAACGTCATCGACGCGGCCCATGACCCAGAAGTAGCCGTCTTTATCCTTGCGCGCGCCATCGCCGGTAAAATACGCACCCTGAATTTGCGAAAAATACTGCTTCACATAGCGGTCGGGATCTCCATAGATAGTGCGCAACATGCCCGGCCAGGGCCGCTTCAAGACCAGAAATCCGCCGGAGCCTTCCGGAACAGGTTCGCCCTCGGTGTTGACTATCTCTGCGACGACTCCCGGAAATGGCTTCGTCGCCGAGCCTGGCTTCGTGGCAATTGCCCCAGGAATGGGCGTGATCATGATGTGACCGGTCTCGGTTTGCCACCAGGTATCAACGATCGGGCAACGGTTATGGCCGATGGTTTCGCGATACCACATCCATGCCTCGGGATTGATCGGCTCGCCAACCGTGCCGAGCAGTCGCAGGCTGTCGAGCTTGTGCTTCTTCGGCCATTCATTGCCCCAGCGAATGAACGTACGGATTGCCGTAGGCGCGGTGTAGAAGATATTTACTTTGTGGCGATCGATAATGCGCCAGATACGGTCAAGCTCGGGAAAGTTCGGCGCTCCTTCGTACATCAGGCTGGTGGCGCCGTTCTGCAGCGGGCCATAAACAATGTAGCTGTGGCCCGTCACCCAGCCAATGTCGGCCGTGCACCAGTACGTGTCTTCCTCGCGCAGATCGAAGACCCATTTCGTCGTGAGATAAGTACCGACAGAATATCCGCCGGTGGTGTGCACTACGCCCTTGGGTTTGCCGGTAGTGCCCGACGTATAAAGGATATAGAGAGGATGTTCGGCGTCGAGCGGCTCGGCAGGGCATTCGTCGGAGGCATTGGCCATCACTTCATGCCACCAGTGGTCGCGCCCTGACTGCATATTTATCGCGGTTCCTGTGCGCTTGTAGACAACCACGTTCTTCACTGATGGGCAGGTCTTCAATGCTTCTTCGACCACGGGGAAGAGCTTCACTTCTGCGCCACGGCGAGACGAGCCATCTTGCGTAACCACCAGAGTGGCCTGGCAATCATGAATGCGATCCACCAGCGCGTGGGAAGCAAATCCGCCGAACACGACTGTATGCGGGGCCCCGATTCGCGTGCAGGCCAGCATCGCAATCGGCAGCTCAGGCGTCATGCCCATGTAAATCGCGATGCGGTCGCCTTTTTTCACGCCCAGCGACTTGAGGACGTTGGCGAATTTTTGAACTTCACTGTGAAGCTGCTGATAAGTAAACGTGCGAACTTCGCCGGGCTCGCTCTCCCAAATCAGCGCAGCTTTATTTTTGCGCGAGGTGAGAACGTGGCGATCGAGGCAGTTATACGAAAGGTTGATCTGGCCTCCGACAAACCATTTGGCCCAGGGATGGTTCCACTCCAGCACCTTGTCCCACTTCCTGAACCAGTGCAGCTCTTCGGCCACACGCCCCCAGAATTTGTCTGGATCCTCGACAGACTCCCGGTAGATACGCTCGTATTCTTCGGCACTCTTAATGTGCGCGGCACGACGAAACTCCGCGGGCGGTTCGAACTGGCGCTGCTCCTGAAGAGTGGAATCGATGTTAGTGCTGGGGACGGCAACCGGTTCCGGCATTAGGGTTCCTTGTCTTAGTCGTAGCTCCGCATTTTATATGAGGACTTCAGTGGAATGCGCACCGCCCACGAAAGAAGCGGCTTTGCCGCCGCTTCCCTTCTCATTCCGACCGGAGTTCAGCCGTCCGCTC
The DNA here is from genome assembly GCA_963785655.1 of uncultured Acidobacteriota bacterium. GTDB lineage: Bacteria > Acidobacteriota > Terriglobia > Terriglobales > Acidobacteriaceae > Gp1-AA145. The sequence continues at coordinate 705,866 of CAWAVZ010000001.1, forward strand.
GCGGACGGCTGAGCGGAGTGGAGGAACCTGCTTTGGGGGACCCTGTACATCCGAGCGTATCAAGCACCACTCAGGCGCACCGAAAAGCAGGTTCCTCCACTCCGCCGAATGATTCGCAAACGCGAATCATTCGCCCTCGGTCGGAGTGACAGGAATTAGTTACTCTTTTTTCGCAATCCTGGAAAAGCCTCCGGCCCCGTCAAAACGCTAAACTGTCCCGTGGCCAGAAAGAAATTTCATCAGAGTCAGTTTCATCGTTCTCAGATCGGTCGGGCACAAAGATACATTCGCCTGCATCTCTCTGATCCGATGACCCTCGGCCGCATCGCGCGCGAGGCGGGATCGTCGTCTTATCATTTCGCGCGTCTTTTTCTGGCGTACACCGGCGAGACCCCTTTCGAGTTTCTGCGCCGGCTGCGGCTGGTCACGGCATTGCGCCTGTTGCAGGAAGACGCCGACGCCAGCGTCACTGAAATTGCTCTGAGTGTCGGTTATGAAACCTCCGCCGCCTTCAACAAGTCTTTTCGCAAAGCTCTGCTCACCAATCCCAACGATTTTCGCAAGCTAGGAAAAGAACGTCAGCACAACGTGATCTACGATCTGAGTCGTCCGAGACTACAGAAGGAGATCACGATGACCCTCACAGAGCAGTTCGAGACCGTCACCCGTCCGTCGACTAATTACGTTTTCCTGGAAAAGCTGGGGCCGTTTCCGGAGGTTGCGCCGCCGCTATGGAGCAACTTGATGCCGCTCATCCAGCAGCTTGATCAGCAGCAGATTCGCGAATACCTTGGCCTGAGCGGGATTGACAAGACTAAGGTTGGCGAAGAGACCATGATTTATCAGGCTGGCGTCGCGCTGGGATCGCAGCCCGGCAAACTGCCCGACGGCATGCGGCAGCGCACCATCGAGCGTGGGAATTACGCGAAATTCGTCCTGGTCGGGCCTTATTCGCAAATTTGGATGGCCTTCGACAAGATCTTCAAGACACTCGCAGAAAGAAAGGTCGCGCTCCGGCCGGAATTTTGTATCGAGAATTACGTCAACGATCCGCGAGTGACTCCCGAGGACAAATTGCAAACCGAGTTGCTGGTCCCGATAGTCTGACTCGCGACCACCTCACTTTTCCTGCCGCTCCAACAAATACGCGCCCGGACCTTGCTGTCCACGGATGGAACGGCAGAATTCTTTGACCATAAATCCGGCTTTCACCGATTCGGTAAACGCTCGGCGCGTCGCCTGTCGCCATTCGCGGCCGAGCGCGATATCTTCACGCTCGATTCGTCCAATGTCGCCGGGAATCTCGATCGCAATTCTCTGCCGCGCCAGGGCAGGCGCCAGTTCGCTTTCTGCGGGACGGCCGTTGCCGTTGAATCTCACCAGCGGATCCAAGTGCGCCAGTGCATCGATCATCTCTATACGCACTTGGTTGAGGCTGCCCGACGGTTGCCCAACCCTTGTCGCGTTTTTTGCGACAGGGTGGGAATTCTGACTCTCGTCCGCGCTGCCCGCGCGCTTTAGTCTTTGTTCGATCCTGGGATCCCCCAAATTCCACGTGACCCACAAACGGTCAGTGCTGTTGGAATGCATCGGACTGGAAGACTTCGACCCATAAAAATCGATTTCGTACCGGTCCGAGATCACTCCCAGCTTGCAGAAATTCAAATGCGCATTCCGGCTGCGCAGGGGATCGAAGGTCCACGTCATTTTTTTTATCCCCAGGGCCAGAGCTTTTTCCCTTTGGGCGAGTTTCAGCTGATAGCCGACGCCGGCGATCTGGTAGGCCTCGCGGACGCCCACCGTATGTGAATGAAAAGCCGTTCCGCCTTCGTCAAAACTGGGCAGAGCAAAAGCGAAGCCGATCAAGTCATCGCCCTCAAACGCGCCCAGCCAAATGCTACCGGCTGCGCGAGTGGCAACCGCCAAGGTGATGGGCACGATATCCGAGTCATCGCACCGCCAAACTTCTTTTTCAAGTTGAAGCGCGCGCTCCAGCTCAGCAACGGTACTCAGCTCTCGAATCGTGATCACCGGGTTGGCGGGCGCTATTGCCATTGCGATTGGCCGCCAATATACGCGAGCTTGTTACCCTTCTGCCAGTAGGGTTCAGCGAACGCTCCGTAAATTTTTGTAAATAGCTGAGGAAAAACGCCTTGTGAACTCATCCAAAGAACGTCGATCACAACAGACGGGGTATTCTGTTCAACGACAAATCGACGTATCCGGCAGTTTTTTGCTGACGCTGCTCAAGATGGGAGAATAATTTATAAGATCGTCTGGAGCGGCATCACGCGAGGTCAATGAATGAATCGAACTATTTCGTCTGGTCTGTTCACCGTGGCGGTGTTGCTGGCAAGCATTGGTGTTGCATGCTCCGGCTCAGCTTCCGGGCCCTCGCGGGCCCGCGCCAGCGCGCCGCAGACCATTCCCGTAACTGTGGCTCCCGTTCTGAAGCAGGATCTGCCCGTCTATCTCAGCGGGCTGGGATCGATTGAAGCGTATTACACGGTCAGCTTGAAGAGTCGAGTGGATGGACAACTGGTGCAGGTCAAATTTCGCGAGGGCGAGTTCGTGAAAAAAGGCGACCTGCTGGCGATAATCGATCCGCGGCCTTATGAGGTACAACTCGAGCAGGCACAGGCTCAACTGTTCAAAGATCAAGCCTCCCTGCGAGACGCACAACTGAATTACCAGCGCTACAAAGATCTCTTGCAGAACTCAGGCGCGATGTCGCAGCAGCAGGTTGACACGCAGAAAGCGACTGCAGATCAGCTGGAAGGCGCAGTGCGCAACGATCAGGCAACTGTGGACAATGCCAAGCTGAATCTTGTGTACTGTCACATCACGGCTCCGGAAAGCGGCCGGGTCGGCCTGCGCCTGGTGGATCCCGGCAATATTGTGCACGCGTCAGACGCGAATCCGATGCTCGTGATCACCCAATTGCAACCGATCACTGCAGTGTTCACGTTGCCCGAAGATCAGGTGCAAACGGTGGCACAGCACATGCGCGCCGGGCCACTCCAAGCAGACGCCTACAGCCGCGATGATTTGACGAAGATCTCTAGCGGCAGACTCCTAACTATTGACAACCAGATTGATCAGACAACCGGCACGGCTCGCCTTAAAGCAGTCTTCGAGAACAAAGGCAATGAGCTTTGGCCCAACCAGTTTGTCAATGTGCATTTGCTGCTTGAAACTCGCAAGAATGCCACGGTCATTCCAACAGCAGCCGTGCAGCGCGGACCGCAGGGCAACTACGTCTACGTGGTAAATCCGCAGAATAAGGCAGAAGTCCGCCAGGTAAATATCGCAATCACCGAAGGTAACCTGGCGCAGATTACGAGCGGCGTTTCACCGGATGAACGGGTCGTAACCGATGGGCAAGACAAGTTGCAGCCGGGCAGTGAAGTTCAGCCACACTTGCTTGGTGCCAATGCAGACACCAATCAGAACGCCGGCCCCAACGCGAATTCGCCAGGCCCAAACCCGGGCAAGCGCTCGTCACGAAACCGCCAGACTGGCCCGCCTAATGCCGGCAAATCGAATACGGGAACCACTTCGCAATGAATCCGTCTCGCTTATTTATTCTTCGGCCGGTTGCGACATCGCTGCTGATGTTTGGCGTTCTCCTGGTAGGAATTGTTGCGTATCGGCAGCTGCCGGTTTCGGCCCTGCCTGAGGTTGATTATCCGACCATTCAAGTCATGACCTTCTACCCTGGGGCAGACCCCACGGTGATGGCGTCTTCTGTGACCGCACCGCTCGAGCGGCAGTTTGGACAAGTCCCCGGCTTGAGCCAGATGACTTCGAGCAGTTCACTGGGTAGCTCGATCATCACTTTACAGTTCACTCTCGAGCAGAACATCGACATCGCGGAGCAGGAAGTGCAGGCGGCGATCAATTCTTCCGGCACCTACCTTCCGCCGGATCTGCCGAATCCCCCGATATACAGCAAGGTAAATCCCGCTGATTCGCCGATTCTGACGCTCGCGCTGAGCTCCAATACGCTTCCGCTGTCGAAGGTCGAGGATCTCGCCGACACGCAACTCGCGCAAAAAATCTCGCAGGTCAGCGGAGTGGGCTTGGTATCAATCAGCGGCGGACAGAAGCCGGCGGTGCGGATTCAAGCGAATCCTACGCAGTTGGCCTCCTACGGGCTGAGCCTTGAGGACATGCGCACGGCATTGGCCGCAGCCAATGTTGATCAAGCCAAAGGGACTCTCGACGGACCGCGCCAGTCATTCACCATTGATGCAAACGATCAACTGCTCGCCGGTCCGCAATACAATCCCATCGTGATCGCTTATCGGAACGGCGCACCGGTGCGCGTGGCCGACGTGGCGACCGTGACCGACAGCGTCGAGAACGTGAACCAGGCGGCGTGGATGGGGCAGGGAAACGTGTTGTCGCCGGCGGTGATCGTCAACATCCAGCGGCAACCCGGGGCAAACATCATTGCGGTTGTAGACCGAATAAAAAAACTGCTAACCGTCCTGCAGAAGTCGCTCCCGGCCGCAGTTACCGTCACACCGCTGACCGACCGTACAGAAACCATTCGCGCGTCGGTCGCAGACGTGGAATTTGAACTGACGCTGACTATCGCGCTGGTCGTGCTGGTCATCTTTCTCTTCCTGCGGAATCTGCGTGCAACTGTAATTCCGAGCTTTGCGGTTCCGCTTTCCCTGGTCGGAACGTTCGGGATTATGTATCTGCTGGGATACAGCCTGAACAATCTGACGCTGATGGCGCTCACCATTTCCACCGGCTTCGTGGTCGATGACGCCATCGTGATGATCGAAAACATCGACCGCTTTCTCGAAGCCGGAGATTCGCCGCTGGATGCGGCTTTGAAAGGCGCCGGCCAGATCGGCTTCACCATTGTGTCTCTGACCGTCTCGCTTATTGCGGTGCTGATTCCACTGCTCTTCATGGGCGACATTGTGGGACGGCTGTTCCGGGAATTCGCCGTGACGCTGGCGGTCACGATTCTGGTGTCGGCTTTTGTTTCTTTGACGCTCACCCCCATGATGAGCGCGCGCCTGTTGAAGTCGAAGGAACTCTCGAAGCACAGCCGGTTCTATGAGCGCTCGGAGCGCATTTACGAAAAGATCATTCAGTACTATGGCCGGACCCTGAAATGGGTTTTGCAACATCAGCCTTCGACGCTGATCGTGACTGCATTAACCCTGGTGTTGACGATCTTTCTCTACATCGTCGTGCCGAAGGGCTTCTTTCCCGTGCAGGACACAGGAGTGATTCACGGCATCTCCGATGGGCCCCAGAACATTTCTTTCCAGGCGATGTCGCAGCGGCAACAACAACTGGCGCACGTCATTCTTAAAGATCCCGACGTGGCCAGCCTCTCGTCATTCATCGGCGTCGATGGGACCAATCCGACGATCAATAGTGGACGCATACAAATAAATCTCAAGCCGCGAGATCAACGCCGCGCGAGCGCTCTCGACGTCATTCGCCGGCTGCAAGGGCAGCTTAAAGACGTTGAGGGAATCACGTTATTCATGCAGCCGGTGCAGGATTTGACCGTGGAAGACCGCGTCAGCCGCACCCAGTTTCAGTACTCGATGGAAGACACAGACGCCCAGGAACTCTCGGATTGGTCGCAGAAGTTGCTCGACAAACTGCGCACGTCGCCGGAACTCCTCGATGTCGCGAGCGACCAGCAAAATGGCGGATTGCAGGCCGACCTGGTGATTGACCGCGATACCGCCTCGCGACTGGGGATTCTTCCCGCAGCCATCGACAACACGCTTTACGACGCCTTCGGTCAGCGGCAGGTTTCAACTATCTACACGCAACTGAATCAGTACCACGTGGTGATGGAAGTAGATCCGCAGTTTCAGCAGGATCCCGCCGATTTGAACAATCTTTATGTGAAATCAAGTACCGGAATGCAGGTGCCGCTCTCGGCGTTCAGCCACGTTGAGCGGACCAACACAACCCTCGCGATCAACCATCAGGGGCAGTTCCCGGTGGTAACACTGTCGTTCAACCTGGCTCCCGGCTCTTCATTGGGAGACGCAACCAAAGCCATCGATGCGGCGGAGGCCGACATCCACCTGCCCGCCAGCATTCACACCAGCTTTCAAGGAACAGCGGCAGCATTTCGCAATTCGCTTTCCAGCGAGCCACTGCTGATTCTGGCTGCGATCATCACCGTGTACATCGTGCTTGGCGTACTGTACGAGAGCTACATTCACCCAATTACAATTTTGTCGACGCTGCCGTCCGCCGGTGTGGGAGCGCTGGTGGCACTGCTGATTACCGGCAACGATCTCGGCGTAGTCAGCTTGATCGGAATCATCCTGCTGATCGGAATCGTGAAGAAGAACGCGATCATGATGATCGACTTCGCGCTGGAAGCGGAGCGTGACGAGCACAAATCGCCTGAGGACGCCATTTATCAGGCTTGCTTGTTGCGCTTTCGGCCGATCATGATGACGACCATGGCGGCACTCTTGGCGGGCTTGCCGCTGGCGCTCGGGCGCGGCACAGGATCGGAGTTGCGGCATCCGCTCGGCATCACCATTGTCGGCGGACTGCTGCTTAGCCAGTTGCTCACGCTGTACACCACGCCGGTGGTTTATCTCTGGTTCGATCGTTTATCGAGTCGCTTCGCGAGCATTGGGTTTCGTCCCGTTCCCAATCAGTCGGTACCGGAAGAGGCCACAGGAGATTAGTTGAGCGTTTCGTCTCCATTCATCAAGCGCCCGGTCGGCACTTCACTGCTGACGCTCGGATTGCTGCTCGCGGGAATTCTTGCGTTTCAATTTTTGCCGGTCGCGCCCTTGCCTCAAGTCGAATTCCCCGTGATCCAGGTGGGCGCTTCCCTTGCCGGGAGCCAGTCCGGAGACCATGGCTTCGGCGGTGGCCACACCGCTCGAGCGCCAGTTCGGACGAATCGCCGGCGTCAATCAAATGACGTCGACCAGCCAGATCGGTTCGACCAGTATTGCGTTGCAGTTTGATCTGAATCGCAACATCGACGCTGCAGGTCGCGACGTGCAAGCCGCCATCAACGCGGCGCGCAGCCAGTTGCCGTCGTACCTGCCGGGGAATCCTTCTTACCGGAAGGTGAATCCGGCTGACGCACCGATTCTGATTGTCTCTCTGACCTCCGACACTATCACGCTGCCGCAAATGTACGATGCGGCCGATTCAGTGCTGGCGCAGAAGCTGGCGCAGGTGAGTGGCGTGGGCCAGGTCTTCGTAGGCGGCGCGGCGCGTCCAGCGGTGCGCGCGGAAGTGAATCCCAATGCTGCTGAATAAGCTCGGCATCGGCCTGGACACGGTGCGTAGCGCGCTCGGTTCGGCCAATGCGAACCGTCGCCAAGGGCAGGGTCGCCAACGCGATCAATGCCTGGACGATTACTGACAACGACCAGATCAAGACAGGCGGATAAGTATCAGTCCGCTGATCGTTTCATACAAGAACGGCGCAGCGGTAAGGCTGGGCGACGTGGCCAACGTGTCAGGATTCCGTCGAAGACACGCGCGTCATTGGCTTGGCAGCACATAGTACCAGCGACCCGGCAGGCGCAGGGCAAGCCTGCGGTGCTGATCATTATTTTCCGCCAGCCGGGCGCGAACATCATCGATACCGTGGACCGCGTATACGCGCTGATGCCGCAGCTCGCGGGCTCGATTTCTCCGGCCATCCATCTTGACGTGGTGATGGATCGCACCACGACCATTCGCGCTTCGGTCCGCGACATCGAGATTACGCTGTTGATTTCGGTCTTTCTCGTCATCCTGGTGGTGTTCGCGTTTCTGCGCACCGTACGCGCCACCATCATTCCCAGCATCGCGGTGCCGCTGTCGCTGATCGGCACCTTTGCGGTGATGTACGCCTGCATTACAGCCTGGACAATCTTTCGCTGATGGCGCTGGCCATTTCAACCGGCTTTGTTGTGGACGACGCGATCGTGGTGCTGGAAAACATCACGCGTCATCTCGAACAAGGGATGACGCCGGTGGCGGCAGCATTTCGAGGCGCGCGCGAGATTGGATTTACCGTGCTCTCCATGAGCACGTCGCTGGTCGCGGTTTTCATTCCGATTTTGATGATGGGCGGATGGTCGGGACGTTTGTTCCGCGAGTTCGCGGTCACGCTGAGCATCGCGATCGGAGTGTCGCTGCTGGTCTCGCTCACCACCACGCCGATGATGTGCGCGCAGATTCTGAAGCCGATCGCATGAGGAGAAGCACGGAACTGGGCTTACCGAGTCTCGCAGACGGTGTTCGATTGGACTCTCAAGGTTTATCGCGTCGGGCTCAGTTGGGTGTTGCGTCACCAGCCGCTGACGCTCGCCGTCACCCTTGCAACCGCATGGCCTGACGGTGTTATCTGTACACGCAGGTCCCCAAAGGATTTTTCCCGCAACAGGACACGGCGCGCATTTCCGGCTCGGTACAAGCCGACCAGGATATTTCTTTCGCTGCCATGAAAGAAAAAATGCAGCAGTTCGTGGACATCGTAATGCAGAGATCCCAACGTGCAGACGATTGTCGGATTTGCCGGAGGAAACACGGCCAAAAATCAGGGTCGAATGTTCATTACGCTCAAGCCGAAGGGTAAGGAGCGAAAAATGACCGCTGACCAAGTTCATCGGCGAAATGCGCCGCAAGCTGACTGCAGTGCCCGGCGCGACGCTTTTTATGCAGTCGGCGCAGGACCTGACTCTCGGCGGCACGCCAGAGCCAGGCGCAATATCAGTACACGCTCCAAGGGGAAGATCTGAAGGAACTGAAGCTCCTGGACGCCGCGATTGCTGCAGAAACTGCGTACTTTGAAAGAACTGCGGGACGTAAATACCGACCAGCAGGACCGGGGCCTGGACGCCGAGGTGATTATCGACCGCGATACCGCCTCGCGGCTGGGGATTTCGCCGCAGGACATAGACAATGCGCTTTACGATGCTTTCGGCCAGCGCCAGGTCTCAACCATTTATCGGCAGCTGAATCAGTATCACGTGGTGATGGAAGTTGATCCGCAATATCAGCAACCAGCCGGCGGCGCTGCAGTCCGTTTATGTGCATTCTTCAACCGGGCACGATGGTTCCGCTGTCGGCAATCGCGCATTTTGGCCCCGTCGAACACATCGCTGGCGGTCAATCACCAGGGACAGTTCCCTTCGATCACCATTTCATTCAATCTCGCTCCAAATGTTTCGCTTGGACAGGCCACGCAGGTGATTGATGCAGCCGAACGACGCGATCCAGTTTCCGGCCACGATCCATGGCAGCTTTCAGGGTACGGCAGCGGCGTACCAGGAGGCGCTGGCCAATCAGCCGATTCTGATTGTGACTGCGCTGCTGACGGTTTACATCGTGCTCGGAATTTTGTACGAGAGCTACATCCACCCATCACCATTCTTTCGACGCTGCCGTCCGCCGGTGTCGGCGCGCTGCTCGCGCTCTTGCTTACACACAATCAACTTGAATGTTATGGGTCTGATCGGAATCATTCTGCTGATCGGCATCGTGAAGAAAAACGCCATCATGATGATCGACTTTGCTCTCGATGCCGAACGCCGGGAAGGCAAATCGCCTCAGGACGCGATCTTCGAAGCCTGCATGTTGCGTTTCCGCCCGATCCTGATGACCACCATGGCGGCGCTGCTCGGCGGACTGCCGCTGGCACTCGGAACAGGACGTGGGTCCGAATTGCGGCAACCGCTCGGCATCACCATCGTGGGCGGCCTGATCCTGAGCCAGGCCTTAACGCTGTTCACCACTCCCGTGGTTTACCTGTATATGGACCGGCTGCGCTGGTGGTTTGCCCGCAGGCGGCGGCCGGTGACGGGCCAGATATCGCCCGCCGGGAGCCAAGCGGACTAGCCAGCGGCCCCCCCACCCCTGTGGCCAGTTGTGCTGGACCAGAGCGACCGGGGCAATTCGATTCGGTTACTACTAGTTTCCGAGTCATTCGCCGCTGATTATCTGAATTCAATGGCTTACGATGCTCTGCTCGCGCGTCCAATGACCTCCGTAACATGCACCCAGGTGTCTTTCGTCTTACGCTAGCTGAAGGTATTTCGCAAGGGAGCCGTCTATTCCGAGCACCGGCACAAGCAAAGTGGCGCAGGCGTCCGCGCGTCCGTTTCTTCACAGCCTGAACATCCTGGTGAAGCATGTGCGTCTGTATGGCTTCGAGCACAGACGAACCCGGGCGCAGTTTGAAGTCGCCTGGCGGGAACTGAAGGAAGCGGTACCGCTGCTGAAAGGTTCTGTAGTCTTAGGTGTTTTTGAGGAGCATCTGCTGCTCGATGGCATGCCGGTTGAGACCGGGCAGGCAGAGCGGGGATTCGCCCAACTGCTCAACGCTGCGGGAGTCGCGAGCATTCAGTTCTCGAGCGAAGTGACCCTCACGGAATTTGAAAAACTGGTACGCGTTATTTCTGTCGGTGGGTCCAAAGCACAGGATTTCGCGTCGCTGATCAAGAACGCGTTTCTCGATGGCAAAGGCAATATCCGAATTAATACGGTGAAATTCATCGCGACTGACTCCTCGAACCCCGGTGTGAGCGCAGCGGCGCAGCTTGCGGCACAAGCCCTGTCGCCGGAAGTTAGAGAGTGGCTCAGCCAGCCCGCCAAACTGGTGCAACTGATCGCAGCCGCTGAGGGCGCCAAAGATTCTGGAGGGTCACACGGCAGCGCTGCAGACCAGATGTCGTTTGCGTTGTCTGAAGCTCTGGAAGTCAGAAATACTGCTCGCGACAATCCGTTCCCATTAACCGACAAAGAGACGATAGAAGCCCTGCGATTGCTAACGCGCTTCGGCGAAATAGGCGCGCAAGCGACTCCCAGACCGGAGTTGATTGGGCTTGAATTGCACCGCTCTGAAGAAAAGATCCGCCAGACCGTGCTTGCTCTGCTTGACGAGATTTCCAACTCAGCGGACCACAAGAGTGACAAGCCGGTCCTGATGCGGGCGGCCGAGCAGTTGGCGATCCGCTACGCTCTGGAGCGCTTTGAGTCCGGTGACCTGCAGGTGAATGCTGTCCATGAAATGCTCGAAGGCATGGGCCGGCAGATGGATAGTCTCAGAAAAATTTTGTCGCAGCACGAAGAGAAGATGAACAGGGCCGGCCTGATGGTCGAGTCCCATGCCGATCTGCTCGACCGAATGTTTTGGGCGGAACTGCCGGAGCATAGCAAGAAAAAAGCTTTGATGTCGGAGGATGCAGCCTGCGTCCCGTCACGAAATGTGCGGCAATACATAGAACTGCTGCTGCAGCGCGGAGACCGCGAGACCGCGGCGGCCGTCCTTGAAAGCTACGCCGGACAGGTAAGCTCACGTGATCACGACTATCGCGCTAGAGTTGCTAACGGACTGGCGCAGCTCGCAGATCTTGTGGCCGCAGTCGGCGGCAACCTGCTGGGCGAAACCGCCCACAAGGTCGGGGACGCGCTGGTGAAAGAATCAAATCCCGAAGTGGAGTCGCTGTTGAGCGCGGCTTTCGTGCGCCTGGGAACGGAAGCCAGCCAGCGGAAACAATATCGCGCGCTGGCCCACTGTTGCGAGACCATGGATTATCTGGCGAGCCGGCGGCCAGTGCTGGAGAAGGAATTGCGGTCGCGCATCGGAGTTGATAGCCGCTTGCCTGAGTTCATTGAGGACGCCTTGCGGCAGCAGAACATTCCTGCCGATCTGCTGTCGGTGCTGCACCGGAATGCGACAGCAGCCGCCGAACATCTTGCGGAACGGTTCTTCCGCTCCATGCGCCGCGAGGAGTGCGACCGGATCGTGGATGTGGTGCATGAACCTGGGCGCGGAGGCCAACCAGTCTTTACGCGAAATGCTGCGCAGCGGCGCCCAACGACAGGCAGTTTCGTCGGTGGGCCTGCTGAGCCGGCTTGATGTTCCTGGACTACTGGAATTCCTGCCTCGCGGCTGCCGCAGTGGAACCGCTTTTATCATGATGTGATCGTGCGCCAGATCGCGTATGGTGCCGCAGGCGACCGCGGACGCACACTGCTCGAGATCCTGGAAATTCTCGACCCATCGGTGGTGCCGCAGGCGCTGGACGAGATTGGAATGAGCGGAGACCGCAGCGCTGCGCCTCCATTGATCGTTATGGCTGAAGTCGGAGAGACTGAGAGTCGTTCTCCGCTGCTTCAGTTGAAGGCGATTGAAGCTCTGGGAAGATTGCGCGACCCTGATGCCGTACCGGTGCTGCGAAGTCTGTACGAAGCGAAGAGGATGTTCAAGTGGCAGCAGCATCGCGAACTGCGAATTGCTGCGGCGCAGGCGCTGGCCCGAATCGATCTGCGCTACTGCAACCCAAATCATGTCCCAGAGCGGGCTTGAGCCAGGCGAGCTGGCGATCGGCCCACTGGATTCCGCGCCTGCATGTCCCTGGGTAAGGCAGCGCCGTTACGAACGAATTGTGCTGAAGAAGGCTGTCCCAGCGACTATCAGCAGTTCATGGGGCAAATCAAGTCTGGCGGTACGCGAGCTCAGCCTGGGCGGAGGAATGGGGACCAAAGAGGATTCACTTCGCGTTGGCTCGGACGCCGACCTGGATATTCAAGTTGGGATGCGGCACATCCGCGCGCAGGTCCTGTTGCGCCGCGCCCGCGTCAACGAAGTCGGATTTGAGTTCGTGAATATCGATCTCGAAAGCCGGCACCGTCTGCGCCATCTGCTGATGGGCTCGCTGGCGCACCCTCCCGATGGCCGTACTGGGAGATGGGAATACGACAGAAAATCAGATTCATCGCAGTAATCCCACTTCTCGCTGACTCCACGAGAAGTGGGGCCACCCGGAACGAACCCTCATTACTTCATTTTCACGAAGACCACCAACAACACATAGATCGCGAGCGACTCAATAAATGCCAAGCCGATGATCAACGCGGTCTGAATAGATGCGCGAGCCGAAGGGTTTCGCGCGATTCCCTCATTCGCCGCCGCAGACGCGCGGCCCTGGCCAACTCCGCAGCCGGCAGCGGCAATTGCCATGGCAATACCTGCCGCAGCAGCAACCCAATTCGTCCCGCCCGACGCTTCTCCGCCCTGCGCGAATGCAGGAACGGCGAAGCAAAGAGTCGACAAGCCCATCAACAGAGACTTCATAGTGCGCATTCTCGTTTCTCCTTATGAATTGCCGCCAGTGGGTGGTTGACGCTACCGTGCAAGCGCCCTCACGCTGAACGGCGAGATTTAGTGCTGCTCAACGACCGCGCCTCCCAGATACACAATCGCGAGCAAAACGAACACATACGTTTGAATGAGAGCCACGCCAATATGCAGCCCGATGAAAACCACCGGCACAGCTATAGGAATAAGGGACAGGAAGACAAGGGTGACCATGTCTCCAGCGAAAATGTTCCCGTAAAGTCGGACAGTCAGTGATATCACGCGGGCCAAATGACTGATCGGTTCGATTACGAGCATTAGAAGACCGACCGGAACACGAATGTACGTCGGTGTGCTCGAGTCAAACGGCCCGAGAAAATGCTTCAGATAACCAATTCCGGCGTGCCTGAATCCGTGTGCATGGTAGTAAATAAATACACAAAGCGCGCACCCGAGCGGAACCACTTTGTCCGCCGTCGGCGACTCCATACCGGGAATGATGCCCAGCAGGTTCGAGATCAGAATGAAATATCCCAAGGTCACGAGGAACGGGATATATCTCTCGCTGTGGCGCCCAATAACGTCGCGTGCTTGCCCTTCAATGAATTCGTTGAAGAGTTCAAAAACGTGTTGTAGACCGTCCGGGCGTTCGACTGAAAGCCGGGAGCGCACCAAAACGAACATCAGGAGAAGAAGCCCGAATACGACCAGCTCCATCGCGACGCCGTTTGTGATCGGCGCCCGCGGGAATCGCGGCTCAACCGGAAGATGCAATGTGCGGTGAACAAAAGCAAGAAGCCAATCTACCGGACCTGCGAAGGCCTGGTTCAAAATCCTTGTAACCCAGAGTTGTTCAGGCATAGGAAAATCGGTTTTACCATCTGCTCCTCAGCCAAGTTCGCTGCCTTTGGCTGGAGCAAAAACTAAGAACTGACTCTTCTCACATCCCGCGAAATACGGCCCTGTAACCCTCATACGCCGCCTCGCACAACATTGCCGAGACGGGCAGGAGCAAGCCCGCAAACAATCCATAAAGGCTCTCGCGGGAAACAACAAGTATAACAAAGGCGACGATCGCCATCAGGAAGTAACGAAACAGAAAACGGGCCACAATGCCTCGAGAGGAGACCGGCGCACCGGAACGCACGGCCAACTCTCCGATGCCCGCAACCACCTTTTGCAGCGAGTGAAAATTCAGGAGCGCGATTGTGCACCCCAGGCCAAAGCCGGCGGCAACGCGCCATCCGAAATACGGGAACGAAGTAATCAGACCAGCAATCCCCAGTATGATTATGAGACGCTGAATACGCCAGAGAGTGCGGGAGTAGAAATCGTCATCCGACAGCGTAGGGGCGGGATTCACAAAGAGATTCTAATTGCAGAATTCGCCAAGCGGCCCATAAGCCGCATCAGATGTTCTTGCTGTCCTTCATCACTGCACGGATCAGCTCCACAAAGCCTGCGATGATCCCGACAAGCAACCCCACGATATAAAGCCAGGTTGTATGGAGCCAGTGGTCGAGGGCTGCGCCGATGAGCCACCCTACGATTGTCGCCGCCGGAAGCATTATCGCCAACTGCGCATAGTTGGCCATTTGGCCCCAACCGTTGTCGTCCTTTGGGTTGTTCAAGCCTGCCATCTCCTTAAATGCCACGCCCAATTAATGCCACGCCCAAGTCTAGCCGATGAAACCGTGAGTAAGGAGCCAGCTATGTCTTCCTATCCCTATTGGCACGCATTCGTGTGCCTTTTTCTGGCAGGCGGCTGCTGGGCCCAATCCGCCGACCTCACCGATCTTAGCCTCGACGACCTCGCCAAAGTGCAGGTCACCTCTGCATCGCGCAAAGCCGAAAGCCTTTCCACCGCGCCAGCAGCCATCTACGTCCTGACCAGCGACGTCATTCGCGACGGCGGCTTCACCACCCTGCCCGAAGCCTTGCGCATGGTGCCAGGTCTTTATGTCGCCCAGACTGACGACCACATCTGGCAGATCAGCGCGCGCGGCTTCAGCGATCTTTACAACGACAAAATGCTGGTGCTGGTCGATGGCCGCAGTGTGTATACGCCTCTCTACGGCGGCGTCTATTGGGACGCTCTCGACATTCCGCTCGAAAACATCGACCGCGTGGAAGTGATCCGCGGTCCCGGTGGGACCTTATGGGGCGCGGACGCGATGAACGGCGTGATCAACATTGTGACCAGGAGCGCCGACCAGGTCCAGGGCAGCATGGTTTCCGCCACGCTCGATAAAGACACCGGTTACACCACCACGGTGCGCCAAGGCGGTGCAATCGGCACCAAGCTCAATTATTACGTTTATGGCCGCGCGTCATATCTCGAACCCTTTGCCTCGCGAACCAACGGTTACCTGGCGAACAGCCTCACTCTGCCGCAGGCAGGATTGCGCGTGGACTGGGCAGCAACCGAGAAAGACACGCTGACTGTCGAAGGCGGCGGCTACGACGGCCGCATCCTCAGCACCCCTTATCTCTCGACCACGCCCATGCAATTCGTCACCGATGACTACAATGCCCAGGTCCGCTGGAAGCGCACCTTCTCCGATCGCTCCAGCCTCGATACTCTTGCCTATTGCGATTGGTATAACCGCGAGCAGTTTCCGGCGGATGGGCGCACCACCTGTGACGTTGAGACCCAGCACGACTTCGAAATCAACGCGCGCAACTCTTTGATCTGGGGCGCGGCCTTTAACACCACCAAAGACGACTTGCCGCAAGACAGCTTCTTCATCTCTCCCGTCAGCCGGCGTAACGGTGTGGCAAGCGTGTTTGCGCAATACGGCTTCGTCATCGTCCCCGACCAACTGCGGATCATCGCCGGATCAAAGTTTGAGCATAACGGTTACACCGGATTCGATTATCAGCCGCAGGCGCGCGCCGTTTGGACGCCTTCAAAATCGCACGCCTTTTGGACATCTGTATCTCGGGCAGTGCGCGTCCCCTCGCGCGGCGAACGCGATGTGACCATCGACCAGGGTTTCCCCGGTATTGGACCGGGAGGAGCGTCGGTGGTCATCGATATCGACGGCAGCGAGACCCTGCGCACTGAAACACTTATCGCTTACGAGACGGGATACCGCTTTCAGCAGAAATCCTTTTCCGTCGATATCGCCACCTACTACAATCAGTACGACCGTCTGATTAACACCCAGCAAACCATTAGTTTCATCCCCGGCGAACTGCTGACCAGCTATCTGTACGTCAATCAGGGCGGAGCACAAACCCACGGCGCTGAGATCAGTGCACAGTGGCATCCCATCCGTCGCTGGACGCTTGCGGGCGGAGTGACCGAAACCCGCGGCAGTCCCAATGCCCTGCAAGCCACTCCAGAACATTTGTTCAACCTGCAGTCGCAGCTCAACGTGACTAAGAAGATCGACTTCCACACTTCGCTTTATCACTACAGCGATGTCCCACTCGGCCGTATCGCCAGCTATGTTGTGGTGCCGTTCCAGTCCGTCCCCAAGTTGGACCGTCTCGATGTCGGTGGCGACTGGCACCTACGCCCCGAATGGACGCTTGGAGTGTGGGGACAAAACCTGCAATCGCCACGCCACGTGGAAACTCGGGACACGCTGTTCCGCGACGGCTCCGGTCTGGTACCGCGCTCGGTCGTCTTCAAGCTGATGTGGCAGTCGAAACCGGAGAAGACCGGAACAAAGTAGACTATGCCCGATTCAAGCGATGAATCGAAATCCGTCGATCCAGCCAAGCGGCGGCCGCCCTGCTACTGGATTCTCGCGTTTCTGCTGCCGGCGGCACTCATACTCATCCCAACCTCATCCGCCGAGACTGCCACCGAGTACCAGATCAAAGCCGCCTACTTGTACAACTTCGCGAAAGCCACCCAGTGGCCCGAGGAAGCCCTTCCCAATGTTGACTCTCCGCTGGTGATCGCCGTCTTTGGCGGCGAAGAGGATTTCGTCAAAGTGCTTCACAATACCCTCGCCGGAAGAACCGTCACTGGGCACCCCATCGAAATCCGGCACTCCCGTTCGCTGACAGAATTGAAATCCTGCCAGGTAGTATTCTTTCGCGCGTCGCAGAAAGACACCCCTGTGATGATCGCCGCATTGAACTCTTCCGGCGTGTTGCTGGTCGGTGAAGATCCGAACTTTCTGGCGCAAGGCGGAATGATCAATCTTGCGCTCAAAGACGGCCGTGTCACCTTCGAAGTCAATCCAGAATCGATTGAGCGCGCCGGAGTCCATTACGGGCAAAGCATTCCCGCTCCTCCGGCAAAGGTCGCAGGCTCGACCATTGAGAGTGCAGGGTTTCGTACCGTCAAGAACGAAGTATCGCCTATCTACCCTGACATCGCAAAAAACCTCAGCCTGCAAGGCACAGTGCAATTGCAGGCGATCGTGCGGGCCGACGGCACGGTAAGAGAGGTGCATGTTGTCGGCGGCCATCCCATGCTCGCCGCCGCCGCGGAACACGCTGTGATGAAATGGCGCTATCAGCCAGGGGAAAAGGAAACCCGCGAAACTGTGCGCATCACGTTCAGCGCTCAGTAGTGTCCCGTGATCAATTTGCGCTGCGCGCCGGTGCTCGCTGCGCTGCCGCTTGGTAGCTCTCGATCAACTCACGAATTCGAATAGCGTCGCGCTTCCGGTGTCCATGGCTGGTGATGGGATCGGCCCCCCCCGTCGAGTCAATGCGAATCTCCGACCAGATCACACCTGTCTTGATCTGCACCGACGCCACCTGATTAATCGCGATACTCTCCTCAGTGCTGCCGAACAGGCGGGGCTTCACCCGGCTGACATGCAACGGTGTGACCACAATGCGTGTGGGAAAGATTCGGTTGCCACGCGTCCAGCGGCTAGCGCTGAACGTCTCGCCAGCCGAGGCTGGCATTGAAGAAGCAGTGCTCATTCGGATGCTCCAGAAATAACCGCGCCGCCACTCTTGCGCGCCGCCTACTATACTGACCTGGCGCGCAGACCGGTGCCGGAATATTATATGACCCTCTGATTACGCCAAGGCGGCTCTCCGTGGTTAAATTGGAGCATCTGAGTGGGCAGGGAGCTCATCTTCCAATCCTGGTAGGATTTATGACATCTCTCGAATCGAAGACTTGTGTTCCCTGCCGCGGCGGAGTTCCTCCTTTGAAGGGCAAGGAACTGGCTGACATCCACAAACAGCTTCCCGATTGGGCGCATTGGAAGGTGATCAACGAGCATCACATCGTTCGCGCCTTTACCTTCCCCGATTTCAAGCAAGCACTGGATTTTGTAAATCGGGTAGGCTCGCTTGCCGAAGAACAGGGACATCACCCCGACATCCTGCTTTCCTGGGGCAAGGCCGAAGTTACCCTGTGGACTCACAAAATCGACGGACTAACCGAGAGCGACTTCATCATGGCGGCTAAGATCGACCGCTTGGCTATCGGCTAATTCGTGTACCTAGTAGTGAATACAGGGCTTTACCCGTTCCCAGGCACTTCCGGCAACCGGCAGAAATTGCGAAGCACAAAATGTGCAGGAATTTGCAGTTTTGAGGGTAACCAGCCTGAGACAGAGCTGTTTATTGCTGTTTAAGCCTTACACCATCAACAACTTACGATATCAGCTTTTTTAACGAGGAATGGCATCTCTCGTGCCCATAGTAATGCGTTACTGAAGTTTTATGAAAACCTAGAAGGGGGAATTTATCGTGCGAAGCATCAGTTTAAAACTTGCAACTCTGGCCCTTGGCTTCGTGGCACTAGTGCTTGCTGCTACGCCACGCGCTAATGCGACTACCATTACCGCGACTGACGGCTCAAACACTTTCTCAATTACTTACACCGTGGTCGGCGATCAGCTGACCATTACCGGTTTCGACTTGAACGGCCTTGGCCTCGATGGCGGGAAGCTATTCGCCGTCGGCGTCGACAACGGAGCGACCCTAACAGGTTTGCCCTCGGGCTGGGCCAATGACAACGCAACTCCAAATTGCGATGGTCTGAGCCACTCCTGCTTCTTAGTTAGCGGTCCCGCAAATACTGTCTTTTCATCGTCACTTACGTTCACCATTACGGGAACTACCACCAACCTCTTTTTCCATCTGGGTGGCTTTAACAGCACGAGCTGCTCCGTCTGGATCGGTGGGCCAGTAGGCGGTGGCACTGGACAATCGAGCGGCCTTGGCGAGTGCGGTGGTTCGTCCTCAGTTCCTGAACCGGGCAGTCTGGGCTTGCTTGGAACCGGCCTGGTCGGTATCGCTGGTTTGATTCGTCGGCGCTTCGTCTCGTAATTGCCGTTCAGAAATGCCCCTTTCTTTAGGGAAACCCCGGGAGCGATCCCGGGGTTTTTGCTTTTTCGCAATGCAGCGAGAGAACTGAAGGTTTATTGCTTAAAGGCTATTGGTTTCGCAGCTGCTGAGTGAGGTGTGCCGCGATCTGCTGGCCATGGAAGCGGCCATTCTCGATAAAGATTTCATTAGTCCGCGATCCCGCAACAATTACGCCCGCCACATACACTCCCGGCACATTGCTCTCCAGAGTAATTGGATCGCACACCGGGCGGCACTGCTCGCTTGAGAGTTCAATTCCCATAGCCCGCAGGAAGTCGTAATCAGGGTGATACCCCGTCAAGGCAAACACAAAGTCATTCTTGATCCGTATTTCGCCGTCCGGCGTTTGCAAGACAACGTGGTCAGCCGCTATCTGCTGAACCGTAGTTTCGAAGTAGGCGGTGATCTCGCCGTTCTTGATGCGGTTTTCGATGTCCGGCAAAATCCAGTACTTCACATGGGAGTGCATCTTGGGTCCGCGATGGACCAGGGTCACGCGCGCACCGTGGCGCCAGAGGTCGAGTGCTGAAATCGCCGCCGAGTTTTTTCCCCCAATCACCAGCACATCATTGTCGAAGTAAGGATGAGGCTCCCGGTAATAATGGAACACCTTGGATAGATCTTCGCCAGGAATCCGAAGCAGATTGGCGCGGTCGTAATATCCGGTGGCGACGATCACTTTCCGGCAGTGATAGTCATAAACCCGTCCCAGCCGGTCGCACGTAGTGATCTCGAAAGCATTGTCGCCGCCGGTAACAGTTTCGACTCTCTGGTACTGGCGAACATCCAGCTTGTAGTGTTCTGCAACCTTCCGGTAATACTCAAGCGCCTCGGGGCGATTGGGTTTGGGACTGGCGGTGCTGAACGGGATGTCGCCTATCTCCAGCAGCTCCGGCGTGGTGAAAAAAATCATGTTCGCGGGGTAATTGAAGAGAGAGTTGACCACACAGCCTTTATCAATGCAGATGACCTTGAAGCCCGCTCTTTGCACCTCGATTGCACAGGCCAGTCCTGTCGGCCCCGCGCCGATGACAATGACGTCCGCCCGCATCTCCGGGCGTTCTCGTACCTGTGGTTTGGGAAGTGTGTCTGGAATCAGCTTGGTCGACAAGACGTTGGTCCTGAGCGCGGCTGGAATCTGGTTGGAAAGTGTCGATTCTAGCACGTGATCGCGGACTCCTCATTGACCGACTTGGCGGCTTCACATATGAGGAGGCTCAGGCGTTTGCCGGTAAGGGATTTTTCCCGATCACCCCTGTCCTTGTCGACGCTAGAATTTAATCGTAATTTGCGCCCGGAAGCTTCTTCCGTCCTGCTGAATTTGATCTTGGGTGAAGCCCACCGGTGCGGGATCAAAATATTTCTTGTCGAAAAGTCCAGGGCCAGAAAGTGCAGAGACCAGAGAGCAAGACCAACGCCCCGTGGCAACCCGAGAACTGATCCCCAAGACAGCGATTTCGTTTTTGTCCGAGCGGCGCATTCTGACCTTCAAAACCTCGCCGTAAGTTTGACGCGAAAATTTCTGCCGTCCTGTTGAATGCTGTCTTCCGGATCCTCGGGGCGGCCGGGGTCGAAGTACTTTTTGTCGAAAAGGTTGTACACACTGGCGGAGACATCCAGGCGTTTCCCCAGCGTGTGTCCCAGCCCGGTCACATTGAACACCGCGAACCCGCTGACCGTGTTTCCCGCCAGGGTCTGGCGCGAGCTGGTGTACTGCGCGTCCAGGCTGGCGAATAGCCGCTGCCCCACCACGGGTACGATCGCGCTCAATTTGCCCAGGTGTTGGGGGGAGTTGGAGAAAATCTCATGCGTTACCGGATCATCCACCTTGGTGTAACTGTAGCTTGCCCTGCCTTGGAGCCCGTTGGCGGAGTGGCCGTCGAACTCGACTTCCACGCCGTTGGCATTCGCTTTCTCAGAGTTGAGATACACCGTGTTACCATCGCTCGAATTCTGTTCCGGCGTGATCAGATTGCTTATCCGATTGTGGAAGACGCTGCCCGACAGGGTGAAATGTTGTCCCAGCCCCTGTTCTACAACCCCTTCAAGGCTGCGGATTGTTTCTGGCCTAAGTTGCAGATTGCTGTCAAAGAGCGCGAAGTCGGGCGTAATCTCGAAGGGTTCGGGGGCACGGAATGCCGTGCCATATAACAGTTTCAGAGTGGTCGGGTGAAAAAGATGGTAGATCAGCCCCACACGCGGATTGGTGGTCCCGCCAAAATCCGAGTAATGATCGTACCGCAGCCCTGCGCTCAAGGTTAGTTTGTGGGTGATGGTGAATTCATCCTGCCCGTACAGCGCCCAGATCACTGAACTGCCAGGGAGCGGGACAAAGATGTTGCCGATGGGAGTGTAGCTTCCCTGGTCTTGGTGCAAGTTGTCGGTTATCTCCGTTCCCAGGGTAATGCTGTGTTTCTGCAGCAGAGTTGCGTTCAGTTTTGCTTCGCTGTCCGACCAGCCTCCCCGGAAGGAATAAGTGTCCACGGTGGTCGATCCGTCGGGCAGTCCGGTCGAATATGCAACCGGCGCTTGCAGGCGGGCTTGATCGTAAGAAGTGCGCACTGTCAAACCCCACTTTTCGCCAAGGGAATGCTGATAACTGAGATCGAGGTACTGGTGGTAGTCGTAGTTCCGGGTACGGGGATCATTGAACAGGGCACCAAAGTACGCGGTCGGAACTCCCTTATCGCGCGCGCTAAACAAGCCTTGCAGTGTGAAACCACGAAAACCGACGGTAGCTAGAATGTGCTGGAAATTTTCATAATCCGTGTTTCGCGTAATTCCGTGATTGGTCGCTGGGCCCTCAAACTGCGGATAAAACAAAGTCGGTCCCAGGCTGTCGTAGTAGGTGCCGGACAGCATCATGTCGAGGCCTTGGTATTGGCCGCCATAGCTGGCTCTTCCGTCCCAGGTTCCAAAGCTGCCGGGCTCAAACGAGATTTCCATGCCTTTCAGTTGAGACCGCTTGCGGGTGATGACATTGATCACTGCAAAGAAAGCATCGGCGCCGTAGAGCGAAGAACTGGGGCCGCGGATGATTTCTACGCGCTCAATCAGGTCCACATCTACCAGAAACTCGGTGCCCAGATAAGGTTCGCCGAAAACGTTGTCGTTGATGCGATGGCCGTCAATCAACACCAGAATACGGTTGTTCGAGTCTCCCAAACGTCCGAAGCCGCGGACGCCAACGAAGCTGTAATCTCGGTCATAAGTGAGGTAGAAACCGCGAGTGCTCTGCAGAATGTCGGCGAGTGTGCGGTAGCCATATTTTTGGATCTCGTCGGCAGTGATGATGGTCACCGAGGAAGGGGCGTCGCTGACGCTTTGCATGTGCTTCGAGGCGCTGTAAACCTGGATATTTGCCAGCTCTTCCAGGCTGTCGTCAGCGAGGTCCTTGGTCCCTTCCGCGACAAGGCTTGTTGCCGACAGCAGCGCCGCTGCAGAAGCAAGAAACAGCAAGATTTTTTGGATTAGCGCGGCTGCACCCTTCGCGACAGGGAACGCACCGACAGAGATATGCTGTGCAGTCCTCGGCCCACACTTTGCCCGCATACGCAGACCTCCAACCGTCGCAGGAGTAGACCCACGCATGTTCCTTCGGCCACATTTTGAGTTTCTTTAGAGCCCCAGGGCTCAGTCGACGGCCCGACGACGATCCTTAAGAGCCAAAAGTCTCAGCTTCTTGGAGTCACCATTGCGGTTACGGCACAAATACGATGGCGCTAGGGCCATTCCCTCCGTCCGGGAATGGCGAGCCTGAAACCGCCGTTAAAACGCCACTAGCAGAGTTTATGGAGAAGACTGAAATGTCATTCGAGGCATTGCACACGTATACAAACGAACCGGTAGTGCTAGTCGTGATTCCAAGCGGCCCGTTAATGTTTCCGTTCCCGCCGCTCAGGAAGGGCGATCCCGTCACACCTGAGAGCGCTCCGGTGGCGCTGTCGAACTGAAATGCAGAGATGGTGACGTTCTGCAGTGTTGGCGACGAAGACGTACTTATCGGACGCGTCTACGGCGATGCCAGATGGATCGTCCCCAACTTGTGCCGGGCCTGAGACCAAGGTCAGCGCGCCTGTCGAGCTGTTCAGGCCGAATACCTCAACTCCTCCATTGGTTCCGAACTCATTGTTTCCAGTGAGTAATAGAAAATTTCCGGTACGGTCAAACACGCCTCGATTGGAAACCCCTGCTATCACGGGAGGAAGGCCAGAGAGCGGGGTAAGTGCACCCGTCGTGTGGTCACGGCTGAAACCGTAAGCGCTGGTCGAAAGCGAATCTCCGGTGAGCGTGTAGAGATACGTGCCAGTAGGATCCATCACGACCGCACTGGATTGCACGCTTCCCGGGGCAATGACGATCGGCGAACCCAGGGCCACGAGTCCCCCGTCGGAGTTGATAGAAAACACCCATAAATTCGCAGAGCTTCCACTTACGGCGTAGACGAATGCGCCATCCGGAGAGACGACTAGAGAGTCGACACCGGCCTCCGGGCCAAAAGCAGATCCGGGAACCTTACTCATTGCGCCAGTATTAGGGTCGAGATTAAAACCAGAAATGTCGGCGGATTGAGTGTTTGCTACGTAAACGCGGTGGTTTATCAGGTCTGCCGTCAGCGCGAACGACCCCGACCCAGCGTCATAAGGGGACCCGCTAATCGGACTCAGTGTTCCTGTTGAAGGAGAAGTGGAGAGCGCAGATACCGTCGACGGGTTCCCTGCCGAGTTTGCCGTGTAAACGAAGTGCTCAGGTTTCGGGACTGGAGGGCACATGTGGCACCCGCTGAAGAAACTTCCGCAGGCAGGCATCCCGATGACTACCCCCAGCAGTAACAAGAACAGCCAGAATTTAGCCCAACGCATAATTGTCCTTTCTTCGAGCCCTCAGCATTGCGTTACAGCTTATATACCAGAACCATTCGCAACTTCTAAGATCGCGACCTCAGCACTGACTTGAACCTCTCTTGCGCGGTTTCATAACCTCGGCGATTGAAAGCGGCTTCGCAGCTGGCGAGAGTGCCGAACAGCCGGTCGAACAAGAAGAAGCCGATGCCGAAGTTTCTGTGCATGAGCCCGTGATCATTGATCACATGGTGATGGCTGTCGTGCCGGCGGCGCGCCGAGACGAACCAATGCTTCAGCCATTTGTTTTTTTCCATCCAAAATCCCTCGACGTGCATAACGTCGTGCAGATAGCTGAACATCACAAAACTCCACAACAGTGTGGTTGCGAAGTAGGTCCATTGATAAAACGATGAAACACCGAGCACACGAAAAACTACCAATGCAAAACTGATCAGGATTCCGGCGGGCAGAAGCCACTCCAGGCCGATGTTCCCCAGTGAAGGAGTATCGCTTGTAGCATCGCGGTACTTGCTGGAACGCTGTTCCTGGAGCGGGCCATACAGCACCATGTGGTGCCGCATGTGATTGCGGCTGAGAAATCCAACCAGGCCGCTGTGAAGCAATCGGTGCAGCCAATAGCCCAGCAGCTCGGCTGAAAGGCACGAACCGGCTATCCAGCACGTGGCCTCCAGCGTGATCTGCCATCCACGGCGTGCAAAGAAGCCCATTGCCACTCGGAACAGCGAATCAAGGTTTGTCATTTGAATTCCCCTGCCTTCCCACCTGAAAAATCAAACACCCGCTAGAATAGCTTGGCTTCGCTCAAACGTGCAGCGATTTTGCTGGCAAAGGGATGTGCCAGTTCCCCGACTGAGCCAGCGTAAGCATTGCCCCAGAATTCGGCGCGAATCGTATCCTGGTGTTCAAAGATTTTCTTTCCCTGCTCGTCGGTAAGCCAATAACGGATGTCAGCAGATTCGCGCCCGGAGCCCATCCCGACCATCATTCGCTTGGCGCGATTGCCTGGATGCCAGGAAACGATCTCACCGGCAAGACTATAGGTGTGGTTACGAGTTGTGGCCGGTGGGCCGACGAGCACGTCCAAGTGGTCACCGGATTTTGCCCTGAGTTCCGCGACAGTTTGCGACTGAAGCTGCTTGACGTCGTATGGCCAGCCAACCTTGTCGCTGACCGTGAATTCCTGAACGACAACCACTCCTCGGGATTCAACGTGCGAAGCGGTTTCGGGTTGCGGTGCCGTTGGATCCTGCGGAGCGGGGCTTTGTGCTCCACACCACATCGCCGCGAATACCGATATTGCCACCAATGTCTTGTGCCTCATTGTGAGCTCCTTGAAATTCAATTTGCGAAGTTCAATCTGCGCCATTACGCCTACTGGCTGCTGGCGGGTTCTGGCTTGCAATTTGCGCCTCAAGCCAAGGCCGGTCAATACAACGGGAATCATCACCCTTACATTTGTGGCTCACGGGATAAGTAGCTGAATAAAATGCCTTTGTAAGAAAGCTCACGGAACCGAACAGATCGTGCTAAACTTCTGCCACTCCGGGGGGTCCGCGGTAACTCGGGCACGATCGAGCTTCTCATGCCGCCTTCGCAAGTTTCCCAACTGATCCGTTTTGATAATTTCGAGCTCGATCTGCGCGCTGGAGAGCTTCGCAACGGCGGCCTGCGCATCCGTCTTCAGGAACAGCCGCTTTTAATTCTTCAAGCGCTTCTGGAGAACGCCGGCGAAGTCGTGACCCGTGACGAACTCCAAAAGAAAATTTGGCCTGCAGACACGTTTGTAGATTTTGATCATGGTCTCCACGCCGCGGTAAACCGGCTGCGTGCAGCGCTGAATGATTCTGCCGATCGCCCGCGGTATGTCGAAACCGTCGCTCGCCGCGGATACCGGTTCATTGGCAGGATTGAAACCCCTCTGCCGCCGCCGCCAGCGAACGTCACTCCCGCACCGCTGCCGGAAAAACCTGGTCCGGGGTTATGGAATTCCTGGACCGGCGTCCTGGTTGGCTTCGGGATTGCGATCGGAATCGCAGCAGTCCTGGTGGTAGGAAACTTTTATGGGCTAAAGACGTGGCTCATGGGGAGCGCGGCCAAACACCCCTTCCACTCACTTGCGGTTTTGCCCCTGGAGAATCTGAGCGGGGACCCTAAACAAGACTACTTCGCCGATGAAATGACGGAAGAGCTGATTACCCAATTCTCCAAGCTTGGAGATCTGAAGGTAATCTCGCGTACCTCTGTCATGCAATACAAAGGAACCAAGAAGTCATTGCCCGAGATCGCCAGCGAGTTGCACGTTGATGCGGTGCTGGAGGGCGCGGTGCAGCTGGTGGGTGATCGCGTGCGGATTTCCGCGCAACTGGTGAATGGGGCGACCGACGAACACCTTTGGGCGGAAACCTACGATCGAGGCCTCAGCAACGTTCTGCTGCTGCAAAGCGAAGTTGCCAACGACATCGCCGAGCAGATCGATTTGCGGTTGACGCCACAACAGCAGCAGCGGCTTCATTCAGGCGCGCATCCCGTCAACCCAGAGGCCTATCAGGCCTATCTTCTCGGCCGCTATTACTGGAACATGAGGACCGCCGAGGGCTTGGACAAAGCAGGAAAATACTTTGCCGACGCAATCGCGAAAGATCCGAATATTGCGCTCGCCTATTCTGGCCAGGCTGATTATTTCGCTTACCTGACGGTTCTGGGCGGCCCAGAGGTCCTGCCGCCGGCCACGGCGATGAAGCAGGCCCGGGCCGCAGCCAGTAAAGCTCTACAACTCGATGACGGCCTGGCCGAAGCCCACGCTTCCATGGGAAATATTCTGCACAATTATGACTGGGATTGGACAGGTGCCGAGCGCGAATTCAAGCGCGCCATCGAACTGAATCCAAACTATGCGATGGCGCACCACTTGTATGCGCACCTGCTTATTGAAACCGGACGAAAGGATGAGAGCTTTGCCGAAGCCGGTCGCGCCCTGGAACTGGACCCCTATTCGCCGTTTGTGAACAACGGAGTCGCGCGACAGTACTATCTTTCCCGCCAATACGACAAGGCCATCGCACAATGCCAGGTAGGACTTCAGATCAATCCAACCTATCTGCCGGCGCGCATTCAACTGGCGCTGGCCTATGAGCAAAAGGGCAAACTCCCTGAAGCTATTTCGGAGCTCGAACAGGCGGCAAAGCTAATCGCAGCGGCCAACGCCGCCGGAGCCGATCACCCTATTGATCTTCCTGTCTTGCACGCACTACTGGGGAACGCCTACGCGGTTGCTGGCAGGCAAGCGGACGCAATGAATGAATTGAAGAAGCTGCAGGCAGGATCCGGCAAGCGATACATTCCAGCCGCCTACTTTGCCATCCTCTCGATGGGCCTGGGCAATAAGAACGAGGCATTCAACTGGTTGGAACGTGGATATCAGGAGCGCTCCGAGCACGTTCTCTATCTTGGCATCGAACCCCTGGTTGATTCCTTACGCAGCGATCCGCGCTTTGATTCCCTCCTGCAAAAGATTGGCCTCAAGTCGTACAAGTACAACTAGGCGCGGTTTTCGAGAAGCTTCACCAGCGCGTACAGCGCGTGATTGACAGGCGTCGGAATGCCCAGTTCTGTGCCGCGTCGTGAGATATACCCGTTCAGCGAATCGATTTCCGTGCGTTTGCCGCGATTTATGTCTTGCGCGGTTGATGACATGGCCTCCGCCATTTGGTTCGCAATTTTCATTGTCATTGCGAAGGCATCCGGTGATTCTTGAATGCCGGGCAGAACGATGTGAGCTGCGCGGGCCACCGCTAACACTTCATTGACCACGGCTTCGACCACCTTACGGGCCTCTTCACTCTCGGCGATCTGGCGATATCTTGCTTGCCCCAGGGCTGAGACCGCGTTCAACGCGCAATTTGATATGAGCTTGATCCAGAGTTCACCTTCGATATTGTCGGAGATGCGGCAGGGGATGTTCGCGCGCGCGAAAATTTCAGACACGCGCTTGACCTTTTCACATTGCGGGCCCAGCACCAAGTCGCCACGGCCTACGTGCTTCACATGGCCAGGCTCCGGCACCGAGGCTGCAACGTAAACTACCGCTCGCAAAACCTCGATGCCCGCTGCCGCACGAATCTGCTCGGCGTTGTCCACACCATTCTGCAGACTGAGGACGATTGCATCAGGCGCAAGAAGCGGCGCAAGCTCGCGGCCTGTGGTTGCGTTATCGGTAGTCTTTACGCAGAAAAGGACCAATCCAGCCCCACCGACGGCACTCAAATCGGTGGAAGCTTCTACGCGCACACGCTTCTTGAACTGAAGTGTATCCAGAAGCAAGCCCTCGCGCGCAACCGCGTCAACGAAGCTCTGGCGGCCTATCATCAGAACTGGCGCCCCTACGTCGGCAAGCAAGCCACCGAAATATCCACCCACAGCTCCTGCACCGAGAACTGCGATCCGCGGCCAAGGGTTCTGATCTGTCATTTCGAAATGTTACCGTATAAATCCGTTGCCGCCCGGTCAGCGAATTCCAACCAGCCACCGCACATGGTTTTGAGTTCATCTTCTTGTATAACCCTAGAGTTGTATAACCCTGGAGACAGTGCTTGATAATACGAATGGCCCGTTTGGGAGATTGCGACAAGAATCAGACGAATCGCGCCATTTTGCCTGCGATAACCCCGCGGAACAACGATTGACGGTGCATATTACAAAGGGCCTGATGAAACGCCTTAACGACAGCGGACGAGACGTGAGATGTAGACGGATCATCGTCGTGGTTGTGCCACCCATTGAAGAACTGGATCTGGTCGGCCCGTTGCAGGTCTTCAGTTCCGTGAATCGCTTGGCCGCCAAGCCCGTGTATTCAGTCGAGATTGTCACCACTGAAGAACAACTGCGAGTGGATGGCGAAGGCGGCCTATTGACGTTTCTTGCAAAACACCGTTTTAGCAGCGTGCAGGGCCAGTTCGATTCAGTCTTGCTGGTATGCGGCGTCGGTACTCGTAAGGTGCGCGATGCTTCGCTGTTTGCATGGCTTCGTGGAGTGCAGGCGTCGGCCCGCCGGCTGGGTGCGGTCTGCGTTGGCGCCTTTCTTCTTGCCGCGGCTGGATTGCTGACTGGCAAGAAAGCCACCGCGCACTGGAGATTTGTGCGAGAGTTGGCAAGACTATATCCCAGCGTGAAAGTCGAACTGAATCGCTTATGGGTAAAAGATGGCAATATCTACACTTCCGCTGGTATTTCAGCCGGCATCGATCTTGCCCTGGCATGGGTTGAGGAGGATTGTGGCAGTGCGCTGGCACATGAGGCCGCTCGGGAGCTTGTACTATTTCTGCGGCGGCCTGCGGGACAGGACCAGGTCAGCGTGTCGTTAAGCTCGCAGGCGTCCGAGATGAAAACCATGCAGGAGCTTCAGGTCTGGATTGCAGAGAACCTCCATCGCCCAATCTCAGTAGATCATCTGGCAAACCACACCTCAATGAGCCTGCGGAATTTTCAGCGCGTGTTCACCAGAGAGGTCGGTACAACGCCGTCGCAGCACATCGCACAGGCTCGGGTGGAAGCTGCACTGCGTCAACTTGAGCGAAGCGATAAACCTCCAAAGAAGATTGCCCTCGATTGTGGATTCGGCAGCGTCGATGTAATGCGCAGGGCTTTCGTTCGCCATCTGGGGATCACGCCGCATGCTGTTCGTACACGGTTAAAGATCGAGGCGTTAACGGAATGAACTATGCTCGTTCTTCGCTTGCGTATCCCGAAACTAAAGGCGTGACACTGGAAGAAATGCAAAAGAAATTGGCGACGAGTCACGCGCATTGAAAGGCACTGACCTTATGAGAACTGTAATGCTTTCGACAGTCGGCATCCTGTTCGCACTTGCGACCTGTTCCTCCGCGCAAACCGCTAAGACTCGCATCGCAATTGTCGGGCTCGACCATGATCACGTCTGGGAGTTGCTGCAATACATCGCCGCTGAACCGCAGGCCGAACTGGTGGCAATCGTGGACAACCACCAGGACTTGGTCGAAAAAGCAAGAACACAAGTCCCAGCGACAGTGAAGTTCTTTCCCGGATATGTCGAAATGCTGGACCTAATGAAACCCGAAGCGGTGTTTGTCACTACAGAGACTGACAAGCATCTGGATATCCTGCGCGAATGTGCGAAACGGCACATCAACTACTCCACCGAGAAGCCAATGGCGACCAACGCCGCTGACGCTCTTACCATGGCACAACTGGCTGAGACCGGCGAAATCAAGCTGATGGTGAACTACTGGAATGCTTGGACGGCATCTACCCACGAACTCTTTCATCGCGTGAAGTCGGGCGAAATCGGGACTGTCAAGAAAATAATTGTGCAATACGGTCATCAAGGGCCTAAGGAAATCGGTATCTCCAAAGAATTCGGCGACTGGCTCTACGACCCGGTGAAGAACGGCGGCGGCGCCATCATGGACTTCGGTTGCTACGGCGCGGAAATGGCCCTGCTGCTCCGCGGGCGGCCTATGCGTGTTTATGCCACCACCCGAAAGCTAAAGGCCGATCAGCACAATAAAGTAGATGACGAAGCCACTATCCTGCTCGACTATCCCGATGCCACCGCGGTGATTGAACCCTCCTGGGACTGGTCTTACAGCATGGATCGCACATATGTTTTTGGCTCGAAGGGAAGCCTGCTGTCTACGCGTAGCGATCTGTTCGAGCGTTTAGCATCCGACCAGGGCACTGCGGCTGCTCCAGACGGCGCGCGTCTGGCGCTTGGTCCGGTGCCGCATGAGATGAGCAATCCCATCGCTTACATGATCAATTGCATTCGCAACAACAAGCCGGTGGAAGACCCGCTTTCAGCCAAGCTTAACGTCCAGGTGATGGAGATCCTGGACGCCGCACGCGAATCGGTGCGCACGGGAAAGGCAGTGGATCTGCGCTAAAAACCGTGGTTCACCAGATGATCTGAACTAAGTCCACGGGGAAAGGATTGTTTTAAGAACGTCACTGAAATCAGACACGTTGCGTGTGACCAGAGTTAAACCATGAACTTCCGCTGTGGCCGCAATGAATGCGTCGCGAGCTTCGATGGGATGGCCGAGAGAGTCAGCATGCGCACTAAGTCTGCCGCATGCGTCTGCGACTTCTACGTTCACCGGCAGGATTCTTCCCTCGAAGCGCGAAAGCAGTTCGTTCCGTAGCCACGCATCGAGGCGCATTCTCCGTGCTCCAGCGGGAAGGCGTTCAATGCCATAGCGTAGTTCGGAAATCGTAACAGTACTGATGAAGACACTTTCTTCATCCAGCGAGGCTAGCCAGCCAAGTAGTCCGTGATTCGGACGCGGTTTGGTTGGCTCGGAAACAACATTCGTATCGAGCAGAAAACTCACAGTTCAGCCTTGCGCAGGCGTCCCGAAAGACGCTTGATCTTAAGCCTGGAACCCCGCAGCGGGGATGTCATCAAAAACTCTGCCAGGTTACCTTCGCGCGGAATTCTCCGATGCCATTCATCGGCGGCAACCACAACCGCGGTTGTGCGGCCGTGCTTGCTGATTCTCTGCGGCCCTTCAGATTTTGCCTTCTCCAGCAGTTCACTGAATTTTGCTTTCGCCTCAGCGACTGTCCAGGTATGTGTGCTCATGGCTGTACACCCTCACCCAAAGCGATTATGGTCATACTGGTCATAATAGTCATTTTGTCACTGGAAGGCAAGCGGGGTGAACCTGGGCGCAGGAGAGAGCCCGGTCGGGCGTTCTGAAACCTCGGAAGGCGAATTGCAGTCGTGACGACGCGATCTGGATCGCCTTTAGTCCGCCGCCATCTCCTGAATCTCTCGCTGCGTTCCCGCGCGCTCAAACTGCGGCACCCCGGATTCCGCAGCATCCGCTTCCGACGACGTAACGCCCCCCTCCCGCCGCAACTGGGCTTCCAGAGCGGCGAGTTGGGCTTCAATGTCGTCCACAGCTTTGCGTTTGCGGATTACGTCTTCACGGTAACGGCGCAGGAAATAATCGATTGTCTCCACCCGAATTCTGATTGAGCCGGTAGGCTTGTTTTCGTCGAGGTCCTTAAAGCAAAAATAAGGCGTGCCGGAATTCTCGACAATACCTTCAACCACTCCATAAATCGGCGCATCGTGTCCGCATTTGAAGCTGGAAATTTCAAGCGCCACCAGATTTGGATGTCGCGCGGTGAACTTCGCCGCCCACACCTTGTGATTGGTGCTGCACGAGTAGGAATTCTTCCAGGCATCGCCGATATCGAGAGGACTGCTGATCACGCCTGCGCGGACTTCCTCGCCGAATAGCCGCTCCAGCATGTCTTCGTCGAGGGGCAGCGTGTTCTGAGAAAAGATTGGATAGCCGAGTTTCTGGAACTCATCGAGAATCTCGTGGTTGAGTCCGGGATCATGATGGTATGGCCGTCCCAGCATCACAATGCCGATGCGGTCTTCGCGCTCGAGCTGGTCGATCACTTCACGCGCGCGGCGACGAATGTTGGCTTCGTAAGCCTTCAGCGCATTGAATCCAGCCTCGCAGGCGCGGTCGTTTTCTTCTTCGCCGAGCCCGAGCAGCGACTGCAACGCCGACAACATTTGGAACGCGAACAACTTGCGGTCGGCGAAGTTAAGCACCGGGTCGATGTACTTCAAATTATTTTCCGTGAAGACGTCGTTCTCTTTGGTGAACGCGGCCTTCACAGTCTCTGGCGTTGCAGTCACAGTGGGGCAGGCGTTCGCGCCCTGCAGCTTCACCAAAGGCGAGTGAAGAACGTCATACATGGGGAAGAAGATGGCGTCGAGAGGCTTCTTGCGGTGCTTTTCCTGAATGAGGTTGTAAACGTGCGAAATTCCGATCTTCGCCGGGAAGCAGGGATCGATTGCGCCGCGGCTAGCACCAGCACGATACAGGTCTGAGCTGGTGTAGTCGGAGTAAATAATGTTCTCCGGCTGCACGCCCAGGCTTTCGAAGTATGCGTTGAAGAGAGGCGCGTAGGTGTAAATGTTCAACACCCGCGGAATGCCGATGCGGAGCTTGCCACGGTTCTCCATGAGCCCGCGCCGTTCTTTCGCTCCTTTGCTCCACCCTGCCCAGCCCTTTGTCGGCAGCGGGTCGGCGACATTCTTTGCGTTGGTCGGGCGGAAAACTTCTTTCGCAGCATAGTCCACGAAATTCGGATACTGATCGCGCAGCTTGTCCAGGCCGGCCTTGATGTCCTTCATTTCGTTGACATCTTCGACCAGGCCTTTTTCGCAAGTCGCGATGATCAGTCGCTGCTCGCCAAGCATAAGGGGAACTTTTGTGACTTTCTTAATCGGAACGAAATTCTTGGTCGGCTCAGTGCGAACGTCGATAAACGTGCGCAGGCAATTATTCTTGCAGAAATTGCAGCGGGTGGATTCGTTGCGCGTAGTACGGTATTCAATTCTGCGCACTGCATCGAGGCCGACGAACGTGGTCTGCTGACCGTTCTTCCATAAGCGCAACGCCTCTTCAGCTGCGCCGATCGCGCCGGACTCTCCGCAATGCTCGTGAACGATAATCTCCGGCTTCCTACCTGCCGCGCGGAAGCTGTTGCGGATGAAATCGACTTCGGCTTTCACGACCGCGAGATTATTTTGCGTGCCGCCTTGCAGGACGAAGCGTGTTCCCAGCGCGGCGAGATTTGGAATGCTGGCTACGTACAAGAAGACGTTCTTCGGCAGCACCGCTGCCAGTCCTGCCAGAATTTCTTGAGCCTGCCAGCCCTGGCGCTGGAAGTTTACGATGTCCGACTGCATGAAAACCGCGCAGCCGTAGCCAAATACCGGCATGGCCTTCGCCGAGAAGGCCAAGTCGGCGTACTGATTTACGTCGAGCCCGAAGCCTTCTGCGGTCGATTGCAGGAAGTAACCGTTGCCCGCCGAGCATTGCGTGTTCAGCTTGAAATCTTTTACGCGGCCATTGTGCAGGATGATGATCTTGATGTCCTGCCCGCCCACATCCACGATCACGTGCGGGTCGTCGTAAAACTTCAGCGCCGATTGCGTGTGCGCGACGGTTTCCACCAGTGCCACGTCGGCCTTGAGCACGTCTTTCAAAATGTCTTTGGCATATCCGGTGGTCGCGACGCCCAGCACTTCCATCTTCGCGCCTTGCGCTTCGACCTGACCGCGCAGGCTCTCAAACATTTCAATGGTGTCCTGAATCGGATTACCGTTCGAAAGTTGATACGACTTGCAGAGTATGTCGCCATTCTCGTCGAGAAGAACGGCTTTTGTGGAAGTCGACCCTCCGTCAATGCCGATGAAACCGCCGACCGTGCTTCCTTTCTGAAATGCTGCCGCGGTGAATTTTTTGCGGCGATAGGCTTCCTTGAACGAATCGAATTCGTTTGGATCCTCGATCAGGCCCTTGCCCCCAGACTTGGCCTTTTCTTCCTGCCGGCCATACTCGATGTAATGAAGCAGCTGCTCATATCCGCGATAGCAGCCGATGCAATCGTCTTCGCTCTTTCCAAATTCGACCGCGCCGATAGCAGCAAAGTACTGCGCGTTCTGTGGAACCTTGATCAGGTCTTCCGGCTTCGATCCTTCCGGAATCTGAACTTTGCGCTCCTGCCACATGCGTGGAATATTCGCCTGCCACGCCTCGCGCATGCCGCGAATAAAGCCGTTCGGCCCGCCAAGCAACAGAACGTGCGGCCGAAGCGTATGCCCACGGGTGAGCACGCTGAGATTTTGCAGAACGATGGCCTCAAACAACGACGCCATCAATTCATTCGGCGGCGTCCCGACTTTTTGCAGACCGTTGATGTCGGTTTCGGCAAACACTCCACACTTGCCAGCTACTTTGTGCAGCTTGATTCCGTGATAGCCCTGATCGCCCAGTTCTACCGTCGGGATTTTCAGTTTGGCGTTGATCTTGTCGATCACGGCGCCCGTGCCGCCGGCGCACTTGTCGTTCATCGAGGGAATTTTTTTCTTGCGACCGGTCTCTTCGTCGTCTTTGAAGACAATGATCTTCGCGTCCTGCCCGCCGAGTTCGATAACCGAATACACTTCGGGATGGAGTTTCTCGACCGCTAGAGAAACCGCCGTTACTTCCTGCACGAATTTTGCGCCAATCTGCTCAGCAATCCCGCCGCCACCGGATCCCGTGAGGAACATACGTGTGTTGTGCCGGTTAATGCCGGTATCGGCTTCCATGCGCTTCAGGAATTCCAGCGTCTTCTCTGGCTGTTTGGTTTCGTGGCGTTGATAGTCCTGCCAGAGGATTTGATCGGTCGCCGCGTCGACGACGATTGCCTTCACCGTGGTTGAACCCACGTCGAGGCCGACCATGAATTTCGTGACGTGGTCGTGGGGCTTCTGCGCGGGTTTAGCCTGCTGGATCGTAGGCTTAGGCTCGAGACCCGTGATCTGAATCAGCGCTGGACCTTTGTGGTCGTGCATTTAAATCCTCTTTCACTTTGACCAACTATTGAATCCATGTCATTCCGAACCGCTTTAGCGGTGAGGAATCTGCTTTCGTTTCACTACAGATTCCTCGGGGACTAAAGTCCCCTCGGAATGACAACTCATAAGAGTTACGTTTCGGCACGACTAAAGTCGTGCCCTTCCCGTTCGTGCCGCGGCTATGGGAGTCCTAGAGCTGCGCCCTTTCAAATCAATCACCACTCGCGGTTGCGGGCGTTTGCACGCTCACTCGCGACTTCTTCCAGAACCGCGTGTCTTTGTCGATCCGATCGCTCACGTGTAGAACGAACTGCGCCGCGGTTCCTGCAACTCCTTCGCGGTGCGGCACGTGATAGAACGGACTCTTCAGCTCCGGGTGCTCATCGATGTACTCGCGAATTTCGGCCATCGTCTTGCCAGTTGACTTCAGGCACTGCTCGAACTCGGCCTTGGCTTTGACTTTGGCTTCGCCGAGCGCCATCTGTACGCGGCTGTGGGCGTTCACTTCGCCTTCGCCCGAAGTTTCGATGGGCAAGAAGATCATGTCTTTAAATTTGTTGATCACCGCCGACTGCACGCCATCCGACTGCGACGACGGCATGCATCCGAACGGTTTCAGCGCGAGCACCATGTGCGCGAGTTTGTGGATGGTGTAAAAAACGTTCTTGCCAACTTCGAGGTGACCCTCGCCGCCGCGCGCAAACTGGTTATAGAAAGGATTCGCGAGTTCGGCCAGTTCTTCCTGCGGCGCAAGATGATGCGTGATCCCACCCAGGTTCTTCGCCGTCCGGTGATAGAAGAAGTTCCACATCCGCTGACCCGCGCCAATGCCCCATAGTTTCTTGCGCAGGCCAATGTAGTTGGCGAATTGCTTTTTGAACTCGTACCATTCGGGATGTTTGTGCGGCTGATTCACCGGCCACTTCGCCGTCGCATGCGCCTTGGCCTGATACATGAGATAAGCGACCCAGGTGGCAATCGGCTCGACCAGCACCTGCGCGCCTTCCCGCTCCAAAAAGTCGAACATGTGGAAGTTGCCGTCGCCTTCGGTAATCTGCGCCCAGAACTCGCCGGTGATTTTCACGGTTGGCTTCACGCGCGTGCGGTCAACTTCTATCGCGTTCATCCGTTCTCGGGCGGCCTTCAGGGCATCTCAGATAATCCTTGCCCCACATGTGTTCATGCCACTTGCCGAACACGTTAAGTGTATTGCGGAGAATCTTGTTGCTCTTGACCTTCGGCTTCAGCCACTCCGGCGCGCTTTGCTCGATTTCGAACGCCTTCCGCTTCCGCAAGTCTTCGCACAGGCCATCAACCATCTCGCGAAACACGCGGTCGGTTTCGCCCTGATTCACTTCATACGGCCGAATCTGATAAATCAGATCGTTGATCACGTCGCCCAGGTGCATGGCATTCAGCATTCCGAATCCAAAGTCGACCGTGAACTTCAGGCCCGGCTCGCCAGACGCTGCTTTGATTCCATCGCTGTCTTTGAACAACAGCACGCGGAAACCATCGAAGCCTGCGTTTTTCAGCGCGAAGCGATACTCGGCCTCGTACATGCCGAAACGGCACGGGCCGCATGAGCCGGCGGTGAAAAAGACATAGTTGTCCAGAATTTGCTGGCGAGGAATTCCTTCCTTCTCCAGGAACTGCAGATACTGCACCAGATTGCCGACGGTGAAATACGTGGGATTGCACTGGCCGTTGTTGCCGTACTCCTTGCCCTTTTGAAATGCCGCCACATCCGGCACCGGCAATTTCTCGCACGTGTAGCCGCAGCCCTGGAAGACAGCGCGAATCAGGTCTTCATGCTTCCAGGTGAATCCGCCGAACAGAATAGTGGTGTGGGGCCGCTGGTCCGCGGTAAACGCACGCTCAATCGGACGGTGAAAATGTGTGGGCTGGCCAAGCCCGGCAATCTTGCGCAGGCGCGCGCGTTCGGCTTCTAAACGCTGTTTGATCTCGGCATCGCTGTCAATCTGGACGAAATTCGTCGCCATATCTCCCTCCGGCGGTGTGTAAGTTGTTTGATTGATTAAAAATTACGGCAGGATTAGTGGAGGGACGGTTGTGGCAGTTTTCAAGAGTGTACTGAACTCGGGAAGGACTCCCAGTCAGGTGACGCCTCGTCGAAAACAACATCCGAAACTCCAAAATGGCTAGGAGGTTCGAGGTCTTACACCGGCGGAACTAGTGAGCAGTTCCGTAGGCGCCGGATTTTGCAAATGGCAGTTCGAGTATGTGATGCAGACTGCCAGAACTCGGTCACCCAAAATTTCTGGAATCGCGCGTGGCCCACCACGAATTGGCCAGCGACACAGAGAAAATTTCTATCACAGCGCGTACTCTGATTCAAGTTCGCCCGCCCGGCTCATATCCAAAACGGAGATGTCCCCAGAAAGTGCTTGTGGCGGTAACCCCTTTGTTTCTGCAACAAAGCGTGTGACCCCCGTCACAAAGAACCGTGAGCTATCGCACCTAAATTTCGCCCCTTTACTGAAACAATCAGAGCGTCGATGGAGGACGAAGTGACAGCTGCCGAAAAGCCTCGAAACCGGTACCCGAGAGTGAGTGGAGTCAAGCCGGCAGCCACGGAGAGAGCGCTTTCCGTATCAGCCTCTTCAATCCACGTAAATGTAGTTGCTGCACCGGCCATCGCCGCCCAGTCCGCCACCGAAGAGTTAAGCGCCGCGCATGACGCCAGAACTCGGGCAATCCTGCCCGCCGGAAGACTTGGGGAACTTTTTCAGGCGCTTGCTGGCAAAGGCTTTGAAATTGTAGGGCCCACAGCGCGGGACGGCGCGATTGTGTATGACCGAATCAGCGGAGTCTCGGATCTGCCTGCTGGCTGGACCGACGAGCAAGAGGCGGCACATTATCGACTGATCCGGCGCAACGATCAAGCGTTATTTGGTTACGTTGTCGGGCCGCAAAGTTGGAAAAAATATCTGCATCCTGCCGAGGTCAAGCTGTGGGCAGCCGAGCGCCAGAGCGGAGCGTTTCGGATCCTCAACAATGAGACCAAGCCTGCCCCGCGCGCCTTCATTGGGGTGCGTGCCTGTGAACTCGCAGCCATGGAAATTCAGGACCGAGTACTGCTGTCGGAGAAATATGCCGATCCCATCTATGCCGCGCGGCGCGAAGGTATTTTCATTGTCGCCGTGCAGTGTACGCAGTCAGCCGCAACCTGCTTTTGCGCATCAATGGGCACCGGACCAGAAGTCAAAGGCGGATTTGACTTGCGTTTGACTGAGTTGCTCGACGGCCCCAAGCACCAATTCCTGATTGAAGCCGGAAGCGAGCGCGGCGAACAGGTCCTCCTCGAGTTTGAAACCACTCCCGCCGGAGATAGCGAATTACGTCAGGCAGAGGCCGCTGTGGAAAAAGCCGCGCGCGATCAGGTGCGGAGTATTGATCAGGACGGAATTAAAGAACTGCTCTATCAAAATTTCGACAGCCCGCGTTGGGACGACGTTGCCGCTCGCTGCTTAACCTGCGCAAATTGCACCATGGTTTGTCCAACCTGCTTCTGCACCAGTGTGGAAGACGTGACCGATGTTACGGGCGACCATGCTGAGCGCTGGCGGCGTTGGGATTCATGTTTCACGCTGAATTTTTCTCACATTCACGGCGGCAGCATTCGTGTTTCCTCCAAATCCCGCTACCGCCAGTGGATGACACACAAGCTAGCCGCGTGGATCGATCAGTTTGGGAGTTCTGGCTGTACCGGCTGCGGGCGCTGCATCACCTGGTGTCCGGCAGGGATTGACATCACTGAAGAAGTCCGCGCCATGCGCGAAGGAGACACCCATGGAAACGCTTGAACGCATTATCCAAGAGCATCCGTTCTTCGCCGG
Organism: uncultured Acidobacteriota bacterium; assembly: GCA_963785655.1. Classification (GTDB taxonomy): domain Bacteria; phylum Acidobacteriota; class Terriglobia; order Terriglobales; family Acidobacteriaceae; genus Gp1-AA145. The sequence goes on from CAWAVZ010000001.1 coordinate 745,400, forward strand.
CCTCGGTTGACGAATTCATGGATCTGGTCTCGGGCTGCGCCTCCAACGTGCGCTTTGCCAAAGACGCTTACATCTTTAGAGAGGGACAAGCAGCGAACACGTTCTACCTGGTTCGCGAGGGGAATGTGTCACTGGAAATTTATGCGCCCCAGCGCAAGCCCATCGTGGTGGCGACCGTCGGTGTGGGCGAAGTTCTGGGCTGGTCTTGGCTGCTCCCTCCTTATGAGTGGAAATTTAACGCCCACGCGACCGCCAACACCCGGGCCATTGCGCTCGATGGAAAATGTTTGCGCGAAAAATGTGAAAAGAACCATGACTTGGGATATGAGTTCCTGAAGCGCTTCGCTCAAATTGTCGTCAACCGCCTGGAAGCAACACGGTTCCAATTACTTGATGTCTACTCGGCACAAAAATGACTGCAGCCGCCGCCCAACTCGATGCAATGGTTCCCTGCCCTGGCGTAGTCAGGCAAGTGGTCAAGGACACGCCGGACACATTTACGCTCACCGTCTCGCGCGAAAACGGGCGCGAGCAGAACGCCTTTAATCCCGGCCAATTCAGCATGCTGTGGATGTTTGGCGTGGGCGAAGTTCCGATTTCAATCAGCGGCGATCCGGCCAACCGTGACCAACTGACTTATACCGTCCGATCGGTTGGAAAAACCACTGAAGCGCTGGTCAGCCACAAGCCGGGCATGAGCATCGGCATTCGTGGCCCGTTCGGAACTGGCTGGCCCATGGAGGCAGCACGAGGCCGTGATGTGGTGATTGTTGCGGGAGGAATCGGTTTGGCTCCATTGCGGCCTGCAATATATGAAGTCCTCAACAATCGCGATCGCTATGGCCGACTGGTATTGCTGTATGGCGCGCGCAGTCCTCGCGAACTGCTCTATCGCAAAGAATTGGGGGCGTGGGCACGTCAGCCGAACACACAAGTCCTGGTCACCGTGGATTACGGGGGCCTGGGCTGGCACGGCAACGTCGGGGTGGTCACAACCCTATTCAAATCCGCGCGGCTACAACCCGCGAACTCAATCGCCATGATCTGCGGGCCGGAGATCATGATGCGTTTTGTCACCCGGCAACTGGGGGAATGCGGGGTGACAACAGAGTCCACATATCTGTCGATGGAACGGAATATGCAGTGCGCCGTCGGTTTCTGCGGTCACTGCCAGTACGGCCCACACTTCATCTGCAAAGACGGGCCGGTGTTCCCTTATGCCAAGATCCGGCCCTTATTGGAAAAACATGAACTCTAAAAGAAAAAATGGCACCAAACGGGCGAACGATAAAGCGATAGCCGTAAACAGCGTTACGCCGAAGAAGCCGAGGGTTGCGGTCTTCAAGTTCGCATCCTGCGATGGCTGCCAGCTCAGTTTGCTCGATGCCGAAGACGAATTGCTGGCGATTACCGGAGTTATCGATATCGCCTATTTTCCCGAAGCTTCTCGCGCCATGCTGAAAGGGCCGTACGACATTGGGTTGGTCGAGGGTTCAGTAACCACCATTCATGATGCGCGGCGCATCCAGCAAGTACGTCGTGAATGCAAAACCCTCATCACTATCGGAGCCTGTGCGACCGCCGGCGGTATTCAGGCGTTGCGCAATTGGAAGGACGTGGACGAATACATTCGCGTTGTGTATGCCTCGCCGCAATTCATCAGCACACTGAAGCTCTCGACGCCGATCTCTGAGCACGTCAAGGTGGATTTCGAGTTGCGTGGCTGTCCCATCAACAAGTACCAACTTGTGGAACTGATTACGGCCACGCTCGCCGGACGCAAACCCAATATTCCAGCCAACAGCGTATGCATGGAGTGCAAGCGCAAAGCGAATGTCTGCATTTCCGTAGCCAAGGGCATCCCGTGCCTCGGCCCAGTTACACACGCGGGATGCGGCGCATTGTGCCCGAGCTTCGATCGCGGATGTTATGGCTGCTACGGGCCCATGGAGAGCCCGAACACGGATTCTCTTACCAACCAGCTCCGCATCCTGGGCCAATCAGACAATGAAATGATGCGGGCGTTTCGCGGATTCAATGCCTGGTCGTGGCAGTTCCGCAAGGCTAGTGAGGAGTGTGAACACAAATGACGCGCAGTGTCGGACGAACAATTCGAGTGGATACTCTGGCCCGGGTGGAGGGCGAAGGCGGCATGGTGATCAAGATGGCGGGCACTCGCGTTTCAGATGTGAAGCTGCGCATTTACGAGCCGCCCCGGTTCTTTGAAGCTTTTCTTCGCGGCCGCCATTTTTCTGAAGTAGCGGATATTACCGCGCGCATTTGTGGAATTTGCCCCATCGCTTATCAGATGAGTGCGGTTCATGCCATCGAGCGTGCCCTGGGAATTCAGATCAGTCCCGAAGTTCGCATGCTGCGGCGCTTGTTTTATTGCGGCGAGTGGATCGAAAGTCATTCATTGCATGTTTACATGCTTCACGCTCCCGATTTCCTCGGCTATCAAGATGCGATTGCAATGGCCAAAGATCACCCTGAAATTGCGCGGCGCGCGTTGCGCCTGAAGAAGATCGGGAATCGTATTGTGAGCCTGCTCGGCGGACGCGAAATTCATCCCATTTCCGCTGCGGTGGGCGGCTTCTACAAGGTTCCGGACAAGAACCGATTGCGAGAATTGGAAGAGGACCTGAAGTGGGCGCTTGACGCTTCCATCGAAACTGTTCGCTTTACCGCAGGTCTGGAATTTCCCGATTTCGAGCAGGATTATGAGTTTGTCGCCCTGCGCCATCCTGGCGAGTATCCATTCAATGAAGGAAGGCTGGTTTCAAACCGGGGACTCGATATAGATGCGGCCGAGTATGAAGACCACTTTATCGAGCAGCATGTGAAACATTCGAACGCGCTGCACTCGGTCATTCGAGGCCGCGGGGCCTATCTGGTCGGCCCCATGGCAAGGTTCAATTTGAATTTCGATACCTTGCCGGAAGTAGCGCGCCAGGCGGCCAGCGACGCTGGCCTGAAACCTCCGGTCAAGAATCCGTTCCGCAGCATCATCGTACGCGCGGTAGAAATCGCATTCGCCTGTGCTGAGGCGCTGCGCATTGTGCACGAGTACGAACCTCCATCCCAGCCCCGAGTGGAGGCGCCAAACCGGCCTGGAGTAGGGTATGCCATCACTGAGGCTCCGCGAGGCATTCTGTATCACCGCTATGCGGTCGACGAGGCAGGCCTGATCGTCACCGCCAAAATTGTGCCACCAACCTCACAGAACCAGAAGCAAATCGAGGATGACCTGCGCCAATTCGCGCCGCGCGTTGCCAACCGGTCACTCGAAGACGCCACTTGGCAATGTGAGCAAGCCATACGGAATTACGACCCGTGCATCTCCTGCGCCACACATTTTCTGAAGCTCACCGTTGAACAGGAGATAGGTCAGGAGGTAGGTCAATGAGGAGCACGCGAATCGTCGGCTGTGGCAACCCTCACCGCATGGATGACGCTGCAGGCGTGCTTGTCGCCGAGCGTCTTCGGGAATTGGGCTTCCGTGCAGAAATCCAGTCAGGCGGTGCTTTTGAACTGGTTGGAAGCTGGCACGAAGACGATGACATGATCCTGATTGACGCTGTAGTGACGGGGTCTCCGGTCGGAAAGGTTCACGTCTGGGATGGAAATCCTCCGCAGGTCCCTAGTAAGGCGCAGCTTTCGAGCCATGGCTTTGGAGTCGCCGAGGCAATCAATCTCGGCCGCATTCTTAGACTGCTTCCGCGCACCCTGCGTGTCTATGGGATCGAAGGCAAAAACTTCGGCATTGGCGAAACTGTCTCGCCGGAAGTCCTGCACGCCGTCGAAGAAGTGGCGCAGCAAATTGCGCATCCCCCTCGAGACGATTCAGTTCACAACCTGCAAATCAACAGTTCGCGCTCATAGACCAACTCAGGCGGAAGATGCGCGTGGAGCAGAATAAACAGCTCCTCGTGATCGATGACTTCTCTCTTCCAGGCGACGCTGTCCACCTTTTGTAACTCTTCAAATTTCTCGCGAGGAAAGTCCAGCCCGCGCCAGTCCATATCTTCGTAGAAGGGCGTCCAGCCGATCGGCGTTTCTTTGGTGCGAGTGCGTCCATGCACGCGATCCACGATCCATTTCAGAATGCGAAAATTATCGCGGAAGCCGGGCCAGAGAAATTCGCCATTCTCGCCCTTGCGGAACCAGTTCACGTGGAAAACTCGCGGCGTCGCGGTAAGCGAGCGCTGCATCTTGATCCAGTGGCGGAAATAGTCGCCCATGTGGTACCCGCAGAAAGGCAGCATGGCCATAGGGTCCCGGCGTACCTTGCCAACTTCGCCTGCCGCGGCGGCCGTCGTCTCCGAGCCCATGGTCGCGCCCGCGTAAACTCCCGAACTCCAGTTGAACGCCTGATAAATCAGTGGAATCGTGTGCGCGCGGCGACCCCCGAAAATTATCGCGCTAATGGGGACTCCCGTAGGATCTTCCCACGCCGCATCAATCGTCGGGCACTGCCTTGCCGGCGCGGTGAAACGTGCATTGGGATGGGCCGCCTTCGCGCCCGTCCGCTTCGCAATCTCCGGCGTCCACACATTGCCTTGCCAGTCAATGCACTCGGCGGGAGGTTCATCCGTCATGCCTTCCCACCAAACGCCACCCTCGGAAGTGAGCCCGACATTGGTGAAAATGGAATTTTTTGAAAGCGTGGCCATCGCATTAGGATTGGTCTTCACCGACGTTCCCGGAGCCACGCCAAAGAATCCCGCCTCAGGGTTGATGGCGCGCAGGCTGCCTTCTGAGTCGGGTGTAATCCAGGCAATGTCGTCGCCCACGGTCGTCACCTTCCACCCTTTGAAGGCAGCAGGCGGAACCATCATGGCGAAGTTGGTCTTGCCGCAAGCACTCGGAAAGGCAGCGGCCACATACGTCTTTTGCCCATTCGGATCTTCGACTCCGACAATCAGCATGTGCTCGGCCATCCAGCCTTCATCGCGTGCCATGTTGGAAGCGATGCGCAAGGCAAAACATTTTTTCCCAACCAGAGCGTTGCCTCCGTAACCAGAGCCATAGGACCAAATCTCGCGGCTCTCGGGGAAATGCACAATGTACTTTGTCGGATTACATGGCCAGGGAATGTCTTTCTGTCCGGGGGCGAGCGGCATACCCACGCTGTGCATGCAGGGCACAACCCGCTTGTAATCTTTGTCGATCTCCTTGAAAACCGGCAGGCCAATACGCGTCATGATGCGCATGTTCACGACAACGTAAGGGGAGTCTGTGAGCTGCACCCCGATCTGCGACATGGGTGAGGCAATCGGCCCCATACAAAATGGAAGGACATACATGGTTCGGCCGCGCATCGAACCACGAAACAGGCCGCGCAGCTTGCGGCGCATTTCGTAGGGGTTTTCCCAGTTGTTGGTCGGGCCCGCGCTGTCTCGCGACAGTGAGCAGATGAAAGTACGGTCTTCAACCCGGGCGACGTCGCTCTTATCGGAGCGGGCCAGAAAACATCCCGGCCAGAGCTCCTGGTTCAGCCGAATCAGCGTTCCCGTGGAGACCATCTCCTCACAGAGCTGGTCGTATTCTTCCTGCGAGCCGTCCACCCAATGAATACTCGCAGGCTGGGTAAGTTCGGCCATTTTCTCCACCCAACGCAGCAAGTGCTCGTTCTTTGTCAGCGGAACCGTAGGAGTCGCCTGAGTAATAGTCGCCATATGAGTGCCTCCTCAGTAGTGGTAGGCGCGCCTTCCAATACTGACTGGATCGGCGGCGGAGGAATAACTCTTAATGGTAACGCAGTCGGGGCGGGCCAGTGAAATACGATCTCCGCAAGCGGGCAACCGAGCCTACGGTGCTGCACCGACTCCGTACGCATCGAGCACATCCGGCAATGTCACCATCCCTTCAAGCTTGTGCACATTTGCGCGGTTCACAACCGGCAACACGTCTAGATGGTTAGCCCCCAACCGCTCGAGCGCCTGATCAAGGCCTTGGTCGGCGTGCACATGCGGAAATGTGAGTACGTCAACGACCTTCTCCAGCGGCAGTTCGGGATCTTTTGCGAGTTCCTGCTCCAGGGTATGCCAGCTGACGACCCCGACCACTCCGCGTTTATCGGTCACAATGAGAGTTCGAAACTTGTTTGTGTGAATTTGTTCCAAAGCCTCCCGAACGCTGAGCTCACAGGAAACCAGGTTTTCGGGCGGCCTCATTACCATTGCCACCTGCCGCATTCCCAGCCGCGCGCGTGAACCGGAAGTAGGCAGATGGATGCCGTCTTGAATCGCCAAGGCTTCATACGTTGGCTCGTGCTGTATCAGCGAACAGATAAACAGGCTGATCATGTTCGAAATCATCAGCGGCACGATGACGGGATAATCCCGCGTCATTTCAAAAATCATCAATACCGAGGTCATGGGAGCGCGTACGATGCCGGCGAATGCCGTGCCCATGCCAACCAGCGCGTATGCGCCTGGAGTGGCAGTGTAAGCCGGAAAGAAATGATGCGCGATGGTACCCACTGAGCCGCCCAGCATCGCGCCAATGAACAGCGCCGGGCCGAAGATTCCGCCCGCATTGCCCGACGCATAACTCGTGGTCACTGCGATGAGCTTTAGAAACACGAGCAGCAGCATTAGACTGAGCGCCATCTTTCCGTTCAGCGCGTCGCCGACATAGCCATACCCGACACCCATCACCTGGGGAACCGCCCATCCCAAAAGCCCAACCAGCAAGCCACCGGCCACGGGATGAAGCCATGAAGTTCTTTGCGGCAGCCGCAGAAACCACGCCCTCATTCCCAAAAGCAGTTTCGTAAATGCCGCCGAAACTAAACCGCCCGCCACTCCCAGCACTGCGTAAATCGCGAACTCCGCCGGATGCACAAGCTGGTATTGCGGCACCTTAAAAAGCGGGTCATTGCCGAGCAGCGCCCGAAGCACCGCCCAGGAAGTTACAGAAGCCACGATCACTGAACCGAGCACCGGCGCGTTGAGATCGCCGACGATCTCCTCGAGAGCGAAGACCACAGCCGCCAATGGCGTGTTGAATGCGGCGGCAATAGCGGCTGCAGCGCCGACTGGAATGAGCGCCTTTACGCGCTCCCGGCTCAAGCCCAGATTGCGTCCGAGTACGGAAGCAATTCCCGCCCCCACTTGCACAGAGGGGCCCTCACGTCCCAAAGGAATTCCGCTGGCCAGCGTAACCGATGTGCAGAGGAATTTTCCGAAGACCGTCCGAAACAGGATTCGCCCGTCGCGGGCGTAAAGTGCGGCTTTAGTTTGCGGCACACCGCTGCCGCGAGCGTTGGGGAAATAGCGATAGAGCAAATACCCGATGCCGAGAGAGCCTGCAATCGGAAAGAAAACTCGCCGCCAGGCGGTGCTGCCGACCGGATAAATCCGCATTCCGACGTGCTCGGTCAGAACAATGAATGCGACAACGGCGAGACCTGTCAGGGCTCCGATGATCAACGAGAGCAACAGGAATATTTGGTTTTGGCGTTCCCGCACCAGTGATGTTGCGGACATCAATGGATTTTTCCACCGGCCCGAGCCGGCAAGACCGGGCGAATCGGCGATGCTTTTCGCTTGTTCGTTATTCATTCAATGCAATACCTGGTCTTTTCAGTCGGCAGGAACGTTAATCATCGTAATACGACATATTAAACCAATATGTTGCGCGAGCTTAATTTCCCCCCACAAACCGCCGTCCCTGGCATCCATGAGTCCTCGGTACGGCATCGTACCGGATGAAGGAGTTAAATTCGTCATGAGTTCTGAGAAAGTCATCAGCCAACTTGAAAATCAACGCAGGATATTGAATGAGCGGCTCATGAATGCACCAACGCTTCGCGAAGCCAACCAAATCGAACGGGAGCTTTGGGCAATACGCGCTGCCATCCGCTTCGGCAAACGCTTTCCCGAGAGCGGGACAGTGCGGCCTTCGAATCCAGAAGTTCGGCCGTAACCTGGATCTTGAGTTCGTAACCTGGATCTTGAGTTTTCGATTGCTCAGAAATCACGCAGGCACGATTCCCTGCCTTCGCTTCCGGCGCGGCGAACACTATTCGTTACTAACAGTACAGGTTCGCGCAACCGACCCTGCACTATCTGACCCAGCAAATCTCCATTGATTTCAACACGCTTTTGCACACCATTTGTGCATGGTCTTTTGTGACGTGATATGCACACTAATCTAAGGTGTTCGTCGGATTGTTGATGCATACTTGCGTTTGTAGCTTGGCAGTGGGGCCCCTCTTAGATTCCTGAAATTTTCCGGCGGCACGAAGTCGCGTTCGTGCAAGCGCCGTGGTGTGGGTTTAGGGGGCTAAATGAAGTACCTCGCGTTGGGGCTACTGGTTTGCGTCTTGGTGTGTGTTCCACAGGTTTCTTTTAGTCGCGCGCAAGCGGCATCAATTGCGTCCAGTGATCCTGATTTCAGTATCGTTCTCTTCCCCGATACGCAGTACTACCACGGACAGTACGCGTCTATTTTTGATGACCAAGCGAATTGGGTCGTAAGTCATCGCTCCAGCCTGAACATAAAAGCCGTCATTGGACTTGGCGATATCGTCGACGGCGGCGGCTATCCCGTCGATAGCAGCGGCAACGTCAACGGAAGCTGCGCCAACCCTCCTTCAGCAAACTGGAAGACCCAATGGCAGGATGCGCAGAAGGCGGTCGGCATTCTGAATGGCGCCGGAATTTACTATCAGCCGACAATTGGCAACCACGACTATGACTGCGAAGCTGACAGGCCGCAGCCCCGAAGCGCGACCAATTACTTTCACTACCTCGGGCACCTGGCGGTGAGTCCAACGGCTTACATTCTGGATTCAAACGGAAACCGCACCCCGAACTTTTATAAGACCATGACAATTGGCTCGACCAGTTACATGCTCTTGTCGCTTGAGCTGTTTCCGCAGAGCTGGGTTGTGGCCAAGGCCAACAGCTTGATTTCGAGCTTCGGTGGGCCGGTGATCGTAGCGACGCATGCTTATCTTTCCAATGACGGATCAGGCCCGACCTTTGGCTCAACGTTTCCGGCGGGCTCGGCGTATCCGTTGTGTTCCGGTTTTCCGAGCAGCGTTTACTCATGCCTGAATGATTCGCTGAATTCCTACAAGCCGGTCGGTGGCGGAACTGACGGTATCGCGCTTTGGTACAAGCTCATCGGAGCGCATCCGAACGTTTTCATGGCAGTGAGCGGTCATGTGCGGAATCCCAGTCCGGGAGATTATCCCTTTGTTCCCGATTACAACGGCGTGGGCTACGTGGATTGCAATGTGCAATCGTGGACGACGCTGTGCTCGAATCCCTATCGGCCGATTCAGATTCTTTCCGATTTTCAAGGACAGGGTAACAACGGATACTTTGGCTATGGATACTTGCGAATTCTGACGGTGAGCCCGTCGAAGAAGACGGTTTCTGTATTCACTTACTCACCGTCGATCTCGTCGCACCCGGGCAACTTCCCCGCCGGAATTCCTGCTTATAAGACCGATGCCCACGACCAATACACCTTGACCTTCCCCAGCAGTTTCGGTGGACCGCAAAAAGAGATCACACAAATCACCTCTCCTCTCGACGGCAGCCATGTCCCGCAGACGTTCGGGATTTCTGCCGCAGCCCACGGCCCGGACGCGGTAAGCGGCGTGCAGGTATGGGTAGATGGCGTGAAGCAGAAGAATTACACCAGTGGGAGCACATTACCGGGCGGGACTACGGTTACGCTGTCGGGCTCAGGCGTGCATCGAGTCGCGGTGCAAACTTACGACACAACCAAGGCAGTTTGGGTGAAGTCGGTGGTTTACGTGATGAATCCGTAATTGCCAGGAGATTGAAGGCACGCAGCCGTCCTATGCCTTCAGTTCCAGTTCCGCCTTGGCAGCGTAATGTGAGTCCACGTAATCATCGAGAATTCGAATAAACTCCTCGACAATTTTGTCGCCACGCAGGGTCGTCATTAGGCGGCCGTCAACGTAGACGGGGGCTTTCGGTTCTTCAAATGTACCGGGAAGCGAAATCCCTAGGTTGGCATGCTTGGATTCGCCCGGTCCGTTGACCACGCACCCCATGACCGCGACTTTCATCTCCTCAACGCCGGCACGCTGTTCCTTCCAGACTGGCATCTGCTCGCGCAGATAGGTTTGAATCTGCTCGGCCATTTCCTGGAAGAACGTACTGGTGGTGCGCCCGCATCCGGGACACGCCGTGACCTGCGGTGTAAAACTACGGATACCAAGCGACTGCAGAATCTGCTGCGCAACTCGAACTTCTTCCGCGCGATCTCCGCCGGGAGCAGGGGTCAACGAAACCCGAATGGTATCGCCGATACCTTCCTGCAGCAGAATCGATAGCCCGGCGCTGGAAGCGACAATTCCCTTCGCGCCCATGCCGGCTTCAGTTAGTCCCAAATGAAGTGGATAGCTGCAGCGGGACGCCAGCGAGCGGTAAACATCCACCAGATCCTGCACACCGCTGACCTTCGCGCTCAAGATAATCTGATCGGGACGCAAGCCATATTTCTCGGCAATTGCAGCCGAGTTCAGCGCGCTGACGACCATGGCCTCCATGGTAACTTCACGCGCGTCCTTTGGCTCGGAAGCCCGCGAGTTCTCGTCCATCATGCGGGTGAGCAACGACTGATCGAGCGATCCCCAATTCACCCCAATGCGAACCGGCTTTTGATTTTCTACCGCGACTTGCACCATGGTGCCGAAGTTCGAGTCGTCCTTACGGCCCACACTCACGTTCCCGGGGTTAATCCGGTACTTGGCAAGTGCGCGGGCGCAGGCCGGATATTTCTTCAACAGAATGTGGCCGTTGTAATGGAAATCGCCGATCACCGGCACGTGAATGCCGCGCTTGTCGAGTTGCTCAACAATGTGAGGGACGGCAGCAGCCGCACCTTCGTTGTTAACCGTTACCCGTACCAACTCCGATCCGGCACGCGCCAGCGCCGCCACCTGCTCGACGGTTGAAGCCACGTCGGCGGTGTCGGTGTTGGTCATGGATTGCACCACGACCGGTGCATCTGACCCGACCCGCACGTTGCCGATGGTGCAGGTTACAGTCTTTCGGCGTTGAATTGAGGCCATATGGAAAGAATAGTTTAACAGAGCGAGCAGAAGGGCCTTCGGCTATGGTGTCTTAATGCCTCTTCCTGTTCTGGCTCGCTCGAACGGATTTTCGCTTACCCGATTCCGTATCTTTTGTCGTGGCGAGCTGGGCAAGCAATCTTTCAATGACCGCCGTAAAGAATTCGTCAATTGATTTGCCCTCTTGATCTGCCATAGTGCGCGCCTTGCGGAGAAGATCGCGCTCCAATCTCAGCCTAAATTTAACCTGCATAGGATCGCTATCGGCAGTAGATGGTTCTCCTTGCGGCAAGGGCGTGAAAAGTGCAGATTCCTCTGGACTAAAGTCCCTCGGAATGACAGGTGGTGAGAGTTGAGCTGCCAAATTCTGAATACTGATGGCTGAGTGCTGACGGCTCCGTTCTTACGGCAGCTTTTGCGCAATCGTCTTTGCAATATCGTTGTAGATCACAACCGCTGCGAACAGTACCAGGAACACGAACGCTGCCTGATAGATACGCTCTTTGATCGGCATGGAAATGTCGCGTCTAATCAGGGTTTCGATGAACAGCAGCAGAATGACACCGCCATCCATAATCGGAATCGGCAGCAGGTTAAAGATGCCGAGATTAAGGCTGATTCCGGCGGTCAGCATGATGAGCGGTAACCAGCCTCTTTGCTGCGCGGCTGCTCCCGCTTGTTGCGCAATCCCGATCGGACCGGAGAAGGTCTGCAGCGTCTTGAAGAAAGTACGGTGCTCAAACAATTTTCCCACCAACCCGAGGATCAGGGTCGAAAGCTTCTTGTTGTCCGAGAGCGACTGTCTGAATGCATCGGGTAGCGATAGTTTCTTGACGGAAATTTGATACGAGCTCTTGAACCCGAGGCGATAATGGTCTTGTGCTGCCCCCGGAGTGGGTGCCAGCACCGGCGTGACATTAAAATGCAGCTGGTTTCCGCTGCGCTCGACCACAACTTCAAGCGGCTTGTCCTTCGTCTGCTGAAGCCTTTCAATCATCACTTGAATCGATGGCACCGGCTCTCCGTCGATGGAGAGGACCTTGTCGCCCTCTTTCAGGCCAGCTTTGGCCGCTGGCATACCCGATTCAATATCGGCGATTACGACCGGGACATTGGGGGCCCACCCGGTGGATCCAGGTTGATCAGTATTGCCTCCCAGTGGCACCACCGTGCCTTCAATCCGCTGAGTCCCGCGTTCGATCACGAATGGCAGCGGCTGGCTCACGCTGACCAACTGTCTCATTTCTACTTGTTCCCAGCTCGGATTGTGTACACCATCAATTTGAATAATGTGATCGCCGGGTTTGATGCCAACTTTTTCCGCGGGAGAATTGTGCTCCACCCACCCCACAACTGCCGGGTCATCCATGTACGCGGCGTGCTCGTAGTGCACCATGTAAACGCCCGTCAGCAGCAGGACTGCCAGCAGAATGTTCATGGTTGGCCCGGCGATGGCGATTAAAAAACGATGCCAGCGCGGATGTGACAGAAACTCGCGCGGATCGCCGGTGCGCTCGTCCATGGGATTTTCGCCGCTCATTTTTACGTAGCCGCCGAGCGGAATGGCGTTGATGCGGTAATCAGTCTCGCCTTTGCGGAAGCCGATCAGGCGTTTCCCGAAGCCAATGGCGAACTGCTCCACGCGTACGCCCAGCAGCTTGGCCACGGCATAGTGCCCAAACTCGTGGATCAGAATCATGAACCCGAGAATGACGGCAACAGAAATGATCGATATGAGGACAGAATTCAGCATTGTGAGTTAATTTTCCCGAAGGCCGGCGGAGGCGGTCACTTTTCGGCCTAATCCGGCTACCCTTTCGCGAGCGCTGGCGCGGGCCTGCTGGTCCACGCGCAGCACATCTTTTATAGATTCCAATTTGCCCACCGGCGTTTCAGAAACCACTTCATCTATTAATACGGGTATTTCCTCAAACCGGATGCTGCCGTCCAGAAACGCCGAAACCGCTACTTCGTCGGCGGCGTTCAGGGCAACGGTTTTGCCGCCTCCGGCCTTGGCTGCTTCAAAGGCCAGCCGCAGACAAGGGAATTTTTCCACGTCCGGAGGGCTGAAATCGAGGTGCCTTAAGTCATTCAGACTAAAGTTCAGCTCGGAAGCTATTCGTGTCCGGGTAAGTCAGCGCATACAGGATCGGCAGGCGCATGTCGGTGACCGAAAGCTGCGCCAGAATGCTGCCATCTACGAACTCGACCAGCGAATGGATGGTCGACTGCGGGTGCACGATCACTGAAATCTGCTCCGGAGGCAAGTTGAACAATCGGCAGGCCTCGATGACCTCAAAACCTTTGTTCATCAGCGTGGCCGAATCGATGGTGATGCGGTTGCCCATCTTCCATGTGGGATGGTTCAGCGCCTGCTCAACGGTTATATCGGCAAATTTTGACTTGGGCGTATTCAGAAAGGGGCCACCGGAAGCCGTCAGCCATATGCGGCGCACTTCGTTCATTCGGCCGCCCCGAAGACATTGGTGGACGGCATTGTGTTCACTATCGATCGGAAGCAGCGGCTTGCCCTGCCGTCGGGCTTCGGCGGTGATGAGTTCTCCCGCAGCGACCAGACATTCCTTGTTGGCGAGTCCAACAGTCTTGCCGGCCTTCACCGCTTCGTAAGTAGCTTCAAGGCCGGCCACACCCACAATTGCGCTGACTACGAAATCAACTTCTGGATATGTCGCGACTTTTACCGTTCCAGCCGACCCGTGAACGATCTCGATTCCGCTTACACCCGCCGACTTTAGCCGGGTTTTCAGATTTTCCGCGTGGGATTCGAGAGCGACTGAAACCAGCTTGCGGCCGCCAGCGCTGTACCTGCTCAAACGCGACATCAAGATTGCGTCCGGCGGCAAGCGTAACCACCTGAAACCGGTCGGGAAAAGATTCGACCACACTGAGAGTGCTGCGGCCGATGCTCCCGGTCGATCCCAAAATCGCAATGCGCTTCATGGGTTTTTCTCGATTGGAGGCAATGGGAGTAATCGAACTCGCGTGCGGTATAGGTCGACCGTGAGCAATGCTCCTTTTTCCAGTTGATCATGCATTTGCTCTATAGCGGAAACAACCATTGGTCCGGCCAATGACATATTGAGGTTATCCAGTCGAAGCTGCACCACGCTGGGTTTATTCCCGTGAGTTACCGCCAGGATCGCACTGAAGTCTAGGTCATACGTCAACACAGTGTAGCTGTGCTCTGCGGCAAACCGCATGAGTTCTGAATCAGACGCGTTCGCGGCCCCTACGTCCGACCAATGAACCGCTTCGAGTCCTTGCGTGGTCAGAAATTCTATCCAGCGTGGTGACAGGTTCATGTCCACCAGCAGCTTCATTTGACGGGGAGAGCAACTTCGCGATCTTCAGCCAGCCAGGCGGCGTATCGCAGAGCCTGCAGAATGTCCTCGCGCTGCAGATAAGGATAATCGCTTAGCACTTCTTCTATGGTGCGTCCGGCCCCGATTTGACCGACAATCATCCCCACGGTAACGCGCATGCCGCGAATGCACGCCTTACCTCCCATTACCCCGGGTTCTTGGGTGATGCGATCAAATTGAACCATAGCTACCCCGCATGAAACCGAGGATACCACGACGGTGCCACAGTCGCCGGGCATGTCGTACACGGAATAATTTCTCCTACCACCTCAATTTCGGAATCAGCGCTCCCGTGGATTTCCGGTATTCAACGTATTGCTCGCCGAATGTCTTGCGCATGAATTCCTCTTCCATGCGGCTCTTGATCCAGAACCCGAACCAAAACAGGCCAAGAGCTGGCAGATCAACTAATTTGCCTTGCTGCAGGGCGGTTCCGATAAGCGCCAGCAGAAGCCCGGCGTAAATCGGATGGCGTACCCAGGTATACGGTCCAGTACGAATGAGTTCATGCCCAACCTTGACGCTTACCGCGCTGCTCCAATTCGTTCCCAGGTAAAATCTCGCCCAGATTGCAAACCCAATCCCCAGCGCGGTCAGAAAAACTGCAATGGCGTCGAGAACCGGGTTTCCCGGATAGAGACGGACGCGGCCCCACCCAAAAGCGACATTCTTACTGAACAACAGATACGAGCCGATCATGACCGGAACTGCATACAGCAAACGAGAGCTTAAAGGGGCCCGTTCCTGCGTTCGCTTGGTTCTTAACCAAGCAATCAGCCAAACCGCGGCAAAAATCATCCACAGGACTGAGACGATTAAAGATGTATCCATAATTTCATATTCAAGTACGGAATTCTGAACGCAGTTGTTCCCCGCCAGGCATCATCAGAGTGGCATAAATCGGCGCGTCCGGCACTGGCTCTCTCATTTAGAAAAGATTTTGGCACAAAAATAGAAAAGATTTTGGCACAAAAAATTTTGGCATCCTAGTTCAATCGCCGGAATCCAAGTCCTGGTAAGCCAACCAGGCGTGGAGAACTGCTAGCATGGCCACCGCCCCGAAGTTCCGCATTGACGTAGACGTCCACAACCTCTTAATGCAGTCTCCAGAACCGGTCAGAATTCCAGTCCCGAAAGGCTTGACCCTCCCTGAACCGATGTTTCCGCAGTATCCAGAAAAGCTTTCCGATCCCGGACCCGCGATAATTCCCGAGAAACGCAACTGGACGATGCCTCAGGTTTATCGCAAGATGCGGGGCTGGTTGTTTCCCTATATCCGGTCGCGGGTGATGCCCGGCGACTTTCACCCCATTACTTCGTACCTGTTTGTCGAGTACAAGTGCAATCTCGATTGCTGGTACTGCTGGGCCTACAACAACAAGGTCAAAGGTATGACCGAAGATATCGCCCGCCGTTCGATCGATTGGCTCTACGATCACGGCTGCCGTGTGCTGGCGCTGATGGGCGGCGAACCGCTGCTGCGTCCGCAGTTCGCGCACAAAGTCGTTAACTACGCGGCCAAGAAAGGCTTTTGGATATATATCGGAACCAACGGCCGTCTGTTGCGGCCCGAAGTTGCCGACCGTCTGGCGGACGCCGGCGTAGCCGTCTTCAACTTTGCCGTCGACGCATGGGACGAAAAGCCAAGCCTTCCCAAAGCTGTCGTTCCCGTCCGCAAGCACCTCGAGTACCTGCTCAAGAAACAATATGTCTATGGCTACATGGTGTTCTTCAATATGAACATTTGCCGGAACAACACCCAGGACATCCGGCAACTTACTGAATACGCCCGCGAGCACCGCATCGCCACCGACTATCACATCAATGAAACCCCCATGCTCGAGCAGGACGAACACTTCAAACACCTGAGCGAGAATCCAACTTACATTCGCCCCGAAGACTGGCCGCAAATCGATTCGCTGGTCGACTGGCTGATTGAGAAGAACCAGGCGGGATATCAGATGGTCAACTCAGTGCCTCGCTTGGAGGAAATCAAAGCTTTCATTCGCATGGCGAGCGGTGCCGATTTGAGGCGCCTGGGCTGGAACGGCGACGGCACCGGAACCAACGGCAACGTTGCCAAACAGATCGCCAACATGCCTGGCATTGTGCAGGACGCGAACGGCGAGTTACATTTTGCGGAATGGAGCTGCCGCGCCGGGCAGAACAACGTCATCATCCGCACCGACGGCACTGTGGCGCCTTGTTTCCCCATGTATGCCGCCACCTACGATTGGGGCAACATCGACCAGCACAAGTTCGAGCGTGAGTCGCTGGCGAAGATGAAGACAACCTGCCAACAACACTGCTTCTCAACCCTTAATCACAATCTCGCGTATTGCTACAACGACGCGCGGGTGATCAATTTTGTATGGACTAACCTGGTGGAGAATCGCATGAGAGGCGGTGCGCAGAGCTTCGATCACTGAAGGCCGAATCGTGAGTCAGCTTTGAACGAGCACGGCTCTCCGGCGGTGCCGTCAAATCGATGAATACAGCTTGGGCTTTAAGCATTAGTGTTCGTCGACACGTCGGATATTTTGTAGCGTGCGATAAAACTCCGGAACTGACCCCTTGTCGCCGTAGAAAGACGCGGAGAAACTGCTGCTGGCATTACGACAATCCACGGCCCGAGTATCTTTGTCTTCAGTGAAATTCAGAAACACCTGAATATATTCCCGACAC
The DNA here is from genome assembly GCA_963785655.1 of uncultured Acidobacteriota bacterium. Lineage (GTDB taxonomy): Bacteria > Acidobacteriota > Terriglobia > Terriglobales > Acidobacteriaceae > Gp1-AA145. The sequence continues at coordinate 762,533 of CAWAVZ010000001.1, forward strand.
CTGACCGATTCGGCGCCAAACTGAAGAGTGCGAACCGAGAGCGTTTCTCCGCGTAAGTCTTCTGGAAGGGCTCGTTCACGCGCACGCGTGGTCCGGAAAGACATGTCTGACGCACGGGGCACGCCATGCCAGTATCGGCGCAGCCCGGAGCGGAGTGGGCCCTGAACTTCTAATGAGTACAAATAAGAGCTAGCCGTATCGCCGGAGCCAGAATAACCGAACGCGATCCACGTGAGCGGGAGACGAACTTCATATCCATGTAACTTGGCCGGGCCCGGATAAAGAACATGAGTTCCGATACCGAACATCTCAGGCAAGAATAGGAAGATTACGAACGCTGTAGCAGCCGGAACCCACAAGAGCATGCGTCGCACGAATCTTAAATGCGTCCGCTTCGGTCCCTGCCGTGAGCGTTGGGCGAGCCACCGCTCGACTTCCCTCCGAATCACCCGCCGCCTCATCACTCGTTGAAAGATGAAGTAACTCCCAACACCAATGAGAAAGGGAGAGATGAAAACGATCGGGACAGCAAACTGCGGCGGCAAGACGCTGCACACAAGCACTACAAGAATAAGTTGAAGCAGTACTCCGAGGACAATGGCTGCGGCTGTCAGTAGCGCTATGAGGAGACGTCTTAGCCATGGCCAGATATTCACTAATCTTCTCGGACACCAGACTATACGGGAAAGTTCCCAGATCCGGAGATCCAGCTATTCCGAAAGGTTACCGAGGATTCATTTCGCCCGTGCCGCGACTGGTGAACTTTCCATCTGACCCGCTGCATCCAAATCACAAGCGCCCAATCTCACTGCATCATCACCCGCCATGCCGTGTAGCACCACAGCACCGGCGCTGCAAACAGCAGCGCGTCGATGCGGTCGAACATGCCGCCGTGACCGGGAAGAATCGCGCCAGAATCTTTCATACCCGCCCCCCGTTTGATGAGCGACTCGACTAGGTCCCCCAACTGCGCGGCCACGTTCAGCACGACCGACAGCACGATGACCGGGACGAGCGACGATTCGGCGCTGAAGATTCCGTCTTTTCGCTCGATCAAATTCGCCCGCAATAGTGCGCTGCTGATCTCGACCGCATAATGAAACATCAAAATTCCAACTCCCACACTCGCGACTACCGACGCCGCCGCCCCTTCCCACGTCTTATTGGGACTCACCCTGGGCGACATGCGATGCCTGCCAAATGGCTTTCCTATGAAATACGCGAAAATGTCTCCCGCCCAAACCAACAGGAGCAAGAACAACAACAGGAATGCGCCTCGCCACTGCTCGCGTAATTGCACCAACGATGCCAGAGGCAATGCAATGTAAGCGAACGCAAACGTCGAGACCATTGCGGCTGGGAACCCGGATGCGAGTTCGCTGCGATACATCGCGATACTCAGAAAAATAAACGGCGCGAGCACCGCGGCGCATAGTCCGAAATAAGCGAAACCAGCGGTTGAGAGCAGCTCTGTGGCTCCGGGATGAAGCGCCAAAATCAGGAAAAACAACGCGCAGAAAATGTAAGTGGGGATCCGCAACGGCCGGATGCCGTAGGCCTCCGAAAGCTTCAACAGTTCGCGGACCGCGAGCAGCGCGACCGTGCCAGCCACAAAAGCCAGCACCGGTATGGGCGCGCGCAGAATCAGGGCTAAAACTACGGGGATGAGAACGACTGCGGTGAGTACTCGCTTGAGCAGTTCCAATGGGAATCAGCTCCGCAGAGCGCGTGACGACTGCGACTCGTTCAGCCCGCCGTACCGGCGCTCGCGCTTCTGGTATTCGGCAATGCCCTCAAGCAAGTGCACGCCGCGAAATTCGGGCCACAGCGTGGGGGTGACGTAAATCTCCGCATACGCCAGTTGCCAAAGGAGAAAGTTACTCAGCCGCATTTCGCCGCTGGTGCGGATCACAAGATCGGGATCGGGCAGGTGCGATGTGTAAAGATGTTGCGAAATAATTTCTTCATCAATCTTCAGGTGCTCGATCCCGCCGTTATTCGTGGCAGCGCGCACCACCGACTGAAGTGCGTCCACGATCTCCGATCGCGCGCTGTAGTTGAGCGCCAGGGTCAACAGCATTCCGCTGTTGTGCGAGGTCTCTTCCCGCGCCCACTCCATCTTCTCTTGTACGAACTCCGGCAATTCGTGCAGGCGTCCAATATATTGCAGCCGGACATTATTCTTGTGCAGGGTTGGAACTTCCTGCTTCAAATAGCGCGAGAGCAGCTTCATCAGGAAGTCGACTTCAGTCCGCGGACGGCGCTTCCAGTTCTCCTCAGAAAACGCATACAAAGTCAGCGAAGGAACACCAATTCGTGAGGCGCACTCGACCACATAGCGCACCGATGTGACCCCGGCGCGATGTCCGGCCACACGCGGCAGATGACGCTTGCGCGCCCAGCGGCCGTTGCCGTCCATAATAATGGCGATGTGCTTTGGGAGCCGTTCCGGATCAAGCCGTTGGTATATCTCGGCTTCTTTCTTGTCCAGTCCGGCAGGAACTGTTGCCTGCAAAGAAATCCCTTTCGTTTCAGAAGCTAACACACGAAAAAGGGAGTTGCAACGAATGTGCGGATTGGGTAACGGGTCAGTTCGCGGGTTGTTTCAAGGCGTCATCCCGAAGCCCCGCGTTTTCACCAGCGGGGCGAGGGATCTGGCGCGAAGTATCTCAAACTGATTGCACCCCGAGCGGATCCGTTCGGGAGTTCTCTTCCACGATCCGAATCTCTATTCTTTCGATTCTTGCGGAACGATCTGCAAGTCCAGCCGTTCGGTCCGGCGCACCACAGTAATCGCGTTCTTCACTCCCACCTGGGTATCCGTGAGCAGCCGATGCAGATCGTCCACACCGGCAACTGGCTGGCCGCCAAGCGCAACGATCACGTCGCCTTCGCGCAGCCCGTCTTTCTGGGCAGGACTTCCGCCGGCTACGGCCAGCACGATCACTCCAGTTTCTTTCGGCAGATCATAGAAACGCACAATTCGGCGATGCAGCGGCACGGTCTGGGCTTCCACTCCTATATATGCGCGGCGGATGCGGCCTTGCGTGAGCAAGCGGCTGGCCACAAACTTCGCGGTATTAATCCCGATGGCGAAACACAACCCCTGCGCGCCCATGATGGTCGCCGTATTCACGCCGATCACCTGGCCGTCAGACGAAACCAGCGGCCCGCCCGAGTTGCCGGGGTTCAGTGATGCGTCGGTTTGAATTACGTCATCGATCATTCGTCCTGAATACGACCGCAACGACCGTCCCAGCGCGCTCACCACACCTGCCGTGACCGTGTACTGAAACCCGTAGGGATTTCCAATTGCAATCGCCAACTGCCCGACCCGAAGTTTTTGCGAATCACCCAGCGCCGCAACCGTAAGACCCAGCGCTTCGCTCCCCGCATCGATCTGCACCACAGCAATATCAGTTGCAGGGTCTTCGCCGATCAAATGCGCCGGGAAACCTCGGCCATCGGGCAGCGACAGCGCGATCTTCGAAGCGTTGTGTACAACGTGGCTGTTGGTAAGGACAAGCCCATCGGGAGTGAACACAAATCCCGATCCGCCGCCATAGCGCTCGCGAGGCTCTCCATTGTGCTCCCGGCCTGCAGTTTGCGTGACCTCGATCTTCGCGACCGACGGGCTGACCTTTTCCGCAGCTGAGACGACCGCGTTCGAATAGGCATCAAGGAGAGCGGAATCGCCGCCTCCAACCGCGGATGGGAGAATTGAGCCGTTCTCAAACTGACCGGCGGAGACAAATTGCTCAGGCATGACTGCTAGATGACGCAGAATCCGCTTTGGATTCGGGCGCGCTGCTCGGGCTGTGCTCTCCCACCGTAAGCCGGCGCTTGTACCTATGCCGGGATGTAAAATGCCCTCATTCCAGATGAATAAAATTGCTCTGCTTTTGTCACTTGTCTTGGCGCTACCCGCACCAGCTGTCGGTGGAGATCTCATCTTTAGCGTGATGCCACGGGAAATCGTTGAGGGCCGCCTGAAGTCATTTTCTCGGAATGACAGCGAGCGCGAAGCAATTCTGAAAACAATGTTCACCGGCGCCGGGTGTTCCGAGCACATCTCCGAATTTCAGGTGAAACACGTTAAGCAACCTGACCTTATTTGCGTATTGCCAGGAGAGAGCCAGAGTACGATTTTTGTAGGCGCGCACTTTGACCATGTCGATGCAGGAGATGGGGTTGTCGACAATTGGAGTGGCGCTTCTCTATTGCCGAGCTTATATGAAGGATTGAAATCAAAGCCTGTGCGGCATACATTCGTCTTCATTTCATTCAGCGGTGAAGAATTGGGAGAGCTCGGTTCAGAAGCTTACGTAAAAAGCATGAGCAATGATGACGTTGCGCGCAGTGTGGCTATGATTAACCTGGACACTCTCGGCTTGGGACCAACTGCCGTTTGGCTCAGCCACGCAGACCCAAATTTGGCGCGCAAATTGGCTGGAGTTGCACATGCGTTGCAGTTACCGATCAGCGGAGTAAACGTGGAGCGAGTCGGGTCGTCAGACTCGGAGCAATTCGCGCGCCGCAAAGTCCCGCGCATCACCATACACTCACTCACGCAGAAGACTTTGCCCATCCTGCATAGCTCACGCGATAAGCTCGCCGCGATGCAGTTGGACGATTACTACAGCAGTTATCGCCTGCTTGCAGCCTATTTGGTCTATCTCGACGGCTCGTTAGAGCAGAGCTCTTCACCCCAGAATGCGGTGCGAAAATGATTCTCGAAATGGAATCAGGAAACGGTGGACTGCGGTTCCAAGCTCACCGCCCTCAGCGTCAACCAATCCGTGCGCACGCGGTCCCACTCCTGAATCATGATTCCGTACGATTCGAAGAACTCACGAATACGCAGGCGGTTCCACCCCGCGATATCTTCGAGAATGGGAGCCAGCACAGCGAGCGCACTGGTACTCAAAACCGTTCTTTTCGCAACCATTGAAACGTGTTTAGCTTCTGAAACTGCGATCGTGTACCCGTCTCGCGCGTTGGTGTGCAGCATGACGTGCACATCTGAACTGCCGTCTCCGATGTAAACGATGTGGTCAGGTCCAATCTGCGCGCGGGCGATAAGCTGATCGATCATGAACACCTTCCCGTAGCCAGCCGTGGCGCGGGTGATGGTCTCGATCTCGCCCGAATCTTTGTATTCGAACTCGGTGCCAAAAATGTGGTCTTTGGGAACCAAGCCCTCGAGCGCAGATTGCACAATTTCAACCGGCGCTGCAGACAAAACATAAAAGTCGAAGTGATATCCAGGAATCCCGCTGTCGAGAATCTGGTACAGCAGCGCGATATTTTCCTTCAGGCGAATTCGTTTGCCGACCTCATACAAATGCTCCTTGCGCACCCGCTCCTTGAATTCTGGATCATGCAATAGCAAGTACGCCAGCTCAGCTCCCTGTTGCACCAGATTGAGCCGCGCCATTCCGGTGGCTTTGCGCTCAAACTCTGCCGTGGGAATTCCAACCACTTCCGCCAGCACATAACCGGAATCGTTGAAGGTCAGCGTCTGGTCGAAATCGCTGGCGAAGATATATTCCTTGCGGCTGATATCGTTCATCAGGTGATTAGATTACGTCCGCCGTGAAATGACGGTAAAAAGAATCAATCGGGACCATCCGGATAATTTATGACACCTTTACTTAATTCACGCGGCAGTTGAAAATAAAGAACTTGCCCTTGGCCGCCCAATATCAATGGGCGCATACCAGCGGCTAGGCTCAGGAGAATAAGTTCATCATGGCAGCTACCGGAGAACTCATACGCCTTATCAATTACGTTGACGACATTAACACCACCATGCGGCGCATCCATGCGTCGCTTTATGGCATGGAAGCAGATGAGCGCAAACGGCTTGCCGAAACCCTCCGTGGCGCCCAAACGCACTTGCAGGAATTGATTCAGCACGTGGAGAAATAGTGCCCGCGGTTAAGACCATCGCTGTAATCGGCGCCGGCATTATGGGCCGCGGGATTGCACAGGTTGCTGCGCTCGGCGGCTATCGTACCTTGTTGGAAGATGTGGTTCCAGCGGCCCTGCGTAAAGCTGAAAGCGAGCTTCGCGCCAATCTGGATAAAGCGGTTGAACTGAAGAAAGTCTCGTCCCAGGATGCCGAGGCAGCAATAGAACGCCTGGAGTACGCCGGCAGCGTAGAAGAAGCCGCGCGTGAAGCCGATCTGGTCATCGAAGCGGTACCGGAGGAGATGGAATCAAAGATCGAGATATTCACTCTTCTGGATAAGATCTGCCGGCCGGAAACCATTCTCGCTTCAAACACCTCCTCTTTGAGCATCACCGAAATCGCAAGCGTTACCTATCGCGCCAAGAAGTGTGTCGGTATGCACTTCTTTAATCCCGTTCACAAAATGAAATTGCTGGAAGTGGTGCGCGCGCTCGAGACCGACGATGAAACCATAGCCGCCGCCACCGAAGTCGGGCGCCGAATGCAGAAAGAAGTTGTGGTGATTCGGGAATCGCCAGGATTCATCACCAGCCGGGTGAATGCCATGATCGGGAATGAAGCCTTTTACATGCTGCAGGAGGGTATTGCGTCGGCTGCCGACATCGACAAGGCGCTCAAGCTCGGCTTGAACCACCCCATGGGGCCGTTCGAGCTGGTCGATCTTGTGGGCCTCGACACCCGCCTGCACATTCTCGAATATCTGCACAAGACCCTAGGTGAGAAGTACCGCCCTGCGCCGCTGCTTGTCCAATACGTGAAGGCCGGCCGTCTGGGGAAAAAATCCGGACGCGGGGTGTATGAGTACGGGCAATAGGCAATAGGCCATTGGCGTTCTGCCATGTGGCACAAATTAATTGACACTATGGCTTTAGCTCGGCTATGATCCGAATATGGGACGCGCTGCGCAAAAAGTGATATTTGGACATTCCCAGCTTCCGGGACGGACGCTGGGTTTGAAGGCGGAGAATTCCGGGGAACTGATCCGGCAGGTGGGGCGGGGATTTTCATTTCATCTGCTGGCGGCGTTCGAGGCCCGCTCTGGGATTTCGCTGGCGGAGATTGCGGCGATCATCGGGATACCGCCGCGGACGCTGGCGCGCCGCAAGTCATCGGGCAGGTTGACTTCGGACGAGTCGGAGAAACTGCTGCGGCTCTCTTCTGTGTTCGAGCAGGCGGTGGAGTTGTTCGAAGGCGACGAGGTGGGCGCTCGGCGGTGGCTGACGACAGCAAAGAAGGCTCTGGAAAATCAAACGCCGCTCGAGTATTCGCGCACCGAGTTGGGGGCGCGTGAGGTGGAAAACCTCATCGGGCGGCTGGAACATGGAGTTTTCGCTTGAGTTTTACGGCTTGGCGCATTACCAAGCGCAAGCATCTGAAGACAGCCTTCAGCGGGAGCGGGGCGCGGAAATATGGAGGGCGGTGGAACCGTCCGGGAACCGCGATTGTTTACACCGCTCAAACCCAATCGCTGGCAGTACTGGAGATGCTGGTGCATCTGGGCGGGCCAGAGTTGCTGCAGAAGTATGTGTTGATCGGGGTCGAAATCGAGGAGCGCCTGATACGTGAAGTTGAGATTTCGGAGTTGCCGCGCAATTGGCGTGCGAACCCGGCTCCGGTGGGGCTGAGCAGATTCGGGGATGATTGGGTGGCGGGGGGCGTATCGGCGGCGTTGCGAGTCCCAAGTGCGTTGGTACCTGGGGAGAATAATTTTCTGATCAATCCGGCGCATGGGGATTTTAGGAAATTGGTGGTTGGGGACGCAATTGGATTCGCCTTCGACGAGCGGTTGGGGTGAGTTTCTTTCGCCCTTTCAGGGCTTTGTCGTCTGTCCGTTGACCCAGGGCTTGCCGCCTCGGCTGTATTGTTTCGCCGTTTCGCGGCTGGGGATAGGCGCGGGAACTTGGCGGCGCGGAAATGCGTAGTAAGCATTGATGCCGGGAGGGAAGACGAGACCTCCCACCGGAATCGTTCCCCTGTTGTCTCCCCGGCAACGGGGGATTTCATATTAGTAATGGTACTTCGCCTGGAGAAAATTAATCCTCCCCGGCGAAACCCGGTAAACCAATCGGTGCTCTTGTGTAATGCGTCGGGACCAACAGCCTGCGAACTCATACTTTAAAGGTTCCGGCTTACCAATCCCGGAGAAAGGGTCGCGGAGGATCGCGTCCATTAAATCCAGGATTCGCAACGCGACTCGCTTATCTGTATCGATCCAGGTGCGCAGATCTTCGCGAAACTGAAAATCTAATACCGCTTCGTAATTAGCGCGTGCGGACAAGACTAAACTCCCGGCGCAATTTGTCCAGGGACTCAGGTTTGCCTTTTCCTTGTTTGGCGCGCTTCAGGGCGCTCAGCAGGCGCTGCGCATTCTTCGGGGAGCGGAGTAAGTGGGCAGTTTCGAGCAGGCCGGAGAGTTCATCGGCGGGGATCATAGCTACTTTTTGGTCGCCTTTTCGGCGGATGATCACCACCTCGCGGTCGTTGACGACGCGGTCCATCATGGAGGCGAGGTTTTCGCGGAGGCTAGTGTAGGTGGTTTCGACCATGGTATAGCGTACAGGAATGCTGTACGGAAGGCAAGTTGGCGGCTGGGGATTTTGTGCGTTAAGTGCCCTGCCTTCCAAGCCCCGTAATAAAGAGGAGAAACGGCAAAAACGCGGCTAATGCAATCAGGAATATTCGGCGGCGTCCTGTGCTGAATAGGCCAGCCACGAACGCTACAACACAGCCCGAAAAAGTGGTTAGACTCAAGATCGCAATCGCCACTTTCCACGCGGATGAAGTGCTCCAGTAGCTCTGTACTCCGAGGCGCATGTCCATTCCTTCACCGGCCGCTGCCGCTGCGACCGCTACCATGGCGGCAATGAAATCCCACGAAGGAGATAAAATGCCTGCGATCCAAGTGACGATCTCGTAGGCTGCCTCTTAGTCCAATCAGAACCGGCACGGCAAGCAGGATGTAGATGTAAATGCCTAGCATTCACTCTCCTCGGCCAAGAAACTCGTCCATCGTCTACTGATACAGATCCTGAGTCCGGCACTTACTTTGCCTTAAGATCCTCACGCTTCTTCGCAGCGTCGAGCGGCCGGACGGGTTCGGTCATGCGGGCGGGGTCGAGAATTTCGGAGATTTCTTTTTCACTCAACAATTTCTTTTCGCGGGCGATTTCGATGATGGAGCGGCCGCTGGCTACGGCTTCTTTAGCGATTTCGGCGGCCTTGGCGTATCCGATATAGGGATTTAGGGCGGTGGCCAGCGAAACTGTGGCTTGCACGTAGAAGTTGCAACGCTTGTCGTTGGCGGTGATGCCGGCGATGCATTTGTCGGTGAACTGGCGGAGCATGTTGGTGGTTATCGTGATGGATTGCAGGACGCTGTAGGCCATCGTAGGCATCATCACGTTGAGTTCGAGTTGTCCGGCTTGGACGGCGAGGGCGACGGCTACGTCGTTGCCGACGACTTGAAACGAGACCATTGCGGCGAGCTCGGGGATTACGGGATTGATTTTGCCGGGCATGATGGACGAGCCGGGCTGAAGGACGGGGAGATTGATTTCGGCGAACCCGGTGTTGGGGCCGGAGGCGAGCAAGCGCAAGTCGTTGGAGATACGGATGACTTCAAGCGACAGATTGCGCAGAGCCGACGAAACTGCGGCCATCGCGAGATTCGACTGCATCGCATAGCGCAGATCGTCCACGGGAACGAGTTCCTGTCCGGAGATACGCGCGAGATTCGCGATGGCTTTTTCGCGGTAATCGGGGTGGGTATTGATGCCCGTGCCCACCGCGGAGCCACCAAGTCCCAGCTCGCGCAATAGTTCAGCACCGGATCGAATCGCGTCCTTTGCCCGCCTGATTGCACCTGCATAAGCCGCAAACTCCTGCCCCAGGCGCATCGGTACCGCGTCCTGCATATGAGTGCGTCCGGACTTCAGGATGCCGTGAAACTCTTTACCCTTTTGCTCAAGCGCCGCGACCAACGAATCGAGGACCGGATAGAGCTTTTCCAACTCCAGCAACGTTGCCAGCCGCATTCCGGTCGGGAAAACATCATTCGTGCTCTGGCCGTAATTGACCTGATCATTGGGATGAACTTTGGAGTAATCGCCGAGGCTGCCACCGAGGATTTCAATGGCTCGGTTGGCGATTACTTCATTCGTATTCATGTGAAAACTGACGCCGGCCCCGGCCTGGAACACGTCAACCACGAATTCGTTGTTCCACTTGCCACCCTGCACTTCTTTCGCAGCCTGAATAATCGCACCTGCAACTTTGCCGTCCACTAGGCTTAGGTCGCGGTTAGCCTCGGCTGCCGCTTCTTTCACCATGCCAAATGCGCGGATCAGCGTGGGATGCGCGCGCATTCCGGAAATTGGATAATTCTCCACCGCTCGCGCAGTCTGGATGCCGTAATACACATTCGCGGGGATTTCTTTCGTACCCAGGGAATCCTTCTCGGTACGGGTGGCACGGGATGAATCCTGACCGCCGGTAGACATGACTTGCTCCTGAAGAGAACGCAAATTATATCAATCGTGACACAGCCGAAGCCGCGAGGACCGACACAAGCGCTCAGAAAAAACGGGTGGAAACGAACCCCGCCGCCCAGGCCTGCTGCCAGTTGGTAGCATTCGACGGGCGAGGCGTGCCGGCTGGAGGAACGGCTAGCGCTGGTGGGAAAAACGGTCCGGATTCGGGGGGCGGGCCAGCGTTGCAATTAATGTAGCTGCCGTGTCCGAAGTTCCACCAATCGGGAAGAATCGGACTTTTCCATAGATTGGGCGGCTGGTCGCCAGGGTTGGGTCCGTAGCGGCCCAGCGCTCCATGCCAATAAGGATCCCCGCGCGTAAGGATGCCGGAAATTGGATTGCCCAGCGGGAATGCCAGCTTCAGCACCTCGTCGCAAGTAGAGGCGAGCACCGATATCTTGCCCGCTCGCCCAGCGGCGTCTTTGTATTCGCCGTTGAGGCAGGTATCGTCAATTGCCCCAGCCATCAACGTGACCCTTTGCACCTTCATCGACGCCGGAAGGTTGCGAATTGTTTCGAGCACCATGCGCGCGCCCAGGCTGTGCGAACAAAACGAAATGCTGTTCACGCCCGCGAAATTTGCGCTCAGATAACCCGCCAGCAACCGCCCACTCTTAATGGCTTCAGTGCCTTCAACCGGATAATCAATGAACGGAAGCCAGCGTGAATCGCCCGGCCACAGAACCCCGGCAAAGAAACCGTTATCCCCCAGGCGCAGCCACTCGTTCCAGTGGCTCAGATTGCTGATTCCGGTTGCGCGGTTAACATGGAAACCGTGAGTACCAAGCAACACATCCCTGCCTTGCACCGCCTGAATAAGTCCGCGATCGAGCGGGACGGAAGGATTGGGATTAGGTTGCGCGTCCGTTCGCACAACTATGGCATCAACGCTGCCAACTGGATTGCCTCCGGCGGAGTCCGCGCGCACGTCGATGAAATAGGTCATAGCTAAAATTATCCTGCTAGGCTTTCCACGACTGCGCAACTTTAGCGCCTGCCTGAATTGCACTCGACAGATCTTTCGCAACTGGAGCTAACGGTGTTGCCAGCAATCCGCCAAGAACCGCTCTCCACCAATCAGTAGAACTCATATCGCCTCCGCCGATACCCCATGCTCCAAGCACAGCCAATCCAACCGCGATAGGAACCGCCAATAGTTTGGCGCTGTTTCTATAGCGCTGGTCTCCACGCTGATAGCCTTCGTCAAGTTGGGCTGTAAGCACAAGATCGAAGCGGCCGTAGACGTCAGTCTCGGTTTCAGTCAGTGGCTCTCCTGTCGCGAGCTTGTCCGCAACACTGCCAAGCACGGCGGCGTCGACGCCTGCGGCCAGCGCCATGGCGGTCGCGTTGGATCTGCTGAGATTCAGCTTTATGAGTGCCTTAGCAATGGACTTCTGGTCGCCCAGCGCCATTCCATTCAGCCAATTCGCGCGCAAAGTTGAAAGAACTGAGGGTAGAGCCAGCGCCGAACCAGCAGCCTTCGCAGTTGGATCCAGGGGAATGAACTTTGAGACCACCTTCTTAATATCGCCAAAGCCGCGGTTGGATATGCCTCCGCCGAAGCCTTTGGTCACGTCAACAACACCGTACGCCGCCGTACCCAGCGCTCCGATTGCTAATACCATTTGCGAGAAATCAAGCTTGGCGATTGTCTGTTCTACCATGGCGAACCTCTTCTAATTCTGAGGATTTTACGTGTTCCGGGAGCACGCCGATCGTCCGCAGGCTAACGCAAATCTGCTTTGCCCCGGAAGGAATCCGGACTATAGCATCCGAATTCCATCAGTCAAAAAAGAATTTGAGCTTGTTACGAAAACGAAACAAGGCCCGCTGCTTGCATTTGCGTTTATTAGTTCGTGCATTAGTTGCACAAACTTCTATATCTTCAAATCAGTCCCTGTTTTCCACAAAGCATTCACAGAAAACTGCGTAATCATGCGAAAACTGCATTGACATCCCTGAAGCAACTGTTTAAGGTGGGTCACGTCGACGGCTGAAAGGGTTGGCTTAATAAAATTCGCCAGTCCGAAGTAAGCTGAGTGATCTGCTCAACGGGGTAACCCGAAGCGCAACCAGACCTGAAAAAACCGACTGACTCTGCGAGGAGCAGTTGGGGTTTGGAACTGCGAAAGCAGTGATCACATCAAGGGCTGCGACGGTGCATGCGTCCACGCTGTTGGCTTCCTCGCAGGAGCTGGTGGCTAGAGCATAACCAATGTCGCAGCCTTTACCATTTTCCGCAGATTGAATTCCCTCCCGCTTCTCTCCCGATACTCAAGTCGTTCCCGCTGCTGCACATGCGCCTTCTCCGCCGTGGTAGATTGATCGAATCTCAATCAGGAGCCTGAAAGTGGCCACATCACCTGCCGGTTCCACCCCTTCTCTCGAAATTTGGCCAGCCCTTCCGCTCGATGAGTGGAAGCCGACTTACCACAATCTTCACATGTGGACGCAAATCGTGGGGAAAGTCCGCCTTGAGCTCACCCCGAGGGTCAATCATTGGTGGAATGTGCCGCTGTATGTGAACTCGCGGGGTCTGACCACCTCCTCCATTCCATACGGGAATGAGGCCTTTGAGGTCCAGTTCGACTTCATCGATCACAAACTGCTCATTGACCGCTGCGATGGCGCGCAGAAGGTGATCGCGTTGGAGCCGCGCACAGTTTCCGAGTTCTATTCCGAATTCATGTCGCGCCTGCATGAACTCGACATTGACGTTGCAATTTTTGGCAAGCCCGCCGAAGTAGCAGACCCCATTCCATTCGCCGAAGACCGGCTTTATCGTGCCTATGATGCTGCTGCGGTATCTCGTTTCTGGCGAATTCTGCTCTCCTGCGACGCGGTGTTCAATCGGTTTCGCGCGCGGTTCATCGGAAAAAACAGTCCAGTCCATTTTTTCTGGGGTAGCTTCGATCTGGCGGTGACGCGGTTCTCCGGTAGGCGCGCTCCGGAACGTCCCGGCGCTGATCCGATTACACGCGAGGCGTACTCTCACGAGGTCATCAGCTCAGGCTGGTGGCCGGGCGGCCCTGGAATGGATGGTCCCGCTTTTTATTGTTACGCCGCTCCTGAACCTGCGGGGTTGGCGCGAGAACCAGTCCGGCCAGACGCTGCGTTTTACCATCCCGAGCTGAAAGAATTCATATTGATGTACGACGATCTGCGTAAGGCTGAGCATCCGGAGCAGGAACTATTGCAGTTCCTGCAAAGTACCTACGAAGCCGGTGCAGTGCTGGCACGCTGGGATCGTGCGGAATTGGAAGTTGTGCCGCGATCAGCGTGAACAAGGAATTCCAAATAGCCCTCCGTTGGCAAGATCGGAAAAGTTATCAATGAATCGGATTCTGTTTTCTGCGCTGATTTTGGCAGCGCTGGTACACACCGCAGCTGCTGCCCGTAAGCCGCTCCAGGTTTACGCCATCGATGTTGAGGGAGGGCAGTCTACGCTTGTAGTTAGTCCTTCCGGGCAGTCGCTGCTGATCGATACCGGATGGTCAGGTTTCAATGGCCGGGACGCCGAGCGAATCGTGGCTGCGGCCAAGGCTGCCGGTCTCAAGCAGCTCGATTACGTTCTGATCACCCATTATCACCGCGACCACGTCGGTGGAGTGCCGCAGCTCGCCGACCGGATGAAGATCGGCACATTTGTAGATCACGGGCCGAATCAGGAAGACTCTGATGTAACCCGTCAGGATTACGCCGCCTACGAAAAAGTTGTGACTGGACACAAGCACCTCGTAGTCAAGCCCGGAGACCGGCTGCCCATCAAGGGCATTGACGTGCTGGTCCTGACCGCGGCGGGAGATCACATCAGCAAAGCGTTGCCCGGGGCTGGGCAGCCAAACCCGATCTGCGGAAATGAGCCTAAGCCCGCCGCCGACGTAACTGAAAATGCCCGTTCGCTCGGAGTTCTAATCACCTATCGCAAATTCCGCATGCTGGATTTAGGCGACCTGACTAAAGACAAAGAACTGGAGATCGCTTGTCCCGTAAATCTTATCGGCACAGTGAATCTGTTCATTGTCACTCATCACGGCTTCGACGAATCAAACACCAACGCGCTGGTGACAGCGATTCACTCGCAAGCAGCAATTATGAACAACGGAGCCCACAAGGGCGCCAGCCCGGATGCGTGGAAGATCGTGCAAGACGCGGTCGGGCCCGATCATCTCTGGCAACTGCATTACGCGGTCGATGGCGGCGCTGACCACAATGTTGACGGGAAATTCATCGCCAACCCGGACGAGAAAAAGGACCGAGGAAATTACTTAAAAGTCGTGGCATATCCTGATGCGGCATTTGAGATCGTAAACTCCGGCAACAATTTGCATTGGAAATTTGGCGGCTCCCCGCGCAACTAAGGCATTTCCTTGAGGAACTGTGATTGATTCTCATCGTCATGGGCGTAGTCGGCACTGGGAAAACGACAGTTGGAATCCAGCTGGCGAAAAAACTCGGCTGGCAATTTGCCGATGGCGACGATTTCCACCCCCAGGCCAACATTGAGAAGATCAGCCATGGCATTGCGCTTACCGATTCCGATCGTGCACCCTGGCTTGCCGCCCTGCGAGCGGCGATCGACAAATGGAATTCCGAACGCCGTAACGTAGTCCTCGCCTGCTCCGCGCTCAAGCAAAGCTATCGCGACCAACTCCGAGCGGCGGGCGTGCAGTTTATTTACCTGAAAGGCGATTACGCCCTGATTGCAGCTCGCCTTCATTCTCGTCACGGACACTTCGCGACCGAGTCAATCCTGAAGAGTCAACTGGCCGATCTCGAAGAACCGGACGACGCCATCACGATAGACGCTGAGAAATCACCAGGCGAGATCGTCGCCGAGATTGTTGCCAAGCTGAAAACTGTTAAGGGCGTATCCTGAGGCCGCCTGCAAATGACAGCGCCTCACGCAAACACCGCCGCGCTCGCCTCTGATCTCGAAACCAGGACTGCCCGCAAGCTCTTTCGCCACTTGCTTCCCTTCTTGTTTCTGGTTTACATCGTGAACTATCTGGATCGGATTAACGTCGGCTTCGCCGCGCTGCAAATGCAGGCGCAGCTCGGATTGAGTGATCGCGTCTACGGTCTGGGCGCGGGAATTTTCTTTGCCGGATATCTTACTTTTCAATTGCCCAGCAATCTGGCAATGCGGCGGGTCGGGTCTCGTTATTGGATGGCCGCAATTATGGTGTTGTGGGGCACGATTTCATCGTGCATGATTTTTGTCCGCACGGCACACGGATTCTACGAGCTGCGCTTTCTGCTGGGTGTTGCGGAAGCCGGATTCTTTCCCGGCATCATTCTGTATTTGAAGAACTGGTTCCCAGCCAGCTCGCGCGCCCGGGCAGTGGCGTTGTTCATGACTGCAAATCCCCTGGCCGGAGTTGTAGGCGGCCCGATTTCTGGCGCACTGCTTGGACTGCACGCCGGCCCTCTCGCCGGATGGCAGTGGCTGTTCCTCATCGAGGGTGCGCCTGCCGTATTGCTCGGCCTTCTGACTTTGAGGTTCTTGGCCGAGGACCCGCAACAGGTCACTTGGCTCTCCGACGAAGAGCGCACTTGGCTCGGCTCGGAACTGCAGCGCGAACGCGATACCCATCCAGACGCGGCACGCCCCTGGACTGACGCGTTTTCGAGTGGCACAGTGTGGCTGCTTACTGTGGTCTATTTCGGTTTGACCACTTGCATGTATGGCCTGGTTTATTTTTTGCCAAAGATCATCCGCAATGTTTCGACAGCCGGCAATCTGCGTCTGGGCCTGCTGTCGACCATTCCTTACGTCGTCACCGCAGTCGCCATGGTTCTCACCGGAATGCACTCGGACCGTACTGGCGAACGCCGCCGACATCTAGCCTGTCTGGCCGTGGTGAGTGCGATCGGCGCATACGCTGCCGGATACTCCGTCTCAACAGCTTCGACCGTCGCGCTGCTCAGCCTGGCTTTGTCAGGCGTCTTTTCAATGCTGGGTCCGTTTTGGGCGTTGTCAACGTCAGTCCTGAGCGAGGGCACGGCAGCCGCAGGAATTGCCTTGATTAATTCTGTGGGTAATCTCGGCGGCTTTCTTGGCCCTTATGTGATTGGGCTGCTCCGTGACCCTTACGGCTTTCGCGGCGGAATGATTGTGATTGGAACCGCTGTAGCATTGGCTGGACTTATTGCCCTGGTCGCGCCTGGGAGTCTTCGCGTGACGAAGGAGCAGCTTTAAATTGCTGAGCTGAAATTCCGGAGAAACCTGCAGTTCGACATCGGCAAGCCGAAAGCTGCTCTCAAGCATCTTTACCGTAGACCGGGATCACGGCACCGTTAACGTCTTTGCCGGCTTCACCCGCCAGCCAGATGATCAAGCTCGCGACTGCTTCAGGCCGGATCCACGTGGAAACATCTGCGTTGGGAATCGCCTTGCGGTTTGTCGGAGTATCTATTGTGCCGGGCAAGATCACGTTCGCGGTCACTCCCGCGTCTCTGTTTTCCAGCGCCACTGTCCTAATCAATGAAACCATGGCAGCCTTCGAAGCGCTGTACGCGCCCACCCCTGCACCGGGTTCAAGCGCCGCACGGCTTCCAATGGCGATAATGCGGCCAGCGCCGGTTTGGCGCAAAGGTGAAATCGTCGCCCGCAGAATGTGAAATACGCTATTCAGGTTGAGGTCCAACATGCGCTGGAAAGTTGCGTCGTCGGTGTCCGCTATCGATTGCCCACCGGCAAAACCGCCGACGGTGTGCGCAAGAACATCAAGCTTGCCGAAGCGCGCCACAACATCATCCACCAGCCCCTTGGCGGCCTTAGCGCTTGAAAGTTCCGCCCGCAGCGCAGTGAAGTTTGGATTGTTGAAATCAGACTGCTGTATTTTCCGCGATGTGCCAACCACGGTTGCACCCGCCTCAAGAAAAGCCTGCGTCACTGAAGTTCCCAGGCCGCCATCGGCCCCGGTTACCAGTACGACCTTGCCATTCATCAAGTGCTCCAATCTCAATACCATCAGATTCCAACGCTTCTGAAAGGTTTCGTGGCCGTGTCTCGTTTGGGGCAATATAAATGGACGTCGACATTAGTATCCAGACGAGTGGCGGCTTCCCAAGAGGCAATATGGTACGCGCTCTATGGAGTTCTCCTCTTCCTTAAGACAAAAGAAATGAACTGCTTCATCTGAATCCGAATAAGGGAAGATGTAACTCCGGTGCCATCGTAAAGCCCTTGCTCGCCATTTTTATCGGATGACGGACTAGGTTATTCAGAAGCAATAATCCGTCTAGACTGGCGGCGCATCAGCCTGGCACTGGTGAGCGTCGAACTGATATTGCAGGTTGGCTTGGGCATCCGCGGTTCGACGCACCGCGTCCATCGGTACCTTGAATTCCCTGTTGCAAAATGTGCAGGCGGCAACCGCCGGAGTCACACCGAGCCACTTGACCACTCGAAGATTGCGTTTTTTCGGTCGGTCGTTTTTCTCTGTCATCGGCTTGAGGCTTACTCCCCGGCCTTCGCCGCCAACGTTTCCACCACAGCGATATTTTGCAGCAACTCCGGCGGCAGGTTGTGCCGCTCCTGCAAGTAAGCCGGGCCGTTGTAACTGATCCATACTTTTCCCTGAGCATCTTCCCACACCAATATCTTGAGCGGGAGATCAATGGCAATGCTTGGAGACGCCAGCATCAACGGCGTGCCGGCCTTGGGGCTTCCAAAAATCAGCAACTTGGTGGGACGCATCTTCATTCCCACTTTTTCAGCTTCTCCGCTGTGGTCGACCAACGCAAACAGCGCAACCCCTTTTGCCGCCAGAATCCCTTTGAGTTTCTCGACTGTCTGGTCAACCGAGTGACTGCTGGGCTTGTCGATGATTCCTGTGTCTTTACCGAGCGCCATAAATGCCTCCTCATAATTCGCAACCTGTGAGTGAGCGGAACTTCGTACCGAAATCAGATAGATCGCCGTCGCCAGCCCGGCCAAAGCCAGAAAGAAAGCAACCCCAACCGCCTGAAGAGAAGGTCGGGAGTGTTCGGTTTCACCCCGATCCAACTCCCGGACCAACCGCAGGTGGTGCCATCCGGCAAAAATATTCACGATTACTCCAACTGCGATCAGCGCCGTGCCGAACCACAATGAAAGTCCGTAAGACTGCACCGCCGTGCGCTGCATCGCCTGCATTTGCTGCAGGAAAATCCCGAAGCGCGCCACCACAAATCCGAAGCCCGTCAGCGCCAGGCCGGTGCGAATCCACGCGAGCAGCGTCCGCTCGGCGGCCAGGTAGTCGCGGATGTCGGCCTTTTGCGTCGGTTTTGTGGGCGCATCCATGCTTATTCTCCCTGCGGCCGCTGAACGTTCCGAACATAGTTGCGGCATGCCTGGTACTCAATCACCATGAATGTACTGACCCGATTCGGCCCGTTCTTATCGCCCTTTTTTCGGGGGCCTTCCGCCTTTGCGGTTCTTTTAACATTTGTAAGTACTTACAAGGGCAGCAGTCGCACCTGTTAGGCACTGTAAGTACCTGTTAAACAAAAAGGATTGCGTATCGTCTAATTGAACGATCCGATCTGGGTGACATCATGGTATTCGTTTGGCCTGGAGCTGCCTGAAATATTCCGATCCGCGCTTGGCGATCTTCCTGCCCCCTTTCTGACCCAGCTCAACCGCAGCCGGGTCCTTCTTCCGCGGCATAGGGAGCCTGCGCAGGTTTTTGGCCTGCGACGACAGAATACAGTGTTATGGTGGTAGGCAGTGAATTGTCGCGACTCACACGGACTTCAGATCTCAAGGTAATCGTCCATCCACGAGTCCGGTCGTAGAAAATGCGTGCGCTAATAACTTCTTCGGGCCTATGCGGTACCGAAGCCCCTCTTGGCCAACGCCTATTGGTTAAGCAGCTTTCCTGCTGATGGTGGGTACAACTCGCTCGAGGGGAAGCTTTTTCATGAACAGATTCAGGTTGCGGTGCATCCCCGGCGTGATATCAATCAGCCCCAATTTCCCTTCCTGAGCAATATTGAACAGACGTATTCTGATCCATCCAACTATCGTCTCCTTACCCACTTCAGTCAATACTTGCATTTGAAGAAATCAGGTGTTGCATGAATGAAGCAGAATCCCAGCCTTGGTATCAGCTATACGCTGCAGCCGTTGTAGAGCTGGACCCCAAGCAGCTCATTGAACGCCTGAATGCGACTGAAGCGGCAATTCACGGTCGTCTGCGGGACTTGCAGTACGATAGCGATCATCATGAAGAGCGTCAGCTAATGGCCGACGCGCAACACACAGTAGCGTTCTTACGTCGCTATCCTTAAAAATGCGACAACGCGCCGCGGACTGTTCCCCTGGTGACACCCTGACAAAGAGGACAGCCGATTCTTGCCTCTCCAACAGGCGGACAACGTTCGGCCAAGCCGTGACTCACGAAATAGAAATTACGAAAACAGCTACGACAAGACTCTGGTTGCCGGGTATCATTTTTCTGGCGACGCTTGCCTCATCGTCACAAGCGCCTGCGCGCCCAGCTGAATTAAAACCTCCCGATCTGAACCTGATCCTGCAACGCTTGGAAGAGGTCCAGCACCAGGACCCCGCTCAATCTCGACCATACGAGGTAACGCGAGAATACAAAGTGTTCCGCGGCTATGATAAGCAACCCACCTCCGAGGTCATGGCGCAGATCAATTTCGTTCCTCCCGACATGAAGACATACAAGATTACGCAGGCACGAGGAAACTTTAGGGGAGAAAAAATAGTTCGCGAGCTTTTAGACCGAGAAACCGAGTCGGCGAAGAGAGGGCATGGCAGCGAGATCAGTCCGGCGAACTATGACTTCGTTTTTCTTAGGCAGGAAGTCTTCGGCGTGGTTCCTGAGTATGTTTTGCGGATCGTCCCAAAGCGGAAGGATAGATACCTTTTACGCGGCCAGATCTGGGTCGATGCGAGCACTTTCCATATCCGCCGAATTGAAGGAATCCCGGCCAAAAGCCCTTCCTTTTGGATCAAGGATATTCATATCACTCTGCAATACGCGGAATTGGACGGTATGTGGATACCCATTTCCTTCGACGCTATCGCTACAGTGCGGCTCTTAGGGCAGTACTCACTTGCCGGCCTTAATATCCGGGCCCCCACCAGCTATCCGCTGCGCCGAAACATGAGTCGTGAGGGTTGGACTTAGCGTTGCCAGCCATTCAGAAAGCTGCGTACACCCTGAACCGGTACAGCCGCTACGGTGTTCTTGCGTTCTTGAGGGTTGTTCTGGATCGTGCCTCACACGGTGCTCTAATTCGGATCGAGATTTGGCTTCAGTTTCGAAAGCGTTGCGACTCTCGTTTACCTTCGATCCACAGCCGGAAACCTCCCTTAAATGCATTCTTGTTGTTCCCTCGAATGGTTCGGGGAGGCAGCTTCTTCAGCTTCTTAGCGTTGCCGCCTCCCAAAACGATCTGCTCGGGCTCCAAAGCTGCGCGTAACTGAGCGACCACTTTGCCCACATGGCGCTCCCACTTCCTACGTCCAAGCCGCTTTAAACCACGCAGCCCAACGTAATCTTCGTAGGTTTTACCGTTCTTATACGGCAGATGAGCCAATTCCATCGGTTCCAAGATCCCCTCCACGATCATGGCCGATCCAAGTCCGGTTCCCAATCCCAAGAACAAAAGCTTGCCTCGCTTATATCCTCCGAGGGCCTGCATCGCAGCATCGTTGACGATTTTGACGGGCCGACCGAATGCCCTTCGGAAGTTGAACCCCACCCATCCGCTCCCCAGGTTAAACGGCTCCCTCACAGGGTGCCCGTGCACCACCGGGCCGGGATAGCCGATCGAGACAACGTCATACGGACGGTCTGCCAGCGCCTGATTAACTTGTTGGACCATCGCCTTAGGAGTTAGGGCAGGGCCAGACGGAATCTCGATCGGTTGTTCGAGACCCGTGACCACTAGCTTGACATGCGTTCCTCCAATATCGACGACCAATACCCGGGGATCACTTTTCTTGGGATATTTCCTCGCCATAGTTCGCGCCTCCAACCTGTGCACCCTCGCCGGTCGATCAAAAACCGATCGAGAAGAACTTTATCAGGGAGGCGCCTTAACCTAGTGTTCGGTGTTCGGTGTTCGGTGTTCGGTGTTCGGTGTTCGGTGTTCCGCGTTCGGCTCGATATTACTTGAGACTGCTAAGATTGCTCTGCCTCCGGCGACAGGAGGAGATGAGGAGATGTTGATGCCCGATCTCAGACTTGATCGCACGACGCGTGAATCCTCGGAAGACACGAGGCCAGCCGATGCTTTGGTTTTGTTCGGAGCGATGGGGGACCTGGCACACAAGAAGATCTTTCCCGCCCTTTACCATATGGTTCAGCGCGGTCACTTGGACTTGCCGATTATCGGTGTAGCCAAGGCCGGGAGAACTGATGAGCATCTGAAAGAGCGCGCTCGCGACGGCGTCCACCAACAAGGTGGAAGCACCGATGAGGATGCACTCGCCAAGCTGTTGAACTTGCTTCACTACGTCGGTGGTGATTATCAAGAGGTCGCGACCTTTGATCGGTTGAAGAAGGCGCTGGGCCCAGCAATCCGTCCGATTCACTATTTGGCGATTCCTCCCGATCTTTTTGTCAATGTTGTCGAGTCTCTCGCACGCTCGGGCTGCATGAAGAATGCACGGGTGATTGTTGAAAAGCCTTTTGGACACGATCTTGCCTCGGCACAGCAGTTGAATGCCGCGCTTCACGTCGTTCTTCCGGAATCGCGGATCTTTCGTATTGACCATTACCTCGGCAAAGAAGCGGTCCTCAATCTGTTGTTCTTCCGCTTCGCCAATAGTTTTTTGGAGCCCATCTGGAACCGGAATTATGTTGAAAGTGTGAAGATCACCATGGCGGAAAAGTTCGGGATTGAGGGGCGAGGAAAATTCTACGATGCTACCGGAGCGATCCGGGACGTGGTCGAAAACCACATGCTTCAGGTCGTAGCTTTTCTGGCCATGGAAGCTCCTACCGGCCTACATTATGATTCCATCCGCGATGAGACCGTCAAGGTGTTCCGCACAATTCCGCCGCTGGATCCGAAGCATCTGGTTCGCGGGCAGTTCAAGGGCTACAAGAAAGAAGAAGGGGTCGCAGCGGATTCCCAGGTCGAGACCTTCGCTGCCGTGCGTCTCGAAGTTCAATCCTGGCGGTGGTCGGGAGTGCCATTCCTGATTCGCGCCGGAAAGTGCCTCCCGGTTACCGCTACTGAAGTGATCGTCAAACTTAGAAAGCCTCCACTCGACAATTTGGCGGGTCATGCCAGCAATTATTTTCACGTCCGCTTAGGCCCCGGCGATGTTTCGCTAAGCCTCTTCGCCCAAGTAAAACGGCCCGGCGAAGACCTCGTGTCCATGCCGGCAAAGCTCACCGCCGTGGAACAGCAAACCGCGGACGAAGTGGACGCCTATGAGCGTCTTCTGGGAGATGCCATGCATGGAGACGCCATGCTGTTCGTGCGAGAGGACGCGGTGGAGGCCGCTTGGGCCGTTGTCGACCCCATCCTCGCGAATGCTACAACTTTGCATCTATACGAGCCCGGTTCGTGGGGACCTCATGAAGCGGATCGTTTGGCTATGGATGTGGACGGCTGGCACAATTCCGAAGAACATTAAAGGTCTTCTGGGAAACTCCACACCATCGTCTTGGTGTAAAGCCTTACTGACAGTTATCACTTCCCAGCCACCGGTTTGTATGGTTGTTTCATTCCTCCGCGCTTGAGCTTCAGTGGACTCGGATGTTTTGGTTCGTAGACACCCATTTTGCCGCGGCCGGGAAGTGTGAAGGTAGCAACCTTTCCCCAAGGCCGTTCGCTCACATCAGAGATCTTCACATTCTTTGATTTGAGATCTTCCAAGGTCGCCGCGATGTCATTGCACATGAGGTAAAGCTCGTGCTGGTCGTTGTTCTCGGAATCATGGAACGCTGCTTCGAGAGGCGGCATGGCGAAAATCAACCGGTCGTGGCCGGCATCAACGGAGCAAAACTTAAGTACATCGCGAAAGAAGGCTCGGTCAGCTTCCGGATCCTTGGTGTAGATAACGATATGTGCGCCGTTGATCACCGTGGTTTCGAACGGTGACGGTCATATTGTCGCGGTTGCACCAGCAACCCGGTCGGGAACGTGGCAGCCTAAATCTTTTTGAGCGACGGTTGGTGGAGTCTCGTGCGACCGTCGTCATCCCACTTGACGACCGCGTCCTCCTCGTTAGTTTCGCGCATTATGCCCGCATTGACGGCAACCGCACCGAATGTCAGAGCGAGCGCGCTTCATCGATGAACGTGCGAAATTTCTCTGCTTGAGTTGGAGGCTGCACTGACGGAGCATCGGAAGTGAGCTCCGCGTACGCATTTCCTGGCGCTGCCGTTTTTGTGAGTCTGGTCCGTCAAAATCTAACCCCTGAAGCAAGTTGGGAGAGCGCAGCGCGTGGTCGAGTGCATTCGACTCCCGTTTGCTTGAGCAGTGGAACGTCAGGGTGAGCGCAAATATCACATGCGGCAACCCTTACCAGCGTTAAAATTGTGAAAGCATCAGGAATGAGAACGTCTGAGGTGATGGTGCTCGCCATAGGTAATAAAGCAGCATGGCTGACGGTCAAACGATCGCTAATAACGATCTACAACGATGTTTATGACGAACACCTCTTCGTATTCGCCGCCGGACTGTCATACTATTTCGTGCTCTCACTATTTCCGCTACTGGTTTCGATGGCATCGCTGCTAGGGTATGTACCCATTCCCCACTTGTTTGAGGGCCTTCTAAGCTTGATGGCGAGGCTTGTGCCGGGAGATGGAATGAGTTTGGTCCGCAACATCGTGTCTGACGTCGGTCACAAACACACGCACTTTCTGACGCTCGGGCTGGTGTTCACAATCTGGACAGCTTCCAGCGGATTTGCTGCGCTAATCGACGGTCTTGATCTTGTCTATCGTGTCCGTGAAACCCGCCCGGTGTGGAAGACTCGACCCCTTGCGCTCGGACTGACGTTGCTCGCGGGGTCGCTGTTGGTCGTGGCTGTCGGATTGATGGTTGAGGGGACGTACCTCGGGACCTGGTTTACAGGCGAATTTGACCTGAGTCCAGCCGTTCTTGCCGCCTGGCGTAATCTCCGGTGGGGCATAGCCGCAGCCTTTGCCGTGCTCGCACTAGAACTGCTATACCATTTCGGACCTAATGTGAAGCAGCGCTTCCGCGACAGCCTTACGGGGGCAACGGCTGCGGTCGCGGCCTGGATTGGTTTGTCCTACGTGCTCGGGATTTACTTCCGACACTTCGAATCTCTTGATAAGACCTATGGGCCACTCGGTGCTGCCATTGGCTTGTACGTCTGGTTTTATTTGTCCGGTCTGGCCGTTCTGCTCGGCGGAGAAATCAATTTCCTGCTTGGCGAGCTACGACTCCAGAGAATTCGGCAATCGTCCATACCGCCCTACGCTAAGATCAACAATCTGAATTCCGCAGCCTGAGATTATCCAACCAGAGCCATACTTCCTAAGTTGGTCTCACCGCTTAAACGCAGCGTAGCCAGACCATATCGATACCCGACGAGAGGTGAGCAGTTGTGAACAGACCTCACGTGGCGGAATCGCCGAAAATGTATCAATCATTGCGTGGGGACTCCAAAGTGGAAAGCGTATGTCTGCCGTCGGCCAGTAAAAAAGGTGAAAGTTTGAGATCGCGATTGACTATAAGGAGAAGATTTATGAGAAGAGTTTTTTCGATAATGGTACTTGTTCCGTCGTGTGCTCTGGCGCTGTGGGCCGTGGACAATACCAAGGTCTTGGATGCTGCCACTCAAACCGTACAGAGCATGACCACTGGCGCAAAGCCGATTCCATCATCCTTGCTACGCGACGCAAAGTGCATCGCGGTTGTCCCTAAATTGACCAAAGCTGGATTCATCGTGGGAGGTGAGCACGGCAATGGCGTGGTAAGCTGCCGGACGGAAAATGGTTGGAGCGCGCCCGCGTTCATTACCATCACTGGCGGAAGCGTGGGTCTGCAGGCGGGCGGCGAGCATCAGGAGATCGTGCTGCTGATGAACAATCAGGGTAAGCAGGAACTGATAAATGGACACTGGGATCTTGGAGCGGAAGCTGTTGCCGCTGGACCGACTGGCGACAGCGCAGGTGTAGGCGAAAGTACCGGCTGGAAAGCGCCCGTTCTCTCCTATGCGCATTCAAGCGGAGCTTATGCGGGAGCTAATCTTCAAGGGTCGAAGATCGACCTCGATCAGGACGCAAACCACAATCTGTACGGAAAAAGCGCTTCGATTCAGTCGATCCTCGAAGGTCAAGCACAAGCGTCAGAGGCCGCGCAGCAGTTCCTGTCCGCGCTTCAGCAGGTTACGGGCAAGTAGGCTACTGAGGTAAGCTTTTTCACGAGAACCGGCCAGCCTCGCGCTGGCCGTTTCTATAGGACGCTGCAAGTGTCAGAGGTCATCTTCCGATAGCGGCTGGCATCGTTCCGGCAACACTTTCGCAGACTGCGCCCTTTGCCTCGACGTTCAGCATCGCCACTTTGGACCTTGCCATCTTCGTCGTAGCTCATGTCCATTGTCCCGTGTTCGTATACCATATCGCCCCGATGCGAAAGCGACGATTCGATGATCAGACTCCCACGCATGCTTGATGTTGGTTCGACCTCCAAACTTCTTCAGCGGCAGTTCGCTTTGTTGCACCGATCACACGCCGTACGTGGCCTGCTAGTCTTTGCGAGTTTTTCCGCTAGTTGCATGTAACTGCTGTTAAACAGGCCTTATCACTCATTCATTGACCCCAGGCATGCGCCCGCCGTTGTTGCGTCGGCTTCCGAGCCCTGCACTAAAAGCGGGCATTGAACGCACACGGAATCAGGCGTAGGTTTCAGGAAAAGGCACGAAACATCTCAGGCGCCCTCCGTCTTAGGCCTCCAACGACACCATCAAAGGAGTGAATTCTCATGCAAAACCCGACGACGAAAAAATCATCAACATTCGGTCGCACCAAGGCAGAGGACAACCTCGAAGAGCAAATTCGCACTCGCGCCTACGAACTATATGAGGCGCGCGGTCGTGAAGAAGGCCACGATCTGGAAAATTGGCTCGAAGCGGAAACCGAGATCACGGGCACAGCCGTAAGAACCGCGGCAGCATAATTTCAACAAAGGTGAAAATAAAGCCTCGGAGCAATCCGAGGCATTTCTGTTTCTGGCAACCGCGCGGTCTCGCCAGATGGCGTTAACAGGCGTTATCGTTCATTGACGAGTACGCCGAAGAAGCCAAAACGCCAAGCCAGTCAACCAAAGAGATGCCAGTTCGAGCACCCAAAACAGCCATTTGGGCTGTTTGCCAAGCGCGAGAAAGCCAACAGCTATGCAGGCTGGACCGAGTATGAAAAACCAGCCAAACAACATGACTTCTGGAGACTGCCAAGGTGGAAGGTGAACAGGTCTGAAATCAAAATAGACGAATGAAGCAGCGGCAATGGCAGCGAATCCAGTGACGGCTGCCAGAAGCGTGAGCGCGAAAGGGTGCAGCGGTTCCGTGCGTCGTTTCTGATAGGCTCTTGTCCATCCCGAAAGCGTAACGATCAGCGGCATGAAAATAACGAGGTGTGAAACGAGTGCGCCTTTCATAAGCAGCACGTATTATGCACCCAAGGCTCGTGGACGCAAACAGGCCTGATCTCGTCAGTTGACTAGCAAATCGCGGCATCTTGGAGTAGAAATGTGCGTGGTAGGCGGCTTCTTTGGGGAGGACCGCCATGAGAGTACGCGCCGATTCAGTCTTTATATCCAGCCTGCTCCAAACCGTTGCTCTGCTTTATCTCATTCAACCATCCTTGTGGAATTACTTCTCTGAACGATACGTTGTGGATGAAAGTTTCCGGGCAAAAGCTCAAACCGCGCACTATCTCGGTGTCGCATGTCTGGCAATTATTCTCATCGGATTGATCGTTGTATGGACGGGCTATGTGAGGCGCTCGCAGTCGGCGTGGTTCGTGATGTTTATCATCGTGTGGTTCTGGGCATTTCCGATCTTCATACTTCAGCCCTTTCACTCCTTTCTCCGCCAAGGTTCCGACTACACGTTCTTTGAAATGCTGTATGCCGCAATGTCTGGGCCGGGGTTTGCTCGCTATGTGGTGGGGTTGTCCGTGACGTTCTCAATGATGGTGATCGCACTGGTGCTGCCGATAAGTAGATTCTTTGCCACAAAGAAGCTGGAACCACCAACACGTCGATTTTCGGCCAAACTCATTGGCCTGTCCGCGACAGGCGTTCTGCTTGGTATGACCACACTCTATGCTTGGTTAAGGGTTGGCATCCTCTACGAGATTCCGGTCGGGAAGGAGAGCATATTGTTCGAAATGCCACCACCGCCGCCACCGCCGCCGAATCCCTGCAAATGCCCTGATGGGAATTAGTGGGTGAGTAGTTGGCGAAAAATCCCTATTACACTCAAAATGGCCTGGCTGGTTTGGCGAGGTCACGCCCTGAGTGCATCTTGATTGAATCAGCAGCGGGTTACCAACTATCTTCATCACCGCTGGCCAGCAGTCAATTACCTTCGTAAGTCGAGGCACTGGTTTTCCCGAAGTAGGGACGGCACTGCTTGCTAGCATCTTCGCATGATCAAAGCGGACGGGAAGGTTCGGATTTGGTTGTTGCTAATAGGCACGGTCTTCGCGTTGTCGGTCGCCGTGGGACTGTGCACAGATCGCCGAATCGAGTCCGTGCCGAGCACGCCGAAGGTGGCTGCGATTACTCAAATCACGCATGACGGTGTGAGCAAGACCAACCTGCTGTCGGATGGTTCGAACCTTTATGTGACGGAGGCACCTGCGGCCTTTCATGAAGTGGCAAAGGTGTCGCTGCAGACGGCCGATCGCGCGCTGCTTTCCACAGCGTTCTCGAATTGGCAGGCACTCGATATTTCTCCTGACCACAAGAAGCTTTTAGTTTTGGCCATTCAGGGGAACTCCGGCGCCAACGAGTTCTGGGCTTTGCCAATGGGAGCCGGTACTCCCGAGCGGCTTGCCGAGGTCAGCGGACGTGACGCCACGTGGTCGCCCGATGGCCTGCAACTGGCGTTCGCAAGCAAATCTACGCTGTTCATTGCCAATGCGAATGGGAGTTCTGCGCGCGAAGTATTCACCGCCAACGGCTCGGTGTTTGCACCACGCATTTCGGTGGACGGAAAACGCATCCGCTTTACAGTTGGAAATGCGGCGGAAAATACTACATCCATCTGGGAGGTTGAAGCTGATGGATCGAATCCCCATGCCGTTCTTGGGAACTGGCACTACGCGTCAAGCGCCTGCTGCGGGAATTGGACCCGCGACGGCCGCTATTACATTTTTCAGGTGACGCAGACGATTCCTACAGCCCTCACGACCTTGTGGGCTTTGGCCGATGCTGGGCTGAATAACGCGGCAAGTCCAATCCAACTGACGAGCGGCCCAACTTCATTCGGCAATGTCTCTCCCTCGGCGGACAATAAAAAGATCTGGGCGATCGGTGTGCAGCCTTTGGCCGAACCGGTGAAGTACAGCCCTAAGGGGAACGATTTCGCTCCCCTGCTGGCAGGCGTCTCCGCAACCGACCTGGATTTTTCGCCCGACGCAAAATGGGTCGCGTACATTTCCGTTCCTGATGGGGAGTTATGGCGGTGCCGCGCTGACGGAAGCGAGAAGCTGAAGCTGACGTTGGCGCCCGAGCGCGTCGCGCTGCCTCGCTGGTCTCCCGACGGAAGGCATATAGCTTATGTCAGAATTGTCCACGGAGAGCCGTCGAAGATTTCCGTGGTCTCAATCAGCGGCGGCGCTTCTCAAGATGTGCTAATTGAAAGTCGGAGCCAGATCGATGCCAATTGGTCCTCGGACGGCGGGCAAATCATGCTCGGCTCCTTCGTCCAGGACAAAGATATAAATATTCGACTCATAAATTTAAAGACTCATAAAGTGGAAACCATTCCCGGATCCGACGGGCTATTTAGTCCGAGGTGGTCTCCGAACGGCAGATACGTTGCTGCGCTCTCCCCTGACTTTACAAAAGTCATGCTGTTTGACTTCCAAACGCAGAAATGGACAACCTGGCTGACCGAACCTGCCGGCGCCGTCAGTTATCCGGTGTGGTCGAATGATAGCAACTACCTGTACTTCGACGATCTGGTCACCGGCGAGGAGACAATTCGCAAAGTGAAGGTCAGCGAAAGCCGGGCCGAACGCGTGTTCAAACTGAAAGGGATCGAACGTTATGCCGGCCCGTTTGGGATTTGGAGTGGGCGCACTCCTGACGGATCGTGGATGTTTGTGCGCGACCGCAGCACGCAGGAAGTCTATCAGTTGAGCGTAGAGCTTCCCTGATTGGCTGAATTGTGATCTTACAAATGCGGAACCATGAAATGACGAGCTTCCACTGCTGCGCGCGGCGAATGAGTTTTTTCATTCTGAGTATGCTCGTACTCGGGGTAACTGCAAAGCCTGCGAGTTCGCAGGCTCACGACCATAACGCGGTAGAGAGAAAGATTGTTACTCGAATAGAACCAGAGTATCCCGAAACTTTGAAGCGGCTTTATATCGGCGGTGTAGTGCGTGTGGAGGTAGTGGTCACTTCCGCGGGAACGGTGGAAAGGACCCAACTTATCGGAGGCAACCCGATCCTTGGCCAGTCGGCGATGAAAGCGATAAAGGCCTGGAAATTTGCTCCCGCAAACGGCAAGTCCAGCTTCGTGGTACCGCTCACGTTTGATCCCCACCAATAACGATTTCACGACGCGTCTTCAGCACAGCAGAGCGGTCGCGGCCCGCTTTTTTATCACTGCCCGTCCTCCCGGCCCGGGAGGAAGCCGTAGGTCAAAGCTAGGCACGAATGTTCGATGCAATACAGAGAATCCTGGATTTACATGGGATTAAAGGAAAGACGAGCATGGGTTGTAGGTGGTTGCTCTCATGCCCGGTCGCCCTCCGCCGAAGATGTTCGCTAGAACACTGGGTAAGGCACTTCCTCTCGCAAAGCCGCTGATTCTCTGCATTGAAGATGACCTCGTCTATCTGACGCTAAGAAAGGCCGTTCTCGAAAAAGAAGGATACGACGTAATCGGCGTGACCAGCGCCGCCGAGGCATTACAAATCCTTCGCGAGTCACCCGTTTGTTGCGTTATCGCAGATCACATGCTGCAAGGACAGACGGGAACCCAGCTTGCGCGGGAGATGAAAAATCTCAAGTCCGAGGTACCCATTATTCTATTTTCCGGCACTAATCCGGCTACGCTTCATGACATAGATGTTTACGTGAATAAGGGAGAACCGACAGCGACATTCTTGAGTATCGTTCGGGATGTCGTCGAGCGATTCCGTGGAACTTCCCAAAACATCACCCCGATGCTGCCATCCGGCGTACCTTCGAAACTTGCCGAGATCCTTGAATTTCCTAATGCGCCTGAGGAATCTCACGTTTCTCAATGGGTCAAGATGGGCGCCGCTGCCTTGACAGACAATGGTCGCAAGAAAGAAATAAAATAGCTCACTACCAATTGACCCCGTTTTCGGCGGGAAGAAAAGCGCAAAGTTGCGCTAACGCCTGGGTACAGGAACTAGACTACGGACGACCGAATCGCGCTAACGCAGCGCGATGCTACTTGCCCCAAATCTTCTGGACTGTGCAATATTGAGCACTTTCCATCCCCCGATTCAGAGTACCTTTCCACATTAGAAGGTCCGCTTTGGAGGCTACTATTGCAACTCAGCCAGTACAGCAAGTTCAGCCACCCTACCAGCCTGCACCTGATTCGCCCTTTTGTTGCGACCCAACCTGCAAGTCGTGCAGTGCGTTGCGAGACGAGTACAACCGCTTGACGCAGGCCGACTGGGTTAAAATAAATCCAGCATTGTGAGGTCAGAGGGAGGAGGCACCCCATGTCTCCTGCTCGACAAACCAACGGTTCTTCAGATAAAAGGAAAGTCGTCCGCCAAACCACAATCGATCCTAACCTCCGCACACAGCGTAATGCCATAAACTCCCGCAAGAAGAGGCGCGATTTCGACCCTATTGCATTCCTTGCAACCATCGGCGAGGGCAGGAAATTTGTGTTTTTCCCGATCAAAGAAACACTCTTCGCCCAAGGGGATGCCGCTGATGCGGTGTTTTATATCAAACGGGCAAGGTAAGACTCACGGTGGTCTCAAAGACTGGCAAGGAAGCAACGATCGGCATATTAGCTGACGGAGAGTTCTGCGGCGAAGCTGCGCTTGCAGGTCAGTCACTCCGCATGTGCTCTGCAACCGCGATGACGGATTGTGCTGTTCTGCAAATCGACCGGAAAGCCATGATGGAGGCGCTTCATCAGCAACACGCGTTTTCCGATCTGTTCGTAGTGTATTTGCTGGCGCGGAACATCCGTTACGAAGAAGATTTGGTGGATCAGCTTTTCAATTCGAGCGAAAAGAGGCTGGCCCGGATCCTCTTGCTGCTTGCTCATTTTGGCAAGGAAGGCACACCGGAGACAGTTGTTCCCAAGATTAGTCAGGAAATACTGGCGGAAATGATAGGCACAACCCGCTCGCGTGTCAGCTTCTTCATGAACCGGTTCAGGAAATTGGGCTTTATTCACTACAACGGCGGCCTGCAGGTCCACAGCTCGCTGCTCAACGTAGTTCTGCACGACTAGCTGGTCGAGGGCGGCTGACGGCGTGAAAGGTAGCTGCGGCAAAATCGTCGATTGCGATCATTGACCGGGTTGTCAGCGCATCGCATTTCGCAGAACAACGCCCAGTTCAGGCTGCGCAGCGTTCGTATCGGTGGTGCAGTAAGTCATTGCTTAGACTGATTTTCTGAGTTCACGTATAAGCTTCTTGGCGTCTCGCATCCTTTCCTTGTAGTACGTTGGGCGAATGAGACCTTCTCTGTCTCTCGCTCGCAGATGCTTCTTGATTTCTTCTTTTGACAAGAACAACGCTAGTGCTTTGTATGTCTTAATTTCCTTCTCCAGGAACTGGACCGCGTGCCTCTTGGATTCATCCATCTCTTGCCTCCGACCTGAGATTCGAGCCAACTACATGATAGCTCCCGGATCGTTGGCAACTCCGAAGCTATCTCCGCAGGCCGCTTGACATGCGAGGGTCGGAGAAAGCCGCTCGTCATTGTTGGCGTAACATCCCGATTACACTCATTGCGAGATCACCTCCCAATGCTGCCGTCCTTAAGCTTCAGTTCCCAGGTCTCAGCCGTAAGATCCTTCCCGAAGCTGTGATGCTTTTCTTCGCGGACGACCTGGAAACCTGCCTCTTTGTAGATGTGTCGCGCTGCGTGCAGAATGCTCTGCGTCCACAGTGTCATCTTCTGGTACCCGGCTTGCCGCGCGAAGCGGACACATTCCGCAACGAGCCGCTTGCCAATTCCCAGCCCACGCGCTTGCCGGTTCAACGTGCAGCAGACGCAGCTTTGCGACTTGCGTCTGATTCCTTAGCAACAAAGACGGCACCAACCCTTTCCCCATCCTTTTCTGCAACCCAGGCGCGTTCGCGCTTCGGATCGTAATTCTTGATGAATTGCGCCACAACTTCCGCCGCCAGGCGCCTCGTATGTTCCATCCCACCCGTATTCCTCGGCATAGAGAATTGCCTGGCGATGGACGATCCAGCCCATATCACCCGGCTGGTGCGGTCGCAGCAAATAGGGGGTCCTTGGCTTCCGCTGTGTCACCCAGCAGTCTGCGGACCGTTTGCACGGCGTCAACCACGTGCTTCCGCTCCGTGGGCGAGAGTTCTTGGAGCATTGCGGCCACATTGCGATCCGAACGCTCGTCAAGTGGTGCAAAGGCTCTCCGCCCCTTGGCGGTCAGTGACAAGAATCTTTGTCGTTCGTCCGTCTTGGACTGTTCCCGGGTCACGAGCTTGCGGCGTTCGAAATCGCGCAGGATGCGGCTAATGTATCCGGCATCCAGCCCAAGCTCCTTGCGGATGTCGGTAGCTGTGGGCTGCTCGCGATGCGCGAGCTCATACAATACGCGGGCCTCAGCCAGAGAAAACGGGTTACTTGCCATTCCATCCACCACGCCGATCTTGCGGGTATAAAAGCGCGTAAATGCACGAATGGCGGCCACCTGTTTGTCAATGCTAGGCTCCAGCATAGGCACCTCCGATCCAGTTGACGTTAGCATACATCTAGTTGCTGTTGTCAAGTACATCAATTGTGCCGAAATTCTGGGCATGGACGTGTTTCGCTGCTCAATTGGTGTAACATACCCAATATCGCTCACTGACAAAATCTGGCCCTCGACACTTCGACAGAGTAGGGTTGGGTTTCGACCCGCTCCCCTCTTGAAAACACAATCGCCCTTGACCAGCAAAACCGTGCCACAAACGTGACCCTTCTTCCGCCGTCATATGCAGCACGACCGCCATTCTCGCTGGTTTCCCAAAGTGCCTCCGTGCGGGCTTGGTTCTCGGGTAAGTAGTTGATGTCAAAATGAGTTGAGAAGAAATTGCGACCTGCAAGTTGGATGACCGACAGTCAGCCGGGCAGCGACCTGAGACCCTTTAATGCGGTCGTGCAGATTTAGCACCCTTCTCGCACACAAACCCAACCGAAACGAACCGGAATCGGACTTGCTAAAAGCAGAACGAGTTCGGGTTCATCATGTCGAGGCGGTGGTAATTCTGGTTGTCGATAATTGGGAGCGTCCGTTCGCACTTCCCACAAGCCCGTTTCTGGATAGCTTTCGGTTAGCCGACCATACGCCCAGAAGCCCGTCCTTCGCTTCCGAGAATCGCGTTCAGCGGCCGGCGGCTCTCGTCCAGACCGGCAGCGTCGAAGCAATCTTCAACGATAGCTCTCTCCCAGGGCGCAACTCGTAATGAGGCCGACATTAGTCTCGCGAAACCTAACTTCGCTAGAAACTCTAGAGTGATTTGAGGTACTCGCTCAGGTCGCGTTTCTCCTGGTCAGTAAGCTGCAATTTGAAAAACTCGTCATAATGCTCGATCACATCCGGCAAAGTCGCAAAGCGGCCATCGTGATAGAAACCGTCTTTCTGATGGCTCCACAGACCTGCAAGGGGGGCGGTCCGGTACATGTGTGTCGGTGATCGGTCGGCCTGCCATGAATCCACGCCGATCTCGCTGGGAGCGTGTAGATTGTTCCCCGGCTCCGTGAAAAGGGGCTGGACGTGGCAGCTAGCGCAGTTCGCCTTGCCATTGAAGATTGCTTTCCCGCGCGCAGATTCCTCTTCATTAAAACTACCCTCTTGGGGCTTCGGCGCCGGGATTGCGAGTTGATAGAAATGGAGAGCTGCCAGCTTGGACGTAACTAGGTCAGGCTTTCCGCGAGTGTTACCGGATCCACTCTTCGCCGCGACAGGATATTGCTCTGCGTTGTTTAGCCGCGCATCGAAGAAAGTGCCGGAACCGTGCATTTCGGTTGCAGCGACGTACGCATTCCAGTAGGTGACCGAACCAAACCCAGTCCAGGTATGGAGGTTGACGCCGGCAAGCCCAAACGCAGGGGGGATCAGCGTGCAAGCTCGCTTGCCGTCGGGCCGGAGGGCCTTCCCGTCTTTATCGAGTTCAGCATCAAAGCAGCCGGGACCCCAGCTGCTGAGCACCTTTTTCACCGTGGCGGCGTCGACGCCGAGGAGGTCCGTAAAAGGCTTGAGATTAGGAGCGAGAGAAACGATTGCGCCGACGTTCAGGTCTCTGTTGGCCCAGCCGTCCAATCGCTTCCCAATGCCAGGCGCCAACGAGTCATCCACAGTGGAATGGCAGAAGGCGCACTGGAGACCCATTGATCGCAGGCTGCCTTTCTTATCGAAGATGCCCGTTACACCGACGACCGAGTTCAACTTGAGCAGTGCGAGGGTTGTTGCAGGATCGTCGAGATCCACCTTACCTTCCTTGAGTTGTTGCTTCAGTGAATGGGGCAGAGCGTCGGAGTCAACCTTCAGGCCGACTGCTAGTGCGGTCTTTGGACTCACCCCACCTCCGACACCGCCGTTTTTCTCGCCTGCAATCGCTTTGTGGAGTTGCAGAGCGTCACCCCAAAAAGCTTCACTGCCAAAAGTGTCGAAGCGAAATGTCTGTTGCCCTTCCTTCATCATCCGTTCCGAGTTGTTACGAACTATAGCGTCGAATCCCGATGCTGATGCCCCTTGCTGACTTTGGGCTGAAGCTCTTTGTGCTCCAATCAGGTGATATGAGCCGACAGCCAACCCTGTGAAAAGAACGAGACCGACCACGATCTTTAGGCTTTGCATGGAGTCGCCTCAAGTTGAATTGCCCGGCGTCGCTTGCTCTCGCAAGCTGGGATGGACACGAAGGCGTCCGATGAATATCACGTTGGACAGCCGCTGTCTGTTACGCAGGTAACAGTGTTCAGGGTGTGCTTTTTCCGCGTTTATTTTCGCTGCGGCAGTGACTTCATGTATTCGACAATGTCCCCCTGTTCCTGTGCGGAAAGACCAAGGTTGAAGCAAGAATCATAGTGGTTCACGACATCGGCCAGCGTCGCGAAACGACCATCGTGATAGAAGCCGCCCTTGGTGTGAGTCCATAGACCGTTTAGAGGGGCGGTTCTGTACGCCCGATCGGGTGCGCGATTCGCCTGGAAATCGTCTACACAGACCTCTGAGGCCTTATGCATGTTCCAACCGGGTTCTGTGAAAATAGGGTTGGCGTGACAGGTGCTGCACTGCGCCTTACCACCAAAGAGTTCGCGTCCACGATCTGCAGCAGTGCGATCGAAACTGCCTGGGGGCGGTACCGGTGCCGGAATTGAGAGTTGGTAGAGATGCAAAGCAGGTAATTTGGACGTGATCCGATCCGGACTGTTGTGCACGTGGCCGAAATGGTTGGCCGCAGCGATCGGAAACTGCGAAGCGTCGTCCAGACGCGAATCATCGAAGTTCCCCTTGCCTCGCATTTCTAGATTCGCAACCAGCGCGTTCCAGTGCGGCACCGATCCCCATCCCGTCCATGTGTGCAAATTGACGCCTGCCAATCCGAAAGCCGGCGGAATCAGAGTTGCTGCCGGTTTGCCATCCGGACGGACAGCCTTGCCGTCCAGAAGCAATTCAGCATCGAACTTCCCCGGTCCCCAACTGTTTAGCACCGAGCGCACGGTCGCCTGATCCGTGCTGAGCAGATCGGCAACTGGCTGCAAGTTAGGAGCGGCGGCAATAATCGCGCCGACATTCAGGTCGCGGTTGGCCCAGCCGTCCAGTCGGTGACCGATTCCCGGAGCGAGCGCGTTATCGACTGTGGAATGACACAATGCACACTGAATTCCGACTGATTTCAAGCTGCCATTAGAATTGAAATGCCCGGTCACGCCCACCACTGCTTTGAGTTGCAACAACGCCAGGGTTACGGCCGGATCGTTCAGGTTTACCTTGCCCATTTTGATCTGTTGCACGAGCGATTGAGGCAACGCATCCAAATCGACCTTAAGGCCTAATGACAGTGCCGTCGCCGGGCTGATACCTGGACCGATTCCACCAAACTTGACTCCTTCGATTGCTTCATGGAGGTGCAATGTGTCGCCCCACCAAGCTTCATCTCCGAAGGTGTCGAAGCGGAATGTATGTTGCCCTTCCTTCAGTACGCGTTCCGAATTGCCGGGAACCATGGCTTCGAGTCCTGAGAACGATGCGCCGGCTTCCTGAGTTTGGGCTGAGGCTCTTTGTGCTCCAATCACGTGATACAAGCTGACAGCCATACCTATGAAAAAAACAACACCCACTATGATCTTTAGGCTCTTCATGGAATTGCCTCAAATTGAATTCCCCGGCGTCACTTACTCTCAGAGGGCAGGAAAGGATACGAGGGCGTTTCGATCAATATCACCTGCAAACGCTACTGTCAGTTACGCGCGTAACAGAGTTCAAGTTTTGACAAATGAGAAACACCTGGAGCAATCGATTCGACATTAATCAGCGTAATTCTGAAGAGCCTTCAAATCGAGAACCAGATAGCCCCGGTGGGAGTAGTCCACCATTCCGCGATTGCGGAGGAAGTTCAACGCCGTTGAAACTCTCTCTCTTCTTGCGATCACCATCTGCGAGATTTCTTCCTGAGTTAGATAAGCCGATAGTTCGGTCTTTCCCCCGGAGCTGTGGCCCAGTTGAGTCCCGAGTCTCAGAAGCACCCTAACCAGCCGATGCACGGTGTCACTAGAAGCCAACGTATTCAGTTGATCGTATGCGTCTGAAAGAGATTCGCAAAACATTTGCACGAGTTCCTGCAGCAGATCTCTATTCTTCTGGACGATCTCAAGAACTTCGGCGAGAGGCACAGCGATAACCTTGGTTCGCTCAAGCGCCACCGCGCGGTCCTGACGCTGCTGTCCGGAAGCACAAAGTTCTCCCACAATATCCCCGGCTTTGCGGACATCGTAGATGAGCTCGTGACCATCTCCCGTGATGCTTCCGACCTTCACAAACCCTTGTTGAAGGAAGAAAAACGTCTGGTTGTTGTCTCGCCCGTCGTAAATCACCTGATCTTTCTCGAAGGTCGTCACGCTACGATTCCGCAAGACGACATCGCAGAGCTTTCCTCGAAAAGTCCGCGTCAACGCTATAGAGAGGGTCCCGCTATGTGTTCTTGAGTCAGCTATTAAATGCATTTGAGTCACGCCCCGTTAATGGTCCGCGAAGATCAATCTCTAAATACGAACTGCCAACAGAGACTGAACATCTCAATGTCCTTGACGATCACCATCTCGTCATAAGCCACGTCGAACATCGCGCCCAGCAGAAGTTCCTTCCGGGTTCTCCTGGTAGCCTTTGGTTAAATACTTCATCGAACGTTCCATGCGTTCGGGAGTCTGCTGCAGGCCATCACGCTGGGTCCTCGCCTAGACGGACCAACATTTCCCACATGAGTTCCTGCAGCTTGGTACCGGCTAACGACTGGGGTTCAAGTATGGTTTGCATCTCTTCTCACAATCCAAAACGCGGCCCTGGAAAGTGGCGATCGCTTTACCTGCGCCACTACCGATGACCTGCACTCGTTCGCATTAAGCGGCGACAATAGCGTTTACACTCTGTTCATGCGGAACGTTGCTCTGCAGAGCCTCGCTGCGGACCTCAGTCATGCGCGCGAGCGCAAAGGCCGCCAAGGCCATCTCTACATCTCGCACTGCGACATCGAAAAACATTCCCGTCGAGACCAGGTTGATGGCGATGGCCAGCAGCCATGCGAAGGCCACATACGCGCCCACGCGGGTCCACTTGGTCAGAATCGCCAGTCCCACGATCATCTCAATGACGCCGACGATGTGCATGAAGGTCTGCCCGTTGAACGGCAGTATTTTCAGGGCCAGCGGACTGATGTATGCGGTCCAATTGGTTAAGAGGTTGAAGTATTTGTCTAGGCCTGCCAGGAACGGCCCGACCCCAAGCCCGATGCGCAGTGCCCACCAAGCCCGGTCCAATCGTGAATCAAATTCCTTGTGCATGTTCACTCCCTTCACGAGAATAGAGGTAGCAGGAGCGAATCGGTTACAGGCCAACACATCCATTGCGCTTCCTGAGCTGCTGTGTCGGGTCTGTATCTTTTGTTCCTGTCGTGACTCCATCCTATGGAGGGTTTATATGGTCAGCCCCGCGGAAGTGGCCACTTTGCAAGAGCCCTTAACTGACGAAGAAGCTGTGGCCCGAGTGTTGGCGGGCGAGACGGGAATGTTCGAAATCATCATGCGCCGTCACAATCAGCGCCTCTACCGCGTGGCTCGGGCTATTCTGCGCAACGACGGTGAAGCTGAGGATGTAATGCAGGATGCCTACGTGCGCGCGTACGAACATCTCGACCAGTTTGCTGGGAGAGCAAAATTTTCCACCTGGCTCACACGCATTGCTTTGCACGAAGCCTTAGCCAGACAGCGTCGGCAAACTCGATATCAGGAGTCGGAACCAATGTCAGAACAGGAGGGCGACCCCATGGACAGGTTTGCCTCGTTGGCGCCTAACCCAGAACAGCATGCGTCAAACTCGGAAATTCGCAGTCTGCTGGAGGAATCGGTCGAAAAGCTGCCGGACGCTTACCGAACCGTTTTCATGCTGCGCGATGTAGAGGAAATGAGCACGACTGAGGCCGCGGATGTCCTGGATATCACCGAAGAAAATGTCAAGGTTCGCCTCCATCGAGCGCGGGCGTTGTTGCGCAAGAGTCTGTACGAGAGTGCTGGAATGGAAAGGAAACAGGCGTTCAACTTTCATGCCGTGAGGTGTGATCGAGTGGTTAAGAATGTGTTCGAAAGAATTCAGAAGCGGACCTCAAAGACAGAAAACTCCGCGTTGAAGGTGCAGTGACAGAACCGCGCGGTACACAAAGGACACGGCGTCATAAACACGGAGAGTGGGAATTGACCGAGAGTCGAGGAGGCAAGTGCGTCTACTATGGCTACTAAGGAAATGCCGATGTCTGGCTACCGACCCAAGCTGTTGAGCCGAGTCGAGGTTGCGGGAGGCACCATGGTGTTTCATTTCGAGAAACCATCGAAATTCGATTTCAAGCCGGGGGCAGTCCGCCGACGTGACACTGTTCAATCCTACTCGCACTTTTTCGATTGCCAGTTCTCCATTTGAAAACCAGTTGATGTTCGCCACCCGTATGCGCGACACAGCGTTTAAGCGCTCACTAAAGCAGGTACCCCTGGGCAGGGTTATGTAATCGCAGTCCTGCAAATATGGACCCTCCTGCAGCAGGCCGGGTATCAGATTTCATCACCAACTGCCTGCCGCAGCGGTAATCTACGCATCCATCTAACTCCGCAGCAGTAACAAATGCGTCGACACGCAAGTCGTCGCTCCATTCACGTTTTACGATTACTCTCGGATGACGGGCAAACCTTACCTTATCCGATATGACTATACGGAGAAGTGCATCGTGGGTTCCAGCAGCGGCGGAACTTTTCGAAGCCGCTGTTCGTAACACCAGGCATGCGAAAGTACTTTCGTTCGCTCGCGGTGTCGCTATACGTCACCTCTAGCTGTCTAAGTATCGCAGCACAGACCAAACCTTCCGCTAGGGACCGAATGGTTACAGTCGGCGGGAGGCAAGTGCATGTATCGGTCGATGGTCGCGGAGGGCCCGCAGTGATTCTGGAAGCGGGTTTCGTGAATGATCTTCGCAGCTTTGGCAAGATTCAGCCGGATATCGCACACCTCGCAACGGTGGTCTCCTATGACCGCGCAGGTCTCGGGCTTTCTAAGAGCACCCCTGGCCCACGTTCCGGCGAGCAGATTGCGAAGGATTTGCACGCCCTTTTAACACAGCTACAGATACCACCACCCTACGTTCTCGTGGGGCATTCAGCGGGTGGGCTATACGTTCGCTCCTTCGCACATCTTTACCCGAACGAAGTCGGCGGCATGGTTTTCGTGGACGCCGTGCTTCCGTCTTATCTTCAATGGTTAGAGAAAAACGACCCAGAGCACTGGCGCCAACTAATTAACATCGGCATGAACTCAGGTGAAATCGTCAAAGCGCAGTGGCTCGGCCTGGAACCCACCATGGCCGAACTACGAGGGCAGCCCTTGCCGACTGTGCCGGTGG
Organism: uncultured Acidobacteriota bacterium; assembly: GCA_963785655.1. Classification (GTDB taxonomy): domain Bacteria; phylum Acidobacteriota; class Terriglobia; order Terriglobales; family Acidobacteriaceae; genus Gp1-AA145. The sequence continues at coordinate 803,563 of CAWAVZ010000001.1, forward strand.
TCGTCTTGGTCAGTGATGAACCGGACTTACCTTTTAAGCCGCCGGCTGCAATGCCGGCATTCCTCCGTACACAACGCCAATTCGCACGTCGCATTCCGCACTCGCGCATCGAGGTGATTCATGCCGGGCACGAGCTCCCCACTCTGGCACCCGATCGCGTGCTTGCCGCGATTGAGTGGGCTCTTAAGCAGGCTGACGCCAAGTTGCCTTGAACTAGCCCAGCAATCCGCATTATCGGTACAGAAACACAAACCGGCTCGGCGGAAACCAGATTACTCCTCCGGATGACGAGCAAACCTTACCTTGCGATTAGGGAAGGGTTGCCGACAATTCGCTCAGAACCTCTTCTTTTTCTTTAGTCCGCCAGGGTTCGAAGACCGCTCACAACACAAACTCTTGCGTACGGATTATCTCGTCTTCCTCGAAAACCAGCGAGATGCGTTTGAGCTCTGGAGGCTCATCAAAAACCAGCCGAATTGTTTGGGTTCCCGGTTCAGAGGCACACTAACCCTGCCCAGGTTCGATCGATAACGAAGACTCGATTGTGTCCCTAACGCTGTGCGCGAATCCCATGTTTCCACACGCCGACGATGTTGCGCGTCGCAAGAATGTTCGTCGTTGGGTCCCCCTGCACCAGAAGCAGATCGGCGCGCATGCCAGTACGAATCCATCCCCGATCGGCAAGATGGAAAGTCTGCGCGGGGACGGATGTCGCGGCCGCCAGCGCTTGAATCGGCGTTAGGCCGTCGCGCACCAGAAGCGCCAGTTCCACGTGCACGGAAGCCCCATAAGTTGAGCCAGGAACCGGAGCATCGGTTCCGGTCAGGATGGGGACATGCGCCTGGACCAACTGGCGTATGCCTTCGTCAGTCCCGTTGCAAAGATGGTTTAATTGCGGATTCGGCTTGTCCATTTCCATCGAGCGCCGCCAGCCCTCACCGATGAAGGGACCGAGATTGGGATCCGCGAGAGTGGCCGGACCTTCTGATTTGCCACAACTCGGGTAGAGGGTTGTGAGCGTGGGAATCACGAACGCATGATGGTCGCTGACAAATCGGCCGAAATCGGGGCCCACGGTTTCGCCCACGAACATATGGGCCAATCCATCGGCTCCCGCTGAAATAGCGTCCCGCGCCTGCTGCTGTGAAAGAACATGAACAACTGCCAACTTTCCTCGCTTGTGCGATGCCTCTACAAGCGCCCGCATCGTCGCGTTGTCCAGCATGGGAACGCGCTTAGTCGTCCATGCCCAGGTGCTGCCATCGTCGTGAATGATTTTGATGTAGTCGGAGCCTTCGGCAATTCGTGCGTCTACGAAACTTTGTGCCTGCTCGGGTGCTGTGATGGTCGGTATCGGCCCACCACCCATTTGCGTGGGGTGCCCGCCCGGGACTGTTGCTCCGGTTCCCGCAGTCCGCATATCCGCAAGATCCGGGCGATCTTCCGATTCCAGCCTCTTTATCAGCTTTAGCCGGTCCCCGGCATTGAACATGTCGAGTTGGGTTGTGACACCCAGTACGAGTGCTTGATGAGATGCCTTTTCCACTGGATTAGGAAGGTGCACATGCGCATCGATGAGTCCTGGTAAAAGAGTGCGGCCTCGTCCATCGACTACCTCCGCGCTCGTGACCTTCAAGTCTGACCCATCGATACGGCTGATTTTGCCGTCCTTTATTAGTACGCTGCGATGTTCGAGCACACGCTCGCCGTCAAAGACTCGAACATCGCGTATGAGCTGTGGAGTGGCCGGCGTCTGGCAGAGCGCGGCCAGTGCAGACAACCATACCCAGAAAATCAAAGCAGTCGATTTGACCAACATTCTGGACTTACTTGCAATCGTCATACCGAAAACTTTGCTCGGGATTTCAACCGCTTGGCAGAGCAGAGACAGGTGTAGTTGTTCGCTGATGCGAACCGGTGTTCAGCAATGGACGATTAACCGTTATGATCGTGGAAACAAAGCGTACCCCCGCCTCCAAAGCTCAACCCTCTTGGTATTTGCTTGGGCAGAGATTTGAAAGATGCGGCACGCCGTACGCATGAGGGTTTATTTTTTATTGAAGAGAGCAAACGAACACCCTCAGGCGATGAAGAGGCTGCGGAAAGACAACACTGTCAGAGCGGTACAACCTGGCGTCAGGTGCTGCGTTAGATGGCCGGAGCAGACATAACTTCCGAATTGCCAACCACTCGGGATCTATTCGCGAGTCGATCCAGAAGGCCACGCTGTTCCGGGGCAGTCGATGATATTCCAATTTGGATCAGGTCGTTGGCTGGTCCGCGAAATATTGCAAGACTCCCAAGCTTATCTCGTTGACTTTTGTCGCCTGAATATTCGTCAGGAGAATGACAGACAAGCCGCTGTCAGGCACGACTAAGTATTGGGCCATTCCGGCTCCAATATGAAAGAAAACTTGATGGCCGCCAAACTCCTCCGTCATCCATCCCGCCGAGAAGTCTCCAATGGCACCCGACCTGAGCTTATAGGGCGTCCACATTTTCTTGAGAAGGTCCGGTCTCAACAACTTTCCCCGTGTAAGAGCAGAGTCGAACTTCGCTAAGTCTTGGGCTGTCATATTCACCCCATCGCCTGCATAGGTATAGCTCGCAAAAAGAAGCATCGAGTGAAAAAGCGGATCGTCAGGCTTATTCACGAAAGGCACGATGGGTTCGGAATGTAGTCGGTCGGCAGCTGGCACCGCCCGGGTGTAAACCGTCACAGAATGGGGAACTACATCACGGGAGTCTCCGAAGAATACGGAAGTGATGCCCAGCGGGCTGAAGATGCGTTGTTTGAGGAACTCCGGGTATGACACGCCCGAAATTCTCTCAATAATCTTCTTCAAGAGAATGAATTCCGTTTGATTGTAGACCGACTTCTCCCCGGGTTCATAAACCAAAGATTGACCCGACGCCGCAGCTAACGCAGCCTCCTCTGATAACGGATAATCAAATTTGTCGTAGATATTGGGAATATCCGGGATTCCACTGCTGTGGCTTAAACAATTCAGGACGGTCACCCTGTTCCACTCTTTGGGAATGCCGGCGAGAAGCTCAGCGATAGGCTCGTCAAGGCGAAGTTTCCCATCTTGAATAAGAAGAAAAGTGGCCGTCGCTGTCAGAACCTTTGTAATCGAAGCAATTGGATAAACGTTGTCATTTGTGGCCGGCACATTCAATTCGACGTTTGCGAGCCCGTAGGAGCGCTGCTTCACAATTTCGCCCCTTCTGACCACGACGAGTTCCAGCGAGGGAATATGCTTCGACTTCATCTGTTCAAGGATGTAGTCGTCCACGGTTGATTGAGCCACCCCGAAAACTGAGATTGTTAAAGTTGCAAGAAGAAGTACAATCGATTTTGCCAACACGGCGAGACCTCTCGACCAGAATAAACGATTTCCTTCGCTGGGATTGCGCGAGAACTCGATGGGCCGCAAGTCGTTCTACTTAGCTACCGGTGAAACCACATTACTACGACAAGCGCGATCGCGCCGAGTATGGCCTGTCCCAAAACCACCCTTGTCAATGTCTTTGCACCGAACAGGCCCGCAACTACACCACCCACCAGAAGGGTAATTTGAATGTGGAATGCGGCTGGACCGGTGGAACCTGCCACAAACAGACCGGCCGCCACAATTCCGTTGTAGATGCCCGCGTTATGGACGATCATTGAAACGAAATGGGTATCGTCGACCGATAGATCAAGCCGTGGCCATTTCTGTAAAACAAGGGCCATAATCCACGGGCATTCCCACGGATACAATTCACCAACCATGAAACACAAATGAAGAATACCGATCAAGCAGATCGCGATTTGCGAAGCTGTCCAAGACATTCTCTGTGCCTCCGATCTTATCGATATTGTAGACAACACCAGATTGATTTCAAGACCTGGTGCTGCGTCCGGTCGCATCGGTTCCTGCGTCGGCTCGACCCTGGAGACGTGGTTCTTTTCGTGCCTGAAGTCAGAGAGAGCCAGATAAGTCATCTTCCGGAGATGAATGGTATAGAACCTACTCGCGGCAACGTGAGCCTCAAGTCGGCTTTGAGGAGATGTGCCTCGATGGTCCCACTCCGCCGACCGACATCTCCCTGACGCCCGTTTCCGTCCAACTCCCGGATTGGTGACCGCTCAACAGCATTACCGCTAACTTACTCGATTAGTGTGCCGATGGTTCTTGGGTCGCGCGTGTTTCGCGCTCCCTCTTCAAATAAACGTCAGACGGCCATGAGGGAGCAGAACCGCGCTTGACAGATTAGAAACAGATGTATATACATCTAACATGAGGCCAAAAGCACTTGGAAAGCAAGCGGCGGACGCATTGTTTGACCTGCCCTGCGCTTGTCAGAACCTGCGGCGCGCTCACCCGGGTCGTAACGCGGATCTATGACCAGGAACTGCGAAAGGCAGGCCTCGAGATCACGCAATTCGGCCTGCTTACCGCGCTGGCTGCGACCGGGGAGGCCAATCAAAAACGGCTGAGCGCGGGCTTTGCCATGGATAGCACAACGCTGACCCGGACATTGGGGCTGTTGCGGAAGCAGGGCTGGGTTCAGGTCGAACGTGGAAAGGACAGGCGGGAGCGGCTGTTTCAGTCTCACGCGCGCCGGTAAAGCGACAAATGGCAGGAAGCTCAACCGTACTGGGAGCGGGCGGAAGTTAGACTGCGGCAAGAACTTGGGGAGAGAGGGCTGGAAGAGCATGAAAGAGACCGTAGTCTCGAATAACGGAAGGCGGGATGGCAGCGTAAACTTTTTGTATCCACAATAGATGTATATACATCTATCTTTATAGCTCTTAGGAATCGAACGTTCCGGAAAGGAGACTTATATGCGAACCGCTATCTATTTGTCGGTCGCGCTGCTGGTGTTCGGAGTCTTTCTAGCCAGCCTGAGTGGAGAACTCGGCGCTGGCCAAGGCAATCATGCTGAGGCACGCCTTCATCGCCCGGAACTCGAATATCTGAAGGCCGTCAACAGCGTCGCGCCACCACGAGATCCACAGTTGCTGTTTCTGCTGATGGCAGCAGTACTCGAACGCGAACCTGCAGGGTGAGGGCGCTGAGTTTTTCTCGGCACGACTGAAGGAATTCGGACCTCGCCTGACCGACGCTCAAAAGGCGTTGTATCTGAGCGCCATCGCATTGTTGCGAGCTCAGCATGCATCTTCGGTTTCGTTGCTGCACCGAATCGGTTACGTGAAGGACACGATTGCGATCCTCGATCAAGCCAAGCAGCTTTCCGGAGGGCAAGTCTTCGTCGTGAACTGGATTGCCGGCATCGTCCATTCCGAACTTCCAGGCATTTTCCATCAGAGGAAGGCAGCCGAGGCAGAGCTAGCCTGGTGCGTGGAGAACGCCGACAAAGCCCCTCATGCGGGTTGGTTGCGGGAAGTCTATTACCACCTCGGAAAGCTGGCTCTCGCGACGGGAGAACAGGCCAAGGCGCAGGACTATCTCCGGCGGAGCGGCTACCAGAGTTTTGAACAGGCCGATCACGCTGATCACTCCTTTTTCGGAGGACGTCGCTTCAGGACATGCTCTTTGCGCCGCGGCGCATCGCTGAGATCGTGCCGGGCCGCGTGTACGCGCTCTCGGGTTTCGAGTTCACGGAATACTACTTTCGTGGTTTCCGACGATGGGCGGCGAGCTGATCGGCATCGACGCCGGTACACGGCCGGATTCCGCCAAGGCCGCGTACGAGGCGCTGCGAGCGTACGCGCCCAGCCTTGCCGGAATTGACGACCATCTTCATTACCCACTCTCACTGGGACCACGTTGGCGGCCACTCCTATTTCCGCGCCCTGAATCCGCGCCTGCGGTTCTATGCCAGAAGCAACTATCAGGAAGAAATTGCTCGCGAAGTCGATGCGCCGGGGACTTTCGACAAGCAATTCTTCGGTGAACGCTTCAGCCTCGACGACGTACGCAGCTTCAAGCCGGACATCACCATCGACCGTCGCACCGAGCTGAAGATCGGAGGAACACGCATCGAGCTGATCCCTGTGCAAGGAGGAGAAACTCACGATGCCATGTTCATCCATTTGCCGGATCAGGGCGTGATGTTCGTGGGCGATTTCATCATGCCGTACCTCGGAGCGCCCTTTGTGGAGGAGGGCGATTTCCAGGGACTGCTGGATGCAATCGACGTTGTTGTTGAGAAGCATCCCCAATATCTGTTGCACGGCCACGAGCCGCTCACTCGGAATTTCGCCTCCGCCTCCATGCTGGCGCAGCTCAAAACCGACCTGGTGTGGCTGCGCGAGCAGGTCTTGACTGCGATCCGCCGCGGCGATGAACGTGCCGCGATTCACCAGGCAAATCTTGATTCCGCCAGGCCTGCTCGGTGGACCAGCCTGACGTCTATCAGCCATACCTTATCCTGCGCGAACACGTCATTGACCGACTTTACGACCAGAACGTCGGCTATTGGCAGCCGGACCTGCAAGGCCTCGACCATCTCAGCCGGCGCCGACCGTGCGGAACTCTTGGTCGACTATCTCGGTGTGTCGGAAAGACAGCTGGTCAAGACAGTGGAACGCTTGGCCGCCGACGGCAAATACGAACTCGCAGCCTCGCTGCTTGAATCGTCCGGAAACAGGTTCGAAGGCAGCTCGTCCGTAGCTAGGGCCAAACGGCTTGTCTACCTCAAGCTGATGGAGAAGCACCAGAATACGGACCCGTTCAAATTCATCATCTATTCCGGAAAGATCGGAGAAAAAACACCGCAGATGGGCAGTGGTGACCGGTGAGGAGTCGCGCAAGACGCCAAGGCGGTAAGTTGACGCATCGGCGGACAGAGTACTCAGAAGCAGTTCTGCTGGCTGGGCGCACGGCTTTTGGCTGCAGATCTGCAACACTGGTCAAGAACTCCATAGCCGCCTTGGCTAGGATGCATTCCGAGTTTTAGTGGGTCTTCTTCGAGGCACGAGCGACCAACTCGTCCAATCTCGAAAGCAAAAGCTTTAGGATGGGAGACTGGTTCGACTTTCTGTAGCCGAGGACCAGATCGACAGTTGGCGTATCTCCCTTCAGAGGGCGACTGGTTAGAGACGAAGGGAGAAAGTTCTGTACGTAAGCAGGTAACAGCCCTACGCCGCGCGTCGATGCTATTAAGGAAATTCCCATGGTGACGTGGTCCGCCTGATGAGCAGGTGTGATATCGATTCCGGACCGCTTCAAATAATTGTCGATGACCACGCGCAGTACAGGAGCCGTGTCGGACACGATCACGAATGTCTCGCCTACCAGGTCCCTCGGACTTATGGCGATGAGCGCGGCGAGAGGGTGGTCGCTAGGCAAGACCACCATCAAGGGCTCCTTGACGAGAAGGCGGAACGCCAACTCCGGCACCCCTCGTTCCCGTCGAAGAACGGCTGCATCGATTCTTCCTTTCGACAGGCCATCCGCGAGCAGGGGCGAGTATTGACTCGAAATTCTCACGTCGACGTTAGGGAGTTCGTCGTGCAAGATCCGCAAGGCTTCAGGCATCCACCTCAATTCGTGTCCGGTCAGAAAGCCCATCGAGAAGCATGGCTTGGCGGGATGAGAGACCCGGCGAGCGGCTTCGGTTGCCGCTTCTACCTGCGTTAGCACCACGCGGGCGTGATCGAGGAAGGCTTGGCCCGCCGCTGTCAGTTCGATGCCGCGAGCGGTGCGCCTCAGCAGTTGGGCGCCGACCTCTTCTTCAAGATCCCGAATCTGCCGGCTCAACGAAGGTTGAGACGTGTGCAGATTTCGCTCTGCTGCCACCGTCAGACTTCCTGCCTCGGCAACCGCGACGAAATAGCGAAAATGTCGTAATTCCATTCCCACTCCCATGCTTGTGAGGCATCGGTGCCAGCTTAACAAAGTATGCTCCAACCCTGCCACCAATAGCTGACTTCGCAATCTAACTAAGTGATCTGAGCTATCCCCGAAGCAGCTCTTAGGGGATCTTCAGTCATGCCTGAGCTGCATAGGGTTCCCGATCAAGGAGGTAGTAGCCATGAGTTCTAACAAACTGGAAGGAAAGATTGCACTCATTACGGGCGACTCGCGCGGCATTGGCGCTGCAATCGCCAAGCGTCTGGCTGCGGACGGAGCGAGCGTGGCCATCACGTACGCGAAGGACGCCAGTGCGGCCGCGTCGGTCGTCAAGGAAATTGAACGCGATGGCCGAAAGGCGATCGCAATTCAGGCGGACGCCGCTGATCCCGGCGCCGTCGAAGCTGCGGTCGAAAAGACCTTCGCGACCTTCGGCCAAATTGATGTGCTTGTGAATAATGCCGGCACAGCCATTCCGAAAACATTCGCGGAGACCACGTTCGAGGACATGAATCGCATGATTGACATCAACCTCCGCGGCACACTGGCAGCGACGCAGGGGGCCCTGAAGCACATGCAGAGCGGCGGTCGCATCATCATGATCGGTTCGAGCGTGGGCGAACGTGTCCTAGTGCCCGGGCTAGTAGCCTACTCGGCCACCAAGGGCGCCGTAAAGATGTTTACTCAGGGGTTGTCGAGAGAGATTGGGGGCCGGGGTATCACCGTCAACAACGTCCAGCCGGGGCCGATCGACACCGACTTGAATCCCGCCGCGGGCGATTGGGCGGTGCCGCAGAAGGCCGCCACGTCACTCGACCGCTATGGGCACGTTGAAGAGGTCGCTGCGCTGGTGGCGTTTGTCGCCGGCCCGGAGTCCTCGTACATTACCGGGGCGAATCTGACCGTGGATGGCGGAATGAACGCCTGAGTGAACGCAACATTTCAAATAAAGGAAGGATTCCAATGACTAACGTAGTGAAGAAACTCAGCATCTCTTCTGAGCTGGCACAAAAAATGGTGAATGCAGCGGTGGCCAAAGCCAGAGAACTCGGCGTCAGTGAGAACGTAACGATTCTCGATGATGGCGGCAATCTCAAGGCCTTTAGCCGGATGGATGGGGCCCCGATCCCGACTATCGAGATGGCGCAGAATAAAGCGTACACAGCTCTGCTCGGCGTCTCCACGCAGGATTTTTTCAACTTCATCCAGGGCGACCCGTCGCTTTTGGCCGGCATTCCCACGCTTACGCGCATGGCGGCCTGGGGTGGAGGGTTTCCCATTAGGGTGAACGGAGAAGTTGTCGGGGCGATCGGGGTGAGCGGGGCGCCCGCGGTGCAGAACGACGTCGATTGCGCGAGAGCGGCCCTAGCGCTCGTATCCGATTCGGTGACTGTGGGCTGAATCGCTAAGCGGAGGCAAGAATGGTTCAGGACAACAAAACTGCATTGGTGACGGGGGCTTCCCGTGGAATTAGACGAGCCACTGCGTTGGCGCTGGCTGAGACGTTTTCACATGTATTGGTTCACTACGGCCGCTCCACCCAGGAAGCCCAGTCCTTGGTCGAGAGTATCCACTCTAGGGGAGGCCGGGCGGACGCGATCAGCGCTGACCTCGGAACTCCGGAGGGAGCAACCGCACTGGCAAAGGAAGTTCGCTCCATCGTCGGCGATCGATTGGATGTGCTTGTGCTCAACGCCGGAATCAGCAAGGCGGCACGCATCGCGGATTACGCGGTAGAGGATTTTGACAACCTCTTTGCCACAAACGTCCGAAGCCCGTTTTTCCTGGTGCAGCAACTCCTGCCTGTCCTCGGCGAAGGCTCGAACATCATTGTGATCTCTTCGATCGGGGCGCACGCCGTGGTTGGCAAGCCCGGTTTGGACAACCCTTCGGTTCTTGCCTATGCCTCGACCAAAGGAGCCCGAGGTATCCGCGTAAATGCAGTCGCACCAGGGGTGATCGACACGGACATGTCGAATTTCACAAAGAGCGAGGCAGGGCGGGAGGTGACGCTTGGAATGCAAGCATTGAAGCGTATCGGCAAGCCGGAAGATGTTGCGGACGTAGTCGCGTTCCTAGCGTCAGAAGCGGCCCGCTGGATCACCGGAGCGAGTATTCCGGTAGACGGTGGCTCGAAACTTTGAAGACGTGGTGGCGTCTTGCCGCCGTCAACTGGCTTTGCCTGGATGAAAGAGGAGGCACGGCAATGGCAACAATTAGAGCGGAGAGTGAGAAGATCGCATCGAAAAACAAAGCACTTGTTCTAGAAGCCTTCGACACGCTGTTCAACAAGCGTGACTATGCAGCCGCCGAGCGCTTCTGGTCGCCTGACTATATTCAACACAGCGCTCATATCGAGCCTGGCCGCGATGGTCTGTTCAATCTGATCAAGAGCATCCCGCCCACGTTGAAGTACGAACCGGGAACGATCGTAGCTGAGGGAGACTTCGTGATCGTGCACGGGCGATTTAGCGGCTTCGGTGCTCCTGTGAATTGGATTGCCGCAGATATTGTGCGCATTCAAAACGGAATCCTTGTCGAGCATTGGGACGTCATTCAGGATGAAGCGGCCGAGGGGCAGTCGAAGAGTAAAGCTCCGATGTTCGGGACAAGTTTCCCGGAATACTCGGGCGGCGAATAGGACATACGTTCTGTTGACAACAGGAGATGTGCATTCGGAGCACAACGGCATGTCAACGCTGAAGTGAGCTGATCCGGGGTAGGGGTTTTGTTTCGCTTTTGGTCGCCTGAATCTCTCCGTCGGAAGTGGACAGCGCTCCGCTTTGGATTGCTAGTAGTATCCGGATCGGGTCAATCCAGGGGGAGCGCTCTGCCTGCCGGCGTGCCGGTCAAACCGAAAAACTGTTTCGAACGAAAGGAGTTTAGGTATGCGGCAGTTGCAACTCATCGCTCACGGCGAACCCTCAGATGTCATCGAACTCAACACGGTCTCCGAACCGACTCTTGGTCAGGAGGATGTTCTCATCTCGATGGAAGCGGCCCCGCAGAGTGAAAACCGTCATTAACAGGCTTTACACCAAAAAATGATGGCGCGGAATTGCCGAAAAACGCCCCGTGCCACAAATTTGACAAGGCAGAGTCGAGATGTAACAAATCCACGCGGGGATTGCACTCCGACCCGCATTTTTTTGGTGAGCTGCTTCATCGAATGTGAGCGGTTGTGAACAGACAGTCAAATCCATAGCAGATAGGGTTTGTGATGTTCCACTCCGGATGCTCCAGGTTCCCAGGCCGGAATTCAACCGGTGCACAACGCGCGAGTGTTCTGCGTAAGAACCAACGGCAAGATCAAATCCCAAGTGAAACCTCAGACCGCCGCGAGGCGAGAATCTTAGGAGGATTCCATGAAAACAGTATTCCTGCTGGTGGTTGTAGCGGCCCTGATCGTGGTGTCGGGGTTAGCCCAGACACCCGACAGTAGCAGCAACCCAGACCAAGCCACGATTACAGGTTGCCTGGGTGGATCTGATGGCAACTACACAGTTGCAGAAGAGGGCACTCGTCAGATTCTCAAGATCAGCACCAGCAGTGTTGATCTCAAGCTGTACCTGGGACAGAACGTAAGCCTCACAGGGTACAAGACAAGTGGGACCGCGAGTTCCGGCGCTGCGGATAACAGTTTTGCCGTAACCGGACTGAACGTGATCTCCGAGCACTGTGCGGCGACCGCCGTTGCGCCCGCGGCGACTGCCGCTCCACCGGTTACAACCGGCGGCCCCTCTCCGGGGGCTACAGTTAGCGCACCCGCTGCGGTGGCCGCTGCGAGCACGCCTGCTGCAAGCACACCCGCTGCACCGGCCAGTCCGTCGGCGAGTGCCAGCACGGAAGCCGCAGATGCAACAGTACCTGCTGCGACGGCTAGTACGTCTTCGGCCACGGCAAGCATACCCGCTGTGGGCGCTGCAGCCCCCACTGAGACAGTCGTTCCGTCCGCGGCAGCTGTCAGCACATCCGCTGAGGGGGACGCTGCGGCACCCGCTGCGAAGGATGTCCACCCAACGCGACCTTCAGTCCATCCGCGCACGCACTCAGCGAAACATGCTGCGGCCGCCACTGCACCCGCTGCGACGGTCAGCCCATCCTCGGAGACGGTCATCCCGACCGCTGCGAACGCCGCAGCACCCGCCGCGCCTGCCGGCCCCTCCGCGGAGACTGGTGGCACACCTGCTCCAGCCACGACCACACCCGCCGCGACTCATAAGGGCAGGTCCCTGTCGCTCATGATCTTACTTGCCGTGCTGATAATCGCCTTAGCAACTATTGCCCCTTTCCTGTTCAGGTGGAGAAAACGGAAAATGCTGGAGCGGACCGGCACCCCAAATCTTTCTCTCTCGCATGAAGCGAGCTCCGGCCGAGACAAGCTACAACCACGCAAAGCTGCCTAGGCTGAGTGAAAGTATTTTAGGCAGTGACGTGGAAGAGCGGTGCCTTCAGGACCGGTTGTGCCCAAGATTGAGATGTTGGAAGTGCGTTCCCCAAGCTGGTCAATATTGAACAGATTGGGTGGATTGGCGCCGAGTATGATTTCGCACACTCTCGAACAGGAAGGGAGGACGTTCAATGCTTCCCACTCAAAGAGAACGTTGGGGTAAATCGGTCTCACCGGAATCAGATATTCACAAAATGCAACAGCATACGGTTGCGCCCCGAAAGACAGTGCGTTCGAATGAAAGTGTCCTGGCTGCACATGCAAAGGCTGTGGCGCAATTCCGCTTTCGCATCCTGATTGTGGATGACGAACCGTCCACACGTGAAAGCACAGGGATCATTTTGGAAAGCGAGGGTTATGAGGTTCTCACAGCATCGGACGGGCTGGATGGCTTGCACGCGCTCAGCAAGTCCTTGCCCGATGTGATCATTTCCGATCTGAATATGCCTCGGATGTCGGGATTTGAATTCCTGGCGATAGTACGGAAGCGATTTCCGCACATCGCAACCATAGCTGTGAGCGGAGAGTACATCACCAGCAAGAATCCAAATATTTTGGCGGACGCTTTCTTGCAAAAAGGACAATACTCAGCCGAGGAGCTCTTCCAAGAGGTCGCAAAACTTTTAACGGCTTCCCCTATCAGGTCGGAACGTGAGAAAAGTGACGTTGCACCACTCTTCGTGCCGAGAGACGATGCAGGATATCTGATAATCACCTGCCCCAAATGCCTGCGTCCCAACAAACTCGCAGCGATGAAATTGAACGGTGGAATACACCAAACAATTTGCAACTCCTGTCACGCGCCAGTGAAGTTTGAGATTAATCACGAAATTGAGCCGTTGATTAAACGCAAACACGCCTGAGTAGGAATGCCCAAAGGTGTGCTCTCGGCAGACTATCTGCACTACTCAAATCGGCTTGGGGCCTTTGGTAGCCACACTTCACGGCCCCTGTTTCGGCGCAGTAGATGGCGGGTCGGGAGCTCGGATATTGAGGCCAGCAAGTGTGTACTGCCCTAAGAGGCGCACCGTAGCGATGGCATCGAAGGAAACGGGCACCCACATTCCGTTCAGTTCCCCGTATTGCAGAGCGATATGAATATCCTTGATCCAAAAGGACGGACTTTTGGCCGGGACTCCTTCAATTCGGCGGATATGGAAAGTGCTCGCATCTACCCAGATCTGGCCGCGTAAAAGGTATCTATCCTTCCGCTTTGGGACGATCCGCAAAACATACTCAGGAACCACGCCGAAGACTTCCTGCCTAAGAAAAACGAAGTCATAGTTCATCCGACTGATCTCGCTGCCATGTCCTTTCTTAGCCGACTCAGTTTCCCGGTCTAAAAGCTCGCGAACTATTTTTTCTCCCCTTGAGTTTCCCCGAGCCTGCGTAATCTTGTATGTCTTCATGTCGGGAGGAACGAAATTGATCTGCGTCATGACCTCAGAGGTGGGCTGCCTATCATAGCCGCGGAACACTTTGTATTCTCGCGTCACTTCATAGGGTCGAGATTCAGCGGGGTCTTGGTGCTGGACCTCTTCCAAGCGTTGCAGGATCAGGTTCAGATCGGGGGATTGAATTTCAGCGGTGGACGAGGTCGCCTGCGACGATGAGGCGAGTGTCGCCACGAAAACGACAACCGGCAACCAGAGTCTTGGCATAGCTGTCTTTGTGATTTCTGCTCCGTGAGCTGCGGCTTGGTCGAGCGCTTATTAAGATGCCTCTGAAACAGCCAAAGGGCAATTGAGGCGGTGAAACTTGTTTTCAAAACTCGGGGACCCGCAGTTGCGGCATTGGCCGGCCGGCAAAGAGATGCCGACAGGGCCTTGCAAGCCAGCGTGCCCAGCGTGCGGACCGTGAAACTCGAGCACTGTCGGTCGCGATTCCGGTATCGGCATACATTTGGCGATAGATTTTCGAGATCAACACAAAAGCCAAGCGTGCTCGTAAAGATTTTATGAACCGGGACCGAACCCAAATTGACCTCAAGCCATAAAAGGTATCCCAGACGGATTGCGTGTTGCGGCGGATTTCCTCGGCTGACATGGTGGGATGAGGCCAATAAAGCTTGGGCCGAAGTTCTTGAGGGATCAACCATCGCCGAGTGATGGGAATGCCGGCAATCTCTACTGGGGACGCCTCCATCTGTTTTTCCCACCGCATGAAATCGACGGTTCCGGGATAAGGCGTCAGCGTGACAAACTGGGCGAACGCGATCTCGGCCTGTTGCGCCGCCTGGGCGGTTGCGTCGAACGTTTCGCGGCGGTCGCTGGGTAGGCCGAATATGAACGATCCGAGGACATACACGCCATGGCGGCGGAATGTTCTTAGCCGCTCGACAAGGTCACTTCCTGCTAAGTTGAAGTCCTTGAAAACGTCCTTTAAGCCTTCCGGAGTTACAGATTCCACCCCGATAAGTGCGCCCTTAATGTGCGCCTTCTGCATGGCATCGAGGAATTCCGGGTCTTCCGCGGCTTCCATGGTGATCTGAGTAAAGAAAATCGTGTCTGCCGGCAGTTGGGCCAGTCGCCTCATCAGTGAAAAGCGCTCTTCCCGGATGGCCTTAAGTTCATTTAACCGTGTCGTGTTGTGTTGCTCCTCGGCCAGGCGGAGGTCGGTAAGAGTCACAGGATAAAAGTTGTCGTCGGCAAGCGCGATGAAGCGAAACCCCATCCTTCTTAATTGGACGATTTCCTCGATCACCACGTCTGAGGACCGTTGACGCGGGCGCTGGCCGTCAGTTCTCCAAACCGAACAGAAGGAGCAATGCTTGGGGCAACCTCGAACGGTCTGGACCGACGCCCACATGTAGCTTTTTCGCGGCACCAAGTCCCAGCGCGCGGGCAAGAACGAGGCAGCTTCAATCCGGCCACCTTCATACACCGGCAGAGGCGTTCCACGACTGCAGTCCGACAATACCCTCGACCACACGACATCTCCATCCCCCTTTACGACCGCGTGTGCGCCGCCAAGCTCCAGTGCTTCGTTCGGATAGAGGGTTGCGTGAATTCCTCCGAACACCACATACGCGCCCCGAGCGCGTGCAATGGTCCCAATCTTGTAGCCGCGCAGAGCATTCGCTGTGTGGATGCCGATACCGACAACATCACCAGCCTGGATACAAGCTGGGTCAACAGCAGTCAGAGTTTCATCGACAAGCGAGGGATTGCCATAGCTCTCGGGGGTTGCTGCCGCGAGCACATATAACCAGCGAGGGGTGATAACCGCGGTCCCGAAAGAGACATCACTCGGATTGATGAGGTGAACGCGCATGCAGTTTTCCCTCTCCTAAGGCGACCTTGCCGAGGTGCGACCGCAACCTGTTCGCCCGAACGATCGCTTGGGTCGATTTACGGGTTTTCACACCTGCAGCTTCGCTGTGAAACCAGAGCACACACGCCCGCTAATTCTTACGTCCCTGGACCAGTAGGGTCTGGTCAAAAGTGAACATTTTCTGATATTGTGCGCGGGGGTAATTCTGCTTGCAGTCGAGAATCCACATTTCCTCTCGGTACGGCGTGCAGCTCCTGATGTAAATCGGCATGTGGCAGCCGGCAACGGCAATCGTCGAATGTGCCCGTGATTGAGCCTCTACGGCGCTGACCTCAGAATAGGTAGTAGTGGACAACCTGGGTCCGAAAACCCTCGCACGCGCCGCTCCACGTCCGACCGGGCGCTCAAGATGGAACTCGGCCCTCAATAAGATTTTCCGCCGCTTAAGCCAACCGGAAGGGGAAACCGTTGTCCACAATTATTCAAACTGGATCCAACGGCGCAGATTTTGGAGGGCATCTTTCAGATGCCTATGGAAGTAACTTCTGTTCCAAAGTTCCAAACGACTAATGGCTTGGTGTTTTAGGCCGAGAAGGCGGAGGTTAACCGCCTTCCCGAGCGAAAAGCTTACAGTTCTACGCTGCTGCGTGAACGGCGATCTTATGACAGGTCGAGGTGACCACGTCAGAGGTCTGAACCTTGGGGGTTCCCTCGATAAATCGTGCCATCGTCTTCAACACTTCCGGATAGGTATTGGTATTGTAAGTTTCAGCATCGGTCTTGTTTTCCCACAAACTGATTGCAGTTACATCAACTCCGCCGGGACCAGCGAATGTGATTTCATCTCTGAAACCATTTTGTCTACGAAGCAAGGGAAGGATGTCCTTCTCAAAGGTTCGCGTGTAATCGGAAAGCATATTGGACTTCAGATGAATCGAGACATTGCGTGCAAACATAGGCAACCTCCTTAGGTTGGGGTTACTAAGAGATAGAACTTCAGATGGGCTGACTTAGCTCAGGGGACCTGAAAGAGTAAGAAGAGGTAGCTTGCTCAATTACAAGGCTAGGCTTCTGCGCTGCCGTTGTCAAACTGCGAGTGCAACCGCTTTGCGTTGGCCGACTTCGGAAGAGAGCTGCTCAACGAACGCCCCATGACTCTAACCGGCGCCTGAACGGACCGGAGCTTGACTTGCTGTGGGAACACCGTTCAAAAAGTAGATGTGGCGCAGCGAGTGGATGAGCTAACCTTCTCCTGTATACGAATATACGGCTGCGCCACCAGAGGAACAAAACGACCTTGGGCCGCATAGTTCCTTCATATCTGCTGAGAAATTACAACGGTGGCCTACTTGGTGACTGCTCACAATTGCTCAGGTTTCGGAATATAGATGTCCACACTCCGTGAGGGCTTCAGCGCGAACCGAATGGCGATATGCCCGCTTCGACTCAGAATACATGATCCAAATTGAGCTGTAGACGCCCCCGGACTGGTGAAATCATGGGGTATGGGTAAGAGAAAAACGGGTATGGGTAAGAGAAAAACAAGAAAGCAATCGGCGAAAGCGACACTCGCCGAAGTCATCAAGGAAATGGCGAAGCCGAGAGTCGCTACGTCTGCAAGAGAGTAGAGTTCCGTTTTTTCGAAACGAAGTTCTAGTCGTGGAGAACGACGTTGAGAAGTGAACTGTGAACTTGCAACCCACTCCCGCCGTCATAGTCGATGAAGCCTAACTTCCTGAACCTGTTCATGAAAAAACTGACCCGCGACCGAGTTGTGCCGATCATTTCTGCCAGGATCTCCTGACTCATCTTGGGGATTACAGTCTCGGGCTCGCCTTCCTTGCCGAAATGAGCCAGCAATAGCAGAATCCGGGCCAGTCTTTTCTCACTGGAATTGAAAAGCTGGTCAACCAAATCCTCTTCGTATCGGATGTTCCGTGTCAGCAAATACGCCACGAACATGTCGGAAAACGCGTGTTCCCGGTGAAGCACTTCCATCATGGACTTCTTGTCGATCCGCATCACAGAGCAATCGGTCATTGCGGTTGCGGAGCACAGGCGGAGAGGCTGCCCTGTAAGGCAACCTTCTCCGAAGAAATCGCCCTCGTTCAGAATGCCTATTGTGGCTTCCTTCCCGATCTGCGACACAACGGTGAGTTTTACCTTTCCTTCCTTTATATAAAAAACAGCATCGGACGAGTCGCCCTGAGCAAAGATCGTTTGCTTTTTGGGAAAAGCTTCGATCTTCCTGCCCGCCGTTGATGGTCGAAAGGAATGTCTTGGGATCGAACTTGCTGAGTTTCTTGGACGCTGCCACGGGTGTCATGATTGGCCCCCTCTCAAGAGTTCCGAATGCGCAGAAGGCAACTTCCTATGACGAAGGAAGAATAAATGCGCAAGAAGGGCGAGAACAGCGTCAAGTGTGCGGGCAAATCTCCTATTCCGCCCGACAAAACAATGATTTCACCCTTGATATCGAAAGTCAATCCTTCCAACCAATTTTGCTGACTTCGCTGCCCTTCGCGCGGCTGTTCTGTGGCGGAAGGTACTCAATCCGCTTTACAATCCTGCGAGACTCTTCACCAACCTGGCCAGCGCCTGCCAGTGCCTCGGATGGGTCGGCGTCGGCCCGCGCGGATTGCAACTGCTGACGGCACAAGGCGCGTACTGGGGGCTTGGGTTCGGTTGTGAGCATAATCGCCCGGTTACATCAGTTAACAATTCGCCCCCGCTTTCCTTCGCAATCAAGCGGCTCTTGCCACTGCGTTAAAGACATTCTTTGCTCTGACGATAGCGGGACTGCTCTGTCGACCTGGAGTGGCTCGCTGTCAAAGAAGTGGCTTCAACTCCGATTCAATGATATCCGTGTATTCAAACCCGATGTACTTTCTTGCGGAGTATTCCTTGGCGGTCATAAAGCAGCGTAGTTGGTAAACCTTCAATGCCGCAAGGTCACAACTGCGACGAAGGTGAACCCGGCAGATTTTCGCAGCCGCCGCAATGCGTTCCTCGGTGCCAGCCGCACCTTTTTGTGTTGATGCAGCTTCTAAGGTTGTGACTCTGGTCGCGAGCCGAGTGCCTGTCTCCGCACCTGGCCTGGAGTCCACGCGCACCCGCGTGCCGACGGAGATCGACTGCGGCTTGTCCGTATACCCACCGCTACGATTCGTTTTCACCAGAACTTTGATTTTCGTTTATATCCCCTTCCACTCCGTCGGGCTCAGCATTTGACAAACAAAAAAGGGAGGCATCTTTTTGGTACCTCCCATTTCTCGCACCAGCTAGCAGTGTTTAGGCGGCCTTGCTGTGGACCTTCGCTTCAACGGCCTTCTCGCTACCAACATTAACCTTGATCTGCTTGGGCTTGGCTTCCGCCTTCTTAGCCAGGTTAACTTTCAGTACGCCCTTGTCGTAATGGGCACTCACCTGGCTGGGATCCACGGAGCTCGGTAGCGTGAACGAGCGAGTGAAGCTTCCATACTGCCGCTCGATGCGGCGATAATTCTCTTCCTTCTCGTCCTTCTCCAATTTGCGCTCGCCGTGTACGGCTAGGGTGCTGCCTTCGATGCGAACGTCGATATCTTTCTCTTCGATACCGGGGACTTCCATCTTCAGAGTAATGTTGTGCTCGTCTTCGTAGATGTCCACCGGCGGGGCGAAGCTGGTAGTAATCAACGCCTCTTCCGGACCTTCGGGCCTGAACGACTCACGGAAAAGACGGTTCATGTGGTTGAACCGATCTTGCAAACCAGCAAACTCACGGACGGGTTCCCAACGGGTTAATAGCGTCATAGAGGTTTCTCCTTTGAGTAATCTAAGAAGGAAAACTTCAGATGGGCTGACTTAGTTCAGAGGACCTGAAAGAGTAAGAGGGACTACTTGCTCACTTTCGAAGCTAGGCTTACGCGCAAGCGTTGTCAAGCCTGCTTGGCACGTTTGTGTTCTCGGATCTGCTGGGCAGTAAACTCGGCTCGGCAAATACTGCATCGCCAATAAGTAGATGGGCACGCTTCGATTTCCGATTCGCGCCGGTTATCGTGGCGCCTGGCTAGAACCAACTCCCCAGCCATCCTCACAATTCTCCGCGTTGCGCTGGTGCTCTGCTGTGTTCAGCTCAGCGCAATCATGCCGAAGCGGCCCTGGCTGAACCCCACGGTCGGTGAGCAAAAGCAGAGGCGCCTTCTGCGGCTCGGAGACATAAGGTCCCACAGAATTCCAGTTGGGATTGGCTGTCGGGCCGGTGAATGGAGGCACCACGGAGGATTCTTGGTAAGCCTCCGCGTGACACGCGACAGCGCCGAGCGCCAGACCTCCAGCAGTGCCTAGAAGGCTGAGCAGAGAACGACGGGAAAGAACAAAACGATTGCCTGGGGAACCAATGTCCATCGAAGGACCCGATCAAAGAGTTAGCACGTCGCGCGCATTATACATGCCTCCGATCTGACCGCGCTCATTCTGACCGCGCTCATAAAGAGGGATAGCCTAATTAACGCGGTTTGGCGAATAGAAGGCGCAAAGTTGTGCAAACGCCTGATCTCGGTACTGCAATCATACTGCGTTTCTTCAAACCGCAGTTCGTCGTCCGCTCAGTAAGTTAATGAGCAGAACCACCAACCCTACTACCAGGAGCAAGTGGATCAAGGCTCCGCCGATATGCAGACTGAACCCCAGAAGCCACATAATAAGAAGAACAACCAGAATCGTCCAAAGCATATAAACCTCCTGGGCTCATGCCTCAATGTGAATCTCATCCAACGTCCGCGAGAGAATACTTCGCGTGAACAGGAAACAGCAGTAGATCAAGTTCGGAAGCCCTGCTCTTAGTCTTTCTCTTTGACTTCGGACTTGGCTTCCGTTTTCGCTTCAGCTTTCTCTTCGGCTACGGCTTGAGCTTTTGCTCCACGAACTTCCGCAAGGAATGGCTGGGCTACGGCTGGAGCTGTTACTTTACCCGACAGCAAAGCCCGAGTTGTGACCTTGCGTCCATAAATCGCGTGCCGGGAGTCATTGTCTTGGCGAACTGATGCGCCTTCCAACGTGAGCCCCGCGAACGCACCCTTGGCACGGGAGTAGGTCAGAATCTCCGTATTCATTTTCCAATCGGTACCCGCCGAGGCATGCCGTCCCACCGGACCTGCTGCTGCTGAAGCGTCCGCTCCGAGTTGAAAATTACTCTCAAGCAGCTTTTGCATCCCTTTTTCATTCTGAATGATCATTACCAGGTCCACAGCCTGTATGCCGATCTGCAGCCCCCAGTTTCCGCCCGAAAGCGTGATGAATGCCGGCGCACTCCAGCCATTCTCGGTACGGCAGGTGGCTACGCCTTTGCCGCCCTTACCTCCGAATATAAAGCCGCCTTTGACCATGTGCGGTATAACAGCTACGCACTTTGCGTGCTCCAACACTTCTTCCGGGATTCCCTTGTCAGGCATTCCCATAATTTCGTGCAGCACTATGGTGGCATTGTTCAGTCGGTCGGTGGCATCTTCCCGTGCCGACCCTGCCCAGCACAGCGTGCCGAGACTGAACATCGCCAGTAAGAACATTAATTTTTTCATGAGAGAACCTCGTTTCTGTACCAGTGCGCCAGCCCCCCTTGTTTCATGTTGGGAGTATCCTTGCAGGCTAATCCGCATGGATATGCCGTGCGCACCAGGACAATTTCGACGTTAGCAAATCAGGCTCCGGAGGTCTGAGCAAAAATGCTCAGCTTGCCACAGGGTCGGTGGACGTACCGTACTCTCATCAATCGCACAGGGTCAAAGGCATACCTGCTAAAGCATGACGGCAGGTACATCCGGCGGTCACCCGTCGCGCAAGCACCGACTAACCATGCCAGAGTCACGGTACGATCATACATCTCGTCTCGGGGGATTAAGAGCCGCTGATTCCCGGCGCACAAAGCGGCTCTGCGGGTCGACAAGAGGCGGCCCGTGGTTTTTTGGGGAAGCCGCACCTCGACATTGTATTGCAAAGAGCCGGGAGTTAAGAACCCGTGCCATCCGTTTGCGACCACAACCCGGTTAAACCTGGAGCCGATCCCGGTAACTCTTACCTTTCAGGCGAGACCCGCTTTTAGCTTCCTCGGCCCGCTGGATGGCGGCTTCTGCGTCTTTGAAAAGTTCGTCGATGGTTTTCGCCAATGCGCGATAAGTTTCCGTGGATTGGTGGGTAGTGCAAAGAGGCGTAGCTCATTGAGGCACGCTCCGGTAGTGCTCCTACACTGGTGCGTTGAGAGACGCGGACTTTGGCTTCATGCTGGGGTTTTCGAGAGCCTTGACGCGTGCTGATAGCCGTTCCGACTCTTGAATTAATTTCTCAGCTTGAGCGATCAAAATGACTGTATTCTTGTTCAATTCGTCGATCTTGCACCGTAACAAGGCAGACTCTTCTGCATGTTGCGACCTCGTAATAACACCAATACTGTTGAGTAGCAGACTGGCCTCCGACGCGAATCAGATTGCACAAAAGACCGACGCCTGCGAGGGAACGACGGAGGGATGTGTAAGAGACTACCTCCAACGGTAGCCTCTTTGAGAGCACGATGCAAGTTGAACAAGCGTGGTGGGGGCTTACCTGGAAATTTTTCGGGGCTAATGCCGCTGCGCGATGTTCTCTTCCTTGAGCTTCACAAACCACAAATAAATTTCATCAACTTTTTGAACATCCTCCGTCAGTATGGGCTGATCGGCATATTTCACGATGGAACCTTCATCATGATGTCTCTTCAACGCACTGACGACTTGGAACAGCTCGTCAACTTTTGCGTGCATAATTCGCAGATCGCTGACAATTCGGGTTTCTTCGATGGTGAGCCAGCGGTCTTCAACACTCTGCTGAGTACGTCTGGGATTCATCATGGGAAGGTCAAAGCATAGTTGCTGAACCTTGAACGCTCAATCCCGTAAACACTGTAACACTTTCGTAGCAGCACAATACCGGGCAATTCTGGCCGTTGCCTTCGTTGAAGACCTTCGAAAATTCTCCATCTCAATGCCAACGCTTGTCCCAGATTCGGAGGTCGGGATCGCTACCAACGCTCCTGCTCGAATAGTTCTTCCCGCGTGCCCGATGAATTGGAGAGACGGGGAATCGGGTCTCGAGAGACGAAAACGTCAATACGCGGAAATGGATTCGCTGTTCTGATCCGAGAGGACCATTTCCCGGAGCTTATGGCCGATCTTGCCCCGGCTTATGAACTAAAGGCCTGGCGCCGATATCAGAAATCTGCGGAAGATGTCATAAGCCGCAGTGCTAAGAAGCAGTTATCACCGCCTCCGTCCACAGGCTCGTAACCGGACGACCGTGACAGGGCAGCGTTCTAACCAACTGACCTACGTCCCCCCTTGCTCACAAAACATACCTCTCCCAGTTGCAAGAGTGTAAGGCAAAACCTTTAGTGACTACGTCATACAAAGAACTGTAAGCGGTCGAAGTCGTCCGTAATCTGGGCCTCCACTGGCCGGCCTTTTAGATAAATCCCAGTCCGGCCGAAGGGTCTGATGTCCGCTCTGGACCAGTACTCCTGCAATTTGCGGATCGCCTGCTTCTTCGGAAGATTGGGCACTTGCAACCTCTTCAGTCTTTCCGGATCACTGGTATAGGAGGGCGTGAACTGCAAAGGCAGCGGCATTCCCGCAACCAGAGCACAACCCGCCCCAAAGACGTCAATGACTCGCTGGACGCAAGCCAATCCGATTCCATGTCCGCGAAATTTCGGGTAAACCTCAATGAAATCAATGATCAGCAGATTATATCCGACAGTCTCGTATTCAACCCGTATCTCTGGTTTCAAGTCACCGGTGTTTACGTCAAACAAGCATTCCCAATATTCCGCCACCTCGCTAGAAATTCCGTCTCCGATTCTATTTGTATCTATGCCGTGCTGCAGTGCTTCGTTAAACTGAACCAATGAAGCGTGCAGGGCCCCAGCGTCCTCGTCTTCTTCTTCGTTACAGCTGGCCAGGATCCGCCCTGAAATCTCGTGGACGAAGTCGTCATCCGCAGGTTCCTCACGAAGTGAAGCACTGAGTTTGAACTCCACCGTCATGCGGTAATGATCGGCAAAATCCTCGCGCTTAATGACAGGCATGTAATGTCCTCCAAATTAGAATTTGCCTTCAGCCAGTCTCTCCAAACATCCTTGCCGAGCAAGAAAGTACGGCGATTTGAAGTTTCGGTCAAATTGGCCCCAAGTTGGTCGAAAATTCGCAGCCTGATTCGAACAAAGGGCCCAAAACACCTCCATCCAGTCGAAGAGGGTTTCCTATGAGAATTCAAAATCGGTTTGTTTGTCCCGCAGCCGGTAAGCGAAGACCAGGCGTTTTGACTGAAATCCGCTTCTGCGCTACAAATCTGCCAACTGAGGTGTAGGTGATGAACGCTTTTGCGAAGCCGATCCCGAACTCGGAATTGGCATTCAACCAGCCGCGTAGTGACGGTGTGAATGGAAAAAAGGCATTCTTAAGCGCCGAAGAGGCAGCGCCGATGCTGAACATCAGCCCTAGAACGCTCCTGCGCTGGGCGCGTGAGGGTCTCGTTCCCGCGCATCCCCTCTCGGGAACCAAGCGCCGTATTTGGCGCTTCGTGGCTGCGGAGCTAGATGCTTGGGCTTTCAGTAAGGTAAACTCAAGTCGCGACTGCTGCCAGAATTCAAGGAGAGAATGAATGCTGGCACGCTACCAGAATGGTTGTCTTACGACGATCACTCGACAAGATGGGGTTGAGAGATGGCTGTTTCGCTGGCGCGAGCGGGGTCCCCATGGATGCCGCGAACGAAACAAAATAATCGGCCCTGTCAAGGATTACCCTGAAAAAAGCAAGAAACTACAGGAGGCAGTTGCCAGGCTGCGTCAAAACATCAACACCGATGGCCCAACCGAGCCGACATCAGTCACGATGGCAAAAGTTGTGGAGCATTACATTGTCCACGAACTTGCCGATAGCGGCGATGAAGGCAAAGCGTATTCGACCCGGAATCGCAAAAAATTGTTGCTGAACCGCTGGGTCCTGCCTCACTGGGGCAAGCGCGAGCTTCGGGACATTAAGACCGTGGCAGTTGAACAGTGGCTTAAGAGACTAACCACGGAAAAATTTGGCGAACCTAGGCCTCTGGCAGGCGGAACAAAAGAGAAGATCCGCGATGCCATGAGCAGTATTTTTAACCACGCGATCCGCTGGGAGTTCACGGACAAAAATCCCATTACTGGTCCGGTCAAAGGAGCGGGAGTGCGAGTATCAGCAAAACGTGAACGTGAACCAGAAGTTCTCGACGTGGGAGAGATGCGCAAACTTCTTGCATCGCTCCGCACTCGGGAGCGGGCGATGGTCTCGCTCGACATGCCCTCGGGCTTGCGCCGGGGCGAGTTGGCGGGATTGAGGTGGGGAGATTTTGATTTCCAGAATCTCACCGTCGCTGTGACTCGGTCTCTGGTGGATCAGCGTGTCGGAAAGTGCAAGACCGAAGTATCGAAGAAACTCATGCCTCTGGATCCCAATGTCGCTGAAGATCTGCTGGCCTGGTATGAACAGACACCTTACCAGGAACCGTCTGACTATATTTGGGCGACAGATTCGAAGCGAGCTCGGTCGAAACGCGGCCAACAGCCGGTTTGGCTGAGTACAGTAATGCGGGAACACATCCAACCGATCGCTCGCAAGCTCGGGATTACGAAGCGCATCGGTTGGCACACCTTCCGTCACACCTTCTCGACGATGTTGAAAGCGAACGGTGCCGACGTGAAGGTGGCGCAAGAGCTGTTGCGGCACGCGACGACGCGGATGACGCTTGACACCTACACGCAAGCGTTAGGCGCGGATAAGCGAGCAGCGCAGAGCCAAGTGGTGAGGATGATACGTCCCGAGAATTGTGTATTTTCTGTGTATCGCGATGGCCAGACCTTTTCTGCGTAAGTGGCTGAAAAGATTTGGCGTCCCCGACGGGATTTGAACCCGTGTTACCGCCGTGAAAGGGCGATGTCCTAGGCCAGGCTAGACGACGGGGACCCGAGCGCCGCCCATTCATTGGGAACGAATGGGAATTTTGCGAGAAAGATGCCGGACAAGCTCAACTTAACCGAGGGCTTCTCAATTTTCGCCTTCTGCGGACAGAAATCGATGTTAGCAGCGGCCACACCCGGTGTCAAAAACAACATCCCTCATCATAGCTTCGCGCCGTCGCACACCATACACCAAGCGCGGCGTCTTCAATCTCCGAACCTCACCGCCGCACGCGCTTTTGCCTTAGCCGCTTCTTCCTCGCGGTCCTTCGGCGGAGCGGCGGTTTCGAGAGAACTCAACAAACGTCGGGCCGCAGCAGAAACTTCGTCCACCGCTGCCTGGAACGCGGCTTCATTCGCCTTCGACGGCTTGGTAAAGCCGCTGATTTTTCTCACGAATTGCAACGATGAAGCTCGAATCTCGTCCTCCGTGACCGGGGGCTCAAAATTGAAGAGGTTTTTTATGTTTCGGCACATGCACTAGACCCCCTCAGTCGTTAGATGTCCTCGCAAATGAAAACGAACATCGGAATACTTAGGTTAATACGCGGGCGGCAAACCTATCTTCTTTACTAGCGCGCGATATCGTTCATCCGCATGCAGGAAATCGAATACCGGCTCAACCTGCAAGAAAATAATTCGCGCCGAATGTTCCCCATATGCCTCCTCCAAGTACCTGAGCGTCTCGTCTGTGCGTCGCAGACGGGCACTGAGATATGCCAACTGCCAGGGTGAGAAATACCCCTTGCGGGCCTGTGCCTTTGCCTTGTTGATGTCCCACTCGGCTACGGCCTCTCCGCCACCAGAAGCAAACGCTCGACGAATCGCTCCTACTGACTCTCTGTCGTTTTGCACCAGATATCCCTTTTCGACTTCCTGCGCATACTCCTTCCGCATGCCCTTCTGCCAATAGGCTTCCGCCTGAAGAAAATGCATATCATTTCGTGGTTGCGCTTCCGCGCGCATCCGCAGTTCGCTGATTGCCGCATCGAACTGGCGCGCCCGAATCAGAGCCAGGCCCAGAGCCCACGGTCGCGCAAACGGATCAATTTCCATGCCTCGTTTTTGTTCCTCCACGGCTTCATCGGGTCGGTTCAAGACGGCCAAAATGTAACAGTGCAGATGGCGGGCTTCGGCAAAGGTTGGACTTAGGGCGATGGCACGTCTCGACTCCTCGTCAGCGCCTTGAGGGTCCCAGTCACCAAAGAGTCGCACGGCCGCCAGCGTGTTGTGTGCCTCGGGAAGCGAGTCGTCCAGCTTCACTGCTCTCTTTGCAGCGTCCCTCGCCTTGGGAATTACTTCTTGGGGAGGTGCCACAAGTGCCACCGCACGGACTGTGTACACATCGCCAACCCCGCTCCAGGCAGCTGCATAGTCTGGCTCAAGCCGGATCGCCTCTTCAAAGTACTTCTGGCTCCGGTCGAGATCGCCCCCAAACCAGAAGTACCGCCCGCGAAGATAAGCATCGTGGGCCTCAGGACTTATATGACGCTGGAATTTGACCGGTTCCGAAGATACCTTCGCCTGGGCCGCAATAGTTTGTGAAAGTTCTTCAGACAGCGATAACACCGCGCTGGTGTCGCGGTCGTAGCTTTGGGCCCACAGGTGCGTGTCAGTGGGCGCGTAGATCAGTTGCAAATTTATGTGCACCCGGTTTCCCGTGCGACTCACCGAACCCTCGAGGATGCCATCCACTCCCAGCTCGCGGGCAATATCGCGCAGCGGTTTATTCACCCCTTTATATTGCATCGCAGAAGTTCGCGAGACTACCCGCAAGGATCGGTTTTGGGCGAGCGCGGTGATTAGCTCATCCGTCATTCCGTCGGCAAAGTAATCCTGCGACGAATCGCCGGAGAGGTTTACCAGAGGTAACACGGCTAGGGACTGAATTGGCCCGACCTTGCTTCTCGCGAAAACACGATCGCGCAGTCCGGCGATGTTCAACCCGACGGCCACCCCCGCAATCAGCAGTAGAACCAGGGCAGCGATGCCCGCCGCTAGCCCTCCGGTCAGCCTCTTTGCAGGGTGGTGAACTTGCGCCGGAACAGCTTCGGATTGCGCAGGTGTCACCGACGCAGGCGGTTTCGTTTCGAGCGGCGTCTCCAGCCTGACTGCCCTGGCAACACCGTTACTTCGTTCAGCAACGAATCTATAGCCCTTGCCCGAAACTGTCTGAATGAAGCTGGACCGTTCAGCGTCATCCCGTAACGCTGTTCGAATCTTGCGAATTGCGGTGTTGATCCCGTGTTCGGTATCGACGAACACGTCTTTACCCCAAAGCCGGTCGACGATCTCCTCACGCGTGACCAAGCTGCCATTCTTCTCCGCCAAAAGAATGAGCAACTCCAAAGGAATGCGCTCGAGCTTCAGCGGTTTTCCACTGCGCCGCAGCTCGAAGCGAGCACCATCCAGCTCGAACTCGTCAAATTTGTATACCGGTAGGGACAAAGCGGCCTCTAACGAATGGCTGAAACTATAGCACTTCCCGCGCCCATTGCGGCAAACAGCGCGCTGGATCAACAACTCACGGCTTCACCTTTCTTCACCAAAGCTTTACCTCCTCTTCCTTGCCAGCCACGCTCGACTCAAGGCACCATGCCGCTCCAATGATTGGAACTCACAAGGAGATCGCATGAAGCCCAGTTTTCAAAAACTTTCGTTAGCTCTCGGAATCGTTCTGATCGGCGTCGTCTTCACCGCACCGGCGAATGCATCGTGCGGCGATTTCAAAACCGGCGCAAATCTTCATCGTCAGTCGTGGGATTTGGGCTCCTTCCAGCAAGGTTCGCTCTTGCTCGCTTCTGACAACGCCGACGCTATTGTTGGCATGTGGCACGTCACCTTCACCGCTGAAGGCAACAACCCTGGCCCTCCCGATGATACGGTCTTGGACAACGCCCTAATCACCTGGCACAGCGACGGAACTGAAATCGTGAATTCGGCGCGCCCTCCGCAAGACGGGCAAATCTGCATGGGTGTTTGGAAGCGAACGGCGCCGCTCAAGTACAAGGTCAACCACATCGCGTGGTCAGGCAATGACACCGCCAACGCGCCGAGCGGTATCGGAAATCCCGCTGGTCCGACCCGCATCGTTGAAGAGGTTACCTTGAGTCCGGATGGGAAACATTATTCGGGCACCTTTACCATCGACGCATACGACACCGCCGGAAACGTGGTCGCACACCTCGTCGGCGTGATGAGCGGGACCCGCGTCACTATTAATACAACTGTCCCGGATCTGCTTTGAGTGAGTGGCATCCCGGGTTGGAGCAGTGATAATCGACCGGCCTGGCAGAGATACCACGATCTCTCTGCCAGGTCTTCTAGATTCAATCGCCCTGCTGGAGTTGTGCCGCTTTTACATTTGATTCCATCACAGCTGCGCAAGAATTCATGCTGGCTTACGGACCTGTTGGACCTCAGAAATTTCAGCAAGCGATCCGACGCTGCCCGCAACAGCAAAGATCGCACCGCAATAAAACACCGCAGCGTGACTGACGCGGTCCCACAACAAACCGGCGACAAACTCTCCTTTTCGGCGCGTGAATTGCACCTTCGTGGGCGTTAGGTCGGACCCGAGAATTCATTCGCCGGCTGAAAACAGAAAGCTCCAGCTTGCTTACAAAAAGCGTTTGGCTTTTCGAAGCGTGGGATCATGAAGGGTCCTGATGGTGAACTACCCTGATGCTCGGTCCTGAGAACCCCGCGATGGGCAGACGCAGTGCTAAAAGCGTCGGTGCCTCTCCGGCTAGCCTCTACATTTACGTAGAGAATGTGGGCAAGGTTGTTGATAAAGCCACCAAACTCGGTGCGACTCCTCAAGGTCCAGTTATGGACATGTTCTGGGGCGACCGCTGCGGCACGGTCGCGGATCCGGATGGCTACACCTGGATGGTCGGAACACACAAAGCCGAACCAACGGTCAAAGAAATGAAAAAAGTATGGCGGAGATGATGAAGCAGCAGCCAGCCGGGGCAATGGCCGCTGACTGACTCCTTCATTCAAATCATTTTGGGGTGGGAGACGGGAATCGAATCTTCCACCAAACGTAAAACAAAGGACTTCGCAGCGCACGGAAGGCGATCTTAGTCCTTGCAAGTGCATGAAAAATGAGGAAACGGATTTGTACGGATTTGTCAGCCGAGGGATGCCGAGTTGTGGCAGAATGGTGCGCCATGGCACCCGGCGCACCGCAGAAAGCATTCTCGGCATGGGAGGCTTATCAGGAGCGAATCATCCACACAGTCAAGGCAACGTATCCAAACTTGAGTGCCGAGAACTACGACATTCTTCTGGGAGAGATAAAGAACAAATTTCCGGTAAATTTTGTGGGCGACACCCGAGCGGTTTATGTGGCCGTAAACGAAATCGCCGATCCCTTCATCGAACAGAGACGACGTCATCGCTGGGAAACCCACAAGGCGTCGATATTGCCAAAGGTCCGGGAGGCGCTGCCTCCGGTCGCTCGTGGATTCGAAATTTATTACACCACTCACCTTCTGGATCAGGTTTTCGCCAGATTCCATCCCGAGATTTGGTCCACGGTGGATGTGATCGCAGAAAAGCTGGAAGCGCTGGTGAACGAAGCGGTTGCGGCCTCGGTCCCTCAGTTGATGACTGGAAGTGGAGAACTGCGCGACGAGGAATTGGTTCGGCTGCACAGAGCGGGCTACCAGAAGTGTCGGACTATGCTGCTCGAACGGTACGCAACAAAGCTGCACGACCTGGCACCGCGAATCATCCATGTGAAAGATCTTTGCCCGTCGATGGAGTACCCGCCGCAGTTCGCGAAGGATGTCGCGCAGGAGGTATCACTGAAGCTGTTGCAGAAGCTCGATAGCTACAAGCTCGACAGCAAGTTCGAAACATGCGTGGGAACGATCATCGAGAACGAAGCCAAGACGCTAGGGTCGAGGAAGCAGTTCGGCCGCGCGAAGGCCGGACCCAGGACATATATTTCGTTTGAGGATTTCGAGGAGGAACCCGCGGACACGGTTACTCCTGTGATTGAGAACCGCAAGCACCGAGAGATCCTGCATAAAGCGCTGCAAAAGCATCGGGCCGGCGGCATAAAGGATGCCAAGAGCGCTGATGCCATAGAATTGAGGTATTTCGAGGAACTGGAGACTCCCGAGGTCGCGATGCGGATAGGCGCAACCGAATCATATGTTGCCAGGTTGATTAGCGACGACTATCCCAAGGTCAGGCAGATTTTGATCGATGACTTTGGCCTGACAGGCACAGAACTATGACTGACCCTGCACATCCTGACGTTGCTCCTTACGCGCAGGGTGATCCCATCACTCCCGAGCAGAAGGCTGAAATCATGGCGCATTTGCGACAATGCGGCGAGTGCCGAGACCTTGTCCTTTTTATTCGTAAAACGAATGCGACGTTGCGCTATGAAGGCAGGGTCTCGCGGGTGGCCAAAGCCCTTCGAATGAGCATGGAGGAGCTTGACCGGGAAATACAAGCTGGCACCAGCGTTAGTGCTCTGCTCAAGCGCCCCCCTGAGTCTCCTGTCAGAAGCGCACATCCAGAGCCCACCAACCCACTGTCGCCGGTCAAAAAATAATAACGCTATGATCGGTGGGCAATAAGTCAGCGCAGAAGCATATCGCTGAAACGCCATGATCCATCGACAGAGTGGAAAAGCACTCGATTCGAACGCTGATGGATTGGGATTAATAACGACCGAAACTGACTTCCCAGAATTGGACTTAACGGTACAATTTCGGTCTCACTACGCTGGCGGCAGAATCGAGTGTCCCCCGCCCTACGAGTGAGCCGCCTCTCAACGGATTTGCCTCGACTCCAACGAGGTCTGCGGCTTGCCCAATCCCGTATTGCCCAGTCTTCCAAAATTCACAGCCTCACATCTGATTTGAAACTCTAATTGCTCTCCAATCAGCGGGCCGGCCGCCCCAGCCGAATCGGGCTTGAAGTCCGAGATCCGGGTCGAAAGCTCAGAAACCTCGACTGGTCGGGCTGGCGTGTGGGCGAGGTGAATTATGTTCTTAGAACATTGAGGGCTGGTAAGATGTCGGCCTAGTCGGGAGGTGCCTCTTGCCCGTACAAAATCCGGATAATACCTTTGAAAACTCCATGGTTTTCGGTGTGCGCAAAGATCCACGTGTGAACACTGAGCGCTACGCATGGGCCGAAAATGACTTTGACTTTCTTTTCCAAATGCCGACGCCCGAAGAGCCTCGCGACAAATCCAACAACACTGCCATATTTCAAGAACTTGAACTCGCGCTCTGGCATGAGCTCTCGGGTTATACCAATCTAATGTTGGCAAGCGGCATGCGGGTGCTGTCCGCAATAGTGCACGATAAACCTGTGCTTAACTTCGATAGCCATTCCCCCCTCTTTCCTTGGTTGCCGTGGCAGGATCGAAAAATGTTCTTTGACGGGAGGAGTCTGTGGGCCAGTTTGATGGAACACTTTGATGTTTCTCGTCCACTTGCTGGGCAGCGAGCCGAGAATCTGAGTATCGGTATCGGCGTAATTAGGGTTGCGCCGAAAGAAGTGGAAGTCGTCATGATCGAGGGCGGCTATGGGGGAATTTCAACATCCAAGAATTTAGGTTTTGAACTGGCGAGTTTTGAACTTGTTTCTCTGGAATTTGTCGAAGGCAGTCTCTTCCCTAGCCCCCGTGTCCGAAGGAAAATCCTCGCTGGTGCCATGGCGCTACTAGGCCTCGGTTTTATCGATACCCTGATTACAAGAGGTTTGAGCCATGCGGAACAAACGTATACGATACAAGTCAACGTTGAAAAAACGATAAAAGGCCAACCCGCCTTACTTTACTGCGGCGCCCGAATTTCCTACGACGAACTGCGGAAAAATACGGAGCGGTCCTTCGATTACAACGAGAAGGGAATATCTGCCGAGGAGCGAACCTGCCGGATCGCGGCAGAGCAAACAACGATGGCAATCGCATTGCACACCGATTTGCCTATCGATGGAAAGCTGGGGCCGCAAACACTCGCTCACGAAAAGCAATTCGGACTAATAAAACATGTTCCTGGAACAAACCACAGTCCATTCTTCCGCGGAGAGCTTTCGCAGGTGTATCAACCGCCTCCCGAAAAATAGATGGCCGGTGAACTAGACCCGCGAGCACCACCGACTGATTTACTTCCGCATAGCCCGTCACTCGAGAGCACGCGGCCGCCAGCAGTTTGCTGGCAGCCTCCAGACCAGGGGCAGCTTGGTGAAATAAATGGGTGTAAGGAAAAGGAAAACCGCAAAACATAACCCAGACACCCATAGTCGGAGTGGCTTGGTTTCGGAAGCTGCAGCCGAATCAATGAATTTCACCAGGGGTAGGTAGAGAGCTATTATTTCTCCGGACACGTATTTCGCAACTCTACCCAGATACCTTCGTCGGATCCCGCACGAATTTTGCTGTTTGTTACGATTTCAGAACAAAGAAAAGAACAACTTCGGTGTGCCTCCGCAGCCCCCAATTCCCCAAAAGACACCGATGAAGCTCCCTGTTGACGGCGCAAGCGGCCTGCGCTAAAGTGGCGCACCTACACGCAAGTAAAGGAACATCTTGCCAATGGTCGCTCTAAGCTTCCTCAGATTTATTGAGACTTTCGCAACTGTTGTGCGTCGAGGGACCTCTACTGGACTGGTGTGTCTATTGATCTACTTTTTCGGGCTGCATGTTTGTGCTGCTGTTCAAAACCCTCAGCTTGTGCCCGAATTTTGGCACGGTGGTGTCGTATCCCGATTGGCATTCAGCAGCGATGACACGTATCTAATCAGCATTGACAGCAATGTAGAAGTCAAGAAATGGGATGTTAACAGCGGAGCGTTGCTAGAGAACGTCACCCTGTCAGATCGAGCTTGGAAAACAGGTGGTGGTGCATTGTCAACAGATGCGGAAATCTTGGTTCAGGCAGGCGGAACCAGGGGGGTCCATATCACATCGCTGTCTGACGGGAAGGAGACGACATTCCAAGCATGTGGTTCCGCCACAGGGGTGGGGGTTAGTTCGCCATCTCATTTCATCGCGTGCGGGGAATCTGACGGTCATATCTCTATACGAACCCTGTCCGGCAGACTACTAGAGACCTTTCCTTGCATCAGCTTCAGCGAGCGAGATCCTCAGTTCACTCTTTTCCAAATTGTCTTCAGCTCCGACGAGAAACAAGTGGCAGCAATCTACAATGGCGGCGTTGTTCCCGCACAGAGAAAAATTTGTGTGCATGACAGGATTACCGGCAGCTCGCACGAGACTACAATTGGACGAGGAGATCTTCTTGAAAATATCAGCTTCGACAACGCAGGTACTGGACTTGTGGTTGCCTGCTCTAGCTTCGTGAAGATCCTGAGCGCGAGTGACATGCATGAAAAATATGCATGGAACCGACCACATCCCCTAAAAGTAGTTCCTATAACGGCCATCTTGTCCGCTGCACCCTTGGGTTCTGATGAAGTAATCGTAGGGGCGAACGATGGTCTGTTTCTTTGGAACTATGTAGCGGGAACACATAAGCCGCTCAAACAATCGTGCGGATCGGGTGCTTGTGGCAACCCCACTGCTCTCAGTGTCAGCCACAAGGGTAATTGGGTTGTCGATGCAACCAGTTTGAGTGAGGGAAACACAGGATCCGTACTAGAGTTGCGCAAAGCTGTGGACCTCCAAGAACTGAAGGTGCTCGGCTCGCAGCCGAAAGATATCGTAACGTCTGCATTATCTCCCGACGGGACAAGACTGGGCGTGGTTACACGGATCGGCTGCTGCACGGGAGGCGAGACGGTAGGCGCTGATAAAACGGCGAAGACATTCGTACAAGTATGGAACCTACGCACTGGTGCTTTGGACTACGATGCACTATTCAGAGGGGAAGGTGCTCCCGAGTCGCTAAGCCTCAGCTCGGACGGACAGACGGTCGCGTTGGGAGGACAGACGGGCGTCCGCGTTCTGCGCCAAGGGGTCGCTATCGTACTCGACGGTGGGAACGATCCTTCCAGCGAAGTATTATTTGCCACTAAATCTAACATTCTTCTGTCTGCGTCGGACACTCATCTCGACCTATGGACCTACACCACTTCTGGACGCTATAGCAAGGTTCGCAAAGTCTTCTTTACTGATCCTAGCCTCCATCTCCGATTTCTGGATGTTTGTTCGAATGGGAAGCTGATCGCCTTCACCGTGTCGGACTGGATAACAAGATCGGAACTGAATGTGTGGGATATTGCCAACGAGAAACGCCTGCTATCGAAACAATTTCCTCAAGGCTTGGGATACGCAGATGTTTTATTCAATGCAGACTGCACGAGACTGGCTGTCGCCATCGATAACAAAGCCATAATCGTGAACGTTGAATCCGGGTCGACCTACAACTCCATTGAGATTCCTCAAAAAGGCATCACCAGTTTGTCGTCTGGGGGAGGCGACACATTGATAGCCTTCGTTAACAACCAGGCCTCGGCTTGGTCGTATCGGTCAGGCTTACCGATCTCGAGTCCGTTTACTGCGGCTCTAAGCAAAATTGCCGATAATCAGCCGAATATGTTTATCAATAATGCCAGACCGCTCATCAGCATCTCTAATCAGAAGAGCTTCGCGATCACCCATGATGGCGCCCAACTTCAGTTATGGGACCTGGACTTGGGTGCTCTCCTTTGTACCCTTGTCAACGGTGGTTGGCCCATTGTCGCACCGGATGGCCGTTTCGATACGAATAGCATGGGGTTCGAGCAGTCGACCGGATTGCACTGGCGATTTGCGGATGAGCCTTCCCATCCTTTGCCGCTAGAGATTTTTATGAGGGGTTACTACGAACCACGACTACTCCCCCGCTTACTGGGAGGCAAACCGCCCTTGCCGCTCATTGATTCAGTGGCCGAGGTCAATCGTAACCAACCCATAATTGGTAAAATGGTTGTTACGCGCCAGAATGATCATCCTCGTTTGGCAACGATAAGCGTTAACGTCGCCTCCCATTTAGGACACTGCCTAAAAGGCGATGACCATGTTACTTGTGAGAGCGGCGTCTATGACTTAAGGCTTTATCGTGACGGGCAGCTAGTCAGTCAGTCACCCTCGCCCGCAAGTGTTGGAGAAAAAGGCACCGACAAACCGGCGGAACAACTGCAACGGTGGCGAGAGGTAAGTAGGGTTAAGGATGAGAATGGACAACCCATCACTGTAGCGTCAGGCGAGCGGGAGATCGTATTTCGGGATATCCGATTGCCACAACGGCCAGGCGTATCGGAGGTAAAATTCACGGTTTATGGTTTCAATGAAGATCGTGTCAAAAGTGGAACCACGCCACCAGTAGTCTTAGCTTTACACACGACGGAACACCGCATTCGGCGACGGGCTTATGTAATAACTATGGGCGTAGACGTCACCTCGGATCCGAATTGGCGACTATCGTTCGCACCGACCGGTGCACAGGCAGTCGAGAAGCTATTGAAGGAAAAACTGCCCTCAACGTACGAACCGATCCTAATTCCGTTAATTTCAGGCTACGATAAAAGTATACTGGTAGATCATGCCACGAAGGGCAATCTGCACGCGGTGCTCAATATTCTGTCCGGGGTGGGCACCGAGTCGCAACGCAAGCTGTTTCCGCTGCTCAGTGCGGCAACGCCGGACGACTTGGTGGTGCTTTACATAGCAAGCCACGGCTATGCTGATCCTAGCGGTACATTTTACGTGATCCCCTCTGACATTGGCGAACCTGCGGGAATTTCGGAGGAGCTGCTCAATCGATGTCTGACTGGTGGAGGCCAAGGATCGACTTGCAGTGATGGGCGCGAGTTCCTGCGCCATAGCATTTCCAGTGACGAACTGACGCTGTGGATACAACGGATAGACGCAGGGGAAATGGTGCTGATTCTGGACTCTTGCCACTCGGCGGCAATCACGGGACCTGAATTTAAGCCTGGCCCCATGGGGGACCGCGGGTTCGGTCAGCTGTCGTACGATAAGCGCATGCGCGTGCTTGCTGCCACTCAGTCCGATAGCTTCGCGTGGGGTACGTTAGCGCTAGGTGATCGATCGCTCTTGACCGTCTCCTTGACACAACAAACCCCGGACAAACAGGCGCTTGATCTGGGACGCTGGCTCAGTCGAGCTGTAGAGCTCGTGCCTGAACTCTACAAACATTACATACCAAATGAGCAAGACCGTCAGGATCCTGCCCTCTTCGATTTCGCACAGAGATCCTTGGTCAGATGAGCTTAATGGCCGATAATACCGAGCTAAGAAGGGGCCAGAGCTTCCCTGTGAACCAAAACTCCTGGATTCGGATTTCGCTGAGCCGACAAATGAGGATGTTTTTAAACCCAACCCCATTGAGCCTTTTATTGCTATTGTTTCTCGCGACATTGGTTCACGCTATTGACGCCGAAAAAGAAAAAAATGTTCAGTTGGATGGAGTGAACATTTCGATGTTTATTGTCCAGCATGCTGCTAGCGGACAGCTGAGGGAGTGGCCCGATGAAACTATCAACGTTTCCACAGAATCGGTTCCGGTACAGGGGAAAACTGTCCATGAGCTCTTAAAAGCAAACTACATTTTCCCGGATGTTGAAGCCTTTTCTGTAGTCTACGCGTTGAACCCCGGCATTGAGAGGTTGACTCGACTCGATCTTCCCGACCTTAAGCTGCCGAGTATTCGGGGAGGACCGAGGCTTGAAGCAGACTTCTCCAACGGCGACCTGATCCTATTGACAGTCGACAAGGTTCTGAAGGGCCAATTCACCGAAAGTGTTAAGCGACTCACTAAACTGACCAACGACATTCGAAAGGTAGCCGTAGCCAAATTTGATGATCCCGGTACGAGGCGGTCTACCATCAACTCGCTAGCTCTGATTTCAGACCGGTTAAACAAGATTGATCAAAGGATAATACAGCGATATGGGAGACCCGTCCCAGCGGAGGTTCTGAGACAACTAACCGGTGAGGCTGGACTCCTGAATACGACGCTTGGAGCCATCGTTTCATCTCAGCAGCGTGTTACTAGTGCGGTACAAGGTCAGATAGAAGCTGTCAAGAGAGACGTTGCGATCAAAGCGCGACCTTTCAGCGAAGTAGCGGCGGGAGAAGCACCGGCTAGATGGCCGGAGGTTAAGGTCCTCGTAAAGACCCTGAGAGAAGGTAGAGAGATACCAAATTTAAGAATCTATTACGTTCCGGAGGCCCTTAAGCAAAATGCGGATGAATTCCGCTCTTTTGGGATATTGTCTTCTCCATCTGACCAAGTGCTTCCCGAAGCGGATTATTGTTTTTGGGCTGCACACGATCCATCCGTTACCGAGGTGACCAACCTACAATGCCGTGAGGTAAGGAGCGATCAGCAGATTGAGATACAGCTTACGGTGATCCGCTGAGAGGAGATTTGATGAATAAGGACGTGCTTGTTAAAGGGATCGAAATTATAGGAGTCTTGTTTGCGGCCTTTGGCGGGTTCTTAACGGGTATCGCACCACCGCAAGCCAGCGATGCGAGATTCGCAGTAGGCCTGAGTTCATTCCTTTCCTTAATTCTCCTATTTGCAATTGCCGCCCTTGCCAAGAGTAAACACAGAAAAGCCTGGATAGTTGCATCTGGCTTGCTCTTCGCTACTGCCGTAGCGGGAGGATTTCTGTATTGGTCTAATTCTGTTGCGTACACTTTTGAATATCCGCCAGGTAACAAAAGACTTGACCACATCGCCGGTGTCGACCTTACACCAGAGGCCAAGGAGTACAAGCAACATCACGAAAGTATTAGCAATGCCCAACTTCTCGCGAAATTCGGTGGTCTTGAAAATATCAGCAGAGTTTGGTCTGCAGAGTCCATCCGGCAGGCACGAACAAAGCTGATCACAAGCTATTTGATTCTTGTTTTGGCCATTGCGAGTTCAATATTTGCTCTTACCGAAGGAGCGTTAGGTAGCGACACGGGTTCGGGAAAGCTGCGACAGACTGGACGAAAGCTTGCCGCAATGGAATAGAAATAGCTCAACATCGTCACTTTTCGCTAAAACACCATGATCCAACGATGCCTTTCCTGCTCATTCAAAACGAACGCGGTACACCGGAAAAAACAAAGACCGCATCAGATGCGGTCTCTTAGTCCGAAGTCTCGATTCCCCGACGCTACCGAGCCGCAAGGGAATTATGTTAACGCAGTCTCAAGCCTTGTGATCCTGGAGTCGTGATCTTTCAATTGGTCTGTGTGCCGGCGGAGTTGCTCGGCACCGATGGTATTTTCCTGTTGCAGCGCTTCGACTCCTTTCATGATGCCGTCCAGTTTAGATATCACGGGATCGAATTTCTGCTCCAGCTTCTTCTCCATAAGCTCGCCGACGGCTTCCAAAATGACGTTCGCCTGTTCGGAGAGGCGTTCATCCAGCTTCTTATCAAGCTTTTCTTCGAACTTGCCGAATTCGGCCTTTAATTCGGCTTTGGTAGCAATAGCGTAGTCGTTTGGGTCATTTTCCATATACGGTGGCTTACACCTTAAGTGTAGGTACACGCCAAGAACTGTCAAGGCATGTAAAAGAGGGCTGGGGGTGAGTTCATCAGAAGAGCGATGATTTCTGGCCGGTACAAGGGTACAAGCGTTGCAGGATCGATGAGTTTGGTGGACACAGCAAAGATGGATCTGGGTAACAATATTCTCATTGGTCAATGGCAAGTAGAAGCCCGACATTCGGGGCTTCTTACATTTTGACCATAGAGTGAGCACACCTCAGAATCCCGTCCCGTTTCACTGTTGATTTGTCCGACATTCAGCAGATCAACTCGTAAAACTGCCATATTCGAGAACGTTGGGCTAGCCCCTTTTATCTCTGTTCTTTAGCAGCTCTCTGCTGCAATAGCAAACACACCTCAGAGTGGCCTTTGTCAGACCGAGCGCACGCTTCATTCTCGGCAGTCTGCCCGTCGTTGTCCTTGACAGTTGGGTCGGCTCCTGCTTCGAGCAGTTTTTTCGCGGCAAGCGCGTTCCCGCCGCTGGCTGCCCACATGAGCGCGGTAGAGCCGGTTTTACTCTTCGCGTTGGGATCAGCACTCATGTCCAGTAACAATTGCACCATCTTCCCGTCCAGGCACGTCTGAGAAGCAGACATCAATGCGGTCTCGCCTTCAACACTAGGTCCGTTGACTCGAACACCCTTATCCAATAAATTTCGTGCCAGTTGAAGATCGCAGTACCAAGCGGCAGTTATCAGAGACACGCTAGTGTCATCTGGGAATTTTGGGTCTGCCCCTGATGACAAAAGTTCCTCTGCGAAGTCTGTGTAACCGTTTCGAATCGCCTGAAGCAGCGGCGTATCACCATAGTTGTCCACCACGTTGAGCTTCGCACCAGATCGCACAAGCTTTCGCGCCTCATTCAAATCTCCCTCCCTGAGAGCTTCAATGAGTGGAACCGTGCTTTCGGGAATAATCTTCCCCCTTTGCTGTGACCACAACGAAATAGCCGAAAAGATGAGAACAGTACCTGTGCAGCTCAACCATAAGGTACTTCGTTTACCGTAATTCATTTTCCCCACCCTTCTTCCGCTGAATCAAGAGCGGTTCGTTATTTTCCCGCAGCCATACTTTGGCATTTTTTCAAAATTGCGGCCTTCTGGTCGCGAGTGAATTGAAAACTGGAATTATTCGGGCTCCATTGCCACATCGGAGAATTACGCGAGCCATATTCAGGGTCGAACAGGCT
This sequence comes from uncultured Acidobacteriota bacterium, assembly GCA_963785655.1. GTDB lineage: Bacteria > Acidobacteriota > Terriglobia > Terriglobales > Acidobacteriaceae > Gp1-AA145. Next base: position 843,769 of record CAWAVZ010000001.1, read on the forward strand.
TGGGTTTCCCGGAGACATCAAGCCCCTCGTTCCACAGTCACTGGAGCCAAAACCCCCATGAGTACAGCCAAGCAGGTAGTGTCCCCATTCGTGTGAGGTGACTACTCCACCCGCAATCGGGAAGCTCTGCATGGCAGTAAGGTTAACTATCGCAAGGGGACCCCCCAAAATGTCTTCTCCCAAACAAGTGGGGCCACAGTTTTTGTCGGTTATCGAAAGTTGTGCTGGTTCGTCTACGAAGTTTATGTAGACCCCTGCTTGATTGTAAACTGTCTCAATGGCATTTTGGCTTGCCGAAGGCAAGTTCCCGGCATTGGCCGTAATCGGGCACTTCGGCATAGGCGGGTTATACGCAGGAAGATTTGGAAATGAACCGAGGCCGAGCGACCCGAGAATGCTAACAGGTGGAGGCCCCTCGTGCTCGACCGGCATAAAACTGCCATATTCGACAGGAATAAAGTCACCAGTTACCGTGATTGAAACCCCTTCAACCGTGTGGGTCGTCAGATCGGGCACAAAGATGTCAACGCCCCCGGTTACGTCGCCCCCACAGGCGCCCTCGCCGCCTCCATCTGGGGTAACAACGTCGCAAAGACCGGATGGATCAACAAGACCGACCGGATTATTCCTTACGTAAGTGTAGCGATTCAGAGATTGGGGATCGCCTGTATGACCCGAAAGAGGATCGAGTGACGCGAACCGCCCCACCCGACTTACAAAATGGCGCGCTATCGCATAATCGTTTGCGCTTTCGGAATCACGCTCGTAGGTCGTAAACGCCCATTTGGTTGTAGTGTTCTTTGCGTACCATTGCTCCCCAAACGGAAAATGGCCCTGCTCTCCGATTACTGTTCCAGTAGAATCTGTGATGAGTCGGTTCGAAAGCGATTCCGGGTGATAGTATATCGTGCTGCCTGCTTCGATTTTGGCCAGTAATGTGCCGGAAGAATATATGTACTCACGAGTTGGAGACGACGGTGCTGCACCGTTCTGATATTCGGCTATCACCTGCTCCCCTGCGAAGACATAAGCTATTGTCGTGCCCCCGGACACCTTCTTTACCCGCAAGCCGTTACCATCATAACTGTAGGTGCCCGAACCAAGCGAACCCGTCCCTGTAACGACACGACTTTCGCCGTCGTATGTCATAGTATTAACGCTGTCGTTCGTCAGATTGCCGGCTGCATCGTAGGTGTAACCCGTCATCCGGTTGGACGTTGCATCCGTCGGCGTCGAGGGGGCTGGCGCGGTTCCCGCTGTAAGCGTCTGCAGTGTGCGATTGGCATAACGGTCGTAGGTCCACTCCAGGCCCCATTTCGGATAGTTTGTGGATCCTGTCGTGACTGCGCTGGCGAGCCGTGCCAGCGGATCGTACATGAACGTCACGCTGCGGCCGTTGTCCACCGTGTCAGTTATGCCAGTAATCTGCCCATTGTTCGTCCCGGCAGTCCCGTACGTGTAGTTTAGTCCAAAAAGGGTGGCGGTCCCCTTTTTATAGTTAAGCGATGTTAATTGCAAACGATCAGCGGAGTATCCTAAAGTAGCCACCACCCCATTCCCATAATTGAACCCAGTTAGCTGCTGAGCAGTATTGTACCCAAAGCCTGAGCTATACAGCGTACCTGCCAAACAACTGCTTGCCGATCCGCCAACGGCGCAGAGGCGCCCCAAGGCATCCATGTTTTGCTGTACGATACGGCCCGACGGATATGTGATTTGAGTGATTTGTCCCGCCTGGTTGTACTGATATGCTGTCGTATACGTCGTACTGCCTAATACCTTTTGTAATTGGGTCATCTCCCCAAGGTTGTTGTATGTGTAGCTTTCGGAACCGGCTCCATCGGTCATCGTTATAAGCCTGCCATTGTTGAATAGGGACTGATTAGCTCCATAGGTATAAGAAAGCGACGGAGTTGCCGCGACGCCGCTACCCTGCGGAATAGTGTAAATGACAGTTTGCAGCCGATTCAAGCCATCGTAGCCGTACGTTGTGACAACCCCGCGAGGATCTGTGCGTGTTAGCACATCGTCGAAGTTGTCATATGTAAAAGTGGTTAGAGTTTGCTGAGTTTCAGGGATTTTGAAGCTAGACAGTCGCCCCAGCGCATCGTAATTGTACGTTCTAGTTTGTTGCCCCTGAGTGACCGTCGCCAGTGCGTTTAAAACCGTATAGGTATAAGCAGTCTGCAGTGTCAGCGAATTGTTGTTCGTGATATCTGGCTCGAACACTGAGGCCAATCGGCCCGCCCCGTCTGCGACCGTTTTACGCTGCTTGCCTGCCGGGTCGGTCACAGTCGTATTCTGGTTCGCGTACAAATAAGTCGTTGTTGAGCTGTCCGGCAGCGTAACGGAGGTGGGCCGTCCAAGGGCATCGAAGGCTGTGGTCGTCCAAAAAGACGGACTGCCAGTATAAGGGTTGCTTGTGCGGTAGGGTCGACCCGCGAAATCGTACTGTGTGCTCACCTGCGAATACAGCACATTGCTGGCGTCTTCGAGGCTGGATGTAACTGGACGACCGAGAGTGTCCACGGAAGTAATCGTCTGCACCGCGCGAGATGAATCAATAGGGCTTTTCGTCGTCGCTTTGAAATTGACGTTACCATAGCTATACGAAGCTGTGCTGCCATCAGGCCGAACCACACTCGTCGGGCGCCACAAGAAGTCGTAATTAAAGCTGGTGGTTTGGTTGTTTTCGTTTACGGCGGTCTTTATTTGTCCCGTATCCATGAAGTAGGTGTAGTTTGTGGTTAGAGTTGATCCCGCGCCACGAGTGATGGAGTCCGGATGCGAGTAGACGGTGGTTGCTGAATAGTTGAACGTCTCATGTTGACAACAATCCGGTTGAGCCGTTAAGAGATTTCCGAACCAGTCGTAGGTAAAGTTCTTCGTGATCGGATTCGCCGGGGTGCCAGGAGTGAGATATGTAGTCACAGAAGTTGGATTGCCCCTAAAGTTCATTGTGCACGAAAAAGTGGTGTCGTCGTGCTGAGGAGCACCAGTTGGGCAACTGGACAGACTGACGCCATCATAAGCCGTGTCCTGCCGATACTGGATGGTGCCGCTGCCATCCTTTATGACTCTTGACGTGACAAGGTTGATGATGTTGCGACTCGTGTAGTTCGTCGAGGTTTGGTACGTTAGCGTCGTTGTACGCAGTAAGCTCCCGCGAGCTCCTGAGCCCAAATCGTATTCGCTCATCGACTGTAATAATCCGTTGGAGTCGAACGTTGTATCGGTTTCGGATCGCGTACTGCCGTCCTCAAGAATGGTAACTTGCGTTGAGGGTGTCCCATTGACCCAAGTTGTGTTTATCGTGCGCAGAAGTGTTGTTCCAGGCGAGTTCGCATAAAGTTTTCGGGATGTCTCCTGTCCTGATGTATTGAAGGTGTACACGGTATCGTTTGGGTTGGAGGTGTCCGCGAGTACGGGAGTCGTGACCGTAGTCGTGGAATTCGACAGATTTCGCACGAAATTCCAGGTGGCCGAGCTTGTGCCATCACTCACAACACGATTCAGACTTGTGGTGGTGCCATCTGCGCAATTGACGCTGTCATTCGATCCTGGATAGTCGTACTCGTAAGAGCCGTCTGTGGGCAGCGTCACTTTCTTGACTCGACCGGTGTAAAAGCCAGGGAAGCCGGGGGTTGGTTCGTACGAGAAAAGATATTTCAGAGCTGTTCCACCGGGAGTGGGAATATCGAGTTCTGTTGGAAGATTCGCCGTGCCCGAGTATTCACCGACGTTTGCGCAAAGAAAGTTTGTTTTGATGTTGAAGCTTCCCAGCGTGAGAGTGATCGTCTTGTACGTACCCGTGCCGGTGCCATCCAGGAATTGATACTGAATTTGAGTCGGATTGGTACTGTTCGGCGTGGAAAGAACTTTCAATGCTCTGTTTCCGACGGAGTCCGTGTAGTCGACTTCGGTCGAACTGACAACTGTCTTTGTGATGAAGTTGCCATTTGTATCTATGGCAGTGCTGTTTCCACTCACGTTTTCATTTCCTCGAGCGCTCTTAACGGTTGGGTTCCCGCCATTTGGATCGCTGATGAAAAAGCCGGTAGGGTCGGCAACGTAACCAGCTGATGTTCCGCCGTTTTGAGCCGGACAAAGAGTGCTTCGTTGGAACTGAATTTGGCCAGCGACGTGTGTCGTGCCAAGTGCATCAATATAAGTGTAGCCGCTGTAGAAGGTGAAAGGGACCAGTTGTCCTGTTTGGACGCATTTAAGGTTCCCAGTATTGCTCTTAAACTGAACTTTCCCGCCAGGAGGCATACCCTCCAGCCATCCCCAGGTTGGTGTCCCTGTCTGATCGACGACGGGAACCCAATTTGTGCCGGCTTTCTGCCATATCAACGAGTTGTTGATGAGACTTACTGTCAGCGAATAGCCGCGCCCAGGACTGGACACCAAGGGAATGGCGAAGTATGCGTTTAGATTTTGGTTGTTGATCGTATCGAAGCCGAAGGAGCTTAGGGATCCGAAAGGAGTCAATCCCGTGCCAGGATTCTGAGCGACCGAAGCGGGTACCCACAACGCGAAAAAAAGAAGAATTGCAGTATTTTTCATTTCAGTTTCCTCCCTGGACAGCTGAAAAATCTGCATCGGTCAAGCCCACATTGAAGCTCGCGGACGTAATCAAAATGCTCATGTACAAGGTGCCGTTCACAGACTGCTGGATTTGAGTTGGATACAACACGCCACTGCTGTTCTGAAAATTTGAGTAGTCAATCGTCACAGGGATTTTTGGGGTCGCACCGCCGCTGTCGCGCTGGAAAAAAAAAATTCTTAAAAGTAATCCCGATGCGGTGTCCAACCAGACATCCGTAACCGTAAAGTCGGAAAGAAATTGCAAGGCCGGAGATGATTGAAAGGTATTCCAGATACGCAAATGTTGAACAGGTGCGGTCCCCAGAGACTCAGCGCCCAAATATTGCAGCGTGTTATCTGTGTTATGCAAAACACCGATTAGGTATGGCAAAGGGAAAAACGGACACTGGCTAGTGGATGTCAATTCCAGTGACAACACGGTCGAGGTTCCGCCTTCTGTTCTGCTCGCCTGAGCTTGTGAATAGACGACGGACCAATTTGCGGATGGACTTTGCACCTGAACCGACGTTTGATTTACACCACGCGTGGAGATTTGGATAGTTCCCGCGCTCGTTGTTGAACCCGCGACAAGACCCACGCTCCCGGTTTCCACGGAATCCGCCGGCACAGCTGTAGCCATGGCAGAAATGGCTTGCTGCAGAATCGAAACGGCTTGCGGATCGCGAACAACCGCGTTTTGAGAAGTTGAAGTCTGGGCAGAAGCAATCGAAAAGAGAAGTACGACAACAACTGCGAGACGCAGCATACACGCCCTCCGCGACAACTTTTAGTTTGTTCACAGAAAATGCTTTACAGATGGCCCTTGCAGACTCTGAGCAGGTAGCGGTCAGCAATGTTCTGATAATTCCGGAACGTGCTCAACGGATGGGCGACACTAGAACACAATCCAGAGACTCTGAATGTAAAATCTTTGCAAATTTACGAAATCGGAACGCGGTGTGAATTCCGACTATGGGTCGGAATGGTAAGCCATTGAAATTAAGAATTCGAAGTGAGTGAAATGATCGGAAGGAACAATTTTTCAGTATACGCCTGGTTGTCAAGTGGAAATAAAAAAACGACGCATTGTCGGAATTCCGAAAACGTTTTGACGTAATTGAGTGACTCGCGCGTTTAGTTTTTAAAAAAGCAGCGGCTCGGAACAGTGTTTTGCCACAAGCGGCGAGCGCTGACAGAGACCTATGTTCCGATACTCGCCCCGAAGCCGATAGATTCGGTAAAGTCACCAAGGAGCTTGCGCGACGTGTGTCCATGAAACGTGGAGTTTGGTGGACAAGACGTTCAGTCCACTTGGGTCCTGAGCAAAAAGAGCTGTCCGACAAGGGAGAAACCTAAATGTGCAGATAAGAGACCGATGATCCGGCTTTTGCAGCGTACCGGGTGCCGCAAATTAATGTTCCAGAAAATGTGACGCTTTCGGAAGTGGCCGACGTCGCCCGAAAATACATTCTCGCCTGCTCCGATCCTGCGGCCTTGTCAATCGATGGCAAACATTGTGCCGGGATAGGGGGCCACATCCACATGGCGAATGTAAGTCCTCAAAGCGGGTTCGTGTGGCTAGTCCCGCCTAATTAGCAGTACGAATTCACTTGCACAAGGGAGACTTGGCGTGGAGACAAAAAATTTCGTTGTCTTTTATTCGTGGCAGAACGATTCGCCCAAGAAGACCAATCGGGCGGCAATCGCCGCCGCTCTTGAATCTGCAGGATTGGCGCTACAAGCTGATCTGACAGATCGCGACTTGGGATTACGGATAGACGAGGCAACCCGAAACGAACCCGGAAGGCCCAACATTCCGCAACGGATTTTGGAAAAGATTGATGGCTGCGACGTCTTCGTTTGTGATGTGACAACCATTAACGCCGAGGCTAAAGATTTAAAAGAAGACGCCGAATCCGAACGAGCGGCTCGCAACCTACGGACACGGCGACTCGCATGGAAGCGCATGGCACGGCAGCGACGAGACGCTGCACTATGCGCTCACCGCCTCGTACGGTTCCGGCCGAAGCTCTTCGGCTGGTCGGTCGAACTCCCATGGGACGGCGAGTGGCCGCACACGCAGTTATCCGTGGGTCACCGAGCAGTAGGGGCAGTCCGACTAAACAAGTAAGTCGAAACCAGCGAGATATTTTCGTGGATGCCACACTCGTGCGGCACAAGTAAGGCATTAATCAAAGCAAATCTACGCGAGGGAAGGACCCGCGTAGATTCAGAAACTCAGGACTGCAATCATCCCCGCTCAGTGGGGTGCGCGTCAAGAAAAATCGGAGTTCGGTTTCGAGATATCCAGCCTTTCGCAAAAGACGCGAAAGAGCTCACCCCGAGCGGAGTCGAAGGGATGGGCCACGCGTGAAGGCGGTCACGCTCAGACTTCAGATCACGAACTATCTGGTCTAGATTCATCAGCAGCGTTCCGATACAAGCAATCCGACAGGTGGCCCGGATAGCACGGTTGAGAGTCAGCATGGGACGAACCTTTCGATGACCCGGCTTATCCTTACCTTCCCCGGATTAGCATCTGGACGCACTTCACAGCTAAACCAAAATGGACAGCTATGAAGAGAGGAAATAACCAGGAGAGGTGATTACTGTATTCGTTAACACGCAGCAGCAGCCGGTTCGAAGGCGATAAAAGAAGAAGGGCGTTAGCGAGACTTAGGAAAGCTTGGGCGACAATGGCCCATCGCGCAAATACCCAAATACCAGAGCCAAGAACCAGATAGAACAAACTCGTGCTGATCAGGTAAGGCAGGTTAAACGCACTGGACATCGTAGTCAGATAGATGCTGTTTATTAAGGTTGGTGCAAGCGCGATGCGTCCAATCATAAATAAATCTGCCCTTATCAGCAAGCCCTTGGATTGTTCAAGCCGAGCGACTTGTAGCATCCAAGTCAAATTAGCTACGAGTGCTAGGGTGTCAAACAAACATATAACAAACCTGGCCAACACGTTTTGTCCGCCTCCTCGTGAGTGACTCATCGTTAGTTGTTCGTCTTACGTTTGCGCGGAGCTTACTCCGAACATCCGGTAAATGTGCCTCGGGAGATTGCACCGAAAGACGGGACCTGCACCTCAATAATCGAGGGGCACTTTCGAAAGAATTTTTTACATCGCCAACTTATGTCGTGGAGCTCGTCAAGCAAAACTACCGCAGGTTTAGGTCCCCCAAAGCAAGTACAGTTATACGCACACAGGGTGATCTTGAGCTTAAGGAATGTCTTTGTCTCAGACACAGGATTTGTGCACACGCATGACTCAGTTCCCCCAAATAGTTTGGGGTCAGGAATTTTATCATCCTTTGCTGGCGGCAATTCCGCGAGCACCAGCACCAGAATCGGAAGAGCACACGGTCCCGTCGGAGCAGTGGACGATGTGCCACTACTTATCACGCCGAGAGCTGCAGTGCCGCCACAATTCAGGCCCGGCAATAAGCTCAAAAGATCACGGGGATCCAAGGGGGATAAATTCAGCCCCTGCGGCAGTCCCAAGGTTTCGTTGTTTGGGAACACGCCGCCGCTGCGCTGCCCAGGAGCGGACGGGGATGACGGCGATGATGGGGGCGACGGCTGGCCTATGCCACAGTCGGGGCATGGGCAGCCGAATATGGGGTCACAACAATCAGAATCCGGGTCGCAGCCCGGATCGCCACCACCGCCGCAACCGATATCTCCGATGTTACAGGGCTCTCCTTCCAATAGTCCCAATGCATCGACTGAATTCGTCGGTCGGTTCGCCAGATACGCATACCGATTCCAGCTTTGCGGATCGGACGGGTTCACCGCAGCCAAGCCCGCTGGATCTGGCGACAGCCAGCGGCCCTGAACGGGGCTGTGCCTCCGGAACATGAAATCATATAGCCCGCTCGCCCCACCCGCAGCGCTGGTCTCAGTGTCCTGATTCTGGCCCGTAAATGCGAGGTCTTGCGAGACGCATCCGCTCGATGGCTGCGCATAGTTCTCCCCGAAGGGTGCATACGCCGCATCCCAATAGCAAGTCCGGGTTGGCGTCGTGGCCAATCTAGAACTCCCCAGCCAATCAGGATGACGATAAAACTGCAGGCCAGAGGAGTTGTACACGGCCTGCGCGCCGCCCGGCAGTGCTACAAAGGCCTTGGTCAAGCTTGAGCCGTTCATCAGTGCCAGCTTGGAACCCGATGGAGCATAAACGATTTCAGTCGTGCTAGTAGGACTGGTTGCGCAACTTGTGCCTTTCGCCTGCTCGACAACGCGGTCGAGGGCGTCGTAGGTAACGCAAACGCCACTACTCGTCCCCGAATCGACGGTGCTCAGACGGCTAGCTGTGTCCCAGCCATACCCGTGCGAGCTGTCCGCGGTGACAGCTCCATTATTTCCATTGTATGTAAACGGGGTCGAATTCATCCGGTTTGTTGCGGTGTCGTAATTCGGCTGGAAAGCCGTTCCCGTGCTCCCGGTCGGCACAGTCTTTGTGATATTACCGAATGGATCGTAGGCAAAGTTCTGATTGAAAACCGAAGTACCACAATTCGCAGTCGCCACCCGACCCAATGCGTCATGCGAGTAGTTGCAGGTCTGTGTATTGGCAGAGTTTATCTGGTCAGTAACCGCCAGTGACAGCAATGAACCGTTTGGATTCCAACCAACCACGCCAGTATCGGTTTTCGGCGTGCTGCCCATAGTGAATACATACTTCTTCATTCGGCCGGTGTTTGAATCGAAGGTGAACGCGTCGCTATCTGCCGAACCGTAGGTCAAGGCCGTCACGTGACTGGCTGGGTCATACGTCACAGACGTAGTGGGATTTTGACTGCTGCTGGCGGATACAGTTGACACTCTGCCTTCCCCGTCAGCGCCGTATGTAATGGTAGGAAGACCTGTCAGATTGCTGAGAGTGTGGATAGCCCCATTGGGCCAAGGTGTGGCGGTGACGTGGTAATAGACGTTCGTGCCAGAATGGGGGGTAAGTTCCCAGACATCGGTTGTTTGCCCTGTCTTTGCGTAGCTGAAGCCCAGGTCGGTGGTTTTGCCGCTACACCCTCCAATGCAGGTGTAGGCCTCCGCTAGACGCGTCTTTGCATTCGTCATGGTTGTGCCATTGACGGTGGCGGTGTCGTACACAAAAAACCTCGATGGCGTGCTTGAGGATGGGTACATAACATTGCCGACTCGGTGCAGAGGGTCGTAGCCCGCGAAGCAAGCGGCGTTTCCTGCAGCATCCACGCTCTTCAGCAGATTTCCCGCGGAGGTAATGGTTCCACAGGCTGCATCGCTAGAGAGCGAATCATAGCTGTAGGTCGTTGCCGTGCTATTCATCTCCGGATTCGTTTCAGATGTTATTCGGCTCAGCATGTCGTATGCGAAGCTGCGCGTCTGATGGTTGGTGCTAGCCTGTGCGTTCTGGGTAACGCCTGTACGGTTCCCTAGCACGTCATAGGTGTAGGTCGTCAGGTAGCCAGTTGCCGCTGTGTTCTGCGTGGGATTGCATGCGCCGCTGGGCCACAGGGTTGTTCCGCTCGTTACTTCGCAAACAGAGGTCAGCCGGCCTAAGGCATCGAATTCGGACTGCTTGCTCGTAGTCGGAGAAGTGCGCGTCTCGAGAGTGTCGTTTTCGTTGTAGCTGAACGTGGTTGAACCGCCGCCACTGTCACTGATGCTCTGAGTTCGGCCCATCGCGTCATATGTAGTTGACGTCCCCGCATTTGTCGAGGGGCAAGCTGTGGTACTCGTCGCCAAAGTCGTGATGTATGGAAGTGTGGTCAAGCTGACGCGTCCAAAATTGGACGTAGCACGTCGCGATTGTGTCGTAATTGCTAACATTTGGCCCTTTTTTTGTTTGGCTGAACAGCGCACGCCCAAAGCCATCGGTCGTAATCACTTTATCAACGAGCGAGTTGCCCCCATTGAACGCTGCAGACTTGGTTTCGGTCTGGAACTCAATAGGCGGTGTGCTAGTGGTGAGAAAGTAGGAATAGCTGGTCGCATTGCCAGATTCATCGGTGATGCTGGATGGCCGCCAAAAAACATTTCCTGCCGCGTTGTAAGCGGTGCTGCTGACATTAGTATTCTCGTCTGTGACCGACAGCGAGACTCCGCCATTGCAATCCCAAGTGAACGAACGCGACATGCTTCCCACCGGCTCACTGATCGAGGTCACGAAAGAGTTCCCGCAGGATGGAGAGGGGGTGCCGGTATTATTGTAGTTGTAGGTTGTCGTTGCCCCATTTGTGGTGCTCGATGTACTCACGTCCGTCGAAGTGCTCAAGGTGCCCGTATTGTAGTAGGTGTACTTGCGATAGAGATTGACGCTACCGCTCACCTGAGCGACTACACTGGTTAAATTTCCTCGTGAGCCAGAAACTGAAATCCACTGTGGAGTAGTACCGGACGGCGTGGCTAGTGCGCTTTCATCGTAGCCGTAGGAAGTAGAAGCCTTAATATTGTTTCCAGCGTCCTCAATGACGACGCTCAGAGGTCGATCCACAATCCCGTTGCCAAGTGCCTGATATGTCGTTATTGTCTTTCGGATTAGGTTCCCAACCGCAACGTTTCCGTAATCGTAATCATCCACCTCATGGATTAATCCGAAAGTAGATTTCCGAGATTCACCGCATCGGAGGGCCCACCACCAATGCTGCTGAATGGCGGGGTGCCGGTTACGGGGCTTTGCGCCAAAAGGAAGCCCTCCATTGCCAAAACAGCAGCGATCACGTACGCGGCAAAAATTGACAATCGACGCATGTCCCGCCTCCTCTGGCGTTCTACTGAAGACTGAACAGTCCGTCCACAAGTCCGGTGTTGAAGTTAACGCTGGTGACAGTGACGTTGAGAATTACGCCACCATTCACCATTTCTTGAAAATGGAAGGGAACCTGAACTCCGTTTACCAACTGATAATCGGCGAAGCCGACCTCTGCCGGAATATTGACGTTCATGTTGTCATCAGGATGAGAACTGAATGCCGCGGCTACGGGTAAGCCGGAAATCAAATTTAAATAGAAATCGGTTGCGGTGAGCGTCTGCAACGTGCCGCCGTCATTCGAACCGATCTGAAAAATCTTGACGTGTTGCACCGAAATTCCGCCGTGTTGCTCTTGTCCAATGTACTTGAATACAAAGTTTGGATTTGCAGTTTGACTGAGTGACGAGAGGGCGGAGAAAAACCAAACCGCATCTGTCCAGCAATTGTGTTGAGCGTACGGCGTGGCTGAGCTTCCATTCTTCTCCCAAGCACCTGAGGGGATACCGTTTGTTGTATTCCGAATGTCGGATCGTCTCCCGCCGCTCAAGCTGAGGTCAATTCGGCTTTCACCAATTCCCTTTGCTTCAAAAACTCCTGTCCCTGTTTCATTGTCGGAGCCAAGGATCGAGATCGCATTTGCGTTCAAGGTGACATCGCCGATGGAAGCGCCTCCGGTGAGCGCCGCAATCGACTGTTGAGCCAAGGACACGGCTTGAGCGTCACTTGTTGGAGTAGGTTGAGTTTGTGAAGTCGTTTGAGACGAGGCGCAGACCACAACGGAAGAGAAGAGAAGAGCGATAGCAAGACGGCGCATACACCCTCCGCGACAACCTTATTGTTTACAGAAAATGCTTACAGACGGCCCTTGCAGACCTTGCAGACTCAGAGCAAGTTGCAGAGGACGCTAACACACTTCAGAGACTCTGAATGTAAAATCTTTGCAAATTTACGAAAACGGAACGCGGTGTGAATTCCGACGACGGTCGGAATGCTAAGCCATTGAAAATCAAAATTCGACGTGAGTGAAATAATCGGCAGGAGTAATCGCTTAGTATAAGACTGCTTGTGAAGTGAAAATCAAAAAACGACACATTGTCGGAATTCCGGAAAAGGTTTAATGCAGTCTCTGGAGTGAGCCAAACAAGTTAGCTCGCAGACAATGGCAAAGCCGAAGCAAGTCGTCGAGCAGAAACTAACGTAGATTCGAAATAAATGGGCACGCAACTGTTTTTAGTGCGCGAAGACGCTCGCCGGTGCTTTCGAGCTTTTCATTTGACTCCCGTCCCGCCGAAGCGCACAATTCCGCCGCTACGAGTACGCCGTTGTTATGTTTTAACGCGATGTTACTGGGCATGGAACAGCGATGGCTTCTTGCTCGAGAATGGGACGTTAATCTTCTTCAGGAGCCTGGACACTACGTCTGAGCTTGTGCATGCTCAAAAGTGCGGTCGGTTGGTGCCAGCACGACGACGCGCCGTTTGAACTAACCTTGTATCTCACAAAAATCCAGCACGCCGTCATCCGCAAGCCGAAGAATATCTGTTGCACTCTCGAAGTATGGCCTCGGTACAACTGTAGGAAATCCCATTGTGGTTATGTTCAGATTCAGAGGCTCAAGCTGTTTCTCACTGCGCAGAAACCTGACAAATTCCTGCGCAGCCAGTGGAGCCAGAGTAAACTTCCCAGGGTAGAAATAGAAAAACTTGTCTTTGCCAACTTCCCAGAAATAGTGGCGAAAGCCGTACTCGTGTGAGGGATGGCTCGAACTCGCTGCATTGGAAAGTTTCTCGCAAACATAAAAGTGAGCTTGACACGACATCCCTCTCAAACCGGGAACGAAATACGTCAATTTTTCGGCGATGACTTTACGCAACTTTGGTCCCAAGTCTTTAGAATCGAATCTATCTTGAGAACCGAGGTTAACTGTGGTCCCGCCATCGAACGGCACTACGTTGAGAAACCCGGAATCCTTAGCGCGAACAACAATGATGCGATTGCAAAGACGTTGATGGAGTACGGCGACCAGGCAATATTGGACTGCTGACTCGACAATGGGGTCATTTAATAGACCGCGCATCTTCGGGATATGAGCTCCTGCAGCTGCAATTATGACGCGTGCGGTGATGCGCCTCTTTCCATCATCGACGACCCAGCGATCCTGTTCCCGAGAGATTGCAAGGTCGGCGAGGGCAACGTTTGAAAAATAAATCTCTCCTCCCGAAAACAAAGCGTCGTGCACGAGGCCCGAAAGAATGCGGTGAGAATCAAATGGGATGTCCTCTGTGGCCACCCCGTACCGGACATGCGTTGCCGGCGCTAGCAGTGGCTCTCTGGCTCCGATTTCTTTTCGATTTAAGATTCGTGTCCGGAGTGCCGGATCAAGTTCATGCAACTTAAGGTGTGCGTGCTCAGCTTCTTCCCTTGTCTTAAAGAGGAAAAGACATTCTGATGTCAACTCCAGACTACCAGCAAAACGTTTTACCACTTCCTTGAAGGCCTTTCGGCATTGTTGCGCAGTTCTCTTCAGGCCCTCAACGCCCTCCATTTCTCCCCGCTTTTGTTTTTCGCCCAAAATTATGGAATATAGCGCGCCCGAGTGAAGCCAACTCTGGTTTCGGGTGGATGCATAGCGACCTAGACCATCGTGATCAAGCAGCAAAGCGTGTGACCTAAGCGTTCGGCAACCTTCACAAAAAGACCCGCCCATATCAGATCGTCCAGTTCCGTTGCGGTCATCCAACGCAGGCAATCCAGAAGGGTCTGGTGCCTGCACTCAACGCACCTTTCTGCGTCTCCGTCAGCGAGATTTTGCTGGCAGTAGGCGCACAGACGTTTGTCGCCGACAATAACATCATTGGCAGTCATATGCTTTCCTCCGTTTGGAAAAGATGAGACGAACGCACTGGGAACCTGCTTAAGTGGAGGCACACGCCCAAAGTGTTCGTCTCACTAGCCTGCTTATTCGAATGTTAAAGGGCGAAGTGTGGAGGGCTGAACTCTCTGTTTATAATATGTCGTAATACGATATTTGTCAAGGGGTACAAGCGCGCGGCCAAAAAGTGCGCATGTCGACTACTCTCAGCTATGAGGCAGAGTCGGGCCGGGTGCCTTGCCAAGCGGCAACCGAGGGCCGGAAAGGCCACAGGGCCGTGGGAGGGGTCTGAAGCTCTCAAAGCATCGGCGTCCATGGATCATGGTGGTCCAGCCCGATCTCGTTCGGGCTGCCGAGCACTTCTAACAGGGCACGTTATGTATCCGCATGACCGATCGACGACTCTGACGAACTTCCCAGAAGCCCGTTTCTGGAACGCATGTGCGGGAAGCGGACTCACCTCCAAGTGGACGCGTGCCGGGACACGACGGGCGCAGTTCCTGGTCAGTGGCGAAACGGCTGAGCTATCGACAACCGCGAGCAGAGCCCCACGTATCGTGTCCATCGGATCGCTAGTGGCAAGTGCCACGTGGCTCTCGCAGGCCCGAATCACCTTGACCGGTGCTTGCTTTGCAACTACTATCCTTGCCGGTTCGCGAATCATGGAATCCGTAATCGGGCAAACCGTCTCTCACTATGTCATAGCTCGCAAGCTTGGCAGCGGCGGCATGGGTGTGGTGTATGAAGCTGAGGACACGCTCCTCGGACGTCATGTTGCCCTGAAGTTCTTGTCACACGAATTAGCGCAGGACGCACATTCACTGGAACGCTTTCAGCGGGAAGCTCGTGCGGCATCCGCTCTCAACCACCCCAATATCTGCACCGTTTATGCCATCGAGCACCATGAGCGGCAGCAGTTCATCGTTATGGAATTGCTGGAGGGGCAGTCGCTCGCGCTGATAATCGGCCGACATCCGTTCGAGATTGAGCAACTGCTAAGCCTCGCGATCCAGATTTCCGACGCTCTGGAGTCGGCACACGCGAAGGGCATCGTGCACCGCGACATCAAACCGGCGAACATATTCGTCACGCCGCGAGGGCAAGTGAAGATTCTCGATTTTGGCTTGGCCAAGATGGAGGCTTGGCGGTCCCAAATAGATGCCGCTGGTGCAGTCACGCAGTTAGAGACGATCGGTCAGCGGGAGGATCTCACTATACCGGGTACGGCGCTCGGTACCGTGTCATACATGTCACCGGAGCAGGCGCGCGGTCAACTTACAGATTCTCGAACGGACTTGTTCTCACTGGGAACGGTCCTCTATCAGATGGCGACGGGGCTCCTCCCCTTTCAGGGCGATACCTCGGCCGTGGTTTACGAAGCGATTCTCAACCGCGACCCAGTTCCGATCGTGCAAGTGAATCCGGCCCTGCCGCCCGGATTTGCTCGAATCGTGGAGAAGGCGCTGGAAAAAGACAGGAATCTGCGCTATCAGACCGCCACCGAGCTTAAGACCGACTTGCTCCGCCTGAAGCGTGATATTGATTCCGGTCACAGGCGGGCGGCTGATTCTGGCGAATCGCACGCGGGAATTGCCAAACAAAGCGCGAAATCTGTAGCTGTCCTATATTTCGAGAACCTCAGCGGAGCGAAGGAAGACGAGTACTTTCGCGACGGCATCACAGAGGACATCATTACCGAACTTTCTAAGATCAGGGGGCTGAACATCTTCTTGCGCCCGACCGTGCTTGTTTACCGAGATAAGCAGGTAACGCCCGCACAGATTGGGCAACAGCTACGAGCGGCTTACGTCTTGGCGGGCAGCCTGCGCCGCTCCGGCAACCGCCTGCGCATCAATACGCAACTGGTGGACACCAGCACCGATTTCCCCATCTGGTCCGAGCGCTACGACCGCGAGATGAAAGACGTCTTCGAGGTGCAGGACGAGATCGCAAGTAAGATCGCCCACGCACTGCGGATCACATTGTCCCAGCAGGAGCAAGAAGCCATCGCGTCGAAACCGACCGACAATCTCCAGGCCTACGACCTCTATCTGCGTGGCAAGAGCTACGCGCGCCGTCTGCAACGGCAGGATTTGGAATTCGCACTCCAGATGTTCGAAAACGCAGTTATTTTGGACCCGAATTTCGCTCTGGCCTATGCCGCCATTGCCAACGTCTGCGCCCAGAATCATTACAACTACGGACGCGATCCGGTTTGGATGGAGCGCGCCATGAAGGCATCCGAAACTGCCGTTGTTCTGCGCCCTGATCTGCCCGAGGTGCAGGTTGCCCAGGCTTGGATCCTCTACGCGAATAACAAGTACGATGAAGCTGTGGCCGTTGTTCAGAAAGCGATCGACCGCAAGCGCGATTGTGAGGGAGCGTACTACATTCTAGGCCGCACTTTGTTTGCTTCCGGGCACTACCAAGAAGCAGCGAACATTGCCGATGCCGCTGTTGAGGCGAGTGGCGAGGACTACAACATCTACGTTCCGATCATGAACGCTCTCGGAGCACTGGGCAAGGAAGAGGCTCTTCGCAATCTCCGCCAGCGACGCGTCGCCGCGATGGAACTACACCTCCGTCACGTGCCCGAAGACGCTCGCGCACGCGTACTTCTAGCGGGAGATTATGCGGAGATGAATCGACTGGAGGAGGCGGTTCGCGAAACAAATCTAGCAATCACGCTCCGTCCAAATGAGGCCACGGTCCTTTACAACGCTGCGTGTAACTTCTGCCTGATGAAGAGGAAGCCGGAGGCCTTGGAAGCCCTTCGCAAAGCCTGGGATGCCGGTTTCAGGGACCCGGATTGGGCCCGACGCGATCCCGACCTCGCCCTCCTGCACGGTGATCCTGAATTCGAGAGACTCTATCCTGAAAGAGCCGCGTAGCCGCCGCTCACAACCTCAACAGCATCGTAACGCCCTGTCGACACCCGCATACATTGGCTGAATCAGACGTCCAGTTTCCCTGAAGCAGTCCACTTGCCTTAGTAACGTTGGCGCTGCCGTCGATTGCGGGCGGCTTCGTTCTAACGGGCTAAGCGGAAGTCATTGCCTCGGGCGGACTCTCAAGGACACGGTCCAGAAGTCCTCTTGGGGGAAATCGTCATTGATGTCTCCGAAGCCCGTTTCTGGACTGGCAGCGACGTTTGGCACTGTAAAGGAACCATCAGGAATCTTTTTGGACCCTAGTTGGACCCAAACTGAAGCGTTCTTCCATGAAAGCTCGTTGGGCTATGAGTTAGTCGTGAGCCGGTAACTAACTGAATCTACGGGCACGAGTGGCGCTCCAAAACCCGCAAAAACCTTAGCCACAGAGGAACGTGGGAACTCGGAGCTCAGGCCTCAACCGTGTCAGGTCCCATTAATGGATAACCGTAGCTAAGCGCCTGAATGGCTTAGGCTAATTTTGACGCCTCTATTGTCGGCTCATCTCGGAGAACTTGGTTGGTCTCGTGACGGAATGTTGATAGCGCCTGATATACCTGACGGCGGGCGCGACTGATGCCGCCTAAGGGGCGGTGCTCGGGCAAGCAGCGCCATGGGTTGAACGACAGGTTGTCTCCGAACTCGCGCCGCTCAGGCGTATCGAATATCTGTGAAGGAATGGTAAGTCTGGCAACCTTGCGAAAAGGCGAAAGCGCTTCATCCCAGGTTATGCCTGGATCTTCGATCGGCATCTTGTACGGATCGACCTGGAACTGCACAGCGAAATCGAAGACCGCGTCACGCGAGGCGAGTTGATTCACCATCGCTTCCCGAAGGTAGTCGTTCGAAGGATTCTTGGGCACTGGCCCCGGGCTCATATCACCGGGCGTAAGCGCATATTTCACTGCTTTGTCGCCCAGCAGGGAAGGAACTACGCTGAAATATCGAATCGCCAGAGGGTTGCTATGGCGACGAAGCGAGCTCAGCGAGATTCCTGGCCACGCGAAGGTGCGTTAGAAAATACCACACGATCGGAATCGCACCGCCGATGAGCGCTTTGACCAGGCCGTCGAATTCCGCGACGTTCGCGGTCACAAACCGAGCTGTCGCTAATGAGAATGAAGTCCTGCGTCGTTCCAACAGGCCCGTCAGGGAGGAGCCTTGCGCCCTCCACGCCCATAAGCTTTATCGCAACTCCTCGAATGTCGCGCTTGGAATCAGCGGATACCGTGCCGTTCTGATTTGAAAAACGAACCCACACCGGAAATGTCCGGCTCTGTTTGAACACACCGATGCCCAATTCCCTGGGGAGATCCGGGTGCGATGGAAAATTCCCCGCGAACGCAGCCGTGCATTTTAGGGTGAGCGTCGCGGAGGGTTCTGGTTTTTGCGTAATCGCGCTGCATCTTTGCGCGCAGTTCGCGAATGAGACTGTCGATATGCTTGCTGTTCGTCCGCAGGCGGGTATTCGGTAGCAAGCTGCAGCTCCGGCCCTGCATTGGAAAAGCCCATATCAGCCTGCTCTTACGTGGGATCGATGATACCCAGCGCGATCATGCGAAGGCAGGTCAGGCTCGGGACGAAGAAGTAGTCGCCGCCGCGGGTCTCTACCAGGGTTGGCATGTGGTTGCAGAAATAGGGAGGTTTATTGGTGGCCGACGTCGCCTTCGATGGTCATCCGCCCGCCGCCGCGCCGGCTTTCATTGGTACCGTGATTGCCCAGCAGCGGGTCAGGATCGTTGGCCAGCCCGAAGTCGTTCCCGTAATTCATCCACTGCTGTTGAATGAACTCAAACTGACGGCTGAGATCGGCGTTCACGATCATCATGATCACGCCGTGGTCGCCGTCGTCTCTTGTGGGGTCGTCGACCCGCCCGTATGGCAGGCCTCGCCGAAGAATACGACGCCGGTTACTGAGTGCGCCAGGTACGTCGAACGCGTTCGCTCTTTCCAAACTCGAGAGCGCTTCGAGGATTGTTGCGGCGCGTATGCGAGCCGAACGGGCACTTGGCGCCGCTGGTATCGTCGCTGTAGTCAAAGGCCACCAACTGCAGGCTTAACTCCGCAAACCGGGTCTTCTCTTGCGCTGAGAGCAGAGTCGGCCCACATCTTCTGTTGTAGCGGCGCGAGCTCCGCAATGAACTCATTCGCGCTCTTCTCGGTAGGAAATGAGACCAACGGGGCACCGTTGCGCCAACGCCCTGCAAACTTCGCGGCCAATGCCTCTTTGCCGTCCGGGAATTTTTCTCCTTCCGCATTCAGGTACGAATTAAAGGACCCTACGTTCTGGTGCAGCTTTCGATACGCCATGAAAGTTCCGTTTCGCGAAAACAAGGGTGGACCCGGCGCCTCCGGATATTCGAAGGCCTCGTCCGGGATGCCCTAGGATGAACTCGCCGGCCGCGAGGGGCGCCCAGCCTGCGGGGGTGCGCGGATCCTGTCCCGTCGGTTTGCCTCCACCGATGACAAGATTCGGATCCTCGCCGCAACCTTCGAAGAACGTGGTGCTAATCCCGTCGCTATAGCCGAAGTGTTCTTTTCCACCTGGATAACCAAGGATTTCCTTGCTTGGGGGAAGAGCGGCCGCCGGTTGATACGGACAGATTGTCGCCACCGGCGCCGCGATGCCCCGCCAATTGGCTGACCCCAGGATTGGCCTCCAAGATCCGCTGAATCTCCTGATAGCGGCTCTCCAGGTCCTTCTCCTCCTTGCCGTCGATGGTAACGATGATGTGGACGTGTTGCTTGTCATCGTCCTGGTTGTTCCAAACCGGATCCCAGTGGTGATAGAGGCTCGGACCCGTGTCGCCAATGATTTCGCGCCGCGCCTTCATACCCATGGAGAACGCTTCGGGAAATCCGTGCAACGTCACTTCCGGGATATCGAGGTGGCGGAGTCCCTCATAGGTAAAGCCGATGTTGGTAGCCACCTGGGGAATCTTGGAGTCCTTCCAGGGCATGCCCGTCGTCACCAGTGGCACAATATCTCCCACGAACTTGCGGCCCGCGACCGGCACTTCCACGTGAAAAAATACGTACCGCGCTACAATCAATCCGTAGCGGCCATACGCCTTGACAACGTTGCCTTGGATATCGTCGAGGTCCAATTCCGTAGTCATTTCGAAGCTCCTCCTGCCGATGTCTGCCTCTGTGACCACTCTTATCCAAGTGATAGGCGCCCGCTGCCCACGTCGGGCCACTCAGATTTGCCGGCTGTGTACGCTGGACGAATTCCCGAAAGGCCTCCTGCAACTCCCGCGCGCTCTTTCCCTGGTTCTCGAACGCAAACTTTGAGAATTCCTGCTTCAGATAGAGATTCTTGAGTTGCTCGGCCAAAGGCTCATCCGTGGATCCATTGAAGAAAAACGTGGTGGTGACCTGGCATTTCTTGATGTATTCGATAAAACTCGGCGCGTCGCGAACGGTTTCGTGGCCGACACAGTGCCGCAGGATGGCGCAGGACTCCTTCTTGAAGCGCGTTCCACATTCCCTCCAGATAGGGCTCGAGCTCCCCATAGAAGTTGGATGAAAACACCAGATAATCGGACTTGAGGTGCTCGAGATAGGCCGGCTTTCCTTGATAGGGAACGTCGCTCAGCACGCAGAATCGGCACAGGTAGGTGTTAGGAACCTTCGCCATCGGGCTCTGCTTCGTTCACGTGTAGCGTCTGCAATTGATCTCTGGAGAAGGGCGGTGTAGGTTTGACCGCTCTGTTCCTGCCGGCGATACTCCGCGCCAGAATGGGACAAAGGATCGTCAGCGCGTAAGCATTTCCGCTTTTGTTTGCCATAAGACTGGTTCTCCAATTTGCCGCAGGTGAACATCGCGCGCTTTGAGACTAGTCGCTCAATTCCTTGCGCGCCACTCCTTCTTTGCTCAGGTTGCGCTCCACCGCCGACGCGGACAAGCTGACAACCGGGTTCGGCCCCATCTGGCTGATGTCATGTTGCAGATTGATCAGCAAGCGATTGTACTTTTGTAGAAATTCGTCAGGATTGGCGTTTTGGGAGTCGCCGATGAAGGCGAGCAAGGAGTCTTTTACCTTCTTTGCCGACTTTACGTCATTGGAGGACGCCATCGGATAGGCGTTGTAGTAGTAATCGGTCCAGATCTGATTGGAGGTGATGTACCTGTGAAACGGAAGCATCGGAACGGACTTTGGATACTTGATACTTCCAAACCAAAACAAATTGAGCCCGCCGGGTATCGCCGAAGAAAATGAGTCGACGTACTGATTCCAACTGCCGTTAAAGTTGCTGAAGAACAATCATGTACGCATATTTCACGTCTTCGTGAGGCTGATCCGGACTAAGCCTGGGGAATTGGTCCGGCATTATGATGACCCAGCGCGCATAGTGAATCAGCGACAGAGTCACCAGGCCCGCGGTGGTCGCGGGACGTTTGTGGGCGATCCAAAATGAACAGTCGATTCCACCACGCGGTGTACCAGCGCATGGGTGTTATGAGCGTTCATCGCATACGCTTTACCGGCGATGTTGGACATGGTCGATAAGTGTACATCAACCTGAAAATTGTAGATCAACGATTTCAGTTCAAAAGAATTGACCGTTCAGTAGTACCGCGTCACTCTCACCCGGTCCGCCAGCGGGCCGGCAGTTCGATATCCGGGAAAATCAGTTTTTCTGCGCTATCCCAGATCAGCGGGCCAAATCACTCCCGAGTAAACATGGCCGGGTCTTACGAAAGCTGTCACTTGGCCGGGAAGTCGGCTACACGGACATATGGTTCGCCCTGTCGCCTTCGCGATTGCGTCTGGATCACGGGCTAACCGGAAATTATTCCGGGCCAGAAGTCGGCTTTGGAGAAGTGTGGTGCTGCTGACTGCCGCTGGCGCCCCGATCTCCGCGAACCCCGTTTGTGGATAGTCGGAATGTGGCACTCGATAAGGCATGTCCATCAAACGAGCTCACGGCGGGATGCCGACGCGTCGAAGCAGGTCGGCGAACCGCGGATCGGAGTGAAGGGGGCCCCAGAGCGCCTCTACTTTGAGGTAAGCGAGACGATTGAACCGCTCCTCGTAAGCCTTTTCTAGCCAAGTGAAGGCCTGATCTTTGTCTTCCAGCCCGGTGTAAACCAGCGCAACGAAAAGGGCAGGCACAAAACTCTGCTGCGAAGCCGCCTTAAGCTCCTCGATCATGCGTAACGCCTCCTTTCGTTCGCCTAGTCGAGCATGCGAGTATCCAAGAAAAGCGAGCGACGTGGCGTTCCTTCGGCTTAGTGCGGAGTACTTTTCCAGCGCGGACAGACCATCACGGTACATTCCCTTCGAGAGATACACCTCTCCCAGCACCACGTACGAAATGGCAAAATTCCCATCCATCTCCAGCGTGTCATAGGCCTGCTCGATAGCCCGGTCAAATTTCCGTGCGAGGTAAAGCTGTACCGCCAGGCTGTGGCTGACAGCGGGGGAAGCTGGATCGAGATCCAGGGCGCGTTTCGCCACCTCCAAGGCTTCCTCTGATCGTCCAAGAGAGCTGAGATACAAAGCATAGAACGTGTGAGCTCTGGAATAAGCCGGGTTCAGGGTGAGGGCTTGCTCAAAGTGCTTTCCGGCGGCCGGCCAATCCCCCTCGTAGGTGAAGCTGATGTATCCCAGTGAAACGTGAGCTTCCGCAAGATCCTTGTCTATCTCCAGCCCCTGTTCAGCGGCGGTCTTCGCTTTCGGCATGGCCTCCCGCGGAGCAACCACATTGAAAAACGACAAATGGGCATAGGTGTCAGCCAAGCCTGCGTAAGCCAGCGAATAAGCTGGGTCTTTGTCGAGAGCCTTACGGAAATATTCAACGGCTTTCTGCAAGCTCTCTGGGCTCCGTTTGTTCCAGTGATAGCGTCCCTTCAGATAAAGCCGATATGCTTCGGCGTCCTCCGTGTAGCGTTTCGTCAGTCGCTGCTTCTCATCGCCGGTCAATTGCAGTCGGAGCTTCTCAGAAATTTCTCTGGAAAGATCGTCCTGGAGGGCAAAAACGTCCTCTGGCTTGCGGTTGTATTGGCCACCCCACAGCTGCCCGCCCGTTGCAACATTCATCAGTTCGGCCCGGACGATCAGCGTATTCCCGCGCTGCAGCAATCTCCCCGAGACCACGGCGTGAACCTGCAGATCGTTCCCGGCCTTTTGGGGGTCGATGTCCTTTCCTTTGTAGCGGAACACCGTGCTGCGTGCCACTACGCGCAGGTTCCAGATTTGCGAGAGATTGTTGATCAGGGTTTCGGTGATGCCGTCGCTCAAGTATTCCCCATCGGGATCGGCACTGTCATTGGCGAAGGGCAGCACCGCTAACGATTCGATGGCCTCCTGGTGACGCCCCAGGGGCGCAGCGTCGACCGGAGCGATGAAACGGTAGCCCTTGCCCGAAATTGTTTCAACGAATGTGGGCGACTCGCGCGAGTCCCGCAGGGCTTGCCGCAGCTTACGGATCGCAGTATTGACTCCCATTTCGACGTCAACGAAGACACCTGGACCCCACAACCGCTTTACGATGTCAGACCGCCAGACGAGCTGACGATGGCGTTCTACTAACAAGATGAGCAGGTCCATAGGTTGGCGTTCAAGGTGGATCGGCTGCCCGCCTCGGCGCAGTTGATAGGCCGATATATCGAGCTCGAACTCACCAAATCGAAGGGTTGACTGTGAATCAGCTTGCGGACTATGCCTAGATGCCATCTCTGCCTTTACATGCTATCTGCCGCTTCAGAAAAACTCCAGATTAACTTCAGGCACTCTCTATGGTCATCAATGCTGGCCAATGTCACTATTGCCGCCCGGTGATCGCAGCAGCCGCGGAAACCACATTCAGCGATATTCATAAAGAAGTAAGGAGAAATCTCTTGACATCAATAAATCTGAAGCGCTTTGCAGCTTCCGGTCGAGCAGCAACACTGGTTTTAGCCAGCTTGCTGGTTCTGGGATCCGGATTAACAGCCACGGCTCAGTCGGTGAACGCTGAGTCTCCCAACGGGCTCGAAGGGACCTGGCGCGTACAGCTCACGGTCCAGGACTGTCAGACGGGACAGGTGCTGAGGACCTTCCCGGCACTGTTTGCCTTCGCCAAAGGGGGTACGCTCACCTACGCGACCGCAGGCCAACTCCCCTCGGCAGCCACTACCGGACTGGGTGTCTGGAGGCACACCGAGGGCCAGTCTTATAGCGCAGTATCCGAGGTCTTCATTTTTAGTCCCGCCGGAGCCTGGGCTCAGACGCATAGGCTCACTCGGGCCATCGAGGTCAGTAACGACGGCGACCAATTCACCGATACGGTTGCGCTTCAAATCTTCGATACCAACGGTAACCAGATTGTGACGGGCTGTGGCACGAGTGTCGGAAGTCGGATGAAATGATTCGGGAGAGATCGGTCAAAGTGGAAATGTCAAAATGGAAATAATGAGAGTCATGAAAGGGGCGAACTGGTTCGCCCCTTTGCGGTTCCGGCAAGACGACCGCCTGGCGTAAAGTGTGCGGAAAGTGGGCGTATTCGAAAAACAATTTTCCTCGATGACAGTCATTATGCGCGCTCACGATGAGCGTGCACCCCGGCCCGTTCTTGAGATTCAGGTCAAACGGACGATTGCTTTCACCTCGGCACACAAGGGATTTCGGTCAATCGTCGACCAGATTGTACTAACATCTCGCAAACCTGAGGTTATGCCCAGAAAAAACTCTCAGCGAAGCTGGCCAGAAGTCGGCTTCGGGGAAGTGATCCGTCGATCTCCCACAAGCCCGTTTCTGGACCTCGTTGTTGATCTGTTGCCCCGGTCAAGAGCTCGATCGATTACTTTCGCCTGGCCGACCATCCGGGAGGTGGCGGAGTTGTCGGGTAAAGACCACGGTCTTTTCGCGTATGATCCCGCCGACGAGATTCACGATGCTGTGCGGACCTGACGCGCAGATCTCCTTAGATGCCCTAGTTTGCTCCCGGTCTTCCCATAGATAGTCGAGTGGTGTATGATCTTCTTCCATAGAACGTCGAGTGGAAACAGATAAGCTCGACGGGAGATCGGAATGCCGCGATTCGATCGATCATCAAAGGATGAGATGCTCCAAGGCACCCTCGATATGCTGATCTTGGGGACTCTTATCACCGGACCAGCACACGGTCACACCATTGCGCACGTCATCGAACACACCTCCGACGAGGTGCTGCAGGTGGAGCAGGGCTCGCTTTATCCCGCCCTTCATCGACTGGAAGATCGCGGCTGGCTCGTTTCTTACTGGGGCACAAGCGAGAACAACCGCAAGGCGAAGTTTTACAAGCTTACCCCGGCAGGCCGAAAGCAGCTCGTGTCTGAGACAAGCCGCTGGCGGCGGATGGTTGAGGCCATTGGCCGGGTATTGGGCGAAGCCGAAGGCTAGCCCGGAGGTTTGGCATGCATCTCCGCCGATTTTTTCGTCGCCGCGTTCACGACAGCGAACTCGCGCGAGAGCTCGAGGCCCATCTCGAGCACGAAATCGATGAGTACGTAGCGCAAGGCTTCACACCTCAGGACGCGATGCGGCGAGCGCGCATAAATCTAGGCAGTGAGACCGGCATCCGCGATGAGGTCTGGCGATGGAATTCGCTGGAGTTGCTGGAAAGCATTCTGCGTGACCTCCGCTATGCCGTCCGCACGCTGGCGCGTTGTCCCGGTTTCGCTACTATGGCAATCGTCGTGATGGCCCTTGGCATCGGTGCGAACACAGCCCTTTTCACCGTTGTGCATTCGGTCCTGCTGAAGCCTCTTCCTTTTCGCGATCCGGACCGGCTGGTCATGCTGTATGAGCGCAGCGTGGATCCGAAATACCCATTCAATGTGGTGGCACCCGGCATTTATGCCGAATGGCAAAAGCAATCGCAGAGCTTCGAAAACGTAACGATTTTCGGTTCGGGCAGCTACAACCTGTCAGGTAGCAATGCGCACCTCCCAGAGAAGATCGAAGCTACGCGTTGTTCCGCAGCCTTCTTCTCCACCCTCGGCGTGAAACCCGCATACGGAAGGCTGTTCGAGGCGAGCGACGACCGTCCGCAAGCCGACGCGACTGTGGTGCTCTCGTGGGGACTGTGGAAGCGCCGATACGGGGGTGATCCATCAATAGTCGGGTCGCAGGTTCTGCTTGACGGCATTCCTTACACCGTCATTGGGATCGTCCCTGCGTGGTTTGCCTATCCCGACATGCAAACCGAAGCATGGACCCCGATTTACCACGAAATCTCCCCGAGTGCGATGACAGATCTGGACAATCACGAGTTCAGCGCGGTTGCACGGCTCAAGCCGGGAATCAGCCTGGCACGCGCCCGCAGCGAAATCGACGCGATCACGCGGCATCTGCGCGAGCAGAATCCAGACAGGCCGGCGATCAGCATGGGTGCGAACATTCGTCCGTTGCTCGACGACATTGTTCTGGATTTCAAGACGCCGCTCTACGTGTTGCTGGCGGCAACCAGTTGCTTGCTCCTCATCGTCTGCATCAACGTGGCCAACCTGCTGATTGCGCGCGCCGCCGCACGCCGCCGCGAGGTCGCCATTCGTGCCGCATTAGGAGGCAGTCGTTGGAGACTCATTCGCGAGCAGTTGAACGAAACTTTGCTGCTCGCTATCACCGGTGGATGTATCGGACTGCTGCTCGCTCAGTTCGCGGTGCAATGGCTTCTGCGTGTCCGGCAGGATATCGCGCGAGAAGAATCCATTCACGTGGACTGGGTCGTAGTTCTCGTTACGATCGGTATCACCTTTGTGAGTGCGTTGCTCGCAGGGATCTTACCGGCGCTTTCGGCCGGCGGCAGCCGTTCGGTCGATGCGTTGAGGGAATCATCGCGTTAGTTCTCAGACGGGGTGGCACGGACGCAACTGCGGAAAGTACTTTTGTCTGCGGAAGTTTGTCTTACCGTCGTTCTGCTGATCGCCGCCGGTTTGCTGCTCAAGAGCTACCAAAAGCTGCGATCCTCCGATCTTGGCTGCGCGACTGAGAATGTCCTAACCATGCGACTGAGTCTTCCGAAGTCGCGTTATCCACAGCCGGTGCAGAGGACTGCGTTCTTTGCTGAACTCCTGACACGGGTTCGGTCGCTACCTGGAGTGCGAGCCGCTGGTATGACGACCGCTGTGCCTGGACAGGGGTTCACCTCGGACAATTGTTTCCGCATTCACGAGCACCCGCCGCTGCCCACAGGTGAAATGCAATGCGCCCTCGAGGGATCAATTGATCCGGGATACTTCAATGCTCTCCAGATTCCCCTTCTTCGGGGGCGCACTTTCAATTCTCAGGAGAACCTGCAGCCTGCGGATTCTGTGATCATCAGCGACTCGTTTGCGAAGAAGTATCTTCCTGGGGAAGACCCAATTGGCAGGTATATCGATATCAATGCGGATCGACAGCGTTCTTTGGAGATCATTGGCGTTGTCGGGGATACTCGGTATCAAATTTCGGAACCAGCTGAGAAGATGATATATCCTCCGCTTTCATTGGGCTTACGCCGCAGTACAGTTCTGGTCGTGCGCTCAAGCCACGACGTCACGGCTCTGGCGATGCCGGTGCAAGGGGTGATTCAGTCTTTCGATCGTGATCTGCCGGTCGCCTACGTGCTAACCATGAATCAACTGATCGGTGCTTCGACGATTGAGGCCAGCTTCAGCTCGACCCTAATTCTGACATTCGCAGTTTTGTCGTTGGTTCTGGCAGCCGTGGGGCTCTATGGGGTGCTTTCGTATCTGGTGACGCAGCGCACCAATGAAATTGGTGTGCGCATCGCTCTCGGCGCGCAACGCGAACAGGTGCTGGGGTTGGTGCTGGCTGACGGCCTGCGACCTGCATGGATCGGGCTGGTCCTGGGACTGCTCGGCGGCGCTGCTGCGGCGCACTTGATCCGCAGCATGCTGTATGGCGTACGTCCCTTGGACCCGTTTGTGTTCTTCGCCATCGCATTGGTGTTAACTTGCGTCGCAACGTTCTCCTGTCTCATACCGGCATGGCAGGCCTCACGACTCGATCCGATGCGCGCATTGCGAGTAGAGTGAGGTGCTGCCCGGCTCTGCATTCTGCACTGAGGCTTGTTCATAAATCCACGTCCTGATGTCACATTTGAATTCGTGTCGCTACCGGCGAGTGCCCCTCGTACAACTGAAGTTCGGTTTTCCTTAAATCGTCCAAAAACCGGACAGCAGACCTACGAGTTTGGTGATGGTTCTGAACTTCGCTTTCATTCCGATCAGACCGGTACGTGGACATTTCCCGGAGCGATAAAGTATGACCTTAAGTGCACGACCGAGGAGGGTCGCAAGTCGTTACCACAAAATGCGTTGAAGTATTGTCCACATTGAGACTCAAACAGCGAAAACGGGTAGAGGTGCTTTACCTAATCGCGAGAGGAAAGGTTAACGTTAGTGCGTCCGGAGCTTTCTTGGCGCAGCTTGGTCCAGGGCAGGTCTGCGGCGAAATGGCCTTTCTGGAGAACGGCCTAGCGAGTGCGAACGCCACGGCGGAAGAGGATGTGGAGGCCTATGCTCTGGAATGGAAACAGGTGATGGATCTCTTTGAATTGTTTCCCCATCATTGCGTCCCGCTTCTATCGCTCGCTTGCCGTAAATCTGTCGCGGAGGCTGCGGGAGCAGATTGTGCGCAAGCAGAGCGGAGCTTAGGGTATGCTCCGCGCGATTAGGGGTTCAGTCGCCAGTAGCCGGTCAGAGGCGTGCGCTCTACCTTTTGCTCATTCAACAAGGCGTTCAAGGCGCTTGCGATGTAGTCAGGGCGCTTACGCAGTTGGGCAGCCAAATCCTCTTCGCTGACCACGACGGCTCCGTCGGGAAACCGCGCGCGCACGGATTTCGCGTAATACGAGATTCTGTTGGCGATTGTCCGGAGCTCTTTTTTCTCCGCCTCCTGCAACCGCTTTTTTCGGGCGGCCTCGGATTCGGAGAGTCGGAGGGTCACTGCGGCGATGCCGACGGCGGACGACGCCGCCACGACAACCCACCATCGCGTGCGCAGAAAATCCACGGTATCTTGAACGAGATTCATCTTTGTATTGGGAGAATACCCGCCGACCAGATCGGAGGAAAAGATTACGGACGGCTGGTGTACTTTCCGAATGGACGGGAATAGACTGGTGCGCGTTCGCGACCGCTTCTTTAAGGAGGAAGTATGGCTGCCAGACCATTGCCCCAACCACCAGCTGACGATCCGGTGAGAGTTGATTCCAAACACTACAAAGTTGAGTTTGAAAATGAACGAGTCCGAGTGGTGCGCATCAGCTACGGGCCGGGTGAAACATCCGTGATGCACAGCCACCCGGAATCCGTGTCTGTATTCCTGACGGACATTAAGGCCAAGTTCACTTACCCCGACGGGCGGACCGAGGACATCGCCGCGAAGGCCGGGGAGGTGATGCACATGGATGCATTTACCCATCTGCCGAAAAGCGCCAGCAAAAAGCGATTCGAGCTGATTCAAGTCGAGCTAAAGAGTTAAATCCCGCAGTCCCGCGCAAACAGAGCGGGGCCCCATGCTCCGCTCATTTTCGCCACCCCTTCCCAGTCCGCCATCTGACGCTGCTAGAGACCCGCGATGTTGATCCGCGACTTTGCATGGGTAGCGTGAAGTCACAGCCCCGCGCCACGGACCTGGGATTCGAACCACTCGTGAGAATCGCTGATAATGCGCTCGATCCAGGCTTTATATTTGGGCATGTCCAGAGACTTAGCGCGGAACCTGAAGTAGCCAACGTCTACGCTGAATCCGCTCACGCGCGTTTCGAATTGCGGCTTGCTTGCAGTGATCATGCGCATCTCACCCGTCGTGCTTTCGGTGCCCGGCTTAGCATGGGACATCAAAACAGGTGTGCTGTCCAATTTCCATGTCGCTCGGCAAAAATGGTTTTCAAGCCTGACCGAATCTGGCGAGATCTCAAGTCTTGTCTCCGGAGGAAGACACAATGTATCTGGTGCCGCGGCCATGATCGGGGCGTCGGAGAAAAGATTGCCTGCCGCTTTGAGTTTTTCGCGGATATCCTTCAGCGCATAGACTGTGCATTCTCCGGGCTGGGATACCGGCTGAATGGTGGTGCTGGTTCCCAAAGCTCCGGCCGGATAGACGCGTTTACGAAGCTGCCAATCGAACTCTGTCGTCATCAAAAAAGAAACGAAGCTGAAGATCGCAAAATCTGAGAAAACTTTTTCGCGATTAGAATCGAATGCTTTTAGATCCACATCCTTCAGCCACTTGCCCGCATTTATCTCCACGCTGGCGCGATTAAGCAAAGAAGCCGGATATTCCCATTGGCGGATAGAAGGCGCGGACGCATCGATGGTAAAGTTCGTGCTGACGTGATCCAGCTCCTTATCAGGCCGCAGCTCAAAATACGTTTGCAACAGAAAAACCACCGCAGTGCCTGCAAGCGCCGCTGTTGCGAGCGAAAGGGTACTCGAGCCCAGGTTCCGAGAAGCGACGAATGCTGCTCCGCTGACCGATATTGCGAGTGACAGAAAGGTCGAAATCAAAGCTACTTCTACAATATCGACGCCCATATCCAATCTCCTCACCTTGGAAAGTGATAGTTATGGCATCTATGGAAAGAACCTCGGTGCTTCTCGGCTGCTGATTTTATACGTTCCGCTGCGGCTCTGTCGCTTTATCCTGGGTATCAGTACCTGTCGTTGTCGACAGATCATGGCGTTTCGGCGAATACTCCGCGAGGCTAGGCTCCAGTGCCGATCACCAGCTGGCTGCATTTCCAGGGTATGTCTTCTTCGATGGACAGCGGCGTGTGGCCGAACTGTTCGCGAAATTCTTGGATGGGTCCTTCTTTCGCTTGCGGATCTCCCCTCGGTCGATTACGACATCGTGTTCGTACGTCTTTCCGTCGATTGAGCGAGCCGAATGAGAAACCTTCGAACCGCATGGCAGCCTCCGCCAACAGCGCATTCATGCGCTCTTTTTCGAGGTGATCGCGGAGAAGGCCGACCAGCGCTGCTCGACCTTCTTGCTTCCGCAATGCGGGCAGACAACGTCGCCTTCCTGGTAATCGACAAGGGAGAGGATCTTATCGAAGAACGTCTTGCACTCGAGGCAGAAGAATTCGTAGTGGGGCATGCGGCACCACGCTTTGGGACCAGCGAACAGGCGAATTGTAGCCCTGCCGAGCGAGAGGTTCAACATGGACCAGGTTGCGAATTCTGCATGGCAGAGTCTTTGATTTTTCAGGGGATGCGGGTCGCGGATTTTGCGATTTTAAGCGGGCTTGAATTGGCGTAGAATGCGCGCAAAATAGATCGGTGGGCGTCTTTCGATTTCCGAGCCAAAGGAGGGCCAGTTCCATGTCAAAGCCACCCTATCGTGCGCTGCGGATTATCCTGGGTTTCCTCTCCTTAGTGCTCGCGGTCGCGGGCATGCTCCTGATCTTCAGCAACAAGCCCCTTATCATGCGCATGTTCATGCATCCTCCCGCGTCCGAGATCTCCACCCTGCTTCTCGCGGCGCTCAAGGAGATGGGAGGTTTGGCGCTCGCGCTGAGCGTGATGCTCTTCCTCGCCTCTCGCGACCCGGAGCGCAACGTAGCGGTC
The DNA here is from genome assembly GCA_963785655.1 of uncultured Acidobacteriota bacterium. Lineage (GTDB taxonomy): Bacteria > Acidobacteriota > Terriglobia > Terriglobales > Acidobacteriaceae > Gp1-AA145. The sequence continues at coordinate 875,445 of CAWAVZ010000001.1, forward strand.
ATCGATGGCATGATGGTGGGCCTCTGCATACTCGCGGTCACGCCCCTCATTTCTCTTTACACGCTGGATGTGCAGAGGCTCTATCCGGGTTATTTGATTTGGGCACGCTCTTTCGTGCGCTTGGCGCTGGCCGGTGTCCTTTATTATGCGCAGCTTCTTTTACCTCGGGGACGGCGTTGGCCACGGCAATAGCGAGGCCAGCACGCCGCATCAAGGGAATATCCGGGAGATCATCGCCGATATAGGCCACAGCAGAATCGGAAAGGCCCGCTTCGCGAAGGATTTCTTCATAAGCCGGTAGTTTCAATGGCCGTTTCATGTAGATAAACTCCATCTTCATTTCATGGGCTCGGCGGAGGAGTGCTGCACTTTCGCGACCGGTAATGCAACCCGTGCGCAAGCCTGCGGTCTGCGCGAGGGTTAGACCCTGACCGTCATGCGCGTCAAACGTTTTGATTTCGAGGGCGCTGCCGTCGGTCTGCGAGAGCAGGGTCACGCTGCCGTCCGTCATGGTGCCGTCCACGTCCATGAGGAGCAACTTGATGCGCATGGCGCGCTTCTTCACTGCGGGAGAGATTTTGGGAACACCCGCCAAAGAAGCCTCCAGGGAAACGAGATTGAGCGAGTCTCGTATAAGTCAAAGCTTGTCATGCCGGTCTACTTGAGATTGGGATCTACAGCACGTGCAATCAGATGTTCGGTAGCTCGTCGAAGTACTCATCATCTTCGTTCGTCCCACCCTCGCCTTTGCCAACTTGCTTCTCGGATTCAATGAACTCTATTCGTTCAATCCATTTGACCATCTTGTAACCAAGCTGGTTCTCAACGCGCAGCCGAAGCGGAGCGCCGTACTCTTCAGTAAGTGGCGCTCCGTTCATCTCAGAAGCAAGCAAGCATTCCGGTTTAAGGACGTTCTCCAAACTCTGCGTGTCGTAATATCCGCCACCATAAAGGCCTCCGCCAAAGGAAAAGAAAGCGACCGTTTTGGCTGACGGTTTGGGTTTAACCAATTCAACAAGCGTCTTCATCGGCACACCGCCCCACTGCGCGATACCAGACCAGCCTTGAATGCAGTGATGCATGGTAATGTGCTCCTTCTTACCCAGCGCCTGAATATCCAATAATGAGAGCTCCACAGGTCTTTCGACGAGGCCTCCGACCTTCAGCTTAAAGTCACGAAAATCGTTCGCCGCCAATTCTTTCCAATCCTCTCGATCCGGCCTCTTGCCATTCGGCCAAAAGTAGGGGGAGATCTGCTCCTTTGTATAGCGCTGGCCTGGATACAGTCGATTCAGAGTAGCGAGGCGTATCGGCTGAGAAATTGCTTTTTGCATGTGTTGCAGGAGACGCGGAAACTTCCACGAAGTGTAGTGAGCGATGATCCAGGTGGCAATCACCACCGCAATACCAACAAAGCCAAGGATCATCCCAAGCGGCCGGACATTGTCCGTTCCGAGAACGATGTGGTTCATATTCCGCTTAAATCCGGTCAGGACCACCAGCGTCACGTGAGCGATCAAGAACGCGACCCACATCAGCATCATCAGAAAGTGAATGGAACGGCCGCCTTGTCTTCCGCCGAACAGCCGGGGAAACCACGGAAAACGATTTACCATCGCAGGTGACATCGCGGCGCCAGTCAGAATCGATAGCGGTGCAAACAAGAAGATGGCGGCAAAGTAGGCCAATTGCTGCAGTGCGTTATATCCGTAAAAACCGTTGGGTTCAGGCGGAAAACGGAAGTTGGCGTAATGGACGAACGTGTTCCAAGCCTGAGGCAGAACGATCCACGATGTCGGCACCACCCGTTTCCATTGTCCTGTTACGAACAGCAATGGAATAAAAATCAGGCCAGTAATAATGAACCCATACACATCGATGAAGTGCCACGAACGCGCCACTCCTACGGTATGGCGATATCCCGGCAGCGCAAAGACGGGCGAGATGTAACGCGCATCGTCCTTCGCCGTCCACACCCGGTCTTTCGGAACAGTTAAAGGCGTGAATCGAATCCACTCCGTGCCGGGCGTGCAGTCGTTATTGAAATAAAGCCGCGGATGATCCATGAGGATTGAAAGGCCGCTGCGGACCAGCATCATCAAAAACAGAAAATTGAAGAAGTGTGCATACCGGATCCACAATGGAAAACCGTGTGGTCCAGCGGGAGCCGCCTGGTTAAACTGAGGTATCGGTGGAATATACGGCAATCCGAAAATGGCAGCCTGTCCCCATGCAAGCAAGAGAGGCACGAGGATCAACACAACTGCTCCTGCGACAAATGAGGGCCTGATCCAGATACGAAAGCGGCGGTCCGGGGGATAATGAACAGCTTTGTGGTCCGCGTCAAACGGGATCATCCCTACTCCTCAATTTAAAGTCTATTTGGCGTGGATGAGAAATTGCTCATCACAATAAAAAATAAAGGGCGTCGCCAGGCAAGGGCCACAATCATCCACGTGAAAACTTCTCGGGTGGATCCAATCACTCATGACTTTCGCGGGCAGAAACGAGTGATTGTGCCTGCGTGCGCGCGGCTATGCTGCCGATTCCACGACTCGTGCTGCTGACGCGCCATCCAGCCACCAGATCACAGTCCCTTTAGCCCGGCGAATGCCGGAGGCAGGATAGCTCTTTGGGTCAGGCGAACCGGTGAGAACGTGGTGTAAGGCCTGGGCCTTGTTTGATCCTGCCACCAAGAAGTAAATGTTGGCTGCCGCAGTGAGTGCTGGCAATGTGAGTGTAAGGCGCAGAGGTGGCTCGGCTGGAGCTTTCACGGCTACTACCCAGCGCTGCGTTTCATTGAGGGCAGGTGACCCAGGGAACAGCGAGGCGGAATGCCCTTCTTCTCCGAGCCCGAGGAGAATCAAGTCGAAGCGCGGCCAGTCCTTGGAGAAATAGCTCCTTAGTGTCTTCTCATACTCACGAGCGGCTACATCGGGATCAGGCAGTTCCGTCGGCATCGGATGCACATTCCCGGCCGGACACGGAACCGCATCCAGCAAAGTCTCTCGAGCCATGCGGTAGTTGCTTTGTGGATCGGCAAGTGGCACGTAACGCTCGTCTCCCCAGAAAACGTGCACGTTTTTCCATGGGATCTGGTCTCGAAACCGAGAAGAAAGTAAACGGTAGAGAGTTCGCGGCGTATTGCCGCCGGAGAGGGCGACGGAAAAACTGCCATTACTTTGCACGGACTCGTTGATTGTTCTGACTGCCGCCTCGGCCGCGCGAAGACTGAGTTCGTCGACATCAGCAAACACACGTACATCGGGTTTCATTGTCCACGTCCTCTCGCTTGTCAAAAACAGAACGGTTCTAGCACTCCGCAAGACTCAGGCCACTTGTGCTTCGTGATACGACGATTGATGGACCTTCTCCTCCGGAGGCACTTGGCCTCTACTCCACTCCAGCACGACCTTGATCTCATCGGAACCGTGATGCTGAAACGCATTTTCGAATTCCGTGTAGTTGTGCCGCTGCGTAATCAAATCTGCTACATGGTCGTGCCAGCGGGTTTTTGCCTGGACAAGGTCGTTCACTGCCAATTGGAAGTGATCGCGCGATGCATTGACGCTCCCTACCAGAACTTGGTTACGCAGCACTAGCCGGCGCATAAATTCCGCACCATCTATTTTCAGCGGACGGTCGCCCGAGGGTATGCCGGTCACCGCATACACCCCATTTATGGCCAATGCATCAATGAGGTCGAATTCGAGACTGGCGATCCCGGTAGCCTCCAAGATCAGATCGAACAACTCGATCTTGCCGACGAAGTGCTCCGGCGTAATCTGACGTCCATCGATGTAATGGCCGCCAATCAAATTCAACCATCGAGGACGGACGGTGCTTGCATCAACGACGTCTAAGCCCCAGACTTGGGCGCCGCGCAGTCGCAACGCCAATGCTGCGAGGAGACCAATCGGGCCCAGGCCGGCGATGAGGCAGCGCTTTCCAGATAGCCAATCCTGCGGGGAAGAATGCGGCAGCCGGATCGTTTGCAACTGCACAGCTTCGGCGATCGCCTTCTCCGCCACTGAAAAAGGCTCGGCGAGCACTCCCACCGCCTCGAGTTCAGGCGGTACGCGTACGACGTATTGCTCGTGATCTACGACGTATTCGGTCTGATACCCATCCATGCCAGCGATGCCCCGCTCCGAGTAGAGTCCTGTCTCGCACATGTCAGAACGATTCATGGCGCAGGGGCGGCACTTTCCGCAGCCTCGGCGAACGGTAAACACGGCATAATCGCCAGATTTGACCTGCTTCACATCACGGCCAGTTTCGACCACCTGGCCGAACATCTCATGACCCAGCACCAGATCTTTGTGAGAAGGTGGTGCCTGCGCGCGGCCACCAGCCGCCTCCTCGCGGTCAGTGCCACAGATGCCCACCCGCAGCACACGGACTTTTATCTCGTCGGGTGCGGAGACCGATGGCTCCGGCCGATCGACTAACCGTACGGTCTTGGTCCCGGGTATAACCGAAATGGCTTTCATTTCCTACCTCCTTGGTTGGCATTGCTTTGTTGCGAAATATTTCTGATTAGACACGGCCACATCTCGCATATCTTCACCCCACCACACGCTTTTTCTCCACATCTTGAGGGGCGGCATCGTTCTGAAGGGTGGATGGTGGTTGCCGCAACCGAGCGAGTATCTGCGCTACGATGGCAGAGGAAGGAAGTGATATGTCGACGACGATGGCGTCAGACGGCTCCTCCAGCGCTTCGAACTGACTGTCAAGCATGTTCGCCTTCATGAAGTGCTTCGGCCGATGCTTCATGCGCGAACGAATGAGTTCCTTTGAACCCTTGAGATAAACCCAGGTGACCGGAACTCCCTCGGCGAGAACCTCCCGATATTGCTGCTCCAGAGCTGAGCATGCGACGACAAGGCTTTTTCCTCGCTTGAAAAACTCCAAAAGTCGGGTATGAATGGCCGCTAACCACGGGGCACGATCACAATCGTCTAGTGGAATCCCATGAGTCATCTTCTCGATGTTCTCTTTGGAGTGCAGGGAATCTCCTTCCAGGAATGAGCATCGGAGCGCATCGGCAAGCAGTGTGCCGATTGTTGTTTTGCCCGATCCTGAGACTCCCATTATCATGATGATCATGGCTGAATCATGCTCTTCAGTTAAAGAACTGCTTTTCTTCCGGAGCCGGCCTCAGGCGGCCTGAGCTCGAAGGACAAAACGCTCCATTGCCAGTGCGAAGCCCTCTTCCTTATTGGAACTGGTCACAAACCTCGCCTCATGTTGCACTTCTGAACTGGCGTTCCCCATAGCAATGCTCACTCCGCTACGCTTGAACATGAACACATCATTCGGCATATCTCCGATAGTCGCGATATTTGCGGTTGGGACATGCAGCATTTCGGAGAGGACATTGACTACCTCTCCTTTGTTAGCCTTCGGATGAGTTACGTCCAGGTAATAGGGTTGGGAGCGTGCAGCCGACACGTGCTCGCCGCATTCCTTTTGCACGTCCCTTTCGCAGCCGGCCACCGCTTCAAGATCGTCACTGACTCCGACGATCTTAGCCACTCGATTGAGCAAACCCTCAAAGCTCGACACCACGGTTGGGGGAAACTTGACCGTCCATTCTTCACGGTCCACGTGAGGGCCATGACGCGATGGGACATACCAGTCCTTATCGCTATAAATCCAGACATCGAGCTTGTTTTTGGTCAAGATGTCGATCACGGGTTGTACCGCCTCGCGGGGCAGCAGGTTTTCGCGAATAACAGAAAGATCGGGATTAAGGAACAGACCACCGTTAAACGCGGTGACTGGGTCCTGAAGCTGAAGAGCGTCGATCAGCATCTTCATGCCTCGCGGAGGCCGGCCGCTGGTGATGGTAAACGCGATTCCGGCTCCGATGATTTTCCGAACGGCGCTACGTGCTCGCGGCGTTATGACTTTATCGGGAGTGACCAGTGCTCCGTCAACATCTGCCACCACCAAGCGTACGTCTTCCGGTGTTTCTTCTTTTTTGCTCGCCATCGAATCCACCTCTCCTGAACACAGCCTGTCGTGAGCGATCAACCATGCAGTTCTAATCTATGTGCTCATCCGCCACCGAAGGCTCCGCCCTCACAAGTAGTAAGATGCGCATCCTTCTTTAGCCGGCGCGCTCTCCAGCACTGCTCATCCGACGAGCTCCTAATCCGATCCGATCACCAGGACAGTTGCAAACCTGTGATCACTCCAATACTCATTGTTTCGAGGGAATCATCTCAATAGTCCGTTTGTACCGCACACAGAGATGTTCGTCTTATAGCCGCAGGAACTCTAATCGTCGATCATCGTGGTAGGGGATGCGCGAACATCTTAGGACGTCTGAAGACAATCCTGCCCAAAACGGTCCATGGGGATCTGGGTGCGGAAATTCTGTCAGGCCCGCAGAGATTGTTTTGCTTCAAAAACAAGCGTAAGCGGCTCCCATTGTTTTCAGCGAGTGAATGGAGATGAGTATGCAACTTGGAATGATTGGGCTAGGAAGAATGGGCGCCAATATGGTTGAACGTCTGCTGCATGACGGGCATGAGTGCGTGGTGTTCGATATGAAGGCCGCGAATGTAAGCAAGTTGACGGACCAGGGTGCAATCGGAGCCAAGTCGCTCGACGACTTGGTTTCGAAGTTAAAGCCACCACGAGTTGCCTGGCTGATGGTGCCTGCGGCTGCCGTGGATAAGACGTTGCACGACCTCGCAGCTCGCATGCAGGAGGGAGACATCATTATCGACGGAGGCAATTCTCACTACATTGATGACATCCGGCGCGCCGATGAACTTAAGGCGAAAGGGATTCACTACGTCGATGCTGGAACGAGCGGAGGAGTTTGGGGATCTGATCGCGGTTACTGTCTCATGATCGGCGGCGAACAGAATATCGTTCAGCATCTCGATCCGATTTTTGCCACTCTTGCCCCAGGGATTGCGGCAGCAGCCCGCACGCCGGGTCGCGATAAGAGCACCGGCACAGCCGAGAAAGGTTATCTGCATTGCGGAGCTAGCGGCGCTGGTCACTTCGTCAAGATGGTCCATAACGGAATCGAGTACGGCATTATGGCGGCCTACGCGGAGGGTTTGAACATCCTTCAACACGCCAATGCCGGCCGCAAAAAGCTTGCGAGCGATGCGGAGACCACCCCATTGCGACAACCTGAACTTTATCAATATGAATTCTGTTTGCCAGAACGTCGCAGAGGTGTGGCGGCGGGGCAGCGTGATTTCTTCGTGGCTGCTGGATCTCACGGCGACTGAATTACTGAAAGAGCCGAGCCTGAAAGGCTGCGCAGGACGCGTCTCAGATTCTGGCGAGGGACGCTGGACAATCACTGCCGCAATTGATGAAGCGGTTCCTGCTCCAGTTTTGAGTGCCGCACTTTATGAACGATTCAGCTCACGCGGTAATGCGGATTTTGCCGATCGAGTTCTGTCCGCGATGCGGCACGAGTTCGGCGGGCATGTAGAAAAAGCGGCGTGACGATGAAAACGGCCAATCTCGAGTCGGATGCATTTGTCTTCTTCGGCGCCACTGGAGATCTGGCGTACAAGCAGATTTTCCCTGCGCTTCAGGCGATGATCCGGCGTCACCATTTCGATCTGCCCATTATTGGAGTGGCAAGGTCTGCTAAAGGCCTTGACTCCCTCCGGGCCCGTGCTCACGAGAGTCTTGAGAAGCATGGCGGAGTGGATCCTCGGGCGTTCGCTGTCCTTTCGGCGAAGCTACAGTACGTCAACGGAGATTACAACTCTCAACAGACTTTCCGCGATTTGCGAAAGGCGCTCGGTGGGGCATCTCACCCTCTTTATTACCTTGCCATCCCGCCAAACATGTTTGCGACTGTCGTCAAAGGCCTGGCAGATGCAGGCTGTGACAAAGGCGCCCGTGTCGTCGTCGAAAAGCCTTTTGGCCGTGACCTTGCCTCGGCGCGAGAGCTCAACCGAATCCTCCATCAGTCGTTTCGAGAATCGGAAATTTTCCGGATCGATCATTACCTCGGCAAAGAACCAGTCCAGAATCTGCTCTACTTCCGCTTTGCCAACTCGTTTCTGGAGCCAATCTGGAACAGCAACTATGTCCGCAGCGTGCAAATCACCATGGCCGAAACCCTCGGTGTAGAGGACCGGGGAGTTTTCTATGAAGAGGTAGGCGCGATCCGCGATGTCGTGCAAAACCACATGTTGGAAGTCATCGCGCTGCTCACGATGGAAGCCCCAACCGGCCGGGATCCAGATGCCTTGCGCGACGAGAAGCAGCGTGCCTTTCGCGCCATGCGGCCGCTTACTCCAGCCGATGTCGTTCGCGGCCAATTTCGCGGTTACCGCAATGAAAAGGGTGTCGCTGCGGATTCACAGGTGGAAACTTTCGCCGCGGTCAAGCTGCACATCGACACATGGCGATGGGCAGGTGTTCCATTCTACGTTCGAGCAGGTAAGCGGATGCCTGTCACTGCAACCGAAGTATTGGTTGAACTCAAGCCTCCGCCACAAGCAGTGTTCGACACAATCACCCAGAGTCAGGCGAATTGCTTTCGCTTTCGTCTCAGCCCGAATGTGTCGATCTCCTTGGGCGCACGTGCCAAGATGCCAGGAGAAGAGATGGTCGGCGAGGATGTGGAACTCGTCGTGCGACCACCCTCAGACGATGAAATGATGCCCTATGAGCGCCTGCTGGGCGATGCCATTCGAGGTGATTCTCTGCTGTTCGTTCGGGAGGATGGCGTAGAAGCCGCCTGGGGTGTTGTCGATCCCATTCTGGGAAACCTGGCGCCGATCCATGAGTACGAACCGAATACCTGGGGACCTGTGCAGGCTGAGCAGATCATTGCTGGAGATGGCGGCTGGCACAATCCCGAGCCGATTCAAAGAAAGGACCCTAGTAGCGAGACAATGAGAACGCCGCGCGAGGTCGCATTCACAGGGATCAAGCGATGAAAAAGGACTTTAAAGTCGGAGATCACGTGGGATGGAACTCGGAAGGCGGCCACGTCCTGGGAACGATCAAGAAAAAGATCACCTCGACCAGCAGGTTCAAGAGCTACACGGTCCATGCCTCGAAAGAGGAGCCGCAGTACTTGATTAAAAGCGACACGACCGACCATCTGGCCATGCACAAGGGATCGGCACTCAAGAAACTCAAAAAGAAATAATGAGCATGGCGAGAATAACAACGATTTGAGATCGTAGCCCTCCCTTTTTAGGAGGTGTAGCAAGGAGAAAAAATGAGTACTGCAGTTGCTGACTGGCCGAAGTTTCTCGCGAAGCTGAAAGCTCGGCAAGAAATTGCTGAGCGCACTATGGCGTTCCGCTTTGAAAAACCGGATAGCTTCAAGTTTACCCCCGGCCAGTTCATCGATATCACCTTGCTGAATCCTCCGGAAACCGATCCCGAAGGCAATGCTCGCGGTTTTTCCATCGCGAGCGCGCCTTATGAAGACTTCATCATGGTGGCTACTCGTTTACGGGATACAGCGTTTAAGCGAGTCTTGAAGAACTTTCCCCTGGATGCCGAGGTCAGTATCGAGGGACCATTTGGCAATCTTCGGCTTCACAATGACAAGTCGCGGGCTGCTGTTGTTCTAACCGGCGGGATCGGCATCACTCCTTTCCGCAGCATTCTTTTGAACGCTGCCAAGGAGCAACTGCCGCATCGCATATTTCTCTTTTACACAAATCGACGGCCGGAAGATGCTGCATTTCTCAACGAGCTTCAAGAGCTCGAAAAGAAAAACCCAAATTACAAGTTAATTGCTTGCATGACTGAGATGGAAAAATCGCAGCAGCCCTGGTCAGGAGAACGAGGTCTGATCAACCACGCGCTCTTAGAAAAGTATTTGAAAGGAGCTTCATCGCCTGTCTACTACGTCACCGGACCACCGGCCATGACGAAGGCCATGCACACCATGCTTACGGATGCGGGAGTCGACGACGACAACGTACGCATCGAAGAGTTTGCGGGTTATTAATGGCGCGATCCCAACAGGGTTTACAGGAGCGGCTACCGTCCGGGAAGGCAAAGGAGTGAGGTTATGACTGTTGAAACTTTAGAACAAGTCGCGTTGCAAATGCTGCAGGACAAAGCGACCCGCTTGCGTATCGATTCGGTCCGTTCAACGACCGAGGCCGGTAGTGGACACCCCACAAGTTGCGCCTCCGCGGCAGAGATCATGTCTGTGCTCTTCTATTCCGTGATGCGTTATGATCCTCGCGACCCGCACCGGCGGGACAGCGACGTTTTCGTGCTTTCGAAAGGCCACGCCGCGCCCATCCTGTATGCGGCATGGGCGGAGGCCGGCGGCTTTCCGCGCGAAAAATTGCTAACACTGCGCAAGTTGGACTCCGATCTAGAAGGCCACCCCACTCCCCGCTTGCCGTTCGTGGACGTAGCGACCGGTTCGCTGGGCCAGGGCTTATCTGTGGCTGCGGGAATCGCCATCAATGCGAACCAATTCGAGAATTCCGATCAGCGCGTCTATGTTTTGATGGGCGACGGCGAATCGGCGGAAGGCTCAGTATGGGAGGCTGCGCAATGGGCGGCTCTCCACGGCCTTAACAATCTTTGCGCGACCATCGACATCAATCGGCTGGGTCAGAGTCAGCCGACCATGCTTGAGTGGGACCTTGAAGTCTACAAAGCTCGCTGGGAAGCATTCGGCTGGCGGGTATTGAGCGTTGATGGACACAACATTCCCGATCTGCTTACAGCTTATGAAACCGCCAGCCGGTCCACCGGTGGGCCGACGATCGTGCTCGCCCGGACGCTTAAGGGCAAAGGTCTCATCGGAATCGAGGGTCTCGAGCATTGGCACGGCAAGGCGCTGCCCAAAGACACCGCAGCAAAGGTCATAGCAGAACTCGAGAAGCACCTCACGGGAGCCGAGACAGAATGGAAGCCGAAGCTGCCTCCGGCACGAGCCGGCAGCACCAAAGCGGTATCAGTCGGCAACACCCATCCGGCTGAAAAACCACCATATTTAATCGGAGGTGAGGAAGTTGCCACGAGAAGAGGCTTTGGCGACAGTCTGGCCTCTCTGGCGAAGGGTGATACTCGGATTGTCGTGCTCGATGGTGATGTGAAGAACTCCACCTACACAGAGGAATTCGAGAACGTTGCGCCGAATCGGTTCTTTCAGGGCTACATCGCGGAGCAGAACATCGTCGGAGTCGCCATGGGATTGGCGGCACGGGGCAAGGTTCCAGTAGCCGCCATATTTTCGTGTTTCGTCACCCGGGCATACGATTTCATCCGTATGGCCGCCATCAGCAAGCTCAATCTCAAGCTTGTCGGCACGCATTGTGGAGTGTCCATCGGGGAAGACGGTCCATCGCAGATGGGGCTCGAGGATCTCGCCATGATGTGCGCGGAACCAGGTTTTACGGTGCTCTATCCGGCCGATGCTACGAGCGCATGGAAGGCCACAGCACTGATCGTCGAGAAATCCGGCCCCTGCTACCTCCGGCTGGGACGCCCGAAGTCGAAAATTCTCTACGGTCCAGACGAGGAATTTGCGATCGGCAAATGCAAAGTTCTTCGCAAAAGCGATCAAGACAAAGCACTCATCATCGCGGGCGGTATCACCGTTTTTGAATCGCTCGCCGCATACGATCAGCTTCAGAAGGAAAACATTCCCGTTCGCGTCATCGATCTGTTCAGCGTTCAGCCAATCGATCGTGACGAACTCATCGCTTCGGCGCGGGCCGTGGGCGGGATCGTCGTCACCGTCGAAGATCACTATGAACACGGAGGACTCGGCGACGCCGTCCTCTCGGCCTTGGCTGAGGAGCGCGTTCAAGTCTACAAGCTAGCTGTGCGAGAGATCGCTCACAGCGGAAAATCCGCAGAGCTGATCGAGAGGTTCGGCATCTCTTCCGGCCACATCGTGAATGCGGTCAAGTCGGCCTTGCTGGCAGTTCCGCGCGCTACCACGGGCGTCGCGGGGTCCAAGGGATCGCAGAAGAAGTCTCCCCGGCCCGCAATCATTGGCAAGAATATCAAGCCGACGCGACAGCTCCACGATGTCGGCCAAAGCCTCTGGCTTGACAACATCACGCGCGGTCTCCTGACGAGTGGGACGCTCCGCGGATACATCGACAAACTCTCGGTCACCGGGCTCACAACAAATCCCTCGATCTTCGATCATGCTATTAAGAACTCGGACTTCTACGATGATGCCATCCGCCAGAAGATGAAGGAGGGCAAGGCGGGCGAGGCGCTCTTCTTCGAACTTGCACTCGAAGATTTGAGACAGGCCGCCGATCTCTTCCGGCCGATTTACGATCAGACCAATGGCACCGACGGTTGGGTATCGATGGAAGTTTCTCCATTGTTCGCTCATGACACTGCACAAACCATCACTCAGACGAAACAGCTTTCTGCTCGCGCCGAACGCCCCAACCTGTTCATCAAGATTCCTGGCACTCACGAAGGAGTACCGGCGATCGAGGAGAGTATCTTCGCGGGGGTGCCAGTGAATGTGACCTTGCTCTTTTCGAGTGAGCAATATCTGGCGGCGGCTGAAGCTTACATGTGTGGCATTGAAAGACGCATCGACGCCGGCCTCAACCCGGACGTTTGCTCCGTAGCTTCATTATTCATCAGCCGCTGGGACAAGGCGACGATGGGAAAAGTCGCCAAAGACTTGCAGAACCATCTCGGGATCGCTGTTGCCCAGCGGACGTACAAAGCGTACCGCCAACTGCTCGATTCGGAGCGCTGGCAGCGGCTGGCCAATGCCGGAGCCCGTCCGCAACGCCTGCTATGGGCGAGCACAGGAACCAAAGATCCTAGCGCTTCCGACGTTCTCTACATCAGGGCGCTCGCCGCTCCATTCACCATCAACACAATTCCGGATGCGACATTACTTGCTTTCGCCGATCACGGCAAGCTGGGCGAGCTTATGCCTGTCGACGGCGGCGACGCGGAGAAGATGATCGCCAAGTTCGGCAAGGTCGGCATCGACCATGACCAACTGGCCGCCGATCTGCAGCGCGAAGGCGCCGAGTTGTTCGTTAAATCATGGAACGAACTGCTTGGTTCTATCGCTTCGAAAAACGTCCGGCTGAAAGCCGCTGGGTGAGATGACATCAATCATCTCGACTACCCGTATTGTCGTGCGGAGGAATAGAAAATGATTACGATGACCGAACCGCAAACTGAAAACATTCCGCTGTGCGAGCGGCCTGCCTGGAAAGCCCTGCGGCGGCACCACGCAGAGATACGGAATGTGCACCTCCGCCAACTTTTTGCCGACGACCCACGCCGTGGCGAGCGCTTCGCTTTCGAGGCTCTAGGTCTCTACTTTGACTACTCAAAGAACCGCATCACTGATGAGACCATCGGGTTGCTGGTCGAACTCGCGAATCAGTCCGGTCTGCGGGAGCGGATCGATGCCATGTTCAGCGGCGAGAAGATCAACATCACTGAGAAACGCGCCGTTTTGCACGTCGCGTTGCGAGCGACGAAGGACGAGTCGATCATGGTTGACGGCCTAAACGTGGTGCCCGAAGTCCACGCCGTGCTCGACCGGATGACAACATTTGCGAAGCATGTCCGCAGCGGCCAATGGAAGGGACATACCGGCAAGCGCGTACGCAATGTGATCAACATCGGTATCGGCGGCTCCGATCTCGGTCCGGTCATGGCCTATGAGGCACTGAAGCGCTACAGCCTGCGCGATATGACATTCCGTTTCGTCTCGAACGTGGACGGCACAGACTTTGCCGAGGCCACACGCGAGCTAAGCGCCGACGAGACGCTCTTCATCGTTTGCTCCAAGACGTTCACGACGCTTGAGACAATGACCAACGCACACACAGCGCGCGATTGGGCGCTCCAGGCTTTGGGAGACGAGAAGGCAATTGCGCGCCACTTCGTTGCAGTCTCGACTAATGCGGCCGAGGTCAAGAAGTTTGGCATCGACACCGCCAATATGTTCGAGTTCTGGGATTGGGTTGGGGGGCGCTACTCGATGGACTCGGCGATCGGTCTTTCGACGATGATCGCGATTGGCCCCGACCATTTGCGCGCGATGCTCGCCGGCTTCCACGCAATGGATGAGCACTTCCGCACTGCCGCTTTCGACCGCAATCTGCCGGTGCTGATGGGACTACTCGCCGTCTGGTACAACAACTTTTTCGGCTCTCAGACAATCGCCGTTTTGCCGTATGAGCAATACCTCAAGCGCTTTCCGGCCTACTTGCAGCAGTTGACCATGGAGAGTAACGGAAAGCACGTGACGCTGGACGGCACCCGCGTGGATTACCAGACTGGTCCGATCTTCTGGGGCGAGCCGGGGACCAACGGCCAGCATTCTTTCTATCAGCTCATTCACCAGGGAACAAAGCTCATTCCCTGCGATTTCATCGGCTTCTTCCAGACGCTGAACCCGCTAGGCAATCACCACGACCTGTTGATGTCGAATGTGTTCGCACAAGCAGAGGCGCTCGCGTTCGGCAAGACCGCGGAAAAGGTCCGGGCGGAAGGAACGCCCGATTGGCTTGTTCCGCACCGCACCTTCGAAGGCAATCGTCCCTCGAACGTGATTCTGGCGGAACGACTGACTCCGGAGACTCTCGGCAAACTGGTAGCGCTTTACGAGCACAGCGTCTTTACACAGGGAACGATCTGGCAAATCGATTCGTTTGATCAATGGGGCGTCGAGCTGGGCAAGCTCCTGGCCAAGAAGATCATTCCGCAACTCGAAGCAGTTGAGGAACCATCGCTGAAGCACGATAGCTCAACCAATGCACTCATTCGGCACTACCGTAACCTCAAGCGTGGAGCAGCACGAATGAAAGAGAACCGCTGAGTTGGCGTAACCTCGCCGATAACGTTGAGAAGCGTATGGGGAGTGTCGATGCGGAGACTACGCTACGCGAAACCGCTTGTGCTGCACCTAATGGTTCGTCTGCTTCGTAGGTGTGCAAAGAGGGTACGCAATATTGAGTAGCATGAATATTCTGGTGATTGATGTCGGCGGCACTCACGTCAAGGTGCATAGGCCGGGGCACAAGGAGCCTGTCAAGATTCCCTCCGGGCCGGCAATGACTGCGAAAAAAATGGTCGCAGACGTGAAGAAGGTGGCAGCTGGGTGGAAGTATTCTGCAGTGTCGATTGGTTATCCAGGCCCGGTTATTCACGGGCGACCTGTCAGCGAACCATACAATCTTGGGGGCGGTTGGGTTGGCTTCGATTTCGCTCGAGCATTCGGCCATCGCGTTAAGATGGTCAACGACGCCGCCATGCAGGCGCTCGGGAGCTACGAAGGAAGGCGCATGCTCTTCCTGAGTTTGGGAACCGGACTGGGCTCGGCACTGATCGTCGACGGAGTCCTCGAACCTATGGAACTGGCGCACCTGCCTTACAGAAAGGGGCGAACCTTTGAAGACTATATAGGTTTGGCGGGCCTGAAGCGGCTGGGAAAGAAAAAGTGGCGTCACTATGTGGCTGACGTTGTGAAGCGGCTGAAGGCGGCGCTACAAGCTGACTACGTCGTGCTGGGCGGAGGCAATGCTGGGTTGCTCAAAACGCTCCCAGCCAAGGCTTGTTTAGGGGATAACGCCAACGCGTTCCGCGGTGGATCTCGACTTTGGAAGAAGCGAAGCAGCGTTGCTCGCATGCGTATCGGTTCATGCGACAAGCACTCGTCCTAGAGAGGCTGCCGGACTCTCTTTTCCTGCTGTGACAACCGTAATGCCAATAGAAACAAATGCAGCATTGCACTAAGCAATGTATTTGGCTCAGCATAAGCTCAGCGCGAGAGAGATATTCAGCGCCAGCACTAGGCGAGGCGCTCAAAGCCGCTTGAGTCCAGGTGGGGAAGAAACAAAAGGCAAAAGTCTGCCACAACGATATCGGCAAGATCGACCGGAGGGAATTGCAATGAGGAAGAGCAGGTCATTGTCACTATTGATTTTCGTGGTCATTCTAGGTATTGGCGTAGCACTCGCGTACGGCATGCATAGCGTGCCTAATAAGTTCGTAGGTATATGGACCCAGCGCGGAAAGAGGTGGATCTTTGAAACCAAAACATATCCGAATGTACACCAGGGTGAACTGCGAAGACTCGAACGCAGCCAGGCACTTTCTGCGGGAGCAAGGCGTGCATTTCGAAGAAGTGGATGTTGACGAGAGTCCTGAGGCTCTTGCATTTGTCATGAGCTTCAATGAGGGAAAGCAACGGACACCCACATTCGATGTCGATGGATACATATTCCATTGCTCTCCCTTCGATCCTCAGAAGCTTATTCGCGAGTTCGGATTGCCGCCGTCTCGGCCCGCGCACGGAGACAAGCGTGAGGGAGTAGTAGAGCCCCGCTCGTCTTGGTAGACCCCGTTTAACGTCCTGACTGGCCGAATGAGATAGTTTCCTAAAGGCCAGATTCGCGAATGGAGGGTCGTGTGTCTCTGGAATTTGAGGGCAAGGTAGCGCTCATAACGGGCGGCGCGAGGGGCATTGGATTGAGCATCGCCGAGGCTTTGGTTCGGGAAGGTGCCAGCGTATTTATCTGCGGTCGTAATCCGGCAACGCTGAAGACGGCCCTTGGCCAGCTCCACACTTTCGGGGTCGAAGCCAGCGCGGCTGGAACTGTCGCGGACGTCCGCCGCTACGAGGACTGCCGCAACTTCGTCCAAAAGGCAGCAACACGATTCGGTCGGATCGATATCCTAGTGAATAACGCCGGTGTTGGCATTTTCAAACCGGTTGACCGCCTCACGCCTGAGGAATGGGATGTCAGCATTCAGACAAACCTTTCCAGTGTCTTCTATTGTTGCCGCGAAGCCGTTCCAATCATGCGGCAGCAAGGTGGCGGCCACATCTTTATCATCTCAAGCCTGCTCGCCATCCATGGTATTGCCGGAGGCTCCGCCTACTGTGCCTCTAAATTCGGCGTGAATGGCCCCGGTGACGCGTTGATGCAAGATGTTCGATATGACGGCATCCGTGTTAGTACCATCATGCCCGGAAGCGTCGCCACCGATTTTGGAGGCTCGGCAGGCAGCAATCTCCATGAACCATGGAAACTGTCGGGGAAAGACATCGCGAAGGCCGTGATCGATATTTATCGTTATCCCGGCCTGGCCCTCGTCAGCCGCATTGAAGTCCGTCCCTTCCAGCCGCCCCGGAAAGGATAACTAAACTGTCGCCGCTCGGGTGCCTGTTCCTGGGCAGGCTTCAATGGAGGTGAAATTAGGGATCGACCTGAACTGCGATGAGAATGGATACACCGATCATGCACGAGTCGACTTGTCTTTTGATCGGTTTGGGCACCGCCTCCATATCGTGGAGCACTCCAACGATATACGAGGCTGCACTATAATCCGGTTAACGCGGTGCTTTCCGTCAGGGTGCGCATGGGCACTGCTTCCGTAAACCACCGGTTGCAATTTTCGATGAACATCAGGGAAGCATTCAATGCTCCAATCAACAAGACTTCGGACACCACACATCAGGAGTTCCTTGAATAGCGGTCGGCACGAACTTCGACGTTGGGTGCCCTGATGTGGACTGTGCTCCTCGAAGTTCGGCCTTCCACGCGACGGCCTCCCGAACTGCAGGCGCAGTATGTCTTTTTCCGTTCTATGGTTTTTCTTCCATTCCGTAAAAAGTATTAACGCTAGTCTCCAATGGCAATAGGCACTTGCCAGCGCGGCAGCGTGTTGCGGTGCTACCCATGTTTGATCGTATACTTGTAGTGGCTCATCTATTTCTTAATAATTCGGTCGTAGCTGTCCACGCCGATGTGCATGGGGGTTTGGAATGCTCGAGAGTGAGCTGTTTGCCTTCCTTGAGGGGACCACAGATGCCGCCTTTAGCGTGAGCGATCAGGGCGAGATCGTATCTTGGAACGGAGCGGCGGAACGGTTGTTTGGGTATTCGTCTTCCGAGGTTCTTGGCAAGAGCTGTTTCCAAGTGCTGCACGGGCGGGGTGTTCTTGGGACCCAAGTGTGTCATGAGGGCTGCAGCATGTTAGAGTCTACCGGCGGACAAACGAAGATCCCAAATTTCGATTTGCAGGTCGGACTGCGTTCAGGGAAACGATTATGGGTCAACCTGTCCACAGTGGTTTGGCAAAACCCGCGGAACCAACGCCGTCTGGTAATTCATCTGGCACATGACATCACTCGGCAGAAGACAACGGAACGAGCAACAGAAAAAATGCTGCAAATGTCCCGTCAATTCAGCAGGCTTGCCGAAGGGGCTGTTTCGGGGGTATCTCCGGCGGCGGCGCTTTCCGAACAGGAGGTACAGATTCTGAGGCTATTTGCCTCCGGAAAGAACTCTCCTGAGATTGCCAAGAGCCTGCAAATCAGCCTTCAAACCTTACGCAATCACCTTCACCACATCAACCTGAAGCTACGCACTCACAATCGCCTGGAAGCTGTGATGCACGCCATTCAACGCAAACTGGTTTAGCTTCCCACCTTACTCCCGTCATTCGCGCCGTGTGCCAGGTTCGAAATCTCTCTCCATCCAGGCGTCCTACTACATGATGGCTGTTTCTACTGCGAGTACGAACGGACTATTTCAAAGAGCAGGCTGAAGTGAGCAGAATAGAAGTAGAAAAAGGTCCAGAAAGGAATTCCGGATGGTTAAGACATGTGCCAATCCTGCGTGCGCTGCCCCGTTCCGCTACTGGAGAGGCGGAAAGCTATTTCGTTGCGACGTCAAGGCACCCAGTGAGCCTTGCCGGGATGTCCCGGATCAGATTTGCCGGCTGAAGCCTATCCGGAGTTCAGTGTTTTTCTGGCTGTGCGAGAACTGTTACTCGACCATGACTCTGAGCTTCGATCCGCACACGGGACTAGCCATTGCGCCGATAAGCAGTACAAAACGGCAAGGCAATATGCTTGGCGTCGCAGAGCCGCAAGAACTTAGCGCGTGAAGCTGTCGGCGAGCAAAAGCGCGGCCTGTTTGGGACACCATGCGAGCGAATTGAGGGTGGGTGATGGAGACACATTCGTGCGAGTCAAGAGCGAGCGTAACCGTGCATGAGGGAATTATGACCGAAGTGGAGGAGATGGCGACCTTCGCCGCCGGAGCACGATTTGAAGCTCTGGGGCTCGATACGCGCCAGCAACTCAAGATCCGTATTTTGGATGCTTTGGGTTGTGGGTTGGGAGCACTCGATTGTGAGCCTATAAGAATGATACGCGGATACATCAGTGATCTAGGCAACAGGGGCCACTGTACCTTGATTGGCGGTGGGTCCACTGACATTGACCGAGCTGCTCTCTACAACAGTGCCTTGATACGCTACCTCGATTTCAACGATAGCTACCTGGCGAAGGGGGAAACGTGTCACCCCAGCGACAATCTGGGAGCGATTCTGGCAGCGGGTGAATACATCGGGGCCACAGGTCGTGACCTAATGACCGCTCTAGCGGTCGCGTACCAAGTCCAGTGTCGATTGTGCGATGTTGCGCCAGTCCGGGCAAGAGGGTTTGACCACACGGTTCAAGGGGCCTATGCGGTAGCTGCAGGGATCTCCAGGATTCTGAAGCTGGACCAATCAAAGACCGCCAACGCAATTGCCATCAGTGGGACAGCCTTCGTCGCCTTGCGGGTAACCCGAACCGGTAGGCTGTCGCATTGGAAGGGACTTGCCTATCCGAATCTGGCAGCTTGTTGCACTCGCGCCACGCTGCTGGCCAGGCACGGAATCACGGGCCCTCTGGAGGTAATTGAAGGAGAGAAGGGACTGATGGATGCCATCACCGGTTATTTCCAGATCAGTTGGCTCGGGCAAGACCTTGGGTGTGTGGGACGGACTACGATAAAGAAGTACAACGCTGAGATCCATTCGCAAACTGCTATTGAAGCGGTCCTCACGCTGCTCCGGCGGTACCGGTTTTCCAGCACTGACGTAGACCGCGTGGAAGTGGAGACCTTCGATGTCGCTTACAACATCATTGGTGGGGGAGAAGAAGGTGACAAGACCACCGTTTTCACCAAAGAACAGGCTGATCACAGTCTGCCGTACGTGATCGCCGTAGCGCTTCTGGATGGTCGGGTAATGCCTGAACAGTATGAACAGGACCGCATTCGGCGCGCGGACGTACAGGCACTTCTCGGCAAAGTTTCGGTTCAATTGAACGCCAGCTTCTCGGAGCGGTTCCCAAACGAGATGCCTTGCCGCATAAAGATCATCCTAAAAGACGGTCGAGCGCTCGAACAAGAGACCAAGGATTATGCAGGGTTCTTCACTCAGCCGATGTCATGGGAGATGGCCATTCAGAAGTTCAATGAGATCGCCTCACCGCATGCCAGCGCAGCTCAGCGCACCGCAATCGCCGACGCGGTAGCCAACTTGGAGCGGGTTTCGGTTCGCGAGTTGATGCAGTGTCTCGCTGCCGTAGGCCACAATTCCGATGCCTCGCATGTTGCAGGTGTACACAGGGAGAGTTGAAAACATGACAACCATGCAAATTGCAGACGAACGTGCGTTTTCTTTCCTGAGAGTGAATGAGCGGCAGCGGAAGCCAAGGACTGAAGGGATTACCGAGATCCGTGGGCCGTACTATACACCGATGGGAAGGCATTGTCTTGAGGACATTCTCGACACCATGGGCAGCTATGTTGATTCCCTGAAATTCGCCGGCGGGTCCTTCGCGCTCATGCCGCGTCGAGCCGTCTTGGAAATCACCAAGTTGTGCCACGAACGCGAAGTCCTCGTCTCGACCGGAGGTTTTCTCGAACAGGTGCTCACGCAGGGCACGGACGCGGTGAAGAGTTATATCGGGGAATGTAAGGAACTGGGATTTGACATCATCGAGATCTCAAGTGGCTTCATTACCTTGCCCGCGGCCGACTGGCTGCGACTGGTGGAGCAGGTGCAGAAAGCCGGACTGCGGGCCAAGCCCGAAGTAGGCATTCAGTTTGGAGCAGGAGGCGCAACCCGAAGCGAAGAACTGGAAACGGAAGGGACTCGCGATCCCGAGTGGCCCATCCGTTTAGCGCAGCGGTTTTTAGATGCCGGGGCTTACATGATCATGATCGAATCCGAAGGCATCACAGAAAACGTGAAGCAGTGGCGCACAGATGTGCCGGCCCGAGTCATCAACGCGCTCGGCCTGGAGAAAGTGATGTTCGAGGCTGCCGATCCGGAAGTTTTCGCCTGGTACATCAAGAATTGGGGTCCTGAAGTGAACCTGTTCGTGGATCATAGTCAGATTGTGCAGCTCGAGTGTTTGCGCCGCGGAATTTGGGGAACGGCAAGCCTTTGGGGACGTGTGGTGACTTACAAGGGATAAGAAACAATGAAGGTTATTAGGATCGAAACGGAGATGTGAAGAACATGGCCTACGTGATAGCCGAGCCCTGTATCAATGTGAAAGACACGGCGTGCGTCGACGCGTGCCCAGTCGATTGTATCCACCCTCGTAAGAACGAGGATGATTTTGCTTCCATGACGCAACTGTATATCGACCCACTTGAGTGTATCGACTGCGGAGCTTGTGTTCCGGTGTGTCCAGTCTCCGCAATCTTTGCCTTGGAGGACTTGCCAGAAAAATGGAAGGCCTATGCACAGCTAAATGCGGACCACTACGTGCATAAGGTCGTTGCTGTTTGAAAGGGAGCGATATCTAGGACCGAACTAGAGGATGAATGCGAGGAGGTAGGGAGAATGACACAAGCTGAAGTTGCAGGCGGAATGGCCAATGCACCTGAGGCACGCCCAAGGAAGGGCCAGTTGATTCGTGATTTCACTCTCATCTCGACTCTAGGGCGGCCAATTAGTCTCTCAGATTATCGAGGGCGTTCTAACCTGGTGCTGGTATTCGCGGGAGTGGGAGATAGCAGTTCTGACATTAAGATGTTAGCTGAGATTGCTGCAGAATACGCCCGGTTTCTGGACGAGCAGACTCAGGTGCTAGCCATCTTGCAATGTACCCCGGAAAAGGGAGCGCGAATTAAGGCGGAAACGAACTTGCCGTTCCCTTTGCTGGTCGATGAGGATGGTCGAATACATCGTCACACGGGCGCTGCCGATAATTATGGTCGACCTGCCACTGCAATTTATATTACCGACCGATTCGCCGAAGTATTTGCTGTGTACCGAGCGACAGAGGGACAGACAATGCCCGACGTGCGGGAAATTGTGACTTGGCTAGCATTCATCAACAGCCAATGCCCAGAATGCGGTCCTCCGGAGTGGCCAGTGCAACCGGACTCTGGATGAATCGGAAGTAAGCAAACGAAGGCTTCGAGGATGACTAAACTAAGGGTGTCACCGTGGATGGGTACACCCAGAGGACAACCAGGAGGTGCGCACAAACGGTTCTTTGCGAAAAGGAGATTGACGATGATCAAGCTTAAGCGTGTTTACGATTCCGCCCGCGAAGACGACGGTATTCGGTTTCTCGTCGAGCGGTTGTGGCCGCGCGGCATGAAGAAAACCGCGTTGCGTCTTGATGCCTGGCTCAAGGATGTGGCTCCGAGCAGTGAACTTCGTAAGTGGTTCAGCCACGAGCCAAGCAAGTGGATTGAGTTTCAGCGACGCTACTCTGCCGAACTAGATGCGAAACCCGAAGCCGTGGAACCGATCCTTGAGGCTGACCGGCGCGGTCGTGTAACACTCCTGTACAGCTCTCACGATCAGGAGCACAACAACGCAGCTGCGCTGAAGGCCTTTCTCGCCGCCAAGATAAGTAGGCGTGGCAGGGCGCATCGAGCCGCGTAGCTATTTCTCGGAGGTGGATAGAGGAGCAGGTTTCGCGGTTGAGGAGACTGCGAATGCAAGAACAAGACGAAAACGTGAAACGCTATGCGGAGGACAGCGGAAAACGCATTGCCGCTCTTCGCGAGAAGAAGGATGCGTGGTGGGAAGGCGAGACTAATTTCTTTGATGTCCGGCGCTCGCGGACGTGAGTGATGGTAAGACGTCTAACTCACACTTCGCATCATCGCGGGCAACAATTGGCGATGCTTCGCATGCTCGGTCGCGACCTGCACAGCAACTACGGCCCCACCGCCGATACAGGTGGCTTGATGCAATCCCATGCGCCGACGATCTACGCCTACCCTAGCTTCGAGGCGCTCTGCAAGGAGAACTTGCTGGCGGCGCAAAAAGCAAATTACCGGGACCATCTTCGGATAGGCCGGCAACGGAACGGCCCGCCGAGAAATAGCTTTGCTCAGCGATGAGGGAATTCGAGGCGCACGAGATGTAGGCGCAAATGAAGTTTGGCCGGATCACCGGTGGTATTTCGATTCGCGCCACATCATGTTTGGTTTTTTGCAGGTGCAAATGTCCGGGGCCTCTGGCTGTGTCCGCAAACGGTGACTGACAGTTATCGGCCTGAGTACCAACTATTGCCTAACAAGTATGGAGAAAATGATCGAAGTAGATCTCAGGATCGGGAGGTGTCGCGTGGCTGCCATTGACATTGGTCAACGACATGAAGCTTTCGGCCGGCCGGGGATGCCACCCAGGTGGACGTCGAGTTCGAAGGAAGGCGTAGGAACTGCTTATTCGACCTCGAGCCGAGTGTGGTTCACCCTATCGCACGGAATTCTCAACGAAATTTACTTTCCCACAATCGATCATCCACAAACTCGGGATATGCAGTTCCTGATTACGGATGGTGCGACCTTTTTTCACGAAGAACGGCGTGATCTCGACAGCGGGATTGAAAGTATCGAGGCCGATGCGCTGGGGTATCGAGTGACATCCTGGGACCGGGATCACCGTTATCAGCTCGTGAAAGAGATCATCTCTGACCCTCACCAGTCGTGTGTCCTAATCAATACACGACTGGAAGGCGTCCCTGAATGCGTCAAGAAATTGCGCATCTATGCGCTACTCGCGCCTCATCTGGAAGCGGGCGGCTATGGAAATTCAGCTAGTCGATTCAAGATGGCGGGCCAAAACGTTTTGATAGCGTCAAAGGCAGGCAAGTTTCTGGCGATGGGAGCGGATGTCGGGTTCAACCGGACGTCATGTGGTTTCGTCGGCCATAGCGACGGATGGCAGGATCTTCACAAGGACTTCCATCTCGACTGGGAATTCGACACGGCTGAGGACGGCAATGTAGCTATGATCGGCGAAGTCAACCTCGCCGGCGGTCGAGAGTTCACGGTTGGCATAGCATTTGGCGACAGTCTGCATGGCGCGGTAACCGTTCTTCAGCAGTCGCTGGCGATTCCGTTCGCGCAACATCGCGCGAAATTTGTCGACCAGTGGCATCGAGCTTGTAGTCGAATGAAGAAATTGGATGATGTATCGAGCGACCAAGGAACTCTGTACCGAACCAGCCGAAACCTGCTTTTGGCGCATGAAGATAAAACATTCCCCGGCGCATTGATTGCATCGGCAAGCATTCCGTGGGGAAATGCCAAGGGTGACGAAGACGTGGGCGGCTATCACCTGGTCTGGACGCGCGACATGGTGAGCAGCGCTCTAGCTCTACTGGCTTGCGATGATTGGGCCACGCCGTTACGCGCACTTGTTTATCTCACTTGCAGCCAGCAACCTGACGGGGGATTTGCGCAGAACTTCTGGATTGACGGCACCCCATATTGGCAGGGTATTCAACTGGACGAAGTCGCGTTTCCAATTCTCCTGGCCTGGCACCTCTGGAAGAAAGATGCGCTCAAAGATTTCGATCCTTACTACATGGTCCGGTCCGCCGCGGCCTATCTTGTCCGGCACGGGCCAGTCACGCAGCAAGAGAGATGGGAGGAGAACAGCGGATATTCACCATCTACTTTAGCAGTCGGCATTGCCGCTCTCGTCTGCGCTGCAGATTTCGCAGAGGCCAGGGGAAATCGGCACGATGCGAGCTTCTTGTTGGATTACGCAGATTTTCTTGAGTCCCACGTCGAAAACTGGACTGTGACTACCGACGGATCGCTTGTGTCCGGGATTCCACGCCACTATATTCGCATTCACCCTGCTACGGTCGGCGATGCCGCCCCAGATGAGAATCCCAATCACGGACTCCTCACCATTCACAATCGGCCTCCAGGGTTACCCTGGCAGTTCCCGGCAAAGGACATCGTAGATGGCGGGTTCCTCGAACTGGTGCGGTATGGCGTTCGCAAGCCGGGCGAGCCACTCGTGGAAGACTCGCTCCGAGTCGTGGATGCTGTGTTGAAAGTGGATACCGCGTTTGGTCCTTGTTGGCGACGCTACAACCACGATGGCTATGGCACCCATCCAGACGGTCGACCGTTTGAAGGTTGGGGGCAGGGCCGGGCTTGGCCCTTGCTGACGGGCGAGCGCGCACATTACGAATTCGCTGCAGGACGTGATGTTCGTAAACTGATTCGCACCATGGAACAATTTGCCTTCAAAGGCAGGATGTTGCCGGAGCAGGTTTGGGACGCTCCCGATGTGAAGTCAGCTGGCATGTATTTTGGACAGCCGGCGGGGTCTGCCATGCCACTGATGTGGACCCACGCTGAGTATGTGAAGTTATTGAGCTCGCTGATGGACGGCCAGGTTTTCGATCTGATTCCCGTGGTTGCAGAACGATACCTGAAAAACCGTGGGCGAAAGGACTTGGAAGTTTGGAAGCCTACTCGCCAGGTCAGAGAAGTGACCGCTGGGCAGGTATTACGAATCCAGGCGCCAGAGCCATTCCGGCTACATGCGACCAATGACGATTGGGCTTCGGTGACTGACACGCCGTCAACTTCGACGGGACTGGGAATTGAATTTGCCGATATTGCCATCCACGACAATCAGATTGCTCCTGTCGAATTCACGTTCTTCTGGACGGGCAGCAATCGCTGGGAAGGGCACAACTACAAAGTATGTATCCAGCAGAAGTACAGCCGTACAGTCGCCGCTTAGAGTGTGAACCCCGAACTGGACCATCTGATGCGCTTGAGCAGGCCCTACGCGAGTAGAAAGGAGAGAAGTACCATCGCTGTGGGCCCGACACAGTGAAGCGGCTGAAGATGGCGTTAACAGGGGCTACTACGTCGTGCACGGCGAAGGCAACGCGGCCTTGCGCGAAACCTTTTCAGCCACGGCGTGTTTTGAGGACAACTCCCAACGCATCCTTCGCTGGATCTCGCCTTGAACAAGCCAAGCAGCTTATCCGATAAACGATCGTCCTAACGACATTGCTGCCTTTGTTTCTTTCCTTCCGTTTATGACACTTGTAACGCCAATAGAAACGAACGTTGTATTGCATGAGGTCATGCCTTAGCACGAGCATGAGCTTATAGCACTGAAGTATTCAGTGACAGCACCCGAGGCGAGGTGAAAACACACGCGGGTAACTCTGGTCGCGGGTCGGCGGGTCTAACTAGTTGGAGGTCATCGGTGAGTCAGCGGTCATTTTCGATCACACCCATACCGCCGTTTCGGTTGGATCTCACAGTTTGGGCACTTCGTCGACGTCCGGAGAACGCGGTAGATCGCTGGGATGGGAAAACCTACCGGCGCACCTTGATGATCGATCGTGAAGCAGTCGAAGTGGCCGTACACCAGTGTGGCCGCCGGGAAGCGCCACAGCTGGAGGTCGATTTGTCAGGGGGGCATCTCACGGTGCGCCAGGAAGAGTCGGCAAGAGCATTCCTCGAACGCATGCTGGGAACGCATAAAGACTTGAAAGCTTTTTATAAGCTTGCAACGTGCGATCCAAGACTTCACCCGTTAGTCGAGGAATTCCGCGGGCTCAAGCCACCGCAATTTCCTACGGTGTTCGAGGCAGTGGTCAATGGCATCGCATGCCAACAACTCTCGCTCCTAGTGGGAATCCTTCTGCTTAGCCGCTTGGCGCACCGGGCTGGCGTAATGCCGGACAACGCGACGGATGCAGCGCATGCCTTCCCCGAAGCGGCAGATCTTGCGGGAATGAAGGCACTGTCACTAAGGTCTCTCGGCTTTAGCGGCAACAAATCACGGGCCTTGCTAGGTATTAGTTCCGCGATTCGTGATCGGCGACTGAGTCTGCAATCACTGGTCCAACTCGACAATCAACTTGCGCTTGAACGACTGATGGAATTGAAAGGTGTCGGTCGGTGGACTGCGGAATACGTTCTGCTGCGGGGGCTCGGGCGATTGGACATCTTCCCTGGAGACGACGTTGGCGCCCGCAAGAAATTAGCCCAATTCTTGCGCAAGAAAAAACCCTTGGACTATGAGGGGGTGCGCAGGGCCGTTACCGCCTGGCAACCCTATGCGGGTTTGGTCTATTTCCATCTATTGTTGGCTCGCATAAAGAAAGCTGGCTGGCTCTGTTCTCATCACGCTCAGTGCGCCACCAGCCATGACTTTCATGCTCACACTTTAGCGGAAGGGAGTTGGAAAAAGCTTATCGTCGCACAGACCAAACTTCATAAAACTCCTCATGAACCTAACGAAAATGGAGAAATGTAATGAAAAACACAATGACAACGAACGCACCGCCTACCACGCAATCAGCCAACTTCAAACTCACAGCAAGTGGTACTTTGGTCGAACAAACGCGGCTGATCTCAGCAGCGGTCGCCCGCCGCGCCTATGAACTGTTTGAGGCCCGAGGATCTGAGCACGGCCATGATTGTGAAGACTGGGTTCGCGCCGAATCCGAGTTGCTGACTCCAATTCCGGCGACAATCATTGACACAGATGAAACGGTTACGGTCCGCGCCGAACTCTGCGGTTTGATGGGCAAAGACGTGGAAGTGCTGGCCGAGGCGAGGCACCTGATAGTCCGGCCCGGGAACCAATCCTCGGAGCAAGGCAACCGAAGAGCAGTGTTCCAGGGGGAAATGTCCGCTGAGATGTTCAGGGTTCTCGATCTCCCTTCTGAGGTAGATCCACACAATATGAAGGCCACTATTGAGAACGAGGTCGTGGAAGTCACCTTGGCAAAAGCCCATCACCCAGGCAAGAAGAATGCAGTCGGGACTAAAGCGGCTTAGGAATTACAGGGTGGGAGCGGGAAGATCGTTTTCATGTTCCGCTTCCGCCCAATTGAGAGACCTTATGGATTAGCGCATTCAATTCAATCTGACCGCGCAAGAACACAAAACAATTTGAGAGTGAATAGCCTCCGCGCATCAAGCCGGTCGTAGCAGGAACTGCTTCTCTTTCCCATCCTGAAAAGCGCCACAATGGCCACTCCACCCTAGCACCGGCCAGCTCGAATATTTGCCGCGTTCACAACTTTCTGCGCGTGTGACATTGTGCCTACGGATCGGTACAAACTGTCTATTGTCGATTCAAACGGCAACAGACGACACTTGATTGTTGGTATTTAGTGCAAGAACAGTTTTCAGAGATCAAGAAAGGTATTTTCAATTTCAAAGGAGCTATCGTATGAAACTTAGCTGGTTGCTCGCACTCACGGTTGTCGGTTTGCTGCTCACGCCATCCCTCCCTGCACAGAGCACAGCGGGGAACACGGCAAATCCCCCCACGAATTTCAAGAAAGTGAGCACATTGGTGCGCCTGCCTGACTGGCTGCCGGGTTTGGGCACGCTATATGTTGATCCTGCTACGCTGCCGGCCGGCCCATATCTCGGCTACAACCACAATGGGCAACTGGTCAATGTCACCTACATGATTTCGATCAAGGACCTTGATCAGCACAAGGATTGGAATCACCTGGGCCAAAAGGTCGCGGACCTGGATCTGAAGGTGGACCACACCAATGTGAACTTCAACCCGGGGCATCCAGGCCTACAGGAACCGCATTATCACATCACCCAGTGGCTCATCACGTCGGCGCAGGTAGAGCAGGAAATGAAATAAACAACAGAACGATGACGCTCGAGTGAGTTGCCGCTAAACGCTCACTCGATCGCGTTCGTCCACGTCTGCCGCAGCCGCACGGAAACGAGGGCTACAACGGTTGCCGGAACACTGGACGGAATCGATCTCACTGACGTTCGAATTAGCACAGGTAAACGTTATGACAATTGTGGCTTCCTACACGAGAGCAGCGGAGAAAATAGTGTGCGCGTTCCTGCTGTGCATCCTAGGCTGGTTGGTTCCCAGCCGTGTACTGGCCCAAAGCACGAGTTCTCCGACAGCCTCGGAACAAGATTCGGCAACGAAACCGAAGAAAGACACCGCAAGATCGGCTGCACGGGTACAACTGGACGGCTGCCTGACCACCTCTGACGGGCGCATGCCGAAGCTCACACTATTCCGTTCAGACAAGATTTATCGCTTGGAAGCCAGATCGATGTTACTCAGTGAGAATCCGCTGCTATTCGCAAACAACAAGGATGCCCTGGTCCATGTGACCGGACATCTGGGCCCCTTACACGACATCTATGATCCGGATCACTCTCCAGTATTCATTGTCGATACCATTGTCAAGTTGGCGACCACCTGCGATGTGAAGATGTCGCTCGCAGAACTGCGGAAGCAGTCAGCGAAGGAGAAGGCTGCGCCCGCAAGTACTTCCTCCGCAGCGGCTAGTCGGATCAAACCTGCGGTCGTCGTAGATATGACAGGTTCGTTGCTGGTGTTTGAGCCTGCAAGCATTAAAGTCAAGGCCGGCCAAACCGTTATGTGGAAGAACTCATCGCGCGAGGTACACACGGTCACAGCTGATCCTCGTGTGGCGATCGATGCCAAGGATGTTGAACTGCCGAAGGGCGCACAGCAATTTGACTCCGGGTTTCTGAATCCGGGCAAAACCTATGAACAGACGTTCAGAACTCCTGGCACCTACCGCTATGTATGTACTCTTCACGAAGCGCAACGTATGATCGGGCAGATTGTTGTAAAGCCGTAGTCTCGCTCTGCAACTTAAGATGACGAAGCTCTCGTCGACGGTCATGCTATCGCATGGGCTAGCAGCAATTTTGCTCCAGGACCGGCACCTTTATCCCGAGTTGGGAAATGACCGACTCACTCACCGTGCGCTGAGGTGGGCGCGATGCTGAAGTATCGATCGGTTGGTGGTATGAACTTGGCCGGCTATCAGCCGCCCGAGTTACTCGTTCCAATTGCCAAGACGTACTTTTAGGCGACCTTCGCCGAGCGGGCACACATTTCGTTGTCTGTAATGATGGGTATCGTGGCGTGAACCGTCGTTCCATTGGCATCGGATGAAATGGCGAGTTTTCCTCCAGCTTCGTTCATGCGAGCACGCATGGCCGCTAGTCCAACCCCGACACCTGTCCCTTTCTCCTGGAACATTTGGATGACCTCCGCTGGGATGCCGCGTCCGTAATCCCGAACCTGGAGCGAGACTGCCTCAGCATCAAGCTGAACCTGAATGTCAACCCGCGAGCTGTCGGAGTAACGGTGAACGTTCGTGAGGCTCTCCTGCAGGGCTCGGAAAAGTACGAGTTCCAGTGCTGGGGGGAGTCTTGGAAGATCGGACGGCAGTTCGAGATGCGCCTGAATACCGCTGCGCTTTGCAAACCCTTCCACGTACCATCGCGCCGCGGAAAAAAATCCTGCCTCGTCTAAGAGTGGTGGGTGCAGCAGGTGTGACAAGGTGCGAGTCTCGACAATGCAATTGTGCACTATTCCAATACAGTCAGACACCAAGGCCGCATCGTTTTTTCCGCTTAAGCCTGCGGGCCCCATTCCCGAGAGCGTGTCGAGATTTATCTTGAGTGCCGCGAGATTTTGCCCGAAACTGTCATGCAGTTCGCGCGCGATTCGGCGGTGCTCCTCGTCCTGAGAGTGCATCAAGTCCGACGAAAGCTTGCGTAGTTGCGCCGTGCGTTGTTCCACCATTGATTCCAGTACGGACCGCGATTGCTGCAAAATTTCTTGTGCTTGCTTCCGCTCTGTGATGTCTTGGAAAATCCCGAACATCCGCGAGTCACCCAAATCCTGTATTAATGTCTTGCCCCGAGCATAGATCCAGCGGAGCCCCTGAGTCGGGTGATTGTAGCGGTACTCAACCTCGAACCCTCCTCCCTTGACGGACTGTGTCATCGCCTCTTTTAGCGTGATCAAATCAGACGGATGTACAGCGGACATCCATTTCTCCGCAAATAAATTGTCAGGCCGATTCAGACCTAAGATGCTGTAGCACTCTAGTGACCAGGAGTAGCGATCAACGACTGGGTTCCACTCCCAGCCACCCACATGACCAGCTAATTGTGCAAGCCGTAGCCGCGTTTCACTGTCGGCTAGTGCCTCTTCTGCCTTCTTTCGTGCGGCAATCGTATCTTCCAGACGACGAAAATTACGCATACGAACGTGGGTGACTGCAACCACTAGGAGAAGTGCACCGACGGAAAAGGTTCGGTTGGACCAATCTACCCACGAAAGAGGCCCGGTTACGGGTGCTGGAGCGACCAGCAGCCCCGCAAAATTCGCGGGCACGAAGAGCAGGGCTGCACTCCACAGAAATACAAAGGATCGAGTCC
Source organism: uncultured Acidobacteriota bacterium (assembly GCA_963785655.1). Classification (GTDB taxonomy): domain Bacteria; phylum Acidobacteriota; class Terriglobia; order Terriglobales; family Acidobacteriaceae; genus Gp1-AA145. The sequence continues at coordinate 906,736 of CAWAVZ010000001.1, forward strand.
AGGCACAGAGCGCAACTACAAAACAATAGAAGATCCCGATGTTTAGATCAGCAGGGACCGAGAGGTCCACCGCCATAACGAGTAAACCTAAAGAGCACACCAAAACCTTGGCGTGAGTTGATTTCAGCCCAGGAACACCGCCGATACGAACTAGCCTTGATGTCTGGACCATAGGTCTTCCTCTCCAATCTTTAAGTCGCAACGAGCTCATGCGCACTTCTTATCTCAGTGTCCATGCTCATTTCGAGCATACCAACATTCTTGATCTGTGTTCAGGACCCCGCCTGCTCGATCATGGATCGTCACAATGCACCGAGATTTCCAGCGGCTGGGAAGATGGCCATCTTCGAGCCTTATGGTGACTTTGAGATCTTCCTCCCATGGTCCACCAAGGAGAGCATGTGAGTGTTCCCAGGCTGAGTTGTTGTTTTCGTTAATGAGAGCACCAAGCAGACGAGGATGCCACTTGCAATCAATACTCCGCTGGTCGTTCCTGTGGCGGACGGAAGAGGAACTAATTGAAGATCGGGCGCCAGGACGCGCGCCGCAATGGTGCCAAGAAAAACCAAAGCAGCTACATACCGCATCCGCCAACCCGCCGCGATGGCTGCGCCCAGGAAAAGCTCGCACAGGAACACAATTTCGGCGTTGACTGTAGGGTGCGAAGCCCCGACGAAAGCACTCAGCAGCAACGTGGTCGCGAGCAGACTTCTGGCAATTATGATGGTACGTACTTGCCAACTTCCAAATGTGCCGACGGCCATTGAGTGCCTCACAACCTTAACCGACTGCATAGTGCATGCGCGTCGTTACCGGGCCCGCTGGCATAAATATTCCTCAGATCCCCTTTAGCGGCAATAGCTCATCCGTACTCGTTCCAATGACGTATGTGACAGCGAAAACTTTGCATTCGTTTCACACAATCTCTAGCGAGGACGAATCAGGTAGTGGTGGTCCATGAGGGCAATCGAACCTGGGTATCAGTGCAGAATTTCCGCCTCATTGCCGAGGATGCGTTCGCCTGTCTAGATGCTCCAATTGCACGAGTGATTGCTCCGGACATCCCTGGGATTCCCGCGTCCGCCACTGGAGAAATCTATATGCCCTCGGTTGACAAGATCGTTGGCACCCTCGAACACACTCTGGACTACGTATACTGACGGCTCAAGTTCGATGGCAGGTTCGCAGGGCGCAGTGGCCCGCCGTCCCGACACTGCTGGCCGGCACGCACCCGAGAGCGTCACAAGACACAGTCCATCAGTTCCCGTATATCCCGCGGCTGCGTTTGTCCGCCCCCGTGACAACTGCTTATGCGAGCGGTACGGATGCTCCATTGAGACCCCACCGCCTCGTGATTCAAGATAAATCAGCCAGCAAAGCAAGACTTCGAAGAAGTGCGCCGGCGGGAAGAGATGCGATATGTCAAGCAGAACTCATACCCGGCTTTCATTTAGGACCGTGCTTTTCAGCTTCGTGCTGTTCATGTTCACGAGCACGGACGTGAAACCTCTGTCAGCACAGGGTGCCGCCCAGGTTGCGGCGAGCGCGAATCCCGCTGCGAAAAATTCCGTGATCGTGCGTGATCCGACTGATGTTCCTCGGCCGATTGGGGACCGAGCGGCGACTGTGCTCCACGTGACTCTCACCGCGGAGGAGGTTGTCGGGCAACTGGATCCATCGGTTGCCAGCAGCTACCGCTATTGGACTTTCGACGGAAAAGTGCCGGGCCCTATGATCCGTGCAAAAGAGGGTGACACGATCGAGGTCACTCTTCGTAATGATTCCAGCAGCCATATGGTCCACTCTGTCGACCTTCATGCCGCAATCGGTGCGGGTGGCGGCGCGGAGTTCTCACAAGCAGTCCCAGGGCAGTCGAAGACTTTTACATTTCAGGCCACAACGCCCGGACTGTTTGTCTATCATTGCGGGACGCCAATGATTGCCGAGCATATGGCGAACGGCATGTACGGGTTGATCCTGGTCGAGCCACAGGGCGGACTGCCTCATGTGGATCACGAGTTCTACATCATGCAGGGTGAAATCTATACCACCGCGCCCAAGGGCAAAACGGGCTTGCAGCAGTTCAGTGCCGCAAAGCTTCTGCGGGAAGACCCCGAGTATTTCGTGTTCAACGGCGCCGTAGATGCCCTCACCAAGGAACACCCTTTGCACGCTGACGTGGGAGAAACGATACGCCTCTTCTTTGGGAATGCGGGCCCGAATGCCACATCGTCGCTCCACGTGGTTGGGGAAATCTTCACGCGAGACTATACGCTCGGTTCCCTGATGTCAGCTCCGCTCATCGGCGTCTCAACGGCCAGCGTACCACCGGGGGGCGCCGCCATCCTGGAACTTACGACGAGTTTGCCAGGCGAGTTCACAATGGTGGATCACGCCATGGCACGGATGACCAGGGGTCTGATTGCGACGCTTGAGGTTACTGGTACAGAGAACGCAGCGTTAATGCACTCCGGACCAGCCTCCGGCTTAGAAGAATCTACCACTTGGTCAAGTGGCATGAGCCAGGCCGACACTGCGGCACGCAGGGGAGGTGATATTGATCCGGGGGGTGGCTCCAATCCGCCTTCCCATCCGATAAACGCAATAGAAAAAGAAACTATTCCAAATCCGATTCACGCCATGCCGAGGCGCGAGACCGCTGTGAATGCAGGCGGCAGACGTGGATCTGGTCTTGTGCCTTCGGGGGGAACCTCGAAGGCCGGACCCTCCGGACGTTCCGAACTGAATGGATGTATGACCTTGCTGAATGATGGAAGAGTGATGCTGAAGGACGTTCAATCAACAATAACTTACCGATTGGAAGCTCGGCCATTATTGTTCTCCAAAAATGCGAATCGCTTGGTCCATGTGACCGGAGCGTTGGGCAGCGTAGTCGCAGTGGAGGACCCCAATATCCCCAGCTTCGTGGTGGATACGGTGGATGAATTGGCACCCACTTGTTCCGCGAGACTAACTCCGGCGCTACTGCGCAAGGCACTGGCAAAAGCCTCCCGGACTAACTCCATTGCGCCACTCACGGTTGGCATGACCGACATGGCATTCACGCCGGCGAAAATCGTTGTCAAGGCTGGGCAGAAGGTCACCTGGAAAAATTCTTCTGAAGTCATCCACAACGTGGTCGACGATGCCGGCAAAGCGATCAACAAGTCAGACGTTAATGTTCCGAATGGAGGTCAGCCGTTCCATTCTGAATTTATGCAACCTGGCCAGGTCTTCACCCGCGTCTTCACAGTTCCTGGAGTTTACCGTTACGTGTGCACATTGCATGAGGGGAACGGGATGAAGGGAATGGTTGTCGTCAAGTGATCGCCGGAAAAACGCGAAGTTTTTGGTTTGCCACAACGGCGTCGGTACCGTCGTAAATTGGGTCGTCTCCGGTAAGGGCTAAAAGTGCCGAAGAACAGATTTGAACTGTACGGTGAGTCTCTTCGGGAACTAGGCATCTTGGTGCTGATATTCGTGCCCCTAGACACCGTGCTCCATAAGGACTACGAATTCTGGTTGCCAGCTTTGATTGGCGGCGCAGTTCTTGTCGTTGTCGGCGTGCAGCTTGAAAGGAGCCAGTGAGGATGTCATTACCAGTGGTTTTGTTTGGTCTGCTCTGTGCTGTCTTTGCTGCGGTGGGATTTTGGGACAAGCACCAGTGGATGAAAAGGAATCCAGAGCAGAGATCCCAGTTAAATAAGGCTGCCTAGTCGAAACGCATTAGCTTCGCGTTGCGCGCATAGATACCTGCTCATGTCACGGGAATTATGAGCACGCAAACATACTCAAAGATACACTCCGAATTACAGGGTTCCTTGAAACGAAAGTCATAGGCATTATTAAAAATTCCTACCTGAGTCTGAGTTTTCCAAAATAAGCTGGACTAAAGCGAGGCGATTAGAATGTCTCTGCCGCTGATCTTGTTCGGGCTTGTCTGCGCGACCTTCGCCACTGTAGGGTTCTACGACAAAGCACGGCACCAGAAGAAACTTGCCGAGCAGGCCGGTCCAGAAACCAAACCGAGCAACTGAAACTAGTTGCTTATTCGAAAAGCCGGATCGTTGATCGGCTTTTTTCATCCTCATATTTCCTCGCCTGATGCTCAATGAAAGTGGCCGTTCTTTGTCAAAGTGACTTTTCCGGAGGCACCGGTTTGTGCCGATGTGTGGCTCGGCGCAAAAAGGTGCACGCTCTCTAACTCCACGTAGTTGCTCGACCGGCTTTTAAGGCTGGCTTCTTGACTTTCACAGAGCGGAACTCGATCACTTTGGCAGCTTCGCGCCGCTCCGTCCATTTCACTTTCAGGTTCGGCCTGAAGCCATCGGGAACGTAAAAGGGAATCACCCGATCCATAACTCTCGCCGCAGGATTCTGAGGAGATCCATGACATGCTAGCAAAGAGTCTTATTGCCTGAATCTGGACCGCTGGCCTTTTCTATCAAGAGAGTTGTTCCTCTTCATTGCGTATCGGTAGTGCCACCCTGAATTTGTAACCCCTCCTCTCCCCTCCCCTCATCACCCACCTTATGAATGCCCTTTTGCCACTCCTAGCAGCGGTTTTCCAGGCGAGCTCTTTTACACCGGACAAAGTTATAGATTCCTTCCGGATAGCCGACCAACCGCTACACAATGTGCGATATCGATAGACTCCCATCCACTCTCCGATGCGAATCCTGTTGATCGGCGGAAATGGTTTCATCGGCTCGCCCCTGGCAAGCGAGTTGCGAGATTCCGGACATTCAGTGGCAATCTTTCACCGGAGTGCGGACAAATCGCCAGACAAGAATGTGGTACGAATCCAAGGGGATCGCAATCGGCTCTCCGATCACTTAGAGCAGATTCAGCGATTTTCGCCAGAGGTAATTGTCGACTTGATCCTGAGCTCTGGAGAACAGGCGCGTCAGTTAATAAGCACTTCACGCAAAGTTGCGCGGCGTGTGATTGCGATTAGCAGCATGGATGTGTATCGCGCATGGGGCGTGGTGCACCGGAGCGAGCCGGGTCCTCTGGAAGCGTTGCCGCTCACAGAAGATTCGCCGCCCCGAACTAATCGTCAGCTCTACCCGCCAGAGACTGTGAAAATGATGCAGAGCATCTTTAGTTGGGTGGACGAGCACTATGACAAGATCGCGGTGGAAGAGGCCATCCTGAATAGCACCGAGATCTCCGGAACAGTTCTCCGGTTGCCCATGGTATATGGTCCGGGAGATCCCCTTCATAGGTTTTTCCCGCTGCTAAAGCGCTTCGATGACGGACGATCTTCCATACTCCTTGCCGATGATCTCGCCGCTTGGCGAGGGCCGCGGGGATATGTGGAGAACATTGCGCATGCGACCGCGCTTGCCGCAACTTCGAACCAAGCGGCTGGACGTGTTTACAACGTCTGCCAGGAACCCACATTGTCAGAGCTGGCATGGCAGACGAAGATCGCGACACAAGCACACTGGTCGGGAGAGTTTGTTGTGCTGCCTAGGGAAAAAACGCCAACACATCTGTTGCAGCCGGGTAATGCCGCGCAGCATATAGTTGCTAGCTCGGAACGCATTCGAGCAGACCTGCGTTACACGGAGCTAGTGGAAATCGACGAAGCCATACGTCGAACAATTGCCTGGGAACAGAGCAACCCACCCACCACGATCGATCCGCAGCAATTCAATTACGATGCCGAGGATGCAGCTCTCGCGAGTGGAGCTTGAGTCCGTCGCGCGCGAGTGCCGGGCAACCCTGCAGTAATCCGGTAAGGTAAGGTTTGCCGACCAACCGGGAGCTATCTTGGATCCACCTTCGGGCCACGCTGTAATGCAAGGCTTATTGGGTTCAGCGCGACCTGTCAAAACCACCATTTGTTGACGAAGAAGAGATGGTCCCACCAATTCCTCTATCTGTTAGCTAGATTGAAAGTTTGGGTGGGGGTTTGTACTCCCGCCTGCGTGCACTGGATGTTGCATAAGATGCCGTGCTTCCAAACGAATTGCGGTTCATTCAGATACCGTTGACATCCCTTCCAACACGCGCAGGAGCAGGGGTTATTGTTCCGAATCGATCGAGAAAGAAGAATATTGTTGCCGTCCGGCACCGTAGCACACTGGGCGATCCATCAACGGGGTTCCTGCCGGACATCCAGCAGGCTTTCTGGATGTCCGGCGTCAAACTAGCGACGTTCACATCTCTGGGTGTTCAGTCGATAGTGTCACTCCTTCTTCATGACACCCCGTGTCACTGCCCCGGCATCTGTTTGCAGGAATTCAATCTCTTTACCACGCTTAACGATTACAAAGTCGAGGGTAGCACTACCCCCACCTTCAAACGTGGCGGTTATGCTGCCAGTGCATCTGGGCGAATTAACCGAGTACGTACCTGTGAACGTCAGCTGGAGCTGTTGGCCCCCAAAGCTTAGACTTTCAGAACCGGAAAGGGTGCCTCCTGAATCCGATGTGGCGGTAAATGAAACTTCGCCGACCCCTGCTGAGGGCACGAAAGCGGAAATCTTCAAAGCATGGTCTGCGGCGGGAGCCCTGAGTCCGTTGAGATGGAGCCCATAAGTGTTCCCGATCGTTGCGGCTGTGCACTCTGCTTGTGCGCTAGATGGCACGCACAGCTCACCCACCAGCACGATGAGGAGAGCGAGAAGCGAAGCATATCTGATTCTGTGCATCATTTTGGTTCCTCCGGCGTGATATTTCGGGGAGCTCGTACTCCCCACTCGTAAAACAAGAACGGAATCCATGGTCGAATCAGCTCACGCCGAAGAATTTTTTTCGATGGGCTTATCTCCGGCCAGGTAGTGATGGACTAAGTGTCATTCCCTTCAATCGTTTGACTTTGTTCGTACCCAAGGGTACTTTGGGCTGCAAGTGCGGCTTCTGCCGGCGTTGGGGAAATCTGTGGATCCAAGCTCAAACGGGCCCTTCTCCCAGCTTCTCGAGAAGTGGCGAGCAGGCGACTCTGAAGCACTGAATGCTTTGGTGCCGCTCGTCTATGCGGACCTGCGTAAGTTGGCACACCGCTACCTCCAAAAACAGCGTCCGAATCACACATTGCAGAGCACTGCCCTAGTGCACGAGGCCTATCTGCGTCTCGCCAAACATGAAAGGATGCGCTTTGAGAACCGGGCACACTTCTTCGCTGTGCTGGCGAGAATCATGCGGCAGATATTGGTTGACTATGCTCGCCGTTATCACGCCGCGAAACGCGATGTTGGAATCAAGCTGGTCCTGGATGAAGCGATCGCTCCGGGTCCGCTCCGGCAAGTAGGTGTGGTCGTGCTCGACGATGCCTTGGAAACGCTTTCCCGACTGGATTCGAGGCAGGCGCAAATCGTCGAGTTACGTTTTTTCGGTGGACTGTCGCTTGAAGAAGCCGCTTTGGTTCTGGGCGTGTCTCTCGCCACTGTAAAACGAGATTGGATGACAGCGCGGCTATGGCTCAAGAAACAGCTAGTGAAGGGCGCACGGGCATGAGTATGACACCGGAGCGCTGGCAACAGATTAAGCTCTTACTCCAGGATGCCCTGGATCTGCCACCGCAACAGCGTACCGGATTCCTCGACAAAGCTTGCCCGGATGATGCTCTGCGGTGCGAAGTAGAGTCGTTCCTCGCCCTGGGGGAGGAGGACACCCGAACCAATCTGGATAAATCATCAGCGAGCCAGATCCCTTTGTCGCCGGGAACCAAACTCGGCGAGTACGTCGTGCAGTCGTTGCTGGGTATGGGTGGAATGGGCGAGGTTTATAGCGCATTTGATGCTCGACTCAAGCGTGACGTGGCGATCAAAGTTCTGCCGACTTTAGCGTCCAGTGATCCGGACCGGTTGCGGCGCTTCGAGCAGGAAGCACTGGCGATGGCCGCTTTGAATCATCCCAACATTCTTGCGCTGTACCAGATGGGCGTATATGAAGGCGTGCCGTATTTGGTGTCGGAACTGCTCGAAGGCGAAACGCTGGGGGAACAACTAATGCGTTGCCGTCTCGTGGTTCGGAAGGCGATTGATTATAGCGTGCAAATCGCACAGGGTTTGGCGGCAGCGCACGAGAAAGGCATCGCGCATCGCGATTTGAAGCCGGCGAACCTATTCGTCACGAACCAGGGTCGCATGAAGATTCTGGACTTCGGACTGGCGAAGCTCACTCACGCCCGGTCGGGGTCCAGACATAGCGCCGTTAACCTGGGCTCGGAGACTGAACCTGGCCTCGTGATGGGTACTGTCGGCTATATGTCGCCAGAGCAGGTGCGCGGAAAGGAGGCAGATCACCGCACAGACATTTTTTCCTTCGGCACGATCCTGTACGAGATGCTGACGGGCCAGCGCGCGTTCCAGAAGTCCGATTCAGTGGAAACGATGAACGCCACTCTCAACGAAGAGCCCCCCAGCGTTTCTCTTCTAGTTCCAACCATTTCTCCAGCTCTTCAGAAAATTGTGCAGCGTTGTTTGGAGAAGAATCCCGAACAGCGCTTCCAATCAGCATCAGACTTGGCGTTCGCGCTGGAGTCATTGTCCGACTCAAGGCTATCGTCAGCGACCTTACCAGCTGCCACGAGGAAGATCTCGCCACGCGGGATGTATGCAGCCATTGCCAGCACCGTCATCGTTGCTGCGTTGCTGACGATTCTTTGGCTTCGCCAGCGGAGTCCGCATGTACCAACCACCGAGTGGATACAACTCACCGACCTTGCGGATTCGGTGACTTCCCCAGCTTTCTCGCCCGACGGCCACATGCTCACATTTTTGCGCGGAGACAATTCATTTATTGCCGCGGGACAGGTCTATGTCATGCTCCTTCCACACGGCAATCCGATTCGGCTCACCAACGACTCCTATTCGAAGGCAAGCCCGGTCTTTAGCTCCGACGGCGCCAATGTTGCCTACACAGTTCCTTGGGATACGTGGTCAGTACCCGTGCTCGGTGGCCAGCCGCGGCTTTGGATTCCCAACACCTCAGGTCTCAGCTGGCTGGACGCCGACAATCTCATGTTTTCGCAAATCACCAGTGGCATCCATATGGAACTAGTGAGTTCCGATCTCAGCCGCGCTCATGTCCACACCATCTTTTCGCCGGTGAGTTTCATGAGCATGGTGCACCGGTCATACCTGTCGCCAGACCACAAGTGGGTAATTACCGTCGAAATGACGGGGAATTTCTGGGACCGTTGCCGCCTGACTCCTTTCGACGGTAGCGCACCTGGTAAGCAAATCGGTCCTGTGGACGGCGTCTGCACGGCGGCCGCATGGTCGCTGGACGGTGCGTGGATGTACTTGAACACCAATTCAGGTCGCGGATTCCACGTATGGCGGCAACGGTTCCCTAATGGCAGAATCGAGCAGATCACTTCCGGGCCGACCGAAGAGGAAGGAATCGCCGTCGACCCGGATGGCAAATCATTCGTCACTGCTGTTGGCCTTCGGCGAAGCAGTGTATGGCTGCACGATCAGAGCGGGGAACGCACACTCACTTCGGAGGCCACCGCCGCCTTGACCGCTCCCCGTAATGGCAGCCCCTTTTCAGTCGATGGCAAAAAGCTTTATTACCTGGTGCGCCGCACGCCGGGGCGAGAATATGCTCCGGACCACGCTGTCGGCGAGCTGTGGGAATTGGACTTGCAATCCGGCGCCACTCAAGCGATCCTGCCTCATCTGTCGATTTTCGAGTTTTCGCTGTCACCCGATAGTCGCTATGTGGCCTATAGCGTCCTAGGCGACGACGGCACTCGCACTCTTTGGGTGGCACCACTCGACCGTAGCTCGCCTCCGCGTATCTTGCAGACGGCTGCCGATAATCCAGGTTTTGCGCCATCCTATATTTACTATGTCAAACGCGATCTCAATGGTGCATATGTCCATCGCGTCCATCCTGATGGCAGTGATGATGAACAAATCTGGGATGAAAAGATTCAAAGTCTCGCCACGTCTCCCGATGGACGCTATCTGGCATTGACCGTCCCTATTAACAAGGGCGCACTTGACATGAAACATGGACAACAGTGGAAGCTGGAGGTGGTGGACTGGACACGAAAACGCGTTCACCCGGTCTGTGATGACGCGGTCGGTTATTGGTCTGGCGATGGCAAATCCTTCCTGGTGGGCCCTCTAGGGTTTATTAACAAAGGAGCCCCAACCTATGTGCTGAGCCCACCTGCGGACAAGGGCATCCCTGAATTACCTTCGAACGGAATATCCAACATAACCGAATTCGCCAAGCTCGAGCACGTGCGCACGATTCCGCAAACTGCTATCGGAATTGGAAGAACGCCCGACACCTACGCTTTCGTGAAAGAGACAGTCCAGCGCAATCTCTATCGGATTCCACTGCACTGAATGTTGTTCAGGTTAATCGCGTGCCGAATGCTCTAAGTGCAAGCAATCCCGACGCGTCGTGCCAAGTTTCGTGCCTACTTGCCAGATAACGGGCAAACCGGAAACTAAAGTCAGTTGTTGAAATCAGGCGATTGCACAACTTTGCGCTTTTCCTTCGCCTGAAGTGGGCATTTTGAGTGCTATAGAGATGTTACGCCAACCAAACCGACACTCCTGCCATCGGCGGCTCTTGTTAGTGGGGCGTCGTTGAATGCTTCCTTGATGGTTACCGTCTTCTCGTTCGTCTAGAGCCGCAATCATTTTGTCAGGAAAGTTGCAAAAAAGATCCGATTCTGCCGAGTGATACAATTTTCGCTAAGGTAAGGTACGTAGATCTTTGGGCCCAGCTTGGCGAGTCAATGGATTTCGAAGGCAGCCGAATCGAGTGGGCATCCTCAAGCAAATCGCAACCAAGAGATTCCAGTATGCAGTCGCTCGGTGCTTAATTGCCACCATTGTCCTCGCATTGCTTACCTTTATTTGCTACCGACTGCGGTTCAATGTGGCTACATGCGGCTTCCTCTATGTGGTTGTCGTCGTGCTGCTATCCCGCACGGGAGACCTTGTTTCATCGATCATTGTCTCCGTCATTGCGGCGCTGTGCTTAGCACATCTTGCTCCCCCTGCTTACTCTTTTCGGGTTGACAATCCGCTGGATCTTGCGGCCATCATTGCGTTCCTGATCACCTCGTTAGTCATCGCTCCCCTAGTGTCCAAACTCCGCAGGATGAGCGAGGAAGCCCTCTCAAGCGTGAACCGCAGTTTGATTGATGCAGAAGAGCGGGAACGTGCCCGGATCGCGAGAGACCTTCACGACGATATCGGTCAACGAATGGCATTGCTGGAGGTTAAGCTCGAACGAATTAGGCCAGATGGTTCCAATTCTTCTGTTGAAGTCATCCGCGCTGTGGACGAATTACAAAAGGAAACCCGAGAAATATCCACGGACATCCAAGCCCTGGCGCACACCTTGCACTCTCCAAAGCTGGAATATCTCGGCCTAGTTCAGACCATGAAAAGCTTCTGCAAAGAGTTTGGGCAACAGCAGAAAGTAGAGATTGACTTCAGAAGCGACGATTTGCCAAACCCTATACCGCAGGACATCTCCCTTGCGCTCTTCCGCGTTCTGCAGGAAGCCTTACACAATTCATCGAAACATAGCGGGGTGCGGCATTTCGAAGTGCGGCTGTGGGAAACGCAAGGCGAGATTCATCTCACCGTTCGCGATTCGGGACTAGGCTTTAATCCCCAGGCGGCGATGAGGGGTACAGGACTTGGTCTTCTCAGCATGCAGGAGCGGCTGAAACTGGTGAAAGGAGAGTTTTCGATCGACTCGCAACCTAAGCGCGGCAGCACGATACACGCGAGAGTGCTTCTCAGTTCGGGAATTGGTTCCGAACGCGCCGCCGGGTAAGAATCAACTCTTATTCCAGAACAGGATCTGGAGGACGGCATCGACGAATGACATCGTCCATACCTAAGCCAAGAATTGTTCTTGCTGACGATCACCGTGCCATGCGGGAAGAAGAAGTCGAGACTACTGGAACGCGAGTTCGAGATCGTGGCGGATGTCCCCGACGGCGCTTTAGCCGTCAGACATGTTGTGGATCTGAAGGCCGACGCAGTATTTGTGCGCGCCGCATCGGGCGACTATGAGCGTGCCATAGCCGATTACGACCACACGCTTCGATGGCAGCCACACAATGTGTCGTGTTTGGTCAACCGAGGGAGCGCGTATTCCAATTTGCGGAATCGTGCACGAGCTATCGCGGATTTCAAGGAAGCCGCTCGAATCAACCCTCACTATCAGCCTGCCACAGACCTTCTCACTCGGGCGGTTGTATCGCAGTCGCAGGAGACATCGACAGAGGAGGCGGAGGGTACGGTATCAGATCCCGTCGGCGATGCACAGCCCTGGCCCGGCGTCAATACTTCTCCCGATCTCGTGTCTGCGAACGCGGTGGCGGCAGGCGGAGTCCTTGCGATGCACATTCGATTCGCATCAGGCACGTTTGATCCAGAGACGACTCAAATTTTGATTGATTTTGACGTGGACCAAAACCCGTCCACCGGTCTTCCCGGTTTTTACCCCCACAGTTTCGATTCGGACGTTCTGGGTACCGACTATATGATGGACGTCATCAGTCACGGGAGAAGGGCCAACCTGCACCAATGCGCAGGTATCCAGGGGAATGGATGTGCAGCCGTATACTCCACGGTCATCGATGTATCGCCGAACGAAATAGGGTTAAGTGTTCCGCTGCCGATCTTGCACAGCTCTGAGGGCAGAGTGAACTTCAAAGTTTGTGTAAACTCTTTTGTCCAAGGTGCTGGATATACCCCCTATCTCGACTGTGTGCCTGACAAAGGATTACCGCCAGCTGCCAGCGCGGTGCAATGATTCTCACTCCCGACCCGTCAGCACCCACTCCATGCTCCGCCCACACCGCTGCGAAATACGCAGCAAGATTTCCGCGCTGATATCGCTCTTCCCCTTCTCGTAGCGGGAGAGCTGGCCTTGGCTGATTCCCAGCTCGCGGGCGAACTTCTCCTGGTTCGTATCGAAGCCGCGGAGCTCCCGCAGACGCCTCCCGACCGCCTTCCAGTCGATTTTTCCCGTCATTGAATATTTTGTTGCAAGTGACTATGTCAGTATGCATATAATATGCCAACTAACATGGACAGCGACCGATTGCCCGTACTTCTTATAAACCTCGCTCCCGACCCACGGCAATAGCGGGGTAGGTCAAAAGGAACGGGCTTCTGGCGTCTACCCATGTGAGCGGGACACTTCCCGTAAGGAGAACGTCAGTGAACAAGACGACCGAAACCACCAACCCTTTACCCGAAACTGAACGCGCCGGACTGCTGCATCCGCTCAACGGAGTTGTCGCCGAACCGGCGGAAGGCGGAGCGGTGCTGCAGATGCAGACGGGCCTGTTCGAGCTCGGACGGAAGCGCGCCCTCCTCGGAGGCGCGTCGAAACCGACGTCCGAAGACCAGAAGAACCTGGAGGATCATGCCCGCGCGATGGCGCGCCGAACCTACCGGGATAGCTTTGACCCCGCGAAGCACGCGCACGACAGGGTCCGGGACGACGAGTACCGCGGGCAAGTTGCGGAGCGTGCGCACATCCAGCAAGGCGCGGCTCATGCCCGCGCCAACCTACGGGACGCGGAGACGGATCTCGCCAAGACACCGAAAGCCGGGGCAAGACCCGTTCCGAATCCCTGGCTCGTCGCCGCGGCGATCATCGCGATCGACCTCAGCGTCTCACCCACGCTGCATGATCGCTTCTTCTCCACACTAAGCGATGATCTGCTGGTCTGGTTCGCGTCAGTAATCGGCGCGGGCTTCGTCGCGGCGTTGCTGACGCTAGCGATCCTTGCCGGACGCCATGGGCTCATGCGCAGAGTTGGCCTGTTCGCGGGCATCGGCTTCGGGGTCGCACTGGCCGCCATCAGGCTTTCCTCAGCAGAGAACATCTCCGAATGCACGTTTGCCGCAGGGCTCACCGTTTTCGAGATCGCGGCGGTGCTCCTGCTCGAATGGGTTGCCCGGAGCCTCGGCGAAGCCGAGAGCAAGTGGGGCGAGACGAAGAAGATTGAAGACGAGGCCGTCCAGCTCCACGAAGCGGCCAACTCGGATCTGGGGCGCTGGACGTTGCGACTGGAGGAAATCAGCAAGGCCGTTCGGAATCACCTGGCGTACGTGGAGGAGCGCTCCACGCGCAATTTGCAGGTCTCGGAACTGGAGTCCGTCGCGGTGAAGGCGGCGCTCGACGGATACAACGCCGGGATCGGGGAGAACGTGGGTCGCATTCTTGGGGTCAGGAGAACGCAATGAGCAAAGCAATTGTGCTCGTCATTCTGGCGTGCGTGAGCGCGGCAGCATTCGTCGGCTGGCGCGTTCACGAGATGGACAACGCGACCGTCAAGCACTTCGCGATCCTAGAAGACCCGTCGATGTCGTATACCGGCGAGTGCGAGGCGGCGATCGGCTCCGCCGAGGAAATCCTCCGCTCCCCTGGCGCATCTCCGCACTCGAAGCTCATCTTCCTCGCCCTTGGCGATGGCCTGACTGCGAACGAGCCGCGGGAACTCGGCAAATACGACCTGCCCATCAGCCACAAAGTCATCGAGGGCGGGAAAGCAAAAAGATCGAAGCAGGCTGCCCTCCTCGAAAAAATCGCAGAAACCTGCCGATCAGTTCGGCCTACTGCCATATCGCCGATCTTCCTCGGCGTGAAGCAAGCGCTCGCCGATCTGAAAGCCACGGGCTGCGCCAAAGGCTCGGATTGCAAACTGTGGGTCAATTCCGACATGGAAGAAAACGTGGAGCCCGCCATCAAGAGCCGCCTCAACGGCGCAGGTGGACGCAGTTCGCTGCCTGCTGCGCTCGACAATGAGGGCATCGACGTTACGTTCTGCGGGTACGCTTCGACCGCCGGACGAGTCCTTGATCCAACCGGCAACGAAAGGGTTCGCAGTTTCGGAGCACGCAATGCCGCGCGCGAAGACCGGATGCAGAATGTATGGCGGTCTCTTTTCGTGAATGCCCAACGCGTGAAGTTCGAGCCATATTGCCCCACGCCGGGCACTTCGACGCTTTATTAGAGACCGCATCCTACAGTCGCGGGAACTGCCATGTTCCTGCGGCTGTTTACATACCCACGGTTCACAGTAATTCCTTTTCATTTTTCCAAACGGAATATCAATAAATCCCCTCTCGTGGCGTCTCTTTTAGCGGGACCGAAAAAAAAGATCCCCAAAAAAAGAGATTGCATGGACGTTGCAGAACATATTGGGAAGGGCGTGAGGCTCTTCCTGAAGGTATACCTCACCCTGCTTGTATCTTGTGCGCTGCTGCAGATGCTCATGTCTTGGATGTGCAGCATCCGCCTCAGCATTTTGGACAAGTTCGAACTGTGGCTTGCATTCGCCATCGCGAGCGTAGTCGCGTACTACATCCATAGGTATCGGCATCCCCGTCCGCCAAGGACTTTGGCGCGGCACGGTTCGGAGCGCACTCCCTTGATGCCGAGGAACGGAGGCCGCCGATGATCACGCTCTGGGCGCGAGATCGCATCAACGGCAAGCGGCTCAATCGCAAGACTCGGGAATATTTGGAGCGTCTGGGCCAAGAGCCCCTCATTGCGGCACAGAGCGCAACAACGGCGCTCTTGCGGACGCTCGCCGCTGAAACCGGACCTCACGTGCAGTTGGGTAAGACCGCGCTCGGCGAGGCTGTCAACGTCCCGCTTCTCGAACTCGTGAAGGCCTGCGGACTGACGACCGGCGGCATGGGCTCAGGCAAGACCATGTTCGCCATGCTGCCCATTGCGGAAATTATTCGGCGCCTGCCGGGCCTCAAGAACATGAGCTTCGGCGTGCTAGATGCCAAAGGCGAACTGTTCGAACGGGCTTTGTACCTCTTGGGCGAACGCCTGTCCCAGTTGAAGGGCCGGGAGCAGGAGGAGTTGCGGGAGCGCATCGTGGTGATCGACTTCTCCTCGCGAGAGGCGGTGAGCTCCTACAACATCCTGGCGCGCTGGCCGTACACGGACCCGGAATTTTTCGTGACAAGCCGCTCGGAGACGCTGCGGGAACTCCTGCCTGCCGGCGAAAGACTCTCTGTGCGTGGCGGCACGATTCTCAAGAACGTGTTGACGCTGCTTGCCGAGTTCGGCCTTCCCGCCACGTATATCGACTCGGTGATCGGCGACGATCTCTTCCGCCAGAAGCTCCTGTCGCGTTCGAAAAATCCCGCCGTGCGCCTGTACTTCCAGAATCACTACGTCATGGAAGGCAAGCAGACGATCGCAGCGTTGCGGGCGCGCATGGAATCGCTGGTTGGCTCCGAGAGCGTCCGCCTCGCCCTTTCCGGCTCCGTCGCGCCGGACTTCAAGCAGCTGCAGAACGAAGGCAAGATCGTGCTCGTCAATTGCGCCGGGCCGACGATCGCTCGCGGCGTGCGGCTGCTCTTGCAAGGACTCGTCCTGTCAGATATCCGCCAGTCGATCTTTGCGCGACCGAACAATCCGCCCGTGACCTATCTCTGGTGCGCGGACGAGGCGCAAAATTTCTTTCTCACCAAACAGCAGCAGGAGGATATGGCGGATGTGCTCACGATGGCGCGTTCCTTCGGCTCCTTCTTCTATTTCCTCTGCCAGAACCTGTCGACGGCGATTCCCGACGCTCGCATTCTCGAACAGTTGCATACAAACATCCGCTGGTCGCTGACGCTCCGGGGCTCGCCGCGCGACGCGCAATTCTTGCGTTCCGCGCTGCCGGTCGCCGGGCGACTTGAAAAGCCAGACTCGCAGCCGTTCCGGGAAAAGTCTTTGTATTCGCTGGAGGAGGAACGTTCGCTTCTTCTCGACGGCATTGCCCACCTGCCGGATCGCGCCGGGTATCTCTGGCTCAAGGCCCGCTCGCCGCAAGCGATCAGGCTCCGCACGGCCAAAGCGCCGCTGCCCGAAGGCAAGGTGTTCCGAGAGGCAGTGGAGTCCTTGCGTCGCGACGCAAAGGTCGGCGGCAGGACTTCTCGCGGAGATTACTTGTCCGCGATCGCAGCGCGTGACCGGGAGTGGTTTGGAACCGCAGAAGAAGCCCTCCCGATCGAGAGGCGTTGGGAAGAGCAATACCAGCTTCAGGAGGCGGCATGCCGAAGCTAAAGCGCCTGCTGCTCGATGTCCTGCTGTTTCTTATGGCAAGCCCCATTCTTCTGCTGCAGGCGCTCCGGCGCGGCAGGAAGAAGGTACGCTTCTTTGCACTCGCGTCCCGCGTGTCTCTTTTCTGCGAATGCGGAGAGGAAATGTCGCTCGTCGGCTTGTGGAAGTGCCCGTGCGGTTTCACCTACCGGGGGCACCTGGTGACGGTCTGCCCCGTGTGCGAAGGCGTACCGAAGGTGGTTCGCTGCTACGGGTGCGGGGTCACCACAAGACTGGCCGACCCGTGCTGACCATCCGGATCTCGGAACGAGACCGGCGGGTCATGGTGAAATGCGCCGTCGCGCGCTGGCTCACGACCGGACAACTGCAGCGGCTATGCTTTGGCAAGGTCAGCGCGGATGCCGCGCGCAAGTCGCTGCGGAGGCTTGCCGAAAACGGGTACCTCGTCACGCACCGGGAGCATTCCATGGCGGAGGCGATCCATGGGCTCGGACCAAAGGGCAAGGTCGCGCTGGCCGCGAAGGGTTTTACAGCCGAAGCCTCGCGAGAACCTCCGCGCCAGTTGGAGCACCTTATCGGCATAAACGATATCCGTATCGCGGCGGAAACAAGTCGCCATAGGGTGCTGTACTGCTTCGCATCGTGGGAACTGCAAGGTCTCGGATGGGCGCATCCGGTCATTCCGGACCTTGTCGCAGGGATCCAATGCCCCGAGCGGAAGGCCTTCTTCTTCGAGTACGACCGGAGTACGGAAGGTCTCGCAACTCTGGCCAAGAAATTCCGCTGGTATGAGGACGGGATTCCTGGAATCTCTTTGGCCGCTCTGGTCGTGATCGCAGATTCGGACGGACGGCTTAAGACTCTAGCCCGGAAGATCCCGAAGCTTGGCGGCGAACGGCCAGTGGTCGGCTGCGTTCTGTCGGAACTCGCAGAGTCCAGCATGGATGCTCGTATTTTCTCCGATATTCGCGGAGGTACGGAGACGTTCAGCTTGTCCGAATTGGCGGAATGAGCCCTCTTGCGGAGGCTCTCGTCCAGAAGAGGTGTTTCTATACGCTCCCGTCTGTCTCTTCAGCTACTTACAGTTCCTGGTTCACTACCTATTAAGGACGGATATCACTGCATTGCTGTTCGTGGCGTCTACCCGTTTGAAGGAGGAATCCGGCGAGATGGGCAGCTGCCTGATGTATGGAACAACTACCCGAGAATGTGATTTTCAGCTACACCGACACGCAGGCATTGGCGGACGGTGTGCTGGTTTCTTTGGATTGGACGCCGGTCAACCGGATCACCCGCGCGGTCTTCGATCACTTTGCTCCGCTAATGGAATTCAGAGGTCGCGGCCTACGCGGCGCCATCATTACGATGCTCGCCTTGAAACCCGACGAGGATGGTTGGCGGTGCGGTTCGTACGAAGGCAAGGAACTGTGGCTGGTCCCGAACGAAGTGGATGGGCTCACGCTCATGTTTCCCGAGGATTATTGATGATCGTAATTTGCGGCTTGCCCGGAATCGACCGGATTGCTCCTCTTGAAGTTCGTCCCGTTCCCGCCTGCCGGCGCTTCTCGCCATTAAGAAGAAGCTGTCGGACAACTCTATGGAGGAACTCGTCTATCTTGCCCGGCTCGCTGTGGTCTTCATTCCGCTTGTGGCAGTCGCACTGCTCGTCAAGTACGAACGAAGGCTCAGCCGATGGCTGGGGAAGAAGCCGCGAAGCCGCAGGAGAAAACCGGCGGGTCCCAAAGGACTCGCGGCGCGGTGAGCTTCGGCAGCGCGGGAGCGGGCGAAGTGCATACGTTCTTAGTTTGGATTCTTACTGGGCATATATCAAAGATCTTTGGTTCCTGGCGTCTATGTAGATGAAAGGCAGTACCGGGAAGAGGAAAGGAAGGAGAACGAGGTGGGAATTGCAAGAGCAGCGCGGGGATGGGCGGGCGATGACGCCTGCCGAGCTAACCGCACCGGTACTGCCGACATTTCTTATTCCGCAATTCAAGTTTGTCCGGTCGAGGCCGAGAAGGAGTTCGCACAAGCTCTTAGCGTTGAGCGCGGGCTAGTTCTTCTCGTAGCACCGGACATTGTAGGGAGGCAGGGCGTCTCGCTCTCTGACGGCTCTCACGCAGATGCTCGCAGCGAGGGATGCGGTCTGCCTTCCTTTTTATCGCTTACCCGCCGGGTCACGGATCCGGGATTATTCGTAATTCATGTTCTATGGCATGGCGACCATACGAGAACCTCATTGACGGGGAACTCGACAACCGCACCGCCGGTCGGGTCACCGGCTGGGTGCGCTTTTTCAGGCGTGGCATGGATCCGTTAAAGGTCGAATTCGATCTGGAGGGAGATTTCCACGAGGACATTCGCGGGTCGGTGCTCAAGCTAACGAACCCGCGGCCTGCTGATAAGAATGTTTCACTCGAAAGGGATGGCACGTACATGGAGGGGTTTTGTCCGGAACAGCGCGGCTCCGTCGGCGATATAACCGCTGGCTTTCCGCTCGGCTTCTGGACCGAGGACCTTGTCCGCAGCCTCAAGGAGCGACTTGAGACGCGTTGGCAAGAGCGCGGTCTCGAAGGCGAGGAACTGGAAGAGGCCAGGCGCAATGCCGACGAGGCCTTCGCGGAGAATGTCCGGTCAGGCAAAGCCCACTACGCCTACGTCAGCTATCCCTACATCGAGTGGTATTCCGACAACGGCCGCGTCGTTTTAGAGCTTGATCCCGCCCAAGTGGAAGTTCTTTGGGGAGAGGAACCGAGACCGAGAACGGCCGAGGAGCTTGCCGATGCCTCGCGAAAGCGTGCTCAAGCCTTTGCTGACTATATGACCGGCATGGCTGAGGACTTGTTGATAATTCCCCGTCAAGAAAAAGAGGCTGCCGATTTCACTGGCATGCATGAGGCGTAGTGACTCCGGGGCTAGCGCCCCGGCGGGTGAGCGGCCATCAAGTGTTTTTCAGGCATTCAACTTCGCGGCAGATTTCATATCAAAAGAATCCCTTCCGAGCCGTCTCTTTGTACGGAGGCGAATGGCAGGGACACCCCTGATTTCAAACTATGCAAAATTGACTAAGCGCCCGGAACCTCGCCATTCGTCTCACCAAAACGCAAATATGAAGTAAGAAAACTCTGTTACGCAAACTTTCTCCAGGGTAAATCGCCCTCTGAGGAGTCGAATGATCCGGGACAGATTCAGTACGTTGTATGACACATCGAAAACGCATGATTGAATACCTTTCCAATCATTTTCAGTACCACACCATGAATAGTTGGAATAGGAGCACGTCCTATGCTCGGAATGTGAAATTGCGTTACCTTAAGCTGCCTCGGAAAGTTCGGGAAAAGGCATACGAGTTTCTTGATCTTCCGGAAGCCTACGAGCGCATTCGCGAGCTCATCTCGGAGTTTGAACGGAAGCACGACTATGCCTGGCAAGTGGGATTCAACGGCAGATCCTCCGGGTACCTCGTCCTCTACCAGGGCGGCAAGGAAGCATCGGGATACAAGACCAAGTGCACTGCATGCGGCAGATACACCTGGTATGAAACCGAGCAGGCTTGCCACGTAGAAGGATGCCGAGGAACCCTGGAGCTGCTCGGGGAAGAACACTCCACCATGTTTTGCTATCCGGGCAGAGGCACCGATGACGATGCTGATTTTGCAGAATGGTCCACGGAAGAACTGCAAGATCGGGTGAAACTCGTCCGCGACTTTGACCGACTCTGCGAGGCGTGCGTCAGATCTTTCATCCGTTTTGTGAAGACCCATACGGTCGAAGAACAAGAGATACTCGTTCCCAAAACCGCGCGGATCGCCGTGGATAATAGCTGAATTTGGAACCGATGCGCATTCGCCTCCTCTGAGGGCGATTTGAGCAGAGGGGAAGCCGAGGGAGACGGTCCGTCCTTCTTATGGCAATCAACGAGCAAGATGTCGTCTACATTTTGACGAAAGCCGATGTGGAGGATATTGCCAGTTCCATCGGGATCAAGAAACTGACCGAGTTGCACTACCAGAAGGCACAGGAATTCTTTGAGAGTTTCGTCAATGGTACGTACAGCTGGACCGATGCAGTTTCCGATGGGCTGCAGGATGCCGAAGAGGAACTTCGGGGCGGGTACGATGACTGTCTCCGAAAAAAAGAAGAAGTAAGCTGACGGCCTGTTGAACCTCGCGCTTCTCCTCTGCTGAACTTGCTATCCATGCTCAGGACATTCAGCGCAATACCGCGCAGGGCTTGGTTCAAGCATTGAACCTCGCCGCAGATTTCATATCAAAAGAATCCCTTTCGGGCCGTCTCTTAGTACAGAGGCAAATGGCAGGGACACCCCTGATTTCAAACTATGCAAACACACTCGTCAGTTATCGAGAATTTTATTCGGGAAGGCAAAGGCAGCAAGGGAACGTATGTGAAGGCAACGGATGACGTCCTTTATTCCAAATTTGCTCTGGAGTATCGGCCTTATGGGCACAGGTCGTGGGGGAATTCGGTTTCGGGCGAGACGGCCCAACTCGCCGTGCGGTTAAAGGACGGCAGTATTCTCACCAATGGTGCGCGATTTGATACACCAATCCACTGGCATCAGCAGGAGCTCATCCGTGCACTCGAAGAGTCCCACAGCCGCTTTAGCGTTGTACCTTTCCACTCGATTACTGCAGCTTGGACCGATGGCGAAATCGACGATTGGTCGCGGGCACCCTTCGGTATTTCGGATCTCCAGAAGGAAGTGAGCGTCGTAGTTCCGAGTGGCGGCGAAGAATGGAAGCAAATCGAGGTGAAAGATAAGTATGGCCGAAACACCGAGACGCGGTCTGTTCACACACTGGGAGATAGCGTCCTTCGCGTAAAGGATCGCTTTTATCTCTCCGGTGTGGATGAGACTGGTCACGGATCCGGCATGTACTTCTTTGCCGAACTCGCGACCAAAGAAGCGCCGTCATCGATCAAGGAAGCCTACAACGCGCTCAAACCTAAGGCAGTCCGGGAAGCCGAAGGCCGCGAACTGAACGTCCTGCGCCAAGGTGAATGGTTCGCAATTCCCACGCAAGTCCTTACGTCGGAACTGATGCGCGACGTGGACCGCGGCATTGCGGCATACCGCCAGCGCCATGTGCTTGGCAAAGATGGTCATCATGAGTTGGAAGAGGCCGTCTTGTACAAGGCAGGCGAACGCAAAGGTCAGGTCTACGCCCGAGGCGTGCTGCGGCACACTAAGGACGAACACACGGATCTGGACTTGGGAAGTGTGCGGTGGTACCTCGTGGTTCATAACGTGGTTGGCGCGTCCTATACCCTCTCCGGGAAAGGGACTGCGCAATTTGATTAGGTGTGGAACCTCGCCATTTGCCTCGATGAATCGGCCGGGAATTTTCTGTAACGCGTCTCGCATCTTGCACGATGAAACTTGTGACTTCGCCAGGAAATGGATCCATCTTCATTCGCTCTCACCAAGCACGCGCACTCCCAGCGCAATGGCGGCAAAGGAATTCAGCACACCATGAATCTCGAATGGCTCACGGCGCAAGAAGCCGCCCGACATTTGAAGGTCAAGCCGCGCACGTTGCTGCTGTGGGTCCGTCAGGGAAAGGTAAAGGCCTTCGCGTTGTCCGGTACCCGGCGTCGGGTCTGGAGGTTCCGCAGGGACGATTTGGATTCCACGCTCAGTGAATCCACCGTGCTACACTCGATCCCGCTTTCCGTGCGCTGCTCAAAGGAAAGGAGCATCGATTGAAAAGAGCAGCGTTGGTCGGTAGTGTCACGTTTAACAGAAGGTTCCAGAGATGGATCTATCTTTGGTGGGAAAACGGCAAACGGCATTCCAGAACGATCGGCACCGTCGAAGATTTTCCAACTAAAGATGCCGCTTGGCGGGCTGCAAAAAACAAGCGCAGTACGCAGCCTAAAGCAAGCGCTGGAGACCTGAGAACTTTAATCATGCAATACCGGGACGAAAGAATGCCTAAACGACAGAGCACGAGACGCGGGTACAACATTTGGCTGGATAACCATATCCTGCCGAAGTGGGGTGCTTCACCGCTCTCGTTCCTGCAAGCGCGCCCTGTCGAGCTATGGCTGCGATCGGTCCCCGTGTCGCAGAAAAGCAAACTGCACATTCGGGGAATGCTGAGTATCCTGTGGGATTACGCGATGTGGAGAGGAGACGTGCCCACCCAACGTAATCCGATGGAGCTTGTGCGCATAAAAGGAGCGAACCAGAGGCTGAGAAAACCGCGTAGCCTCACCGCCGAAGAGTTTCACGCTCTCATGGAAGCTCTTGGCAAAGATGTTCGTTCGCGCACCATGCTGCTCTTGGCCGTCAGCTTCGGGCTTCGTATCTCAGAGGTGCTTGGCCTGAAGTGGAAGGATATCGACTGGCTTGCCAAAACCATCCGCATCGAGCGCGGCGTAGTGAAGCAGATCGTGGATGATGTTAAGTCTTCGTATTCTGCCGGCACCATGCTGATCGCCGATGCGCTACTCGAAAGCATCAAGCAATGGAAGCAGACGACCCAGTTCTCCGGTGCGGAGGACTGGATATTTGCATCCCCAGTGAAGTTGGGGCGCCAGCCATTGAGCTATACCCATGTGTGGGGAACACTGGACCGAGCCGCTAAGAAGGCGCGAATCGGTCACGTGAGTTCTCATACATTCCGGCACACGTACCGGACATGGCTTGATTCAGTGGGCACCCCAGTGGGCGTTCAGCAAAAGTTGATGCGTCATTCCGACATCCGCACCACCATGAACATTTACGGTGATGCGGTGACGGATGACCTGCGAACGGCAAGTCACAAAGTGGCTCGGATGGCGCTTGCAGTGACGTAACGGATTTGCAGCGGATTTGCGAAACCCGTAAGTGGTTTAGATTCTGGGGTGGGAGACGGGAATCGAACCCGCAACGTCCGGAGCCACAGTCCGGTGCTCTGCCGATTGAGCTACTCCCACCGGATTTCTTGATTATAACGGCTTCGGACGTAGTCGTCAGCGCCGCCAGGAGAGCCAAAGCCGGAGAGCGCTGAGACGTTTTGCTCGTGTTGTATAATTCCCGGCACTGTCGTTCAACTCACCTTTAAGTCACCCAGGAGTTTCAGCATGGCAACCGCCACGATGCCACAAAGGACTGCGCCTTTCATCGGCCGGCGCACAGACAATTATTTCTTTGCCGGTATGGCACTGCTGCTGCTTGCAACAGTTGTCGTCGGATTCGCGCGCACTTATTTCCTTGCCGGAGTTTTCCGCGCGCCTTTACCCAGCGTTCTGGTTCATATCCATGGGGCCCTGTTCTTCTGCTGGATTCTTCTTCTGATCACGCAAGTGTCCCTGGTCTCGGCAGGGCGCGTGGACATTCATCGCAAACTAGGCTTGGGAGGACTTGGGCTCGCGTGCGCGATGGTCGTTGTCGGCACACTTACCGCGAGCAAGCTGCTGGCGCGCAATGTTTCACCAGTTCCAGCCTTTGATGCGAAGACGTTTTATGCAATCCCAATGGCCGATATGGTGGTGTTCGCGACATTGATTTTTTTCGCGTGGCGTTACCGCTCGAATCCCGCAGCCCACAAGCGCCTCATTCTGATCGCAACCATTGCGCTTATGGATGCCCCCACAGGCCGGCCGCCGTTTGCTGTGATCACCAACCATCAATATCTGGATTCCATCTTTTGTGTCGCTTTTCTGCTGCTCCTCGTCGGCTACGATCTTTGGTCGAGGCACAAGGTACATCGCGCGACGATTCTTGGTGGCCTGCTGATGGTCGTCATTTATCTGGCGCGGGTGCCGATCGGGATGAGCACGGGCTGGCACAGCTTTGCAACCTGGGTGCAAAATCTGGCGCACAGTGCTTGAACACTGGCAAGATCGCAAGGATTGTAGCTGGCGCAGGAGTTGTTCTTACACCCTTCCTACGCCTACATACTCGAATCCCATCGCCCGCAGGCGTGCGGAATCAAGGATGTTCTTGGTGTCGACGATGAGCGGCCGACGCAACAGGGTCTTGATCTTTCCGAAATCGAGTGCGCGGAACTCTGGCCAGCCGGTGCCCACGACCAGGACCTCAGCACCTTCGGCAACCGCATAAGGCGTCTCGCAATAGTGCACGGTGCCATTTAGTTCCAGCTTAGCGTCGGGAATAGCAACCGGATCATAGGCCCGCACGCGCGCGCCGCGAGCTACCAGTCCCTGAGCAAGTTGGATCGAGGCTGATCCCGCTACCGAGTTGGTATTGGGCTTGAATGCGAGGCCTAAAATTCCCACATCCTTGTTCTGGAGAGACTTCAAACAGGCAGAGATCTTGTCTGCCATTCCTTCTGCCAGAGAATGATTTACTTCGCGGGCCGCCAACAGTATCTTCAACTGGACGTGGTTCTGTTCTGCAAGCCGGGAGAGCGAATCCATGTCGGACTGCGCAAACAGTCCGCCCATGCCTGCGCCAGCCTGCAGGCAGCGTGGCCCAATTTTCTTGTCCAAGCCGAGAGCCAGCGAAAGATGCACGGCATCAGCATTGACTTTCTCGCATAATCCAGCGAGCTCATTAATGAACGATATCTTGGTGGCTACGAATGCAGTCGCCGATTCGCGAACCAGTTCCGCGGTCGCGTGATTGGTCACGATGACCGGCACCCCGCGCATGACCAGCGGGTGGAAAATCTGTTTGATGGCGGCCACGGCATCGCTAGAAGCCGTTCCTAAAATGATCCGGTCGGGCCAATTGAAATCTTCTACCGCGCAGCCGGCGGTAAAGAACATCGGCTGCGAAACGATGATGGCTTTCAGTCCGGCATCCTGCAATTTCTTCTCAAGTGCCGCACCCGTTCCAACCGCGACCGGAGTCACAATTGAAAGAATCGGAGGCTTTGGCACTGCCTTGGTGATGCGAAGAACCAGATCGGAGAGGTGCTGCGGGGTATCTTCCGCAAGAAAAATTACTGCGGACTTTCGCGCGAAGGCTTCCACGTCCGTCGAATAGGCGAGCCGCCCGGAGCGTACATTGCGCTTGATGACCTCAGCCAGGTTTTTCTCATGGAAAGGCACCTTGCCTTGCGCCATTTCCACCATACGAGAGCTATCGGGGTGACAACAGGTAATTGGGGTACCAAAATCGGCCAAACAAGCTGAAATCACGGTCCCCAGATAGCCGGCTCCGTAGACACCTATCTGCATTCACTCCTCCGCAAATGGATACCGAAGCTGGCCGGGGATGTCCAACTCCCAATCCTTTATTTACGCTGTGAACGGCAGAATGGGCAGAGTACGGGAGGGACATGCCCTCGCAGGAAAAGGTACAGGGTAAGGTGCGGTAATCGAACAAGGTAATCAGGTGGCAATTACGCCGAGATTTGCCCCTGTTTCTAAGTAGAACACCTGAGAAATCGGCAACTTTCTTGCTTCATTCGCAAAAACTTCTTCTCCGGAACAGAAATGCAGGCGATACTCACCTCACCCACTCAGGATTCCTATCACTGCGCCTTCGCGCAGGACCAGCCCGTCCAGAGCCGGGTCTCATCGCTGGAGGTTGTCCTTATTTATGCGCCAAGTGCGCCGCCCACTCGCCGCCTTCGTTTGGCTGCTCTTCACCGCCACAGCCACGCTGGCTCAAACTGCTGGTAAGGGATCGGTCACGATCACTGGGTCTTTGCAGGGCCCGATTTATCCTTGCGGGAACTCATCCTGCCCTACTTACGACTCAGGACAGATCACGATCACTGTCAACGGATTCGCGGCGACGGCCAACTACAGCCACTCCGCCGGCCAGCGAAACGCGAATCAGCTGGCAAATGCACTCTCCACATCGCTGAATGCTCCGTCCTCGCCTGTAGTCGCCAGCGTCTCAAAATCGAAGATCAGCTTGACCAGCAAGCTGACCGGGACGGCCTCCAATTATCCGCTGTCTGCTTCGGTTACACATAGCAGCTCGTTCTCAAACGCTTCGTTCACTGCGACGGTTTCCGGTCCTACGTTGACCGGCGGAACAGGCGGGCCGGTTTCGGTCTCGACTCTGGTTCAGCAAATGTCCAACAACACCAGCGCTTGCTCATCGTCGAGCGACCCGGGCGGAAACCGCTCCTATTGTTCAGCGTCTTTCAACGGCTTCAACGCAAATCCAAACGACACGGCGGCAGAGACGCTCATTCCCGATTCACCCGCAGGCCACGTTTCGAGTATCAGCATTAAGCAGCTCATGTATCCGGGCTGGAGCGGACAGCTCATCTGCGAATACCAGCCGTGGTTCGGCCTGAGCAGTCACAAGAGCGTCGGCTACAACGAAAACAACTCTGCCACAGCCGCCGCGCAAGATTCGTTCATGATTGCCGAAGGCTGCGATATCAATCTGGTCGATTTCTACGGCGCTCTTAGCCCCGGTCAGAGCTTCAATTTGGCGACAACGAACGCGATTTTTGCCGATCTGAATGGCCGCTCCGGGTACCCGTTGAAATTCGGGATCATGGAAGATAAGGGTGCGCTCAGTGCAACCTGTCCGACTTCAAATCAAACCGAAAGCGCGACCGTGACCTGTCTGGAAAATGCCCTGATCAGCGAGATGGACTACATCAACTCGCATTATGCGAATAGCGGAGTCTATTTCACCGACGCCGGCCATCCCGTGATTTTCACCTTCATACCAAAAACCGTGTGGCCGATTCTTACTTCGCCGGATTGGGATACCGTCTGGTCCACCGTGAAGGCGCATACCGACGCCTACACGGCGAGCTTCAAGTACATCTTCGAGTTTGGCTCGTTCACTGCGGCTTCGTACGAC
The DNA here is from genome assembly GCA_963785655.1 of uncultured Acidobacteriota bacterium. Lineage (GTDB taxonomy): Bacteria > Acidobacteriota > Terriglobia > Terriglobales > Acidobacteriaceae > Gp1-AA145. The sequence goes on from CAWAVZ010000001.1 coordinate 934,516, forward strand.
AATGGACGCTATGGCTGGCCGCAGCCTCCGGCCTACGGCTCGACTCAGCAATTTTGGTGGGGTTCGGGTACGAGTTCTTCTCCGACTTACCTGGATACTCTTTACAGCGCCGGGCTAACCCATCCATCGCAGCTCACGGTTGGAGTCCTGTACAAAGGCTTCGATGACAACAATGCCTCATGGACCGGCAATAGAGTGATTGCCGAGCAGTGCGGCCAGGTGCTGCAGAAAAGCGCCAATGAAATGTCTAAGTATTTTGGCGGTTCGAATCCGCAGATCCCTTACGTTCAGGTTGCAACCTGGAACGACTACGAAGAAGGCACTGCGATCGAGGACGGCATCGACAACTGCTACACCGTGAACGCGTCGCTTTCCGCTAGCCAGCTGACGTGGTCGCTGGTAACTTCTGATTCAACCTACGCTTCACCTTCGACGATTCATCACTTCAATGTCTATTATGCCGATTCTTTGGGAAACCTCTATTCCGCGGCTTCGAACCTCCCGGTAACAACGGCGGGCTTCGATCTTTCAACCGTTGTTCCGTCGGGTACGTGGAATGTCTACGTGGAAATGGTGGGCCAGCCGCTGATCATCAATCGCATGTCCAACCCAGTCACCTACATCCACTGACGCGACCGAGATGAACTACCGACTCAAAAAAGAAGAACGGCACAAGGGCTGCAGAGTTATAATTCGTTGCCGTCTTCGTCAGTTGGGAGAATTATTTCGGGGGGCCGTATGCCCGAGGCTGATTGGCAGGTTTTGTACAGGGCTGCATTGAGCGAAGCGGATCCGAGAAGGCTTTATAGCAGGATAGAGGCAGCACGACGAGCGATCCACGACCGGTTAGATCAGCTCGAGGGCGTTGGTGACACTCGAGAACGTGAGCAGCTGGACCGCGCGCTTCATGCTCTGTTCACGCTGCCAGGCCGAAAGCGAACTGCTTAGCCTTTGTCGCGAGGTGTCCGCTGGCGCGGTGCGTAGAGCCATATACCTGCCCAGGCATAATCCAAGTCCCAGCTTCTGCTAGTGCTGTGTCCCGTGCACTCCCGCAGGTTCGAGTTCCTCCGGAGGCTTGAGCGCTCGAAACGACCTGAATAGCAGCACGTCATACAAGATCTTTGCGCTTCCGCCCAACAGCAGGGGAGCAGAGAACGAAAAATTCTGCATAGAAAAACCTGCGACCGCCGAACCAATCGCCCAAAAGACATTGCGTGCCAGATTCGTGAAGCTGCTCACGACCGTCCGCTCACTCGGCCTGACAACTGCGGCGACATAAGATTGCCGGGTGGGAACGTCCATTTCCACCAGGGCTTCCCGGCAGAAGAAGAAAACAATTGCCCATTTGACCGAGGGCGCAAAAGGAACCGCCATCAGAAATAAGCTGGATGGTAAGTGGGTGAAGACCATCGTATTCAAAAGGCCGATCCGCCGGGCCAGCCAGGCTGCGACCAAGTGTGATCCCGCGTTCAGCAGGTGCACGAAGAAAAACACAAGTCCGAGGTCATGCTCAGCGATCCCAAAGCGCCGAAAGAACCAGTACGAAACCAGAGCATCGGTCAGGAAACCTCCGCCGAAAGCATCGAGCGAGAAGAGAGCAGTTAATTTACCGATGATGCGCTTGCTTTCAGGCGCAACTTTTTGAGCTTTGAGGCCAGGCGTTGGGCCGCTAACTTCAATCGCGGGAGATAGAAACCAATAAAGGGCGGCGATCAACACCGATATCGCGGCAAATCCTAGGAAAACTAGTTTGTAGGCTGTAAAAAGCCCCATCCCAAAGTGCTGCTGAAGCAGCAGTGGCAGCCCTGCGGCCAATGCCCCCAGCGAGCCTCCGCCATCGATGAGCAAGTTATAAATCGCAAGAACCCATGTCCTTCTGCTATCCGGGACCAAGGCGGGAATAACCGCTTGCTCAAGGGCGTAAGAAGCGGACCGGTCGGTGCCGGTCGCGTTCAGCATTCCTACGAACACCAGCAGCAGGAGCAGGCGCGGTCCTGGGGTAAACGCCAAACCCAGCCCGCCCAACGAAGTCAAAATCGTGAGAATGATCAGGGAACGTCTGCGGCCCAATCGGTCTGCCGCGAAGCCGACCGCACTAGTAGCCACAGCTGAGCCGGCAAGCCCACAGGCAATGAAAGTGCCCACGAAAAGCGGACTATATCCTTGGCGGGAGAGATAGATTCCTAGAACAACGCCCAAGAGCGCCGTTCCAAACGAACGCAGGAAGCCAGCTGCACTGATTAGCGAAAGATCGCGATTATGATGCGGCCAGGCCACCATACCCATTCTGCCCTATGTTTCCTAAGTTCGGGAATTCACCCCGGCCCCATGGTTCTCGTGGGCGGCGTTTATCAGAGTTTTTACGCCGCCACCACGGTAAGCAAACCCTTACCGGCCCAGTCGCATCTGAGAACCGGCAAACCCTGTCTAAGGTGAGCTGCAACTGGCGAAGTTGACACGGGACAACGATCCTCTTAAAAATATGAAAGCTCCGTTAGGTCTGCAAGGTTCAAGACTTGAACACGGGACCTTCGGCAGTGCAGTGCGCCTTTAGCAGTTGAGCAAGCAGAGTCTATGTCGACCTTTGAATTGATGCGCCCTTCCGATCTACAGGCACAGCAGGCAAATACCGCCGACGCTCACCGGGTACAGTTCTATAACGACGAACCTTTCCTGGTAAATTCCGTGGCGCGTCATCTCTCAACCTCTCTGCGCAATGGGGGTTCCGCGATCGTGCTGGCCACCAAAGACCATCGCGGACAGATTCTTCAAGAACTAGCAAGACTCGAAATTCCAGCCGATGCCCTCATGCACCGCTTCATCGCGCTGGAAGCCAGCGAGGCCCTCTCCAGATTCATGGGTGGCGATGGGCCCGATCCGGTTCGCTTCAAGTCTTTAATGGCCGAACTCCTGCAAGCTGCACAAGGGGCCGTTACTTCTTTTGTCAGTCCGGTTTCAGCGTTTGGCGAGATGGTTGCCGTGCTCTGGGCGGAAGGCAAACGCGAAGCGGCGGTCCAACTCGAGCAACTGTGGAGCGATTTCACCCGCACTCATAAATTGTCGCTGCTGTGTGCTTACCCGCTCTCCTATTTTTCACGCACTGAGGATCGCGGACTGTTTTTACAGATATGTGCTGAACACTCTTCCGTAGGGCCGGCCGATCATTTCGCGACGCTGGCCGCCGAAGACCAGCAGACGCGTGAAATTGCCGATCTTCAACAGAGAGCGCAGTCATTGGCATTGGAAGTCGCTGCAAGAAGAATCGCAGAAGGGAAGCTACGGACCGCGCAAGTAGAACTGGAAAGCTTCGTAGAACAGCGTACGTCGGCGTTGCGAAAATTGTCGCTCCAGGTGCTCAAGTTGCAGGATCTCGAGCGGCGGCGGATAGCGCGTGAGCTTCACGACTCCCTTGGACAGGAGTTTGTCGGTCTGCGTGTGAACCTCGATCTTGCGAAGCGGGTCCCTCACGACCCGGAACCCTGGAAGCAGTGCGATTTGCTGTTGGAGCGCTGTATCGATGAAGTGCGCACCCTTTCGTATTTATTGCATCCCCCGATGATCGAGGATGCCGGATTCATCTCGGCCGCGGAATGGTATATCGAGGATTTTTGTCGCCGTAGCGGTATGCACATCGAGTTTTCCAGGTCGGGCGAGGTGGGCAGATTACCGGATTACCTCAAGCTGGTGTTGTTCCGGGTTCTTCAAGAAGCTCTCATGAACGTTTACCGTCACGCCCGAGCCACAACTGGAGAAGTGCGGGTGCAACGTTCCGCGGAGTCCGTAATTCTTGAAATCAGTGACAACGGAATTGGAATTCCCAAGGAGAAGCTTGCCCGCTTTAATCGTAACGGCACCGGGATGGGCGTCGGCCTCACAGGAATGCGTGAAAGAATTCGTGACCTCGGCGGACGATTTGAGGTGAAATCCGGCGCCGACGGTACCCTGCTGCGAATTTCTGTGCCCTCGTCTCGGAAAGCTTGAGCACTGCTCTAGTCGCGCCACTCCTGTTGCGAGACTTCGCCTCCAGTACTCTCTTGCCCTCAGCCCGATCTTTGACGTTGTACTATCCGTAAATCACAAATATTCGTGGATCTTGCACTTTGAGGAAACCGGAGATCGTCCATGCGATGCGGTGCACTAGCGGTTGCAATGTTGACCTCGATTTTCTCAATTTCTGCGAGGAGCGCCGATCTCATTCCGAATACGGGCCAGGAAATTACTCCTACAGCACCGACGGGCGCTCGATTTGAGTCTCTCAATCCCGACTTGACCGATAACCCCCAGTACTTGGCCGGTCAGGCCGTAACCAGCATTGTCAGCCCGGACGGCAAGACCTTGCTGGTGCTGACCAGTGGCTACAATCTGGTGGATTCATCCTCAGGCTCTCGCATCCCGGCCGACTCCACACAGTTTGTTTTTGTTTACGACATCTCGGGTAACGCACCCGAGAAGCGGGAGGTCATCCAGGTTCCAAATACTTACAGTGGCATAGTCTTCGATCCCGCAGGAACAACGTTTTATGTGACGGGAGGGGTCGATGATAACGTCCACGTCTATTCACTCGGCCAGAACGGCCGTTGGGCTGAACAAGCAGGCAGTCCGATCTCGCTTGGCCACGGCGGAGTGGGTGTCGGGCTGTCAGTTCAGCCGCAAGCCGCAGGAATCGCAATCACACGTGATGCTTCGAAGCTGGTAGTGGCGAATTATTACAACGACTCGATCAGCGTCCTCACTAAAAACGAGGCTGGATGGCGTGTTTCCAGCGAACTTGATCTGCGCCCGGGCAAAGAAGATCCGAAGAAGTCAGGGACCCCGGGTGGAGAATATCCGCTTTGGGTGGCGATCAAGGGAAACGACAGGGCGTACGTCTCCAGTATTCGTGATCGCGAAATCGTGGTGATCAACATCGGGGGAGCTCCTGTTGTAATCGCTCGCATACGTGTTCCCGGACAGCCCAACCGTATGACCCTGAACCGCGCGCAGACTCTTCTCTACGTTTCGCAGGACAACACTGATTCTGTCGGCGTGATTGACACCCGCTCCAATCGCCTGCTGGAGAATATTGCGGTCACTACTCCCGCCGGCCTTCTTCCGAATTCGAAATCAAAATTCAAAGGCAACAACACCAATAGCGTGACATTGTCGAAAGACGAGAAATTGCTCTACATCACTAACGGCTGGATGAATGACGTAGCGGTAGTGCAACTCAGTTCCCTTCCCGGTCAAAGCCACGTAGTTGGACTGATCCCGACTGGCTGGTATCCCAATTCCATCAGTTTCAGTTCCGACGGAAAATTTGCCTACGTGGTGAACGGCAAGTCACCCACCGGTCCCAACTCTGGCAATTGCGAAGCAAAGAAGGAGAAGCCCAATTCTCCGTGCGGGAAAGCCAACCAATACAATTTGCAGCTGATAAAAGCCGGGCTGCAAAGCTTCCCCACGCCGACCAGTGGGGAGTTGCAGGCGCTTACCCAGCAGGTGGCGATAAACAATCACTTCAAGAGACGCTTGAGACAGGCAGACGCGGTCAAGCTCGCTTTTTTGCGCGCGCACATAAAGCACGTAATCTACATCATCAAAGAGAACCGCACTTACGACCAGGTGCTGGGCGATCTGGAAGTCGGAAATGGTGACCCAAACCTCACGGAATTCCCCGAGGCCACCACACCCAACCACCACAAACTGGCGCGGGATTTTGTCACGCTCGACAATTTTTATTGCACCAGCGAAGTCAGCTACGACGGCTGGTCGTGGTCAACCTCGGCGCGGGCGCCAGACGTGGTAGAAAAACAGCTTACCGTCAACTACGCCAAGCGGGGCTTAAGCTACGACTCGGAAGGCACTAATCGCGATATCAATGTTGCGATTGCCTCGCAAAGTGAACGTCGCAAGGCCAACCCGCTTACTCCCGATGATCCCGACGATCTTCCCGGAACGCAAAACGTTGCGGCTCCGGACGCGCCCGATGGAGAGAACGGCACTGGCTACTTATGGAATGCCGCTCTGCGCAAGGGACTCAGCGTCCGTAATTATGGCTTCTTCATTGATCTTTCGCGCTACAGCGTACCCGCTGAATCCTCGAAGTATCAGATTCCGCTTCTGCTCGATCCAGCGGCCACCGGGACGCAGGTTTCTTATCCCGCAGATCCGGCTTTGGCGAAGAGAACCGACATTTATTTTCGTAGCTTCGATAATGCCTTTCCTGATTTTTACCGTTACAAGGAATGGGAGCGGGAATTCGACAGCAAATTCGCAAAAGGAGGTCTTCCCAGCCTGTCCCTGGTTCGCTTCATGCACGACCACACCGGATCGTTCAGCGAAGCAATTCTTGGCGTGAACACACCGGAGTTGCAGGTTGCCGACGACGACTATGCTGTGGGCCTGCTGATCGAGAAGATCGCCAACAGCCGCTATAAGGATGACACTCTGGTCTTCGTGATCGAAGACGATTCCCAGGACGGCGCCGACCACGTCGACTCTCACCGTAGCGTCGCTTATGTGATTGGACCTTACATTAAACATAAAGCGATCGTTTCCACTCCCTACACCACCATCAGCATGCTGCGGACCATAGAAGAAGTTCTCGGAATCGGCAGCATGAATCTGAATGACTCGGCGGCCACTCCCATGACCGCGGTGTTTGATCTCAAGCAAAAAGATTGGGCTTACAAAGCGGTCGCTTCTGATCTGCTGGCGGGAACGCAGCTTCCCATTCCTAAGCCGAGTGGCAGGCCGGCCCCCCACCCAACGCATGACGCAGCCTATTGGGCCGCTGCAACTCGCGGCATGGACTTCTCGGTAGAGGACCGAGTCGACCCTCGCGGATTTAATCAGATTTTGTGGCGGGGAATGATGGGATCGAAGCCCTATCCATCAAATTCAAATGGCCTTGACTTGAGCCGGAATCGAGAGGAATTGCTGCAAAGGTACCGAAACCTGCACGACTAAGTACCTGCCATTGCGACTTGACAACAGTGCGGTCGGCGCAACATCGAAAGTTACAATCCACTGACATTCCAGGGTGCATCCAAGCTGAGATGTTTCGCCGGTTGCTCAGCGTTTGCATTCTGGCCGGCCTCCTTTGCGCGCAGGAGCCGAACCCGACGGGCGGCCGAGTACGTGCGGAGATGCGGAACGTCTTCTACCATTTCACGGATTCCATCGCGGTACACATTGTCAATCTGGAGGGAGATCTGGTCCCGGTCGGCAAGGAGGGACTGCCGATCTTCGATGATCCCACTTCATTCATCCTGGAAGTAAATTCCGCAGAGCTCACCATCAGCACCGCCGCACTGACCAATCTGATGAACCAGTACGCCTTCGCGGCGAAGGATGCTCCCATCAAAGCCATTCGTATATCGACTGACAATGGCAAGCTCAAAATGCGTGGCCGGCTGCGTTCCGGGGACGTCCCATTTGAGAGCGAAGGTTCGCTGGCAGTGACTCCCGAGGGCGAGATTCGGGTTCACAGCGAAAAGATTAAGGCGGCGCACTTGCCGGTCAAGGGGCTCATGGATCTGCTGGGAGCCAGTATCGCGCAGCTGATCGATACCCGAAAAGTCCGCGGGGTGCGCGTAGAAAAAGATGACCTCATCCTCACTCCGGCGGAACTGTTTCCTCCGCCACACATTCATGGGAAGCTCAGTTCCATCACGGTGCGAGGAGATGAAATCGTCCTGGAATATGGCCGCGCAGCCTCGCCCACGCTCAAGATCTACGGAAACTATATGGCGTACCGCGGTTCGCAACTCCGCTTCGGAAAACTCACGATGTCGGATACCGATCTTACTCTGATCGATCTCGACCCTCAGGACACGTTCGACTTCTATCTCGAGCATTATCGCGAGCAACTCTCGGCGGGATACACCAAGATCTCGCCCAGCTTTGGTTTGCGGTCATACTTTCGCGATTACAACAAGCTCCACAGCCGGCAGCCGAACAGGTCGCAATGAAGGGTGGCGCCAGCCTTGCGAACAAAGCTCCCGCCCGACTGCTTTGGGCGGGAATTCAGATCGCTGTCGGATGAAACTACTCAGTCGCGCTCGCAAGTGACTGCATTGTTCCAGTCGACAAATGCGCCCTGTGGATGGTTGGTTCTGATGTAGGATCCCCCCAGGGGACACTAATAACGGCCAGACCCGCGCAATTGCAAGCTGTCCACCTCTGGCGTACCATTGCCCGCAGCGCTACCAGTGCCAATGGGGTTGCGTTCCTGATTCAGCAATCACTTCGCCACGGTGATGGATAGGAACCCAGAACTTGCTTAATGCAGTGACCACGCTTTCCGCAGGAGACCGCCTCGGCAATTACCAGATTCTGGGGCTGGCGGGCGCGGGCGGCATGGGCATGGTTTACCGTGCGCTGGATGTCAAACTCGACCGCCTGGTCGCACTCAAGTTCCTGCCTGATCAGCGCGCTGCCACCACCGCCGACAAAGAACGTTTTCTGCGCGAAGCCAGAACCGCCTCGTCCCTCGATCATCCCAATATTGGCGTGATCCACGGGATCGAGGAGACGGGCGATGGCCGCACCTACATCGTGATGGCGTTCTACGAGGGTGAAACCCTCGCAGCCAAAATTTCTGCCGGGCCACTTGCGTTGGGCGAAACGGTTGATATCGCCATTCAGATTGCGCGGGGCCTTACCGCAGCTCACGCCAGGGCAGTGATTCACCGCGATATCAAGCCGGGCAACATCATCCTCACTCAGCAGCACGTGGCGAAGATCGTAGACTTCGGCCTGGCGCGCATCAACAGTTCAGCCGACAGCACACAGACTTTGGGCACCGCCGGCACCATGGGATACATGTCTCCGGAGCAGACTCTCGGCAAACCGGTGGACCAACGAACTGATATCTGGGCGCTGGGAGTTGTGCTGGCTGAGATGATTACTGGACGCAGCCCGTTCCGTCGGGAAACCGCTCCAGCAACCATTTTCGCTATTCTGAACGAAGCTCCTACTCTGCCCGATGAAATCCCGCTGGAGATCAGGAGGATGGTTTATCGGGCGCTCTCCAAGGATGCTGCCACCCGCTATCAGTCTTGCAGCGAGATGCTCGGCGATCTTGAGGCCTTCCGCGGCCACATCGATCCCCAATCAGCCCAAGCACGGATTTCCCGATCGTCCGTAGATGATGCCGCATTCCGCGAAAGTGTAGAGCACGCCTCTCGGCAGATGTGGGCGCCCGCTACGTCGAGGGTAAAAAAGTCATTCTGGTGGCTTGGCAGCATAGTGGCGCTCACGATTTTGTTTGCCCTACTGTTGCTGGTCCCTGCAATCCGCGAGCGCCTTGCCGGATTGTTTGGCCGTCAGGAAGAACATGTTGCTGTGCTGCCTTTTGAGAATGTCGGCAATGATCCCGCGAACGAAGCGGTTTCTGATGGTCTGATGGACAGCCTCAGCAGTAGACTGACCAATCTCGATGTGAACCAGCAAACGTTGTGGGTGGTTCCCGCCAGCGAAATTCGGCGCCTGAAGATTTCCGATCCCGGCGCAGCGCTGCGCCAGGTAGGCGCCACAATGGTGGTTAAGGGCAGCATTGCCCGCGAGGGCGAGGACGTCCGCTTAACCGTAAATCTGATCGACACCAAGACTCTCCGCCAGGTAGGCTCGGCTGCCCTTGAGGACCGCGCTGGGGACCTGGCTTCGCTTCAGGATGACGCGGTTTCTCGACTGGCTCGCCTGATGCACATCAACGTCACTGCCGATATGCTGCGCAACACCGGCGGGTCCGTGACACCTGCCGCTTACGAGCAATATCTGAAGGCCTTGGGGTTATTACAGCGCTACGATAAGCCCGGCAATTTGGACCAAGCGGTGAATGCGCTCGAAAGTTCAATTAAGACAGATCCCCACTTTGCACTCGGATTCGCAGAGCTGGGTGAAGCCTACCGTCTGAAGTACGTGACCGAAGTGAACCCGAAGTGGGTGAACGAAGCTATGGCGAACTGCCAAAAGGCTGCGCAACTTGACGATCACATCCCGGCGGTTTTTGTGACCCTGGGACGCCTGCATGACAGCACTGGCAAACATGATCTTGCCGTACAGGAATTCGAGCACGCGCTGCAATTGAACGCCCACGACCCCGATGCACTTTCCGGCATTGCCCACGCGTATGAGAACGCCGGCCGCATTCAAGATGCAGAAGCTACTCTTCAGAAAGCCGCCGCGCTGCGTTCCGACTCGTGGGTAAGTTACAACGATCTGGGACTCTTTTACGACCGGCAAAATAAGTATCCTGAGTCGATCGCTGCTCTAAAAAAGGCCCTTGAGTTGACGCCTGATAATGCGCAGGCTTACTTGAACCTTGGTGCCGTCTATGTCGACACTGGCGACACCAAGCTCGTCCCTGATGCCGAACAAGCTCTGAAGAAATCGATTGAGCTTACGCCGAGCTATCCCGCTTACGCCAACCTGGGACAGTTGTATTACACGCAAAAGCGTTATGCAGAATCGGCGAACATGACCGAAAAGGCACTACAACTTAATGACCAGAACTATCTTGTCTGGAACAATCTGGCGAACGCTTACGTGCAGCTGAAACAAAATGACAAAGCATCAGCCGCTGGCGAACGAGTGATTCAACTGGCGGAAAAATCGGCGCAAGTGAATCCGCAAGACGCTTTGGCGCAGGCCACGCTGGCTTTTGCTTATGCCCGCCAGGGTTCGCGCGCGAAGGCGTTGGCACGGACCCAGACAGCATTGGCCCTGTCGCCAGACGATCCGGCCGTCCTTATCGACGTGGGAGACGCCTACGAAATTTTAGGAGAGCGGCCGTTGGCCCTGAAGTATATTCTCAAGGCAATTGAAAAAGGTTTCCCCGAGCAACAAGTAACTAACGATCCAGATATGCAGAGTTTGATTCTGGATCCCGGTTTTAGACCCCAGGGCAAGTAAAGTAACTAAATTCACCCACAAGGAGTACTAACATGCCGCAGTCGTCCGCACTTCGTAAGGAAGAGCTGCTTCCAGCCCCAACTCCCATAACCATCGACGGTCAAGGTGTTCCGCGTCCGCCGGCCGCGCAAATTGCCAATGACGGGAGCGTTACCTTTAACACGGGCCAGCAATGGTGGCTGTATTTCAACCCGACCGGAGTTTTTGGAGATGCCAACGGTCTTCTGAAACTCGAAAATGCGGGGCCTAATGGGCCCTATCACCCACACGAACAAGACGTGACTGTGAGTTACTGCGTTACCGAGCCCAACAGCATTTGCAATCCGACGGCGGCGCGCGAGGCCGTGGCGGCGGATCGGCCGTTTAGCCCGGGCAACACGATCAAGGTTGGATAACAGAGTTACAGACAAGGTCCGAAACCAGTGAGGCCCGCCGCAGTCTTCGCACAACGGTGGGCCTTCCTTGGATATCGCTGTGATCAGCTAGCAGGCTCGATCGTTGCTAACAAATCCCGCCCAAGGCGGGCTTGAGCGGGAACTCGGGCGGCGTCGCTTGGACGAGCGTTGTCAGTCGCGCTCGCAAGTGACTGCATTGTTCCAATCTACAAATGCGCCCTGTGGATTGTCGCGCCATGCCCACACGTGCAACTCGAAGAACGGATCGAGGTTGAAACGGTTGGGCGCGCCGACGAACTGGAAGTCCTGTCCTTCAAGCACCGGCGGCGTGTTGTTGTGGTTCTTCAGCCAGGTGGCCGCGTCCACAATGAACTCGACACCAACCAGTCTTCGCTTGTCGCCCACCGGTTCGTAGATCAGCGCTTCGGGACGCGTAACATCGATCTCGCCGTCGCCCACGAACGCGCCGTTCACGTAATGAATGCCCATCGCGCCGTGGTCCGGGCCACCGACACAGCCGAATGCTGGCCCGTATCCCGCTGGGCCGGCGTTGTTCACATCCAGAAACTGCTGAGTTGCGTTGCGGACATCCTGGACCAGTTGGGCCGGAGGATTATGCTCGTGGGCGGACATTTGCCCAAACAGCGGCGCGACCATTACAAACGTGCTGAAAAGCGTCACGCGTAACATCCCCGCCATTGACTTCAGAACACACATCGAGCTTCGTATCGTCATTGTCGTTTCCTCTTAGGTTTTGATTTTTGCTTCGGTCTTCCTGCCGGTCTACTAGGCGCCGGTTGTTGGGTCGATCGTCTTTCCGATTTCGGTTATTTTTGCCGCCGGAAACCCGCTCAGCTCGGCGTGCATTCGGATGATTGCTTCATCCTTGGCCAGGTACACGCAGAACATCTTGTCAGCGGTGAGAAGAGATTCTTGCCACTGAATCTCCGGCCCAAGCTGCTCCAGCACTCGGTTGGATTTGGCTACGGCTTGCCGGAGTTGTTCTGCTTGTAGACTTCCAACCCTCGGAATCTCTCGCTCGATTACGTATTTCTTCATAGCTGCCCCCTTTCGAGATATTCGGTTATCTACGAGTAACTTCTTGGCAAGAACTCTTGCTCTTGCGACTACATTCGTTGCGTGGTCACCGACACCGGAACTCCGTTCGTTAGGGAATCGAACACCGGAGAGTGCCCGGTCCCGAGTTCCACAATCTCCTGCAACTTCTCGTCGGGCACGTCGGCCTTGATCTTGAAGTTGACGCGGATGCCCTGGTACCCCTTGCGCACGTTCCGGTCGAGATCGAGAAATCCGTGCAGGTCGATATCGCCCTTCGAAGGAAGATTCGACGTCTTCGATCTGAATGCCGCGCGCCGCCGCGTGATAGACCATCGACGTCGTCACGCATGACGCCAGCGCGTGAAGCAGATGCTCGACCGGATTGGCGGCCTCGTCCTTGCCCAGCAGGACGGCGGGTTCGTCGGCATCCAGGACGAAACGTCTGCGCTCGTGAGAGTTCCTGGCCGGCACCGTAGAACTCGTTTACGGTGGAGCGGTTCTGGCTCGCTCCCTCCCATTGGTTCTGAATGCGGAAGTTGAATTTCGCGATCGTCGGCGTCGCCTTGATCGCGTCGATGGTGTTGAACAGATCGTCGACGTTGACCCCGTTGATGAGTTTTGGAAGTTTCTGTGCTGTTGCCATTACTTTGTCCTCATCTTTTTCTAATTTTGCGAACCGTTCTTGCTCGATGTCCCAAAGTATCGGGAAAAAGAGCTTGCAACAAGATGGCAGATATGCCATTGTAGGTAGGTAGTTACGCCACACGCCCGCATGATTCGGCGAGGCGTTTGGATTAAAGTCTCCGGCAAGGAGGCCTATGCCGACGAAGGAAATCACAGTCCTGCTCCTCGATCAGATGTTTTCCTCAACCGCCATCGGGCCCGCGGAGGTCTTCCGCCATGCCGGCTCGTTGTGGAACATCCTCACGGGCATGCGATGCGAACCCAGCTTCCGCGTGACCACAGCGTCGGCTGACGGGCGTCCCGTCCGCTGCGATGGAGACATTCAGATTAAGCCGAACGTTGCGCTTGAAGATGTGGGCAAAACCGATCTTATTTTTGTGCCGACCACCGGCTTAAGCGTCGACGATGTGGTGGAACGCAACGCGCCCATCGTGCCCTGGCTGAAGCGCCGCAGCACTCGCGGAGTGGCCATCGCCAGCGTCTGTTCAGGAGTTGGACTAGTTGCAGCTGCAGGCTTGCTCGATGGCAAGCGTGCCACTACGCATTGGGGCCTGGCCGAACGCTTCCGCGAAAAGTATCCGAACGTGAAATGGATGCCCGAGCTGATGGTCACCGAAGACCACGGCTTTTACTGCGGTGGTGGAGTGAACGCTTCGCTCGACCTCAGCATTTATCTGGTCGAAAGATTCTGCGGACACGAGATCGCCATGCAGACCGCGAAGGCTCTGCTGATCGAAACTCCGCGTGCGTGGCAGTCCGGCTTCGCCATCGTTCCGCTCAAAACCGATCACACCGACGATCATATTTCTAGCGCGCAGGAGTGGATGCACAAGAATTTTGCCAAGACTTTTCCACTCGAAGATCCGGCGCGGCGTGTGGGCATGAGCGCCCGGAACTTCGAGCGCCGCTTCAAGCAGGCCACCGGAGACAGTCCTCTGATTTATCTGCAGAAGCTGCGCATCGCCGCCGCTAAGCGCATGCTGGAGGGCAATCACCGCTCCATGCAGGAGATCAGCGAGGCGGTGGGATATCAGGACGTCGTCTTTTTCCGTACGCTCTTTCAGCGCCACGCCGGAGTTTCTCCCAGCGCTTATCGCGGGAGGTTTGGAATTTAGTTTCGTCCGGGGATTGTTTATTGCCCCGCAGATTTTGAGCTGGAACAAAACTGCACTCATAGAACTGGAGACACAATGGATATTCGATCGATACAGAAGCCGCTGAAGGAGCAGTATCGGCGCGAGCCGGGGAGCTCGCGCATTACCCTGATCGCGAATGGCAGCGAGACGGCGACGCCGTTGTCGTGCTCAGTGGATATCGGCCGGGCGATTTATCAGGCCGAAGCCCACAAGGGAGTGGGCGGCGCCGGTACTGCCGCCTGCTCCGGCGATCTTCTGATTGGAGCGCTGGCCGCCTGCGCGCAGCTTACTTGCCAATTGGTCGCGACGGCGATGGGAGTGCCCGCGAAACACATCAGCGTTTCCGTCAGCGGCGATATGGATCTGGCGGGCACGCTGGGAATTTCAAAAGATGTGCCAGTTGGCTTCGAGGCGATCCGCGTGGAATTCAATCTCGACGCTCCCGATGCCACCCCAGAGCAGATCAAAGCTTTGCAAGAAAAGACCGAGCAATATTGTGTTGTATTTCAAACTTTACTGAACCCGCCGAAGATTCAGACCCGGTGGAACGCGCAAGCCGCCGTAAAAGCATAAAAACTGCTTTCGTTCCTTTTCGCAGTGTTGAAGGCTAGAGGTCCGAAGGCGGGTGCGAATTGGGAATGACGATCTCTCGGCGCCCAAAAATGCGGGCATCCAACGAAAATGCACCGGGACCAAGACAAACCAAAGCGGCGGCGATGACGGTCGCGAGCGCGGCTTTCGCTGCGAGAGGACTGGGTGCCGGCTGGAGAAGGGATGAAAATGCGCTACCCAAGTTAGATAATCCCGCAACAATGCTTGCCAGCGGAGTCAGGTAGCCCACAAGCAACAGTCCGGAAATCACAATTAGAAGCCCGGCGACGGCCTCAGTTACAAACGTGAGGTGTTGCCAATTGGACAGATAAGCCGCCCCTTGAGCAAAGACGGTAATAGCCAGGACGCCACGCAACAGGAATAAACCCGCGCCTGGCCTTCCGCTCGGAAAGGTCGAGAACATACGTTGCAGCGACGGCCTCCTGGGTACGCGCACGTTCGCGCAAAACCCCGCCCATAGCTAGAGTACGGGTCGCAATTCAATGTGCGAATCCCTAAAATTCGGAATTTTGTAATACCACTCTTGGGTAGAGCGGACAGCCGCAAAGTATGGTCAGAGCTGGATAATACCCCGCCGGACCCCAATTGCCACAGCCTGAGTCCGATCGCTGGCGCCCAGTTTCTCCATCAGATGCTTGATGTGGACTTTGACTGTCTCTTCGGAGATAAACAGCTTTTCAGCAATGTCACGATTGCGATTGCCACCGGCAATGTGCCGCAGTACGTCAATTTCGCGGTCCGTGAGCGCTTCGTCGGCATAGTGTTCGGCCAACTGTGCCGCGATTTGCGTTGGAATTGCCTTCTTTCCGGCATGGACCTTGCGAATCACTTCCACGAGCTCTTTAGGAGGCATGCTCTTCAGCATGTAAGCACGGGCGCCCCCTGCCAGAGCCCGTTGAATTTCCACATCGCCCTCGAAGGTGGTCAAAATGATAATGCGGGCGTCGGGAAACTCGGTTCGGATCGCGGACATAGTATCAATCCCGCTCATGTCCGGAAGCCGCAGATCAAGAAGAGTGAGGTCAGGCCGGTGTTCGCGGAATTTCTGAAGGGCCTCGCGGCCGCTGAATGCTTCGGCGATTAACGTCATATCCGGCTGGTTGCGAATGACGGTGGCGATTCCTTCGTGGACAAGAGGATGATCGTCCACGCAGAGAATTCGGATGTGGGCAGACTCGTTCATTTATCCAGCTCGTTTGTTGATATCGGAGCGGCCTTTGGTCTTTCCGGCATATAGCTTCACAAGCCATTTGGACGCGCCATTTGGCGATTTGGATTCGAAAGCCAGCGCCGCGGGAACTGAGAGCTCAATCTCGGTCCCACCTGCGGGGCGGCTCCAGACAGTCAACTGGGCACCAATTCTCTCCGCTCGTTCGCGCATGCCCGAAAGCCCCCAATGACCTTCGCGTCCTGTGCGCAATACTTGTGGATCAATACCAACGCCGTTGTCGCGAACATTCACTCGCAACTGGCTGGCGCCGTATTCGATTTCCACTTCAATGCTGCTCGCTTGCGCGTGGCGAAATGAGTTTACCAGAGCTTCGCGCCCGATCCGATAAACGTCGTCGCGAATGACCGGGTGAAGGGGTCGTGGCGGGCCCTCCACAATCACCCGGTAGTCGATTGGCTGCTGAAGGCTCAACTCCTCCGGAATCCGCGAGAATGCCTGAGCCAGATCGCGCAGCTCGTAGCTTCGCGAACGAAGGCCGCGCAGCGTATTTCGGCCATCCTCAATCACGTCCTTCATCAATGTAAGAACGCGGGAAACCATTGGCTTCACCGGCGAGTTTTCTGGCAAGCGATCGTCGGCAACATGAAGTTGCATGGAGGCACTCAGAAAACCTTGCAAGAGGGTGTCATGCAACTCTTGCGCAATCCGCGTGCGCTCCGCAAGCCGCTCCTCAAAACGCACATTCATTTGGTATGTCAAGCTGCGCAATCGGAACTGGTACAAAAGCAGTATTCCCGACCCAACGATCAACAGGCAGACGGACCGGAACCACCAGGTCTGCCAGATTGCGGGCGCCACGGTAACCGCAACCACAGCCTCCGGGCCGTTCCATTCGCCATCGCTGTTGCTGGCGATCAACCGAAACCGATAGCCAGCTGGAGCAAGATTCGTGTACACAGCCTCACGTGACACCACCGGCTCGCTCCAGGTTCGATCAAAGCCCTCGAGCATGTATCTAAAGCGAACGCGTTCAGGCACAGCCAGGCTCAAACCCGTGTAGTCAAATGTGATTCGTTTGTGAGTGGAAGGAATCCGAACCGAGTTACCGAGACTTACGGCGTTGTTGTCGGCTGAGATAGCCTCTACGTGGGGAATCGCGGGTGGGGAATTGTCTGTGATGTGAGAGGGATCAACAACGGACAGACCACGTGCCATGGAAAACCAGATCTTGCCTAAAGGGTCCGCAACTACCGAGTTGTTTCTTTTGGCCACCTCGGTGCTTGGCAGGCCATCCGCAAGGCCATACTCGCGCACATCGGCCATGGTCAAGGTGCCTCTAACAAGTTTGTCACGTTGGACCCGCAGCACGTGAGTCGAAGTGGCGATCCACAGCCATCCTTTCTTGTCCGCCGCGGTCCCATGTATTTGACTGCGTAACATGCCGGGCACGTCCCGAGGAGCCTGTACGCGGCCGGAACTGAAGAGCGCTACGCCATTCGACGTTCCGATCCATAGCACACCAAGAGAGTCTTCAAAGAGGCAGTTCACATCATCTGAAGGCAAGCCGTCTCGGGCCGCGTAGGTCGTCCAATGCCCATTTGACAATACGCTCAGACCGTTGGGAGTAGCGAACCACACCGCGCCGTCGCGGGTTTCGATAATCGAAGCAACGGTATTGGACGCCAGACCGTTTTTGGTCGTGTAGGTAACGATTTGCCCGTCTTTGAACTTGCTGACACCACCGCTGAGGGTCCCCGCCCAAACCGCGCCGTCGCGGGCCTGGTGAACGGCGTACACACTGTTTTGCGCCAAGCCATTTGTCCTGGTATAGGTGTGAGAGGTAATGATGCCATTGTTGTAGTCGAGACGCGTCAGGCCGCCGCGCTGCCGCCCGATCCATATTTCATGGTTGCGTCCGCTGATTGAGTAGATGACATCTTTGGCCAGCAATGCCGGTTCGACCGGCCGAACCTTACCGCCGTCAAGCAGGTAGAACCCGCCCTGTGCGGGAGCAAACCAGGTACGATTTTCTGAATCAATGTACACCGGCCCGTTAGTTTCCGAGGGTAACCCCGCCGCTGTGGAGTAAGTCAGGAATGCGCTGTCACGGATGCGCTCCACGCCTCCTGGCCCCCCGATCCAGAGATTGCCTTCACGGTCCTCGAATAACGCGTCCACAGCGCCATTCCGGAACGCTTGTTCGTCAGACAAGGAAATACCACCGGCGTTGATGCGCAAGAGCCCTGCCGCTGTGCCCACCCACATGTTTGAATCACGGTCTCGCAGGATCGTCAGCACCTGCGGTTGCCCGACCGAACGAGGCAATGCAACTCGGCTGAATACGCTGCCGTCCCAACGAAACAATCCGTGGTCTGTCCCGACCCATAGCTCCTTATCGCCAACAGGCAATACGCAGTTTATTTTTTTCTCTCTGAGTCCTGCGGTGACGCGAGTGGCCCTTCCGTCTACCAGATAGAAAAGGCCAGCTCCCAGCGTCCCCTGCCAAATCTTGCCGTTTGGCATCTCCGCTATTGACGATGTGACCGCCGCTCCCGGCAAAACTCTTGCCGGTGCGAGCTCGTCAAATTTCCCTGGTTGTATGCGGATGGTGCCGTTCCTGAGATCAAAAAGTAGCACTCCGCCGTTGTTCTCTCGCGACATGGCGGTCACCATAGACAGAATGCCGCCGGGCCCTGATGCCACACTTTCAAACTTGCCATGGCTATAACGCAGGACTCCCGCAGCCTGCATGCGTACCCACAACACTCCATCACTATCGGTGATTAGCCCCAAAATCGGATCATTCTGAAGCACCGGGGACGCCGATCCCACAGGGCTAAAGTTGAAACCATCGAAACGCACCAAGCCATTGTCCGTTCCGATCCAGAGATAACCGTCCGGCGTCTGCGCAATGGCATGGACTCCGCCTTCCGGAAGCCCACTTCTAGTGGTCCATCGCTCGCGTACATACTGGGACGTCTGCCGATTCGGATCCAGCGCTCGGGCTTCACCAAAGAAACACACCACCGCCAGCCCAGTCATCAGACATCGAATCGGGATCAGCGTACGCATCACGGTAAATACTCGAATTTCTCAATCACAACTTCGGTTTCGTTCTTTAGCGGAATCTCTCCCTTATTAAAGACGTACAGATTTATGCGGGCCGAGTCTCCACCGGCGGGGGGCACTCCAGAAGTGAAGACGTGCTGATTAACTACCCGAGAGCCGTTTGTACCATGAGGCCCCGCCACAGTCGAAAAAGTTACTTGGCCCGGCTCCCAGCGAAACGAGTACGTGAGAACACCACCTGGCACACGAAATCGAACCAGGTTCGCCGGAATAAAGTAGGGCTGCACCACGTAGTGGGCGTTCTCGTTTTCACGGTATCCCCAGCGGCTGATTTCGACGTCCAACTCGCGGCGATTCTGTTCCGTTCCAAGGCCATCCCAGGTGAGAAGGGTCAGGACGGCCGAGGGCTCCAGTTGGGCTGTGTCCCGCACGACGAATGTATATGTTCCGTATCCTAGACTGCGCGCGAGCTTGACCTCTGCAGAAGTCCATTTGCTCTGCCCCCGGGCTATACGAAGATGCAGCGCCCCTCGTTCGTCCGTCCATGCATTGGCGGGGTCAAACGAATTTCTTGTGCCGGCACGATTGCTGGCTGCGCTCCGCACTATCCAGTCGTAACCGCTAAAGTGAAGAGTCTTGGACGGTATTGGGGCAGGCGCGGGGCCTTGGCCCTTGACTGATACAACGGAGTCGATGCCGCCGCCCTGTGTGGGAAGTGACTCGGCAGTTTCCGGCGGGTTATACCCCGGTTCGACCAACAGCGCAGCGTATTCGGTACCCAGATGGATCTGGCCCTTCCATCTCAAATCGTCTTCAATTTTCGTAAAAGGATGGTCTACGACCGGCTGGATCCACCACAGTTCTTCACTCTTGGCGTACAACACGATCTGCTGCCCTGGGCGAGCACCGGGGGCACGGCCCTCAATAATATCCAGCTTGTCTGGCCCGCCCGCATCAGCCGCAGGCACTTTGGTGAACACGATGGTTGGCGCGGAACTTTTCGACCAACGAGCGCAACTGCCGAGCAGCAAAAGCAAGGTGAGTGGGACTACTCTCATCCATCTCTCGACCATGCTCGTGCGAGGCAACATCGAGGTCTCTTTCGCGACCTGATTCAGACCATTACCAGGAGCGCGCAAAGGCGCAACATTGAATCCAGCGGCCGAGGCCCAAGCTCCTGCCAATTAGGTTTGCTACGACCCCGGGCCAAGCGAGTCAGTTGAAGACTGCTCCTGGAAGTACACGGTTTCCGTCTGCTCATTCTACACATGCAGAGTGCTATCGAGGTATGCGGGCCTGCCCGCCGGAAAAGCTGCCGCCGTGGCGGTCTTCATCGGCTAAGCGTGGATTTGCTGAGGATTCGGGAGTCGTTTTGAACAATGTTCGTCAGGTGGGGTCTTCTCTCTTAACGCTGGACGCAGCCCTTCCCCAGCCGGTTTGTGCTCTTCGATTTCTATGAACGGCGTGCCCGACATCATCAGCACGCGATCTGCTTCGACTCACCTGCCGAGTTGCTGCTTCGCCGCGGCAACCACCTGGTCCGGCTCGAACCCGTACTTCCTCTGTAACTCTTTCAGCGGAGCCGAAGCGCCGAACGTTTTCATGCCGATGACACGACCTGAGCGTCCGACATACCGCTCCCAACCTAGAGTTGAGGCCTGCTCTACCGCGACGCGTGCGCTCACACTGGGCGGCAGGACATTTTCCTGGTAGGCCTGTGATTGTTGCTCGAAAATTTCCCATGAAGGCATAGACACGACCCTCGACCGAATGCCTTCGGCCAGAAGTTTTTCGTGGGCTGCGACTGCAAGGCTGACTTCGCTTCCTGAAGCGATGATGATAACTTCCGGATTTCCGCCGGGTGCATCCGCGAGCACGTAGGCTCCCTGCGCCAGGCCGGACGCGGGCGCATATTTATTGCGATCGAGAGTCGGCAGAGGCTGCCGTGACAACGCCATCACCGCGGGTTGATGCCGCAGCTGCATCACAAAGCGATAAGCCTCGACTACTTCGTTGGCATCTCCAGGCCGAATGGTGATTAGCCCCGGAATCGCACGCAGCGATATCAAGTGCTCGACCGGTTGATGAGTGGGGCCATCCTCGCCATCGCCCATGGCGTCATGGGTAAAGACGAAGAGAGACGGCAATTCCATGAGCGACGCTAAACGAATCGCCGGCCGCGCGTAGTCGCTGAAGATGAAGAATGACGCGCCAAACGGCCGCAGCTTTGATAGTGCCATTCCGTTGACGATGGCAGCCATGGAATGCTCGCGAATGCCATAATGCAGGTTCTTCCCTTCCGGCGTGTCCGCCTGGAAATCCCCTGCGCCGGGATAGGTCAAGGTGGTCTTATTCGACGGACCCAGATCGGCAGAGCCACCGAGGAACCATGGAATATTCTGTGCCAGCACGTTCAGCATTTTGCCTGACGCGTCACGCCCGGCAATGCCTTTCGGGTCAGCGGGAAATACCGGGAGGTTACGGTCCCATCCCGTCGGAAGATCACGTCTCTGCATTAATTCAATCTCAACCGCGAGGTCCGGATATTGACTGCGATATGACTCGAACAGTTTCGTCCAATTGCGCCGGGCTTCCGCGCCACGTTTCCCAATGCCGGATTGAAAGTGCTCATACACTCCGTCGGGAACGAGAAACTTTGCATCCTCGGGCCAGCCGTAAGCGCGCTTGACCAATCGGCACTCTTCATCCCCCAGCGGTTCTCCGTGCGCGGCCGCGGTGTCCTGCTTATTCGGTGAACCGTAGCCGATGTGACTGTCCAAGACAATGAAAGTGGGTCGGCCCTTCGTCTTCCGAAAAACTTCCAGCGCTTGTTCGATACGCTCGAGGTCATTCGCATCGCCGACCCGCAACACATTCCAGCCGTATGCCAGGAATCGTGCCGCGACATCCTCGGTGAACGCGATCCGTGTGTTGCCTTCGATGGTGATGTGGTTGTTGTCGTAAATCCAGCAGAGATTGTCGAGGCCGAGGTGTCCGGCCAGGGACGCGGCTTCGGATGCGATGCCCTCCATCAGGCAGCCATCGCCGCAGACGGAATAAATGTTGTAGTCAAAAATCTCGAAGCCCGGCCGATTGTAGTGGCGCGCGAGCCACTTCTCGGCGATTGCCATGCCGACACTGGTGGCGACGCCCTGGCCAAGCGGGCCCGTCGTAGTCTCTACTCCCGAGACCCAGTGATATTCAGGGTGGCCGGGTGCTTTGCTGTCGAGCTGGCGGAAATGGCGGATATCGTCGATCGTGACCGAGGGCTTCCCTACCGCTTCATACTCAGCATTCACCGCCTGAACGCCGGTGAGGTGAAGCGCGGACCAAAGCAACATGGAGGCATGGCCGTTCGACAATACGAAACGATCGCGATTGGGCCAGATCGGATTCTGCGGATCAAAGCGCATGACACGATTCCAAATCGTATAGACGAGCGGCCCCAGCGCCATCGGTGTGCCTGGGTGCCCGGACTTGGCCTGCTGCACGGCGTCGATCGAAAGCGTGCGGATGGTATTCACGCACAGCTGATCGAGTTGTGCGGAGGTCAACGTGTCAACTGCGGCTAGTGTGGTACTCATAACTGCCTCCCTGGCATATGTTGAAGTTCGTTTTCGCTGCGGCCGTCGTTGTAACTAGGCCGGAATTGCTGTGGCCTCAGTAGCTCCGTTGTCTAATGCGGCGACCTTGCTCAGTCGGCGCAGGTGACGCTCAGCTTGGCTGAAATCGGCTGCCAAGAAATTCTCGATCAGATCCCAGGCCACCATCGGCCCCATGACCCGGCCACCCATGCAAATAATGTTCATGTGATCGTCCTCCACCCCTTGCCGAGCGGAAAAGTGATCATTGATTAATGCGGCGCGAACGCCATGCACTTTGTTCGCGCAAACTGACGCGCCAACACCGCTGCCGCAGACGGCAATTCCGCGCTCGACCTTGCCCGCGGCGACCGCGCGAGCGAGCGGAATCACGAAATCCGGATAGTCATCGCCAGACTCCATTCGAGTTGCTCCGAAGTCAATTACTTCATGACCTGCCGCAGTAAGCATTCCGCGGAGGTCTTCCTTCAAACCAAAGCCGCCGTGATCGGCAGCAATTCCAATGCGCATGTCCTCTCCTTAATTTGTTAGCTCGCAAAACGACTTCTCCGTGAGCGGAGGAATTCTCGTCCACTTAAGCCACTTCTATCTTCGAAGTCTTGTCCACGAGACCTGCAGCGGCACGATCTGCCAAGACCACAGCGCGGTCCGAGCGAACCCGTCCGGCTGGAATTGAATCATCTCCCGATTGCAGGCGGGCGAGCATTCCTGCCTTTTCACTGCCGGTCACGAGCCACAGCACGAGTCGGGAACGGTTGATAATCGGATACGTCAGTGTCATGCGTTGCCGTCCCTGGTAGATTCCGGTCAGTGCAACGTCCGCATCTTTGACATCGCGAACCGGATCGCCCGGCACCAGCGATGCCGTGTGGCCATC
The DNA here is from genome assembly GCA_963785655.1 of uncultured Acidobacteriota bacterium. GTDB lineage: Bacteria > Acidobacteriota > Terriglobia > Terriglobales > Acidobacteriaceae > Gp1-AA145. The sequence continues at coordinate 958,017 of CAWAVZ010000001.1, forward strand.
GGGTCCGAGTCCGAGGTGAACCAGATCAAGCACCGGCGGCGAACCGGCGATCGACTCTAGAGTCATCGCATATCGCAGGCTGGCAGTCTCCAGGTTGGGTGAATCCACCGGCATTGGATAGATCTGCTCGGGCCGCAAAGGCGCGTGTTCGAGCAGACTCTCGCGCAGGTGAGTGAGATTTCTGTCTGGGTGTCCCTCCGGCGCGACTCTCTCGTCCACCTGCACGACGTGCACCGCGTTCCAGGGCACATCTTCCTGAGCAAGGTCGCGAAGCATGATCCAGGGAGTGTGGCCACCACTCACCGCCATCACAAATGAGCCGTGCCCCGCGACTGCTGCTCTGGCATCAGCAGCGATCAGCGCAGCGGCTTGTTGGGCGACCTCGTCGGCATCGGCAAAGACATCGATATTCATCACGCGGCCTCGCTTGCGACAGCAAATTCTTCTTTGCCGCCCGGATTGTGCCAACCTCCCGGTGGGCTCACGCGCTCGACTTCGCTCGGCCCCCAAGAGTTGGGCGCGTACTGATAAACCGGCGTGTTCTTTTTCAACACCGGTTCAACGATGCGCCACGCTTCTTCGACGTAGTCCTCGCGCGCAAACAGTGTGCTGTCTCCGGCCATAGCAGCCCCCAGCACACGTTCGTAGGCGTCCATTTCATCGCCACGCGGAGAATGGCTCGCAACCATTTCTCCGGTTTGGAGAGAGAGGCCTTCAGCAGCAGGAGTCCAGCGTCATCATCCCCATGGCGATCGTCATCTCAGGACTCAGGCGCAGCCGCAGATGGTTCTCTACCAAAAGGCTGTCGGGAATCAGGGTGGGAGGTTTGCGGAACTTGCCGACAATTTCGGTGACAGTGGTAGGCAAACACTTTCCCGCGCGAATGTAAAAGGGCACGCCCTTCCAGCGCCAGGAGTTGACTTCCAACTTCAAAGCGGCAAAAGTTTCTGTTTGCGAGTCCTTGGCGACGCCGTTTTCGTCGCGGTAGCCGCGGAACTGACCGCGCACAAGATTCTTCTCCTCGATGGGCGGAATCGCCTTCAGCACTTTCACTTTCTCGTCGCGAACCGAGTCGCTGTCGAAACGCCGACGGGCGGCTCCATGGCCAGATTCGACAACACCTGAAACAGATGGTTCTGCACCACGTCGCGAATGGTGCCGGTCTGGTCGTAGAAGCCTCCTCGGCCTTGTACGCCGAAGTCCTCTGCCATGGTGATCTCGACACTCTCGATGTAGTGGCGGTTCCAGAAGGCTTCCACAAAAGTGTTGGCGAAACGGAAGGCCAGCACGATTGTTGACTGCTCGCTTGCCGAGGTAGTGGTCGATGCGGAAGATGTCGGCTTCGTCGAAGGCGCCGAGCAGAACCTTGTTCAGCTCTTGCGCTGACGCGAGATCGTGTCCGAAGGGTTTTTCGACGATGACGCGCGCGCCCGTGGCACAGTCCGATTCCGCCAAGTGTCCTACAACGGTTTCGAACAGAACCGGTGGAATCGCCAGATAGTGCGCTGGACGCTGTGCGTCCTTGAGCTCATTGCGAAGGGCCGTGAAAGTTGCCGGATCCTGATAGTCGCCGTCGACGTAGCGCAGCAGGCCGATCAACTTTTCGAAAGCCGCGGGATCGATTCCGCCGTGCTTCTCCAGGCTGTCCTTCGCCCGAGCGCGAAGTTGATCGAGATTCCAGCCGGCCTTGGCGACGCCGACAACGGGAACGTTGAGATGTCCTCGCTTCACCATCGCCTGCAGCGCCGGGAAGATTTTCTTGTAGGCGAGGTCGCCGGTGGCGCCAAAGAAAACGAGCGCGTCTGAATGGGAACTAGTCATGAATATTTCTCCTTAAGCGGCCTCAGATTTTTCTGCTGGTTTTTCCAGGTGTCCGCCGAATTCGAAGCGCATGGCGGACAGGAGTTTGTCGGCAAAATCGGCTTCGCCGCGCGAGCTGAAGCGTTCGTACAGCGACGCGGTGAGAACCGGCGTCGGCACCGCTTCGTCGATGGCGGCTTTGATCGTCCAGCGTCCTTCGCCCGAGTCGGAGACTCGGCCGGCAAATTTCGAAAGAGCCGGATCCTGAACCAAGGCGCTCGCCGTGAGATCGAGCAGCCACGACGCGATCACACTGCCGCGCCGCCACACTTCGGCGATGTCGTCGAGATTGCAGTTCGTACTGATAGTGCTCGGGATCGCGCAGGGGCGTGGTCTCAGCGTCAATCTTGCCCTCGCGCTTTCCGACATTGGCGGAGCGCAGCACGGACAATCCTTCGGCATAGGCTGCCATGATTCCGTATTCGATTCCGTTGTGCACCATCTTGACGAAATGGCCGCCGCCGTTTGGACCGCAGTGCAGGTAGCCCTTGCTCGGCGGTGCCATCGAGCTTTCTCGCGGCCGGGCGTGCGCGGTATGTCGCCGATGCCGGGTGCGAGCGTCGAGAAGATCGGATCGAGGCGCTTGACGACTTCATTTTCGCCGCCGATCATCATGCAGTAGCCGCGTTCCAGGCCCCACACGCCGCCGCTGGTGCCCACGTCCACGTAGTGAATTCTTTTCGGGGCGAGATCTTTTGCGCGCCGAATGTCGTCAATGTAGTAGGAATTCCCGCCGTCGATGAGGATGTCGCCCGCCTCGAGATGGGGCAGCAAGTCGGCGATGGTCTGGTCAACCACGGCGGCCGGAACCATCAGCCATAGCGCTCGCGGCTTCTGAAGCTTGTTGACGAAATCCGCGAGCGAAGATGCTCCGACGGCGTTCTCCTTGACCAGTTCGCTGACCGCTTTGTGGCGACCGGTCGAACACAACGCAGTCGTGTCCTTTCCTGATCAGCCGCCGCACCATGTTGGCGCCCATTCTTCCCAGTCCTATCATTCCAAGTTGCATAAATTCTCCTGTTCTGAAAATTGCGAATGTTTTAAATCAGTGTGCTACTTGTGTGACTGGCGTCACGCAACCCATCCATGGCAACAGCCACCTTTTCGTTAGCGCCAAAGATCGACGTTCCGGCCACAAGCACGTTCGCTCCTGCATCGACTGCGAGCGGAGCGGTTGTCTTCGTCAATGCCTCCGTCCACTTCCAACTCGCACTCGGGTTTGACCTGCTTGATCATTTCCGCGACACGTCGGATTTTGGGCAGCGTCGATTGCAGAAAATGTTGATGCCCAAAACCCGGATTCACGGTCATGACCAGCACCTGGTCGAGATCCGGCAGAATTTCTTCCAGCACGGCCGCGGGAGTCGCCGGGTTAATAACGACTCCTACGCGTTTACCCAGGCCTCGATGCGCTGCACCGTGCGATGCAAATTGTTGTTCCCTTCCCAGTGAACGAGAAACGAATCGGAGCCCGCCTCGTCAAACTCGTCCAGGAAAAAGTCCGGGTCGGAAATCATCAGGTGTGTCTCCAACTGAAGCCGAGTGACACGCCGAAGCGACTGCACGATCGGCGCCCCGATCGAGAGGTTGGGAACGAAGTGTCCGTCCATCACGTCAACGTGAATCCGATCAGCACCCGCCAGCTCGGCTTCCGCCACGTGCTCTCCCAGGCGGGCAAAGTTCGCCGCCAGAATGGAAGGGGCGAGTTTGACGACCTCGTTTTGCATCTTGCGAGTCTTTTTCTCTCTACATTTAATTCAGCGCGCTGGAGACGGCTCAGGCAACGCTTCCAACGACTTCAGGGCTGACCGGTTGACCATGGAACAGTCTCAAGCGCGAGCTGACAACCTGCTTCACGGAATCTACGACCGGCCGCAGAATCTTGTAGGGCACGACTTCGTTGGCGTCTCGGGCCAGGCTTTCTCCCAGTGATTCCCTCCACGCGACGCGCAGTTCGGTATTGATGTGGATGATGTTGATTCCCGCGGCGATTGCCTTGCGAAAGTGTTCATCATCGGTCCCTGACCCGCCGTGTAGAGTGAGAAAGACTCCGGCCGCTTGCTTGATTTGCGCGATTCTTTCGATATCCAGATGCTTCTTCGCTTTTCCCTGCACCATGCTCTTAAGCATGCCGTGCATATTGCCAACGGCCGGAGCGAGGATGTCAATCCCGGTTGCCTCGACGAATTGTCGCGCTTCCTCAGGCGTGCTGAGCTTCCGATCGCCCTGAGCGGTTTCGTGGATTTCGGAGCCGGTCCCTATGTTGCCGATTTCCCCTTCCGCAAGAATTGCGGGGTTGACGGCCTTGATTGCTTGAACCGTTTCCTTGGTGCGAGCCACATTCTGATCGAAGGGCAACGCGGAAAAATCAACCCCCACGGCGTCAAAGCCCGCATTTGCCGCCTCCATTGCCTTCGCCAGGGAATGGGTATGGTCTGCGTTGAGAAAGACTGGCAGGTCAGTTTCCTGGCGCAGGCTTTTCACCAGAGCGGCAAGCTGGCGCGCACCAAAGAACTCCCGCTCTCCTTCGGAGGCGCCGACGAATACCGGAAGTTTGGTTTCGGCTGCGGCTGCGACCACCGCCTTCAACAAGACCATGGTCAGCGACATTGAAATGGCCCGAGGGCCGCGCCTTCTGTTTCCAACCGTGTCAAAACATCGCGTAGCGTATCAGATGCTCGTGTTCCTGAGAGTCTGATTTGCCGTCATTGCGACTCCTTAAGTTTGCGGTAACGTCGAATTAAAGTGTTGGTTGAACTGTCGTGGTTGAGCATCGGTTCGGTAGCTGTTCTCGAGTTCTGGAACGATGCGCTGCGCCAGAACTTTTCCGAGTTCAACGCCCCACTGATCGAACGAATCAATGTTCCAGATGACGCCCTGAGTGAAGACGGAGTGCTCGTAAAGCGCGACCAGCTTGCCCAGCACTTCGGGCGTGAGCCGCTCGGCCAGAATCGTGTTCGACGGGCGATTGCCTTCGAAGACGCGGTGCGGCACCAGCCAGTCCGGTGTGCCCTCGGCCTTCACCTGCTCCGGCGTCTTGCCGAACGCCAGCGCCTCGGTCTGCGCGAAAACATTGGCCAGCAGCATGTCGTGATGCCGGCCGAGCTGGATTCAGTGGCTTGGCAAATGCAATGAAGTCGCAAGGAATGAGACGCGTTCCCTGATGAATCAACTGATAGAACGAGTGCTGCCCGTTGGTTCCCGGCTCGCCCCAGTAGATGGGACCGGTGTCATGCTTGACCGGCTTGCCCTTGAGCGTGACGTGCTTACCGTTGCTCTCCATGGTTAACTGCTGGAGATATGCCGGAAACCGCTTCAGGTATTGCTCGTAAGGCAGGACGGCGACGGTCTGCGCACCGAAAAAGTCGTTGTACCAAAGGCCGAGCAGGCCCATCAGCACCGGCAAGTTGCGCCTCGAAGGGCGCTGTGCGGAAATGCTCGTCCATCTGGTGAAAGCCATCCAGCATGGCGCGGAAGTTGTCCGGGCCGATGGCCAGCATGGTCGAAAGGCCGATCGCCGAGTCCATCGAGTAGCGGCCGCCGACCCAATCCCAGAAGCCGAACATGTTGGCGGTATCGATGCCGAACTTCGAAACCTCGGCTGCATTGGTCGAAACCGCGACAAAGTGTTTGGCGACGGATTTCTCGTCACCTCCCAGTCCGGCCAGACGACCAGGCGCGGGCGGTATGCGGCGTTGGTCATGGTCTCGAGCGTGGTGAAGGTTTTCGAAGAGACGATGAACAATGTTTCGGCGGATCGAGATCCTCGCACCGCTTCGGCGAAATCCGTTCCATCGACGTTGGAGACGAAGCGGAAGGTCATGTCGCGCTCGGCTGTAATGCCTGAGCGCTTCGTAGGCCATGACCGGACCGAGATCGGAGCCGCCGATGCCGATATTGATGACGTTGCGAATGCGTTTTCCAGTGTGGCCCTTCCATTCGCCGCTGCGCACGCGGTTGGAGAAGTCGGCCATCTGGTCGAGCACGGCATGAACTTCGGGCACGACGTTCTTTCCGTCGACCAGAATCGATTGCATCCTTCGGAGCGCGCAGCGCCACGTGCAGAACCGCGCGCTTCTCCGTGATGTTGATCTTTTCGCCGCTGAACATGGCGTCAATACGGTCTCTCAGGCCGGATTCTTCCGCGAGTTGAAGCAGGAGTTTGAGAGTTTCGTCGGTCACGCGGTTCTTGGAATAATCGAGGTACAGGCCCAGCGCTTCGACCGCCATGCGCTCACCGCGCTTCGGGTCGTCTGCAAAAAGTTGCCGCAGATGCAGCTTTGAAATCGCTTTGTAGTGCGCAGCGAGCGCTTTCCACGCCGACGGTTTGCGCACGCTTTTTTGCCTGCGGTTGAGGATTTGCTGCCATGCTCATAACTCCTTTCATTTCATCGTGCTTGTTTAAGCAACTTATTGCGCCAGCTGCTGATGCTCTTCAGGCTCTCTAGTCCAAAGGTGGCAGCTCCGACCAACGCTGCACGCGTTGTGATGACATGAATGGGAATGCGGCCCATCAAGTCTTTGAATCGGCCTTTTCTGCTGAAGGTCTGCATGAACCGCGGTTCCTGCAGAGCGTTCAACACATGCAAGGCGACGCCACCCGCTATATAGACTCCGCCTGTCGCGAGAACCTTCAGCGCAAGGTTGCCGGCTTCGCTTGCCAGAATCGAGACCAGCATTTCGACAGTTGCTTGGCACAATTCGCTGGGATGCTGCGGGTCAAGGGCGGCATTCCACAATCACCTTCGTGTGATCTTTGGCTGATGCGATCAACTGAGCAACTTCAGGCACGCTCGGGTATCTTCTCTTCGTCGCGAAGAAATTCGTAAATATTGGGAACGCCGATTCCCGAACAGACACGCTCAACGCCCACGTGACCAAGACGTGGCAGCAGATACTGAAGCAGACGAATCTGGCGCTCGTCGGTCGGCGCAAAATCGGAGTGACCACCTTCTGAGCCATGCGCTACATATTGCGAGACATCCCAGGTCAGAAAGGATTCACCTAAACCTGTTCCCGGCGCGATGATCGCGATCGGGCCATTCGGCGACCGGCTCTCCTTTATTTATCGTGACCACGTCTTCTGCGCGCAGAGCCGGTACCGCGCGGGCGACGGCTTCCAGATCATTCAGTAGATGAGCGGCTTTGAGATTCAAGTCCTTGGCCAGGGTGCTTTCATCCATCACCCAGGGCAGGTTGGTAGTTTTCACGCGTCCATTGATCACTGGGCCGGCAACGTCAAACGAGGCTACGTCAACCGACATCTTCACTTGACCGAGAAACTCTGCGACCATAGCCTGCAGGCTGGGATAGTCGGCACTGTGACGCTCAGTCTCAGCCAACGGGACGTGCGGCCCGGACTCCGGCGAGTAGATCGCCAAATCTGTTTTGGTGCCGCCGATATCGCCTGCAATTAGCATGGTGAACTCCTTTTTCCTAAGCTGTCGCGTAACGCTCGCTGTTTGGTCGTCGATCCGCTCAGTGCGTAGAACAAGATGTACAGGTAGCAAATCACCGGGATAAAGAATGCGTGATGAATTCCGATACGGTCGGCAATTACGCCCTGGATCAGCGGGATGATCGCGCCACCCACGATGGCCATATTCAGAATGCCGGAACCATTTCCGGTGAGCGGTCCGAGCTCGGCTACTCCGAGACTAAAGATGCTGGGGAACATGATGGAGTTGAAAAATCCGACTGCCAGAATGCTCCACATAGCGAAGTGTCCGGTGCTCAACATCGAAATGACGACCAGGGCAGAGGTGCAAATCGCACATAACGCCAGCAGGTGGCCGGTTCTGATTCTGCGTAACACTGCGGCTCCGAGAAAGCGCCCGACCATCGCGCCGCCCCAGTAAAACGAAACGTAGCCCGCGGCGGTTTTTGCCGAGAAGCCCGCGATATCTGCGAGACCAAAGTAGTTCACCAGAAAGCTTCCGATCGAAACTTCCGCGCCTACATAAGCAAAGATCCCAAGAGCACCGAGAACCAGATTCGGGTGTTTCCACACTGAATCGCGGACCTTCGCTTCCGGATTGTATTCCGCGTGAGCGATGGTCGGCAGTTTCGATAGCGCAATCATCACCGCCAACAGCAGCAACATAACCCCGATCACGATGTACGGCATCTTTACGGAAGCCGCTTCGTTCACGCGATACATGTGCAAAGCCTGTGGCGATAGTGCCCGAATTTCTTCGATAGCCAGCGGAGCCGCACTCAGAATCAGCAGTCCGCCAAGTTTTGGCGCGATGGTGGTGCCCAGCGAATTAAAAGCCTGAGTGAGATCTAGGCGACTGGATGCGGTTTCCGGTTTACCCAGGACGACCACATAAGGGTTGGCCGCTACTTGTAGTCCGGTGATCCCCGCCGCAAGTACGATGAGCGCCCCTAGAAATAACGGAAACGACGCAAGAGACGCGGCTGGTACGAACAGGAATGCCCCCACCGTCATGCAGAGTAGGCCGGCCACCATACTTTTCCGATAGCCGATTACGTTCACGACTCTCGCCCAGGGAATCGAAAACAAAAAGTAGGCAGAAAAAAAGGCAAACTGGATCAGCATGACGTGCGCATAGCTCAGGTCAAAGATCGACTTGAGGTGCGGGACCAGAATGTCATTCAGCGAAGTGATAAAACCCCACATGAAAAACAACGTAGTGACGATGGTGAGCGGGCGCGTGTAGTTCGGGACAGCTGTAATAGACGCGGTAGCCTGTATCGACGCTGAACTTGCTGTCACTTCACGAGTAGCCATTTTTCTCTCCTCCGCTCCTACCACCAGGTTTCCGCTTGCACTCCGTAGGTAAGCCCGTTGGTTCGATTCTGGAAAGGAATTCCACCAACAAATCCGCGTAGTCCATCCGACCAGTTTGCGTAAGTCAGGAATGTGCGCAGCACTGGACGGCTGAAGAACTGTCGGCCAGCTCCGATCTGCGGGGCGATGGTGAACTTGCGCAGCCAGCCATCGTATAGCCCGGTGCTGCTGTGGGTGTGATCGAACCCTCCCTCAAATGCAAGGGAGAGATACTTGGTAAAGAAAACTTCTGGCCGCGCGCCGAACGATGCCCACTGGTCCCAGCCGTGTTGAGGATTACCGTCTCGTGTCCGCTGGTAAATAAAAATCGGCATGATGGCAAACCTGTCATTGGGCTGAAGCAGCACTTGTTCAGTTGCAAGAAAACGTGCGGTGCTATTGATAAACCGACTGGGATCATCAATGGATGTGCTGAAGTTGCTGGCCGGGCCGGTGCCATACTGCACGCTAAAAATGTGGTAGCCGCCATGCCATTCGAGTCGCTGGTGCTTTATCCCAAAGGCATAGCCATTGCTGGTTGGAATTACCACACCGGTGGGCGTTGTGCCACCTTTGCCGGAAGCAAAATCAAACCATGCGCCGAATGTTCCGCCCGGCGCCTTCACGTCGTAGAGACGCATATCAATATTGTTCTTGATGTAGTTGCCGCTGTGGGTTTGGATGTCGGGACGGGCTCCAGACAGGTAACCCACCGCCAATTTTCCTAACCCGAGATTTAGATCCTCGACACCCGCTCCGTAACCGCTCATGTCGAGAGGATAGAAATCATCGATCTCGATGTGCTGTCGGCGGTAATATCTCTCACCCGCCCAGAACTTCGCGTCCGGCTGGCTCTCGAAAAGATTGCCGGCCCGAACAAAAACTTCTCGCAACCGAAACTGGTCGTTGCCAGTGGAGTTATTAAAGTTGGCGTAGCTGGCGGAGTCAGTGGTATTTGCTTCAAGCATGACCTCGGTATGGAACCAGGCCTTATCGGAGTTGTGGTCAGGGTTCACCCAATTGTTAACAAAGATGAATTCCCCGTAGGTTTCGGTTTCGTTTCCGAGGCGGTATTTTGCGCCCGCACCGGGCGCCTGGAATGCGACCTGCTGTCCGCCTTCACTGTTTACTCCATATCCGGAGCGAAAATACCCGTGAAATTCAAAAGTGCCCACCTGCTGCTTCAAGCTCGCAATCTCGGTCTGTGCCTCTTGTAACAAGTCATAGCTTGGCTCCGACGGCAGAGTCCCCTGATACTTGGCTCCGACTTGGCTTGACTGTCCTAAGAGCACTTTCTTTGCCGCTTGTTGAGCGGCAAGGTCCGCGGCCGAGACCGTCGCCTCATTCGTTTTCTTGGTTGTTTCTTTCTCTTGCGCCGCCACTTCATTTTGCTTTTCGATCTGCTGCTCAAGCACGCTGATTCGCTGCTGCAAGTCTTTCGTAGTCTGCTCGTACTGCTGCTTCAGCTGTTGGACCTGTTGCTGCAAATCATCAGCTTGCTGGGCCGAAGCGCGACGCCCCTCTAACAGGACCAAGAGCGACGCCAGAGCAAGCCGTTTCGAATTGGACGAGTTAAACATGTGTTATCGATGTCACCGTGCCGTTTGTCCAATTGCGTCAGTTAGTTCATCCTGCGCCTGAGCGTATTCGAGTTGCGATTGCAGCAGCAGAGTTTGCGCCGCGAACTCTTGCGCCACGGCGGCATCCGCCTGTGAAGGCAAATAAGCCCCGCGTTCTAACTGTTGTGCGGAAACCCGCTTCGCCTCGCGGCGGGTGGTAAGCAGTTCCTGGGAAACCGCGACCATCTGTTGGGTGCGCTCGAGCTTGTTGTAGGCAGTCTGTACTTTCACCTCGACTTCATCGCTAATCCGAGCCAAATTCTCTTTCGCTTGTGCTAACTGCGCGTCACGTTCGCGGAGCGTTGCCCGCTTCTTGCCGCCATCGAACAAGTCATAGCCAAAGTGGACGCCGAAGGTCCCGAAGTTGCGTGCGAGAAACGGCACGTTCTGTTGATAGCTATAGCGGGCAAAGGCCTCGATCTCGGGAATGTACTCTCGTTTGGCAGCCCGCACCCCTGCGGAAGCCTTCTCCACTTCAGCGCGCGCCTCGGTAATTTCGGGGTGGGCGTCCCGGGCGAGCTTTATGCACTGCTCGCGCTCGCAGCTATCAGTGGGCGGAGCGACGTCAGGATCGAGCGCAACATCGGATTTAAGCGGAAGTCCGACTACGTCGTTGAACTGGATTCTCAGGTCTGACAGTTGCAGTTCTGAGGTCAGCAGTTCCTGTTTCGCCTGCAACAACTGTGCTTTACTTTCGATTAGATCTACTTCCAGTGTGCTGCCGTACTTGACCTGCTGGACGCGTTCACTTTGCAGGTCGTCGATCGCGCGAATCTTCGCCTCGATTGCGCTGTGCTGGGATTGCACTACCAGAATGTTGTAGTAGATCTGACGGACTTTCAGAGCCACGTCGTTCTCAGTTCCGCGGGCCTTTTCACGGCTTGCGTTCACCTCCGCGCGCGCTACGTCATTGCCTGCTTTGATCTTGAAGAGTTCGGTAAGCGGCTGGGTCAGCCCCGTGCCACTCACGATGAAGTCCTTATCGCCCTGATTGATGGTGAACTGTCGGGCTGGAATCCCGGTACCGCTTACCACTCCTAATGCACCGGCAGGAATGGCGATGAATTGCGTATCAGTTGCGTGCGCAAACGCACTGTCATTCCTAATCGTCGGCAAGTATGCGCTCCTGGCGACTTCCTTGGCATGCTGCTCTTCTTCGACATGAAGGGCCGCGATACGCACGCCGTGGTTATGCCTTAAAGCAAGCTCCACAGCTTGGTGGAGATTGAGACGACGTGCCACGTTCGATTCTGGCTGCTGCGCCAAGGCAAACGTCAACGGGCTAAAAAGGCAGACGAGGGTCGTTGCCCACTGGCGGAACACGCGATTCCGCGAAGGTTGATGAGCAGTCATGATTTTGCCTCCTGGGGCGCGTGCAGTTGTTCCTGAATTGCGGTGAGATCGCCATAATTCAGCGGAGACTTGCGCAGCAGCGCTATTAACAGCAGCGACACCACGCACGCCCAAGCCACGAGGTAAAAGCCATCGTTTATGCTCAACGTGTAAGCCTGAAGACGAACCCGGGCGCTGATGACGTCAACCGCGCGCCCTGTGGCTCCCGCAACTCCGGATGATTTTGAAAACAGTCCTGCGGCCAACTGGTGGATGTTGGTATCCGTGATCCAGTTCCCGCTCTGTACGTGTAGGCCCAGGAGGTTCGAGTGCAACTTCTCCCGTTGCGCGATGAAGTGCCCCATGAACACGGCGCCCAGGTTTCCGCCAAATAGCCGTACCGTATGAAAGAAGGCGGAGAACGTCAAAATCCACTGCGGCTTCGACAAGCCTCCTGAGAAGATCCCCTGCAAAATGATGGTCCCGACCAGGCCGATAAACGCGAATGCCTGCCCAACTCCCATGAGTAGTTCGGTGCGGTAATAATTCGAGGCCGACCAGGCGCTGGTGAGATCCGCATTCAGATAGCAGGCAAGTGCCATGCACACAAAACCTGAGGCCATGAGGAAACGGGAATCCAGTTTTTTCGCCAGTAAGAGCCCGGCAATGAGCGCGATGAACACCAGCGGGAGAGCGCTCCAAATAACCGCCGGGCCGATCTGATGGGCAACGAATCCGTGAATCGCCAGCGACTGCGGAATCAAGATGATGGTCGAGACCAGACAGAATCGAAACTTGAACAGTCCGATACCCAGCAGAATCGTGTTCCACTGCCGAAGATAGGGCACTGCGACCAGAGGATTAGGCATTCGCAGACGGCTCACGATGGCGCAGACAACCAGGACCGTGCCTCCGAAGAACAATGCATTGAATAGACCGGAACGCCACCAGTCAAGCCGCTCGCCTTGATCGATAGCTGCGTAAAGCATTGCCAGTCCCGCACTCCAGTACAGAAAACCGGCGAAGCTTGGAGCCGGGCCTGACTTCTTTGCCGCCGCCGCTTTGGGAATTCCGAAGTAGATGCACAGCATCATGAATGCCGTAATTACTGCGGAGTTCCAGAACATCCAATGCCATGAAAGGTGCTCCCGATACCAACCGTAGAGCGATGGCGCAATGTTGACCGCTCCGTCCACAGAGGTCGCGTACAGCGCGATGGTGTACGGAAGAAATCGAAGTGGAATATTGCGCAGCGCAAAGGTCAGCGTCAGCGGATAGAACGTGCCTGAGGTAAGTCCGGCCAGAACCATGGCAACGATCATCAGACTGTAGCTGTGGATTAACGGAGCTAGAAGACAGATCACCGTGAACGAAGTTGCGGCAATGAACAGAATTCGCCGCGGCCCCAATAAAGCCCCGACGTACACGATAAACGGTCCAATGAACATTAGGGCAATGTTGTAGGCGCTGCTGATCCACGCGCCGTCGTCGAAACCAAATCCCAGATTGCCCTTCAGATCGGCGAGACCGAGCGAAATCATGCGCCCGGTAAGTGTGACTACGCCGGCGCCGATGATTACACCCAGAATCCCGAGCAGCGGGCTCTGCGAGAGCTCACCCGGCATCGCCGCAGCGGCGGATTGCGCGATTCGGATCGGGGCATTGCCAGGTAACGCTATGGTGGACGAGGCCATCATTCTTTCCATCAGTGCCGTGTGCGGACCGTGACTACTGCCGAGAGTCCAGGTCGCAATTGCTGTACAGAGGCTGAATCGTTAAGCGCGATCTTGACCGGCACGCGCTGCACGACCTTGGTGAAGTTTCCTGTGGCATTATCTGGAGGCAGCAGTGCAAATTGTGATCCGCTGGCGGGCGCAATCTCCAATACTCTTCCCTTAAAGACCTTGCCGGGATAAACGTCAATGCGAATGTCGGCAGAGTCGCCGACTTTGATGTTTGTCAACTGCGTCTCCCGGAAATTTGCCGCTACCCACCGGATGTTTTCAACAAACGGCATGACCTGCGTTCCTGGAGAGACGAGTTGTCCAGGCCGAACCTGCCGCTCGCCCACCCTGCCATCGGCTGGCGCAAGAATTCGTGTGTAACCCAGATTCACCTGTGCGACTTGCAGCGCCGCTTCTTTGGCGTGAAGGTCAGCAACCAGCTGAATATCTTGCGATTCGAGCACGGCTTTGCCTCTCCGCTCGGCCTCGGCTGCCGATTCATTGCTGCGCAGCAAAGTGTGGGCTTCTGCGATGTCAGCGTCACGGCTGACAAATTGCGCCGTGAATCTTTGTTCATCCGCAACTGCCTTTTCCACTGTCTGCTGAGTGGTGGAATTTGTTTTGAGCAGTGCTTCCTGGCGCGTTCTTTCGGCACGGGTGCGAGTTACGTCGGCGTGGACTGCTTCTTTGCCCGCCTGAGCAGCCGCGATCTCTGCATTGGCTTGGTCGATTCCAGCGAGAGCGCGTTCAATCTTTGCATCCTGAAGCTGGCGCTGCCGACGATTGTTTTCAAGGGCAGCTTTCGCAGCTTCGACCCCGGCAGCGGCTTGCGCCAGCTGAGCTTTGTAATCGTCGTCGTCGAGCTGGACCAGGAGGTCGCCCTTGTGCACCTGTTGGTAGTCGTTCACTTTTACTTCGCGAACCAGGCCCGGAACCTTTGTGCTCAACGGAGTGAGATCGCCGCGAACGTAGGCGTCGTTTGTTACCTGCTCGACGTGCCCACCCTCCCGGGCGTTCCAGTTGCGAGTGATCGTTATAATGACCGCGATCGCAAGAAGAACGACAATTATGGGTGTTCCAAACTGTTGCCACGCCGGTTTCAGACGCGAAGGAGCGTGCTCAACTATCTTGGGCGCTGCAGTCGTTGGTAGGGGTGCTGTAGCCATCTTTCGTGCGCTCCTGGAACGCAAAGTTATCTCAGTTACTTTTGCAGATCGCTTCTGGTGGCACATCCCGCGATACAGGGTTTTTGTGCTAACCCGGAAGGCTATCGAGCAACTACCCCGTTCGGGTTAGCAGCACGAGCTCGATATTTCGCTTGCCCGTAAGAAATCCAAGCATTTTCGCTTCCACGTTTTCGAAAACGCTTCCACAAGGCTCGTTCTATGGGTTTACGTGTCCTGCGGATTAGTAAATCTTTCGAAGTGGATTGGCAGGTGACGAGCTTCTGTCACTGCCGACGGATCGGAATGCGGGAAGACGCGATGGCTTCGCAGGAAAGAACTGCTAAACCTAGTCGAGTCCCTTCAACGCGGCACGGCTGGCGAAATCATTCCCATCCGCCTCCCAGGGCCAGATACAGGCCCACGAATGACTGGAGTTCATTCAGATCTGCCTGGGCCAAATTCAGCTGAGCGGCGAAATACCTTGTGTCGCTATCGAGGACTTCCAGGTAGCTGGTTGCCCCGCCCTTATACCTCATGTTCGACAGCTTTGTCGCTTCTTCGGCCGAGTGGGTCAACTGTTCTTGCTGGATGCGGAACTCCTGGTTTTTGCGATAGCCAACCAACGCATCGGAGACATCGCGAAACGCCTGCTGAACGGTTCGCTGATAGAACAACGTGGCTTCTCGAGTGCGCGCTTGAGCGAACCGCACCCGGTTCCGTATTCGCCCTCCCTCAAACACCGGTTGTACCGCGTTTCCGCCAAACGTCCAGAGTCCGGCCGGGCCCGTGAACAGACTGGTTAGAGCCGAGCTTTGGTAACCGCCGCTAGCGGTCAACGAAATCTGCGGGAAGAAGTCTGCTTTGGCAACCCCAATCTGAGCGTTGGCTGAGGCTAGTTGCTGTTCCGCCTGACGAATGTCTGGGCGGCGTTCCAGCAGAGATGAGGGAAGCCCGGCGGGCACCTCCAGCGCGTGCGGCTGTTCAACCAGCTGCTTTCCTCGCGCGATGGATTGGGGATTGTTGCCGAGAAGTATGCTGATAAAGTTTTCCTGCTGTTCGATCCGCCGCTCGGTATCTGGAATGGCTTCCGCGGCGGCGTACACCAACTGCTCGGCCTGACGTACGTCGAGCATTGAGGTAGCGCCGCCATCAGCCAGAATCTGAGTCAGTCGCAGCGAATCTTTTCGAGTGGCGAGCGTATGTTGCGAAATCTCGAGTTCAAGGTCTAATTCGCGCAACTGAAAGTATGCACTGGCGACGTCGCTGACCAGCGAGCTGATCACTTCACGTCGCGCCCATTCCTGCGCAACCAAGTCGGCTCGGGCCGACTCGGTAGCTCGCCGGAACTTTCCCCAAAAATCCAGCTCCCATGCGAGCGACCCACTTACCTGATTCGAGCTGGTATCGATACTCGGAATCCCTACTGATTTGGGTAGTTTTTGGTTCAACGCTGCTACGCCAGCAGTCACGGTCGGCAGCTGGTCCGCTCGCGTGATGCCAAGCTGCGCACGCGCCTCCAGAATCCTCTCTGCAGCGATTCGCACGTCAAAGTTCTGTTCCAAAGCCGTGCGAATGAGATCGCGTAAAGCTTCGTCCGGAAATGCGTCCGTCCATTTCTGATCGCCGAATGACGCCGCGTCAGTCTTGCCGGTTTGATCTGGGGGTAGACCTCTAAATTCCGGAGGCGCGGGAACAGCCGGCCTCTTGTAGTTCGGTCCGACGGCGCATCCCGAGCACCAGGCAAGCAGGAAGCCGATAGCGAGAAACTTTCTACTGTCACGCATCTTAATCATCTCCGTGAGACGGCAGCGGATTGGTTGTGGGCGCAACATTGATTCCAGTCTTTCTGTGCGAAATCTTTTCTACAACCACAAACAGCACGGGGATAATGAATACCGCGATCAACGTGGACGCCAACATACCGCCAATCACTGTCGTGCCCATGATCTGGCGCGCGACCGAACCGGCGCCACTTGCAGTCCAAAGCGGCACGCAACCAAGGACAAATGCGAATGAGGTCATCAGAATCGGCCGCAGGCGCAATCTCGCGGCGCTAAGGGCGGCGTCCACCAGCGGCTGACCTTTTTCGTAGGCATCTTTCGCGAACTCCACGATAAGGATGGCGTTTTTTGCCGCCAGCCCGATCAGCATGACCAACCCGATCTGTGAGTACACGTCAGTTTCGATCTGCACCATGTAAGGAGGCAGAAATAAACCGAGCAGCCAGCGGCGGAGCCAGAGAACAAGGAACGCGCCGAAGACGGCAACTGGAGTACTCAGCAGCACGCTGAAGGGTAGCGACCAACTCTCGTATAGAGCAGCCAGAATCAAGAATACGAAGAGCAGAGAGAAGCCAAAGATGACTGCCGGAGGCACGCCCTGCTGCGCTTGTTTCTCCTGGAACGACATTCCCATGTAGTCGTATCCCATTTCTGGTGGCATGGTTTCCTTAAAAACCTGCTCCAGAGCTGCCATTGCCTGGTTCGCGCTGTACCCGGGCGCGGCACCGGCGAAGATCTGCGCGGACCGGTAGAGGTTATAGCGCATGGTGAATTCCGGACCGGAACGCGATTCGAATCTGGTCAACGCGGAAAGCGGCACCATGTCGCCGCTTTGGTTACGAACATAGAACTGTCCGACGTTTTCTGCCCGGTCGCGATAAGCGCCCTCAGCTTCGATGTAGACCTGCCACTGGCGTCCGAACCGGTTGAAATAGTTAATGAACGACCCTCCCATGAACGCCTGAATGGTCTGGTAGACGTCCTTGATCGCAACCCCCTGCTTGAGTGCCTTGTCCCTGTCAACCGTGATGAACTGCTGCGGCACTCTCGGCAGGAATGTGGTATTCACTGCGGCCAGTTCCGGACGCTTTCTCGCTGAGGCAACGAACTTGTTCACATTGTCTGCAAGAAATTCGATGTCCTTGCCTGACCGATCCTCGAGCACGAACGTGACCCCTCCCGAGGTTCCTACGCCGGGAATGGCCGGCGGAGAGAACGAAAACGCAATGCCCTGCGGAAGACCCGCAAGTCTTCGGTTCACGCTCTGCCGAATGAACTGATACTGTTCTTCCCTTTTCTGGCGGTCTTTCCATTCTTTTAAGGTTACGAAGAAAAAAGCGCTGTAGCTGGAGCGGGTGAGACTTAACAGACTGAACCCCACAACGCTGGCCGTGGATTGGACACCTGGTGTGTTGGCCAGTAAGTCTTCGATCTGATGGGCGGTCGCCTCTGTCCTCTGCAGCGATGAGGCGTTGGGGAGCTGCAGGTTCATGTAAATGTAGCCTTGGTCCTCGTCAGGAAGAAAGCTCGAAGGCACCCTGGAGCCGAAAAAGGCCGCAAGGATTCCGCATGCTATCAGCAGAATGATGGCGACCGCGGTCTTGCGGATGAGCGCTCCCGCAACCCGCACATAACTGTCTGTCGCCTTCGTAAAGACGCGGTTAAACCAATCGAAGAACTTGCGCAGCGGACCGGTGCTCTTCTCCCGCGGCCGCAACAGTAAAGCCGAGAGAGCCGGGCTTAGCGTCAGGGCGTTGAAGGCAGACAGCAAAACCGAGATCGCGATGGTTACCGCGAATTGTTGATAGAGGCGCCCAGTGATCCCCGGGATGAACGCCGTGGGGACGAATACTGCGGAAAGTACCAGCGCGATGCCCACGACCGGCCCGGAGATTTCTTCCATTGCTTTGAAGGTCGCATCCTTGGGAGACATGCCTTCTTCAATGTGGTGCTCGACTGCCTCGACCACGACGATGGCGTCGTCCACCACCAAGCCAATGGCCAGCACCAGGCCAAAAAGCGAAAGCGTGTTGATGGAAAACCCAAACAGTGGAAACAGAACAAAGGTTCCGACGAGAGAGACCGGCACAGCCATGAGCGGGATCAGCGTGGCGCGCCACCCTTGCAGGAAGATGTACACCACGATGATCACGAGCACGATGGCGATAAGCAGTGTTTCGACGATTTCCTTAATTCCTTCGGTGACGGCGCGGGTTGTGTCGAGAGCAATGGTGTAGTCAATCCCTTGAGGCAATCTTGGCTTCTGTTCAACGAGAAGCTTCTTGACCCCTTCGGCGGCCTGAACAGCATTCGAACCCGGCAACTGATAGACGGCCACGATGGCGCTTGGCTTTCCATTCAGATGGCTGACGATGGTGTAGTCCTGCGCCCCCAGTTCAACACGGGCAACGTCTTTGACTCGCACAATTCCGCCATCCGGCGCGGCCCGGACGACGATCTGTTCGAACTCTTCAGGCGTAATCAGACGGCCCTGGGCCCGGACCGAGTACGTGAATTGCTGACCACTCGGTGCGGGCTCGCCACCAATCTGGCCGGCGGGATTCACCGTGTTCTGCGTTTGGATCGCATTAATGATCTCGGGCACCGTGATCGAAAGCTTTGCCAGCTGGTCGGGCTTCACCCACAAGCGCATCGCGTAGCGGCCGGCGCCAAACACCTGAACACTACCGATTCCTGGAACCCGGCTCAATTGATCGTAAAGATTGATATATGCGTAGTTCGAGAGGAACTTGGAGTCGTAGATGCCACTCGGCGAATAGATACTGACCAACATCAAGGGCGCAGTGAGAGTTTTCTGCACCGTGACTCCAAAGTTGTTCACGTCAGCTGGAAGCTGTGAGGCAGCCTGGGTCTCGCGGATCTGAGTGAGAATCAGGTCTGTGTTGGTGTCGGTCTTCACATCGAAGTCAACAATCAGCCGGAGCTCGCCGGTCGATGAGTTGAGTGAATACATGTAATTCATGTTGTCCACACCGCTCATCTGCTGCTCGATGGGTGTTGCCACCGACTGTTCCACCGTTTGCGCGTCGGCGCCGACGAAAGTCGTCTGCACTTGCACTTCGGGAGGCGCTATCGCTGGAAACTGCGAGACCGGCAAGGTAAACACGGTGACTGCGCCGACAATGACGGTGAGGATAGAGATTACGATGGCGACGATGGGACGATTGATGAAGAACTTGGACATCGCTATGCTCCCGCTTTGGCCGAATGTGCCGGTACTGCCTTCACAGTTGCGCCGTCTCGAACTTTCAGCACGCCCTCAACAATCACCTGTTCGCCCGGCTTCAGTCCCTCGGTAACGATCCATAAGTCTCCAACTCGGTCTGCAACCGTCACCGCGCGAACACTGACCTTGTTGTCGTTTCCGACCACCGCCACTTGATGACCTCCCTGAAGCTCGATGACTGCTTTCTGCGGAATCAGCAGGGCGCCGTTCTGCGTTCTCGTTGACGCGCGAACCCGTCCATATCCGCCGGGACGCAAGAGATTGTTGGGATTCGGGAAAACACCTGCAATGCGGATGGCTCCAGTAGCGGGATTCACCTCACGGTCGGCAAAGTAAATGGTGCCGGAATGCTCGTAAACACTGCCATCACTTAGCAAGAGTTGCAGCTGTATGAGTTTTCGCTGTTGCTCAAGACTTTGCTCGGTAGGAAACCTCCGATGGAAGTCAGTGAACTCCTGCTCGCTTACGGTGAAATAGGCTTTGATCGGTTCCACTTGTGACACGGAGGTCAGTATTGAGCTCGGACCGACTAAATTGCCGATTTGTACTTGCGCGATTCCGGCGATCCCGGTGACCAGAGAAGTGACCTTGGTCCACTCTACGTTGAGTTCAGCTTGCTCGATGTTCGCTTTCGCGGCGAGGACCAGAGCTTGCGCGCCGAGTTTCGCCTGAATCTCGGTATCAAGCTGTGCTTGCGCGATGGCTCGCTGCTGCGCCAGCGGTGTGTCTCGCTGGACGTCGAGATTGGCCTTGCCCAGTTGCGCCTCAGCCTGCGCCAGTTGTGCTTTCGCCTGGTCGAGTGCAGCCTGGAATGGCCGAGGATCGATCTCAAAGAGCACCTGCCCTTTTCTGACGACTGAACCCTCTTTGTAATCCTGGCGGATGATGTATCCGGTCACGTGAGGCTGTATCTGCGCGTTGACGTACCCATCCAACACTGCGACCCAGACGCTGTAGATGGGAACGTTTTGCTGTACGACAGTGGCAACTTCCACCGTCGGAACTGCCGGCGCTGGAGCGCTCGCGCTGTTTGTGCATCCCTGGAACAAAAGGATGCTCGCGAGACCAAGCACAACCAGCGGGATATTGCAGCTCGCCAAAGGCGGTGTTGAAAAGGTTATCGCGTTCTCGACCGACGCTCTGCTTAAACAAAGTTGTCGGTATTTACGCGGGACGTTCATGAGGGTCCTCCTACGCTTCGGCTTAGAGGAAGAGCACTTTTTCCGCTGCGTGACTGGAAAATAGACGAATAACCCGTTCCAAACACTCTGTGGCGTCGGGTCAGCGTTACTTTTGCAGAACGCTGGTCAGGGCGCGTCACTTGATGTAGTGTTTTTGGGCTAACCCGGAAGGTTACTAAGCGCCTACCACGTTCGGGTTAGTGTGACGAACGGAAACTCCTCTTTGTCCTCCCGGCACCGCGGATTTCCAACCGACGAGGCTTTCAGTTCGTCGTCACAGCTTATCGGACGTGCTCACAGAGCGAAACAACGCTGCACTACACACGGCGGATGTTGCGGTCGCAAGCCACAGAGCCGCTGAGATCGAGTAATGTGTGACGACTGCACCCAGCGCCGCCCCCAAAAACATTGCGGCGACCGACTCAATCCTTCTCGCCAATCTCGGGTTAGTGCCGTTCGCAAGCGAAGAGTCCGCGCCAATGCCCGTGATTGTTAGTGTCAGGACCGTTGTGGTCAGATCCGGGATTGCGAGCTTCCGCACAGCGGCATTCCGTGTGCCCATCGCGAGCGCCGTCAAGGCGATCAGAGCGAACGGTTGAAAAGAATTTCCGAGCAGATCGCCTCGGTATCCGATGGCACAAAACGACGCCGCAAACAGAAAAGCTACCTCCAGGAGGAAAGCTTGTGCCGCGAATCGAATCTGTGAATCGGCGCTCGCCCGGGCCATGACCCGTCCGCCGAGTATCGCCCCTAGAAGAAAAGCCAAGAGTGCCGTTAACGAGCGTGCCAAGGACAGTCCGGGTACGTGTGCTGTTGCAAACGCCAGAAGCACGATATTCCCCGTCATGTTCGCAGTGAAGACGCGCCCGAGCGATAGAAAACTGACGGCGTCCACTAAGCCGGTTACCGCCGTCATTCCGAGCAGGGCGTAAGGTAGAACCTTTTCAGTGGTTGGACCGCTTACCATACAAAACTAGCCTCCGCACCCCTAGAACTTGTAGCCGGTCCACAACGCCCAGTAATTCAGGTTGCGGCCTACTTGACTCTCTTTGACAAACTTGCCCGCGTAAAAGATTCCGTAGTCGGCTTGGAACCAGAGGTGACGATTCGCTTGCCAGCGCACCTCTGTGCCTGGACGATGCCCGACAAAACGCGCGTTGCTCTTTCCCGCGGGAATCAGCAGAAATCCCGGGACCGAATACACACCGTCGCGCAAACTTTCACGCCACTGAAAGATCCAATCGAAGGACGCAGTCAGACTGTGCGGCAACGCTGTTTCGAGATGAGGGTGTACGTCGATAAAGTTGATCGGGACCAGGACCGGCGGTGGCGAGGACGCCAAAATAATTGCCCTTCGGAAACAAGGGATTGAACGTACCGAGAGTATTCGTTCGCGGATCGTCGCCGCTGGAGATGTCTGCCTTGGCGCTGAAACGTGGTTTCAGCGGAATGGTCGGAAACCGGTAACCGGTCTCCGATGCTACAGTCCATGCCCGGATATTTGCGGAACCGAAGCTGCCAAATTGCCAAAGTGCTTCATAGTCAAAATCCCAGCCGGGTTTCGTTTGAGCGATGGGACGAGACAGACGCGCACCGATGGTGTGCCGCACCTCTTGGCCGACACCTCGGTTGAAGGCGGCTGCTTTTCGATCGAGGCCAAGATAGTAGGTATCCAGCGTGATGTTCTTTGTTAGAGGTCGGACGCCGTACACGCCCCAAAATCCGACTGCATGATTGGGAGCGTTATCAAAAAAGCCCGGCTTGTCCAGATCCGGCCGCACGGCGAAGCCGTCAATCTGCCAAGCACCGATGCCGGTCTTTACCTTGAATCCGTCAAAACTCAAGCGGACATTTGGGCCCTCCCGCACATCGATCAGGCGGCCAGAGCCATATTCCATCTCGTGTCTGCCGGCCCTGAACTTGATCCAGTTCCGTTCATCTCCCGTTCCGACTTCGAGGAATGCGGTCTGGAAATCCAGTTTCTTTTCGTCGATCGGCCTCGGGCCGCCGATACGGTAAGAATTCAAACCGCTTTTTAGTTCCACGAACGAGCGAACATGCTTGCCGTAGTGAACGTCAAAGTAAAACATGTAACGTTGATTGAAATAGCCGTTCATGAACGGCTGTTGGCCCCAGTTGTCGTTTCCAATCTGTTCCCAAATCTCGCGAGCTTCGCCGCCCATGGATAGGAACCAGTCGTTCCGGCCTGATCGCAGAGGAATATATTTGATGGGATCCCAAAAATCCTGCCGCTTGGCCGGATCGGCAAGGAAACTCCAGTCGTCGTCCTCGCGAAGCAAGTGATAGGTCCGCGCCGGTACAGGGGATTCAGCAGCCGGAATCGATTGGCCTTGCGAGAGCAGCGAACCTGCAAGAAACATGACTACGAAAATCAGTAACGTTCGCATGTATCTCTTCGTTCTGAAGTTCACTTCGCGAAGTCGGTGGAGATAGCCAGTGTGCGCCAGTTGTTCAATTCCTCCGCAACGAAGGCGTTCTTTGCTTCAATCGTGGCGACGGTGTCAGAGCCGAAAGGCATCCGCAACGGCGGATTCGGGTCGTCTACGATCTTCAGGAGGGCTTTTGCCATTCGTGCCGGGTCACCGGGTTGCTTGTGATTCAACGACACTGCAGCCTGACGCATTGCTCCGGTCGTTTCGGCATAGTCTTCGATGACGGTCGGGCAAATGGTTAGTGATTGACCATCCAGAAAATCAGTACGGAAAAAGCCAGGTTCGACGATTGTCACCTTGATGCCCAAAGGCTTAACTTCCATAGCCAATCCTTCGGAGATGCCCTCAACCGCGAACTTCGTCGAGGCATAGACGGCCCAGCCAACCAAGCTTTGATACCCTGCGACCGCAGAGATATTGATGATATGTCCCGAACCTTGATGACGTAATTGCGGCAAAGCAGCGCGCGTGACCGAGAGCAGACCGAAGACGTTAGTCCGATAAACGGCTTCTACTTCTGCACCTGAGATTTCCTCGACCGCACCGAGCACGCCAAATCCCGCATTATTGATCAGCACGTCAATACGCCCGAATCGCTCAACCGTCTGCCGCATAGCTTCACGAGCCTGTTCCTCATTCGTGACGTCTAGCTTGATCGCAAGGAGGTTGGGACGCGCACCGAATTTCTCTGCGAGGACTTGGGGATTGCGCGCTGCCGCGACAACATTGTCGCCTCGATCCAACGCTTCTTTGACAAATAGAGCGCCGAATCCACGCGACGCGCCGGTGATAAACCAGGTCTTCATTCGATACTCCTTTGAATTCAAAGTTGATGATTTCTTGTCGCAAAGCGACTAGATCCCAGGCTCTTCAGCCACTATCGTTAGAAGTTGTTCGTGCGTCCTATTTCTTTGTTATGGAATGGATCTCAGCGATGTATCCTCCCGGAAACCTGACAACAACAGCATCTCGCTCCCCGGTCTTGTATGGAGAAACAAGGACATCCACACCAGCGGCTTTGGCCTTGGTAAGCGTCTCCGGAAAATTCGACACCTCATATCCCGTCATCTCCCGGCCGTAGGGGTAAGGAAGGTGTCCGTCAGTAACGAGCGCAGTCAATTTCCCGAACTTCGATTCGATCCTCACTCGCCGATAGGTTTCCGAAGGCGTTCCGATTTCGACACCTGAGGCCTGCGCGTCATCAGACACGACGGTCCCGTGGGAGAAAGCGAGAAAGCTGCGCACGAAGGCGTCCGCTCTGTCCGGTGATATATACACACGATTCTCCGGGACTGTCTGGAGCTGGGTATAGGACGGCGAGGTGGTGTGCCAATACAGTTGCGTGTTCACGCCGCCGGGCCATTGAATAATCGCGTCTCGACCGATCGGATCGTTGAAGGCGGCGACGAACACGTCTGCGCCAGTGGCTTTGGCAGCGCGGATGGCGTCGTCCATGTTCGTGACCAGATAGCCTGTGCGCTCCAAGCCGAATGGATATGGAATGGGTGTTTTGAAGCCGAATGCCGATATCGATCCCACGGGGGTCAGGACCAGCTGCGATATAGTGCTGCTTTGAGTCGGAGTTACGGTGAAGACGCCTTGCTTGGTTTTTGTGCCGCCAAATGTTGCAAGCAAGCTCGCGACGAAGCGATCGAAATCTTCCGGAGCCACATAGACATGTGTCGTGTCGTACTGCGGCCCTACAGCCACGCTTACGGTTTCGGCTGTCTGTGCAGTTTGAGCGAAAGCACCGACGTGCGGAGATCCAGGCGCGAGAGCGAGCGTCAGAACCAGCGCTACGCAGGTTTCAACGACATTTTTGTTGAAGCGCATTCCGTCTTCTCCTTGACGATCACTCAATTTGCTCGACAACCTCGGGCGCTGCCACTGCCAAAGGTTTTCGGACGGATGACGCCGAATCGTAGGACTCGCCGACGAGGCAGACGGCCGCAGCACGCGGGACATCCAGCTTTTTCGTTTGCATCCATATCCCCAACTGTTCACCGAGCACCATTCCCAACAGGCCGAGTAACGCTACGATCGGCGGCGCTGGACTCTTGACCCGGATGAGCCCATAAAGAACGCCCACTCCGAGACCAACGACGAAAGATAAAAACAACACCTTCATTTCTCTCTCCTCCATCGCTCGAATTAGAATGCAAAGCAGTCGCAACCCAGTCCCCAAAGGCCGAGATCGCCCAGCACTTGCAAGTGCGATTTTGTGCGGCCAACATCGGAAGAGGAAGCGGAGTGCGAGACGCCAACAAGTTCGGGCTGACCCTTTGCATAACCTCCATACTCTTTGACGGGAGACCAGCTTGGACTCACCGGTAATGCTGGCGGCGCCAGCTTTGAGAATTCTTCGGTGGCATAGACGACCTTCCCACCAACAATCGTGAGCACGGATTCGAGCTGCTTGATCTCCTCATCGGGAATTGAGAAATAGTCCGCGGAAAGAACCGCCAAGTCCGCCAGCTGCCCAGGAGCAAGCGCTCCCTTCTTACCATCTTCTGTAGAAAACCAACTGCTGCCCATCGTGTAGAGCTTGAGTGCTTCCGCCCGATCGAGCCGATTTTCTTCCGGATATAGCCCAAGGCCGCCTATGGTCTTGCCAGTGATAAGCCAATAGAGGGAAAGGTAAGGGTTGTAACTTGAGACGCGGGTTGCGTCGGTGCCAGCCCCAACCGGAACGCCGATCTCGAGCATTCTCCGAATCGGCGGTGTGCGTTTGGCTTGCTGCGCCCCGTATCGCTCGACAAAATATTCGCCTTGGAAGGCCATTCGGTTCTGCACCGCAATTCCGCCGCCCAACGCCTTCACACGCTCGATGTTGCGATCGCTGATGGTTTCGCAGTGATCGAAGAACCAGTGCAGGCCGTCAAACGGAACCTCTCGATTCACCTCTTCGTAAACGTTCAATGCTCGCTCGATCGTCTCGTTGTACGTCGCGTGCAGGCGAAATGGCCAGCGATTCTCTACGAGGTGCCGGATCACAGCTTTCAGTTCGCTTTCCATCACCGGCAGCAAGTCTGGCCGCGGGACAAGAAAGTCTTCGAAGTCCGCAGCTGAAAAAACCAGCATTTCCCCGGCGCCATTGACGCGATAGAAATCGTCACCGTCGCCGGGCTTCGTCATTTTGGTCCAGCTCTGGAAGTCGGCCAGCTCCTGTTTCGGTTTCTGCGTAAACAGGTTGTACGCAAGCCGAAGGGACAGCTCTCCGTTGCGATGCAGTTCGTTCACGACGCCATAATCGTCGGGATAGTTTTGAAAGCCGCCGCCCGCGTCGATCACACTGGTAATTCCAAAACGGTTTAGCTCACGGAAAAAGAGTCGTGAAGAATTAAGCTGATCCTCGCGCGAAAGTTTCGGCCCCTTGGCGAGGGTGGAGTAGAGAATATTTGCGTTCGGGTTCGCGATGAGAAGACCTGTGGGGTTCCCGTGACGGTCGCGTTGAACTTCACCGGCGGGAAAGTCCGGGGCATTCTTGTCATAGCCCACCGCGCGCAGCGCCGCTCCGTTCAGCAACACTCTGTCGTACAAGTGCATCACGAAGACTGGAGTGTCCGGAGCAACCGCGTTGATCTCGTCGAGCGTTGGCATCCGGCGCTCGGCGAACTGAAACTCTGTCCACCCGCCAACAACTCGGACCCACTGCGGAGCGGGCGTCCGCGCTGCCTGCTCTTTGAGCATGCGCAGAGCGTCGGCCAGCGAAGGTACGCCATCCCAGCGCAACTCAAGGTTGTAGTTGAGCCCGCCGCGAATCGGATGCATGTGAGAATCATTCAGTCCGGGAATGACAGTGCGCCGCTGGCCGTCGATGACTCGGGTCGCCGGCCCGCGTAGTCGCAGAATCTCTTCATTTTTACCGATGGCAGTCACCTTTCCATCAGAAATAGCGATCGCCTCCACAAACGAGGGCACCCCATTCGTGGCGATCTTGGCGTTGTGCAAAATGATTTCAGCAGACACACGAATCTCCTTCTCTGTTTTCCATCGTCGGTGAGAAAGGGGCGGAAGCAAGCTTCCGCTCCTTTGCTTTACTTGTGCGCTGCGACAGCGGGTGGAACTTCATATTCGGCAAACTTCGTTGCCGGCAAACCATGAACCATGGTGTAGGCGTACTCGACCCCGACGCCGTAGGCGCCGAGATGGGTCTTCACAATGTCCATGACCGCGTCATACGTTTCACGGTTGGCCCAATCGCGCTGCCATTCGAGCATCGTCGAGAGGGCGGTCACGGGCTTCGCTCCCGCCTGGATTACTCGCTTCATCGCGTTCTCATGATTAAGTTGACTCACATCGCCGCAGCAATCTTCCGCCACGTAGATCTCGTAGCCGTCGCGGATCGCCTGAACCGAAGGAAAAGCCACGCAAACCTCCGTCCATAGTCCCGCCAGCACGATCTTCTTGCGTCCTGTCTTTTCAATGGCCGCTACGAAGTTCTTGTCATCCCAGGAGTTCATCGATGAACGCTCTATCGGTTCCTGGCCCGGGAATACAGCTCGGAGTTGAGGCCACATGTTGCCGCTAAAGGAATTCGTTTCGACTGTGGTGAGCACCACCGGCACATCGAACACCCTGGAGGCTTTGGCAAGAGCGACGGTGTTGTTAATGATGCTCTGTCGGTCGAAGTTCGATACTCCAAAGAGCATTTGTGGCTGGTGGTCAATAAACGCCACAACACAGTTATCAGGCGTGAGAAGTCCCTTCTCGCTAAGCTTGGGACGATTTCCGTTTGACGAATAACTCATTTAATTCTCCTTCTTGTACTGGCGCTGCCAGGTGTCCTAGGTTGATCGCGAACGTCACGACCTGAGCGAGAGCTGCGAACTGTTGTTCCGGCAAAAGCTTTTTCAAGCTAGGCTGCGCGAGGGCTTACGCATCCAACGTGGCCGAAATCTATTCCGCACCTTCGTCACGAACACTGCGTTTGCACGAGTAGGGCCAAAATTAAATGGTCGCTCTCAACCCGCAACCCTCGCGAGATACGAGGGTGTGAAGCCGCAGATCGCCGTGAGTCAAGGGCGAAGGGACTGGCATGTGACAAACTCCCGTCATCGGCAAATCGCCGTTATCGGCATTGCCCACCAAGTCTCATAAGATGAATGCTGCATCCATGGCCGCAAAAATGGTCGGGCGTGCCGCCGGACTTGGAACTTAAAGTGCAAAACTCTCTGAAGTGGAGAGCTAGAATCTCGTGTTAGTGTGTCTTCGCCAGATCAAAAGACTGGCAATCGCAATTGGCATCAAAAAGGGAATGTGAACAATTCTGAAGCGACGACCGCCAGCGTGAATAAGCGAGAGCGAACGATCCTGCGTAATAATGTCACGCCTATGAAGCGCTTAACATGGGAGCAGTCTGAAGGCAGCTCATTGCCGCTGGGCGTCACCTGGATAGAAGCGGAGCAAGCGTTCAACTTCGCCATTCACTCTGAGCATGCGGACAGCGTGACACTGTTGCTTTACGCTTCCACAGATCTCGTGAACTCGCTGCTGACGTATCGTTTTGACTATCTGCTTAACAAGTCGGGGCGGATTTGGCATTGCCGAATTCCAGCCATCGAGTTGCGGGAGTGCAGTTATTACGGATACTCAGTGTCGGGGCAGGCGATTTCGTCCGTCCATAGTTTTGACCCACAGAAAGTATTGCTCGACCCCTACGCAAAAGGTGTTTTCTTTCCACCTGATTTCGATCGCGAATTCGCAATGCGTGAGGGTTCGAATGCAGGCAGGGCGCCTCTGGGGATGTTGACTGCCCACCGTCCAGTGTTTGATTGGCAGAAAAGCCGATCGGCGCATCACGAATCGGATGCGATCATTTATGAACTGCACGTGAAAGGATTCACTAAGAATCCCAACTCTGGCGTAGACCCCGCTCGTGCCGGAACGTATGCGGGGCTGGTGGAAAAAATCCCATACCTTAAACAGCTCGGTGTCACGGTTGTCGAGTTGATGCCGATTTTTCAACGAGACCCGCAAGAGGGCGACTATTGGGGCTACATGCCCCTGAACTTTTTCGCGCCTCACGCCCAATACGCGAGTACCCGTGATCAGGATGAGCAGCACGTTGAATTCAGAAGCATGGTGAAAGCCTTCCATGAGGCCGACATCGGGGTGGTGCTTGACGTCGTCTACAACCACACCTGCGAAGGCGATCACAGGGGTCCCATCTACAGCTACAAGGGCATCGATAGCGCTGCCTATTACATGATGTCGGGCGATCTGACGACCCCTTACGCGAACTATTCCGGCACCGGCAATACCCTGAATTTCGGCGAGCCCCACGTGCGCAAGATGGTTATGGACAGCTTGCGTTACTGGAAGCAAGAGATGCACATAGACGGATTCCGCTTTGACTTGGCATCGGTGTTTAGCCGCAATGCGGATGGTTCTCTTAACTGGGGACATGCGCCCATTTTCAGCGAAATTGCCGCTGATCCAGAACTGGGCAAGTTACGGTTGATCGCGGAACCTTGGGACACCGGCGCGTTTCAACTCGGTCGGGGATTTCCCGGCATGACGTGGCTGCAGTGGAACGGGCAGGTTTCCGCGACGACGTCCGCCGTTTCGTCAAAGGCGATCCCGGAATGGTTCCCTGACCTGATGCGGCGTCTCTACGGCAGCGACGATCTTTTTCCCGACACCCGCGCCGACGCGTATCACGCCTACCAGAGCGTGAACTACCTGACCTCGCACGACGGCTTCACCCTCTACGATCTCGTCTCCTACAACGAAAAGCACAACTGGGCAAACGGCAACAACAATCAGGACGGCACTGAACGATAACTACAGCTGGAACTGTGGGTACGAGGGTGACGACGGCGCGCCAGATGAGGTGCTGGCGCTGCGCCGCAAGCAGGTGAAGAATTTCTGCTGCTTGCTTATGCTTGTCGAACGGAATTCCCATGTTCCGCGCCGGCGACGAATTCTTGAACACCCAGTATCGGCAACAACAATCCCTACAACCAGGACAACACTACAGGATGGCTGGACTGGAGCCAGCTTCAGACAAATCAGGATATCTTCCGCTTCTTCAAGGGCATGATTTCATTTCGAAAACAGCCATCCTTCGCTGAGCCGCAGCCGGTTCTGGCGGGAGGATGTGGACTGGTACGGAGTTGGTGAGAAGAGCAGACTTGTCATATGACTCCCGCAGTTTGGCGTTCTGCCTGCACGGCGCTTCTCAAGATGACGATGACATCTACGTGATGATCAACGCGTACTGGGAGGAGTTGGAGTTTCATATTCAGGAAGGTGCGGCCCAAGATTGGATGCGAATCGTGGACACTGCTTTGGCGAGCCCTGACGATTTCTCGGAGCGCGGCGAATCTCTGGCGGCAACGAGTTATGTGGTTGGTCCGAGATCGGTCGTGGTTCTTTTGCGATCACGACAATAAGAGCGAAAAAACAAGAAACGGAGTGCTTAGTCTTATGAGCGGAAAATCCAAGGTCATTATCATAGGAGGCGGTTTCGGAGGCCTCAGTGCAGCCCAGGCACTGAAGTCAGCGCCAGTTGATGTAACTCTGATCGATCGGCGCAACTATCATCTGTTTCAACCTCTGCTGTATCAAGTTGCCACCGGTTCGCTCTCACCCGGCGAAGTCGCCGCCCCGCTGCGCGGCGTCCTGGGCCGCCAGAAAAATACGCGCGTGTTGCTGGGCGAAGTAGAAGACATTGACCCAGTTGCGAAGCGCGTGCTGCTCGCCGACGGTGCGAGTTTCGAGTACGACTTCCTGATCGTAGCCGCAGGTTCGCAAACCTCTTACTACGGACACGACGAATGGCAGAAATGGGCTCCGGGACTGAAGAGTGTGGAAGAAGCGACCATCCTGCGGCATAAGATCCTTTACGCGTTTGAAGTCGCAGAACGGCTGGACCGGACCCCGCTCAGCGGCGCGCATGGCTTACCTTCACGATCGTGGGAGCAGGCCCTACCGGCGTCGAACTGGCTGGAGCCATCGCCGAGATCTCGCGACAGACACTGAAGCACGACTTTCGCTCTATCGATCCCGAAGGATGCGCAGATTATTCTGCTGGACGCAGCGCCACGTGTACTAACGTCATTTCCCGAAGACCTGGCTCATAAAGCGGTGCTATCACTCGCGAAACTTGGAGTTCAAACAAGAATGGGCGCGATGGTGCACGAGGCTCACTCGAGACGGCATAAGCTATCAGGCCAACGGTTCCACCAAACGCTATCCACAAAAACGGTGATCTGGGCTGGAGGTGTAACCGTGTCTCCACTCGCCAAAACGGTGGCGCAAGCGCACCGGCGCTGAAACTGACCGTGGGGGAAGGATCAAAGTCGGCCCCGACCTCACCATCGCCAATTTTCCCGACATTTATGTTGTCGGCGATCTGGCTCTCTCGATCGACAAACGTGGCAAGCCGCTGCAGGGTGTGGCGCAGGTGGCGATGCAGGGAGGAGCCTACGCTGGAAAAGCCATCACGCGAAAAGTGAAAGGCCAACCTAAGCCGGCGCCCTTTAATTATTTCGACAAAGGAAATATGGCAGTGATTGGACGCGCCGCCGCTGTGGCCGACATTTTCGGCGTGCATGTTTCAGGACTGCTGGCCTGGCTGGTCTGGGCGTTCATCCACCTCGCGTACATCGTAGAGTTTCAGAGCCGCATCATAGTTTTCATTCAGTGGGCAATTCAGGATCTGACATTCAGTCGCGGAGCGCGACTTATCACTGGCATGGCCCCCACAGATTTCAACTTCAATCGAGAAATGGCTGCCGCGGACACGACCGTCGAACCCACGCGCGAGGTGAAGAGCAATTCTCCGACTACGCTGGCCAGCTAAGGGATCAATTCAGCCGTGCTTGATGATGAACGCGGTTTTATCGTCGATGCGGTCCGGCTCGCCGATCTGGCGAAGGTGATCGTCCTGCGTTAATGCGTCGTCCAGGATTGCGTTGCATATCTCTCTCGCCGGGCGGTGTTTGCGGTCACGAACTATGCGCTCGATCCTTAGGCGAGCCTCTGTATCGCTGCCGTCATAGACACCGTCGGAGTACAGAAAAATGATGTCTCCAGGGCTCATCAATGTAATCTCGGAGACATTCGAGGCGTTGATTTGCCTTTGCCGGAGGGCCATCGAAAAATACTTGTTCCGGTCAGGATGGTCTTCGGGAATTTCCAACCCGAGTGCGGGAAATTGCGCGAGGTAATCGGTACTCATCGGCACAAACGTCCCGAACTCCGCCGAAAAGACTAAAGGTGGCGGACTACCAAAATTTACAAAGCGGAAATGCCCTTCGGGGCTTATTTCACCGTAAATCATGGTTGCGATTTCACGCGCCTCGTCGTGCGCGTCGCAGCCCAGAGCATTGCGCGCAGTGACGGACTGGGCCAGTCGAAGATTAATGTCCTCGAATAGTCTAGGGGTCGTCTTCCCGTAGCGGTCGAGTTCGGCGAGGATAAAAGCGTGAAAGGTGTCGTGGACAGTCGAAGCTATCTTCGCCGAAATGATCCCGTGCCCCTGAGCATCCACCAGCAGGACGCCTGCGGAGGTGTAGAGCTCACGCAAATTCTGTGCGATCATCAGCTGTTCTGAGCTCTTCGTCCTTCTGTACTCGCCCTCTTGCAAGCGGTTCGGGTTAGCATTCGATGCAAGCCATTGCACAAACTGATCAACTGAGTTTCGCGCGACCCGGCCTTCGGAGACCGGTTCCAGATATTCCTTGGACAACCGTAAAGCGCGGGCGATGCGGGCATCGATGTTATAGCGTTGCTGAAAATTGATGTACTCGAAGAGATCACCACCGACACTTCCCGCGGGAATGGCATTCCCGTACATGTCGGTACGGGCGAGGTGTGGGATCGCGCCCTCGACCGGCATCAGTCGCTTGCGGAGGTACTCGTCAATGCCGGGTTCAATTTGACTTGCCATAGATCAGGGAATTCTCTCGCACTTTTGCATGTGTCGGACAGCGAACCGTTTCTCAAAACGCTAACGCCACACTGAATCATCTTTGCCTGAGAGGACTCTATCCAGATAGGTTGCGGCGCTGATCAGCGCCAGATGTGTAAACGCTTGTGGGAAGTTGCCGAGGTGTTGCCCGCTCGGACCGATCTGCTCCGAGTAGAGCCCGAGATGGTTTGCGTACCCCATGAGCTTCTCGAACAACAATTGGGCCTTTTCCAACTCCCCAGCGCGCGCCAGGCACTCGATGTACCAAAACGAGCATGCTGTAAAGCTGCCCTCTCCGCCAGGAAGCCCGTCCACGTGCGTGCTTTCCGCCTCATAGCGATGCACAAGAGTGTCTTCGACTAATCGCGCTTCAATCGCTTTCATGGTCGATCGCCACATGGGGTCGACTGGGCTGATGAACCGCATGAGTGGCATCAGCAGGACCGACGCATCCAGGTTCTTCGTTCCCTTTGACTGCACAAACGACTGCAAATCTTCATCCCAGAAGTTCGTGAATATGTCTTCCCGTATGGCGTCGCGAGTTCGTAGCCAGGCGTCGAATGGCGCCGAAAGCGAACGTTTCTGCGCCAGCCGCAGTGCTCGATCGAATGCCACCCAGCACATCAAGCGAGAGTGCAGGAATTCTCGCGCGCCGCCACGAACCTCCCAGATACCTTCGTCGGGTCGCTGCCAATTCTTACCCAGCCAGTCCAACATGCGGTGGACTTCCTTCCATCCGTCATACGTCATCGGATCCCCGTACTTGTTTCCGAGATAGATGGAATCCATCATTTCGCCATAAATATCCAGCTGCAACTGCTGGTAGGCCGCATTGCCGATACGGACGGGACGCGAATTTTCGTACCCGTGCAGATGGTCAAGGGTCAACTCATCAAGCTTTCGTCTCCCATCAATTCCGTACATCACCTGTAACGGTCCGCGCTCCGCGTCGTCACCTAATCGCCCCTTCAGCCATTCGATGAATGCTTCAGTTTCGTCGACAAAGCCCAGACGGATCAGCGCATAGAGCGTGAATGCAGCATCTCGCAACCAGGTAAAGCGATAATCCCAATTGCGCACTCCGCCAATTTCTTCCGGCAAGGAAAAAGTTGGCGCTGCAATCAGCGATCCGTGCTCGCGGCTGATCAGCAGCTTCAACATCAGGGCCGAGCGATTGACCATCTCTCGCCACCGGCCTCTATACTTTGACCTCGCGATCCATCCTTTCCAGAAGCGTGCTGTCTCGTGAAAGCGCTGGTCTACGAACTCCATCTCGGGTTGCTGTCCCCGGGGGCGAACTCCACCAAAAACGAACGTCGCCCTCTCGCCGGCTCGAAGGCTGAACTCGCAGGTTGCATCCTGGGATTCTGATCGAAGAGGAATAGTGGAGTACAGGGCCAACGCCGGACAACTATCACTCTCCGGCGAAAAAATCGCGCATCCGTCTTCAATCTTCACGGTGTGCCCGCACTTCGCATAGTTTGGCCGTGGCTGGCACTGCATCTTGAACTCGAGCTTGCCTCTGATGACCGACACGGTGCGGATTATTTCGTTCGGTTGCTCACCGTCTTCCCCAATAGGCATGTAATCAGTCAGCTCGGCCACCCCCTCATCCGAGAGAAATCGCGTGAGCAGGATGTTTGTGTCTGGCAAATAGAGCTGCCGCACCCGCCTTTTCTTTAGTTGTGGCTGAATCTGGAAACGGCCGCCGCTCTCATCATCGAGTAGCGCAGCAAACACGGTGGGAGAATCGAAATTGGGATAGCAGAGAAAGTCGATTGAACCGTTTACCCCCACCAGCGCAATCGACCGCATATTCCCAATTGCGCCGTAGTTTTCAATCGGTTCGAAGCTCATCGGTGTGGCTCAGGTGTTTCGAGGCGAACTCTGGCTGATCCTGGGACAGGCTCCTCAAATTATAAGATTCATCGGCACTAGTGGCCGCGAGGTCCCCGAACCCGACAAGCGAGCTCCTGTCTAACTTTTCGAATGCGTCCGGTCCCAGAAGGTCGAGGGACGGTACCACGATATCAGCCGGCAGATGCTTGCCGTCGCGGCTTACTCCGATGCTTTTCATCCCGGCGCGACGCGCTCCTTCGACACCGGCAACAGCGTCTTCTACAACGATGCACCGCTCCGGCGCTACTCCGAGGCGAGCAGCGGCGGTCAGATACACCTCGGGATCTGGTTTGCCTCGGTGTACGTCTTCCGCGGAAACGATAGCCTGAAAAATATGCGTAGCTGAGAGAGCATCGAGTATTGCATCAATATTTGAGCGCGGGGCCGCCGATGCGATGGCCTGAAGCCATCCTTCTTCGTGCAGTCGGTGCAGCCAATTTGCAACCCCGGGCAGAGGCAAGATGCCGTGTCGCCGGACCCGGCGACGGTATAGTTCCTCTTTGGCGTTTGCAATCCTCTCCATTCGCGCTGGAGTCGCTCCGGCGCCCAGCCACTGTGGAAGAATGGAATCGTTGCGCTGGCCGAATGAGGAAAGAAACTGGGAATGCGAGATGAACACGCCTTCGTTGGCGAGCGTGTTCCGCCAGGCAATCCAGTGGAGGTCCTCTGAATCGATCAAAGTTCCATCCATGTCCCAAAGAACTGCGCGGCTAGCCTTCACCTAAATACACTCCTAGTAACTCCTGGTGAAATACTTTCACAAATGCTCTTTCGCAAAGAACTGGTCCCGGACGATGCAGTGCAGCCCAACCTGAGGTGAGCCGCACGCTTCGCTGGCGCCAATACTCACCCGACCTTTTCGGCGACCTGTGAAAGCGCGTACTCCTGCAATTTTTGTGCGTCGCTGTTGAATTTGCGAATGCCTTCGGCGAGCTTTTCGGTCGCCATGGCATCTTCGTTATGCATCCAGCGGAAGGCTTTCTCTGTCAGGTGCAGACGTTCATCTTTGCTGGCCTGAGCATTTGCCGGATCAAGTTTCCGCTCCATAACGCCTTCAGTCTTTTCCAGCTGATCAAGCAAGTCGGGACTGATGGTCAGCAGGTCCGAGCCCGCCAAGCGAATGATCTGATTCACGTTGCGGAAACTCGCTCCCATCACCTGGGTCTTGTATCCATATTTTTTGTAGTAATTGTAGATGCGCGTAACTGATGCGACTCCGGGGTCCTGATCAGGAGGAATCTCCTTGCCGCCGCCCTCCTTCTTATACCAGTCGTAAATGCGACCAACGAAAGGTGAGATCAGAGTCACTCCAGCCTCGGCGCATGCGATTGCCTGGGCGAAGCTGAAGAGCAAAGTCAGATTGCAGTGGATGCCTTCTTGCTCCAGTTCGGCGGCCGCCTGAATCCCCTCCCACGTGCTGGCGATTTTGATCAGGACACGCTCGCGCGCCACACCTTTTTTCTTATATAGGCCGATGAGCTTACGGGCCTTGGCGAGCGTTCCGGGAGTGTCGAAGCTCAAG
The DNA here is from genome assembly GCA_963785655.1 of uncultured Acidobacteriota bacterium. Taxonomy (GTDB): domain Bacteria; phylum Acidobacteriota; class Terriglobia; order Terriglobales; family Acidobacteriaceae; genus Gp1-AA145. The sequence goes on from CAWAVZ010000001.1 coordinate 994,513, forward strand.
CTCGCGGCCACTTCCGTGGACACCCGACCGGGAACCACTTTGAGAATCTCGCTTCCGAAGAGCACGAACATCTGATCGATGAATTCTTCGGCCATCTGTGCGCGACTGCCACCGATGTCGGAGGCCTGTTCAGCCGCTTCTTCTACCAGATTGCGGTACGCCGGCATCTCGGCGGCCTTATAAAGAAGAGAGGGATTGGTGGTTGCGTCCTGAGGCCGATGCTGGCGAATTGCGTCAATATCGCCAGTGTCAGCGACCACAGTTGTGTATTGTTTTAAGGATTCCAGCAACGTCATTGTCATCTCCTGTGTGCTTCCCTTCTTGGCAGCGGATAGATGTTGTGCTCCCTGCTTTGCGGCTCAGTAGTTTTCTGCAGCGGTCCGCAGGTGGCGGGAACGTATTCTAACGTGCACCCCTAAGGCCAATTGTAAGCCTTTGAAAACGAAACCGAGCAATGGCAGCCGGGGTGTCAAGGCTGTAGCAGGTGCCAAACGGTTGGCGCGGAGCATCAGTCGATCGTGGGCCGTAATTCCCTGCCAGCCGCGGAAGGAATTTGTGCCGACTGGTGACGAATGGCCGACGTATCCCCAGACGGTAGCTCACCTGCCCGCAACGAGGCCTTTTTCTCGGTAAGCGAATAGTTGTCGATCAGATCCTCGATCTGAGACCACACCAGAGGATCGCACTCGATGGCGGTGTGTCCCGAAAATAGATGACGAGTCAGCCAAGGATACCTGCTGCATTCGGCGGGAGGCTTGTTGTAGTTCTGGAAAAAGTCGCCCAGTATCCTGGTTTGCGCAGGGTCGGCGGCGGTAATTCGGGGGCGCCCGTGCAACAGGCCGCGCGTTTGATAAAAGTTGACCGCGTAGGCCACATTCGCAGGAACCACTCGATCATCGTGGCCTGGTTTAGCGATGCTATCAACCTGGATGGTAAGCAGAACTGGAATTCTTTCATGCTGCAGCTCGCGGGCCAAAGAGATTACCGCCGCACCGCCCCAGCTGTGCCCGAACAGGATAATGTGTGCACCACGCTTCTCCTCGTCCGTAAGGCGCCCGCCCTGGCCTGTATCCAGCCATTGAAGAATGGTCTGATGCGCAGCCCTGCGGTGCCAGTTTTGAAACATCGCGACACGAAGACGTTCTGGATGCGTAGCCTGCAGCTTCTGCGCCAGCTGAACCTCGGAATGGCGCAAATCGTCGTGATGAACGAATCCGCCTACGAAGCCAACCACGATCACCGGTGCAGCGTTGCTGCCGGACGCACTCGGTTGTGGTACCGCATCAGCGGAGTGAGCGTCCTTTGCGGAGAAGTTAATGCAGATCAGGAGCACCCACACAACCGCCCCATGACGACAGCACGCCCCAAGCAATCTAGCCGCGCACGAGACTCTTGAACGAAACAACATGGTCTTACTTCCCTTTAGCAGCGACGAGAGAAGGCGTCGGGGTCAGCAGCTTCTCAATTGCACGATCCATCGTCCGGTTCATCTCTGCTACAACCGTGGGCACATCGCGCTTGTCAACGGTTCCTACCTCGGAGACAGCATTGGTCCACACTTGCGCGCCAGTTGCAAGGCACACTATCTGGGCAGAGATTGCAACTTCAACTTTGACGCCGCCGTCGTAATCCAGTTCCTCGAGCTTTTCGAGGCGTCCGCTGAGAACATAATCGATATCGGCGTGTCCGTCATACAGCTTTACCTGGGCGTAATTTCCGCTCGCCCGTAAATGCTCCGCCACCGCGTTGGTCACGAACTCACGCGGGTCAACCGCCCAGCGGTGGTAATTATAGAACCCGATTTGCTCCGGCGACGTCTTATAAACAATGGCCCCCTGCCGCAAATAGGTGGGCGACCGGAATTCACGTACCGCCAATGATGTACGGACACCCTCCGGCGCCGGCGGATCCACCGGCGGCTGCACGTGGAGAGTGTAGTAGTTCGGGTACTTCGCCGCACCTCCGCAGCCAACCAAGATAATCAGGGTTGCCAGCACAAAGCAAATTGCCATCCGACGCTTTTTCATATTCAACCTCATAATTGCGGGGCCCGGCGGTCGTTACTATTTCGGGACCTCACGGTCTTTCGGCTGCTTGATCCGAATTAAGCTCCACGGACGCTGCTTCAGTGAGTCAGTCAATTGGTCCAGATTGTCGGTAGCGGTCCGCAGGTTCTCCATGGTGTCGTCAATTTTGTAATCATTCGCTCGTACCACTACCTGCATGTCCGATAGCAAGGCCTTCGCTTGCTGCAATGCATTCTGCAAATCAGCCAAGTCTTTACGGATGGGCTCGCGAACATCTGTAACCGTACCGTTCACGTTCTGAATGGTGTCATCGGCATGCTGACTCAGCGCGATCAATTGATCGGAAATTCGATCGATCTTTGGACCTTCCGTCGCCAGCATTCCGTTGACGCGATCTAAGACTGCTCGAATTCTCTGTTGATTGGGTTTTCCAGTCACCGTGTTCAGGTTGGCAAGCAGACTACGCGCGTCGCCGGTGATCCCCTCCAGTTCTCCTCGCGCTTGCGTAATCAAGGCGTCTGCGTTGTCTGCGACGCCAGCCAGTTTGCCGGCGATCTCATCGAGACTGGCGGCCTCCTGCGACTGGATCGACGATCCGGGGGGAAGCCGCTTGGCTTCGTTGCTGCCGGTAGTAATCGATAGTGCGGCTCCGCTCATCACGCTGACGATGCCCAGTTTTGCGATCGATTTTTCATTAACAGGCGTGTTCTGTTTCACCGATAGCAGAATTTCTATGCGGGTGGGATCTGCCGTCCCAGGCCGCACGGCGGTCACTTTGCCGACGTTGATTCCGCCAAAGAGCACCAAAGCCCCGGGCTCCAGACCGCCGGCGTAACGCAAGTAAGTCCGATACGGAACCGTGTCACCGCTGAACTGCGCGTTCACCAGATAGATAATCGTGAACGACAAGATCGCGAAGCATCCGAGGACGAAGGCCCCAACTTTTGCTTCCGTGGTCACTGGTATGCCTCCTGAGTCTGCAAATATTTTTCAAAGTAAGCAGCGACGGTTGACGTGTGTGCCATGTCTCCTGGAACCCGATCAAGGAATTGCCGCACCCGAGGATTTTGACTTGCCTGGATTTCTCCCTTGGTTCCAACCGAGCTAAACGAGCCCTGGTACAACATCGCAATGCGGTCGGCGATCCGGAACGCGCTCGGCATTTCATGGGTGACAACGATGACCGTCATCTGAAACGCTTCCTTAAGAAGGAGAATGAGTTCATCGAGTTCCGCCGCAACAATGGGATCCAGTCCCGCAGATGGCTCGTCGAGCACCAGAATTTCAGGATCGAGCGCCAGGGCACGAGCTACCGCGCCGCGCTTCTTCATGCCACCCGAGAGTTCCTGCGGATGTAACTTGCCGAAGTCGGCCAGACCGACCACGGCCAACTTCATCCATACCATCAGGTCGATGATCGATGGCGCGAGTGCGGTGTGCTCCCGCAGCATGAGGGCGACATTATCTTCAACCGACAGCGAATTGAACAAAGCTGCGCTTTGAAAAGCCACTCCAATCGAATGCCGAAGTTTTTTTAGCTCGGCCTCGGAGCAGCGGGTTATATCTACTCCCTTGATGGTGACACTGCCCGACTTTGGCCGCTCGAGCCCGATGATCTGGCGCAACAGTGTGCTCTTTCCGGAGCCGCTGCCGCCGAGCAGGACCATTGTCTCCCCATGCTCGATATCGAGATTCAGCCCATCCAATACGCGGCGTCCGTCGTATTCGACTACCAGGTCGCGAATGGAAATGATTGGCATCAGGATTTCACCGTGAAATAGAAGATAGTGGTGAAGATGGCGTCTGCGAGGATAACGATAAAAGTTGACTTCACCACCGCACTGGTCGTGGAGCGGCCAACGGAATCAGGCCCTCCGCGAACACGGAAGCCTTCCAGGCAACCGACATGGGCGATGATTGTGGCAAAGGCCACGCTCTTGATCAGTCCCGTGATCACGTCGTGCAACTGGATGGAATCCATCACGTCGTGAAAGTACAGCGCCGGCGACAGATGAGTGCTGAAAAACATAAACAATGCGCCCGCGAAGATTCCGCACACGTTGCAGGCAACGCTTAGACAAGGGACCGCAATTAGCGAGGCAAGATACTTTGGCGCCAGGACGAACTCGACTGGTTCGAGCGCCATCACCCGAAGTGAGTCAAGTTCTTCGGTCACTTTCATAGTTCCGATCTCAGCCGCGAAGGAGGAACCCGAACGTCCACTGACCGCGATCGCAGTCAACAGCGGGCCGAGTTCCCGCGTAAACCCAACCGCCACCAGATCGATGACGTAGTGCAATGCCCCGAAACGGCGGAGTTCAGATGCGCCTTGCATGGCGAGAATGAATCCGGTGCAAATCGCCATCAGTGAGACCATTGGCAGCGCGTCAACGCCGATCTGCAACATCTGGCGCACGGTAGCCTGCCAGCGGTAGCGATTCCCCACGAACGGCAGGGCGGTTCGCATCGCTCGAAGAGTCGCCCACAACTGAATATTCAAACTTCCAACGTAGTCGAGATCGTTGAGAGTCCTCTTTCCGACGCTTTCGAGGACAGTTGCCATCAAGACACCTTCTCCACCGGGCGAACTATGCAACCGTTGGCCATGAACAGGGTCATTACGCCGGTGACCTCAAACAAATGAAGGAGTCGGCCTTGCAGCCCCTCCAGGCAAAACGCAATGTGTCGATTGCGCGCGATCTTGAGTCCTTCAATCAGGGTCGCAATGCCGGAGCTGTCGATGTAGGGGACTTCGGTCAGGTCGAAAATCACCGCGGTTGGCGACTGCCCACGAAGCACGGTCAGGAGGCGGTCGCGCAGGGCCGGCGACGAATCGATGTTGACTCGGCCACGCAAGCGGAAGACTGTGCTCGCTTCGGCGTCATCCACGACAATATCGAGCCCATCGACCGCATTGAGTTTGCCACGCTTCAAGTACAAATTCCCCCTTTCTTGCTCAGGCATGTAACCTTCCAAATCAAGGTGCAGAACTTTCTGTGCCGATTCCTTTGCGTTGACAGTCGTTTAGCTACCTATGTCTCAGAAACCGCCAGTTTGTCCTGCGGTCTGCAACAAACGCTCGTGACAAGCCGTTGGCACATGACAGCGGGGGTAATGCTCGCAGGATCGTTGTTGTTGTCGCGCACAGCCGAAACACTGTCTTCCTTGCCAGACTCTTAATCACCAAATTCTTGTAACTGCATAGCAATGCTTCTACAACCAGCGCTCTACTGCGAACCGCTATGGACAGTCGAGGGCGGTCTGGTCTGGCACAACAAGTGCTTGTAGCGAAAGTGGAATACGAGCAGTGAGGATCAACTCGAAACACAGCGCATAGGAAGACAGGGAGCTTACCAAACATGGCCACGGCTGTAGCTGCACTCGAAAACTGTAGTGTTGTGTCAATGACGGCGGGTGGTGCGCGTGTAGTAGCGCAAAAAGCCACCTCAGAACGTCTGCAGGAATTCGACGACATCGTGTCGCGGGGGCTGCCCCGTTTCCGGCGAATAGCAATGCGCTGGCTGAACAATCGCGAAGACGCCGAGGATGCCGTGCAAGACGCGATGCTGTCGGCGTTCACACACATCGCGGATTTCCAGGGGCGCGCCAGGATGTCGACCTGGCTCACAGCAGTCGTGATCAACGCGGTGCGCATGCAGATACGCCGCCGGCGTCGATGCGAGATGTTGTCGCTAGACTGGTCACCCAACGAAGACCAATCGAACCCTTTTTCCGACCTTCTCATGGATCCAAGACCTACTCCGGAGCAAACTTTGGAGCAAGGCCAGCTGCGTCAGATTGTCACTAGGCTCACTGACGGTCTTCCGCCCCATCAGCGGGCAGCTCTGTTGCGCCGTCAAAAAGATTGCGTTTCCATAAAGGAGACAGCAAAGACGCTAGGTGTGCCCGTAGGCACTTTGAAAGCGCAGCTCGCTCGTGGCCGAGCAAGAATCATCGAGAGATTTCACAAGGTCACACGTGCAACCAAGATTGGAGCTGCGGGATCTGCATCGAAGCAGAGACGCAAAGCATCTTCTTTCCGACGCCGGCGTGATCGTGCGCAGGACACCGCCGACTTACCAATTCCAGCAGTCTTGAATCAACAAGGAGGACCCGGAGTTTGGGTCAGTGCGTAGACGGTATCGCAGATGACAATCGCAAACCAACTCGGGCACAAGTCTCTAGGGAAGTCGCCGTGGAGGCTCATCGGTTCCGGCGTGACTTTCTATTTTCCTCTCGCGCGGGTCAGGATCAACCGACCCGGCCGGAACCCTCCCTCCTTTAACTCGTCTGCCCATACGGGAGAATACCTCGAAAGTAGTACCCTATCATTCCCCTGGCGAGGGATTCGGCGGCCGGCTTGATCCCATACTCTTAACGATAGATTTGTATGATTCGCGTTGTGTGATTCCTATTCTTGGTAGGTGAGCTTAGCCGCGAGATAGCTTGTGGCACTGGACCAAGAACATGCCTGAAACGAAGGGACAATCCAATCGGCGTGATAAATTGACGGCCACCGACACGTGCGACTGTACAGTCCGGAGGAGCCTGGCATGAGATCGAGATGGGCTAAAGTGTTTTCGTCGCGGCAGATACTGTTGCTGGGGCTCTGCATTGCCCTGACTAGTTGCCAATCGCGTCGGGGGAACAGCCCAACTTCGATCGAGTTCACCAAGGTCCCGCCTGCGGCGCAGGGTGGCCGCGAAAAACTCGACACGATTGCTGGCCGCGTCAGAAATCCTCGGCCCGGACAGCAAATCGTTATTTATGCGCACAGCGGGCCGTGGTGGGTGCAACCCTGGCCTGACCGGCCCTTCACTCCGATCGGTGCAGACTCAACCTGGAAAAGTGAAACTCACCTCGGATTCGAGTACGCAGCACTGTTAGTGGATTCAGGTTTTCGCCCACCTCCGACCATGGACGCTGCCCCAAGCAAAGGCGGTCCAGTAGCCCTGGTCTCGATTGTCAACGGTGTCGGCGCCCCGACGCTGGCGCCGACCAAGCCTCTGAAGTTTAGCGGGTACGATTGGGACGTACGCACAATCGCGAGCGACCGTGGAGGGACTAATAATTTGTACGACCCTGACAACGCTTGGACCGATTCCAGCGGCGCACTCCATCTGCAAATCAAAAAGAAATCGGGTAGGTGGTCGTGTGCGGAGGTGGTCTTGAATCGCAGTCTGGGGTACGGCACGTATGTTGTGACCGTGCGTGACACTTCTCATTTAGAGCCCGCAGCTGTTTTCAGCGTAAATACATTCGATGATTGGGGAGGCGACCAACACTATCGCGAAATGGACGTCGAGATCAGCCGTTGGGGCGACGCCTCCAACAAAAATAATGCGCAATATGGCATCCAACCGTTCTACGTTCCCGGGAATGTTTCCCAATTTAAGTCGCCCCCTGGCGCCCTCACACACTCAATGCGCTGGGAATCGGGTCGGGTCGGATTTAAAACTGTTCGCGGAGCATCCGGGAGCGGCAAAGGTTCGTTGATTGCTGAGCATGAATTCACCTCGGGGGTCCCGACTCCGGGTCAGGAAAGGGTCCAACTCTTCTTCTATGTGCTCGCGAGTGACAAGAACCCGTTACAAAAGGGCGGCGAAGTCGTGGTTGAGAAATTTGAATATCTTCCGTAACGGCAGTTCTGCCCACTGTTCCTTGCCAAAATGGGCGATGGCCGGAGCTATCGTACTCTGCTTGGCGGTTTCGGCGTCCGCACTTGATCCAAATCGGACAACGTCGCAATACATAAGAACCTCCTGGGGCCCGGAGAAAGGCTTCGCAATCGGCTCTGTAACTGCTATCGCTCAAACCCCGGATGGCTATCTCTGGATTGGGACAGATAAGGGACTGGTCCGGTTCGATGGCGTGAATTTTCGTCAATTTGAGCAAGCTAGCCCCTCTTCATTTGCGATCGGCGCTGTCCAAACCCTACTCGCCGATGAACAAGGCAATCTATGGGTCTTATTGCGAAGCACGAAGCTACTGCGCTACCGCGACGGGAATTTCGAACTTATTCGTGGAGAGGGTGAAAATGGCATCACGGTGATCGGCCGCGGGATTGGAAACAAGATCTTGCTCTCCTCGCTCGCGATGGGCACATTGATCTACGATGGCGAGCACTTTGAAAGCGCCTCCTCTGAATCTGTGTCAGACAAGTCTGGGGCGAGTTCCACTACGGAACCTCCTGATGAACGTTCAACTCGCCTCAGTTGGTCGACCGGCCTCGCGCCCCACCGTTTGGCCGCACCGACTTCTGCGGTGATTTCGATAGCAGCAACCGCCGACGGCAAGATTTGGCTGGGTACAGAAACCATGGGACTATTCTATTTACGCGAAGGCCATGCCTCCGTAATGCCGCACCGGTTGCCCAGTGCGAAAATCAACTGCCTCTTGCCTTTCCAGAACTCTGAATTGTGGATTGGTACCAGTAAGGGCCTTCTGCGGTGGAACGGATCTGAGGTTACAGGCGCAGGTGTGCCATCCTCTCTGCTGCATACCCAGATTCTCTCAATGATTCAAGATCGGGATGCGAACATCTGGGTGGGCACGGCTCGTGGACTCTTGCGGTTTAATGCAAATGGCATTTCTGCACTTGCCCGAAGCGATTCTCCTGGAGGGTCCGCCGTGACTGCGTTATTCGAAGATCGGGAAGGAGACATCTGGGTTGGTGGTCCACGCGGCCTCGAACGCCTGCGTGACAGCGCATTTATCACTTACTCAGTTCACGCCGTCAAATCGCAAGGCTTTGGTCCGTTGTACGCGGACAGTCATGACCGCATCTGGTTTGCGCCCATCGCGGGAGGTTTGGGGGTACTGAAGGGAGGCATTGTCCAACCAGTTCAGTCCGCCGAACCGGGTCGAGATATCGTCTATTCCATCACCGGCGGTGGTGACGACCTGTGGCTCGGACGACAACGGGGCGGCCTCACTCATCTGCGATACAGCCACGGGTCGCCGATCGCCAAGTCCTATACTCGGACGGACGGACTCGCGCAAAACAGCGTATACGCGGTCTACGCAAGTCGCGAGGGCACGATCTGGTCCGGGACTCTGAGTGGTGGGGTTAGTGCACTCCGGAACGGACATATAACGACTTACACGACTGCGAGTGGTTTGGCGTCGAACACAGTGTCGTCGATTGCGGAGGACTCTGACGGAACCATGTGGTTTGGCACTCCTAATGGCCTGAGCGGGTTCTCGAAAAAGGGCTGGCGTACCTATGGCGCTCGTGACGGTTTTTCTTCTCCAGATGTGAATAGCCTCCTGCGAGATTCTGATGGGGTGCTGTGGATCGGAACGGCTGAAGGCCTGGCATTTCTTAGTGGCGACCATATCCGCGTGCCTCGAAGAGTACCGAACTCGCTGCATGAACCGATATTTGGAATAGCGGAAGACAAAAACGGCTGGCTTTGGATCGCAACCGCCAGTCACGTACTGCGGGTAAAGCGCAGCAACTTGATGACTGACTCGCTCGGCGACGGGGACGTTCGCGAGTACGGGCCCGAAGATGGCCTCCAAGGTACAGAGGGCGTAAAGCGATACCAATCGGTTGTCACGGATTCGCAGGGGCGCATTTGGTTCTCCACCAATCGCGGCGTTTCCATGGTCAATCCCGCGCGAGCGACCGTGAATCCAGTCCCCGCTTTGGTTCACATCGATGCGATCTCGGCTGATGGGACTCCGTTCGACCTGCGCGGAACCATACGGATTCCGGCTGCAAAGCAGAAAACCACGTTTCGATACGCGGGGCTGAGTCTAAGCAATTCTGAGCGGGTTCGTTACCGTTACAAGCTGGACGGCATTGATCACCAATGGAGTGAACCTGTCACGAACCTTGAAGCCACATACGGTAACCTTGGCGCAGGCTCATATCGCTTCCGCGTGATCGCCAGTAACGGCGACGGGCTTTGGAATGGCTCGGAAGCTGCAATCGGGTTCGAAGTTGAGCCGGCAACTTGGCAAACCTGGTGGTTTCGGTTGGCCTGTGTTCTATGTGCCGGGTTGGGGACGCTGCTTGTATACAGAATGCGGATGCACCAGTTGACCCAGTTGCTCAATGTTCGATTTGAGGAAAGGCTTGCCGAACGTACGCGCATTGCCCAGGAATTGCATGACACGTTTCTGCAAGGCCTTCTCAGCGTCTCGATGCAGATGCAGGTTGCTGTGGATCAGTTGCCGGATAACTCACCTGCGCGCGCAACCATGAATCGCGTTTTGGAAGTGATGGGGCCAGTCATCGAGGAAGGCCGCAACACCATTCGGGGGCTGCGGTCATCGATTGAGAACGCAAACGATCTGACGAGCTCACTTTCACGAATTCCACAGGAACTGAGCAAGCCGGGAGTTGATTTTCGTGTCTTTGTGGAAGGTGTGGCCTTGCCGTTACGCCCTACTATCCGCGACGATGTGTACAGGATTGGCCGGGAAGCTCTACTGAATGCGCTACGCCACTCCCAGGCGAGTAACATAGACCTGCAACTGGTATATTCTCCGAACCAGTTGCGAATTGTGGTTCATGACGACGGATGCGGAATCGATCCTCAAGTTTTGCATTCACGCCGCAACGGGCACTTGGGACTCTCACTAATGCGCGAGCGGGCCGAGAAAATTGGCGCGAGAGTCAAAGTCCTGAGCCGGGTTGGAGGCGGAACCGAAGTCGACCTTCGCGTCCCCAGCAACATTGCTTTCGAATCCAACCCATCGAGTCTGATGTCAATCTGGCTTACCAGACTGCGCTGGCAGCACAAGAAGACAAGCGAGTCAGAATCTAATGGCCGAGTTCGGAAATGAGCAGAGCTCGATGAGCTCGTTCAGATCTCTGCAGAACGTCAGCCGGTTCTTTAGTACAACTTCCCTGCTTCTCGTTGTCATTCACATTTCAGGTTGTGCACAAAAAACAGACACAGCCCCGATAATTCAGTTCACCACTGTCCCTCTTGCTGCGGCTGCAACTCCCAACACGATGGGCATCATCAAGGGGCGCGTCACTGGTGCACGACCCGGGCAGCGGATCGTCTTATACGCCGGGGGTACGCCCACGTGGTGGGTTCAGCCATTTGCGGATCAGCCATTCACCGAGATTCACCCCGATTTGAGCTGGAGCAGTTCCACACACCCGGGAGCAGAGTATGCAGCTCTACTTGTCGGAATTGACTTTCATCCGCCGCAGATAACGGATGCCTTACCAAGGGAAGGTGTGCTTGCTTCTGCCGTCACAAAAGGTTTGCCACCTGTTTGGCAGAGGCTGTGGTTTGTAGAATTGTGTCTAACCACCGCAGCTTTTCTAATCTTCGGCATTCACCGAATACGTCTTCGCCAGATGAGCAAAGTGCTGAATCGCGTGTTTGAGGAACGCCTTGCCGAACGCGCGCGGGTGGCGCAGGAGTTGCACGACACTCTGCTGCAAGGCGTGCTCAGTACGTCGATGCAGTTACATGTCGCGGTCGACCAACTGCCGGCAGATTCGCCAGCCTTGCCGGCAATGAACCATGTATTGGAATTGATGTCGCAAGTAGTCCAGGAGGGCCGCAACACGCTGCGAGGACTACGTTCATCAATCGATAGTGCGCAAGATCTGCAAAGCGCTCTCTCGCGAATTCCACAGGAAGTGGGTAAGCCGGGCGGCAATTTTCGGGTCGTTGTAGAAGGCACGGCTTTGCCGTTGCGGCCCACTGTCCGCGATGACGTGTACAGGATCGGCCGCGAGGCTCTATTGAATGCGTTCCGACACTCACAGGCGAGGAACATAGATCTGTACCTTGAATATTCTCCCAATCAATTGCGGATTGTGGTTCGTGATGACGGCTGCGGAATCGATCCTCAAGTCTTGCATTCAGGCCGCGACGGGCACTTGGGACTCCCAGGAATCCGCGAGCGGGCCGAGAACATTGGCGCGAAAGTCAAAGTCCTTAGCCGCGTCGATGGCGGAACAGAAGTCGAGCTTTGTGTCCCCAGCAATATTGCCTTCGAATCCCGTCCTTCGGGTCTGATGTCGAAATGGCTCGCAGGTTTCCGCCGTCAGCAGAACAACGACGAGTTGACCTCCAAATAATGATGGTGAGCTCTCCTGTTAGCTCATTCAAAATTGAAGCTTGACAGCCAACTGGATCGAGCGCGGACCGCCGATCTGGTATAGCGGATTGAGGCCGCCGCTCTGACCGCCGCTACCGAGGGAGCTTGCCAGCGTCATTGTCGATTGCCCGAACAGAGGATTAGGCACGGCCGGGGAGGAATCGAGAAAGTTGTTGGGATTTCCAAAATTGGGATGGTTCAAGATGTTGAAAAAATCCGCTCTCGCCTGAAGTGAAACTCTCTCTGTGAATCGGAACTGGCGGCGCAGCGTGATGTCCCATTGCGTTGCGCCAAAACCGCGCAGCGCATTGCGGCCGAGATCGCCTTGCCCCGTGGCCGGCACGGGCGTGGTAAACGCCGCCGGGTTGATGACCTTGCCTCCTGGTGCGCCAGAGGGATAAAGATAGAACGGCACTCCAGGAACGACATCCGGGCGCTGAACGCTATTCGCGCCTGACAAAACACTACCCGCAAATGGATTCAGACCCGTTACTACATTCACCGGAGAAGCGCTGCGCACGTAGATGATCGAATCAGTCGACCAGTTTCCGAAAACTTGCTTCAACACTCCGCTGCCCGGGCCGGGAATATCGTAGGAAACAGCACCAGAAAATGTGTTCCGGATGTCGTAATCCGAGGGGCCACGTTCAGCGGATGCCGGCGACTTATTCAGCGGAACATTCTGGTAATTCGCATCGGAGGAAACATCGTCGATCGAATGACCCCAGGTATAGGAGAGTAGCGTTTGCAAGCCGTGCGAAAGCCGATGCCGATATTGCGCTTGGAGCGCATCGTAGTTTGAGGTTCCGTGATTGCTGAGCAGATCGAACTCACCGGTGAAATTGGGTCCCGGCGCAATATAAACGTCCTTTCTCATCAGCTTGCGTCCGCCGGCGCCCACATACGTGAGCGTAAAGACGTCGGCATTCGTAATGCTGTGCTCGACCGCAGCATTCCACTCATAGGTGGTCGGCAGTACGTGGTTTGGATCGACTACAGCCAAGACAGCCGCAGGCGGATCGGTTGTGAAAACTGGAGGCTTGGCGTCATTGGGATCCAGCGGGAATGAAGCATTTAATATGAGAGGCTTTTCCTGAATGTATGGAAAGCTGATCATTACATTCGTGATATCGGAATACCCGAGATCGTAAAAAATTCCCGCGCCCGCCCTGAGCACCAATTTCGGGCGCACTTGCCAGGCCACTCCAAGCCGTGGCGCGAAATTATCTTTCTGCGGATGCCAAAGTGGAGTTCCAACCGGTGCAATGGTTGCCGTGGAGAGGTCGCTCACTTCATTCACGGTGAACGGTGGAGTGCCGTTCGGCGACGAAGGCGAGGTGTTGTAGTCCCAGCGCAGTCCGTAGGAGAGGGTCAGGTTGCGAGCGACGCTCCAAGTGTCCTGGGCGAACAGGCCCCAGTTGGAAAACACCAGTTGCACATCGGGGCTTCGGGAAGCCACGAATGCCGCTGGCACCGAGTTGGTCTCGAAGTTCGCCAGAGACAGGAACTCGTACTCCAATTGATACGTCAGAGACCCTTCTTCCGGATTGAGCCGCCGATAGTCCACTCCAAATTTCATGCGATGTGATCGTGCGCTCCAGGAAAGGCCATCGGTGACATTGATCTGATGTTGCCGATTGTCTGCGATCTTGCCCACAAAGTACTTGAGCCCGAACGGATTGAAATCCCCGAAAATACCAAGAAAACCATTGCTCGAGGACTGCCCGGCCGGAAACAAGATTGAATCCGGCGGCGCCACAGCTCCCGCGAAGTTGTCCAGCGTCAGAAAACTTTGCCCGTGACTCAAACTGTAATTGAAGCGAAGTTCATTTATCGCGTGCGCCGTAATTGTTCCATCCGCGCCCAGGGTCACAGTCTGCGTATGGGCTTTCGTGTGGTTGAGATTGCTATACGCTGTCTGAAACCTGCTGCCGCCAGCACGTTGCACATTACTCGATGGTGCGTCGCTATATCTGCCAAATAAAGTCAGCCTGCGAGACAGCGCATAATCGAGCCTTCCGCTGTAAGTGTCCAGCGATGATGGGTCGGAATATCCCGCCGCAAATCCAGCTGTGCCGTCACCGAGATCAGCGCCAGTAGGCAGCGGAAACGCGTTGAGCAGCGGCTGGACCTCTGGCTTCGCACTCTGCCTCGTAGCCAATGTTGGGACATACGTGTTTGCAATCTGCGGCTGCCTTACTCGAACGCCTTCGTATGAGCCAAAGAAGAACAGCTTATCCTTGATTATCGGACCGCCGACAACGCCGCCGAAATCGTTCTGCCGCAGCGCCGGCTTTCTGAGGCCCTTGTTGTCGGCGAACCAGTCATTGGCATCGAGCACGTCGTTGCGAAGATATTCGAACGCGGTTCCGTGAAGCGTGTTGGTGCCGGATTTTGTCACCACTGAAACCTGCGCCCCGGGTGTCCGCCCAAACTCGGGAGCGAAGGTCGAAGTCTGGATGCGAAATTCCTGCAATGCATCCAGCGAAACCAGATTGCTGAAACCGCCAAAGGCGTTGGTTGCCGGGAGCTGGCCGGTGCCGCCTTGTCCAAAACTGGCGACAGGCGTTCCCAGGTTCGCGCTCACTCCATCCACGGTGAAGTAATTCGCATCGGGCCGCTGGCCGTTCACACTGAATTGGCCTTCTTCAAAGAAATTGTTATTGACCAGAACTACTCCTGGTGTCAGGTCGATCAGAGCGCTGAAGCTGCGGCCGTTCAGCGGCAGGTTCTCCACGAATCGGTTGTCGATGAGAGTGCTCACCGTCGCGTCGGAGGTGTTCAGCAGCGGCGCCCCGCCTTCTACAGTGACGCTCTCCGACCCGGAGCCGACCGGCATTTCGAAGTCGATCGAGAGAACATCCAGCACATGCAGAATCACGTTCGGCCTGATCAGCTTTTGGAAGCCGGGCTTTTCTACCTCGATCCGATATGTGCCGGGCGCGAGGTTTGGCAGGTAGTACTCGCCCGATATGTTCGTGGTCACCTCATTCCGGATATTGGTGGCAATGTCGGTGGCCGCAACCCTGGCGCCTGCGATTCGGGCTTTCGAGGGATCGGCCACATGGCCTGAGAGCGAAGCACTTGTCGATTGAGCACACAGAATCGATGCACACGAAACGACGAAGCACAGTGCGGCGATAGGCGCTCGGGTCATGAAACTGACATCACTTGGAGAAATGAAGTACCAGGAGCCTATTCCGCGTTTCGCGGTCGCACAACCCTAGATAAGGGGAGGAGATGCTTACCCAAAAGAGTGATGACGATCACTCGAAAGAGTGCGGCCTCATTAGGACTTAGGATTCAGAAATTGAGATAAGATGTGGGGCATTGTGGGGGGGCAAGCGCACACTCGCGAACGAAGTGTTCTGGCGCTAAGCACTGTGCTGGCTTGCATGTTGCTAGCGTGTGGCCGGTGTTCCTTAGCGCTCGATCCGTCGCTCGATGCCAACCAGTACGCGCACACGGCGTGGAAGATTCGCGACGGTTTCACAAGGGGCACAATCATTTTGATTGCGCAGACTCCCGACGGCTATCTCTGGCTGGGTACGGAGTCCGGATTGTTTCGCTTCGACGGAGTTCGTGCGGTTCCGTGGCCACCGCCGGGCGGTGAACAACTCCCGAGCAACTACATATCAGGCCTGGTGGTGGCGCATGACAGCACACTCTGGATTGGCACACTGAAAGGACTTGTCAGTTATAAGGACGGCAAGCTTACGCAATACTCAGAACTTGCAGGAGCAAATGTGGGTTTCTTCCTGGAAGATCGCGAGCAAACAGTTTGGTTTGGAGTGAGGCAGGCGGCGATGGCCAGACTCTGTGCCATGCGCGATAAAAAAATCGACTGCTACGGGGCGGGGACTTTCGGTGTATTCGTGAACCCCTTATATGAGGACCACAAGGGCAATCTCTGGGTCACGAGTGCGACCGGGCTGTGGCGATGGGCGCCCGGCTCCCCGGAACGATACGCGTTTCCGCATGGCTTAACAGCGGTTGCCGCTGCAGCCGAGGACGACTCCGGCACACTGGTGCTGGGCACGACTGACGGACTGAAGCAGCTTATTGGCGGAAAAACTAAAAACTATGTACTGCCCGGCTTCCGCGGCCACTCCACAATCCTTAATTTCCTTCGAAGCCTTGACGGCAGTCTGTGGATCGGTACACACGAGGGATTGTTGCACTTGCATCAGGGCAGGGTGGATCGGTTCAACTTAATTGATGGGCTCTCCGGTGATTCCGTAGACAGAATTTTCGAGGACCGGGAAGGCAGCGTTTGGGTGGCTACGACGGATGGGCTCGATCGGTTTCGCGACTACACGATCCCCACAATTTCGCGGAAACAAGGTCTTTCCACCCCGGCAGCCGCCCTGGTACAAGCGACTTCGGACGGAAGCATTTGGACTGGCGCCGCGGAAGGATTGAATCGCTGGGCCAATGGCCGTGTTACTTTCTATCGCGGCAAAAGCGCGTTGAGCGAAAACCGCGCCGGGGATCAAACAAAGCTCAGCGTCAGTAGGGCGGCAAGCGAAATCGCAAATAGTGGCCTCCTTGGCACTCCTCACTCCCTGGGGCTCGACGACAAACGACGACTGTGGGCATCCACCGACAAAGGGTTGTTCTATTTCGAACGTGGCAGATTTGTCCGCTTTTCAGGTGTTCCCGGCGGATACACATTTTCCATTGCCGGCGATGGGCACGGCGGCGTATGGATTCTCCAAGCCGAGAATCTCTTTCGTGGGTCTCCCGATGCCGCGGTCCAACAGATTCCGTGGTCCCAGTTCGGGCAAAGGACGGGTCGAGCAATGCTCCCTGACCGCGAGTCGGGCAGCTTATGGCTTGGATTTTACGAGGGCGGCTTAGTTTACTTGAAGGACGGCAAGGTTGTTCGCTCCTACGGCACCGGCGTCGGGCTGGGCGACGGCCGAGTGAATCATCTACGTTTCGGACCAAATGGAGGGTTATGGGCTTCCACTGAAGGCGGGCTCAGCCGCATCAAGGATGAGCACATCGCGACGTTGACACGGAAGAACGGCCTGCCCTGCGATGAGGTCCATTGGTCGATGGAAGATGAGGATCACGCTGTCTGGTTGTATATGCCCTGCGGCCTGGTTCGGTTTGATCGCTCTGAATTGGATGCATGGATCCATGATCCAACGCACGTTCTGAAGACAACGGTTTTCGACAACTCCGACGGGGTGAGGAGCGTTGGAGTTTATGGCGCAGCCGGCCCCCATGTGACACAGTCTCCGGATGGAAGAATATGGTTCGCGCCGAGGGACGGCGTGAGCGTGATCGATCCGCGGCACCTGCCGTTCAACAAGCTTCCGCCGCCGATGCACATTGAGCAGATCATCGCAGATCACAAAAGCTACGCTGTGACTTCCGACGCAAACGGCAATGTTCGCGTGCCTCCGCGAATCCGCGATCTTCAGATCGACTACACAGCGCTCAGCTTCGTCGCGCCGGAGAAAGTACTCTTTCGCTACAAGCTGGAAGGCTGGGACGGCGATTGGCAGGACGCCGGCACTCGCCGGCAAGCCTTCTATAGCAATCTCCCTCCCCGCAATTACCGTTTCCGCGTGATGGCTAGTAATAACAGCGGAGTGTGGAACGAGGCCGGCACATTCCTGGATTTCTCCGTCGCCCCGGCGTACTACCAGACCTGGTGGTTCCGTTCGCTGTGCGCGGCCGCTGTTCTTGCACTGTTCGTGGTGGTGTATCGACTGCGGCTGCGGCAGGTGGCGCGGCAGTTCAATATGCGCATGGAAGAGCGGGTCAACGAGCGGACGCGAATCGCGCGGGAGTTGCACGATACCCTGCTGCAAAGTTTTCAAGGGGTGTTGCTGAAGTTTCACGCCGTCACTTACGTGATCCCGGATCGTCCTGCCGAAGCCCAGAAGACGTTGGAGACCGTCATCGAGCAGGCTAGGCAGGCGATCACCGAAGGCCGTGATGCGGTTCAGGGGTTGCGTTCCTCTACGCTGGTCTCCAGCGACCTTGCTCAAGCGATTAGCGCCTTTGGTGACGAGCTTGCTTCCGCACCCAGCGGTCAGAATTCTCCCGACTTTCGTGTGGTGGTAGAGGGTTCACCGCGGGATCTCGCTCCGCTAGTGCGGGACGAAATCTACCGGATTACCGGTGAGGCGCTGCGCAATGCATTCCGCCATGCAGACGCGCAGCGGATAGAAGTGGAAATCCGCTACGACCAACGCCAGCTTCGGTTGCGGGTCCGGGACGACGGAAAGGGCATTGATCCGGCAGTCCTAGATGGACGGCGGGCGGCCGGGCCACTACGGTCTGCCGGGCATGCACGAACGCGCCAAACTTGTCGGGGGAAAGCTCGCAGTCTGGAGTGAACTCGACTCCGGTACCGAGGCCGAGCTGACCATTCCCGCCTCCGTTGCGTATGCCAAATTGTCAGCACAGCGACGTTGGATGTTCTGGGGAAGAAGCGCCTAAGCCATGAGTGGGAGCCCCAATTCAATTCGGATTCTAGCGGTTGATGACCATCCTCTGTTTCGAAGTGGAATCGCCGCCCTCCTGGCGACTCAGCCGGACATGAGTTTAGTTGCGGAAGCTTCCAATGGTCGGGAAGCCATTGAGCAATTCCGTACGCACCACCCGGACATTACTCTGATGGATTTGCAGATGCCGGAGATGAATGGTCTGGATGCGATGATTGCGATTCGCGACGAATTTCCCGAAGCGCGAATCATCGTACTGACCACTTACACCGGAGATGTCCAGGTTTTGCGCGCCATGAAGACTGGTGCTCGCGCGTACCTGCTAAAGAATTTGTTGGACAAAGAACTGCTACAGACTATCCGTGCAGTTCATGCCGGGAAAAAGACGCTTTCCGCAGAAGCCTCTTATGAGCTTGCCGAGCACGCCACCGATGACGCCCTGACGCCGGCAGAAGTCGAAGTTCTTCGGTTGATTGCGGCCGGGAATGCCAACAAGCAGATCGCAGCGGAGCTCTCCATTACCGAAGAAACCGTGAAGGGCCGGGTCAAGAACATCCTCTCCAAATTAGGCGCGAACGATCGAACCCACGCCGCGATGATCGGGATAAAACGCGGAATCATCCAATCGTAAGTCTGGAATTTCTGAGACTCAAAATAGTTGCCTGTCCGCCCTTTTGGGGCTTTTGTCGCAATTCTCAGTTCGATAGCCTGAGTGATTGTTAGGAGGGTATTTGCGACGGTTATTCTCCACGTTCGCTCCAGGCTGGCCTGGCGCAGGCCTGTTGCTGATGCGACTGGTTGCTGGGTTTTGCTTAGTTATCCACGGATTTGAAAGACTGCTAGCGGGATCATCACTCCACTTCTCGGTTTTTGCTGTCTCTGCAATCACCATCGGAATGTTTCTATTGGCAGGCTTATGGACACCACTCGCGGGTTCGCTGGCCGTGGCGCTCGCAACATGGAACATCATTGCTACGCGACCCAGAGATCCTTCGGCTTGCATTCTCATGGCAACCATTGGCGCGGCTTTAGCACTCATCGGACCGGGCGCCTGGTCCGTTGATGCTCGACTGTTTGGATGGAAGCGCATCGATGTTCACGATCGAAAGAGCTAATTCTTTTTCCCTTTTGAGGGTCTTCTCTGGCCCAAAAGTGTCACCAGCGATCACCTTTTAGTTCACTCATAACTCGATCTGGGCTTTCACGACATCAGAACTTTATTCCACAATCACCCTTAAAGCCACCGGTTCGGAGTTACTGAAGCAATTCAGTCACGAGGAGTGGGTTATGGCAAGTGTTTCTCACATACGAATCTTGAGCGTCGAAGACCATCCGTTGCTGCGAGAGGGGATCGCTGCAATGATCAATACTCAACCTGACATGCTGCTGGTAGGGGCGCCTGCGAACGGCACCGAAGCTATCGAAGCATTCCGGGCCTTGAGACCAGACGTTACTCTCATGGACCTCAGGCTGCCTGATCTCAATGGCATCGAGGTCATGATCGGGATCCGGGCAGAATTTCCCAACGCCCGCATTATTGTACTGACTACATATGAAGGCGATGTGGACATTCAGCGGGCCCTGAAAGCTGGAGCTCACGGGTACATGTTGAAGAGCGCTCCCCCACAAGAGATGGTTGACACCATTCGCCGAGTTCATGCTGGCCACAAGTGCATTTCACCAGAGATTGCTGCCGGACTTGCAGAACACATGAGCGACGAAGATCTCAGCGGACGTGAAGTGGATGTGTTACGTAACGTCGCTACCGGCAACCGGAACCGGGATATCGCAGAAAAATTGTTCATCGCAGAGGAAACGGTCAAGGTTCACCTCAAGCACATCCTGCGCAAGCTGGGTGCTAATGATCGCACTCAGGCGGTAGCAATCGGCGTACGCCGCGGAATCATTCACCTGTAGGAAACTCATTATCTCAGCCAACGTGGCTGTCTTTCGGTCTGATACACATACCACCCAATTTTAGCGATACCTCAAAAGTGGTAGAAAAACATGCCAATCATTAGGGATTCGCCTCGCGAACAAAGCCTGTACTTTCCATTCTTTGTTGTAAAGGATAGAGACTCCTGCTCCAAATGTTCTCTATGTTTCCGGATGGGTCGCATGGTGCAGGTCTTCTGCTTCTGCGTGCAGCAGGAGGAGCGGTCCTTATTACTGAGGGTGTCGCCTATTTAAGAGATAAGGATGAATTGGGATTGTTGGCATTAGTTGTCTTTTCTGTGTCGTGCGTAGTTGGTCTCTTACTTCTGATTGGGTTCCTGAGTCGGCTTGTTGCGCTTGTTGCGGCAGTCATGGGTGTGGGCATCCTTTTTGCCTGGTTTCCGAAAGTCAATTCCGCGCAGCCTGTGACACCGATGACGGCTGCATTGTTCGCGGTTATTGCATTTGCGGTGATCTGTCTGGGGCCAGGCGCTTACTCACTCGACGCACGGCTGTTCGGTCGGAGAGAAATTATTATTCCCACCAGGTCCCCTAAAGAGTAGGCGAACAATAATGGATCTCGTAAACAGTTTCTCGACGCGCGGACTTTGCGGCGAAATCAGGCTGCCCGGCCACCGACAACTACTTCTAAACCAGACAATGTCGCCCAGTAACCGGCCTGTCCGTCTTCTACGAATTCCTGCAAGATGTAAACCGCGTGTTCCCCCGCGCGGTCGACGCTGTGCCGCCTGGGGTTTTGCCGCACCTGATTCGGATTGCGCCATGCAATTTCCATCGAAGCGACGTTCGTGCCACCAAGTAAAACTTCAAACACGTCTCTACCTCCATCATCGATTTTTGTGGTCCCGTCAACAATGGGTAGTTTGGCAAATCGCCGATGAGAACGCATCACGAGATGCAGTGTTTTTTGGCTACCTCGCATGTCTGAAAAGTAAGTCACCCGTTTTGGGTACCGCGGGATGATCCACTTCAGACAGTCCGCGAAGTTTAGACGCAAACCCGCAAGCCACGAAATATGGGCCTTTCGACTGAGATCGCATCCTGAATCTGGGGTTAGTGCGCTATGATATTTGCCCAACACGGCGATAGCCAGCCCTTCGCCGTCGGCCAGCCATGACGCAGGGACAACGATTGTTGTCAAGAATCCCTTCTGCGATCCAACGCTATGGTCTTGCAATCTTATCGGTTGCGATCGCGCTCGGAATAAGCCGTGTCCTGTTCAGCTACAAGGTGGAAGGCGTAGAGTTCCCTGTCTTCCTGATTGCGATCACGGTGACGGTCTGGTATGCCGGCGTAGGACCTGCCATTCTCGCGCTGGTTCTAGCAAGCCTCGCCTTCAACTATTACTTCACTGAGCCCCGCTACACTTTCTACGTAAACAGGGCTGATGTTCCTTATTATGTCGTTTTCATCCTGTTTGCGCTGCTAATCACATGGTTCGCGGCGATTCGCCGCCGCGTGGAGCGAAACCTTCGGCAATCTCGCGACGAGCTGGAGAAGGAAGTGGCGATACGTACTCAGCAGGCGAATCTGCTTAATCTCACCCATGACACGATTTTTGTCCGCGACATGAACGACGTAATTACGTACTGGAACCGCGGCGCTCAGGAGTTGTACGGATGGGCATCAGAGCAGGCCGTCGGCAAGCGATCTCATGATCTGTTGAAGACGATTTTCCCGGCGCCGGTCGACGACCCGCAGAGCAACAGCGCAAGCGCGTTGAATGCGGAGCTGTTGCGGACCGGGCGTTGGGAGGGCGAACTCCGGCACACTAAAGCCGATGGCATCGGAGTGATCGTGTCCAGCCGCTGGTCTTTGCAGCGAGACCAGGAAGGAAAGCCGACCGCCATCCTGGAAACTAACAACGACATCACTGAGCGCAAGCGCCGCGAGGACGAAGTCCGCGGACTAAACCGGGAACTTGGGAAGCGATCCACCGACCTCGAAGCCTCTAATAAGGAGCTGGAGGCTTTCGCCTACTCCATATCCCACGACTTGCGGGCTCCGCTTCGCCATATGATCGGGTACACGGAGTTGCTGCAAAAACATGCTTCCTCAATTGTGGACGATAAGGGTCGCCGATATATGATGATGATCCTGGAATCCGCGAAGCGGATGGGCACGCTGATTGACGACCTCTTGGCCTTTTCCCGCATCGGGCGTGCCGAGACTCGTGAGACCATGGTCAGCCTGGATCAGTTGGTAAGAGAAGTTCAGAATGAAGCGTCGCACGAAACCGAAGGGCGCAGCATGACCTGGAAAATTGGAGCACTGCCCGATCTTTATGGGGACAGATCTATGTTGAAACTTGCCTTCGTCAATTTGATTTCCAATGCCATCAAGTTCACACGTACGCGCTCCACGCCGGAAATTGAGATCGGTTACACCAATAACCGGGATGATGGTGCGGTGGTATTCGTCAAGGATAACGGGGTCGGTTTTGACATGAGATATGTCAACAAACTGTTTGGAGTGTTCCAGCGGCTCCACCGAACCGAGGAATTTGAAGGGACAGGGATCGGACTGGCAACAGTTCAGCGCATTATTCATCGCCACGGTGGCCGAGTGTGGGCGGAGGGACAGGTGGGCGGCGGAGCAACTTTTTATCTTTTACTACCGAAGCCGTAGGAGCGAGAAGAGATGACAACGAGCATAGGACGGATCTTGTTGGTGGAGGACGATCCAAAAGACGTGGAACTCACGATGACCGCGCTCGAGGAGTATAACCTCAGCAACGAAGTCGTGGTTGCCTCCGATGGAGAGGAAGCATTGGATTATCTCCACTACCGGGGAAAATTCCAAAGACGCAGCGGCGATAATCCTGCTGTTCTGCTGCTGGATCTAAAACTGCCAAAGGTTGACGGCCTGGAGGTCTTGCAACAGATTAAATCGGATGACAAGTTGAAGATGATTCCGGTGGTCGTGCTCACGTCGTCTCGCGAGGAACGGGACATGGTGGCCAGCTACAAACTCGGCGTGAATGCATACGTGGTGAAGCCGGTGGACTTCCACGAGTTTGTTAATGCGATCAAGGAGCTCGGGGTGTTTTGGGCGATCATCAACCAGCCGCCGCCCGGAAGCATGAGGAAGGACTAGGACATTGCACGCGAAACCCGCTGTTAACCCGAGTGGGCCAAGACGGGAACTGTCACGAAAATCGATTTACGAAAGTCGAATGTTTCCATTGCGAATTCTTTATCTTGAAGACGACCAGAAGGACGCGGAGCTCGCTCACGCAACCTTGGAGGCGGAAGGCTTTGCCAGCGATCTGACGCGGGTAGAGACTCAGGCCGACTTCCGCATATGCCTCAATCAGGGTGGATTTGACCTGATTTTGGCGGACTATACCCTCCCCTCCTTCGATGGCATGTCTGCATTGAAAATTGCGAAACAAGTTTCCCCCGAGGTCCCATTCATCTTTGTCTCCGGGACTCTTGGGGAAGAAGTGGCGATTGAAGCGCTCAAGCTGGGCGCAACCGACTATGTTTTCAAGACGCGCCTCTCGAGACTGGTGCCTTCGGTGCATCGCGCCTTGCGCGAATCAAAAGAACGATGGCAGCGCAAGCTGGCCGAGCAGACGCTGCGTGAAAGTGAAGCTTACCTGGCGGAAGCCCAGCGGTTGAGCCAAACCGGCAGTTGGGCGTGGAACCCGGCAACCGGTGATATCCGGTATTGGTCCGAAGAGTGCTACCGCGTGCTGGGTTTCGACCCGCTCGGTCCACTACCGCGATTTGAAACATTCCTGCTGCGGCTTCATCCGGACGATCAGAACGCGACCAGGGAAAAGTTTGAGCAAGCAGTACGCGACAAGACAGACTTCGAAGTGGACTATCGCCTCATTCATCCCGCTCAAGGAACCAGGAACATCCACGCGGTGGGCCACGCAGTCTTCGGCTCGTCAGGCGATCTGGTCGAATTCGTAGGAACAGTGATCGATGTAACCGAGCGTAAGCGTGCAGAGGACGAACTTCAGCAGCTTGTTGATTTCGTCCCACAGATTATCGTCGTATTGAAGCCTGATGGCGCGTGGATGCATGCCAATCGTGTCGCCCGCGAATACACAGGCCTTAGCCTTGATGAATTTCGCTCGGTGGACGTGATCGGCGCGGCCGTTCATCCCGACGACATTCCGAAGGTGCGGGCCGTTCGTGAGCGGGGCCTGTCGGGCCATGATCCGTTTGAAATCGAGGCCAGGTTGCGTAGAAAAGATGGCCTGTACCGGTGGTTCCTGTTTCGCTACAACCCCTTGATTGAACAGGGCCTTGTCAGAAGATGGTACGCCAGCGCGACGGAAATTGAGTCGCGGAAACAGGAAGAAGATCGGGTGCGGCGAGAGAACGTGCGCCTGGAAGAACGCACTCGGCTTGCCCAGGAACTTCACGACACCCTTCTGCAAACCTTCTTGAGCGCATCTATGCAGCTCAGCGTGGCCAAGGATGACCTGGGTGCGGATTCGCTGGTCAGACCGCGGTTAGATCGAATCCTTCAAATCATGAAACGAGGGATAGAGGAGGGCCGGAACACAATTCAAGACCTCCGCTCGTCGGACTCGATCACATTGGACCTGGTTCTGGCTTTGTCCGCGGTTCAGCACGAACTAGCGGTGACTTCGGATGTTGACTTTCGCGTGGTTGTCGGCGGCCGGCAACAGCCTCTGCGGCCATCCGTCCGCCACGAGATTTACCGAATTGGCCGGGAGGCCCTGGTAAACTCGTTTTGTCATTCGCGAGCTAAGCGGGTCGAGTTCGAACTTGAATATGCCGACAGTGATTTGCGCATGCGAGTCCGTGACAACGGGTGTGGAATCGATGCTCAAGTGCTCGCCGCCGGACGTGACGGACACTGGGGACTGGCCGGCATGCGGGAGCGTGCCACGAGAATCGGTGGGCAACTAGAAATCTCCAGCAGCGCAACCACAGGGACAGAGATCCAACTGTCCATCCCCGGGAAGATTGCGTTTCAACTCTCACCAGCTGAGCCTGGCTTGCGGTTGGCAAAATCGGGCTAAACGAGTAAACCAAGATCTCGCAGTTCCCTCTGCGATCCAGCACCTGTTATCGCACACGACAGCATCCTCCACCTCACCTGCGAGAGTGGCCCTAGCGTTGCATGCATCAATCCGTGGGGGTGCATACGTAGTGTGCGACAACGCACCTCGCAGACTTCTGCAGTGTGGACATCGAAAATGGCATTCCCGCAGCGCCGTACCCTCGACATCCTGCTGACCGCATTGTTTTTTGGCGCAGTATGCGCAGCTGTTTACAGCGCTCGGCGAATCATTCTGATCTTTGTTTTCGCAATATTTTTTGCTTACCTGATTGATCCTGTGGTCAAATTCCTGCAGCGGCATTCCCTGTTTTTCAAGAACTTAAGAGGACCAGCAGTGGTGGAGGTCTATCTCGCCTTCGTCATCTTGATCGCGCTGGCGGGATACAGGTTTGCCCCTGGTGTCGCCAGGAATACCACGAAGTTGCTGGATAATACCCCAGCCTTGCTCAACAGCCTTTCGACCGGAGACATCGCGACCCAACTGCGAGGAAAATACGGCTGGAGCGAAGAACAAGAATTTCAATTCAGAGCCTTTCTGGCGAGGCACAAAGACAACATCGACCACCTGGTGCCCATGGTCGATCGTTATATTTCAAATGCAGCACAGTTGTTTGGTGTGTTGCTTCTGATTCCGATCCTGGCAATCTTTTTCCTGCGTGACGGTGACTACATCGCTGACGTTCTCATCCAGATACTCTTCCCTGCGAACCGGCGTGCGAGAATTCGTGCCGTCGCTGACGAACTGCACCTAATGCTTACAGGTTATATAAGAGCTCAGGTGCTTCTCTGCGGTCTTTCCTTTCTCTTCTATTCTGGCGCCTTGCTTTTGTTGCGATTTCCGCACGCCCTTGCTTTGGGCGTTTTAGGAGGATTGCTGGAGTTCGTTCCAGTGGTTGGGTGGACGAGCACATTCGCGGTGATTGTTGGGGTCGGTATCGTGAATCAAGCTCACTGGCTCTGGATGACAGCATTGCTGGGAATTTGGAGAGTGATTCAGGACTATTTCGCCTCGCCGCGAATCATGGGGAATCAATTGAAAATTCATCCGTTAGCGGCGATTTTTGCAGTTCTGGTTGGTGCCGAGATCGGCGGAATCGTTGGCATTTACCTCGCTGTACCTTTGATGGCGGCGATGCGTGTGATCTGGCGCGTCGGCGCACTAAAGCAACCACGACATTGCCATCAATCCCACTCTGGAGACGATGTGAAAGCGCCATCCAGCCTCATCGAAGCGGCGGCGATCTAATCACGCATTCTCCACTAGCTACCCATTATTTCAGCACCTGGATGCCACCTGACCGTCAACCAGTCGTCATGTGTCAATGTGTTGGCAAACCGTCTTCATCCACATGGAACGACGAGTTTGCGCCGCCCGCAGTCTATCTAGTCGGTTTGGAAAGGGATAGGACTAGGCCTCGTTTTCCACACCACATTGGAATTGTGAGTGCTCTGACTCGTGAGGAAGGCGAACCAACATGGAGGACGCTATGCAAGCATTCAGAGCAATCGAGAATAAACAATACGCAGATTATGTTTTCTTATGCGGCGTAATGTGGACCCAATATGCATCGGAAGACGCCTGCCTGGAACTGGTTCGGGCGATGGAGTCTAAAGACCCGGACGTGGCTTTGCTTGCCTGCTCTCTTCTCGAAAAGAAGATGGCGTCTGCCTAGCGATTAGGATTTCACGCGCAAGACTTGGTAAATGCAAACGCTGAATGCCGCTTGACCTAGAGTTTTGTCACGCTCAGAGCCGCAGTCATTTTGTGTTCCTGCCCTGGATTAAGACTGACAGTAGAACCCAAAATGTTGCTCGCCTCGACGCAGAGAAACTGCTTCCATCCACCATCACCCAGATCTTTCAGCCCCGCAGCGCCCTCGCGCCACGGATTCCACACAACGGTAGTGAGCGAATTTTCCTTGTGCAGTCGAATGCGACGTCGCATGCCCGGATCCAGCAAATCGACGGAACTGTCGGTATTCATGTAGGCACTGTCGGTCTGGGACGCGATCGCAACCTCGCCAATCTGTGTCTTCTCTTCATTACTGTCGGTGTTATCAAGGAAGCGCACGGTATCCAGGCCTTGCAAACGCACCTGCCCAACATCGGCCACTCGGTTGTAAGTATGGAGGGCCTCCTCGAAGCGTAGGGGCGTTTTGCCGGTGTTCCTGCAAATAAGCTCCAGCCTAAGCTCGGGACCAAAGGTGACGCGATGGATCAGTCGAAATTCGCCAGGCCACCAGCGACGGGTCTGCTCATCGCTCTGGGTGAACATGCTTACGGAAACTCTGCCTTCGTTTTGAACGATGGACTCGATCTGCCAGGTTTTGGTGCGCGCGAATCCGTGCGACGGAGCCTGACGGTCGTCTCCCTTGGCGCGGAACCAGGGAAAGCAGATGGGAATGCCTCCTCGGATCGCCTGGCCTTCGTGCCAACGCGATTTCGTGCTCACAAAAAGCACCTCATCGTTGCATGTGGGCTTCCATGAAGTCACGTGGGCGCCATGAAGGTACACCTCGCCCTCCGCGAGCGTGCTTGTGATCCGTACTCGCGGCAGTCCCCCGTTGCCTTCACACACTTCCGCCACAACAGGAATTCCAAACTTATGGTCAAGTTCTGCCGACGCAAAGACAGTATGCATATTCGAAGATCTCGCTACTGGGAATAAAGTAAGCCTGGTCCAGACTAAAAGTCCAGGAGATGAGTCAGCGCGATCTCCGTCCGGCTCGTGTTGGTCTGTTGAAATCCGCACCCCCCGTTGCGAGGTTGGCCCACTCCCATTCCGCTAGCCAGTTTCTGTGGCACCTGCCGTAGCATTGGAACTCCAACATACTTCCGCCGCACTGCGGGCAGACCAAATTGATAATCGACGAAATGATGCTGGCGTTTGATTCTCCCGGTACCGCGTCGATGACGCTCATGTTCTGCTCCTCCACCGTGGCTTCTTGCAAACGCGATGCCAAGGGTGCCCCTGAGAGACGACTGTTAATACAGCAATTGTCGGCGTGCGGGAGTTGGATTGTCAGAAGCGCTGACAAGCATTTGGCAGGTGACAGGCGCGAGGCGCCGACTCGCAGATGCCTCTTCGGGGATGCAGGGCCTCAATCACCCGTAAGTGTGTGAAAGGCAGTGTCCTCAGCGATTCTGTCCGGCATTTTAGTTTTTGGCACTGCGGTTGCGATTTGGCTCAGAGGAATAGGAGGGCCTCGTCGGCAGTCTTTCCTTCATCGAGCCAGTCCGAGACTAGGAGAACGGAATGAAGATCAATCAAACTTGCAGTCTGCTTATTGCAATATGCCTGGCTGCGTCGATGGCGTCCGCCGACTCGTTGGAGCTAAAGAATGGCAGTTTGATCAACGGCACGTTCATGGGCGGCACTGAAAGTGAGATCAGCTTTCAGGTTGGCTCGTCGGTGCAGAAATACGATCGCGCTGATATCGCTTCGCTGAAGTTCGAGTCTGCGACCGCGGCAGGTACTCTGCAGAGGCGTCCGGCGAGCTCGCAACTCAACGACTCTGGGACAGCCGCAGCTACCCAATCGCCCGCATTTTTCACCATTCCGGCAGGAACACGCATCTCGGTGCGCACTATCGATCGCATCGATTCCACCGAGAACCACGTCGGAGACCGCTTCCAGGCTTCCCTGGCGGAACCGCTGACAATTGACGGAAACACAGTAGTCCCCAAAGATGCAGACGTGTATGGACGGCTAGCACAGTCGAAAAAGTCAGGTACGTTCACCGGTAAATTAGAGCTGGAACTGGAGCTAACCGGAATCGTAGTGAATGGGCAAACAGTGCCGCTGGTGACCGGAGAGTACGAATTGAAAGGCAAGTCGCGCGGCGCGAGCACCGCGAAGAGAACGATCGGCGGCGCCGCAGTGGGCTCAATCATTGGCGCGATCGCGGGCGGCGGTAAAGGTGCCGGGATCGGTGCAGCCGTAGGTGGTGGAGCTGGCGCGGGATCGGTGATCATCACCAAGGGAGACCAGGTGAAGATTCCGAGCGAGACCCTGCTCGACTTCACCTTGCAGCAAGAAGTCTCGATACCGAAGCCGCGAAGCTAGTTTGAGTCGAAGAGCGATTAAGAGGAGCGGTAAATGATGAAACTAATATGCGTGATTTGTATTTGCATGACGGCGTTCCCGGCGTTTTGCGAGCCGCCAGCCAAGTGGGAAGTGGCCACCATCATGGATTGCAAGACTCATCAAACTGACGGCAGTACGGCTTCTGATGTGGTCAGCTATGACGTTTCCGTAAAGGTCGGCAACACCCTCTACGTGGTGCTCTACACGCCACCCTTGGGCATGAGCACGATCAAGTTTGCGGGCGGGCGCCAGCTGCTAGTGCTGGTCGGAAAGAAGACAATCAAGTACAACGACATCCTCGGCCAATCGCTGGAGGTTCCGATCATCAGCCAAAAACCTGCGGCGATTACCAAGCAAACCAATTAACAATCAAGTGGTTGATTTCAGGGGAGAAAAGTTCATCGGAGAAAACATGAATCGCAGAATTATTTCGACGTGCTACACGCAGGATTATCGCTCATTGATTTGCTCTTTGGTTAGGCCCCTCATCCTGCTTTGGTGCAGCGCCGCGACGCTTGCCCAGAGCGCCGGCCAATCAGGCAATTCGACTGCACCAGTCAACATTAGGGGCACCCATCTTCTCGGTTTTGAAACCGCTAAGAACAATGCCAACGGGACGCTGTCAATTCAAGACGACGCCTTGCAGTTTCAAAAGGACGGAAAGCCCACTGTACAAGTTAAGATAGCGTCTGTTCAGGATATTTTTCTGGGCGAGCAAAGCAAGCAGGTCGGCGGGACGGCAATGACTGTGGGTAAGGCCGCGGTCCCGTTCGGCGGCGGACGAGCGGTTAGCCTTTTTGCTCACAAGAAATACGACACTTTTGCTCTGGAGTACGTTGACTCGAATGGCGGAATTCACGGCGCCATTTTTCAGCTCAACAAAGGACAAGGCGAAATTCTCAGGAACGAACTGCTAGCCAAGGGAGCGCATGTCAGCGAGAGCGCAACCGGGCCGGTAAAACAGAATACTGCGGAGGTTTCGAGTGAAAGCAAGTAATCGAGGTTCATGGCTGTTGGTTGCCGCAGCGGTTGCGGCCGTCGGCGTTGCATATGCGCCGCAGTTGTCTGCCGAAACCGCAGCTTCCTCTAGCGGAACCAGTTCGACTGCCGGGCAATGGAGCGTGCAGGTGAATAAGGTCGACCCAGGCGACGTGGCCCTCGCGCCTTCCTTCCAGATCGCAATCTACGAAAGTCTCTTGGACGAACTGAGCAAGACTAAACGATTTAAGCAGGTGCTTCGCGACGGCGACCGTAGCGCCAGTGATGCTTCCGACCTGTTGATTCTGAAAACAACCGTGCAGAAGTACACCGCAGGAAGCGAGACTCAACGAGCGGTAACCACCGTGAGTGGAGCCACCGAGCTAACGGTTCGAAGCCAGCTGTGTGCTCGGGACGGCCATGTCATTTTGGAGCGCACGGTTGACGGCAAAGTTCGTTTTATGGGAAGCAACTTGCGGGCTACCCATAACCTGGCCCGCAATGTGGCCAAAGCCATCAGGCAATCATCTTTGCCGGAGCCTTTACACTCGGCTTCGAATAGACAGATCGACTCCAATCAAGTTGTGTTGGTCGAACATCGTTAAGAAGAGCTTCCGGCCAGGTTTGCAGTTCGAGACAAACGATAAGGGACAGAATATGCGGAGAAAAGACATTTCAGCAGCGAGAACAAAGCTCATACTTCGTCTGGTCGCAGCTGCGTTCATCTTGACGACAGTGTTGTTGGTGGAGGCGAAAGCCCAGTCTAATCCGGAAAGCCCATCCGAACTTGCTGCTCCACTCGAACCCTTGCGTCCGGGTGTCACTGCGAACCAGATCTTCGCCGAACTGGACGCGCATAACGAGGTCCGAAAGTCAGCGCTGCACGACTACACGTCCCGTAGAACCTATCAAGTCGTGGACTTGAAAGGGAAGGTGCACGCCGAGGAAATCGGGCGGATGGAATTCCACGCACCGGACAAGAAACAATTCGTAGTCACATCGGAATCGGGCTCGGGAATCGTTCGTCGC
Source organism: uncultured Acidobacteriota bacterium (assembly GCA_963785655.1). Classification (GTDB taxonomy): domain Bacteria; phylum Acidobacteriota; class Terriglobia; order Terriglobales; family Acidobacteriaceae; genus Gp1-AA145. The sequence goes on from CAWAVZ010000001.1 coordinate 1,026,180, forward strand.
ATGGCTCTGAACCAGCTCATCTCCAGCGAGGTCGAAGCAGCAGCGGGCAAGCAGCATCACGATAGCGCCATCGCGCCTGAAAACTATTCCCTGGATCTGCTCGGTGAACAACAGGTGGGACCGCACCGTTGTTTCGTGGCCCAGGCAATTCCGCACCGGAAAGACAAGTATTTATTTGAAGGCAAAGTTTGGATTGATGTGGATGACTACGCCGTGGTGCGGATCGAGGGGCACCCCGCGAAGAAACTTTCCTTTTGGATACAGCGCGCAGACTTCGTGCGTCAGTACCAGAAGATCGGGAATTTCTGGCTTCCGCAGAGAGACGACACATTTGTCCAGGTCCGCATCTATGGAAAGAAAGTTCTGACCATCGACCACCGGGATTATGTCGTCAACGCAGAGCAGAACAAGGAGGAAGAGATACCCGTTCAAGAGGCTCGTGCACGGTCCGTCGTTGATCGCAATCGTCGTTAATCGCAATTGCGTTGGGCTGTTTGTTGGACGACATGGATTGCAAAATTTGCCATTTGCCAAGCGCTCGTCACCAAAGGGTGATCGGCGCACGCGCAGCAGGATACCTGGAACCTTGTGCTCTCCAAAAGCATCCAGACAGTAGCAACAGTGTCGCCGCGGGTCGAACTAAGACTCGACTGCGGTATGGCTTTCCACGCACGATCATCTCGCAAGGAGTTGCGGTGCTTAACAAATGTGCTAACCCTGTCTGCAGCAACCAGTTTCGCTATCTCCATCAAGGAAAGCTATTTGAAGTTGAAGTTCAATACACCGAGAATCTATCGAGTGACGGTCAAACCAAACCGGGCAACGGCAAAGGACATGTTGAACGTTGTTGGCTCTGCGATCAGTGTGTCGCCAGTATCACTCTGCGCTTTGATGCACGGCGGGGCGCGGTAATGGTGTCTTCGCTCAGAAGCTCTGAAGAGGCACTGACAACCGTGTTGTCGCGATCGAACGGAGGACCCCCGGCGAGGATAGTAAGAGTTCTGATCCGACCTTTAGATCTGGAATTAAAAGCGTCGACTAGGCGAAAGACGGCCCGCGAATTGGACGAGCGAAGGAGAGAGGTCGCATGAGCGAAACACTGCCGGTAGTGTATATGGCGCGTCACGGCAACACCGCCTGGACTCACACCGGCCAGCATACCGGCCTTTCCGACCTGCCTCTCACGCCTGATGGCGAGCGCAACGCGGTGCGGCTTGGAGAACGACTGAAAGGCATGAAATTCGCCAAAGTGTTTACCAGCCCTCTGCAGCGCGCGACCAGAACCTGTGAACTGTCTGGATTCGCAGCTGGAGCCATAACCGATCCCGACTTGGTGGAGTGGGACTACGGAAAATATGAAGGACTGACCTCAGCCGAAATCCTGAAACAGAATCCGAGATGGGGCCTGTTCCGCGACGGTGCCCCGGGAGGAGAATCGCCGGGTCAAATCGGCGAGCGCGCAGACCGGGTAGTCGCGCGCGTCCGTGCCGTCGCCGGTGACGTATTGCTCTTTTCCAGTGGACACTTTATTCGGGTGTTTACTGCGCGTTGGCTAGGGCAGGGCCCGAATGCGGGCAGATACTTCCTGTTGACCCCGGCCAGCCTAAGCGCTCTTAGTTATGAACACAATCTCTCAAGGCCGGTGATTCGCCTCTGGAACGACGATCATCACGTCGGGACATGAATCAACGAAACCCTTTGCTGAACCGATAGTTTTCCTGAGATTAAACAACAGCATTCAAGTAGCTCGGACTACGAGGATCCCAAATGAGTACAAAAACTGTGGCACGTCCAGATTCCGCGAAAGTTGTTCCCATGGCAAAACCAGCCAACATTTCCGAGCTTCTCAAACCATACAGCTCCTGGGCCATTCGGTTTGCCGGAACGGAAGATGCGCTCTACGAACGGCACCTGGTTTTTGACCGGGCCATCGACCCGAAGGTGGCGAGCGGGCGCGAACGCTTCGAAGCATTTTCGCATTCTGTGCGCGACGTCCTCGCGCAGCGCTGGGTGCAGACGAAGACTACCTATGAGCAACAGAACGCTAAACGCATCTACTACCTTTCCATGGAATTTCTTCTTGGACGTTCGCTGGCCAACAACATTACGAACCTGTTGCTTGATCCCGTGGCGCAGTACGCCGTCAAAGAAACAGGAATCGACTGGCTTGAGCTGATCGAGCAGGAACCGGATGCAGGCCTGGGCAATGGAGGTCTGGGCCGGCTCGCGGCGTGCTTCCTCGATTCGATGGCCACCATGGAACTTCCAGCCACAGGTTATGGTCTGCGCTACGAGTACGGCATGTTCCGACAGTCATTTGTGAATGGCTGGCAGCGCGAGGAGCCGGACAACTGGTTGCGTGACGGCGATCCATGGGAGATTGCCCGCTCTCACGAGAAAGTGGAGATCAAGCTTAACTGTACTTTCAAGTTGCGGGACGGACGGGTTGAAGTGATTCCGAATCGACCATCGAGCTTGTTCGGTATACCTTTTGATCGTCCAGTGGTCGGGTACGGGGGGAGAACGATTAACACTCTCCGGCTCTGGGCTGCGGCTGCTCCAGATTACTTCGACTTTCAAGAATTCGGCACCGGAGACTTCGTAGGCTCTCTGGGAGGAACTCTCGAAGCCGAATCGCTGACCCGGGTGCTCTATCCCGACGACTCCACCACCGCCGGACAGGAACTGCGATTCATGCAGGAATATTTTCTCGTCGCATGTTCACTGGCTGATCTGGTGCGACGTTTTCTACGCCACAACATAGATTGGGAAAAGCTGCCCGAGAAGGTCGCCATCCAACTCAATGACACGCATCCTTCTATGTCGGTGGCTGAATTGATGCGCATCCTGCTGGACGATGCTCACCTCGGTTGGGACACAGCCTGGGACTTGACCAAGAAAACGCTGGCGTACACCAATCACACACTCTTGCCTGAGGCCCTCGAGAAATGGCCGGCGGCGTGGTTTGAAGTTCTTCTTCCGCGGCAACTGGAGATCATTTACGAAGTCAATCGCCGTCTGCTCGACGAAGTTCGCGTCCTCTTTCCTGGAGACGAGGGCCGCGTTGAACGCGTCAGTCTCGTGGAAGAAAAACCGGCGCGCAAGATTCGCATGGCCAATCTCGCCATCGTCGGCTCGCACAGCACCAACGGCGTGGCCGCTGTCCACTCCAAGCTGCTGCGAACCACAACCGTGAAGGATCTCGCGGAAATATTTCCCGAGCGATTCAGCAACAAAACCAACGGAGTAACGCCGCGACGCTGGCTGCTGGAGGCGAATCCCGGACTGTCGGGTGCAATCACAGAAACTATCGGCGATAAGTGGATTACCGACATGGGCCAGCTCAGCAAACTCAAATCGCTAGCCAGAGATTCGGCCCTTCAAGAAGCGTTTCGCAAGTCGAAACGCGAGGCCAAAGCAAGCTTCGCCAATTGGCTTAAAGCCACCTCAGGACAGATTGTCGATCCCGATACAATTTTCGATTGCCAGATTAAACGCATTCACGAATACAAACGGCAACTGCTGAATGCGCTGCGCATCATTGTTTCTTACAACCGGCTGAGGGAGAATCCCAACCTGGATGTGGCGCCGCGCACGTTTTTCTTTGCCGGCAAAGCTGCGCCCGCTTATCAGCTGGCCAAGCTCGTCATTAAATTCATCAACAATCTGGCGGGCGCGATTGATGGCGATCCCATTGTGCGCGGCAGGATGAAAGTCGTTTTTCTTCCCGAGTACAATGTCTCGCTGGCAGAGCGACTGCTCCCGGCCAGCGACGTTTCTAACCAGATTTCGACCGCGGGATATGAAGCCAGCGGCACCAGTAACATGAAGTTTATGATGAATGGCGCTCTAACCGTGGGTACGCGTGACGGAGCGACCATCGAGATGGCAGAAGAAGCCGGCGAGGAAAACATGTTCCTGTTCGGGCTCACGGTTGAAGAGGTTCAAAATAGCCAGGCTTGGTACGACCCGCATTGGCACTATGAACATGAGCCGGAGACGCGTGCTGCCCTGGACCTGATTTTCTCCGACTACTTCAGCCGTAACGAACCAGGAATATTTGCTGCAATTCGTGACGTATTGCTCACTCACGGCGACCACTACATGCACCTGGCAGACCTCACTTCTTACACTCAAGCCCAAGACCGGCTGGGCGAGCTCTATGCCAATCCCGCCGAATGGGCGCGCAAGGCGATTCTGAATGTGGCAAGTTCAGGGAAGTTTTCCAGCGACCGTACAATTCACGAATACGCAACCGAAATCTGGAAGGTGGAACCATGCCCCATACCTTAGAAAACCCAAGCGGGACCGGCAATCTCGCCGCTCGCAGGCAAACCTGCCCCAAAGGAAATGTTGATTGACGTTGCTCGCCTGGAGAGAGAGTACTTCGACCGCAAGCCCGATGTGAGCGATCGCAACCAGTTGGTTGCCTTCGGCACCAGTGGACACCGCGGATCTTCTCTTCACGGAGCCTTCAACGAAGCGCACATTCTCGCGATCACCCAGGCGATCTGCGAGTATCGGCGGGGCCAGGGGATTGACGGTCCTTTATATATGGGGAAAGACACCCATGCGCTCTCGGTTCCGGCGCAGCGCACCGCTCTCGAAGTGCTGGCCGGGAATGGCATCGAGACCATCATTCAGGAAAACGACGCCGTCACCCCCACGCCCGTAATTTCGCGCGCGATTCTCGTCTATAACCGCGGGCGAAAGGAACATTTCGCGGATGGCATCGTGATCACGCCGTCGCACAATCCACCTGAGGATGGAGGTTTCAAATACAACCCACCCAACGGCGGTCCGGCCGACACCGACGTGACCGGCTGGATCCAGAACCGGGCCAATGAATTGCTGCGCACAGGAAATGCGGATGTAAAGCGCGTTTCCTTCGACAAAGCGATTCGAGCCGCGACTACGCACCAGGAAGACTTCGTCCTACCCTACGTTCGCGATCTCAAGAATGTGGTGGATATCGACGCCATTCGCGGGGCCAAGCTCAAGCTCGGCGTCGATCCGCTGGGTGGGGCAGCGCGGCCATATTGGGAGCCGATCAACTCGATTTACGGGCTAGATGTCGTTGTCATCAATCCAACCATTGACCCAACCTTCTCATTCATGACCGTGGACCACGACGGCAAAATCCGAATGGATTGTTCCAGCCCGTACGCCATGGCCAGGCTCGTACGGACTGAAAGATCAGTACGATGTAGCTTTCGCCAATGATCCAGATTCCGATCGGCACGGAATTGTCACTCCCGTTGCCGGGTTGATGAATCCGAATCACTACCTCGCCGTCGCGATCCAATATTTGCTCACTCATCGCCCACAGTGGCGTCACGATTCAGCGGTAGGCAAAACGCTGGTGAGCAGCAGCATGATCGATCGGGTCGCACAAAAGCTTGGCCGTCAGCTGCGCGAAGTACCGGTTGGCTTCAAGTGGTTTGTATCAGGCCTCATCGATGGCTCCTACTGCTTCGGCGGAGAAGAGAGCGCGGGAGCAAGTTTCCTCCGCCTCGATGGAACGGCATGGACTACCGACAAGGACGGGCCAATCATGGACCTGCTCGCCGCCGAGATCACCGCCCGCTACTGGAAAAGATCCCGGAGAGCATTACCGCGAACTGACGGCAGAATTCGGCACACCTTATTACACGCGCATTGACGCGCCCGCTACGCCCGAGCAGAAATCAAAATTGCAGAAGCTCTCACCGGATGCGGTCAAGGAGTCGGATCTGGCGGGAGAACGTATCACCGCCAAACTGACTAAAGCTCCGGGAAATAATGCTGCCATCGGTGGCTTGAAGGTGGTGGCGGCCAGCGGTTGGTTTGCGGCCCGCCCCTCGGGCACGGAAAACATCTACAAAATCTACGCAGAGAGTTTCAAGAGTGAGTCGCATCTGAATGCCATCGTGAGCGAGGCAGAGGAGATGGTGAACAAGGCACTAGATTCAGGGGCTCGGCAATGAGCAATAACGGCGGGACCACAAGTGTTCCACCGTTTCCGCCCGAGTATCGCGCTTCTGGTTTGTTGTTACACGTCACTTCCCTGCCCTCGCCATACGGGATCGGTGATCTCGGACCGTCGGCATTTTCGTGGGTAGATCGCCTCCACGATGCCGGCCAACGTTGGTGGCAGTCGCTGCCGCTCGGTCCTACAGGCTACGGAAATTCTCCGTATCAGGCGATGTCGTCGTTTGCCGGCAACGCCATGTTGATCAGCCCTGCCAGCTTGATCTCAGACGGGCTGCTCGACGCGAGAGATTGTGAGTCGAACTTTCCATCGGACAAGGTTGACTACGAGGCGGTGATTCCCTTCAAGAACCGTCTGCTCGAAACAGCCTGGACAAAGTTCAAAGCTGGCCGGCGCAACGACCTGCGTCCTGCATTCGATCAGTTCAGCGCTCAGCAAGAACACTGGCTGGAGGACTATGCGCTGTTCCGGTCGTTGAAAGCGAAGTATCACGATGCCTATTATCTCGAGTGGCCGGCAGAACTGGTTCAGCGCAAGCCGGATGCTCTAGCAAGCGCTCGGCGAAAGTTGGCCGATCAGATCGAGCAGGCCCGCTTTGCGCAATTTCTTCTGTTCCGCCAGGGCGATCAACTTAAGGAATACGCACATGCAAAAGGCGTGAGACTGATCGGCGACCTGCCCTGTTTTGTTTCGCCGGATTCGAGCGACGTTTGGGCGAATCCGGAACTATTTCTGCTCGATGAGAATCGCCGCCCGCGCTTCGTTGCTGGCGTTCCTCCCGACTATTTCAGCGCACAGGGACAACTTTGGGGCAATCCGGTTTACAACTGGGATGCTCTTCGCGCGAGTGGTTATCGGTGGTCGATCGACCGGCTGCGTGCCCTGCTCTCGCACGTGGATGCCATTCGCCTCGATCACTTTCGCGGCTTCGCAGCTGCGTGGCACGTTCCCATAGGTGCGCCAACGGCACAATCCGGACAATGGGTGCAGGGGCCAGGCCCCAACTTTTTCGAAACCGTGCGCAAGGAACTTGGTCACCTCCCGTTCATTGTCGAGGATCTGGGCATCATTACTCCGGATGTTCAAGCCCTACGTGACCAGTTTCAACTTCCGGGGACTCGAGTTCTGCAATTCGCCTTTGACGGTCATGAAGACAATCCATATCTGCCGCACAACTTTGTTCCCAACACCGTTGCCTATACCGGTACGCACGACAACGCGCCAACTCGGCAATGGTATGAAGAGCTACCCGACTATCAGCGGCAGAACTTGTGGAATTACGTGAAGCGCTCGCCAGAGGGTAGTGAAAAGGCTGGTGCGGCGCTCATGCAACTGGCGTGGTCATCGAAGGCGGCGCTGACCATCGCTCCGTTACAGGACCTCCTCAACCTGGGAGCAGAGGCGCGCATGAATGTGCCCGGTCGAGCAGGGGGAAACTGGGGGTGGCGCTACCAGGAAGAAAAACTCTCCGCAAGCGCGTTTCAATGGTTGCAGGAACTAACGAAAACATCGCAGCGCTCGGCCCCAGAAATAAACATTCAGCAAACAGCGCTTCAACCGGACGATTCTGTGCGAGCGGTGCCCTCACCAGTCTAGAATCAGAACTCCCCGAGTGTCGGGGAAAGACTCGTTATTGCCATGTCTATTTTCGCTGGAGGCGCGGGGGTGTTCATCGAGGCGGCCAAGAGCATTCTCCTGGTCGTGAGCGCGCTCTTCCCGATTGTTGATCCTATCGGCGGAGCGCCGGTTTTCCTTTCTCTAACGCTTTACTACGACAGAGAGACGCGGAAATTGCTCGCCCGTCGCATTGCGATGAATAGTTTCATATTAATGTTAGCGTCCTACGCCGTAGGATCGCACGTGCTCGCGTTTTTTGGGATTTCGCTGCCGGTCGTGCAAGTGGGCGGCGGAATGATCGTTGTCTCAGCGGGATGGGCGCTGCTGAAGCAGAAGGACGGAAATGATCGGGAAGCGGTCGAACGAACGGTTAGCGGCACAGACGTTTTTCGGGATGCATTTTACCCGCTCACGTTGCCCTTGACGGTTGGCCCAGGTTCGATCTCAGTCGCCATCACTCTCGGCGCGAATGAACCACACACCCTGAGCGGCAGCCTGCTCTCAATTCTCGCAGCCGCGATTGGTTCGGCTTTCGTAGCGGCAACTATTTATCTCTGCTACGCTTTTGCAGATCGTCTCGTCCTGGTTCTCGGTCCGACCGGAACGAATGTCATTGTGAAACTAACTTCGTTTCTGTTGGTTTGCATTGGCGTGCAGATTGTGTGGAACGGGGTGAGCCAATTGCTCCGTTCGTTGCCCTAGGCGGCCGCCCAAAGGTAGAGGAATTTGTACGCGATACCGAAATCCGGCGGGCATTGGCGGTCCGGTGCACTCTTGTGCACTCAAAAGTATGCTGCCCAAAGACCTGACTGAGACTGTCCGCCAAGTTCACGCTGGAAGGAAACCTATTCCGCCAGAAGTGGCAACCAGCATCGCTGAACATCTTGGCGATGATCCGCTGACCGACCGCGAAGTAGAAGTACTGGAGCTGGCCACGGAAGGAAATCGGAATCGTAACATTGCAGAACGCCTTTTCATCTCCGAAGAGACGGTGAAGGCCCATATCAAGCACATCCTGGAAAAGCTTGGCGCAAGTGATCGCACGCAGGCGGTTCCGATTGCGGCGCAACGGGGAATCATCCAGATCTAAAGGGCAGGCTTCTGTGTTTGTCGAAAGCCGGCGCTCGCAACTATATCCAGGAAAACCGTTCAGCGGGCGAAGCTAGTGACACAGCTTCCAACGTGTTCATATAAGCCATGATCAGGATCTCCTGCAATGTCAGGCCTTTGTATTTAATGCACCACATAAAAACCTCTCATAGTTACTAACACCATTCCCGATCAAATTATTCCGTCTTTCACTGTGGCCGGACCGGAATTCCCAACTTGCGGATCCGATACGCTAGGGTCGTCCGTTTCATTCCGAGCCGGACGGCTGCGCCCTTAGGTCCTCCAGTGACCCAATTCGATTCCTTGAGGGCCCGCAGCACGTGTTCACGTTCCATTTCTTCGAGAGTGCTTAGGTTCGTCTGTGAACCCTGTGCTGCCTGTTGCGTCAATTCATCGAGAGGAGCGCGTAACGAGGTTCCGGGAGAAAGTATCACCGCTCGCTCAATGAAGTTCTGCAACTCCCGCACATTTCCTGGCCATGCGTAGTTCGTGAATACTTCCATGGTTTTGGACGGGATGGTTTCGATGTGCCGGTTCATCCGTTGCGCATACTTGTCCACGAAATGGCGGACGATAAGTGGTATGTCCTCGCGGCGATCGCGCAAGGGAGGAACTGTCAACGGGAACACATGCAGCCTGTAGTACAAGTCGCTGCGGAACGTTCCTTCTTCGACCATCTGCTTCAGATCGCGATGAGTAGCCGCGATCACGCGCACGTCCACCTGCTGGGTGCGACTGCTGCCCAGCCGCTCAAATTCATGTTCCTGAAGCACTCGCAGCAGTTTGGCTTGCAGGTCGAGCGGAATGTCACCGACTTCGTCCAGAAACAGGGTGCCTTTGTCCGCCACCTCGAACCGCCCTGGTTTCCGCATGATGGCGCCTGTGAAGGCACCTTTCTCGTGTCCGAAGAGCTCACTCTCCAGTAGCCCGGAGGGAATGGCGGCGCAGTTTACCTTAACGAATGGCCGATCGCGCCGGGCGCTTCGGTTGTGAATTGCCTGCGCGATGAGTTCTTTCCCGGTGCCAGTCTCTCCCTGAATCAACACACCAGAGTCAGTTGGCGCCACGACCTCCACTTGCCGCAACACGCGTTGCAGAGCCGGACTGCCGCCCACGATTTCTTCAAACAACGGGACGCTGCTCTGATCATCTTCAACGTAAGCTTTGTCCTCAGGCGATTCGCTCTTTAGCTTTTTCAATTCCTCGCGGAGCAGGCTGTTCGCGAGGCCCAGAGCCAGCTGGTCGCCGGCCAACAACAGTAATTGGATTTCGGTTTCAGAATAGCTGTGCGCTCGCGCGTTCGCGAGGCTGAGAACTCCCAAGCAACCCTGCGGTGTGCACAACGGTATGCGGCAGAGCGATCGATAACAGAGACCGACCACATTTTGCGCCTCTTTCCGTACTGCCACCCGTTCGTCCTGCTGCCAGTCCGAAATCCACAGCGGCTTTTCCTCTTCGTAAACCGACCATACCGTGGTGTCTCCGACTTCAGCGTCCATTGGCGCAAGTTGCGCATTGCCAAGCGATCTCCAAGGGATACCATCTGTGCCTTCATTGAAGATAACGATGTTCCCAAGGTCGCACGGGAATATAGGCCGCAGAAGTGCTACGAGATTTCGCGAGAGGTCATCGAGCGTCATCGACGCAATTGATCGACCCAACTGGTTCAGTACTTGATACTTGACCGCCAGTTCCAATCCTGTAAAAGGTCGCTCGAACGGCAACTGCGAAAGCGCACCTACAAGAGGTGTCTGCGAAGCCAACCCAAATTCGACTGCGCTCATGACCATCTCCTTTTTTGTTCATTGCCATCATGGAGCGTAAGCGATTTGTGGACAACCCCAGATTGAGGTCTTTTTGGCTTACATAATGAAGTGACGATGCAATACCACTTTCGTGGAAGAGCGGGATAACGCCTTTCGATTGATTCGCTTTCACGTCGTTGCGACGTCAAGATTGCTGCCGGAAATTCGCCAAGACTTCGACATCTGACAAGCCTGCATCACTTCTTAATCCAAAAAACTAGCGTCGTGAATCCTTCGCGACGGAGTTTCAAAACCCGCTGACTCAACGGCTTGACTGAATTTGAATCGCGAGGCCGTGGGTTTGGCCGCCACGTTGCAATTCCTTTCGCCGAAAGGAGCCCAGCGGTGCGAAGAATTTCACTTACCGCTTTCTCGACACTGTTGCTCCTAGCCCATTGCTTCCCCCAAGACCGCCCCACTGCATCAGGATCAATCCGGGGCAGCGTTTTCACAACGACTCAAAACGGAGAACCTGCCGTTTTGCCGGGCGCACGCATCGTCCTGCACGGTCCCGTAAGCAAGGAGACCGAGTCGGACGACCACGGAGCATTCGCTATCGGTGGCCTTCCCCCAGGCATGTACGACATCGAAGCGAGTGCTCCTGGTTTAAATGCCACGGTCACAGCAGAAGTAAAGCCAGGCGAGGCTGCAGTTGTGCCAATCGAACTCGGCATGGCTGCGGTCGATAGCTCGATAACGGTCGCCGCGAACGACGTTCCCACGATTGAAGAGTCTGCCCAGAAGAACACCATCACTCAATCGGTCGTAGAAGAGGCGCCGAATCAAAACGAGAAAATCGACAGCTTGCTGCCTCTCGTCCCGGGAGTTGTTCGTGGGCCAGACGGACGAATCAACATGAAAGGCGCGCAGGCTACGCAGGCCGGCTGGCTGGTGAACTCAGCCAACGTAACCGATCCTGCGACGGGTGGCCAAGCCATCAACTTGCCGATAGACGTCGTCTCTTCAGTCCAGGTTATTTCTAATCCTTACGATCCCGAGTATGGGAAGTTCACCGGAGCCGTTTCCAGCGTTGAAACGCGCACAAGCAACCTCGAGAAGTTTCATCTCTCGGCCCAGAACTTCGTCCCGCGAGCCCGAGACCGCAATGGCCACATCGTTGGAATTGGGGCTTTCACTCCGCGCATGACCCTTACTGGACCTCTGGTGAAAGACAGACTCGCGTTCACTCAGTCCTTTGAATATCGCTTCGTTCGCACTCCGGTCGAGAGTCTGCCTCCACTTCAACGCGACTCCAAGCTCGAAAGCTTCGATTCCTTCAGTCAATTTGATTTGAAGATTAACGAAAGACAAACGGCAACCTTGTCAGTCGCCGTTTTTCCTCAGAAGTTCGATTTTCTCGGGCTGAACACCTTTAATCCACAGCCATCAACCCCAAACCTTCACCAGCGCGGATATCAAATATCGGCACAACATCACTTCGCCTTTGCGTCAGGGTCACTGCTGACCTCGCGATTGGCCTACGAAAGCTTCGATGCAGACCTGTTCGCTAATAGCGGAGATCCTTATCGTCTTTTGGTCGATACGACCGAAGGCGGATTCTTCAACCGGCAAAATCGGGACACCGATCGTGTCGAATGGCAGGAGGTATATCAGTCGAGCACGAAGCACTTCTACGGAGCACATCAGCTGAAGGCGGGCTTCGATTTTTCGCGCAGCTCTTACGACGGGTTTCAGCAGTTCTTGCCCGTGAACATCATTGGAGTGACGGGTTCGCCGCTGAAACGAATCGACTTCAGCGCGGCCACCAATTTCTCCGTCCACCAAAATGAATTCGCGTGGTTCCTTGGCGATCAATGGACACCTTCATCGCGCATCACATTCGACTTTGGCCTTCGCTTTGACCGTGACTCGATCAGCGACTCGACTCACGCCGCGCCCCGTGCCGCATTGACTCTGGCGTTAACCAGCGATCGCAAAACGCTGCTGAAGGCGGGAGCGGGACTATTTTATGACCGCGTACCGTTGAACGCCCCCGCATTCCCCCGCTTTCCGGATCGCACGATTCTGACATTCGATCCCGCCGGTGCAGTGCTTTCATCCATCCCTTATTCCAACGTCACTAATGGCACGCTCCAGAATCCGCGAAGTGAGACGTGGAATATCGAAGTTGACCGCCAGGTTGTGGAGCACCTGTTGGTCCGGGTCGCTTACCAACAGCGAAACACAGTTCATGATCTGGTTGTCGAGCCGCTCACAAACCCGCACAACAGCTTCTTGTCGCTGGACAGCCGGGGCCGAGATTTTTACCGCGAGTTTCAAATTACCGGGCGCTACCAGATCGGGCACCACACGTTGAATGCCTCTTACGTGCGATCGAAGGCCACTGGCGATCTCAATGACTTCAACCAGTTCTTCGGAAATATTCCGCAACCAATAATTGAGGCAGATGCTCGCGGACCGCTGCCGTTCGACGCGCCCAATCGCTTTCTGGCCTGGGGAGAGTTCATAGCCCCTTGGAAGGTGACGGTGATGCCGGTCTGGGACCTTCACACCGGATTTCCCTACTCGGTTGTGGACGAGGCGCGCGACTTTGTCGGCCCGCGCAATGACCAGCGGTTCCGGCGCTTTAATTCCGTCGATTTTCAGGCACTTAAGGAATTGACTATCCCGTTTCGTGGCAAGGAGCACAGGGTGAAAGTGGGACTCGGAGTGTTCAACCTCTTCAATAGCTTCAATCCGCGAGACGTACAAAACGATTTGGATAGCTCCCACTTCGGTCATTTCTTCAACGGACCAAATCGCACTTTTAGGGGGAAGTTTGTATTCGGGTTCTAGTCAGGCAGAAACAGGGTTGCACGTGGGAAGGTCATCAATGAAAAAAGTAAATCAATGTCTTATTCTCGCAGCCGGTAACGGGACGCGCATCCGATCTGTGTCCGCGGGCCTTCCCAAACCACTTGTTGACTTTCGCGGCAAGCCCATCCTCGAACACGTCATTCGGAGGGCCCAGCGCGCCGGTATCGAGAGGTTTGTGATCGTCGTGGGGTATCGCTCCGACCTAATCCGCAGCTGGTTTGACGGTCGCTCTCTCGGCGCTTCCGTGACCTGGGTCGAAAACCCTGACTATCACAAGTCCAATGGCATTTCCGCGCTGATGGCGAGAGATGAAATTCACCAGAACTTCTTATTGCTGATGGCAGACCACATCTTTGAACCGGATACGGCAAGGGCTCTTCTGAAGCAACCGCTTGCAACCGGCGAGGTCATTCTCGCTGTGGATCCCAATATCGATCGTATTTTTGATTTGGACGACGCCACCAAAGTACGCCGCGAGGGAAATTACATCGTCGATATTGGAAAAGAGATCGCCCATTACGATGCGCTCGACACAGGGATGTTCCTGTGCAGCCCGGCTCTATTTGACAGGCTTGAGTCAGCAACCCGGGATGGAAACTGTTCTCTCTCCGATGGCATGCGGCAGTTAGCCGGGGAGCGACGACTGCGTGCCCTCGAAATTGGGGACGCTCAGTGGCAAGACGTAGATACTCCTGAAGCGCTGGCTTACGCTGCAGGCGTATTTGATGGGTACCTTTACCACGAACAGACTCCCGAGAGTGTGGCCCGTGTCTGAGGCCTTAGCAAAAGCGCGACTACCCCTTCGGCTGCTTGCAGGGGCGTTTGGCATTTCGCTTTTCGCCTACCTGATCCACCGCGCCGGCCCCAACAAGATTGTCGAAAGCATGTCCACTCTGGGATGGGGACTGGGTCTGGTGATGGCTTGGGGTGGAGTGGCCCACGTTGTGAAGACATGGGCATGGCGGATCACGCTCCTTCACGAAAAGCATCAGGTTTCTTTCGCGCGCATGCTCGGCTTACGCCTCGGCTCTGAAGCAGTTGGTCAGCTTGGCGGTTTCGCGCAACTCTTCGGTGAGGGCTTGCGCGTCTCGTTGCTGGGACCGGCAATGCCGCTCGCGAGTGGCATCACATCCGTAACTCTTGATCGCGCGTTTTTCGTTCTGAGCGCCGCGGTGGTAAGTATTGTCGGTCTCTTGGCAGTGCTGATCATCTTGCCGTTGCCGCACGTGTTGGGGCTGTACGGAGGTCTGTCTGTTTGTACCCTTATCGCCTTCGTTCTTCTAAGTCTGGTCGCAGTTAAAAAACGCTGGCCCGTTCTTTCAGTGACTGCGCGTGCCCTGGGCCGACTTCGGTATTTCAAAGGCTGGATCGAACGTGAGGGCTCACTGATTGACTCGGTTGAAAACAATTTACTCGACTTCTATCACCGCACACCCAGCTCGTTTTGGGCGAGCTTCGTTCTAAATTTGGCATGTCACGTCGCAGCCGTATTCGAGGTATTTCTAATCCTAGGGCTTTTGGGAGCAAAAGTTAGTTTGGCGGGGGCCCTCGCAGTTGAAGCGTTAACCAAGCTGGTAAATATCGCAGGCACGATCAATCCGGGAAATATCGGTACCTATGAAGGCGGGAACATGCTCATCGTGAAAATGTTTGGCCTCAGTGCCGCAACCGGGTTGACGCTGGCATTCATTCGACGACTCCGCGCGCTATTTTGGGCGGGCGTGGGCGGCCTTTGTCTGGCCGTATTGGCCAAATCAAAAAAAAGAAGTAGCCCGATTGAAGGAGACACCCGGGTTGAAAGGAGTGAGCAGATTATGAAAGTTGGGTCCGCGGTTGAAGAATCCCCCCTCAAGAGCGAACCGGCGGTTCACTCTCATGTTGCTGTCATTCTCGCCAACGATCTCGGAGACTTCGGTTTTGCTTCACCGACGCCGCAGGTCGGCGCATTACCTGTCTTGCTCCGAACCATTTTAGGAGCGCAAAAAGCCGGCGCTGTACGCATTGTAGTTGTGACCGATTGGTCGAAAGGCCCCCATATACAGGAGGAACTGCTGCAGACCGGGCGTCTGCCGCGGAACCTCGAATGGCGTGATTTCGACTCTCGGGAAGCATCGCTCCCCTCCTTATTAGGAGAGCTCGCATCTCAGGCGGACGGGCACATCGTGTTGATCGCCGGGGACAGTGTGTATCAGCCCTCATTACTTGAACGAGCGGCCGAGTGGGACGTCGAAAGCGGTGCTCTGGCGTTTATGAACCGCAGCGAGTTCATCGGTATTTGTGCGCTCTCACGAGAAATGGCGATCAACCTTTCGCGCCTCAGTTCTTCAGAAGCAAGCTCCACCGACCTACATAACTGGCCCGCCTCTATCAATTCAATTGAGGTCGAACCAGTCCCGGAAGAAAAGTGGCAACGTGTTTTCAGTGAGCAACAACGTTTGGCGGCTGAGGAAAAATTGGACAGCTGGCTCGTCAAACCCACAGACGGGATTTTTGCGAGAATGAACCGCAGACTCTCCGTACCTATGAGCCGGCAGATAATTAAGTTCCCTATCACACCTAACATGGTCAGTCTGTTCACGCTGGGCGTCAGCTTCGCTGCAGGTGTTTTCTTCGCATTCGGTGGTTATCTGAGCATGCTGGTCGGCGCTGTTCTATCGGTGTGGGCAAGCGTTCTCGACGGAAGTGATGGCGAGGTCGCTCGTTTGAAACTTCAGGAATCCGATTTCGGCTGTTGGTTAGAGACGATTTGTGACTATCTTTCATACCTGTTTACCTTCGCCGGTATAACGATAGGGTTGTGGCGGAGCTCAGGAACGCGAAGCTACCTTGCATGGGGTTCACTATTTGTTTTCGGGGCGATTCTTAGCTTCATCGTCATTGGATTTCAGCGGCGGCGACTGGTCGGGCGTCCTGAACAATACTTGAGCGTTTGGCATTCGCAAGCCGACTCTCGACGTTGGAACCCTCTGCTGTACATTGGCCGACACACCGAGTTCATTATCCGCCGTTGCTTTCTCCCCTATGCGATCCTGTTTTTCGCGGTGTTCAACATATTGAAGGTGGCCTTTGTGATGTCGGCGGTTGGCGTGAATCTGGTGTGGATAATCGCGCTTTACTCTTGCTTCGCTTTCGCTGCAGCTCACTCGACACGCGTAGCAGAGTCGGCCGCCACTGCTTAGACGAGAGCAGCTGTGGTAACCAAAGACAAATTGAGTGGGAAGGCTGAAGGCAGGAATCCCGATATGCCAGAATGACAACCGGGACTCCCGCTGATTCGGGTGATCCGGGTTGCATTCACAAGACTCATGGCATGGCCGAACAATTCTCCGATGGATCAGGTCATCTCGGGCAACTTCGCGCCTTCACGCTGGGCGACCTGGTCGCCCAACTCTTTGCGCATTGTCGATTGGAACATTGACCGTGGCCTTCAGTTGTCACCGGTCATAGATTTCCTCGCAGGCACGCAGGCAGACATTCTCATCCTGCAGGAAGTGGATCTCAATGCGCGCCGCACTCATCACCTGAACATCGCCGAGGAGATCGCCCGCAAACTGCAGATGAATTATGTGTTCGGGCGCGAGTTTCAGGAACTCGTCCAAGGTTCGAAGACGTCTCCCGCATATCACGGACAGGCTCTTCTTTCGAAGTGGCCCATCTCCAATCCGCGCCTGATCCGCTTCTCTCGGCAGTCGCATTTTTGGCAACCTCACTGGTTTGTACCGAAAATCGAGCCCTTTCAGGAGAGACTTGGTGGACGAATCGCGCTGATAGCAGAGATCAACGTTGCCGGAAGCAAAATCGTTATCTATAACCTCCACCTGGAAAGCAGGGGAAACGATGAGCTGCGCCTCGCCCAGGTGCATGAAGTTTTGTCTGATGCAGCACGCCAAAACCCTGAGTGTTCAATAATTGTCGCGGGCGACTTGAACCTGGACGCGTCCAAACACAATGCGGCGTCGGCCTTTGCAGCGGCGGGATTTCAAGATGCGATCGCGGTTCCGCGCATGCCTACGACTCCGTCGCGTCACCTGCTTGAATCAGGAAACCGCATTGACTGGGCCTTCGTCCGCGGACCAATTCGAGCCGCCTCTGGCCGAGTGCACAACCAGGTGAAAGCCTCGGACCACTATCCGATATCGTTTATGCTGACGGCGTCACGGGGCTAATCCCAGTCTCACTCAGCAACCGTCCTGAATGCGACCGACCTCGCGCCTTGGGTTCCCAATCGCATCATTGGCACACATCGCTCACAGGCGGGCTGAGCCACGGGTATTCAACACCTCTGCCTGTCACCTGCCAGACTGTTGTCACGGAAGTGGAAATCCAAAATCAAAGCAGAATCACACCGTCGCCGCCAGGACCTGCTAAACGATTGCGGAAACACGAGTTGGTTCTGTCAGCAGTTATTTTTCCGGACTGGAAGCCAAGATGCACCACAGAGATTGGTTACTTAAAGTCGCTGGGCAAATCGTTCGGCCGCATGCAGTCGATTCGATTCCAGGAGGATGAATGCAAAGAACGATGGCGAGAATGTTTTTTACGGCGGCGATTGTCGGTCTAGTCCTGTCAAGCGGCTACCGGTCCGTTGCCGAAACGCCCGGCCCGCAAACACCCAGGCAGTTGAAATCGTCTGATCGTCCGGCTGTTTTCGACGATGCGCAATGGTCTCCCGAACAAGACATGCAATTGTTGAAAACAGATCTGAAATCGCAAAAGAAGCAGATCGTGGCCGCGAACATGGGCCTCACCGACGTCGAAGCAGAAAAGTTCTGGCCGGTGTACGACCGGTACGCAGCAGAGCAGGCGAACACCTATGACACAAAGCTGGCGCTCATGCAGGAATATTTCGAGAACTACAAAACTATGAACGGAGACGAAGCGGAGAGCTACCTTCGCCGCCGCGCCGCTGTAGAAGAGAACCTCATGCAGTTAAGACTGAAGTACGTGCCCGAATTTCGAAAAGTCCTAACCGGGCGGGAAACTGCGTTGTTCTTTCAGATCGACTGGCGGCTCGATCTCATACTCAACCTGCAACTGGCGCAGGCTCCGATGATTGATCCGTAAGAGGATGTGTCAGCGTAGACGGCACACTGGCTGGTTCCACTTCTTCACCAGGCTGAATAGAAGGATACAGGCACCCTGAATCGTTTATGCAAAGACTGGTGGCGATTCACAATTTGTTTTGCTTGTAACCCAAAGGCGTCTGAGCCGCATCTTGAGGCTGGAGGACAGATTTATCGCCGCGCGATGCAACTGCGGAGTGAAGGTCGATTGTTCGTTGGAGCGGGTTTCGATGAATGGCCGTTTAGGCTCGTTCACACTTTCAGCGTGAGGAAATCTTATGGCAACAAAAGTTGCGATTATTTATTACAGCGCCACCGGCACCACATATTACCTGGCACGCGCAGTAGAGCAGGGTGCCAGCGAAGCAGGCGCTGAAGTGCGTTTTCGCAAGGTGCGTGAACTCGCGCCTGATGAAGCGATAGCGTCGAACCAAGGGTGGGCTGTGCATCGCCTTGAGTCGCAACATGTGAAAGAGGCGACTAACGAAGATTTGGCCTGGGCTGACGCGATCATCTTCGGAACGCCGACCCGATACGGCCTGCCGACTGCGCAACTAAAACAATTCCTCGATACCACCGGCAAACTCTGGGCCGAAGGCACGTTAGTTAATAAGGTCTGCTCGGCATTTACCACTAGCGCCACCCAGCACGGCGGCCAGGAAACGACAATTATCAGCCTGAACATGACGTTCTATCACTGGGGAGCGATTATTGTGGGCCCCGGTTACGCCGACCCGATTCAGTTCAAGGCCGGAAATCCTTACGGCGCATCTTTTACCAGCAACAATGGGACGCTCAAGCCCGATGAGACAGCGCTCGCGTCAGCGCGTTTCCAAGGCAGGCGGGTCACGGAGTTGGCCGGCCAGTTTGTCGCCGGACGCAAAAACTAGCTAGCCGGAGGTACGTCTCTAAGTCGAATGGATTTGGGCTAGAAGCAACATTGTCTTATTGAGAGACAAGCAGTTGACCGACGGAGAAAAACAACGGCCACATACCTCAAAAGAGGCATAAGAAATTCCTTCATTCTCGTGATGTGTTTCGTCGTCTCAAGCGGCATAGTGCAAGCAGGAAAATAGGTTCGACTTTGGATGCTCTAACGGTCGTTTTCCGAAGCAACCGAGCTTACAGCTGATCCAAAGACCCAAAGTTTAAACAGAAGCGAATCGAAAATGCGCCGGACAAGAAACTCGATCATGGTGAACGCGCTTCAGATATTCGCGCCGTTGTTCTTCTTCGTGGCTACGGCCGCTGCAAAGACCGCAAGCTCCTCGACCGGCCTCACCAATATCTTCGCTCCAGAGTCCACACCAGCCAAGACGATATTTAACTTGTCCGTGTTCGTGTTGGTCATCACCGCAATCATATTCCTCGTCGTCTTTACGCTGCTGGTTTACTCCGTGACGAAGTTTCGCGGCAACGCGGCAAATGCTGACCGAGAGCCCGCACAGGTGTACGGGAGCACACAGATTGAGCTGGCCTGGACGATTATTCCGATCCTGATCGTTGTGGTGTTGTTTCTGGCAACCGCGCGGGTGATCCACGCGGTGCAGGATGCTCCAAAGCCCCCGGGCGCTGTCGAAGTCACCGCCATCGGGCACCAGTTCTGGTGGGAGTTCCGCTATCCAGGTCTCGGAATCGTCACCGCAAACGAACTGCATATTCCGGTAAGCGATCCCACCCATCCGACGCCGACATTCTTGAAATTGCTTTCTGCCGACACCGATCACAGTTTCTGGATTCCGCAGCTTGCTGGTAAGACCGACCTGATTCCGAACCATCCGAATAGCATGTGGATGGATCCGCATCGCACCGGCATTTTTCTCGGACAGTGCGCGCAGTATTGTGGAACGCAGCACGCCAAGATGCTTCTGCGCGTCTCGGTGGACACCCCTGAAGATTTCGCCGCGTGGGTTCGCGCGCAGCAGCAAGCCCGCGGTTCAAGACGAAAAGGTGTGCGGCCGGCAGGCGTGTTTTCGAAACCACCGCCTGCATCAACTGTCACGCGGTCGGCGGCACCGCCGCGAACGGACGCTTCGGCCCGGACCTGACGCACCTGATGAGCCGCGAGCACCATCGCCTCGGGCGCGGCCGAGAATACAACAGAAAAACTGCGCCTGTGGATTCAGAAGCCGGACGCCATTAAACCTGGCTCGTTGATGCCAGCCATGCAATTGAGCGACGCAGACCTGGATGCGCTCGTGAATTACTTGGAGACGCTTCAGTAGTAAAGGATTTGGAGAAACCAGCTATGTCATCGGATGCGATGGCAATTCGAAACATCGATGTTGAGAGTCGG
This sequence comes from uncultured Acidobacteriota bacterium, assembly GCA_963785655.1. GTDB lineage: Bacteria > Acidobacteriota > Terriglobia > Terriglobales > Acidobacteriaceae > Gp1-AA145. The sequence goes on from CAWAVZ010000001.1 coordinate 1,046,859, forward strand.
CCATGGGTCGACATACTCCACGGATGGGTGACCACGGTCGATCACAAGCGGCTGGGCATTCTCTACGTACTTTACGGTCTGCTCTTTCTTGTCATCGGCGGAATCGAAGCCACGATCATCCGCATCCAGCTGATGCATCCCCACAACAATTTTGTTTCGCCACAGGTCTTCAACCGCATGTTCACGATGCACGGCACGACCATGATCTTCTTCGTGGCCATCCCCGTCCTGTTCGGATTTGCGAACTACTTGGTGCCGCTGATGATCGGCGCCCGCGACATGGCATTTCCACGGCTGAATGCCTTCAGTTTCTGGCTGACGGCGATGGGTGGATTTCTGCTCTACTTCAGTTTTCTGGGTGGAAGCGGACTGTACGGCGCCGGCAATGCTCCGGATATTGGATGGTGGGCATACGCTCCTTTGACCTCGCGGGCGTTTTCGCCGGGCCACAGCTCGGACTACTGGACTATTTCGCTGCTGGTTGCGGGATTTGGCAGCATTGGTACGGCCATCAATCTTATCGCCACGATTCTTTGCTATGCGATGCCCCGGGATGACGCTCTGCCCGCATGCCTCTGCTGGCGTGGCTGAACCTGGTCATGGCCGGAATGGTCATTACTGGCCATCTCGCCTCTAACCGCAGCCCAGATCATGCTGTCGATCGATCGCTATCTCGGCGGGCACTTCTTCGACACGCAGGCCGGGGGCTCGGCAACCCTTTGGATGCACTTCTTTTGGATTTTCGGCCATCCGGAGGTCTATGTTCTCGATTCATCCCTGCCTTCGCGTTTGTGTCGGAAATCATTCCGGTATTTTCCCGGAAACCGATTTTCGGATACCCGGTCATGGTGGGCGCCACGGTCTGCATCGGCTTCGTAAGCCTGAGCGTGTGGGCGCATCACATGTTCACCATCGGGATGAACTCTTACGCCAACAGTTTTTTCGCGATCACGACAATGGCGGTAGGTGTTCCGACCGGAATCAAAATCTTCAACTGGCTTGGCACCATGTGGGGCGGGAGGATCCAGTTCAAGACGCCGATGCTGTTCTGCATCGGCTTTCTGTTTCAGTTCTTGATCGCGGGTCTCACCGGAATCATGCTCGGCTCGGCGCCTTTTGATTGGCAGCTTAGCGGCTCGTACTTTGTGGTCGCGCACTTTCACTACGTGATTGTGGGCGGAATTCTCTTCGCTCTGTTCGCCGCGTTTTATTACTGGTATCCCGAAGATCACGGGAAGAATGCTGAGCGAAACTCTGGGCAAGCTGGCATTTCTGGCTTTTCCTGATCGGTTTCCACCTGACGTTCGACGTAATGCACATTCCGGGGCTGCTCGGCATGCCGCGCCGCATCTACACCTACGAGCCCGGCCGCGGTTGGGAGACCTTGAACTTGATCGTCACGATCGGCGCGTTCATCCAGGGCATCGCCATTCTGGTGTTTGTGTGGAACCTCATCATTTCTTATTGGAAGGGCGCGAAGGCGGGGAATGATCCGTGGGACGCATGGACACTCGAATGGTCCGTAAGCTCGCCGCCACCCGCGTACAACTTCGCTTCCGTTCCGGTGGTCGCGAGCCGCCGGCCGTTGTGGGACCTGAAGCATCCGGAAGATCCGGACAGCCGCTATGAGTGACGGTAGAAAAGCAATGAGCGCAATCACGACTCCGTTTCCAGAAACACCGGCGACATGGAGCCTTCCCTATCGCGGCAAGGTCGCGATGGCTGGTCTCATCATTGCCGAGTCGGCGATCTTCACGATTTTCGTTGTCGCCTATCTCTTCTACGTCGGGAAGAGCCTCACTGGACCGACTCCGCAGGAGGTGCTCGAAACACCGATCTTTTTCACGCATCTGTCTGCTTGTCGAGCAGTCTCACCGTTCACTTCGCGGGAAGGTCGCTTGAACGCGGTAAGCAAGGCGCATTTCTGACTCTGTGGTCGCTGACGATTCGTTCTTGGCGGCCTCTTTCTGTATGGCACTGGCCGCGAATGGCACCGGCTGATCTACGAACACGGGCTGACGATCTCAACCAATCTTTTCGGAACGACCTACTACTCGCTGGTTGGTCTGCACGCGTTTCACGTGACCGCGGGTCTGATCATGCTGTGCATCGTGCTGATCTTCGGTCTGGCTGGCCGTGTCGGAGCGGACCAGTTCCGGCGCATTGACGTGCTCTCTTTGTACTGGCATTTTGTGGACGCGCGTGTGGGTCGTGGTTTTCACCGTGGTTTACATTCTTGGGCGCTGAGGAAAAGAAATGGCAACGCTAGCATCCGCGGAACAAATGGACCAAATTCTCCGTGCCCCACGCGAAATTGAAGTACCTGCGCCGACAGCGTGGCCTTTTGTTTTGGCAATCGGATTCACTTTGTTATTCACCGGACTCTTAACCAGCGTGTCGGTCAGCGTCCTCGGTGCCGTGCTTGCGCTTGCGGGTTGCGTCGGCTGGTTCAAGGAAGTCTTACCTCATGAGCATGAAGAAGTTGTCCCGATTGTTGCCGACGATTTTCGTGCGACCACCGAGCGGCGCGTAGTCGAACGCTTGCCGATCGCGGCGGATCAGGTACGCGCATGGCTTCCTGTTCAGACATACCCGATATCGGCCGGCGTGAAGGGCGGATTGGCGGGAAGTGTAGCCATGGCCGTGCTGGCCTGTACGTACGGTGTTCTGAAAGCGGGAAGCATCTGGTATCCGATCAATCTTCTTGCCGCGGCGTTTACGCGCAATCGCTGAAAATGGGGCCCGCACAGCTGTATTTGTTTCACTTGGACAGCTTTCTGATTGCATTGGGTCTCCACGCCCTCGTTTCCACACTGGTCGGCGTGCTCTACGGCGCGATGCTTCCCATGTTTGCGCGGCGTCCGATCGTGCTCGGCGGGCTGATCGCGCCAGTGCTGTGGTCGGGCCTCATCTACACAATGCTCGGTTTGCTGAATCCGATGCTTGAGAGCCACATTGATTGGTACTGGTTCGTGGCTTCACAGGTGGCTTTCGGTCTTGTTGCTGGCCTCGTCGTGGTGCGGCAATCGCGGATGCTGACCCGCGAGAACTTGCCCTTTGCTATGCGCGCCGGAGTTGAAGCTCCGGGAATCATGTCGTCGCGACGCGGGGAGAAACGCCCGTGAACTCCTTTCGATATCTAGGTGCGACGGTCGTTTTGGCCTTATTTGTACTTGCAGGCTGCAGCTCTCCACCTGGCCAGCCGCAAAAAGGTTCGGAGGTTCTCGCGCCAAATGAAATTGCGGACTTCGCCACTCTGTACTCGCAAAACTGCGCTGGATGCCACGGCACTGAAGGGCGAGGAGGAGCGGCCATTGCTTTGGCTGATCCGGTTTATCTCGCCATCGCGAACGAAACCGCGATGCGTAAAGTCATTGCGAACGGCGTAAGCGGAACATCAATGCCGGCGTTCGCAGAGAGCTCGGGCGGAATGCTGACGGATAAGCAGATCGATGTGATCATCAGTAACATCAGGTCGCGCTGGAGCCGGCCGGGAATTCTCAACAGAGCCACTCCGCCTGCTTATGCGGCGAAGTCCACGGGTAATGCGAAACAAGGCGAAGTCGCGTATGGAACTTACTGCGCGTCGTGCCACGGCACACAAGGTCAAGGCGGGGCGAAGGGCAGCAACATTACGAATGATTCCTTCCTGGCGCTGGTCAGCGATCAGGGACTGCGCACCATCGTCATAACCGGTCGTCCTGAATTAGGCGCGCCCGACTGGCGCGGAAATGTCCTTGGCAAGCCGATGTCAGATCAGGAAATTACCGACGTCGTTGCGTGGCTCGCATCGCGGCGGGCGCAGAATCCCGGGCAGCCATATTCCGCCTCGAATTACGAACAGCACTAGGAGTTTTGACGAATGCCAACATCGACTTCCACTCCCGCAAAGCTAACCCCGAAGAACAACGAAATATCTTCGTCCAACGAAATTTCACGCCGTGGGTTCTTCACCAAGCTTGGAATTCTGTTCAACGGATTGGCTGCGGCCGTATTGGCAGTACCGGTTGTGGGATTTCTTGCCTCCTCGATCACACGCGGCCGCGGCAACGGCTATCTCTCGTGGGTCCCACTCGGCCCGGTCAGCAACTTCCCCGAGGGCGAGACGCGGCTGGCCACTTTCCAAAACCCGTACGTGATGCCAACCGATGGCAAAACGGTGGACACCGCATGCTGGGTGCGGCGTATCGCAAGTGATCAGTTCCAGGTTTTTGCTATCAACTGCGCGCACCTCGGCTGCCCCGTCCGCTGGTTTCAGCAATCTGGATTGTTCATGTGTCCATGCCACGGCGGAGCCTACTATCGCGACGGTTCGCGCGCCTCAGGACCGCCAGAGCGCGGGCTCTTCGAATACCCGAACAAAGTTGAGAACGGCGTGGTCATCATTCAAGCTGGCGAGCTGCCCACACCGGGGGCTGTTGCATTTCTTGCTGGAGAAAAGCCGCCATGCGCATGATTGGCAAAATCGGGCTCGCAAAGATTGGCGAGTGGTTTGATCACCGCTTGCAGCTCGCGGCGCCCATTCGCGAAGCGGTCGAACATCCCGTGCCACGAAAAACCGCCAGCTGGTTATACGTTTTTGGCAGCGCCGCACTCACCGTCTTCCTTCTGCAACTGGTTACCGGAATTCTTCTCGCGCTGATTTACGTCCCCTCTGGCGCAGAAGCGTGGACCAGCCTCCAAGCCCTGAATCACGATGTGACTCTCGGCTGGTTCATCCGCGCCATGCATGGATGGGGATCGAACTTCATGGTCGCGATTGTTCTCATTCACATGGTGCAGGTCTTCCTGTTCGGAGCATACAAATTTCCCCGCGAACTCACCTGGATCCTGGGCGTCTTCTTATTGCTGATGACTCTGGGCATGGCGTTCACCGGCCAGGTCATGCGCTTCGATCAGGACGCCTATTGGGGACTCGGAATCGGCGCGTCAATTGCCAGCCGCGTTCCCATTGCCGGTCCCGCGATCGTGAAGTTGATGCTGGGCGGTCCCATCATCGCCGGCGCCACGTTGTCCCGATTTTTCGCTCTGCATGTTTTCGTGATTCCCGGACTGCTGATCGGTTTTGTCGCTCTCCATCTTCTTATGGTGATCAAGCTGGGGATCAACGAATGGCCGATGCCCGGTCGCATCGTGAAAAAAGCGACCTACGAGGCTGAATATCACGAGCTAACAAGGAAAGATGGCGCGCCGTTTTTTCCTTATGCCATTTGGAAAGATTTGTTCTTCGCCGCTTTTATCATCCTGGCGGTCGCGGCATGCGCGTATTACTTCGGTCCGTTTGGCCCGACCGGCAAGCCTGATCCGACGATCATCCAGACCGCGCCGAAGCCCGATTACTTTTTCCTGTGGCTCTATGCCTTGCTCTCGCTGCTTCCACCGTCGATGGAGACGCCAGCGCTTCTCATCGGCCCCGTCGTGGTGATTCTCGGATTGCTGTTGCTTCCATTTCTCTCCGGCGAAGGAGAAAAGAGCTGGAAGCGGCGGCCAATCGCGGTTTTGACTGTTATGTTGGTCGCGATCACACTGGGCACCTTTACCCATCTCGCTGGTTTCACGCCGTGGAGCCCGCACATGAACGCGTGGAGCGGCGATCCTGTGCCGGATCGGTTTATTCATGGCACGACTGCGCTTCAGCGGCAAGGGGCACTGGTGTTTCAGTTTAAGCAATGCCGTAACTGTCATTCGCTCGGAGACGTTGGTGGGCAGAGAGGCCCCACTCTCGACGGTGTTGCCGTGCGGCTGACACAGGACCAGCTGATTCGCCAGGTGATTCAAGGTGGTGGCAACATGCCAGCGTACGCAAAGAATTTGAGTCCGGCCGAGACTACTGCGCTCGTAGCATTTCTCGAAACTCTGCATCCCGCCGGGCAAGCTCCCGCGCGCGATGCTTCTCGCGATGCGGTGGCCGGAGACGCAAAACCGCCCAGCGGGGCGCAATAATAAGGAGAACGATCCATGCCCCACCTCCATCACGGCGCAATGGAATCGTCCCAGTCTGCCATTTTGCTGGACGTAATCTTCGCTGTCATCGCGTGGGTCTATCTGCGCGGATGGCTTCGTCTTCGTTCCACTTCACCCAAACCCATCTCGGCCCGGCGCGCTGGCAGTTTTTTCCTTGGAATGTTTTTGATCTGGGTCGCACTGGCTTCCCCGCTCGCCGGGTTCGATCACCAATTGTTGACCGCACACATGGCTGAACACTTGCTCCTGATGACACTTGCGCCGCCGCTTATCTGGCTAGGCGCGCCCATCATTGCGTTGCGTAATGGCCTACCGCAATTCGAGCAAGCAATCGTCGAACAAGCGTTGCGGTTGCCGGCGGTACGGCGAATCGGAAGATCGCTAGGGCAACCGACGTTTTGTTGGCTGGCCGCGGCTGCGGCGCTTGTCGTATGGCACATTCCCGGGGTATTTACACTGGGGCTGCAATCGGGAGCCTGGCACATCGTCGAACACGCGTCCTTTCTTGCGAGCGGGCTTCTCTTCTGGTGGCCCGTGATTCAGCCTTGGCCGAGCGCCTCCAGGCCGGACTTGTCCATCATCGTCTATCTTTTTCTTGCCACCTTGCCGTGCGACGTCATAGCGGGACTGCTGGTCTTTGGCGAGCGTGTGGTCTATTCAATTTATTTTTCCTCGTCGCGACCCTTTGGCCTTTCTGCGCTTGAAGATCAGCAATGTGCGGGCGCGCTAATGTGGACGTGCGTCACCGTGGTGTATCTAGTCGTGGGCGCAATTATCACTACGCGATTGCTCTCCCCGCAGAGCTCTGATGGCGAGTTGGTAAGAGAGAAATGGCTGGACAGCGCACTGGCGCAGAGAAGTTCGCAGAGCTTGGAGGCTGTCTAATCATGGCCACTGAGCCTATCCTTGCGGCCTTCGATGTTTCAGTCGCGCGCCGCCGCATTTCGGATTCGGCACTCTGGTCCGATTACTGGGCCCTGACCAAGCCGGAGGTTAATTTCCTGATTGTGATCACAACCTTCGCCGGCTTCTATCTTGCGCATGGCCATGGGCAAGACTTTCCGTTCTTACGATCCATCAATGCTGTGTTGGGAACACTGCTGGTTGCCAGCGGCACTGGCACTCTGAATCAATACATCGAGCGTCGCTTCGATGCGCAAATGCGAAGGACGGCCCGGCGACCGCTCGCAGCCGGTCGTCTTGAACCGTCCGCCGTCCTATGGTTTGGTATTGCATTGTCGGTGGCGGGTAGCGTGTACCTTGCGCTTGCCGTCAATCTGTTTTCAAGCGCGCTTGCGATTGCCACATTATTGTCTTATTTGTTTTTCTACACTCCGTTGAAAAGAAAAACGCCGCTGTGTACCTTGGTCGGGGCATTTCCGGGTGCGATGCCCCCGCTAATTGGCTGGGCCGCAGCCTCCGGGAAGCTGCCCTTCGAGGCGTGGAGTCTGTACGCACTACTTTTCCTCTGGCAATTCCCACACTTCATGGCCATCGCCTGGATGTACCGCGAAGACTACGATCGCGCCGGCTACTTAGTGTTGCCTCATGATGGCCGCACCAGAGCCCGCTTCGTGAACTGGCAAACCCTGCTGCCGCTATTGGCCTTGGTGCCTTTGAGTATGCTTCCAGCATTGACCGGCGTTTCAGGCGCGTCGAGCACCTTCTATTGGATCGGAGCCTTGCTCTTGAGCCTTGGATTTCTATACTACGGATTGCAGTTCGTGCGTAACAAATCCGGCTCAGCCGCACGCCGGCTGCTTGCGGCATCCATTATTTATCTTCCATTACTATTTGTGTTGATTGTCTTGCCCAGGGGCTAGCCGGTCGGACCGCATCGACTAAGGACCTCCGGCACTTGAATATGAAAACGCAACAACTCGGAGAATGGTTTCTCGCCAAGGACGACCCACCAACGCTAAACTCCGCCGCCCAAACCACGGCGGCGGTAATGGTGTCCTACCTGATCGCCCAGATGTTTCGTTTGCCGGAATCTTACTGGGCGCCGATAGCGACCCTGATCGTCATTCAGTCGACGTTGCGGGCTGCACTGCCCGTTTTCGTCCGGTATTTCGCCGGAACCGCAGTTGGAGCAGCTCTTGGTGCTGTGATGGTTACTTATTTCCATCAAAGTGTCTGGGCATACGGCGCAGCGGTCTTAGTTGTCGGATTGCTTTGCGTCGCATTGCGGGTCGAGAGAAGCGCTTACCGATACGCAAGTATCACTCTCGCGATCGTGATGCTCCCTTCCCGATCCACCAGCGTTCCGTTGATCGCGCTTCACCGATTCTTCGAAGTATCCATCGGCCTAGCGGTCGGTCTCGCATTCGTCGCCCTCAGGCCGAAAATCGGATTGGGAGATCCGTCAAAGGCAAGCCAAGGGTCGTCAACGCCTTGAAAATATCCCGGCATAGAGACGCATAAGCTAACCTTCTACGCCGAGCGAGCGATTCACTGGGTCTGCAAACTCTTACTGAACTCTGGGACTGAATTAGCTACTGACAGCTTCTGGACCCTTTGGTCTGGCAAGGTCACCCAAACCTTTTCTGGATAATAGCCCGACGGAGCCCAATCATAGCTGTACGAGTACACCGCCCCGTTCCCAAACTCCTGCCGCTGCAAAAAACCGCCGTCATAGCGGTTGCGGAGGAGGACGCGCCCGCTCTCGTCGCTGATCTGCGTCATGAGTGAGCCCTCGTACTCATAATGGCGTTGCCGCCCTGACGAAAGTACGACACTCGTGAGCATGCCGTCGGAATTGTACTCGTACTGTGCCGAGTCGCCACCATCTGTCTCTGCCCGCTTGATGCGAGACAGGTCGTCATAGTTGAACCTGATCCATCGTCGGTGCGGAGTCCGAATCTCTTGGAGATTCCGCTTGCCATCGCGCCGTAGTTCCAGACGGTTTCCTCTTGCGTCACGCATTTCAATCGGGGCACCCTGCGCCATATTCTTGGCGTTATAAGATTCGGGGAAAAGAATCTCCGATCCATCTGCCAGCTTCATTGTCCAGCCGCTGCCGTTCCACTGCTGCGTTGCTTTGTAGAATCGGGTGGACGTTTCGGTGTGCATGTAGACTGCGTCCGCGTACCCACTGCCTTTGGATGTCCGGTCAAAGTAGAGGAATTCGCCATCTTCGAGTAGCAGCATCTGGAACGTGTACGGATTCCGCGAGCCAACTGGAGCAATGTCGTAAGGATGATTGCTGTTTCTTCCAAAAGCGTGGACATGATTTGGATGTATCCAATCATTTGACCGGTATGACCGTGTAAGAGGCACATCGAAGACGTTATTAATGCGCAAATCCGTTTCTTGCAAAACAAAAGTTCCGTCCCGCAAATCTGCTTCGAAACGATTCACCGACTCCGTGTGTGTTGTGGGTATTGCACAGGTTCCGAGTTGCGGCGAGGTGTTCGCGCCAGCCGCCGACACAGAGACGCAAGGAAAGTTGCCGTCGAACCGTGCTGCTGGAATAGCTCCGAAGTTCATTTTGGGTAGAACAGCGGAATGGGTATGAACCTCGACATAGGCGCTGGCGTCATAGTCAACGATTCGTCCTGAAATCAAATCAAGCTTCTTGTGCTGCTGCTCGAAGTCAACTTCGAAGGTGGTGAAGACCCATGCGTCCAATCCTTTCCCAGCAACAATTTGTACTTGCGCTTGGCCCTTTGGTCCACGTGCCGGGAAAACCAGTCGCGCCTCTTTCCAGCCGGTCTCGTCATGCCGAACATCACCTTCGATTCTCGGCTGAGCGGTGACCGGAGTACCAACAAGCCGGGCTACATCGGGATTTGCATTCATCCGTGTAATCGCAGCTTTAATAACACTTGTACGTTCCGTATCGCGCCATTGCCAGAAACCCAGGGATCCGATTCCGAGCAATCCCAGGCAGGCCATGAGGAGCACAAAAAGCACGGACCTCTTCTGTGAAGTCGGGATCTCTTTGGAGTGGCCGCACAACGGACAAACTCCACCGGTGTTCTCCGCATGTTTAAGCGACGTTTCTAAGATTTGGTCGACAGCAGTGTTGACCTGCTCTTCGGAGGGGTCGACCTCAACTCCACAACCCTGACAATTCATGCAAGTTCTCTCCTGAGCTATGTCCCCAGGAATCCATTTACACTGACTCTTCACAGAACGCCAGTTATTGCAGGGACTCGCAAGATCTTACAAGAAGCTCGCTAACCCCCTAGAGATTACTTTAGTAGCACGGCATCCGCCGGCATCGTACAAAACATTCGCGTATTGCCGTTGGCGTGCGGGCGTTCTTGATCCCCCAAGCCCAATACGCTGCCTATGATCCGATATGGAATCAGCTCAATGCGTAATGGCGATTTTTCACTTGCAGCGGAATTTCGAGCGTACAATCGGAGCCACATCAGCCGGACGCTGAAGTTCGTCTCTTCCGTAATCATGTAAGGTGATCGGGTACTCGTAAGAGGTACCGCTGCGGTTGCAGACTGGAACGGAGGTCCTATGTCAACGCCTTCCGTAACCCCCGGTGCTTTTGTGCCTTCGCGATTCCTCAGGCGTCAGCTTTTTGCCATCGCGCTTGGGTCCATGGTCACGCTTGGTACGATCAGCCTTTGGCCGCACCTGACAAAGTGGCTGCTGGCATCAAATTTTTTGCCGCACGCGTACTGCTATTTGGGGAATCCGAGGTTAGTGTGGACCAATGCAGTCACGGATTCACTGGTTGGAATAGCGTGATTATTGATGCCATCAAGAATCAGTACATCATTACCTGGAATGCTGGAAATCGTGCAGTGCTTTGCATATGGCATCCAGTAGCTGTGTGTCGCGTCGAGGTGTGTACGCCAACCGCCGCCAAACGGAAATCCCAAGAAACTGCAATCTCCGCCTAACATCACATGCGCGTCCTCAAAAGATGCCGTTGCAATCGCATTCGAGATCAGGGCGTTCGGCGGCACGAGCGCAACAATGTCAATATCCTTCCCCGCATCAATAACGGAGAATGGCACCCTTATCCAACTCTCTTCGTTTGCTCCAGGGTCCAAAATTTTGAGTGATATTGGTTTGCTCGTGTCCACGGTGCCGTATGGAGGGTGCTCCGCGCCTGTGATAATGTGCTTCGCGGTAATCCAGTATTCGCGCTTATCCACATCAATTGAAAACATAGTGCCGCGCCCATACTGTGACTCAATCATTGTGATACGAAACATGACGTTGTTAGTTGGATAAGCCTGACCAAACGCGCTGAGGCACCATGCGGCCAACAGCACCACAAGCCAAGAGATTCTCATTTTCGGAATGTTCTCCCCCTTGCAATTGAACGCTGGTACTCACCTTTCTTGCAAGGGTAAATAGGAGAAAAGCCCGCTGGGCTCTTCACGGCGGGTCGCGTGGTAGAAAGGCAGAAATCGGGACGCAGGGTAAGGGGCAACGGCAAAAACTCATTATGGAGTAGGTGTCTCGCCAGTTCCTAGCGTCCCACGAAAATAATTTCCCGCGTACCCCTGCGTTTTTTAAATCGGGTAGAGATGGTATTTTCAGAGCACGTAGCGCCCATTGTTTCTAGGGGGAAAAGCCCTCTGGATAGCTCAGCGGGCTTGCGTGGGGTTTGCTTAGGCCGCGCCGCGCTTCTTTGCGCTATCCCCGTTTCGTTCATTAAGAGCGCGAGTCAGCGCAGTAATAATATCCATTAGTTTTTGCGGGTCTTTTTCTTGGGCGGCTTCCTCGGCCAAAATTAGCCACTCTTCATCGTGTCCCATGTGTGTCCCCTCAGACGCGAACGCACCGGCCCGGCCATTGGACGAGCTGACCGGCTTAGTGTGAACTTTCGCGCACCGGCGGGTCAGCTCGGTTTGCTCACTTACTGTATTAAATGAGCGGGTCTCAGGATGTCATGGGGCCGCAAGAAAGAAAGCGCCAACAAACGCCACAGCTCCGATTTTAATCTTTACTCGCATCAGGCGCGGCGTATGATCGTGCTAATCACGAACACACAAAGGCCACCTCTTATCTTTGCCCCGGAAAGGCGGCCCGCTCTAAACCGCTCTGTGACCATCCCGACCCCGAACATAGGGCGGTTCTTCGCGCGATTGAAAATATGCTGGACGTTCACAGCCAACCGACAATCAAGCGCTGTCCCTTTAGATGGACTTTTTTCGACTCGGGAGAATTCTCATGCGGCTGCAATGTGTAATTGCCTTCTGAGACTTTATGGCCGGGCGCTAGACGCCTGGAAGTTGCAATCCAGCCGAGCGGCTCTGATTCTTCGTCAGCCCGGACAGGATTCAATTCGAGGTCCAAGAGCACGTTGTAAGTCTGTTCTCCGTTCTGCGAAACCCATACTCCAGTAACGCGCTTATGCATCGGGGCATGATAGTTCAAAGTAAAGCCAATCTCCAATTGACGGCGGATGCAGCCACCAGCAGGCCATTTGCCCCGGCGTAAGCTAAGCCATTCTCCAATTGCAAAAAATTCACCGTGCGCTGAAATTTGACCGCAGCAACAGAAGAGCGTTGCTTGGAGCGGGAGCCGAGGGAACCTGAAAAGAAGGGCCGGAACGCCGCTCGGGGTAGTGGGACGGAGGCGTCCGGCCCGGTCATTGGGCGAGCTGACCGGCTCAGTGTGAACTTTCACGCACCTGCGGGTCAGCTCGTTGCTCACTGCAGTCTCAGATGAGCAGTCTAAGAATGCTACGGGGCCGCAACATTGAAAGCGCCAACAAACGCCACGGCAAAAAGGCCGAAAGGAGCCAAAGGGAGGCCGAACACCGTGGCATCCGCTGTCCAAAGCAGCCAATTAAATTGAACGGTTGGTGAGCGGCAAAGGAGTCGAATCCGCGTGAAAAATGTAACTCAACAACATGGATAGCAGCAGATGGCAGGTTGTAAAGTCGTTTCGATCTAGGGCACCTCGAACGGCAGGGGAAACGACAGGAAAGATTGATTTACCCCTTCGAACGGCAGGAAATGTGAGGTAGCCCTCATTTTCGAGTTCAGAGTTGGGCTAGTCCGCCGAGTTTCAGTCGCCTACTAACAAAACATCTCTACGCCACGCTCGCAAAGGACGCGAAGCATGGGACACCCGCCGACTAGGCTGGTCTAGCAGTCGCAGACTACGGTGTGCCGACGGCTCCTGCTTCCAGCTTGGAGGAAACGTTCTTCTCTTCGGATTTCGCTTTACTGTCGATGTGCCGGCAGTAGCCGGTGAAATATGGGATGTACAACTGGCTCTTCTCGAGAAAGCCATCCAGCTTCACTGGCACCTGAGTCTCTCCCCTACGACATTGCAAGCGCACGTCAAGTACTGCGTTGGTTTGTGCATCTCGCACGCGTCGCAGGCTCCAGACGGTCCCCTTGCCACGACTGAAGTCTTCGCGAATGGCGTATCCTGCGTCGTTGAAAAATAGATGTTCGAAACCCTCCTGAGACTGAATTCCGACTTCGCGAATGTCGCCGCTCGCCGTCGTCGTGTATTTCACCGCCGCGAACTCGCCCGTGCTAACCTTCTGCCCGGCGAAACGGTTCTTCTCGTCAAAGCGATTTGTTACGGTAACGCTGCAGGCCGGACGGGTGCCTGTACCGGGGGTTCGTTCAGTTACAGAAACCATGTTGAAACGATCGTCATACCGGAACCGTTGCGTGGTCCCGCTCCAGTTGGTCGCCTTCTTCAGCGAGCCATGTTCGTCGTACTCATAGCTGACCCAGTGCCCGGCGTCATCCTGCGCTCTGGTGATCCGGCCCTGCGGATCGTTTTTCAGGCTGACCGTGTGGCCATGCGGAGATGTGATTCGCAGAATATTCCCGTCGTGGTCCCGTGTAACCGTGAGTTGGTCCCCTTTGGGGTTCCTGATCTCCGTGACGGCACACTGTCCGGGCTTTGAAGTTGGTCGGCAGCCTTGGATGGTGAGTTCACTGCCGTCGCGCAGGCTCACCTTCCAGCCGCCGTGCTGGTTCCAGGCAATGCGCGAACCATAGAACCGATCAAGCGTGGTTTTATTTTCAAATACCCCATTGGCGAACCCGGTTCCCGGAGAAACCCGAACATAGCGCTCTTGACCGCCATCGGCCAGCACCAGGGCCACCCAGGAGAATTGGTTTACGTCTCCGATAATGAACATGTCGTAAGACGTGCTGCCACCAATTCCGAAAGAGCGCGATCTGGGATCCATGTTGCGCTGCGCCCGCACAAAGTCGATGGGAATTGTGTCTCTCACAAACAGGTCTTCGTATTCGCGAGAGTAGATTCCGGTGCCCACGTCGAAAGGATCCGCGGCGGAAATATTGTCATGGGTTTGCTTGAAAATGTCGTCCGGTTGCTGCACTTGAGCAATTGCCCTTAGGGAGCCGATCAGAAATGTCGCAACGAGCAAGGGACGAGGAGTTCGCATGCCCTGAGTTTAGTTGCGGGATTCCAGCTGCACTAGAAACTAAAGTGTTTGTCCGGATGGACAGTTCCTTCCCATTGTGGGGCTGCGCTCGTGTTCACGGGCAGCCCGCGCGGCGCGTTCCGGACGGTAGTTGTCGAGTTGTCAAACAATCTAGTCAGTCACCACTCACAGAGTAGTGAATCATACTCGGCTTTGCGGGATTCAGGGGAGCAGGTCACGAGAGCGGCCGCGAATCGCCCAACAGTTTTCATTTCTGCAAGTTCGCCTGCGGTAACCGGAAGTTGCTCTGCAGCACCCATTGTGGTGACGTGTCCCTATCATTCCGGTGCGAAGCACCGCGCTTTTCACCACGCTGCACCGGGATGCCTGGAATCCCTCCTCCGCTTGAAAAGCGGAAGGATGAACCACCGTCTGCTCAACTACTTGCTGTTCGATAAAAATACCCACGTCCCTTTGCCCAGTCGATCACGAAGAGCACTTCTAGCGTGTTTGCGCCCACATCTGGCTCCGTGATGATATAAGGTGCGAATCCACGCCCATAGATTGTCGTAACATCAAGATCGCCCTTCAGAAGACTTGGCCACCACGGGAGTCTAGGGTTTGCAATTTGCTTCAGACTAGGCGGCAATGAAGTAACACTCCTCAAATTCTCGCGGAGGCGCTGCGAGTCATCAGGGGAAAACTCAAATACGCACCACGTTCGCGGAGACGATGGATCATATGCTATGTGGATAGCACGAGAACTCACAGGCATAAAGTCTGGCATCCATCCACGAGTGATTTCGCCTGATTTAGCCGCATCAGCAAGCGAAGAATAAAAATATTCGTGTCGCTCTCGACACCCCTGCAAGAGCGTAAATGAAGCAAAACATAGTACGGATATTGCGACGCGCCAACGGGGAAACACTCTTCCATTTCCGCGAACCATACAGGTGCTCCCCGAATAGAATAGCGATGTCGAAACTGGTTTATTCGCGCTCATGTTTAGGGTTACCATCCAGGAAATGGCGGATGTCCAGGCGATGACTGCGGGATATAAGGTGCGCATCTCTTTTCGCAATCACCGCCCTTCTGTCCACAACGGTTTGCTTTGTCATCATTGCGCCAATCGGTTGGTTCTCTATATCTCGAAAGTACATTCGTCCTGAAGAAGCTAATCACCACAGCCGCCGCAGCACCACCCGGTCCTTCATTAGTAGCTTGACAGTTCGCCATGCAGTGGTAGTACTTGTCAGCTCCTTTCCACTGCTTGTGTTCCATCCTTTGATAGTTGCGCCACATATCAGCCGAACCAGCTCCGGCCTGTACTGCAATTTCCTCATCGCTGTAACCGGTATTTGACTGAAGACCCGTTGGATCGTCAGAGTCGATTGGATCATCCTCTGCGTACACATACTTGTTGATTCCGCCCAAGAATCCTATTGGATCTTCGCTGAGAAACCGTCCGGTAGTTGGGTTGTAATATCTGGCTCGATAGTAATAGAAACCTGTTCCATCATTCTCCCGACCTGTGTAGCCGAAACTGTTTGTGCTAGAGCTACCGGACTGAACGGTGTTTCCGAAGGGATCAAGGGTGTACTGCGTCTGAATCGTTCCAGTTTGATCCGTCAGCGCCGCCGTGCTGCCCAGTGCATCACTCAGGAAGTTCGCCGTGCCATTTGTATCGGTGCGGGCAAAGTATTCATCCAGCCCGCCGGCGAGCAGGTTGGCTGTGGGCGTTGTTCCAGAAAGTTCCTGCACAGGATTCGCAAGATCATACAGGAAGCCAGTCGAAGTGCCGGAGATTACTTTGGTGGCACGCCGACCTGCCGGATCGTACACGAAACTTCCTGTACTCCCAGAATCGATTGTCGAGAGACGGTTCTTTGCATCCCAGGCGTAATTGTGCGTGCCATCGCTCAGCATATTCCCGTTCGAGTCATAGCTGAGCGCCGTTTCATTCCAAGCGAGGAGTTGGTTGCCGGCATCGTAACTGGCGGACGGAACTGGCTGCGGCAAGCTGGTGCGCGCCATTGAACCCGAAACTGAAGTCCTCATCCCCAAGGCGTCGTTGCCATAATTCAGCACGCCCACCGAAGTCGAATTTAAAGCGTAGGAAATCCCAGCCAAATGTGAATCATTGTCGTAGGAATAAGTTGCGACAATTCCGTTGGGCAGCGTCAACGTGGACCGGCGATTAGCGTTGTCGTAGGTGAATCCCACGGTGCTTGTACCCTGAGCAATTTGCGTCAGCCGGTTGGCATTGTCGAAAGTATAGCCCACCTGCGGCTGCCCCACCACCTGCATCGTCGCCCGTCGGCTGGCATTGTCGTAGGTATAGCCGATGCTGCCTTGGGGTGTCGTCTCGCTGGTAAGGCGGTTCAAGCCGTCATACCCGCGGGTGACAATCCCCGAAATTGAGTCGGTCGCCTGCGTCATCCGGTTCCCAGCATCGTATAGGTACGAAATCGTGCTGGCGTATGTATTTCCCTGGGCGCCAAGTCCCACGAAATTCAGCCGATTCAGGTTGTCATATTGATAGGTGGTCACCTGCCCTTTACGGTCCGTAAATGTAGTCAGATTTTCGTCCGTGTCGTACGTGTAGCTCTCAGCGCGCTGCAGCGGGTCGGTGCGAGTTGCCACCAGATCGTGATCGTTGTAGGTGTACGTGGTCGTGTTCTGGTTAGCGTCCTGCACGTTCACCAGATTGCCGTTCAGGTCGTAATTGAACGATGTGATGCCCTGCAGGGGATCAGTGATCTGTGTGATTTTATTCAGAGGGTTGTAAGAGTAGTGCGTGGTCCTACCCAGCGCATTTGTAAGGCCCACAAGCCGTCCTACGTCGTCGAGAAACCGGGTTGTCGTATTCAACAGCGGATCGGTAATTGCTGTCAGATCTGCACCAGAATACGAAAACTGTGTCGTATTCCCCATGGCATCAGTCACCGTAGCAACTTGGCCGACAGAGTTGACTGTAAAGGAAGTCTGGTGGCTGAGCGGGTCTGTAATGCTCAACAGTCCACCGGCCGCGTCGTACTTGAAAGTAGTGATATGGCTTAGCGGGTCGGTGATGGTGGTGACTTGATTGAACGTGGGGTCATAGGTAAACGAGGTCGTCACCGCGTTCGCAGTCTTAGCCAAGCGCGTGACGCTGTTCACGTTGCCATTGCTGTCGTAGCCGTAGTCAGTCTCCCGATTGAGCGGGTCCACAACGCTGGTTACCAGTTCCGTAACCGGATCTCGCGTGTACGTAAACGTCTGCTGCTCGGGCTTGCCAACCGCAAAAGTGTCGCTGAGTAGGAAACCACCCGAATCAAAGCTTAAATTCTCGACAATGCCGCGTGGATCGGTGACGCTGGATTGCGTCACGTTCCCGTTCTGGTCAGTCGTATAGCTGAAAAGTGAGTTTCTGTTGTCCGGCCCGGTTTGCTGAATCACCCGGTTGTTGGCATCGTACTGGTTTGAAAGATAAAAGATCCCCCGCGGATCCTGGATGGTAAGCATGTTGTTATTGTTGTCATAGGTGTAATTCCAAATCCCGCCATTGGCATCCGTCGCCTGCGTGAGGCGTCCTTGGCTGTCGTAGGAATAGCCGACGGTGCGGCCTATATTGTCCTTGACCTGAGTAATCCGGCTATTCGAATCGTAGCTGAACTGAATGAAGCGTCCCGTGGACGATGTCACCTGAAGGAGGTCGCCGGTGTACATCGTTCCGTCTGAGCGGGCACCCATCCTCGTCCGCGTAAATTGCAATGAGTTCCCATAGCGGTCAATCATGGCCGATATGGAAGAATTTCTGTAATCGTTCGATTGGCCGGATTCTGGAAAAAACAGCTGGGTCCCGTCTTTTTTGGTGAGGGTCCATGCCCGGTCGGGCCAGTTTGCAATAGTTCCGGTGAAGGCGAGTACTGCTCCCTGGAAGTCTGGCGGACCAGTGGTGACCTTATACACCGCATTGTCCCAGTTACAAAAGGTCGGAGGTTCATTTTGAGCGCCAAGACAAGGTGAAGTTCGCTCGAAATGGACTCGATAACCGTCCGGTAAGATCAACTCCTGATAGGTGAATCCGTTAGGACTTAAAGCATTGGCTCCGACCATGTAGATGTTGTAATTGAAGTTTGTGCCAATGCCGAAGGCTCTGGGCAACGGGTCGTTCTGGCGGTAAGTGCGAGTGACCACGAGCGGGAAAATGTCGTTCACCGCCAAATCGGTCTTGTTGTAGATAAAGAGTCCTGTTCCCAAGTCGACAGGGTCCCCGCCGAGGTTATCCGTAGCCTTCGGAGGCGCAATTGAGCCGTTTGCGACCATCGCACCGGTGAATTCGTAAATGACGACGCCCGGATTTGGAATGACCTGCGAGCGATCGGCCGAGACCTTTCCCTCCCCGTAAATAAACCAGCCTTTCTTGTCGGCATCGTAGTTCCAGAAGGAATAAACCGTTCCCGGAGGATAGTTGAAGCTGTTCGGATAAAACAGGCGAGCACCCTTCGGTCCGCCGGTGTTATTTACTGAAAGATATGACGATCCCGGCTGAACCGTGAAGTAGATCGGCACCTGCACTTTCGGCAATGGGAACGGCGGCCGGTCAAGAGGAATTGGAGTGATGTTGATCTGGGTGACGACTTTTCCGTCATATCCAGTGATTACCGTGCCGGTCGGAATGTGAAGTTCGAGTCCTGGTAAAAGAGGCGACCTGAGCACGATTTCTGACAGCGTCGGAGAGGCAATCGTGGTTGTATGGGCTGTATCCAGCGGCGTCTGCCAAATTGTGTAGGTGAGAACGTTGGTGATACCCGCTCTAATCTCAACCCCCACTTCGTAAATCCCGTATTTCCTCAAAGTTGTATCTGCGGAACTCCCGATGATGAGCATTGAGTGGTGCCCAGCGGCGAGATCCCGCAACAGAAAACGGCCAGTGCCGTCGGTTGTTGTCCGATTGTTGTCAATCGACAAGGTCACGTGGGCCAGTGGATCTCCATTGAGCTTCAGGACTTGTCCAGCGAGCGCGGTGACTCCTGGGGGTGCCTTCAGAGGTGGAAGCGACTGCCACTTCGACGGTCCCCGGTGCGTCATCCAGTCGCCGTTCGGTGTCCATCCATCATCGCCACTGTCCGGCTCGCCAGCCGTTGTGAACGTGAAGTTCTTAGCCGCAACCGTGACGTTTTTGAGATCTAAAGCGCCTGAAAATGAGACTGAATACGCCGTTCCTGGGAGCAGGCTCGGCGCGGGGCTTATGAAAGCGAGCATCCCGTTTTCCGCGCCAACGACCTTCGCCTGAACTGCTCCCTCAGGGCCGGTCAGTGTGGCATTTTGCGAGTTGATAGTTTGAATTGCGAGCGGTTCGGAGAAGCGAAGAGCAATCAAGGCATCCAGCGGCACGTCGACCGCTCCATCCTCCGGGGAGCTGGCACGGGCTTCTGTCAGTCCCGTTCCAGCTGCTCCTGGTTGTCCTTCGAATGGCGACACAGTTTGCGAAGCTGGGTCAAAAACGTCAGCAGCGTTCAGAATCCTGGAATTTTGATCTTTTCCGCCTTGAAGGAGCACGCGACCATCGGCCAACAGTGTTGCGGTGTGGTTCCGTCGAGGGCTGCTTAGCGTTATTGATGGTGTCGAGGACGTTTTTGCACGCGGATTCCACAGCTCGACGCTATTAAGTGTCGTGCCTCCGGCCGAAACTCCTCCTGCGAGCAGGACCTGCCCATCGGTCAAAACCGTAGCGCTATGAAATGCACGAGCCGTTGGTGAAGACGTGACGAGTTGGAAAGTTTGAGAAGAAGGATCAAATATTTCCGACTGGGCGACCACCTTTCCGTCATTTCCAATTCCACCCAAGATTAGGACAGTTCCGTCGGGCAAGACGGTTGCCGTGTGCCAGGAACGAGCAATGTTCAAAGTCGTCTTGAGAGAAAGCGATACTCCGGTCGCAGGATTCACAATGAAAGCTTCGCGGAGAAGACTCCCGTCTTGCGCTTGGCCGCCCATAATTAGAACGCGACCGTCAGGAAGCAGGGTCCGACTCGCTCCCGATGCACCAATCGCAATCTGTGCCGAGAGCGGCAAGTTGATGAGGCAAATCGCAATCGCAAGAAGAACCAGAGCTAGATAGGCTGTTCTAACGAACTTATACCGTTTCATGTTTTCTCCCTGGCCCTACGGACTCGTCACGGACAAAGTCAGTCCGCCTGCGTTTTGCGCCTGAGGATTGACCGTCACGCTGTAGCTACCTGAGAGGCTCCCTAGGGCGAGGCTTCCGGTAGCTACGTTGCAATTCGTACTGGACTGAGAATTGCCCGGCTTCGTGGCGGTCAGAGTGCAACCAGGAGTAGATAGATACGTCCCACCAGTCCAGTGCAAGGTCACAGACTGTGTCTGAGGATTGCTGAAGGTTATAGTTGCGTTCTGGCCAGCAACTGTTGTGAAAGGTAATCCCGATCCGTTCACGGTTATACTCCCGCTCACATCTGCCGGCACGCTATCGATTCTCAAAGTTTCATTGCCCCAATTCGACGAGTTATGTTGTACCCACAATTGGTACGTGCCAGTACCGAGAGGCTGCGTATCCATGAAGAATGTTTGCCCCGGAGAGTTGTTAATAGCAAGCCCGAATCCTTGATTCGATCCGCCTGGGGTCACAAGATTTACGTTCGCACTAGGATTGCTCACACTTGTAACGTAAACCACTATTCGCTGTCCGGTGGCCGGAAAGCTCAACCTGACATCCTGGCCTGCAACAGTACTCCCAGTTGGCACGAGGGAACCGGGACCGCCAATTGCGATACTCCCCGTGACGTCCGCATCATTGTTGATAGACCATGTAGAGCTTCCGATGGCTGCGCCTTGAGGATCAATGAAAACAGTGTAGGTTCCTGTTTTCTTCAATGAACCCACTGTTTGTGGATCGACAAACGACGCTGAGAAGCATTGGCCACTGGTGACTTGGGCACCGACAGGGTCATTCAGAAACCACGAACATCCGCCGCTCGGATAACCTTGAGGATTCGCGACATTGAATCCCAGCTGCTGTCCTATCGTGCCGCTGAACGTAAGAAATGCATTCTGCCCTGCAGTTGTAGGCGCGGGCGTAATTGTGGGTCCAGTGGTGCCAGGGGTCGGAACCGTGAGAATTCCAGTGATGTCCGGCTGAACAGTCTTAACCTGGAGAGTTTCACTGCCGAAATTATTTCCGCTGTGTGCGATCCAGAGCTGATAGTTACCTGTCTTCGCAAGCGTATGCGTGTCCATGAAGAAGGTTTGTCCAGGTGGTCCGTTGATGCCTATGCCGTGAGGTTGAACCGTGCCATCAGTGTTCAACAGCGATACGTTTGCAACGGGATTTGAAACATTCGTTACGAACGTACCGATTCTCTGGCCAGCAATTGCACTGAAGACCAATCGCGCATCTTGATTCGGAACGGTTGTGCTGATTGGTACTTGAGGGCCATCGATGCTTATAGAGCCTTGTGCATCGGAGATCGTTCCGATCGTAAGATTACCAGCGATAGCCGACCCATTCTCGACGCCGATGGTGTAAGTGCCATTGAGGGGCAAAGTGCTTATTGCGAGCGGGCCCGTAGTAGCGCTCGAACAGTCAGAAGAAATATTGGAGTTGTTGATACCGAGTTTAGTCCCATCTGGCGCGAACACGTACAGGGTGCAGTTGGTTATGTTCGAACCGCTCAACTGGATCGTTAGGCCCCTCCCCCAAGCACCATCGAATAGAAGCAAGCCTATTTTCCCGGCCGGGATTGTTGATATGGTTTGTGATCCACCCAAAGAAAAACGGCCGGTCCATCCAATATCAGTTACGGTGTGCGCGTTGAAGGGAACGTAAAAATCTTGAGAGCTCGTCGTCTTTCCGGCAGGAGTGGACAATGAGATTCGGCCGGATGTTGCAGGTGGAATATTTGGAGGAGTATTGAGGTCCGTAACGGGCGGCGTAGAGGGGATCGAGGTGCCCAATTGCGTCGGGGGGGTGTTGACAGAGCTTGTTACGGCCGAAGCTATGTTAAACACCAACCTATTATTTGCGACCGAGCTGTCAAAATTCGTTCCTGTGATCGACACAGTTGTCCCCACGGTTCCCATATTGGGGGTAAAGCTCGTAATCGTTGGCGTTCCATTCGCAGTCCCTACGGTGAAGTTGGACGTGCTTGTAGCCGTCCCGCTCGGAGCGATCACTTTAATGGGCCCTGTCGTAGCTCCACTCGGCACATTGGCGGTCATTTGCGTCGTGTTTGCAGTCAGCACCGTTGCCGTGGTCCCGTTGAATTGAACTGTGTCCTGGGATGACGTTGCGCTGAAGCCCTCGCCGTTGATTGTTACAGTAGTGCCAGTTGGTCCGCTCCTCGGAGTAAAGTTGATGATTGAAACCTGGTTCGAGGCTTGGCGTGAGATCGAGAGGATATTGCCGACCGGGTCGTATTGATAAGACGCGGTGTCACCGGCGGCGTCAACAACGCCCACCAATCTTCCAAGTTCATCGTAGTCATATTGGATTGCTGCCGTCCCAGGAGCTGAAAGCGTGAAGTTTGCAGTGGCACTTGAGCCGGCCGTTACCGACACCGTTTCGCTTTTCGTCACAAATCCGCTGGCCGACACCTGGGCTCGATACGAACCAGCATTCAGATTCGCTACGGAGTAATTTCCACCGCTATCGGTCGTTGTATTCGATGCGACGGCACTGCCCACAAGAACCTGGACTGCAGCTCCCGAAATAGCCGTGACTCCGTCCGATTGCGTCACTTTACCTCCGACGCTCCCTGGAGCGGACAGCGTGAAATTCTGAGTCGTGGTATGGTTTGCAGTCACCGAAACAGCATTTTGAAGTGCCGTCCCAAACGTGCTCGCTGAGGCTTGAATGTCGTACGTGCCCGCCGCCAGACTCGCAATCGAATAGGTACCGTTGCCTGCGGTTGTCGCCGAAGCTTTCGACACGCCATTTTGCAGGGCCTGAATAGTTGCGCCGGAGATCGCTACGCTACTTGAGTTCGTAACAGTTCCCGAGAGTGTTCCGTTCGTTATTGCAGTGAAAGTGACTCCGTTGCTGGTTTGGCCACTCACGGTGACGGTGACCGGACCTGTTGTTACGCCGGTCGGAGCAATTGCGTTAATCGTCCCGGTTCCCCAAGAGCTGATCTTGGCGGCAAGGCCGTTGAATTTCACAACGCTCGACCCTTGAGTACTCCCGAAATTCGATCCGGCGATAGCAATAGTCGTACCTGCCGAACCCGAGCTAGGAGTGATGCCGTTCGTGTTAATGCTCGGACCACCGGTGACCGTGAAGGTCACCCCACTGCTACTTTGTCCTGCCACGGTCACGACCACTGAACCAGTAGTGGTTCCCGCCGGAACCGGAACTATGATCGAGCCTGGCCCCCAGCTGAAAGGAGTTGCTGTCGTTCCATTGATGGTGATCGTGCTGCTCCCTTGAGGCGATCCAAAACCGGAACCGCTGACGGTCACGCTCGTACTGGTCGGGCCTGAGTTGGGAGAAAGGGTCGTGATGCTAGGAGGCGGGATGACCGTGAAATTTGCTGAAGTGGTCTGGGCACCTACTCTTACCGTGATCACAACCACGCCACCCGCAGCGCCGGTAGGAACGGGTACGCCAATACTGCCGTCGCTCCAGCTAGTCGGAGTTGCCGCCGTGCTCCCGAAGGTTACGGTGCTCGAACCCGCAGACTGAGTACCGCCAAAATTCGACCCCGCTATAGTGACCGCAGTTCCGTATCTCCCTGAAGTCGGTGAAACGCTGGCTATCGTGGGCGCCGGTACCGTGAACGGAACACCATTGCTTGCCTGCCCATTGACAGTGACGACGACATTACCCGTTACGGCCCCAGGAACTGTTGCTCCGATGCTGCCAGCAGCCCAGGATGTCACATTGGCTGCCGTACCGGCGAAAGTCACTGTGCTGGAGCCTTGGGGACTGCCGAAATTCGTGCCGGTAATTGTCACAGCCGTTCCCGGCGTCCCGGATATAACGCTGAGGCTCGCAATACTTGGCGGAGGAACAATAGCGGGTACTACCACCGTGGAGTCGCCTGTACCTGTAGCGGGCCCCTCAACCTGGAGCTGTCCGAGCAAAGAACTAGTGGTCTTTTGAGTGGTATGGATTCCGGTCCAAAGAAAGAAAGTGTCTGATGCGGTGAGAGATACATTTGTTGTGCTACACGTTAGCGAATAGCTTTTCATCGTTGTGATAAGAGCTGTTGGGCCAATCTTCGAGCAAAGTTGTGCACCGGAAAGGCTATTCAGGTATAACTTCGCTTCTGGAAAGCTAGAGACTTTTGTCGACGTCGCAGCCATCCACAGGGTGAACGTAACCGTTGACCCGGATAGGATTACTCCAGTAGTTCCAGGGACACCCGACGGCGTTGGGAACTGAGCAATAACGAAGTCCCCTGGGGCCAAGTTCTTGAGATCCTGGGGGGACGAGATAGTGACTGCCGTACCATTGGGCGGGGTTGTTCGCAGCTGAATGCCACTGGAGTCGTCGTGCAGGGTATAGGTCGTCTGCGCTGAGGACCATCCAGCAGTACTGGCAAGTAAAGTCACGAGGGCGACCACCCAACGCACGAAGTCCATCTGAGAGTGCGGCCTTTGTGGGGTTTGCGAACAATAATTCTGAATAGGAAAGCAGAAACCACGTTCGTCAACAGCTACACGCTCCCAATGCCTCATGTCTCTAACCTGCCCTTCCCGCAAAGTGACCTGCCCATCGCCACAAGGCGCTGGTGCAGACACCTCACCGGTTCAATGCCAGAGCACTGACCGCAGACACGCTACCTGTGGCGCTGGTAGCAGATAATTTGTAATGGAACGTGTGGGAGAGGAGAACCGAACGTGGAGCACCTGCTCAAGCTCTGCTCGCCGATTATTGCGTGAAAACTAAGGTAAGTTGTTACCGGTGTCAAGTACCGTCGCAAAATTTTACAAATTTCTGTTCTCAGTGTGAGACGTTGTTACGAAAACGAAACACAATCGACAAGTTACTTGTCATCTTTGCTTGAACTCGCGGCAGTGTAATTCGTTCTCTGAAGCTTTCTGGCGGGACATATCAGATTCTGGCGAAAGGAAGGGACCGCGTTAAGCACATCCTGCCCTGTGCAAATCAGAAATCAACCATCTGTTCCGTTTTTGTAACAACAAAGAAAGTGGCAATCGCGAAAGCTGACGATGGAGACACCAGCGCTGAACCATTCATTCTGCAGGTGCGTGAGCCAGGCCGAAACGGACCGGCTGTAACCCGGTCTCCCTCGATGGGGCGCGGAGGTTCAAATCCTCCCTTGTGCACCAAGTGCCAGGGTGTGCGAATGCGAGCGTGTGGAATTGGAATAGCTCGCGTCTAGGTCTTGATGCGCCAGCGAACGGTTTATCAAGCGAGGCCAAATTAAATTTGCAAATTTTGTTGACTAGAGTATTGACTTGTGAGACCATTTCTTCCGCTTCCCACGCAATCAACGTTAATTCGCAGGGCATTTTCCAGACACGTCCTGTTTAGGCGTTGGTGTCTCGATTTACTACATATTCGCGGATCTAAAACACAAGGAGGCACGCATGGGCTGCACCCCTATTTCGGTAAGTCTAGAAGTTAATCCTAGCAAGTTGCGAAAGATCATCTTCGACCTGGATAAAATCTGCAACGATAACAACACAGTCGAGTGGAAACTCCACTTTGATTTGCAGGAAAGAGATACCCCGAATGAAGATTTTCTTTCTCTGGTCAAGTTGGACGTCGACATTAACAAAGAGAACCATCAACTGGCCGAAGCTACCGCGCAGCACGGCCTCGATGAAGATCAGCGAAGCCAGGCTGATATCGCCGCTGATACTGCAAAAGCAACTCTAGATGGAACCGCGACTCAGGACGACGCAAAACAAGCAGCACAGGATGTGGTCTCCGCAAGGAATTCAGCATCACCTGTTGCTGACAAGTAGGTCGCATGCTTCGCCGGCTATGTGGTTTTGCTGCAGTTGTGGCCGTTGCATGTTTCGCCTCTACGTTATCGGCGCAAACGTGTGAGGAGGATTTTGATCTCTATAACGGCTACCTGGTGAAACGTGTCGAGATTCGGACGCCGATTGCGTTCTTCGCAGCGGCAGTATTTGGTTTCGATCAGTTGAAGGTAAGGCTTCCTCTCCAAGAAAATCAGCCATTTTCCCTGGGGAAACTGAGTGCAGGCACGTCCATTGTTCGCGACGAACTTCGCGCGTCTGGATCAGACTCAACGCAGGCATTGAAGATCGTGGTCGTCACCGGAAAACCGATCGACTGTGACCCCAACACTCGTAGCTTGAGCGTTGTATACAGTGTGTTCACGAATGTTTATCGACCCTACCTGAGTCATACGTTTGAGCAACGAACGGCAGAGGTGCAGCGTCCCGCATCAACGGGAGCCGAAGGAGGAACGACTGGACGTTTCCTAGTCAAACCTTCAGGGGGATACAACCACACGCGTCATGGTTATGGCGGCATCGACTTCTCTGCCCGGCTGCCGATCGCCGCCATTCGGCAAATTGATGTTTTCTCTTCCGTTTCATCCAACAGCACGATCGACACACTCCATGCAATCGGAGATTGGGAGCCGAGAACTACTGTTCTGCAGCACGCCGATTGGGGGGTGGGATTTCGGTATCTTGATCTTCCGGCGGGCCCAGCCAAATTAAAGACGGGAAAATTATCAGCCCAATTCTCAGGCTCGACAAAGGAGGTCTCAGCACTACGGGAAGTATTCAGATTCGGAGCAGCGCTGGAAGGCGGACATCAGCAGACCGATTTCGCACCGTCGAGCACGTTTCCCAACACTGGTTTTGGTGCCATCAAGTTGTTTAGCGGTGTAACTGGACGCGCCGCAAGGCAAACGTTTACTGCTTCCTATGGCCTGGAATTGGGAAGTACGCTGACAGGTGGTCAGCTGGATTTCACCAAACACCTCATTGACCTAGGATTCAGCACACGTTTCTTGCGTCAGGCTGCAACTTCGACATTAAGCACGGAGACAGTTCACAGGCCATTGGATCTGGAATTACGGGCTAGCGGAGGAATTATTCAAGGCACCGTCATACCTCCGCCAGACCGTTTCTTCGGTGGTAATCAGGTACAGAATTTTATCGAAGGACAAACTTGGGTTATCCCTAACGGTGCCTTCATTCGAAGTATTCCTGAAAATCGGCTAGGGACGTCTTTCTCTAGTGTAGTGCTTGGCGGTACGCGATTTTATTCTGCAAACATGACAATCTCTAAAGTGATTTGGGGCCGCTCACTGCTTCCTACCGAATTGGCGCGCGACCCCGATTTCTTGCCAGCGCTTCAGGGCGCAATTGCAACTGCGAAAGGAACTCTAACAGACTATTACAAGTCGAAGGATCCCGCGTTTTCAGCAGCCCACTCCGAACTGACTCGCTTGGGCAACACCGTTCAACAGATTGGCAACGAGCTCGACCAAGTCTCTTCGGTTACGTCCCGCACTGAACCCCTGAGTGCCGCATGGAGAGCAGTCAATGCAAGAGTCGGAACAGTTCGACGCATAGTAAGTACAGGAAAGAATACTCAAATCGCAGGACTCGTACACTTGCAACTGCCGAACCTAGAGAGAGAAATGGCAAGCCTTGAGGAACTCCTCCGAACCATTGATGGTCAAAGCTCCCATGTGACTTCGTTCTCCGCGTTGCGTCAAGCCATTACTGAATCGCGCCAAACCCTTCAGAGTGATCTAGCGACCGTGGACACCAAAGGAGCAGAGACGCGTGCGAACGCGGATTTCTCAAGTGCAGAAAGAGTTCTGAATGCATTTCTCCACGAACTGAACATCTACTCTATCGCGCCTGTTGCGATTTTCGATGTTGCGCGGGTGTGGCCAGCTGGAAGTGGTGTACATTATGCGGCGGGCGGCGGCCTAAGACTGAGTCTCGTCAACGTGAACTTCACGCTAGCCTATGCCGCAAACCCAGTGCGACAAACTGGCGAAGGATCAGGAGCGTTGTTTATGAGCTTGGACGTTTCTGACTTGTTTCACTAGGTGTCAACATTGGCTCGGTCTTCGAACCGTCCGATGACGCTACTTCGAAAGTTGCGGTTGCATTAATGGGTTCCGGTGTGCGCACGTGCCCGGCCCCCAAATCGACGAACCTTGCAGGACGCGAGTCGCATGGCTGGGAGGTGACACCTTGTCAGCGGGCACAAGTCAACGATGGATTATTCCGAGATCCATTTTAGTTTCGTCACTCATGGTTGTGCGCTTCTGGGGCAGCATGGTCGCGGAATCTCAGGCCACACACCCATCCTCTAACTCAATATCGGCCGTTACTTCTGGAGGATCTGGCTACGCATCCACGCAGATAGTCGCCCCGTCTCAATCTTCGAAAGAGAATGCAAAATCATTAGCTCTCTACGGTCACAACCAGCTGCACCTTGGTCGTATCCAGGACGCGCAAACCCAGTGCGAGTCAGCACTCAAGATTGATTCGGGCAACGAGATTGCCAAGGATTGTTTGGAGTGGGCCGCCCGCATGTTGCTTGACCAGGACTTAAATAATGCCGACAGCGCCCTTGTGAACGGCAAGAAGCCAGAGGCCCTCAGCCTCGCCTCCAAATGGGCTCGATCAGCTGCTGACAAGGATCAGCGAGTACGTGCATGGAATATTATCGATAAAGCGCAATCGAAAAATTTGGCCGAGCGTTACGTCGCTGTCGTTCCTGCCTGGCTGCGCGATCTTCTTGTTACCAGCGCTATTCTGGTTGCGTGTGCATTGCTCTTGCTTTTTTCCCGCCTTACTTGGAGGAAATGGCAGCGCGGTAGGTGGTACGGTGATTTCCACAAAACAACTTGGAAGATGCTTCCGCTCAAAGAGCTCCCGCTCACCGATTCTCCAAACGGAATCCCCACAAATGTGACTTTGGACGCCCTTGCCCGACTCGGAGAAGAACTCAAGCAGCCTTCGTGGGAGCCGAAACTGCTGTTGCTCCGTCCCACACCTCCTGCTGATTATGAGCCAGCCATCATCAGCGACTTTCTGTCAGAAACCCTGGACGAGATGGAACTGGCACCTCTCGCTGACGACCTTCGGATCGAATGGCGATTGCATGAGGTGCAACTAGACCAAGCAGTACAGACGCTTCAGCTCAAGGCAGGGCAAAGCATCGACGTGGGCTCTGTTGCCCGTCTCTTGAAAGGCATCATTGAATGGTTCACTGCAGGAACTCCAACGATTTCTGGCGTTGCGCAAACCAGCGCTGAAAGAGCTTCTATACACCTCGCAGCGAGCGGCGGACCAGTGCCGTGCATTGCTGTGACCACATCCACCGACGCAGCTGTGGGGATCGACCCAGTTCAGATGTCAGCGGAGCGCGCCGCTTTGAAGTTTCTATTGCGCATACGCTATCCATTTCTGACCACAGGCCAGGTTGATGGCTTTGCTGCGCTTCGCCAGGGCGCTTCGCAATTTGCACAATATGCGAGCACAGTAGCTGGTGCGAACCGCATGACCGACAAAGATGTAGCTCAAGCCTCGCCCGCCATTCCCTTAACTACCGACAACTCCGCAACCAAAGTGGCATACCGCACTGTCGATGATGTTGAGACTAGAAGATCTACGTTAGGGAAAGCGGCCTTCAATTTCGCGTTTTTCCGAACGTCAATTCCCCGTAGCTGTGAAACCCTTCAATCGTCGAACACTTGTCATAGCTTACAAACCAGCGACGAGCTTCGCCAATCGGTCCTCTTGGCCGAAGGAGTCGCTCACGCTCTTGTGGGATCAGAGCAAAGTTATGTCGCGGCCATAGACTGTTTTCGGCAATTGGAGGATTGGCCTGGTTCGCCAGAAACAGTAACCTTACGACAACAAGCGCTCTACAACGAGGCGATAGTGTGGCGTCAGATGGGCTTCGAAGGACGCTGCGTACTCATGCTAACCGAACTGCTTCGCGAGACCGCTCCCGACTTGAAGCTTGCCGAGGAGGAAGCACCTTCAGCGGAAGAGCTGGCGGAATTGCCGAAAGCTCTCCGCTTCCCCGTGCGCGTGGCTCGCCTTGCGGCTTTTGCAGCATACGAATGGGACCAATGGGAAGTTCTTCCGCCTGCACGTGCCGACCTGATTCTGGACGATGCCGAACAACTCGTGAACGATTTACATTCCCTTTGCGATCGTGAGGACCTTCCTGGGAGGGACCGCCGAATAGCAAAATATATGTACATAGAGGCGCTCCGTGCCGTCGGCCACACGGCACTAATGCGCGTTATCAGCGGAGATGGCGCGCGCCTATTTAAGAACAAGCGCCCGGTTCTCGTAAGGGATGCAAACATTGCTCTCAGCAATGGTGCTAAAGCGCGCTTGTTGCAGGGCGTCAAGCGGATGCATGCCTGTGAACTCCTATCGCCAACTGGTGAGCTGTTCTGTGATCTTGCCGAATCATACCTGTTACTCAAAGACTTTGGGAAAGCACAGGGCTATGCGCGTCATGCGACGCTTGAAAGTAAACCAACTCATGAGCGCGCCTACTACCTCGCGACCGAGACTTTTTTTCTGGAGGGTACTTCTACGTCCCAGACGCGCGCGCGACAATACGCCGAATGCTTTAAGGGAGTAGTAACCCTGGATGAATTCAAATCGCTACGTGAGGAGTTAGGAATTTCAGGGACTCCTGCGGACACCAAAGTGTCCCAGCCCACGAATGTTACTTAACAAAGAGGTCAAGCTGGGCTATGGCGAAAAATATCGTGATTTGCTGCGACGGTACGGGTAACGAATTTGGGCGATGCAATTCTAACGTCGTAAAGCTCTACTCCGTTCTCCAGCGCGATGCCCGCACAAATTGCCTACTACCATCCTGGCGTCGGAACAATGGGAGCGCGAAATGCGCTGAGCCAAGTTGGCAAGCTCTGGACGAAGCTCATCGGGTTGGCCTTCGGCTATGGCAGCCATCTCTGCCAGTCACCCGTGTTCAACATCAAAATGGTGCAGGATGTTGGAATCGAACCAACGCCTCGCGATTATCGATCGCGGGCTCGACCTTCGAGCTAATCCTGCCTGGTGCGCCGTTCGGGAGTTGAACCCGCATCTGTTGGGTGTAGGCCAACTGTTCTGGTCCGTTGAACTACCGGCGCTAAAAATTGGTAGAGGGTACAGGAGTCGAACCTGTCTGGCCGCGCTAATCTGGCGCCGAAGTGGGTATAAGCCACTGTCCCTCGCCGGAGGCCCCTCCACTGGTGGCTCGCGATGGATTCGAACCATCCGCGACGGCTTTATGAGAGCCGCGTTCTTCCTGCTGAACTAGCGAGCCGCTCTGTTCGAACTTGGCTGGCCGGACAGGATTCGAACCTGCGCATGGCGTGATTAACAGTCACGTGCCTTTCCAGCTTGGCTACTGCAGGGAGCGATCAAGCCGGGCAAATCGGCACACATCTGGCACATGAACCTCCCAAACACTGCGAAGAAAACGCGGTCAAGAGAGTCCGACAGTCAGTCGACTCGATAACAGAGAACGAGGCGCAGATCCTCGCGTCCTGACAGAACGAATGAGACGGTAGTTCAAGTATCCAGGCTTGCGGCCTAGTACAATGTTGCTTCTCGTGGACAATGACAGATAGGCGTTGCTCTGTGAAAAGTTTCAATGTCTTCTTGGTAACACGTTGACTCTGTCGCCCGAATAATGGAGCGACCCCAACATAATTGCTATCAGAGGCAAACCAGCGAGGGTTCGGTCCGGAGGGGACAAATGGATGCTTTTGAACTCTTGTGCCTGGCAGGGGCGTCAGCCGAATGAAGGAAGCTACCGCTCGCATTAAGATCAATAAGCTGCTTGAAGCCGCAGGTTGGAGATTTTTCCCCGACGGTAAACTGCCAGCCAACATTCAGCTCGAACCGAGTGTCAGAATCAAAATTGCGGAGCTGGATGCCTTTGGCAATGATTTCGAGAAGACAGCGAAGGGCTTTATCGACTTCCTCCTACTAGATTCCCGGGGATTTCCCTTAATCGTACTTGAGGCGAAGTCAGAGGATAAGAATCCCCTTGTCGGCAAGGAACAGGCCCGCAAATACGCCCGATCTCAGAATTGCCGTTTCGTCATCCTGTCCAACGGCAATCTACATTACTTCTGGGACCTGGACCGGGGCAATCCCTACATCATCACCTCGTTCCCCACGCCAGAATCGGTGATGGGCTATCAGAAAATGGCGCCCGACCCAAAGCGGCTGATCGAGGAAACAGTCGGCAGCGATTACATCGTGCTAACCCAGAGGCCCAACCTACGCCGCGGAAGCTGGCTGGAGGAACGAAGCGAGAGCGCGCCGGGCTATATCCAGGTGAATAATTTCCGTTTCTTGCGCCCCTATCAGCTGAAGGCCATTCATGCCCTGCAGCGGGCCGTGAAGGAAGGCAAGGATCGATTCCTGTTCGAGATGGCGACCGGCACCGGCAAGACGTTAACTGCCGCCGCCATCATCAAGCTGTTCCTTCGGTCGGGAAATGCGCGGCGCATCTTGTTCCTCGTCGATCGTCTTGAACTGGAGGATCAGGCCAAGAAAGCCTTCAATGCTTTGCTCGCCGCCGACTACAAGACGGTCATCTTCAAAGAGAATCGCGACGATTGGCGACATGCAGAAATCGTCGTCAGTACGGTTCAGTCATTCCTTTTCAACAACAAATACCAGCAGCTTTTTTCGCCGACCGATTTCGATCTGGTTATCTCGGATGAAGCGCATCGTTCCATCGGCGGCAATGCCCGCGCCGTGTTCGATTACTTCATCGGCTACAAGCTCGGCCTCACTGCGACGCCGCGCGACTATCTGCGAAGATTCGAAAAGGCGAAGACCCAGAGATCCGCGCGAATTCGAGCGGCGAATGCTGCTCGATACCTACCGCACCTTCGGGTGTGAAGATGGCCAGCCGACCTTTCGCTATTCCCTGCTGGATGGGGTCAAAGACGGATTCCTGGTCAATCCAACCGTGGTCGATGCCCGCAGCGACATCACGACCCAGCTTCTTTCCGAGGATGGTTTTGTCGTCGATTTCAAGGACGACGAGGGTGACGACCAGAAGGAGGTTTACAAGCAACGCGAGTTCGAGAAGCGCTTCTTCGCCGAAGCAACCAATCAGGTGTTCTGCAAGACATTTCTGGAAAATGCCCTCCGCGACCCGATCAGCGGGGAGATCGGCAAGTCAATCATCTTCGCCGTGAGCCAGCATCACGCCGCCAAGCTGACGCAGATTCTCAACCAGATGGCCGACATAATGTTTCCCGGCAAATACCAATCGGACTTCGCCGTCCAGGTGACCTCACATATTAGCGACGCTCAGCAATTCACCATCAATTTCACCAACAACAACCTGCTCGGTTCGGCCAACTTCCTGCCTACCTATCGAACGAGCAAAGCGCGCGTATGCGTCACAGTCGGCATGATGACCACGGGCTACGATTGCCCGGATATTCTGAATCTCGGTCTGTTCCGGCCGATCTTTTCTCCGACCGACTTCATCCAGATCAAGGGACGCGGCACTCGCAAGCACGATTTTCGGGAAGAGCTCTTTGATCCGGCGCTGAAGGAAGTAGTCAAAGAGCCCGAAAAGCAACACTTCAAGCTTTTCGACTTCTTTGCGAACTGCGAGTATTTCGAGGAAGAGTATCGACTACGACCAAGTCATTCATTTGCCACTGCCCCCAAAGCCGAGATCGAAGCCGCAGGACGACGAGGGAAAAGGGCGCGGGGAGGGCGGGACCACGTCCGCGCCCGGTGCGTACGAGCATCTGGGCCAGGACATCCTCTCCACTATCAAAGAAGAAACAATCGGTGTACGAGGGAATGAAGATCGACCGCATTGTTCTACGAGAAATTCGAGGAAACCGTGCGCGACAATCCGGTCATCGCCGCAGCCGTCGAAGCCGGCCAATGGGATCGGGTCATCGATTACGTGAACCGCGAAGTCTTCGACAAGCCCAACGGATTATTTCACCCTGGAGAAGCTCGGAAGGCCGCCGCCGTGGATCGGCGTCTGAGACTGCGGGAGATTCTGGAGAAAATCTTCGGACTCATCCCGCGCTTCAAGTCGAAGGACGAACTGCTGGAAGAAGAGTTCGCCAAGTTCGTGGCCGATTACAAGCCGGAAGAAGCCGACGTCCTGGCGATTCCCGCGATCAAGAACTATTTCAAGGCCTATGCGACTAACAACCAGGTCCGGCACATCATCGACACCAAGCAATTCACCGATCTGGCGACGAATCCGGTGTTTTCCAGTAAGCGACATGAAAGCGGTGCCGGAGAAATATCGGCACTATCGTTCCCGGATTACATCAAGGACTACGTGTCCTTGAATCAGTTCGCCGCTAGAGGGTTCATGCTCGATACCGACACCAAGCGCCGCATCGATACCGCCCGCGACATTCTCGTCGGCAAGGTTCCCGATCCTAAGTCCCAGGTCGAGCAGATCACCATCGCCCTTATCTACAAGTTCATGGACGACATGGATGCCGAGTCCGAGGAACTCGGCGGCAAGCGCAAGTTCTTCACCGGCGACTTCGCTCGCTACGGCTGGGCCAAGCTGATGAGCTCCAGCGCTGGGCGGCCACGAGATGCTCGGCCTCTATGCCGAAGGCATTACCAAGATGCCCGAGAATCCCGGCATCCCACCGCTCTTCCGCGACATCTTCAAGAATGCCTATCTGCCTTATCGCGACCCCGAGACGCTCAAAGCCTTCCTCAAGATCATCGACGAGTTCACCTACGACCACAGCGAGCGCCTCGGCGATGCCTTCGAATATCTGCTCATCTGTTCTCGGCTCGCAGGGCGATGCCGGGCAGTTCCGCACCCCGCGCCACATCATTGATTTCATCGTCGACGATCGTCGACCCGAAGAAGACCGAGACTATCCTCGACCCGGCCTGCGGCACGGCCGGCTTCCTCATCTCTTCCTACAAGCACATTCTCAAAGCCAACGTCGACGACAAAGGGCAGCAGCACGCTCACGCCCGACGAGAAGGGCCGCCTCGCCCAGAATTTCAAGGGCTACGACATTTCGCCCGACATGGTGCGCCTCTCGCTGGTGAACCTGTACCTCCACGGCTTCACCGACCCGCACATCTACGAGTACGACACCCTCACGTCCGAGGAACGCTGGAACGAATTCGCCGATGTCATCCTCGCCAATCCGCCCTTCATGTCTCCGAAAGGCGGCATCAAGCCCCACAAGCGTTTCTCCATCCAGGCCAAGCGCAGCGAAGTCCTCTTCGTGGACTACATGGCCGAGCACCTCACGCCCACCGGCCGCGCCGGCATCATCGTCCCCGAGGGCATCATCTTCCAGAGCCAGAGCGCCTATCAAAGACCTGCGGAAGATGCTCGTCGAAAACTCCCTCGTCGCCGTCGTCTCGCTTCCGGCGGGCTGTTTCAATCCTTACTCCGGCGTGAAGACCTCCATCCTCATCCTCGACAAATCTCTCGCGCGGCAAAGCGACACCATCGCCTTCTTCAAAGTGGAGAACGACGGCTTCGGCCTCGGTGCCCAGCGCCGCGCCATCGACAAGAACGATCTCCCGCAGGTCAAAGCCGAACTCGACACCTACCTCCAGGCGCTCCGCAGCGACCAACCCATCCGCTGACCTTCAACCGACCTACGGACTAATTGTGTCCGA
Organism: uncultured Acidobacteriota bacterium; assembly: GCA_963785655.1. Classification (GTDB taxonomy): domain Bacteria; phylum Acidobacteriota; class Terriglobia; order Terriglobales; family Acidobacteriaceae; genus Gp1-AA145. The sequence goes on from CAWAVZ010000001.1 coordinate 1,082,788, forward strand.
AAGAAAAGATCGCCGCGAATGGCGACTACAACCTCAGCGGCGAGCGGTATGGTGATCAAACGCGCCTACTTCATACGAAGTGGCCCATTGTCTCGTTAGGAGAAGTCTGCACGTTCATGACGGGTGGTACACCGACCTCAACGGTAGCCGAATACTACGAGAATGGGACGGTACCTTGGTTGGTGTCAGGTGACATTCACGGCTTTGAGATTTGGAACTGCGAGAAGCGAATCACTCAAGCAGCGGTGGAGAACTCGAATGCCCGAGTTCTGCCAAAAGATAGCGTTTTGATCGCACTAAACGGGCAGGGGAGAACTCGCGGGACTGTTGCATTGCTTCGAATGGAGGGCGCTACCTGCAACCAGTCACTGGTGGCGATCACGCCATCGAAACCTGAGCGAGTCATTCCAGAATTTATTTTTTGGACTCTGCGGTCAATGTATTCCGATATCCGCTCATTGACTGGTGACAATGAGAGGAGTGGACTCAATATTCCGCTCCTGAAAAGCATCCGAATCCCACTACCACCATTGGATGTGCAGAAAGAAATCGTAGCGGAGATCGAGGGCTACCAGAGCATTATCAACGGCGCTCGAACTGTCCTAGATAGCTACCGCCCCTACATCCCGATCCATCCCGACTGGCCGATTTTGGAATTAGGGCAACTTATCGAGAGCAAGCCGAAGAATGGCTACTCCGGCAGCCCGGTTGACCATCCTACAAATTTAAAAGTGTTGTCTCTAAGCGCTACTACTTCTGGGACCCGAGCATCTGGAAAGGCAAAGAGCAGGCCCCCAAGACTCCCGCTGCTGTTCGCACCATTGACATCGCGGCACCTCTCGCCGTTGTGTTGGGTGCGTATGCGGAAGGAAAGACCGGCTTGTTGTTTGCAACGAGAAGCGGCAAACCGATGTCTCAGCGGAATGTGCACCGGGCAGCCGGTCACGCTCTGCACGCCTTCCGCCGCTTCAGAACCGAAGTGCTGCGCCGGGGCCGCGTACCTGAAGACCTCATCGGGTTGTGGCTTGGTCACGCAAAGAAAACAATCACCGATGTTTACGCTGATGGGTTGAAGAATGACATTCAGTGGCGTCGGGAATGGTCTGAAAAAGTTGGTCTGGGATTCTCAGTTGGGCTATTTGGGCTAGAAAACCAGTCCGCGCTGCTGTTCAGGAAGGCCGCGTAAACCAATGAAAGGGCGGGACAAAAATTGGCCCCTCAGGTAGGACTCGAATCCGCGTGAAAACGTAAATTCAACAACATGCAGGGCAGCGGATGGCACACAAGTACATGGAAAGCAGCGTCAAACCGCCAAACGGATCGCAAATGGATCGCAATTCCCTCGACCGAAAGAAAGCGTCCTCGTTCAGGCCGACGCACCCCTCACGAGTGTTGTCTTATTTCCACGTATAAGTTTTTGAAGGCCGAACATAATGCTAGTGAAGAAGCCATCCCCTCGGCGTCGTTGCCGTCCCCGCCGGAGCAAGACCGCAGATTTGAGCAAAAAGATGTGACTATATCGGAGGCATCCTCGCCGAACATACCCATTGAATCGATTAGGCGTAAAGGATTGTTAGTGACGTAAGCGTATCTGTACCAAGTCTGCGGTTTCGTAACGCTAGCTGCTCCGCTCCCTAGCGGATCAGGTGAAAGCCAGCGGCCACTAGTCGTGCCATCCATCTTCCGTGACCGTCCACCAACCTCATCGATCCATGATACACACACGCGAAGACCATCGCGGTCGTTCTGGTTCCACTCAAGGGTATGAGGGGAATGCGATCTCGTCCGCATTCAGGAAGTGTCTGCGTCCGCTGGCCCGCGCTGAACACCTTATGCCGGTGTGACCCAACCCCTCGCTTGACCCCCGACTTCACAGGAGACCACCAGGATGATGTTACGGGGACCTATGACACTCTCAATCGTGAGCTGAACCCTAATCAGGGATGGCTAACGTAGTTAGCGATGCAGCCTCGAATTTACAGGGAAGGTCAGCTGGCAACGAGTTTTGAGCCAATCACTTCACGCAGCGTCGCCCTTTTCGTAAAGCGCTTGAAACACAGTGCTAGCGCAACTAAAATCACAACGAAACAAGCCCGAACCGCCAGTCCTAAAATGCCAAATCTTAACAAAAGCCAACGACGATAGTCGTCCATTGCCCGCAGGTAATTTCCATTGTGAGCATTTGCGAGGCATCGCCCCCGGAAAGCATCAGTGAAGTTGGGATCGAGCCGCAAGGCGTTATCGTAGTCATGGATCGCGGCATCGTACACGCCCTTGCTGGCATACGCGAAGCCGCGGTTAGTGAAGGCAGCAACATAGGTCGGACTGATTCGAAGAGCCTGGGTATAGTCCTGTATGGCTTGGTCATAGTCGCCTTCATGCGCGAATACCAAACCCCGGCCATTGAGAGCAGCTACATTGGCTGTATTTATCTGCAGCGCTTGATCAAAGTCGTTGAGTGCGCTGTCATAGCGCCCCTTACGCATATACGCCACGCCTCGATCATACCAATAATCAGCATCTTTCGGTCTTAATTGCAGCGCCTGATTATAGTCCTGGATTGCCGCATCGTGTTTACCTTCGGATTCGTACGCAAGACCGCGATTATAAAACGCGTCAGCGTCGTTGGGTTTTAGCCGTAGCGCCTGATTGTAATCCTTGATGGCACGGTCATTATCGCCCTTATGCCAGTACGCAAGGCCGCGGTTATCGAACGCGGCTACATAGGTCGGATTGATCCGCAAAGCCTGGTCATAGTCCTCAATAGCGCGGTCATAATCGCCTTTATGCCAGTACGCCAGGCCCCGACTATTCAACAACCCCGCGTCGCTGGGTTTTAGCCGCAGCGCCTGATTGTAATCCTGGATGGCATGGTCATAGCCGCCTTTCTGAGCATACGCCCACCCTCGGTTATAGAACGCATCGGTAAAATTCGGATTCATCCGCAAAGCCTGATCATAGTCTTGAATGGCGCGGTCATAATCGCCCTTACGCATGTATGCCAAGCCTCGGCCATAAAGCGAATCAGCGTCACTGGGCTTTAGCCTCAGGGTCTGATCGTAGTCGTGAATGGCGTGGTCGTTATCACCCTTATTCGTGTACGCAATGCCCCGGCCATAGTATGCGTTTGCAAGGCTTGGATTCAGTCGCAACGCCTGATCATAATCCTGAATGGCGTGGTCGTTATCACCCGCGTGTGCATATGTCAGGCCTCGGTTATAGAAGAACTCGGCCGAGCTGGGGTCTAGACGAACGGCTTGATTCAGGTCGCCAAGTGCGTGGTCGTAATCACCCATCTGTGCATATGCCAGGCCTCGGTCAGAGAACAGCTTGGCCGAGTTGGGGCCTAGGCGAAAAGCTTGATCGAAGTCGCCGAGAGCATGGTCGTAATCACCCTTGTGCATGTATGCCAAGCCTCGGTCATTGAATGCTTCAGCGAGTTTCGCATCCGTCTCTTTGCCAGACTGGATGAGTGCCGAGCATCCTGCAATTCTCCGGTCGGGATCATCGCTTTTGCACTGCTTCCAGTTTTCCTGTCGCGACTGGATCTTTTGTTTTGGCTGGCCGGAAAGCTCAGCAGACATACCAAACAGAACTATCAGCATGATCAGCGGGCGAATGCCCATGCTAACCCCACGCTCTCTTGGCCATCCCCCCTGCTTCCACATTGTGAAATCATACTCGCGTCGCATGTGGATTTAGTCGCGAACCGTCTCCGGGACGTTAGGTAGCTTGTAAGGTGGCTGGGGAGGCACCGGACCCCCGTAACATCGTCCTGGTGGTCGCCGGTGAAGTCGGGGTCAATCGAGGGGTTGGTCACACCGGCATACGTCTCGCCGAAGGGGGCGAATGCACGATCGACATTCACCCCTCGGCTACCCATAGTGGACTGAAAACGAACACTCCCCAGCCAGTCCTTGTGATAAAAGTTTCTGCTGCCGCTGTTCTCAAAAAGTTCGGCTCCGCCAGGCATAGGCATGACGGCACTGTTCAGAGTCTGTCCTATTTCGAGGTGCTTCCCACGTTTAGGGGTTTCACCTCAAGAATGTTATCGATGTACCCGTTAAAATCTCCTTTTGGGGGCGGCGCGTGGTACAAGCCCGATACGATCACATACTTCCCGAACATGCCCTTTATTGTGCCATGCACGTTGAGGTCAATCGCATTCGTGAAAACACCATTGCGCCCATCGCTTTCAGACACGAATAGACCAGGGGCATCATCAAGCCCTGACCCCGCTAGATACCCGATTACTCTTATATGTTCGCCATCATACTCGCTGGGGTCGGCTATGATTCGGATCAGGCTTACTCTATAAAGACGGTGCCCGTCCGATAGTGATCGTGTCTCTTGTGGATACGTGCTTGGCACAAGCAAGATCCCCATTATCAGCGCGGTGATCAGCATCTGTCTCATGAAACTCTCCTAGCTAAGGGCATATTGGTATACTCGTTCCGGTTCCCGTCGGCCCGCCCTGAAAAAATGTTTGGCAACCGGGTGTGGGGTAATAGACAATAACGTTCCCGTTGAGCGTTGCGACTGACACGGGCAACCCAAAGCCATTTGACCAGCTAATGTCAGTCTCATGGCCTGGTGGAAAATCGCCGGGCTCGGAAAAACGTTGAGCAGAGTCGTATGCCCCGGTGTGACTGTGGTAGAATCCTGCCGCCTTCCCCGGGTCAGGCATACTATAGTATGCCTGACCAGGGGAACAGTCTGTGGCAGTTCCTGCGTTTGAAGGCGTATATGAGTACCCAGAGTCTCCTCCATACGTAAACCCACACTGTTCGTTGCCGTTGTTCAGCAGTGACTGGTTCTCGGCGTACAGAGCACCCGCAATCATCGCTTGATTATTGCTCCCGAACATTGATCCTGGCCCATCGAATGGTACATACGTACTTCCGGTTGCGTATGCTTTAAAATACACCAGCACACCATTAATTGAGCCGGAACATTGATTGTCTGGGCATGGAACGGCCGCACCGCTAGAGAGCGCACCTTGCGCTATGCCGCAATCAATCGACATCCCATCCGCATAGCAACCGCCACCATCAAAACCGTCGTCCGATCCGAGGTCTAGACCGCTGCAAGCGGGCGCCCCACTACCCGGCGCGGGGCAAAACTTTTGTCGGGGACTTAGTCCGAGAGGGTCGACCAGCGACAAAGGGTTGCCGCCCACATACGCGTACCGGTTCCAAGTCTGAGGACTGGCAAGACTCGCGGCTCCCAGCCCCGCCGGGTCAGGTGAAATCCAGCGGCCCTGGCTCGGGTTCAACTCGCGATTTGCGGTGTCATAGGTTTTTGCGACCGTGTCTTGAGTGTCTCCCGTGAAGTCGATCTCATTTGTAGCACCAAGATCGTCGTAGATCTCTCCGAAAGGCGCAAATGCACGATCAATAATAGAATTGCGGTTCGTAATTGCCGACGAAAACCGCGCGCTTCCGAGCCAATCTTTGTGCCAAAAGTGCCGAGTGCCGCCTGTGCTGCCACTCTCGAACAAAGTGGATCCGCCTGGGAGAGGGAAATAGGCGCTACTAGCCGTTTGGCCTGACATAATTGCCGTTTTGCCAACCGGACTGTAAAGCACTTCCGTGAAAGTGCTGCCTACGCTCTTTTCCACCATTCTTCCTAAAGCATCATAGGTGAGGCATGTGCCGCTCGACCCGCAACTGGTGGAGTCAATCGTCACCGGATGTCCGCTGGCGTCCCAAGTGTATGTATGAAACGTATCATTCAACAGGTTTCCGTTTGCGTCATAGCTGGTTCCTGCCAAAGTATACCGATTGCTCAAATTGTATCCAGGATTCCAGGTAATGCTGCCAGATTTTGTAATATTCCCAAAAGCATCGTAGGTAAACGTCTGCTGCCACACTGAGCCGCAGCTTACGCTGGGGGAAGAGGAACCAGGCGGAGTGCCGATCCGTCCTAACTCGTCGTAGAGATAATTGCAGGTCTGGGTGCCACTTGAGTTAAATCCGTCTGTAACCGCCAGCGATGCTAACGTGCCATTTGAATTCCACGTCAAGGTGCCCTGAACGGACACCGGCGTGGAGCCCACAGTAAACGCATACGTTTTCATCCTGGCGGTGTTAGCGTCGTAAGTGTACGTGTCATTGTCTGGAAAACCACCGATGGTTATCTTCAGAGGCTGACTTGCCACGTTATACGTGGTGCTTGCTCCAGAGCAGGACGAATCGCAAACGATCTTGGCTGTGCCTTGAAGAGCAGTGCTTAATCGGCCCTCACCATCCAGGCCGTACGTCATAGTTGTGTAACCCGGTATTCCGCCTAAAGATTGTAGCGTTCCGTTTGCCGCATAGGCGGCGGTCGTATGGTAATACCCTCCGGAATGAGGGGTAGATTCGTAGAGGTCGGTCTGACGGCCGTCGGCATCGTAGCTGAAACCTTCGTCGGTAAGGTGTGCTCCCGTGCACGTGTTGCACGTGTATGCTTCCGCTAAATGCCCCTTAGCATTGGCCATCGCGACTCCGTTGACGGTTGCGCTATCGTATACAAAGAACCTCTCGGGGGTCGGATTTGGTCCACTGCCAGCTACGGTAGACTCATGCACCAAGCGATGCAAGGCATCATGGTAGTAGCAGGTAATATTTCCATTGGCGTCTGTCTTCAACACCAAATCACCAGGGGACGTGATGCTGCCACAAGCGCTACTTTCCGTGTCGTATACATAAGTAGTTGTGCCGCTCTCCGGATTCGTCTCAGAGGTCATGCGACCTAGCAGGTCGTATGCGAACGAACGGGTCTGCTGACTGGCGGTCGCCGCTTGAGCATTTTGCGTAACGGCAAGGATGCGGCCCAGCGCATCGTACGTGTACTTCGTCCAAAAGCCATTCACGGAAGTTGACTGACCGCAGGTCCCCGAGCCCGCTTGCTGGGTCATCTCACATACAGAGGCCAGCCTCCCGAGTCCGTCATACTCAAATTGCTTTTTAAATGTCTGAGTTCCACTGACCTGTTGCAGAATATCGTTGTTGCTGTACGTGTACGACACCTGGCCGCCATCTGCATAGCTAATTGTGAGGACCCGACCGAGGGCATCGTACGTCTTGATTGTACCTGGCGCGGAGGAATTGGTGGTGCCAGCGGTCGCGCTGAATGGCATTGTCGTTCGTTGCGGCAAACCGATGTTGTTGTAATCGGTCTCAGTCGTGTCGTAGTTGGTGCCACCAGGAGTTTGCAGCCTTTGCGCCAGAATCGGGCGTCCAAAACCGTCAAGTGTGCTTCGACCGTCAAGCGCGGAGCTTCCACCGTTAAAATTCTGCAAAGCGGATTCGGCTGCGGTTTGGCCAAAGTAGCTCAGGTTTGTTTGATTGCTCATCTGGTCACTAACGCTTGCAGGGCGCCAAAACTCAGGGTCGTTGTACGTCGAAGTAACGTTATTGCTGTTTTCGTCTGTGGCTTGGGTGGTGACTCCGCCGGTGCAATTCCACGCCATTAGTCGCGAAAGGCCCAGCGGTTCGTTGATTGTTGTCGGAAAGGAGTTACCGCACGATACGGTTCCGTATATGTAACTGGACTGAGCGCCGTTTACATCGGTCACGACGTTGGGAGTGCCTGTGTCGAAATAAGTGAATGTTTTCGTGAGGCTTGTCGGCGTGGGGGTAACCTGGGTTGCAAGCGTGGTGAGGTTTCCACGCGAACCGCTCACGGACAAATGCTGCGGCGTTCCTGACGTTGTGGTGAGTGTGCCCTGGTCATACGTGTAGCTAGTGGTTGCGATTGTCGTTGCGGTTCCACTTGTCCAGTCCTTGACGGTCACCTGACATAGCTTTCCAATAATGCTGTTGCCGAGCGCGGTGCACCCGGACCCGTTGAAGCTGCCGTATGTAGTGGCAGTCTCTTTCACCAGATGGCTTGTCCCCGGTACCGCTCCAGTGGTCACGCCGTAGTCATATTCTTTGTCATCCGTCACGAGGCCAGAAGAATTGTATGCGGTCTCCGAGAGCCTCGTGCTTCCGTTCGTAAGCTGAGTATAGGCATCTTTTTGGGTGATCGGCGACGACACCGTTGCAGTAGCACAATTGGTGAAGTTAGCGTTGTAGCATGTGAAGCTCGTCAACAGAAGACAATTGTTCGTAGTGGTGGCGGAACAAGCGGTTGCTGAGACAGCACCTTGATATGCCTTGCGTTGGGTTTCGTACATGTTGAAAGACGGAGTTGTCCCGGAAATGTTCGCCGCATCCTCCGCAAAATTGATAACGGTGTTATTGCTGTTCGGATCAATTACGGCGGTAGTCCACGTTGACCCTGTTCCTGGGGTCCCTGAAACCAGAGTTCGAGAGTACTGCCAACATGATGTGCTGGCACTGCATGTAGTGCTTGCAGTAAGGATGCGCTTGAGTCCGGCTGTTGAACCATCTGCAAAAATGCCGGTGTTGTTAGGCCCTCCGCTGTAAAGGTAAGTGACTGTTCCGCCGGTGGCCAGCGTGATAGAGGCTATCCTGCTGGTGATGCAGTTTGAAAACGTCCCGGAAAGCGGGGTGCATGAGCCAGGGGTCTGTTCGTAAGTAAAACTGTAGCTGGTGCCGTCAGGCAGCTGAATGCTGCTGACCAAGGAATTGGCCGTTGGGCCGTATTCTGCGATACCACTCACACCGAAGTTTGTCTTTACCGTGTAGGAAGTATATTGCACCGTGTAGTTCGCGGCCGCCCCAGTGGGGCTCGTGTACTGGAGCGTGATCGGGCTGCTTGGAGTGCCACTGCCTGAATTGGTCAGAACGGTCGTTCCCAGAGTATCCGTGTACGTTGTCGTGCCGGACGGTGTTGCGGACGTGATTTCATTGCCATTTCCGTCCTGAACCGTATTGCTCCCCACAACAGCGTTTATGACGCTGCCGTCACGTGCCTTGAGCGAGGTGACTGATCCGTTGGCAGCTACCGTAATCTGATATCCCGAGCCATCTAAGGCAGTCGCCCCAAATCCACGAGAGAGGCTCGTGCATCCCGTCATGGTGAGTGCTTGTCCGAAGAATCGATGGGGCGTTCCAAATCCGTCAAAATAGATAAAGTTGCTCGTAGTTGTGGTGGTCTCAGTCTTCTGAAGGCCATTTGGTCCGACACATGGTTCCTGATCAACGGTTTGACTGTCAGTCACCTGCCCACCCCCGCGCATCGAACTGGTCCAGCCCCAGGTATTACTAGTGAGTCGCACCCAGCTCTTGCTCGAACCAGACGTGACAGGCTGCCAAATAGAACTGTCGTACGTGAGGTTGTAGTTGAAGGACAACCCCCGTCCAGCTTTCTGCAGAATCGGCACCACAAAATGCACATTAAGATTGCCAAGATTAACTCTATCGAACGGTCCCCCACCAAGATCACTGAATCGTGGGGTGCCAATGTCAACTTGGGATTCAGCCATTCCAACCAGCATCAAAGTAATGCCAAGCAATAGAAAAGTGCAGACCAGTGCGCGTCCCATAATTTTCCTTCCCCCTGCCGCTATTGCATTGTGAACAGGCTGTCTAACAGCCCTGAGCTGAAAACTGCGCTCGTGACCGTAACGTCAAGCACAACCCCGCCATTGATGAGCCTTTGAAAGTGAAACGGAACGTTGACTCCGTTTACGGGCTGGTATTTGGCGAAGCGGATTTCTGTCGGAAGATTTACATTCATGTTGTCATCCGCGTGAGCATTAAAGGCAATAGCCAGCGGCAGACTTGAATTCAGGTCCAAGTAAACTTCCGTTGTGCTGAGGTTCTGTACAACCCCTCCGTCGTTCGAGCCGACCTGGAAAAGCTCTACGTGCTGTGCGGAAACCCCATTGTGTGTTTCCTGGCCGATGTACTTGAAAACAAACCGGGAATTGTTCGTTTGCGCTAGTGACGAAAGCGCGGGGAAGAACCACGAAGCATCTGACCAGCAGTTGTGTTGTGCGTACGATGTGGCAGAACCGCCATTCTTTGCCCATGCACCTGCGGGAATCCCATTTGCCGCACTCCGGACATCTGAGATGGTTCCATTGCTCAAGCTCAAGTCGACTCGACTTTCGCCAGTGCCTTTGGCCCGAAATGTTCCGGTCCCCGTTTCGTAGTCGGGACCAATATTCGAGGTCACATTGGCATTCAAGGTGAGATCGCTGATCGAGGCGCCTCCGGTGAGCGCCGCAATCGCCTGTTGAGCCAATGACACCGCTTGAGGATCGCTTGTTGGAGCAGCTTGTGAGGTCGTTTGAGCTAAGGCGCAAACGGCAGAGGAGAACAACAGCAGGGCAATAGCAAGGCGACGCATACTCGTCCTCCGCAACAACTTTGTATTGTTTACAGAAAATACTTTACAGATGGCCCTTGCAGACTCTGAGCAGGTCTCGATCAGAAACTTTCTGATTATTCCGGAACGTGCTCAACGGATGGGTGACACTAAAACACAATCCAGAGACTCTGAATGTAAAATCTTTGCAAATTTACGAAAACGGAACGCGGTGTGAATTCCGACGACGGGTCGAAATTGTAAGCCATTGAAATTAAGAATTCGACGTGAGTGAAATGACCGGAAGGAACAATCAGTCAGTATAAGACTGCTTGTCAAGTGAAAATCAAAAAACGACACATTGTCGGAATTCTGGAAAATTGGTGCGCGAAACTGCCGCGTAGAAATCGCTCCATGCGGGTGGTGATCCTGAAACTCTCTGGCACTTGGAAATCAAAATATCGCGAATTGTTGCGGGAAAAGAGGCTATTTCCTCCCCATGATTTCCTGGCGGAATCGAGTTGGGCCTAACGTTACGTACGTACGTTACGTTACGTGTTGAAGGAATTAAATATCGCACTGCCGTCTAAACCTGCATTCCAATTTAACGGCACTTCGGCTTCGCATTTCGGGCAGGCCAGATTTCGTGATCGTCCTTTATATGTGCACGAGCATTCGATCCAAACCTCATATCGGATAATCTTGTGAGCGTTTTGAATCCTGGCGCGTTCTCTCGCACAAATATCGCGTGAGGAACGCGGCGTGACTGCACCCTCTCCGCCAAGGGAATCCGCCAAGAAATTGATCTGCGCTTCACGCCTGCTTCTGGGGAAATCTGGGTCCTGCACGATCTGAAGCATAAGGTCGGCCATGCGCACAAATTCAAGAGCGTAACCGCCGATATCAGTTTGTCGGAGTGACGCGAGTACATCTTCGCGTGCTTTGGATTTCACCAGAGGCGGTCCTACGCGATCCCAAATCTGATTGAAAACGTAACGATAGTTGTCCGCCCTGCCCCGCACCCAATGGGGCTGAATCTTTCTGGGACGGCCTCTTTCACGTTTTTCTGGAAACCTGTCAAGCGGCAAATTGCCCATTTTTGAAGCCTTGGAGCGTTTGTCGATTTTTGCGGAAATTCGCGGCATATCGGCTCTGAATTTTACGGGAATTTCCAACAAACACATAGAAATTATGCGGAGAGCGAAAACGGCATTCCGTTCCGCTGAAGTTGCGCTAAAGCGCGAATTCTGAAGACAGGCCTTACACTTGGCTCTGGACGCGGCATTCTGGGGAATTTAGAAGTTGCCGCAACGGAGGCTCAAGCGTGATTCTGAACACAAAACTGATGTTTCCTTGTCCCGTATGTGCGGGGCCGAGAGAAGTTCTAATGACCAAAAAGGACAAGCCGTACCTCACCTGTGATCCGTGCGGTGTCCAGGTATTCGTACGCGGTCCTGCTGGAATTAAGGAATTCAATCGCCTGCTCCAAAGCACCAGCGAAGAAAGTCTCTTGGCGCGGCTGACGCATATCGAGCGCCAATACCGGCTTACTTGCCCAAAATGCGGACACAAATTCTGGATCACTCCGGCGCTCATTAAAACCAGCGTGTTCGACGCACGTGTGCAGGGGTTGCGCTGCCCTGAACGTGGATGTGGCGGGGTTGCGCCTTGGGGAGATAACAAGCAATGAGAATCACGGTTGTAGGAGTCCTGATTATCGTCGGCACGATTGTGACGCTTGCCGTCATTGCACACAAGCTGATTGGGAGCAACATCAACAAGAAACGGGGTACCGACAATGACCAGCCAAATCCCATCTCCTAGCTCTTGGCTGACAGCATCCGAAGCCGCCACGTACTTGAGAGTCAAAGTACGTACGCTCTTGCTTTGGGCGAGACACGGCAAAGTGAAAGCCTATGCACTCTCAGGAACGGAGCGCCGAGTCTGGCGCTTTCGCCAAGAGGATTTAGACGCCGCGCTTATGGAATCCGCCGTGCTAGTCTCCCTAACGCCATCCGTGTGCCCTGCCGAAAGGACGGATAAATGAAAAGGGCAGCACGGTTCAAGACAGGAAGTGTAGTTTTCGACAAAGCGCGCGGAACGTGGAGATTTTTGGAATGGGTGGATAGGCACCGGAAATCTCAAACTATCGGCACAAAGCAGCAATTTCCGACTAAAGCAGCGGCATGGCGGGAAGCAGAACGATTGCGGCTCTCGCCAGAAAACCCCCTACATGAGGCACACACAGTGAGAGCACTGGCAGCACGGTATGAGGCAGAGCGATTCCCTTCTCGCAAAAGCACTGCGAGAGTGTACCGTTCATGGCTCCATAACTACGTATTGCCAGAGTGGGGAGCAAAGGCAGTGAGCGAGATTCAGCCTAGACCTGTTGAGTTGTGGCTGCGATCTCTCACGCTCTCCCCGAAAAGCAGAAGCCATGTTCGGAACATGCTTTACATGCTCATGGACTTTGCGATGTGGTGCGGAGAAATCGAACTGGCCCGGAACCCTATCGAGCTTGTGGTGGTGAAGGGGGCCACAAAGCGAGTGAGGAAACCGCGCAGCCTCACAGTCGAGCAGTTCCAGAAATTGAGTGTAGAACTGAAAGAGCCGTTCCGCACGATCGCTCTGGTTTGCGTCTGCTTCGGGCTGCGAATCTCTGAGGCTCTGGCCCTGAGATGGTCTGATGTGGATTGGAAGAATGGAACGCTGCGAGTAGAACGCGGCATTGTAGAACAGAATGTGGATGACGTTAAGACTGACGGCTCCCGCAAATTGCTCACCGTTGCAGACGAACTCATGCAACGGCTGCAACTGTGGAAGCAGATGACCATGTTCGCTGCTGAGAGTGATTGGATATTTGCGAGTCCAGTCAAGATCGGCAGACTCCCATACTCCTACACCGGAGTGTGGCGAGAGTTGCAGAGGGCTGCTGAGGCTGCTGGCATCGGTGCGTTAGGGACTCACGCATTCAGGCACACGTATCGCTCGTGGCTTGATGCCGTGGGAACTCCGATTGCTGTGCAGCAAAAGCTCATGCGGCATTCTGACATTCGCACAACTCTGAACATCTACGGGGATGTAGTGACAGATGAGATGGCTCAGGCTCACGCAAAAGTGGTGAATCTGGCACTCACGTAACCTAAACGGATCGCACTGCGGATCGCGAGATTTGTAAGGTGCTGAAAGAATGGCTCCTCAGGTAGGACTCGAACCTACAACCCTCCGGTTAACAGCCGGATGCTCTGCCATTGAGCTACTGAGGAGTGTGTGCGGTAAAACCGACCTCTAAATAATATCATCGGTACGGGATGGTGAGAACACGGGATGTCGGCCGGTGGTCGCGCCGATTCGGCATCCTTCCAATTTCATTTTCACTCGGTCTTTGATCTCTCGGCTGTTAAATCTGATCTCTGCCCGTTAAATTAAGACTCCCTGCGGAACGGCACAACGGTCTTCTCCTGACGCCCGCTTGTGATCCTCACATTTTTGTTACCCTATGTCTTTCCCCGATTCCCTCGAGGTGGCGAATGGCAGGAGGATTTCGTTTGATGTTCTTTGCTTTTATTTTTTGCCTTTTTGCACTCGCAGTGCTGGCGGATGACCTGTCCTCAAAGGGTGGAACCGCCGGGGGACCGCCGGTTGCACCGCCGAAACCACTAGAAGAAACGATTCATGGCCAGAAGATTGTCGACTCCTACCGTTGGCTGGAGGACGCCGGTAGCCCGGAAACAGAGAAATGGGTGAGTGCGGAGGGCGCGTACGCCCGCAGCTTGCTCGATCCGCTCCCCGGACGCGAACAGTTGCACCAACGACTGGGGGAATTGCTTTCGATCGGCAGCATCTCGGCGCCACAGATCGGAGGCAAGTATTACTTCTATACCAAACGCAATGGCACTCAGAACCAGCCGGTGCTTCTAGTGCGCGACAGCCTGCGCGGCGACGACCGGACACTGGTGGATGTCAATCAGCTTGCCGCCGACGGTACCGTGGCTCTCGACTGGTGGGCCCCTTCGGAGGACGGCAAATACGTCGCGTACGGCACATCGCCAAGCGGGTCGGAGGACAGCACGCTACAAGTGATCGAAACCGCCACCGGCAAACTGCTTGCGGATGCCATCCCTCGCGCTCGCGCTGCCAGCATTGCGTGGAAGCTCGACAACTCCGGTTTCTTCTATACGCGCTATCCGAAGAAGGGCGAGGTCGCGGAAGGTCAAGACGTATATAACCGACATGTTTTTTATCATGTGCTGGGCAGCGATCCAGCGAAAGATCCGCTAATCTTCGGCGAAGGCCGTGATCCCGAAGATTGGCCCAACGTTGATTTGTCGAATGATGGACGCTGGCTCCTGATCAGTGTCGAGCAAGGTTGGACGAAGAGTGAACTGTTCCTGCAGGACTTGAATGCCGGCACGCCGCCGGTTCGCATCACTGAAGGCAAGAACTTTCTTTATGGCGGACAAATTTATAACGGCAAACTTTTCATCACCACCAACGAAGATGCGCCTCGGTATCGAATATTCGTGGCAGATGCGTCTGCAGCAACACGATCCGATTGGAAGGAGATCATCGCGCAAAATGATGCGGTGTTGCAGGGAGCGGCGGTTGTAAACGGGCTGCTGCTCGCCCAGTATGAAAAAAACGCCAGCTCACAACTAAAACTGTTCGCCACCGACGGCAAACCGCTTGGAGATGTAAAGTTACCATCCATTGGAACGGTTTTCGGGCTCGGCGGAAAATGGAACCGGAAAGAAGTTTTCTTCGCATTTCATTCCTTCACTGTTCCTGATTCCATTTTCCAGATCGACCTGGCAACGCGGGGGACGTCACTCTGGAGCAAAGTGAACGCCCCCGGTATCGACCCGGAACAATATGACGTAAAGCAGGTCTGGTTCAATTCCAAAGACGGCACCCGCGTACCCATGTTTGTTTTGCACAAAAAAGGACTGGCTCTGAATGGAAAGAACCCAACTCTGCTGACCGGATATGGTGGCTTCAACATAAGCCTGACACCTGAATTTTATGGCGATCGCTATCTGTGGCTCGAGCACGGAGGCGTCTACGCGGTTGCCAATCTGCGCGGGGGTGCTGAATTTGGCGAAGACTGGCACCGGGCTGGCATGCTGGGTAAAAAGCAAAATGTTTTCGATGATTTCATTGCCGCGTCTGAGTATTTGATATCGCAAAAGTATACGGACAAAGACCATCTCGCGATTCGAGGCGGATCCAATGGTGGGTTGCTGATGGGAGCGGCGCTCACCCAACGGCCGGACCTGTATCGCGCGGTCGTTTGCCAAGTCCCGCTGCTCGACATGTTGCGATACCAGAACTTTCAGATCGCAAAACTCTGGGTGCCGGAATATGGGTCGGCAGATGATCCGGAGCAGTTCAAGTGGATTTACGCATATTCACCGTATCATCATGTGAAAGCGGGGACTGAATATCCGTCGGTTCTTTTCATGACGGCGGATACAGACACGCGCGTAGATCCCATGCACGCCAAAAAAATGGCAGCCTTAATGCAGGCCGAAGCAGCCAATGGACGCAGCCGCGAACGTCCGATTCTGTTGCGCGTAGATACCAAGGCCGGTCACGGCGCCGGGAAACCCATCGCCAAACAGATTGACGACTGGACTGACATTTATTCGTTCTTGTTCTGGCAGTTGGGAATGAAATGAATGGGATTGAATCATTGAGAGATTGAGTCATTGAATCATTTGACCTGGAATCCGGATTTCGCGACCGCATTCCGTGGGCTGAACGCAAAAATGAATCAATCGCTCAATGATTCAATGCCGCAATGATTCAATACTTCTATGCCCGAACTCCCCGAAGTTGAAACCATCGCTCGCGGGCTCGCGAAGAGGGTGGTTGGCGATGTGATCGAGTCAGTGTGGTTGGGCTCGAAACCGGAACCGTTGAAGTCCTCCGCAGCCGAAATCGCGGCGACCCTCCAGTCCAGGAAAATTTCTGATGTGCGTCGGGTAGGAAAGCACATCGTGCTTGATCTTGCAGGCGAGAATGCTAAGGCGCGCTCGGCGCAATGGATCGTCCACCTGGGAATGACCGGCAGCCTACAGGTTTGCTCACCTGAATCAGAATTGGCGAAACACACCCACGCGGTTGTGCGACTGGCTTCCGGCCGCGAAGTGCGTTTTGTCGATCCGCGCCGCTTCGGACGACTCAGCGTCATCGAGAAATTTGAGGCTCCTGGCGCTGAGCCGCTGCAAGTTTCTTTAGAGAATTTTACTGCCCTCTTTCGTGGACGAAAGACTCCGATCAAGAGCGCTCTTTTGAATCAGAAGCTGCTTAGTGGGGTAGGAAACATATATGCCGATGAAGCGTTATTTCGCGCACACGTGCGTCCGCGGAGGCGAGCGGCGTCACTTTCGCACGACGAGTTGGCTCGCCTTCATAAATCTCTCAAGCGAGTCCTGCGGGAAGCGATAAAGCTGGGCGGGTCGAGCATCTCCGATTACGTGGATGCGGACGGCGACGAAGGTTTCTTCCAATTGAAGCATCGCGTTTATGGACGTGAAGGCAAGCCGTGTTTAGTTTGCAAGACCCCGGTCAAGCGTGTCGTCATAGGCGGTCGCAGCAGTCATTACTGCCCGAAGTGTCAGAGGTAGGGTGGACCAAACAATTGTCGCCGCCAAGCGGCGACTGCACGGGCGAGGCCGCCCGTGCCCACATGGACACACGTAGCACTATGACGCCTTGGTTGTCCCCTGATCCATCACGTAGATTCTGCCTGGGCCGGCGGCCTGAACGTTGTTTTTCTCGAAGCACTCCTTGATACGCCGGCGCAATTCACGGCTCACCGCATATTGCTTGTTCGGCCGGGTCTTGATCAGCATTAAATACTCAGCTTCTCCATTGCCCACTCGGTCTATTCCGGGTACATCAATATCGCTCACGATGTCTGCGGCAAAGGCATCACTGTTCCGGACTTCTTCTCCCACCTGCTTGAGCAAGCTGACAATTTTGTCGCTCGGCTCGGTATAGGCTACGGTCACGCGCAGCGCCAGCTGTGACCAGTCGCGGGTGGTGTTTGAGACGATCTGAATTGCGCTGTTGGGCACGATGTGCACGGTCCCATCTTCATCGCGCAGAACGGTGTTGCGGAGGCTCATGCGCTCGACAGTTCCCTTCACTCCCGCTATTCGCACCGTGTCCCCGATGTCGTACTGATTTTCCAGCAGAATAAAGAACCCGTTGATGAAATCATGCACCAGCGTCTGCGCCCCAAAACCGATGGCCAATCCGGCAATTCCGGCGCTCGCCAGCATCGGGCCGAGGTTCAATCCAACAAGGGAAAGTACCTCGAGAGCGGCGACAAAAAAGATAACGAACACACCTACGCTGGTAATAACGCTGGCTACCGTCCTGACCTGCTGCACCCGGACTCCGGAGGGCAGCTTGCGGATATGCAGGTCGGCGCTCTTTCGAGCAATGGCGCGCAGAATCTTGGTAAGAATGTAGGCGCCGAGAATGACCAGCACGATCTTTGGCGCGTCGTGCCGCAAAAAGTTCATGGTGTCTTCGCGCCAATCTCGCAATAATGCCGGGAAATTGGTTCCGCCGGGAAGCTTGGTTTGCAGATAGGAGAGCATGATTTCAGGGCATGATTATAACAATCGTGCTTAAAGCAATTGGCATTGAACCCGCATATAATCGGGTTAAATCAAGAGGTCCACCGTGTACCGTACATTCATTATTCTTCTGCCTCTGCTCTATCTTTCGGCATTTCAGGATGCATCTTCGCGACAGCAGCCACCATTGCCGCGGCCGCCCATGACTCAGCCGGGAGTACCCAATGACGAGAGCGGTTCCAGCATTCCGCCCCAAGTCCAGAAAGACATGGAAAAGCGCGCCAATGAGCAGCGCCAGGCGGAACTAAAGCGAGATACTGACCGGCTGTTCAAGCTCTCCACCGAACTGAAGGATTACGTGGACAAGACGAATTCGAATGTTCTGTCCCTCGAAGTCATCAAGAAGGCCGAGGAGATCGAAAAGCTGGCACACAGTGTTAGAACCAAGATGCGGGGGAATAACTGACTCATGCCACTTCCTCAGACCGAAGCGCCCGGATATTTGCAGGCAGCCCTAATCTCGCGAGGCCTTCGCCTCACTCATCAGCGCCGGACAATTCTTGGCGTGGTGGAAACCGCTAAACAACATCTGGATGCCACGCAGATCCTGCATCAGGCGCGGCGCATCGACCCCGGCATCGACAAAGTGACGGTATATCGCACCCTGAAGCTGCTCAAGCGCTACGGATTAATTGATGAGCTTGATCTGATGCACATGCAAGGTGAGAAACATTTTTATGAGCGGCGCCCGCAGCGCGACCACATTCACATGGCATGCCTGCGCTGCGGAAAAATCATTGAACTGGAAAGCGATCTGTTCGACCGTCTTAAAGGGCAGATCCAGCGGGATAGCCAGTTTCATATTGTCGTAAGCCGCCTGGAGATCGGTGGATATTGTTCGGAGTGCCGCAGCAAGCCATCAGGAAATTAGAGATCGCAAATTCGCTACCGAAGCGAAGCACCCTTCAACTTGACCGGCTGCAATGACCCACTTTAGGATAGTTCTTATTATTGCAACTCAGTTGCAACTGCAAAATGCTCAAATCTCTCCTGACTTGCCTGTTGCTCTGGCTTGCGTGTGCGCTTAGTTCATTGGCTCAGGAGAGCCCTTTTTTCGTCACCTACACGCACCACATGGAAGAGCCAGGAAACCTGGAAATAGAAACTTCAACCACGACCGGTGTCCCACGCAGTGGACAACGGCTCTATTCAGCGCCCTACCTGGAACTGGAGTACGGCGTAACTGCCCGTTGGACTTCTGAGTTTTATCTGGAAGGTCAATCGACAGCCGGGGACAGTACGGTCTTTACCGGCTGGCGCTGGGAAAATCGGTACAGGCCCTTGGCCCGCGAGCATTGGATCAATCCCGTGTTGTACCTGGAATATGAGGACCTGAATGAAGCCAGCCGCATTCAGAAGGAAATTGAAGGTGGCGGGCCGGAGTTGACGTCCCGCAACGCATTACTCACTCCCGAACACGCCCACGAACTGGAAACCAAGTTAATTCTTTCCAGCGACTACCACGACTGGAATATTTCCGAGAATGTCGTGATCGCAAAGAATTTTTCCGCCGACGAGGGCGTGGAATTCGGCTATGCGTTCGGAGCATCGCGTCCATTAGCTAGATTGGCGTCCGGCGCAAACTGCACCTTCTGCCCGGAGAATTTTATTGTGGGAGCTGAAATGTACGGAGGCCTGGGAAGTACTCGCGCCTTCGGAACAGGCGATACAGCGCATTATGTCGCTCCGGTGATCTCATGGATGCTAACCGACAACTCGACCCTGCGCCTCTCGACGGGTATTGGCCTGACTCATGAAAGCAATCCAGTGCTTATTCGGGTTGGGTACACGTATGAACTTCAGGGTTTCGGAGGCAGGATCGCACGTCTCTTTGGACGCCAACCATGAAGGCGCTGATTATTTGCGCCGCCGCAATTGTGGTCGCCGGGCTTTGTCTATCGGCCCAAAACCTGGCCTACGTACCGGATAGCGACTGGCGTGCGCCACGGTCGGCTGTTGCGCGACAGAATCCACTCTCGGATCGGCGCGAGCTGGCGGCTGGCGGCCGAAAGCTCTTCGCCCGCAATTGCGCCGAGTGTCATGGGCGTGATGGCTCAGGAAACGAAAAGAAACACTCCGCTGACCTGCAACTGCCCATGGTGCAAGAGCAGAGCGACGGAGCGCTGTTCTGGAAAATCAGCAACGGAAACACCTCGCGCGGAATGCCATCGTGGAGCAAACTGCCCGAGCTACAGCGATGGCAACTGGTTCTTTACATCCGCACTCTAAAACCGGCCGATACCCACTAAGCTGCTGATCAGGCTGCGACCTACGCCTGTTGTCGCTTGATTTCTGTTCCGATCCGCATCCCGTAAAACGAGCGGTACACGAACGCGAACGAAATAACGAAAAACACCAGTGCGAGAATGTGGGTCAAGGTGCTGTTCTTTGACGCCAGTTTAACCGCCAGCTCGACAGCCAGAAGTCCGAACAGGGTGGTGAACTTGATGACCGGGTTCATGGCCACTGAGGAAGTGTCCTTGAATGGGTCGCCGACAGTGTCGCCGATGACGGTGGCGTCATGCAGCGGAGTTCCCTTTTGTTTGAGCTCCACCTCGACAATTTTCTTGGCGTTGTCCCACGCCGCACCTGCGTTGGCCATGAAGATTGCCTGATATAAACCAAACACCGCGATCGAAATCAGATATCCGATGAAGAAGAACGGCTCAACGAAAGCGAACGCCAGCGTCGAAAAGAACACCGCCAGGAAGATGTTGATCATGCCCTTCTGCGCGTACTGGGTGCAGATCTGCACGACTTTCTTGCTGTCGGCCACCGACGCTTTCGCTGCGCTATTGCTGTCAAGCCTGATGTTCGCCTTGATGAACTCCACCGCGCGATAAGCCCCGGTCGTGACTGCCTGCGTAGAAGCGCCAGTGAACCAATAAATGATGGCGCCACCAGTGATCAGCCCGAGCATGAATGGTGCATGCAGCATTGAGAGCTTGTCCACGTTGGCCTTCAGCCCGTCGGTCAGCGCCATGATGATGGAAAAAATCATCGTAGTCGCGCCGACGACTGCGGTGCCGATCAGTACCGGCTTTGCCGTTGCCTTGAAGGTGTTCCCCGCGCCGTCATTGGCTTCAAGCAAATGCTTGGCACGCTCGAAGTTAACATCCACGCCGAAGTCGCGCTTGATCTCCGCCGCCGGGACCTGCTCAATCAGCGACAGTTCATACACCGATTGCGCGTTGTCCGTGACTGGGCCGTAGGAATCGACGGCGATGGTCACCGGCCCCATCCCCAGGAAGCCGAACGCCACCAAGCCGAAGGCAAACACCGGGGCCGCAATCATGCTGGCGGCAGCGGCCAGGCCCATCGTACTCACCCAGTACCCGGTCGCCATCAGGACAACCATGGTCAGGCCGAGGTAATACCCCGAGAAATTTCCCGCGACAAAGCCAGAGAGAATTCCCAGCGATGCGCCGCCTTCATCCGCCGAGGTCACCACTTCTCTCACATGCCGCGACTCGACCGAGGTAAACACTTTCACCAGTTCCGGAATCACCGCGCCAGCCAGCGTTCCGCAGGAGATGATAGTCGCCAGCTTCCACCACTGCGAACCATCGCCGCCGAGATCCGGGATCATGACATGCGAAACGATAAAGGTGATCGCAATCGAGACCAGGGAGGTAATCCACACTAGCGAGGTCAGCGGCGACTCGAAGTTCATCTCGTCCTTGCCTTCGTAGCGGGCTTTCGCAATCGCGCTGTTCAGGAAGTATGCCAACGCGCTGGCCACCAGCATCATGACGCGCATCACGAAAATCCAGACCAGCAGTTGCACTTGGACGGTCGGGCTCTTCACGCCGAGTAGGATGAACGTGATCAGCGCGACCCCAGTCACACCGTAGGTTTCAAAGCCGTCGGCAGAAGGGCCCACAGAGTCACCGGCATTGTCGCCGGTGCAATCGGCAATCACGCCCGGGTTGCGGGCGTCGTCTTCTTTGATCTTGAAGACGATCTTCATCAGGTCGGCACCGATGTCGGCGATCTTGGTAAAGATGCCGCCCGCAATGCGCAGCGCGGCCGCGCCGAGCGACTCGCCAATGGCAAACCCGATAAAGCACGGCCCGGCATAATCTCGCGGAATAAACAGAAGGATGAAGAGCATGATCAGCAACTCAACACTGATCAGCATCATGCCAATACTCATCCCGGCCGAAAGCGGAATGCGATAAATGGGGTAAGGCTTTCCGCCCAGGCTGGCGAATGCAGTGCGCGAATTCGCAAAAGTATTGACCCGGATCCCGAACCAGGCAACGCCATAGCTGCCGGCGATCCCGACGACGCTGAAAGCCAAGATGATGATGACGCGGGCGGCTTCAAACTTGAGCAGAACGCCGAAGTACAAAAAGATAATGACGGCGATGAATGCCCACAGAAACAGCAGAAACCTTCCCTGGGTTACCAGATAAGTTTTGCAGGTTTCGTAGATCAGCTCGGAAATTTCGCGCATGGAACGGTGCACCGGCAGGTTCTTCAGGCGCGAATAGATCACCAAGCCGAAGCCCAGGCCGAAGATGCAAAACAGGATGCCGATCATCAGCAGGCGATGGCCATCCATGCCCAGGAAGCTGACGGAAGACAGATCAGGCAGTTGCAGGTTGGCTTCGCCACTGACTTGTTCGGGCTGCGCGAATGCAGCGGGAACGACCAAGGCGAACAGGGTGGCAATGATAGATAGCTTCAACATCCGTGACCAACGGGACGCAAGACTGGCGTGCCAGGTGCGCATGCGAATTCCTCCATTTGTGACCTATGATTAACGGGTTTCGGACGATTCTCCGCGGCAAATTGGGCTTTGAAAAAATACTCAGCCACCATTGCCGCATTCCGAACACGCTTCCACCGCATTGAAGGGTGCTGAGTTTGGCCGCGTCGGACGTTTGATGTCTGTCTGCCTCTGGGTGGGAGCTCGATCCTCCCTGGCAGACCCCACACAAAACTAGCCTTTATAACATCTTGCAATGCGCCTGGTCAATTGCCTGCATCCGGCACAGACGACCCCTGCGACGTTGCGGATGCGGGCGATCACAACATTTAATAGCGCGCTCTCATTGCCGCAGGTTATGATTCTGAGTACACCTCTGCTCCGGTTAAATCCCTGATGTCCAAGTTGTGGTTGCGCTGGCGACGAGCGTGTGCAAACACCAGGACCTTTTGTGCACAACTGCAAGACAGCAATAATCGTCGGCGCCCAATGGGGCGATGAGGGCAAGGGCAAGATTGTCGACGTGCTCTCAGAGAAGTTCTCTGTGGTTGCCCGCTACGCCGGCGGCCACAACGCCGGACATACTGTCATCATCAATGGCCGGCGATTTGTGTTGCAACTGGTACCCTGCGGAGTGCTGCGCGAAGGCTGCTGCAGCGTCATTGGAAATGGCGTTGTGCTCGATCCAATCGCGTTCCTGAAGGAAGTTGCCGCACTGCGCGAAGCGGGAGTGAAGGTCGACGGTAATCTGTTTGTCAGCAATCGCGCACACGTAATCCTGCCTTATCACCGCATGATCGAGCTGGCATCAGAAAATGCTCCCGGACGGGTGAAAATCGGGACGACTTCGCGCGGCATCGGCCCCACTTATGAAGATAAAGCCGGACGGCGCGGCCTGCGGGTCATCGACCTGCTCGATCTCGGCCTGCTTAAGAAACATATCGAGAACGCCTGCCGCGAGAAGAACATGATCGCGCACGCACTGTTCAACTCTGAGCCTCTGGATCCGGACAAAATGTATGCCGAATACGCAGACGCCGCACACCAGCTTGCTCCCTTCGTTTGCGACACAGCGGTGCTATTGAACCGCGCCATTGCCGAGGGGCACTCCGTTATGTTTGAGGGCGCTCAAGGCACCATGCTCGATATCGATCATGGAACATATCCATTTGTGACCTCTTCGAGCGCGACCTCCGGGGGCGCGGTGATCGGCACCGGCGTCGCCCCGAACGCGATTGGTTCAGTTATTGGCGTGACCAAAGCTTATTGCACGCGAGTTGGCGAGGGGCCATTTCCCACCGAACTGTTCGACTCTGTGGGCGATCACATTCGTAAGCGTGGAAATGAATTCGGAGCAGTCACCGGGCGGCCAAGGCGCTGCGGGTGGCTCGATCTCCCGCTGCTCCGCTACTCGGGAATGATTAACGGGACGTCGTGGTTAGTGGTGACAAAACTGGACGTACTGGACGAGATGAGCGAGATTCCGGTTTGTGTAAGCTACAAGGTGAATGGGAAGACCACCGACGAAATTCCCGCCGAAGCCAGCGGTTGGGATAAGATCGAATGCATTTATCAGACTATGCCGGGCTGGCGGGCGGCGACCCAGGGCGTTACCGAGTTTTCTAAGTTGCCAAAGCCAGCGCGCGAGTACCTGGCTTTCATTGAGAAGGAATCCGGTGCGCGTATCGGAATGATTTCGACCGGGCCCGGGCGCGAAGAGACCATCTTTTTGGATGAGTTCGCTGATCAGCTGAGCTTGCTTAGTGATCGGCAGAGCCGGACGAAAGCCAAACAAGGAGCACGGAGCTAGACATGGTGGTTTTGGCGGTGACGTGGACAGCGAAGTCCGGACGCGAGGCGGCGGTTGGCGAAGTATTTTCGAAACTCACCGAGGAATCGCGCAAGGAGCCGGGATGCCTGATGTATCAGGTCCACCGCCATCGGACCGAACCACGGCGCTTCTTCATCTACGAGCAGTACAAAGACGATGCTGCGCTTGAGGCGCATCGTGCTGCTCCGCATTTCCTGCAGTACGCAAAAAAAGAGTTGCCGAAGATCGCGGACCGAGTGGAAGGAAATTTGTTCGAGCCGCTAGGCTGAACCGAAATGTGTGGGGACGGGCGCCCTCGCCCGTCCAGGTCGAGCGAAGCTCGACGGCAAAGCTCTACTGCGCTAATTCGTATCCAGCGAAAAAGTAGCTCAGCTCAAAACGCGCGGTATCGTCTGCATCAGAGCCGTGGATTGCGTTGTGCTCGATGCTGGTCGCCCACTTCTTGCGGATGGTACCTTCCTCGGCTTGTGCGGGATTTGTGGCTCCCATAAGCTTGCGCAAATCGGCAATGGCGTCTTCTTTCTCGAGCGCGAGCACGACCATCGGCCCGCTGGACATGAAATCCGTCAGCGAATTGAAGAATGGCCGGTGCGCGTGCACTGCGTAGAACTGCTCCGCCTGATGCTTGGTGATCTCGAGCATTTTTATGGCGAGAATGCGGAATCCGTTTTTCTCGAACTGCTCGATGATGTCGCCGATGGCGTTACGGCGCACAGCGTCAGGTTTTACGATAGTGAGAGTGCGTTGAAGAGTTTTCATAATTTCGTCGTTGATCGTCGGTCCTAGTCGTTCGTTGGCCTTCCGTCGTTGGCACCGAAATTCCTTACAAATAACCTGTCATACTGAGCGAAGCGTAGGAACTATGCATTCGCCGAGGGTGCCCCATCCTAACCTGGTTTTGGCTAGGGTGGGCGAGGTTACGCTCCAGCTTTAACGCCCATGACTGCCGCCACAGTCTCCCCAATCTCAGCCGGCGATTTACAGACGCGAATGCCCGCGGCCTCCAACGCCTTGATCTTCTCGGACGCGGTACCATGGCCGCCCGAAATAATAGCACCGGCATGGCCCATGCGACGACCGGGAGGCGCAGTCTGTCCGGCGATGAAGCCGACGACGGGCTTCTTCATTCGCGCTTTCACAAATTCCGCCGCGGTCTCTTCGGCATTACCGCCAATTTCGCCGATCATGATCACCGCTTCGGTTTGCGGATCGCGATTGAACAGATCAAGCGCGTCGACAAAATTGGTGCCAATGATCGGATCGCCGCCGATGCCGATAGCGGTGGACTGCCCAATGCCGCGCGTGGTCAACTGATAGACGGCTTCGTAGGTCAGAGTGCCTGAGCGCGAAACAATTCCCACCGGGCCCTCTTTGTGAATGCGCCCGGGCATGATTCCAATCTTGCATTTGCCCGGCGAGATGATTCCCGGACAATTCGGGCCAATCAGGCGCGCTCGGCGCGTCTGCAGGAATTCCCAGGCGCGCACCATATCAAGCACAGGAATGCCCTCGGTGATGCAGATGATGAGTTCGATCTCGGCATCGGCGGCTTCCATGATGGCATCAGCGGCGAACGGCGGTGGGACGAAGATGACAGAGGCGTCAGCGCCGGTTTTGTCCACAGCTTCCTGCACTGTGTTGAACACCGGCCAGCCTTCGTGCGTGGTACCGCCCTTGCCGGGCGTGACTCCACCGACGATTTGTGTGCCGTACTCGGCGCAGGCCTTGGCGTGAAACGTCCCTTCGCGGCCGGTCAGGCCCTGCACGATGACGCGCGTCGATTTGTCAACCAGAATGCTCATTTGTTCTCAGGCTATAACTATCTAAACCTCTGTGGTTGTTCCTCTGTGAAACTCAGTGTTCTCTGTGGTTAAGCTCTTGTTTGAACATCTCACCACAGAGGCCACGGGGTTTCACAGAGGAACCTCTCACAGAACAACCTCTCACAGGAGCAACATCCGATCGCTCATCCAGTTATGCACCCCTCGCTGCCGCTACGACTTTTTCTGCCGCATCTTTCATCGTCTCTGCGACGATGAAGTTCAATCCCGACTGCTGCAGAATCTCTCTTCCCTGCTCGACGTTCGTGCCTTCTAATCGCAACACCACCGGGAGCTGAATTTTCGTTTTATTTGCCGCTTCGACTACGCCTCGCGCCAAAGTGTCCACTCGCAAGATCCCGCCGAAAATATTGATCAGCACGGCCTTCACGTTCTTGTCGCTGAGCAGGATTTCAAACGCGTGCGTCACCTGCTCGGCGTTGGCGCCGCCGCCCACGTCAAGAAAATTCGCCGGCATGCCGCCCGCGTATTTGATAATGTCCATGGTCGCCATGGCGAGGCCGGCGCCGTTCACCATGCATCCTACGTTGCCATCGAGCTTGATGTAATTCAGGCTGTACTTCGAGGCTTCCACTTCGAGCGGATCTTCTTCGGTGATGTCGCGTAGTTCCTTCAGATCGGGATGGCGGAAAAGCGCGTTGTCGTCGAAGTTCATCTTAGCGTCGAGCGCGAACAACCGGCCGTCGCTGCACGTAATGAACGGATTAATCTCCATCAGCGAAGAGTCCGTCTCCTCGAAGGCGTTGTACAGGCCAGCCATAAATTTTACGGCTTGATTGATTTGCTCCGGCTTGAGGCCGAGCTGAAATGCCAGCTTGCGCGCCTGAAAAGATTCAAGGCCCAGGCCCGGAGTGATGTATTCCTTCAGGATCGCGTTGGGATTTTCTTCCGCGACCTGCTCGATTTCCATGCCGCCGGATTGCGAGGCCATGAATACGGGCTTGGCCTCGGCACGATCGATTACGATCCCTAAATAAAGCTCGCGCTCAATGGGCAATGTTTCTTCGACGAGAAGACGCCGAACCACTCTGCCTTCAGGGCCGGTCTGATGCGTAATCAGCGTCATTCCCAGCATCTTGGACGCGAGTTCTCCAGCTTCCTCGACTGACTTGGTAATCTTTACCCCACCGCCCTTGCCTCGTCCGCCCGCGTGAATCTGCGCTTTGACGACTACTCCGCTTGCACCCGCGTCGAATAAATTCTTCGCTGCGGCTTGGGCCTGTTCGCGGCTCTCGACCATCTCGCCACGCGGAACTGCCACGCCATACTTCTTCAGAATCGCCTTGGCCTGGTACTCGTGAATTTTCATTTAGCGTTTTGAAATCGTCGTTTGTTGTTTAGTGGGGGGTGACCCACTCAAGCCCGTTTTTGGCTTGTGTGGGGAACTCGCTTGCGGCTACAAGACTCGCGGCAGCAAACGTATGATTTTATAGGGAATGTTGGGATGAGGCAAAGCGGGAACCAACCAGGTCATTCCTATCTCGTCGAACACTCTTTTGCCAATGGCTGAGTTGATTATTGTGTCCAGATGCGGGAAGGGCACGACTTCAGTCGTGCCACACGGTGCCCAGAATACGTCGGCTTCAGCCGCTGAGGGTGCACTCAGTCCGACTGATGTCCTCTGCGGCTAAAGCCGCGTTATCTAGAGGCCCTATTGGCGCGACTGGAAGTCATGCTTTTTCCCGTTCGTGCTCATCCCCGGATTTAAATCCCATAGCGCACCGTTCGGAAAACAAAAAGGTCGGACAGGAATGTCCGACCCCAACAATTCTGCTAGAAAGCGGCTGAAAACTATTCTTTTTCTTCTTTGGCTTCCGCTTCCGCCTCGGCCATGCCGGCTTCGGCCTTCTGCTGAGCTTCGGCTTCTTCCATGGCTTTGCGAGTCTCTTCCGCCTTCTTGGCGCGGGTTTCAGCGCGCTTCTGGCGCTTTTCATCGAGGACCTGCTCGCTGCCGAGCAGCTCAATGAAAGCCTTATCAGCGCCGTCACCCTTTTGCCAGCCCGTGCGGACGATGCGCGTGTAGCCGCCCTTGCGATCGCCAAACCGCGGGCCAAGCGTGTCGAATAATTTCTTCAGAGCTTCGTCGGTCATGACGTAGGCAGCGGCCTGGCGGCGCGCTGCCAGGTCTCCGCGCTTGCCCAGCGTGATCATCTTTTCGACCGTTGGGCGCAGCGCTTTAGCTTTGGGCACGGTGGTTTCAATTCGCTCTTCGACGATGAGCGATGTCACCATGTTCCGCAGCAGCGACCGGCGGTGCGATGTGGTACGTCCGAGTTTGTATCCAGCAACTTTGTGACGCATGGGAAACCTCAAGTTTCAAAGTTTCAAGGTTTCGAAGTTTCAAGGACTCTCGTGAAACCTTGAAACCTAAGAAACTTTGAAACCTAAGTCGAAATCGTTGTGGTAGTGCACGGGCGAGACGCCCGTGCCTCTATAACTCAGTAATCGTCCGGGCCGTAGGCTGAAGCCGGCAACACCTGGTTCGAAGTCGGGCCGGGCACGGCGTTACCGTGCTCGTCAATCTTCATGCCCAGGCTCAGGCCCATGGTGCCGAGGATTTCTTTGATCTCGTTCAGCGACTTGCGCCCGAAATTCTTCGTCTTCAGCATCTCGGCTTCGGTCTTCTGTACCAGTTCGCCGATGGTCTGAATGTTCGCGTTCTTCAGGCAGTTGTAGCTGCGCACCGAAAGCTCCAGTTCTTCGACCGACCGATTCAGATTCTCGTTCTTGATTTCCGGCTTGCGCTCTTCCGCCCCGCCGCCGGTTTCGATGTCCTCCTCAAAGTTGATGAAGATGTTCATGTGGTCCTTCAACAACTTTGCCGCCAAACCAAGAGCGTCGGCAGGGATGATCGATCCGTTGGTCCAAAGCTCAATATTGAGCTTGTCGTAATCGGTGATCTGTCCCAGACGCGCGGCCTCGACCGTGTAATTGCACTTGCGCACCGGTGAGTGGACGGAATCGATGGGGATGAATCCGATGCCAAGATCTTCGTCGAAATTCTTGTCGGCGGAAACGTAGCCACGGCCGCGCTTGAGGCGCATCTCCATGTCGAGCTTGCCGCCTTCGCTGACGGTCGCGATGTAAACGTCCTTGTCCAGCACCTCGACATCCGCATCGGCTTCGATCATGCCGGAAGTGACGACACCGGGCTGATCGGCGCGCAGGTAGATGGCCTTGGGCGCGTCGCCGCTCAGCTTGAACGGGACCTGCTTCATGTTCAGGATGATGTCGGTAGCGTCTTCCACCACGCCCGTGATCGACTGGAATTCGTGGAGCACGCCGTCAATCTTGACGGCAGTCACAGCCGCGCCCTCAATCGAGCTCAGAAGGACACGACGCAGCGCGTTGCCAATGGTGGTGCCGAAGCCGCGCTCAAACGGCTGCGCCCAAAACATTCCATATTTGTCGGTGAGGGTTGAGGTATCAACTGCGAGGCGTTTCGGTTTTTGAAAACCCTTCCAAAGCATTTGTTTCTCCTTCGGCCATATGGCTCAAGGTTCACTCGCTGAGTGGTCCAACTCAGGTCAAAGCGAACAAAGGCTGGTCTGGCACGAAATGTGGACCGGAAAAAACCGTCGTACGTCGTCAGTCTTGCGTCGTTCGCAAAGCCCTCGTGCAACCAGCGGATTTGCCGGACGACCAACGACGTACGACGAACTACTATTTGCTATACAACTCAACTATCAACTGCTCATTTACCGGCAGCTGAATATCTTCACGCTTGGGCAGCGCAGTTACGCGCGCCTTGAAATTGTCACGATCGATTTCGAGCCAGGTCGGCGGATTCCCGTGCGCAGCGAACTCTTTCGCCTGCTCCAGAATCGGCAGCTTGCGGCTGGCTTCACGGATCGAGATCTCCTCGCCCACCGCCACTTGATACGAAGGAATGTTCACTTTCCTTCCGTTAACCGCCACGTGACCGTGACGCACCAATTGCCGCGCCTGACGCCGGGAAATTCCAAAGCCGATACGATAGACCACAGCGTCGAGACGGCGTTCAAGCTGCTGCAAGAGCAGCTCGCCGGTCACACCTTTGGTGCGGGCGGCTTTCTCGAAGTAGTTGCGGAACTGGCCTTCCTGCGTGAAGTAAATACGCTTGGCTTTCTGCTTTTCGCGCAATTGCAGGCCGTAGCCGACGACTTTGGCTTTGCGATCTTTCCCGTGCTGGCCGGGAGCGAAGTTACGCTTCTCGATCGGGCACTTATCGCTAAAACATTTTGGCCCCTTGAGGAACAGCTTCATGCCCTCGCGGCGGCATAAACGACACACTGCATCTTTGTAACGTGCCAAGTTTTCTTCTCCTTAATGAAACCGGTTTACAGGATTGGCGTCCCTTCTTCCCGGTTGAAATACGTCCAGCGTCGTCCGTCGTCCGCTGAACCCGCGCGCGACGCAGGACGTGCGACGCGCGGCGAACTTGTTGCTACACGCGCCTCCGCTTCGGCGGCCTGCATCCGTTGTGCGGTATCGGCGTAACGTCCTTGATCGCACGAACTTCAATACCAGCGGCTTGCAACGCGCGAATCGCCGACTCGCGTCCGGACCCGGGGCCGCTGACCCGCACTTCCACGCTGCGCACCCCGTGATCGCGCGCCATATTGGCGGCATTGCTGGCAGCCTGCTGCGCGGCAAACGGAGTGCCTTTGCGCGATCCCCGGAAGCCGAGCGAACCAGAACTCTTCCAGGAGAGCACATTGCCGGCCTGATCGGAGATGGTCACGATCGTGTTATTGAAGGATGCTTGAATGTGCACCACGCCAAACGACACGTGCTTGCGTTCCTTCTTCTTGAAGGTCTTCTTCTTGCCCTTCTTCTCCGGCGCCGCTGCGCCGCCTGCTGCTGCTGGTTTTGCCATAGTTAGCCTTTAGCTCTTAGCAATTAGCCTTTAGCTTGACTCGCCGCGCTGGAGCTAACGGCTAAGAGCTAAAAGCTAACAGCTGATTACGTTTTCGCCGCCGCCTTCTTCCGGTTTGCGACCGTTCCTTTGCGTGGACCCTTGCGGGTTCGCGCATTGGTGTGCGTGCGCTGTCCGCGGACCGGCAGGTTCCTGCGATGGCGGAAGCCGCGATAGGAACCGATTTCGATGAGCCGCTTGATGCTCATCGAAACTTCCTTGCGCAGGTCGCCCTCAACCAGGCCTTCGCCTTCAATGACCTGGCGAATACGGTTGACCTCGTCTTCCCCAAGGTCCTGGACCTTTTTCATCGGATCGACATTTGCCTCGGAGAGAATGCGTGTCGAACGCGGCACTCCGATTCCATAAATGTAAGTCAGCGCGATGAACGACCGCTTGTTGCGCGGAAGATCGACGCCTGCAATGCGTGCCATATTTCTTTGGTCCTTCCTGCGAATCTTTAGCTATGAGCTTCGAGTCGTGAGCCCTGAGCAATCTCTCTTCGCTCGCCGCTCATCGCTCAAAACTCACAGCTTTATCCCTGCCGCTGTTTGTGCTTCGAATTGGTACAGATCACTCGCACCACACCACGGCGGTGAATAACCTTGCACTTATCGCAAATTTTCTTTACCGATGCTCGAACTTTCACAAAAACCGTCCTTGGTCCTTTGTCGTTGGCCGTTTGCAAAACCCAACTGCGGCATTCAGAGACAGCCGATTGCTAGTAGCTTAAGAGCCAAAAGCTAATCGCTTATTTATACCTGTAAACAATCCGCCCGCGATTCAAATCGTAGGGTGAGAGCTCGACAGCGACTTTGTCTCCCGGCAGGATGCGAATAAAATTCTTGCGCATCTTGCCGGAAACGTGCGCCAGCACCTGGTGTTTGTTCTCCAGTTCCACCTTGAACATGGCATTGGGCAGCGGCTCGACTACCGTTGCCATAACTTCAATCGCGTCTTCTTTGCTCATGCACCTCTCAGCTCTTAGCTGTTAGCTCTTAGCCTTTAGCTAAAAGCTAAGAGCTAAAGGCTCAAAGCTTACTGGGTCAAAATCAGCGGCCCATTCCTGGTGACGGCTACACAGTGCTCAAAATGCGCGCTCGAACTGCCGTCGGCGGTGATGGCGGTCCACTTGTCTTCTAGAACCTTGGCTTCCGGGCCGCCGGAATTCACCATCGGCTCAATCGCCAGCACCATGCCCTCACGCAACCGGGTGTCCGCGCCTCGCGTGCGGAAGTTCGGCACCTCGGGTTCCTCGTGCAAGCGGGTGCCTATCCCGTGGCCCACAAACTCGCGAACCACGCTGAACCCGTTCGCCTCCACAAATTCCTGCACCGCGGTTCCGATATCGCTGACACTGTTTCCTAGTTTCGCCTGTTCGATCGCCTTATACAGCGACTGCTCGGTAACGTCCATCAGCTTCTTGCGCTCCGGCGAAACCCCATCGCCCACTGCCACTGTGATCGCGGCGTCTCCGTAGTATCCCTCCATCACCACACCGCAATCGATGGAAACAATGTCACCGTCCTTCAATACCCGCTTGGGGGACGGAATCCCGTGCACAATCTCTTCATTCACCGACGTGCACAGCACGCACGGGTAATCGTGATATCCCTTGAACGCCGGCTTCGCTCCAAGCTCCTTCATCCTGCGTTCTGCAGTTCTCTCCAGGTCCATGGTGGTCACCCCAGGAGAGACTAGGACGCGAAGCTCATCGAGCACCTGCCGCACGACATGCCCGGCGCGCTGCATTTTCGCAATTTCCGACTGTGACTTACAGACGATCGCCATCCCTCAGCTTCCCTTTGCAGTCGAGAACGCCTTGCCGTCTATTTCATTCAAGATGCTCGCGGTCACATCGTCAACAGGCTGATCTCCATTGACGGTAACCAGTCTGCCCAGCTTTTGATAATAATCCGCCACCGGCTTGGTCTGACGTTCGTAGGTGTCGAGACGCTCCCGAATGACCTCATCGCGGTCGTCATCGCGTACGACCAGCTTGGAGCCATCTAAATCGCAGATTTCATCTACGAGCGGCGGCTGGGAATGGACGTTATAGATCCGCCCACAGGTGGGACAAGTCCTGCGTCCAGTGATCCGGAGCAACAACTTATTATAATCCACCTCAATACGGATCACAATCGGCAGCCATGCCGGCCATATTTGGTTGTCAAAGAACTCAAACTTCAAAAATGAATCCAGCCAGACCGCCTGGGTCTCAGTGCGGGGAAATCCATCGAGGATAAATCCACGCTGCGCATCCGGCTCACGCAAGCGCCACGCCACAATGTCGCAAACCAGGTTATCCGGGACGAGTTCACCGCGCGCGATTAACTCGCGAACCTTAACTCCCAGGAGCGTTCCCTGCTTGACGTGCTCGCGCAGAAGATCGCCGGTCGAAACCTGTGGAATGCGGTAGTGCTCGGTAATCCGCTTCGCCTGGGTCCCTTTACCCGCTCCCGGCGGCCCAAGCAGCACGATCGGTCCGATGTTTCGCAATAGCTGCTCCGCCATCGAACTGGCCCCAACCCGCTCCTGACCTGTTATGACGGCCACATCCTGCCAATCCTTTTTCAGGACTGCTCCCCATTAGCAATCAAACCGCCGCCTGCTGAGCTACCAGCCGCGGCGTCCGCGAATTCGGCCGCTGCGCGGCGTGAAACCGTCGTAGTGGCGCATGATCAATTGCGATTCGATCTGGTTGACCGTATCCATGGCCACGCCCACAACAATCAGCAACGAGGTCCCGCCAAAATAAAAATTCACGCCCAACCCATTTAGCACCCAGTTCGGAAGACGTTCGAAGAAAGTCCCTAGCGGGTGAAACAGGTGGTTCAAATGAATACCGGTGATCATCCACTCCGGAATAAACGAAATAATAATCAGATACAACGCGCCCACCAGGGTAATTCGCGTCAAAATCTCATTGATATGGTCGGCGGTGCGGCGGCCCGGTCGGATGCCGGGAATGAATCCACCATACTTCCGCATATTGTCGGCAACCTCATTGGGATTGAAGACAATGGAAACATAGAAGTAGGCAAAGAAAATAATTCCTATGGCATAGAGAACGGTATAAAGCGGCTCGCCCCAGTACAGCCAACGCAGCACATCCCCGAGATAGCGGTTCTCGCGCAACCCCACCAGCATGGTCTGAGGGATGGTCACGATCGATGAAGCAAAAATCACCGGCATGACGCCGCCGGCATTTACCTTGAGCGGCAGATGCGTCGACTGCCCGCCCATCATCTTGCGGCCAACTATGCGTTTTGCATATTGCACCGGAATGCGGCGCTCGCTGCGTTCCATGTAAACGATGAACGCCACCACCGCTACCATCAACACGATCAGGCCAACCATCAAGACTGGCGTCAGCGGGCCCCAAGTGCCATTCTTCGCCTTGTCCCACAAATCGATTACCCCACGCGGCAGACCGACCACGATGCCGGCGAAAATCAGCAGCGACATGCCGTTGCCGACCCCGCGTTCAGTGATCTGCTCGCCCAGCCACATGATGAACACGCTGCCGGTGGTGAGTGTCAGAACTGTCATCAGAGTGAAGGCGGTGCCTGGATTGATGACAAATCCTCCACCCTTTTGCAGGCCGTATGCAATTCCCATCGACTGGACCGCGCTGAGCCCGAGGGTCAGATAGCGGGTCCACATGGTGATCTTCTTGCGCCCCAGTTCACCTTCCTTCTGCAGCTTGGCCAGCGGTTCATACACCACAGTAAGCAACTGCAGAATGATGGACGAGGTGATGTACGGCATGATGCCGAGGGCAAAAATCGTCATGCGGCGGATATTCCCGCCGGAAAACAGATCCACAAAGCCGAGCAGCGTACCCCGGTTTTGCTCAAGGTACTGCTGAAAAAGTTGCGCATTGATGCCAGGAATGGGGATGTGCCCGCCCACGCGGTACACCGCCAGCAACCCCAGCGTGAAGAATATCCGCCGGCGCAGGTCGGGGATGCGAAAAATATTGGCGAACTTATCGAACATAAGAACAGCTTCTAGCCACGAGTTGTGAGCTTCG
Organism: uncultured Acidobacteriota bacterium; assembly: GCA_963785655.1. Classification (GTDB taxonomy): domain Bacteria; phylum Acidobacteriota; class Terriglobia; order Terriglobales; family Acidobacteriaceae; genus Gp1-AA145. The sequence continues at coordinate 1,117,965 of CAWAVZ010000001.1, forward strand.
AGCAATCAGCATCAGATTTGCTCACAGCTCATCGCTCGCCGCTCACAACTTGACTACTGCAAAACCTCTACTGCAAAACTTCAAATTTCCCGCCAGCTTTGGTGATCTTTTCCTGCGCTGATTTCGAAAACTTGTGCGCCTGCACAGTAATAGCAGACTTCAGTTCACCGTCTCCCAGAATCTTTACTCGCCGCTTCGTGCTGATGACTCCAGCCTTTCGCAGCACATCCGGGTTGATTGTGCTTTCGCCGAGCAAGGCCAATTTTTCCAGGTTCACAATGTTGTATTCCTCGCGGAAGATGTTGGTGAACCCGCGCTTCGGCAGCCGCCGGTGCAATGGCATCTGGCCGCCTTCAAACCCGCGCATCATGCGCGATCCGCTGCGCGAACGCTGGCCTTTGTGCCCGCGGGTCGAAGTCTTGCCCATGCCGGAACCCATGCCACGGCCAACCCGCTTCTTGTTTTCCGAGGCTTTACGAGGTGCTCGAATGTTGGATAAATTCATAAAAATCAGCCTTCAGTCGTCAGCCCTCAGCCGTCAGCTTAACCAGGTTTTCCTGAGAGCTGATGGCTGAAAGCTGACAGCTTTTACTGCACAATCTCCACTAAATGCGGCACCTTTGCCACCATGCCGCGAATCGCCAGCGTGTCCGGCCGCTCGATAATCTGATTCAGGCGGGTGAAACCCAGCCCGCGTACCACTCTCTTGTGTTTCACCGGGGTGCAAATCACCGAGCGAACATATTTGAGCCGCAGAGTGCCGGCATTGGCAGCCGTCTTCTTCGCCGTCATCACAGGTCCTCCGCCGATTTGCCGCGCATGCTCGCGACCAGCTCTTTATTCTTAAGCTTCTTGAGAGCGTCGAAGGTCGCTTTGATCACGTTGTGCGGATTAGTCGTGCCAATCGACTTCGTCAGCACATTTTGCACGCCCGCAGACGTCATCACAGCGCGCACCGCTCCGCCTGCAATCACGCCCGTTCCTTCGGGAGCCGGCTTCAGCAGCACCATCCCCGAACCAAAGCGGCCAAGCACAGCATGCGGAATGCTGGTCTGCGTCAAATTCACCCTGACCAGGTTCTTCTTGGCCGATTCAATCCCCTTGCGGATGGCTTGCGGCACTTCTTTCGCTTTGCCGGAGCCATAGCCCACCACCGCCGCGGAGGGATCTCCGACCACAACCAACGCCGCAAACGACAGGTTCTTGCCGCCCTTCACGACTTTGGTGACGCGATTGATGGCCACCACCTGGTCCTTCAACTGGTAGGCGCCCGCATCGAGTTTCTTTATCACTGTTGGCATAATTTCCTGGCTCCGAGCACTGAGCTTTGAGCTGTGAGCGAACTGGACACGCTCATGGCCCGCCGCTCGAAGCTCACTGCTCTAAAATTGCAATCCCGCTTCGCGAGCGGCGTCGGCCAGCGCCTTCACCCGCCCGTGGTAAATGTATCCGCCACGGTCGAAAACAACTTTGCTGATGCCCTTGGCCTTGGCGCGCTCGGCCACAGACTTGCCCACAGTCTTCGCCGCAGCCAGATTTCCACCCTTGATACTCGCTTCTTTTGCGCCTTCCGAACTGCTGGCGGAAACAATCGTGACCCCCTTCAGGTCATCGATCACCTGAACATAAATATGATTCAGTGACCGATAGACATTCAGGCGTGGCCGCTCAGCTGTGCCCAGCACTTTCTTGCGGATGCGCTCGTGCACCCGCCGGCGATTTGCGTTCTTGGATGTTTGTGTCAGCATTGCTTCAGTCCTTGGTCGTTCGTCGTACGTCGTTGGCCTAAATCAAACCAAAAAGCAACTTCCCTCACTTGAATGTGGTTGGCCGACGACCGAAGGCCAACGACCAACGACGGTTTTATTTTGCTCCCGTCTTTCCAACCTTCTTCTTCAATCGTTCGCCCGCGTAGCGCACACCCTTATTCTTATACGGATCCGGCGGACGCAGCGACCGCATTTCTGCCGCGACCTGCCCAACCTTCTGGCGATCGATTCCGGTAACGCTCAAACGCGTCTGCTTGGGATCGACGGCAGCATCGATTCCGCTCGGCAACGGATACTCGATGGGATGCGAATAGCCCAGGGTAAAGACCACTGTCCCCTTGCCCTTCATCTCGGCGCGATATCCGATGCCGACGATTTCCAGTTCACGCGTCCAACCTTTGGTTACGCCCTCGACCGCATTGTTGACCAAGGCCCGCGTCAGGCCGTGAAGCGCCGCCTGCGAATCATTTTGGCGCAGCGCCACAATATTGCCGTCCTGCTGCTCGACTCGAATGCCGGCAGGGATCCGCGTATCCAGGTGGCCCTTCGGCCCTTGCACAGCTACCAGATTGCCGTCAATTTTGACGGTCACGCCCTTGGGCAGTGCGATCGGTTTTTTTCCAATTCGTGACATAAAAGAAGCTCTCAGCTGTTAGCCATTGACTCTTAGCTCGTCGATTCCGGTTCTTGCTTTTAGCTAAAGGCGAAAAGCTAAGAGCTAAAAGCTGTTTTTCTTACCAAACTTCGCAGAGGACTTCGCCTCCAACACCTTGCCTACGTGCCTGCCGCCCAGTCATAACCCCGCGCGGCGTGGTCAGAATGTTGATTCCCAGACCGCCCAGAACCCGCGGAATCTCTGTCCGGCGCACATACACCCGGCAGCCAGGACGCGAGACGCGCTCCACATTCGAAATCGCAGCTTCGTTGTTGTTGTCATACTTCAGGTAAATGCGGACAACCTTGTGCCCATCTTCCTCCGTAGGCTTGAAGTTTGAGATGTAGCCCTCTTCTTTGAGAATGCGGGCAATCTCCAACTTCAGCTTCGAGGTTGGCACATCGACTTTTTGGTGCCGGGCGCGAATCGCATTGCGAATTCGCGTCAGCATGTCTGAGACCGGATCGGTCAAGTTCATCGTCTGCTTCTCCGTACCCACACAGCCGTGGGCTAAACTATCGGCTTCCCATCGTCCCTCGTTGGTCCTTGCTCGTTCGCCTCCTCAGCTGTGAGCCAAGGGTTTTGGCCGACGACTGCCGGCCAACGACCGAAGACGATTTGCTACCAGGATGACTTCGCAACTCCAGGTATTTCCCCGCGCAACGCCAGCCCCCTGAAACACAGGCGGCAAAGACCGAACTTGCGCAGATACCCGCGCGGGCGTCCGCAAATCTTGCAGCGGTTGTGACGGCGCGTCGAGAACTTTGGTCTAGGCTCTTTTTTCTCTCGCGCCTGCCGAAACACTTCCTGGATCTTGGCGTCCTTCACTCGTTTTGCTGTAGTCATGCAATCCTTAAAATCGGTGTCTTCGAACCCTGAAACTGTGAAACCCTTAAAATCCTATAGCGCCCGGAACGGCATTCCTAAATGCTTCAACAGCGCCCGCGCCTGATTATCGTCACGGGCCGTAGTCACGATGGTGACGTTCATACCTTTCAACTTGTCGACCTTCGCGTAATCGATCTCGGGAAAAATCAGCTGGTCGTGCAATCCAATGGTGTAATTGCCCCGGCCATCAAATGCCTTGGTCGAGACTCCTCGAAAATCGCGCACCCGGGGCAGAACAATATTGACCAGCCGGTCAAAAAACTCGTACATGCGGTCGCCGCGCAGCGTGACCATTGCGCCAATCGGCATGCCGGCCCTGACCTTGAACGCGGCAATGGACTTCTTGGCCTTCGTGACTACCGGCTTTTGCCCGGTAATCTGGCCCAATTCGTTTACTGCAGGATCGAGCACTTTGGCGTTCTGTGTGGCTTCGCCAACTCCCATGTTGACCACGATTTTGTGGAGGTGCGGCACCGCCATGGGATTGTTCAGCTCGAACTCTTTCATCAGCACCGGAGCAACTTCCTTGCGGAAGCGCTCTTTAAGCCGCGGCGTCTCTTTCGCGCTGTGGCGCGCCACTTCCGGCGCACGCGACTCTTGCTGCTGCTGGGATCCGCCCTTTTTTTCTCTTTTCTCTTTAGCCATGTCTAAACCCAATTTGCTAATTTCTGTAATCGGGTAATTTGGTAATTGAAACCGCAGCTTAGGGATTTCAAATTACAAAATTACTCAATTACCCGATTGCAAAATCACTTATCCAGCGTAGTCCCGCATTTTTTGCAGACCCGCACTTTTCGGTCGCCGCGAACTTCGTGCCCGATTCGCACTGGACCGCAGCTTGCGCAGACCAACTGCACTTTAGCAATCGAGATCGCGCTCTCCTGATCGGCGATGCCCCCCTTCGACTTCTGGCTGGGACGAAGGTGCTTCTTCACCACCATGACGTGCTCGACCAGAACTTTGCCCTTGTCTGGAAACACGCGCAGTACGCGGCCCTGCTTGCCTTTATCGCGCCCACTCAAGACCTTCACCGTGTCATTGCGGCGAATATCAACTCGTTTATGCTCTGTCGTCGTCGCTATTGCCATAATCAAAATTCGCTTTCAAGGTTCCCAGGGTTCAATGTTTCAAAAGCTTCAAGGTTTCAGGCGTCATTCAGTTTTCTGAAACTATGAAACCTTCGAATCCTTGAAACCTGCCTCTACAGAACTTCCGGCGCCAAACTTACAATCTTCAAAAATTTCTTTTCGCGCAATTCCCGTGCTACTGGACCAAAGACACGGGTGCCAACCGGCTCGCCGGCTTCATTGATCAGCACCGCTGCATTCTGGTCAAAGCGGATGTAGGTGCCATCGCGACGGCGATGCTCCTTGCGGGTGCGCACGATGACCGCCTTAACCACTGTGCCCTTCTTGGTCTGGCCATCGGGAGCAGCTTCCTTCACGCTGGCGGTGACCACGTCGCCCAAGCCGGCACGCAGACCGGTCGATCCGCCCAGAGGCAGGATCATCTGCAGTTTGCGCGCGCCGCTGTTGTCGGCGACTTCGAGCATGCTTCGCATCATTACCGTCATAATTCTTCCTTAAGCTGCGAGCTCTGAGCGTTGAGCGACGAGCAAGACTCGAACCTATGTTCGCTCACAGCTCGCGGCTCACTGCTGTACTACTTCTGCTCGCGTCACGACCTCCGGCACCAGCGCGGTCTTGCGAACGATTTCTTTCAAACGCCAGCGCTTCAGCTTCGAGAGCGGCCGAGTTTCTTCCAGGCGGACTACATCGCCAATATGGGCCTCATTCTTTTCGTCATGGGCATAAAACTTCTTGGCTTTGGAGATTACCCGGGTATACAGGGGGTGCGCCCGCTTGCGGATCACCTGCACCACGATGGTCTTGTTCATTCGATTGGAGACCACATGCCCAATCAATTCTTTTCGTCTGCCGGCAGCTTGAGCTTCCGCCATCACTTCTTCTCCCCTGCAGCCGCGCGCTCCTGCACAATGGTTTTCACCCGCGCGATATCTTTGCGCAACCCGCGCAATTTCTTCAGGCTCTCGGTTTGTCCCATGTTGAGCTGGAACTTCAGCTTGAAGAGCTGATCGCTCATCTCCTGCTGCTGGTGCCGAAGCTCTTCGTCAGTCAAATTGCGAATTTTTTCCGCTTCCATAAATTCCTCTAGCCATTAGTGGCGAGCTTTGAGTCTTGAGCAACTCTCGATTGCTGGCCGCTCACAGCTCGACGCTCCTAGCTCAGTGTGCCGTCTCCCGCTGCACAAACCTGGTCCGCAGCGGCAGTTTGTGCGACGCCAACCGCATCGCTTCCGCCGCGTCCTGCGGGCTCACGCCTTCCATCTCGAACAAAATCTTTCCCGGTTTCACCACCGCGACCCAATGGTCTGGTGCACCTTTACCTTTACCCATACGGGTTTCAGCAGGCTTCTTGGTCACCGGCTTATCTGGAAACAGGCGAATCCAAATCTTGCCGCCACGCTTGATGAACCGGGTCATGGCCACGCGGCTGGCTTCGATCTGCCGGTCGGTAATCCATCCCGGCTCAAGCACCTTCAGCCCGTAATCACCGAACGACAGCTCGCTTCCGCGCCAGGCTTTCCCGGTCATGCGTCCGCGCTGCTGCTTGCGGTACTTAACTTTTTTCGGCATCAACATAAATCAGCTCTTAGCCATTAGCCCAAATCTCGTCGTGCGTCGCACGTCTTGAGTCGTCCGCTACTTCGCGCCTTGCGTCAGGTTTTGGCGCACGACGCACGACCAACGACGCACGACTGTTTAAAACGCTCCCACCGCCTGCGACTCGCGCTTCTTGGTCGGGAGAATCTCGCCGCGATAAATCCAGCACTTCACGCCAATTACGCCGTAGGTCGTACGCGCTTCACTGAAGCCATACTCGATATCCGCACGCAGCGTGTGCAGCGGCAATCTTCCTTGTAAATACCACTCGGAGCGCGCAATTTCATTTCCGTTCAAACGTCCGCTTACGCGAACTTTAATTCCCTTGCAACCGAAGCGCAGCGCGGAATCTACCGCTTTGCGCATGGCGCGGCGGAAGCCGACGCGTTTCTCAAGCTGCAAAGCTATCGATTCTGAAACCAGCTGGGCATCGAGCTCCGGCTTATGTACTTCCTGAATATCGATGTACACCTCGCGGTTCGTGCGCTTCTGCACTTCCTGCTTCAGCTTGTCAATTTCCGCGCCTTTGCGGCCAATGATGATCCCCGGCCGCGCCGTCTTGATGATGACGCGCAACTTATTGCCCGGACGCTCGATTTCAATCGAGCTCACACCCGCCGACTTGAGCTTGTCCTTGAGTTCGGCTTTCAGCTTGACGTCTTCAAGCAGCAGCTTGTCGTAATCGCGCTCCACAAACCAGCGTGACTTCCACGGCTTGGTGTATCCCAGCCGGAATCCGTAAGGATGTACCTTCTGTCCCATAAAGCTCCTGAACTCTCAGCTGCTTCGTCGCACGCCCCACGTTCTGCGTCGCGCGATCTTCCGCACGACCTGCGACGGACGACGCACGACATTAATCACTTCTTCGCAACTGCCTTCTTGCCCACAGACTTCTTCTTCGCGACCGCGCGTTTCTTTTTCACCGGAGCAGCCTGCGCCGTCTGTTCTTCGCCCACCACCGTCGCCAGACTCGCGCCGTTCTTGCCGCGCTCCGCCAACGCAATCTCGATGTGTGCGATGCGCCGCACATAACGGAAAGCCCGTCCCATTGGCGCCGGACGAATTCGCTTCAGGCGCGGCCCATCGTTGGCGACTGCATGTTTCACGTAAAGATTGTCGAGATCAACGTCGACGTTCTTTTCCGTGCTCATGTAATTGGCGTTCTCGACCGCCGACCGCACAAGTTTCTCTACTTTGGCGGCCACACGTTTCTTGGTGAATGCAAGCGTGTTCAATGCTTCTTCGACGCGCTGGCCCTTAATAAGGTCCAACACCAGCCGCGCCTTCTGCGGCGAGACGCGAACGAACCGGGTTTGAGCTCGAAATTCCATTTTTCGTCAGCCTTCAGCTCTTGCTCTCAGCTCTTAGCTAAAGGCTAAAAGCTAATGGCGAAAAGCTTCCTTATGCCTTGGGCGCAGCCGGAGCCGCCGGTGCCGAACCTGCCGCCGGGGTAATTGCTCCCGGACCGCCAGGAATGCCTGCCGGACGCGCAGCCACTTCTGTCGCCGCTTTCATCGAGTGCGCTTTGAAGGTGCGGGTAAAGCTGAACTCGCCCAGCTTGTGTCCGACCATGTTCTCGGTGATGTAAACCGGAATAAATTTTTTTCCGTTATGCACGGCGATGGTGTGTCCCACCATTTCCGGAATAACGGTCGAGCGCCGCGACCAGGTGCGCAGAACTTTCTTCTCGTTGCGCGAGTTCATCGCCTCAATGCGCGTCGCCAGATATCCGTCAATGAACGGCCCTTTTTTTGTTGAACGTGCCATAAATCAGCTCTTAGCTGTTAGCTCCTAGCTCTTAGCTCTTAACCGTGAAACCCAAATTCTGTCATTCCGAATCGCTTCAGCCGCTATGAATCTGCTTTTCGCGCCCGACGACGACGCGCGACGTACGACGTGCGACTACTTGCTTCTACTCACAATGAACTTGTCCGTCCGCTTGTTGTTGCGCGTCTTGTATCCGCGGGTCGGCTGTCCCCAGGGCGTGACCGGATGCCGTCCGCCGGAGGTCTTGCCTTCGCCGCCACCGTGCGGGTGGTCCACCGGGTTCATCGAAACCCCGCGATTGTGCGGACGCTTCCCCAACCATCGCGACCGTCCCGCTTTGCCGATGGTGATGTTTTCATGGTCGATGTTGCCGACCTGCCCAATCGTCGCCATGCAATCCTGCGAAACCTTGCGGGTTTCTCCGGAGGGCAATTTCACCAGCGCATAGTCGCCTTCTTTTGCGACCAGTTGCGCCGAACCGCCCGCCGAGCGCACCATCTGCGCGCCTTTGCCGGGACGCAGTTCCAGATTGTGGATGGTCGTGCCCGGCGGAATATTCTTCAGCGGCAACGCGTTGCCGACCAGAATGTCCGCATCAGGCCCACTGACAATTTTCGCGCCGGCCTTCAACCCATCCGGCTGCAGGATGTACCGCTTTTCCCCATCCGCATACGCCAGCAGCGCAATTCGCGCCGAGCGGTTGGGATCGTACTCAATCGAAATCACCGTCGCCGGAATTCCCGTCTTGTCGCGCTTGAAATCGATCAGCCGCAGCTTGCGCTTGTGGCCGCCGCCACGAAACCGCATGGTCACATCGCCCGAATTGCGCCGCCCGCCCTGCCGCTGCTTCGGCTCGGTCAGCGGCTTGTGCGGCCGGTCGGTGGTCAGGTCCGCGCTCGAAAGCGTGGTCCGGTAGCGCAACGTCTGGGTTGTCGGTCTATAAGTCTTGATTGCCATAAAATCAGCTCTTAGCTGTTAGCTTCTAGCTTTTAACTCAGCCTTGTCATTCCGACCGCTTCAGCGGTGAGGAATCTGCTTTGGTCAACGACCAACGACGTACGACTGACGACGGTTCTTACAAATTCTGCGCGTACTCCGGCATCTTCTCGCCGGCCCGCAGTCTTACGAAGGCTTTCTTCCAGTCCGCGACGATAGCCGGCAAACTTTCCACGCCGCCGTTCTTTGCCCGGATAATTTGCAGTGCGCACCGAGCTCACTTTGACTTTGAAGATCGACTGCACCGCTTCCTTGATCTCGGTCTTAGTAGCTTTCGGTGCTACCTGGAAGACCAGCGTGTTCTGGTTCTCCTTGATGGCCAGGCCCTTCTCGGTAATCACCGGCCGGCGAATAATCTGATAGGCGGTCTTCAGTTCTACGCTACCTCCGCCGCTTTCTTGGTGCGAGTCCGCGGAGACTGCGCGTCGCCTTCTTCTGGGCTGTTTCGCGCTGTCACCTTCGCCCGCGTTGTGCGAACGCTTCGATGACACGAGTTCTTCAGCGAGACCTGCAGCTTCTCAATCGCCGGCTGCGAAAAAATCGCCCGGTCATAACGCAGCAGATGATAACGGATGCACCTCGCTGCTGCTGACCAATTCCACGCCTTCAAGGTTCCGCGAACTCAGATCCAGATTGCGGTTGCCGTGGTTCGCCACTTCCACCAGCACCGCGCCTTTATCGACTTTCAACGAATCGAGCGCTTCGCGAAACGCCTGCGTCTTCGGTTCTTTCACATCGAACGCATTCACCACGATCAGCTTGCCGTCTGAAAACTTCGCCGCCAGCGCCGAACGCAATGCGCCCAGCAACTTCTTGCGCGGGAAACGGTAATCGTAGCGAACGCGGTTGCGGACCATGCACCGTGCCGCCATGCCGCCACAGTGGCGACCGGATGGAACCAACGCGCGCGCGGCCCGTGCCCTTCTGCTTCCACAGCTTTTTGCCCGCGCCCGAAACCAGTTTCTTGTTCTTGGTGGCGTGGGTTCCGGCGCGTTGCGCGGCACGGTAATGCGTGACCGCCTCGTAAAGCAGGTCTTCGTTGATCGCGCCAAAAACTTCGTCGGCGAGCTCCAGCGTGCCCACTTTTTTGCCGCTCAAATCGTGAATGTCAATCGTTGCCATTTCGTTTCTCTCTGACCACTAGCCACTGACAGCTACCCCTTTTTCGCCGCCCTCTTCGCCGCCTTCAACGGATCAACCGTCGCCGCACCGGCAAATCCACGCCGCTCTCGTGGCGGCTTCTTGGCTTTCATAATGACCAGATATCCGCCATTCGGCCCGGGCACGGCGCCTTCAACCACCAGCAGGTTGTCGTCTTTATCGACGCCCAGCACTCGCAGGTTACGCACCGTCACCCGCGCATTGCCCATGTGTCCCGACATGCGCATGCCTTTAAAGACGCGCGACGGGAACGCCGACGACCCAATCGATCCCGTGATCTGAAACATTGAACCGTGCGACTTCGGGCCGCCGCCAAAATGATGGCGCTTGACTACGCCCTGAAATCCTTTGCCCTTGCTGACGCCGACGATGTCGACGAATTTTTCACCGTCAAAAATGTCGACCAGCACCCGGTCGCCGGCCTTCACAGCGCCGTTGCCCTCGGTTTCTCATCTAGCTTCAATCGGAACTTCGCGGATAAATTTCACCGGCGGAACATTGTTCTTGCCGAGGTGCCCCTTCATCGGCTGGGTCAGTCGCGACTCCTTCACGAACTCAACCAGGCCAATCTGCGCCGAGTCGTAGCCATCTTTAGTCTGCGACTTATGCTGCGTGACCACGCACGGCCCCGCCTGCAACACCGTCGCCGGACGCACATCGCCCTTGGTATCGAAGAGCTGCGTCATCCCGACTTTTTTCCCCAGAATTCCCGCTACCTTTGCCATTTCCTTCGTCCTGTGCGGCTCTTAGTTCCTGTGTGGCGCGGGCGCCCTCGCCCGCGTGCCGTCCCTAACGGGACTCGACGACCTATTTATGTTCTTTCCCGAACGCCTTGATCTCCACATCCACTCCCGCCGGTAGATCGAGCTTCATCAACGCATCCACCGTCTGCGGCGTCGGGTCGAGAATGTCGAGCAAACGCTTGTGCGTGCGAATCTCGAACTGCTCGCGCGATTTCTTGTCCACGTGCGGCGAACGCAGCACCGTGAACTTGTTCTTCATCGTGGGCAACGGAATCGGCCCGGCAATCTGCGCGCCCGTGCGCTTCGCTGTGGCCACGATTTCTGTCGTCGACTGATCGAGCACGCGGTAATCGTATGCCTTTAGCCGGATGCGAATTTTTTCGTTTCCAATCACGTTTCGTTTCCTGACCCCTTCCGGCATCTCCGGAAGGAAAGAACCTGAGGCGTCTAGCGGGTGATTTTCGTTCCACCGCCGCAACCCTAACCCGTGCAACCTGAGGCGAGCTTCAGCCGGCGAAGGACTCTAGTGCGAACGCCCGACTAACCCTTGTCATTCCGAACCGCTTTAGCGGTGAGGAATCTGCTTTTCCCGACCGTCATCGCATCGCTTACCCGACGACTGAGGGCGACGACTTACAGCTGCTACTGCACAATCTCCGAAATCGTGCCCGCGCCCACCGTGTGCCCGCCTTCACGGATAGCGAAGCGCAAGCCCTTCTCCATCGCCACCGGCGTGATCAGCTCAATCACCAGCTGCACGTTGTCGCCAGGCATCACCATCTCGGTTCCCGATGGCAGCTCGGCCACTCCGGTCACGTCCGTGGTTCGCAGATAAAACTGCGGACGATATCCCTTGAAGAACGGCGTGTGTCGTCCACCTTCTTCTTTGGTCAGAATGTAAACTTCCGCCTTGAACTTCGTGTGCGGCGTGATCGATCCGCCTTTCGCCAGCACCATGCCGCGCTCGACATCGTCTTTGCCGATGCCGCGCAACAACAATCCCGCGTTATCGCCCGCCAGGCCTTCGTCGAGCTGCTTCTTGAACATTTCGACGCCGGTCACCACCGTCTTGCGGGTATCGCGGAAGCCGACGATTTCAACTTCCTCGCCCACTTTCACTTTGCCGCGCTCGATTCTGCCGGTCACCACCGTGCCGCGTCCCGAGATCGAGAAAATATCTTCGATCGGCATCAGGAACGGTTTATCGAGTTCGCGCGCCGGCTGCGGAATGGATTTGTCCACCGCTTCCATCAACTCATCAACTTGCTTCTCCCATTTGGCTTCGCCGTTCAGCGCGCCCAGAGCCGAAAGCCGTACCACCGGAACATCGTCGCCCGGGAATTGATACGTCTTCAAAAGCTCTCTGACTTCGAGTTCGACCAGATCGAGCAACTCAGGATCATCAACCGCGTCGCACTTGTTCAACGCAACCACGATGTAAGGGACACCCACCTGCCGCGCCAGCAGCACGTGCTCGCGCGTCTGCGGCATCGGACCGTCAGTCGCGGCAACAACCAGAATCGCGCCATCCATCTGCGCCGCGCCGGTAATCATGTTCTTGATATAGTCGGCGTGGCCCGGGCAATCGACGTGCGCGTAGTGCCGGTTCGCCGTCTCGTACTCGACGTGCGCGGTCGCAATGGTGATTCCGCGGGCTTTTTCTTCCGGCGCGTTGTCGATCGAATCAAACGACCGGAACAGGATCTTGGGATTGTGCTTGGACAACACCTTGGTGATCGCCGCCGTCAGCGTGGTCTTGCCATGGTCGATGTGACCGATGGTGCCTACGTTGCAGTGCGGCTTATTGCGCTCGAACTTTTCCTTTGCCATTTCTCGTCCTCAGCTCTTAGCTATTAGCTGTTAGCTCAAAATCCAAACTGTGTGGCGCGGGCGCCCTCGCCCGCGAATCCCTATTTCCCGCCTTGCGCCTTGCCGATGATTTCATCCGCCACGCTGCGCGGCACTTCTTCATATCGCGCGAAGTGCATCGAGTACTCGGCACGTCCCTGCGTGCTCGACCGCATGTGCGTCGCGTATCCAAACATTTCCGCCAGCGGCACAATCGACTTGATCACCTGCGAGCCAGCGCGGTGCTCCATGCCTTCAATGCGGCCACGGCGCGAACTCAGGTCGCCCATGATCGCGCCCGCAAAATCTTCCGGCGTGACCACTTCGACGGCCATCACTGGCTCGAGAAGAACAGGAGACGCCTTGCGCGCCGCTTCTTTGAACGCCATCGAACCGGCAATCTTGAACGCCATTTCGTTCGAATCCACGTCGTGGTAGCTGCCGTCGTACAAAGTCACTTTCACATCTACCACCGGATACCCCGCCAGCACTCCACCCTCGAGCGCTTCCTGAATGCCCTGATCAATCGGCTTGATATATTCCTTGGGGACCGAACCGCCGACGATGTCGTTGACAAACTCATATCCCATACCCGCAGGCTGGGGATCCAGCTTGATCTTGGCATGTCCATACTGCCCGCGCCCGCCGGTCTGGCGAATGTACTTGCCTTCCGCTTCCGAATGCTTGCGAATGGTCTCGCGATACGCGACCTGCGGCTTGCCAACGTTCGCCTCAACCTTGTACTCGCGCATCATGCGGTCAATGATGATCTCGAGGTGCAACTCGCCCATACCGCTGATGATGGTTTGTCCACTGTCGGGATCGGTGTGGACCTTAAAGGTGGGATCTTCCTGGGCCAGCTTGGCTAGCGCCATGCCCATTTTTTCTTGATCGGCCTTGGTCTTTGGCTCGACCGCAACGTGAATGACTGGTACTGCAAATTCAATTGATTCGAGCGTAATCGGGTGCTTGGAATCGCAAATGGTGTCCCCGGTCGAAACGTTCTTCAAACCGACCGCGGCGCAAATATCACCTGCCAGAATTTCCTGAATGTCCTCACGCTTATTGGCGTGCATCTTGAGCAATCGCCCGATGCGCTCGTTTCTTCCCGTGCGTCCGTTCAGAACGGAATCGCCGGATTTCAACACGCCGGAGTAAACGCGAATGAAGGTCAGCTGGCCGACATACGGATCAGCCATGATCTTGAATGCCAGGGCTGAGAACGGCTCGTCGTCTGCAGCTCTGCGGGTAATGGTCTTGCCATTTTCCGGGTCGGTTCCATGAGTTTCTGGAACATCGAGCGGCGAAGGCAGATAATCAACCACTGCATCGAGAAGCGGCTGCACCCCTTTGTTCTTGAACGCGGTGCCGACCACAACCGGGAAAACTTTCAGCGCGATGGTTGACTTCCGCAACGAAGCCTTCAACTCCGCCTCAGAAATTTCTTCGCCCTCAAGAAATTTGTGCAGCATCTCGTCGTCGTTTTCGGCCACGGTCTCAACCAGCGCGGCGCGAAAAGCTTCCGCTTTCTTTTTCAGCTCGGCGGGAATTTCTTGAGTCTCGTACTCCGCTCCCAGGTCTTCGTTGTTCCAGACGATCGCTTTCATCGAGAGCAGATCAACTACGCCTTTGAACTTGTCTTCTTGTCCGATGGGAATCTGGATCGCGATGGGCTTGGCATTGAGGCGCTTGCGGATGGTGTCAACAGCGTGTTCGAAGTCGGCGCCCATCTTATCGATCTTGTTGATAAAGCAAATTCGCGGGACGCCGTATTTGTCAGCCTGACGCCAGACTTTTTCTGATTGCGGCTGCACGCCGTGGACCGCGTCAAAAACCGCAACTGCGCCATCCAGCACCCGCAGCGAGCGCTCAACTTCAGCGGTAAAATCCACATGGCCGGGGGTATCAATAATATTGATCCGAATATCACGCCAGGTGCACGTCGTCGCAGCCGAGGTGATAGTAATGCCGCGCTCCTGCTCCTGCTCCATCCAGTCCATGGTGGCGGTGCCTTCGTGCACTTCGCCCAGGCGGTGGGTCTTGCCGGTGTAATAAAGGATGCGCTCGGTCGTAGTGGTCTTGCCGGCATCGATGTGAGCCATGATGCCGATATTCCTGCAGCGCTCTAAGGGAACGGTCCTGGACACAGATTTCTTTCTTTCGTCCTTGCGGACTTCTTGTTCGCCAACCGTATTGACTGGACTGCTCATTGAAATTCAGCTCTTCAGCTTTTAGCCGTTAGCTTGAATCTCGCGCCCCTAGCTAAAAGCTTGCTTCCTACCATCTGTAATGCGCAAAAGCCTTATTGGCTTCCGCCATACGATGCACATCTTCTTTCTTCTTAATCGCAGCGCCTTTGCCGTTCGCGGCATCCAGCAACTCGTTGGTCAACTTGTCGATCATGCCCTTTTCGCCACGTCCGCGTGAATAAGTGATCAGCCAGCGGATCGCCAGCGAAGTGCGGCGGTCGGCATTAACTTCCACCGGAACCTGGTAGTTCGCGCCACCAACGCGGCGGGTCTTAACTTCCAGCAGCGGTTTCGTATTCTCGACCGCCTTCTTAAAGAGCTTTAGGGGTTCGTCTCCGCCCTTTTGCTGCAAGCGGGTCAGAGCCTCATAGAAGATGCCCTCAGCTGTGCTCTTCTTCCCTTGCCACATCATCGAATTGACGAATTTCGTCACCAGATCTGATCCGTAAACCGGATCAGCTTCGACCGTGCGCTTTGCGATATATCCTTTGCGTGGCATAAACCAGCTTTTGGCTCCTAGCGGTTAGCTTCTAGCTTGAACCGAAAATCCTGTCATTCCGAACCGCTTTAGCGGTGAGGAATCTGCTTTATCCCTTCTTGGGCCTCTTCGCTCCATACTTCGAGCGGCCTTGCATGCGGTTAGCAACCCCGACAGCGTCAAGGGTTCCGCGAATTACGTGATAACGCACTCCCGGCAGGTCCTTCACGCGGCCCCCACGGATCAGCACAATCGAGTGCTCCTGCAGGTTGTGACCGACGCCAGGAATATAGGTCGTCACTTCAATTCCGTTGGTCAACCGGACGCGGGCGACTTTCCGCAGTGCCGAGTTCGGCTTTTTCGGCGTTTGTGTGTAGACACGCGTGCAGACGCCACGCTTCTGCGGGCAGGATTGCAGGGCCGGACTCGCGGTTTTGTAACGCGGCCGTTCCCTTCCCGCACGGACCAACTGATTAAAAGTAGGCACTCTTGCGCTCCCTGACGCTGGTTTCCCCTATCCGTGCCAGCATTTACACGGCAGGGCCATGCGTTCACATTTTTCCCGGGTTCGACTCCAGGATTCGGCTGGATAGCTCTGGCTACCCATACTTCCGGCGGAAGAGCCGGAAATTATTTTTCCCTTTGACAGGTCCGGCGACGGTGGCTCCAAGCCCAAAACGGGAGGCGCTCCGTTTCGCCAGCATCGCTTCGCATAATCTCCTTCGATAGGAGCGGTTCGCGAAGCGTTTCAGCGAGGGCGTCTTCTCAACTTTGAAGACGTATTTCTCTCAACCTTTAACTGCTCGTTCCAGTATCCAGCTCGCACCATGCGACCAGGAGCATAAAACAGGCAGGAAGGAAACTCGCGGAACTGTTTAACTATAACAACGGGCTGGAAAACCGTCAACCTGCATCTGGCAAAAACCGCTCTCCTTGCATCTCACTTCTATCAGGGTCTCCCAAAAATTAACAGGCCAGCGAGGTTGCCGAAAAAATGCTCTCCCTCTACACTGGGAGTTTTCCAGCACAAGCTTTCACTCACTCTCCCCGGTGGAAAGGACTCATGGGTAGGTTCGCGTTCCGCGCAACGCTTGCGTGCATGGCTTTGAGCAGCGTTTTTCTCACGTCTTGCAGCAGCAGCAATCCAACCAATGTGGTCCCTAATCAAGTCCCGGGCAGCGTCTCGCTGACTCCTTCACCCAATGTTTCAATGGAATTGGGTAAGAACCAGCTGTTTACCGCCACTGCCAGGAACAGTGCAGGAACCATCCTCTTGGAAACCTTTTCGTTCGCATCCAGCAATCCGGCGGTGGTGACTGTCGCAAACAATGGCTTTGCATGCGCTGGAACCTGGGACTCCCTGACCACACCAGTAAATTGCGCGCCGGGATCGACCGGCACCTCGCAGGTCACCGCCAGCGCCGGCGGAGTAAGCAGTCCCCCGGTAACTGTTTATGTTCATCAGCACATAACCAACATCGTAATCAGCAAAGTCCCAAACCAACCGCCTACGCTCTCGACTCAATGTCTTTCGAAACGAGCACCCTCAGGTAACCCGGAAAGTGTCATCTACCAGGCATTTGCCTTCAGTGGGAATACGGATATCACCAGCTCGGTAGGTCCCTTCACCTGGCAAGCAACGGCCTTAGCCGGACGTTCAACCAATGCCGTTTCACTGGCCGCGCTTCCGGCGGGAAGTGTCGGCTGTGCCAGCGGAGCGCAAGGGCAATGCTTAAACCAGCAATCTGCCATTGCGAGCGCCCCCGGTGCCGCTTTTCTGTTCGCCAGCGCCAGCGCAGTGAACAGCCAGTCGCTGCAATTTACCACCTGCCCGGTACAGTCGATTTCGCTCAGCGCGTTAGGAAACCCTGCCACATCATTCGTTGTCAATACCGGCAGCTCAACAACTCTGAATGCGACGGTCACGGATGTTCTGGGAATGACCATTACTGGAGTCCCACTCACCTGGAGCTCCAGCAACCAAGTCGCACTGCAAGTGCCGACTGCAGGAGCCGTCAGCACGGTTTTTGGCAGCGTTGGCAGTGTCAGGGGCGCGGCGGTTGGAGCAGGAGCCATCACTGCTTCGTGCTTACCTCCAGCATGCAATGGCGGTATCTCGCCCTCGACGCCGATCTACCCGACGCAGGCAATCAGCTTCGACGTTAAATCAACCAGCGCACCCGCAGCTCCAACCGTTTTGGTTACTTCCACCGGATGTCTGGCAGGCAATCCCTCGAATCAAAGCTGCACAACACGCGCGGTTCCCATAACCCGTTCCGGCACCGCAACCGACTTTCTTCCTGGCGCGCCGGTCACTTTACCCTTCCCGCCGAATTCGATCCTGTTTAACCCGTCGGGTGCGAACACGTATCTCGGAGTGAATAACCTTAGCTTTGGCACGGAAACGGCCGTGCTCTTGACTGGTTCGACCCCATCGCTGATTCCCAATGTCGCGGGAAAGGTGCTGGCAACTTCTCCCGATGGAAGCGTGGCGATCTTCTCCGACACCTCCGATTCGCCCAACCGTGTCTTCATCTGCCAAAGCTGCAGTACCAGCTCCTCACAAAATGTTTCGACGTTCTTGTTCGACGGCGCGACCGCGGCGGCGTTTTCTCCTGACAACATTGCGGGCGGATTCAGAGCATATGTCGTCTCCGGAAAACCTTGTCCTGGAACCGGCTCCGCGGGGTGCATGCTGGTGTTTTCGAAGGTGGATGCGCCAAAACTGGTCCCGTTAGCGGCGCCGGCAACGGATGCGGCCTTTATCGGCAGCGGCATCCTCGGTTATATCGCTGGAGGGGACGTGCTCGGTGCAGCGTTCCTTCCCACCTGTGATGATCCAACCGTAGCGGGTTCGATCACCGCCGTTGCACTGCCGAGCGAACTGATTCGCGCGCTGCCAGACGGCCAATCGGCGTTGGCGTTGGCTCCGCCGAACGTCCAGAAGGTGACTGCTCAAATTACGGGATCCACAGTGGTGGGTGTACCTGGCTGCCCAGCGCCGCGTGGATTTCTCACCATAGATAACACGGTCGCTCCGCCGTCCGGACTGGGCGTGGGATCTTTCACTCCCACACAGTTCTTCCTTTCGCCGGATGGCTCAACCGCTTACGTACTGGGCCAAACAGGATCGGGCGCGACTGCGGCTCGGTTGCCGTTCATCATTGCATTTAATCTCGCCACTGAGTCTCCGTCAGACATTTCTCTGACCGGCAACGCGGTCCCGCTAAGCGCTTCGCTCAGTCCAGCCGGTGACCTGCTTTTTGTTGGTGCGGATGACGGCTCAGTACATGTAATCAACACCGCCACCCAGTTGGATACGCAGCAGGTCGCGCTTACTTTTCCGCAAAGCAGCTTGTGCGTCGGACCCGGCAATCCCGCGACCCAGGTGGAAACGACACTCACTGTCACCGATGCGTCCCAAAGCGGCGCGAATACAACGTTCACCTACACCTCGCTGACCGGCCCCGCTCTTCAGACTGGCGAAACCGTCATTGTTAGAGGTATGAGTGATCCCACGAACAATGGGATCTTCACCATTACCTTGCTGGGCAGCGGCAGCTTTACAGTTGCGAATGCGGACGGGGTGGCAGCAACCGCGCAGAGCGGGACAGGATTGTCAGGCGTTATCTGCAACCCCGATCTGGTTGCAGTCAAACCGTAAAACTTGAAACTCTGAAACAGTTGCCTAGCGCCGGGACTCCGAAGCCTGGTTCTTCTCTTCAATTTCCTTGCCCACGCTATCCAGGACCCCGTTGATGAACTGCGCTGACTCCGGGGCAGAAAACTTCCGGGCGATCTCGATCGCTTCATTGATCACCACTGCGCGAGGAGTTTTAGGGAATCCAAGCAGTTCGGCAACTGCCGCCCGAAGAATATTGCGGTCAACCGCGGCCATCCGGTCCATGCGCCAGTTCTCAGCATGTGACTGGATCATCTGATTGATCTCAGTAGCGCGGTCCTCGGCAACCCGAAAAATGTCTTCCGCGAAGCCTTGGACTTCGCGAGACACTTCTCGGCGGCCCTGCCAAAACGTCTTGCGTACCTGATCGGGCACCTGCTGGCCAACGTCAGATTGAAAGAGCATCTGCAGCGCCAGTTCGCGGGATTTGCGGCGGGTGCCCATGGGAGAAAAGCCGTCGTGCTTAAAAGCCGTCGTAGGTCGTGCGTCGTACGTCGTGCGCAAAATCAAGACCGCCGTCCGTCGTCGGCGTTCGGTCGTTGGCCTCGGATGACAACCTCAGTTTACAAGAAGAAAATTCAGCTTCAGAAACTTAATGTTTCTTGCGGTGAGTGGTGAGCTTTTTCTTACTTTGACTTTTGCGTGCGACGGGCGATGCTCGACGCGCGACGGTTTGGCTCTCTCGTGTGACGGAAGACGCTACGAGGTTCGACGCCTTGGCTTTTGCGTGCGACGGACGACGAACGACGTACGACGTTTTTGGCTTTGCCGACGACCAACGACCGACGACCAACGACGGCTTTCTTCAGATTCGCCATCTCGACCGCGGCCAGCGCCGCCTCGAATCCCTTGTTGCCCATCTTCAATCCGGCGCGATCAATAGCTTGCTCAAGATTCTCGCAAGTGAGCACTCCGAAGGCATGTGGCACTCCAGTTTCCTGCGCCGATTGCCCAATGCCGCGCGCGACCTCGTTGACGATCACGTCATAATGGGCGGTGTCCCCGCGAATCAGGCAGCCCAGACAAATGATGGCGTCATATTTTTTGGTTTCGGCGAGAGTGCGTGCGGCGGAAGGAATTTCAAAAGAACCGGGCACTTGGACGATAGCTATTTCCTCATCCCGCGCACCGGAGCGAATCAGCCCGTCGTACGCGCTTCGCAGCAGCCTATCAGTAATAAATTCGTTGAAGCGAGAAACCACAATTCCGAAGCGAAGCCCTGATGCGTTCAGCTTCCCGGCGCGCGTCTTCCGCCGAATGTTTTCGGTGATGTTCTCGTCGTTCTGTCTGATAGCTGCGATTTGTTTTTGCCCTGAACCTTCGCCTTACTCTGTGGCGTTCCTCGGTGTAACTCAGTGCTCTCTGTGGTGAAGCTTTTCAAAACCCCAACCACAGGGGACACTGAGTTACACGGAGCAAAGCCACAAAGTTATTTTCCCTTAAACCCTGCCTGCCGCTTCTCCAAGAACGCGGTCGTGCCTTCTTTCTTATCCTCCGTCGCGCAGGCTGCCCCGAACAACACCGCTTCTATATACAACCCTTCCGCCAGCGGTGTCTCCATCCCTTTGTTCACAGCTTCCATCGTGTACTGCACCGCCAACGGCGCGTTCGCGATGATCTTCGCGGCAATCGCCTCAGCACGCGGAATCAACTCTGCCGCGGCAACAACTTCATTCACCAGCCCAATCCGGTGCGCCTCCTGCGCCGTGATCATCTCACCTGCGAGCAAGAGCTGCATGGCGATCCCTTTGCCGACGAGCCGCGGCAGACGCTGCGTGCCGCCGTAGCCGGGAATAATTCCGAGCTTCACCTCGGGCTGGCCGAGCTTCGCAGTTTCGCTGGCCAGGCGCATGGTGCAGGCCATGGCAATCTCGCAGCCGCCGCCGAGCGCGAATCCATTGATGCAGGCAATCACCGGCTTGCCCAGGTTCTCGATCAGGTTGAGCACGCTCTGCCCGCGGTGCGTGTACTCCTTGCCCGACACCGCATCGTGCTTCGCCAGTTCACCAATGTCCGCCCCGGCAATAAACGCCTTCTCCCCCGCCCCCGTCAGGATGACCACCCGCACCCCCGCATCATTCTTTATGTCATGAAACGCCGCGCGCAGCTCTTCCATGGTGGCCATATTCAGCGCATTACGCACCTTCGGCCGGTTCACGGTGACGTAGGCAATCGCATTTTTCTTTTCGAAGAGAATATTGGAGAAGGTCATGGGCTTCACTCAGGACAAGTACACGACTAGGAACTCACTCCTGCAACTGTGCAGACACTAAGTCAGTAAATCTCGCGACGAAAGCCGCATCCCTATGTTCCCGGTAGTAATCGCGGTCTGTATTCGTGGACACCAGATCATAGACAAAATCCTCATACTGTCCGTCGACGTGCAGTACTCTCACCACTGATTCCTCGCCATTTGCAAAAACGACGCGAAATACCTCACGCTCGTGCTTTTTTAATAGCTGATAATACGGATTGCTCTCAATCGCGTACTCGAAGGCTTCCAAGCCATGCTCCCCGGATTGGAACACGCGTTCCCGACAGCGCAGTCGGGCTCCCGGCGCAAAAGCCCAACTCTCCCCGGCCGGAATGTGATCTAACGCCTCGAAGGTATCCGGATCGACCTGCACGGCCCGGACCGGACGCCAGCAGTTCGTACCCTCACCCATTAACGGCATGTAGATGACGGTTTCCATCAGCTTACAGCTTGTTCGCCTTCGGACTATTCGGGTCCGAATAATCGTAAAACCCCTTGCCCGACTTTCTTCCGTACCATCCCGCCATCACCAGCCGCTTCAGCAGCGGAGGCGATGCGAACCGTTGCTCTTTGAACTCGTCATACATCACATGCGTGATGTAGTAAGTCGTGTCGAGGCCGACGAAATCCAGCAGTGTGAACGGCCCCATGGGATAGCCGCAGCCCAGCTTCATCGCGTTGTCAATGTCCTCGATCGAGCCGACGCCCTCTTCATAGGCGCGAATGGCGTCGAGCAGATACGGCACCAACAGCCGGTTCACGATGAATCCCGTCTTGTCGCTGGTGCGCACCGGAACTTTGCCCAGTTTTTTCCCGAACTCGTAAGCGGTCTGGTACACATCGTCCGCGGTCGCAATCGTGCGCACCACTTCCACCAGCTTCATCAGCGGCACCGGATTAAAAAAGTGCAGCCCGACGAATCGCTCGGGGCGCTTAGTGGCGGTCATCAGCTCGGTGATTGAAATCGACGAAGTATTCGAGGCGAAGATGGCATCTCTCTTGACCACGCCATCCAGCCCGGCAAACATTTCTCGCTTCTGCGCGACATTCTCAATGATGGCTTCAATAACAATGTCGCAATCCGCGAGACCCGCAGCTTTCGTCGTGCCTTTCAGACGCGACAGAATTTCCTTTTTCTGTTGCTGCGTGATGCCGCCCTTCTCCGGCGGCCGCTCGGCAAACTTGCTTAATGACTTCTCAATTCCCGCAAAACCGTTGTCGAGAAATTTCTGCTCGACTTCGAGCACGGTTGTATCGAATCCGGCCATGGCCGCGACTTGCGCGATGCCCGAGCCCATCAGTCCACACCCGAGAACGCCAACTTTCTTAATTTCCATCTTTCAACTTCCCTCTAGAACTTCTTAGCCGCGGATTGCGCGGATGAGCGCGAATCAAAATCATTTCACCACAGAGACACGGAGGCACTGAGAAAGCCTTTCAAATCTTGTCATCCCGAACCCGCACTCCGGAGGAGGGCGAGAGAGGGACCTTACGACAACTTGCACGACCCGTGCAGTCCGGCCGGACGAATCACGACCGGCCACATGACTCACGGAAATATTTTCGACGCCCAGAATCGCGCCCTGCTGATCTACGGCAATCTGCACCAACGTATTCCCGTCTGGCGTTCGATAGTCAATGGTCCGAACAGTTCTTTCATACTTGGTCTTTGCCCCGGCGACGGCGCAAGCGTTATCCACAACGCTTCTGACGGAAGTGTATCGTTCTGGTTTGCCGCAGGTTAACGAAGCTCGATCAGTTGATCGAGAGTCACGATCATTTCGCGCCTTTCTCCGTGTCTCCGTGCCTCCGTGTTGAAAACGCCTCTAGTTCAAGCTCTCCACCACCATTGCAATCCCCTGCCCGCCGCCGATGCACGCCGTCGTCAAACCATATTTCTTTTTCCGCCGGCGAAGCTCGTAGAGAATCGTAATCACCAGCCGGGTTCCCGTTGCGCCTAACGGATGTCCCAAAGCAATCGCGCCGCCGTTGACATTCACTTTTTCGCGATCCAGGCCGAGTTCTTTTTCGACGGCGAGATACTGCGCCGCGAAGGCTTCGTTCACTTCGATCAGATCAATATGCTCGAGCGTCATTCCGGCTTTTTGTAGCGCAATCTTCGATGCCGGTACCGGGCCGCTGCCCATGATCTTCGGATCGACCCCCGCAACGCCCCAGCTCACAATCCGGCCAAGCGGTTGGATTCCCCGCTTCCCGGCTTCTTCGAGCGACATCATTACCACCGCCGCGCCACCATCGACAATGCCGCTGGCATTTCCGGCCGTGACCGTTCCCTTTCCAAACGCCGCCCTCAACTTCGCCAATCCTTCCATCGTGGTCTGCGGACGCCGATGATCGTCTTCGGTCAGCGACTCGCCGGTCAACTCGCCTTTGCGGTCTTTCAGCGGGACTGGAACCAGTTCTTCCTGAATGCGGCCGTTTTTGTACGCCTCGTCGGCACGTTTTTGCGAAGACATCGCCAGGCAATCCTGCATTTCGCGTGTAATCCCCTGTTGCGACGCATACAAATCAGCGGTGCTGGCCATCGACAGTCCGCAAAAGCTGTCGAACAGAGCAACCATTAATGAATCCTCGAGCTTGCCGCCCGGAACCAAACTGAAACCATCCCTGCCGCGAATTACAAATGGCGCTTGCGACATAGCCTCCATGCCGCCGGCAAGCACCACCGAAGCTTCATCGCTCATGATCAAGTGCGCCGCGTTCACGATTGCCTGCATGCCGCTGCCGCAGAGCCGGTTTACCGTTAGAGCGGGCGTCTCAATTGGCAGTCCCGCTCGCAGGCCTACGTGACGAGCACCGTACAAAGCATCGCCCGACGTCTGCTGAGCGTTGCCAAAGATAACGTGATCAAATTCT
The DNA here is from genome assembly GCA_963785655.1 of uncultured Acidobacteriota bacterium. Lineage (GTDB taxonomy): Bacteria > Acidobacteriota > Terriglobia > Terriglobales > Acidobacteriaceae > Gp1-AA145. The sequence continues at coordinate 1,142,015 of CAWAVZ010000001.1, forward strand.
TCAGGTTTAACTCCCGCACGATCGACGGCTTCTTTCGCCGCGATCGCGCCCAACTCTTGTGCTGTGAAATCTTTCAGCTTGCCGCAATAACGCCCAAAGGGCGTACGCGCGCCGCTGACTATCGCTATGTCACCTGGTTTTAGCATGAGTACCTTCTATATAAGAGATGCTTCGGGATAATCAAAGAAACAGCGTAGTTTACGCCCTGGGGATGGGGTTTGCCAGCAGGCGTAACTGTCTAGCCAATTCTCTAACACGTGATCCGATAGCTAGGATTGATGCATGATGAAACACGCGCTGATAATTACCGCATTAAGCATCCTGCTCGCGGCTCCGACCGCTGCCGTATCTCAATCTGGTGGTGCAACTGAGCAAGCTGCAGTTCGCGCCCTGAACTTCGAGCAGGGCGACGCCCAAAGCCTGACTAAGTCGCGGGACGACTTTACCCCGCAAGGCTGGGATACCTTTATGAAAACCATGCAGGGATTTCTGGACGCGAAAGGAGCGCCCACGTTCTCCTGCAAATTTGTTCCTGAAGGAGCTTCAGTACGCGTCAAGAACGATAGCGGCGAGTCGGTGCTCAAAATTCCCGGCACTCTAACCCAGACTTCGGGTGGATCGAGGACGACCTATCGCCTGCGCGTCGAGGTCACGGAGACGGGAGATCCGCCTAAGATCCAGCATCTCGAGCAGGTCACCTGCAGTAAGGAGCACGCCGCGAATTATTGCATGTGAGAATCGCGCCAGCTGACGGCTCTATGCCACCGCAGCTGCGGAAAGGTTTGCCGCCAGCGCTATGCTTTTCCCCGCGCCATCGGCTACAGATTTTTCCAGCGCGCGTTCGGCGCGATTGATGACTTCAGTGACGATATCGACCGGGTCGAACTCCTGGCGAAGCACGGCTTCTGCCACTCCGGCGTTAAGCGATGCAGCCAGCTGCCTCTCGGACATGGCAGTGCTGATCAGCCGCCGCATTTTTTCGACGACCAGCAACGCCTCTTTTTCTGCTGTCTCGCCAAGCACAACGGCTATTGCATTCGAGGTATAACGAAACGCGAGGTCATTTTGGCGCACGTTGGCGGCAACAAGTTGTCCCAGACGCTGCATGGTGCTTTCCGCCGCCATGTCGCCCTGTTCCTTGGAAGGGCTGGGAAATCGCAACAGCAGGACCGAGAGTGGCGACGTCTGTTGCCATGAGCGGCGCACCTCTCCCATGAGCAGGTCGAGATAGGACGCGCGCTTCAGCAGACCCGAGTTTTCATCTGTCACCGAGAGATTTTTCACTAGCCGGCGCAACCCCGCATTGCTTAGGGCAATTGCCGCCTGCTCCGCGATCATTTTGAAGACCACCACATCGTTCGGCGGCCAGTTGCGTGGAGCACTATTCATGAACAGCAACACTCCAAGAGAGTCATTGCCGTCACTGAGCGGCAGCGCCAGCAATGAACGGGCCTCAAGAGTTGAAAGCTGCGACGCGAACGGCAAGAGTTCGGCAGCTCCCCCAAGTTCGTTGTAGACGAGCGGCCCCCGGCTCAATGCCAGGTCGTGCAAACCACACGCCAACTTGAACAAAATGTCGGGCGGAGCGGGCTCGATTTCGTCGCCAACAAATTCCTTCAGAGCGCTGACGGCCAGACCAGGCCTTCGCAAAGCAACTATGCAGCGATCAAGCTTCCACTGGGTTCCGATCTCGGTCGCAGCAGTCTGAAGGACCGCTTCCGCGCTGCTTTCACGGTTCAACTTGCGCGTAATCTCTGGAACACGAGCGTATCCGCTCACGTCCTCGGGCACTGCCACGCCTTGAGTCGGTGCGTAGCTCGTAACCGGCTGAGCGGCAGGCACGTGCGCCGCACCATGCGCCGGCGAATACTGCGGCATAAGACCCGCGTTCATATAGAGCTGATACAACTCAGGGTTCCTTTCCTCCTCGTGCGGAAACAACTGCTGAATTCGCTGTAAGCGCTCGAGGGCCTTGTTACGCATTCCGTATTGAACGAGAATTTCCGCCTGCAGGATCAAGTCTTGCAATGTACTTGCTCCCAGGGTCTTTTCTTCGTTGCGAACGGGTGTAGCCGGTGCAGCGCTGCTGAACCGCGATGCGATCACGTTGTAGCGCGCCTCTTCAATGTTGCCCTTCAGCTGCTCCAACCGCTTCTGGTGGCCGGATTCGTAAGCGTCAATTTCCGCCGCACGGTCCAGCGCGTCTCCAGCTTTGGAGAAGTTTTTCTGCGCGCAGTAGAGGTCGAATAATTTCAGCAGCGTCGTACAGTACTCGCTTTCCTTGTTGGCGGCATTGAACTGGTCGGCAAGAAATTCGAGCATTTCTACGGAAGGCCGGTGCCCGGCAACAATGTCCTGCATCATCGCCAGGAACGCTCGCCGCTCGCCCTTGCACCGCTGGAAATGCTCAAGCTTTACTGCCAACGTGACCGCCTCGTGATCAAGCTGCGAATCTAGAAACGCGCCGACCAGGTCACGCACTTGTTCAATGCGTGATGGATTCTGCTCAAATATCTGCCACACCAGCGGAGCGGCCTCGGCCAGGCGGTTGGCACTGAGTAAGGCACGGGAATAAAGGTCACGAAATTCGGATGTAGCATTTCCCGCGCTGGCCATCGGTTCCAGCACAAAGATGGCCGCGCCCACCTGCTGTTGCTGGATCAGGCATTTTGCGTATCCCATGGCGATGGTTTCATCGGTCGCATCTTCGGAATAGGCCCGCTGGTACCACTCAGTTGGGTCGCCTGAAGAACTTTCGGCCAGTTGCGCCAGTTTTAAAAACGAAGCCGCGGCTTGTTTGCCGTCGCCGGTTTCCGATGACAACTCCCCTAGTCGGAGAAGATTTCGCTCCGAAGCATCAAGCGCCACGATCCTTTTAAGTACCGCGAGAGCGTCGGCTTTGCGTCCCAGCTTCGAGAGCTCGGCCAGCCCGGCTTCGTAGGTTTCAAGGGCCAGTTTGCGATTGGATTTTTCCAGTAGCTCGGCAAAGCGGAGCTTTTGCTCACAGTTCGGGTTGGCGAAACGCGCCAGCTTCTTGTAGGTAAGGCTCGCGCGCATGGCATCGCCCGCAGCCATTTGCCTCTCAAACAGTTCACCCAGCAAGCGGACGGCATCGGCCGTGCGCTGAAGTGAAAGACAAAGGTCGGCCGACATTTGCCGGACCGTATCATTTGTGGGATCAAGCGCGAGGGTCTGAAGGAATTCTTCGAGCGCTTCCCCGGGCTTTCCTTTTTGCAGCAATTTCTCGCCGCGCTCAACGCGCCTGGCGATTTCCTGCCGGTCCACCGCCCGTCTTGGAGTCTCAGCCATGGGAAGGTTGTTGCACCCCGTGACCCCCAAATCAGGGCTCGCGGAGAGCCGCGCGATGCGCGAAATAGTCCAGCTATTGATTCTAGGCAGCGGGTTGGAGAGCGGGCAACGCAGTACCTGGCGCGGCGGTTACGAAGGTCATCCGCGAAGCCCTTTTCTGCAGCTTGGATTACCCAAGTAAGCCTGTAGAGCCGTTTCCTGTACCAGCTTTCGTCCCCGCAGCGATAACCTGCTGGCGAGTGGAGAAGTGTGTTCTACCGGCGAGACTCTCATGTTGCCAGCGGCAATTTTCACATTTTCAGATCCGAAATTCCTGATCTGGCCGATCATTGGAATCGCCGCCGGTCTCTATGGTTTTTTTCAAGGTTTCCAGCTGCTGCGGCGTAAGCGCCTGATCCTGAATACTCCCGCTTCCAAGATTCGCAGTGCAGCGATGGGCCTGGTCGAAGTCAGCGGAGTGGCAACCGGGCCCTACGTCATCAGTTCTCCTCTGAAGCGGCTCGAGTGTTATTACTACCGCAGCATGGCCTGGGAACTTAGGCAGCGTGGAAAAAACAACGAGTGGGTGAAGGTAGCAGACGAGAGCATGCACCTTCCGTTTTATGTGGATGACAGCACCGACAAGTTGCTGGTTGACCCAAGCGGCGCTGATATGGACTTACATTGCGATTATCACGAGGAGTTCCACAACTCGGCGTTCTTTGAAAGCACGGAAATGCCTGAGTCTGTTAGCACCTTTCTCGCGCGGCAGGGCGTCAACTCAAACGGCAAAATCAAAGTTGAGGAATACTGCATCAAGCCGGAAAATTTTATTTTCGTGCTCGGAACTCTGTCGCAGAATCCCGGACTGGATGTGAGCATTACGCCTGCGTGGGCCTTGCGGGCGGGCGACGTAATGGCGAAGCCGGAGAACGGCAACTCAAGGACTGCTCAGGAAATCATTCGGCTCTCGGCGAGCACTCCCCTGATGCCTGCTACGGAGATGACGCAGCAGCAGAAAATTGCCGCCGCGCTGGCCAAGGCCGGAGTTTCAACGACCGGGTTGCTGACAGCTCGCGATTCCGAAATTAAATCGCTGTCAATTAGCGCGACGCAAACGGCAACCGCGGTTGCAGAAAAGAACTTACCGGCTGATGCCGGCGGCTTTGACCTGCATCCTCCAGTGGTGTTGATGAAAGGCAGCAACGACCCTGCATTTTTCATCTCATGGAGAAGCCAGCGTGAAATCGTGAAATCTCTCGGCTGGAAATCCAGCATGATGATCTGGGGCGGCCCGGCGCTAGTACTGGCGTGCGTGTATTTCCTGATTGCGCATTTGCGATGACGACCATCGGAAGTCGCCCACCCGCGATTTGACACGCTTTTTCAGCGCCTCATAATATTGAAGTGAGCAGGACGCCATCGGCCTGCTCGCGCACGTTCCCGGACCATCCTCTCGCGGTTCCCTTACAATCGTGTTATGGCGGCGTAGCTCAGGTGGCTAGAGCGAGGGTCTCATAATCCCTAGGTCGTTGGTTCGAGTCCAACCGCCGCCACCACTCCAAAACGGTCCGGCTTTATCCGGTCGATTCACTCTCCGGCTCGCGCGCTAAGGGATTTGGGAAACTGTCCGTATCCTCGGAAGGATTTCTGCCTTCGCAGTTAAGGCATTGAAAATCTTTTTCAATCAGCAGTGAAGGGCCGCTACTGTCGGAGTGCTGAAGAGACAGCGAGACCTGGTCGGAGTCGGCCCAATCCTGCGCCATTCTGAACGGTAGCAGGACGCGTATGCAATCGTGGTCATAGCGCGTGTCCATTACTGTCCAGTGCTGGGAAGTCTCCAGTGTGTAAGTCAACTGCGAGCCTGGGCCAAATTGTATCGACTCCGCGCAGAAGCCAGTTTTGCGGAATTGCTCGACGTCGGAACGATTGAGCCGCAAGCGCAACGAGTTCTGGCGAATGCGAAGTTTCATCGAATTCTCCAACCACCCGAGTAAATATTGAAACGCTCGCCGCGCAGGAAACCTACGAGAGTCATGCCGAAACGCTGGGCTGTTTCCACAGCCAGACTTGATGGAGCACCTACTGCAGCGAGGATCGGGATCGCCGCCATGACTGACTTCTGAACCAGCTCAAAACCAGCGCGCCCGCTGACCAGAATGAGTGAGTCCTGAAGAGGCACCGTGCCGTCGCGCAAAGCAAACCCAATGAGCTTATCGACTGCGTTGTGGCGGCCGACATCTTCGCGAAGACCCAGCAATTCGCCTTCTGTTGAGAAGAGCGCGGCGGCGTGAATTCCGCCCGTGCGGTCGAAATTTTCCTGGGCGCGACGGAGCAGATCGGGCAGACGGCAAATGAGATCTGCGCCGAATTGCGGGCCAGACTGCCGCAGAGGAATTGTCGGGCAAACTTCGACTGCGCCGATCGCGAGCTTGCCGCAAACTCCACAGCTAGAACTTGTGTAAAAATTCCGCCGGACGCGTGCAGGATCAACAGTAACTTCGGGTTGAAGCCAGATTGTGACTCTTTCGCCAGAATTATCAGTTTCTGCGGGCGTGGTGCGCATCGAGAGAATCTGACTGACATCGTCAATGATTCTCTCGGTAAACAGAAAGCCGACGGCGAGGTCGAGATCGGCGCCAGGCGTTCGCATGGTGATCGAGAGCGGCGAGCCGTTCAGACAAATCTGCAGCGGTTCTTCAATCGCAAGAAAATCGGAGCGGGACGAGGAGGAGCCCCGCTCCACGGTCTGAACCGGAGTGGCAATCGTATCTGCTGTGATAGAGCTCATTTCCCTCAATAACGATCCTCTCAGTAGAGACCAACTCAATAACTCCGAACTCGCATGGCTCAATTCGTATTGCTGCTCAACAGCTTGCCGCAGCATTCAGGACGCTCCGGCAGACCTGAGCGGTCCCATCCGCCGCCCAGGGCTTGAATCAACAAGACCGCGCTAGCCATCCGTCGGCCAAGGATGTTGACTGCAGTTACTTCATCGGCGAGCGCAGCATTCTGGGCCGTGATTACCTCCAGGTAGCTGGTGACACCACCTTCGTATCGGGTATTAGAAAGATCAAGTGACCGCTGTGCCGCTTGCACGGCTACATCTTGCACCCCTGCCTCATACTCCAGAATGCGCAATGCGGCGAGATTGTCTTCCACTTGCTGAAAGGCACCGAGGACGGTTTCGCGATAAGACGCAACCGCGGAATCGTAGCTGGCTTTCGCCTCGTCATTAAGGGCGCGGCGTCGACCGACATCGAATACCGTCATCACAGAAGAAGCGCCAACTGACCACAGCGCACTGGGACCTTGAAGCAATGTGGTGATGCTTCCGCTCTCGAATCCACCGACACCGAGAAAATTGAGAGAAGGATAGTAAGCAGTCTTCGCCAGCCCGATCTGCGCATTCGCCGATGCTACGCGGCGTTCGGCAGCGGCAATGTCGGGACGTCTTTCGAGCAGCTCTGAAGGTATGCCGACCGGGATAGCGGGCGGCGGAGTGGTCAGCGGTAATGGCGGAAGCGTGAATTCGGCGGGCGGTTTGCCTATCAACACTGCGACCGCATGCTCGAACTGCGAGCGGGCGACGCCTACATCGACCATTTGAGCCCGTGTAGTTTCAAAGATTGTTTTCGCTTGCTCGACTTCCACTTCAGATGCAAGTCCTCCCTGATACCGATCTTCGTTTAATTGCCAGGCCTGCTGGTACTGCGCGACAGTGTCCGTTAGCAGCTTTTCTTCGGCATCCAGAGTGCGAGCTGCGAAGTAGTCGACCGCTAATGTAGCGTGCAGGGTCAGGTTGATGACCGCGAGATCGGCGGCGCTGGCCTGCGCCTGCTCACGATACGATTCAACGTTCTTGCTCACGCGTCCCCATGCGTTGGCCTGATAAGAAAGGTTGATCGGTAGGACGAAATCGTTGAAGGTCAGACCGTCAAAGATCGAGGTTTGCGGCGGGCGATGCCCGGAATACTCCTGGCGCGTGGCGGAAGCGCCTGCGGTCAATGTGGGATAGTAATCAGCGCGAACATAGCGCAGCGCGGCCCGCGATTGCTGGTATTGAGCCACCGCCGCTTTCAGGTTTTGGTTGGAGACATTGATTTGCTGTTCTAGCGTGTTAAGCTGCGGATCCTGAAAAATCTCCCACCAGTTTCCACCCAGCTTCTGATCGCTCGGCTGCGCCGTCTTCCAGTTTCCGATCTCTTTATAGGCGGGCGGAGCGGGAGCAACCGGCGTTCTGTATTTGGGCCCGACCGCGCACCCTGCAAACTGCAGCACTGCCACCAAAACGAGAAGGAAAGTCCATTTCGCCGGCCTGTGATTGCGGACGAACGTTTTTTCGCGCGAGCACTTCACTTTGAATCTCCCGGAAGTGTCGCGTTGACGATCTTGACTTCCTGACCTGAGACCAACGAATCCGGTGGGTTCACAACCACTTGATCGTTTGGATTGAGCCCGGCGACAACTTCTATTTCCGCTCCGAAATCATGACCAGGAGTGACCTCGGTGAGCGCGACCTTTCCGTTTTTTACAACTCCGACTTGAAGTTTCTCGGAACGGAAAATGAGGGCGTTCACTGGAAGCAGGAATGTGGATGCCTGGCCAGGAATTTTCAGATGTACCTCTGCATACGAACCAGAAAGCAGCGTTCCTTTTGGGTTTTGGACGTCGATTTCTGCGAGCAGCGTGCGAGTGGTCGCATTAATGGCCTCCGCCGTGCGCACCAGATTGCCCTGGAATTTTTGGCCGGGAAATTCGGCCAGCACAATATCAGCACCTGTCACACCCGGCTTCACACCGCGCGAGTACTCTTCTGGAACATTCACATACACGCGGAGTGTTCCCGGTTGCGCGATGTCGAAAAGATCAGTTCTTGGTGCGGTGCTGCTGCCGGAATTAATGAGGTCGCCGATATCGGTGTTGCGGGTGATTATGACGCCGTCGAATGGCGCATACACTTTTTCGAAAGATACCAGTGCTTCAAAATGGCGGACATTTGCCATGTCTGCATCGACAGCCGCTTTGTTCGCGCTGTAGCTGCCAACGGCATTGTCCACATCTTGCTGGGCGACAGCATGCTTAGAGAGCAGCGACTGATAGCGGTCCCTCGTAATCTGCGCCAGTTCCAGGTTCGCTTGGGCCGTCGCTAATGTGCTGCGTGCTTGCGACAACTGCTCATCGACCTCCGGCGTTTGGATGATGGCGAGTAATTGCCCTTTTTTCACGTGGGCGCCGATGTCGAAATACCACGCCTTCAAGTAGCCGTCGGTGCGAGCGTAGATCGGCGAAGAGATGAACGGCTGTATGTTGCCCGGCAAGACGACTTCTTCGGCAGACGCGGTCGGCTTGGGCAACACGATACTGACTGACGGCACGGCCAACTGCTGAGTGACGGTGCGCAGGCTCGCCTCAGCCTGGACGCGGGAACGGATCCCGAAAATCAGGACCCCGGCCGCAAGTGCCGCGACGACCAATGCAATGACCAGGCCGCGCCGTTTAGGCCGGGCATCGTTATGATCAGGTGCAGGCACTACCTCTAACTTGCCAACATCTTCGCTAAATTCGGTTTTCAATTCGCTTTGCGCCATATATCACCAATTTTCAAATTTCGCTGCTACTGTTCCGCTCGGCGAAGTCTTTGCCGGAATCCATGGATCAAGCTAAAAAGCGTTGGTACGAAGAACAGTGTGGAAACTGTGGCGAAGAGCAGTCCGCCGATCACAGCTCGTCCGAGAGGAGCATTTTGTTCGCCGCCATCTCCTATTCCAAGAGCCATCGGTACCATGCCGATGATCATCGCCAACGCGGTCATGAGCACCGGCCGAAAACGCGTGAAACCCGCTTGGAGAGCTGCGTCGATCGGGTCCTTTCCTTCCTCCATCTGCTCCCGGGCGAAACTAACAACCAGAATGCTGTTCGCCGTGGCCACGCCCATGCACATGATCGTTCCCATCAGTGCAGGTACGCTCAGTGTGGTGTGAGTTATGAACAGGAACCATGCGATTCCTGCCAATGCCGCAGGCAGAGCCGAGATCATGATCAAGGGATCGAGCCAGGACTGGAAATTGACCACGATCAGCAGATAATCGAGCAGGATTGCGAACACCAGCCCAGTAAGCAGTCCGACGTAAGAAGACCGCATGGTCTGGACCTGGCCGCGAACTACCACTCTCGAACCACGAGGCAATTGCGCATGCGCGCCATCGATCAGCGTGTTGATGTCGCCGGCAACACCTCCCAAGTCACGGCCGGACACTCCGCCGAAAATGTCAATCACCGGCGCTACGTTGTAATGCGACACGACCCCCATTCCGGTTCCACGCTGCATTGAGACCAGGCTGGCCATTATCGAAGGAGGCATCGAGGTATTGGTTCCCGTCACCGGCGTGTTCACCAGATCCTGTATCGTGTCAGCACGGTATTGCGGCGTCTGGGTTGCGATGGAATAGCTGACGCCATTTTTTGGGTCGAGCCAGAACGTGGGCGAAGTCTGGAAGCTGCCGCTGAGGGAAACCAAGAGATTCTGTGCGATGTCGTGCGCCGAAAAGCCCAACTGCTGGGCTTTGGTGCGCTCAACTCTGAAGTGTAAATATGGCTCGTCGAACGGTTGCTGAATGCGTAAATCAGCCGTGCCGGAGACGTATCTGAGTTTTTCGAGCAGTTGGCTCGCCCATTCGCGATTGCCTTGCAGGTCATTGCCGATCACCTGAATATCAATCGGCGCCGGCAGCCCGAAATTCAAAATTTGCGTGACGATGTCTGATGGCAGGAACGCGAACGTCACTCCGGGAAAATCCTTCGCCAGTCTCAGTCGCAGCTGGTCAACATAATCAGCGGTCGGGTGGTGCTTTGGCGTGAGCGTGACCAGGATGTCTGCGTCCGACGTTCCAATCGGAGCTGAGTTGCTGTATGAAAGATTGATACCGCTGTAGGGCAGACCAATGTTGTCGATGACGCTTTGGACTTCGGCCGCGGGAATTTCTTTGCGAATGTTGTTTTCGACCAGATCGCACAGGAAAGCGGTATCTTCGATGCGCATACCCGTAGGACCACGCATGTGAAGCTTGAAGCTCCCTGCATCTACGGTTGGGAAAAAGTCCCGTCCTAGCCACGGGAGTAGGATCGCCACCGATCCCAGACAAACGGCAAAGAAGGCCAGCAAAAATGCGCTCCGGTGGTGAAGCACGCGTTCCAGCAGGCTGTGATAGCGGTCGCGAAAATTATCGAAGCCAGTTTCAAAGCGCTGCTGCCACCGGACCAGAAAGTTTCGGCTAGGAGCCGTGTGGTCGCCTGCCTTTTGGCCGCGCAACAGATATTTCGCCATAGTCGGAACGATGGTTCGCGACAGGAAATAGGAAGCCAACATCGCGAACACCACAGCTTCAGCCAGCGGCAGGAACAAATAACGCGCCACTCCAGACAGCAAAAACATCGGAGCGAACACGATGCAGATCGAGAGGGTTGAAACGAATGCCGGCGTAGCGATTTGCATCGCGCTGTCCAACACCACTTCATCCATGTCCTTATCTGGCTCTAACGCGCGGTTCCGGTTGATGTTCTCGACCTCCACGGTCGCGTCATCCACAAGAATGCCGACGGCGAGCGCCAGGCCGCCCAGGGTCATGATGTTGATCGTCTGTCCCGTGACGCTCAGAGCAATCAGCGACGTAAGAATGGCCAGCGGAATTGAAGTCGCGATGATAATCGTGCTTCGCCAGCTGCCCAGAAAAATCAAGATCATGAAGGCGGTCAAACATGCGGCAATCAGCGCCTCGCGAACCACCCCGTTGATTGCTCCCAGAACGAAAATGGACTGGTCGGCGAGAGGCTGCATCTTCAACTGACTTGGCACGGTCGCGGCAATCTGCGGCAGTAAAGACTTGATTCCCGAAATCACTTTTAGCGTGGAAGCGTCACCAGCTTTTTGGATCGTCAACAAAACCGAGCGCTGTCCGTCTACGCGAACGATGTTTGTCTGCGGCGGAAAACCGTCACGCACCCAGGCAACGTCCTTTATATAGATCGTGGTGCTTCCTATCGTCTTGATCGGAATGCGGTTCAAGTCCTCGACTGACTGAGGCGCAGCGTTGGGGATGTCAACGTCATATTCCTTGCTGCCGATTTTGGCGGTACCCGTCGGCAGGATGAGATTTTGCAGAGTCAGCGCATTCACTACGTCCAGGGCGGAAAGCCCTTTCGATTGGAGCGCCGTCGGATTTAGATCCACCTGGATCTGCCGTTGTTTTCCGCCGTACGGATAAGGCACCGCAGCTCCGGGGATGGTGATGAGGTGGGTGCGGATGAAATTCAGACCGTAGTCATTGAGTTTCTGCTCCGAGAGTCCCTGTCCGGAGAGCGCCAATTGCATGACCGGTACACTCGACGCGCTATAAGCAATGATGAGCGGAGGCGTGGTTCCGGGGGGAAGCTGCCTGAGCTGAGTCTGAGAACTAGCTGTAATCTGCGCCACCGCGCGGTCGATGCTGGCATTTGGCTGCATGAAAACCTTTACGACAGCAATGCCGTACAGCGACTGAGACTCGACGTGCTCGATGTTGTCGACGATGGTGGTTAAGTTTCGCTCGGTGACGCTGATGATGCGGTCAGCCATTTCCTTCGGGACGAGACCGTTGTAATTCCAGATGATGCTGACCACAGGGACATTTATGTTCGGAAAAATGTCGGTGGGCGTGCGGAGAATCGCAATCCCTCCCATCACCAGGATCAGTATGGCCATGACCACGAAGGTGTAGGGCCGGCGCAATGCTAGTCGGACTATCCACATAGGAATCTCTTCTTTAATTGACGTTATTGTTTGGCCACGCTCGGTAACGCGCGATAGGTGCGACCACGACGTGTTGGGCCAAGCGCCCTTCGCATGAGCTTTGTGAGCTTCGCACGGGCGCGTGCCAGCTGCGCCTTTATCGTTCCTTCGGCTAACCCGAGAATCTGCGCCGTCTCACTGATGCTCAGACCGTCCAACTCCCGCAATTGGTACGCAGTACGCAATGAAGGCGAGAGCTGCTCCACGAAATGCATCAGACGCGAACGCAACTCAGACTGCACGCATTCATCTTCAGGGTTTGTCGCATGGTCGGCGATCACTTCCGAGAGCGAAAGCTCCTGCTCATCGCCAATCGGTTCATCCAGCGACAGGTGAATAGCCCGTGGCCGTTTGCGCAACTGCATCCGAGCACAATTGGCCACGATCGCGGTCAGCCAGGTTGACATCTTCGCCTGGCCCCGGAACTGGTCAAGGTGCTTGTAGGCGGACAGCAGCGCGTCTTGCACCGCATCTTCGGCGTCGGCGACGTTCGAGAGATAGCGAAAGGCATTTCTCCGAAAGGAGGGCATGGAGCGCAATACTGCATCCTGCAACTCCCGACTTTGCTCTTCGTATGCTCGCGGCTCGAGCTGCGGTTCAATTCGGTTGTATCCCTCTGTGGCTTGCATGACTTCCCTCCTCGTCGCGTTAGCAAATGGCACGTCCCTCTCCAATCGAGCGCCAACCAATTTCGTCCGTAGTTTCAGTGACATGAGGGAACTGCTCGCGAGGATTCGTTCTTAGGAAGTTTGGGCAGGCGTCACCGCGTTGACATTGCGTCCGCATTTCGACGGGTGGATCTTCCAGGAACTACGTTGCGCCTGACGCGAACGCTCACATCCATTTGGATCAAATGGCCAATCGCTCTACTCGCGTTATGGAACAGGACATGCATAGAAGGACAAGCGATGTGCTCGCGAAATGAGTGGTCAACAATCCGCGTCGCGAGTTCAAGCAAGCAGCAATTAATAAAAACGGAGATTTTATGAAACTTCTTACCGCAGATCAGGTGACACTCGGATTCATTGGACTAGGCAACATGGGAAGCCGGATCGCTCGACGCCTGCTTGATCACGGATATCAGGTATCTACATACGACAGAGACTTCGCCAAGCTGGAAGGCCTAGCCCAGCATGGCGCTTTGGTTGCGAAAGATGTTCTTCAACTGGCGGCCGCTGCCGATGTGGTTCTGTCATGCCTAACCAACGATGAAGCAGTTCGCAGCGTGTATAGCGGGCCTGAGGGAGTTCTCGCTGGAGCACGTCCAGGCACCGTCGTGCTTGAGATGAGCACGATCTCTCCTGACAGCTCACGCGCCCTGCACAAACTCGCCGCAAGACATGGCATTGAGGTACTGGATGTCGCCATCTCGGGCAGCACTCCCGCCGCCGAACAAGGCACGGTCACGCTTCTGGCGGGCGGCAACGAAGAGCTGTTTCGCGCCGCTGAGCCAATATTCCAGACGATCGCAAAACAATACTTTCTGCTTGGTGGGCCTGGTTCGGGAACAGCAATGAAGCTGGTCGTCAACACCTTGCTGGGTGTCGGCATGCAAGCCATCGCTGAGGCCGTGGCGCTTGGGGAGAAGTCTGGCCTCAATCGCCAACGGTTGCTTGAAGTCTTATCAAAGACAGCTGTGATCGCTCCGGCGCACTTAGGAAAACTGGCGAAAGCCGCCGGCAACGATTATAACGAGCAGTTTCCACTTCGCCTGATGAACAAAGATTTTCAGTTGATTCTGGACGCGGCGCTGCAGGAAAAAGTCTCCATGCCGGCCACTGAGGCGGCATTTTACGTCAATGCAGACGAACTCGAACGAAATACTAAAGAGGACTTTTCAGCTGTCCTGAAGCGGATGGAAGAAGTTGCAGGTATCAACCATTCAGCTGCACGGTGAACGAGCTGATTTTGCTCCGAGCCAGGGCCGGACTCTTTGACGAAGTTGTGGAGGAAAGACCGTGATCAATGTTGAGATTGATGGTACCGTTCAAGAAGTCCAGCCCGGCGAACTCCTCGTCGATGTGATTGAACGCACAGGCCAGAGCATTCCTCACGTCTGCTACCACCCCCAGCTCGGCCCGGTCCAGACTTGTGACACCTGCATGGTTGAAGCAAAACGGCCGCCTGATTCGAGCCTGCGCAACGCGGGTTGCCGATGGAATGAAAATCTCCACGAAATCAGCGACAGCCTCGGCTGCGCAGGTGGAGGCGTTTGATCGCATCCTTAGTAATCATCTTCTTTATTGCACGGTCTGCGACAACAACAACGGTAACTGCACCGTGCATAACACGACGAAGCTCCTGGCCATTGAGCATCAGCGAATCCCGTTTCGTCCGAAGCCCTACGAGGTGGACAGCACCAATCCTTTCTATCGCTACGATCCGAGTCAATGCATTCTGTGCGGACGTTGCGTAGAAGCCTGCCAGAATGTCGAGGTCAACGAAACGCTGTCGATCAACTGGGAAGACCCGAATCCGCGTGTGCTGTGGGATGGCGGCTCGACAATCGGAGAATCCAGCTGCGTTTCCTGCGGACATTGCGTAACCGTTTGTCCGTGCAATGCGCTGATGGAAAAAACCATGCTGGGCCAGGCTGGCTTTCTCACCTCGCTGCGGAAATCGGCGCTCGCGGGCATGATCGACGTAGTCAAAGGAGTGGAACCGGAAACCGGCTATGGCGCGATTCTTCAGGTCTCCGAGGCGGAGTCGGCGATGCGGACCCACCGCGTCCGCAAGACGAAAACAGTCTGCACTTACTGCGGGGTGGGATGCAGCTTCGATGTCTGGACGAAAGATCGCCACATTCTCAAAGTCGCGCCGGAACACGGCCCCGCCAATGGGATTTCGACCTGCGTCAAAGGAAAGTTCGGTTGGGGCCACATCAACAGCGAAGATCGCCTCACCACGCCGCTCGTTCGCGAGGGCGACAAATTTCGCCAGGCCAGTTGGGATGAAGCTCTAACTCTGATTGCTAGCAAGTTCTCGGAGCTCAAGGCGAATAGCGGCCCCGATTCGATGGCGTTCATCTCTTCGTCCAAGTGCACCAATGAAGAGAGCTATCTCATGCAAAAGCTGGCTCGAGCGGTGATCGGCACGAACAACGTCGATAACTGCTCTCGCTACTGCCAGGCGCCGGCTACTGTGGGCCTCTTCCGGACCGTCGGCTATGGCGGCGATTCTGGATCTTTCTCGGACATGCATGCGGCGGATTTAGTCATGATCATCGGCAGTAATACGGCTGAGAGTCATCCCGTTGCTGCGACTCGCATCAAGAGTTCGCACAAACTGAATGGCCAAAAATTAATCGTCTCCGATATTCGCGAGCACGAAATGGCCCGGCGCGCCGACCTTTTTATCCATCCCAAACCGGGTACAGATCTGGTCTGGTTAAACGCGATCAGCCGTTACCTGCTCGACAACGGCCTCGCTAACAAACAATTTCTCGACCAATGGGTCAACGGGCTGGACTCCTACAGAAAGAGTCTGGAGCCCTTCACCATGGAAGCTGCAGCGCGTATCACGGGGCTGCCGGAAGAGACTCTCCAGAACGTGGCACACATGATCGCCGAGGCCAAGAGCGTTTGCATTCTGTGGGCGATGGGAGTCACCCAGCACAACCAGGGTTCTGATACTTCCACTGCGATTTCCAACCTGCTGCTGGTCACTGGAAACTATATGCGACCGGGGACCGGCGCGTATCCAATGCGCGGTCACAATAACGTGCAGGGTGCGAGCGATCACGGCTCCATGCCGAATAGTCTTCCCGGATATCAGTCGGTTGACGATCCCGAAGTGCGGACGCGATTCGAAAAGGCGTGGGGCGTGCCGCTTCCTTCGACCAAAGGACTCGATAATCACCAGATGGTAGAAGCAATTCACGCCGGCAAGCTCAAAGCCATGTATGTGATCGGAGAAGAAATGAGTATCGTCGATTCGAATGCGAACTACGTCGGCGCTGCTTTCGAAAAGCTCGACTTCTTTGTGGTGCAGGACATTTTCTTCAGCAATACCTGCCACTATGCCGACGTGGTTCTGCCGGGCGCGCCCAGCTTGGAAAAAGAAGGCACGTTCACCAGCACTGAACGGCGTATTCAGCGGCTTTACGAAGTTCTTCCGCCGATCGAGGGATGTAAGCCGGATTGGAAGATTACGCAGGAGATTGCCAATCACCTCGGCGCGAACTGGAACTATCAGCATCCTTCCGAGATCATGGATGAAATTGCTTCTCTTACTCCGCTGTTCGCCGGAGTTAACTACGACAGGCTGGCGGGTTACAAGTCTCTGCAGTGGCCAGTCGCGTCCGATGGCACCGATCAGCCGCTGCTTTACACCAAAGGGTTCGCCTTCCCTGACGGAAAAGCTCGGCTGTTCCCTGTGTCGTGGATTGGGCCGACCGATCAACCAGACTCTGAATATGACTTGCATTTGAATAATGGGCGATTGCTCGAACATTTCCACGAAGGGAACCTCACTTATCGCACCGATGGTATTCGCGAGAAAGTGCCCGACGTATTTGTGGAAGTCTCGCCGGAACTGGCGGAGGAACGCGGTCTTCAAAGCGGGACATGGGTGCAGCTGGTCTCGCGTTACGGCAAGGTTCGCGTGCGCGCGCTGGTGACCGATCGCGTGAAAGGCCGTGAGTTGTACATGCCGATGAACTCGGTGGAGAGTCCGGTGAACCGGCTGACCAGCAGCCACACCGATCGTGTCACCAACACACCGGCATACAAAGAAGCTAGCGTTCACATGAAAGTGCTGGCTGAAGTGGGAGAGAGTCCGTTGCCACGCATCAATTCGCGCTTCGGTCATCCCACGCCTCAGAACGGAGTGGAAGTCGAACGCAAGTGGAAGCGGGCGGACTACACCGTCCCTGGGAATGGAAATGCAAACAACCAAAACGGAAATCGCGGCAACGGAAATCGTCGCAATGGAAGCTCAGGCAACGGCAATGGTCTGGTGCAGTTGCAGACAGAGACGCAGAAGTAAGTGAGGAGAAAAAATGGCTCAACCGATTCCGCTGGAATTCCCTCCGCGCAATCCGCGTGAAGAGTTGGTGCATCGCCTGGAGCAAGCTCCTGAGGAACATGCCGGAGCTGTGCTCGCAGCGTACGAAGTTCTCCAGCAGTTGCATGACCGTGGGGTGCTGGAACTGGCTCGCGGTGTATTGGCAGCGGGTGACGAGATTCTGGAAAAGGTCGTCGACCAGGCCCGCACTCCAGAGGCGATTCGCTCCATACGAAATCTGATCTTCTGGCAGCACGTTCTCGGCAGCATTGAGCCGGAATGGTTCAAAGGGATATTCAAGGCGATTCCGGAAGGCCTGGCGAAAGCGACTGCGGAGCCGGAGAAGCCCATCGGCCTTTTCGGATTGCTGCGCCGCCTGATGACCAAAGACGGCCTTCGCGGCTTGGCCGCAGCCACAGATTTTCTACAGGCCTTCGGACGTCACCTGCACTCGCTAGAGAGTCCGAGCTCGGAGAGGCTGAACTCGGAACTTTGAAAGGATCTGCATTTGGCGTTGGCCGCTCGAGCCCGACTTCGCTTGAGCGGATAGAACTCCCCGGCTCAGTTCCTCGCAAAGCCAGCTCTCAGATCCGCTGCTGGCGGCTGGCCTCGATTCGGATTCACCCCGAAAATGGGACTTGTTTGATGGCCTCAGTGCCTACGCCAGGTCCCCTCTAAAATCAGCTTAAATTCCAGGTAGCGGGCTGCGACCGAGCGTTGCTGGACGTCGCTGTGCATCAGCAGTCACTGCATCTGTCGATGGTGCGCGTTAGTGGGTCTATCAATTGTAGTAAGTACGACAGTTGCAGCAAGGGTCTCAGACTGCCGTGCCTATCCGACTTCCGGCCCAATCGCACGATAACTCGACTGGAAAAACAGCAGCGGCTTGCCGCTTCGCACAACGACATCTTCAACTTCGGCGATGAAAATCGTGTGATCGCCTGCGTCCTGGGCAGTCTGCAGACGGCACTCCAGGTAAGCCAGTCCGCCCTGCAAGATTGGAGTTCCATGCTGTGTATGATCGAATTTTGCTCCCGCTTCCTCTTCGGCGCGGACGGGATCGCGGTCCTGTCGCGCATAGTGCTCTGCAATCGCGCGTTGCTGTTCTGAGAGCACATTGATTCCGAATCTCTTTCTTGCATGCAGGTGCGCGTGCGTCCGTGCTTTCTGGTCCACGCAGACCAGTACCAGCATGGGATCCAAAGAGACCGAGGTGAATGCATTCGCCGTCATGCCCTGAACTTCGCCCTGGTAATCAACGGTAATGACAGTCACACCGGTGGCGAAATAAGCCATGGCGCGGCGAAAATCATCTTGGGCGGTGTTCATTTTGTCGTGCTCATATTACAGATCTCTACGCTTGCACCCTCACGGATGCACAAGTCACATCAGCTCACAACGCTGATTTCTGTGCAACCCTGAGTTTTACCATGAACTCTGAATTTTCGCGTGCAGGTGGAGCTTCCGGTATCATCTGGTCTGATGTAACCAGGACGCGGCTCCATGCCAAGTGCGCCGGCAAACGTCGAATCTTCCGTGAGGGCACTTCGCCAGCCACATGGTGGCGAAGTGTTGATTCCTCCCATCAGTCGCGAATGCGCCTACCGCTCGATCCGAGCCAGTGACGCAGAGTTGCCAGAGCTGCTCTCTGCCGCCCGCGCCGCTCGCGACCGTTTCAAGCCAGGCGTGATCACGTACTCGCGAAAAGTTTTTATTCCACTTACAAATTTGTGCAGGGACTACTGCGGCTACTGCACCTTCAGGCGCGACCCTGGACAGCCGGGTGCGCACACAATGACGCCCGACGAGGTCTTGCAGGTTGCAAGAGCTGGAGAAAAGCTCGGGTGCACAGAAGCGTTGTTCAGCTTGGGTGACAAGCCAGAACTGATATTTCCCGAAATGCGCGAGACCTTGCGGCATTTGGGATTTACTTCCACGCTGCGGTATCTCGAATCCATGTGTGAGCTGGTGCTGCGGGAGACCAGTCTGCTGCCGCATCCGAACCCGGGACTGATGAGTGCTGAGTGGATCGCGCGGCTTGCAGCAGTTTCTCCAAGCATGGGGCTAATGCTGGAGACCACCAATGATTCGCTGCTTGCGCCCGGCAGAGCACACGATAATGCTCCCGACAAAATTCCTGCGAAGCGCCTGCGGACAATTGAGGACGCCGGAAGACAAGGCGTCCCATTCACCACGGGGATATTGATTGGAATTGGAGAGTCGCCCGAAGACCGTGTCGATTCGCTGATAGCAATTCGCGACCTGCACGAGCGCTACGGCCACATTCAGGAGGTCATCGTTCAGAATTTTCGCACGAAATCGGAAATCCCAATGCACAGCCGGCCCGAGCCGAGCCGTGGCGAGATGCTGAGAACGATTGCGGTCGCAAGACTGCTCATGCCCGAGGTCAACATCCAGGCCCCGCCAAATCTTTCTGATCCGGACTATGAACAGTTGCTCGATGCGGGCATCAACGACTGGGGAGGAATTTCCCCGCTGACTCCCGACTTCATCAATCCAGAGCGGCCATGGCCGCATCTGGAGCAGTTGGAAAGAAGGACGTTGGCCAAGGGTTCCACGCTGCGACAACGCTTGCCGGTTTATCCGGAATTTCTGCCGAAGCTCCTTTCGCGGCCGGGGTTGCTGGCTTCGAGGTTACGCACAGCCGCGGGTCCGAAGGGCTACGCGCGGAGTGCGGCATGATCGTCGTTCTTACAGGCGGCACCGGAGGCGCAAAGTTTGTTGAGGGACTTCAGCGCATTGTGCCTCCAAGTGATCTGACGATCATCGTCAACACCGGCGATGACCACCGCTGGTGGGGCTTGTACGTCTCTCCGGATATTGATTCCATAACTTACGTGCTCGCGGGAAAGCTCAGCAACGAGCGGGGATGGGGAGTTCGCGGCGACACATTTCATTGTTTGCAGACAATGAAGGAGTTGGGCGAGCCGTCGTGGTTCAGCGTTGGCGACCGCGATCTGGCGCTTCATCTACTGCGAACGAGATTGTTGTCTGAGGGGCAGACGCTTTTGCAAGCGACACGTACCATCGCTGAACGCTTTGGTCTGCGCTCTCGTATTTTGCCCATGAGCAATCAACCAGTCGAGACGCGAATCGAAACTCCTGACGGCGAGATCAGTTTCGAGGAATACTTTGTGCAGCGACGGTATAAAGACCCGGTGAAGTCTGTGCGCTTCGCTGGAGCCGCAGACGCCGCACCCGCGCCCGGAGTGCTAGAAGCAATCTTGCAGGCCGAGGCCGTGCTGATTGCACCGAGCAATCCGGTGACCAGCATCGGACCGATTCTCGCTGTGCCGGGGATCCGTCAGGCACTGTGCAAAACCTCAGCGCCCGTCGTCGCGGTGAGCCCGATGATCGGGAATGCGGCAGTATCAGGCCCTGCTGCCGCGCTTATGGCGTCGCAAGGTCTTGATGCTTCGATCAAGGGAGTTGCCGCGGCGTATGGAGATTTTCTGGATTTGCTGGTGGCGCATGACTCCGACTCGGAATGCGCACATGCCCTCAGCTCTGACAAACTCCAGGTGCACTGCACAAACATCCTAATGCGCACACTCGAAGACAGAACGCGCATCGCGCAGACCGCGCTGGAACTGGTCTCGTCTGGAGTTGTCAGCGTCGCGGAGGCGAAATGATCTTGATTCCCGTCAAGAATCTGAGGAATGCCAAGCAACGCCTCTCGATGCTACTGGATGCTTCCGCGCGGACCCAGCTCGCGCAGGCGATGCTGTCCGATGTGCTTGAGGCTGTAGCAGAGTTCGGCCACGATGACATCTCATTGGTCACCAGCGATTCCTTTGCTCTCGATCTTGCCGGCCGGCACCGGTTTGAGATCATTCGCGATGATGCCAACGTTAGCGAGAGCGACGCGATTGAAATGGCCACCGAGATGTGTGTCTCTCGAGGCGTGGAATGTGCGCTTGTAATTCCTGCGGACATCCCGCTGATTGCAGCCGAGGACATTCGTGCGATTTATGAGCATGCTCCGACGAAGGGGTCGGTACTGGTGCCTTCGAGTGACAAACGTGGAAGCAACGCTGTCCTGCGACGTCCGGCGGCATTGTTTCCACTGCGCTTTGGGAACGACAGCTTTATGCCGCATCTGGCATCTGCAATTGCAACCAATGGGTCATGCGTTGTGCTTTCATTACCCCGAGTTGAGCTCGACATCGACACGCCCGAAGACCTGCAAGAACTGGCGCAGGCCGCGGGTGAAAAACAGTCGCAGTTGCTTTCGCGAGAATTCCTGCGGACGTCGCGACCTCCCGTGCATGAGAAGGTCCACAACTCGCAGCTCGCGGCGAAATCATAATGCAAGCTGCACGTGGGATTTCGATAATCCCGATTCCGCTCGCAGGTGATATCCTCCCCGGCGATGGTCTTGTGGAAAAACTTCGGCTTGCACTACGGCGTCAGAAACTAAGGCTGGAAAGCGGCGACGTTCTGGTGGTAAAGCACAAAATTATTTCTAAAGCTGAAGGACAGGTGGTACGCCTCGCTGACGTGAAGCCTTCACGTGCTGCCACGGCCTGGGCGAGAAAATCCGGCACAGAGGCTCGATTGGTGCAGCTTGTTTTTTCGCAAAGCCGCAGCGTCATACGTAAAGGGATGGTCGGCAGCCGCGGAATTCTGATCACTGAAACTCGTCACGGATTCATCTGCGCAAATAGCGGTATCGATGTTTCGAACGTCGACGGCGGCCGGCACGCGCTGCTGCTGCCGAAGGACTCCGACTCCTCGGCTGCGCGGCTGCGGTCGGCCATTAAAAAAAAGTTTGGCGTCGCCGTCGCTGTGATCATCACAGACTCATTCGGACGGCCATGGCGCGAGGGACTGACCGAGGTCGCGATCGGAGTTGCGGGGATGCGGCCGCTGGTTGACCATCGTGGCAAGCGCGACCCTCACGGTTATGTGCTGCATGCCACTGCTGAAGCCGTAGCTGATGAACTGGCTTGCGCTGCAGGCCTGGTCTGCGGCAAGCTTAATCGCACGCCATTTTGCATCGTGCGCGGATTGAAGTATTACCCTGGCCGCGGGACCGCCCAGGAACTGGTCCGGGACCCGAAGAACGATCTGTTCCGTTGAGCGAAGGAGAAAGTTGATATGCCTGCGCGAATTTGCACACGAGCGGAACTCGAAAGCTTCCCTCAACGCGACTGGAACGATGTCGCTAAGCGGATGCACGCGCCCACACGGCACGCGATCGAGCGCGTTCTCGACTCGCAAGACGGCTCCACGCTGAACCGCAGTGAATGCCTGCTTCTGGCGAACGCCGAAGGAGACGACCTTCTCGGATTTCTCGTCGCCGCTGATCTCCTGCGAAGCGAGCTGACCGGCAACATTGTCACTTACGTCGTAAATCGCAACATCAATTTCACCAACATCTGTTTTGTCGGATGCAAGTTTTGCGCTTTCAGCCGCGGCCCGCGTGAATCCGACACGTACTTTCTCGATCCACTACAGGTCGCCGAAAAAGCTCTGCAGGCATGGGAACTGGGTGCAACCGAAGTGTGTATTCAAGGGGGGCTGCCGCGCGGGCTGGACCCTTTTTATTACCGTGACATTCTGCGCGCTGTGAAGAACGCTGTTCCTGGTATGCATATCCATGCGTTTTCACCAATGGAGATTGTGTATGGCGTCGAGCTCACGGGTATGCCGCTGCGTGATTACCTGGCAATGCTGAAGGACAACGGCTTGGGTACCTTGCCCGGCACCGCGGCTGAGATTCTCGATGACGAAGTTCGTCACGTGCTCTCCCGCAACAAGCTTTCGACTTCGCAATGGCAGGAAGTAGTCTGTACCGCACACTCCTGTGGGATTCGCACCACTTCCACCTTGATGTACGGGCACGTGGAAACGCCGGAACATTGGGTCAACCAGCTTCTGCTCTTGCGCGAAATTCAAAACCAGACTGGAGGGTTCACGGAATTCGTTCCGCTGGGGTTCGTTCATCAAAACACATTGCTGTTTCATCAACGGCTTTCTCGCTCAGGGCCGACTCTGGCCGAGCATTTGAAAATTCACGCCCTCGCACGTCTGATGCTTGCTGGCTCGATTAACAACATTCAGGTTTCCTGGGTGAAGCTCAATCGGCAGCTTTCGCAATTGTGTTTACAAGCGGGCGCGAACGACTACGGTGGCACGCTGATGGAAGAGAACATTTCTCGTGAAGCCGGTGCAACCGCAGGCCAATACACCAGCCCGGAAGAATTTCAATCGCTTATTCGAGAACTCGGCCGGATTCCGGCGGAGCGCAATACCACGTATTCTCGAATTCAAATGAAAGTTCCGATCGAGTGCTTTCCTTCCGAGCCGCTACGTGAGCCGGAGTTCGCGTGACCATCGCCATTGTGGGGGGCACCGGGCCGGAAGGGTCCGGTCTGGCCCTGCGCTGGGCACAAGCGGGAGAAACCGTCGTCATCGGATCGCGCGATCCTCAGCGTGCATCGGCAATCGCCTTGGAAATTCAGAAGCAGACGGATGGAAAGATTTCTGGGGCTGAGAACCAGGCTGCGTGCCAATCCGCTGAAATCGTCGTCCTCACCATTCCCTTCGAAGTCCACGCGACGATGCTGAAGCAGCTTAAGCCGGCACTCCGCCCCGGCCAGATCCTCGTGGACACAACTGTGCCTTTGGCCGCGAGTGTCGGCGGCCGGCCCACCCGTACGATCGGAGTGTGGCAAGGCTCCGCCGCACAGGAAACAGCAGAGCTGGTGCCGGAAGGCGTAGCGGTCGTGGCTGCGTTTCACAACGTTTCGGCTGAGCTCGTCAAGCAGAATGGGCCTGTCGACTGCGACGTGATCGTATGCAGCGACGACAAACAGGCCGCTCGCACAGTCCGCGAGCTCGCGCGCAAAATTCCGGGAGTCCGCGCACTCGATGGCGGCAAATTGGAAAACGCGCGCATCGTTGAGCAAATTACCGCCCTGCTGATTGGCTTCAACATCCGGCACAAGGGGCACAGCGGACTTCGTATTACCGGATTGCCGCCGGAAGCGTACGATATCTGATCCGCTCTCGCACTGAACATGGACTCTCCCCAGTCTTCCGTGGAATTTCTCGACGTCTGCTATCGGCTGCCGGATGGCCGTGAGATTCTCAATCATCTGAGTTTTGCAGTCGCTCGCGGCGAAATCATGGTTTTGCTCGGGCGCAGTGGATCAGGAAAAACTACAGCTCTCAAACTGGTCAACCGGCTTCTGGAGCATTCTTCGGGCGAGGTGCGTGTCGAGGGGCGTGGAACCAGCGACTGGGACTTGATCGAACTGCGCCGCCACATCGGCTATGCCATCCAGGAGGTCGGCCTTTTTCCGCACTATACGGTCGAGCGGAACATCGCGCTCGTTCCAACTATCGAGAGGTGGCCGGAGGAAAAGACTCGCGCGCGCGTGCAGGAACTGATCAGACTGGTGGGGCTGGATTCGGACATTGCGTCGCGCTATCCACACCAGCTTTCCGGAGGACAGCGTCAGCGCGTGGGTGTGGCTCGGGCGCTCGCAGCCGATCCTCCAATTCTCTTGATGGACGAGCCTTTCGGCGCACTCGACCCGCTTACGCGTTCCGACCTGCAGCGTGAGTTCCTTGCCCTTCAGCAACGGCTCGGGAAGACAGTCTTATTCGTGACCCACGATTTGCATGAAGCTTTGCGTCTGGGGACAAGAATCGCCTTGCTCGAACAGGGGCGATTGGTGTCGCTGACCTCTGCGGAGGAATTCCGCAAATCGTCGGAACCTCTGGTTGCGAAATACATGGAGGCGTTTGGAGCGCGGGCCGATCAGCCGCGAGGTGAATCATGAATCTGTGGACTTTTCTGGCGCAGAACGGCGCGAACGTTGCCGATCTCACACTTGAACATTTGTGGATGGTCGGCATCTCTACCCTGATTGCAGTGGCTCTGGGTATTCCGCTGGGAGTATTGATAGCGCGCAGGCCTGTGCTGCGCGGTCCGGTGATCGCAACTGCGAACATTATTCAGACCATCCCCAGCCTCGCCTTGTTTGGATTTCTGTTGCCCGCTCCGTGGATTGGCGATCGCGCGGGACGGCTTGCGGTTCTTGCTCTCACCCTGTACGCGCTGTTGCCGCTTATCCGGAACACTTATGCGGGAATTACGGGCGTGGACCGTGCTGTAGTTGAAGCCGCGCGCGGAATGGGGCTTACGGATTGGCAGTTGCTCTTCAAAGTTGAGCTGCCGCTGGCGAGTAGCGTGATTCTTGCCGGCATTCGGGTCGCTGTAGTGATTTCGGTGGGGCTGGCAACCATCGCCGCCGCCATTGGCGCAGGCGGACTAGGCGAGCTGATTTTTCGCGGATTGGCGATGGTGAACAATTCCGTCATTCTTGCCGGTGCAATTCCGGCTGCATTGATGGCGCTGACCGCAGACGTGTTGCTGGGTTGGGTGGAGAAGCGGCTCGCTCCACAACGGGGATGAGGCACTTTAAGGGCGATCTTGACAATGCAAGATACCCGCAGGAACTCTAAACGGACCGGGAAGGGCACGACTTCCAGTCGTGCCGAATCGCGCTCCAGTCAAGCTTTACGGCACGACTCAAAGTCGTACCCTTCCCACGAACTCCTGGCAAGTTTTGTGTGTCTCGGATCAATTCTTTGCTTTGTCATTCTCCTCACCTCCTGCAACCACCAACAACGCATCGTCGTCGGATGCAAGAACTTTACCGAGCAGATCATCCTCGGCGAGCTCATTGCGCAGCAGATCGAAAACAAGACCCATCTTGCCGTCGAGCGCCGGTTTTATCTCGGCGGCACCTACATCGCGCACCAGGGCATTCTTGCCGGGCGCATCGATATTTATCCTGAGTACACAGGCACGGCGCTAACCGCAATTCTCAAACAGCAGCCAAGCCGGACGGAGAGTCCTGGCTCAGACCCCAAAGCCGTTTATGAGCGCGTGAACTCGGAATACCAAAAACGTTTTCATCTGACGCTTGGCCCGCCATTCGGATTCAACGATACTTTTGCCATTGAAATTCGGGGCGAGGATGCCCGCCGCCTGCATCTGCAGACGATTTCGCAATCCGCTGCGTACACTCCGCAATGGCGCGCGGGCTTTGGATACGAATTCATGGAGCGTCCCGACGGCTACAAGGGCCTGGTCGCGACCTACGGCCTGCGTTTCGCCGCGCCGCCGCGCATCATGGATCTCGGCCTGCTCACCCGCGCACTCAAAGACCATCAGGTTGACCTGATCGCTGGCAACATGACTGACGGGCTGATTCCCGCGCTCGACTTGTTCGTGCTTGAAGACGACAAACATTATTTTCCACCCTACGAGGCTGTGCCGGTCATTCGCGAGCAGACTTTGGCCGAGCATCCCGAGCTTCGCCAGGCACTGGATGACCTCAGCGGAAAAATCTCCGACGCCGAAATGCGCCTGCTCAATTTTGCCGTGGATGCCCAGAAGCGGGATGTGAAGGTGGTGGTACGGGAGTTTCTGCAGAGTAAGGGATCATAAGAACAGTTATTTGGTAGCATTCGACGATCCGGATCGCGCGCAACATGCTCACCACGCTTGCCATTTCGAACTACCGCTCCCTACGTAATCTGATTGTCCCACTGGGAAGGCTGAATGTAATTACAGGGCCGAATGGAAGTGGAAAATCGAGTCTGTATCGGGCGCTGCGATTGTTGGCGGATACCGCTCAGGGCCGCGTTGTCACGTCGCTCGCTCGCGAGGGCGGACTTCAATCCACGCTGTGGGCGGGGCCAGAGTCAATCTCGCGCGCGGTGAAACAGGGTGACTATCCGGTTCAGGGCACGAGGAGAAAGCACCCGGTCAGCCTTCGCCTTGGCTTTGCAGGGGATGAATTCGGTTATCTGATCGACATGGGGCTTCCGAAGCCCGATGGTACCTCCGCCTTCAGCTTAGACCCCGTGATTAAGCAGGAGACCATCTGGCATGGGCCGGCGCTTCGCCCCTCAACCATATTGGTCGATCGACACGGTCCGGTGGTGCGCATTCGCAGCAACAACGATGACTGGAAGATCGTCGCGGACAATCTTTCCACTTTCGACAGCATGATGACGCAACTGGCTGATCCGCGAAATGCTCCTGAGATGCTCCAGTTGCGAGATTCAATTCGCGCCTGGCGATTTTATGATCACTTCAGAACAGATGTAGACTCGCCGGCACGACTGCCGCAGATCGTTACTCGAACTCCGGTCCTTGGCAACGATGGGGCCGATCTCGCCGCGGCGATTCAGACCATTCGCGAAATCGGTGACGGAAACGCGCTCGACGAATCGGTATCCGATGCCTTCCCTGGCAGTCGGCTATCGATTGCCACTGATTCAGGGCGCTTCGCACTCGCCATGGAACAGCACGGCATGTTGCGCCCGCTGGACGCAGCCGAACTCTCCGACGGAACATTGCGGTATCTGCTTTGGATTGCCGCGCTGCTAACGCCTCGTCCGCCTGCGGTTATGGTCCTGAACGAGCCCGAGACAAGCCTCCATCCAGATCTGCTGGGAGCGCTGGCGCGACTGATCGCCATGGCATCGAAACGATCGCAAGTGATCGTAGTCACTCACGCTGCAAAACTGATGGCCGCTCTCTCAGAGCAGCCGGGATATCACCCTATTGCGCTCGAAAAACAATTTGGAGAAACCTCGATCGCAGGCATCAATCCCATGCACGCTCCTGCATGGCACTGGCCCGGACGATGAGGCTATTTCGTATCACATCAGCCAGATTGCATCCACATCCACAATCACCTTCGCGCGCGGGACGTTTTCGTTCGCCGCCTGCGCCAGCATTTCTCTCAGCAGCGCATTCAGCTTCTGGCGGCTGGGGGATTTCAGAATGAAGTGGTACCGGTAGTCACGCTTCAGTCGCTGGATGGGCGCGGCAGCGGGACCGAGCACTCGCACTCCTTCATGCCGGGTTTTCTCAAACCATCGCCCAAGCGTACCCGCCCACTTGAGCACGTCATCCAGTTTGTCGCTGCGCAGGATCACATTTGCCAGTGAGCTGTAGGGCGGATAATGCATCCAGCTGCGAAAGCGCAACTCTTTTTCGTAGAAGCCAGCAAAATCATGCTGCGCGGCATATTGCACCGCGTAATGTTCGGGAAAATAAGTCTGCAGAATTACTTTCCCGGGAATGTCCCCGCGGCCGGCGCGCCCCGCGACCTGGGTGAGCAGCTGAAACGTTCGTTCGGCGGCGCGGAAATCAGGCAGCCCGAGAGCAATGTCCGCGCCCACCACGCCAACTAGCGTCACGCCATGAATGTCGTGCCCCTTGGCGATCATCTGCGTTCCCACGAGCAAATCGAGATCACCGGTATTTAGCGCATTGAGCGTGCGTTCGAAGTCCGCGTGGCTGCGCACCGTGTCGCGGTCAAGCCTGGCAATCCGCGCCTGAGGAAATAATCCATGCAGCAGCTCCTCGAGCTTTTCTGATCCGGTGCCCAGAAAATACACGTAGTCGCTTCCGCAAGAAGCGCAGTGCTTGGGGACCGGCGCCATGAATCCGCAGTAGTGGCACTCCATCCGGCGGTTTTGTTTGTGATGGGTGAGGGCGATCGCGCAATTCTTGCATTCGAGCGTCTTGCCGCAGGTGCGACATAAAACCACGGGAGAATATCCGCGACGGTTCAGCAACACCATGGCCTGCTCTTTGCGCTCCAGCCGCAGGCGAATTTCTTCGAGCAACTTCCGCGATATTACCTGCTCCTGCCCGGTCTCCTGGAATTCCTGGCGCATGTCCACAAGCTCAACTTCAGGCAGAGGCCGCTTCTCAACCCGGTCGGGTATTTCGAGCAGACCGTAGCGGCCCTTTTTTGCATTGAAGTACGACTCCAACGAAGGGGTCGCAGAGCCAAGCACAACTACCGCATCCGAAAACTTTGCCCGCATGACCGCGACGTTGCGAGCGTGGTAGCGGGGCGTTTCCTCCTGTTTGTACGAAGAATCCTGTTCCTCATCCACGATGATGAGCGCCAGGTTCGAGAGTGGAGCGAATACTGCCGACCGTGTTCCAACTACCGCGCGCGCTGCTCCGCGACGAATTCGGTGCCAGTGTTCAGCGCGCTCCTTGTCCGAGAGCGCAGAGTGGAGAATTGCCACTTCGTCGCCGAAAACCGCATGTACATCCGCCGCAACTGCCGGAGTGAGACCGATTTCCGGGACCAGCAAAATGGCCGAGCGGCTTGACTCCAGGACCGATTTCATGGCCGCGAGATAGACCGCGGTTTTGCCGGAACCGGTCACGCCGTGAAGAAGAATGCCGGAGAAGGATCGTGCCTCAACGGCTGCACGAATTTTTTCCAGCGCCTTCTGCTGTGCTGAATTGAACTCAAACTCGGCTCCTCGCGCAGCCAGCGTCGGCCTGGTAAATTCAACCGGCTCTTCCTTGAGTTCAACCAGTCCACGCCTGACCAGGGTGGCCAGCGTGCTTCGCGGGACTTCAAACTGCCGCACATTCTCGACCGCAACGCGTCCGCCCGCTGCCGCCAGGGCATCGACCAAAAGCTTTTGGTTGGCGTTTAGTTTTCCGTCAGAATGATTCAAGACAGCAACTTGCCTTACACGAGCAGCGTCGCTGATGTGGGAACAATCCTCGCGTGCAATCCACTGCTTTCGCAGCATGCCGTCGAGCAATTGACGCGAGACACGTGCCGCCGACTTCAATGTCCCTTCGCGGCTTTGGTCTCGAGCCGCAAGATAGTCCAACACGCGATACTCGGCGTACTGGTCTTCCACGGTTTTCTTCGACCTTCGAGAGGACCCGGTTTCTCCTGCCAAATGCAGCGCAAGATGTCCTTGCTCGGTGATCCTATACGCCACCTCGCGCCGGAACTCCGCGTTCAACGGCAGCATGGTGCGAAAAACTTCGCCGACTGGCGCAAGATAGTATTCGCTGATCCATTTTCCCAGGCGCAGAAGTTCGTCGCTAAGCGCCGGCGAGTCTGCCTCATCCAGAGTTGCAAGAACCTTCTTCGTAGCGACCGTCGGGGCACGATCATGCAATTCGGTAACGATGCCCACGAGCCGCTGGCGCCGGAAGGGCACCACAACGCGCTCCCCGAGCACTGGGCGTATTCCCTCTGGCACTTGATAGGTAAAGACCATATCAAGGGGCAAGGGGACGGCCACATCACAAAATTGACTCATCGGATAAGGAGAAGATGAATCCTAACATCCACGAAGCCAGCGGCACGCTCCGGGCGGAATACCGGATAGTGAGTCAGTTTCGGCTGGTGCCGCACTGCAATCCGCCAGACGCTTTAAGCGGACTCAGCTCTGAGAGAGCTTTATGAGCGTGGGTAGTTCGGATGCCGACGAGATGTCGGCAAGGTGCCGGAGTATCGTCAAGTTTTGCACTGCGGTGCTGTGGATCGCTTGTGCTTGGGCAACTATCCAACCATTATCAGAAGTGCAGAAACGAGTTTTGACTTCACGGTTAGACCATAATTCATGCCAAAGGTTTGCTATTGAAACTGACCCGCTACCGACTACAGGCTAGTCCGAACCTCATCTCGGCTGCGGTCTAAGGTGCCTTCTGCAGGCAATCGCTGGAAGTGTAAATAGTTCCTAAGGATGGAGGATGACAGGAAAATTTGACCTAAGGTCTTTTACCTAAGGATTCCTCGGGTGCGGAGTGCGAATCCGAATGATTGCCCGACAGAAATGTACCGGAGAGTAATATTTCTGAACTTCCACAGATTTTTTATTATCTAAATAGCACTTCTGTGCCATTTACTTATCTTGTTTTGTTAGACTTTCAGGAACGGGTATCCGTCGGCCCAAGGGCCGCACTCATTAGGTAATCAGGCAAGTCTCGGGATTTCAGGCTGTTGACGTGGTTGCTCCCGTTTGTGGAAATCTGAGCATTCTTTTTCCTATTACTTCGGTCGGCTGGCATAGGATGTGCAAAGCATTTCCCATAAACTCTGACCTTTAGTTTCTAACCTGCGGGCTGAGTCTGGCCGCTCTCGCAGAATAATCCACTAGAAAGGGTTTTTGATATGGAGGAAAAATCGTTACGTCCGAGGGAGCGGCAGGTCGTTGAACTGCTCCTGCAAGGTTGTGACAACGACGAAATCTCCAGGCAATTAAACATGGCGCGACGGACGGTGAAAGCCCATTTCAACCGTCTATTCCAGCGCTATGGAATAACTGGCGGAGTCAAACGGGTAAAACTTGCAACACTCTTATATAGGAGACAGCTATGTTCAGAGGAAGAAACGGCAGTGGAACACCCAGCAACCGGGAACAACGCGTTATCGAACTTGTTGCCCAAGGACTCAAAAACAGAGAAGTCGCAGATGAAATCGGAACTTCCGAACACGTCGTCAAAAACTATCTCCGCACCATCTATGACAAACTGGGGCTCTGGAACCGCGTAGAGCTCGCACTATGGTATGAGGCGCGCAGGCATGAAGGTCTGGCGCTGGCCCAGAGCCATTGAAATTACGCAAAAGAAAATCTCAAAAAATTCGCCGGGCTGGTCCCGGCGATTTCCTTTTTCGATTTCATACCGCTATCAGCTCTACTGGCAAGCCAGTCCCGTCGCTGGCTCGAAACGTTCCTGCTGTGCCTCTCGCTGAGCCGCAAAACGCCCCGTGGGCGTCTTGCCGTAAAGATCCGATCCGGGACAGTAATACAGCGCAGTGCGGACGTCCATCCATACGTTGACTTCAGGATTGCCATAAATGGTTGCGCGGCCGGGAGCGTGCGCCAAACCTAGCCGAACCATCACCGACTGAAACCAGGTGGGTTGAGCGCTCGAAGAAGGCCATGCCGACACCACGCCGAAGGCAAGGATGGCCGCGACCATCACCAGCAGCAGATCCCGCCCGCGAATCTTCGAGAGAACCGATCGCGATATGCGGGAGTGTGCAGAAAGGTCGTCTCGTGACTGCAATCGCACTTCTCCGTTGCGCTCCACCGGCAGCGGTTGGAAATACGAGAGGTCATCGGCGCGCGCGTCGGCGTTGGGAAGCGCGGGCGCTCGCTCTGAAATTACCGGTGCAGCGGGGGCAATCACGCGCGAGAACGCGCCTGAGCTTGGGCTGGCAAAGTCAGACTCTGGATTTCTTGCCTCTGGGTCCACAGGCTCAGCGTCGGCGGGCCTAGCGGGCTCTTCCAAGGTGCTTTGCGCCTTTTGGATATGCCACATGGACGCCCACTTGCTTTGCAATCCTTCTGCTGCACTCGGGGCGGTGTTCGGCATGCTGCAGTAGCCGCAGAAGGCTTCATCGGCCCCGAAGGGCCGCCCGCAGACTCGGCACCTGTCTACCATGGCGTCCGAAACCGATTGAACGTCCGGCAGTGAGCCGCCAATCTCTGAGCCTTCCATCCCCGACAAAATCGGAGCGGTCACGGGAGAATCCTCGACAATGGCCGCCGGGCCTTTGATCGATTCCATCTGTGGTACAGGTGTAACGATCTGATCGTCGTTACTACCATTCGCATTTTTCGTTTCCACGGCGGCTGGCTGTTCCAAAATTGCCGTCGCCAACTCTGCAAACGACCGGCACGCCTCGATCTCCGATTCTCGAAATCCGCCCGCCTTCGCCCAGCGCACCTCTATCAAGCCTGCCAAATTACCGTTGCGAAAGACCGGAGCCGCGACCAAAGAGCCGACCCCAAGCCTGGCGCACAGCGAAGCGTCCAGGCGAATATCTGTTTGGGCATCAGCGCTGTCGAATATCTTCCCGACTTTGAGCCGTTCAGTCGCTACCAGCGAGTGCGATGCGACCGAACTGCCTGGGATCGTCGCCGGTATGCCCGATTCCGCAACGCAATCGAGGTATCCATTGGTGATCAGACTGAGGCTGACGCCGGAGGCTTGGACAATGGTTAGAAGGCGTCCCGTAGTCAACTTCGCTGCGGCGGCGAGGTCAAGCCGCCCAGCCCGCACCGCCGACTGGATCTCGGCAATCTCAGCAAATACATGCGCCGTGTCCAGACGCGGATTATTAGCGCGCAGGGTGTCATTATGAGCCTGCACAACATAGGCAGCCGCCAGTAATCGCTGGAAGGAAATCTCATCCAGTTCCGGCTTCTGCATCGCGCCTAGGGTCACAAACCTCAAAGCTGCTACTCCGCTTGAAATATTGTAAAACACGTTCGAACCTGGGGTGGTTGGATCGGAAGGCCTCTGAAATCGCTAGGGCAAGGTAAGTAGGGCATCGGGTCCCCAAGCCCAAGGGTCGCGGCTTCGTACCGGCACTCAAGATATCAACGAGATTTCGCTTACCCGGGCGGTTCGACCGCCGCTCATATACAAATGCACCGCAGGCGTAATGATGAGCGACAACACCATCGACACCAGAATTCCGCCAATCACCGCGATTGCCAGCGGCTGCAGCATCTGTGAACCGGCGCCGATAGCGAAGGCGAGCGGCAGCATTCCCGCGATTGTCGCCAGGGCCGTCATCACGATCGGCCGCAAACGGCGGTGACTGGCTTGCAGCATGGCCTCCTCTGCGGAGGCTCCGGTGGCGCGAATTCTCTGATCGGCGTCGAGCAGGAGAATTCCGTTTTTCGCCACAATACCCACCACCATGATCATTCCCATGAAGGAAGACACGTTGAACGTGGTGCGGGTGATCAGCAGCGCAATAAATACTCCGGAGGTCGAGAGCAGCGCGGAAGCCAGAATCGCGACCGGAGCGGCAAAGGTGCCGAATTCGAACAACAACACAATGAAGACCAAAACGATTGCCAGCACCAGCACTAAGGCGAAGTCGCGAAAAGATTGCTGCTGCTGCTGATACAGCCCGCCGTATTCAACTCGAATACTGGGCGGCAGATGCAGATCGGCAACCGCCTTCTGCACTCCTGCCATGGCGCTGCCTAAATGCGACTCGCTTTCAGTTCTGCCGGTCACGCTGACGTTGCGTTGCAAATTCTCGCGGCGAATTTCGTTCTGCGGCGCGAGCTGGGTGACTGTGGCCAGCGATCCCAGAGTTGCGGTGTGGCCGCTGGCACTGGTGAGTAACGTGTTGCCTATGTTTTCGAGCGACGAGCGTTTGTCGGCTGGAAAACGTACCCGTACAGTGTAGACGCGGTCATTGGAGACAACCGGCATGGCCGCAGGTTCACCTTCAACAATCGCAGCCGCGTCGATTGCAACTTCTTCGGCGGTGAATCCGGCGCGCGCCGCGACGGCAGGATCGATCTGGAAATTTACCGCCGCACTCGAGATCGTGTTCTCGATCCCGTTGAACACATCGGTAACGCCCTCTACTCCCTGCTTGGCCTTTTCGTCGAACTTGATGGCATCGGCAACCTTGGGCGCCCAAGTCTGAAGCAGCGACGGATCCTGTGAAAAAAGCTTGATCACCACAGGTTCCGGCTCGCCGGTAAGGTCACCGATCATATCTTGTAAGACTTGAATGAACTCCATATCCACGGCCGGCTCCTGCGCCGTGACCTGCTCGCGAACGTCTTGCATCACATCGTCGATGGCGCGAGTCCGGCATGAGCTTGAAA
The DNA here is from genome assembly GCA_963785655.1 of uncultured Acidobacteriota bacterium. GTDB lineage: Bacteria > Acidobacteriota > Terriglobia > Terriglobales > Acidobacteriaceae > Gp1-AA145. The sequence goes on from CAWAVZ010000001.1 coordinate 1,176,612, forward strand.
AAAAACGTCTGAAGAGTCCGCACTGTGGCTTCAGCTTGACTAGAATGTCTCCCTTGTTGGCTTCCGTCACCGCAGCCAGCCCCAGCTCTGCGCCGGTGCGGCGGGAGGTGCCCTCGACCTCAGGCACCGCTCTGATGATCCGCTCCACGTGCAAGAGCATGCGGTTGGTTTCAGAGAGCGACGATCCTGCGGGAGTCAAATAATCCAAAGTGAATCCCCCTTCATCCATTCCCGGCAGCAATCCAGTGTCGATGAAATAAAAGCAGAGGAATGAAGCAGCGATGAGCAGCGCACTCAAGCCGGCAAGCCAAAAAGGTTTCGCGACCGCGCGTCGCAGCCAGCGCTGATGAAACTCGATAATGCGGCGGAAGAGCCTTCCTGTCGACGCTTCTTCGGCGGCAAGCAACTGCGCTACAGTTTCTTCTTCGGCCAGAGAGCCTTCGTCCTCCGACCCGCGCTTGCCAATGAAGTAGCTGCTCAACGTCGGCGTCCACGTCAACGCGAGTGCGAGTGATGTGAATAATGCGACCCCCATCGTCAGCGCAAGCGCGCGGAAAAAAGTTCCGGTCACACCGGTGATTACAATCAGCGGAACGAAAACCACAATGGGGGTCACGGTTGAGCCGATCAGCGGTACCGTGATTTCCCTGAGCGCGCTGCGTATAGCTTGTAAGCGCCCTTGTCCTGCGTCGCGGTGAAGCACGATATTCTCGACCACCACGATTGCGTCATCGATCACCAGCCCAACGGCAGCAGCCAGGCCGCCCAGGGTCATCAGATTGAAAGTCTGGCCGAGCATCTTCAGCGCAACGAAGGTGACTAGAATCGTGACGGGAATGACCAGCCCCGCCACCAGCGATGTGCCCCAGTCGTGGAGAAAAACGACCAGGATGATCGACGCCAGCACCAAGCCAAGCAGAATGGCATCGCGAACGCTTTTGATCGATTCGCTCACGATGATCGATTGATCGTAGAACGGTTGAATCTGAATTCCCGTCGGCAGCGATTTGCGAATCTGCTCCAGTTCGGCGTGCACTTCATTCGCTACCTGCATGGTGTTGCTATCGGGCTGGCGGTTGATGTTGAGCAGGACCGCCGGTTTACCATTCGCAGTAATGATGGTGTAAACCGGCTTCACGCCAGGAACTACGCGTGCCACATCGCCAACCCGGACGGGAATGCCAGTCTGCGTAGTCTTGATCGTGACTGCCGCAATCTCCGCAGGCGTGCGTACCTGGCCGCTGATTAATCCGAGCACCAGCTGATGATTTTGTTCGAACAGCCCCGGCGAGTCGATCAGGTTGGTGCGCTTCATCGCGTCGAGAATGTCAGTGACGGTAACTCCCGCGGTGAGCAACTTCGCTGAATCAGGCTCGATGTAGAACTCTGGCTGCTGCCCGCCTTGTACGAACACGGTTGCTACACCGTTTAAGCGGTTGAGACGGGGCTTGAGTTCATAGGTCGCCATCTCCCAAAGCTGGGTTTGCGGGTCCGTATCCGAAGTGAGGCTGTAACCCATGATCGGGAAGCTGGCGAAGGTCATCCGGTTGGGGACGACGGTCGCGGTCGGTGGAAGCTCGGGCTGCACGCGGGAAATAGCGGCATTCACGTACTGCAGCGTCTGAAACATGTCGATGTTCCAGTCGAAGAACAAATCAATTTCAGCCGAACCACGGCTGGTGATGGAGCGGACTGCGGTGAGTCCGGGAACACTGTTCACGGCTTCTTCGATCGGGCGGGTGACCGTGACCATCATTTGATCGATCGGCATGACGCCGTTGTCGGCGGCGATCAGAATGCGCGGAAAGTTGGTGTTAGGAAAAACCGCAATGGGGATGGTGAATGCAAGATAAATGCCCAGCGCGGCAATCGTCAGAATCAGAAAGATCAGCGGCTTGGAGTGCCGCGCAAACCAGAACGAGGATTCGGCCCGGTCCACGCGCGCTACTCCTTTTCGCCCTTGGTTTGGGAATCTTCCTGCTTGCTTTGAGAATTTTCCTGCTGCGTAATCTTTCTGTTGTCAGGCAAGCCGTAAGCCCCAGAAGCCACAATGCGGTCGTTCGCGGAGAGGCCTTCGACGATCTGAATACGATCGCCATCGCGAATGCCCGCTTTCACTTCTTTTTGATGTGCGTGGCCGTCGGGCCCCGCGACCATCACCGAAGTAGTTCCATCCTGCCCGGTGAGCAGCGCCACGGCAGGAATCGTCAGCGCGTCCGGCACGGTACGCGCAGTTATCGAAATCTGCACGCTGCTGCCCGGCTTCAACCGTGCCGCAGGATTTTTCGCCTGTACCCAGATTTCGACAGTAGTGCTGTTGGGGTCGAGTGCAGGGCTGACGACTGAAACCTTGGCTGCAATCGGCTTGTCGAATCCAGCTGCGACTATGCTTGCGCTGTCGCCGATTTTCAACAGAGAGGCCACTTGCTGCGGAATGTGCGCGCGCGCCGTGACCTGCGAAGTATCCATGACCGTTAGCAGAGGCGTACCCGCGGCGGCCATCTCTCCGGGGTATAGAGGACGATCAGTGACCACACCATTGATCGGACTGCGGATCTCAGAATAACTAAGCTGCGCATTCGCTCCCTGATATTTGCCCTGCGCCGATTCGAGCTGGCCTTTGGCGGACTTCAACGTCTGCTGTTTTCCAATCGCATTCAGCGAGTCCTGATGCCTTTGCGCGATTTCGTACTGATTGCGCGCGTTGACCAGATCGACTCCGGCCTGATCGAGTTCCTTTCGTGGCAATGCGCCCTGCGCGAACAGTTCCTTGCGGCTGTCATAGACCTTTTGCTGGGCATCGAATTGTTGCTTGGCGGCTTGAGTATCGAGCTGGGCTTTTTGCAATTCCTGCGGAAGGTCGGCAGCGGTGGTGGTCTCGTAAGTGGCTTGCGCCTGATCGAATGCGCCTTTGCTGTCTTGGGCGGCGGCGGCAAGGTCGCGATTCTCCAGCACAGCAAGCAACTGACCAGCGCGAACGTGGCTGCCTCGATTGACCAGGAACGTTTTTACCGGAGCACTGATTTTAGGAACGAGAGCAGACTGCGCGATGGGGAACAAGACCGCGTCGGCGGTGATGGTCTGGTGCAGAGTGGCTTTTTGGACGGAGACGATCTCGACCGGAACAGGCTGCTCGGCGTCTTTGGGGGCGCCGGAGCAGGCAGTCATCAGAGCGAGGGCGAGGCCGACAATCAAAAGCCCCACGGAGACCCGCGAACGGTGAGGGCACGGCTTTTCAGCCGTGCCGACCGGAGTAGTGAATGATTTGACGGCGCAAACAGAAGTCGTGCCCCTACCTGATGCGTTCCTCAATCGAACCCCTCGTGCGATGCCAATTTGTAGGCCGATCATTCCACTCAGAACGTCCCCGTAAGTGTCTGCAAATTCGCCACTGAAGTGCGGAACCGCACTTGCCCGTCCCCCAACGCATTTTGTGCCAGGGTCAGCGTGTTTTGAGCGTCCACAACTTCGAGCACCGTCGCCTCTCCCGCCTGATAGCGCAAGCTGGTGAGCCGCAAACTTTCGGCGGCCAAATCGGCCGACGAACGCAGCGATTCCAGTTCCGATCGCGCCATCTGAGCTTCGCTGTACAGCGTCCTCAAGTCCGCAACCATCTTGCGCTGTGCAAAACTCAATTCTAATTGTGCCTGATTGCGTTGCAGGTGCGCGCTCTTTACCTTGCTCCGGCCCGCACCCCAGTTCCAGATGGGGAGATCAAGAGTTGCAACGGCCGAGTACCCAAGGTTATGAACGTTCCGGCGCAGTAAAGGATCAAATCCGTTGACGGCAAACTGGTTCGCGTCAATTCCATAAAAATAATCCAAACCAAGCGAAGGCAGAAAACTGTTCCAGGCGACAGCAACCTCCTGATTGGCGGCCTTCATTGCGGCCAACGCGGCGCCGAGTTGCGGGTTCTGCTTGCCGCCTGCAACTTCAGCTTCCTGAAACGAAGGCAGCGGTTCAACGTTTTCCAAATCGTCTACAGTAGTGAAATTCTCATTAAAATTCGGGAAAATTATCACCGCCAGTTCCAGCCGGCTTCGGTCCATTTCCAGCTGCGCCTCTTGCATGGCGCGCTGTTGCTGCTGAAGCTGAAGTTGCGCCTTAATGGTATCGGAGTGCGCGACTTCACCGCCGCGCTCAAGCTTCGCGGTGATATCAAAGAAGCGCTGGGCCTCGCCAGCCGCCCGTTGCGCGGTCGCGTATTTCCGTTGCGCAACCACCGATCCGTAGTACGCCTGCACTACGGTGACGACCAGGCCGCGAGTGGCAATTTCCGATCTCGCTTTCGCCAGAGCTTCCTGCGCCCGCGCCAGACGGTACTCCGCAAGGTTTTGCCATGAAAGCGCCTGGTGAACGTTTCCCTCGCTCACGTATTCATGTACGCCGTTGTTGGCGATGAAAGCCGGCAGGCCGGCACGCTCTCCGTTGGCCTGCGTGTAAACGTATGAAGCCGCATAGCTGACGTTGGGCAGAGCTGCAGCACGCGCCTGCACCGTGTTCTGCCTGGCGACGCCATATGCGGTTATTGCCGAGCGGTACTGCGGCTCGTTAGCGCGCGCGCGCGCCAGCGCGTCCTGAAGGGTAATCGTCTGCGGCGCCGCTGAACTCGCAGCCGGAACAACTTGGTCTTGACCGGCGCCCGCGCGGACTGCCATCAGCAAAACAAAACTAAACAGCGGCCCCGGCAAAATTCCGAATGCTACGTGATGCAGTCTCCTCATGCGCTGCTCCATGTGTCAGAAAGACGGGCGCTGTTCATTTTGGCACAAAGCCGTTCCAGAAGGGGCTAAATGAGCGGGTGGCGAGCCGGCAAACGACAGCTCCATGCCTCGAAGTGCGCCAATCCACGGTATTTGTCCTTCTGTGCCCCGAGGCGAAGCTTTGGCGAAGAACGTGCTTTCCTGTTGTGCGGTCGCGGCGGTAACTCGAAACTGCGATCGGAGAGGAAATTCTAATGGTGGATCTCGAACACATAAAAATCACTCGCCGTGATCAACAGGTTTTGAAGTTGCTGGTGCAGGGCTGCAGCAACAAAGAGATTGCGGTGCAACTGGAGATCAGCCCTCGTACCGTCAAGCAGCACTTACGCACGCTGTTCCTGCGAGCAGGAATCAGGCAGGGAAGGAAACGCGTGATCCTGGCAACCGCAATTTTTGAAAAGGAGCAAATGAATCATGTCGCCTCGCGAACAGTTGAATCGTACGGAAATTAAGATCGCAACCATGGTTTGGCAAGGGCAGACCAACCCGGAAATCGCCCTTGCAATGGGCACAACCGAGCAAGTAATCAAGAACCATTTGCGAAATGTCTTCGATAAACTCGGGGTCTGGACCCGGCTGGAACTGGCTCTCTATGTGGCGTCGAACGGCGGGTCTAGTTGGGCAGCGGAACTGCCCGCAACTGCAGCGCCAAAAGCCGCAGCCGCAGGCTTGGGGGCTTCAAATTCAAATTAGCGCGTGAGTGATCTCGCTGATGAGTTTGCCGAGTGATTCCTGGTCCTGCTGAGTTACGTTTACAAAGCGTACACCGATGCCGAATCCAGGCGCTGCACTGGCAACCTCACCCTGAAGCATGATTTTGCTCTCGCCCAGCCATAAGGAGATCTCAAATTTCGCATCCGGTTTAAGCGGGATAGTCATCTCGACAAAACACCCACCCCGGCTTATATCGGAAGCTTTGCCCCACGTGTTGGCTTCCCCACGTGGTCGCACCTGCACCGGAACGTCACACTTAAAGCGTGGCGTTTTCCGGCGCTCGCCGCGGTGCTCCGGGCGGAAACTGTCAGTTAGCCCGAGCGGCAGATTAAGGTCCCATAGCGGCCGCTCGGGTGTAAGGTTCAGCAACCCGACTTGCCCCTCGGTTGTGGTACCGGGCTGCCCAATCCACTTAACCCGAAAATGGGCCTTTTTCTCGCCACAGGTGAGTCCAATGATTTCGTCGCCTTTTATGGTGGCCTTTACGCCGCCAAGCTTGGCCCCGCTCCGGCTCACGTCCACGGTCGAGACGCGCTCGGAAAAGATGCGTCCTTGAAGGTCGGCGCCGAAAATGCGTACCGGGATCTGCACCGGCATCCGAGGCTCGCCACGCTTGCCCATCCGCTCCCTTTCGCTGAACCTACCTGCTCTAGTCGCCATCGGCATCCCAGGCCGACAGCTGTGGCCTTTCCCTACCAAACTAGACACTCAGGTACGGGAAAGGGCGAAAATGGGAAACAGGGTTGCAAAGCCTTGCAGAGCTGGTTCACTTGTAACTTGCAACCTGCTGAAAAATCGTGCACTTAACCTTTGCGCTAAGGAATCAGAATTGCTCTTGAACGGTTAGCCTGAACTGGAAATTCGCGTTTCCTGGTTCAGAGCGGTTATTGGCGAGAGGAAACTCCCGGGGCGCTGCCGAAATGAACTACAAAGAAACCTTCTGGATGGCTTGCGATTCAACTGAGCAACTGCGGGCCGAATATGGCCCATTCCATACCCGCGCGGAGGCCGAGCGCGAGGCTAACAAGCTTGGTTTTGGATACCTTCTGCGTTACGAACACCTGATCGGCGAGAACGAGGACATCAAGGAAGTTCGCTGCATTTTTATCGAATTGGAGACGGAACCGGGCGTCTCCTATTTGGCCGCCAAACTGCACACCCGCTGCGCCACATGCGGGGAAACGGCCATCCATGACCACGGCTGGCAAGCTGAAGTATGGGCTGACATCCACGAGTTTGAGCACTCGCGGCATCTGGTGCGGCTGTTCGAGCAGACCCGTAAAGCCGGGTTGAAGGAGATCGCAGGCTGGCGCGACGCCTGCGCGTAATCGTGTTCAGACCATCCGCCGGCTGTTCACCACACCAGTGTTGAAACTGAATTCCCGCTCAATGGGACGAGGGCTTGCCTATCTCCCAGTCTGATCTGGCATTGCTTCGGTCCGCCCGCATTGGTCAAGACCAGCACCCGCTTCCCGTCCGGATTTTCAAATCCCACATGAGAAATATCTGCGCCTTTATCTTGCGAGTCGAAGCGGTGCGCACCACGCCTGACAAATCTTGAATATTGCGCGAAGGCGTGGAACTGACCGCTGTAAGAGACCTCCCTCGATCGAGAGTCAATTGTGACCAGCCCGCCGCAGTTGAACGGGCCGATATTCGGGTGTCCAGTCTCATCTAACGCAAAATTCCAAGCAGTGATCGAACGGCACCAGTGGCGCAGTATTCCGCTGAAGGTGGTGCTCCACTGTACCCATTCCTTTGCATAGTTCGGGTCGGTATAGTCGGGGCCGCCCTCGGTCCAGTACATCTCGGCGTTGGGAAATGCATCGTGCACGCGGTCGATCCACTCCAGCTTGCCGACGTATCCGTGCCAGGCAATGCCGTTGGTGTACTGCGCAACTCCCGGCGTCTCGAGTTCGGCGATGGCGCGGCCCCACAGGTTGTAGTTGTGGTCGATGATCCAGATTTTCGTTTTCACGCCATTCTTTTGAAACGCCGGACCAAGCTGCTGGCGGACGAAATCGGCCTCGTACTCCTCCGGCCAGGTGCAGGCGGGCATGCGGCCATCCTGATCGGTGTCAACTTCGTTTTGTATAGTGACCGCCTGAATCGGCACGCGCTCAGCCTCGTAGCCTTGCAGAAATTTCACGAAGTAGTTCGCATAAGGCGCAAACGAACGCCGCTGAATGTTTCCGCCCAGCATGGAGTTGTTCGACTTCATCCAGCCCGGCGGACTCCAAGGTGACGAAAACAGAAACAGATCGGGATTTGCCTGCCGCGCCTCGCGCAGCATGGGCAGAATGTACTCCTTATCGTGATCTATGGAGAAGCGCCGCAATTCGGGATCAGGATCGCCTTCGTCGAAGCTGTAGATCTTGGTTGAATAGTCGCTCGCGCCGATGCAGGTGCGGCAAACATTTATGCCCATTTCTGACGGATGGAACAGCTGGTGAAAGAGTTTCTCTCGGGCGGATGGCTCGAGGCGGTTGAAGGTGTAGCAGGCTGCGTCAGTGAAAGCCGCCCCGAAGCCAAGGATCTCCTGGAACTTTTTTTCTGGATCAAGCACGATGGCTGACTCGCCGGCCGGCCCTCCCGCCGGTGCCCATTTCAGCGGCGCCCCTGGGGCGAGCTTGTGCGCATCATCAGTCACCCACATTTGGATGGAGCCTGCATCAGCGCTCGAATTTGACGGCACAGCGTTTCCGGCTGCGGTGGCACCTCTGACCGGGGTCTTGGCAGCCAGTGCGGTTGCGGCTAGCCCTGAGATTCTTAGAAAATCGCGCCTGCTATGGTCCGGCAATGTGGGCTCCTTTGGGCGGATGTTGGTTGTTGAATATTACTTGAAAACTTGAGCGCCGGGGCGAGTGTAAGCGGTTGGGCCGGATCCGACAGCCACCCATTCGGGATGATGCAGTACATAGCCCGCAACTGGCGACGACCGCCCTGCCGCTGCTAACATCCCCATCAATATGGCGCTTCGTAAAATCGTCGGCAAATTGAAGAAAGCCGGGCACCAACTAGCGCACGGCGGAGCGTCGCGCAAAGCTGCTCGGCCCGCTGGCCTCCGGCGTGGCGAGCTGGTGATCATTACCGGCATGAGCGGGTCTGGCAAAGCTTCTGTCTTGAAGGCTTTCGAAGATCTTGGCTATTACTGCGTCGACAACCTCCCTGTCGGTCTGATTCCGCGCTTCGCCGAACTCATTGGTCACTCATCAGAAATTGAACGTACAGCCCTGGTGGTTGATGTCCGCGAGGGCCGGAAACTTGAAGAGCTTCCGGCCATTGTCAAAGCCGTGAAGAAAATCATCGCAACCAGGATGGTTTTTCTCGAAGCCTCGGATTCCGTGCTTCTGCGCCGATACAGTGAAACCCGGCGTCCGCACCCGCTCGGCATCAATTCTCCGGTTAAGTCGTCACTCATGGCCGAACGCCGCCATTTGCGCCACATTCGCAGCCTGGCCGACCTGGTCATCGATACGTCCAAGTTCAACGTTCACGAACTGCGCGCGCATATCATCGAGCTGTTTCACAAAAAGGAGAAGGGCAGAAACATTCTGGCCTCCTGCGTCAGCTTCGGTTTTAAGCATGGCGTTCCCGACGATGCCGACCTGGTGTTCGATGTGCGCTTCCTGCCAAATCCGCATTTTGTGCCGGAGTTTCGCCCGCTCACCGGCCGCCATCCCAAAGTTGCAAAATACATTCGCTCATTCCCGCAGACGGAAGAGTTCATTCAGCGCATCTCCGAGCTGCTGGTTTATCTTCTGCCGCACTACATTCGCGAAGGAAAGAGTTACCTGACCATTGCCTTCGGCTGCACTGGCGGACAGCACCGCTCCGTCATGATCGCGGAAGACGTCGCCAAACGGCTGAAGAAGGCGGGCTACAGGGTGAAAGTCGCGCACCGGGACAGCCCGAAGTGATGCCTGCGAGTATGTCTCTGTACCCTCTACCTTTTTCCAAAGGACCGATATTCGCTGCGGTATTTTGGATCGTTTGCGCGTTGTGGATCGTTCCAGAATTCGTTGCCGCCAAATTGAGACGTTCACCTGATTCAGCGAAGCTGCAAGATAAAGGATCTCTCAGTCTGATTGCAGTCCTATGGTCAGTAGGGATCGTTATGGCTGTATTGTTTTCGCTTCTTCTTCCGCGCGCGAGAGTTGGATCGAATGGCACTCTGGTGTTTGATAGCGGCATTGTCCTGATGCTCGCCGGCGTTGCTTTTCGCTGGTACTCAGTCCGGGTACTGGGAAAATATTTTACCTTCGATGTCGCGACACACAGCGAGCAGGTGTTGGTCGAAGCCGGTCCATATCGCTACATTCGACATCCTTCCTACGCAGGCGCGCTGCTCACACTGGCCGGGTTTGGTCTGGCGCTCGGGAATTGGGCCAGCTTGGCGGCGGGGTTGATCTGTCTGGGGCTGGCGTATTGTTATCGAATTCCTGTGGAAGAAGCTGCGCTCACCGCTGCTTTAGGCGAAAGTTACTTGCAGTACCGGAAGCGAACCTGGCGGCTGTTTCCATTCGTACTCTAGCGTAAGAAGATTTTACAGCCAAACTTATGATTTCGCGACGCGAATTCATTGCTGGATCAGTCGCCTTGATGGCAACTCGAAGGCTGCTGTCGCAAACCCACGATGTTGTGGTCAACGATATTCATTCGCAACTGAACGGTACTCGCGTTTCGAACGTATCGCGGCCACAGTCCCTTCAGGATGTGCAAAGAATCATTCAACAGGCCCGAAAGGAGCGGAAGGCAATTTCGGTCGCAGGTGGGCGCCACGCGATGGGAGGACAGCAGTTTGGAACCGACACCTTACTGATTGATATTCGGAAAATGGACCGGGTGCTCAACTTCGATCGCGAACGCGGCATCATCGAGGTCGAGTCCGGGATCGAATGGCCGGAACTAATCAATGCTTATCTCAGTCGGCAAAGCTCGACAAGCAAAGCCTGGGGAATCGCTCAGAAACAGACGGGCGCTGATCGGATCACAATCGCCGGTACCATGGCGGCGAATGCGCACGGGCGCGGGCTAACCCTGAAGCCATTCATCGAAGATGTCGAATCATTTGTCATCGTCGATGCGACAGGGGCCGCTCGAAACTGCAGCCGAACAGAAAACGCCGAATTGTTCCGTTTGGTGATCGGAGGCTACGGCCTCTTCGGGATCGTCACCTCGGTTCGTATGCGCCTTGTTCCTCGAAGGAAGCTGGAAAGAGTTGTCGAACTCAGGACGACGGACGGTCTGATCACGGCGTTCGAGAAGCGAATTTCTGACGGATTTCTGTACGGCGACTTTCAATTCGCGGTGGAGCGTGATTCTGAGGACTTTCTGCGCAGAGGAGTGTTTTCGTGCTATCGCCCGGTGCCAATGGAAACGACTGTCAATCCAGAGCAGAAGGAACTTTCTGACGAAAACTGGAGGCAGCTGCTTTATCTGGCGCACGCCGACCCGCACCAGGCATTTGAGACCTATTCGAAGTACTACCTTTCAACCAACGGGCAGATCTACTGGTCTGATACACACCAATTGAGCATCTACCCCGACAATTATCATCGCGAAATCGATCAGCGGATTCATTCCCCTTATCCCGCTAGCGAAATCATCACTGAAATCGATGTTCCCAGAGCATCTCTGAAGGACTTTCTGGACGAGGTCCACGACGATTTTCGGAAGAACAAAGTTGACTTGATTTACGGAACAGTCCGTCTCATCGAGCAAGACGACGAGAGCTTTCTGGCATGGGCAAAGCAGCCTTACGCATGCACCGTTTTCAATTTGCACACGCTGCACAGCCCTGAAGGGATCAAGCGATCAGCAGATGCGTTTCGTCGGCTGACGGATATGGCGATCCGAAGACAGGGTACGTATTACCTGACCTATCACCGGTATGCATCCCGAAAGCAAGTCGAGGCATGCTATCCGCAATTTGCGGAGTTTCTTCGATTCAAAAGGCAGTACGACCCTGAAGCGCGGTTTCAAAGTGATTGGTACCGGCACTACTCAAAGATGTTTGAGCAAACTCTTTGATCCACTACTCCGCATATCTCCTGAAGAAGCTGTTCGCCTTCCACTCTGGGCGATGATCATCATTGGCCACACTGATCAGTAACCTCCGGATCACCTCTTCGTATTTGGCTTCAGCTTCGAGATCGATCGGCTGGTTCACGTCGTCGGAAGGTGCGTGGTAGCGGTTCTTCAGCCAAGCGTGATACGCATCCATCTCAGGAGTTCCCGGATACGCTCCAATATCGATCATGAGCGACGGCACGCCGTGGCGGATGAAATTGTACTGATCGCTGCGGATGAAGACGTTGTGTTGCGGCTCGGGATCGGGCTGCACCGGAACGCCGATCGATTGCGCAGCTTCCCGGGCGCGGTCGCCCAGGTCGGATTCAGCGAGCCCATAGACTGTAAATACCTTCAAAGGAAAGATGGGCAAATACATATCCGTGTTGATGTCCGCCGCGATCGATTTCATGGCTACAGTCGGGTGCGCTGCAAAATACTTCGATCCGAGAAGGCCCTTTTCTTCGCCGGTCACCAGCAGGAATAGCACGGAGCGGCGGAGTTTCGTGGGATCTTTCTTCAGGCTCTCCGCCATGTCCATGAGTAGCGCGCTGCCGGAGCCATTGTCCATGGCGCCGTTATAGATCCGGTCGCCGTTGACCGGCTCGCCGATCCCTAAATGGTCGAGGTGTGCCGAGAGCACGACGAATTCGTTCTTCAGTTCTGGATCATTGCCCGGCAACTTGCCAACGATATTTGCGGATTCCACCTGCTTGATTTCCACTTTGGTCTGGGCTTCGAGCGAAACCACAAGCGCGAAGTGGGGCAGAGGTTTGTGTTGCTTTGCCGGTTCTATCACTTCGGCCAACGAATGTCCCGATCCGGCAAACAGCTTTTCTGCGTGCGCCGGGTTGAAATAAACCGTGAGCTGCTCGCCCGCGGTTTCGTCGAATTCGGGATAATCAAGCTCCATGGACGGATGCTTGCGATTCAGAGCAATGCGGGCCCATGGAATCTCGACCAGCGCCGGATTGCTGATGGTCACCAGGCCGATTGCGCCAACGCTCTTTAGAGTTTTCCAGCGTTCTGCGGTGGTCTGATAGTGGGAAGCAACCGCCCCGGCGATTTCTGCCGGCGATCCCGAGATGATCACCACCAGCTTGCCTTTGCAGTCGAGACCAGCGAAGTCGTCGTACTTGGCCTCCGGAATCTTTAGGCCGTAGCCGGCGAAGGCCAGATCGGCTTTGACGTAAGGCGCGGGCATAACGTGCGTGCTGATAATGGCGTCCTCGCCAATCGTAAGAAGCTCGCTCTTTCCGCCACTGATCAAACTCAGACTGGAGTCTGATTCCACCAGTCGCCGCGACACGAACTTCACCGGCTGATTGAAGCCGTTAACCCCCGCAGGCTGCACTCCAGCTTTTTGGAATTCCGCAATCGCATATTCCTGCGCGGCACGTTCACCACTGCTCCCGGTGTCACGGCCCTCCATTTTGTCGTCCGCGATGACTTTGACCTTCTCCCACCAGCTTTGGCCGTTGAAGTGAAGGTTGGCTGGGGTTGACGGCTGTTGCGCTGTAACTACGACACAAATGGATGCGAAGAGAATTGAACAGCTGAACCTGCGCATGACCTGCCTCCACAAAACCGGAAAGCATACCAGCAAGGCACTGACTTCTTCCACTCGGGATGACGCGCTGACATTTTTATTTCCCAAGCGGAAGTAGAGCATGAGGATTCGGTGGTAGGCGAGTAGCGGCCGTTAGGCCAGGACGAAACTTCGCAGGCGAGGGCGCCTGCGCCACATTCCCCGTGCCACACTCAGCCTTCGTGTCGCCCTTCTGCATGAGAAACCACGGAATAGAGGTACAACAACAGTCCGGCCGCGACTAGCGGGCAGCCAATCGCAATAAATGCGACGAAGGCCAGAGGATGGATCCGGACCAGGGTGAGCAGTTGAATGAGCAGGCCCAGGCAGACGAGCACTCCGGCGAGACGGACGCGGCGCTCGATCCCAGGTGGAATGATGGAGGCCGATGATATCACCGCAACCCTCTCCTAGCTGGATATTGCATCAACATCAGTTTCCTGCCTTCCAGAAATTCGCGTCCTTGAGCGTCCCTACGTCGTGGACCGTGTCGTGGCATTTGCTGGTCATGCATGACATCTGGTTCGAGTTGATCTTCGCCATCATCTCCGGAGTCTTATTGTGCTTGGGTTGCTCCTCGAAGACGCGCATGCCGGCGTGGCAATGGAGACACTCACGGTTGTTAAACGGGGTGTATAGCTTGATGTCGGCCGGCGCTGGCGGATGGCCGAGATACTGCACGTACAAATGGCGAAGCCCGCGGAACTTCGAATGCACGGTGCCGAACATGGCGTAATCGGTGTGACAGGTGTAGCAGGCGTGCTCGCGGGGGACGAGGTTGTTCTGAAAATGCCGTGCAGGAATGTAACTGGGATCGTCGACGTAGAGGCTTTGACCGAAATCGTGCATCACGTGGCAGGAGAGGCAGAAGCGGGTGCTCTCGGCGCGCTGCATGTGCTCTGAAAAGCCCAGCCAGCCGGCCAGCACCGGCAGAACGAACAGAGTCACAAATGCCAAAATCTTGCCGCCGCGCACGCGGGTGAGCTCGGGACGCGCAACAATCAAGCCGGCCAGCGCGACCGCGATTCCGACAAATAATACTTCGAGAACTGCAGGAGTGACCATCACAAACACCTAAGCGGTTTGTGAAACGTGCTTAGCACCGGTTGACGGCAAAACTCCTTAGCGCGCATTCACTATTTCCCAAGGCTGCGATAGTAAGCAACCAGCGCCTTGATCTGCTCCGGCGTGAACTCTTTCTTGTAGGAGTCCATATCATCGCCTTTGCCGTCAGTCACAGCCTTGATCATGTCCGCTTCCGAGTCCTTCATGTTCGCGTGCACATCTTTGACATGAACTTTTTTGCCTTTGGCGGTGTTGCCCGAGCCATCTTTGGCATGGCAAACCGCACACTTCTTGTTGTAGTTGTCTTCAGCGGAGTCCTGCGCCCGAAGCCTCACTGGGGCGGCAAGGCAAATGACGAGCAATCCAATCAGAGAGAGTCCCCAGCGAAACTTCTTCGCGCTAGAAAGCGAATTCATTCCTGTTTCCTCCAGCACTGGTCGAAGTTCAGACGAATCATAAATCGATGTGCAGAACGAATCATAAATCAATGAGCGCCCGCTTAGAACCCGCGCGTCCACCGAATGGTCAGCAGGTTCGCGGAAAAGTTGTTCCCCCGAACAATCTGCTCAGCATAGTAGGTGCGCTGCAAATCCACTGCGAGCTGTCCGGCTCTGGGGAAATCATACGCAAGGGTCCCGGTGACCAGAGGCCAGGTGAGCGGACCGTAAGCCGGGGGTTCGCCACTGATCTGTCCGACGCCGCTTGAGCTGTCGAAATTGCCGCTCAGTCGGGCCTGGAAACGCTTGACTGGTTTGACTTCAATTCCACCTTGCCACACCCGGTTGATCTCCTGATCGCGAAGGAAGTTGCTCAAAGGCTTTGGCCCGCGAAGAAAAAGAATGTCGCCTTGCGAGAAGAAGCTTTCATAGGTGAACCCCGCGAACACCGAGAAGCGCTCGTTGAGGGCATAGGAGGCGGTGAACGCATTGGCGCGAATCACGTTCCGGAAATCAGTCTCAAGAAGCTTGCCGTTGCTCACATTGAGTTCATCGACAAAGGAAAGTTTAGCGATGGGATGGAACTGCACAACCGCATGTCCACCGGCTTGGGTGTGAGGAGTGATGGCGGTGTAGGAAGCTCCGTCGGTCAGGCTGTGAAAATCAGCCCGGAAGCTGAACATCTTTGAAGGTTCGTAGCCAAAGCTGATTTCTGGGGCTGCGGTCTTAATGGTACGAGTCAGGGTAGGATCGATTTGCCCAGCTGAAAGGCTCTCGACGTCGGCCTTCATCAAATGAATTCCCGGACGGATGACCAGGGTTCCAATAGGAGTGAAGTCCATGCTGATATCCAGGTCGCTCAAATTGTTACGCCATTCAATGTCCTCCGCATTTGTGGCCGGGGTGGTGCCGTTGAACAGGCTGCTGAAAGTTCCCAAGGCATGACTGGTCTGGTGCGAGTAGCGATACTCAGCACTGACGCTCCACCAATCGTTGATGTCGTAAGTAAATCCTTGGCTGAGGATGTGATCGGGCTGCGATACGGTGCCGCGAACGCTTTGACTGACGGAATACGGTGTCTGCGCACCAGTGCTGTTGGGAGCGATGCCGTTATATGACTGATCAAAGCTCAGCGGCCCTTTGAAGCGATAAAAAAGATAGCTGCCGCGCCATTCCAGTCGATGGAGGGGTTTGCCCACGAAAGAGAATTCGCTGACCGGCGTAGTCAGCCGGCGGAACTGTGACCAATTCATATTACTGAGCGGCTCCAGCTTGGAAGTGGCCGCCGGATCAATGCTGAGCTGCGGCGAACTAACATTGTTCAAAGTGGTGCTGAAGTTCATAGTCTGGTAGCCGCCCGCATAGTGAAAGCTCCAGGAATGAAATGTGTAATCCGCTCCGCCGGTGAAGCGATTGGTTTCGTCGGTGATCGGCGCAAAAAGAAAAAATGGATTGGCGCGGGCGTAGGTCCCCCAAAATCCCGGGGAGCCCAAAAAATCAGGTGATGCGGTGGTGAACGTCGAACCTGTATCGGATGTTCGGTAGTAGTCAAAATTAAATCGCAAATTATTGCTGGCATGCACGGTCAGGTCGGCAGAACCGAATTTGCGTACAGTTTCCCATTCGTGATTGTCGGTCAGACCGGTTGAAAGGGTTTTCGCGACGCCGGTAATCGGCAGAACGACGCTGTCGTTCTGGTTCCAGTTGTAATAGGCCTGACGCCAACTCGCCCGAAAATCGAAGACCCGATGTTTGGTGACGCTGAATTGCGCGGTTGGAAAGGGATCTCCTCCCAGGCCACTCATGGTTAACGAGTAATCGTCGGCGAAGGCGTTGGTGCCTTCCTTAGCCTCGCCAAACAAATTGAAATCCATCAGGCGCGGCCCGCGACGCAGGTTGATCATCTCCAGGTACATGGGCTTAAAGCCTTTGAACGTCGGTAAAGCGATACCCGAAGCTGGCCGACCCCTGAGTCTTGAAATCTCCGAAATTGACGGGAGCATTCTCGTAGCTGTCCTGGGCCGTCGATACACCCGACAAGGCCAGAGCAGCGACGAGGAGTAGCAGAAGCCGCCGATTTCTAATCATAAGTGCCTCCGTCCTTGCACCTTCATCTCAGCAGAGCGGGATCAAGGTTCGAACCATGAATCGCAATATGACAGCGCGTACACTCGCCACTGGTCTGGAAGCCGAGCCGCCCATGGGGAACACCGGCCTGTCCGTGAAAACCGGTGTGGCACTGCAGGCACAACTGGCGTCCTTCACGCCGTACCAGCAGCATGCGGTTGGTACTGCCATGGGGATTGTGGCAAGCGGCGCAGCCTTCCACCTTCACCGAGGCATGCTCGTAAATGTAGGGCCCGCGCTTTTCCTGATGGCAATTCAGGCAGCTGTTAAATCCCGGCCGGTTCAGGCTGGTGCGGTTGATGGAACCATGGGGATTGTGGCAATCAGTGCACTTGATCAGCCCTTCAGGAACCCGATGGTGCACAGGCAGAGCGAACTGGGCCTGCACGGTTCCGTGGCAGTTGAAGCACAGTGTTGGCTCAGACTGCTTGAGCAGACTGCTGTGCAGCCAGCGGACTTCGTCGGGCAGTTGCGGCACCTGATAGAAGTGTCCCTGCGGGTATCGACTGTCGCCCTTGCTCTGGTCTTTGACTTCGGTGACCAGGTGAGAGGTATGGCATTGATCGCAAGACAGCCCATGGGCGACATGGGCCGAGTGCTCAAAAAACTCCTGCTGCTTGCTGCTGACGTGGCAGAGCATGCAATGGGCTGCATTCTCTTTCGAAGTCGAGCGAAAATGAAAGATGGGGAACTTCTGCAGGGCAGCAGTGATCTTGGTGTTGACCGCGAAGGAAAAGATGGGATGCTCTTCAAGCGCCCGCTTAGTCTTGCCTTCATCGCCCTCAGCCGCCTCGATGGCGTCGGCGTGCGATTTGCCAGGCCCGTGACAGACTTCACAACCCGAAATGAAGCTCTTTCCGGGGACAGACACTCTGGCGTGGGCGGTCTTTTCGTACTCCCTGTATTCCGGTTTGTGGCAGGAGCGGCAGCGGTCTATTCCGGCGTAATCATTCTCGTTGCCCAAGATAAATGAAGGAGCGACGGAAGGACCCTGGCCCGATTCGGGCATTTTCTGTGCGAACGCGTAGCCGCACAGCAGCAAGAGCAGAGTTCCCGGAATTAATTTGCAAACAATCCTACGTACTGCAAGGCTCGATTGGGCTTTCATTGGCGCCTGATCTCCTTCTCAGCGTTGAGTGCCCGCAGCTACATGGTTAAGCCTGCTTCTCCCATCACCGCAGTTCCGCTCAGCCGCCTGACGGCATTACTGAAACGGTCCTGTGCCAATTCGGCACGGCTTGCGAGAGTGTCGCATTAGCGAAATACGAATTCTGTGACGGAAAACCAATATGCATGTGATCCCGATCACACAGCCATCCTGATCGGCAATCGAATCGACAACAGTCAGTTCTCGACCTGGTTACGAAAGGTTGATGGCGTCGGTAACCTTGTCGCAGAAACCAGAGGCGCACACCGCACCCTCCAGTACTGAGGTTCCTCAGTGGCCGACAAACTCAGCGATTGTGACCAGACAAATGGTGCCCCGATAACAGGCGAGGGATACAAAGACATGGTTGCCCCGTTTCTTTTCCGCTCCCCTCGCTGGACGGATTCAGATTAGAGCAAGTTTGATCTTGTAATTGGCTGGCGTCAATAAAGAACTACACACCAAGGTAGTGACTTTACCGATTCGGCATGACGGGTTCACTTCGAAAAAATGCACCGCGAGGAAAAGAGGATCGAAATTAAAGCAACGCACTCCAGCTTTACGCTCCAGCGCTGGCTCCCTGCCGCAATTTTTCTATTTTCTCGCGGGCCTCTGCGAGTCCACAGCCGTACAGTCTTTGCGCCAGGTAGACGGCGGAGATGATCTCGCCCTTCTCTGCTAGTTCACGCAGCCGTTTCTGCTGCTCAGCCGGGCTGAGAGAATCCAGATGCAAAAAGTCCTGGGCGATCTGAACCGGGTCGGCGATAGAGGTGTAAGGACGCAAAGCATCGAGAAACTTCTGCGCGCGCGGGACGGCCTGCCATCGTACTTGCAGTAATGGCCGAGATTCCATGCGTACCGGATGGTCCTCGTACAAGGTCGAACTACTCCCGTACCAGCTTTTTTCGACCGGAGCTTTCTCTGTCATCTCGGCATCCAGAGCTTTAGCCAATTCAGCGGTATCTCCCGCAAGATCGAGCTCCACGTAGCGCCGAATTTGTGTCGCGCTGTGACCTTCCGCGTCTGGAACTTGAGCACGCTCGCGCAGCAGCCGAGCCGAACGGATCTCTCCGTATGAAAGAAACACCACGGTGAGGTCCTCCGCGGGTAGGTGGTAGTTCAGGTAGGAGCGAAATTGAATGAACATACCGAGATCATTCATCCGCACCAGCCAGTTGGAGGGACGAAATCGCGCCGTTATGAACCGCCGGGTCAGGGCGGCAAAGAATATGAGTACCGCCGCAAGATAGTAGCCGGCGTTCCAGTGCATGACGAAGGCACGCAGCAGCAAGGCTGCGGTAGCTCCGGGTTCAACGCACGCGATCAACAACGCACGAAAACGCGAATACTCGAAGACGCGATCATTTCGGTCGGTTTCCACATCGCTGAGTCGCAGCAGTCGCATGATCTCCTCTCGCCTCTCAAGGGGCCGGTGGCCTCAGTGTACTTTCCAGCCAAAGCATAGAGTAGTGCCTCAGCCTGCTCCGGCTGATACCCTCGGCTCGATCGTGTCTATCAGCAGCTCTTCTATCAGCAACTCTGGGATTTGTTGGCTATCGAACCATCCACGCAAGAGAAAAAAATCGGCCAGGCGCAACTAGACAGCCTTGGCTGGGTTCATGGCTACAGCGTGTTCCCCCCTATTGGGAACCGCCGGTGTCATTTGGCTTCTGGGTAAATGCCATCCCTAACGGGCAATTCATCTTTCAGCAATGTGGAGGTTTTGTGAGAAAAATTTGGACGTTTCTTGTGCTCGGAATCGCTCTGATGCTGGCTGCATGTGGCGGAGATAACAACAACAATGGCTCCATCAATGGAAACTGGACAGCTGCATTGATGAGCTCGAACAACAACAGCTCGCCAGTCTTCGACTTCAGCTTAACCCTTACCCAAGTCAGCGGTGGCAACCTGAACATCACCAACCTGAACTTCACCAGCTCGAGTCCATGTTTCGCTGGAGGCGCGACCGCCACCGGAGGCTTCTCCGTCAGCGGAAATTTTTCCGGAGATGTATCCGGCGCCCTGCAAATGAATATTCAATCGACTACCGGGGACAATCAACTTGGCCTTCAAGGTACAGTAAAGAACAATACGGTGTCGGGCAAGTGGACGCTGACCGGAACCACTTCGGGATGCACCGGAGAAGGCACGTTCACTATGAACAGAAGCTAGGGTTGCGGATCATCAGGCAGGATTGGCCAACGGCATTGGGGGCTTACTTACTCTCGGCGTGTTCTGCCTTCGAGCCGACATCGTCCGATTGATTGGACTTCTTCGGAGTGGTTTGGTGCGGTTCAGCCTTTATCGTGACCTCAACATCAGCACCCGGCTTGAGTCCGACAGCTTCCCCCTCTTCATCCTTAAGCGTGTTTTCAATCCGAAGTTCTTGGTAGAGGGGGTCGGCACCGTCTACAGTAATTTCGGCTTTCTCCGGCTCATATCGGTTCGGCGGGATAATCTTTTCGACGGTGCCGGGGAGTGTCACCGCCGGTTTCTTTTTCCTGCTCACGTTCTAATCATACTCCTGAGTAGCCTGTTAACCCCATGGAATAGCACGTAATGGAGTCCAAGCATTGAGGTCATAATCATCAGCAAGAACAGAGCGTCAATCCACGTGTTCGGCTCGGTCACGCTGACTCGGAAACAACGTCGGGTACACTCACGCGGATCGTGAAGATCACCGGCTAGTGGCAGCACAATCCGGGCCGAATTTCTGACCCCAACTTTGCCCCAACTCCCTGTGATCTGTTAGAAATGTAGGGGACGTTTGCTCAGCTTCTGCGGGCGCTTAACTCAGCGGTAGAGTGCCATCCTCACACGGTGGAAGTCGTAGGTTCAAATCCTACAGCGCCCACCATCTTTGCCATTGGTTGAAGAACCCTCCGTGCTGTCACTTTTCATTACACTCATGATGAGCTTGGTTTGTGATTTGTCTAAGGAGCGCTCTGATGCTTAGAGAACGACTGCTGAAGATAGTTTTGGTTTTGGTGGGGTTACTATTTTCGGCGGCCATTTATCCCGCCATTGGAGGTCTGCGGGACCCGATGCATTCGGATACAGGTGACACCATGATGATGGGCCTCTATTTCGCGCTCGGCATTTTCCTGCTCCTAGCGGTGCGAAATCCATCCGCACATCGCAGCCTGATCGCCTTCGCAGCCTGGTCAAGTTTTTCTCATGCGGTGGTGATGTCCATCCTCGGCCTGGAAATTGCAAGCGAACGGTCAGGATTTTTGATTGGCTCCGCTCTCCTGGTTGTCATGGGTGCGGCCCTCATCGTGCTGGCTCCCAGAAAACAATCAGAACCGAAGGCAGCCGCAGTCGCTGCGTAGTTTGGCGCGAAATCATTAGGTTCCGACTTCGTGGTTTTGGAGGATTCCGACGGAAATCTTTCTGTGTTGTTTAACTCCCTACCAGCTGCCCAACTTGGTCTTGATTTCCCCAGCGCGTGACGAAGTTCCAAAGGGCCAACATTTCCCAGCTTCGTGCGCATCGAACTCAATGGAGAGATGACCGCTCGTCGATTTTCGGACCATCTGCGAAGCGCTGATCCGCTCCGTCTGCGGTTCTTGGACCTACTGGGGTGTCATTGTATAATTTGATTTTGCCCAAGCCAGGTTACATCTTAGTGCCGCTGGTCGGAGCTGATAAAGTGCCTCAACGAAGCGTCTTCAGCTGGCGCGGGTTAGTGATATCGCTCGCGATTCTGGCTCTGACCGTTTCTCTCGCGAGCCGGGTTTCGCACGCTGTCGTTTATCGAGCCACTTCGGCACATTCCGCTTCGGTCGACGCAAAAATCCAGCATCGTGATAAAGATGCCTCGGAGTGGACTCCGCCAGACGTCGTCTTGTCCTTGCTGTGGGTGGCAGAAGCCTCCCCCGCCCCTGAAGAGATCGAAAGAGTCTATTTTCGTATTCCCAGCGGCTCTCTCTATAATCGCCCGCCTCCTGTCCTCTAACCACCTTCCCGCAATTACCTGAATAGCAAGTGACCCTTGCGAGAGCGCTCGAAGCGGCACGTGTGGGTCGATCCCGGGCAAAGGCCTTACAGCTATCGGGCCTGTCGCTGTTTGCTTCGTCTAGGTTCCAATGCAGTCGAACAAGGACACAATGAAAATCGAACGGCACCACTTCCTGATCGTCACGGTCGTCCTGATCCTCAGCGGGGCGGCGTGGCTTGGGTTGGCTGACCGGCGGGCAAGGGCCAGCCAACCCACGGATTCGTCTGTCCAACCCGTTGCGGTTATTTTGGCCGTACGCAAACCCTTAGCGAGTTCGGTAACGCTTTCAGGGGAGTTCCGCCCTTTCCAAGAGGTTGACGTTCACGCCAAGGTCGCCGGGTACATTCGTAAGATCTACGTGGATGTCGGCGACCGCGTTAAAACTGGGCAGACGCTTGCCATTCTCGAAGTTCCGGAGTTGAATGCCCAACTTCAGGGCGCAGACGCCGCGGTGCGCCGTGCGCGCGACGCCATCCGGCGAGCCAAAGGTGACATGGATCGGGGTGAATCGCTGCATGCGGCGACACACCTGGACTACAACCGGTTGAAACAAGCATCCGAAGCTCGTCCGGGGCTTATCGCCGAGCAGGAATTAGACGATGCGCAGGCCAAGGACAAAGAAGGTGAAGCGCAGATTGCGTCCGATGAAGCCGCGCTGTCGGAAGCGCGGAACCAACTGGACATCTCGCTGGCTGAGCAAAAGCGATTGAGCGCGATGAGCGACTACACGAGGATCACCGCCCCATTCGCGGGAATTGTCACCCGCCGGTACGTGGATACGGGCGCACTGGTGCAGGCGGGAACCAACTCCAACACGCAGGCGCTGCCCGTGGTCAGCGTCGCGGAGACAGACCTGTTCCGGCTGACGCTGCCGGTGCCGGAATCGGCCGTTCCATTGATTCGGCTGGGCAGCACCGTGACAGTGCGGGTCTCCGCCCTGGACCGGAATTTCGAAGGCAAGGTTTCACGCTTCGCTGATGCCGTCAACCAGGAAACCAGGACAATGCACACCGAAGTGGATGTTCCCAACAAAGACGGGAGCATTGTGGAAGGCATGTATGCGGACGTGAATCTGACGCTGGCCAGGAAGGCATCAGTCTTGGCGGTTCCCGTACAGGCGGTGACGCGCAACGGGGAGCACACCTCCGTTCTCATCGTGAATCGACAGGATCGCATAGAAGAACGAGAGGTGAAATTGGGGCTTGAGGGAGCCAACGAGATAGAGATTGTCTCTGGAGTCTCTCCGAACGAGCGCGTCATGGTGGGCTCGCGTGGAGAGTTCAATCCCGGGGACGTGGTCGCTCCGAAAATCGTTGCCGAAAATAAGGACAATTTCTGATGTCGCATTTTGCAATTAAGAACCCCTACTTCATTATCGTTTGCTGCCTGGTCATCGCGATTGTTGGTACCACCATGCTGGTGCGCATGCCGGTGGACCTTTTTCCGCCGATCAATATCCCGGTGGTAGTGGTGGCAACGTTTTACTCGGGAATGCCGCCGGAGCAGATTGAGACCGACATCACCGGCCGCTTCGAACGGTTCTTTACCCTGGGAAGCAATATTGATCACATAGAGTCGCGCTCGCTGCCGGGTGTCAGCTTAATCAAGATCTATTTTCAGCCGGGCACAAATGCGGATGCGGACCTCAGCGAAATTTCAAATCTGGCGATGGCCGATCTGCGAAAGCTGCCGCCCGGCACCCTCCCGCCCGTGGTATTGAAGTTTGACGCTTCCAGCTTGCCAGTCTGTCTGATTACTTTGAAGGGTCAGGGTCTCAATGAAACTCAGCTTCGCGATCTCGGTCAATACAATGTGCGCAATCAGGTTGCGAATGTGCCCGGTGCTTCAGTGCCGCAGCCGTTTGGTGGCAAATACCGGCAAATCATGGTCTATGTGGATCCCCTGAAGCTGCAAGCCCACGAGCTCAGTGTGATGGATGTGGTCCGCACCGTGAACGACAGCAATCTGATCCTTCCCGCTGGCGACGTCAAGATCGGCCCGATTGACTATAACCTCTACACCAACAGCCAGCTTCCGAATTCGGCGGAAATCAACCGTCTCCCACTGAAGACTGTCGGTAGCGCCTCCGTGCTTGTTCAGGATGTGGGGAAGGCGATGGATGCGCACGAAATCCAGACGAATGTGGTGCGCGTGGATGGCCAGCCGTCTGTTTACCTACCCATTCTGAAGCAAGGCGGCGATACCAATACCATTTCGGTGGTAAGTGGCATCAAGAGCGCCATCGCCGATCTCACTGATGTTCCCAAACAGCTTGTGGCCAAGGTGGTGTTTGACCAGTCGGTATTTGTCAAGAAGGCCATTGAGAACCTGCTGCACGAAGGCGCGATTGGACTGATTCTCACCGGCCTGATGATTCTGCTTTTCCTCGGCAGCATGCGCGCTACTGCGGCTGTTTTTCTTTCCATCCCGCTTTCTGCTTTGGCCGCGTTTCTGGCGATCACCGCTGGTGGAGGAACCGTGAACACGATGGTCCTCGGCGGCTTGGCGCTGGCATTCTCACGTCTGATCGACAACTCCGTGGTGGTGCTGGAGAACATTTTCCGTCACATGGAAGAAGGTGAAGCGCCCGAGGTCGCGGCTGAGAAAGGCGGCCAGGAAGTCGCTCTGCCGGTTCTGGCGGCCACGCTGACTACGATTGTCGTTTTCTTTCCTGTGATCTTCCTCTATGGCGTGAGCCGGTTCTTGTTTATCGCATTGGCGAGTGCGGTCGTACTGTCGATGCTGGCTTCCTTCTTTGTTGCCATGACCGTGGTGCCCTTGTTTTGCGCCAAATTCATCAAGTCTCCGCAGATTGCGCATGAGCACGTTGTGTCCAATTCTCGCTTCGGACGCATCGATGCAGTGTTTAATCGTTATTTCGAAAACCTGGTCTGGGGCTACGATCGCAGCGTCGGCCGTGCGCTGCTGAAACCCGCCGCTACGACAGTGGGATTGGTCGGCATTGCCTTGCTCAGTTTTTCCCTCTACCCACTGCTTGGAGTTTCTTACTTTCCACGCACGGACGCCGGGCAGTTCGTAATCAACCTCAAAGCGCCGTCGGGAACTCGGATCGAGCTGACCGAACAGGACGTAAAGCGCGTCGAGGATGAGGTCCAGAAGATTGTTCCATCCAACGAGTTGGGCATGATCGTTTCGAATATCGGCGTTACCCCGGGATTTTCCGCGATCTACACACCTAATTCCGCATCGCACACCGCTTTCGTGCAGGTGAGTTTGAAAGAAGGCCACAAGGTTGGCAGCTACGAGTACATGAATCGAGTGCGACTGGCGCTCCGCACTGATCTCCCCGAACTGAGCGCCTACTTTCAATCCGGAGGATTGGTCGATTCGGTCCTGAATCTCGGTTTGCCCGCGCCCATCGATGCGCAGGTCAGCGGGATGGACATGGAAAAGACTTATCAGGCGGCAAGCCGCATCGCGAAGCAGATTCGTCGAGTGAAAGGAGTCAGCGACGTGTTGGTCCCGCAAGACATCGATTATCCCGCTCTGCGCCTCGATATCGATCGGGAGCGCGCAAGTTTGCTCGGGGTCAGCCAAAAAGAAGTCGTGGACAACGTGATCACTGCACTCACTTCGAACGGAATGATTGCCCCGAGTTACTGGGTTGATCCCAAGAGCGGCAATGATTACTTACTCACCGTGCAATATCCGGAAGATGCGGTGAATTCGCTGAACGATCTGAAGCAGGTCCCAATTCGCGCGTCGGGCGGCAAACAGACGATGGACCTTGATGCAGTCGCGAACATCGAGTCAATCGAATCGCCGACCGAAGTTGATCATTACCAGCTGAGGCGTGTGATTGATGTTTATGTCGCTCCGAAGACGGAGGACTTGGGGAAACTCAGTGACGCCATTGACAAGATCGTCGCTCAAGCGAAACTGCCGAGCGGCGTTCGCGTGGATCTGCGCGGGTCAGTGCAAGGCATGCGGGCATCGTTCAAGAGCTTTGGCGTCGGGCTGCTGCTTTCTATCGCACTGGTTTATCTGATCCTGGTCGCGCAGTTTGAGTCATTTCTCGATCCCTTCATCATTCTCTTCGCAATTCCACCGGGACTCATGGGAGTGCTTCTGATTCTCCTGTTGAGCGGCACAACCTTAAACGTCATGTCACTCATGGGGCTGGTCATGATGGTGGGGATCGTGGTCTCGAACAGCATCTTGATTGTAGATTTCTCGCGGAGCTTGTGGCATCGGGGAACGCCGCTGGCTGAAGCCGTTGCAACGGCGAGCCGGATTCGTTTGCGCCCCGTGCTGATGACTTCGTTGGCAACGATCATCGGCCTGATACCGATGGCCCTCAAGCTAGGCACCGGGGCCGAGGCTTATGCGCCGCTGGCGCGCGCCATCATTGGTGGACTCCTGGTCTCGGTGGTGGTCACCATTTATCTGGTGCCGGCGGCCTACCTCTGGTTCCATCGCAACGAGAAAATCAACCCTCCGGAGTTGGCAGCATGATCTGGAGACTGGTTTGCCTGGTGGTGCTCTCCTCGTCCGTAATGATGGCGCAATCGACTGCGATTTTGCAGAATCCATCCCACGCCCCCTTGCGAGTCGATTCCGGCCGAAAGGTCAACGGGCTCGCGGCGGAGGATCTGCCTTCGGCGCCGGTCCCCCAGTTGTCGTCGGACGCGCAGAGCAGTTCTCCCCAATCGCAACCGAGTCCATCTGCACCGGTTGCGGGCGCAGCGCCAGCGGGCGCGATCCCTCTTTCAATCAAGGATGCGGAGCAGCTTGCGTTGAAGAATAATCCTCAAATTTCAGTAGCCCGGCTTACAGCACTTGCTTCTCAACAGGTAACCCGAGAAACGCGTTCTGCCTTGTGGCCAACGGCGGTTGCGGATATGACCGGAGTAGATTCCCATGCCAACAGCAGGATCGCAGCAGGCGGGCTGAACAATCCGATTATTTACCAGCGCGCCGCGGTCGGCACTACGGTTACACAGCTGATCACTGATTTCGGCCACACGACCAATCTGGTATCCAGCGCTAACTTTGCGGCCAAGGCGCAGGACGAAAATTCGATTGCAACCCAAGAGCAGATCCTTCTAGCTGTCGATCAGGCGTTTTATGGAGCGCTACAGGCCCATAGCATAACCAGAGTCGCGGAGCAGACGGTTAGCGCGCGTCAAACTGTGGCCGACCAAATCGAAGCCTTGTTCAAGAGCAAGCTGAAATCGCAACTCGACTTGAGCTTTGCCAATGTCAATCTCTCCCAGGCCAAGCTGCTGCTGCTGGACGCTCAGAGTAACGAAGACGCCGCTCTCGCCGCACTGTCGGCGATCCTGGGATATGCGACCCTTCAGAATTTTCGACTGGTCGAAGACACTAGCCCGCTGTCTGCGCCGGCTGCGAACGTTGATGACCTCATTTCTCAGGCCCTAGCCAAGCGGCCTGAACTACTGGCCGCGGATTTCGAGTATCAGTCTGCGAAGAAGTTCCAGACCGCCGAACGTGACCTGTTGTTCCCGACGATCCGGGCTGCGGGCGCTGTGGGAGACACGCCCGTGCGCAATCCGGCCCTTTCCAATTGGTATGGCGCGGTCGGCGTGAACATCGACATTCCTGTTTTCAACGGCTTTCTTTACAGCGCGAAAGCTCGCGAGGCCAGCCTTCGGGCGCAAGCGACGCACGCCGGCATGGTTGACCTTCGCAACCGCATTTCGCGAGATGTGCGTACAAGTTGGCTGAATGCAACCACCACGTACAACCGGCTCGCGGTAGCGCAACAGTTGTTGGACCAATCGAATCTCGCGCTCGATCTTGCGCAGACACGCTACAAGCTTGGCCTCGGCTCAATCGTTGAGTTGAGCCAGGCACAACTGCAGCAAACGCAATCCGAGATTGGAAATGCCCAAGCTCAATACGAATACCGGTTGGCCTTAGCGGTGCTGCGCTACCAGACAGCAGGATTTTAGCGACAGCCTGGGGGCAGAGCGGAGGAGTGTGCAATATGAGAATCTTCGATTTTGTGGTTTTGGTTCTGACCATTCCGACAATGGCGGCAAGCGCAACCAGGCCGGTGCGAATCAAGCTCGACACCGTTCCCGATGAATACACGCCTACAAATGCCGTTGTGGCAGAGAAGGTCAGCATGGAGAGTTTTCACTTCGAAGTCAACCCGGAAACTGCGCGTGCTCGCATCGTGGTTCGCTATGTCTACCCGGATGAACTCATATACCAAGTAGATGACGATAAGGGCGGCCCACAATCCACGTTTGCCCAAGTCCCAGGCCTGAGATACGACCCCAAGGCCCACACCGTTGTGTATGAGGCTGATGGAATACAGACCGTCTGCGCACAGGTCCAGGAACGCAAAGGGGCTTTCGGAACTCGCTTGCGTATTGAGAACACGGGACACTGTCTAGTAACTGCGGAACATACAAGGTACGCAGAAGACGATGGATGGGAGATTCGCCGTTTCAGCGCAATCGATACGTATTTCGAAACCCACTGAGAACCTTCAGACTTTTTTGGCGGAAGGCTTTACCACATGGTGAAGTTCAGCTTGTCGAGATACACGTTGTAGTCCCACATCCCACTATTCCCGTCTTGCTGATAGTTGATAGTAATGCCGCTCCAGTTGGTGCTGCCCGGCGCCTTGGTGATATTCAACGTGTGGGTGGCCCCGTTCAGGGTAATGGACTTGTAAAGCAGGTTTCCTCCGGAAGTCCTCTGTACCTGGATTATGACGTGATTCCAGGCGTTATTTTTCGGCCAGCAAGGCACACCGGTCGGAACCCATTTCTTATAGACATTGCTGTAAATGTCCCACTCGTGGCCGCCGGCGATACGACATTCGTGACCCCAAATGTAGCCTCTTCCACCGGTGAACTGGTTGATGTCGAACTCCAGCGCCTGTGAGTTTGCAGTGGCGGTGGAATAGAAATACACATCGTAAATAAAGTTACGGGCACCGTTGGTTAGCGTGTTTTTGGAGTCTGGCAATCCTACTGACGAGAACGCGCCAATCAAGTGATTGTTCCACAAGATATCGGAGTAGGGGCGGGTGCCACCAATGTGATGTTTCGTGGAGTTGCCGTCGAGCGCGGGGGAACCGTCTCCTGTTGTGCGGCTCCAATTCACCGTGCTGGAGGTCGGGGAGCACGACGTGCAGATCGACCAACTCGGTGACAGCAGAGCGTATCCGGGCCCCCAGCCTGATTTGGACTCCAGATCATAAAACTTGTGATAGTAAGCGCTGGAAGTGTCTTGGGCGAAAGCTGCGGGCAACAGAGTAAGCATGAACATGATCGAGGTTAGGCAATACACTTTCATTTCTTGGTCTCCAACAAGTACGTCTGGACTTTCAGTGAGAGTAGAGCTGCATCTACTTGGATTCAACCAAATCTGAAAGAAAAAAGGCATTTAAGCGAGAATTTTGTAATGGGAAGTACGGGCGAATAGATAACGAAGGACTTGGCCGGAAGTGGATTAGGTTCGAGGCACACCCCCTTGCAATAAACACAAGAGCCTGCCCTGAGAGCAGTCGAAGGGATGGACCGTCCGCCATCATCGCATCTGAAACAAAACAGTGCTAAAAGATTCCAGCCGACGACGACAGCCCGGCCTGTGCCGATCCGTTCGCCGCCACCCGTTCAGCGTGGCTGCATATTGGGCAAGCATCGAATTCAGCGGAGTAGTACGCCTTGCACTTGGCGCAAGGCAGGCCATATCTTACGGGCTTTGGCACCGAAGACTCTGACGAACCACGATGCCGCAACGTTCTGTTGTCTGCTGCCGCTTCGGTGCTCATATTTTCTTCACTGACGCGTACTGTATCCAGAATCGAATGATGCTGTGCCGGGCTTGCAACCGGACTGCCGCATTACACGGAAGCAGGTTCACTCCCGTGTGCTCTGCGCATGCGCATTTATGAAAGATCACCAATGCAAGGTTGTTTCTCTACAACATTTGATTTACATCGCTGCGGATGTGTGACACATCGTCTGTCATAAGATTGTCAAAAGATTGCGGCCGCACGATCCAAAAGCGTGGGGTTGACACGGAAGCAACTTCACTTCCGCGGGCTCGGCGCGTGCGTCATCAGGTCAGCCAGGGATTGATTGTGCTGCTTCCGTCAGACTTCAGTCGTTGAGGGGGTGGTTGTTGTTGCGCTCGCCTTGTTTCCTTCTGCAAGCGCGGCCTTGAAGCCGCGGATACCCTCTCCGATTCCTTTGCCGAGTTCCGGAAGCTTTTTCGGCCCAAACACAAGCAGGGCAATTCCGAAAATCACCAACAGATGCATGGGTTGAAACAGTCCTTCAAACATATAAGCTCCTTAACTGCGAAAGGTTCATTCCATTCACGGTTTGTGCCATCATTGTTTATTTATCGATCGCTATCACGTTGTCGGTCTACTTGTCTAAACTCCCGTTACCGCAGAAATATTCCATTCCCCCAACACAAGCCGCTGTTTGTTCGAATCCTGTATCGGCACCATTGGTACACTTTGTTTCCGCAGTTCAGCGATTTCGGTATTCTGAGGTGTGGACTCGACTGGTAAAGATGAGAGTGCGGCGGGGCTTTGCGCCGATTGCCGGCACATGCGGCTGATCACGTCCGACCGCGGGACGAGATTTTATCTTTGCGAACTGTCGGCTATAGACCCCAGCTTTCCGAAGTATCCCAGGCTGCCGGTGATTCAATGCAGGGGATACGAGCGCGCAGGTTCCGAGCAAAATACGAAAGCAGGTTCCCGTTCGACTACTTCGCCGCGCTCAGTCGCTCAGGGCAAGCTCTCGACTCCGGAGGACCATTCTGGCGAATGATCCTGCTCCGCTCGGAATGACAGATGGATTACTCTGGGGCTTTTTCAGGCGCCTTCAATCCCAGTTCTTTCATCACCATCTGCAAATCTTTCCAGGTTTCTTTCTTCTGGCGCGGATCGCGCAACAGATACGCCGGGTGATAAGTCACCGCCAGCTTGGTCCCGCGGAAATCGAACCAGCGCCCGCGCAGCTCTGACATGGGCGCGTTGATCGCGAGCAGGGTTTTAGCAGCAACCGCTCCGAGCGCTACGATAGTTTTCGGTCCAATCACCTCGATCTGGCGCATCAGAAACGGCGAGCAGGTTTCGCATTCATCGCGCTCGGGCGTGCGATTGCCCGGTGGCCGGCACTTGATGATGTTCGCGATGTAAACGTCCTCGCGGCGCAGGCCCATGGCTTTGATCATGTTGTTAAGCAGCTGGCCGGCGCGTCCGACGAAAGGCTCGCCTTGCGCGTCCTCGTCGGCCCCTGGAGCTTCGCCGATGAACATGAGGTCGGCTTGAGGATTCCCGACCCCGAAGACAATTTGCTTGCGGCCTTGCTTATGCAAACGGCAGCGAGTGCAGTCGCCAATGTCCTCACGGATGAGGCGGAGGGCAACGGCAGGATCGGCGAGTGCGGACAGGGATTTCGGCTTGGGCAGTGATTCCTCCTGGACGACAGGGCGCTGCTCGGAAAAAGCCGCGGGCGACGGGGCGAGCGCCACGCTTTTTTCGGATAGGTCGGTGATCTCGGGTGCAATCGGGCGGCGGTAAAAATCGTAGATGCCCAAATCGTTGTAATAGCGGACGCGGTCGGTGAGCGCGCGGCGAAGTTGCGGGTCGAGAGGCGAAGCCATTTGTCTGGATTGTAATCGGGATCGCTGACTCGTGTCCCGAAGAAAACGGGGACAGCGAGCTCGCGCAAAGATTAAAAGATTATCGGAAAATCAGGAGCCGACCACTAGGAGCTTCTTCTTGCGCTTCAGTTCAACTACGCAGTCGATTACGCGCTGGGCCACTTCCCACTTGCTGGTTTCGGGAACTTGAATCGTCTCAGAAGGCGTCAAGATTGTGACCGCGTTGCGTTCGGAGTCGAAACCTACCCCTTCGCGCGAGACGTCGTTCACCACAATCGCATCGAGCGATTTTGCTCTGAGTTTTTTCTTTGCGTTCTCGACGATGTGCTCGGTTTCGGCAGCGAATCCGATAACGGTTTGAGAAGTCTTTCGACGGGCGATTTCGGCGAGGATGTCGGTAGTCGGCTCAAGCTCCAGAGTAAGACGGCTCGCTCGCTTCATCTTTTGCGCAGGCGGATTGCTTACCTTGTAGTCGGCGACGGCTGCAGTCTTAATAACAATGGATGCTTCCGGCAGAAGGCGCAGCACCGCTGCCAGCATCTGTTGCGCAGATTCGACCTTCGTAAGTTCAGCCGCTGCCGGCGGATTCAATGCAGTTGGTCCGGTCACCAGCAGCACGCGCGCTCCACGCCGCAGTGCAGCTTCTGCAAGCGCGTATCCCATGCGGCCGCTGGAGCGGTTGGTGAGATAACGCACGGGATCGATCTTCTCGCGGGTGGGGCCGGCGGTGATCAAAACGGTTTCGCCGGCGAGGTCTTGCGAAGCGCCGAGTGCTTCCAGAACCGCCGCGACCACTGCTTCGTTTTCCGCAAGACGGCCGGGGCCGGTCATGCCGCAGGCGAGATATCCACTGCCAGGCTCGACAATCTTGACGCCGCGGTTGCGAAGCGCTTCAAGATTCTGCTGGGTCGCGGGATGCTCCCACATATTGACATTCATGGCAGGGGCAACCACGACCGGAGCGGTAGTGGCGAGATAGAGAGTTGTCAAAAAATCGTTAGCGATTCCCTGGGCAAATTTGCCGAGAACATCTGCGGTCGCCGGCACCACGACCAATGCATCAATGGATTGCGCGACTGCAATATGCTCGATGGCCGAATCAATGTTCGGTTCAGAGCCCGTAGCTTCCGAAA
This sequence comes from uncultured Acidobacteriota bacterium, assembly GCA_963785655.1. GTDB lineage: Bacteria > Acidobacteriota > Terriglobia > Terriglobales > Acidobacteriaceae > Gp1-AA145. The sequence goes on from CAWAVZ010000001.1 coordinate 1,209,285, forward strand.
ACAGTCCGGTGATGACTTTTTCGCCTGAAAGCGCAGCGAAGGTAAGAGGACGAACAAACTCCTGAGCGGAGTTGGTCATTACGACTTGAACGCGGATGCCGCGGTCCTGCAGCAGGCGAACAATTTCAGCGGCTTTATAGGCGGCGATCCCGCCGCAGACTCCCAAGGCGATTTTCATACGAAGCTTCGAGTCGTGAGCTTTGAGCGTTGAGCTGCGAGCCTTGAGCTGCGAGCAAACTACCGAACGATGCGACAAGCTGCGAAGCGCTTGCTCAAAGCTCAAGGCTCAGCTCAAGACTCATAGCTCAGAGCTCACCCCTCTCAGCTAGTTCTCTCCGATCACCTTGTCGAGCATCTCGCTGGCGACTTCAACCGGGGATGCGGACACTTCCGGAATCACCCATTTCACTTTGCCAGCTTTGATCTCGTCCTGTGCGATGCGGCATGGCTTGCGCGAATTGGTATCGATAACGGGCGGCGCTCCACCTTGCAACTGGCGAGCGCGGCGCGCGGCTACCAGTATGTATCGGTAATTGCTGTCGAAACCATCGATCAACTTCATTGGATTCTCCTGCTACTTCCCGCCGCTGGCGGCGACTTCCCGGAATGATTGCAAAATCGGCTGCAACCGTTCGCGGATATTTTCGAGACGGTACATTTCAGCCCGCGCGCCCAAGCCAGCATCCGCCCGCCCCTCGCGCCCGAGCCGTTCAGAAAGAACGATTGCCTCCAGTCCGGTTACTGACTCATCCAGGCGATCGTTCACCAAAATATAGTCGTATTTTCCGTAATTCTCAATCTCGCGCCGGGCCTCTTCCAGCCTCCTTTGGATCTTTTCTTCTGAGTCCTGGCCGCGTGATCGCAACCGTTGTTCGAGTTCGCTTCGATTGGGAGGGAGAATGAAAATACTCACTGCATCGGGAATTTTCGAGCGAACTTGAGCGGCACCCTGCACATCGATATCGAGCAACAAGTCATTCCCGTCTTCTTGCGCCTTGAGCAAGAACCGGCGCGCTGTTCCGTAATAGTCGAATTCAAAAACTCTGGCGTACTCCAGGAAATCGTCTTTTGCGATCATGTCCTCAAACTGCTCGCGGGTAACGAAGTAATATTCACGGCCATCCTGCTCCGCGCCGCGCGGCTTGCGCGTCGTATAAGAAATGGAGAACTCCAGATTCGGAACTTGTTCGCGGAGCTTCTTGACCAGGGTCGACTTACCCGACCCCGATGGCGCAGAAATGATGAAGACATTGGTCATCATTCAATATTCTGCACCTGTTCGCGGGCTTTCTCGATCTCAGCTTTCATAGCCAGTCCCGCTTCGGTAATACGAACTGCTTCACCCGCGAGCCCGGAGGTCTTGGAAAGCAATGTGTTGGCTTCCCGATTCAGCTCCTGCAGCAGAAAATCCAGTTTTTTTCCGACTTCCCCGGTACTGTCGAGCAAGCCGAGAAAATGCTGGACGTGGTTCTCCAGGCGGACGATTTCTTCCTGAATGTCGCTCCGGTCAGCCAGCAGCGCAGCTTCCTGAACAATGCGGTCCTTATCGACAGAAGCACCCAGCCATTCCTGCATGCGCGCCTGCAGCCGCTCCGCATAATTCTTTAACACGGCCATGCGATGCTTTTTTACCTCACCCGAGGCAGAGAGCAAATGGTCCATACGCTCGCGCAATTCCCGGTCCATGCCCCGGCCCTCCGCTTCGCGCATTTTGTTTAGCGCTTCGAGGGCTTCTTCCAGTTTCGGCAAGACCACCGGAGTCAGATCTTCCTCAACCGGAGCGAGCGAGGAATCGAACGCGCCGGGCAGTCGAAGGACTGCGTTCAAATCTGGTTCAGCTGCGATTCCAGCCTCGGCGGCCGCAGCACGAAATGCCTGGACATAACCCGTGACCAAATGCTTGTTGAGGGCTAAAGACGTGGCGCCGGCCTGATCGAATGAAAGCGAAACATCAACATGGCCACGGGCAAGCTTTTCCTTGAGAACGCGGCGCAGGTTCATTTCCAGGCCGTCGGTGTTGGCGGGCAGCCGGAAATGCAGATCCAAGAAACGGTGATTGACAGATTTGATTGACACACTGAATGCAAGTTCTTTGACGTGACCCTTAACCTGAGCGAAACCCGTCATGGATCGAAGAGCCATCAGAAGGTCCCCATTTCTTTTACGCCCGCCGCGCGCGGCGGTTCGATTTCGATAAATTGCAGATCGTGCAGGCGGCGATAAGTTCCAAGCTTCTGCATCAACTCTTCATGCGTGCCGATATCTGCAATCGCTCCGTTCTCGATGACTGCAATCCTATCCGCGCGCCGCACGGTCGAAAGCCGGTGAGCAATGACGATCACGGTGCGGCCAGTCATCAGGTTCTGCAGCGCCGATTGCACCAGGGCTTCCGACTCGCTGTCGAGGGCTGAGGTCGCCTCGTCAAGAATCAGAATCGGTGAATTTTTCAGGAGCGCGCGGGCAATGGCAATGCGCTGGCGCTCGCCTCCGGACATCCGCACGCCTTTTTCGCCGATCACGGTTTCGTATGCCTGCGGCAGCTCCATGATGAAATCGTGAGCCAGGGCCGCGCGGGCGGCGGCTTCAACCTCTTTTTGAGATACTCCAGGCTGGCCGTAAGCAATATTGTTGCGCAGGGTGTCATTGAACAGCACGTTCTCCTGCGTGACCACGCTGATTTGGGAGCGCAGTGAGGCCAGAGTTACGTCGCGGACGTCGTGGCCATCGATCAGAATTGTTCCCCGGCTCACATCGAAAAACCGTGGGACAAGCGAAACCAGCGTGCTCTTGCCAGCGCCGCTGGAGCCCACCAGCGCGAGAATTTCGCCGGCTTTCACGTCCAGAGTGATGTGATGAAGCACCTCGCGCGGGCCATTGTCCGACTCGTAGCAGAAGTTGACGTTGTCGAAGGCAATCTTCTTGGAGAATGGCGGGAGCGCGACTGCGTCAGGCTTTTCGCGAACTTCGTCGCGCACATCCATGAACTTGAAGATTTCCGATGACGCGCCCAGCGCCTGCTGAAAACTGTTGTAGAAGAGCGCAAATTTGCGTACCGGATCGTACAACTTAAAAGTGGCGATTATGAAGGCCACGAACACTTCGGGTTGCATCGCGCCGTGTACCACTTGCTCGCGGCCCAGCAGGAGCAAAAGCGCGATTGCAATCGCACCGAAAATATCCATCAGCGGAGAGCTGATTGCCGCAGCTGCTACGGAGCGCAGATTGGCCCGGAAGAGGCGCTGCGCAGCTTTGCGGAATCGCGCGAACTCCCATGCCTCCATGCTGAAGGCTTTTACGATGCGATTGCCGGTGATGGTCTCATGAAGAATGTTCTGGATATCGGCTAGTTTGTCCTGACCGTGGCGAGTGGTGTGGCGCGTTCGTCTGCCAATCTTCCCTGAAGAAATGATTATGAAAGGAACAACAACCAGAAGTAGCCAGGACAGCTGCCTTCCCAGGACGATTACCACCGCCACGGTAAATACGAAGGTAAAGAACTGCTGCAGAAACTCCGCCAAAACGCTTGACATGGCAAATTGCACGCGCTCAATGTCGCTGACGATGGTCGAGAGCAGAGTTCCAGTCGAATGCTTCTGAAAGAACGCGGCGGAGCGGCGGAGTATCGAACCGTAGAGCGAATTGCGCAGGTCGGTAATCAAGCCAAACCCGGCGTAATTCACAAGATAAGTCCCAGCGTAGTCAAAGAGACCTTTCAACAGTGTAGAGCCAACAAACGCGTAAGCAACCACTGTCCAGGCGTTATGAAAATGTGACGGAACGAACCTTTGCAAATAAACCGTGTGGTGAGTGTGCGGAATGGTAAACAGCAGAATATTGTCGGAGCCGGACGATGGATTTAACACCCTGCCGAGAATTGGGCCAATCAGCAGTAATCGGAATGCGTCCAGGAACCCGACTGCTGCAAGCAGGATCACCGAGGGAATGAACTGCCACCAGTACGGCACCAGGTAACGCAAAAGCCGCGTCAGTTGCCGCACGTGTGGCTCCGCGACGGATTCAGAAAAATCAGCATCGGGTATAAGGTTCTCATTTTACTTGAAGACTCGTAAAGCATCCGCGAATATGCTTCGATAGTGCCGATACTCGATATACCTTGGTGGCGCTCCGGATGACGTGGTTGAGGCGGCTGCGCCAGATGCAAGCCGCAACAGTTGCTCCGTATTTCCACCGGTCGCAAAGACACTGCCATCCCGGCCAAGTGAATTGGATGGCACGCCAATTCAGTCGCGCGTAAAAGGATGATCGCAGGTGTCAGTCCGCCCGGCCACCCTTTTCCAGATAATTTCGAAAAAAGTTCATCGCGCCACGCATCCGCGCCCACCGCCGGACCCACCGGAGCCTCGGGGTACTTCGCTTCTCCCCGATGTGCTCCTTGGCCCCGATTTTGCGGGTGCGTTCGCGCCTGCTGTGGTTGACGACAAAACGGCTGGACATCGGATAGTTCTTAGCATATGCTTGGCATATGCTAAGGAAGGAGCCTAGCTCCGAACGTCATGTGCGCCTCTTCCGGAATGGACGCAACCAGGCCGTGCGTATCCCCCGGGAGTTCGAGCTTTCGGTTGAAGAGGCCATTATGCGCAAGGAAGGTCGTCGCCTCATCATTGAACCTGCGCCCGCAAAATCGCTGCGGGCCGTTCTGGCTGGTCTTAAGCCCCTACGGGAGAAATTCCCCCGTATCACCGATCGCCCGGCCGATCCAGTAGAACTGTGATGCGCTACCTGCTCGACACCAACATAGTTTCTGACCTGGTGCGCAATCCTCAGGGAAAAATAGCGGAACAGATCTTCAGGGTTGGTGAAAGCAAGATCTGCACAAACATCATTGTTGCTGCGGAATTACGTTACAGAGCCGAAAGGAAGAAATCGCCGCATCTATCGGCCCAGGTCGAGGCCGTACTGAGCGCGTTGGAGATTCTGCCGCTCGAAAAACCTGTCGACATTTCGTACGCCTCGATTCGTGCGCAGCTCGAGCGCGCCGGCAAGCCCATCGGCGCCAATGACCTGCTGATCGCAGCCCAAGCACTTACGCTCGGGTACACGATCGTTACGGACAATGACGACGAGTTCTCCCGAGTGAAGCACCTTCGCTTGGAAAATTGGCTGCGTTGAAACCTCTCGTGTAAGTTGTGACAACAACAGCACTGAAAACAAAAAAGGGCGCGATTTCTCGCGCCCTTTCTTCTGCAATCTGAACGCTAGTCCCGCACCCCATCCAAAAACGCCCTTAACTTCCGCGATCTCGACGGATGCCGCAGCTTCCGCAGCGCCTTGGCCTCGATTTGGCGGATGCGTTCGCGAGTGACCGCGAACGATTGCCCAACTTCTTCCAAGGTGTGCTCGCTGCCGTCTTCGAGACCAAACCTCATCTTGATGACCTTCTCTTCGCGCGGCGTCAAAGTGCGAAGCACGTGCGAAGTCTGGTCTTTCAGGTTGACGTTGATCACCGCCTCGGCCGGAGAAACGACCGCGCGGTCTTCGATGAAGTCGCCCAGATGCGAATCTTCTTCTTCGCCAATCGGCGTCTCCAAAGAGATTGGCTCCTGAGCAATCTTCAAGACTTTCCGGACTTTTGCCACTGGAATGTCCATGCGCTTGGCGATTTCTTCCGACGTGGGCTCGCGTCCCAGTTCCTGCACTAGCTGTCGCGAAGTGCGGATCAGCTTGTTGATCGTTTCGATCATGTGCACGGGGATACGAATCGTACGCGCCTGATCAGCAATTGCCCGAGTAATCGCCTGCCGAATCCACCACGTGGCATAAGTGGAGAACTTATAGCCGCGGCGGTATTCGAATTTATCGACAGCCTTCATCAGGCCGATGTTGCCTTCCTGAATCAGGTCGAGGAACTGCAACCCGCGATTGGTGTATTTCTTTGCGATTGAAACCACCAAACGCAGGTTAGCTTCGATCAGTTCGCGCTTGGCCTGCTCGGCGTCCATGTCGCCCTGGATCAGTTCGCGCTGTGTGCGCTTCAGCTCCTGGAATGCGACGCCGACTTCCTGCTCGATCTTTTCGAGTTCCCCATGGACTACTCGCGACTGCCGCCTATACTCCTTGCGCTGCTCATCGGAGCGGGTGGCTTCAGCCTTCTTCTCCAGGTTGTTCGCCTGACGGTCGAGCGAACGCATAGTATCGACCGTCTTGTTCAGGCGTTCGATCAGCCGCTTACGCTCGAGGTTGGTGAACCCCAGGTCCCTGACTGCCAGCGATACTTCAACCACACCCCGCGCCAGCTTGTTGTGCATGCGGCGATAGGGCCGGGGATTTTTCTTCTGGGAGATCTCGCCGAACTTTTCCTGCACCTGCATGGCTTTTTTGTAAGCCTTGGCAAGTTCGTCGATTTTCCCGGTGAAGTGGTTCAGGCGCGCCTGCACGATTTCGTCCGTGATCTCTTCCTCGTCGAAAGTGACCACTTCTTTAATCGAGCGGACGCCCTTCTTCAGGTCCTCGCCCATGGCCAGCAGTTCTCGAATCACGATTGGCGATCGAGAAAGCGCCTTGAGCACGCGGTTCTGTCCGCGCTCAATCCGCTTGGCAATTTCAACTTCGCCTTCGCGGGTCAAGAGAGGAACGGTCCCCATCTCGCGCAGGTACATGCGGACGGGGTCATTGGTTTTTTCCATTGCTCCGGGAGTGAGGTCGAGTTCGACGTCCTCCCCGAGCTCTTCTGCATCTTCGCGGTCGAGTGCGGTGGAGGGCAGTTTTGGGCCCTCCAGTACATCAATTCCTTGCGTACCAATTGTGGTCAGCAGATCGTCGAGGTCTTCGGGAGAGTGCACATCGTGCGGGATGAGATCGTTCACCTGATCATAGGTGAGATATCCCTTCTCCTTCCCTGTATCGATCAGCTTTTTTATGTCGTCGTACTTTTCATCAAGAGCCAAGAAGGATTGTCCTCTTCATCTTCGTCCTTGTCGGCGTGGTGCGCCGAATCGGGCGATGTGACATGTCTTTAATTAGCGGTGGGAACGTGCAATGGCGAGCTGGACGCCGCGCAAACCTTAAAATTGTAGCAGAAACGAGCGTCTAACCGCGAGGTTAGCCGTCAGATTTTCCTTTTTTGCGCGCGATCTGTCGGTAAAATCCGACACTTTGCCCTGTGCTCCCGCCGCTCTATTAATTAGATGGCAGGGACAAGGTTTTAGTTTCAGGGGATTAGGAGGATCGTGACGCTCAGAAATGCCCCGGCCAGATTACGCCTTGACCAGCGGCTGCCCTGGGGAATTTTGGGCAAGGCGGGCCAGCTTGGCGGTAATGCGTGTCCGGTCGGATTCAGAGGCGGCGCTAGCGAGGCGTTTACGAAGTTTGACGATTTTCTCGTTGCGAGTGCGGCGGCGACGAATTTCAGGACGGCGGCTGGGTGCAGACATGAACTCTCCAAAAGTGAATTGATCGCGAAAGGAGAGTTTACATGAAAAAAGCAGCCGTTGGCTGCTGACCATGAACCCCGATCAACAGCCGACGGCCACCTGCAGGCTAGATTCGATTACGAAAAGAACACTCCGTTGCGCTCATGCGCCAGCAGGGAGAATTCGTTGACCGAAGTTGATGCCGGATCGGAAACGAATGTCGCGGTGTCGGTCTGGCCCGCCCACGCAATTTGCGCCACGTTCTGCACGAAATCTCCTACAAAGCCGTTTTGCACGTCGCGGATCTTGGTGCGGCCCATGGGATGGCTCCAGCGTATGTCAAAGGAAACCTCTGCATCCACCTCGGGTCCATCCAGCAGCGCGTTAAGCACGTCGTGGTAATCCTCGACGTCAAGGTTGCTGGCCTGGAAAGCGGCAGTACCCGCGGCAAAATTGACCGAGATTCCGCTTTGGGAAACCGGGATGGTCCAGAACAAACCGCTCTCTGTAATCCCGGGATTGAAATCGTGAATTTGTTGACCCGCCGGGTCAAAAACGTCAAGTCATATGAAGGCGAACGCGCCATGGTGATTGCGCCCGTCCGCACCGACAAACTCACCACTCATGAAGCGCACGTCGGATTCGAAGTGAAGTTGTTGCGGGGCCTCGCCCGTTACAGTGTGCGTGCCCATGCCGCCCACTGCGGCCCAGCCGACATGGCCGTTAAAGTTGGTGATTGTGGAAGGCTCGGAGCCCGGCACCGGCAGGAAAAGATGAAACAGCGGACCCGTCGGTCCGAGCAGCTGCAGACCCCCAGGAATGGGAAGTGGAGTCGCCGAAGTGGTGCTGTTGCGACCGTGAGTTGTAAGTGCAGCGGCACGCCCTAATTCCGGCAAGATACCAGCCGCTGCGAGAACGCCCAATGTGACCCCTGATTTTTCAAGGAAGCCTCTGCGGCTCAGGAGCCTGGGCATGAAGTGGCGATGACCACGATACGGTGCAGCCGTGGCATTGTTTGCAAGTAGTTTACGGAGGCTCATAACCTTCTCCACGAAGAGGGGTTTTCACTGCCTGCGAAAACACGAACAGGAGCCGGAGAAGAAGCCGAACGGGGGCTAATTATCCGCTTTTGGAAGGGAAAGTCAAGCGGTAAAAACGCTGAATCGCCGGTCTGGAGAGGACTTGGGCCGGTTTTCCCGGCCCAAGAACCAGCCTTAGTTAACGCGATTTGCGGTCGTGACCTTGTTCCGGTTTCTGTTGCCGAGGAGCACTCTCGTGTCCGCGAGCGTTCTCCGCGTGGTAGGAACTGGGACGAGTTGCTGCGGGAGCGTGGTTCTCCCGATTGACTGGCCGATTGTCTGGCCGTGGCGCCATGCGTTGGTCGCCGCCACGAGTGTTGTCTGACCGGGGCGCCATGCGTTGTTCGCCGCCACGGGGGTTGTCCTGCCGTGGCATTGGACGATTCATGTTGCGTGGCTCGTTGTTGCGCGGTTCATTGCGTGCATTTTCGCGAGGCATCGGACGGTCCATGTTGCGGCCCGAATTCTGCTGACGCGGCACGTTCCGATTCATTGACCGATTGTCCATAGACCGATTGTCCATGGAGCGATCGTGTCCGCCTCGTGGTCCCATGCTGTCGTGCCCGCGGAATTCGCCGGGGCGCGCAGTGGCAGCAATGGCCGGCCGGCCATGATTCACCGACGCCAGAAACTCCCGATTCTCGCGTGCTCCGTGCTCATGCTGCATTTGCGTGTGGGTGGGTTCGAAATGGCGTTCGTGCTGCCACCGCTCTTCATTACGATTTGGGCGAGCCATGACTCCGCCTCGGCCTCCGTTGTAGCTGACGCGGTTCACGGTCACATTGTTGATCACGGTTTTGTTGTAGATGTGCACATTGGTGATGTTCACGTTGTTGACGCTGCGGTTGTAGAAAAAGTCTCGTCCGTGCCAATAGCCGCCAGCGTAGCCGGCGCCGAAATATCCAAAGCCATAGTTAACGCCACCGTAGAAGCCAACGTGCGGACCCCAGTAACCGGCGTGCCAAAGGTAAAATCCGGAACTCCATCCCCAATAGCCGGGAGTCCAGAGGAAACCGGGTTCGGGCGCGGAGACCCACGTCCCAGGGACCCAAAAATAGCCGTCAGGGCCGTAAGCCCAGTAACCGGGAGTCCAAATGTAACCATCGCCCGGGCAAGCTGGCTGCGTGTACACCGGCAGCACCGGAGGCGCAATCGCGACCTGAATGAGGACGCCGGCGAAAGCTGAAGCCGAAAGCGTCAGCACCAGCGCGAAGATCGAGTAGCGAACGAGACGCGTGATTTGCATGATATCTCCTCGTGCTCAATCGCCGTGCCGGCCGACTGAGGATTTTATTTGCGCGAGTGGCGGAACACCTTACAAATGCCGAGCTACAAGTCCGTAGTGTATATAAACGCAAGTTCCGGGGATATGTTGCTGAAGACGAAAGCGTCCTGATTTTACTGTGGTTTAGCGAAGGCTTTAGAGAGGATGTTACAAAAGGGAATTACGTCGGTAACGAGGGTATTAACGGTCAACGTTTTAGGTATGAAAGAACCTCAGACCTTGCCCAAGCGATCGCTGTAACAGCTAACGGTGAGCGTCATGAGTTTGCTTAAAATGTTTGAGTTTCCAGGGCACGGGGCAGTCTAGCCTCGGGGATCGGGTTGCGTCTGTGACGAATGAATGTCGAAATCAGATTCAAATGGGAAAGTCAAAATCCCCCCAAGCGAGCTTGAGCGGGGCGCGCTTGGGAGCACGAATTTAGGATGAGCAAGCCGTCCACCCTCAAGTGGTAGTCTGGGCTACCCGGCCTTTGGGACCGCGCCCTGACATTTCTTAGAACGCCGTCGCAAGTTTGTTCCGGCCACGACACCTAGCCTCCTTTCGACTCCGCACGTGTCGACTGTTGTGATGCGACTAGAATCTGAAAAAAACCGCAGTCTTGTGCTACAGTTCGTGGTGCCGGGAGCGTCAGCAACGGCCAAACATTCCACGCGACCCACGCTGTAGCCGCCTCGCTATGTACGACCTCAGAATCATGCGGGCACCAACGTTCGCAGTAGTAAAGGAGGTCTCCCATGACGTGCAGGCGCGCCCCCAAGGCCCACGTTCTTAGTGTTGTTTCTCTGTTGATCACAATCTTCGCCGTCCTGACGGCTCTGCTGGCCCCGGCGGAATTAAGAGGTGGAGTTCAACCGTCTGCGAAGGCCACGGATGTGGCCATGCCGCAGGATGCCAGTGCGCCGCTTTTCCTGCCGGCGGCGATCTATGATTCTGGCGGGCAGCTGGGTTGGTACATAGCGGTTGCGGATTTGAATGGCGATGGGAAACCAGACATGGTCGTAGTGAACTACGGCGGCAACGCAAATGGGGACGGCTGGTTGGGAGTTTTGCTCGGAAAAGGAAATGGATCTTTTCAGCCGGTAGTTTCCTACGATCCGGGCGGAGGGGGGCCTACGGCGGTCGCAATTGGGGATCTGAATAACGATGGAAAGCTCGATCTGGTGGTTGGGAATCAAGGGTGTCGGGTGATAAATAGCCAATGTTTAGGCGTGTTACTGGGCAACGGTGACGGAACTTTCCAACCTGTTGTGATCTACGAAAACGACGGACAATCTTACGGTGGAGGCCCGGGTATAAGTGTCCCGATCTTCATCGCTGACCTGAACGGCGATACGAAACCAGACCTGTTAATAGCTAACCAGACGGGACTCGGTCAGGTCGGCGACGGAGTCGTGGGCGTGCTGTTAGGCAAAGGAGACGGCACGTTCGAGCCAGTAGTGGGATACGATTCAGGCGGCTTCGGCACCAGTGCAGCAGCAATGGCAGATGTGAACGGGGACGGCAAACTCGACGTGGTCGTAGTGAATTGTGGAAGCCAATCTTTCTATTGTCCCGCAACGGCAGGGACGGTTGGCATATTGCTTGGCAATGGAGACGGGACCTTTCAGTCAGTCAAGACTTATAGCAGAGGGGGGCGGGCTCTCTGGCCTCTCCTGTTGTGGTAGCGGATGTGAACCGCGACGGAAGGCTCGATGTCCTTGTCGGGAACGTCGGGAACGACTGTCCGCAGAACGGCAACTGCGTGGGCGATGGAACAGTCGGGGTCCTGCTAGGTAACGGCAATGGAACATTTCAAACAGCAGTTACATATGACGCCGGTAGCGGCAGCACCATTTCGATGGCAGTCGCCGACTTGAATGGTGATGGAAAGCTCGATTTGGCAGTTGCAAACAACGGCACAAGCGTGTTGCTGGGCAACGGGGATGGAATTTTTCAGCCAGCGCAGAGCTATGCTGGAGGAGGCTGCTGTCAAATTTTGGTCGCGGATTTAAACCTTGATGGCAGACCGGACTTGTTGAATGTCGCTGGAACGAGCACTGCTGTGAATCTGTATTTAGGAAAGGGCGACGGTACATTCGAAGCCCCACAGACAGTCAGTCTGGGAGGCACGGAATTCTCCCGGGTGACAGTTGCCGACGTGAACGAAGACCGAAAGCCGGATTTGTTGGCGGCCAATTGGTGCGCCGATCCATGCTCCGGCCAGGAGGGCACAGTGGGTGTGCTGCTGAACAATACCCAGACAGATACAACTCCACCCGTCATCACCCTTGCTGCTGCTCCGAAAATTTTGTGGCCGCCGAAAGGGAAAATGGTGCCAGTAAGGGTTTCGGGCACAATTACCGATACCGGGTCCGGAGTGAACGTCAGTAGCGCCGCTTATTCCGTCACCGATGAATACGGCGAGGTACAGCCAGCAGCAGGCATAAGTTTGGGCGCCGGCGGCAGTTACTCCTTCACTGTATTGCTGCAAGCCTCACGTCTTGGCAGTGATCTGGATGGGCGCCAATACACGATCACCGTTCGTGCCAGCGACAACGCTGGCAATAGCGCATCCCAAGCGAGTGTGGTGACCGTTCCTCACGATCGGGGAGAATGAATTATCCGCTTAGGAAAGTCAAAAGGCCCGCCCAAGCGAAGCTTGGACTGAGGACCCTCAACTGTTAGCATGGCCCACCCGGCCACGTTTTGCGACTGCTATTTCACTTCCTCCCTACTTCCTCCCTGAATCCTCGACGGATTTTCACGTAGGAGCCGCTGCAGGTTTTCCGGACGGCCACTAAGCGAGGGCATCTCCGTTGTTTTGTGTGACCATCGAATGCATCGACTTAGGGGCATTTCTAGCCCCGGAAAGCTAGGGAGGTTCTGACATGAGTATTTTCACCATTCTGTTCGTGATTCTTTTGATTGCTTGGATCATGGGCTGGGGCGTGTTCCATGTGGCCGGCGGCCTGATTCACATTTTGCTTCTCGTGGCATTGATTTCATTGATCTTGCACTTTGTACGCGGCCCGCGGGCTGCGTGATGTTTCAAAATAAGGAGAAAAGCATGAAACGAAGTCCACTTCTGATTGTATGTATGACGCTGCTGATGAGCCTTGCCGGCTGGGGTCAAATCCTGGGCCAGGGACATTCTGAAGCAGACGCGGTAAAAAACGCATTGAAACAAGCCGACCTTACGGATGTCACAGTTTCGGACGACGCGGACAAGAACACCATCACTCTAGGTGGAACCGTTCATTCCGAGCAAGCGAGAGCCAAGGCTACTGAGGTAGCCAAATCCGCGGCTGGAAACCGGCAGATCGCTAACGAAATCAGTGTTCAGCCGGTGGGCGGCGAATCCCAGGCAAAAGCTGTCGCTTCGAATCTCGACGACGGGATCGAAAATAACTACAAAGCGGAGCTGCTTTCCAAAAATTTGGACAAACTGTCGATCCATTACAACGCCAAGAATGGAGTGCTGGTCCTGACCGGAAGTGTGAAGAACGGCGGCCAGCGACAGGAAGCGGCGGAGCTTGCGAAAAAAGTGCCGAATGTGCGCCAGGTTGTGAATCAGTTGGAAATTCACCCGTGATGTCGGCGGCTTAGGGGCAGGATGGGGCGTGGTCTTGGGACCGCGCCCCAAATTTTGCCAGACCGCAGCTACCGTGAGGCTTCTTCCAGCATTCCTTTTTCGAGCTTTTCCTGGCATTCAATGCAGTGGCGGGTCCAGGGCACGGCTTCCAGCCGCTTGGGATTGATCTCTTTGCCGCAGGATATGCACTCGCCAAAGTTGCCTTCGCGGATGCGAGCCAAAGCGCCTTCGACCATCTGCAGGAGCTGACGGTCGTTATTGCTCTGATGAAAGAGGAATTCCTTGTTGTAGGAGCTCGCGGCCTTGTCGGCGATATCCTGCGCAGTGTCTTCGTCGGCGCTGCGGCCGTCCTGTTGGGTGCGCGTAACCATCCGCCGCAATTCCTGTTGGCGCGTCTCCAAACGTTTCTTGAAACTTTCTAACTTCTTTTTGTCCATCTACTTATCCCAGACTGCCAAAGGTTATGTCGAACCCGTCGGCCACAAAAGTTAAACGGGAATCATATGCGCCTAAATTAAGATGCGTCAACTGGCGCCCGAGGTTCAAAAGGAACTGCACCGGGCCGGACATCTCGCGTTTGTAACTTTCGCAATCGGCTCGCTTTGACAAACGCTGAGCAAGGGCGTAGGTTCGCACTGCAGTTCGGGAGCTTTTTCCCCATCCTCGATTCCGTAATTAGCTCATGTTTCAAAGCGGTGCCGGGACCGCCATCACCGATACAACCCCGCGGACTTGGAAGACGCCATGAAAAAGTTCAGCGCCTTCGCCCTGTTCCTTTACCTGCTGCTGACGGGGTGTGGTGGAGGTTCAGGCTCGGCGACACCGCCATTGGCTCCTCAATTGGTATCGGTAGCTATCTCACCCCAATTCATATTTCTTACGGTCCCCGATACACAGCAGCTTACGGCTTCGGCGAGGCTGAGTGACGGTAGTCCAGGGACGCTCCCGGCGGGCTGCTGGTCTTCGTCGGACGCAACAGTTGCCCGAGTTGACTCCCAAGGCGTGGTCTCCGCTATCGCAGCCGGTAAAGCTTCGATTTCCTGCACCGACGGACACCTGATTGCCTCCACTCCTGTCACTATGCAACCGACATTTTCTACCAGGGCCTATCAATCGGGTACGTTTTTATACCTGGAAAACGCGGTGGGTCCGGACATCGTTCGTCTCGGCATGGATACAGCTTTCGGAGGTGGGGTTAGCGAGTTCTCAATAAATGGTGTTGACGTTGTCGCCAAAGCCAGCTACGGCAGCCATATTATTGGGCTGGGCCTCTACGACGGTAATGGCACGTACGACAGCTGCAACGGCTGTACTGGGACCTATGGTTGGAATCCAGTCGAATGCTGTGATACTTACCGCCATGGCAGCCCAGTGCTGGCGCAGACGATCACGGGGACGACGGTTTACATAAAGGCGAATGCGCTGGAGTGGATACCGGATCACAAGGGTGGCGGGCCGACGCAGCCGGTGGCGTCAGACATCATGTTGGAACGGTGGTTCTCCCCAGTAGCGGATCACCCTTACATCTTCCAAGAGCGGTATAGGATCACCCACCTCGGAGCGGATCAGCACGCCGTCCAAACTAATGCGATTGCCAGCTACGAAATTAACGCCAAACTTTTCGATCAGTTTGTCGCTTACACCGGAACCGCTGTGGGAACCGGCGCTGCCCCCAATATCCAGGCAACGTCTCAGCTGCCCCAGTGGCCGCTTGCAGGGTCGGCGCTGTTGCTTTCAGAAAACTGGGGTGGGTTCACGAATCAGCAGGGTTTTGGCTTCGCAGCGTATAGTCCGCAAGGTTTTCCGTACTCCGCTCCTAACCAAGCTACCACGGACCCAACAGACCAGGTAATTGGATTCTCATTCTTCTCTCCCTTTAGCTTCACTCCGGGATCGAGCGTGCAGTTCGACACATTCCTCATGCAAGGAAATTACACCACGATGCAGCAGGAAACCTATGACATCAATCGTCGATTGGGGCCGTTCCCGGATATTTCGCCTCCGATCGGCTATATCAACATCACTCCGGCAAATGGGTCAACAGTTTCAGGACAAATTCCGATTGATGGTTGGGCTTTCGACAGCACGTCGGCCACTAGCGTCGATTTATACGTTGACAATATCTTGAAGGCTTCTGGATTGGCGAACATCACCCGCCTGGACATAGCCGTGGCTTACCCGGGTGCTCCTGCCAATCCTGCGTTTCATTTCGTTCTGGATACCACGCAACTGGCCAATGGACAGCACACGATCGAGGTCAGGGCTCAGGATGCGGCTGGAAATATCGGACTGTTGCCGCACCGTACTGTGACGGTCTTCAACTGAGCAAGAGTGTTGGTATTAGTGCGCCAGCGGCTCGGTCATGTCCGCCAGCGCATACCCCATCACAGTCATGGCCGCCGCGTTCTCACGCAACTCCTCGGGAACGACTTTGTCCAGGGTGTCGGCGGCGGTGTGATGGTAGGTGAAATAAGTCAGACCGTTTTGCCATACGCCGAAGCCCGGCACCCCTTTGCCGACCAGCGGTTCAATATCGGTATCGGGAGCATCAGCTACTTGCTCGAAAAGGTTTGCGCCAAATGGACTGAGCACGTCCCGCACCGGTGAAAGCTCTTCTTCCGCCGCCTTACTGATTTTGACGCGAAATCCCAGTGGATGTTCGGCGCCACCATCGCTCTCCATGGCGGCAATGTGATTTGGAAGCTCGGCGGCGTGGTCTTTGGCATAAGCGTCGCGCCCGGTTGCGTCCATTTCTTCATTCATCCAGGCAATAACGCGAATTGTGCGTTTCGGATGGAGACCCAGGCGATGTACGAGTTCAGCCGTTTCCATGGCGATCACTACGCCGGCGCCGTCGTCAATTGCCCCTGTACCCAAGTCCCACGAATCAAGGTGGCCTGACACAATGACGATCTGTTCGGGATGCTCGGAGCCTTTCAAATCAGCGACAACATTGTAGCCCTGGGCGGCAGGTCCCTGGCGCGTGGTCAGAGTAAGGTGGAGGCGAACTCGGCCGCGCGCGGCCAGTCTGGCGATCAGGCCCGCGTCTTCTGCGCTTACTGCACCGGCAGGAATCGGCGCGTCGGCACTCCAGCCCGCATGGGCCAGGCGAAAGGCGCCGTCTCCGGCAGAGCGCACCAGCGAGGCGACGGCGCCCAGTTCAGAAGCGGCTTTAGCGCCACTGGCACGGTATCGCACAGCTTCGCTGTAAGCAGCCCCCGAGCGTCCGGCGATTGCTTTGCCGTGGTCGTAAACGTAGTTGTACAGAACGATTTTTCCGGCGACCTTCTCCCGACCCAGCGCCCTCAGTTCATCGAAGTTGTTGACCACGATGACATCCGCTGTGAGGCCTGCATCGCTGGTGGGTGAATTACCGTACAGCGCAGTGACCACGATTTTCTGGCGGGTCCCTTCTGCCTGTCCCGGATACTCCACCAGTTCCGCCGTGTCAGTTCCCCGCGTGAATCGGCGCACGGGAACCGGTTCAAGATGAACGTCCAAACCCAGTTTGCGCATTTCGTCGGCTACATAATGCGCGGCGGCATCGGCCTGTGGAGAGCCTTGCGAACGCGGTCCAATGCTGTCAGTGAGGTACTCGAGCTGCTTGTAGGCGAAGTCGTCGGCCAGTGCGGCGTCGCGTAAGCTTACGAGTTCGCTCCGCAATTGCGGCGGGAAGGCACGCGTAGCGCTCTCAGACTCATGCGGAATTATTCCCCAGGATTGGGGTTTCTGGCCGTACAGTTTCTGACCGCAAAACAGAGTTGAAATCAGCAGAGGAAGGCACAAGAGTTTTGTTGAACGCATTGCAGCCTCGAAACAGAGTTTACGTTTTCTAAGGTAACATCTCAGCACAGGTTCGGTTGGCTTGCCGCAGCCAATCGGCAGCGCACCTTCAAATCGGATTTCAATGTTCAGAGCGACGATTCGGGAAAATTTCGCCAGGGTCTTCGCCGGCGCTGTTCCATTTGTCTGCTTGATGGGGCTCGCGGCCCAGCAACCGCCCACGCCGGATGCTGCTGCAAATCCACAAGATAGCGGTTACATGCGGGTGCTGCTTCGTCCAACCCACCCTCCGGTCTTCGATTCGCAACATCGCCCGATTACCGCAGGCGGTTTCGTTCAAGGCGCACCGGTCATTTTCGAAGATGTCTCGCATAAGTCGGGGATCGATAAATTTCAACATCGCTCCGGGACACCCGCCAAGAGCACCATCATCGAAGTTCCTGGTTCCGGCGTCGCTCTCCTCGATTATGACAACGATGGCTGGCTCGACATATATCTGCTGAATGGATCAACTGTCGCGGCACTCAAAGGACAGGAGCCGGCTCCCAAAGCCATGCTCCTGCATAACAATCATGATGGCACCTTCACGGATGTTACGGCCAAGGTGGGCGTGGCCAATGAGCGTTGGGGATTTGGAGTTGCGGTCGGTGATTACGACAACGATGGGTGGCCCGACATTTACGTAGCGAATTACGGCAAGAACCGTCTGTACCACAACAATCACGACGGCACGTTCACTGACGTCGCCGAAAAAGCCGGCGTAGCTTTAGGGGGATGGTCGGCGGGACCGAGCTGGGGCGATTACGACCACGATGGCAGACTGGATCTGTTCGTTCCCGGATACGCCAAGTTTGATCCCGATCATGCGCAGAGCTGCGAGTTCATGGGGACGAAGCTCTCGTGCGGTCCGCTGGGGATGGAAGGTGAGACGGACCATCTTTTTCACAACAACGGCGACGGTACTTTCACTGACGTGAGCGCCGCCGCGGGGGTTTCCGATCCGAAGGGTTATTACGGCTTCGCGTCGACTTTCGTCGATGTCGACGACGATGGCTGGGTGGATTTGCTTGTCGCCAATGATTCGCGACCGAACTATCTGTATCGCAACCGCCGCAATGGGACCTTCGAGGAGGTCGGGTACCTATCTGGATTTGCGTTGACCGAAGATGGACGGCCAATGGCTTCCATGGGAATCGCCGTCGGCGATTACAACCGGGACGGAAGAGTGGATTTTTACGTATCGAATTTTTCTGACGACTACAGCGTTCTCTTCAAAAATGAGGGAGGCGGAATTCTTTCGGACGTGACCTACCAAGCCGGTCTGGTTGAGCCCACTATTCCCTTTCTAAAGTGGGGAACCGGCTTTCTGGATTTTGATAACGACGGGTTGCTCGATATCTTCGTTGCCAACGGCCATGTGTTCCCGATCATCGACAAGCAAAACTGGGGGACCACCTGGGCCCAGCGGCCCCAACTCTTCAGAAATCTTGATGGAACAAAGTTCCAGGAGGTCCCTCCGGCTGCGGGCAGCGGACTGGCCGATGTGATCCCCGCGCGTGGAGCGGCTTTCGGGGACCTATTTAACGATGGCCATATTGATGTGGTGATCAATAATCTCGATTCCACAGCAAGCTTGCTGCACAATGTGGTGAGAAATGGAAATCACTGGGTCGGATTCCGCTTGATCGGTGGGCCGAAAAGTTCGCGAGATGCGATTGGAGCAAAGGTTTTTGTCACAGCAGGCGGGGTGCGTCAGAGGGCCGAGGTTTTCAGCGGTGGCAGCTATGGATCGAATTCCGATCCGCGTGTGCATTTTGGCCTGGGCAGCGTGAGCAAAGTCGACAAGGTTGAAATTCAATGGCCGAGCGGGACAAAACAAGAGATCAGCCTTCCACGAGTGGACAAGATATTCGCTGTGGACGAAGCGAAAGGGCTCAGCCGATAGGCGTCGACCGTGGTACGAGTTGACCTAGGCGGACAAGCACGAGGCCCGAACTTAGCGCACGAAAAAGGCCCCATTTCTGGGGCCTAAATCGAAAGGGCTGCTAGTGGGTTTAACTCAGGAAAGGAATCTGAAGTTGTCGCTCTTGCTGAAGGAGCGGCGTGGGTCGATGGGTCGAGAACAATTTAGAGAAGAGGATCAAATTCATGGGTTTGCAGCCTCTTTTTTCTTGCTTAGGAAATTGCACTTGCCGAGCCAAACGTCGAGGCAAAGTGTATTGCGATTGCAGAGTGAGTAACTTCTCATACGTCAAGGAGTTGCGGACGATCCGCTGATGAATTCCTGAAATGACAAATATTGCCAAACTGCATAATTCTGCACATAGGCGGCAGCCGGTGGTGCGATAGGGTCGTCAGTCTTGCCTGGTCTGTGGAAATTCTTGTCAAGCCCCCTGATGGGTGGTTTTTCAGATAAATCGAAGAAACTAAACCGAAAATAAATGTTCAAAACTTGGCCATTTAACCTGGTCGAGTTGCTATCATAAAAATAAGAGAAGAAATAGCGCGGAATCTATCCGCGCCATTTTTTTTTGACGAAAAGCAGTTTCGCGCCGCCTGCGGTCGGAAGCGGGAGATGCTAGAATCAAAAACTTCCGTGGAACGAATCACCCCAACCTTAGAAAAAGTAATTGCCGGAGGATTGCGCCGCGTTCCCGTTGGGCAGGCGCCTTTGCTGGCCTGGCCGCTGGCTTGCGGATCGGCGGTGGCGGCCCGCACCAGCGCACTGAGTTTCGAGAAAGGTGTGCTTCGCGTGGAAGTCCCAGATGCAGGATGGCGGGCGGAACTGCGGCATTTGGCGCCTCAATATCTCGCGGTCATTAATCGCTACTCAAACAGCTCAGTCGGCAAAATTGAGTTCGTGATTCGTCCAGCCAAGAATTGCGCCTGAGAACTTATGAAAGTAACTGAACGAGACGTGGCCTACGTTGCCGATCTCGCCAATCTGGAATTGAGCGATGACGAGCGCACCCGCATGGTCCGCGATCTAAACTCGATTCTTGGACACGTAGATTCGTTAAGCGAGCTCGATACCACGAACGTTCCACCCATGGCGCAGGTTTCGGACCGGTATGGAGTGGATGAGTCGAAGCAGGGAACGGAGCGTTTCGCGTACGCCAGCCGTGAGGATGTGCATGAAGGGTTGCGCAAGTCTTTTCCACCGGAGGTCGCGCTGGCGAACGCTCCCGATTCCGATGGAACATTCTTCAGGGTTCCCAAGGTGATCGAGAGATAGTCGCTGGCAGCTCCCAGTGCTCGTTGATGTCAAGAGTCGATCTCACAACAGATTCCATGAATCTCACTGGACTCACAATTGATGCTGCGCGCTCCGCGGTTGCCGAGCGGACCAGTAGTGCAGCGGCATTGGCAGAGGCGTTCTACGCCAAGATTGAATCAGACGATCCGAAAATTGGTGCTTATCTTATTCTTTCGAAAGAGCGGGCGCTGGCGAAAGCGGCAGAGATCGACAGATTGGCGGAAAGAGGCGAGGAGCTTCCACCATTGGCTGGAGTTCCAGTCGGAATCAAAGATGTGATGGTCACCAAGGGCGTGCGCACGACGGCCGGATCGAAGATTCTGGGCAACTACATTCCGCCGTATGACTGCACTGCCGTTGCGAGGCTGGAAGCGGCGGGTGCCGTGGTTCTTGGCAAGCTTAATTGCGATGAGTTTGCCATGGGATCGTCGAACGAAAACTCGGCGTTCATGCCGGTGCACAATCCCCGCGATCTGAGCCGGGTGCCTGGGGGATCGTCTGGCGGTTCGGCGGCAGCGGTGGCGGCGGACATGGCGGTGGCAACTTTGGGTTCTGATACCGGCGGTTCAATTCGGCAGCCTGCGTCATTCTGCGGAGTGGTCGGACTGAAGCCCACGTATGGCAGAGTTTCGCGCTATGGACTGATCGCCTTCGCGTCATCGCTCGATCATATTGGGCCGTTCGCAAAAAGCGCGAAGGACGCTGCGCTTATGCTTCGCACCATTGCGGGGCGCGATCCGATGGATTCAACTTCGGCTGAGCTCCCGGTGCCGGATTATGTCTCTGAACTGGACAAGCCGGTCAAGGGACTGAAGATCGGAGTCGCAAAGGAATATTTCGGCGAGGGTTTGGAGCCGGAAACTCGTAGTGCTGTTGAGGCCGGAGTTCAGAAGCTGGCCAGCCTGGGATGCGAGGTGGTTAACGTCTCGCTGCCGCACACAAAATACGCGACCCCGGCGTATTACCTGGTGGCCACGGCCGAGGCGTCGTCGAATCTGGCGCGCTTCGATGGCGTCCGCTACGGATTTCGAGTAAAGGGGGCGCGGTCGCTTTCGGATATGTATCGGCGAACGCGCGATGAGGGCTTTGGCGCTGAAGTGAAGCGGCGGATCATGCTCGGTACCTACGCTTTGAGCGCAGGATACTACGACGCGTATTACTTGAAAGCGCAACGCGTTCGAACCTTGCTGACGCGCGACTTTGAAGAGGCGTTCAAGAAGGTTGATGTTATCGTCGGTCCAACGTCGCCCACTCCTGCATTCAAGCTGGGCGAGAAAGTGGATGATCCACTGGCGATGTATTTGGCAGACATTTATACCGTGACTGCAAATCTGGCGGGCATTCCGGGAATCTCAATTCCGGTGGGAGTTTCGAAAGAGAAGCTGCCGATTGGTATGCAAATCTTCGGCAAGCACTTTAATGAGGCCACGATTGTGCGGGTGGCGAATGCGTACGAGCAGGTGGCGGCGTAACAATGCCACTATTCACGTTACTCGCTGAGTATCGTGGTGGTACGTACATTCGGCAAATAACGGCTGCTTCTCCTTCAGGCGCAGTTCTCGGCTGGTGTCAAGAAACAGGCGCCTCAATTCCAAGGAATCTTGCTTTCGGGTTGAAGCAATTGGCCGCTGAACGGGATCACGCAATTCAGATAAAGGGTTGCAAGAACGTTTGGTGCTTAAGCACTACCTACAAAGGGCACCTTCTGCTGCTTAACATAGTGAACACTGCCACGAAAAAGATTCGGAAGGACCCTTGAAAAAATGCGATATTAATACGGTTCGTAGTAGCGTTCTCCCGCGCAGCTACGGCAGAGAACTTTGCCGTCACGGCGGACCTCGCGGCGGAAGTTAATCCCTTCGCCGCATGAATCACAAACAATTCGTTCACCTTTGTATCCGGGAAATTCTTCGGGAGGCAATTGGACTTTCACCCATTGCGTGGTGAACAGGTCGTCGTCTGCGATCTCGCGATACGCCAGCATCTGCTGCTGATTTTTGTCAGTGATTTCTGGATGCAGAGTTCGAGCGAGTGCCTTCGACGATTCTTTCGCGGCTATACGAATCGCTCGCCCGGTTTGCAAGTCAACAAAAGTCGCCGCGACTTTGCCCCAGTCACGAAACTTTAACGCTCGTTTGCCTAGCCGGCAGCCAGTCACTACCGCAACCGCATCGGTTGCACAGCGGTCAATCTCGACAAAAGTAATCAGGCGCTTGCGGTTTTCATTGCTGCGGGCGTCATCGATCCCCAACTTCTGAAGACCAAGCATTGCCATACGGGCGCCGAGGACCTGTCCGGCGCAAAGGTGCCCGTGTGCTTGCTCGGCTTCGCGAAGGTAGGAGTCGAGAGGTTTCACAAAGCAGTCGTTCGTCGTAGGTCGTTGGTCGTTCGCAAAAATCTCACTCTCCGGAGAATCACAGGAAAACTCATTCTAAATCGAAGTGCCTTCTTGCTCTTGTGCTGGCGATCGCAATCGCCGCCACGGGATGCAGCGCGCAATGGATTAACATTGCTTTGCAAGACATGCCTGTGCTCACGCAAATGGCGCTGAACATCGCAGCCCTGGTCGGCACGCTAGCTACAGGAAATCAGGCCAGCACCGCCGATGTTGCCGTCATTCAGAACATTTCAGCGCAGGCCAGCCGCGACTTGAACCTGCTGCACACTCTTTACGATGAGTACAAGGCGAACCCGAGCGTAGACACGCGGCAGAAGATCCAGAATGTGATCTCCGACCTGAACCAGAATCTGCCTGCGTTGCTCGAAGCGGCGCACATTTCAAATGCTACGCTGACCGTTCGGGTGACTGCTGCGGTCAATCTGATTCTGACGACGGTAAACAGTTTCGCATCTTTGATTCCACAATCGACGATTCCGCAGGCGACGCCAGCAACGTCGCAGAAGGCTAAAGTCTCACTTCCGCGCCCAACGGATTTGAAACGTCAATGGAACCAGCAGGTGTGCGTCCGCAGCGGAGATGCCGGTTTCGATCGGGCGCTCACCATGTGTGCCATAAAGTAAATCGTCTTCGGTCATCGGTCGTCCGTCGTCGGCTCTCGGCTTCGGCCGGCAGCGCAACGCCATTCCATCACCAAAAGCAACTCGACCGTTTCGGAGACCTCATGGCTCTTCCGGTAATCGCAATTACAAACGCCTCCACCTGTCTGACGGACACTCAGGTGGAGGCAGTCCTTCCCGCGATTCAAAGGCAGGTAAGCATTGACTTCAGGGCCTATTGGGACCTGGATTGTGCCTTATACCTCTTGGCAAGAAACCAGCCGCTCACGCCTGGGTCGTGGCAGATTGTGATCACCGATGATCCCGATCAGGCCGGCGCGCTCGGCTATCACGAGATGACCAGCCAGGGAACGCCGTTAGGAAAGGTCTTTGCCAGGCTCGATCTCGAGAGCGGTTCTTCATGGACGGTAACACTAAGTCACGAACTGCTCGAAATGCTTGCCGACCCGTGGATCAATTGGTGCGCGGTCGGGAGTGACAGCAAAGTCTACGCACTCGAAGTATGCGATGCCGTCGAAGCTGACGATCTCGGGTACGAGATAGACGGCGTGCTGCTTTCGGATTTTGTCACGCCAGCGTGGTTCGAGCCAACCAGCGCGGACCGGTTCGACTTCAAACAGAGAATTTCGAAGGAATTGCAACTGGCTCGCGGGGGATACATTTCAGTTCTGAATCCGAGTTCGGGGTGGACGCAGGTTACAGCAAGAGGTGAAGGCGATCCGCCGATTAATAATGGCAGCCGGAGAGCAAGAAGAAGGCTGGAAAAATCGTTGTGGAGGAAGAGTCAGCGCTAATCGTTCTTCACTTCGAGAAATCCGCTAAAGCGAATCGATGAGGTGGTAAGCGTTCCCAACACCTGGGACATTTTGCACTTTGAAGCCCCGGCGTTCGAGGATCCGCCGAAGCTTAAGATTTGGTTTCGCACAGGTCACGGCGTGAACAATCCACTCAACTCCCGACAACTCATGCAGTTTGGCGTACCGCCTCGCTACAGAACCTAAGGACATCAGTACACCTTCACCGCCCCCCTCAATCTGGGCGAGTTCGATCACAAGCCGTCCGGAGTAAGTTTTGAAAGAGCCGAGGATTGTTGCGGTTCCCGCTCGAAAGACAATCGGCTCGCCCAAGAAAATAAGTTGTTCGACCGTCTCTCGGGGAAGATCAAGGATTTCCTCCTCCCGAAGACCTTCGAATAGGATCTCGTGCTTAGGTGGGAGGGAGGACACGGCTATTTCCGTCTCCACCTCACGCCATCTTTGGTTTGCTCGATAAGTATGCCAGCAGCGGCGAGTTCGGCGCGGATGGCATCGGATTGAGCGAAGTTCCTGGCGGCGCGTGCTGCTTTCATCTCTTCGATCTTCTGATTGATCTGCTCATCGGAGAGCGCGGCAGAGCGAACAATGTCGAGCAGTTCTGGGCTGATGTCTTTTTCGCGGCCTTCGGCTTTTGCCCATTCGAGAACAGGTTGCATCTTCTCAGCGTCGTCGTCTTTCAAGACAGAAAAGATTTCGTCGAATTGGGCCAGCGCCGCAAGCAGCGGCGGCACATCATCTTTCTTCAAATCGCCGGAATCGACAGCCGCGTTGGCGGCTCGAACCATATCGAAAATGGCAGCCTGCGCTTGCGCTGTGTTCAGGTCGTCGTCAAGTGAATCGCGCAGACGCTTGCTGGTGGCCTCAGCGAGAGTAGTCATGCTCAGGTTAGATCCTTCTGGAAATTTGCCACTGAGCCGAAGCTGGAAATTCCGCAGGCGCTCGACGGACGCTGCCGCCTGCTGCAGCCCATCAAAGGTGAAATTCAGTTGATTGCGGTAGGGAACGGATGCAAGCGAATATCGAAGGGTCGAGGGCTTGTGGCCTTTCAGCACCAGGTCGCGCAATGTAAAAAAATTGCCCGAGCTCTTCGACATCTTCTCGCCTTCAACCAGAAGAAACCGCGCGTGAAACCAGAAACGAACAAACTGCTTTCCGGTCTGTGCTTCTGATTGCGCAATTTCGTTTTCGTGATGGGGAAAAATCAAGTCTTCGCCGCCAGCGTGCAGGTCGAAACTGTCGCCCAGTTCCTGCATGGACATTACGGAGCACTCAATGTGCCAGCCTGGACGGCCCGGGCCGATGCTACTCTCCCAAAAAGCCTCCCCCGGTTTCGGCGCTTTCCACAAAGCAAAATCGCGAGCGTTGTCTTTTTCATACTCGTCAACGTCCACGCGGGCGCCATCTTCCATGCCGGCAAAGTCTTTCTTTGAGAGCTTGCCGTACGAGGGGAACTTTGCGATACGAAAATAATAGGAGCCGTCATCCGTGCGGTACGCGAAACCCTTTTCTGCAAGCGCAGCGATGAATTGCGCCATCGGCGGGATGTTTTCCGTAGCACGAACGATCTGCGGCTGCTCAATGTGCAGAGCGGCGGCGTCTTCAAGGAAGGCTTTCTGATATTTCGCTGTGTATTGCTGAACGGTGACTCCGGCCTGAGCGGAGTTGCGAATGATCTTGTCATCCACGTCGGTAATGTTCATCACGTGATGAAGTTTGTATCCGCTCTGGCGCAGGTAACGGCGCAAGAGGTCCACTGCGACGAAGGTGCGAAAATTTCCGATATGTCCGTAGTCGTAAACCGTGGGCCCGCACGCATACATGCGGACCTCGTTGTTCACAAGCGGCCGGAATTCTTCGACTTTGCCGGAAAGAGTGTTGAACAGGCGCAGGGCCATAGCGTGAAAAAGAAGTTCAATTCTAGGGTGATGTGAGAAGAACGGCAAATAACCGCGACGCGGAAGCACAGCACTACCACACCCTCAACTACTTCAGCTTGGTTTCCTGCGCCCAGAGCTGCTTCCAGTCGGCCCCGCTCTTGACCCATACTTCTCCGTAAACGGTTTTCATGTTTATTGGCGACTTGTCGTAGGCGCCGTCGTATTGCGCGGAGTAGGTCACCAAAGCGGCGGTGCTGCCCAGCGGCCGAACTTTAAAGTTGCTGAGCTCGTAATGCGCAAGAGTGAAGTGGTCCATCTCAGAAAGCTCGGTGTCTTTGCCGAATGTGCCTTCGGACCCGTCGGTGACTTCGGAGAAGTCCGGCGCCAAACTGGCGGCAAACGCTTTCTTATCTCTGTTTTTGTAATCTTCCCAGGATTTTTTGACCTTGGCCTCGAGCGCCCTGGCTGGCGTTGATCCCTTCGCTGATGACGCTGTGTCGGCAGCCTTTTGCTGTTGTGCGACCCCGGACGCGAGCATCATCAGGCAAGCAACAAATGCGAGCATGGTTTTCATAAGCGATCCCCTCGGTTAGCGAGCAGCAAGTATACCGATGCGGGCCAGAGCGGCCAACTGCTATCCAGCGCCGGCGGATTCTATCCGGCGCAGGCGCACGCCCACCAGATACACGTAGTGCAGGGCGGAAACAATCGTGAGCGCGAAGGTTGCGCTCAGAAAGAAGCGGCGCGTCACGCGCACCCAGTGCGACGGGTAGACCTCGAGCAGCATGACGAATATCACTGCCGCGACCTGTGCCAGCGTGTTCGCCTTTCCGAAGATGCTGGGGCGGAAATCACGCAATCCGGCAATGGTATAGAGCACGCCGCTGACCAGCAGAATGCAAACATCCCGGCTGAAAACAAGTACGGTGAATTTCCACGGAATTTTGTCGACTACGGAAAGTACAAGAAAAACCGTGCTCAGCAGCATCTTGTCGGCAATGGGGTCGAGATACTGGCCGAGGAGCGTCTGCTGATGGAGGCGTCGTGCCAGCAAGCCGTCGAGTCCGTCGCTCATGCCGGCGATAACAAACAAGATCAGCGCTCCTCCATAGTGATGGTCGAGCAGTTTGATCACGATGAATGGCAGGAAGGCCATCCGCGCCAGGGTAAGCTGGTTGGGCGCAGAGAGGATCTGAGAGATTCGCAGAGCCGCGGTCTTTGAGGCCGCGCCGCTTGATGGAATTACGGAGTGCACTCAACGATTCTCGCCGCAAGAAACGCCATTGGCAACCGCAAAGGGCTTACGGTGTTAACGGAAGAGTTCGGCGCTGGAGTTTGCCAACCCAAACAGCGGGTCATTAGAATGGTTGTGCGAAGAACTGAAAAAGCCTGTAGGCGCGTAGCTCAGTTGGTTAGAGCGCTACCTTGACACGGTAGAGGTCTGGGGTTCGAGTCCCCACGTGCCTACCATATATCTCATTGAATCCGCTCAGTGAGTATCGGCAGGTTCTCCCTGGTTTGGCCGCTTGAGCTTTGTCTCGCGCGTTCACTCTTGCCCCTCGTGCTTCCGACGATAATCAAGAAACTCCTGCTGACATTGGACTGCTAACTGTAGCACTTCGGAGTAGCCGGGAAAGGCGCGGACTTTTTCCAGCAGCGGGTCTTTGCGCATCGCGTCCGGCGCGCAGTAGTTTTGCGCGACGGCAGTGCGAAGCAAGCGAATGCCAAGATCTGGATGTCCACACTCCGAAAGACGGGAGGCATTCCAATACTTCTGCTCCGGGTCTCGGTCCCGCATGCTTTGATCAAACTGCGCGTTGACATTGGGGTCATCGGCCGGCAGTGCGTGCCCTGCCACACAAGCCAACATGACTGATCGGACTGGGTTCGCAGGTAAGTTTCTGTATCGCTGAAGCGCCTCCTGTTTCCGGCCTTCTCGCAGGAGTAGATCGGCCTGGACCCAGCCTGATGCGGCGGTACCGGTATCGAACTGCTGAAACAGTCTGGATGCCTGCTCCCAATTTGCCATTTGCATGTACGGTACGCCGCAGGTGCGCAGGAAAAGATTGGCGGGATCGAGGCGGGCGGCGATTTCGCATTCCTGCGCCGCCTCCGGAGAGACGCCTACATATCGCAACACGTACGACAGCGCAAAGTGTGAGTCAGAATCGTTCGGCCACTTTTTTACCAGTAGCCGCGCCTGTTCCCAGGCTGCGGCCGACTGGTGCGATTCCGCCTTCATGATCGCCAGGCCGCGTTGCGCAGCAAGGAAATTCGGATCAAGTTCCACGGCGTGCTGATGATATTCGATCGCCTTTTGGTACTCGGAATCATCAGCAGCGCCATAATTCACGTCGTCGTAATACCGCACTCCCAGTTGGTACCAACCTGCCGCGTATTGCGGATCCAGTTGGGTGACCTGTTCAAGCAGTTGAATTGCCTGCTTGCCAAATTTCGGATCGTTGCGCGGTATGGCCAGAGCGCGAAGGAAGAGTTCGTACGCTTCCGGATTGTGAGCTGTCGCCGCGCGCCTCCCGGTGGGCGCGCTGCCTAGCGCGGGCAGCAAGCGCTCCCTCACTGTTTTCGACAACCGTTCCTGCATTTCAATCGGCGCGCTAGCCTGGACATCTACGGAATCGCGCCAGGTAATCTGGTCCTGATCCACGTCAACCAGTTCGAGCGTGATGTGCCAAAGATCGCCCTCTCGCAGGTATTGGCCTGTGACCACTTTCCCGACGCGCAATTGCTGGCCCGCGGCCTTGGGATCGGTCTGGCCGGCGAGGAATCGCTGAGTCAGGCTGGCCGGACGAATTGCGAGCGAAGGCGCGTAGCTCAACTCGGTCGTAACCTGATCCGGTATCGCTAAGCGCAGGTAATCGTGAGGTCCATCGTTGCTCACGTTTTGGAACGGAAGCACGGCGACTGTGGTGTTAGAAGATTCGTGCTGACGCGAGCGCAACGAGGGGATCAGCCAAAGCACGGCGAGCAGCGCAACTACCAGAATCGCGGTGCCGACCATCATCAACCGCAAGTGCGCGTGGCGCGCTGGAAGATCGGGCCCATGCGCCGTCTGCACGTCGCGCCCACTTTCTGTTTCACGTTTCCACCGAAGCAAATCCGTCTTCATCTCCGAAGCATGCTGGTAACGCAGATCACGGTCCTTCTCCAGCGCCTTGAGGATGATGATCTCGAGACCAGGAGAAACTGCCGGGTTGAACCGAGACGGTGATAACGGCTCATCGCGCAGAATGGCGCCGCACATCTCGCCGGCACTCGACCCATTGAACGGCATCTTGCCGGTTGCCATTTCATACAGCACTGCGCCGAAGGAGAACAGATCCGTCCGATTGTCCAGTTCTTTGGCTTTCACTTGTTCCGGAGACATATAGGCAGGCGTACCCAGCATTGCGCCCGCGCTAGTCAGTTCCTTTGTCGTCGCTGCAATTTGCTGAGTGACATCTCGAGTCTCGGCGGTTAACTTCGCGAGTCCGAAATCTAGAATCTTGGCATGATCGCGCAGCGTAACGAAGATGTTGGCAGGCTTAATGTCGCGGTGAACAATGCCTTTCGCGTGCGCTGCATCAAGCGCGTCAGCAATCTCAGCTCCCAAACTCAACACGAGACTGGACTCCAGCGGTCGCCCCGCGATCCGGTGCAGCAACGTCATGCCCTCAAGAAATTCCATGACGATGAAGGTCCGGCCACCTTCTTCGCCAACATCATGAATCGTGCAAATGTGCGGATGGTTGAGCGTCGAAGCAGCCTTGGCCTCGCGCTGAAACCGCTCCAGTGCCTGTCGATCCTGCGCCGTATTCTCCGGCAAAAACTTGAGCGCGACAAAGCGGCCCAGGCGCGTGTCTTCCGCCTTGTACACCACGCCCATACCGCCGCCGCCGAGTTTCTCGATAATGCGGTAATGGGAGATGGTCTGGCCGATCATTGGCCTGAAATCTTAGGATCACGCCCACGGTAAGTCAACGAAGTGATGGGAGCTCAGAGTTTGTACAGGCTGACTTGACACAGTAGAGATCCGGGTTCGAGTCCCCACGTGCCTGCCTTTTGGCTCACGTGGCCAAGAACACTGTGGTTATGGCTGATGAGGTGATGCTTCGAGCGTGGGGCCTTGCATCAGGAATCGAAATCGTCCTGATGCTGATTCAACCGGTACGGCGCTGATCAAGAGAAAGTCCATGCTTGACGAGCATTTGGGGCATGCGGGAAAGATATTGCCTTTCAGGAGCCTGATGTCGCGTATCACATGTCCGTGTGAAACTCTGTAAGTTCCGCTTCTTGGGACTTGTTCGTCGGTTCTCGACATAGTTAAACGATACTCGCCCGCTATTTCGCGGTCTGTTCAGTTTTGCTCAACACTTCAATTGATCAGGAATGACGAAATCTTTACACCCGTTGACCACGGCCCAGCCCGAAGAAGGCGGTTTGGAGGGTAATGACGACTTAACGCCTTTGCCGAAGGGGGACGGACAATTTGATAATCCAGTTTCCACTACTTGCTCGAAACCGTTGATAACTAGAATTGATGCGTGAGATTAACAGGCTGCGGAAAAGTCGAATTCATGACCTCAGCGGCTAAAGCCGTCAGTGAAAAACCGCCCCCTATGCAGCGCTGAAAGCGCTGCGCCACCCAAATCCGACTTTTTCCGTAGCCTGATTAACTCGTGCGCTGCCGCTGGACGAACAGCGAAAAATTATGCGGCTTTTTCCAGTCCGGCATTCTGGAAGGAAATGCGGGCGATTGCGCTCCAATCGTCTTCGCTCATGCCTTGAGCGATCGCGGTGACGAACCGGTCGTGAATTAGATTCGCCATCGGCATAGGCACGGCCGATTCTTCGGCAGCAGCTAACACCAGCCGGTTGTCTTTGAATCCGAGGGGCAATTTGAAGCCTACGGGCTCGAATCGGTTGGCGGCGATCATGCCGCCGTAATTTTTGTAGATGGGCGCGGAAAACAAGGACCCGGTAAGCACGTCCAGGAACTTGTTGGGATCGACTCCGGATTTCCGCACCAGTGACATCGCTTCCGCCAAACTCTCGATAACTGTAGAAATCAGAAAATTTCCTGTCAGCTTTACCAGGTTCGCCGCCGGCGCGTCCTCGCTGAGAACAAAGGTCTTCTGTCCCATCACTTCGAGCAGCGCCTGGCAACGTTGGATTTGGTCGGTTGGTCCAGCCGCGACAATGAAAAGCTTCGCCGCCTCAGCCGCTTCGGGACGGCCAAAGACGGGAGCAGCGACGTAGTGCTGTTGCCTTTCGCGGTGGGCCGCCTGGAGTCGTCGTGACATCGCGACACTGATCGTGCTCATCGAGACGTGCACTGACCCTGCTGGCAGCGATTGAAGAGCTCGCCCCGGGCCCAGGATGGCGTCTTCCAAGGCATGGTCGTCTGCCAACATTGTGATTAGAACTTCTGCGCTAGCGGCCGCTTCCCCCGGATTCGCGGCCACAGACACGCCCGGCTGCGCGAGTTCCTGGGCGCGAGATCGCGTGCGGTTAAAGACAACTAACGTGTGTCCCGCCTTGATCAGGTTGCGGGCCATGCCTGATCCCATCATTCCCAGACCGATGAATGCAACTCTCATTGCCGCCTCCCGTTTCAAAGTTGATGTGGAATTAAGCAGTCGCTCTTAATCTAATCCTCTGCTGCGAGCTTTGCATGAACGCTTACTCTTCAAATGGAACGATGCGGGTCTTCCACGTTTTGGCGGGTACTTAGCGGTCTGTCGTCTTGACTATTCGTAACGGAGGGCTTCGACGGGATCGAGCTTCGACGCCCGCAGGGCCGGGACCAGGCCGCTGATTACGCCCACAAACAGCAATACGATGCTGGAGATTGCGAGGGTCATGACTGAGATGTGCAGGTGGATATCGCCTCTGCCGGATTCGTCTTCAAACAAAGGACCCATCAAAGGTAAGGTGCCAACGGATGCGGCCACGATGTAGGAGACCAGTACGCCTAGAAGTCCGCCGAGCAGCATGATCAACAAAGTTTCTGCGAGAAATTGCAGTTTGATGTGGATCTTCTTGGCGCCGAGAGCTCGGCGCAAGCCGATTTCGCGAATGCGCTCATCGACCGAGACCAGCATGATGTTCATCACGCCAACTCCGCCGATCCCGAGGGTCAATGCACCGACAAAGGTCAGCAGGACTTCAAGTCCAATGGTGATCGCATCGATGACGGGCCGGAATTCGTCACGGCCAAACATCTGAAAGGCTTTCTTATCAGTCGGGGAGAACTGCTGGCGGGTGGCGATCGCCGCAAGGACCTGGGCCATGGCCTTTTTCTCAAATTGGGGAGCGATCGGTTCGAATAGAAGCACAGCAGCGTAGCGGGTATTCCACAAATCGCCTGCGGTCGAAAATGGAATCCATACGGATTCATCGTCACTGGAAAAATAATTGCTTAACTGAATCTTGCGTTCCATTACTCCGACCACGGTGAACCTGACGCCGCCAATTGCAACCGTTTCGCCGACTGCGGGACGGCCGCTGAAGAGCTGCTCGCGAATCCTTCCTCCCAGAAAACACACGCGTCTGCGCTCGAGCTCATCACTGGTGTTAAACCAGCGGCCCTCGGAGGGGACTTCGTTCCGCATCTCGCCGTATTCCGGGCAAACACCGCGGACTGCCGCGGTGCCGACCATGCGGTCCTGGTAAGCGATTCCCGGCCGCCGCACGGTTTCGCGGCATACATATTTGACCAGAGGCGCATTGGCTTTCACCATGTCAACGTCGGCTTGCTCAATTACAACTTTCTTGCCGGCGCGCTGACCGCCGGGTTGCTCGCTAGTCTGCTGCGGCCAGCAGATAACGACACTCTTGCCGAACGCGTTGAAGCCGCCTACCAGGATGTTGCGGAAGCTGCTTCCGTAAGCGACCAGCAGAGTTACGGTGGCAATACCCCACACGATGCCCAGCATGGTCAGCATGCTGCGTGTGTAGTTGCGCTTCAGCGCTATCCAGGCTTCGCGAATGATTTCAGTAAGCATAAATCGGATGATCTGGCGATCGGGTCATCGCTTTCCTCAATCGAGCCGTTCTCAGATGGCCCGATCACCCGATGCCCAATCACTTTTTTATCCTCCCGCCTCAAACCGCAATGCCTCGATGGGATCGATCGACGCCGCTCTTCGCGCCGGATACAGCGCCGATATGACTGCAATTCCGCCCAGCATTGCGCAGGCGAGCAACCCGGTTTTCCAGGTGGGAATCAGCCCTGCGAAGAAGTCGGGCATAGGCATCAGGTCAACCAGCCAGCACAGGCCGTAAGCTACACCCATGCCAAGTCCTCCGCTGACCAGCGCAATGATGAGCGCTTCAACGAAGAACTGCCTCAAGATGGCATTTGCCGGAGCGCCGAGCGCCTTGCGCACACCAATCTCGCGAGTTCGCTCGCGCACGGCAACCATCATCACGTTCATCACACCAATCCCGCCCAGGAACAGCGTGACTACTCCGACAGCTCCCAGGAAATATTTCATTCCGTCGGTCATCTGGGTGAAGGCCTTGGCTTCCTGGACCGTATCCCAGATTGGACAGGCCTCTTTATCAGTGGGATCGAAGTTGTGCATCTTGGCGAGTGCGGCCCGCACCTCCCGCTTACAGGCTTCATGCTGGGGCACGGATCGAGGCGTGACCAACAGCTGATCGAAAGTGCGCGCAGTGCCCGGCGGCTTGTCGGGGAAATCGCGCCGCATGGCCGAGAAGGGGACGAACACTTTGTTCACGTCCCACCCGTCATAGCTGGAGTCCTGTTTCTTCTTCTCCATGACGCCGACCACCAGATAAGGAATGTCGTTCAAGTAGACATTTTCGCTGAGAGGATTGCGGCCTTCGGGAAAGAGCTGCTTGGCAGCATCGCTGCCCACAAATGCCACCCGCCGGCCTTCTTTTTCGTCGTCCCAGTTGTAAAACCTGCCCTGGCCCACGGTGAGGCTGCGAATGTCTGCGAACTGAGGATAAGAACCGGTGACCAGGAAAGCGGCATTGTTGTAGTTGCTGTGTATGCGTACATCCTGCTGCTCGAGTTCTGGGATCGCATACTGACAATCGGGCCCCTCCGACTCCACCGCCTGCACGTCGGCATCTTCCCAATGCACCGTGCGGCCGGCGCGGGCACCGCCAGCTTGCAGGCTGGTGCGGCCATGAAAGACGATCATTATGTCTTTGCCAAGGTTGCGGGATTGTTCCTCCTGGCCCTTGCGCAGGCCTTCTCCGGCGGCAACCATCAGCACGATAGAAACGATTCCCCAGGCAATGCCGAACATGGTCAGGAATGTGCGTAGCTTGTGGGCCCACAAGGTGCGGAAGACATCGCCGATGAGATCGCGCAGAACCATGCCTATAGTTGTGGCTCAAGATTGGACGCCTGCCCAGGCGGAAAGTTAGCCGGAGATGCGCCTGCTGTTGATACGGAAAGAGACTCGATCTTGTTCCACTGAACCTTATCCGGATCCGGTGTTGGGCGGTGTCCATCCTAATCGAGGACACGCAGCCAATAGCTAGTGATCGGCCGAGGGGGGAACTGGCCTGGAGTCGGAACAAGGGGTCTAAGAAGCCCGCGTAGTCACGGTCTGCGAATTCACGGCATTGATCCACACATCCAGTTCCCTCAGCGCCGCTTCGCACTGCATCTTGTGCCGCAGCTGGCGATGTCGAACTTTCTTGTCGAGTGGGGGGAGCAGGTCAAAGGTGATATTTGCGGGCTGGAATTTCTTTGGGTCGGCATGAGTGATGTAGTGCAGCAACGATCCCAGAGCGGTTGCGCGGGGTGGGGAAACCGGAGCTTCGCCGCACACCAGCGCGGCTGCGTGCACTCCCGCCAGCATGCCAGTCGCGATGGATTCGACGTAGCCCTCCACGCCACAAATCTGCCCGGCGAACAAAATCTGTGGATGAGCTCGCATCTGCAAAGTCGAGTTCAGCAGCGCAGGAGAGTTGATGTAAGTATTGCGGTGAATTTGCCCGAAGCGCAGGAATCGCGCATTCTCCAGACCTGGGATCAGCCGCAGAACACGGGCCTGCTCGCCAAATCTCAAATGATTCTGGAAGCCGACCAGGTTGTATGAATCGGCGCGCAGATTTTCCTGACGAAGTTGCACCACCGCATATGGGTGCTTTCCGGTACGAGGATCACTTAATCCCACCGGTTTCATGGGACCGAAGCGCAGAGTGTCGCGGCCGCGGCGGGCGATTTCTTCGATCGGCAGGCAGGCTTCAAAGTAATTCAGCTTCTCCCAGTCTTTGGATTCGACCGGCTCAGCCGCCAGAAGCGCGTCGTAGAAGCGGTCGTACTCTTCTTTTGACATCGGGCAATTGATGTAATCCGCGGTGCCTTTGTCGTAGCGCGCCGCGAGATAGACACGCGACATGTCAATAGAATCGGCTTCGACGATGGGGCTGATGGAGTCGTAAAAATATAGCGTGTGTGCGGTTTGGTGGTGTGGCGCGGACGCTCCCTTCGGCGAGCTCAGGGCAGGTTCTCTGCGCGGAATGTCTCCACTCTCTGCTGGCGCACTCAGCCTGGCAATTTCTCGAGCGAGCGCGTCGGAGGTCAGCGGCCCCGTTGCAATGATCGTGATCTGGCCCTCCGCGACGGAGGTCACTTCTTCCCGCCTTACCTCGATCAATGGCTCGCGCGAAATCACTTCTGTAACCTTTGCTGCGAAAGCTGCGCGATCCACGGCAAGCGCATGTCCGGCAGGAACGGCACATCCGCGCGCGATCTCGATCAGCAGCGATCCGCATCGCCGCATCTCTTCCTTAAGCAGCCAAGGCGCTGTGTTCTCGCTCTCAGACTTCAGAGAGTTGGAACAGACCAGTTCGGCGAAATCACCGGTCTGGTGAGCTGGCGTCGAACGCACCGGACGCATCTCGAATAACTCGACCTGCACTCCGCGGCGCGCACACTGCCACGCCGCTTCCGATCCGGCCAGGCCCGCGCCGATAATTTTTACTCGCTGCATAAAGATTCACCACAGAGACACTGAGACACGGAGAAAAGACTTCTAACTGTTTTTCTCCGTGACTCCGTGGCTCCGTGGTGAGTTGATTTCCGCCACTCTTTGCAATGCTTGACTGTCGAACGTGACTACCTTGCGTTCGTTCAAGAAAGTTGCGCCAAGCTTTTCGTAAAACTCAATTGCGGGAGTGTTCCAGTCCAGCACCTCCCAACGCAGAGCGAAGCAGCCTTCTTGAACCGCCAGCTTACAAACAGCGATGAGCAGAGCTTTCCCAATTCCGTTCCCGCGAAATTCATCGAGGACAAACAAGTCTTCAAGAAAAAGCGCGGGCCGGCCCTGAAAGGTCGAATAAAAATAAAAAAAAGACGCGTATCCGGCTGGTTTGCCGTGCCAGCCGGCAATCAGCGAGCGGAACTTCGGCTGCGGGCCGAAGCCGTCACGCAGCAGATCGTTCTCGGTCACGATTGCTTTGTGGAGCTTCTTTTCGTAAGTCGCTAAGCCTCTAATTAGTGCGAGAAGTTGCGGCACGTCATCGCGAGTTGTCGGGCGAATATTTAGCATTGGAACCAGGAATTCATGTTCTCAACTCCGCCACGGTTGCTCCCGCGCCGCCTTCATTTTGTGGAGGCTCAGCGACGGATTCCACATGCGGATGCTGCTGCAACAGCTGCCGCAACGCCTTCCGCAAAATTCCCATGCCACTGCCGTGGACAATTCTCACCCTCGGCAGCCCTGCCAGGAAAGCACGATCAACAAACTTTTCCACCTCGCGGCTAGCGTCATCCACATTGTGACCGATCACGTTGATCTCAGACGGAACGTTTTCGCCGTCCCTTTCCAGCAACACGGAAACGCCCTGGGCGCGTGCGGATTTCAGCGGATTGTCCGACGCCCGGCTCACCACTTCGGCAATGTCCTCGCGGGCCACTCGCATCTTCATCGACCCGACTTCGACTTCAAAGTGGTTTGCGTCCAAGTGTCGGGCGATCCTGCCGTTTCTTCCCACCGACTTCAGCTTGACGAAGTCACCTTCAGAAACGTGCTGCACTAATTGCGGCTGGGCATTGGGATCGCCACGGTCCGCGCCACTGATGTGGGCAACGACCGAGGAATCGAATTGCTCGCGGAAATCACGGCGCAGCTTCGCGATTCGCCGTTCAGCATCTTTCGAAAGCTTTTGCCCCGCTGCACGATCTTGAATGGCGGTGATTGCTTCGCGCGCGTGGTATTCGAAGTCGCGCAACAGTGCTTCAAGCTTCTTTTCAAGCTCGCGCGCCTTTTCCTGCTGCTCGCGCTTTCCGTCGGTGGCCAGTCGAACTCGCTCACGATTCAATTCATCTTCTTTGCCCCGCAACTGAAGGCGCTGGGTTTCTACTTCACGCAATTGCGCGTGCAGACGATCAAGAAACTGACCAACGTCTCTTGCCTGGGAACCCAGCCGCGAGCGCGCAGACTGAATGATGGCCGGATTCAGCCCCAGCCGCTGGGCGATATTGATTCCTGCCGACGCGCCGGGTACGCCGGTCTTTAATTCGAATGTAGGCTTTAGCGTGGATTCGTCGAATCCAACTGACGCGTTCGCCACGCCGGAAGAATTCGCAGCGAAGACTTTGAGCGACGTATGGTGGGTCGAGATGATAGTGAAGCACCCGACTTGTAGAAAATGTTCAGCAATCGCAACCGCCAGCGCCGCTCCTTCTTCAGGGTCAGTTGCCGACCCTAGTTCATCCAGCAGGACCAGGGAGCGCGGGGTCGCAGTGCGGGAAATAGAATCGATATTGGTCACGTGCGCGGAAAAAGTGGAGAGGCTCTGCTCGATGGATTGATAGTCGCCGATGTCCGCGAGCACAGAATCGAAAACTGGAGCTTCCATGCGGCTGGCAGGCACGGGAATTCCGGTTTGCGCCATGAGCGCCAGCAGACCTAGAGTTTTCAGTGCGACGGTCTTGCCTCCGGTGTTGGGTCCGGTGATGATCAACTCACGACGTTCACCTTCGAGCTCAATCGTGGTGGGAACGGGTGAAGCCTTTTGCGCTTTCAGCTTTCGCTCCAGCAAGGGATGGCGAGCGTCGCGGAGGATCAAACTCAGCGGCGACTGGGGTTGCCCCGCCCTCGCCGCGTTCTGTGCTGCAGGGCGGGGGCTTTGATTCTCGGAGATTGGCGAGCTTAGCTCGCCTTGGACGGGCGAGGGCGCCCGTCCCCACACGGCCTGGTTTAGTACCGGCGCTACGCAGTTGTAATCTTCTGCAAAGCGCGCTTTGACGAACTGAAGTTCAAGTTCCGCCAGAACTTCGACCGCGAGCGAAATCTCTGAAGAGCGCTCACCGATGCGCTGCGTCATCTCCAGCAGAATTCGGCGTACCTCGGCCTGTTCGTCCTCCATCAGGCGTACGAGTTCATTGTTCTGCTCAATAGTTTCGAGTGGCTCGATGAAGACGGTTTGGCCGCTGGAACTTGCGCCGTGCACCACTCCCTTCACGCGGCGCTTCTGCTCGGCTTTGACCGGAATAACGAAACGCTCGCCGCGGATGGTGACCAGTTCGTCCTGAGCGGCGCCGCCTTCGGCCAGCCGGCGCAAGTACCCGCGCAGCGATTCTTGAATGGCTCGCCGCTGCTTTTCAATTTCGCGTCGAATGCTTGCCAGTTCCGGCGAGGCGCCGTCATCGAGCCTTCCATCCGGCAGAATTTTGTTACGGAACCCGCGCAGAAAATCGGCGAAGTCGACGATGCTGGAAGAGAGTTGCCGGACCGCTGTCCAATCCTGCTTCATTCCTTGTGGAGGATTGAAGGCGATTTGTCGCCACTCGGCGGCCCGATCGACCACTGTGATCACGGACACGATTTCGAGTGTTTCCAACGCGGCGCCCGCGATGCGAGATTTATCCAGCAGCGACGAAATCCCGGCTAGCCCGGCAAAATTGAAGCCTCCTCCGGCACGCCGAAATTCGCGGATTTCTTTTGTAAGTTGTTGCTGGCTCTGAATCCACGGCAGATCAGTCGAAGGCGCCAGTTCCGCAACGCGAGTCCGGCCCAGGTCAGACGCGGCATAACCCCGCAGCAGGTCGCGAAGAGCCTCGAATTCGAGGACCCGAGCGCTACTATTTTTCATTTCGCCGGACACATTTCCATGTTACTGTAATCGCCGCCACCGGAACGAGATCTGGCCATCAGTCAACACGTCTGAGGCAAAAACTCCAAGGAGAGCCGCCAATGGCGACCACGTCACTTCCCGTCCAACGGGCGTCGAGCGTACGCCCAAAATATGTTCTGTTTGCGATCATCGGCTTGATGATCGCCTACGTTCTTCAACACAACGAAAGTTTCCTGATCCATCCCAACCACCCGGTGTGGCAACACTATCACCCGTTCCGGTGGTGGCTGCTGCCGCATGGAGTGGCCGGCGCGTGTGCCATCCTGCTGGGGCCATTGCAGTTTTCGGATCGATTGCGTGCGCGTTTTACGAAAATGCATCGAGTCGTGGGCCGAATTTATATCGCGGGCGCGATGGTTCTGGCGCCGCTCGGCGCGTATATCCAGTACTTTCAAGAGAGGAATGGCGGGCCGCGTTCTTTCTCGATTGCGGGGGGCGTTGATGCGCTCTTGTTGATGACAACGACCGCGATCGCCCTGGGATTCATCCTGAAAGGAAAAGTTCAGCAGCATCGTCAATGGATGACGCGCAGCTTCGCCGTGGCACTGGTCTTTGTTGAGGTTCGCGTCGTTGGCGGCATAACCGGATGGGACAGGAACCCAGTTATTATCGAAACGATTGTGTGGACCTGCCTGGCATTCTCACTGTTGATCGGGGACATCGTCCTGCAAGTGCAGGAATTATTGCGTTCGCGACCGCTGCCGGCGAGAACACGGGCGGTCTCTGCTTAGGACCGCGACTTGCTCTGCTAAAATTTGCATATGGCTTTCCCGGCAACCCGCCTGCGCCGTCTGCGCCGCACGGGAGCTCTGCGTTCGCTGGTGCGCGAGACCCGGCTTACGCCGGAGTCATTCGTTTATCCGCTGTTTGTGTGCCCGGGTGAAGGGGTGCGCAAAGAAGTGCGCTCAATGCCCGGTGTCTTCAATTTATCTGTGGATGAAGCCGTGCAGGAGGCGGAAAATGCCCATTCACTGGGTATTCCTGCGGTAATTCTGTTCGGCTTGCCGGAGAAAAAAGACGAAGTCGCAACCGGCGCCTGGGAAGATGACGGCATTGTTCAGCGCGCGGCCCGCGCGATGAAGCGCGAAATTCCTGAGATGTTGCTGATTGGCGATGTCTGCCTGTGCGAGTACATGTCGCACGGACATTGTGGTGTGGTGAAGCAGTCTGGTCCACGGGCGCTCGGGGCAGCGGTTGCGAGTCCACCTGCGGCGGGTACCGCTTACGAAATCGTGAATGATGCCACGCTTGATCTACTGGCGAAAACTTCCGTTTCGCTCGCCCGTGCTGGCATCGACATCATCGCTCCCTCTGACATGATGGATGGCCGCGTAGCCGCTATTCGCAAGGCGCTCGATGCAGCCGATCACGAGAACACTCCGATTCTCTCTTATGCGGCGAAGTTCGCGTCGGCTTTCTACGGGCCATTTCGCGAGGCGGCAGATTCCACGCCGCAGTTCGGCGACCGGCGTTCTTATCAGATGGATGGCGCAAATTTGCGCGAAGCGATGCGGGAGATTGAACTCGATGTGGAAGAAGGCGCGGACATGATTATGGTCAAGCCGGCCATGCCATACCTTGACGTGATCGCCGCCGCCCGCGAGCGTTTCGATCTGCCCATTGCCGCGTATCAGGTTTCAGGCGAGTACGCGATGATTGAAGCCGCCGCGCGCAATAATTGGATTGATCGCGACCGCGTGATCCTGGAATCTCTGACTTCAATTCGCCGCGCGGGCGCCAGCATTATTCTGACCTATTTCGCAAAGGATGCGGCGAAATTGCTAGCTGATTAAGTGAGCGCTTGAAATCTCAGTTTCGGGCTGAAGGTTTGTAGTCTTGCCAGATGTATTGGAGAGCTTCCGGAAGTGTCTGCTGTACGACCCCACGGTCAACGTGTCCAGCATTGCGGGCGAAGACAAACTGATAGTGATAGCCCTTGGCTGCGAGTACCTTTGCCATGTTCTCGTTCGCGAGAACCCAATCGTGCATGTTGTCTCGCATGACGTTCGGATTGAAAAGATCCCTATCGCCAACTTCCATCCAGATTCGTAACGGCTTTGCCGGGCTGTCGGGGACCAGGTGCTCATGAAACCCCCAGGCCCCGTGCGGGGTTTGCGGATTGTAAGGCCACTGCTGGTTTATAAACGTTCCGGAATAGGTCAGCACACGATGATAGAGCTCAGGGTGATACCAGGCCATGATGAAGGCACACGCGCCTCCTGAGCTGTAACCCATCGCCGCCCTGGCGTTCGGGTCGCGGGTAAGTTTCACGTGGGCCTGAGCTTCGACCCTGGGCAAAACTTCCTTTTCCACAAACTCGGCAAAGACACCTGACATTGTGTCGTACTCAAGGCCGCGTTCACTTCCTTGCGCGTCCCCACCTCCGTCGCCGATTGATATGGCAATCATCACCGGGACCTTCTTTTGCGCGATCAATCTGTGGAGAGCCGAAAAGAGCGGGCGATCAGGGCCGTCGGTCCCGACGATGAAGGGCACGACGCTTCCCCGCTGATACTGCGTGGGAACATAGACAGCTACCTTGCGCGTGTACGGAGCGGGGTGACTTGTGGTCACGACGAGCTTTGCGGGTTCCGCAGGATCAACGGTTCCGAACGTATCAGGGTCACGCGCGATGCCGGGATAGATCTTGCTTTCGGATGAGCTCATGGTGAACTCGATGATCGCTTCCGCTGGCATGCCGTCCGGGGAAGACACTTCGGGAG
Source organism: uncultured Acidobacteriota bacterium (assembly GCA_963785655.1). Classification (GTDB taxonomy): domain Bacteria; phylum Acidobacteriota; class Terriglobia; order Terriglobales; family Acidobacteriaceae; genus Gp1-AA145. The sequence goes on from CAWAVZ010000001.1 coordinate 1,251,190, forward strand.
CAGCCGTATGAGTAGGCCCAATAATGAAATTACCGTCCGCTGCCGCAGGCGGGTTTATACCGTCTGGCAATTCCTTAGCGGTGACATAGCCAGAACTGTTGGGGCCACGCGTGGGCGGAATGGGGCGTTCAGCGTGCTGTGCGAGAGAAAGAGATTGGCTGAACCGTGGATTGGCAACCGTCATCGCAGTCAGCAGAACTGCGATGCTTAGAAGCCCGGGGAGTGCAAGCAGGGAACGATTTTGCGGCATTTGAAGTTCTCGAAAGCAGAACACACAGCACTCCTGAGGTATTCCGTGCAATCTGACTAAGACTCTATTCGAAGACTCTCGAGCATTTTCTGGAAGGTCGGCTCCAACGCGCCAAAGTCCCTCTCAGGTGCGATAAAAATCAAATAAACATAAGAGCCTTCTTTTGCCGGGACAAGCACCAGTCGGTCGCGCTCCGGGAGCGGGTCCCCATTCTGCTGGATGGGCGAGTTGCTGATCAGGTCAAGTTCGCGTCCAGAAGTTCCGTTCACGTTTACGGTCCGAATATTACCGTTCGGCCGCATGCCAGGATTTGCCCGTTGCAGATTTTCGATGAGGTCTTGCAGCATTTGGTCGAGAGAGCTGGCGTTTTGGTCCTGCGCCTGACTGATTATCACCCCGTATGCGATCGCGTTCTGGCCTACTGCGGACTTGGGCGCGATGGTCAACGAATTCTGGCTGGAGATAGTGCTCCAGTTGTATGGATAGGCGATGCTGAAGACATCCTGGCGAGTCTCTGTAAATTCACTGCTTGGCCTCACCTGGTCAAAGGACACATTGGACATCGTGGCTGTATTAACACCGGCGGAGACAGTTTGCCTGGCGCTTTCAGGCACTGCGCCGCTGTCGATATTCTGCTTCGCCCAGCGTCCATATTTAGCGCCGTCAGCGATTTCCTGGCCGCTGTAGGACTGCACGCCGCCTGCCTGCCTTTTTACGTCCTGGAACGAGGCACTACCGCTTAAGTAATTTTTCGGAGGCCAGTTCCTGATCTCCCTAGCGATGGCGGCGGTACGGTTTCCAGGATTGGGATGGTCGCTAAGAAACTGCGGCGGATTGCCGCCCTGCTTGTTTAGGATCTCAAAAAAATTCGCCAGCTCGACCGGCTTATATCCCGCCCTGTACATGATGATTGCGCCGACGGCATCGGCTTGAGCTTCGTCCTGGCGCGAATACTTCATGCTGAGTATGCCTCCGACCATCTGGCCGCCGATGCTGGAGACGGCGCCTCCTATCCCGCCGAATACTTTGCCGGCAATCTGCCCGATTCCCGCCAGAATATTCGGAAGAGTGTTCTGCCGGATCTGTTTGGCCGAATGCTGCATATAGACATGGGACATCTCATGCGACATGACGCCCGCGAGTTGCGCTTCGTCCTGAGCGGCGTTGATCGTGCCCACGTTAATGAAGATCGGTCCACCCGGCAGCGCAAACGCGTTGATATCTCTCTGCTGAATTACGTGGAATTGATAGGGCCAGGAATACTGCTGGGGGATTTGCTTCACCAATCTTGCCCCGAGGCGCTGCACATATTGAGTGACCGGGCTCGAATCCGGCAGCACCGGCATCTCCTTATAGACTTCGGCCATCGCCTTCAACCCGAGCTTCTCCTGGTCCTGCTTTGACATGCCCGGGTTTCCGGGATCAGGCAATTGCGGAGTACTTGGACTTACGGCTGGCGCCGGAATAGAGAGCAGCGCGATCAACGCGATTACGGTGGCGCGATTGGTAAGCAGAGGCTTCGTCATGGGTTCCTCGTCTCTCTTGATGCTAGCCGCCAGACATCATGCCACAAGAGGATAGAATCCGAGCATGGCCGGCAATCAAGAATTTCAAGCACCTTCCCGGGTCGAGCGCATTTTCAATCGAATTTATGGATTTCTGGTTGGCATTGGACTCGGATTCTCCTACAACTATCTGCTCCAGGTTAAGGGCAGGAAATCGGGGAAATTGTACTCGACGCCCGTCGATTTGCTCGAGATGGAAGGCAAACGCTTTCTGGTTGCGCCGCGAGGCCGGACGCAGTGGGTGCGCAACGCTGAAGTTGCCGGCGAGATTCTCCTCAAGAAAGGACGCCAAAGTAACCGGTTTAAGCTGAGGCCGCTGGCTGGCCCGGAAAAGCCACGGGTCCTTAAGGCCTACCTGGACCGCTTTCGCCGCGAAGTGCAAGGATATTTCCCTGTTCCCGCCGAGTCTCCAGCCGAGGCCTTCGAGCAAATTGCAGAGAACTATCCTGCATTTGAAATCAGTCCGCTCGGAGGCGCGGAATTTTTAAACTGATTTACACTTACTGATTAGCGGACGAGGAACAGGAGGAACTTATGAATCAGTGTTCTCATCTCGATCAGATCAGCGTGACCACCACCTCGACACACGTTTGCGAAGCATGCGTGAAACTCGGCGACAGGTGGGTCCACCTGCGTTTGTGTTTGGAGTGCGGAAACGTCGGCTGTTGTGATTCGTCGAAGAATAAGCACGCGACCAAGCACTTTCACGCAACCAAACACCCGCTGATGCGCTCCATTGAGCCCGGAGAAGCATGGGTCTGGTGCTACGTCGATCAGTTGGTTCCGGGAGATCTGCATGGATCAAAATTCATTTCCGCCGCAGACTAGCGATTTATGCAACCAAAATCCCTGGACTTCGACCGGTTCAAAGCCATCACCTTCGATTGCTACGGTACGCTGATTGACTGGGAAACCGGACTGCTCGGCGCGCTGCGACCTGTGCTGCGGGGTCATGGGTCTGACCTAAGCGACGCCGAAATTCTGGAGATCTACGGCGAATTAGAACCGAAGGAGCAAACGCCGTATCGCAAATATCGCGAGGTGCTTGCCAATGTGGTGCGCGGATTTGGGAAGCGGTTAGGCTTCGCGGCCTCAGACAGCGAAGCGGAATCCTTGCCTGACTCGCTAAAAAATTGGAGACCATTTCCAGACACGAATGCCGCACTTGAGAAGCTGAAGACAAAATTCAAGCTGGCTATCATCTCGAACACAGATGACGCCTTCATCGCAGCCACGTCGCGACATTTCGGGATTAGCTTTGACGAGGTAGTGACAGCCGAGCAGGCGCAGGCCTACAAACCTTCACTGCAGCCGTTTCGGCTTGCTTTGGAGCGCCTGGGCTTGGCGCATGAGGAAGTGCTGCACGCGGGTCAAAGCATCCACCATGACGTGCTGCCGGCGAGGTCTCTGGGCCTGGCGACAGTTCTAGTACGTCGACGAGGTTTTGGCGCGACCCGGCGGGCTGAAGGCGCTCCTGACCTCGAGGTCGTAGATTTGCAGATGTTGGCATCCCTGGCGCTGACTTAGGCGCTTATCCTCTCGCAGAGAGCATCTGGCAAGTTCGTCGAATTACTTCTCGCTGTATTTCGTCGCGGGCGAGAAATTCGAAGCCATGCCGAAGTCCATCTCGATATCGAACCAACGCGCGAAGCTTTAGTGGGGTTGAGCTAGCTGGCAGTGTGAGCTCCAGGGTCGCGACTTCGCCCGGATCGAGCTCACCAGTGAGCGTCACTCCGATTCCGTCCTGACCAAATTCGGTCGAGCGGCCCCAAAGATCGAGGGGCGCATTGGGGCGAAATACTTTCGCGGAAACGCGAATATCGAGGGGGAAACGGGGAAAGCGGCGGCCAGAAATCCCGGGAGGCGGGTTGGTGCTCATTTGCTGCCGCTCGCTTTCTCGGTAAGGGTAAGGTTCTCCCCGAATCACTGACTTCAATTTTGACTACAGATTTGACGTAGCTCAACCGTTCCGCACCAGCAGAGTAACATGAGCCGTGGCCCGCTCTGCGCTAACCAAACCGCGCAAACTGCTGATTGAAGACCAGGTCTCTGCCTCGTGTATGGATCCAAATCTCGCATCTAATCTTTCTCCGAATCAGTACAAAAGCCCGGTCTAACGTGAAACGGCTACGCTCAAGCCCGCTTCTGTTTCTTCTTCTGCTGGTGGTTGCGCGCGCGCAGACTGGAAGTACGCGCCACGACCCGAATGAACTCGTCATCATTGTCAGCGACGAGAACGGAGTTGCGGTTCAGACCGCGAGAATCCAGCTGCAAGGTCCGCGTGAAGTCGTTCATTGCGACACCGACCGAGCCGGCAGGTGCCACTTCACTGGTCTGATTGGCACGCCGTGGCAGCTGCGCATTGAGAAACAGAATTTCTATGTCTTCACGCTGCCCGCCGTTCAGACCTCGGGAACGCTTGAGGTGGCTCTGACCCATGAGCAGGAAGTCCGCGAGACGGTAAATGTAGTGGAGTCCTCGCCTGCCATCGATCCTTCCCAGGTTTCTTCGCAGGAACAACTCAGCGGGATCGACATCATTAACATTCCGTATCCGAACACCCGCGATTATCGGTACGCGTTGGGTTTCATCCCGGGGGTGGTGCTCGATCAAAACGCGCAGCCGCATGTCGCCGGCGGCGAGACCTCTCAGACGCTGACACTGCTGGACGGATTTAATGTGACTCAGCCCGCTAATGGACAACTGTTGGCCCGAGTCAGCACAGATGCGCTGCGCACTGTTGATGTTCAAACCGGCCGGATCTCGGCGCAATACGGTAAAGGGCCCGCTGGTGTTCTTGCGCTGAATACCGGGATTGGCGATGACCATTATCGGTTCGCCATGACGAATTTCATTCCTTCGTTTCATAACAAGAAAGGGTGGACGCTGGATAAAGTGGACCCTCGGTTTACAATTTCCGGCCCGATCCAAAAAGGGAGGATCTGGTTCTTCGATGGAATCGACGGTGAATTGGACAACATCGTAATTCCGGAACTTCCTGCTCATGAGGACACAGACACGATCTGGCGATTGAGCAACCTGGCCAAAGTACAGGCGAAAGTTACAACGCACGATATTGTGGGCGCGAGTTTTCTGGTCAATGCACTGCACGATGATCATCAAAAATTTTCGACATTCTCGCCGGCGACCACTCGCCCGATTGATTCCGAAAATCTCTATTTCGCCTCGATCAAAGAACAGCACGCGTTCTCCGAAGAATCACTACTGGAATTGGGTTTTGCTTTCGACCGATATGCCCTGGATCAGACGCCGCTGGGCGATGCACCTTATGTGATCACGCCGCAAGGCACAACCGGCAATCACTACCTTCGAGCCCACACAATCGCCCGCCGCACACAATGGATTGCGAATCTTTACACTCCAGGGAAATGGCATGGGCAGCACGACTTCTTGTTCGGCGCCGACGTGGACCGTCTCAGTTATGACCAGATGTTCAAACGGCGTCCGCTTACCTCTGTACGCGACTGCCCGCCCGCTGGTACCGGCGTGCCGCCGTGCGATCCGGTGGCGTTGCAGTCCGTTTTCTTCGGAGGTGGTTCTTCGACTACATCTAACGTCGAAGTCAGCACTTACTTTCAAGACCGCTGGTCGATCACGCCTCGCATATTGCTTGAGCCGGGTGTCCGTCTCGATTGGGACGAAGTCATTAGAAGGCCGCTGTTTTCGCCGCGTCTGGCCGGTACCTATGTATTGGACTCTGCGGGGAACACGAAACTCTCAGCGGGGATTGGCGTGATTTACGAAGGAACGAATCTCGGCCTGATCGCGGCACCGCTCGGTGGATCGCGAGTGGATACATTCTTCAGCGCGCAAGGTGTTCCGCAAACGTTTCTCACCACATTTTCTGTTGACCGAAACCAGTTGCTTGCGCCGAGATTTCTGAACTGGAGCGTGGCCCTGGAGCAGAAACTTCCATCCCAAATTTTCTTGAAGACGGAATTCATTCGGCGCACCGGCATTCACGATTTTGTTTACAACACTCCGGGGGACGTCAGTGGCACGAACTTCCTGCTGCAGAATACGCGTGAAGACAGTTACTATTCGTTCAAGATCGATCTCCGCCGCACCTTTTGGAAGCGGTACACTGCGACTGCATCTTACATGCGGTCGAGTTCCCGCTCCAATCAAGTGATCGATTATTCTCTGGACAGTCCGGTACTCAGCCAGCAGGTCGCAGGGCCATTTCCGTGGGACACTCCTAACCGCTTTATCTCGTGGGGATACCTGCCGGTGGCGAAAGGTTTCGACGCGGGGTACTCACTGGAAGCGCATACTGGATTTCCGTTCGGCGCGATCAATGATCAGCAGCAGATCGTTAAACCTCCGGGGACGTACCGCTTTCCCCCATACTTTGCGTTGAACTTCCACCTCGAGAAACGTTTCCACGCCGCGGGATTTTACTGGGCGCTGCGTGGAGGTTTCGACAACATTACCAACCGGCAAAACGCCTTTACGGTGAATAACGACATCAACTCTCCGCAATTCCTGACTTTCAGTAACTTTGACCGGCGGGCGTTCACCGCGAGAATCCGGTTTCTGGGGCGCAAGTAAAAACGTAGATTCCGGGAAAGGCAAGCGGAATTTATTACCTGCCTGGGGCGATCTCATTTTGAGTCACCCATAGGTAAGTCATAGAAAACAGGATGGTAGCCGAACTTTGGCATAGGACTTGCAAATGTATAGGTCAATTGAATGTGCTACGGAGGTGAACCAAATGGAAGCCCAGGTTAGAGATTGGCGGGTACTTTCCGAAGCAGCCAGCCGCGAGCAGGATCCAGAGAGGCTCATTCAGCTTGTAGAAGAGCTGAATCGTATGCTTCTGCATAAAGAGATTCAGACGAGACGTCGCTTGTCCACAAACTAATTTCTCCTGTGTCGCGATTGAAGCTTCTGTTCGCGCGTTTTTCTGTCGCACCTGTAGGGCGATCCGCGCCGGATGTCAGTCGCCGGCGCGGGCCCACTGCAAAAGAACCGCGCAGTTTCTGTGATATGATTCCGCGCCATGCGGTCCAGCAGGCGCTGTGCTCTCGTTTTAGTACTTCTTTTCGCCACCGTATTTGTGCTGGCTGGCGATCAGGATAACGAGCCTGCCCCACGCTTTCGCGCGAAGACACTCTCCGGAGAAAATTTCAACAACGCATCGGTCAAAGGGAAAATTGTTCTGCTCGAGTTCTGGACTACGTGGTGTCCCTTCTGCCGTGACGAAGAAGCCCTGGTGGAGAAGATCGACAAAGAGTTTGCGAGCAAGGGTTTGATCGTGCTCGCAGTCGATGTCGCGGAATCCAAAAAGACCGTCAAGAAATATCTGGAGCAGCACCCGCGCTCCTGCCGCATAGTGCTGACTGAAGATACGAACTTAGCGGCAATGTATCAGGCCAATTCTTATCCCATTTATGTAGTGATTGATCGCGACGGCAACATTGCCGGTGAACAGCGCGGCGCGGCCGGAGAAAAAGGTCTGCGCAGGCTGCTGGCGAACGCCGGCGTCGACGCAGATGAGGACACCGACGCGAAGCAGTGACCTCTATTCGCCTTCGTTTTTCTGTTGAACCCAGGCTTTCCATCGGGGAATCCAGCGCGGAACGTTGTTGCGAAAGTTCTGGTATTCACTCCCGAACGTCCTGGTTAATGTCGGTTCCTCATACACCAGCACGAATACATGGAAGGCAAGCCAGACAAGCAGCCCATATCCTAGCAATTGAGGGCTGCCGAACAGCAAGGCCTGGCCAAAAATGACGCACGCAACGCCCACGTACATGGGATTGCGTACATGCCGATAGAGTCCAGTCACAACCAGATGGCGCGTTGGGAAGGACTGGAGCGGGTGTTCCTAGTCCTTGAAGAGCAAACCGAGCAAATGAGTCGAGAAGTGCAGGTAATCCGGCGAGGATCAACACAATCCCGACGATACGAAGAGCGGCGGTCCCTGGAAGTTGGGATCGAAAGTGCCACCGCGTGATCCACCAGGGCACGACTCCGGCGACAAGACCGGGCGCCAGCAGCAGGAAAACAAAAGACCAGGCAATTGCGGAGATGCGCCGCATGAGCGGCGACTATTGTATCCGGACAAGACTAACTTTCCGAATGGTGCCCCATCCCTTCCGAGCCGCGGTGTGATTTCGCAAACCGAGGCCGAAGGGGGTGGGGACATCCTAAAGGGAACGGATGGCTATTGCGAGCAGGAGCTGCTCACCATTTGCACGTCAGTGATCTTCATATGGCCATGTTCGGAATTGTTTTTCTTCATTCCAGTGTCATGGGCCATATCCTTGGTGTCTTCCTTCATATTGTGGGCTGTTGAATGCGAGACCACGCCAGTCGCGCTGACGGTGTGTCCCACATGGTCGGCCAACGAAACCGTGTCACTGCGAACTTCCCAGCTGCTGCCGTCGTTTCCTAATAGCAGAAACTCTTTCGCCTGCTCGGTTTTCTGCAGACACCCCGTAACGGTCCGGGTCGAGTCCTTATCTTTGTCCCCGGCCAGCGACCAGACAGAGGTCATGCATGCAAGCACAAAACACAGCAAGACAGTTCTCATTTAATTCCTCCTCGCGATTTTCTCGCCGCAAGTTCGATGTCGCTCTGACCAGCACAGTTGTGCGTAGAAACAAAGGTCCTACAGCAACATGGGTATGCGCACTAAGTGTTTGTGAGGTTGCGTGGTTGTGGGCTGTCTTCGCTAGCTTTGGGCTGGCGGTTGAAATCCTTCGCTTCCATCGAGAAAGCCGGGGAACTTCTACACCACCGCAAGTGTCCAATACCAACAGACACGCGCGTGCTTGAGAGGAGTGCAAATGTCTTTCTCGACGGCAGGCGGTGGTCCGCTCAAAGCAGAGATCAATATCACGCCCATGATTGACGTGCTGCTGGTCCTCATCATTATCTTCATGGTCGTGGTTACGATGTCAAACCAGATGGGACTTGAGGCCCATATACCTCAACCCGCGCCCACTGACGCGAAGTCCGAACCGGTTCGTACCGTCGTGATCCAGGTAGCATGGACCGGCGAACAGCAATTGCCGACGCTGAAAATCAATGACGAAGATGTGAAATGGGACAATCTGCACGATCGCCTATTCGACATCTTCAAACTGCGGGCCGAACGAGTGGCGTTCGTGAAGGGCGATGACGATGTGGATTTTCAATATGTCGCCGATGCAATTTCCATCGCGCGCGGTTCGGGCGTGGAGAAGATCGGGCTGCTGACCAAGACCGGGCCGGAAAGCCCTTGAGAATTTAGTTCGTACAGCCTACGGATGGACCACCACTCAGTGCCAGCGTTGTGCCACCTCGAGCAGCTTCTCTACGCGTGCCCGGGTGTCTGCGCCCAGGCGCCTATCCGATAAAACGGTGCGCAGAGCCGGCACAAGTGCCTGGAATTCTCTCAAGTGATGGCGATCCAGTTGCGCCTCCAGGTGTTCCAGTTGCGAATCAATCGCGTTTCTATCATTTTGCTGGAGGTAAACCAGCCTGCGCCCAGACTCGAAAGTTTCCGCGAGTTCCTCAAAGACGGACGTGATCTCTTCCAGATCAGGGCCGGGGGGAGTGGCATAAGTGAATTGATTGTTTAAGTGGCCATAGACATAGGCGAGCGTTCGCACACTGTTCTTCTCGGGTAAAAAGACGCGCTGGCTGGGGGCGTCCGCGAGGAAGTCGAGCCGCTGAGCGATGTTGAATACCAACCGCCGCGTCCTGTCGGTAGCCTGGAATTCAATTGTGAAAGGCACTCCGGTTTTCTCGATCGCATCTGGGGAGGATAAGTAAGTAGCGGCGCCTGAGGAGTCGATGGCAATGGAGTAGTACGAGGGATCAGCGCTCCACAGCACAGAAGTGAAGACTACGGTTGGGAATTGCCCTCCGTTTCTTGTGCGCAGCTGGGGATTCTGGGCCGACAAAAACCAAGAGCAGCAGACGAGCGCAGCATTTACGAGCAGGAATCTTGCTGGTCGTGTTTGCAAAATCGGCCCTCCGAGCAGATAAGAAGCTTTGATGCGCTAAAAGCAGGGCATGCTATCGAGCAGGTGAGGCGCGCTGGGCTGCTAGTCGTGGGCCCTGACCTTTATCCAAATTGGCGTACCCACGAACCCAAACGCGCGGCGAATTTGATTTTCCAGGAAACGCCGATAAGAAAAGTGCAGTTTCACTTTTCGGTCGGTGAAGAGCACAAACGTGGGCGGCGCGACCGCGGCCTGCGTCAGGTAGAGAATCTTCACGCGTTGGCGCATCGGGACTGAAGCGCGGTCGAAGTCGACGTGCTTGAGAAACCGGTTCATCTCGCCGGTGGTGATTCGCTTGCGCCGTTCAGCCGCGACTTTTTCGAGGGTGGGGAAAATCTTGTCGGTGCCTTTGCCGCTGGCAGCGGAAATGAAAAGCACGGGAGCGTAGCTTAGAAATTTCAGCTCGTAGCGAAGGCGCTGTTCGTAGGCCTCGCGGTCGCTGGGCAGTTGCTTGTGGGGGCGGCGTTTGTTTTTCTGTGACGAACTCTCCGTCTCGCTCAGGTCCGTGCTTGGTCCTGACATTTGTCGGTTGAAGGCACCCGGCCCGCACAAGTCCCATTTGTTGACCACGATGATCACCGAGCGGCCGCTTTCGTGTGCGTATCCGGCGATGGCGGCGTCGAGCGCGCTCACGCCTTCGGTGGCGTCGATCACCAGCAGCGCGATGTCGGCGGCTTCGAGATGCTTGCGCGCCATCACCACCGAGAGCTTTTCCGCCATCATGTGAGTCTTGCCTTTACGGCGAATTCCAGCAGTGTCGATGAAGCGGAAGTTCTGGCCGTTGCGGGTAACGAGTTCGTCTACAGCGTCGCGAGTTGTGCCGGGAATGGGAGAGACAATCACCCTCTCCTCCCCGGTGAGTTGGTTCAGTAGCGTGGACTTGCCCACGTTAGGATGCCCGATGATGGCGACTCGCACCTCGCTCGTTAGTCGTTCGTCGTCGGTCGTTGGCCCTTCGTCCCCCGGCTCTGGTAGTTCGTCCTCGTTTGGTCGTCGTCGTTCGTTTGCCGCATCTTCCAATCTTCGCTTTGATCGCGAGGAACGCGGCTTCCGATCCTGAAATTCCTCAGTGGCCTCTGTGTCCTCAGTGGTTAAGATCCTTGCAGGAAGCGCCGCGGTGACGGCGGCGAGCAGATCTTCGATTCCTCTCGCATGCTCTGCGGAGATGGCGATGACATTACGAATCCCGAGGCGATGAAAATCGTCAGGCAGAGACTCCTGCTTCTCTGAATCAACTTTGTTCACGGCGAGAAACAGCGGCTTGCCCGTCTTCTGAAGAAGGCGTGCCAGTTCGAGATCGGGAGCGGCCAACTCGCTGCGGGCGTCCACGACCATCACAATGGCAGCCGCTTCGTCAAACGCAACTTTGGCCTGACGGAAAATTTCGGACGGGATCAGTGCTTTGTCATCGGGAATGATTCCGCCGGTGTCCACAACCCGCAGGTCCCAGCCGCGCCAGTGAGCTTCGCCATAGAGCCGGTCGCGGGTGATGCCAGGCTCGTCGCCAACAATCGCACGGCGCGACCCCACGAGCCGATTAAACAGCGTCGACTTGCCGACGTTTGGCCGGCCAACGATAGCGATAAGAGGGCTATGATCCATGACAACGCACTGAACATGTGGGGACGGGCGCCCTCGCCCGTCCGGTCGAGTGAAGCTCGACAATGCTCGCTATGACTCCTGAATCGGCGGACGAGGGCGTCCGCCCCACACGTGTTGTGGTGGGAACTGGTTATTATAGAGACTCTGTGCCCGCCGGTTCTCAGCCCGTGGTTTCCGCGTCGTCAGGCACCGCCGCTTCGCTGTATCAGTTTTTCTCGCCGGGCGGCTTGCTCTCGCGCACACATCCAGCTTACGAATTCCGTCGTGGACAGTTGCAGATGGCGCAAGCCGTCGAGCAGGCGATTGAGGAAAGACGGCATTTGATCGTAGAAGCCGGAACCGGCACCGGGAAAACGCTTGCCTATTTGATGCCGGTGATCCGCTCTGGCAAGCGCGTGATTATTTCGACTGGAACCAAAAACCTGCAGGAGCAGCTTTTTCTTAAAGACGTACCTTTCCTTGAGCAGGCGCTCTTTCCCGCCGGAGGTCGCAAGCTCAGCGTCTGTTACATGAAAGGACGCAGCAATTATCTTTGCCGCAAGAAGCTTTACGACCTGACCGACAAGCCGGTGCTGAGCGGGCTTGATGAGATCGAGCAATATCGCGCGATCGCGGCGTGGGAGCAGACGAGCCAGAGCGGTGATCGCGCCGAACTCCGGTCTCTTCCTGAGGCAAGCGCGTTGTGGCACAAGCTGGACGCCCGCGCCGATACTTGCCTGGGCCAGAAGTGCAGTTCATGGGACAAATGCTTCATCACCGAGATGCGCCGGCGTGCGACTGAGAGTGACATCATCATTGTCAATCATCATTTATTTTTCGCCGATCTGGGAATCAAACAGCAGGCAGAGGGTGCGCCGGACGCGGGAATTCTGCCCGATGCCGGCATCGTGATCTTTGACGAGGCGCATGAACTCGAAGAGGTGGCCAGCGGTTATTTTGGAATTTCGGTGAGCGCCGCACGTCTGGAAGAATTGTGCCGCGATGTCGAAGGCTCACTGCAACGAAATCGGACGTACACAGCTGCGTTGTCTGGTGCAATTCAAAGCTTGCGCGAGCGCTCAGGATTTTTCTTCTCGCTATTGCCCGCAGGCGATGGCAGGTTCGCGTTTGAAAACCGGCGTGAATTTCTGGAAGAAAATGGCGACGAATTCCTCGGGTTACGCCAGGCGCTGGGTCGCATTGCCGCCGAACTGGAGAACATGCCGTCAAAGCCGGAGGAAGTACATGGTTTTATTCGCCGCGCGCAAGAGCTGAATGTGCAACTCAGCTTCTTGATGGAAAACGAGGACAAGAACACAGTGTTTTGGATCGAGCGACGGCGCGGCGGACGCGACAAGGTGCAAGTGATTCTGCAAGCCACGCCCATTGACGTCGGACCAATTCTGCAGGAGTGCCTGTGGTCGAAGCTGGAGTGTTCGGTCCTGACTTCCGCGACCTTGGCCGTCAGCGGCGGATTCGACTACATCCGGGGCCGCCTGGGTGTGGAACACGCGCGGGATGTGGTGCTGCCCTCGCATTTCGATTATCAGAGTCAGGCGCTTTTCTATGTTCCTCCAGACCTGCCTGATCCGCGCACGCCGCAGTTTGCTGCGAAGGCGTCGGAGCGAATTCGTCAGCTGCTGGAGATCACACGCGGCAGGGCGTTTGTGCTGTTCACCAGCTATGCGCAAATGAGGGATATCCATCAGCGGCTGCTGGGGGAACTTGATTTCCCGACTCTGCTGCAGGGAGACGCCCCTAAGACCGCGCTGCTGGAGGAGTTCCGCCTGACGCCGAACTGCGTGCTGTTCGCGACTTCTTCGTTCTGGCAAGGGGTTGACGTTCAGGGTGAGCAGCTCAGCTGTGTGATCATCGACCGGTTGCCGTTCGCGGTGCCTTCCGATCCTGTGGTTGCTGCACGGGTGAAGGCTATTGACGCCGTCGGTGGAAATGCGTTTTTTGAATATCAGGTGCCGGCGGCGGTGATCACGTTGAAGCAGGGGTTTGGAAGGTTGATCCGGTCGCTGAATGATCGCGGGCTGGTGGCGCTGCTGGATAATCGCATTTTGAAGAAGGCGTACGGCCGTATGTTCGTGGAGAGCCTTCCGAACTATCGGAGGACGACGGAGTTGAGGGCGGTGGAGGAGTGGTTCGGCTGATGCCTCGACCTCTACCGTTTGGTCGTTTGAGTTCGAGTACGAATGTCCGCCTCGACCACGGCTTGCACGACTGCTTCGTTCATCTCCTCTATTGACGCGGGTTTCCGCTTCGGGTCGTAGAACATCCCTTTCAACTGCTTGACGGAAACTTCGCCTTCGCCGGCTTTCGCATCAGCTCTTCTTCGTGTTCGTGGGGAGACCATTTCCCTCTCTTTTAGCTCTGGTGGCATTACAATTATAGAGAAACTTTTCGCTGAGGGTCCATGTACGAAGTCACCGTTGAAGATTCATTTGCTGCAGGGCATTACCTGCGCAATTACAAGGGTAAGTGCGAGAATCCGCACGGGCACAACTATAAGGTGCGTGTGACCCTGGCCGGCGATCAGCTAGACAAAGCTGGTTTGCTCTTGGATTTCAAAGACTTGCGCGAGGTCATAAAGCACGTCATCGATCGGCTGGACCATCAAATGATCAACGACATCAAACCGTTCACGGAGCTGAATCCGTCGGCGGAGAACCTGGCAAAATATTTTTATGACCAGGCCAATGAACGGCTTCATCAGGTGACGAACGGCAGGGTTCGGGTCAAGGATGTGACAGTTTTCGAGACCGATTCGACGACGGCCAAGTATTCGGAGTGAATCACCGGGTGATCTAGTGATCGGGCCATCGGGTGATCTGAAAACCAGACCCACCGAATGATGGTGGGCTTTTAGATCGCCTGATAACCCGATCACCCGATCAGACCATGCAGATAACCGAAATCTACAAGTCGCTGCAAGGTGAGTCGACGTATGCGGGCCTGCCCTGCGTCTTCGTGCGACTGACGGGATGCAATCTGCGGTGCTCGTGGTGCGACACGGAATACAGCTTCTATGGTGGAAAACGAATGACCCCGGAGCAGGTTCTGGCGGAAGTCGTACGGCTCATTGGCGCGGGCGGTTTGGTTGAGATCACCGGTGGGGAACCGATGCTGCAGGAGCGGGAACTGGTTCCGCTCATGCTGCACCTGCTGGATTCCGGCTACAAAGTGCTTCTGGAAACTAGTGGTGAACGCCCGTTGCAAGACGTGCCGGCCGGAGTGATCAAGATCGTGGACGTGAAGTGTCCCGGTTCCGGCGAAGGAGATACTTTTTACGCGGAAAATCTGGAAATCTTGACTCCGCGTGACGAAGTTAAATTTGTGATCCGTGATCGCAGTGATTATGATTTTGCGCGAGATTTCACCATCAGGCACGACTTAACCAGCCGCGTGAATTCGGTTCTTTTTTCTCCGGCCTTCAGCAAGGAAGCTCAAGGAGCCAGAGACGCATCCAATTGTTTGCTCGATCCGCAAGCACTGGCCGACTGGATTCTGGAAGACAACCTCCAGGTGCGGCTGAGCTTGCAGATTCACAAACTGATCTGGGACCCGGCGTTGAAGGGAGTTTAGACTCGATCGGGAGATCCGGCCATCGGGTCATCTGGTGATCTGGGAAAACGGGCAGATGCTGAATCGCCAGGTTTTTCGATGTCGCGATCACAATTGACATGGGTACTTACAAAAGTTGCGCCGTGGTTCTTCTGAGCGGAGGCATGGACTCGTGTGTTTGCGCAGCACTGGCGGCCCGCGATCTAATGATGTCGCTGCACTGCACATCAGCTACGGTCAACGGACGGAGGCCCGGGAAAGGGAGTCGTTCCTTGCCGTTTGCGATCGTCTAGGGATTCGCCAGCGTTTGATGGTGCGCAATGAAGCGCTGAAGCTGATTGGCGGATCAGCACTGACGGATGAAAAAATCGCTGTTCCTGAGTCCCATCTACATGGGCGAGACGTTCCCGTCACCTACGTCCCGTTCCGCAACGCACACTTCCTGGCTGCTGCCGTGAGTTGGGCAGAAGTGCTGGGTGCATCCAAAATCTATATTGGTGCGGTCGAGCAGGACAGTTCTGGATATCCTGATTGCCGACCGGCTTATTACCAGGCGTTTAATCAGGTAGTTAGGCCGGCACTAAGGAGGGCAGCATCGAAGTGGTGACGCCGCTCATCGCCATGCGCAAGGCGGAAATCGTGCGGCTTCGGCCTTGAATTGGGAGCGCCATTGGATTTAACGTGGTCTTGTTATAGCCGCGAAGACCACGCCTGCGGAGTTTGTGATAGTTGCGTACTGCGGCTTAGAGCGTTTCAGGAGGCGGGCGCAAGTGATTCGCTTCCGTATGTTCCAGTGGCGCAGTGGTCTAATTCCGGCCGCGATCTTTCATGACGGTGACTGCGCGGCCTTTCAGGAGGCTTTGATGAAACGAAATCTTGGTTTGATGATGCTGGTGGCAATCTCTGTGCTTACTGTGCTATTACGGCGGCTGGCCATACGGGAACCTGGGCACCGTTAAAGGTATTGCAAGGATGCGGATGGGCACCCGATCGCCGACGCGCAGGTGGACTGGCATAACGACGATAACGGACGCACCTACAAGCTTAAAACTAACAAGAAAGGGCGAGTATTTCTCGCTGGGCATTGAGCCGGGATCTTATACGGTCACCCTGAGCAAAGATGGAAAGCAACTCTTCAGCGAGCCCAAGCACCAGGTCCAGGTAGACGAGCTCGACTTTCCCTATCGATCTGAAGGCTCACATGAGCAGCGGTCCATGACACGGCCAAGGCAGACGGGCTTACACCGGAGCAGGTCAAGACAACTTGCAGGAGCAGCAAACAAAGTGGAGCGTATAACACCAATATAAGACGGTCAATGAGAAACTCAAAGCGGCTACTGCGGCACTGCAGGCGACAGCCGCCGAATTACGACGTCGCAATTGCTTCACTGACGAGCCGCGCAGATGGTGCCCGATGAGGACCTGGTGTGGTATCGGCTTGGCGGGGCATATCTGGAATCGACCAAGGCCCAGACTGATCCGGCAGAGAAGATAAAGCGCAACACGGAAGCCTATAACGACCTAAAGAAAGCGATCGATCTAAAGAAGCAGGCTAAGCCCGGAGAGGGTGCTGCCACCAAGCCGGAGGAGGTTGCCGCCGAGAAGGCAAGAATGGCCGCCTATTATGACAACTTCGGCGCTGCTGCTGCCCGGCTGGGGAAAGGTGATGAGGCATCGGAGGCCTACAAACAAGCGGCTGAAACCGATCCAGCTCATGCCGGAAATTATTATTACAACCTCGGTGTGGTGCTGCATAACACCGCAAAAGATGCTGACGGCAAGAAACAAGCTGCAGCAGCTTTTGATAAGGCGATCCAGGCAGATCCGAACAAAGCCGAGGCTTACTATCTGAAGGGGACGGACCTCATCTCGCTCTCAACTGCCGATAGCAGCGGCAAATTGAGCGCTCCCGACGGCACAGCCGAAGCGTTCCAAAAGTACTTGCAGCTTCAGCCCACCGGCCCCCATGCGGAAGAGGCCAAGCAAATGCTGGCCGCGCTGAACCAGTCAATTGAGACCGGTTACGGAAAGAAAACCGCGACCAAGAAGAAGTAGAACTAGTTGGAAACTGGCTGTGGGAGGCGGCTCTTGCCGCCTCTTTTTGTTTGCGAATTCCTTCTCAACGGCTGAAGGCGATCGGTTACCAAGGTCTATGAACAAGCTGTTATTAATAGAAGCACGCTTGGAATTTCGCTACAGTGAAGCTGAATCCTTCTGATTCAGCGAGGCGCACTTGGCCGCGACCGGCACCGCTCCGATACACATCCCGTTTGATTCTGCTTCAGCAGGCGCGGACATCGATGATTTACTCACCGCCATGCTGCGGGCCAATCCTCGTGTAAGCGATTTGATTTTCTCTCCTGGACGCAAACTTCAAGTACTGGTGAACGGTGCGTTCATCTCGGTTGAAACGGTAGGGGTGCCGCAACTAACCGCCGACGATACGCGGTCCATTGCATCTCACCTGATCGGGAACAATAAGGCTGCGATCGCATTGCTCCGGGAACAGGGATACTGCGACGTTTCATACGCGTTGCCGGGGGTGGCGCGCTTCCGTGTAAATATCTTTATTCAGCGAGGAAGCTGCGCCATTGTCATGCGCGTGATTCCAACTGCGATTCCCAACCTGAAGACATTAGGGGCCCCCGCGCAACTGCAAGAAGTTGTCGCGGTTCGCAACGGGCTGGTGATTGTAACCGGACCACGCGGTTGCGGGAAATCGTCGACGCTAGCCGCGCTGGTGAATCACATCAACGAAACCGAGTCGTGCCATATCATCACCATAGAAGACCCGATCGAATTCCTGCATAATCACAAACGTTCGACGGTCCACCAGCGGGAGCTTCACAGTGACACTCCGAGTATTTCGCACGCCATGCGCGCCGCGTTACGGCAAGCGCCCAACGTGATCGCCGTGGGAGAGCTGAAGGATCGCGAAAGTATGGAGTGGGCACTCGACGCCGCCGAGACCGGACACCTGGTGCTGTCCACGGTGAACACTCTGAATCCGGCCAAGACGGTGGAGCGTTTTGTTGGAGTTTTTCCCGCAGCGGAGCAGAGCGCGGTGCGCGAGAGACTCAGCAGAATGTTGCGATATGTAATTTGTCAGCGCCTTATGCCGTGCAAGGAAAACGGGGAGCGCGTGGCGGTTTATCAGATCGTCGCTTCCGACGCTTTGCAGGAAATCTTGGACGCCGAACATGAAAATCATAAGAAGCAGAATGAGCTTGCAACCAGCGCTATTGACCTGGAAATAGAGCGCCTGGTGCGCGATGGCACAATCACCGCCGAAACCGCACTGGCCAACGCGGCTGACCCACTCAAACTCTCCAAGAGCTTGGCCTCAAACTAGTATCGATCCCCAAAACAACTGCAAGTCTCCCGGCTGAATACAACCCACGTAGTTGTGGGATATGCACAAAGGAGGGACCTACAGGCTTACTGCTGTGGGCTGACCAGGGCAGGATCTGGCAGCTGCGGAGTTTGCCCTCGGCCCTGAGGCCGGCCTGCCCCCGTGATCTGGTAGTCGCTGTAATCGATGGTGAGTGTCGCCAGTCCGCCCATGCGAATGTGGCTTACCGATTGGGTGCGCTGAACCATCCAGAACTCTCCTACTTTGGCCCAGGTAGAGTCGATATGTGTGTCTTTAATCCAAAAGGACGGCGACTTGGCAGGCTGGCCTTCCATGTGGGCGAGGGCAAAATCGTTGGCATCGATCCACACCTTGCCGCGATAAAGAAATTTGTTTTGCTTGCGGGGCGAGACCTCGAGGACGTAAGAGGGATTGTTCTGCTCTGTCCGCTCAATGCCCTGTGAATTAAATGTATAGTTCTTTGGACTGAGTTCGACCTGCGATTGATCGTGGAACGCGTCCCGCTCGCTATCAAGCAGTTTGAGCAGGACCCGGCTTAGCAGCAGCTTAGATCCGTTTTGCGAGACCGCAGAAAACTCAAGCTTATCTGGCGCAGTATAAGTTGCAACGACCTTCATATCCGCGTCACGCGACCCGAGAAGTCCGTGGTATTGCAGATGGTAAGTCCGGGTGGCGCGGAATCCGTGCAGCTGCGATGAGCGTCGAGCGCTCGTTGCCATCATCTTCTGGACGACAATTTCGGCGGGAAGGGCTGGCAAGCTCCTGGACCGCAGATCAGGAGAGAGCAGACTGTCGCCGGCTTGCTCTCTGGTCGACGGCGGGGAGTGCGCATGCACGCCATAGGGCGTGCTCTGGGATGGTTGCGCCGGAGAAGAAACCAGTCCAACCAGCAGCATCAATGGAGCGATGGCGAATTCCCGGCGCTCACAGTGGAGAAAGCTCATCTTCCCTCTCCCTGGTTTCATCTTTGTCGCGCGCGAAGCGCCGTTCTAAGTATCGTTTTGCCAGATCTTTTCCGCCCAGGCCGAAGGCGAGCGCCAGTCCCAGCATGAGCGCGCCAAAAGTGAGGGTGAACGCGACAATGACCGTATGGGAGCCAACCCCGAGCTCTTCAAATGCCATCGAGACAACAAAAAGAATGATCATTGTCCGGACGGCCCAACTGATCAGGCGCGGCGAGGGTACGTCGGCATTGACTCCGCCCAGCAAAACGGCGCGCGAGAAGAAACTTGCGCCCAGCAATCCGAAGAACAAAATAAACAATGCGACGATCAGGCGCGGCAGGAAGCCGAAAAAGCTGGCGACGTGCTGCTCGATGCCCACGACGCCAAGCACGCTCACTCCGAGCAGGATGAACCCGATCCAGGCGACCCAGAATGCGACCCGGCTCACCAGTTCACTCAGCGACGGCAAGGCAGCGCTGCGGAGAAACTGGGTCGCCCCGGTGTGCTCGGAGAGTTTGTCGAAGCGAGTGATCTTCAGGACACTTCTCAGGAGCACTTTCAGAACGAAGGCGATGATCCAGCCCACCACCACGATGACCAGCATCTCCAGAAATCGAGGAAGGAACCGGGCAAAACTAGCTATGATTTCGTTCATTGTCCGCGCCAGTTCTCTCAGGAAGTTTTCCCACATGGCAGCCTCACTTTCCGCCGTCCCATAATTGAAGCAGGTACGGCCTCTCGCGTTCGAACGTCTGGCACAAAGATTCGATATTAGCTTCTACCTGTTCCGCGGGGGCTTCGCGGTTTTCGGTGAGAAACGTGTAGGCGCGTCCACGGAAGAGCGGCACTAATGCCTGCACAATGTGGTCGCGGCCGATCACCGCTTTGTGATATGCGGCGGAAAATTCGTAGACCGTCCTGGCCCAAAGGTCGGCTGGATAAGCAAATTTGTCCTCGGGTAACGTGGCCAGGCTCTTCAACTCGGTGAGGGTTGAAGGGCTCAAAATGGAGAGGAACACCGGCTCGAGTTCGGACACTCCAAAGACAAACATCTGGTGTAGTCGTTTGCGATTCAGCCGCAGGGGTTCCAGGCTGACAGCAGGTTGGCACCCCGCGCATGGCACATCCAGCCTGGATTGCGACTCCTTCCAGATCGAGGAGAACGAATCCAAAGAAGAGAACAGAATGCCTGCCGTTTCACGCATGGCGTTTACAAGATCAGAGCGGGGATTTTCCAGGCGCGCTTTGGTGCCCAAAAATGCCTGCAGCAGCTTGAATCTGCGTGCGACCGCCGAAAGCGTCAGCCAAAGCTCGGTGCCTCGACGGCCTTGCTCTTGAGACCAGATGTCTTGCGCAAGAAACTGGCTGCCCAGCGCGCCAGAAAGGGCAAAATCAGAAGGGTAAGGCTCGCGCAATGTGCAGCTATAAACCGCACGAGTCACCGGATACAGCAAGTTGCGGATCAGCAAGCCGTCAAATTTATGGCGGCGATAAACCGGCAGGACCATATCTCGGTCCTGGTGGAGCACTGGGCTTACCAACCGGTCAATCCAGACTGGCTCAATCGTCGTGGATTCCGGTGATATTACAGCACAGGCCTTGGTCTGCAGCAGATCGGCGGCAGCGAAAATCGTGTGCAGTGCGGCTCCGTTCGAGGGGCCATTTTCATACTGCGTACTGATGCTGTGCAGCGTGCGCAACGCATGCACGTCAGCGCTGATGCTGAGGTCGCTGATGGAGGCGGCGCGAACGAGGTCCTGGGTGCCGTCGCGAGAGCCACCGTCGGCGTTGATAATCACCGATCGCGCTCGGGGAAAATGCTTCAACAATCCCGCGCGCACCGCCTGTACGACCTGGCCAACGGTTTCTCCATTGTTGTACGTTGGCAAGCCGACAACGATATCCACCTCGCCGACATTGATCAGCTCGCGAAGGAAGTCGTCGGAAAGTATGCTTTCGTCAGGCAAAACAGCTCCTAGCTCTCTTACGGGACCAGCAGTGAGCCCTGAGCCGCGAGCGTGCACCCCTTCGCATCGGCTCAAGTCGGCTCGCTCACATCTCGCCGGTCACAGCTCGCGGCTACACTCTTCTTAATTTAAACCAATAAAACTGATATGGCCCCAGCGTCAAAAGGTAGGGCAAGTCTCCAATGCGGGGAAAGATGTTTCTGCCGAACATCTCGGTCAAAATGTTGCCGCGATAGGCTTTCAAATTCAGTTCCACAGCCTGTGCCGCACTCGACAGATTATTGACGACCAGGATGGTTTCATTGCCCAATTTGCGCACGTATGCGAGCACGCGATGATTGGCGGGATAGAGAAACTCAATCGATCCCCGTCCGAAGACCGACGTAGATTTGCGAACTTGAATCAGCCGCTTCATCCAGGATAGCAGCGAGTGATCGAAGCGCTTTTGTGACTGCACATTGATGGCCTGATATCCGTAAACCGGATTCAGCATCAGGGGCGAGTACAACGCTTCAGGATCGGCTGCGGAGAAGCCGCCATTCCAGCCGCCATCCCACTGCATAGGGGTGCGCACTCCGTTGCGGTCTCCCAAGTTGATGTTGTCGCCCATTCCAATTTCGTCGCCATAATAGATGATGGGCGTGCCGGGTAGAGACATCAGCATTCCGTTCATCAACTCGATTCGACGGCGGTCATTATCGAGCAATGGAGCGAGCCGGCGCCGAATACCTAAATTCAGCCGCATGGCCTTGTCAACCGCATATTCGTCATACATGTAATCGCGCTCCATGTCGGTGACCATTTCCAGCGTGAGCTCGTCATGGTTGCGCAGGAACAGCGACCACTGGCAAACATCAGGAATTTGCGGCGTTTGCTTGAGAATTTCAGTAATTGGCTTGCGGTCCTCGAGCTTCACTCCCATGAACATGCGGGGCATAAGCGGGAAATGAAACGCCATATGGAACTCGTCGCCGTTGCCGAAGTAGGCGCGCAGGTCGGCCGGCCATTGATTGGCCTCGGCGAGCAGCATGCGGCCGGGATATTCCTTGTCCAAGCGAGCGCGCAGCTCTTTGATGACGTCGTGGGTTTCCGGCAGGTTCTCGCAGTTGGTGTCCTCTCGCTCGACCAGATAGGGAACCGCATCCAGGCGGAACGCGTCCGCGCCCATCTTCAGCCAGAAGCGCATCACGTCCCACATTTCGTCGCGGACCTCCGGATTGTCCCAGTTCAAGTCGGGCTGATGACTGAAAAAGCGATGCCAGTAGTACTGTTTCGAAACCGGGTCCCAGGCCCAATTGGAAAGCTCGGTATCCACAAAAATGATGCGCGTGCCCTTGTACTTGGTGTCGGTGTCGCTCCACACGTACCAGTCGCGGCGGGGATTATCGCGGGAGCTGCGTGACTCCTGAAACCACGGGTGCTGGTCGGAAGTATGATTCAGCACCATTTCGATGATCACGCGAATCCCGCGCTGGTGCGCACTGTCAAGAAAGAACTTGAAATCTTCGAGCGAGCCGAATTTGGGGTTAACCGAACGGTAGTCGGATATGTCGTATCCGTCGTCGCGCAGTGGAGAAGGAAAGAATGGCATCAGCCACAGAGTATTAACGCCAAGGTCCTGCAAATAATCGAGTTTCTGAGCCAGTCCGCGGAAGTCACCGTTACCGTCGCCGCTGCTGTCCCAAAACGCGCGGACATGGACCTGATAGATGACGGCATCTTTGTACCAAAGCGTGTCTTGCGGCAACTCTTTATTTCCCCGAATTTAGGTTTGTGTGGCGCGGAGACTCTATCCGCGAGAATGTTCAGCTCGCGTGGCGCTAACATCGCTGCCCGCGAAGATCATAGCAGCGGTTCTCAATCCGCTGCTGCATCGACGAACTTAGATGACGTTCTACTTGCCCGACACCTTTATCTACTCTATGCCAGCAAGCAGAGGAAAATCCAACCTGTCCTGGCGTTCTCTGTAAGGTGGAAGCGTGGAAGAGCGGCCATTTCATGGCCGCGTCATCCTGATGCGGGCGACTTCCGCGTTCAGGGCACTGCAACGCGGCTCTAAAGAGCCGATCTTCCACCCAAAGAGCCGCTCTTCCACCTAGCCCAGCATCCACCAGCTCCAACGTCAGCGCGTGCTGCGTATTACCTGACACAGTGTGTCCCGCGCGCCACACGATTTCGGGGCACTGGAGTGGCAAGTCGCGTCTTTTCAATGCCCTCTATCCTGGCCGCCCACTTGCCATTTTATCTGCCGAACGAGGGAGATCACATATGCAACAGCTCATCACTTTTGTCGCGGTAGTCGGAGGATTGGTTTTTTCCGTAGCAGTAGCGCTGCTGGTCGAAGAACTGATCTTTGGGCAAGTTTTCAAATTGTTCTTTACCCCGCAGCTGGTCAGGGTGAAGTCGTCGCAAGAGCGTTAGCTTCAAGGAGATCGTATGATTCTGTTGAAATACTTGCTGCTATTAGGCGGGGTGGGGATGATCGCGGCCGCGATCGCCATGCTCTCGCGCGATGTGTTTCTGCTGATCAGGCACAAACAATCAATTCCCGCAGAAGGGGCGGAGCCTCTCACCGAAGCGCCGGTTGTCCGGTGGCGCGGGCCCGTGGCTCTGGCGCTGCTGGCCTGGGGACCGATTCTGCTTGCACTGGGTATCGTAGTCGTTCCCAGCGGCATGGCTGGCGTTCGCATAAGCCAAAGCAGCGGCACGGTGGCGGGGACCTTATATCCCGGCGCACATTTCATTACTCCGTTGTCTGAGAGCATCGCTCTTTTTGACACCCGCGACCAGTTGTTCACCACCGGAGCGGCCGAGGACGGAAAAGCGGCGTCGACTAAAGCGCTACCCGGCGGTGAGTTCCTGCGAGTTCAAGCCAAGGAGGGCCTTATGCTCGGCCTCGCAATTACGATTCGTTACCGCCTCGACCCAAAACACCTTGATTACATTCAGGCCAATCTTCCCCAGCCGGTTGAAAAGGAAATAGTTCCGCCGGTGGTAGCTAGCGCGTGGAGAGAGTTGGTGCCCAACTATACCGTCCGGGACGTTTTCGCTACCCGGCGGGAGGAAATTCGGAAGAAAGCCGCTGACATGATCACGAGTAAGCTGGCCGCAGACGGCATCGTCGTGAAAGAAGTCATGCTACGCGACATTCAACTTCCGCCTGAATACGCTAAAGGTCTGGAGAACCTGCTCTTAAAGGAACAGGAAAACGACCAGATGGGGGTGCAGACTGAGATTCAGGAAAAGCAAGTCAGGATTTCAGAACTCGAGGCTGAAGCCACGAAGGCCCAGCAAGTTAAACAGGCAGAGGGCCAGGCCCAGGTGCGAGTGCTCGAAGCGAAGGGCGAAGCCGACGCCATGCAATACACGCTGCCTCTGAAACAGAAGCAGATTGAGCAAAGCAAGCTCGAAGCTGAGGCGCGCAAGGAAGCCACCGTCCAAAATGCGGAGGCGAACGCACAGGCCACGGTGAAAAACGCGGAAGCCATGGCGCAGGCCAAGGTGCTCGACAGCAAGGCTGAGATGGAGCGCCGCAAACTGCTCGCCGAGGCTGAGGCCGATCGCATTCGAGTCACCGCCGTCGCCGATGCCGAGCGTATGAGGAATGAAGGCGCGATCTTGAAGCAGAATCCGCTGTTGATCAATAAGATCGTGGCCGAGAAACTCTCCGACAAGCTGCAGATCATGATGGTTCCGTCTGATGGCAAGTTCTTCTTCGCCAATGACGTGCTCAAGAGCATGAACATGGCCAACAAGGGCGGGGAGGCAGAACAGGCGGAGGAGAAGTAGGAAGTATTCAGCATTCGGTGCTCATCGGCGGCATAGAAACCTGGAGCGCCGAATGCTGATACTGAGACCCTGGGGCGCATTATGAGATCCCACATTATGAGATCCGAGGCCAGCGCTCATCAATCGCCGACCATTTATAATTCGCGCAATCGACAAATGTTTCCGTCCTCGCGCGTGCGCCGGCTTTCGTGCGTTCTCCTGGTGTCTTGCATAGTCTTGGGTCTTCCTCATGATTTGTTCTCCGCCGATTTGAGGGCGCTCGAAGCCAAGCTTGTCGAAAAGATCGGCGCTGCCACCGGGCCCGGGGTGATCGCCCTGCAATTGGATAATCGCTCGTCGATCAGTTCGTCCGAGATTGAAGCCGTCCGCCATCGCTTGATCAGTGGTCTTGCGAATTTTGGCATTCGGGTATGGGACCCGGACCAGGCC
The DNA here is from genome assembly GCA_963785655.1 of uncultured Acidobacteriota bacterium. Lineage (GTDB taxonomy): Bacteria > Acidobacteriota > Terriglobia > Terriglobales > Acidobacteriaceae > Gp1-AA145. Next base: position 1,276,676 of record CAWAVZ010000001.1, read on the forward strand.
GCGGCCGTCGTGAAAGTTACTTTTTCCGAAAATCTGCAGAGTTATGTCTGGGTGGCTGAGATCCACCAGGGAACGAACGAACCGGCCCTGATTATGCTGTCGGCACCCCGTCCAGAGCCGGTGGCCACCGCACAGAATGTGTTTCCGTTGGTGCTTCGGGTTACTCCGCTGATCTCTTCGCCGGATGCAATCCTCGACGCCGCTGTCCTGGAAGGTAATCCCCGAAGAGTTCTCGTGCTCAGCGCAGCATCAGTGACCAGCCACGAATTCAAAGATAATCGCTGGATGCCGGCGCAGGCGCTTGCCATCAGCCATAAAAACCCTTTCCCCCGCGACTTGCGCGGCAGACTGGTTATTCGCAACGATCATCTATTCGACGCTTATCTGCCGGGGCTTTTTTGCCGAAGCGCGAATGCACCTGCCTTGACGATGAACTGTTCTGCCAGCGACGATCCCTGGCCGCTTCAGACTCAGGACTTTCGCGTTTCCGCTTTTTTCTCGCCGGCACGCAATTTTTTTACCGGAGCACTTGCACCCGGTATCGGCAAACAAAAGGCTGCGCCACCGTTCTACTCCGCGGCTGCGGTTCCCAGAGATAAGTACGCGCTGTGGATTTTTGCCGGAGTAGACGGCCAGTTACGCTTGCTGGATGGTATTAACCAGCAGGTGCTGCCGAAGCTCCGCTGGGGAAGCGATATTGCCGGAATACACGCGGATTGCCGGAGCGCGTGGCAGGTCGTGGCAACTTCAGCCGGCGATGAAAATCCAGATTGGGTGCAGGCATTCGAATTCCCAGATCGCGAGCCGATTGCGGTCAGCCAAAAAGTGAATTTCAACGGAACGGTGACGGCTTTGTGGCCCGGGTCCGACGGCAAGACCGCAGTCGCGATTTACCGCGACTCGGAGAGCGGCAACTATGATGCGGTTCAGCTTACTGTTACTTGCGGTCAATAGCCTGCTATGGAGTGCGGCGGCGTTCGCGGCCGAGCGTCCGCACTATGGCGGAACCCTGCGCATTGAAGTTCGAGACACGTGGCAGAGCCTTGATCCAGTCGCCTTGACTTCGGCCGCATCAAAGAGCCTCTCTCTTACCGTGTTCGAAACTCTGGTCGCGGTGGACGGTCGCGGAATCCCTCAGCCGCTGCTGGCGTCTTCCTGGACGTCCGAGCCGGGGAACCAGCGCTGGCGCTTTCAGCTGCGCAGCGGTGTCTCTTTCAGTGATGGGACCCCGCTCGATGCCGCCGCGGTTGTCGCCTCGCTGCGCAACGGCAACCCTGAATGGAAGGTTGTGGCTGCGGGGGATTCCGTGATTATCGAAACTGAAACTCCCGATCTCTTCCTTCCCGCCACGCTGGCTGAAGCCAGGCACGGTATTGTCCGACGAAATAACGGCGGTCTAATCGGCACCGGGCCGTTTGTGATTCGCGAGTGGACTATCGGCAAAAACCTGACGCTTGCCGCCAATGACCTTTACTGTGCGGGCAGACCGTTCCTGGACGTCATAAGCGTGGATATCGGCAAAAACGATCGCGAGCAGATAATAATGCTCGACCTCGGCAAAGCAGACGTGGTGCAAGTCGCAGCAGAAAATATTCACCGGACGCAGTCGGACAATCGCGAAGTGATGACCTCACGGCCTGCCGAACTGATGGCGTTGGTTTTCGCCATTGCGCCACAGACGGACGATGAAATCCACATGCGGAATGCCCTGGCTATGAGCATCGACAGGACTGCGCTGAATGATGTTGTTATGCAGGGCGGGGGCGAACCCGCATCCGCGCTCCTTCCTACCTGGATGAGCGGTTACGGATTCGTCTTCCGTGACTCACAGTCCGCCGGCGCCCGGCTACAAACATCATCCAAAAGAAATCAGACCTGGACTTTGAGCTTTGACAATTCGGATCCGGTGGCGCGGGTCATTGCGCAACGGCTCGCACTGAATGCGCATGATGCGGGAATCACGCTCGATGCCGGCGGGGCGGCCAATGGGGCCGCCACCAATGATCTGCGCCTGGTGCGAATTCCGCTGACTTCGTCCGATCCGCATATTGCTCTTACAGAGTTGGCGAATGTGCTGCAGTTGCCGCGCCCGAAGTTCAATGACTCTTCCGTCGCCGATTTGTACGCGGCAGAAAAGAATCTCTTGGATTCCCACCGGCTAATACCGCTCCTGCACCTGCGGGTTGCAGTCGCCTTGCGTCCCGGGATACACGACATGAGCACCTCGCCCGACGGTAATTGGCGATTACAAAATGCATGGCTTGCGGCGGAGAAGCCATGAGCTTCCGGCGCAAACTGCTTCTGCTGTTCGCGCTGCTGGTCTTCGTCTCGGTTGCCGCTGTCACCCTGATCGTCTCTGCGCTGGCGCGCCGAGCGTTTGATCGCACCAACGACGACCGCACCCAAGCGCTGGTGGCGCAGTTTCGCAGCGAATTTAACCGCCGGGGCGAAGACGTGGCTCACCGAATTCAGGCGGCATCCTCTACGCCTGAGGCCGCGCGCATGGCAGTAGCGTCTGCACAGTCGTCCCCTAACTACAACGCCTTTTTAGACGACGCACAAATTGTCGCAGAGGCGCAAAGACTACAGTTCCTCGAATTTTGCGATGACCGCGGCACCATCATTTCTTCGGCGCAATGGCCGGCAAAGTTCGGTTACAAAGAGCCATTGCTCAGTGCGGGCCCTTCCGAAGCTCCGTTCTTGAAAGAAGAGGAAACACCTTCCGGGGCCGCCTTGGGTCTATTCGCAATTCGTGCGACCACGGCTGCGGACCACAAGCTTTACCTGATCGGCGGGATACGGCTGGATAAGACTTTTCTTTCGACGCTTGAATTGCCTGCCGGAATGCGCGTGATGCTTTACGAGAATGTCGAACGCAATAGCGTTTTTTCGCCAACTCAGTTGATCAGCGCAAGTGATTCTGTGCAGGACACGCAGAGGCTCGCGCCGCTCATCGAGCAAGTACAGCGTGATCCAGGTGAGAAGAGCGCGGTCATCCACTGGAACTCGGGCCCGGAGGAAACCGTGAATGCATTCCCTTTATTCGGGGACAAAAATCAACTTCTGGGGGTGCTGCTGGTGGGAAGCTCGCGGCAAGTTTATACCGAGCTTAGGAATCAAATTCGCTCGGCGGCGCTGCTGGCGGCCGGCACCGGCCTGGCCTTGGCCGTGCTTCTCAGTAGTTGGGCCGCGGCCCGCGTCACCAAGCCGCTCGAACAGCTTGCCGGAGCAGCTCGCGAAGTTGCAGACGGGAATTGGACGGCAAGCGTCGAGGTCAGTTCGTACGACGAAATTGGAGACTTGGCGACCTCATTCAATCAAATGACTCGCGAGCTGGTTGATCAGCGTGAGCGCCTGGTACAAGCCGAACGGGTTGCTGCGTGGAGAGAACTGGCCCGCCGGCTGGCGCATGAACTCAAGAATCCTCTGTTCCCGCTGCAACTGACAGTCGAAAATCTGCTTCGCGCGCGCGAAGGCGACCAGCAGCATTTTGACGAAACATTCCGCGAAGGTGCGGGAACGCTGCTGACTGAGATCGCAAACCTGAAGAACATCATTGCCCGCTTCAGCGATTTTTCCAGAATGCCGCAGCCGCAATTTCAGCAGGTGAATTTGAATGAAATGATGGAAAATGTTTCCAAAGTTTACCGAGCGCAACTCGAGCGTGCTGGAATCTCGTGTATTTGTGATCTGCAGTCGCCAGGCGCGATTGCCGCTGATCCGGATCTTCTGCAACAAGCGATTTCGAACCTGGTGTTGAATGCCATTGATGCCATGCCGCAGGGCGGCACGCTTACACTGCGTACTCGGCAGACACAGGCTTTCGCTCAAATTGAAGTGTCCGACACGGGGACGGGCATAAAACCGGAGGACCGATCCCGGCTTTTTACGCCCTATTACACCAATAAACCTCACGGCACTGGCCTGGGATTGGCGATAGTGCAATCGATCGTCAGCGATCACGGAGGCAAGATTGAGGCCATGAGCGAGCCGGGCGGCGGTTCAACATTTATTATCGAGCTGCCGCGAAACATGGAGAAGCTGTCTGCAACACAAGGAACTCACGTCTAGGAGAACCATTGCCAGCCAAAGCTCATCTGCTTATCGTTGACGACGAACCCAGCACGCTGGCTTCGCTTTCGCGCGCATTCCGGCTTGCAGGACACGAAGCGACGGTTACCGATAACGCTTCCAAGGCCCTTGAATTGGCCAAATCCGACAACTTCGACTTGATTTTCTCTGACGTCGTCATGCCAGGTAAAGACGGGCTTACTTTGCTCGAGGAGTTGCGCTCTCAGAGTGTTTCCACTCCCGTCGTCATGATGTCCGGCCAAGCCGACATTGCCATGGCTGTGCGCGCGACCAGGTTAGGCGCATTGGATTTCCTGGAAAAGCCGATATCAAGCGACAAACTCCTGCTCACGGTCGAGAACGTTCTCAAGCTGCGGCGCCTGGAAGCTGAAAACCAGCAGCTTAAACAACGCCTGGGTAAGCACGAGATCATCTGGTCCGGCGAAGCGATGAAGAGAGTAATGGCCCAAGTGGAACGTGTGGCGGTCACAGACACTCGCGTTTGCATTCTGGGAGAAACCGGCACTGGTAAGGAACTGGTGGCGCGCACGCTGCATGAAAAAGGCCCGAGAGCGTCCGGGCCGTTCGTGGCTATAAATTGTGCGGCAGTTCCTGCGGAACTGATCGAGTCTGAGCTATTTGGTCATGAGAAGGGATCTTTCACCGGAGCTGCTGGAAGACACATCGGAAAATTTGAGCAGGCAGAACACGGGACGCTTTTTCTCGATGAGATTGGCGACATGCCGCTATCCATGCAGGCCAAGCTGTTGCGGGTGCTCGAAGAAGGAGAGGTCGAGAGAGTAGGTGGCGGCAAGCCGGTTACAGTGGATGCTCGAGTGATTGTGGCGACCCACCGGAACCTCGAATCACTGGTCCGCGACGGGCAATTTCGGCAGGATTTGTTTCACCGCGTCTTTGTTTTCCCCATATCACTTCCTCCCCTGCGAGACAGGCGCGATGACGTCCCGGTGCTACTTGAGGCTTTCGCTGTGCAACTGTGCGCCCAAAACAACTGGAAGCCGGTGAGGTTCACGTCAGACGCGGTGCAAGGGCTACAACAATACGCATGGCCGGGAAATGTGCGCGAGTTGCGTAACATTGTCGAACGGCTGATGCTGCTGGCGAGTGGCGACGAGGTTGGCGCGGAAGCGGTTCGAGCCGCGCTGATGCCTACGACAGATATCGCAGGCCAGAATTTCGGGTCGGGAATTCTTTCCGCTCGGGTGGAAGGTTTTGAGCGTGAGGTGATTTTAGCGGAATTGAAGCGGGCAAATTTTCACGTGACCAATGCCGCGAAGGCGCTCGGATTGGAACGCAGCCATCTCTACAAAAAGGCCGAGCAGTTAGGAATAGACATGCGCAAACACAGGCGTGAACAGGAAACCGAGTGAGTAGGTCTTCACGCTGCAACCGTAGATTTTCGCTGTCGCTGCCAGTTCCATGCACTGCTCATAATGTCCCGCAGCTCTGAGTGCTGCGGTTGCCACTGTAACTCGCGCTGCAGTTTCTCTGGGCTAGCGCACAGTATCGCTGGATCACCTGGCCGCCGCGTTGAGATTCGTATTGGAATCCTGGCTCCGGTAACCTCCTCTGCAATCCTGACGACTTCGCGCACAGAGTGACCATGCCCGCATCCGATGTTATAGGCCTTCATTCCTGAACCGGGCGGCAAGTCCAATGCAAGCAGGTGCGCTGAAGCGATGTCTGCAACGTGAACGTAATCACGAATGCAAGTGCCGTCGGATGTGTCGTAATCCTCGCCGTACACTTCAAAATAGGGGCGCTCGCCAGCAGCAGTCTGAAGCAGCAAGGGAATGATGTGAGTTTCTGGGCGATGGTCCTCGCCGCTGTACTGTGTCGCACCGGATGCGTTGAAGTAGCGAAATGCTACAACTGACCAGCCGTAAGCTTTCGCGTACCAGTGCAGAACGCGCTCAAACATCAGCTTGGTCTCGCCATATGAGTTCACCGGGTTCTTGGCTTGCTCCTCATCAATCGGCACACGTTCAGGGTTGCCATAAACCGCCGCCGACGAAGAGAACACGAACCGGGCAATCCCGAATTGACGCAGAGCTTCGAGGAACGCAATACCTGAGGCCACATTCACGTCAAAAAAAACTCCTGGATTGGAAACCGACTCAGGAATCAGCGCTTTTGCAGCAAAATGAAATACTGCATCGATCCTTGCGCTCTTCAGCAATGACGTCACGCCAGATCTGTTCCCATAATCGAGGGCGTGGAGCGTGGCTTGCTCCGGCACGGCTGTAGCATGGCCAGTGGAAAGATCGTCGAGCACCACGACCTGGTGTCCGCGATCGAGAAGCTGCCTGCAGCATACTGAACCGACGTATCCAGCCCCGCCTGTGACCAGGATAGTCGACATCTAGTAGGCCCCCCTGCCGCGAAGTACGCGTATGGGAGTCAGTAACAGAAGCCTTAAGTCTTTGCGCAAAGTCCGACTGCGAATGTACTCAATGTCCATGCGGACCCTTTCATCATAGGTGACTTCCTGCCGCCCGTGCACCTGCCAGTAACCAGTTAGCCCCGGTTTCACGGTTAGTAGCAAAGACTGGTGTTCACCATACTTCTCGAGTTCAGGCGCCGTGATCATGCGAGGTCCCACCAGACTCATCTGCCCGATCAGCACATTAAATAATTGTGGCAATTCGTCCAGGCTCAGCCTGCGTAGTATGGCTCCGAGCCTTGTTACTCTCGGATCGGATTTCAGCTTGAAGTTGTCTCGAAAAGCCGCCTGCATTTGCTGATCGCGCTCAAGAATGCGGTCGGCATCGGGACGCATGGTACGGAACTTGAACGCGTCAAACTCGCCGTTTGGGCCCACGACACGCCGGCGATGAATCATAGGAGGCCCTTCAATCGTGAGCACCAGGAGCGCAATGAGAAGAAGTACCGGCGCAAGCAGCAAGATCAGAAGGAAAGCTCCCACTGTATCCAGAGCGGTTTTCACTATGTGAAAAGATGCGCCGGGAGGGCTGACGTGCAAGTCACCCGATCGGACCGAAGCTATGGATTGGTGAAGGTCGGCCATCCGTGTGAATCATGCCGCAGTAGTTTCGGTTTGTAAGATGCGATCCTGCCGGCCGAGTTGGTCAAACAAAGAGACAAGGCGCGGTCCCCACTTATCGAGAGAGTAATGGGCCTCCACAGTTTGTCGTGCCGCAAGCGCAAGCCTCTGTCGCAGATTTGCGTCACGGATCAATCGATCCAGGGCGTTAAACCATTCATCAACCGAAGAAGCTAGTAAGCCGTTAACATCGTGCTGAATCAGTTCCGCTGTTATTCCTACCGGAGATGCGACCGTCGGCACGCCGCTGGCCATATATTGAATCGCTTTGAAGGCGCATTTCCCTCTGGTCCATTCCGTGTCGAGTAATGGCATTAAACCGATGTCCAGGGAATGCAGCGCATCAAGCTCATGGTCCAGGCGGAACGGCAGTGAACGAAATTTCGGGACATCGAGCGCGTAATCGGGCTGTCCAAAAAAGCGGAACTGAACTCTGTCTCCGTGCGCCGCAGCCACGCGCCGCAATGCCGGCTCGATGTGTGAAAGATACGGGGCGGTCGAGTGACTCCCTACCCAACCAATCGTCAATGTCTCGTCTGGCGCAACTGGCGTCTTAACCGGATATCGTAAGCAATCGACCACTGTAGGCATGACACTCACTTGGGAATTGAACCTGCGCGCGTAGTCTGCAAGGATGCGATTTCCAGCAATCACATGCGCACTGCCGCGGATGATAGCTTCATATCCCCGCCCGTGTTTCCACCGGTAAAGCAGCGGATGATTCAGCTTGGACACATCCCGATGGCCCGCATAAACCGCGTCATCGAAGCTGAAGATCACAGTGGGATGATGGCGTAGGATCCAGTTCTCTACAGCTGGCTGGAAGAACGGGAATGCTTCTCGATGGATAACTACAAAATCGAATCTGGCAAGCTTAGCAAACTCTTTCAGCCGTCGTGCGCCGCAAGAAAAGGTTTCCAACAGCTTCACTCCTAGTTGGCCTTTCGATTTCAGCGCTCGCCATAAGCGGTTGCTGGCGAATGTCGACACGGTGCATTGATAGCCGGCAGATTCGAGATTCGGCAGGAACTGATGTATCCGATAACGGCACGAAGCGTCGTCGATGGGATACGCAGTGAGAAAAAGAATGCTGGGCATTAATGAGGCCTGCTAATTACGTTGCAGATGAGTAACTCGTTCATACGCCGCCAAACAATTTTGCAACGACACTCCACTCCAGTCGAACTTCTCGCGTATTCGGAGTTCGGCGCCCTGCCCCAGACGTTCGCAGAGCTGCGGATTGCCGAGCAAGCTACTCAATTGCTCGGAGAAGTCTTTTTCATCACCGGGTCGGGCCAACACTCCGCTTTCACCGTTCACGATGTACTCATGGTTCTGTCCGACCGCGGATGTCAGTACAGGTTTGCCCATTGCCATGTAATCAACGATGCGAGCAGAACACTTGGCACGGTGGACAGCGTTGTTGCTGTAGGGGAATGCAGCTATGTCCGCCGCCCAAACCCATCGAAGAAACTGCTCGTATGGAAGTTGAGGTAAGAAAAAAACAGTTGAGCCTGGTCTTTGGGAGAAAAAAGCGCGTACTCGCGGATGTTGAGGACCATCACCAATGAAAATAATCGACGCGCGGTTTTGGTCTATGACATCTGCCGCCGCGCGACAGAAGAACTCAGCCTCCTCGGGAGGCTCAAAGTGCCCGCTATAGAGGACAATTGGACCATCTGCCAGCCCCAGCACTCGCCGGGTCTCGGTAACGGACCGGGCGCGAACTCGTGCCTGAATATCGCGAGCCCCGTTCGACGGCCCACAGTTTGGCACATAGTAGACACTTTCTTGCTCGCCACGGATTGTTCGCGCTCGTTCTTCAAGCACATGGCTTGCGGCGGTCACGGCGGGCATGGTCCGCATCATCCAGCGTTCCTGGCGGTCGATGTAATGCTTCACAATCCCAGGGTAGGTTTTGGCGTCATTCCAACCTCCCCAGCCTTCCCAGTCGTCGCAATCCAGCACGATGGAGCGCAGACCCTTCAGAAAGAAGTAGGTGCCGGCAGCTCCGGCGAATCCTTTTGGTTTGAAGATGTGGATCAGATCGGGGCAATATCGATTCACGGCGCTTACAAGCTCAGTCAGCAGCCGTGGGTAATTGAGAGGTTTAGAGAGCGCACTGCGTCTGGTCTTTGCCGCGCCAACAGGCGAGCCGACATTGTGAATGCAAACTCCGTCTTGTTGCCACTCGAGGCCCGAGTGTTCCAGATTGTCGTAGGGCGGAAGAAAAATTGTGACTTCGTGTCCTCCTCGTACCAGTTCGGCCGCGATGGGATGCGCCCGTGCCCGGATCGTCCCCTTAGGACTGAATGCAAATCCGCCAATGAAGGCAATCTTCACTTACTAAGCTCGATGCGATGGATACAGGAACGAAATTACAACTGGCGCAGGGCGCTCGCCAACTTCTGCCGCTCCGCGCCAACCAAACCGTAATTCCAGAAGAGAAGGGCTGCTCCGAGTGTGGCCACGATAATCAGGGAAGCTTGAGTCTCGCCACGCAGATCCGGACTGACTGAGCGCAACAGAAGTAACGCCGCAAATGGAGCGGCACACAAGGCAGGACGCAACAGAGATTCGTTCACTAACCTCCGCCTGTCTATATAAATCAAAGCCGTGCGTGGCATGTTGTAGAACAGGTGCAGGCCCACGCTGACAAAGGAGCCGATCAGAGTGCCGATGGCCACTCCAATCGCCCCGAGCAGATAAGCTCCCGCGACACTCGCGACCAGATTCGTAATTCCCTCTGCGAGAGGCGAAATAATCACCTTGCTCTGCTGCCCGGTACCTAGCAGTAGAGTCGAATAAGGAAGCGCGCAGAGTCGAATCACGTTAGCGACAACCAGCACCTGCAATATCAGGGTGCTGTGCTGGGCATAGTCTGCCCCGGCCCAAACACGAATTATGAGGTGCCCGGCGACCAGCAGGGGCAAGGCCATTGCCAGCAGAATCAGCATTCCATATCTGGTGGAGGAGACCAGCATTGTTCCGAGCCGGCGTGCATCGCCGCGTGCTCCGAGTACGGCTGAAGCCGGGAGAAGCGCAGCGAAAAGCGCTCCCTGGGCTTGCGCCAGGAAAGTCGTCAAACTGGCAGCCACCGCATAATACGCGGTTGCGTGATAGTCAAAGATTCCGACGATACTCAGGTCAAGGCCGCTGACCATGAGCATCGAAACCATCCAAATGACCAACGTTGCCGAATATCCGCCAATTTGCCGGGTGTACGCTCGCGTTACCAGCGCCAGGCGTATGCTGACTTTGTTTCCCCAAGCACGCCAGGCAATCACCGCGGCGAGATACGAAAATAGATTCGCAAGGGCCACGGCGGCGCCCATCGCAGCCAGACCCGCTCGCTTAAGGACGACGACGATGGTGAACAGCGCCAGCGCCAGCTTGTTGGCGATGACCAGAGCTGCAGGAATTTCATTCCGTTGCAGCCCCATGAACAACGCGTGAATCACGGACACCGGCAATGCAATTGCAAATGAGACGCCCATGAAGACAAGAGCTATCTTTGCCGGATGAGAAATCGCCTGCGGCATCTGGCTGAATATTTCAGGCAGTCGCAGTACCAGGACAATGGTCAGAAGCACTCCCAGGATTGCCGCCCCTGACAGCATTACCAGAGCGGTACTCACGATTCCGTCGCGCTGCTCAAAGTCGCCCAACTCTGTGGTGTGTGCGACGAAACGAGCGACTGCCGTCTGGATTCCGAAGTCGAGGTACCCCACGTACAAAGTCAGTTGCAGCAAAAGTGCCCAGGCGCCATAGACGTCCTTTGGCAGCATTCTCACCAGAAATGGCGGCAAAAGCAGCGCGACGATTCCGGAACCGACAAGACGCAGCAGATTGGCCGACGCGTTCTTGATGACGGTGCGCTTCAGGTTGTCATGGTGCTGCATAGGTAAAAACGAAGATGCTAAACGCGTGCACGGACCGACTGGCGCCAAAGGCGCATGCCTTCGAAAAGCGCTTTTTGCCGTATCCAGAAGATCGGGACCGAAACCTGCCGGCGCAATAACTGCCATAGCAAATAGCATTGGTATGCGGACACGTAGAACAGCGCGCGCCAGAGACCGAAATGCTTCAGCATGAAGTAAGTTCGATTCCTAGTGATGTATCGGACTGAAAACGGTGAAAGCCGCCCCCCCGTCAGGCTATGAGCTTTGTGAAGCAGTATCGCGGAAGGTAGGTACATAAGAGTCAAACCCGCCCGCATCGCGCGATAGGAAAAATCCGTGTCCTCCACGTAAGTGAAATAGCGGTCATCCATCAGGCCGATATCGTCGAAGACATCTTTTCTCACTAGTAAGCAGCACGCAGGAGCATGTTCCACCGCTTGCGGTGTATCGAACTGTCCAGAGTCATGCTGGTCAAGGCCGTAGTGAACGCCGGCATAGCCCCTCGAACGATCAAAGCCGCCGCCCGCGCTCCAGATAATTGTTTGCCGGTCGTGATACAGAATCTTGGGTGCGGCCATGTGGCATGCGTACCGCTCCATCCCCTGCGCCAATCTTTCCAGAAGATCGGGGCCGAACTCCGTGTCATTGTTTATCAATAAGACCGAATCACAACCGTCCGCTAAAGCTGCGCGAATCCCCTGATTGGTTGCTTCAGCAAATCCACGATTTTGCGGGTTTGCAATCAGACGTATCCGCGGGTCAGGATACCCTGTGAGCCGTTGCAAGGAGTCGTCCGACGAGAGATTGTCGACTACGTAGAGCAGAAAGTCTTGATGTGTCTGCGGCAGCATGCTGCGGACGAATCCGTCGACAACAGCGCCGCTGTTATAGGTTACGGTTACTGCACCGATCTTCATGGAGGCGTGGAAACCGGACTAAATCTGTCAGGCCAGGCGGTCGAGAATTGTTAGCCCATTGCAATTTGGCCAGTGTCGCACCAGCCATCCCGAAGCCTGAGCGATGCACTCACGACGCTCGTCGATGTGAATGCCCAGAAAATCTTCGATTGCCCGAATGACACCGCGCTGGTTATTCCAGGCAAGCGCGAAACAGCCATCCTTGCGCGGCCCGATCAATCGCAGATTGGTATCGTGAAAGATGACCTTGGCGCGAGGCGCGAGTAATGGAAACCAGGCGGCAATCTCCTGCACCGTGTGTTCGTAGTAATGACTCGTGTCAATAAACAGCAGGTCGATCGAGGGCTGCACACTGTGTTGTTTGCAAAAGTCGGGAAATCGCTCCGCAAACTCGATGTCATCGCCCCGATAGAAATGCCAGTTCGCATCACGAAGGATTGAGGAGCAATCATCCAGATCGGCGCTGATAAGAGTGCTCCCGCAATACCGGGCAGCTCTTCCGAAAGCAAACGTACTCGCTCCACTACGCACCCCGAGCTCGACGATCAGTCGCGGCTTAGAGAGAAGCGCTTCGAGGAACATGACTTCCAGATGCTCGTCGATATCGCTGGGCATGGATGCTCGTTCGCGAACTTCAGCGAGTTCCAGAAAATCCGTCGGCGGCGGGTGACTACTGTGAAGCGCGCGCCGAAGGCGGTTGTACGATCTCAGCATTATCTGAGCAATACCGATCGCCGACCATGCGGGTGGAATGAGGGGAGGCCGGGGTGGGAAGGCTTCACGTCGAGAAAACAGAGTAGATCGTACGGTGGTGTTCACTAATAATCCTTCTGCCGTCACTGACTTTCGAATAGGCAATTTATTTTTGGGCAAGGGCAATCAGTTTGTCGCCGAGCGGCACATACATGAGGACGCCATTGACAAGCTTCCTAACCTTCGAGAGCGAAGTATCGGCGCGAAATGCCGCTTTAATCCGAGGCTGAGATGTGTTATTGCGCCCCTTCAGTAAGCGGTTCAGATTATCCGCATAGAAGTCCTTGGAGCCTGCAATGATGCGATGAAACCCGCTTCTGCGCAGTGCGATCTTGATGGTTGCCCTACTAAAATAGGTAACATGCTCGTCCGGGCCGATTCCATAGGCCTTCGGTCCGTACAACCAAACAAAAAGACTGCCGAAGTTCGGAGTAACCAAGAAAAGTGTTCCACCGGGCCGCAGCACCCGACTCACCTCGCGCAACAATGTGCAAGGTTCAGGGATGTGCTCAATCACATCCATGAGAGTAACGACGTCAAAGGAAGCGGGTTCGAAGCCCGCGTTTTGTAAGTTGCCTTCGTACACCGTGCATCCGGTATGCTCCGACGCGTAACGTGCAGCGAACCCCGACGTTTCTACGCCGACGGCATCCCAACCGGCGGCTTTGGCCTCTTGCAGCATGAAACCCAGAGCACAGCCCACGTCCAGAAGTCGCGGTTGGGACGGAAGAGAAGAATACCGCTGTATGAGTGCGAGGTGCGCGCGCCTCTCGGCCAAGCTGTTTTGCCAATTTGCCTGATGCAAAGGCAAGTAGTCTGAGACAAAGTACTCTTCCGTCTCATTCTCGCCATGAAAATGTCCTAGCGGACTGACGAAGCTCAGCCCACAAGACCGGCACTTGCGTATCGTTTGAAATACGGGCGTGGAGACGTGACACTCGCATAAAGGGCAAGCACGAAGAGGTAAGTGATCTGAAGCACTCAGTCTGACGGTGTTGTCCATGAGCGGCCGGAGGAATTATGCGACGCGTGATGGTGTGGTGGTTTGGCTGATGCGAACACTCACCTCGCTTAAACCTACGAACAGCCACAATACGTAACTGGCATGCGGACCGAGGAAGCCGGAGTCGTCCGCGAACCAGCCCACCATGTTTGTCGCCAGTGCGAATGCGAGAGCAAAGCCGATGAGTGTCAGGTTTGAACCAGAGCGCATAACTTGAATGTTTGAGCGCAGTGCGCCCAGCATAATTATGAGAACGCTGATCGTGCCTACGAGCCCAAAGTTCGCCAGCAGATAAAAATACGTCTCGTGAGGAGAGCTGCCCTGGGACTGTGTGCCCAACACCAGATCATTGCTGGCGTAATAAAACTCAAAGTTGCCGATACCGGCTCCGAGCCACGGATGTGCCCACCAAGTCTGCAGTGCCAGTTTCCAGTTATATAAACGAGTGGCAGCATCCCACGCGAAGCTGCCCATGTCGGTGCCGTTCAGTTTTGCCTCGACCAGAGGGTACAGAGGGCCATACGCCACCAGGGCAGCGATGACCAAAAGTATTAGCACGCCGGCGATAGCTACCTTCCACCGCATAGTTCCGCCAAGCAGCAGGAAGAAGAGGCCGAAGGTCGCCACCAGCGCAAGCCAAGCCCCGAACGTAAAAGTAAGTACCAGGCCCGCCAGCATGCACACGGTCATCAACAGCCATTTGGAGGTCAGCCGTCTTTGGCCTTCGGTCAGCCACAACATGGCCGCGATTGGAATGGATAGGTTGAAATAGTGCCCGAGTTCCATCTCCGAAGTGAGAACGGAGATAATGCGATGCCGCCACTCCCAGAAGCTGTCACGGTAATGCGCAAGGCTTGTGTCCAGGCGAGGATTCACGATCCAGAACAGCGCACCATAGTCTTGAATCATCCATTGATAAAAGCCATAACACGCGACCAGAAAAGTAGAAACTGTCAACACTTTGAAGACTTGCAGGACTTTCTCGCGGCTATCGATGAGGTTCAGGCAAAGGTAGACAAGTCCAAGATTGGAACCGAAACGTACACATTCTTTGACTGTGTAGGGCAAATCGTGCGCGCGCACCAGTGATAGAACAATGATCCCGGCCAGGACCGCGAACAGCTTATTAAACCTGCTGGTGACAAACTTCGGGCGCTCATGCCTGGTGATTAAGAAAGGGACCCACGCAGCCACTTTCAGCAGTTCGGCAGCGACAGGTACCGGCCCGACCTTGAAAACAAAATTAAACGGAATCAGGAAGACCATGAATACCAGCAACTGATAGGGCCGGGTGGCAAAGTAGAAGCAAAGCGGAATGCCAACCATGATTACGAATGGCAGGGGCGTGTAGAACAACGAAGCTGCTAGGGCAGCGCCGAGAGCAGCAATCCCCAGAGCGACGAAGTCTTCTCGCGGATTTCGAATTGTTGTCGAGAGATGCAATTAACTAAAGGGCTGGTTTGTAGCGGAGGTTCAGATCGGAATTGCAAAAACGCTCATGCGGCTTTTCCGCTCGAACCATTGCGTCCACCCAGCCGTGCCCAGCAGCGGTGCAGAACGGCGCGTGGAGTGGATTGATTCGCTTCAAGCTGCGCCCAAATTTCTGTGGCCAGCTGTTTTTCCGGAGACTGGCTCCGCTTCCACGCCTCGGAGCCAATCACCAGGGCGGCCCCGAACAGAAACGCGAGGCAAGTTCCCAGAATCGTGATCACGCTGCGCGGAGGAAAAGAGTGTTCTTCCGGAGAGGTCGGGGGGTCGAGGACGTTCACCGTAGGAATTTCTTTGGCTTCCTGAATTTTTGCAAATTCATATTCCTGAGTCAGAAGTTCGTAGACAGTTTCCTGAATTTTTGTTTCCCGATAAAGATTTGCCCAACGCACGCCGACAATCGGCAATTTTCGTATTGAGGGGAAATCTCCAGCGATGGCAGAACTGTCGGAGTTAGGGTCAGCTTTGTTGCCGCTCATGTTTTCCACTTCTTTTTTCAGCGCGCCAACTCGTGCCTGCAAGCTCCGCACTCGCACATTGTTGTCGGTATAAATTTGTTTCAAGCCTTCGAGTTCTGACTGTGCGGCAACCAATTGGCCCTGCAGGCTGGCCTCGCTCTCCACCATGGCTTTGGCCTGAGTGGGCACATCAAAGGTCCCATTTTTGCTGGCGAATTGGCTGAAGTCTTGCAGGGCAGCATCGAGATTTTGTTTGACAGTCTTGAGCCGCTGCTCGATGAACATCCGCTCTCGCTTTGCGGAGGAGGTCGAGACTTGCGAGACCAGTCCATTCAGGGCATCCAGATACGCCTGCGCCATCTGTTGCGCGCGGCGAGGATCATGATCGGTCACTTGCAGGGTTATGACTCCGCTCTTGCGGTCCTCTTTAATATCAGTGTGCTTGGCCAGATCCTTGCGGGCGTCTTCCCAGTAGCGGTCCCAGTAAATCCTACGCAAGTTGAACTTTTGTATCAGACTGTCCTGGATTGTCGGCCCGTCCAGCATGTCGATAAATAGCGCCCCGGAACTTTTCAGGCCCAGTAGGTCGCCAGCCATATTGCCCAGGGATCCGCCTAGTGCGCTACCAAGTCCACCCATTGCTCCCGAGTTGCTGCCTGCACCGCGTCCGGCAAACGCGGCCAGCATAGCCAGGCCTGAGCCAGACTGCTGATCAGGCGGCATCAGTCGCGTAGTCGATTGGTAACGCGTAGGCAGGAGAAAGGAAACCAGCAATGCGATAAGAAAGCCACGAACGACAATGCGCCGCAAGAATCGCCGTTCGCCCCAGAGTAAGCGAGCCCACGTAATCCGACGGGATTCCTGTGCTGCATCATGCGATGACAGCGAATGCCCATTCGCCGGGTCAACTTCCGGCGGGCGATCGAGAATGCGGAGGTCCTTATTGGAAGGCGTCACTAGCTTTGTCGCGCCGGAAGACCGGCAGAAAATGTGTTCAGATTCATAGCCCCGATAAGTTCGATGCTGTGCTGGACTCGGAACATGTGCTTGATCTTTGGCATGGAATTTCTACACTTGTGCATAGCTTCGCCTTCTCACTTACAGTGGCACATGTGAGATGGCCATGGCGATTGGTCGCCCTGAGCTCAATCATTCCGGACCACGTGCACCGAACATAGAGAGTGCTTGGATTCCAGTTGATTGAAGTTTCTTGGATGGTTTACGGTGTCGGGACAGTTGTCCGGGGTGGCTGAACAGAGTGGCTCATCCTCGGCTTGACCGGTACGAGCTTGGATGACACCATTCTTTTGGAGTAGATTCGACAGTTGCTAGGTCTGTGATTTCAGGTTTGAAGGAGCCCCGACGTGTCGGTTCGAATCCCTCGACGGCAGTTTCTTTCAACCCTGGCGGGAGTCACCGGCGCAGCCTTGGTCCCCGGGTTGAATGCGTCCTCTTCAAAGCCTGGCAGTGACTTGTCGGCGTCTCCGTTCCGAATAGCTGTCATTAACGATGAAATTACACAGGATTTTGGGCGCGCCTGCGAAATAGCAGCCCGCGACTTTGGCATGCAATGGATCGAGCTCCGAGGAATGTGGAACAAGAATATCGTGAACCTTGAAGCCAGCGAAATTGCCGATGCACAGCGCATTCTTCAGAAATACAAGTTGCAGGTGACGGATATAGCCAGTCCGCTGTTTAAAGCGGATTGGCCGGGCGCGCCGAAGTCAAAGTTCAGTCCTCAAAAGCCGCAGTTCGGGGCGGATTTCAGCTTCGACCAGCAAGGCGAAGTTCTGGCGCGCAGCATGGAGATGGCTAAAGCGTTCCACACCGACCGGGTGCGTTGCTTCGACTTCTGGCGCCTGGAGAACGCCGCGCCGCACCGCGATGCGATCAACTCCAAACTGCGAGATGCGGCCGCCGAAGCGGGCAAGCACGGCATCACGCTGGTGCTCGAAAACGAGCCGAGTTGCAACACCGCAACCGGCGCCGAAGCCGCGACGATGCTGGCAGCAGTTCAGTCTTCGAACCTCATGCTTAATTGGGATCCTGCGAACGCGGCATCTTCGGGCGAGAAGCCTTATCCGGACGGATACGCGCTGCTGCCGAAGAACCGCATCGGGCATTGCCACTGCAAGGACGCGGTCAAGACTGCGGACGGCCGCTACGACTGGGCCGCCGTGGGCCGCGGCATCATTGACTGGATCGGCCAATTCAAAGCGCTCAAGAATGACGGCTATCGTTTCGCCGTAAGTCTCGAGACCCACTGGCAAGGCGCGGGTACTCCGGAGGCTTCCACTCGCCAGAGTTGGGCAGGGATGAAGGACGACCTGCACAAAGCCGGCGCGCTGTAGCCGTAACCAACCATCACTCATTACAGAGGACGCAAATGGCGAACAACAGACGAGACTTTATGAAACAAGCCGCTTTGGGAACAGCGGCTTTATTTGCTTATCCGCCTGCACGGGTGCTTGGCGCCAATGATCGCGTGCGGGTGGGAATGATTGGCGTCGGAGGGCGAGGCCAGGACCTCCTCAAAGAACTTCAGCAAGTGCGCAGCGCCGAACTGGTGGCCGTCGCCGATATTTACAGCCGCCGCCGCGATGAAGCCAGGCACATGGCCGGCAGCATTCAGACCCTTGACGATCATCGGCGTCTGCTCGATTTGAAAGATATTGATGCCGTCATCGTCGCGAGTCCGCTGCATCTGCATGCTCAGCATTTTGTGGACACACTCAATGCCGGCAAAGATCTCTATTGCGAAAAGACTATGACCTGGTCGATTCCGGAAGCCGAGCAGTGCCGGGCGGCCGCGAAGAAATCTGACCGAGTGGTGCAGATTGGATTGCAGCACGAGAGTTCGGGGGCGCTGGTAGACGCAAAGAAGTGGCTAAAAGATGGCATGGTCGGCAAAGTCACTCAGGTCAATTCCTGGATGAGCCGCAACACTCCGCATGGCAAAGGCCAGTGGGTGCGTCCGGTCCCGGCGGACTGCACTGCGCAGAACGTGAATTGGAAGGCCTTTCTCAACGGCAGGCCCGAGCGTTCCTTTGATCCCTATAAATTTATTAACTGGCGGCTGTTCTGGGAGTTCTCCGGTGGAAACGTGACTGAGAACATGGTGCACCAGGTTGCGTGGATCATGAGCGCGCTCGATCTTCCTCTGCCTACTTCGGCCTACATGTCGGGCGGAGTCTTTTCTGAAAAAGATGGGCGCGAGGTGCCCGACACCATCGCGGTTACGCTGGATTTTCCGGATGTGGTGGTCACCTGGGAATCGACGTTCAGTAACAGCCGCTACGGATTGGGTGAGCACATACTGGGCGGCGACGGCACCATCGAGCACGTGGCCGGAGCCACCGACATGGTGACTGGCAAGTCCGACGAGATTACCCGGTATTTTCCGGAAAAGCTCAATCGTTCGGGTGGCGCGGCGCTCACCAGCGAAACACCCGATCAGAATCACATGCAGAATTGGATCGATTGCGTGCGCAGCCGCAAAATGCCCAATGCTCCCGTCGAGATCGGTTATCGTTCGGCGATTGCCGCGCACATGGCGAACTTGGCGTATAGACGAAAGGAGCGGGTCACGCTGGAGATGGCGAAGGAGGCAACTCCGGATGTTTAGAGTTGTGCGCGTATAGGCAGTCGAGTGCAAAAACGATTCTCTTCGCAGGCAAGAATTGGAGAGGCTCACAGCGCTTCGAAGGTGGTGGCGGTTGGATTCGGACTAAAGGGCTGTAGTGGAATCTGTAAGTTACAGATGAAGAAATATCCTTGAACGGGCAGAACGAGGGATTAAAGCATCGATTGCACAAATTAGCAGAAACATTTTCGCCGGATCTCTGCCAACAGTATCCTTGACTATCAATGTGTAGGGCTGAATCGCTGGCTTTTCTTTATGACATCCCGGAGCTCGCCTTCAGCTTTGGCTTCACATATCAGCCGTTGCTGACGAGCCTGCGATCTCAAACGTCGATAGATACGGAGACACAACCAGAGCACGAGGAGGTACACCAAGTACACGGTGTCGCCCAACAGGCGGCATATTAAGGCTATATACTTCATTCGTTCGCCATTCAGTCCGTTGGCAAGGCAGCCGGAGACGGATAGTTCATACTGTGGTCGCAAAGTAATCTGGCGCAAGTTACTGATGTAAGGTTCGTTCTGACCCATGCGACCGAAATACGCCGGATGACCCGCCGGGTGGCCCGCCCTTTTTGCCGGCGATTACCATGGGTGAGGGGTGCCCCATCCCTTCGACTTCGCTCAGGGCATGCTCTTGCTTTCTTTACAAGGGTGGGAACATCGGTTCCTTGTCTTTCTGATCGAACTCCTAGAATAAGAAAACGAAGTCTCTGCCTCCCACCCTTTCGCACACGACGCGAAACGATGGGGCACCACTGTATTGATAATGCCGGCGAGATCGAAAGGCTGGGCCACCCGTCTCCGGATGTTTAGAGTTGTGCGCGTATCGGCAGTGGAGTGGATATGCCGTAGCGGAACGGTTGCAAGCGGCGCCCACGCACGAAACGTAGCGCCACCGCCTTCGCTCAAGTTTGCCCCCATGAGAGTATTCGCGGAGATATTCGCTTGGGGAATCATGGACACATTGAACAATCATGCTTGATGCGCCGCACGAGCCACAACATCTTTATCTCCAATTTCATCCTCTGGCTTCGGCGCAGGTTTTGCCTCGGTAATCCAGCGTCCAAATTCTTTGAGGTGCAACTTCTTCAGCTCGATTAGCAATTTCAGATTTTCTGAGCCTTGAAGATCCACCTTAACGGGGTCCAGAAAGTACTTCCATTCATCGTCGGTGAGGTTGGCAAGCTCTCCTGCCTTGTGCGGCGGGAGGGCAGCTTCATCTACGCGAGTTGCAACGGGTTCGTTCTCCTTGCGGCCGGTCACCGACTGACGAATTTTTCTTATGATTCGTTCGCCGCGGGTGATGCTGGGGCCGTTGTTGCGGCGGGTCATGGCTTGGTAGCGTAGGTCGTTCAGCGCGCGTTTGATTTCTCTTGGCGTATCGCAAACG
Source organism: uncultured Acidobacteriota bacterium (assembly GCA_963785655.1). Classification (GTDB taxonomy): domain Bacteria; phylum Acidobacteriota; class Terriglobia; order Terriglobales; family Acidobacteriaceae; genus Gp1-AA145. The sequence goes on from CAWAVZ010000001.1 coordinate 1,297,388, forward strand.
GTTACGATGTACCGTCCCCACAATTTCAGCGACTTCTCAAACTCAGGGGAGTTTTGGGCGTCCTGGTTTGTGCGTGCGCTGAGCTGGTACGCCAGGATGCTAAACAGAAGCAGGAGAAAGAGTAGGTCCACGCCGTAGGACCACCACACTCCTCCGGCGACGTTATCAGAGTTTGCAAGAGTTGCCGGCAGCGACGTGGGACGATCGTAGACCAGCGGCTTCACGGCACCGCTATTGATGTCGTGGACGGCTGGCGCAGACGGATTCTCGATCCGTTTCTCCGTCGTAGTTGAGGATGGGACCTGATCTGGTATGGATTTTTGGAGGGCTCCCTGCCTATAGCCGGCCAATAGTGATAGGAAAACGGCCAACAGCGAGACAAACACTGGCGCCACCTTGAGCGACATCCGGCTGGTTTGGCTCAACCATTCCCAGAGAGTAATGCGCCATTTTGCCGCTGCTGATGCTCTCTGCTCTTGATCCTGGCGTCGGGACTCGGCGGCCTTGAGCTCCAGAACTCGCCTGCGTTGCTCCTCCGTGGTCTTGGGCAAGGGAGCCACAATGTTGACCAGTTTCTTGATATAGAACGTCCCGAAGTTGAAACGGGCTCTGGCCTTTTCCTGCTCGGTGTTGCAGCCTCCGCGGTAAGCCTCTTCTGACTCAGCAATGTCTTTGAATCCGAGACCCACGCAATGAGTGACTTGTTTCTGTGCCATACCCATGACGATCATGCACTTGCCAGCGGAAGTCAGGAAATTAACGGATTCCAAGACCGTGATCACGCTTTCTGGTCGGCAACGGTCAAGGTCGTCAATAAAGATGATGACCCGCCTCCCTCCCCATGCCCAGGCGGAACACAAATCCCCGAACTCACTAGAAAACTGGCGCCGAATTCCAGGATCAGGCTTAAGATCCTTGATGGTCGTGGCTTGGCGCAAATTGTCGGTGAGCTTGGCTGGGTCAATCCCGAATGTTTTGGCTTTATTAAGGATTGTGGCCAACATGGCAAGTATTGTGACAAGCAGACCGAAGTGACCGAGATCGCCAGGCAATTCTTTCTGGCTTGACCAGGGCAGCAGATATTTAACGAGTTGGACGAACTCCTGGTCGAATTTGGCAAGGTCGTCCAGCTTCAAACCGTGGCGCGAAACCTCATAGGTAAGGCTGGCGCAGAACGCCAGCGTCAAGGTGATCATCAGCGCCCATTTTTCGCGGAAGCGAATGCGCAGCAACTGCGCCCGGAAGATCCAATTATCAATATGCCACCAAGGCGGGACAGCTTGGGTCTTGATGTGCTCCAGCAGTGCGGCCAGAAGCTGGTCTTCACTCTGGTGATGCCAGGCATTAAACCAGACCGGACGGAAGCGCGACTTCTCCAGGTCACCGCGCAGCAATCCCATGACGGAAGATTTTCCCTCACCCCACTCGCCCTCAATAGCAATGGTCACGGGCGGCTCGGTTTTCGGGTTGCGAATGAAACGCGAGAGACCCAATGCCATAGGCGTGAAGTTCAGTGAGTCAAGATCGCCGGGTTTCAGCGGAGCGTCGGTTACCGCCCAATCGGCAACGGAGAATTCTGTAGCCGGAGGCGGAGGCGGTGCGGCAACCACCACGGTGCAGGTTGCGATGAGCAGAACCGCCAACACCCAGTACCAACCCGCGGGTAAACGGTGGTTGGGCGCCACGCCTTCCGGACCTTGCGTCTGATGTTGCCAATTTTCGCCGCCGTCGGTGGTGCTGAGAATGATGCCGTGATCACCGACGATAAAGCCATGATTGCTGGAGGCGAATGCAAACGAACGAAGAGCAGCGGCGGTGCCGCTAGGCGTAGTCTTGATCGGTATCAGATTTGGGCCTTGATCGTCGCGAAGTTTAGCAACGAATCCAGAGTCGCCTACCAGCAACTCGTCCGCCGCAGTACTGGTGATACGGTGCTTCTCGAAGATGGCCGGGCGCCCGCTGGGAAGCTGATCGGCTGCGTTTAGGAGCTGATTCTTGTTACTCACAAAACTGCTGCTCGAATCGGAGCAGACAAGCGGATTGGCCGTGTCCAAGATTGGGCCGCCGGAGCACGTATAAATCGAGGTTCCCGATTTTGCGATGATGCTGCCCGCGTTCGTGGCGTACAAGAGGGAAAGAGGAGTTACTAAATTACTTTTCGAATCAATGAAGCGTGCTTGCTTGAAAGTCCATTCGTTGTTGCTGCTTATCTTATAAATTCGGCCGCTGCGCCCCAACGCACTGCAGAGCCCGTTAGAACAGCTGACATAAAGCAGGTCATCATCAAGCTTAAAGGCTTGATTTACCTGTACCCCTGATGGTGGCTTAGCGGCACCGGAGGACGCAGGTGGCTTGGCACTTTTTCGTTGAACAATCGGTGGAGACGGTCTTGGCTGCTTGGACGGCTGCTTTTCTGGCTCCGCAGCATAAACTGAGGGGACCAGCTTATCGAGCAGCAGGCGCGCCGCTGATTTTGGAGCGCGGCCCAAAATAACTTTGATAGACGACTTAGGTGCGACGAGCGTTTTCGGCTCCGGTGACTGTTTTAGGACCCTCAGATCTGGCGGCGGACCCTGTTGCGCGTTCGCATTGGAGGTGCCGCGCTCGTACTCAACTTGTAGCTGGAAGCCGCCGGCATCGGCTGTCTTCTGCGCCTGCTCATGTGTGAGTCCGATCAAATAAGGCACGAGAACAGTTCCACTCTGACTTGTGGCCGGAATCTTGCGGATTGAGGTGACGCTCGGCGGGGGGGCTGAATCAGATTCCTCTTTCGCGGCAATGAGCAGTTGCTCCCACGCGCTTTGTCCTGCCTTGCGATGCAGCACTAAACCAACATTGCCCAGCGCCCAAATTTCTGGCAGATTCTCCGCGCCGTTCACGGCGACGCTGTTAAGGCGGCACGCGTAGTCGTCGGGGTCGTTGGTGCACCCGACCACCTGGAGTCGCGCGTTCGGATTGGTCTCAATGGGATACCAGAACCGGGTTGAAGAGGTAATGTTCCGAGGGTCCGGATTCAGCGGCTGAAACACTACATAAACCGAGGCCCCAACCATCAAGGTGAGGCAAACGGCGAGCACCCAAACTTTTGTCCGCGATGGAAGATAGAAACCGCCTTGCTTGGTCGAGCTTGCTGAAGGGGCCGCAGAAGATTGAGATTTGAGGTTGGCACTCATTGGACCACGCTTTCTGACTACCAAGTCCAACGGAACTCTAGTTAATTTCTAGGAGGTTGGCAATCAGAAAAGCCGGGCCTAGTGCTGCGCTCCTGTTCCGAATTCGTAACAGGCAGGGTTTTATTTTTGTGGCTCCAGAATTTTATGGTAGTGTGGGCAGTTTTTATCGCTTCCCCGACCGTGTGAATTCTCGCAGTGAGTACGCGTGTGTATTAATGTGAGGTGCTTTTGCCAACCCCTTCACTGGACTAGGTCACGCCAGCAACTGGCGGCGAGCAGGCTCTGCTCATCTTGAGAACTCTGCAGCTGGACGGTGTTCTCCTGAATTCCCATGCGGGCTACGCGGTTAACTTGCCTGATTCAGAGTTAACGGTTGAGCCCCATTAGTCGGCCGGTCACCTCTTGGCGACACTGCCGGCCAGTCGCCTCTCCATGTGTCAGGGCCCGTGGCGTTCAGGTATCTGATGCGTACTGGCATGGCCGCAAGCCGGTCGGAAAGTAGTGCCTCATTGCGAATCGGCCACCAGTCGTATAAGAAGATCTCAAGAGGGCGCCACATCGAGACCCAACCGCCGATCGTAAGGCTTTCGCGAACGATCTCGCCAATGCGGCTGCCCTTCATCAAGGCAGCTAGAAAGTCGCCCAAGGCAATCGCCGATGCCAGCGCAACCAGGCCAATCGCAAGGCTGGTTCGGCCCAGTCGAAACAATTCACGTAGGCGCCGGCGGTATGCCTGAGCGCGCTGATTGAAGAACTCGTGGATCGCGTCGCGTAAGACAGCAGCCTCATCCGGTAACCCAGCCTCGCGGTCAAGATCAATCACCAGAGCAAGGGTTGCATCGCGAGGCAGGTCCTTGGCCCACCCCACGATAAACTCTTCAGCCTTAGGATCGATGTCCTTATCGCGAAACGGAGACGGATCGATGGCGTTGAACAACTGCCTCAATTCGCCTACGTGCACTTCGATGACAGAGCACTTGGGAGGAATCGGGTCGCCCGCGGAGGCTTTGTCCGGGGTCCCGGAGACGTTTGTCATCGGGCCAGAATACGCCATTGTGCCTGGCTCATGCACAAGTTCCGCAGGCCGAGCTGTCGGAATCTCTTTGCCCACCTCAAAACTCGACCTAACGCGAAGAGACAGTCGTGAGTTCTTCCCGGAGAATTGGAGCAACGCTGGTACCCAGTAGCTCGATCGACCGTAACATCTTTTCGTGGGGGAGAGCCGAGACACCCATTTGGAAGGTAATTCGAGAAAGGCCTCCGAGAACTTCGTTCACGTACAGTACCTTCTCCGCGACGGTTTCAACATCCCCGATCAGCAGCGCGCCTGTAGGTCCGCGCAGGGCGTCAAATTGTGCTCGAGTCGCCGGGGGCCAGCCACGTTCTCTGCCAATTTCCGTGAACGTGTGGGCATATCCAGGGTAGAAATCGTCTGCAGCTCTCTGTGTGGTGTCTCCAAGAAACCCGATTGCATGAAGTCCCACGATGAGTTTCTCGGGGGAGTGGCCGGCGCGGCGCCCAGCTTCGCGGTAAAGATCGATCAGGGGCCGAAATCGCTTGGGTTCTCCGCCGATAATGGCGACCATCAACGGAAGTCCGAGCGTGCCGGCACGAACGAATGATTCGGGAGTGCCGCCGACACCGACCCAAATGGGCAACGGATTCTGGAGCGGACGCGGATAGACCGCCTGTCCTGTGAGAGGAGCACGGTGCTTACCAGTCCAGCGAACATGGGTGTTCTCGCGAATCTTGAGGAGGAGATTCAGCTTCTCTGAGAAAAGCGAGTCATAGTCCTCAAGATCGAAACCGAAGAGCGGAAAAGCCTCTATGGACGACCCTCGCCCAGCGACGATCTCGGCACGCCCATGAGAGATGAGGTCCAGTGTGGCGAATTCCTGGAACACACGGACAGGGTCCGACGCACTGAGAACGGTTACCGCACTGGTGAGACGAATGTTCTTGGTGCGTGTAGCGGCTGCACCCAGGATGACAACTGGGGCAGAATCCACGAACTCGCTGCGGTGATGTTCGCCGATGCCAAAAACATCGAGGCCAACCTGGTCGGCCAGGACAATCTCATCCAGCAGATTGTCCATGCGCTGGACTGGGCTGATAGTCAGACCCGTAGCCGGGTCAGAAATGACTGCTCCGAAGCTGTCGACACCGATCTGCATCTGTGACTCCTGATATTCGTTTTCGTGCACGTTGGCCCCGGGCGGCGGACTTTGGGGAAATGTTTTTCAGGAAGTTCCTCTTAACGTCTTCAGCGCTCCGCCCCAGGCAATCACCTCGTCTGCCATCGCATGCACGGCTTTATCGTGCTGTTCGTGCGGTTTAAAAGTCGTGAAGTTCTCGAAGTCCGTCCACATGGAGAGCGATACCTGGGTTCGCACGTCCGCAATCTTGATTTCGCCCATCACCAGCCTCAAGTTCTCGACCGCTCGGACACCGCCCGCACCGCCGTATCCGACGAATCCGGCCGATTTGTTGTTCCATTCGTGGTAGAGAAAATCGATCGCGTTCTTCAACGCCGCCGAGGTCGCGTGGTTGTATTCAGGGGTGACAAAAATGTAGGCATCGAGCGAGGCGATTCTTTCGCTCCATGCCTTGGTGTGCGATTTGCTGTACTGATGCATCATGGGCGGCATGGGTTCATCGAGCAGCGGCAGCTTGTAATCTTCGATGTCGACAATCTCAAACTCCGCGTCTTTCCGGTTTTTGAGGAGGTCGTGTACCCACTTCGCGACAGCCGCAGCTTTTCGTCCCGGCCGCGTACTCCCCACGATGATTCCGATTTTCAGCATTTGCTATCTCCTCCCTTTTGCTTTGAGGTTGGCTTCTCGTTGCTCGAGTTTGTCCGCCGCTAGCAGCCCAAGTTTCTTGAGCGGTTCGTAAATTTGTTCCTTTTCCTTTTCGGACAGGGGTGACATGAGCTCCTCAAGGTCCTTTGCGTGCCGCTCGAAGGACGATGCCGCCAGCCGCTTGCCTTCCGCCGTCAGGTGAACCACCCGCGCCCGTCGATCACTGGGGCTCGACTTGCGAACAATTAGCCCAAGTTTCTCGAGACGGTCGACTGCCGCGGTCATCGAACCACTGGCCAGGCGCACCTTGCCCTGGATCTCGGTGATGGTGAGCGGTCCCTTGTGCAACAGAGCTTCCAGCGCGGCGAAATCCGTGAGGCAAAGTCCCGTGTCGGCGATGCTCTGCTCCGCCAGGAGGCTTAGCGCGCGATGACTCTTAAGAATCACCAGCCAGAGCCGGGGCGCCGTAATGTGGTCGCGTCTTATTCACCATGTTGTCCTAGTCATGTTGTCCGAATCAGGCTTTCCTGATCAAGCAGCTGGGGACCATTCCTCGGCCCGCGGCTGGGCCTTGACTTCCTTGTTCGCAGGCGAAGACAACAGGCGATCTATTGAAGCTGCTCCTGCGCCGCGAATCATTAGAAGTGCCGAAGCCGCCAGCAGGAGGAGATGATACTCATAACCTTCTCCCTTCTGCGTTCCAGTCCAGTTCATAAAGAAACCAAAATTGTGGTGAATCATGGCGACGGCCACGATCATGTTGCAAAAAGGTCCAAAGGCTGCAACCCGAGTGAGCAGTCCGAAGATAAGACCCAATCCGCCCAGGAATTCTGCGGCAATAGCCAGAAATGCGAACGCAGCCGGAATGTGCAGGACTCCCGTGAAGAAGCCCATGGTGCCGGTGAAGCCATATCCACCGAACCATCCAAGCGCCTTTTGAGCGCCGTGGACGAAGAAAATCACCCCAAGCACCAATCGAAGAATGGTAGTCGCAACGGTCGTTGTCAGTGGCAATCAGTTTACGAAACATAGAAAGTTCCTCCATCGAAAGGTTGCTGCCCCGAATGGGGCAAACAGGAGATAAGATGATTACACTTATATAAGGATTCTTTTTATCGAGGTAAATACTTCCAGGTCATTTTCGACCAACAAAACAGCTCTGTTTTTATTTGAAATAGGATCTTTGCCATCATTCCCTTGTCTTCGTGATTCAGAAGATGACAGTGGAACACTGACATGCCCTTGATTACGGGATCAGTGAAGTCCAAGATGACGTCAACGGAGCCGCGATAGGGAACATTCACAGTATCCAGCCATGCAGGTTGCGTCAGCGGGAGCACCGTTTTCCGCGTAGGCGAGGAAGTGGACCTGGTGTATGTGGAAAGGATGTAGTTCTCCAGTGTCGTTGACGATTCGCCAATGCTGATAAGTACCTACGCGAGCGGTGATCATCGGAGGCGCTCCGATCGCAAACTTGCGGCCATTGATGTAGAAGCCGTTCTTGTCTTCGGTAAAAGTGACCGTAAAATCCGGTGCAGTTTTCTTTAGCGGCTCAACGTTAATCGGCTTGTAGGCCAGCGGGTGATGGTGATGATCGAGAGCATGCGGTTGCTCCGACGACACGTCTGAACCTCGGCCTAAAGGTCGCTGCGCGACATCCGCCAGCACCATCTCCGGATTGGGATCGCCATCCGGACCTGTATCTACACAAAGGGTACGCAAAGCGCTATGCGTCCCCGCTGGCGGACCAGTTACGATCGCTTCCAGCCGTCCTGCCGGTGAAACTAGCAAGTGATTGGTGATGCGTTTCGGATGTTCGGGATCGTGGTACGCGATCGGCATTCCATCCAGAGCCACGATTTCCAATGTTTGCCCATCGAGCTGCAAATCCAAATAGCGATCTGCAGATGCGTTCACGATCCGCCAGAACTGCCGCTCGCCAGGCGCGATTTCGATTCGTGGGCGAACCGTACCATTCACAGTGAAGATTTCTTCGACTTTCTCAGCTTCTCCACCGCATCCCTTGGATGGGATTTCCACCTGATACCTAAGTTCGGTGGCTCGGGCGTCGTGCGTCAATCGAATGGCCACGTACAACCAGCACGCGCTCACGGAGTGGCGCTACTTCGGGGACGTACCGCTCCATTCCCTCGATGACGATGGCTCCAGACATTCCGTCCAATACCTGCCGATGACTCTCGCCATGGGGATGAGTGTGGTACCAGAAAAGTCCGGGCGGATGATCGCGCGGAATTCTTGACCGCAGTAATGTAAGACCTGGCCGGGCTTGGCCATCATTCCGAGCACGTCATCCTGCCGAGCATGCGGCGACACCGTCAATCCGTGAAAATGCAAGTTCGTCATGTCCATGCAGGGACTGATCGCGCAGCTCTCGGGAGACTTCGGAGGAAGATCGTTGATATAGGTGATTTTGAGAACGTCGCCGGGAGAAGCACGGATCACCGGCGCCACACTTGCGCCGTTGTAGGCGAAAGCATCTCGGCCATTTTCATTAACGGCGCGCAGGGTGAGAGATGCAACGTGGTTTTTCGCCCGCACCTGCGGAGGCTCAGGCAAAGAAATGTTTTGCGCCCACACCAGAGTTGTGAGGAGTATCTGCGCGGCTAAAAAGGACGTGATTGACATTTGCACTACAGGCAAAAAGAATTCTTGCCATTGTTTTTCTTAAACACTGCCTCGTGCTCAGGCAGCAACTTCCGAGCGCGGAGCCAACGGACCCGATCCCGCGCCGCTTCGTTCGATTGCGCGCGCGATTTCATTGAGGTCAGCGGAAGTCAACTCCAGGTTGGCGGCGCCGATCCAGCCGTCCACCTGTTCAGGGGAGCGGGCTCCAACGATTGCGCCTGTAACTCCGGGCCAGCTGAGCACCCAGGCGATCGCAACCGATGAGACTGAGGTCCCATGCCGCTGTGCGATCGGCTTCAGACCATCACGAAGCGCCAGATTGCGGTTCAAATTCGGTGGGTTGAACTCGGGCGACCGGCGGCGCCAATCATCATTTGCCATGCGAGCGACCCTCTCGCCGCTGAACCCATCCGTCAGCAATCCGGATTGCATCGGGCTATAGCAAATCACGCCGGTGTTGTGCGCTTCGCACCAGGGGATCTCTGCGCCGCAACCTCGCGGCGAATCAAAGAGAACGGCGGCTGCAATGAATCCACGTGTTGAATCGCATCGCAGCGCTCCAGCAAGCTGACGTCGAAATTGGAAACGCCGCCGAGCCTCACTTTGCCTTCTTCTATCAGACGCAGCATCTCTGCCCATGAATCCTCGATGGGCGTGCCGGTCTCGTCCGGCCAATGGAATTGGTAAAGATCAATGCGATCAATGCCGAGCCGGCGGAGCGATGCTTCGCACTCGGCGCGAATAGATTCCGGTTTGAGCACGCGCTTGGACTCTTGCATTCGGTTCCGCTCATCCCAGATCAAGCCGCACTTGGTAAACACGTACGGCCGCTCAGAAGCGGGCAGTGAATGCACAAAGCGTCCGACAACTTCTTCGGAATGACCCAGCCCGTAGACAGCGGCCGTATCGATCCAATTTACGCCCAGTTCGATGGCGCGCCGCATTGAGTCTATTGACGCCTTGTCGTCTTGCGGTCCCCATCCGAACGACCACCCGCCGCCTCCAATCGCCCAGGATCCAAAACCGACTGTCGTAATCTCAATCCCACTCGAACCCAGCGGGCGTTTATTGATTTGCATGATTTCCTCCGGAATTAATTACGTCAGTTATCGCAATAGTTGGGTTTCACGAAGCGAGCGCGGCGACCCCGTTGAGCTCCATGTACTCCTGATCGCTCAATTGCAACGATCCCGCCTGAACATTTTCTTCAAGATGTGCAATCGACGAAGTTCCGGGAATGGGCAACATGATTGGCGATCGCTTCAATAACCACGCCAGAGCAACCTGGATGGGCTTCGCGTTCCTTGTTCTCGCGATCCCGTCCAGGGCCTTGGCAGCTACACTCCCAGCTCCGAGCGGGAACCACGGGATGAACGCGATTCCGTTGAGTTCGCAATAATCGACAACATAATCCCATTCGCGGTCGGCGAAACTGTACCGGTTCTGGACTGAAACGATCGGCACAATCCTCCGCGCCCGCTCGATGTGCTCCACTGTCACATTCGACAACGCTACCAAGCGGATCTTTCCTTCCGCTTGCAAATTCGCCAGAGTCTCGATCGATGCATCGAGGGGCACTACCGGATCGGGAGTGTGGAGTTGGTAGACATCGATCCGGTCGAGCCGCAGTCTCTTCAGACTGCCTTCTACTGCCTTGCGTAAATGCTCCGGACTGGCGTCGTGAGTCCATTGGTTCGGCCCGGGACGGTTCCATCCGCCTTTGGTTGCGATCACCAAGTTCTTGGGATAAGGCAAGAGCGCTTCGGCAATCAATTCTTCGCTGATGTTGGGGCCGTAAGAATCAGCCGTATCTATGAAGTTGACCCCCAGTTCAATCGCGCGCCGAAGAACTGCGATGGCTCCCGCGCGGTCCTTTGGCGGACCCCAGATTCCGTCACCAGTAATACGCATGGCTCCAAAGCCGAGTCGGTTGACGGTGAGTTCACCGCCGAGTGAGACAGTTCCACTGGCCGCAGCAGTTAGCGCGCTTTTGTTTCCGTTTTTCGCTTTCATGTTCATCCTCCAAAATAGTCCTGTCTTAGCAGATGTCCTGCAGCACGAATCGGTTTCTTCACACCGCCGGGCGCCAATCCGAACCAATGTGGGATTTTAATTCTGGCGCAACCGTGGTCGTGTTTGGGCCAAGGTCTTTTTGGTAAATGACCCCACGCCGCGTGACTACAAACGTCATGACTCCCGATCCGCGATAGTCTGCGGGATAAGCAACCAAAGCCACGCCTCGTGGCCGCTTGCCGGCACTCGCTCGCGTTGCGAAGTCTCCTGTGACAACGCGGAAGTAGTAGCCATGAAATGGAGTGGACTCATTATTTGCTGTGCCAGAAGAAAGGTTTTCAACGAACTGAGCGATTGGCTCTTCGTTGGCCGCCTTTGGGACGCCCTGAACCGCTGCCGTGACGAATTCCTCGCACACTTCAATTGCCGTGGCCTCGTTCTCTCCGACTCTGCGCGCCAGGATCTCCTGCTTGCCGCTGTCAGAGTCGAAGTACCAGCGGCCATTCTTGGGAACCAGCGGGACGGGAAACGGCCAGTTTTCTGCGCCGATATAGAGCACCATGTTTCCGTCAGCTTCTCGAACCAGGCGATGCATCTCCTGATATTTTTGGGTGAACTGCTCGTGTTCGAGTTTGTCCTCGGCATCGTCGCCCGATGAGGTCACGTCTTTCCCCGCGCAAAGGATCGCCTCCAGGGCCTGCTCGTCCTGTTTTTGCGCCGCTTCAAACAGAGCACTGGTGGCTTCTCCAGGAGTCGCGAACGTCTTTGGCGGCGTCTGGGGCTGTGCGGCCCGCGCAGATCTCGGATCGGCCAATCCGAACACTAGCAGCATGCCTGACATCAACAGAACGAGCATGGTGGTTGCGGACCCGCAGGCAAGTTTCATAACAAATGTTCGGTGCGATTCAAGTTTCATTTTGTTCGTCAGCATAACTTCTTTCTCCACATCTTTAGTTTCAGTTTCGATCGTCGTATTGAAAACGAATTACCGGTGACCGCCTCCGCCGTGGGAGCCTCCGCCACCATGAAAGCCTCCACCGAAGCTCGAGTGTCCGCGGTCGGAGAAGCCTCGCGTAGCTCCTCCGTGGTTAAAGCCGCTGAATGCGCCGGAATGCGTACCAGCCTGGCTATGAGGCGCAGTGAATCCATGGCCGCCGGAGAATCCATGGCCGCCAGAGAATCCTCGTGGCCCTCCGCCGTGGAATCCGTCCGTTCCATGAAGTCCACCCGCTCCATGAAATCCAGCCGCCCCGTGAAATCCGCCGACCCGATTGAAGTGCTCGCGATTCACAAAAACTCTGCTGTGGGAAACGTAACCGTGATGATCGAAGAGGACGTCGTGGTGGTGCCAATCGAATCCCCAATGCCCCCAACCCCAGCCGAATCCGCCAAAAAAGCCGATTCCGAAGCCCGCGCCCCAAATAAATCCCGGGCCATTGATGTAGAGTCCCGGATACCAGTACCAGCTCGGCCACACTGCCAGAGGCTCTCCATAAATCAGCCAGGGATCGTATTCAGGCACATAGACGACTTCAGGGTCAGCGGGCTCAATCACAATCGTTTGTCCCTGTGTGCTGACTTTTTCTTGCGACGTACTCTTTAGGTTCCCCGCCTTCTCCGCACGATCGCGCATGTTCTGAACGGCATCCATCACATCCTGCTGTTGGTTGACGTAGGCGTCGCCAAGCGATGAAGTCCACGAGAGATTCTTGTCCATATTGGCAAGAACCGAGGGAAACCCCGTGAGAGCCTTGACGCTTGGATCCCAAGGCTGCTTATCAACTTCCGGGCCAAGTTGCTCTCCCTTGAGGTCGGGGTGCTGCTGCAGCCATCGATCAGCTTCGACAATCTGATCGGGATAGGTCGCGGCTGCGAGAATCTGTGCGACCAGCGAATCCGGATACAGCGCGATTGGCGCCACCAGTTGCCGCAGTTGCTCCGGTGTCTGTTGCGCCGCCTGGACCGGAGTTTGCGCAGGCTGGACGCTCTGATCGGCGAACCCTGCCGGCATGGTGGTTGCCGACAAGCAGGAAGAAAGAACAAACGACAAACATTTCTTTAGAAATTTCACAATCACTTCTCCTGGCTGCGGACCTGCGCCTTTACCGAATAGAGGCAGATCCGCCGCACAATCTGTAAATCGAACGCCATCAATTAACCAGGTCGGCCGCACCGACAGCCAGAGACGGACGAATCACCAGCGGACACGCCGTGTGGTCGCATTGACATGCAATCCCCACGTTTTCGCTTCCCGCATCGCGACAGGCTTCTCCGCAATACTCTTGTCCCGGCGCCACATCGCACAGGCAAGGTATGTGTGCGCACTTTTTTGTATTTTTATCCGCCATTACGACTCCGTCCTTTTCAGGTCAATTTTCCGATTCGCATTTCCGCGACTCTTGACGGATTGCATTCAAATTTCCAAAGGCAGGCTGCTGATGGCGAAAGACTTTGCCGATGTTCAGTCCCCCGAAGGCGTTCGTAGTGTCCACATAGCGATGCCGGCGTCAGCATTTGGACAGCTGTCGATGTCGAACTCAGATGTTGAGATGAACCGCAAGTGCGGAAACCGCACGGTTCAGCCTGTAAGTGGCCAGATCTACTACGCCGATGGGCCTCATCGATTCTTTTTGGTGTGGTACACCCCGTGCACTAGACGCTTCAAAGGAGAACTAAAAAATGGAAGCACAAACTTTTACATTTGCAAGTTCGTCTTTCGTGCCGATCGCCATCGGTTTCTTTGGCCTGGGCACGGGCTATTTCATTTGGGGCGGTCAGGCTTTGTTCGGATTTCCGAAGGCCAGCCCGGATGTAAACCGAAGCCTCGGTTTATGGGGCTTCTGGATGCCGGGGTTCATGCAATTCCTCACCGGCATTTATCTATTGACTGGACTAACGTGGTTCAACGTCTTCGGCAAAGCCGCTCCTTTATATATGGCGGGCTTGGCGTTCACCGCCTATGGGATTCACTGGTTCGCGATGGCCTACCGCCGATACATCGATTCCAGCCCGCAGCCGGATGGCTGGATGGCAATCGCGTTTCTGTTCCTAAGCGTTCTTGGTCTTGATGTTTTTCGGCGTGCTGGAGACATCCCCGTAATGCTCATCTTTGTCGGCTTGACATTGATTTACGCGATCGAAATTCCTACGCGCTTATTCTCCTGGACTCCAGGCGGTCGCCTCGTCGGGTTCTTCCAATTTGTCACTGGCATGTGGCTGATGTATTGCACCTATGCGATCACTGTTGATCTCGCACTGGGCGGCAAGGCATGGGTTTAAAGAGCTTCTGATCGAGAAGGGTTGATTGACATACGCGCTTGTGATGACGTGTACGACATGTTCGTTTCAGAGTGTTCATCTACGGTCTCGCAACTACGGACCACACACAGCACATTCAAGTCTGGTGATCCGATCGTGCTTCAAGTCGAGAGCGACGGAAAGCTGCAATATCTCGCATTCGAGATGGAGTGAAATTCGAGTAGCAAGCGCCGTATGGCTTGAAACACGATTGTGCCTTTCATATTCCGTGAAGAAGCTTAGTGTCGAAAACAACTAAGTCTCTGAACTTAAAGTGGACACCGTTGACACTTCCGACGCGTACTGCTCTTCGATTCTACTAACAGCAATCAACCTAAGTTCACCAAAATAAAGCCTTTGCCCGAGAGCCGCATTCTTTGCAGGTTTGGCATCTCCCTTGCCTTTACTAAAAGTGTGAAAAAAACAAAACGCTGATGCGTGGCTTACGAAACTTCCTTGAGGACTTAGTTCCACGATGAAGACGCACACCACGCACAGCTAAAAACAAAGGAGGAATTATGAAAAAGCTATTGGTTCTGGTTGCACTCTCTCTGTCTATGGCGGCCCCGTCATTCGGAGCCGATGTTGTCGGACACTCCGCCAAGGTCGCGGGTAAGGACACTTACAAAGTAGCGAGGGTCTCGGTGAAAGAAACTGGCAAAGCGGGAAAGGCAATCGTGAAGTTTCTTTTCTGACCAGAAACAGGAACCACTTTAAGGAGATAAACCAAAATGAAAATGCATAAAAGTTATATCGTTGTTGGTCTGATCATTGCTTTTAGTCTATTCTTCGAACTTGCGGCTAACGCCGATGAGAGCCTTCAACAGACCGAAATTACCTTTAGTCAGCCGATCAGTATCCCTGGGCAAACGCTGCCGGCTGGTACATACTTGTTCAAGCAGGCGAACGTCGATGACCTGAATCTGATTCAGATATTCAGTTCGGATCGGATACATCTGTATGCAACTCTGCAGACGATCCCAACCGAGGCCAATCAGATACCTGATGACACCACGGTTACGTTAGCCGAACAGGGAGCCGGGAAGCCAGATCTCTTACTGAAGTGGTTTTATCCCGGAGAACAGACCGGCCACGAGTTCGTTTACTCAAACCAGGTGGAGAGTCAAATTGCTCAGTACCAGCAGCAAACGGTCGTGGGCAATCAACCAACCACCGGTACTGAGGCTGGTGGATCGAACTAACCGCGTGCCCTGGCATTCGCTGGTTTTTGCATCATTCGAATTACATGAATGCCAGCGAATGTCAGGCGCACTGCGAAAAGATTGAGAAGGAGGTGTTATGAAATCGGCGGGTCTTAAACTGCGCAACGTGCGCGAAAAACTTGGGCTGACAATGGGGGATGTTGAAGCGGCAAGTCAGCGGCTTGCTCGTAAACACAACAACGAAGCGTACCTGATCACCCCTGGTCGCCTCTCCGACTTCGAAACTAAAGGGGCGATCCCCAGCATTGTTCGTCTCTACTCGCTGGCGATTATCTACCGCCGTGAATTTGGCGAATTGTTGAGCTGGTTTGGAGTCGACTTGAATCAGGTAGCTTCTGACCTTGAGGTCAGTAAGCCACCCAGAACTCACTTCTCTGAGGCGCTTCCAAAGACTGCGGAACTCAAAAACCAGGTGCGCATTGATCCCGATTTGGATCCGCACAAAACATCGACTTTCGCGCCGTTGATCGAGCCGTGGGGCCGCCTTTCAGCAGGGTATCTAGAGCAGTTGCCAACCAAGCGACATAGCTATGGATATATCGGCATTGACGATTTCACAATGTACCCCCTTCTGCCTCCGGGCAGCTTCATCCAGATTGACGAGTCTAGAAAGCGGGTACTCAGAGCAGGTTGGCGATCTGAGTATGAGCGCCCTATCTACCTGATTCAGACCCGGGGCGGCTATATCTGCTCCTGGTGTGCCCACGCCAATGGTGACCTTGTCCTTCTGCCGCATCCGCTCTCACCTATGGCGCCACAAACCGTTCGTGTGCAACAGGCAGACGTTATTGGGCAAGTCATTGGAGCGGCCATGAGACTGGGCGATCCACGAAAAGAGGACGGAAAAGCAGGAGATTACGAAGCTTGACACCACAAGTAATGCAAAAGCTCATTTTCGAAGCATGGCTCACGCAGCCTGGGATCGCGGACTTTAGATCCCATAGGAACGAAACAGCCGAACTCACCCAGATCGCAACTTACGGTTGATGTCAGGGTTTATTCGAATTAATGGTTCTGTTGAAGGCGACAAATGATAGCGCACAATACGGTTCTTTACATATCCGATGACGCAAACGATAGCAATCTACTCACCGCTCTCAAGGAAACAGGCTGCGAGGTTGTGGCCACCAGTCTCGCTCAAGCGGTCGCCCTGCTTTATGTCATGCATGCAGTCATTGCCGTCGTGCTCGATGAGCGTTCGAGTGAGCACGCCAGCTTTGACGTGGCGCAGAGCTTGAGGAAAATTCGTCCAAACATTCCCGTAATGCTCGGGTGCGGTGACCAGATTGACGGCTCACCCGTATCAGACTGCGTGAGTGCGGATGACCTTACCTCCCAGTTGCAACATTTACTGACGGAAGAAGCTACCGTCTAAACCGAAATCCATTCTGCCTACACCTGCTCGCCCAAACCAGCCACAAGACCCGTTCAGATCTTAGCCAAAGTAAAGTCGCACTGACGCTACTGCGGTATCATGTCCTCAGATTACGCCTTGGAGGTGGCAAGTATGGCTGGGCCTGCACCAACCACCATACGCCCGAAGAAGTGCGTGATTCGTCAGAACCCGGCCAGGATTGGCGAGGGTGCTGAGGAAGACGGGTACATTTAATTGAAGCACGGCGCGACTGTTCCGCGTAGCAACCGGATGGAGTCACATGGCTGCCGTGAACTTGATTGGCTCGTACAACTACTCGCTGGTGGCGCTCTCGGTGTTGATTGCCATCTTTGCGTCGTACGCTGCTCTGGATCTTGCAGGCCGCGTAACTGCCGCCCGCGGTTGGACTCGCGCGGTTTGGCTGCTGGGCGGGGCTGGTGCAATGGGGACTGGGATTTGGTCCATGCACTACATCGGGATGCTGGCATTCATCCTGCCGATTCCCGTGGCCTACCATTGGCCGACTGTTCTGCTGTCACTCTTTGCGGCTATTCTCGCATCGGCTATTGCGCTGTACGTGGTGAGCCGACACAAAATGGGTCCGTTCCGAGCCCTCACCGGAAGCGTCCTGATGGGTGCGGGTATTGCGAGTATGCATTACATCGGCATGGCCGCCATGCGTTTACCGGCTATTTGCCGCTTCGATTCCTTTCTCGTCGTCCTGTCCGTGCTGTTCGCGGTTCTGATTTCGCTCGCCGCATTGTGGATTACCTTTCACTTTCGAGATGAGAAAACAGGGATCGGCCGAGAAAAGTTAGCCGGAGCCGTCGTGATGGGTGCTGCGATCCCCGTCATGCATTACACGGGCATGGCCGCCGCCAGTTTCACGCCCTCCGGCATGTCAGTGGACCTGTCTCACGCCGTAAGCATCTCCACACTCGGTATCGCCGGAATCGTCGCCGTCACCTTTATAGTCCTCGGGCTGGCTCTGCTGACGTCTTGGGTGGATAGGCGATTTGCGCTTCGGACCTTGGAACTGCAGGAAGAGAAGCTGCAGCGAAACGAGGCGTACTTGGCTGAGGCGCAAAGGCTCAGCCATACGGGGAGCTTCGGCTGGAAACTTTCCACCGGCGAGATCGCCTGGTCGGAGGAGACTTTTCGAATTTTCCAATACGACCGGACGATGACACCGACAGTGGAGCTTATTCTTCAGCGGGTTCATCCGGAAGACCTGGCCCTCGTGATGCAGACGATCGAACGCGCATCGCTGGACGGGAAGAATTTTGAACATGAATATCGCTTGCTGATGCCGGACGGTTCCGTCAAACATCTCCATGTGGTGGCTCATGCCTTAAGTGATGAGGCGGGCAGCATCGAGTTCGTGGGAGCGGTGATGGACGTTACCGAACGCAAGCAGGCAGAGGCGCTGCGCGACGACGAGAGTCGAATTTTGGAAATGACAGCGCGCGACGCCCCGCTGGACGAAATACTGAAGAACCTGGTGTGGGTAATGGAGTCACAATTCGCCGGCTTGCTTTGCTCTGTACTGCTGCTTGATGAGGATGGACAGCATGTGCGGCACGGCGCGGCGCCCAATCTTCCCGAGGGCTACACCAAGGCTATAGACGGCCTTGCCATCGGACCAAAGGCAGGATCATGCGGCACCGCCATGTACAACAGAGTGCCGGTCGTGGTCACTGACATTCTGAAGGATCCGCTTTGGGAGCAGTATCGAGCCATAGCCGAGCGGCATGGGTTACGAGCCTGCTGGTCCACTCCGATCATTGCGCATTCGGGCAAGGTGCTGGGATCGTTTGCCATGTATTACCGTGAACCGCGTGGCCCCAGTCCCGCTGAAACACGCGCCCTTGAAATGGCCACCCATTTGGCCGGCATTGCCATTGAACGCAAGCTGGCCCGCGAAGAGCGCGAGAGATTGCGGCAGCTGCAGGCGGATCTCGCGCACACAAACAGAGTGACCACCATGGGAGAGCTGACAGCGTCGCTGGCGCACGAAGTAAATCAACCGATTGCCGCGGCCCTAACCGATGCCAAAACGTGCCTGCGATGGCTTAATCGAGATCAACCGGATCTAGAAGAAGCGTGCCAGGCCGCGTCGAGGGTCGTCAAGGACGCAGCTCGTGCGGCGGAGATTGTCACCCGAACTCGCCTGGTCTTCAAGAAAGGTGCTCCCGGAACGTGCGTTGGTTGATGTAAATGAAGTGATTCAAGAGATGATCGTCCTGTTGCGCGGCGAGGCAATGCGCTACTCGATCTCAGTTCGGACCGAGCTTGCAGGAGATATCGCCCAAGTTATGGGAGATCGGGTGCAGTTGCAGCAGGTTTTGATGAATCTCATGACCAACGGCATCGATGCGATGAAAGATGTAGGATGGAATACGCGAACTCACCATCACGTCGCAAAAATCGCGAAGACGGTCAGCTGTTGATTTCGGTCAGCGATACCGGGGTCGGACTACCCGCGCAGCAGCGGACCAGATCTTCAATGCTTTCTTTACCACGAAGGCCCACGGCACTGGCATGGGACTTCGCATCAGCCGCTCCATCGTGGAATCGCACGGCGGCCGCTTGTGGGCTGCGAACAACACGCGCGGTGGCGCAAGTTTTCACCTCACGCTGCCTACCCAGCTCGAGGCGTGTGCATGATGACCGTCGGCGGTTCCGACGGTGTTCGTGATTGACGACGATGACTTAGTGCGGAAGTCGATCCAGGGCATGTTGAAATCAGTTGGCTTGCGCTCGGAAACATTCGGTACGCCGCAGGAGTTCTTGCGCAATAAACGTCCTGACGCGCCAAGTTGCTTGATTCTCGACGTGAGGTTGCCGGGAGTGAATGGTCTGGATTTTCAGCGCGAATTGGCGGACGCTGGGATCCGCATTCCCATCATCTTTATTACGGGTCATGGCGATATTCCGATGACGGTAAAAGCCATGAAGTCCGGTGCGGTTGAATTTCTGACCAAGCCCTTTCGAGACCAGGATTTGCTCGACGCGATCCACCAGGCGTTGGACCGCGATCGTGCGGCCCGCCAACAGCAGAGCGAGCTCGGCGAGTTGCGAAACCGCTACCAATCGCTGACACGCACGCGAGCGCGAGGTTATGGAACTGGTGGTCTCCGGCATGCTCAATAAGCAAATCGCCTATGATCTCGGGACCAGCGAGATTACTGTAAAGATCCATCGTGGTCACGTGATGCAGCAAGATGCAGGCTGACTCTCTGGCGGACTTGGTCAGAATGGCAGGCAGACTCGATATTCCCGTCGGCAAGAAATAGGCTTGGGCTGCTAAGAATGAGCGTTCCAACCAACAACAAATTGACCGCGGCTCAGATAAAACGCTACGCCCGGTGCTACGGGTTAGCTCTTGTCTCAGTTGCGGCCGCGTTCGGCTTGGCGCGGATATTCTCATATTTCCATTTACCTCAGCCGTTTACCTCGTTTGCGATGTCCGCAATCGCAATCACTTTCTGGTACGGCGGAGCAGCCCCAGGTATTCTGGCGGCAGTCTTGTCCATATTCATCCGTACTTATCTTTTTCAAGAGAACATCAACCTTTTAGGACTAGTGGGATATAACGTCGCGTTTATCGTTTTTGCACTCCTGATGATCGGAGTCAGGCGAAGACGAAGTGATCTTGAGGTGAGAGTCGCACAGCGAACGGCAGAGCTGACCCGAGCCAATAAAGATCTTAGCCTTGAGATTGCCGAGCGCAAGCGGGCTGAAGAAAAGCTGCGACAGAGCGAGGCCTATTTGGCCGAGGCGCAGAAGCTCACCCATACTGGAAGTTGGGTCTGGGAGGTAGCTGGAAAACGGGCGTTACATCTCTCTGACGAGTGGTATCGCGTTTACGGCTTCGATCCGAGCGATGGCTTAGCGGCCTGGGAAAAACGATTGGAGCGCATTCATCCGGATGATCGAGCCAGGCGGCAACAAACGATTGATAAAGCAATAACAGAAAAGTCGGATTACGAAGTTGAATACCGAATACTTCTGCCAGATGGTGCCGTAAGACACATCCACAGTGTCGGACATCCTGTTTTGAACGCGTCCGGGGATCTGGTGCAGTTCGTTGGAAGTAGCACCGACATCACCGAGCGCAAGCAGGCCGAAGAAGCTTTGCGTCAGATGCAGGCCGATCTCGCGCGCATCAGCCGCGTCACCACTATGGGCGAATTAACCGCGTCTTTAGCCCATGAAGTGAATCAGCCGATCGGCGCGGCGGTCACAGATGCCAACACTTGCTTGCGCTGGCTCGATCGCGAGCATCCCGATCTGGAGGAAGCACGCCAAGCCGCCTCTAGAGTTGTCAAAGATGCTACCCGTGCGGCGGAAGTCATCAGCCACACCCGCCTGCTCTTCAAGAAGGGAACTCCGCAATCGGAGTTGGTCGACATGAATGAAGTTATTCGCGAGATGCTGGCGTTGATGATCGGCGACATGTCTCGACGCTCAATTGCCGTCCGACTCGAACTCGCAGAAGACTTGCCGCACATCAACGGAGACCGCGTGCAATTGCAGCAAGTGCTCATGAACTTAATGGTCAATGGAATCGATGCAATGAAGGACTCGGATGGGACACGGGAACTCGCCATCTATTCGCAACGAGCCGACGATTGCCAGGTGAAGGTAACGATCTGTGATACGGGCATGGGCCTGCCTCCTCAACAGGCTGACAAGATTTTTAATGCCTTCTTTACCACCAAGCCAAACGGCACCGGCATGGGACTGCGCATCAGCCGCTCCATCATCGAATCGCATGGCGGACGATTGTGGGCCTCCGACAATTCTCCACGAGGCGCACGCTTTGACCTCACTCTGCCCATCCAAGCCAACTCGCACGAATGACGCGCTGAGCACGGTATTACGGCACTCATACCAAAGCATAATTGCGCCTTCTTTGCCGTGGCGGTACATTCCAAACATGGCCACTGAGGCTAAGACAAAACTGATCGCGATCGTCGATGACGATGAACTGATGCGCGGCGCGTTGCAAGGACTACTAAAAGCGGTTGGAATGCCGGCGCAAGCGTTTGCTTCCGCCGAAGAGTTTTTGAATTCCGGCCTGCAGCACAAAACTGCCTGCCTGATTGCCGACATCCGCATGCCGGGCATGTCCGGTCTGGAATTACAGGCCAAGCTGAACTCTGAACGCTGCAGTATTCCGACCATCTTCATCACCGCCCATGGTGACGCGAAAATGCGAATGCAAGCTCTAAGGGCCGGCGCAACTGAATTCCTGACCAAACCCTTTGACGATGAAGTCCTGCTCGAAAATGTTCGAGCCGCTCTGGAGAGTTGAGCTTCTTATAACCAGCGTGCACGCGTACCCAGGAGGGTCTCTGTGGGAGCTTTGCAACAATTCGAATCTGGCCAGCAGGCATACAAAGAGCGCCGATTCGAGCAGATCATAGGCAACAGTCCCGCTCTGGAGGCCGTCCTCGAGCAGGTCGAACGTGTGGCGACTACGGATTCCACGGTTCTTATCCAGGGAGAAACCGGCACTGGGAAGGAACTGATCGCGCACGCCATCCACAACATCAGCTCGCGTTGCGGCCGTCCCTTTGTACGGGTCAACTGCGCCGCAATTCCACTGGATCTGCTGGAGAGCGAGCTGTTTGGTCACGAGAAAGGCGCATTCACCGGTGCTATCGCGCAAAAGATCGGACGTTTCGAACTAGCTGACAAAGGCACGTTGTTCCTCGACGAAGTAGGGGATATTCCGCCGGCGTTGCAGCCAAAACTGCTGCGCGTTCTGCAGGAACAGGAATTCGAGCGCCTCGGCAGCACTCGCACTCACAAAGTGGACGTTCGCCTGGTTGCGGCCACACACCGTGATTTAATGGATATGGCGAACCATGGCCAGTTTCGCAGTGATCTCTACTACCGCCTGAATGTATTTCCGGTTATGCTCCCGCCGTTGCGCGAACGTCGCGAAGACATCCCCGCTCTGGTTGAGCATTTTGTCGGGACTTGCGGCCGGCGTATGGGTCGCGAGATCGAACACATTCCTGCGGCAACGATGACTGCGCTTACCTCGTACCACTGGCCGGGCAACATTCGCGAGCTGCAGAACCTGATTGAGCGTGCAGTAATTCTTTCAGACGACGGCGTGCTTCCGAACCCTTTGCCGGCGGCATCGACTCGGCCTGTCTCTGCTTTTGCGCCTGCAACTTCTGCGGCCGCCACTAGTCTAAAGGACTCTGAACGCAACCTGATTCTGCGCACGCTTGAAGCCGTCGGCTGGGTGATCGGCGGACCAAAAGGCGCGGCCACCAGACTCGGCTTGAAGCGCACCACCCTCATCCACAGAATGCAAAAGCTCGGCATCTCGCGTCCTAACCTTGAAAGTGACAACGACGAAGATGAAATTGGGCGAGCGGCGCAGGCGCCGAACACACTCCAGTAGCAGCCCACCCGTTGCATCCCGTCGATCCTCTCGATTAGCTCTTCGCCTCTGGAGGAAACTTCTTGAACATTTTCGCGACGCCCTTGTCCAGGTTCTTTTCATTTTTCTCCGCCTTGTTTGACAGAGTGTCTTCAGCGCTGCCGCGCCAAATCAACTGTTTGGTCTTTGCGTCGTACAGGTCAACAACCAGCGTGCCTTCTTTGTAGTCCTGTTCAGTGGTGGTAGCTTCGCCCATGCCGCCGAATCCCCTCCAGCGCCATCCTCCACCAAAGCCGTTATAGAACGTCTGCAGTGATCGCTGAGTTTGGGTTGTCCCTATGGCCACGATACAAACATCGCCGCCGCTGTTCACTCGAGTCCAGCCTTTGGCTTGCAATTGGGTGTCGACTGCACTCTTGATTCGCGTGTCCCATAGGGGATCGGCTGACTTCACTTGTTCCCAGGAATAGGTCTTGTACTGAGCAAAATTGGCTTGATGGTCAAAGTCGGTTGAGACCTGCTGCGCAAGTGCGGCTCCCAGCGCGGCCAGGAAAAATACGGTGCAAACTGCTGTGCGGTTGATTGGCTTCATGTAAGTCTCCTTTTCGGGTTTGAGGAATGCATTTGAGTTTCCAAACACCATCGCCACCGGAACATTGACTTTGGCGTTGTGGCGAAGAGCCTTGTGGGTATGCAATCGAGCGTGCGACAGTGCATTCGAGCCGGTGCCGTCGAGTAACTGACGCCCTGTCCGCATGTCGACGGCGCGGAACCCTTCATTTCCGCCGCCTTTCTTTCAAACCCAAGTAAATCTGCGCTTCATGCCCGAGGAGTTTTGGAATAACGGATGCAAGTAAAGAGTCATGTATGGAGCAAGGAGACACGAAATGTACCGCAACCGCGATTGGAGATCGCTCGCCGAACAGGTCCAGGTGGAAATGGATCCGGAGAAGCTGATGAATCTGGTCTCAGAGCTTAACAGCCTGTTGGAGAGGAGCTGTTCTAGCTCCGGTTGCGAGTTTTATGAAAATCGAGAGTCTCATGAAAATCTATCAACAGAATGGCATTCAAACTAGCAACTACCTGGACCGGGCGAAGCATGTAATCGATCGCGACCTCATCGATCAGGATTTTGATCTGCTGCGCGCGCGTGTTCGGAACCGCTCCATCTGGGCCGTGCGGATGCATCGCATGCAAGAGGTCACTGTGACCGTGATGGCACTCTTGCTGGGTGCCATCATGGGATGGGCACTGATAAGGTGACGGTTTCTTAAATCGGCTACCGGTTGTCTCGCGATTAGCTGGTTCTCTCCTGTCAGTGCGGCACAGGTTTGCAAACGTGGGACTTGGCTCTCCCATATAAAGAAAAAAGGCACGGTGATAGCCGTGCCATTGCTGGTTATCGTTGGTAGTGGTTACCAAGCGATCCGTCGTAAAGGCCGGTTCGCATGCAGCAATTCTTGAAATCGGCGTCCAGATCAGCACGGACATGGATCTTTCCGTCCTAGCTTCTCGAATAGCTCTTTGTCAGAATGAACCACTCGGAAAGCCGCGCTTGACTCTTGTCTCCGACGGGAATCCCTTGCGCCGTTTGCTGCTGCGCTCGAAGTGGAATTCGGTTTTCATGGCAATATCTCCTTTGGATGGACTTGCCCGTCACATCCCGAAGGAAAAACTGCTTTAGGGATCTTAGCGCATTGAAGCGTTCCACGATCAAAAATCTCAAGGTGCTGAAAGTTTCTCCTTCCACCCTGTGAAAATCGCAAAGCGTCGGGCAGCTTCTCGGGAGCGAAATTCGATCGCACGCAGCATGGAACTCCCAATCTTGCAGGGCGGGCTGGCTTACCGTAGTTATACCGCCTCCAGTTCTGGAAAAGCCGGCGGCGACTCTGGATCTTGCAGCATGAACTGCAGCACTTCCTGCGGGACGGGCGCGTTCCACACCGGCGCAAACGATTGCCGATGCAACGGCGAAGGGCCGTGCTCACGCAAAGCGGCGAGATGCTTCGGCGTGCTATAGCCTTTGTTCGAGCGAAGCCCGTAGAGGGGATATACCGGGTCCCACTCGGTGATCATGCGATCGCGCTCGACCTTGGCAAGAATTGACGCGGCTGCGATAGAAGCGGATAGTGCGTCTCCGTGAATGATTGGCAGCTGCGGAACTTCATGATCGAGCCGCATGGCATCGATCAGCAAATAGTCGGAAGCAGGGTTCAGAAGCAAGACTGCTTCGTGCATGGCTGCGCGCGACGCGTGGTAAATATTGACCTGGTCGATGCGGGCAGCGTCAACAGCAGCAATGGCCCATGCGACGGCGTGTTCGCGAATGCGCTGTGCCAGAACCTCGCGCCGTTCAGCAGGCAGCAGCTTCGAATCGCGCAAGCCGCGAATGCGATAGCAAGGATCAAGCACGACGGCTGCGGCCACGACCGGGCCGAACAGCGAGCCACGGCCAACTTCATCGACTCCAGCGACTAGCTTTGCGCCCGAAGCCCACGCGATCTTTTCGTACTTAAGAGTGCAGCGCAGGCGTTTGAGCAGGCGCAGCTTGGCTGCGGAAGGCGAAATCCCTTCTTCCGGACGCCGAGCTTTACTACGAGGCTGAGTTCGAGTGAGCACGACTAAAGATCTTGGGCTATTGGGGGCTGTGGGTGCAAGAGGAAAACGCAGCACGCTCCTCGATCACCGTGACGATCTGTCAGCTTCGGAGAGAATCATCGGCATCCTCGTCGTGAAAAACGTGTCCATCCAATGCATCGATTAGCGCCTCTCTCCCTACGTACTCAACTCGACTTGGAAAGCCAAGGATCTTGCAGCGATAGAAACGGAAGTCCATCACTGGGACTTGGTGGAAGTCGAAGTAGTCCAGAAATTCCAGCGTGATGTCGCTCGGGCCGACAACCATATCCTTTTCTTGATCCCAATACCCATTGCCGTCGTCACTCGGCCTTCTGATTAGGATTAGAGATCTCGTTCTTGGAACGATCTTGAGAGCGGGTGGTGGCATATCAACGCCTTCAGCTTCTCCATTATAAAAAAGTTCACTCACGACGAGCGAGTCAAATAGCAAATGTCGTATCTGTTCGAAAGCGTCTAAAGAGCCACCAATATCATCTCGCTTGGAGAAATAGATGTTCCAAAGATTTCGCGAGCACTCCCGATAGGCGTTCATCAGTTCCGTTATGTCTCTCAGAGGCATTGTGTGCTCTTGGATGCGTCACTCAGTTCCTTATGCCACCTTCACAACCATGCAGGTGATGTCGTCATGCTGCGGCGTCGCACCGACAAACGTATTCACTTCCCCAATCATTCGTTGCAGCAGCTGTTCAGGCGTTCCGGCGACTCCCGATTGCAGCGCGCCGACAAGTCGGTCTTCGCCATATGCTTCGGCAACCTGGTTCTCCGCTTCGACCAGGCCATCGGTAAAAATCACAAGCCAGTCGCCGGAAGCCAGAACCACATCCCCAGCGGCATAAGGCGCGTCCGGTTGAATGCCTAAGGGCAGTCCTCCCTCGCTCAGGCGCTCTATTTGCCCCGAGCTGCGACGCAGAAAGGGATGGTTGTGACCGGCGTTGACATATCGCAGCACACGCGTGGCCGGATCGAATTCCGCAACGAACGCCGTGGTGAAGCGGAGCCCGCCCTGACTATTGCAGCAAGCGTAGCGGTTCATTGCCACAATTAATTCGAGAAGGGTGCAGGGAGTCGCCGAAAGAGTTTTTAGGCTGGCCTGAAACGTCGCCATTAACAGAGCAGCCGGAATGCTTTTCCCGGCAACATCGGCGACCGCCAAAAGAAAACCATCTTCACCGGAGGCGGTGGTCTTTCGCGCAAACGCGTCGTAGTAGTCGCCTGCAACGGTATTAGCAGGTCGAGTTGCAAATGCAATTGCGAGGCCGGGGATGACGGGTGGAGCTGCAGGCAAAAGCCAACTCTGGATGTCTCGCGCAATTTCAAGATCGCGCTTCATGACCACGCGGTCGGCGATCTCCAGCATCAGCAGGATGAAAAGCAGCGCTCCGCCCCAGAATTGAAAGTTCAGACTGGTAATTTCGATGTCGGTCGTGCCCTTCTGGAATTGGAAATCCGCCGCTTGGAAACAACAACAATACGGTTCCGATGAGCAGCAGCACCCGGCGCGCCGGGCTGAGTTTGCTCAGAATCGCCCAGACAATTTCCTGCACTCGCCGAAGAAAGCCCTCGCCCTTGCGCTGCTCCGCGGCGGCTCCGGACTCATAGTCGCGGCGGTAAAACTGAAATCCAACCTGCGCGTCGCGTTTGAACTGTCCCCAGAGTTCGCTGACCTGCAGGCCTTCGGTCACCCGCATCCAGAACCGGTCGAGTTCGGTGATAATTTTGGGCCTTCGACCGTTTGGTCCGTGTATTGGCGGGGGAGTATGAGACGGAGCGCCTGCGCCGGATGAAGCCGCCGTAGCTGGTCCCGGGAAAGGCATTTCGCCGAATGGAAATTATAGTCCTCGCAGGACCCGGGTTCGGCGGTTTGAGGCAGATGCAAAACAACTTGACCGCTCGAATTAGGGAGTGGGAGACACTGCGATTAAGTCAACTTGAACGTTAGACTGAGGAGGTTTTGCGCCGGCCCTGCTAGCAAGCAAGACCGTTCGCCGGAACATTTTTGACTAGGTCGTCGCCGCCGTTGCGTGCTCGCGATCCACATCTTTCAGACGAGCAGCTTTGCCGCGCAGATTGCGCAGGTAGTAGAGCTTGGCGCGGCGCACCTTCGACGAGCGTATCAGCTCCACTTTGTCGATCACGCGCGAGCTCTCAGGAAAAATACGCTCGACGCCCTGGCCAAAACTCATTTTGCGCACGGTGAAGCTGGCTTGCGGCCCGCGGCTGCGCGCGATCACGACGCCTTCGAACGCCTGCAGGCGTTCTTTGTCGCCTTCTTTAATCTTGACCTGCACACGAATGGTGTCGCCGGGAGCAAACTTGGGGAGGTCAGTGCGCTTGGTCTTAGAAAGAAGTTTTTCGATGATCAGGTTCGACATGGTGATTCTCGCTTCCTAAATTGATGATGTCCTAAATTCAGCTTTGAGTGAGCTTCGAACTGTGGGCGTCTACCTGTGACCATCGAGCAAACTCAGTCATATTGCTCGCTGATCATTGCTTATTGCTCAGCGCTCACGGCTTTCCCAGCAACTCTCTATCTTCTTCGTTCAGCCGCACTCGATCCAACAGATCAGGGCGGTTGTGCAACGTCTTCTCCAGCGCCGACTTTCGCCGCCAGCGCTTGATCTCTTCGTGGTTCCCGTTGACCAGTACTTCTGGAACCTTCAACCCGCGAAAATCTGCAGGGCGCGTGTAGTGCGGATAATCCAGCAATCCGCCGGAACTGCAAGTTGAATCTGCTCGTGTGGGGCGGACCTGCCCTGAGCGAAGCCGAACGGGGCCCTGGCCCGCCAGATCATTACCACCCAGTTCCGCACCAGCCACGAACGATTCCTGCCGCGTGGAAGCTTCGTTTCCGACGGCGCCGGGAATCAGCCGCGTGACCGCATCCACAATGACTGCCGCACCCAGTTCACCGCCGCTCAAAACGTAGTCGCCGATTGAAATCTCGCGATCAGCCAAGTGCGTTCCCACACGCTCATCTACACCTTCGTACCGGCCGCAGATCAGAACCAGGCGTTCGAGCTCTGCTAGCTCAGATGCGAGCTTCTGATCAAACCGCTTACCCTGCGCCGAAAGCAGCACAACCGACTGCCTGGTCGTGTCACGTTGCTCACGGGGCGGAACTTTCAGCGACTCCACACATTCAAAGATCGGTTCCGGCTTGAGGACCATGCCCTCGCCGCCGCCAAATGGACGGTCATCCACCGTGCGATGCCGATCGCGGGTAAATGCCCGCAGATCGTGAATGTCAATCTTCACCAGCCCAGCTTCGCGCGCCCGCCTGACGATTCCGAAATCCAGCGGCCCGCGAAAAAAATCGGGGAAGATAGTGATGATGTCGATGTGCATCAGAAAGCTGTGAGCAGTGAGCCGTTAGCGACGAGTAAACCGGATTGCTCACCGCTCGTTGCTCGAAGCTCGTTGCTGCTTCTTCTCTTCGTCCGTCAGCGGAGCGTTCACTTCCAGCAGGCCTTCAGGCAAGTTCATCTCGATGCGCTTGTGCTCGAGATCAACCCGCACCAAAAATTCCTGCGCGTAGGGAATTTCAATCTCCGACTTCCCTGCCCCGATCACCAGCAACGGCGCTTCACCCGCATCGAAGCGGACATCAGTCACAACGCCCACTTCCCGGCCCCTACCTTCGGTCCGGCAATCCAGCACCGCGCAACCAACTAAATCACTGACGTATGCCGCGCCCGGATCCAGCTGCGCACGTTCACTCAGCGGGACCTGCAATTCGCTTCCGACTAAAACTTCAGCTTCTGAAATTGAATCGACGCCCGCAAACTTCAGCACCAGCCAGTCTTTGTGCGGCCAGGCGCCTTCGATTTTCAGTTCGCGACGCCTGCCGTCTTCTGCTAGAGCTAAAACTCGCAATCCGGCTTTCAGACGATCCGGAATATCGGTGTGCACTTCAACGGCAACTTCGCCGCGCCGACCCTGTGTCTTGATCACCCGCGCCAGCGTGACGAAGGCATCGGACATCCTGGCTATTCCAGAATCTCCAACTCGTAGCGCTTGCCGGCCTTCACGCCCGCCGCGCTCAGCAGATTGCGCATCGCTCGCGCGATCTTGCCCGACTTCCCGATCACCCGTCCCATGTCATCTTCGGCGACTTCGAGCTCGATCACCAGTTCGCCGTCCTCGCTCACTTCCTCGACGAATACCTGGTCCTGCGCGGCCACCAGCGCCTTGGCGACGTGCTCGATTAACGCCTTCGGATTGGGAGCCTGGTCAGTCATTTTGGATTACCGCTGCCGTGGGTGCCCCATCCTAGCCCGGTTTTGGCTAGGGTGGGAACCACGAAATTCAAAAGCTTCAACCGCAGAGGTCGCAGAGTTCGCCGAGAAGTCTCTGGGAATGTCTCTGGGAATTCTCTGCGAACCCGGCGTCCTCGGCGGTGAAATGACTTACGAAGCCACCGGCGCAGCCGGCGCGCTCGCCGCAAATCCCAGAATCTTGCCGACGCGCTCTGACACCTGGGCGCCCTTCGATCTCCAATAGTCAATGCGCTCGCGCTTGAGCTCCACGCTGGCCGGGGTGGTGCGGGGATTGTAGGTCCCCACAATCTCCACCGGACGGCCGTTGCGCGCCCGCTCCTTTTCAATCACTACCAAACGATAATGCGGTTGTTTCCGCGCACCTACGCGCGACAGACGAATCATCAACACTGAAATTTTGTCCTTTCCTTGCTTTGCTGTTTTCTTGGTCCTTCCGAAAGGAGGCCGAGGGTCAGGCTTGCTGACACTACCGGCGGGAACAAGACAAGTAATGATTATCCTAGAGCTTAGCAGGATTGGCAAGAGGCACACCTCTGGTGCGTTCTTGGCCGACGGCGATTTTGCGCGGCAGGGTACCGCGCAGAATCAGGTGCCAAGAACTGGCACGGTTGATCCGTCTGGCGCTTCCCCGGGGAAGGAGGTGTTGCCGGTGCTGGCAGGTTTGCTCCCGCCAGGCGCATCAGGTCCCAGTTTTCGCGGTATTGCTCCAATCGAGATTTTGTCGAACCAGGCTTTACACACAAGGATTTCTTCTTTTCAAAAACATGGGCGGGAAAGACGTACCAAAGATCCTCGGCAAAGATGTAAGCAACCAGAAAGTCAATATCGTCCCGGCTGTATGCTTTGCCACCCGCGTTCATGGTTTGAACCCGGAAATGCTGCCGTGAAGGCGTCAAGGCCAGAACGGATTTGACCTGGACGCGCCAGAAAGTCTTTTCGAAGCGGACGACTACGTCGTATCGGTCGCTGTCGCCCCAAGGTTTGGCGACAGCAAAACCCAAATTTGCAGCCTTGCGCATGAAGGCAAGCTCAGCAAGTTCTCCGCGGTGTTTTCGGTCGAGTTTGGTGGCATGAGTCAGTTCATCAGATCGATTTTGATCGGACATTCAGGGGTTCCCGGCTTCCGAGTGGCTAGTGGCGAGACGTTTGAGATCCCTCGACTTCGCTCGGGATTTCGGCAGCGGGCTCGGACGCCCGCTAAACGCCTCAAGTTGCTGGTGGCGAGACGTTTGAGATCCCTCGACTTCGCTCGGGATTTCGGCAGCGGGCTCGGACGCCCGCTAAACGCCTCAAGTTGCTAGTGGCGAGACGTTTGAGATCCCTCGACTTCGCTCGGGATTTCGGCAGCGGGCTCGGACGCCCGCTAAACGCCTCAAGTTGCTAGTGGCGAGACGTTTGAGATCCCTCGACTTCGCTCGGGATTTCGGCAGCGGGCTCGGACGCCCGCTAAACGCCTCAAGTTGCTAGTGGCGAGACGTTTGAGATCCCTCGACTTCGCTCGGGATTTCGGCAGCGGGCTCGGACGCCCGCTAAACGCCTCAAGCTATGTAAAAACGCCCAAAAAGGGCAACGTTTGCGAGAGAAGAATGTGTGGGTGCAAAGAAAAAGAGCGCGGCGTAAGGGCCGCGCTCTTTTTTACTCTCTATATTTAGTATGGCAGGTTAGAAAGGAAATTGGGCCAAGGTTTGAAAGTTTATATTTGGAAGCGAATCAGGTACTTAGGCAAAAACGAGGTGGTTAGGGGGCTTGACAAGATTTTTCCACAGGGGCGTGAATAGGTCCCTCGACTTCGCTCGGGATTTCGGCAGCGGCCCGTTCGACTACGCTCAGCGCTCAGACTCGCCAAAGCTCGTCTTGGGCTAAGTCAGACGCCCGCTAAACGCCTCAATTTTCCACAGATCAAGTGCCCAGCCTTCGAAAATCGCCCTTCGACTCCGCTCAGGGCAAGCTGGGGCCAGTCTCCGGCTTGGGGGGTCGCCGACGCTGTTGAATCCCCACTCAAGCCAAAAGCAGGCTTGGTGGGGCCGCCCGCGAAACGGTTATGCTACGGATGCCTTGCAGTTAGCTCTTTACTTTTGCTTGTACCGTTAATCTATGGCGACCGAGTGGCTCAAATTGCGACCCTGGGACGGTTCGCAGCAGACTGCCTTTGAGAAGCTCTGCGTTCAGCTCTTCGGACATGAACCTATGCCCGAGGGCAGTAAATTCATCGCAAAGGGAGCTCCAGATGCCGGTGTCGAAGCGTACTGGGCCCTTCCAAACAAGAATGAGCACGGGATTCAGGCGAAATTCTTTCTGAACGCGCTAACAGATAGCCAATGGAAGCAGATTGAGGAATCCTTTTACAATGCGATTATTCGCCATCCCCGACTCGTAAAGTACACGGTTTGCATCCCCCAGGATCGATCTGATCCACGACTTGAAAGCCAGCGCTGGTTCATGGACAAGTGGAATGAGCATGTCACGAAATGGACTGAGTACGCCCGAAAGCAAGGCGTTGAAGTTGAATTTGAATACTGGGGCGAGTCTGAGATTTTCGATCGCCTCTCAAGAGACGAACATCACGGCAGATTCTTGTTTTGGTTCAACGAAAAACTCTTTACGTTTGAGTGGCTCGATTCGCGTGTCAAGGAGACGGTCGCAAATGTCGGACCACGCTACACTCCGCAGCTGAACGTCGAAGTCCCAATTGCATCCACGTTTGAAGGACTTGGACGCACTTGAGAATTCTTCAAACAAATCCGTCGGCTTAGGTCGAAGGTTAAGAAAGCAGCCAGA
Source organism: uncultured Acidobacteriota bacterium (assembly GCA_963785655.1). Lineage (GTDB taxonomy): Bacteria > Acidobacteriota > Terriglobia > Terriglobales > Acidobacteriaceae > Gp1-AA145. The sequence goes on from CAWAVZ010000001.1 coordinate 1,330,017, forward strand.
AGCACCTTTTCAGGTCCAGCGCGCGGCGAATCTGCCGTGGACTGGCAAGCTCTCGACTCGTGTACTGCCGGTGTCATTTCGGCTCTTGAATCGGCGGAAGACGGGAAGGTAGAAAAGACGGACTTTGAACGGCTTTCGGAACTAGCATGCGCGGCGAGAGACAAAGCATGGGAGTGCACTGATTCTCTAAGGAAAGCCGAGGCGGCAAAGGCGAAACCACCATCTCCGACACGGCAGGATTCAATGTACGCCTACGAGCACAATCGGCTGAGGGAACTCGCCAGCGAACTGGATCACGTCGCGGGTTTCTGCAATTCGACGGATGCGTCTGCTTCTGCCAACAGTGCGCTTCTATTAATAGGAGCGGCGGGAACAGGGAAAACGCATTTGTTTTGCGATGTAGCTGTCCGTCGCATTTCAAACAAACAGCCAACCCTGCTCTTTCGCGGTTCAGATTTTGAGGAGAAGGAACCGCTGACTCAGATCGCGGGCGGCATAGTCGGACTGCGAATGAACCGTGATGACTTCCTGGCCGCTGCAGACGCGGCTGGTGAGGCATCCGACGGAAAGTTCCTGATACTAATTGACGCGATAAATGAGGGTGAGGGCTACCTTTTGTGGGATAAGTACATGCCCGGGATGTTGCACGCTCTGCTGAAATATCCGCGCGTAGCGGTGGCGCTTTCTGTTCGCGATACATATATAGATCTCGTCGTACCGCAAGGTCTTGACGATCGCATTACAAAGGCTCGGCATTTCGGATTTGCTGGTCATGAGTACAGCGCTACTAAAACCTTCTTCGAATTTTACAAACTGAAAGCTCCATCAATACCGCTTTTGAATCCAGAGTTCGATAACCCGCAGTTTCTGAAACTTTTCTGTACGACTCTCGCGAACCTTGGGCAGACGGAGGTGCCGCGTGGGTTGCCAGGTCTCACGCAAGTTTTTAATGGTTTCCTTGACTCCGTAAACCAGAAATTGTCCTCTCCGAAACTTCTCGATTACGACAAGAAAGACAAACTTGTGCACCGAGCTGTCGAAAAACTTGTGCAGCGCATGGCGTCAAAGCGCGCCAGTTCAATTGCGCGAGAGGAAGCAAGAAAGATTGTTAATGAGCTATTGCCCGTCACCAAGGAGAGTTCGTCGCTTTTTCGGCACCTGTTGAACGAGGGAGTCATTTTCGAAAACCGGGCCTATTCGGCCGAAACTAACAACTCTGTTGAGGTTGTTGAGTTCGCGTTTGAACGGTTTGCCGATCATCTAGTTGCTCAGCACATGCTCAGCGAATATGCGGACTCTACTACGTTGGCGGCCGCGTTTAGCGAGGGCGGTGGCTTAAGCATACTTGTGCGAAACGAACCCGCACGAATCCGCAAAAGGGGCGTTATTGATGCGCTCTCAGTGCAAGTTCCAGAAAAGTTCGGACGAGAATTAGCCGCGCTAGTGCCGCCCTTGGCTGAAGCAAGTATCGGAGTCGAAGCGTTTCTCAATAGCTTAACGTGGAGAGAGCCGCGCGCCTTTACAGACGAAACTATTACAACCGTCAATCAGATGTTGAGAGAATTCGTTGGGGTTGAAGAAGGTCTATTTAGGCAGCTGCTTCTCCTTGCTGCTACCCCAGCACACCCGTGGAACGCCGAGTTCCTACACAGAAGCCTCGCCCGTCGGAATTTCTTACAACGAGATTCGACTTGGTCGATATTCGTGTTCAATGAATTTGGTGAGCATGGACCAGTTGACCGCCTCATTGAATGGGGATGGTCTGACGAGAACAAACAGCATATCGATGATGATTCCCTTGAACTTGCAGCGACAGCACTGACCTGGTTTCTTACAACCTCCAACCGCCATGCACGCGATCAAGCTACTAAGGCAATAGTTTCTCTGCTGTCCGAACGACTGCACGTTTTCGCGAAATTGATAAATCGATTTAAAAGCATTGACGACCTTTATTTACTTGAACGACTGTTCGCAGCTGCTTACGGCTGCGCAATGCGAAGCCGCGACAAGTCGGGACTGTCCAGGCTTGCGGAAACGACCTTCAAGGTTGTGTTCTCAAGCGGCAAAGCAATTCCGCATATTTTGTTGCGCGACTACGCGAGGGGCGTGATCGAATTCGCGAGACACAACGGCTGCAAACTGACATTCAACATTCGGCGAGCCAGGCCTCCGTATAAGAGCGAATGGATTGAGCCCACGTTCAAGGAAGGCGAACTGGAGGGCTGGGAAAAGTGGAGCGAAGGCATGCCTGAAGAGGAGTGGGCACGCGTGCACATCCACCATTCAGTGATGGGCCAAGAAGATTTTGCACGCTACATCATTGGAACGAATTCCGGCAGTTTCGAGTGGACACCCAGAAGGCGCTCGAGACGCAAAAGAGCGAGGAAGCCGGGTTGGTCTAACGATCTTAACGGTGAGCGTTTCGAGCTTGGCGTGGCTCAACGGTGGATCATGCGACGTGTGATCGATATGGGTTGGAGCACGGCGCTTTTCGGAAAGTTCGATCGGCGGGTTATGCATGGCAATTACGACCGCAGTCCTCACAAAGGAGAGCGAATCGGAAAGAAGTATCAATGGATTGCGTACCACGAATTTCTAGCACGGGTTTCAGACAACTTTGAATTTATCGGTGATACGTGGGCGAGGAAGAACGAGGCTTACGACGGTCCATGGCAAGTCGGTTTCATTAGGGACATCGACCCGAGTTGCTTAATCGCGAGAACTTCGACTGATACACATGCACTCTCTTGGTGGCAGCCTACAGGTTATGATCCCGGAGACTCGGAGATGTCCGACCAGGAATGGGTGCAAAATCCGAACGACCTTCCCGATGCCAAGCGTTCGATCGAGGTAACAGATCATCAAGGGATCCGTTACCTTGCGCTACAAAGCTACTTCTCATTCGATCAGGGTCGCGATGATGCTGAATATTCCGTACCACGACGGCAGCTCTGGTATCAGATTCGCAGTTACATTGTCAGGAAACGTAATCTGCGGAGGCTCCTTGAGTGGGCGAAAAGTCAGCACTTCACGGGTAGGTGGATGCCTGAGTCGCACGCGGCTTACACTCTCTTCTTGGGCGAATTTTTTTGGTCTTCTGCGTATCGCTATCTGCAGCAGCCGTATTACGAGCGGGAGAAAGCATGGTCGTCCCGAGCTGGTCACGGTTCCCATAAGCTCCCCGCCCCTGTCGCTCTGACAACCGACGAATATTCTCACGAGCGTGGGTATGATTGCTCGATTGAGGACACCGTCAATCTGATGCTTCCATCCGAAATGCTTTTTCGCGGTCTCAAGCTGAGGTGGAACACGCGTGCGGGAGAATACATTGATCCAATTGGGCAGCTGGCAGTACAGCACCCGTCCGCCTACACGCCTGGCCCTCCCGCGATCACTGCGAGGGAAGAGACGTTACTAAGTTTCCTGAGCGACAACGACCTTGGAATTGTGTGGACCGTTCTGGGCGAAAAGAATGTTCTCACGCATGATCGAGACAATTGGCCGGGGAGGCTCGAGATCTCTGGTGCTTACACACTAGAAGGTGGGACGCTGGCAGGAGACACCCATCACAAAGTTGTTGGTCGAAAGGGTGGGCCAGCCTCCCCTTGAAGGCAAGCTCAACGAAGCATATGATTCCGGCAAGAAAAGCCAGCCTGCAAAACAAATATGGGTTTTCAAGTCGCAGCGAGAGAGTGCGGTCGCATCATTGTGGTCGATGTTGTGGGGAGACTCACGTTGACTGACAGTCGCACTCAACTGCGCGACCTGGTTCATGTCTTCACCAGCAACGGCAACAAGAAGTTCCTGATCAATCTCGAGGGCGTGGATTTCGTTGACAGCAATGGGTTGGGCGAACTGACCCGGTGCTTTTGCAGCGTCAGGCAAGCGGGCGGCGACATGAAACTTGTCCATGTCAACGCGGGGGTGCAAGCCCTTCTTGAGATGACCAGGATAAACAACCTATTCGAGATTCACGCCGAGGAGCACGCTGCTCTCGAAGCATTCCGGTGACCTTCGACTACGTTCAGGGCTTCGGCTAAATCAAGACAGGCTATGAAGTCGTGCCCTTCCCGATTATTGTTCGAGTTGAATTTACCGACTCAATCCCGAGAACTCCGCCCCGTAGCCCCCGCCATATACGATTGGCAAAGCAGCACGAGCTGCTCTCGAACATTGCGGACCATCGTCGGTGAGGGGCTTGCCTCCAGCAGGGAGCGCATTACGCCCGACATCGCGGCGAGCATGGTATCAACCGTGCATTTTTCGGGCGGGGACGCGATATCCGGCGCAGTTTGAAGCATGGCGTCCACGGCCTTGCGCATGCGCACGCCAGCTTTTTTCACCAGGGCCGGACCGCCGATCTCCGCAGCGACCTTATAGAGGGCGACGGAAATATCTGCGCGGTTCATTTTGACATCCACGAACGCCGCGACCACTTCTTTAATCATTTCGGCGAGAGGCTTGTGGCAGGCGTGCGCGCAAGCAGACTCTACGGCCGCCGCAACCTTATCCATGTGATCTTCCATCACAGCAAACAGCAGCGACTGCTTATTAGGGAAGTACTGATACAGCGTTCCCACCGAAACTCCGGCGCGGTCGGCGACGCGGGTGGTGGTCAGCCGGTCGCCGCCGTGGGTGAGCAAAATCTGAATAGTGGCCTCGAAAATCGCATCTACTGTGACGGTTGCCCTGGCTTGAACGGGCGTCTTTCTTGGCTCAAATGCAGTTAGCGGGCTGGCAGACATAATGCGAACTCCAAACCTGAAGAATCCTTCATCTAAACATTCTAGCAAGGAGGAACCCAATGATTGGACAAATAAATCTCGTTGACAGATTCACTCTGCCGGGCACATCGATGATCGTGAACCGCATGGGCTACGGCGCTATGCAGCTGGCTGGCCCCGGCGTTTATGGACCGCCGCGCGATGTGGATGCGGCTATCGCGGTTCTGCGGGAAGCGGTAGAGGCCGGCGTGAACCACATTGACACCAGCGACTACTACGGTCCGCATGTGACCAATCAGATCATCAAGCAGGCGCTACATCCTTATCCGGATGATCTGGTAATCGTAACTAAGGTCGGCGCTCGGCGGGAGCCGGACAAGTCCTGGCCGCACGCTCTTTCGCGGCAGGAGCTGATCGACGCCATTCACGACAACCTGAGAAATCTCGGCCTGGACGCGCTGGATGTGGTCAATCTTCGGGTGGGAGGATTTACCGAGCCGACGGAAGCATCGATTGAGGAACCGTTGACGGTACTCGCGGAACTTAAGCAACAGGGACTGATCCGGCATATTGGCGTCAGCAATGTTAGTCGCAAACAGCTGGCTGAAGCCCAGAAAATTACAGAGATCGTGTGTGTCCAGAATTTCTACAACGTGGCGCAGAGGAGCGATGATGATCTCGTTGATAGCCTCGCCGCGCAGGGTATCGCCTATGTTCCCTTTTTCCCGCTGGGAGGCTTTACTCCGCTGCAGTCATCAGAGCTCAACACGGCCGCAGCCGCGCTGGGCGTCACGCCGATGCAGGTTGCGCTTGCCTGGCTTCTCCAGCGGTCGCCTAACATTCTGCTGATTCCGGGAACATCTTCGGTCGGACATCTTCGCGAGAATCTAAAAGCTGCGACGCTGCAGATTCCGACTGATGTGCTGGCTGATCTCGACGCAATCGGAGCAAGCGACGGACGCTGAGCGTTTTTCGTAAAACGCCGACACATCGCGCCGCGACTAATTCGTATGCAAAGGAGAATTGTTTATGAAGGTATTTGTTACAGGCGCTACAGGCTTCGTAGGTTCTGCGGTTGTTCAGGAACTAATTAACGCGGGACATCAGGTGGTCGGCCTCGCCCGCTCAGAGGCGTCGGCCAAGTCGCTTGCCGCCGCTGGCGCTCAGGCGCATCGCGGAGATCTTACCGATCTCGAAAGCCTGCGAACTGGAGCAGCCGCTGCCGACGCAGTGATTCATACGGGATTCAACCACGACTTCTCAAACTACGCGGCTGCAGTCCAGACCGATACACGCGCCATCGAGACGCTCGGTGAGGCGCTCGCTGGTTCTGGCCGCCGGCTGGTCGTGACTTCCGGGACCTTGGTTCTTCGGCGCAAAGGACCTCTGGTAAGGGAAGACGACACGCCAGATCCCGCTTTCCCTCGCAAGTCGGAAGATGCGGTGCATGCCGTGTCGGCACGCGGTGTGAACATTTCGGTGGTGCGTCTTCCACCATCGGTCCACGGCGACGGTGATCATGGATTCGTGCCACGTCTGATCAGCATCGCGCGTGAAAAGGGCGTTTCGGCGTATATCGGAGACGGCCTCAATCGGTGGGCGGCGGTGCATAGGCTCGATGCCGCTCATCTTTACCGGCTAGCGGTTGAGAAGGCTCCCGCGGGAGTCAGCCATTATCACGGCATCGGGGACGAGGGCATACCGACTCGCGAGATCGCTCAGGTAATTGGCCGACAGCTCAATCTGCCGGTTGTCTCCAAGTCCCGCGAGGAGGCGACCGACCATTTCACCTGGCTGGGGCACTTCTTCGCCATGGACGGCGCGGCCTCAAGCAAAAGGACGCGGGAACAGCTCGGTTGGAAGCCGAAAGAAGTCGGCCTGATCGCCGACCTCGAACACGGGAGTTACTTCGAAGAAGTCCCAGCGTTGGCTGCTTCGTGAACCTTAAATGAAATTCGGCGCCTTCCCAGTTCGACACGATAAACGTAGAAAAACCACAACTGCAGTCAGCTCCATCCAGCTTTGCCTTGACACTCGCCATTGGCCAGAGTAGCTTTCCTGCCGAGGATTGTTCCTGGATATAAAGGAGAAAGTATGGACTTCACGCTGGGCAAAATTAGAGACAAGGTCGCTGACGTCGGCACGCAAAAAGCTTTGGAACTGATGAGCGATGTCAATGTAATCCTGGCCGCGCTCCCGCATGCGGGATTTCAGATTGGAGAACTGGAAGTGGAACTGGGAGTGACTCCAAAGATCACGGTGGACGTAAAGATTGGGCAGACAATAAGCGAAGACAAACTCAAAGCGGTATTGCTAGCTAATCCAAACAATGTTCTGTTGTCGGTAACTCTGAATGCGCTGCTGCAGGCAAGCAAGCTGCAAAAAACTGTCAGCGTGGAAACACTTGAATTGAAAGATGTGAAGATTGCGATGACCACGACTCCGACGGTCGCTCTGCAGTGGAAGGAGAAGGCGATCGCAAAAACGGTTGCGGCTTAGGTATCCTTTCCCTACCCATGGAAGTTTTTCTGGTTGACGGCACGTACGAGCTGTTCCGGCATTACTACGCGGTGCCTTCTGCGCGCGATAAGCAGGGACGAGAAGTTGGCGCGGTGCGCGGCGTCCTGGCGTCGGTGCTGGGAATGATTAAGGGCGGGGCGACGCACATTGCGGTTGCCACGGACCATGTGATTGAGTCGTTTCGCAACCAGTTGTGGCAGGGTTACAAGACCAGCGAGGGCGTCGAGCCGGAATTGTTGGCGCAATTCCCGCTGCTCGAGGACGTTCTCTCTGCGGCCGGCATTGTGGTTTGGCCGATGGTGGAGTTCGAGGCCGACGACGCTTTGGCTGCGGGAGCGGCTTTGGCGGAAAAAGATGCGCGCGTGGAACGAATCGTAATTTGCACGCCCGATAAAGACCTGGCGCAATGTGTGCGAGGCACGCGGGTGGTGCAACTCAATCGGCGCACGCGAGTGACTATCGATGAGCGGGGCGTCATTCAGAAATATGGTGTCCCGCCGTTGTCGATTCCGGATTATCTGGCGTTGGTTGGAGATTCGGCGGACGGTTATCCCGGACTGGCGGGCTGGGGTGCGAAATCGTCAGCCGCGGTGCTCGCCAAGTTTGGACATCTGGAAGCGATCCCAAAAGATTGCAGCGACTGGCATGTGAACGCTACCAACGCCGGCGCGCTAGCTGACACGCTTTGCCGCGACTGGGACAACGCGCTGCTCTTTCGAAAGCTCGCCACGCTGCGAACGGACATCAAGCTCTTCGACGACGTAGAACAGTTGCGCTGGAAAGGTCCCAAGCCGGGATTCGAGACGATTGCCGCCGAGCTAGACGCCGCGGTCACACAACGCCGCAAGGCGTCATCGCGCAAAGCTGCCAGCGCGTAGCCGATTCGGGGCGCGTTAGGCTTCGACTGCGTAATCGTTCCTTTCGCGAACGATTACTTGGCCCAAGATGACATGATCAGTAGTTGACGCATGGCACAACAAAAGCCGTGCCCTTTCGGATTCTGCGACCCACGGCGGAGATGGTATTTATGCCTCCGCTTTCGCTCTCTCCAGCCGCTCGCGGAAATATTCTTTCCAACTCTCCGGCAGAGCTGTAACGTGCAGCGCACGCTCTACTATCCGCGCATCTTCGCCGGAATATCTTTTCGCGACATAAAGCCGAGTGATTTCTGAAACCGGAACAGCGTTCGGGTCCCGACTGATCATTTGCATCTCATCGTCGGCGCCGACTTCGGCTTCGCCAACCACCGCGACATAGAAGCCGGAGCGCCCACTCGCGAGGAAGCGCTTTACCATGTCGTCCATCTGGAATCGAATGCCCAGCTTGTAACAGGGCAAGCGCGGCTGCGTGACTACTACTTCCGCAGAGCCGACGGAGAAGCGATCGCCAATATGGATCGAATTTTCAGGTAAGCCTGCTTTGTCGCCCAAGTCGCCGAAATCAATCGTGAAGTTCTCTCCGAACATTCCCAGCGGCAAGTCGCGCCCTGGCAATTCTTTTTTCCAGTACGCGTAATGACCGAGCGGATAGCAGTACACCGCCTTGTCTTCCCCGCCGTGAACGCTAAGGTCCGCTTGGCGGTCGCCGTCAAGATTGAGCTTGCGCAGGGCGACGCGGCCTTTGACCGGCCGCTTGAAAATTCCGGTGCTGACGTTCATCCCATGCCAGACGACATCGCGGGGCAGCCCGACATTCACTGAGACAAGCTTCATGTTCATGATGGTTCGATGAACCGCATTTCATAATCGATTCTCAAGCAGTTGCGGAGTGCACTGGGGAAGACTAAAATTCGCGCCGTCCAATAATCCAACTCTTCGATGGAGGCTACATGAAACTTAAAACCAGTGTAGTGTTGCTCGCGTTGTGTTTTGTAGCGGTAATGTGCTTCGCGGCCAATGAAGGCATGATGGGCACTTGGAAGCTGAACGAAGCGAAATCAAAGCTCGCGGCCGGCGCGCCCAAGAACAATACGGTGGTTTATGAAGCTGCGGGTGACAGCATAAAAGTCACGATCGACGGTGTTGCGGCCGATGGCACACCGCTCCATAGCGAGTGGACCGGCAAGTTTGATGGCAAGGACTATCCGTCGACGGGAAATCCTAACGAGGATATGCGCTCCGTCAAACAAGTAAACGACCATACGCTTCACGTCGTATCGAAAAAGGGCGATAAGGAGGTTCTAACGGCGCACGTCGTAGTCGCACCCGACGGCAAGAGCCGTACGGTAACGGTTACCGGGACCGACGCAAAGGGTAAGAAGTACAAAAGCGTTGCCGTCTATGACAAGGAGTAGGCAGTGGACGTTGGATTTAAGTTAGGGTGTCTCGATTTCGGGACACCTTAATTTTCGTTATGACTGGTTTGGTTCGTCTGTAGCAGCATGTCCCACTGGTCGCTTTATTGACACAGGCAGCCTCTCCACCGTTCCCGCCCTTTCAAACGCTGTTCCTGGGCCGGCTACCTCTGTCGCTCTTCCTGTGCGCACCTCAGTGTTCTCTGAGGTTAATGCTTTTAAAACCTAACCACAGAGGGCACTGGGTTCCACAGAGGAGCCTCACAGAGGAAATCTAAGCAAAAACAGCGAATCGGTTCCGCTGGCAATCGAAATCCGCTTGAAATCCTACGCAGTTGTACCACTCTTACTAATTTGGTTCCGGCCAGTTACTATCTCCAAATGAAAAAGACGACGTCAAGCAGGAAGCCCGCGCCGGAAAGGGGCGCTAACCCAAGGACAGTTGATGAATATCTCGCTGCCGTGCCACAGCCCGCGCGCGGAACTTTGAACAAAGTTCGCGCGGCGATCCGGTTGGTGCTGCCGGCGGAGACTACGGAGGTCATCAGCTACGGCATTCCGGCGTTCAAGATAAAGGAGCGCAGGTACAAAGGAATGTTCATATGGTACGCAGCGTTTTCGGACCATTGCAGCCTGTTCCCGACCGCGTCCGTGATTAAGGCGTTCAAGAAAGATCTGAAGGACTACCGGGTGTCGAAGGGCACAATCCATTTCCCCTTGGACAAGCCTTTCCCCGCCGCGCTGCTGAAAAAGATGGTGAAGGCGCGGTTGGCGGAGATGGAAGGCAAGAAGCGTTGACGACATATCGTCCGCCACTCAGGAACTGGATGACTTTGTTTCCATCGCTGGCGGTCGCCGAGCAGAGCTTTAAAAGAAGATCAGGCCGAAATTACGTGGGATCACCGTATCTCCGAACACGGGATGATCCGGCGCTCCGGCCCGATCTCAATGCTTCATCTAAGCGGCTTTGACTGCAGCAATGTGGTGCGCAGTTGAGGCTTCCACGTTGTAGAACTCGATTGAGGGTTCATCCCGCAGCATTGGGCGGAGCGAGTCCACGATCTCGTCGTAATGTGCGTGGTGATAGCGTTCTGCGTCGGCGCGCGATCTCCACAGGCTGATCGAAGCCACACGCCCAGGTTCATCTTCCGAACTCAAGGCCAACAAGTCTACGAACCCGGGCTGGGATTGCAGAGTTGGCAGCACCGCGTTCTGCATCTTCTCGGTGAAGTCTTGTTTTTTTTCCTTTTTCACGTAGCATTCCACAATGCGCGTAAACATCGGCGGTCTCCTTTCGCACTGGTTGGAAGGGTGAAGGATGGCCCGTCGCCGAGCAGCTCGAAGAACAGCCTGCGGCGGGAACAGCAAGGGCCGATCAGCATGGGAAGCTGACTCCGGAAATTATAGACCTGTTGCACCCCAGTCCGCCCAGGCTTTTTCGTCAATTCAACCGTGGAAATTCAGAGCTGCATGAGGCGGGAATATCCAGAGTGTCCCCTGATCGGAGTGGGAGCAGCCATCATAAGGAATAACCAGGTTGTGTTGGTGAAGCGCGGGCAGGCACCGCTACAGGGCGAGTGGTCCATCCCCGGGGGGTTGCTGGAAGTTGGCGAAACTTTGCGGCAGGGCGCCGAGCGCGAAGCTCTTGAAGAAACCGGACTCGCAACCAAGGCGACGGAACTGCTCGGGGTTTTCGAGCGCCTGGTTGCCGACGATGACAAACGGACCCGATATCACTACATACTCATCGATTTTCTTTGTGAAGTGGAAGCAGGCGAACTGAAGGCTGCCGGAGATGCAGCCGACGCACGCTGGTTCTCACCAGAAGAACTTAACAGTCTTCCTCTGCCAGGCGACACAGCCGCGGTAATCCGCCTGGCGTTCGAGAAAGTTAATCAGGGACCTTCTTCGAGGATATCTTCCCAGTGATGTCCGCAGGTGTGGCATTGCCAATCATCGCGAGCAAATGGGATTGGTAGTCCGAGCCAGGCGCTGGTATAGCTCACACTCTTGTTCAGCTCGGCAAAGGCGACGTCCATTGAATCGCATTGCGGACAACGTGGCTGGACGTACCTGCCCACGCCTTCAACGAACAGTTCTTCGGGAGCGGGTTCGTTCAGCAGATCTGACGCCCGGGTAAAATCTTCGGCTTCCACCAGGAGCTTAACTCCGCCGAGCAGATTGGAGAGAAACCAGTCCATGCGAACCATATTGTCATCGGCGAGAACGCACTCGAGGCCCATGGCTTCGAGCTTTCCTTTAGCCAGCAGCACTTCGGGAATGTCGCGAAAGCGGCGCAGCATCACCAGATTGCGTTTTTCCAGTGCGCTGATCTGCGGCGGGGCTTCGGGCTCAGGAAGCTCCAAACCCCGACGAGCGCATTCATCTTCGAGAGCTTCCCAGGCGGGATCGCTCAATGCCCAGGGCTCACGAGCGAGCGTGAGCAGTTCGCCATCGCTCATCGAGCGATAGCGCTGAGCGAAGCTCGCCGCGCTGTCGAAGTCATCGCCAGCCATTTCGTCGCCAATCACTTCGAAGAATTTCCTGCTCACCGATAGTAACGCGTATGGCCCCCACAAAGAGAACGGCCCGCAAGCTGTTAACCTGCGGGCCGTCCGGTGGACTGTTTGGGTTTAACCAAGAGGTGGTCACTCTAAGCATCCCCAGCATGGGACTCTCATGAAGCGCCACTTCAGCGAACTCCGGGCCCCGGCACGACCTATGCCAGGGTGGTAATCCAAACTCACCGGTCGAGTTGCGAAGCACTCAGAGCGACCGCTCTAAGTCTCAGCCACCTCACCTGGTCTATGGATACATCTACTGCCACTATCAGAACTTGTCATCCGACCACCTCCTTTCCGGTGTAGTTCGAGAATAGTACACAACGAACTCGCGATCAAGAGGGCGCGGACCTGGAACAAGGACTGCCACTTGGGAAAACTGTGGAAGAGCGGCCCTTCAGGGGCTCCGTAGCCATGTATGGAGTTGGCACGCGGCGCTAAAGCGCCGCTCTTCCACGTGTGGATGTCATCCATTTCGAACCGGCCAGATGTGAATGCGTACCAATAAATCAATCGAGATTCCATTATTATTACAATTATTACAAAGAAGAATGTCTTCCACCTTCATCCTCGGCATCGAGTCTTCCTGCGACGAGACGGCGGCGGCAGTGGTGCGCTCCGGCGAGCAGGTGATTTCGAACGTTGTCGCCTCGCAGATTGCGACACACCAGCCCTATGGAGGCGTTGTTCCCGAACTCGCATCCCGCGAGCACCTGCGCGCGATTGTACCCGTGGTTCGGCAGGCGCTGGCTGTAGCAGGGAAAACCTACGAATCTATTGACGCACTTGCAGTAACTCAGGGACCCGGCCTAGCTGGAGCACTGCTGGTCGGCATCAGCTACGCGAAAGCTCTGGCGTTTGCTCTCGAGAAGCCTCTGATCGCCGTGAACCATCTTGAGGGACATATTCATGCCGTACTGCTGGAAGAGCGGCAGAAAGGAAATCGCGAGCCGCGCTTTCCCATGTTGGCGCTGGTGGTTTCTGGCGGACACACTCATCTGTACTTGGCTGCTCAGCGCGGCGAAAGCTGGTCGTACGAGAACATCGGCCACACTCGTGACGACGCGGCCGGCGAGGCTTTCGACAAAGTCGCGAAACTGCTGGGGTTGGGATACCCCGGTGGCCCGATCATTGATCGGTTGGCAAAACATGGGGACGCGCGCGCGGTGAAGTTTGCGATTTCTCAGATCAAGCATCCGGACCGGAGAGCAGCGTCGAAGATCCCCACCCTTGGCCAAAATCGGACTAAGAATGGGGCACCCTCAGGGACATTTTCCTCGGTAAGCGGCAGCGCTACCCCGAAATTCGATTTTTCTTACAGCGGGATCAAGACGGCGGTGTTGCGCTATGTCGAGACAAACGGCATGGCGGGGTCTATTGAAACGCGCAGGCATGCGCTGGTTGGAATCGCAAAACCTAAGCTGGAAGATTACCTGGCGAACTGTGATCAGCAGGCCCTCGATCTGATCGCATCTTTCCAGAGAGCGATGGTCGGAGATCTGGTCAGCAAAACGTTGTCGGCGGCTCGCGAGTACGGTGTCGCGACTCTTTTTGTGACCGGGGGCGTGGCGGCCAACAACGAGCTTCGGGAAACATTCGAGCGTGAAGCGCCCGAGCACGGCATTCCCGTCTACTTCCCTTCCCGACCGCTATCGACGGATAACGCGGCGATGATTGCGGCGGCAGCGTATCCGAAATTTATTGCACGACAATTTGCCGCGACGGATTTTTCCGCAGAGGCGGGGATGGCATTGAAGTAGGCCATCAGTGTCTGCAAATATTGAGGAACCGACAGCCACTACCCTTCTTTCAACTTGGTTTCCTCGATATCCATATCTCTAAATTCGCTGGATTCGAAGACGTCGCCGCATTCCAGGCATTCGACGAATTCGGCGTCATCTTCGCGGGCCACGATTTTCACGCGCGGGTGCTTGCATTGTGTGACTTGGCTGCTCATACAGGAAGTTGGGCGGGAGTGGATGGATTCATAGATTCCGGCTTGGGTTTTTGCCGGGCGAAACAACCCAGACGATTTACCGGAATTGGACGGTATTTTTAGCCGGAAGAGGGCGGTTGTCAAGCACGAAATGCAGGGCATGGGCGCGTTCTGTAAAATCAGATGAACAGGACGTTAATTAATGAGCACAACTTCCCTGCCAAGCAAAGAACTGGCAACGCGCCGCGGCTTGAAATTCCCAGTCTACGTGGACAATCACGCAACCACGCCGGTGGACCCGCGTGTGCTCGAAGCGATGCTGCCCTACTTCAATGAACAGTTCGGTAATTCAGCCAGCCGGAGTCACTCGTTGGGATGGAAGGCCAACGAAGCCGTAGAAGCCGCTCGCGAACAGGTTGCTAACCTGATCGGGGCGAAACCCGAGGAGATTATTTTCACTTCGGGGGCCACCGAAAGCGACAATATCGCGATTAAAGGCGTCGCTGAAGCGAATCGCGAAAAAGGCAACCACATCGTTACGTGTGTTACCGAACACAAGGCCGTGGTCGACAGCTGCAAGCGGCTGCAGAGTTATGGCTTCCAGGTGACATACCTGCCGGTACAGAAGGACGGATTGGTTGATCTCGATGACCTGATTCGAGCAATTTCGGATAAGACAGTCCTTGTGGCAATCATGGCTGCAAACAATGAAACCGGAGTGCTGCAGCCCATCGCAGAAATAGGAAGTATCTGCCGAACGCGAAACATTGCGTTCCTTACAGATGCCGCTCAGGCAGCCGGAAAGATTCCGATAGATGTGGATGCTCAGAACATTGATCTGCTTTCAATTTCCGCGCACAAACTCTATGGGCCAAAGGGTGTCGGCGTGCTCTATGTTCGGAGCGATGGGCCGCAGCTAACGCCTTTGATCGATGGCGGCGGCCATGAACGAGGACTGCGCTCGGGCACCCTGAACGTTCCCGGAATTGTTGGCCTGGGCAGAGCCTGCGAAATTTGCCGGAACGAGATACCGCGGGAATCCCACCGCGTTGGAGGACTGCGGGATCGCTTGCGCGAGAGGATTTTATCGAACCTGAGCGGAGTAGCCCTTAACGGTTCGGTGGAACATCGTCTTCCTGGCAACCTCAACGTCAGCTTTGCTGATGTAAGCGGTGAGGATCTACTGACTGGGCTTGACGATATCGCTCTCTCCAGCGGAGCGGCGTGTACTTCGGCGCATATCGAGCCGTCATATGTTCTGAAAGCAATGGGCGTTTCGGATGAACTGGCGCAGGCGTCGCTGCGTTTTGGGATTGGGCGGTTCAATACCGAAGCTGAGATCGACTACGTTGCCGGTCGGGTGATTGAAACTGTGCAGCAATTGCGTGAGCTGCGCTGACGCATGATGCGGCCTGGCTCCTCAGCAACAGCCTGACTGCTCAGCAACACCACAAGCCAATAGACCATGTCATTCCGAACCACTTTAGTAGTGAGGAATCTGCTGTTCTCATTTGTCAAGGAAAAGCAGATTCCTCAGGACTAAAGTCTTTCGGAATGACAAGGGGATTGCACAACTGCCTTTCGGAATGACAAGTTGTACTGAGGGCGCTTACCTAGCGTTATCCGACGCTAGTCGTCGCCGACTCTTCCACAGTTGCAGCTCGTAGAAACTTCGCCGCCTCTTCCGGCGGAGTGGGATTGATGTAAAACCCAGTTCCCCACTCGAATCCGCCTGTACGCGTCAGCTTGGGCACAAATTCGATGTGCCAGTGGTAGTGATCGCTAGCGGCATCCTGCGTTGGCGAACTGTGGATGACGAGGTTATAAGCAGGATTATCAAGCACCTGGTCGGCCTTGTTCAGCAGCACGCGGATCGACTTCGCCAAATTCTCGAACATGTGCGACGACGAATTCTCGAAGGCCGACTCATGCTGTTTGGGAAGAATCCAGGTCTCAAACGGGAACCGCGGCGCGTAGGGCGCAAGGGTGATAAAGTCTTCGTTCTCCGCCACCACGCGATCGCCGGCTTCGCTCTCCTGCTGCACAATATCGCAGAAAACGCAGCGCTCCTTATAGATGTAATACTGCTTGGCCCCTTCAATTTCCTCGGAAACGTAAATCGGGACGATGGGCAGCGCAATCAGTTGCGAATGTGCGTGCTCCATCGATGCTCCGGCGGAGTCGCCGTGATTTTTGAAGATCAAAATATATTTGAAACGCCGGTCTTTTTTTAGATCGAGAATGCGGTCGCGAAACGTCCATAGCACGTCTTCAATTCTTTTTACCGGCATGGTGGCGAGCGTGGCGTTATGGTCGTTGGTTTCGATAATTACTTCGTGGGCGCCGATGCCGTTCATCTTGTCGAACATGCCTTCGGCCTGGCGATTCAGATTGCCTTCGATTCCTAGCGCCGGGAACTTGTTCGGCACCACGCGCACCGTCCAACCCGGAGCATCACGTTGGGGCGGTGGACCGCCGTTCTGGTTAGGGCGGTAAGCCTGAATTTCAGGAGGAGTTTTCGCCTCGTTTCCATAGCAGAACGGGCAGAAACCTCCCCTCATCTTGACGGCGTCGCGAGCAAAGTCAGTCGGGCGTTTAGCACGATCGGTGGAGATAATGACCCAGCGGCCAACAATCGGATCTTTTCTGAGTTCGGGCAATTTAGTCGACTTCCTCCGGCCGGTTGCGAATCGGGTATATGTATTTTACGACGAGAGCGCAGCATTCCGAAACAGCTCAAATATGGGACGCGGCTGCTGCTTTCCGTAGTACACGGTAACCACGTCGAAGCGCCACTGCGGCATTTCAGGAAAGTGACGCTCCGGAAGCGAACGCAAGTAATCGCGAATAACTACGCGAAGGGCCCGTCGCTTTCCGCGATCCACTGCGGCCGCAGCAGGCTTCACGTCGCGCGTAGTGCGGGTTTTGACTTCGATGAAACAGAGCACGTCTTTGTCCCAGCCAACCAGATCGATTTCGCCATGATGCCGGGCGGTCCGAAAGTTGCGCGCGATCATGACGTAGCCACAGCGCCGGAGGTAGAAGTAGGCGTCTTCCTCGCCGCGCCGGCCGGTACGATGGTGAGGTGTGACCTCCTGGGACGATAATCTTACCGTCGGAAATCGATCTAACAGTCGAACTAAGCCATGCGTCAGCCGGCCAGAAAGCATCCAATCAGCATAAGACCATCGCAGGTTCAGGCGATGTGATGAACGTCACAGGGCAGGCAGGAATTTGGTGTTTTTCTCTGTGACACTCCGTGTACTGTCAGGGTTGAAAAGTCTTAACCACTGCAGGCACAGAGGAGAACACACTTTACGAATCCTCATTCTTCTTTTGCAATTCTTGCCAGAGCTTATCGAGTACGGCATTCCGCTCGGGGCCGTGCAGTTCGCAGTGAAGCTCCTGAAGAGCGGCGGCAATGACATGGTAATGGTGTGCGCCCGCGAAGCGCGGGTCCGATGTCACCTCAAGCCAGATCTGGTGCAGGAGATCGAGATCCTGATTGCGCAGCCGGGGTGTATGGGGGCCGAGGTAATACTCACGTG
Organism: uncultured Acidobacteriota bacterium; assembly: GCA_963785655.1. Lineage (GTDB taxonomy): Bacteria > Acidobacteriota > Terriglobia > Terriglobales > Acidobacteriaceae > Gp1-AA145. The sequence continues at coordinate 1,347,599 of CAWAVZ010000001.1, forward strand.
AGACGCCATTCGGCATCCGCACTTCCAACACCAGTCGCGGCTTCGGGTCCGGCAGCCGCTCCCATGCGTCTCCCGTGAGCTTGGCTTGCTCGTCCGGGCTCAGCTTGTTGGAGAGACCGCACACGATGCGACTGGATTCCAAGCGATGCGCCGTCACCACGATCGCATCGAAGACGTTGCTCGCCGGCACTACCAGCAGTGAAACCGGTTTACCTTCTTTCTCGGCGACGGCGACAGCTGCCGTGAACAGCTCCTGCTCGTAGTGGTCGAATACCTGGCTGGCCTCGAACATGGTATTGCCGCTGAAGGAGTGCTCGCGATGATAGAGGCGCGCAGTCATGACAACCACGTCCTGTTTATTGATGTCAGTGCGGCGTAGCACCTCTTGCAGGTAGTACAGGTTCTTTGGATCACGAACGGCGACCACGACATTTCCGGGACGCACGCCCAGCGTCTCAGTTTCCGGCTGCTCATTCCCGTAAACCCGGAACTGATCGAGGTTCGCGGTTCTGCCTTGGCGTTGCTTGGTAACCCGCTTCTCGGAATACGTGAAAAGCACAAAAAATACGGCACTGAATAGCACGCCGGCGCGGGTAGCCTCATACTTTGTAAAAAAATTCACCAGCGCAGTCAGAAAAAGCACGATCGCGATCAGAATCACGCCGACCGGTAACTCGCGACCTTTGCCCAAGGGAAGGTTGAGCGGCACCTTCCATTCGCGCCTGGTGGGCTCCGTATATCGGAGTACCAGCACCGACAGCGACATCATGGAAAAGCTCCAGATAACGCCGAAGGCATACAAATCAGCCAGCGCGAATACGTTGCCTCGAGTCAGGATGATGGTCAGCAATTGCATTCCGACGACCAGATTGACGATTCGATAGCTGGTGCCAAAACGCGGGTGCGGCTTCTGGAATGCGTCGGTCAATACACCGTCTTCGGCAACGCGGTTCAGGACGCCGTTGGCGCCCACAATAGACGTGTTCTGCGCTCCAGAGAGAATCAGAACCCCGACCAGAACCACAAACCCGTGAAAGATCAGCCGCGCCCATTGCGGCCCTGCCAGGTACATGGCAATGCCGCCGATAAGATTTCCATAAAACTCCGGGCGCACCTTATCGGGCAGAATCATTACTGCAAAGAACGAAACCAAAGAAGTGAACAAGAGGCTGTAAATGAAAATCACCAGCCCGGTCTTTTCCAGGTTTTTCAGCTTAGGGTGGGCGATTTCGCGGTTCACCTGCGCCAGCGTTTCTTCACCGCTCATGGCCAGCACTGAATGCCCGAAACCCACGAAAGCAATGAACCACGTCAAGTGGGTAAGCCACGAGCCCCGCAGTGGGTAAAGCCAGCCGAGAGACTCTTTGTTCAGCAGAATTCCATACTTAAATGGGTTGGGCGGAATCTGGATCGGGACGCGGAAAACCGTATATGTACACCAGATGATCAGGATAACGACCATGACAGTGGTGATGGCCATGATCTGAACCGCTTTTTTGCTGGACTCGTGAATTCCCTGAGTATTCTTCCACCAGAAGTAAAAGGTAACCAGAACGCCGAAGAATGCGGAAAACGCGTTCTCCGGAAACGAGCGAAGCGGGTGGCCAAGATAGCGGGCAATGTCTTCAATGAATCCGGCGAGATACTGGCCGGCAACGACCGCGCTGATGGGGCCGGTCAGAACATAGTCGAACAGCAGGGCTGACACAGAAAACTTGGCCAGGGTTCCGCCCATGGCCTTCTTGACCACGCGATACACCCCACCGCGGACAAACATGCTGGTGGATTCGATATACAGCGCCCGAACCGCATAACTGAACAGCATAACCGCCAGAATGAACCAGGGAGCGCTCTTGCCAATGACCTTTTCCGAATCGCCGCCGGCGTAATAGGCGGAGGAAGCAAGATCGGACAGCACAATCGCCGCCGCCCGCCAAAAGGAAATAAAGCTGAGCAGGACGGTGGTAGCGACGAATACTTTGACCGCGGGACGGTTTGGATTTTGGGTGAATGTCGCCATGCACAAGAACTGCGGGCAGTCTCAGCAATTTAACACATTAGGACGATGAATTGCTTTAACGGGACCGCTGCGGAGCCAAGTGGGTGCGTGTGATGCGATCGTGCCAGGAGAGCTGGTCTTCATCGAGAAAACACCATGCATATCCCAGGCCGAGGGAAAACGCGGAAAGGAGCGAAGCCAGCACACGCCAGCGTCTCAGGTTCCTGGGTGCGGGAGTGCCGTCAAATCGTTGCACTTCGAGCTTTGCCAGGCGCAAGCCCGGAGTAGTTTCCGAAAATACGAGAAATGCGTATTCGTACGCCGGCCAAAACAGGGCCAGCAAGGTTGCAGCTATTTTCCACGTCATCGGCCACGGCAGTGCTGCGCCAGTTATGCGCACGAAGCAATATGCGAACACTGCCAGCGCGATTGCGATCAGCAGGCCGTCAATTGCTCCGGCCCATATCCTCCGCGAGAGCGGAGCGGACTGCAGGGGCATATCGAACCCTGGACGGCGCTCCGGTTCGGGATCGCTTGGCGTCTCCATCATGATCCCGCCCATAGCAGGCGGAGGTGGCAGAAGTTCAGGAGCTTCGACGATTCTCGGCCGGTCGAGAATGGGTTCAGCCAGGGCATCCGGATCCACCGGGACCGGGATTGGACGAGGGAACTCCAGAACACGAGCAGTCGCCTCGAGAGAGATCCGAGCCGGTTCCCGTTCGGCTACCGGTGACGGCCGCAATGCCACAATCTCGGCCGCGATTGATTCGCTGAAAGACAGTGCAGCTCTGGGTGCATTCTCGTGTTTGGGGTAGTAAGGACCTGGTTCGAATGGAAGCTGCAGAGAGGGATACCTCACCTTGTGGCGACTCTGCGACTTATATTTGTTCACTTTAGCGCTGACTTGTTCACGCCAATCGGAGTCTCGCTCCGGAGTTGCCTGTTCGTCCTCTCCCAGTTCGTCCGTTCCTAGTTGGCTCACACCTGGCGGCGCATTTTTATCCAATTCCGCGGAACTGTCGCCAGCGATGAGCGTCTCCTCCATCCGCGTTCGCGGGATTTCGGGCTCATCCACGACAAATTGCGGCCGCTCACCCGTACTCCCCAAGCTGGCCGAGAATTCCTGCTCGCTTATATCGGCTGCTTCCGGATCGAAATAACTCTCGCTGGGAGTGAATCCTGATGGAGGGCGGGGCGATCTCATGCCTGGCACCCTTGAAAAATGAGCAGACGCGAACTTTGCCTCGAGAGTCCCTGCCGTGCTACCTTCACGCAAAGTCGGCAATTCCGATCAGAATGCACACACGCTCCTGATGCTTGCTCCTACTCAATGGTTTATCACGGCGGGGCTGTTTTGCTGTCTGTTACTCGTGCCGCCGTTAGTTACCAGCCAGTTGCTTCCCGGTTCCACAGTCGAGGAGAGGCACCCCAGGGCATCCCCTGCAGGCCGTGATGTAGATGTCACCATTCGCGCACAGCAGCAGGAAAAAGACGGGCCGGTTTACAAGCTCACCGGCAACGTGGAGATCGATTACGGCGCGTACACCATTTCCGGCGACCAGGTCACATACAACTCTAATTCAGGAGAGGTCTACGCTGAAGGTCATCTGGTTCTTGACGGTGGGCCCAACGACGAACATATCGAAGCGAGTCGCGGAACTTATAACGTCCAAACCGAGAAAGGCAGATTTGAGCACGTCACAGGAAGGATTGGTCTGAAGGTCCGGAAAAGTCGTACCATTCTTAGCAGCTCCAATCCCTTTTTTTTCACCGGAAAAATCGTTGAGAAGGCCGGGCCGGACCACTACATTGTGACCGACGGCACGGTGACGACCTGTCAACTTCCAAGGCCAAAATGGCAGTTCTACTCGCATAAAGTGGACGTCGAGGTCGCAGGCACAGCGAAGATATATCACACCGATTTCCGGATCGAGGGCATCCCGCTTCTATATCTTCCGTTCGCAACCCATCCGGTACAGAAAACCCCGCGCCAATCCGGATTCTTGATTCCCAACATAGGCCGCTCTTCCACACGGGGCTACAGTTTCGGCGAATCGGTGTTCTGGGCGATCAATCGCAGCATGGACCTGCTTTTAGGGACCGAATACTTCTCGCGGCGTGGATGGGCCCCTGACGGTGAGTTTCGCGCCCGGCCGACGGAAAATTCTTTCGCCGACCTTACCTTCTTCAGCGTCCTTGATCGTGGCGTAAGCGGCGTAAAGCAGGGTGGAACGGAAGCGCACCTCAATGCCGAAGCCGAGTTCGCGCACAACTTTCGCGGCGTTGCCGACATTGATTATCTGAGTTCATATGTTTTTCGGCTCGTCTTCAGTGATGTGTTCACCCAGGTCGTCAACTCGGAAGTAAAGTCCGAAGCCTTTTTGTCGAATACCACGGGCGGGTTCTTCTTGAACGCCACCACCCGGCGATACCAGGATTTCCAGAGCGGCACCAATACTCACGATGTAATCACTATTCTGCACGCACCCGGACTCGAGGCTTCCGGCGTCGACCGGCAGCTTGGGAGTTCGCCATTTCATGGGAGCTTCGATTTTTCCGCAGAAGGGCTTTCGCGCAGTGAGCCTGGTTTCAGCACCGCACCTTTGCTCGGTCGACTTGACCTCAGCCCAGCGGTGTCGGTTCCCTTGCGGTTCAAAGGCTGGAGTGTTCGCCCGCAACTCTCCCTTCGCGATACTACTTACACCCAGGAACTGGCGGCGAGCCTGGTTGCTAATTCGAATGGAGTGGGCACGGTGCTTTCGCATGCCTTAAATCGGAAGTCGCTCGAAGGATCGGTCGAAGTCCGTCCGCCAGCACTCGACCGCGTGTTCGATCGTGAGTTCCTTGGCCGGAAATGGAAGCACGTGATCGAACCTCGCATTGTCTATGACTATGTGACCGGAGTCGATAATTTCTCGCGCATTCTGCGGTTTGATGACCGGGACATTCTCAGTGACACCCACGAAGTTCAGTACGCAATCGTAAACCGCTTGTTTGCGAAGCGCACTTCGGCAGAAGCCGAGAATTGCGGGCCTGAGGGCATGCCCGCCTTAATTGTGGGTGCGGCGCCACGGTCGAGTCATGTCCCATGGGAACGTACTGCCCGGACAGCGGATCAGCCTTGCCCGCCACAACCCAGCACGCGAGAGGTTGTGACCTGGGAGTTGACGCAAAAATATTTTCTCGATCCGACCTTTGGGGGCGCGCTTGTGCCCGGCAAGCGCAACGTTTTCACCAGCACTGTCGACCTGACCGGAATCGCCTTTCTGACCGAGCCAGCTCACCTGTCGCCGCTGGTTTCACGGCTTCGAGTTTCCACAGGCGCCAGCAACGACCTCGAGTGGGACGCCGATTACGACTTCAAGGCCGGGCGCGTGAATACGAGCGTTGTGCTCTTTAATCACCGTTTTGGCCTATTCACAGTGGGCGCCGGCAATGCTTTCTTGCACGCTCCGGGACAATTCCCTGCCATAATCGGCAACGCTTTTTCTGCCGAGAAATTCGATCAGTTCCGGGCAATGCTCGGTTACGGAAGCCTCGACAAGCGTGGATTCAGCGGAGCTCTCACCCTTGGGATCGACGCCAATCTGAATCAGGTGCAATACGCATCTACCCAGCTCGCCTACAACTGGGATTGCTGCGGTGTGAATCTTGAATACCGCCGCTTTGCTCTGGCGAATGTGCGCAATGAAAATCAATTTCGCTTCACTTTTTCCCTGGCGAATGTGGGAGCGTTCGGAAATCTGCGGCGTACCGAGCGGCTCTTCTGACGCAAATACAAGCTCTCGCGGTTTCGGCATAAGATAGTACTTATGACCCTCCCGCGGGAATTGGCGGCAAAGCACGATGCCCTGCATCGGCATCTTAGCGCGCTTGGGCCAACGCTGGTGGCCTATTCAGGCGGCACGGACTCCGCATTTCTCGCCTTTGCCGCACATCAGGCACTGGGCAGCCGCATGATGGCCGTCATTGCTGATTCGGCGAGTCTGGCTCGTTTCCAGTTGGCGGATGCGATTGCTTTCGCGCAAGAACAGAACATACCTCTTGAAGTTGTTCACACCGACGAGCTCGAGCGGGAGGAGTATGTCCGTAACGATTCGTCACGCTGTTTTCATTGCAAGGACGAACTCTTCACAGTTATGGAAAGCTTTGCGGAGCAGCGTGGGTTTGCGACCATCGCCTACGGAGTCAACCTCGATGACAAAGCTGATTTCCGCCCCGGTCAGGTTGCCGCGTCGAACCATCGGGTTGCAGCTCCTCTGGTTGAAGCAGCGTTAACGAAGCAGGAAGTGCGTGATCTGGCACGGGAGGCCGGCCTCCGCATCTGGGACAAACCAGCTTCGGCGTGCCTGTCATCTCGCATTGAGTATGGCCGCGCCGTCACCAGAGAAGCACTTAGCGCGGTAGAAAAGGGCGAAGATGCGCTGCGAGCTCTCGGCTTCCGGCAATTCCGGGTGCGGCACCACGGCGAGATCGCCAGAATTGAAATTGCCCGCGATGAGATGGCACAAGCGCTCAACCAGGATATGGCCGCGGAATTCACCCGGATATTCAAGGCGCTCGGCTTCAAGTTTGTCACTCTTGATCTCGAAGGCTTCCGCTCCGGCTCAATGAATGCGCTCCTTTCCCCTGAGCAGCTTATACGCGGCGTGAAGTAGGGCGTGCTGGCGCTGTGAGATAATCGAAGCTAAATCCACAATGCTTAGGCGGTTTCTGGTGATCTCGTGCAAACGCGTGTTCTTTTTCTATCTATTGATTTGTCTGGGGTGCTCAGCCCAACTTGCTCCTACTGAGCTTTCGCAACGAATCGAGCGCCAACTCCGCGTCGAATACAACGTTCCGGCGACAGTGAAGGTACTAATTTCTTCACCGAAAGCCAGCGAGTTTGCGAATTATGACGCTATAACGGTTACATTCGACGGCGACAGTAAGAAGCAGACATACGATTTCCTGGTTTCCAAAGACCAAAAAACTCTCATCCGCATGACCAGAATGGATCTGACAAAAGATCCTTATGCCGAAGTCATGAAGAAAATCGACGTCAAAGGGCGTCCGGTCCGGGGGAATCCAAACGCCAAGGTCACGGTTGTGAGTTATGACGATTTTGAGTGCCCGTTTTGTTCGCAAGTACATCGCACATTGTTTCCGGAGCTGCTCAAGGAATACGGCGATCGCGTGGCCTTCATCTACAAAGATTTCCCATTATCTGAGATTCATCCCTGGGCCATTCACGCTGCCGTTGATGCAAACTGCCTGGGGGCGCAGAGCGCTGATGCCTACTGGGAATTTGCCGACTACATTCACTCCAATCAGCAACTCGTCAACCAGGAGAAAGGGCGAGATAACCAATTTGCGGCGATCGACAAGGCCGTGCTTTCAAAGGCAGACAAGTTCAAGCTGGATACGCCCAAGCTTCAGGCGTGCATAAAAGACCAGAAGGATGACAGCGTAAAGGCATCGGTGAAGGAAGGGGAATCATTGGGCGTAACTGGCACCCCGACAATGTTCGTGAATGGCCAAATGATGGATGGGGCACGTCCGACTGCTGAAATCCGGGCGCTGTTTGATAATGCTTTGCAGCAGGCCGGAGCGCAAGCGCCTGCCCACGTCTCTACTGCCTCCGCTCCTCAAGCTTCGAGCTCGAATTCCAAGGACCATGCTCAGGCGCAGCGTTAGCTCTTCCAGATGGAGGAATCTTTGAAACATAGTCTCGGCTGCAGGCCTGCTCTAATCCTATTGCTGACTCTAATTGCGGGGCTTTTCCTTGCGTGTGGTCTGAAGCCCTCCAGTGATGACGTCGCCGCTGTGGTTGACGGCCAGAAGATTTATCGCGCAGATCTCGAAAAGTACTTCCAAAACCAGACGGCAGGATCGAACCAGCCGCTAAGTGATGAGCAGGCAACAAGCCTGCGCCTGAGCATCCTGAGAGAACTGATCGAGAATGAAATCCTCATGCACCGCGCCGAGAAACTGGGCCTGCTGGCGACCGACGATGAAGTTGATCGCAAGCTAAACGAGGTCAAGTCCCCATACAGCCCCGAAGACTTTGCCAAGCGCTTGCAGGAACGAAAGCTGTCGCTGGATGATTTCAAACGCGACATCCGCCGGGCGCTGACCGCCGACAAAGTCCTTCACAAGGAAGTCACATCCAAAATCAACGTTACCCAGCAGGACATCACCACCTATTACAACCAGCACAAAGCTGAATTCAATCTGATCGAACCGCGCTACCATTTGGCGCATATCCTTGTGACCAGTTTGCCGCAGACCAAGGGACAGGAAGTCAACAACAAGGCCCAGAACGAGGCTGACGCGCGGCGTAAGATACAAGCTGCCATTACCCGTTTGGAAGCCGGCGAGGATTTTGCTTCGACTGCATTGACATACTCCGAAGACACTTCGACAGCTGCGAATGGCGGCGATCTGGGAATTATTCCTGAGTCCGCGCTGAAGCAAACCGATCCAGCCACTCGCGAAAGCATTTTGAAGCTTAGGCCGGGCCAATATACGCCCGTGATCCCGCTAAGCAATGCCGCAACCAAACAAGTGGGAGCATTCAGAATCGTCAAACTGATCGCCATGGAGCCATCCGGACAGCGCGATCTAACCGACCCCAGAGTGGAGCAGGAGATTCGTACCCAGCTGCAAGATCATCGCGAGCAATTATTGAAGTCGGCCTATTACGAGGTCATGCGCGACCAGGCCAAAGTGGAAAATTTCTACGCTGAAAAAGTGCTGCAGACGACTGCAACCGCGCGGTAGCCCGGTAATCTTATTCCCCGCAATCTTATTCAACGACTGCCAGCACTTCGCCCGCATGAACGTTCATCCCAGGCCGGGCGAGCAGTTTCTTAAGCGTGCCTGGCTTGGGCGATTTGATCTCGTTTTGCATTTTCATGGCTTCGACCACGGCAATACCTTGTCCCGCGCTGATCTTATCGCCTTCCGCAGCCAGCACCCGGACTATTCGCCCAGGCATTGAAGCAGTCAGTTTGTGAGGTCCTTCATTCCCCGTGCCGGCCCGTTTTCTGCCACGCCAGGAACGTGGATCATCCACTGAAACGTCGTAGCGCCTGCCCTCGAGGAACATCTTGCCGTCAGCCTCACGCCGTACCTCGAACGACTTTCCTCCAACCAGGATGGACAGCGTTTCCGGGTCGATCTGCTCAACGTCTGCTGAAATCTTGAGTCCATCCAGGCGAATTTGCCAGCTGCGTTCGGCTCTCTGCAGTTCCAGGCGATGAATTTTCCCGCTAATGGTAATGTCGTAAACCATTAGCTAAGCGCCTCGGTCCGCGCAATCTTTTTCCACGCGGATGATTGCGAGGTAAACGCACCGTCATTATTTGTGTCCGGAGGAGCCTGTGCGGCGATTGTGGCAGAGAAGATTCCCGCCGCTATGGCAACGATTGACTCGTCATCCATTTGTGGCGTGCCTAGTTGCTCAGGCATGCGGTCCAGCAGACCGGTATGCGTGTTGCCTGCTAGAAAGTCGGCATCCTTCAGAATCCTGCGAAACAGGGGTAGGTTGGTTTTCACTCCGGCGATGAAATATTCTGCGAGCGCGCGTTGCACTCGACCGATTGCCTGCTCCCGGCTTTCGCCATATCCGATGAGTTTCGCAAGCAGTGGATCGTATTCCACGGGGACATTCCACCCTGCATAGATTCCGCTATCCAGGCGAATGCCGGGGCCGGATGGTTCGACGAGTTTCGTAATCTTGCCCGGACTTGGGAAATAATTGTTCTCCGGATCTTCCGCATAGATACGGCATTCGATTGCGTGACCTCGGAATTTCACTTCATCTTGCGTAAACGGCAGCTTCTCTCCGCAAGCGATTTGGATTTGCAGCTGCACCAGATCAAGTCCCGTAACCAACTCCGTGACCGGATGCTCGACCTGCAGACGCGTATTCATCTCGAGGAAATAAAAATTTCCGGAGTTGTCCGCCACGAATTCGACAGTTCCGGCGTTTGCATATTCCGCAGCCTTCGCGGCTTTGACGGCGATGTCGCCCATCTTCTTGCGAAGTTCGGGAGTGCCTGCAGGCGATGGCGATTCCTCAAGCACCTTCTGATGCCGGCGCTGGATCGAGCATTCGCGCTCTCCGAGGTAGACACAGTTGCCGTGCTCGTCAGCCAGAATCTGCATTTCGAGGTGGCGGGGATTGATGATGGCCTTTTCCAGATAAACCTCGCCGTTGCCGAACGCACTCAGCGCCTCACTTTGCGCGGACTCCAGCGCAGGTGAAAGCTCACCTTCGGCGCTGACCAGGCGCATTCCCTTGCCCCCTCCTCCTGCCGCTGCTTTCAGCATCACCGGATAGCCAAGCTTCTCCGCAGTGTGCTGCGCTTCCGCAACCGACGCCAGTGCCTGCGAAGTTCCGGGAACGAACGGCACGCCCGCACGTTCCATCTGCTGGCGGGCACGCGTCTTCGATCCCATCAAATCCATAGACTCAGGAGGCGGACCAATAAACTTGATTCCAGCATGTCCGCAGGCGCGCGCGAAGAGAGGATTCTCCGAGAGAAATCCGTAGCCAGGATGAATGGCATCAGCTCCGCAGCGCTTCGCGGCATCGAGGATTCGATCGATATTCAGATACGATTCAGTGGCCGGCGCAGGGCCAATCAGATAAGCTTCATCAGCGATACGAACGTGGAGGGCGGTGCGGTCAACTTGCGAGTAAACTGCCGCCGCGGTGATTCCCATCTCGTGGCAGGCGCGGACCACGCGCACGGCGATCTCGCCACGATTCGCAATCAGGATTTTCTTAAACATCCTTGGAAGCAGGACAAAGTGGAGATTTTAGTCCTGCGGCGGAGACCACGGTCGATGCAGTTCTACTAACGCAACGATCAAGCAAAGACTTTGACGCACGAGAGCGTTCCGACAAAATTACTTCGGCTGATCCAGCGTAATGCCCTGATTACCGGTCTGCTTCTGTGCTTTGGCTTTTTTCGCCGCCATGGTTTTATCGACCCACTCGTCGGCGGTCTTCAGATCGGAAGCACGCTGTTCAGGCTGGTCGCATTCGCGGTCCGCCTTCTCGCGATAGAGAAGATTCAAATAGGCCATGGCGTCATCGTAATCCTGCCGAAGCTGAATGGCCTTGTTCAGATTGTCCAATCCATCCTGAATAACGTTGCCGTTCTCGTCTCGCAGCTTTGCGCACAGCTTCTTGTCTTTGAGCGGCTCATCGGGCCGCAAACCCATCTTGGCGCGCTCTTCCATGCGGGGCTGGTAGGCCTGCGTCCAGTCGATAACACCAACTGAGTAGTAAGCTTCGGGATCATTCGGGTCGAGCGCAACGGCCTTGCGGTAGTAATCCTTGGCATCCTCGAACTTCTTCATTTGCAGGTAAAGATACGCAATTCCCTTAATGCTGTTTACGTTCTTCGGGTCCTGCTGCAACACAGACTTATATTGATCAATCGCAGAAGTGGCGTTCTGCAGATTCTCGGGAGAATCCACGCCGGGAATATATTGCTGGGCATACGCGGTTGCCAGATAGAGCTTGGCATTCTTCAGACTGTCATCGAGCGCGACGGCGTTCTTGAAGTTTTCAATCGCCTGCTCGTAGCGAGCATTCTTGTAAGCCGCAACTCCCTTGTTGAGCTGGTCGCGAGCGCGCAGTCTGTCGCAGCCGGCGGCGGTAAGAACCAGCCACGCCGCTCCTGCCACAGCTAATATTTTCAAGCCTGTTTTCATGGATTTTTCGCCCCCTGACGCAGGAATACCCAGAGCACCCAGCCGGATACAATATCACAGTTGCGTGAAGAGACCGGCAGGGACGCCCGTCTCTTTCAGTCCTTGACTGCTCTAGCCACCTGCTTCGATTTTCGCAGTAATCAATCCCACCTTGTCCACACCCGCAGCGTGCGCGATATCGATAACGTTGGCGACATCGGCGAAGGGGATATTGTCATCGCCCTTCACGAACATCACTTTTTCGGCGCGGGTTTTGAAGATGTCCGTGAGTCTTCCTTCCAGATTGTCCCAGGTGGCATCGTCCTGGTTGATTTTCACACCAGGGGTTTGTCCCGGACCTTTATCAATGACCTGTACCACGATAGTTCGATCATTGCTTTGGTTTTTCGGTGCGTTCGGCGGCGGCGGCTGCGGAACCAATGCATCCAGTCCTTTTGAAACCACCGGCGTAATCACCATGAAGATGATCAGCAGCACCAACAACACGTCAATCATGGGCGTCACGTTGATCTCGCAGGTCTGCCCTCCCTTTCCACCCACTGCCATTCCCATAGTAAAGTCTCCTTAAGAAATTATTCGCTGCCGCCTGGCGTCGGCGCCGGGGGCGGAGTGTTGGTCTGTCGGCGCTGATCGGTCAGTAAACCCAAATCATCCACGCCCGCGGCCCGGACATTGTCAACAACTTCCACCACGCTCTTGTACTTCGCCCGTGCATCTGAGCGAACATATACGCGCTTATCCTGCCGGGTGGCGATACGATCTTTAACTTTGTTGGTCAGTTGATCCGGCTGGATACGGTCTTTTCCCAGGAAAATTCCTCCGTCGCGGGTGATTGCAACCACCATCGCGTCCTCTTTGTCGGCGTCGGTCATCGGCTCCGGATTATTTACTTTAGCCAAGTCGACGGTTACGTCTTTCTGCAACATCGGCGTGATGACCATGAAAATGATCAGCAGCACCAGCATGACATCCACCATAGGAGTCACATTGATGTTCGAATTGACCTTCGCGCCTTCGTCTCGTACAGCGATTCCCATAATTCTCTCCTGCCCTGAAATCGAACCGTGAGCGATGATGGAGGCGGGTCCGGAGGTACACCCGCCGGACCCTAGCAACTCAACTCATCCCAAACGCCGTGCTTATCGACGTACTGCTCCGCGGCGCTTCAGGAAGTAATCGATCAATTCGCTGGATGAGTTGTCCATTTCAACATCGAACGCTTCAACTCGTCCGGTGAGATAGTTGAACATCATCACAGCAGGGATGGCCACCAGCAAGCCGAAAGCCGTAGTCACGAGCGCTTCTGCGATACCGCCCGCCACCGCCGTCAATCCAGTCTGTCTGCTGCTGGAAATTCCCTTGAAGGCGTTCAGAATGCCCATCACCGTGCCAAACAGTCCGACGAACGGAGCGGTTGAGCCAATGGTGGCCAGTCCGCCCAGACCGCGCTTCAACTCGGCGTGAACGATGGCTTCGGTGCGCTCAAGAGCGCGCTTGGAAGCTTCTATGGTCTCGCCTGGGATATCGCTTGAATCCTGGTGAGCGCGGAATTCCATCAAGCCAGCGGTCACGACCTTGGCCAGATGGCTGCGCTTGTTGCGCTCAGCGACTTTGATGGCTTCGTCAATCTTGCCGTCCCGCAGCGCACCTGCCACTGCCGGAGCAAAAGCCCGCGATTGCTTCCGGGCCGCGTTAAAAGCCATCCAGCGGTCGATCATCACGCCGAAAGACCATCCTGACATGATGAAGAGAATAAAGACCACTGTCCGAGCCACCCAACCCATTTGCTTCCAAAGCGAAATTGGGTCCCATTGTGGCTCACTACCCGCTTCCTGCAAGACCCAGGTGGCGGTCATCGAAATGTGATGCACTAATTGCGTTGCTGCGTGTGCTGCAATCATGAGTTGCTATTCCTCCTAGAGAACTTGGTTCAAACTTGAAAAGCTCAAAACTTGAAAGTTCAAACTTCAAAACTGTCCACCCCGGAACAACCGGCGGAGCCCTAGCCTCCTGAAAGGGTGAAATTCACCGTGACCGTGGTATCCACTTCCACCGGCTCACCGTTCAGGATGTACGGCCTGTATCGCCATTGTTTGACGGCATCGATGGCAGACTGATTCAGCAACGGCGAGGCCGTGCTCACTACGTGCAGGTTCTGGATGGTGCCATCCTTGCCGATAATGGCGGCCAGGACCACAGCCCCCTGAACCCGGGCAATCTTTGCCATCTGCGGATAAGCAGGCTGCACTCTACGCAAGACCATACCCTGGGTTACGCCCTGCGAGATTCGCACTCGCTGCACGGCGACCTTGGGCACGGAAACCGGCGTGGAGCTGATAATGCCGCCGATCACACCGCCCATCTGTCCTCCGGGAATCCCACCCGGAACGCCACCCACCACGCCAGCCATCTGTGGCGGCGGAGCGTCCTCTTCCTTAATCATCTCCACTTTCTTTGGAATCTTGGTAGGCGTGCGGAGTTGGTTGTTCACAATATCAGTTTCAACTGGCTTGACCTTTACCACGGCCGCCGGCGGCGGTGGTGGCGGAGGCGGCGGTGGTGGCGCCACCAGGAACGTCATCAACTGTGTTTTGGGCAGAGCTTCAGTGAACATCAAGGGAATCAAAATCATGACTCCGATGATGATGGCTTGCAGCACAAAGGAAAATGTTGTGGTTCTGCCCCGCTTGGTACTTAGCTTTCCACCCGACTCAATGAGGCTGTCCTCAAACATAGGTCTCTCCTGCACAGAGCTACGATGATTTAGACACCGGCCAGCATCCCGTTGTTCCCAGTTTCTTGACCTCAGGATGAAGCCAGCGAACAGCAACAGACCGAACACCTGCTTCAGGAACTACTAAGCCTTGGCCCCTGCCTTCTCCTTGCGAGGCCCGGCGCCTACTGCTGAAATCGCCGGCGGCCGATTCTGCTTCGAACGCCAATCCTGATATGCCACCAGGATCGGAGCAGCTATCGCGATCGACGAATAAGTCCCGATTAAGATGCCGATTACCAGGGCAAAGGAAAACCCATGGAGCACTTCGCCGCCAAAAAGGTACAAAGCAAGTACAGTGAGGAATGTTAAACCCGCCGTCAAGATGGTCCGGCTAAGGGTCTGATTAATACTGCGGTTAACGATGTCCGAGAGCTTCTCCCGACGCATCAGCTTCAGGTTCTCTCGAATGCGGTCAAAAACTACGATGGTGTCATTGTTGGAGTAGCCGATAAGAGTCAGAATGGCCGCTATCACTGTGAGGGAAATAGGCTTACCCGTCAATGAAAAAGCGCCTACAGTAATCAGGGTATCGTGGAAAACGGTCACTACGGCAGCAACTCCGTAAATCAACTCAAACCTAAAAGCCAGGTACACAAGCATCCCTACCAGGGAGTAAACCGTTGCCAGAATCGCCTGTTTGCGTAGCTGCGATCCGACCTGCGGCCCTACACTCTCTACCTGATAGACACCAAAATCCGAGAGAAAGAACCCATCCTGCAGAGAAGCGAGGACTGCTGGATCAGCCACTCCCTTCAGTTCGTCGAAACTTGCAAGCACGCCGCCTTTGGTCTTGTCGCGAAAATTGGCAATAGCTTGCGCAATCGAGGAGTAGCGCTGCTGCGCATCGGTGGCAAGGTGAAGCGGGTCCTTCTGGAACAGATACGAACTCAACGCCCCTGAACTGCTGTTGTTCAGATCCAGTTTGCCAGGTGGTACATTGCCCTGCAAAACCGCAACAATTTTTTCCTTGGGGCGCTCAAGCCCACTTTGTTCGCTCACCTGGGGAATATCGATCAGTTCCTCATTGCTACCCGCTGCTCCGTAACTTTGAATGCGGACATTATGAAGCCCGGCACCATCCATGGCGGCGCGGATGGCATTGCTATCCGGGGTATGTGAATACTTCACGTAAACCAGGGTGCCGGAACGAAAATCAATGCCCAGGGGAATACCATGCCAGAACAGCATCGAGCAGATTCCTGCGGTGCTGAAGATTAGCGAAAAAGCGATGAAATACCACTTCTTGCCGAGAAAATCGATGTTCGGATTACGAAAAAATTCCACGCTGCTAAAACCCCTTTTCGTCGTGCGTCGTACGCCGTCCGTTCCAAGTCGTCTTCGGTCTTGCGTGCGACGAACGACCTGCGACGTGCGACGGTTCTTAAATACTCAGCGCTTCGCCCACCCGCTTGCGGCTGAGCACCCAATCAAATATCACTCGCGATACAAAAACAGCAGTAAACAGATTTGCGAACAGACCGAAACTCAGCGTAACTGCAAACCCCTTGACTGGTCCTGTCCCGAACAAAAATAGAATGACTGCAGAAACGATGGTAGTGACGTGAGTATCTACGATCGTGATCCACGCGTGACCGAACCCTTGCTCTACCGCAGAAGGGGGCGTCTTGCCATTACGCAACTCTTCACGAATGCGCTCGAAAATCAGGACATTCGAATCCACGCCCATACCGACCGTGAGGATCACGCCGGCAATTCCTGGCAGCGTCAAGCGTCGCGCCGGTGTAGCCCAAGAAGCCAAGCAGAATAACCAGGTTGAGGAGGAGCGCCAAATCGGCGTTGATTCCAGCGGCCCGGTAATAAATCAGCATGAATCCCAGCACGGCAGCCATTCCGATAATTGCAGCTCGTATGCCGGCGTGAATCGAGTCACTGCCCAGTGAAGGTCCGACCGTGCGTTCTTCCAGGTATTTGATTCCAGCCGGTAAAGCACCTGAACGCAGAACCAAGGCAAGGTCTTTTGCCGCCTCCTCGCTGATCCGGCCACCGCTGATTTCAACGTGGTCGCGAATGGGCTCCTTGATATTGGCCACTTCCCGAACTTTGTTATCGAGCACCACTGCCAGACTGTCATTAACGTGAGCCGAAGTAAAGGAGTAGAAACGTTGTCCGCCCTCGTTGGTCAGGGTAAAGCTGACGCTGGGCTGCCCGTTTTGGTCGCGGGAGGGCTGCGCATCACGGATGTCCTTGCCCCTGACGGCAGAGATCCGGGAAACAAAACACCAGGTTGTCTCCGACCCGCTCGTGCACTGGCCTTTCATCAGGATTGAATCGCCCGGCGCGACGCCACCCTTGTCTTGCAGGGCGGCTTGTTCGCTGGGATAAGGGCCACCCGTCATCTGCTTGATTTCGAGCATGGCGGTGGACTGCATCACGTCCTTTACTCGCGCTGGATCATCGATGCCGGGTAGCTGCACAAGAATCTGATACTGTCCCAAACCGTGTTCTTCAATAATCGGCTCGCTCACGCCGAGCGCGTCAATGCGATTGCGGATCGTTTCAATTGCCTGCGTGACCGCCCGATTCTTCATATCGGTCAGCGCGGTTGGCTTGATGGTGACCGTCCAGGTATTGTTCGCGGCTGAAGTGGAGTCATACTCCGGAAGCTTTTCGCTGCACCAGAGTGCGCAGATCGGAAGTGGCGTCCGGCGGGACCCCTTTAATGACGATCTGTTCGGGATGGTTGGCGGGATCGGGCTTGGTGATCTCGGCATAGTTGATTTTCGCGGTACGCATCCCCGCCTTGAGCATCTCAATCGCGTTATCCGAGTCAACATTGACGGCATCGTTTACTTGCACCTGCAGGATCAGGTGAGTTCCGCCCTTGAGATCGAGGCCAAGGTTGATGCGTTTCAGCAGCGCATCCGATAACGCGCCTCCCGAGACTCCACTGGGAATGCCAAAGATGCCATAGACAAACACCAGCACCGTGCCGATGATCACAATCAGTTTCCAGCCAAGATCTTTATTCATATGAATGCAAAACCAAGTTTCAGAGTTTCAAGGTTTCAAGGTTTCCGGATTCGCTTACGAGACGAAACCTTCGAAACTTTGCAACTTTGAAACCTACAGCACAAAAAATGACGTAGTAGCTACTTCGTTGTTGCCTGCTCATCCGGGGTGGTGACTGAAACTATGGATGAACGCATGACCTCTAAGCGCAGATTATCAGGCGGCACACGCAGGTGGAGCGAATCATCTTTCAGCGCCACAATGGTCCCGCGCAGGCCTCCGCTGGTGACGACCTTGTCGCCGGTTTTCAAGCTCGCCCAGCAGCGACTGCCATTTCTTTTGCTTCCGCTGCTGAGAATAAAACATGTAGGCAAAAAGCAGGATGAGGGGCAGGAACAGCACCAGCCCCGGCAATCCGCCTGCACCGCCCGCCTGTAGGAAAAATCCGTATAGATACATTGGATGCTGATTACCCCTGCTAATCCCAGTGCTACATCCGTTGCCGGATTGCGGCGCTGGCTTATTACGATTGTTGCGGAATCTTGTACGTATTCAGAACCGGAACAGATCGCTGACAAACTGGGAAGGCAAGCCGGGCCGCACTCGACGCCCACAGAAGAAAACACGCACAGTCCCAAGTCAAATAGAATGCCGGACGCGCCGCATCGTGTCAAGGTAGTAGGTAAGATTGTGGATGCTATTCAGAACTTGCGCCAGCACTTCATTCGACGCATAAAGATGACGCAGGTAGGCGCGGGAGTAGCGACGGCAAACCTGGCAGGAGCAGTTCGGGTCGAGCGGGGCTTGATCAGCGGCGTATCTGGCCTGTTTGATGGAAATTTTTCCTTCTGAGGTGAACAGGAGTCCGTGACGGGCGGCGCGGGTGGGGAGGACGCAATCCATCATGTCGATGCCGAGATTGGCGTATTCGACGATTTCCTCGGGGGTGCCTACGCCCATCAGATAGCGAGGCTTATCTTTCAGGCAGGTGCTCGAGGGTTGATTCGACGATTTCGCGGGTAAGCGCCCGCGGCTCGCCGACGCTTAGCCCGCCGATGGCGTAGCCGTCGAATCCTATTTCGATGGTGCGCTCGGCAGATTCTTTGCGGAGAGCGCGGTCCATTCCGCCCTGGACGATGCCGAAGAGGGCCTGTACCTCCTCGGGAAATGTAGGGACTGGTGCCCCCGCCCGCCCGGCCAAGCTTGGCTCGGCGTCCCCTCCCTCGTTCCCCAATCTGTCATCCCGAGCGGAGGAGTTGAATCCGCTTGCGGATTCGACTTCGGAGTCGAGGGACCTGCTTTTTCCCTGATGGCTGATGGCTGATGGCTGATCGGCTATTCCACGGCACCTCACTCTTGTGCTCCTCGAAATATTTTTTGCTACCGCTCCGCCCACCGCAGAGTCATTTCCATCGAGTCGCGCGTACGGGCCGGATCGGCGGGATACTCGGTGCATTCATCGAAGGCCATGATGATGTCGGCGCCGAGACCGATCTGCGCCTCTGTCGCGGTTTCCGGCGACAGAAAGTGCGATGATCCGTCGAGATGCGATCGAAATGTTACACCTTCTTCAGTGACCTTCCTCAGATCGCTAAGGCTGAAAACCTGAAAGTCCGCCGGAGTCGGTCAGGATCGCGCGTGGCCACGACATGAATCGATGCAGCCCGCCGAGCTTGCGAATTTGCTCGACTGCCGGGGCGTAGATAAAGGTGATAGGTGTTGCCCAGAAGGATTTGAACGTCGAGTTGTTCCAGCACATCCTGCGGAACGCCTTTGACCGTGGCTGCGGTTCCCACCGGCATGAATACCGGCGTTTCGACTTCGCCGTGCGGACGTATGCAGCGTCGCTCTTCGCGCGGCGCGGCCGGTTTTGCTGATTTCGAATCGCAAAGACATTCATCGCGATTCTAAAGTAGAAAAGCTTTTAACCGCAGAGGACGCAGGGATCCCAAAGAAAAGATCAAAAATCTTATCAAACATTTCCTTCGTGTAACTTCGTGCCCTTCGTGGTTCAGGCTTTTTTAAAACCCATAACCACAAAGGGCACGAAGGTTCACGAAGGAAATCAACAGAGAAAATCTTCACAGATCCAGATCAGGGAAGCAGTTGCACAACTTGGCTGCGAATCTTTCCAGCGTCTACGATCAATTTGCCAACGGTGACCGGCAAGTTGAAGCGCTTGGGTCCGGCGCTGCCGGGATTGAAGTACAGCACGCCGTCTTTCATCTCTTGCTTGGAAACGTGGCTGTGGCCGTAGATCACGGCTTGAATTCCCGAGGCTTTCGGCTGCAGATCAAGATTTTCGAGAATGTGCAGGATGTAAATGGAAGCGCCATCCACTTCTAACAACTCGGTTTCAGCAATACTTTTCGCCCACGCCTCCCGATCCACATTCCCACGCACGGCTGTGACCGGCGCAATCTCCGCCAATCTGTCGAGAATGGCTGGATCGCCAATATCCCCGGCGTGAATGATGCGATCTGATCCCCGCAGCGCCGCAATCGCTTCCGGCCGTAGTAGGCCATGCGTATCGGAAATGACGCCGATAACCACAGTTATGAGTTTAAGCGTGCTGGCGCATGTTTCGCGTAAACGCCAAGTGGGATGACCTAAGCGGTGACCTCGGCAGGCGCGTCCGCCTGTGGCGGAGAAAAATCTGCGAGTTCGAGCCGCAGATTCCCGGCATTAGTCGCGTAAGCCATGCCGGTTTCGTAATCAATGGTCCCGGCGCGGATCAATTTCTCAATCTCGCCGTCGAAATATTGCATGCCTTCGGTGGTCCCGACACGCATGGCATCCAGAAGGGTTTTGCCTTCGCCCTCGCCCTTTTCGACGTACTCGCGGGTGCGCAGAGTAGATTTCAAAATTTCGATCGCGGCTACGCGGCCGCTTGCATCCTTTCGCGGAATGAGCCGCTGCGAAACGATGTAGCGAAAACTTTTCGCCACGCGGTTGCGAATGGCATGCTGCTCGGCCAGCGGAAACACGCCGACCACGCGTTCGACCGTCTTGGAGGCGTCGATGGTGTGCAGCGTCGACATCACCAGATGGCCGGTTTCAGCTGCTTCCATGGCTATTTCGATGGTTTCGCGGTCGCGCATTTCTCCGACCAGAATTACTTTTGGTGCCTGCCGCAGTGCCGCACGCAATGCCAGCGCGAAGCTAGTCGTGTCGCTATGCAACTCGCGCTGATGGACAATGCAATTCTGATGCGGGTGCAGAAACTCGATCGGGTCTTCAATGGTGAGAATGTGAAACGACTGCTGCTTGTTAATGAGATCAACGATCGCCGCAAGCGTCGAGGACTTGCCAGAACCGGTCGGTCCGGTCACCAGCACGATCCCATTGCGCAGCCCGGATATGTGCCGCAGTTCCTCAGGCAAATTGAGTTCGGCGAAGCTCGGGATACTCGTTGGAATAACCCGCATAACCACAGCGCAGCTTCCCCGCTGCATGAAAACGTTTACGCGGAAGCGCGATGAACCAGCCAGGCTGTAGGAGACGTCACACGAACCCTGTTCTTTGAGATTGCCGAGCGCATGTTTGTTATTGGCGATCAGCTCAGAAGCGACGTGGCGGGTATCATCCGGCGTGAGCACGCGCGCTCCGACTGGCGACAATTTGCTGTTCACCTCGACCATCGGTGGCTTGCCCGGCGAGAAAAACAGGTCGCTAATCTTGGGCGCACTTTTCAACATCGCAGTCAGCAGCCCTGGCACAGAAAATGGAGCTGGCGCTGCTGCAGGAGCCGCAGGGCTCTGAGCTGGCGCCGCAGCTTTCGGTTGTGCAGGCGGGGTTACGACACTGGCTTGCGGAGCACGAGCTGGCGCAACCGCGGCCGCGGCAGCGGTGCCTGCTGCTATTGGGCTCGGATTATTGCCGGGAATACTGCTGGAAGATGACATAGGCCTCGGAACCGAACAGGCCTAAATTGTCTCAGAATACGGGCCTAAGTTCGGATTACGAAGGTCATGCAGGAATCGCTCAGTTCCCTACTGTCTAATGGCCGGAAACAATCGGCAGAATCAGCACCGAAGGATGTCCCGCATCGTGATAGATGACATTCGTAGCGGACTTGAACGGTTGCTCAGAATTTATGTCCACACCAGGATTCACATAGCGATCTCGTCCGGTGTTCAGGTTGCGGTTAAAACGTGGAAAGTTGCTGCTGGAAATTTCCAGGCGCAACACGTGCCCCTTTTTGAAAACATTGCTGGTGGCCCACACGTCAATGTTGAGTTTGTATATTTGGCCGGGCGTTATCAGCGACGGGGTTTCCTGCGAGTCACGATAGCGGGCGCGCAGAATTCCTTCGGTAAGATTTTGCGCGAAGCCGTCGGGCCAGACGTCAATCAACTTGGCGGTGAAGTCAGTGTCCACCGCGGAAGACTTGGCGTAGAGTTCGACGGTCACCGGGCCGGTGACTTCCGTATCTTGCTGACATGGGCGCAGTCGAATAGACCAGGACATCATCGCGCGTCTCAACGACGCGCTGGTCGCGCGGTCCGGGCGGTAAGTGGTTCGAATCGCAACACAGGGGGCCTCCGACGGTTGGCACGGGATTCGCCGGATCGTAGACATATTGATCAGACGATTCCTTGGCAGGCGCGGTGATTGAAAGACTGCCGTTGCCGCGTGAGTGAATTTGCTTTCCCACCGGAGTGCAGGAAATATTTCGTGTTGCGCGCTCTGGCCAGCGGCCAGTCATCTTCGTCGCGCCATTGGTTTGCGCCCATCACGAAAATTTTCACGGGCTTGCCGGATGCGAATTCATTCTGCATGCCTTTGAACAGGTATTCGTACCAGTGCAGGATTACTTCGTCTTCGTCGATCTTCGAGGCTGCGCCGAAGTCTACGTCTCCGATCTTTGGTCCGTTGCCGGCGTGGCCGCCAACAATGACCATCAGTTGTTGCCCGCGGCGGGCTTGCTCTGTGGCCCCGTGCGCCTTGATTCCCTCGTAGTTGCGCAATGAGCCGCCAAGAAAAAGGTCATACCATGCGGGGACGTGCAACGCGGGAACATTGATGTCGCTGAAATGCTCTTCGATGGAGATTGCTTTCCAGTAATCGTCGTAATTGGGATGCGCCAGCCAGTCGAGATAATAAGGTGCGAGCGCGGAGCTCGAAGCGGGATCGGAATTTTTGTCGAGATTGAAAAGCGAATAGCTGGCTAGGGGAAAGGTCGAAATTCCCTGCAACGCATTGGTGTTGTTGGCGACCTGGCGCTCCAAAGTGTTCAGTGCCAGGCCCGATGTCCAGTTTTGGTCAAACCATTGTTCGAAAGCCCCACCCTGATAGACCCAGTTCGAATGGTAATTGCTGGCAGTGACGATGGGACAGATTCCGGCGAGATGCGGCGGGTGCGCGATTGCCGCCAGCATCTGGGTTGCTCCGACGTACGACCCGCCGAACATTCCGACCTTACCGTCCGAATAAGGAAGTGCGGCGGCCCACTCGACCGAGTCGTATCCGTCGTTCGGTTCGTTTTTGAATGTGTACCACTGGCCTTCGGAGGCGTAGCGGCCGCGAACGTCTTCGACAATCACGACGAATCCACGGGAGGCACCCTTCAAGCCGAAATTAAACTCGTTGTCTTTGTTGTACGGCGTGCGCTGCAGGAGGACGGGAAACTTGCCGTCGGCGGTTGGACGGTAAATGTCGGCGCGCAGCGTGACGCCATCGCGCATTTTGACAGCGACATTGCGCTGGTAAGTGACGGCGTATTGGTCGGCGGCATAACCGAAGGCAGAAAGAACAATCCAGAGCACAACCAGAAAACGGGCATGTCGCATGGACGTTTCTCCGGTATCGAACTAAGCAGGTAAAGATACCAGAGTTCCGAGCTCGTCTAAAAAACTCTTTGGCGAAAAAATAGGACGGGCGTTATACCCGTCCTGTTTGTAAGTCCATGTCCGAATTAATTTACACCGAGAGCAGCCTGTCAAAAAACGAACGATAGCGTTGGAAAGCAACACGCAGATCTTCGGTCGAGACGTTGTCGCCGCGGTCCCACTGTTTTTCTAAAGTGGAGCGCTCTTCAGCGAAAACCTCGGCCAACCGCTTCATCGCGGAAGCAACCAGCCCATCGGCTTGTTCGACAGCTTTGCGGGGCTCATCGACGAAATTGGTTTGAATCTCTTTCCAGCGGGTACGCAGTCCATCGAGCTCATTGTTCGGGAACAACGGCGTTGTGCCCCCGTTCTGAGACTCGCTCCTCTTCATTTCCGTGACCCCACGATCCGAAGTTTCCGTAAACGCGCGGTCCGAGTTCATTTCTATTGCGGCCCGTTCCGAAGCGACTGGCTTTGGACCGGCGGGTTCTGACGCTTTGCCACCTTGGGCCAGATCGGCGGTTGTGAGTTCCTTTTCCTGGTCGAAGTCTTTTCTCAGTGGGACTGCCATGTTACGCCCTCCTCAGCTTTTCTGGTTGTCTTTGTTCGAGCAATTCGGTGAACAGCGCGCGATAGTGCACCATGGCCTGTCGCAAGTCTTCAGTGCTGGCTTGACCTCGGCTGCGGCGCTCGGCGATGTCGTGAGCGGCGCGGTAATTTTCCACGACGACGGGATGGTCAACAGAGATATCGGCCGCGCGCTGGGTAAAATCGGTTGTGGGATAGCCGCGGGCCTGCATCACCTCGGTGATAAGTCCGTCAGCGAGCTCAACCGCGTCGGAAGGGTTGTCAACAAACTGGCTTTGGACCTCGTTCCAGCGACTGCTGAACCTCTCCTGGTCGGCTGGTGAGAGCGGCCGGATCTCAAGTGTCTTCCGGTGCTTCTGGCGGAACTCCAGCGTGCGCTCGCCCTTATGAACGTCTCCTTCGTTCTTGACCACGCGATCGTACTCTGGACCGAACTGTTCACGTAGATTGTGGCTACGACGCTTTCGAGCGGCGAGGAAAATGACAGCAGCGACGACGATTGCTGCAATCACGACCAGCAATATCACGATCTGGGAATTCATTCGCCTCCTCCTGCTTGCCTTCTTGCGAAATGTCGAGCTATGGGATTCCTCAGAGAACTCCGCTGTTGCACAGTGGAAAAAGGGTAGGAGGAGTGAGGTGAGAAACTGGAAAAGGACTTATCTAAGCGATCGCGGAATTCTTATTAGCAATGAGCCGCAGGACGTGCTCCCCAAACTCCTCCGCCCCCATATCCTCCGTTTTCTCTTTACCCCGGGTACGGACGTTCACTTTGCCGGCTTCGGCTTCTTTGTCGCCGGCCACGAGCATGAACGGGACTTTCTGCATAGCGTGCTCGCGGATTTTGGCGTTCATCTTTTCGTTACGGGCGTCCACTTCGACGCGGACGTTCGACTCACGTAATCGAGCCGCGACTTTGTTCGCATACTCCACATGCCGCTCGGCAATCGGGATGACCGCCACCTGCACCGGCGACAGCCATACCGGAAACGCCCCGGCATAGTGTTCAATCAGCACGCCAAAGAACCGTTCAATTGATCCATACAGCGCGCGATGCACCATCAGCGGCTGCTTGCGCGTGCCATCTTCGGCGACGTATTCCAAATTAAATCGCGCGGGAAGGTTGAAGTCGAACTGCACCGTCGAAAGCTGCCACAGCCGCCCGATGGCATCCACCAGCTTGATATCAATCTTCGGCCCATAAAACGCCGCCTCGCCGGGAATCGTCTTGTACTCAATATTCAGCCGTTTCAACACCTTCTCTAAAGAAGACGTCGCCAGGTTCCACTGCTCTTCCGATCCCACGAAATTCTTCTTGTCCTCAGGATTCCAAGTCGAAAGCTCGGTAATGAATTTGTCGAAGCCAAAATCCTTGAGCGTGTCGGCGGCAAATTCCATGCACGAAGCGATCTCGCTCTCAATCTGCTCCGGCGTGCAAAAAATGTGCGCATCGTCTTGAGTAAAACCACGAACCCGTAAAAGTCCGTGCATCACGCCCGAGCGCTCATACCGATACACCGTGCCCAGCTCGCCCAGCCGCACCGGCAAATCGCGATACGACTTCAGCGAATCTTTATATATAAGAATGTGGCCGGGGCAATTCATCGGCTTCAGGCGATATTCCGCGTCGTCAAGTTCCATCACGCTGAACATGTTGTCCGAGTAATAGCCCTCGTGCCCCAACGTCTGCCACAGCTGCTTGCGCATTACGTGAGGCGTGTACACCAGCGAGTAGCCGCGCTTGAGGTACTGGTCGCGCATCCAGTCTTCCATCTCTTTGCGGATGATGCCGCCCTTGGGATGCCAGAAAATCAGCCCCGGCCCCGCCAGCTCCTGAATGGAAAACAAATCCAGTTGCTGCCCGATCACACGATGGTCGCGCTTCTTGGCCTCTTCAATCTGGTGCAGATACGCGTCGAGGTCTTTCTTCGAAAAGAACGACGTCCCATAAATGCGCTGCAGTTGCGGATTCTTCTCGTCGCCCAGCCAGTACGCGCCGGCGATGTTCAGCAGCTTGAACGCTTTGATTTTCCCCGTCGAAGGAAGATGTGGCCCGCGGCAGAAGTCGAGGAACTTTCCGGTCTTATAAATCGAAATCTTTTCGTCGGGCTTGGTGAACTGCTCGATGAAGTGGCACTTCATGAAGTCGCCTTCATTCTTAAAGCGCTGCAAGCCTTCATCGCGCGGCAAAAACTCGCGCGCATACGGCAGGTTCTGCTGCACCAGTTCCTGCATCTTCTTTTCGATTTTTTCCAGGTCCTCGGGCGTGAACGGAGTCTCGCGATAGAAGTCATAAAAGAATCCGCTCTCGGTCGCCGGCCCATGCCCCAGCTTGGTCTCCGGAAAAAGCTCCAACACCGCCGCCGCCAGCAAATGCGCCGACGAATGCCGATAAACTCCCAGCGCCTCCGGATCGCGCTCGGTGAGGATGCGCAGGTCAGTGTCTTTTTCCAGCGGCCGGGTGAGATCGATCAGGTCGCCATTGGTTTTGGCCGCAATCGCCGCATCCGCCAGCCGCGGGCTGATGGATTTTGCAACATCAAGCGCCGTCGTCCCGGATGGAAACTCCTTCGAGCCCCCGTCAGGGAGCTTGATGTGAATGTTGTCAGGCATGGAGTGAATTCAGTTTATGGGAGCCAGAAATGAGGGTCAAACATGGCACGGGGGTACACCGGAAAAATTCGGCTACACCCCTGGACCTGGTTTTGCCTTTAGGCCGGGCTCGCTCGCGCGCTGGTGCGAGGGGTGGCGCGGGGGCGTGCGTCAGGAGCGAGCGAGCGCTAACGTTGAGCGGAACCGACCTGCTCCCTTTGTGATTTCAAAACACTTGTTCTTCGCAAGCTCGTTAGGTTGCTAAACTGAGTACCAGTCGAAGCAAACTGACTGCCCGAATATATGCGACCACGCTTATTGATAATTGGAGGAAAGGAGATTGTAACGGGTACACTCGGGAGCCCTTTGGACCAGGTCTTCGATCAACTCCACAATGCATATTTTGGAAATGGTGCTCTCCCTTGGGACACTCTTTGGCTGCCGCCCTCCAATACTTTGATAAGAACCCGATCGCGGCGGCACATGACGCGTTCTTCTCTACTTTTACGGTTGTATGGCAGTCCCTTCTGGACAGCGGGAGATTTGATCTAGCCGAGCATATTTGGGAAAGGGCACTTGAACCAGCCCACGCATGGGAACACCTCCATCAAGGCCAAAGAGTCCATAAAGGAACTCCATATTATTTTTGGGGTATGACAGCACTTCTGCGCGGTGATATAGATCGAGGGTACTTTCTTATCCATCGATCATTTGAAGAGGACATCCTCACGTCGGGACAGAAGAGACCCGATACTCCAGGATATGCTCTCGTCACGTTAAACGATGGCAAGGTCGAACAGGCGTTCCGACCATGGGTGATTGATCAGGCAAGCTTCTTGAAGCCTTGATGGTGAACTATAACAAGACCTATGGTCGAAATCTCTCCAAGGACGACATTAAGCGCCGCTTCATTGACATCTCGGAAATTGACACAGTATTCCTGCTTACTTACACGCTTGCCCGCTTAATCAAACTTGTGAGGTTGCCCAGTGAATTGTGGGCAACGTGTTTGCCGCGCAGGTCGAGGCCAACCTGCTCTTCGACATCGCCCTCGTAATTGACGCTGCAATTAAGGTGAAGAATCCTGGGCAGTGGAAATTCATTGGACATGCCGAACACCTTCTCGCCGCATCTGCCCACCCACTCTCCATCCAACATCTGAAAGATATCAATGGGCAATTCGAAAAAACATTTGAGGCTACCCTCCAATCGGCTCTCGGTAGTACGCTCGAATCGGGGCTGTCACGTTGGATCGGTTCCAGTGTGACGTTGCCTTAACCTACGGCCTCCGGAATCGTGGTGCACACAACATTCAGAGTGTGGGCACATTATGAGCTCTTTTCCAAGTTTACGAGGCAGCTTTCCGTGTCCTTTTTTCCACGATTGATTTCTTGTATTAGATTGCGCCTGACGTATTTAAACACTGAAGCTCAAGCTTAGCCATTCTGGGCTAGATGAAGCTGCTCCAAATCGGACGACGTTCGAGCGCTGGCTTCCTCTGACAATCTTGAAAGTTACCGTTTGCGAAAAAGCTTGCCCTTCTTCTTGCTGAACATCCCCTTACCACAGCAATTCTTGTAGCGTTTACGACTGCCACAGAGACACGCGGAGTTGCGGGACACTACAACCCGGGAAGATTTGGTTACAGGGTACTCGGGTACACGGCTAGCAAACGTCTTCACGTCTGTAAAGATGCCAAGATCAGCCTTGCTCTTTCGGGCTTCTTGTTCTAGTTCACTATTCCATTCCGTTGCATCAAGCAAGAACAAATCCTCAGAACGATAATCTCGATCCGAATGGGTTTCTGTTGCAATGCCAACTACATGTTGTGCATCAGGGAAGTGAAGCTTGACAACCATGAGGTACTCTTGGAGCAGTTGCCGTCTAACCTGCCGGTACTCTGCTTCCTCGATATCTTGATCGAAAGGCAGCAATAAGAAGAGATAATACGGGTCGCCCGGGTATGAGGGCTTAACAAGTCGAGACGCTCGATAGTCCGCGGGCGTCTTTCTTCAAAATCCCCAGAAGTGCCATTGCAAGCAGTCTGCGGCGGGTGCGATTCTCTCTTGCTAGCCATCGAAACACTTTTTCCTGATCACTCATTCTGGGATGACTGCACGTGTACTGTGTTCCTGACATCGCGTGATGAAGAAATTTCTCAATAAGGGCGTCCCAACTGTATGAGATTGCGTTCGCTTTAGCCTGTGCCACGCGTTCGGGCAATCGAGAAACTTCTTCCAGATGCCTTCCTCAAACAGAACGCGAGTAGTGCCCTTTGGGATGATAAAGTAGTGCTCTCCTGCACTGTTCAAGCGCTTGACATATTGACCAAGGAGTTCCTCTTCACCTGCTGCCCGAATGTGAATGTCGCCTGTCATCAACTTTTCTTTTTTCGTGAGATAAGCGACAAAGTCGCTGATGGTGTCCAAGTAGCCCATCACGACATCGAGGGAGGTGTCATCAAAGACGTGAACGTATCCTTTGTCGCTTCGCAAACGACCGATTACGAATGGAGCCTTGAGGTGTTGTTCTTCGCCAATGAGGTGGGAATCAAGCATAAGGCAATACTGAGTGAAAGGAAAGAGTAAAAAAAAAAAGAAAGAAAAAAAAAAGAAAAGGAATGAGGAAGAAGAAAAGAAAAAAAGAAAAAAAAGGAAAGAAGAAAAAAAAGAAAAAAAAGAAAGGAGAGGGGGGAGAGGCGAGTCCGGAGCTTCCCAACATTCCACAGAGCGATTCCTGCAGGGCCAACGCGTGCATCCTGCCACGCGTGCGAGTTTAGAAAAGGTAGTGGAAAGACTCGATATAGAGAAGATGGCAAACACTCGTACCAACGCAAACAAGCTGCAAGCGGCCACTAAGAGCAACGGTGATCTCCCACAAACATGATCGGGAGCGTTGAATTCGAGGCGCTGAGAATTCAGCCAGCCTTAACTGCCAATTTTCGGCGATCCAAGAAATCTTCGATTTCCGATTCTTTGAAATCTATCTTGAGCTTGAGGAGAGCGACAAAATCAGCGTCGCTCAGCGGGATAATAATCTTGTCCTCGTTGTCAAAGAAATCTTGGCAACGGCCAATTACCGTCTTATGGTTGTTCGCGTCTCTATATGCGAGAATGCCGACCATACCGAGTTTTCTCCCAAGACGGCTGCCCAACTGGTCGAACTCTGGATTCCCCACCTCATGACTGTAGTTTTTGCATTCAATCACAATTGTGGAGCAGCTCAAGTGTTCATCCACCTTCAAGGAATAGAAAAATCCCGCACGACTCTTATTTGAGGCCAAGATATCCAGACGTTTCCTCCCTGAAAAAACGTCCTGTTCAGTTCTAGAGATCTCGCAATTCTTCCGGTGAGAAGAGCGTCTCAATTATTTCCTTTACCAAATGTTGATACTGGCTGGCGGCCTTCGAGCCGGTAGCAACGTCTTTTAGCTTGTCAATGAGCAAAGCAGGGACGCTAAGCTTCCCGGGGTTTGGGTTCCCGGCTCGCTTTGTCGCCACCGAAGTGACGAGTCGGGGTTTTACGGTTTCAGGGTTCGGAATTGTTTCGTCAACCACCCGAGCGGCTTCGATCTTGCCTTGATTCAACAACCCTGCGATAGCGGCTGATGAATTGCGTTTATACAGCCGCGCTTGATTGCGTGAACTCGCAGGAAGGGCAGATACGAACTCGAAACCGGTCCGCGCAAGTAATGCGTCGATTTCGGAGCCAGCGCGACGCTCGCGAGAGATGAATCAAGAATGTAGCTGGCAATGCCTCAGTCGAGTCTGTTGGTTTGCGAATTTCCCTGTAAGCATTGTTGATGGTT
Source organism: uncultured Acidobacteriota bacterium (assembly GCA_963785655.1). Taxonomy (GTDB): domain Bacteria; phylum Acidobacteriota; class Terriglobia; order Terriglobales; family Acidobacteriaceae; genus Gp1-AA145. Next base: position 1,377,874 of record CAWAVZ010000001.1, read on the forward strand.
CGCATGGCATTCTCAAGGCGGACACCTTGACTACAGGTTCTAATGTGGTATTCCCGCTCCGGGTATACATCAAATGGCCAAGGGCGTTTGATGTGATCATGATTCCCCCCGGTGTTCGGTGGTCTGCCACCATCGCCATCTCTTGAGCACAGAAAATATTAGGCAGAGTGAAACTTGAGCAGGCGAGATCGATCTTTGTTTCTAAGAAAGACGTACTCTCGCTGCGCATGGAGAGTGTCGTCATGTATTGGCGCGACTTCATGTAGAGTTCATCAAACGACGACACACTTCTTCAGCTCTTCGTCGGCTCTTTGTTACAAACTTTCAGCAACAAGAATGACAAAGAGTGTGCACGATGCCAAAACCTCTGGCTCACCCACCAAACTTGCAATGGAGAATATAATTTCCTCATGACCCAAGACGCACATGAACTCCTGCAAAAAGCGCTCGCTCTGCCGGAAAACGAACGCGCCGAACTGGCCGGCACCTTGATCTCCAGCCTGGACGCGGTCATCGACCCTGATGTGGACGCCGCATGGCAGCACGAGGTCGCACGCCGCTTCAATGAGGTTCAATCCGGCCAAGTAAAAACTGTCGCGTGGGAAGAGGTTCAGCGCAAGGGACGCACGCTGCTGCATGGCAAGTAAACCGCTGCGATTCCATCCCAAGGCGGAACAAGAGTATCTGACATCACTGGCCTGGTACAGAGACCGCAGCCTCATCGCCGCGCTCAACTTCGAATCCGCCTTCGAGCAGGCGGCTGAAAGAATCAGAGAGACGCCACGGCGATGGCCCATCTACTTCCGAGACTTTCGAAAATACACCCTTAAGCAATTTCCGTTCAGCATCGTTTATCGGGACCTCTCGTCCGAAATCGTGGTTTTCGCAGTAGCCCATGGCCGGCGCAGACCTGGGTACTGGCAGGGGCGGGTGTAGCCGTCCTAACTTCCTCCTCATCGACTTAGCGACATCCAGCGCAGTCTCGTCCTCAAGGCATTTCCCTCATCGCTCCCATCCGGGAGATTAATGTGAAGGTTTTCAGTCATGGAGTGAATTCAGCTATGGAGCGGGAAAGGGAATGCCACACAAGGGTAGGTCATTTCTGAACCAACTTCTGCAGTGCTTTGCGGAGGGTCTCTTGCCTCATTGGGCCTTTTCTCTTCGCGGCTTCTACAACGTCTTCGCCCTTTTTGTTGCGAATGCTGAGATCGGCACCATGCTCAATGAAAAGAGGAATCGCCTTGTCATCCACTGTAGTGAAGATGGGCGTCTCACCATCATTATTGCGTGCGTTTACGTTCGCACCCAACTTCAACAGTTCCTCTTCAACGTCGGTAAGGAAGGTCTCGTGTAGGGGTGTGTTCCCGTCCTTGTCCTGTGCATTTACATTTGCGCCAGCCCGAGAAAGCAGGCGCACACACTCGACGCGCGCACCGTCCTTATCGCTAGAGCGATAATCACCCGCCGCAAAGATAGCGGTCTTCCCGTCACGATCCCGCTTCTCTAAATCGGGGTGGTAGCGAAGAATCTCGCGAACCACGTCCGGATTTCCAGATTGTGCGGCATAAATCAACACACTCCCAACATCTCCACCAGGTCTCGACATTGTGCCGGAACTATCGGTAACAGTCGCTTTGCTGAAATCAGCGTTCGGGCTCGCGCCATAGACAATCAGCTTTCGCACCGCTTCCAAATTTCCAGACTCTGCGGCCCCGAGCAGTGCGAGATCCTTGTCACTTTGATCGTTTCTGCTAGCGCCGACGTCGATGAGGACCTGCAGCGCGTCGGCATTGCGGCTTGCTGCAGTAAGTAGTCCCATGACTCCAAGCGGAGCTCCTACGTCTCGGTTACCCACCTTCGGAGCAGGCAAGGGATCCAGCGGTACGCCAGCCGCCACGAATTCACGCACCGTCTGAGACTGCCCGTGACTGGCGGCTTCTTTCAGCATGACTTGTGCTTCGAACGATTGGAAATTGAATTTTTCCGCCTGCAATGCCTGAACAAGCCCGTCCCCTCCCTCGATCCACCTCTTACTGGCTGCAAGCGCATCGACCCCGTCCTCTAAGTCTGCAATAACCGCCGGCATTCCATCCCACGAACCGACGTAATCCTCAACTTTCTTCTCGTGCCCGTCGATGGAGATAGCGACCATGTACGCGGGATTGTCAGTGACATTGGCAACGTATTTATCATCCATCGAATAAAAATCTGCCGTCTCAAAACGCTCGGCGAGCTTTCGAACGCCGCTCAGCTCCGCCCTGGCGGCGTGTTTCCCCGATGCAACTACGTAGCTCCGACCCTCAAACGTGATCCCCTCGGTGGTAATCGTCACCACATAGGAAGGACAACTTCCGAAACACCCGGTTCTCTCGAGCGAAATAGAAATCTTTGAGTCTCGCCGGATGGGAGGAGAAACGACGTGTTTCTTCGGCAATCTTTCCGGCGGAACGAGATCTATGTACTCCTCAACTCCCGCAGTAACCGCGTTGCCGTTCTGCTCAAACGGAGTGAACTTCCACTGCCGAACTTCTCCTTCCAGTTGAGGCCAGAATTTCAGGGTGCGATCTGCGTAGCTGGGAGGATCAACCTGAACGCTCGGGTGCACTTCCAAAACGTCTCCAGCAGGTGACACGGTGATTGCGAGATGAATCGAATTGAATCCGGGTTCTACGCCTTTCATGGGAATAGTGCGCCGGTGTGGCTTGATTTCATGCGCACGGGCTACTTCGTAGTCGAAGGATGGATTCGGGGGCGTTTTTTCGTCTGATGCTTGAACGAGGCTGCCTGATAGCAAGAATGCGAGGGCGAGTAGAAGCCGAATCATATCGAGAACCCCCTTCCGAAGGTCCTGCTCTGGATTCCGTTCATTATAGACACCGTTCGCGGCAAAACCCGGGTCAGACTTCCCGCGGCCTTCCGAAGCAGAGCACGTAACCGTTGTTGTCGATTACTTCGAATGCGCGAAGGCCGTCCTCGGTGTCTTTCAAGTGCTTGTGCATCGGAACGGCCCTGCCGACGTAATCTTCGTACCGTGAGTAGGGGTCGGAGGTGTGGATGTAGGCGTCCCAGCGGGCCCATTCGTGGCGCGAATGATTCGGCTGCGGATGAATCTCAGGGGCAATCGCCTTCAAACTGATCATCACGCCGTCCCGGCGGACAAAGGCCCAGAAATCCTCGCCGTGGCCGTCGCCTCCTCCCTTATGAGCAATTTCGAAACCGAGCTTGGACTGGTAGAAGTCGAGGGTTGACGTAAGACTGTCGACAATAAAACAAGGAGTGATGCTGTGGAGGGTGGCCACGCGCTGATGGTAGCACGGGTAATGAGGAGCTCGGATTCGAGATGAAGAGTCAAGTAACGAGTAGAAGAGCGGCCCTTCAGCGCTGCGTAAAGGGATCCGCAATGACTCGCTCTTTAGGGCCCTGACGGGCTGAAGCCCGCTTCGCTCAATCCCAACTTTAGGGGGGCCCTAAATTCCCGCTCTTCCACGTTGCTCGCTCGCGAATTGAACAGTGAAAATCAAAGCCCCGGTAGTCATCCGGGGTTGGATTGCAAGTGAGTACGTCGCCTATCAAGAACAATTATGTGAAGGTCAATTTATCAAAAGGACAGAAAGGCCGTCTTGGGATTGAACTTCGATTCACCACCAGCGCATTCGGGTAAGCGCTGACTTTTTTGGCGCATCTTTGGTTACTGGAGGCAAATCCCTCCGGTCAGCGAAGTACTGCTCCAGTTTACGGGTGGCCAGATCACTGGCCTCAGCCAAGACTTTCTCGTCCTGCTTTTTCAGCTTCTTCCAAAAGAGCTTCATTTTTCGGGGACCTGCTGCGTCGGCAACTATAGTAGCCCATTCGCATCATGCCGGATGCCTCGCGGTGAAAATTCCCGAAACCCAACTGGCAGTCAACACAACATCGGGGTTGCGCGACAGTGGATTTTTGCTCGGGGTGGTGATAGGTTATGCGAGGTTCAACCCCACAGGAGGACACTGTCCTATGTCTTTCAGCAAGCACCTTTTCGGTTTGGTTTTGTTGGTCGCAGTCACATCCACCTTGTTTGCAGTCCCGCAAGAAAGCGCAAAGCAAGACATGAAAGATGCCGGACACGACACTAAACAGGCGGCCAAAGATGCCGGACACGGCACTAAAGAGGCAGCCAAAGATGTCGGACACGGCACTAAAAAGGCCGCCACACATACCGGACGAGCAGTGAAGACCGGCACCACAAAAACCGGGCACGAGATCAAGAAGAGCAGCAAGAGCGCAGCGCACAAAACGGCACACAAGACAAAAGAAGGCGCACAAAAGGTCGAGGATAAGACTCAGCCTAAACCATAGCGTTCCACCAGATTGGCAACCACCAGCACGCATGCTGTAGAACGACGGTAATCTCCACAGGTCGCGAACTGCGCATCAAAATAGGACGATGCGGCTCCGGCTGATTTTCGCGATTACACTCGCCTTTTGTGCGGTGGCTTTGCGTTCGTCGGCACAAGAGAATGTCCAAGCAGGAGATTCGCGCGCCAGTCTGCACGAAGTCAGCGCCAATCATCTGCAAAGCGCGGCGCTCAGCCAGGATGAGCGTTCGTCGATTATCACGACGGCGCTCCATACCAAAGTCCGGCTGCGCTCCCAACGCGACTGCTCTCATCTTGTCCATGCCATCTACGAGCGCGCTGGTTTCCCGTACAGCTACGCGCCATCGTCAGAAATTTACGCGGGCATCGAGGAATTCCAGCGCGTCAAGAAGCCGCAAGCCGGTGATCTGGTGGTTTGGCAAGGGCACGTCGGTATCGTCATCAAGCCGCGTGAACATCTTTTCTTCAGCTTCCTGCGCTTCGGGCCCGGGACGGACGACTATGAAGCGGCGTATTGGAAGCAGCGAGGGCGTCCCCGGTTCTATCGCTACATTAAACAACTCTGCACCGAATGCGATAACCAGCGCTCACGGCGACTCGTGAACATCAATAGATGACAACGCTACGGGCGCCAGCGCGACAGCAGATCCCATGCACGAGTTCTTCAAGCAATAGCAACCGGACCCAGCCTCAGTAGAATAGGTTTGTGCTCGCGCACAACCTTGCATTTTCGCCGTCGGTCGCTGAGAGTTTCTTTCAGCAACTGCCTGCAGCTCCAGCTGTTTTCCTGCTGAGGGGAGAAGGCGAGCCATATGTCAGTAAGACCGCCAACTTACGCCGACGGCTACAGCGCCTGTTGGGACCGCCAGCGGAGCATAGCAGGCGACTGAATCTTCGCGGTCGGGTGCGCGAAATTGAATTTTCGCTGACCGGGTCTGATTTCGAATCGCAGCTGCTGCTCTATCGGTTATTGCGCAAAACTTTTCCGACAACATACACTGCGCGCCTGCGGCTGCGTCCCGCACCTTTAGTGAAGTTGCACTTGGACAATGCCTACCCCAGGGCTTCAATAACCACGCGGCTGGGAAAATTACCTCCGAATGATCCTGGAGTGATGGGCGGGCACGCTCAAATAGGCAAGACGAACCTTTACTACGGCCCATTTCCGTCGCGTGCTGCCGCCGAGAAGTTTGCCAGCGACGCGTTGGATTTTTTTAAGATGCGGCGCTGTGTTGAGGAACTCAATCCCGACCCGGCGTTTCCCGGCTGCGTATATTCCGAGATGAAGATGTGCCTGGCGCCCTGCTTCAAAGGCTGCAGCGATGAGGAATACAACGCCGAAGTCACCCGCGTCCGGGAATTCCTTGGAAGTCGCGGCGAGTCGCTTGTACGAGAACTCTCCGAGCAGCGCGAGCGTGCCTCGGCAGCGCTGGCGTTTGAAGACGCGGCTACGATCCACACCAGAATCGAAAAGCTGAAGCCTCTCATCTCGCAATTGCCCGAGATCATTCGACGAATCGATCAGCTGGACGCCGTCATTGTGCAGCCGAGCGCCGCTCCGGGATCAGTGAGCTTGTTGCGCTTTCAGCAGGCGCGACTGTTAGGGCCGGTGGTTTTCCATGTCGAACACGCACCGGAATCATCGGGTCCAGACGGGCTGGGGCCGCGGTTCCAAGGCAAGCCGCGAACTATGGAATCGCGAGTCCAGGAAGCGATTTCCGCGCTCGCTCCGGACGCCCCCTCTACGACTCTGGAACGCAACGAACAGCTCGCACTACTGAAGCGCTGGTACTACCGTTCTCATCGCATCGGAGAGATTTTCTTCGCCGACGATAAGGGATCATGGCCGCTGCGTCGAATGGTTCGCGGGATCGGCCGCGTCTACAAGGGTGAGAAGTCAGAAGAATTTTCTGCGACCCAGCTTCCCGCTTCGCCATCCTAGACCGCTGAGACCACCCCAAATGAATGACGAATCCCTTCGCAAGCATGTTGTTGAACTACTCGATGGCGGACACGCTCACGCCACCTTCGACACCGTGATCAAGAACATTCCTGCAGAGTTGCGGGGGGAAGTTCCCCGCGGGCTGCCGCACTCGGCCTGGATGCTGCTCGAGCACATGCGCCTTGCGCAATGGGACATCCTGGATTTCAGTGTCAATCCGAAATACAAGGCGATGAAGTGGCCCGTGGATTACTGGCCAAAAACGCCCGCGCCTCCGGATGCCGCCGCCTGGGAGAAGAGCACAAAGTTGTTTCGCGATGATCTTGACGCGATGAAGAAGCTGGTCAGTGACCCGAAAACTGATTTATTCAAGAAACTCGCCTGGGGAAAAGGCCAGACTATCCTCCGTGAGGCGCTACTGGTCGCCAACCACAACTCACATCACCTTGGACAGATGATTGACGTGCGAAGACTGTTGGGCACCTGGAAGCCATAGGTGCGGATTCTGCAGGTCAAGTTTGTCCTTGATTGAGTGTTTCCGGAACACCACTTTCAGTTGCTTGCGCCACCGCTCATCCAGGGCGAGTAGCGACCATTCGATCTCCGGAGAAATGTAATGCAACAAAGTGTCGGTTGCAGGATGGACATGCAAAGCCGGTGCAACCATCAGGAGTAGTGGCGGCTGCGGAGAAAGTTCCCGCCCGGCAAAATAACCGAATTTCTGGAACTCGCCACGTTCATGATGCCAGGCCACGCGAGACCAATAATCGATTCCCTGGAGCGGCAGATGAATGTCCTCATCGGCCTTAAGTTCCAAAACCGCGAGGCGGCCTTCGCGCGTGAGTGTAAGCACGTTGGCTTCGCCTGAAACCGAGAACTTTGACTGGCTCAAGTCAAAAATCGCTGAGCCGTCTTCTATCACCACAGCCGCGTTGCTTCCGGCGAGAAATTCTTCCAGCACCCTGGCCACACTTTGAGAAGTCATCCCAGGCAGTTTTTCAGAAAGCCAAGCGCCTGTCTGTGACGAATGAACATTGAAATCGGCCGTCGGCTGATTATGAACGCCGGGGAGTTTAGGGGCCTTACGCGCTCTCTGCCACTCACACCTGAGGCCGGGATTCGATGTGGGATAATGGATTGGCCCGAGTCTTTCACCGTCCGCGAACATCTAATTCATTCGAGCCTTCGAGTTCAGCAATGAGTCAAAATTCTTTTTTCTTTCAGCATTATGGCGTCACCGAGAACGATCTGGAACGCTATTTGGGCGCGGCACTTTCGGCCGGCGGCGATTACGCAGACCTTTATTTTGAGTATCTTTCCTCCACCTCCCTGAGCGTGGATGAATCGATGGTGAAGTCCGCCTCGCAGGGGATATCAGCGGGATGCGGGGTTCGGGTTATCTCAGGCGAACGCACCGGCTATGCCTATACGGACGATCTTTCTTCCGCACGCATTCTGCACGCGGCCCGGACCGCTGCGCTGATTGCCAGCGGCCCCGCAAAGACTCCAAGCGCAGGATTTCAACAGAAACCGGCGCGCAGCCTTTATCCCGTGACTTTACCGTCGGTGGACGCAGAGATTACAGCCAAGGTCGAACTGGTAATGCGTGCCGACCGCGCTGCCCGAGCTTTCGATTCAAAGATCAAAGAAGTGCGGGCCAACTACGCGGATGAGTTGCGGCAGATACTGGTTGTGGGTTCTGACGGCACTTTCGCCGAAGACTCCCAGCCCCTTGCACGCCTGAACGTCTCTTGCATTGCGAAAAATGAGACCAATTCTGCGCGTGGAAGTGCAGGCGGAGGAGGCCGGGTGGCGCTGGACTTCTTCTTCGGAGAGAAGACGCCAGAGTTCTTCGCCCGCGAGGCCGCGCGCCAGGCCGTGCTTCAACTGGATGCCCGCGAAGCACCGGCGGGAGACATGGAAGTCGTGCTGGGTCCGGGTTGGCCGGGCGTGCTGTTGCACGAAGCTGTGGGCCACGGGTTGGAAGCTGACTTCAATCGCAAGCAGACCTCGGCTTTCGCCGGACTGATCGGCAAGAGAGTCGCCAGCGAGAAATGCACGGTAGTCGATAACGGCACCATGCCCTGGCGGCGTGGGTCGCTCAACGTGGACGATGAGGGCCATCACACGCAGGAAACGGTTCTTATCGAAAAAGGCATCCTTAAGGGCTATTTGAGCGACAAACTTTCCGCGCGGCTGATGGGCATCGCCGACACCGGCAACGGGCGCAGAGAGAGCTATGAGCACATCCCCATGCCACGAATGACTAACACTTACATGCTCGCCGGCGACGACGCTCCCGAGGACATCATTCGTTCCGTGAAGCGTGGGATTTACGCCGTGAACTTTGGCGGGGGCCAGGTGGACATCACGAACGGCAAGTTCGTGTTCTCCGCGTCAGAGGCATACCTGATTGAAGACGGCCAGGTTACAGCGCCGATCCGGGGTGCGACGCTGATCGGCAACGGCCCGGATGCGCTGACTCGAGTTTCGATGGTCGGCAACGATCTGAAGCTCGACGAAGGCGTCGGCACCTGCGGAAAAGACGGGCAGGCAGTGCCGGTTGGCGTGGGAATGCCGACCACCAAACTGGACCGGCTGACGGTGGGCGGAACCGCCCGCAAAGACAGCGGCGGGTTCATGCAGTAAGCCCTGATTCCACCACGGAGACACGGAGTCACGGAGAAAAGCCGTCCCGAAACAATCTTTATCTGGGACAATCTGAGAAAGCTGCAAACACAAGCGCAACAAAAAAAGTGACTAGCATTCAGAGAATAGCGGCCCTCCGTGCCTCAGTGTCTCCGTGGTGAAATGACTTATGCCTGAAACAGTCGTTGAACAACAAGCCGAAACTGACCTGAAAGAACTGGCCCAAGACATCGTCCGCCGGGCAATGACGCAAGGCGCATCCGCTGCGGAATGCGTTATCCGCGAAGGGGATGAGTTCTCCACGCTGGTGCGCCTCGGACAGGTCGAAACTCTGAAGGAATCAGGATCAAAAGCCATTGGCGTGCGGGTGTTCTACGGACAGCGCTCGGCGAGCACATATTCCAGCGACTTCAGCCGCGCCGGTCTTGACCGAATGCTTAAGTCGGCGCTGGAGCTGGCCAAGATTACCTCCGAAGATCCGTTTGCTGGAATTCCCGAGCAGTCGCAGCTCGGCTCGATTCCCGGCAATCTCGACCTTTATTACCCGGACGTGTACTCACTGCCGGGGCCGGAGCGGATCGACTACGCCCGCCGCGCGGAAAAGGCTGCACTCGATTTTGATCCGCGAATCAAGAATTCTGAAGGCGGCTCATTCGACGCAGCTACCGGACATAAGATTTTTGCGAATTCCAACGGTTTTCTGGGCGAGTATCGGCGGTCGTACTGCTCGGTAGCGGCGATCCCGATCGCACAGGACGCGAATGGCGCCATGCAGCGTGATTACTGGTTTTCAGTGGCGCGAAATTTAGGACGGCTTGAGGCGGCTGAGCATGTCGGCAAAGTTGCCGCTGAACGCACCTTACGCCGCTTAGGCGCCCGCAAAGTCAAAACTCAGCAAGTACCCATCATTTTCGACCCACTGGTTGCGACTACGATCCTGGAACACATTTTTGAAGGAGTGAATGGGGATTCGGTCTATCGCGGTGCCTCTTTCCTGGCGGGAAAATTGGGCCAGAAGATCGCGGCGGAGCAGGTCAATGTGATCGACGACGGCACCATGCCCGGGGGCTTTGGCACCAGCCCATTTGACGGCGAGGGCATTCCCACGCGGCGGACCATCGTGATTGAAAATGGAGTGCTGCACTCTTATTTGCTGAACACCTACACGGCAAAGAAGCTTGGATTGCAGACGACCGCAAACGCCTCTCGCGGACTCGCCGGCACTCCGGGTATCGGTCCGGGAAATTACTTCCTGCAGCCGGGAACCAAAACGCCGCAACAACTCATCGCGGGCGTGAAAGATGGGCTCTACGTTACCGAATTCATGGGCATGGGAGTGAACCTGGTCACTGGGGATTATTCGCGCGGCGCATCCGGTCAGTGGATATCGGGAGGCGAACTGGCTTTTCCGGTGGAGGAGATTACGGTCGCGGGTAACCTTAAGGACATGTTCATGAATATCTCTGAGATCGCGAATGATTTGGAATTTCGCGGCTCCGTGGCCGCACCCACGCTGCGCATCGATGGCCTGACCGTGGGGGGAGAGTAGCCGCAGCTGGTACTGCCAGCAAGACGCCATTGGAACGAATCTCTTAAGGCAACTTCCGTCAAATCAATTCCCGCCTAGAATGAGGCAGTATTCCCGCGAAGGGCACCTGATGAAGCGAGTCTCGGTTTGCTCAGTTCTGTGTTTCGCGCTGTGCTCATGGGTGAGCGCTGCCGATACTGTTGATGAAAGCAAGATTCTGGCGCTTGAAAATGCGTGGAACCAGGCACAAATGCATCACGACGCCAGCGCCTTGGATCAATTGCTTCCGCCCTCGTTCGTCTATACGGATTACGACGGGACAGTCATGAACAAGGCCGAGTTCCTGGCTGATTTGAAAAATCCTGACTACCAAGCGACTCTGGTTGTAAACCAAAACGTAAAGGTATCTTCCTATACCCAGGCCGCGGTGGTAACGGGGACCTATCACACCAAGGGAAAATACAAAGGAAAACCATTCGAGCACTGGGGCCGGTTCACCGATATGTGGTTATTCCAGGACGGTATGTGGCAATGCGTCGCAAGCCACACCACGTTAGTGAAGAAATAGCCGGAGTCCTACACAACCACTACAATCGGAGCATGGGTGGTCTGCTTCCGTCTTCACAGCTGGCTCCAGAACGCGATACCAGCAAACGAACTATCATCGCTGCGACCGGGATCATTGTCGTCATCGCAGGCATTCTCGCATTCGTCATGCGTCAGCCCCCGCGAACTGCAGCCGCCCCCCCAGCGTACGCAGCCAACCTGAAATTCAGCGACTTGAAGATGAGCCAGGCTCAGAACTTTGTGGGCGCCACGGTGACCTACGTTGACGGCACCCTAACAAATACTGGCGACAAGAGCGTCACACATGCAGACGTGAAGGTCACGTTCAAAGACTTTTACAACCAGGTAGCCCAGATCGAACACGTTCCGGTGAAGGTGTTGCGCGCCACTGGGCCTTATCCGGATGCCGTGGACCTTGCGGACGCACCGCTCGGCCCCGGCCAGAGTAGGACTTTCCGGCTGATCTTCGAACACTTAAGCTCGCAATGGAACCAGGCTTATCCAGATTTGCAGGTGAGCGATCTAACGGTTCGCTAATCTAGAGGATTAGTATCGTTTCCAGACGTTGTAGTAGATTTTCTTCGCTTTGCTGGCATAAGAGCTCGGCATATTTTCTCTCTCATATCCGAACAACTCCAAGGCATCGCCTGCGACTTGCTCAAAGATGATCCGGTCGGCGCGAGACATCTCACGTTTCCAAACACCGACTTTTTCAGGATTCGGCTTGCTTACCGAACTCTTGTGCCATTCAAGGCTTACCGAGGGCATCTCTGCGGTGGCGGTGGTGTGGTAATGCAGCATGTTCTCGTCGTACGGTTCCTCGATAAACTCGCAGATCCCTTTTAGTACAGTCGCTGGATCGCGCACCAGGTCTTCATAACGGACCTCCAGGAACTGTTGGCGAAGAACTTTACCCAGCTTATGGGCCACGACACTATTCCATCGCCACTGATCGGCGATCTTCATTAGATTTCGCGAACCCCAACTAACGCCGCGTAACGAGACTGCGACATCACGTCCGTCGCGAAGTAAATGAATGATTTTGCAGCCTGGAAAAATTTCCCAAAAAACATCCAAATCCATTGCCTGTCCAGGGGTTTTTTCTCCCCAGCGGTGCTTGCCCTTACCTTTGGCGTACTCGCGAAAAATGGCGTCAACCAGATCTGCATAACTCCGAATGCTGTACTGCAAAATACTGTCTGGATTTTCGATGAGCTTGCCTCTCAGGACCAGAGGGAGCTGACTGATGTCCTGCAAACACGCAGCCGCGTTCTCCCGGAGCGCGAAATCACCGTATTTGTGCAGCTGTTTATAAACGCTGGGTATGAATCCGGATTCAAACGGTACCGTTAAATTCCGGTGGTGATTCAGCATGAGGCGGAGCATGGTGGTGCCGGAACGCTGCATTCCGACGATGAAAAAAGGACAGGAGTTACCGTTTTCTTTACCGTGCGGGGGAAGTATCACTTTTGGGTCCGTTATCCGCTGTACTTGTCACGCTGATAACTGCATAACCACGTCTCTGATTATTACGCTCTCTGCTTCAACCTGTCCATCAAAACAAACAGAAATACGCCCAAAACGGCGTTGGCCGCGGCAGACCACAGTTCTCGCGACCAGCTCCAATTCAGGTTCAAGTCAACCAGGCCGCGTGCGATGGTGAAGTAAACAGTTTGATGCACGATGTAGAAACCGGAGACCACCAGCAAGCGGGTGCCTACACTTTCAGTATCGAGCTTGACGCCAAGCGACGACGCAAAAAAACCAACGAACGTCTTGGCGATTCCGTACATTCCCAGAGGATAGGAGGTCAGTGAATCTTGCAGCAGGCCAATGCACGCTCCAGTAACCAAACCTGCAACCTGGCTGCGCCGTGCCATGCCAAAGAAAATAACCACCAGCAACGGCAAGTCGAAGATTGTGAACCAATGAAATGCCTTTGACAAGAATGCCTGCAGGAATATCGCCAGCAGCGGCGCCAGAATAGTGACCGGCAAACTTAGCCGGTACACTTCGATTTGCTCGCGCGATGTGTAGGTCACTGCCATGTTATTGCGGAGCATCTCCGGAACTGCCGGGTTGAACCGCTGGGTTAGGAGTATTGGGGACTGGTTTGGACGCCGGTGGCGCAGCTGGTTTCATCGGCTTAGGTGTTTGCGTCGCCGCTTGCGTTGCCGCTGTCGAGGTCTTCTTGACCGGCAGTGTTGCCGCTGGCAATGAGTTCGACTTCGATGTTGAGTTAACGCTAATTGCTGAATCGTTCGCAGCTGGCTTCGTCGCTGTCGCCGGCTTCAATGTCTTCTGCTGATTGGTACTGGTTTGATTGGCGCTCGCTGTCGCGTCGCTCTGAATGGGGGTGCGCGCTGGCACTGCAGGTGTCTGACTTCCTTTGATATTGGCCAAGCCATCTGTCACAGCGCTCGGCTTCGCACCTGCTGGAACCGTCCGAACGAACTCAGCCCCTTGAGTTCGCGGGACCGCAGTGGAGCTTTGCGCCTTCGGAGGCGTCACACCCTGCCCGGTAAATGTAGCCGGCGCCGTATGCGGATCGCGTACCGATGCCGCCGAGGGCGTGGTGGTCTTCGACTGCGGATTCACTTGGGCGGTTCCAGGCAAACTGTTTGCCGGCGGAACCGATGCTCGCGCCGGAACCGTTCCCGGTGCGGTCTCGGGTTGATCGGGCACTGATGGCAGGCGCTCGGCCAAAATGTCGGCGGCGCGCACTGGCGCTGCAGCTGATACTTTTGGCTCCCGCTCCTGCTTCCTGGTGATCACCAGCACTTCTTCGAGGTGATTCAGTGAGGCGGCGGGCTTAACCGTAACCACCAGGAATTCCGGACCGCGGGCCACGTTGGCCACCGTCCCAACAGGCAGTCCCTTGGGAAAAATCTGATCGCCGCCGCTGGTGAGCACGCGATCGCCGATCTTGACCTCTTCCTCCGCCATGATCTTGTCGAGTACTAATTCTCCGGTGGCGCGCCCCTTCAGCACTCCCTGCAACCGCGATTGCTCCAGAATCGTCCCCACGCCGCTGTTCTGGTCGTTGACCAGCAATACCTGCGCGGTGTGCCGGAAGACTTGCATAACCTTACCCACCACGCCTTGCGCGGAAATAACCGCCATGTCCTGAGAAATACCGTCGGCCGATCCTTTATCCAAATACACCAGACGAGACTGCTCGCTGCCGCTCGAACCGATGACTTGCGCTGCGATGGTTTTGTCGATGAATTGTTCTTTGAACCCGAGCAGAGCTTGTAACCGGCGGGCCTGTTCAGCATCTTGTCGCAAGCGCACTTGCTCAAGCTGCAGCTGCTGGATCTGGTCTTGAAGCTCGCGGTTTTGCTGGCGAACTCCGCGCAGATACATATAGTTGTGCCAGATGTCGCTCACGCCGCCCTGCAGGCGAACAATATTCTTCTCAATGGGAGTAATTGCGGCGACCGTCCAAACCCGAATCAGGCGGGTCGATTGATTTTGCGAACTGCGCTTCACCTGCACTGCCAAGCCCACAATTTGCAGGAAAATAGCCGCCGCCAGAATGCTTACGTTGCGATAGCGGCCGATAAGGTTATCCATAAAGCAGCTGTCAGCTCTCAGCCGTCAGCTATCAGCAAGATCTCTCGATACAAAAACGTTTAGATAAGACTGAACCTGGTTTGGCGGACGGCGCACGACCAACGACGCACGACGCTCCTACTCGATCGAAATTTTTCGCAGCAGCTTGAAATCGCTCAGCATCTTTCCGGTACCGAGTACCACGCTGCACAGCGGATCATCGGCAATCGAAACCGGGAGTCCGGTTTCCTCGCGAATGCGCTTGTCCAGATTCTTGAGCAGCGCGCCGCCGCCGGTGAGGACAATTCCGCGGTCGCTAATGTCCGCCGACAGTTCAGGCGGCGTGCGTTCTAGGGCAACCCGAATTGCGTTCATGATGGTCGAAACACATTCGCTCAACGCTTCGCGAATCTCACTGTCGTCCACGGTAATCGTCTTGGGCACGCCTTCGATCAGATTGCGGCCCTTGATTTCCATGGTCAGCGGCTTGTCCAGCGGATACGCCGAGCCAATCTCCATCTTGATCTGTTCTGCAGTACGCTCGCCGACCAGCAAGTTATATTTGCGCTTCAGGTAATTCATGATGGCTTCATCCATCTGATTACCCGCCATGCGCACCGAGCGCGAATAAACGATGCCGCTCAGCGAAATCACCGCGATGTCAGTGGTACCGCCGCCGATGTCTACGACCATGTTGCCGCGAAGGCTCGGTAATTGGAAGCCCTGCGCCGATCGCCGCCACCATCGCCTGTTCTACCAGATAAACTTCGCTCGCCTTGGCGCGATAGGCCGAGTCCATGACCGCGCGCTTTTCCACCTGAGTGATCTCCGAAGGCACGCCAATCACGATGCGCGGATGCACCAGCATCTTGCGGTTGTGCGCCTTCTGGATGAAGTAGTTGAGCATCTTCTCGGTGACTTTGAAGTCAGCGATCACGCCATCTTTCATGGGCTTGATGGCGACGATGTTGCCAGGCGTGCGGCCGAGCATTTCCTTGGCTTCTTTGCCGACGGCTTCGACTTCGCCGGTATTCTTGTTCAAAGCGACGATCGAAGGCTCGTTGACCACAATGCCTTTGCCGCGCGCGTAAACCAGCGTGTTGGCGGTCCCCAGATCGATCGCCAAGTCGCTGGAAAACATGCTGAACAGCGACCGCAGGTTGTGCGAGCGCGATGAACCGTTGCTATACCCGTTATTGGATGACATACCTGATCGCGTCTCTCTCTATCAAGTTGACTCGCTTACATGCACATCACACCCCGGCTCAGCCGAGGAAATACCCAGCCCTCACCTTTGATTATTTGGGATCCAGTATCCCTCATTGTATTGGATATTGAGGACCTCATCGCAAGTGAAAGTTAACGTTTTTAGTACCTTCGTTCTGCTCAACATAATCACTGAATTACTACCTTCTGCTGCTGCGTATTCACGCCGCCCTTTGAGTTCTGTGCGGTAATCGTAATCACGCTTTCTCCGGTGGGAAGCGGGGGCATGAAATACCGGAACTTGCCATCTGCGCCGATCACCGGCACCTCGTGCCCGTTGACCATCACCCGGGCCCCAGCTTCGGTTTTCCCGGCTAATTCAATTACGTGCCCATGCTGAACCAGCGGGTCGATATCCAGAAAAATCGCGCCGCTATCGGAGGGTTTCACGATGATAGTAAAGCGGTTCTTCTCGCTCTCCACCGATCCTTTGCCGCTGTTATCGAAGGATTGCACCATCCAGTAGTAGGGCCCTTCGGCCAAGCCTGAAACCATCACCGCTGACGAAGTTACCTTCCGATCCACAATCAGAGACGAAAAGTAGGGATTGCGCGAGATCTGTAGCCGATAGCCCTTGGCGTTGGTCATCGCAGTCCAGGAAAATTCGATGGACTTCGAGTCGCTGGTGGCAAAAATCGGCATCATGTTGGCAGGAGAAATTGGCGTAGGTGGACCGATTTCCTTGATCTTGTCCATATGCGCAGAATTGGGATGGAACTGCGCCTTTTCCCAATCGGCCAGTTGCAGGGTTTCGCCGTTCCGTTCAACCGTGCCGGTACCTTTAGTGATCAGCATTTCGTCGCGCTGGGCTTTGGGGTCCTTACTTACGCGGGCCGCGCTTTCCGGAGCCAGCGATGCGGTCGCGCCGTCCAAAATAACTTCCGATCTTGAGCCTTGCACATAGGTCCCGGTAGCAAGATCGACAGTTCCGGTATTCACGTTCACAGCAACATTTGTCTGCTGCCGTTCATTGGCCGAATTCTCTTCGATCACGATGAGCGAGTCTTGCTTGACCGTATAGTTCGTTCCATCATTGAAAACGATCTTGGCCATGCCTTCCGACCCGGTCTGGATCACATCCCCTTTTTCCAATGGAACGCTGTAATCGGCTTTGACCCAGGTGTTGCTGCTGGCTTTTTTGACCCGCACTGTACCATCGAGCGCGGTGATGTGGGCCTGCTGAGATGTGGCATTGCCGGGTTTACCGGAATCGGTGGGCGCAGCTACACGTTCGAGAAGATTTTCGAACAGATTCGTGGCAGCTTTCACCGTATTCTGCGTGAAATCAGGGAATACCAAACGGGCCGCGACCACCATGGCCCCGACTACAGCGAGAACCATAAGCGCCACGCTGCGATAGGTGACCGTTTTCCAGGCAATTTGAATTCCTGATTTTCGACCTGAGCCCACTCGATCCTCTGGATGGCAGAGATATTCCTGATTACGGGACGATTATTGCAGGGGCCGATCAGGGAGTGACGCTAATCGTGGCACTTTAAGTTACTGAGGTCATAGACGTATGGGCAGAGAGCCAATTCCTGCCCTGGCAGCACGTCCGCCCTAAACCAGCGGCTCACAACTCATATCAAGCTCAGTTGCTTATGCTCCAAAGCGAGAAGCTTCTCTTTGATTGGCAGCCCACCCCCGTAGCCGGTCAGTTTCCCGTTCGAACCGATTACCCGGTGGCACGGAATGACAATTGGTATGGGATTCGAGCCGTTGGCCAGCCCGACCGCGCGGCTGGCTTTGGGATTACCGATGCGCTGCGCAAGCTCGCCGTACGAGATGGTTTCACCATAGGGAATTTTCAGCAGCTCTCCCCATACAAGTTGCTGAAAGGGAGTGCCTTCTGGCGCAAGCGGAAGGCTAAAAGCTTTTAGCTGGGCCGCGAAGTAGGCTTTAAGCTGGGCCGCGGCTTCCTGAAAGGCAGCGGAATCCTCCTGCCAGTCTGGCTGCGGTTCAGCAGGCTGGCCGTTCTTCGCGAAGACAATTTGCCGCAATCCGGCGCCATCCCTGACAAGTAATAGAGGCCCGAGTCGGCTTGCCATGTACGTGTAAACCGTCATCAGGCATGGATCTCAGCTGATTGTTCTCGGCGCTTTGCCTGGATCTCGATGTACACATTCACCAGCGACACTGCAGCCGGGGTGACACCCGGAATGCGCGAGGCGTGTCCCAGGGTCCGTGGACGAACTTTGGCCAGTTTCTCCTGCATCTCACGCGACAGGCCGCTGACGCACTGGTAGTCGAACCATCCCGGAATACTGCGCTGCTCGGCTTTCTTCAGCCGCTCGATGGCGCGCTGCTGTTGCTGCAGGTAGCCTTCGTACTTGATCTCGGTTTCCAGCGACTTCAGTTCATTGCGGATTGCCGAAGGCAAGCGGCCATTGACAGATACTTCATTGGCATAGCGATGGAAAAATTCCGGGGCTAATGGGCGCAGGGCTGGCACAAGGTGTTCAATCGTGATCTCGGGACGCTTCAGCAATTGCGCGAGAGACTGGCCGAGAGCTGACGAGAGGTCGAATGCAGCAGCGCCTGGCTCGGCCGATTGCTGAGTGCTCATCGAGCGCTGAATGTGCTCAAGCATGGCACCGTTTAGTCTCGTCGTCTCCAGCAACTTCTTCACTTGCTCTTGGCGTTCTTGTTTGGCAAGAAATTCCTGCCAGGCTTCGTCTGAGATCAATCCCACTCTGCGCCCATGCGGCGTCAGGCGTCGATCAGCGTTATCAATTCGCAAGTGCAGGCGGAATTCTGCTCGCGAAGTAAACATGCGATAGGGTTCGTTAGTGCCTTTCGAAATCAGATCGTCAATCAGGATCGCGGTATAGGCTTCAGTGCGGTCGAGAACCAATGGCGCTTCATTCTTTACTTTGAGCCCGGCGTTGATCCCGGCCATCAAGCCCTGGCATGCAGCTTCTTCGTACCCGGAGGTGCCGTTAATCTGGCCTGCGAGAAACAGCCCGGTGATCTTCTTCGTCTCCAGCGTACGTTCGAGCTCGGTCGGATCAATTGCGTCGTACTCGATGGCATAGCCGGGGCGGAGCATTTCCGCATTTTCCAAGCCCGGCACCGACTTCAAAATCGCGAGCTGCACTTCGACCGGAAGTGACGTGCTCATGCCGTTTACGTAAATCTCATGCGTGTTCAGCCCTTCCGGCTCGAGAAAGAGCTGGTGCGTGGTCTTGTCGGGAAACTTGACAATTTTGTCTTCAATCGAGGGGCAATACCGCGGCCCGATGGATTGGATCTGCCCGCTGTACATCGGCGAGCGATGCACATTCTCGCGGATAATGCGGTGAGTCTCCTCCGTGGTCCAGGCGATGTAACACGGCACCTGATTATCGTGATGTGCAACCCGCCGGGTGCGAAAACTAAATGGCGTCGGGTCCGCATCACCCGGCTGGATCTGAAACTTCGACCAGTCGATAGTTCGGCCATCCAATCGCGGAGGAGTTCCGGTCTTGAGCCGGCATCCGCGGAGGCCAAGCTTCTTCAGCGCTTCGCCGAGAAGCACCGCAGCCGGCTCGCCTGAGCGTCCGGCAGGATATTGCTGTTCGCCACAATGAATAAGGCCATTGAGAAAGGTGCCGGTTGTGATGATCACGGCGTGAGCACTGACCGTGCGTCCGTCACGGAGACGGATACCCAAAAGTCGCCGTGGGCGCGAATCGTCGTCGGTCGTTGGTCGTTGGTCGTCAGATAAACCGTCGTGCGTCGTACGTCGTGCGTCGTACGCATGATCTAAGTCCCCCGCTGAGTCTTCGACGGAGGACGGACGACGGGCGACGGACGACGAACCCTCCAGAATCAGCTCTGCCACCTCAGCCTGCTTAATCTTTAAGTTCGGCTGCGATTCGAGCATTTCACGCATCTTCAAGCGGTACGCCTGCTTGTCGCACTGCGCTCGCGGAGACCAGACCGCCGGCCCCCGCGACGTATTGAGCAGCCTGAACTGGATCCCGACCGCGTCGGTTACCTCGCCCATAATGCCGCCCAGCGCGTCGACCTCACGGACAAGATGGCCCTTTGCAATTCCCCCAACCGCCGGGTTGCAGGACATTTGCGCGATTAAATCAACATTCAGGGTGTACAGCGCGGTTTTCAGGCCCATGCGGGCGCAGGCCACAGCCGCCTCGCAGCCGGCGTGTCCGGCTCCAACCACGACAATGTCGAATTGTTCGGTGAACTGCACGAGTTTCTATTCTAATGCCTGCGCGCGGACCGTTGACCTTGGGTGCATAATCGTTGCCAGCAGAACACCATGACTGCCGCCTCCGCTCCGATAATCATTCGGAAGCCTTCCGCTTCCAGGCTCGGCTTGGCCTGGGTTTTGATGTGGCTGGCGCTCGCTATCCATGTGGCCGATGAGGCGTTCACCGGTTTCCTGAATGTCTACAATCCAACCGTGCTCGCCATGCGCGCCAAGCTTGGCTTCTGGCCCATGCCGACTTTCACGTTCCAGGAGTGGCTCACGGCTCTAACTGCGGGAATTCTTCTACTTGCCGTCCTGTCTCCGTTTGCTTTCCACAATGCGCGGTGGATTCGGCCGGTCTTCTACTTTGTTGCCATCGTCACTGGCATCCTGAACGCCGCTGGCCACACACTGGGAACTATCCTGGGGCATACCGTAAGTACGGTGCGGTTTGCCCGCCCCGCGCCCGGTTTTTACTCTTCTCCATTGCTGCTGGCCGCTGCCATATATTCCCTGGTGCAGTTAAGGCGTACGAAGACCCAAATTTCTTAACAGAGAACGTGTGGTGGGAATCCCTTGCTGCCAGCTCATTTCAGCGTTGCCGGGCATCTCAGAACGAATAAACCTCATCGAAAGAAACCGGCTCGGAAGTTTTGTTAAAAAATGGGGAATGGACATATAGCCCGCAGGGTGACCGACTCTGGTGGAGAAAAGGCGTTAGCAAATATTCCTGAGGCGCCAGCCCAGGCAACAACCGTAGTACCGCTTGCCGCGGTGCAATCTACCAGTCAAGTTCCCGCACCTGCGCCTCTCCGCAGAAGAGAAGTTGCGAGTGCATCTATCGATGCCCCTGTCCCAACCAGCGCTACGTCGAGCCCGCTTGCGCAGATCGCTCCCTTTGCCGATCCGTTCGTGGGTTTTGTCGGCCACTGCTTCCTGCATTTTTGCCAGGCCGTGGAATTCGTAACTGGTTGGACGAAGCCGAGATCAGCGCAGGCCGAGATGGTCGCTGAATCGCTTCTAGAGTCGTCAACTCGCCACGGCTCGCTGAAACACTGGGGATCCTGCTCGCTGGGAACGATATGCTGCAGTGTAGTTGCGGCCTGCTTGATACCGCTCTTTTCCGCGAGCTCGATTAAATCGTTTTTACCGATTCCCTTCCTGCTCATTATTGCCTTGGTGGCTTTAGGATTCGGGCGTGCTGCCGGGGTCCTCGGCACGGTTGCTGCCGCGTTGCTTTTTGCGGGTTTCCTGTTTGAGCCCTCGGGCTTGGCTGTCGGCGATCCAGTCGCGAAAAGGCATTTGATCTGGATGCTGATTATTGGGATTGTGTTCTCAGACCTGCTGGCGCGCTTCAAGTTGCGCCGGGAAAGCCACAGATTCTAGGTCTTCAACGAGAGAGCACGTGGAGCCTAGTCTTCGCCTAGTCGGCGGCGGCAGGGTTCTGTTCGAATATCCCTCGCATGTCCTTCTCTTCAACGAGTTCTTTTATCTCGGCCCGTGTCCGCTCTGCCAGCCGTTGCGCGTACGACTTTGCTGACTTCTGGTGCTCTGCCGAGAGCGGAGCCACTCGTGCAGCTAGTAAAGGTGCGTCCTCTTCGATCATGCGAAGCAGCCTTTCGGCACGGTCAATTCTGAGTTCAATGGGAAGCATAGTTTCATCAGAGGATCGCGTGCGAGGCCCGTGACCGGCAAGTTGCAAGCTGGGTTCGGCTGCGAATCCGAGTTATCTCTGGAAAGATTCGCGGCGGGGCGGGAGAATTGAGCTGGCATGCACAAAGTCGTGTATCTCTCGCTGGGGTCGAATTTGGGCGACCGCGAGGCCAACCTCCGCAACGCAATCGAAAGACTGCGCGGAGTCGGCAATCCGGTGGCTATATCTTCGTTTTACGAGACGGAACCTATCGACGTGGTGTCGCAGCCGTGGTTCCTGAACTGCGCTGTCAAGCTGGACACCGAAAAAATGCCCCGGCAATTGATCACGGCAATCCTTTCGCTGGAGCAGGAGATGGGTCGACAGCGCAAGCAGGGGAAAGCCCCACGCACCATCGACATAGACATCCTTCTGTTCGGCAGCTCAATAATCCAGATTCCGTCGCTTACCATTCCCCATCCTCGAATGCATGAGCGCAGGTTTGTGCTTGAGCCCCTGGCAGAAATCGCTCCCGACACACGCCATCCTGTTTTCAAGCGGACGATCCGTGAACTGCGGGAGGCGCTGCCAGCAGGGCAGACGGTGAAGAAGTTCGTGGCGGAATAGCCTTAGGGCACGATGATCCGGCTGCCTTCGTCGGCTGCGGCAATCGCCGACGACGGCTCGGGAAATTGGCGGAACAGGAAGTCGACAAAGGCTCGCGACCGTGGCCGTCCAGACGTTCGAGTCAGCGCCATCCTAAGTAGAAACACCAAGCCTCGCAGGACATCGGAATCCCGCAGCTTGGTTAAACCCAGATGTTTCCGCTCCGCCTCGCGGTATTCCTTGATCATTTTCTGGAGCTCAGAGGCAATCGCCTGGTGGGTCAGACTGGCGACCGGAACCTCATAATGCAGCCCGGAACTGGCGAGCGTCTCATAACTCTTTGCCAGCGTTGTCAATGCAATGATCAAATCTGTGTCCCGGATGCCATTCGTTGAACGCGCGCTTTTGGCGAGCGAGTAACTCAGCCCGAGAATCAATTGCTCCTGCTCGTACAAGAACTGATCAGGAATTTCAATCTTGGGAAATAACGCTTCCTGGTCCAACTGCTCAAACGGACGCGGCTTCTCATGCTCACGGGCCTGCAGTAGATATGTGCAGTCGCTGGGACAATCCAGCGTGACCTCGCGTTGCTCACCGCAGCATTGAGGACAGATGCGCCCGTGAACTGCTGGGCAGAAGCGCTTCTCTTTACGCTTTTCGCAAATCGCGCAGGACAAAACGGGCTCCGAATTCATTATGGCATGTTGCAGTCAAATGTCTGTCAGAGAGCCTAAGGCCCGAGAGTTGAGAGTTCGTATTGACCCTGTACCCGCGAGACTCCCAACGTCTCAAATCTCCCAAACCTGCGTCTTTTGTGGCTATTTCTGGTACCTACTAGGTCAAACCCGCATAAAATCTGGTGATTTCTACTGTTTTTCCACAGGCCTGAGTATTAAGATAGCTGCGCAATCCGTTAAAACTTACTCGCGAAAGAGGAGGCTTCATGGCATCTGGCTTGACCAAAACACAACTCGTCCGCCATCTGGCGGAGAAGACGGAAATCAACAACAAGACTGCGGCGGCATTTCTTGAACACTTGGCCGACACCGCCATCAAAGAGACCAAGAAGAGCGGCGTGTTCGTCGTGCCCGGCATTGGACGCCTGGTGAAAGCCCACCGCAAAGCCCGCGTAGGACGCAATCCGCAGACCGGCGAGCCCATTCAGATCAAGGCCAAGACCGTGGTGAAATTCCGCGTGGCTAAAGCCGCGAAAGACGCGATCGCCCCCAAGAAGTGAGGCTTCGCTCTTCCCCGAGAAGCCGGCCTTGCGCCGGCTTTTTCTATTGCCCCCAACTTTTGCAAAAATTTCTCTTGACAATTCATACTATGTTATACATAGTATGCACCGTACACTATATGACACAAGGTAGCCAGAATGACGCGCTGGTTGAGAACCTCCGGTTGGAACTGCGCCGCGGATCGCTAGTCCTCGCAGTTCTAGCCCAACTCCGTGCCGAACACTACGGATACACGCTGCGGAAGGCGCTGGCCCAGTACCGCATGGATATTGATGAGGGCACGCTATATCCACTGCTTCGCCGGCTTGAGGGCCAGGGGTTACTGGTCAGCGAGTGGCGTGAAGAGGACAAGCGCAACAAACGTTTTTACAAGATCTCGCGCGACGGCAAGCTGGTGCTGAAACAACTGCTCGCTGAGTGGCAAGGCATTGGGCAATCGCTCGAAGAAATATTAAAGGAGTCAGATCATGGACCTCGTTGATCGCTATTTGCAGGCTGTCAAATTCTGGCTGCCCAGGAAACAGAAGGAAGACATTATTGCTGAGCTGTCGGAAGACCTGCGCTCACACGTTGAAGATCGGGAAACCGAGCTTGGGCGCAAACTGAATGACTCCGAGATTGCGGCATTGCTCAAGCAACATGGACGACCGGTATTGGTCGCGAACCGCTTCCTGCCGCAGGAGTCTTTGATCGGTCCAGTACTGTTTCCCATCTACCTGTTTGTGCTGAAGATCGTGGCGGCATTCTACATGGTGCCGTGGATTCTGGTGTGGATCGGAATCGCGGTCTCTCGCGCCGCGCATTCCGGCCAGAGCCTGATTGTGTCGGTGGGTTCGTTTTGGACCGCCTTCTGGCCCATGGCGTTTTTCATGATCGGAAGCATCACGACCTTATTCGCGGTACTGGAGAGGGTGCAAGCCAAGTCCCGGTTTTTGGAGGAGTGGGACCCGCGCAAGCTGCCGCCTGTCCGCGATCCCAATCGGATCTCGCGCGCCAACTCCATTGTTGAGGTGGTGGCAAACCTGGTGTTTTGCATTTGGCTGATCGGAGGAATGTGGTATCAGACGGTCCTGCACTTCTCCGGCCTTACCATCACGCTGACGCCGGCATGGCGATATTTCTTCTGGAGTTTTCTGGCGGTGGCGATTGCCAACACCATCGCATCTGCCATCAATCTCTTCCGTCCGTACTGGACGTGGGTCCGCGCCGCCATACGCCTGGTTTCCGACTGCGTCGGATCGGTTTTGTTCTGCTGGCTGATGAAGGCCAACATTATCGCCGCCATCAGCGTGGTGAACGTGGCTCCGGAAAAAACCGCCCAGATCGCTCATGCAATCAACTGGTGGTCGGCAAAAATGTTTCCGGTTGCGATAGTTGCGTGCGCGGTTATTGTCACGGTTGACGCTTGTCGAATCTACCGCGTGCGGTCGAACGCCGGCCCGGGAATCGTGCTGAACGCAGCGACTTCGATCTGCTGAGACTGGAAAGTTAAATTATGCAAGAACAAATTATGAGCATCGGTGGAAAAGTTTTATTCCGCTCCGACGGGTTTGATCCACGAGGTTGGTGCTACTTTCCATATTCGTTCTTAACCACGTCCCCACCCTTCATCACGAATTTCACGTGTTGTAGGGTGGTAATGTCCTGCAACGGGTCGCCATCGACGGCGATGATGTCCGCCCATTTGCCGGGTTCAAGCGTTCCGACTTTGTCTGACCAGCCGAGCAGGTCAGCGTCATTGATGGTCGCAGTTTGAATTGCCTGCAACGGCGTCATGCCGAGGCTCACATAGACGGCAAGTTCGTGAGCGTTCAATCCGTGCGGATAGACAGCAGCGTCGGTCCCCATGCCGATTTTGACGCCTGCGTCAAATGCCTTTTTGGCATTCGCCTTGCTTGTTCGCGAAACCATTTCCATCTTTTTCTTCGCGAAATCGGGAAGGTTGGCTTCAGCAGCGTGCTCGCGGTGCCAATCGACTAGGTAAAGAGTAGGAACCAGGTAGGTGCCATTCTTCTTCAGCGTGGCGATGGCGGCATCGTTCATCAGATGACCATGCTCGACCGAATCCACGCCCGCTTCCGACGCCCAAATCACGCCTTGCGCTCCGTGCGCATGCGCGGCGACTTTTCTTCCCAGGCGATGAGCGTCGGCGACGATGGCTTTCATCTCCTCCAATGTGTATTGCGAGGCGTTAGGATCATCGCCTTTCGAGAGCACACCACCAGTCGCACAGACTTTGATCAGATCGGCGCCATACTTGATGGTTTCCCGAACCTTGTGCTGCACTTGCTCGACGCCGTCCGCCACTCCGTCAGCCGTGGCGTGATATTGAAACGGCAGCAGGTCATTGTCACAATGGCCTCCAGTGATGCCGAGTGGAGGCCCGCTGACCAGCATGCGAGGACCGGGAACATCGCCGGCGTTGATGGCATCGCGCAGAGCGACGTCGGTAAATCCGCTGGCGCCCACGTTTCGGACCGTAGTGATTCCGGATTCCAAAGTGACGCGCGCATTGTGTGCTCCGATAAGCGCTTCGCGGGGCACGGAAATTGCCAGACTTTCATAGCCAAAATGTGGATTGAAAGTGAGGTGGGTGTGCGCGTCAATTAGCCCCGGCAAAACCGTAGCGTTCGGAAGATTAATAACGCGCTCGTTCGCGTCAGACTTGAGCGTGGCCGCCGGATCGACGCTCAGGATCTTGTCGCCTTCGATCACGATGGCTTGATCGGTTTGGATTTTCCCAGTCTTGACATCCAGCAGCTTGCCGGCCCGAACTACGGTGCGTTGTGCGAGCACACCCGCAGATGAACTGAGCAGAAGGACAATGGCAACCACCGGCTTGGTCAGCGTTTTCATTTTCTCTTTTCTCGCGATCAGGATTC
This sequence comes from uncultured Acidobacteriota bacterium, assembly GCA_963785655.1. Lineage (GTDB taxonomy): Bacteria > Acidobacteriota > Terriglobia > Terriglobales > Acidobacteriaceae > Gp1-AA145. The sequence goes on from CAWAVZ010000001.1 coordinate 1,404,290, forward strand.
GGTCACAATTGCGTCCGCTTCAATTTCTACCAGCATATCCGGCGATATCAGCCCGCTGATCTCGACCATGGAAGTTGCCGGTCGAATCTCACTGAATATCTCGCCATGCGCCTTGCCAACTTTTTCCCAGTCGGCGATGTTAATCACATACATTCGGGTGCGCACCACATCTTTGAGGCTCGCGCCGGCTTTCTCCAGCGCAGAGGCAATGTTCTTCAAGGTCTGCACGGCTTGCAGGTAAGCATCGCCCTTTCCGACAATCTGCCCATCAGGACCGGTTGCGGTGGTCCCGGAAACGTATACGCATGAACCAATCCGCACCGCCCGCGAGTAACCGACAATCGGCTCCCAGGGAGCGCCGCTGGAGATATTTTTACGATCGCTCATCATCATTCCTTATTCCTTGCTCGAATTCCTTGCCAGATACTTAATGGAACTGTTCGCCCTCGGGCGTAAGATCCGCCGTTCCCATATTGCCGTTCGTCGAATCCCGTGCCACCACTCGCATCCGCACTGCCTCCGGCGGAAGCTGCATCGCGAGCTTCATCACCATCCCATCCTTGACCAGCGCAGCATATTTTTTCTCATCCACAACTACTTCCAACTCTTTCACGCTCTGTGCGACCACCTTGCCTTTGGCGGAGAAACCCGCCGAAACCACCGTCACTTCGCAACGATGCTTGTTCGACTCGACCTGCCGCCAGTTCAGTCCTGTGGGATCAAGGTCCACGGTCACGCGCGCAGCTCGCGTGGGCGAGCCCGAAACCGTAGCGTGGGCGGTAATGGTCAATGAATGATAAGACAGAGGGTTGATGACGGCGCGCGAAAGCAGGCGGTCGAGGTCCTTGAACGTGGGTGGAAGATCGGGAACTGAGTAATAGCCGTTACGGGTTCGGGCTTTCAGTTCGGGATTCGTGGTAATAACGCGGATTTTTCGGAACCTTCCGTTCCAGATATGGTTCGTCGGGTAATACGACATCGCGTAGTACGAATCCCCGTCCTCTACGCTTTCCGCAATTTGCGCGTCCAGGTCATTCAGGTTGCGGAACATCCGGCCGCCGGTTTGGGGCGCGACTTGCTCGAAAACCAAATCCACGGTTGTGGGCGAAGGTGGCGCAAAAAAGCCCGCGGCCGACTCACCCTCGTTCTCTTCCACCACTTGCAGTCCTCGGGGATCGATCGTGTAGACCGAAAGCCGGCCTTGCCACATCAACTCTGAAGTCTCCTCAACGTAGCCCAGCAGCCGGGCTTTGTCGGTAGGTTGCGAGCGCAGGTAGTCGAGGGAAGGAAAGCCGGGCCCGATCCAAATAACATTTTTGCGTCCCGCGAAATGTGAGTTGGCTGCAGCGATCTCCCGCAGCGCTTCTAAAGCCGACCCTAGTCGTTCGGAAGCGCCCACAATTCCTCCTCCGGTCATCAACCGGAACGGCAGTTCCGGGCGATGACGGTGCAGGGCGTCGAGCAGCACATTTGCGTCACTACTGTAATCGTGCAGCAGTTCGAGCCGTTTCTCCTCCAGCGCCATCAGCGCTGTAGGTTCGAGCAAGTGCGGCCCATGTTTCGTGAGATATTTTCGGACCTGGCCGCGCGCAAACGCCTGGTCCATGACTTGCGTATCCAGTTCATCAACCACCAGGATAGTAAGAGCTGACGAAGTGAGAGCGGGACCGGGGCTGCCGCTCTTGCTCGGTGCAGCGTGAGCGCCTTGCTCCACTGGAGGGGCTGCGTGTCGGTCAGGAGGCTCAAAACTGGCAATGTCCTGCCGATCTCCATCTTCCATCACAACGAAATCATCTTTCGAAAGATTGCGGACCGGCTTACCCTGCTTGTCAGTTACAACAACGTCGAGTGTGACTAAGTGGGTTGAGCTCTGAAACGTCGCGACCGGAGGTTCCTGCGCTGGAGAGGTGGCCGAAGTACCAGACGGTTGCTGTGCAATGCACGTAAGGGCCAATAACGGCAGCACTGACTTGATGAAGTTAGACCTGTTCCTCATGCACCTCTCCTAAGAATGCGACGCTATGGTAAATCGCTTGTAAAAGACACCAGGGAAGTGCGAGAACGAAGAACAGAATTCTTAGCAGTGTCTCGCGGTAATTGTACTCTGAAGGTCGCCGAGATACGGGCTTCAGCGCGGGCAGGGGCGGCCAAATTGTACTCGAAACCCTGAAAGCCAACGAACGTCCATTGCAGGATTGCGGGCATCCACGCGATTGGGCGGTGCAGTATACAGAGACTTCCTTACTTCGCTTCGAAGAATCCAGCAAGTAATCGCTAGCAATCAGCTTAGATCAGTGCCAGAAATAAATGCGTGGAAACCCTTGGTGAACATTGGGGTTTCTAAGTATCAGGCGTGATTACAAGCACGACTTACGAAAGTCACTTGTATTCTGCCGCTAGCTGAGATAAGAAACGCCTCATGGTCGATACATACGACAACAGGGGAGGGCACATGATTCCCGATGATCATCCTCTACAGAAGCTTTTTATAGAGATGGTTGGACGGCACTACGCAGAGGAAATCGGTCTTCGCGACCAGGAATTGATCGGCTACGTTGCGCACTTGCTCACTGAATTTTGCGACGTGGAGCAACTCTTCAAGATTCACGACGCGGCCGGAAAGGCGCTCACCGACGTAGGCGATTTGTTAGTGGAGTCGAACCCGATATTTGGACCCGCGCCATCGTTCGATCGCGAGCGTCAGGTGCGCAAGCACATCGGCGATTACACCCTGTTTTTTACAGGGATGTTCCCGGAGAGCATCAATCATCTCCGTCTGCGCCGGCATCGGCTGGAAAGCTTTATCGACTGGATGAAGGCCGGAAAAGAAAGTTATTACATTGTTTCGAAATTCGATGCCTTCGAATACACCAAAGTCGCTCCGCTGTTCGAGCGACTGTCAGCAAACTTCGAGCAGTGCGTCTATGGATTAAATCGGGTAAAGAACGAACTGCAGGAAATGCAGCATCCCATCGTCCAGCGCACCACCGAATTGCTGATGTAAGACTGCTCATGTAATGCTCGGCCGAGGGGGACGCGATATTTTCATCGCTCACGGCGGTAAAAACTCAAGCCCGCGTCGCCCTGCTCAAGCTTCCTTATCCTGCCCAGAGCGCCGAAAACCGCGCCCGGGTCGAACTTCTTGTCATGTTCCACAATCACGAGGGCATCCTCACTCGAAACCGAGTTTGCTAGTCGCTCCAACGCCTCTCGATATAAGTTCTGCGAACTGTACGGCGGATCAAGAAAAATAAAGTTCGGCCTGACCTGCTGCCGCTCCAATTTAGGGATTTCGCGCAATACCTCCTCATGCAAGATCTCAAATCCATTGCTGATGTCCATCGATTGCAGGTTCCGCTTGATCAGTTCTACCGCTCGCCGGGAGGTCTCGACAAAGTAAACCTTCTCCGCACCACGACTGAGCGCCTCAATTCCAACCGCGCCGGTTCCAGCAAACAAATCCAACCACACCGATCCTGCGAGCGCATCCTGGTTCCCCGCCGTAAGTACGTTGAAAAGTGTCTCCCGCAGACGGTCCGAAGTTGGACGGATATCCAGCCCACGAAGCGAACCCAACTGCCTGCTGCGGAATTTTCCAGCAATGACTCTCATAGGTGGCGAGACCAGTTGGCCGAGAATGCAAGATTCTAACCGCACGCAAGGCCATACTCACGCCCCTGCCGGTCATCTAAACGTATAAGATTAGAGACACCAATGCGCACCTGGTCTATTCCTGCCGGTCACATATTTGGGGTCGAAATCCGAATCCACCTTTCGTTCCTGCTGCTTGTGTTCTTCGCCGGACTCGGTCAGCGAGGTGCGTTCTCTGACATCAACCCTGCCCGGGGCATGGCGCTCGTGGGCATTATCTTTGGGTCGGTGATTCTGCACGAACTGGGCCATGCACTGGTGGCCAGGCGTTCGGGGATTCCTCCCAAAGCCATACTACTTTTGCCCATTGGCGGGGTCACAATTTTTGATGAGTCGCAACCCGCGTTGCCGCAGAACTGGAAGCGGGACACCAGAATCGCCATTGTCGGCCCTTTGGTGAATTTTTTCATCGCGGGCATTTCCGCGATGTGCATCACTTACGCGATGCCGCAAGCTCGAATCTGGTCCGACCCTTACGTTAGCTCCAACAATCTTCTGCATAGCCTGGTCTGGGTAAACCTGTGGCTCGCGATCTTTAATTTGCTGCCGGCTTATCCGCTGGATGGCGGTCGCGTGCTGCGCGCGATTTTCAGCCGCACAATGGATCCCATCAGCGCCACCCGCCGCGCGGTCAGCATCGGCCGGGGATTCGCGATTGCATTCATGCTGGCGGGCTGGTGGAATCCCTGGTTCCTGGCGATGGGCGCATTCCTGTTCATAGCTGCCCAGATGGAAGACCGCTCTGCAGTGTTCCAGTCGGTGCTCGACAGTGTGCGTCTGCAGGACATAATGCTCACCGACTTCGCCACACTCTCGCCAGCCGACACATTGGAAGACGCACTGGAGAAAGCAGTTCATTGTCTGCAGGATGATTTTCCTGTCATTCGCGGAGCAGACATGGTTGGAGTGGTGTCAAAGCAGAAGATCCTGCAAGCCCTGCGCAACGAGGGCAACGGTTATGTGCAGGCGGTGATGAACCGCATCTTTGACGTGGCCCCGAAGTCGGAAACCCTGGCGGCGGCTTTTCGGCGATTAAGCGCGCGCAATTTGAGCATTCTCCCCGTAGTCGACGACCAGCGACTCGTCGGGATCGTGACCCTGCAGAATCTCATGCATTCTATGGCGCTGCTGGCGGAGACGCGCAAGCTGCGTAAAGCCGCACTCGAGTCCTGATCAGAACCTCAGAACAATGCCTAGAGCAGGTTCGGCCAGGTGGCCCCTTGCCCCAGTAAAGAACAGGGTTGGCAATTGGAAATCCGGTTGTTTGTAAAACAGGCCGCGATACTGCAAGCGCAGGGCCACGATCCGCCACAGATGATAGTCAGCACCGACGCCGTAAACCAAAGCTAACGAAGTCTGCTGCGTGGCTCCAAACGACGCCGGGAAAGTATTGATGTATGTGTTGCCAGGATTGAAGCGCAGGGCTCCGGCGCCCGCGAGCAGAAAGGGTTGTAGCTTTCCTCTCGAAAAAGGACTGAACACGTAATCGCCCGTGTATTCGGTGATTCCGGTGACCACCCGGAATGGTTCCGTTCCCACAGAAAAAATCTGCGAATTGCTGGTGTGGCCAATATTTACTTCGAGCGCGTGCTTCGGCGTGAAGTGATACCGGAAAGTGCCAGTATAGGCAACCGACTTGGTTGGGGTATCGCTGATACTGCCATTCGAAGAAGTCGTTGTTTTACTGAAAACGCCAGCCCCGCTGATCGCGAAGTCGAAACGTTTTTGCTCTTGCGCGGAAACCATGCCCGCCAATAGAAGTACGGTGATGACCAGCCCTGTCTTACCCATTCAGCTCCTTGATGATATCAATCCAACCGTACGGCCTTCGCCTGCTGCACTGCGGGCACACCACTTAATTCGCTAACCACCGCTTCTGGCACACCGCCGTCTACGTGCACCACCGCGATAGCTTCATGGGCTACACCGGGGTGCGCCTCGCTCCGGCGCCCCAGAGAGAAATTGGCGATGTTGATCCCATGTTTTCCAAGAATCGTCCCCACCTTGCCGATCACACCCGGCACGTCCTGGTTGCGCATGTAGATCAAGTTCTGCTCGAGCGGAGCCTCAATGTCTATCCCGTCCACATGAAGCAGTCGGGGTGTGTTCTCGCGCAGAACAGCGCCCTTGACCACGTGCCTTTCGTTCGGCGTAGTGATCGAAATCTTCAACACGCTTCCCGCGCCTCCGGTTGACGCCTTCGGCTTGCGCTCCTCGCTAATCGTAAGCCCGCGTTCGGAAGCCAGGCTGGCCGCGTTGACCAAGTTGGCTTTCTCCTCCACATGCACGTTCAGAATGCCTTTGATAGCGGCATTGCGAATAAGTTCCGTCTTCCATTCGGTGATGTGCCCCGTATAACTCAGTGCAATCTCTTCCACCGAACTGCCGCTAATCTGCGCCAGGAACGAACCCAGACGTTCAGCTAGCGTGATGTAGGGCTTCAGCTTCACGTACTCATCGTGCGAAACCGAGGGTACGTTCACCGCGTTCTGGATGACTCCGTGCTTCAAGTATTCCTTTACCTGCAACGCGATCTGGTGCCCGACGGCTTCCTGTGCCTCGTTCGTTGATCCCGCGATGTGCGGAGTGAGCACCGCATTTTCCAATTTCTGTAGAGGTGAGTCTTTCAACGGCTCATTGACGAAAACGTCCAGCGCCGCCGCCGCGACCTGCCCTTCTTTCAACGCTGCCGCCAACGCAGCCTCATCAATGAGCTCGCCCCGCGCACAATTGACCAGCCGCACGCCCTTCTTCATTTTCTTGAGTGATTCCGCATTGATCATGTTCTGGGTCTGTGGAGTCAGCCCAACATGCAGGCTTAAATAGTCTGATGCGGCATAGACCTCATCGAGTGACGCCAGGCGAATGCCATTATCTTTCGCAATCGCGGCGGAAACGAAAGGATCGTGCGCCACGATCTCCATGCCAAACGGGCGCGCCCGCTTCACGACCTCCAGGCCGATTTTTCCCAGCCCGATGATTCCCAGCGTCTTGCCGCGAAGCTCCGTCCCCTGAAGCGACTTCTTCTCCCACTTGCCGGCATGCATAAGTTCATTAGCGCGCGGAATGAAACGCGCCATAGAGAGCATGAGGCCGATGGTATGTTCGGCGACCGCGACGGCATTCGCCCCCGGGGTATTCATCACCGCAATGCCCTTGCGGGTCGCGGGTTCCAGTTCGATATTGTCGACGCCCACACCGGCCCGGCCAATCACGCGCAGCTTGTTGGCGTTGGCCAGCAGCTCGCCATTCACTTGCACCGCCGAGCGCACCAGCAGGGCGTCGGCTGTTTCGAGTTCCTGGACCAGGCTTCCGTTGAGCTGATCGGGAGTAACCACCGTCCAGCCCGGCTCGCGCAGCAAATCTACTGCCGAAGACGACATTTTTTCCGCCACTACGATTTTCATGTCAATGATTCCTTTACAAGAAAGTGACAGTTTTCAGACACTTACGGGCTTCGACTTTCCTACACTCAATCTAAGATTCCTCAGAATCAGGAGAGAGATTATGAAGTTACTCACAGTAATTGTGCTTTGCGCTCTTGCCATAGGATGCGGCTACGGTTCGCACTCCATGGCAGCACCTGGCGTCGCTCCGACCATTTCAAGTTTTAGTCCTCCTAATGCGACTGCAGGTGGTCCCGCATTCCCCTTGAAAGTGGAGGGCAGCAATTTCAGCACGCAAGCCTTCGTTACCTTCAACAACACTAAGATGGCAACCGCGCAGGATAATTCAGGCCAGGTCACCGCCATGATTCCGCAAGCGGCGATTGCGACTGCGGCAACCGTTCCAGTCACGGTCACCAACCCGGGCACTGGCGGTATTTACGGGACCACGGCTACGACCTCCCAGCCAATGAACTTTACGATTCAGTAGTAATTTCGCATTCGTCGATATCGGCGCGGGCAGCGGCTGGGCCGCCCGCAGGCCGCTAACGGCTTGTCGCACCAGCCAACTCCGCCTGTTCCCTGCCCCGCGCCTTCGCGAATACTTCCTGTGCGGCTCGGACAGCGGTTCCATACTCAACGGGCTGATCGCTAACCGTAGCCAAGACATGCTCAAGCGCGGCAAGAATGCCGACCGTGTCGAGGTAGTCGTAGTAGCCGATATGCGCGATGCGGAACAGCTTGCCTTTCATGTCACCCTGGCCATTGGCCACGACAGCTGAAAACGATTCGCGAAATTCCTTTACGATTTTTCCGGAATCAAGGCCCGCGGGTGAATTTATCGCCGTAAGCGCCGCGCCCGGAGCCGAAGTGAACAACTTAAGCCCTAGCGCCTTCACGCCCGCGCGGGTCATTTCAGCGGCGAGTTCGGCGTTATCGACCAGAGCTTTGCGGCCGGCGGCGAGGTCGCCTTTGCCCATTTGCCGGATGAAATCCAGCGCAGCGCCAAGAGCGGCAAACAGCGATGTTGCTGGCGTAAAGGCAGTCTCTCCCTTTGCCGCCGATTTGCGTTCTTTGCGGAAATCGAAGTAATAACGGGGATTCTTAGTGCTCTCCATGCGCTTCCATGCACGCTCGCTCACCGCGCAATAAGCGAGTCCCGGGGGGATCATCAAGGCCTTCTGCGACCCGCCGATGATCACGTCAATTCCCCAGCCATCCACGTCGAAATGCGTCGTGCCCAGGCCGGTGATCGCGTCGACGACGAGCAAAGTGTCGTCGCCGTTACTGCGGACTAGCTTGGCAATTCCCTTCACGTCGTGACGCGCGCCGGTGGAGCTTTCGGTCGCCTGCACGTAGACGACGCGAGTCTCGGGCGTGAGCTTGGCGCGGATTTCATCCAGCGAAAACGTTTCGCCGTAGGGCTTCTCGATCAGATCAATGTTGCAGCCGTAGGCCTTGGCCAGATCGCGCCAGCGCTCACCAAATTTTCCGGCGGTGAGCACAAGCACTCGATCGCCAGGCGACGTCAGGTTCGAAACCGAACCTTCCATCACCCCGGTACCGGACGACGCAAGCACCAGCACGTCATTTGAGGTTCCGATGAAATCCTTCATGTCGGCCAGCACCCGGGTGAAAAGCGTTTTGAAGTCCGCAGTGCGATGGTGCGCGGTAAAAGCCGCCATGGCGTTTTGTGCAGCGGGAAGAAGCGGAGTGGGTCCAGGCGTAAACAGACGGTTCTTTAGCAGCATGGTAATAGTCCTTTGGAGATGAATTCAGAGACGCGGAAAGTACCTTGTATTTTATCGCGGAAAGTGGAACGGCGTGGATTCGTAACTGCAATGCGGCGAATCGGGAAAACTGATAGGACCGGAGTGCGTCGTTGGTCGTACGTCGTACGTCGTTCGTCGTGCGTCGTTGGTCGTGCGTCGTGCGTCCTGCGTCCTGCGTCGTGCGTCGCTAGGCGTTCATCATTAGGCGTCCGTCGTTCGCCGATGCGGCCGGTTTACGGCCTAGCCGAAGATAGCTGATGGGGTGACTAATCGACGTTCGACGTTCGACGTTCGACGTTCGACGTAACGACCAACGACCAACGACGCTTATAATTCCCCCATGTCCCTGGTTGATCAAATCCAAAAAGACATTATTTCAGCCATGAAGGCGCGCGACGAGGCCCGGCTCTCGACTCTGCGCATGGTTAAGTCAGCGCTCATGAACCGCAAGATCGAAAAAATGGCGGAGCTCGACGAGAAAGAATCGCAGCAGGTGTTGAGCACGCTCATCAAGCAGCGCAAGGATTCGGTGGAGCAGTTCACCAAAGGCGGACGCCAGGAGATGGCCGACAAAGAAGCCGCCGAGATCGTGCTGATCGAAACCTATTTGCCCAAGGCCGCTGGTGAAGCCGAGATTGCCGCCGGAGTGAAGGCCGTCATCGCCGAAATGGGCTCGCCCACGATGAAAGACATGGGCACGGTCATGAAAAACGCTATGGCGAGGTTCGCATCGCAAGGCATGAGGGTGGACGGGAAAGTGGTGAGTGAAGCGGTGAAGAAAGAACTGGCCGGAAGATAAAAACACCCGAGGGTGCCCCATCATTGTCGCGTTCTTTGCGACAGGGTGGGGAATTTGACTTAAGCCTGATCGGACAACTCAGCTACCCCAGCTTCTTCGTCACCAACTCGTTCACCATCTGCGGATTGGCTTGCCCCTTCGACACCTTCATCACTTGCCCAACGAAGAATTGCGCTACCGTTTTCTTTCCTGCGCGATATTGCTCGACTTGCTTGGGGTTTTCGGCAATCACTTTTTCAAGAAGCTTTTCGATCTCCGAAGTGTCCCGCGACTGCTCCGGTCGGCCTTCTTGTTCGTAAACCTCCGGGAAGTCTTTCCGACGCTCGAAACACAGATCAAAAAGATCCTTAAGCATTTTGCCCGAGATCGCGCCAGTTTCGACCAGATCGGCGGCTTCTGCCAAGCCTTTCATTGAAATCGGAGACTGCTCAATCTCCAGCCCGCGCGTATTCAGTCGGCCCATCAGCTCGCTCTGCACCAGGTTCGCCACGCGCTTAGGATTTTTCGCCGCCTTTGCCGCCGATTCGAACTGATCGGCCAATGCCCTGCTTATCGTGAGCACGTGCGCATCCTGCGCGGTGATGCCGTAATCCGCCATCATGCGTTTGCGGCGTGCCTCGGGAAGTTCCGGCAAAGTGCCGCGAATCTGCGCCTGCCATTTTTCATCGACGACCAGCGGCAGAAGATCAGGCTCGGGAAAATATCGGTAATCGTGCGCCTGTTCTTTGGAGCGCATGCCATAAGTTTTGCCCTCGACGGAGTTGTAAAGCCGTGTCTCCTGCGTGATCTTTCCGCCGGATTCGATGACTTCTATCTGGCGCTCGATCTCGTACTCCAGCGCCTCGCGAATAAACCGGAATGAATTGACGTTCTTCACTTCCGTTTTGGTGCCGAACTTCTTCTCCCCACGCGGTCGAACGCTGACGTTAGCGTCGCAACGCAGCGAGCCTTCCTCCATGTTGACGTCGCTCACGCCGGTGTAAAGGATGATCTCTTTCAATCGGGTGAGATATTCGTAAGCTTCATCGGGCGTCGCAAGATCCGGTTCGCTGACAATTTCAATCAGCGGCACCCCACTACGGTTCAGATCGATCGCGGTCTGCTCGCTCGATCCCGCAAATCCTTCATGCAGGCTCTTGCCCGCGTCTTCTTCGAGATGCACGCGGGTGATGCCGATGCGCTTGCTGTTTGCAGTCCCAGACGCGCCCGAACGCTTATCGCCGCTCATATCTATGTCGATGAATCCGTGCTCGGCCAGCGGCTTGTCGTACTGCGAAATCTGATAACCCTTGGGCAAGTCGGGATAAAAATAATTCTTGCGGGCGAAAATTGAAGTCTCGCGTATTTCGCAGTTCAGCGCCATCGCCGCCAGCGTCGCAAACTCCACAGCCTTGCGGTTCAGCACCGGCAACGCTCCGGGCAGTCCCAGGCACACCGGACAAACGTTGGTATTCGGCGGATCACCGAAGCGCGTAGAGCACGAGCAAAAAATCTTGCTGATGGTCAGAAGCTGGACATGCACTTCCAGTCCTATGACCGGTTCGTACTTGGCGCGGGCCCCCGCAGATGTTTCCACCGATGTAGCCATTGCAAAAGATTATAGAGGAAGCGCTTTGGTGCGCTCGGTTCTGGCTTCGGCGTTGCGTGCCGGATTCTCTCAGCGAACTCTGCGGTCTCTGCGGTTTAATTTTGCCGAGTCTCGCCGAAGAGGAAAAACATTGAACCGCAGAGAACGCCGAGTACGCAGAGAAAGCCGGTCATTTGTTGGCTTGGCCCGAAGCCTTATCCAGCGGCACCTCGAAATACATCAGCGCGTTCCCTGATGCGTCGTGCACTCCGGTCAAGTAGAAACGAGAGCCCTTGAGCGGGTTCGAGATGTCCGAAATGTCAAAGAAGAGAAAGCCGGCTTGTGAGCTGCGCGGCTCAACCGCTTTGGCTTTAAAGCTGGCGGATTCGATTTCGCCCCACTCCTTCGAGTTCACGCCGCCTTTCACTCGCTTCGTCGGAAAAGGCAAGGGTGTGCGGGCGCCTGAGGCTTTCGGATGCGAGATTCGCCGGTAAATATCGTCGTCAGTCGCGGGAGATAACTTAGTTCCGTCGGTGGTCACCAGTTCCGCCTTGATGTTTGTGAGCTCAATCGGTTCGTCGCTGTCATTGGTGACTATCACGAGTACCGGCAGCAGATCCAACTCGCGATAGTGCACGACGAAGATATTCGTCTTCGGAGCCGAATCGTAAGGATCCAACCCTACCGTGACCTTCTCGGTGGAATGGTAATCGTGGGCGGGATACGCGGCCGCGGGCTGCGTTTTCGGCATGGAGAACTCTTTACTGGCCGCGCACAACAGTGAAAACGCCAGAACGGCGGTTAGCGATGCCAGCGAAAATCGAATACGGGCGATGCGTTTCATCACGACTGCATTATAGGATGCGGGTCTCATTAGTTCACGGTGCCCGATTGTGAACCAGAGGCACCATTTGTCCGGCCGTTTAGAATGGCCTTTCCTCAAATGTACCTACTGTACAGCTCGCTGCTGGCCCTCTCGCTGCTGCTCGCCAGTCCGTATTGGATTTTTCAGGCTCTACGTCATGGAAAGTATCGCAAGGGACTCTCGGAGCGGTTGGGATTCGTCCCAACAAGGCTGCAGAATTCAGGCCGGCATTCGATTTGGATCCACGCCGTCTCTGTGGGCGAAGTATTGGCTGTGAGCGAACTGGTACGCGCCCTGCGCCTGGAATTTCCGGAGTACAGAATAGTGATTTCGACCACAACCGACACCGGCCAGAAACTCGCGGCCTCACGCTTCGGTGCAGAAAACGTGTTTTACTTCCCTCTCGATTTCGCCTTTGCTGTACGGCCATGGCTATCGGTTTTGCAGCCTGCGTTGATTGTGGTTGCGGAAACTGAATTCTGGCCGAATTTTCTGCGGCATTCGCGCCGTGCCGGCGCACGCTTGATAGTGGTGAATGCTCGAATTTCAGATCGTTCATTTCCGGGATATCGGCGCTGGAGGTTTCTGTTGCGCAACGTGCTGCGCGACATTGACACCTTCATTGCGCAGACCGCAGAAGATGCTCGCCGCCTGATTGAGATCGGCGCACCGGCGGAAAGAGTTTCGGTGGGAGGCAATCTCAAGTATGACGTCGCGACCCCGCCGGAGCTTCCGATCGTTCGGCAACTTCGGGCAGCCTTGCAGCAATCCGGCGCTGGACCGGTGCTGGTCAGTGGCAGCACAGTCGAAGGTGAAGAGCCGATTCTGCTGAGCGCATTTCAAACAGTGCTGGCTGCGTATCCTCAAGCTGTGATGCTGCTGGCCCCACGTCATCCTGAACGCTTCAACGAAGTGGCTGCGCTGCTGGAAAAATCGCGATTGAGCTTTTGGCGAAGGTCCGTCTGGAACGGCGAGCCGCTTTCGGGTGGGGTGTTGTTGGTCGATTCCATTGGCGAATTGTCCAGTCTGTATGCGCTGGCAGATGTCGCGTTCGTGGGCGGGAGCCTGGTCCCTCGTGGCGGGCATAACATTATTGAGCCCGCACAACATGGGGTGGCAATTCTGGTTGGCGAGCACACGGAGAATTTTCGCGACATGATTGGATTGTTCAAGGGCCGCGACGCGGTGCGCATCGTCAATGCCGATAGTCTGGCTTCAACAATTCTTGAACTATTCGCGAACAGCGCTGAGCGCAACGGGTTAGGCCGACGCGCTGCTGACACCCTTGGCTCGCAACAAGGCGCGACTCAGTTCACATTGGAAAAAGTAGGAGAACTGCTTCTCAGCGCTCGTGAGGTGACGCCTGCTTGAGTCCCCTCAGCATGATTTACGGCGCCGCCACGCAAATTCGCAACCGTCTGTACGATCGAGGCATCCTGAGGGCGCGTCGATTGTCTCAGCCCGTCATCAGCGTGGGAAATCTTTCGGTTGGAGGCTCGGGCAAAACTCCGTTTGTCATGCTGCTCGGCGAATTGCTCAAATCGAGCAACGTTCAATTCGACGTTCTTTCGCGCGGCTACGGCCGACGCAATGGTCGAGTGCTAGCTGTCGATTGCAATGGCTCGCCGGATGACTTCGGCGACGAACCATTGCTGATCGCGCGGCACCTCGGATGTCCGGTTATCGTTGGAAAGGACCGCTACCATGCCGGCGTCTTTGCAGAACAGAAGTTCGGCCCACAGCTGCACATTCTCGACGATGGCTTCCAGCATCGTTCGCTCGCCCGCGATTTCGATATTGTCATGCTCGCATCAGAGGATCTTGACGGCCGCCTGCTCCCGGAAGGACGCTTGCGTGAGCCGCTCAGATCGCTCAATCGTGCAGACGCTCTAGTCGTAGCGGAAGATTTCGCAGCCAGCTTGCCGGTCTCCGGTAAGCACATTTGGAAGTTGCGCCGAGGAATTTCTCTGGGAAGTTCGCCCCGGCGGCCGGTTGTTTTGTGCGGTATCGCACGGCCGCAGGCGTTTCTCGAGCAGTTGCATCAATCAGGGATCCGCGAGATCGCCAGTAGGTTTTATCGCGACCACCACAGGTACTCCGAAGGCGATGTCCGCGACCTGATCGAACTCAAAGTCAAAAACAATGCCGGCGGCTTCATCACTACTGAAAAAGATGCAATCAACCTCGGCCCCCTACTCCAAAAACTTGGTGAGGTGGCCATAGCCCGCGTCACAATGGAACTTGAGCAGCCCGCTGCCGTCCTCGATACTCTTTTGAGTGTAATTTCGAAACGCAGAGCCTCGGCGTGAGAAAATTTCTAAACTAAGCTATGCATCGCGCGTCCAAAGAAACTGAGCATTTGCGAAAAATCGTCGAGTCATTTCCCCGGGTGACGGTGACCGTGCTCGGCGATATGGTATCGGATGAGTTCGTCTTCGGCGAGATTTCGCGCGTGTCGCGCGAGGCGCCGGTGCTCATCCTCAGCCATCGCGAGCGAACAGTTGTGCCTGGCGGAGGCGCAAATGCCGTAAATAACCTCGCCGATTTAGGCGTAAATGTGCTTCCGGTCGGCGTTCTGGGCAATGACGAACCCGGACGTCTGTTGCTGCGCACATTCCGCCACAAGCGCATTCCGGTGACCGGCATTCTCAGGAGCAAGAGCTATCCCACAGTTACCAAAACCCGCGTCCTTGCCGGGCTTCCGCACACCTGGCGGCAGCAGGTGGTGCGCATCGATCGCGAACCGCAACAAGCGCCCGATCGCCATCTTCAGCGTGAGCTTGCACTTGCTACCCGCGAGTACCTGCGGGTCTCAGATGCGTTGCTGGTTTCCGATTACGGCTACGGAGCGGCCACTCCTCAAATCCTGAACGCGGTGCGCGGCAAAGCTCAGTCGACTGGTTTGCCGGTTGTGCTGGACTCGCGCCATCGCATGCTGCAATTTGCCGGCATTACCGCCGCGACCCCCAATGAACCTGAAGTGGAAGAAGCTCTCGGCGTGCAAATCGGACAGGATTGGGACGAACTCTGCTCAGCCGGCAGGGAAATTGTAAATCGCATGAAGCTCAGCTCTCTGGTCATCACGCGCGGTCGTGACGGTATGGTTGCTTTTAATGGCAAGAACAAGGTTGTAGACATCCCGATTTCGGGAAGCGATCAAGTAACAGACGTGACCGGCGCTGGAGATACCGTGATTGCCACCTTTACAGCTGCGCTCGCTGCGGGAGCAAGCGCAGAAGAAGCAGCGCATTTGGCGAATTACGCAGGCGGAATCGTGGTCATGAAGCGCGGTACGGCGACGGTCTCACGAGAGGAATTGCTTAATGCGATAGCTCAATCGCCACCGTCGACAAGGTCCCATTGACTGAACAGCAAGCACCCACCGGAAAGGTCTTCAGCCGTGACGCTCTCGAGCGCCAAATTGCAGTGTGGCGCGCGCGGCAGGACAGAATCGTTCTTGCCAACGGCTGCTTCGATCTTTTGCATGCCGGGCACGTACGTTATCTTCACGCCGCAAGGCAGCTTGGAGACAGGCTGGTGGTCGCAATCAATTCAGATGAGTCGGTCCGCGAACTCAAGGGCGAGGGGCGGCCGCTTATGCCGGCCAGCGAACGCGCAGAAATTCTGGCTGCGTTTTTGGACGTAGATGCAGTAGTCATTTTTCCCGAGCGCGACGTCAGCTCGCTTATTCGCGAAATTTGCCCCGACATACATGCCAAAGGCACCGATTACACGGTCGAGAACGTTCCTGAGCGGGAGACGGTGATCGCTTGTGGCGGTCGAGTTGAGATCGTCGGCGACCCCAAGGATCATTCCGCGACTGAAATCATCGGCAAGATCCGGGAGCACAGTCGGCCGTGAGCGCGGATGCCGCGAAGCCACCTGACATTGCGGATTCGCCTGAGAGTCTCTTAGTTTTGCGGCTGGGCGCAATGGGGGACATCGTTCACACGCTGCCCGCGGTTGCGGCTTTGCGGGCCGCATTTCCAAAAACGAAAATTGGCTGGGTGGTCGAAGAACGCTGGGCTGAACTGTTGTTCGCGAAGAATGCGGCGCGGTCGGGAGCGTTGAACCCTGCCCGGCCTCTGGTAGATTTCGTCCATGTGGTCAATACGAAACGCTGGCGAAAATCGCCATTCTCGCTCGACACCATGCGCCAAATGGGAGCGGTCCGCAGAGAGCTCAACCAACAGGGCTACCAGGTTGCAATCGATTTTCAGGGAGCAATGAAGTCGGCAATCGTTGCACGATTTGCGCGGGCAACCGTGGGAATGCAAAACCCCCGAGAAACACCAGCTCGCTGGTTTTATGATCAACGGGTCCGGACTTCGGGAGACCACGTCATCGAGCAGTACCATTCGCTCGCTGACGCTGTGGCCGGAAGGCCGCTGGGAGCGAGTCGGGCGGAGTTTCCCTGTGATGACGATGCGGAAGAAAGCATTACCAGAAAACTGGATAATAGTGGCCGTGAACTCGTACTCATCAACCCGGGCGCAGGATGGGGCGCGAAGCAGTGGCCGGCAGAAAGATTTGGAGAAGTGGCACGGGCACTTGCAGCGGACGGACTGACTTCCCTGATTAACTTCGGCCCCGGCGAAGAAGGGCTGGCAAAGCAGGTCGAGGAAACGAGTGGGGGCACGACCGTATCCATCTCCTGTTCAATTGGCGAACTTATCGCGCTCACCCGCCGTCTGCGACTTTTCATTGGCGGAGATACTGGCCCCCTTCACCTTGCTGCTGCTATGGGAATCCCGGTTATAGCGATCTTTGGTCCAACCGATCCCGCGCGAAATGGTCCTTACGGCGCCAAGAACATCGTCTTGCGGAATGCCGCGAGTCGCACTTCGCTCTCGCACACCAGCGCTTCAGATCCGGGATTGCTCCGCATTATGCCGGACGAGGTCATCTCTGCCGCTCGTCGCCTGCTTGAAGGTGCGAATGCCTAAGTGGCACACAATCGCTCGCCGCATTCGTGTGCCGCTCGGGTTCCTGTTCTCCGGAGCCTATATCTGGCTGGCGCGTCCCAGCGCACTTTCGATGATTGCCGGGAGCAGCCTGGTGATTATCGGTGTGCTGATCCGCGCGCTCGCCTCCGGCCACGTGCGAAAAAATGAACAGCTCACCACCAGCGGTCCTTACGCATATACGCGCAATCCTCTGTATCTCGGATCGCTGGTGCTGGCTTGCGGTTTTGCGCTAGCGTCGCGAAGCTGGTGGGTGGCGCTTATCATCGCTGTGATTTTTTTCGTCATTTACCTTCCCGTAATGCGCTCGGAAGAAGACTTCCTGCGCAGGCAATTCCTGGATTTTGAAGATTACGCTCGCCGTGTGCCGCGGCTTTTTCCACGGTTCACTCCATACCAGAGCAGCTCAGGGTCATTCTCCGCGCATCTTTACTGGAAACACCGCGAGTACAACGCCGCCCTGGGATCAGTCCTGATGATCGCGGCGCTCGCTATAAAGGCGGCATGGTTCTCACGATGACTCAGGCAAAGCTCGGGGAGTGCGTCATCCTGATCACCTTCATCGCGTCATACGGTGCACCGAAGCTCGGCGCTCAGGCTTCTGCCCAGGCCACGTTGTCTTCGGCATCCTCATCGCGCATCCTGCCCCCCGCGCCCTCGTACATTTTCCCCAACACGAAATATGTTTATTCAGTCCAGTGGCGTTTTTTTAACGCGGGCACTTCGACGGTACAGATCCAGCCTTCCGGTGCAGGCGAGCAGATCACTGCCACCGCCGATTCCACCGGCTTCCCCGACAAGATTTTCCGAGTGCACGACACTTTCAATGCAACCATTGACTCTCGAAGTTTTTGCACGCTGCGAGTGGCCAAGCACAGCGAGGAGGGTCCGCATCGGCGCGAACTCCAAGTCATGTTGAATTACTCGCGACTTAAGAGCGAAGTCGACGTCAAGGACTTGAAGTCTTCAGAAAGCAAACATGTTGAGTTCGACATTCCAGCGTGCGTCACCGACGTAATCACCGGGTTCTTCTACGTGGCCTCTCTGCCGCTTGCACCCGGATTCTCGCAAACATTTCCCGTGAATGACAATGGCAAAACCACCGACGTGATGATCCGCGTGGAAGGACGTGATCGGGTGAAAGGTCCTACCGGGGAATTTCAAACCTTGCGGGTCGAGGTCCAACCGCTGTCCGGACCGATGAAAGACAAAGGCGTGCTTTGGGTGTGGTTCACAGACGATGCCCGCCACGTGCCAGTGCAGATGAAATCGAAGCTAGGATGGGCGACGTTGTTTTTTCAATTGCAGAGGATAGAAGGACTGCCTGCCGGGAAGTAGGCACGTCGTCTCCCGGACTTCCCAACAAACCCAAGCCACTGCCCTCCGCGTTCACAACTTCTTAGCACGCATTTCCACTTGCTCACGCGCGTGTTGCAGTTCGCTGCGCTCGGACTTCGACCCTTCGCAGTTCTTCACCAAGGCGGAATAATATTCGCCGGCCTTATCGTGCTTGCCCGTTAACTCTGCGGCATGGGCAGCGCCATACAGCGAATCAAAGCGTCCAGGATCGTTCTTTAGCGACTCCTGATATTCGACCAAAGCTTCTTCAGGGCGGTTCGCGTCCATCAGCATGTCGCCAAGCATTTCGTGCGCGGGAATCCCCTGGCTGGCTTCGGCTTCGCCTTCTTCCTTGTCCGCGATTGAGCGCAACAACGTAACTGCCTCATCGTGTCGCCCTTCAGCATGGGCCAGCCAAGCCTTCGCAATCGTCAATTCTTCGCTGACGCCCTGGTACTCACCTTCATCTTTCTTTTTCTTCGGTTCGAGTTCCTTCTGAATTGCTAGCAGCTGATCAATCTCTTTTTTCGTCTGGGCCGCATTCCCGCTTCGGGCTGCTCCAATCGCTCGCGCACCGTAGGTCACGGATTTCATGTACTCTGGCGCGCCCTCGACAGGAGAAAGCTGGGCGGCATCCGACCAATGGTGCAGTTCTAACGCATATGCAGCCGGAAACGCCGACAGCGCGAAGAAACGCGGATCGAAACCCATGCCGTACATGTCCTTCATTGGCGGCATGGCGCGAACTTCATCGACGATCTTCTGCGCGTCCTGCTCGCGGCCAGTCTGCAGATACGCATAGACCAGAAAATCCATGGCGTGAAACTGATGCCCCTCGCCTCCCATGTGCATGGCCGCTTCTTTCTGGGTGGCGGCAATGGAAGCTTCATTGGAGTCAATATCGTCCTGCCAAAGTCCGAGGCGCGCGAAAATGTGTGCGGGCATGTGCAGCGCATGGGGAGCAGCCGGAGCCAGCGACGCATACTTGCGCGCTGCAGGCAGGCCTTGCTGCGCCATATCGGGCCGATCGTAAGTGTGGATCAGATAATGCGCCACGCCCGGATGATCTGGATTTTCGGCGAACAATTTCTCGAGAACCGCGGCGGCCTGCTTGCGATTAGCGTTGTTCTTATCTTTACCGGACTCAGCAGCCAGCAGACTTAGCGCGTAGAAAGCACTCATCTCCCGGTCGTCAGGATTGCGCGCGGAAACTTTCTCCATCGCCTTCGAGTAGGCCGTCACCCGCTTCTGATATGCCCTGCCCGGATGCGCGTAAAACACGCTAAGTGCAGAAATGTAATCACGTTCGCGTGGAGTTCCGGTGTTTAGCTTCCGCGCCTGCTTTAGTTCGGCGCCTCCACGCTCCAGCGCCGGCCTGTCCGGACGGTTCCACAGTTGATGCCAAACGCTCATGGCCACGCCCCAGCGAGCAATTGCGCAATGCGGATCATCTTTTTCAATCTGCTGGAATTGTTTTTCTGCTTCCTCGTACCAGAACGAGTGCAGCATGGCCACGCCGCGCTCGATCGGTTTCTGCACGGACGCCGCGCATGAAGACGGAAATTGCACCGTCCCAACCTGGGCTTCGGTCATGTCTTCGTGATGATGGCCTTCGTCGTCGGCGAAGGAACATAAAGACGCGGAAAGCAGCAGCACCAGCAGCCAGGAATAAGTTTTCATAAGAATGCTCCGGAAGGAGAAAGTCTAGTCCCGAGAAGAAGTGAAGGTCAAAATGGTGAGGGAGCAATCTCCGGGGAAAATGGACCTTTAGGCACTAGGGGAGTGAATGAGCGCGACGGTCTTTTTGCGCAATGTGCCAATTGAGAAACACAGAATAATTTCTCAATCGGATTGCGGCGCGAGCCGCAACGCCTTAAGTGACGCAACGAGTGAATCCAATTCCGATCGCGTTGCGGCATTCATCTGAATGTAAAGAACTCGCCTGCCTCGCAGAGGGATTACGACGGCAGAGTTGAATATCTGCCCCGGGTTGTCAGACATCTGATAGTCGAGACGCCAGCTTTTTGCGGTCGGCAAGGGAAACTGAATGATCTCTGATACCTTTGTTGCCCCGGCCGTTCTAAGAGGTTCGAGGGCATGCCTAGCAATTTCCTCGGAAGTCAGCTTTGGAGGCCGTACCGCAATATCCCACATGAAGACAACTCGCGGCGTGGGCGTTGATTGAGTCTTAGCCCAGAGGGCCAGTAGTACGTAATTGCGGCGACTGGGATCTTGCGGCAATGCGTTTTCAGGTGCCGCAGCAAAACCATCTGGGATTGTGTATGTGAGTCCAATGTTCGCGTTCTTGAACGTACGTCCTATGAGGCTATTGGTTATTGGTTGCAGCGTCTGGGCTTCCACAGGGAGCACTGAACCGACTAATGTCCCGATAAGCACTGTGGGGAAAAGGTGCCCCGACAGCCATGCGCGAAAGCTAGGAATGGCCACCACTCGCGCATTTTACAACGGAGGGATTTTGTTTGCCCAGCTACTCTTCCTCTGAGCGCGTTCCCTCGCGTGTAACTCCGTGCTCTTGTGGTTGAAGGAAAATCTCTACCACAGAGGACCACAGAGACGCACAGAGGCTCACACAGAGAGTCAGCATTCAGCCCGCGGTTATAATTCCCGCGCAAACCAATCCCAATGCATCCGCGCATTCCGCTCGCGCTCAAGATTCTCTGGACGGCGTGGCTACTCGTCTGGGCGCCGGTTTATTGGAAGCAGTACGGCGCGCAGAACTTTCTCTTCTTTTGCGACATCGGCAACGTGCTGATCGCGATCGGCCTGTGGAGCGAGAGCCGCCTGATTCTTTCCTGGCAAGCGGCATCGCTGCTGGTGTTTCAATCGCTATACGCTATTGATCTAATCGGAGCATTCGTATCGGGCCAGCACGCGATCGGGGGCACCGAATACATGTTTGATCCAAAAATTCCGCTGCTGGTGCGGGTGTTGGGCCTATATCACCTGGCCGTTCCACCCTTGCTGCTCTGGGCGGTTCGCCGCGTGGGCTGCGATCCGAGCGCATGGAAATGGGCGACGATCGAGGCCTGGATTGTCGTGCCCATTAATTTTTTCTGGCGTCCACAATTCAACGTTAACTGGGCGCGAGGTCTTGGCCACGAGCAGCACGTAATGCCCAGCTGGTTGTATCTACTGGGATATTTGCTGGCCGTTCCGTTGTTAGTCTATTGGCCGACGCATCGGATGTTGGCAAGGTGGCGCGGAGGAGCATCATAGCTTCGACTATTGTCACTGTAGCTCTCAGCGGCGAATCGCCAACTGGAACAGAACTGCATTTTCAAGGCTAGTCATGTCTGCGGCAGAGAGATCCCCTAATTTGTTCCGCAATCTCTGCTTTGAGGCAGTCATAATTTGATCCGCCATGGCCTTTCGCCGCTCCCCATTGACAGTAACGAGCGCCTCGCCGGGATAGACTCTGGAGGTTTGGCTGGAGATTGGAACAACAATCACGCGATTAAGCGCGGTGTTTGCGGCATTATTGCTGAGAATGACGGCGGGGCGCGTCTTCTGAATTTCTCCGCCGATAGAAGGATCGAAGGCCACCCACCAAACTTCACCGCGGCGTGGATGCATCGTCTATCAGTCCTTCCGTCCATTCTGCGGCTTCCCTTTCGCGATCCTTATCCTCAGCCATCTCCGTGTATTTCTGTAGGAGTTCGCCGTGGCTAAGCTCCTCAGTTTTGTCTAAGACGGCGCTTTCTAGTTCCCGCGGAATGATGAACCAAGTCGCCTGTCCGCGTGACTGAGGATTCCCTATGCCCGGCTCATTTTGCTCACCGTTCCAGCGGATTCCGATTCTAGGCTCATCATCAAAGGTCACACGCGCAACCGCCCAGCTTTCATCTTCCCCTGTCCGGTGGATGTGAAGAACCTGAACTGAGGAAACGCGAACTCTTGGCGCCAATACCGTCGCAGGCTCTACATAGGCCATGAATGCCTCCAAAGCGATGTAGTAACATTACATCCGCAGGAGACGTACGTCAATATGTAATGGCTTTATGTATTAACGAGCCACAAGTATCAATTCCTCAATGTCTTGCCGGTTTTCAACGTGTATTGAATGCGCTGTTGTGTCTTCTTCTCTCCGCAGAGCGACTTGAACGCCTCGCGCTCGAGGTCGAGGATGTACTGTTCACTCACCGATGTGCCGGGTGTAACGTTGCCGCCGCATAGCACTTCAGCGACTTTGGTTCCGATCTTCACTTCATATTCGGTGATGTACTCGCCCTGGCGCATCAGATGAATTCCTAGCTTTAGCATGGCGAGAATGTTTTCACCGGGTGCGGGAATGTCAGTTCTCATCTGCGGAGGCTCATATCCTGCGCGGACTAGTTCCAGCACGCGCGACTTTGCATCCGACAACACGCGATCGCGATTCATAGTGATTCGATCCGCACCGCTCAACAATCCCAGCCCGCGGGCTTCGTACGCCGAAGTCGAAACTTTTGCCATCGCAATCGTCTCAAACGCCCGCTTCATCGCTTCCATCATCTCGACTGATTCGCCGCGTCCCCCCGGCCGCACCGCGCTCGCCGAGTCGATGGCTCGAAGCAGCATCTCTTTGCAACCGCCACCGCCGGGCAGCAACCCTACGCCGACCTCAACCAATCCCATATAAAGCTCTGCGTGCGGCTGCCTGGCTGCGGCGTGCAACGACATTTCGACTCCACCGCCCAGGGTCATGCCGAATGGCGCGATTACAACCGGCTTTGGAGAAAACTTTATCGCATGCGTCATACCTTGAAACGCGCGAATCGCCAGATCAACGTCCTCCCACTCCTCTTCCTGCGCACTCATCAGCAGCAGCATGAGATTCGCGCCCACAGAAAAGTTCGGTGCGTCGTTGGTAATGACATAGGCGTCGAAGTTTTCTCCTGGGCCGCCGGGTTTCAGGCTTTGCGAAACCAGTTGCACGATGTCCGCACCCAGTGAGTTCATCTTCGAATGGAACTCAATGCAGCCCACGCCGTCGCCAACGTCCACCAACGACGCACCGGAATTTTTCTTTACCACGCCATTGGATTTCTTCGCTACCGTAACCGACCACACTCCGGCAGGCACTTCAACCGGTTGATAAGTTGCGGTTGCGAGATCAAAGAAAGCCCGTCCAGAGCGGGCTTTCGGCTCATCCGTGTACCAGGACTTCTTTCCTGACGCGAGGAGCTTCTCCGCATTGGGGGCAATCGCGCGCCCTTCTTTCTTCATGCGTGCAACCGTGGCTTCTACGCCCGCTGCGTCCCACAACTCAAATGGCCCGAGTTCCCAATTGAATCCCAGCCGCATGGCGCGGTCGATCGCGACAACATCGTCCGAAATTTCCGGAATTCGATTGGCTGCGTAATTCCACAAATCGGAGAGCGCATTCCACAGAAACTGCTCGTCTTTAGTTTTTCCGGATCCGCCGAGCAGCGTGCGGATGCGCTGCGCCGGATCATCGATGTTCTTCGCCATGTCGAGCGAGGCGAATTTTGGTTTCTGGCGTGGACGATACTCCAGCGTCTTCCAATCGAGGGCGAGGCGTTCGTCTTCGCCACTGCCCTTGACCTTCTTGTAAAAGCCACCGCCGGTTTTATCGCCAAGCATTTTGCTCTCGAGCATCTGCCGAAAGAATTCTGGCAGCGGGCTGCTGCGGGGTGGAGATTCCTGTCCGCCCAGCTTTTCCATGTTCCTGACTACGTGCCCGAGAATATCCAACCCAACCATGTCGAGCGTGCGGAATGTCGCCGATCGTGGCCATCCCACCGCCGGCCCGGTCAGCGCATCCACCTCTTCGATGGTGAGATCGAGTTGCTGCATCAACCGCATCACGTTGAGTACAGAAAACGTTCCAATGCGATTGGCGATGAAATTTGGCGTGTCCTTGGCCTTAACCACGCCCTTGCCCAGGTGCAGATCGGCAAAATCTGCGACGGCTTCTATGAGCGCATGATCACTCTCAGGGGTAGGAATGATTTCCAGCAGCCGCATATAGCGTGGCGGATTAAAAAAATGTGTGCCGAACCAGCAGCGGCGGAAGTCATCGGGAAATCCTTCGGCGATCCTGGCCACCGGCAGGCCGCTGGTATTGGTGGTGACGATGGTTCCCGGCTTTCGCAGCGCGTCAACTTTCTTCAGCAGCGTGCGCTTGATCTCCAGGTCTTCAACAACGGCTTCAATGATCCAGTCGACTTCGGCCACGTGCTTCAAGCCGTCCTCAAAATTTCCGGGGGTCACCAACGAGGCCAGTGATGGCTCAAAAAACGCAGCAGGCTTGGCTTTTCGCGCGGCTTCGAGGCCCGCCAAAGCGACCTTGTTGCGCGAAGCTGAATCCGCTCCTGGGGGAACGATGTCGAGCAGAAAACTGGGGATGCCGGCATTGGCAAGGTGCGCAGCAATGCGCGCACCCATGGTGCCCGCCCCAAGTACAGCGACTTTATGGATTCGCTTCATCGCCATGAATGACTGACCACGAATGACTGACGATGATAAACCACCCACGAAGCGAAGGCACAAAGGTCACGCGATCAACTTCGCCAACGCGAAGGCCACGCCTGCCGCTACCCCTCCGATGAGGACCGTCTGTACCGCGCTGCGCAGGGCCCGCTCCCCGGTGAAGTGTCCCTTGATGTAGCCGAACACACCCAGCGCGGCCAGTGTCACGACCGCAGAGTAAATCAGCCCGCGATACGCGTTCGCCGAAACAATGTACGGCGAAAGCGGAATCAAGCCTCCCGCCACATATGACGCTGCGATCGTTCCTGCGCTGGTCACGGCGCGCTTAGGATCCGGCTGCTCCAGCCCCAACTCAAAGCGCATCATGAAATCCACCCACGCATCTGGACGCCGGCTCAATGCTTCCACCACAGGTTCGCTCTCCTCAGCCCGAAGCCCGTAATTCTGGAACACGCGGCTTACCTCGGCCTTTTCTTCTTCGGGGACCTCCTCAATCTCCCGATACTCGCGGATTCTCTCCTGCTCGTAATGTTCGGCGTCGCCCCGAGCCGCCAGATATCCACCCAGACCCATGGCGATCGATCCCGCGGCAATTTCGGCGAGACCGCCAATGACAATAAAACGCGTGTTGGAAATCGCGCCCGAGAGTCCCGCAGCCAGCGCGAATGGCACGGTCAGCCCGTCCGACATTCCAATGACTACGTCGCGCACGAAATTGCTGGAAGTGAAATGCTGCTCTCGATGAACAATTCTCGCCATCAGCGTGCCTCCTCGGCATGTGCCTGCAAATACTCTCGTGCCTTGCGAATCGCATCGCGCTCGCCGCTATAGGTCAGCTTCCGTTCGGCTTCGTCCAGCGGGACCCACAAAGCCTGCTTCACTTCGATCCTCATCTCGGGCGTAACGTCATCGATTTCTCCCGACTCATACTTCAGCAGATAAAAACTCACAATTTTGAACACTCTCTGCTTATCACCCCAGCTGCGAACGTAAATGTATTTGATATCCAGGAGCTTGGTCAGAATTGTTCCGCTAAGCCCGGTCTCTTCCCTGACCTCTCGCAGCGCAGTCTGGGGGGCCTGTTCACCCGGATCAACTAAGCCCTTGGGTAAAGCCAGCACGGTCTTTTGCCGTTTTTTGTCAGTAACACCGCGCTTTTGGTTACCGTCCGGTTCCCGTTTTGGCTCAATTACTGCCACTTGCCAACCCGCAGGCGTATGGCGGACCACTACCCCTCCCGCGGATATTTCTCTAGGCATCGCCCACAAGTTATCAGGAACAAAGGGCTTCGTCACGCGTGCACAGAGCCGGAACTACGGTAATTGCACCGTGTTTATACATGAAACGTACATAGGATGTCGCGGCATCTTACGTGCAGAAGCTCCTGTGGAAGAATTCGCAGGGCTGGTAGGTCGGAGGCGGAAGGCCATGGCGATTAAGGGCCTGCGTCAAATCGTGCAGTCGGTTCGCGCTTTCGGGCGTGGCATCTCCGGCGCTCCCGAACCGGCTCAGCCATCGAAAAATCTTTCCATCGGACTGGCGCTGGGTGGAGGCTTTGCCCGGGGCATCGTTCACATTGGCGTTCTCAAAGTCCTCGAAGAAGAAAACATTCCCATCAGCTGCGTGGCCGGGACTAGCGTTGGCGCGCTGATAGGAGCCGCCTACTGCAGCGGCGTAAGTCCGGCGGAACTCGAGCAAGTCGCTGCCCGGGTGCGTTTTCGCGACCTCGCCCGCTGGACCATTTCGCGCCTCGGCTTCGCGACGAATCTGCGCATGTTGACCTTCCTGAACAAATTGCTGAAGGTAAAAACTTTTGAAGAGCTGCGCATCCCACTTGCCGTTACTGCGACGGATTTTGCTTCGGGAGAAGGCGTGGTTTTTCGCTCCGGACCACTGGCCGATCCCGTCCGTGCCAGTTGCGCCTATCCTGGCGTGTTTCTGCCGGTCACGGTGAATGGACGGCTGCTGGTGGACGGCATGCTGGCCCATTCGCTTCCCAGCCAGCCGGTGCGGGACATGGGAGCTGACCGCATCATCGCAATAAACTTAAAAGGACGTTGGACGAACGGCGAACCACGGCACATATTCGACGTCATAGGCCAGTGTTTCTCGATTGCTCAGAAGATGAACTGTGAGCAGTCACGGCAATGCGCCGACCTGATCATCGAGCCCGACGTCACCGGCTATCGCTATGACGATTTCGAGCACAGTGCGGAACTCGTCAAGATTGGCGAAATCGCTACTCGCGCAGCACTTCCTGAAATACGGAAATGGTTGCCGGTCTCTGAAAAGTCTCAAAGCGTGGCTGGCACGAGCATCGCCGACGCCGTCCTTCATCCCGCTATCTCTAAATAACCTTCTCGGGCGGAACTCATTTAATCTTCCACGCTCTCACCAGAATCTCTGCGTGTCGCAGATATAATCCCCGTATGTTCCGCCTTTCCCGAGGCGCGGTTATCCTCACCGTCGTCACCTTGATTTTGATTGGCGCACCGGTCGCACTTGCGACCACAGTCCCGTGGAGAGGAACCCTGCGCGTCAAGGACGGCAACTCGGCTCAGGGCGCAACCATCACCCTGCAATCCACTACCGGACGACTGCACTACGCCGCAACCACTGCCTCCGATGGCAGTTTTGCCTTTCCCGAACTCGCTGCTGGTGAGTATCAAGTGTCGGTGACGGCCAACGGAGCAACCTACAAAGCTGCTTCTCCGCTCGTCATCGCCGAGGGAGCATCGATTGCGTCAACCTTGCGGTTATCTCCGCAGGAAAAAACCCTTCAGCTCTTGCCCATGGACATGGAGCAGAACGCTCGTGAATCCAGCGGAGGCGAACGTCTCTCCCGTGGCGAAGTCTCCAGCTTGCCGCTAAACTCGCGCGACTTCAGCAAACTGCTGCTGCTGGCCGCCGGCACCATGACCGATGCCAACGGCGCCGCCAATTTCACCCAGCAGTTCGCGGTGAATGGACAGCGTGGCTCGGCGACAGTTTTTGCCGTTGACAGCGCCGACACGACCGATCCCGAGATGGGCGGCGCAACTTTCTCCAATTTCAACGTGGATGCAATCGAAGAGGTCCAGTCCAATACCGGCGTAATTTCCGCAGACACCGGCCACGGGGCCGCCAGTTACACAAACGTCATCTCAAAATCCGGGACCAACCAGGTGCATGGCAGTGTTTTCGAGTTCGTACGTAATGCATCCTTTGACGCCCGTAACTACTTCGATCATCCCAGCGCGATCAGCCATCGCCGGATTCCCCCATTTGTGCGCAACGAGTTCGGATTCACCAACGGTGGCCCAGTCGTGCTGCCTGAAATTTATGACGGCCGCGACCGGACCTACTATTTCGGTGAATACCAGGGATTCCGGCAGGTGCTGGGGACCACTCAGGTCTTCCCGGTCCCGACCGAAGCCGAGCGCCAGGGAATCGATACCACCAGTTTCCCTGGCGATACCCTCAATGTCCCGATTGATCCCGCGATCGTGCCTGTCTTGAAGGCTTATCCGTTGCCGAACGCGCCCCGCGGCCCTTTTGGAGATCGCACCTATGAAGCATCCTCCAAAGTCTCCACTGTCACCGATCAATTCTCGGTGCGAATTGATCACCGCATCTCCGAGAAAGCATCTTTATTGACTCGCTTCAGCTTGAACCAGATATCCGGCCCGGTTACAAATCCCGATCAAACGGCAATTAGTCCGGCTTTCGGAGTGCAGTTTTTCGATCATCAGCGTAACGCGACGGTGAAATACACTCGCAACATTACGCCGCACCTTACCTCCGAATCCTCGCTCAGTTACATTCGCAGCACACCCTTTTTTCCAACCATCGACCACACCCAGCCGGCCATCGGATTTGGAGATGGATTGTTCGAAGGCTTCAACTCGGCAGACGGATCCATCTTTGGCTCATACGGGAATGTCTATCAGTTTAAGCACGATATGGTCGCCAGCCACGGCTCTCATACGTTCAAATGGGGAGGCGAAATTCGCGTCAACCACGATTCCACCATCTTTGGAGTTAATCCCAACGGCGCTTATTCATTCGGCGGGGGCACTGCGTATTCTCGCTACGATATTCACTCTGCCAGCGGCACTCACGACATCGGGATCGGCGGGCCTCTGCCCGATTCTCTGGTTGGATTGTTGACGGCAACCCCGTTCTCCTACAGCGTCACGGCTACGGCTCCGTTCACGCCGGTTGGAAATCGATTCGATGAGGCAGGGGTGCGGCGCGAGGCGTACGGCATCTACTTCCAGGATGCGTGGAAAGCTAATTCCCGTCTGACGGTTGGGTATGGCCTGCGTTATGAAGTGAACAGCCGGATTCACGAGCCCACCAAGCGCACTTCGCTGCCTGTCTTCATGGGCGCTGATGGCAAGCCCGCGCCGTATTGGGACCATACAGCTCAACAGCTCGTGATCGTCGATCCGCAACCTCCTTACAACCAGGATTGGTCGGGCTTCGGCCCGCGCCTGTCGCTGGATTACGCCTTGTCGACGCACACCGTGCTGCACGCCGGCGGATCCATTGTCACCATGCTGCCGAACCTGTGGCAGGACAATTTCCTCACTGCCGGAATACCCTTCGACTTTTCTGCTTTTGTAAGTGCTGCGCCGGGCGTCACCGTGCCGTTCAGCAACAGCTTGGTGGCACTCGCACTTCCGACCCCTTTTGCCACCGACGGTCAGCCAGTGTTTCCTGCAGGAACCAGCACCAGCGTGCGGCCGAACACGGTACTCGACATCGATCGATTTGGGGCCGACGTTTCTGCGCTTACAGCCGGTGGTCAGGTGCAACTGCCCACCGTCAGCGGCATTGCCCGCAACTTTCGCAATGGGTATGTGGGCACCTACAGCGCTGGTGTGGACCACGATTTCCACGATCTGAAATTCAGTGCTGCCTATGTCGCAACTACCGGCATTCATCTCACGAGCGTTTATTCGCCCAACAGCTACGGAGGGGCCAGCCCGCGCTTTGCGCCGTACACACACTTCGACTCCGCAGGCAATCCGACCGGAGGCATAGGTAATGAATCTGTGATAACCAGCGGCTCGCATTCCAGCTATCACTCGTTGCAGGCCAGCATCAGCAAAAACTCGCCACGCGCGGGGCTTGGACTTCAAGGCAGCTACACTTATTCGAAGTCGCTCGATGACACCAGTTCCGTGCTGGGTGGCTTGGTGGGCAACGCTGGTGTGTTGCTGCAAGCTTTGCCGCAAGATCCGTGGAACCCGCGAGTCGAGAAGGGCCCTTCCACATTCGATGTGACCCACGTTTTCAGCGTGAGCGTGATTCAGCTTCTGCCGATCGACCGGGTGGGCTTCATGCGGCCTCTCGGCAGGACGCTCACCTCAGGCTGGCAGTTTCTCAATATCACCACGTTGATGACCGGACCGCCGTTTACCGTATTTTCCGGCGTCCAGCAGACTGGTGTAGGTTCAGCTGGAGCTGACCGTCCTGACCTGGTGAGCCAGCCACACTTCTCCACCAGTCGCAGCGTTCGCGAAGATTACTTTGGCCAGGGAACCAATAACGGGTCATTCTTTTCAATCCCGATCAATCTTCCCGGAGGCACCGGCCCCAACCAGGGCCGCTTTGGTACGCTTGGCCGCGATACCTTTCGTGGCCCTGGATTTCACGATTTTGATGTCGCATTGATCAAAGACACCCCGTTCGGCCGTCGTGGCAATGCGGAACTCGGGACGGTAGAATTTCGCGCTGAGTTTTTCAACGTCTTCAATATTGTTAACTTCGGATTACCGAGTAACATCCTGCGCGGCAGCGGATTCGGACTTATCAGCAAGACAGCCAGCTCTTCCCGCCAGATTCAATTCTCCCTGAAGCTGATTTACTGAACTCCCCACACTTGCTGTGCAGGTTGCGGAGAGCACAGCAAAAGCCGCACACTAGCACTTCATGAAAATTGTCGCTGTCATTCCTGCCCGCCTCGAATCCATGCGACTGCCGCGCAAAATGTTGCGCGAGATTGGCGGAAAGCCTCTGGCAGTGTGGGTGTATCAGGCGGTACGTTCATCGCCCTTGCTGCACGATGTCATCATTGCTACCGATTCCCAAGAAATTCTCGACGCCTGCGGCAAGCATTCATGTAACGCTCGAATGACATCACCCAAACATCGCAGCGGCACCGAACGTGTGCATGAAATTTCGGGATCCATCGATGCTGAGGTTTACATCAACGTGCAAGGGGACGAGCCGATGATCCGCGCTGCCCACATAGAAGCACTGGTCGCACTGATGAAACGGCCCGAAGTCACTGTCGGTACGCTGAAGACCCCGGCCTCCCCCGAAGACATCGCAAGCCCCAACGCGGTGAAAGTTGTCGCGGACAGCAACGGTCGCGCCTTGTACTTTTCGCGCTCAACTATTCCTTATGATCGCGACGGGTCTCATCCACAATATTTCAAGCATCTCGGAATTTACGCATATCGAAAAGCAGAACTCGACCGCTTCGTGCATCTTCCCGAGTCAACTCTTGAGCGCGCTGAGAGGTTGGAGCAGTTGCGGTTTCTGGAAAACGGCATTCCCATCTACGTGGCCGAAACGCCTTATGACAGCATTGGAGTGGACACTGAAGAAGATTTTGCCCGCGTTCTCAAGACACTGGCATCAACTAAGTAACTTTAGTGCCTTTACTTCCCCGCACTGCCGTAGACACTTACTGTAAGTCAGAACGCTTGAGTTGGGGCTTGCACCGCTACCGAATGCCTGGAAGTTCTCGAGCTCACGCCGGTTCGCGCACGGGGAGGAAAAATGCTACTCACCAACATATCGACGAAAACTCTTTGGAACTCCTGTCTTAAGCGCGCGCTCATAACTGCAATGCTGTTTTCCTCGGCCAACTTTTGCGGAGCGCAGACTGCAACGGCGGCGCCTAATCCGTTTGCGCAGGAGTTAAGCAAACATCCTGGCTTGCTGCCGGAAATCGGTAAACTCGCGGATCGGCTCAAGAACGAGGTTCAATTCCCACCTGACCGAAATCAGAGCCGATTATTGCCTATGCTGCCGAATTCAACAACCTTCTACGCAGCGTTTCCTAACTATGGCGACGCAGCGCATCAGGCCTTGACCATCTTTCAACAGGAATTGAAAGAGAGCGCAGTGCTGCGGGATTGGTGGCAGCACGGAGAAATGACAGCGGACTCATCGAAGATCGAAGACGCGGTTGAGAAATTTTATGAGCTTTCGCAATATCTCGGCGATGAGATCGTTGTCTCGGGCGATACTGGCGGATCTCACAAGAACTTTTTTATGGTCGCGGAAGTGCGAAAGCCGGGACTTAAAAGCTTTCTGCAGCAGCAGCTGCAGCAGTTGCCTGTAACCTCGAATCCGATGGTGCGTGTGCTCGATCCGCAGGAACTCGCTAAGCCGGACGCCCGAAGCACTTCTCAAGATGCGGTGATTTTGGTGCGCCCAGATTTCGTCGTGGCGGCCCCGAACATTGAAGTGGCAAGATCCCTGAATAGTCTTCTAGACCAAAAGAGTGGCGCCTTCACGGCAACTGAGTTTGGCCGGCGGCTGGCTCAGTCATACCAGGGCGGTACTGGAGTTCTGTTAGCGGCGGACTTGCAACCGATATTGAACCAGATACCGGCTGAACCTCAGAAACAAGACATGCTGAATCGCACCGGATTCGACAACGTGAAATATTTTGTCTGGAACCACAACAGCGTCTCCGGCCAATCGATAAGCCAAATGGAGTTGAGCTTCAATGGACCACGGCATGGCATGGCAGCCTGGCTGGCGGCCCCGAGTGCGCTCGGTTCATTGGATTTTGTTTCGCCTAAGGCTGTGGCGGTTACGACTGTCAATCTCAAGAATCTCGCGCAGATCTTTGATCAAGTGCGAGGATTGGCCGCGCTGGCTAACCCCAACGCGTTTGCCTCTCTTGATCAGATGCAGCAGATGATGAGCGTCAACTTACGAAATGACCTGCTCAGTCACTTGGAAGGCGAAATCACTCTCGAGTTCGACGGGTTTGTCGAGCCGCAGCAGCCTCTCTGGAAAGCGATCTTCCGGGTGAGTGATCCGGACCGGCTGCAGCTAACTTTAAGCAAATTGCTTGCGCTTACCGGCCAAGGACAGACTCCTTCGACGTCCGAAGACGGCGTGAAATATTACAGCGTGGTCGTTCCTTCCCAACAGACTCCACTGCAAATTAATTACGCGTTTGCTGATGGCTACTTGGTCATCGCCTCAAGCCGCGAGTTGGCTGCAGAGGGAATTCGGATGCATCGCTCGGGAACTTCTTTTGCAAAGTCGCCGAAGCTTCTTGCATCACCGCCGCAAGCACGCTCAGATCAAGCGTCAGGGTTGCTGTACTACGACCCGGCATCGATTACCGCCGCAAGAATGCAGACAGCTTCGCCGGAAATGGCGCAACTGTTTTCGCAAATGCAGTCGACTCCCGTGATTGCTCGCGCCTACGGTGACCAGGATGCGATTCGCGTTGCCAGCAACAATGGAGGCGCGGATGCCGGAGCGATCTTAGTCGTCGCCGCGATCGCGATCCCCAATTTGCTGCGGGCGAAAATCTCGGCAAACGAGGCGTCCGCTGTGGGAACTATGCGGACGATCGTCACTGCGCAAGTTACCTACTCGGTCACTTACCCGCGGAAAGGCTTCGCACGTGAGTTGACTGCACTGGGCGTCCATCCGCGCGGACCGGCTACGACGTCGGCAGATCATGCCAGCTTAATAGATTGGGCTCAGGGAGACGGTTCCTGCTCTGTAGGCACAGGATGCACAAGATCGGGTTATCACTTCAGCATGGTTTCGCGGTGCAAGCTGAACAAGTGCGACGAGTTTACCGCGTTCGCGACTCCACTCTCGAACAACACCGGTGTAAGGAGCTTCTGCGCCACGTCGGATGGAGTGATCCGTTTCAACTTTGCCACTCCATCTGCCACGACACTTGGTTCCACGGACTGCCGGCACTGGGCGCCGTTGCAGTAAGGATCACGCAAAGGCTCCGCTTGGTTTTCGGGGCGGAACCTTAGCTCGCGTGGGCTTTCGCCCATCCCTCAGCCGCGGCAATTCTCCTGGCAATCGCCGGATGTGAATGGAGCAACCATTCCACCCATCGTGAAGGTGTCCTTTCAGCCAGGTTCTGGTCCGCAAGTTTGTTCATTGAGGAAACGAACGAGGAGATGTTGGCGATGTTCTCGAAGGCATACCGGTCAGCCTGGCGCTCGTTATAACGTGAGAATGCATTCAGCGCCGGCATGAGCACAAACGAAAGCAGCACGAAAATGAGCGCCAGGAGTGGCAAGTTAGCGAAATCCGAGAGCGTCTCAAACATGTGCCAGCGGTGGACCGCATATTGCAACGCCCAATTCGCTGCCCAGAAGCCGATCAGCGTAATCACCGTCTGCAGCGCGATACCCTTAGGAATGTGTCTGTGTACATGGTGCCCTAACTCGTGCGCCAGCACGGCCTCAATCTCATCTGCCGAGTAGTCCGCCAGCAGCGTGTCCGCGAGAATAATTCTTCGCGTGTTGCCCAGCCCGGTAAGCGCCGCATTCGCTTTCTTGCTCTTTTCAGACAGATGCCACTTATACACTCCGCGCACTCGAGTTCCAGCGCGCTCTCCCAGGCGGATTAACCGCAGCTTCAAATCCTCATCCTGCAACGGCTCGAACTTATAGAAAATCGGAAACAGCACAACTGGAGCCAGCTGTGCCAGAAGGACGGTTACACCTAGAAATCCCAGCCACGCTACCACCCACCAGTGCTCTGGAAACTCGCGAATAGTGAAGTACAACAACTCCACTAACACCGACGCCAGGACCGCCTCGACGAGCAATTCCTTTGTCTGGTCCCAGGCCCATCCTCGCAGCTTTTGATTCGACAGTTGATATCGCTGCTCGAGCCGAAAACTGTAGTAGTCCAGGCCCAAACTAAGAACTTTGCTGATGACGACAAGCATTAGCGTGTAGAGAAACACGGCTAAGGGATAGCTCTGGAAGCCGCCACTGTATGCCAGATCGCGCAACCAACTCGTCCACCCAGTCACGAGGATGACCACCAACAGCGCCAGGCCGAGCAGAAATTCTGCAATCCCCAGCCAGCGGCGAATCCGATTGTAGCGGCGGACTTCTGGCGAGTCCGGCGGCGCGACGGTCATAGTTGCCGACATCGCCTAATTATTGCATTACGGGCAGTACAGCGCGAGGTTTTGAAGGGCAACACACTTCTGTGACGGGCCGTAGACCAGCCGTAGCAGTCGCGGCCAGCCTCGAGACGCGGGATTCGGTGCAGAAGGGTTTTTGTTACGTCGAGTGCACGAAAGAATCCGCCAGGGTGATGATCTCCTGTACCAACTCCGGCGAAGCTGCTTCGGCGTAAATACGCAGCAGCGGTTCAGTGCCGGATGCGCGGAACAAAACCCAGGGCTCAGCGCCGTTACCGTTGGTAGGAGCGTCGAGAAAGAACTTGATGCCGTCGAGGTTTTCTTTTTTCAAAACAGTGTAAGTTCCGAGCCGCTTTGTGCTATCTGATTGTGCGCGCTCAATCGCCGCCCGCTTCACCTCGTCAGCAATATGAAGATCGAGCCGGCCGTAATAATGTGGTCCGTATTCCTTTTGAAGGCGAGACACCAGTTCGCCCAGCGGCTTCTTTTCTTCCGCCATAACGTTCGCCAGCAGCAGCGAGTTCAGAATTCCATCGCGTTCCGGTAGAAAGCGCGAATAGCCAATTCCGCCGGACTCTTCACCGCCAATCAGAATTTCGCGGTCCATCATCAGGTCGGCAATGTGCTTAAAACCGATCTGGCACTCATTCAGCTTGCGCCCGTATTTGGCCGCGATGCGGTCGAGCATGCGGGTGGTGTTAAAAGCGCGCACCACTTCGCCCGGCCACTGCTTACGACGCAGCAGCCATTCCAGCAGAACGGAGAAAATTTTGTGCGAGTCTACAAACCTGCCATCTTCCGCCACCGCGCCGATGCGGTCGGCATCGCCGTCGGTAGCAAAACCCGCGTGGCAACCTTCGCGGACGACTGTCTCCTGCAACATGCGCACGTGGGGCTCAATCGGCTCTGGATTTATGCCCGGGAAAAGCGGATTCACTTCCTGCCTGATGGCAATGAAATCGATGCCGTGCTCGCCAAAAATATGCGAAAGAACGCCACGTCCGGAACCATACATGCAATCGATGGCGAATTTAAATTGCGCCTTGGAAATAAGTTCCAGGTCCGCAAACCGGCTGATCGCGCGTATGTAAGCTGGCTTCAGATCTACTTCTTCAATACTCGCCCGCTCCCCGCGCGGCATTGAGCCGGCGGCAGTCTCCTGCTCGATGATCTTCATGATCGCGGGAGGAGCCGACCCGCCGAATTTCGCCTTGAACTTCACTCCATTCCAGTTCCACGGATTATGACTTGAGGTGATGACGACCGCGCCCGCAGCAGCGGTGTTTTTCACGGCGTAAGAAACCGCCGGTGTGGGAACGTAATCGTTTGAGAGCTTCACTGGAATGCCCGCGTTCGCGAGCACTTCGGCCGCGGCCCGCGCGAAACTTGGCGATCCGAAACGTGTGTCGTAGCCGACGATCAGCCCGCGAGATGCCTCCTCGTGCTTTAGGACATACGACGCGATCGCGCCAGCAACTCGGCGAACATTTTCGAAGGTGTAATCATCGGCGATGACAGCGCGCCAGCCATCGGTGCCGAACTTGATAGGAGGTGAGGAATGCTTGTCGGTCGCCGTCGGTCGTTGGTCGTTGGTCGTTGTCTTGCCTGTCGTGACGTTGACGTCTTGCTGCGGCTCAAGACTCATTGTACGTTTCACTATTCTCCAGAACTCCTTAGAAGAGCACGTCAAGCGAACGACGGACGACGGACGGCCAACGACGGGTTTTTTCAAACCAGCTTGTTCAGCTTTTTCTCATCCAGATACTTAACCACTTTGCCGACGTCCTGTGAATTCTGGCGCGTGGTTACCAGCAGAGCATCGTCAGTCTCGACCACTACCACGTCATTCACCCCAACCACCGCCACGAATTTTCCGGGTGCGTGAATGTAATTCCCGCTCGCGCCCAGGGTGAAGATGCTCTCGCCAGAGATCAGGTTGCCGTCTGCAGAAGAGGCTTTGGCGGTTTGGTGTTCGTGAAGCGCGGTCCACGAGCCGAGGTCGTTCCAGCCGAAGTCCGCGCGCAGGCAAAAGATGTTTGATTCCTGCTCGCCCTTGGCCGAGCGAGGCTCCAGTACGGCGTAGTCGATGCTGATGTTCTCGCATTTCGGGTACAAACGCCGGAATGTACCCGCAAATTTCTTGGCCCCAAAGTCGGCCGCAATTTTTCCCAGCAGAGCCGCGGTTTTGGGTAGATGCTCAGTGAGCGCGCCCGCCAATGTCTTCGCACTCCACAGAAACATCCCGCTATTCCAATAAAAGTTCCCCGAGCGCAGAAACTCGGCCGCGCGCTCCGGGTTCGGCTTCTCGGTAAACCGGCGCACATGGCGAGCATTGCCAGAGGAGAGCGATCCCGCCTCTATGTATCCGTATCCAGTTTCCGCGCGTGTTGGCTCGATTCCCAGCACAACAATGTTTTCGCCGGACGCGGCAATCTCGATGCCTTCACTCAACACCTCACGAAAGCGTTCGGGATTTGCAATCACATGATCGGAAGGAAAGAGACCGATGATCGCGTTTGGATCAGTGCGCCGCAGCATAAAAGCCGCGAGGCCGATTGCCGGCGCGGTGTTGCGTCCCACCGGTTCGGCGATGATCTGATCTTTGCGCAATCTTGGAAGTTGCCGGACGATTTCAGGACGCAGATCTTCATTGGTGATCACCCAAAACTGCTTCGCCGCCGCCGTCGGGAGCAGACGCGAAACTGTCTGCTGAATCATCGTCTGTTTGCCGTCCAGCGCAAGCAGCTGTTTGGCGCGCTTCTTCCGGCTGAGCGGCCAAAAGCGTGTGCCGCGTCCTCCGGCAAGAATTACGGGATGGAATTTGGCAGGCAATGTGATCAATTTCTTATTTTTGGCTCTGGAACGCTGTGACCCGGGACATATGATTTCAAGAAACTGATCTCTCGGTGTGGTTGAATTCTAAACTCTGAAATACAAGCTGGAACCACCACCGCATCGCCCTTGGCGAAATCTACCGGATCGTGATCTGCTGCATGCACCGTAGCCGCGCCTTCGGTTGCCACCAATATCTGCGCTGAACTCTTGCCTTGTGCCGTGGAGAAGCGCTGTTCCGAGTGCAATTCGAACTTCTCCACCACGAAGTATACGGACGAAACCAGTGGCTGAGCACGATTTCCATTCTGGTCCAGCTTCGAAAATGGCTGCGGTTCCACCTTGCCGGACGCGGCATTCTCTTTGATCACGCGCATGCCGTGCTCAAGATGCAACTCGCGCGGCCGACCATAATCGTACAGGCGAAAAGTTGTGTCCGACTGCTGCTGCGTCTCGACGATGATCGATCCCGGACCCAGCGTGTGCACGGTGCCACCAGCAACGTAAATCATGTCACCGGCAAAAACTTTGATCCAATTCAGTAACTCTTCGGCGCGCTTCTCGCGAATTGAACGTTCAAAATCGCCGCGAGTCACGCCTGGTTTCAAACCTAATGCGATCTCCGCGCCCGGTTCCGCATGCGCAACATACCAGCACTCGGTCTTGCCCCAGGGCTGTCCAATGGCACGGGCATCGTCGTCATCGGGATGCACTTGCACTGACAACTTTTCCTGGGGAAACAAAAACTTTGCCAGCAAGGGGAAGCGGTCTGAATTCGGCGCTGCCTCGCCGACCAGTTCGCGCTGGTATTGTGAAGCTACTTCGGCCAGCGATTTTCCCGCAAGCGCGCCGTTCTGTATCTTGCAGCTGTCGCCGCTTAGCCAGGATTCGCCGATTTTCTCCTTGAACCGACGATCATAAATAGGAGAAAGATCAAGCCGGCCCCAGGGCCTGGGATCGAACAAAGGCGTCATCAGAAGTGGATAGAGATCGCTCATCGAGTGGCGACGATTAAACGAGGGTCCGACCCTTGTCGCGCTGTTTGCGACAGGATGGGCCTTCCCCAAGCGCATTAGAAGCCTAACTCAGCAGAGAGGCTGCCCGCAAAAAAACGAACCCTGCGTCTTTGTGGAAGCAACTGCCGCACCCTTCGCGGTGTTCGAAGGGTCAGAAGAGTGTTTGCCCCACCCTTGTCGCGTTCTTTGCGAACAGGGTGGGCACCACACGGATATCAGAGAGAAGCTACAAATCCCTTCAGCCGCTCAATCCCGCGGTCCAAGTCCTTTTCCGAAGTGGCATACGAAATTCGCACGTGGTCATTGGTGCCGAAGCCTTCACCGGGAACGGTGGCGACATGCGCTTCATGCAGCAGCTTGCGGGCAAACTCTGCGGGCGACTTAACGCCTCGGCCCAGGAACGTCGAAATATTCGGATAAACGTAAAACGCGCCTTCAGGCCGTGCGCACTCGATTCCAGGGATCGTCTTCAGTCCCGCCAGCACGCGATCGCGCAACCGGATGTAATCCTTCCGCATCTCGGCCACGCACTCCTGCGGGCCTCTCAGTGCGGCCACTGCCGCTTTCTGCACAAACGCAGCTGGACTGGAAGTCGCCTGGCTTTGCAGCTTGGCCATGGCCGCGATCACCGGCGCCGGAGCCAGCGCGTATCCCATGCGCCATCCAGTCATCGCATAAGTCTTCGAAAGCGATCCCACCACCACGAACCGTTCCCGGTATTCATTCAACGATCCAATAGAAAACTCACGGCCGGTGTAATTCAAATAGACGTAGCACTCGTCCGAAATCACCCAGATGCCCCGCTCGGCCGCGAAGCGCACAACTTCCGTCATATCTTCGGGCGACATAACCGCGCCCGAAGGGTTCGCAGGCGAATTCAACATGATCAGCTTCGTTCGCGGCGTGACCAGTCGCGCAACCATGTCGGCCGTCACGCGAAATCCCTGATCTTCGTCGCTGTTGAGCAGCACGCAGTTGCCGCCAGCGTAACGAATAATATCTTTGAACGAAACCCAGTACGGCACCGGCAGAATGACTTCGTCTCCGTGCTCGACCAAAGCAGAAATCGCGTTGAACAGGACGTGCTTGCCGCCGACCGAAGCCATGCTCTCGTCGCGCTTATATGACGACCCGAAATCCTGCGCATGCCGCTGAATGATCGCATCCTTTAGCTCAGCGATTCCGCCGACCGCGGTATAACGCGTGAAGTTGGCGTTGATCGCGGCAATCGCAGCATCTTTAATGTGCTGCGGGGTTGTGAAATGCGGCTCGCCCACGCTCAAGTCAACCACGTCGACGCCCGCCTGGCGCAGCTTGTCGGCTTCCGCAACCACGGCCATGGTGGCCGAAACTTCAATTCGGTTGATGCGCTCGGCGAATTTGGTCGCCACAGGTGCTTCGGTAACGGTACTCATTATTTTCCTGCCTTTGTTTTTCGATTTAACTTGTACGCTGGATCAAGTTTTTCCTTCAGCCGCTGCTCCACCAGTTCCGGAACCAGCCCGCTGATGTCGCCGCCCAGCCGGGCCACTTCGCGGACCAGCCGCGAGCTTAAATACGAATACTGTTCGGCCGGCATCATGAACACGGTTTCAAGATTCGGTCGCAGCTTGCGGTTCATCAACGCCATCTGCAACTCGTACTCGTAATCGCTCAGCGCCCTTATACCGCGCAAAACCGCGCCAGCCTTGACTTTCGCGGCGTATTCGACCGTCAAGCCGTCGAATGTGTCCACGCGAACGTTGCGGAAATCATCAGTCAGCTCCTCCAGCATGCGCCGCCGCTCGCCCAGGCTGAACAGCGGAGTCTTTTCCGCATTGCGTAGAATCGCGACCACCAGCTCGTCAAAAATCTTGCTGCCCCGCTCGATCAAATCCAAATGCCCGTTGGTCGGCGGATCAAACGACCCGGGATAGATGGCGGTGACTTTTTTCAATCAACCTCGTGCGCTGGTAGCAGCCGCATTTGTTCGCTTTCCTTGCTGAAACAGCTCTGGCCGGAGATGCATTGATTTTATTCGGCGAGGGACAGGATGGCAATGATGCGAATACGCATCAGACTGGATATCGCTGTTGAATCAGCTTTCGGACCTCTTCGTGATCGGTGAGTTCGCCATGATCGGCCGCTGCGATGCATTTCTCGACTTCGCGCAGAAACCACTCGTCGTAATTCACCAGACGTTCGATGGCTTCGACCACTAGAGCTTCGCTGGCGCGGCCCTGTTCGGCAGCCAGTCGTGTCAGCTTTTTCTGGAGGTCGGGCGTGAGAGAAACTTCCATTGCCTCTAGGCTAGCACGCAAGACCGATGTGTCAATGGCCCTGCCGTCCAAATATTTCCCGCACCCTCTCCATCGTGTCCGCCTCTTCTGACAGCTTGTCTGGCCTCAACCGCACGATCCGCGGAAACCGCAACGCATAACCACTCTTGTGCCGGTCGGATTTCATGATGTTATTGAACGCCACTTCGAGCACAATCTTGGGCTCAACCTCGCGCCGAAAGCCCTGGTCCTCAATTGTGTGGTCGAGGAACCACTTTGTCATCTCAACGATCTCCACATCGGTCAATCCCGAATAAGCTTTGCCGATGTTCAGCAGTTGATCACCATCGCGGACGGCGAACGTGTAATCGCTCAGCACGCCGATGCGCCTGCCGTGGCCGTACTCAACCGCGGTGACCACCACGTCCAGCGTCGCCAGCTCGCGTTTCAGCTTTAGCCACGACTTGCCGCGTCGCCCCGGCGTATATGGCGACTCTGGATCTTTGATCATCAGGCCTTCGTTCCCGCGAGCCTGCGCCTCGTCGAAAAGCTGGTTCAATTCTTCCGCTGACGACGCGCTATAAACCGGCGCGCGGATTATCTGGGGCGTCCTTGGTCGTTCGTCGTTGGTCGTTGGCAACTTGGCCCTCGGCTCTCGGTCCTCGGCTGTCCGAGCCACTGCGCCTTTCTCAAGCTCTGGATCGAAGGCAAGACCCTTCTGAACAATCTGTGAATCAACCTCGGTTTTCCTTCGTGTTCCTTCGTGCCCTTTGTGGTCAATCGTTTTCGCCGAAGCCAGCAACTCATCCAATTTCGTCGCCCGTTCACGAAGCGTTTCGTCGATCAGCAGCTCATTCCCGGCGTACAACACATCGAAGACCAAATACGCCACCGGGACCTGTTGCATTAATCTTTCGCTGACCTTCTTCCGTCCCAGCCTCTGCTGCAGCGCGCTAAAAGGGAGCGCCCTGCCTGACCTCTCATTCAACTGATCGTCGCCCAAATAACTCCACGCCACGATTTCGCCGTCGAATATTGCATCCTCCGGCAATCCCGCAAGCGCATCCGGCAATTCCGGAAACGACTCGGTGATTTCATCTCGCGTCCGCGAAAAAAACCGGACCGTGTCACCCGAACAATGTGCCTGCGCACGGATTCCGTCGTACTTGTCCTCGACCCAGGTATTTTGGAAGTAGCTCAACGCGTCTTCGGCAGATTCCGCCGGACTGGCCAGCATGAATCCAATGGGATGAAACAGCCGCATCCTGGCATCGCCCAGCCGTCTTTCCGCAGCCAGCTTGAGTGTTTCTCCGATATCGCCTAGCAGCATGTTGGCGCGCTGAACATCCTTAAGTGGTGCTCCGAAAGCCTTCGCAATCGCCTCTTCGACCAGGCTCTCTTTCAGCCCGATGCGCAGATCGCCAGTCATGATCTTCACGATGTACTTGGCTTCGAGGGGCGCGACGTCGCTCAGCAACCGACGAACCAACGCTCCCTTCGCCGCCGGACCGCGCGCAAGCGCAATTTCGCGGAACATTTTTTGCACTTGGCTGGGCGGTAGCTCACCCTGACTCTTTGTTTGATCCGGCAGCACCGCTCCCGCGACCGCTCCCAAATCTCCGTGCTCGCGATACGCAGCCGTAAGCTGGGATTCCGATCGCCCCGAGAGTTCCGCGACAATTCTCCACAGCAGCGTGCCTCCAACTTGAAGCGTGGTTTCTTCCCAGGCGGGAAATGGTCGGCCGGAGAAAAACACTGCAGCCGTCGCCGCCTCTTCCATCGCCACAGACTTGAAGTACCCCGCCAAAAGCGCAGTCTTCTCTAGCTTCTTGGTCGTGGCGCCGATCCGATTAGCCGTTTGGGCGAAATTGAGCATGAGAATTGCTGATTCTAGAGCGTTTCCCGTCGCACGTCGTTCGTCGCAGGTAGCGCTGAACCCTGTAGGCAAACCGAGCGTGTGCACTAAGACAGCTCTGTTGCCGACGACTTGCGACGCAGGACGCACGACAGTTCTCCGCCCTGTGCTACCCTATTATTGGTGCATTTCTCGCCCGCGAATCATCCAATGAATATGCGTTTTTTCCAAACTTTGTGGCGTTTTCTCGTATCCATTCAGTTGCTTCCTGCGCTGGAGGGTGGCGAGGAAACTCTTGTCGGCGGCCAAGCCGTGCTCGAAGGCGTTATGATGCGCACTCCCCATGCCTGGGGCATTACCTGCCGCAAGCAATCGGGCGAGCTTGCCACACTGAGCGGGCCTCTGGAGCGTCTTTCAGAGAAGCATAAGTGGATGGGTTGGCCGGTTGTGCGCGGCGTTATAACTCTCGGCCATGCTATGACCCTTGGGTTCCGCGCGCTGCGTTTCTCCGCCAACGTGCAACTGGATGAATTGCAGAAAGATGAAGCAGCCCCGCAGCCTGCCAAGAAGTTTGAAATCGGCGGATGGGTAGCGGCGGTGAACATCGCGATTTCTGTCGGCTTCTTCATCTTCATGTACAAGTATCTGCCGCTGCTGGCGACTACCGAATTGAGAAAAGCGAATCCTGCACTGAACGGACAGATTGCATTCAACCTGGTCGATGGCATTATCCGTCTTGCGCTCTTCTTGATATTTATTTGGGGAACATCGTTGCTTGGGGACATTCGTCGCGTGTATCAGTATCACGGTGCGGAACACAAAACCGTGTTCGCCTTCGAAAATGGCGATCCGCTGACGACCGGAGCAGTGCAGACGTATCCAACCTGGCACCCGCGCTGCGGCACCAGCTTCCTGATGACCGTCATGATCATTTCGATCTTCGTTTACATGCTGTTCCCGGTGACCACCTTCTGGGCGCGTTTCGCAATTCGGATTGCGTTGCTGCCAGTGATCACGGGCGTGTCGTACGAAATTATTCGGTTCGCGGCGAGGCGACGTAAATCTCTATTCGCAGTAATGACTGCACCGGGGCTCTGGCTACAACGCGTTACCACCCAGCCCCCTTCGGACGACCAAGCCGAATGCGCCATCGCCGCGCTGGATCAGGCCATGATGATCGAGAAGGAGCGCGGTGGGGAATTGGTGATTGCTTAGGGAAGCTCTCGGCTCTCGGTCGTCGGCTCTCCGCAAAGTTCAAATCGGGAATAACGTACTTTTTTCTCGCAAATAGAGACGCTTCAGACTTCCAAACAACGTAAGTTTTCGTCGGAGGTCTGTATGGCAAATTCGTTTAGAGATCTGCGGGTATGGCAAGAGGCGATCAATTTGGCATTGGCGGTTTACAAAGCTACCGAGCCTTTTCCCAAGCACGAAATTTATGGTTTAGCACAACAGATGAGGCGTGCCGCAGTCTCCGTTCCGAGCAACATCGCTGAAGGAAAGGGCCGGTGGTCAGGCAAGGAGTTCCGCCATTTCCTATTCAACGCTCGAGGATCGCTTCTCGAACTAGAGACGCAAATACTCATTGCGGAGAAGCTAGAATACATAGCGGGCAAGCAGTTGAGTGATTTGCGAGCGAGCGCGACGCAAGTCGGCCGCAGCTTGACCGGCCTCATAAACTCCCTTGCGATGCCTGTTCCGTAGGGTGCCTTGTAAAGGCAGCACCGTGCGGCCGAGAGCCAACAACCGAGAGCCGAGAGCCTGTTTTTATGTTTGAACGTCTTGACCAAATCGAAGCCCGCTACGAAGAGCTGACGCAGGCGCTCGCCTCGCCCGATATCACCGGAGACTCGGC
This sequence comes from uncultured Acidobacteriota bacterium, assembly GCA_963785655.1. Classification (GTDB taxonomy): domain Bacteria; phylum Acidobacteriota; class Terriglobia; order Terriglobales; family Acidobacteriaceae; genus Gp1-AA145. Next base: position 1,449,054 of record CAWAVZ010000001.1, read on the forward strand.
GAGATACCAGAAGACTGCCAAAGCTCATAGCGAAATCGCAGGAATCGTGGAGAAATATCGCGAGTTCAAAGACCTGAAAAAGGGCATTGCCGAAAGCAAGGCAATGCTGGCCGACGAAAAAGATCCTGAGATGCGGGCCTATGCTCAGGAAGAATTGCAGAAGCTGGAGCCGCGGATCGCCACCATCGAGGAAGACTTAAAAGTCCTGCTGTTGCCCAAAGATCCCAACGACGAGAAGAACGTCATTCTGGAAATTCGCGCCGGCACCGGTGGAGATGAGGCCACGCTCTTCGCCGCTGAGATGTTTCGCATGTATGACCGCTACGCCGAATCGCAGCGCTGGAAAGTGGAGGTGCTTTCAACTTCAGAATCAGCGGCCGGCGGCTTGAAGGAAGTTATTGCATTGATTGAAGGCAACCGCGTCTATTCGCGGCTCAAGTACGAAAGCGGAGTGCATCGCGTGCAGCGCGTTCCCGCAACTGAGCAGCAAGGGCGGGTGCACACCTCGGCGGTTACTGTCGCAGTCTTGCCTGAGGCCGAAGATGTCGACATCAAGATCGACGCCAAAGACCTTCGTATCGACACGTTCTGCTCCTCGGGGCCGGGCGGCCAATCTGTGAACACGACGTATTCCGCCGTGCGCGTGACCCACATCCCGACTAATACTGTGGTCAGTTGCCAGGACGAAAAATCTCAGATCAAAAACCGGGAAAAAGCAATGCGCGTGTTGCGGTCACGCCTGTACGAAGTCGAAATGCAGAAGCAGCAGGATGCGCTTGCTAAAGAGCGCAAGTCGATGGTCGGCAGCGGCGACCGCAGCGAAAAAATTCGCACTTACAACTTCCCTCAGAACCGCATCACCGACCACCGCATCGGCCTCACCATTCACCAACTCCCCGAAACCATGGACGGCAAACTCCAGCCGGTGATCGACGCGCTGATCACGCATTATCAGGCGGAGAGGTTGAAGGGCGAGGGTGGGATGGTGAATTGACTGTGGAAGATCGGACCGCGATATGGTCACTCATTCTAATCTGACATCGATGATCCGGGAGTCCTTACCCGAGTATCTCCTGGTTGCGGAATATTGTGTACAGTTCGAGAAAGATGCGATGTGGCCGAAACGGCAAGTCGGCGGCTGCCTCGGTTATCCCGCAGCAGTGATGTTGTTTAGCATTCTCGATACGATTGGGTCGTTCCATCGCGGAACCGATCTAAGAATGATGATCGACGGAAAGGCCCGTGATATCCGCAATGAAGGATTTCAGCATTTCTTCGCTCTCAATAGCGAATATTACGGCCAAGCGCTAGATGAGTTTACGATCAAGAAGCTCTACGACAATTTTCGAAACCTGCTGATTCACAATGCATCGCTTGCGCCATTACATTTCTTAATCAAAGACCCAATTGGTAAGGACGCATTCCTGAAATCCGCAGATGGGATCAAAGTGAACGTTTCGGCTTTTGTTGAGATTTCGCGTGCAGCAGTTCAGAAATTTCTTTCTCGTCTCGATCAAATCGTCCCAGGAAGCCAGCAGGCAGTAAATATCAGCTTGAAGAGATAGGAGAGCTGTGGCATTTTGGGCGTTGCCCCACCCTTCCCGCATCTTTTGGCGGGAGGAAGGGTAACCTCCCTAATTCTTGCACTGTCATCCTTCTATGAAAACGGGCGTGCCTGTCCATAGGGATTTTTGCGGCGATGCGGACAGGCTTCTATTCGTGCTCGAGGCACATAAGGTATGTCCGGACTCCGCCGCTCCCTCTGAGCGTCGCTCTCGAAGAGCAAGGATGACAACGAGCTGACGGATTCCCCTTACACCGCCGCAAACTTGTCTTCGTCAAACCTCTCGCCATGGTGCAGCAAGACGTAAACCGCGGTCAACAACTTGCGCGCCAGCGCCACCCGGGCCACGTGCTTGTGCTTCTTGCGCAGCAAGCGTTCATAGTAGCGCCGCGCCGCCGGGGAACTGCGCGTCGCCACCTGGGCTGCTTCCACCATCATCCAGCGCAGCCAAGGTGAACCCTGCCGCGTGATCCCGCCGCGCGCCGCTTTGCCCGCCGATTCCCGCACCCGCGGCGCCAGCCCGGCGTAGCTGCACAACGCTTCTTTATCCCGGAATCGTCCGATGTCTCCGATTTCGGCCAGCACCATCATCGCCGAACACTCGCCGATCCCCGGAATCGTCATCAGCCACGCCACCCGCTCGTCCGATTTTGCTCTTTCACTTAGCTGAAGGTTTTGCTTTTGAATTTCCTCACTGTAGCCGTCCAGCAGCCGCAAGCACACCTGCACCGACTCCCGCGCCTGCGCCGGCAGCTTCACTTGCGCCAGCCACAGTCGCCCGCGCCGGCCGAACAAATCCGTCACCGGAGATCGCAGCCCCTGCTGATGCAACACCGCGTGCACCTGGTTCTTCAGCCGCGTCCGCTGCCGCACCAGCGTCGCCCGCAACCGCACCTGCTGCCGCCGCGCCTGGGTTTCCCGGTCCGCTTTCCACGACTCCGGCAATAAATCACAGCGCAGCAAGTGCGCCAGCGTCTCCGAATCCACCCGGTCGTTCTTCAGCTTGGCACTGGCAATCGCCTTCACCCGCTCCGGATGCACCAGCACCAGTCGCCTCACCTCCGGTTCCACCACCTCGCGAAACGCCGGCCAGAACCCGCAGGCCTCGACCGCCACCTGCACCGCTTGCCCGCGAAACCGCCGAAAATACTTTCGCAAGGCCAGCTTTTCGTTGCTCACCGGCCCGCTCTGAACGATTTTGCCTCTTGCTTCCAACGCCGTCATGTAACAAAATCTCTGGTGAAGATCTACGCCAACGTGGATCATCGCGTGCCTCCTTCAGGGCTTGTGCTTCGAGCACGTACTCTACCCTTGGAGGCACGCCTTTTTTGTTTTCATTACATCTGAGCGAAGTCGGAGATTGGCTGGCCAATCTCCGGCACAGTCGAAGGACATGCTGTCAGCCGACACCCAGGCAAATGTGTAAGGGAGTTCTCGCAGCCGCGGTCATCGTGAAAATTCCTGTTTACGTCCTCTTAATCCCATCGAACAGCAGGTCCTTCGACTCATAGCCGCATCGCCGAGCGACGCGGCAATTTCGCTCAGGATGACAAGACTCAGCTAAGAACCTTTTCGAGAGGGAGCGGCTTCTTCACGATCTGCCCCGCGCACAAGCCTTGCCAGCGCCTCACCGTACGGAGCCCTCGCAATCCCGCGCTCCGTCACAATCGCGGTCACGTACTTCGCCGGAGTCACATCAAACGCCGGATTTTCAATCTGCACGCCCTCAGGCGTCATCAGCTTTCCCGCGATGGTGGTAACTTCGGCCGGATTGCGTTGCTCAATCGGAATCTTGCTGCCGTCGGGCGTGTCCAGATCAACAGTCGAAATCGGTGCGGCCACGTAAAACGGAATGTCATGCTCTTTGGCGAGCACGGCTACTGTGTAGGTTCCAATTTTGTTGGCTACGTCTCCATTCGCGGCGATTCGGTCGGCGCCGACGACTACCGCTGCAATCTTGCCCTGCCGCATTATCGCGCCCGACATGTTGTCAGAGATGACCGTGGTCGGAATTCCATCCTTTACCAACTCCCACGCGGTCAGGCGCGACCCTTGCAGGAATGGCCGGGTCTCGTCGGCATAAACGTGGATTTTCTTTCCCTGCTCGACCGCCGCGCGTATAACTCCCAGTGCGGTGCCGTATCCGGCGGTTGCCAAAGCGCCGGCATTGCAGTGCGTGAGCACACTGCCGCTTGCAGGCATCAGCGCAGCGCCGTGTTTCCCCATGGCTTGGTTGATGGCGATATCTTCCGCGTGAACGCGTTGCGCTTCTTCGACCAGGGCTTGTTTGATCTGTGCGACTGGCCGAACGCGCAAGGTTTCAAATTTCTCCTGCATGCGCCGAATCGCCCAAAACAAGTTCACCGCCGTCGGTCGCGTTTTCCCAATCACATCGCAAATCTGATCGAACTCACGTTTCAGGTCCCCGACGCTTTCAGCTTTTGAATTCTTTACTCCCAAAGCAACGCCCATGGCCGCAGCGACACCAATCGCCGGAGCTCCGCGCACCACCATGTTGCGGATCACATCTGCCACTTCCTGGTAAGTCTTGCAGGTAACGTAAGTCTCTTCCGTCGGCAGCTTGGTCTGGTCGATAAAGCGCACTCCGCGGTCGGTCCATTCAAGAGTTTGAATCATGGGAATTGAGCCATTGAATCATTGAGGGAACCGTCGTGCGTCGTCCGTCGTGCGTCGTGCGTCGTCCGCCGACCCCCAGTCATTCGTCCGCAATTGCCTATTCACAAAAAAATAAATCTTGAGGGTGCCCCACCCTTGTCGCGTTCTTTGCGACAGAGCCCGCCCTGGCGAAGCCGAAGGGATGTTGACGTCACATATCCCTAAATACATCCTCGGCGTCCGCGAACGGGAAGGGCACGAGTTTCACTCGTGCCGTCACCTCTCCTAATACATGGTCGGCACGACTGTAAGCCGTGCCCTTCCCGTTGTGCCCGAACCCAATCTCTTTGCTGAGTCCGCTTCGTCAACGACCTACAACGCTTCTACGCTGACTGCTAAGTTTTGACTTCAACATATCCCTAAAATACATCCTCGGGCGTCCACGAACGGGAAGGGCACGAGTTCCACTCGTGCCGTCACTTCTCCTCGTAGATGTCCGGCACGGCTGTAAGCCGTGCCCTTCCCGATTGTGCCCGAACTAAACTCTTTGCTGGTTCGTGGTCTACTCGTCAACGACCAACGACGGCTCTACACTGACTGCTAAGTGCCGATTGCTAAGTGCTCTCTTCTCACATCTGCTGCAGTAAACAGTGCCACGAACTCCGCCGGGGCCGCAGCCTTCTCCACGTTCGGGCGGCCGCCCGCCTCCTCGCGCTCCACCAGGCACATCACACCAACAATCTCGAATCCGAACTCGCGCGCGGCCTCAATCGCCTGAATTGTGGAACCGCCAGTCGTGCACACATCATCGACAATCACTACTCGCGCGCCCTTTTCCTGGAACCCTTCAATGCGTCGTCCCATCCCGTGCTGCTTTTCAGCTTTGCGCACCAGAAACCCGTGCATGCTACCACTGGTCACAGCCACTGCGACTACGATGGGATCCGCACCCATGGTGAGTCCGCCGATCGCCTGCGCATTCCAGCCTCGCGCATGAATCTCATCGAGGAAAACTTGTCCCGTAAGTTGCGCGCCGCGAGCGTCGAGAGTCGTCGTGCGGCAGTCGATATAATAGTCGCTGGTTCCGCCTGATGCCAGCTTGAATTGCCCCAGGCGAAATGATTTCCTGGCCAGCAACCGCAAAAGTTCCTGACGCGCGGGCGACATTGTCTTAAGATACCGTAAACAGGGTTGGTCCTGCGCTCTCGGCTACTTCAGTCCATGGCGGCTGGCGATTGCACCCATTACGACTAGCGTCGAGTTGTATGCCACATGAACCACAAAACTCGCCGCCACCGATCCAGTCTTGGCCCGCACAATCGTGAGCACCAACCCCACCACGAGTATGATGAGCACTAATCCCCACGCGAACGCGAGTTGGGCCGCATGAATCAATCCGAACGCGAGTGAAGTCGTCAGGATGGCAACAACCATTCCCGACCTTCGCGCTATCACCGGATAGAGAAAGCCGCGAAAGAACAGTTCCTCCATCAATGGGCCTAAGCTGATGGCGAAGATCCCGGTCAAAATCGCTGCCAGCGGAGTGCTGAGAAAATCTTCAAGCGGAATGTGCTTGGGAAGATGAAAGAAACGCTCTAAACCTTGCAACGACACCAGCGCCACGCCCAGCGCGACCAATGCCGGCCAGTAACGCGCCGGCCATATCCAGCGAATTGCGGGCCAGAATCGCTGGTGCAGTTTGCCTTCCACAAACATGATCATGTAAGCCGCAACGACGACATACCATGCGAACTGGGTGCCGAGCGCAATCCAGGGTTTTTGCGCAACGTCCACGATCGACAAGCTGCGAAAAAAAATCTTCTGTATAACCACCGCTACGATGGGGAGGATGACGTATGGCACCACAAACATGAACAGCCCGATGCGCAACACATCCCAACCGCTCCATGGCGGGTTCTCCGATGAGGATGCCGGAGTCACCTCAACAGACGCTGGCAGGGGTGGTGGGACTGCGCCTTCCGGCCACTCTGAGTTCGTTGACATTATTAGAATTTACACGAAAGAAGCGAATATCTATCAGGGAAGAACTAAGGCGACGCGAATCGCAGCTTCTACTTGCTTCAGAGATTCGCTATCGAGTGTGCCCAAAGGTGGAAAGACCGCACTCGACTTTTCCAGCGTGGTTACCTGGTCGCACTTGACCCAGGAATCGTAAGCCAACCCCCCAATGCCAGCCGGCAGCTTAGGACGCAGCGAGAAACGCCGGCGCTCAACCTTGGAGATCGGAACGATGCAGACGTCAAGCGAATATCGGTTCAGCGCGTTATTTGAGATGACGATGGCAGGCCGCTCTTTGTCGAGCGCGAACAGGCATACGTCACCGCGGCGAGGTGACCAATCCGCCGGTTTTGCACTTCGGCGCCAGGACATGTTCAGTCTTCTCTGCTCAACGACTTGAGTGTCGCGGCACGGAATGCACTTCGTGCCCCCCGGTCTTCTTTGGAGGCAGATTGAAAGAACGCCCTCGCCTCATCGTCCAAACTCTGCGCCCGTTCCAGTTCCAGGCCCATCTTGAGCAGCTTATTAACCCGCTCGCTGGTTGATGCGGTCCCCTTTGTACGCTCCACTTCCTCGAGCAAATGCTTCTCTAACGAAATACTCCGATTTGTTCTGGTAGCGATTGCCATGCTAATTATATTAGCATAACTAATATAAAAACTAATAGCTTTTAAAGGACCCCGCGTTCACCTGATTAGCTGGCCACCGACGGGTTAACAGGCTCGCGATCTCGGGCCGCAAAGTAATGCGCCAGCGCCTGCCCGGTGTAAGACTTTTTGTTCCGCGCCACTTGCTCGGGAGTGCCCTGCGCGATAATCCTGCCACCCTCTTCCCCGCCCTCAGGGCCAAGATCAATGATCCAATCGGCATTACGGATCACATCCAGATTGTGCTCGATAATGATGACGGTATTGCCCAGATCCGTCAGTCGGTGCAACACGTCGAGCAGCTTCCGAACATCGTCGAAATGAAGGCCGGTCGTAGGCTCGTCGAGAAGATAAAGTGTGCGCCCAGTCTGGCGCTTGCTCAATTCCCGCGCCAGTTTAATTCTCTGCGCTTCTCCACCCGAGAGCGTGACCGCTGACTGTCCCAAATGCAAGTATCCCAGGCCGACGTCTACCAGTGTCTGCAGTTTCTGCCGGACTTGCGGAATGTTTTCCAGTATCGGCAGCGCTTCAGAAATCGGCGACTCCAGCAGATCTGCGATCGAGAACCCTTTGTACTTCACCGCCAGGGTTTCCTGGTTATAGCGCCTGCCGCCGCACCCCTCGCAAACCACGTAGACGTCGGGCAGAAAATTCATTTCTATACGGCGCTGGCCTTCGCCCTGGCAGGCCTCGCACCTTCCGCCGGAAACGTTGAATGAAAAACGCCCCGGTTTGTACCCGCGCTCGCGCGATTCCGGCAGCATGGCGTAGAGATCGCGAATATGGGTGAACACTCCGGTGTAAGTTGCGGGATTCGAGCGTGGCGTGCGGCCGATTGGCGACTGATCAATACGGATAACTTTGTCGATGTTTTCCGCCCCCGAGATCGCCTTATGCTCTCCCACGGGCTCGCGCGAGCGGTAAAGCGCCTTTGCCAGTGCTCGATACAAGATATCGTTCACCAGGGTAGATTTCCCCGAGCCTGAAACGCCTGTGACCACGTTAATCAGTCCCAGCGGGAACGTCACATCAACATTCTTAAGATTGTTTTCGCGCGCGCCGAGGACGGTAACCGCCGCTCCATTCACGCGACGCCGCTCGGGCCGCATTTCAATTCGCGATCTTCCCGAAATGTATGCTCCAGTGAGCGACTCCGGAACGTCCATGACCTGTTGGGGTGTGCCGTGGGCGACGAGTTCGCCGCCGTGGCGCCCTGCACCCGGCCCCAGATCGATCACATAGTCAGCACGCCGAATGGTTTCTTCATCGTGCTCGACAACCAGTACTGTGTTTCCGAGTTCGCGCAGCTCTTCAAGCGCATTCAGAAGCCGCCCGTTATCGCGATGATGCAATCCGATCGAAGGCTCATCCAGCACATAAAGAACGCCACGCAGTTTCGAGCCGATTTGCGTCGCCAGGCGAATCCGCTGCCCTTCTCCGCCGGAAAGCGTCGCCGCCGAGCGGTCAAGAGAAATGTAGCCGAGACCTACCGCATTCAGGAACTGCAAACGCTCAACAATCTCGTGCATGATGCGTCCCGCGATCTGCTCGTCGCGGCCGCTCAGCTTGATGCTTCGAGCTTTTTCAACCGCGCGGGAAACCGGCATCGCCGTGAAATCCGCGATGGACATGCCTTCTACCTTTACTGCCAAACTTTCCGGCCGCAGCCGCTTGCCGTGGCACGCCGGGCATTCGGTCGCGGACATGTGTTCCATCAGCCAGTCGCTGTAAGTTTCCGAACTGGAATCGGCAAGAGCATTCTTCAGATAGCCGAAAATTCCAAGAAAGCCTGTTTTTCCGCGCTTCTCCGGCTCGCCATAGAAAAATAAATTCTGGATTTTTTCCGGCAGCTTCTCGAACGGCGTGCTGAGGTCAATGCCGTAAGCCGCAGCTACGATCTTGATCTGGTTGATCAAATTCTGCGAAGCTGACCCCGGTCCCAGCGCCCCCTCGAGCAATGGCTTCGACCAGTCATTAATCACCTTCGCCGGATCGAAATCGTACGCGCTGCCCAATCCGTGGCACTCGGGGCAGGCGCCGTACGAGCTGTTGAAGGAAAACGACCGCGGCTCCAGTTTCGGCACGTCTATTCCGCAATCCGGACACGCCAGCCGCTCGGAATAAAGCTGTTCCTCGCCACCCACGATTGCGACTTGCACCAGGCCGCCCGCCAACTTCATCGCCAGCCCGACTGACATCTCGAGGCGCTGCTCGATTCCTGGCTTTACCAACAATCGGTCAACCACCACTTCAATAGTGTGGTTCCTGCGTTTGTCCAACGCGATTTCGTCTTCCAGGCTGACCAGTTCCCCGTCGACGCGCGCGCGCGTGAAGCCATGCTGCGCCAGTTTCTCCATCTCCTGCTTGAATTCGCCCTTGCGACCGCGAACGATGGGCGCGAGCACCATGACCCGGTCTTCGGGAGTTAGCGCCATGACCCGCTGAACGATTTGGGCCGCGGTTTGCCGCGAAATTGCGCGCCCGCATTTCGGGCAATGCGGCACGCCAATGGAAGCGTACAAAAGCCGCAGGTAGTCATAGATCTCGGTGATGGTTCCAACCGTAGAACGCGGGCTTCGGCTGGTGGTTTTCTGCTCAATCGATATCGCCGGGCTCAGACCGTCAATCGAATCCACATCTGGCCGCTCCATTTGGTCCAGAAACTGGCGGGCATAGGCCGAGAGCGTCTCCACGTACCGGCGCTGGCCCTCGGCATAGATGGTGTCAAACGCCAGGGAGGACTTGCCCGACCCGCTCAGTCCGGTGATCACCGTCAACGTGTTACGGGGAATTTCGACGTTGATGTTCTTGAGGTTATGCTGGCGGGCGCCGCGGACCGTGATTTCCCGGATGGCCATTTGTTTCGAGCGGTAATACACCTTCGTAATGTGGACGGGTCCACTGAAATGTTGGAGAGTGGGAATGCGCAGTTCTACTCACGTATCTTATAAGTAAACAGTGGCGAGGGTCAACGCGGGTAGAGTAAAGCGCACCGGAACCTGTGGAAAACAGGGCAGTAACCCGGAACGCAGTCCGTTGGTCGTAGCTACTGGGTCCGACGGGAAAGTGGGCGGAATGTGGGAAGTCTGTTGATCGCGTTTGTTATCACCTTCACCGTCACCGGATCGGTGGCTCTCGGAATCGCACTAGCGTATACCAGCGTTCTCGGCCTCCTGCACGCCTTTGCTCAAAGCACGCGTAAACCTCAGCCCGCCATGGTTCTCGCACCCAGCCAAACACACCTCAGCGGCGACTGAACTGCGCCCTTAGTGTTCAGCTTGCCTCTATAACTCCCTAATTCTTTAGTTGGATTTCAGCTAAGCGTGCAGGTCTTAACTGCTTTATTGTGGTGGCGCGTTTTGCTGTTGTTGCTGCTGTTGCTGTATTTGCTGCTGCTGCAATTCCCTTAACAGCTGCTCGGGGGTCTTGACCACCGGCCCATTTTGGCCTGCCTGGCCCTGGTCCGGTTGAACCTGCTCGGCCTGACCCTGCTCGGGCTGTTGCGGCTCTTCTTCAGGCGCCTGCTGGACTTCAGGCGGAACTTCAGAGCTGTCGTCTGTAGCCTGTTCCGTCTCAACCTCTGGCACCGCCTGCAGGTTCTGGTTCTGCTGGAACGCCTGTGTAGCCTGCTGTTGAGGAGGTTGTTGCTCGGGACCCATCGCCCGGGCCATCAGCACAATCTTGTTCAACGCTCCTGGATCAGCCGGCGAGCCGAGCAGAACATAGTCATAATGCGAGCCATTCAGAAGCTGCGCCATAACGTCACGTGGCGCGCCTGGGCCGAAACGCCCGACTACGCGCTCGCTTGAGGCGGCAGGCATATCTACCGCTGCACCCGTCTTCTGCTTGACAGCATTCAGAGACGTCGGCCATGGTTGAGTTCCTGGCTTCAATCGTCAGCTGCCCGTCTTGAAAAGTGACCTTCGGCGGCGACGATGGACCCTGCTCCGGTGTCGGATTGGGTTTAGCAGGAGCGGGAGCGGCGGCCGGCTGCACTTGCGGCCGGACTGCAGGCGGTTTTGCCTGCGGCTTGCCCGGCTTTGCGTGAGCTTGATTCGCGGTGGCCGAAAGCGAAGCGCTCAAGACCAGTGCCAGGATAGTTAGAGAACGTTGCATTGTTAAACGGCTTATCTTGTTGGATGCGATTTTAGCACCATCAGGTGCAGAACCAGCTTACTGGCGAGGCGCGAAGTATCCCTTGCGGGCGCGTACCTGCAAGTCCTTCTTCAGCGCGGTGATTTCTATTGACCGGTAACGGCCATCTGCATCAAAGTCCGCCGGGTGGTAGGAAACTACATACTGGCTGCGCAACTCGTCTTCGATGGCAGAGAACGAGCTCTTAATGTCTTTCATTTTAAAGGGGAAGAAAGCGCGTCCGCCGGTCGAATCTGAGATCTGTTGCAGAATCTTGTCACCCCGCAAAATCAGGCCGCTATCGTCGGTCGAAATCGTGTAGACAATCACCTGTGCCCGCTGCGCCATTTCGATGGCCTGGGCCCGCGTATGTTCGCTCTGATTGTCTTCACCGTCGCTGAGGATGACCAATGCTCGCCGCATCGGACGGTCCGAGTCATCCTTCAACAGCCGCTCTTTGCAGGCCGTGTAAACGGCATCGTACAGGGCGGTTCCGCCGCCATCTTCAAGCTTTTGTACCCCAGTAGCCAGCAGCGTAACGTTGTCGGTAAAGTCTTGTGAAACGTGGTTTCTGGAGTTAAAGCCCATCACAAAAGCGTGGTCATAATGGGGGCGAATCGTATGCTGAAGAAACCCCACCGCCGCATTCTGCTCAAATTGAAAGCGTCCGTGCACTGATCCGCTGGTATCTACCAACAACCCCAACTGCAATGGCAGATCCGTCTGCTGGGTAAAATTCACAATCGCCTGCGGAGGCTTGTGATCATCCAGAATGTTGAAATCACTTTTGCTGAGGTCGCGCACAAACTTGCCGTGCTTGTTCATAGCAATGAACAGCACGTTAACCTCGTTGACTCGCTTCTGAATGGTGACAATAGAGCCAGGCTGGTTTGAATCTAGATCAGGTGAGGCTTCAGCGATCGGAGCAGCCATATAGGCAGAGCTCTGGGCACTCAGCGGAACCGAGGTCCCCACTGTCAATATCAGACAAAAAAACGCGCCAATGAACTTCATTCCCATATCGTCCAGAAATTGCACAAGTAGCCACGGCCAGGGGCCACCTCATTTATTAGATGCACGTGGCTTGCCGAAGCACCTTCAACTCAGGCATTCGGCTAAGTGGCCTCAACCCCGCTAACTGCCTGACTCTAGGCCACTAGCGAACGTTCGCCAAGTTACAAAAGGAGTACACGAAGGGTCACATTTGCGTGCATTTCCATGGGCCTGAAAGTGTTACCACAAGCGAGTAGAATTTCGGCAGAATATCCACAACTCAGGCTTTGGCTTGGACCCGCAAAGCCTCGCTTCATTTTGCAGAGTTCAGAGTAAAATGGCTCCATCCGAAAAACTCTAGGAGAAGCGATGAAAAAGCTGATGGCATTTTTCGTGGCATTCGCATGCCTTCCTGTGGCGCTGGCGGCAAACAATGCGAAGGAAGTTGACCGTGTTAAAGACTCTGGGGTCGTTTTGAAAGAAATTCTCAACATTCCGGATGACATTCCTAGCGACCTGCTCGATGACGCCGAGTGCGTCATCGTTCTTCCATCGGTGAAAAAGCTCGCTATTGGAATTGGGGGAAGCTTTGGACGCGGCGTAATGGTCTGTCGCAGCGGCCAGCACTTCACCGGACCATGGGGCCCCCCGGCCATGTACGCGCTCGAGGGTGGAAACATCGGGTTCCAGCTGGGCGGTCAGGCCACTGACTTCGTTCTTCTGGTTATGAATCCTCGTGGCGCAGAGTCGCTGATGGGCAGCAAGGTTAAGCTGGGCGCCGATGCCTCCGCCGCAGCCGGTCCCAAAGGCCGAACCGCAACCGCCGCCACCGACGTGGTTATGCGCGCTGAGATTCTCGCCTATTCACGCTCGCGTGGATTGTTTGCCGGAATCTCACTCGAGGGATCCACGCTACGTCCCGATAACGGCGCGAACGAGAAACTCTATGGCCGCAGGTTGACCGCGAAAGAGATTTTGCGTGAAGGCAAAGTCGGCACTCCGGCGGCGGCACACGACCTGGATGCAGAGCTTACCAAGGCTTCACCAAAGAACAGGTCTGACCCGAAATCGCTGCAGTAGCTTCGTCCAAGAATCGGCTGGGAAACTATCGAACCTTGGTAACCGATGGAGTATCTTCCCCCACAGGTTTTCTAGCCGTATTCTTGATCTTAAGAATGCCCGGCGTCTGCAGGGCTGCCCCAAAATATGTTTCCCTTTCGTTTGTATACGCTGCTGGCCGGCGGCACGAGTGCTGCATTCGCCGCCTATCTGTTATTTGGCCGCAAGAAAAAAACTCCCGCCGAGATCGAACGCGAGCGCCGCGATTGGCTCAACCAGATCGGCCGCATCACCGACGGCACCGTGATCGATGTCCAGGAAGTTGTGCCCAATGGCCGTCCCGCGGCCACCATGCTGATTTTCCAGTATGACGTTCGGCGGAGTCTCGTACGAGGCTTCCCAGGACGTGACTCATCTGCGCCAATGGATCAACCTTCACTCTTGCCGTCTTGGCCTGCCCACGTCAGTTCGCTACGATCCGCAAAATCCCGGCAACTCGATCGTCGTTTCTGAGAAGTGGATGGGTCTGAGACAGTAGAGCATTCAGCACCGCACCACATCGCCTCATTCCGAAGAACTTCAGGTCTGAGGAATCTGCCGGTTTGACTGCTTCTTGAATCCCGCTCCACGCATCCTTAAACTGAATAAGTGCATATGCACGCCCATGGCGGAAGTGAGCGCACCAAACGAGTGCTGCGCGTATCGCTGCTGGTCACGGCCGCCTATATAGTTCTGCTGGTAATCGCCGGAATTCGCTCGCATTCGCTGGCCCTCTTGTCTGAGGCCGGCCATAACTTCACCGATTTGGTTGCCCTTTCGCTCTCGCTCTTCGCGGTCTATCTGCACTCGCGCCCCCCCAACGCGACCCATACCTATGGATATCATCGTGCCGGAGTTCTGGCCGCACTGGCGAATGCGGCGACCTTGGTGATCATCGCCTTTTTCATTTTTTATGAGGCGGTAAGACGAATACAGCAACCGCAGGTAATCGACGCCGGCACCATGATGTGGGTAGCCGCGGCGGGCGTCATCATGAACGGCGCAATCGCGCTAATGCTCTACCGCACCGATCGCGACGTGAACATTCGCAGCGCGCTGCTTCACGAGATCGGCGATACTCTCTCAACCGCGGCGGTTATTGCCGGCGGTTGGGCGATTCTTGTAACCGGGCAGTCATGGATCGATTCCGCTCTTTCTTTTGGAATAGGAGCGCTGGTCTTGTGGTCAAGCTTCGGCATCATGCGCGAGACGCTCAATATTCTGCTCGAAGGCACGCCGCGTGGCATGAAGCTGGCACGGGTTGAAGCAGCCATCCGCGAGGTGGAAGGCGTCAATGACGTTCACGACCTGCACGTGTGGAGCATCGGTTCACAAACCAGCGCCCTGTCGTGCCACATCTCCATAGCCGATATTCCCATGTCGGCCAGCGAGCGGATTTTACGGGACGTGAAAGATCGCTTGCATCACGACTTCAGCATTGACCATACCACCATCCAGTTCGAGCACGTGGTGTGCGAAGTGGCGCATGGATGCGTGATTCCAGTGCAGGAAGAGCACAGCCATTGACAGGACGAGAATCGGATGCGCTTCATCTTCAGCTCCGAAGGAGCATAACTAACTAGCCCAGCACGTGAGTGCTGGGACCTCGCAAACCTCAATCCCGAGTCCCGTTAGGGACGGCATTTCGTTCCCGATTTGAAATTTGGATCGGATCAATCGGCATCTCTGCCGTGTCCACACCAACTCAGTTGGAAGACAATGGGGCATGTCGCACACCTACGTGGCCGGTTATTTCCATTGCGTTTTTTCGACGAAGGAACGGCAGGACAATATTCCTAGCGAGCTACGCCCCAAGCTTTGGGCATACTTGATCGGTACCGCAAGGAATCTCGGGATAATTCCTGTTGCAGTTGGCGGAACCGCTAACCATGTCCATTTACTCCTCGGACTGAAGCCGACGATGACCATCGCGAGCGCTGTTCAGAAGCTGAAAGCTAACTCCTCGCGTTGGATGGGCGAACACGGGATCGATTTCGAATGGCAGAAAGGATATGCGGCTTTGACCGTCAGCCCATCTCTGGTGGGCAGCGTAAGAGCTTACGTTCTGAGGCAGGACGAGCACCATCGCAAGCGAGACTTTGAAGCAGAGTTTCGGGCGTTATTGAGAAAGGCGGGCATTGCGCATGATGCCCACCATATCTTTGCGGCATGATTGTGCCGTCCCTGCGGGACTCGATTCCGCTTCCTTTCGTACCCAGCACTGACGTGCTGGGCTAGCTAAATGCTGTCGCTTCGCGACTCTTCTGAGCTCGCCTGCACACTGCTTTATTGCGCATCGGAATAAACATGAGTATCAGGGTCTTAACAACTCCCGCATGCCAGCCTCATCAATCACCTTCACCCCCAACTCCTTCGCCTTATCCAGCTTTGAACCGGCATCCGCTCCCGCCACCACGTAATCTGTTTTTTTGCTGACCGATCCAGCGACCTTACCGCCGGCGTCCTCGATCATCTTCTTAGCTTCATCTCGAGAATAGGTTGGAAGAGTTCCAGTCAGCACAAATGTTTTGCCCGCCAGCTTGGTGCCGCGCTCTTTTTTCTTGCCGCGCATGCTCAAGCCGGCTGCGCGCAGCTCTTCGACTAGTTCGCGGTTCTTCGGCTCGGCAAAAAATTCAACGATGCTCTTGGCTATCCGTGGTCCGACTTCTTCCACTTGCTGCAACTCTTCTTCACTGGCCTTCTCGATTGCCTCCATCGTCCCGAAATGCTCGGCGAGAAACTGTGCCGTCCGCTCGCCGACAAAGCGAATTCCGAGCCCGTAAATCACGCGTTCAAGAGGCAGCTTCTTGGAATTCTCAATCTCTCGAAGGACATTCTCCGCGGATTTATCCCCCATGCGCTCGAGGCTTAGCAGCTTGTCCTTAGTAAGTTTGTAGAGGTCGGCGACATCTTTTACGATCTTGCGATCGGTCAGCTGATTGACCAGCGCATCGCCCAAGCCGTCAATATTCATCACCCCGCGAGAGGCAAAGTGCAAGATTGTTTCCCGCAGCTTGGCTGGGCATTTCTGATTAACGCAGCGATGGTCAGCCTCGCCCTCAGCACGCACAACGTGACCACCGCAGACCGGACACTTCTCCGGCATATGAAACAGCTTGCGCCCGCGCGGATGCTTGTCGTCGTCAATGACCCGTGTAACTTTGGGAATCACATCGCCGCCGCGCTCGACTTCAACCCAATCGCCGATCTTCACTCCCAGGCGTTCGATCTCATCCATGTTGTGCAGAGTGGCGCGGCTGACCGTGGTGCCGCCGATGGGTACCGGCTTCAAAGATGCCACCGGAGTGAGTTTTCCCGTGCGGCCAACCTGCACCAGGATGTCCTCAATCTGAGTAATCCCCGCTCGCGCCGCGTACTTGTATGCAATCGCCCACCGCGGCGCTTTCCCAGTGAAGCCAAGCTCGCGCTGCAGCGGGGTGCTATTGACTTTGATCACTACGCCATCGATTTCATAGGGGAGCGATTCGCGCTTTTCTTCCCACTCACCGATAAATTTCCAGACTTCGTCAAAACTGTCTGCCAAGGCGCGTCGCGGGTTGACTTTGAATCCCGCCGCTTCGAGCGCGTTCAGAGTCTCCCAATGATTGGCAAAAACCGTGCGCCCATTCGCAATCAGCATGTACGCGAAATAATCCAGCCGCCGCTGCGCGGTGATGCTCGGCTCGAGTTGACGCACAGTCCCTGCGGTGGCATTGCGCGGATTCGCAAACACCGACAACTGATGCTTCTCGCGTTCTTCGTTCATCTTTTTGAACGACGCGATCGGCATGAGCATTTCGCCGCGAACTTCAAACTCTGCAGGAATGCCGGCCTTCTTCAATTTTTCGGTGGAAATGGAAAGAGGAACCGAACGGACCGTTCGCACGTTCGACGTCACATCTTCGCCCGTGCTCCCGTCGCCGCGCGTGATCCCGCGAACCAGTTTGCCACCTTCATATCGCAGCGCCAGCGACATGCCGTCCAACTTGAGCTCGCAGACGAACTCAACGTCTTTGCGTCCGCTCAAGTCGTGAACGCGCCGTTCCCAGTTGCGCAGTTCTTCCTCGCTGTAAGCGTTGTCGAGCGAGAGCATGGGCACGGAATGCGCAACTTTGACGAATCCTTCACGCGGCTTGCCGCCCACCCGCTGAGTAGGTGAATCGGACGTGATCAATTCCGGGTTAGCAGCCTCGAGCTTTTTCAGCTCGTTCATCAGGCGGTCAAATTCCGCGTCGCTGATCTCGGGATCGTCGAGGACGTAATAGCGGTACTCGTGATGGCGAATCTGCTCGCGCAGTGATTCGATCTTGTCGGCGACAGGTTTCATTTCACAACCATTTCAACCCATTGCACCACGGAGACACGGAGGCACGGAGAATTCAATTCACAAGACCCTTCGCACAATTCCATTCTTCAGAACCGAAACATTGAAATTGATTAATAGGCCAACTTTCTTTCCGCTTAGGCGCAAGTACGTGAGCAGTTGCGCTTCATGTACAGGAAGTATTTGCTCAATCGCTTTTAGCTCAACAAGAACCAAGTCCTCGACAAGGACATCCAGCCGATACCCGCAATCGAGCTTCAGATTCTTGTATGCAACAGGCAGGTTTATCTGCCGCTGAAAGCTTAATTTCCGCAGATACAGCTCATGACAGAAGCACTCTTCGTAAGCTGATTCGAGAAGACCTGGGCCAAGCTCACGATGCACTTCAATCGCAGCACCGATTATTTGCTCCGTAAGCTCTTCCTGAATCAACATAAACTAAAGAAGTTCTTCTCCGTGCCTCCGTGTCTCCCTGGTGAATTTGCGTTAGGTTCCAGGTTTACCCTCGAACAAAGGCCACAACTGGTCCCCGATGACCCGATAGAGCGCAAACGCTGTTCCCGAATCCCAGCTCTCACGGAACAGCAACTCGCCAACTCCGTCGCCGTCCGCGTCCACTGCGTCGATCAGATCATAACGAGGCAGCGCATCCAGATGCTTATCGTCCGTAGTCTGAGCAAACACTTTGTGCAGATCGCCATAAATGTCCTCGCGAGCGACCAGTGCAACCATGAAATCGAAATCCGGAGCAGACGGAATCTTGGCCTGAGCAGTCAGTATGAGCACCGCCTCGTTCGAATTCGAAAGATCGAAGACGCGCAATTGGAGGTCATGAAATTCCGGGATGGGCGCAGCCTTGGCTCCTTTCGCGCCCGTGGGTGGCTTGGCAGCCGCGTTGTCTCCAGCGAGATGCGAGGCGCGCGCGCGTACCTCGTCCGCTGCCATGGCCTGCATTTTTTTCATTAGTGATTCTTGCTCGTCCGGCTTCAACTGATATGCGTACGGGCGCGGCTCCGGACCGTCGGCATCGGAAATTGCAGGAATGAAGTCCAGCGGGCCTTTGAGCGGTTCGTTCTCGTTCCCTGCCTTGGTCTGTTCGTGAGCGGTCGCTGATGCCGCCTGGTGCCGCAACGTCGGCCGGTTCGGATCTTCGATCGAGGACGGCGCCCGGGCCGATTGTTGATCGTCACTCCGCTTGGTCAACTTCGGACGCGACTCGTCGGAGCTCGGTGTGCTGCCAGCAGATGTCGAGCTTGGAGCCGAGCCTGATGATTTCTGTGACGGGGCTTG
Organism: uncultured Acidobacteriota bacterium; assembly: GCA_963785655.1. Classification (GTDB taxonomy): domain Bacteria; phylum Acidobacteriota; class Terriglobia; order Terriglobales; family Acidobacteriaceae; genus Gp1-AA145. Next base: position 1,467,739 of record CAWAVZ010000001.1, read on the forward strand.
CGTCCCTGACTGTCCTGCGGCCGTTGAAGAGGAACTCTCCGGTGCCCGCTTCAGCTTTGGAGGGCCGCCAATATCCTGATCCATCGGCGCCTTTTGATTACGTTTCTCAGCCTCTGCTTTTGACTTTGCCTTCTCGGCTTCGATCTCGGCTTGGGTACGCCACTTGCCGGCCGCTGCCCAGCCGTCTTTACCATGAAAAGCGCCCATGACCGTAAAAATACCTTGCGATACGCCGGTCTTCACGGCTTCGTACACAATGTCGGACTGCAGGGCCATCGGCACTGGATCGGCTTTGTAAGCGCCAGCGTCATAAAAGCGGCCGTCAATCATGATAGTGACCGGAACCAGATGCGCTTTGCCGTTCGCGGCCACCTCCACCAGCCCAAGCGCGCGCGGACCTTTACTTACAGGGCGGCGTTTGGCGACCTGCGCGAATGTGAGGCCCAGCACTGTTATGCTCAGAGCCAGCGTGATTACAGACTTGTGCCAAAATCTTCCTTCGTGTTCCTTTGTGCCCTTAGCGGTTGATTCTGTTTCATCGGTCGGAGCGGCTGTGCTTATCCCGCTCGCCTGGCACTGAAAGCGATTTTTGCGGTATAAACGAGAACGGAACAGAGAGGCTTCCATGGAAATCAATGATAAAGCCCCTGACTTTACTTCGCTTGATCAGGACGGCAATAAAATCGCACTCAAGGATTACAAGGGACGGTGGGTTGTGCTGTATTTCTATCCGCGAGCTGACACCCCGGGCTGAACGATTGAGGCTCGCGAGTTCCGCGAATCATTCAATAAGATCGAAAAGTCAGGCTCCGTGGTGCTCGGCGTTTCCCCCGACACGGTTCAGTCGCAAAAGAAGTTTGCGGACAAATACGACCTGCCGTTCACGCTCGTCGCAGATGCCGACAAGAAAATCTGCAACCTCTACGGTGTGATCCAGGCAAAGAACATGTACGGCAAGAAGGTGATGGGCGTGGCACGGACGACGTTCATCATCGGACCGGATGGCAAGATCAGGCACATCTTCCGCAAAGTGAAGCCCGAAGGTCACGCCGAAGAAGTGCTGGAATATCTCAAAGAGGCACAGAAAGGTGCCGCATGAGGGGCTTCTGCCGCCACGTTCTTATCTGTGCCCCAATCGTTCTCCTGGCCGGACTGAAGACCCTTTCATCGGCGCAAATTTCACCAGACATCCAGACCACTGCCCGACAGCTCGCGGGATCAATCTACATCGGACCTTCCATGACCACATTGCGCGAGTTAACTGATGGCTTCGGCGGACGGCTCAGCGGATCGCCGGCTTACAATCGCGCCGTCGATTGGGCGGTTGCAAAGTTTCGTAGCTATGGAATCCAGAACGTAAAGACCGAGCCGTTCATGCTTCCAAATGGATGGGACCGTGGGCCGGCCAGCGGCAAAATTCTCTCGCCTGTCTCTCGTCCCCTGCATATTGAATCTCTGGGGTGGGCGCCATCCACTCCACCAGAAGGAGTCAAGGGCGAAGTTATTGTCATCGACGACATTTCACCCGATGCCATTAAAGCCAAGGCGAGCCAGATCAACGGGAAAATCGTGATGCTGGATCTCACGAAGATATTCTCCGAAGGCGAGTGGAAAGCGTTTCCTGCGCTCGTCGCCTCCGCTCAGCTTTTCAAGGACGCAGGCGTGCTCGCGGTGCTCAATCCCAGCCATTCCAAGAATGACATAATCGGCGCCTTCTCCCTGGATTGGCTGTCGCACGAGAGTCCACTACCCGAAGCGGAAATAGGCATGGAGGACTCCGAGTTGATTCGCCGCAAACTCGAACAAGGCGCGGTTGTCATTCAGTTTGAACTTCACAACGTCACCTCGGGTCCCATACCGGTGAACAATGTGATCGCCGAAATCCGCGGAAGTGAGAAACCAGACGAGTGGATCATTCTGGGCGCGCATTTCGACTCCTGGGATTTTGGCACCGGAGCTGAAGACAACGGGACAGGCTCAGTCGCGGTACTGGAAGTGGCCCGCGCCATTGCCGCCCTCGGCAAGCCGCCCAAGCGCAGCATTCGCTTCGCTCTTTGGGGCGGAGAAGAGCAAGGAATTCTAGGGTCATACGCCTATGTGCAAGCGCATTTGAGTGAGATAGGCAAGTGCGTGGCTGTGCTCAACACCGACAATGGTCCGGGCCATCCGAAAGGATGGAAGGTGGAAGGCCGCAAGGACTTGCAAGCGGCCCTGCAGCCCTTGAGTGACTCACTGCTGAAAGATTTAGGCGCAGCCGACATCTCCCTGGAATTCACCTACGACACGGACCATGGCCCATTCGTGTTGCAAGGCGTGCCTGCACTCGATCAAGAGGTGGATGACAGCCTATATGGTGATCTCCACCACAAACCTGCTGACACCTACGACAAAGTGGACGCGATCGACTTCAAGTCCGGGGAGGGAATCCTCGCAGCCACGGCCTGGGTGATTGCCAACGATCCCAAACCGATTGCAGCCCACATCGATCACGCAGCTGTTGCGGACATTCTGAAGAAACAAGAAGGATTGGCTGAGTTTCTGACCAGCGTGGGCCAGTGGAAACCTTGAGAAGCTGATCACTGATCATTGATCACGATGGCTGCGCGGCACAGTCGGGTTCCGGACTTCGACGTGCGATGATTCTCTTGTGCGATCCTTGCGCCTGCGAATTCTTCCCCGCTCGTTTTACGACCGCGACCCGCGGTTAGTGGGGCCTGATCTGCTCGGCAAAATTCTTGTGCGGCGGCTGAAAGGCAGGGAAAAGCTGGCGGCACGAATCGTTGAAGTCGAGGCTTATCTCGGCGCCGATGATCCCGCCGCACACGCTTCAATAGGAAAGACCCGGCGCAATGCTGTCCTCTTCGGTCCGCCCGGGCATGCTTACGTTTATTTCATTTACGGCAATCACTACTGCCTGAATGTTTCTTGTCTGCCGGATGGAACGCCGGGAGGAATCCTCTTTCGTGCGCTTGAACCCATGAAAGGAATTGAAGAGATGTTCCGGCTGCGCAATATCCCCCGCGACTCTGATCTGCGAAGACTTACCAGTGGTCCAGGACGGCTCGCAGCCGCGTTCGGCATCACCCGCGAGCGTGACAATGGCAAAGACCTGACAAGTTCACGATCGGACCTTTATATCGCGGAAGATGATTTCCTGCCGCCGCAGGTCCTGATTACCAAGAGAGTTGGAATCAAGAAAGCGGTGGAGATGCCGCTGCGTTATATCGTGGCAGGGAACAGATTCGTATCAGGAAAGCTCAAAAATAGTTAACCGCAGAGGACGCTGAGTTCGCCGAGAATTCAAATCTGCCTTCTCTGCGCGCTCCGCTTACTCTGCGGTTAAAAGCTTTCGGTCCTGTGCTATTCTGCCGCTTCTTTTTCAATTACCACCTTCAAGTGCGCGGTCACGTCTTTGTGCAGCTTGATTGGCACCATAAACTCGCCGATGGTTTTCAAGGGTTCATGCAGCTGGATCTTGCGGCGATCGAGGTTGAATCCCTTCTTCTCCAACGCTTCGGCAATATCGCCGGAGGTCACCGAGCCAAACAGTTGTTCCTGCTCGCCGGAACGCCGCTGGAATGAAACCGAAAGCCCGTCAAACTGTTTGGACAGTTCTTCCGCCTGCGCTTTCTCTTTGGCGGAGCGGCGCAACGAGGCTGCCCGCATTTGATCGATCACCTGCTTGTTGCCCGCCGTGGCTTCGATGGCCAGCTTGCGCGGCAAGAGAAAATTGCGGCCGTATCCCTCGGCAACTCTCACCACATCACCGCGTGAGCCGAGTTTCGAAACATCTTCCTTCAATATGACTTCCATGAGAGCTCCTGAAATAATCCGTCATCTGAAAATCTGGCCATCGGGTGATTTCAGATCACCCGATCACTCGATGATCCGATCACCAGATAGTTCTAGCTTGCGCGGCCGGCAAACGGCAGCAGTGCGATGTTGCGCGCCTGTTTGATGGCCGAGCTCAGGCGGCGCTGATGCGGAGTGCACACGCCCGTCAAGCGGCGCGGCACGATCTTGCCGCTCTCAGCAACGAATTGCGCCAGCAGGCGCACGTCCTTGTAATTGATCGCCTCGATTTTCTCGGTACAAAACTTGCATACTTTCTTGCGGCGAAAATATTTCCGCCCGCCGCCACCGCCTTCCCTTCCGCCTCCCGGGCCGGAGCGCGGTGGACGCCGCTCGGTTGCTGGTGCCTCGGTGCTTGGTGCCGTTGTCGTAGTTTCTTCAGCCATGATTCTCCTTCAAAAAATCGGTTCGTCCTTCGTCATCGGTCGTTCGCCAAAAAGTTCTGCTTGCTTCTCTGCTCACCGTGTCTGTACCACGTGGCTACACGAAGCAAGCGAACGACGGACGGCCAACGACGAACGACAGGTTTTTATGCCGTGACCGCCGGGGCTTCGCTCGGGGTCTCCGGGGTAGCCGGCACGGGGGCAGGCTTGCGGCGCGCGTCCTTGATTGCCTTGATTTTGTCCAGACGCTTCTGTTCCTCGTCTATGCGCACGCTAAGGAACTTGATCACCGGTTCCGTCACCCGCAGACGGCGCTCCAGTTCATGCACCAAGCCCCCGCTGCCCTCGAACGTAAGCAGGATGTAAAGTCCATCGTTGAATTTGCGCACAGTGTAGGCGAGACGCCGCTTGCCCATCCTCTCCATGCTGCGCACTTTTCCGCCCGACGAACTTACCGCATGCTCCAGCGTGGAGATCAGTTTGTCCTGATCCTCTTCTGTCATGTCCGGGCGGACAATAAACATCAGTTCATAAGTACGATTCATTCATTTCTCCAAACTCTGTTGTCCTGAAGGCCCTCAGGCCTGAAGGATCTATGCAGTTTCTTCCGGCAGCTCCGGCTTTCGATTAAAGCGATTCATCGCCACCGCCCTGCCGTCAGTCAAAATTACGTTCACCGCTTCAGCCGCCTGCTCCAGGGCATTGTCCACGTGCTTGAGCTGCGACTTCCGAAACGGCTTCAGGATTTTTTTCTCCGGCGCAATCCCAATCCTGATCCGCAGAAATTCTTGCGTGCCCAGCGCGCCGATGATCGACTTCATCCCGTTATGCCCGGCTGAACTGCCGCGCTCACGAATACGGATCGTTCCCATCGGCAGATCAAGCTCGTCGTAAATGACGATCAAATCCGATTCGGGCCTGAGCTCAAGTGACTCAAGCAGCTCGCGGACCGCCACGCCACTCAAGTTCATGAACGTTTCAGGCTTGGCAAGCACTACTTGCTCTTGCCCGATTTTCGTTCTCGCGGTCAAAGCCCGGCATTGCCGGTTGCGGATTTCCACTTTGTGATCGTCGGCAATGCGATCGACAGTTAAAAATCCCAAATTGTGAGGCGTGAACTGATATTCAATTCCCGGATTGCCCAGCCCAACAATCAGCTTCATCTCGTCGTACGTCGTCCGTCGTGCGTCGTCCGCCAAAAACCCAATTCTCACTGCTGCAATGACCAACTAAACCCAACAGCACTTTCGAGCCGTTTTTGCGAACGACGTACGACGTACGACCTACGACGGCCTTCTCACTTCTTCTCTTTCTTCTCCGCCTTTTCCGGCTTCTCCGGTGCAGCCTCAGCGCCCTCTTCACCCGCCTCCTGCTTGCCCTTCTTGATCACTTCAGGCTCGGCTGGCGCGGCCGCGGCTTCGCCGGCAACGGCATCAGGTGTCGCCACCTCTTCTTCCTTAATGCTGATGATGTGCGCGACCGGCTGGTCACTATCGGTGATGTACTTGATCTTGTCATCTTTCGGCAGATCGGCAACGCGCAGCACCATGCCGAACACCAACTCCCCGACATTCAAGGCAATTTCATTCGGAATATCACCCGGCAGGCACTCGACTTCCACCTCGCGCGTGATTTGCTCGAGGATTCCGCCCTGCTGCTTCACGCCCGCCGGCTCGCCAACCAGTTCGATGGGCACATTCACGCGCAGCTTCTGGTCCATGGCAATGCGCTTCAGGTCGATGTGCAGAAGCGAGCCTTTGATAGGTTCGTACTGCCAGTCCACGATCATGGCCTTGGTGCGCTCGCCATCTACTGCGAGATCGAACACCGTATTGTGACCGGTTTCCGAATGCAGAATGCGCGAAACGTGCCGCGGATCAAGACTGACGGGGACCGTCTGTTTGCCGGCGCCGTAGACGACGCCAGGCACTTTGCCCTGCTTGCGCACTCGCCGGGCGTCATTCTTCGTTCCCGGGGTGCGTGGATGAGCTTCCAATAAGGTTTGTTCGGTAGCGGTAGCCATAATTTGAGTTCCTATGCAAACAGTCTGCTAACGGACGTCTCTTCGTGGATCGACTGAATTGCGCGTCCGATCAATCCAGCAATGGATAACACTGAAATTTTCCCCCCACACTCAGTTCGCGCGGCCAGCGCCTCCGGAGAAAGCGGAATCGTGTTCGTAACAACAACTTCTTTAATGCACGAATTCTTGATGTTCTCTACCGCATTCCCAGACAGCACCGGATGCGAGCAGCAGGCGTATACCTCGTTCGCGCCGTTTTCCTTCAGGGCGGCCGCCGTTTTCACCAGCGTCCCCGCGGTATCGATCAAATCGTCGATCACCAGGCAAGTGCGGCCTCTTACGTCACCGATCACGTTCATGACTTCGGCGACATTGGCTTCCACGCGCCGTTTATCTACGATCGCCAGGGCCGCATCCACCTTCTTCGCAAAAAATCGCGCCCGCTCCACACCGCCGGCATCCGGCGAAACCACAGTCAGGTTCGGCAGATTCAATTTCTTAAAATGGTCCACCAGCACCGGCGACGCAAACAGCGGATCGACCGGAATATTGAAGAACCCCTGTATCTGGGGCGCGTGTGGATCAATCAACAACGCGCGATGTGCACCGGCGGTGGTCAATAAATCTGCCACCAGCTTCGCCGAAATCGGAGCCCGCGGCTTGTCTTTGCGGTCCTGCCGACCGTAGCCATAGTACGGAACCACTGCGGTAATTCGCCGCGCGGAGGCCCGAGTCAGCGCATCTATCATCAAAAGCAATTCCATCAGGTGCTCATCGACGCTGACCGTCCGTTTGCCGGGCTGGCAAGCACGGCAAGTCGGCTGCAACACAAAAACGTCCGCGCCGCGCACGTTCTCCTGAATCTGTACGTAGGCCTCGCCATCGGCAAAGCGCATGATCGAAGCCTGCCCGCGCCTTACACCGAGAAATTCGCAGATTTCGTCCGCCAAGGCCGGGTTCGCCGTGCCTGAAAAAATCTTGAACTTATCGTCGATGCGTGCACGGTGCGGCTTGCGCTCGTGCTTCTCTTCGGCAGCGCTCATCTTCTTTTCGCTTGCTGTCGCGAGTGTAGCCATTGTTCAGTTCCTGTCGTGCGTTGTCCGTCTCACGTCGTCCGCAAAATCGTGTCTGTTCAGTGTGCAAAGATGCCACTGACACTCGCATGTTGTGATCTGGCGCACGACGCACGACCAACGACGTGCGACGGTTTTCTGGCTGGGCCGCTAGGATTCGAACCTAGACAAAGTGCTCCAAAGGCACTTGACCTACCATTAGTCGACGGCCCAGTAAGCAGCTCTGAGTCGCGAGCTGCGAGCGTCGAGCAATATCCCAATTCAGTTGCTCACCGCTCGTAGCTCACCGCTCACAGCTTGTTCCAATACTGCCGTCGCGTCAACGTGCTCGTGACCAATGCATGCGTTCCGCGCCGAGTCAATTTCGCTGCCGCAGCCCTGGCAACTTCTCGCGACGCAAACAGGCCATAAATCGCCGCTCCCGAGCCGGAAAGCGAGGCATACCGCGCTCCTGCCTGTTCGAGCACACGCTTAACCTCACCTAATTCGGGATACTGCGGAAAGACGACTCGCTCGAAGTCGTTTTCAATCCCGGTACGGACAAGGTCGAGCAGTAGGTTCTCGGCCCGGCCTCCGCCCCTGGCGGAGACACCGGATCTGCGGCGGCCAGAACTACCCGGCACCGCACCCAGCCACGCAGAAATCTCACGGCTGAACTTCAACATTCTATCGGACTGAGTAGGAGAGGTCAATTTTGATTCTCCTCCCACTTCCTCAGTTAAAACCCCTGTCATTCCGAGCGAAGCGGAATCATTCGCTTGCGAATGATTCCCGAGTCGAGGAACCTGCTTTCCTTCCCGCTCACTGGGAAGGGCACGACTTTCAGCCTCGATGGCGCCCGCGCCACACAGTTCATCCCACTCCGCAAATGCTTTGGGCGTCGAAACCGCAACGTCTGGCAGCGCGATCACGCACGGCATCGCTGGCAAATCCGGCAACGGATAAACCTCTTCCCCGCGGCCGACCCCCAGCACCGTACCACCAATCAGAAACAGCGGCACGTCCGATCCGACCTCGGTCGCGATTCGCAGTCGCTCCGCGTCCGATAATCTTTTCTTCAATGCGCGTTCGAATGCCAACAACGTGGCCACTGCATTTCCTGATGCGCCTCCCAAGCCTCCTTGCACCGGCAATCGCTTTTCAATCTCAATCGTGACCCGGCCGCGTGCTTTGAGCGCGTGCATAGCCCGTTCGACGATCTTGGCGCAGGTATTGGTCGCATCACACGGCACTCGCGGATCATCACAGCGAATTTCAAGGCCCGAGCCGCGCGCCACTGAAACGCGAATCGTATCGTGCAACGCGATCGTCTGATACACCGTCCGCAGTTCGTGAAATCCATCGGGCCGCAGCGCACCAATGCGCAGCCCAAGATTGATCTTCGCGAAAGACGCCAGGCTCACCATGGAGGTACGATTGTAAGGCTTGATGCAATTATTCCGTTTTCATGTCACGCAAACCGCAACGGCCCGCCAAGTCGGCAAATTGGACATCCAATTTTGAAGATTTCCCCGCTCTCCCGAAAAAACGGTATCGCATTGATGCTCGGGGTGGCGCTTGCCATTGCCGTTCTTATGTTTCGCCTGCCTCCTATGCCTCAACCGCTTTCATATCACCAATTCGCCGATCAGCGCAGCTGGCTTGGCATTCCGAATTTCCTCAATGTGATTTCTAACCTGCCCTTTGCCATTGTCGGCATTATTGGACTTGCCTACTTGCGGCGAAAGAGCGATTCGCCGGCACACACTTTCATCGACCGCCGCGAACGCTGGCCTTACATCGGAGTCTTTGCCGGCCTTCTGCTAACTGCTTTCGGTTCCGCTTATTACCATTGGTCGACTGGCAACGCACCCCTGGTCTGGGACAGGCTGCCGATGACAGTTGTTTTCGGCTCTCTGCTCGCGGCCCTCACTGTCGAACGCATCAGCTTGCGAGCAGGCCTCCAACTCTTGCCCTGGTTGATCGCCTTCAGCGCCGCGAGCGTTCTGCAATGGTATTGGGACGAACTCCACGGGCACGGTGATTTGCGGGTCTATGCAGCGGTGCAGATTTACAGCGCCTTGGCCCTTCTGTTAGCGCTGCTCCTGCCACCGAGATACACCCGCAGCTCAGACTTTGCCGTCGTATTTGGCTTCTACCTGATGGCCAAAACTTTTGAGACCGCCGACCGAGTGATCTTTTCTATGGGTCACATCGTGAGCGGCCATACCCTGAAACATCTCGCTGCCGCTGCCGCCGGGTATTGGATTCTTCGCATGTTGCAGCTTAGAGAACCATACCCTCCGGAATTCATCCCCTGTTAACACCCGGCCGCTATGCTCGGCTAGTCGAGTACAATTACTGAGATTCACGGCAGTGCCAGCTCGCATAGAACCCGCCATCATCATCCATGCGCAAAGCCGCCCTCCTCTACAATCCACACTCTGGCCGGCGGAAAAAATATCGCCTGCAAGATGTCGGGGCCGCCGCAGCCGTGCTGAGCGAAGCCGGCGTTGAAATTGATGTCGCTCCAACCCGCGCCGCTTCCGATGCTGCCGCCCAGGTGCGCGCTGCCATTCGCGACGGCTTCGACACCATCATCGCCTGTGGCGGGGATGGCACCGTCCGTAACGTCCTGCAGGGACTGGCCGGAAAGGACGCCGCTCTCGGAATCATCCCTCTGGGTACAGCCAACGCCATGGCACACGATCTCCGCCTGCCGTTGGATCCAGCGGCCGCGGCACGAGCCTTGCTGACAGCGACGCCGAAGCGAATTGCCGCCGGGCGAATCGATTTTCGCGACTTCAACAATCTGCCTTCATTTCGATACTTCACGGTGGCGGCGGGCGTCGGAGTCGACGCGCATCTTTTTTACAAACTCAACCGGCTGATCAAAGACCGCATGGGCATGACGGCGTACTACACCAAGGCCTTGCATCTGTGGTGGACGCACCGCATGCGCTACTTCGAGGCGGAGTTTTCAAATAACGGCTCCCCTCTGGCGAAAGAGCCGAAGCTTTCTGAGATGCTGGCGGTGCGAATTAATTTCTTCGGTGGCGTGCTGCGGGAACTGGCTCCGGGCGCATCGCTTGCCAGAAACGACCTGCGGCTTGTGCTCTGCCGCACCGGGAATCGCGCGATGTATCTGGCCTATGTCTTTCGGGGAATGCTTGGAATGTCGAACGGTGTGCCCGGAATAGAACTGGCCTACGCCGATCAGGTCACCTGCCGGAGTGTTCAGGGGGAGAAGCCTGAGAATATATATGTCGAAGCTGATGGTGAACTGCTGGGCAGGCTGCCGATTACGCTTTCGACCGTCCCGGATGCGATGACGGTGCTGGTGCCGCAAGGACATCCGACGCTCGGAAGCTAGCAATGTCCGTGTGGGGCGGGCGCCCTCGCAAGCCTGCCCTGAGCGAAGTCGAAGGGTCCGGTCGAGCGCAGCTCGACTTCAAGAAAGCGGACATCCTGCTTCGTGTTACAAAATCCTCTTGGAACCCATCACTCACTTTCTCACTGGCGCCGTCCTCGCCCGGGCAGGATTCAATCGCAAAACCGCCCTTGCCACCGCAACTATGACGCTCGCCGCCGAAGCTCCAGACCTCGACGTATTTTGGGGATTCAAAGGGCCGGCTTACGGATTCGCTCATCACCGCGGCTTTACGCATTCTTTTTTGGGCCTCATCGTCACTTCCGCGCTGGTGACTGGAGTCATGTATGTGGTCTGGCTCTTGCGCGGACGAAAAACGAATATCCCTGATCTTCCACCGCGCTGGGATTTGTTGTTTCTCTTCGCTTACATCGCCGGCTTGAGCCACATCCTGCTCGACTTCACCAACAATTATGGCGTACGTCCTTTCTGGCCTTTTTGGGAGAAGTGGTATTCCTGGGACATCGTCTTCATCGTCGAACCCGCGCTGTACGTAATTCTGATCGGGGGATTGATTGTTCCGGCGATCTTCTCTCGACATGAACCGCTTCCGCGCGGACGCATCGCGGCAAAAATAGCTTTGCTGTGCATCGTTGCGCTGTATGAAGTCCGAGACATTGAGCATCGCCGAGCGGTGCATGTGATGGAATCACAGCGCGTAGAATCCGAGGCTCCGCTGCGGGCGTCAGCGTATCCGTATTACTGGAACATTTTTCACTGGTCCGGTGTGGCAGAGACGCAGAGCTTTTTCGCAGTGTCTGACATCAACTCGCAGACGCAGGAACTGAATCTCTCCGAGTTGGAGATTGTACCCAAGCCGCCGGAAACGGCAGCCACGCTTGCGGCGAAAAAGTCCTACTTAGGACGCGTCTACCTCGACTGGGCCAAATATCCGATGGTCACAGAAACTCAGGCAGGTGACGATACCCTTGTGAGCTTCAGAGATCTGCGCTTCGACTACGGGCGCTTCAGGGGAAAAAGCCCGCTCTCGTGCACCATCGAGCTGGATCGTGATCTTCATATTGTTCGTGAGGCAGTTGGAACCAGACGGCAGACTCCACCACCGGACTAACACCGCTGGACTAATGTGGCGCGGACATCCGAGGGTGGCTCTCCCTCACGCGGTTTACACCAGCACTTGACGTATCTCCCTGCAGCCGCGCAAAATCATCTTGCCGAGGTGATTCATGTTGCCGTGCTTATTCGTGATACTCGCGGTTGCTGCGCGCTTTCTGATTCTGCATCTGCACTCTCATCCCTGGGACTTTACCCCACTCTCGGCCTCACTATTGTTTTTCGGCGCGTATGGGTCACGTAAGCAACTCTGGTTTCCGGTCGCGCTGCTCGCCGGAGCTGACGTGATTCTTTCCAAGTACGTTTATGGCTACCCGCTCTCGTGGGACATCTATGTGACGTGGGCCTGGTATGCGGCGATTGTGCTGCTGGGCACGCGCTTGGGGCAAAACTCGAAAGCAGTATGGGTCCTGCTTTCCGCGCTGGCCAGTTCGGTTTCGTTTTTCCTGGTCAGCAATTTCGCCGCGTGGGCCGCGTATGACATGTACCCGAAAACTTTCTCGGGACTTCTCGCCTCTTATGCTGCCGGATTGCCATTCTTCAAATACCGTCCGGTTGGCGACCTTCTGTTTACCGCGATGTTCTTCGCGATTCCGGTGGTGATCGCGCAAAGCAAGAAGGGGATCTCCGGCCCGGCAGCGATCTAGGCCGTCTGTCGTACTTGCGCTTTTACCGCACTTCGGCGGCATTCATTGCGCGCTTGCGCAGAAACCTGAGGAGCAGCCACGCTCCCAGCGCAATCACTACCGCGATCAATATCCAATGAAAGTGATGACTGAAGAATGCGGGGACCGTGCGCACGATGTCCGGCCCAAACTTGATCACCAGAATAGCCAGCGCTGAAAAGCGAATCATGCGGCCGGCAAAAATCGCCAGCAGGAAATGCGTGATGCTCATCTCCGCGACTGCGGCTGCAAGCGCAAACGCTTTGAACGGGGTTGGTGGCGGCAGCATGGCGGGGAACATCAGGCTCCAGAAAGGATGCTCCTCGAAAGCGGCGTGCAGCTTTTCGAAACGCGCAGCCGACACCCGTTTGCGCAGCAGTTCTTCACCACCGGCGTATCCGATGGCGTATACGACCAAGCTGCCCAAGGCTGATCCAGCAGATGCCATCGTCACGTAGAGGATCCAGCGCGCGTGGTTCTGAGCAACAAATCCGCCGACCATAAAATCAATCGGAAATCCCCAGGCGCCGCCGTCGAACGCAGCCCCAGCAAACACGCCCCAGACGCCCAACGGCTTCAGCAGCCCCCACATGAATAGGGTGTAGCGGGTCAGGAGATGTTTGATTGCATGCATGGGAAATTCATTTCACCACGGAGACACGGAGTCACGGAGAAAGCAAGAAAGGATTCGATGGATCTGGTCAATCTAGTGGCTGATACTGATAAATGAGACATTCCTCAATAACCGTCTTCTCCGTGACTCCGTGTCTCCGTGGTGGATTTAGAGAACCGGTCAGTTCGCCATGTGCTCAGTTTTTCCTGAGAGTATTTGAATTGCGTGCGGCAGGACATCAACCACCGCCTGCAGCGCCTCCACGGCTCCCACCGGGCTGCCGGGTAGATTCAGCACCAGAGATGCCCCACAAACTCCGCAAACTCCACGGCTCAACGCGGCAAAAGGGGTTTTCTTCTCCCCTTCGCGGCGCATACGCTCGGAAACGCCATCGAGCATTCTGCCGCAAACCGAGCGCGTCGCCTCCGGAGTAACGTCGCGGGTTGAAATGCCAGTTCCCCCGGTGGTGACCACCAGCTTGACTCTGCGCGCAAGATCCACGATAGCCTTTTGGATGGCCGCATGTTCATCGGCCACTATCCGCGTCTCGACTACAGCAAAATGATGGTCTTTGAGAGTGCGCGCCACCGCCGGCCCGGAGAGGTCGTTACGTTCCCCACGCGCACAGGAGTCGCTGACGGTGAGCACGGCCGCGCGAAATGTATCAGGAGTCGAGGAGGACATCTTCTTCCTCTTCGCTCTGCCCGCCAGCATCTCGCTTGGCCTCGTCCAATAGGCGCAAGCCCTCCATTAGCAGTCCCTGGGTATTCAGGCTGGTAGATTGCTGGTTAGTTTTGCCTTCAAAGTTGATTTGGAAATTTCCGCCGGTCCAGCGCAGCACTTTGAACACGGCCGGATCGCCGGTGAGCGACCCATAGGTTGCGTGCTTGACCTGTCCCTCGCTGAAGTACATCTCGCATTTGTCGTTGTCCAGGGTAATCGTCAGAAGGCAGCTCTTCCGGCCCATTTCGAGCGACTGCACCAGATCAATAACATTCATCTGTGCCAGGCTACCGCGCACCACACCATCCGATGAAGAAGACTTCGCCATTTTTTCCAATGCAATCTTGTCAATGACCTTTTTTATGCGCTGGGTGGCTTCTCGCAGGAAAAAAGGTTTTTCCACGAAGTCGTCAGCCACGTGATCCTGCATGGCAAGCTTTTCAGATATTTCGGCTTTGGTGGCGAGCAGAATCACTGAGATCCCCGATGTGCTTGCCCGGCTGCGCAACTTGTCCACCAACTGACGCCCATCCATTCCAGGCATGCGGTAGTCGCTGATCAGCAGGTCGGGGGATTCATCGACCGCTTTGAGCAAGGCATCAGCACCGTCTCCGGCGGTGGTGACCCTGGCCATGGGCGCGAGTGCATCACGCAGCATGGCCAAGATCATCGGATTGTCATCGACCAGCAGGACTTTTACGTTGCTTTGCATCTCAGCTCTCAGCCATCAGCTTTCAGTCGTCAGTTACTTTTTGCGATTGTAATCGCCACTTTTTCCACCTGATTTGTGCTGCAACACAATCTCCCGAATCTCAATTCCTTTGTCGAGCGCCTTGCACATATCGTAGACGGTAAGCGCAGCGACACTCGCAGCTACCAGGGCTTCCATCTCCACCCCGGTTTCCGCGGTGGTTTTCACGCTGGAAGAGATTGCGATTCCATTTTCGCACTGCCGCAATTCGACATCAATGTGCGAGAGCGGCAGCGGGTGGCAAAGCGGGATGAGCTCGGCCGTCTTTTTGGCCGCCATTATTCCTGCGAGTCGCGCGGTCTCCAACGGATCGCCCTTAGGGTTCCGACTAAGCGAATCCAGCACCGCCGTACTCATCAGTACGAAAGCACTGGCCTCAGCCTGGCGCACACTCGCAGTCTTGGCGGAAACGTCTACCATGCGCGCGCGGCCTGACTGGTCGTAGTGCGAAAGCTCGCGTTTCAATAGATATTCCTGGAAGGAATCATCTTAGCAGTATCGGCGAGCAGGTCACCGTAGCAACACCGGCATCCACTCGCCGGCCTCGATCCGCTCCCGGTCAGACGGGACCACAACAAAGCAGTTTGCGCGTGCCACCGCGGCCATGTCGCCGGAGCCCTGCCACGGTATCAACTCCACTTGGGAGTGCTCGAATTCCCCGGACAGCAGTCCCGGCAAGAACCGCTTGAGCCCGGTTTTTCTCTGGATTGCACTCTTCAATCTGGCATGGGTGAACATGACAGGTCGCGCTGCCATTCCGGCAAGCGCTTCAACTATCGGCTTTGCGAACAGCTCGAACGTGACCATGGTGGAAATCGGATTCCCCGGCAAGCCGAAAAAATAACGCTCCTTCTCCGCCCCTCGCTCCGGCACTCGCCCGAACACAATCGGCCTTCCCGGCTGGATTTGCGCTCCCGTGAAAAAAAATTCTGCTTTCAGGTCCGCAAGCACCTGCTCTACGAGGTCGTATTTCCCCATGGAGACGCCTCCCGCAATCAGGAGAAGGTCGCACTCCAGCCCCTCTTCGACCAGTTCCCGCAGGCGCGCACCCTCGTCAGGCGCAATCGGCAACAGCACCGGCTCTCCACCACAGGCCTGTATCTGCACGGCCAGCGAATAGCTGTTGGAATTTCGGATCTGATTCGGCCCGGGCGGCAAATCGATGTCAATTACCTCATCGCCTGTCGAAAGCACAGCCACCCGCGGTCTTGCATGCACCACCAGCCGCGATCGCCCGACCGCAGCTGCAAGCGCGATGCCCGCATAGTCCAGGCGGGTCCCCGTCGAGAGCAACTGCTCGCCTTTCTTCCCCTCAGCCCCAGCGGCAACAATGTTTTCCGACGCTGCAACCGGCCGTTCAATCCGGATCTTATCTCCCGTCCGCAACGTATGCTCCAGCATGACGACACTATCCGCGCCTTCGGGTACCGCCGCGCCGGTCATAATCGCCACGGCCTGCCCGTTCGCGAGACGCGAACCTGGCAAGGTCACGGCCCCAGCCTTGACCTCTCCAACAACGTCCAGAGTTACGAGCGTAGTTTCAACATCAGCCGCCCTGACCGCGTAGCCATCTCGAGTGGACCGTGGAAAAGGAGGAAAGTCACGGTCAGCGTGAATCTCTTCCGCGAGTACCCTTCCGGCGGCATCGAGTAAACCCAGTAACTCCCGCCCTCGCGGCTTCAGGCGTGGAGCGTGCTCTTCCACCACATGCCGAGCGTCCTCAAAGCTAAGAACAACCGAGACTTCCGTTGCGGCCATGACATGAATGATATGAGGGAAAGGGGCGAAAGGCGAATCAATCCATCAGCTTGCTCATGCTTCACCAGAATCCGCTATTTCGGGCACTTTTCTAGGCATTACTTACGCCAACTCTCCGTGCACCGAAGTTCCGGAAGTTCGCATCCAAACAGCTATAATTAGGGAGCCAGGCCGCCAAAGGCTTGGCTCTAAATTTCGGAGTCCGATGTCCACAAAAATCAAGACAGCCATCCTTGTTGCCTCTGCTGGAGTTCTGCTCTTTGCCTTGGCGGGAGGTTTCACCGGCGTTCGCGCCTCGAACGACGGATCCTATCGGCAGATGGAAGTTTACAGCGAGGTTCTTTCCCGGGTCCGCAGCGAGTATGTTGAAGAGCCTAACCTGCCCAGCGTCACTGACGGCGCTCTGCACGGGCTGCTGGAATCACTCGACTCAAATTCGAGTTACTTGAATCCGGAGCAGTATAAGGAATACAAGGCGCACCGGACCACGTCAAAGGGAGACATCGCAGCCGCTGTATCGAAGCGCTTCGGTTATGCCTCCATCGTCTCTGTCATCCCTGGCGGCCCGGCTGACAAAGCTGGTTTGCAAGATACGGACATCATTGAAGCTATTGAAGGTAAGAGCACGCGTGAGATGTCGCTGGCTGAAATCCATAGTTTGCTGTCGGGCGATCCGGGATCGCACCTGAATCTCTCAGTCGTGCGCGCCCGCCGCGCTGAACCGCAGAAAATTGTGGTCACGCGGGACGTGGTGAATGTTCCTGCCGCCCAGGACAAGATGCTCGAAGATGGGATCGGCGAAATACGGGTGGATGCTCTGACCAAAGGCAAGAGTCAGGAAATCGCCAACAAAGTTAAAGCTTTACAGAAATCAGGCGCCAAGAAATTCATTCTCGATGTACGCGACTGCGCCCAGGGTGAAGAAGCAGAAGGAATCGCCACCGCAAACCTGTTCCTGAACCACGGCACCATCACTTATTTGCAAGGACAGAAGTATCCCCGCGAGGCCTTTAACGCTGATCCCTCGAAGGCAATCAGTTCCCTGCCCCTGGTGGTTCTGGTCAATAAAGGTACTGCAGGCGCCGCCGAGGTCGTAGCCGCCGCGGTTCTCGAAAATGCGCGCGGCGATGTTGTAGGCGACAAGACCTTTGGCGACGGCTCGGTGCAGAAACTCATTGAACTACCCGACGGTAGCGCGTTGATTCTTTCGGTGGCGAAGTATTACTCCCCTCAGGGCAAGGCGATCCAGGATGCGGCGGTCAGCCCCAACGTTGCAGTGGCCGACACCGCTGATGAAGGGCCGCTTCCTGATGAGGACGAGAATGCCGCCCCAGCCGACTTGGAGAAGAAAGCGACGCCTCCCGACCACGATGAGCAATTGCAGAAGGCGATTGAGGTCCTAAAACATCGGCAGGGCTAGGATATAAGGTGAAGCTCGGTAATGATGGGGCCTAGCTTAGGCCCTTCGCCGGTAGTACACGTTGAACTCAAATCCTGGGTTCGGGGCGAACAACTCCGCAACCTTTCTCAGCCGTTCAGCTAAAGCAGCGGGCACCAGCAGGGGATAATCGCGTTCCCTCAAATCGTGATAATCCACATCCAGGAACAGAGACAACAGATAAATCGAAATCGCGTCTGAAAACGCGGCCGAAAAATATTCATTTTTGTGCTTTTCAGTGTCCGTGCGACCGCTGGAGAGCTTACGCGACTCCCAGGCATCCACTGACGTCTCGCCGCGCACTCCTGACTCCGCTTGCTTCCAAACCAGGTCGGCAAAGTCGCGCGACACCCCCGCGTGCTCCACGAACGCATGCCCAACGTTGATATAGAACTCGAAAGCGATGGAGAACTTGTCATCCATCAGCCGCGTCGAAATGAACACGCATTGCGAGCCGCCAAGCTCCAGGTTGCGATGACAAACCGCGTTATCGCTCAGCGCAACGTCGTAGCGGTCCGCGATTACTGTCTGCTCCCCCTGGTTCACAGTCAGCGGCACAAAGTAGTAAGCCTTGCGCGCGAGCGCGCCGGCAATGGCTTTGGGCACCGCTGAAATCATCCGCTCAAGTTCCGAGCTGGCAATGCTCATTTCGCCGGAAACGGCGTAGCAAATCCCGTTCTGCGCCTGAGAAACCGGCGCCTCCCGGACCACGTCAGCCGGTTGTCGTGTTATCGCTTGAGCCGCTTGTGACATGTTTAACGATACCGTTGAGGTTGCCTCCGTCCCCGTCGCGTCGTTTGCCATAACGGAAAGATCATTCTATCCCACCACTTCCCGATACCCCTCCAAAACCTCTTCCCCTGAGCGATCCCAGGAGAATTTCTTCACCTGCTCGTAGCCCGCCTGGCGCAGCTTTTCCCGCAATACCGGGTCTACCAATACCCGTTGCAGGGCACGCATCATTTCAAAAATGTTTTCAGGATTCACCAGCATCGCGGCGCACCCTACCACCTCGGGGATCGACGACGTATTCGACGTCAGCACCGGTGTCCCGTGCGCCATCGCCTCAAGCGGAGGCAAGCCGAAGCCTTCGTACAATGACGGGAAAACGAACACCTTCGCGGCATCGTAAAAGATTCGTAGCACTTCAATGGGCACGAATCCCAGGAATCGCACGTCGTTCTGCACTCCGCCTCGGACCACGGTGCGCCGCAAATCGGGATGTTTTGAAAGTTCGTCGCCAATAATGATCAGCTTCAGATCGGGAAAGAGATCGTGCTTAAAAAGCTCAGTCTTGAGCGCAGAAAACGCCTCGATGATGCGCACCAGGTTCTTGTGCGGGCTGATGCGTCCGGCATACAGCAGAAACGGATGCGTAATCTGATACCGTTCGGCGAGCAGTTGCCGGTCAGCTTCGGTGGTGTGTCCGGTCAGAAATCGCGGGTCGATGGCGTTATAAATGACCTCAATTCGGCCCGGGTCGATCCCAAACAGCTTTTGAATTTCGTTTTTCGTGAATTGCGAAACCGCAAAAATACGCGCCGCGTTCTTCAGCACTCGGCGAGTCAGATGAAAATGCAACGAGCGCCGCAGGCCCGATCCGTTGTGGGCCCGGTACATGTGGTCGAGCAAGTCGTGCACCGTGACCACATATGGGCAGGGCAGGTTGTACGGCAGCCAGAATAGATGAGGAATATGCACCAACTGACAGCGCATCCGGCTGACCACAGCGTGACAGCGCAGAAATCCCTTTGTGGTATCTGGAGGCGGAACAGGTATCGCCTGGAAATTTCTCGGCAGCACGCCGATCTCGCTGACCTTCTCTTGCGGCCCTAGCAGAAAATACTCGTTTTCGCGATCCATCCGGGCCAGTGCGCGAATAATATTGCGCGTATACGTGCCGACGCCGAATTCGTTCATCCGGCGAATGTCAATCGCGATTCTCACATTAGGATTCTACCCACAGAGCACGGAGAGGGACACAGGCACTCCAAACTTGAGGATCCATCGCGGGATGAGAAGTGCCTCACTGGTCGCGCAGCAGGATCATAGGGTCAACCGAGAGCGCGCGTCTTGCCGGAATCCACGTGGCTACCAGCCCCAGAACTGTCATAGCCAGAACTACACCGGCCAGCACCACCGGATCGCGTGGCGTTGCCTGATACACAATGTCAGAAAGCACTCTGGTTGCAAGTAATCCCAGAATCAGCCCTGCGGCTGAACCGAACGCAAGTAATCTGAACGCACGCCCTAGCGCTGCTTTTAATATCTGCCTACGCTGCGCGCCGAGGGCGACTCGAATTCCGAGCTCTCGAAGCCTCTTGCTGACAGAGTAAGCCGCCATTCCGAAAATTCCCGTAATTGCCAGCATCGCACCCATGATGCCCAGTACCCCCAGCGATATCGACGCTACCTGAGCCGGGAACAGGGCGCCGCCAATTTCGTCCAGCCGGGTTTCGATTGTGACCGGCAGTCCCGCATCCAGTTTGTGCAAAGCACTCCTGATCGCCGGCCCGACTTGCTCTGGATTGCCGCTGGAGCGTGCCACCAACCATGTCGAAATCGAGGGCCGCTGCGTAATAGGAAGAAACATGGCAGGCTGCGGCTCTTCAGTCAGCTTCCCGTATTTGCCGTTCTGCGCCACGCCAACCACCTGGATTCTTGTGCCATCCGACAGCTTGTAATTCCCGCCGATTGAGTTTTCTACCGATCCGAAAATTCTGCGCGCAAACTCCTGGTTGACGATCGCAACTCGCGGCGCTTGTTTGTCGTCATGCCAGGTGAAAGCACGTCCCGCGAGCAACGCAGTGCCTTCGGCGTGAAGATAATCGGGAGATATGTGATAGAGATAAACGTCACTGATGGCGGCGTTCGAGGGCCGCAGGTCAGCGGTCTTATCGCTGAAGACGCTCGACGTGCTCTGGTCATTCAGCAACAGCGCATCTGTCAATCCCACAGACTCGACGCCGGGAATTGCGCCGACTGTGTCAATCATGCGCTTCTGCATTTCTGGCGCCCGCTCGGAGCTGTAACCCGCCATGCGCAGATCGGCGCCGACCAGCACCGAATTGCGCGGTTCAAAGCCGAAATTACTATGTCTGGCGTGTACAAGCCCACGCACCGCGACGAGCGAAGAGGTGACCAGCACGGCGCAGAGAGCAATTTGCACAGCGAGCAACACGTCGCGCGCCGAAATTCGCCTGCCTGTGGCCTCGCCCGATCCCTGCTTGATGACCTGATACGCGTCAGTGCTCAAAACCTGCCGGACCGGCACCGCCCCGAAGATCAGTCCGCTGATCAAGCTCAACAGGACGGCCAAACCATAAACGGTTGCATCCGGGTTCACGGGCGTGTGGACGGGGAAATTGCCGAAAGGTTGCCACTCGCTGAACCAATGCAAAAACACCACACTGACCCAAAGGCCAACCGCACCTCCGACGAGAGAAACCAGCACCGCTTCGGTGAACAACCCGCGCAAAATGCGCTGGCGGCTTGAGCCCAGTGCAAGCCGCAGTGCAACCTCCTTAGAACGGTCGGCGGCGCGCGCAGTGAAAAGACTACCCAGGTTGGCGCAAGCCGCCAGCAAGATCAGTCCGGCAAGCAGCATCAATCCAGCTATAAATGCCTTCACGCCCGGAGCAAACTGATCTCCCAGAAGATTTGGCTTACCCAACGAAAAACCTCCG
Source organism: uncultured Acidobacteriota bacterium (assembly GCA_963785655.1). Taxonomy (GTDB): domain Bacteria; phylum Acidobacteriota; class Terriglobia; order Terriglobales; family Acidobacteriaceae; genus Gp1-AA145. The sequence goes on from CAWAVZ010000001.1 coordinate 1,489,187, forward strand.
GGCCGCTCCTGCTTGGGATAGGTCTTTTGCAGGTATTCATCGATCGAGTTTAGATCGGCGGTTGCCGCAGCCAAGCTAGTTTCAGGCTTCAGGTGGCCCACTATCATGAAAATCCAACGTGTGCCGCGATCATTCAGGTCGGTCACGCCGTCGATCTGATCGTGATTCACCAGCGGCACGAAGAAATTCGGGGAAATGAAGGCAATCGTGCCGCGAAAATCCGGCGGTGCTACGCCGATGACCGTGAATGGATGCTGGTTCAGCTGCATCACGCGGCCAATCACGTTGCGATCATCGTGAAAACGCGTATGCCAGTATGCATAACTAAGTACGATGTAAGCTGCGCTATCTGGGCCGTGATCATCTGAGTCGTGAAAAAAACGACCGCGATACGGCTGAATACGCAGCGTGTCAAAGTAGTCGGAGCTCGCCTCTACTCCCCAAATGAGTGATGGACCTTCGCTCGTATTCAACGAGACCTGAGTAATCCCGTAAGCGGTCAGATCATTAAAACTGTGATTACGATCGCGCAAATCGAGGTAGTCGGGATAGGACTGAGAGGTCGAGTTGTCGCTGGCATGCTGGACCAGATAGAGGCTCTTCGCATCTGGAACATTGAGCGGCTTGAGAATCAGGCCATTCAGAACGCTGAACACGACGGCATTCGCGCCGATAGCCATCGCCAACGTGAGAACCGCAGCGACGCTAAATCCCGGTGACTTGCGCAACTGCCGAAGTGCGTAACGAAGGTCCTGCAGCCAGTTGATCATATGCCCCTTCTCCGATCTTTCTCGATGAAGATGACGTGGTCAGTTTCCTTCAGGGCAATTCTTATGCCTTTGACGAAAATGTAAAAGGCTGAAAAGAAAAGACTGGTGGACCCTGGGGGCTTCCACGATTTGGGGTGGCTGTCCAGCGGCAGTTATGCGTGTCCGGAAACGGACAAGGTCGTTTCGGGCTTCTCTCTACTGTCATCCCGACCAAACACCCTGATCGCGAACGCGATCATGGTGTGCGTGGAGGGACCTGCTGTTCCTGCCGACCGCGTCTCGACACACGGCAAGCACCACATGCGGGAAGGGCACGAGTTTCACTTGTGCCAATCAGCAGCCTTGAATAACAACGGGCTTTAGCCCCTGAGGTTCGCTCTCGAGAATTTGAATACGGCATGAAACCGTATTGCGCGAAATGATTTGCACGACAAATCATTTCGCGCGATTCCATGGAAGGCACAACCAATCGGCACGGCTGAAAGCCGTGCCCTTCCCGTGCGTGCTGACACCCGCAGATGCACTGGTCACCAATGACCAACCCGCTGCCTTACTTGCGGCTGATTTCCGCCGCTGCGAGTACATCCATCGACAGCTCTGTTTTCAGATTTATGAACTCTGTCGACAGCACAAGCTTCCCTGCCTTTTCAGGACGAAACTGGTAATCGTAAGTTTCCCCTGGCGCGAACTTCTGCTTAGCTTCGCAAGATTTGCGGTAAAACGGCGGCAGGTCGGCGCCGTCCTTTGAGATCGGTAACCATGCCGCAGCCTTGTCCTTGTCGAGAAGCGAAAACGCTACATTGTCTCTACTCGGAGTGATGTTGATGAACCGAAGACGGTAGCGTTCGCCCGCACGCAACGGGGCCGCCTCCGGATGCGTACTGCCATTCAGCAGCAAGGGATCATTCATCATGTTCGGTCCTGCGCTGCTAACCACAAATACGCGGTCGTGTTCCGGATCGTATTTCTCTCCCGGCTCAAGCACGATGAGCGGACCATAAAGACCCGTCGTCAGCTGACCCACATCATGCCAATGGGTGTGGTAGATGTAGGTGCCCGCGCGCGGCGGCGTCATGTGGGCAATGAATGATTCTCCCGGCGCAATCGGCGGCGTGACCTGGCGCGAGTCGCCTCCGTAACCGACCACCCCGTCGTAATAACTCTCCAATTCGATTCCATGCCAGTGGATCGCCGTGGGAGCTGAAAGATTGTTCACGACAGTGATTTCTGTCGGCTGGCCGCGATAGATCACGATCGGCGGCCCCAACTCCATACCAGGCCCGGTTGCAGTCACCGCGGCCCCATCGCGTACTTCAATCCTGATGCAGCGCCGAGTGCTGTTCGGCGGAGGCGGGTTCTGAGTCAGCGTCAAAGTCACATGGTGCTGAGGCGCTAGGGCTTTTACCTCGGCAGTCTGCCCATCGCGGGGCTTCACTTCTATGCCCACGATCAAGCCCGCCATGCCGCTCATGTGGTGATGTTCGGAATCGACGTGCACCCCCATCATTTCCGCAGCTTGATTCGCCAGATTCGGGTCAAAATGCATTTCCAGATGGCAGTGGAAAATCCAGTTGCCGGAATGAGTCGGCGTCCAGGTAAGCAGCATGGTTCTTCCGGATTCCATGCTCTCGGTGACCACCATGCGCTGTTGTTCGGGCGGATAGATTACTTCCTTTTCTCCGTCGCCCGCACTATCCACGCGGAAATGAGCGCCGTGCAAGTGCATGGGATGAACGGCGACGGTTGGATTGAGCACCCGCCAATGTGCGGTTTCACCGACGGTATAAGAGAGCCGCGTGGTGTGCGGCCACGACTTGCCATTCATTGTCAGGATTTCGTGAAAGCCGCGGGTGAAGTCGAACGGGACCATCCAGTTGTACCAAACCCCGATCACCATTACATGATCGTCAGTCGGGGCGCCGCCGCCGTCCACGATAAAGGCGCCGGTCATTGTCGTATCGCTGGTCGTGAGGGCTTCGATCGGTATAGGGGCGAAGCAGGTCACGTTGTAGAAGTAGGTCCCGGGAGCGCCAGCCAGGAAATTCACTTCCTTGGTCGCACCGGGTTCTACGGTCACGGTGTCCTTGCCGTCGCCCGGCCGCGTGTGAAAGCCGTGCAGCACCACCGGAAATATCTGTGTGTTCTTGAAAAACGCGTGAATGCGCGTGCCTTGGGGCACCCGGATCATCGGCCCGGGAATACTGCCTGGCCCGCCTTCCTCGCCGATGGCAAGCACAGGAACGCCGGTCGCGTCATCGGCCTCGGGGTGCCAAAGGCCTTCCTTGACCTCGAGATGAATAGTTAAAACGCCGTCCTTTAGCTGACCGGCAGATTTGAGGTTGTCATGAGTGATGATGGCGGGAAGATCGGAGATTTCCGCGACGGCCAGAGGCGTTCCGATGCTCCAGACGAGCAAACAAGTGGCGGCCAGCAGGCACACAGCGCCTAACCGGCAAAACAATGCATTCATTTTGGACTTCCATGGGTATGTGATTTTCTAATGCCCGGTGGCAGAGCAAATTAGAACGAATAAGATGGGGCAACGATATCCCCGCAGGGTGGGGGTGTCAATGGCAATTAAGTGGTGTTCCCACGGTTGCCTCCCTTTCGCCCGTTTTGGCGAGGAGGTCGGATCGAGGTCTCCAATTGCGCGGTGTCACCAAAGTGAGGGTTTGAAGCTACGCAGAAAAGCAAGTCCCTCGACTGCGCGCGGGATGACCGAGAGAGGTGGGCAATCGCGAGCTCATGGACAAGTTAATTTCGCGGTGCCAGTGACTGTGTCGCAACCCGTTCGCCAAAAGGGCGAATTGCCATGCAAGTTACCGGCGAATCGGGATCCACGGGAACCCAGGCTCCAATGTCGAAGGTGCCGGACGACCCGGCGTTACACTGCGCTACACCGTTAGCGTCCACCGTAACCGCTGTAGTCGCAGGACCAAGGGCGGCGCTCCAAGTTGCCTTCAACGGAGCAACCGTCAGCGCAGATGTTTTGTAATGTCCGGTCGCAGTGAATTGCACCCGACCATTCTGAGAGTTTTGAGCGTCGGCAGATGTAGGAACAACGCTGATGGACTGGATTTGATGAGAGCCGCCACCACAGCTCGATAACAGAAGGCGATTAGGCAAGAGAAACCGACGAAGAATAAGCGCCGCAATGTGCACCTCCAGTGAGAGAGAATCAGGCAGAATCACAAGAGTTGCCCAGCCCGGAAGAATATCACTGAGTATGGCTCGATTTGTTTGGTAGATGTCTCTAGGACGAGGAACTGCGGCTGCACCACTTTTTGCAGTTTTCGAAAGTTTGGGACTGGTAACGATTCAAGTTGTCATCCCGATCAAACACCATGATCGCGAACGCGATCACGGTGTGCGTGGAGAGCCCACCCTGAGCGACCGATCGCAGGGAGGGAGTCGAATGGGGACCTGCTGTTGCGCTGTCGACCACGTCTCAACCACACGGCGAACACCACATGCGGGAAGGGCACGAGTTCACTCGTGCCAATCAGGACTTCAATGATGGCGGGCTTCAGCCCCTGAGGTTCCGCCGCGGCGTCACTCCGCCCGATTCACGTTGTCATCCCGCGTTGAAGCAAAAGCAGGTCCCTCGACTGCGCGTAATCTTTCGCCAGCGAAAGATCATGCTTCGCTCGGGATGACAGAGGAGGGGCAACCTGCGCTCAGCCCCGCACGCCCGCGTGCACCCTCTCCCTCCGCTCCGCATACAGCGGAAACGCCTCGGCAACCTGCAGCACCTGGCGGCGAATCTTGCCGAGCACAGCAGCGTCCGTGCGCGAGTTCAGCGCTTCGGCGATCCACTTGCCGATCCGCCGCATTTCGCTTTCTTTCATACCACGCGTGGTCAACGCCGGTGTTCCGATACGAATGCCGCTCGGCTTCATCGGAGGGTTTACGTCGAACGGAATCGCGTTCTTATTCACGGTAATTCCGGCTTCGCCTAAGGCTTTCTCCGCTTCGCTTCCGAACATGCCTTTCGAGAAAACATCGACCAGCATCAGGTGCGTGTCGGTGCCGCCGGAAATAATTCGGAAGCCTTCGGCGGCAATCGTTTCCGCCAGCACTTTGGCATTGGCGACAATCTGCCGCGCATAGTCGCGGAACTCGGGCTGCAGCGCCTCGCGGAAGCACACAGCCTTTGCGGCAATGATGTGCACCAGCGGCCCGCCCTGCATGCCGGGGAAAACAACTTTGTCGATGGCGGCGGCGAACTCCTGCTTTGAGAGAATCATTCCCGCGCGCGGCCCGCGTAAAGTTTTGTGCGTGGTCGTAGTGACAATGTGCGAGTGCGGAACCGGTGAGGGATGAACTCCGCCCGCGACCAATCCGGCGAAGTGCGCCATGTCGACGAGATATAGCGCGCCAACTTTGTCGGCGATCTGCCGCATGTGCGCAAAATCAATGATCCTGGGATACGCGCTGCCACCGCCGATAATCAGCTTCGGCCGCTCGCGCTCGGCCAACTTCTCCAGATCGTCGTAGTCGATAGTCTCGGTTTCTTTGGTCACGCCATAAGGAACGACCTTATAAGTCTTGCCCGAAAAATTCAGATGATGCCCATGGGTCAGGTGGCCGCCGTGCGCGAGATTCAACCCGAGAATGGTGTCGCCCGACTGCAGCACCGCTGCATACGCCTCCATATTTGCCGACGATCCCGAGTGCGGCTGCACGTTGGCGTGCTCGGCGCCAAAAATTTGCTTGGCCCGATCGCGCGCCAGGTTCTCGACCACATCCGCGTATTCACATCCGCCGTAGTAGCGCTTGCCCGGATAGCCCTCCGCATACTTATTGGTGAACACCGATCCCATGGCCTCGAGCACGGCTTCGCTGACGAAATTTTCCGACGCAATCAGCTCCAGGCCTTCGTGCTGGCGGCGGGTTTCGTTGTCAATCGCAGCGGCGATTTCCGGATCGGACTCTTCGAGCGGACGGGACATCCAATTGGTGTTCATGCCGTAATTCTCTCACGCGGATCGATGAGGAGCGCAAGCAGTCTGCCGCTCATTGCAGCACCGCTTCCCTACCAAGCTGTCATTTCGAGCGAAGTGGAATCATCCCGGCTAGCCGGGATGATTCTCGAGTCGAGGAATCTGCTTTTTCGTTTACGCTCCACGCGAGATCTCTCGCCCCGCTGCTGAAGGCGCGGGGCTTCCGGATGACATAGCCGTCGAGGGAACATTTGTAAACTTATGGCTTGCTGTGCTTCTCTTCGTCGGGACTCTTTCCCGAGAACAATTTCCGGAATGCTCCTGTCATTATGAGCAACATGACAACCGCAGTTGCTACAGCCCCCACCAACCAGCTTAAGGCAGGAAAACTCAAATGCACCAGGAAACCGAGACCGAGGCAGATAAGCAGAAAAAATAAGAGTTCGAATAAGTTCACTCTGGTTCCCTATAGGTTGCCATTTTATTCTTCATCAAGCGCGCATCACAAAAACAAAAAAGGCGCTCGGTTTCCCGAGCGCCTTTCCCCGTGCGTTGCCCCCAACAAACTTATTTGGCAGTCACCAGATTATGCGTAATGGCGTGCACCGAAAGCGCAATCCGGTTCTGCACGCCCACTTTGCGCATCAGTTTGGCGACATGTGCCTTTACCGTACGTTCTTCGATCCCCAGCGCGGAACCGATTTCTTTGTTCGAGCGGCCAGCGACCAGCATTTCCAGGACTTCCTTCTCGCGGTCGGTAAAGGTGACTCGCCCTGCCGGGAAAATCCGCCCCGGAGATGAACTCACGCGCTCGATGAACAGCGACAGTACGCGGCGCGGCGCCCAGACTGATCCCTGACTAACGATGCGAATCGCCTGTACAAATTCGGCCGCTGAAGCAGCTTCGTCCACATAGCCTTTTGAACCCGAGGCGATCGCCTTCAAAATTGTCTCTTCATCCATGCCCGCCCCGGTCACGATGATGCGCAGGTCGGGGCGCGTTGCCTTCAGGCTGGCCATCACGTCGAACAAATTCTGGCCACTCCGGTTGCCGAGCAGCACCAGATCGATATCCTGCATGACGGAAATATCCGGCAGGGCCGCCGACACCAACTCGAAGTCCGGCTCGGAATCAAACAGCGCGCGAAATCCAACAAAGCGCAAAGGGTCGCTTTCGACCACGGCAATGCGTATCTGCGGCTTTTTGGCTGGTGCGGTCTTCACAGCAGTTCCAGATTTCATAGACAGGCCCGTTCTCGCTCCAAGGATGGTTCCAGCATATCTGTATTGCAGTCGGATGCAAGGTTCCGTAACGTTTGCTGAATTACGGGAGTAACATAGGTATCATTCACTCTGAATGGAGCGGGAAGTGAACGAATGACCACGAAAAGGGCTTTTCTGGGGGCTTTTTGCACATTGCTGATCGCGGCGCTGGTTTCAGCACAGGCGGTTTACCAACCCAAATACAAGGGTGACCCGGCGCGGTCTGACTCCGAGGCTTTGGCCATCGCTTATATAAAAACCTTCTCGCGCGCCCAGCACGCCTACAAAAAGAAAAATCAACATTACGCCACATCTTTGTTGGAGCTGCGGAAAACTGGTTCGTTCACCCCCCGCATGGTCAAAACCGATCGCGGCGACTACACCGTGAAATTCAAGGCCCACAAAGAAAAAGACACGTTTGAGATCACCATGGTTCCCAAGCAGTTTGCCCCCGATCACCGCTCGTTCTTCTCTGATGAAGAGGGCAAAATCCGGGTCGACGAGCAGAAGGAAGCCGACGATAGCTCGCCAATTTTGAAAACAGACCAGTAAAGAAAAGCTGTGAGCGTTGAGCTATGAGCTTCGAGGCATAAGCGTCGAGTAACGGCTCATTGCTTGCTCGTAGCTCACTGCTCGCCGCTCACTGCTCGCCGCTCAGTGTTTCTTAGCTGGCTTTGCCCGGCTTTATCTCTATCGCTTTTCCTTGGTGAAAGCTGATCTTCAGCGGCTTTCCACCATTGGGATAATCCAGTGTCCGGTCGATGTCATCCGCTCCCGGTTCTAAAAGCCCTATCCCGATGGCAAAGTCCGTCTGCAATTCGCTCATCCCGGGCTTCACCTGATGTTGATCAATCAATTGCCAAACGTCCGGCGGCCAGTGCTTGTACAGCGCATGCGGGTCCTCGACGAACAGCATGTCATCGGAATAGAACTTGTAGTCGCCGTCTTTCTCGATTCCGATCGGCGCGGCATAAGACTTCCCTTCCTGCTCAAACACCGCCAGCACCTGTTTCTCACCCGGCTTGCCTGGCATTGCTTGGGTGATCACATCTTTTATCTCGAGCTTCTGCAATGGCAAAAGTTTTCCCGCCTCTTGCGACAAGTTCGCCCGACGCGCCGCTGAGTTGTAGGGATAGTAGACATACACATATCCGACCTTCGCCCAAGCCGGCCCTTTAGCCAACTGTTTCGCAGATTTCAGGTCGTAGGGATATAGCTTCTTCGGCGTGACGTAATAATCTGCATTCAGTGGAGGCGCCTCTTTCTTCGCTGGCAGTTTCGCATCCTCATAGCGCTCGTAAAAAACCCCACCAAGCCGGATGCCTGCCACCGCCATGGCCACAATCAGCGCAACTTGAATCCTCTGTTTCACCTGTTCCTCCCACCTGCTGAGATTTTACTGGCAACCGCAATCTGGATGGCAGTAAGATCGTGACGCCGTGGGGCTTTCAGGAGGATTGGGCTGTGAAAATAATTATCCTGCAAGTTCTCGTGTTACTCGCCCGCGCCGCACACGCACAGAATCTTCCCGCCTGCCTGCCGGGACAGACTTCCAATTGTTCCTCTCGCATCGTCACCCATGGCAATTTCAGCCCTGGCAGTGCGGTGCTTCGCGAAGATGAGCACGTTTGGTACGTCGGCGTTGAGGCGCTCTTGCGGTCGCAGATCTACACTTCCAGCTTCCGCCTAACGGGACAACAATCAAATTCCAAGGAACCTTCGGTATGGCGGCGCCGTTCGGACCGGCGACCTACACCTCCTGCACGCAACCCAACGCCGCACTCGGCTTGTTGGTTGTAGACGGAAAACGCTTTCCTGTCGTTCTCCACTTCGACAGCGGTGGCCATCGCGACCGCGACATCTTCTTCAACTTTGATATCCCACTGAAGTACACCCATGGCAAGGCTCTGGTGCACGTGGAAGCCAACCCCTTCGGCTGCTGGTCCGACGTAGAACTACAAGGCAAGCTTTACGTGGAATTTTGATAGTTGAATTCTGCCAGCATAACTGGAGGGGAGTGGGGTGCGGGACTCCTGCAGCGCTGCCAGCAGCACTTGCCAGCAACTCAACCGCGCTGTGGCGGTGTGCACGCAGTCCATCACTCGTTTTCACGGCAACAGCGTTTTAATCCCGGTAAGTTCGCAAAACTCGATCAGCGCAGGATACAGTTCAGCTCCGTAACCCAGGCAAGCGTACTCGTTGGTCCAGCTCTCAAGCATTTTGTCGACATCGCAATGAGCGGTCACGAACCCGTGTGGCCAAAACGGAATGCCGCACTCGTTCAGCCGCCGCTTAAGTTGATTTTTTGCCGGCTCGAATACCGTTGCCCGGGTAATGACCATCTGGAATTCGCCCTTAACGCGCCCCAGCCGTGCCAGCACCCCTTCTCCAACTTTGCAGATCAGCTTCACGGAAAGCCCTCCGGCCTCGCCTTCGGTGGGAATGCCATGCTCGGAAAAGCCCGCCGGACCCAGTTTGCTCGCCAGGGACGGCGGGCAAGCACCGTCGCCGATGATCTTGATTTCCTTCTTCTCCTTATCGATATGTTGCAGATCGCCGTAATACACTCGTTCCTTGCTGAGCTTGGTCAGCAGCCAGACGGTGAGCGCAGTGTTGAAATCTCCAAGCGTGGAAGTGCCATAACCATCTTCGAGCATCATGCTTTGAGCAAAGCAGGTAGCGGTATAGTCGTCGCCCAGCCCGGGAAAAGACTGGATAGTGTAGAAATCGAACTTTTCTTTTTCGACCAGCTTCTTAATCGCGATATAAAGACGGATCGATCGTTCGTTGACGAGGTTCCTCTCGGGAGCCGAGCCGAAGAGTTTTTTTAGGCGGGGTTGTATGGCTGCAATTTCCCTCCCCGAGACCGCCTCTGCGGTACGGATGAGCTCGGTCGTATCGCGCGAATCGATATCGATCCCAAACATTCGCATCCATTGCGAGGGATCCGCTACCCCGCAGGTCTGGCCCATACCGCGCCCACCGAAGGTACCCATGGTCGACATGTTCAACGAGTTTTTTAGGTGAGCGGCGCGGGCGTAGCTGATGATTTTGAGAATGGTTCCAGGGTCGTCAGCTTCGCCATAGACGAACTTATGAGGCACACCGATTTCGAGCAGGCCTCCGTGCATCACCAATCCACCCACTGGCCTCCATCCTTGCGAACCGGGATGGGTCCACAGCAGAACTGCTTTGCCAGACGCGACAAAGTCGCGAATCGCGCCAACCAGATGTGCCGCCCACACCCACGTTCCAGAGAAGAGCACGATCATGTCTACCTGATCGTCTGACTTCATCTTCCTGAGAGCACTCCGGGCCTCTTCTTTCGTTGCCAGCACGACATCATGCTTTATTACTTTCATTCCCGCGGCTGCAAGGGCCTGCTTCGAGCGTCTCACAATGGCCTCATCGATGAATGGAACTCCCTGGGGATCCTTGAGCCCGTCCTTGTGAACGCCATAAGTAATGAACCCGATTGTCGGCTGAATCAATTCTTCCTCCTAATCTATGACGAGGTCTGCTTCACTGCGGCTGATCGCAAGTCCCGGTAGCGTTTCACTTGGTCTCGGTAAGTGATCGCTATTTCCTTATTCGGCTCCACCGTCGTACTCTCCTCAATCAATTCTGCGACTGCCTGATCGATGCTCTCATACTCGCCGATCGCAACCCCTGCGAGAATCGCCGTTCCAAGGCAGACAGCTTCCTGGCGACGCATAATGTGCAGACGACGTCCGGTCAGGGCGGCGCGCAATTGCAGTCCCAGCGCCGAGCGCGTCCCTCCGCCTGTCGCGTAAATGTCGCCAAAGTCGCCAACTGCCTCGGCCAGCGCTTCGGCAACGATGGAAAGTTCGCAGGCCAGCCCTTCGAGGATGCCTTTGTATAAATGAGCACGGTCCGTTCCCGGCCTAAGGCCAGCAATAACTCCGCGAGCATGCGGATTGAACTCAGGATTGCAAGTGCCGATGAGATGGGGAGTGATGCACAGTCCGGTTGGACCTTCCGGGGCGTGCGCTTCCAGGAATGCATGGTGCTCAGTCTCGACATCCTCGCTCAGTGAGTTTGTCACTATTTCTCCAGAACCGTTCGTATACAGCAAGTCGTGAAACCACTTGACCATGATTCCGGATGGAAAATATGCGATGGTTACAAATTTCTCGGGAACTACATGGCAATAAGAGTTGAGGGAAGCACTTAGCGCCTTGTTGCTAAGTATTGGAGCGTCGGAGGCGGCAACCAGGCATTCATAGGTGCCCATCGAATCTGCGACTCGGCCAGAACCGATCACTCCGCTTCCAAGCGCGCCGCAGGGCTGGTCATGACCTCCAAGCACAACCGCAGTCCCGGCGGGAATGCCTAATTGACTAGCGGTTTCTGAATTCATTTCTCCGACAATCGTGCCGGTGGGAACGGCCTTGGGGAGAACGGATTTCTCCAGGCCAATGGCAGCTAGAATTTCTTCCGACCATGATTGCCGGCGGACATCAAAAGCCAGGTAGCGCGACGCCAGAGAATAATCCACGTAGGGTGGAAGCTGCATTTTGTGCAGCAGATATCCGATCAGCGAAAGGAAACACTTAGTATTAGTGAAAACCTCCGGCTGATTTTTTCGCAGCCAGAGGATCTTGGGAATGGGGTACATGGGATGTGCGAACAGGCCGGTGATTTGAAATAACCGCTCACGTCCAATCGCTGCTTCACACCACGACGATTCGTGAACCGCACGGCTGTCCTGATTGAGAATGGCGCGGGTCACGGGCCGGCCCGCCGAGTCGACGGCAACAAAGGTTTCTCCGTGCGAGCTCAGGCAAATCGCCTGCACAGGCTCAGACAGCTGCGCGCTGATTTTTTGGCAGCAGGCACAGATTGCTTTCCAGAACTTCTCTGGGTCTATCTCGGCAAACGAGGGGCGCGGGAATTCAGGCGCATAGCTTGCTGAGTGTCGCGCCAGGACCTTGCCGCTCGTCCCAAACGCGAGCGCCTTGCAGGTACTCGATCCGATGTCGATGGCTAGCAGGCTCATACGCCAGATGTTCCCAAAATACTTATCAGGACCGCCGTCTTCTCGGATGCGATTACAGTTGGAAAGCCAACGCAACGCTCAGCTGGCGATTGCCGGGCGCGGCTTCGGTCACCATCGCGCGACCTCGCTCGATAGACACTCGGCTGACCCCAGCAAAATGCTCCGGCGTCATGAACAGCATAATCAGGTAGCGCACAGTCAGGCTGCACCGGGCCGGGAGCCAGCGATACGTTTTCTCACCGAACAGCGGACCTTGGTCGATGGTTTCACGACGAGAGATCGCGAAGGGCGTAGTACTGAATTCCATTCCACGACAGAATGTCTTTCCTCCCCAGGGCGCAACCGTGCGATTGTTACGTTCTTCCCAGTTACCCACCCATGGAAAATCCCCCCGCCGGAAGGCATAGACGACCAGCAGACGCAGGCGCGGATTACAGGCGCTGATGAAGGCGACGTCCAGTGCAGGATCGAGTAACTGCGCCGTGTAATGTCCGTAGCGTTCGTCCGGCATGCTTCGCAGATTGCTGCGAGAACCATCTTCCTTCGGAGCATCAGGCCACATGAACTCTGCATTTGGCTGAAGAAAGATTTTGTCGCTATAACCCGGCGGACAAGTTTTGGCCCGAGTCGCTGGCATGTCAAAGATTGTGGTATCGCATTCGAGGAACGGTGGGCCGAACGTCACGTGCTCGTTCCACGAAATGGGCCGGTCGTAGGTTCCCAGGTTTTCGGCACGCTCCTCGCAATAAACCACCGGAGCAGTGTTGTCGACGGTGATGGTCCGGCTGAAACTGATCTGCGCTTGGTGAAGTACACATCCGCAATGTAGCGTGGGAAGGCGCGCCGCGGAGCCTTTCTTCATCTTCCATCTTGTGCACGGCGCCTCCCCGTGGGTTGCGAGCCCCGCCGCCGTTTCCTCCTTCGATGGAGGCCCGAAGTGGTCAAAACTCAAGCTGTGGCCGGCAATTCCAGCTAATAACTTGCCATCCGGCGGTGGACCGTAAATTCGACTCCGACCGGAGTAGTCGTCGGGATCGATTGTTCTCCACGGCGGTTTCCACAGCGGATTTATTCGAGAGACACTATTGAGAACTAACTCACAAATGTGTCCCCCGCCCTCGAGAACGCCAACCTGTCCCCAATCTGCATAAATTCGATAACCAGCGCGACCGTCCAAAATATCTCGCGATCGTTTCACAGCAGTTTGCTTGCGCTGAGGCATTATCGTTTCTGGCTGAGGATGTCGGCGCCGTCCAGCAGGGAGCGCGCCTGCCGCAAGAACGATTGCATGTCAGCTGCCTGAAAAACGTTGCGTCCGAAAATCACGCCCGCAGCGCCAGCCAGGGTCGCCCCGCGCACTACTTCCAGAGCCTCTTCGTCCGAGCCTTGGCGACTCCCTCCCAGCACCAGAATTGGAATGTGGCATCCATCGACGACAGACCGCATCGAGGCGGGGTCCCCACTGTAGTCAGTTTTAACCGCATCGGCGCCCAGTTCTGCCGCGATCCTGGTGTGACGATTGAGCCACTGTGGCTCTCCCGGGTTGGCAACCTCTCGGCCGCGCGCCAGCGATTCAATAATCAGCGGTATACCGACGCGCTCACATTCACGCGCGACTTCTGCGTTGCGCACGATTTCCTTGCTCTCGAAATCGGAGTCGCCGGTACCGACCACCAGATAGGTGACAACTGCATCCGCACCCTGACGCAGAGCTTCTTCAGGCCGTGCCAGCAAAGCACTACGCAGCTCGCCGCCGCCGTTGCCGAAAACAGACCACACGGTTGTCCAGTCGATGCGAGCAAGCAGGGCAGGTAACGGGTCTTCAAAGTAGGACTCTCCACATTGGCGCATAAGTCCTAGATTGAGGAGAAGGGCGTCGACTTTCGCTTCTGCGAAACGTCGAATTTGGCCCACTGGATCTTCAGTTCCAGGAATGGGACCCAAGGCCAGGGCGTGATCAAAGGCAACGACCAGTGCGCGATGGCCTGCACCACCCAACACGCGTGATAGCCTTATCTTCTTTCCGTAGTCGCTCACACGCCTCCCGCAGGGATCAAGCTCGCAGGTTAACCTAGTCCGTATGTGAGCGATTGTCAACGCTTTTTGGTTGAATGTGCGTGAATCGTTGCTTTTACTGCCTGGGCCGCGTCGGCAACAATCACCTGCAAGCCAGCATCGCGGAGTTCTTGGATGTACTTTGGATCCGTGCCTGAGTCGGTTACGAGAATATCGATGTCTGTCACCGGGCCGACAAAGGCGAAACGCTGCCTGCCAAATTTCGTGCGGTCGGCAAGCGCGATCCGCGTCTTGGCCGCCTTCGATACCATCCGCGTGATTTGCGCTTCGGCATGGTGGGCAGTGGACACGCCATACTGCGGATCGATGGCACTGACGCCGAGGATGGCTTTGTCCAGTCTTATTTCAGACAGAGCCCGTTGCGCCCATTCACCGGAAAGATAAAAAGTGTCTTTCTGAAGGTCGCCTCCAGTGCACATTACGCTGATGCCTGCGCTGCGCTGAAGTTCGCATACGATGGTGGGAGAATTCGTCACCACGGTAAGACGATTGCGATGAATCAATCGTCGCGCCAATTCGAATACCGTCGTGCTGCCTTCGAGAAAAATCGTGTCGCCATCCAGGACGAATTGTTCAGCAACCCGCGCAATCTGCCGCTTCTCTTCGCTTTCACTTCTCAGTAGCGCGTCATAGGTGGGCTGGAAACTTGTACTCGACATGCGCGAAACCGCACCACCGTGCGAGCGGACCAGCACGCCTTCTTGCTCGAGGGCGGCAAGATCCCGGCGAATGGTCGCAGCCGTCACTTTCAAGCGGTCGCAAAGCGCGGAAGCCGACACGGTGCGCTGCGCGGTGAGGATTTCTCGAATTTGGAAGCGGCGTTCCTCGGCGAGCATTTTGCACAGCATTGTACGGGAAAAAAACTGAAATGGAAGGATCGAATGGAAACAATCAAGCAAGGTCGGACAAAAAGGTTGACAAACGCGCACAAAGTGAATAAATTCCCGCCGAAACTCATTTTGCGTCCTTCATTCACTGCTTCGGAGCGCGTCATGAAACGAGGTTGGGGATAAGTTGGAGACTGCGAGCACTGTAAGCGCAGGTACACCAGTCACGCTCCGACGCGCCCTCGGACTTCGGGACCTCATTCTTTACGGTATCGTCGTCATTCAGCCGACTGCACCCATGCCAGCTTTTGGCATGGTGAGTGAAACCGCGAACGGTCATGTGGTCACGGCAATTCTCATTGCCATGGTCGCGATGCTTTTCACCGCGATCAGTTACGGCCGCATGGCACGAGCCTATCCCAGCGCGGGCTCCGCTTTCACTTACGTCGGCCAGGAGATCCATCCCGCTCTCGGTTACGTGACCGGCTGGGGCATGGTGATGGATTACCTGTTGAACCCACTGATATGCACCATCCTTTGCGCTCAACTGGCGCTGAATTCGGCGCCGGGAGTGCCTTACATCGTTTGGGCGATTTTTTTTGCGGGATTGTTTACCGGAATGAATCTCTTTGGCATTCGCACGTCAGCAAAGATCAATGACACTCTGGCGATTGCGATGGGGATTGTGATTGCAATCTTCTTTGTCGTGGCCGCGCACTATGTTTTCCGGCAGCCTCATGCGCAGGCCGGCTTCTTCTGGCATCCCTTCTACGACCCGAATACATTTCATATGCGAAACGTATTACGCGGAACGTCGCTGGCAGTTCTGACCTACATTGGCTTTGACGGAATTTCGACGCTGTCAGAAGAAGCCAAGAACCCAAAGCGAGACATCCTGCTGGCCACGGTGCTGGTCTGTCTTGTCACCGGACTGCTTGCGGGATGCGAGGTCTATGCCGCGCAGCTGATCTGGCCGGTTTCGCGCCCCTTCCCGGATATTCCCACTGCATTCGTCCATGTAGCCGGATTGGCCGGCGGTGCCTGGTTGCTTCAACTCGTAAACGGAACTCTGCTGATTGCAACCATCGGTTCGGGAATGGGATCACAACTGGGCGCGGCACGCCTGTTATATGCAATGGGCCGGAGCAACGCCATTCCAAAATCTTTTTTCGGCGCACTCGACCCTGTCCGACAGATTCCTCGCAACAACGTCTTATTTGCTGGCGCACTGGCGCTTGCAGGTGCGCTTACGATCAGCTTCGAACGAGGAGTCGAATTGCTCAACTTCGGGGCCTTGATCGCTTTTATGGGCGTGAACGCCTCTTCGCTGACGCGCTATTACATCCGGGCCCGGCCCAGAAAACTGAGCGATCTGCTGCCACCAGTCTTCGGATTTGTGATCTGCCTGCTGCTCTGGTGGAACCTCAATCCCTCTGCCAAAACTGCAGGCGTGATCTGGATGCTGTTGGGACTGGCTTACGGAGCCTGGCGGACCGGCGGCTTCCGCAGAGACCTGATCAGCTTCGAAATTCCACCGCAATCTTAGTCGGGGTTATAACGGGTCGGTGGCGGAATGCTTATGTTGCCGCTTACCGAGATAGCCGCCTGCTTTTCCGCCGGAACGTCATCCACGCCTTCAACCACCAGTCGAACAGTGTAGTTCCCTGCTTTGGTGTAGGTGTGACGCGGCTGGCGGCCTTGCTCCGTTGTCCCATCGCCGAAATCCCAGCGATAGCTAATCGCTGGGACACCGTTCGGATCCACACTGGCTGAGAATTTCAGATCTTCACCGATTCTCGCGTGCTCAGGGACCGCCACTGTCACGGACGGAGCTTGGGGCGTCGAATGATCGGAAATCTTGAGAAGAATCACCGAATGTGCCGGTGATTGGACTTGGATCGGACGCCCCGGCGGCAAAGTTTCCTCGGCGCCTTGCACGTGGTAACGCCCGCCGTTAAGGACAGTTTGGACTCCGTAACCGCGGCCGCTTGGGAGTTGCAGCTCTTCAAATGATAGGGAATGCGAGCTGGGTTTATCCGTCCAGTTGAACACCGCCAAGACCGATTGGTGTGCATCTTCACGGAGCAAGAAGATGCTGGGCTGTTCATCCTCGGCCCGATAGCTCAACAGATCAATGGGAATCGCCGCCCGCCCAAGTTTTGCCATGCGCAGCAGTTCGGGATTCGTGACCAACGCGACCCGGTCGGGATCAGCGCCCAAGGTTGGCAAATCGTCGCCGATTTCGAACATTCCTCCGGACATCGCCGCGAGCGCGATCGAGACTTCTGCCTCGTTCAACGTCAGCGGCACCTGAATTTCGCGCTCTTCAATCAGTTGCCGCGACACGGTGAATGCGTCTGGATCATTAATAAAGAAATTTCGATGCATGTAGTATCGCGCGGCGATTCCGGGAGCTGCTTCTTTGCTGCGCTGGAATGTGTGCCCAGTGTCCTGCGATGTCCGGCCATCGTCCACAATGCCGACCGGAGTAAGCATGGGACTGCCGTCCTTATCGAGAAGTACCGCGTCTCCTACTGCATCGCGGATCACCTGCAGCCCGATTCGCAAGTTTTCAAGAGCAGTCGTATGCGGACGATAAAAGTAGCCCTCGACTGCAGTCGTGTCCATGAAATCCAGCTTGATGTACTTCACCTGCCATTCACGAAGCAGAGTGCGATAGGTCTGGCGCAAAAATTCCTGCGCAGCGGGATTAGTGCAATCCAGAGCAAACACCTTTTGTGAACGGACCTCTTCATCCGTGGTCACTTGAATCGGTTCGCCCTTGGCGTTGTGAACAAGCCAATCTCTGTGATTCTGATAAATCGAGCCGAATTCGCCAACTTCAAAAGGGGCCGTCCAGATGCCGACGTTCAGCCCCAGTTGAGCGATGCGCTGCGTAAGCGGACGCATCCCGTGCGGAAATTTGGAAGCATTTGGGGTCGAGTAGTCTCCGCGCGCATAGCCGTAGCCGAAATCGAAATGGAACCAATCGTACCCAAGATCTTTCAAGTGCTGAGAAAGCCAGAGCGCGTTCGTAAAGCTGCTGCCTTCCGTGATCTTCATGTAGAAGGCGGTCCAGCTCCACCATCCCAGCATGTTGTCTTCGGGAATGCGACTGTGGTGCAACTCGCGAATAGCAGCGCCGTAATTCTCCAGCTGCGCATGATAGTCAGAGCCGGCGGCGAACATAACCGGTTCAGCAGACATGCCCTCGCCGTTGTTGACGGGCAGGCTGAGCTCGACAATGTTTTCCTTTGGTCCCTCGCGTACACCAGATTCTTCGTCGGTGGCCATAATCTCGGTGGTCCCGGCGCAGTCGACCGTGAACCCCGAAATACCCGTACCATTCGGCGCGGATCTTGTCTGCAGATGAAGGATGGTCAGCAGGCGGTCAGCGCTGAGAGCGCCGAAAAATACACTTTCCTTGCTCTGCTGGTTGTAGATCAGTTGGCTGCCAACCGCCAGGTGCATCCCATTCGGAGCGTTGCCCAAGTCATAAAGTTGCAGCGGTGGCCAGTCTTCGCTGAAACTGTCCGATAATACGCGATCGGTACTGGGATCCCCATCCAGATCGACCATCGCGCTTCCCATTGCCTCTACGCAGCGTAGGCTCTGCACTTCAATGATATGGCCAGCTCTGTTTCGAACTTGAACATGAATCTCGCCAAACGGCCGCGAGGCATAAACGCGAATTGTATAGATGAGATCGGGCTGATTCGCCAGGCCAGTGAATGTCACAGTCGCCTGACGCCCCCTACCAAGGGAATCTTCGAAATCTGAATCTGCGACTTCGTGTTTGGGATACTCCGCCGATTTGATCCAGTGATGGTCCACTTCCGCCGCTACCCCCGCTCGAACAATCGGCGAGTTGTTGCCGGCTGCAATCAGATAGGAACCGTCAGCACTGATCCGCACTCGCAAGGATTCATTCCGGAGTTCCGTGTCGGTAGCCCGCGCGAACGTGCCAAAAAGCCCGAGCGCAACCACAGCAAGCAGAACTGAGTTCCGATTCACGGCAAGAAGAGCTGCGCGGGCTGCAGCGAGGAGAACGGCGTACGCATTGAGCAATTTTCACCTCAGGAAAGCAAATCGCGGAGAAAAGTTAGTATTCGATCTCAAACGAACACAACGCTGCACAAAACGCCACAAATGTATTAAGATCGGAGCGCTTTGTCAACCTGGCCAATTCTTGTTTAGGAATTGGTGACCGAGGTTGCGGCAGGAGGAACCACATTGCGCACGCTGGAACGCGGGGTTTTTCTACTTGCGATCATTTTCGCTTTCACCTTAATCGACGCCCAACCACGGCAGAGTAACGCCGCTAGTGCCGGACAATCCAGCCCAGAGGCATCAGCGAAATCAGAAGTAAAAGGCTTGGCGGCACTTGAGCCGATCGATACTCACACCCACATCATGACCAAGGGCGATCCCGCTTTCTTCGCCATGCTCGATCAGCTTCACATGCACGTCCTCGACATCTTGTTGGTCGACGACCACGATGACTATCGAAAGGATCTGAAAACCGAACTGGAAGACGCTTGGGCACTCATTCCCGCGAGTCATGGCCATGCGGCCCTGTGCACCACCTTTGATCCTTTCCAGTTCAATGACTCAGACTTTTCAGCTGCAGCCATCCGCGACTTAGACCGCGACTTCGCATCCGGCGCAATCGCAGTAAAGATTTGGAAGAACATCGGAATGGAACTGAAGGACAAAAACGGCCACTACGTTTTCGCTGATGATCCCAGGCTCGAGCCGATTTACCAGGATATTCAGAAGCACAATCGCACCCTGATCGCTCACCAGGCTGAACCCGACGAGGCCTGGCAAGCGCCGAATCTAAATGGTCTGGACTATCCCTACTACAAAGACCATCCCATCTGGTACATGTACACCAAGCCGGACGCGCCCAAGAAAAAAGAGATTCTGGATGCACGCGATCGACTTCTTGCGAAAAACCCGAAGCTGCGCATGGTCGGCGCACATCTGGGCAGTATGGAAGAAGATCTAGAGGGCTTAGGCGAGCGGTTTGATCGCTATCCCAATTTTGCTGTGGACACTGCCGCGCGAGTGGTTCACCTCGTGGTGAAACCCAGCGACAAAGTGCGTACCTTCATCCTGAAATATCAGGACCGCATTGTGTATGGGACCGATCTCGAAGTAGCTAAGGACGAGAGCGTTCAGGACGCAATCAAGGAATGGGAAGACCAGTACGCGCGCGACTGGCGCTACTTCGCAACTCGGGACAACTTCGAATACGAAGGTCACAAGACCCAGGGTCTCGGCCTCCCGCCGGCGGTTCTTCGCAAGCTATACCACGACAACGCTGCGCACTGGTTCCCCGGCATTCTGAGCGCACATCGATCGAGGGTCTCGTCCGGCCCTGCTACTCATTAGCGATGAAACTTTGCCATGTCGATGAATGGCCATAAAGAAGAAACTGGACCGGTGAGTATTGACTCCAATGCTTCGGCTCATGTCCACGACCCCGGCGCCCACTTGCAAGGCATAGTACGGCGAAACCGCTCCTCAGATGCGGTGGGTGTTTACGCGGTATGTTCGGCACACCCGGAGGTGATCAGGGCAGCGGCCCACGAGGCGCATGAGAACCAGTCAGTTCTGCACATCGAGTCTACTTCCAGCCAGGTAAATCAATTCGGTGGCTATACGGGACAAATGCCTGAGCAATTTGCCGGTTCTGTCCGTGCCGCGGCGCGCGACGCCGGGCTTTCCAATGATCGAGTCCTGCTGGGCGGTGATCATCTGGGCCCGTTTCCATGGCGACGTGAGTCTGCAGCGCTCGCGATGGATAAAGCGCACGCTCTTGTCCGCGCCTGTGTGCTGGCCGGTTATCAGAAGATTCACCTCGACGCCAGCATGGCTTGTGGCGATGACGCCAAAACTGGCCTCGACGAACGAACCGTTGCAGATCGCGCGGCCGCCTTGTGCGAAACGGCCGAGAACGCTTTCCGTGAACTTCCGCCCAAATCACCACCCTTGTTGTATGTCGTGGGAACTGAAGTACCGGCGCCGGGCGGTGAATCGCACCCCGAGGAATCCATTTCGGTCACCACTGCCGGCCATGTCCACTCCACTCTCGACGCATTCAATCGAGCTTTCGAGAAGCGCAGACTGGGTCTTGCCTGGGAACGAGTAATCGGTCTGGTTGTTCAACCCGGAGTAGAATTCAGTGACAGCAAGGTCTTCGACTATGACCGTCGCAAGACGAAAGCTCTAAGCGCGGCCTTGCCTGCGAGCCCGTTGCTCGTTTACGAAGCCCATTCCACCGACTATCAACTCTGTTCATCTCTTCAGCAGATGGTGGAAGACCACTTTGCAATTCTCAAGGTTGGGCCGGAGCTGACCTTTGCCTATCGCGAAGCGGTCTTTGCGCTGGCAGGTATTGAGCATGAGATGTTGCCAGCAAAAGCCGCTCGTGCATCGAACGTGCGCGAAGCTCTTGAGGCAGCCATGTTGCGCAACCCGAGTTATTGGCGCGATTACTATCATGGTGATGAGGATCAACTCCGCATTTCTCGCCTTTACAGCTACAGCGACCGCTGCCGCTATTATTGGCACGAACCGGAACTGAAAGCGCGGGTCAACCAACTCATCGAAAACCTCACTGCTTCTCCTCCACCTACGAGTCTTGTGAGGCAATATCTACCGGTCGAGTACGAAGCAATCCGTGCCGGAAAACTTCAGGCGACCCCGGCTGAGATAATCCGGCATCACATCCGAACAGTGCTGCGCAAGTACGCTGCAGCGTGCGGCGAGAGGCCATGACAAATCGCTCCGGCACATGGACCGTTTCCGCCATTGGAGACTGCTATATAACCATACGGCGGCTTCATCACGGTGTTGGGGATACCAGCACCAGTCGCAACAAGTTTCTGCCGGACCGGCATCAGCCGGTGAATAATCGATTTCATCTTTGAGCCTCGCGAGGAGATATGCAGCGTACTCGAATTGAAAAACAAATTGCTCGGTTGTCTTCTTCTGTTGTCCTCTTGCTTGTAACCGCAGCTAGCGGCTTCCTCTTGAGTTGCAGCAAGTCTCAGGAACACGCCAAGCCCGCGGCATCAAGGGCCTCCGATATTAAGGTACAACTGCAGGATGGCGGACCGATCGTGCTAACCACGAGCGCAGCAGAATTTCAGATTCTTCATTCCGGATTCGTGCAAGCCACGCTGCTGAAGGATGGCAGGCGGTTGAGCTTGGACGAGCCGGGAGAAGGTTCGTCGGCGGTCGATGGTTACATAATTCACAATGACAAGCAGCTCCTCTTCAATCCAGACTTCGCACAGGCCAAAGTCTTGGAGACGAGTGGCAAACTTGGTCGCGGAAAACGAGTGGAGCTACCAAGCCATCCCCTGGCCCCAGCAGGAACGGCGGTCGAGCGGACTGTAGCAATCGAAGTCTATGACGATTTTCCCAACGTTGCTCTGGTCAGCGTTACTTACAAAAATGAGGGTGCGTCCGATTTCCAGATCGAACGCGTGATCGAGCAGCAGCACCGCTTCAGCGCCCGCCAGGTGGACGCGAAGGCACAGCCCTATGACATGTGGTCGTTTCAAGGATCGAGTTACGAGTGGGGAAAAGACGATGTGCAGAAGCTGACGCGAGCTTCGTCGCAGCCAAACTTGATGGGCGAAAGCGTGAAAGGAGGCCTCGGCGGCGGAATTCCGGTAGTCGCCTTCTGGACGGGGTCCGTGGGAGAAGCGATTGGCCAGGTTGAGACGCTACCCTGGACGCTCTCCATCCCGGTCAAGGCGGAGGCGGACGGGCGAATTAAAACAGCATTGAGTATTCCCGTCGAAACAGTGCTCAAATCGGGAGAAACATACTCAACGCCGCGCAGTTTTGTTGCCGTCTACAGCGGAGACTTTTACGAGCCGCTACGAATGTGGTCGAGCGTGCTGCAAAAAGAAGGATGGGAACTCCCAAAGCCCTCGAATGAAGCCTACAACGTGAGCTGGTGCGGATGGGGATACGAGTTTAACGTTACGCCCAAGCAGATGCTGGGAACGGTACCGAAGCTCCACGAACTTGGGATCAAGTGGGCGACTCTGGATGATCGGTGGTTTGATACCTACGGCGACTGGAACCCGCGGCCCGATACGTTTCCCGGCGATTCGATCAAGCAGATGGTGGATGAGTTTCACAAACAAGGGATTCTCGCCCAACTTTGGTGGCTTCCGCTGGGAGTTGAAGATGGGCAAGGAAAATACGAGTCCCACAAATATATTGTTTCGAAGGTGGTGCAGGAGCATCCGGATTGGCTGATCCTCGATAAGGAAGGCAAGCACGCGCGTATGACGCGAGGACTCGCTACCCTTTGCCCGGCTCTTCCGGAAGTACGCGCCTATTACGCAAAGTTAACGGAGAAATTCATCCGCGATTGGGGATTCGACGGTTCGAAGCTGGACAATATTTTTAGCGTGTCGGCTTGCTACAACCCAGCGCATCATCACAAGTCACCTCAGGATTCCGTTAAGGCCATGGGCGAGGTTTACAAGGCCATTTTTCAGACTACGCGTTCGATCAAGCCGCAAAGCGTGACCCAGGCTTGTCCATGCGGCACACCGCCGTCATTGGCATGGCTGCCGTTCATCGATCAAGCCGTAACAGCCGATCCTGTGGGAGCGGTGCAAGTGCGACGCCGGATCAAGATGTACAAGGCGCTGCTGGGGCCGGAAGCGGCCGTGTATGGAGATCACGTCGAACTCTCGGCTATGACGCGCGTCGGGAATGACTGGAGTGAGCACGGAACTGATTTCGCCTCTACGCTGGGCACCGGTGGCGTGCCTGGCACAAAATTTGTTTGGCCCGATCTCGGTGCGAAGTTCCAGCCGGTTGCCTTGACGGCCGAGAAGGAGGCCCACTGGAAGAGGTGGATTGGACTTTACAACGAGAAAATGCTGTCACGGGGAGAGTTCCGCGACCTATACGTTTACGGCTACGACATACCCGAGGCCTACGCGATCGAGAAAAATGGAAACATGTACTACGCCTTTTTCGCACCGGAGAAAACACCATTCAATGGAGAAATTGAATTGCGGGGCTTGCGCCCGGGCGCGTACCGAATCGTGGACTATGTGGATGGTAAAGAGATGGGCACGGTACGAGCAGAGCCGGGAAAACCGCCAAGACTAAAAAGCGATTTCAAGGATCACTTGCTGCTGGAGGCCATCCGGCAACCGTGACGTCGGTTCATCCTTGAGTCTGGCGTAGTGTCAGTGCGCGAGGATCTTCGACACTCGGTGTTGCCTGGAATGGAACGTCATTGGGATCCGAACAGCGATGACTATTTCGTTAACACTTGGTCGAGCAACTGACTGACCGCCCGATGCGCCTCTCCGACTGCAGTGCGATGATCGGGAGTGCCTGAGAGGTCGGTATTCGCAAACGCGATTCGTCCAAAGGGTGCAGCGCGCAGAATGGCACGCGGAGGAGGATTATCGTTCTGGCCGAAAAAGAATCCAGGCTGCGGGCTCACATACGCATGTCCCCAGCGATTGAGGACGATTCCGGCGATGTCGCGAGCCGCATCGAATCCGGAGGCGGAGAACATTTCGGTAAGTTGCGCGCGGATCTGACGTTCGTAATCACGGAACGAAGTCGTGAGCAGCTCGGCGCGGCCCAGATTGCCCTGCTCCTGCAGCGATTTGCCATAGTGGGGATAAAGAACTTTGAGCGTAAGAACCACCGGAGAATCCGGCCCCATGGTTTTGTTGTCGGTAGAAAATGTGGGAACCTTGCGAACCGCTGCAAAGCTGCCCAATCCTTCAAACCACTGGCAGCCTGAGATTCCCAATTTGTATAGGAAGCGCCAATTTCGCAGAGCGACATTCGCCATCATGCAAGGCGACCGATAGAACTGATCGTAGGCTTGGCGATGGGTTGAAGGCAGATCGCGCACACTCAACTTTGAAGTCCAGCACCCGCCGGCCATCACCACCGAACGTGCTTTGAGCCTGTAAACTTTGTCGCCCCGCGTATAAGCGATCGTGACGAAGTTCGACTCGGAAGGATTGCCCTCGTGCTTCACCCATACGGTCGTGCTGGCCAAACGAATCCTCGACGGCTGACCCGGGCGATCGAGTGTCTGAAAATCGATGTTGTTGCGGCAGACGGCCTCGAGCGTATTGGCACCGGGAAACGAATCAGGGATGAGCGTCTTCACAATGTGCCGCGCGATTCCATCGTTTCCGCCGGGAAATGAGAGCGAAGGCTCGTTCATCGAACGGTCGACATCGAAGGCGTAAATGCAGTAGGCGGAAAGCACGTCTGGTCCGGCGCCATGGCCACTTCCTTCGTCCGCCATGAAGGTCTGAATCGTCGGTTTGCTCAAACCATAGTTTTCCGTCAAATATTGTTCAATGGTTACGTTGTCGATCTGTCGTGATTTTGCATCACCCGGATATTCGAACGGCAAACCAGGCTTTTGCTGATCGTGATACTTGAGCAGTTCAGCGCGCATCTGATCGGAAATTGGCGCGCCCTGCAGTTTCTTCTTCCACGGATCGATCAGCCACATGCCGGGCTTCTGCTCAAACTTGGCGCCGAAATAAAAAGCGTCAGGTCCGCGCGCGTCTTCAAAGCTGTTCCCCAGCGGAATTTCGGGAGACGAACTGCCCCATTCCTGGTACTTAAATTCGCCCCAGTCGAGTCCGATCAGCTCAAAGAATCTCGCCATGAAGCTATGGGGATAGGGGACCTGGAAATGGTCCGCGCCCTGTGGGCCCATGATCCTCTGCCCATTGACGATGAATTCATTCCGTTTGGCCTCGCCACCGAAAACCGGATGGTTGTCGAGGACGAGACAGGTGAGATGGGCACCGGCATACTTCTTGAAGAACAGTGCCGCGGAAAGACCGCTCACCCCACCGCCTACTACCACGCAATCAAAAACTTCACCGGTATCGATAACGTCTGAAGGCAATGAGTTGAAGGTGCCATTGCGAATCTGGTGTCCGGCGGTCATCACTTCAAACGTGTTGCCGTTTGAGTTGGCGTAGTCGCCGACCCCGCCGTAGCCGGTCCAGTCTTCTTGTTGCGCCAAAAGCTGCTTGGGAGTGAGCGGGCCAAGTAGCACGCCGCCGGCGGCCAACAGAGTGGAGTTCAGGAAATCACGCCGGCAAATCGGCTGATTTAGCCCGAGCGCTTCGTCGTGCTTGCCATCCTCTTCTTTCAAAGAACCTAAACTCCCTTTCTCCAATCGGAGTCGCTGCCTTTTTTCAAGCGAATCGTCAGCGAACCATCCGCATTCGTCTCCTGCCGGCAAGCCCAGCGTATTGGGCGTCGCACGCCTTTGACCTCTAATTCGGCTCGAAGGACGATCCGCTGTCCATCCATGCCTTTTGGCAACAAGATGATAGAGGCTTGGCGAATCTGGCCTGCACGTGGTTGGCCGGCATCAAGATTGCCTCCAATTCTGATTTTCCCGTCCGGAGTTTCCGCGTAAACCCCCAGTACTCCTGGCACGCCCGCGACGCCATCATTGACTATGCCCAAAATCAGCTCCATCGTCCCGTAGCGCTTTCTTTGCCATATTAAGGATGGGCGAACGCGATAGCCAAGCCGCTGCTCCATCGCATGAAGCGAGTCGGGATATTTTTCGTAATACCGGCGAATGTTGTCGGCTTCGGTCCAGAGTCCAAAATAATTTGTGCCGGCATCCAAAGCATGAAAGCCCGCCGTTTCGCGATACGGCTCTTTAATCGGGCCGCCAATCCGGTGAGGATAGTCATCGCTGGGATAAGCTTCATTGTCGCTTCCCACAAACGCCAGCATCGATGGCGGCAGTTTGCTCAAGCAAGCTTTCTCTTCGTCCGCATAGTCGGCGAGGACATAGTGGCGATTTTCTCCGTCTTCGATGACTGTAGCGAGCCAGTCAGGACGATGCGCAAGTTCTTCGATTTGGATTGGCTCATCCATGATCAAACTATCGGATCGCAACCAGCATCCGGAACGAACTGCCAGATCCCGCACCTGACGGTTGCCTACATTGCTGATGTCCGGCTGCGTGTTGACCGCCAGGGGCGTGTGCTTCCAGGCGTCAATCTGCAATTGCGTCATCTGAACGAATGTTTTTTCCGCGGTTAAGTAGTCGGGAAACGGGTGTGGCAGATCGTTAGTGTGACCTTCGCCCCAAAATCCGTACATCATCAAGTCCATGTATTCCAGCTGCGGGTTGTTATCGAAGCGCTCCGCGAGCAACTGGTTTAACTCGGTAAACGCCTTCTGAAACTCCGAAGAGTCGTAACGCGGTTCATAAAAATCGAAATTGGTGTGGTGTTCTTTGGATCTTCCGCCGATGTTGACGATGGGAACTTTATCGTGCAGAAAGTCAGGCATGGCAAGCTTTTGCGGCTGGGTGTTTGGAGTCGAGAGTTGAATCCTGAAGCCCACGCCCAAGTTGTGGCGCTTGGCGGCATCGAATGTGGCCTCCCACACCGGCGAGAGCGAGAGCTTGCCGGGGCTGGATTGAACGTCTCTCCAATCGCAGCGAATGTACAAGACATCCACGAAGGGCAGCGCGGCCATTTTCTCGACGGCTTGTTCGATGGTCTCTTTGCCGCACATCACGCCGAGCGCTGGGCCGTTTTCTTCCCAGGTGTAGCCGACGAGGCCGGTGCCGAAATTTCGAATGTGCTCGCGCGAAGGATCAGTTACGAAGATCGTGTACCAGCCTTCGTCCTGGCTGATGCCAAAGGGCCCTTGATCTAATCGGTTGCTTACACTTGGCGAACCGAAATTGTAGCCCTCCCACATGTGGTCTGGCACATCCGCCCACATTCGCCGGGCTGCAAGGCTGCTGCCCGCTGTTAGGCCTAAGCTTGTTTTTAGAAAGTTTCGACGACGCATTCAGAACCATCCCTGATTCATGTTTAACATCGTAAGAAAGACAAATTAGGGCACGACTCGAAACCGTGCCCTAAGCAACCAAACTTTCTTCTTAACTAGTAATGCGGTGACGAGTATCAACCGCCTCGCCATCACTGTTCGTAAGCGCCAATGTTAATCTGGCCGCTGCCATTCACTCTTGGATTGCCGGCGAAGTCGAGAACTCCGACAGTATTCACGCCGAGATTTGTCCCTGCATTCACTGCCGGCGAAGTGGACATGACATCCAGATTCGGCGGCAGGGTTGCTATGTTGTCAAACTGAGGATCAGCGAACGGAGAGTGCGCGTCCTGTCCGGAAGCGGCCTGATAATTCGTGTAACCGGTAATAGCTTTACTCTGCCAGTTCCATAAGCTGTTAGCCGCACCCACGGTCGCGAAATACAGATTGTGATCCAGTGACGCAGGATTGGCCACACTGTTGGTGAAGTCATCAATCAGGACATTCGTTGGGCCTGCGTACATGATGTTGTTGAAGATGGTGTTATTTGTCGCGTGGTATTGAATCTGCAACTCACCGGCTCCTCCTGAAGCGGTGCCATCAGCCCACATCGTATTGTTAACGATGGTGCAGTTATCGGTTCCGCCTACGCTCTTGGAGAACCCACCAATCGAAATGCCCACAAATTGCGCGTGGTAGATGACGTTGTTGCGAACGACTACGAAAGTGGAGAGATGACCGGAGTGTTCGCTGGCGACCTCAACCGGAATGTCGGAGTCGTGAATTAAGTTGCGCTCGATAATGACCCGTGTGCAGCCGTCACAGTATTGTCCATTGGCGCCTAGCTGGCCGTGGTAGACGGGATTATTGATGGAAGTGATGTTGAAGATAGTGTTCTGAATATCCCAGCCGTCGCGGGCCTGGTCGAAGCTCACGTTGGGCGAGACCCCTTCAAAACCGATGTTATCAATTCCGATGTTGTCATTGTCGTGGACCAGGTTCTTGGTCACCGCGAAGAACTGGACATTCCCATCGAGCGACATGTTTTCGCTGCAGCCGGTGGTGTTGTGATCGAGTTCATTTCCACTGATCGTGATATTGCTGATGGACGCTGGCGCCTGAGTGCCGTAGATTGCCATGGCCAGCGCATTGGCGCTATTGCAACTGCCTAATGTCTGGACAATGTTGTGGATGTGATTGTTCAGAATCTCGACGTTGCTGCCGGATCCCTCGAAGTCAATTCCTACCGGCACCGCGCCGCCGGTCGAGCTTTGGAAATTTCGGACCTCGAATCCCTGAATAACTATGTAGCTGTTGGTTCTGAGAGTTAACAGGCCGAATTGCTGGCCCTTTCCGACCTTGATGCCCGTACCATCGAGAATCGCGGTCTGGCCCGGGGCACTCTCAAATGTGATGTAACCTGCAGTGGCGTTTCCAGATCCGGGAATGGTCACGCTCTCGTTGTAAACGCCGCCCAAAACTTGCACGGTGTCTCCTGCATGGACGGTGTTCGCCGCGTGCTGAATAGTTCGCCACGGCGCCGTGGAAGTACCTGCGTTGGCATCGTTGCCGGTTGTAGATACGAAAAATGTCGCACCCGATCTTGATGGCACTTGAAGCGTGACCGTGGCCGAAGCCGACTTCGTTGAGTCTGCTTGAGAGACTGCTGTGACCGAAACCGTAGCCGGACTCGGCATGGCAGATGGACCGAGATAAAGTGCCTCGTTCGAGGTGCCAGGAATCGTTGTTGAAACCAGGCCCGCGGTCGAGTTGCCGCCACTTACCCCATTGACCTGCCAGGTAACTGCCGTGTTCGTGCTCCCGCTCACCGTGGCCGTGAATGGCTGCGTGGCGAGAGTTGCTAAGGTCGCAGTTGTCGGAGAGATGGTCACGCTGACTTGCGCTTGAACGTAACCCTGTAGCGCAGCAAACAAGAATGGAAGAACAACCAGATACACTCGCGCGGGGCCCCTGGAGGTTCCTGACTGATTTACAAAAGACATATTCGTCATTGGTTTAGCTCCTTTTTAGATTTCGCCCCCCCGTTCCTGCGTCAAACTCCTTCAAGCGTTACGAGGCATGCCGACCGTTTGCGCGCAGCGATAGTGTGCCGTCGTCGTTTAGCTTCTGGTGACAGGCCCATCGCACCGGATAGCGCATGCCTTTCACTTCAATCTCTGCTCGCAGCTTCAGGCCTTGCCACTTCGTACCCTGCGGCAACACAAACTGCGCCTGCCGCACTTTGCCCGGAAGAGGGTATCCGGCATCCAGACAGCCGGTCTTCAATGGCTTCCCGTCTTCACTCTCCACCGTGACCCGCAACACCCCTGGAACTCCAGCGATGCCATCATTGGCAAAACCAACAATCAGCCCTTGGTAGCCACTATCTTGATAGCTCCAGATAAAAGAGGGCCTCACGCGATAACCGATCCGGCGATTGATTCGGTCGAACCACGTCGGGAAAGCTTGGTAATAGCTCGCCAGGTTCTTGGCGCTGATTTGGTGAAAGTTCCACAGCGACCAGTAATTCGCGCCCACATCCATGACGTGAACAATCATGTCATCCGAGGGCGAAATACCTTCATGCGAAGTGACCTTATCTGGCGCCAGGCCCGGCAACCCTTGTTCGATTACCACTGCTGTCCAGGGTGGGCGGTTGCTCAATGCTTCAATCTGCTCATTCTCAATAAAAATCGTGTCGCTTCGGATCCAATTATTGCTGCGAACGGTGCGATCGAGGATTTCTGAATTGCCCACGCGGCTGTAGTCGGGCTGCGTGTTGGTCAGCAAAGGCGTCTTGGTGAAATTCTCCTGCTGGACTTCCCACATTTGAATCCACGTCCGTTCGGCAGTTTGATAATCGGGGAAAGGAGTATTGCCGAAAGGCCACGTGTGACCTTCACCCCAGAACCCGTACATGAATGTGTCGATGAATTCAATCAACGGATTGCCATTGAACTCCGCCGCCAGTTGCCCAACCAGTTCCTTGAATGACTGCTGAAAAAAAGGATGGTCGAATTTAGGCTGATATTTCGAGTAAGGGTTCTTGAGGAATCTCTCTCCCGAAGAGGCTGGTTCGCGCGGATCCATGACCAAATCCACGGTCGGCACTTTATCGAGAACGAAATCCGGGAGCGCAGGCGTGTGCCAATAATCTGGGGCGCTCATCTGAATCCGAATCCCGATGTTTTTTTCGTTCTTCTTCGCTAAATCAAAAACCAGCTTCAAATAGTCGGGAAATTGCAGGCGTCCCGGTCGTGGCTGCACCTCGCGCCAAGTTGGGCGGACATAAAGCTTTTGTCCCAAAGGAAAGCGAACCAGGTCTTCGATCGCTTGCGGAATGTTGTCGGCCTTGATCTCGTCCGTGCCCATATCGGCGGTGATGTATGTGATTAGGCCTTTTCCAAAATTGGGGACGACATCCTCCGAAGGAGTCGTGGTCATGACCACTTCGTCGGTCGGAATGACTGCGTCGGGCGGATACTGCGGAAAAGGTCCCTGATTCAGCCGATCAGCAACCGGGGGGCCGGAACCGAAGTCGTACTTTCCCCAGTTGTGGGCTGGTACTAATCCGTGCGCTGTCCTGCTTGCGAATTCAGTGCCGGCCGCGAGCGCAACACCCGTCTTTAGGAAATCTCTGCGCTTCATCTCAGGTGGCCTTTTCCGCCGCGAGATTAGAAATGCAACTTCAAAGCAAATTGAACTTGCCGCTGGGGTATTACGGTGTCGGTGATCACCCCTGCAGCGCCGGCGCCGTCCGTAATGAAAGGATCCGGTTGTTGAAATACGGCATGGTTGAATGCATTGAAGAATTCGGCCCGAAATTCAAGATTGGTTTGTTCGGTGAAGTTGAAGAATTTTCGCAGAGAGAGGTCCGCCGTCTTCTCACCCGGTCCTTCGAGAATGTTCTTTCCTGCATTGCCGAAGCAGCCGTTGGGGCAATTGGGTTGAGGAAAGTCGTTTACGTTGAACCAGAGGTTCGGGGTTGGGTGGGCCAGATGTCCATTGCCGATCTGATTGGAGCGCTGCAGCCCAGGAGAGCCTGTATTGCTCGGATCAAAATCGATTTGCGGTGAAAACGGGAAGCCGGAACGGAAAGTGATGATTCCGCCTAAGTGCCAACCGCCGACAACCGCGTCCAGTACGCCACCTTGATTCAAAAATTGCCGTCCCTTGCCTACAGGCAGCTCGTAATCAACGCTGGTCACCCAGCGCTCGCGGTTATCAAAATCAGCCAAACCCTTTTCAGCCCGGATGTTGAAACTGTCCTGCGGCCAAGGCGAGTTGCAGCAAATTTCAGGTTGGTCGTTGATGGCCTTTCCGTAAGTGAAGGCGCTTAAGAGATACAGACCATGACTGGTGCGCTTTTCGGCCTTGAGCTGAAACGCGTGATAAGTAGAATTTCCACTATTGGTTATAGACGTGAACGTTGAGAATCGGCATACGCCATTGGCCGGAGGGCCGATTGGGTCGCAGAATGGAGCCTGAATCGGATCGAAAGAAGCTTGCGGCGTTGGAATCTGATTTAGGTCACGAAGCACCTGGAGGTGAGTGCCTTTGGTTCCCACGTACGCTGGGCTAATCAAAATTTGACCGGGCAATTGGTATTCGAGATCCACGTTCCACTGATCGTAAACCGGGGTTTTAGGGTTAAAGTCCTGGCTAGTCACGCCGGCAAATGTCGCATTGTTGGGATCAATCAGACCTGTAAAGCCGGTGGCCAGGGTCACTGGCGATGGAGTTATGCCATCACTGTCAAAGGTCGGCTCGAAAAAGAACGGAAGATTGTAATCAATTTGCAAAGGATCGCCCGTGCGAATTTCGTAAAACGCAAAGAAGCGACCGAAGCCTGCGCGAATTACTAACGGCTTGGACGAGAATGGGCTGTAGGCCAAACCGACACGGGGAGCGAAGTTGTCTTTGTGGGGATCAGCCAGATGTTTCGGATAACCCGGTGTACCGTCGGGCACGAGAATTCCCTTAGCGTAGTCGAAGTTGCTTTCGCGATTGTGGACTTCGTAAAGTGGTGTGGCGTAGTCGTATCTCAGTCCAAGATCGAAACTCAGCTTGGATGTTGCTTTGTAGTTGTCTTCAACGAAAGCGCCATAAGTGCGCTGGCGATTGCCGAAGTACGTCACCGTCGAAATGGTTGAGCTGACCGGAATGCCCAAAAGCATATCGGCCAGACCATTGCCGCTCCCGTCGCCCCCAGAACCGGAATCAGAGGTGAATTGTCCACTGAACGAAAGGTTGCCACGTGGTTGGCCAATCTGCAGAAGGTTGAACTGGTCAAACCGGAATTGCGGCCCGGCCTTGATTAAGTGCTTCCCATGCACCCAGCTCAAAGTGTCATTCAGTTGGATGTCCTGGCTAGTGCTCCGCGTTGGCGTAAACAGAGGTTCGCCCAGCCCTCTGTAGCCGCTTGGTGCCAACCAAGTCAATCCATTGATGAGAGGATCGTTTGGAACACCCGGTATTTGCAGATTAGCTGGCGGGTAATGCTGCCCATAAGAAGGAACGTTGGAGACATAATGAACCCAATTGAATCCAAACCGTAGCGAATTCACCAGATTAGGATTTACCGTGTAGGTCAAGCCCGTTACTGCGCCATACGATTCCAATGGCCGATTCCCAGTGTTGTAATGTCCTCCATCGGCAAGTCCCGGAAATACCGGTGCCTGGAAGCGACTGTCCTCGATAAGTGAGAATCTTTGAAAGAGCTGAATCTTGCTGGTGAGGTTCTCATCGGCGCGAACATCCGTCTGGTCAATTTGATCGTAGCCAGGCGCATTCACCGTATAGTTATTGGCCGTCCCCGGCAAGTTGGGCGCAGGATACAAGGCGGCGTATGCCAAGCCGACGCTGTTCATGCTGCCGGATGGAATGATATTTGCCTGCGGGCCGGGCAGACCTGTTACTGGATCGAAGCCAAAGCCGTTTCGAGGCGACGGGCAAGGTGGGTTCCCAGGGGTGTTGCATCCTGGAGGGCCCGGGTCGTAAATCTCATTGGGGAAAATCGGGCGCCCAAGCGCATCAGTACCGGTTGGCACTGTGCCGAGAATACTGCTGAAATTTCCTGTGCTCTCGCCCGCTATAGGCACGCTGGCAAAGTCCGTCTGCGCAGAATGGATCCGCGTGCCTTCGTAATCGACGAAGAAAAATGCTTTGTCCCTCTTGATAGGCCCGCCCAACGCGGCGCCAAACTGATTCTGTTTGTACGGCGCCTTGCGGTCTGTCGGCTGCTCAAAGAACCCACGCGCATCGAATGCCTGATTGCGGAGGAACTCCCAGACCTCACCGTGAAGATTGTTTGTGCCTGACTTGGTGCTGGCGTTAATAACAGCGCCGCCACCCCGCCCAAATTCGGGAGAATAATTCGAACGTCTGAATCTTGAATTCGGCGATCGCATCCACGCTGCTCAATATGGCGACATCGGCGTTGTCGTTGGAGACGTTATCAATTCCGTCGAGAATAAAATCGTTCTGATCGCCACGCGTGCCGTTGACGGCGAAACTTCCACCCGCGTTTCCGTTGGTGGGGGAATTGCCGCCGTTCACCGGCCCTTCTGTCACCTTGGCAACGCCCGCCGTCAGCTCGGCTAAATCTGTGTAGCGTCGTCCATTCAGCGGAAATTCTTCCAATTGCTGGGCCGTGACCACCTGGCCCAGCGAGGCGGTCTCAGTCTCGAGCAATGGCGCTTCACTGATGACTTCCGCAGTTTGGGAGACCGAGCCAACGTGTAATTGAAAGTCCAGGCGCTGGTTCTGTTGAACATTGAGCACAATGTTCTGCTGCGTTCCCGTCTGGAACCCATTCGCCTGCGCAGAAACTGAATATGTTCCGATTTTCAATGGAGTAATTACGTAATTTCCGTCTGAAGCGGTCTTGGCGGTGGTCCTGATGCCGGTGTCCATTTCAGTCGCGGTTACTGTGACGTTGGGGAGCACTGCTCCGCTGGAATCCCGAACGGTGCCAGTCACGGTTGCGGTATCAACTTGCGCCCATACAGTTAGAGCTGTGGTGAGAACGCAAACTAGAACGACAGCGAATCTGGCTTTCATAAACGCCCCCTCGACGTCTTAAGAACTCATTTTCTTGAGGAGTGACAATCCTCAATGCTGCGCGACTATAGTAATGTTGTGCGCGTTTGTCAAGCATGTTGCGCATATTTGAGCGATTTGAGCTAAACTCGTCTTTGCCAGGCATTACCGGCGAGAGCGGACTGGATCCTTTGGCTGGCCACAAGCCAAGGAGGTCGTTGGTGAGTGGCAGGCTTCGACACTTTATCTCGACACTTTATATGGGTGTCTCAAGTGTGGCGGTCGGTGAGCCAGCGGAAATGTTGGTCGAGATAGATCGTTGCATCGGAATGCCTTCGCAGAATTGGACCGGGCGCCATCGGGAACTGCTGGCGGACCAATGGATACAGGTCTTGGCGGCAACTCTGCATGCGAATTGCGTGCGTCGCATGGCAGAGCTAAAATTTTTAGATGAGGTTTTCAAAATGAGGACTAGGCTCCTAATCTCGATTGGTCTCGCGGTTGTTTTTGTCTCATTTGTCCAGTTCGCGCAGGCGAAGATCACCGGCGATTACATAGAGACGCGCAGCGCGGACGTGTACACCGGCCAATGCTTTGCTAATGGCGAGGTGGGCCTCACCGGTGATGAAGCGATTTTGGCTTGGCACGTCCGTTCTGGTAGCTGGAATGGCGTGAAGCTTGACGGTTTCAACGTCGTTGCTGCCATCAAGGCCAACGCCACTCTCGGCGATCCGTACGCAGACCCTTATCCCGCCAAAGCTGTCCTGATCATTGACGAGCAAGCTGGTCCTGTTGAGCGCACCGCACTGGCTTCCTTTGCGCGTCACATGGGTGGCAAACTGCTCGCGAATGTGGTCGACATTGAAAATGCACCCATCGACATGCGGGTAATAGGCGAGCATCACGGTCGAGCTGCTCTACGCGCCGGGAGCTTTATTGAGGTGCGAACCCGGGCCATCAATGAAAACGACCATCTTTGCGGCAATGAGTCGACATTCTATCCACCATTGACTCAGGTAGGCCATGCAATGCCGGCAGTAGCGATGACCGATCAGTACAAGGGCAATGGTCTCGGCACCACCTGGACGTTGCACGACAAGCGCAGCGCATTCGTGGGAACGTTTTAAGTTGTTATTGAGCTCGCTGAATAGAGAGCTTCCAACCAATTCTTTTGTTCTAACCGGCTTAGGAAAGGCACGCACGCGGTGTTCGTCAATGCTCTCCGGCTCGTGAACTGTCTAACTTTGCGCCAGGCGCGCATCCTGCGCAGTTCAATTTTTGTTGCGCTGTTTGCGATCTCGACGACAGTTTCGGCGGCTCCAAAAGTAGAGACGGCTGGGTCATGCACCGAAGTCAGCGTGCCCGACTCGATTAGAAAAGTGCTCGCAACCCAAGGCTATCGGGTAACCCTCGACGATGGCTCGGTGGTGGAGTTGTGGCCGCGTTCCGAAGTCTCAGGCTCCAGCAAAGCGCGTGAGGACGCGACCTACGCACTCCCTACCTCAGTATTCATCGGCATGATTCACTTCGAGAAGAACACGCGTGACTATCGCGGCGATGCCGTTCCCGCCGGCTTTTACAACTTACGTTACGCGCTGCAGCCCAATGACGGTAATCATCTGGGCACATCGCCGACGCCGGACTTTCTGCTTCTGACGCCGCCAAGCGCAGACAGCGATCCAGAACATACGTACAGTTTCGATCAACTGGTGGATCTCAGTCGGCAGGTGACCGGCAAGAAACATCCAGCGCCACTCAACCTTGTGCCAGCGGACGCAAAAGAATTTCCGTCCGTCACCACAGATCCAGATGACCACACCATTTTGTTGTTCAAAGCAAAAACACAATCTGGAGAACTTCCCCTGGCGTTAGTGGTCAAGGGGACGACAACCGAATAGCGGCCCGAACAGTGGCGCTTGACAGGAGATGTACAACCGAACCAGAATTTCAGTTTGCGTGTAGGTATCCCAGCTTCGACGAGAGTTCGCGATGAGTAAGAAAAAAGACGATAAGTCCTCAAGTTTTTCCCGGCGAGAATTTCTTAAAATTTCAGGCATGGCGGCGTCTGTCCCGCTTGTCGTCGGACCGACCGTGGTCAAGGTCGAAGGGCAGGAGGTTGCGGTCCATGGCCCTGGCGCTGTACCGGTCAAGCTGAATGTGAACGGAAGAACTTTCAGCGCTGACCTGGAGCCGCGGGTCACGCTGCTCGACGCGTTGCGTGAGCAGTTCGATATCACCGGTCCAAAGCGCGTCTGCGACCGCGGCGAGTGCGGCGCCTGCACGGTATTGATCGACGATCGCGCCGTATATTCGTGTACCACGCTCGCAATCGAAGCACAGGGCAAGCGGGTCGTCACCGCGGAAGGTCTAAACAACGGCCAGCCGCATCCGGTGCAGACAGCTTACGTCAACAACGACGCCCAACAGTGCGGCTTCTGCACGCCGGGCTTAACCGTCGCTACAAAAGCATTTCTCGAAAAGTATCCGCATGCCACCGACGAGGAAATCGCGCACGGGATCGGCGGGAACCTATGCCGCTGCGGCACTTATCGCGGCATTCACGGCGTCGTGGCTGAGATGACTGGGCGCGATCGAAAGGGTAATGCTGGGACGACGATGATTGCTGAGCGTGTGACAACGCCGGTGAAAGGAGGCGCGTAATGCCTGACCAGTACAGCTGGCCACCTCCAGAGGAGCGTACTTACATCGGTCGCCGCATGGGCCGCGTGGACGGGCTCGCCAAATCAACCGGCCACGCGAAGTACACTTACGATTACAACCCCAAAGGTCTGCTCTACGGCGCGTTTGTGCGTTCTCCGTATGCGCACGCACGAATTACCAGCATCGATACCAGCGCGGCTGAAAAGATGCCGGGCGTAAAAGCGATTGAAGTCGTCCAGAAACCAGGAAGTGAGGTGCATTGGGCGGGCGATGAGATCGTCGCCATCGCTGCGGTTGACGAACCCACGCTTCGGGATGCGGTGCGCGCGGTCAAAGTCGAATTCCAGCAGCTTCCGCATCTGGTTATCGATTCTAAAGAACCTCCGCGCAATCTCCCGCCAGACATGAGTCCCATTAGCGAGGACGATCTTGAGGACATGTTCGACAATCAGGTCCCGGCAAATCAGATGATTAAGGAGATAAAGGAACGCGGCATCAGCTTCAAGCCGGAGGATGCACCGCTGAACGAAATGCCCCCGAACATTGTCGAAGCGCTGAAATCCGCGCCGCAGAAGCCACCGGAGAAGGAAAAGAAGTCGCCGTCATGGTACAAGCCGGCCGCGGCGGAAACCCAGGGTGATCCCGACGCTGCTTTCAAAGCAGCCGATGTGGTCGTCTCCGAAGCTCTCTATGGTATCCCGGTTATCGCCCACTGCTGCCTGGAGTCGCACGGCGCGACATCAGAGTGGACGGACGCTGATCATCTGCTGGTTCATGCTTCAACGCAATTTGTCTCCGGCATTCCCGGCCAGATGGGAGACGAACTCAAGATTCCGGCAAGTAATATTCGCGCGGTTCAGGAAAACATCGGTGGAGGCTTTGGCAGCAAGTTTGGGCCTGATCGCTGGGGAATCTTCAGCGCGAAGCTTTCGAAGAAGGCCGGCGGAGCTCCAGTCAAAATGATGCTCGCCCGCGACGAGGAACTCGAAGTGGCCGGCTGTCGCCCTTCGGCGTATGCGCGCGTGCGGGTTGCGGCCAAGAAAGACGGCACTCTGACCGGCTGGGATTCGTTCGGCTGGGGCACTGGCGGTCCTGGCGGTGGTGGATCGCCGCCCATTCCTTATCTGATACGCGACCGTTTGCCGAATTACCGTACGCAGTGGACAGCGGTGGTCAACAACATTGGCCCGGCGCGGGCGTGGCGGGCGCCGAACCATCCACAAGCGTGCCTTGTCACGATGGCCGCGTTGGATGACTTGGCGGCCAAGCTTGGCATGAACGCGCTCGAGTTTTTCAAGAAGAACATCGAGCTGACCGGACCACGTGCAAATGTCTACCGAGATGAATTTGAAGTCGCGGATGACCTGATGGGCTGGTCGAAACGCTGGCATCAGCGCGGCGACACCAACGCGGGTGCGATCAAGCAGGGCCTGGGCATGTCCATGCACACTTGGGGCGGCCGCGGACACCAGAGCGAGTGCGATTTAACCATCCAGCCCGATGGTTCAGTCACGATCAAGATGGGCACGCAGGACCTGGGCACCGGCACCCGCACTGCAATTATGGCTGTCGCGGCGGATACGCTCGGCATCGCTCCCCACCAGATCGCTTTGCTCTACGGCGATACGCGGTATCCGATGTCGGGCGGCTCAGGCGGAAGTACGACCATCGGCGGCGTTTCCTCGACCACGCGACGCGCCGCCGTGGATGCGCGCGAGGCGCTGTTCGCGAAAGTCGCGCCTGCGCTGGGAAGTACGCCTGATCAACTGGAAGTTGTGAAGGGCCAGGTTCGGGTGAAGGGCAATTCATCGAAAGCGCTGAGCTGGAAGGATGCCTGCGCAAAGATCGGTGCGGTTCCCATCAACGCGCATGGCAAGAACCTCGGCGGTCGTGATCCGCTGATGAATAGCGGCGTCGGCGGCGTGCAGATGGCCGACGTCTCAGTTGATACCGAGACCGGCATCGTGAAAATCAACAAAATGGTCGCGGTGCAGGACTGCGGGCTTGTGGTTTCGCTCGAAGACCGCCGAGTCGCAGTGCTATGGCGCGCTGATTATGGGCATCAGCTACGCGCTTTATGAAGAGAAGATCATGGATCCGACCACGGGTCTGATGCTCAATCCAAATATGGAGTTCTACCGGCTGGCCGGCATCGGCGATATCGGCGAACTGGTGGTCCACATGATGGTCAACAAATACGACAGCCGTGGCGTGATCGGACTGGGCGAGCCGCCCGTGATCTCGCCTGGCGCGGCCATCAGCAATGCGGTTGCGAACGCCATCGGCGTGCGCGTGCCGTTCCTGCCGCTAACCCCCGCGCGTGTGTTGGCAGCGCTGGAAGAGAGCCAGAAAGGACCAGTTGCATGAATCGCTTCGAATACGCTAGCCCGGACTCTGTCAAACAAGCGATCGCACTGCTTTCGACTTCATGGGGCGACTCCGAGGTTCTCGCAGGGGGCACTGACCTGCTTGGCCGCATGAAAGATTATGTTTCCACTCCCAAACGAGTGGTCAATATTAAGAACTTGCCGGGACTGCATGCGATCAGCCGCGAGAACGGTGGCATTCGTATCGGATCGCTGGTGACTCTGGACAGAATTGCAGATGCCTCGGACATCCGGCAAAACTACCCAGCGGTTGCGCAAACCGTGGCCGACGCTGCCAGTCCGCAGATCCGCAACATGGCAACGATTGGTGGAAACCTGTGCCAGCGTCCGCGGTGCTGGTACTTCCGCCGGGGAATGGGCCTGCTGCCGAAGACACCCGATGGCAAATCGCTAGTTCTTGAAGGCGATAACCGATATCACGCGATTCTCGGAAACGAGGGACATGCTTATTTCGTCTCACCTTCCACGATCGCGCCGATGCTGATCGCATACAACGCGCGTATTCGGATTTCTGGACCTGATGGACCGCGCGAGTTGGAGCTTGAAAAATTCTTCAAGACTCCACAGTCGGAGAGCGAGCGGGAGCATGATCTCAAAGCCAACGAGATCGTCACCGACGTTTTCCTTCCTTCTGCAAAAGGTGCGCGCGCTGCGAACTATGAAGTGCGCCAAAAGGAGGCGTTTGATTGGCCGTTAGCAACTGCATCTGTGGTACTGCAGATGAGCGGGAACACGGTCCAGAGCGCGCGTATTGTGGTGGGAGCGGTCGCGCCCGTGCCTTGGATTTCCCAGGAAGGCGCCGAATCGATTGCCGGAAAGTCCATTGATGAGCAAACCGCTGGTGCAGCCGGAGCCGTAGCGGTAAGTAAAGCGCGTCCGCTGAGTCAGAATGGCTACAAGGTTAAGCTCGCATCAGTTGCGGTTAAACGCGCCCTACTTTTGGCCTCGGGCCAGACCGTCCCTGAAGTGCATACCGGAAAAACAGGAGGTGCGGCATGATCGCCAAGCCCGAACGCGAACGCTTTGATACGAGCCATCCTGATCTATGTTCCTCACTGCGCTGGAAAGGGCTGTTCATTGATGCAGAGCCGGATCCGACGGTTCCGCCGTGCAACGATGGACTCTTCTGGTGCACGCACACGCAAACCTGCATTGGCCCCGACGGCAAACTTGCCGAACCAGGCAACTGCCATGACCTTGGGCGAAAGTGCCACGGCAAGGGCAATTGCGATTAAATGATCTTTTCGTGGCAATGGGAGATAACACCTGTCCCTGTTGACAAGCCACGCAATTGGCGGTAGCCGACGTAAAAAAAGCGCGTCGCGTCAATGCGGAAGTGCAAAGCTGAAAATGTCGCTCTCTGCCGAGACCGCCACGAATTGGACGCCATCGACGGCGTAGGTCATCGGGGAAGCCCGAAATCTCTGGCCGGTATTGAAATGCCAAAGAGCGCGCCCAGTTGCCGCGTCGACTGCCTCCAGCGAGTCTGCGTCGTCCCCAAAAAACACCAATCGACCAGCGGTGGTCAGCGTTCCACCCCAGGATTCGCCCGCGCCCGCCTGAGGGTATCGCCAAACCGGTTTTCCGTCCGCCACAGAAAGCGCCAACACAATTTTCTGTGAGTGTTCATCGGGCGCGAGCTTAGTGCCGGTATTGTAGTAGGTCTCGCCTCGGATAAAGTCTCTGGGCCTTGCGAAAAACTGATTGCAGCTCTCAAGCGCAATCACATAGAAGAGCCCAGTATCTGGGTTGTAAGAAGGCGAGAACCAGTTGGTGGCGCCGTCGATGCCAGGACAGATATATGTCCCCTCCGCGCTTGGAATTCGACCCGAGAGTATGGGGCGACCGGATGCGTCCACGCCTTTAGCCCAATTTAGTTTGTCCACGAAAGGAGTCGCGCGCAAAAATTTTCCATTGGTCCGGTCGAGAACGTAGAAAAAGCCGTTCCGGTTGGCCTGTACCAGCAGTCGTTGCGTCGTGCCGTCCTCCTCCACGTCCACCAGTAGCGGGGTTTCATTCGCATCGTAGTCATACAGATCGTGGGGCGTGAACTGGAAGTACCATTTCAGTTTG
Source organism: uncultured Acidobacteriota bacterium (assembly GCA_963785655.1). Classification (GTDB taxonomy): domain Bacteria; phylum Acidobacteriota; class Terriglobia; order Terriglobales; family Acidobacteriaceae; genus Gp1-AA145. The sequence goes on from CAWAVZ010000001.1 coordinate 1,531,097, forward strand.
CCCACATCAGGGTCGAGAGCCAGCACGCAAGCCGTATAAAGATCGTCGCCGGGGCGGGAGTCTCCCACAAAGTCGGGCGCCGCATTGCTGGTTGTCCAATATAGAGTATTGAGTTCAGGATCATAGGTGCCCGGCATCCAGGTCGTGCCACCTCCATGAAGGTAGGAATCGCCGGGCCAACTCGAGGAGCCAAACTCCCCCGGCGCGGGAATGGTCCAGAAACGCCACTTCAGCTTTCCAGTTTTCGCATCGTAGGCGGCTACAAATCCGCGAACTCCGGAGTCGCCACCGGAAGTACCCACGATGACTGAGTCCTTCACTACCAGCGGAGCGCTGGTGGCGCCGTAGTGCTTGGCCTTATCGGCATATTCAACGTCCCAGCGCAAGCCGCCCGAGCGAGCGTCCAGGCAGAGCAAGTGAGCATCATCGGTTTCCACGTAAACCGAGTCGTGCCAAACAGCAACACCGCGGTTTTTGTGCGCGGCCGCATCATCGAGCAATCCCGGGCTTATCGGACGCCGGTAATGCCACAATGCGCGGCCGGTTCGCGCGTCCAGGGCGAATACATCATTTGCTGAAGTGACGAACATGATTCCGTGAAAGACGACCGGGGTGACTTCGAGGTTCTGAGAATTGCCAGGATGGAAAACCCACGCGGCGCGCAGTTGCGCCACGTTCCCGGCATTGATCTCACGCAATCCGCTGTAGCGACGCCCGGTGTAATCGCCGTTGTAGGAAGTCCAGTTCGCGCCGACTGGCCGCGCCAGCAAGTCTTCCGCTCCAACCGTGGTAACGGCAGTTAGCGGAAGTTGGCCCGGCTGCGCCGTCAGCGGGATTCCCGCACAGACCACACCCAGCAAATACAGAACGCATGCGCGACTTAAATTCATTTCAAGACATTGCTCCCGTCGGCGATGCGTACCTCCTGAAGTGGACCGCGGTCTTCACTATTTTCATCCTCCAGGTGAAGGGAGACTCGCGCCGCTTTTCCAGGAGGAACGACTTCCGCTTCTAGCGACACCGGTTGGGCCGGATTCACATCCGCAACTGGCAAAGTCCCGATGCTCGAGCCATGTTCGTCATAGAAATGCGCGACCAAGCGTCCAGCAAAGAAAACTCCAAAGGACCCCGAAAGTCTAATCTTGCCGCTCTCTAAATGAATGCCTTGGAGTGGGCGTATGACAATGCCGGCGTCTGTCACACCGTGGAATTCGCTTCCGGCGCACGTGGGAAACCACTCCGTCTCGAAGCTACATGCCTCTCCCGGACGCAACCGGCACATCGGGCTATTGAGCTCGGCTTCCAGATAGTAAGGACCCGAGTCGGAATCTGCGCTCAGAAAAGGTATTCCGTCCTCGTTCAGTCTCTGTTCAGGACCGTTCGTCCAAAAGATGACCGAAGCCTTGCCGGGATAGGCTTTGCTGTCTTCGTACTCGAAACGTTCGACCATGGCATAGCGACTGATGCCATCAACGACTGCCAGCCAGCCGTCAGTCGAATCCAGCCACAACTCCGCCGCCATGTGTACATAGTGCACCGTAAAGATGCCATCGTCCCTCACCGAAACCGCAGAATTCTGCGCCGGGCCAAAGCGAACGTGATAGCGATTGAGATAACTGCTGAGAGGATTTGCCGGAGTGAAGGTCCAGAAATTGTGGTTAAAGTGCGAAGCCGAGGAACTATCGGATGTATCGTATTGCGAGACCGACTGCATCGACCATTGCACGGTATGGCCGGACACATTCTTCATGGAGGCGTGAAAGCGGATACTGCGGAGATTCGGAGTCGAGGCGAATCGTGCGTGAAAACTGGATGCCAGTCTGCGGATCGGGAGTGCCCGTCAGTTCGATCTCGCACCGTTTTCCTTCCGAAATCTTTCGAAAGGAAAATGGCCCATCATCGAGCACGTCTGAGTTGCCGACCCAATGCTGTTCGTCATTGTTTCCCTCAGGCAGAAGCCAGAGTTTGTCGCCGCCATAGTTGTACCAGTGGCCATTAGTCGGCGGGAAGTACTGGCCTGCAAGCTTGGGATTGACGAACAAATAAGGATGTCCGGCGAAGGTCACCTGCATTAGACGCCCGCCATTCTGCGGCACAATAATCAATTGCACCCATCGATTGGAAAGTTGCTGCGCGTGCCAGCCTTTGTAGTCCACGGCTTCGACTCGGCAATCTCCGTTCGCCTGAGATTTTGGTTGAGGCTGCGCCTGGGCGGAGGACGTCAATCGATGCCGAGTGAGCGAAGAAAAAGGCGAATGGCAGAAGTCGCATTCCGATAGCGTGCACAGATTTGAGATCGTCTAAGTGACGGTCTCGGAAAGCCTTTGGCGAATCGGTAACACGAGTTCAGAACTCTCCAGTACGAAATAAAACACAATAAAACGAAACATTTCGATTTGCGTCAAGCACATTCTGTGTGTATACCAGATTCGCCAAATGAGCACGAAGTTCGACCGTGCATCTGCGGGAACAAGTTTGAGGCTCTTGCTGCTGCTACTCGTGCTTGCATCTGAGCTGGCCGCTCAGGACCGGCAGGTTGATCCTACGTGGTTGCGTCGCTATGTCCCGCAGGTGGGCGAGGCCCGCGTTGATTTCACGTCTGCGACTTGCCACTACAAACCAATTTTCGGTGAGGCCGACACGGAGAATCGAATTATGCGCAGTGTCGCGCGTTTCGGGGAAGTTACGCTCGACGCGCAGGGAAAATGCCAGGCGGTCCTCTACGATCATCAGGAAGAGATTTATTTCATTCTCGGCGGCAAAGCCGTGCTGCACTACGGCGACCAGACTTATGCGATGCGCGCAAACGACTTCACTTACCTTGCGCCAGGTGTGAAGCATTCAATTGAGAACGCTTCACAGCAATCTTTGCGAGTCTTAGTGATGGGATTCAAAATCCCGCCTTCAATCGCAATCTGCGCTCCGCCTGAACCTAAGATCGTCAACATGGATGACATGAAGGAAGAAACTGTCGAGGGTCATCCCACATCGGTTCTGTACAAGCTCCTGGTGGGGCCGCGTACCGGAACGCGGGATGCCATCGACCAGGCGTATGTGGTGATCAGCTCTGTTCTGGATGGATTTCGCGCCGGGAGGTACGAATTTTCCGCACCATCATGAAGTTGCGGAAGAAATTTATCTTGTCCTCGACGGACAAGGTGAAATGGTCGCGGGAGCGGAAGGACGGCGTCGAGGGCCGCCATCCCGCCAAAGCGGGAGACGCATATTACTTCCGGCCGAACAGCACCGTGGGCTTCTACAACCAGAACAAACCGGGAGCCAAAGGCCCACATTCTGGCGGTGCGATCACGAATCCCGCTGCCTAAGGATGAAGATTAGGAGTGCAACCGCCTCCGCCGTTCGCGGGCACGAAAAAATTGTTCGAGGTTTGTATGCGTTCATTTGAGACAGGCTACTGAGGAGGTTTTGTGATGCATATAGGGAATCCCAGCCGGCGATCATTCATGAAACTGGTGGCGGCTGCTCCGTTGTTGAGCCAGATTGCAGCCCGCGACTTGTATGCGCAGGCCGCCACCGCGGTCGGCAAAGATCCCCGCCGGAATGTATACAGCCGCCTCGGGGTGAAAACCGTCATCAATTGCCGTGGTACCTGGACTTATCTGAGTGGATCGCTCGAATTTCCGGAAGTTCGCCAAGCACAGATGGAAGCGGCCGGGCATTTCGTTAACATGCTCGATCTGCAGCGGGCAGTAGGCCGGCGCTTGTCGGAGTTAACCGGGGCAGAATCTGGAATTGTCACTTCAGGCGCAGCCGGGGCCATGTCCGCCGCCACTGCCGCGTGCATGGCCGGCAGTGATGACAAACACATTTGGCAACTTCCCGACACAACCGGTCTGAAACACGAAGTAGTCATGGTGGGAGGCCGCAGCGCTTTCGACAGCGCCATCCGGCTGACCGGGGCAAAACTTGTTCTTGTCTATTCAGCGGAAGAGCTCGCGAACGCGATCAACGAAAACACCGCGATGATCTATACCACCGACCTGGGTGAAAAATTAGGAAAAGAGTGGGCGGTGGCAAAAGACCACAAGGTCCCCATGTTGCTGGATGACGCCGCGGGCATACCACCTGCCGATAACGCAAAACTTTACGCCAAGATGGGGATTGACCTTTACTGCTTCTCGGGTGGGAAGGGACTCAGCGGTCCTCAGTGCAGCGGCTTGCTGCTCGGGCGAAAAGACCTGATTGAATCAGCGCTCTTGAATAGTGCGCCACGAGAGGGCGCGATGTGCCGACCGATGAAAGTGGGCAAGGAAGAAATCATCGGCTGCCTGACTGCGCTTGAGGTCTGGCTGAAACTGGATCCCAAGAAGCTCTACGACGAATGGAACGGCCGCATCGACCGCATTCGCAAATTGGTTGAGACGGTGCCCGGCGTAAAGACCGATACGTACATTCCCGAGGATGGGAACCGCTATCCAACACTGAAAGTTTCCTGGGACCAGCAGGCATGGGGATTACATCTTTCCGATTGCGTTCAGGGAATTGCGCTCGGGCGATCCGGTCATCGAAGTGCTCGGGCTGGACAATCCAAGTCTGGTCACGGCCGTGCGCGAGGGCAATCCAAATCCGACTCGCAAAGAACGAAAGGCTCCCGACCACATCGAATTGATTTCGATGACCATCAAACCGGGAGAGGAAATCATTGTCGGGCAAAGATTGCGCGCCATTTTGCGCGCTGCTCAAAAGAAGAAGTCCGCAGCGTAGGCAGGAAGGAGCCTGTTGGTTTGAGAACCCGCCATTTTCAAATGCGCTCGTTGATTGCATTGTTTGGCTGCTTGTCCTCGACGCTCATTGCGCAAGAGCCGATCCGCCCCGTCGTTCCCCCGCAGACTTCTTCGCAGAATCGTCGTTTCTCCTCCGCCGCCGTGAATGCGGGAGACTACGTTTACATCTCTGGTCAAGGACCTCGTCGCCCTGATGGCAGTTTGCCGGCGACTTTTGGCGAACAGGCCCACCAGGCGCTCAATAACGTTAAGGCAATCGTCGAGGCTGCGGGTTTGACCATGCAACAACGTCGTCTACACCCAGGTTTATCTCGAGGACATGAGCAAGTACGCCGAAATGAATCAATGTCTTCGGCGAGTATTTCGCAAAGACTCCGCCGGCTCGCGCGGTGCTGGGCGTCGCTGGCGTTCCCGCGTCGCCTATTGAGATCAGTGCCGTCGCAGTGCGCAATTTGGCCGGCCGGCGCGCCATCTGTCCGCCAAACTACAAGGCAGTAGATGCGGCTTCACCCGGCGTCCTCACTCACGACCGGCTTTTCGTATCCGAGCATGACCGGTAGCGATCCCGTGACCGGCAAGGTTCCCGACGATCCTGCAAAGCAGGTTGATTTGGCTCTAGACGGCATGGAAGCTGTTTTAAAGGCAAGCGGCCTCGAACTCGCCAATATGGTTTTCGTCAACCCCTACTTGACTGCAGACATCCCGAACCGGGTGATGAATCAACGCTACGCCCGGCGCTTTGAGTTCGGCAATACTCCAGCGCGGGCCACGATAGAGGTATCCAGTTTGCCTGGGGGAGCGCACATCGAGTACACGGGCGTAGCCGTTCGTGATCTCACAGCAGCGCCGAGCAGTGCGCCCGAAAAATATGCCTCCCAGTCCCACCGCCAGTCCCTGTGTTTTTGCGGGAGATACTCTGTATTGTTCGGCCAAAGATGGCTTTATTCCGGGGCCTCACGGCGGCGTTTACGCGACGACGACGCCACATCAACTTCGGCAGACTATGCGGAATCTCCTCGACAATCTTGAAGAGGCGGAAATGAATTTCGGCGAAGTGGTGGCGACGCAACGTTTATCTTGGATGATTTGTCGGATCAACAGGCATTTGACGAGGTTTATGGCCAGTATTTCGGGGACGTACCGCCGGCAGAAACAATTATTCAGCAAGTTGCACCCACCGAACGCAAACCAGATAAAGACGATCACTACCCCGGACTGGAGCAAGTGTCGCTAATTGCCGTCAGAAAACAGTCAAGCCAGTGAACACACCATCTTGCTCGCGGATTGGGATATCGAGATCCGGTCAAATAAGTCAAAATTCAGACAAACCCCTGGCTCCAGGCCATGCGCCTGCATTTATTGCTTGACAAAACAAGCTATCGAAACTAAAAGTTAGCGAACGAAATGATACGAAACCTGTCGCGACTGGGCACTTCGAGGCGGCAGTACATTGCCGCTCTCCGCAACATTGCGGGTGTGCGCACAGTTTACTCATTGCTGCTTGTGCTGCTTTTCTTAATTCCCAACAATGCTTCCGGAACCGGCGAAGACCCGTGGACGCATTTTGTTCGCATCGGAGCTTACGGCTTGAGTGACGACAATGCCGACCAGATTGTTGAAAACGCCCAGCGCGACGGCGTTTTCGGTATTGAAGTGGACAACGACATCGAGGGCCGATATGAAAGCTTTCTTGATCCCGAACCGCAAAATTGCAAGCGATTCAAGCGGTGGCGGAGAAAGCCCACGCCGCGGGAAACTACGCGTTCGTTTATATCGCGGGAACCGAATGCATCACCGCCAATGGCGACAAGACACCTCACACACTGGCAAAGGACCATCCCGATTGGCTGCAGCGCAAGATCACCGGGAGAGCCGGCGATCTTCGGAGGCGGCACTGCATTTTGGATCAAGAAGGGCGATGAGGACGTATGGGTGAGCCCGTACGCTCCGGAGTGGCGCAAGATCTATATGGAGCGGGTGCGGCAGATTGCCGGCACTGGAATTGATGGGATTTATGTCGATATTCCGTATTGGATGACGCACTTCGAGGGTTGGGAAAACACCTGGGCCAGCTTTGACGATTACACGGTCGAGGCATTCCGCAAGCAAACCGGCTTGAACGCAAAGAAAGATCTGAAGATCGGAGATTTCAGCTGATCCGAATTTTCGCAAGTGGGTTGATTTTCGAATTCAGACATTCACCGATTTCATGCAGGAAATCGCACGCAATGCGAAATCAGTGAATCCGGAAATCAAGATCATCCCGGAAATCTACCCCGGGATTGAAGAAGCGGCGGTGCGCGTCGGGGCCGACGTGTACAGCCTCTATCCAGTGGTGGACGTGGTCGCCCATGAATACGAATACGGTGAAGGCAATCACATGGCGGCTTCGCGAAATCCGCTCGATTGGTTCGGTTACCAGGTTGGAATGCATTCCTTTCGTGCGTTCGCGCAAGGAAAACCAACGTGGATTTTGAACTACTCATGGGATGGGCAGAAGAACATTGACCGCCGCGAGGCCATGAAGAATCTTGCCATGTCAGAAGTCATGGCGGGCGCAAATTTCTGGGACGCGCCCGGACACTCCATGGCCGGTTCGAACGACTATCCCACTCGAAAAGAAATATTTGCCTGGATCAAAGCTCATGAAAACACGTTTTATGATCCGCGCGTTCCCATCGCGCCCATTGGCGTTTATTTCTCTCCGAAAACGCGAGACTACTATGCCGACGAGTTCATTGCGTCATATCGCGGGATTCTGATCTTGCTGATGCAAAAGCATTTCGAGTTTCAGGTTGTAACTCCGCGCACGCTGGCGGAGTTCGGAGGCACGACGTTGGTGCTTCCAACTGTCCGGATCCTCAGCGATGACGAGAAAGCCTCGTTGAAAAAGTATGCAGACAGTGGCAGAACTCTCGTAATTACAGGGGAAGATGCGACCCAAGTGGGAAAGGCGCAGAACGTGAGCCGTTTTAGCAAGTGTCCGGGGGCGGAATATTTCTACTCATTATCAGGAAATCTTTCCTCGGTGAATACGGACTCAGAGGAACAGTTCCAGTTCCTCGAGGCACTGAAGCCCGCACAAAAAATCCACGTGCTCGCGTCGCCAACGATTGCGACATCGATCGCGAATGTGGACGGCAAACCGCACGTGTACTTCGCCAATTTTACGGGATTGCGCGGAGGAGAAAACCCGGTGCAGACGCCTCAAAGCGCAGTACAGGTTCGGCTTGAAGGATCCAACAAAGGGCATGGATTCTTTCTTGGGTTTCTCGGGCAGGTGTCGCCGGTCGACGGAGTCGTTGGCCATGGCGAAGTCACGTTCAGTTTGCCGCCGATCGAAAAAGGCGCGGTGTTCTGGTGGGAGCCGTAAAGATTGATTTATGTTGAGCGGATTTCAGCTTGATTACTCGCGTGGGACTATGGCATTGTATGCAACACAATCCTGGGGAGTGACTCCTATGAAAGCCAACAAGCGGTGGTCTGCATCCCTGTATTTAATCGTTTCACTATTCCTGGTATTCGGCTTCAGTGCAGCTTGGGCCGACGTGACCGGATCAATTAACGGCGTGGTGCGAGATCGTGGCCAGGCAGTGGTCACGGGCGCCAAGGTTCAAGTCACAAACATTAAGACCAACTTCAGCCACGAGACCACCACAGGCAGCGACGGCTCCTACCACTTCCTCGCATTGCCGGTCGGGATCTACAAGATCAGCGCGAGCGCGAGCGGCTTCCAGCTCTACAACGCAACGGATATCACGGTGCAGGTGAACGACGAGCTTCGCATTGACATTACCCTGCAAGTCGGGACCATATCGGAACACGTCGACGTTTCGGCAAGCGCCGTGCACGTAGAGACCGAGAACACGCAGCTGGGAGGAGTGGTCACCTCGAAGCAAATGCTCGCTCTGCCGCTGAACGGCCGCAGTTACCTCGATCTATTGAGCTTGCAGGCGGGGGTTGCGCCCGATACGGCGGGGACGCTTTTGGGGAGTACTCAGAGCGACAGGCCAGTTTCGGGTTACATTGGCAATCCCGGCAATGTTTCTGTCAATGGCCAGCGTGAAACGGCAAACGCGTTTCTCGTAAATGGTGGCGACGTCAGCGAAGGCCGCAACCTTGGCGCAGGCTTGGTTCCTAATCTTGATTCTGTCGAGGAATTTCGATTGATCACCAACAGCTTCGACGCTGAATATGGAAAATTCAGCGGCGCGGTGATGAATGCGATCACCAAATCGGGCACGAATGGCTTTCATGGCGACGTATTCGAATTTGTTCGCAACGACAAGCTGGACGCTGCGAACTTCTTCATACCCCAAAAAACCGAACTGCGGCGTAATCAGTTCGGCTATGCCATCGGTGGGCCATTCTGGAAAAATAAAGTATTTTGGTTTACCGACTATCAGGGCACAAGGCAAGTGCAGGGCGCTGAGACTGGCGGCTTGTTCTTGCCAACAGATGCCCAACGCCAGGGAATTTTTGGCCCTGGACTTCTGACCAATTCAGTTGATGGCATCGCCGGTGGTACCTGTCCGGCCTGCGGTTGGCCGACAGAGCTTTCACAACGATTGGGCTACACAGTGACTTCTGGCGAGCCATATTGGGCCGCGAATTGCAATACGCTGACCGATGCGCAGAACGGCGTTTGCGTGTTCCCGGGCGGAGTAATCCCAATGGCGGCATGGTCACCCGCAGCGATCGGAACACTTTCTTCCATTCCCGCCCCAAACACTACGAACCAGTCATTCAACTATGAGGACAATAGCGGGAGAAATAGGGTCCGCGATGACAAAATCGGTGAGCGAGTTGATTTTAATAACCAGAAAACCGGCGACTGGTCGTTTTACTACCACTTCGATGATTCCACTGTCCAAAGCGCTCTTGGTGTTTCCAGCGCTCCGGGGTTTCCCACAGTTTCGCCGACCCGCGCGCAAGAATTTGTGATGAGCAATACCAAGACCTTCGGGCCTACCGCTGTGAATGAGGCGCGGGCGACCTTCTTCCGCACTTCCACCCACAAGGACAACCCAAGCGGTGGCTTCGCGACGCTTGCATCGCTGGGTTTTGATAACAGCCAAGGTCTGGGGATTATTACCGATGGCCTGCCTGGGACCAAACAATTTATGCCGCGCCTGTTTTTTAACGGCTATAGTATCGGCCCATCTGATTTGATCACATTCCAACCCAATAACACGTATATGGTGTCTGACACTTTTTCGAAAGTCTTCAAGAACCATACTCTCAAGTTCGGAGGGGAATTCCGCTATCTGCAAGTGAACGAACGCAATCTGGCGGACGTTAATGGGGCTTTCGTTTTCGATGGCACGGTGACTGGCGATGGCAGTACACCAGGCCAGGATTTCGCCGATTACCTCTTGGGTGCTCCGGCGGGCAACAGTGGCTATACTCAGGCGGCGTTGCAGTTACTGGACTCCCGCACGCGCTACGGTGCCGCTTTTGTACAAGACTCCTGGAAAGCAAAGCCCAATCTGACTTTGAACCTTGGCCTGCGCTGGGAAGTCGACACGCCGTGGTATGACACTCAGGGCAAAATTCAGACTTGGGTCAAGGGAGAGCAGTCAACAGTTTTTCCGCATTCTCCCCCGGGGCTCGTATATCCCGGCGACCCGGGCATTCCCAAGACCCTTGCGCCAACGCGATACAACAACTTCGGGCCTCGCATCGGCATTGCCTATTCGCCTGACTTCAATGACGGAGTCCTGCACAAAATCTTTGGCGGGCCCGGCAAAACCAGCATTCGTGCAGCCTTTGGTCTCTACTACACGTCCGTAGAGGATCTAAACCTGTTCTTCGAAGTAGCCGATGCTCCGTTTGGTCTCTTCTGGACGAGCCCAACTCCTGTCGAATTTTCCGAGCCCTTCCGCAATCGCCTCGACGGCAGTCCCCAACAGAAGCGTTTTCCATTCACGTTGCCGACCCCCGGCAGTCCCGCGAACAAAGATTTGTCCTTCGCTGTATACGAGCCGATGTCCTTTTTCCCGGGATATGACATTCACAACCGGCTGCCCTACGCTGAGCACTTCAATTTCTCCATCCAACGGGAGCTGAGCAAGTCAACTGTGCTCACGCTGGCGTACGTCGGGACGGAGGGCCACCGGCTCATTGAGCAAGAGGATGTCAATCCGGGTAACGCCGCTCTTTGTATGCAACTGAACGCACTGGGAGCATTCGACTCGACAGCGGGAACTGCGGGTTGCGGTCCCCAAGGCGAACAAGACACCTACACCCTTCCTTTAGGCGCGGCCTTGGGGGTGCCATGCGCCGACGGCACGCCGAACAACTGCGTTTATGGCACGCGAAATTTTCTTCTTAAGAACAATTTCTGTCTCGAGTCCCAAGGGTTGTGTTTTGGTAACGCCAATACCCTTACCCACTTGGCAGCAAACTCGAGCTACCACTCCGGCCAAGTCACCATCGAACGCAAAGCTGGGGATTTAACACTATTAGCGTCTTACACACTTGCTAAAGCTATAGACAATTCGTCCGCGTTCAACGACCTGGTCAATTTCCAGAACCCCAGGTTGAGCCGCGGGTTGTCGGATACTGACGTTCACCATAATTTCGTCGCCAGCTACATCTGGGAGATACCGTTCGATAGAGCCTTCCGTGGAGGACCTAAGCGGCTGACTCAAGGCTGGCAGCTACAGGGTATAACCCATTTCTCCACAGGTTTCCCCATCCAGTTGCAGCAGAGCGGTGAAGACATCTCTCTGGCAGGAAGTTCTTCCACGGACATGCCAGATCTTGTTGGCCCGGTGGTGATCGTAAATCCCCGCAAAGTGAATCAGAATTGTCCAACATTTGACCCAACGATCCCAGGCTCGGGAACCGGATGCTATTTCCTGCCGCAAGCATTCGCTCATAACACCACGCTAGGAACCTTCGGGACGGCCAACCGGAGATTCTTCCACGGCCCCGGCATCAACAACTTCGACATTGGCGTGACAAAGAGAATTCCAATCACGGAGGCGAAAGCTATCGAGCTGCGTGGTGAGTTCTTCAACATCTTCAATCACGCTCAATTCCTAAACCCGAGTGGGGATATCGATGGCAACTTTGCAGTTGTCACCAGCGCGCGTGACCCGCGCATCGGGCAGCTCAGTTTCAGGTTCAGCTGGTGACTTTATAGGCGGGCGAAGGCAGCCTCGCCCGCCCTCTCTCACACTCCTTTGTTCGACTCGTTCGGGGTGTCTTACATCCGTGCTACGCTGTGTCCATGGCCGCGATTCTTCTTTTGCTATCTCTGATTGCAGTGCCCGGCTTCGCCCAGACGGCCGCGAGTTACAGCAAGGAAGCCACCGAATTCGAGCGGCAAAAGTCCTGGGACCGGGCGATCGCGGACTACCGAAAAGCGCTCGAGCTTGAACCCAACGACTCCCTCACCCACTACAATCTGGCTCTCGCGCTCAAATACAAAGGCGAGACAAGGGAAGCGGGTGCGGAGTTCCAAGCGGCGTTGCGACTGAAGCCGAAATGGGCAGATGCGCATTATGGATTGGGCGCGAGCTGGCACGATCTGCATGACCTCGCAGCGGCGGCTAAGGAATTACGTGCCGCCGTAACGCTCCAACCTACGAATGTTGCAGCGCGCCGGCTGCTGGCACGGGTCTATTTGGAACAGAACGATACTGCCTCTGCAAAGACAGAGTTGAAGCGAGCCCTGGCGCCAAAGCCATCGGCCGAACTCTATTCCGACTTAGGGGTAACAGAAGGACAGCTTGGCAATCTCTCCGCCGCTGCCGCTGATTTTCGAAAAGCTCTCCAGTTGGATCCGCGGCTTACCAACGCATACATCCTGCTTGGCGTCACATTGCGACGCCAGGGTGACCACGCGGGCGCGCTCGCTCAGTTCCGCAAAGCAGTTGCCGCCGACCCCCGCGATCCCGGCACGCAATTAAACCTGGGCAAGGAACTCAAATCCAGCGGCGACATCGATGGCGCAGTCGCGGCGTTCCAGCGGGCCGTCGAGTTGAAGCCGGATTTCGAAGAAGCGCATTACAACCTGGGACTGGCATTGCGCACTCAGGGGAACAGGGAAGCCGGGGAAAAGGAACTAAAAGAGATTGGCGCATTGCGAGAATTCCGGACGAGGTTGGCGCAAGCCAAAATGCTCACCGTGCAGGGCGTGTCTGCATTGAAGGACCAGAAGCTGGATGACGCGCTCGGGTTCTTTCAGAAGGCGATTGAGATGGGGCCTGAGCTTCCGACCGGCTACTACTACTCGGGCATTATTTTCGAGCGTAAGGGCGATTCCGGGCAGGCGCTCGCAGCGTATCAAAAAGCGCTGGAACTGAAGCCGGATTATGCGCGGGCGCACTCGAGCCTGGGGCTGTTGTACTGGAGGCAGAACGATCGCACTAGGGCGCTTGAGGAATTCCGGCAAGGGGTCATGTGCGACCCCGACCTCGCCGAAGCGCATTACAATCTGGGGTTGGCGCTTGCACAATTGGGCAACCTGGAAGAGGCGATCGGCGAACTGAAGGACGCAGTTGGCGTTGATCCTGAGTACACGGATGCGCGCGTGCAACTAGGTTTGGCGCTGAGCCAAAAGAATGACACGGCGGGAGCGGCCAATGTTTTCCGCGAGCTGGTGAGGCGCGATCCGAACTTTGCGGAGGCGCACAACAATCTTGGATTAGTGCTGCTGCAGGCGGGCAATCCGCGTGGCGCACAAAAAGAATTTGCCAATGCTTTGCGTCTGAAGCCCAGCTATGCCGAGGCACACTATAACCTGGCGTTAGCTCTGCATCAGCAGGGCAATGAAACCGATTCGAGAGCGGAATTGGAAAAAGCCTACGACATCTCCCCTTCGCTTAGAGACGCGCCGCGGCCATAGCTGCGATGGGATTAACGTCCCGCGTGGCCCCTGACCGCGATCAAAGAAACTTGTTCCAGCCCAGGAGAGAAAGTGATCGGCCCTGTTGTCGCTGCTCATCGCAAAATAAACCTCGCGAACTACACTCGCTTCCGGACCCCCGATTCGCTTTTGGGAGATAGCAATTTCGGCAGAGTCAACGGCCAGGCGAACCACCCGCGCAACGGACAGATCGCTGTGAGGTTCGAATTCTGGAGGCGAGTGAGCCCCAGAAAGATGTTTGGCGCTTGACAGGGACAGTCGCCTTGATAGCCCCTCCGAAGTTCAGTGCACGTAGGCCCCGTCGGGCAACAGATATTGAATTGGCCACAACTCACGTTCTTGGTTAACCAGATCAGACCACTTCTCAATCCGAGCATCAGGCTGCGACAGAAGCTGGACATTAGGAAGTGTTTCTGAGACTGCGCTGGCCAGCGTATAGGCCTCGCCCATGGCGGTAATTTTTAACTCGGCATTCGGCTTGATCTCTTCGCGAGCGAAACGAGATGCGATCTCGACGTCTTCGATCATTTGCAAAAAATATGGCCGACCAGTAAGAAGCGAGTTGTAGACGTAATCGGCCAGAACCCCAGAGAGCGGGCTGATGTATGCGTGATTGAAGTCCAACTGCGCCAGTGCAGGATCGTCAGGAGATGACGCTTTATATGGCATCCGCGTTTCTCCTAAGCCACGCGGATCGATCGAAACAATGTCGTACCCGGCATCGAGATACTTCACCACATTCGGCCAATCCTGTGCGGTGGCTTTGCCGTTTTCCCCCAACCACATCAACAAAGGACGGCGCTCCTTTCCTGCCTTATGGATATACAAGAGCGGCATCTCCAGATAACGGCTGTGATGGAGCAGGTATCGATCGATAATTACGTCGCCCGCGTGCGAACTGCCCCTGGCCTCCCACCGAATCTCGCGGCGAACCGGAATAGCGCCGTCGTATTGCGCTACGCTCCACGACTTGATCCCGGGGTAGCTGCCCGCATAATAAAGTTGCTTCAGCGTAGCCGAACGCTGGCTTCGATGTTCGACGTAGTAGTCGCGGATTACATCCATCAACGAACGTGCATTCTCGTAATCCAGCATCACCTGTCCCGTACGAGTGCATTGCAACGTCTTCTCATCCAGTTCTTTGACCGGAGGCAGAACTTTTCCTCCATGCAGCCCATTGAAATGGTCCAGAAATGCAATCGCTGCCTCCTGGTTCTCGGCTGAGTACTCGTGGGCGTGGTATCCCTCGCGCGTGGAAATGCGGTCCGAATGGCCGAACCTGTTGTAGATAGCGGAAACCTCGCGCACAGTTTTATGCGTCCCCTCTATTGGGAAAAAATCAAGCACCGCTGCCGCCACGAACACCGGCCGCGGATACATCAGCAGCAACAACCCGGGGTTGTCCACGCCATTCGAAATCATTCCGTAAAGGTCCTGCTCTGGATCGCTGTCAGGGTCCTTGAATATCCGGTTGTAGATTCTCATGGGAAGCGCAGTGATATAGCAGGATGGAGCTGCAACCTTAATACGAGGATCAAGTGCGGCGATGTGCGCCGCCTGAAATCCGCCGCCGCTGGTGCCGGTGATGTTGATGCGCTCCGGATCAACTTCAGGGCGGGTCAGTAAATAATCCAGCGAACGGATTCCGTCCCAAATTTCCCAGCGCGCCAGATTAGTGCCGGCGAGATATGCCAGATTTCCCAGAACCGCATGCTCGGCGCAAATAAGGTTGTAGCGGCTCTTGCTCTTCTTAGCGTCCCAGAATTGGCTGCGCTCTCCCTGGCCGATCGGGTCCCAACTGATGACCACATAGCCGTGCTGCACCAATCGCTGGCAGAGCGCCTGATAATACGCCTTCCCGTTCGAAGAATGTCCCGCAGGAACCAAAATTCCGGGATGTTTCTTACTATCGTCGTCCGGCAAATACACCAGCGCGGAAACATAAATTCCCGGCAGGCTCTCGAAAATCAGCTTCTCGATGTGAAATCCGTCCATTTGGATCTTGCCGGTTATGTGAGGGTTCAAGGGCGTTTTGTGGGCGGGGAGGCCACCCAGCATAGCGAGCAAATTGGCTCTGATCTCTTTTTGAATGCGCAACAAATCCTGCTCGCTGCGGATTCCCTCCCAAGACAGGCGACGCACATCGTCTTGCTTCCACGCCATCTCAGTCTGGTATTTCAGATACGGTGTAATGACCGGTGCCTCGGCCGATGGCGGAGGTAATACCTGGAATGCATCAGCGGGCGGCGGCTCGCCGGCGCCTGCGGACAGGACGGGAGCGAACAACCCGATGAGTGCGACAACTGCGCTGTTCCGGTAACGCTTCGGCCGCGCGAAAATCATTTCCAAAGACTTTAACAAAAACATGGACCCGCTTTCTATGAGAAGGAAAATGCGGCAGGAGCCGGTAATTGCCCTCCTGCCGCCGTTCGTGCCTTCAACGTTCAACCAGACTTGCACTTGTGGGAACATGTTATTGCACGGTGACGGTTACCGTAGCAGTGGTTCGTCCGAATTGATTGGTTGAATAAAGAGTGTACGTGGTCGTGGCTGATGGATTAACCACAATGCTGGTGCCGCGTACCGGGCCGGCCTGCGGATCAATGATGTTGTACTCGCTGTTGCTCACACTCCAACTCAATGTCACCGGCTGACCGGCCGAAACACTGGTTGGATTCCCGGTGAAGCTGCTGATGGTCGGGTTCGCGCCCGTGGGGACATTAGCAGGCGTAAAAATCGTGCCGGTTTGAACTACTTCAAAATTGGAAGCGGTAATTTGTTTAAGCAAATTGAGATTGGTATTGTTCCAGCGATTATCCGGTGCTCCGCTGATGAAAATCGCGCTGCCATTGTCGGCGAGAATTAATCCATATTTCTTCATGGCAGTCAGAAGTACCTGATCATCTGCGGGAAAACCGGAGATGTCGAAGCTCGCCTTTAGACGGAGTCGAAGCCCCATAGGCGGAGCATTCGGATCAGTGGTGGTTGAGGCCCAATGCGTGGCAGGAAGGACGAATGCCTTTTGCGACGTTGGAACCGTAAAACGTAGAGCGTGATTGATTGCTCCCGCGGCAACTTCGTCGAAACGTGCCAGACCAACAAACACAGGAAGTCCGGCCGCATCTGCCGAAGTCCAGGTATACGGTCGCTGCTCATTAATGGTCATGTCCCAGATGGCGGTTGCATCGGCGCTCCACTTTCCTTTTGTGAGCGCAGCATTGTACAGCTCGTATAACCAGCAGCCATCTTTTTCCAGCACCAGCACATGGCGGTCGCCATTGCCCGGCTTGGGAAAGCCCTCGATGAGCGCGTTCGAAGGAATTGGTTCCGGCCCGGGATCACTTTCATCGAAGAAAGCTCCAAGCGTGACCGGCACCTTGGCTTGAGTTCCAGCTACAACTTGATAGGGGATGCCGAGTGTCTGATTGTGAAATGTACCTGCACCGAAATCTGGATGGAGGGTCACGGTTGGCCCAATGAAGTTTATGTAGTTCGCCGAATTTGGATCGACGGGTGCGGTGGAGATGTCAGTGTTCCACAAACTGGTGGACTGAAATGGCACAAAACCGTTAAGGCTGGTGAGCTGCCCTACCGTCATCCCACTACACGTTCCAGCTTGAGAAAATGCGGCCTCAGAAAACAAAAATAAAGTAGCAAGCGTGAGGGCAAACCAGAGGTTCAGGGTGTGTCTCATATGTCTCCTTCAGAATGCTGCAGAGCAGCAGTTGGGGTTGACCTTTTGCGTTCCCAGCGCTTGGGACCGCGCAAAAAAGACAGACGAGATGGCGTCCCCTCGAGACGTCAACAACTTTCGATAATTTCCGTCGCGAGCCTGTCATGGCTCGCTTTTCTTCACCAGTTTGAGCAGGCCGAAGCGCTCAGGGACGTGGAACGTATTGCTCATCGGCGCCCGCCAGGTAATCTCTTGCCGGTGCGACTCCGGTCCCTGACTTCGAAACAGGTTTACGCGCAGACGATTGCCTGGAGTTGGGGGCCGCGTATCAATCGCGGAATATGGGATTCGCATCGCGCCGTACCAGACGTGCGCCGCCTGATCGATACGTGCCGAAACTTCGAATCCCGAGTTCCACACCCAACCCTCTTCGTGGTGTGGCTTGTGAAGATCCACGTCGAGATCAATCCATTCACCTCGCGGCGAAACTTCGAACTCTTTGTAACGCTTGATGTCGGCAAAGTCCGATCCAATGAATACTTCAGCCACGTCCCAATTCCAGAGCTGGTTGGTTTCCTTCTCCGTATTTGGATCCGGCTTCAAAGAGAGCTCCTCGTACGGGCACACAAACAAGAAATACAGATTCTTGCTGGTCCAGCGGGTACGTACTTCCGTGCGATACCTGGGAACAGCCTTGCCATGAAAATCGCTTTCCATGTACACCGGCTGCGCCCCGCGCCAGAATTGGGAGGCTGCATTGGTATCGAGAGCGGCGTCTTTTTTGGACCACGTGCTCTTGATGAGCGCATCAGCAGGAAAAGCTAACCCTGAGCACGCCAACACAACACCCACTAACTTAAGAAAGCCATTCATCCAAATGCTCCTGTACGAACGCATCATCTGTTAAGTGCGGATATAACCGGCAAACCCGATCGATTTCTTCGCTTTGGCCAGGGGAAAGGTGTTCCTGTGGATCCAGGCACCACCGGCCTTCCAGCAATCCCTGGCGCCGCAGGATTTCGTGAATGCCGGGAATACAACCGCGAAAATCGTGGGCGGGATCAAAAAGCGCTGCGTTGGCATCGGTCAACTGTTGCGCTAACTTAATTAATTCCGCGAGGTCGCCGTTCGAATGACGCTTGACCCGCTCAAGGTGACAGACCGCTGCCTTGGTCCAGACTGCCCATTGGCCAAGCAGGCCGCCGGCAAATCGAATGCGCTCGCCGCCGAAGTCGAACTCTGAAAGCAAGTCGAGCAGGATGTGATCGTCATTTCCGGTATAAAGAGCGACCTCTTGCCCTCGACCTGAATCCGCTACCGCTCGTATCACCTCTAGAGTTTGGTAACGGTTGAACGGGGCAATCTTTATTGCGACGAGATTCTCAATTTCCGCCATCTCGCGCCAGAACTCATAGGGCAGCAGGCATCCGCCAATACTTGTCTGCAGATAAAACCCGATGATGGGAATGGTCGAAGCAATTGAGCGCGCATGATCGAGCAGTGTGGGAATTGGCTGATCACGCAAGTCGGCCAAACTTAGAAGCGCGGCGTCGTAACCCAAGCCAGCAGCAAGCTCCGCCTCTCCTTGTGCCTGTGATTGCTTTCCGCACACGCCTGCGATCTTCACGATCTCGCTACCGCGTATTTCCTCCATGGCCAGTTCCAGGACTGGTTGGAATAATGCAAACTTCGGATCGCGAATAGCGAACTGAGTAGTGTGAACCCCGACCGCCATCCCTCCTGCGCCTGCCGACATGTAATAGCGGGTAAGAGCGCGCTGGCGCCGTTCATCAAGCTTGCGCTCGGCCGTCAAGGCCAGCGGGTGAGCAGGAATGACCAAGCCGGAGAGCAATTTTTGCCGCAAGTTCATCAGAAGTTTCCGTCCCGCTTAGCGAAATGAGTCGGCTTATCCAGCATGGCGCCGTCGCTGCGTATCCAATCCGCAATCCATTTCACCACCTGCGAAGGTTTTACCTCTGGACATCCAAAAAGGGCATGGGACTTGGCTGCATTGCTCAAAAGAGCTGTTGGGCTCTCTTCGAACTCGAAAATTGGCTCGATGCTGAAGTGTTTTCCGAACTCCTCAGCAATGTCGCGCACCGAGAGGGTTTCGGGGCCAGTCACATTCAAAATCAGCGGCGGCGACTGACAGTGCGCAAACGCCTGCAGGCAGGCAGAGTTAGAATCTCCCTGCCAGATCACGTTTACAAATCCCATCCGCAGATCGATCGGCCGCCGCTCGAACACCGCCTTGCCGATGTCAGCCAGCACTCCGTAACGAAGTTCGACCGCATAATTCAGGCGCAATATTGCGACCGGTGTGCCCCAACGATAAGAACCGTATTCGAACATACGCTCGCGCCCTAGTGCTGATTGCGCATACTCGCCCTGCGGTTCAACTGCAGTCGATTCCACCGCACCGCCTTGCCGAACCGACTGAAGCGGATAAACATTTCCAGTAGAAAACGTGACAATGCGGGAATCACGATAACGCTCTGCAACCAGACCTGGCAGATACGTGTTCGTCGCCCAAGTCAGATGGGCCGAACCAGTGGTTCCGAACTTGCGAGCTGCCATGAAAATGACATTCTTAATATCGGGAAGTTTGGCCAGTGTTCCCGGATCGAGCAGATCGCAGGCGATGGTCTCGATATTCTGAGACGAAAATTGGTCACGGAGATTGTCCTCAGAAAAACGAGAGACCACGATGATCCGTTTCTTAATCCCGGCTTGGTCCGCAGCTCTGCGGGCCAGGGCCGCTAAGCTCGGACCCATCTTGCCGCCCGCTCCCAGGATCAGCAGATCACCATCGAGCTCTGCCATAGCGGCGGCATCCGCGGCTTTTGGACGCGACAGGCGCTCTTCTAATTCCGTCACTGTCCTGATGCTGATCATTATCCGAGCTCGAATCCTGCGATTGCGAAGATCATCTCATCGTGTCCACGTAGCGGCTTTCCCCGCACCATACGTGTCAAGCACCGCTGTCTTGTGAAGCCCAATTCTGAAGCGAGCGCGACTGCCTGCTTGTTCGCGGGCAGCAAATCCCATGACCAGCTGCTATGCGAAGAAGCAGCAGAAGCATTTAGCACGCTGCTGATGATTTTCCTCGCATCTGTCGGATCATCAGCTATGCAGGGCCCGAGATAGTAGGTTGTGCGCCCAGGCCTCGAAAACAAAAAAACGTTCGAGGTTAACTCCAGCGTGCTTCGTTGGCTTAGCGCCTGCAGAATGTTTGAACGATCTGTGCCGAAACCCTGCAAGTCCAACGCGCGCAGATGGGGCGGGAGACTAGAGATATGCGAGGATCCGTGCCGCTCCAGGGTGTGCGATTGTGCAGAGCCAATTCGAGACCATCTCTCGACTGGCTGTTCTGACTTGAACCCAAACTGCTCATAGATTGGTTTTCCTGCACCGGTGGCGTCTAACTTGACGGTTTCTATGCCCTGCGAATCGGCGTGGTCGAGCGCTGCAGCTAGAAGGCGGCGTGCGAAACCGCGTCCGCGATAATCTGCGCTGGTCAAGACCATGCCAATCCACGCAAGCCGCTGCGAGTAACACAGCAAAGTTGTGGTCGAAACCAGGCGGCCGTCAGCTTCTATCGCAAAACAGTTATGCGGCTGAAGGTCCATCAGCATTTGCCAGTCCTCAGTCGTCTGATTCCATCCCGCTGCGGTTGAGAGTTCGGTAGCCGCGGCCAGATCGTCGGTGGTCATTAGCCGCACTTGCTCAGTCGACATGGCAATTTCAACCATCAGTTCTGTCGGAACCACTGGGCAAACTGCGGAATCGCGACCTCAGGCTCGGCGAGTTCCGGCCGCCACTTCTTTTCCCATTCGAATGACACGAAGCGCTCGTAACCAGTTGCCCTGAGTTTTGCCACAATTTCGCGCAGGGGAAATTTTCCAGCGCCCGTGAGCACTGGTTCCCACACGCCGCTATGCGAGTTCAGATCCCTCAAGTGCACGTGCCGAAGCGCAGTTCCAAACTTGAGGGCAGCTTCGAGAGGATATTCTCCTCCATCCGTAAAGCAATTTGCCGGGTCCCACACCACCCCGGCATTTGTGCCCTCAGCCTGCTCGATAATTCTCATAGTTTCGGTCGAGGACGCGAAATCTCCGTGGGTCTCAAGCCAGACCTCCACACCATTTTCTTTCGTCAGTTCTGCAAGACGTCGAACGCCCTCCGCTATCCAATTGCGAGTGGAATCGCGGTCCGCGCCCGGTTGTACCTTGTCCCCGAAAACGCGAATGCCCGCTGAATCGAGCGCCGCAGCTAATTCCGCCATACGCTTGCCCTCCTCGACCCATCGCTCCCTTTCACTCCGATCGGGTGAGTGGAAGCGGCAACTCGTCCCCACGCATGTAATAACGAGTCCGTTATCAGAAATCATTCGCTTAGCCACAGCCAACGCCGAGCCCTGAAAAGCTCGCAATTTCCACAGCGAGTCTTCGCCTTCCAGGAATCGCAATTCGATCCCGTCATAACCCGAACTGACGGCAATCTTGGTGACCTGGGAGAGCGTCCAGGTTGGGCACGCCAGAGTTGAGAAGCTCATCTTCATCCCTCAGGTCATCCGCTGAAGCATCGCCTTTGTGACCCGGTTCTTTACCGGCCGGTTGTGAAAAAAGTTTTCTAGATCATCCATCACGGTGGTAGCGATCTCCTGCCGAACTTGACGGCTACTGCCAGCGATATGCGGCGTAACAATCGCTCCCGGCAACTTCCGCAGGGGATGCTTCACCGGAAGAGGCTCTGAGGGATCGGTCACATCCAGTGCACAGCGAAGGCGTTTGTGCTGGACTTCCTTGGTCAACGCGGCCAAATCCATCAAGCCGCCTCGCGCGATATTTATGATCACGGCCCCGTCCGGCAGCAAGGACAAAGCTTTGCGATTGAGCAGACCACGAGTGCGATCCGTCAACGCTGCCGTCAGAACCAGAAGTTGCGCCCGCCGCAAGAGAGGCTTCAGTTCACTGAAAAAAACTGGATAACGCCCTCCCAAAGCACGAGGTGCATATGGGTCATAAACGATCCATCGAAGGTTGAAACCGCGCAACAGATCCACCAGGGCACGCCCTACCCGGCCAAAACCGATCATGGCGACTTCGCGATTGGCGATAAATTCTGCGGTGCCGTGCAGATGGACATTGGAGTACTCCCGGTCCGAGGGTTTTCGCAGGCTCTCGCGGTAGCGATCAACGTCTCGCGCACAATAAAGAAGAAACGCCGCACCCAGCTCGGCGGTGGCGCAAGCCATGGGCCCCGCTGAATTCGTAATCGTCAACTTGTCGAACAACTGTGCGGCGAAGCGCGACTTCACCTCCCCTCCGCAATGGGCGATAATCCGCAGCTTAGAAGCGCGGGGAGGCAAGTCATCGCCTAAGCGGGGGCTGTCCCAGGTCGTCATCAAGGCGTCGGCCAGCGCGAGCTTGCGGATAAACGCAATATTCGTCGTTCGGGCGGAGATCCTTTCCCAGTTGAACGAGCGACTCAAACGCGCCTGCTGGGCCGGCGGAAAGAAAGATGCGAACAGAGCCGGTCCAGCCGAGACCAAAAGCCTGGGGCGCATGGGCGAATAGTTTAACATCGGGAAGGCTATATATGCTTGTTTATATTTGTTATTAGCTTCCAATCGCACACAAAAGACAGTATAAGAAAGCAGTAGGAAGCATGAGCAGCGCAAATCTGGTTGACTATTTCGTTATCGGAATTTACGGCCTGCTCATGGTCGTGGTCGGCGTCTACGTGATGCGCTTCAACCGGGGAGCTGCCGAGTACTTTCGCGGCGGCAGTCGAATTCCCTGGTTGGTAGCCGGTCTGAGCTGCTTCATGTCCGGATTCAGTGCCTGGACTTTCACCGGTGCGGCCGGGGTTGCATACAGCCACGGCATCGCTGCCGTCGGACTTTACATCGGCAACGCCGCAAGTTTCCTCCTGGGATATTTCGTCTTTGCGGCACGATGGCGCCGCAGCCGCGTCACTACCGTCATGGAGTATCTTTCCGACCGCTTTAATCCGTTTACACACCAGACATTTTCCTGGGTAACCATCTTCTTCCAGCTTTTCACCAGCGCCAGCACACTTTACGGTCTCAGCCTGTTTATCTCTACTGCCTGCGGGCTGCCGGTGACGTGGACCATCCTGGGGGCTGGCTCGCTCATCATTTTCTACTGTGTCATCGGCGGACTCTGGGCGGTGGTCGTCACCGACTTCCTGCAGGCCTCGATCCTGATGCCGTTCTGCCTGGTCCTGGTAATCACTTCGCTGGCCAGGGTTGGGGGCGTCACCGGACTGGTGCACTCGCTTCCACCTCAAATGAAGACATTGCATTTCTCCGGAGAATTCGGCTGGGTTTATTTGCTCTCATGGACCATCATGGTTTCATTTGGATACAACACCAGCGCGATGGCCCAGCGCTACTTCAGTGTTGACGACGAGCGCTCGGCACGCAAAGTTGCACTCCTCTGCTGCGGCCTGTTTTTCGTGGGAGCTTTTCTCTGGTTCATTCCACCCATGGCGATGCGGGTCATTTATCCGGATTTGCACACGGTTTGGCCCGCGCTGGCGAACCCCAGCGAAGCCTCATATGCGGTGGCCAGCCTCACCCTGCTTCCACACGGACTGATTGGCGTAATGCTCGCGGCCATGTTCAGCGCCACCATGGCCAATCTTTCCGCGCAATTCAATTTGAAGTCCGCCATTCTTTCCAAGGACGTTTACCAGACGCTGATCCGAAAGAATGCGGGAGACCGCGAACTTCTGGCGGTAGGCTGGATCAATACTTTCTTGATTGGCGCCATGACCACAGGCATCGCCACTTTCATGGCCGCGAGCGGCAAGAGTGTTTTTCAAATCATGCTGACATTCAATACATTGATTTCTCTGGCCTATGGCCCACCCGCACTGCTTGGATTGGTGATCCGTCGCACTCCGCCGTGGTCTGGCCTGGCGTCTTTCATGACCGGACTAGTTCTCGGAATCTTGGGTGCGTTCATTTTTCACTGGTCACTCATTCAACAGGTGGCCATCATCATTCCATCGTCTTTCGGAATATTCTTCCTGAGCGGATTGCTTGATCGAGGAGACAATGCGGGGCGAGCAAGGTTATTCAGAAATCTGAATACTCCGGTCAACGTTGCCGTGGAACTGAAGGACTCGTCTGATTACACCGGTGAGGTCTTCCGATTTCTTAGCCGCACCATTGCCAGTATCGGATTGCTCAGCCTTTTACTTCTGCTCACCGCACCATCAAACCAGCGCGGCACAATTCTGTGGTTTGCTGGTCTCACCCTCGCAATCAGCGTGGCGTTGCGCTTTGTGCGAGCCTCGGCGGCAACCCGAGAGCAGGTTGCTGCGAACTACAAAGACAGCGTTCCCGTGTCACCCCGCAACGCATAGTTTTTATGGCTTGCCGTTCGCCAACGCAAGACGTGTGAGGTGATAGGTCAACATCTGGTCAGGAAAAAGGAGTGCAGATCGGAATTCGTTTTCTGCCTGTTCGGAACGTCCCAGTGCGCGGTCGAGCATAGCAGCGTTGTAGAGCCACCATCCGGTTCGCGAACTAATCTCGCTGGTGCTTCTGGTGCGTTGAAGTATGGACTCCAGCTTTTGCCTTCCTGAATCCGATTCGAAACCTGGCAGTTGTTGCGAAGCTTTCCAACCCCATACCGCATCCTCCAGATTGGATTGCTCGGCGGCGTGTTTGAAGTTCGCCTGAGCTTTGTCCGGCTGCTTGCAGCTTTTGCGCACCGTGCCTGACAAGTAGCTGATCCTCGCTGAACCAAGCAGCGGCTCAAGACCGTCGCCGGTAAAAGGCAGATCTGGGACAGCGGCTCCCAACTGGTCGGCAGTGGAAATCGCTTCAGGGCACTGCCCGTGATTTGCGAGTGAAAGCGCCTTCTGTAGCTCCACTTCAATCCAGACCTGGCGCACATTTGTCCCGCCTTCTTCACGCTGGAAAAATCTATTGTGAAAAAGAGCCTCAGCGCCGTCATAATTTCCAGCCTCCGTCAAATTCAGAATCAGCTCATAGACAAGATATGACGGCATGTTGGCTCGATCGGGATAGCTCTCGAGTGCCGCGACCCGTTCACCGGCTGGCTTGCCCAGGATGCTGAGAGCCTGATCGAGCCCGGTATACAGTTCCACGTTCGCTGGATCGCTTCGAACACCTTCCTGAAAAACTGCGAGCGCCTGTTCAGGTTCGTTTTTGACGTGCAACAGAGCGCGGCCCATGCTGGCGTGCAGAACTGGAATCTGAGGATTGAATTTGCGCGCTTGAGTCCAATGGTCAAGAGCCTGATCCGTAAGCCCGCGAGAGAAATAAAACGTTCCCAGTAGATAATGCGCGGTCGCATCCTGTGGATTGGCGCGCAAGGCTGCGCTCAAGACCTCAACGTCTTCCGCTCGGCTGGGAAAAACGTATGCTGTAGAAAGTTTTGCGGCTGCGCTGTAATCGGCCGCGCCGGATTGCCCCAGTTTTTCGCGGCAGTACCCGAGGAAGTAAGCCACCATCGGATGTTGCCGTGGAGAAAGCGCACCGGGTTCGGTTTCGTCCGCAACCGCGGCTGGATATTCGCGAGAGAGGACGTCAAGGGCCCTCGAGTAAAGGCCGATCCGCATATACTCGGCCGCGACATTCAACACCCGTTCGCTGTCATTCGCGAGGTGGCTCAGATCGGGCTTTTGCACCTCCTCCAGAAGGAAATAACGCTGCGGGAATCGGGCCAGCCATTCCTGCGCTAGCATGTCTGCTTGTGAGGTCTTATTTTCGGCACGCAGCACTGCAGTCAGTTCTTCGGCCGTTCGAAGATCGTTGGGGGCCACCTGCATGACTTCCCTAAAGTAAGACTCAGCCTGGCCCAGGTTGCCGTCGCGCGCCGAAAGTTCGCCCAGACGCAAACCTGCCGCGGCCTTGAATACCGGCAGCCGGTAGGCTGACTCGTAAGCTTCGCGCGCATTGCGAATTTTTCCCAGACCTTCATATGTAATTCCCAGGTAGTAGGCGATCTCGGGGTCGGAAGTGTCGCGCGCTTGAACCGGCTCAAGATAAGTCTGTGCCTCCGGGAAGCGCAACAGGCTCGCACACAAACGCCCTGCCGCTTTGCGCAGATCGAAGCTTTGAGGAAATTTCGCGAGTGCATCCTGGTAGGTTTGCAGCGCCTGCAGCAGCCTGCCATTCAGTTCCTGCTCGTTTCCGAGTTGGATCCAGTCGTCCTCGGTCCGTTTGCTCGGCCCGGGAATGACATAAGAGGACTGCGGTCCAACATGGATGTCCCCGATCGGAGTCCAGTCATATTCACCTTCGGTTTGCCGCAACAACTTCGCGCCTTTGGAATCGAGAAGCTCGAAAGTGTATTTCTGCTGCGAGTCGGCGTTCGTAATCTCATGTGACCACGTGCGCTCCGGAGCGAGATCAGTTTTTGTTTCGAAGACCTTCTGGTCTCCGGCGGAAATGCGCAGCGTTGCACCATGCTCGGGTTGGTTCACATTCAGGCCGATAACCAGCGCATTCGCGCGACGGCTCAAGTTGACCACGCCTGCAAGATTCGCCCGGGAGATTCCGCCGATGTCACGCACCGGCATCCAGTATTCGGAGAAGCTGATGGTCTGCCTGGGCTCAAGGAACGCGTAGGTTTCTTGATTTCGGAATAGCCCAGCCTGAACTTCGTACATAAGCACTGTTGTTATCGGAGAGTGCCTTGCGCCAATCGAGGCCGTCCGCGTCCGAACCCCCACGACCAGATTTTCTTGGCGGGCAGCTCGTCAAAATTGGCAAAGTGCACGGTTCCCGTATTCGTGTGCGGATTCCAGACGCCCATGAAAGGTTCGCGGCTGCCGTGGACAAACAGCGACACCGGTCCTTTGGTGTGATTCTTGACTATGCTGAGGTCATTGCCGTCGGCTTCGACTGGCCAGGGCTGCACTTCGCGAAATCCGTGGCTGGCCGCGAAGCGCATGGGATACTGAATTCGCGAATCGTCCCACACCTGCACTCCGGCATTGTTCCACCAATAGAAACGATGCCGCACGTCGCTGCGATTATTCAGCGTGACTCGCTCTTCGAGCACCGTCGAACGCGGACGCAAGAATCAGTTCTACCGTCCATTGCATTCCGTACACGCGGTCGATATTTCCGACCTGTGACCGACGCGCTGCCATCGTCATTCTTTGGCGAACGCAAAATCCACCGGCGAGGCTGTGACCCAGTTATGCGAGACCGGAAAATTGAACTCGATTCCAAACGCCGCCCACGCTCCGCGATACGCGACTGCGGCTTTCTTGATGGAAGGATTTTCGTAGAAACATCGGCTTGCCGCTGATCTTGTCGGTGCAGCTGTACAAGATGCCCACCAATGTCGGGCAGTACTGAGCATTTCAGATATTCGTTCTCCAGGAAGACGCGCGCGCCAGGCGTGATCAGCGCGGCGGTCGGTCAGATTGTGGCGCAGAGTGTATGGATAGTTGAAGCGGTTGTTTTCGTATTGATCGAAAGGCGGATTCGGATCTGGCTGGCCCTCTTCATAAGTCGGGAGCGTCATTGTGCCTTGCCAGACCCGCACCTGGGCTGACGCAGACGCTAACGCGAACAACAAAAGGGCGATCAAGCGCTTCATACTGTGATATGCAGCAGGCGCGCAGCGTTCTGGTTGTAAACCTTGTGAAGGATTGACTCCGGCAGGTCAATTCCGTAGATTCGCCAGCGGCCCTGAGGCGGAACTTTCGCCGGAGCGTAATCAAAATATTCGTCGTCAGTTTCGAAAAAGCGGAAGTAGATCTCATACAGCTGGTCGTTGAAGACCTGCTGCGGGAATTCGTCTCCGTGGGGCGTGGCATCGGTCCCAAACAGAATGCGGTCCTGATATCGATCGAAGAATTTGCGAGAAGTTCTGGGTTGCCGTCCCAGTTCTCCAACTCGAGCTGCCGTGTCGACTGTCATATTGGGGAAGCGGTCTAAGTTTTCGGAAACGTTGGCCAGGTTCTCGGAGAAATTGCCTACGTGCAAAACGATGAACTGAGTCTTGGGATGGCGGGCTATGACTCGATTCCGCGCCTCAAGCAGTTCAGCATTACTGGGAAACTCATGATCGTAAAACGACCAGTCAGGGTGGTTGTTGAGCTCCTCGTATCGTTCGTTGAACCGATCGGTTGGCGTGAAAAACGCAATCGGATCCGAAACGTGAATCGCGACCGGCATATTCAACTGTCCGCAGGTGTCCCACATAGGATCGAATCGCGGGTCGTCGATCTTCACCAACTTACCTGACGTGATGTTTTCCCGCAGGTAGAGACCAAGTGTCTTCAGTATCTTTAGACCTCTGGCTCCCGCGCGATGAGCCTGCTCGATAGCCTCTGCCTGAAGGCGCGGGTAATTGGGCTCAAGAAACTTAGAGTACGAAGGCTCGGTGAAGGTGAAGAAGCGTCCCGGAGATGCTTTGTCATACTTGGTAACAGCTTCGACCAGGCCGTTATCGAACCCACCCGTCAAGTTCACCATGGCACGGACATTTTTTCGATCCATTACTGAAAACAACTCTGCAGGTTGCCCAAGATATTTGCGCTCCGGCGCTAATTCGATTCCGTTTTCGGACTTTGCGGAAACGGAGATGTGGGTATGTATATCCACTGCGGGGAATCGCGCTCGCTCAATATGAGTTTCCCGCACCTGCAGCATGCTTTTGGGCTCATAGTCAGCCAAGGCCAAACGTCCGGGAGACGAATTCTCCGGAGCACTGGTTTGCGGAAGGGGAGTCGCGAATGCCTGGGTGCCGGCGTGGGCGGAGGCGCCCAGCGCCAACCCCAACCCGCGGAGCCACTGTCGTCGATTGATCAATTTTTATCTCCTGATAGATTGTGTATTGGGCCCGACCCGTCAGCGGGGGAGTGCAAAGTAAAACTCTGCACAACCCGATTAATCACTCCGCTTTCCGACGGGGAATCGGGGAGCAACCCTTCGTGCATGGAGCGGAAGAATCCGAGGAGTTGCCCCACTACTACGTCAATTACTGGAGCACTGTCGTCACCAGCCTGAGCCAACCCCGGACAGTTGATAACAACGTCGTTGTCGCGCAATACATCTGCCGGAACATCCTCGCCGACCACAATCTTCAGCAGGCCAAGGTTTTTCTGATCAAGCTCGCGCATCAAATCGCTCTCATAAGCTCTGACCGTCGGATCGGAAGACAAAAAGCAGATTACGATCGTATCCGGGTGCACGTAGCTCATGGGGCCATGGCGCAGACCGAGATAGGTTTCAGACATCGTTCCAACCTTGCCGGCAGTCATCTCCAGCATCTTCAACGCAGCTTCGCGAGCTGCACCAAACCGCGCTCCCGTCCCCAAAAATACTGCACGCTGAAAATTCAAGGTTGCCGCCTGCGCCAGGGTCCCGAAATGATCTTGAAGGAGTTTGCTGACTATTCCGCTTAACGCTTGGCAGCGAGACAGGTAAACATCCGGTTTTTCCAGAAAAGCCAAAAACTGAGCTGCAATTACAAGATTTGTGAAGCTGCTCGTCATCACCAGGCTGCGATCGTTGGTTCCGTCATCCAGAGCGACAACCTGCACTGCGGAGTTGCCACCGAAGCTTGTCGCCAATTTGCCGCTTGCGTTGCAGGTCAACACCAGGTGGCGTAGATCGGGATCCAAGTCCAACAGCAGAGCCAGCGCGCCAACGCTTTCAGGACTGTCCCCCGACCGCGCCAATGAAACCACCAGTCCCGGTCTTTCAAGGGGTAGAGCTTTAAGGCCGTGGGTCAGCAACACGCCACCGCCGATCGCCAGAGTGTTTACTGAAAGCTGTTTCTGTAAAGCCAAGCGCACACAGTCGCCCGCATACTCCGAGCTGCCAGAACCCGTCAGCACCAGGTTTTTTATGCCGGCAACACAAGATTGCAGGTCGGGCGCGAGTAGAGACATTTGCTCAGCGGTATGGATCCAGCTCGAAGGTTGCTGGAAGATTTCATGGAGCGTATGAAAATAACCGCGCCTGTGCTGCTCTTCCTCAGGCGCGCCGAGCAACCTGGCGGCCTCGGGCTGGCGGTCGCAGATATCGCGCAGCCAATCCGAAAAAGCAACTGTTCTACTGAACGTCACCCGAATATCCCTTCGAATATTTGCACACACTAACGATCCGCAGCTCCAGAGCACAACAAAAGTAGCAAGTGCGAAATATTATTTTCCCGGCTGCAACTCCGGAGTCGCAATATCCAGCGGCTCATCTTTCCCGTTCACGGAACCGTGCCAAAGACTGCCACCGAAAGTGGATACATAAATCTTGTTACGGTCCACGGGATCGGGAATCACCCGGTAGCCCCATTTGAAATTGAAGCCCGGAATTCGCGACCAATGCTCTCCCCGGTCCTTCGATCGCCACGCCGACGATTCAAAGCCCGCGGCATAAACGATGTTAGCGTCATGGGGATCGATCGTAACGTCGTAAACATGACGGTCGCGATCAAAAATTTGTTTCCAATTGCGTCCACCGTCTTCAGAGAGATAGATGCCTCCGCCATCGCCATGCGTTCCCGAAGCCCGCGCCCATGTGGAAAGATACAGCCGTTGCGGGGATTCTGGGTCGACGGTCACCCCGTTTGGACCATTCACATCTTTAGGAAGCGCAACCGCTTCCCAATGTTCAGCGCCATCTTTCGATCGATACAGTGCGCCGTCATTGGCATTTCCGATGCTCCCATCTTCGGACCGCCGCGCAATCACGACGTAGAGGGTTCCATCTCCAGCCAACGCCAGACGCCAGGCAAAGGGCTGCTGCTGACTAATGCCCTGATTCTTTAGAGTCCAGCTTTTACCGCCATCACTGCTTTTGTAAACTCCGCGTCCGAATCCAGCCACATACAAGATGCGGGCGTCCGGCGCGCTCTTGGGATCGAGCAGGATGTGGGTCGCAGCGGTTTCGTCCATGCCAGTGTTCGACTTCGTCCAGGTTTTTCCTCCGTCGTCACTGAAGCAAACTCCGCCTTGGTATTCGGCAACGTCTTGATGCCGCCACATCTTTGGCCGAGGCAGGTCGTGAGTGGAGCTATTCACGCTCCACACTCGGCCGCGAACTTTGGGATCAAACGCCAGCCAATACGTTGTATTCAGCCATTCTGCCGGAACACCTTTAGTGGAGCTCTGCCACGTGGAGCCTCGGTCTTCGCTACGGAATAGACCTATGTCGGTGTAAGTCAGAAATTCCCGGTTAGAGTCGAGAGGATCGAAATGTATGCCATACACGTTAGTGACGTCGAGTCCGGTGCTGACCCATTCGCCCGAAGGTATTTTGCGCGAGTATGAAGCCCACCAGCTGGCCCCCCCGTCACTGGTTTTCATCGTGCGACCCAGGTCGGTTCCATAACAAAGATTGGGATCTTGATCAGCAACTCCGAGCTCCAGCGGATTTTCTCCCCACCCTACGCCGAAGCGTTCTGTGATCCAGGCGTCGTGGATATTCGGCGCTGCAGCGTCCGATTCCTTCCATACCAGCTGCCACGAATCTCCCGAGTTTTCGGTCTTAGCGACTCCAATCCAGGTTTTTCCATCCAGTGACAGGTCGCGATAAGAGACATATGCGACATCACCGTGCAGGCGGCTGGTCGCCACCGCTCGCACTTTTCCTCCCGAACCTGGCAAAGAAAATTGCTGCCAGCTGGCGCCACTGTCCTTCGAACGAAAGATTCCGTTCTGTGACACGCCGTAAATGATCGGCTGCGAAGCGGAATTGAATCCTCCCGAGATATCCGTAAAAGTGACCGATTCTGGAGCAGGGAAGTTGTGCAATTCCGCGCCGCGCTTCATCGAGACAAAATGCTGGCCGGCGACGAACACAGTGCGAGACTCCCGCGGAGAATGTGGATCGATCCAGATTCGGCGTGCCGGTTCGGGCAATACACCTTGCCCCTGCCATGTCTCTCCTGAATCTTGAGATGCAAACAGAGCTGCATGGCTCTTGTCGCCGGCGACAGCGTAAAGAATCTTGGAATTCTCGGGATCGATTGCCAGAGCAGCAATGGTCCCTAGAGGATCGGAATCGGTAATAAGAATCTCGTCTGCGTGGTCCGTTCTCATCACGATGGTTTTTATGGCGGCAGGCTTGGGGTACACCAGCTTCCAGGTTTCACCAGCATCGCTGCTCCGCCACAATCCTGTAGCTTGGGCGTACATCACTTTTGGATCAATAGGGTCGAAGACAAAAAAGCGGACCACCCCGCGAAGATTAAACATTCGCCACGATTTCCCGCCGTCATGGGTGATATAGGCGCCAGTCATGTCGCAGGAAATCAGAACTGTATTCGGATCATGGGGGCTGATCGTGGGGTTGAACATGGCGCCGCCGCCCCCGGGACCTAGAACTTTGAAGTCTCCGGGGCGCGCGCCATATGCGAGGCTTACAATTGCCAAGACTAGAAGCAGACGTTGCCCCACTTTTGCCATTTGATTCTTTCTTTTACTTTCGATATCTTTGCGTCCACCACTTTCCGGCAAACTGCATAAAATGTCAACGGCAAAGTAGGAGTTTCGGCCCAACATGCGAAGACGATGCCTGCTAAAAGGCACGCCGTTGCTGGCGGCGTTTGGTCCCGCCGCCGGGAATTCAAACGCCGTTGATCTCAAACACGATGATCCCGCCTGGAAAAAGGGAGTCTGACAACGGCAGGGCGCAACCAATTACTGGATCAGATGCAGCCGCAAGCGCGCATCCTTGTGGCCACTAAATGGTACGCGCAGGACGCCTGAACGATCAGTATCAGCGGTACCAGTCCATAGGTGAACTCCCTGGAACAATCCGCCGCCCCAAGTCTTGGTCTTGCCTCCGGTGAGATCGAGCTGGTATCTCGCTTCCGGTTTCAAACCAGTCACAATCAGAGTTTCGCTCTCTAAATCTGGAACTGTAACCTCGCCGTTAATAACCGGCGTCTCGGACGTCGCGAACAACGCCAGGATCTGGCCCGCGATCACCGCACCGGTCAGATTGATTCCATCCGCGAGTTCGACGCGTTGATTCTTAGCGTCGCCCCTTTCTCCGATTTCAAGCACATTCAGAAATAAGTCGTCTTTGTTGGCTTTTGCCGGTGTGATCTCGACCCGCCATGAACCGGGCACAACATGCTGCATGTTGGAAGGCTCTATGCGCTGGACATCTTCGCCCCAGAACGTATGCCACATTTTATTCAGATAAGGGTCCGTAGGTAGCGGACCGCCTTGCGCTCCTTCGATGGGCCAGTTTTTTCCTGTTCCCCAGGTACCTCCAAATTCATCGCCCGGAGCCCAGAACTCCCACCCCGGCCCGCCGCGTTTGATGACTTCGCGCTCACGCGGCAGAAGAGTGTGGACGAGCAATCGCCCGCTGCCGTCTTCAAAAGTGAAGTTCGCTGCATCGGTGTAGGACGTGCCTCCGTGACCAACCTCACGCCCGCGATCGGCGTCGGCAACAGTGGGCTCGTTCACCCCATGCAGCAACCACACTTTCTTGTATGAAGGATCGGTACTCTGTACGTGGTCGAAAACGATCAGAATATTCGTATAAGGAAGATAGAGAAGTTCTCGCGTGTACAGGTCCAGCTTTGATGAATTGTAGGCATGAGTCGCGTCGCCCTTCGCATACTGAAATTCACCCGGCACATAATCCGTAATCTGCATGCGCGCCAGGTCCCACAGGTCGCGCGTGCGCTCCCAGTCATCGCGGCTCCGGATGGTGTTCCAGTAGCGCGACGAATCCATACGCTGCCCTCCGTCATTGGCCGCGGGCCAGAGATTCTCCGCCCAGAAGAAGGGTTCGCCCGGTTTGTAGATAAGCATGGTGTTGTGAGCAATCGTGCGCCGATAGTAGTTCAAGTAATTCGGACTTTCGGTTTCGGTGTAGTCCGCGGCACTATCGATTGCCAGATATCCGTGATGAAAAATTGTGAATTGGTTCTGATCCAGGTGCTGATGTTTCGAGAGATACGGCCCAGAGGTGAATTCAATCCACGTCGAGTCAGGTCCCCAGCCATCGCGCATTACCAGGTCGCCAACTCCGCTGAATAAATGTTGGCGTGGCAGTTCCACATCACTTGCAAGTGCGGGATCGCGGGGAGCCACCTGGGGATCGTCCCAAAGAAACTTCAGTATCGGAATGTACCAGTTGGGCGTCGAAGGCCAGCCACTTTTTCTCAGCATCCACGCGACATAGGGATCCTTGAACCGATTGACGATGTAACCGAGAACGTCGTTGTCTTGCGCAAGAAAGTATGGCCACTCATTATCGCCACGGCGAGAGGTAGTTCCATCGGGAAGCGTTTTGAATAGATAAGTGTCCGCATAGTGCGAGTAGGCGGTAAAACGGCGCGCCGGATCATCGCCGCTCGTAGTCCGGCGAAGCTCCGCCAACAGCGCCATAGGCAGAAAGGTGATTCGCATGTAGTCCATCGACTCGTGGTATCCGCCTTCGGGCGTAATGAACTGACTGATGTCGAACACGTTGTCGAGCGAGCGGCGGGCGCGCTCTCGCAACGGAGCAGCCCGATGCTCGGTGGAGGGATGTCCCTCAATTGCAGTAAGCGCAAAGGTGGCAAGGGTCAGAAAACGTGCAACGTAATTGTGATAACTCACCAGCGAGGGATCTTCGAGCGAGTTGTCCTGAAGCATGCGCTCGGCCGCACTTAGCAGTTCACCCGCAATGCGGTCCTTCAATGCCCCATCGAAATCCTTGTGGTTATAAAGCCAATCGAACGCCAGCGACCAGCGGATGTAATCCATGTAAGTTCGTGAGCCGACTTTTTCCGGTGGATGGGTTCGCCTCATCTCCTCGATCGCACGCTGCGCAAATGAATTGTCACCGGTAATTAAGTAACTAAGCGCCCATCCCGCGATATCGTCCGAAGGTCGCATGCCCACGGCATATCTGGCGCGTAGAATCGTGAGCCCCGTAAATGGATCGTCGTTCCCAATCAACAGCCGCGGCCTCGCGACTTGCCCCTGGGCACAGGCGGCTGTGCTGCCGAGCAAAAGCAAAGCGCATGCCGCAACCAAAAGGATTGACGACACTGACTCGGCGGAACATACAGGGTTGAATTTGCCAGGAGTTCGAGGCTCGCTCATAGGACGGAGATTATAGGACGCGCTGTCAAATCGCGTTCCACGAAAATTCTCGACTAACTGGCGTACCCGAACCGGACTCAACTAGACTACGCAACCATGAGCATTCGATTGGGCCTGATCGGCTGCGGCGAACATTCCGAAATCGGGCACGCTAGTCCGTTGCGCGCTATGCGGCAACGCATCCGGGAGCGGTTGTCCTTGCTGCAGCCTGCGATCTTCGTGCGGAGCGCGCAGAGATGTTCTGTCAGAAATATGGCTTTGCTCGGGCAT
Source organism: uncultured Acidobacteriota bacterium (assembly GCA_963785655.1). Taxonomy (GTDB): domain Bacteria; phylum Acidobacteriota; class Terriglobia; order Terriglobales; family Acidobacteriaceae; genus Gp1-AA145. Next base: position 1,566,741 of record CAWAVZ010000001.1, read on the forward strand.
ACCAGGACGCGGACCAAATGCTTGCCAAAGAACAGTTAGACGTGTGCATCGCTGTTGTACCGGTCGAGCGCATCCCGGAAATTGGCATAAAACTCTTACAGGCGAACACCCCTTGTGTTGTCGAGAAGCCGTTAGGCGCGACCATCGTCGAAGCGCGACGGTTGCTTGAGGCTGCGAGAGCAACCGGGACGACCAACATGGTTTCTGTAAATCGCCGGTTCATGCCGTTTCTTAATCGGGGGATGAAGTGGGCCAAGGCCGCCGGCAAACTTCGCTATGTCTACTGCGCGATGCTTCGCTACGCCCGCACCGAGCCCGATTTCCTGCGTTTCACAGCCATTCATGCCTTGGACACGATGCGCTTTATCGGCGGTGAGATCAGGGCATCGGAAATTCGCGCACTTACGCCAGCGCCGCCGCATTGGTACACAATCAATCTCCAATTCGAGAATGGTGTTCAGGGCCGGGTTGATGTTTTGCCCACCGCAGGCGTGGCCGAAGAAAGATATGAACTTCTAGGAGAAGGTTTTCGCGTGGTGATCACCAGCCCATTCGGCCCTCAGAGATCGCTGCAGTGCTTTCACGAAAACCGATTGGTCTTAGAAGAGATCGCCGGAAGCGAAACCCCCGAAGACGTGACCCAAGGTTTCTACGGAGAAGCCACGGAACTGATTGAAGCTTTGAACAGCGGAAAGCGGCCGAAGCCATCCATCGAGGATGTTTTTCCATCGGTGGAGCTATGCTTTCAACTCGCGGATCGCACCGAAGGGAACCGGTGAGTCGAGGCGAAGGTTCAAACGAGGATTACGTCAATCCCTTTGTTCCGCAGCGCGTCCGTGAATTCCTCAGGGGCACGCTCGTCAGTAATCAACCGGTGAATATTCTCGATTGGGCCGATGCGAAAAAGGCTCCTCCGGCCTAGCTTCGTCGAGTCGGCCACCACTGTCACTTCCTTCGAGACCTTCATCATCAAGCCGTTCAGCTGAGCTTCCAACACGTCCGGAGTAAACGGGCCACCGGCCAGGTCAAGTCCGTCCACCGCAAGAAATAGACGGTCTGCATGCAAGTCGCGAAGCATGGCCTCGGCCTGAGGTCCTACAAAAGAATAAGAAACCGTGCGCAGGAGCCCCCCCAGCATGAACAGTGAAATTGCCGGAGCATCCGCGAGTTCATTAGCGATATTGAGCGCACTGGTAATAACCGTGAACTTTACCTTCGAACGCTTGAGGTTCTTGGCTATTTCCGCCGTGGTAGTGCCGGAGTCCAGAATAATGGTTTCGTTCGGTTGCACCAGCTTTGCAGCCGCTTGCCCGATCCGCGCTTTCTCCGACCGATGAAGCGTCGCTTTGAGTTTCAGAGGGTAGTCCTGAGTGGCCTCGTAACGGACCGCCCCTCCGTGAGAGCGCAGCACCGCTCCATTGGTGGAGAGTGCATCAAGGTCGCTGCGGGCCGTGACTGCGGAAACGGCAAACCGGTTTACTACGTCGTGAATTGTGACCTGGCCAGTCTGTTCGACCAGTTCCAGAATCTTTCGCCGGCGGCCCTCTGCCAGCAGTCGTGAATTATTGGCAACCTGCATAAAACCAAGGGCAGTGTAGCCCCTGGCCTCAAAGGGGTCAAATTTATGCCTTTCGACTAGCGGTGTGCCTCTTGCGATTGATTTGCTATTGCCTTGCTTTTTCTTGTTTTTTTGCTTGCGAATCGTTTCTTTTTCGTGATACAAGTCCCCATTGCCAAATCCTTAGCCACCATGGAGCTGCTTATGAAACCCCGTTCTTATTTCGCCATTCTGCTGGTTTTCACGCTCGTTATCTGCGGCAGCTTTTTCGCCCTCGGCCAAGGTACTGATCTGGGCACCATTCGCGGCACCGTGACCGATTCCAGCGGAGCCGTAGTGGCGCAGGCTGCGGTAACCGTTACTGACAGCTCAACTGGACTCACCCGCCAAACAAAAACCAACAGGGACGGCGCTTATGAAATATTCGGGCTTAGATCCGGCACTTACAAGGCAGCTGTACAAGCGAGCGGATTTGGAGCGCAAGAGATCAACGGAATCGTAGTAAACGGCAGCAGCGTTGTGGGCGTGAATGTGACATTGCGGGTCGCCAGTGCTCAGGAGACAGTCGAGGTTACAGTTGGCGCTCCACCGATCAATACTGAAAACCCTACCATCGGGGACACAATCGGTTCGCTCGCCGTCATTGATTTGCCCCGCGATTCTCGCGATGTTTACTCATTCCTGTATCTCAATCCCAACATCACGCAGGGTGCCGAGCCCGGGAACTTCAAGTTCACCGGATTTCAGAGTTACGGTGCTAGTTTCACTCTGGACGGCCAGCGCTCGACCGACGGCGTCGATGGCTCACCGACAGCCAGCGAGCCTTCGCTCGAAGCCGTGGATGAAGTCAACGTTCTCTCGGATAACTTCAGCGCGGAATATGCCGGCATCGCGAATATCCGCATTACCACAAAGCGCGGAACCAACCAGTTCCACGGCTCCATGTTTTACAACAACAAGAATTCGGCGCTCGCAGCACTGACCGTGCAAGATCAACTTGGCAAGGCGTCTTTTGCTCCGTCTCCATTGCAGCCCAAGTACCCGAATCCCGCGTTCAACGTGAATGACATCGGGGCGTCCTTCGGCGGACCGATTCCCAAGCTGCACAACACTTGGTTTTTTGCCGCGTATGAGCGCGATTACAATGTTAATCCGGTATATCTGCAGTCAACTGCGTTTGCGCATCCGTCGCTTTACACAGGAAATTTTTCATTAATGCAGGACCTCAGCAAGCCGGACCTTCCCGCCGACCTGCAAGCACAAATGACTTCCGCCGAACTCGCGGCGGACACCACAACCGTTTCTTCCGGCGGAGAGCAGTTCCAGGTGCTGACTCAGATCCCAACCCGCTTCCTGAATCCGGTTGTTCAAAACTTAATCAACAAATATTTTCCCCAGGTCGGCCTTTCGGCCCCGATCGACCCAACCACAGGAGTGATTGGGGGAGTGTTTCAAAGTTCACTGCCTGGGCGCGACACACTGGATCAGGGGACGCTGCGCCTGGACCATGACTTCAGCGACAAAGACCACGTATTTCTGACGTTCAATGCCTCGGCAGAGACATCCGCTTTGAACCCCGTCTCTCGCAACAAATACCCCGGACTTGGCCTGAACCAAACCCACCGCCAGAATGACACGATTGGACTTTCCTACACTCGCGTCTTCCGCCCAAACCTGGTGAATGAAGTTCGCGGCGGATTCAACAAACAAAATCTTTTTTCACACAGCAACACGACCCTTCAGGGATTCCTCTCGGGGATTGGATTTGACTCCTCAGATATAGCCGCTTACGCCGCTAACGTGGGCAATTTCGCCCTCATAACAGATGGTCAGCCGCAGATCAACTTCAGCAGCGCATTCGCGACTTTCGACAATGGAGGAAGAAATACTTTCCGTCCTCTCAGCCAGGCGCTATCCACGTTCGGAGATACGCTAACCTGGGTCGAAGGCAAGCACAATCTCAAATTCGGCGCGGACTGGGTGCGCAATTGGGCTCTCGACGGCTTCGCCCTCAATAAGAACAACCCACGCGGGTCGATGACTTACACTAGCCCGGGCACCTGTGCGACTGTGGGCAACAATACTGGCGGAGATTGCCTGGATAATAATCCCGATCCGTTCGTCGAATTTCTGTTAGGCAATCCGCCCACAACGGCACAGTTCAACTTAAAGAACCGCCCGGCGATGGACGTTCACAACTGGGAGCAGGGCTTCTTTGTGCAGGACGATTGGAAGGTCAGCTCACACTTTACCCTGAACCTCGGCCTGAGATACGACCTGATCACGCCGTTCATCGAAAAGAATGACATCCTGGTCAACTTCGATCCCAATCTCACCGACCCGCTGAACGGGCAAAAAGGCGTTTTTGTAATTCCATCGGACAAAACGCTCCCGTTCCTGGACAGTCGCATTGTCGACTACGGGTTTGTGACGGCAGCGCAGACGCACAACGGCATAGGTCGCGGCCTGATTCGTACCGACAAAAACAACTTCGCTCCGCGCCTCGGGTTCGCCTGGGCGCTTGGCGACAAGTCAGTCATCCGCGGCGGGTATGGATTTTTCTATCCCACGTCAGCAGCGCAGGGCATTCGTGATCCGATTGCGACCAACGGTTTCAATCAGCAAATAACCACGCGTAAGACCCTGGAGGGTTGGCCTGGATTTGTGCACGGCATTAGTCCGATTACAGGAGGTACGCCCAAGGGCTTCGGGAACACTCCCTCTGGAGAGGCGGTGCCAATTGACCTTCAAGACCCTCGGGTCCAGCAATGGAACGCTACCTTTGAGCGGCAGATAGGATGGAACAGCACCGTGCGCTTTTCCTACCTGGGTTCGCACGCCGGTGGATTAATTGCCGGGCATGACCTCAACGAACTCCCTCCGAGCACGGCTGGATTTGGAACCAGCAGCGGAGCCAATACTCCGGACGGAAGCGGTGACGGAGTAACGCCATGTGATCCGATCATAGCCGTCGATTGCTCTTTGTCGGCTGCAGACAATGCCAGATATCCTTATCCGATCATTGGAGAGTTTTTGGTCAGCTTTGGAAATTTTGCCCGCTCCAACAGCAACGCTTTCCAGACACAGTTCGAGCGGCACTATAAAAGCGGCCTAATGATTAGTCTCTCCTACACTTATCTCGATCAAAAATCGACAGTGGGAGACAGCGCGAACGCCAGTTTGGGGTCTGAGCCCTACAATCCTTTCCAACCAGATCTGGATTACACAACCGATGGCTTTGTCTCAAAGCATCGCTTCGTAGCCTACGGAGTTTACGATCTGCCCCTAGGCCGCGGGCGGCAGTTTGCTGGCGGAATGTCGAAACTGACGGACGCCTTCATCGGCGGCTGGCAGACAACCTTTAATATGTTCGCGAAATCGGGAACTGGATATACGCCGTTCTGGTTTTGTGATGACTGCGACCCGATTTTCCCGGGCAACATCGGTGTGGGCTCGGTTGACGCAGTCGGAGATTTTGGCGCGCCTGACTTCCGTCCGAATATCATCAGCCACAGTATTTATACCGGACACGGCGGTAGCGGATCGACCGTCTGGAACGTCGCAGCCTACGGGCCTCCCTCAGTGGGCGCCGATTTCCTCAGCAATTCTACAGTCGCAAAGCGAAACATGCTCGTAGGTCCGAGCATGTGGGGCGTTAATCTCGGGGTGCACAAAAACTTTCAATTCAATGAACGGATATCGGCCAACATCGGCGCCGATGTGGACAACATTTTCAATCATCCGCTGCTTGCGCCTGACTTCAACGATGGCGGGAGCGGCGGCGGCTTCGCCAACGTCGGGGAGTTCTTCTTGCCACCGCCGGTCGCTGGTCCGCCCGGCCAGCAGCCTGTCTTAGTTCCTATCACCGCTCCGAATCCGGCTTGCCCATTTGCTGGCAACAGTTGCATTAGGCTCAACCCGAGCTTTGGGCAACTGATTAAAGGGTACGATCAAGAGGGCGTTTCTTCCCGGCGCGAGATCCGGCTGCGATTGCGCGTCACTTTCTGAAACGACTTTAATGGCGCCGATCAGGACTCATGGGTTTCGCGCCATCGCTGTGTTTTCTACGATCTTTACGATCTCCCAATTGCTTGCGGCAAAAAGTTGGGCAGCTCTTTTTCAAGATGGGCAGACAGTGGGAACTTCGCGCTGTTCCCAATTTTTAGGCACGAAGCCCCACTGCGGTTTGTCTGTGACCCTGACCACCTGTTCTTTCAGATCCAGATCCGCGCGCGTGACGTGCTGCACCTCGGCGCCACGGTTTTCATACCACTCGATGTAATAAGAGCCTTCGCGATGAAGCTCAGAGCGGCCTGTGGCCAGAACGGGGAAAGCACCATACCAGCCTCTCTACGCTCAAGAGTGATATGGATTGCAGTAGGGACGCCAGAAAAGTACAACAAAACAAAATACTGGCGGAGAGAGTGGGATTCGAACCCACGTTAGAGTTTCCCCTAAACACGCTTTCCAAGCGTGCGCCTTCAGCCACTCGGCCATCTCTCCGGCGTTTTTTTGAAGTGGAACCAGGGCTCGGCGCGTGGATAGAGCCCACTTTTCGATTCTAAGGGCGTTAGCTGCGCCCTGCAAGCCAGGTGCCAGCCCCGCTAAACTTCAGCGACAAGTGCGCAACAGGCCGCCTGCAAACGCGGATCATCGACGGAACAGTATCTAGTCAGGTTGCTTACGAGAGGTGATTACGACGATTTCTTCGAAAGATCGCTGGTTTCGGCGATAGGAGTCTGCTGCGCTGGCTGTTCTACTTGAACGGTTGGTGCCGGCGCCGCCTGCTTCGCGTCCTGCAGCACCCGGCTGTTCAGGCAATACAGCGCTAGTTCAAGGCGGTCGGCTACACCCAACTTGTCGTATACCTTGCGCAGATAGTTCTTTACGACCTGCTCAGTGGTTCCGACACGGGTGGCAATTTCCTTGTTTTTCATCCCCTGGGTGACGCAGGAAACGATCAGCGCCTCTTTCGGCGTGAGCTGCACTTTTGTGCGTGCCGATTGGGGCCGCGTGCTTTGAGTCCGATACGCTTCCAGTACCCACTTGATAGCATGAGGCTCCAGCCAGGATTCGCCTTGTGCCACCTTACGCAGACAATCGACAAAAAGCTCGGAATCAATCTCTCGTGAAACCACCGAGTGCGCGCCACGCCGGAAAAGCTCTAATGTGAGCTCCTGATCGGGCGCTTCAGTGACCACAACTACGCGCAGCCCGGGAGACTGTTTCAGGATTTCCTGCAAAACTTCTACCGGGCGCTCAGCCAAGGCTGCTTCAAGTATCAGAATTTCTGCGCTGAATTTGGTTGCTGCGGCAATCGCCTGGGGCAGAGTCTCTGCCTGGCCCACCACGCGGATGTCATCTTCAACCGCGAAAATCTTTCGCAGCCCGGCGCGAAAGATGGCCTGTGAGTCGGCCACAATCACACGAATGAGCTGTTCCCTGTTCTCCATCTCCGGAGGGGCCACTCTCGGTTCTCCCGTGCTCAAAGCTGGGCTTGCCATGTAGTTGCCTATGGGCCGGACATTTCCGTCCTGGACCCGGTGGTCACTTACCGGCGCTCGAAACTGTATTCATCGATCACCACGCCCACTCCACGCCGTCCGCCTTCTTCGTTGCTGCGGACCACGCGCCCGTGGCACTGCACCTTCACGTCAGCTGTGGCGCCGACCACTTCTGCCGGAAGCGAAATTGTGAAGTCGACTCTCGACCCAACCGGCATGTCGACGTCGTGATGAAACAGCACTCCGTTGGCCGAAATGTTGTCGGTCTCAGTGTCGCTTTCGCCGCTTGGCGACGTAATGTGAATGGGAAGTTTCACGGGAAAACGCGCTGCGCTCTGCACTTCTGAGAAGCGCGATCGCACAGCTTTGGCGGCGCCGCTGGATTTAACTGATTCGTCAGACATCAACCGCAGACTACACGCGAAAAATCGCCCACGAAAGTTACCGAAGTCATTGGACTTTGAGGTGTAAATACTTGAGGTACATGCACTTGCGGGGATGTGGCGGGACTGCTAACCAACCCCAAATAGCATCCGTAAAAGCAATTCAATCAACGGTTCTCTCGTAGCCTGAGCGGGTATTCGGGTGTAAAATCCGCTTGAATTTCAACGGTGTGCGGAATCGGGGGGCTCCGCGCGAATCTGAAGGGGGGTTCGTGTGCCCATCCGAAGAAGCATTAGTCTCGCGCTTGCCTTCGCGGCGCTTTCAGCTATAACGTCTCAAGCTCCTGCACAACAGCCGCAGATGTCATCTTTCGACCGCGACCGCGCTCAGGGAATTCTGCAAGTGATTGCTGGTGACGTGAAGAAGCATTACTACGATCCGAAATTTCACGGCCTGGACTGGGACGTGAAGGTCGCCGAAGCTAAAGAAAGAATTGCGAAAGCTGACACTTTCAATCGGGCAATGTCTTCAATAGCGGCGGCCCTCGATACTCTGAACGACTCTCATACTTTCTTCCTGCCGCCACAACATGCATTTCGTCTGAATTACGGATTTGATTATCAAATGGTCGGCGACCATTGCTTTGTAACTCGCGTGCGGCCGAAGAGCGACGCGGAAAGCAAAGGAGTCAAGCCGGGAGAGGAACTTGTGGCTCTCAACGGCTTCGATGTAAATCGCGATGATTTGTGGAAGATGCAATATGTGTTTTCCGTACTCAGACCGCAACCGGCATTGCGATTGGCACTACGCGATGAAGCCGGTGCACAGCGGCAGGTGGATATAGCCGCGAAGATTCAACAACACAAACGGATCACTGACCTCACGTTTAGCGGCGCCGGCCAAGATATTTTTGATTTGATACGCGAGAGCGAGACCGAAGAACATCTCATGCGGGCGCGCTTCGCTGAGTATGGAGATCAGTTAATCGCGCTAAAGGTCCCGGAGTTCCTGTTTTCACGCGACCAAGTTGAGAACATGATCGGCAAGGCCCGCAAATATCCAAATCTGATTATCGATCTGCGGGGAAACCCCGGCGGAAGCGTCGATACGTTGAAATATCTCGTGGGTGGGGTATTCGACAAAGAAGTAAAAATCGCCGATCGGGTGGGTCGCAAAGAAACGAAACCGGAAGTAGCGAAGGGCTGGCACAATTCGTATAGCGGAAAGATAGCGGTTTTGGTGGATGCCAGATCAGCATCGGCGGCAGAACTGTTCGCGCGAATCATTCAACTGGAAAAGCGCGGCACCGTGATTGGAGATCAATCGTCCGGCAGCGTAATGGAGTCGAAGCAATTCACCGAAAAGATGGGCTCTGACACCGTCATCTTCTATGGCGCTTCGATCACGGAGTGGGACCTTCTAATGTCCGACGGCAAGACCCTTGAGCACCGTGGAGTGACCCCCGATGAAATCGTCCTTCCCGGCGCTCACGATATTGCGAGTGGCCGCGATCCCGCGCTGGCATACGCTGCTCAAACCTTAGGAGTGAAGATCACACCCGAGGTTGCTGGGAAGGCGTTTCCCTATGAGTGGCCGCCGGAATAGGACCCTCAAAACTTCGTCACTTCGGTAAAGTTGAAGTCTCTCACCTTCATCGCGGGAACCACCATGTCAAAAGATTCTTCGCCGCTGGTCCGCACCGGCGTACTCATCTCTTCGACTTTCGAGAGCATTTCAATCAAACTTTGATTAAAGCGAAAGTTGCGCAATCCACAGACCACGCTTCCGTTCTCGATGAGAAAAGTTCCGTCGCGAGTCATGCCGGTGAGAATTTTTTCGTACGGATCAACCTCGCGAATGTACCAAAGCCTGGTCACCAGAATTCCACGCTCGGTGCCCGATATCATCTGCGCAACCGTCTTCGGCTGGCGAGGCGCTGCGAACACAATGTTCATCGGCGCTTCACCCATTTCGTTTGGAATAGGAAACCCGTGTCCGGTGGGCTCGATCGGACCAACCTTGCCGGCGTACTCTGATTTCTTCATCCTATCGGCGGTAGCTCGCGCGTAAACCAGGCGCTTCACTACTCCGTTTTCCACCAACTGAACACGTTGACGCGGCACGCCCTCGCCATCGAACGGAGAACCCGATTGCAGTGGATGATAAACATCGTCCGCAATGCTGATGTTCTCACCAAACAGCTTGATACCAATTCGATTGGTGAGAAAAGATCGCTGGTCAAGAATCGCCAGCCCGCCAAAATCGAAGAACGCGAAACCGACGGTATCGAGTACCGCAGCAGGTTCAAGAATGACCGTATGTTTCCCCGGCGGAATCTCACGCGGGCTGGCCGATTTCACCGCCTTCTCCGCTGCGATATGCGCGAGCGCCTCAGCATTCAGCTTGGCAACATCTGGTGAATTCGCCTTCTGCCATCCCGAGGAATCGGCAGCCAGCATGGTGATGGAAATTTCCGCAGACGTCTGCGTATGCCACGCGCTTAGTCCGCGCGAATTGAAGATTCCTTCGACAGTGTCAGAACTCGCGAAGATTCCCGCGGCGGTCAATTTCTGTTTCTGAGCAATAGCGACAATCTTGCCGACAGAGTCCGCACGCTGCGCAGGAGTGAGTTTCGCGGTCTGCTCAAAATGACGACTCAGAACCGCACCGTTTGCTTGTGTGGCGCGGGCGCCCTCGCCCGCGTCCGGCAGCGGCAGCAACTCCGGGTCTGGCTCTTGCACCTTCGACAAGCTCTCAGAAGCTCCGACCACACTCCTCAAACTCTCATCGTCAAATTTGTTCGTAGTCGCCCGCGCCGTGCGTCCGCCAAATGCCGTTCGCACAGAAACGCCATAATTTTCCTCTGCCACATTCTGATGAATGGTGTTGTTAGCAAACCTTGTCAGCGCAGACTGTCCGCCGTAAAAGATGCACTCCACTTCATCCGCAATCGCGTATTTGCGAATGCGGGAGAAAATATCAGCGGCTTGGTCACGAGTCAGCATTTGCTATTCATCAGCTAATTTGGAACGACACGGTTGAGCGCTGGTTCTAGGGGTTGCAGTTGCTAGTTCCCCTTGTACGCACTCCCCACCTTTACCTTCCTGAATCTCGCCGGACTGGCACCGTGTCCGGTGCCCATCACCTGCTGCGGCTGCCCCTTGCCGCAATTGGGAGTGCCCCACAGCGTCCACTCATCGCGGGAGCAAATGGCGTCCATTGAATTCCAGAACTCGGTGGTTATGCCGCTGTAAGAAGGATTCTTCAACATGCGGGCCCGCTTGCCATTTTTGATCTCCCATCCCAGCTCTGTGCCGAACTGAAAGTTGTAACGCTTGTCATCGATTGACCAGGAACGGTTGGTGTTGAACAGGATCCCATGGTCCGTCGAAGCGATCAGTTGCTCGAGCGACAGCGGCTTCTCTCCCGGCAGAATGCTGACGTTGGTCATACGGATGATTGGCAGCCGGTTCCAGTTTTCAGCGCGCAGCGTTCCGCCCGAGCGCTGCAGGCCGATCAGCGCCGCTGTTTCACGTGAACTCAGGTAGCCGGTGAACAGACCGTTGCTGATAATGGGAGTACATTGCGCCGGCACGCCTTCGTCATCGAATCCGAACGTGCCCAGGCCCGGCCCGTGCTCCTGGCGCGCGTCCGCGACTACGTTCACCAGCTCGCTTCCATATTTCAGCGTGCGCAATTTGTCCAAAGTTAAAAATGAGGTGCCGGCAAAATTCGCTTCCATCCCCAGCACCCGGTCGAGCTCGATTGGATGTCCGACCGATTCGTGAATTTGCAGCCCGAGCTGCGAACTCTCCAGGATGATGTCGAACACGCCTTCCGGACACTGGTCGGCGCTGTGCAGCGCAACCGCTTCTTCGCCGATGCGGCGCGCATTTTCGACCAGCTTCAGCTCGTCAATGAGTTCATAGCCCTTGTTTTGCCATTGCCCGCCGAACGAACTGGGATACGACCGCTTCTGGATTTCGCTTCCCGCAAACGCATACGCCACGTATCCCGCACCGGTCGTGACTTTCGTCTGATGAATGTCGGCGCCTTCTGATGAGAAAAACCATTGTTCTTCACGACGGAAGTTCAGGTTGGTTTCCGCTAGAGTGACCCCTTTTACCGAGCGCAATTCCGCGTCGATTTTCTGCAGCAGAGCGAGGTTCTGCTCAATCGAAATCGTGAACGGATCAATCCGGTGCGGTGTACTCCAGTCAGCAGTGACTGGCTTTTCCGGAACCAGCGACACCTCGCTCTGCTTCACTTTCGCTGAAGCTTTGGCAATCTCGACCGCGCGCTCAGTAGTGAACTCCACCGACTTGCGCTCCGGATTTGCCGAGGCAGCAAATCCCCATGCGCCATCGACCAGGACGCGAACGTTGAATCCCTGCGAGCGCGCATCCGACGCCGTTCCGATTTTGCCATTCTTGGTGGAGAGAGCACGGCTGCGCTCGTCGACCACGCGAACATCTGCGTAAGTAGCGCCCAATTGTGTGGCTGTGTTCAGAGCGGACGCGGCAAGGTCTTTCATGGCAGACAATAAAATCTACCACAGCATCCCTGGCCCGAGTGGCTGCCAACACTCATGGCGTCCTCGTCAATCCTTGCGCGTTAGCATCAAGCTCGTTGTTGGCGACTCACAAGTGAGTGCTACTAGGCCATTCGCTTGAAAACTTCATTCATGGCGCAGTGCCATCATTGGATCCAGGCGCGCCGCTCGCCGCGCCGGGATGTAGCTGGCCAAGACGGCCACCAGCCAAATCAGGACACCAGCAGCCAGGAAAATGCTCGCGCGTTGATCAAGAGTTAGACTTGGCCCCAAACCAGTCGGCAACAACACTAAAGGAGCTGACAGCACAAGGCCGATTCCGGCGCCAATGGCTCCAAGTACAACGCCTTTTCTCGCCGCCATCCTGAGGACGTCGTTCTTGCGGGCGCCAAGCGCCATGCGGATTCCAATTTCGTGAATCCGCTGTTGCACCGTGTAAGCCACTACGCCGAAGACGCCTGCCATCGCCATAACTAGCGCCAGACCCGCGAACGAACCCATCATGGTGGTCACGACTGCGCCACCGGTCTGCGAGTCGACGATCACCTGTTCCATGGTTTGGACGTGATTAACTGGCTGGTCTTTATCAATGGCCCAGATGGCGTTGTTCAAGAGCGGAGCCAAGCCAGCGGGTTCCGATGTTGTGCGGACGAGGAGGGTCATGTTGGACGATGGCCTCTGAAGGTAAGAGTCGTAAAATTGAGGCTGATCTTGCAATTCCTCGGGCGAGTCTTTGATGTTGCCTACCACTCCGACGATTTCACTCCAATAGGAACTATCAGAGTCGTCTGTATCGACGCGCAGGTGTTTGCCGAGTGGCTCATCGCTCGGGAAAAAACGCCGCACAAATGCCTGGTTGACAAGGGCCACAGGCGGTGCCTGGGCATCGTCGTGCGGTCCAAAACTGCGGCCCCGCAGCAGTGGAACGCGAAGAGTGTCGAGAAAACGCGGACTGATGGTAAAGTACTGCGTTTTTGCTCGCTCCGTGCGTGGCAAAACGGCCTGGCCTGCGATACTGAAGCTGACAACAGGGGCCCCGTCCTCGGACACCAGGGCCGTCGTGCCACCCGCCGAGGTAACGCCGGGAAGGGTTTCGAGTTGCTCAATGGCTGCCCGGAAGAACGCGGCTTGCTTGGATGGATCTTCGTACCGCGGATTTGAAAGCCGGATGTTTGCGGTCAAGACCTGCTTTGGGTCGATTCCTAATCCTGCATGAACTTCGGATACAAAGGTCCAAATATCGAGTCCCGCACCGCCCAGGAGTGCTATCGCCAAGGCAACTTGCACCGTTACCAGCACCCCATGCGCACGCCGCCGAGCTCTCCCCTGCGAGATCGTCCGGCCTCCCTCTTTGAGCGTCGGGTTGAGATTGGCGGCAGTCTGGTGAAAAGCTGGGGCTAAGCCAAAAAGGATGGCTGCAACTACCGAGATGCCGAGGGTGAAGGCGAGAACGTTGCTATCAATTGTAATTTCATTCGCCATTAATCGAACAGAGTCGTCGCCCCAATTGAGACTGCGGCGAAAAGCCCCCACACCCCAGCAAGCGAAGAGCAGCCCAAGCCCACCACCGGCAAAAGCTACGAGGAGACTCTCGACTAGCAACTGCCGGACCAACTGCAAGCGACTCGCGCCGAGAGCAGTGCGCATCGCGATTTCCGATTGGCGTGCGGCGGCGCGGGTCAACTGCAAACTTGCGATGTTGGCGCATCCGATGAGCAGCACCAGCAGGACGGCCCCCATCAGGATTCTCATGGCGACCGTAAATTCAGCGGCGATGTACTTCTGAAGTACCATCGCCTTGGCACCCCAACCCCGGCTCGTGCTGGGGTAAGTTTGCTCGGCGCGTTGGGCCAGAGTCGCCACCTCCGCATTTGCAGCTCCGAGGCTCACCCCCGGTTTCAAGCGAGCCAGAACCCTCAGGCTCCGATCCGAGCGCTTGGAGGGTAGGAGATGGTCGGGAGGAAAAACCAGCGGCGTCCACAATTGTGGGCCGTAATAGCCAAGCCGGAAGTGACTGGGCATGACTCCGGTCACGGTGTAGCTTTCCCCATTGAGCTGCACCTTCTTCCCGATCACGGCACGGTCGGAACCGAACCGACTTTGCCATAATCCGTGGCTGAGGATGACCACATGATCGTGACCCGACTGGTCCTCCCCAGGCAGGAAAATCCGTCCTAGGGCTGCGTCGACACCCAGAACCTGGAAATAATCCGCAGATACGCTCATTCCGGTGAACCATTCCGGCTCACCTTCTCCGGTCAGCGCAAGATCATTGGACTCGCCCGCAACCATGCCCTCGAAGGACTGGCTTTGCGCGCGCCAGGCGATGAAGTCGGGAACAGAAACGGGATTCTGGTCCCATCCATAAGCCCCTTTCGCTGGGTCGGTCGTCAGAATCGCGACGACTGAGCCGGGATCTTTGATGCTTGGAGGCCGCAACATCCAGCCATTCACCGCGCTGAAGATGGTCGTATTCGCCGCGACCCCGAGCGCCAGCGTCGCCACCGCAACGGCCGTAAAACCTGGATTCCTGCGGAGCATGCGCGCACCGAATCGGACATCCATGAAAAGATTTTCAATCGTCGGCCAGCGCCACACTTCGCGGCTGTCTTCTTCGATCAGAGTTACGTTCCCAAATTCGCGCCGAGCCGCGCACGTGGCCTCTTCCCTCGAAATCCCGTTGGCAACCAAATCCTCGATCTTTTCTTCCAGGTGTTCGCGAATCTCCTCCGACAAGTCGACATAGAGCTTTCGCCGCGAGAATAGGTGTTCGATCCAATTCATAATTCACCCGCACTCGAGAAACGCGTCCCCTTCAGTCTGTGGCCACCCATATTAGGTAGACAGAATTCAAGATTCACCCGGCGCCAAAACGCGAGTGATACCTTCCAGCATCCTTTCAAAGCGCGACACTTCGTGTTCCAGGTGCTTCGCACCTGCCTTCGTAAGTCTGTAAATCCGCACGCGGCGATTAGTTGAAGACACGCCCCATTCCGCTTTCACCAACTCCTCTTTGAGAAGGCGCTGCAGTGCCGGATACAGCGAACCTTCTTCGATCTGCAGCAGATCGTCTGAAGTTCGCTTAATATGCTGCGCCAGCGCATAGCCGTGCAGCGGCTGCCGCTTCAGCGTTCGCAGGACCATCATCTCCAGTGCGCCAGGGAACAGGTCTCGTTGCCCGCGTTCTTTCATCAAGAAGAACTCTCCCCAAAAAAATGATGGAGCCTGTTTATCTCTAGGCCTAGAGCAAAATAGTATAATGCCCCCTGCATTTGTCAAGGACTTTCTTATCGTCTCCTCTTGAATACTCCTCGCGGCATAGGAGCGTTTTCATTCTGCCGCGCGGAACCTTGGCCGCATTACCCAACTTGCTTCGTAATAACACCCGCCGGGATCCCTCGTGACTAATGGCGAGGAATAAGATGGGCCGCCTGCCTCCTTAACTTGGAGACGGGCGTACTTAGCACTGCTTTGCCGTGCTCCCATTGCACATCCGCGACTTTGCGGGTCGTGCCGTCCGGTAAGGCTACCCACAAAGCGTAGCGGCTGAGCACGTAGTTGGGGATACCGAACCGCACGGCTATGTTCACATCGTCCGACGATGGCGTAGGCAGAACCGATGCCGGATGCGTGTGCACAATCGCGGCATCCTTCCCCATAGCCATGGCTAGAGAATTGTGCTTGAACTGGTGGCTGGAATGAATCTCATTCGGCAAGCCGCCCGCCTTGACTGTGAACGAATGCTCTACATCGTCAAAGCCGACATACGACGGCAGTGCCCTACGATACAATTTGGACATCTGGGATTGTATGGCGGGCGTGCTCAGAACCTCGTCCTGAGCAAATGTGGACGCGGCGAACAGTGCTAAACTACACGACAGCCTTAAGAGACTCTTCACGGGGTTCCCCTTCGGGCTAGGCTTTGGCGAGGGTTCCAGCCCTCGCCAAGACCGCTTCTTTCTTACCTGCGAATCTGTTTCGCGTTCGTTTCTTGGCGGTCCCGCAGCGTTTCGTACGCCTACTGTGCGGAACCGATAAAGACTCCACTTCCTTTGAGTGGCACTCTCACCATACCCATCGTTGGCCTGCCTTTTGCGCCATGATTCCGACGATTCTCGCCAAATACGCCATGAATGCTTGGCATCATGGCGTGCGGAGTTGCGTCGTTAGTCTGTAAGTGTCAGAGGAAGCACGCGGTTGACAGGTTGAGTCTGCAGGCTGATTAGATAATCGTGGATCGACTTCGTGGTTCTTGCCACGGAGCCAAGCGCATGCGTCTCGATCCCCGGCGTCTTAATCCCGACGGCCGCCGGATATTCCCTTGATGTAACCTTTCGAGGGTTCGCCCGTAACCTGTGTGGCAATCAAGATGACGGACATCGAGAACCTCTACGAACGCTATGCCGGCGATGTCCGCCGATTTGCGCTGTATTTGTGCGGCGATGTGGTGATGGCGGATGAGATCACCTCGGACACGTTTGTGCGCGCGTGGATGGCGGCTGACCGCATTCGCCAGCCAACGGTGAAAAGCTATCTTTTCGCCATTGCACGAAACGCGTATATCGATTTGTTGCGACGGGCCGCGCACCACACGCAGCTTGACGAGAATATGCCCGACACGCGGATCAGCGCGCAGACGCAAATGGAGCTGAGCGCGGAAGTGCGCGCAGTGCTTGCGGCGTTGCAGCAACTGCCAGAGATGGACCGCACGGTGCTGCTGATGCGCGCGCTCGACGAAATGCCATACGAGGAAATCGCGGAGACGCTGGGAATTCCGGTGGTCACCGCAAAAGTGAAGGTTCATCGCGCAAGATTGAAGCTGATGCAAACCAGGCAGGCATGGCGGGAGGTCGTTCCCGCCGCAGGAGCAAAACCATGAACGTCACACGGGAAGTGGTCACGGATTTGTTGCCGATTTATTTCTCGGGCGAGGCCAGCGGGGATACGAAGGTGCTGGTCGAGGATTATTTTCGTCAGGATCCCGACTTCGAACGCATTGCGCGCAACGCGGCGACGCCGCTCGAAACTTTGCGGGCCGCCGCGCCCATCGCGGCCAGCGCAGAAAGGGAGAAACGCGACCTGGAGAGCGTCCTTTGGGGATTGCGGCGGCGCAAGTGGTTGTTCGGCGTGAGCCTGTTCTTGACGCTCGCCCCGCTGTCATTCGATTTCACCCATGGCCATATCGTCTCTCTGATGATTCGCGACGGTCCCTGGCACGCGGCGTTTGACTGGAGTCTGGCGGCGGTCCTCTGGTTCCTCTATTTCGCGCGCCTGCGCGGCGCACGGCCTCATTGGTGTGCGCAATCTTTTTTACGCTGATCCCCATTCCCTTCGTCTTGCACTCTGTGCTCCGCCGGCGGGCGAGTGGTAGAGTTCGCGATCGTTTGGATTTTTGCGGCATTCATCTGGATAGGATATTTCAGGCAGCGCTCTTGTTAGGACTATTCGCACGCTTGTGCACGGCCTCAGCATCGCAGCGCGACTCGTCGCCGCAAAGTCTCTCATTCGCCCTGAATCGCGCGAGTATTAGAAACATGTCAAAGCAGTGATTTTGTTGTCAAAAGGAGATTGCCACATGATGAAAACAATGCTATCAACACTAATCCTGATCACAATCGTCGCGCTTACCGCGGTGGGCTCATGTGCACAGAACCCGACGCCGAACCTGGTCGGAAACTGGCAGGGAGTGCTTCCGGCGGGCAAAGGACTCCGGCTTGTCCTGCAAATTGCGGCGCTTGAGACGGGAAGCGGCCACGCCACGCTGAATAGCATCGACCAGAGCCCTGACGGCATACCCATTGCTTCCTTAACTCTGCTGGGATCAAACTTCAAATTTGCCATTCCTGCAATCGCCTGCACTTATGAAGGTACGGTGAGTGCGGACGGAGGATCCATTCAGGGGACGTGGGTGCAGGGCAAAAATTCGTTGCCTCTTACTTTTCAGCGCGCCACCAAAGCGACAGCTTGGCCGACAGATTCCTCCCCGCACTCCATCCAGTTCATAGCCGTTGATGACAACGTGAAACTGGAGGTGCTCGATTGGGGCGGCTCGGGACGTCCGCTGCTCTTGTTGGCGGGCCTCGGAGACACTGCTCATCGGTTTGACGCGTTCGCGCCAAAACTAACCGCCACCTACCACGTGTACGGCATCACGCGGCGCGGATTTGGCGCCTCCAGCGCTCCTGTCCCCGCAAACAACAACTATTCGGCCGATCGGCTTGGCGACGACGTGCTGGCCGTGCTCAACGCACTCAAGCTGAGCCATCCGGTTTTGGCGGGTCACTCCATCGCCGGCGAAGAAATGAGTTCCATTGCGACCCGACACCCCGAAGAGGTTGCTGGGTTGATCTACCTGGATGCCGGTTATTCGTATGCGTTTTATGACCGCTCGCAGGGAGATCTAAACATTGACTCGATTGAGTTGCGAAAAAAGTTGGCGCAGATAGTCCCTGGAATGGATCAAAAGGCGATGATGCAGGAGCTGCTCCAAACGACTCTTCCGCAGTATGAAAAGGACTTGCAAGAGCAGCTAAAGACGCTGCAGGTGATGCCTGCCCCGCCGACGCCGGCTCAGATGGCTCAGATGCCGCCTGCCAACTCGGCCGTCACAGGGGGAGAACAGAAGTACACCGATGTCCATGTTCCTGTTCTCGCCTTTTTCGCGGTTCCTCATGATTTTGGTCAGGCATTTCAAACCGATCCGGCCGCACGTGCAGCTGCAGAGGCCAGTGATCTGTCTCGGGCAGGGGCACAAGCAGACGCATTCGAAAAGGGGATAAGCTCCGCGCGCGTGGTTCGATTGCCGCATGCCAACCACTATGTTTTCCTGTCAAACGAGGCGGATGTGCTCCGCGAAATGAACGCTTTCATCGGAAGGTTGCCATAACCGGCACGGACGACTTCGATGGGGGCTGGCCCACCCTTTGAAATCATCCAATTTGAGGGTGCCTCACCCCTTCGACTTTGCTCAGGGCAGGCTCTTCGCGGTTTTCGAAGGGTGGAAACCACGAACCTCACTTCAACGGATTCCAAACCGTCAACCGCCCACGATACGGGGCACCCACTGTGTTGGTAGTGCCGGCCCTTAGTACTAATCGGCCTTACGGCGCTTGCAGCGAGTTGGGTAATGTGAACGCCCGCGAGCCGCTGTCGCACGGAAGTGGCGCGTTCACGTAGTCGGGCTCGAGCGTGACGTGGGCAGCCGCGACGATCTCCTGCTGTCGTTGTTCAAACGCCGCTGACTTAATTTTGCCGATAATGACTTCGCGCACAGCATCCAGGGGCTGCGTGCGTCTGTCTTCGACCCGGACAATTTCGTAGCCGAAGCGGCCTTCAAACGGAGCACTGGTTTCGCCCGGCACGAGCGACCAGAGGATTTTGTCGACAGCGGGCTCCATCTGATGATGCGACACATACCTGAGTTCGCCGCCTTTCTCCTTTGTATATGGGTCCTCAGAGTTGTTGGCAGCCAGCGACGCAAAGTCCGCGCCGCGCTTGAGCTCGGAAGCGATCTCCACAGCTTTGGCCTTCGCTTCGGCGGCGCTTCGTTTCGATCGACTGGCCAGCGCAGTCGCGTCCGAAATTAGAATGTGGCGCGCCTTGGCCTGCTCGAACTCGCCCTTGTGTCCCTGATAGTAATTCTCGATCTCAGACTCAGTCGGCTCAGTTTGCTGCGATATGTGCGCGATTAAATCGCCGACTAACGCATTATCGCGGTCCACTTCGTTTAGCTTCGGATCTTGCGTTCCGGACAGGTGTTGGCGCTTTGCCTCTTCAGCCAGCGCCACCAAAGGACCAAACCAATCTTTCGCCAGAGCAGGATGCAAGGCGTAGCCCTTCCGCTGAGGAGGAGGAAGACTCCCGATCGCCGAGCATACTTCAGAAACTGTGATCTTGCGATCGCCTACAGTCATGACCACGGGATCCCGCGGCAGAGTAGTCGATGCCGCCGGTTGTGCGACTAGCTGCGCCCGGCATTCGCCGTAGAGACAAATAAGCACGATCGCAAGTTGTAGCGTGGTCCGCATTCCAGCTCTACTCCTGCGAAAGGATTTTACTCGCAGAGCTCACAGACAAAAGGCCCACGAGCCATTCTCATGGGCCATACCTTCAACACTACTGTTGGCGAAGCGCCGGCATCGGGACTGGAATATTGAAAGTGGTTGCCGCCACTCCCATTCCGTTCTGGCACCCATTCGGAGGAAAGGTGCAAGCGGTATGTGTCCCCTGGCAGCCCGCCGCCCAAAACATCAGACCGAGCATGCCGGTGGTGGTTCCCGCGCCGGCAGGTTGCACCGTTTCCACAAAGTTTGCCGCCTGCGACTGCTGCGACTGGTTGAACGGCCCTACGCAGTTTGGAAGCGGCTTCGAGCTCACCAGGAAAAAGCTTCCCGTCAGTTTGGCGGGCGCAAGCGGCGGAACTTGTAGCGTCGGATATCCATCCACATGCTGCAGCCAGTCCGCTTCCAGAGAGGATGTGCTGGTATTTGTATGCACGACCATGGCATTGGCGTAGTCGAGCACGGGATGACTGGTGGTCAACCAATTCGTGGTCGCGTAAGCCGCGATTCCCGCCAGGTACTGGTCTCCGGCGCCT
Source organism: uncultured Acidobacteriota bacterium (assembly GCA_963785655.1). GTDB lineage: Bacteria > Acidobacteriota > Terriglobia > Terriglobales > Acidobacteriaceae > Gp1-AA145. The sequence continues at coordinate 1,587,335 of CAWAVZ010000001.1, forward strand.
AAATCAATGGTGAGGCGAGCGGCCTGATTCGCTCCCGTCGGATCGTAAGGAATCACCGAGCGATACGCGTTTACGAAGGAAGCCAATCCGGTCAGATTCGGACTGCTGGTATTTTCATAGTCTATTTCCATTCCCACATTGAATTGCTTGGCCGCGTTCGCCGCGTTGATCCCCAACTGCGTGGGATTCGTTGATAGAGCCGTGTCCCATGCGCTGGTGTAAGTCTGGCCGCCGATGGAAAAAATCACGCGCACGCCGCGCGTCTGGAAATAACTGACCGCATTCTGGTCCATGCCGTTTGGTATGCCGTTGGTGTCACCCGAATCCGTGGTCAGGTTCATCAGCTTTACCGGATGCACAAAGCTGAATATGACCAGGTTCACCGACGGGTTGAACGTATTGTTCATACTCCGGTCGATCATCCAGTGATTCTGAGTATCGAAGGTTGCAGAGTCTTCTGCTGTCGCCCAGGTGCAAAAATCAGCCGTGCAATGCCACGCGCCATAAACCTGCATTGGAGTCTGCGCAAATGACGGCACCACGAAACATAACGCCAGAACCGCCCACCACCACAGCCTTCCTGACATACCGCCTCCTTTTCGTCTAAACTGCGGAAACTTCCGAACTCTGCGCCTTTACTGCTGGCGCAGAGCAAACGTCCCGGTTGGAATGTTGAAAATTGTCGCTCCCGTGCCTACGCCCGCCTGGCAGGTGTTCGGAGGAAACGTGCACACCGTTCCGTTCCCCTGACATCCACCACCCCAAAACATAAAACCAGCCATGCCGGGAGTTGTGCCTGCGCCAGAAGGAGGAATTGTCGAAACGAAGTTGAACGCAGTTTCCTGGTCCGAACTGCTGAACGGCCCCACGCAGTTCGCACTCGGACTGTTCCCTACTACCCACAAACTCCCAGTTAACTTTGCCGGCGCCAGCGGAGGCACACTGCTGGTCCCCTGCACGTGCTGTTGCCATCCGGTTTCGAGTGAGCCGACGGTCGTGTTCTGTGACGCGACCATGGCGTTGCCGTAGTCGAGCACCGGTCCGCTGGTTTTCAGCCAGTTGGTGGTTGCGTAGTTGGCAAGCCCGGTCAGGTACAGATCGTCATTGCCTAAATCAATGGTCAGGCGCGCGGCAACATTTGCGCCCGTCGGATCATACGCAACAACCGAGCGATAAGCGCTCACGAATTTTTGCAGGCCGGCAGTATTGGGGTTGCTGCTCTTCTCGTAATCAATCTCCATGCCAACGTTGAATTGCTTGGCGGCATTTGCAGCATTGATTCCAAGCTGAGTCGGATTGGCTTTGAGCGCCTTCTCCCAGTGGCTAATAAAGCTGACCCCTCCGACAGACATCATCACGCGAATGCCTTTGCTCTGGAAATAATTCACCACTGCAGAATTCATCCCGATGGGAATGCCGTTCACGGTAGTTGAGTCGGTGGTCAGGTTCATCAGCTTCACCGGATCGACGAAGCTCAGGACCACGACATTCACCGATGGCGAACCGTTGCCCCGGTCGATGATCCAATGATTGTCGGTATCGAATGTCGTCATGTTGGGCACTGAAGCCCAACTGCAGGCATCGGAGTAGCAGTGCCACAGCCCATAAACCTGCATTTGATAGGAGCTCTGCGCGTTGGCGGAAAGTCCGGCAAGAAGGAGCGCCGGCACAAGAATAGATAGAGAAACCAGCTCGCGTCGCATACCGTTCCTCCTGGATTGTGAGGGGCAGCCTGCATCGCACAGACTCTCAGTGGCACCCTGGGGAAGATGGGGCGAGCGATCAGCGGCAACCCACGACCAAGGAACATTAGTACTACCTATTAAAACGTGTCAATACGAGGAATACTGCAGGTGTGAGTACTCGGCCACTGTATTCCCAAGATGGGCGGTGGGGCGGTCGAGCGACTTTTAGTTCTCTATGGGGTTCACATCATTAGTCGCTAGTCGCTTTGGTCACGGAGGTGGGGCCATGGCAAAGATCATCGAGTTCTACATTCCGAAAGATTTTCGCAGCAAGGCCAAAAAGCCGCTGGATAAGCCCGGGGAATTGATCGAGTTCCACGTGCCACGAAAATCGGCGTGATGAGGTGCTACTTGCCGGGTGATTTCGAGGGCAGCATCGAGCGCCCGGCATTTAGTGAAGCCCTTACTTCAACAATCCCCAGTTCCCCAAATGCTTCCCATACTTTGACTTTTTCAGTCGCGGATACACCGCCACACTCCCCTGGCCTCGCAGCACCGCTTCCGGGATGATGTACCAGATATCTTCCGGCACCACATACACCGCCACAAAATCAAACGGATCGCCCACGTACACTCCTCGGCTGCCACGCACCGAGCACGAGTAGCCACCGCGGTCTGCGAATCCCGTGGACTTCACCTGCACCCGCACATACCGCGCCTTGTGCTCGACCATGAAGTCATACTGCGCTGTCTCTCCCCAAGGCTTCATCACCGATAACCCATTTTCCGCTGCAGCAGCCATGAACCTCAGCTCCGCCCACTCTCCACGCCGTTTCGCATGCTTCATCTGCATTGCCTTTTCGTTCATAGGGTCCCCATGTGGCGCGGGCCTGCCCTGAGCGCAGCCGAATGGGCGCCCTCGCCCGCGATTTCGTGTAAACACAAAAAGGGCGGACAAGTGCCCGCCCTTTGCTTCCCTAATCTTAGGTTTTTAGTTTGATTTTGGCCGACGACCAACGACGTGCGACCCACGACGCTGTTTCTTATAGTTATGTTATCTCATATCTGTATAGCCAAATGGCCAAACTTTGAAAGTTTATTTCTGCCGCAGGATGAGGAGTTTAGGAGAAAACAGGGTTGTTAGGGGGCTTGACAAGATTTTGCACAGGCGGGGCTTCACGCAGCGATTTAGATACCCCTTGCAAATTCTATGCTTCCGGCTCGGGCGGCCCGAGGTGAAGAGTCAGAAAATCTGTTAAGGACTGCGGAGTCGCGACCATTCTTCCGAGCAATGCCACTGCGTTGCTTTGCTCGACTCGTACTGCTATTGAGACGGATCCCCCGACCGCCTGTGCCGCGACCTCGAGATGGACGTACACGGCCTTTACGAACTGCACGAGAAACCAGGTCTCGAACTTACCCCGTACACAATGCTTAGGATCCGCATTCCTTAGATTCTTGATCTCTCGGCGTAACTCTCGCCAAATTCGCGGCCGTTCAGGAGCGCCGGTGACCTGAAGGAGATAGGCTTGTGCACTTCTCCTACGCTCGATTCGCAGCTGCGGTGTCAAGATGAACATCTTCCCTAAGTCAATGTTTTGCAACACGACCTGGAACCCACTGCGTCTCAAGCAGAGCGTCCATGCCATGAGAGGTAAAATAATGCTGTGGAAACGTCTCAGTTCCTCCCTGAAGCGATCAACCACCATCTCCATAGGCAGCACGCACTTCTTCACCGTGACGAAATCGGTGCAAATACGCCTAATCGTTTGCTCACACGCTAAGTAGTTTTCAATCGAGTAGTACTCCGTTACATAGATTCGGGAATCAGCGGGATATTGCTCATTAAGAAGATCGGAGAAGTCCTTGTCCAAAAAATAAAGTGTGTGTTGGTACTCGCCGACCCGTGTAGTAACCTGCCTAAAGACTTCTAGAAGTCTCCATTTGCCGCGACAATGATAAAAAAACGTCCTCCGTTTTTTCGCAAATTTCTCGACCATAGGTCGATAGAAAAACGGATCTTCGTAGCCCTCGCAGAAGGCATGGATGCGCTCTTCCCTGGGTTCGTGTTGAAGAAGGAACTCTTGAAGAATGGCGACTGGGCTTTCTGCGGCAGCAGCTAACTCGTCTGCGAAAGACATCCTCTCAAACCGCCAGTTCCGGAACGGATCGGACGTACTGTACTAGGTTGTTGTCAAATATAAAAGGAGAGTGCGTCACAGCTAACAGCCCTGAGCAACGTTCGCTACCCACGATGTCCGGGAGAAACCGACGTTGCCAGAGCACGGACAACGAGAGTTCAGGCTCATCAATCACCACGAAGAACTTGCGAGATTCGGACAAACACAATTGTGAGAATAAGGACACGATTTGCTTTTCTCCGGAAGACAGCATTCGAAGTTCAACCGTGCGCTGATTCTCCATTTCTCCGCGATTCCCATTAGTGAGGACGACAGCGATGTCATACCGCGCGTCGTCGTAGACAAGTTGCTTCCCACTTAGGTAGACGTTGCAAATGTCGACAAAAGTGCGCACACCGCGTTCGCTGGCTTGCTGTTCTTGGTAAAGCGCCAGAAGTTTAAGTAAGAAGTGCGCAATAACGTTGTCTTTGGGATCAAAAGACCGGCCAGCGATCGAACTTACCTTTTCCTTCAAAACGCCCTTGTCGGCAGGAGGCAAAGTCTCATCTGGGATTCTGGCGAGGATTGAATCAAGCGTAGCCAAATCGACGCCCTTCAAATCTTCCAGTTTGACATTTCGATAAACCCCTTGGATAACTTCGCGCAGGTATGTACCTGTTAGCTTGTTAAGCCCCGTCCGGAGCAATTCCTTGAGCTCACTCATTCGGGCCTCAATCTTCTGCTTTACATCCTCCATTCCGAAATGAATGAGCTCTACATATGCATCTGAGCCTTCGGTTACGAGAGATCTGCGGAGGTCATCTAGATCGATTGAACCTCCTCTGAAAATCGACTGAAGGTCCTGCTCGATACGTCGGTACGTCGGCAAATACAGGAAGGTTTCCGAGATAGAAGCTGATATACCTTCCTCTGCTTCTCGGACCGGACTAGGCTCTGGGCTGACGCGGTGCTGGGATTTTTCTGCAAAGTCCCTAATCACGCTCGGCGATAGATTGCTCTCTCGAGAAAGAGCCCGAACGAACAAGGGATCACGGATCAATGTGTCAAACGGTGCTGCCGTTACACCAAGAGCTCGAAGTCCTGTAGCTATCCTATGTTGAACACCGCGCGGGAAAAAGCGATCGCGCTCATCTAGGTGATGAATGTGCTTGTCAAGTTGATCGGAGCTAAGGGATATCACTCTGTCATTTAGCTCTACGTCGATTTGCTGGAACCGATATTCGCGCAAACGAGCCCATTGCTTACTCAAGAAGTAGTAAATCAGATTAGCAAGGGTACTTTTACCGCTCCCGTTCTCTCCAACCAGAATCAGCTTGTTGTCTTGGATTTCGACGAAAAGGTTCTTACAGCCATGGAGTCCAACTACGCGGAACGACGTTAGCTGAGTCGGCATTAAGATTCCCTCCCGCAAAGCTGGCACAAGGACCGCAGAGCGCTGCCCCGAAGGTAATTCACGCGAGTATAACCGAAAGGGGCAGAAGAGACACGTTGACGGGCTGTCAAAACACGGGAAGGGATCTTTCGCAGTTTGTTCCTGCGGATTCCCTTGAGACACTGACCAAAAACTTACTTCGGCTCTTCCGTTTGCGGGCTGCCTGACTTCACCAGGTCCGGTTTCAGCACGAATTTCTGATTTGGGGGCGTGAGATCAATTTCGGTGTTGAAGGTGTTGTATCCGGGCAGGGTCATGGAAATTGTGCGATGGCCGGGAGCGACGATCAGGCTCTTGCCGATGCCGACAAACGGGAACGAAACATCACAGCTGGCCCTCAGTGGCTAAAGCCGCTGATGAAAATAGAGCCCTGATCGCAGCGCTGAAGCGCTGCGCCACCCTAAAACCACTCTTTCCGCAGCCTGTAAAGCCGTGCCCTTCCCGGTCGTGCCATCCCGGTCGTGCCATTCCCGAATTTCGTATCGATTGCAAAGACTATGCGGCACGGCTGAAGCCTATAAACGCGATGTCATCCCGAAGTCGCTAACGGCGACAGAGGGCCCTTACGATGCGAATTAGCGGGCTTCAGCGTTGGCGGGAACTCCACTTGGTCGTGAGCAGCGGGTGTCCATGTTGACTGCACGGGCGGGAACAGCCGACGTAAGGTCCCTCTTCCGTCCGCCTGCGGCGATCGGATTCGGGATGACATCGCTTAGATGACATCGCTCAGAGGAAGTTTAAAAGCAAGAAACCATCACCTACTGCAAGAAACCTGCCCCTACTTCGGCTCTTCCATCTCCGGGCTGCCTGACTTGATCAGGTCCGTTTTGAGCACGAATTTCTGGTTGGGGGCGAGATCAATTTCGGTGTTGAAGGTGTTGTATCCGGGCAGGGTGATGGAAATTTTGCGATGTCCGGGAGCGACGATCAGGCTCTTGCCGATGCCGCCAAACTCGGCGGCGTGGCCGATGAACTGTCCGTCGAGAAAGACGGCGGCGCGGTCGGGATTGACCGACATCTTGATTTCAGAAGTGACGGCGGGCATGACGTATCCCGGGGCCTTGGTCATGGTGACGGTGACCAACTGCTTTTCGCCGGGCTGGAGCGTGACCTCGCGGGTGAAATCCTGGTAACCGTTCTGGCGCACCGTAAGTTTGTGGGTGCCGGGGAGCAGAAGAATTTTCTTCGATCCCTTGAGCTCTTTGAGGTAGCCGAGATACTGATCGTCGATCCAGACGCCGGAGCTGCGTTCGACGTCGGTGGCGCCGGCAAGTTGCAGTTCGCCCAGAACTTTATTCTCGGCGATGGCGGTGGTGAAAGACGCAACGCAGGCAAGAACGAGAGCGCAGACTCTGGTGGCGGAGGTCATGTTGATGACCAGTGTAGTCCAGAGAGCGGAGGATTTCCTGCTTACCTTTTTGCCGGAAAATGAAACAGCCCCGATGGTCAATCGGGGCCAACTTGGACACTGCCTGTCAACTTAATGATAGCTCTGATGACGCGCGTGTCAAGCGCGAATCCAATTGTCGAGTGACGCGCCGAGGATGAGGGACTCGAACCCTAGTGGCTGACCGGCCACTCGACTGCTTGACAGGCAGTGTCCAGTACCCACTGGCAACACCCTCCAAACCCTGCCTGTGCATGGAAGCGTATGGTCATAGCTCGGATTTTCAGGACAGTCCAGAAAATAGATCGGGATCTTGTTCCGATATAGGAATTGACCAGGTTAAAGCCAACTCGATTTGACTTAAAGTAAAAGGCATGCCTGGAGTCGTACCGTTTCCAGTTATGATTAATACGTTTGGCAAACATCGTCCGGAACGCCGAAGCCCCGAGTGATCTCGGGGCTTTTGTTTTCTCAGTGCTTCCGTGTCTCCGTGGTAAAAAAAGTTTGTGTGCAAATAAAAAGGGCGGCTTGCGCCGCCCTTCACTGCCAACTTATCACTGACAACTGCTTTTAGGTGCCTTCCGACCATCCCGCCAGATACTCTTCCTGCTCGGGAGTGAGCCTGTCGATCTTGATGCCCATGGATTCCAGCTTCAGCTTGGCCACGCGCTTGTCGAGTTCTTCGGGGACACGATAGACGCGTTTTTCCAGGCTACCGAAATTTTTGACCATGTATTCGACCGAGAGCGCCTGGTCGGCGAAACTCATGTCCATGACGGACGGCGGATGGCCTTCGGCGGCGGCCAGGTTGATGAGACGGCCTTCCCCGAGCAGATTAATTTTGCGCCCATCGCGCAGCGAATATTCTTCGACGAACTCGCGCGTGGTGCGTTTGGAGGATGACATCTTTTCCAGCGCGGGAATATCGATTTCCACATTAAAGTGGCCGGAGTTCGAAATGATGGCGCCATCTTTCATAACTTCGAAGTGATCTTTGGTGAGCACGTTCTTGTTGCCGGTGACGGTGCAGAAAACGTCGCCGAGTTTCGCCGCTTCGGGCATGGACATCACGCGGAACCCGTCCATGGTGGCTTCGAGCGCCTTGGTGGGATCAACTTCGGTGATGATGACCTCGGCGCCGTTGCCGCGCGCCCGGCTGGCGAGACCGCGTCCGCACCAGCCGTAACCGGCGACTACGAACTTCGATCCGGCGAGCAAAAAGTTGGTCGCGCGAATGATGCCGTCGATGGTGGATTGGCCGGTGCCGTAACGGTTGTCGAAAAGATGTTTGGTGTCGGCGTCGTTGACGGCGACGATCGGATAACGCAGCACACCTTCTTTCGCCATCGCGCGCAGGCGAATGACGCCAGTGGTGGTCTCTTCGGTGCCGCCGATCACGCCCTCGAGCGCGTCCTGCCGCTTGGTGTGGAGCACGCTGACCAGGTCGGCGCCGTCGTCCATGGTGATGTGCGGCTTGTGATCAAGCGCGGCGAGAATATGGTTGTAGTAAGTGTCATTGTCCTCGCCCTTGATGGCGAAAACCGAAATGCCGTGGTCGCGGACCAGCGAGGCGGCAACGTCATCTTGAGTCGAAAGCGGATTGGAAGCGGCAAGCACAACCTCAGCGCCGCCGTCGCGCAGGCAGATGGCCAGATTTGCCGTCTCGGCGGTCACGTGCAGGCAGGCGGCAATGCGAGTGCTCTTTAGCGGCTGATTCTTAATAAATTCCTTGCGAATGATCTGCAGGACCTTCATCGACTGGTTGGCCCACTCGATCCGCTTCTTGCCCAGATCGGCGAACTCGATGCCCTTGATGTCGTTCTGAATTTGCGTCGTAGCCGTTGACATATTTCTCCTGTGGCGCGTTTTCTAAAATCATTGAACCACAAAGGACACGAAGGATCACGAAGGAAATCGGGATTCAGACACTTCGTGTACCTTCGTGGCCTTCGTGGTTAGTTTCTCTTTGGGTTACTTCCGGACTCCAGCCCCCACCGGCTCGCGCAATCCTGCGTCGCTGGCCAGTTGCGCGGCTTTGTCGGTTGCTTCCCAGGTGAAATCGGCGTCATTGCGGCCGAAGTGTCCATAGGCGGCAGTCTTACAGTAAATCGGACGACGCAATTTCAACGACTCGATAATGCCCTTCGGTGTGAGTTTGAAATGTGCGCGCACCAAATTGGGAATGATTGCCGGATCAACTCGATGGGTCCCGAAGGTTTCGACCAGCACGCTTACCGGTTCAGCAACCCCGATCGCATATGCGAGTTGCAACTCACAGCGGTCAGCCAATCCCGCTGCAACAATGTTTTTCGCGATGTGGCGCGCCATGTAAGCAGCCGAGCGGTCAACTTTGGTCGGATCCTTGCCGCTGAAAGCCCCGCCGCCGTGACGTCCCATGCCGCCGTAAGTATCGACGATGATCTTGCGGCCGGTCAGGCCGGTATCGCCCATGGGTCCGCCAATCACAAATCGTCCCGTGGGATTGATGTGGTACTTGGTATCGGCATCGAGCAGTTCGGCAGGAACCACAGCCTGAATCACGTGCTTCAGAATGTCGGAGCGAAGTTCGTCATTCGCCACCGTCTCCGCGTGCTGGGTAGAAATCACCACCGCATCCACGCGAGTAGGATTGCCCTTCGCATCGTATTCAACTGTGACTTGGGATTTTCCATCGGGCCGGAGGTAAGGAAGCTTGCCGTGCTTGCGGACTTCAGAGAGGTGCTGACAAAGCCTGTGCGCCAGCAGGATCGGCATCGGCATAAGCTCGGCCGTCTCGCGGCACGCATACCCAAACATCATTCCCTGGTCGCCGGCGCCGCCGGTGTCTACGCCCATGGCGATGTCGCCGGATTGCTTGTTAATGCTCGAGATCACGGCGCAGGTGTTGGAATCGAATCCGTAGAGCGCGTTGTTGTAGCCGATGGATGCGATCACGCCGCGCACCAGGCTCTGAAAATCGACGTAAGCCTTGGTGGTGATTTCTCCGGCGATGACAACCAGTCCGGTCGCGGTGAGGGTCTCGCAGGCTACGCGGCTCGTGGGATCTTCGGCGAGGCAGGCATCAAGGACAGAGTCAGAAATCTGGTCGGCGATTTTATCCGGATGACCTTCAGTCACAGACTCGGACGTAAATAGATATCGGTTTGGGGATGACAATTCAGTTCTCCTTAAGAGCTGCAGGCCTTAGCAGGCGATGTGGACCGGAAGGAGCTCGAACTAATATTTCCGGACAAAAGAGCCATAAAATGAATATCTTGCGGCCTATAAAACGTTACCAAAGAAGCTCCTCAGGCGCAATGGAATTTGGCTGAATCCGCTGGGCTTTCAGCGGAATGCAGGTTACCGCAGGTGGACGGCGAAAACCGTCTCCCAAGTGGATGCGGGGCGGCATAGCCTACGCCTTCAATGCTGCCGATGGTGCACAAGAAACCGGGGTTTTCCATGGCTCTCCTTGGCCTCATACTCGTTACCATCGTTCATTGCCCGTAGTTCCGAGGGGTGCCTATAATCTTGAAACTGCTAGCCAACAAAGGACCTTGTTGATGTCGCACGCTACAGGAGCGGAAACCGCCCGTCAGACGCAGGAACTGCACATCTTTCACGATGTCGCCAAGGCCCTGACGTCGTCGCTGGACCTCGATTCCATCCTGCAAACCATCATGGAAAAGATGGCGGAGTATTTTCAGCCAGACACCTGGTCGCTGCTCATGGTGGATGAGCAGAAAGCCGAGCTTTACTTTGCTATCGCTATTGGCCAGGCGTCTGAAACCCTCAAGAATGTCCGCTTGAAAGTGGGCGAAGGCATAGCCGGACATGTAGCGAAATTTGGGGAGAAGCTCGTGGTTCCCGATGTTAGGGCTGACAAGCGCTTTGCCAAGCGCATTGACGAAATGACCCAGTGGGAGACGGAATCGATCATTTGCATGCCGCTGCATTCGAAGCTGCGAGTGTTGGGAGTGATCCAGCTGGTGAATGTCGATATGGCACATTTCACCCACGAGGAAGAATTCTTTTTGCAGGCGATGTGCGACTACGCGGCCATTGCGATTGAAAATGCGCGCTCGGTGGAAAAAATTCAAGAGTTGACGATCACCGACGATTGCACCGGGCTCTACAACGCGCGGCATCTTTATAAGACTTTGGAGCAGGAAGTCTATCGTTCCGCGCGATTTGGTTATGAGTTTTCGGTGCTGTTTATCGATCTCGATCATTTCAAACAGGTGAACGACACGCACGGCCACCTGATCGGCAGCAAACTGCTGGCGGAAATCGGATACCTGATCAAGGCGCAGTTGCGGTTGATTGACTTTGCGTTCCGCTACGGCGGAGATGAGTTTGTTGTGCTGTTGCCGCAAACTTCGAAGGATTCGGCGTTAGTGGTCGCGCGCCGGTTGCGCGATAGTCTGCGTCACAGCATGTTCTGTAAAGAAGAAGGATTGAATCTGAATGTGCGCGCGTCGATTGGACTGGCAACTTATCCTCATGACGCCAAGGTACCCCATGACATCATCCGCCAGGCTGATGAAATGATGTACATGGTGAAGAACAGCACCCGCGACAACATCGGGATTGCGCAAAGAGGAGTCGAGAAGTAAGTATTGACCTCACCAGATCGTCGGCAAGGCTTTTGTTAGAAGAATTCGCTTGCGCGGCAGCGGCTCTTAGCGAGTGAGAGCCGAATCGAGACACAACGTAACCGCAAGTACATACAGGGCATACACGGCACTCGAAGTTCTCGTTAAGTGATTGCGAAGTGATTGCAACATTTCAGCGCCGGAACTGACACTACGCTATTCGTTTGAGGGTACGATTAGTGCATGCGAAACGCGTTGCTGATCCTCTTCATGATGGGCTTCGGCGTGCAGCCCATTGCTGTTGCATCCAGTAAACAGGCGCAAATTCGATCCTTGGAGGCCCAGGGACCGAAGGTCATCATACGTGGTTCCTATCTCGGAAAAGTCGAGGTATGGGCAGTCCCTACGGGTACGGGGATCACGCCGGACGAATATACGTTGCTGGGTCACGCGAAGCGAAAGACCGCCGCGGGTCGGAACGAGGAATGGCGGTTCGAGGTAGATTGCGGTTCTCTTCTTGCCACGCGGGTGTTCGTGACAGCTTTCAACCGCAAAGGCAAGAATATTGGGGCGAAATCGCTCCACTACGCTGGAGCAAGTGAGATCAACGAAGCCCTTTGTAGCGGTCAATAGTTTTTCCTTGATGCAACCGCCCTGGCGAACAAATGGCGCAAAGTTGCGATAAAGCCTGATTTCAACAATTAACTTCCGGTTTGCCCGTGACTCCGCCGGAACCCAGACCGGCCAGACCCGAACGGTGAGTTGTGATCGCCCGGTTTCGACAACTATCTATTCTATTTGGGGTCTGCCAATAAACGAGTTGTACACGTCAGGCCCTTACCGCCCATTGATCCGATATCCGTCCGAGGCAAATCTTAGCGTGATTTTTCGGTCAAAAGTTGAGTAATCCGCCGGCGTTTGATCGTATACAGGATATATGTCGGCTCTTCCCATGACATTGAATACGACAGCCGAAACCGAAACGGCAAAGATTGCGCGAGGCTTACGTGAAAGGGATATGGAGCTTCTCGCTGACCTGGTGGAGCGCAGTCAGCGTCGACTGGTGCGCTACCTGCTATACCTCACCGGGAGGCGAGAGTGTGCCGAGGACCTTGCACAGGAGACCTGGATTCGCGTGCTGCAACGGGGCAGCCAGTACAACGGGCGGCAGCGGTTTGATCCATGGCTATTCGCGATCGCCCGCAATTTGGCAATAGATTACCTCCGAAAAAAACGAAAAGCGGTGCAAACAGCTTCCTTGCCAGATGATCGCGATGAAATTCTGCTGGTATCCTCCTCCGATCCTTCCCCATTCGAAGCCGCGGCTCGAAGCGAAGACGCAATACGTCTGGCCGGCCGGCTACAGATTCTGTCACCGCTGTATCGCGAGGCTTTGCTGCTGAGGTTTCAAGAAAACCTGTCTCTTGCGGAGATGGCTCAGGTCTTGGGCGCTCCTACTACAACGGTGACGTCCAGAATCTATCGCGGTCTTGCAGCACTGAGATCCGCATTTGAGGAGGGTGATTCGGATGGAGGGTGACAAGAGATTTCGCGAGCTTATCGACAGGTTTTTCGTAGAAGAGGTTTCAGAGGGCGAAAGACAGCTCATCCATGACCACATCCGCGACTGTGATGGCTGCAAGCGCTACCTCGAGCTAACTGCGCGTACGATTCGGGGGCTGCGGGAATTCACCTTTACGAGTGAACCAGATTCGAGTGCCCAGGTCCGTGAGATTCTTGCGCATCATACCGAGACAATGCGCCAGCACAACGTGCAATTCAAGGTCTGGGCTGCATTTGCTGTAGCGCTCTCGATGTCAATTGTGGGATCGGCACTTGTCTACCAGGTGGCCAAGCTCCTGACGGTCCCAATGCATTTCGACACTGCTCAAGTCCAGGCAGGCGTGCTCGTCTTTTGGCTGCTGCCATCTTTTTGCTCGGCCTTACGTCTGCTCGCGGCGCCTGGTGAGAATAGAGGTATTGCATGACACAGCAATCGGCGGTGCTTTTGATAGCGTTCTTGGCCGGGCTTGTAGTTGCGGCTGTCTTGTTGGGAACCGCAAGACGGAATGTTCTACCCAGGTCTGCAATGGTCATCGCAGCACTGGCGATCCCGATTTGGGTAGTCTATTTTGCTTCCAGCCGGGGCCGTTCCTTACTTGCTTCCAAAGGATTTCTCAGTACCATGCCAGAAGCGCTTTGGTTTGGCTTGACGTTTGGCGCCTTCACCGCGGCTTTTTTCCTTGCCCTCGGATATATCTATGGGGACGCAACAAGGCGTCAAATGCCTGCTTGGGCCTGGGTGATTGCCGCTTTCCTCATACCCAATTTGATTGGATTCATCCTTTATTTTGTGTTCCGAGGGCCTCTCCTTGGGCCTTGCAGTTCCTGTGGCAAGCCTATTCGAGGGGGAGAAGCATTCTGCTCACACTGCGGATGCTCGCAGGGTTCCAGTATCGGACGCATCACAGCTGACAATCGCACAATCTGAAATAAAAAAGGTGGTAATGACCTTGCATCGCACAAAACGGAGGACGGTATGAAACGTAAGCGCGCCTTACAGGTAGTGTTGGTGTTGGTGGGCTTGTTTTATTGCTTTTGCGGCTACATCCTGTTCGACGATCTGTGGCACGCTAGGTGGCTTAGCGGACATAGTGACGTCATGCCGATGTTCCTTAGCATTAACACGGCGATTGGGGTCTGTCTGTTGGTGGCCGTCAAGCATCCGGCCAAGCATCGCTTGATGATCGCCTGTGGGGCGTGGGTAAGCCTTGCCCATGGGTTCACGATGACAATCATGTCGGCGCAGGCCGTGGCGCACGGGATGCACAGGAAGGATAGCCCCCAGGACATTGTGATCTTTGGCGTGATTGGAGTCACGCTGCTTGCACTCCTCCCGGCAAAACAAGCATCACCGGCGGGCGCGCCTGCCGGTGAGCCACGCTTTGCCGAACGCTAGAGGACCTGGTCCACCGCCGCGCGCGGGTCAGTTGTCGCTAAATCCCTATATCACTCAAAATCCCCTGTTTGGCGAATAAAAAGCGCACACTTACGCTATCGCTGATATCAACAATCAGCCGGAACCGCCTAAAAAACCCGCGCGGCAATTGTTTATTTGTTTGACCGCGTCCGGGATCTTTCCAGATAGACATCGTCATGCTCCAGCATTAGGCTCCAGACTGGCCCACCACCTTTATTGATCAAGACGCGCCTGCACCTAGGGGTCGAACTGGCTTCGCTTACGAACACGTCATAGACTCCGGGCGGGAGCGCTGCCTCATACTGGCCCGGCTTCACCATTCTTAGAACGAAAGACTTCTCCGAGACCCAATTGACATTGAAGCTGTGCGCTTCTATGTATACACCGGTGGTTGGTGTCTTGTAGGCGTCATCCTACGTAACCAGAACAGCAAATGTCGTGTCTTTGCTGTAGTGAGGAAGTTCGGCCAAGGAAATAGTGGCCATCGCGATGCAAAGAGACAAAAATATTGTTCGATACATGGCACTCAGCATACCCCCTGCCAAACTGACGTTAAATCCCCATTTCACTCATTGGCAGAGGGTGTTGGTGGGTTCCAGCGCGATAGAACTGCTGTTATGGCGCTCCCGTCCATGGTCACAACGACGCTGAAGGGCGCAGTCAAGCAGTCTTGGCAGTTGCGTGGCAGGGGCGGTGTAAAGGAAACCACGTAAACCCATCGTTCACTCACCGGGATCAACTTGATTTCTTCGAGTCTCCATGCGCTGGCATTATCGAATAACGTGTTCAGGTAAGTCAGAGCGGCGTTCTGCGCAGCACGAGGGGAGAGAGGCGGATTCGGATCATCCTCGAGCCACGCCGGGGTGTTCGACAGTTGCTGCCGGGTGAGACGGAAGTCGTAACGATTTGCAGCATAATAGCTGCTGAATTCGGCAGAATACTGACACAGAGCACTGCTGCATAGACTGCCCACCACCAAAACCAACGTTGCTACTTGCTTCACGGATGTATCCTCCGAGGGCACCATTTTAGATGGTAGTTGGCGATAAATCGCGATAACGCTCAAAATGCTCACGGCAGGGGTTTTGAGTCAAATCGCCTGATAGCGTCCGTTCACCATCATTTGCCTGTCATCTTAGCCTTAGCAACAGTGCTGAGACGCCTTGCAATCCACAGGCACACTTCCCGCTTCAGATGTCTCGAATTTCATGTACGGCACGATAGGCCTGATCGATGGCTGCATCGGTTTCGGCCTCGGCAGCCGAATCGGAATTGGCGATGGTAATTCGCCCAAACGGTTTGCGTCCGACTACCCATGGCTTTTCTTCTTCTTTCCAAGCGGGATCAAAGAGCGGGCTGGGGGAAAAGCGTAGCCATGGGCCCAGCGGTTGACAGTGATACCGTGGATTTCGCTTGCAGGATCAAATCCAGCGCTCCCGAGCATGGCTCCCAGTTGCTCTCGGATATTGCGCTCGAAAGTTGCAAAGCTGGTATTCATCAGCTCAACCCGGCCCAAACGATGCTGATCGCGCTTCGGTAATCCACGCTTACATGGAGTACGAAGCATAAAAAGCACGATTGGTTCCTCCGGATTGGAAGAGAAATGGTACTCACCTAAGCTGACAGGAAAATCCAGCATGGTGAAACTGTGATAGCTGCCTGGAGAGACGATCTGGTGAATTCCAAGCTTTTGAAAACTGTTCCAATTGGAAATAGCAACGTGGGTGTAGACGAGGGGGGCCTTTACCAGGTATGAGAGCGCTTCCCTCTGCGTCCGCGGGAGCTCCGGACAAAGGTACGGAATCATCATGTTGTAACAGGCGAGCAGGCAGTTTTTCGCGCGCACTACCTGCAGCTTCCCGCCTCGGTCGTAGGCGACTTCGATCTCCTTTGCACTTTCCGCCGGTCCGATATGGCTGACGCGAACAACCGTGCTGTTAAGGCGAATACGAACTGCGGAGCCCGAGACATCGAGATGGCTGTAATCTGCCTTCGCGGTGGCTATATCCTCCATGCTGTCACCGCCAATTGAATGAGGCACGAGCGAGCGGACAAGCATGCGGGCAATCGAGGCGTTGCCATCCGGGAAGTGGAAGATGTAAGGATCTGCATGGCGCAAGTATTCGGGGGCCCCCAGATTCATCCCGTCGAAGCCTGGATAGGTTGTAGCTCCATAATCGTCGCCTGCCACATAGCAGTAATATGCAGGAATCGCGTCAATCCCGACAGCGAACAAATCATTGGTGTAGGTTTGAAAGAACGGCAGCGCATCCGGACTAACTTTGCACTCCTGGGTCAGAAAGTCTGCATAGCTGATCTTGATGAGGTGCTCGATCTTTTGCTCGCGGCTGAGTCCAGGGAGATAATCTTTCTTTTCCTTGTAAAGCCGCGCAATGTCGGCGCGAACACGTTCAGGCAGCGGAGAGTCGGCCAGGAATTCGGGCCAAGGCTTTTTGCCCATCCCGGGTACGAGGCGATCAGCGCCGAAGGTGGCTCGATCGTAGAACATCGCGGTGCCGAGCTCACTGTAGAGCTTGCGGTCATAGGCCTTGTAGAAGCGTTGTACGTCTATGCCCAAATCCACGAGCAGGCCCATCGCTTGCTTGCTGTATTGGCTGGGATTTTCGATGGACATGGTACCGCCGTGGGAGATGAGTGTCCGCTTTCCGACGCGAAATTCATTGCGTTTTGCGTGCCCCCCAAAGTCATCGTGATTGTCGAGAACTAATATGCGCGCGCTACGGCCAGCAAGGTCTCGATAGAAATAGGCAGCGGCCAGTCCGCTGATGCCTGCGCCAACGATGACCAGATCGTAGTTCTCGCCGGTTGCTTCTGGGTTCCCAAGTGCAGTCCATGATTCGCCATCGCGCAAACGATGCGCGTAGGTGAAGCTCCCGTCGTGGTTTCCACGCATTCCGGTGAGTGCGGGGGGATAGTAGCCGCTGGCTTTCTCTGGAGCATAAATGGGTTCGTCAAAAGCCAAAGCCGCAGGAGGAATCAACCCGCTACCAATGCTCAGGGCGACGCCATTCAGGAAATCACGACGAGAAATAGCACGGCCCATGCCCAAATTGTTGTCGTCACTCATATCAGACAAACAGATCAGACGAAGTGGCGTTGATTATACGCGGTGAGGACCAGCAAAGATGCGAGCGGCTTGCAAACCGGGCCGAAGCATTTGTAGCGGTCAATAGTTTTTTCCTGATGCAACTGCCCTGGCGAAAAAATGGCGCAAAGTTGCGATAATGCCTGTTATCAGCAATGACGGCTTATAATGCTCGCCGGATAATTCGAATGCAGCAATTCCTCATCCTAGTTTTTATCCTTGTACCAGCCCTGTGCTGCGCCGAACCCACAATCTTTCAAGCAAAGCTTCATCGGCACAAAAGTCTGCAGAATCGTGTACTCGTCAATAAAATCGGTACGTTGGCCCTCGATGACACCGCCCGAAAGCTTACGTTTAGGGGTGATGCGCATGACCAGTTGGAAATCCCCTACGACGCTGTCACTAAGGTCGTATTTGAAGTGACCACACACATGCGAGGCGGGGCTGCGTCTCAAGTATTGATGGCTGCGGGACTGCCTGGGCTGGTCGCGGGTAAGGCGATCGGCAGACAACACATCCACAATTACTGGTTTTACGTCGAATACGACGTTGGCACGCAGACTGAGAAGTCTTTGTTGGAAGTGTCCAGCGAGTCCTCACAAAGCGTTATTGCCGCAGCAAGAAAAGTATTTGGATCGAAGGTAGTGTTAGCGGATTATGCTGAAAATGGCGGACAAATCGATCCTGCGAAACTGCCGGATTCAAAGTCGAAAGATGTTCTGAAGGTCGATAAACGTGATCATCCCGTGCCAGAGCTTAGAGCGGACAAGGCATTAATCGTGGTTGTTTGTCCGGCGCTGGCTGCACGCGACGCCGGTCACGGAAATCAATTTCGGCTTCATGCCAATGAGCACGTGATCGCAGTCAATAAACAAGGTACCTACAGCTTCGCTTTCCTCGATCCTGGCAGATATCGTCTGGTGTCACAATCGGAAAACGCTTATGGCTTCGACATCGAATTCGAAGCCGGTAAGTCCTACTATTTTCTGCAGAATACCTTTGACGGAACTTTCAAGAACGAAACTTCGCTGTCGCGAAACAGTCCCGAACTAGTAATGTATCTTCTCGATGGCTCTTATTACGCAGACTGGAAGCCGAAATAGTCCTGCTGGTTTCGCCGTCACTGGCGCAAAATCGCGATATCACTCAAAACCCCTCTCGGACCTAGTAATAAAGTCCAAAACATCGTATTTAGCGATTGAAGCAGTCAGTTTCACGTGGTCTCAGTACATGCCCTTACGTCGTATGACCTCGTAGGGCATTGTCCGGCGTAGTGTTCGAGCGTCTACCACGGGCGCACTGCCCGGAAAGATTGTCACAAACATCGCTCCCCATGGTCATACCTCCGAAAACAGGGATGGGCTAGCAGCGCCTGTGTATGCCAAACCTGGAATGCTGTCTAGCGGCGCTTGCGGGGCTTCTTAGCTATGTCGCTCAAATGCAGAATGACGGCGGCGGTGCGGTACTGCACAGAGGATTTTGAATCCTCAAGACCCCTCATTAAGTGTTCGATGCAGCGGGGATCGCCGCGTTGGGTAAGTGCATCGAGCGCAGCCAGACGAACTTCCTCCTCTTTATCGGCTATAGCGGTTTGAACCAGTGCGTCCTCGGACATAGCATCCGGATCGTTGGCCAGAAAACGGGCAGCCGCGGCGCGCGCAGGTGAGCTGTCGTGCTTGCGAATCTGGCGATAAGCCTCATAGCCCATCCCGCCGAAGGGAACGAAGCCCACGCCCTCAGAGATGCCCATTTCAGCGACTTGCTTTGGGTCCTTAATGCGATTTATCTGAGACTCCAGCAGACCCGCACTGGTTTTTTTGTCACCCATCAAGATGGCGTAATAGATCTCGTAGGCTGAAGGATCTTTCAGCAGCAGCAAGGAATGCGCTGCTGCAAGCACAACCGAGATCTCGGAATCGCTCAACGCCTCTTTGAGTGCGGGGACAGCGGAGCGCGCGTGCTGCTGTCCAAGAACCACAGCGGCGGCTTCGCGGATGCCTGTGTTTTTGTCCCGAAGCGCAGCCATGGCTAACCGGGTTGCACGGGCGTTTCCCGGCAAGAGGGAAAGCGCCTGCACCGCGACGGTTCGATTTGTTACCTTCTTGTTTTCAAGTCCACTTAGGATAATTTGCCAGGCAATGTTGCGCGGATCTTGCCGAGCTTCTTTCGCAGCCGTGAGAGTGGGAATAGCGCTGAATAAAACAAGGGTCAGCAGTGAGGTCGCAGGCCAGGCAAAGGACACAAATCCCCCCAATGAAATGCGCTGAATGCGACCTGGAAGATCAGCTCCTGCGCGACGGTTTGCGCTTGGTGGATTTGGGTCGGCTGGCCCCCCTGGTTCCCCGAGGACCAAAGACGCGCGCGAAAATTGCGTCGATGTGGCGCAGCTGGCGTTTCAGATCAAACGCGCGTTGAATCGCTTTTTCCGGAACACGGCCGGTGATATCGCTATCGTTGAGCACCTGCTCACGAAAATTCAGCCCCTGGTTCCATGCCCGCATGGCATGACCCTGCACCAACCGATAAGCGTCTTCGCGCGAGACTCCCTGCTCGACCAACTCCAGCAGCAACTGTCCGCTGAATACCAATCCCCCCGTGCTTTCGAGGTTCGCTTTCATTCGCTGTGGATAGATGAACATTGTGTCCAGGAGGTTCGCTGTCTTATCCAACATATAGTCGACCAGGGTGGTGGAGTCAGGAAGAATGATCCGTTCTACCGATGAATGGGAAATATCGCGTTCGTGCCATAGGGCGACGTTCTCAAAACCAGCCTGCGCATTCGAACGTACCACTCGCGCCAGTCCGCTGACCTGCTCAAAGTTTACGGGGTTGCGTTTGTGCGGCATGGCCGAGGAGCCTTTCTGCTTTTCACTGAAGTACTCCTCGACTTCACGAACTTCGGTGCGCTGCAAATGCCGGATTTCGGTAGCGATCTTGTCGAGCGTGCTGGCAATGACAGCCAGGGTCGCCAAATAGTTTGCATGCCGGTCGCGCTGAATTACCTGGGAAGAGATTGCGGCAGGTTTCAGTCCCAACCGCGCGCACATTTTTTCTTCCAGTTCGGGGCTGAGATGCGCAAATGTGCCAACCGCTCCGGAAAACTTGCCCACTCGCATTTCTTCCCTGGCCCGGTCAAAACGTTCGATGTCGCGTTGGACCTCGGAGTACCAGTTGGCCAGCTTGAATCCGAAGGTGATGGGTTCGGCATGAATGCCGTGTGTACGACCGACCATGGGAGTGTTTTTGAACTCCCAGGCGCGACGCTCCAGCACGTCTGAAAGCTGGCGCAGGTCGCCGGCGATGATGGCGGAGGCCTGCTTCACGAGCAGTGATTGGGCTGTATCCACGACATCATTGGAGGTCAGTCCGTAGTGGAACCAGCGTGACTCGGGGCCGACTATTTCAGCGACGGCGGTGGTAAACGCGATTACGTCATGACGCACCTCGGCCTCGATCTCGCGGATGCGCTCTAACTGGAAGCCGGCGCGTTCGCGGATGGCTTTGGCAGCGTCCTTGGGAACGATACCTGCGGCGGCCAAAGTCTCGGTTGCGGCGATCTCAACTTCCAGCCAGGTCCGGAAGCGGTTTTCTTCTCCCCAAATCCGGCCCAGTTCGGGTCGCGTGTACCTGGCGATCAAAGCGTGCCCCTTTCAGTTGTAGAAAAGTGGAACCACGGATTCTAAACGCCCGCGGGTACAGATGACTACTGTCATGCAACAAAGGGGGCGCAAAGAGTTTGGCCGGTGATGTATATCGTGGTACGATATTGGTTGGAAAGTATTCTGTCGGCGATATAATTCGGCGTAATGGAACGAAATCTTACGATTCAGGATTACCAGTCGCTGGCCGAATTTCGCCACCAGATTCGACGCTATCTGCGTTTCAGCGAAAAGATCGTTCGCAATGCGGAGCTCGAGCCGAGGCAATACCAGTTGCTGCTGGCGCTGAAGGGACTGCCTCCAGAAGTGCGCCCACGAATTGCGGAACTCGCGGAACGGCTGCAAATTCAGCACCACAGCGCGGTGGAATTGACCGATCGCCTGGAGAGCAGCGGCTTAGTCCGCCGACAGCGCGGCAGCCATGACCGCCGCGAAGTTCTGCTGCTGCTAACGCCTGCGGGCGACCGCGTGATCCGAGAACTGGTTATCTACCATCGCACCGAACTAACCTCCCGGGGGCCCGCACTGCTCGAAGCCCTGCACCAGGTGCTGCGTAACAGCGGCAGGAACTCAAGCAAAGGCAGAAAAAACAAAAAGTAGATTACGTCCGAATGCCGAAGAACGAGCCCACATCTCAGTCCGGAGAAATCATCGGCCAGCAGAACGAGGGGAAAGCGAAGCTCTCGGTCACTGGAGTTAATACAGCAAACGCACCCGCTCCGGAGCCAGCCGGCTTTCGCATGGTACTGGTTTCATTTCTGGGCGGCGCCATTGGCCTGATCGGTGGATGCATCGCTTTTCTGCTTTACCGGCTCATCGGCCTGTTCACCAATATCGCGTTCTATGGGCGCTTCAGCTCTGCGTTTATTAGCGCTCGGCACAATCATCTTGGCTGGTGGGTGATTCCGATTCCTGTGATCGGCGGTTTAATCGTGGGAATCATGGCGAAGTACGGAAGTCCCAAGATCAAGGGCCATGGAATTCCGGAAGCGATGGAAGCTGTGCTGGTCAACCGCAGCCGGATCGAGCCTCGAGTTGCGATCTTAAAACCAATCTCGGCAGCGATCGCTATCGGCACCGGTGGGCCATTCGGAGCGGAAGGGCCAATCATTCAAACCGGAGGCGCACTTGGATCGCTTATCGGGCAAATCCTGCATACCACGGCCGCGGAACGAAAAGTTTTGCTGGCTTGCGGGGCAGCGGCGGGAATGTCGGCGACGTTCAATACTCCCATTGCAGGGGTGATCCTGGCGATTGAGCTATTGCTGTTCGAATTCAAATCGCGGTCATTCATTCCCTTAGTCATTGCCAGCTCGATTGCTACAGCAGTCCACATGCAACTGCTTGGCGCGGGGCCGATGTTCAGCATGGCAGCGATGGATTTCAATATTCCACGGGCGCTGCCGTTCTACGTGCTGCTCGGCGTGATCTGCGGGCTGGCTGCCGTGGGATTCACCCGGCTTCTGTACTGGACGGAAGATCTCTTCGAAAAACTACCCGTCGATGAGATGTGGTGGCCAGCCATTGGCGCGCTAGGGCTCGGGATCATTGGCTACTTTGTTCCCCGCGTGCTGGGGGTCGGTTATGACACTATTGGCGACATTTTGAATGCGAATCTTGGCCTGAAATTGTTGTTGATTGTCATGGCGGCGAAAGCTGCTGCGCTGGTGATATCGCTTGGCTCGGGAACTTCAGGTGGCCTGTTGGCCCCGATGTTCATGTCGAGCGCGGCGCTGGGCGGGGTGTTCGCGATGGGGTTCGACGAATTGTTTCCATCGGCGCACTTGTCGGCGGGAGCATTCGCGTTGGTCGCCATGGGCGCAGTGTTCGGGGCGGCTTCCCGCGCGACCTTCGCGTTCATCATTTTTGCGTTTGAGATAACGCGCGATTACAACTCCGTGCTGCCTCTGATGCTGGTCAGCGTGATCGCGGATGGGATTTCCATGCTGTTGATGCCGGGTGCGTCGATCATGACCGAGAAACTGGCACGACGCGGTCTTCGCATTCACCAGGAGTACGAGGCCGATGTGCTCCATTACACAATGGTTTCGGAAACGATGGACCATACCGTTCCGATTGTTTCCGCGGATACACGCATCAGCGAACTTGCCGATCGCATTGGGCGGGGCGATCCAGAAGTGAGCCGGCACCAGGGACTGGTGATCGTAGATTCAGAGGGCAAACTGGCAGGGATCATAACGCGAGGCGATCTATTGCGCGCTCTAGAGGAGAACCCTTCGATGAACGTTGTCGAAGCAGGCTCACGAAATGTAGTGGTCACTTTTCCGGATGAAGCTTTGCACGACGCTTCCGACAAGATGTTGCGCTACAACATCGGTAGGTTGCCGGTCGTTGACAGAGCAGATCAGCGCCGCGTGGTGGGATATCTTGGAAGGCCGGGGATACTTGCCGCCCGCTTGCGTAAGTTTGAAGAAGAATACGTGCGTGAGCCGGGATGGTTTCGCGGGTTTCGCAAGAACGAAGGGTAATGTAGCAGCGTCTGGATACCGGATTCTTAACCTCTCACCCTCGGGTCATTCCACCCAGCACGAAATCGCCGGATTCAAGTCATTTAGAACATTGCGAAACGGCGGGGATGGGTGTACGATCTTGCCGCTTTGCGGAGGAGACTCTGTAAGGAGGTTCCTATGGTTCCAGAGTCGGCGCTACAAAAATTTCGGGCGTCACTTCGTGGACAGTCATTCTGTCCCGACGAGCAGGGCTATGAGGTTGCGCGTACCGTTCCCAACGCGATGATCGACCGGCGGCCGGCGGTTATTGCGCGATGCGCTGGCCCGGCCGATGTAATCGCATCGGTTCGTTTTGCACGCGAGCACGACATCCTGGTTTCGGTTCGTGGCGGAGGCCACAGCGTAGCGGGGAAGTCCGTCTGTGACGGCGGTTTAATGATAGATCTGTCAGCGATGAAGGGCATCCGGGTTGATCGCCTCGGGCGTCGGGTCCGCGCTGAGGCCGGCCTGAAACTTGGGGAGTTCGACCGCGAGACGCAAGCCTTCGGCTTGGCGACCACACTGGGTGTTGTTCCCGGAACTGGGATATCGGGCCTGACTCTCGGCGGAGGTTTCGGAAACCTGATGGCGAAGTACGGGCTGGCCCTGGACAACGTGATCGGGGTGGACGTGGTCACCGCGGATGGGAACATGCTCACTGCCAATGATTTTGAAAATGAAGATCTGTTTTGGGGTGTGCGCGGCAGCAGCGGAAACCTTGGCGTCGTGACCTCGCTGGAATACCGCCTGCACGAGGTGGGGCCAGTATTGGGCGGAGCAGTTTTTTATCCCGTAGCTAAAACTCGGGAGGTACTGCATTTTTGCCGGGAGTATGCAGAAACGATTCCTGACGATCTCGTCATCCAGGGCGGTGCATTCAGTCTTCCGGATGGCACTCAAGTTTTTGGTGTGGCTGCCTGCTACTGTGGCCCATCGCTGTCCGAGGGTGAAAAGGTGTTGAAGCCATTACGTGAATTTGGGCCGCCGCTGGCGGACATCATTCAGGTTATGAGCTATGTACAAATCCAGAGCTTGTTCGAGCCGTTTTTCCCGAATGGGCGGTATACGTACGTGAAGTCCAACTTCATGCGCAGCCTGAGCGATGAAGCCATCGATGTGATGGCGGACTATGCGGGCAAGAGTCCTTCACCCTACACATTCGCGCCCTTCTTTGAGCACTGGCATGGTGCGGTCCGCCGCGTGGGAATAACCGATACTGCCTTCCCGCATCGTGACCATCCCTACAATTTCTTTGCGTGGTCGACTTGGGAAAGTCCGGCTGATTCCGCAAAGAACATAGAATGGACGCGCCAATGTTGGGAAGCCATGCGGCCATTTCTGGTCGCAGGATCCTACGTTAACTACGTTTCGGATGAAGGAGACGCCTCCGCGCGCGCCGCTTATGGGCCCAATTACGACCGACTCGTCGCTCTGAAGAATAAGTACGATCCAACAAACTTCTTTCGCATGAACCATAACATCAAGCCAACTCAGGCGACGCCCGCTGCGAGCAGTGCTTAGGGATATCCAGCAAGGATCGAGTCTGCCGACGGTATGAACTTTCGGGCCGGTATCGACGGAGAATCAGCTGGGGATCGGGAGTTAAGAGGCAGACGAAATGCGGATTAGAATCGCTTCTTCTTTGCTTGTTCGATTAGTGGCTTGAGAGCTTGTGAGGAGACGCCCAGTGTTCCGCCTGAGAAGCCGTCAATATACGCGGCGTTCACTCCAATGACTTCACCCCGGGAATTGAAAACGGGCCCGCCGCTGGCGCCGTGTGCGGTGGGAGCGTCGTAAATGAGTTTGTCGCCAACCACGTCGCCCAAGTGTCCGCAGGTGGCCGAGGGTCGAATCAAGGAAAGCGCGGCCAGTTCGCCCGCAGTGCCTTGATCGTCGCGACGAAACGCCAGACGCGCGTAGACCGGAGTCGGCGCTTTCGCCATCATTCCCAGCACTCCCATCGGATAGCCGACCACCGCAACCAGTTCTCCGGCATTCGGCTTCTCTGTAGCCAGAGGCAACGGCGGCAGGTCAAACGCAGGTTGAGGGCTCATACGGACTACGGCGAGATCGCCGTCGGGCGAAAGAGCTGCAGGAGTCAGAGTCACCGGCGCGGCCGATCCCGGAAAATACGCGACCAGCTTCTCGAGCGATGCAGTTGCTCCTTTGGCGATCAGGACGTCCGAGTCAGGATCTCCGTACCAAGGTTCAGCGACGTGGCGGTTAGTGGCGATCAGACCGTCGGCAACTACGAATCCGGTCCCGGAAATGCGAGTTCGCTGGGCCGGCCGCTGGTGAGGGAATCCGACCTGATAGATCCCGAAGATATAGCAGATTGAATTCCGGTAGCGGTTCAGCACCACAGAGGGCATTGCCTCTTCCTGCCTGAGCTGTTCAACCTGCTCGTTTAAGGTGCGGACCTGCTGTTGCAGGCCGCCGGAATTCGATGGCAGAAGATAATGGGCAAGAACCAGGGCGGTGAGCGCGAGAAATAAGATCAGCGCGGCTTGAACGAGCCGCTGCCAGGCCCCGCAGACCGGTTCCTCTTCGGTGGTGAAGTGCTCGCTCATGGAGAAATGAGAGGCAGTGGCCAGTGGTCAGCGAAGCCAGGTTCTGCTGAAGGCTGATCTCCGGACACTGCCAACTCGATCGGGGGAGAAGTAACTTTCGACCTAGTCATATTCTCGCCGTTGGCGGCGGTAGGCTACGGTACTGAAGAACGTGTACCAGAGGATAGGCCCATCGCGGGGCAATGCAGAACGGAGGAGTTTGGGTGTACGGCGGCGTGAAATTCTCTTTGATCGGGAGTACCATCTCGCCATGTCACTCACTCGGCGGTCGTTTCTTGCTCTGTCGGCTGCGCTTCCGTGGGCACTGAAAGCCCACGCAGCTTCCTCATCCATTCCAATCGGACTTGAGTTGTATTCGGTCCGCGACGCGCTGGCCAAGGACCCGAACGGGACGGTGCGGGCAGTTGCCCAGCTTGGATACCAGTGTGTCGAGTTCTACGCGCCTTACTTCTCCTGGAGCGAGAGTCAGGCCAAAGACATGCGCAAGCTGCTCGACGAACTGGGTGTGCGTTGCTATTCGACTCACAACGATGAGGACTATTTCAGCGCAGAAAAGATCAACCATGCTCGCGATCTGAACAAGATTTTGGGGTGCAGGTACATGGTGATGGCGTACACCGAACCGAAGGGCGGCATCGACGGGTGGAAGACGATCGCAGACAAATTGAACACCGCCGCAGATCGGCTTGCCCCGTCAGGACTGAAACCGGGCTATCACAATCACGATGCCGAGTGGCGGCCGGTTGACGGCGTGCGCCCGATGGAGATTATCGCGAAGAACACGAAGCCCTCAATCATGCTGCAGCTTGATGTCGGCACGTGCGTTGAAGCGGGATCAGATCCGGCCGCGTGGATTCGCGCCAATCCTGGACGCATCCGCTCATTGCATTTGAAAGACTGGTCGCACGATCCGGCAAAGGGCTACAAGGTCCTGTTTGGCGAAGGCGATGCGAGATGGAAGGACATCTTCGCAGCCGCAGAAAGTGTGGGCGGAGTCGAATACTACTTACTGGAGCAGGAAGGCAGCCGGTTCGGAGAATTGGAAACGGCAAAACGCTGCCTGCAGGCGTATCGGGAGATGCACGGGTAACGTCAGCCTTGTACATCGAGCTCAACCTTGATTTCTGTTTCTTGACTTGAGTGCGTATAATTCGCCGCAGCAATCTGCTCCTTTCGCGAGGGGACATGAAAAAATGGCCAGTGTTCTTAGCGCTGGTAGTCGGAGCTGCG
The DNA here is from genome assembly GCA_963785655.1 of uncultured Acidobacteriota bacterium. GTDB lineage: Bacteria > Acidobacteriota > Terriglobia > Terriglobales > Acidobacteriaceae > Gp1-AA145. The sequence continues at coordinate 1,614,609 of CAWAVZ010000001.1, forward strand.
TCGCTCAAGGCTTTCGGGCAAGGTTGAATGCCTGTACGATTCACTTCGCCCAGTTTGGGTGAAAACAACAGCCCACAGCTCAAGAAGCATCAATGGCAGATTGACGTCGCCTATAGACACCTGCACGCCAGCCAATGGTTCGTTGGCACTGAGGTTAAGGAGAGCGCCGCGCCATTTCAGCAGCCCCTGTACCTCAATATCGATTCCTTCGACCTCACTGCAAACTACGGGATTAGCAATCGCATCGCCCTGGCATTGACGCTCCCGTTCTTGCGAGGCACACACTCGCGCAACTACCAAGACGGGACCCGTCACGTGGTCGAGTCTGCCGGCCTTGGAGATCTCAACCTCATTGGTACGGTCTGGCTGCAGGACCCTGTGAAGCATCCCAGCGGCAACATTGCTGTTGGGCTGGGAGTAAAAATGCCAACCGGGGACAACGACGTGAGCGGCGCGGTGACATTGGCGAATGGCACGCTGTTTAACATTCCCGCAGACCAGTCCATTCAACTCGGAGATGGCGGTTGGGGAATCATCTTCCAGGGGCAGGGCTATCGCACTCTATTCCGACGAACCTCCGGATATTTCAACACCTGGTATTTGCTGAGTGCGCAGAATCAGGCAAACGTCAAGTCGCCATATCCGGGCGTGTTTCTGTCGATACCTGACGTTTATTCCACGCGCTTGGGTCTCGCGTACGGTGTGAGCGCGAAGCACGGGATTTCTCTCAACTTCGGCACTCGCATCGATGGGATACCGGCGCACGATCTGATCGGCAGCAATGACGGTTTTCGCCGACCCGGATATAGCCTATACGTGGAGCCTGGACTTACCATGGAGCAAGGTCACGGGATTTACAGCCTCAGCGTCCCGCTGCGTGTGCATCAGAATTTCAAGCCTAGCGTCGTTGATGTGCAACTCGGAAAGACAGGCGGTGGTGATCTTGCGGACAGTCTGATCCTTGCCCAGTACAGCTGGCGATTCTGAGGAGCAACGGACTAGGGCAGCCCAATTTTTTTCTTGAGCTCGGGAAAGCGAGGATCAGAACGCAGCCGATCCCAACGCGGATCACGGTTCAGCCAGACCAGCCAATGATTGCGCCCTTCATAAGCCTTGTTGAGCCAAGCAAATGCCTGGTTGTTGTCGTCCATTCCGGCATAGACGAGAGCAACTCCACAAGGCGTGACGTACTTTGAGTGTGACATTTGATCGAGGCGAGCTAGGATTTGTTTTGCCTGGGCTTGGTGTCCCCACTCACCGTCGGCGTTCCCAATTCCCGCGACGGTTACAACCCAACCCGGCAGTGCGTCGTCGGTTTTATTGAACTCGTCAATCGCCTCGGAATACATCTTCTTCTGCTGATAAGCGCGGCCAAGCCACAGATGGGCCAGCGGGAACTCGGGGCTTACGGCCAGGATCGTGCGGAGCTGGCTGATTGAGCCATCATAGTCGCGACGATAAAAGTAGTTAAAGCCAATATCGGTGGAGATCACCACTGACAAGGGATCCAACTCGTGAGCCCGGTTTACTTCTTTCCAAGCTTCGTCGAAGCGTCCCATTGCCATCAGGTAGTAGCTGTACCAGTCGTGAGCAGTTGCGTAATTGGGATTTAGTTCGATGGCTTTCTTGAATTCGTTCTCGGCTTGGCCCCAATTCCATGCGTGATACAGGTTGTAGTAGGCAAGAGAGGCGTGTGCCTCCGAGAGAGTTGGATCGAGTTCAAGCGCCTTCGTGGCTGCGTCGCGAGCGCGTGGAAAAGCATCGAGCGGGTCTAAATAGCTCAAATAACCCAAAGTCGTATAGCAGTCGGCAACCCCGGAGTACGCGGGTGCGTATCCAGGATCGATCTCGATGGCTTTGTTGAACTGGTCAATTGCCTTGAGAAGGCTGGCTTCGCTGCGCTGGTTCCAGAAAGAGCGTCCGCGCAGATAACTCTCGTAGGCGGCTGGATCCACCGCACCGGCAGTGGCCAAGCGGTTCTTTTCATTCGGAGTGAGCGTGACCCGCACCTGCTGGGCAACATCACGTGCAACTTCGCGTTGCAGGTAGAGCACATCGCGCAAATAGCGCTCATATTCTTCAGCCCAAAGATGCTGATCTCGAGGTGCGTAAATCAACTGCGCGGTGATGCGGACTTGGTCGCCGGAGCGCAACACCGAACCCTCGACGATGGCATCCACCTGCAATTCTTGCGCAACTTGAGGCAACGGCTTAGTTGACGTCTTATATTTCGCTATTGATGTGTAGGAACTGACGCGCAAGGCTGAAATTTTTGCGAGGTTCGTGATTAACTCGTCCGTCATTCCATCAGCGAAGTAATCGTCAGCAGGATTGCCAGAAAGATTCTTCAGTGGCAACACTGCGATCGAGTGGACCGGCGGGCGTGGTAGCCAGCGCCCCCAATCAAAATACTTGAACGCAGCCGCCGCAATGCCGATCACAATCAAGGCGGCAAGCGCCACAGTTAGCTTCACCCGAGGACGAGGTCGCGTTTCCTTCCCATTTTCAGAAGGCGCTGCAACAACCGTCGCGGTGCTGCTGTTGCTTATAACGTTGATCGGTCCGACGAAGCGGTAGCCTTTGCCCACCACGGTCTGGAGGAAACTGGGCTGATCGGGGTCATCCCCTAATGTCAGTCGGATTTTGCGAATCGCCGTGTTGATGCCCTGCTCAGTGTCGAGGAAGACATCCTTGCCCCACAATCGAGCTATGATTTCTTCCCGCCCAACCAGCTGATCTCTTCGCTCCACCAGCAGGATCAGCAGCTCCATGGGAATCTTTTCCAGCCTGAGGACAGCATCTCCCCGACGGAGCTGGTAGCGCCGCAAATCAAGCTCTAAAACGTCAGCCTGGATTGGAGATTCCGACAGAGTGGGTGGCCTCCGCGCGATGCGAGGCATTCTAACCTACTAGACGGTTCCGCGCGTGACTTCCTTTGCTTGCAGCTACTTACGAGTTCTCTAGCTAACCTTGATTCAAGCTTGAGGATGGCTCCATTGCCCCCGCTTGTGGCCTGCGCTACATGAATGTGCAGGGAGGATGTGAGCTATGAAGGCGCTCCCAAAAAAAGGAGAATCTCAATGCGAACGACACGGCAAATCAGTTTCTGGTTAACAGCAATCATGGTCCTGATCGCGGTGGGGAGTGCATCGGCGCAGATTACGCTCCCGATCACCGAACAGCAAGTTGTCTACGAACTGATCGGCGAATTCAACAACAGCGGTCTCACCAACCAGCAGTACGGATATCTTTCCAGCATCACCGGACTGAATTCCGTTTTTAGCGGCGCGCCCAAAGGTGAGGCTACGGCTCTGTTCACGTTTGTAACTAACGCAACAACGGTGCAGGTCGTAAATCACGGAGCGTTCAGAATCATTGACCGCACCGGAACCACCACCATTTACCTTAACAATGCGGCCTCGGACTTCACAAGCCCTGCAAGCTTCAGCCAGGGGACGCCCATTCAGGTGTCGAGTTTCCGGCAACAAGTCATCCTGAACACGCTCACTAACACCTTCGTGACCGTCCATACCAATACCATCACGAGCCTGGAGACGTTCACTTTGAACGGTGTGGCTTATCGCTTGGGCCAGCTTGGAAAGTCGTTTCGCACGAACTTCTCAGGCCAGGTCAATACGCCGGGAGTAACCCCATCAGGCTGGTTCGCAGGAACTTCGACCGGGAGCAAGAACTGAACGAATCGCTGAGCCTCTCAGTACCATAACAGTTGTGATCGGGTGACTCGTCTTTCGAAAGCGGCGAAGACGAGTCATCTCACTTTAATTCAGGAAGTATTGTCTCGCGGTTTTCGAGACGTGGGCTTTTGACTCTCGGATCGTGCTCTATATCAGAGATGAGTCCCGCCGCGATACACTAAAGAATAATGATTAGGCGGCCACCCGGTCCCAAGCCACATTTCCTGATCGGAAACCTGCCACTGGCCGGCCCCGATCCGCTTTCGGTTTTCCTGCAGTGGGCGCAAGAATTTGGAGATATTTTCTACTACCGCGCTGCCTGGTTGCGGGTTTATTTCCTTAATCATCCCGATCTGATCGAATCCGTGCTCGTCCGCAATCCTGCCAATTTCCAAAAAGATCGCGTCATTCGCAACAGCCGCTGGTTTTTCGGGGAAGGTCTGCTGACCAGCGAAGGTGATTTTTGGCTGCGGCAGCGGAGGCTCTCGCAGCCGGCATTTCATCGTGAGCGGGTCGCGTCTTATGCCGCCATCATGACCGGCTACGCCGAAGAGATGATCACGAACTGGCAGGACGGCGAGGTTCGCGACATTCACGCAGAAATGATGAACCTCACCCTGCGCATTGTGGTGCGTACATTGTTCAATGTTGAATCCGAGCAGACAGCGCACGTCTCTTCCGCACTCAATGCTCTGATGCGGAATGCCAGCGGTGCGCGCATGCTGCTTCCTCCTATTGGCCGCTATCTGCCGACGCCGTCAATGATCGAGGTCCGGCGGGGAGTGCGACATCTCGAAGAAACTGTATACCGGATCATCGAGCGACGGCGCGCCGATCAGCGCGACGCCGGCGATCTCCTCTCGATGCTCATTCAGGTGCGCGACGAGGATGGTACTCGCATGAGCGATAAGCAACTCCGCGATGAGGTGCTGACCTTCTTGCTGGCGGGGCACGAGACGACTGCAATCGCTCTCTCCTGGACATGGCATCTGCTCGCCCAACATCCGGAAGCTGAGGGAAAGCTGCACGCCGAAATTGATAGCGTGCTGGCCGGACGTGCTCCGGCATTTTCGGACATTCAGGCGTTGCCTTACACGGAAGCTGTAATCAAAGAGTCGATGCGGCTTTACCCTCCGGCGTGGAGCCTGGCGCGAACGGTGAGATCGGATTTCGAAATTCGCGGATACCGAATTCCAGCTGGCTCGAATTTAGTGATGAGCCAGTGGATTATGCATCGTGATCCGAGATACTTCGATCAACCCGAGAAGTTTTTCCCGGAACGCTGGCTCAATGGTGGGTCCGCGAAACTTCCGCGCTTTGCATATTTTCCCTTCGGTGGTGGGCCACGGCAATGCATCGGCGCCGCGTTTGCGCAAATGGAAGCCGCAATGGTGATTGCGACAATCGCCCAGCAGTTCCGGTTGAGGGCCGTCCCTGATCATCCAGTCATTCCCATTCCGAGCTTTACGCTCCGCCCCAAACACGGGATAAGGATGACCCTGCACAAGCGGGAACGCATGCCAGCGGCTAGTTCCGAAACAGAACTTATAGCGGTGCGGCGGGCGATCTAGTGGTCAGCTGTGTGAGAAACAGATTGCACCGACAGCAGGGTAGTGGCGCAGTTTGAAATCATGGCGTAGCAGTCAATGTTACGATCGCGCTAAACTTTGCCTATTGCAAACCGTAAGCTCCGAATCGTAAAGAGAACCGAAGATGTACCCGTGCTCGGAGTCTGTGAGCGTTGCAACGCTCAGTTTCCTGCCGATCCCCACAGACTTGGCGATCTCAGAAATGCGGAAAGCAGTATCAATGAACAATTCAATGTTCACAAGTGTAAGTGGATTCTAGTCAGAATGCGTTACGGATTGCGGAGAGTCAACCGAAGGTCGCTAGCGCTGGCGCGGACGAGCCATAAAGTAAACCGCTCTCCCATACACTGGCCCGTTCACGTCCTCAAAGGTCTGATGCGAAACATCCTCGAATGGGCCCAGCTTGCTAGTCCACTCCCCAGATTCAAGTTGACGCGAGGCATGAGTCGGAACTGTCGTGCCATCTGCTGGATTCGTTATCCCGTAGATTGCGATTTTTTCCAATTCTGGCTGCAAAGAGTTGTCGTAACATAGTTCGTAGCCGCGCGTCTCAAAAGCCTTAACGAAAGCATCCATCGTGACAACTCGTGGTGCATTTACCGGCCATCGACCTACGCCCATCGGGTCGGGCCACCAGTTGGCACTGTCATCGCCCGCTGCCCACGCAATGCAGTTGTACTGTCGCGAGGGCATACTCGTTATTTGGCAATTATCTTCGTTCAGATTCGGTAGCTCGTCTTGCGACCAACTACCCGGCATACTCCTCCTCTGCCCACTTGAACCATGCAGTAGCCATCGCACGGAAATCCCCTTGTTCTTCTGCTTTGACTGGGTTTTCCTGAGTGATTGCTCTTAACGCCCAAAACCATTGGTCAGGGTCATCGCCCTCCGATTTAAGTTCTGCAAGTATCAAGGGAACGGCATCAGGCCCCAGGCCGATTATCTTTTGGTACGAGGGAAGCATCGACATGTCAGTGATCGAAGACCTAGCGCCTCGTTCGTTACGCCAGTCATTCACCAACTTCTTGAACTTTATCCACCTTTTCAGCTTTGGGTCGATGGTGCATTCCGCCGGAGAAGTCGGCGGTAGATCAATTGTCGTCTCTGTAGTGTTCGACTCAATCAGTTCTTGTTGTTGACCAACCGCGCCGCCTGTTTGCAACAGGACGTAAGCAGTTAGCATGATGCCGAGATGCGTCGTGTTGATTGTGGTCGATTGAATTCGCATATTTATTGAACCTTCGTGTCTCTGTTCCCTCCCCTGCGTAGATGCGCTGGAGCACTCGACACGATAGACGTTTGACCTGCCTTCAAAGCGTAGACTGGGTTTCCATCTGGATCGTACTGGCCCTCAACGCGAATAGCCGCAACAATGTTTGGTTTCACACGTAGAATAGTGCCATCCTCTAACTTAACTTCTGACCACTTCTCCGTGGATTCGGCAACCGATACTTCATACGCGTCAACTTGAGGACTGGCTGGAGTAGGAAACGGTATTTTTATTTTTCGCTCGGGCATTAGAATTATTGCCTCCTGGCAATTCTCCCGTAGATTCTGCACTCTCTTTAATCTTGGCCCATCGCGCCATAACAGCGTTTCGTGCGCTTTCACTCCGCTGCTCTTGTGTCATATTCGCAGCGCGGGCAGGGCCACCTTTGCGGCCACCTTTGCGGCCCAGCGCTACAGCATACGGGTTTTTTCGTTTCTTTGCCACGTTGGTTAATTATACGTGAGCGGTCACGAACGTCAAGCGTCTTTTTCTTTGAGATATACGTGAGCGGTTACGTAGTGTCTAGTGTTTAGTGCACCATTAATCGCCTCCCGAAATCGCCTCCCGATTGGATTCAGTAAGGAATCTGAAAACCATGCCAATCAAGTTGCGCTGTATTTCTTCCTTTCAATTTCGGCAGAATTCATCAAAGCTTGAGAGTGACGTTCCGCAATGGAAACGTGATTAACTGACCATTCCGTGAACGCTAGAGGAAATATCCGGACTCCTCCCTAGGGACATTAAGCCAAGCTCGCGAATCGATAGTGAACTAGGTTCGGAAGGCTTTTTGCAGCAATCCGACTACGACTGACATTCCTGTGGAAACCAAACGGCACCACTACCGACGGCAGCTCGCTTGCTTGCCAGCATGGGGCTGTCTAAAATCGAAGGGTTTGCCCGCTGTTTCTTCCCCAATCTGAGCGGGCCGCAATCTTACTCGGAGATCACATGAAAACTGTTTCGCTGGAACAGGAGATTAATCCCTGGGAGGCGCAATCGGCGCGCTTTGACTTTGCCGCGCAGAAACTTAACCTTGATGAAGGGATTTGGAAGGTCTTGCGTTATCCCAACCGCGAATTGATCGTGCACATTCCGGTTTCGCTGGACAACGGCAAGCTGGAGGTTTTCACCGGATTCCGGGTGCAGCATTCGATCGCGCGGGGCCCGGCTAAAGGGGGCGTGCGGTACTCACCCGACGTCACTCTGGACGAAGTGAGGGCGCTGGCCAGCTGGATGACGTGGAAATGCGCGGTGGTGAACATTCCATTCGGGGGCGCGAAGGGCGGGATCATTTGCGATCCTCACAAGATGTCGCAGGGCGAACTGGAGCGCATGACGCGGCGCTACACGGCCGAGCTGATGGAATTCATCGGTCCGGAAAAAGACGTGCCCGCCCCCGACATGAATACCAACGAGCAAACCATGGCCTGGATGATGGACACCTACTCCATGCACATGCGGCAAACGGTGACGGCAGTGGTAACCGGCAAGCCGATCAATATCGGCGGATCGCGGGGGCGGCGCGAGGCCACCGGACGCGGAATCATGATCGTTTGTGACGAGGCCATCAAGAAGCTGGGGCTGCGGCCGGAAACCACTCGGGTAATTGTGCAAGGGTTCGGAAACGTCGGATCGAATGCGGCCATTCTCATGGCTCAAGCGGGATACAAAATTATTGGCATCATCGAAGTTGATGGAGCGATTTTTAACCGGAACGGCATCGATATGGCTGCGCTGGCAAAACATCGCGAGCTTCACCGCAGCATTGCTGATTTTCCGGAGGCCGAGAAAGCCGATCCCGCCGAGCTGATGCTGACGGAATGCGAAATCCTGGTCCCAGCGGCGACTGAAAACCAAATCACCAGCCGAAACGCCGAGCGGATCAAATGCCGCATTCTGGCGGAAGGCGCCAATGGCCCTACCACCGCCACTGCCGACGAGATTCTGGCGGACAAGAAAGTGTTCGTGATTCCAGACATCCTATGCAACGCGGGCGGCGTCACTACTTCTTACTTCGAGTGGGTGCAGGACCGCCAGGGATACTTCTGGAAGGAGTCGGTGGTCAACGAACAACTGGAAGACATTATGGTTAACGCGTTCCATGACGTCGTCAGCTACGCGGAAAAACATGGTGTCAATAATCGGATCGCAGCTTACATGCTGGCGATTGACAGAGTTGCGTATACCATTCGGCAGCGCGGAATTTACGCGTAAGAAACAACGTTTGGTGGCATTTATGGGCGTCGGGATTTGTCAGCATTGCGCGTGGTTGCAAACGCATCGTCTGTCGCTTTTAGGCAAGCGGGGCAGGGCAGGTGTGGACGGTCGATGCACTCGTGCACGGGATTTTTATATTGCTGGTCTTGAACCTGCTTGCGCTTCCGCTTATTGAAGGAACGATCGAGTCGTTGTCGTCGTCTGCGGCGCGGCATATTCAGCTCCACTGGTTGAAAGTGGAACTTCACAGGGAGAAATCGAGCGCCTTCAATGTAGAAGGAGCGTCAGTCGAATAACATCTCTCGGCTGCAGTCCAAGGTGACCAAAGTAACCTGCTATCTCGGAGTGAGATCGTTAGCAGATGATGAATCAGCAGCTACTTGTATAAGGAGGAAACGCTAATGCGCAGACGGTGGATTCTTGCTTTCACGCTTTTTGCTCTAGTGCTCACAGCCGGCGTTCCCAAGTTCGCACTCGCGCAAGCGGGTACCACTGGCGGGTCAAAGTCAGTCGCCGCCGCCGACAAGCTCGACATCAACTCGGCAACTAAAGAGCAACTCGATGCCCTGCCCGGTATTGGCGAGGCGTTCGCGCAAAAGATCATCGATAACCGACCCTATCGGACGAAGCGCGACCTGGTGACCAAGAAGGTCATTCCGCAATCCACTTACGAGAAGATCAAGGACCAGATCATCGCGCACCAGAGCACGGCCAAGGCAGCACCAAAGAAGTGAGCGGCTGATGTCGCGCGAGGGTGAGTAAGTGCGGCCTGGCGTCCGAAGCAGCCCCTTGACAACCAACTCCGCTTGATCCCGTAGCCGCACATTCAGCTCTGGAGTTTTGTTGCGTGCCATTCTGCCTTGCCATATGCTGCGAATAAGATGGCAAGCGTTGTGGTCACTGGCACGGAACAGTTGCTGCTGCTGGAGCTGTTCGCAATTTTCGTTTCCGCAAAAGTAGTAGGCGAACTGTTTGAGCGCATGAGCTTGCCTTCGGTGCTGGGGGAGATTCTAGCGGGTGCGCTGCTCGGGCCTTATGCTCTGGGCTGGATTCCCACAAGCGACGTGATTCATTCGGTAGCCGACCTGGGCGCCATCTTCGTGCTATTCAGCGCGGGGCTGGAGACCAGCCCGGGCGAGTTGATCCGCATTGGAGGCAAGTCGATGCGGGTGGCGGCTGCGGGGGTGGTCGTTCCTTTCATTCTCGGATTCGCCTATATGAAACTAAGCGGCAATCCGAGCAGTGAGGCGGTGTTCGTGGGCGCCGCCATGGTCGCCACCAGCGTAGGCATAACTGCGCGAATCTTCGGCGATCTGCATTTACTCTCCACTGAGACGGTCAAGATCATTCTGGGCGCTGCAGTTTTCGATGACATTCTTGGCATGGTGATGCTGGCGCTGGTGGGCGGGCTGGCGTCAGGCGGGGTCAACTGGCTGCACATTGGCATTCTGATTGGCGAAGCTGCGGGCTTCGCCCTATTCATGCTCTTCGTCGCGCCGCGAATCGTTCACCGTATTGAACCGCGGGTGGAACAATTGTCCATGCAGAATGCGTCGCTGGTGGTGGCACTGGCCATCTGCCTTCTGCTTTCGTGGCTGGCGGTGAAAATTGGAATGGCGGCTATCATCGGGGCATTTTTTGCTGGCCTGGTTTTTGCCGATTATGCTCCGCAATGGAACCTGCTTCCGCGTGTAGCCGGAATCACCGAGTTTCTTGCACCATTCTTCTTCTTCGCAATTGGCGCCCGGCTGAACTTCTCGGTGCTGAAGGGCGAGATACTGGTGGCGGCGGCGATTATTTCCGTTCTTGCAATTATTTCGAAAGTGATCGGTTGTGGGTTGCCGGTTATGGGCCAGGGATGGCGAGTGGTGTTGCAGGTTGGCACAGGAATGATGCCGCGCGGTGAAGTCGCATTAATCGTTGCCCTGGTCGGGCTGCAGTCGGGCATCGTCTCGCAATCAACGTATGCAATCGTGATAGTCATGACTGCGGTGACCACAATTCTTGCGCCCCCGGCTTTGCGCTACCTTTTCCGGGACGAAATAAGGGAGCACCGTGGAGAGCGCGTTCCCGAGCCCGTCCAGTTATAATTCCGCTTCCTACATCTCAGTTCAAGGACTTCGCATGGATCTATCCGGCCGGACGGCCTTGGTCACGGGCGCCTCACAGGGGATTGGGCGGGCGTGCGCTTTGAAGCTGGCGCAGCGCGGCGCAAAAGTCGCGCTGGTAGCGCGGAATCAGCAGAAGCTCGAAGAAGTGGCGCAGCAAATTGCAGCGTCAAGCAATGGAGCCGGCGCCACTGACCGCGCGCAGGTCTTTGTCGCGGACATGGAAGACGAGAATCAGATCAAGTCAACATTTAAAAACGTCATCGCGCAGTTCGGGAAGCTAGATATTTTAGTTAACAACGCCGGAATTACTCGCGACCAACTCATCATGCGGATGAAGCGTGCGGACTGGGACGCGGTGCTCAACACGAATTTGACCTCCGCCTATTTGTGCACGCAGCAGGCGATCGGTGCCATGCTGAAACAGCGTTGGGGACGCATCATCAACATCACATCGGTTTTTGGGCAGATGGGGCAGGCCGGGCAAGCGAACTATGCTGCTTCAAAAGCTGGACTGATCGGGCTGACGATGGCTGTGGCACGCGAGGTTGGATCGCGAAATATCACCTGCAATGCGGTCGCGCCGGGATTTATTGAAACGGCCATGACGGCGGCCCTTCCCGAAGAATTTAAGCAAAATGCTATGAAGATGATCCCGCTGGGACGGGTGGGCACAACTGAAGAAGTGGCAAATTGCGTGGCATTCCTGGCTAGCGAAGAAGCCGCTTACATCACTGGACACGTGCTGAACGTGAACGGCGGCTTGCTAATGGGGTAGTGGGAATTGCGAAACAGTCGTCGAGCTGGGCTCGACCGGACGGGCGAGGGCGCCCGTCCCCACACGGCCAATTTTGATTTCCCCACACGGCCAATTTTGATTTCCCCACACGGCCAATTTTGGTTCTCAGCGTGATATCACCGCGCAGACTTTACCGGCTCGCCCACTCTGCGGCTGACTTCAAAGTGCATCTTGCCGTTTTTCGCGTCGACGATTACGTGGTCTCCATGTAGCACTTCGCCGTCGAGGATCTTCAGCGCTAACGGATCCTGAATTAGTTTTTGAATCGCACGCTTGAGTGGCCTCGCACCAAAGGCTGGATCGAATCCTTCAGCAAGCAGCAACTCTCGCGCGGAGTCTGTGAGCTCCAGCGAAATCTTGCGGTCGGCCAGCAGACGGCGGACGTCTTCCAGACGCAACTCCACAATCTTAGCCAGTTGTTCCCTGCCGAGCGGCGTGAAGATGATGATGTCGTCCACGCGATTGAGAAACTCGGGTTTGAAGTGCGCATGCAAGGTGTTCATGACCTGCTTCGAAGCCTCGTCGAAATCGCGCGCTGACCTCAGGTTATCCGCCTGCAAATAAGAGGACCCGATGTTTGAGGTCATAATGATGATCGCGTTCTTGAAGTCCACAACGCGACCTTTGCCGTCGGTCAAGCGGCCATCATCCATGATCTGCAGCAGGATGTTGAACACATCAGGATGGGCCTTCTCAATCTCGTCAAACAGGACGACTGCATAGGGACGGCGCCGGACTTGCTCAGTGAGTTGTCCGCCCTCTTCGTATCCAACGTATCCAGGAGGCGCGCCGATCAAACGCGATACGGCATGCTTTTCCATGTACTCGGACATATCAATGCGAATCATGGCGTGCTCGTCGTCGAAGAGAAATTCGGCGAGAGCGCGGGCCAGTTCGGTTTTGCCCACTCCGGTGGGACCCAGAAAGATGAACGAACCGATCGGACGTTTGGGATCGCTTAAACCCGCGCGAGAACGGCGAATAGCGTTGGAGACGCGTTCAACTGCTATGTCCTGCCCGATTACGCGTTGGCGTAAACGGTCCTCCATGGTGACCAGTTTCTTAACTTCGCTTTCGAGCATTTTGGAAACCGGTATTCCGGTCCACTTGGAGACGATTTTCGCCACGTCTTCTTCGTCGACTTCCTCTTTCAACATGCGCTTGCCACTGGAGCTCTCCAGTTGCTTGGTGACCGTGGCCAGGTCCTCTTCGGTCTGGCGAATCAGGCTGTAACGAAGTTCGGCGACGCGTTGCAGATTGCCTTTGCGCTCTTCGGCCTGCTCTTCGATTCGTAACTGTTCAATTTTTTCCTTCAGCTGGCGGGAACGCGCGATCAAGTCTTTCTCCTGCTTCCACCGCGCTTTCAGGGCATTCGACCGCTCGCGAATTTCGGCAAGTTCTTTCTCGATTACGGCCAGCCGTTCTCTAGAATTTGCGTCGCTCTCTTTTTTCAACGCCTGCTTTTCGATTTCAAGCTGCATTGCCCGCCGTTCCAGCTGATCAATTTCAGTTGGCATGGAATCGATCTGAATGCGGAGCGATGCCGCAGCTTCGTCGATCAAGTCAATGGCTTTGTCGGGGAGGAAACGGTCGGAGATGTAGCGGTGAGAAAGCGTGGCCGCGGCAACGATGGCAGAGTCTTTGATGCGCACGCCGTGATGCACTTCATAACGCTCTTTCAACCCGCGCAGGATTGCGATGGTATCTTCGACGTTCGGCTCGCCAACGAACACGATTTGAAAACGGCGCTCGAGGGCCGCGTCTTTTTCGATGTACTTGCGGTATTCGTTCAGCGTGGTCGCGCCAATGGCGCGGAGTTCGCCACGAGCCAGGGCCGGCTTGAGCATGTTCGAGGCGTCTATGGCGCCTTCTGCGGCACCCGCACCGACCAGCGTGTGCAGTTCGTCGATGAACAGGACAATCTGGCCCTGGGAATCTTCGATTTCCTTCAGCACGGCCTTGAGGCGGTCTTCAAACTCGCCGCGATATTTCGCGCCGGCCAACATCGAACCCAGGTCGAGGGCGACGACTCGCTTATTTTTCAGAATTTCAGGCACATCGCCGGAAATAATTCTTTGCGCCAGGCCTTCGACAATCGCGGTTTTGCCAACTCCCGGTTCCCCGATCAGCACGGGATTGTTTTTGGTGCGGCGAGAAAGCACCTGCACGACGCGCCGAATCTCATCGTCGCGCCCAATTACTGGATCGAGCTTTCCGCGCCGCGCCAGTTCGGTAAGATCCTTTGCGTAACGTTCGAGCGCCTGATATTTCGCCTCGGGATTCTGGTCAGTAATGCGCTGGGAACCACGCACGGCGGCCAAAGCTTTCAGCACTGCATCGTGAGTGGCGCCGGCTCGGGTGAGAATCTGCTGTGCCGGGTCGCGTTTCTGTTCGGTGGCGGCGAGCAACAGATGCTCGGTCGAAACGTACTCATCCTTGAAGGTGTCTGCTTCTTTGAAGGCGCGGTCAAGAAGCTGATTTGCCGCTTGCGACAGCGCGGCTTGCGCGCTTGCGCCGGAGACTTTGGGGAGCAGGTCGATCGCCTGATAAACCTCATTGAGCACCGACTGCGGGCCCACGCCGATCTTTTCCAGCACGGGAGGGACAATCCCGTCTTTATCCTCCAGCAGCGCCGCTAGCAGGTGCAGGGGTAGTACTTCGGGATTACCGTGTTCGGAAGCGAGCTCATTCGCGCGCTGGACGGCTTCCTGCGCCTTCAATGTGAATTTGTCCCAGCGAATTGCCATAAAACTACCCTTCTTTCGTCAGATTCTCAGTCGACGGCTTTGCGTCTTGCGCCTGTTTCGAGGGGTTCCTTCGGCTTAAACCGCTAGAAGCTAGCGTCAGACTTCGGTCGCGGAGCTTCTCCAGAATTTTGATCTTCTCGGTGAACGTGAGCGATGACAGCCGCTTGCGCATTTCGTCCTTTTCTTTGCTCATAAACCTTCTTCCAGGTACTTGTGCTGGAATTGCTCCCATTTTGAGAGGAGCCCGTACTTTTCAAGAATCACTTGCAGCATCGCCTGATCCACGGCTTTATCTTTGATGAACTGAAGGATCCGTATGTGATCCTTGGCTCGACCGGTAGATAACGCAATGGCCAGCAAATGCTCGGCTAGCATTACCCACGTCCTGACGCCCTCGACATCTACGGGTACGGAGGCGGCTACCGCATCCCGTTCCAGTTCGTTGCTCGGGACAAGAAACTGCACGGGCCAATCACCTAAAACAATGTGTTCTCTGTCTTCGATTCCGCCCCGGGCCTTCAGGTATTCGTAAATCGTAGTAAGGCTCACCAGGCCAGTCCCTGGATTCGACAGCAAAACAAAGACGTTGACGTCCAAAGTCGCCGCCGGTTCTAAATAGAATGTCGCAGCCACTGCTCCGCCGATGGCATAATGCGAGACGACGCCGTCAGCTTGCATTTGGTTGATCATCTCCAGCGTAGCTTTCACAGAATTTATTGTGAACTAACTGTGCCGCTTGGCCAAGCAGTTGCGGTCGAAAGAGTGAACGGGAGGCGGTCACTTCGGCCACCTCCCGTCAACCTCAGGGGCTAAAGCCCGCATTCCCTACGCAGCCCTTGTGACACGACTGAAGTCGTGCCCTTCCCGTTCGTGCCACTGCTTACGCTTTATCGGCCTAGAAGGCTAGTCGAGCTTCGCTCGACTGGGCAGGTGAGGGCACCTGCCCCTACATGATCGTGTCCAACTTACGCTGCTTTACTGGTGCTCTTTACTTCTTTGCCTTCGAGAGACTTTCCGCTGCCGACGTTGACTTTGATCTGCTTCGGCTTGGCTTCGGCTTTTTTGGCAAGCTGGAGCTTGAGTATTCCCTTCTCGTAGTTAGCTTGTATGCTGTCAGAGTCCACGGTGTTCGGCAGCGTGAAAGAGCGGGTAAAGCTGCCGTACTGCCGCTCAACCCGGCGGAAGTTCTCTTCCTTCTCTTCCTTTTCGAACTTGCGTTCGCCGTGAACGGTCAGCGTGTTGTTCTCGACGCGGACATCGAGGTCCTTCTCATCGATTCCCGGCACTTCGATCTTGAGCGTGACATTGTGCTCGTCCTCATAGACATCGACCGGGGGCGCGAAGGTTGAGGTAGTCAGCGCCTCTTCGCGATCACCATAGGAGTCGCGAAACATACGGTTCATACGATCCTGCAAGGTTGAGAACTCCCGGAAGGGGTCCCAGCGAGTAAGAACTGTCATAAAGATCCTCCTGAATCAGAATTCTGTTGGCGTTAACGGATTCGCCGTTGTGTGTGTGTGCTAACCGTGCGTTAGCGTGTAGCAATCATAAAATCTTAGTGTGTTATTGTCAATATTAGAATGCGCTGATTTTTCATTAACTTACATGAGCAACAACGCACTTCAAGTAAGCTGTTTCGGGGATTCCGAGTATGGTGGGATGGTCTTTTGACTGACCGCGGTTTTCCAAAATTCGAATAATCCTGTGCGAATCCTGCGCGGCAGAAGCGAGTACGTCGAGCAGGTCGGCGTGACTGACGTGGTAGGAGCAAGAGCAGGCCACCAGGATTCCGCCCGGCCGGAGCATTTTCAGGGCGCGCAGGTTTAGCTCTTTATACCCTCGCAAGGCGGTTGGCAGCTCGCGACGGGACTTAGCGAATGCCGGCGGATCGAGAACGATGCAGTCGTATTTGTGGTTTGCGTCAGAGTAGTCGCGCAGCAGATCGAAGGCGTTGGCTTCGATCCATTCAATTTCGCTCCCGTTCAGGGCTGCGTTTCGTTCGGCAACTTCGAGTGCCGGACGCGAGCTGTCGATACCGGTGACTTTTTCGCAAGTGCGGGCCAGATGCAGGGCAAATCCGCCCTGGTAGCAGAAGACGTCGAGAGCTTCGCCGCGCGCGTACAGCGCGGCAGCAGCATAGTTTTCGCGCTGATCGAGAAAGGCCCCGGTTTTCTGGCCGGCCAGGGCTTCGAAAACGAAGCGCACACCGTTCATCTGAAACTCGGTCGTGGTTTTTCCGCCTGCGGGGACGGCGGACTGTTCGGCTTCGCTCGGGGCAGGTTGGTTTTTAGATTTGTGGGTGTCCGAAAAAATTACAGCAGTGTCTTTCTCGGGCAACTGCTCGAGGCGGCGCACGCGCGGGTCGACTCTTTCTACAATCGTCGTCGGACTCAATGTAGCTTGAAGCTCGGACAGAACAGTGGCTCGCATTGGGTCCGCGTCCATGGCCTGGGTGAGCGCCTGGACTGAGACAATGTCGTTGTAGCGGTCGACAATCAGCCCGGGAAGGCAATCGCCTTCGCTGAAGATAACCCGGTAGGCGTTTGTGTTCTGGACGAAGCGATCGCGGTATGCAACGGCAGCTCGAATGCGCTCGCGAACGAGATGATCCAAGTTCTCGACCGGTTTCGAGGAAATCATTCGAATCGCAATCTCAGAAGCCGTGCTGTACAGAGCCGAGCCGAGAACTTTGTTGCGCGGGTCTTTTACGGTGACGAGCGCTCCGGGAGGAATGCCGTTGGCTTGAATCAGGTCAGAGCGGTAGACCCACACGTGCCCGAGGCGCAGGCGATCAGCACCGCGCCGCGAGATTAGAACGGTTTGAGGGGCATTGCCATGCTCGTCCTTCTGCATGGCACGATCTTATCGCGGCGGCAGGGTTGTCAACGCGAGAACTCGACCCGCAAGGCCGTCAGTGAGCCGAAGCAAAATTGATGGTGTTCAGCATGTGCTCTTGCAGATTCTGCTGAAAGCGCCGGAATGCAGGTACATCGTAGAGCCGCATTCCTAGTTCATCTTGCGGAATCGCCGCGGCATTGGTTTTGTGTCCAGGCGCACGGGTTGCCGCACTGAGCTTGGCCGCGGTTTCTTTGTCGAAGCTTTCGGAAACCACGACGGTATTGTTTTTCCAGAGCTCAACGATCACCGGCCCTTCTTCGGTGGTGAATTGGGCCGAAGAGGCCGGGCAATCGGACCCGGCGCAAGGGACGGTCACTTCAACTGCGTTGTGATACCTGTGGGCCACGGCATTGACATAGAATTTCGTGAAGCGCTGGGCTGCCTGCTCCGAACTCCATCGCGACACGTAGAACATTTTCAGATCGGCGGTCGTACTGGCGGTCGCAGACTTCTTGCGGAAAGCCATGTAGGCGCCGCCCTGCCAGGTTTTCGAGAGATCATCGGCCAGAGTCCGGCTGCCGAACTGCCACAGTAGAGCACGTACATCGAGTTCGCCCACACTGCCGGAATCAAAGACTTCATAGTCAGTTTGCAGCATGGAACGGGCGTCGGGAAACGGCAATGCCGGCAACTTCTCGTGATTCAAGTAGGCTCGCGGCTGAATCACTTCATGCGTGTTCTGGGGAGGACGCGCGAAGGCCCCGGCGAAGGCCATCTTCTTGCCGCCGGCTTGGAGTAATTCGCCTTCGAAGATCAATCCGTCGCGATAAGGGAACGCTCCAGACTCGCGCAAAATCATGGGTGCGTCGTGCACCATCTGAGTGTCTACGGAGAATTTCACCAGCGGATCTTCCATCCGGTAAATGAGACCGGGAGTGTTCTGCAGACTTCTTCCGGTGCGTGCCAGTAAATAATCCATCATCACGACCGTCGCCTGGCCTTCCACTACCGCGTGACGCGCGTCGCTGTTTTCATCCGAATGACGAAGCGATTCATCGTTCTCATCCTTGGTGTCGGGCCTTGCCCACTTGTGCAGATCATAGTTCTGGTCCTGCAAGGCATGAGTCAACTCGTGCGCAAGAATGGCCTCTTGCTCGCCGACAGGGATTGTATTGACCAGAGAGATGCTCTTGGTTTCATCATCGTAAAAGGCGGCAATATCCTTGCGCTGGACCTTGATAAGAAATTCTTTGAGGTTGAAGTCTCGCGGCAACAGCCCGATTTTCTTCATGGTCAGTTCTGCGCGCGCGAAGCGTTCGGCGTACTCGTCTTTGGACATCTTTGAGCGGACAAATTTCTCGATGTCATCGGGGCCAAGCAGTTGGCGCTTTACGGTCGCGTGCTGAGGAAAGCCGGTGTCTTCAGAGGCGAAAGTGGTAAGGCGGTCAACGGCTGCAAACAACTTTTTCGCCTCATCAGGGGTGATCTTGGTCTCTTCTGAATGGTCTTTGCGCACCCGGCGCGCGAACGTCTCCAAGGCTCTGAGGAGAATTCTGGTTCGACTGCACTGAGTCAGGGCTGCTGAGACTGGTAGGAAGAGGGTTTTCTTGCGCCAATGTCAGACAGGCAGTGGCGGCTAAGAACAGTGCTATGCGGCGGAGGTTTTTTGCCATTAGGTTTCTCTCAACACAGAGTTCCTGCAATTATCCTGGAACCAAAGCGGCCCAGGCGCGATGAAGGACGCATGACTCTTACGTAGGTAATGCGGATTTTCGGCAGACCTCATGAACGAAGAAACAGACCGTTTTCGGTCGACGAATGCGAATTTGCGAGCTCGCTACTGCTGTTTGACTTCGCAAAGTCCGAAACGCCCGGAAAGTAACCTGCTAAGCGGCTGATTGTGAGCAACTTGCCAGGTGTTACTCGCGCATTACCACCGTGGTTCAATTCCCCTTTGGACCGTTGTTCGACTGGGGAGCGCCACCTATAATCTGCTTACTCTGGTTTCTCCGTCAGGTTCGGGAAGGTAGGTGTGGGAGTGTGTTTGTTGCGTGAGCAGGAAGAAGCTGGCTCGCAGCAAGATTCGTCATTCCCTGACTGACTTTGCCCGATATGCGAAAACACCTGAAATTCGCCCTGATGGCTAGCCCCGCTATCGCGACGCTCCTTTGCCTCACGCCTTCAATGAGGGCTGTGGACTCATCGATCACGCCCACAACGGATGACGGTGGCCACAAGGTCTACGTCAACGATGTTGCGGCTCCGGCGAAAGTTCCAGCGCAAACCTTTCGTTCGCAACAGAATCGGCTGGTTTTTTGGAGCAGCACTGAACGGCGGTGGAAGACCGTGCCTCACGCCAATGTGCAGGCGGCAAAATCGGCCGCCGCAGAAGTGGACCAGTACTTTGAAAAACCGGCTGCAGGCCAGAACTCTTCTACACCAAGCGGGTTTACACAGCGGGAGATTGACGCGGCGATCGACAAGGCTGCCGCGCACCATAACGTAGATCCGAACCTGGTTCGCGCGCTGGTGAAAGTGGAATCGAATTTCAATCCGAACGCGGTCTCACGCAAGGGCGCCATGGGACTGATGCAGCTCATGCCGCAAACCGCGCGCCAGTTGAACCTGAAGAACCCATTCGATCCACAGCAAAATATCGACGCCGGCGTACGGCACCTGAAGCAGTTGCTGGACAACTACGGCGGCGACGTGCGCCTGAGCCTTGCGGCTTACAACGCGGGTAGCGGAGCGGTTGCACGCAGCCGGGGTGTTCCCAATTATGCCGAGACCAGGAACTATGTTCGGCGTATCACCAACATTTATAGCGGGAATTTGGGCGGCACCTACTTTGGAGGCGTGTCCCGAGAGCCGGTCAGAGTAGAACGGGATTCCCGGGGTGTGCTTTACATCAGCAACACGGATTAAAGGCATCTTAGTAACGCGCAGAACTGTATTAATTCTCTCAGGTACGCGATTTGAACCGGTCAACGGAACACGTGGAAACGGGTACCCTCGCTCGTCGGGTCGAGCGAAGCTCGACAGCGAGGGTGCCGAGTTTTATGAGTTGCCCTCTGGGCAACCGGACGGGCGGGGGCGCCCGTCCCCACATGGTTTTATTCGCATTGTGCCTTGTGCTTGCCTGCGCTTATGCGGAAGCGAAGGTCCACCGTTCCCAATCCTGGGCTGAAACTCGATTCACCAAAGCTGAAGCGCAACGCGAGACTCTAAGCGGCCGTGACGAGCAGGCCCGCACTCGCCGTGAATACGAGGCTGTGATCGCGGCTTATCGGCGAATTGTGCTTGAGGCGCCGACCTCGAGCAAGGCCGATGGCAGCGCTTTTGCGGTGGCGCAGCTGACCGCTGAAATGGGACGCCATTTCAAAGATGACATGGCGCTCTACTCGGCGGTGCGTGAATACAAACATTTGAGACGTGAGTATCCGGGGAGCAAGCATCGCATCGAAGCGCTGCTTGCGATCGGCGAAATCTACAAGAACGATCTGGGAGACGATTCCGACGCACGAGCTGCGCTTGAAGAGCTGATTCGGCTGTATCCACGCAGCCATTACGTCAAAGAAGCGCGTGCCGAACTGATGGCCTCAACCGAGCAGGCATCGGCTGGAAAGGACCAAGCCGACGGCAAAGGCAATGCACCATCAGCGCCTGCTCAAGCGGATGAAAATCACAGTAGTGGGAATACAGGCGATCAGAGCGATCAGCAAGCTTCTTCAGGCGCCAATAGTTCCGATAAACCTGTCCAGGTAAGAGACGTGCGTTATTGGTCGATGCCGGATTACACCCGCGTCAGCATTGATCTGGAGCAGGACGTGCGCTTCGAATCTCAGCGTATCGAGCATCCCGACCGGATTTTCTTCGATCTGCAGAATGCCCGAGTCTCTTCACACCTGGAAGGACAAAGCTTTGATGTTGAAGATGGACTAGTGAAGAAAGTGCGGATTGCGCAGTACAAGCCGGGAAGAGCAAGGCTTGTGATTGAGACGGAAAGTCATGCAGCTTACAATGCGTCGCTGGTATTGAATCCGCCGCGACTAATCATTGATGTCCATGGAGAAGATCCGCACCCGCTCAGCAACAATGTAGCCGACCAGCGTCCGGCGCAGCGGGTAAATCAAGTCAAGGTCTCGGAAACGGTGAGCGATAACCGTGGACCTTCATCGGTTTTAGTCCCGAGCGCTCCCAAAAAAGTCGTGGTTGAAGCAGACGACAATGACGACTCCGCCGATGACACAGGCGCGGCGCCGCAAAAGCCGGTTGCGACATCCGCCAAAGTGGCAAGCCGCGGACGGTCTACTAAGGTGGGAGTGTCGGCATCCAGGAGAGCGCGGGAAGCCGAGCCAACCTCGAGCGGCGACCGCTCGCTGATTCGTGCGCTCGGCCTGAAAATCGGCAAGATCGTCATTGATCCCGGTCATGGCGGTCACGATACCGGAACCATCGGTCCCAATGGCTTCTATGAGAAAGACCTAGTGCTTGATGTGAGCAAGCGGCTGGGAAAGCTTCTGGAATCGCGGCTGGGCGCCCAGGTTGTGTTCACTCGGCGGGACGATACTTTCATTCCGCTGGAGACGCGGACTTCCATAGCCAATCAGGAACAGGCTGATCTGTTCGTTTCAGTTCACGCCAATTCGAGTCACGATCCGGACGCTCGGGGAGTGGAAACCTATTACTTGAATTTCACGTCGTCGCCGGAAGCGCTCGAAGTTGCGGCCCGCGAGAATGCTGCGTCAGACAAGTCGATTCACGAGTTGCAGGACCTGGTGAAGAAGATCGCGCTGCGGGAGAAGATCGACGAATCGCGCGAGTTCGCATCTGATGTTCAACAATCGCTGCACACCGGCCTAGCTTCGAAAAGCCCAGGGATTCGGGACCGTGGAGTGAAAAAGGCACCCTTTGTGGTGCTGATCGGGGCGAATATGCCTTCGATCCTGGCAGAGATCTCCTTTATCAGTAACCCGGGTGACGAGAAGCGGCTGAGAAACGCAGAATACCGGCAGCGAATTGCGGAGTCGCTCTATCGGGGAATTTCGCGGTATGTGAACGGCCTTAGCGGCATAAAAGTAGCCAGCCGTATTGACAAGGCATCCGGGGATTGAGGCCGGGGGCCTGCTGCTGGAAACTTTCCCACCCCATCTGTAGTCTAATCTGTAAGGGTTTTCTGACGCCCTCCTGATGAAACTTCCACGCATTTTTATCGCGGTGATTACGCTGGCAGGGCTGTGCTTCGCTGATGCGAAAGCCGCTAAAACCCCGAATTCGTCGTTACTTCCAAGGAGTTTCGCAGGATGGCGGGTTTCCAAACCCGAACAGATCAGTAAGAGCGCGGCTGTGGCTGATCCAACCAATGCGGAAGTCCTCAAGGAATACGGCTTCACCGATTTTGCGGGCGCAACCTATGCACGCGAAGACGGACGGAAGCTGACGATCAAAGCGGCACGTTTTCAGGATACAAGCGGAGCCTACGGCGCTTTTACTTTCTTTTCTTCTCCGGAGATGCTGAACGAAAAAATCGGCGATCAAGGCTACTCTCTCAATAAACGCATACTTTTTTATCGAGGGAATGTTCTAGTTGATGCCGTGTTTGACCAACTTTCGATGATGTCAGCTTCCGAGCTGCGTGAATTGGCCGATGGGCTGCCCCGCACTCCCGGATCGAACGCAAATCTACCCGGACTGTCACGTTATCTTCCAGGGGAGTCTTACGTAAAGAACACAGCCAAGTACATCATGGGACCGTTGGCGCTGGAGCGAGAGAATGCGCCGATTCCCGCACAGTTCGTGGACTTCACCCAGGGCGCGGAAGTCATGGTGGGAGATTATGGGCTCAGCGGCAGGCAGGCCCGCTTGATGCTGATCGATTACCCGACCCCACAACTGGCGGCTGCAGAATTGAAGCAGATTGAAGCGGCACAGCAGGCGCATCGCATGGGCGATCAGCAGATCAGTACGCGGCGAACGGGACCGATCCTGGAGATTGTGAGCGGAACGGTTTCCGCGGACGATGCGAAATTGCTTCTCTCTTCGGTAAATTACGATGCCGACGTAACCTGGAACCAGAACACCTATTTCAATCCCCGCAACAATGTCGCGTCTCTGATTGTGAACGTCATTTTGCTGGCGGGGATCATCATTGGAATTTCTATCGGTGCGGGACTCGCGTTTGGCGGCTTTCGGTTGGTCATAAAGCGTCTGTTTCCGGACAGGGTGTTCGACCGTCCTGAACAGACGGAAATCATCGCGTTGCACCTTGGCGACCGAGGCAATGAAGGTCGGGATTCGACCTAAGCCCATCAATCCAGAGCGTTTGAGAGGATTTGCAGGGAGAAATGTCTCAAAATGAGCCATCCTCGACACTCTGATCAGGAATATTCAAGCCATTGAAAACAAGCCGTTTATTTAATAAAAAGTTGCTTGACACCCCCGTTTTCCACTCATAATATTTCGCCAGAAAGTTTTGACGGTCTTAAACCTCCGTTGGAACTATTCTCCCTTGAAGAAAAGGCTGCCCTGTTGCCGGGCGGCCTTTTCATTTCCCGCTTTGGGGAACGAAGTCTCATAGAGTCGCGTATCTCAGGTTAGATTTTGCAGCGTACGGGGAGACCAAAATGTTTTGTGACCAATGCGGCACCGCGATAGATGCGGGACAAAGATTCTGCAACCGATGCGGGAAAGAGATCACCGGGTCGGTACCGGGATATCCGGCGCGCAGCCGACTGCAAGAGCATCTTCGCTTGACCGCCATCCTGTGGTTTGCATTTTCTGCGCTGAGCGCGCTTGAGGGGGTGGTGCTGATTATCTTAGCCAATACCCTCTTTATTCATTTCCACGAAATGGGAGCTCCGCAAGCGCCGACTGCGTTTCTCCATCCATTGCTGACTGTTGTGGGATTGTTCGTGCTGACAAAGGCTGCCGCTGGCGTTCTGGTGGGATGGGGCCTGATGCAGCGCGAGCCATGGGCGCGCGTCATGGCCTTGATCCTCGCATTCCTCGCGCTTATCCATGTACCATTTGGCACAGCGCTGGGCGTGTACACGCTTTGGGTATTGCTACCGGCACGCGCCGAAGAAGAGTACGAGAATTATCGGCGGGCAAGTGCGGCATAGAGATATCGATCCTCGGCGGTGAAGCGGCGCTGAACGCGATCCACATTCCTATGAAACGTGCTTTGCTCTCCTGGAGCAGTGGGAAAGATAGCGCCTGGAGTCTGCATCGTCTCCGTCAACGAAACGAATACGAAATTGCCGGCCTGCTGACGACTTTCAATCGTGAGGCTGATCGCGTGGCGATGCACGGAGTGCGACGCGCTCTGGTGCAAGCTCAAGCAGCAGCAGCCGGCATTCCGCTGTGGGAAGTTGACCTACCCTGGCCTTGTTCGAACGAAGATTATGAAGCGGCGATGCTCGCGACCTGCAAGAAGGCGGTCGCAAGTGGTATTGAGTTCGTTGCCTTTGGCGATCTGTTCCTGCGCGACATTCGCGAGTATCGCGAGAAACAATTGCGCGACACTGGATTACAGCCGCTCTTTCCGGTGTGGGAAATCCCGACGCGGGAACTGGCAGAGGAAATGATCGAGTCAGGCTTGAGGGCAAAGCTGGCTTGCATTGATACCAAGCAGATCAGCGCCAATTTTGCCGGGCGCGAGTTCGATGCGCGGTTGCTCTCCGATTTGCCGGCCAGCGCAGATCCGTGCGGCGAAAACGGCGAATTCCATTCGTTCGTGTATGAGGGACCTATGTTCGAGCGTGCTGTAGCTATTGAAGTTGGAGAGATTGTCACGCGCGACCAGTTTGTATACGCGGACCTGATTGCGGCGTGACGATTTTGGCCTACGCGTGCTAGTCTCACAAGCGCTGCTCTGCAAAGAGTTAACCAGTCAATTCAGCTTTAATACCAGCTACATCAAAATCTCAGGAACTCTGCACATTCGGTTTTTGGGAACTACAGGTATGTTCCTATTGACGCGTTTTATTAAAACGATACACTTACTCCCGCCCTGACCGGAGTAGCTCTCCAAGTTTGCTGGTGCCCAGGGGTTGCGACCCGGCCACGCGCAAAATCGAAGGAGGAGCTTATGTCATCCGTAAGACTCCGGTTCAAAAGTCCCGCCCTGCAGTTTCTCTTGGTGCTCTTCGCCGCCGTGCTTCCCGCCGCAGGCCAAGGCAGATTGGAAAAAGTAGCAGTCAACCTGCACAACAACTGGTTCGTGCAATCGTCGGCAAGTGTGACCGATACCGGGGCAACGATCTCGACACCCGGATATGCGCACAGCGGCTGGTTGCAAACGAATATTCCTGCGACTCCGGTCGGAGCGCAATTCGACAACAACCTGGTGCCGTCGCCGTACGTGAACCAAAATGCGGCGCAGATTCCGGGCACTTGCTACACCGTCAGCACCAACTACGCGAATTCGGCCTGGTGCAGCGGCAGTCCGTATGGCCCGACGCCGTGGTGGTTCCTCAACCAGTTCACCATTCCTTCAACTTTGGCCGGACAGCGGATTTTCATTCACTTCGATGGCATCAACTACCGCGCGAACCTGTGGGTAAACGGAACGCAGATCGCCAGCAACACGCAAATGGTCGGCACTTATGCGCGTTATGAGTACGACATCACCAGTGTCGCGGTAATCGGCGGCAACAATGCTGTGGCGCTGCAGATCACCGGGCCGAATGGCGGTAATCAGGAACTGGCGATCACTTATGTCGACTGGCAGTTGATGGCGCCGGACCGCAACGAAGGCGTGTGGCGTGACGCATGGATCACGAACAGCGGTACCGTGAACGTGAGAGATCCGCAGGTGCAGACCACGGTGAGTTCAGACCTGAGTTCCGCGGCGCTTACGGTCACCGCCGAGCTTTCAAATCCGACGAACGCGAGCGTTTCGGGCACGCTGAGCGGGACTATTACGCCTGGCAACGTCACGTTCTCGCAAGCCGTGACCTTGCCGCCAGGAACCAGTCACCAGCTCTTCACTTTCACGCCGGCAACGTATCCGCAACTGAATATCGCCAGCCCGCTACTGTGGTGGCCGGCAAAGCTGGGGCCGCAGAATTTGTATCAGGCCACGGTGCAGTTCTCGATTGGAGGAACCGTCTCTGACAGCCAGAGCTTCAATTTTGGCGTTCGTAAACTCGATACCGGACTTAATCCGGTTGATCCTTCAGGAAATCAGTGGCGCTGGTTCAAGATCAATAATCAACCCTTCGTTATCAAAGGCGGAGGCTGGGCTTATGACATGCTCCTGAAATATGACTTTGACAACACACAATTGCAGGAGCAACTGCAATACGCGCTCGACATGGGCCTGAACACCATGCGTTTCGAAGGCAAGATGGAAGACCAGACCTTTTATGATCTTGCTGACCAGAACGGAATTCTGCTGATGGCAGGATGGTGCTGCTGCACTTCATGGGAGCAATGGCGAAGTTGGAGTACAGAAAGCCAAACTGTGGCGAACTCGTCGCTCGATACGCAAATGCGCGAATTGCGTAATCATCCCAGCGCATTTCTGTGGCTGAACTCCAGCGATCTGCTGCCACCCTCGGCGAATGAACAGCAGGAAGTCAACATTGAGACGGCCGACCATTGGCCGAACGTCGTCTTGGACATGGCCAACTACGGAACTTCAAGTGTGACCGGACTGAACGGCATTCGTGAAGGCGGGCCTTACGAGTGGGAGCCTCCGAATTATTTCTACAACAACACTACCCAGGGACTGGCGCGCGGCTTTGTGGACGAAGCCAGTGTGGGCCCGATGATTCCGCCGATGGAGAGCATGATCGCCGGACTGGTCGAGGACCCGATCAATTATCCGGAAGACGCTACCTGGGATTACCACCTGGGCGGAACTCCATTCACAAACCTGGGCGTTTTCAATTCGGCGCTGAGCAACCGATACGGCTCGCCGACTAACTCCGCGGACTACATGCGCAAAGCCATGGTCATGGATTACGAAGGCTGGCGCGTGCAGCACGAAGCTTATGAGATCAACAAAACCGGGGCCGCTAACGGCCGCACCGGCGACGCTGCCATGGGCATGATCGATTGGATGTTCAACAAAGGCTGGTTCTCGCTGCATTGGCAGTTGTTCGATTACTTCTACCGGCCAGGACCGACGTATTTCGCGACCAAAAAGGCGGATGAAATTACGCACATTGCGTGGGACTACGGAGGATTGAACGGCGGGCCGGGGACGATTTACGTCACCAACGACGATTACACGACGCACACCGGACTGACTGCGACGGTCGACGTGCTGAATTTCAATCTGACCAGCGCGTATCACAATACGTTTGCGGTGACGGCAGGACCCGCGAGCAGCACAGCCGTGGTTACCCTGCCTACGATCGCGAATCTGTCGACCACCTACTTCATCAATTTGAAGCTAACCGACTCTGCCAGCGACGTGGTGAGCCGGAACTTCTATTGGTACTCGACAACCGTGGACGCGGTTAAGAACGCATGCAAATGGTATTTCTGCGGTGCGAGTAAGTCGGCGAACATGACCTCGCTGGCGACGCTGCCGATGATCACTGTGTCGCATACCGACACGGTCGGCGCCAACTCCGTGAACACGACTCTGACCAACTCGAGCAGCAGCCTGGCATTTCTGGTTCGCGCGCGGGTTCTTGACAATGGCGCCAATGAAGTGCTGCCGGTATGGTGGAGCGACAACTACATCACTTTGTTGCCGGGAGAAAGCCGCACACTTACGGCAAGTTACTTCAACAATGCCGCGCCGCCGAGCGGGGCGACGGTGCATCTGGATGGATTTAACGTGAACCCGAACTGAGGGGACCTTCTGCCGGGCGTCGGCTAGCGGCCGATTTCTGGCGAGGAAGTCACTCAAGCGAAAGCGTCTGCAACCCCTGAGCCAATGCTTAGGGGTTGTGTTTTATGCACATGAGATGGAGTGCTTGCGGAGATCCTAACGGACATTAACCAGGTTCAGAGCACCCTGTCGGAGTCGACAAACTGATGTGGCATAATGGGATTGCTTGGCCAGCGCCGACGTAGCTCAGTTGGTGGAACAGCCGATTCGTAAATCTCGGGGCCCGCTTGCTCCAGAGTAACCCCATTCATTTTCAACAACGGCTGTGCACACGAGCGTGTGCAAACTCACATCTTCTGCATTCATCGGACATCTATGGGACAGCGAAATTGAACATCACTTAACCCGCAAATCCAACCAAAATGACTGGATTGAACCTCAGCGTCGCCAGGGTACCTGTCATTTCTAGGCGAACAGATGGCGCAAGTTTGTGTGATAACGCCTGTTATCAAGATTGAAGGGAAAGCGTCTTTACATTCAAAAAACGTGGCTCCATACTGAGAGTCGAACGTTGGAGCCTTAACTACCCTGTTCATCCTGCCGATCAACGAAGACGGGTACGTTGGACGAATGCCGTATGTGGTGATTGGGCTGGCAGTCGTCAACGCACTTGCACTCGCTGCTACGTATCTTCTCTCATCCTCTCAAATTGTCTTTTCACAGTACGGATTCACTCCTGCCCAGCCACATGCTTGGACTGCGCTCTCATCCATGTTCCTTCATGGGGGCGTCTTGCATTTCGTTGGAAACATGTTTTTCCTATGGATGTTCGGGTATCGTGTCGAAAACACGTTTGGACGGTGGTCATTTACCCTGATCTATCTTTTGTGCGGATTCGGCGCAGCCGGACTACACTACCTGTTCAATCGCGGCTCGGCGATTCCGTGCATCGGAGCTTCAGGTGCGATTTCGGGGATCATGGGTTGCTACTTTGTTCTCTTTCCCAAGTCGCGCTTCGATCTCGAAGTTTTCTTTTTGAGATTCCACGTTACGTCGATTCCAACCTACACACATGGGGCGATTGGCGTCTGGGTGGCGGAGCAAGCGATACTCGGACTGTTGACGCAGACAGTTCGCTTTTCAGCAACGGCTTTTTGGGCACACGTTGGTGGGTTCGCGACTGGTGCCGCGATCACCCTACCGTTGCTCTTGCTTTTCCCACATCTCAGAACTCGCGGTGATCAACCCTTCATGGTGCGCCACGTAAAGGGAGCTGTCCACGATCTGAGTGGAAGTGTGTTATCCAATGCTCGATTTGAACTCCAACTTCAATCGGGTGAGACGATGCTCACCGTGACGGACAGCAAAGGGCGCTTTTCGTTTAATAATGTTCCTGATGGGTGCCATCGCTTCACCGTGCTGAAAGACGGATGGCAACCCTTCGAGGCGAACTTAGTGGTACGCAAGAAGATGCGATACAGCATTCCGATCAAGATAAGGATGCACAGACCGGAGACAACTGAAGTCAGGCCTGAACCCCAAATGTCAGTAGCGCAAGCGTAATTGTTGCAAAATCGCCATAACGCTCACTGACCGGTTTTGACGAATAAAAAGCACACACTTACTGCAAACGACCTGTTCGCGAAAGTTTACGCTTCGTGGGCGGGATGTTCGGTAGAATGATGAGGGTTGGCAGCATGAGATATCGAATCTCTATGTGGGCGATCGCCGGCTTTGTCGTAATGAGCTTCTGGGTCGTCTATTTTCTGGCCACGACCCGAATTCCGAGCACAGCGGAACCGACGGCTTGGACTCTGGCCCGCTTAACTTGCCCAATCATGCTTGCCAGTTTTTACTTTCATTTTCCTATTGGCATCTTTTGGGCTTTCCTCGCAAATGCCACTACGTATGCGCTGGTCAGACTGATCGTGGAAAGCCTGCGACAAAAAGTGCACCACGGGAAATAATTCGAACACCCCACCAGCCACACCCCTTCAGAGGTGAACTCAACACTGTTGGCGTAACATCCCTTCTTCGCTCAAGACGCCCTTTATCGCCTTCTCGCATGACCCAATTAGGCTTCCCAGCGAACGGACCTCACATCGGAACAGGAACCCAGGACGTTTATGCCCGGCAATGTCCGCTACATCGCCTCAAACGGCTGGCGAATCGTGGTATACAACGATGCAGATGAATGGGACTACATCGACAGCATCGTGACTTCTGATGGCCGTATATTCGATTACGCGGCGCTTGCTGAAATGCCAGCAGTCGAATGGTAATCCCACGCAGATTGATCTAACTTGGAGTTCAGCAAATGAGCGTAGCAGAACGTAGGCGTCCCCATCTTCGCTCCTGCTTCGGAGCATCAATCTTGCTGATCGCTCTGACGGCTGGCGCGAGTGCCGGAATTGCGCAGTCCGCAAGCACCGAGGCAGACCATCCTTCTGCAGATCATCCTTCTGAGAAGCCGTTGTCTCAGTCGGAGGTGCTGCATGATATCCGGGACTTTGGCGGTTTGTCCCAGTATGCTGCCGAAAACGCTGCACTCCCCAAAGTGGTTCCTGGACGGGTGGTCTTTCTGGGTGATTCGATTACAGAGTTCTGGACCGAAAACGGCGGCAAATTCTTTCCGGGTAAACCGTACCTCAATCGTGGCATTGCTGCACAATCAACAGCGCAAATGCTCATACGTTTCCGGCAGGACGTGATTGACCTGAAGCCCACAGCGGTAGTGATCCAAGGAGGTCTGGCTGACGTTCGCGGGGTTTACCGGCCCCTCCTCTCTTGAGGAGATCGAAGACAACTTCCGATCGATGGCCGAACTTGCGCGCTTCAACCACATAGCCGTAGTCCTGGCTGTGAGCCCACCGGCTGCGGACTACCCAGGTCGCAAGGGAGTAGAACCCACTCTCCAGCTCGCGCAACTGAACAAATGGGCAAGCCGCTACTGTGCGATGTCAGATTGTACGTACCTAAATTACTATGCAGCCATGGTCGGACCAGACGGCCAGATGAAGGCCGGCATCAGCAAGGAAGGTGTCCATCCTAACGCAGCCGGCTATGCGATCATGGAGCCGCTCGCCGAGCATGCGATCGCCGAGGCGATGCGCTCACCCAGACATTGATCCTCGTAAAACGCGCTTCGGTCCAGACCGGACCAGGGGCGGACTTCTCATGGCTCTATTAGGCGTACTGCGGCACGTCGTCCGCCAAGGTAGCTGTTGCAAAATCTCGATAGCGCTCGAAATGCCCTCAATGAGCGCTATCGCCTGTTATCTCGTTTTGCAAGCATCCCTACGCTAAACTGGGCGCATTATGAGCGAGTCCGTTGACGGGTGGCGAGAGTACCGTAAACGTCGAAATCTGGCACTATTCGCATTCTTCGGTTATGTGCCAGTCGTGTTTGCGATTGGGTTCGTGACGGTACGCCTGTTCCACACGACGGCACCCTTCTACGTCGCGGCGTTCAGTTGGATGGCGTTCTATGCATTTGCGGGCATCAGATTCCAAGCTTTTAGGTGCCCGAGATGCCATAAATGGTTTTTCATTAGATGGTGGCCCCCACCGCCGCCTTGGCGGACACGATGTGTCCATTGTGGTTTGCCCAAATACGCATCAGTCAGCCCAGAACACACTGATGTTCAATTCCAAAAGCCCTAACTGTTGATAAATCTCGATATCGCTCAAAACGAGTTAATTTACGATATCGCTTAATAGCAATAGTCGGGCGGCTCGCACAGCGACGCACGATCCGAAAGGCTATTACGCCTGCCTTACAGGTGGGAGAACACCAGCGACACATCGGTCTGAAACTGCGTAATATGCTTTTCGATTTCAGCGATGGCCCCGCGAACGTTACTTTGAACCATTACGTCAAGCCAAAACTCAACGACGTGATCTCAGAGATGGAGAAATTCGAGGCAGAAATCGCTATTCACGAGCGGTCGGACAGTAATGGACACAAAAATCGGACACTAGCGCGCAGCGCGAAATCGTAAACTGAACAAAAGAGTGGGGTAAAATGAAGCAAGGCCGACGTAGCTCAGTTGGTAGAGCAGCCGATTCGTAATCGGCAGGTCAGCGGTTCAAGTCCGCTCGTCGGCTCCATCCCTTCAATCATATAGGCTTGGCGGAACCCATAAATGGGGCAGCGACTTCTGTCTCCGGGATGGGTTTTGAGTTGCCAGATTGTCAGTCTCTCACGGAGTATCTCAATGAAATTGTTCTCCGTTCTGTTTGTTTTTCTCTCCTTTTCAACTGCCCTCGCCTCGCAAGAGTTTTCGTGTCCTGCAGGGCAAGCGGACGTGATGAAGTACTTTGCGATGAGCAGCGACAAGAGGGCTGATCACTTCCTGAAAGGACAACCAAACCCAATTTTTACAAGGGTCTTCCCTGACCGCGATTTCGCTGCAACCGGATACTGGTTTTGGCTGAAGAGTCCTCAGGCGCACGGTTTCGATGTGAAATCGTTCGACGAGAAACAGGTTTACATGCGCGCTACCGAGCTGGAATGGAAAGACAACGCGACGTTTAAGCGATTTGAACGCGACCTTCCGATTGCCGCGCGCTGCGTTGCGGAAGGAAAGAGTGGTCCGGAAATTAAAGTTGACGATACCCGGTTCCGATATTTCGCTTCGTGTCGTCCTTACAAGTCGAGCAATGTGGGCAGGGCGGTTAATGATCTCGATGTGCCCGTCCTAATGGATGCCGGCGGGAACCTTGGCGAGGTCTGGACGCGGGTATTGCACTACCACTACAACTGCGATGGCCAGTTCCAACATTGCAAAGATGAGGAGCAGTTTTATCTGGGAAACGGCTATGGCTTGTGGCAGTGGAAACATTTTAGGAACGGCGAACTGCTAAAGACGGCGTTGATGCATGATTTCGAAACAGGTAAGGCGCAGGCGACTTTACCCTGCGAAGAAAGCTACCGGTGACTGTTTACAACAGTTACCGCTGCTGTGCAGTCACACGAATCTGCCCCTGACTGTACCAGTCGTCGGGATCTCGACCGGCAATCGCAAAGCGCACAGCAGGTTTGCTGGTCCTGGGATCGAGCATGGCAACGCGGAAGTCGTAGGTGCCTTCCCGCAGGGTGTCGGGGACGAAGAGACTGCCATCGAAGACGGCGTCTCCAGGAAGCCACTTTCTCACATCCACGGGAACGTTGATGACAGCGCTGTCGCCAGCCGAGCGCAACTGCACAACCAGTGAATAATTGGTATAAGCGGGGGCCACGCCGGCGTTCAGCCACCACATGTGGATGGGCATCATGGAACCCGCCACGACGGTTTTGGGATATTCCAGCCGCCGAAGTAGAAAGCGATAGCCAATCTTTTTCTGGAAGGTTTCGAACTCAGCCTTCCAATCTGCGGGAATGGGGGACGATTTCAAATTTACAGATGTAACGTGCCAGCGCAGAGCTTGTTCCAGAATGTAGTTCAGATCGAAGTGGTCCCGCTTCCATTCGGAAACGGTACCGCACACTTCTAACGACACTGGCCGCTTTTGCCATACATCCTGGATGCCGGACCGCACTACCTGTTGGGGATAGACATCCAACATCTCCGGTTCAAAGTACGGATTGTCAGACTTCACTCGCAGATCACCGAGGCAATCCAGGCGCCAGCCGGCGCTCCGGCTGGTTCCGTAGGTAAGGGCCTGAGGTTCGTCAAAGTTCATCAGCAGGGTGGTGGTGGGAAAAGCGTCGAACCAGATGTCGATCAATGCCTTCTGATAGGGGAATGCGGGCATGTACGGGCTCCAGCCTTCACCCCAGTAGCCGACGGAAGAGATGTCCACGCTGTCGAGATAAGGATTTCCGTCGTAGCGGCGACCGGCAGCGGCCACTAACTCGCCCCAATACTTTAGATAAAGAGGATCAGAAAAATCAGGCTGCCAGATAGCGCCGTCTTTGTCGCTGGGCTGGTTGACCCGACGCGCACCGGAGGATTGATACCAAGCGGGAAGCGGGTCCTTATTGGAATACGGCATGAGCCGGATGGCCAGCGTCTGGCCGTGCGCCCGCGCTTCTTGCAGAGCGAGGTCGATGATGTCCCAGCGATATTTTCCGCGTTCAGGTTCGAGGGCATTCCAATACCAGCGGAGATAGGCAATGGTGGAGTCGGGGAAATCGGGCTTCGTTGGGGCTTGAGGAAGTTTAGCGACCGGCCCAACTTCGGACCACTCCAGGAGCGGGTTGGTCGCTTGTCCATTGAAACGGTTGAAGGTGGTGATGCCCATGCCCGGATTTTGCAGGACATCGTCGATTGGCAGCGGACGCACGATCACGGTGTCACGCTGGGCGTACGAGAAGCAAGTGAGCAAAGCGATGGTTGGCAGCCACAGAGTCTTTTTCATTGCTTTCCTTGTCGGTGACGGTAGCTTACCTTTCGAGGAAAAAGATAACAAGAAAAGGAACTTTGTCCCGTTATTGCATTTTAGCCATTCCGGAATACTTTGGAGGAGCATCGCATCACCCCCGAGAATTCGTAATCGCCAGGTCAGCGGTTCAAGTCGGTTCGTCGGCTCCAGATTTTTCATGGACTAATCCACCGACAGCCTTGCCTAATTGTGCTTGTGGCGAGGCGTGGTTCTCGATTTCCAAGACCCCACCGCATGCATCATCCGTAATATGGTCGCCGAGCGCGTCCCCGGTCAATTGATGTTAAGCGACTTACCGCGAACGCCTGAATGAGCTGAAATCACAAACGCTTCGACAGCCTCAAAACAGCGATATGATTGCCGGATGATCGCTGCTTCCTATAAACCAAAGAAGAAGTTTATGCAGTTGGCAATCGCGGAGGCTAAGCGGGCCCGTGACCGAGGGGATTATGCCATCGGCGCTGTGATCACCCGCGTAACGGACGGGCGCGAGGTGGTCATCGCCAGTGCGGGGAACCGGGTAAAAACTTCTGGGTCAAGCATCAAGCATGTGGAATTGGAAACGCTCAAATACGTATCGAGCGGGTATGGCCGCTACTTGACCGAGTTCGTGCTCTACACCACGCACGAACCCTGCGCGATGTGTGCGGGTGCATGTGTGTGGGCCAGAATCGGTGCCGTCGTATACGGTGTCTCGCAGGAAGACATCGCCGCTTATGGCCGAAAGCGCGGGACGGAACAATACAAGTGGCGAGCCTGCCTCATTTCCTGCCGACTCGTGTTGGAGAAGGGCAATCACTTTATACCGGTGATTGGCGGTTTTCTGGGCGACGAATGTAAAAAGCTATTCAGTTACAAGGCTCGATAGGATCGCTGGCGGCTTGCAATTTTGGCGACCTTTTCTTACGCGCGGTGAAATCCACAGCCCGTCCGGAGGCAGAGGAGTGGCAAAAGCTGAAGAGCGGATTCTGACCATGCGACGGGGAGCACTCCTGTGAGGCCATTGTAGGATTCATGTTGCATAGATCCTTCGACTGGACAGCCATTCGCGAGCAAATGGCTATGCGGCTCTCAGGATGACACGGTGAGAAAAACAGTCAGGGATCCACCAGGACGTCGCGACTTGATAGCCATTTCCGGAAAAAAGAGCGCAGCATTCGCCTAGGCGCGCTGAACGCGCGATCATTAAAGGCAGCCGCCTGTGAATGGTTTCTGCGATGTTATCCTTGAATCATTCATCACGCCTCAGCAGGCTCTGATCCAACATGTCCAATCCAAATATTCCAGAATCTCCGACAAAGGCAGAATCGAGTGAGTCCTTCGGCTCCATGCTTTCGCAGTTCGAGCGCAGTCACAGGCCGAAAGCTGTCGAAGGATTGCGTGAGGGCACGGTAGTGTCGCTTTCGTCGGACTCGGTATTTATTGATCTCGGGTTCAAGACGGAAGGCGTATTGCCCCTCTCAGAGATCCAGAGTGATCGCGAGACGGTGAAGCCCGGCGACAAACTGCAAGTCACGATCAAAGGCCGTGATCCCGAGGGCTATTACCTGCTGACGCTAAGCAAAGCGGCCCGGCCGACTGACTGGGCGGCGCTGGAAAGGGCGTTTGCCAATAAAGCCACCATTGTTGGGACGGTCACCGGTGTGGTGAAGGGCGGCTTGAGCGTAGATGTTGGGGTGCGAGCGTTTATGCCGGCATCGCGCAGCGGGGTGCGCGATGCGTCTGAGATGGAGAAGTTGGTCGAGCAGGAGATCCGCTGTCGCATTATCAAGCTCGACGCCGCGGATGAAGATGTGGTCGTGGATCGGCGCATTGTGGCCGAAGAAGAAGAACAAGTTGGTAAGGACCGGCGTTATTCCGAACTGAAAGAAGGCGATGTGGTGAGCGGCACGGTGAGAAGCCTCACGGATTACGGAGCGTTCGTCGATGTAGGCGGGGCCGACGCGTTGCTGCATATCAGCGACATTTCCTGGAGCCGCGTCAATAAATCTGCAGACGTGCTTTCGGTCGGACAGGAGATCGAGGCCAAAGTTCTCAAGATCGATGCGGAGAAGCGCCGAATTTCAGTTGGAATGAAGCAGCTTCAACCGCATCCGTGGGATTCAGTCCCGGCCAAATACAAAGTTGGCGAACGGGTCCGCGGTAGCGTCACCCGCGTCATGGACTTCGGCGCGTTCGTTGAACTGGAGCCGGGCGTTGAGGGATTGATTCACGTTTCCGAAATGTCATGGGTCAGGAAGGTCCGCAAGCCAAGCGATCTGCTAAAGCCTGGAGACACCGTCGAGGCGGTGATTCTTGGAGTGAACGCAAATGAACAGCGCATGTCCCTGGGGTTGAAGCAGGCGCTCGGTGATCCGTGGGCCGATGCTGCGCAGAACTTTCCGGTCGGGTCGGCCGTCGAGGGACCGGTGGTGAGCCTCACTAAGTTTGGCGCGTTCGTGCAGGTCGGCGAGGGCATAGAGGGCATGGTCCACGTCAGCGACATCAGCGCCGAGAAGCGCATCAATCATCCACAGGACGTGCTGAAGGTCGGGCAGTCGGTGAAAGCGCTGGTGCTCGAAGTCGACACGGCAAAACGCAGACTGAAGCTTGGCATGAAGCAATTGGTCCCCACCAGCATTGATGAGTACGTGGTTGAGCACCAGAAGGGTGATGTGGTCAGCGGGCGGGTTGTGGAGGTTTCGGGCGACACGGCACAGGTGGAACTGGGAGAAGGAATCCGTGCAGCGTACATACTTTCGGCAGCGCCGAAACCGGCAAGTACCAATGATTCCGCTGGAGCAAGGACGGATGTGGCTTCGCTGAGCTCGATGCTTTCCGCACGTTGGAAAAGCGGCGCGGTTGCAGAATCTTCGAAGCCGCAAGAAATTCAGCCGGGGCAGATCCGGAAGTTTCGCATCACGAAGCTGGATACCGCTTCTAAGAAAATCGAAGTTGAACTTGCTTAGTGCCGACGTGCCAAGTGCGATTCAGTTCGCGCTTACGCCGCACGAGCGTCGCTCCCGTGGCGACTGACCTTAATGTGTATTTAGCAGGAGACCGCGACCGTTGCCGCCGATCATTAATGCACAAAAAATCTCGAAGGCTTTTGCAGCGCAGCCGCTCTTCCAGAACGTCTCGTTCACGGTCTCGGAAGGAGATCGGATTGGATTAATTGGGCCGAACGGTTCAGGTAAGTCGACCTTACTGCGAATTCTGGCGGGTACCGAAGTGCCCGACAGTGGCGACGTTGCTAAACGGAAACGACTGCGGCTCAGCTATGTAGAACAAGATTCGGAGTTCGAAGCTGGCCGAAGCGTGCGGGCCGTCATTGAACGAGCGCT
Source organism: uncultured Acidobacteriota bacterium (assembly GCA_963785655.1). GTDB lineage: Bacteria > Acidobacteriota > Terriglobia > Terriglobales > Acidobacteriaceae > Gp1-AA145. The sequence continues at coordinate 1,652,371 of CAWAVZ010000001.1, forward strand.
CAACATTTCTGACAACATCGACTCGGAACAAGGCGCGCACTTTGCCGAGACGCTGGGCCGCGCTGGATTCGAGAACCTGGAAACTGAGGCGGCTGCGTTGTCGGGAGGCTGGCAGAAGCGCCTCGCCATTGTGGAAGCGTTGGTCCAGGCGCCAGATGTGTTGTTGCTCGATGAACCGACCAATCATCTGGATCTCGCCGGAATTGAGTGGCTGGAAGATTTGCTGGAGGAAGCAGCCTTCGCCTGCGTCGTGGTGAGCCACGATCGCTATTTTCTGGAGAATGTGGCCGGCGAGATGGCGGAACTTAGCCGTGTATATCCGGACGGGTTGCTGCGGGTCCGCGGAAATTACAGCGCGTTTCTGGAGAAGAAAGAAGAGTTCCTGCACGCGCAGTCGAAGCGGCAAGAGGCGCTGGAAAATCTGGTCCACTCGGAAATTGAGTGGCTGCGGCGAGGGGCTAAAGCTCGCACTCGGAAATCCAAGGCACGCATTGATAAGGCTGGGGAATTGATGGGCGAACTCGCCGATCTGAATGCGAGGACCCGCAACGCAACGGCACAAATTGATTTCTCGGCGACTGATCGCAAAACCAAGCGCCTGATCGAACTCGAGAATGTAACCTGCGAAATTGGAGATCGTACGCTTTTCGAGCGGCTCAACTTCATTATTACTGCGGGAATGCGTCTCGGATTGGTAGGGCCAAACGGCAGCGGCAAAACCAGTCTGCTGCGCCTGTTGCGCGGAGAATGGACGCCTACGGCTGGAGAAATTCGGCGCGCCGATTGGCTGCGCATCGTATATTTCGATCAGAGCCGCCAGCTCGATATGAATATGACGCTGCGCCGCGCTCTCGCTCCAGAAGGAGATTCGGTCGTCTATCAGGACCGCGTGATTCACGTTGCTTCGTGGGCGGCAAAATTCCTGTTTACCGGCGAGCAGCTTAACCAACCTGTGGAGCGGCTTTCGGGAGGTGAACGGGCCCGCGTGCTGATCGCTCAACTGATGCTGCAGCCGGCTGACGTTCTTCTGCTGGATGAGCCCACCAACGACCTCGACATTCCGACGCTCGAGATTCTCGAACAAAGCCTGCTCGAATTTCGCGGTTCCATGGTGCTGGTAACCCACGACCGCTACATGCTAGATCGCGTGTCGAATATCGTGCTCGGACTCGACGGACAAGGCAGCGCGGAAAGTTTTGCTGACTATGCTCAGTGGGAATCCTGGCAAGCGGAAGGAAAGCCTGACCCGAAGAGCCGCTCAGCGCCTGCGGTCGCGGGTTTCGCAGATGCTCCTTCAGCGACGAAGAACAAGAAACTCTCGTACCTGGAAGCGCGGGAGTATGCCGGAATCGAGCACCGGATCGCTGAAGCCGAGCGCGTGCTCGAAGGCAAACGAGCCGAACTGGAGAACCCGGCCATTGCCAGTGATGCTTCCAGACTGGTTGCCGCCCATGCAGAAATGGAAAGCGCGCAGAAAAATCTGGAAGCACTCTACGCACGCTGGGCCGAACTAGAAGCGAAGACAGAAGATTTGGCGCACTCTCGCATCCAGTGACCACTCACGCCTAATCCCCACGCTGGCTTGTGTTACCGAGATCGATATCAGAATCTACGAGCGCGTGATTTGAGCGGGGCGCAGTTGCAGAATTTTGCCATGACCTCGATCATCGTTGTCGGACGCCGCACCGTGCCGGCTCCGGTGGGAAGACTGCGGGTGTGCAAGGCTCTCGTGTGGACGGCGGATGACTATCTCCGACGCTTCAAAACGAACTTTAACCAGAGGATCATTCGCCAGCATGCTTCGCGCTGGAGAGCGCTGAATCCGAGCTAGAGCACGATCTACAACGCGCGACAATTCAGCTGCGTTCTCCTCAGTGCGTCCTTGAGCCAAGCGGCGCTTTGTCTTCTGGGGAGAGAACCAAGTGGGATCTCTGTTTGCTTCTTGAGCAGGCCCCAGGCGCAAGACCTCACAAAGATACCCGCTAAGGCAATCCTGGGTTCCATTCTCTGCAGACTTCCGCAGCTTGTATCGAACAAAGGCAATTTCTTCGATACGGCCGTGAACTCCCGCTTCTTCGTGGGCTTCAAGAGCAGCCGACTGCGCGGGCGTCAGCCCTGGTTCAACCCCACCCTTGGGAAATGTCCAACGCCCCTGGCGGGTTCGAACCAGCAAGAACTCGACGCCCGTGCTGAGAATTCTGAAGCAGACGGCCGCCACCAATTGACGCCCTCGCTGCTTTGAATCGTAGCTCGACCGGCCAATCATGGCGCGTGAACGGCGGACTAATTGCAATTTTCGCGAGGACACAGCTTCAGGGTGCACGACTTGGTAGCTGAATGGCTAGAGCACATCTTGATTCCGCTTGTGGTGTGAGAAGATCTGGCAAAATGTGGGGTGCGCTGCGGGCGACCTGGAAGCCCTGGATTTTAAGGCGGTGAATCTTTCTACATACTTGTTCCGAAAGGCGTTCGAGCAGAGCATATTACCCAATAAACGGCCCAGGAACTCCTCTTGGAAAACCAGTATTGTCTACGCTGCAATCGGGAGTTGGAATCCGGAAATAAGTCGGTCGCAGTGTACTTGTTTACGCAGACTGTGGGAATACGTCCACGCCAGAAATCCGCCGCAAAACGTATTTGTTTTTGCCCGCAATGTGCGGTTTCCCTGGCTATGGGCCCTCCTCCGGAAGGTGCTTTCAACCTGGCGGCATGGGAGATGATTCGTGAACTGGTCAGCTCCGACCCAGCGCTGAATGAAGCAGCTTGGGAGGCATTATGTGGAGTTGCGCGAGTGCTACCCGCGAATGGGTCCGAGCACAGCGTTCGTCAGGCGGTCGGAGGATATTTGGAATTCTGAGAGCGGCTTCCGTGGAAAGTTTTGATTTGCATATCTCTCCTAAGAGTAAATCCTGTAAACAATGGTCACGTCAGCGACACAACTAGAACGAATCGGTCTCGGCTACTGGATGCAACAGGTGCTGGAGCAGGTTGAGAAAGTTGCTGATCGGTTCGAGCCTGATGCGGTGCATGACCTGCGCACCGCGCTGCGACGTTGCCGCTCCATCGCCGACGGTCTCATGTCGTTCGACTCCGATACAGCCTGGAAGAAGATGAAGAAAGCTGGAAAACAGCTTTTTCAGAGCCTGGGTGCGGTGCGCGATACCCATGTTCTTCGAGACTGGATCAAGAGACTTGCGCCTGAAAATGATATATCCAGGCAAATGCTGGAAGAATGGTTGGCGAAAAGGGAGCTGGAACTTCGGGGAGCAGCAATCGCGGCTTTGCAGCAGTTCGACCGCAATAAGTGGGAAGCCTGGGCGCAGCAGTTGCCGTCCCGTGCTGGACGAATCCCCTGCGACGGTGCGCTGGTTGGGCAGTTGGTGCTGGAACGCTGGCAAGAAGCACATAGGCTTCATCACCGGGCTTTGCGTAATCGCACGCAGGTCGCATATCACGACCTACGGATTGGAGTGAAGCGCTTCCGCTATACAGTAGAGAATTTCCTGCCGAGCCTGCATGAATTCTGGGCTGAAGACCTGAAAGAAGTGCAGGATGCGCTGGGTGACGTGCACGACCTTGACGTCCTGTCGACAACGCTTAATGCGAACACACTTCTGGAGCCGACGGTTCGTGAACGGTGGCGAGAGCGAATACGCGAAGAGCGTCAGCAATGTCTCGAAAAATATCGCAGGAAGATGGTTGGCAGAGATTCGCTATGGGCCAAGTGGCGTGCGCCGCTGCCCAAGGGTGACGAGCTTCGCACTCTCGGTTTGCAGCGCTTTGAGATTTGGACCTCATTTCTTAATCCCGACATGCGCCACGCCAGGCATGTCGCGCATCTAGCGGTGCAGCTTTTCGATGGACTGTCCGACGATATAAAGCGCGACGACCGGGAAGCGTCCCGCTCCATTTTGCAGGCGGCGGCTCTGATGCATAATGCTGGCCGTTCGAGAATGAATAAGGGGCATCACAAAGAGTCCGCGCGGCTGATCCGAAAGCTCAACCCGCCATTGGGCTGGACCGCCGGGGAGGTCGGTATGGCGTCGGTGGTTGCGCGCTACCATCGGGGTGCGATGCCCAGCGAATCACATAAACTCTTTTCTGCTCTTCCGAAATCGAAGCGGTCGATGGTGCAAGTGTTGGGAGGAATTCTAAGGTTTGCCTGTGCCTGCGATCGGCAACACGATGCCCAGATTCGGCGAGTTAACGTAGAGTCTTCAGATCCCGTGCTGAGGGTGCGCGCTGACGGATATGGAGCCGACACTTCGTTGGCCGAACATTTGGCTGCGGCTCGGTACCTGCTGGAAGTTGCCTATCATCGGCCTGTATTCATCATGGCCAGCTAAGGCTTCCCCAAAATGAAACACGGGCCAGTTCCCTGCCCTCTACCGTTTGACAGATTGAGTCTAGCCACGGCTGCACCGGGCAACTGCCCCGGCAGCTGAAGTCAGTAGCGAGCGATGTGCGGTAAAGTTGAAGGCTATGGGCACAGACCGATAGCACTCCTATGACTGGACGCACGCGACACTGCAGCCGAATGGAAATAGACTTCGTGAAGCTTCTCGCTCTGCTATTGACGCTTTTGTCAGCGTTCGGCTTGCCGGTCCGCTGCGCCGCCTACGCGGTCCTTACGCATGAGGCGATTATCGATAGTGCATGGGAAACCAGCATACGTCCTTTGCTGTTGAGGCGTTTTCCGCAAAGCACGGACCAATCGCTGAGAGAAGCGCACGCCTATGCATATGGCGGCGCGATCATCCAGGACATGGGGTACTACCCGCACGGAAATAAATTCTTCAGCAACTTAACCCATTACGTTCGCAGCGGAGACTTCATTTTGGCTCTGCTGCGCGATTCGAAGGACCTTAACGGATACGCATTTGCTTTGGGGGCCATGTCTCATTATTCCGGGGACAACGAGGGCCATGCGATCGCCGTAAACCGCGCTGAACCCATCCTCTACCCGAAGGTGAAAAAGAAATATGGAAGCTGTGTGACATATGAACAAGACCCACTTGCACACGTAAAAACGGAATTCGGTTTCGACGTTCTGGAAGTCGCACACGGGCGTTATGCATCACAGAATTACCACGATTTTATCGGCTTTGAGGTCTCAGTTCCCCTGCTAGAGCAAGCTTTTCAGGAAACATACGGCTTGGATCTCAAGGCCGTTCTCTCGGACGAGGAAAAAGTGCTCGGCTCCTATCGCCATGACGTGAGCCAGCTTCTCCCGAAGGCCACGCGCATTGCTTGGAGTCTTAAGAAAGACGAAATCATGAAGGACCAACCCAGCATGACCAGGAAGAAGTTTTTGTACAACTTGTCACGGGCAAGCTATCAAAAGAGTTGGGGTAACGATTATCAAAGGCCTACCGCTTGCGAAAGGTTTGATGCATTTCTCTTGAAAATTATTCCCAAGATAGGTCCGCTCAGGGTGCTCCAGCTGCGGACGCCGACGCCCCAGACAGAACGCATGTTTGAGGCCAGCTTCAATGCGAGCCTGGATCGGTACCGGAGGCTTCTACAAGAAGTAGGCGCGGGTGAGCCGAAACTGCCAAACGACAATCTCGATACCGGTTTAGTGTCGGAGCCAGGAAAATACGAACTCAATGATGAGACGCAGGCAAGGCTGCTCGATGCGCTTGCCAAACAAGACTTCAGTACCGTTTCTCCGGCGCTCCGGGCCGAACTCCTGAATTTCTTCGGGCAGTCGGATGCTCCCTATGCGACGAAGCGAAATGCAAAAGCGTGGGCGAAGGTCCAGGAGGAAATAGAAGAGCTTAGGAAAGCTTCAGGCACGCCTCATTGAGAAATATTAATCAGCGTGAGTAAATCGTCGGATGGTACTACATTGCCTCGGCCCAAACAGATCCTGCCGACATCGCTGTTTCCGTTTGATGTCCCTAGCTTTTCCGGTATAGCCTACAGATCGTGAGCCAAACCATCAGCCTGCTAATGCGAAGACCCCTCGCCAGCTTCATTGTGTTTACGATGTGCCTTGCAGCCCTGGGGGGACACAGTTATTTTTCCGCCTCGACCGCATTTGCCCAAGGTCAGGATTGGGAACCGTCGATCAGCAAATTTGAAGAGCAGGATAAGGTCAATCCTCCTAAATCCGGGGGCATCGTCTTCGCAGGCTCCTCCAGTTTCGAGCGCTGGGAGACGCTGGCCGATGAAATGAAGCCGCTTGATGCCATCAATCGAGGGTTTGGCGGCTCGCAGTATTCTGACCTTAACCAATACGCGAAACGAATCGTCATTGCGTACCACCCTCGTGCAGTCGTGGTTTATGAAGGGGACAACGACCTGGCGGCTGGATCATCGAAGACGTCGGAATCGGTTGCGAACGAGGCGCGGGATTTTGTGCAAACCGTTCATGCGGCGCTGCCGGAAACCTGGATATACATTCTTTCCATCAAGCCATCGAAGGCGCGGTGGAACGAATGGCCTAAAATGAAAGCAGCAAACCGCATGATTCGGGATTTCGCGGGCACGCAGCAACGTGTCCAGTACATCGATGTGGCGTCCGATATGTTCGACGCCCAAGGCAAACTCCGCGCCGACCTTTTCGCCGAAGATGGACTTCACCCAAATGCGAAGTGTTATGCGTTGTGGACATCAATTATCAAACCTGTGCTTTTGGAGCGTTTTGGACCGGCAAAGAAGGTTGGTCAGATACGCACAGAAGGCCGCATAAAATCCCGGAGTGCCTTCTTTCAATTGGAAGCGACAAGTGGAAAGACGCTAGACAATGCATTCGAGAACTTAAGACTCCGGCAACCGATCGAACTGCTGGTGGCATGGAGGGCAAAGGAACCGTGGAGCCTTGAGGCTTGAGGCAGCACTTCCCTACCGACATTTTCCTCGTCATTGTGTTGTTTTTCTTGCTTGCCGCTTTGCCGCGGTTGGCCGGGACGGAAGAGCGGAGTGTTTCGGCGGCACCGGCTTCCGGCCCTAGTGGATCCTTTGTTGATATCACGCCGCGGCTGGGCATCAATTTTCAATACCTCGCGTCCCATACTTCCAGAAAATACCTTCTTGAAACTATGGGAGCAGGGGTCGCGCTGTTTGATTACGACAATGACGGACGCCTGGATATTTATCTGGTGAATGGCGCGCCGCTAAGCGATCCCACTCCGAAACGAACGATCCCACAGAAAACCGGCCAGCAATACTGGAACCGTCTGTACCACCAGAAGCCGGACGGGACGTTCGAAGACGTCACAGAGAAGGCCGGCCTACAGGGCGCAGGATACGGGATGGGCGTCGCCGTAGGTGACTACGACAACGATGGATTCGAGGACCTTTACGTGACCGCCTATGGCGGGAACAAGCTATACCACAATAATGGCGACGGCACATTTACGGATGTAACCGACAAGGCCGGGGTCGCTGGAGGCGGGTGGTCCACCAGCGCAGCCTGGGTTGATCTGGACGGCGACGGTTTTTTGGATCTGGTGGTGCTGCGCTATCTGGAGTGGGATTTCGACGATATCTGGTGTGGCGAGCACAAGGAAGGCTCCCGGGCGTATTGCCATCCGGATTACTTCAAGCCAGTCGCCCCGCTCGTTTACCACAATAATAAGGACGGTACGTTCACCGAGATCGGGCAGAAAGCAGGTCTTGGCAAACCCGGCAAGGGGCTAGGCATCGCAATTGCCGACTATGATCGTGACGGTCACATCGATATCTTCGTGGCCAATGACTCGATGCTACAGTTCCTTTATCACAACAAGGGCGACGGCACGTTCGAAGATGTCGGTCTCGCATCTGGAGTTTCGGTCGATGGAGATGGTCGGACCTTTGCCGGCATGGGAGTGGACTTCGCCGACTTTAGTAATGATGGCTGGCCGGACATCGTGGTCACCGATTTGGCAAATCAGCGCTACGCTCTCTACCAGAACAATGGCGACGGGTCTTTCACTTATGCCAGTCCATCTCTGGGAATCGGATCGATGACGCTGGCACACTCGGGATGGGGAGTGCGGTTCTTCGACTACGACAATGACGGATGGAAGGACCTGTTGATCGCGCAAGGACACGATCTGGATACCATCGAACTCGACCATCCCAATCTTCATTACCGTGAACCTATGCTGCTTGCCCGCAATACCGGTCACGGTTTTGTGGATGTGTCCACGCAATCGGGAAGCGTCTTCAGTCAACCGTGGGTAGGGCGTGGCATGGCGATCGGAGACATTGATAACGACGGGCGGCTCGATGCAGTTGTGACCACTAACGACGGGCCAGTTCACGTCCTACATAACGAAACGGTGACGCAGAACCATTGGATACTGCTGAAGTTGGTCGGCCACAAAAGCAACCGCGACGCGATTGGCGCAGAAGTCATACTAGTTACGGGATCCGGTGCGCAATATGCAACGGTTTCGACAGCGAGCAGTTATCTCTCTGCCAGCGACAAGCGGGTGCACTTCGGATTAGGCAAGGAGACTACGGCGCAAACAATCGAGATTCGCTGGCCCAGTGGAATCAGGCAGACTCTGAAGGACGTTCGCGGCGATCAGGTTTTGCAGATCGACGAGCCTGTCGTTCAATCAGAAGCACAGAAACAATGATTGCGATGCGCGGGAAAGCGGCGGACTGCGAAGGACATGAAGTGCACCCTCGGTCGCAACCAACCTGTCATGGTCACTAGTTGTGCTCGCCATCGGGCGTCGAAGACGGGGGCGCCGCATTTTGCTCCTGCATCTTCTGTTTTCTCTCGAACGTCTGTTGTTGTTGTTCGCTAGCCTCTTGTTTGAGCTTCAGAAAATTGGCTAGGGCCGCTTGCGCTTCCCCGGTCCGCTGCAGTCGCCGGTAAAGCTGGGAGAGTTGATACCAGGTTTGCTCGATGATTTCTGGATCTTTGTCGGTTCTTACCGCGTGTTCGAAATGCGCTGTAGCTGCGGCGTAGTTGCCCAGCAGCATTTCAGCCCTGCCGAGATTGTAGTCCACGTGGACCAAGTTAGACTTTTCACTTTGCGCTGCCTCAATCAATTCCTTACCCTTAGCCCCATCCCCCTTTTCAACCTCGACGGCGCCGAGCTTATACCTCGCTAGAACATTGTGAGGATCGATCTTCAGCTCATCCTGAAACGCTGCTTCAGCATCGGCAATCTTGTTCACGGCACGATATTCCGTTCCGAGTTCTTCGTGCAGACCGGGCTGCGCAGGCGCGAGTTTGATGGCGCTCTCGTATTCCGCAATCGCATCAGTGTGGCGGTCGGCCTCCGCAGCAGCCTGAGCCATAACGCGATGCACCAGCCAGGACGTGGAATCCACCTTGAACATCTCGGAGTAGCTGTTCTTGGACACCAACAGATGCGCGCGGCCGCGATGATAAAGGATGTCCTGATCGTCCGGCTTCAACTTGGCAGCCTTGTCGAGAGCGTCGGCGGCATCTTCAGGACGGTCCTGTGCGAGGCACACTACGCCTAGCCACATCCAGGCCTCCGCGTCCTTGGGATAGCTGGTTGTTTCTTTCGCCACGGCGGCGCGGGCTTTATCAAGATGGTTGAGCCGGAACTCGGCGATGCCTAGAAATAAGTTCGCGCCGTGAAGATGAGGCTTGAGCGCAAGCGCTTTCTGAAAGCTGGCAATCGCCGCATCGTGATCGCCTTGTTCCTCACTGGCCAGCCCAAGATTGAAATGAGCCTCAGCGAATTGTGGCTGCTGCTTTACGACCAACGCGAATCTCGCCCTCGCCTCGTCTAGCTTTCCCTCGCGCATGGCTTCGATACCTTGGCTGAATTCCGCAGGAATATTCGCTCCCGGTGGAGATTGAGCAAAGATAAGTGCGTTGCAGAACGCAACGTAGACGGGAACCTTGAACAAAAATCTGAAAAAAGACAAACGCAACGCTTCCCCCCGCATGCTGCATCGATGTCAAGACTGTTAGTTGTGCTCCTTCGGCATTTTATCGCTTTCACACTTGTCCAAACTAAAAAGCCCGGACCTAAGTCCGGGCTTGGTTCGTTGGAGGGCGAGAGTCTCAGAACTCGTAGCGCAAAGTTCCCTGTATTTGTCTCGGTCCATTTATCACTGTGGGAATGCCTGCAAAGTTGCCAAATCCCGCAACGCCGAAGTGGCGATCGAAAATATTCCCGTCTACTTGGCCAAAGACATGCCGGTTGAAAGCATTGGGAATGTCGAGCTTGAACACAATCGATTGCGACTCGCGAATCGTAGTTCGTTTAATGACGGAGAAGTCTTCGTTGAGATAGGTCGGGCTTCGCCAAGACGAGAGTATCTGCGGCAGGTTTCCGTACACGTATCCTCCACCGGCAGCAAGGGAGGCCGCGCTGGGATCAAGGATTCCCACACAATTCACAACCGGGTTGCTGGCTTGAAGGAAGGTTCCATTCCCGCCTCCAGGACAGCTGCTATTCCAAGTGCTGTCCACAGCGGGCGTCCAATGCGAGGGGTTGTTAGCGAGTAACGACTGCCCGGGCAATAGGCTATACCGGTAGTTTGCACCTGGGTATTGCCCACCTTGCGACCCCGTAAGTCCAGTAGCAAATTCGTTAATGAGCACAGGCGCGCCGGTCTGGTAACGCTGAACCCCGCCGACCTGCCAGCCGCCTAGAACCTTGCTCGCGACACCGTGGCTTAGATATCGCTTTCCAGGGCCTACTGGAAGTTCGTACAGGTAGCTAAGGACAAAGGCATGCGGAACGTCCTGATAGCTGACTGCCTTTTCGGCCCTCAAATTGAATGGATTCTGCGAGCCAAACACATTCGAAGTCAGGTTTGAGAAGAATGGGTAAGCGCCGTCAGCATCGGTGATCGTCTTCGAGTAAGTGTACGAAGCCAACAGATTCAATCCGTTGCGGAAGCGCCGTTCCAGCTTGGCTTGCAATGCGTTATAAGTAGACTGCCCGAGGTTCTCAAGGCAGCAGTTCGTGTTGATATCGCCAAACTGTGGGAAGGGCCGCAGTAGATTGCCAATCGTATCTAAACCAAAATTGTTGACACCGTCGTTCCAACCCGGGCTAAACCAAGGTGGCACTGTAACGCCGAGGCTGGCTAGAATAGGAGCCGCCTGGGGGTCCGTGACCTCCAATCCGAGGTTTGCCCCCAAGGAATTGAACTTCGGGTTGATGGTATTAACCTGAGCCAATCCGGAGTTCAGACGGGTGGCATGTTGTCCGACGTATCCAACGCTGAGAATCAGGTCCTGCATGATTTGGTGCTGGATCTCAAGATCCCAGTTCTGCACCATGCCCGGACGCCCATAGGAGGGCAACGCTGTATTGACCCCGTTCTGACTGAAATTTAGCAGTGTAGGATCTTGCTTGGTGCTGGCAGGCGTGTAAGTTGGAAAACCGGCGTCAAGCGATTGCACGGGCGTAAAGTTATCGCCGCTGCTAAAGTTTGGATTGACGGTAGTGCCGTTAATCAGAAATGCTCCAAAATCGGAGTAACTGAGTGGCGCATAGTAGATGCTGTATGCGCCCCGGAGCACCGTGTTCTGCACAAAGTTCGGCGACCAGGCAAAGCCGATACGCGGAGCGATGTCTTTGAAGTAAGTTTTCGCGCCGGTCGCACCGCTTCCGTAGATCAATGCGCCCGGCTGCCCTGGTGTGCCAGGGTTATTCGCGGTGAGGGACAGAACCGACTGCACCCCCGATGCCTCGTGTCGGGGAGTGTCAACGTCCCAGCGCACACCGAGGTTAAGAGTCAGATTCCGGCGGAACTTGAAGTCGTCCTGTACATAGAGAGCGTAGTAGCGTTGATTCCAGCGCGGGAAGTGTGAGTTGACGGTTAGGGATTCGTTATGTGGCCCCCCAATTAGAAAGCTGGCGTATGGATCGCCTGTCGAATTATCATTCGCCTTCCAGGCGGTTTCAGAGTTCTGGAAAACATAGTTCGGCGAAGTATTCCCGCCGGCGAGCACGGAATATTGAAAAAACCGCAATTCTCCTCCGAAACGCAGTGAATGCCGCCCCTTCGTCCAGGAAATACTGTCCGCGAAAACCAAGCTGTTCGGATAGTGTAAGTCATCGTTACCGGCACTCAAGCCCGCATAGTTCACCGACACTGGGCTGCCATTGAACTGGAAGGTTGGAAATACTTGTCCAAAAGCATTCCCGATTCCAAGTTTTGCTGGCCAGTCCGTTCCGTTCACGCTTAACCCGATGCTGGAGGTGTTCAGACGGTTCAGTCCGACAACGAAATGGTTCAGAAGGGAGGGGCTGGCAAGATAGTCCCAGCCGTAGCGCAAGTAGTGTGTAAAGTAGTGATTTTTATAGGTCCCATCGATAGGGAATGGAAAATTAGAGGCGCCATTGAGTTGGCTTTGTTCGCGGCTGCTGTAGGAAAAGAACATCTTGTTCTTCTCGCTCACGCTCTCATCGATCCGAAATGTCATCGTGGTTTCGATCTTCGGGTCAACGGAGTTGAATATGAAATTATTTACCAAGCCGTTCTGGAGTCCAGGTGCGTTGGGCAGTGGAACGAACGACAGAACGTTCTGTGCCACTGTGCTTATCGTTATGTTCGGGTCGCTAGTAATCACATTCGGCGTTGGGAATGATTTTCTGCAACCACCCGCTGTAGTCAGGGGATCGAATATCTCTCCTTGGCGAACTTGTAATCCATCGCAGGGATTGATAATCGGGTTGTTGTTAGGGTCCACCAGCCCGGGTCCGAGCAGCGCGGAGAAGTCGCCGCCCCGCTCAGCCTGGGTGGGCACAGTTGAAGATACAGATGAGCCCGGTTTGTTGCGGTACTGCTCCCATGAAAAAAAGAAGAAGGTTTTATCATGACCATCGTAAATGTGAGGAATGCGAATAGGTCCGCCCAGTGAGCCCCCGAAATCGTTCTGACGATCTCTTAGCTTGTGGACTGGCGAGCTACCACCAAGCACATTCAGTGCATTCTGGTAGTTGAAGTCCCAAGAATTGGCGTCCAGTGCCTCATTGCGGAAGATATCAAATACGGTTCCATGATATGAATTGGTCCCCGATTTGGTTGTGAAGCTCTCGATCCCCCCAGAAGTGCGCCCAAACTGTGCTGTCGGAGTCCCAGTCGTAATTTTGAATTCGTCGAGAGCCTCTACTGAAGGCGCTGTCTGGTCAAACGCAGAAACCGTATCTTGACGCTGAACACTGGTGCCATCAAGGAGGATCTCGGCGCCAAGGTTTTGACCTCCCCCCAATTTCGACAAGAAAACCCCATTGTTACCCGCGGCTGAGACTGTCCCCGGTCCGACAGTTCCCGGCGTGAGAAACACAAAAGTCTCAGGCGACCGGAGAAAACTCTGACTGCTTGAGGCCAAAGACAATGGCAATTCTTCAATCTGTTTCGTACTGACTACCGTGCCTTGGTCGGAACTCTCCGTTTGCAACTGCGGGGCGTCTGCGACCACCGTCACAGCCTCGTTCGCACTGCCGGGCTGAAGCGTGATATTCATGGCAGTGACCGTGTTGATCTGGACGAGCACCCCTTTTTGCACGGCGGCCTTGAAGCCAGCAACTTCGACGCTAATGTCGTAACGCCCCACGGCAATATCCGCTATGTGATAAACCCCTTCGCCAGTGGTTTTCACGTTGTAAGTGCTTCCGGTATCGACGCCTCTCACCACCACCGAGGCTCCCGGCACGGCCGCCCCGGTTGTGTCCACCACGGAACCGGCAATTGATCCACGGTCAGATTGCGCGGCAGCAGTTGCCGGGGCCAGCAAGCACAGACTTCCAATCGCAAGTGCCGTCAAAAATCGCTTCATAGCCACTCCCTTTGGATGCCCACAATAGTTAGAGTTCGAATTACCCACTGCCTCGGGGCGAGGCACGACCTCGCACACCACGGCGGAAGACACAAAAGTGACCCTAATAGAAAACAACTAGATAGAGGTTGTCAATACTACTTCCGTACAGCTGGAATATTTATTCAAAGTATCGGAGTTCGCAGCTCAAGATTCGTCAACGTCGGTCGAGCGAGTGCGATTTTCAACGGGCGACGACCGTATTGCAACGGACTACGGCAGAGGCGAGCTGACGACTCCCCCCTCTAACGCGCGAGAATAAACTTGCCGCGAAGTTGGATGTCGTCGGAAGCGCCGCCGACGAGAATTGTGAAGTCGCCTGGCTCGGCGCTCCAGTCTTTTTTGTTTATGTCGTAGAAAGAGAAGGCCCTACGATCAAGCGTAAGGGTCACGCGCCTGGTTTCACCCGGTTTAAGGTTTACTATTGCAAAAGCCTTAAACTCCTTAACTGGACGCGGAACACTGGCGTGAGAGTCGCCGACATACAATTCCGCTACTTCCGCTGCCTCACGCCTGCCTGTGTTTTTCACATCGAAGGAAACCGCGATAGGCTGGCTTAGGTTTCCGGTTTGAGGCGTTACCGCCAGCTTGCTGTAACCGAATGTTGTGTAGGAAAGGCCGTGGCCGAAGGCGAACAGTGGCTTGGTTTCAGAGCGGTCGAAATGCCGGTATCCGAGAAAGACGCCTTCGGAATATTTGACGCGCTGTTGGCCAGGCTCAGGATAGTAGCTGTGAAAAGTCGGGTTGTCTTCCCAACGCCGCTCAAAGGAGGCGGGCAGCTTGCCGGAGGGGCTGTAGTCGCCAAAAAGAATTTGCGCCAATGCCGTTCCGCCTTCCTGCCCGGGGTACCAGGCGTCCAGGACGGCGGGGACGTTGTCGATCCATTGGGTCATGTCCACGTTTCCACCAGCGGTTAGCACAACAATTGTGTTCTTGTTGACCGCGCTGATCTGACGGATCAGTTCATCCTGGCCGCCCGGAAGCTGGAATGGATGATCAAAACCTTCTCCCTCGGTTTTTGGATCGAAACCGACACAGATAATTACTGCGTCAGCTTTGGCAGCAAGGGGCTTGGTTTCGCGGCCGATATATTCCTGGGGCTGAGTCACGCCAAAACCGACAATGGCAGTGCTGGTTTCATCGAAATATTCAAGCCGGATCTTGTATGCCTTGCCGGCTTCCAAGTGTTTGGCGTAAGACTGGACAGTCTGAGATTGCGGCAGCCAGTCATCGATTCCTAGTACATCATCGATGTAGAGGCGAACTCCATCGTCCGCGGAGGTAAAGAAGCTGTAGTCGCCGGTGGTTTTCGGCACGAAATAACCGGTCCACCTGATCGAGAAATGATCGACAGGTTGATCTGCGGCAAAGCTGCCCTCTCCCCAATCGAAGTGAACGTGTTTATCAGTGCGCACGAGAGCCGGTGTGCCTTTCAACTCCTGATTGGCGAAATATTCGCCCTTGAGGCCGGCTTCTCCGCCGGGAGCAGTCACAAATTCGGAGTTCTCAAACACCGAATCGAGCACCGGCGAGTCAACCGCATACAAAACTTTGGCTTTTGTTCCGAGGCGATTGCTGATGCCCTCCAGGAAACTGACAGCGTTGAACGGCTTGGTTTCCGAGCTGCCTCCGCCGCCGACAACGGCGGGGTAAGCATCGGGGCCGATCACCGCGATGGTCTGCATTTTGTCGGGATTGAGGGGCAGCAGATTAGTTGAGTTCTTCAAAAGCACCATGCCGCCCCTGGACTCTTCAAGGGCAACCTGTCGTCCCTCCTGGCTCAAAGTTGGAATGTCCAAGTCTTCCTGTGGCTGGTCGAAGAAACCGAACTCGATGGCGGTTCGCAGAATCCTTCTCACCTTGTCGTCCAGCGCGGCGGTCTTCACTTTGCCGTCTTTGCAGGGCAGGAAGGAGGGTGTCCCTGTTCATGAAACTCGGAGAGGGCATTTCGAGGTCGAGACCACCGCTAAAGGCCGCGATTCCGTCGTGGGTTGCGCCCCAATCGGACATGAGAATGCCGTCGAAGCCCCACTCCTTTTTGAGGATTTCATTGTTCAATCGATTGTTCGCCGTCATGTAAGTACCGTTCACCAGGTTGTAGCCATCCATGACCGCGCCGACCTTGGCTTCCTTCACTGCAGCTTCGAATGCGGGCAGGTAAATTTCACGCAACGTTCTTTCGTCGATATCAGAACTAAGAGACATGCGCGCGAATTCTGAATTGTTGCCGGCAAAGTGTTTTGCGGTTGCGACGACGCGTTGTTCCTGGATTCCCTTGATCGTGGAAACCGCGATTCGCGATGCCAGGAAGGGATCTTCTCCAAAGTATTCGAAATTGCGGCCATTCATCGGAGCACGATAGATGTTCATGCCGGGACCGAGAATGAAATGCACACCCCGGGCGCGTGCGTCTTTACCCATGGATACGCCCACCCGACGCGCAAGATCGACGGTCCCAAGAGGCGGCTAGCGCAACGCTCGCAGGATATGCGGTAGTGAGTCCGTAGCTGTGGACCCCCATCGGGCCGTCAGACATTTTCAGAGAAGGAATTCCCAGGCGCGGATTCGGCCGAGTGAAAAAGTCGTTGACGCCGCCGACGATCTCCAGTTTTTCGTCCAGCGTCATCTGTTTGAGAATTGAATCAACGCGCTTCTGAACATCGGCGTTCGGTATCGCCGCTTGCGCGATTGCAAACTGGGTAGCAGCCAGAACGATGAGCACTACAACTGAGTGCCGTTTGCTCATATTGAGTTCTCTCCCGAAAGCAAAAACTTCATGACGCCCGCTGGCATGCTATCAGCCGTCGCGAGTGGCGAACCGGCATTTCCGGAATCAAAACAGCCAAGTTTGACACCCTAAATGCACTGCTGGTTTACTGCATCGGTTAGAGTCATACCACGAATGTCTACGCGCAGGAACTTTTTGACCGGATCGGTTGGGGCTGCAGCGGGCGCGCTCACGGTTCCTGTGCTTCGAGCGAATGATGCGGCAGTGCAGCCGTGCGAGACGGAAGTTTTCAGCCTCTGTGGTGAATGGCAATTTCGGACCGATCCGGAGAACGTAGGCACGAAAGAAAATTGGCAGAATCCGGGAACTCTCGCTGGAAGTCAGTACACGGTCATCGTGCCTCACACGTGGCAAGTGGAGGCAGCACTGGCTGAGTATCGGGGAATCGCCTGGTACTGGCGCTCTTTCGAGGTTCCGGCGCGCTGGCAAGACTGCGCGGTGCGGGTGGAATTTGAAGCGGTATTCCACACCGGCAAAGTCTGGGTGAATGGCCAGCCAGCCGGAGAACACGTCCGAAAGGGCTACACCGCGTTTACCCTTGACGTCACTCACCTGCTGCATGCGGGCCGAAATAATACCATTGCGGTCCGTGTGGACAATGCGTTCAACCAACATATGGTGCCTCGTGGCCAGTCGAGTGACTGGGCAAATGACGGAGGCATTTTCCGCCCGATGCAACTGCTGATTACGCCAAAGACATTTGTGGAGAGGGTTGATATCGACGCGGTCCCAGACTTGGTCAGCGGAGATGGGAAGCTTACGATTACAGCATACATTCGAAACACGCGAGCGGAGTCCTGGAGCGGCGAGACCTCCTTCGGCATCGCGGAAGAGAACAACCCCATGACCGTTTTGACGGAGTCACCAAGTCATGCGATTTCAGTTAAGCCGCGAGCAGTCGAAAAGCTAATCCTGCAGGCTACATTGCTCAAAGCCAGGCTTTGGCACTTTGACCATCCCAACTTGTACCGGCTCGAGCTTTCAATTTCAGGCGAAGGTGAAGTACACCGCTACGCCACGATTTTTGGCGTGCGAAAGCTGGAGGTGAAGGATGGTGGATTTTATTTGAACGGCGAGCGGGTGAGGCTGATGGGCGTGGAGCGCATGGGGGGAAGTAATCCGGAGTACGGCATGGCGGAACCGACGGAGTGGATAACCCACGACCATGCAGACATGAAGCATCTGAACTGCGTCTTTACCCGAGTGCATTGGCCCCAGGACAAGCGCGTTTTGGATTACTGCGACCGCCACGGCATCCTCATGCAAACCGAGGTTCCGGCCTGGGGTTGGGAGACGTTCGATCACATGGGCGCCGAGCCAGACACGGACGTCATGGAAAATGCTCTGGAGCAATTGAACGAGATGATTGCGCGTGATCGGAATCATCCATCGGTTGTGGTTTGGGGTCTGTGCAATGAAATTGCGGGGCAGAATCCACCTGCGTATGCGTTTGCCAAGCGCATGCTCGAAGCGGCGAAGCGCCTGGATCCGGGCCGGCTTTGCTCCTATGCGTCGAATTCGCTGGCTGACAATCCGCGGCGTGACGTCGCTGCCCTGATGGATTTTATCGAGACCAACGAATACTACGGAACCTGGGCCCCTGGCACGGCAGCGGATGCGGCTCGTCATTTCGATGAACTACACGCGGCCTTTCCCGGCAAGCCAATCGTGGTCTCGGAATACGGATATTGCGCTTGCACAGCCGATCGGCCGGAGGGTGATGAGCAAAGAATGGAGATCCTGCGCTCGCATGATGTTGCAATCCGATCGAAAGATTTTGTCAGCGGCGCAATTTTCTTCTGTTACAACGATTACCGCACGCATGTGGGCGATCGCGGGGCGGGTGCTTTGCAACAGCGCATACACGGAGTGGTGGACGTTTATGGAACGCCCAAGCCGTCTTATGAACTTCTGCGGCGAGAGTGTGGTCCGATCGAATCGCTCACGGTGGAACACCGATTGAACAAATTCCAGGTGTCGCTAAAAGTTAGGCGCGACCTTCCGATGTACACACTGAGGGGATACCGGCTGCGAGGTCTGTTCTTCGGTCAAGGTAATATTCCGGTTGAACGGCAGGTGGTGGAGCTGTCCGAAATCGCACCTGGCGGCGAGACCACGGTGGAACTTGCATTCACACAGTCCGAAGCACCAATCCACGTTCAGATTGATGTGCTGCGCCCTACTTCTTTCTCCGCGTTTTCTTTGGACTGGAGGCCATCGGCATGATTCACCAACAAGATCGTCCTAACAGCGGGAGTGATCATTCTTATGAAGCTTAGAAATATATTTGTCTCGGTGATATTAACCTTCGGCTTCTTGACCGGGGCACACTCGCAGAATGCTTCCTCGGCAGCAACCGCGTCTGTTAAGCCGTTCCTCGGGCGCTGGGACCTGACTCTGAACGCGCCCGGCCATGAATATGCCTCCTGGCTCGAGATTCGAGAAGAAGATGGAAAGTTGAAGGCGCAGATGGTCAGTCGTTGGGGGAACGCCAGGCCGCTGCCCAAGATTGAAATCGTGAACGGCAATCTTACCTTCGTCTCTCCGAAAGAAGAGGAAGACCGGAAGGAAGATATGGTCTTTCAGGGAAAGCTAGTCGGGAATACTCTTTCGGGAACCACGACCGGGCAAGACGGAACTCCGTGGCGGTGGACTGGACGGCGGGCACCAACCCTGCACAGAACGGGCGCGCCGAAGTGGGGAAAGCCGATCCAATTATTTAACGGCAAAGACCTGACGGGATGGAGGATGAGCGATCCCACCGCAAAGGCCCCCTGGACAGTCGAGAATGGAACACTGGTAAGTCCGGGGCATGGTCCCGAAATTATTAGTGATTCCAAGTTCCAGGATTTCAAATTGCATATCGAGTTCAATTGTGCGCCCGATTCCAATAGCGGCGTTTACTTGCGGGGTCGCTACGAGGTCCAGGTTGAAACCGACTCCATTCAGGAGCCGCCGAGTCATCATACGGGCGGTGTGTACGGCTTCCTGGCACCGTCGCCCGAAATGCCTCGCAAGCCCGGAGAATGGCAGAGTTTCGACATCACACTGATCGGGCGGAATATCACTGTGGTCCAAAATGGTCAGACGATCATTCATGATCAGGAGATCCCCGGTATCACGGGTAGCGCTCTGGATAGCCACGAAGAAATGCCGGGGCCGATCTACCTGCAGGGCAGCGAAAAGGGACACGTCGCTTATCGGAATATTGTCATCACGCCGGCGAGGCAGTGAAAAATCCGACCATGAAGATATTCAGACATCTGACACGGTTGGTGTTCCTGGTCATAGTGGCCGGCTCGGTTTATGCGGAAAATGCTGCAGTAACGCGATTGAACGTCGTTCCGCAACCGGTCAGCGTCAAGCCTTTGCCCGGGACTTTCACGCTCAACAATCAAACTCGAATCGTGGCCGTTGACGAAGAGTCTCGCAGGATCGCCCGCCTCTTCGACGATTTCTTACTCAGCAACAACGGCTTCCATCTGAAAATCGAGGCAACGGCGCCCAAGAGCGGGAGACATATCACTTTCACCCATGTGGGCAGGCGGAATTTGCCTATTGAAGGCTACCGGTTGTTGATCACGCCGACGGAAATCCGCGTTGTGGGGCAGTCTGCAGGGCTGTTCTACGGAATGCAGACCCTGACACAAATGCTGCCGTTAGATATCAAACCGGTGGTGATGCTGGCCGCCGTTGACATCACTGACTATCCACGATTCCACTATCGCGGAGTGCTGCTTGATGTCAGCCGCCACTTTTTCTCTGTCGCGTTCATCAAGAATTTTCTCGATGTGCTGGCGGAATACAAAATCAACAGATTTCAATGGCACCTGACAGACGATCAAGGATGGCGAATCGAAATTAAGAAATATCCCCGGCTGACTGAGACTGGCTTCCAGAGCGAGTATCCCTCTGATGCGGGAAACTCCGATCCGTACGTTCGCGGCTACTACACGCAGGAGCAGATCAAAGAACGTCCTAGCCTATGCGCAGGCGCGATTTATCACCATAATTCCTGAAATCGAAATGCCTGGACACTCGGGAGCTGCCCTGGCCGCATACCCGGAACTGGGATGCGCGCCTGCACCGTCCGCGGGGAGCACCGGCGTCGACGTTCACAACAACGTTTATTGCCCCAAGGAGGAAACGTTCTCATTCCTGCAAAATGTGCTGAGCGAGGTCGTCACGCTGTTTCCGGGCCCTTATGTCCACATTGGCGGCGACGAGGTGTCGAAAGAAAACTGGAAGCAGAGTGCGGACGCGCAAGCGGTGATGAAGCGCGAGGGATTGAAAGACGAGAACGAACTGGAGACTTATTTTGTGCAGCGCATGGAGAAATTCCTGCGCTCCAAGGGAAAACGAACTATCGGGTGGGACGAGATTCTGGAAGGCGGTTTGGCTCCGAATGCAATTGTGATGTCGTGGCGCGGGGAGGGCGGAGGCATCGCGGCGGCAAAACAAAAACACGAAGTCATAATGACTCCAACCGACTACTGTTATTTCGACTACAACCAAGGCGACGGGAAACGCGAACCCCCAAATATGGGCGGGTTTATCCCGCTTGAGAAAGTCTACAATTACGAGCCGCTGCCAGGAGAGCTGACGCCAGAAGAGAAGAAATACATTCTGGGCGCGCAGGCAAATCTGTGGACCGAATACATAAGCACGCCCCAACATCTGGAGTACATGACGCTGCCACGATTGCTGGCATTATCTGAAGTGGTGTGGTCACCGTTGGGGAGTAAAGACTATGCTGGTTTTCGGGAGCGGCTACCGTATCAGTTCGGTCGACTGGAAAAGCAGGACGTAAACTATCGGATTCCTGAACCCGATGGATTAAAGGATTTCTATACTGCCACTGACGATCACGCTCAGATACAACTGCGTTCTCTCATCCTCGGCAGTCAGATTTACTACACGCTCGACGGCAGCACCCCGACTGAGCAATCGCCGCGCTACCAGACGCCGATCCAGGTACCACTTCAGCCAGACCAAAAGACAGAGCTCAACGTTGTTGTGGTTACCGAGCGAGGCCGGCGCAGCATTGTTTACTCGGCCACGCTGTTACGTCGTTCGTATCGAGATGCGATCACTTACACCGATGGCAGGCCTGGCTTGACGTTTACGTTGTTTGAGGGGAAGTTCAGCAGCACACAAGACATTGAGGCTGGCACTCAGGCGGCAACCGGGATTGCAAACTCGTTGGATCTGGAGCAATTCGGTCGGCGGACAAACTATGCAGTCAAGTTTGACGGATATCTTAAAGTTCCTGCTGATGGTCTCTACAACTTTGCGGTGGAATCAGACGACGGAACGGTGCTGCGGATCGACGATGAAGAGGTCGTTAACAATGACGGCAACCATCCCAGCCAGATGGTTAATGGTCACGTCCCTCTGCGTCAGGGATTTCACAAGCTGCAGCTCAAGTATTTTCAAGGCGAAGGCGGAGCGACGCTGCAAGTGGAGTGGGCAGTTGCGGGGCAGGAATTGAAACCGCTGGACGGAAGTTCTCTATATCACTAGTCCGCGAATCATTAGGCGCAGAACGGCTAAGTCTTGCGCCCGGCCTTTTGTTTGCGCCTGGATTCAGCTAGGCTACTCCGAGCGGCGCGGCGGTGTTCGCCGGAGAGCATTCGCATTGAGAGCAGTGGTACCGATGCCATTCAATCGTCCATTCTTTGGCGCGATGCTCGCCCATAGTGGCGTTTTCATTCTTCTCTCATCTTTAGTGTTTGTCTTCGCGGTGTTCACCATAGTCTGTTCGGCGCAGACTTCGATGAAGGCTGCAGCACCGCTCACCCATGCAGATCAAGTCCGACGGCTGACGGCGGAGCAGGCGGCACACGAGTATCCGGTCAGAATTCGCGGCGTTATTACGGAAGACGCTCCAGCACCTGATTTCTTTGTTAACGATTCGACTGCCGGAATTTACGTTGAGGGAAGCCACTCACCCGAGTTCGAACATCACCTGGGAGACCTGGTCGAAATAGAAGGCGTGACCGGACCAGGGAAATTTGCACCGGTCATTCGCGAGCAGACGCTTCGAGTGCTGGGCAAGGGTACGCTCCCGAAAAGCAAACTGTATTCCTTCAACGACCTGGCTGATGGGCAGATGGACAGCCAGTGGGTGCAGGTACGCGGTATTGTCAAGTCGGCCGCGATTGACCGCACTTCGTGGCATGAGACGACTCTGGCTTTGCGTGTGGCCTCTGGCAGCGGAGAGTTCGCAGCTCGAGTGCCGATTCAGCAAGAACAGGATTTTTCCTCCTGGGTGGGACGCGAAGTTTTGATCGAAGGAGTATGTGGCAGTCTGTTTACCAGCCAGCGCCAATTGAGCGGGATACTTTTTTATGTGCCTCGTTTGAGCTTCATAAAGATGGAGGCGCTGCAGAGAGAGATCCCGTTTTCGGCATTGCTGCAGTTTGCGCCGGGCGCAGGGCGTCAACGGGTACAAGTTCGCGGGGTGGTGGCTTATCAACAGCTCGGCAACGCACTCTTTCTGCAATCCGAGGGAAAAGGTCTCCGCGTTCTTAGCCAGCAGGACACTCCGTTGCAGCCCGGCGACCTGGTCGAAGTTTTCGGGACTCCTGCAATGGGCGAGTCTGCCCCCATCCTCTCAGGAGCGATTTTCCGGCGCATTGGGCAAGGCGCGGCTCCAGCTCCAGTCAGCTTCAACTTTGACTCACCTTGGGAGGAATATGACGGAGCGTTGGTAACGACGGATGCGACTCTGCTCGAGCGTAAGCGCCAGAATAGCGGCCTGCGCTTACTGCTCCGCTCCGGCGATTATTTGTTTGAAGCGACGGCACCTTCCGGAATGGAGGAGCGTTTCTTCTCGATCCCTCTGAATAGCCGAGTTCGAGCCACTGGTATTTGTCTGGTGCGCAGCGGGGGGTTGTGGTCGGTCCCGCAATCGTTTCGCCTACTGTTGCGATCACCTGCCGATATTGTCGTGCTGCGCACGCCATCCTGGTGGAATTTGCGTCACACACTGTGGCTGCTGGGAATCACTGTAGGAGCGCTTTTGATTGTGCTGGCGTGGGTAGTTGTCCTGGGAGGGCGACTGCGAGAACAGATGACCGTCATTCGACAAAAACTCCGCAGCGGTGCAGTACTCGAAGAACGCAATCGTATTGCCCGCGAACTGCACGACACCCTGGAACAGGAGCTCGCCGGAATCACCATGCAGTTGGACCTAGCCTCCGACTGCTTTGATCAGGTGCCGCGGGTGGCGCGAGAGGCGATTGAGACTGCGCGGCGCATGAGCCGCCACAGCATGGTTGAAGCGCGCCGCTCGGTGTGGGACCTGCGCTGTCACCTGCTGGAAAACGGTGACTTGGTTTCCGCTCTCAGCGAGATCATCAAACCGCTGGCCATGCAAGACAAGGTAGAAATGAGCGTTAAGATCAGCGGTACTCCCTTCCGCCTGCCAAGCCCGGTTGAAATGAACCTTCTGCGGATTGGCCAAGAGGCGGTCGCGAACGCAGTCAAGCATGGTGAACCCCGGCACGTCACCATCGGATTGCAGTATGCTCCGGACAGCGTTCGCCTGTTTGTAAAGGACGATGGGTGCGGGTTTGCTCCCGAAGAAGCTCTTTCCACTGGGCATTTCGGGTTGTTGGACATGCGGGAACGCGCGCAATCCATAGGCTGTCACTTAGAAATCGAGAGTTCATCTGGATGCGGAACGCAACTCACAGTTGAAGCACCCATCAATGGCCAGCGCTTACCCGATGATGAACCCAAAGCCGATTCGTATTCTGGTGGTTGACGACCACTTCATGGTTCGCATGGGGCTCTCCGCCTCATTGAATGTCGAGCCGGATATGGAGGTCATCGCCGAAGCGGGTACGGGAGAAGCGGCACTGGAAGCTTGCCGTAAACATCACCCCAACTTTGTGATGATGGACGTGCGCCTTCCAGGAATGGGTGGTGCGGAGGCGACGGCAGCGATTTTGCGTGAATTTCCCGACGTTCGCGTTCTCATGTTGTCCACTCACTCGGGAGAAGAAGAGATTTATCGCGCCTTACAGGCTGGGGCGTATGGATACGTTTTGAAGAGTATGGTGCGCGAAGAATTGCTACGCGCCATTCGTCAAGTGGTAGAAGGGCAGCGTTATTTAGATCCCGCGGTCGCATCCGTGCTGGCCGCACGCGTGGGCCGTCGCGTGCTGACCAGCCGCGAACTTGAAATCCTCCGCATGGTCGCCAAGGGAATGGGCAACAAAGAGATTGGGGCCGCTTTGAATATCGCAGAAGTGACGGTGAAACTGCACGTCAGCCACGTGCTCGACAAACTCAACGTCAGAGATCGTACCGAAGCCGCTACTGCCGCCTTGCAACGCGGAATTATCTCGCTGGAATAATTTGGACAATCCGCTACCTACGTAAGGCAGGCGCGTGGCACCCCGTGACTCGCACCCGAGCTAAGGGCAATCCGAATGCACAGGCTCCACAGCTTTTGCCTGAACTTGATAGACTGGAATACTTCACCAGGCATCGTGGTCTACGTAAGCACCTAAGGGAACAATCTTATGGCAGTAAGTGATCAAGTAGTAACCGGCAAGCAGATCGAAACCCTCAGCATCAACACCATTCGCACTCTATCGATCGACGCCGTGCAGAAGGCAAATTCGGGGCACCCCGGCGCGCCCATGGCGTTTGCCCCCGTCGCGTATGTTTTGTGGCAACGGTTTCTGCGCGACGATCCGGCAAATCCCGTGTGGCCGAATCGCGACCGATTTGTGCTCTCAAACGGCCATGCTTCCATGCTGCTTTATTCCATGCTGTATCTGACCGGGGTAAGGGCGGTGGAGTCGGAATACAAAGTGCAGCAGAAGCCGGCTGTATCGCTGGACGACATAAAATCCTTTCGCCAGATTGACAGCAAGACCCCGGGACATCCTGAATACGGGATTACTTCTGGGGTTGAGACCACGACCGGCCCCCTGGGCCAGGGAGTCGGAAACAGTGTCGGAATGGCGATCGCGGGAAAGTGGCTGGAGGCGCGTTATAACCGTCCGGGCTTCGACATTTTCAATTACAACGTTTACGCATTCTGCAGTGACGGCGACATGATGGAAGGTATCGGCAGCGAAGCAGCATCGCTTGCCGGGCAGTTGCGGCTGCCAAATCTTTGCTGGATTTATGACGCCAACCAGATCACGCTCGATGGTCCCGCGTCATGGTCGTTTAACGAAGATGTGGGAGTGCGCTTTCAAGCGTACGGATGGAACGTTGCGCACGTGCCAGACGCAAACGACCTGGACGGAGTGGCAAAGGGATTGAATGCGTTTCTCGCGACGAACGATCGCCCGACGCTGGTGATCGTGAACAGCCATATTGGATACGGCTCTCCGCATAAGCACGATTCAAATGCGGCCCATGGCGAGCCGCTAGGAGAAGACGAGGTCAGGTTGACGAAAAAGTTTTATGGCTGGCCCGAAGACGCGCATTTTCTTGTGCCGGACGGCGTTCTGGAACATTTCCAGGAAGGCATTGGACGGCGAGGACGCGACCTGAGTTCCAAATGGAATGAGTTGTTCGGCAAATACGGCCAGCAGTTCGGCGACCTTACCGACCAAGTCAACCGCATGCAGCGGCGTGACCTGCCGGACGGATGGGACAAGGATCTGCCAAGCTTTCCGCCTGATCCGAAGGGTGTCGCCTCGCGTGAGAGCTCGGGAAAAGTTTTGAATGTGCTGGCACAAAACATTCCGTGGCTGGTGGGCGGATCGGCTGATCTTGCGACCTCGAACAAGACAACTCTGAAATCAGAGGGCGCGGGTGACTTCGAAGCCGGAAGTTATGCGGGACGCAATTTTCATTTTGGCGTCCGCGAACATGCGATGGCGGCGTCGCTCAATGGAATGGTGCTCAGCAAACTGCGCGCTTTTGGCGGGACATTTTTTAATTTCACCGACTATATGCGCCCTTCCATGCGACTGGCCGCGATCATGGAGATCCCAACCGTCTACGTGTTGACGCACGACTCGATTGGCCTGGGCGAAGACGGCCCAACCCATCAACCGATAGAGCAGTTAGCCTCCTTGCGAGCGATGCCACACATGATCGTGATGAGGCCCGGAGACGCGAATGAAGTTGTTGAAGCCTGGAAGACCATAATTCAGATGAAGCATAACCCGGTCGCGCTGGTGCTAAGCCGTCAGGCGCTGCCGACAATCGATCGTTCCAAGTACGCTGCGGCTTCAGGGGTCGCCAAGGGCGGCTACGTCCTGGCCGACGCGCAAGGGGGGAAACCTGAGGTTATTCTGATTGGCACCGGCAGTGAACTCTCGTTGTGCGTTACAGCTTACGAGAAGCTGACGGGTGAAGGGGTTCGGGCGCGGGTGGTCAGTATGCCTTCAACAGAAGTCTTCGACGCACAGGATGCTGCTTACAAGAATTCTGTGCTGCCACGCGAGGTCAGGGCCCGTGTCTCAGTTGAGGCCGCCTCAGTGTTCGGATGGGAACGATATGTTGGGAATGACGGCGTGATCATTGGTATGACGACTTTTGGGGCCTCGGCTCCTATAAAAGACTTGATGAAGAAATTTGGATTCACCACTGACAATGTGATCCAAGCAGCCAGAGAGGCGTTGGCGCGGGCAGAGTAATCGGATACGCTGATTCGGCGCGGATGAACGTCGTGTTTTTCAGGATCGTGCTCCTGCTCCTGCCAGGGAGCTCTGCAGTGTCGGAGGAAGAATGCGTTTAGGAATGGTGGGACTGGGCCGAATGGGCGCCAACATGGCGCGACGGCTTATGCGCGGAGGCCACGAGGTTGTGGTCACAGATCTCAGCGCGGATGCAGTCAAGAATATGGCTAAAGAAGGCGCGATCGCGTCTTCTTCGCTGGACGACTTCTGCTCGAAGCTGGACCAACCGCGAATTGCGTGGCTGATGGTACCTGCGGGTGGGCCGACCGAATCGACGGCACAGGCGATCGCGCAAAGAATGCAATCCGGCGACATTTTGATTGATGGCGGGAATTCATATTTCAAAGATGACATTCGCCGCTCCACAATTTTCCGCGAGAAAGGGATTCGCTACGTGGACGTGGGGACCAGTGGCGGCGTCTGGGGCCTGGAGCGCGGCTACTGCATGATGCTTGGCGGGCCCAAAGAAGTGATTGAGCAACTGGATCCGATTTTCAAGACGCTCGCGCCGGGCCGCGGCAACATTCCACCTACACCGGGGCGGGAGAAACTCGGTGGCACGGCTGAAGATGGATACATCTATTGCGGTCCATCAGGCGCGGGACACTTCGTGAAGATGGTGCACAACGGCATCGAGTACGGAATCATGCAGGCGTATGCGGAGGGGTTTGATATTTTCCGCAACGCGAACAAAACCGAGCTGCCTAAGGACCAGCAATATGATCTGAACCTTGCAGATATCGCCGAAGTCTGGCGGCGCGGAAGCGTCATCAGTTCGTGGCTGCTCGACCTGACCGCGATCGCGCTGGCGGAGGATCCGGCGCTGTCTGAGTATTCCGGGTTCGTGCAAGATTCAGGCGAAGGCCGCTGGACGATCGAGGCGGCCATGGATGAAGCTGTCCCGGTGGATGTGCTGTCGGCGGCATTGTTTGTGCGCTTCCGCTCGCGGCAGGAGCATACGTTTGCGGAGAAAATGTTGTCGGCCATGCGGCAGAAATTTGGCGGACATGTGGAGCCGGCAACAGAAATGAAATCTGCATAAGCGGGCAGCCGTAATCTGTAGAAACGCGACCCAGCATTGGGCGAGAGCAGCTAGTTGTATGGCCGGGCTGTCCCTGAAAAGGAGAAGACGGAATGGCACAAGCTGAAGTGCTCCCTGGAACGCACCGCCCCCCGGGTCGCGTAGCCGATCCTTGCATTATGGTGATATTTGGCGGGGCCGGCGATCTTACGCGCCGCAAACTGATTCCTGCGCTCTACAACCTGGCAAAGGCAGACCTGCTCTCGCGCGAGCTTGCCATTCTGGGCATCGCGCACAGTCCGATGTCAGACGATGAATTCCGCACCAAGCTCTCTGAAGACATCCGGAACTATGCCGGAAGCCAAATCGATTCCAAACTCTGGGACTGGTTCAAAGAGCGAATTTATTACGTCAAGGGCGATTTCGAAGACAAGAATATCTACGCTGCGCTGAAATCTACCCTGGCGAAGCTCGACCAGGAACATTCGACCCGCGGAAATTATTTCTTTTATCTGGCGACCGCACCCAACTTCTTCGGTCCCATTGTCGAACATCTTTCTTCGGCAGGGTTGATGGACGAGAAAGACGGCTACTGGCGCCGGGTGATTGTAGAAAAACCTTTTGGCCACGATCTCGAGTCGGCGAAGGCCTTGAACCAGCAACTTCTCAAGGTCGCCAATGAACACCAGATCTACCGTATTGATCATTATCTGGGCAAAGAAACCGTTCAAAATATTTTGGCGTTTCGTTTTGCCAACGGAATTTTTGAGCCTATCTGGAACCGCCGTTACATTGATCATGTACAAATCTCGGTTGCTGAAACCGTAGGGGTTGAGCAGCGCGGCAGCTATTACGATCACGCCGGCGCCTTGCGAGACATGGTCCCAAACCACATCATGCAGCTGATCAGCTTGACCTCCATGGAGCCGCCGGTTTCATTCGACGCCAATGCCGTGCGCGACGAGCAGGCCAAAGTGCTGCACGCGATTCAGCCGCTCAGCTCCGAAGAAGTTTTGACGCGCAGCGTTCGCGGACAATACGGGCCTGGTATTGAGAGTGGTCAGCGGGTGCCTGGCTATCGCACTGAGCCCGATGTTCCGCCGGATTCGCGCACTGAGACGTTTGTGGCGATGAAGCTGGCAATCGACAATTGGCGCTGGGCGGATGTTCCCTTTTATCTGCGCACCGGAAAACGTCTGGCTGCGCAAAATACCCACATCGTGATTCAGTTCCGGCGTGCCCCGTTCGTGCTGTTCCGCGACACGGCGGTTGAGAACCTGATGCCGAACCAGTTGGTGCTTCACATCCAACCGGAAGAAGGTATTTCCCTGCAATTTGCCGCCAAAGTGCCAGGGCCAATCATGAGATTGGGCGCAGTTGACATGAACTTCGAGTATGCTGATTATTTCGGTACACAGCCCAGTACCGGCTACGAACGCCTTTTGCACGATTGCATGATCGGGGACGCAACTCTATTTCAGCGCGCAGATATGGTGGAGGCTGGGTGGTGCGTGGTCAGTCCTGCGTTAGATGTGTGGAAGGCCCTCCCTCCGAGAAATTTTCCCAACTATCCTTCCGGCAGTTGGGGGCCCCGAGAGGCTGACGAGTTGCTGGAGCGGGACGGACGGCACTGGAGGAATTTCGAGAAATGATCCTGGCGGGTGACATCGGGGGCACCAACGCACGCCTAGCCCTGTACGACACACAGAATGGTGGACTGGACCTGGTGAAGGTGGGGGTGTTCCCCAGCCAGCACTATTCCGGGCTGGAAAACATTGTTGCTGAATTCGTTGGCAGCGTCGACGTGAAACCCGCGAAAGCTTGTTTTGGGATTGCCGGCCCGGTCACCAACGGCCGGGTAGTCGCCTCCAACCTGCCGTGGATTGTTGAATCCCGCCTGCTTGCCGATGAACTGAAGATTCCGAGGGCGGAGTTGATCAACGACCTGGAAGCAACTGGCTGGGGAATTGGCGCTCTTTCGGTCAGCGATCTGGTGACTTTGAACGATGTGGCCCACAATACCGGGACCACTTCCACTGGAAATCTAGCAATCGTAGCGGCGGGAACGGGACTGGGCGAAGGCGGCCTTTACTGGGATGGCGTTCGCCATCACGTGTTCGCGTCGGAGGGCGGACATTGCGATTTCGCTCCGTTGGACGATCTTCAGGTCGAACTATTTCAGTACCTCCGGTCGCGCTATGGACATGTGAGCTATGAGCGGGTGCTTTCGGGACCTGGACTGGTCAATATTTTCGAGTTCCTGCGGGATTCTGGAAAAGGCAAACCGCCAGACTGGCTGGTCGGAGAGATGGTTGAAACCGATGCGGCAGCAGCCATTTCGCATGCTGGGTTGAGTGGCAAATGCGCTATGTGCGTACAGACGTTAGATATTTTCGTGGCTATTTTTGGCGCCGAGGCGGGGAATCTGGGGCTAAAGCTCAAGGCAACCGGCGGAGTTTTTCTCGCCGGTGGAATCGCACCGAAGATTTTGCCGAAGCTTCAGACTTCTACGTTCATCGAAGCATTTCTGGGCAAGGGGCGGCTGCGACGCCTGATGGAGATCATGCCGGTCAGCGTAATAACCAATGACAAGTTGGCCTTACTGGGCGCCGCCCGCTGCGCCGTGCTTGACGGCGCAGCCTGAACTCATGTCGTCGGATCCTCAAGTCCGGGTTTTTCCTTCCACCGAAGAATTGTTTCGAGCAGCAGCGGAGACGTTTTGTCGAATCGGATCTGAGGCGATTCGTCAGCGTGAAAGATTCACAGTTGCGCTCTCCGGAGGCTCGACTCCTCGCGGCCTGCACCACCAACTGGCGACAACATTTTCGTCGCAGCTACCGTGGGACCAAGTGTTTTTCTTCTGGGGCGATGAACGGCATGTGCCGCCGGATTTTCCGGAGAGTAATTTCCGTATGGCCAAGGAAACGCTTCTCTCGAAATTACCGGTCCCGGCGGACCACGTTTTACGGATGCCGGGAGAACTGCCGGATGCAAACCAGGCGGCAGGACTGTATGAGCAAACCCTGCGTGAATTCTTTCATCTTGCGCCCGGGCAGTTTCCCCGGTTCGACTTTGTCCTGCTCGGCATCGGTGGGGACGGTCATACGGCATCATTGTTTCCCGGCACGAAGGCACTCGAGGAAAAGCAGCACCTTGTGGCAGGAAACTGGGTGCAGCAGCACAGTACATGGCGAATCACACTGACTTATCCTGTGTTGAATAATGCAGCGAATGTGATGTTCCTGGTCGAGGGCGGCGGCAAAGCCGGAATCGTGAGCAAGGCTTTGAAGGATCCGTCGGCTAATCTTCCTTGTCAGAGAGTGCGTCCCGAAAACGGGAATTTGATGTGGTACCTGGACGAGGATGCTGGGGCAGGGCTTTAATTGAGGAAGCAGACTCTCGGTTAGTTCTGCGTACAAACTTCCGCTTGCGAGTCAGGACTAAAACACTGGCGCGAGATTGTGCATCTTCTGATACAGCTTGCGGTCAACCGTTCGCAGGATTTCTTCAAGGCTGGTGCCAGTCACATATGAGGCGATACCCCAGGTAAACGACAGTTGCGCGGCTCGGTCGTTACTCGTATTCCATTCATCCAAGGCACGCAACAAGCGCTGAATGGGAGGATCGGTTTGTTCTTCAGCCGTGTCGGGCAACACCACCAGGAACTCGTCTCCACCATGCCTGAATATCAGGTCGCCACCTCGAAATACTTTCTTCAGGAGACACGCGAACTCTGTGAGGACCCGGTTGCCTTCCATGTTTCCGAGCTTGGCGTTAAGTTCCCGGAAGTTGTTCAGGTCCATCATCACAAAAGTAAGCGGCTCTCCAGTGCGGTTAGCGCGCGCCAGTTGATGAGCAATCAACTCGTTCAAGGCCCGGCGGTTCAACAGTTGAGTGAGCGGATCAATGAGCGAAAGACTTTCCAGACGCTCGTTCAGTACCAATTCACTGATCAGGGCTTTGCGGGTTGAATTGAGCGTAACGCGTTGTGAGAGCAGGTAGATGTTGAACAACACGATCAGGCAGATGAGGCCGAAAAAGAGCTGTGGCAGATAGGCCTGTTCGATCCGGACCATGCGCTGTGCCCACATCAGGTTGGGCACAATCAGGGCAAGAAAGCCTCCGGTCAAGACCAGCACAACCAGGCTGATGATTGACCAAAGCTGCATGTCACGGCTGGACAGGTCGTGGATCTGCCGCTGAATTTCTTCAGCCCTGGCCAACATCGAAGGCTGTTCGTGCCTTACCTGCGACATCGCTCTTCTCCATCGGGCGCAGAAACACTAATGCCCGATTCCCATATTTTTAGTGGATTTCAGCCAACAAGTCTGCTCTTTAGCGTCGGCCGCAGTTACCTTGGTAAGCCTTTTGCGGCTGAATCCCGCTAGAATTCTGGCGTGCGCCTTGGAGAAACACTCAATTCAGCTATTCAGCGACTCAGCGAAAGCCACGTGCCCTCGCCGCGCTTGAATGCTGAACTGCTGCTCATGTTCACGCTGAGATGCGATCGAGCTTATCTGTATGGACACCCGGAGCGCGAACTTACTCAGGAAGAGCAAACGCGCTATGCGGAAGCCCTGCAGCAACGGTCCGGCGGAACTCCGGCGCAGTACATTACCGGGCATCAGGAATTCTGGGGCATAGATTTGATCGTGTCACCAGCCGTACTCATTCCTCGTCCCGAGACGGAGCATGTCATTGAATCAGTATTGGATAGAGTTCGCGAAGTACGGGCGACCTCGCGCGGGGAGCTGAAAATTGTGGATGTTGGCACCGGATCGGGCTGCGTTGCCATCGCGCTTGCCAAAGAGTTGCCGCAAGCGGAGATTCACGCAACGGAAATCTCGCCTGCAGCGCTCGAAATCGCCCGTGCCAACGCGGCCCGACATCAACTTCAGGGTAGGATTCGATTTCGCCAAACTGATCTGCTGGAAGGGATGCAAGCGGGCGCTTTCGACTTTGTGGTCTCAAATCCGCCTTATGTGGGCGAGGCGGAAGAAGATCAGGTGCAACTGGAAGTCCGGAAATTCGAGCCGCGCCAGGCGGTTTTCGCTGGGCACACGGGGATGGAAGTGATTGAACGGCTCATTCCGCAAGCACGCGAAGTGCTTAAGCTCGGCGGTTGGCTAGTCATCGAGATCAGCGGAACCATCGCGGAACGGGTCCAGAACGCTTTGGGAGGATGGGCACACGTCAAGATCGCAAATGATCTGCAAGGGATTGCGAGAGTTGCTTCAGCACAAAAGTCAGGAGAGGGCAGCTAAGGTTTTTCGATGGTTGCCGGCTGTATTTCTTCGACATCTACCAGATTGGTCGGGTACTGGCCGGTGTAGCAGGCGGTGCAGTAGGTGGTTTCTTCGCCGTCGCCGCAGGCTTTTTTCAGGCCGGCCATAGAGAGATAGGACAAGGAATCGGCGCCGATATACTTGCGAATTTCTTCGACAGAATTGTTGGCGGCGATGAGTTCTTTCTTTCGCGGAGTGTCGACGCCGTAGAAACACGGCGAAATAGTCGGCGGACAGGAGATGCGCAGGTGCACCTCTTTCGCGCCGGCGCTGCGTACCATGCGAACAATTTTTCTACTGGTGGTGCCGCGTACGATGGAGTCATCGATCAGCACCACGCGTTTGCCTTCGAGCAGACTGCGCACGGGATTCAGTTTGAGCTTTACCCCGAAGTCGCGGACCGTCTGCTGCGGCTCGATGAAGGTCCGTCCCACATAGTGGTTGCGAATCAAGCCAAAGCGAAGCGGGATGCCGCTTTCAGCGGCATAGCCCATGGCCGCGGTCACGCCGGAGTCTGGAACCGGCACGACCAAGTCAGCGTTTGCGGGAGCCTCGCGGGCGAGTTCGCGACCGAGCTGTTCCCGACTATCCTGCACGGGACGGCCAAAGATGCGGCTGTCAGGACGAGAGAAGTACACGTGCTCAAAGATGCAGCTCGACTGCTGGAGTGCGGGAGTGTAGCGGCGGCAACTGACGCCCTCCGGGCCAACAATAATCAGCTCACCCGGTTTCACGTCGCGCTCGTACTCGGCGCCGATCAGATCGAAGGCGCACGTCTCTGAGGCGAAAACCACTGTGCCTTCCTCTCCAGCAACCTTCGCAGGAATACGCCCCATGGCCAGTGGCCTGAAGCCACGAGCATCGCGCGCGGCAAAAATACGATCGCGGCTGATCATCACCAGCGAGAATGCGCCTTCAACCCGGCGGAGCGCGTCGGCCATCGCGTCGGGAAGCGTTTGCTCACGCGATTGAGCGATCAGGTGAACGATAACTTCGGTATCGCTGCTGGTCTGGAAGATGGAGCCCTGGGCTTCCATGCGGCTGCGAATTTCCTGAGCGTTGGTGAGATTGCCATTGTGCGCCAGCGCGATCATGCCTTTGTTGGATTGAACCATGATGGGTTGAGCGTTCAGCAGGGCGGAGTCGCCGGCAGTGGAATAACGAGTGTGGCCGATGGCCAGGGTGCCGCGGATGCGCGACAGCTTCTTTTCGGTGAAGATGTCGGCGACCAAACCCATTGACTTGTGGATGTGCAGCGACATGCCATCGGAGGTGACGATGCCGGCAGATTCCTGTCCTCGATGCTGGAGAGCATGCAGGCCGAGATAGGCGAGCGTCTCCGCCTCAGGATGCGAGTAGATGGCTACTACGCCGCACTCGTCGCGAAATTTATCGGAAATAGCCATCAGCTCTCAGCCGTCAGCTTTCAGCAAAGCCCTAATCAGCCGCAACCCCGGCAGGTTCGCTCCTAAGCGCCCGCTCGAGCGCATTCTCAAACTCATCCCGCAACTCAACAACAGATGCCGACACCACGACTTTTCCATCTACTTTGATTTCTATGTTCCCGGAGGTCGTCTCCCCTAGAATATCCGCTGAAACGCCCGCTTTACCCGCTACTTGTTTGATTCGCGCCAGGTTCGCGGGGTCGCAGGAGATCACAATGCGGCCGGCATCCTCGGCAAAAAGCACGAATTCTGGTGCAAGTTCCTGAGATTTCAGGTCCACGCAGCAGCCGATGCCTTTGGGGAAAGATACCTTTGCCAGCGCTACCGCCAAGCCGCCTTCCGAGCAATCGTGAGCGGAATCAACCAGGCCGGCGCTGATGAGCTCGACAATCGCCTTCTGAAGCCCGGCTTCTTTCTTGAGCTCCAATGCTGGCGGAAAACCCCAAAGTTCGGAGAGTACCTCTTTCGCGTATTCGGATGAGCCAAATTCGACTTCGGCGTCGGTGACGTCACCTGGCTCCGATCCGCGCAGCAGCACGATCGCGCGGTCAGGCTCGCGGAAGTGCGGAAACGCCGCCTTGGTCCCATCGTCAAGAATTCCGACCACGCCCAGCACCGGGGTGGGATAAATTCCCTCGCCCAGGGTCTCGTTATAGAAGCTGACGTTGCCGCCGGTAATCGGAATTTCGAGTTCTTCGCAAGCTTTGGTGATGCCATCAATGACCTGCGAAAACTGCCACATAATATGCGGCTTCTCAGGATTTCCGAAGTTCAGGCAATTGGTCGCGCCTACCGGCGTTGCTCCCGAACAAGCCACATTGCGCGCGGCTTCAGCGACCGCATGCATCGCGCCGACCCGGGGATCGAGATAGCACCAGCGGCCGTTTCCATCCAGAGCCATGGATAACGCGCGCTGCGATCCCTTAATGCGAATCACGCCCGCGTCGCCGGAGCCCGGCCCTTCCACCGTATTGGTTTGGACCATCGAATCGTATTGCTGATAAATCCAGCGTTTGCTGCAAATGTTCTGGCTGGCGAGTAGTTGTTTTAATGGTTCAGTTAAGTTCTGCTGTCCGAGGTGAATGTGATCGGGTTTCTCGCGTGAGACCGGCGGCTCCCAGCGTTCGAGTGGACGACGATAAACCGGGGCATCGTCGGTCAGTGCGGTGTTGGGGATATCTGCGACAGTCTGGCCGTGCTCCAACACGCGCATTCGCGGCTCAGGAATCACGCGGCCAACTTCGACGGCGTCGAGGCCCCACTTGCGGAACACGCGATAGACTTCCTCCTCGCGCCCTTTTTGTGCGACCAGCAGCATGCGTTCTTGCGATTCACTGAGCAGGATTTCGTAGGCGTTCATGCCGGTTTCGCGCTGCGGCACACGATCCATTTCAATTTCGATTCCTACATGCCCGCGTGCGCCCATCTCGCAGGTGGAGCAGGTCAAGCCGGCGGCGCCCATGTCTTGAATACCGATGATCGCGCCCGTCTGCATGGCTTCCAGGCAGGCTTCGAGCAGGAGTTTCTCGAGGAAGGGATCGCCGACCTGCACATTGGGACGCTTGGCTTCCGACGCTTCGCTGAATTCTTCGCTGGCCATGGTCGCCCCGTGAATACCGTCGCGCCCAGTCTTCGCGCCGACGTAAATTACGGGATTACCTTCGCCGGCAGCTTTCGCATAGAAGATTTGATCTTTGCGGACCAAGCCCAGCGCAAAAGCGTTCACCAGCGGATTGCCGGAGTAACAGGACTCGAACTTAGTTTCGCCGCCGACATTCGGCACGCCGAAGCAGTTGCCGTAAGAGGCGATTCCTCCGACGACACCTTCGAGGATGGAGTGATTTTTGTGGATTTCCTGGTTGGAGATTGCCGAGCTTTGCTCGGCCGCGCGGGTCTGGAGACCCGCGCCTACATGATCGGTCGCGGAGATCGGCCCGAAGCGAAGCGAATCCATCACCGCAACCGGCCTTGCGCCCATGGTGAAAATGTCGCGCAAGATTCCGCCGACACCGGTGGTAGCTCCCTGAAAGGGTTCGATGAACGAAGGATGGTTATGTGACTCGATTTTGAAAGCGCAGGCCCAGCCATCTCCAATGTCGATGATGCCGGCATTCTCACCGGGACCTTGCAGCACACGTCGACTGTGCGTCGGCAAGCGCCTGAGGTGCACGCGTGACGATTTGTACGAGCAGTGCTCGCTCCACATCACGCTGAAAATGCCGAGCTCGGTGAACGACGGCTCACGCCCGAGCAGCGCTTTGATGCGCTCGTATTCTTCAGTCGTAATGCCGTGATCACGCAGGATTTCGGGAGTGATCGCCAGGGTCGCCGTGGTCATGGAGGGAAATTCTATTGTCGCATTTTCGGGAGCTTGAGCAAAGTCAAAAGCACGGCCCAACGCGAGGATCCGTGGCTGAGGTTCGCTCATCGCTCACGGCTCAGAGCTATGAGCATTGAGCCGCGAGCAAGCCAGTCCTCTGTAGCTGTGCCGTCCCCAAGCCACCTATACTGAACTCGCATGAAATCCATCATCGTCGGCACCGCCGGGCATATTGATCATGGCAAAACCGCGCTGGTAAAGGCTTTGACTGGGATCGACGCCGACCGCCTGGAAGAGGAAAAGCGCCGCGGGATAACTATTGATCTTGGCTTCGCTCATATGGAACTGGCGGGTGAGGGTGGAGAGCGCTTGCGCTTCGGTTTCGTGGACGTTCCCGGTCACGAGCGCTTCGTCCGCAACATGCTGGCAGGCATTGGAGGCATCGACCTGGTGGTTCTGGTAATAGCCGCCGATGAGGGGGTCAAGCCGCAAACCCGCGAGCACTTCGACATCTGCCGCTTGCTCGCAATACAGCGCGGGATAACGGTTCTCACAAAGTCAGACACGGTTGATGCCGAGACTCTCGAGGTGGTCCGCCTTGAAGTTGAAGAATTCCTCCGCGGGTCGTTTTTAGAAAACTCGCCAATGGTCGCCGTGAGTTCCCTGAAGAACACGGGCCTGCAAGAACTGAAAAACGCCATGGTGCAAATGGCGGGTAAAATACCGGCACGCGATTCGAACGCCATCGCCCGTTTGCCCATCGATCGCGTATTCATCATGAAAGGCTTCGGAACCGTGGTCACGGGAACTCTGATCGCGGGAACGATTCGCAAAGAAGACGAACTGGAGTTGTTTCCCTCCGGTAAGCGGGTCCGAGTCCGCGGCGTGCAGGTCCATGGCAAGAGCGCGGATCACGCTTCCGCCGGTGAGCGCACGGCGTTAAATCTCTCCGGGATTGAAAAACATGAACTCGAACGCGGTATGGTGCTGGCATCACCGGGGCTGTTGCAGGCCTCGTCGCGAATCGATGTAAAGCTTTCACTACTGCCCTCCGCCAAGCCTCTCAAGAGTGGAGCGCGCGTGCACCTGCACGCATTCACGTCTGAAGTAATCGCCACGGTGCGGCCATATGGCGGCAAGCAGTTGCAACCTGGAGTGGAAGCTTTCGCGCAGCTACAGTCGAGCGAACCACTTCTGCTTTTGCCCGCCGACCGCTTCATTATTCGCCAGTTCTCTCCCGTCGTAACCAGCGGCGGGGGTGAAGTGTTGGACGCATTCCCGCTCAGAAAAGCCGCAACTTCAGATCGCATGGAGTTTCTGTCCAGCCTGACCACAGGAAACGTGAGTGCATCCGTTTTTTCGCGGATTCAACGGCATGCGCAGCAAGGAATTACTATTACTCAACTCACGTCAGAAACGGGGCTGGAGCAGGCTGCTCTGGATCGCTTACTCACAGATCTCCATCGCGAGAAAAGAATTATGCGCCACCGTGATCTTGCGATGGACGCCGCGGCTTTTACAGCCTTGACAGAAACGCTGATCAAGTCGGTTGCCGAGTTTCACGCCAGGAATCCACTGGTGGCAGGGATAGCAAAGGAATCTCTGCGCGAACAGACGGGTCTATCGCAAGCGGCGTTCGAAGCGGGGCTGAGCTTCTGTGTTGGCGAACGCACTCTGGCGATCACCGGCGAACTTCTACACCTGCCCGGTCGCGGCGTGGTGATGAAAGACGATGAGGCGGAATCACGAAGGACCATAGAGCACGCGTTCGCCTCAGCTGGGCTAAAGGTTCCAGCTCTCAAGGACGTGCTCTCGAGTTTGAAGATAGACAAGACACGCGCCCAGAAAATCATGACTCTGCTGCTGCGCGACAAGACACTGATCAAAGTTTCCGACGACCTGGTTTTTCATCGAAGTGCGATCGAGGAACTGCGAAAGAGCATAACCGCGCTCAAACCGAAGTCGCCTAAGATCGATGTGGCCCGCTTCAAAGAGGTCACCGGAATCAGCCGGAAGTATGCGATTCCGCTGTTGGAATATCTCGATCGCGAGCGAGTGACAAAGCGGGTGGGGGACGAAAGATTGATCTTGTGACGAGGAAGAAGAATCTTTATCACAGAGAACACAGAGTTGCACAGAGAGAAAGCGCACAGAGGAGATTCAATTCTCTGTCTATCTCTGTGTACTCTGTAGCGCCCTCCGTGCCCTCTGTGGTCAAGGCTTTTGATTTTCCCTCCGATTCCCACAGCTTCTCCACAACAGCTCGCATCATTTATATTTCTTATAAGCCTGCTCTGGCCTCACAATTCTCTGTAGCCCTGCATGTCCCTTCCTTCTGATTTCGCGCAAACCCTCAAGCTGCAGGCTGATATCGTCCGGATTATCGGCGACTATGTCACGTTGAAGAAAGCTGGCGCGCAGAATTACTCTGGGCTGTGCCCATTTCACAAAGAGAAGACGCCGTCTTTTTCCGTTCACGCGGCGCGGCAGTTCTACCACTGCTTCGGGTGCGGAGTTTCCGGCGACGTTTTCAGCTTTGTTCAGAAGATTGAAAACATCACATTTCCAGAAGCAATGCGCTCAGTCGCGCAGAAGCTTGGCGTGTCGATGCCTAAGACGGTGTTTAGCAGCGAGGCCGAAGCGCGTGACGCCAGGTTGCGTACGACGCTGCTCGAAATCCATGAGCGCGCCTGCGCCTTTTTTCAAGAGTGCCTGCGCAGGCCGGAAGGGGCACGAGCGCGGGAATATCTGTCCGGACGTGGGCTTGATGAAGCGACGATCAAGAAGTTTCGCATCGGATTCGCGCCCGATTCGGGGTTTTTGCTGAGAGATCGCCTAAAGAACGAATTCAGCCAGGAGGCTTTGCAGGAGAGCGGACTGTTTTCGTGGAAAGAAAGCGCTCAGCCATCAGCCGTCAGCCGTCAGGAAGGCGGGAGCGCCGATGACCGAAGGCCGACGACCGAGGACCGAGGACCAACGACTCCTCTTTCTTCCATGTACTCGAAATTCCGCAATCGAGTTGTGTTTCCGATTGCGAGCGACAGCGGGCGCGTGATCGCTTTCACCGGGCGAACACTTTCAGCCGATGAGAAGGCCGGCCCAAAATATTTAAACTCGCCGGAAACTGCTATTTACTCGAAATCACGGGTGCTGTTTAACCTCGATCTCGCCAAAGAAGGTATCCGCGCGTTGAATTACGCCATTCTGGTCGAAGGACAGATGGACTGCGTGTCGGTCTTCGCGGCTGGATTTCACAATGTGATCGCCACCTCGGGCACAGCCTTTACGGCGGCGCAAGCCGGTTTGCTCGGCCGTTTCACCAAACAAGTGGTTGTCAATTTCGACCCCGATGCCGCCGGGGCTAAGGCCACTGAACGCACGCTTGGCCTTCTGGTGGAAGAAGAGTTCGATATTCGGGTGCTTACTCTCGAGCAGGGGCTTGATCCTGACTTGTTCGTGCGGCGAAAGGGCAAAGATGCCTACACCGCCGCGCTGCGCAATTCACAAAAATATTTTGATTACCTGATTGAGCGGGCGCGGACGCAGTTCCCGGTGCGCAGCGCTGAAGGCAAGCACAAGGCGGTAAATTATTTATTGCCGCATATCCAGCGGGTGCCTAGCCGCATTGTTCGCGACTCGCTGGCCGAGGAAATCGCGCAAAAGCTGAATATCGATTCGGCGGTGCTTCGCCAGGAGTTAAAGCACGCCGCGGGCGGCCGCAAAACCGCCAGCGTGAAAACCGCGCCCGATTCGCAGATCACCGATGCGGAGAAAATCATCATTCGCGCGCTCACTTCAGCCAGTCAGCTGCGAGTAGAAGACTCAGTTTCCGACCGCTCCGGCGAGGACGACGCCTTCGATCCTGCGCGCCAGGCCCGGTTTGTGCTCGCCTCCGAACGGCTGCACGTTGGGCTTGCCACGGAATCACTAATGGAAGCGCTGTTGAACGCGCCAGCAGAGACGCAAGACATCATGGATACGGTGCTTTCGCCAGACGATCGACGGGTGCTGGCGACGATCCTGATGAGGGATGATGAAGAGCTCTCGGCTGAGAAGATCGAAGGCGCGACCAGAGCCTTGATTCGCGTGCAAATTCGCCGCCGGCTGGAAGACATTCAGCGCCAGGTCGAAGCGCTGCGCGCGCAAGATCCGGCCCAGTTAAGAGCGTTAATGGATGAGAAGCTCAGGCTCAAGCGCGCACTCATGAACCCGGGCATAACAGGCGATCAGATTCCGCCGCCGTCGGTGAATTAGCTTTCGAAACCTTCTCACGCTCAATGGAGAAGCAGATTCCTCACCGCTAAAGCGGTTCGGAATGACATAGCTCTTAAAGCGGTTCGGAATGACATAGATGCTACGCACCGGTGTGGGCACAAGAATTTACGCCGCGGTCCTGAACTCCGATACTCTTCGCCGCCGCGCTACTCTCGAACCGTTGTAGTCCGTCATCGCCGCGATCACGCCTTCGGCGGTGGCCTGACGTCGGAAAAACTGGGCTTCTGGCTGATCATTAATTGCCAGCAGCTTCGGCATGGACGCAGTTGTAGTAGCGATTCCGTAATCTAACGCGCCGTGCACCCGGAAGCTGTACCGGCGAAACACACCCAGGGGATAATCAGTCATAAGGGCATTGAGCAATATGCCCGCACCCAGGGCGAAAGCGGCATTCGATGCGTGCGGACTACGTCGGCGGAACAGCGCTCCGGCCACGAAGTTTGTGCCCGCATGTATGTAATCGATGACGGCGTGAGTTCGTGGGGAAATAACCTTGGGCAATAAGAGACTCATAATTCCGGGCATCGGCGTCTCCTCAGATTCCTAACTTGACCATGTTCAGATGCGGGGGGACTGCGGAGGGTGTCCTGATGCGCGTCAACCTTCGTCTCTGTGTTGCTCAGTGACACAAAGAAAGAAGCCGATTGGTTGGTGTAGCCTAGAGATGATGGCTCCCATAGGTGGTCAGGTGCCGAATCCGCGGTGGTATCTCATCCCCGTACGTGTGCTGCTGGTCACGTTCATCGTCACGCTGCTTTCGTTCGCGGTCAGCCTCTTGTTGGGGATCACAGGAATAGTGTTTGCGGCGCGATTACGACATGCATCGCACCCCAACTTGACGGTTGCCTACCGCTACATAGCGCTTCCGGCAGCAGCAACGGTCGCGGGCATTGTTCTGGTGGGTGCGTGCGCTATGGAAGCACGGCGGTATCGGCAATTGAAGATGTTGCGAAAGATGGAAGACGAGATGCAACACGCCAACTGAGCTATGAAGCCGCACATTGCCATTCCGCTTCCGCACGGCGCTGATTCCGAGTACGCCGAAAGAGCGATTCCACAATATGAGCGAGCTGTGGAACTTGCAGGCGGAGAGCCGGTGCGGATTCCGCTTGATCGCTCTCCAGCAGAGGTGATGAAGCTCATTGAGCGTTGCGACGCAGTTCTGCTGCCGGGAAGCAAGG
Source organism: uncultured Acidobacteriota bacterium (assembly GCA_963785655.1). Classification (GTDB taxonomy): domain Bacteria; phylum Acidobacteriota; class Terriglobia; order Terriglobales; family Acidobacteriaceae; genus Gp1-AA145. Next base: position 1,695,109 of record CAWAVZ010000001.1, read on the forward strand.
CCGACGTGGACCCTGCGAAATTCAACGCTCAGCGGCATCCCAAAACCGAAGCGTCTGATCCAAAACGCGACACGGTTGACGAGTTGCTGTTGCAAGACGCATACAACATGGGCAAGCCAATCCTTGGCATCTGCTATGGATTGCAGATCCTGAACGTGTATCGGTCGGGCACGCTGGTGCAGCACATTGAGTCGGCTGTCAATCACGCAGCGGGCAGAAAGGTTCCGGTGGCGCACACGGTTGAAATTGAGCCGGGATCAAAGCTGGCGGAGATTACTGGCGTGAGTTCGTCGCAATTCCCGGAGGAAGCAGCACTGGGAAATACGGCTGGGAAAGATTTGGCTTCCACCCGTGCGGTTCCGATTTCCGTGAATTCCAGCCACCATCAATCGGCTGATCTGGTCGGTGATGGATTGAAAATCGTCGCGCGCTGCCCAGAGGACGGCATCATTGAGGCGCTGGAAGGCACGTCACCCGATCACTTTATTGTGGCCGTGCAATGGCATCCTGAGCGATCGGTCGATGATGACGAGCATTCGCGGGCGATCTTCCGAGCATTGGTGGAAGCGGCGGAAGAAAAGCACCGGGAATTGAAGGGCGAATTTGAACAGGCCTTATAGGCGGTAAACACCGGACTCAGCGCTTCAAATCTTCAGCACTACTTTTCCGAAATTTTTCCCTTCGGATAGCAGCTCATAAGCTTCCGCAGCCTTTTCCATGGGGAACACAGCCCCAATCACTGGACGTAAATGTCCCTCGGCAGCGCGAGTCGAGAGCCACTGCCAGGCCTGCTTCATCAAATCGGCATTCGACGACAAGTAAGTCAACCATAGCCCGTGGACGCTGGCTCCCTTGGAGTAGAGAATGCCGGGATCGAGCAACCCGCGCTGTCCGGTAGCGCTGCCATAAACGATCACTCGCCCGAAATCGCGCAAGCAGCGCACGCTCTTGGCGGTGTGTTCGCCACCAAGCATTTCAAAGACAACGTCGACTCCTTCACCGTTGGTTAGGTCACGGATGGCTTGTTCATAATCCTGTTGCTTGTAGTTGATGGCATGCTGCAGGCCGAGCTTCTGCACGCGGGCGATCTTTTCTTCGGAAGAAGACGTGCCATACATTTCCACGCCCAGAAGTTTACCGATCTGGACTGCAGCTGTGCCCACACCTCCAGCAACGGCGTGGATGAGTACTCGAGCGCCCTTCGGATGATCCAGCAGTCCAGCCTTCCAGTAGGCGAAATACGCTGTAAAGAAATTGACGGGAAAAGCGGCGCCTTCCTCGGGGCTCCAGTTCGGCGGCACAGGCCAGAGCAGATTCGACCGTGCCGCGACGTTCTCCGCGAACGCTCCCCACTGGGTATACCCCATAACCCGATCGCCATTATCTCGGGTCCCACAGAACTCGCGTCCTGCGACCAGAGGAGGTTTTGGAGTTCCTGGGTACCCACCGCGAGCGGTCATGGTATCGGCGAAATTCAAGCCCCCGGCCTGCACTTGGACCAGTTCTTCGCTAGTTTTTAGACTGGGCGCAGGGATGTCCTGGATCTGCAAAACCTCAGGGCCGCCCAGGCGAGTTATGACTACGGCCTTCATTACAACAGTTTAGCAATACGAATGTGCATTCTCACGGCAGCCGAGGTCCGACTTTTGCCAAACTTCTTGACTCTTGATGGAACAACGCAAACTGCGTTTTGCTTTACAAGCAGGTATATACTTTCAGCGTATTGAACTAGCCCTCGAATAGTGCCGGGGGCGCGGGGCCTCTTCATCTCATAACGCGGCTCCGAATAAAAGGTCGGCTGTGGTACCTGTTCGTCGTTCGTGGCCGGCAGGAAGACCGCGTGGCTGGCGGTTTTCCAGGGGAGGCACTTGTTGTGGACATAGTTCTTATCCGTCTGATTTTCATTGTCTTTGTAGCAGTTATTTGCTTTCTGATTCGGCCATTTGGCCCTGACACCCGCCTGGATGCCATCATCGGGGCGCTGCTTGGAACGGCAATCATCATCTTCGAGTGGCGACTGCACCGCATCAGTCTGAAGCGTCTGATCGGTGCGGCGATCGGCAGCATTCTCGGTATCTTCGGCGCCTACCTGTTTGCCCTGGTAATCCGGAACAGCCTGGGCGAAGGCCCCCTGCGCAATTTTCTCCAAATACTGGTCATGCTGCTGATGTCCTACGTCGGTTTGCTGGTGGGCGCGAACAAAGGTGACCTGCTGAACCTGGCGGCGCTGGGCGGAATTTTCGGCGGGGAAAAACAGCTCAAGAAGAGCTACAAGATTCTCGACACCAGCGTGATCATCGACGGGCGAATAGCGGACATCGCCGAGACTGGGTTCCTTGACGGGGTTGTGGTCACGCCACAGTTCGTCTTGCGCGAACTGCAGCTGGTGGCGGACTCAGCCGATTCCCTCAAACGCAATCGTGGCCGCCGAGGGCTGGACATTTTGCAGCGGCTGCAAAAAGTGGCATCACTGCAGATTCAGATAGTTGAAGATGATTTCCCCACCGTGCGTGAAGTGGATCTGAAGCTCATAGAGCTTGCCAAACTGTACGAAGGCAAGATCATCACTAATGATTTCAACCTCAACAAAGTCGCACAACTCCAAGGTGTGCAGGTGCTGAACATCAACGAACTGGCTAACGCGCTCAAGCCGATCGTTCTGCCCGGCGAAGCCATGCGGGTGTTCATCCTTAAAGAAGGCAAGGAGTACAACCAGGGAGTTGCCTACCTGGACGATGGCACGATGGTAGTTGTCGATAACGCGCGCAAGATGATTGGCAAGACAATTGACGTTTCGGTTACGTCAGTGCTTCAGACGACAGCTGGGAAGATGATTTTCGGCAAGTGGGACGAGCGCGGCGGCCCACGCACCGAAGCGCGCCCGGTGAGCACGGCTGTCTCGATTCCCGAGGCAAAGAAACAGGCCGTGGCCGCTGAACAGTCGACGGAGTAGGCAATCAGAGAATGGGCGCAGCAGAGTCTACCAGGATGGCATCGTCCTGAAGGTTGCCGGTCACTCTCACCCGCTCGCCGACCAATTTGCTGATAGCATCTTCTCCGCCGATCAGCGTGTAGCGGCGGTTCCCATCGATGAGAACATAGCTTGCCCCTTTCCGGTAGCAAGCGCGGGCACATTCCGTCGATGTCATATTGGATTTGCGCATATGGCGCGCGCCGCAATGCGAGTCAGTAATCAGTCCAGTAAAGCTCGTGCCGTGGTGGGGGGCAGTCTCCTGGGGAAGGTCCTGCGCCTGCTCGGCGGCCGCGCTCTGATGGCTGGCTAAGGCAACCGATCCTCCTGCAATAATTAAGGCGAAAGCGAGCGCGGCCCCGAGAGTCGTCAGAACACAAAAGCTCAGCAGCGAGAACCAGGTGCGTTTCCGTCTCACAGTGCCTCCGTGGGAACAAGGTCAACCAGAGTGGGTATAAGTTTGGTTGCGGAATCCACAGCCACGGTTGCACCGTAGTGCCCAGTTCCGGCACCTATTGGACTCGTTTATACTGTTCGCCCCACATGAAGGTTACGGTAATAGTTCCGGCTGCAGGCCTCGGCACCCGCATGGCCTCAGTGGCGAAGGACAAGAAACCCACTGCCAGCAAGCAGTTCGCAGAGCTAAAAGGAAAACCGATACTGGTCCGCACGCTCGCGAAATTTGCCATGCATCCGGAAGTTCACGCCATCTATGTAGCATTGCGAAAAGAGGAAATTCCGCTGTTCCAAGCGCGTTTGGAGCGGGAAGCACCTGAGATACTGGCTAAAAAACCTGTATTACTAGAGGGCGGAGAGCATCGCCAACAATCTGTCGCCAACGCGCTGGCCCAAATTTCCGCTGCGGAGGATGACATCATTCTGGTGCATGACGCGGTGCGGCCTTTTGTGACCGATGAAACCATTCACGAAGTTGTTATGGCTGCACAGAAATACGGCGCGGCGATCGCCGGTGTTCCCGCAGTGGACACCATCAAACAAGTCGAACGCACGTCCAAGGGAGCATTGATTAAAGCCACCATCCCGCGCGAAAGGATTGTGATGGCGCAAACGCCGCAGGGTTTTCAGTATGGAGTTCTGAAGAAGGCGTTTGATGAAGCCGCTGCCGACGGATTTATCGGTACCGATGAAGCTTCACTGGTGGAGCGTTCCGGCCACCCCGTGGCTGTCGTGATGGGATCGGCACAAAACATCAAGATCACAACCCCAGCAGATTTAGAGCTGGCGGAGTTCTATTTGGAGCAGTCGTAACGCTTCCCACTATTCCTCAGTGCTGCAATTCCAGCGTCCCCGACGTGATAAACATTGAGTCTTTCTGCAAAGAATAGGCCTGAGAACTCGAAACCGCGTACATTACGAGATTCAGACTATTGCCATTAAAATTTGCCACGATGCGGCCGTTAGCACCGACAGAATACGTACCAGCGATGAGACCTGGACTGGCACCACCGTTAAATTCGTTGGCAAACTCATTCAGAGTCAAGTTGCTGGAGCCGTCGAAGCGCAGGAGTCCTACACGCGACAGGTAAAACCCCGAATTGAGATCCAGTCCATCCATGTCGATCACGTATTGACCAGACAGCGATGAGGCGGAGAAGGAATTCGTCGTCTGCAGGTCCGCCGTGCCGTCTTCAAATGTCGCGCCATTGTCGTCGAGGAAAAATGCTCGCGAAGGACTTACCATCCAGAAAATTTGCGTCGTTGAACCCGAACATGGTGCCCCCGATCCATTGGTGGCAACGACACGCCCATTAATTCCGCCCGCCGCTCCAGCCGCAAAACAGGTTGAAGCAAGGACGGCGTTTGGAGTGAAGGTTCCATCCTGCATCAAATCTTCGACCCCCGCGATAGTTCCGGGGGTTGCGGTGAACTGCCCAACCGTAGCCAGCCCCTGCAGGGAGAGGTCATCGCCGCGGCTTCCAAAGGCGTAGCTGCCTGACAGTCCCGCGCCGCCGGCCACGCTGGTTTGCGCTTCAGCGCTGCCTGAACCAATGGCTCCTGCGTCACTCACGAGCAGCGCCAATTCGCCGCTGTTCGCGATGTAGTACACGATGTGAGTCGTGAAATTGGCCGTAGTGTCGAGCAGTGTGGCGGTTCCCCGGCCCGAGGCTGCCGGAGCATTGAAAGTCACGGTCAAGTTCGGAGAGGTCAAAGCCGCGCTGCTGGTGGTGCCCAGGATCTGGTCCATCGCACCACTACCATTGCCGCCAGTAAGAGTAAAGCCGCCTACCTGAGATGCTTCTTCAGTGTTGGGGTTCTGAGCAGCCGCCTCCTGATGCAAGCGAAACACGAACGTGCCAGCAGGAGTCGTACCTGCAGCCGTTGTATCCTGCAATTCCGCCACTCCAGCCGCGTTCAGAGAAAGATCGTTTTCAATCATCTGTACTTTGGAAGTACTAACCATCGTCACCGCAAATCGGATCGCACCCAGGGACGACGTGTTGAATGTGATCTGGCCGGTGCCGTCGCTGGCTATCTGATAAGAGCCTTGAATCAATGTTCCGGTAGGGGTCACGCTTGAGTCATCTGTGCCGGTAATTCCTCCTGCACCGTCCGCCGTGAAAACTCCCACCTGCCGGTAAGGAACAATCGACACACCGTTTACCAACGCGACCGCATGTATCTGGTAAACATAGGTTCCTTTAAGACTGGCGTTGGAGAAGTTTCCGGTGAAGTGATTCAGTATGGGCGATCCACCGGTGCCGCAACCGACCGCGGCAGCAAGTGAAAGCAGTGCGAGGCAAAGGCAAGGCACACGTCCGAAGGTTCGCAAGGCGGAACTCCTTCTATATGGGTGACCAGCTAAATCAGTGCAAGGATGTACTCTGGATTCTAACCCTCGTTATTCGTAAAAGTTGTTAGCGGGTTGTAGTCAGATGGTAAAACTTTGGCAATTTTTGTAAATAAAATGTCAGAGCCGCGAGATTACTGTGGTACCACTTGGGTTGGCTGCGTGAATCGAGCGCCACGCTTCTGGATTTTCGGCCGAATCCAAACTACCAGGCGGTACGAAAGCAGAACAGCCAGGATCGCGCCATATTCCAGAGGCTTATGGATATCCGCTTTCACCAGCCACAAATAGTGAATTACTCCGGCGACTGCGCTGATGTAAATGAAGCGGTGCAGCTTCTGCCAGCGCTTTCCACCCAGCCGACGAATCCAACCTGCGGTCGATGTGATGGCGAGTGGAATAAGCAGGACAAAAGCGGTGAAGCCGACTGTGATGAACTTGCGCTTGGCAACGTCAATGAGCATTTCATGAAGGTTGAAGAACTTGTCCAGCCAGATGTAGGTCAAGAAGTGCAAAGAGCCGTAGAAAAAAGCGAAAAGGCCCAGCATTCTGCGGAATTTGATGAGGGCAGGAACACCCAGAAGTTTTCGCAATGGGGTGACGGACAACGTGATCAGAAGAAAACGCAGCGTCCAATCGCCGGTGGTGTGAGTGATCTTTTCGATCGGATTCGCGCCTAAATTCTGGGTATAAGCATCCCAGCCGAGAAGCCCGAGCGGCGTGAGGCACACGATAAACAAGGCGACTTTGATAATGCGGGTCATATGAAAAGAGATTCTTGGGCTACGCCTTTTTCACGACCGTACCCGGATCGCCCATTTCCGCCAGCGGCAATACTTGATACGTGGCGTAGTTGTACACCGGAGACATTGCGAGCAAACGGTCGAGTTCTTCATTTGAATCCACCTTGTAGATCCAGGCGCCGCCGTGACTTCCGACCACGTGGTAACGGCATTCCAGCTTGCCTTCCTTCTCCAGTCGCTGCCCGTATTCCGGCTGCTGGGTGATGGCCCGAATGACTTCTGGGCCCAAACGGCTGATATCGAAATGCCACAAGACGAGAAACTTCATAAGGCGCCCCTGGTTGAGCAGATTGTTAACGGCTGGTTGCCTAGAAATTCTTTCGCAGATCCATGCCCGAATACAAGCCCGCCACCTGATCATAACCGTTGAACATCAGGGTTGGACGTTTGAAGAACTCTCCCAGTCTTCGCTCGGATTTCTGACTCCATCGCGGATGGTCAACGTTCGGATTTACATTGGAGTAGAAGCCGTACTCGTTAGGCGCAGATTTGTTCCACGTATTTACCGGCTGGCTGTCAGTAAATCGGATTCGCACTATGGCTTTGGCACTCTTAAATCCGTACTTCCACGGGAGCACGATGCGAAGCGGTGCGCCATCCTGATTGGGCAAAGCCTCTCCGTACATTCCGAAGCAAAGCAGCGCAAGCGGGTGCATGGCTTCATCCATGCGCAGCCCTTCGACGTACGGCCACTCCAACACGCCCCGGCGCTGGCCCGGCATCTGTTTGGGATCGTAGATGGTGGTGAACTCGACAAATTTCGCTTTTCCCAGCGGCTCGGCGCGCTTGATCAGTTCGCTGAGCGAGAACCCAACCCAGGGCACCACGATTGACCAGCCTTCGACGCAGCGGTGGCGATAGATGCGTTCCTCAGGAGCGGCAAATTTGAGAATCGAGTCGATATCGAGTACCTGCTTCTTCTTGACCGCGCCATCAATGGTGACCGCCCAGGGACGGGTTTTGAAGTTTCTTGCCAGGTCGGCAGGCTCCTCTTTTTCCGTGGAAAACTCGTAGTAGTTGTTGTAGTGGGTCACGTCTTTCATAGGCGTGATTTTTTCATTGGTCGAAAATGAGCTCTTCTGGATTCCGGCAATCTTCTCTTCCGCAAACGCGCTCGATTGACTAGCGAGATTCTTAATCGCGAGGCCAGTCACGGCTGCGGCGCCGGTTAGTCCCACTCCAGCCAGAAACTTACGGCGGTTCAGATAAAGACTTTTCGGAGTAATCTCCGATGAACTAATATCCTGCGGCTTCTTGATCAACATAAAGGCCCCATTTAGATATACGTAGCTTTCTCTATTCCAGATGTTTAAGATTCGCCGGCCAGCGAAAAGTTACATTCTGAAGGCAAATTGAGCGGTCTTCCCCGGTTTGCCGAGCCAGGGGGATTCCAAACCAAACCACAAAAAACGCACCGCCAAGAAGGCTACAATTGTGGTTTTCCTCCCAGACCTTACGTGAATCCGCGAACCGTGCCAGCCGTCCAAATTCCACTTGCCCGTCCTGAAATCACCGACACAGACCGCGAGGCTGTGCTCGAAGTGCTCCGCACTCCACATTTGAGCTTAGGGCCGAAGCTGCGCGAGTTCGAACAGGGCTTGTGCGACTATACCGGCAGCAAATATGCAGTGGCCATGAACTCCGGGACCTCGGCGCTGCAGGTAGTGGTTCGGTTATTAGGAATTGAGCGCGGATTCGAAGTAATTCTGCCGTCGTTTACTTTTTCGGCGCTGCTGAACGTGCTACTACAGGAAGGCCTGCAACCGAAGTTCGTCGACATCGAACCGTCTACTTTCAACACGGCACCGGAGTTGGTTGCCGCGGCGATCACCAGGCGGACGCGTCTGGTTCTGGCGGTCCATACGTTTGGAATTCCAGTTGATGCGGCAGGGTTGAAGAAAATTGTGGAGGACATGAATTCGCGCCGACCATCCTCGGAAAAGATTCACTTGATTGAAGACGCCTGCGAAGCGCTGGGCACGGAGGTGAACGGCAGTAAAGCGGGGACATTCGGGCAAGCAGGGATCTTTGCGTTTTATCCCAACAAACAGATTACGACCGGAGAGGGCGGAGCGCTGGTCACCTCTGACGAGCGGATTGCTCTCCAAGCGGAGAGGCTTCGCAATCAAGGGCGCGATCCGGCGGCCGGGTGGTTACAACACGTCGAAGCCGGCTTCAGCTGCCGTATTTCTGACATTAACTGCGCGCTTGGCATTTCGCAGCTGCGCAGACTGGAAACTGTGATCGTAAAACGGCAACAGCTTGCAGAAGCTTACGATCGGGGGTTGCAAGCAATTCCGGAAATCATCCGCCCGCCACTGAATAGCAGCATAGGACACATCAGCTGGTTCGTCTATCCTGTGCAACTTGGGCCGCAGTTCAGCATGCAAGATCGAGACTGGATTTGTGAGTCGTTACTGCGGAGAGGAATCGCAAGCGGCAGATATTTTGCGCCACTTCATCAGCAGCCCGTCTTGATGGGCCACGAATCGGCGTCAGCAGCGACCGCTTTACGGCATACGGAATCTGTGGCCGAACGAGTCATCGCGTTGCCCTTCTTCAATGAACTCTCGCACAGAGAAATTCAGACGGTCTGCGGCGCGCTAGAAGAATCTATACGAGAGTTGCGGCGGAAGATGTAAAGCAGGTTTCCAAGAATTGAGTACCGCCGCACTCGCCCATCTTCGTAGTCAATGACGATCCGCTCGTCTAGGGCTAGCCCGGCGGCTTGTGCCAGACGCATTACCTCTCCATGGGCAAAAACATGGCCGTGGGTGCTGATCGTGCTCTCGCCTGACCGCCAGTTCGCGGTAACGTCGCCCCTGGTCTCGCCGTCGATGATTTTGTCGCCTATCCCTCTGGCTGCTGTTTGAGCCACCCCGTAGGCTCGGACGTTGTAGCGATGATTCACGTCAATGAAGAATTTCCCTTCAGGGGAGAGCAGGCGCGCGATGTGGGCCACGGCCCGAGCGCGGGACTCCCTTCGTCGCACATGGCCCAATACGTTCCATAGGCACGTGATCACGTCGAAACGCTCAGAAATGGCGGCTGAATCGAGCTCCTCCGCCCTGATTGGCCAGACTTCAGCCTTCTGCGAAACCAGGCCTGCCATGCCTGCGCTCGGTTCCAGAAGCACTAGGCGCCTGATGGCAGATGCTGCAGAGATTCGCAGGGCCCGTGTGCCGTCTCCTGCGCCAATATCGAGCATCGATCGGCTACCCGAAGGAACTCGTTGCTGGATGCAGGTTTCGACCGCCCTCAGATAGGGCTCGCGCCGCTTGCTCAGCTCGGCATAGCGGCTGGCCAACCGGTCATACGCGGCAACCGGCTCTTCGATGTGCTCGTGCGTCACCTGGCCATTGTAGAGTCCAGGGTTTGTCCAAGAGGACAACATCTCCAGGTCACGGAAGTAATCTGTTCTTGCTCATCCCAGTGGCTAGAATCTGAATAGGGACGCCTGCGTTTGAGCGTGGGCACCAGAATGAAGTTTTCCAAACTCCAAATCGCTATTGCCGCCGGGGCCGGGTTTCTGGTTCTGCTAGGGTTCTTTTTCTATCTCATGTGGCTGAACGGCCAGCCGCCGGTGTTGGCGAAATCTCCGGAATTTGATCCACTCACGAAAGTTCCGATTTCGATCAGCCTCAATCCCTTGCGCGATCGAGCCTCCGAACGCTCTGCCACTGAGTTTCTCCGCGCCATGCGCGAAGGCCACTGCGAAGAGCAACTTGCCGACTGGGCAAAAGATTATCGCGCACGGCGTGCTTCCTTTATTTGCGATTCGGAAATGAAGCATCCGTTAGTTTCCTGGAAGATTGTGGACTGGGAAGAGCGTCCTCCGCTGCGCATTCTCTACTACAAGGCAAAGCGCTTGAACGAAGCCGGGACAGACGAAGTTCTTTCAGTCACACTCGACGACCGCACCGGGGATTGGGTAGTCACGAAGTACGATTCGCTGTATTAGATTCGTCCCGCTATCTTGCAATCTCGATATAGGAATAGGTGCCCGGCTGGGCTTGCTCGATTTTGTCAATGACATCATCGAGCATCGACTTAATCGATGTCCGTCTCGATTGACTAAGTACCACGGTTGCGATCCGACGGTGTGTCAGATTTTGCTGATGAACTAGATTCTTGTCCGTAGTGACGAAAACTTCAAAGCCGGTTTCCTCGGCCGCACGCAACAATTCTCCATTGGATAGAGTGCTCCATGCCATTTCATAAGCTGTTTTTACGATGTGCGCGGCAAGAGCCTGTCGAATGCCGACTGGAGTTCCTTGATCAAATAGTATCCGCATTTAACACGAAGCGGGCGCTTCAAGGCTTTGAGCGGCGAACTCCAACACGGTTCGCACCTGCTGGCGGTTAAGTCCATCAAACATCCCGACAATTTCGTCGACGGTTAAACCATCCTGAAGATTCTCAAACACAGAGGCCACAGGAATCCGTGTACCGCGGAAAACCCAGGCGCCGCTTACCTTCCCTGGGACGCTTTCAACCGCATCGCATTGTGACCAGTCGAGTGCCATCGAGAATTATTCTATTCGTGCGACCTGATCGTAAGAGCCTGTTCTACTCCACCGCGTAATTCGGAGCCTCGCGGGTAATCATCACATCGTGCACATGACTTTCACGGAGACCGGCGTTGCTGATGCGCACGAATCGCGTTTTCTGAAGCAGTTCCGCAAGAGTCGCACAGCCGCAATATCCCATACCTGATTTCAGCCCACCGACCATCTGATAAAGAATCATTGCAACCGAGCCACGATAGGGCACGCGTCCTTCGATTCCTTCTGGGACCAGCTTTGCCAGCCGGTTGGGATCAGCCCCCATACTCGGGACCGCAGACGACGCCTCGCCTGCAGCGCTCTGGAAATACCGTTCGCTGGAACCTGCAGCCATAGCCCCGAGTGAACCCATGCCGCGATAGGACTTGAAAGTGCGGCCTTGGTAAAGAATCAACTCCCCTGGGCTTTCGTCAGTGCCAGCGAACATCGAACCAATCATGACGGCGCTAGCACCTGCGGCAAGGGCTTTGGTGATGTCGCCGGAGTATTTGATGCCACCGTCGGCGATCACCGGCACGCCGGCATCTTTGGTCGCGCGGTAGGACTCGGCAATAGCGGTGATCTGGGGCACTCCTGCGCCGGTCACTACCCGAGTGGTGCAGATCGATCCCGGCCCAATACCGACCTTAATAGCATCAGCGCCGGCTCGCGCAAGTTCGCAGGCACCATCAAAGGTGCCGACGTTCCCGGCAATCAGATCAATCTCCGGATATTTCTTCTTAACAGCCTTGATAGCGTCCAATACGCGCTCTGAATGGCCATGCGCGCTGTCGATCGCCAGCACGTCAACGCTCTCTTTCACCAGTTCCCCAGCCCGCTCTAGAAAATCACCTGTGGCGCCAATCGCCGCGCCTACCCTCAGGCGCCCCTGCGGATCTTTTGCCGCGTTTGGATATTTCAGCTTCTTCTGAATGTCCTTGACCGTGATCAAGCCTTTGAGGTTGTAGCTGTCGTCGACGACGAGGAGTTTCTCCACGCGGTGCTTGTGAAGAATTTTTTCGGCTTCCTGCAGCGTGGTTCCGACCGGAACGGTGATCAGATTCTCTTTGGTCATCACCTGGCTGATGGGGACATCGAGCCGGGGTTCAAACCGCAGGTCGCGATTGGTAAGAATACCCACCAGCTTCTTGTTTTTGGTGACCGGGACCCCGGAGATTTTGTACTTCCGCATCATCTCGAGCGCGTCGGATACTTTTTCGTCCGGGCTCATGGTCACCGGATCGACGATCATGCCGCTTTCCGAACGCTTCACCTTGTCAACTTCTTCGGCCTGCTGCTCGATGGTGAGGTTTCGATGAATGATGCCGATGCCGCCCTGCTGAGCGAGGGCAATAGCCATGTGCGATTCGGTAACCGTATCCATCGCGGCGCTGACGATGGGAATGTTCAGGCGAATGTTGCGCGTAAGCTGGGTTTGGGTGCTGGCGGTCGCCGGAACGACATCAGAGCGCGCAGGCAGCAGCAACACATCATCAAAGGTGAGGGCCTCGGGTACGGGAAAGTGAATCATAAATTATTGGGTAATCGGGCCATCGGGTGATCTGGTCATCGAAAAAACAATGTGTTTGCGGGTAATCTGATCAACCGAGGTGAGAACTATTGTAGAGACAGGAAAGGGCTGAGGCAACCAGCCAGGCCTGTCATTCTATAATCCTGCAACGCAGGGGCCCGCTTGATGAATAACGAGCGCCAGTTTTACGACGCCAAATTTTATCGCGAACTCGAAGCGACGCGAGACTCCGCGCGAGAAGTTTTGCCTATCGTCTTCGAGCTCATAAAGCCAGCGAGTATCGTGGACATTGGCTGCGGCGCGGGGCATTGGCTGGCTGCGGCCACGGAACTCGGTGCCAGCGATGTGTTCGGAATTGACGGTGAATGGGTACTCAAAACCAAGCTCGAGATTCCCCGCGACAGATTTCTGGCCCACGATCTGACAGCGCCGCTACAGCTCGACCGGAAATTCGATCTCGCATTGTCCCTCGAAGTAGCCGAGCATCTGCCGGAGTCGCAAGCGCGGCGTTTTGTCGAGACCCTGTGCCAGGCGGCTGATAAAATACTTTTCTCCGCTGCTATTCCTGGCCAGGGCGGACGGCATCATGTGAACGAGCAATGGCCAGAATATTGGGCAAAGTTGTTTGCCGAGCTCGGATTCGACTGCTGCGACCTGCTACGCCCCAGAATCTGGAATAACCCTCGCGTGCTCTGGTATTACGCACAGAACTGCGTCATCTATGCTCGCCGCGGTTTTCTTGCCCAAAATGCCATAACTGCCTCGCCGCTGCCTCTGGTACATCCCGAACTGTGGTCGAAACAGCTGGCGCGCCTGAACTCGCCCGGCAAGCTGCTGGAGAGGCTGCCAAAAGCCGTTCTATACCGCATACGAGGGAAATCGCGATGAGCTATTTAGTTGTTCCCACTTCCTAAAATCCCCGCAGGCACCTCAGCGTTGATTACCAAAGTTTCCTAATCCCCTCGGACCCAGCTGGTGAATTCCGCTTGCAATGTTATGGTTGGAACGCTGTCCCAGTAGCTCGACATCCTGCAGGGCTGAGTTGCGCCCCTAAAGCCGGGAGGCCGAAGAGCCGAAGAGCCTTTACGTCAATCGCTTTATTGGAGCACTGACTTCAAGCGAACTTCGCAGTCCGGAGTTCGTCGGAGTTGATTGTTCCAGAGTTGCCCTATGACCATCCGCAGGAAGATTCTGCTGTTCTCGGCTCTGGCCCTTGGAGCCTTCCTGGCCGCAGTGTATCTTGTCTCACGCTTTGCCCTGTTCAATGGCTTCTCTCGCCTGGAAGGCGAAGCCGCCCGTGAAAATATCTACCATCTGCAGAACGGGCTGAAGAACGAACAATCCCAGCTGGAAATCATGGCGCGCGATTACGCGCAGTGGGACCAGACCTACAACTTCATGGACACCCAGAGCCCGGATTATGTGCGCACCGAACTTACGAACGACACTTTCAAGATTATTCACATTAATCTGTTCGTGTTGTTTGACGAGACCGGGCGGGTGGTGCTGTACAAAAGCTTCGGCGACTGGTCGCTGGGCGAGCATGACCTGCAGAGGATCGGGGCAGTGCAGCAGCACGTCCAGAACGGAGCTCGGAACGTTCCGTTGAGCGGCATCCTTGATCTTGACGGAAGACTTTTGCTGCTGGCTTACCAACCGGTCCTGACCAGCCGCGGAGTAGGGTCACCCAAAGGAACTCTGGTGATGGCCCGCGATTTTGACACCAAGGTCGTGTCTTCATTGTCTCGTTCGACCGGCTTCCCAGTGTGGCTGGAGCCCGCGGACAGTCTTTCCACTGCCAATGCTCAGAGCGTGGCCTGGACCGACGGATCGAATTTAGCTCGCTTTGAGAGCGACTCAACCATGCTCGATTATGTTGTGATCCGGGACTTCTCGGGCCGGAGCAGCAGATTTCTGGTAGGGCGCACGCCTCGTTCTCTCTACCTGGAAGGAAAGAAACAAACCCGCTTATTTTGGGGCCTACTAATGCTGGCTGGCGCAGTATTTTGCGGCGCGCTTTTTCTATTCGTAGATGAAGTCCTGATGGTGAGGATCTCTTCCTTGAGCAGCGAAGTGGCTAAAGTCACCGTCAGCGGAGACCTGTCACTCAGGCTCGATCCTGGTGGCAACGATGAACTCAGTAGTTTTGTTCGGGCGATCAATTCCATGCTGGCGGCTATCCAGAAGGCAAAGATCGAACTGCTGCAGGCACAAGAATCGTTGCGGTTCCATGCCGAGCATGATGCGTTAACCGGAGTTCGAAACCGTCGCGCAATTCGCGATATTCTGCGCAAAGAGCTCGCCCGATGCCGCAGAGAGAGGAACAGTCTGGGGGTCATTCTGGCCGACGTCGATCACTTCAAGACCATCAACGATCATTACGGCCACGCCTCGGGCGATGCAGTTCTGGTTGCGGTTGTCCAGCGCATCACAGCAACTCTACGTTCCTACGATTTGTTGGGGCGGTACGGGGGCGAAGAGTTCCTGATCATAGCTCCTGGCTGCGACCTTGACCTCGCGCAGAAGCTGGCGGAACGTGTGCGCGCTGCGGTTGGCGATGAGCCCATTGATCTTGGTGACTATACCGCCAGCATCTCTTTAAGCCTCGGAGTGACGCTGGGCACTCCGGAAAGCGATCCTGAATTCCTGGTTGCGCAAGCTGATACCGCTATGTACGAAGCCAAGCGCAAAGGCCGCAATCGGGTTGCGGTTGGATTTGAAGTGCCAGAGGATGAGCCCCTCGAAACAACTGCCCAGCAATAGCCTGCGCGCAAGCGTGCACTCAAAGTCTCCGGCTCGAATGCTACAGTAGTTCTTCATGTCAGCGCCTGAGTCACGTCTGGTGCGTGCCTGTAAAGGCCTGCCCGTCGACCGCACGCCTATCTGGCTGATGCGCCAGGCTGGTCGGTACATGCCCGAGTACCGGGCCATTCGCAAGAATCATTCCTTGATCGAAATCTGCAAGAACCCCCAACTCGCCGCAGAGGTGACGATTACAGCTGCCGAAATCCTGGGAGTCGATGCGGCGATCATCTTCGCCGACCTGCTTTTGCCGTTGGAAGTGATGGGTTTGCCATTTCATTTCTCGGCGGGTGAAGGGCCGGTCATTGAGTGTCCGGTTCGCGAGCAAGCCGATATCGCCAAACTGCGCACTGACTCGTCCGCCGATCTGGGCTATGTGGCCGAAGCGGTTCGCCTGGTGGCAGGGCACTTCGACGCGAGGCTTCCTGTGATCGGATTCTGCGGCGCGCCCTTCACCCTGGCCAGCTACATGATCGAGGGGGGCGCATCACGGTACTACCTCAATACAAAAAAATTGATGTATTCCCAACCGAAAGCGTTTGACGAACTGCTGCGCAAGCTTGTCTGTGTTACGGCGCAGTACGCTGAAGAGCAAGTCCTTGCCGGAGCCGACGTAATTCAGGTGTTCGATAGCTGGGTAGGATGTCTGTCGGTTGGTGATTACCGGGAACACGTGCTACCACGGACCACAGAACTGATTGCCAGACTGAAGCGCACCGGAGCACCGGTGATCTACTTTGGAACTGATACGGCAACACTGCTTCTCTCAATGAAAGAAACTGCCGCGGATGTTATCGGGTTAGACTGGCGCATTCCGCTCGATGAAGGCTGGTCGCTGGTCGGCAACCGCGGTGCTGTGCAAGGTAATCTCGATCCAGTGGCTCTTTTTGCGGACCGTGCTCAGATCGAAGCGCGCGCAAGGGAGATTTTGCGGCGCGCCAATAGCAGGCCTGGACACATTTTTAACTTAGGCCATGGGATTTTGCCTGAGACTCCCGTTGAGAATGTGAGGGCATTGGTCAGGTACGTCCAGGAGTATTCGCAGAAAACCACTGCTAAACATCAGGCATGAGCGACGACGGAAAAAACCGGCCCGCGGGCGTCTTGCTGCTGGCGCACGGCAGCCCGGATTCACCGGACGATGTCCCAAAATTCTTGTTGAAGGTGACTGGCGGCCGCGAGCTGCTGCCCGAAGTCATCGAAGAAGTGAAGCGCCGGTACGCAAGCATTGGGCGCTCACCGCTGACAGAAATTACCCAGCGGCAGCGAGAACTGCTCGAGCAGAAAATTAACATGCCTGTCTATGCCGGGATGCGAAACTGGCGACCTTTCATATCGCAAACTCTTCGCCAGATGGTTACCGACGGCATTCACCGCGCGGTTGTGATCTGCATGGCCCCACAGAACTCGCGCACCAGCGTTGGTCTTTATCGCAGTTCCCTGCGGGCTTGCGCAGACCCTGAAATGGTGTTCGATTTTGTTGAATCCTGGCACGATCAGTCTTTTTTAATTCAGGCTTTCGCTGACAAGCTGAGAGCAGGCCAAGAAAAGGCGCGGCGCGAGCTGGGACGCGCGCTTCCGGTGATTTTCACTGCGCATAGCGTGCCTCAGCGCACGATTCTAGAAGGTGATCCCTACGAAATTCAGGCTAAGCGCACCGCAGAACTGGTTGCCGCGGCAGCCTCTCTCGAACGATCTGAATGGCGCTTTGCGTTTCAAAGCCAGGGGATGTCTGGCGGGCCATGGCTGGGTCCGACGGTTGAGACAACAATCCTGGACCTCGCCCGCAGCGGCCATCCTGGTGTGTTCATTCAGCCTATCGGTTTTGTTTGCGACCACGTGGAAGTGCTCTACGACATCGATATCGCATTCAAACAGTTCGCCGAAAAACAAGGGCTGCGTTTATGGCGGGCCGAGTCGCTGAACGACTCTCCGCTGCTCATTTCCGCACTTGCCGATATCGTCAACTCCCGTCTGAATGCAACGCGGGAAGCTCGCACTCTATGAAGAGAATCGCGGTGGTAGGAGGAGGAGTCTCCGGGCTCGCTGCTGCTTTTGCTTTGCAGCGGGAACAAAATCGGGGAGCACAGCTCGACTATGTGATCTTCGAATCCAGTGATCGCTTTGGCGGCGTCATTCGCACTGAGCGCGTAAACGACTGCCTGATTGAAGCAGGTCCCGATTCCTTTCTCACAGAGAAGCCTTGGGCCGCGGACCTCTGCCGCGAGCTGGGGTTAGGGGATGAGTTGGTCAGCTCCAATGACGCTGATAGAAAAACTTACCTCTTAATCAAGGGTCGTCTGGTTGCGATTCCAGACGGACTGATGTTCATGATCCCGACGCGCATAGTGCCGGTGTTTCGTTCACCACTTTTTTCCTGGCCGGCGAAGCTGCGAATTCTTCGTGAGTGGTTCTACCGGCCAAGGCGAAACGACTCTGATGTAACGGTTGCGGATTTTGTCCAGCGCCATTACGGGCGGGAGATAGTAGAGCGTGTTGCCGACCCGCTCCTATCCGGCGTGTACGGGGGGAGCGCGGATGAACTGAGCGTGCAATCCGTGCTGCCACGGTTCGTGGAGATGGAGGCTTCGCACGGTAGTTTGGCGAAAGCCATGCTGAAAGTTCGCAAGCGTCATCAGGCCAGCAGCCCAGCGCCACTTTTTACATCGCTCAAGAAGGGCATGCAGCAACTGGTTGATGCACTTGTGGAGCGAATTCCGCCGGCAGCGCGCGAACTCAAGGTCGCAGTTGAATCGGTAAAGCAGGAATACGGGAAATGGCTCGTGGTTGCTGAAGACCGTACGCAAGAATTTGATGCGGTCATCATGGCAACGCCGGCATATTCGTCCGCGAAGTTGCTGGGTGCCTCCGAGCTGGCGGTGGAACTAGGTGCGATCGGGTACAGCTCTTCGGTCACGGTTATTTTGGGCTACGATCAGACGGTCCGCGCGAAGCTGCCCCCTGGCTTTGGATTTCTGGTGCCGAGGAGCGAGGGCAGGCGAATTCTGGCGACTACATTTGTTCACAATAAATTCCCGCTACGCGCACCAGAGAACGTTGCCCTGATCCGCTGCTTTCTCGGAGGCACGCGGGACGCCGCCATTCTGCAATGTTCGGAAGATGAGATTCGCTCGCTGGTTTACCGCGAACTCGAAGAGATGCTGGGGATTCGTGCACAACCGCTGTTCACGCGAGTTTACAAATGGCCAAGCGCAATGGCCCAGTACAACGTTGGCCACAGCGCCCGGACGGCTCGAATCCGGGATCTCGTCGGTGAGATGCCCGGTTTTGCGCTGGCTGGGAACGCTTATAGCGGTATTGGGGTGCCCGACTGTGTGCGCTCGGGGACAGAAGCAGCGGGGAAGATTCTGGGAGATCTTGCAATCGCAAAGGGAGCACCCGGCTAAACGCTGTGCGTGTGGTTTCGCGATAAGCCCCTACACATCGTCTACTCAGAAATTGATTCACCGTCTGGTACTCTCTTCCTACACTGAATGCGTCTTTTGCGATTAGAACTCTGGCTGGGCATGGTTGCGCTCGCACTCCTGGACGGATGCGCCAGCCCAGGTGTGCCGATGCCGCCATCGCTCGAACTGGCGCGGCCGGTCACGGATCTGCGGGCATCACGAAAAGGAAATAAGGTTTATCTCACATGGTCGGTTCCCGTACACACCACCGACCATCAGAACTTACGCCATGGAGGAACAGCAGAGGTCTGCCGCGAGATAGGTGCAAAGGCTAAGACCTGCGACACGCCCGTCACGCGAATTGCTTTTCAGCAACCCCCGAGGAACAAGACGCCCGCGAGTACCGTTAACTACACCGACGAACTTCCATCCAATCTGCAGGCGCCGCCCACTTCAGATTTGGTTTATGCGGTCCGCATTCTTAACCCATACGGCCGCAGCGCAGGGTTGTCGAATCAAGTTCGAATTTCTGCGGCGCCCACACAGGCCGCTCCGACCGATTTCCATGCGCAACTCACGGCGGAGGGAGTGGAGCTAACGTGGAAAGCGGTTCCCGTCCTGCAAACGCCCGGCCTCCGGCTTTTGTATCGCGTTTATCGCCGTGAGCACGGTAGTAATGCCGAGGCAATCGCTGGCGAAGTAGCGGTGGAGGACCAGACAATTCCCAGTTTGGTGGATCGCAGCTTCGAATGGGAAAAGACTTATGACTACCGCGCAACCGTGGTCACAATCGTCTCCGCAGCGAGTGGAAATGAGGAGCAGGTGGAAGGGGACGATACACCACCCATTGAAATCGTCGCGCATGACGTGTTCCCTCCGGCAACCCCTGTGGGATTGCAGGCGGTCTTCTCGGGGCCAGGGCAGCAGCCGTTTGTTGATCTAATCTGGACGCCGAACAGCGAAGCAGACCTGGCCGGCTATAACGTTTTTCGCCGCGAACAAAATGGAGAGCAAACAAAGTTGAACTCTGATCTAGTCAAATCACCTACGTTCCGCGACACCGCTGTTGAACCCGGGCGAGGTTATGCGTATTCAATTTCTGCTGCGGACGTGCGCGGGAACGAGAGCGGACATTCGGAAGAGGCGAGTGAAACGGTTCCAGTCCAATAAGCCGGCTAGAAAATCCAGGTCCAGATCAGGGCGGAAGCGGCAAGCGTAACCGCGGCCGTGGTTACCCATCCCAGTAATTTCAGCCAACGCTCGTTGGTGTGCTCCTCCATGATCTCGCGCTTGCTGACAGCGAGCATGATGATCCACATCAACGGCGGCGCTAGCAACCCCATGACCACCGAAGCCCAGAACAAAGCTGAAATGGGATTGAAGCCTGAGAGTCCGATCCCAATCGCGACCGCCGTCGACAAGACAATCACTGCATAAAACTCCGGAGCGCCAGTGGGGGCTTTCCTCAGTCCGTGACTCCAGCCGAACATTTCCGCAAGCGCATGCGCCGGCCCGGTTGTAAGCACGGGCACGGCGAGCGCACCAGCTCCAATAATTCCCAGCGCGAACAGCAAACTTGCGGCGCGCCCAGCCAATGGCCTTAACGCCTGCGCGGCTTCTCCAGCTGTCTGAATGCTACTGTGACCTGACTGGAAAAGCGTTGCCGCCGTGGACAGAATTACGAAGTACATGATGAAGTTCGAGAAGAACATTCCTGCGTTCACGTCCCATGCGGCTGAACGCAACTCTTTGCTTGATTGCTCGGCACTTCGACCAATGATGGTTTGCTGTTCGACTTTCTGGCTTGATTCCCAGAAATATAAATACGGCGACAGTCTCGTCCCGATCAGCGCTACGAGCATGGCAAGATAATCGCGGGTGAAATGTATTTTGGGCAGAATGGTTGGCCAGACAAATTGGCTGAGATGGGGCTTGGCTAGAAAGGCGGCTCCCACGTAGGCAAACAATGCCAGCGCGAGTCCGCCAAGGATTTTTTGCAGGAACTGATACGAAGCCCAGGTTTGCAGCACCAGAATGATGAGCGCGATTGCAATCGTGATCCCGGTGACCGGCACGGGAAGAAACAGGCGCAGTGAGGCGGCAATGGCGCCGATATCAGCCCCCGCTTCAATAATGTTCGCGACCAACACGCCAATTACGAGCGAGTACAGAAGCCAACGAGGGTAGTAGTCGCGGACGATTCCCGCGATACCTTTCCCTGTCACCAAGCTCAGCTTGGAGCACAGGTAGACGGTCGCGGCGATCATGGGGAACGTGAACGGGGCCGTCTACAAGAACGAGAAACCGAAAGCCGCGCCGGCTTGGGCGTAAGTTCCTACGGCGCACGGATCGTCATTAGCAGCGCCGGTAATGAGACCGGGAAGAACAACCCCCAGGAGAGATCGCCAGCGCTTCGGAGCTGGGACAGGCTTTTCCTCTACCAGCAACGGGCCCGGAGCATATTTGGGATCGGCATGCACGAAGTGCGGTTTCCGAGCGGGGCCAGATTTGGGGTCCAGACAAAGCTCCCGAGCCTAGGATGCCTTCGGCGATGAGTGGTTGTATGCTGCTGCTGATCTTCAGCCAAACATCGGCGCACATTTGGTAAGCTGGTTGATCTCATTCAGGATGCGTGAGGCACGGCGTTATGAAATATTGTCGTTTTCGACAATCCGGCGAGGCGCAGTTCGGTCTAGTGGAATCTGTGGCCGGAGCGGATACTATCACCGCGCTCATTGGTGATCCGAGCGTCGTGGGAGTGGATGGACTCAAGCCCAAGAAGATCGCGCACATTCCGTTGGCGAACGCCGTACTGCTCACGGCAGTCCAGCCCACAAAAATTGTTTGTATCGGACGTAATTATCGCGAGCACGCGGCCGAATTGGGCCACGAGGTCCCTAAAGAGCCGCTGATGTTTCTGAAGCCGCCTTCTGCATTGATCGATCCCGCACAAAACATCATTCGGCCCAGGATTTCACAGCGCGTGGATCATGAAGGAGAGTTGGGCGTCGTGATCGGCAAGCACTGCCGGAACCTGCGAGCCGATGAAGATGTGCGCGACTACATTCTCGGCTACACATGCGTGAATGACGTCACCGCGCGCGACCTGCAGGAAAAGGATGGACAGTGGACCCGGGCGAAGGGCTTCGATACTTTCTGTCCGGTTGGTCCGGTGGTGAGCAACGAGCCTGATCCGTGGGCGGGTGTGTCGGTCGAGACTCGTGTCAACGGAAGCGTTCGGCAGCAGGGCAACACACGCAACTTCATATTTGCGCTCGACATTGTTATTCGGCATATCGCGCAAGTTATGACGCTGCTGCCCGGCGATCTGATTGCGACCGGCACTCCGAGTGGCGTTGGCCCATTGATCGCGGGAGACGTGGTCGAGGTAACCGTCCAGGGAGTCGGCACTTTACGTAATCCGGTTGTCGACCAATGAGTTTTTGCAGAGAGATGAACCAGTTGAGTCGCGAGCGCTAGTTCACCCAGCCAGACTTCGATCCGCCATTTTTCTTGCCTGAATCCTGTGGCGGAATGTAATTGCCGTGCTCGTCGAAGGTCACGGTGCGGTCATGGTCGCGCATGTAAACCTCGAACTTGCGGGCGGCGCGACGGCGCCTCCAGCGGTGATAGGAGTTGCGAAGGCTAAAAAAGCGTTCGGAAATTCCAACTGAAGTCCGGCGAGTAAGGAAAAGGGTATACCAGATGTACCCTGCCCCCAGTCCCAGCAGCAGCACGAAGTAAAACAGAGCGAAGTGGCTGAGCAGCAAGTATGCGGTTTCGATGGCGGCCGTAAACAGCACGATCCACTTGACTGGAATCTGAATCGGAATCGGAAGCAGCATGATCGGCGCGCCACGATTAAACATGTAAAACACCATTAGGATTGCGTTGGCCGCGGCGCCCGATCCCATGGCAGATCCAAGTGCCAGGTGCGGAACGAACGAGAGCACAAATCCGGCGAGAGCTGAAAGAATGATTGATCCAAAGAACAATCCGTAGAATGGACCATACCCAATCCGCTCCTCGACAGACCATCCCAGGAAATAGACTCCCAACAACGACAGCACAAATTGCAGAGGGTCCACATACATGAACGCGTAAGTGACCAACTGCCAAAGAGCCCCTGACCGCACATGGGCCGGATCGAGAATGCCAATCTCAAGGACCGCCTGGCCAACAGCCGGCGCGAACGATATCGAGAGCAGAATAAAAATATAGATTGCAGTGCTGGCCAGAATGATTTGGCGGACGGCGCCACGGAACGGCGGGAGACCCATCTGGGAACTGATATTTCTGGCCATAAATGAGCGGGAATGTTTCCCGCTGCTCTACAACAACTATCGTATCAGTTTGAGCTGCTACCGTTCTGGTGCTGGCACGACCGGCAGACTCTTATGTCCTGCCTCGTCGACGGACTGAACAGCGAAAATAACGTTATCTTTTGACACCGGCACCGTCGTTCGGGTGACGTTTCCGGACACGTGCTGAGTGCTGCCCCAATCGGGAGCGCTGGTTGGACGCCATAGAACCTCGTATCCAATGGCGCGGCCATCGGCAGGCGCATCCCAGTGCAGTGTGGA
Source organism: uncultured Acidobacteriota bacterium (assembly GCA_963785655.1). Taxonomy (GTDB): domain Bacteria; phylum Acidobacteriota; class Terriglobia; order Terriglobales; family Acidobacteriaceae; genus Gp1-AA145. The sequence continues at coordinate 1,718,559 of CAWAVZ010000001.1, forward strand.
GTCGTTGACCAACTCTTTTGTTTCCAGTTTCACATTTTGCGGCGGGTCCGGAGCCGCAGCCAGCGATGCCAACGTCGCCGCATTCACTCGCGCTACATTTGCCACATAATCGAAATTCACAAATTTGGGCAGATCGCCGTATTCGATTCCGTTTTCCGCCCGCACGTTCTGGTGCTGACGATTGAAGTTCTCCCGAAATTCGGTGAAGCGGACCGCGGCGAATCCCTCTTCATTAAATGAAGCATGGTCTCCGCCACGAAGATATCTGTCGAGGCGGAATTCCAGTAGCGGCGTAACACCGGATTCATAAAGTCGCGCACTTTGAGTGATATATCTCGCCAGCTCGCGAGAGGGCGAATCGTTCTCGCCGCCAAGGGCGCGAATCATGCGTATGTCGCGCTCACTGGCCTTGTCGGAAATGCTCTCCGAAAATACTCGGACAGTTTTCGTATCTTGGCCCGGGCTCTGGTCTCCGCCGACGATGTCATTGTTCAGCACGGCCTCGATGTGCCAGCCTTCTTTCTTGGCCATTTCAGCGAAGTGCTTGCTGCCGTAAAGTCCCTGCTCTTCACCGGCGACGGTGAGAAAAATGATCGTTCCGGGAAACTTCAATTTGCTCAAAACGCGCGCGCACTCGAGACTCACGGCGGTACCGCTCGCGTCGTCATTCGCGCCGGGTGCAATGCCAGTACCGTCATCGTTATTGCTGTTGCGCGAATCGTAGTGCCCGGTCACCAGCACAATGCGCTTGGCATCTTCGGGATTGTTTCCCTTCAACACTGCGTAGACATTGGTGAGAACCGTCGGCGTGGGAATACGCTCTCCAGTTTGCTGGGTGAAGGTATCGGTTTTGACCTGGAGACACTCGGCGCACTCTTGCGAGTAGCGCTCGAACTGGCTTTTGATCCATTCGCGGGCCGCTCCGATGCCGCGCCCTTTCGAGATGGAAGCTGCATCCTGTGCGGAAAGCGTCGATCGAGTCTGAAAGCTGACCAGTTTTTCGATATCGGATTGAACTTGTGCCGGAGAAATCTCGTTGAGCGCCGCTTTGATCTGCGGATCCACGTATGCTGGAGAATTTTGCGCAGAGAGCAATGTGCTGAGGAATACAAACGACGCCGCTACGCAAACTCTCCTGGCGGAGACGCCCAGCGCCTTCGGGTGGAAACACCGCAAACTCGATAGCACCACGATTTTCCTCGCCAACCCGAGCAGCCTTAAATTGGTTGCCGCCATCCGAAGCCCCGGCAGCAGGGACCGCCACTTGACCTGCGCCGTAGAAGACACTAAATATAACAGGGTGCAATCATAAAAACCGAGGCGGCAGAAAGGGAGCCGATTATGCTTTACTGTCCTGAATGCGAGACCAGTTTGGACGTGGAGGAAGATGAGGTGGATGAGGGCGAGGTGATTTCTTGCCCGGAATGCGGAACAGATTTCGAGGTCACCACCATCAATCCCGTCGAATTGAAGCCAGTCGAGGAAGAAAAATACGAGGACGATGAAGAAGAAGAAACCGAAGACGGAGACTACTCGTAGAGGGTTTTCTTCATCGGCTCAGTTGAGCCGAGTTTTAGCCTGCCTGCTGTTGTTCCTGACATCCAGCGTATTGTCGCAAAGCCGCGAACGGCTGAGGCCGTCGGATTATGCCTTCATTTTTGGGACAGTCTGGGGGCCGGACGACCGCCCAGTGCCGGGGATGAAAGTGAAGATCCGCCGCGCTGAGGACAAGAAAGCGCGCTGGGAGCTCTATTCTAACCGTCGCGGAGAATTCGAGCAGCGTTTACCGAAAGGGCCCCATGATTACGTAATCTGGGCGGATACGAAAGGCTATAAACTACCGCACGGCAGCAGGTTACAGCCCGGCCCGCAAGTTACTGTGCACGTTGAGAATAATGAGCGCGCCGACACCGGATTGCATCTAAAATAGCAGCAACTCACAAGCGGCACTGGGGTTCGATCTAGAGGGTCGTTGATATTGTTCCGAGGATATTGTTCCTAGCTGGGCGGGGGAACAAGCATATGCGAAAAACCAAACTGATATCGGTTGTTCTGGTCGCATTCACGTTGCTGGCGACGCTCGCAATCGCGAAGGACAAGAACACGACGCCAGGACGTCTGCTCACTGGAAAAGTCCTCGATCGTCAGGACAACATTGTTCTTAATGCTGTCGTATACGTGACTGACACTCGCACACGGGCAGTGAAGACCTACATCATCGGCATCGACGGTACTTATCGCTTCCCTGCTCTCGCTGCCAACGTCGACTACGAAGTGTATGCTCAGTTCAACGGCAAAAGCAGCGATACCAAGCGCGTGAGCCAGTTTGACGACCGCAAGGTGGTGAATCTGGTGCTGAAGATTGATACGAAATAGCAGGCCGCAACACTTGGCGTCGGCGTCTCGCCCGCATATCATTTCCTCGCCTTGCCTTTACCCGAATTAAAGCTGATATCGCGTATACGCCGTTTTTCTCGTGGACCGCGCCGCGGCAAGTCACGCGCCGTCGCGATCACAACGGGAATCGGCGACGATTGCGCCGTCCTGCGCATTCCCAGCGGACACGAGATGCTGGTCACGACCGACTTCAGCATCGAAGGAGTGCACTTCCGACGGGAGTGGCATCCGGCAAAATCGGTTGGCCACCGCTGCTTAACCCGCGGCCTGAGCGATATTGCTGCCATGGGAGGAGAGCCGATCGCGGCATTTCTGTCGTTGGCTGTTCCTGAAGACTTGTCGCAAAGATGGGTCGATGAGTTTTTGCAAGGATTGCTGAAGCTTGCGAGTGAGTTCAATGTGCCGCTCGCCGGCGGAGACACTTCGGAATCGCCCCAGGGAGTACTGGCTGACATCGTCGTCGTAGGCTCGGTACCGAAAGGCAAGGCCATTCTGCGTTCCGGAGCACGCCCGGGAGACGGAATCTATGTCACTGGAGAACTGGGCGGTTCGGCGGCCGTGCTCGATCTGCTTTATTCCGGCGCGCGAAAGTCGATTAAGCCAAGTGACTGGCGGGGACACTTGTTTCCTCAGCCGAGAATTGCGGTGGGAAAAGTTCTTCGCGACAAGAACATCGCCACTGCAATGATTGACATCAGCGACGGACTCTCGACTGACCTCAGCCACATCTGCGAGGAAAGCAGCGTGGGGGCCGACGTCTCGGCGGACGCCATTCCACTAGCGAGCGTCGCTGGACGCAAAGTTGATCTGCAAATTGCGCTGCATGGCGGTGACGCCTATGAACTCCTATTCACGGCAAAGCGCAGCACTCAAGTACCTGCTCGAATCGCGGGTGTCCCAATTACTTGCATTGGCGAGATCGTTCGACGAAAGAACCTGACGTTAGTACGAGCGGACCATACCCGCTCTAAGCTGGAAGTTCACGGCTGGCAGCATTTCCAGCACTCCTCTGCCGATAAATGGTGCGGTTACGCAATGGCGATCACGAAGTACCGGTGACTTCGGTTACCTGAGAAGGTTCTAGCGAAGCAGGCCACCGGGGACTAGAGTAACTTCATGTGGTCTCGCCTGTTTGTTCTGCTCTTCTTATCTGCCGCGGCCCTGGCGCAATCCGCACCAGTAGGTTCCGCGAAAATAGACAACGATTTTGTTCACCAGCAATTCGGCGAATCGTGCAATCTGGAAACGCAATGGCCGCCGCTTACCGCTGACATGAATGGCGACGGCGTCGAGGACCTGGTGTTTGTGGCGCGCTGTAAGAATCCACTCATCGATCAGGATGATAAAGGTTACAGAGTCATTGATCCCATGGATTCGTTCTTTGGGTACGGCGATACAAAGGTTACAACCGCCATGGGGCAGATCGATCCGCGAATGCATGGAATTTGTATATTGGTGATCCACGGCTCAGGCGCCGATGCCTGGCGATCAACATCTGCGCAGTCAAAGTTCGTCATCATTAATCTTGCGGTGAAGACGATCGCGGTGAAGAGAATGCGAATCAACAAGAAAAAGGTCACGACCGCGATTTACGTGGAGGAAGCAACCGCCGACGAGGCTACCGCAGCCATTTTCTGGGATGGGAAGAAATACCGCTATGAGCCGCTAGGCTCTGGGATGGACTAATTGTGGGGCGGGAATCGCACCCGCCCACAATCAGCTTCTCTTACAGTTCGAAGTGGAATACATCCATTACCACGAACGTCCGGCGGTTTACCAGAACTATGTTCCCGCCAATGACAGTGTGCATGTAACCAACCGGAGCGGGCGGCAGATAGGTTTCAACTTCAACCGGGCAGGGATGCATTTTGGCGCGCAGTCCCGGCGGCAAAGTTCCCCGAACCACAATCTGACGCTCTAATCCAGGAGGCAAGCGGTCACGCTTTGCCAATCCCGGCGGCAAATGATCGCGATGTCCCGCATACCAATCGTGCAACTCGCGATCGTGGTCTTTATAGTGTCCGCGGCCATCAGCGTCGCGGCCATGCTTCTCGTGACCTTTACCGTGACCCTGACCGTGGTCGCGGTCGTGGTCGCGATCGGCAACGGCAGCCGTGGTTGCGAAGCACAACAGAAATGCCACGGTAACCAGGTACAACGATTTTTTGGACAGCATAGATTCTCCTGTTGGATGTGTGAGAACTCTCAGGGTACGTACTCGGTATTGTGGTTACAAGTGACCGGAGTACATCATTGCCCGTCGGCCTTCGGGCTTGGCAGGTGTGACAGAACTAGCTGGACGGATGTTCCTTGCGTGGCAGCGATATTCTCAGTTTCTGCAGTGAGACGTGTGCTGATGACCTATTGCGAGCGCCGTCTTCTATAATCCCCTGCCATGGACATTGAACAGAAGCTGCAAGAACTTAAGCGCCGTGACAGACTGGCGGACGAAGGTGGCGGAGCGGAGCGCCGCGAGCGCCAGCACAAGGAAGGAAAAATGTCGGCGCGGGAGCGGATTGAATTCCTTTTGGACGACGGCACCTTTGAAGAGACGGACCGCTTGGTTACGCATCACGCCAACGACTTCGGCCTAGCGGAGCGTAAATACTACGGCGATGGATTCATCACTGGATATGGGCGAATTGAAGGGCGGCTGGTTTTCGTTTTCGCGCAGGACTTCACGGTCTTCGGGGGCACGCTTTCAGAAGCAAATGCAGGCAAGATTGTAAAAATTATGGAAATGGCTGCGCGGGTGGGCGCTCCGGTGATCGGACTGAATGACTCCGGGGGCGCACGCATTCAGGAGGGCGTGGTTTCGCTGGCGGGATACGCCGATATCTTTCTCCGCAACACGCTGTATAGCGGAGTGGTGCCACAGCTTTCGGCAATCATGGGACCGTGTGCGGGGGGAGCAGTGTATTCGCCGGCGATTACTGATTTTGTCGTAATGGTTGATAAGACTTCTTACATGTTCATCACCGGGCCGGAGGTGATCAAGACGGTGATGCACGAGGAGGTCAGTAAGGAAAAGCTCGGCGGAGCAACCACGCACAACGAAACCTCCGGTGTGGCGCATTTTCTTGCGCATGATGATGCCGAGTGCCTGTCTCTCTTACGCGAACTGCTCAGCTTCATTCCGTCGAATAACGTGGATGATGCTCCACGCAAAGCGTGCACCGATCCGATTGACCGTGCGGACGCTGCACTGGATACGATCGTGCCTGCGCAGTCGAACCTGCCATATGACATCAAAGAGGTGATTCGTGCCGTGGTTGACGATGGATACTTTTTTGAAGTGCAGGAGCATTATGCGAGGAACATTGTCATCGGGTTCGCGCGCATGAACGGGCGCTCGGTGGGAATCGTGGCGAACCAACCGGCAGTTCTGGCCGGGACTCTGGACATTAATGCGTCAGTAAAAGGCGCGCGGTTCGTGAGATTTTGCGACTGCTTCAATATTCCGCTGATTACGTTCGAAGATGTGCCCGGGTTCCTGCCGGGCACGGTGCAGGAGTACGGCGGCATCATCCGTCACGGGGCAAAGTTGCTGTTTGCGTTCGCCGAAGCCACGGTGCCCAAGCTGACGGTGATCACGCGCAAGGCTTACGGCGGCGCATATTGCGTGATGGCTTCCAAGCACATTCGCACCGACGTTAACTATGCATGGCCCACGGCGGAGATCGCAGTCATGGGACCGGAAGGCGCGGTGGACATCGTTTACAAACGCGAGTTAGAACGGGCGGCAAATCTGTACACGTCCGAGCCCGAGCGAACTGCCAGCCGCGAGCAGATCCGCAAAGAAAAAATCGAGGAATTCCGGGAAAGATTTGCGAACCCCTACGTTGCCGCCGAGCGCGGTTTTGTCGATGCGGTCATCCGGCCAAGCGAGACTCGCAAAAAGCTAATCGATGCGCTTGAGATGCTGGGAACCAAGCGAGATAAGAACCCACCGAAGAAACATGGGAATATACCGTTGTGACCACGGTAGACATTGAATTCCGACTCTAGAATATGAGATTATTTGATCGAATAAAAAGCGAATAAACATGCCTACGCGCATCGACGAGATCGGGCCTTGGACAGAAGTGAAACTCGACATCGTCAAGCGTTACGCCGCGGAGTATTCAAAAATACTTTCAAACCAGAAGACCCCGCCTTTCTACCACGTGTACGTAGATGCCTTCGCGGGAGCCGGCTTTCACTTATCGGAAACGACCGGCGATATGGTGCTAGGCAGCCCACTTAACGCCCTGCTGGTGCAACCGCCGTTCCGGGAGTATCACCTGATTGACTTAGACGGCGACAGAATCGATGGTCTGCAGGCGGTGGTCGGTCATCGGCCGGATGTTTTTTGTCACAAGGGCAACTGCAACGAAGTACTTACCAAAGAAGTTTTCCCTCGCGTGCGCCGCGATGATTTTTCCGGCGATGGTTACAAACGTGGGCTGTGTCTGCTTGATCCATACGGCTTGAGCCTCGATTGGAGAGTCGTCAACGCAGCTGGAAAGATGGCATCGTTCGATATTTTCATAAATTTTCCTATTTACGACATCAACATCAATGTCCTCCACCGTGATCCTGCCACGGTCTTGCCGATTCATATTGACCGTATGAACGCATTTTGGGGTGACGATTCATGGCGGAACATCGCCTACCAAAAGTCGCCGGGCCTTTTCGGGGATATGGAAGAAAAAGTTTCCAACGGTAGGTTAGCTGATGCATTTCGCAACAGGTTGAGAGATGTTGCAGGATTCAAGCGAGTCCCGGAACCTTTGCCGATGAAAAACAGTAACAATTCGGTCGTTTACTACTTGTTTTTCGCATCGCAAAAGAACACGGCTGAGGACATTGTGACGTATATTTTTAACAAGTTCGGACGCGGCACCATTTAGAAGTGTCCTTAAACTCCCAAATCGAATGGACTGACGCCACATGGAATCCCGTGCGCGGCTGCACCAAGATCAGTCCAGGCTGCAAGCACTGCTATGCCGAAACGTTTGCTGAACGTTTCCGAGGCGTGAAGGGGCATCCCTACGAGCAGGGGTTTGACCTGCGCCTGGTTCCGGAAAAGCTCACCGAGCCTTTTACTTGGCGCTCGCCAAAGCTGGTGTTCGTCAATTCTATGAGCGACTTGTTTCAGCCCGGCGTCCCCGATGAATATGCCGAGGCGGTCGCTAACGTAATGACGAAAGCAAACTGGCACACGTATCAGGTCTTGACCAAAAGATCCGAGAGATTAAAAGAGCTTTTACAGGGCCGATTGCGATTCGCTGCTGGTCGGAAACATGTCTGGTGGGGCGTGAGCGTTGAAGATCGCAAGTACGGTCTCCCGCGAATTGAACATCTTCGCAACACCCCTGCCGCCGTCCGTTTTCTTTCAGTCGAACCACTGCTCGAAGACCTGGGAAAAATAGACCTCACCGGAATCAGTTGGGTGATTGTCGGTGGCGAAAGCGGACCTGGCGCCCGTCCAATTAGGAAAGAGTGGGTGGTCTCCATTCGCGAGCAGTGCAACGCGGCAGGAGTTGCCTTCTTCTTCAAACAATGGGGAGGCACGCGAAAGTCACTGAACGGTCGGATGCTGGAAGGCCGTACCTATGACGAGTATCCGCAACGCATTTCAGCTCCGGTTCCAGAGAGAGCAATATGTCTTTCGCTCGCGGATGCTTTCTTGAAGACCTTCCGCCCCGTACAACTGCAAAGCCTGGTTCCTGCCTAACGAATCTTTCTCACAACCTGCTTTGAAGAGGGACTTGAACTCACCACTGCTCTTTCTCCCGCCGAACTATTGTTCCCCTGTGCCGCCGCCACATTGAATCCACTCTGGGTGGTGTAGATGGCTTCGTCGAATGCAGCGCCGGATTTGGCCTTTGCCACTGCGAAGAATCCGTAAGCCTTCCCAGCGGAGAACGACGTCGCAATATAATCGGCAACCATCAGGCCGGAATCGGTCGAGGGCAGCCAAGTGAGTGACATGGGTCCGGCTACCGGTGTGGGGGCGCTCCAAGTAGTGCCTCCATCCGAGGACGAAATAAATCCTACAAATAACGCGCACGTCGCCGCCGTGCAATTCGCTTGCGGATAGTAGTAGTACGTGAGGCCGAGGTGCGCCGTGCCGCCGAGAGTGGCAGGATCGACTCCCAGCCCGGGAATGAAATGATCGACAGTGCTGCTGGTTGGATCAATAGGAATTCTTGCCGGAGAGGTCCAGGTTGAGCCGTCGGCTGAAGTGCTCATCACCAGGTCATTGGTTGTGCAAGAGCTGCGAAAGCTGCAGTCTTCCCACACGACATAGACAGTACCCCCGGCGTCGATCTGTGCGGAAGGCAGAGACAAGGTTCTGAGGCCGCCGGCAACCGTGTGAGCGTTGACACCAGAAACCTCCACGAGTCCACCCCAGGTGGTTCCGCCATCGGTCGACGAAAACGATTCAATGAACGGAGCATTGGCGAGAAAGGGGACGATAACAGTCCCGCTTGGTTGCACCAGCGGCTGGCCGCCGAGTCCGCCGGGAGCGCCTGATGGAGCCAGCGGCGGTGACCAGGTCAGTCCACCATCGCTCGATGCGCTCATGAGAATTCGGTTTGAATTGGCGTTGTCATCCCACTCCATGTAGCAGTTGCCGTAATGCGGGCTGGTGGAGGTGTTGTCGCAGGTAATCCAGTTCTTGTCGAGGCTCCTGCTTTGGCTCAGAACGATAGGATTGCCCCAGCTGGCGCCGCCATCGGTTGAGCGGCTGACCACGACTTGAGTTGATGGAGCGGCGACTGTTCCCCCGAGGGTGAGCGAAGAAATAATCCAAACCCCGTGTTTGGCATCGTGAATGACAGAAGTGTCAGTAGCCGCAGAGTTGGTTCCGCCGCCCTGAAATGTTGTGAGGCCGGGAAGCAATCCATTTTGCCAGGTAGAGCCGGAATCGTTGGAGATAGCGAAACCAATGTCAGACGAGCCTCCGCCCGCGATGCGGCCCACCTGAAATGAGGAAATAATAGTTGGCCCGAATGCGAAGCTGCCAGGTTCAACTTCTGTCGCGTGCTGGCTAGTGGCGTTGGTGAAATCGTCGGTGCTCAGCTTGACTAAGGGCACGGTTGCCGCCGGAAATGTTGGAGGAGGATTAGAGAAAAGCCGGTTGCCAGATCCTGAGCCGCAAGCGGGTGCAAGGAGTATGGCAGCAAGAATTGCGACGGGAGCAGCAACGCGAAAGGTTTGAAGCAATGCGGACCCTCTTCCAGATGGGACTGTGACCAATGAGCTCACCATCGTTCAAACTACAGAAATCCGGGAGCTCTGGTCAAACCGGAAGCGCTTGCCATGATACGGAGCCGTACGTTAAGCGTCCGAAATATTAACCAGCCACAGCCTGGGTGATGCCGCTGCTAACATGATGGTGTGGTGCTCGAAATCCGAAACTTGAACGTACAGTTCCCTGCTGCGCCAGAACCAGTGAGGGCCGTCCGTGACGTGAGCTTCACCATTGCTCGCGGTGAGGTGCTCGGCCTGGTGGGAGAGTCCGGCTCGGGAAAATCAGTCACTTCGCTTGCGATCATGCGACTGCTTCCGTCCCAGGCCCAGGTCAGCGGCGAAGTGCGGTTTCAAAGCGACGCGAGTACGGCACAGGATCTGTTGGCACTTACGCCTGAGAAAATGCGCAGTCTGCGCGGGTCAAGAATTTCGATGATCTTTCAAGAGCCGATGACCGCGCTCAACCCAGTGATGCGTGTCGGCGAGCAGATCGCAGAGGCGGTCCGCGCTCACAGCGATGTGTCGAATCGCGACGCGTGGAACCGTGCAGTAGAAGGACTACGCGAAGTTGCCATTGCAGATCCGGAGCGCCGCGCTCGCGACTACCCTCATCAGCTTTCAGGGGGAATGCGTCAGCGAGTCATGATCGCCATGGCAATCGTGAACCGGCCCGAACTGCTAATCGCAGATGAGCCTACGACTGCACTGGACGTGACTATTCAGGCGCAGATTCTCGATTTGCTATCTGAGTTGCGGCAGAAATTCGGCCTCACCATGCTGTTCATTTCGCATGATCTTGCGGTGATCTCGAACATTGCAGACCGTGTGGCTGTGATGTACGCGGGTAACCTGGTCGAACTTGCGCCGCGAGAGGATATTTTTCGGGCCGCGAACCATCCCTACACGCGTGGGCTACTGAAAGCCATGCCTAGCCTGTCGACAGAACGCGGGCGCCCGCTCCATACTATCGAGGGGGCTGTTCCGGCGCTGCATGCACTGCCACGGGGTTGTGTATTTGAGCCGCGATGCGAGTTACGGGTCGCTGAGTGTGCGAGCGCGCTTCCGCCACTGGTGGAAGTTGCTCCCGGACATCGGTCTCGGTGCCCCATTACGAACCGTTGATCGACCACACATTGTCTACGCCGCTTTATAATCCCAATTCCGGTGAAGATTGCGCATACTCCTGCTGAGCGACATTCACAGTAATCTCGAAGCCTTGGAAGCATGCCTTGCTGTAGCGCCTGCCCGCGATGCGGTGGTCAATCTCGGCGATATCGTCGGTTATGGCGCGAGTCCGAACGAAGTCACGGCGCGGGTGCGTGAACTCGGCGGAACATTCGTGCGCGGGAACCACGATAAGGTAGTGGCCGGGCTGGAAAATGTGGAAACCTTTAATCCGATAGCAGGGTTGGCGGCGATTTGGAACCGGGAGCATCTGGATGCCGAACATCTCGAATGGCTACGGAGCTTGCCGAAGGGGCCGGTGGTGCTGGAGGGCGTCTCCGACCTGCAATTCGTGCACGGATCCCCCGAAGATGAAGACCGGTATGTGGTCACGCTAGAGGATGCGTTGGAAAGCCTGGTAGCCGCTGAGGCAAGCGTCACGTTTTTCGGGCACACTCATATTCAGGGGCTGTTCTGGTTGGGCGGCGGAGCTACTCAGAGTGTGAATCCTGAGTACTCGACGGTTGGCAATCAGGAGAGCTGGCAATTTCAACTTCAGGCTGGGGCAACATACATGATCAATCCGGGATCAATTGGCCAACCACGCGACGGTGACTGGCGCGCGGGCTTCGCGATGTTCGATTCGGAAAGCCGTAACCTGACTTTTTACCGGGTTCCATATAATTTGCGATCGGCGCAGGAACGGATTTTCGCAGCAAGTCTTCCGCCGAGATTGGCGACTCGCTTAGCGGCGGGGCGATGATTCGAATGAAGCCTCCCCCAGCACACTACTTGATTGCCCACACTGATGGCGGGGCGCGCGGCAATCCTGGTCCCGCCGGGTATGGGGTAGTGATCCATGACTCAAGCGGAAAGAAAGTTGCAGGATTAAGCGAATACCTCGGACGCCAGACGAATAATGTCGCCGAATATCAGGCGCTGATTGGAGCGCTGGAGTACGCCGTCGAACATGGGCCAAAGGCATTGAAAGTAGTGAGCGACTCAGAGCTTTTGGTCAGGCAGATCAAAGGGATTTACAAAGTAAAAGAGCCAACGCTTCGTGACTTGCACGCCCGCGCCTCGCAACTCGTCCGTCAGCTTGAGTGGTTCGAAATTGAGCACGTGTTGCGCGGGCACAACCGTGAAGCCGATGATCTGGCAAATCAGGCTATGGACAAAGGCTCAGGCAAAGCTGCGTTTCAGGCGCCAAAGACGGCGCCACTGCAGCAGGAATTCAGGGGTGTGGTGCGCGGCGGGAAAGTGGAACTGAGCGAAGGAAGTCTTCCCGACGGAACTCAAGTGGACGTAAGAGTGAGGCGGGGGTAGTTCAGAAGCCGGGCTAATTCGCCCCTGCATTCAACACAATTGTAAGCGGCGTAATCTTTTCGGGCTTCACGTAGCGATTCACGAGAAAGCGCTTGCCATCTTTGCTGACGTCATAGCTGAAAACATCGGTGGAAGAAATCGCAGCCCGTCCGTGAAACTGAAACAGCGGTGTCGGTGTGCCCGTGGAAAAAGTGCCGAGCGTGCTCACCGGAACGGTGGTCATCATACCGCCGGGCGCGAGATAGAAGATCTCCTTGCCGTCTCCGCGCCAGCGCGGCTCGGTGCCACCGCCACGCGAGACTTGCCACTTCCCCACTGCGCCGGGGAAAGTTGTTACGTAAATCTCCCAGTTCCCCGATTCGTCGGAAGCGTATGCGACCCATTTTCCATCGGGCGAGATTTGACCATTATTCTGATTTCCGGTTGCGCCGGCCAACAGTGGAGTAGAAGCTCCCCCATCGGCGGAAACCAATTCCAAGTGGTTCCCCGGCACGGATTGGTGGGTCCAGAGAATTCGCCGATTGTCCGGGGTCCAGGAATTCGGAATCGCGTCATCTGCGGCCGGAGCCTTATAGATTGCTTTTTCGTGCTCCAGGCCGCTGGCTGCTTTCAGCATCAAGATTGCGAACGAGGTGCCACCGCCGGCCGTCCGGTACGCCAGTCGACTGCCGTCACGCGACCAAACTCCGACCACTTCTTCTGCGGGATCAAAGGTAAAGCGCGCGCTTCCCGCCTCTTGTACGTGTTCGAGCCACACGTCAACGTTATTGGCCTTTTGGTCGGTAATGTCCACCGCGACCCGGGTGCCATCCGGTGACAGCGTGGGATTGTATTGCACCGCCTGCTCTCCTACTTGCCTGAGTTGCTTCCCCGCACGGTCCATCCAGGTAAGCACGGAGAGGGCTGCACCAGTACTGGTGTTGTAAATTACCGTTCCATTCCGAGACGCGGTTAGAGCCACCCAAAAGGTGGAGGGCTGAAATCCCACCGCATTCGCAATCTGAGTGCCGTTGCCGGAAATGGCTTCCTTGTCAGCGTTGAAGGGCGCGCTCACCAGATGGCGTTCATCGTCTGCGTAAAACAAATGGCTGGAGTCCAGGGCAAAACTCGAATGGCAAAAGACCACTAACTTCCTCTCCTTGCCGTCCAAAGAACTGGCATAAATGCCGCTGAGGCGATCGTCCTTCATGTTCCCGAAATTCCCCGTCCAGAACATGAAATGATTCCCGTCAGGGAGAAAAGCCGGCCAGCGGTGGGTTTGGTCCTCCGCTGTGAAAATATGGTCGGTGACCGGTGCGACTCCGCTGCCGTCTGCGTTGACTCGCCAAATCGGGCTTCCGGCGTCCGGCGCGAAGATGATCACGTCCCGGCTGCCCCAGCTTCCACCCCGGGCCGCTTGAACGTTGGCCAGGGCCACCGGTGCGCCACCCGCCACTGCAATTTTCATCAGCTTGCCTTTGGCGAAGAATGCCAGATTCACGCCGTCCGGCGACCAGAATGGGTACGATGCACCTTCGCTCCCTGGCAAGATCGTCGCGGTCGGCGAGCCCACATGCTGCAAGTAAATCGTCGGGAGTCCAGAATTTTCGTCCGGGGAAACGAAGGCCAGCGTCGATCCATCCGCCGACAATGCCATATGACTGACCTCGCCGCCAACCGCGACCGAGAACTCCATCCGCTTTGCCGGTTCCGACCGATGCGCCGTAAACCAAGTCACTGCGGTCGCCAGTGCCGCCGCCGTCAAAATCGAGATCCACAAATAAATCGGGATTCTTCGGGGTATTGCGGCGATCCTCGCCGCACTCGTATCCGACCCCGAAAGCGCGCTCAGCGCAAACGACAGATCTTTCGCCGACTGAAAACGTTGCTCCGGATTTTTCTCGAGGCACCGTCGCACAATTCGATCAAGCGCCGGCGCAACCACGTGCGCGGGATCGGTCAACTCCGGCGGATCTTCTTTCAGTACTGCGGTCATGGTCTCGGCCGTGGTTTCCCGCCGAAATGCCCGCTTTCCGGAAAGCATTTCGTACAGCACCGCGCCGAATGCAAAGATATCGGTACGCGCGTCCGCAGCGTCGCCCCGTACCTGCTCCGGAGCCATATATCCGGCTGTCCCCATCACCAGACCCACGGCCGTGTGCGAACTGGTCAGGGTCACGCCCTCGGATGCGGCACTGCTTGCCTTCTGCGCCTGCTTTGCCAGGCCGAAATCCAGAATCTTGATGCGACCGTCTTTGGTGACGAAGATGTTTTCGGGCTTGAGATCGCGATGAACAATCCCTTTCTCGTGAGCAGCCGCCAGGCCTTGGGCGACCTGCACTCCGTAGTCAATCGCTTTGCGCTGAGAAAGAGCGCCGTTGTCCAGTACCGTCCGCAGAGTTTCGCCTTCGAGAAGCTCCGAAACAAGATAGGGCGAACCGTTCTGCTGCCCGACATCGAACACCGCGAGAATGTTTGGATGGCTGAGTGTCGCAACCGCCCGGGCTTCCTGCTCGAAGCGGTGCAGGCGGTCACTGTCGCGGGCGAAAGATTCGGGCAAAATCTTCAAGGCCACGTCACGGCCCAGGCGTGTGTCGCGCGCGCGATACACCTCGCCCATGCCGCCCGCGCCGAGGGAAGCCTGAATTTCATATGGGCCGAGCTTGGTTCCAGCGGCGAGAGACATCTGTGGCTGTGGATTATATCCCGGGGAGAGGCGATCTGAGGAATTACTGACGGCGAACTTCTCTGCTACGTTGCTCGAGGTAAATTTTCGTTATGCGCTCACCAGAGATCCAATCTTCTCCCCGGTCAACACTTTCCTGATGTTTCCGCGCTGGTTAAGGTTGAAGATGATGATGGGAAGATTATTGTCTTTGCAGAGCGAGATGGCGGTTGAATCCATCACCTTTAAACCGCGCTTGAGAACTTCCATGTAGGTGATCTCGGTAAATTTATGCGCATCCTTCACGATCATGGGATCAGCGTCGTAAATGCCGTCGACTTTGGTGGCTTTGAGGATCGCGTCGGCTTTGATTTCCATGGCGCGGAGAGAAGCGGCGGTGTCGGTTGAGAAATAAGGGTTGCCGGTGCCACCGGCGAAGATCACGATGCGGTCTTTCTCAAGATGCCGGATGGCCCGGCGCCGGATAAACGGCTCGGCCACCTGGTTCATTTCAATCGCAGATTGAACGCGGGTGTAAACGCCTTGCTTTTCGAGGGCGTCCTGCAGCGCCAGTGCGTTGATAACTGTCGCCAGCATGCCCATGTGATCGGCGGAAACGCGGTCCATATCCTTGGCCTGCTCGGCGACTCCACGAAAGAAATTCCCGCCGCCGACGACAATGGCGATCTGGACGTCGAGCGAATGCACGTCGGCGAGTTCGGCAGCGATCTCGTGGATACGGTCGGTATCTATACCGAAGCCTTGATTGGCGGCAAGGGCCTCGCCGGAGAGTTTCAGCAGGACACGTTTGAAGATGGGTTCGGACATGCTTCTCCATATTACCGTTTTTCTGCTCTCGACCGAATCACGATTCACGTAGGGGCGTGTACCCTCACTTGCCCGGCGGAGCGGAGGCTCCGCGGTTTCTTTGGCCAGCACTGCTCGCTCCTGCGGACGAGAGCGTCCGTCCTACGCCTGTTTTCGTTTGTGTAGCAAGAATCTCGCGCCGCGGAACAGCCATAGCGCAAGAACGAAACAAAGGCATGCGATCGCCAGCTTCCGCATTTGCCCGTTTTCAGTAACTGCGTAGATCGCAAGCAGCGGCAGCCAAATTAAGCTTTCAGCGATTCGAGCGTAACAACGAGCTCTTGAATTCTCGCTCGTTAAGGAGCGGGCGTACCAAGCAATGCTCAGAGCGAAGATGGCCGTGAGCACCGGTACGCTGGCAATTGCGACGATGATCCTCGCTGCCATCTTGCCTTCCCTGCAGCCAAACTAAAAAAGGGCACCTTTCGGTGCCCTTCAAATCACTCAGGCTTTTGTTCCGGCTTTGAAATGGCGATGGTTTCGCCGGCGTCGCCGACTTTGAACCGGGCGAAGCGCTTGACGGAAATGTTCTCGCCGAGCTTGCCGATCTTGGTCGTGATCAGCTGCGAAATTGAGATGGTCTGGTCTTTGATGAAGGGCTGCTCGTACAGGCAGACCTCTTCGTAGAACTTTTCCATCTTGCCGGTAACCATTTTCTCTGCGATATGCGCGGGTTTGCCGCTGGCCATGGCCTGCGAAAGATAAATTTCTTTTTCGCGGGCGAAGTCGGCTGGCGTCACATCTTCCTTGCGCACGTACTTCGGGTCGCTGGCCGCGATGTGCATCGCGATATCGTGCACCAGCTCTTTAAAGTCATCGGTACGGGCGACGAAATCGCTCTCGCAATTGACTTCGACCAGCACACCGATCTTGCCTCCTGCGTGGATGTACTGCGCTACAGAGCCTTCGCTGGTTACGCGAGTGGCCTTCTTGGCGGCAACGGACACTCCTTTTTTGCGCAGGACAACAACCGCCTGCTCAAAGTCGCCTTTGGCTTCGGTGAGGGCCTGCTTGCAGTCCATCATAGGCGCTCCGGTCTTTTCGCGGAGCTCTTTCACTTGTGCTGCGGAAATATTCACGGTAGTTGTGCTCATAAGAATCTCGTCGTGCGTCCCTTCGACGCGCTGTGCGCGCTCAGGGCAGGCTAAAAACGGTCGTGCGTCGTTCGCAAAACCGATGAATATATAAAATTTTACCCGCGCCGTTTGCATCTCGCGCGGGCCGGATCCCTCTGGGGCTAAAGCCCCGCCGTTTTTCTGACATGTATCGGCACGAGTGAACTCGTGCCCTTCCCGTCCTTGCCCGAAACCAGCTTTCGTTTTACGGCTAGCACCGAGAGCTAGTGAACTCGTGGCCTTGCCGTGCTTGCTGAAACTTAGAAGCGCGCCTTAGAAGCTGAAGTCGCCTTCGCGATTGGTCGATGACCGAGAACTGACGACCTTGAGCCGACTACTGAGAGCGGACGACCAACGACCGCTCTAATACGTTTGATGCTCAACTTCTTCGGCTGGACTCTCGGCGGAAGCGGCTTTCTTACGGGTTCCCGGCCCAAGAACTTCTTCCATGCTGATATCTTCTGAAGCTGCTTCGCCGGGGAACTCAGGGGCTTCAGAAACCGCTTCGATTGAGACTTCGACCGGTTCTTCGGCAGCTGCGGCCTGCTGGGCCTCGCCAACGCTCGCGGCCAACTCGGCGGTCTGCTTGTCGTTTAGCAGTTGCGAGCCTTCGACGACGGAATCGGCAATCTTCGAGGCGAATAACCTAATCGCACGCAATGCGTCGTCATTGCCGGGAATGACATAGTCGACTTCGGTGGGATCGCAATTGGTATCGACTACTGCAACCACCGGAATGCCCAGTTTGCGGGCCTCGCGCACGGCGATTTGCTCTTTGTTGGAGTCGATGACGAAAACCGCGTCGGGCAGCTTAGCCAAATTCTTGATTCCTGCCAGGTTCGCCTGCAGGTGCTTGCGCTCCCGTTCCAGCTTGATGACTTCTTTCTTTGGCAGCAGCTCGTAACGGCCATCGGTGGCCATTTCATCGAGTTCTTTGAGCCGCTTCACGGACTTCTGTACGGTCACCCAATTGGTGAGCAGTCCGCCCAGCCAGCGTTGGTTGATATAGAAACTTCCGGCGCGAGTCGCCTCTTCGGAAATTGCGTCCTGGGCCTGCCGCTTGGTGCCGACGAAAAGGACGGTTTTCCCGGCCGCGCTGAGTTCGGACACAAACTTCGACGCCTCTTTGAACAGCTTCAGCGTCTTTTGCAAATCGATGATGTAAATGCCGTTGCGCTCACCGAAGATGAACTCCTTCATCTTAGGGTTCCAGCGCTTGGTCTGATGCCCGAAGTGAACACCCGCTTCGAGCAGCTCCTTCATGGTGATATTAGCCAAAAAACCTCCTTTGTGATCTGCATCCGTCGTTCAAAGTGCGAACTCAGGATTGCTTTCCCGTCCCCGCACCGGAGCACGGGAAGAATTGGATAGCTGTCAGCCATCAGCTTTCAGCCATCAGTAAAACCAAACTGACTATCTCTTGCTGAACTGGAAGCGCTTGCGTGCGCCCTTCTGACCGTACTTCTTGCGTTCCTTACCGCGAGCATCGCGGCTGACCAGTCCCTCGGCCTTCAGCTTCTTACGCAATTCAGAGTTGAACAGCATCAGAGCGCGCGCAGTACCTAGCTTCACGGCATCAGCCTGGCCGTTCACGCCGCCGCCAGAAACATTGGCGATGACGTTGAAGCTGGCTGCCGACTCGCTTGAAACCAGGGCCTGCTTGGCACTGGAGCGCTGCGATTCTGTGACGAAGTATTCTTCGAATGGGCGGCCGTTAACTTTGAAGTCTCCGCTGCCCGGACGCAAAAACACACGGGCAACGGCTCTCTTGCGCCGTCCCGTGCCGTAATATTGGACTAAATCAGCCATCAGCTCTCAGCCGTCAGCTCTCAGCTTGTTCTGTGCTGGGTTACGGCTTTTACCTTTCTCCAAAATCAAATCTGAACCTGCAGGGTTTAGCTGACAGCTAAAGGCTGACAGCTGATAGCTGCTTTACGCCAGCGCCTTTTCTTCCGGCTTTTGCGCCTGGTGCGGGTGCTTGTCACCCTTATAAACTTTCAGCTTGCTGAACATATGGGTGCCGAGTTTTGTCTTCGGCAGCATGCGCTTGATCGCGTCTTCAATAATCCACTCGGGCTTGCGCACCGCACGCTTCTTGAACTCTTCCGAGCGCAATCCGCCGGGATATCCCGTGTATCGGTGATAGACCTTTTGATCGGCCTTCATGCCGGTCATCTTGACCTTCTCAGCATTGATCACCACCACGTGATCGCCAGTGT
The DNA here is from genome assembly GCA_963785655.1 of uncultured Acidobacteriota bacterium. Taxonomy (GTDB): domain Bacteria; phylum Acidobacteriota; class Terriglobia; order Terriglobales; family Acidobacteriaceae; genus Gp1-AA145. The sequence goes on from CAWAVZ010000001.1 coordinate 1,737,533, forward strand.
CGAGAAACGGCGTGTACTTCGGATTCTCTTTGCCCATCAAAATGCGCGCCACTTGCGATGCCAGCCGGCCCAGGGCCAGGCCCGAGGCGTCCACGACATACCACTTGCGCGCAATTTCCCCCGCTTTGGGGAAATACGTTGACATGCTGCTCTCCCAAAAAAATATGAAAACTGAAAGAAGACCGCTGATATCCACTACTTCATGCGCCGAAGGCGCAGGGCTACCGGGCGGGCAACCGCAGAACTACCCAACTAAGATTAACGAGGAAGTGCCTGATTTGTCAACGAGGAAGGTGCTGTGGACGGCGGGGTCAGCACAGATCGTGTGGGAACGGGCAGCCCGCCCATTCGATGATGCGACGCATCGCTGAAGAATTCTCCTCAGTAATATCGGGATTATCCTCAACACTGATAAACACTGATATGCCGCAATCGACTGGGACGCCGAGCCTGTCCCAAGCGTCAATACCACAGGCTCGACACGTTCGAGGCAAAAATCACTGGTGCGTCCAACCACCGGGACAACTTTGCCTTGACAACGCCTTGCTCTTATCGAGGGCCACCCGTCGGTTATCTAATCAGCCTAACGCTCAAATCCTACTGGTGAACCTTATGCCAGCGGATTCAGCAACTGCAACGGATTTGCTCCTTGCGCCGCCATCACATACCACGACGTGGCTCCGATGTGACAGAAGGGGAAGAAATTGAAGCCGAAACCGGTATTCAGAATGCTGGTGGAGGCAGTGATGCCCTGGCCTACTTTGAGCGACTGGCCGTTCACGGTTTGTCCTGCACCCAGGCTGTTTTGTGCGACCTGCACGTTTTCAAGCAATGCAGCGGCCAGCGCCACGTCGCCGTGAAAACTTGGAATGTCATTTTTCTCGGGCAGACGGCGCAGCAGGAGTGCGGCGACCAGATGGCTGGTGCCTTCGAGCCAGACGGCGTCGGCGTCAACGCTGTTGTCGCCAAGCGCAACTCCGAGCTTGCTCAGGCTGGCGAAGGTCATGCCCGAGACCCGGAGACGCAAGCTGCCAAAGACTCCCCAGCCGTTGTGGAACGCGAAAGTTGTATCGGTTGTGGCCAAATTGGTTTTCACCCAATCGAGGGACACGGCAAAGTTAGGATCCTGAAAAGCCAGGTAAGACCAGGTCTGAACGTCTTCGGGGCTGTTGTCGAAGAAGATGTGGGTTGGGTCCGAGGTGCCAGTCCAGAAGTGACCGGAGGGCGCGTCAAACATTGCCTGCACGAAGGCTTTGGCGTGGGCTGCGCCGTTGAGCCATGAGCTGTCTCCGGAAAGATGCGCCAGCATGGTGAAGAGCGCATAAACGTCAATGTTGTGTTCCGTAGATTTGTTGCTCTGGCCGTTACCGAAAAAATAGCCACCGGGAGGGACATTGGTATTGTCGCGGGCAGTGGTCTCGATGTAGGTGGCGGCACGGAGCGCGCCATTTAGATACTTCTGCATTCTGGTGCGGGCATACAGTTGCGCGAGCGCGATTCCGGCCCAAGCCACGTCTCCGACCGCGCTCCCCTGAAAGAAGAACAGGCCGGGAGTCACGAAGGCGCCATTGCCATCGGGCGATCCTGCCATATACGCCTGGCGAAAACGGCCGTCGGCTGCGGGATCGGTATTCTGCGCTTCGAGCAGCGCATCGCCAACAATCATGGCGCGCGCGATGTCGCCACGAGCCAGCCAGGCGCAGGTCAGCAGGGCATTGTCGTAAATGAAAGCGGTGCTAAAAAATGTGCCCCCGGCGATCTGGTCGGAGTAACTCTGGCTCAGACGGGTGGTTGTGCCTTGCGCATAAGCGTCCATCATTTGTGTGAGAAATGCGTAGGCACCGTTCACCGAATTCTGCAATGCGATGGGGTTTCCGGGAAGACCGAGAGTGGCTGGGGTTGGAGCGGACTGGGCAAGGACTTTGCCAGTGGTGGAAAGCAGGCTGGTAGCGGCAGCTGCGCCCAATCCCAGCTGCATGGCTTTGCGTCGCGAAACTTCGTTCTCGAACATCTGAGTTTCTCCTTGAATGTGCCGAATTGGAGAACCAGTCCGTTCTGACGAAGTTAAGGCTGTCGGAACCGAGTCTCCTCAGCCCCTTCACGCGAATGCGAGAGATTCTACACAGAGAGGTTGGTGATGGGAAGAGCATACAGAGGGGAGAATGAAAATTTACAAATCCACTAGATGTGATGCGTGAAGGCGCGGGTGAGAATCGAACCCTCTATCCTTGCGCAGGTTGCCCACCTTTCGCCCGACTTTGGCGAAGGTTCAGGTAATAATCCGAGGCGCTCGTACCACCGTGGAAGAGCGGCCATTTATGGCCGCGTCAGGGTTGATCTTTGAATGACGGGCTTCAGCCCCGCCCTCGCCAGCATAGCCGTAAAATATGCGAGAGGGAACACTCCATGCTCATCCGATCTCTTGCTCTCAGCCTCATGGTCGCCTCGACCACCCTCGCGCAGAATTCAAACGTAGCGCATAGCTTCGACTACGACCGCAATGCGCCTCTGAGTATCAAAGAGGCCGGGGTTGAGCAGCGCGGAGACGTGGCGGTGCATGACATCTCATATGCCAGCCCGAAAGGCGGACGCGTGCCCGCGTATCTCGTGATTCCGAGCGGCAGGGGGCCATTCGCGGCAGTGATTTGGGGACACTGGTATTGGAGTAATTCAGAATTCTGCAATCGAAAAGAATTTCTGGCCGAGGCAGTCGCGCTGGCGCACGCCGGAGTGGTGTCATTGCTGACCGACGGGCCCATTGCACGCCCGGGGCACGTGGAAGATAAGACGCCGTTGAGCGATCAGGATGAGATGGATATCATTCAGCAGATCGTGGACATGCGGCGCGGAGCCGATTTGCTGCTCGCCCACAAAGATGTCGATCCCAAACGACTGGCGTACGTTGGCCACAGCTACGATGCCAGCGTCGGCGGCTTTCTTAGCGGAATTGATAAACGCTTCACGGCGTTTGTGCTGATGGCGGGCGGCCTGTCGGATGAGCTCGATAATAAAACAAAAGAAATGCAAAATTACCGGCAGAAGGTTGGTCCCGAGAAGTTCGACGCGTTTGCGGCGAAGTGGGCGTGGCTGGATCCGGGAAAATTTGTTTCGCACGCGGCGCCGGCGACAGTGTTCCTGCAGTATGCCAGCCAGGAAACATTTCTTAATCCTGAGCACGCACGTGCCTATGCGGCGCTGGTGAGCGAGCCCAAACGCTTCAAAGAATATGACGCGCCGCACGCACTGAATACGGAAGCTCGTCGCGACCGAATCGCATTCCTGACCGAGCAATTGAATCTGAAGCCGCTCGATCCCAAGCTGGTCGCGGCCATTCCTGATCTTCCACAGCCGCCAGAACCGAAAGGGGAATAGGACAACGAGCGTTCCCGTTCAATCCAACCGCGTCTTCACCACCGCAAGTACCTCTTGCTTGAATTCGTTCATGCGAGTCGAATCAGGCTCGAGCGCAAGACGCGTGAACAGCGCCTGGAGTAAGTAATCGTGATTCTGGTAATGTGCGAGGGATCCCGGGGTGGTATTCGTCGAGACATCTCGATCTTCGCTTTGTAGGCCAGCAAGCCAGTGCTCAAACTTTGCTGATTCAAATTCCGGGCGGCGTACAACAGCAACCGTTGCGGCGGCAAGCCTGTCTTGTTCACCCTGGGTGAATACGTCGGAAGCCGACGACAGGCGATCAGAGATCGCAGCGAGGATGGCAGCCGACTCCTGCTGAGTAAGCTGCGCGTTGTCGGCCAGCGCTGCCAGCAAGTCGGCAGTGTGTGCAGTCGCGTGGATCCAGTGAAGCTTCGCGTCAAATCCGCGCAGATCACGTTCGGCCTGGAGATAGCTGGTCCCGTCCGCGACCAGCTGATGATACCGTTCTGCTCCCATGAACGGCGCCTTGGATTCGCGCCGCGCCATTGAGGCAAGACACAGCGCCGAAAACGAGCGCTTGAGAACGGAATTCGTGCCCGTCTCCCCCAGGCCGTCTTTCAGATTGGCCCGCCATGTATCGGTAAGAGAGATGAGCGTTGGTTGCGAGAGCAGGCCGCGGTAAATCCAGCGGGCCAGGATTGAGTACGCAAGATCGTCGCGGAGTTCAGGATCGGGAGAAGCCAGCAAGGAACTTAGTTCATTCGCCAGAACATCCGCCGATTGGTTAGTGGGAACGGAATAATGGTTCTTCGCAATATCCTGCCAAAAAGTGCGATCGTGCGCAGGCTGCGCATCCGCGATGATGGGAGCAGCAAACAGCCAAAATCCCAAGAGAAGATACGCCTTCATTTCTGCTCCGGTATTGGGCGGCGGGACGTCGCTCAAGTCCGACATTGCTGGAGCGAGCCGCTGCCGCGGTCATTTTGACAGTTCCGTGTATCAGCGGCAACTTGAGCACAGTCTGGAGCAGCGAAGGTAGCCAAGAGAAGTTAGCCTCGGAGCGTCCCACTTCTCCCAAGACTGCGGAGAAGTGGGGCGGCCCAATGATAGTTAGGAATGATCGAAATCAGTGCCTGACCGGCGCAGCTCCGAGGATAATTCCAAGGCTGGGATCTAGGTCCGTCAGCTTCCTGGTCTGGCCTGTGGCAAGATTTAGGGTCATCACCTCGGCGTGTGCGATAGGGAAATCGAACGTGGAATCGAAACCATCGAGGACGCCTTTGAAGGCATAGAACTCTCCCTGTACCGCAACCAGAGCGGTGAGGTTCATATCGGTTTGGGCGATGAACGTTGCCGCTCCGGTCGCGGGATCAATCTGATACAACGCTGAGGCGACGTGTAGGTGGGCTATGGTTGGTGGCGCCTGCGTAGGATCGAGCGCGAAAGAATCGAAGGTTGCATATAGCTTTCCGCCGACATTGTATAGACCTTCATCGCAAAGATTGAAAGTGCCATCGTTGTTGAAGGTGAAGGGAATGGTCGGATCGGGGGGCATGCCCGTGGCAGTGATAGGCGTTGCCACACCTGTGTCCGGATCAACCGAATAGATATTGTTGCTGAGGTCGGTGACGTAGAGCTTTCCGCGGACGGCGGCAAGATCGAATATGTTGAAGCCCAAACCGGTTTGGCCAATTAGGGTTTCTTCGCCGGTCGCTGGGTTGATTTTGGCGAGACTGCCTATATTGGCGCCGGTGATGGTGACGGTAAGCAGGCTTCCTTTCCACCATACTAGGTTGGACAGGGCGTCGGGTGTGCCGTTGCCGATCGCGTGAAATTGCCCGCTGGCGAGATCCAGGGTGCCGAATTGCTGAGTGACGGTGACCACATACACGAGAGGCGCGGCGCTTGCGGACGCGGCGAATAGAATAATCCCGAGCAACAGCATCAGCGTTGTTCTGCCGACTTTTGTTCTGTTGAATTTTGCCCAGCTTGCGACTGACGTGGTTGTTGTCTGCGACTGTTTCGTCGGTTTCATAACTTCTCCTTAGTGTTGTTGCTGTAGCCCACTCCGGAGAAGCCACCGACGGGCCCAGCAGTTATTGCGTACGGTCGAGTAACTCCGTGTTCCACGCACGGCGAATTGCTTCCAAGTTCGCTTGATCAAATTCCGCGAGATCACCCTTGAATTCGTGAAGTTCTATCGCATACCTATGAACTTCGCCCAATGCCATGTTTGACGGATCCAAATCAGGATGTTTCTTGCAGAGAGCGATCCCGACCCTCTCCGCGTCCTTCCATGTCAATTCCTTGCTTGCCATGTTCCTCTGCCTCCTAATAACGAGAAATGCCTGGAAAAACTGTAATCCCCGGAAAAGAAATTTTGGAAACTAAAAAGACGGCTGGGTTGCCTGGGGCGAATATGGAAAGAACCTATGGCCCGTGCTACCCTTCTTCCCCAGTCAGGACGGCATCTTCGCGCCTTTATGGGGTCATCTTCGCTTCACGAGGTCACGGAATTGCTGAGGGCCTGGAGTGCCGGGGACCAAGAAGCCCTCGACAAGCTGACGCCCTTGGTCTACCGCGAACTGCACCTCGCAGCCAAACGTTACATGCGGCGACAGCAGCCCGACCATACCCTGCAAACCACTGCCTTGGTGAATGAGGTGTATCTCAAGCTGGTTGCTTTTAAGGAGGTCAGCTGGCAGGACCGGGCCCACTTTTTCGCGGTTTGCGCCCAGCTGATGCGCCGGATTTTGACCGACTGGGCGCGACGGCAAGGTTACTTGAAACGCGGAAAAGGCGCTCCTCACATCACTTTTGAGGAGGCATTGGTCGTATCTCCTAAGCGCAGTTCCGATTTGGTCGCGCTCGATGACGCCTTGAACGCTCTTTCCGAAGCCGATGCCAGAAAAGGCCAGGTTGTGGAGCTGCGGTTCTATGGCGGGTTGAGCGTGGATGAAACCGCCGAGGTGCTCAAGGTTTCTCCTGAAACGGTAATGCGCGACTGGCGCATGGCGAAATTGTAGCTGTTGCGCGAGATCAGCCGAGGGGACCGCGTTGACGCATGAACGGCAATCCCGCGTCGAGCAACTCGTCCACAGCGCCCTGGCGCTTGGCGAAAAACAGCGGAGCGAGTTCCTCGAACGAAATTGTGGCGGCGACGAGGGCCTGCGTCGAGAAATCGAGTCTCTGCTAGCGTTCAGCAGTGATGCAGAGAAATTCATGGAGATCCCGGCGGTGGAACTTGCAGCCGCTGAACTGGCAGACGAGAAGGGAATGCAGGGAAGCTCGGGGCTCCATGGATTCGCTGGACAAACCATCTCCCACTACCGCGTCCTTTCGCAGCTAGGCAGCGGCGGGATGGGCGTGGTTTACGAAGCGGAGGACATTCGCTTAGGGCGTCGAGTGGCCCTGAAATTCCTGCCCGATGATCTGGTACGTGACGAAACCGCGCTGCAGCGCTTTGAACGCGAGGCCCGGGCTGCATCTGCGCTGAATCACCCCAGCATTTGCACCATATACGAAGTCGAAGAATACGATCACCAGCCGGTGATCGTGATGGAACTACTTGAAGGGCAGAGCCTCAAAGAGAGAATCCGAACAGGCCCAATCACAACCGACGAAGTGCTGGACATAGGCATTCAGCTATCGGATGCGTTAGAAGCTGCCCATGGAAAAGGCATCATCCATCGGGGCCTTAAACCCGCGAACATTTTCGTCGTGGGTCGCGGCCGGGTGAAAATCCTCGATTTCGGCTTGGCCAAAGTATTGCGGAGCGGGATTGCGGAAGACGAGTCGCAAGAGGAATCGCTCACGCTTGAAGGCGCGATCCCCGGCACAACTCCTTATATGTCTCCCGAGCAGGCCCGCGGAGAAGACATTGACGTGCGCAGCGATTTGTTTTCACTGGGAGTCGTGATCTTCGAACTAGCCACAGGACAACGCCCTTTCGCGCGGAAAAACAGGGTGCTGACGATTGACGCAATTCTGAACGCCGAGCCTCCTGCGCTAAGCAGCCTGAACCCGGGGTTGCCACTTGAATTCGACGGGATTGTTGCGAAGGCCCTCGAAAAAGATCTCAAGCGGCGCTACCAGCAGGCTTCTGAAATACGAGACGAGTTGCAACAATTAAAAAGGCGCACTGAGTCGGGACAAATCACACCCACAACCAGACGGCCATCGAAGGTAAAGCGTAATCGCTGGATCGTGATTGCAGCTGCAAGTGCCATCGTGCTGACGTTGCTAACTTCTATTTTCCTGCGCTCGCATGGCGCGCCGAAGCTCACCAACAAGGACACAATTGTCCTGGCGGATTTCACCAACTCAACTGGCGATCCGGTATTTGATGGAACGCTGCGTCAGGGAATGGTTGTGCAACTTGAACAATCGCCGTTCCTGAGCCTCATGTCGGATGAACGCGTGCGACAGACCCTTGGTTTAATGGGCAAGTCTGCCGATACACGACTCACCCCAGACATCGCTCTAGAAGTCTGCGAGCGAATCGGAAGCGCTGCCATTCTGGATGGCTCGATTGCGAGCCTTGGAACTCAGTACGTGCTCGGGCTGCGGGCGAGAAGTTGTCGTACCGGAGGCGTTCTCGACGAGGAACAGGTGCAGTCATCGAGAAAAGAAGACGTGCTGAACGCGTTGAGTCAAGCTGCCACTAAGTTCCGGACTCGGATAGGCGAATCACTCACCTCGATCCAAGAGCACGACACTCCCCTCGCCCGGGCAACAACGCCTTCACTTGATGCACTGAAGGCCTATAGCGCAGGGCAGAAGGTTGCATTCTCCGAAGGCTTCGTTCCGGCGATACCATCGATTAAGCGAGCCGTCGAATTAGATCCGAACTTTTCGATGGCGTACGCTACTCTGGGCCTGGACTACAGCAGTGTCGGCGAGTCGGTGCTGGCGATCGAGAACACGACCAGAGCATACCAACTTCGAGACCATGCGAACGACCGCGAAAGATTTTTCATCACCACTCTTTATGACCGCCAGGTAACGGGAAACCTCGAAAAAGCGCACCAAACCTTGGAATTATGGGCCCAGGCCTACCCTCGCGACCTGGATGCTCACGGCCTGTTGACGGGATTTTCTTCACAAGGGACCGGCAGATACGAACAATCCATCGAGGAGGGCAAGAAAGCGCTCGAAATCGACCCGGATTTTGCACCGGGGTATCTCAATCCCGCCTTCAGCTATTTTTGGCTGGATCGGGTTGACGAAGCCACGATACTTGCAAAGCGGGCTTCAGATCGCAACCTGCAAATGGCTGAGCTTATGGCTCTGCGCTATTACGTCGGTTTCCTTAAAGGCGACCAGGCAGAAATGGAGAAGGCGGCGGCGCTGGCGAAAGGCAAGCCCGGAGCGGAAGACTGGATCACGCATTCGCAAGCTCTGATTCTTGCTCGCTCGGGGCAGTTGCAGCAGGCGAGGGCAACGTCCGGCCGGGCGATCGATCTCGCTCTGCAGACTGGCCAGCGCGAGAGAGCCGCCAGCTACGAGGTGGCGGCAGGCGTGTACGGCGCCCTTCTTGGGAGCACAACTGAAGGGCGGCAACGGTCGAAAGCCGCGCTAAATCTCTCCACCGGCCGAGATGTGGAGTATAGCGCTGCATTCGCGCTGGCGCTATCAGGCGAAGTCCCGCGGGCGCAAACGCTCGCCAATGACCTCGAAAAACGATTCCCGGAAGATAGTTCTGTGCAGTTCGAGTATTTACCAACTCTTCGTGCGATTTTTGCCCTGGATCGCAAGCAGCCGGAAAAAGCCATTGAACTGTTGCAGACCGCGCTTCCTCATGAACTGTCCGTACCGGCAATTGACTTCAATTTCTTCTTCGGTGGCCTTTATTCGGCGTACGTACGCGGCCAGGCCTATCTAGCAATGAACAATGGCACGAATGCTGCCGCGGAATTCCAGAAAATTCTCGACCATCGCGGCTTGATAGCTGGCGATCCGGTGGGTGCTTTGGCGCGCCTGCAATTAGGCCGCGCCTACGCTAATTCCGGCGATACCGTGAAAGCCAAGGCAGCATATCAGGATCTCCTTGCGGTCTGGAAAGACGCCGATCCGGACCTTCCCATCCTGAAGCATGCAAGGGCGGAATACGCAAAGCTCCGATAATCTCGCCGAACTGTCCAGACTCGCGAAATACCCAGGGGTCGCCAACTGCATCAGCTCGAGCGAGCCGAGGCTGCCATCGCCAAGGCCGGCTCGTCGAATCCGCTGATGCGCAACGGCGTGACCACACTGACCAGCGCCGTAACAGCAAAGTTGAAACATAATGCGATGAACCCTGCGTTCAGGCCGTGGTAAGGATCGCGCCCCGTCAGCATGAGGAGCGCTGCGATTGCGATGCCGGTGACCAGCCCTGCGAACACACCGGAACTGGTGACTCGCTTGGAGAACAGGCCGAGTACGACTCCAGGAAAAAGTTGGGTCACGCCGGCGTATCCCAGCATGAGCAAGGCCACCAGACTCACCCGCGTAAAAATCGCGAAAAACAGAGCGCCGAGAGTGAGCACAATCACCATCACTCTGGCCAGCTTCGCAACCTGCTGATCGGTCATGCCGGGCGCCAGAATCGGCCGGAACAGGTTCTTGGCGTACAACGTAGCCCCGGTCAGAAGCTGAATTGCCGCTGGCAACATCGCTGTAAGCGCTCCCGCCCCGCCAATTATGCCCAGGAACCAAGCCGGAAAGCTCTTACGCACAATCGTCAACAATGCTAGATCACCATCCTTCAGCCCCGGCAAGACTAAAACCGCGCTGAAGCCAACGAAGAGCACAAGTGACATGGTGATCGAGTAAAGCGGCATGATGACTGCATTTCGCCTTATGATCTTGCCGCTTCGAGCAGTAAAGCAAGCTGCGAAATATTGCGGCCACATGTAGAAGCCCAGTGAAGTCATCAGAACGCTTGAAATGTACCAGGTGTGTCCGAGATTTTTGGTGTTTCCCGGCATTACGAGATGATCGGGCTTCGCGTGCGCGAGGGCTGCGAACATGTTGCCCACACCGCCAAAATAGATACGCGGCACCGCTATGCCGATAAAAACCACAGCGACCAACAGAAGGATGTCCTTGATGATGCTGACCCAAGCCACCCCGCGAATGCCGCTGGCAAAGACAAAGGCAGCCACAAGGCCGAAGCCTACGATCATGGCAGGCGTGCGATGGATCCCGCCAAAGCTCGCAACTTCCACGATAAGCCCCAACCCTGTGAGTTGAATCTGCAGATATGGAATCAGGCAAACAACTCCCACCAAAGCCACGAATGCGGCTAAATATGTGCTCCCGTAACGCACCTGGAAGAAGTCGGCTTGGGTTTGGAGACGATGCTTTTGTCCAACTTCCCAGACCGGAGGCATGATGAAGAAGGAGACAACGTACATCAGAGGAGCGTAGCCGAGGACGTAGAGAACCGGTCCGCCCCTCGAATATGCCCAGCCGCTCGCGCCGAGAAAGGTGAAGGTTGTATAGATCTCCCCGGCCATTAACAGCCAGACCAGCACCAGACCGAACCCTCGGCCGCCCACCGTCCACTGCTCCAGATCCATTTTGTGATGAACTCTGGCGAGAAAGCCCAGAAGTGATCCAATCACCACGATCACTGAGATGATGGTCAGCGCGACAATACTAGGGCTCATTGGGCCCCGCTCTCTTTATCAGAGCCTTCAGCTGTGTCTGTCACTGAGGGTGACACCTCAAAGCGATACGCTCCCCACATACAGAGAGGGGTGAGCAGGAGCCACAGAATCAGCCAGAACAAATTGAACGGGATCCCCAGGACCATGGGATAGATGCGGTCCCAGAGAGAGACAGAAAAACAGGTGGCGGCAAAAGGAACCAGGCCAAAAAGAATCGCACCCCACGATGGACGTTCTCACGCGAACCCCCTTCGAGACGGTCGCCGGATTCTATCAGAAGCGAGGCTGAATACTAACGGCCGTTTGCCGGTCTTGAACCTGAGAACTCGTCACGTGCTTGGCCGATACATACATCTCAGGCGGTAGTGAACAGCATCCCTGTTTGCATACGGCTGAACCTGCACATCAGTCGAGAGGAGAATCCTCTAATGAAAGCCGGGAACAAGAAGCTTGCGTTGGGTGCTGGAATTTTATTTTCTTTGTTATTCTCGCAGTCTCTAAGAGCTGAAGACGGCAGCGCGATTTTATCCGGCACAGTAACCGGCCCTTCGGGTGCAGTTGTGCCCAACGCGACCGTCTCCGTCAAGAATTTGGACACCGGTCAGTCCTCCGAAACCCAAACCGATTCAGCCGGACTATATAAGCTGCCGGACCTCACGCCAGGGGATTACGAAGTTTCCATCTCAGCCGGCGGATTTCCGACGAAAGTGGCCAGGGTCACGCTCACGGCGGGCGCCACGCAAACGTTGAACGCCGCTTTGTCAGCGCCACAGCAATCCCAGGCCCCAAATAACAATCTACCCAATGCACCTTCCAGCGCTCAGACTGAACCTTCTCTTCAGGATTTGGGATTCCCTCCGGAGCAAACCCAGGCGAATCCGAAAGAACAGGCATTGCTCGATAAGCGAACTCACATGCTGAAAATTCATCAGCGCATGGGCTTGATAACAACCGTTCCATTGCTCGCGACGCTTGTCACCTCTGTCGGCGCCGGCGGCAAGCACACCAGCAATACCGATCGCAACGTGCATATGGTTCTGGGCGCCGTGACCGGGGATTTGTACTTTATAACTGCGTACTATGCTATCCGTGCGCCTCGAGTACGGGGGACCGAGACTCGCGGTCCGATCCGTTTTCACAAAGCGATGGCATGGATTCACGGCCCGGGTATGATTCTCACACCGATCCTAGGAGCAATGGCGTACTCGCAAAAAAATAGTGGGGAAAAGGTGCATGGGATCGCCGCAGCGCATGGGCCGGTAGCAATTGTCACCGCGGGCGCGTTTGGGGCCGCGCTTCTGTCCGTTTCGCTTAAGTTCTAAACCCAATCTATGATGACGAACATCGTAATCCTAATCTCTCTCTTAGCGCTCCCGCAGATCGCTACGGCGGCCGATCATCAATGGGTCCTGGAGCAATCCACCCTCACGTATCACATCTCTCACCCTCTGCATCAGGTTGATGGCGTTAGCCACGCGGCACGAGGCAAAGGCGCTTGTCACGATGGACAGTGCGATTTCCTAATCGCTGTCCCGGTCAAGTCTTTTGATTCCGGCGATAGCAACCGTGACCTCCACATGCTCCAGGTGACGAAAGGCGCGCAATTTCCTATGGTGACGGTGCGTACAAAATTGCCTGAAGCGGATTCGACATCTACAACCATTCACGCCGATCTCGAAATCCAGTTTGCCGGCCAGACAGCGCAATTCAAGCAGGTTCCAATTCAACTGGCGAAGGGAGCAAACGAGACCCGAATCTCAGCCACAATTCCGGCGACCTTGTCCGATTTCAAAATCGATCCTCCCACCCTCCTGACTATGCCGGTCAAAAACGAAATGCCGGTGCACGTGGAGATGACGTGGCGCCCGCAGTGACCTAAGCTGCTGCGCGTGGTTGGATTATCTTTAATTTTCGACTAGATACTCTTTGCTGCCCCACTGAGCGCAATGAAGCGACCGATGAAACCGGCTCAGTTCTGCACGTCCGCCAACCGACAAATGAATCCCCATCCGCCGCCGAGTTCGCTGAGGCCCAGCGTCAGTTCGTTGCTTCCCTTTTTCAGGGGGAGGTAAACCGCGTCATTCTCTGGGTTCACGATGCCAAGAAACCCTGGATCGCGAAATCCCTGCGCGCTTCGACCACGATAAAGAATCTTTCCATTCAGGAAGACGCTGACGTCATCGCTGTAGCCGATTTCAAGTTTTTTCACCTGATCGCGGTCGGAGTCAATCTTCGTCCGCGCGTAGATGACCTTCATCCCGGGTTGCGGTTCCAGGCGTTTTGAAAAATCGCCCTGGAACGTGACCATCGGATGCGGCGCCTGGTAATAGCGGTAGAGGACCACAAAGCCCGGAGGCTCAGCCTCGACGTCCTGCCATTGAATCGCGGCGCTTTCAGTGGCCGAAAGGGGACGCTCCAGATTCCGTGCGAGCGCATCGTACACCGGCGACAGGCTCCACTTGGTCAAAGTGTTTGTCGGCATCGGCGGCAGGTGCCGCTCCAAGGGCGCGTCAGGCGTCAGGCGCACTTCAAAGTTCGAGAAATAAGTTTCGCCGATCAGGTCAGCCAGAGCCACCTCTCCCTTTTGAATGCCGCTCTTCAAGTCGTTCATCACCAGCGCGGGTGTGTCCATATCTTTGACGTAAAGCTTGGCTTGCGCGCCGGTTACTTCGAGCCGCAGATGAAACCAGACATCTTTCGGGATATCAACCCCGCCAGTAAAACCCGGGCCATTGAAGATTTGCCAGTTGAGCCCGGTGTTGAGGACAGGCGTGTACTGCATCGCGTCAGGAAGCCCAGATTTATGCTGGCGAAGATAAACCCACTCGGCATTGGTTCCTTCCTTGTTGATGCGAAACTGAATTCCGAAAAAACCGCGCTTCGCGGGCGTGGAGACGTCCATATCGATTACGCCGTCTCGCATTTCAAAATCTTTCACGCTCGCCGCTCCGCCATCGAGCACTATGCACTTGCGCCCTTGATGTTCTGCTACCCTGGCCTGTCCTTCGAGACTCCAGCGCGGGGAATCGGCTGGAACCGACAACGTGGGCAACGCTTGAGTCTGGGCCGCAGTTATGGCGAAAAGAGCAAAAACACAAACAGAGAAATGTTGACGCATCGCTCGCCCCCTTCTTTTCGAACAGTTGACGCGACTTTTCGATCGGATCAGTGAACACTCAAGTCGACGCAGAACAAATCTAACAACATCAGCAACTGTCAAACCACAACACGCTGCCCCGATTCAATTGAAAGAATTGAGCTAACCTCTGACCGTGATGCTGTTTCGTTGCAGAGATTGTCCACCTGTGGGAAGCGGGTGTCCGTTACCGGGCAGGATGAAACCTTAGACAGAGGGCTGGAAGCGCTGCGCCGAAAGGTGAGAATCAAGTAATAAGGTATTTCGCGGAGGTGGGTCGCTACTCAGTCCAGCGTTTGAACAGCAGCGCACCATTGGTGCCGCCGAAGCCAAAGGAGTTCGACATCGCGTACTGAAGCGACGAAACTTTGCGCGCGTGGTTGGGAACGAAATCCATGTCGCCGGTCCCGGGATCCTGATTTTCCAAATTGATTGTCGGCGGCAAGACCTGGTCACGCAGAGCAAGCACCGTGACCCCCGCTTCTAAGCCTCCGGCGCCTCCGAGCAGGTGCCCGGTCATCGATTTGGTCGAGCTGACGGCAAGTTTGTGATCGCCGAAAAAGTTGCGTATCGCGTGTGCTTCCAGTGTGTCCCCGATTGGCGTCGAAGTCCCGTGCGCATTTACATAGCCGATTTCGGTTGGCTTGATCTTGGCGTCGCGCACGGCGTTCTTCATGACGCGAAATCCGCCTTCGTGCTCGGGCGCCGGCTGGGTGATGTGATACGCGTCTCCGCTCATGCCATAACCGACAACTTCCGCGAGCACCTTTGCCCCGCGCGCCCTGGCATGTTCGAGTTCCTCGAGGACCAGAATCCCCGCACCTTCGCCAATCACGAATCCATCGCGATCGCGGTCCCAGGGCCGGCTTGCCTTCTCCGGATCATCGTTGCGGGTGGAAAGCGCGCGCATGGCGGCGAACCCTCCCACGCCCATGGGCGTGATTGCAGCTTCCGAGCCGCCGGCGATCATTACGTCGGCGTCTCGGTGCTGAATAATCCGGAATGAATCGCCGATGGAATGCGCGCTGGTGGTGCACGCAGTGGCTGTGGCCTCGTTTGGCCCCTTAGCGCCAAAACGCATGGAGACGTGCCCAGCGGCAAGGTTCACGATGGCCGCTGGAATAAAGAAAGGAGAAATCTTGCGCGGGCCGCCTTCCATTAAATTGGTGTGCTCGCGCTCTATGATGTCGAATCCGCCGATGCCGGAACCGATGTGCACGCCCACCATCTCTTCATTTTCAGGCGTGATCTCGAGGCCAGACATCTGCACTGCCTCTTCCGCCGCAGCCAGTGCCAGATGGATGAAGCGGCCCATCTTTTTTACTTCTTTTTTTTCAATGAAATCGAGCGGATCGAAATTTCGGACTTCAGCCGCGATCTGGCAGGCGTGTCTCGAGGTATCAAACTGCGTGATCCGACCCACGCCGCTTTTGCCCGCCAGCAGGTTCTTCCAGACTTCCTCGGTGTTGTTGCCGACTGCGCAGAGCAGGCCGATGCCGGTAACGACAACTCGGCGCACTCGTTACTTCCCCGCCTTCGCGTGCTTGCCGATATAGTCAATGGCGTCCTGAACGGTGCGAATTTTCTCCGCGTCCTCGTCGGGGATCTCGATTTCAAACGCTTCTTCGAAGGCCATGACCAGTTCGACGGTGTCGAGCGAGTCGGCGCCCAAGTCGTCCACGAACGAAGCGCTGGGGGTCACTTCGCCCTCGTCCACTCCCAGTTGTTCGACGATGATTTGCTTCACTTTTTCATCAACGGCTGCCATGTTTTCCTCGCTCAGATTTAGATGGGACTGCTGGGGCAAAGGGAAATCCTAACTGCTGGTGGGAGTTGCGGTCAAACGGGGATATCGGCACCGAACATCTTGGAGTTTGCGCATCGCTCATGCGAGAATCGGGATCGCGCACATTGGTTACCCAATGCCCACCATGTTTCCCGGCGACTCAGGACCACCAGACGGCAAGATATGGCCCTGGCTGGGGGGAATATTAATTCCCATCGCTCTATTCATAGCACTCAAATTCCTCGGAAACCAACTCGGGCCACAGCACACGATGGCCGTGATTCGCGCTCTTGTCGGAGCACTGGTGCTGGTATGCCTCGCGTTGGTGCTCTTCATGCCTAACAAGTAAAGTTTTAAGATGCGAGCTGTCGTCCAACGCGTAACCCGCGCTCAGGTGAGCGTCGGCGAGGAGATCGTCGGCAAGATCGGTCCCGGGCTGCTGGTTCTGCTGGGCGTCGCCAAAGCTGACACCCAAGCTGACGCCGACTACCTCGCAACTAAAATTCTCGGCCTGCGCATCTTCGACGATGAAAACGGAAAGATGAATCTATCTTTAGCGGAGACGCACGGATCGGTTCTCGCGGTTTCGCAGTTCACCTTGTACGGCGATGTCCGTAAAGGTAGGCGTCCATCATTCGACGAAGCTGCTCCACCGCAACTGGCGAACGCGCTCTATGAGCATTTTGTTGGAAAAATTCGCGAGGCCGGATTCACCTGTCAGACCGGCCGCTTCCAGGCGATGATGAAAGTCTAATTGGTCAACGACGGACCGGTCACAATACTGCTCGATTCGCCTCCGCACCTAATGAACGCCTGAGGGCACCGTTCCGCCTCTCAACCTGAGGCCTCACTGCCCTACAGCACCCGCCTTGCCCTCTTGCGCATTGATCCACGCCGTCACTCGCGTGTCCAGCACTTCGAGTGGCAGGGCCCCTCCGTTCAGAATCTCGTCATGAAACGCGCGAACATCGTACTTGCTGCCGAGTTCCTTCTGCGCGCGCTCACGCAGCTTCAAAATCTCAAGCTGTCCTAGTTTGTATCCCAGCGCCTGCGCCGGCCATGCGATGTAGCGGTCGGTTTCGGCCTGAATATCCGGTTCATCGTTCGACGAATGCTCGTGGAAGAAATCCACCATCTGCTGACGCGTCCAATGTTTGTAGTGCACGCCGGTATCGAGCACCAGCCGGATGGCCCGCAACATTTCATCGGAGAGACGCCCGTAGTCTGAATATGGGTCCTGATAAAAGCCGATGTCCTTACCCAGGCGCTCCGAGTACAACGCCCAGCCCTCTATGTATGCGCTATAAAAGGCGTTCTGGCGGAAGGCCGGCAGCTCCGGCAAAGTCTGCGCGATCGAAAGCTGCATGTGATGGCCGGGAATGCCCTCGTGGTACGCCGTCGATTCCATGGTCATCAGCGAGCGGTGCGCGTAATCGCTGGTGTTGACCCAAACTACCCCAGGACGCGAGCCATCTGGAGTGCCAGGTTGATAATCCGCGCCCGCCGCCTCCTTCGCCCGGAACTCCTGCATGGGTCGGATCTCGACCTGTGACTTCGGCATCAAGCCAAAGAGTTTGGGCAGTTCGGGCTTCATCTGATCGATATAGCCGCGGTACTTGTCGACGATCTGTTCCGGCGAAGCGGCAAACACTTTGGGATTGCTCTTGAGCGAAGCGCGAAATGTCTTCAAATCGCTGAAGCCGAGCTTCTTTGCGATCGCCAGCTGCTCGCTTTCAATCCGCGCTACTTCCCGCAACCCCAGCTGGTGGATGCTCTCGGGGTCCATACTGGTGGTGGTCAGCGACCGGATGTCATAGCGATACAGCGCCTCGCCACCTGGCAGCGCCCAAACCCCGAAATCGATGCGGCCTTTGGGCACATACTCGGTCGCAAGAAAATTTGCCAGCTTGGTGTAGGCGGGACGAACTTCGCTGTCTACGGCCGCGAGAATCGCATCATGCAGACGCTTGCGATCCGCCTCAGGAACACTGTCAGGAAACTTGGCAACCGGCTGTCCAAACGCGTTGGCTTCACCGGTTGGCGCTGCGAGATTCTTGCATTGCTCAACCGTCTTCTCGAGCAGATAGCGAGGCGGCATCAGCTTGTCTTTCTCGCCCTGCTGCAAGACTCCGGTGATTTGCTCGAACCCTTCCGGCAGCTTATGAAGGCGTGCGAGGTAATCTTCGTAGTGCTTAGTAGAGTCAAACGGTATAACGGCCACGAACTGTGCCGCCTGCAGCTGTGCGCCATTGAACTGGTCAACCGGCATTTCATAGGTCTTCAGATCAATGCCCTCGATACGTTCGTTGAGATTACGGACCATGAGCTGATGGCTGAGCTTCTCCTGTTCGGAGAGGCCGGAAACGTCGAAAGCCTTGAACTTCCCCAGCCACTCCTGAATGTCTTTCTTCTGTTGCCGCACATGCGCCAGCGATGAGTCGCTCCAGCGGTCGTTGTAGCGGTAATCGCCAATTGAAGTTGCCAGTTCAGGGCTTTCCCGCAACTCGTATTCCCACTCATCGGCGAGGAGCTGCTTAAGTTTTGCCGACTGGCCCTGGTTTCCTGGTGTGGAGTTCTGCTGGGCGGCGCGTAAATGAACCACGGCCACGAAGAAACACGCTCCAAGCAGCATCAACAAAGAAAGGCGCACCAGTTTTTGCATTCGAATCTCCTGACTTCTCTGACAAGACCTATGCAGCACGAACCGGATTCTAGTCCAAAAGCTACGTCGCCGTTTAACCAACAACCAAATCGGCAAGCCTGAGCGCATCCACAGAAGCTTTGACGTCGTGAGTACGTATGATGTGAGCTCCCTGCAGGGCCACCGCGACCTCAGCTCCCAGACTGCCGAACAATCGCTCGGTCGGCTGGGGCTCGTGCCCATCATTTGCGAGAGCACGTCCAATGAAAGACTTCCTCGATACGCCGGCCATAAGCGGAAAGTACAGTTCGTGGAATTCACGAAAGCGCCGCAGCAGCGGGTGATTTTCTTCGAATCGCTTTCCGAAACCGAAACCCGGATCAATCACAATTCGGTCGCGCTTGATCTTGGCTGTGACTGCGGCTTCTGCGCGCTCGCGAAGCTCACGCTTGATCATCACCACCAGGTCCGCGACTGCGCTCAGCTTTGCCCATTCATCGGGCCGGCCACGCGCATGCATCAGTACCACTCCGCATTCCATGCCGGCGAGCGTCTTTTTCATCTTCGGGTCCCATTGCAGCCCGGACACGTCATTAACGATCTCCGCCCCAGCGTCTACCGCCGCATGCGCAACTTTGGACTTATAGGTGTCGATCGAGACGACCGCCTGTGGCTTGGTTTCCTTTATTGCGACTATGACCGGAAGGACGCGATGCAACTCCTCATCTGCGCTGACCGAGGGCTTCTCCAGCCCCACCCGAGCACCCGGGCGCGTGGACTCGCCGCCAATGTCGAGGATGTCGGCGCCCTGTTCAAGCAGCTTTAGCGCATGGGCCACGGCTGGGCCGGGCGATGAATGCTCGCCGCCATCGGAGAACGAGTCCGGGGTAACGTTCACGATGCCCATGATGAGCGTACGCTTGCCCAGTTCGAGCGAACGGCTGCCCAGGTTCCAGGTGAAGATTGGACGCATGTTCACGATTCTAAACGGATTCCAACGTTGCCCCGCTTACCGCCGATGCTACAATCAATCCTGTAAATGTCGAATTGCAGGGCACTGCTTGCCGGTCTGATTTGCAGCGTGTTGCTGGCTTCCCATAGCCAGGCTGCTTCGCACAAGCCTCATCCGTCGTTAAAGAAACAGATTGAAAATATACTCTCTCAGCAGGACCTGTCGCGAGGATTCTGGGGGATTGAAATTCGTTCCCTGGACAGCGGCAAGGTACTGTATGCGGTCAATTCCGACAAGCTGTTTACGCCCGCGTCAAACACCAAGCTGTTTACCACCGCAGCGACTCTGGCACTAATCGGGCCAGAGTACAAGTTTCGTACAACTCTCGAAACCAACGGATCGCTTGACAAGTATGGACGCCTGACCGGCGACCTGGTGCTGGTGGGCCGCGGAGACCCGAACCTTTCCGGTCGCGAATTGCCTTACAACATGCATACTCAGCGGGACGCCGATCCAGCCCGAGTCCTGGAGAAACTTGCGGATGAACTCGTGCAAAAGGGAGTCAAGTATATTGACGGCGATGTGGTCGCAGATGACTCGTATTTCGCATTTGAGCGCTATGGCGAGGGTTGGAGCCAGGACGATCTGGTGTGGCCGGACGGAGCCCCGGTCTCCGCCCTTTCCATCAATGACAACGTCATTTTCGTGAACATTTTGCCGGGCGCTCGCGCCGGCGATAAAGCGTTCGTGAGCGTCACGCCGTTCTCCGACTATTACACAATCGATAATCGGCTGATATCCACTCCGGCAGGCAGTGGCCGCAAGATCTACATCAATCGCGAGCCTGGCGCGACCACGTTGACCTTGTGGGGAACCATGCCCATGGACGACGCGGGCGTGAACGAAGCCCTGGCCATCGAAGATCCTGCCGAGTTCGCGGCCACGCTGTTCCGACATCTGTTGGAAATCAGAGGCATCGCTGTATACGGCAAGCAGCGAACGCGCCACACCGAGCTTGCCAGCCTCTCCACGTTCACCACTGTCGTTATCGCATCCAGACGCGGCGGGGATGACCATGCGCTTACTTCGCCTACGGGGCCGCTGGTGCTGGGCGAATACCAGTCTCCGCCTTTATCAGCGGACATCAAGGTCATTAACAAAGTCAGTCAAAACCTTCACGCCGAGATTCTGCTGCGGCTGCTTGGGCGCGAAAAGGGCACTGGTGGAACGGTACAGGCCGGACTTGAAGTGCTGCGGGGTTTCCTGAACAACGCGGGAATCTCCAGTGACGACTACGCGTTCTTCGACGGTTCAGGATTGTCTCGAGAGAACCTGGCCACACCCCACGCAATTGTCGCGCTTATGCAATATGCCTCAACCCAACCCTGGGGCAAAGAATTTCGCGATTCTCTTCC
The DNA here is from genome assembly GCA_963785655.1 of uncultured Acidobacteriota bacterium. Taxonomy (GTDB): domain Bacteria; phylum Acidobacteriota; class Terriglobia; order Terriglobales; family Acidobacteriaceae; genus Gp1-AA145. The sequence continues at coordinate 1,758,490 of CAWAVZ010000001.1, forward strand.
TGTTGCCGGCGTGGACGGGTCCCTGGCCGACAGGTTGAAGGAGCTGGATCCGGCGGCGCACGTTTATGCCAAGACGGGGTCCTTAGGCGGGGTGAAGACGCTCTCTGGGTATGCCACGACTGCAAAGGGTGATCGATTGGTCTTCTCAATACTTTCCAACAATCAAAGTCTTCCAGGGAAGCGCGTCAACGATGTGATCGACAGCCTGGTGGCGGCTGCGGTCAACACCTCGAAGTAACTCACCCGCTGATGACTCCGGCGCGAGCAGCGGCTATGGTTCTGTTATCGTAGGACGTTCTGATGATGCGCCGCTCCCTCGGATCCGCACTGCAACGATTTGCATTGCGATCTACACTGCGACGACCTGCGCTGAAGCGCTTACCGCTGCTCGCCACTCTAGGCTGCTTGGCTTTGTTCCTGACTGTCCCCGGTTGCAAAGTCGAACGCAGAAGAAGCGACGCCGAGTTGGGCCTGACTCCGACCCAAGCGGATGGCCGGCACATCTACGACCAGTACTGCAACCGCTGCCACGCTCCGTATTCATCGCGCGGACGCCAGGGACCGAGCTTGAAAGAAGTCTTTAAGAAGCCATACCTGGGCATGAGCGGCATCCCGGCAAATGACGATCGTGTTCGTGACATCGTTATGTTCGGCCGAAATAAGATGGACGGCTTCGGCAATATCCTTACCCCCGAGCAGGTCAACGATCTGCTCACATATTTGCACACGCTGTAACCGGGCTGCGGTGGCAAGGCCCTTTCCCAAGACATCCAACGGATAGCCTTCAGAGATTCGTTGCCCCGCTTTCCCGTGGCATTTAAGATGAATCTCCTTCAAGTTTGCTTTGAGGTCTTCATGGCTGAAGTCACTGCTGCTGCCACGCCCACAAACGGAAGCGCGCCCGCAACCAATTCCTCTTCTTCTGAGGTTTACGCAATCTTCGGCGCTGAGCCGGAAATCCAGGCCTATGCCATGGCCAAGTATTCGCGCTCGGCGCTTTCGATGAAAGAGTCGCTGAGAGAAATCAGCACGCAGAAGGCGGAAAAGTTTCTTAACACTTTTTACTTTCAGTACGGGCACCGTTCGATCGCCGACCTCGCGCACATCGCTCTGGCCATTGAGCGGCTTTCGATACTAGCTGCCATCGTGATCGCCGACGAGCAGCGCTGGGATGGCCAGGAACGTTCCACGCGTTATCAGGATTTCCGCAAGAGCGGCTATTACACCCCGGAATTTGGAGACGATGCTCAGGCCCGTGCGCTTTATCGCGAGACTATTTCGCAGCTTTTCGCGGGTTATGAATCGGTTTCAGAAAAAATGTTCGCCTACTTGTCTGCGACCACGCCGCGTCCTGCAGAAATGAAGCAGGATGCTTATGAGCGCACCCTCAAAGCACGTGCCTTCGACATCTCGCGATATTTGCTGCCGCTGGCGACGAATACCTCGCTGGGAGAAATCGTTAATGCGCGCACGCTTGAGTCCCAGGTCTCGCATCTGCTTTCGCACACCCATCGCGAGGTTAGAGGGATTGGCGAGCAGTTGAAGCACGCTGCCACATCGGCCGCATACAACGTTAATCACGAGACACTGCGTAAGCTGGTTGACGAAATTCGCGGACTATCGCCCGAACTCGGTGCTCGCGCCGAAGCGGAACTGCTCAAGGAAGTGCGCGTCGCACCCACCCTGGTGAAATACGCTGATCCCAATTCATACGAAATCCAGACCCGGCTTGAACTCCGGCAGATCGCGGCTGAACTTCTACCTGGGAAGCCGGAGCCAGCTCCGACTGTCGATCTGCTTGACGACGAGCCGCTCGAAGTGGAAGTTGCATGCACTCTGCTTTACGAGCACAGCACTCTTCCTTATCGGCAGATTCGCCGGGCGATCCAGGACCTGCCCGAAGCCAGGCGTCGCGAAATCATCGAAGCTGGTTTGCGGCACCGGGGCGGTCACGACGAAATGCTCCGCGGCTTCCGCGCCGGCCAGCAGTTCCGCTTCGATATCCTGATGGACATCGGTGGATTCCGCGACATGCACCGCCACCGCCGCTGCATTCAAATCGAGCAGGGCTTCACGACTGAGCACGGATACGAGATTCCCGCGGAACTGGCTCCCGCTGGCGCTCTCGAGACATACCGGAACACGATGGACAAGGCATCAGCCGCCGTGCACCAGCTCGCAAGCAGTCCCACGCAAGAGGCAAGAGAAAATTCGGAGTACTTGATCGCACTCGGGTTCCGCAAACGTACTTTGTTCAAGATGGATTTCGCCGAGGCTGTTTATATCTCAGAGCTGCGAACGGGCCCCGCCGGGCATTTTTCCTATCGCAATGTGGCGTACGCGATGTACGAAGAGGTTAAGAAGACATTTCCGGCACTGGCAAGCTTTTTCCGCGTCCACGACGTGCGGCAACCGGTTGATCTGCTGAAACGATAACGCGCAGGCAGAGGGATATGTTTCGCAAGCCGCCTAGAAGACCTTCAGGTGTATCGTCAGATACTTTTTCGGATTCTGGCGAACAGCCTTGATCAGATCCTGAGTGTCGGTCAGCAACTTGTTACTGTTGTCGTAAAGCGTGGGGTCGCGCAGGAATTTCGCCATGCTGCCGTTACCTTCATCCAGTTTGTCGGCTAAGTTTGAGATCCGGTCCATGGTGTTCTGCAGTTTGTTTGCGAATTCCTGATCTCTCGCCAGCTTGCCGATCGCGCCTTTGCCGGCGTTTATGTCATCGGTGAGCTGCTTTATGTTCGCGACCGTCTGATTGGCGCTGTTGTACAGCGACGGGTCCTTGAGCAGTTTTCCTACCGTGCCATTACCCGCGTTGACTTCGTCGATGAGCTGATTGATTTTGTCAATGGAAGCATTGGCTTTGTCGTACAACTCGTCACTCTCGATCAGCTTGCCGATGCTGCCGTTCCCCTGCGCGATGTCGTTCACCAGGGTCTGGAACTCACCCACAGTCGCATTCACGCGGTTGTATAGAGACGGATCGTAGATCAACTTGCCGATGGATCCCTGGCCACTCTCAACAAAGGCGACGATCCGGTCCATTCTTTTGAGCAATACATCCATGTTTTGCAGGCTGCTGTTAGCGGCGCGTATCACATCTTCATATTGTTTTTGCTCTTCGCTGCGCAGCACGTCTCCATCGTTAACCACGGGTCCAACAGCATGTGAGCTGTCGATATTGATGTATGTCGCACCTAAAACCCCAGCTGTGGACAGCAGAGTTTCCGAGTCCTTGCGCAGGAAGAAGTGATATTTCAAGTTCACTTTCATGGTGACTTCGACGGGATCAGTCGGGTGCCCCTCCACCACGCGGATACTCTTCACGTTGCCGATATCCACGCCAACCAAGCGGACAGGTGCTCCCGGTGTCAGCCCGTTGGCATCGGCAAAGTAAGAGATGACGTAGATTTTGCGAGTGAACAGGCCGCCGCCGCTCATGAGGAGGACCAACGCTCCCAGAATGGCGGTAGCCGATAGTACTGCGATTCCGACCTTCAGTTGAGACCACTTCAACTGCTTCTGGCTAGGCAATCTCCCTCCCAGGTGGTCGCACGGTCAGCCGGATTGGTTGGGCTTGATAGCGTTCACGCCCCATGATTTTCCTGATGATAGCAGAATGTTCGCGCTCTTCAGGCGGCAGAAGTTCCGGCGCGAAGCTTGGGATTCAACAGCAAAGCCAGGGCATAGGCGACCGCCCCGCAGGCCAGAGTTACATTGAATCCAAACTGAATGGCAATGACAATCGCCAGTACCGAGCCCAAAACGCTGGAACCCGCATTCATCGCCCATGCCCATTCAATGGAGTTGGCTTGAGTCTCTCGATCTGCCCTCTCCGCGAGAGCTCGGAGACCGGTTGGGAAAGGCATACCCATGACAAATCCCAGGGGCGCCAAAAGGGTCGCGCTGATCAGGAGCTTCGCCGGGAATGGCGCGCCGACAAAGTGGTCTAGCAGGCCGGGCAGAACTCCCACGTAGATGATTAGAGCTGCTGAAATCGCCGCCAACGGCACCCACACCTGCCGGCTGTAAGATAGACAACTTCTCGAAACCACGCTGCCGGCTCCGCTCGACAGCAGCATGAGGAAAATGACCACTGTCAAGGCATACGTGGGATGTCCCAAAAACAGAACGAAGCGTTGAATGAAAGTGACTTCCACCAGAATGTAACCGAGGCCAATCGCGACGAAGTAAAGCAGTACAAGCCCAGGCTGATTGCTTGCGGCTCTGCTGACGAGCAGCGGCAGCATGAGAAATATCACGACGGCCAGTGCCGAAATCAATAACAGCATGCCTAACACCGCGATCCCCAGGTTGACCTTCCAATCCATCGCATCATCGGAGCCAAGACGCAGAATCTTTCCCGCTTTCACCGTGCAAAAAAAGAACGGTGCATTGTCGCTGACAGGCGTGACGTTGTACGGATAGCTCTGGCTGAAACCATATGGATCGTTGCTCCGAATCAGGCCGGAAAAAGCATTGTCTTGACGCTCTGAAGGCGTATACAAGACCTGCAGAGGCTCATGCTCCGCAACGTACTGCCGCACCGCATTTTCTTCTTCCGAGGTGAACTCGCTTTTCTTGGCCAGGACCGATACGTTGATACCGTCCTCATCGAGCTCATCTTGCGCAACCACTATGAAGTGCCGTGAGACATCTTGCACACCCGATTCGTGCAGCGCCTCGGACGCAACCGAAGCCACTCGCAGCGCCTCGCGTGGAACTTGAAATTCCCAACGGGTGACTGCAATCATCCCGTCGGGTTTCAAATGCTGGAAATACTCGCGAAAAGCCTGCGTCGTGTAAAGGTTGTTTTCACTTAGCGCGAACGCTCCGGCGGCCGTCGAGGCCCAGGTATCGACCAGTGTCATCTCCACCACGTCGTGCTGCGAAGACGCATTGCGGATAAACGATCGTCCGTCGCTCACTTGCAAATGCACCTGCGGCAACTGATAAAGGTGGTAGGCATAATCGGCGTACCGGTCGCGCATGATGGTGTTCGCAATAATCGGGTTGATCTCGATGCCGGTAACACTGGGACTTCCATTCGCTACGGCACGCAGAACGTCTACTCCGCCGCCGGGACCGATGATCGCGTAATCTCCATGCGGTCGAATGGCGTTGACCACCGCCGCCGGCGAAGACATCAGGTGCTCCTGCCATTGCGGGCCTTCCCAATGCCGGGGATCGGCATTCATGATGAAGGTATTGGCGTCGGCATCGATCACGATCAACCTGCCCCCGTCCGCGGCGCGGTCGACCTCGACTCGCGAAATCGCATTCCAGCGCGAGAATTCGACGTTCTCCCTGCGAATGCCCTTCGCCCACACCACATCCATGAGCTTCCCCGAGCGATTCACAATCATCAGGAGAGCCAGGGCCACCGCGATCCCGATCGTCTGTTTCCTGGTTTTCGCGGATGGACTCCAGACTATCGCCGCGACCGCAGCAATCAGCGCCGAGAACAGAATGGTATTCGGCCCACCCATCCAGTTCAGCAGCGGAACCAGCGCGAGACATGCCAAAGCGCCGCCGGCCAGATCTGCGCCGTACAGCCGTGGTATGCGCGACGACTGGCGCGCAAAGATCACGGCAAATTGCACTCCGGTCAGGAAAAACGGTACGGCAGAACACGCGTAAATCGCCGTGAGCCGGATGAAATTACCTCCCGTGAGCTTCAGTGACACGGGAACCTGCAAGACGACTTCCAGCGCAATTGGAATGGCGATGGCAGTCAGCGCAGCGCAAACGCAAGCGATCCCACGCAGCGTATGCCGCTTAAGCGCCTGCTGGCGGACATGCGCGTAAACGCCGCCGGCGCCAAGCCCGAGCAGGGCGATGGAAATCGCTAGAAATGCAAAATGGTAGAACAGCACAACCGAGAACAGCCGGGTCAGTGCGAGCTCAAGCAGCAAGGCGGAGAAGCTGCTCAGAGCGAGACTTAGCAGCAGGGTCTTGCCACTGACCTGCTGAGATGATGCCGCGCTGGTCGGTTGGAGAGCGTCTTGTGCAACGGGCATGAAGGGGGTCAGTGTATCAAACGGCCCGTCACTAGCCTTCAAGAATTACATTCGCAATGGCATGCTCCGGCGTGTGTGAGATTGAGAGCGCAATGTTCTTCGTCCCCAACCGCACCGCGAATTCTGCAGCCACCCCGTGAAATCTGATCGTCGGACGCGTGCCAGGCTGGCGAAGTACCTCTATGTCGCGCCATCGCACTCCGCAGTTCCAGCCGGTACCCAGCGCTTTCATGGCAGCTTCTTTTGCAGCAAACCGCGCGGCGTAACGCTCGACCCGATTAGCTTTCGAGTCGCAGTACCTGATCTCCTCTTCGGTAAACACGCGACGAAGAAACCGCTCACCAAAACGCTCGATGGACTGGCCAACGCGCGGCACTTCCGCTATGTCGATCCCTGTGCCCACGATCATGCCGATACGTTAGCACGTACCGTGTGGATCGGACACTTCTGTCCGACCCGAGCAATCCCCGGCAATTAGTCGCTCGATGTTGATGCCGATATTTGTCGGACAGGAATGTCCGACGTTCGTGGCTAGAGCAGGCGGTCTCCGCGATAGATCACTTTCCCGTCCAGCAGGCGCGCTTCTTTCATCAGACGATGTGGCTTGGGCGGTTTTGTGTCATCAATGTGCAGCACCTCGTGGCCATGTGCTACCAGCCAATCCGAAACCAGCATGCGATGGCACTTGAAATAGACGCGCTCCGCGCACATGTAAGCGGTGCGGGAATGATCGGCGATCTGGACCAGTTCTCCGATCTCCCGCTCGAACTGCGGCGTGAGCATGTAGTCTGCGTAGTTGCGGAAGCTTGTGTTGCGCAAAGCTAGGTTCGGCGACTCGGCCAGAATTTTCTTTCTGCGCCCTCCCAATTCCTTCATCCAGACATACCGGATTCCGGCCTCTGGCAAACTCTTCTCCAGTGATTCGCGATTAAAATGCGGCAGGCGGCGCGACATTGGGAACGCGCGAATATCGATGAGAGTTTGGATTGAGTGCGCGCGCAGCGCTTCGATGAGTTCGTCGAGCGTTCGCGTGGAATGGCCGATGGTGTAGAGAGTGGCCATGGCCTCATCGGATACCAATGGCGATAGCGAGGGCTTGATCAAGTTCCCTTATTTTGGAAAACGAAAGCGATCCGATGAAATGCGTCAAGCGAGATTTGTGCACGCTCGCCAGGTCATCACACAGGATCCAACTGGAATGCTTGAGACCTTCTTCGGCACCTACGGGGACTTGGGTTAGAAGACCTTCTGCCCTGGTGTACACACGAGCGCACACCAGGGTGGGAAATCGCGAGTCAATCAGAGCCTGACGGCTTACCACCGCAAAGACGCGAAAATTCTTTTCATCGCCCGCGGGCTTGTAAACACGATACAGGTCCCCGCGCTTCATTCCATTTCCGAACGCCAGGGATCGGCTTGATATTCAAGCGTCTCTTCGGCCTCAGCGTTAAGGCGGTCGGCCGCACGATTAAGAATTTCGAGATCGTGCGCGTAGATAAAGGCACGCTCGCGCTCTTTCAAGTAGCTTCGTACAGCCCGTTCGATGACGGCGGAACGGGAATACTTGGATCCAGCCAGCCGGTCAATGCCTTTTAGGACATCTCGCGAGAGTGTGATAGAAGTCTTCTCTTTCATACTACCTTTATCCTACTACAATTGGGGCATAAAACAAGGGCGGGTGAGGACACCTGCCCATATGTGAGATTCAGCCGAGCTTTATCCCCTGAAGTACAAATACGCCCCCAGAATGCACACCAGCACCAGGCTCGATCCGGCCACTTCACGCCAACTCCAGCTGGCACGCGTGTTGGCGCGGTCTTCGGGAGTAATGGTTTCGAAGGTAAGACTGCGAATCTGCTGCTCATCTGGCGCCGCGGTCATGTGGCTCACCACCACCATCACAATCGCCGAAACGATGGTGATCAGCACGCTGAAGTACTGAAAGTAGATGTTGTTGATGATCCACAGGAACGATCCTTGCGGATACCCGTTCTGAAGTCCATTCAATCCCAGCGCGACCGGCGTATCCACCAACATGCGAAAGATTCCGAGTGCGAAGCCGACCATCATCGCCCACAATGCGCCCGCTGCATTCATCCGTTTAAAGAAAACACCGAAGAAGAACACAACGAAAATGGGCGGGGCCAGATATCCCTGCACGGCTTGCAAGTAGGTATAGAGGCCTTGCGCGCCTTTGATCACGGGAATCCACGCCAGCGCGACCACAATCATGCTCGCAGTCGCGATGCGTCCCATGCGCACGATCTGATGCTGCGAAGCCCCAGGCCGCCACTTTTCGTAAAGATCGACTGTGAACAACGTGGAGCAGGCATTGAACACGCCCGCGAGCGAGCCCATCAGTGCGGAAAGCAGTCCCGCCACCACCAAACCACGCAGTCCAGGGGGCAGAAGATATTGCACCAGCATTGGAAAGGCGCCCTGCGCCACGGACGAAATCGGCTGGCCGTCTGCGCCGATCATCACACCCAACGCCGGAACTTTGCCGCTCTTCGCCAGCGCGCAGCAAATCATGCCGGGAATGATGAACAAATAAACCGGAGAAAGTTTCAGGAAGGAAGCAAAGATCGCGCCGCGCCGCGCCACGCTCTCATTCGGAGCACCCAGCGCACGCTGCACAATGTATTGATCGGTGCACCAATACCACAGCCCGATAATGGGCGCGCAAATCAGCATTCCGAGCCAGGGAAAGTATCCGTTGAAGTACCAGGCCTCTTTCACCACATGGCCCGCCGCGTCAGTCTGCATCACCGGTGCCCATGTGCTTTGCACTCCAGGCGGAATCAGCGGCTTCCAGAGATTGAACATCTCGGAACCGCACCAGTAGCGGAGTTCATGCCATCCGCCGAGCTTCGCGAGGCCATAAAAGGTCAGTGACGCTGAACCGAGAGATCAGCACGAACGTCTGCACCGCGTCGTTGTAAGCCACGGCACGCATGCCGCCGAGCGCGGTGTACAGACCGGTGAGCACGATTACCAGTACGGAGCCGATCCAAAAGCTGTCGATAACCGTGTGGCCGATGGTCAAGTGCAGTTCCGGCAGCAAAGTTCCGAAGACCACGCCGCCGGCAAAAATTCCTACGGCGATTTTCGAAACGATAAACGTGATGATGGAAACCATCGAGAGCACATAGCGCGAAGCCGGACTGAAGCGCCGCTCCAAAAATTCCGGCATGGTGAAAACCATCGACCGCATGTAGAACGGCACGAATACCCAGGCGAGTACCAGCAGGCACCAGGCGTGCAGTTCGTAGTGCGCCAGGGCAACTCCACTGGTGGCGCCCGCGCCGGCTAGGCCGACTACGTGCTCCGATCCGATATTCGACGCGAAGATAGACGCACCGATAATCCACCAGCCAAGATTGCGGCCGGCCAGAAAATAATCTGCGGCGGAATCCTTGCCGCGCTTGACCACCCACCAGGCGACACTCAGCAGAATGCTGAAATAAATCGCGATGACCAACCAATCCACAGGTGTGATCCGCGACTGGAATTCCGCGCTGAGGAGCACGGCTGCAAGCCCGTTCATTTTCCGGATCGCCTCCAGAAGTGTTCCAGATATTTTCTACGCGGAAGCGGCTTCAGCAAGCACCTGTCCTAAAGCCGCGTCCTGCTCGGGAAAGACTGAGCGGAAATCGAGCAGAACTCGTCCTTCCTCAACTCGGGCGATGACCGGCGGATCGGCCCGTCGCAGGCGAGCCGCAAGCTCATCGGCGCTGAGAGTATAGCTTGTGAGGGCAAGCAAAGTTGTAGGCAAAGTTGACGAAGGCGCCGCTCCTCCCCCAATGAGCGAATCGCCGTCGATTAGCTCAGCACGCAGTTGACTGGATCCCAGTTTTGATTTGAGCGCTTCGGCGCGGCGGGCAATTTCTTCCCTGGATAGTTCGAGCATGCGCAGCACCGGGACCGCACTGTAGTCATGTTTGACATACGCCAGCAATGTGGCTTCCAGCGCGGCGTACGTAAGTTTGTCGACTCGAAGAGCACGGAACAGTGAGTTGCTGCGCATTTTTCTTACGAGATCTTCGCGGCCGCTGATCAATCCGGATTGCGGGCCGCCCAGCAGTTTGTCACCGCTGTAGGTCACGACATGAACGCCGGATTGCAGGCTGTCGAGCACGCCCGGCTCATTATTAATCCCGACCGCTCGCAGATCGAACAGCGCTCCACTGCCCAGGTCTTCCATCAACGGCAGCTTGTGTTTTTTCGCCAGGGACACCAACTCTCCGATGGCCGGCTGCTCGGTAAATCCGGAGATTTCGAAATTAGAGCGATGTACTCGCAGCAACAGCCGGGTCCGCTCGTTGATCGCTCGTTCATAGTCGGCTGTTCGGGTGCGGTTCGTCGTCCCCACTTCGCGCAGAATTGCGCTCGACTTGCTCATCACGTCGGGAATGCGGAAGGAGCCGCCGATTTCAACCAGTTCTCCACGCGAGACGATGACTTCGCCGCCTTCTGCCAAGGTATTGAGCGCCAACAGCACTGCGGCGGCATTGTTGTTGACGACGATTGTGGAAATGGCCGACGCTGCCAGCAGTTTCTGAAAGAGTCTTTCTACGTGCACATCCCGTTTGCCACGCTCGCCCGCAGCAAGGTCAAATTCCAAATTCGAATAGGCTCCAGCCACTTTGCGAATGTGATCGAGCGCTGTCTCCCCCAAGGGTGCGCGACCCAGATTGGTGTGAAGTATGACTCCGGTTGCGTTGATGACAGGTCGCAAAGAATGCCGCAACGCCCGACGAAGCTCGCTGCGGATCGCTTGTGGCATTTTTGACAATGCCAGAGCAAGCTTCGCAGCGTCCAAATGCCCCGCGGTAATCTCACGCCGCAAATTGTCCAGCACCGCGCGGCACGCGTCGGCTACCGCTGTCTGACCCTCTTCCGCTACGAGCGCGGTAATTTCCGGATCGTGCAGCAGTTCATCTACGCTGCGCAATTCGCGGTAAAGCTCAGTCTGCGCCTTCATGAGCGACAATTATCGCCTTGCATAAGGCAGCCGAGCAACATTGACCTTGAGTGCCATGATGCGGCGCCTGGCCCCGATTGCAACCTGCGGGCCAACATTGTAGATTCGTTGCGGCTAATACAATTGTCGGGGAGGTACGTGTGAAACTTCGCAATTCAACTATCTGCGCTTTAACAATAATGCTGGTTTCGTTCAGTTGGGCGCAGGAATCGCAGCCCGCTGGAATATTGTCCGGCGATGACGTGAAAAAGGTCGCGCCCGCCACGTTCTTCTACCGGGGGCAAAGCGCGAGTACACAACTCCGCAACGCTGCGGGAATTCGTACCGAGGAAAAGAAGTACGTGCTTGCCGGATTGGTGGATACCAGTGGCTATGCGTCCAACGTCGCGCAAAAGTACCAGGGCTTCTTCATAACCGAAGTCAAAGTCAAAATTGAAGGGTCAGAACTTGTGCCCGGCGAGTACGGCTTCGGCTTTACCGGAGACAAGTTTGTCGTGACCGATGCCGGGGCAAACGATGTGCTGACCGTTTCTTCCAAAACTGATGACGGCTTGAAGCGCCCGGTGCCATTGAAGATTGGCCAGGATGGCAAGGCGTATCGCTTGTATGCCGGCAGGAAATACGTCACGATCGAAATGGAGTAACGACACCAGCACCAACGCTCACGACCGCGCATCGCCATGTTCCGCCTGAGCCGAAGCTGCGTCTAGTGCGGCAGAATGATTTTCTCCAGATACTCGATCGGCAGCGGCCCCTGGTCGAGCGCCTGGTTGTGAAACTCTTCGAGAGTGAATGCATTGCCCTTTGCCGCCTCGTACTTCTTGCGTAAGCCCCACCACTGCCTGGTTCCCACAAAGTAGGTCGGTAGTTGCGTGGAGCTCAGCTTCGCGCGCTGCAGCTTGCCGTCGGCTTCCGCCTGGGTTTGAAAAGTCTGGTTCCGCATCAGGTCAAGCGCTTGCTGGTCGGTCATGTTCATGGTTTGCATACGGATATCGAGCACCGTGTTCGATACCGCGCGCAGCCACACCTTCATTCGCATCAGGCGGAACTTGGGGCTGGAATCCAGATAACCTGCCTGGGTCATTACATCTGCAATGTACTCGGCCCAGCCTTCAACGTAGCAGCCGTTGCCGAACAGGCTCCGTACCAGACGGCGGCTCAGAGGTTGGACATCATCGGCGTGTTCAAATTGGATGTAATGGCCTGGCAATGCCTCATGGATGGTCAGCCATTTCAAAGTGTAATTGTTGTATTCGCGCAATTTGCTCTCAGCTTTCGCCTCCGGCATCTTCGGATCGATGGGGGTCACCCAGTACTGGGCCTCAGCCGTGGGCTCCAGCGGTGGCGCGTTGTGGAAGCCGGCAACAGAGTAGATTCCCCGCATAAATTCCGGCGTAGGGATTACTTTCAGGTTCTCGCGACTGCTGAGTGCAACGATCTTCTTTTCGCGGATGAATTGGGTGATACCGGCCAAATCGGCTTTGACTGCATCCATGAGTTCATCCCGTTTGGGATGCTCATCGCTGATCCTGTCCAGCACAGCCGCGATGATCTTGTTCTCGCGGTCGCGTGCTGGAAGATTGGGGTAATCATCCTGACCTGGATACATCTCCTTGTAGAGGGGCAAAGCAAGTTGCAACATTTCAGCGCGAGTGCGCGCCAGTTCAGCCTCCGCATCCTGCAGCAACTGAGCGGGATCGATGGAAGTTTCCATCACATAACGAAACTTCAGCGCATACAATTCGCGACCCAGCCGCCAGCTGCGCCCGTTGGTCGGCCGCTTTGCCAGATCGTTGTTCATCCAATCGTTAAAATCAGCCAGCGCCTTCTTGGCTGCGGGGGCGACCTTGTCGTACTCCGCCTTAAGAAGTGAGTGCGCCGGAATGTCCGCTGCAACTGAATCCACCAGATTCAGGTTGCCCTCGTTCTCGTCTAGCGCGGTGGAGATGAAAATCGGGTCGGCATCTGACAGTTGCGACTTGGTTTGCTCAATGAAGCGGGGGATCTGTCCAATGCGCGCAATCACATCGCTCACCCGCACCTCTTTCGGCGCGTAGTCCTGAGTCAACGGCAAAAATAACGCATTCCCCAGCAGTTCCACGTACCCCGTGGGATTGTGCTTGTAATTCTGGATTTTCTCGAATTCCAGCAGACCCAGCGCGATTTGATCATCAATCAAGCGATAATCCGCGGCGTCCTGAGAACTCAACGAAGCCATAGGCGTCTCTTTGCTGAACTTCTGGCGCCAATCGCGGTAGAACTTGACTTGCGTGGCAACTGCGGCGGAGCTCACATCGTCCAGTTCTCTATCCAGCAGGATCGTCTTGCCGGTCTTTGCGTCCACGTGTTTGTGATAGCCCGCCTGGGACGCGCTCACCGGCGAAAGCGCCAGCGACTCTTTCACAAACTGGTCTTCCAAATCTGAGAACTTCGTGTTGGCCGGAGCGCCCGATGTGTTTGCAAATAAATTCATGGCCTGTAAAACACTCGCGATGCCGATCAGAAGCAGCGCAAGAGTGCGCGAAAATTTTTTCATAAAGCCCCTGTCAAGCGTGGTCGCGCCAGTATAAACGAGGACGGAGTGGTTTCCTGAGCAGGCCCGTTCGGATGTCGCGCGCCTCGCATATTCTTTCAGTGCACAGCCCAACCTGTGCGATAATGCCCCGCTGACTTTTGCAAGAAAAACGTTTCTCTAAAGATGCCAACTGCTGCCTTTCGAGGAGAACTACATGAATCGTAATTTTTGGACTCGCCGTCAATTCATCCGCGTAGGGACCGGTGCCGTCGCGACCGGAGCGGCAGCGAAATTTACTATGCTCCAGCCGAAACCCCTGTGGGCGTCACCGCGCCCGCCTGCGCCCAGCGACACGGTACGCTTTGCCTCAATCGGAACCGGTGTTCGCGGATGCGAACTGCTGCAGGCGACGCTGCACGTGCCGGGAGTTCAGTGCGTCGCTGCGTGCGATCTCTACGATTCCAGGCACATCGCGGCCAGCGAGGCGGTGAACAATCCGTCCTTACCCACAACCCGCAATTACAAAGAGATTCTCGACCGCAAAGATGTGGACGCGGTGATCATCGCGGTCGCCGACCATCAGCATCGGCGAGTTTTCGTGGACGCGTGCGCCGCCGGCAAAGATATCTATTGCGAAAAGCCGATGTCGCACACGGTTGAAGACGGCTTCGCCATGATCGACGCCGCACAAAAAGCCAAACGCATTGTGCAGATCGGAAGCCAGCGGGTGAGCTCAATTACATATGGCCAAGCGAAGGAGATTTACGATTCCGGCCAGATTGGCGAGGTTTGCCATGTCGAAGCTCATTGGGACCGCAATTCGCCCAGTGGCGCCTGGGTCTACCCAATCCCTCCCGACGCGAACGAAAAAACCATAGACTGGAACGAGTTTTTGGTGGGGGCGCCCAAGCGTCCGTGGAGCCCGGAGCGGTTTTTCCGGTGGCGCTGTTTCACCGATTACGGCGAGGGCTTGCCGGGAGACCTTTACGTCCACGCAATTTCCGGCATTCACTTCATCACCGGCACCAACACGGTAGCCAAGCGTGCGTACTCGACCGGCGGACTGTTTCATTTCAAAGACGGACGAGACTATCCCGATCTGATCGAAACTCTTTATGACTATCCGAAATTTCGGTCGTATCTGCGGTGCAATCTGAATAATGATCAGGGGGATTACATCGGCTTGTATGGGACGAAAGGTACGCTGACGCTGCAGGGCCAAACCCTGACCTACACGCCTCAGGACACTCGTCCCGATCCGGAGGGCTACTCGATCTATGGGTGGCCGGCCAAGCTGAGGGATGAATATCTGGCGCAGTTCGCTGCAGAACATCCGCTGTACAAGGTGAGGACCACAGAACCGTCGCAGGTTTTCAGCCCGCCCGATGGTTACAGCGATCTGGTGGACCATCAGGCGAATTTCTTCAGCGCCGTCCGCACCCGCAAGAAGGTTGTCGAAAACGAAGAGTTCGGAAACAACGCGGCGCTCGGATGCCACCTGGCGAATTATTCGTACTTTAAGGAAACGCAGGCGGTATGGGACCCGGCGGGGAAGAAGATCAAGAGCTAAGTAAGATTCAAGGAACGAGGGCAGCTTTCAAGAGAAAAGGGTCAAAGCGGCACAGTGACCGAGACCTCCCCACCGGCGACGTCACCGTCCCGCGTCACATTAAATCGTGGAAGGAGTTTTTCGAGCTAGCCGATGGCATCGGCATTCCCGAAGACTTTCTTTCCGAGCGCGGTGATGTGCCTCCACAGAAGCGGAGGACTCGTTTTAAGCCGAGATCTCACCACAACTAATCTCGCGATTCGGGGTTTAACCGTTTGCCTGGTGGTGCGTCTGACCACTGGGCCGTGATCCCGAATCTCGAGGTGTTTCGTGAGACTCTCCCGCATTCTCTTATCGCTTCTGATCACCGCTTCCGCCGCATTAGCTCAAAGCCAGCCGCAATCTCAGCCGTTGCCTCCACAGCAGAACTGGGTGCAGCAGAACTGGTTTCCTCAGGAGATCGAGAACCTTGGGCAGAATGCCTCGTCGCGGACCGAATTCAGCCTCGACCATAATATGGTCGTGCTGGCGTCGAAGATAGACCAGGAGGATGACAGCCTGCGCCGCGTGATTGCGGGCGTCGACGGCGTTTCGGTCCATCGATTTAAGTTCCAGCGCACGGGAATGTACGACCCTCAAATCCTGAATGCAGTGCGGCAGGATTACCGTGCGGCGGGTTGGCAGCACCTCGCCGACGCTCATCAGAAATACGGCTATCCGCAGGGTACCGACCTCTGGCTGAATTTCGACCACAACACGATCCGGAATATCGCGTTCCTTGTCACCCGAGCCGATCAGGTGGCTTTGGTTTCAGTTTCAGGTTCCATCAGTCCTGTTGATTTGCTGCATCTTGCCGGGCATTTTGGGATTCCTAGGATGGAGGGTGGGGTGGTGATTCCAGCGCCCGGTGCCGGACCCGTGCCGGCGGATGCGTCGGCGCCGCCTCCTCCGTCCGACAATCGTCCGGCCGCGCCGGATGACGATTACCGGCACGAGAATTCCGCGCCAGAGGACGGCTCCCCAAGCACTCCCAATTAGTTGCAATGTCCACGTGGGGACGGACGCCCGTCCCCACATGGACATTGCTAGTTCCCCAGCTAGCCCCGAAAAACAAAAAGCCGCCAGCTTTTGGCTGATGGCTGATGGCTGACTGCTAGTTATTCTCGTACAACAACACACCCTCGTTCTCTTTCGAGTCCACAGGACGGTAGAACAGCTTGTTGTTTTCGAGGAAGACCTCGATGAAGGCCGGGCGCGTGGTGATCGTCCCCTGGATCAGCGCTTCCGACAGCGGGTCTTCGATGTACTTCTGCAGCGCCCTGCGCAGCGGACGCGCGCCGTAATTCCGGTCGGTCAGCGTCTGGTCGAGGATCCATTTCTTGGCCTCGTCCGCAACCGTGACCGTGATCGACTTCTGCGCCAGGTTGGCGTTCAGCTGCGTGACCATAAGCTCCAGAATCTGGATGAGGTCGCCCTCGTTGAGCGCGTTGAAGATAATGATTTCGTCCAGCCGGTTCAGGAACTCGGGGTTAAAGGTGCGCTTCACTTCGTTCCTGACCAGTTCTTCGACCTTGTCAGAGATCGCATCTTCCTTGGTCGATTGGAAGCCCAGGCCCTCGCGCTTTTGCAGGTGCCGCGCGCCAATGTTCGAAGTCATGATGATGATCGTGTTCTTGAAATCAACTGTGTTACCCAGGCCGTCGGTCAACTGCCCATCCTCGAATACCTGTAACAGGATGTTGAACACGTCGGGATGTGCCTTCTCGATTTCGTCGAGCAGCACGACTGAGTACGGCGCGCGTTTCACACGTTCAGTGAGCTGACCACCCTCTTCGTAGCCGACATATCCCGGAGGCGAGCCGATCAGCTTTGAGACCGAATGCTTCTCCATGAACTCGGACATGTCAAAACGGATGAGCGACTTTTCCGTTCCGAACATGAACTGCGCCAGCGTGCGCGCGACTTCGGTTTTGCCGACGCCGGTCGGACCCAGGAACAAGAACGAGCCGATCGGACGGTTCGGATTCTTCAGCCCTGCACGGCTGCGACGAATGGCACGCGCCAGCGCGCTGATCGACTTGTCCTGCGAGATGATGCGCCGGTGAAGCTCTTCTTCAATGCGCAACAGCTTTTGTGTCTCTTCTTCTTTGATCGAGGTGACCGGCACGCCGGTCCAGCGCGAGACTACATCTTCGATATCTTCCCGATTGACGACCCCGGTGGCCGACTCATCCAGATGATATTTCTCCCGCAGAATGCGCAGGTTCTCGCGTTCTTTGCGTTCTTCGTCGGAATAGAAACGGGCTTTCTCGAACTCGTGATTCGCGACCGCGTTTTCCATTCTGTGAACGATAAACTTCAGCCGCTTCTGGACCTCAGTGATCTCTTCCGGCAGCGAAGTCTGTCGCAGCTTTACGCGAGCGCCGGCTTCGTCAACCAGGTCGATGGCTTTGTCTGGAAGAAAGCGGTCGGGAATGTACCGGTTGGAATGCGACACCGCAAAGTTGATGGCCTCGTCGGTATAGGTGACCGCATGGAATTTTTCGTAGCGGTCCTTGATCCCGAAGAGAATCTTGGTAGCATCAACTTCGTTCGGAGGCGGAACTTTCACCGCCTGGAATCGACGCTCCAGTGAACGGTCCTTCTCGATCGACTTCCGATATTCACCGGGCGTAGTCGCGCCGATACACTGAATCTCGCCACGCGAGAGCGCCGGCTTCAGAATGTTGGCCGCGTCCAACGAGCCTTCCGCAGATCCCGCGCCAACCAGGGTATGCAGCTCGTCAATGAAGATGATGCAGTTCTGCGATTCCATCAGCTCTTTCATGATGGTCTTGAGCCGCTCTTCAAACTGCCCGCGATATTTTGTTCCGGCGACGATAAGCGAAAGATCAAGTGCCAGAATTCGTTTGTCAGCCAGGAACGAAGGCACTTCGCCATCCGCAATGCGCTGCGCCAGTCCTTCGACGATGGCGGTTTTCCCCACGCCGGGCTCGCCGATCAGAACCGGATTGTTCTTAGTGCGGCGGCAAAGAATCTGCACCACGCGCTCTAGTTCATTCTCGCGTCCCACTAGCGGATCAAGCTGGCTGTCCATGGCGTTCTGGGTCAGGTCGCGCGAGAACTCGCTTAATAGAGAAGACTCACGCTGACGCTGCGGCTGGGCTTTTTCCTGGCTGCTGCGGGCAAGCTCTTCCCGGATAGTCGAAAGCCGCAAACCGCGCTCATGCAGGATCTCGGCGGCAAAGCACTTTTCTTCTCTCAGCAAACCCAAAAGCAGATGCTCAGTCCCAATATGTTTGTGCGAGAGCCGCTCAGCTTCCTCGGCGGCATAAGCCAGCACCCGTTTGCATTCGTTGCTGAGTGGGAGATCTACCGAAGTAGAAACCTTCTCGCGAATTGTGGTGTGCCCTTCGATCTGCTTGCGGATCGATTCGACCGAGGCATGGGAACGCAGGAACCGGTTAGTAAGAGCCTTGTCTTCACGCAGGAGTCCCAACAGCAGATGCTCAGTCTCAATATAAGGAGAACCGAACTGGCTGGCCTCGTACCGCGCGAAGAAGATAACCCGCCTTGCCTTTTCAGTGTAGCGCTCAAACATATAGCCCCCGACCTCTTCCAGATACGCAGGGCGACTCGCCTCGTTCCGGAACCTTCTGACCGCTGTTAAACCTCTCTACCTGCCCTGGGCTTGTCTATTCACAAAGTATGCCACTTTTCCCAACGTTCGATGAGGTCCCACCATTACTAAGGGCACCATACACCGATTATCGCAATTCCTCCTGTGATTAGAAACACCCTACGAACGTGTTTACTTCGGTACATATGCAAAAAAGAATACCCTACCCGGCCAGTGTCTCCGGAACCAGCTCTTCCATGCGCCCCCCTTGCAGCCTCAGGACCCGGTGACATCGCCTGGCAAAACTGTGGTTATGGGTTGCGATAACCGAGGAAAGCTGGTGATCGCGGTGCAATCTGGAGATCAGCTCGAAAACAGTCTCCGCGGTGCGGTTATCCAAGTCGCCAGTGGGCTCGTCAGCCAGCAGGAGCTTCGGCTTTGCAATCAGGGCCCGCGCTAATGCTGCCCGTTGCTGCTCCCCGCCGGACAGCTCCCCGGCGCGATGACTGGCCCGTTGCTCCAGCCCGACTTCCCGCAGCCACTCCAAAGCCTGCTTTTCAGCCTCGGGCACCGGAGTACCGCGCATCAGGAGCGGCATGGCTACATTCTCCAGTGCCGTAAATTCCGGCAGCAGATAGTGAAATTGCCAGACAAATCCGATTTCGCGATTACGAAAATCGGCGGCCTCGTTTTCCGCAAGCGCGTTGAGCCGCAATTGTGCGAAGTATACGTCACCCGCGGAAGGCCTATCAAGGGTTCCAATCACATGCAGCAACGTGCTTTTCCCTGCACCGGACTCCCCGATGACGGCCAGCATTTCGCCCTGCCCCACATCGAACGTCAAGTTTTCAAAGAGCACTAATTCCGAGGCACCCGACCGGAAGACCTTCTTCAGTCCTACGATTCGAAGCGCCTGTTGACTTAGATGCAACTGGAATGCTCCTCGTTCCAAAACCGCGAAGCAACCAAGGGTGGGACATTCCCAAACTGGTTGCCTCTACTTTCATTTAAACATGAAGGGGAAGAGCGGGGGTGGGGCGGACGCCCTCGTCCACCAAGCACGTGCGTAACTTGGAAGTTCAACATGCGCTAGAGACAATGAAGACATGCCTCGCGATACCACGCTCGAAGAGATTATTGATACGCTCTGGGTCCACCCGGAAAACGGAGAGTGGACACCGAAAACTTGCGTTATTCCTGGAAAAAGCTTCCGCGAATGGATGCTCAGCAGTGACATAGAAGCACTGGGCTTCACCTACCATATGCTCAGCGACCACCGATTTCGTGTCGAGCCCCAACTCTCACTGGACGAGTACTTGGAATTTGTTAGGCGATATTACGGACGATGCTTTATCGAGAACCCTGACGGCGAGTGGGCCGATAGCAGGTGGAGCGCAGGCAGCGATCTGGTGAACGTCCTTGCGTTCCATTGGAATAATGCAGAGGTGCCCAAATCGGTGATGGAGGACTGGAAGACCTGGCTTGCCGATATCTACAAGCGAGGATCGGAGGAGGTACGCAAGTGCATCATTCAAGCGACGCTCGAGCACTTACTGGAACAGGGAGCTTTCCGAAAGTTCTTTGCTGATTGGGTCAAGGACCCAGATCTAAGAAAGGCTTATGAGGAAGGTTTGGAGTGGTATGTGGGCGGTGGAAGGACGCCGCTAGGAAAGTCGCCCGATGTGCGGTCGCTGGTAAGATCCCAGCCTCAAAAGAGCCGACTCCGCAAGCGATGAAACGGACGAATGTGGGACGGGCGAGATGCCCGTCCTACAATGCTTTGGCCGACGGCCGAGAGCTAGTTAATATCGAACTGCTCCTGGTGCAGCGCGGCATCACTTTTCACGATTATCGTCTTCTTCGTTAGTTCTTCGAGTTCGCTCAACCAGCGACCGTTGCTGGTTTTCAGCGCCTTCCCCACTTCTGGATTCACTCGCAGCATGACGTCCGCATGATCGAGGTGCTTTGCAATCTTGCGCATCTCCACAAAGATCTCGTTGCACACTGTATTCACGTTTTTCACGAATCCTGTGGCCTCGCAGTAGGGACACGGCGAGCCAATCGTTCGTTCCAGAGACTGCTTCACTCGTTTACGGGTGATCGCTACCAAACCGAAATCATTGAACTGAAGCACCTTTGAAGGCGCGCGGTCAGCGCGCAACGCCTCTTCGAGCGCCTGCATGACCTTTTGCCGGTTACGGCGTTCGTCCATGTCGATGAAGTCGATCACGATGATTCCACCCAGGTCGCGTAATCGAATCTGCCGCACGATCTCCTTAATGGCATCGACGTTGGTCTTGACGATAGTGTCTTCCAGGCGGGCCGTCTTCCCGACGTACTTGCCGGTATTCACGTCAATGGCAACCAGCGCCTCAGTTTGGTTGATGACGATGTAGCCGCCGCTCTTCAACCACACTTTGGACTTCAACGCTTTGTCGATTTCTTCCTTCAATCCGAACTGCTCAAACAGCGGAGTCTCTTTCGTGTAGAGCTTTACTCGCCGAATCAGCGCAGGCTGGAACCGGTTGGCGAAGCGCAGAATCCGCTCGTACTCCTGCTCGGTATCAACCCAGATCGCAGAGAAGTCCGACGTGACCTGGTCACGAAGAACGCGCTCCACCACATTCAAGTCGTGATAGATCAGCGCGGGGGCTTTACCGTCTTCAGCCCGGGTGCGGATTTCGTTCCAGAGTCCTTTCAGAAAACGAATGTCAGCGCGCAGCTCCTGCTCATCGGCGCCCTGGGCGGCAGTGCGAACAATGAATCCGCCATGTCCGTTCTCGCGCTCGCTCTGAATAATTCGCTTCAGCCGCAAGCGTTCTTCTTCCGAGGCAATCTTTCGCGAAACCCCGGTGTGGTTGACGGTGGGCATGTACACCAGAAAACGTCCTGGCAGTGCAATGTGGCTGGTAATGCGCGCGCCCTTCTTACCGATGGGCTCCTTCGCGATCTGCACCAGAATTTCCTGGCCTTCTTTTAGAAGATCGGTGATTTGGGGAAGGTTCTGCGGCGCCTGACGCCGAAAGCGACGGCCTCCGCGAAACCGGCGCCCACCGCGGCCCCGATCGCGATCAAATGCCGGCCGAGGCGCGCGTTGTGTGAACGCAGCGGTCGCTGCCGGAGCCCGCACCTCGGCGCAAGCTTCAACTGTTCCATTCCCGCGTCCTTCAGAATCCAACAACGCTTCGGCCTCAGCTTGGGCCTCTTCGATCTCGGCTTCTTCCTCGGCTTCGTCAGCCTCTTCTTCTAGCTGCGCCACCTCAACTGAAACCTCGGAGAGCGGCTCGGCAGAAAATGGCACTTCACCGCCGCCACTTTCGCCCGATGCAGCAATCTCCCGCATGCCGGGTTCGGCGTAATCACCGGCGGCGTGAGTCTCTTCCTCCATCTCATCAAAGGCCGCGTCTTCTTCGAGCTCCTCGACGTACGAAGCCAGATCAGCCTCTTCCTCGTCGATTTCCTCCTCTTCCATAGTTCCTTGAGCAGCTGCGACGGGCGGCGCATCCGATTCTTCCGTACGAGGCTCAAAATCAGACTGTTGTTCTGGATGGCGCTCTTGCTGCCGACGCTGCTTGTCTTCGTTGTCTTCGTCTTCTGGGTCTTCGGTTTCGGTGTCTTCGACGGCTTCCTGTCCACCGAACACTGCTGCTACGTTCATCTCTCGAAGCCGTTCCTGTGAAGGTTCCGATTCTCGAGTACCGGCTTCCGGTGACGAACTGTGACTCACATCGCCTGCATACTCCAACTGCTCGGCAGGAAATGGCAGTCCCTCCGCATCCTCGGCTTCATGGCCCGGTTGAGCAAAAATGGGCTCGTCATTCGGAAAAGTGGAAGCGACTGATGACGCTGCCGGCTCAGAGTTGCTGCTGAACCCTCGCGAGACAACCTGCGATACGGGAGTTGGGTGCGGCGCATTCCGATACTTGGAAATCGACTCACCCGGCAAGATCATGGGCTGGTAACCTGGGGGCGGCCCATACTGCTCGCGCTCAGGCATGGCCTGCACTTCAGCGGGTCGTGAGTAGCGGGATTCTGCTACCGGCGCAGGCCCGCGCCCGTCGCGGCGTCCACGAGGACGGCGGCGGTTGCGATAGCCGCCCCGGTCTTCTCTCTGATCCGGCGCAGAAGCATCTGCCCGAGCCTCAGGTGGTTCGGTTTCTGCCGCCTCGTCGCGGCTTCCACCGTCACCGCTGGAAAAAGTTGCTTCGGCCCGTCCTGAGGATTCCGGAGGATCGGACTCCATAATGACGGGGGTCGCTGGAATTTCGTCGAGGTCATCCTCCTGGTTCTCCAACTCCATGAAATCGGAGACGTAGAGGAAGGCATCGCGTTCCAGACCGATATCGACAAACGCGGATTGCATTCCCGGCAAGACCCGGGTGACGCGGCCTTTGTAAATGGAGCCCGCAAGCGTGTATTCGTTCTCACGCTCTAAGTACACTTCTGCTAACTGATCGTCTTCCACCAGGCCGACTTTGGTCTCGTGCGGCGTGGAAGACACAAACATTTCTCTGGTCATTCGAACTCCGGTCACCAGCCTTCTATTTGGCTGGCTTATTTCACCGGAATGAGGACAGCGTAAGGCGGGAAAGCATAAAGGGTGCGATAACCGTTCTCAGGGGAAGCCAAGAAGGTTCCAAGCCCCCGACTAACTGCCCGGGGCTGAGCTGGCTGCAGAAATTCAATAATCTTTTCCACGGATCGCAATTGCCCGGGGTTGTGACCGCTCTCTCAGCTCGTGATACTTGTTGCTCACCAAGTTCGAACCGGGGTTCACGCCGGTCCTGATGGGCTGCTCTGAGGGGGCCGTTCCCTGCCCGAGGCGCCTTTAATCAATCCTGCCGGCTTGTCACTCTTGCCGGTTGATTTGCCCTCTTCACGCGAGGGCGCTCGTAATCTCTTGCAACAACTTGTGGCGCGGACACTTTTTGTCTGCGACTTAATACCACTCTGCTTCGTTCTTACCCTGCCTCAAAACCCTGCTTCAGTTCACAAAGCGGCGCATACGGACATTCATGACCATCCCGAGCGCAAGAAACATGAACAGGACGGAAGATCCGCCGTAACTCATTAGGGGCAAGGGTATTCCGGTGACCGGCATAAAGCCGAGCACCATGCCGACATTGACCAGGATATGGAACGTCAAAACTGCGACCACGCCCATCACCACGAATGTGCCAGCGCGATCGGGCGCCGTCTGCGCATTCTGAGTCAACCGCATTAATACAATGAAGTATAACAGCAATACTCCCAGCGCACCCACAAACCCATGTTCCTCTGAAAAAGCCGCAAAAATAAAGTCAGTTTGAGGAACTGGAAGAAATGCGAGGTGGGTTTGCGACCCGGCACTGCTGCCAAAAATTCCCCCGGAGCCGACCGCGATCAACGACTGCTTGACTTGGTAGCCCGAGCCCCTGGCGTCCGCGTCCGGTTCCATGAAGCTTACCAGCCGCTCCTTCTGATAAGGCTTCAAATGGTGCCAGGCCAGCGGCATGGCCATGCCGGCTAGCATTACCACAATCAGGGCCTGTTTCCAGCGCAATCCGCCAAGAAATAGCCCCGTTACTGCGACTGGAAGATAGGTCAGGGCTGTACCCAAGTCAGGCTGCGCCAGAACCATCAGCATGGGCACGCCTACGATGGCGCCAGCCTTGACGAAGTCAGACCACGAAAGTTCGCGCTGTTGCAGGTCGGCAAAATACTTGGCAGCCGCGAGAATAAGAATAAGCTTTACCCATTCCGAAGGCTGGAAGTGGTTGCCACCGGGTAACTTCACCCACCGCCTCGCGCCCAGATACTTCTGCCCGAAGATCAGCACCGTCATGAGAGAAGCGACTGCGGCGATGTACATCCAATGCACGCGTTCGAGCAGCATCTGGTAATTCAGCATGCTGACGATCAACATGCCGACAAGCCCGGCCACAATCCAGTAAAGCTGCCTGATATGGGCCCCCGCGAATTTCGTGTGCATGGTGGCGCTGCGAATTTCGAGCACACCCAGCCCACAGATGATGAGCACGAACGCAACCAGCGTCCAGTCAAAATCGCGAAATGAAATATAGCGGGACATAAAAAACAGCCATCAGCCATCAGCTCTCAGCTAAACCCGCCTGAGATCGTGTGGCGACAGGCGCCCTTGCAAGCCTGCCCTGAGCGAAGTCGAAGGGTCGGGTCGAGCGGAGCTCGACAATCCTCAACTCTCACCTCAACCCCGGTGCAGCCATCGCCAGCGGTAACGGCGTCTTCGGCAGCTCCACGGTATACCGTCCGCCATGTAGCTTATCGCCATCACCATCGCCATCCGGTGCGGTCCAAAGCGCTCCAATTTCTGGATTCGCCTTAGGTGGCACTTTTTCCACTAATTTCGTCGGTTGCCGGCGCTGTTTGTCCACAAACGCCTTAATCACTTGTGTGGCCAGGCGCGCAGCCAGCTTGCCGTGTTCCCCGCCCTGGAACAGCGCACAAACCACGATGTCGGGATTACGCCGCGGCGTGAAGCCCACGAACCAGCCATTTTGGGCTAAGTCGGCGTTGTTCTGGTGCTTGGCACGCATCGCCAGCGATACCACCTGTGCCGAGCCAGTCTTTCCAGCAATGTCGATTCCGGGAATATGTGCCGAAAAAGCAGTGCCTTCCGGCAACAGCACCCGCCCCATGGCGTCCGTGATTACGTTCCAGCCGTTCGGATCAACCGCTACGCTCGTCACCTGGTTATAGTGATTAACTTCGAGATAGTTCGCGGGTAGTCCAGAGGGATCGGCAACATGCGGCACTACCATGCGACCGCCCATAGCAATTGTGGAGATCGCGCGCATCAATTGCATCGGAGTTACAGCCACAGCGCCCTGGCCGATACCCACAGATATCGTCTCTCCTGCGAACCACTTCTGGCGGTAGTTGCGCAGCTTCCATTCCTCAGACGGCATGACCCCAGAGACTTCCTGCGGAAGATCTATCCCGGTTTTTTGTCCCAGGCCGAGCATGGTCGCGTACTTCGCAATGCGTCCAATACCGAGTTTCTCCGCCAGCGTGTAGAAGAAGACGTCGCAAGATTGATAAATACCCTTGGTGAGATCTACATCCCCATGTGCGCGGTGCTCAAACGCGACCCAGCATTTGAAGTTCCTGCCATAAAAATTGGCGCTGCCGTTGCAGTGGACATTCAGGGTCTGCGCGATCCCTTCCTGCCAGCCCGCAACCGACATGATGATCTTGAACGTCGAGCCAGGAGCCAACTGCGCCTGTATGGCTTTGTTCAGCAGCGGCTTGTCAGGATCGTTAACCAACTTGCTCCAATCGCCACGAGTAATCCGGACTGCGAAATCGTTAGGATCAAAGGTCGGCCGGCTGACCATGGCGAGAATCTCGCCGGTATGCGGATCCATTGCCACCAGCGCACCGTTCTTGTCTCCGATTGCTTCCTCTGCAGCGATTTGCAAATCCACATCAAGCGTCAACTTCAGCGGTTTGCCGGGCTCAGCGGGCTTTTCATCCAGAGGCTTCACTTCCTGGCCATGGCTGTTCACCAGGACCTCCCGCGAGCCATTCTTGCCCATCAAGATCTGGTTGTATTCGAGTTCCACGCCCGATCTGCCGACCACATCGCCCGGGTTGTATAGCTCGAACTGCGGCTGGTTCAGCATGTCCTCGCTGACTTCGCCGACATATCCGATCAAGTGCGCCATAAACCCCTTGCGCGGATACAGACGTCGGTAGGCCATGATGGTGTCAAGCTCGGGCAGTTCGGTCTTATGCGCCTCGATGAATGCCTCTTCATCGGGCGTAATGTCTTCTTTCAAATAAATGGGCTGATATTGCGGTAAGTAAGCGAAGCGACGGATCTTTTCTTTTACCCCCTTCGCATCCATGTGCAAGCCGGAGGCAATCAGCTCAGCATCGTCGCTCAGGTTGCGGGAGGAATCGCGCAGCAGAAGCGCAGTTACCGAACGATAGTTGTCAACGATGGTGCGCCCGTTGCGGTCGACGATCTTCCCGCGCGGGGCAAGAATCGGCACGTTGCGAATGCGATTCTGCTCGGCCAGAGTCGCGTACATATTTTTCTGCGAAACTTGCAGCCGCCAAAGGCCATAAGCCAATAAAAGAAAGATGGCAAGAATGATGTATTGCACCACAGTCAAGCGGATCTGGGAGGGTTTTTCGTCGCGGGCAAACATGTCGGCTGTTAACTGAATTGTAAATCTTCTCTGGATGGAAACGAGAGGAATTCAGAAACCAAAGTCACGAGATGGTATCGAACTTGAAAGCACAGCCACGGACGAGTTTACGCTGATGCAAGCGCCACTGCCGATTGCACCGGAGCGGAGTTACCGATGTCCTCGCGCTTGAACTGCTTGCTTAATGCCAGGCCCTGCTGCTGGTAGGAAGAGCCGATGGAAGCGCCATAGACTCGATCGGGCACCCCGGCCATGCGATAGTAATGCAGTCTGCCGACGAGGTGATCGTCTTCGAGCACGATGGGAACTTCGTAGGCGCGTACTTCCAACACGGCTTTTGTACCCGGAATTTCGCCGTTGGCGCCGTATCCGAAGCCCGGATCGAAGAAGCCGGCGTAGTGCACGCGAAACTCTCCCATGCTGGGATCGTGCGCGACCATTTCAGCGGCGTGATCGAGCGGCACGCGCACCCGCTTCTTGGACGCGAGCAGATAGAATCCGCCAGCTTGCAGAATGATGCGGCCGTTGTCGGGCACGGGAATGGCTTCCCAGAAATCAGCCGGCTGGTAGTAATTCACTTTGTCGAGTTCCACCGCCCGATCGGACCCCTTGCCTTTGTAGGCCACAATGCCCGAGTGCTGATCGCCTTCGAGATCAACCGTGATTTCTACGCCATCGCCGATGTGCTCGGAGACAGGACTGCCCGCAGTGTCGTAGAGAAGGCAATGTTCCTTGGCCAGCTCCCGGAGATTACCGCTGCCCAGCCGCGCGGAATTGCCACGCACGAATCTCAGCTGGTTGAGCTTCATTCCGGCTTTAACCCGAACCGGAAACGTGCGCGAAGAAACCTCGACATAAAGCTCTCCCGAGTAGCCTTTGGGAACGTGATCGAACTCGTCGCCGCACTCGGTAATCAGGCGAGTGAAAATATCGAGGCGCCCGGTTGTACTTTTCGGGTTTGCGATGCCCTGAACGTCATCCGGCAAGTTCAATCTTTCAAGCAGCGGGATAATGTACACCGTTCCCGGCTCAAGTACGGCCGGCGTGGGCGCAGTCAGGTCGATGGTGCTGTGCAACAGTTCCTGGACTTTGGTGAGAAGAGTCGCTGAACGGCCACGCAGGAAGCTGGCTTGCACGCGATAGGCGATCGGGCCAAGGCGCAGGTCAATACTGGCGGGCTGGATCTGCGATTCCGGAATCTCGACCGTCGCACTGACGCGTCCCGTCCTGACCAGATTCCTGATTTCCTGCCATGGCAGAATGCCGGGACCGCCGTTCTGGTCGTAGATTTCCGGGAAAAGCGGGCGTTCTGAAATGTTCAAGGCAAATCCTATGCTGTTTTAGACTCCACCAGTTCGGGTCCGGTTGTGAGGTCGTCGTCTGTTTGGCTCTGGATTTCACGATCGCTGCCGCGCGCGCTTTGTCCGTTCTGTGATAGCGACTTCTTCGTATCCTCAAGCGTTTCGAACAGCGGATCGCCGGTATGGAACACGTATCCGGCGCGGCGCAAGTGCGACTCTAGGGCCATTACTGATCGTTCAAAACCGCTAGGCACTTCCACGTACACTGGCACAACCAAGACGTTAGGCATGGTGGCGGCTCCTGAGTTTTCAGAAAATCGCTCGATGTGCTCGGAATGTGGTGAAGTTTTCAGATCGCAAGACGACCTGCATCACTTTATTTCCGCAGCTGATGGGGCGTCAATGGCCGAATTCGCCCGCGAGTCCGAGCAATCAACAGGAATTCCACAGGGAGGGCTTGCCTGAGAACGTGTGGAGACGGGCGCCGTCGCCCGTCTGGTCGAGCGCAGCTCGACGAGGTTGGATGTGAACAATTCTGCGAAAAAGCTCTCCCCCGCGTCAATGAGTGCTATGGGGATGTTTCAACAGTTAAAATTGTCCAATGCATATCAGACCCATTGCCACGGCATTCCTATGTGCAACGTCGATGCTGGCTACCTCCGTCGGACAATCGAATCCAACGTCTGAGTGTCTATCCGCAGGTTCGGTCGTGACGCTTCGTGGAAAATTTGTACGTGGGACCTTCCCAGGACCACCGAACTACAAAAGCATTCGGAAGGGTGACAAGCCTGAAGTTCGATTATTGCTTGAATTGCCTTCGCCAGCTTGCATTAATGATGGCACGGCAAAGCCTGACCAGAGCCGCATGCAAAAACAGGTCCGGCGAATCGAACTTGTTCTGGAACGGGAGCAGTATGCAGCCTATTATGAGTTGCTTGACCGAAAAGTCATAGCAAAAGGAGAGCTTTCAACGACTGGTGCTCTGCACCCCGTGACCCCAGCCTATTTAACGGTGCGCGAACTGAAGGCGGAGGGAGAATAGCCTTCTTCGGGCAGTTGACGATAACAGCGTTTGCACTCATTGACGTCGGTTTTGCGGCACATATGAATCGCCGCTGGTTTGACCAGTTTCTTCTGCACACGTTAGAATGATTCGAGTTTGCCTGTACTTGCGGCCCTGTTCTAGGGCCGTCCCGCAGTATCTGGCAGGGTCGGCGCGGAAAACAGCAAGCGCAAAAGATTTGATTGAAGTGATGCCGCTATGCGGACCAGGAGAGCCCTGAACGCAAGCGGATTTTTCGCCGCCACCCAGGTGCCAGCGGGCGGCGAACCGGAGGAACTATGTACGCGGTGATCCGCGCAGGTGGGAAACAGTATCGGGTGGCGCCGGGCGACGTGCTTCGCCTGGAAACCCAGAGCGCCGCAAAAGACGGCAGAGTTGAGTTTGGTGACGTGCTGGCGGTTTCTGCCGGCGATGGGCAGATTGCGCGCCCTCAGGCGAATGCCCTCGTGACCGGCGAAATTTTGGGCGAAGGCCGAGGCAAGAAAATCCTGGTCTTCCACTACAAGAAGAAGAAGCAATACAAAAAGCTCGCAGGACACCGGCAGCCGTTCAGCTCGATTCGCATAACCGAGATTGCTTTTGACGGACAGACGTTCACCGCGCCCGAGCTTCCGAAGAAGGAAGCCAAGCCGCGGAAGGAAAAGGCGGCCGCAGAGCTAGTCGCTGAAGCGAAGGCCGCGAAGCCTGCTGCGAAAAAGAAGGCTGCGGCTCCGAAGAAGAGTGCGGCGAAAAAGGGCGGAGCGAAGAAGAAGTAACCCGCCGTGGGTGAAGCTCTGCGGTTTGCGGGCGTGAGTTGCATAGATCCTTCGCCGGCTGAAGCCGCCTCAGGATGACAAGGATTAGGTTGTGAACGGTAGAAGCAGATTCCTCATCGCTAAAGCGGTTCGGAATGACGGTTCGGATTTATAAGGTTTTGGATTTGTTCTTTGCAAGAGCAACATCATACGAGAGATTTTGCTGATGGCTGACAGCTGAGGGCTGTTTTTTATGGCACACAAAAAAGGTTTAGGCAGTTCACGCAACGGGCGCGATTCGAACGCGCAGCGTTTGGGATTCAAGGCATTCGGCGGGCAGGTTGTTCCCGGCGGGACCATCATCGTCCGTCAACGCGGCACGCGTGTGAAACCGGGATTGAACGTCGGCCGCGGAAAAGATGACACCTTATTTGCCAAGATCAGCGGCCGCATCATTTTTAAAGACCGCGGATCGATGGGTAAGTTCGTGCTGATCGAGCCTCTCGATGCGAAGTAGTGCTCTATGTCGTCTGAACACCCACGACGTTCACAGTAATCTTCAGCGTTCGTCCAAACAATCACTTTTTTGCCAGGAAATCTTCCATCAGCCGCACAAATTCTTCCGGCTCTTCGAAAAAGGGCAGATGCCCGCTGCGTTCAAAAACCGCGAACTGTGATCCCGGGATCGCCTGATGAATCTTGTATGCGACCACAGGCGCGACGTTCATGTCATAACGACCTGTAATTACCAGAGTCGGAAATTTGAACTTGCGGATTTCCGGATTCAAATCGAAGCGCTCAATGTCTTTCTCCACCGCTTCGTTGATGTCCTTTCGGTAAACACCGGGCGAGACTGTCGCCACGAACTTGTCCCGGTTTTCCGGCGAGTAGAACAGCATGGAAAAGTATTCGCGCAAGTCGGTGTCCTGGGCGGCTTTGTCGCCCATTTCTTCGGCGAAGTTGACACCCTGCTGGCGCTCAATGCCTTCTGGAAAAACATTCTCGAAGAGAAAAACCGTGTCTTTGAACTTCGGCGCGGCTGAGTCCACGATGATCAAGTGAGCAATGTGCTGCGGATGCCGCGCCGCATACGCCATCACCAGATAGCCGCCCCATGAGTGTCCCAACAAGTCGATGCGGTCGGCGCCGAGGTGGGCACGCAACTCCTCGAGATCGGTGATCTGATCGGCTAACGTGTAAGTCTGGCCTTTGGCGGAAGGGGAATGGCCGGTTCCCCGCTGATCGTAGAAGATCACGCGGCGCTTCTTGGCCAGCACCTCCCAGGCTGAAGATACGTGCTCGTAGGTGTGGTCGAAGCCCGGTCCGCCATTTACTACTACTAACGGCACACCGTCCCCGGAACCAAGCACCTCGTAGTAAATCGTCGCGTTGCTTGCCTGAAATGTGGTGCCCTTTTCTTCGCGGGCTAACGCAGGCAGTCCCGACAGGGTGATCACGAACGCCATCAATATCCATACTGAACGACGAGTTGGGCCCGTGTACGAGTGCTGTGCCATCGACCACCTCCATTGAGTTGAGTAGAAGTCCGCAATTCTACAAGAGCCACGATGACAATGGACCACCCTACTATCCGCTAACCGAATTACGCTGATTCGTGAATCGCTTGGTGTTGAGTGATAGCCACATCAACTCCCCCTTTGTTTTCATCGCCCAGAGACATTGATTTATCGCGTCCATAGATTTCTTTTTTCAAAATTTCTCTGATCGCCTTGAGAAAAACAATCAATTGGACACATCCCTCCCGACAACCTAAGTTGCAATCACTTCGCTGGCGCGCAGCGAGAGAAAGATTTCACAGAAGGAACCCAGGCAAATCTCATGAACAAGACACGCTTTCGCTTCTGCTTTCTTCTTGCCGCCACGTTGTTTTTCGTCGCCGGTTTCGCCATCAGAACCGGATTGGCGCAAGATGCATCCACTTCCACTCCGGCAGACAGCACCGCTGCCCAGACGAAGCCTGCGGATACGAAGTCCGCGGAGGCAAAACCACCTGACCCACAACCTTTGCCCATGCCGTCCATGTCAGGGCCGCTGCAAACCGCCGTTCCTCATGAGGTCGAAAGTGGAAAGCTGGCGGTTACCGGAATTTTGAGCGGCATCGCGTGGACGGAAGGGGACCACATTACTGGCGATCCGGCGACCCATTACGACATCAGCAACGCTCAACTGTTCGTGCAAAAGACCAGTGGATGGTGGCAATTCTATCTGCAGGGTGGCGCCTACAATTTACCGGCGATCGGAGTGCCCTTCCTCTCCACGTCAGACACGATCAAGAACATCTATGGACCGTTCCCCCAAGGCTATCTGAAACTGGTTAGAGGAAACTTCAACGTAGAAGTCGGTGCGCTGCCAACACTGGTCGGCGCCGAGTATACCTTCAGCTTCCAAAACATGAACGTCGAGCGCGGTCTTCTTTGGAACCAGGAAAACGCAGTGAACCGTGGCATTCAGCTCAATGAGACTTACAAAAAGCTGACCGCATCCTTGAGCTGGAATGACGGTTTTTACTCCAACCGCTACACCTGGCTCACCGGGTCGTTGACCTACGCTTTCAACTCCGCCAGCAGCCTGGCCTTTATAGGCGGCGGCAACGCTGGGACATACGCGAAGAACACGCTGGCTACGCCTCTACTTCTGAACAATTCACAGATATACAACCTGATCTACTCCTACAGCAAGGGAGCTTGGGTGGTTCAGCCATATTTTCAATACACCGACGTGCCCACCAACCCGAAGATTGGAATAACCCAAGGCGCCGGAACAAAGGGCGGGGCCCTATTACTGACTTACAACTTGAAGCGAGGATTTTCGCTCGCCGCGCGGCCTGAATACATCAAGAGCACAGGAAGCGTCCAGAGCGGCGCCGTCAACTTACTCTATGGTCCGGGCAGCGGCGCGTTTGGGTTCACCGTAACCCCGACGTATCGGAAAGACGCGTTCTTCCTGCGCGGAGATTTGGCCATCGTTCACGCCACCAGTTCAACGCCTGGGGCTGCCTTTGGCCCCTCAGGTCTTAACGCTACCCAACCACGCGGTGTGGTTGAAGCGGGTTTTATGTTTTGAGGATGCACAGAAACAGTTTTCGTGGGCGGCCGTAGGTTAGCGGCTGAACAATACGCGGGCTGGCTTGGAGCGCGCAACCTCCTGCCATTTCCACGATGGTTTTCAGGCTAGCCCGCACCAGATTTTGAGCGAGTAGTTCCGGAATTTCAAATAGAAACTTCAAGGAGAAACCTACAAATGGCCGACGCTCCCGTTGAGATGAAACCCACATTAGGTTTGACCGGGCTGACCATGAATGCAATGGCTCTGATTGCGCCAGGCGCCTTTCTTTGGCTGACCTTTTTCGCGCAAGCCAGCACCGGCGTCACTGGGCCTGCCATGTGGCTGGGCATCTTTCTTGCCCTGGTGCTGTGCCTGGCGACCGCAGTCTGCTACGCCGAATTGGCAAAGCTATATCCCGGCACCGGCAGTTCCTACTACTTCGCCGAGCAGTCCTTTCTCAATCATGAACGCGCGTGGAGATATGCCCGCCTGTCGAAGTTCATCGTCGGCTGGGCTTCGCACCTTTATTACTGGATATATCCAGGCGTAATGGTTGGCGTGATGGGAATTCTTTGCGGCTACCTGGTCGGCACTCTCTGGCCGAACTTCATGAATGCGTCAAACCCTGGCCCAGCCTTCATGATGGTGGTCGCAATTGTCTTCTCGTTTGGTGTCGCCTATATCGCCTACCGCGGCGTGAACGGATCGACTTCGGTCAATATCGGCATCAACGTTATCCAGATCAGCGCTTTGCTGGTTTTTTCTGTGATGGCCCTCAGCTACCGCGTGAGCCACAAGCCCGGCGCTGAAGCCTTTCAGTTCGATTCCACTTCTGGAGATGCTTACAACTACGAATTCGCCAGCACCACGACCATGGTCAATGGCCAGGCGACTGACACCATCGTTCGTGATTCCAACGGCATTCCGCAGCCGAAGCTCGATTCTGCCGGCAAGCCGGTTCCCTATCACATCAGCTATCCCACGACGGATGAGAAAGGCACCTTCCTCACCCACCCAACCGCCAAGTCAGTGATCTCACCTCACAACTGGGGCTGGGTGTTTGTTCAGGCGACAGTCGCGATTCTGATTCTGGTCGGATTTGAATCTGTAACTTCGATGGGTGGCGAAGCCAAAAACGCCAAACGCGACATCCCCATCGCCGTGATCACATCCTTGCTGGTTCAAGGAGCATTTTGTTACCTCATCGAATACTTCGCCACGAATTACTTCCTCAACAGTGGCTACACCATGCAGAGCGCGTCAGGTTCGGCCGCGCCAATCGGTGACATGATGGTTTTGGTCGGAAACCATTTCTTCAACGGGCACGGACGGGCGTTCATGCTGATCGAGGCGTTTACCGTTTTCCTTGCCCTCATTGGCACTACGCTTTCCTGCATGAACACCGGCGCGCGCGTGACTTATGCCATGGGCAAGGACAAGGAAATGCCAGACAGCCTGGGTATGCTGCACGAGGGCAATCTGACTCCGCATCGCGCGATCTGGACGCTCGCCGTTATCTCGACGATCGTCGGCTGCGTGACCGTATTGATGGTTTTCGGCGATGCCGGCGCTCCCGCCGACTCTGCAATTCAGGCCCTACCGCACGGCTTCTGGTCGAGCTTCGGATACACGACTCACGACAAGATGGCCGCGCTGCCGAACTCGTTCCTGACTACGACTCTGGCCTCGAACTTCGGCACGTTCCTCCTGTACATGTTGAGTTGCATCACCTGTCTGGTTGGCTATCACAAGCACCCGAAGTTCAAGATGATCCGGCATCTGTTGATCCCGGTGTTCGGTCTCTTGGCAAATCTGGCGTGCATGGCGTTTTATTTGATCGGGCCATTCATGGGATATGGCACCAAGATGGAGCCGCTGCTGGCACTTGGCATTGCCGTTGTCTGGGGCGCGTACGGCGGTATTTATTTCTTGCGCACCAGTAAGGCCTCGGGAAGGACAACCCTGGTCACAAGCCGCGCAGGAGCTGCGTAGTGCGGATTTAGGCTCTGGAGGGCATGGTAGAAAGCCGTGCCCTTTCAAAGCAGAATGTCTACGCAAAGCTATGCTACAAACTCACAGAGGTATTTCATTCAGCGCCGCCAGGGGTAAGCCTAGCCCTGGCGGCCAAACCTTTTCCGGGAGCGCCATGCTGGAACTGGAATTCGCAGAACTCTCCGACCCCGGGAAAGTTCGCGAGCACAATGAGGATTTCTTTGGCCACGCTGCTCCCGCCACCACCGACGAAGCTCGGGCTCTGGGATGGCTGTTCGCTCTCGCCGACGGAGTCGGCGGCCAGGATCGCGGCGAAGTCGCTTCCCGCACCGCGGTAGAAACTCTGCTCGCGCATTTTCACAAGTCGCAGCCAGGAGAGTCACCTACCGCGCTGTTGCCACGCTTGGCGCAATCTGCAAATTTGAAAGTTTATGAAACCGCTGCTGCCATGAGTCCCGGTGGCAGTTCGATGTGTACGACGCTGGTCGCCTGCTTGCTTCGCTACGACCGTGCCGCCATCGCCCACGTTGGCGATTCACGTTGTTACCTGATCCGAAGCGGTCACGCTAAGGCCCTCACCCACGATCACACTCTGGTTGGCGAGCAGATCCGCATGGGATTGCTCTCTCCGGAAGAAGCCGCAGAATCTGAGAAGCGGCACGTGCTCAGCCGGTCAGTGGGGGCGAACATGTTCGTCAATGCCGAAATCGACGAACATCAAGTTATTCCCGGCGACATTCTTCTTCTCTCCAGCGACGGCCTGCACGGATCAGTGACTTCGCGCGAAATCGCTGCCATCACCAGCAAATTTCACCAACTGCACGAAGCCGCGCATCAGCTTATTTCCCTTGCGCGCGAAAAAGATGGCAGCGACAACATCAGCGTGCAACTGATTCGTATAAAGCAGGTTGAGCGCGTGGGCATGTACCGCGGCCGACCGTACAAACTTCGCTAATCGTCCCCAATCCTATATAGGCTTGTCATTCCGAACGGCTTCAGCCGTGAGGAATCTGCAGTTTCGTCCTCGACAATCAGAACGCGCCGATTTTACGCACTCTTTACGCCCACTTCTGGCATCATGGACGTGACCTCGTTCATGACCTCGCTCCACACCGGCGACAAGCTCGACCATTACCTGATCGAAGGAGTTGTCGCCCGCAGCGGAATGGCCTCCATTTTTCGCGCCACCGACGAGCGCACTGGCGAGCCTGTAGCCATAAAAATTCCTCATCCCGAGATCGAAGCTGATCCCGTCTTCTACGACCGCTTCCGCCGCGAACAGGAGATCGGCCAGAAACTCGATCATCCCGGAGTGATGAAGGTCTTCCCCAACGACGACCACACATTGTTCTACATGGCGATGGAGTGGGTCGATGGCCGTCTGCTACGCCAGATTCTGAATGAGCAGCGGAAATTTCCAGCAGAACGTGCGATCAAGATCGCGCTCCAGATCGCCTCCGCGCTCGAGTACATTCACTCGCATGGAGTAGTACATCGCGATTTGAAACCGGAAAACATCATGGTTGACGCACAGGACCGAATCAAGCTGATTGACTTCGGAATCGCGGCCAACGTCGGCTCGCGGCGCCTGACTTTCGCGAAGTTTTCTCAGACCATGGGCACGCCGGATTACATTTCGCCTGAGCAGGTTAAAGGAAAACGTGGTGACGGCCGCAGCGACATCTACGCTCTAGGCGTCATGCTCTATGAAATGCTGACTGGCAAGGTGCCATTCACCGGGTCGAATGCGTTCACCATCATGAATGACCGGCTACTGAATAATCCCGTTCCACCGCGCGAGATCGATCCATCAATTTCACCGCAATTGCAGGAGATCATTTATCGCGCTATCGAGCGCGACCCTGCCAAGCGCTACCAATCAGCCCGCGAGTTTGCCAACGATCTGCAGCATCCAGAGCAGGTCGGCGTGGCTGATCGCGAGGAACTCGCCAACTGGAGAGTCCGCCGGCGGCCGCGAACCAGGCAGATTCTCTTCTATGTGGCACTGGCGCTGATTCCGATTGTGGTCTTCGGTTTGCTGCTCTATGTCGCCCGCCACTAATGATCGGTAGATGGCTCTATCGCTGGAGAAATTCTTCCGTGTGTACAACGAACTCCGGATAAGCGTCCGCGCCTAGTTCGTGCAAATCCATTCCTTGCCGCTCCCCTTCGAGACTCACTCGATACGGTACCAGCCAGTTCAGGAGCTGGTTCAGTCCGTAGGTAGCTGGGAAGACAAATCCGATCAAAGTCGCGATGCCGACTAACTGGGCCATGAATTGCCCGGAGTCGCTGCCCGATTGAGCAGGAAAACGGGCAAAGAGTCCAGCCGCCAGCAGTCCCCAAACTCCTCCCACAGCGTGGGCGGAAATCGAGCCCCCGGGATCGTCCACTTTCAATCCGAATTCTAACCATTCGACTGCGTAGGTCACCAGAACGCCAGCAATCGCCCCGATGACCACTGCCTCGGCGGGTTTGATAAATATGCAGCCTGCGCTGCTGGCCACTAAACCACCAATCCATCCATTGCAGGTGAGTGAGGCGTCGGGTCTGCCAAAGCGTAAGCCGGTGACCGCCAGCGCTGCCAACCCCGCCGATGCAGCAGCCAACGTGGTGTTGACAGCAACCTGCAAGGTTTGTCCGGAAGCAGCTCCCCCGAATAAAATCGCACCCGCAGAATTCAGACCTAGCCAGCCGACCCAGCACAGCATAGCGCCAAATATTACGAACACACCGTTATGCGCCGGAATTGCATTCGGCATTTTGCTCGCGGAATACTTGCCACGACGCGGACCCAAAATCCACACGATACTCAACGCGGTCAAACCGCCGACGACCTGAATGCAACCCGAGCCGCCGACATCGACGAAGCCGTGTCCCAACCCATAGTGAATGCCGAGTTGTGCCAGCCATCCACCGCCCCAGACCCAATGTGCGAAGAGAGGAAACGTGAAACCGGCAAGCAGTGCTGTTGACGCGCATGCCGCCCTCAGTCGCCACCGCTCGGCCGCTGCTCCAATGGGGATGAGCGCGGCCAGTCCGACGCAAAGCATGCTGAAGGCCGCGGCGAGTGAGGCAGGCGAGCCGTCAAGATCGAATCTGCGGAAGAAAAATGGTCCGCCGCCAATCCAATCCCATCGCTCTCCGCCTGCGGTGAAAATATGGGTTGGCTGCCCGGTAAATCCCTGCATCGCAAAACCGCACACGAAATACACGATTGCAGCCACCGACAGGGTGCACAACGACGCAATCATGGTATGTGCGGCGCTGCGTGAGCGCCCTAACCCTGCATTAATGAGCGCGAGCCCTCCGGCGGCCAGGGGCAGGAGCAACATACAGATAAGACAAATTACCGATGCTTCTTCAGACAGTGCCGGCACAGGTAGATTTGTCACCCGGTTTCATCCTCCAAAACCACATGAGAGCGCACCACCAGCACCAACCCGATGACCTCCACGCCTACACCGGCGAGTACAAAGATGGTTCGCGATTTCATGGACGCAAGCAGCGGCATGGAGGCGAGGACAATCACCCACCCAGCAACCAGCATAAGAAAACCGGTGAACTTCATGCCAGAATTCCTCAAATCAGATGGTCGATCGAAAAAGACATCGCAATACTAAATCAAAGGTTCGGATAATCCAGGCTGAAACTTATGGAGTGCAGAAAAAAGTTCGCCTTGCGCGCCGCTGAACACCTCATTATTCTCATTGACTACGAGGAACGCGAAGAACATGACAAAACTTGAAGCAATCATTCAGCCCAATAAATTCGACGCCGTTAAAGAGGCGCTTTCGGAAATAGGTGCTGAAGGTATGACGATTTCGGAAGTGCGAGGCCATGGACGTCAAAAAGGGCACACCGAGCATTATCGCGGCCGAGAGTACAGCGTTGACTTAATACCTAAAATCAAAGTCGAAGTGGTTCTCGCCGACAATCTGGTCGAAGGCGCGGTTGAGGCAGTGATCAAGGCAGCTGCCACCGGCAAGATCGGGGATGGAAAGATTTTCCTTTCGAAGATTGATGACGCGATTCGCATCCGCAACCAGGAGCGGGGTGCGGCCGCGGTCTGATCATCGGGTCGGAATCAAATAATCTCCACGCCACTCCTGCAATCTTCTCTGCCTGTTTCTCCATGTCCTGCAAACGGACTCTGCTAAAATCCGCCCATGCCTGACGCGAAGGCCCGCGCCAAGAAAATCAAACTCGTTCTGTTCGACGTGGATGGCGTTCTGACCGATGGCAAACTTTTCTTTTTCCCTGCTCCTGCGCAGACGCAGCAAGCGATCCGCGAGAGCGCGGCCAAACACGGCGGCCAGGGCGGCTTCGGACTTGCCAGCCAGACCATCGTCGAAGCCAAAGGATTCCATGCTCACGATGGCACCGCGATCTCCCTAGCACGGTTGGCAGGAATTAAAACCGGGCTGATCACAAAACGTATCTCTGAAACTGTTGCCTTGCGCGCTCGCGACCTGAAACTGGAGTACGTTTACCAGGGCATTCAAGACAAGCTGGGCACGTTTCACGAGATTCTCAAGCAAGCGAATCTCACCGCCACCGAGGCAGCTTTCGTGGGAGACGATGTCATCGACCTGCCGGTGATGTGGAATTGCGGTTTCAGCATCGCGGTGGCGAACGCCCGCGACGAAGTCAAGCGCGATGCGCACTTCGTCACCAGGCACTCCGGTGGAGACGGCGCCCTGCGCGATGCCGTCGAGTTTATTTTGAGGGCGCAGGGCAAGTGGAAGAAGGCTGTCGCAGATTACATTGGGGAGCGCAGTCCTGCAAATGCCAGGGATCAGTGATGTTTGGGGAGGGCACGGCTTCAGCCCCTGAGGGGAAACAGGGTGCCGACTAACTTATGCACCGCACAGGCGAAAATGTAATTCGGATTGAAGCGCAGGCGCTCAACGATTTGGCTGACCGCATCGCCGGCCCCATGGCGCTGCCGTTCAACCTAGCTGTCGAGTTACTTTACTGTTGCGCTGGGCGGGTGGTGGTGACAGGAATGGGCAAGAGCGGCCTCATTGCCCGCAAAATCGCCGCCACGCTCAGTTCAACCGGAACACCTTCACTGTTCATGCATCCGGTTGAAGCATTACACGGAGATCTGGGGATGCTGGTGCAGGGTGATATCGTGATCGCCCTCTCCGCGAGCGGCGAAACGGAAGAAATTCTGCAGTTGCTCGCGACTATTAAGCGCCTTCGCATTCCTCTGATCGCCATCACTTGCGACGACCATGTGGCGCGGGAGCCCTTGGCCGCAAAAACGGAATCAGTGTCTTCGCACCCGGTCAAATCCTCTACTCTCGCCGAGGCTGCCAATGTCGCTCTTAGCTGTGCTGTCGCCCAGGAAGCCTGTTCACTCGGCCTTGCGCCCACCGCCTCGACCACCGCAATGCTTGCGCTTGGCGATGCTCTGGCTGTGGCTCTCGCCGAGAAAAAAGGATTCCAGGAGGAGGATTTTGCCAGCCTCCATCCCGGAGGCAAACTCGGCAAACGACTGGCGCGGGTCGAGAGTCTTATGCACTCGGGCGATGCCGTTCCGCGCGTGACTCCAAAAACCAAAATGCCGGACGTAATTTACGAAATGTCGCGCAAGAAACTGGGCATTACTACGGTGGTCGAAGGTGAAAAGCTGCTCGGTCTTATCAGCGACGGCGATTTGCGGCGGCTTCTAGAGCGGCGCGGCAAGGATGCGCTCGACATGACTGCCGGCGAGTGTATGACCCGCGATCCCAAGACGATTTCGGCCCAGGAATTCGCAGCTACCGCGCTCGCAATTATGGAAGAAAAGAAAATCACCTCGCTTGCTGTTGTCGACAGTGATCTCAAGCTGCAAGGCATTATTCATCTCCACGATCTGTGGGGAACCGAGATGGTGTGAAGGCCTTTGGCCGTAGACGCACGACGTTTTTATGACCTGGCAAATCTGGTTGCTATTCGTGATGACCGAAGCCGTCCTCAGCATGACGCCAGGGCCTGCTGTGCTTTACGTCCTAGCACAGGCAATTCGCCGCGGTCCGGGGCAATCGGTATGGGCCAGCTGGGGAATCCTTAGCGCCAACGCTTTGTACTTCATGCTCTCAGCAACCAGCCTTGGGGCCGTGATCGTCGCTTCTTACAAGCTGTTCTTTTTGATCAAATGGCTGGGAGCCGCTTATCTCGTTTATCTTGGCTTGCGCAGCTTCTTTGGCAAGAGTTCCATACTTTCCCTTCCCGAAGCCACCCCTAGCTCGTCTAGGGGCCCCCGCATTCTCCGCGACGGATTCCTTCTGCAATCCGCAAATCCCAAGGCGCTGCTGTTTTTTACCGCGATTCTGCCCCAGTTCATTGACGCCCGCCACAATGTTGCTTTTCAGATCCTGGTGCTCGGCCTCAGCTCAGTTGTGGTGGAATTCGTGATCCTATTCATCTACGGACAACTTGCCGGGCGCGCACTCGCGACCGCCCGAAGCCCACGCTTCGAGAAGCTCACCAACCGCGTGGCCGGATCTTTACTGATCGGCGCAGGCCTCGGCCTCGCCCGCCTGCGTCGTACGTAAATTGTCCTAATGTAGAAACTGATCGTCGAGAGCCGACGACCGAGAGCTTGTTCTAGCTGCCCGCCGCGAATCCGCCCAGATGAGCATAGGTCACGCGCAGGTACTTGCGTGGATTCACAGGAGTGTCGTTGATCCGAACCTCGTAGTGAAGGTGAGGCCCGGTGCTGCGTCCACTGTCGCCCACATACCCGATGGTGTCACCGCGGTGAACATACTGGCCGGGGAACACGGCGAAAGCCTTCAGGTGCCCGTAACGGGT
Organism: uncultured Acidobacteriota bacterium; assembly: GCA_963785655.1. Taxonomy (GTDB): domain Bacteria; phylum Acidobacteriota; class Terriglobia; order Terriglobales; family Acidobacteriaceae; genus Gp1-AA145. Next base: position 1,800,317 of record CAWAVZ010000001.1, read on the forward strand.
GCTGATTCCATGGCCGTGGTCCAGAACAATGGCGCGTCCGTACCCGCCCATAAAATTAGCGAACTGAATAACGCCGTCCGCAGGAGCAATCACCGGCTGCCCAAAAACAGCGCCAATATCAATACCCGAGTGGAATGCGCCCTCACCATTGAATGGATCGATGCGCTCTCCAAACGAGCCAGTAACCTGGCCTTCAACTGGCCAAAGATTGGGCGCGGAATTGGCCCGCATCCAATCAGCCGTGGTAACGTTCCGGGTCAAACCAAGCGAAAGTCCCGCGCTCGTAGCACCGCTAAGTGCAGCGTCTTTCAGGTTGTAAAGCCGGTCGAGCGAAGAGTTGAGCTGGCGGTCTTCAACCCGATCGGAAGCCGACGCCTTGATCAGCATAGGATCAGCCTTCAAACCGTATAGCGACGAGACTTCGCTGGCCAGTGATCCCAGCGACGCAACCTGAATGTCGCGTTCCCGGGCAACCTGCTCAAGACGGGTGTAGCGGGTCTTCAGGTCTTCACGCTCAGCCCGCAGCTGGTTATAGCTCGAGACCTTCGACAACATGCGCACGTAAGAGCTGGCGAGGCCGGTAAGGCCCAGCACTCCAATAAGGGCGCCCACCGCCAGAACGTACAAGTATCGGGTTGGAATGGGGATCTTGCGCAGCTGGCCATCCTGGCTGCGTGCCACAAAAAGAATGTAGAAACGCTTCGGCAAATTCCCCTTCCTGTTCTCTTTCCAGGGCAGTGTCCTCTCCGGACACTCGGTCAGCCCTGACATTTCGACGCTGGTTCCCAGTGAGCGATCACCTTGCGGGACAAGGCCTGAATCGCTTTCTCCCCCTGCTGGAACCAGCAAAACTCGTTCTTACCAAACTGCAATCTTATGCAGATGCAGCACTTAGCCCGACCAGAGGATGTAAGTAGGTAGCGAGGCAACGTTAACAAAGCTGCTTCCCTGTGTCAATGAAACTCTAAGGGAATTCTCATTACCATCGCTACGTAACTACACCTGACCAGATGGCCAAATTAGGTCTCTAAGACGAGTGACGGAAGTACCCAAAGCAGCTCACACCAGCGGATTGACCACTGTTTGCTGTTTTCTAGATGTAGGGCAGAAACGGCACGTTGCCCCTGCGATTGCGACTGGAAGCTCGGCGACTGCTTCCGCTGGGGGCCTACCCGTTCTCGTTGCCGGCGCGCTTCCACGACATAAGCTCGCCGATGGTCGACCCGGTGCTCGAGGAGGGCTGTTTGTAAGATTCCACCTCTGAGCGAGATGCCTCGTCACCGGCCGCCCGAATACTGAGCCCCACCTTCTTTTCCTCCGGGCTCATTTTGACGATTTTGAAATCATGCTCGTGCCCGGGTTCGAGGTGCAAAGGCTGTCCGTTCCCATCCACGGCCTCCGACTTATGGCACAAGCCTTCAACTCCCTCCGCGATCTCAACAAAGGCCCCAAACGTCGCTACCCGCAGCACCTTTCCGTGCACAATGTCGCCAATCCGGTGTGACTGGAAGAATGAGTCCCAGACATCCGGTTGCAGCTGCTTCACTCCCAGTGAAAGACGGCGCTTCTCGGAGTCAATGGCAAGCACTACGGCTTTAACCCGGTCGCCCTTCTTCAGCACTTCGGAAGGATGCTTCACGCGTTTGGTCCAGCTCAAGTTGCTGACGTGCACCAGGCCGTCGATTCCTTCTTCGATCTCGATGAACGCTCCAAAATCGGTAAGATTCCGCACTCGGCCCTCAACCGAAGCCCCTACAGGATATTTCTCTATCAGCGAATCCCAGGGATTCGAAGCCAGCTGCCGCATACCCAGAGAAATCCGGCGCTCGGTGGGATTCACGTTCAACACCACGCACTCCACCTGATCATTCACATTCACCAGCTTCGATGGATGTTTCATCCGCTTCGACCAGGTCATTTCGCTGACGTGCACCAGGCCTTCAATGCCCTGCTCTAGTTCGACGAAAGCTCCGTAATCGGTCACGCTGATTACCCGGCCATGCACGTGCGCTCCCACTGGATAACGGTGCTCTGCATCCAGCCAGGGATCGGGAGTGAGCTGCTTGAATCCCAGCGAGACCCGCTGCTTTTCAGAATCGAACTTCAGGACTTTCACCTGGATCTGATCGCCGACGTTCACCAGATCTCGCGGGTGCGTGAGCCGGCCCCAGGACATATCCGTGATATGCAGCAGGCCGTCAATTCCACCCAGATCAACAAACGCTCCATAGTCGGTAAGGTTCTTGACCACGCCGGTCAGCACTGAGCCTTCCTGCAAATGATCGAGCAATTGGGAGCGCTTCTCGGTCTGCTCCTGTTCGAGAAGCTGTTTGCGAGACACCACTACGTTTCCGCGCTTCTTGTTGAGCTTTACGATGGCAACATCAAAACTTTGGCCCTTTAATGCGTCCAGATTGCGGACCGGGCGGAGATCAATCTGCGAGCCTGGCAGGAATGCATGCGCTCCCAGGATGTCAACGGTTACGCCGCCCTTGGTGCGCTCAATCACGTTGGCGAGGATGGGATGGTTCTCGCTGTAGGCTTTTTCAATCTCATCCCAGGCGCGAAGCTTTTGCGCCTTCTGAAAAGAAAGATTGATGTACCCTTCTTCCGTCTCACCCTTCTCCCGGATAACGTCAATGGCATCTCCCGCCTGGAACTTGGGCTTGCCATCGTGGTCCACCACCTCGGCGATCGGCAACATGCCTTCGGACTTCGCGCCGATGTCCACGAAAACGTGCGTCGGCGTCAGCTTCAGCACCGTGCCGTGGATCAGGTGGTCTTCGCCCGCGGTCTCTTCAGCTTCAGTAGTGAAGCTCTCGAGGGCGGACGCGAAATCGTCGCTGCCGACGGAAGACTTGGTATCTTCTCCCTCGGACTGGTCGACGGGCTTTGCCTGCTCGGTCTGCGTTTCGCTGGTTGGTTGCTCGGTCAAGGTTGTGGTTGAGGAGTCGGAATATGGAGTGTTGGTCTCGTCGAACAAAGTCGTTGCCTCTCAGCGGTGATCAGAGGACGCGGGCTGGTTATCGAACTGCTGGAATGAGTCTCGTATGTTAACCCAGTTTATGTTGAGCCCACCCTGGCGGATGGACTGACCCAGCGGCCGTAAAGATCGAACCCGTATCCCAATGGGAACTCTTCGACTATAACAACCGCTCGGAAAGAGTGTCAAACACCGAAGACGAGAATTAGCACTTCGGTGACCGTATAATCGGGCGATCTGGTGATCGGGTCATCGGGTGATCTGAAAAACCAAGTGGAAACCAGTAAACAGGAAGCGCTCAGGGCAAGAACGGAAGACATTCGCCCTTCGCATAATACGTTTATTTCGGCACTTGCCACGGACGCCTGACGCCCAAATACTTGGGAAGCAATTGCTTCGATCAGGAACATCCGTGGGAGCGAATTATCGAGCTGCGGGACGCGCAAGATCAAAAGCAGAGTTCATTTCGAAGATTGCGATTGTTGTAGAAGAAGCTGATGAGACGGTCTTCTGGCTGGAGTGTTTGATTGAGTCTGGAATAGTGCAAGAAGCCCTCCTCCACGACCTACTCCATTGAGGCGAACGAGTTGCTCGCAATTTTCGCCGCTTCTCTCAGAACCAGTCGTACGTGACTTCGGATCACCCGATGACCCGATCACCCGATGGCCAGATTCTTATGGACTACTTGTGGACGCCCTGGCGTTATGCCTATATCACTGACGCAGGCAAGAACGAAGGCAAGCCCGAAGGCTGCATCTTTTGTGAGCTTCCGAAGCTGCCTGACGCGGAAGCCCGAATCGTTCATCGCGCCCAGCACTGCTACGTCATTTTGAATAGCTTCCCCTATACATCCGGCCACGTGATGGTGGTGCCATTCGCTCACCTGGACGAATTAAAAAAGCTGACCTCAGCTGCTGCTGCGGAGATGATGGCTCTTTGCCAAGAAATGGAGCGCGTGTTGCGTCAGGTCTATTCGCCCGACGGAATCAATCTGGGCATGAACATCGGTCGCGCCGCCGGTGCCGGAGTCGCCGGTCACGTCCATATGCACGTGCTGCCGCGCTGGGTCGGCGACACCAATTTCATGACAGTGACAGGAGAAAGCCGCGTGCTGCCCGAAGCCCTGGAGGTTACTTACGAGCGGATTCGCGCAGCTATGGAGATGAAGACACACTCCTAGCCTGTACTCACCGAAATAACTTTCGGTTTATACTGTCCGCGGCGTACAGGGCGCCTCCAGTCCGCGGGCAGGACCGAGTCCACCTGAATGAAATTAAATTACAGGTTCTAAGCGAACCTCCTTTTTGCCCGACATCGCGGACGCCGGGCCTGACCACAAGGAGGTCCGTTATGAGCCGTCAGTTTCACGATCTTCATTTCCCCGTTCGCCCCAATCTCGAACAACTGAAGCATCAGGCCAAAGACCTGCTGCGCGCAATCCGCCGCTCAGATGAATCGGCGCTCGCACAGTTGCGAAAACATCATTCGAAGCCAACGGATACAGCAGAGACCAAACTTGCCGACGCGCAGTTGGTGCTTGCGCGAAGCTATGGGCTCCCCAGCTGGCCACGCCTCGTGGTCGCCTGCAAAATGACCGACGCAATCTGGCGCGGAGACGTTAAAGCGGTCCGTTCCATGGTGCTCAAAGACCCGCGTCTATTGCACGAAGCGGCACGCGGGCTGCCCGACTGCGATTGGGGACCACCCATGTCGTATGCCGCGAACATCGGCCAGGATGCAATCATTGAAATGCTCCGCGGCTTAGGCGCTGCCGACGTGCAGCACGCGTTTGACCGGGCGTGCCTCCAGGGACGAATCGACACCGCTCGCCGCCTCTACACCATGGGAGCACGGCCGCTTCCTGGCTGTTTCATGGGGCCATGCGAGACTCTGAACCCCAACGGCCTGGCATTCCTGTTTGAACTCGGGGCCGAATTCGCGGATGAGCATGGCGACCGATTGGCGCCCATTGCGCTGCTCCTTCAAACTTATTCGCGCGGACCTGGGCAAAAACATAAATGCCTGGAGTTATTCGCCGCTCATGGCATTGCGCTCCCGGATACACCGGTCATGGCTCTCCATCGCGGTCGCATCGATCTCCTCGAAGTGCACCTTGGGCGCCGCAATCCCGGGATGCTTGATCAAACTTTTTCGCATCAGGAGATCTATCCGCCTGAACTCGGCTGCAGCCCTGACCATTCGCTTGCCTTGCATGGCACTCCCCTGGCGGGCACGACCCTGCTGCACATCTGTGTGGATTTTGATGAACTGGAAATCGCACGCTGGTTGATCGAGCGCGGAGCAGACGTGAACGCGAAAGCCCAGGTCGACAGCGACGGCTTTGGTGGACATACGCCGCTCTTCGGATGCGCGGTCTCCCAGGCGTACCGCTGTGGCTTACAGCGCGACGCTGAATTTGCCCGCCTGCTTCTCGATCATGGAGCCGATCCGAATGCCCGGGCGTCCTTACGCAAACGCCTGCGCTTCATCGCTGACGACTCGATGCACGAGTATCGCGACGTTACTCCGCTGTCATGGGGCCAGCGTTTTCAGGATCAGGATTGGGTGAACGAGGCAGCGATGCGGTTGATTGAGGAGAGAGGTGGCCGGAACTAGCACACGCCGGCTTTCGGTAGGTAGACAACACTCGGTTAGGAATGAAAACAAAACCCCGGCCAAGTCACCGAAAGCCGCACTTTGCGAAGGGGTGTGTGACAGAGGTCAAATTTAAAAATTCAATCCCAAGGGTTACAGGTTCGAGGTTCCCACCCTTGCAAAGAACGCAAGAGTGGGGCACCCTCGGTCGTGATGGTTTCCGAAGAATTGAGGGGAAGGCCACCCGTCCAGAGTTGTAGAAGCTACACGTCTCCAGCCACAGTGTAATCCGGGGCTGGAAATTAGCTAAAATTTGGCTGTTGCGGGAATTGAAACAGGGTGCCGGTCATGAAGCCTGAAGTTTGGCGTCGCGCGGAAGAGCTTTGCCAAAAAGCTTTGGAGCTGGATGAAACCAGACGCGCGGAATTCCTAGAATCCGCTTGCGGAGGCGACGACGAATTGCGCCGTGAGGTAGAGTCTCGGCTGGCTTGCGAAAAGAATGCCGAGCGTTTTATCGAATCTTCCGCAGTGGAGGTGGCCGGTAAAATCCTGGCGAAAAAACCTCCTGCCGATGGGGCGAAGAGCCTCATCGATAGCACCGTTGGCCATTACCGGGTAATTGAAAAGTTGGGCGCAGGCGGGATGGGGGTGGTATACAGAGCTGAAGACATAGATCTAGGCCGTCCTGTTGCCCTTAAATTCCTGCTCGACGAGGTAGCTCACGATTCGCAGGCTCTCAGCCGATTTCAACGCGAAGCCAAGGCCGCATCGGCGCTGAACCACCCTAACATCGTCACAATTTACGAACTCGGTCACGTCAACGACATGCACTACATCGCGATGGAACTGGTGTGCGGTGAGACGCTTCGTTCGCTGATCCGTTCCGCGCCAGTGCCGTTTCGCAAAGCTATTAACATCGCGACAGAAATTGCCGAGGCTCTGGCCAAAGCCCATGAAATTGGATTAATCCATCGTGATCTGAAACCGGATAATCTCATGATCACGCAGGATGGCACTGTCAAGATCCTGGATTTCGGTCTTGCGAAGCTTCGCATCCCGGGCGACAGCCTGCCGGCGCAAACCTCGACTGGGGTGAGTGCATTAACCGAACTCGGCATGGTGATGGGAACTGTCGGCTATATGTCGCCCGAACAGACGAATGGCGAAAGTTTGGATTTTCGCTCCGATCAGTTTTCTTTTGGCGCTGTGCTGTACGAGATGGTGAGCGGGCGGCCCGCGTTTCATAGAAGAAACCGGGCAGAAATTATCGCAGCAATTCTTCGCGATCAACCGGAGCGCCTGCAGTCGAAGATTCAGGCGCCAGCACCGTTCTTCTGGATACTGGACCGGTGCCTGGCAAAGCACCCCAATGAGCGTTACGCCTCGACCCAAGACCTTGCTCGTGACCTCGCCACAGTGCGCGACCTGCGTGTTGATACCAGCATGCATTCTGGAGTTGCCAGTAACATGCCGGTACAGCGCACGGCTTTTGTCGGAAGGGAACGTGAAGTAATTGCCCTTCAGCAACTGCTGAACCGGGAGGATGTGCGACTGGTGACGTTGACGGGGCCGGGTGGAATTGGTAAGACCCGGCTAGCATTGAGGGTAGCAGGCGAAATGTCCGACCACTTCGCCGGAGGGGTTTATTTCGTTTCCCTTTCAGCTGTTCGTGAAAAAGAGGCGACGATCACGGCGGTTGCTCAGGGCATCGGGCTGCGGGAAGTACCGGGTCAATCCCCGCATGAGACGTTGAAAGAACACGTACGTAGCTTCTCCGAGCGAACTCTTCTGTTGCTGGACAATTTTGAGCACCTTATATCCGCAGGCCCAGAACTTGGGGAGCTGCTCACCTTGAGCCACAAGCTGAAGGTGGTTGTGACCAGCCAGGCATTGCTTCATGTTTACGGAGAACATGAATTTCCAGTGCCGCCTCTCGCCGCTCCCAGTCCGAGGTCGGTTTCCACGCCGGAGAATCTTTCGCGTTTTCCGGCAATCCAGCTTTTCGTTGAGCGCGCGAAGGCTGTAAAGCATGATTTCGCGGTCACCAAAGAAAACGCGGCAGCCATAGCTGCTATCTGCGCGCGGTTAGATGGACTGCCTCTCGCGATCGAGCTTGCGGCTTCGCGCAGCAAGCTGCTTTCGCCAGCGGCGATAATGACGCGTCTCGAATCGTCGCTGAACCTCTTGTCCAGCGGCGCCCGTGATCTACCAGTGCGGCAGCAGACTCTGCGCGGGACTGTGGACTGGAGTTACAGCCTGCTCAGCCCCGCCGAGCAAAATCTTTTTCGGCGGCTTTCGGTGTTTGTCGGAGGGTGCACACTGGAAGCGGTCGAGGCCGTCTGCGATACGAAAGCCGATCTCGGCCTAGATGTGCTCGATGGCATGGCTTCCATGGTGGACAAGAGCCTTACCCAGCAACTGGAGCTGGCAGAGGTGGAGACTCGCTTCCACATGCTGTCGACCATTCGCGAGTACGCCCTCGAACGTCTGACCGAAAGCGGCGAACAGCATCTGACTCGCCGCGCCCATGCGGCTTATTACCTTGTGCTGGCGGAGGAATGCGGCTCAGAATTGAGCACTCACCCCGAGTGGCTCGAACGCTTCGATCTTGAACAGCATAATTTTCGCGAGGCGCTGGAATTCCTGATTAGAACCGATGAGACAGACTGGGGCATGCGTCTCGGTTCCGCTCTTTTTAACTTCTGGGAGATGCGGGAACACTTTGCCGAGGGTTGTGCGCTATTAGGCCGGCTGCTTGACTTACCAGGAGCAACAGCCCAATCCAAACTGCGTGCTCGGCTGCTGTTCTATGCGGCAATTTTGGCAGGCTCGCAGGGGGATTTCGTGGTATCCGAAAAATTACACCGAGCCAATCTTGAAGCCTGCCGCGAACTGTACGACTATGATGGAGTCGCAGTGGCGCTCAACGCTTTGGGCATTACGGCCCGCGATCGCGGCGAGCTCACAACCGCCTGCAGTTTATTCGAGCAGTGCGTGGAAGCATGGAGAGATCTGGATCGTTCATCTGATGCTGCTCGCGCGCTCAGCAATTTGGCCAACGTGGTCAGGTTGCAAGGGGATTACTCTCGGGCCTCTGCTCTCTATGAAGAGTGTCTGGCAATCTTTCGCAAAACCGGCGATAGCGCGGGCCTGGCCTGGACGCTAAATTACTTAGGCGACCTTGCGGCGGAAAGAGCTAGTTTCGCGGCGGCAGCCTCGTATTATGAGGAGAGTCTGTCAGCTTTCCGGCGATTGGGGGACGGCTGGGGCATGGCGAGCGCTCTCTGCGACCAGGCCAGACTCAGTACGGCTCAAGCGAAATATGAGGATGCCGAGCGACTTTATGGCGAAAGCGTTCAGATCTTCCAAAATCTGGGGCATAAACGTGGGATTGCCAGAGTGCTGGAGTGTGTCGCAGTAAACTTGGCATTGCAATCACGCGCGGAGCAGGCGCTGCGACTGGCGGGTGCGGCGGCTGCATTGCGTCAGCGCATCGGCGCCCCACTTATTCCCGCGGAGCAGTCACAACTGGAAAGAAAGCTCGAAGCTTCACGTAAGATTCTCACGAACGCCGCTGGTCTGCAGGCATGGTCGTCGGGCTGGGAGATGCCGTTGGAGGAAGCTGTCAATGAAACGCTTGGGAAACACGAGACTGCAAATCCTGACTAAGACGTTCCTCAACCGGCCGTGCTGGGGTCTATCATCCGGCGTACTGCCGATACGCGATTCACCGGAAACCCGCCACGCCGCCCATGTTCGCGGATGGTTTCCTCGTCCGGAGCCAGGTACACGCAGTAGACTTTATCACCAGTGACATAACTATGCAGCCACTTGATCTTCGGACCCATGTCACTGAGAACGCCGACTGACTTTCTGGCAATGTCCTGGAGTTCCGCGTCCGAGAGATTCCCCGCACCCGGAATCTCTCGCTCGATTACAAATTCAGGCATATTAACCTCGACCCCACGTTCATGGTAGCAAATATTCGTCCAGTTTATTAAAGCGTGCAAGATGTTCAAACATAGCTGTTGAAATCAGCGTTATCGCAGGTTCGCGTGTTTAATTCGCCTCTTTGCTCATTCATGAATCGCAACGAGCGCGGAGGGAACATTTTGCCGCGCGTATACACCACCCGCGCTTCGGTTTGACACAACTTTTCACTGCGCCCTAATCTTGTTGTTCTCTTCTTATGAGAGTTCTGGTCATTGGTGGTGGCGGGCGCGAGCATGCCCTGGTGTGGAAGCTGCGGCAGTCGCCGCGGGTGCAGAAGATCTACTGCGCGCCGGGGAATGGCGGCATCAGCCAGGACGCGGAGTGCATTCCTGTCGACCAGAAGAATTTGGAATCGCTGGTCGCGCTGGCCAATCAGCTGCGGCCTGATTTGACCGTCGTCGGGCCTGAAGTTCCACTACAGCTAGGGGTAGTCGACGAATTCACGCGCCGGGGCTGGCCGGTGTTCGGGCCGACGAAAGCTGCGGCACAGCTCGAGACGAGCAAGAGCTTCGCTAAGGAATTCATGCAGCGGCGGCAGATCCCGACCGCCCACTACGCAATTTGCAGTTCGCCTGGCGAAGTCAAATCTGCGCTCTCGCGATTCAGCGGGCCGGTGGTGGTGAAAGCCGACGGCCTGGCGGCGGGCAAAGGCGTCGTCATGGCCAAGACCAAGGAGGAAGCTGCGACTGCTGCAGGAGAGATGCTGTCGGGCAAAATGGTGGGCGAGGCGGGCGCGCGGGTAGTGTTGGAAGAATGTCTGCAGGGAGACGAGCTTTCCTTTCTGGTACTGAGTGACGGAGAGCGGGTCGCCCCTTTGGTCGCAGCGCAGGACCACAAGCGCATTGGCGACGGCGACACGGGCCCGAACACCGGTGGCATGGGCGCGTATTCATTTTCAGGACTGCTCGATGAGCAGATGACGCACTGGCTCACGCACCACATTGCGATTCCGGTGATTGAAGGAATGAAGGCCGAGGGCATGGAGTACAAGGGCATCCTGTACTGCGGATTAATGATGACGCCGCGCGGGCCTATGGTGCTGGAATTCAACTGCCGCTTTGGCGATCCGGAAACGCAGCCAATTCTGATGCGACTGGAAAGCGATCTGCTGGAAGCGATTGAAGCGTCGATTGAGGGGCGGGTGAGTGATGGTGATTTTCGCTGGTCAGAGGATGCATCGGTGTGTGTGGTGATGGCTTCGGGTGGATATCCGGGGACAATTGAAGTGGGGAAACGGATTAGTGGAATCGAAGAGGCGGAGAGGACAGACGGCGTTAAAGTGTTTCATGCCGGGACGACGCGTCGCGATGACGAGTTTTACACTGCGGGCGGGCGAGTTCTAGGAGTTACTGCACGCGGTGCGAATTTGCAGACCGCCGTAGAGCGCGCGTATGAGGCGGTTGGCAAAATTCATTTCGATGGCGCGCATTATCGGAAAGATATTGCAGCGCGGGCGTTGAAGTCGTGAAACCTAGTGCGAACAGTGTTGATACTTTAGATCGAGGCTAGTCGAGCGTCGCCCGACCGTACCCATTCGATTCCTCTGTGATGAAGTTATGCAAGCTACGACTATTGGAGAATGAATGAGCAAACCACTGGTTTCAATCGTGATGGGAAGTGACTCTGATCTGGAGATAATGCGCGAGGCGGGCAAGGCGCTCGAAGGATTTGGAATTGCATATGAAATAGATGTAACCTCGGCACACCGCTCGCCTGATCGTACGGCGGAGTACGCGCGCAATGCTGCGGGACGCGGGGTTCGCGTGATCATTGCAGGAGCGGGCGGGGCGGCGCATCTGGCGGGAGTCATCGCCGCGCATACGACGCTGCCGGTGATCGGCGTTCCCATTCCAGCTACTGCGCTGAACGGGCTTGATTCCCTGCTGGCGACGGTCCAGATGCCGGCGGGAATACCTGTGGCGACGGTTGCGATTGGCAAACCGGGCGCGACCAATGCGGGAATACTGGCGGCGCAAATTATTGGGGTGGCGGATGTGGGAGTGGCACAGAAGTTAACCGCGCACAAAGAGAAGCTGGCGAAGGGCGTAGAGGAGAAGTCGAGGAAGCTAAAGGAGAGTGCCAGCTAGAGATATTCCGAATATTTCGAGCGGGAGGGCACGACTTCCAGTCGTGCCGAAAGCCCGTGTGACCGGCTCAACGGCACGGCTCAAGCCGTGCCCTCCCGACACGGGCGCTCAATCCAGCTTCAGGCCTTTCAAGTATTCACGCAGGGGGCCGCCGAGATCGTCGCGCTTAAGAGCAAATTCAATTGTCGCTTGCAGGAAGCCGAGCTTGTCTCCTGCGTCGTGGCGTTTGCCCTCATAGACGTAGGCAAAAACTTTTTCTTTTTTCAGCAGCCCGCGCAGGCCATCAGTCAGCTGCAGCTCGCCGCCTTTGCCGGCCTGAGTTTTCTCAAGAATTGGGAAGATCGCCGGCGTGAGAATGTAGCGACCGATGATCGCCAGGTTTGACGGCGCGTCCTGCAGCGATGGTTTCTCAACCATGTCCAGCACTTCGTACAAGCGCCCGCCCTGGTGGCCGTCGGCTGGCTTGACATCCAAAACGCCGTAGGCAGAAATGGCTTCGCCCTCGACGATCTGGGTTGCGATGACTGAGCATTGCGTCTGCTCGAAAACTTTTATCATCTGCTTGAGTACCGGAACTTCGGCATCGATCACGTCGTCGGCAAGCAGAACCGCAAAAGGTTCGTTGCCGACCAATTCGCGCGCGGTGAGCACAGCGTGGCCGAGACCTAACGCCTCCTTCTGGCGTACGTAGGCGACGTAAATCATGTCAGAGATTTTGCGGACCACTTTCAGCAGGTCTGTCTTTTTCTTCTCTTCCAGAATTTTTTCCAGCTCGTAGCTGGTATCGAAGTGATCTTCAATCGCGGTCTTGCCGCGCCCGGTCACGATGATGATCTGGTCGCAGCCCGAGGCGAGCGCTTCTTCTACGCCATACTGGATGATTGGCTTGTCAACCAGCGGGAGCATTTCTTTGGGCAGGGCTTTGGTGGCGGGAAGGAACCGCGTGCCCAATCCAGCAGCCGGAAAAACCGCCTTGCATACTTTCATAAGAGTTGGCCTTGCGCTGCGAACCTGTATCGCCTTGGATGCAACTTTGGGTTAAAGCGTCGGGCTGTCGTTGCCCAGCATCGCCTTGCGAATGATTCTCAGCGGCACTCCTCCCTGCTGCATAAAGCGGTCATGGAATTCCTGCAGGCTGAAATCGTTCCCGCGCATTTTACGATAATCCTCGCGCAACTTCAGGATCTGCAGCTTGCCCAGGGTGTACATCAAGTACGTGGGGTCGGATGTGCCGCGCTTGGTTTCCACGTCAGCGACGGCGCCAGTTTGAAAACCTTCCTTCACGAAGAACTGTCGCGCTTCTTCAAGCGTCATATTGCCGGTGTGCAGTTGAATGCTAACGATGTAGCGCGCATCGCGCAATAGCGCGTCTTCGAACTGGCCAAGGCGCAGCTTTGGATCACCATTTCCATAGCCTTCATCGAGCATCATCTGCTCACAGTAATGCGCCCAGCCCTCCGCATTGGTGCCGGAAAAGGTGAGCTTGCGAATTTTCGACGGCACCTCGTTTATATAAAGAAACTGCACGAAATGGCCGGGATAAACCTCATGTATAGCTGTGCCGGGAACTTCGGCGTAATTGAAAGTCTTCATCCATTCTTCGGTACGTTCAGGCGGCCACTTGGGATCGGGCGTGGTCACATTGAAAAAAGCTTTTCGGCCCCTGGTTTCGTACGGCCCGGGAGTGTCCATTGCGGCTTCGGTGGTCGCGCGCTCAAATGGGGGCGTAGGTTCAAGGACGGGTGGATCTCCAGCGGGAATGGTGATGATGTTTTTGTCGTGAATGAATTGGGTTAGACCGGCGAATGTGTCTTGAAAGGTCTTCAGCAACTGGTCAGGTGCGGGGTGTTGGTTCTGGAGATCGGCAACTACTTCCTGCACTGAGCGCTTGGGATCGATGCGGGACGCAGTCTGTTTCAGGGCTTCCTGATTGCGATGCAGGTCGTCGTAGCCAATCGTGAGCAGCTGGTCTAGTGGAATGTCAACCATCTCGTCATAGAGAAGCTTGTTGCGATAGTTCGCTGCGCCGAGCCGGAAATCGCCGTCCGCATGGGGCAGAACCGAATCGTGAAGATATTTCTGATAACTCTCAAGAGCTGCGATTACAGCCTGGTTCGCCGTCTTGAACTCGGCTACAAGCTTCGGGTCTGTCGCCGCCGAGAAAGCATCAGGAACATCTTTGCGAAAAAAATCGATGTCATCGGGCAGCTGCTCGAGCGCGATTTCGGCATAGATCTTCGGCGGACTCTGCAGATTGTGCCTGGCAGCTTCGAGCGCTTTCGGAATTCGCCGCTCGCGTTCGATGACCGAGCGCAAGCGCTCCTCCACAGGCGCGTAATTCCGCTGCATGATTACGAAAATGCTTTTCGTCACCCCGGCACTGTAGTGGTCGGGGTCTTTTCTCCAGATCTGAATGGCTTCGATCTCGAGCAGGCTGGAATGAATCAAGCTGATGATCCATTGCAGATCGGCGGCAGTGTCTGCTGGCAGTTTCGCGCTATCGATGGCTTTGAACTTCGCGAGAAAATCTCTTAAGCTGGCAACTTCTTTTTGCCGGGCTGCTGCGGAGTAGTCCTCGAGCTTGGAGTCATATTGGTGAAGCCCACTGGCCGTACCCTCGGTTGGATGAAAGGAGAAATAAAAATCAAAATACTGATCAACCAGCTGGTTGAAATCACTTACGGCGAGGGTGTCGGCGCAAAGGGCGCAGGGTGCACTTACGAGAAGCAGCAGAGACAGAAATAGCGTTCTGTTCATGTCGGGTCCAAATCACGGTACCACAAGAGAAGAATCGCAGACATGTAGAGGCATGGAGGTCGGACAGAGCCTGCCCTGAGCGAAGTCGAAGGGAATGTCCGACCCACATGTGAATTCTTAAACCACAGATGGCGAAATAGTTTCAGCGAGATTGCCGAGCAAAGTTTGTAACTGGTCCAAGAGCTCTCTTGCGCCGAGGGACTTTGCCGAAAACTTCAACGTGCCGTCGGGCAGGAACTGTGCGCCACGCTGCGACGAAACAAACTGCGCCAATTTGCCGGGATCGATGGGAGCATCCTCGCGAAATTTGATGGTCACGAGATCGCGCTTGCGCTCGATGGCTACCGCTCCAGCCTGCACTGCCTCGAGCCGCAGAGCGGCATACTGCAGTAGCTGCTTCACTGGCGCAGGCGGATCGCCGTAACGGTCGCGCAGTTCGGCTTCCACGTCGGCCAACTGGCGCTCAGTTTCGACGCCAGCAATCTTCTTGTACAAACGCAGCCGCTGGTTTTCTTCCGGAACGTAGTCGTTCGGAATTCTGATGTTGAGTCCAAGGTTGAGCTGAGCTTGCGGCTGCGGCTCGGCTTCGCCTTTGATCTCGCGCACGGCCTGTTCGAGCATCTGGGTGTAAAGATCGAAACCGACTGCTTCGATGTGACCGCTTTGTTCTCCTCCAAGGAGATTTCCCGCGCCGCGAAGCTCGAGATCGAGTGCGGCGATTTTGAAACCTGCACCGAGGTCGGAAAATTCCTTAAGAGCGGCCAAACGCCTCCGGGCAATGGGCGTGAGTTCAATATCCGACGGAATCAGCAGGTACGCATATGCGCGACGGTTCGAGCGCCCGACTCGGCCGCGAAGCTGGTACAGCTCAGATAATCCAAACCGCTCCGCACGATTAATAAGGATGGTGTTACAGAGTGGAATGTCCAGGCCGTTCTCGATGATGGTGGTGGCTACGAGAATGTCAGCTTCGTGACGCATGAACTTCAACATCGTTTTTTCCAGTTCGCCTTCCGACATCTGCCCGTGTCCGACAATGATGCGGGCTTGAGGGACCATCTCCTGCAGCTTGGCGGCGATCTCCCAGATGGTATCCACGCGGTTGTGCACGAAATAGGCCTGGCCACCGCGATCGAGCTCCTGCTCGAGGGCCGAGCGGATCAGCTTTTCGTCCCAACTGGCGACGACGGTCTGTATAGCTATGCGGTCTTTGGGAGGGGTTTCGATGACGCTCATGTCCCGCAGTCCAACCATCGACATGTGAAGGGTGCGTGGGATCGGGGTCGCCGACATGGTGAGAACGTCAACTTCTTTGCGCATCTGCTTCAGCCGTTCTTTGTGGCGGACACCGAAGCGCTGTTCTTCATCGACGACCAGCAGGCCGAGATCGGAAAACTTCACATCTTTCGAGAGCAGGCGATGCGTGCCGATGAGGATGTCGACCTTCCCCGCATCCACGCGCTGCAGGATTTCTTTCTGCTGCTTCGGCGAGCGAAACCGGCTGATCATTTCTACCGTGACAGGGAATGGGGCGAAACGTTGCTTGAAAGTTTCAAAGTGCTGGAAGGCGAGCACGGTGGTCGGCGCGAGAACGGCGATTTGCTTATTATCGTTGATGGCCTTGAAAGCCGCGCGCATAGCGACTTCTGTCTTGCCATAGCCCACGTCACCGCAGAGCAGGCGGTCCATTGGCTGCTGCGATTCCATGTCACGCTTTACGTCTTTGATCGCCTGGTCCTGGTCTTCGGTCTCGCTGTATTCAAAAGCGTCTTCGAATTCGCGCATCCACTGGTTATCTGGCGGAAAGATGTGGCCCTGCGCGGCTTTGCGCTGAGCATAGAGCTTGAGCAATTCCTCCGTCATGTCCTTCATGGCCTTGCGGACGCGGGCTTTGGTTTTGCCCCAGGCGGCGCTGCCAAGATGATTGAGCGTCGGCTTCACGCCTTCAGCGGAACGATATTTCTGGACGAGATCGAGCCGAGTGAGTGGGACGTAAAGCCGTGCGGCGTCGGCGTATTCCAGCAGCATGAATTCTGCGTTCCCGTCACCCTGATTGATTTCCTTCAGGCCGTGATACTGCCCGATTCCGTGTTCCACGTGGACCACGTAGTCGCCGACCTGCAGATCGCGGAAATCGGAAAGGAATGCGGAAGTCTTTGACTTCTGGCGCTGGGGGCGCGAAACCACCGAATCTGATTCGTCGAACAGATCGCGGGTGCCGAAGATTGCCAGGCCCGCATCCGGCAAGATCACACCATCTGGGATGTATGCCTTGAGCAAGGTTGAGGTCAGGACTTCGCCGGCAAAATACGCAGTCTCGTCGGCGTAACTTTCACCACCGCGAGTGCGGCTGCCCAGGCGGAATGACACTGCATACTCGGTGAAGAAGTCGGCCAGGCGCTCCAATTCTCCGGTGTTCGGAGCAGCCACGATCACCCGACGATTTTCCGCGAACTGCTTCTTCACCGCCTCGAGCATGTTGGGTATTGAGCCGTGGAAGCGGGGGCTGGGCTGAGAGTGGAATTCAACCGTCTCAATTTCGTCGGAGCGCGTAACGCCGAGGTGCTCGAAATCGGCTCCGTCGGCGGTCCGGATTCTGGACCACCATTCGTCAGACGAAACGTACAATTCTTCAGGACGCACCAGATTGCCGATTCCGCTGCGCTCGTGGGATTCCTCGATTCTGGTCTGCGCAGCGTCGAGCTCCGCTTTCAGCAACTCGGGTTCGTCTGCTATGACAGCAGTATTCGGCAGCAGTTCGAAGATAGTTCCTGCCGTTCCGGCGACTGAGGCATAGAATTCCCACCCGGGAAAAACTGTCACTCCGCCCGAGCGCACTGCCTGCTCAATAATTTCTTCTGAGCCGCTTAGCCGTTTTCCTGAGAGCCGCGCATGAATGGTGCTGAGCAACTCCTCGCTGACCGGAGTCTCAGAAAGAGGCAGCAGCACAGCCTCATCGGCAGGAGAAGAAGAGCGTTGCGTGGCGGGATCGAATTTGCGGATGGACTCAATCTCATCGCCGAGAAGCTCGACGCGAAGTGGCCGGTCAGCTTCGGGAGAGTAAACATCAAGAATGCCGCCGCGAAGGGCGTATTCGCCGGGCATCTCAACCACGTCAGTGGAGTTGTAGCCTACGGCATTGAGATGCTGAACCAGTAAGGTCGTGTCCAGGGTTTCGCCACGGCGGACGGTGCGAGCGAGGTCCGAATAGAAATCTGCAGAGCGCAGCCGGGTGGCCGCGGCCACAACCGGCACGATTACGATTGAGGCAGCTCCACTCGCGATCTTCCAAAGCGCGATAGCGCGCTGCTCCTGGATCTCCGGATGTGGAGACAAATTCTGAAAGGGCAGGACGTCGCGCGTAGGCAGCGAAACGATGCTGTCGGCAGCGGCCCCGCCGGTCAATTCGGCGAAAGCCTGCACCACTGGCAGCAAGTCATCGGCAGCTTCATTGTTCTTGACTACGACCAGCAATGGGCGAGCGGCCGCCTTTTGCAGCAGGGGAACCAGAAGTGATTTGGCGGAGGGGTTGAGTCCGGTAACACGAATGCGCCCCGTGTTGGCCCGGAGGTGGGAGGCAACACGCGCAAAAACGGGGATTTTTTCGGCGTCCGCAAACAAATCGCGGACGAAGGGCAACACCATCGCTCTGTCATTTTATCAGGCGACCTGGTGCTGCCTTTCGTCTCGCCGAAAATTGCCCGTGCGACGTTCGACTATTCCGCGCCGAATCCGTACGACTGCTTATCTGGCCGCTCCGGAGGCACCGGCCCCGCCAGCCTCTCCGCTAAGATGCAACGCGTATTTCTTGCCGCCAAAGCGGATTTCGGACAGCGAGGGAGTTCCGCTTCCATCGCTATTCACGACCGCGCTATCGTATCCGGGAGCCGAACTGAGCTGAATAACCCGGGCCGGAACCGATGCCATTTCCGTCTTGCCCTTATAAACTTTAAGCTGGACTTGGTCGCCAGTGCCTTCCCAGCGCACGGTGTAGTTGCCGGTGGCCAAGGTTTTTCCGCCGACCGTAGTCGGATGCTGAAGGCCCAGTGATCCTTTGCTCTCTGCCCAGGCGCTAACCGCCAACAAAATGATTCCTGAAACCAAAATGCTCTTGCAAACTGTGTTTACTGATTTCACCACTCCTCCTCTTTCCCGCCGCGACGGGAAGCCGGTTGTGGCGGCCGCGACGCGAGGGCTTGAATTTTGCCGCGGGCGTCATACAATGCTGCTCCAGGTCAAGCAAAGGGCCGTCCACGACGACGACTCCGTTGCTCATGGGATTCGCCTCACCTGGCCGCCAAACCGTGTGTGAGGCGATCCCTTGACCCTTCAAAATCTGGTGGTCTTCTTTGAATAGTTCGTTTGCTTTGGTACTTTCCTAATTCCTACGCAGAAAATTTCTTAAAAGTTCCCCGCTATTCCAATTTGCGGGTTGGACGCTGAGGTTAAGCGGAAGTTAGCAAAATTAGGAGTGACGTTTCGAACTTCTCGAACGCGATTGTCCACTCGCGGACACTCTTGATGGGGACCGTTGCAACAGGACGACGGCATGGGCAATGGCGGCGTTGTCAGTGCCGATACCTTCAGGAGTCTTGGCTTTGATGCCGATGCAGTCGCCAGTGATTGGCAGCAGGTTGGATAGGTTCTGGCGAATCGCATGCACATGAGGCGCGAGTTTCGGTTGGGCGAGAATCAACGTGGAGTCGACATTAACCAGGTCGAACCCAGCAGCCTTGACGCGGTGCAGGGCCTCGGAAAGAAACAAGGACGAATCAGCGCCCTTCCACTTGGGATCGGAAGGCGAAAACAAAGTGCCGATATCCGGGGCTGCGATCGCACCGAGCAGCGCGTCCGTAATCGCATGCAGCAGGGCATCACCATCAGAATGACCGCCGAGACCTTTGGGATGCGGGATCTCGATGCCGCCAATTTTCAGAGGTATGCCGCTCTTGAACTCATGCGAATCCCAGCCGTAACCGATTCTTATTTGTGCGCCGGATTCTGATCGAGAACTCGCTTTAGGGTTCATGATCTGCTGAAATTCGACTGCAATTTTCTCCGCGGTCGAACGATCTTGGACAGTGTAACGTGAATATGATTTCTTACGCCTATAATTTGCGCATGCGAAAGATTTTTCGGCGCAGTTTCGCAGCGTTCGTTTTGGTCGCTATCGGGCTCTGGGCGCAGGCACCAAAATCTGAACAGCTTTCCATTGTCACTAAAGACTTGCCGCCGGGTTCACTCTGGAATGCCTACGGCGCCGACAATCGAAATGGCGTACGTTTGCGCGCCGAGGGTGGGGTGGGGCCGCATCATTGGCGAGTCAATGGAATTTTGCCGAATGGATTGAAGCTTGAAGAATTCGGCGAGCTGGCGGGAACTCCTCAAGAGAGCGGCCAGTTTCAATTGACGCTCGAGGTAAGGGACAGTAACGACCCACCTGCGGCAGCGCAGAAGAATTTTGTGCTAACGGTGGAAACCCCTTTCAGTATCGAATGGGACCGCAAATCGCAGGTGAACGGCAACAGAATCGATGGCTCGGTGAAAGTTTCCAATACGACCGGGCGGGATTTCGATCTGACGTTCGTGGTGCTTGCAGTTAATGAGATTGGCCGCGCAACCGCGATCGGCTACCAGCACTTTCCGCTGAAGAGAAATACCCGTGATTTATCGCTTCCCTTCGGCGAGACGCTTTCTGCCGGGAACTACACAGTCAACGTGGACGCAGTCGGGGAGGAGCCGGTTTCAAATCGGATCTTTCGTGCACGGCTGGTCATGCCGAAGCAGACGATTGCGCAAGGACCGTAGCCTTCAGGGTATAGCGGAGAGGGTACTGCAAGAAGGTCGCAGCGCTTTTCGGCGCGGGGAACGAAAAAAAGCCGCTCTTCGACCAAAACTCCAGTGCCAGCAAAACTTGCTGGGCCGGAAGCAGAAGGGGAGGAGCGCATGAAGACCGGCGGTTCCCAATTGACGAAAAACGCTGCGAACCGGCTATGGGGAAGCGCTTAATGCACTCGCGTGCAAATATAAAGAGTCCCGAAGTGATGTTGATCTCATTCGTCTCGGCCAGTAGCTCGCGTTAGACCCTCGCTGACCTGCTGTTTCGCTATCCTTGCGGACTGCGTCGTAGCGATCTTTGCTCGGGCTCCGGGCTTACCGCCAACCGGATAAATCAGTTCAACGCCTCGGGACTCTATCCTGCCTTTGACTGGGTTTCCTGTTCTCCTCGACCAGCGCTTTGCTATAGAGCCTCGTTGACCCTCCTTCAGTCATTTTGCTCGAGCTCTCACGCTACTCGGTGTTGGTTGCCCAACTCTTTCACGAGATCGCTCTAGCAAAACGCCGAAGGTGACTTCACTTGGCCCCCGGACGCCGCACCAACCGGAAAAACTTCAGAAACTGTCAAAGAACAATTGTGTTTTACACCTTCTATTTTTTAGGTCAATGAAAAAAACAAATTTGTATGTGCTTTGAAATCAATCGAGTGCAGCTCGTTCACAGGGGCATGCAGCGCGGACGGTGCAGCTATACAAAGCGCTTTCCCGTGTAACCTGCTCAGGACGCGAATTTACGCTGTTTTTTTGATGGCTTGCAGGGCTTTGTTCGCACTCGCGGTAGAAACTTTATTTGTGAAAATCACAAAAACAATCTTGTGGGCTGCGGGTTTGCGAAGCGGAACATACGTGCTGCAACGCTTGAAACAGCTGCAATGTCACTAACTGCGACGTTAGCTCACGCGCTGGCGGCTTCCTGGCTGCCCAGTGGCAGGAAGTATTGGGTGCCTTTGATTGGGGCGGAGACTTTGCGCAGGAGTTCCTGCAAATCCTCGCTGCGCTCGACGAAATCGATTTCAGAAGTGTTCACGATCAGCAAGTCAGAGGAAGTGTAATGAAAAAAGAAGTGCTCGTAAGCCTTGACCACTTCTCCCAGATAGTCCTCGCTGATTAACTTCTCCCCCGGAGCATTTTTCTTTTTGAGGCGTTTCTTCAAGACTTCGGGCGTGGCTTGCAGATAGATGACCAGGTCGGGAGTGGGCAGCAGCTCGCGAAAATAGTTGTAATACCGGTTATAGGTGTCGAGTTCCTGATCGTTGAGATTGAGGCAGGCGAAGATTTTGTCTTTTTCGAAGATGAAATCAGAAACGATCAGTTTTTGGGACTGTGCTCCGGTATCCAGGTCACGGAGCTGCTCGAAACGGCGGACCAAGAATGTGAATTGCGCCTGAAATGCGGCGCCCGGCTCCCCGTCGTAAAAAGCGCCAAGAAACGAATTGTGTTCAGGATCGGTGACCCGCTGCGCATTCAGGCGTTCAGCGAGAATTGAACAAAGCGTGCTCTTGCCGACGCGTATGGGACCTTCAACTGCGATGTAGCGGGGGAGATCGAAGAGTTTTGCCATGAAGATGAGAAGATCGGCTTTGAGAATATCCCGAGAACGACTGTCGCGCAATTGAGGAAGAAGTTAACAGCGAACAGGGAATGCAATATTCGGAATGAAATGGCAGAGTTGAGTCGCAGACGTCCAATTGATCTCGATTATTCATTTTGAGTTCCGCGTTCCATTACAATTTCGGCATGCTGGTGCTTGCCGCGGCCGCCGGTGCTGCTCTTGTCTCTGCCGGATATCAGTCGATGGCGCCGACGGGACAATGGTTCGGCAGATCTTTTTACGGGGCACGACGAGGTGCGAAGCAAATTGCTCTCACCTTCGACGATGGGCCGAATGATCCATACACACTAAATTTGCTAGATGTTCTCGCCAGGCACCAGGTCCGAGCCACATTTTTTCTAATTGGCCGCTACGTTCGCCAGCGTCCAGATATTGTGTCGGCGATTGCGAAAGCCGGGCACGTGATTGGCAATCATACGTTTACCCATCCGCTGCTGATTTTCGCGTCGGCTGCCGAAATACGAAGCGAAATCCTGCAGTGCAGAGAAGCAATCTACGAGGCCGCTGGGGAACACTCAAACCTGTTTCGTCCACCATTTGGTGGGCGTCGGCCGGGGGTATTCAGGGTGGTCCGCCGCCTCGGTCTCGAACCCATAATGTGGAATGTGACCGGCTATGACTGGAACCCTCAATCCGCCGATTACATCGAGCAGAAAGTCAGGCGCAGAGTTCGCGGCGGAGATATCGTCCTGTTACATGACGGCGGCCATGCGGTGTTCGGCGCTGACCGCTCGAGAACAGTGGAAGCGACGGAAAGGCTGATTGCTCGGTATCTGTCGGATGGTTACGAATTTGTGACCGTTCCGACCATGCTGAGCAGCGCGGCGTTAGACTGAAGCACGTTCTGCTAGACTGACAAGTTTTCTTCAAAGGGCCTCTTCTTGCGCAAACATCCTGTTCTTGTGGTGCACGGCGGTGCGTGGGCGATTCCCGACGAACTGGTGCAAGCGCACCTGAAAGGAATCAGTAAGGCACTGGCGGCGGGATGGCGTGCGTTAGAGAAAGACGGTTCCGCGCTCGATGCAGTGGAAGAGTCCGTCGTCGTAATGGAAGATGACGAGGCCTTTGATGCCGGCCGGGGCAGTTTTCTGAACCGGGAGGGCAAAGTCCAACTTGACGCCCTAATGATGGATGGAGCCACCTTGCGCGCCGGCGGAGTTGGGTGCGTGGAGCATATCGCGAATCCCATCCGCGCCGCACGGAAAGTGCTCAGTGAAAGCCCACATGTGTATTTTGTCGCCGAGGGCGCTGAAAGATTCGCCCAGGAACACGGAATCTCGCTTTGCAGCAATGAAGACTTGATTATTGCGAGAGAGATTGAGCGACTGCGGCAGTTCCAGGCAGGCTCGGCGACAACTAAAGCTGACGAATTGTTCGCGCCGGAAATCTCGCACGATACGGTTGGCGCGGTCGCGCTCGATAGCGCGGGCAGCATCGCTGCCGCGACCTCGACCGGTGGAACCTTGAACAAAGCGCCGGGGAGGCTGGGCGATTCCTCCTTGATCGGTTGCGGGTGTTATGCCGATAACCAAAGCGCGGCGGTTTCGACCACCGGCTGGGGCGAGCCGATCATGAAACTGGTCCTGGCCAAGTGGGCTGCCGACCGCGTCGCCTCAGGAAACCTGCCGCAGTGGATTGCAGCCGAAGCCATGAACTACCTCAAAGACCGGGTCAATGGCCACGGCGGCATTATTCTGCTGGATCCCGCGGGCCGCTTCGGCATGGCCCACAACACACCCCGCATGGCTTGGGGCCGTCGAACCCATGAGGGCGAGGCTTTTGGCGTAGATCTCAACTCGTGAGGTCTGCTGTATTCCTAATCCTTTCAGCTATATACGCCGTGATGGAGAAATGAAGCATTGGCGACTTCTGCTGTATTGACGAGTTCCCGTAATCCATTCACTTTGTTGCACACAAGAGCTGCCGGTCTTCGGGGAATACCGGTAGTGGTGGCACCGAGGCTGGAGGATCATGGCAAACACGTGCTCATCGAAACTGGTGGCTGGCGATCCTCCGGCTTTCGCCCGTCTGCGCAGACCGGGAACTGGGACCCAGTGCCCAAAACGCAAACATATCTTGCTTGCTTTCGCACGCCGAAGTGATGTAATAACCAGCGAACCTTCGCTTCCACAAAAGCTAGTGCTACTGCCCTGCCGGATTTGGCCAACATGGCCGGACCCGGAGAATTCTGTCTTCGGAGAGCCTACAATGCGAATCCCCACAATCTGCTTACTCGTTGTTTTGGCAATTATTTTCTGCTCAGTCGCGCACGGACAAGGGGTGGCGAGTGGAGACCTGCATGTCATCGTAAAAGACCCGAACGGGAGTTTGGTCGCGGGCGCGAGTGTGACGGTTCGGGACGAGGCAAAGGGTACAGAGCACCCAGCCTCTGGAAGTCGTGCGGGCGAGTACAGCGTCCTGGCCCTACCTCCGGCGTCGTACACGGTTACGGTGAGTGCGCCAGGCTTCGCGACTGCGACTGCTCCTCATGTGTCCATCACAGTGGGAGGATCAGCAGAACTACCAATAAATTTGAGCGTTGCGTCCATGAGCGAAAAAGTCGAAGTCAGCTCTGAAGCGGAACTCATTGAGGCGACGAGGACATCCACAACCGATACAGTCAGTCAGGAAAAAATTGATAATCTGCCGATCAACGGGCGCAACTACATCAACTTCACGCTGACCGATTCGCAAGTCGTACGCGACAATGCTCCCAACACCGGGGCGGCGCCGACTTCGGGCTTAAATATGAGCGGCCAGCGCGGCCGGTCGAACCTGGTCAACGTTGATGGAGCAGACGCAACCGACAATTCGGTGAATGGCGTGCGGTCGACGGTATCGCAGGAAGCGGTTCAGGAATTTCAGATCATCACCAATGGTTACTCGCCGGAATACGGGCGGGCAGCAGGCGGAGTGGTGAACATTGTGACGCGTTCCGGTGGGAACGATTTTCACGGTGATGTTTTTGGCTATTTGCGCAACCGGAATTTTCAAGCGGTGAATCCGTTCAGTACGGTTTCAAATCCTGCGTACACGCGCGTGCAGGCGGGGGCGGCGTTCGGCGGGGCAATCAAGAAAGACAAAACGTTTTACTTCTTTTCTTATGAAGTGACGCGCCGGCATGAGACGGGATTTTCTGACATTGGCGCAAATAATTTTGGGTTGATTCCATTTGACACAACCAATGTTGGACTGCCGTTCGGCACCTTGCAGTTGACCTCACAGCAGATCGGGTTTCTGACGAACCCAGCAACCCTGCAAGCCGAGCAGTTAAATCCCGCATTTGCTCAGGCTGTGGGACAGTACGCAGCCCTGGTAGGCGCCTCCTCGGGGCAAGCAGTTAATGGAGCCTGGCCGACGGCCCTAGTGCAGGGAGCAACCGGTGGAGCGCTCTCCAACTGGGCAGGGTTCCCAACTTCTTGCCAGCCTCCCGGACCCTGCGCGCCAGTCCCCGCTTCATACCAGACATTGGCGTCGCAGATCGGAAACTTCCCCGTCTTTGAAGGCACGAGCCTCTATTCACTTCGGCTCGATCACAATCTAACCGCTGCGAACCGGATTACGCTCCGGGCTAATATAAGCCCGAGCACGGTCACGGGAATTGAAGTCGGTGGCCAGAGCCAGCCGTTTGGCCAAAACTCGTTCTCTCGCACCTCGCAACAGACGTATCGCGACGTGGCTGGCGTGGTGCAAGACACATGGACCATCGGCAACAACAAAGTCAACGAATTTCGTTTCCAGTATGCGCGGCGCGGATTGTCTTATTTCTACAACACCCAAATTCCCGGCGGCTCCACCCCTGCGATCAATATTCCCGGTTTCGCCTATTTCGGCCGAGAGCCATACTCCTACATTCAACGCACGGAGCAACGCTACCAGTTCAGCGACAATCTTTCGTGGACGATGGGACGCCACAATACCAAGCTCGGCGCCGACTTCAACTTCATTCCGCTTAGCGCCAAGTTCACCGTGAACTATGGCGGAGTTTTCGATTTCGGCCAGTTTAGCGCAACCAATTTTCCGCAATTCAATCCATCGCTCTGCCCAAGCGCACAGGATTGCTTTGCACCGCTCTCCGCGGTACAGGCATATGGAGCGGGACTCCCCGGCGATTTTATTCAGGGACTGGGCAGCCCGAGCGATTCCTTCAACAACATCCCACTGGGATTTTTCTGGCAGGACTCCTGGCGAGTGCGGCCTAACCTGACCCTGAACTATGGTTTGCGTTACGACGTGGAAATTCCGCCGAAGTTCAAGGCGCCAACCGGGTTGGCGGCGGTCGGGTATCAATTTCTGGGATTGGAGAAGGGAATCCAAACCGACAAAAACAATGTTCAGCCGCGCATCGGACTTGCTTGGGACCCTGCAGGCAACGGCAAAACTGTTATCCGATCATCGTACGGAATCTTCTACGATCATCCGCTGCTCGGGCTTTATTTCTTGGGCGACGCATCCGATGGTTCGACTAGCGGCCAGCTGGCCTTCGGAGGGACCGGCCTTTGCAGCAATGGCGCCGGTGATCCAGGCAACCTGAACGCATTCCCCATTTTCCAGGGACTCTTGCCGGGAGCAAACGGCTCGGTGAATTCGCCTTGTTCCCCGACTACCAATCCCGCGGTACTGGCGTTATTGAACTACTCGCCGAACCAGCAGCGGTTTTCGTGCGCCAGCGGGAATCCAAATTGTGGTGTCAGCTCGCCAGCGGATTCGATCTTCCTCAGCCAGAACTTTCTAAATCCTGCGAGCTTCCTGCCGCTGGGATTTCAACCATTCGGATATCCGCAGGCTAAGAATTTCGTCTATGCGTATTCGCAGCAGGCGAACCTGACACTCGAACGTGATTTGGGCCGTGGATACGCGCTCAGCCTGGCTTACAACTTCAATGGCGGACGCCACCTGAATCGACCGATTAACGCGAACACTTCTCGCGGAGACCTTCTGGTTCGCAACCTTAACGCGGCGGTTCTGGGTGGGGCAGCCGCCCCGACTGACAGTCCCTTGGGCGTAAGCGCTTGCGGCGTTGGAGCGGGCGGCCCCTACGTGCCCGCCGCTTTGACCAACTTTTTCCGGCCTTCGGGTACGAATGCGTCGGTCGCGCTGGCGCTACTGTCGAATCCTGCAACTGCGCCGTGCGTCACGGTCGTGCTTCCGCTCGTCCAGCAAGCCTATAAACTGAACGCCGGTTGCAACCTCGCCACTCTGGCCGGCTGCATCCCATTCGGCGACATGGATGCGAACTACTCGAACGGCAGTTCGGTATACAACGGCTTCAGCGCGAATTTGCGCAAGCGCTTCAGCGATCACTACGAGTTCCTGGCGTCCTATACGTTCTCGCACGCAATCGACGATTCGACTGATCTTCAGTCGACGCTTACGCCGCAAGACAGCTACTTCCCAAGCCTGGATCGCTCAACGTCGCTCTTCGATCAGCGGCACAGGTTTGTGTTCAGCGGTGTCTATAAAAGCGGACACGTCGGCGGGACCGGCTTGGCGCATACGCTCTTAAGCGACTGGACGTTTGCTCCACTGATCGAGTTCGGATCGGGGCGGCCGTTCAACATCATCACCGGGAATGGCGACAACTTGCAGTTGTCATCACTCACCTCTCGCCCGAATACGTTTGTGAGCCCGGCCTGCGGTACCCCGGTGAAATCAAAGTTCTCGCCGACGGGAGTATTTCAGGAGTCCTGCGTTGCCGACTTCAACGGGAGCTTGCTCTCACTGGATGGCAATCTCGGCCGCAATACCGGTGTCACGCCCTGGACCGTGTTTGATGACATACGAGTGGCAAGAGCGATTTCCTTTAATGAACGAATGAAGATGGAGTTGAGCGTAGACATGTTCAACCTGGCCAATCGATACAATGTGTCTGCGGTCAGCCCGTTGTTCACCAATGCCGGGCAAGCCACTGCCGCATACGATCCGCGGCAGTTCCAGTTCGGGGCGAAACTGAAATGGTGAGCGACTAATGTCTGAAGCTTGGGAGTCGACGCTGGAACGCTGGCGAAGCGCCGGACTGATCGAGTCGGCTACGGCAGGCAGAATCCGCGAATTCGAAGCGGGTCGGGAGCAGCCTGCGCACTTGCGCTGGCCGATTCTGATCGCCATCGGCTTCGGCGCGCTGATGCTTGCGGCAGGAGTTCTGCTATTCGTCTCTGCGCACTGGGATGAGATGTCGCCTGCGAGCAGATTTTCGCTGGTACTGTTCCTGGTGGCGGTATTCCACGTTGCGGGCGGTTTCTTTGCTGACCGGTTCCCCGCTCTTTCTACGGCGATGCATGGAGTCGGCACCGCAGCTTTGGGCGCTGGAATCTTTCTTTCCGCGCAAATCTTTAATCTGCGGGAGCATTGGCCAGGCGGCGTGATGCTGTGGGCGCTCGGCGCCTGGATCGCATGGGCAATTCTGCGAGATTGGGTGCAAGCGGGATTCGTTGCACTGCTCACGCCGGCGTGGCTCACGTGCGAATGGATTGACGCTACCGAACGATTCAAAGACTCTGGGCAGATAATGGGGCAAGGCCTTCTACTGCTCGCGATCACTTATCTGACTGTGCTCTCGGCGGACCAGCGCAGCTCGACGAGGCGCGTGATGGCCTGGATCGGCGGAATTGCAATCATTCCGGCCGCGATCCTTGCCGTTCCGGAAACCTGGTGGGGAACGAAAAGCCTTTCGCTCTCGATGATTGTTTTAGGCAAGAGCGTCGGTGTCATTGTTCCGCTTTTGCTGGCGTGGTGGTTGCGAGGGCGCGCCGCGATTTACAACATGATCGCCGCAGTTTGGGTGCTGGTGCTGGGTGTCATTCCTGCGGAAGCGAAGATCACGCCATACATCTGGGCCGGCCTCGCTTCTCTGGGTCTGATCGCGTGGGGGCTCTACGAATCTCGTCGTGAGCGAATTAATCTGGGCATCATCGGATTCGGACTAACTGTGCTGATCTTCTATTTCTCGAATGTCATGGACAAGCTCGGCCGGTCGGCCAGCCTTATGGGTCTGGGACTTCTGTTTCTGATTCTCGCCTGGGGATTGGAACGCACGCGCCGCCGCCTGGTTGCGAAGGTAAAGGTGGCCGCTGCATGAAGCCGTTATACAAGAGCCTGTTGCTCGCGGCATTACACGTTTCGCTGGTATGCACGCTTGGGGCAAAGTTGCTCTACGAGCGAGCACATCGCCCACGCGTCTGGATCAAGAGCGCCGTCTATGATCCGAATTTGCCGATTCGCGGGAAATATTTGTCGCTGATGATGGAACTTCCGGCGGAAGGATTTACCAGCCGCATGCAGACCTTCGGAAATGGCAGCACTATCCAGAGGGACGAGTTCTTCAGCCCCAGCCGGTGCGATGTTGTTTTGCGAGGAGATCAGCTGATTGCGGTGGGGAATGAAGATGGCGAGTACTGGACCAATGTGCACCGCAGCGATCAGAATCTCGTGGCTCAGATCAACGGCGAAATAGCGTATTTTCTGCCCGATAGTAAGTGGGGGCCGTCCTTACATCGTGGGGAAGAGCTGTGGTTTGAAGCTACCGTTCCACGCAAAGGGCCGCCCCGGCCGCTCCGGCTGGGAATTAAGAAGGATGGAGTATTGACGCCGCTGCCATCAGAGTAACCCTCCGTGAAACCCTGTGTCCTCTGTGGGTAAGCTTTTCGCCGGCAGCAGCTCAAAGGGGTTCGTGCAAACAGCCCAACCACAGAGGACACGGAGCTCACAGAGGAACCCACACAGAGGAGACTTGCCTCAGAATAATGGCGGTCTCTCCGCGACTAGAACGACAGCATCACTACCCCAAATGCAACTAATGTTGCCGCGGCCCAGCGCCGCCAGCGCACGTCTTCTCCCAGGACGTATTTTGCGAGAAGGGTTTCGAGCAGGTAACTGACCGCAGTCGCGGGCACTGCGAAGCTCACCGTGGTGATCGAGAGCAACGAAAGCAGCGCAAAAAAAGAAACTGCGAGTGCAGCAAAGCCTCCCAGCACCAAAGGATTGCGGAAGATTTTCCGGATCATTCGAAGCAAAGTCCAGGGACGAAGGTCCTCGACTTCACCCTGGCGCTTCATGCCTGCGGTGTTGAGCACGTCACCCAGGGTGTTGCATAGGGCGATGATCCCAACCAGGATCCATTTCATAGCAGGCGCTCCGGGATGAGGTGTTCCGGAGGCCCGGTAGTGGTGCGTGTGGGCGTTTCTTCGGCCAGGACCACTCCGCCGGTGATGAGTAGTATCCCAATCCAGCGCTCCCACGAAATATGATCGTGCAAGAAAAAATGGCCGAGCAGGGCGACCAGCACATAAGCGCTCGCAGTGACGGGCAGCACGAAGCTTAAATCGGCGCGGCTGAGCAAAGCCAAATCAGAAAAAATCCAGACCACGAGGATGACGATGCCGAGCGCGGTCCAGGGATTGGCGAAGGCGCGCACGTAATCGAAGGGCGAGGCTGAGACGATGCGTCCGACCTGATGCATGCCTCGGCTCAAGAAAACGTTGCCGAGGACGTTGGTCACAATAACCAGCAGGACCAGGGTGTGAGTCTTGCGGCCGCTACGACCGTTTTGAGTCTGGTTGTCAGCAGTCGGTCGGACGAAGGTTTGCATAGCGAGAGCGACGGCCAGTCTTGCAGAGACAAGTTTAGAACGTCTCCTCGTGCAGCACTGAACTGCCGGGGAGCAGCGTGGTCGAACTAAAGCTTATTTATGCAGCCATTGCGGTCGCGCATTGGGGGTGCGGGCAACCACAACGCTCGTTGTTCCTGCCAGCTTCTGCAGCGTCTGAGCAGGCCTGGCTGCAATATTGTTCTCCAGCGGAAACTGAACAAGTGCAGTTTGGGTGAGCGCAGCGATTCGGTGTGGCGTCGGTCATTGTGAATTCTCCCTAGGTCTAAGCGATCCTGCGCTTGCTTCGATGCTAAGGTTTCATCCAGCGTCGAGGGCCGAAGTGGAAAAGTAGCTCCCAGAAACATCAAAGCCGGCCTAATTAGGAGGGAGGTGCCTGTGAAACGTCTATCTATACTGTCTTTAGCGCTATTCCAAAAGTAACCTGGGCAAAGGCGTTTAGAAGTTGACCATCAAAAATCAGGGTAGTAGGATTTCGTATCCCTACAGGAATGAGAGCTTCGGTATGCTCGTAAGTTATAGATAGATATGAAGATTAAGCGCTCTGGTTCCCTGATCATTACCGGCTTGATGCTGTTGTTGGCTGGGCTGGGCTGCCAGTCGGCCAAGAAGCCTTCCGCAACTACGCCCGCGCTTCCAAGCTCGACTCCGGCGATCCAGTCACCTGCAACTAAGCAAAACCAGAGCCCGAAACTGGCCCAAAGCAGTAAGCCTGGCGTGCTGAAGACAGCTGCCCCAAAGACAGCAGCGACGAAGCCAGCCGCCCCGAAGCCAGCTGCGCCGGCCGCGGTGGCGCAGTTGAAACCCCAAACCCCAGCCGAGCCAGAGCAACCGAAGCAGGTGGAAGCCAAGCCTGACCCTGTGGTGGTTGCCATCAACAAGGCCGAAAAGGAATACCAAGCTGGCGAAGACGAGTACAACGCGGGCCACAAAGAACCCGCCAAGCAACACTTCGACAAAGCTTTCGACGTTCTTCTAGCCAGTCCGGCAGAGGTTCGCGCAGACAAGCGGTTCGAACGCGAATACGACCGGGTGCTACAGGGATCAAACAAAGTGGAGCTGATGGAACCGCAGCAGACCGAAAATGCTGCGGAGGAGAAATCCGAACCGGCACCCATCGACGAAGCCAACGAAGTAACGAACTACCCAGTCGATCCGAACCTTAAGGCGAAGGCTGCCGCAGAGATCAAGGCCACTCATTCCGACCTCCCGCTGATGATGACCGACCAGGTCGCGGGATATATCAACTACTTCTCCACCCGTGGCCGTGGCACGCTGGAGCACGGGCTTGAGCGCAGCGGCCGCTATCGCGAGATGATCGAGCGAATTCTGAAAGAAGAAGGCGTACCGCAGGACCTTATTTACCTGGCGCAGGCCGAATCCGGATTTCACCCGTACGCGGTTTCACGCGCCGGGGCCCGCGGCATCTGGCAGTTTATGGGTAGCCGGGCACGTGCCTACAATTTGCACCACGATTTCTTCATGGACGAGAGGCAGGACCCCGAGAAGTCCACTCGAGCAGCAGCGCGGCACTTGAAGGATCTGTACAACCAGTTCGGCGACTGGTATCTCGCGATGGCGGCTTACAACTCAGGCCCGGGCACAGTACAGAGTGCCGTGAAGCGAACGGGGTATGCGGATTTCTGGGAGCTGTATCGCCGCAACGTGTTGCCCAGAGAGACGCGTAACTACGTTCCCATCATCATCGCTGAAACCATTATGGCGAAGAATCCGGCGCAATATGGCTTGGATTCGGTCACGCCCGATCCGGAGATGGCTTACGAGACGGTGAAGATCAGCTATTCCATCGATCTGCGGCTCGTGGCTGAATGCGTCGATGCGACGCCGGCGGAGCTCGAGGACCTTAATCCCGGGCTGTTGCGGATGGTCACTCCCAAGGGCCACTTCGATCTACATTTGCCGGTTGGCACCGTCGATAAATTCCAAAGCACAATCGCTTCCATTCCTGCAGATATGCGGGTGTGGTGGCGCTACCATCAGGTGGCTTCGGGCGAGACGCTCATGTCGTTAGCGCGGTCGTATCACACGACAGCGCGCGCAATTGCCGAGGCAAATCAGTTGCAACTAAGCGACAGCGTCGAAGCAGGGGCAAAGTTGGTGATCCCGATCGCGCCTGGCAAACATTCGAGCGCCGATGTTCAGACTTATGCCAAGCGTCTGACTGTCTATCACGCGAAGAAGAACGAAACCGTGGAAACGGTGGCCGAGAACCTGGGAATTCCTCCGGCAACCATTCGCCGCTGGAACCGATTGAAAGGCGACAGCTTAAGCGGCAGGCGCGTGCTATATGTCCATCTGCCGGTGAGTCCGGCCTCGGTCAGTGAACAGCGTGTTGCATCTAAGTCTAAGCGTGCCAGTCACTTAGAATCCGTCAAATCGAGCAGCCCGGTTCACCACACGGTTAAGCGCGGCGAAACTCTTTACTCTATCGCCAATAATTACAACACCAGCGTTGAAGCTATCAAGCAGACCAATGCTCACTCAGCCACGATTCGGCCCGGCATGGTGCTGGTTATACCGCAGTAGCACATCGTAGACCGCGGCGATCGACGACAAATTACCACCCGTTTTCCAGCCACTCTGCATTTACAAGAGAAGAAGGGGCAGCGCGGGGAGAAATTGAGTTGCGACCTTCCACGCGACCCGTTATAATCCGGCGCGCCGTAGTAGTCCTGTCTTTCTAAAATTTTCTTGTGCGACGTAGCTGCTGCAGTTGGCCGCTGCGGCGACCCGACGAGGAGGCATGGAATGATGTTCGAAGAAACCCTCTACCTGCGTGATGACGAAGCTGACGAATTCGGTGATGCCGGCGGCTACGGCGACACGCTCGACGAAGATTATGAAGAGGAAGAAGAGGAGGAGGAAGAGGCCGGACTTCCCTCGGTGAGTGAACCTGAACCTATGGCCGAAGAGCGTACTCCTCAACCTGTGAGCAGCGGAGGCGGAGGAGGCGGTGGTGGGAGCCGGGCAGCGCGCAAGCCGGCGAAAAAAGCGGCAAAGAAAGCGCCCAAAAAAGCTGCAAAGAAAAAATCCGCGAAAAAGAAACCGGCCAAGAAGAAAGCCGCAAAGAAACCAGCCAAAAAAGCGGCGAAGAAAAAAGCCAGCAAGAAGAAATCCGGTGGAAAGAGCTCAAAGAAAAAAGGCGGACGCAAGCGTAAGTAGAGGCGCTGAGTAGAAACATGGCCGCAGCTGTCAGCTGCGGCTTTTTATTTGAAAAAATCTTTAGTGCACCGCAGCTCGAAGTCCAGGTATTTTGCTACTTCTTCAACCCCGCTGTGAAGTTCGTCACTAGCGTCACCGATTGGCTCACCTGCTGCTCAACGCGATCGAGGAGAATTTTTTTGCCGTCCGGAGTGAAGTCATAAAACACCTGCGGCGCGGCCCAAGATCCGCCGCTGATCAGTCGTGTCGGCACACCGAATTGCAGCGCGCTGCCGGCCTCGGTGACGGGCACGGCATAAAGGTTGAAATTCATATCCATGAAATAGACTTCTTTGCCGTCCCTGCTCCATTGCGGCTGTGCACCGCCGTTGGCGGAAACCTGCCATCTGCCCTGGCCTCCTCCGAAAGCTGCAACATAGATTTCGCTGGTTCCGGATTCGTTCGAGGCATAGGCGAGCCAGCGACCGTTGGGAGACAGATGCGCTCTCGAAGTAAAGGTGGCTTCAGCATGAGGCACCACCATATAGGACTTGCGTTCACCTGCTAGCGGCAAAACACGAACCTCCCAGTTTGCTCCCTGCATGCCGCGTGAATAAATCAGGTACTTGCCGTCGCGCGACCAGTCGTCCGGTATTAGCGCCGCCACGTCGTCGGTGAGGAGAAGTTCTTCCTCTCCGCTGCCGTCGGAGAGCTTGCGGTAGAGTTCGCCGTGACCGTTGCGACTGGAACCGTAGGCGATCCACTTGCCATCAGGAGACCAGACGGGCACCTGGTTGGTAGTGGGCCCGGATGCGAACGTGAGCCGCGTACGCACCCCACGTGCTATGTCCTGCACCCAAATGTCAGATTGCGCAGTGTCGATCTGCAAAGCGATACGGTCGCCTTGCGGGGAGATGCGAGCAGTAAACAGGTTGGTGAGTCGGTCCGCGACCGTTCCCAGTATTTTGCCGTTCCGGTCCGCCCAAATCAGTTCCCAGTCGGCACTTCCGCCAGTGCCAAAAACCAGAAGTCCGTTCTGGGACGCTGACGCGTCCATGTGCCAGGTACTGACATCGGCGGCGATGCCTTTGACCAAAGTCACAGGTGTGCCGCTCAGCACCCCGGAATTCGGATCGAATGGCTGGGCCAGCAACTGGTCGGCGCGGGCAAACAGAATAAAGCCATCGGCGTAAATGGCATTGGATTCGGAGCGGAGGAGCGAGCGACTTTCCCGGCCATCAAGTGAGGCGAAATAAATCGTATTTCTTGCCCACTTCGAAGGGTCGTGATTAATGGCGTGGTAAAGAAAATGTTTGCCGTCGGGCAGAATGAACGGCCACCGATGCGAGGTGTGAAGCGCGGGATCAACCTTCGTAGCCTCGGCGGGAGTCCCACCGTCAACACTCACGCGCATTAGAGAAACCTGAGTATTTGGCGAGTACAGAATTACGCCGCCCGGTCCCCATGCGCCTCCACGTCCGAACGGAGCCTCAGCGACGATTTGAGCGGAAGTGCTGTTGAGCTCAATGATCTTCAGTTTGTTGTCAGCGAAAAATCCCAACCTGTTACTCTCGGGAGACCAGAAGGGGAAGATGGCACCTTCTGTGCCCGGAAGCATGCGTGCATCCAACGAGTCGGTTGAGCGGACCCAGAGAGCAATTTTGCCGTCGGAATCAGTTGCGCTGAATGCGATCGACGAGCCATCGGGCGAAACGACCGGCGGACCGGCGAAATCACCCAGCAGATTTATCGTGGTCTTCGGCGGAGGATTGATGACTGCGCGCACACTCCGCGCAGCCTGATTGGGATAATGCAGAAACGTCGCACCCAGGATCCCCGCCAGAATTGCTGCAAGTAACGCCGCTGCCCAAATAACACGTTCTTTACGTCGCGAAGGGGCTTCCAGGGTGGCGGGCGCGAGTGCAGGTTTCTCATTTGCGATCCACTCCAGCTCCAACTTGATGTCTTGTGCGCACTGAAAACGGTCATCGGGGTTCTTCCGCAGGCAAGTGGAAATCAGGTAATCAAAAGACGGTGGAAGCTGCGGTTTAATGGAGGTGACCGGCTCAGGGTCTTTCTCGAGTATGGCGGACGCCAGCGAGATTTGGCTTTTTCCCTCGAATGGTCGCTTCCCGGTCGAGATTTCATACAGCACAGCCCCGAGGGCAAAGATATCGGAGCGCACGTCCGCTTCTTTGCCTTCGATCTGTTCCGGCGACATGTACTGCACCGTGCCCACGATGTTGCCGGCAGTAGTCAGAGGACTTAATGGGCTTGGGCCGCTCAAAGTGGCAGCCGCGGTGAACGACGGAGGGCTCCCGGACGGCGCACTCGCCGCAACCCCCAGAGGCTTGGCCAAGCCAAAGTCCATCAGCTTGGCGCCGCTCCTGGTAAGCATGATGTTGCCGGGCTTCAGGTCGCGGTGAACTATGCCTTGGTGGTGTGCGGCAGAGAGGGCTTGCGAAATAGCAACGCCAACCTTAAGCACTTCATTTAGCGGCATCGCCCCTTTGTAAAGTTTCGCCGCTAGAGTCTCGCCTTCGAGAAACTCCATTACCAGATAGTCGGTGCCGTTCTGCGAGCCGATGTCATAGAGATGACAAATATGCGCGTGGTTCAGCGCAGAAATGGCGCGGGCTTCGCGCTCCATGCGCTGCTTCAACTCCGGAGAGGAATTCAGGTGCGAGGCAAGCACCTTGATGGCCACGACACGATTGAGGCGTGTGTCCGTTGCCCGGTATACTTCGCCCATGCCTCCAGCGCCCAACGGCGCTTGAATCTCATAGGGGCCGAGCTTGGTTCCACCGCTCAGTGCCATCAGTGGGAATTATATGGGGACATCAGCCGAAATCCACGAATTTAACCTGGAGCGAGGTGGCGCCGGTTCACTTCTTCCCAACCGCACTCAAACATTTTCCATAAAGCTCGAGCAGATGTCCGGCGTAATCCTCCGGCTTTGAAGCGGCTCCGGTGCCCTGGAACCCGACTCCGCCCGGCCCGCCGCCGCTGGTACGGCCATAGCCGGTCGTCATCGCGATAAATTTCATCAAGTCGAGAGCGATGTCCTCATTGCGGCGTGATCCCACCGAAATTCCAGGTACTTCGTCCATCGAAAATCTCCGTTATGGCGAGATAAAGTTTGATGATAACAAAGCTACGAGTAACGGGTCATTAGAAGAAAGCGCCTCCGAAGCCTCGCTGGATTCCAGACATCGCCGCATTGTTCTGGCTGTCGCCGGATGCGTCTGCTGAATGAGGATGGGCGTTTGTAACAAAATTGTCACTTCCTGAAACTTTGATGTTTCGCCGGTCTCTCATCACCGCGACCTGAACGACGGATTGCTTGTTCGCCGTGTTTGCCGTCGCACATAAAATTTCAAAGGAGCAGTAGATGCACAAGATCGGGTATTCGCTCGTAGTGTGCGCGTTTGCACTTTCCCTCGCCTCTCCAATTCATAGCAATGCGCAAGTCCCTCAAGCCGGCGCGGTGTTCGTAATGACGAACGCGGCCGACAAGAATGAAATTCTTTCATTCCAAAAAGCGGCTGATGGCACGTTGCAAGCGCCGCGAAGATTTGCAACCGGCGGCCGCGGCAGTGGCGGCAACAACGACCCCCTCGGTTCGCAAGGATCGTTGACTCTCAGCCAAGACCGCTCGTTTCTTTTCGCTGTCAATGCCGGTAGCGGCGATGTGTCAGTACTTCGTGTGCACGGCGCCACCCTTGCTCTGACGCAACGGATTCCGACCGGAGGCAGCGAGCCGGTTGCGGTCGCCCAGCATGGCAATTTGGTCTACGTTCTGAACGCCGGTGGCAGCAGCGATGTTGTTGGCTTTTATCTGTTCTCGGGAAGGCTGACTCCGATACCTGGCTCGTTGCGGTTTCTGAGTACAAATGCGTCGGGCGCAGCCGCGCTGGCGTTCAGCCCCGATGGCAGCTTTCTTGCGGTGACCGAGAAGGCGACCAACAGGATCGATGTATTCCAGATCGCGAGTAACGGCACTCTCTCCTCTATCGTCACTAATCCCAGCGCAGATCCCGGGGCCTTCTCGTTGGCCTTCGCACCCAACGGAGCACTGCTGGTAGCGGAAACCGGAGCTGCAGGAGTTCCGAACGCTTCGACTGTATCGTCTTATGCAGTTCTACCCAGCGGGAACCTGTCTCCCATCAGCACCGGAGTGCCGACTTTCGGCAACGCAAATTGCTGGAATGCAGTCACGCCGGATGGACGATTCGTCTATAACTCGAATGCTGGCTCCGCAACCATCGCAGGGTTCGCAATCGGCACAAGCGGAGCTTTGACGCCTCTGCCGGGAACAGTGGTGGGAAGTAATCCTGCCGGCGCGACCAACCTCGACATCGCGGTGAGCGCGGACAGCAGGTTCCTCTACAGCCTGAACTCGGGGAATGGAACCATCGGGATCTTCGCTATCCAGCCCGATGGAACACTCAACCATGTTGGTGCGGCCGGCGGAGTCTCGGCTTCAGCGGGATTCAACGGCATCGCCGCAAATTGAGTCGCTGGAATGTGAGTTGCGGCTCAGGACCGCAACTCACTTTTTTTCAACTTACTGAAAATCTTTCAGAGCGTGAATTTGCCCGTCGTGCTCAATCGCTAGAGGGCGGCGACGCCAGTGATCGGTTGAACTGCTGAATGGTTTTGTAGCATTCGCACGCAGCAGCTTCGAGATGGTTGCGGTTCAGAATCTTGACGGTGCCGCGCAGGTTCTCGATGGTACCTGCCTTCTGCAAGATACCCGCAGCCAGGCTCACGCTTGGCCTGCCGGTGCCCAGCATCTGTGCCAGAAATTCGTGGGTGACCGGAAGAAATTCAGAGCCGACCCGGTCCTGACACATCAGCAGCCAGCGCGCCAGACGTTGTTCAATTTCGTGCAACCGGTTGCAGGCGGCGATCTGCGCGATTTGCAGTCCTTGCACGAGAACGTAGCGATTGAGCAGCAGCCGCAGTTCAGGCATCTCGGGCATCTTTTCTTCGAGCAGTTCCGACTTAATACGCACACCGCTGCCCGGAATCTGCATGATGCTTCGGTAGGGGCCGCGATGCAAGCCAACAGCAAGAGGAGTGCCCACGATTCCTTCACATCCCACGATCGCGACCTCCACGCTGCGGCCGTCGGTGGTCAGTACAACCAGGGAAGCCATGCCTTCGTTCAAGAAATACGCGAACTCAATCTTTTCGCCGGCTTCGTGCAGAATATGCTGCTGTGGGGTCTGAATGTATTCGAGGTCAGAACGAATGAGATTGTACTCATGCTCGGGAATACTATTCAGAATATGGTTTCCGATTGGGTTGCCGCTGTTATCGGTCCGTGTTTCTGAGCGATGGGGTTTGACAGGTCTTTTTTCGCTTCGAACGTTCGTACTTTGCAAACGTGCTCCTCGTGCAAGCCCGCGCAGATCAGAATTCTGGGAACCCGCGTCCCAGCACAACGCGCTTGTGCGCGCCCCAAAATCGAACAGACCAGTGCGCGTAGGCTATCTATGACGGGCAATCGTGTCTGTTCGGCAGCGAACTGAGAGCTGCAGAATTACTGCAGCGCGAGGGCGGTGTGGAAGTTCTGAATTGCGCCGTAGCATTCGCAGGCGGCATCTTCGAGGCGCTTGCGATTAACAATCTTTACATTCCCGCGCGTGTTTTCGATCAGTCCGGCGCGTTCTAAAACTCCGGCAGCGATCGTCACGGTGGGACGGCCCGATCCCAGCATTTGCGCGATAAATTCATGGGTCAGGGGAATCATGCCGGAATTAATGGTGTCCTGGCACATGAGCAGCCAGCGCGCCAATCGCTGGTCCATATCGTGAAGCCGATTGCAGGCGGCGATCTGCGCTACCTGCAACTGCTGTGTCAAGACATAGCGCTCAATCATGCGCCGAAGTGTCGGACAGCGGTCAAAGGTTTCCGGTAAGAAACTGGCTGCGATACGTAGCCCGTTGCCGGGCAGCTGCACAATCGCGCGCGAATAGGCATCATCGAGGCCAAATGCCAGAGGAACACCAACCACGCCGGCGCGACCGGCAATGCCGACTTCCACTGTTCGGCCATCCTTGGCAATCACCACCAGCGATATCATTCCCTGATTGAGAAAATACGCGTGAACGATCTTTTCCCCTTGCTCGTACAACACCCGGTAACGCGGCAAATCGACCTGCTCAAGCGGTGGTCTTAGTACGGCAAATTC
This sequence comes from uncultured Acidobacteriota bacterium, assembly GCA_963785655.1. GTDB lineage: Bacteria > Acidobacteriota > Terriglobia > Terriglobales > Acidobacteriaceae > Gp1-AA145. The sequence continues at coordinate 1,840,147 of CAWAVZ010000001.1, forward strand.
CTGTTCCGGAATTGCAAGCAACATTAAGTTGCTGATTGGCCTTCCGTCACGGTCAGTCCGCGCGGGCAGCGGAGAAGGAATTGCAATTTCAGCTACGTCAGGCGTGGCCACATCCGGAAGCGCCATGAAATTTTCTCCTTTCCACATGTCTTGGATGCAGCAGCAGAAAAGTGAATAGGCTGGGAAATCCTGTAATCGTTGCTGCAATTTGGCTGACATTGAAAGCTGCTGGGTTGAACACTGTAGGAGGATTACGGGAATTTTATTGCGCGGCTAGGGGTGTGGTTTTCGCAAAATTGATAAGTCTCGCCCATGCTATTTGGCTGGGCGGTTTCGCTGTGAGGCGTCCCCGGTCAATGAGGCGCACGTCCCACCCACCAGAGCACGACCACAATGAGGACGACTACTGCGCCTACAACCATGCGAATGAACTTTGTGGGAGTGAAGCGGAGCAGCAAGGCGAACACTCCGCCGAGCGCGAGGCATCCGACCACAAACCACCTCGCGACGGGAATGCCGACCAGGCCCATTGCGAGAAAGCCGACAGCAACAATAATTCCGGCAAACTCCGAGTCCACTTTCATGACTCGCCAGGGGCCGGGATGCCGATTGCTGTCACGATCCTTCATCGCCCAAATTGTCCCACGAACTTCATACGAAGGCGAGCCCAGGCTTTTTGACTCTTGCAAATCCCCATAGCACTCAAAATCCAATCAACCAGATGGGGCAAAAGTCTTGGGTTTCGATTGAAACAAAAACAGGCGTCCTTAGGACGCCTGTTAGCAGTTCGAGGGGGGAGAGCTTTTATGCCCGAGCGGCGACAGCTTCCGCGGCAACGGACGAGCCGGTCGGCTTTTCTTCGCCGTTGGCTTTCTGACCTGGCTGTTGACCGGCTTTGCGGATGTCGATTCCGCCTTTGAAGAACGCGCCATCTTCAATCGAGATGCGCGCGGCCACAACATCGCCGGTAAGGGAACCGTCGCTGCGAATATCAACGCGATCGCTGGCAGTCAAGTTGCCACGAACTTTCCCGAGCACGACGATCTCGCGGGCATTGATATTGGCGGCAACTACGCCGTTGCGTCCAACTGTCACGCGGTTTCCGGCAAGGTTGATTGAGCCTTCGACGCGGCCGTCGATGTAGAGCGACTCAGACCCGGTTACCTCACCTTTAATAACCAGAGATTTCCCGATGGTAGCCTGGTCCGCAGTGCTGGCCGTAACGGGCCGCGGAGCACTGCCGGCGGCCGTTTCCGATACCGCAGGGGCGCTCGGCGCTGATGTAGGAATACGCTCCGGCTCGCCTGGACGACCCGGCACCGTGGGCTGATTAGTAGGCTTCCACATTTAGAAAATCCTTTCCTCTAGGGAATTGTTCTGGGCCGAATCCACAATCGGGAGGCCACAGAAATTCTACTCTCCAGAATGGCGGTTGTATTGTGGAAAATGACGATAGTTTGTGCATTTCCAGGCCTTTTTTGGTGCATTCAGCGCAGGAACTCAGAGCAATCCCCTAGTCTGTCCCCTGCCCTCGAAGTGTAATGGTTCCTCGGCAAACAGGAACAGCTTACGTACCGTGTTGGTAACATCCGAAGTAACCAACCGCTGGTCCCGCCGAGTTGAACTGAACCCCTTCCCCTTCCAAGGCTAGAATCAAAGGATAGGCCTTCTTTTTGCAGCAGAGTACGGCCACGCGAAAGTGAAACTGTGCTTTCTGATTCTGCCATCTTGAAACACGTGCGGCGCCAGCCCAAGCAGGCGGCCGGCTACAAGCAACTCGTCCGCGAACTCGGCTTGCACGGTGACGAACGGCGCCTGCTGAGTGATCATTTGCGGAAGCTGGTTTCCTCAGGACAGTTGGTCGCGGTGGATTCGGACCGTTACGGAATTCCGCAAGCGGCACCGGGAAAGAACGTGGTTGCGGGGAAACTCAGCTTGCATCGCGACGGATTCGGTTTTGTAATCCCGGATCTAAATTCGGCAAGCCCTAGTCTGAAGGCGCGTCTCTCGGGAGATATTTTCATTCCTCCCCACGCGGTCGGCTCAGCCATGCATGGCGATCAGGTGCTGGTTGAAGTCACGAATATTCGTCCTGATGGCAAAGCGGAAGGCCGGATCCTGCGCCCGGTGAATCGCGCTCACGCGACGATTGTCGGCGTTTTCCACTACGGCTCACGACACAATTATGTGACGCCGCTTGATTCCAAGGTCGCACAAGAGATTGTGATTCCGAAGGGGATGGAGTATCCGGAAGAGCCGTCGTCCGTCGTGCGTCGTCCGTCGTCCGCAAAAGCTCATGGCACAGAGGCCAGTGCAAAGCGGGCGGAGCAACATGGATCGCAGAGCAAGAAGGTTTGGCCGACGACGGACGACGGACGACCAACGACGGGTTCATCCAAGCACCGCGTTCTGGGTGAAGAGGTGGCGCGCCGAAATGACTGGACCGATTTGGAAAATGTTGTCGTCGATGTTGAGATAACCGACTGGCCGACTGCAACGCAGGAGCCGCGCGGTCGAGTGACCGAGATCATCGGCTATGAAGACGATTTCGGCGTTGATGTCGAAATCATCATTCGCAAACATCACCTGCCCCACCGTTTTCCAGAAGAAGTGCTGCGGGAAGCAGAAGCGATCGAGCCGATCATTTCATCTGCTGAACTCCGCAAGCGGCGCGACTTCCGCGAATTACCGATTGTGACCATCGACGGCGAAACCGCCCGTGATTTTGATGACGCAGTTCTAGTCAGGCGCCTTGAGAGCGGCAGCTACGAATTGCAAGTGCATATCGCCGACGTGGCGCAGTATGTCACTCCCCATACGCCGCTCGACCAGGAAGCTCGCCTGCGCGGCACCAGCGTTTATTTTCCCGATCGCGCCGTGCCCATGCTGCCGCTCGAGCTTTCGACCGACATCTGCAGCCTGCGACCGAAGGTGGATCGTCTGGTGATGTCCTGCGTTATGGAGATCGACAATCGCGGTGAGATTGTCAGCTATGAAATTTGTCCGGGGATTATCCGTTCAGCCGAGCGCATGACCTACACCGCGGTGAATGCAATTCTCGAAGGAGACGAGTCCATCCAGGCCCGATACTCTGGGCTAGTGGGGAACTTCGAGCTCATGCGCGAACTGCAGATGGTCCTGAATCGCAAACGCGAGCGGCGTGGATCGATTGATTTCGATCTCCCCGAGCCGGTCATTGAATTCGACGAATTCGGATTAATGAAAAGCGTCACCCGATCGGAACGTAACATCGCGAACCGGATCATTGAAGAATTCATGCTTTCCGCGAACGAATGCGTGGCCGGTTATCTGGAAGGCAAGGGCGTCGCATCGCTGTACCGCGTGCACGAGAAGCCCGACGCCAAGCGCGTGTACGACTTCGAGGTCATCGCTGCGACATTCGGCTATTCGCTTGGAGTTGGAGCCCTGCCAATTCAACGCATGCAGTTCAAGACCGATCGTCGCGCGAGTTATGGAACCGGCAAGAGGGCGCGGGCAATGGAAATTCCGAAAGAAGTCCACATCACGCCGCGCATGTATCAGAAGCTGACCGAGAAAATTGCCGGCAAACCGGAGGAAAGAATCCTCTCTTATTTAATGCTGCGGTCGCTCAAGCAGGCGCGATATTCGGAGGAAAACCTCGGGCACTTCGCTCTGGCTGCGACCACGTATACACATTTCACTTCGCCGATCCGACGGTATCCGGATTTGATTGTGCACAGAATATTGAAAGATGTGTTGCGTGACTCGGCGGAAAAGTGGGACGGAGAAGTTCCGGTTGGGACTTATCTCACAGGGGCTGAAGCCCGGCATTCGGTCGTGACACCTGACGCGGCGCTAAAGCGCCGCTCTTCCACGGCGCACCATACGTCGGTTCGAGACGCCGAACATTCATTGGATCAAAACGTGGAAGAGCGGCCCTTCAGGGCCGCGTCAACGAAAAAATTGGACGGGGCTTTAGCCCTTGAAGCATTGCGGACGGGGCCCCATTCGACTTCGCTCAGGGCAGATCCGCGCCACAGGAATAATTCTACTCCCTGGTCCAAACGCCGCGACCACGAGCCGCGCCCGCCGCAACAAGACGGCCCTATTACGCTCGAAGAGCTTCACGCCGTCGCGGAAGAATCCAGCCACTCCGAGCGCCGCGCCGACGACGCCGAACGCGAACTGATTGAGTGGAAGAAAGCGAAATTCATGCAGGACCGCGTCGGTGAAGACTTTGACGGTCTCATAATCAGCGTGACCAAGTTCGGCTTCTTCGTCGAGCTTGCCGATATGTTCGTCGAGGGGCTTGTCCCGCTTAGCACACTGATCGATGATCGCTACACCTATCATGAGAATACGCGCGAGATCATTGGCCAGCGTTCTCGCAAGACCTACCGTATGGGGCAGAAAGTACGCGTCCTCGTAGACCGCATCGATCCGGTGGAAAAGAAAATCCAGTTCGCGCTGTTGGAAGAGCAGATTGAAAAGCGGCGGATCGAAAAGCAAAAGACCGCGCAGGGAAAATCCTCAGCGAACCGCAAGCGACGTTCCAAGCACTGAGCGGTAATCTATCGAATTGTGACGCCGGCGCTTGCCGCCTGCGTGTTCTGTTGCTGGATCTGTTGCTGGATCGCCCCAGCCGCGATGTTCATGCGCACAATTTTTTCAAACTGTGCGGAAGGTGTGGATGGATCTGGCGGATTTGCGATGCCGTACAGATTTCGGCCAATCTGGATCGGAGTTAGGAGCAAGCCCCAGGGGAAATCCCCACCAGCCCAATACCAAACTGAAAACGGAGTTGCCTAATTGGGTCTTCAGCCCGCAGGACCTGCAGGAAATTTGAGGCGTGCTGCTCCACGAGGTCAACAGCAGTGCCGACCAGACTTTATGGCCGACATGCACATCGACCGGCCCTGCGCCATTGCACTTCGGGCAGAGGCCCTGGTGAGCTTTCCATACCTGCTCCCGCACGGTTGCCTCGGGCAGTTGGCGTGAAACCGCCAGCAGGCCTCCGCGAGCCTGACATTTCTGATTGCAGAAGCGCCCGTTGGCGTCGCGCTTGCCGCCAAAGATTATCGTCGAACCGCAGTAGTCGCATTTAGCCATATGTTTGTGGAGTTTCAGGCGCAGTTTCGCGCGAACATTAGCGCCTGTCAAATGACCTTCGTTTTCAGCGGATCGTTGACCGCCTGGCAATAACCGCGGTCCCTGCCCGGTGATAGAATTCTTGAGTCAACCCCGTTCGAACGCCTCGTTCGAACCAGTGTCGGGACGTGGCTCAGCCTGGTAGAGCACTCGCTTGGGGTGCGAGGGGTCGGCAGTTCAAATCTGCCCGTCCCGACCAAACTAAAATCACAGAGTTACGCGGCTTCCCTCTCGGGCCGCAATTGTAAGGCGTGGGGTCAATCTCCACAACAGATTTTTAGCAGTTATCCGTGACGCACAACGCGCTTGCGCCGTTCACTTCGCCGCCGCTCACGTTGCCTTCTTTCCGTGCCGAGACTGTGCGCCTTTTCTGCCCCGGCAGTGCTGAGTGTCGGCTTGCGCCGGGCGGTCTGCAGTTCACTTTCATTGTCCATTTGGACCAACAAACCCGCAATGAGCGAGACGGCGTTTTGATGGGCTGGGAGTCCGCGAACAAGGGCACGAGCACCACTGGTATTCCGCAATTTGATTTTCTTCTGTGTACGCGAGTCAATCAGGTTCACCAGATGCCCGCTTTGCACCAGCGCAGAAATTTGGCTGCTGGCATTCGAGCGTTGCTCCACGCCCATGCGATTCAGAATTGTTTCCTCTGTGCCCGGACCGTTGGCTTTCACGTCTTGAAGAATCTGGTATTGGGTCCGGCTGTGGTCCTTGTCATCAAGTGCTTCGTGTGATGTTTCAGGGTCGGTTAAACGCGCTCCCGGATGGAAGCCAATTGGGTTAATGGACATCGTAAATTTCCTCTCTCTTAATTGCATTCTGCAGCGTTTTGACGCCCCCGCGAAAGATTACGCTGGGGCTACAGCATGAGTTCTTAGCGGTTCATCCTTCGCAGCTCCGCATTGACATGCCGCGAAAACTCTTCCTTGTGCTTGGTCAAGGTCTGCCGTATGCCGTCTCCGTCAATGGTCTGTACGTGATACGTGGGCGAGTGATGAATTGTCACGTGCGGCTTGCTGTCCCCGCCCTCTGCAGCGCGGTTTAACCGCTCCGTCATCTGTTTTGGGATAACCGTCTCTCCCGGCGTCAACCGGGCGTTAACCGAGTCAAAATTATCCACACCGGGCACCATGCCGCCCGCGTTGAAAGCCATGACAGAGGCGAAAGCCATTGCCCCGAGCGCGGGAGCCATCACAATGTTTGCGGGCCACGGAAACTTCATGCCCGCGATAAATCCAAGCCGGGCCGCGTGTGCCGCCTCTTTCTCTTTTCCGAAGTCCTCCATCAGTGCGCTCTGTATCGCGGTCTGCAACATGCCGCTAACAATCTGATTGCCCAAGCTGCCCATCATCTGAGCGAAGGTCTGCTGACGCATCAACGTGCTTGTCAGACCGTGTGCAATGCTCTCGTCCAACCGCTGCTCCGCGTCCGCGATGTGCTTTGCCCGGTCAATCGCGGCCTTGGTGCGAATCTCAGTGACTTGGTTCTCATGCTCACGTATTAACTCTGTCTGCCGATTCTGGAGTGCCCGGAGTTTGTTCTCATAGTCCTTACCGGCTTTATCCAACGCGGCCATCTCTTTGTTGAGTGCGTCCTGTTTGAGCTGGTATTCCATGTCGGCTAACTGTTGGTCACTCGCTAACCGCGCTTGGTTCCCTTTTTGCTTGGTAGCCAACGCGAGTTGTTGGGCATTGCGGTCAGCGGCAAGCATCAGCTCACCCATTCTCAGCTCATGCTCCGCGTCCTGTTTACCGGCGTCCGCTTTGACCCGCGCTTCCTCATCTGCCATCTCTCGGGCAGTGTTCACGCGGTCCGTAAGCAATGACTTGTAATAGCCGGTTTCCTGCAGGCCCTTGGAGTTCTCATCCTTGATGGCCGCGTCAATGGCTTCAAGCCGGGCGGCGGTGCCTTGGCGTGTGGCAGCTATCTTGAGCCGCTCGTTTTCCTGAATCTCAGAGACAGAGCGGTTATAGTTCTCTTCATCAAGCCGGTCCTGCTCGTCAATCGCCTTCTGTTGGGATTGCGCTTGTTCGCGGTACATCTTGTCTTGGTCCGCGTCAACCTTGCCGTATGCGGTCTGTGTGGCGGCGGTTGTCTCCAGCTTCTTAATAGCGTTGAGGTGACCTTGCACGTTAACCTGTGCCTGGAGCACGTCCACCAATTCCTTTTGCGCGGCAACGGCCCCGTCTGTGTCCGCTATGTTCTCTTTGGCAAGTTTCTGGACCGCTGCCATTGTTGCCGGGTCCACGCCCATGCCGCCGCTCAGATGGCGGTATTTGTTGGCTTGTTCCTGAAGCGCAAGGACCTGCTTAGCGCGGTCCAGGGTCCCGGACAATAGGCCGTTGGCTTCATCCGCTTTGCCCTGTGCAATGAGGTTGGCATATTCCGTCTTGAACTTAGTAAGCGCGTCCTTAGCACCTTCTGCCCCACCGCCAAAATGCTTGAGTGCGAAGCTGCTCTCATCAATCTGCTTGAAAACTTCGTCAGCGGCCTTGGCAATCTTTCCCAACTCTTGCACGAGGTCATTCATCGTGGCGTGGTCAATAAGCTGGAGCTGCTTTTCCAGGGCAGCCAAGTGATTGCCGTTTAAGTCATCAATCTTGATACCGGCCTGGAGTAAGCGGTCATTCAAGCCATTGAGGACGTTTTGGACCGTGGTTCCGAAAGCAACCTGAGACTCGGTTAGCTCTTCCCCGGCCTCTTTGATTTTCTTTATGTGTTGGTAAAGAAGCGTGGCTCCCACAATGATTGCAAGGAACGGGAAAGCGGCCTCCATCGCGGCCCCGATGGGACCCAACGAAGTGACGAAGGCGGTTAGAGCACGTGGGAGATGGATTCCAAATTCCTCCCCGAGCAACATAACTCCGTGGCGGGCCTCAAACATATTGACGCCCACTTCTTTGCCCGCTGACTTCGCGCCGTCCTTGATGTCATCAAAGGACCCACGCGCTTTTTTAGCAGCGTCAGCAAGACCTGAGGTAAAGGTTGCTGTCTTGGTTTCCAGATTGACGCTGAGGGACCATACCGGGGCTGCCATATAAAATTCCTCGAATCTTCAAAAATGCCCGGCCCCATTTTCAGAGGCCGGGTTGTAAAGGACACCGGAATACTTGCTGATGGTTATTCGAGGGCCGCAAAACCCCTTGCGCGGCCATCAGCAAAACCGTCCGGCGCGGTTACATGAACACCGCGCAAATTTGTTGTTTAGGCTCCCGTTGCCAGCTTGAGGGCCTTGACCGCTTCCGAGCGACGGACTCTGGAATCAGTCCGGCGATACGCAAGCAACTGCGTGATTCCTTCTGCAGCTTTCGGTTGGTCCAGAATCTTCACACGGATTCCAGAGCCGCCACGGTCACCAATGACAAAGGCACGCTTGAAGTCCCCAAAGAGGACCGGGCGGTCTTGGTCTGTGAGGCCATCTGGCATCGCGGAGGAATAGAACACAGGAAACCCATCGTAGTAATCCTGAGTTCCAACGCGGGTCCAACGTGGCTCAAACAGGTTCAACGCACGAAGCAGTTTGCGAATTGAGACGGCGGTTGCCCGGCGCATCAAGAGAGATGCGTTAGGCAAATAGGATTCCTTGAGTGACCCAATGAGGTCATCCAAGCTGTCAATCGTGATGGCACCCTGTACCAAGTGCCCGCCCGTAACCGTGACACCCACGTCCGCGCCGGTAGCTATGCCCTGAGGCTGCCCGCTGCCGGTGCCGCTGATGAACTTCGGCTCTTCGTATTCCGTGATAGCGGTGATGAGGTCATCCACGCAAAACGCTTGAAAGAGGCTAATGTCCTCCAACGCTTCCCACGAAACGTCCAGGATGTCACCGCCCATGAAAGCAGACAGTGTGACCTGTCCCAAGGTTGGAGCGGTCCCGCCAAACACGTTTGTGCCGGTGCCGTCACCTTCCAATTTGGCTGCAGCCGTGCCCTTTGTGGCTTTAGTCGGAATCTTGATGTCCGAAGACGTTTCAATTACGGTTGCGAGCTGCCGAATTGCCATTTCGTTTGGAGCCAACGGCACAATCTGTGAATCAACAACTATCGGCACAGCGTAACCGCCTGCCGCGTTGCTGCCTTCACGCAAAGCCGCGATCAGCGTTGGAACGGCATAGCCGCCCAATGCGTCCGCGCCTTCGCTTAAAACATCGCTCGCAATACGTCCGCCGCTCTTAATGCTGGCAAACAAAGCAGAGACGTAATCATGTGACAGTGTTTTGGGTTGAGGTTTCGTGATTCGGGAGTCGGCCCCGTTGCCGGGGATGACGCCTCTGGGGAACTGAGCACGCAGCGTGTTCTTGCTTTCGATTGCGGCAATGTTTCTGTCCAAGTTAGCGACAATACTCATGGCCATATCGAAATCGTGCGTCTCTACGTTGGTCATACCGCGTTTTTCACGTTCAGCCGTGGCGACAAGAGCCTCCGCTTTGGTGAGGTGTTCGTTTCTCTCTTTCCTACTTTCAAAAAGACCTGCCATAAAATTTCCTTGTGTTGTGTACCGGGCGGCTTGGCTCAGCACTCCCCTCTGGCCTGCTATCCGATTTGCTGCATCCGCGCCTCTCAACTCCGAATTGGAGGGGGCTATCGCGGTTGACCCGCCGCTGTTTTCAGCGGGCAGCCATCAAACTTGTGTGCGCGGGTCCTCCAGCGAATAAAGTTTTTGGAGCCACGCGGCGGATGATTCCGTCTTCGGTTGCAATAGCCGGGACGCAACGTATTGCGCGAATGCGGGGGACGCCTTGAGCATCACAAAAGCACACGCGGGACCCGGCTCCGCCTTCGCTCCGAATTGCCCATCCTTGAATCCAAAAATTCCCACTATGCTCAAGCACTTTTCCTTCGCGTACAGAATCGTGGCATCCGAGAGCGGCAGGCCGTCTTGGTCCAGGGGCACAAGTAGGTGCTCACCTTTCATGTTGCCCAAGCACACCGCGCTAATCTCCGCTCCGCCTGCAATCATTTCTTGTGCGTCCATCGTGTCCACCTTTGGCTTAAAATAGAAATGCCGAATTTACGAATCCTCACAGGTTCTAAAATTTTGGCTACCGACCCTGGAGCGGTTGCACCCGTTCCGGGGTCATCTTCGTTTACGGTCTTAGTTCGCTATCTTTTTAAATCCACCTTTCGCCTGCTGATTCTTCGCAGCAAGCAATCTCGCGTGTGCATCATGTTCCTTCGTGAAAGGCCACGCAAAAAGCACGTTTTTGTGCTCCGCTTTTTCCGCTTCGCGGTCGTTCTGAAGAAAGAGCACGCCTAAGAAAAACGGCATATCAAGTGCCATTGTTGTTTCAACAAACATCCGAAGGTTGCCCCGGTCGGGGTCGGGTAACTTAACAACTTGAGCGAGTACGTGTTCCAGGCCCGGAGTCTGTGGCTGGCAATACACGAGTGCGGCGGACACGTCAGACTTGTCCAACTTCGCCGTTTCCATCTCGCGGCGGAGTCGCTCATACAGCTCTATCGTCTTCGCAATGGCCTCCAATTTCGAGAGCCGTTGGTCAAACACGCGGGGAAGTGAAGACTTGAACTTCCTACGCACAACCTGAGCGCGGGTCATCATCTTGTCCAACGGATTAGCCGACTTTCGTTCAGCTACTCTCACCATCATGGTCATACTGTACCTATACCGTGTCCGCATGTCAACAACTAATTCCACTTATGCCTAAGTGGTGACAAAGCATGTGATGCGGCTATATGCCTTCCGGGATGTGTCCCTTTCTCGTGTCCCTCGTCCATTTTTCTGGAGATTACCTTTCGCGGCATCCGGCAGACTGCAGACACGCCGGTTAGGAGTGGCGGACCTTCTAAGAGGGACGTATAAGCCGGACGTGGTTATCACCGTGCCATTGCGCCCGCGAAAGCCCGTGCTATTGTCGGCCTGTACCTGGGGAGGTACACAAATGAAACTGACACTGGTCCACTTCAAACGGAATCGCAAGGGCAGTCTTGACGTGAGAAGGGGTGATAGCACGCATTGGAGCAAGCGCGGGGAGATTGTGGAGAGACGCGGGGCGTTCAAGTTCCTGCAGACGCGGGACGTATCAACCGTGGAGCTGAATGCTATTTGTAATTTCGTGGAGGTCCGGAATCAACGGGGCTAATAGAAAATCCAGAGATGCGAGGGAACCTTACTCCGGTCGCGGGGTTCCCTCTGTACCTTACCTTGCCATGTTGCCACATCACTACGGCCTCGGTGTACCGGCCACCGACTGCCTCATCGCAGTACCCGGCCTGTGGTTATCCCCGTGGTCCAGGGTTTTGGGGCGACCTCAAAATTGCTTTCAAGAGTCACCTCCTACTTGCAATCCATTTTATAATCAGAGACACACCTATGACACCGAAAAAACCGGGCGATTCAACCCGCTCGAACAAAATTCGCTTCGTACTCGTCGAGGCCGACATCAGCGACGGTAATCTGTCGGAACTAACCCAGGCCATCACCAGTGCCCTCAAGCCCACGGTGACGCCTATGCGTCCGGCTTTGCGGTCGGCTCCACCTGCAGTGCTGCCAGCAAACAACAACGGCGCAAGTCAGGAAGAGGAATCAGAACCGCAGACTGAGACGGAAGTGGTGGAAGCTGAGAGTGGCGGGGATGAGTCGGCTACGCGCTAAGAAGCCAAAAGCAAAGCCCGCGCTCCCCAAATATTTGCCTGACCTGGACCTTACGGGGAGCGGTACACCGTTTAAGCAATTTGCGGAAGAGAAGGCTCCGAAAAAGCACATCAAACGCCATTTGGTCGCGGCAAGTTGGATGAAAGAGCACGGCGGAAGCGAGACTATCAATACGGACAAGGTTTATACGATGTACAAGACCGCTGGATGGCCGTTAGGCATTAGCGATTGGGACGCCAATTTTCGGCAGGCGGTCAACCGTGATTTAATGCACCGCAAATCTCCCGGCGAATACGCCATCACGCCGATTGGCGAAGCCGCGCTTCAAGAAGAATAGCTGTCTGAATGGACCTGCCTGAATTTGCACGCGCTGCTGGTGTCTCAAGGCTCTCGCAGCCGGACCAAATACTGCATTTCGGTTGGTTCCTTCATTTTCATCAAGACCGTCCGCGCTTTGACCAAGCCGCCATACGCGATTGCTATGAAGCACTCAGCATGGAGGTGCCCAACCTCAGCTTGTTATTTACGCGTGTTTTGGCCCGGAAGCCGAGGGCAATGTTGCAAGACGGAGCGGGTTGCTATCTGGAGCACGGCACCCGCGAAGCACTCAATACGAAATACGGGCAGCACGAAACCACGATTGCGCTTTCCAGGTTGCTGAGAGATTTGCCCGGAAAAATCTCTGACCAAGCGGAGAAGATCTTCCTCTCGGAAGCAATCACTTGTTATCACAACCGCGCTTTCCGCGCCGCGATTGTGATGACGTGGAACCTTACCTATGACCACTTGCTCAATTGGATTCTGAAGGACCCCGGCAGACTTGCCGCCTTTCAGTCTGCTATTGCCGGGCGTGTGGGACCGAGAAAGGCCGCAAGCATAAACATCACCAAGCGCGAGGACTTTGAAGACCTGAAGGAATCGGAAACGATTGACATTTGCGGGAGCGCGAGTCTGTTCGCATCCGACAACATTAAAAAGATTCTGGAAATTCAGCTCACAAAGCGCAACATGGCAGCGCATCCCTCCCTCGTCATCATCGGGGCACCCCAAGCCGAAGACACCATTTCCAGTCTCATTAACAATGTCGTGCTCGTACTCAAGTAAACCGGTACCGTGACGTGCAGAAAACGGGGTGAGAACTGAGAATGAGAGAGTCGAAAACCCATTCTCACTCTCAGTTCTAAGGTCATTTTTGGCACACGTAAACCCTTTAGATTGAACACGAAAGCTATTTACATAGAGTATATTTAGGTGGAAATGGGAGAGGTAAATTCTCATTCTCACTTCCACTTCAATACTCGTGGGTAAGAGCAAATAAGCCGCGCCAGGGGAGGGCGGGGTCAAATGTCTAAAGCAAGTCGTTGATAGCCCGCCGTAGCTCTTTTTTCTACACAAACGAACAATTCTCAAATTGAGACAAATTTGCGGCAGTTGGACGATAGCCCGGCCCCACGGGGCCAAAATGGGGTGATGCTGAGGTGCAAAAAACGGGGTGAGACTTGGAACTGGCACTCGAAAAATGTTAGTTCCAGTTCCAGTTCTCGGCTCAATTTTGACACAGCTAAGCCCTTTAGATTGACCACGAAAGTTGTTTACATAGAATATATTTAGGTGGAACTGGTACTAATAAAAAGGTAGTTCCAGTTCCAAGCTATTTCTCATGGGTCCGCGTGGAAAGTTGGTCGCCAAGCCGCGCCCGGTCCGGGTGACGTTTTGACAAAACGACGCGCCAGGTTGACCTATGCGAAAACACGCATACCTGGGGTGCCGCTTCTGTGCTTCATCGCGTGTGCGGTCAACAGCACGCAATTGCAGGGCGTCCTCGTGCAAGAAATATCAGGTCACGCCGTAAAGAGTCCAGTGGGGCTTTACTCGTTCTTCTCGTCGTCGTCGGTGCCTTCGTTCCAAGACGGAAACATCGCGTGCTCCTCTATCTTCAGCTCGCAGATAGTGTGTGACGGTGTTTCTTTCCGGCATTTTTCCGCGAACTCAGGGCCACGAAGCTCAATGACAATTTGCCTCCATGCTGGATTTCGCACACGGCGGAACTCCAAGTAAGCGTCGAACGCACCAGGCTCAATGGGTACATGGCCGATGAGCATCGCCTTCACGTTAGAAGTGATCTCTTCCAGTCTTTCGGTTTTTTGTGCAATGTCGCGCCTGAGAAAGAAAAGTTCGCCTAACTCTTGTTGCTTGATTTGAATGTCCATACAAGTCCTCTATTTCACACTCCTTTGTTTGGTTTGTGCCGTGGGGGACGGCAGCAGGCCATGCAACGAACCCGCCTTGAGGTATTCACCCCAAGCGTGTTCAAGCAACAACCTGCAAAAGTTCGATAATGACCTTCGCTCCAAGTCCGCCGCTTTGAGAAGTTCATCCTTGAGCTTCTCGTCCAAGCGAACGGTAATAAAATCCTTTGGTCGGTTCATGGGCTTCTTTCTGTCGCCGAAAATTGCTTGAGCAATTGCATCTTAGATATATCTTTGGTGCGAGTCAAGTCTTTTTCAGTGTTCCGGTGCGTTCGCCCCATTCGGGACGCAAGTCATTGCCTCGCAGGGTCTTACAGTTGAAATATGCACTAAGGGCATTCCGGAGAGAAGCCCAATATGCCCATTTTCTGTGCATCCTTTGTGAATAAGTTGTGGAGAAGCGGGATTTTATTCCGTGGGTCTTTTTGACAAGAGGCTCACCCGCTCATGCACGGCCTGTAGGTCCGCCGTTACCAGGTTCGCGTACCGCCGCGTCATCTCCAGCGTGGAATGTCCCAAGACTTTTTGCAGATGGAACACGGAGCCGCCGCGCCGGAGATAGTTCACCGCGAATGTATGACGGAATGCGTGGAGCGTGCGGCCGGGAGGCGTGAAACCCGAGCCTCTTGCAGAGCAGTTTCACATCCCGCAAGACATTCCTACGGCCTAACTTTGTTTGCGTGCGATTGGCGAAGAGCAAGACAGTCCGGCGTGCGATTCAGATTCCTTGCAGTAGCGGAACATTGCATTCCGCAACTCAAAACTGAAGGGACAACGCGCTGCTTGCGTCCTTTGCCGTCCAGCGTGACCAGCAAATTTTCAAAATCAATCTCGGGGACACGCAAGGTCAGAGCGCTTCAGAGATGCGGCATCCGGTGTCGAGCAGGAACAAGATCAGCAGATGGAGCCGCCGCTGATATTTGCCCTTGGGCTTCCAGCCACAAGCAGCCGGATTTGTTGCTCTGTGAACGTGGGCAACACAAGCTGAGGCTCTTTCAGTTGGGCAATTTTCGGATGCTTGCAAGCGGGACTGCACTTCACATCCGGGCCGGCGTTAGCCCAATGCACATAGGTGTTGATTGCGCGAATTGCGGAGTTACAGCCGGTGGCCTTCAATCCCTTTTCACGCATTCGGAGCACGGCGTCTTTCAGGTCATCTTGTGACGGGTGATTCCGAATCCAGCCACTTGAAGCTGTGTTTGTACCATTCCAGCGTTGACGGTGAGACGTTTGAGAGGAATTGACGTTCACGGACAAACTGAGAAAAGCCCATCGCGGCTCTCCAAGGCGAGTAGTCAGATTTGGAGGAAAACCGCGTAAACACTGGATTTTTGGCTCAGCCTGGTAGAGCACTCGCTTGGGGTGCGAGGGGTCGGCAGTTCAAATCTGCCCGTCCCGACCAATTTCGAGTTTTCCGTTCCGAGAGTTATAGGTTCGAGGTTCCCACCCTTGCAAAGAACGCAAGGATGGGGCACCCTCAGTCGTGATGGTTCCACCTCGAGGATGGGGCACCCGGCATGCTGGCCTAAAGTTTTTAGCCTGCGTATTCTGAGTTGAAGGAAGAACACAGTTGAAATCACTGCTGGCGGTTTCGCTATGTGGCATGGCAGTAGTGCTTCTGGCTGTGTTTGTGGCCAGAACGACTTTTATGATGTATCAGGGGCAACCTGTACCTCGAATGTCTCGTATCACGTGCACTGTGGTTATTGCGGTTGTAGCGGCGTTAGTCTATTGGGTGCTGCGGATACCCCCGGGTAATCGGTGGCCGAATTAGGAGCGGGCCAATAGGCCATTAAGCAAGTCGCCGACCGCATGGCTGGCTTCGGCCAGGGACAATCTGCCCGTCCGGGCCAAATCGTGATTTTCAACCCCGAGAGTTATAGGTTCGAGGTTCCCCACCCTTGGCGGGTGGCCCGGCCTAACTTCAACTCCCGAGGGTGCCCCCGTTCAAGCTCCGCTTGGGCGGGGATTTTCAGAGCCAGCATGCTGAAATGGTGAGTTCAAAAAGCCCCCGTTCAGCAGAAAAGTTCTAAAATCGTCTGCTAGGGCCGACCAAATATTTCAATTCCGAAAGTTATAGATTTGAGGTTCCCACCCTTGCAAAAAACGCAAGGATGGGAGCACCTTCAGTCGTGATGGTCTACATGAAACCTACGAAGGGTAGGTCACCCCGCCTGCTCGTAAATTTTTGCCTTGATATGGAAGAACTGAATGCCTTGAAACGCGCAGTAGATCAAGCCGGGAATGCCGTCGAGAAATCCCAGCCGCAGTAGGTACTTGTAAAGGAAGAAAAATAACGGCGAGCCTGGAACGCCAAAGAATCTCTTTCGTAGCCAGCGTCGCCGTTCCGCCTGACTCCCGAAGAGTCGCGGCTTCAACGCCGACTTATCTTCCTCGGCACTCCAAACGCGAGCCTCCCAATTCGAATACTCGTTATGTTTTTGGATATACCTGGCCAGGCTCTCGACATTGTGATGCAGCAGTCGCGCCCGCAGCTTCGCCGTCGCGCCGTTTACCATGACGTGCTCGTGCACTTCCATGTCGCACATCGAGGTGTCTTGATGCTGCGTGCGGCACTCGAACTGACCGCGTCCGCGTCGGAACAGAGACAACTTGCAAAAACTTGCGCCGCAATGCCGCAGCCGCCGTCCCAGAAAAAACATGTCCAGCCAAACGTAGTAGCCATCGATCTTTGACGTTTTGATCGCGCACTGCAATTCGTTACGCAGCTCAGGTGTCAGCGACTCGTCAGCATCCAGCAGCAGCACCCAATCGAATGCGAGTGGCAAGCTGTCCAGCGCCCACTGCCGCTTCTTCGGCCATCCGCCGCGATAATGAAATTGCGCCACCCGAGCCCCGAATGCGCGCGCGATCTCTGCCGTCTCGTCCGTACTCTGCGAATCGACAACGTAGATTTCCCCAAAGCCGCGCAGTGACTCCAGGCATCGCGCCAGATTATGCGCTTCGTTGCGCACCGGAACAATCACGCTGATGGGCAGCGCGATCGGTCGCGGAGCAGAATCCGAATCATCAACAGCAACAGCTCGTTCTGCCGTTTCTGCGAGTTCAACGGTTGTGTGCACAGAGGGAGATTCTGTCGCCATCTTACTTGAACCGCCTCAGCGGAAAACTTTGTTGGGAGTGCACAAGTTTGTACTCCGAGGCGCCTTCGCCATCCTTTATGCTTTCGCGGTGGCCACTGCGGCAACTTCTTCGGAGTTAAAGACTCGGGTCGCTGAGTTCTGGAACGCCGAGCCGTGCGGCACCCGATATCTTGAGCGCGAGTCTGATTTCACCGCTCATGCTCGGTCGCGTTACGCTCTTGAACCGCACATTCCTCGGTTCGCGAAGTTCGTCGAATCCGCGGGCCTGCGCGTCCTCGAAGTAGGAGTCGGCATGGGCGCCGACTACGAGCAGTGGCTGAAGGCACGAGCAAACGCTACTGGAGTCGACCTTTCCGCGGCATCTTTGGCGCAAGCTCGTCGCCGCTGCGAACTGGCCGGACTAAAACCGGATTTGCAGTTGGCCGACGCCGAGCATCTTCCTTTCGCGGACCAGACCTTCGATGTCGTCTACTCGTACGGCGTCCTGCATCACAGCCCTGACACCGCAAAGTGTCTTCGCGAGGCCTGGCGAGTTCTCAAATCCGGCGGCGAAGCCAGAATCATGCTCTATCACCACCGCTCGATAACTGGATTTCTACTTTGGCTTCGCTATGGCGTGTGGCGCGGCCAATCTATCCGGCAATGCGTCTATGAGCGTCTCGAGAGTCCGGGGACGAAAACCTTCACCGTTGCCGAAGTGCGGTCGGTTTTTGTGGGATTTTCGAATCCGCAATTCGCCGATCTGCAACTCAAGGATCTGCAACCCAAGGATTTGCGATTCGAGCAAGTCTTCAGCCCCGGAGACCTGCTGCTGCATAGGCCCTCGGCGCGATTTCACAGTCCTCTATATCGGCTTGTCTGGAAGCTGTTCCCACGCAATCTGGTCCGCAAATTCGGCAAGCGATGGGGACTCTTTCTGCTCATCACCGCGCGCAAACGCGAGTGAACGGTCCACGGTTTGAAGTAAGCGGGCGGGTGTCATGCTAACCGTCGAGGGTGCCCCGTTCGATCCCGAGAGTTATGAGTTCGAGGTTCGAACCATCACACCCATTCAGCAAGATCTGAGTCTAATCTCTTGAGAGGGCACTTTAGATTAGCCCCGGGGAACGCAATTTTCTATTCGGGAGTTAGATTATGCAACCTGTTTTGATTTCGAACGCGACTACAATGGCGCTTTCCGATGTGGGATCGGTTGCCGTGCCATTGGGCCAACCGGTAGCTCAGCTGAAATGTTCCGAGGCGGTTTCGTTACCGGATAAGCAGGTCGAGGCCGGCGTGTGGGAATGCACACCTGGCGTGTGGTCCCGCCAGGTGAAACAGGCCGAGTTGTGCCATTTTGTCGCTGGTCACTGCTTCTTCAAACCGGAAGGCGGCCAACCGATCGAGATAAGGGCGGGCGATGCTGTCTTTTTTCCACCCAACTCCCGTGGAGCCTGGGACGTAAGGGAAACCGTGCGCAAAACATATGTCACGTTCACTTACTAAACGCCTCGTTCTATTTCAGTTTTTACTGTTGGCGTAATATCGGCTGATTAGATAACCGTGTCGGCTCCCAGTCGCCGAGTAAACTTGGGTTCCTCCCCAGAGATCGAATCGCGCGGCGCAACTGCGCATTGGCTTTCGCCGGGAGAGTTCTCCAAGCTCATCGAAACTTTCCGCCGCGAAGGCCTTACTCGCGCCGTCACGGGAGAACGATGATTCTGCCCTTCATTCCGAGATCATCGTGAAGCGCGCAGATAAACGGAAAGTAAGGTGAGTCGATCCGTGCGACTCGTCCGTCAGATGTGGCTGTGCGCGACAGTCGCTCTGTTTAATGAAGTCTGCGTCGTTGGCTGAACAGAAACTACCGGTTGTTGGCGTGGCTTTTGCTGGCAGAGCTTTCGAAGCTCATCCCTGATCCGGTTTATCGAGGCGAGTGAGCGGGGAGCGGTTAAGTAAGCGCCTCACGGATGATCACCTCGATCAAGGCATTTCTCGATCGATGCACATTTAGAATTGCTGCATGTCGTCGATGAAAAACTGGGTTGCATTGGTTGGTTTACTCGCTGTGTTGGGCTTGATCGTTGGCGCGTTCATTTCGGTGCTGTGGTTGAGGGATCTCCATAATGATCGCAAGCACGTTCTCATTGTCAATGCAGTTACGCCGGTGTTCTTAGGAACTGGCAGCGATGGCGGCTGTCACGGGACGCAGCTTACGACAGTTGAACGAGGCAGCAAGCTACCAGTTCGGAGGATTCGGTATCTCAAGGACTGCGCTACGATTGATGTCGCATTACCCGATGGGCGAGAGGGTTATGTCGTTCTCGGTGTGGGTGATGTATCTGTGAATCCACCATTGCCGACGATTTAAGGGTGTCGACTGGCGAATCCAGAGCCAAAACATTGTGGCTTCTGATAAACGGGCCACCACCAAAACCAAATCAAAAGCGTCGGACAGAGTGTCCGACCCACACGGGTATAGATCGGGCAGCGGATCATTTGACCCGGGAAAACGTCCCCGAAGAGCCCGAGCGTTAAGATTAGCATCGACATGCACACAACCATTCTCGCCGTATTTCTTGAGACCTCTCGCACCCCGGTCTCGATGTGCAGCGCTGGCATCCTGATTTTCCTGATTGCGCTGTGGGCTGCGAAGACCGATATCGCGCGGGCCCGCGGCCTCGACAAGATCGTTGCCTTGAGCAATTTGTGTTTCGCCATCCCCTTGGCGGTCTTCGGCGCGCTCCATCTCTCGGCCGTAGAATTCGTCCTTCCCATAGTGCCTTCGTATATGCCGTGGCGATTGTTCTGGGCCTATTTGGTCGGTTTCGCGTTGCTGTCCGCGTCTTTGAGCATTGCCACGAAAATTCAGGTGCGCTGGTCCGGCCTGCTGTTCGGGATAATGATGTTTCTTTTTGTCGCGATGTTGATGGTCCCAGGGGCTCTGGCCAACCCCAGGAACAGGTTTGCATGGACGTTGGTCATCCGCGAAAGCTCATTCGGGGGCGGAGGCTGGATTCTTGCGGGAACCGCCCTGCGAGAGCAAAGCCGCGGGCCGGTCGGAAGCGTGCTCATAACCGTAGGCCGCGTGTTGGTGGCGATCGCCGCCATATTTTATGGGGTTGAGCACTTTCTGCACCCAGCGGGAGCCCTCGGAGTCCCGCTACAAAAACTGACGCCTGCGTGGATTCCGGGGCGCCTGCTTATCGGCTATCTGACCGGCGCAATTCTTCTGGTTGCCGGGGCGTGCATTCTGCTGGGCAAGAAGACGCGCATGGCGGCAACTTATCTCGGAACCTGGATTCTGCTGCTGGTCTTGTTCGTCTATGGGCCGATTCTGATCGCGCAGATGTCTGACCCGAGCACCGCCGTCAAGGTTGAAGGGATCAACTACTTCGCGGACACGCTGCTGTTTGCCGGAGCGATTCTCGCGCTCGCCAGCGCGAAGCCACGCCGGGATTAACATGGCCGGCGGATTTTGATCTCGTTGATGGTCGTGGTGGTTTCGAAAAAAGCAGCCACCAGCCGACGAATTCATGAAGTGGCGATGACTCATGGGGCTCTTCCATCACATAACAGTGTTTCTCATCAGCGAACAAGAGAAAGTGACGTTTTCCGAGGCTGGAGTTGAATTCACTGACGTCACGCATGGATCACGCGGCGAATCCGTCAGTTTTGATATCGGAGAGGATGACCCCCGATGGGAGAGGGTTGTGGCCATCATATCGGCACTCGAAGGGCGCGACGGAATGCCGAAAGAATATCGCGTACAGAGCCTTTCCATGACAGCATCCACCATGGAAGAGTGTATGCGGCAAACAATCGAACGTATTGCTGCCACCAAAACCTCGCAACCAGGGTCCAAATGGCTGGAGTATTCGGGCGAAAATGTGGACCAGTTACTCTCGCTCGAAGGGCAGTATCGGACTGATTCGTTGGTCCTGGCATTTGAACAGGCAATCAACAAAAGGCCGAACGCGAAGGTATGCCGAGCCTTACGGATGAAGAGCGCATTGTGCTGGCGGTCGAAGCTCTGGAACGCGAAGTGAACAACGGTGGCTACAATCAATTCTTTGTCAACTCATCACGGGAGTTTGTCCCAACTATCGTAAGTGCTCTCCAACGCATCGGTTGCAAGAAAACCGCAACCATCACTCAGGGGGGCAATAGAAGCACTTGGAACATCAGACTTGACCGCGAAAGCAATCGAAGCCGTCATGACGAAGAATGACGAACGGCGTCTCGCGAAACTCAATCGGTTCGACGATTCTTACTACAACAGCAGGGAGCCAATCGCAGAGCGTCTTTTCGCGTTTGTTAAAACAAACAAAGCGAGCATCCGGTTCTAACTGTTGAAACACCGCCGTTACACTAGTTGACCGAACATCCCAAACTCGGCATCACCGCTGGCAACGGACGGTTCCCGTTCCTGCAAAGATGGGTCAACAGGAGATGGACATGTTCCGGCATTACTACTGGAGCGTGGAGTTGAGGAAGTGAACTCACCCTTTTAATCTCTCGGGTAGTAACGGTGCCCTGCGTGTGAACCGATCTTCTGCTCAACTGTGCAACCGTCAATGAACTCATCTGGTATGAACCAAAGCTCTGGATGGGAGGGGTCATAGCGCAGTAGAAGCTTACGCCCAATCATTCGGTCGATCATGGATTGGATGAGATCCTTGCTTGGAAAAAGCTTTCCCGGCATAAGGGCAAACCGACCGGCGTAATACTCTCCAGCGACCTGGTAGGAGAACGCAAATGTTGGCAAAACGACTTTGTTGGTCTCCGCAGTCGCTTCAAGCGTACCTGATTCAATCGTTCCTTCAACCGGAAGCCATCCCCCAGCTTTTTTTGCAACCCTGGCTTGCCGATAAATCGAAATAACCCAAAGGGCGATGGAAATGCCGACGGCACCCGCAACCACGAAAATCACGGCCGGCAAGTTCATATCCACGCCGGAATTATGGCATACAGCGAGATGGCGAAATACCTACCGCACCTGAGAGATCACGGGTACGCTGCGCAATGCAAGAGACGAGTGTCGTAATATCGCCATTACACTCGTTGACGACGCCCCCCAAACTCGGCATCATCGCTGGCAACGGACGGTTCCCGTTCCTGGTGCTCGATGCTGCCCGCGCGCAAGGCTACGAAGTTGTGGTCGCGGCGATCAAAGAGGAAACTTCGGCGGAGATCGAGTCCCGCGGCGCAACTGTGCACTGGCTTTCGCTGGGAGAGCTTTCCAAGCTCATCGAAACTTTCCGCCGTGAAGGCGTGACTCGCGCCGTCATGGCTGGACAGGTCAAACACAAGCAGATTTTTTCCAGCATCCGTCCCGACTGGCGTCTGGCGAAGCTGCTGCTCTCACTCGACCTGCGCAATACTGATGCGCTGCTGGGGGCGGTCGCAAAGGTTCTGGCGGACGAAGGCATAGTGCTTGAAAACTCGACTGCGCTGCTTGAGCCTTTGCTCGCAAAAGCGGGCCTGCTGACCAAGCGCGCGCCGTCAGATCAGGAAAAGAAGAACATCGACTACGGACGCAGCGTGGCGGGCGGCCTTGGCGAATATGACATTGGCCAGACGGTGGTGATCGCGGAGAGCGCCTGTGTTGCGGTCGAGGCCATGGAGGGGACCGATGCGACGATTGAGCGTGCGGGACAGATCATGGCTTCGCTGGAGCCGGGCGTCTCGGCGCTGGTAAGAAGCTTGACCGTTGTTAAGGTTGCAAAAGCAAAACAAGATATGCGTTTCGATGTCCCCGTAATTGGAGTGAAAACGATCGAAGTTATGCGGAAAGCTGGAGCGACTTGCCTTGCCATTGACGCTGGCAAATGCCTGCTGCTGGATGGAGAAGCGGTGATCGTTGCCGCTGACGGTGCTGAAATCGCAATCGTGGCGGAGTAGGCCCAGTGGTCTATGTAAGTGCTGCCTGCTTTGTACGTCACTAAAGCAACCACAGAGGCCGCAGAGTGTCACAGCGGAAGAGCCACAGAGAGCACTCAGCATTCAGCATTAGGGACTCTGCCAAGACCAAGCGACTGTCATCCCGAAGTCGCGTTTGCGCGACAGAGGGACCTTACGATGCGATTGCATCTGCGCTGGCGCAGAGAGGGGTAAATGCGAGTCGTACATCCGCACGTGCTGAATCCCATATACGACAACGCCGCCGCAGGCTGACGTAAGGTCCCTCTCCCGCCCGCTTATCAGCGGGCGAGTTCGGGATGACAGGTGGTTGAGGATTTGGCCGTGTGCTGATGACAAGCATGGTCGAAGTGATCCATTTATGAAGGTGAATGTTAAATTACTGATATGTCGCTGATCGATCAAGTTGTTGACCAACTCCACCGCGCGTTCGACGGTGAAGCGTGGCATGGGCCGGCGTTAATGGAGGTCCTTGAAGGGATCGATGCCGAGACGGCTGCGCTGCGTCCGATCCCAGGGGCTCACAGCATTTGGGAATTGGTGCTGCACATCACTGCGTGGGAAGAGGTGGTGGCGAGGAGAATTCAGGGCCAAGCCGCCACCGTGAGTGATGAGGAGAACTTCGGCCAGAACTTTGGACAGAAATCTGGCCAGAAATCTGGCCAGAAATCTCCGGCGAACGAGAGTGCCTGGCGAGACGCCGTTGCGAAATTGCGCGACACACATAACAGCCTGATCAAGCTGGCTGCATCGCTGACAGAACCGCAGCTGAATGAGATCGTTCCGGGCAAGGACTACAGCTTGTTGTTTATGCTGTTAGGGACGGTGCAGCACGCGGCGTATCACGGCGGGCAGATTGCGCTGCTGAGACGGTCGCGCGCCTAGAACGGCGAATGTCAGCGCAGCAGGGCTGACGCTGCCCATAGGACGGGAGCTTCGCCGTGGAGGTCGCCAGTATTGCGCTTGCGATCGAGATAGTACTGAAGATCATTCTTCTTGCCGGTGCCCTCGCATACGTCGCGAATATCCCCGTTCGGCTCCAGGTATGTGATCAGCGCCAGCCAAGCCTGTCGAGCGGCAGGAGCGTAAGTTTTCTTCGCTAGCCAGCCGTTTTTTACTCCGGTGATCATTGCGAAAGTGAACATCCCTGTGCTGGAGGATTCAGGCCAGGCCTCGGGGCGATCGAGCAGTTGCCGCCACATGCCATCGTTGCCCTGATATTTCAGGAGCGCTGACATCATCTTCTGATACGCGGACATGATGCGCGCGCGGCGAGGATGACTTTTTGGCATTGACCGCAGCAGTTCCACCATTCCGGCAACCACCCAGCCGTTTCCCCGTCCCCAGAAGAACGGCGCGTCTGGCGCGTGATAGAAGAGCCCGTTGGGCTGCTGCAGTTTGTCGAGGTAGGCGGACATTTCCAGCGCCGCGCGATCGAGATACTTCGGATCGGCTGTCGCGCGATAGGCCTGCATCTCGACTAGCGTGATCATGTACATGTCATCGATCCAGTAGCGGGTCTGGCTGGTAAGACCGTCGGGAGTGGGGTCGTTCCACTGGCGATCAGCCATTGTCTTGCCGAGTTCGAGATATTTTTGTCGCTTGGTTTCAATGTAGATTTCCAGCGGAACGGCGCCGAACACGGTCAGATCAACATGCTTCGGCTCCGGAATGAGCTTTGCTTCGGGTCCGAAGAGCGGGTTGAACCGGTCAATGAGCCGTGAAGTGAGGCCGTTGTCACGGCTGAGTTGCGCAAACGTCAGCGCGCCATACCAGGTCACAGACTCGGGATAGTCAATGTAAAGTTTGCGGGCTTGATTGGTCGAAAGAGTATGCGGCTGCGATAGAAAGCGCTCTGCTACCCGCTTGCCAATTTCCTGGGGAGAAGAACCGGCTGGCCATCGGCTGAACTGTTTCACCTGGCCGGAGGCATGGACAGCCAGCGTCAACAGAGACGACACTGCGATGGAAATTAGGGACCGGATTCTCATCGCTGAAAGTGAACCTCGGGAAATGTGGATTGAGCGCGATCCCCTAAATTACCGGGATCGGGGACGTAGAGCAAACATCGTTCTGAAGCTGGATTTGCGCGGGTGAGCTCTGGCGTAGAAAATTGCTGCACCCATGCTGCTCGCCTGCCTCCGCGTTCTCACCGTGATCTCGACGCTGGTTTGCCTGGGCAGTATTGCGTACTGCTGCATGTGTATCTGGCTTGGGTTTCGCTTTGCGGCGGAATCGAGCAGGACGGCTTCGGATGCCGCGCATCCACCGGTTTCGATCCTGAAGCCGATCAAGGGCGCTGATCCCGAAATGTATGGCGCGCTTCGGTCGCATTGCCTGCTGGATTATCCCGATTACGAGATTCTCTTCGGAATAACGGATCCGGGCGATGCTGCAGTCCCGCTGATCGAAAGACTGATGCAGGAATTTCCCCAACGCGCGATTCGGATGGTGCGCTGTGATAAGAGGCTTGGCGCCAATGGCAAGGTGAGCAGCCTCGCCCAGCTTGCGGAATCTGCGGCAAGCGAATTCCTGGTGGTGAGTGACAGCGATATCCAAGTGGCGAGCGACTATTTGCGAACAGTCATCAATGAGCTTCAGCAGCCAGCGGTCGGGCTTGTGACCTGCCTTTACCGCGGCATTCCTGCGCGGACGCTGAGCTCAAAATTCGAGGCCTTGGGAATCAGTACCGATTTTGTTCCGGGAGTTCTTGCCGCACGCTTTATTGAACGAGGCCTGCATTTTGGCCTGGGTTCGACGCTGGCGTTTCGTAAGCGGGACCTCGACGCGATCGGAGGATTCGAAGCGATTGTGGACTACATGGGAGACGATTACGAGCTCGGGCGCCGTATTTCCGAACGAGGTCTTGCGGTTGAGCTCTCGGGATGCATAGTTGAAACTCACCTGCCCGCCTACGACTTCGCCGGATTCCTTTCGCACCAGTTGCGCTGGGCCCGAACCATCCGCGCCTCGCGCCCTCTGGGATATGCGGGCTTGCTATTCACCTTCACGTTGCCCTGGGCAGCGACTGCCGTGCTGGCAGCGTGGGGCGCTGCCTGGGCCTGGTGGCTTTTTGGCAGCGCACTGCTTGCACGTGGCGTGATGGCATTTGTAACCGCGAGGCTAGTGCTAGATGACACGCGAACGATTCGCTCGTTGTGGCTGGTTCCGGTGCGGGATTTTCTTGCGGTCGTGATCTGGTTCGGAGGATTGTTCGGCAGGAAAATTAAATGGCGGGGTGAGTCGTTCACCCTCGACAAAGGCAAACTCAAGCCATGTTGAGGGGCCGGCGCGATCAAGGCTGGGCTGGCACCCGCAATTCGGCGCTTCGGCTTTGCGCCACAATCCTTCCCTCATCAGTGAAGCGGTAAATCTCGCCGCGCCAGTAAAACGTATGGCTTAGGAAACTTGCGGCCCACACTAAAAAGCCCTGCAGATCCCGCAAGGGATAAAGCCAGCAAAGGCGCAGCGCGCGTAGATCTTTGAGTAGACCCCATCCCACAACCAGGCACTGAACCAAACGATTGAAATACGCGGCCAGCAACAGTGCCAGCCCCAGGCCCAAGTTCCCCAGCGCAGCAGCCGACAGAAAACCGAGTATGCCAAAGGGCATGGCAAAGGTCAGTCCGCTTCCAATGTGTCCCCAAGGTCGAGAATGGCGAGTGCTCTTCATCCAGCGCAGTTGGTCGCCCAGGGTACGGAGGAAAGGTCTGGGCGTGAGCACGTGGTGAATGAAGTAATGACAGAAAACAACTTTGTATCCTGCAGCCCAGATCTTATTTCCGAGAACATAATCGTCAGAATAATAGTCGGCAGTGGTTGCAATCCCTCCTATGGCGTCGAGCGCGTCTCGCCGAAACGCGACCGCAGGGCCGAGGGCGAACCGAATTCCTTCGAGCATGTCAGCGACCACCACGCCGGAGGGCATTTCTACCGACATTCCCAGCGCTTCCAGCGAAGACCAGAAATCGGCTGAGGGATCGCCCCGGTAAAGGCAGCTGACCAGCCCGAGCTTGCGATCGAAAAGGAGTGGAATGACATTGCGCAGGAAATCGGGGCCTACCCGTACGTCGCTGTCGCTGATCACAAAGTAGTCGTTTGGTGAAAGCCGGATCATCTTATCCAGCGTGAAGACTTTGGCGTTGGGCCACTCCGGCGGACCGGAAGTGACGATTCGGCTCTTCACGTTGGGGTGTTGCCGCTGCAGTTCGCCGGCCAACATGATTGCAGGATCATCCGCACTGCGAGCTCCAATAATGATTTCGAAGTCGGGATAGTCCTGCTCGAAGAAACTTGCCAGGTTCTGTTGAAGGCGTTCTTCCATTCCGTGCACCGGCTTGAGAATCGTCACGGGCGGTAACGCCTGCAAAGACGCGCTCAGGGCGGATTGTCGAAACTGTTCAGAATGCTTTTTAAAACGGGAGGCCGCGATAATCACAAGTACGAGAAAAACCGTCGAGCTGAAAATTCCAAGCGCGGAGATCCCCAGGAGAACTCGCCAGAAAACAATGATCACGGGTGGAACTCCATGTTGGTGAAAATCGTCTTGCCCCCGCTTCTCGCAAGCAAGAAGTGCTGCAGCCCGCTAAGTTCCTTGGGATTTTCCTGGTCCGACCACAAGAACACAGGTGTGCGGCTGCTCCAGAGCTCCGCGAATGTCATCGGGGTTTCAAATACGCGTGGAGCATCGGGGAACTTTGATCCGTACCACAGATTTCCGCTGGGCTCATGCAACACTCGCACACTGACCTGCAGGTAAAAATTCAGAGTTGAAGCTTCATGGTACTGGCCGTCGATGACGACAACATCTCCCGGCTGGTAATGCTTTTTGATAGCGACTGCCAGTTGCCGGGAAGAGAGAATTGGAGAAAAGGTCACAAAGGCCTGGTGCACACACCAGAGGAGCACGACCATCATGGCGGCAAGCATCATGTTGCCGTAGGCGGCCTTCCGTTTGTATCGGAGCCATAGGTTTGCTCCCGCACCGATCAGGAGCGAAAGCACTGCGCCAAGGAGCTGGGGACGAAACATACCCAGAGCTTCAGGAGTAAGGTCGAGAAAATGGCCCAGCGAAAAATCATAGTCCTGCGGGTTCTTACGCAACAGATCGGCGAGATCGGCACCGGGCTGCGGGGGCTTCGACGAAGACAGCAGTGCGATGCCTATGACTGAGCCGATGGCTACAACCACGAACAAGACCAGCGAAGAAATCCTGCCAGCCCGTGACGCCTCAGGCTGCGCAGGCTCCTTTGCCAGCCATGCGCCGATCAGCAGAGCCAGGGCGGGAACGGCGGGAATGGTGTAGTACTCCTGACGAGTGGAAAAGGTAAAAAATCCCACAATTACCAGCGCCCAAATCAGAAGGAAAAGATTCGCCTGTTGAACGGAAGTCATTCTGCCGCGGATCACCGCCCAACGCAACGGCACCTGCTTGATGCTTTGTGGTAGGAAGACCATCCAAGGGGCGAGCCATAGCACGGTCAATCCCCAGAAGATCAGCAGGGGAACGGTGTCATACCCCGGGGGAACTCGCTTTCCCACATAACGCAACAATTGCTCGTTGATGAAATAGAACCAAAGAAAACCCTTAACCGCTCCCTGGCTTGGATTATGCAACGCCGCCAGAATGTGCCATGGCGCTGCGATCGCCAAGAATATCAGCGTGCTGGAGAGCAATCGCAGCCTGAGAATATGCCGCAAATTTCGGGTGATCAAAAGAAACAAGAAAATTGCCGCCAGGGGAAACACCAGCCCGATCAAGCTCTTTGTGAGGACATTGAGGGCGCAGGTCGCGGCAAAGCCCCAACACACCCAGCGCGAGGGTGTCTGCTGCCGCAAAGAGAGCAGAAAGAACTGGGCGCCCAACGTGAGCCATACGGCCACGATAATGTCGGGAATTTGGAATCGCGTGAATATGTAGGGCCCAAGCAACGTCGCCAGTACGACGGCGGAATATAATCCTGCGCTTTCCCCGTACGCCGTGGTTCCCAACCAGTAGGTCGCCAGCAGCAGCGCCAGCACGCCCAGCATCAGAGGCAGGCGCGTGCTCCAATCACTTACTCCGAAAATTTCGTAGCTGGTCGCAACTCCCCAGTACATGAGCGGCGCTTTTTCGAGGTAGCGAATTCCATCGGTGTAGAGTGTGACCCAATCGTGGCGGAGCACCATTTCGCGAGCAGCTTCCGCGTGAATGGTGTCGACATCATCAAGAAGAGCGGGACTGAAGATGCTAGCAAAGTAGATCAGGAGCCAGAGCAGCAGGATCAGGGCAAGGGAGGTGTAGCGGACTGCAGCGGCGCTCTCCGGCTGCGCGGTTACGACATCGCTGCTGGCACCCGGCTCGGGGCGCACTAGTGGCAGTCCCATTCTTGTGAGCCATTATACGAGAGAAGACCGGCTAAGCCTTACTTGCGGTCGCGGCCTTCGCACGTTCAGGTTCGTCTAGTACCTCACGGATCTTGGCGGCAAGGGATTCGAAAGAAAAAGGCTTGAGGAGAAAGTTTCTGGGCAGCTCTGCGGCTCCTTTGCGCAGAACCGCATCTTCAGTGCACCCAGAAACGAATAGGATTTTTGCTTGCGGGTGCATGGCCGCAATTGATTCGGCCAGCTTCGGCCCGCTCATCCCGGGCATAACCACATCGGTAATGACCAGATTTATTTTTCCAGTATGAGCCTGGAGTTTTGCCAACGCCTCTTTTCCGTTTGCAGCCGAGAGCACGTGGTAACCCGCACCGGATAAAAACTCGGTCACGGCAGTTCGGATGACGAATTCATCTTCGACGAGCAGCACGGATACAGCGCCGTGACGGCTGGGGTCGAGCGCTGGTGCTCGCGTTTGCTGCAGGGCGTGAGGGCTCGCCAGGGGAAGGAATATGTTCACGACGGTTTCCTCACCTGAGCTTTCCTTGAGGGAAAGGAAGCCTTGGTTTTGTTTTACGATCTCCTCCAGCATCGCCAACTCGGCCTCTCGGATCCATCGGCCTGAGCCGATCGCGTCCAAGAGTCCGGGAATGGTGTCGGGCCCCTCGGTAAGAACGCCGAACCGCTTCGCGGCGACCGATAGCAGCAGGTACTTGCCCGGTACGACCGATCTCCCCCCGCAGGCGGCGCATTGACGTCAACGGCATTTGTCTCCAGGAGCAGCTTTCCACCCTCCGGCATGGCATCGTGGGCGTTGATTGCGAGATTTAGCAACACCTGCTTCAATTGACGCACATCCACTTCAGCGACCCCCGGATCTTCTCCGAGGACGACTTGCAATTGGATGTCCCGTCCCAAAACGCGCGGCAGTATCTTGCAGGTCTGCTGTACGAGAGAGTTGATGGAGATGAGCTCCGGCGTGCCAGGGCTGTTGCTTCCAAATGCCAGCATGTCCCGGCTCAGCTCGGAGGCGCGCTGGGATGCAGTCCTGATCTCCTGCAGGTGCCGCGACAGCGGACTTTCAGGTGGCGCTCCGTCAAGGGCCAATTCGGTACTTCCTGTGATCACCATCATCAGGTTGTTGAGATCATGCGCGAAGGCGCGCGCCAGGACTGCAACCGCGCTGAGCCTGCGAGCCTCGGCGAGTTGAATCTCCAACTCGTGCTCCTGCAGCATGTCCTGGCCAGTGCAGACCAGGCTGGTAATTTGTCCCTTGGTGTCTCGTACGGGAATGGCGGTGAACTCCATGTGGAAGGAGCTGCCATCCTTCTTTCTCACCTCCAGGTCGCCGCGAAATGACCGATTCTCAAAGATCTCGTGCCAGATTTGCCGGTACGCTTTAGAGGATGGTCCCTCCGCTGCGATCCAGCTCAGGTCCTTCCCCACAACCTCGAGCGAGCTGTATCCCGTCAATTGTTCAAAAGCTGGGTTAACCCGCTGCAGGAGTCCGGCTGCGTCGGTGAAAAACACGGCTTTCTCGCAGCGGTGGACACACTGCTGGAAGTTGCGAAATGCGTCTGCCATTTGACTGTGCCGCGGATCGCACGTGGGTAGGGATGTCTTCTGCTCCATTAGTGCCCTCATCTGAGTACATCGGAGGTGAACGGCCATCGCTTGTGGATAGAGTCGGCAGGGGAGATTAGCAGGGTCTGAAGGGAGGACCATTTCGGGAGAGCACGGCTTTGGGAATTCAGGCGAGTGATTTTGTTTCCCTGAATGCAGGCCGCAGGTGACCTTCGGGCATAGACAGCCCTGTTCTTCCTTGACAGGCCAAAGCGCCGGGAGCGACACTCCGCCTAGTTTCCGATGGAATCCGACACCACAACCGCCGTCTTGACCAGCCCCGGTGAATGCGAAAATCGCATTGCTGAGGGATTGGGCTTTGTGTCCTTGGCCATGCTCGAGTTTCAGGCCACTTTACAGCTGCTGGTTGAGCGTGCTCGTTTTGTAACAGCCGCGAGCAGCGTAGCCCTGGCCACTAAAGAAGACGGGGAGTTTGTCTACGCCGCCGGGACAGGTGATTCCGCACCGGAAGCAGGGGTTGCAGTCGACACCGCCCCACCCTCGATCCAACGCTGCCTGAAGCACCAGTTGCCGGTACAAACGGAAGCAAGTCCAGCCCAACCTTCCGCATCGTTGATCGTCCCAATCCTGAAGGACGGAAAACTTTGCGGCTTTTTCGAGTTACTTGGCCGTTCGCGCTTCGAACAGAGCGATTTGGAAGCGGTCGCGCGTCTGGCAGAGATGGTCAACACTGCGATCGAGCATCGGAGCGCGGCGATCCGGGTAGAAAGCCGGGAATTCGGGCAGGTTTCAGAAGTGAGCCGAGCCCCGGTCCCGAAGCTATGGCACGCTCCGGAATCTGCGGAACCGAAACCTGAGCCTTCGACTTCCGCGAACTTGCCCGCAGTGGATGTTCAGAACTGCCCGTCCTGCGGCTTCCCGGTTTCAACTGGCCGCAGACTGTGCCTCGATTGCGAGCAAAGGGACGCCGCTCACATACCCGCCGATCCTCTCAGCACCCCCGAGCACGAGAGCTGGATCAGCGCCCACGGGTACACGATTGCCAGCCTGCTCATATCCGCTCTGGCAATCGCAATCATTCTGTGGTTCCGGTAAATCTCACATTCCCGCGTTAATAGCTCATAAGCGAGACTTGTCGTTATTGCGGAGGTGAGGTGTCCCGCGGAAAAGACTTGAATTCGACTTGACGGGCCTGCGACACAGCTTTCTTTTGCTCATCAGTGCTTAGCCGGGTCAACGTGCCGCGAACAACAAAATAAGCTTCATCGTCCGGGTTTTTGCCAGGTCCGCGGCCAAAGGTGCCGTCGAATGTGAACCACACGCCATGGATGCTCTCGGTGGTGAAGTTCAGCTTGCCCCCGTCGGCCTTTCCTGACTTGATGAATTGATCGAGAAACGAACCCTTGTCGCTTGGCGAATCCCCGTAACGCGAGATGAAGCCGCTGATGGCTCCCTTTTCTTCGATCGTGATCTGAATGAACTCGCCTTCCTTCAGGAACGAGTACATGCCGGAGTAATCTGCGGCGGCGGGTGCAGTGCTCTGCTGAGCGGAACAGAGCAATACCGATGAACAGATAAGCCACAGCAGGATTGCAAAGCGAGGTCTCATCACTTCGAGAGTACATCATCCGAGGAAGCGAAAGACAGCCGCTAAGGGTGGGTCCGATCTCGCGAGAAACAAACATCCCAAAGCAGACGTCTCAACTTGCACAAGACTAAAACGGGCCTGGAATGTGCTTCTTTCCTTGACAAATTCTTTGTAGCTGCATAAAGTTCGATCAATCAGTTCTCACGACGAAGGGATTCCCGAGGATTTGAAAAATATGAAGAACGTTTACGAAGTACTAAGGCAGAAAGAGCTCGAGCTGGCTCGTCTGGAAAAAGAAGTTGAGGCACTAAGAGTGGCGGCGCCGCTGCTTTCGGATGACAAAGACGGCCTTTCCGAACCTGCCACGTCGAAACCGACGCTGACGACTGCAGCGCCCACGCCGCAGCAGCCCATCCGCATTCCGCAAGCGGCTGTGAATCAGCCCACCGCCCGGGCTGCAGGATGGGAAGACACCGCCAAGCGGTGGCCATAAAGATCCGTAGCTACTCTGGTCAGTTCCACACCTGCCTGGTATTTTCGGCAGGCTTTTTTTTGCTCGTTGCAAAAGCTTGACAGTCAAAAGTGGGTTGGATATAGTCCGACTTCTCACCGGAGTCTTCCCCGCCGGCTAGAGGATTTTTGTTCAAGGGATTCCTCTATGCCTGAATTAGCGGTCCATTTCTGCTGCCATTGTTTCGTGACTTATTGCATTGCGGGGTGAGTATGCCGACCCGAAGGTGGATGTACATTGCGCCGATCTGCTTCCTCGCGGTTGGCCTGGAACTCACAATAATGTTCGGCTATCACTGGGATGCGCTGAAAGGCGTGCCTTGGGCGCCGGAAGATCTCAACGGAAAGTTTTACGTCTTCGTCGCTTTAATGGTCGGGCAAGCGGCCCTGTGGGGATATCTTGGATCGTTAACTGGCGAATGGGCATGGCAGGTCTGGAAGTTATGCAGCAAGGGGCCATCCTTGAAGCGCCTGCCCGGTCACTACTGGGTGGCTATCTTGACTCGTTTCGCCTTCGTATGGATAGCAATCGGGGTCTGGTACTACATAGTGAGACAGATTCACGTGTCCTGGAACTGGAATTTGGGACCCTACCAGAGTCTGATCAACATACGGGATGCTGGGTTGCCGGGATTTGTTCTCGGTGGCGTGGGAGTCTCCGCCATGTGGGTGGTTGAGATCGCAGTTTACAGTTCTGTGCCTGCCGACGGTGTGGTAACCAGAGAACATCTTGTCTGCTATTTGAGATTGCGCGATTACCTGGGATCTTTGTTAACCGTGACTGGGATTGTGCTGGCGCTGGGTACTCTCGGCCTCAGCGCAAGTCGAGACTTTATCAAGGCGGCAAGTGAGAGCAATCCCTTCCCTCACGATCTGATCGTTGTGTTCGGTGGTGTATTTACCGTGCTGCTGGGAATGGCTTATGCGCCGGCTTATTTAGCGCTGCGCACCCTGGGATGTAATGTTCGTGACTCCATTGTTCCCGAATCGCTTCCTCCAGATCCGAAACTCGCGACTGAGCAAGACGGAGGCTTCGAGTGGGTCGAAAAATGGGCGGAAAATCGTGAGAAGCTCGCTGACCTCCTGCAGTTGCAAATACGTGACTGGAAGAGCTTCGGTCCGCAGGTTGCGATTGTCGCGCCATTGGCAACCGGTCTGGCATCGCGACTGGTGGGTGGCAAGTGAAATGTTCGAGGAGGCATGTGTTGCGTCGGTTGTGGTTGGCGGTTATTTGCTTTGGTATGGCTGCAGTGGCGACCGCAGCTGAGCTGAAACCGGCCACAGCAGCAGCTTTCGATCACTACATAAAGGTGACCGAACAGGGAATGTCTTCAGACGCGCCGGGGAAATTTCTGCGCGTGGACAGCTTGCCCGCCGATCAGCGTGACGCTGAGTACGCCCGGCTTCGCGCCGGCGAAGTTATCAGTGAGCGCCTGCAGACGCTGGAGAATGGCAAGCCGATTCCCCTATCGGACGGCATGATCCATCACTGGGTCGGCGTGGCTTATGTGAAGGGAGCCACTGTGAAAAAGGCGCTGAGCTTTTTGCAGGACTACGATCACCAAGCCAAATATTATTCGCCTGATGTTCAAAGCTCGAAGCTGCTGCAACGCAAGGGCGACGAGTTTAAGGTTTTCCTGCGATTGCAGAAGAAGAAAGTCGTAACCGTTCTCCTGAATACGGAATACGACGTGAGGTACACAACCATCGATGGCTCGCGGTCAAGCAGTCGCTCGATAAGCACCCGCATTGCGGAAGTTGAAAACGCGAATAATCCGGATGGCCCAGAGAAGCCGATCGGCAATGACGATGGCTATCTGTGGAGACTGAACTCGTATTGGCGATTTTATGAGTATGACTCGGGGGTTTACATACAGCTCGAAGCGATTTCGCTCACGCGCGATATTCCGACTGGATTGGGATGGCTGGTGAGTCCATTCGTGACCAGCATCCCGCGAGAGTCCCTGGCCTTTACTCTGACGCATACCCGAGACGCTTTGCAAAAACCCTGAGACTCGATCACGCGAGTGGCGAAGTGTACTTCCCGCAGGTATTCTCGTAATTCAGCCAATGCCACAGGTTCAGGAAAGCGCAATCGCCCCACCACGAGGCTTGCGAGCCGGTCTGGCGAGCGTAGGTGGCTCAGTTCACGACCATCCCACAATTTGGACCTGCGTGTTGTTGGCGGCCGGCTTGCTGATGCGGATATGGCGCGCCAGCGGAACTTTTCTCAACTCTGACGAAGCTATCCAGTTCGCTATCGCCAATAAGGTTTCGTGGTGGCAGACGTACAGAGCAAACCTGAGCATCAACGCACACCCACCGCTGTTGGTTTTCCTGCTGCATGTGTGGCGGCACCTGGGCGATTCTGAACTTATGCTGCGCCTGCCGTCGATTCTGGCTGGCACTGCATTGTGCTGGTTCACATTCAAATGGTTGTCGCTGCTGTTGGAAGAAAGTGCGGCGTGGAGCGCATTCGTGCTTTTGCTTTTCTCATCCGCGTCGATTGAGCTGTCGGTAGAGGTCCGGCACTACGCAATATTCCTGGCGTTTGCCATGGCGTCGGCATATTTGCTGGAGCGCGCTTTGGAGCGGCGTTCCGTCGCTCTGATGTTGGGATCTGGAATGTGTTTATGGCTGGCCATCTGCTCGCATTTTTCAGCATTCTTATTCGCAGCAGTGCTGGGGGTGTATGCGATCTGGAGAATGGTCAAGAGCCGTTCGCCCTGGCGAGTTGTCGCCGCCTGGGAGTTAGGACAAATCATTGCCCTGGGCCTCAGCTACTTTTTTTATCTGACTCAATTTCAGGTGTTGCAGCAGGTTTACAAGGGTTCGAATGCGGCAAAAGGATGGATGGCTGATTCATATCTCGCTAAGTATTATTTCTCGCCTGGAAGCATGAATCCGGTGACGTTTGTAGTGGCGCGGACGGGCAGCTTCTTCCAGTTTGCGTTCGGGAACCTGGCCCTCGGCGACGTCACGTTTCTGGCATTTCTGGGCGGCATTGTCGTGCTGAGCGTCCGCCAACGGTTCGCCCGCCTTCCCGGATCTCGAGTGGCGTTTCTCTTAATGTTTCCCTTCGCCGTGAACGCCACAGCAGCGTTGTTGCACGCCTACCCGTATGGAGGCATCCGCCAGTGCGCGTTTCTGTTGCCGTTCGCGCTCGCCGGGATTGCCGTCGCAATGAGTTGGCTCTGCCGAGGAAACGTTGCTTGCGCGATGATCGTTGTGACCGGCGTCGCCTTATGCGGCGACATTTTTCCGGCGAAGCAGCTCCTTCCCGATCCTCCTGGTTCGACGAGGATTACGAACATGAAGGCGGCCATCAGTTTTATGCAGGACGAAATTCCGAATAACGAGCCGGTTCTGGTCGACCCACAGACCAGCACCCTGCTGGGATACTACCTGTGCGACCGACTCCCGGTTGTTCTTAGCTACGCTTCTCCTGATTTCTCCAGCTATGAATGTGGGGGCCACAAAGTCATCGTGGCCAGGCATGAGTACGTGTTCACAGTCCACGGATTCAACGAGCAGTGGCAAGCGTTGGCAAGAGAATACAAGTTTCCAGTAGGCTCACGTGTGTGGGTCTCGCAAATGGGCTGGAATACGCAAGTCGCCGCGTCGTTCGCCAACATCCCAGCGATCAATGTTTCGCCGCATTTCTTCGGCAGCGAGATTCAGATTTTCGATTTGACCGTAGGACAGAAGATACCTGACCTGGGTATTCGCTCGAAGCCATGAAAATAGCTCAGACCATCGTGCAGGCTCGCGCTATTTGCCCTTCTTTTCGCGCAGAAGGCCAACGCCTCGGTCTGGTGCCGACTCTGGGAGCGCTTCACGAAGGCCACCTCTCGCTGGTCCGCGCTGCTCGGGTCAAGACAGACGCGGTTGCAGTGTCGATCTTCGTCAATCCCACCCAGTTTGGGCCGAATGAGGACTTCACCAAA
Organism: uncultured Acidobacteriota bacterium; assembly: GCA_963785655.1. GTDB lineage: Bacteria > Acidobacteriota > Terriglobia > Terriglobales > Acidobacteriaceae > Gp1-AA145. Next base: position 1,877,132 of record CAWAVZ010000001.1, read on the forward strand.
TATCCCCGCAATTTCGAGCGAGACTGTGAGCTTCTGGAGGGCGAGGGCGCGGCGTTAATATTTGCTCCTTCTGTGGAGGAGATGTACGGCAAAGGAAGCGCAACTTGGGTTGAGGTCGAAGGACTGAGCGAACGGTTGTGCGGCAAGTCGCGCCCGGGGCACTTTCGCGGAGTTGCTACGGTGGTTGCGAAGCTGTTTCAAATCATTCAGCCGGATGCGGCTTTCTTTGGGCAAAAAGATGCTGCGCAGGTAGCGATTATCAGGCGCATGGTACGTGATTTGAATATCCCGGTCGGTATCGAGGTTTGTCCAATTGTGCGCGACCCTGACGGGCTGGCGCTCAGTTCGCGCAATGCATACCTGACTCCCGAAGAACGCAAATCGGCACTGGCCCTGTATCGGGCGCTGAAGCGAGTGGAAGCCCTTTTCGGTCGCGGCGAGCGTGATACGGCAGCGCTGATTTCGGCAGCAACGACGGAATTGTCCGGCGAGCCTGGAGTACGACTCGACTATTTTGAAATCGTGGATCCTGACACTCTCGAACCGCACCCCACGATCAATCGAAAGGTGCTGGTTGCAGTCGCTGGGTTCGTCGGAAAGACCCGCCTTATCGATAATATTTTGCTGGAACCCTGACGACCTTGCCAGATAAGTCTCGCATCATTCTCGCTTCGGCTTCTCCCCGCCGGCAGGAACTGCTGACGAAGGCGGGGATTGAATTTGTTGTGCGTCCAGCAGACATTCCGGAAGTGCCGCTTGGGGCTGAATCCCCGCAGGTATTTGCCGAAAGAATGGCGAGAGAAAAAGCGTTGGCGGTGCGCGACCTCTGGTCGCGTGAGGCAGTGCTTGCGGCAGACACCGTGGTTACGGTCGCTGGTGAGATCCTGGGGAAGCCCAGGGATGAGCACGATGCTGTACGAATGTTGCGACTGCTATCAGGCAAAAAGCATTTGGTGATCACCGGCGTTTGTCTTGCGGGCATGACTTTCGAAGATGTGCGCTCGGAAACCACATCAGTTCAATTTGCGGCAGTCAGTGACGAGGAAATACGCGATTACGTTCGCAGTGGCGAACCGATGGACAAAGCCGGAGCATATGCGATCCAGGGCGGGGCGTCGCGTTTCGTGACGAATGTTGAAGGGGATTACAACAACGTGGTGGGCTTGCCCGTGGATCTGGTCCTGAGAATGCTGCGCGAGCACGGCGTGCTCTGAAGCCTAGGCCTTCTTCTGAGGGTCGCTATCGCCTTCCTTCATGGCGCTCTTGAAATTGCGAATGCCTTCGCCGACTCCTTTACCCAGGGCGGCAAATTTGCTGGGCCCAAAAAGCAGGAGTGCAATTCCGACGATCAGTAGTATGTGAAGCGGAGAAAAAATCTCCATAAGCCCTCCTGTGTTAGACCCCCAGTGCACTCGATCCACGGGGCCCTGTATAGATTCTAGCAGCACTGAAGGACCTCAAACCTTGATGTTGAAACTCGGTACCCGCATACCTGGAATCGTGAGTACCGGCGCGCAGTGCAAGCGGAAGCTGTAAAAATTCCGTAATTTTTCTCTCAGGGAGCAAAATCGCTGTACGGTAACGCCGTCGTGTGCCTAGGGCGTCCGCTGGATGTTCCTGCGGTGGAATTGCGGTTACAGTCCTCGGGTGACCAGATTATTACGGAGGTGCAAACTGCCATGAAAGCTAGAGCAACACTGATTTCCATGTTGCTGCTGTCGGCCAGCTGGGTTGCGGCTCAAAGCACAAGCCCTGACAGCACAATGCCTTCCGGTTCAGCGCCTGGACAAGCCCAGAGCAGCCCGACCGGAACAGATTCACAGACTTCGAACCCGAGTGCAAGTCAGCCCTCGTCACCGAACGCAGGAGCTGCCTCCGGAACGAGCCAGTCCGGGCAGAGTTCACCAACCACGCAGGGTTCGCCCAATACCAACGCCCCAGATAACGCAACTCAGAACTCAACGGCCCCGGACCAAGGTGCATCCGGCCAAAACAATCCGGCTGGGACTTCGAACCAGAATGCCGGAGCTCAGGGTACAACTGGCAACGGTGCGGCGACGCCTGGAAGCGGAAGTGGTCTGACGGGCTGCCTTTCTGGCGCCCCGATCACTGGGAATTACATCCTGACCGACCGCTCGGGAACCAGCTACAAGTTGACCGGTAATCTCGAGAGTGTCCGTACGCTGATCGGCAAAGAAGTTCAGATAACGGGGCAGGAAGGAAGTGCGGGAACTTCTGCTTCCGGTTCAACGGACTCCGGGAGCAGTGCAGGCGCGTCAGCTACGTCCGGGACGACTAAGCAGTTCAATGTAACCAGCGCGACCAAGGTCGCTGAACAGTGCAGCAGTCCGTCGTCGACAACTCCAGGGCCAACCGCCCGCTGGAAGAAGAGCGGTGTAGTAATGGCGTCCCTGCAAACGGCCGGCTCGGCGTCCGGCCAGAGCACGCCTTCGGGCCAGACCACCCCTGGAAGCACTACTGGAACTCCAGGAACGGCGTCGCCGACGCCCGGAACAGCCAGCCCGACACCAAGCACGGCGAACCCTACTCCGGGAACAGCTACTCCGCCGCCGGGAACAGCTCCGGAAACGACGCCCACAAGCCCAACTCCGGAAACGACGCCTACGAGTCCAACACCCGAAACTACGCCCACGAGTCCGACTCCAGAGAGTACGCCGAGTAGTCCGACTCCTGAGAGCACTCCAGGATCGACCAACCCAGGAACGACCAACCCTGGGACGACAACGCCGGGAACCATGCCTCCTGCGTCTAACCCGACATCGCCAAATCCTGGTACTACGAATCCGCCCAGCAGCACACCTCCGACCACTCCACAGAGCACCAGCCCTGGGACGACAACGCCTCCGGGAATTTGAGAGTTGATTGAGAACGGCGAAGGCCCGCTTCGGCGGGCCTTAACTTTTGCTGGCGGAGCCAACCCGCCTGCGTCAATCTTGATGTGCAAAGGTGGGCAGTCTGTCCGAGTTTCAGCTAAGGCCAGTCGGCTGGCTTCTCTACAAATCCTCTATCGTTCCGGATCTTGCAAGCGATTCTCTTGTTTGCCGTTTGTTGCCAAACCGTCGGAAGCAAAGCAGCGATGCTGTCGCACCCGCCGAGCTTTGTCAGGCAACGTGTGTTAAGCGCGAGAACGGTGCGCCTGTTTTGGGCTGAAGCTTCATTGCCAATCACAACGAGCCCGTTTGTGTCCAGTGACGAGGATTCATCCCACGGATGGATAGCGAACGTCTGACATCCCTTGCAAAAATCAACCTGAACGTGACTCACGACGTTATATCGGTGATTAACCTTTGTCGTGTAATTCACCATGTTTTCCAAGACCATTCCATTTCTCACCCAGAAGTATGACTCTATTTCTGTGTATGGGACGATATGAAGTGCGGCGAGAACTTGATTCGACAAAACTACTGCACTGCTTGGGCATTCATCTTCGGAGATCACGCGCGAGGTTTATTTACACTCGGTCCCCGCAGACGCACGGGCAGCGGTGGAGAAGGTTGAAAGTTTGCTGAATGGACCCAAATGGACTCAAGTTTTGGAAACGGCAAAACCGGCAAGCCGGTTAATTCAACGATTCGATTGGGAAAGATTGGTCGGGGAGAGAGGATTTGAACCTCCGACCCCCTGGTCCCGAACCAGGTGCTCTACCAGGCTGAGCCACTCCCCGACGACGGTCAGTTTTCTGAATTTTACTACAGCCTGCGATCTGGTTGACTCTATTCAGTGGCAAGGCAATTCAGCAGCAAGTCGATGAGGAGCCATCGTGCTTACTGATAACGGCCTGTTCAGGTCAACATGATCCACGTCGGTTGAAGCGTGGACAGCAACGGTCCACTTTCGGTAGACGAGCTGCGGTTTGTCGGCTCGTGTCGCTTACTAAAGTTCGCCTGCGCATTGGCCACTGGATCTTCACGGTTGATACCTTCGAGTGTCCTCACGTAGCCGAGTTTAGAGGTATTGTGAGACCAAGGTGGTACTCCGCCCGTTTCGGGACGGCATGAACCCCATTCCTCGGACACAAGGCTTACACATGTACAGTGAAGAAACTCCCATCTCACCGCGACGCAGCTCCAGAGTTCCGGTCGCAATGCCAATACTGGTTACCAGCTTAGACGGGGCACACTATTCTGAAGTCTGTGAAACTCTGGTGGTGAATGCGCATGGTTGCGCAATCCGCTCGCGGGCAAAACTTGATCCCGGAGTTTCACTTCACTTGCACAGCAAAGATGGCCGAGGAGCCACAGCCCTGGTGGTCTCGTGCCAGCGGATGGAGTCGGACAGTTGGAGATTGGGCGCGAAGCTGGAGCAGCCGGGAAATTTCTGGGGGCTGCAAAACTTCCCCAAAGATTGGGCACGTTCGCTCCCGCCCGCGCTGCCGAAAGTCCCACAGTTAGCGCCTGCTCAGAGTTTAGTCCAGTCAACTATTGGGTCCAGCGAATCGCCAGAGGCTAGACCGAAATTATCGGAAGAGTATGTCAAGAGAGTGATCGTGGAATTGGTGCGCCCGCTTCATTCCGAGATTACGGCCATGAAGGAGAAGCTGGCACGCGCCGAAACAAATCGCAGCCGCTTTGATGTGTCGCTCTCGAGCATTCCTCCGGAGCTCGAACAGCAACTGGAGCAACGGTTAAGGCAAGACCTGGGCCCAAGAGTCATCGATGAGGCGCGCCAGCAGTCTTCCCATATGCTGTCGACGACGAAGGCAACACTTGAACAAATGGAGGTCGAGGTTCAAGAGGAGTTTCAGCGCAGGTCGAAAGAAGAGCTGGCAGTCGTCGAGCAGCGAGCAGATCAGATTTCAGCGCATATCGTCACAACCATCCGCGAACAGTTGCGCGATGGCGTCGGAGATTTTCAGCGGAAACTGGCGGATGGGCGCAGCCAACTTAAGCGAACCAGTGACGAGCTTCTGGTGTCCCTGCAAACCAGCTTGAATGACGAGTACAACACGCGGCGCGAAGAGTTGGAGCAACTCCGAGCGAATGTTGCAGCGGAATCGTTGCGTCTGCATGAGCAGACTGAGCGGTTGGATAGCCGCATAAACATGTTGGAGGAGTCGCTACGGTCTTGGGAGTCGGGTCTGGACGGACGCCTAGATCAGATGGCCGCCAATACGTTGAACAATACACGCAGCGAAATCGAAGAGGGCGCCGGCAGCATTCTGCAAGAATTGAAGACACGCGGCGCGGAGGTTGTTGGGAACCAGATGGATGAAGCGGCTGGAAACATGAGGATTGTTCAAAAAGGGATCGTCGCGTCAGTTACGGAATCGCTGAAAGCGCAATCGGCGGAGGCTCTACAAGAATTCGAACACTCCATGGACGAACTAGCTCATTCTTCCATTGAGCGCTGCCGGAACCGGATCGCCACTGGATTGAACGCCGTCGTAAAGAATCTCGGCGAGCAATTTCGGACAGGTAGCGACGACAGCGAAAGTTGAGTTCGCGGCTATTGCGGATGATCGATTTTCCTGAACAATCAAGAGTCTTCGCGGCGAGCCGGGGCTTGCACAACACGAAAGCCAAGTTCAGGCTTCGTGCTCTTCCAAAAACTTTTCAACTTCCAGCGCCGCCATGCAGCCGCTGCCAGCAGCGGTGATCGCCTGGCGATAGCGGCGGTCCTGCACATCTCCGCAGGCGTACACTCCGGCAACTTTTGTAAAGACGTAGTTGGTAGTCTTGAGATAGCCGTCCTGGTCGGTATCGAGCTGGCCTTCGAAGATCTTCGCATTGGGGATATGGCCGATGCCGAGGAACATGGCGCTGGCCGGGAGGTCCCAGGTCTTACCGTTATGCGCATCGCGCAGCTTCAGTGCGGTTACTTCTTTCTTCGAGGCATCGTATACATCTTCAACAATGGTGTTGGTGAGGAAGTGAATTTTGTCGTGCTTGCGGGCGCGGTCGAGCATGATTTTCGAGGCGCGAAACTGATCGCGACGGTGAATCAGCGTGACCTTGCTGGCGAAGCGGGTCAGGAAAAGCGCTTCCTCCATGGCAGAGTCGCCACCGCCGATGACTGCAATCTCTTTCCCGGAGAAAAAGAACCCGTCGCAGGTGGCACACGACGAAACACCGTGACCGATCAATGCGTGCTCATTGGGCAGGCCCAGCCACCGGGCCGAGGCACCGCTGGCGATGATGAGCGTGCGGGTGCGTACCGTGTTCTTTCCAACCTGCAGCGTGAAAGGACTGCTTTTCAAGTCCGCGCCGGTCACGTGCGCCAATTGATATTCCGCGCCAAAGCGTTCAGCCTGGCGGCGCATGTTGGCGATGAGTTCAGGGCCCTGAATGCCCTCGGGAAATCCCGGGAAGTTCTCGACCAGCGTGGTGAGCGATAGCTGCCCCCCCGGTTCATGCCCTTCAATCACTAAAGGATTGAGATTGGCGCGCGCTGTGTACAAGGCTGCCGTGTGTCCGGCGCAACCGGAGCCCACGATCACGACATTTCGTACTGTTTCCATAGCACTGCTTAGATTCGTAATCTGCGCATTAGTTTCAATGGTAGAGTTCGCGCATCACTTGTGGGCTGCAGTCGCGCGCCTGGTTGAGCGCTTGGTTGCAGAACCTCCTATACGCGCGATTCTTGCCAGTTCTTCCGGAACCAGGGTTTTTGCGCCGAATAATCCGCGGTAATCCGAGAGCGCGGACGAGGCTGCGGCAAAGACCGACTCATACTTGCTCTGATCGGGCGCGGGACTCTCGCTGGTCCCCGAGCAACGTGCCAGAACGATCGAGGATTTTCCGAAACGCTCGAGCTTGATGCGACTGGCGGGCGAAGCTGAGACCAACATGACCGATGGCAAGGTGACCGAAGAAGCGCTGTCTTCGATGGAGACCTGCAATAAATCTTTGGGGTCCCGCACGCGGAAGACCAATGTCTCGACCATCTGGCTGGTGTCACGACTGAACGAGTACTGAACATTTGAGAAGGTTCCGGATCCGGAAAGATCACGACGCAAGCGGACAAAATCGGCGACAGCCGGATCCCCTGAGGGCACTGATTGTCCCGTGCTTCCTAAAGCCAGCGCCGCGGCATTCTGATCGAGCACGGACCGGCCGCGGTCAACTTCAAAGTCTTCGCTGAAAGACGGCCGTTTGGGAATCTTGGCCAAGGCCGAGGCGATCTCCTGCTGTTCCTCGCTCGAGGGCGCGCAAACGTTGAGCACATTGACTTTGACCTGTGGCTGCGATTGCGGCGTGCTGCTTTGTTGCCCGGCACACACGTGCACCCCGCAGCCGACCAGAAGAACAAGAATTTTCCGGAACACAGCGGGAATTGTACCAGCAAAGAAAGTAAGGTTCGCACCTTTGTGAGCTTGTGGTTGAGCTTGCTGATTTTCGGATGAGGCGAATGCGCAATTTAAATTCACGATTCGAAATTGATAACCTTCCACTATGGCGCAGCGATCTATTTTTCACCTCTTCCATCTATAATTCAGGCGACCTCGCATGCGTTCGCGCCTTTTACAGCTACGTCTCTGGCTGGAGAACAACGGGCTCATTTCCCGGGGAAGGCTCGCCTTTATTGCCTGGTACCTGCTGGGTCTCGACGTCCTGCTGTTTGTGGTACAGAAGCTGGCAAATATCTTCCACGAGCGATTCGGGGACTATTTGGGCGTGTGGATTGCCTTTCTGAGTCTGGTTGTGGTCGGGCTTTTTTTCGCCATCGCAATCAGGAGGGTCTCGTCCAAGTTACTGTGGCGACTACGCAATCGGCTGATCGTTACTTACATTTTTATTGGGGTCATCCCGATCGTGCTGCTGGTTGCACTTGCCCTGGGAGCGTTCTATCTCTTCGCCGGGCAGGTTGGGACTTTCATCGTGACTTCGCGGCTGGAGTGGCTGGTCAAACAGATTCATGCGGAGAATCGTGCCCTAGCCGAAGCCCTTGCGCAGCAGGTTAGCACTGGCCGCAAACCGGAGATTCCCGAATACGCTTCGACAGCAAACAACCTGCAGGTATGCGCATGGCTGAATCGCGAGTTGATCGTCAACAACTCCAAGCTGCCTGCGCCTTCTCCGGCATCTTTTCCTCCGGGATTTGCGGGAATCGTGCGCGATGGCGACCAGTTTTTTTTGCGCGCGGTCGCGGACGCTCCGAGCGGCAGCGGCAGATTAACCGTGGTCTCCAGCCGACCGTTTGACTCTCGGACCTTGATTGAACTCGGCGGGAATCTAGGTGAGGTGACCTTTTTTGATACGCAAGTACCGAAATACAGCGTCGGTAGTCTTCCTGCGCCTCGACGAGCAATAGACGGCGTGATCGGTCTTCCTGCGGATGTTTCAGTGATCAGCTGGCCCGCGGGGCAATTAATCAATGCGCAGATCAGCGTACGAACACGTTATTCAAAACTCTACGATTATTTATTTCCGGTTGCGCTCGGCGGTCTAGCATCGACGATCGCTTTACTGCTTTTCCTGCTTGCGATAGTGCTGGCCGCGTTTGAACTGGCGGCTTTGTTTATTGGGACCCGGCTCACACGATCGGTCACGGCCGCGGTAGGGGAGATTTATCTTGCTACTACCCACGTGAACCGAGGGGATTTCAGTCATCGCATTGCGATCAGCTCCAACGATCAGCTGGCGGCACTGGCAACTTCTTTCAACTCGATGACGGAATCGCTTCAGAAGCTGATGCGCGAGCAGAAAGAGAAGCAGCGGCTGGAAAACGAAATCACGATCGCGCAGGAGGTCCAGTCGCAATTATTCCCGCGCCACATTGCCCAATTGCCAAGCCTGGAGGTACATGGGTTTTGCCGGCCTGCGCGCAGCGTAAGCGGTGATTATTACGATTTTCTTCCGCTCGGAACAGAGCGGTTAATTTTGGCGGTGGGAGATGTGAGCGGAAAAGGAATCTCGGCAGCGCTGCTGATGGCGACGATCCACTCGGCCGTCCGCGCCTATTCGATGGAAGGAATCCCTGCATTCCGGCAAGCACAAGCGGTCGGGGCGGGACCTGCTCTGGTCAGCATGTACGATTCTCTGCCGCCTGGAGTCGAAGCATCCCCGGGAATGCTGTTGTCTCTGCTCAACCATCAGCTTTATCACAGCACGCCGATGGAAAAATATGCGACGCTGTTTTTGGCAACATACGACGGAGAAGATCGGAGGCTCACATTCAGCAACGCCGGCCACCTGCCTCCGATGCTGCTAAGTGAAAAGGGGGCTGTCCGGCGGCTCGAAGATGGTGGAACGGTAGTTGGACTCTTCGACAATCTCAATTACGACGAAGGGTCGGTGCAATTACGACGAGGGGACATTTTCCTGGCTTACAGCGATGGCGTGACCGAGCCGGAAAACGATTTCGGCGAGTTTGGGGAACAGCGCTTGATCGACCTGGTGCAGGAAAATCGCGATTTGCCGCTTGGCCGCATAACTGAGATTGTGACGGCAGCGGTAGATGACTGGATCGGCGCGGCGGAACAGCCTGACGATGTCACCCTGGTATTGGCGCGGGCGCGATAGAAAAGCTTAATGGTTGCAGTCGGAGCGGAGACAAACGGAATGCACATTCTTCATGTCGTAGGAGCGCGGCCCAATTTCATGAAAGTGGCGCCGGTGTTACACGCACTGGGCAAGCGCGCCGACATTCGACAAACTCTTGTGCACACCGGCCAGCACTATGACGCGAACATGTCCGATGTCTTCTTTGAGCAGCTGGGAATCCCGGCTCCTGACGTCAATCTCGGCGTGGGTGCCGGCAGCCATGCCCGCCAAACGGCGGAGATAATGAGCCGGTTTGAACCTGTGGTGCTGGAGTACAAGCCCGACCTGGTTCTGGTTTACGGAGACGTGAACTCGACGGTGGCCGCAGCTTTAGTTTGCGCGAAGCTGCTTATACGTGTGGGCCACGTAGAAGCTGGTCTGAGATCTTTCGACCGCACTATGCCCGAAGAGATCAATCGCCTGGTGACTGATCAACTGGCAGACCTGCTGTTTACGCACTCCGAGGACGCGGATGTGAATTTGCATCACGAAGGGGTTGCGGCAGAGAAGATTCATCTGGTTGGCAATGTGATGATCGATTCGGTGCTGCGTCTGTTACCCGCCGCCGAGAAGCGCCCCATCGATGGCCTGCCACAGCGTTATGCGCTGGTCACTTTGCACCGGCCATCGAATGTCGACTCCAGCGAAAAGCTCAAGGGAATTCTCTCTTCCCTTCTGGACGTGAACCGCGAGTTGGGAATTGTTTTCCCAGCCCATCCTAGAACGCGACAGCGCCTACAGGATTTCGGGCTTAATGCGGAGCAACTCCGAATTCTTGATCCTTTGCCGTACATTGACTTCCTTGCCCTGCAGAAGCGCGCAACCGTGGTGATCACAGATTCTGGCGGAATTCAGGAAGAAAGTACATTTCTGCGGGTACCGTGCCTGACTCTGAGAGAAAACACGGAGCGGCCGATTACGGTTTCGCTGGGCACTAATGTTCTTGTTGGGCAGGATGCTGAACGCTTGAAGACCGAACTCAACAAAATTCTGCAAGGAGAAGGTAAGCAGAGCAGCGTGCCTCCGCTGTGGGACGGACTTGCAAGCGAGCGCATCGCCGACATCGTGCAGAATCAGATTGGCAAATCTGCGGATTGATCGGCGGCCACCTGTTGTTGTGGCTTTTTCCTGAGACTGCGGGCCACTTGCCACAAAGTCTTCATCCGCTTCCGATAAACTCCGAACATGATCGAGAAGTAGCCAACCGCGCCGGCTAGGATCTCCAGCACCAGGCGAAGCGAGAGCGGCCAACTCGAAGGAGAACCCCATTTCACCGCCAGTACTGCGATGGCCATCACCAGAGACGCATTCAGGGGCGGCAGCACGCCACGGACATATTCACCGAAACTGAGATTGATCCGGGTGAGGGTGCGATAGAAGAGCGGCACGATGACGATGGGATAAGCAATAATCCATGCGGCCGCGATCCCGGTCGTCCCCCAGTGGCTCCCAATGTAAAAAGCGGTGGGCATAACTAACGCGGTCGCAATCGAATTCCTCATGCTGAAGCGAGTGTCGCGAAGCGCGTTGAGGATCTGAGGAAGCAGGGTAACGATCACGCGGAATGATGCATAGAATGCGAGCAGTTGAAGTGGAACGATCGCCCCATCCCATTTCTTGCCCAAGACGACCGGCACGAATTCCCGCGCGACGAGAGCCAGGCCGAAGGTCGCGGGAAAGGTCAGGATGCCCAGCGCTTCGGTAAGAATGCGCAAATACCGGCGCAAGGCGGCGTGATCCGTTTGGACCGCGGAGAAAACCGCCGGAGTCACCCGTGCCAGCACGCCGGAAATTTTCTCGATGGGAGAGGTCGCCAGATTCCACCCGAAGCTGTACTCACCCAGCGAACTGGGGCCGAGGACGCGCCCGGCGACCAGAAAATCGGCGTTGGAGTAGGAAAACCAACACAGGCGCGCGATCAATATGTGCTGGGTGAATCGCAAGGCGGGTTTGATAGAGTCGAATTTGGGCTGGGCAAACTTGTGTCGCTTGTAAACTGCCGTTGCCGCGGTCAGCATTACCGAACCCGCAATGTTCCCTAAGACCAGCGACCAGTAGCGAAAACCGAAAAACGCCAACACTACCGCAACCAGCGACTGACATAAAACCTGACTGGTTTCCAGGAAGGAGAGCAGCTTGAAGCGCATTTCCCTCTGCAACATTGCAGAAGGAATGCTGCGAATGCCCAGCACGACAAAGGTGGCGCTTAAGGTAATCACAACCGGAGCCAGCTTGGGCGATTTAAAGAAATGCGCCAGAGGCCAGGCAGCAAAACAAGACAACCCAAAACAAAGCACACCGATCAGTACCGAGATGCTGTTCAACTGTCCGACTTGTTCTTCGCTCAAATCTCGCAGCACGAGAATTGCAGTTCCAACACCGAATTCGCTGAACAAAGTCACGAATCCCATGTAAAGCATTGCCATGCCCATAACGCCGAAATCGGCGGGAGAGAGCAGTCGAGCGACAATTATGAGCGATGCCCAGGATAAGAATTGAGTGGACCATTTGGCGGCGGCGGTCCAAGCCACGCCTCTGGCCAGGCTGTGGTCCAGCGAACTAAGTGGCGACGCCAACGATTCTGGCGGGGGTTGCTTTTGGGCAGTAAGCGATTCATTCATGAAGGAGAAATTGTGTGTGGCAGCGACTACTCCGCAATTTTGTTTTGCTCGGCCGCAAATCGCACTGAAGACGGTTGCGGTAAAGGCTCCGCAGGCTCCTTAATGGCGTACTTCAGCAGGCACCACAGCGCGCGGAAACCGTCTTTCCAACCGATCTTTTTGCCCTCTTCGTAGGTTCGGCCCCAGTAGCTGATGCCAACCTCGTAGATCCGAAGACGCCGCTTGGCGATTTTGACTGTGATCTCCGGTTCAAATCCGAACCTATCCTCCTCGATCGGAATAGCTTGAATTACCTCCCGGCGAAAGACTTTGTAACAGGTTTCCATGTCGCTGAGGTTGATGTTGGTCAGGCAATTGGAGATCAAGGTCAGCACAGAGTTACCCACCGAGTGCCAGAAGTAGAGAACACGGTGCGGGCCGGCTCCGAGAAAACGCGATCCATAAACAACGTCGGCTTTTCCCTCGAGCAATGGGCCCAGCAGAACCGAATATTCTGAGGGATCATATTCCAGGTCTGCATCCTGAATAATCAAGAAGTCGCCGGTGGCTTCCTTAATGCCGCGTCGGAGTGCGGCTCCCTTGCCCATATTGTACGGCTGAAAAAAGACCTTGAGCTGCGGGAAGGCGCTTTGCAGTTCCACAAGTATTTCGCGGGAGCCATCGCGCGAACCATCATCCACGCAAAGTAGCTCAATCTCCATAGGTACGGCGAGCACTCGTTCCACTACAGCGCGGAGAGTGGCACGCTCGTTGTAGACCGGCATTACCACAGAAAGTTTCATACAGAGCAAGCTGAGATCGCGCGGTATGGTGCAATCCTACATGAAAAAAGCCTCTGGACAAGCCCAGAGGCCTCGTAACCGAATTCTTGGTAGTGGGTTAGTGCGGACCACCCATGCCTACCGGAGCTGAGGTACCACCGCTGCCTGAAACCCCCCTGCCGCCGCCCTGGGGACCCCCAGTGGCAACATGGTCTGAATAAGCCACTCGTTCGTCGCCGGTGCTCAGTCCCTGCTTTCGATCATTACCCCGGTCTTTCGAGGCTCGATCCTTCCAAAGCAGGTACCGGTCCTGGGCACTCGCGATGTCTTGTTTGCTGATGTCCGCGTCGCTCTTGGCACCGTCGTAGTGTACGTCGTACTTGTCGGCGGCATCCTGGGCCACTGTTCCCTTCTTGCCCAAGAAAAAGCTATAGAGATTACTATCTATGGCGGCATTCAATTTCTTCGCTTCTTGGGCGAGCAGTTTCCAATCCAAATGTTGCTGGTTGGCGAGATCGCTGATGGTGACTCCGCTTTTAAGCTTGGCTGCGATGTCGTCCTTGGTCATTCCGCTTTTAGCAAGTTCCTGAGCCACGAACAAGCTGCCGTAATTCAGTCCGGTTTGCGCGCGCTGTTCCACGAGAGCAGCACGCGGCACCGTAAACATCTCCGAGATACTCAGGTTCACTACCCGGCGGCCATCAAAGTCTGTGGCCATGGCAGTGATCTTATTAATTTCCTTTTGAGCCTTTTGCTGATCGTCGCCAAATGCTGGAAGCGCGAGCAGCAATATACAAACGCAAGCAAAATAGCCGACCAACTTTTTCATGGGAGCACCTTCTCACCTACATTGTAGAACACAGCCTTACTCAATCGACCAGGTTTTTACGAGAACCGCATTTCGCAGGGTGGCAGACTCAGACAAACTAAGGTTGGGAAGGTGGCCGGGCAAAGTAACCCTTGCGGCAGTTAATGCGGAGACCTCTCTTGATTGCCGTGAACGCACGTTCTAACCTCGAAGGCCTTGTAGACAGGCGCAGAGCGAACCTAGGATGCCGGAAAGAAATCGGTCGCTGCCCTAAGAAAGGGCGGGCAAATCTGGCATTCATGGGTTTCCAAAAGGAAAAAGGCGGTTTTGAGGAGACAAAATTTTTACCTGCAATCTGTTGGGAATGCATCCTTTGCTGGAGTACCCTGAATCTATCCCTGCAACCAGTCTCGATTTCAGCGAGATTACCGGACCATCTGGGAAATAACTTCTATGCTTTCTAAGTCATATGCTTGCTGCGCATGCACAGTCGCTTTGGTTCTAGCGGTCGGCAGTTCTGGATCAAGCCAACCTCCGGTCAGGGACCGCATTTTGCGGCCTATTGACCCAACCCAAAGCGAAACGGTTAAAGGGTCGAGTCATCCTTTGGCCCGGCCAGAATTTGATCGGGGACGCATCAACTCCGACCAGCCGATCAGCGGGACCTTGGTGTTTCGACTTTCTCCCACCCAGCAAGCTGATTTGGATCGCCTACTGCGCGATCAGCAGAGTCCCTCGTCTCCCGATTACCACAACTGGCTCACTCCTGAGCAGTACGCCGATCGATTCGGCATGAGCAAGAGCGATCTTGCAAAAGTGGGTGAATGGCTTAGCTCCGAAGGACTTATTGTCAACGGCGTTTCGCGCGGCCGTGCAGAACTCTACTTTTCCGGCTCTGCGGCGCAGGTTGAAAGCGTTTTTCGAACTGAAATTCATCGATATGTTGTAAAAGGCGAGGACCACTTCGCCAATGCCACTCCGCTTTCAGTGCCACACTCTCTCGCGGACGTCGTCCTCGCCGTCCGAGGCACCGACAACTTTCGTCCACACCCACACACCCGCTTTCGACCAACGAGATCGGGTGGACCGTCGGCAAATTTCACCTCGGACGTATCAGGCCGGCACTTTCTAAACCCCGCCGATTTCGCGGTTATCTATAACTTGAATTCGCTATACAGTGCTGGCCTCGACGGCTCTGGGGTGAAGATTGCAGTCGTTGGACAGTCGACAATCTCGGCGGGTGGAAACGCCACTAATGATCTGGATCTTTTTCGCTCGGCTGCCGGGTTAGTTGCAAAGCAGCCAACCTTCGTGCAAGTGCCATCCACCGGCAATCCCACTTTCAGGAGCTCTGACGCGACCGAGGCTGATCTAGATTTGGAGTGGTCTAATGCAGTCGCAAAAAATGCCGACGTGATTTACGTTTTCTCTGGCAATACGGGGGATGCATTTCGTGCGATCAGTCATGTGGTCAACCAGGGACTTTCGTTCGCTCAGATCATAAGCAACAGCTTCGGACTGTGTGAAACCGACCTAGGACTGTCAAGCGCATTGGCGCTGTGGCAGACCATCCGCCAAGGAAGCTCGCAAGGACAGACCATCACCACGGCGTCCGGCGATACCGGCGCGTCTGACTGTGAAGGAGATCTTCAGAAAGTACCTGCGTCAGCCACCTTAGGCTTGGGAGTGGATTTGCCGGCCGCAATTCCAGAAGTTACGAGCCTAGGTGGGACGGAATTTACTGGCGATTCGGTGGTCTGCGATGCTACTGCGGGATGTCCAACAACTGTTTCGTGTCCCGACGGGGATGCGCCCGCAGATTCGCCGTTTTGGTTGGGCGCTTGTGCACTCACCAGTCCTGCCGCTACTGCCGAAAAGTACATACCAGAAATGGCATGGAATGATAGTCAGCAGGATGGCCAGCCTTCCGCGGGTGGGGGAGGAGCGAGTACCTTCTTTGCGAAACCGAGCTGGCAAGCGGGGACTGGAGTTCCTGCCGACGGCGCTCGGGATGTTCCAGATGTAGCGTTGAGCGCCTCTGCCGATCACGATTCGTACCTGATATGCTCACAACCTTTTTATGTGGGTTTAACCCCTCCGATACCCACCAGCTGTACCAACGGGTTCAGGGCGAGCGATAAAACCCTGACTGCAATCGGTGGAACATCCGCGGGGGCGCCATCGTTTGCGGGAATTTTGGCGCTGATTCTGCAAGCCAGCATTGCAGCAGGAAAAGGCTCAGCGCTGGGGAACGTAAATCCCATGCTGTACAGCCTGGCTGCGAGTTCGCCCGGGGCTTTCCACGACGTTACCACCGGCGACAACAAAGTTCCCTGCACTTCCGGGACCAAGAACTGCCCATCTGGCACAACCACAATCGGTTTCATCGCCGGTCAGGGTTATGACCAAGCCACAGGCCTCGGTTCGGTCGATGCCGGCGCTCTCGAAACCGCCTGGCTGGCTGCGCTTGCGTCACCTTCTCCGGACTTCGTAATTGACGGGCAATCGAGCACAGTCACGCCGGGGATACAGGGAACGGCGACATTAAACATCACCGCCGTAAACGGGTTTACTGACACCGTCAACTTAACCTGCTCACCCAGTTCACAGACCGCACAAATCACTTGCTCGCTGAATCCTGCGAGCGTAGACCTGACCAACTCCGTGAAGACCGTACCCTCCACCCTCAGCATCACCACAGTCGCAGCCCTCGATCCGCCGCAGCTTCCACATTCGAATAGAACATGGCTTGCCGCTACAGGCGGGCTATTTGCGGCAGTTCTATTCGGCATTCCTTCGCGCCGGCGGTGGATGGGCCTGCTCCCTCTAGTACTGGTTGCGACCGCAATCGGGACAATAGGTTGTGGTGGAGGCGGCGGCACCCCTCAGCAAAAAGCGCAAGGCACTCCAGCGGGAACCTACGTGATAACAGTGACCGCAACCGGCGCGAACACTGGCGCCTCGCACAGTATGGCCGTGAGCCTAACTGTCCGGTAAGGATTACCCTGTCGGCATGTGGATTCGTGCAAGCGGTATCCGATCTAAAGTGGCCGCTAGCTGTGCCGATATTTAACGAGTGAGCGTTTCAAATGCCTCAGCTGCACAACCGGCTCTAAGCAACGTCCGCTACAACTACGTGGCCTGCCAGCCGATTTTCACGGCCGATGAAAAAGTCTTCGGGTATGAGCTTTTGTTTCGCGACGGAGTGGAGGACTACTTCCGCGAGACGGACGCCGACGCAGCCTCACGAAAGACCCTCGACACCTCTCAGCAAATGGGCCTGCAGACGCTGTGTGAAGGCCGCCGCGCCTTCGTGAACTGCACGCGGGAAGTCCTGCTCAAGGACTACGTCACGCTTCTACCTTCATCGCACACGGTGGTTGAAGTGCTGGAATCAGTCCCGGCTGACGATCTGGTGCGGGCCGCTCTACAACGGCTTAAGCAGGCGGGATACATGATCGCCCTGGATGACTTCGTCCTGGATGATGCTCGCACCCCATTAGTAGAGTTCGCCGACATTCTTAAAATTGACTTTAAGATCACTACTCCGGAACAGCGCGCGACCCTGGTGCACCGCTATGGCCCCTGGCGATGCCGCATGCTGATCGAGAAAGTTGAGACGCGCGAGGAATTTAGCGCGACCAAGACTGCGGGCTTTATTTATTTCCAGGGATACTTCTTTCGCAAACCCGAGTTGCTGCAGGCTAAAGAGATTCCGGCGAATCGGCTCAACTACCTACGCCTGCTGCAAGCCGTTTCCAAGCCGGACCTGGAAGTGCGTGAGATGGAAGAATTGATAAAACACGAAGCCTCGGTCTGCTATCGTCTGTTGCGCTATTTGAACTCAGCAGCGTTCGGAATCCGTAATGAGGTGCACTCCATCCGGCACGCGCTTACTCTGCTTGGAGAACGAGAGGTCCGAAGATGGGTACGTTTGGTCGTAACTTTGACGGCCGCAGAGGGCAGATCGAGTGAACTGCTGAACACTGCTATGACGCGGGCGCGGTTCTGCGAGCTCATTGCCAACAGGGTGCCTCATGGCGAGTCTGATCTGTTCCTCATGGGATTGCTGTCGATGATTGATGCCATACTGGAAATTCCCATGGTCACGATTCTCGAAAACATTCCACTGGAGCACGAAACCAAAGCGGTGCTGATGGGAAGCCCCAGCAAACTTACACCCGTGTACCAGTTAATGTTGGCCCGCGAGGCCGGCGACTGGGAAGGGACTGCGGAACGGGCACACGAACTTGGGCTGAGCGAGAGCGAGATCGCAGAGTCCTATTGGCAGGCCATGCAGTGGGTGCGGGACGTTAACGCAGTGTGAGAGTTGCGAGCCAGACTTAACGGTTTCACCGTGACTTTTGTGTAAAACTCAGGTGAGTTAGCACTTGCATCCGGCAATCTAGAGCAGTACCATTGTGTTGTTCCCAGCGGCCATGCCCCCTGGCTGGCCCCGCGCCCAACAGCTCCGGGCGCACAACGGACATAGATCAAAAAGAGTTCCTACTGCAAATCGGTTTTTCTGCACACTATGTGCATGTACGCGAGATTTAGCCGCCCGTTAGCGGTGAGAGCGGGGCAGGAAACGGTCCCCCTGCGGGCGGACACAATAACTTAGGAATAAAGAAAAATATGAATGCAGGACCAGGACGTCCCTCCGGTGGTGGTGGAGGGAGAAACAGGCGGCGTCGTGGCCGTCGTCCGAGAGGCGGCAATCCGTCGAATCGGGCCGGACGCGACCAACACAGCGGAGTCTACACCGCACCCATGGATCACAGCTATCGCGCGGCATTAGCCGGCGGCAACAACGGCTCACGGCCGGGACGTCCGCGCCCAGGCTTTGCGGCCAGCTACTCACCAGCCGATCCCGAACCGCTACCCATGCGTGAAGACGCGGCTTCCCGTATTTTCGGTTTCGTTGACGACCTGTTTTTTCAGGCGAAAATTCAGGAAACAGCACGCAAGCTGAATGTGAAAGTCGAGTTCGTGAAGTCCGAACAGGATTTCCTCGAACGCATCAAGCTGAACGGCGAGGAAAAGCCGTCGTTGATCATCGTCGACCTGAACACCTCCAGCGTCAAACCGCTCAGCCTGATTCCGAAATTGAAGAGCAAACTGAAGAAGACCTCCGTGATCGGATTCCTCTCTCACGTGCAGGGCGACCTGAAGCAGAAAGCGCATGAAGTCGGATGTGACATGGTGCTGCCGCGTTCAGCTTTCTCGCAGAACCTGCCGCAGTTGCTGCGCAGACATGGCGCGGCGGAAGAGACGATCAGCTAACACCCGCCTGATGTCATTCCGAACTCGCCGCAGGCGAGAGAGGAACCTTACGACTCGATATCGCTATGCGCGGCGTTAGCAGGACCGCGCCTGTCTGGAATAAGCAGATTCCTCACTGCTAAAGCAGTTCGGAATGACAGACGGAAAAAGCAAGGGTGGAACGGAATGGCACTGGCATTGCGGCGACCGCTCAGCTCGGGAAGTGGAAATGCACATCCTGTCGCGAGCTGATGGCGATGCCATCCACAGTGGCAGGTTTGAAGCGCCAGCCTTTCAGCGTGGCCACAACTTTCTGATCGATTTCTTGTTTAAGCGACTGCAGGACGCGCGTGTCGGTCACATTGCCCTGCTCGTCGATTGTGACCTCTACGACTACGTCGCCTCGCACGTTAGCCAATTGCCAGGGAAAAATCACGGGATCGGGAAATACTAACGGCAAGGCGGGCAAAGCTTCACTCCCGGTTGCAGGACCATAGGCGAAGGATCCGTTTGGCGCGCCGGCGCGCAGCGAATCCGGCTTTGGCGTCTCTTTAGGCGGTTTGGGTTTGGCCTTGGCGGGAAGAGTTAATGGTTTCGACATCGGCTGCGGCTGTGTACTCTGGGCAAAATAAACCAGCGCTTCCGATTTACCGTGCGCACCCCAAGCCACGGACGACGGTTTCACGAATATCGGTGCGCGGTTCACCAGCACGTATATGACGGCGCAATGCAGCGCAAACGAGGCCAGCAGGCACGCGTTGCGGTTCTTCTTCGTGGGCCGTGGAGTTTCAAACATGGCTTTACCCCGGCGGCCAGCGTAAGTCGCGCCCGCCGAGTAAGTGAACGTGCAAATGAAAAACCGACTGCCCCGATCCTGGCCCCACGTTCAACACCGTCCGGTAACTGTCCTCAATTTTACGTTCTCGGGCAATTTCCGCTGCTGCCAGATGGCACCGGCCGATGATCTCGGCGTCGCTAGCCTGAGCTTCTTTCAATCCCACGATGTGTTTCTTGGGAATGATGAGGACGTGGGTGGGCGCTTTGGGATCGATATCTTCGAAAGCGAGCGTGTACTCATCCTCGCGGACCTTCTTTGCGGGAATTTCACCACGCACGATTTTACAGAACAGGCAGTCTTTCATAACTCAGGTTTACCGAATCAGCCCTCAAGAATCTAAGTCTTAATCCAGCCTCACCAGAAAAATTCCGCCCTCACTGGGCCTGGTGTCGCGTAACACTTCTTCAGCGCGCGCCCGAAGATCATTCTTCACGCGCACACGCACCCACCAATCACCGGCAGGGCTGTCGAACGTCAGCACTTTCGCCGTACGATACCGGCGGGAAAGGTGTCCGGCCAGGTCTCGCGCAGCTTCTTCCTTTCCAAATCCGCCGATCTGCACCGCCCATCGTCCCTCGGCTTGAATAGGCGCAGGTGTCTTTAGCACTTCTACGCGCACGGCTGCTGTGCCTTTCTGGATCAAACCAATCTGGCTGGCAGCGGCTTGCGAAAGATCGATGATCCGTCCCGCAACGAACGGCCCGCGGTCGGTGATGCGCACAATCGCGATTTTTTGATTTGCCGGGTTCGTGACCCGGACAACAGAGCCCAGCGGCAACGTACGATGAGCAGCGGTCATGGCGTGCATGTCATAGACTTCGCCATTCGATGCTCGCCGATTGTGATATGGCGCGCCATACCAGCTGGCAATACCGGTTTCGACCAGCAACGGCTTTGCATCCGGCGGAATGCCAATATCTGGTGGGAGCGATTGTCCAGACTCGGCCGGGGGTGTTCCCAAAGGCCCTTCTTGTCCTGGCGGTCGGGCAGAGGGGACGGCAACCGTCACGGGCTTGTGCCCGCATCCGCTCAGGAGAAGAACAATCGCGAACACAAGGGTTAACTTCATTTGCTTGGCGTCGAATGCTGTTCCATGTAGTTGGCCAGCTCCTGCAGTTTCTCGGCCGCCGTGCGCAGGGCCTTGGTGGAGTGCTGGCGCACGTTCGGAACAACACTGTCGTTCACGTATTTGATAAACTCCGCTGCCTCTTTCTCCAACCTTTCGGTGGTCTCGCTTACTGTGCGGTTAAAACGTGCCGAGGCGTCCTCGGCTTTTCGAGTGGAATCGCTCATAATGCTTAAGGTCCTTGCGGAAGAAATTCTCAAACATGAGATCATGCCATTATTTCGCGATGGGTGTAGAGGGGTCAATGGAGGCTGAGGTACAGTGGCCGTTAGCCTCTTGATTAACTCGTTATCATGCGGGTTCGCGACTAATACAGACAGATGAGCGCTGCGGCCCAACTGAGTGCGCGCACGGTTTCCGGACAGCGCCGCTCCCTGCTCGCGTGGTATGGCGCAAACCGGCGCGACCTACCCTGGCGCAGGACGCGACATCCATACCGAATTTGGGTTTCTGAGATCATGCTGCAGCAGACCCGGGTTGCTGCAGTCTTGCTTCACTACAAGAAATTCCTGCAGCGATTCCCTACTGTCCAGAAGCTGGCCGCGGCGCCGGAATCCGCGGTGCTCGCGCAGTGGAGCGGACTGGGATACTACCGGCGTGCGAGAAATCTGCATGCGGCAGCGAGAGTGATAGTAAACGAACGCTCCGGCAAGTTTGCCCAAACCGCAGAAGATTGGCGGTCATTGCCGGGTATTGGCCGATACACTGCTGCCGCGATTGCCAGCATTGCATTCGACGAACCCGTAGCCGTGCTCGATGGCAACGTCGCACGAGTTCTGGGCCGCTTACTCGGGGGCGTCAATCCGTCTGGAGAATTGTGGAAGTGGGCTGAAGCTTTGCTCGATCGCACACGTCCCGGGGACTTCAACCAGGCAATGATGGAATTCGGAGCTTTGGTCTGTCTGCCTTCGCAACCACGGTGCAGCGATTGTCCCATTCGCTCGTACTGCAAGACGCGGGGCCTTGGAGAGAAGTCTCCGGCAAAGTTGCGTCAATACAAGCGCCACGTCGCTTACTCCCTCCAGCGTCGTTCGGGAACGATCCGACTGGTGCAGCGGAATGACGACGAGCGGCTCATGCCCGGGATGTGGGAGCTTCCCCAAACAGTCTTGAGTGGCGAGGCCGAGCGGTTATTTTCCGTGAAGCACTCAATCACCACTACCGACTTCACCGTAAATGTCGTGAGAGGCCGGTCGGAAGACGGCAAGTGGGTGCAAATCTCTCGCCTTCAGGAACTTCCCTTAACCGGGCTGACGAGAAAAATCCTCCGCAAGGCGGCGATCATCCAATGAAAAGAGACCAGCCATGAAATGGCTAACCAGTCTGTTTGGAGGAAAAAGCAATATGTCAGCGTTGACCGCGGGCACAGAAGCCCCGCAATTCGAATTGCCGACAATGGATGGATCGCGGTTCTCTCTTCAGCAGGCACTCTCTCGCGGCCCGGTGCTCGCGGTATTTTTCAAGATTTCCTGCCCGGTCTGCCAATATGCTTTGCCTTACTTTGAACGCATTTATAAAGCCCATGGCCGGAAGAACGTCAGCATTATAGGCATCTCGCAAAACGAGAAGAACGACACAGCCCAGTTCATGAAGAAGTACGGGATAACGCTTCCGGTGCTGCTGGATGACACGAAAACTTTCCCGGTGTCGAATGCTTACGGACTGACCAACGTGCCGACATCGTTCTGGATCGCCGAAGACGGGAGTATTGAAATCTCGAGCGTCGGTTGGGCGCGCCAGGAATTTGAAGAAATGGCAAGCAGGGCCGCTGCAGCGACAGGCGATCCGCCAAAGCCGGTTTTTCAGCCAACTGAGCAAATCGCCGACTTTCGCGCAGGTTGAGGGTCGAGAAACTAGCCCGCGGTCGCGGGTCCAAACGATTTGTTTTGAGTGATACTCGCCGCTCTGTCATTCCGAGCGCAGCGGAAGCATTCGCAACGCGAATGATTTCCAAGTCGAGGAACCTGTTTTTTGCCCGGAACAGCAGATCCCTCACTGCTAAAGCGGTTCCGGAATGACAGGGGTTCGCACAGCTGAAGTAGCCATTCCGTTCAGTAGTCCTTTTTCCCTTACAATAACGGTTCACTTTACCGGACAGGAGCCTGGCTGAATGCGAAAGACCCTTCTCGTGCTTCCGCTTGTTTTCATTTTTCCTTTTCTAGTTGCACAAACGGCTCGGAAGCACCCTCGCAGCGCAGCTGCCTCGGCCCACCTAGCCAGCCCTGCCATTTCAGCCCTGCAAAAAATCGATCCCGAGCACATGCGCGCGAATGTGCGTTTTCTCTCGCACGATTTACTGGAGGGCCGCGGCACCGGGCAGCGCGGCGGCGATATCTCTGCCGAATACATCGCGACACAGTTCTGGCTTGATGGATTGAAAGCTGCGGGCGACAACGATACCTTCTTTCAGAAGGTGCCGATGGTTGGCATTACGCCAGCGCCCGAGACCACATTTGAGATCGCACCTAACAAAGGGGAAGCGCTTCGTCTGAAGCCGCTCGAAGACTACGTCGCCTACGACGAAACTCAGAAGCCGGCCGATGACATTGACGCGGAGATCGTTTATGTCGGCTACGGAATCGAAGCGCCCGAATATCAGTGGGACGACTATAAGGGCGCGGACGTGCGCGGCAAAGTGTTGCTGATGCTGGTAAATGAGCCGCCTTCGAGCGACGCTGCGTTCTTCAAGGGGCAAGCGCTCACCTACTACGGACGTTGGACCTACAAGTACGAGGAAGCCGCGCGGAAGGGCGCGGTCGGGGCCATCCTGGTTCACAAGACTGATATGGCGAGTTATCCATGGGAGGTTGTGCGCAATTCAAACTCCGGAGAGAAAGAGTACCTGAAAAGCGATTCGCCTAACTTGAAGGCGGCTTCATGGATTCAATTGGAGATTGCGCGCAAGCTGGCGCGGGACGCAGGAATGGACTTAGACAAGATGATGTCGGATGCGCAATCGCGTAACTTCCATCCAGTGGCATTGCCGGTCAAGCTGAAGGCTCACATGGCCAGCAAGATTCGCCAGATCTCATCCAATAACGTAATTGCGATGCTTCCCGGTTCCGATCCCAAGCTGAAGAGCGAAGCGGTAATTTATACGGCGCACTACGACCACCTGGGGATTCGCCCCGACGCGCCTGGGGACAATATCTATAACGGCGCGCGTGACAATGCGACCGGTTGCGCGATTTTGCTCGAACTCGCCCGTGTCTTTGGGCAATCGCCGGTCAAGCCGCGACGTTCAATATTGTTCGCATCGGTTACGGCCGAGGAGCAAGAGCTGCTCGGCTCCGAGTACCTGGGTAAGCATCCGCCGATCCCGGCGGGAAGGATCTCGCTCGACCTGAACTTTGACGATGTCCCACCAATCGGCGAACCCCAGGAGGTTGAGGTTTCCGGCGCCGAGCGTACGAATTTCTACCCAACCGTAGAAGCTATGGCGCAGGAGTTTCGGCTGGCGATCCGGCCCGACTCGCATCCCGAAGCCGGACATTACTATCGCTCAGACCACTTCTCGTTGGCGCGCGTCGGTGTGCCGTCGTTTTCTGTGAATGAAGGAATGAAGTACAAAGGTCGCACTACCGACTGGGGAATGCAGCAGGCCGACGAATACACCAGTAAGCACTATCACCAGCCGAGCGACGAGTATAGTCCCAGCATGGATTTCCGCGGAGACGCCGCCATCGCGCGTTTCGGATTCGCCTTAGGATGGGTAGCCGCCACGCAGCCGAATGTTGTCGAATGGCAAAAAGGGGACGAGTTCGAGAAGGCAAGGATGCAGAGCGAGGGTAACCGGCCATAGAACTTCTCGCTCGCGCGAGATCTAGACATCGCATAATCGCCTTGCGGCGTGCAGTCTAACGGAATGTGCGCTGATTAATGCGTGATAAACTGGCTTTTCGCATTCATCTCAGAAGGGAAGTTTGTGCGCGCAGAGACCCGTCGACAACTCAGAACCGATAGATTCAGCAAAGCTACTTTTCAAGCCGCTGAGCAGACCGTCCACTGGACGGTTGAGCACCGCAGCAAAATTACCATCGCTGCGGTGGTGATCGTCGTGGTGGTTTCGGCCGTGCTCGGTGGCTGGTACTACCTGCTGCGCCAGGACGAGAGGGCAAGCGTTGACTTCGGTAAAGCGGTTACTGCCCTTAACACGCCTGTCCGGCCCGCCGGGATGCCAGCCCAGCCTGAGTATCCGAGCTTCGCTTCGGCGAAGGAACGGGACACGGAAGCCCACAAGCAGTTCCAGGGCATTGTGGACAAGTATCCGCATACTCGCTCTGGCGATTTCGCGCGCTACTTTCTTGGGGTCACTGCAGCGGACCTGGGTGACTACGCCTCCGCCGAACGCGATTTGAAGCAGGTTGCCGGATACTACAACTCCGAACTTTCCTCTCTCGCCAAACTAGCCCTGGCATCGGTTTACCGCAATACTAACCGCACCAATGAGGCGGTGGAACTCTACAAGCAGCTGATCGCCAAGCCGACGCGAACGGTCGGAAAGTCCACTGCCGAAGTTCAATTGGCGGAGACGTATGAAGCTGCAGGCATGAAGGCGGAAGCAAAGAAACAGTACGAACAGATCCAGAAAGAAGCTCCGCAAAGCCAAGCCGCGCAGCTCGCAACGGCAAAGCTGCAGGAACTGAAGTAGCCAGTACCCGATCGAAGTCCGCATTCCTCTTTTTCGCGATTTCGTCTAGGATGTCTGCGCTCCCTATGCCCACTACACTTTCCCGCGTAAATGGCAGTGAAAAGAACGTCGACGTTTCGCCCGACACTCCCCTGCTCTGGGTGCTTCGCGACAGCCTGCAATTGACCGGCACGAAGTTCGGCTGCGGCGCTGGACTGTGCGGCGCGTGCAGCGTGCACATCGAACGGGGCGCTCACCCGCTCGTGCATCACGCCGGTTTCGCAGGTCGCCGGGAAGAACGTCACCACCATTGAAGGTCTGGGCGCGAATGGCCTGCACCCGTTGCAGGCAGCGTGGATCGCGGAAGATGTTCCGCAGTGCGGCTACTGCCAGAGCGGGCAGATCATGGCGGCCGCGGCGATGCTTGAGAAGACACCGCACCCAACCGATCAGCATATCACCGATTTCATGTCCGGGAACATTTGCCGCTGCGGAACCTACGACCGCATCCGACGGGCGATCCGTCGGGGCCAGCGCGGGAGGTGCAAAGTGACGCCAATTTCTCGTCGCGCGTTTCTAGGAACGACTCGCCGCTGCCGGGGCTGGATTGGTGATTGATTCTACCTTCCTAAGATCGCGTTCGCCGAGGCCACAGACGTTTTCTCTCCCAATGCATATTTGCGACATCACGCCGGATGAAAAAATCACCGTCGTGGTTGCACGCACCGAGATGGGGCAGGGGGTTGGACCGCGCTTCCCATGATTCTTGCCGAGGAACTCGAAGCTGATCTGAAGCAGATCACCATTGAGCAAGCCGGCGCCAGTACTTTATTCGGCGATCAGAGCACGGGCGGCAGCGCCAGTGTCCGCACCACGTGGGACCCTATGCGCAAAGCCGGGCGCGCAAGCTCGCGAGATGTTGATTTCAGCGCCGCGGCCGCAGCATGGGGAGTTCCGCGCGAGAGTTGCAAGGCGGAGAGCGCGTCGGTGATTCATTCGGCGAGCGGGCGCAAGCTGAGTTACGGATCGCTGGCGACAAAGGCTTCGACGCTTCCTGTACCCGATAATCCACCGCTGAAGAGCGGCGGCTACAAGCTGGTCGGAAAATCGACTCCCGCGCCTGGATACGCCTTCCAAGGTCAACGGCTCTGCGGTTTACGGAATCGATTTTCACATTCCGGGGATGAAGTATGCGTCACTGGCGCGTTGCGAAACGGTCGGCGGCAAGGTTGGAGTTCATTCGACGATGCCCGGCCAAGCAATTGCCGGGCGTGAGCTTTCGTCGGGCAAAATCGGCGATTCAGCCGTTGCCGTGGTTGCCGACAGCACGTGGAATGCGTTGAAGGCGCGACGGCTCTCAAGATCACCTGGGATGAGGGTCCGAACAAGGATCTGAACTCGGCTGCAATTTTCGAAGCGCTGCACCACGCCGACGAAAGCAAGCCGGTGAAATTCTTTTCAGTAGGCGATGATTCGCAAGCGCCAAGGGCCAAAAGGTCGAAGCCGTTTATCAGCTTCCATTCATGGCGCATGCTCCCATGGAGCCGGGAAATTGTAGCGCGCATTTTCGCGGAAGCGAGTGCGAAATCTGGGCGCCCACCCAGGTGCCGCAGGATTGCAGCGGATACGGTCGCGCCATTAATCGGATTGAAACCTGAACAGGTGAAGGTGAATGTAACGCTACTCGGCGGAGGCTTCGGCCGGCGCCTGGAGCATGATTACGCGGTCGAAGCCGCGCTGGTTTCAAAAGCCATCAACGCTCCGGTAAAAGTGACGTGGACGCGCGAAGACGACATGCGCTGCTCGACTTATCGTCCGGTGAGCCTGCACAAACTGTCGGCCACGCTCGGCGACGATGGAATGCCGACTTCGTTTCGGCATCGCATCATTGGGCCATCTATCAATGGACAAAAAGGCTCGCAACCGGTGAATGGCGTCGATTCCGATTTTCCAGATGAGGCGTCGTTCATTTATCCAATTCCCAATGTTTCGCTCGGAGTCGGTGATCACCGAGACTCCCGTGCCGCTCGGGGTGGATGCGCTCGGTCTATGCGCTGCAGATGGGATTTGCCAGCGAGAGTTTTATCGACGAGTTGGCCGCTGCGGCCGGAAAAGATCCATTCGAATACCGCATGCAATTGCTTTCGAAAGACACCGAGATCAAGTATTTCGACACATCCTGGAGTACGGCGCGCATGCGAAATGTGTTGAAACTGGCCGCAGAAAAAGCCGGCTGGAGCAAGCCGCTGGCCGCGGGACGCTATCGCGGTATCGCGTGCTTTGGCTGCTTCAGCACCTATGCCGCCGATGTGGTCGAAATATCGATGGAGAACGGCAGCCCCACACGTGCATCGCGTGGTCTCAGTGTGGACTGCGGACAGGTGGTGAATCCCAAACATCCTTGAGCAACAGATTCAAGGCGCGGTAGTGTTCGGCCTGGCCAATGCGTTGCGCGCGCAAATCACCATCGACAAAGGGAAGGTGGTCCAGAGCAACTTTGACTACCTACCAGCCGATTCGCATGAACGAAGCACCCA
This sequence comes from uncultured Acidobacteriota bacterium, assembly GCA_963785655.1. Lineage (GTDB taxonomy): Bacteria > Acidobacteriota > Terriglobia > Terriglobales > Acidobacteriaceae > Gp1-AA145. The sequence goes on from CAWAVZ010000001.1 coordinate 1,905,218, forward strand.
AGGTGGAAGGATACTTCGTGCCCAGCACCGAGCCGCCAACTGGCGTTGGCGAGCCTCCGATCCCGCCGCTGGCGCCGGCGCTTTGCAATGCGATCTATGCCGCGACCAAAAAGCGTATTCGCGCGTTGCCGATTGGAAGCTAGGCCATGCTTGAAGGTGCACGACTGTGCTCAGTTCTGTGGTTCAAGTCAGATCACAATCTGGGACACGCGGCACAGCATTTCTATTTAGCATTTCGGTGACAATGCTACCCGAACTCCGATGTACTACGGAAGAATTCTCATGCGCAAAACACTCCTGCTGACTCGGCGCTCTTCTCTCGCTTCATGCTTTCGCCCAAACCAACTCATCCCTCGCTCAACGCCGAGCTGCCCATCTTCGCCACGGTATCAACCTCAGCGAATGGTTTGCGCAGGTTTACGATCCCAAGGGCTACACCAAAGAGCATTTTGAAAACTGGACCACCGCCGGCGACATCGCGCTAATCAAATCGATGGGCTTCGATCACGTTCGCCTGAGCGTGAATCCCGAGCCGATGATTCGCCACAACCGGGGTGATGAACTTCCGCCGGAATATCTCGGCTATCTCGATGCAGCCGTAAAGATGATTCTCGATCAGTGGGCTCGCCGTCATCATCGACATGCATCCGGAGAGCGACTTCAAATCGAAGTTAGTCGAGCATGATGATTTCGTCGAGCAGTTCTCGGATTTCTGGCGGGCCATCGCGCGTCACTACTCTTCCTACGATCCCGAAAGAGTCTTCTTTGAAGTTTTGAACGAGCCGGAATTTCGCGATCGCTACCGCTGGGCTGGAGTGCAGGCAAAACTGGCCAATGCGATTCGCGAGGGCGCGCCGCAGCACACCATCATCGTCGCCGGAGCGAATTATTCCGACGTTGCTGACCTGCTCGCGATGACGCCGCTTTCCGACGCCAACGTGATTTACAACTTCCACTTTTACGACCCGCACACATTCACTCATCAGGGCGCGACCTGGGGAATCAATTATTGGCATTTTGAAAGCAAGCTGGCATATCCATCGAGCATGGAAAACGCAGAGAAAGTCGCGGCCACCGAACCGGACGCGGTGAATCGCCTGCAAGTCCTGCGTTACGGCCTTGACCATTGGGACGCGAACCGGATCGGCGTCGAGATCGGCCAGGCTGCTGAGTGGGCGAAGCGTTGGAATGTCCCGCTGACCTGCAACGAGTTCGGCGTGTATCGCAAGAATTCAGATCCGCAAGACCGCGCTCGCTGGCTGCATGACGTGCGCACAACCTTCGAACACGACGGCATCGGCTGGAACATGTGGGATTACAGCGGCGGCTTCGGGGTGGTGAATGGCGAAAATGGCCATCACGCACCGGATGACGTCACCGTTCAGGCCCTGGGGCTGAAGCACTGAGATACGGGCGAGAATTATTTCGCCCAGGCAAGACCGTCCGCGCCCGGTCCCGCTTCAATCGTCTTAGTGCTCCAATCAACGATCTTAATGGCAGTGATCTTGATGGCAGCGACTTTGCCGGCTGCGGAGCACGAAACGTACGCAACCTGACCGTCAGGCCGAATCACAACCTCCTGGGGCGAATGGGGCACCGTGATTGTCTTCAACACTTGAAAAGTTGCGAGGTCGATGACCGCGACACCGTCTGCGGCTGGCACGGCTATGAGCAGGTATTTTCCATCCGGAGTCGAGGCCGAGCCGTATCCTGCAGCAGGCAGTTTGATCCAGCGCTCTACCTTGCGGCTGTGCGTGTCGATGACCGCCAATCGCGGCTGCTCGGTATCCGAGGTAAAGACCCAATGCCCATCCGGCGAGGTCGAAATCCGCTGAACATGTTTAGCAACCGGAATGATCGCAAGCGTCTTGCGCGCCGCGATATCCAGAACGGAAACTGTGCCAGGGCCGACATTCGCCGTATAGCCAAAGCGACCGTCGGCACTGATTGCCAGCATATGCGATTCCGCTTGTCCGGTAGGAATGCTGCCGATAATTTTGAGAGTTTGCGGATTGATCACGGCTACGGACTTATCGAGTTCGGTAGTGACGTAGAGCAGGCCGTCTTTTGGCCCGAAGACGGCGCAATGAGGGCGAACTCCGTGTCCGAAGTCGATGGTGTGCGTGACGCGACGGCTCGGCAGATCGATCACCGCCAGCGTGCGACCATCACTGCCGGGCAGCCCGACGCCCGAGTTGCCGTAGATGGGAACAAATGCTGTGTGACCGTCGGGAGATGCAACCACCTCGTGGCCGGTTTGGCCACCCTCCGCGACCACGGCAATCTGTTTGTCGGTGACGGGATCGATGAGGCCGAGAGTCTGGTCAGCCTTGTTGGCCACGAGCAGCAAACCCGAGGATGACGTTGCTGCGTTCATGCTCATGGACACCAGCCCAACTGCAGCGATCACCACAACTGGAGTTCTCATCGGCGGACCTCGAGAGTATGTTACCGCTATCGAAACCGCAGCTCACTCGATTGCAATTGAACTCTTTTGCCCGCGCATGTTGCGCTTGCGCTCCAGGAGCATGTCGAGAGCTTGCCGAGTCTCGTGCGGCAGATGATAACACTCGTTGTCCGCCGGATAAGTCCTGGAAATTACATCGGCGCGGAATGTTTGCGCCGCGTGGGTGATCTCGGCTGCCGCGTCTCCGTAGCGGCGAACGAATTTTGCTGCCGGCCCAAAGGTCAGGTTCAGAATGTCATGAAACACCAGCACCTGGCCGTCGCAGCCGGGGCCAGCGCCGATGCCGATGGTTGGGGCCGCAACCTCGCTGGTGATGAGATCGGCAACTTCGCGCGGAATCCCTTCGAGAAAAATGCAGGCCACTCCAGCGCGATCAAGGGCGGTCGCGTCGCGCATGAGTTGCTCAATATCTGACAAGGACTTGCCCTGGACCTTAAATCCGCCCATGCGGTTCAGGGATTGCGGAGTCAGACCAATGTGTCCGGCAACCGGGATTTCGGCATCGAGTACGCGGCGAATCACGTCAACCCGTTTTTCACCGCCTTCGATTTTGACCATCTCCGCCCCGCCCTCTTTTACGAAGCGAGTTGCATTGCGGACGGCGTCGTCAGCGCCCAAGTGAAAGGATCCGTACGGCATATCGGCTAGGAGCAAAGCGTTTTTTACGCCGCGCCGCGCCGCCCGCACGTGGTGCAGCATCTCGTCGACGGTGAGCGAAAGCGTATTCTCGTGGCCGAGCATGGTCATGGCGAGGGAGTCGCCGACCAGCACCATGTCAATTCCGGCTTCATCCACCAGGCGCGCGCTCGAATAGTCATACGCGGTCAGGCAGGTGATGGGCTCACGTTGCAGTTTTTTTTCTCGAAGGGACGTGACAGTAATTTTGTGGCGCGGCGCGCCGATCGGAGTGAGACTCACGATGTCCTCCAGTGCCCCTCCGCGGCTGGGCGGATAGAGCCTGTACACAGCAATTAGATGCTGCTGAGGGAATTGTAGTCGAAGCCAGGGATAACGTCGATACCGGTTGCGCGGAGCCGGTAACCACTCGAGGTTACCGAGATTACCGTCCGGAATTCACCTGCAGACCGCATCTGTATATATTCTTGTCGTATGACGAGAGATTTCTTGATCGATATTTGTCCGGGGAGTGCCGTGAAGTCTGGCAGGAGCTCACACAGTTGGGACCTGCAGTCCGCGAAGAACCCTATCGCAGCGAGGCTCTGGCTGTCGGTACCGAGACGATGAAGCGTGCGCGGCACAACGTCGAGCTTATCGTCGTGAAGCTGGAAAAACTCGGCTACAGGTTCACACAGGAGGCGGACACTCCAGAGCGGATAAATTTTGCTATCGCTCCCGAGAGCGACACCCTGAAGGCGATCCGCGAAAAATACTCGCAGCCCGGGTTTATGGCGAAGAGCGAGCACGACAAAGCGATGGTTGCAAAACTGAAGAGGATCGAAGCCACCACTCAACTCATGACCAAACATTCTGACTTCCTGGCCAAGGTCGTGGCAGCGGTGAGAGGCAGGGAAGAGAAGAAAACGAATCAGGCAGATCGGCCACCGGCCCTAAAGGATCCCGCAGTCTTTAGCCCGCCGAAGAGCAGTGCCAGCACAGACCTGGATCGCTTCGAGAAGAAGCTAGGTGGACCGTTGCCGATTTCTCTCAGATGTTGGTACGAGCAGGTGGGTGCCGTGAACTTGATGGGATATCACGAAGCGATCAACCCGAAAGGCGGCCCTGAATCGCCCGACCCCTTGGTGATCGATCCGCTAATACAGGCCGCAGAAGCGTGGTTCGGGGAAGACCTCGAGTTCGACAGCGACGAGATCGAACTGCCGCTTGCCCCTGATGACGTCAGCAAGGCTTTCGAAAGCGGCGGAGATCCGTATGCCATGAAGCTGCCCGATGCCGCAGCCGACGGACTCTTTCTGAATGAGCGGCACGAGACCACATTCGTGGAGTATTTGCGAATCGCGTTTCAATGGGGCGGGTTCCCAGGATGGGAGCGCGCGGCCAGTCGGCCACAGAAAGAATTGGATTATCTACGAGAGAATCTGCTGCCGATCTAGCGGCCCGTTGGCGCCCTTAACTCAAGCTCTTTTGACTGGCAGAAATCCAAGGTTATCTCTTCGCTCGCTTGCGGGCGGAGGCTTCCGCAGCCACAGTGGCGGCTGGCTTCTTCTTGCCTTCCATCTCCGCCAGGCTTTGCTTCAGCGCAGCCATGAGATCGACAACCGGAGCCAGCTTCTTCGGCTTCTCGACTTCCGCCACTTCGCCGCCCTCGAGCTTGGTTTGGATCAGCTTCTTGAGATTTTCCTGAAAGTCATCTTGATATTTTTCAGGCTCCCACTCAGCGGCGAGAGCTTCGATTAGCTGGTGAGCTACTTTGACTTCTGCTTCCTTCAATTCAACATCGGGCGCGCCGAAGCCTTCCACCTTGCGCACTTCCTCTTCGTAATACATGGTGTGCAGCATCATCCCGCCCTCATGCGGACGCAGAAACACCGTGTACTCGCGGTTATGCATGGTGAGCTTGGCAATGGCGACGTATTCGCTTTCCTCAAGTGCCTTGGTCAGGAGCGCGTAGGGACGGCGGCCGGCTTCTTCCGGCATCATGTAATAAGAAGATTCGAAGTAGACGGGATCAACCTCGCTCGACTTCACAAATTCGAGGATCTCCATAGTCTTCGCCGTCTTTGGCTCAATCTTCTTGATCTCTTCCGGCTCAATGACGACGTACTCGTTCTTGCGGTACTCGTAACCCTTGACGATCTCGCTGCGTTCCAGGACTTTGTTGTCGAGTGGGCAAATGAGCTGCTGCTTCACTCTGTGCATGTCATCGCGATGAAGCTGGTTGAAAGAGATGCCCGAACTGCGCGCGCCGGAGAACAACCGCACCGGCATTGAGATCAAACCGAACGTCAGATATCCAGACCAGACGGAGGCCGCCATAGTATTTGTTCCCTCAGTTTTCGTCGATTCTCACCAAAAGCGAGAATCGGAGCATCCAGCGCCAGAGCGCACCGGGTAAAGAGTTTAGACTACATCGGGCAATTTGATGCACCGGAATTGTGCGGGTAATCGAAACTGAAAGCTGAATAGATAGGGTGTATTTAATCTGGACGACTATGGGTGGTGTTTACAGTTCGGGTTCGCGGGTTTTGGCTCCCTAGCACCGCTTACGTGGCGTGCTTCTCATTGAAAACAATATGCTTATCTTACGCTGGACTGCTATAGCAGGCTGCTGGAACCCGCAAAATGTATCTTTCTCACCGTTTATCAGCTGCCAGAGCCTAAAAACGCGTCCGAATGAAGCACAGTAAATTTTCTCACCAAAAGGTCTTACTGTCCGCTCACGAACAGTTAGGTTCTGCGTCTATCTCCTTGCAACCGAGCAATGTAAGGATGCCGGGAACAGCGCGAGGAAACGAGAGATGCCGGCCGATGCGTGGGCAGTACAATTTCCGGTTGGCAAGTGTTCTCATCCGGACCGAGTTGACAGGCACGCCCGGCTTGTGGAACGAAGCAGTGGAACACGGCAGCCCCTAACCCGGGTCCACATGTTGAGTCAGAGCCGTATCGACGACACGCTCCTGGTGCGCGAAGCCCAGCGCGGTAATCGCGTCTGCCTTCGAGGAACTGGTGCGCCACTACGATCATGCGGTGTTGCGACTGGCCCTGCACTTGACCGGATGCAGAGCACGAAGCCCAGGACGTCTATCAGGAAGCGTTCCTGAAGGCATACAAGAACATCGGACGCTTCCGCTTCGAGTGCTCGTTCTATACCTGGATTTACCGGATTGTGACCAATTTGTGCCTGGATAACATCCGCAAGAAACAGGTGCGGAAAGAAGACGCTCCGGTAGTGGTGGATTCGGAAGGTGAGCAGTATCGACGTGCTGGCGCAGGTGGCGGACGGGCGCAGCGGAGCCAATCCCGAGCGCGATCTGATGCGGCGTGAGTTGGGCGGGAGAATTTCGCGGGCTTTGGAGAAGTTGACCCGCGGGAACGCGTGGTTTTTGAGCTGAAGCATTATCAAGGCCTGAAGTTGCGTACGGTCGGCGAAATGTTGAATACGACTGAAGAGACCGCCAAGAACACGCTGTTTCGCGCGACGCAGAAGTTAAGGGCAATGCTGGCGGACATGAGATGAAGACAAGTCAAGTTTCAAAGTTTCAAGGTGAATCTCTGATGCGAAACCTTGAAACTCTGAAACTCGAAACCGAGATGAGAGGCTCTCTTACGAGAGGTGGGAAGTTATGAAATGCGAATGGGTCAACAGAACGTTCTGCTTTACGTTTACGACGAGTTGCCGGACGACGCTCGTCATGAACTGGAGCAGCACGTGGTGCGCTGCAAGGACTGCGCAGCCGAGCTTGAATCAGTGAGGAGTTTCCGTGCCGATTTCGCGCAATTTCCGGTGCAGGAGCCGAATCCGAGCTTTCTCGCAGCGTCGCGCATGCGGCTGCAGGAGGCCTTGGAATCGGCGGAGCAGGGCGGATGGTGGTCGCGACTGATATTCGATCCTGTGCACTGGTTGAATCAGATTCGCTTTGCGCCCGGCACTGGCCGCCGCAATTTTCATCGTTGGATTCGCGGGAGGCATTGGCGCGACTTACAAAATGGTGAAGTCAAATTCGATCGAAGGTGAGTCCATCGCCAGTCAGGCGCAACCCTCCCTGGCATCGATCAGCGGTATCAGCTCTATTTCGCAACAACCCAATTCGAAGCAGGTCACGATCAAGTACGAGACCGTTGCCCCGCAGGAAGCGCACGGCTCACTCGGCGATCCCAACATTCAGCAGCTTCTGCTCTATGCAGCTCGAAACAACTTCAATGCCGGGCGTGCGAATGGACTCGGTCGATTTGCTGACCCAGCAGCCCGAACAATCAGCACGTGCGTGAGGCCCTGCTGTATGCCCTGCGCTACGACTCGAATACAGGTGTGCGACTGAAGGCCCTGGACGGCCTGGGCCCATTCGTCAAGGACGACATTCAGGTTCGCGATGCGGTGCTGGAGTCGCTGATGTCTGACGCAATCCTGGAGTACGAATTGAAGCTTTGCGCCTGCTGGTGCCGGTGCGTGCGGACGGTAGCAGTGTGCGCATCGTGCTGCAACGGCTGGCGGCAAAAGATGAGAACCGTTATATCCGTTCGCAAGCGCGACTCTGGTCTCACAATTGCCAGAAATGAATTGGAGGGAAACCAAAACACAAACCATGAGAAAAACTTTAACCAAAGTCGGAATGCTGCTAGCGCTGCTCGCCACAGTGTGCGTTGCCCAGCAGGGTTCGGTTCAAAAAGAAGGAAATTATTGGACAAATGTAATGAACGGATCGCTTAGCGGGGTCCACAATCTTCACATCAAGGTGGAGGTTGGGAGAGTGCGAGTGGAAGGCGGATCGACAGGGGATCGCTATGTGATTCGCAACCGCTCATACGAGTCGTCAGAAGACCGCGCGCGGCGTCAATTCGAGTAGTACAAGATCAGCAGTTACGTAAAGGGCGACACTGCATGGATTGTTGGTCAATGGGAAAGCTGGGCGTCCGCGACAAGTTTTCATCGGACGTGACGGTTAGCGTGCCGCGCGACATGGAGCTGGTGAAGATTGAAACTGAGGGCGGCGAAATTGTGACGACCGGAATTGCGGGCCGTTTGGAAGCTGAGAGCGGCGGCGGCACTATTCACCTGGATGATATTGGCGGCGCCATCAAGGCGGAGACCGGTGGCGGCTCGGTTGACGTGGGCAATGTGGGCGGCGATCTCATTGTACGAACCGGCGGTGGCGGCATTCACATTGGATCCGCAAAGGGCAAGATCTCCGCGGAGAGCGGTGGTGGAAGCGTCGAACTGGTTTCCGGCTTGCAGGGTGCATCGCTCCAGACCGGCGGCGGCAGCATTCACGTGGACAAGTGCACTGGGAATCTAAAGGTTTCGACGGGTGGGGGCAGCATCGACTTAGGGAATATCAATGGACCGGTACAGATGGAAACTGGCGGCGGCGGACTGAAGATCGCGTCGTCCACCGGCCCGGTTAAAGCCGAGAGCGGCGGAGGCAGTATCGAGCTTTGGGGAGTGCCTTCTGCCCATGTCGAAACAGGTGCGGGAGCTATAACAGCGAAATTTATTGCCTCGGGCGAACGCAGCGACTCGGTGCTTGAGACCGGAGTTGGAGATGTGACTGTATATCTTGTACCCAACATCAACATCACGGTCCGCGCCACCATCGAGGCAGCGACCGGACACCGTATTATTTCCGACTTCCCAGAGATCAAGATTTCCTCTGAGGGCGGGCAATGGGAGCCGAAGTTAATCTCGGCTGAGGGCAATCTGAACGGCGGCGGACCGGTGCTGAAAGTGCGCACAACTATGGGCAACATCTACATTCGTCGCGCGCAATAAGGGGCAGATATGAAAAACAAAGCACACTTCTTACTGTTGACGGTGGTTGTATTGATGATCGCAGCGCCCAGCGTACTTGCACAGCCTGGGTCGCAGCCGATGGTGTTTTATGGGGAAGGGCCATGGGGTGGCTCTTACCTGGGCGTGGACACGCAGGATGTGAGCGCGGACCGCATCGGACAGCTGCACCTGAAGGAAGAGCGCGGCGTCGAGGTCACCACGGTTGACCAGGACGCCCCGGCGGGAAAGGCCGGAATCAAGGAGCATGACGTCATCCTTAGCGTGAATGAGCAGCAAGTGGAGAGCGTGGAGCAACTGAGGCGCATCATCCGCGAAATTCCTGCAGGGCGCACGGTCACGATCGGGATCAGCCGCGACGGGCAGCCCTTAACACTGAAGGCACAACTTACCGAGCGCAAAAACATCGGCGATATGGACCACGTCTTCAACTTCAATATGCCACCGATCACGGTTCCTGCAGTTCATATCCCACCGATCAATTTGCCGGACATGGATGTGCCCAGCGTCGTGATCATGCACTCGCCCGCACGCAGTGGGCTTATGGTTGAGAACCTAACGCCCCAACTGGGCGACTACTTCGGAGTGAAGAGCGGCACCGGGGTGCTGGTGCGGTCTGTGGAAAAGGGCAGCCGGGGTGAGCAGGCAGGCTTCCGCGCTGGAGACGTAGTGGTCAAGATCAACGGATCCCCGGTCAACGATTGCAGCGATTTCACACGCCTGCTGCGTAAGCGCGCCGACAACAAAGCATCTGTCACTGTGATGCGCGAACGCAAGGAGCAGACCCTGACGCTGACTTTGCCAGAAAATAAACGCACCGGTGCTCTTAACCAAACCCAAGACTGCGAGGCTGCGGAATTGGAGGATTGCAGTCAAGATGTGAATGCTGAAATCGCACAGCTTGTGCCAGAATTGTCCACGGCATTGTCCACGGCCGAAATAAAGCGAATACAGCCAGAAATGGAAAAGATGAAGAGGGAATTACAGAAGGAGTTTCTCGACCGCCGCAGAGATTTCCAGCAGGAAATGGAAAAGATGCAAAAGGAACTGCACCGCCAGCAAAAAGAATTAAAAGAGCAAATGAAAGACTGGATGAAAGCCGCGGATATCTAGTGAAAAAATTCCCGACGCCCGACAGCCCCGGAGCCTGACAGCTTCCATACTTGCCCACGGGGTTGCAAACCTCGGATTCGTGGGTTCTTCCAGCCAATTCCTAAAATCCCGCCGCACTCTTTAGCGGCATTCCCTTCTTCAAAATTACAGCATCGCAACCAAGACTGTAACTAGTGGCAAGCGGTGTCTCGCCCATGGTGTGTGAGAATTGCTGTGGAGACTCTTTTTGGCAGAACGCCGGCTGCGAGCCTTGGTTGTCAGCTATGCTTTTCCACCCTGGGGAGAGGTAGGGGCGCTGCGCGTCTTTAACTTCTGCCGTCGTCTCCCGCAATTCGGCGTTGACCCGGTGGTGCTGACGGTAAAAGAGGAAAATCTCGAGGTGCGCGACACCAGTATTACCTTGCCCTCAGACCTCCCGGTGATCCGCACAGGCGTGATTACTAATCCCCTTGATTGGTATCGCAGGATGCGTCCGGGAGCATCGGCTTCCAGTGGTGTTCGAGGTTCGCTCGGCGAAGATTCCAGCGAAACAGCATCGTTTCTGCGAAAAAACATCCTTGCGGCGCTGCACATTCCCGACCGTTATTGGGGCTGGTATTTCCCGGCGCTGGGCGCGACCAGAGAACTTCTCGAGCGCGAGAAAGTGGACGTGCTTTTTTCCAGCGGCCCTCCCTGGGTTCCCCACGTTATTGCGCGCAGCATCAAGCGGAAGTACGGAATTCCATGGCTGGCCGATTTCAGAGATCCCTGGTCAAAACTTTCGCACGGGAATGTGAGCCGTCCAAACTGGTGGAATCGTCTGGCCGAGAAAATGGAAGCAGGCTGCGTTCGCGACGCCGATCTCGTCATTTGTAACACCCAACGTTTTGGGGACGGAATGCGAAATGCATATCCGGCATTAAACCCGAAAAAGTTCCGGGTGTTGAATAACGGCTATGATGACTCTGCCTCCGTGCGGCCGGTGACGGACGCTTCGGCCTCCGAGAAATTGCTGCTTCACCTCGGCTCGTTGTATGGAGAACGGCGGATCGACACATTTCTTCTGGCGATTGCAAAGCTGGTTAAGACTGGCCGACTGCGCGGCGAGGCGACGAAGGTGTTGTTCCAGGGCGACATGGATGCGAAATACATCGCAGAGGCCACCCGCTTAGTCTCTGAACTGGTAAAGGGCAAAGTCGTCGAATTCCGTCCGCGCGTACCCTTCGATGAAGCTCGCAAACTGCTCTGGAAATCGAACCTGCTTCTGCTGTTTCAAGGGAGCCATTCGCTGCAATTGCCGGCCAAGTTCTACGAATATTTGCAGACAGGAATCCCGATCTTCGCAGTGTGCGATGCAGGCGCTCTGACGGATGTGATCGAGGCTACAGGAGCAGGCGTATGGGTCACTGCTCAAGACAGTGACACCATAGCCGAAAAACTCCTGAAGGCCCTGGAGATTCCGAGGCGCACGTCTGAAGAAGTCAGCCGGTCGTCAGCGGCCTACCAATACAGCTCGCTAAGCCGAACCTTGAGCGAGTGGATGCGAGAAGTGGCGACCGAGCAAGTGCCCCGGTAGATGCAAGTAATTGCACATTGAAGTGCAATCCTGCTCGAACCGCCAGTGTTTGATAAAATTGAGAGTGCGAACTTTTCGGCTCAATCGGCTGTGACCGGCGGGAATCCCTTTCTCTCCACTTAAATTTGTTTTTGGCTGTGCCTGGTTGACGACCATCCAGGAAAATACTAGTCCACGGAGGCCTTGCATTTGACTTCGACGAGCCATCTTATCCCAGCCCACGGGGGCGAACTGGTGCAGCTCATCGCTTCGGCGGAGCGCAGCGCGGAACTAAAATCCCACTCTCGCGAGTGGCCATCCTGGGACCTTTCGGCCAGGCAGCTTTGTGATTTGGAGCTGCTGCTGAGCGGAGGGTTTTCTCCGCTGCGCGGTTTTATGACGCGCCCGGACTATGAGGGCGTCTGTCATGACATGCGCCTCTCGAGCGGCGTGATCTGGCCGATGCCGATCACGCTCGAACGTCACGGAGGAGTTTGCCAAGAAGTTGCAGCCGGGAACCAGCAAGGTTGCGTTGCGCGATCCTGAAGGCGTGATGCTGGCGGTGTTGAACGTCGAAGAAGTTTGGCAGCCGGACCGCAAGGCGGAAGCGAAGGCAGTGTTCGGGACAACCAGCACGGTGCACCCCGGAGTCGATTACGCGATCAACAAATCGAACCCGTGGTATGTAGGCGGAAAGCTCGAAGGATTGCAGGAACCTTCTCACTACGATTTCAAGGCCTTGCGGCTCACACCTGCCGAGTTGCGGTCGGAGTTCTCACGAATGGGCTGGCGGCGCGTGGTTGCATTTCAGACCCGCAATCCCATTCATCGTGCTCATCAGGAATTGACCTTCCGCGCCGCAAAGAGCGTGGAGGCCAACCTCTTGCTGCATCCCTCGGTGGGGATGACCAAGCCCGGTGATGTCGACTACTTCACCCGCGTACGCTGCTATCAGCTTTTGCTCTCGAAATATCCTGTAGGCACGGTGAAGCTTTCATTGCTGCCACTGGCCATGCGCATGGGCGGTCCGCGCGAGGCGATCTGGCATGCGCTGATCCGCAAGAATCATGGAGTCACTCATTTCATCGTAGGCCGCGACCACGCTGGCCCCGGCAACGACTCCGACGGAAAGCCCTTCTATGGGCCGTATGACGCGCAAGAGCTCTTCCGGAAGCATGAGAAGGACATCGGCGTCACCATGATGCCCTTCAACATGATGGTCTATCTGGAAGAGCACGACCGCTACGTGCCCGATAACGAAGTGCCAAAAGGCGGACGTGTGCTGAACATCTCGGGGACGGAGCTTCGTGACCGGCTGAACGAAGGCCGCGATATTCCCAGCTGGTTTACGTATCCTGAGGTGGTCCGCGAATTGCGCCGCAGTTATCCGCCACGGCACAAACAGGGCGTGACGATTTTTTTCACCGGGCTTTCCGGGTCGGGAAAGTCAACCATCGCAAATGTGCTTCTCACCAAGTTTCTGGAGATGGGCGGACGTCCCGTCACCATTCTGGATGGAGATATCGTACGCAAACATCTGTCCTCTGAGCTTGGCTTCTCCAAGGAGCATCGCGATATCAACATTCGCCGCATTGGTTACGTGGCGTCAGAAATTACCAAGAATGGCGGCATCGCGATCTGCGCTCCCATCGCGCCTTATGATGCGGTGCGCAAGCAGGTGCGGGCCATGATCGAGCCTTACGGTGGCTTTGTGCTGGTGCACATTGCTACCCCGATCGAGACGTGCGAACAGCGCGATCGCAAAGGGCTTTACGCCAAGGCGCGTGCCGGTATCGTGAAAGAGTTCACCGGGGTTTCCGATCCCTACGAGGCACCCACTGACGCGGAAGTTACGATCAACACCGCGGAATTGAGCGCGGAGGAGGCCGCACAGGAGATCATTCTGCATCTTGAACAGCAGGGCTTCATCGGCGTAAATCCAGAGCCTGTGCTGACGGCGGGGACTTAGACGTCAAGAGAATAGATGGAACTGGTCGCGCTCAAGATCTTCATCGGCTTCGTGGTGGGCACTCTGATCGGCCTGACCGGCTTGGGCGGCGGCGTGCTGCTACTGCCCTTGTTGATCTTCGGCCTCAGAGTGCCGGCGATCATTGCGGTGGGATCAGATGCCGCGTTCAATTTCTTGACAAAGATCCCTTCCAGCATTGTCCATCTGAACAAAGGAACGGTAAGACGAAAAGTTGTTGTCGCCCTGGCCGTGGGAAGTGTTCCGGGCTCGGCGCTTGGCGTCCGATTTCTCCAGCATATGCGAGCGCTTTACGGCGCCGGCGTGAACGACTTCATTAAGACCGCGATCGGAATTCTTCTGATCCTCGTTTCCACACTGCTGCTTCTACAACGCAGGATCGAAGCACAGATGGCGAATCGCGCGCCCACGACAAAGTCTTTTGCGGGCATGGCCATCATCGGAGTTACCGCGGGATTCCTGGTGGGGATGACGTCGGTGGGTTCGGGCAGCATTATCATGATGCTTCTGCTGCTCTTTTACAGTTATCCACCCAAGGTGATGGTGGGCACCGACATTGCTCATGCAGTGGTACTGACGGGCGTGACAAGTCTTCTGCACTTTCGGCTGGGAAACGTGGATACCTCGCTGGTTGGATATCTCCTGATCGGCTCCATTCCCGGAGGGCTAATTGGCTCGCATCTTACCGCTCGCGTTCCCGTGCTGTGGCTCAGGCGCATCCTGTGCGTGATTCTTCTGACCACGGGCGCGAGAATGCTCTGGACCTGAGGCGATGCAGAAGAGTTCCTATTCCGGTGTTCTCGAACGGATCCAGATTGCGATTGATGAAGCGAAGCTCGTCTTCGCTAAGCACACGCCCGGGGAGATTGCGGCGGAGTACAAAGCCGGGCATGATCCCGTAACCCAGGCTGATACGGAATTGGATGCGGTGCTGCGGAAGAGCCTTCTTCGAGAAGATGAGGGATGGCTATCGGAGGAGACGGCAGACGATTTATCGAGATTGAGACATGACCGGGTCTGGGTGGTGGACCCTCTGGATGGCACGCGCGAATTCGTCGCGGGAATCCCAGAGTTCTGTGTTTCCATCGCGCTGGTTGAACGCGGTGAACCGGTGGCAGGCGGCATCTGCAATCCCGCTTCGGATGAAGCGTTTCTAGGTTCTGTCGATTCTGGAGTCACGTACAACGGAAAGCCGGTGCGATCGAGCCAGTGCTCCAGCCTCAGCAGCGCGACCGTACTCGCCAGCCGCAGTGAAACCAAGCGCGGAGAATGGCAGGCTTTTCAGACTGCACCGTTCACAATTCGACCAGTTGGATCGGTGGCGTATAAACTCGCGCGAGTTGCCGCCGGCCTGGCGGATGCAACTTTCACGCTTACACCCAAGCATGAATGGGACATTGCGGCTGGCGCCGCTCTGGTTCGCAGCGGTGGCGGACATGTCCAACTGCTTGATGGATCGAAATTGATTTGCAATCGCCCAGAACCGCTGGTCTCCGGGCTGGTCGCGTGTGGTCCGTTGTTGAAAGATGATCTTCTGCACTTTCTTTCTTCATACCTTCAGCCGGCGGCCAAGCGGTGACGGCGACGAGGCCCGCCTCAGTTTTCCTGATGTATCACGAACTCCAGCTTGCTGGTCGTCAACTTGGGCAGTCGGATCCCGGTTACACGCGTTACGTTCTTCCGGTGGAAGAATTCGAGGCGCAAATGCGGCAGATTCGAGACATGGGATTAGCGGGCGTGAGGGTCAGTGATGCCCTGAAGTTTTCGCGTCCTGCGGTCGCCATAACTTTTGATGACGGGTGCGAGACTGACTTACTCAGCGCGGCGCCGGTTTTGCTCAAACTCGGCTTTGGCGCAACTTTTTACATTGTCGCGGGAATGGTCGGAAAAGCTGGACGTCTTTCTTCTGCGCAATTGCGCGAGTTGCAAGGCTTAGGGTTCGAAATCGGCTGTCACTCGATGACCCACCCTTATCTTCCGGATTTGGACGACGGCTCCCTGGAGCGCGAAATATCGGGTGCGAAGAGTGTCCTCGAGCAGATACTCGGGAGTCGGGTGGAACATTTTTCCTGCCCGGGCGGGCGCTACGATTCGCGGGCGTTGCGGGTCGCCAAGGCTGCCGGATTCCACAGCTTGGCGACTAGCGTTCCTCGCGAAAACACTGTGTCCACGGATCCGTTTTCGCTTGGCCGCGTCGCAATCACGCGGAGTACCCCGCCAAATGATTTTGAGAGATTGTGCCGAGGCGAAGGCCTTTGGAAGATGCGATTGAATGGGATGCTCCGCAGCAGCGCCATGCGCGTTCTGGGAAACACCGCTTACGACCGTCTGCGGGCCAGGCTGCTCAAGAGATCCCAATCAGCGGAATAGATGAGTTAATTCGGGCTCGGCCCTTCCCTCGGGGCAGAATCCACACCGACGACCTCGGGCAGTTTATAGCATTTCCCTTCCAGAAAACCAGTCCCACTTGGCCCTAAATAATGCCGAAATGCCGCGGGGCCAACGCCCCGCGGACCTGCCCCTGCGGATGTCATTACCTCGGTAAGTCGCAACGCAAGTTGAGGATAGCGACTTGAGTCGAATCAGGATTCCCCCCAAAAGCCGCGCCTGACATGGAAGTACACCCGCCCGCAGGAATCTGTCACTGCAGTGCACACCAAAGGTGCAGCACTTCTAAGTGGAACTCTCGTGATCTCTTAATTCGTTACGGGTTTGTTTACAGTGCCGAAGAAGAGCCTTTGGGGGAAGAAATCCCCGAAATTCCAAACGAGGTCACCAAATGGAAGTGCGCACGGTTGGCTCGTACCAAGGCAGGCTTATTCATACTTCTTCTTGCTACAAGATGTTTAAGAACGGCTTTTTGATGTTGCTGGCTTTCAGCCTTGCAGGGCTAAACCTTGTCCACGCTCAGCGACTACCAGAAAAATTGCACGCGATTGGGAAATTGTCGTCCGGACAGCGAGTTCACAACGGAATCCGCGCCAGCGTTGCCTCGGCCAGTATCACGATGTCGAGCAACCTACCAGCCGGAATCGTTGGGACGCCGTATTCAGGAGTGATCTCCGCCAGCGGAGGAGTTGCGCCCTACACATTTTCTACTACCGCGGGTGCATTGCCATCAGGACTAGTCCTGAATTCAAACACCGGAGCTATTACTGGTACGCCAACAATTGCGGTCACCAAGAATTTTTGGGTGAAGGTAAGCGATGCAGTGGGAAGCAGCAGCAGATTACACGAGCAGATCACAATTTCTTCTCCTAGCGTTCCGTTGACCAGCATTAGCGTAGCCGTATCGCCAACTAGCGCAAGCCTCACATCAGGTGGCACCAAACAGTTCAGCGCCACGGTGCAGGGCACCAGCAACACGGCGGTGGTGTGGTCGGCAACAGCCGGAGTAATTTCGACCGGTGGCCTCTTCACCGCGCCTAAAGTAACAACCAGCACTAGCGTGAGAGTGACGGCAGCCAGCGCCGCGGATTCGACTCAGACCGCCTCTGCGACAGTGACCGTTTCTCCTGCGCCAGCGGTTAGCATTTCAATCTCGCCTTTAAGTGCGAGCCTGGGATCCGGCAAGAACCAGCAGTTCTCCGCTACTGTGCAGGGCAGTACCAATACATCGGTAAGCTGGTCGGCTTCAGCGGGCTCAATCTCAAGCGGGGGAATGTTCACCGCGCCAACGGTTTCAAGCAGCACGAACGTGACGGTAACCGCCACCAGCGCCGCTGACAGCACGAAGCGGACAAGCGCCACGGTTGCAGTTAGCGCGGCGATACCGCCGGTCGCAATCACAACAACCTCGGTACCAGGCGCGAAAGCGGGAACCGCGTATTCCTTTGCATTAGCCGCATCCGGCGGAAGTACGCCTTACCAGTGGGCCATGGCAGGTGGTTCACTGCCACAAGGATTCACCTTCGGCAGCACCGGCAAATTGAGTGGAACCACATCGCAGACTGGATCGTTTGCTTTCACCGCACAGGTTACCGATACTGGCGGCACAACCTCCACGCAATCCTTTTCTCTTGGGGTTTCGTCCGCGACTCCCACGCCATCGATCACCAGCACTTATTATGACGGACCGGCGGAATTACCTCGCACATTTATGTCGACGAGCATGGGCGACACCCCGGCCCCAGGCGCAACCACGTTCGTAGGCGCGGGACAGAGCTTACAGACGGCGCTCAACAACGCGAATTGCGGCGATACCATCGCGCTGCAAGCGGGTGCTGTATTCTCAGGCAACGTAACCTTTCCGGCAAGAACTTGCGATGACCAGCACTGGATCGTGGTCCGCACCAGCGCGCTGGATTCCGCCTTGCCTGCGGAAGGTTCGAGAATGCTGCCTTGTTACTCAGGAGTGTCGTCACTTCCAGGACGTCCGGCGTTCACCTGCCCGTCGCTAACTCACGCTTTAGCTCGCATCGTTAGCACCGCGACCAATGGCATGGGGCCGATCATTTTGGCCCCCGGAGCGAACCACTACCGGTTCATCGGGGTCGAGATCACCCGAACCGCCGGGACCGGCATCGCGTACCAACTGGTCTCGGTTCCCACAGGCACGGCTGATCACATCATTCTGGATCGGGTATGGCTGCACGGGACCCCGCACGACGACAACAAAAACGGGATCAATATGAGCGGCATGAACTATGCTGCCTTAATAGATTCCTACGCGAACGACTTTCACTGTACTGCGGGCACGGGTTCCTGCACCGACGCGAAGGTGGTTGGCGCAGGCAACAGCACCAGCCAGGACGGCGTGTTTAAAATCACAAACAACTTCCTCGAAGCCTCGGGAGAAAACATCCTGATGGGCGGGGCGAGCGCTACTACCACGCCAGCCGACATCGAAATTCGGCACAATCACTTCTTCAAACCTCTCACGTGGATGCTGGGCCAGCCGGGATTTGTCGGCGGAGTGTCGGGCAATCCATTCATAGTCAAGAACCTTCTTGAGTTGAAAAATGCGCAAAGAGTGCTGATCGAGGGCAACATCTTCGAATACAGCTGGGGAGGGTTCAGCCAATACGGTTACGGCCTCTTATTGACGCCGAAGAACCAAGCAAGTGGCTGTCCGGTCTGCCAAGTGACCGATATTACGATTCGCTACAACACCTTTAGCCACACTGGCTCTGGAATCTCCATGGCCAATGTGCCGGACGACAATGGCGCGATTGCGACGGCCGGTGAGCGCTATAGCATTCACGACATCACAATCGAAGACATCAACATGAAGTTGTACAACGGGAACGGAACCCTTTTCCAGGTCGACAATGGCTGGCCGACAGGGCCGCTGAACAGCGTCAGCATCAATCACATAACTGGCTTTCCAGACCCAACCAGCAAGATCATGTCCCTGGCTAACGACACCGCTAATCTTCAAATGTACGGATTCACGCTGACGAACAGTATCGTCGGGCAAGCGCTTTATCCAATATGGTCGGCAAGTGGGTTGACCACCGATTGCGCGAGATCCGACGTGCCGGTGACCAGCTTGACTGCCTGCTTCACCAGCTACAGCTACAACGACAACGCGATGATTGCCGTGAGCTTGACCAACTATCCGTCTACGAAATGGCCTGCGGGCAACTACTTCCCGTCAGGTGCCGGTGCAGTGCAGTTTGCGAGTTTCAACAATGCTAATGGCGGGGATTACACCTTGCTCTCCGGCAGCCCCTATAAGAATGCCGGAAGCGACGGCAAGGACCTGGGCGCGGACATTGGGGCCATTCAGACCGCAACTGCTGGCGTCTACTGATTTAGAGGGATCCTAACTCGGCGACTCCGGGATGAAATGCTTCACCCGGGGTCGCCGTCTTTCACTTCTTGCGTTGAAGTCCTTCGTGAGCTGGCACTCCGTTAGTGACCGATCGCTTGCCGATCTGCGTGCTATTCTTCTGACAAATGCCTTCGGCTCGCGAGGAGAGTGGCTTTCTTGACGCGTCTCAGATTATCGGTGGTCGGCCCGCTAGCCGGCTTCCTCGGATTCATCTCAATTTACGCACATCCGACGCCTGCAAACTTCGACGGCCCAGCTGAGCTGCCGCGAGTTCTCGTCCGCAGTGCTGTAGCCGATACTCCTGCCCCTGGCAAAGTCATCACGGTCCACGCGGGCGAGAACCTGCAAGCGGCAATCGACCGGGCAAGTTGTGGCGATCGTGTCGAACTGCAAGCTGGAGCAACGTTCACGGGAGCGTTCCGCTTTTCTCAGAAGCCGTGTGACGACGCGCACTGGATCATCGTCCGCACAGCTGCTCCGGACTCCGAGTTGCCTGCTGAAGGCACGCGCCTGAAACCGTGTTTTGCGGGAGTCGCATCCCTGCCCGGCCGTCCAGACTTTCACTGCACCTCAACCCAGAATGTGATGGCAAAAATCGAGTTCCCGGTCACGCAGGGAAACGGGCCACTAATTTTCCGCGAGGGAGCAAATCACTATCGCTTTATCGGGCTGGAGATCACGCGCACCGCCCGGGGACGCGTTTCTGCGCTGGCCAGCGCTGACCAGAATGCCCAGGCAAACCACCTGATCTTCGATCGGGTTTGGATGCATGGCGATCCGCAGGCCGAAACCACCCGCGCAATCGCCTTGACGGGAATGTCGTACGCCGCTGTTGTCGATTCCTTCTTCACCGATTTCCATTGCACTGCAATTACCGGCTCCTGCACCGACGCCCAGGTAATCAGCTGCGGGGGCGGCAATGCCCCAAGTGGCCCCTTCAAGATCTTTGACAATTTTCTTGAGTCATCGGGTGAGAACATTCTGTTTGGCGGCGGGCCGGCAACCAACACACCCACTGACTTCGAGATTCGTGGAAACCATTTTTTCAAGCCGCTCACCTGGAGACCTGGTGAGCCTGGATTCGTCGCCGGTGACTCGGGCAAGCCCTTCATCGTCAAGAACCTTTTCGAACTGAAAAACGCGCAGCGGGTCCTGCTGGAAGGCAACATCCTCGAGAATTCGTGGGGCGGCTTCAGTCAAAAAGGATTTGCGATTGTTCTGACTCCGAAAAACCAGGGCGGACGTTGTCCCACATGTCGTGTCACCGACGTGACCATCCGCTACAACCTAATCCTGAATGTAGGTTCCGTTCTCCTGATCTCTAACGGGGCTGATGCGCCAGGGCAATACTCCAGCGCGGGCGAACGCTACAGCATTCACGACATGGTTGCTCAGAACGTGCGCGGAGAGCAGTACGAAGGCTCGGGACTGTTTGCACTTATCGCTGCTGCTTCTCCTCCGTTGCGCGATGTTCGCATTGAACATGTCAGCGCATTTGTTCCCAGAGCAGCTTTCTCGATCATGAACACTACCGGCAGGTTTGAAAATTTTCATATTGAAAACAATCTGCTTTCAACCGGCGAACTCGGGTTGGTTTCGAGCGGAGGAGGCCAGCAGAACTGCGCCGAGCAGGTAGGTTCGAGATCACAAGGTCGTAGTTTGGATGGCGCGGTCGTGTTCGGAAATTGTTTTACGAATTCGTCCTTCGCTCACAATCTACTAATTGGCGAAGGAGATTGGCCGAAGGGCAACATCTCCGCGAAAGACGGGCATTCGGCGGGGCTCCACGAATCGGGGCAGATGCACCGTCCGTATATACTTTGCACCCACAAAGATGGCGAGTGCAAAAAGGCTTCTCCAGCTCTGCACGCGGCATCCGATGGCAAGGACCTGGGGGCAGATTTGGACAAGTTAAATCTCTTGATTGCAAACGCGTGGTGATTTATTCACCCGCAACTGCAGTACGGTCGCCTTGCCACCACCCGACCAGTCGCTGCTTGCCACGATGCATCTTCTTCGCGGTATCGCGCAACTTCCCCACAAACTCATAGCGTGATTTGATGAACCAGGGCACACGGTGCGGAACGCAGCCGTATTTCTCTTTGTACGTGCCCTCGCCTCCCCAGTCGTGGACCTCAGCGCCGCGCTTTTTCCAGTACCGCATCGCGTACCAATGAATCAGTTCGTTGGGACGCAGGTTCTGATAGCTACGGAAGCTTGCGTTTCCCCAGAACTCCGAGATCTTGTTGAAGCCCGGAAAAATTCCTGTGGCAATGCACTTTCCTTCCGCATCTCGCGCTCTCAGCAACAGCACGTTGCCGGTTGGTCCCATGTGACGGACAAGCGATCGCACGCGCTCCGCGTCGTAAGTGGGGACCAGACCCTGTTTGGCGAACACATCTTTCAATTGCTCGTAGTATTCGTCAGCGAACGCCGGATCATGAGCTTCCTCGATGGTGACGCCGCTCTTCTCTGCCTTGCGGACGCATCTGCGGCAGGCGCTGTCCATAGCCTGAAAAAGAACTTCTTCTGATTTAGTCAGATCGGTGCGGTAGGAAGTGTAATAGCTGGTTTTAAATCCCAATGCTTCGCCATCTTCGAGCGTGAAGTGTGGATCAGAAACCTCCATGTGAAGGCACTTTAAATCGCTCCATGCCGTCCGTTCGAGTGCGGCCATAGCGTCGTCTCGCGAAGCTCCGGGGGCAAGATTGAATCCCATATACGGAGTAGTCCAGCCAGGGAAGGAGCTGCCCAGCACTTTGATCCCGAGGCGTGTGAACGTCAGGCCGGTAAAATAGCCGACCGCTTTCCCGGAGTCGCTTAGTTGGGCCAGGACCGGAGTAGCGTTCTGGGTATCGGCTACAAACCGCACCCAGTCGCGGGTTTGAAAGACTGTGCGATCGGCGAAGGAGTCCAGCCGTGGCCAATCAGCTTTCTCGAAATCGACGATCTCGCAGATCATAGTTTTTGCCAAAGAAGTTTACTTATCGATCAGGATTTCAGAATAGCTGATCATCATTCGCGAAAGCGGAGTATTGACCTTCGCCCACTGTTTGAAGCCGTAGAACGCGGTGTAGGTTCGATGCATGGCTTTCATGCGTAAAGGACCGTTGCTGCCGACAGTTGAAAGCGGATAGCCCAGCTCTTGCATGTATTTTCCGATCAGCGCTTCGAAGCGCGCCAACTGCTTGGGCGGAAATTTTTCCCTCCAGCGCCCTACCGGGCTAAAGGTCCCCTGACTGAGGTCTTCCTTGAACGAAGTCAACGGTTTCTTGATCGACCCCACGCTGTGCGCCTTGATTCGTTCGTAATCCAGATCGCAGCCCAGAAACGCCCCGATCCTGGCCAGTTCTTCTGCAGGTTTCTGCACCAGGTCCTCGTAGCGCGTTTCCATGTAATCCTGGCCCAATTGTCGACTGTATTGCCGGCCCTTGCGCACAATCCATTCCCAGTAGACGCCCGCTGCCAGCAGGCTGTTCTTCCTGTCCCATGGCAGCGGCCGGCTCCAGCCCTTCTTATCGAGCGAAAGCGCCAGGTCGCGAGGATCGCGAATAATGTGGATGAACTTGGCCTGCGGAAAATCACGTTTGATACGCAGCATGTGAGGAAGATTCGTCGGTGTCGAATCCGCCCATCGGCTCACGCCTTGCCTCATCGCAATTGCTTCCATAACGATCCGCAAAAAATCGCCGGCACTGCGGCATTCGTCCATCACCTTAGTCCGAATCGCCTCGGCCTCGAGCCCGGAGACGCGAAATGCCTTGCTCTCAAGCCACTCTTTCATCATTCGCTGCCGGTTCGAGCGCGAACCGAGGTCGCCATAGATCGGCTCAAGCACATCGTAGACATTCATCTGCGTGTGGAATTCAGCAAATCCTCCGGCTGAAAGAAACAGATGATAGAGATAGCTGGTTCCCGATCGAGGGCAACCAACGACGAATACCGGAGGTTGCATGCTTACCAGCAGATCCCCTCGTAATTCGCGGCCTCTGGACGCCGAGCCGGATCGAGATTCACCAGATCAATCACCATCTGTGACGGAGTGAGCAGGGCGGCAAGCTCGGCCTTGTCAACTTTCGTCCCGATGACGACAACTTCTGCGCCGCGGACAACCTCCGGCATCTCGGATGAAAGTAGAGAACCGATGTGAGGGATCACCTCTTCAATGTATTGACGGTTCGACCCAGCCAGGCGGCCAAGGGAAACATCCTTGTCCCAGATTTTTACCTGGCAGCCTTCACCCAACAAGCGCTTGATCAGCTGCACCTGAGGACTCTCGCGCAGATCGTCGGTGCCAGCTTTGAAACTTAGCCCAAGCATTGCGATCTTGCGCATTCCAGTGCGCAACACCGCTTCAACGCCGCGGTCCACGTGCTGATTGTTGCTCGGCATCAGCGACTCCAGCATCGGCAATTGCAGATCGAGTTCCTTGGCTTTGTATGTGATCGCGCGCAGATCTTTTGGCAGACACGATCCGCCAAAGGCAAATCCAGGAGAAAGATATGCAGATGAAATATTTAGTTTCGTGTCCGACATGAAGATTTTCGTGACCTGATTGCTCTCCACGCCGAGGTGCTTGCAGAGGGTGCCGACCTCATTGGCGAATCCAACCTTCACCGCGTGATAGAGATTGGACACGTATTTCACCATTTCGGCGACGCGAATGGAGGTTTCAAATCTTTCTCCAGGAATGTCTTTGTAGAGCTCGCGCAAAACATCCAGTTGCCGTGTTTCCTGCGAGCCCAGGATCGTATACGGCGGCTGAAGGAAATCAGCGACGGCGCTGCCTTCGCGCATGAATTCCGGGTTATAGCAAACAGCGAAGTCTGTGCCCGTCTTTTTCCCGCTGGATTTCTCGATTGCGGGAATCATCAGGCTTTCGGTGGTACCCGGCAGAACCGTGCTGCGCAAAACAACGGTGTGGAATGAGGCCTTTTGTTTCAGCGCCGCGCCAATCTCGTTCGACACATGTTCAACATGGCTCAAATCGAGTTTGCCACTTCGCAGGCTTGGAGTCCCTACGCAAACAAATGAAACATCCGAGGCAAGGACGGCGGCAATCGAGTCGGTGGTCGCATGTAGCCGACAGGACTTGTTGGCTTGGGATATTAATTCTTCCATCCGGGCCTCAATAATGGGGCTGCGGCCCGAATCCAGCATTTCGACTTTGTTCTTGCTTACGTCCACCCCAGTGACTTTGTGGCCCATGTGCGCGAAGCAAGCCGCACTGACAGAACCTACGTAGCCCAGGCCGAAAATGCTGATCGACAAACTCACGAGCGAAATCCCTTTCCAAGCACGACCACAAGGTTCATAAAGCTCAGACGCAGACCTCAATATGCAGCAATTTGCGTTCCCAAATTTGCGTACTAACACGAGCTAAGTGCCTGCTGGAGGCTGGTTTTGCCGACAACCGACGCCCGTATGCGAATGCTTGAGAATGCATGTGCAAAAGTTTGCGCTCTCAGTCTGAAATACTGCCAATCACGGCAAGTCTCTGCAGCAACTGTTCAGCGCAAAATATCATGATAACAGCGACTTACGATCTCAAGGCCAGGGGGCGAGCCCAGAGATTTTTGGCAGGAGACTGGCTGTATTTGTTCTAAGCTGTGCCGAGAGGATAGGATCACCAAGTGAGGCTATCGGGGCGGAAAATCTGGAAAAAGCTCTCGCGAATGAGCTGGCACGAGTTCCGCACCCGCCTGGGGCAGGAGCTTGGAAAGCGCGCCGAGTATGGTCTTTACCGGATAGGCTTGTTGCGCCACCCCGTTATTGGAACTGAGCCGCGCAATGCCGAAGCGAGGTTCTTTTTCTCTGAGGATGAACTGACCAGCCGAGTGGCCCTTCTGCAAGAGCAACTGCCGGAAGTCGTCTCGGCAATAGTTGGCGAGGCAAATGAAATTTTGCAGCACCAGTTCCGCCTGCTCGGTTATGACAAGCTTGAGTACGGTAATGAGATCGACTGGCATCTCGATGCAGTCCACGGAAAAAGGACGGGGCTTAAGCCTTGGTACAAAGTTCGCTTCCTCGAGTTCTCCGAAGCCGGAGACCATAAAGTCACATGGGAACTCAACCGCCACCAGCATTTTGTAACCTTGGCGAAGGCCTGGGCCCTGACTGGCAATGATGAGTACGTGAAAGAAATTCAGCGGCAGCTCTACTCCTGGCACCAGGCAAACCCTTACCCGATGGGAATCAATTGGGGGAGCAGCCTGGAGGTCGCCTTCCGAAGCCTGTCGTGGCTATGGGTGCGTAATTTCCTAAGGAGCAGCACGTCCGCGCCAACCTCCTTTGATCGCGATCTTTTGCGTGGGCTTGCACGGCACGGCAGATATATCGAGCGGTACCTGTCGACGTACTTCTCCCCGAATACGCACTTGATCGGCGAGGCCGTCGCCCTCTTCTTTATCGGAACACTTTGCCCGCAAATATCTGCTTCCAGCCGGTGGCAGCAGAAGGGCCTGCAAGTCATTTTGCAAGAGGCGGAACGCCAGGTCAGGCCTGATGGAGTGTACTTTGAACAGTCGCTCTACTATCACGTTTACGCACTGGATTTCTTTCTGCATGCTCGCGTTCTGGCCATGCGCAATGGAATCCCGCTGCCGGAGCGTTTCGATCTTACGTTGCAGAAAATGTTGAATGTTCTGCAGGCGCTCTGTCTTAACGGTGCTCCCGAAGGTTTTGGCGATGACGATGGCGGGCGTGTTTTCAATCCGCGACGCAATCGTGCGGAGCACATGTCCGATCCCTTAGCGCTCGGCGCGTGTTTGTTCGATAAGGCGTCTGTACGCCCATCAGGTTTAACCGAGGAGTCCATTTGGCTTTTTGGGGAGCAGGCTGCCAAGGCGTTTTCCGAAAGAGATCCTGCCCCGGAGCTCTCATCACGCGCATTCAGCGACGGCGGTCTTTACATAATTTCGAGTGATGGCGCAAACCGCGGGCAAATGCTGGTTGATGCCGGCCCGCATGGCATAGGACATGGCGGTCATGGGCACGCAGATGCTCTCAGCCTGCGACTCTCGCTTAACGGACAACGCTGGCTGATCGATCCTGGCGCGTACGTATACATTTATCCCGTCGATGAGAGAAATCAATTTCGAGGTACCGCGGCCCATAACACGCTGCGCGTAGATGAGCTTGATCAGGCGATTCCGGAGAGCGCATTTTCCTGGCGATCTCTTCCAGATGTCGGCGTTCAGCACTGGCAAGCTGGCTCCGGTTTCACATTCTTTTCCGGAAGCCAAAACGGTTACAGACGACTGCCCGATCCCGTGCTTCACCGTCGTATGATTTTTCACCTGCACGGCGAATATTGGATCGTTCGCGACGTGGTCGAAGGCCGGGGGGCGCACGATCTTGAGCTGTTTTGGCATTTTGCGCCGGGAATAGAGGTCGAGTTAACTCCCGGATGTGTTCGCGCCAATGCGGACGGAGAGCAACTAGCGATTTTGGATGCGGCTCCATCTACGTGGCAGGGCTCGATTGAAGACGGTTGGGTGTCACCCGCCTACGGAGAGAAAGTTTCGGGCGCGGTCGCCTGTTTCCGTTCTCGGGTTCAACTACCGGCAGAGCATGCAACCCTGCTTTTACCTGTAAACGCGCTGAGATCACCCGGACAATTCCGCTTCGACTCTTCAGCGTGTGGCGCAACCATGTACGTGTTCGAGAACGATCATCGAACGGACCACATCATCTTTGGGGGCAATAGCGAAGGCTGGGAGATCGGCCAGATTCGCAGCGATGCCATCTTTTTGTTCCTTCGCAGAGAGCGCGAGGTGACGCGCCTGGCATTCAGTTCTGCGAGGTTTGTTGAGGTCGATGGAAATCGAGTGTTCTCGTCGCCAACACCAATCGACAGACTCGAATGGACCGCTGCGGCGGGGGCCACAGCATCGGACCCCGAGGCATTGAGGCTTTTCAAACACGAGGCATTCCCGACGAAAACTCCTGTAATCTAAGGATTTAGGGCTACCGGGAGGCTTGGAGAGACTTGAGATGTGCGGAATTGCTGGAGTAATAAAGTTCGGCACGGACGCGCGAGCGGACTCCGCCTCCATCAGGCGAATGTGCGCGGCAATGACACATCGCGGTCCCGATGATGAAGGCGTGTTTGCCGATGGCCCGGTCGGCATTGGCATGCGGCGCCTCAGCATCATTGACGTTGCCGGGGGCCATCAACCAATCAGCAATGAGACCGGCACCACCTGGATAGTTTTTAACGGCGAAATCTACAATCATGCGGAGCTTCGAAAACAATTAGAACCCAAGGGCCATCGCTACCGCACTAACAGCGACACAGAAACAATTGTCCATCTTTACGAAGAGTACGGGCGCGATTGCGTTCAACCATCTCCGTGGTATGTTTGCGTTCGCCATTTGGGACCGCGAAAAGAGGACCCTTTTTATTGCGCGCGACCGGCTTAGGAATCAAACCTCTTTATTACCGGGTGACGCCTGAATCATTCCTCTTCGGCTCGGAAATCAAAGTACTTCTGGCGTACGGCGTCCAGCCTGAGTTCCATGCTGCCGCTCTCTCTGAGTATCTGGCATTTGGATATCTCTCAGGCGAAGAAACTTTTTATGAGGGAGTACGCAAGCTGATGCCGGGCCACTGGATGGAGGTCAAAAGTACTGGCACGTCCAAATTGAGCAGTATTGGGACCTGGACGTTTCAAGCACCGGCCCGGTACGCGATGAAGCCTATTACGTGCAGACCTATCGGCAGATGCTGGAGCAGTGCGGTTGAAAGCCACCTGATGAGCGATGTTCCGCTCGGAGTGTTTCTGAGCGGAGGAGTCGATTCGAGCGCGGTGGCGGCGCTGATGACAAAAATACGGCAAGTCGCCGATCGAGACGTTTTCCGTCGGCTACGCCGAACAAACATACAGCGAACTGCCTTACGCTCGCACGGTCGCGCAGCATCTGAATCGCATCCATCACGAAGTCTGGTCAGCGAAAACGAATTCTTTGATTCACTCCGCAGAACTGATCTGGCATGAAGATGAGCCCATCGTTTGGCCCTCCAGCGTCTCACTGTATTTCGTGGCCAAGTCTGGCGCGGGAGCGCGTAGTGGTAGTGCTCACGGGCGAAGGCAGCGACGAGACGCTGGGCGGCTATACACGCTATGCATTCACGCTAAAAAACAAATCGTTGGACCAGGTGTATCGGCACGCGGTGCCGGGATTTGCCCGTTCAGCCGTTCGCAATGCAATAGCGAAATCGCCTGTGCTGGGAGCGACTCTTCGCCGCAAGCTGGGGCACACGTTTCTGGGACTGGATGCAGCCTCGTGGTCTTCGTTCTACTTCGACAACTTTTTCTCCGCATTCAGCGAGGGAGAACAATCGGAACTTCTTACCGACGAAGCTTTGCAAAAACTCCCGCCCGGCTCCGCCTACGATCACGTGCTGGCATACTGGGAAAAATCATCAGGTGAATTGCTTCAGCGGCTCCTTTATACCGACATCAAGACTTATCTTGTCGAATTGCTCATGAAGCAGGACAACATGAGCATGGCTGCTTCGATTGAGAGCCGGGTGCCTTTTCTCGACCATGTGCTGGTGGAGTTCGCTACGCGCATTCCGCGCCAGATGCAATTGAGAGGACTCTCTGGGAAGAATATTCTCAAGAAGGCAGTTGAAGATTTGCTGCCACACTCGATTCTGTATCGTCCCAAGCTGGGCTTCCCTACTCCCTGGAGTGGCTGGCTGGCAGGCCCACGGCTGGATTCGATCGAACGGTTGCTGTTGGAGCCGCGAAGCCTGGATCGCGGCTACTTCAGGCCGGAAGCAATCGGGCGACTGTTTGTAGAGCATCGCTCGAAACATCGCGACAATTACGATCGTATCTGGCGATTGTTGAACCTGGAGCTCTGGCACCGCGTCTGCCTGGAAGGCGAAGCCGAGCGCTTCGTTCGCCAGGAAAGAGCGGCATTGCTGTCACCGGCGACTTAGGTAGAGCGCGCAACCTTTGCCGGAAGAAGCCCGCGATAGATCTCCAACCACTGCTCGCGCACCAGTTCCCATCGATACTGCCGCACCCGGTCGAATCCATTCGCGGCCAGCCGGGAGGCGAGATCCGGATCGCGCAAAATCCGAAGCACATTCGCGGCAAGCGCATGCGCGTCGCCGGGCTCTGAAAGCAAGCCGGTTCGCCCATCTTCCACGACGTACCGCATTCCTTCCGGCGCCGTAGTGATCACCGGAGTCCCGGAGGCATATGCCTCCAGCACCGACACCGGCATGTTATCGAGACGAGAGGCATTTATGAAAATATCGGAGCGATCGTAATACTTGCCAATCTCATTGCGCGATGCGACCCCGCAAAAGGTCACCCCGGGGAGGTTGATCTCAGCAACAAGCTGCCTTATTTCAGATTCCAGCGTCCCTCCGCCCACCAGATCAAGTTGCGCGTTTGGGAATTCCTTCTGCACGAGGGCAAAGGCTTTCACGACGACATCAATGCAGTAGTAACGATGAAATCCTCGCGTGCAAACCAAGTGGGGCCGCAGCGGCCTTCGCTCGCGGTAGGAGAATTGAGTCAGGTCGACAATATTGGGGACCACTGCTGCCGAGATTCCAAATTCTCTGAACACATCTGCGAGAAATCCACTGGGAGAGACAACGCGGTCGGCCCGCCTGAGGACCGCACGCGCCGTACGCGAAGAGCGCAAATGATCCCGCGCTTCTCCGCTACGGTAGTTGACTAGAACTTTTTTGCCCCGAAGCCGCGCCACTATGAATGCCGGCAGCGGGGCCACGAGGAACGAAGAATACGATGCAGAAAAGAGGTGCGCAATATCGGCATCTCGCAAGCCTCGCCATAATGCCGCCAGATAAAAGGGAGTACGAACGATCGTACGCAGCCCCGGCACCCTGCGTAGCCAGCGCAACCCGCGAGGAAATTGCGGATCGACAGGAATAAAGCTTACCTGCAAATCGGGGTCGCCGGACCAGTGCTTCAGCAGCAAGTCCGCCTGCACCGCCTGACCCCCAACATACTTGAGAGAAGGCGCCACGATTGCCACCCGCAGCGGCGACGAAGAGCGCTTGGGAGCGATCCGCACTCCGGCAGGTTGCTTGTTTGAAAGCAGTTCCTGATAAAGATTCTCGTATTGTTGGGTGACACTCGCGGTCGAAAACTGTCGCGCAAATTGCCTGGCGGTGCTGCTCATGCTGCGAAGAACTTCGGGTGCGTTGAGCAGTTGCGCAACCGCATTCGCCAGAGCATCCGCATCCTTCGGCGGCACTAGCACGCCTCGGCCCTCATCGACCAGTTCAGGATTGCCACCCACTCGAGTTGCAATGACGGGGACGCCCGCCGCCATCGATTCCAAGATCACGTTCGACAGGCTCTCCGATTCCGAAGGAACAACCGTGATATCGATTGACGCGAGTACTGCGGGAATGTCCTGTCGATTGCCGAGGAATTTAACTTTATCGGCGATCCCCAACGAAGCGGCGCTGCTTTCGAACTCGCGGCGAAGCGGGCCGTCTCCGGCAAGCACAAACTCCATTTCCGGAAACAAGTCGTGCAACTTGGCCGCCGCACCAAGAAACCCGCGATGGTTCTTGTCGTAAGCGTTCATGCGGGCAATCATTCCAATGCGCGGAACTCCGGGAATCCGTGGCAGGAGAGGAGCGGCGTCCGCAAAGTCGTCGAGAGAAATTGCATTGCCGATGACCCGGATTTTTGATTCCGGGAAGCCCTCGAACTTCAGCGACCCAGCTGCGGCCTGGGAATTGCACACGACCGCGTCACAAGAGCGGAACGCCAAGCGCTGTAATCTCCTTTGTGCTGGGGTGAGCAGGTCGCCAAGTTGCCGCTGGCTACCGATGATTACCGGCACTCTCGACCATCGCGCCGCGGGCACGAGGGTCAGATTGCTATAGAAATCGAACGAATGCGCAATCTGCACTTTTTGCTGGCGGAGATGACGCGCTAAGCGCCATCGGCTGTGCCACGATTTCCATCCATAGACGCTGCCACCAAGCTTGAATCGTTGAACATCACCAACTAATTCCCGCAGCGGGCCTTTGGTCTGGATACATCCCAGGCTCAAGGCAAACCGGCCGGGATCAAGCGATCTGGCAAGCGAAGCGAACTGGCGCTCACTGCCGCCAGTTTCAAAGCTGTTGATCATCAGGAAAACACGGGCAAGATCTCGGCGGATCTCAGGCCGCGTATGGTCCTGATCAGAAGCCGCTGGCTCCTGTACAACCGGCATTACGAGGGTTCTCCCTGAACGATGGCGGCAGGCTCGGCGGGCGCGGCCCAATCAGCGCTCCGGAAATTTTCCAGGAAGTTGCGGTGCCACAACTCAAAAACCAGAAGCCGCCAGATCTGGTCCGACTGATCGCGCTGACCGCGGAAGTGTTCGTCGAGCAAGCGGGTAATTCCCTGGGGATTGAAATATCCGCGCTGCAGAGTTCTGGGCTCTAATAAAACTGTCTGGACCAGGTCTCGCAATTCGTTTCGCATCCAGTGCACCAGCGGCAATGCGAAGCCCTGCTTTCGCCGGTACAGCACTGACTTGGGAACGCCAACTCTTTCCGCCAGCTTGCGCAAAATGTATTTTTGCTGGGCTCCGCGCAACTTCCATCGCGGCGCAAGTCCTGCTGCCCATTCCACAAAAAGATGATCGAGAATGGGCACGCGAACTTCAAGCGAGGTCAGCATGCTCATACGGTCAACCTTGGTGAGAATGTCTTCCACAAGATAAGTTTTGGTGTCCACGTACAACATCTGGCTGACCGGATCGTGGGCCGGCGCCTGATCAAAATACCGCAACAGGATTTGCTGCGGATCGCCCTGCTCTTGAATGACGGCGCGGAAGTCTTGGGTAAGCAAGGTAGTGTCCCGTTCAAATGCCGAGACGAAGCAAATCGCATCCGCATAGCGTTCGCGCCACGGCAGAGAAACGTTGTATGCGAATTTTCGTCCACGAAGGTTTTGCGGCAGAAGGGGAAAAACTCGTTTGCGATACAAGTCCCGAATGAACTCAGGGACTTTCTCAAAAGGCTGGCGCTCCATGTGAACGCGATAGCGGTCATAGCCGGCGAACATCTCGTCTCCACCATCGCCCGAGAGCGCCACAGTGACGTGCTGGCGGGCCAGGCAGGAGACGTAATAGGTCGGCAGCATGGAAGAATCGCCAAACGGTTCTTCGAGCGAACTGGTTAATTTCTCAGTAGTCGCAGCCACGTCGGGCTCGAGCAGCAGCTCATGATGCTCAGTGCCGAACTTCTGCGCCACTTCGCGCGCGTAACCGGATTCGTTAAAATCTTCGTTTCTGAAGCCAATAGCGAAGGTCTTTACCGGCTTCGAACTGGCCCGCGCCATGAGAGCAACCACCGTGGAGGAGTCAGTACCGCCGCTGAGCATCGCACCCAGTGGAACATCGGCGATCAACCGGATCCGGACCGCCTCAGCCAGACGCCACTCCATCTCTTCCAGGCACTCTTCTTCGCTCGCGGGATCATGAGTCGCATACTGCGGCAGATCCCAGTACTTGCGAATACGCAACTCCCCACGCTCGAATTCCAGCAAATGCCCTGGCGGCAATTTGTGAATACCAACAAAGGCGGTGGAAGGATCGGGGATGTATCCCAGGTAAATGTATTGCATCAGCGCGCCGCGATCGACTTCGGCCAGTTCCGGTGCGACTGCAAGAATGGATTTAATTTCGGAGGCGAAGTAAAGCATGTCCCGATGCAGGGCGTAATGCAGCGGCTTTTTGCCCAGGCGGTCACGAGCAATCAGAAGCGACTGACGCCGCTCATCCCAGAGCGCAAAGGCAAACATCCCACGCAGTTTTTGCACGCAGTCTGCGCCCAGGTCCTCGTACAAATGAACGATGGTCTCAGTATCGGTATTTGTAGAGAAGCGGTGACCTTTGGCCTCGAGTTCGGGTCTCAGTTCCGGAAAGTTATAAATCTCGCCATTGAAAACGATCCAGATTGAGCGGTCTTCGTTGAAGATGGGCTGATGTCCGCCAGCCAAATCAATAATGCTGAGGCGGCGCATTCCCAGGCCAGTGTTCCGTTGCGCGAGAATTCCTTCGTCATCGGGACCGCGGTACGTAATTGCATTACACATCTGGCGCACCAGCGCTTCGTCAATGCGCCGTGTCCGGTCTGAGCTGACCATCCCCGCGATTCCGCACATAAGTTATTCCTTTACTGCCAGCTCGGGCGCAGCACTCGAAGCACGTTCCGCCGCCCGCCCCATTCTGTAACGATAATCCCGGTAAGCGCCAGGGTCACCTTCCCGCCCGTCGCATGCCGCGAAGATGATGTTTGTCATTTCACGGGCAGAAACGAAATGCAGGATTTCCTGCCTTTCGTGCGCGCCGTCGACGAGCTCGCGCAAGAATTGCTGCATCGCTCCTCGTAAAACTGTATCAGTGTCCTGGGGATACATTCCGTGTGCATCCAGCTTAATGAAAAGCCAGTCAGGCCTCCCGGTTATAGTGACCGCAGCTCTCTTCCATAGGTGCAGCCGGTCCAAAGTCGGCGGCTTCATTCCGGTTAGAGCACTGTGCTCGATGCGCCCAAAGCCATTGCGCGCCCCCAAGTCGAAATCAAGCCCCCACGGCCCTTGAACCATCAAGGGCAGTACCGAGACAGGACGCCCGGCTTGTAAATTCTGCCCGCGCCGCTGTGGGGCACGATCGGTCAAAGGCAACGCACATTCATAGATCGAGTTCAGTTTTGCAATTTGTGCGGGATGAAATGCCGAAGTCGGGTAGGTCATGTCCACATAGCATCCAGTTTCGGCAAGGATCTGCATCTCGTCATCTACCCCACAAGCGAATCCGCCGGCGCAATTCGCCAGCGTGAAATTGCCGTGAACGAAAGCGTACTTAGGAGTGCTGTCTCCCGGTTCGTAGGATAAGCACCCATGCTCACGCGCCAGTACGTCACGAAAGGCCACTAGTTGGCTGCGAGTGTTCTCGGAGGTATCCGGATGAGGAAGACCATGGTGCAAATGAATTTCCAGTTCGCCCCAGCCGGAGTGACAAAGCTCTGCCATTTGCTGCACAAGACCGCGATCATATTGTTCGGCTGGGTAGAAATAGGTGTGTACAAAGTGGCGGCCTTCGCTGTCCACCAACTGTTCGAAATTCCTGGGATATTCGGCGCACCAAGTCTCCACTCGCCTGGCTTGCTCATCTCTCGGCGCATAACCTGCGCGACCAATACTGCTCGGTTCAAAGTGGTCAGCGACAGCGATGATCAGGTGAACTCGGCCTTTTGAACTCGGCCGAGTCATTCTCTGCCAAAAATAAGGTGGAAGGCACTTGCAGGCATAGAGCAACCGGCGCTTGAGCCTGGTCTCTGGCGCTACTCCGGTGTTCGATAGATCGCTCATGGGTCTTCTCAAGTGCCAGAAGGTCAGGAATTCAATGGGACTCGGCTAGGCCGCGCATAGGCGTTCACCGGTACCATAGGCCGGTTCGCACGCACGGGAAGCGCAGCCTGCTCGCTTTCCCGCACGTAGGCCAGCAACGCCGAGGTGTAAGCGACTGCGAAATACGGGAAAAATTGATAAGCTTCGGGCGAAAACAGGGCGCCTACTACGAAACCCACCAAAGAGCTGTGCAGCGCACCCCTGAAGAGAATTAATTCGCTCGGCAGGTCCTTGCGTTTAGCCAGCTGCCGCAGGTTCCCAAATCCGCGGGCAAAGAACATAAAATACAGCACCATGGCAAAGACTCCGCCCTCGACGCCGATTTCCAGGTACGCGATGTGCACTTCGTGCCAGACTGTCGAGTAGACCTCAAAATTGCCGACGCCTATACCCAGGACCGGATAATGCTCCATTCCTTCCACTGCCTTTCGCACCAGGAACCAGCGCTCGTCGTAGGAAGCACGCGCGATCGCTCCTTGCTCGGTATCCTGATCGCTGTCCCAGAAGCTGGACAAACGTTCTCTCATCGTGGTGCCAGCAAGCCCGAAGAAGAACAGCACTACCAGCGCGGACCCGACAACCAGGTAAAGACGTTTGCCTTTTACACCGAAATGCCACAGCAAGACCGACCCTGCAACTATCAAGGTAATAAAACCGCCTCTTGAAGCCGTCTTGAAGAGAGCGGCAACCATGACCAGCATGCCTCCAGTCCACAGCAGCTTGCGGAAGAAGCCTCGTGCCCTGAGTAGAAACATCAGGCAAAAAGGAATCGATAACACGATAGCGAACGCCAAATCGTTGGGGTTGTTATAAATGCCTCCAAGGACGCCTTCCAGCCTTGGCCGATCATGACCCTTTACCAGTGAGAGAATGCAGATTGCAGGAACTGAAGCTGCCTGAATGAAGAGAATGCGTCGGAACTTGGCTAAGTCGGTCAACAGCAGAAACGTCAGCACGAACACCACGTAAACTTTGGCGAAGTCGAGCGTGTGGGAAACGGCGCCTCCCCTCCAAACCGGGGAGAACACTGCGGACAGCATCAAAATAACGATCATGCCCAGCAGATAGTACGATTCAGCAGGCAAATCGCGGAGCCCGCGCCGGCGCTTACCGCCGAATAAGAATGCCAGGAACGCCCCAATCGCAGTAATCTTCGCCAGCGGAATAATCGCTAAAGCCGGCAACCAATCCTCCGGACGAATGCAGTAGACGAGGTAAAACGCACTCATCCAAAAAAAAGCCATATTGCTGGAGTCGCGGCGAGCGGGACGTGCGCCGCCGGACTCAGCCAGGGCAGTACCGGAAATGGTTGAACCGATTGTTGTGTTCACAAACTTCTCTTCCCTAAGCCAATCTACGTCCTGGCTGCTGCTGACCAGGTCGCCCTAAGAGTTCCGCCGTTTACGAGACTAATGCTTTACACTCGCCTCGAATGACTTCGCTCCCGCCTGGTGTTCCAGTCTCTCGGGCTGCACGGCCTGAACATCCCTGGCCGACACTGCGAATTCGAGGGCCCGTAGAAACTTTCCCGCGACTACACTCCAGTCGTATTTCGCTGCCAATTCTGCCGCGGCTATCTCGTACCTACGCCTTAGTCCTTCATCTCGAAGTAGCATGATGACAGCGTCGCCAAATGCTTTGGGTTGGTCGGCCAGGATAATGTCTTTCCCATGGTGCACGTCCAGTCCTTCTGCGCCGATGGAGGTGGAAACGACGGCTTTCCCCGCCGCCATAGCCTCATAGATTTTTAGACGCGTACCTCCCCCAATCCGCAGGGGGACAACTACTACTGTCGCTTCGCGCAGATGATCGGCAACTGACGGAACCCGGCCAGTGACCTGGACAGAATCCGACACCAGCTTCAAGACTCGCTCGCTGGGATTCCGTCCAACAATTCTCAGGATCGCGCCTGGCGATTGCGCCACGACTGCGGGCCAAATCTCGCGGCAAAAATATTCCATTGCGTCGAGGTTGGGCTCCCAGTCCATTGCGCCGATGAAAGCCACGACTGGAGCCGATGGTTTGCGGGAGAAATCCGGCTGGTACTGCTCGAGATCGACACCAGTGGGAACTACGGTTATACGTGCGCCTCTAACCCATCTCTCCATCAGGCCGCGATCGTGTTCTGAGACGGCGATCACGTGGTCAAACCTTTTCACGGCGCTGCTCTCGTAACGCAACATTTTCCGAAATTCGACGGCATACATGCGGCGTTTCAGCGGATTGGACTGAGTGCCGGCATGCCGCCTCCAAATTTCGCTCTCAACGTTGTGCTGGAACAGCACGCCAGGAATTGTGAGCAGTTGCGGGAAATTGACAGCGGCATCCAGAAAATCGCAAACGGCAACGTCGAAGCGGCGATCCTGAAACCACCGCAAAAGTGTTTGGGAAACTTTCCTGCATGAAAACCGTCCCACTGCGTACGGCAACGGCGACAGCAGATGCGCTGAATAGTCCAGCATGCGGGTCGCGGAGCTCTGTGATTTGCCACTGCAAACTGAGACAGCGCCCGGAAAGTGTTTGGTCAATTCCTGTTCATATTCAGGATCGAAATCTCCGTCGTAATAGGAGAAGAAAGTAAGCTCATGCGCGCGCGCCAGTTGACGGGCGATATTGTAGGAACGAATATCTCCGCCGCTATGCACTGGCAGCAGCTTGTTCGCTTTGACCCAAAGGATTTTCAAAATCTCTCTCCGCGGGCCATTTGCGGCTGGATCTTAGCCGGGTTATTCACCTGTCCCCAGGACGCTGTCCGGCCGAAGATGAAGTTAAAAAAGGCCACTGCTGCGGCGCTGTTCAGTACCACGATGGTGAATGCAACGTCCGCGGGGCGGGCCAAAACTCCGACTTTCAGCTGCGCGAGAGAGAGCAGGCTCAATCCGTAAAAAGCCAACTGCAGCGCCGTCGCTGTCCGGTACAGCGTGCCCGGCAGCAAGGCTGAGGTCACGAGCGCGGCTACCAGTGCAAACGGCACCAGCAAGCGTAGAAGTTTGTGACTGATAAATTCAAAGCGTACGGGGTTGCTGCGGCCCAAGAGCCATGGCAACAACTGCAGCAGCTGATAGTTACCGCCCAGCGTGCGCACTTTCCTGGCAAATTCTCTCCCAGTGCCCAAGTTGGGCGCGTCCCAGGCACGCGCGCGCGAATCGAATATCACCCGTTTATCTTGTCGCACA
Source organism: uncultured Acidobacteriota bacterium (assembly GCA_963785655.1). GTDB lineage: Bacteria > Acidobacteriota > Terriglobia > Terriglobales > Acidobacteriaceae > Gp1-AA145. Next base: position 1,943,105 of record CAWAVZ010000001.1, read on the forward strand.
ATCTGCATGGGGATGTAGACATCATCCAGAATCGTTCCCTGGGGTATTGCTGAGATCAATTCCCGCCGGGCAGCATAAATTGCGCCTGTGGCGCCAATGACTGATCCCGAAGCAGACTCCATCTCCCGAACCTGTTTTTCAATCTTCCAGTACAGTCCAATGCCTTTATTCGCCTCGCCTGAGCCCGGGTCGCCGAGCATGAGTTCGCCACTGACGCACCCCACTTCAGAATCAGCAAAGTTTTCCAGGAGCAGCTGTAACGAGTCAGGCTCGAGTTTCTGGCGCACATCAGTAAAGAAGACGATTTCCCCGCGCGCCGTCGCCAGCGCGTCATTCAAACCTGCTGCCTTGCCCCGGCACTCAACATTGTTGAGCCCAGCCACGCCCGCAGGATTAGCCCATTTGGCCAGGACTGCTACGGTTCCGTCGGTTGAGCCGTCAGAAACGACGATGATTTCACGCCGCTCTGCCGGATAATTCAGAGCTCGTAAGTTGTGAAGCTTTTCTTCCAACAGCTTCTCTTCGTTACGTACAACCAGCACGATGGAAACAAATGGAGTGAATGGACGCCGTTGTACAGGCCGAACGCGCCAGCGGCTGCGAATCCATAGCCAGACCGCATAGCCCACATAGGAATATGCGATCAGGGCGACAGAAATCCAGAACACCCATTTCATTGCGCGCCCCTGCTCAGCAGAACAATCTTGATGGTATGAAACATGATCATCAGGTCCAGACCGAGAGACATGTTCTTGATGTAGTACAGGTCGTACTGCAGCTTTTCTTTTGCGTCTTCAAGAGTGTTGCCGTATTTGTATTTGACTTGTGCCCAGCCGGTAATACCCGGACGTACCGTGTTGCGCGCGGTGTAGAAAGGAATTTCTCTGGCGAGCCACTCGACGAATTCCGGGCGCTCAGGGCGGGGGCCTACAAAACTCATGTCTCCCTTAAGCACGCACCACAACTGAGGAATCTCGTCGAGGCGGCTGAGACGGAGGAAATTCCCTACTTTGGTGATCCGAGGATCGTCATCCGTCGCCCAGGTCGCTCCGGTATCGGCTTCGGCATCCTGACGCATGGTGCGGAACTTGTAGCAATAAAAAACTTTGCCGCCTAACCCGACCCGCCTCTGCCGATAAAGCACGGGGCCGCGTGAGTCCAGTTTGATCGCTAGTATGACCAGAGGAATGACCGGCAAAACAATGAGTAACAAAATCGCCGAGGCCAAAATCGAAAGTATTCGGCGGAGCAGCATGAAGCTGGCGCTGAAACGAAAGCCTTCGGCGAAGACAAGCCAGCTGGGATAAAGGTTGTCGACCTCAATGCGGCCGGAAATTTTTTCCAGCCACGAAGTTGCTTCTTCGATCTTTACGCCCGCGAGCCGGAGTTGGAGGATTTCCATTACCGGCAAGGTGCCGCGACGGTCCGCCATAGCAACAATAACGCGATGCACCTTGTGCTCATGGAAGAGTTCCAGCAGATGGGCGGCCAGAGACTCGCGGGTAAGTTCGCCTTCGACAGTGCCGCTCCAGCCTGCAACTTCCACGCCAAGTTCGCCGCGGGTACGCAAGGCATTCACCAGGCGCTGGGCCCTTTCTCCGACACCTAACACGTACACCTTCTCGCGCAGATAGGGGATCTGCGAAAGGCGGGCATACATCATGCGCCAGACGAACAGCGCGATGGTGACCAGAAGCAGGCCAATCACGACGGTGTTGTTGCCGATTAGCAGCCGCGGAAAGAGATATGCGATGACGGCAGTAAGCAGCGCCAGGATGCCGGGGACCAACAACAGCCGGAAATAAAGCTCGCCGCGCGCATTCCACAGAGCCGGCTCGTACAAATCAAACAAGTGCGAAAAGATGAGCACAGCAAATGTGGCTCCAAAAATCTTGAGGTAGCCGCCCTCGTAGTTCAGCAGCACGTAGAAATTATCGGGGTGCTGCCACACCGTGGCAATAAATAGAGATGACCAGACGAGCAGGGTCTCGCCGCCGAGGAGCACTAGCGTGCGGACAGGGTAATAAATATTGAAAAGACGTATCACGTCTCTCCCTAGTTCTTGGCGCCCCCATTAGCATTGGGCGCGTAAGCTGAGTAGTAGTACTGCATGTATGGTGAAAGATCAGGAGTAATGCCGTTCAGTACGACGCCCACGATGTTGTGACCGGCAAACTCATTGCGTGCCCTGCGCGCTGCATCTCCCGGGGTACTGTTCGAACGGACAATCAGGAGAACGCCATCGCACTCCTTGGCCAGGATGGCCGCGTCAGAAACAGGTACAGCCGGGGGCGAGTCGATGATGATCCAGTCGAACATCGGCTCCAAACGGTTCAGCAAATATTTCATCCGGCCGTTGGAGAGCAATTCCGCAGGATTTGAGCTATTGCGGCCAGCAGGAATAAGGAACAGGTTCTCCATAGAACCGCGCTGGATGATGGAGAACTCGTCGTTTTCCGCGCGCAGATACTCCGAGAGTCCGGGACCAGGCTCCGCGCCCAGCAGGTTGTGCAGTTGCGGATTGCGAAGGTCGGCATCGATCAGCAGGGCCCGGCGTCCATGCTGTCGCACAATCACCTGCGCCAGGTTCGCCGCGGTGAACGACTTCCCTTCTTTCGGCAAAGCGCTGGTTACCAACAATTTCGAAAGCGCAACTTTCTCCCGTGCCTGGTAGAGTCGGCTGCGCAGAGTGCGGAACTCTTCCATTCCAGAGACGTGCTCGTCAGTTCCGAAGAACAGCATGGTCTTGGGATCTGGCGCCCAGTGTGTTTCCCGGCTGCGCGTAAGCAGCGATTCTGTGTTCAAGCCGATTGCTGGCCCTGTGCCGGCCATGGCGGTGGTGCTGGCCATCACGTTGGCGGTGTCGGGTGGCGTTTCCAACACCGAAGAGGTTGACTGCACAGCTCCGCTGGGCTGCGACATCGACCTCTCCTGCTCAGCTTTTTTCAGTGCTTCGTGAATTCGGCTCATAGTTTTCCTTCCTTGGGTAACTCGGGCTCCGACTCCTTCAATCGCTCGGCCAGATTGGAGAGCGTTTTCAATGCATCGACCAAATCGAACTTGTCGGCAGCAGTTGGCGGCGCCGGGGGCGGTACGACATAGTTATCGCCGAGATCAAAATCGCGTGCCACTGCGTCCACAATCGCGCCTGTAACCGTCTTTTGCTGGTCCACAAAGGCGCTCACCAGGCAGTGCTCGCAAATGAGATTCACGACGCGAGGAATGCCGTTGGAGTAGCGATGAATAGAGTTCAGCGCTTCGCCTTCAAAAATTGCCTGACCGTTTGATCCGGCGATGCGCAGGCGCTGCTGCACATACGACCGGGTCTCTTCGGCGGTCAAAGGATGGGTCTTGGCGCGCAGCGTCAGTCTTTGGCGAAGCTGGCGCAGGCTCGGTTGTTTAAGCTTTTGTTCCAGCTCGGTCTGGCCCACTAGAACAATCTGGAGTAGCTTTTCCGTGAAAGTCTCGAGATTGGTCATCATGCGGATTTCTTCGAGCACATCTTCGCCCAGGTTTTGCGCCTCATCCACAATCAGGACCGCAGTTTCCCCGGCGCGATAGCGCTCCAGCAGCCAGTGATAGAGCCGCAACAGAATTTGGCTTTTCGAGCGAGTTTCGCAGGGAATGCCAAAATCCGCCATCATGTAATCCAGGAATTGCGGCACATTCATCCGCGAATTGAAGATGAACGCGGTCGGTACTTGCTGCGCCCGCAACCATTCCAATAGCTTGTTAATCAACGTCGTCTTGCCCGTGCCCACTTCTCCGGTCAGCAATACGAAGCCCTTGCGGCTCTGGATACCGTAGGTCAGGCAGGCCAGCGCCTCCTCCGTGTGCCGCGTTAAGAACAAATAACGCGGGTCAGGATTGACATTGAACGGGTTTGCACGAAGCCCGAAAAATTCCTTGTACATTCGCGCTTAGACCTCGACCCTTTCCTTCTCGCCCCCGCCGGAACCGTCAACGCCAACTTTCGTCTTTCCAGTCCCATTCTTCACAATCACCTTTGTTCCTACCCAAGGCAGCTGCGATAAGACCGGCAACTCGAGAAGAGCAATGACGTCCTCCTCGGTCCGTACCGAGGTATCTCGCAACTCCAGCCAGAGCGCCAATCCAAAACCCAGCGCCAGACCGCCGGCCAGACCGCCTCCCGCGAACATCCAGCGGTTGGGGAAACTCGGCGAATCGGGGAGATCGGCCGGCCGCAACACTCGCATCTGCTCGCCTTGCTGCTCAAGTTCCATCGAAGTCTGCTTCTCCGACTGACGCTTTTTGGCGAGATCGTCGTCGTAGACTTTCTGCAGAGTTTCATAGTCGCGCGTGAGCTGCTTGTACTGCTCTTCGACTTCAGGACTGAGTGATACCCGACCCTGATAAAGTTTGATTTGCGTCTGCAGTCCCTGCTGCGCGCGGGTGGCTTGCGCAATCACTTCCTTGCTCTGGTGCACCTGGAGCCGCAACTGCTGAATTTCGGGCGGCTCACCCGCAGTCACCGCCGTGTCGGGGGTGGTGCCTGGGTTTGCAGTGGCAGCATTGATCTCGCTCATTTTTTGCTGCAATGCCGCAATATCTTTTTTGGTTTTGACCACCTCCGGGTAGTCATCGGTGTAGCGCGCTTTCAAGGCGATAAGTTGAGTCTGCAGATCGTTCAACTGCTTCTGCACGGTCTTGGGATCGGTACTACCTGACGACAACTTCCAGGCTGCCAACTGTTCAGCCAGCATTGATTCGGCATAAGCCTTGTCTTGCTGCGCACGGTTGAGGATCTGGGTGCTGGCCTCCAGCTGTGAGTTATACCCCATCAGAATTTTCAAATTGTTTTCTGCATCGCCGGGAAGCTGGCCGATAAAGTGCCTCTTGAAATCGGCAAGCTTGCTGTCCATGTCGTCGAGTTTGCGTTTGTCGTCTTCAACCTGGCGACCCATGAAGTTGGTCGTGTCCTGGGCAGCCGCGGCGCGATCTTTCAGGTTCTCCTGGACAATGACATCCGTCAGCGCCGCGCAAACCTTCTGGGCCTCATTGGGGTTGCTGGCGCTGTAATTCAGGTTGAAGCCCGGGAGATCTCCTTTTTTCTTATTTCCGCCACTCACGGGAGCTACGGTGATGGCTTCGACCGGCTGCATGAAAACATTCAGGCGAATATCGTCCATCTTGGCATTTATGTCATCGCCTGAGGCCAGCTTTAGGTTTTCGATGATGGGGCGCAGGCGTTCAGCGCTCAAAGCCCGCTGCTCGAGCGTCGCGATCCGGTTACTGAGATCTTCACTTACTACCGGAGCGACGTAACCCTCCGGCACCTTTTGGCCTTCCACCAGCACCAGCGACTGCGAGGTGTACTTTGGCGTAAATGCGTAGGAAACAGCGAAACCCACCAGGGGCGCCAGCAAGGTAGGAATCAAAATCACCTTCAGACGCCGGCGAAGCATCCTTAAGTAATCATCCATTGTGAGTTCGCGGTTCTCAATCATAGTTGTTCCAGTTCTGCCAGCAGGGCTGGCTAAAAATTAGTCCAAACGAATTGGACGGGGATGCCAATTGATCCCAAGTGTTGCCGTACTCCGATGACTTGACTGCCCGCACACCGACTGCGGTCCAGTCGAACTGACGCACTGAGTAGCTATAAAGTCGTCGAATTGATAACTGACAAAAGCGCTGAAATGTACACCCAGTCGTCGGTGCAAAGAACCGCCGCCGTACCAAAACTCGTAATTCCTGGCGTTGATGCCCGCACTCTGACTGTTCTGCAACGCGGAGTTGTGCGAAAAACCGGCATCCACATTGCTGGTCCAACGGCGCCCGAGCGTATGTGAAACTGAAAGCCGCACGGTATCAGTCAATGCTCCGGCAACGAAGCCAGATCCGGGAGTGAAGTAACGCCTGTAGGTCAGCTCACCATTTGTCCGCGGTGATACCGTGTATCCCAGCGTGACAGTGCCGTTTGCTGAAACTCTGCGCGTGGTCGACGCGGGAATTTGAAGAATAGGAATTCCGAAGAAGAAGATGGTCTGCGCCGGATTGTGAATCTCGAGCACTTGCGGCCCGCCCCCGGCCACAAAATTCAGGCGACCTGTAATTCGGTGCGAATAAAGCACGCTCCAGACATGTGAATGGAGGCTCGCGCTTTGCGAAAGGGGAAAATGGAACTCCTGAAACGCATATATGAAGCTCAACTGGTCCTTGCGCGTCAGCAGCCGGTTGTAACCCGCCTGGGCCGTGGTTTGCTGGCTGTTGATGATATTGAACCCTGCCTGTGACTGGGTCAGCGACTTATTCAAAAAGTCGGTAACGCTGAAGCCGCCGCTCAGCGTAACCGAGGTCCTTGGCGAGAGCTGTTCGGTCACGTCTGCAACCGAAACGTTGGAGATTCGGGGTTGAAAGCCGATCGAGCCAATCTGGCCTGCGCCAAACGAGCCGCTGGAGCATCCTGATGCCCCGCCCATTCCCGTACTTGCTCCCGAGGCGGCGACTTCACCAGAGTCGCTCATGCTCCCCGCGCCGCCAAACGAACCCATTCCGAAAGTGCCCTCCGGCAGGTAATCGAGACAGTCACGAATCGCGAATTGCCCCGTTCTCCATGTGTATCGTTGATCAGCGGACAAGGTATGCACCTGGTAAGCACGGCTTTGCGATGCGATCCGCGGGCCAAAATAAAAAACGCCTCCGGCCACATAATCAAGAGCTACCGAATATTTTTTCCAAAGCCTTTGCATATCCAGTGAGCCTAGTGCCCGGCTCACCGCAGCCGCACGACCGCCGCCAATGCTCCCGTTCGCATTCGAGTCGATGCCCTCGCTGAACTGCAATCCGGGAATCAGGTAGCTCCTCCCACCAAAAGCCGGCTCAGATCGCGGTGCGTCGAGCCCAGATAAGGGCGGGTTCTCCAGGTTCGTGTCAGCAGGGCCAGTCGCAGCCGGCGGAGCTCCGGTCTGATCTTGTCCAGTCTGTTCTTGCCCGGTCTGATCTTGACCGGACGTGGAGTCTTGCTGCCCCCACACTGTCGCCGATAGCACCAGCAAAAGCAGCACAGGCAGTAGATGCTGAATCTTTCGACGGAAGTGATTCATAACTGTCTTACGGGACAACAATGGTGTCTCCTGGCTTAAGAATCAGGTTCTGGTCCATGGCTTCGCCTTTGACTAATTTCTTGTAATTGACCGGTATCTTTCGTTGGCCGCCTTTTTCGTTCCGCAGCACATAAATCCCTTTGGTATTGGCAAATTGAGTAAAACCGGCCGCGGCCAGGGCCTGTAAGACAGTCATGTCAGGCATCAGGTTCATCGACCCTGGATGCTGCACTTCGCCCATTGCGTAAATGCGCTTGCTGTTCATCTGGGTAACCACGACGGTGACATGTGGATCAGAGATATATTTCTTCAGCTTTTCCGAAATCGAATCCGCAAGCTGCATAGGGGTCAGGCCTGCCGCCTGAACATCACTTAACAGCGGCATGGAAATCATCCCGTCGGCGCGCACGGGCAAGGTATTGGTGAGATCGGGCTCCTTCCACACAGAGACCAGCAGCATGTCCTGCGCCCCAATCACATACGTGGGCCCAGTCTGCGGAGCAGCCTGTGGTGGCTTGCTGGCGGGATCCTGCGCCCAACCGGAAAGCGAACCGCAAATCATAATCCCTGCCAACATCGCAATCATTCGCTTCATGTTGTCTCCCTGGCTATGACGCTCCATATTCGCTGTAACCAATCTGCTTGAGTTTGTACAGCAGAGCCTTATAGCTGATCTGCAGCTCTTGCGCGGCCCGGCGCCGGTTCCAGCGTGTACGCGTCAGCACTTTTAAGATCAATTCTCTCTCTGCTTCGCGGGACGCTGCCCGCGCCGCGTCTTTCAGCGATGTCTTCTCGCCATTCGCCTTGCCATCAGGGCGCACCAGCATGGATCGCAATCCGGTCATCGCGACCGACTCATCACCGGCCGCAACAATCGTTCTTGCCGCTGTTTCCAATTCGTCGAGGTTACCGGGCCAGGAATGCTCGCTGAAAAGCTTCTGAGTGTCGACGCTTAAGGCCGGGATGGAGCGATGGAAGACTTTCGCATATCGTTCCATAAAGAACGCGGTTAGCGAAAGAACGTCTTCCTTCCTTTGCCGAAGCGGCGGGATCCGCAGGCAGACTCCGCTGAGCCGATAATAAAGGTCCTCGCGGAAGCTTCCATCGCGCACCGCGGCTTCTAGATCTCGCGACGTACCGCAGACTACCCGCGCTTCCTTTCGAGCAGACCCATTGGCACTCTGTTTCGAAAGCGCCTCCAGCAGTTTCTTCTGGCAATCCAAAGCCAGGTCAGCAATTTCGTCTAGATAAAGTGTCGCTCCTGAAGGCAACTGATCCAGGTTCAGGGCATTCGCGGCAAGCGCTTTGCAGGCTCTTATTTGAAAGGGGCCGCTCCCGCCATCCGAATTCTGATGGATTCTCAAAGCCAGCGCCTTCTTACCAGTGCCGTGCTCGCCCACCAGCAAGACCGGGACAGAACTGTGGGCCAGCTCCCTTATTACCGCCTCGACCGCGCGCATGCTGGGGCTCGCCGCCTCAAGGAAGGGCACAACAGCAATCTCGCCTTCCAAGGCCGGGGACACGGTTGCGCCCATTTGATAAGAATCTTGTTCCATTGGCAGATTCGCGAACCTTTTGGGGAATCCTGGTCCACGGAGTGGCGAGTAACATTGGAGCACGGCTTATGCCAGACGAACCACACGCCTGAACAAGTAACTGGCTACAAGGCCTGCAGCTCTGTTTTCAAGCACTTGAGACTCGCAACTCCGGCCTTAACCGTCGTACCAAAGTACATCACATAGGGACAAAGGGGAAAACTTTTTCCCACTGGCTGTTACACTAGAAGGAAACTTTTGCCCAAGATCCAGTGATAAAAGGCTAAGATGTTGAAAATACTGTGGGACAACTTTGCTCCGCCTGATGAAGTCGGCCTCTCAAAGTGGAAATTTATTATCCCTTAAGGGAAGAAAAACACTCATCGCAGTAGCTTGGGCGACACCGAGTTGGCGATAATCAATGACTTGCATCCATTATGTAGGGCAGAAATTCGGGAATTATGCCTTCTGTGCGGCTGTTAAATTGCTTCTCAAGTAATCTTTGACCTGTTTGCCCGGTACTCCGCTTGCCTCCGAATGGCAGAATTAGCACAAGCCGTTGCAATTCCGGAACGCGTTTCTCAACCATGGTGGAAGAGGCCCGCGATTTGGCGTCTGACCGCCCTGCTCGGGTTGGTGGCGTGGCTTTACGCTCCAGTTTTAGCGCGTCTGGTCGCTCAGTGGTGGTCTGATCCGAACTTTTCGCATGGATTCTTTGTCCCCGCGTTCTCACTCTTCGTGGTTTGGCAAAACCGGACGCGCCTGCAGGAAATCCCGTTAAATCCATCGCTATGGGGACTTCCAATCGTAATCTTGTCGATGTGCGTTCTGGTTGTCGGGGTCTTTGGCGCCGAGCTGTTTCTTTCGCGGACCTCGATCCTGCTATTGACGGCCGGTTTGATCATCTTCTTTATGGGATGGCAGATGTTGCGGGCGCTGTTATTCCCGCTGCTCTTCCTCATATTAATGGTCCCTATTCCCGCAATCATCTTGAACCAAATTACGTTTCCTTTACAGATTCTGGCATCGAAGCTCTCCGCTGGATTGCTACCCCTGCTTGGAGTACCGGTTCTCCGCGAAGGCAACGTGATCATTTTGCCGGCGATGCCCCTCGAAGTGGCGGAGGCCTGCAGTGGAATTCGTTCTTTGCTCTCACTGCTAACGCTGGCGATCATGTACGGATATCTCCTGGAAAAGAAAGTTGGCATCCGCGTATTGCTGGCGATTGCAGCTGTTCCCATTGCTGTGGCGGCTAATGGGCTGCGAATTGTAGGAACAGGACTGCTCGTCCAATACTGGGACCCGGACAAAGCCGAAGGTTTTTTTCACATCTTCTCAGGCTGGCTGATCTTTGTAGTGTCGCTACTCATGTTGTTTGTGTTCCACCAATGCGTGACTTTCATCGGGAAGCGGAAAGAGGCCCAGCTGTGAAAACGTACTGGCGATTCGTCGTTGCGACGGCAGTACTGGCGGGAACAGCGCTGCTATTACAGGCGCGCAATGGATCGGAGATTATTGCACCGCGAATTCCTCTAGCCTCCTTTCCACGGACACTGGATAGTTGGAAAGGGATTGACATTCCTCTGTCGCAGGATGTGCTCGACGTGCTCGGTCCCGGAGACTTTTTGCTCCGCGACTACCGGGACTCGTCGCCTAATCCTGACATTGCTTTGTTCATTGCTTATTTTCCGAGCCAGCGCGCGGGGGATACGATTCACTCGCCGAAAAACTGCCTGCCTGGGGCAGGCTGGGCACCGGTGCGCGCGGACCGAATCACAATGAATCTGCCCGGGCACGCTCCCTTTATCGCCAATCGCTATCTGATCGCAAAGGGTGCGGACCAGCAGCTCGTACTTTACTGGTATTGGGCGCACGACCGGGCGGTCGCGAGCGAATACGCCGCCAAGCTGTATCTGGTAACTGATTCAATTCGTATGCGGCGTTCTGATGGATCGCTGATTCGCATTAGCACGCCAATCGGTCCTAACCGGGACCTGGAATCGGCACAAGCGGTTTTAGTTTCATTCGCCAGCAACATCGTCTCGCGGATCGATACCTATGTGCCGCGTTGAGGCCCACAAGTTTCTGTGGCCACGGTGACGCCAGTAACTTTCTAGGAAAGATTTGATGAACTACTGTTATCAAACGAATAAACCAGAGTCGAATAGCGCGCTCGAGCGCAAGTTGGAGAACCTGTAATGAAGCACCTATCTTTTCGCCTGTTCTTTGTTTTGGGATTCTTGGCCGTTTTTCTAACCGGGTGCTCGCGCGACCCGAATGTCCGCAAGCAAAAATACTACGAGAGCGGACAGCGCTACGCGGCCAAGGGTAAGTTCCGCGAAGCGGTGATCGAATACCGCAACGCCACGGAAGTAGACCCTACATTTGCGGCGGCACACTTCCAACTCGGCGAGACGTACCTAAAGCTACAAGACTGGCAGCGCGCTTATGCCGAGCTGAGTCGAACCTTGGAGCTCCAGGCGGACAATTACAAGGCCCACGTGGACATTGCAAACCTGCTCATCTCCAGCGGCGAACCGGCCAGTTTGAAGCTGGCACAAGAACACGCCGACTTGCTGCTGCAAAAGCAGCCGAACGATGCCGATACCCACATGACAGCGGCGAACCTGCTGGGTCGGCAACAGAAGTTTGCCGACGCTATTGCTGAAGCCCAGAAGGCTACAGCGCTGGCTCCGGACCGTGGCGATTCGTACCTTAAACTTGCTCTGCTGCAAACCCAATTCAACCTTCCCGATGCCGCCGAAGCTAACTACAAGAAGGCCATCGAACTAAAAGCAACGGCTATGAATCCGCACCTCGCGCTGGCAGCGTTTTATCAGTCGCGGTCGCGCTATGCAGAAGCCGGACAGCAGGTCCAACAGGTGATCGCAGCCGACCCCAAGGACACTGATTCGCGGGCTGCGCTTGCCAAGCTTTATCTGGCGCAAGGAAAGCGAGCCGAAGCGGAATCGTTCCTGAAGCAAGTGAAGCAGGAGTTCCCCAACAATTCAGCCGGATATCGCATGCTGGGAGATTTTTATTTCGCAATCGGAGATCTCGACAAGGCGACTGCCGAGTACGAGTCGCTGTACCGTGACCACCCAAAGGACCCGCGGGTAGACAAGAATTACATCCAATTGCTGCTCTTGAGAAATCGAGTAGATGAAGCGAAGAAGCTCGACGATCAGATCCTTAAGACAAGTCCTAAAGACGGCGAAGGGCTGACGTTCCGCGGTGAAATTCAGTTGCGGCAGGGCAAGGCGAGCGACGCAGTTCAGACCTTGCAGTCAGTGGTGAGCAGCAACCCCGATATAGCAGTAGCGCACTACCAACTGGGACTGGCCCTTAATCAGACGGGTGAACTGGACCGCGCCGCGACCGAATGGCGGCAGGCGATACAAATCAATCCGGCGATGGTTGAGCCGCATCGTGTTCTGGCTGCATTTGCGTTACAGAAGAAGGACATGTCCGGGTTAGAGCAGGAGGCCACTCGCTTGATAAGCCTGCAACCGGCGTCCCCCGATGGTTACGCATTGCGCGCATTCTCCTTCACCCAGCGAAAGCAGTTCGCGGCCGCGGAACAGGACAGCCGTAAGGCCATTGAACTTGCTCCCCAAGCCGCGGTTGGATATTTGCAAATGGGTAATCTGCGGTTCTCGCAGGGGAAAAGCTCCGAAGCCGAAACCTGGTTCCGCCAGGCCCTCAGCCATGACCCGAATTCTTATGACGCCCTGCACAACCTTATGCAGATGTACATCGCGCAAAAACAGCCTGATAAAGCGATCGCTCTCGCTCGGGAGCAGATTGCCGCCTCCCCGAATAACAGCGCCTTCTACAGCCTTCTTGGCTCAGCCCTGCTGAACCAAAAGGATTATGCGGGAGCACAAGCTGCCCTTCAGAAAGCCGTTGATCTCAACAACAAGAACGGTGAGGCCTATCTGCTGCTGGCACGAGCGCAGCTCTCTAATGGGGCAATCGATGATGCGCTGAAGACTTGCGCGACCGCAATCCGTGACAACCCGAAAGAAGGCGCGTTCTACATGATGGAGGGTAGCGCGTACGAGAAGAAACACGATCTGGATAGCGCCAAGGCTGCTTATCAAAAAGCTCTCGACCTGCGGCGGGATGATCCAACAATATCGAACAATCTCGCGTACCTTCTGCTGGAAACCAACAGCAACCCCGATCTAGCCCTTCAGCTTGCGCAGACCGCGCGCCGCGGTTTGCCTGAGTCGTCCAATGTAGCCGATACATTAGGATGGGCGTTTTACGAGAAGGGTGTCTATCAGTCGGCAATCTCGATGTTTGAAGAAGCTCTTAAGCTGGCCGCACAACACAAGGAACCAGACAATGCGACCTATCACTATCACCTCGGCCTGGCATACGCCAAGGCGTCGCAGCCGACGCGAGCCAAGGAGAACTTCGAGCGCGTGCTGAAGATTGATCCTAACTACAGCGACGCGGCGGATGTGAGGAAGCAGTTGGCGCAACTGAAGTCGTAGAGAGAATGTGTGGAGGCGGGTGCCTCGCCGCCGATGCCAAGCGAGACTCAGCGCCAGCCTTGCGATGTGAATGCAGATGGAGCTGCGCAATGAGCGCGACTAAGCGCCTAGGCCCCGGCCGATAGCTTGTGGGCGTTATTGTTGCTCTGTTGCGCGATCCCGTACTGGCGAATCTTGTAGAGCAGCGCTTTGTAACTGATCTGCAGTAGCTCTGCTGCCTTCTTGCGGTTCCAATTCGTTTCTTCGAGCGCTTTGGCGATCGCTTCAGCTTCAGCTTCATCCTTGGCGTTGCGCGAAAGTGATTTCAGGCCACCACCGCCGTTTGACTCGGATGAACTCGAACTCCGCGGAGGCGACCCATCAAACTTCGCACCGGAACCGTCGGTGCGAGGCTGCAATTCGTTGATTGCAAGCTTCTCGTCTCCGAGTACGAGGAATCGTTTAACGAAGTTTCCCAGCTCGCGCAGGTTCCCCGGCCAGGGATAATTCGCACATGCCGCCAACAACTCCTGCGAAACATGCAGCGGCGGCCGAGCATACTGCTCGGACAGTTGAGTCATGAAATGCTTCAGCAGAATTGGGATTTCTTCTTTGCGCTCCCGCAGTGGCGGAATCTGCAATGTGAACGCGTTAAGGCGGTAATACAAATCTTCGCGCAGACGCTTAGAGGCCAGGGCCTCGGGAATATTAATGTTGGTCGCAGCCAGAATGCGCACGTCAACCTTAATCACCGAGCGGCTTCCCAGACGCGAGAACTGCTGGTCCTGCAGAACGTGGAGCAACTTGGCTTGCAGGCTGGGCGGCATCTCACCAATTTCGTCGAGCAGGATGGTGCCCTTGTTGCAGACTTCAAATTTCCCCGGCTTGGCATGGTTGGCGCCAGTGAACGCGCCGGCCTCGTAGCCGAACAGTTCGCTTTCCAGCAGGTCGGCAGGTACGGCAGCGCAATTGACTTTCAAAAACGTACGATGCGCACGCGGTGAAAGCTTGTGAATGAGCCGGGCCATCACTTCCTTGCCGGTTCCACTCTCGCCCAGCATCAGGACAGGAATATCGACGTTGGCGACCAGCGCGGCCTGCGAGCGAAGCTTGCGCATGTTCGGACTGGCGGCGACAAAGAATATCTCGTCGCCCAGGTCTTCGACTTCGCCAGCTCCATAGTTCTGCTGATTGGTGCCGAGGCACTGATCGATTACGTGATCAAGTTCCGCTTTTTGAAATGGCTTGGTGATGTAGTCGGTAGCGCCCAGGCGCATCGCCTGCACGACTTTCTTGGTGTCATTCACGCAGGAAAGCATGATGACCTTCACGCGAGGCTGCAGTTTGCGCAGACCCTCGAGTGTTTCCAGGCCATCGATACCGGGCATCAGCAGATCAAGCAACACCAGATCGGGAGTCATGCCTTTCTCGACGGCTTCGAGAGCTTGCTCGCCGGTAGTGGCAGTTTCAACGTGATGATCGTCGACCTCGAGCAGCGTCTTGATATAACGCAGCATTCCCGGTTCGTCGTCCACAAGTAGAATCTTGGCTTTGTCGCTCATTCGTTTTTTCCCTCAGAGTCAGCGGTCGGCGGCTTCATTGGAACGATGAACGAGAACTTGCAGCCCGCTCCGGCCTCGCTCTCAACCCAGATCTTTCCACCCATGCCTTGCACCAGGCGACGTGCGATCGCCAGTCCTAAACCCATGCCTTCAGATTTTTCATTGGTGGGAAGGCGAAAAAAATCGTCAAAAATCTCCAGATGATATTCCGGGGGCACTCCCGGGCCAGTATCAGAAACGCTGATCTTCACCGAGTTCGGCTGCATCAGAGATTTACGGCGCCGATCCTGGACAACCGGCGGCTTACTGATTGATCGGCGGTCCCACATGTAAGGTTCAGCGTGGAGCCAGACGGTTCCACCCGAAGGTGTGAATTTGGAAGCATTCTCGAGCAGATTCGATATGACCCGCTCAACCTTGGGTGCGTCGAATAGGAACTCATACACTTTTTCGTTGGCCAGGAAGTAAAGCGCCAGACCTCTTTCCTGGAACCTGGGCGACCAGAGACGGCAAACTTCGGAAAGGCAGGCATTGATGTTACCGGGCTCGAACCTCATTTTCAGCTGCCCGGTCTCAAGCACGCTGAAACTGAGAAAGTCCTGAATGTAGCGTTGCAGACGCTGCCCGTTTGAGCGCATGTCACGGAGCACTTCCCGTTGGCGCTCGTTCAAGCTGCCCAGTTTTTCGCTCTGTAACAGCTCGACGTATCCGTTCAGAATCGCCAGTGGGGTCTTGAGGTCGTGGGCGGCCGACGCCAACGCATTGGTGGTTCGGGTGAAGCGCTCGCGAAGCTGGGAGTACTCTTGGAGCTCACGTGAGTCAGGTGAAGCGGAATCATCCCTCGATTCCCCGCTGTCCCGGTCTACGGCAGAAGCTCCCTTGGCTGGTATCGACGACACGTAAGTCCCTTCCGCTGTGACGAATTGGCGGCTTCTTCGGGGGAGGGGAAAACGGCATTCAGGCTGGCAAGAGACTGATCGCCGACTGCAATGATGCTATGGCAGGTGCTTGAAGGTGTCAATGAAAAATGCAAAAGATTGGTCACTATCGGTAAATCATTTCCAATCGATGGTGCATGAGCGCTTTTGGCATAAAGCTTATAAAACTTTATAAAACAATAGTTTACATGCAAAAGCCCAGCCATTACTGCACACCGGAGCGTAACCTGCTGTGAAACTGGGGAGTTAGTCATTTGCAATGTTGACTTTGGCCCAAAAGGTGCGGTTGAAAGAGTTTCCTCTAGAAAGGGGGCGTCGGGCTTTGGATCAGCACAAGGCGAGTGCGGAGCGCCGTGAATGGATCCGTCTACCCCTGGCAATCCCGATTTTTGTCCGCAGCCGCGATCAAAGCGGCAAAGACTCCCTTGAATTTGCCACCGCTCTAAACATCTCCGCCGGTGGCGCGCTAGTTGCAGTACACCGTGCGATTCGGCCAGCCGCGCAGGTTTCACTCGAAATCCCCAGCGCGCCTTTAGCGGCCGCTGCTCCAATTCCGAAGAGCTCACGAAATCTGCGGGCGAAAATCGTTAGGGTAACTCACGCCGATGGTTACCATCTGCTGGGATTAAAGTTTTCCCAGCCACTGCTGAGTCCGACCATGAGGCGAGCGACAGCGAGAAGGAAAATTGGTTCCACGCTGTGAAAGTTTTTTCCCACCTAACTGATTGTATTTCCAGCATCTCGCCTGTAGGGGATCCGTGCCCCCCTTATTTCTTTCCGCTTCCTAAGTTGTTGCTGTAGTTGCGTATTGAGTCCGGGAGCTGCATCTGTTGGCCTGACGAAGCCCGCGTTTGGCTCCCGGAGTGCACTGTTTTGCACTTAGACGAGGGGAGCCGCAACCAGCCATGTCCAGCACAGTGACAAATTCTGTCAGTTCTCTGGTTCAAGCGATCGGGGAAATACCGCCCGAGGCCGTAGTCTTTGGCACCTCCGAGCTCATGAACTCGTTGCGCGACCGTCTTGGCAAGGTGGCTAGCGCCAATGTACCCGTGCTCATCCACGGCGAAAGCGGGACCGGCAAAGACATCATTGCCCGCATGGTGCACTGTCTTTCTCCCTGGAAGTCGGGGCCGTTCGTGAAAGTGAACTGCCCGGCGATCCCTGGAACACTGCTGGAAAGCGAGCTTTTCGGTTACGAGCGCGGTGCATTCACGGGCGCTTACGGCACAAAGCCGGGGCGGGTGGAAATGGCCCACCGCGGCACTCTTTTTCTCGACGAGATTTCCGAGCTTGACATGTCCCTGCAATCCAAGCTGCTTCAGCTTCTGCAGGATGGCCAGTTCTGCCGTATCGGCGCCCAGGCGGACAAGAAAGTGGAAGTCCGCATTGTGTGCGCCACGAACCGCAAGCTGGAAGAAGAAATCGAGAATGGCACATTCCGGCAGGACCTCTTCTACCGCATCAATGTTGTGAATCTGTTCATGCCGCCCCTGCGCGAGCGGCGTAGCGACATCGAAAACCTGGCTAATTACTTCCTCGACTACTACAACCGGAAGTACAACTGCCGCGCCAAGGCGATTTCACCCGAGTTAATGGAAGTGCTGCAGAAGTATCATTGGCCGGGAAACGTTCGCGAGCTCGAGAACCTGGTCAAGAGGTACGTAATACTGGGCAGTGAGGACGTAATCACCAGCGACCTGCAACCGCGCGACCCCGACCTGCTCACCACAGATATCAACTTCGACGGCCCGATTTCACTGAAGAAACTTACGCGTCAAGCTACCCGCGCTCTGGAACGCAAAATCATCCTGAAAGTCCTGCACAATCACCATTGGAACCGCAAGCAGGCAGCACGGACATTGAACATTAGCTATCGCGCGCTGCTGTATAAGATACGCGACGCCGGCCTGCCACCTAACCGGGTCCGCCGTCAGCCCGAAGCTCCAGGCACTCAAGTGGCGGCGGATTAGGGTTCTGGCTTACGAGACAAGCCTAAGTTAAAAAGCCTGCTATTGACTATCGTCTAACTCCGTAATATCTTCTACAAACTTCCCCGCGTAAGTAGCTGGATGTGTGTCTCAAACCGGCTATTTACGGTTCTCGTTGGAGTCTGCAATGACACTGCCGCGCTGGGTGGTAGTTCTCTCTGTTTTCCCACTCCTTTTTGCAACGCACTTGTTCGCAACCGATTGGCCCCCTGTCACTCCCGAAGAGCTGAAAATGACCAGCGAACCGCTGGCCCCGGGCGCCCCAGCGGTCTACCTTTTTCGGCAAGTCGATCGAGATGATGCACAGTCGCGCGAATACAACTACGTGCGGATCAAGATTTTGAAAGAGGAGGGACGAGAACGGGCCAACGTAGAACTCGAGTACCTCAAAGATTTTAGTAGCATCAGGGACATCAGAGCACGGACCGTTGAACCTGACGGCAGAATCGTTAATTTTGATGGTAAACCGTTCGACAAGACGGTTGTCAAAGCCAAGGGCGTCCGTTTTCTTGCGAAAACCTTCACCATGCCCGATGTACAGGTGGGCAGCATCCTCGAATACAGCTATGTCTATGAATGGCCATCCTTCGGCTGCTTTCTAGTGTATGACTCGCATTGGATCTTGAGCGAGGATCTCTTCACCAAGAAAGCAAAGTTTTCGCTAAGTCGGAATCAGTGTTTTGCAATCCGATTTGCCTGGCACGATTTGCCTAGTGGCACCAGCGCACCCGCCGACGATAAAGGGCTAATTCATCTTGATTCGCAAAACATACCTGCCTTCTCGACCGAGGATTACATGCCTCCCGCGAACGAACTGAAATCCAGGGTGGACTTTATCTACAGCAGTGACTACCAAAAAGATACCGTCAAGTATTGGCAAGATGTTGGCAAACGGCTCGACCAGAATGTAGAAAGTTTCGTGTCCAAGAGGAAGGCAATGGAACAAGCAGTCGCCGACACGGTTCAGCCCGGCGACCCGCCTGAAATGAAACTGCGCAAACTCTATGCACGCGTGCAGCAGATCCGAAATCTGTCGTTTGAGAAGGAAAAAACCGCTCAGGAGGAAAAACGCCAGAAGCTAAAGGAAATCCATAACGTTGAAGATATTTGGAAGCGAGGCTACGGCGACGGGGGCGGCATCGCATGGTTATATCTCGCCTTAGTGCGAGCAGCTGGTTTTCAGGCCTACCCCGTGTATGTGTCACGGCGCAACGAGTACTTTTTCGACCAGCGAATTCCCGACAGCTCTCGCTTGAACGACGTAGTGGTTCTGGTCAATCTAAACGGGAAAGATTTGTACTTGGATCCGGGGACTCAGTTTACTCCATTTGGCCTGTTGCCTTGGCCAGAGACGGGCGTCATTGGTTTGCGGCCAAGCAAAGATGGTGGAACTTGGGTCAAGACGACGGTTCCAGAGAGTTCAGTTTCCCGGACTGTCCGTCATGCCGATCTGTCGTTATCCGAAAACGGAGATCTTGAGGGTAAGCTCACTGTTACATTTACGGGGATCGAGGCCCTCCAGCGCCGCCTAGAGGAGCGAAATGAAGACGATACTGACCGCAAAAAGTTCCTGGAGGATGAAGCTAAGGGATACGTTCCCGTGGCCTGTGAGGTCGAACTGACGAACAAACCTGACTGGACGCACTCCTCAGATTCTCTAATCGCCGAATATAAGGTGAAAATTCCAGGGTGGGCATCTGGCGCGGGACGAAGAGCATTATTTCCACTAGGTATCTTTAGCGCAGGTGAGAAACACATTTTTGAGCACGCCAACAGGATCCATCCCATTTACTTAGACTTTCCATCCCAGGTACAAGATGAAATCGCTGTTACTCTGCCTCCCGGCTGGCAAGTCAGCAGCCTGCCCGCCGTACAGAACCGCGATGGACACATCATTCTCTATTCCGCTAAGGCAGAGAGCGAAAAGGGAACAATCCGCGTGGCACGAACATTGAGCATTGACTTTCTTTTGCTGGATCAAAAGTACTACCCGGCGCTAAGAAATTTTTTCCAGGCGGTGAGGACAAGTGATGAGGAACAAATTGTTTTGCAGCCAGGAAGTACAAGCGCGAGCAATTAGCGCGGGCCGGGGACGCTTTTGGATTGTCGTGATAGCCGTCATCTTTGTCGCTGCGCCGCTGGCGATCGCAGGCGACGCTCCGCAGTGGATGCACGCAGTGGTAAATGCTCCTCTTCCCCCGCATGACGAGAAAACAAACGCTGTCCTCCTTTACTCAGAGGAGAACGTCAATGTCATTTCTGCCGACAAGATCAAGACTACGGTGCGCCGCGCCTACAAAATTCTCCGGCCTGACGGGCGCGGATATGGAATCGTCTTCGCTTCGTTCCGCTCGCCTGGTGAAAAGATCAACAACATGCACGGCTGGTGCATTCCCGTGCAGGGCAAAGACTATGAAGTAAAGGACAAGGACGCGCTCGAGATAGCGTACCCGAACATTGAAGGTAGCGGTCTGATTTCCGACCTTAGAGTGAAAACTTTGCGAATCCCGGCGGCAGACCCCGGAAACATCGTCGGCTACGAATACGAAGATGAAGAGCAGCCTCTGGTATTACAGGATGAATGGCGTTTCCAAAGGGACATTCCGGTGAGGGAGAGTCACTATTCGCTGCAGCTCCCTTCGGGCTGGGAATACCGGGCTTCGTTCTTGAATCATCCGGAAATCACGGCGACGCAATCCGGAAATCAGTGGCAGTGGACTGCGACCGACATGAAAGCGATTCGACCGGAAGAGAACATGCCGCCTATGCAGGGACTGACAGGACAGATGATCGTATCGTTCTTCCCGCGCGGCGGCGCAGCTGACAAGGTATTCAGCAACTGGCACGACATGGGTACGTGGTACTGGAACCTGGAGAGTGGGCGGCGTGACGCGTCTCCTGACATAAAACAAAAGGTTGCGGCTCTCACGCAAAATACACCTGCTCCACTGGAGAAAATGAAAGCCCTGGCGACCTTTGTGCAGGATGATATTCGTTATGTGGCAATCGAGTTGGGAATCGGGGGTTGGCAGCCGCATCCGGCCGCCGACATTTTCGGCCACCGTTATGGTGATTGCAAGGACAAAGCCACCCTGATGGCTTCGATGTTGCACGAGGCCGGAATTAGCTCCTATCAGGTGGCTATCAACACCGAGCGAGGATCGATTGTGCCAGAAACGCCGGCGCACCGGGGTTTCAATCATCAGATACTCGCGATCCAGTTGCCGGAAGGAATTGCAAGCGCATCGCTTGTGGCCACCATCCAGCATCCCAGGTTAGGCAAGCTGCTCTTTTTTGATCCCACAGACGAACTGACGCCTTTTGGTCAAATCCGCGGTGACCTGCAGGCCAACTACGGACTGCTGGTAACTCCGGGTGGTGGCGAGTTGCTAGCGCTACCCATGCAGCCTTCTTCGATGAATAGCATTCGGCGCACCGCAAAACTTACGCTGGATCCCGCAGGAAGATTACAAGGCGAGGTCGAAGAGGTCAGACTAGGCGATAGAGCTTCTTCGGAGCGCTGGAGGCTGCGTACGGTCACCAATGACAAAGACCGGATCAAATCGATTGAGTCATTGCTGGCTGGCTCGCTTTCGAATTTCCGGATTACAAAGGCCAGCATTACTAACTTGCAATTCCCCGACTTGCCATTTGGCTTCCGCTACACATTTGAAGCGGACAATTATGCAAAAACCGCAGGAGACCTGCTGCTGGTGCGCCCGCGCGTGCTCGGAATCAAAGCACAGTCCACAATGGAAACCAAAGAGCCGCGCCAGTTTCCCATCGAGTTCGCAGGCCCAGTGCATGATGTCGATACATTCGAGATCACACTACCGCCTGGATATGCGGTGGACGATCTTCCCGCTCCCGTTAAAGCTGATTTTGGATTTGCGAGCTATGAATCGAAGACCGAAGTCAAAGGCAACGTACTCGACTACACTCGGACCTTTGAGGTTAAAGAGTTGAGCGTTCCGGTCAGCAAAGCCGATGAGTTGAAAAAGTTCTATCGAATTATCGCCACCGACGAGAGAAACACGGCAGTGCTGAAGCCGTCGAAATAAAATCTCACACTCGATCGCGCCCTACTTCACCACCAACTGCACCACCGTGCTCCGCGTGGCGCTGCCTGAGGTTGCGTTGATAGTTACGGGATAGGTACCGGCAGGAGTACCCGTAGTAGTGCTGGTATTTTTGGTGCCGTAACCGCAGGCGCTCTGGAAGGTTATTGTGCCCAAAAGAATGGCGAACGCGGTCGCGAGCAAGAGTCTGCGCTTTCGCGAGAGTCCGCTGCCGATGAGTGCCAATCCTGATAGCGGCAACCAGAATGCGTAAATGGGGCCACCATGCCGGAAGAGGCTAGCGGGAGTGGTAACACGCACTGTTGTGGCGATATCAAGTTGGATACTGCGGGCACCGTTGTTCAGGTTCGGAAATTGGGAGTTGTTGGGAAAATGACAACCTCCTTGCGGTGGCAAACCAGTACCGCAAGCCAGCGACACCGATTCCGGAATCGCTCCAGTCGGAGTAACGGTAACCTGATAAGACGCCGTCTCCCCGGCCGTGATGGTGCCATCAGGCGGATTCAAGGCGGTGGCAGTAACTCCGAAATCATTGACGACAGCTGGCCCTGAAATGGTCTGCGGCACGAATGACGTGCCGGTGAGAGTCAATGTCCCAATATTGCCTATGTCTGGGGGCTTGGGCGGGATCACGCCGGTCGAGGGCGGTACCACTGACGCCACGGTCACGGTTACGGTTGCCGCTGAAGCAGTGGTCGAGGTGGTTGTTGATCCGCTGGTGGTCGTGGTTGTATTGGATGTATTGATTGTCCCAAGATTGCAAACAGCAGTCGCACTGCCACTCGAGGTGGTGCAGGTACCGGCGCTGGTAGTCGCCGAGGAGACTGTGGAATTAGTTCCCTGAACTGTGTCGGTAAATACCGCACCGGTAACCGGGTCTCCCTGGTTATAGATCGAGTAAGTGAAGGTAACGGTGTTGCCAACGCCCACCGGAGTCGGATTCACGACGGGATTCGAAGGCGCCGGCTGCAGACATCCCGGTCCGCTGACCGGGACCGCCGGGTTGCAAACGAAACTCAGGAGCCCAGAGACATTCGGCCCCAATTTGCTGACGAAGGCGTCCGGCACACCGCCAGGGGAGCTTTGCAGTGGAGTCGATCCGGGCGCAGCTGCAGTCGGGAAATTGGGAGAGAATGTTTCGCCGGCCACGTAAGTGTTGAGCGCGGAATCTACGGCGATGGTGGTTCCGATGTCATTTCCAGATCCGCCCAGGAAAGTCGACGAACTGGTATTTGCTGTGGTAGTCGTCGTGGAAGTAGTCGTGGTGGTTAAGATGCGAGCGACGAACGCATCCCGTCCGCCACCCGAAGTTCCCTGCGGCGGATTATTTTTCGCGGGAAAATCGGCGGAATCAGTAAACCCGGTCACTCGTACGTTCCCGCTTGAGGTACCGCTGTCACTCACGATAGCCAGACCGGCGTCGTTAGCACTGCCGCCTAGGTAAGTGAAATAACTCAAGGGAACTGTTCCTTGAGTTGTCCCTGTGGTTGTTGGCACACCAAACTTGGCAACGAAGGCGTCTTTGGCGCCCCCAGGAGTCGCTTGAAAGGCGGATATACCGGTCGGAATTGCGATGTCGCCTGATGTTGTTGACCCGGTCACATAAGTATTGGTTCCGTCACTGGCTACGCCAAAGGCCAGATCATCACCGCTGCCGCCGAAGTAAGTCTCGAATGATGGCGTGTATTGCTGCGTATTATTCGCCGGCGCATTTAGCTTGGCGGCCCACACCACGGAAGTTCCGGCCGTGTTTTTTGCTGGGAAGGTTCCAAGAAATGCGTTCAGCAACGGCATATCGGTGAAGTTGGTTCCGCCCGCCAGGTAGACGTTGAAGGCGGAATCGACCGCGATTGCGCCGCCGCTGACCGTTCCAGCACTCGGGGTGCTGCCGCCAATGAAGGTGGAATATTGCAAGCTGTTTGACCCACTGGCATTGGGATTAACCTTGCTGAAGAAAAACTGATTCGTCGCACGGGCCGCCGGTTGAAGAGACCCGGCGGTCACAGGGAAATCGGAGGAACTGGTTGTGCCGAAGACGTACTCGCGTCCCTGGCTGTCCACAGCGAGCGCGCTGGCCATATCGGTCCCGCTGCCGGCCAGGTATGTGGAATAAAGATTGACCGAACCTGTGGGGTCGAGTTTCGAGGCGAACACATGCGTGCCGGTGGCAGTGGGCTGCAGCGCTCCGGACGTGGTCGGAAAGTCGGAAGAATCGGTCGTACCGGCAACGTACACGTTGAAACCGCTATCCACGCCTACGCCGGTCGGGTAATCCGTACCTGTTCCACCAATGAAGCTGGTGAAATCGAGCGCAGTGCCGGAGCTATTAAGCCGGGTGACAAAGACGTCGGAAGCACCGCCGAGCGGAGGGATCTGACCTGCTCCGGCAGCGGGAGCGGGAAAGGTTGCTGTATCGGTGGTCGCGCCAGCGACATAAACACGTTGCGCGGAGTCAACCGCAATAGAAGGGCAATGAGGAACAAAGCCCAAGGGCGGAGTGGCGATAGCGGTGCAACTTTCGCCACCGGATCCGCCGAGGTAAGTCGAAAACGAAAGCACAGGGTCGATCACGAGAGTTCGGCTGCGATCGTACTCACCAACTTCGAAGCCCACCCGATCACTGCCTCGGAGCACAAACTTCCCCTCGATACGCCGGCGGGCTGAGGAATTTTCCTGGTAAAGACGCGGGGCTTCGAAGCGCAGCTCGCGGCCGTGAAGAACGAGAACAAGGTCGCCATTCGCGCCGATGGTTAAGCCCTGAGCGCCGCTGAAATCAAGTTCAATCTGGCGGAAGTCGACGCCGGGATATACCTCAAAGTCGTACTCCAGGCGGCCCTGCTTGCCGTAAAACTCAAGATCGATTCCAGGATAAAGGTCGCGGTACCGCACCCGGGAAAACTGAGGAACGTTGTGCTGCCAGCGCGAGGAATCATTCCCGATGAAGTAGTTAGTGCGCCCGGGAAGTTGGTCCAAAGCTGCGATGTTGACGTTCTTATTGGCGCCCGCGAGCTGCATTCCGACCACAGCAGCCTCCGCGGTGCGAACGCTTGGCAACTGCAGAACTGCCTCATTGTGGGTCAGAAATAGCCCATAGCCGGCGCCATGCGCCAGAAATCGGACGCGGGGATCACTTTGACCCTGGTTGGGTTCGAAACCAAGCGGAAGCCGACCAAAAACCGCTTCCAGACTAGTTGGATGGAGAGCCTCGGTTGCGCGACCTGGTTGAGAAAGGTCTCGCCGGAGTAGGAAAAGACCACCGAGGACAAGCGTGAAGAAAATTATGGGGGCGCGCGCGCGTACAAAAGCCGCCCTAGCCCCACCGCAGTTGACCATCAAACAAGCCTCCAAATTCCCGTGTCCTGGAGAGATTCAGGAGAGAAACAGCGATGGAGCGCGTCCTGGACTGCACCTGGGAGACGGCCACACGCCGCAATCTGACTGGTTGAAAGTAAAGTAATTACTTAAACATCTGAAGGATAGGCTGTCAAGTTTGACCCCGGAGAAATGACTTTGGAATCTGAAGTTACCTTTTGTCTGATGCGGCGAAATTCCTCCAGAGATGCCGGATTCTCACCCGACATCTGCAAGAGATTGCACTTTCTAGTGGAGGGGCCGATTCGACCGATGTAAGTAGCTGATTTTGATGACCCTGAGCCTGATCGGCTGGGCTAATTCTGGAAATCTGCATGCTCTGTAATGGAGTCGTAAGCCCCTCCCCCGCATTCCGGAAGGCGTTAACCGCCTCTGTTCCCCCGGTATTTGCGCTTGCAACGGCCTCAAAGTTCGGCAAGGCTGGCGATATCGGCGTTATCTGATCGGTGCCAACGGTTATGGCGAGCTCCAGAATCGAATGCTAGCGCGACAAGCATCGGTGTTCAGCAACCCTCCCGACCGGCGAGCTATGCGCCGCTTCGCGATGAAGCTGCCCGCTTCAGTGCGGGTCTCCGGTATTCCCACTCCGTTCGCTACTGAAACCGAGAACGTGAGCGCCCGCGGACTGTTCTTCTTTCTTGATCGCTGGCTGACCGAAGGGTCACGAGTCGAAGTCACCATGGATTTCCCGCCGCAAGTGACGCTTGCCGATCCTCTCGAGGTTCGCTTCCTGGCGCGGGTGATACGAGTTGAATCAAACACCGCGACCAGAACTGGGGTAGCGGCAACCATCGAAGAGTATGAATTTCTTCGGACGGAAGGGGCTGAAGCCTCTGCGACAATAGAGCCGGGCTGGAATTTCGCCGGTTAGAAGCGCTCAAATTTCCGAAGCGCTGGTCGCTTACTTTCTCAGCTTTTCCATCTCCCGGCGAATCCGCGAATATTTACGCACCAGGATCACCAGATAGCCCCCGTGAATCGCCCAAGTCGCGATGTACGCCGCGTAGAGATAGTGGAGAGAATTCATCGCGAAGGCTCCAGCAGTGATTGGAGCGATTGAGCTTCCTCGACTTCGCGCTTCAGCAGTTCAAGCCGAAATCGTGTCCACGACATAAGCCAGGCTAAACACAGAAACGCCGCCCAGTTTATGAGGAGCACGTGCGCCATACGCGGATCGAGTGATCCGCCGTTTCCGATTACCGGCGATGGATGTTGTGTGCGGAAAAACCAGATCGAGAAATAAACCAGTGGGACGTCGAGCGCGCCGAAGACTGCAAGCACGGCTGCGAGTACCGCGGTCTGGCTGCTGGTAGAGAATCGTCGCAGCACGAGGTAGCTGACGTAAATCAGCCAGAGCACGAGAGTCAAGGTAAGCCGCAGGTCCCACGTCCACCAGATGCCCCACACCGGCCGTGCCCAGATCGGTCCGGTGACCAGTACGACGGTGCAGAACACAACACCGACTTCGGCACTAACCAGCGCGACGATGTCGGATTTCGAATCGCGGCGAATCAGGTAGACAACTGACGCAACAAAGTTACTGAGAAAAAGCAGAAACGCCGTCCACGCCGACGGCACGTGGTAATAGAAGATACGCTGCACGTCGCCCATGGTGCGTTCGGTAGGCGCGGCAATCAGGGCTTCGTACAGAGCGAAGCTCAACAGCAGTCCGGTGACGATTGCCAGGATGGTAAATCCGCGTTTCATTCTGCTTCGAGCACCG
Source organism: uncultured Acidobacteriota bacterium (assembly GCA_963785655.1). GTDB lineage: Bacteria > Acidobacteriota > Terriglobia > Terriglobales > Acidobacteriaceae > Gp1-AA145. The sequence continues at coordinate 1,969,847 of CAWAVZ010000001.1, forward strand.
TCTCAAACAGCAAGAGACCCACGGTCGTAAACACGACATCATACGCCACCAGCAGAGCGATCCAAAAGCGAGCAGATTCCTCGCCCGTCAAGACCGCGGTCGTGGAATTCACCATTGCCAGGAGCGCAGGGATCGAGAGAGGAAAAAGTAACAACGGCAGCATAATTTCGCGGGCGCGGGTGCGTATGGATATAGCCGCAAAAAAGGTTCCGTTCACCACCAACGCCCAGGTGCCCAGGGCAGCAATCGGCACGAGCTGCCAGGCTGCGCCCAGTACGCGCAACTTATAGAACATGATGAATAACGGCGTCATCAGCGCCTCGAGCACGATGACAAAAATGAAATTTCCGAGCGCCTTGGCTAAGAACAACGGATTCGCCGGCGCCGGCGAAACACGATAAGCGTCCAGCACCTGGTTGCGCAGCTCGCGCGCCCAGGTCTGATTCAAAGCGACGATTGCCGCGAAAAGAAACGCAACCCATATCAGGCCTCCAGCAATTCGCCGCGATTCTTCTGCTGTCGGATCAAACGCAAAACTGAAGATCACCACCACCAGCAAGGAGAAAAACAGCATGGCGTTGATCGCGTCTTTGGAGCGCCATTCCAGGCGGATGTCTTTCGCCAGAGTTGCGCGCGTGATGTTGAAAAAACTCATTGCGGTGTTTGAAAGTGAGCGGTGCGATTCACGATCTTTCCCGCCTCCATCCAGATAAATTCATCTGCGCCGGTGTCGAGCAGTGCGGGCTGGTGGGTCACAACGAAAATTGTCTTGCCGCGGTCGCGCAGGCCGGCGAGCAGATCGGACATTTGCTTCGCAGAGCGCGAATCTACGTTTGAAAATGGCTCGTCGAGCAGCAGCAGCCTGGGATCATTGAGCAAAGCGCGTGCCAGCGACATGCGCTGCCGCATGCCTTGCGAATACTGCCCGATCGGCCGTTCCAGATCGGGGTCCAGCTTTACCGCGGCGATCACTTCGCGGCACCTGCGCTCTGCAATATCCTCAGAATGCCCCTTCGCTCTTATTCTGTACAGCCCGGCGAAATAGCGGAGATTCTCCATCCCGCCCATCTCGTCGTATAGCAGCGACGGATGCGCCATATAGCCGACTTGCGCTCGGACGTCTTTAATATTCCGGCTTCCGAGGACGGAGACGGCGCCGCGAGTGGGCTGGGAGAGACCGGCAATAATTCTCAGCAGGGTTGTCTTACCGGCACCGTTCTCGCCGAGAACAACAAATAAGCGTCCGCTCGCGAATTCACCACTGACTCCACGCAACGCGGCAAACGGGCCGAATTGCTTGACGAGTCCTTCGACCACAACGGCCTGGTTTATGTGAGAGTCAGCCATCAGAAAGCGAAGATTCTTTATAGCACCTGAATGCAAATCCGCCGTTTCGCCGGGAGGGTTTGGCCGAAGTGACCTTGCCCGGCTGTCCAATTAGCATGGAGGCATGCCAGAGCGATCGCAGGCTTCTTCTCAAGAATGGAGTTCCGCGCGCTACGCCGAAAACGCACGCTTTGTCTCCGATCTGGGCCAGCCGGTGCTTGAGCTTCTCGACCCGCAACCGGGAGAGCGCATTCTCGATCTCGGCTGCGGCGACGGCGTCCTTACCGAAAAGCTTATAGCCGCGGGAGCACAGGTTATCGGAGTTGACGCTTCGAACAGCATGGTCGCAGCCGCGAAGCAGCGCGGTATTGATGCCCGGCTGCTCGACGCCTATCACCTGGAATTCGATTCGGAGTTCGACGCAGTCTTCTCTAACGCTGCACTTCACTGGATGAAGCGCGATCCCAGCGCAGTTGTGGCTGGCATTTATCGAGCGCTGAAGGCTGGCGGGCGTTTCGCCGGAGAGATGGGAGGATTCGGAAACGTGGCCGCTATTACTATTGGTTTGTGTGCGGCGCTCGGTGAGTTTGGAGTCGAGAATCCGGCCGAGCTCACTCCCTGGTATTTTCCGACAGCAGCCGAGTACCAGAAGCGAATGGAAGAATCAGGTTTTCAGGTCGAGTACATTGAACTGATTCCCCGCCCGACTCTGCTGCCGACTGGAATGCACGGCTGGCTGGAAACTTTTGCTATCCCGCTTATGAAGCGCCTGCCGGAAGACGCGCGTTCGGCGTTCCTGGATAACGTCACCGAACGGCTTCGTCCTGTGCTGTGTGATGAAAGTGGGCGCTGGAGTGCAGATTATGTCAGGCTACGATTCCTGGCCAGGAAGTTACGCTGAAACTCTAGTTGGACGCGGGCGAGGGGCCGTCTTGCAGTTGCGTCACCTTCTTCTCAGGTGAGGCTCCGTTCTGCTGCGGAGCATACTTGGACGCGCACTTGGCCTGAATCTGCTTGGCGTAGAAAACCTTGTCGCGTCCGAAGTTTCCCTCGGCCAGAGCTTGTGCATTGTCTTTGAACGTATCCGGCGGAGGCTCGGTACCGTTGTAAACCACGTTGAGCAACTGATCGTTCTCAACCAGGATGAAATTCACAACGGTTCCGCTGCGGTGAATTGAGCCGGGCTGAACGTTCCCTGCAACTCGCAAACGTTTGGAGTATGCGCCGTCGCCCATGCCGTGCAATTCCTTAATAGTGACGTAGTAGCTTTTGCTCTCCTGCACGCCGGTGTAAGCGAGGTAACCGAGGGCAATAAGAATGACCACGATCGCGCTGCCGAACTTAAGGAAATTGCGATTTGCGGACGACATCTTAATCAAACTTTACTCGCGGCAGATGGTAGGGTCAAGCAAGCGCGATCGCAACAGTCGCGTAGGTATAATCCAGCATGCTTAAGACGAGAATAAGAGTTTGCGTAGTCCTGCTAGTGATATCCGCGGGCATGGCTGCCGCGCAAAGTCAGCCGAAGAGCGACTGGAACGGGTGGCAGCCTTTTCTAGGCACGTGGTCTGGTACCGGCAGCGGGGATCCCGGCCAGGGTAACGGCGAATTCAGTTTTGCGACAGAGCTCCAAGGCGCGGTGCTGACCCGGCACAGTTACGCCGAATATCCGGCGACCAAAGATAAGCCTGCTTACCGTCACGACGACTTAATGCTGATTTACTCCGATACGGGCGGCAAAACGCACGCGGATTATTGGGACAATGAGCACCATGTAATCCACTACGATGTGGCTTTGTCAGACACCAAGCTGACGTTCACCAGCGAGGCTGCTCAGCCTGGGCCGCGCTATCGGCTCACCTATATAAAGACGGGCGATGACACATTGAAGATGACATTCGAGATCGCGCCGCCAAACGATCCAAGCAAGTTCAAGACATACATTGAGGCCGCCGCGCGACGAAAGGCCGCTGACTCCCGGCCCGGAACGCAATAGCCCTCCACTCTGTGGCGCAGATTACGGCGTTGCGTTTCCCGGCTGAAGGCTGCGGCTAGCTGGACGGGTCAAATAAGAAACAATCAAGAGCGCCAGAAGCACCAGGGGCACGAAGGCCTCGCCTCGCTGCTTGGCCAGATAGTGGGCGATGAATGCCGAGATCCACGCGAAAGTAAATCCCGCGTAGGCCCATTCTTTAAGTTTGGGCAGACCGGGAACCAGGAGGGCGATCGCACCCAGAGGCTTGACGATCCCTAGAATAATGCGCAGTTGTTGTGGATAACCGACCTGCGCGAAGCCTTGAACAGCTTGCGGACTCCCGGACAGATACGCGTATCCGGCAAAAAGCGACATCGCGCACACCAAACTCGTGGTGACCCAGTAAGCGATTTTACGAGCCATAGGGTTGCATTCTCCTTGAGCAACGGACAATACATCTTGATGCTACCGCCGCGGGATTGATTCATCCATTCCGTTTAGAATCGAGCAGTATGATTCATCCCTGGCACGACGTCACTCCTGGCAGCGGGTTGCCGCAGGAATTCAACACCATTGTCGAGATTCCGTTCGGCTCCAGCGTGAAATATGAGTTGGATAAAGTCAGCGGGCTGATCAAGCTCGATCGAGTGCTCTACTCAGCTGTGTACTATCCCGCGAACTATGGATTCATTCCACAAACGCTCGCGGAAGACGACGATCCGCTGGATGTGCTGGTGCTGTGCCAGGAAGCCGTGGTGCCGCTGACCATCATTTACGCCCGCGCCATTGGATTAATGACGATGATCGATTCCGGCAAGAAAGACCACAAGATCATCGCGGTCGCGACCAAAGATCCCGAGTTCAATAGTTATCGAGAGGCTGACGAAATGCCACAGCACCGCCTGCTGATGCTGCGCCGCTTCTTTCAAGACTACAAGCAACTTGAGGGCAAAGCCGTCGAGGTGGACCAGATTCGTCCGGCGGCGGAGGCCTATCCGATCATCAGCCACGCCCTTCACCGCTACAGTGAGCAGCGGCGAAAGGGATTTCCCGCCCACGAGTGAGTGCTCGATGCGGAGAGTGTGGAGCACGAAGGAGATGAAGCGAATACCCAAGATCATCCCGCCACGTTCACGAGTTCGCCTGGTTCGCGCAGACCGTACAACACCCTCATGGCAGAAACAGATTGGCCAAGAATTCCGTGTCGGGTATTACGGCCGCCAAGATGGTCTGGACTGCATTTGGCTCGTCAACGAGGACGGCAAATACGAACAGACAACTGATCGAGAGGGCCTGCTACGTTATTTTGAAATCGTGCGATTGACGGAGGAGCGGGATTACTACGGGATCCATAAGCGAAGGCTCGGGCCTTTGAGGAGCACGAGAAACCGGAGATAGAGCGATACGTTCTGTTGTCGTTAGCACAATGAGCTGTTCAACAGCGTACTGGACGTGCCGTCTGCGGGAAGTTCTCGCGCACGAAGCGCATCGCTTCCTCTTTCGTCCGCAACCGGCCTTCCAGTTGCGCATCCTCGACCAGACCTAATATCTGCTTAAACGTTGGACCCGGGTCGTATCCGGAGGCAATGAGGTCGTCGCCGCCAATGAGTGGTTCAGGCTGTACTTCGGCAGGCGGAAGCTGCGCCATCTTCTCGCGCGTGTACTGGTACAACCGCAGGCCGCGGTGGCTAGATTCGCAATCGAGCCGGTGCAACTCGAGGTGTTGATCAAAATGTGGCAGGCGAATGAACTTCTTGAAGGTCGATGCCTTCATGCGCTCCACGTCACCAAAGCGCATGTGATTGTCCACTAGCGCGAGGATCTGCCTGGTGTCGTCGTTGGAAAAATGCAAGCGATGGCAGATGGCTTCGGCCATTTTCACGCCGACATCCACGTGATCGTCAAAACGAATACGGTCCGGGGCGCGACGGAATGTCGGAGGTTTGCCTACGTCATGTAGCAGCGCCCCCCAAGCGAGCGTCAACGGACAAGGCTGCGGCAGCTTTTCGAGCAGCAACAGCGTGTGCACGTAAACATCTCCCTCAGGATGGAACTCGGGTGGCTGCTCGACCCCTTTCATGGCCTCGATTTCCGGCAAGACTTGGTGTAGAAGCCCAGTTTGATCGAGCAACTCGAAGGCCCGACGCGCATGACCTTCGGTGAGCATGCGCGTGAGTTCATCGCGCACTCGCTCGTGTGAGACCTGGTGAATTTCTGGCGCAAGTTGCTGAATGGCTTTGAATGTTGCGCGATCAATGGCGTACTCAAATCGTGCAGCAAAGCGGACGGCACGCAACATCCGCAGCTTGTCTTCGCGGAAACGCATCTGCGGATCACCGATGGCGCGAATGATTTTTGCCTGGAGGTCGCGCTGGCCACCGACAAAATCCAGGACTTCGTTCTTCACCGGATCGAGCAGCAAGCCGTTGATAGTGAAGTCGCGGCGCTGCACGTCCTCGCGAGGATCGCGGCTGAAACGCACTTCATCGGGATGACGACCGTCGGAGTATCCGACGTCACAGCGGAATGTCGCTACTTCAACGCAGGCTTTGTGGTTGTGGCCGGGAAGATCAGACCTGATATCGGTGGATTCGCCCTGTGCGCTTCCGTCTGAGCTCGCCGGGGTATACGCGCCCGGTATCGGCACCAGCACAACTCCGAACTGTGCTCCGACCGCGTACGTTTCCGGGAAGATGCGCATGACTTCGTTTGGGGTGGCGTCGGTGGCAACGTCGTAGTCGGCAGGCTCACGCCCGAGCAGCAAATCGCGCACGCATCCGCCGACCAGGTAGGCCTGAAACCCGCGGCTGCGAAGCGATTCGATGACCGAATTGGCAAACCGCTGGGTCACAACATTCCCCTCAAGCCGTGCGATCTGTTCATGATACAGAGAGAGGGCTTGTTCGGGTTTTGCTTTGACCGCAGTACGAAACGGTCTCGGCTGACCAATAATCAACCTTAAGTAACTCAATTCCCAGGACAGCCTATTGAACTTCCGGAACTTGCAGAGCACTGGAATTGACACGAGAATCACACTTCCCACGATTGTGGATTGGAGCTCCGGCGGTGAAAACCCAACGAATCTGGCTGCTGTTCTTGATAGTTCTAGCAATAGTAGCGCCCTTAGCGGCACAGGACGCCAATCCGCCCACTCCAGGAGCAGGACAGATTACCGGCACTGTAACCGATTTGAACGGCGACGCCCTTTCCGGGGCAACGGTCGTGCTCCAGGCTCCGGCCCTCAAGACCCTCCTTAAACTCCAGTCGGACGAAAACGGATTCTTTGACTTCAAGCAACTCGAGCCTGGAACCTATCGCGTCACCATCACCGCCCAGGATTTTGGAGACTGGACTTCGCCCGACATCGCGCTCGCGCCAGGCCAGTACATGATTCTTACCGACTGCAAGCTGCGTGTCGCCGAAGTGGCGACTACGGTAAACGTCGCTTATAGGCCCGACGAGGTCGCGACTGAGCAGGTCCAGATTGAAGAGACGCAACGCGTCCTCGGCATCATTCCCAATTTTTATGTTGTCTACGATCCAAACCCGGCGCCGCTTACGACCAAACTGAAGTTCCACCTGGCCATGAAAACCTCCACTGACGTTTTCACGGTTCTTGGTGTGGGGACACTTGCCGCCATCAATCAGGCGGGAGACACGCCGAACTACCCACAAGGTTGGAAGGGGTATGGCGAACGTTTCGGCGCAGCCGGTGCGGATGGCCTTTCCGACATCATGATCGGCGGCGCCATCCTGCCTTCGCTGCTGCATCAGGATCCCCGCTACTACTACAGGGGGACGGGAACAAACAAGGCTCGCGCTCTGCACGCAATCTCCAGCCCATTCATTTGCAGGGGAGACAGCGGGAAGATGCAACCCAATTTCTCGAGCATAGGTGGCGATCTGAGCTCCTCTGCTCTCTCAAATCTGTACTATCCGCCGTCGAATCGCGGATCCGGGCTGGTTTTCCAGAATTTCTTCATTACTACTGGCGAGCGCATGCTTAGTGCATTGGTACAGGAGTTTGTCCTGGGTAGAATCACGGCCAGACAGAAACTCAAAGACTAGTCTCTAGGGCGAAACAGGCGGAAACGGGACACCTGATTATCTGAGCCGCCTCCCCCATCCATGGACCTGCCGTAGAAACGCAACTCTATTGGACATGTCCCGCGGAAATCTAGGGGATGACTGTCCTCGCTTCTAGACTGAACTTACCTCCAGAACCCGCCGATTTAATCAGTTAGCCCTTCCAGCGGTAGGCGTCGGGTTGCGGCAGTCCGATGTGGGCGAGCACCCGGCAAGCGAACTCGTGTGCCATCTGGTCGAGCGTGGCCGGGCGGAAGTAGTACGCGGGGATAAGCGGAAAGATGGTTGCACCGGCGTCGGCAGCGCGGTACAGGTTTCGGATGTGAATTTTGCTGAGTGGGGTTTCGCGCACGCACAGTACCAGCGGACGTTTTTCCTTCAGGCAAACGTCGGCGGCGCGCTCGATCAGGTGCGAAGCCATGCCGTTCGCAATACGGGCAAGCGTGCCCACGCTGCAGGGGATAACAATCATGGCGTCAGCGGGGTAGGAACCGCTGGCGACGTTGGCGCCGATATCAGCATTTGATTGCTGGGTGATTTTTCGGGAGACGCGGTTGCGGCCGAGTACCTGCGGGATGAGGTTGTTACGCCCGCGCAGTTCGAGTTCTTCGGCCATGACGCGAAGGGCGCTGTCGGAGGCAATGAAGTTGATTGTCTGCACCCGCGAGTCGCGCTCGATGGCAAGCAGCAGATGGCGGAGGAAAATTGCGCCGCTGGCACCCGTAGTGGCGATAGTCAAGTTTTGAGGCGGTTGGGGCAACTGCGTCCTCGCGGAACATTGAGCATAGAAACCGGGAGGCAGTGAGTCAAGGCGAGCATGAAGCGCAAAACTAAGGCGGCATCGCGAATGTCCTCGGCGCAGATGCATGCGCTGGCGGCGGTGCGGCAAGAAATTGGCTCACGCGACTCCGCCCGGAGCTGCAAGTATCTTCGCGATTTCAGCGATTCCTTTCGCACCTACGACCGCGTGCTCAGTGCCGACGAACTTGATCGACGCCTAAACGCAGCCAGCATGCTACTGGTCGGGGACTATCATGCACTGCCTGCCTCGCAACATTTTGCCGCGAGTCTTGTGGAACGGATTGCGCGGCGATCTTCAGTGGTGCTGGGAGTGGAAGCGGTCCTTTCACGCGACCAGCGGTTACTGGACGCATGGTGGCGGCGCGAGATCGGTGAAGGCGAACTTCGCCAGCGGCTCGGCTTTGATCGCGAATGGGGATACAGTTGGAAACCTTTTTACGATCTGCTGACCGCGGCGCGTGAACACGGACAAGCTATCTACGGCTTGGATTGCATGCCACGCGATGACTTGCGCAGCATTCGCTCGCGCGACCGTCACGCGGCGGCAAAGATTCGCGAGATGCGCGAGAAGCATCCGGCCTCTGTGATTCTGGTTGTATTCGGCGAATCGCACATGGCGCCAGCGCATTTGCCGGCCTCACTATACAAAGTCCTTCCGCAAGAGCAGACGTTGACCGTGCTGCAGAACCTTGACTCGCTCTACTGGACCGCCATGGCCGAACAGGCTGCGGCCGTGAGCGTGGCTGACGACGCGGTCTGTGTATTCAATGCCAGCCCGCTGGAGAAGCAGGAAAATTATCGGCTTTGCCTGGAAAGATGGAACGCAGCCGCGGACGAACCCACTGACTTCGCTCCGGCGGTTTACAACCTGATCTTTTCGCTGGCCCGCTGCCTCGGATTCCGTCTCGACTCTCAACATAACGGCACCCAGCCGAGGTACCTGGCAGATTCGCTTCCGGAAGTGGTCACGATTGAGCAAAGTTCAGAGGAACTGTTTGCCCCGGCAGGAATGGCTGCTGAACTCGTGGGGCAAGGGCCGATGCGGCAGCGCCTGCAGCAAGTTCGCTCCCGGCTCGCTCGGCGGCTCGAGGAACTGGACTGTGTTTACGTGGAAGCGACAAACCGAATTTATGTTCGCGAGTTTCAGCTGGTTCACGTTGCTGCGGAGGCGACTCGGTTTCTGCACTGCGTGTGCGCAGGCGTAACTCTGCCCTCCTCTCAGGAAGCGGTCGCCGTACAAAATGCGCTAGCGCATTTCGGATCTCGACTGCTCTGCCCCGGTAACACAGTGACTACAGACGAAACGGGCGAGGCGCTGTATCAGGCCTATTTGGCCGATCGCATGAAGAAAGGCGGCATCAGGCAGATATTCCTGGCGCGGCTGCAGGAGCGCATTGTGGCTCAAAAAACGTTGCGGGCTTTGGAGCAGTTCGCGGAGCATTGATTTTTGGTGCTTTCGGATAACTCCGGCGAGTTCCACCCAGAGAGCAGCCCTACTTCCCATTACAATGTTTGCACCTACTCAGGACGCATGAACGAAAAATCATTTCAGAGTCCGCCCCATAGTCCGACCCACCGTTCGACCCACTCACCGGAAGCCGCGGGCGGCCGGCGGGCCAAGATTATCTGCACCATCGGGCCCTCTTGCAACACCGAACCCGCGTTGCGCACACTGATGCAAGCCGGCATGGATGTGGCACGGTTGAATTTCTCTCACAGTTCGCACCAAGAGCACGAGGCTGCCATAAAAGCTTTGCGCAGTGCGGCAAAAGCCGAAGCTCGTACCATTTGCATCCTGCAGGACCTGCAAGGCCCGAAGATTCGCACCGGAAGGCTCAAGAACCATAAACCTGTCGCTCTGCAAGCCGGAGCGGCAGTGACCATCACCACGCGCAACGTCGAAGGCAGCGCGAAGCTGATCTCGACCACATTCGCCGGACTTCCCAACGAAGTCCGTTCAGGCTCCCGCATTCTGCTGTCAGATGGGCGGATCGAGCTCAAAGTACAAAATGTTGACGGCGAAGACATTCACTGCCAGGTGATCAACGGCGGGACTCTGGCTGAACATCAGGGCATCAATCTGCCGGGAGCGGCGCTTTCGATTCCTGCGCTGACAGAAAAAGACCGCACCGACCTCGAATTCGGCCTGCAGCACGGAGTTGATGCGGTCGCGCTCTCGTTCGTGCGTTCTGCCGCCGACGTGCGTGAAGCCAAACAGATTATTGCGTCCCATAAGCTGGACACTCCGGTGATTGCCAAACTCGAGAAGCCACAGGCGCTCGATCAACTGGAAGCCATCCTCGAAGCCGCTGATGGAGTCATGGTTGCGCGCGGCGACTTGGGCGTGGAGATGCCACCGGAAAAAGTTCCTGTGATTCAGAAGTATGTAATCCGCCGCGCCGCGGTGTGGCGCAAGCCGGTGATCATCGCCACGCAGATGCTCGAGTCGATGATCGAGAACCCGCGGCCCACGCGCGCGGAGGCCAGCGACGTTGCCAACGCCGTCTTCGATGGTACTGACGCGGTCATGTTGTCGGCCGAAACCGCCAGCGGACGTTATCCGCTTGAAGCCGTTTGCATGATGGCGAAAATCGTCGTGGAAGCGGAAAACAATATGGCGGAATTCACGCCGCCGCGCCGGCGCCGCGAACGTCGCGGCCTTTCCATCTCGGAGAGCATTTGCGATTCGATTGCGCATGCCGCCGAAGACCTGCACATGTCTGCGATAGCTGTGTTCACTGAAACCGGCAACACTGCGCGCGTGTTATCGAAATTCCGCCCCAAGACCCAGATTTATGCATTCACCCACATTCCAGCGGTTTGCAATCGCATGAACCTGTTGTGGGGAGTGCAGTCCGTTATCCGCGAGCATGCGCTTAACTCAGAAGAAATGCTCAACACCGCCGAGCAGGAATTGCTGCGCGCAGGACGAGTGAATCCGGGCGACGTGTTGGGGGTGGTGGCGGGAACGCAGATGTCGAGCGGTTCAACGAACTTTATGAGGTTGCATGTGGTGAAGGGGACGTAGTGTTTAGGTCGTCGAATGCTTCATGACCGCTGTGGTGAACTATGACCGGAAAGCGCAAGCTGATCACAAGCCAGCCGGCGTCAGCGTGGCGACTGCCCATTCATGCATGGGGTGCAAGCCGCCGCAATCCACGCACTTCGTAACTGAAAATCGCGCGGCACAGGTTGGGCAAGTTGCCCCCGACTGAAAGGTATCGAACGCCTGCTGGCACTGCGGGCACTTCCAGAAATTCCCGATTGGCGGGGCCATCTTGCACCTGGGGCACGCAAATCCATCGCGGCGCGGCAATTTGGCAATCTTCGACAATGCCCGCGCGTGCTTCAGTCCGCCCCAGCAATTCAGCAGCATAAAAGCCGCCAGCACTCCCAGCCATTCGGATTTCTGCCAAACAGCCAAACCGATGAAACCGGCGATGCCGAAGAATCCCAGCACAGTCGTTACCATCAGGCTCCGGGCACGCCCCAGGGGGAACCACAGCAACGCGCGGAGAATCTGGCCGCCATCCAAAGGATAGATGGGCAACATATTGAATATGAGCAAGCTGAGATCTATCCACCAGACCGCACGCAGCAGCGCGTGGAGGTTCGGCATGCTCTGAACCCATCCAAGCGAACGGCTCAAATATCCAAGACCGGTGAAGATGGGTAGCAGCGCGACGTTCACCAGCGGCCCAGCGACGATGCTCCACAGTGTTGCGCCTGGGCGAGGCGGTGGATCCACATAGGCGACGCCCCCCAGCGGCCATAGCACGATTCGATTCGCCACGCCTCCAACTTGGCGGCAGGCCAGTGCATGGCCGAATTCGTGCAACAGCACGATCGCAAACAGCGCCAGATACTCGGCTACGTTCCAGGCAAAAGATGTGTACCGGCCATTGCGGGCATTGATCTCGAAAACCGCAATGACAAACCACGACCAATGCAGAAACACATCAATTCCGGAGAAACGAAACAGCCGGACCGAGCTTTGCTGGGAAAGAGCCACTGGGCAGAGTTATAGCACAAGCCATGCACGGTGAAGCTGGTTTCAGATAACCTGAAGTCTTCATGAACAGCGTCTCGCAATTTTCTGACGCCACACTCGACCCTCCGGTTCGCGGTTTCCTGCACCGCCCTGAATCCCCATCGGGAGAGGCTCTCGTCCTCACCCATGGTGCAGGCGGCAACGCTCAATCAGGCTTGCTTGTCGCTGTGGCGGAAGCCTTTGCAGGCGCGGGATTCACGGTTCTGCGCTGCGACCTGCCGTTTCGGCAATTGCGCCGCATCGGGCCACCACGGCCAGGCGATGCCGCTCGGGATCGCGCAGGCCTCAACAACGCGATCGCAGCATTCAGAAAGCTGGTTAGCGGGCGCATCTTTCTCGGCGGGCAAAGCTATGGAGGGCGCCAGGCCAGCATGCTCCTGGCTGAACCAACAAACGGTGACAGGCAGGGCGCCGATGGCCTACTGCTGCTCTCGTATCCTTTGCATGCACTCAGCCGTCCCGATCAGCCGCGAACTCAGCACCTGCCCCAGCTCCAGGTTCCAACCCTGTTTGTCCATGGCACGCGCGATCCATTCGGTTCGATTGACGAAATTGAAGCCGCACGCAAGTTGATTCCCGCCAAGACCGATTTGCTGATCGTCGAAGGAGCGGGCCACGATTTGGGCTTTAAGGGGAAATCAAAGCGAGAAGAATTACCGGGTGCGGTCCGCGAAAGATTCTCAGTTTTTTTCGACTCTAAGTGAAGTGAGCGGGAAGGGCCCGAATCTACTCGTGCCACCAAGGACCCTTATACCCTCGTCGTTGAGCCCGCGTCATGGTAAATCAGATTCCTCACCGCTAAAGCGGTTCGGAATGACATGGTGCATGCCATTGCTGCATTGCTAAAGGCTGCTATGCTCACTCGCCCAGCTCCTCACGGTATAATTCACCGTTTTACCTCTTCATTCGTTTTACATCTTCATTAAGGAGCTGAAAATGGCGCAGCCCACAATGGCCGCGGTCCCAGGACTCAAAGACACCTATGTGCAGCTGAAAACGCGCATGGACAAGGCGGTCGACGATTTCCGCAAAGCTCTGGTCGCCACGCGCACCGGCCGCGCCTCTGTGCACATGCTCGACGGCGTGACCGTCGAAGCTTACGGGTCGCAGATGCCGCTTAACCAGGTGGCCACGGTGCACGCTCCCGAGCCACAACTGATTACCGTACAGCCATACGATCCCACGCAGCTTACGGCCATTGAGAAGGCGATCCGTGCAGGCGAACTGGGCCTCAACCCCATGAACGACGGCAAGATCGTCCGCGTGCCGATTCCTCCTCTCACTGAAGAACGCCGCAAGGACATGGTCAAGCACCTGCACAAAGTCCTGGAGGAACATCGCACCGCGGTGCGCAACATCCGCCGTGACGGCAATGATGCCACTAAGAAAGCGCTCAAAGACAAGAAGATCACCGAAGACGAAGAGAAGCGGGCGACCGCCGAAATTCAGAAGCTCACCGACGACGAGATCAAGAAGATGGAAGACATGTGTAAAGCAAAAGAAAAAGAAGTGATGGAAATAAAATGAAGTGTCGTTGGTCGTGCGTCGTTGGTCGTTGGCAAAACCCTGAGCAGTTATGGTTCGAAAAAACTCTACGATCAGCGCGCAAGATCCCCCAGAACGGCCAAATTGATATCTACATTGGCCTGAAGTAGCAACCGCGCCGTCTTATAATCAACGCATCGTGAAAAAAGTGGTTCATGCCGCCTGTCCGCATGACTGCCCAGACGCATGCGGTGTGCTCATCACTGTGGAAAGCGGCAAAGCAACCAGGATTCAGGGCGATCCCGAACATCCCATGACCCGCGGCTTTCTTTGCGCGAAGGTCGCCAAGTATCTCGATCGCGTTTATTCGCCCGAGCGAGTGCTCTACCCGATGAGAAGGATCGCTCCGAAGGGCGGCGCCGGCCCTGCCACACAGAACGTCACGGCGTTTCAGCGCATATCGTGGGATGAAGCCCTGGACGAAATCACAACTCGGCTGCGCAGCGTGGCTGAGGACTTCGGCAGTGAGGCCGTTCTGCCCTATTCTTACGGAGGCACGCTGGGTAAGCTCGGGTACGGATCGATGGACCGCCGTTTTTTCCATCGCCTAGGAGCCTCTCAGCTGGCACGGAATATCTGCTCTGAGGCAGGCGCCGCCGGCGTCAAGTCGGTTTACGGTGCCAACATGGGCACCGAGCCCGAGCAGTTCCGCCAGTCGAAATACATCATTGCCTGGGCGGCGAATATTCACGGCAATAACGTTCATCTCTGGCCCTTTATTGAGGAGGCGCGGAGGAACGGCGCCAAGCTGGTGGTCATTGACCCTTACCGCACGCGCACCGCTGCCTGCGGCGACTGGCACATTCCCATCAATCCCGGGACCGATGTCGCGCTTGCGCTGAGCATGATGCATGTCATCATCAGCGAAAATCTTCATGACGCAGACTACATCGCGAAGCATACCGAAGGATTCGATCAGCTTCGGGCAAAGGTCCGGGAGTATCCGCCGGAAAAAGTTGGCCAGTGGACAGGAATGCCGGCGGCAGATATCTACAAACTGGCGCGCGAGTATGCAACCTGCCGGCCTGCAGTAATACGCATGAACTATGGCGTGCAGCGGTCAGAAAACGGTGGCACGGCATCGCGTGCGATCGCCATGCTGCCCTGCATCACCGGATCGTGGAAGGAAGTTGGCGGCGGATTCCAGCTCTCGACCAGCGCGGCATTTGGATTGAACAATGGCGCCCTCGAACGGACTGACCTGATGCAGAAATCTCTGGGCAGGCCGGCGCGAACCATCAATATGGTGGAACTTGGCAAGGCGCTGAACGAAGTCAATGATCCTCCCGTCAAGGCGCTGTTCGTTTACAACTCCAATCCAGCGGCAGTTTGTCCCAATCACAATGAAGTGATTCGCGGCCTGCTTCGTCGTGACCTGTTTACGGTTGTGCATGAGCAGTTTTTTACGGACACGACCGACTACGCCGACATCGTGCTTCCTGCGACGACATTTTTCGAGCACAAAGAGTTGCAGTCGGCTTACGGCCACTATTATCTGCAAATTTCGAATCAGGCCATTGAGCCACTGGGGGAATGCCGGTCGAATGTTGATCTCTTTCGCGCCCTGGCACAGAACATGGGCTTCGATGACGAATGCTTCCGCGACTCGGTTGACGGCATGATCGAGGAGGCGCTCGATGCGCCGAATCCGTGGCTCGAGGGAATCACGCGGAAAAGGTTGGAACAGGAGGGGCACATTCGATTAAATTTCAACTCAAATGGGAGTTCGGCCACCGTCGGCAAAGAAGGCGGAAGGGTGGGGCAACATGATTCGAGCAGCCCTGTTCCGTTCCTCCCGTTCGCGCAGGGAAACTTCCGCACAGCCAGCGGTAAGGCATTGCTTTACAACGAGGCGCTCAAGTCCCAAGGTCTAGATCCCGTGGCCGCTTTCATCCCTCCTCAGGAATCACGTCATGGCGAGACGGCCAAGACCTTCCCGCTCGAACTTCTTGCCCGCAAGGCGGATAATTTCCTGAACTCCACATTCAGTAATCTGCCGGTGATTCAGGCGTGGGAGTCGCCTGGCCTTCTGGAGATGAGTTCTTCCGATGCCGCAGCACGCGGCATTAGCAATGGCGACCCGGTAAGGGTGTTCAACTCGCGCGGTGAAATTCAATTGAAGGCCAAGGTCAACGGCAGCGTCTCGCCCGGAGTAGTCGCTGCCAAGCTGAACTGGGCAAAACTTACACTAGGAGGCCGCAACATAAACGTGCTCACATCCGAAAAACTCACGGACTTGGGCAACTCTGCTACGTTTTATTCCGTCTTGGTTGAAGTGGAGCGTTTTCAAACACCCCCATAAACTGACCTGCCCCTGACGTCCGCCACTTTCTTGTGAGCGGCGAAGGGGAGAACGTACTCGGTTTGTGCGGATGAACTGGTCCATTTTGGACGCTCTCCACAGCTCTACCGTATAATTGCGGTTTTCCATACTTCCAGTCTGCTGAGGTAAGTTGGCGATTCATCGCGTTCATCAGGATATGCCTGTAACTTGTGGGCGTAATATCTCGACGCCTCCTACGGAGCCCCTTACCGCAGGCGCATGTCTATCATTTAGCAGATACTTACCTCGGCGTGTGCACAAAATTGGAGGGGCGGTTTTACTGCTGGTGGCGTGTTCGCTGATGGGTCAGCAACAGCCGGATATCATCGTTGAAATCGTGCCCCACGGGAACCGCAGCGTCCCCAGCGATGTTATTCGCGCCCACGTTTTCACCCGCGTCGGCGACGTTTACGATGCCGCCGCGATTGAGCGCGATTTTAATTCCCTGTGGAACACGGGATTCTTCGAAGACATCCGCTTCGAGCGTGAAGCCACACCCAAAGGCTGGATCCTGCATATTTACGTGAAGGAAAAGCCTCGCGTTAAAGAAATCAACTATGTGGGAATCAATGCGATTTCCAAGAGCGACATCCTTGACCGCTTCAAACAGGATAAAGTGGCGCTCTCGGTCGAATCCCAATACGACCCCACCAAAGTCAAGCATGCGGAAGTGACTGTCAGGCAGCTCGAAGCGGAGCATGGTCACCAGTTTTCGACCATAAGAACTGAGGTCCGCCCGATTCCGCCTTCGTCCGTTGGAATCACCTTTGTGGTGCGTGAAGGCCCAAAGGTCAAAGTGGGTAAGATCAGGTTCCAGGGAAACCGTCATGTGACGAGCCGCGAACTGCGCAGCGCCATGCACTTCATGAAGCCGATAGGAGTTCCCCACTCGATTTTCCTGGAAAACCTGTTTGCCAAAACTTACGACGCGACCAAACTTGATGACGACATAGAACTGGTGCGCGAGGCGGAACAGAACCGCGGATACTTCAAAGCCAACATTGGCGAACCGATCACGAAAATCCGTGACACCGGGCACACTGGCTTCCATATTCCTCTGGTCCAGCACGGTCCCGGCAAAGCCATGGACATCACCATTCCGATTGACGAAGGCGATCAATACCGGCTGGGCGCCATTACCTTCAAGGGAAACAAGAGCATCCCGAACAGCAAAGCCTTGCGTGGGCTTTTCGCGATCAAAGATGGCGATGTATTCGATCGCAAGAAGTTCGCGAAGGGCCTGGAGAATCTGAAAACAGCCTATGGAACTCAGGGCTTCATTAACTACGCGCCTATTCCTACGCCCAGCTTTGACGAGCAAAAGAAAATGGTCTCGTGGGAAGTTGAAATTGACGAAGGCAAGCAGTTCTCGGTTCGCCGCATTGAGTTTCAAGGGAACACCACCACGCGCGACAAGGTCATCCGCCGCGAGCTCATTCTGGAAGAAGGCCAGCTGTATAACGAACAGCTTTGGAAGCTCAGTATTCAGCGGCTGAATCAGCTGGGGTACTTTGACCAGATTAAGCCCGATGATCCGGCGGTCACGGATCGCCACCTCGACGAAAAAGGCGGCACTGTGGACCTGACTCTGAAGCTGAAAGAGAAAGGCAAGAACCAGATCGGCCTTTCCGGCGGCGTGAGCGGTCTGGCCGGCTCGTTTATTGGGCTGAGCTACACCACCAACAACTTTCTCGGCTTGGGCGAGACCCTCAGTGTACAAGCCAATATCGGCAGCCTTGAACGCAGCATCATGTTTGGCTTCACGGAGCCCTATCTGTTCGATCGTCCGTTGACCGCCGGGTTTACCGTGTACGGCAACAAGATCAGCTTCGACCAGGCGCGACAAAGCGCATTGGTCTCCGGAACGGTCCTCAACCTTTCGCAGGCCCAGTTGCAGAGCCTGCAGAACTACACGCAATCGAGCAAGGGATTTTCGCTGACGACTTCGTATCCCTTGCATCACTCATTCAAGCGCCTTGGTCTCACCTACTCCTACGACGTTTCCTCGCTGGTGGCACTAACCACAGCGTCGAAGAACCTGTTCAACTTCCTGGCTTTCAGCGGCATCAGCGGCCCCAACTCTCTGAACGGAATTGTGACCAGCAAACTTCTGTTCAGCTACACAAAGAATTCCCTGGACGCGTCTTTGTACCCGCACTCGGGGAGCTCGATCTTTACTGGTGGAGAGATTTCCGGCCTGGGCGGTACCGTCCGCACCGTGCGCCCGATCTTCGAGTACAAACATTACATTCCGGTACAGAATCGGCGCAATGCGGTGGGCTTCCACTTCCTCGGTTCCTTCTTGTCGGGTTACGGCGGCCTTGTAGCGCCACCATTTCAACGCTTCTATGCAGGAGGAGAGAACGATCTCCGCGGCTTCGATATCCGCTCAGTGTCGCCGATCGCGTTTCTGCCCACGGCCACGAGTGTGCCACTTCGCAACCGTGACGGCACCGTCGTTCCGAAAGATCCGGCGAATCCTTTAGCCGGCCCCTACACGGTCCGCATTCCCGTCGACCAGATCACATTCCCGGGAGGCGATTTGGAGTTGGTAGCCAACCTGGAATACCGCATTACCATTGCCGGTCCGGTCGGCATAGCACCATTCGTAGATTTTGGTTTTGATCCGATTGTTCGCCGCTCGCAATTGCGCATCAACAACGGCCAGTTAGCGGCAATCAATCAATTGCCCTATGGCTGCCCGGTTCAAGACCCAATCACCCACGAGTGCGATACTCGCTTCCAGCAGAATTTCCAATTCAGCCAGGATTTGGCAATTCAGGGCAATGCCAGCTGGCAGCCGCGGGCTTCTACGGGAATTGAACTGCAGGTTTTCCTGCCGGTTGTGAACGCGCCTTTCCGAATCTACTGGGCTTACAACCCAGTGCGGCTGAACCAGCTTTCGCAGGCGCCGGTCCCGGTCACGCGCGGTATGTTCCCCGGGTGCCCAGGAGTGAACTGCGATGCGGGGGAATTCAGCTATCAGCTTTATAAGAACTCCTTCTCGCCGCAGTACCTGCTGCACGAACCGCGCAAAACTTTCAGGTTTACCGTGGGAACGACGTTCTAGCCCGATTGACGCTGAGAAGAGTGTGTTTCTATAATAGCCAGCATCACACCCTTAGGGTTGCCGATCGTGCTTGTGCGTACACGGCGCTC
This sequence comes from uncultured Acidobacteriota bacterium, assembly GCA_963785655.1. GTDB lineage: Bacteria > Acidobacteriota > Terriglobia > Terriglobales > Acidobacteriaceae > Gp1-AA145. The sequence goes on from CAWAVZ010000001.1 coordinate 1,989,113, forward strand.
CCAGTTTGAACGGATCAGCCTGAATCGGCTCGCCTCAGCCGGCGAGGAGTAGCGGTGTGACCAGGTGTTCCGGTTCTGAAAAATTCGCATCTGAAAAATCAGGAGCAGTTCTCCAAGGAGTTTAGCTAATCTCATGAAACCCAAGTTTGTGTTTTCCCTGATGGCCGCGGCTATGCTGATCGCGTCAGCAGCTTCGGCCCAAACCAGCACTGGCTCTTCTGCCGCTCTCCCGTCTGCACCGGGCGCTGCCAGTGACCCCCCGGCGGTTACGACGAATCCAAACGCAAAAGGAATTGCCGCTATCAACGTTGAGCAGGCGATTTTCGCCAGCAACGAAGGCCAGCGCGACATGGATACGTTAAGCAAGAAGTTCGAGCCCAAGAGCAACGAACTCAAAACCCAGAACGACGAGCTCGATGCCTTGAAGAAGAAGGCTAATACCGCGACTGATGACACCAAGCCTGAGTTGCAGAGACAGGTGGAAGTTAAACAGAAGGCGCTGGATCGCGCCGCTCAGGATGCTCGCGAAGATTTTCAGACGCAGCAGAACGAGATCGGCCAGCGCATTCTGCAGAAACTGGCGCCGGTGATCATGAAGTATGCCAATGAAAACGGGCTGGGAATGATTGTGGATACCTCTCAGCCCTGGCCACAAGGCGCGGTGCTTTGGGCTGGACCGGCCATGGACATCACCAAGCCGGTAGTTGACGCCTACAATGCGCAATCCGGTATTGCGCCACCTCCGCCCCGAGCCGGTGGTGCGAAGCCCGCGGGCACAGGAGGAACTTCGAGGCCCGGGGGTTCGACGTTAAAACCCGCAGCTCCCTCGACAAGCAAGCCTGCGACAACCACTCCTCCGCCCAAGTAGCGACACCAGTTCTCAGAACTTAGTTCCCAAAGCCGTGATTAAATCACGGCTTTTATTTTTTTGCCGGCACGGTACTCCCAGCACCGCTGCGGTGTCTTTATCCGCATGCACGATTGAGGAGAAGACACCATGTTTGCAGGACTCGAATCTATTCGTGAGCACACGGAGCGCCGCTGGACAGCAATGGTTTCATTTACATTACAAGCTGCGCTCGTCGCCGTCGGCCTGGTTGTCCCGCTACTAAATCCAAAAAGTCTTCCTGAAGCTCTCATGCCAAGGAGAATATTTGTACCCACACGACTCGGAGAGGTCATTCCCGATGCGAGCCGCAGTCCCGGTCGACCCGGTGGAATTTTTCACCCGAACCCAATCGTCGTGAATACTTCGACGTTCGTCTTCCATCAGACCCAGAGCACCAACGACAACGAAGTCACGCAGGCGCCGCCGGTGGGCGACTGGATAGGGCCGGGACCCGGCGTCGACCACACAATTGAGAGCGTTCTCAGTCGTCCGGTGCCTCAACCCATCGCAGGCGTCCGTCCGCCTCGTGTCTCCGCGATGATGGAAGGAAATTTAATCCATCGGGTTGAGCCCGTGTACCCGAGCATCGCGCGACAGGTTGGGGTGCAGGGAACGGTAGTAATCAGAGCATTCATCAGTCGATCAGGAACGATTGAGCGGGCCGAAGTCGTCAGCGGTCATCCGATGCTTACGCACGCAGCCTATGATGCGGTGCGGCAATGGAAATACCGGCCCTATTATCTGAATGGAGAACCGGTGGAAGTGGAAACACAAGTCACGGTCAACTTCGTCCTCAATCGCTAGGACGAAGCCTGTGGAGCTGGCGGTCTCGGCTTTGGCCAAACTTAGTCTTGAGTGGGACCAGCGAAGCACATGCCCGGAGTGGCACCCCAGTAACCTGTCCATGGCTGGCCAGCGAACTATAATCGCGACAGTGGCAACTATTGAAATTGCGAAGCGCACTGCGACCCGGCCGACCTGGGCGGAAGTTTCGTTGCCCAACCTGCGCCACAATTACCGCACGCTTCAGGACTATATCGGCCAGCATGTGACCATCTGCGCGGTGGTTAAAGCTTTCGCTTACGGACATGGCGCGGTTGAGTGTTCGCGAGCGCTCGAGCAGGAAGGCGCGACCTGGCTCGGCGTTACTTCTCTCGATGAAGCCATTCCGCTGCGTGAAGCAGGAATTGACACTCGAATCTTACTAATGACCGGCTTCTGGCGCGGCGAAGAAGAAGAGATTGTCCGCCTGGGACTGACGCCTACAATCTGGGAGGTCGGTCAGATTGACTTACTAGAGAAGGCGGCCGCTCGAGTTGGTGTCGGCCAGCATGCACTGCACCTCAAGATTGACACTGGCATGGGTCGGCTCGGCGCGGCGATAGAGGAATTGCCGCAGGTGTTAGAGGCGCTCAAGTCGTCCCGCCATCTCAAGCTTGAAGGTGTTGCCACTCATCTTGCGTCTTCCGAGGTGCTCGACGCTCCGTCGGTCCAGGCGCAGTTACGGGATTTTGAAGCCGCGCTGAAATTGGTGCGCGAATATGGCTTCGATCCCGAGTTCGTGCACACGGCGAATACTTCGGCGGTAATTTCGCATCACGAAAGCTGGAACAGCATGGTGCGCCCCGGGCTGGCGTTGTACGGGTACCATCTCCCGTTCGAGCGTGCTGGACGAGTGGTGAGCGGCAAGGGGCTGCGGCTTCCGCTCAAGCCAGTGCTGACCTGGAAGACGCGAATTCTTTCTGTGCGCGATGTGCGCGCCGGCCAGGCACTCGGCTACGGCGGCGTTTACGTGACCAAAGCGCCGGCACGAATTGCAGTTCTGCCCGTCGGATATGCCGATGGTTTGAATCGCGGGCTGTCTGACGGCGGCCGGGTAATTATTCGCGAACACTACGCGCCGATTGTGGGACGAATCTCTATGGATTTAACTCTGGCCGACGTTACCGGCATTCCGGGCGTTTCTGTGGCCGATGAAGTTATTCTGCTCGGCTCCTGCGACGGTCTCAATGTGGATGCACGCGAACACGCCGAACTGGCCCACACCATTCCTTACGAAATCCTGTGCGCAATTTCAAAGCGCGTGCCGCGGCGGTACTGCTAGGCGCGCGCGTACCTTCTGAATTGCTTCGATGTCGTCCTTTCCAACCTGTGCTTGCACAACATCTATAACCTACCCGGGCGAGCTCAGGCTTGCAGCGAGATCGCCCGAGTGTTGAAACCTGGAGGACTCGCAGTTATTTCCGACTTCCGGCATACACGTGAATATGGCCATGCGTTCTCAAAGCTAGGTTTGGAGATCCATAGCCTTCCAATATGTCTCGATACTTTCCCGCCGCTTCGCATCATTACGGCGCGCAAACAGCCATAATCTTTTCTGGCTAGCGCAGTTGAGGGAGGGAACAGGCGCGCGGGGCGCGGAGTCGGCTTCGCAGCATCTGGCCGCGAAGATCGGGTTAGTTAGAACGAACGAGACGGGAAGGAACTTTCCCGTTCGGAGGTGCGACCGAAATTCAAGAGTCAGCACTGTGTGCTGATCTACGTTGATATGTCAAAACTGTTGTCAAATCTTTCGATAACGTAACTGTCGATAAGTCCCTGTTAACAACAGCTATCGGTTGAATCAAAAGAAGCGTTCCCATCGAGGTGTTTTTTGTGATTAACTGCCTTCATGCAGGAAGACTCACCAAAACCAGCAGAACCTCCTCGACCTAAACGGCCATACATCAAACCTGAAGTGCGCTCGGAGCGGGTGTTCGAGACAATGGCTTTAAGCTGCGGTAAGATCTCGCCAACTCAACTCCAGTGCCAGTTCAATACCAAGAACTCGTGACCATTGCCTAATGCATTCTGACCTGCTTAAACATGCGAAAAATGGGTTGTTCTTAGACCTCCTTCGGAAGAGCGGACGTGCCCGGCTGAGAGTCGCAGGGAATAGCATGCTCCCTACTCTTCGCGCAGGGGACATGATCGTTGTCGAGGCCATAAACGACACCGCCGTTCGCCCTGCAGACATTGTTGTTTTCCTTCAAAGCGGAACATTTTGCACGCACCGCGTCTGGAAGAGCGGCAGATCCACCGTCGTAACTCGCGGTGACATGAACCGCCATCTCGACTCTCCCATTTCGCAGGCCGAGTGTTTGGCACGCGTTATCGCGATTGAGCGCAAAGACAGCCAGATTAGGACCTTGGCCCCCCGGCCTGTCCTGTCGTTGGTCTTGCGATATTCGAACTTGGGAAGGAAGGTTTTTCTGTGGATGATCAGGGATCGTGGCGCTGTCGGGATGTATGAACCGGCTGGGGACGCGAAGTCATGGTAAGTGCTCACAAAGTTGGCATCGGTATTGGCGATATTGCGATCCGGTTCTCTACCACGCACGAAGGCCTCGCAAACACCCTGTACGAGCGGTACAAGGGATTTCTGGTCAACGCCAAAAAGTTTGACTGCGAATTTGAAATCGAAACTGTTCCTCCGCAGCAAATCAGCAGCCAGGAGGATGTGTCGGTCGCGCGAAGGGAAGACCAGTGGGTGCTGGAACGAGGCGACTTTCGAGCCACCTGGGCACCCTGCCTTGGCAACGGACTGGTGCGACAAACGGTCAACCCATATTCGATTGATACCGTGTTACGCATTATTCATTCGATAATATTGGCGAAGGAAGGCGGTTTCCTACTTCATGCGTCGAGTGTAATTCGCAACGGCAAAGCATTCCTGTTTTCGGGAGTTTCGGGAGCAGGAAAGACGACGATTTCGCGTCTGGCTCCTTCGGATGCGATGCTGCTGACCGATGAGATCTCTTACGTCCGGCGTGATGGCGATGGCTATCGTGCATACGGGACTCCGTTCGCCGGTGAACTAGCTAGAAACGGAGAAAACACCTCAGGTGCTATAGCGACGGCTTTTTTTCTTGCAAAGGGCTCCTGGAATTACACTGAACCTATCTCGCCAGCCGCTGCAGCAAGGCAACTTCTTCGCAGCGTGCTCTTCTTCGCCCAAGACCCCAAATTAGTCGCCGCACTCTTCGAGACAGCGGTTGATTTTGTCGCCCGCGTTCCCACGAAACAGTTAACGTTCTTGCCCGAGAATACGGTTTGGGACCTGATCACATGAATTCTGTTTTTGTCGCCCGCAGCTCCGACATCGCCTGCCGCAAACTTGCGGACGAGACGATCGTGATGTCGGTCAGAGATTCCACCCTCTTCACTCTGAACGAGTCTGCGACCGTGATTTGGGAGGCAGCGGACGGAAAGACCCCTCTCGATGAAATTGTCGAGCAGACCATCTGCCGAACTTATGAAGTCGATCGTGACATTGCGCTTCAGGACGCCTTGGAATTGGTTCACCGGCTAGCAAGCGGTGGACTCCTTCGCCTGGCGGATTCCCCGTTCGGCCAGCGAACTCAGGAACGCCCATGAGCCTGATGAGCGACATCAATGCGAAGGCGCTGCGCCTGGGTATCCCGCTCAGTGCCCATCTCGACATCACTTATCGCTGTAATGAGCGTTGCCAGCACTGCTACCTGGATCACGACGATAAAGGTGAAATGCCCACCCGAGAAATTAAGGGCGTCTTGGACCAACTGGCAGATATTGGAGTTCTCTTTCTGGTTGTGAGCGGCGGCGAGCCGCTGTTGCGAAAGGACTGGTTCGAGATCTTGAGCCATGCTCGCGCGCTGTCCTTCAACGTCAAGCTCAAGACGAACGCCCTGCTTATTGGCGAGCGAGAGGCTACATGGATTCGTGAATTGGGCATTGAGCAGATTCAGATCAGCGTGTATTCGCACCGGCCTGAGGTCCATGATTCCATAACCGCAGTAGGAGGATCCTTGCAGAGGACTTTGGCTGCGGTCCGGCGACTGAAGTCTCAGGGATTGCGAGTGACCATCGCCAACGTACTCATGAAGCAGAACCTGCACGATTATGCGGGAGTTCAGGCACTGGCGCGTGAACTCGGTGTTCACTGCATGCTCGACCCGACCATTACCCCGAAGATGGACGGCGACACCGGAATTGTTGATATGCGCGTGGCAGGAGACGCCCTGAGACCGATATTCCACGATCCGGCCCTGGTCGGCAATGTGGAGGAGTTCTGCGCACCGCCGGGAGAGGTGGGGGACGACATCTTGGACGGCATCCCGTGCAGCGCCGGACATACCTCATGCTACATCTCGCCCTATGCGGATGTTTATCCCTGCGTGCAGTTTCCGCTGCCATGTGGCAACCTGCGCCGGCAATCGTTTCACGAGATCTGGTACAACTCGCCCCAGTTGCGCGAGGTTCGGTCGATACGCGCCCGAAACCTGCATACCTGCTCCGGATGTTCGCATGTCGGAACTTGCACCCGTTGCCCAGGGCTGGCTTACATGGAAGGCGATATGCGTGGGCCGTCCAGTGCCGATTGCGATAAGTCTTACGTGAGGACGGGGATTGCATCCGCTCACATGATTCGCGGCGTAGGGGCTACTGACGTCAATAACAGGGACCGCTTGGTGCAAATCTCGGTTTAGCGTCAGGAATACGCGCGGTTAAGACCAGAGTCGCGTTTGGTGAAATATACTCGCTTCACCGTCGGGGGTCTTCTACGGCCCGCCGGTCAGGTGAGTCAGTGCGAGGTTTCGCGATGGGACTGCTTCGAGTTGTGCTGCCTCTGGTTTGCTTCTCTTGTGTTTTCGTTGCGCGTGCTCAGGATTCGCATTCACCGCAGCATGTGGTGCGCGATTGGTCGAGCAGACACATTGTTTTCACCGGGCTGACCGCAGAGAACGTTGCGGAAGCTGTTCGCCGCGACCCGCGAGCCTGGCACAGCTGGCTGGACCACGCCCGATACGGATTTGCACCGCCGCAGAAAACAGAAAGGCACGATAAGGCCCGCGTCATCGAACACCGCCGCGAGCAAAAGAAATTGAAGACCGATTGGGGCATGGAGATCTTCTCTGGAGTTGGCCCATCGGCTTCCCCTGCGAAATTTAGCTTCAACATCAATGCCACCCCGGACTGCACCAATGACTACGTTGTTTTCCCAACCAGCAACGTCACAACTCCGGGAACGAGCGCTTTTGTAACCTTGATCGCTTTCAACAACCTATACACCGGTCCAGGCCCTTCCGGCATCTGTCCGACTGCAGCCTCCCCGGCGGCTAACCCTTCAGTGCTTTTCGCCTACAACACGGCCAGTCCAGAGCGGCAAAGCGGGTCTCTCCGCCGTCCTTTCACTTGACGGCAAGAAGGTCGCGTTTATAGAAAGCAACGACGGCTACACAGCGTTTCACGTTCTCACCTGGAAAGCTGGCGAGGGTACAGCCTGGAACTCCGCCGCAATACCGGGTGATTGTGGTCCGGGAAATTCCTGCCTGACTACTCTGATTCTGAATAACGCCCATAGCGATTCGGAGTCTAATCCGTTTGTTGATTATGCTCACGACACTGCATACGTCGGTGATGACGGTGGACTGCTGCACAAAATTTCTCCTGTGTTTAACGGAACTCCACAGGAGGTGATTGGAAATGGGTGGCCGCTCCAACTGCATGCATCCTTCGACGGGATCAAGTCTCCGGTTTACGACTCTGTGAGCGGCCGCATATTCGTGACTGATGTGAACGGTTACACGTTCTATGTTGTTGATGCTGCCTCGGCTGCGATTCTCAACTCAGTTCCTTTCTTCCTGTCCACCCTGGGTGACCCAGTCGTGGATTCTACCAATCAGACGGTGTTTGTGATGGTCGTTGTCTATCCGACCTTCGACCTGACCATGGTTCAGTTTGACACTTCGGGGACGCTGCTGCGCCAGATTGATGCGGGTTCCGTCGGCAGCGGAGGTGGTTTCACCGGAGCATTCGACCACAAATACTTCACCAGTCCGCCCTCTGGCTCGCTCTACTTTGCCGGCACCGTGAACTTCGCAGCCAGCCTTTATAGTGTTGGCTTTACCGGGACAACTATGAATTCTTCATTTCGAGGCCCACTCGTCCTCGCAAGTAGCGGTAGCATTCCGACAGCTTTGACCGAAATATTCAATCCCTCTCTCTCGAATGCACCTGATCGCCTGTTTCTTGGAATCGATGAATTCTGTTCCGGTTCGGACGGATGCATCGAAAGCTTCGATATCAGCAATGGATTCCCATCAGGGGTTCTCGATTTCCGCGAATTGGGAGACGGCGGCGAGGGTGGTGTGAGTGCGATCATTGTCGATAACGTGAGCGCGACTCCACAGGCTTCCAGCATCTATTTCGAGGCATTTCCGTTTCCTCCAGGCACGCCAAATAGCGCTATTAAGCTCACCCAATCCGGTCTTCAGTAAATAGCTCGCCCAGTGCGCATACAGCCACTCGCGTCACCACACCCTACCCTGAACAGCCCTGTCTGGTCACAATCCCTCTGCTAACATCTTTGGGTGGCTGCTAACTCCACAGTTCGCGTGCGTTTTGCTCCGTCTCCAACCGGACATCTTCACGTCGGCAACGCCCGCACGGCTCTGTTCAATTGGCTGTTTGCGAGGCAAAAAGGTGGAACGATGGTCTTGCGCATCGAGGACACCGACGTGGACCGCAGCGAGGCGCGCTTTGAAGATCAGCTGATCTCCGATCTCAAGTGGCTGGGGATTAATTGGGATGAGGGGCCGGACGTCGGCGGTGAGTTCGGCCCGTATCGGCAATCGGATCGCTTAGCGATTTATCGCGAGCACGCGGAAAGATTGCTGGCCGCGCACAAAGCGTACTTGTGCTTCTGCACTGAACAGGAATTGCAGCACGAACGGGAGCGCGCTTCGGCCGAGCACCGTCAGCCGATTTACTCGGGCAAGTGCCGCGCGATTGATCCGGCGGAAGCACAAAGGCGCCGCGCGGCAGGCGAAGCTTGTGCTATCCGTCTACGCATTCCAGAGCACCCAATTCGCTTTCACGATATCGTCCACGGGGAAGTCGAGTTCTCGAACGAAGTCGTGAGTGATCCAATCATCCTGCGTTCGTCAGGAATGCCAGTTTACAACTATGTGGTCGTGATCGATGACGCGTTGATGAAAATCACGCACGTCATTCGCGGAGACGATCACCTTTCGAACACCCCAAAACAAGTTGCATTGTATGAAGCGTTAGGTTGGCCAGTACCCGAGTTTGCGCACCTTTCAACAATTCTGGGCGCAGATCGCGAGCGGCTTTCGAAACGTCACGGCGCGACTTCTATTGCGAATTTTCGTGAAATGGGGGTCCTGCCGGAAGCGCTGGTGAATTATCTGGCGCTGCTGGGATGGGCGCCACCAGGCGGTACGCGGGAGATTTTTTCGCTACAGGAGCTGGTCAAAGAATTTTCGCTTGAACGGGTTACGCCCTCTCCCGCGGTCTTCGATATGGAGAAGTTGTACTGGCTGAACCGGCATTACATAAAAGAGAGTTCGCCGGAACGGATCGAGAAGCTGGCGCTTCCATACTTCAAGAGTTTCATCGGTGAGCCGGAAACGCAGAAGAACGGGACGGTTGTCTCGTCCGAATCCCCAGATCTGGCAGGCTGGTTCGGCCACGTAACCCGGCTTCTGGTCCCGTCCGTCGATCGGTTGGACCAACTGCCCGAGCGGGCATCGCTCATTTTCAATTACGACGCGAAATCCGCACTTGCCGCGCCCGACAACGCTGAAGTGCTTGCGCTGCCACAGACCGATGCCGTGCTCGCCCGGTTTGCTTCCAAGATTTTGGAGGACGAATCGGCATGTGAGGCCAAGCTAACGGCTGAGCAGTTTAAAAAAATTGTGAATGAAGTTAAGGCAGAAACCGGAGCCAAGGGGAAGGAGTTGTTTCACCCCATCCGTATCGTGATCACCGGATCACGCTCGGGCCCGGAGTTCGATAAGCTTATTCCCATTCTCGAAGAGGGTAGCCGATTGCCCCTGCCCAAGCATGTACTGAGCGTGCGCGAACGGGTGGAAGCATTCGCAAAGGCTCGGGGAAAGTGAAGTTCTTAGCGGACCGGGCGCTGGATTATTTGTGTTTCTTCAGCAGTTCCGAGAGCGCGGCAGCAAGCTCCGAATAGCGAAACTTAAATCCGCTTTCAAGCAGCTTCTTCGGCTCGACTCTCGCGCTGGCAAGTAAGCCTTCGTCGCCGAACTCTCCGAACACTAGCTTTGCGGCAGAAGCAGGCAGGGGCAGGACTGCAGGGCGCTTCAATGTTTTCGCCAGAGTCTTGGCGAAGTCAGCGCTGGTCACCGGATTCGGCGCAGTCATGTTCACGGGGCCGTTCAGGGAGAGATTGTCCACAATCTGCTGGACTGCGGCCATGAAATCGTCGATATGTATCCAGCTCCACCACTGGCGTCCATTGCCGACCCTCCCGCCCAGACCTAAGAGAAAGGGCAAAAGCATTTGCTTCAGCGCACCACCCTCCGCGCTCAAGACGATTCCAGTGCGCAAATTTACTGTACGAATGCCGGCGTCTGCGGCTGGATTGGCAGCAGATTCCCATTCGCGGCTCACTTCAGCTAGGAAACCTCTGCCCGAAGGGGAATCCTCGGTCAGGACTTCATCACCGCGATTTCCGTAGTAGCCGATTGCCGACGCGCAAATGAACACCCCTGGCTTGTTTTCGGCCGAAGCCAGCGCTTGCGATAAATTCTGCGTGGTCACGATTCGGCTATCGCGAATGCCGCGCTTCTTGGCTTCGGTCCAGCGTCCCGCGATGTTTTCGCCGGAGAGATGAATGACCGCGTCGAAGCCTGAAACCAGTTGCGGCGGAATCTCGCGCATGGAATCCCATTGAAGCTCATTCGATGATTGAGGCAGTCGCCGAACAAGGCGCGTAACTTCATCGAGGCGTGATTTGAACGACGCAACTAGCGCAGAGCCGATCAACCCGGAGGCACCGCTGATGAGAATACGGGGCATGGTGGGATTCTAACGTGGTGGAAACGCGTGCGTGACCTCAGCGGCTCAAGCCGCTCGAAGGTTACGCTATATCGGCACGAGTAAACTCGTGCCCTTCCCGTTCGTGGCGACAGGTGAACGCGGCGGAAGCCCACGACAAAAGAAGGCATTAGAAGCCGCGACCGGCGAAAGCAGTGGCAGCTGCAGATTGTTGCTTTGTTGTTCTTAAATTGAGGGGCTATTCCAGAGCCGTTGCGGCGGGCTTCGCCGAATCGCCGATATAATCAGAAACAAGGGAAGTAGGCCACCGGACGCGGTTCGGTTGGTGCACTCGCTGATTGCGAGCGGGGGTCCGCACTACACTATCCAGAATGGGCCGGCGGCTTGTTGGACAATGCCTGCCCTGAGCGAAGTCGAAGGGAATGTCCGACCCACACGTGCACTCAATGACAACGCTGCGCGACCAAATCGCGACCAACGTGCTCACCGTGACCAAATTCCGGGAGCTGTTGCGGCACATGCGCGAGAACCGCCCCAATGACGACCTCGAGCTGGTGCGTAAGGCATACGAATATTCACAGAAGAACCATGCCGGACAGCACCGCGCGTCGGGTGAGCCCTATCTCATCCATCCGTTGGAGGTCGCCCTCGTCCTTTCAGAGATGAAGATGGACGGGGTCGCTGTCGCGGCCGGCCTGCTGCACGATTCGGTCGAGGACACTTCGGTCACCATCGTCGATATCCGCAAAGAATTCGGCGAGCAGGTAGCGCACATTGTCGAAGGCGTCACGAAAATCAGCCAGATTGATTTTTCATCGCGCGAAGAGCAGCAGGCGGAGAACCTGCGCAAGATGATGCTGGCCATGGTGGATGACATTCGCGTGGTGCTCATCAAGCTCGCCGACCGCCTGCACAATATGCGTACCCTCGAGCACCTTCTACCGGACCGGCAGCAAAAAATCGCGCAGGAGACGCTCGATATTTATGCCCCAATCGCCCACCGCCTCGGGATGGGAAAAATTCGAGGCGAGCTGGAAGATTTGGGATTCCGTTATCTCGACCCGGTCGGCTATCAGCAGGTGCAGGAGGCGGTTGATGCGCGCCGGAAGAAGGGCGAGCAGTTCCTAAGCAGTGTCGAGCACACCCTTCGCGACAAGCTTAAAGAAGCGGGCATCACCGCCAAGGTCGAGAGCCGGATCAAGCGCGTCTACAGCATTCACAAGAAGCTGGTTAAGCAGCGTATATCCGTCGACCAGGTTTACGACTTGTACGCTATGCGCGTTATTACACGCTCGGTGCAGGACTGTTACGCAGTTCTCGGGATCGTTCACAACGTGTGGCGCCCGGTGCCTGGAAGGATTAAAGACTTCATCGCCATGCCGCGGCCGAATTTGTATCAATCGCTGCACACATCGGTCATCACTGACGAAGGCACAAGTTTTGAAATCCAGATTCGCACTGAAGAGATGCACCGTATGGCGGAAGAAGGCATCGCCGCTCACTGGAAGTACAAAGACGGGCCGGTCTCTGCGAAAGACGAGCAGCGCTTGGCGTGGCTGCGGCAGGTGGTGGAGTGGCAGCGCGACGTTTCCGATCCCAGCGAGTTTCTCTCAACTTTAAAAATCGACCTCTACCCCGAAGAGGTCTACACCTTCACTCCCAAGGGCAAAGTGGTCGTTATACCGCGCGAGTCTACGCCGATTGATTTTGCTTACACCATCCACACCGAGGTCGGCCACACCTGCGTCGGAGCCAAAGTTAACGGCCGCATGGTGCCGCTGCGCCACAAGCTGCACAGCGGAGACATTGTCGAGATCATCACCCAGCCCGGGCACAAGCCTAGCCGCGATTGGCTGGCGGTGGTCCGCTCATCGCGAGCACGGAACAAAATCAAGCATTGGCTCAATATTCATCAACGTGAGCGGGCTGTTGAAATTGGACGCAAGCTGATTGAAAAGGAAGCGCGCAAATATCGTATTTCGCTGAAAGACATCAAAGACAGCGACTTTCAGCGGATCGCTTCCGAATACGGTCTGGGCCAGCCCGATGACCTGATGGCCGGCATTGGCTACGGAAAATATTCAGCGCGACAGGTACTGGGGAAACTTTCGCCTGCCGCCGACGCCAGCCAGGCCCCTGCCGAAGAAGACTCTGGAATTGGCAGCGTAATGCGTCGCGTTTTCGGCGGAGACCACAGCAATGCTATCCGCGTTAAAGGGCATGGCGATCTGCTGGTCTATCGCGCCCGGTGTTGTAATCCGATTCGCGGCGAGGATGTCGTCGGATATGTCACTCGGGGCAAGGGAGTCGCGGTGCATTCTCTGAATTGTCCGAATGTGCTTAACCTGATGTATGAGCCGGAGCGCAAGATTGATGTCGAGTGGGGCAAGGAGGAAGGCGTTCCCGATTCCTTCCCCATCAAGCTGACGGTTTTTTGCGATGACCGCTTCGGCATGCTCAAGCAGATCACTGCAGTCATAAGCGACAGCAAGACTAATATCAGAAACATTGAAGCTAAGACGGCGAGTGGCCAGGCCCATGTCGACGTGGTGATAGAGATCGTGGATTTAAAGCACCTTGAAGGAATTATTAACGGAGTGAGGAAGATCCCCGGCGTACACGATGTGCAAAGACTTCAGAAAGTGTGAAAAGATGCACATTGCAGATCTGAAATCTGCAACCGGATGAGATCATGCGTGAAGTAATCTCAACTCCTGACGCGCCTAAAGCGATCGGCCCGTATTCGCAGGGTGTCCGTGCCAATGGCCTGGTCTTCACTGCCGGGCAGGTGGCCTTCGATCCAAAAACACAGCAAATCGTTGATGGAGATATTTCCGCGCAGACCGAGCGGGTGATGCAGAACCTTTCGGCAATATTAACGGCAGCCGGATGCAGCATGCAGGATGTGATCCGCTCGACTGTGTTCCTCAAGAATATGGACGACTTTGCCGCGATGAATGCCGTCTACGCCAAATATTTCAGTGCAGCGCCACCGGCGAGGTCGACAGTGGAAGTGTCGCGCCTTCCCAAGAACGCGCTGGTGGAAATCGACATGATCGCAATCGCGCCGGCCAAGTGATTGATCGCCAGGAGAACTGAATGTTAAGAAACTTTTTTGTCATTGTCGTGACAATCTGTGTTTTGACAATCTGCGTTGTGGCAATCGGCGTCGTCACGTCCGCGCAGGCGCAGTCGGCGAAAAAACCCGCTGCGGCACGGACCACGGGCGGTCCCACGAAGGTCACTGGGCCGCCAACGACCACGCCTTCGGGCCTGCAATACTGGGACATGAAGGTCGGCACCGGACCCAAAGCGCTACGCGGTGAGACGGTGCGGGTCCACTATATCGGGTGGCTCACCAATGGCAAGAAGTTCGATAGTTCAGTTAACAAGCCATTTTCATTCGATCTGGGCGTCGGCCAGGTCATCAAGGGCTGGGATGAGGGTGTCCCGGGAATGAGGGTCGGCGGCAAAAGACAGTTGCGTATTCCACCAGATCTCGCCTATGGCGCACGCGGCGCGGCGGGAGTCATTCCGCCGAATGCCACGCTCATCTTTGATGTGGAGCTGGTGGGAATCCAGTAGCTATCGGGTGATCGGGCCATCGGATCATCTGCCGAAGTAAGATCATCCGATCACCAGATCGCCCGATGACCCGATGTTTAGGCTTTTTGGACTTTGCCGCTGCGCAGGCAGGAAGTGCACACCCGAATGCGCCTGGTGGCGCCCTTCACCCTGGCGTGAACCGGACGAAGATTGACGTTCCAGCGCCGCTTGGTGACGTTGTGGGCGTGGCTGATGTTATTTCCAAACTGCGGCCCTTTGCCGCAAATCTCGCAAACTTGTGCCATGACTGCTCCGGATGGGATTAGAACTTGTTCGGTAAAACATAAATTTTACCGGAAATTGGAGAGTTCTGCCAGCCGCGAGTTCCGCCCTTCAGCATCATCGGGCAGTATTAACGCTGTCATTCCGAGCGAAGTGGAATCGTTCGCTCGCGAATGATTCCCAAGTCGAGGAACCTGCTTTTCCGGAGTCGCAGGGCCCCACGACGCTTTTCTGCGATACTGAGTCCGCATGTCGCCTGATCCCAAGTCGGTCAAAGTTCACCTGACCACCGGCGAGGGTGTGGCCATCGAATGGATCGATGGGCATCTTTCCACCTACACCTTCCCGTTTCTGCGCGATGCCTGCCCATGTGCGCTGTGCGATGAAGAGCGCACGAAATCCAGCCGCGAGCCAGGGCAGCCGATCGGCGCCAAACCGGGTGAATTGCATATGTTCAAGGCAGTCGCCAAGCCGGTTTCAGCCGAAGGCGTCGGCAAGTACGCGATCCGATTCAAATGGAATGACGGCCATGAGTTGGGGATCTATTCTTGGCAATGGTTGAGGCAGATTTGCCCCTGTGAGGAATGCCACCTCAACCGCACTTCGCAGAAACCGCAACTTTAACGTTGAGGGGATTTCTTGCTTGCGTCTTCCAGGGCGGCCTGCAGCTCTGGATGCTCAGCTAGAACTTCCGTCATAGACTGGCGCCCAAGGTCTTCACCCCATTTATTGCCTGCCGCCTGAGATTCTTCCATCACCTTGGGCAGTACGGCGAGCATCTTCCTGGCCACCGGCGTCTCGTAAAACTGTATGAGACTCTTGATCTCCTCGTCGGTGTAGTACTTGTCATAGATCGGAACGACCAAATCAAGGAGCTGCGTCATGTCACGCTTGGAGTGGAACTTTTGAAAAAATAGATCGACCAGCTGATCGCGGTAATCTCCCGGGGGAAGAGAATCAGACATCAGCGATCTTATGCTCTTTTCCAAACCATCCATGGATTGCGCGGCCAGGCCAGCGGCGCCAGTGAGTTCCAGTAGCCGCCGAATGTCGGCTTGTTTTGCCTGCTGGGCCTGGATCTGCGCACGGCTCGCCTTCGCGGCGGCGACAACGTTCTGATTAGAATCCGGTTCCTGAGCGGAAGATAGTTCCTGGCCGCTGCAGAGCGTGGCGAGTAACAAACAGCCGGCGAACGCGATGGGAAAAGCCTTCATAAAAGCCCTCCTGAACGCAAGGATTCAACGATCTTATCCGCAGGTCAAAACCTGAGCGAGGTGACGTTGGACGGTGCACTACGGGGAGCGAATAGCGGTAAGTTGTCACATGATCGGCAACGGCATTTCGCATTTTCAGTTAGCCGGAGTACGGCAGCGGCGATCTGGATTCGTGCTCCACTGTATGTCCTGTAAAATCTAAAGATCGCAGTCTGGAGCCGTTTTCTTTCTTGTCTTTTCTCTCCCAACTCAATCCTCAGCAGCGTGAGGCGGTCGAAACCACCGACGGGCCAGTACTCATTCTGGCCGGCGCGGGTAGCGGGAAGACCCGCGTAATTACTTATCGCATTGCACATCTGATCGAAAACATCGGCGTGATGCCCGAATCCGTGCTGGCGGTCACGTTCACCAATAAAGCTGCGTCTGAAATGGGCGAACGTGTTGAGAAGCTGGTTGGCGGAGCTTCGATTGCGAAGCCGGTGATTTCAACGTTTCATTCGTTTTGTGTGCGGGTGCTAAGGCGAGACATTCAAGCGCTGCGAATTCCATCGGCAGTGCCCGGCAAGCCTGCCATCGGGCACACGAAAAGTTTTGTCATCTACGACGAAGCCGACCAGCAGCAGGTGACGAAGTCGATCATGAGGCGGTTGGGAATCGACGACAAGCAACTGACGCCCCGCGCGGTGCTGTCGCATATTTCGTGGGCGAAGAACCACATGCTCGATCCGCAAGAGGTTTATCTCAACTCGGCTGATCCGAAAACCGAGCGCGTCGCACACATCTATGAGGAATATCGAAAAGAGTTGCTGCGCGCCAACGCTCTCGATTTCGACGACCTGCTGCTCGAAGCACTCCGGTTGCTGAAATCGGCGGCCCAAGTTCGCGAGTATTACAACCGGCGCTTTCAATATTTGCTGGTTGATGAGTACCAGGACACGAACCGTCCGCAGTATGAGCTGATGCGCTTGCTCGCAGGCGATCGACACAATGTGTGCGCGGTCGGAGATGAAGATCAGTCGATCTACTCCTGGCGCGGGGCGGACATTCGCAACATTCTCGAATTCGAAAAAGATTTTCCTGAGGCGAAGATTGTTCGATTGGAGCAGAACTACCGCTCGACGCAGAACATTCTGCAGGCAGCATCGGCGGTGGTTGCGAACAACGTGCGGCGCAAAGGCAAGAACCTGTGGACGTCACGCCAGGGCGGTACGAAGATCGGCTACTACGAAGCTCCGGACGGCGAGAATGAAGCGCTGTTCGCGGCCGATTCAATCGCGCGCTACGTTCGTGAGGCCACCGACCGTGGCGAAGACCCGCGGGCCGCGGTGCTCTATCGCATCAATTCGCAATCGCGATTGTTTGAAGAGGCAATGCGGCGGTATCAGCTCAAATATCACGTGGTGGGCGGGTTTTCGTTTTACGAGCGCGCCGAGATCAAAGACCTGATTTCGTATTTGAAGGTCATTCATAATCCTGCGGATTCGGTCTCCCTGTTGCGCGTGATTAACACGCCCGTGCGCGGGATCGGCAAGACAACCATGGAAGTGGTCGAGCGCATTGCGCTGGAAACTGGCTTGCCACTCTGGGAGGCTATCGGCGAGTGTATCGAGCGCACACTACTGCCGGCCCGAGCGTTGCAAGCGCTGAAGTCGTTTCGCGATTTGATTGAAGATGCGCGAGCGATGATGGCGGGGACGTATGCAGAACGATTGCAGGAGACAGCGCAGGAAACATCACAGTCAGAATCGGCACAAGCCATGCGGGGACGGGTCTCCAGACCCGTCCAGCGGAGCGAAGCTCCGCAAGATTTACCGATTGGTGACGACGATACGGAGTTCAATCCGTTGACGTTGGATTTCGGCGATACAGGAGCAACCGAAGAGACGCGAGGAGCCTCGCCGGACGGGCCCTTCGACTCCGCTCAGGACAAGCCTGGAGACCCGTCCCCGCACGAGCAGTTGTCGGACGGGGTCGGAGACCCGTCCCCACACGAGCAGTTGCCGGACGAACCGGTCGACGGCTTTCGCACTCCTGGCGGCCCCGCCAACATAGCCGAGATTCTGAAGTTTCTGATCGACCGCACTGGATACATCAGGCTTCTTGAAGAAGAAGATACGCCTGAAGCTTTTTCACGTGTCGAAAACATTCGCGAGTTAGTCAACGCCGCCATGGATTCGAAAGACCGAGGCGAGACGCTCGATCAGTTTCTCGATCACGCCGCGCTGGTCAGCGATGCCGATGCCTACGACCAGCGGGCGCAGATCACGCTGATGACTTTGCACGCGGCCAAAGGGCTTGAGTTTCCGCTGGTATTTCTGTGCGGACTCGAAGAAGGCCTGTTTCCGCATTCGCGGACGTTTCTGAATCCGGATGACGTCGAAGAAGAGCGGCGGCTTTGTTATGTAGGAATGACGCGGGCGATGGATCAACTGGTACTTACACGGGCTATTTATCGAAGACGATACGGGACGGATTTGCCGGAGGCGAGTGTTCCTTCACGGTTCCTGGAAGAAATTCCTGCGGAGTTGATGGAGGAGCTGGGAACGGGAAGAAATCGGTCCGCAGCGCCGAGAAAATCCCAACCCTACGAAAACCGCGTAGGGTGGGGCACCCAAACACGTACAGCTCGGACGGGAATGTCCGATCCACATGGCCATCACTATGCCTACGAAGATGAAGATCAGTCCGCAGAGGCGAAACAGCCGACGCAAGCAAAGGCGAGCGCGACGACCAAATACAACTCCATCGACAACATCGCCGAGTTCTTCGCTTCACGCGGAAAGAAGTTTTCCGTCCCAAAGGTGCCGGTAGAAGAGCCGAAGGGCAGGCGCGGATTCCGTCCCGGCCAGAAGGTAAAGCATCCCAAATATGGCGAAGGCACGGTGTATCAGCGCGAAGGGGAAGGCGAAGAAGCCAAGATTACGGTACAATTTCCTCGCTTCGGGTTGAAAAAGCTGGTGGAGAAGTACGCTCAGTTGGAGAAAGCCTGAAGAAATTTGGAAATTGTGTAATCGGGTAATTGGGAACTTTGAAATCTGCTTTTGGTGCCAGCTCTCTGCTGACATTATGGGATTTTAAATTACAAAATTACTCAATTACCAAATTACAAAATTCAGAAAGCACTCATGGCTAATACATCGACTCTCAGCAAAGAAGATCGCAAGAAATCTAAACGCGCTGCACGCAAGAAGCGCAAGACGGAACATCCACTCAAGCCTCGCGAGTACGCTCGCGGATCGAAAAAGCAAAAAGTTAAGAAGTTGGCGCGCGGACAGGCGAAGCGGTAAGCACATCGGGCCCACCCTGTCGCTAAAAACGGCGACAGGGGTGGGGCAACCCCTCGCAGAGCGAGCACTCCAGGAGAATCGACCGCTTGTCGCAACCAACCCCGTCGCCCGAGCCGACCATCCGCACTTCAGAAAACCAGCTCTTCTGTTGCAAGTCAATCGACAAGCTGATATCCGACTCTGAGCATCCCGACCGGCGCCTGAAGAAGACGCTCGGCCCGGTTTCGCTCACCGCACTGGGGATCGGTGCCGTCATCGGCTCGGGTATTTTCACCGTCATCGGCACCGCGATCGCGGGACAGAAGTTCGATACTTCATCCATCCTCAATGCGCCGTTGCTAGATTACCTGATCAGGCACACGGCTTCGACTGGGCGGCCCGGAGCCGGCCCGGCACTCGCGCTCTCGCTCGTCCTGGTCGCAATTGTCTGCGCGTTTACCGGACTCTGTTACGCCGAACTCGCCTCCATGATTCCAATCGCCGGCAGCGCGTACACCTATACCTACGCGACTATGGGCGAGCTGATTGCATGGATCATCGGCTGGGACCTGATCCTTGAATATGCCGTCAGCAATATGGCGGTGAGCGTCGGATTCGCGCAGCACTTGGTGAACATGTTTGACTGGTTCGGCTGGCATCCCGGACTGCGCTGGGTGTCGCCTGCCTATCTGCCGGCTGGCATGAGCGGCCTGCAGGGCGAAATGCTCTACACGCCTGGGTTTCACTTTGGCTTCAACGTTCCCGCGTTTCTGGTGGTCATGCTCCTCACCATGGTGCTGGTCCGCGGAATTCGCGAGTCGGCGGAAGCCAATAACACCATGGTGATCCTGAAAATCGCCGCGATTCTGGCATTCATCATCGCTGGCGCGCACTACATCAATCCGAATCTGTGGCATCCGTTTGCGCCAATGGGATGGTCGGGAGTCCTGACTGGCGGCTCCATCATTTTCTTCACCTATATCGGATTCGATTCGGTTTCGACAGCCGCTGAAGAAGCCCGTAATCCGCGGCGCGACTTGCCGATCGGAATCATCGCGACTCTGGTTGTCTGTACGGTGCTCTACATTGGGGTTGCGATCACGCTTACAGGGTTAGTTCCGTGGGAATCGGTCAGGGACGACGCCGCTCCCGTGGTCAATAGCATGAAGCACCTCAGCGAGATCACTGGCTCTCCAGTGCTGCGCTGGGTGCGCCTGGGCGTGCTTTTTGGCGCGATGATGGGAATGATTTCGTCGTTGCTGGTGTTTCAGCTTGGGCAAGCGCGGGTGTGGTTTTCCATGTCGCGCGACGGATTGTTGCCCAAACTGTTCTGCCACGTGCATCCGCGATTTCGCACGCCTTCAACCGCAACGTGGATCGCAGGACTTGTAGTCGGCATTCCGGCAGGAATTTTAGATATCGGGACCTTGTCTGATCTGTCGAATATCGGGACTCTATTCGCCTTTGTACTGGTATCAATCGGGGTCATTATTCTCCGTTACCGGGAGCCCAACCGGCATCGCGGCTTCCGTGCTCCGGGTGGAATCGCTGCTCCCATTCTGAGCGTATTCTTTTGCGCCCTCCTGATGTCGGGCCTGCCGATTCTCACCTGGCTGCGCTTCTTCGGATGGTTGCTGATCGGGCTGGGAATTTACAATTTCTACAGCAGAAAACACAGCGAGTTCGCGCGAGCGTAGTTGATGCACAATTTAATCGTCGTTATTGACTTGCACTTTGTAGGTGTGCCCCTTCGGAACCAGAATCCACGTATTGTCACTCTCAAAAGGCCCGACAACAATCCGGTAGGGTTTGGGTCTAGGCGGCCCGAAGGACATCCCCTGTCCCCGAAGGTCCAGCCCTGATTTGACGTAAGCCGGTGTTGCTTTTTTCGAATTAAACGGACCATTGAATATAAGCAATGTGAAATTCTTCGCTGTTCTCGAAGAGTCGATCACGACCGCAGCGAAATCCATTGCCCTATCATTGTTGAAGTCACCAGTAATGACATAAGGATGGTAATCAGGGTAAGGCGTCCAATTCCCGCCATAACCTCCTTTCATCTGCTCGATGTCATCGGAGCAGTCGCAGTCACTATCCGTCGCGGCACGATAGGTGGGATGCTGTGATAACCACAGAGTCAAAACCTTCTCTTCCTGTTTGGTCAGTGTGTGACCACACCAAGCAGGAAGGGCAACAAGCAAGAAATAGAACAGCGCCAACTGTTTGAAGCACATAGGCAGTAATTATCGAGAGACGTAATCGCGATTGTACCGACGTTATTCCCCGATTCCAACAGTCCCGTGCTCTCCGAAGCTGTACCCCAACCCGACAGTGTCGAATATTTCAGTGCTAAACTTTCCCTTCACCTATCCTTGGCACCTGCCTGGAGTTCGTCTCCATGTCTGACATTCAAACACCAACCCCCCGGACGCGTGTCGTCCGAGAACCAGAGCGTGCGGTTTACGATCGTGACGAGGTCTATCGACTCCTCGACGAGGGATTTATTTGTCATGCCGGCTTCGCGGTCGATGGCCAGCCTTTTGTCATTCCGACATCTTATGGCCGCAAAGACGCAAATCTATATATTCATGGCTCCGCCGCCAGCCGCATGTTGCGCCAACTGAAAACCGCGGTGCCGGTTTGTGTTACGGTCACGTTGCTCGACGGACTTGTGCTCGCGCGCTCGGTCTTCAACCACTCTATGAATTACCGCTCGGTGGTGATTCTGGGTAAAGCAACCCTGGTGGACGATGTGCAAGAGAAACTTGCTGCGCTGCGAGTGTTGTCCGAACACATAATCCCCGGCCGCTGGGACGACGCGCGGCAACCTAACGATCGTGAACTGAAAGCAACGTCAGTGCTGCGAGTGCCAATCGAAGAATTTTCCGCCAAGGTCCGCATAGGGCCGCCGATTGACGACGAGGAAGATTACTCGTTTCCCACGTGGGCTGGAGTGATCCCGTTGGAGATGACGGTCGGACAGGCGATCGATGATCCACGGTTGCAGCCGGGGCGGGAGGCGCCGGAGTATGTCGTCGGATACGTGCGACGACGGAGCTAGAACCATGTCATTCCGAGCGAAGAGGATCATTCGCTCGCGAATGATCTTCACAGCTGAGGAACCTGCTTCTTATGGTCGCCATCACGAAACCGTGCTCTGGTTGCCAAGACAGTATTCCCCTAGCTGCATAGAAAAGCAGGTTCCTCCACGCGCTCAAAGGTCGCTTCGCGGACCCTTGAGCTTGGTCGGAATGACAATGTTAGCAATCTGAAATAATCAGATATATGCCGTCGAGCTTCATCCAGTCTCTGCCTAAAGCCGAGTTGCATTTGCATCTCGAGGGATCGGTAACGCCGGAGACTCTGGTCGAACTACGCCAGCGGCACGGCAAGCCCAGCACAATTGCGGAAGCCGAGGTGCTTTATCAGTACAAAGACTTCACTGGCTTCCTGATGGCGTTCAAGACTCTAACCGAAGATCTGCAAGACCCGGAAGATTACGAGCTGATCACGTATCGCCTGATGCAGCAACTTAAGGCGGAGAACGTTTTGCACGCAGAGGTTTATGTCTCAGTTGGCGTGTGCCTGTGGCGTAAGCAGGATTTCGCCGCCATCTTCGAAGGCCTGGAGCGCGGGCGTGAGCGCGGCGAAAAAGAGTTCGGAGTGTCTTTACTCTGGATCTTCGACGCCGTGCGGCAGTTCGGCCCAGAAGCGGCGCAAACCATATTCGAGCTGGCGGCGAAGTATCGCGATCGGAATGCAGTCGGGATTGGCATCGGCGGCGACGAGGCGAAGGCTCCGCCGGAACTGTTTCGCGAGCAGTATGCGTACGCAGCCGCGCAAGGCTTGCGTCTAACCGCCCACGCCGGCGAGAGCGCCGGGCCTGAATCCATCTGGGGAGCACTAAACCTGGGGGCTGAGCGAGTTGGCCATGGACTCACCGCCTCGCAGGATCCTGAACTGATCGAGGAACTCGCGCAGCGGCAAGTTCCAATCGAAATCTGCCTCACCAGCAACTTGAAAACCGGATGCTGCGTGCAATTACGCGATCATCCCATTCGCAAGTACTTCGAGCAGGGGCTGATGATCACGCTGAACAGTGACGATCCTGCTATGTTCGCCACCTCACTTCGGCGCGAATACGAACTCGCGCAATCCGAATTCGGCTTCACTGACGAACACCTGCGGGAGCTGGCGCGCAATTCCTTTGAGGCTTCGTTCCTGCCGCCCGACAAGAAGGTCGGCTTTCTCAATCTGCTGGATTCAGTGCCGGCGCGGGCGTCGTGAATTTCTTGCTCGACCAAGGAGGCACCGAGATGCGGAGAATTTTGCTCGGCTGCGGAACAGTCGTGATTCGCTTTTTCTTTGCGATCTTTGCGGAAGTTCTTGGCGCTCTTTGCGGTTAAAGTCTTCTTTAACACGCGAAGAAAGTGGGAAAGGGCACGGCCTTCTGCCGTGCCGAAAATCACATCTGCACAAACAGCGGCACGACTCAAGTCGTGCCCTTCCCGTCTGAGAACATGGTCAGATCATGTCAGATCACCCACAGATTCATGTCGCGGACGTAGCTCCGGGGCGTGATCCAGACAAGTACCACGCTTTCCAGACGCATGTGAAATGCCGTTTAATTCTCAAACTCCCCACACGCTGTTCAGAATGATGCACTTAGCCGCCTCATATGATTAAATAAGTACAATCATCCACAATGCCCTCCTCCCGAACCAGAGTTCGTCGAAGCGTGGCCGCACTTTCGCGTGGCGTCCACGGCTGGAGCAAAATCGCCTGGGGATTTCTCTCGACTGAGCACCCGTTGCTCGCGCACCTGATCCCAGTGCGCCGTTGCAACCTCGCTTGCGAGTATTGCAATGAGTACGACGACTTCTCAAAGCCCGTGCCGCTCAATTTGATGTTTCGGCGGGTTGACAAGCTGGGTGAGCTGGGAACGTCGGTGGTCACGATCAGTGGCGGCGAGCCGCTGCTGCATCCCGAGCTCGATCAGATTATCCGTCGCATCCGCCAGAACGGGATCGTCGCGGGAATGATCACTAACGGGTACCTGCTGATGCCAGACCGGATTGAAAGCTTGAACAAGGCCGGTTTGGAGTGGCTGCAGATTTCAATTGATAACGTCCATCCCGACGAGGTCTCGAAAAAGAGTTTGAAGGTGCTCGACAAGAAGCTGCAGATGCTGGCGGAGTACGCAGATTTCCACGTGAATATCAATTCTGTGGTCGGCGGCGGCGTGCATAACCCGCAGGACGCACTGGTGATCGGCAAGCGCGCACTCGAACTTGGCTTCAGCTCGACCATCGGCATCATTCACGACGGCGATGGCCAGCTGCAGCCGTTAGGGAACGAAGAACGCCGGGTTTATCACGAGATGAAGAATCTCGAGAGGCGCAGCTTTACACGGGTCAATTCCTTCCAGGACAATATCGCTCTCGGCAAGCCAAACCAGTGGCGTTGCCGTGCCGGTGCGCGTTATCTCTATATTTGCGAGGACGGTCTGGTGCACTACTGTTCACAGCAGCGCGGCTATCCGGGCATTCCGCTAGAAAACTACACACGCGAAGATATGCGCCGCGAGTACTTGACGGAGAAGTCGTGCGCGCCGCATTGCACCGTGTCATGCGTGCATCAGGTTTCAATCTTTGACGCCTGGCGCGATCCGCAGAGACCAGCGCCGGCGGCTACGGCGGGGTCACGGGCGAGCGAATTGGTGCAGATCGAGTAGGACTAGAGCCTTCGAGTTGATCTCTTTGTCGGCTTCAAACGCCGGAGCACCCACGAGACCGGAAGCAGTAGGGGAAGAAGGTACCAGTACCGCTTTCGAATAAAGTTTGCATTGAGCTTTCTCGCCCAATCGTCTGCGACGTCCTCCTTCTCCTGAAACTCCGGGCGTACCACTCGATGAATGTGGTGTCCGAGCTCGTGATAGAGGACATGCCCAATGCAGAGATCACGAACGAGGGGAATCCAGAGGCCTCCGCTTGAGTTCCCTTTCCACTGATCGATCGTTTGATCTACGCGGATTTCGATCCATGGTGCACCGTTGTTGTAGTAGTACAGCCCTCGGATCCTTGCTTTACCAACCTTGTGCTTCCGCGACCACAACTTTCCGACTCGGTCTCTGCGGCTTAGCGATCCAGAGTTGACGAGAAGAATCTTCCGCAGTCCCCGCAAGTATTTCTCTGGAACCGGGGCGATCAGCTCTCGAACAACCTTGGCTACGTCAAAAGGAGGACGGTATTCGGCATACCTTTCTTCGATCTCGGGAAGGGTCATTTCTTCCTCGCGAAGCACAGCCCCGACCACGTCCCATCAATCGCACAGACCTTGTAATCCACCCAGCCAGCGCTCAAGCCGAATTCGCGGACCACGTTTTCAATCAGATCAGTTTTCACGCCCGACGCCTTCTTGGGCCAGGCGATCCATAGCGCGACCTTGTCCGGTAGCGCCTTTGCTAGTGGACGAAAATCGCGCACCAGTTCGGCCTCTGACATCGCAAATTGCACGGCTACCCGTGCCATAGCCGCATTTTCCACGAACTCGGCGCCTTCCGGCAATGGCTCCAACTTTCTCTCGAAACCCAATGGCGCATTTACCAGCACTACCGCATACTGCTCGCGAATGCCGAGCTTTTTCGGCAGAGGAGTACCGGAGTATCCCGCCGTGATCGGAGTTACTTGTTTAGCTGCTGGCTTGCGAATAGTTTTCCGGATTGCAGGTTTCATCTGACCGGACACCGCTTATGCGACTCACCTTAACTGCGGTCAAGCCGCACAAATTTATACCATTGGTTCGCCCTGGATGAGCGAGCATTTTAGGCCTGATCGAGAGGATGGTTTGGCCGAGGCACTGTGTCTGCTAGCAAAGATTCCTCGAGAACTTTGGATCAGGCTCTGCCGGTCGCTCCGACGCGGGATTTCATCTTGGGCCCAACACCTCGTAGCGCGTAATGGTATAGCCAAGCGCTGCACCGAGAAACACGTCTGAGGGGAAATGGGCGCTCGTAGTCACGCGAGAGAAGCTGATCGCCGTCGCAAAACCATAAGCGACCCACGGTACCCAGCGATGGTGGTGATATCTGCTGGCTATGACGGTAGCCACAGAAAACACTCCGGCTGCGTGGCCCGAGGGAAAACTGCTGCCCTTGAACGGCGATTTTCCCCCATTGAAAAATGTGTCGTCAAAGGAGCCGCCCGGCGGAATATCAGAAGGCCGCTTTCTGCGAGTCACCGCCTTGATGGCCAGGTCAACCACCGCGCTGTCGGCATATGCCTCGCCTGCCAGCAATGCCGTGCTGACTTGGTAGGAGTCGTGCCTGAGGTAACCAGCCACCATAAGCGACGCTGGCACCGCAATCACTTCTGCCGAAGTGATGGGAGCATCGAAGACGTCATTTATGTCGTCCAGGTTCCTCTCGTGATGGCGGAAGTAGGGCATGGCGTGGGGGTCGGCAAAAACAAGTCCCGCGGTTATTCCAGTTATTGCGAGGGTCGGGGCCCAATGATGTCCTTTTGCCAGTTGAACAGGAAAAGTCCAAATCCCTTTTTGGTCGTGGAGAAAGTCACCCGGCAGGCTTCGCCATGTAACCTCTCTCTGCGTTGGTGAGTCGTTCGGGTCTGCGGAAGCAGCAGTATGCGAAGGACTGTCGGGCAAGGCCGCACCGGTATCTTGCGCGCCAGCAGCAGCCGCCAGGAAGCACAGTCCAATACAAACCACAAGTGCCGGTAATCGTGTTCTCCAGATCATGAACATGCTTGGATGCGGTTCCTGGCACAGGCGTACGCCACTAAGTCCTTTCCGCGGCGATGACCTCGCGTTATAGAATTCGTTGCCGGTTGCTTCGCTGGAGGTTGCATTGAAATCTTTCTTGTTCTCGCTTTTGGTGTTTCTCATGTCTGCAGCAGCCACCGGGCAGGTAACCATAATTAAGGCGGGCAGGCTTGTAGATCCCGATCAGGGCGCGGTGCTCACTGACCAGGTAATCGCCATTCGCGCGAACAAAGTTGAAGCCGTGGGCCGCAATGTGGCGATTCCTTCAAACGCGACCGTCATCGACCTTTCCAAAATGACCGTTCTGCCCGGCCTCATTAACTGCCACACTCATCTTGCTGACGGAAAATACGGCGAAGGCGATCCGCTGTTCCAGCTCAAGAAGTCGGCATCGCAATCGGTGCTGGAGTCGATTGCGAACGCCCGTGCCACGCTGGAATCAGGTTTCACCACAGTTCGTGACGTCGGCGTTTATCGCGCGTTGAACAACGTCGCCCTGCGAGACGCTATCAATAACGGCTACATCGTCGGCCCTCGGATGTTCGTGGCCGGGGCTTACATCACCATTACCGGCGGCGCTGGCGCGATGACTGGATTGGCTCCCGACATTCAGTTGCCCTGGGATTTCCGCTACGGCGAGGCCAACAGTCCCTGGGAAGTGCGGCAGAAGGTGCGACTCCTGGCGCACAGCGGAGCTGACCACATCAAAGTGTTAGCGACCGGCGCCGTATTAACCCACGGCATCAATCCGAAATCTCAGGAGTTCACGCCGGAGGAATTGCAGGCTGCCGTGGATGAAGCCAGCCACTTTGGTTTGCGGGTGGCGGCTCATGCTCACGCACCCGAAGGAATCAAGAATGCGATCCGCGCCGGCGTGGCCTCAGTCGAGCACGCTACGCTTATCGACGATGAAGGCATAGCACTCGCGAAGCAACGCGGGACTTATTTGGTAATGGACATCTATGACGACGAATGCATTCAGGAAGAGGGCAAAAAAGGAAGCATGCCCGCCGACTTCCTGGAGCATGATCGCGATCTCGGCGAAGCCCAACGGCAGAACTTCAGGAAAGCGCTCAAGGCTGGCGTGAAGCTGGCGTTCGGCACAGACGCCGGTGTTTGCCCGTATGGCATCGATGCCAGACAGTTCGCTTACATGGTCAAGTACGGAATGACTCCAATGCAGGCGATCCAATCTGCGACTTCTTCAGCCGCCGATCTGATCGGACGCAGCAGCGAATTCGGATCAATCAAGCCGGGAAAATACGCCGATGTGATCGCGGTCGGGGGCGATCCTTTGCAAGACGTGAGCCTGCTGGAGAACGTGCAGTTTGTGATGAAAGATGGAAAAATTTATAAGCAGAAGTGAACTGCCGCGCTGAAAGCGAGCTTCCGACTCTCGACGCCGGAGTGAGGCGGACTTATCTTGCTGCTGCTCCTCTCGCCTCCATCCAGTTCTGCAGGATCAGCACCGCCGCCATGCGATCGACAGCTGCTCCTCGCTTCTTGATCGAGAGCTCCGCCTCACGCAGGATGCGGTTCGCCTGGCTTGAGGTCAGCCGCTCGTCCCAGAGATGGACCGGCAAGCCGAACTTCTTCCTGAGCTCCTCCGCAAAAAGCTGCATTTTTTCGGACTGTATTCCTTCAGCTCCACTAAGCCGCAACGGGTAGCCGACGACAATTTCGGCCACTGAATAATTTCGCACCAGGTTCGCAAGCTGCTCAAAGTCATATCGTTTGTTCTTGCGGCGAATGGTGTCCAGGCCCTGTGCCGTGATCCCCAAAGGATCAGAAATCGCGATGCCGATAGTCCTGGATCCGACATCTAAGCCCAAGACTCTGGGCCGAGGCGCGAGATCGGACCCGCTAACGGAGTGCATCTGGCGATTATATGGCGCGGCCCAGCGAAGGTACGTTGAGCAACCCACAACTTATGCTTGCAGTTCGCTGGCCTCAGGGAATTTCAGATTGGTCTTGGAGAGGGTTTCACTGAGCAGGTCTTCAATGTGGGATTCTTCACAGTTACGCGCCATAGCGAGTTCACTGACCAACAAGTAACGGGCCCGCTCGAGCATTTTCTTCTCGCGGAACGAAAGGCTCTTGGATTCCCTGAGCACCAGAAGATTCTTCAACACAGCCGCTACTTCCAGCAGCGAGCCAGTCCGCATACGGTCGGAGTTCTCTTTGAACCGGTCTTTCCAATCAGCGGCGTTGGCGCTTTCGCCATCAGAAAGGAACTCTAGAATCTTGTGTATTTCGCCGTTCTTGACCACCCGCCGCAGGCCGACAACTCCCACGCTGTGGAAAGGCACAGTCACTTTCAAATTGCTGGATTTTATGTTGAGGAGGTAATACTTTTCAATGTTGCTACCCAGAGTACGGCTTCCAATCTGCTCAACAACTCCGACGCCATGGTTGGGATAAACGACCCGGTCGCCAATGTGGAAATCGCCGTTACTACTCATAACTGGGAGCGGCCTTCGAACAGCAGACCTTTATTGTACCTTACCAAGGGCTGTACCCACAATTTATTAAGTCATCCGAGCTGTATTTTCAATGATTTACAGCCATCCTCACTGTCAATGCGAAATTTTCGCCTTTCTGATCGCAGGGGCCATCAACAAACATCCTCCACCTGAAAGAGTTTATAATCTCGCCAGCATGACGGAGCAGATCAAGCGCAAATTGCAAGATGAAATCAACGCGCTCGAACACGAGCTGGTCCACGAGCTCCCTAAAGAAATAAAGAAGGCCGCCGCGCTGGGCGACCTGAGCGAAAACGCCGAGTACCACATGGCCAAACAGCGCCAGGAGTTTGTCAAGGCGCGGGTACGCCAGCTGGGAAAGCGCCTCGCCGAACTTTCCATGGTGAACATGAACAACATTCCCAAGGACAGGATCGGCCTGGGCTCGATGGTGAAGGTCTACGACACTACGAAGAACGAAAAAGTCGAGTACAACCTGGTTACCAGTGAAGAATCGGACGTAGGCGCGGGGAAGATTTCGACCACATCTCCAATCGGGCGCGCTTTGCTGAATAAGAAAGTCGGCGACACCGCGGTTGTGGTCACGCCCAACGGAAAACGTGAGATGGAAGTGCTAAGCCTGATGACAATCCACGACGGGGCACCCGCAGAATAGAAGGCTCCTGGGTGACGCGCCTTGCATTTCAATATTTGCTGACACATCAACATGACTTGGACTAGCGCTTTCGGGAGGGGCTGTGCCGTCCTGTTGCGGACGATTGTCCGCTGGCTGGCGCTGACCCGCATCAACCCCAACGTGCTCACATTCATGGGGCTGGTGGTGAATGCCTGGGCGGCATTTTTCTTCGGATACGCCACTGCGCAGAACCAGCAGCGAATGTTTTTCTACGCCGGACTGATCATCATCGGTTCCGGGTTCTTTGATCTGGTCGACGGCGAGGTGGCGCGCGCCCAAAACCGGGTTACTCGATTCGGGGCTTTCTTCGATTCGGTGGTAGACCGCTATAGCGATGCCTCTCAGTTTTTTGGCCTCCTGGTTTTCTACGCTCGCGGGGGACGTTTTTTCTACATAGTCCTGACCGCCTACGTGATTGTGAGCGCGATCATGGTCAGCTACAGCCGCGCTCGGGCAGAATCTCTTATCGGCTCGTGCCGTGTCGGATTCATGGAGCGCCCTGAGCGTCTCGTGCTGGTTATCATCGGGGCCCTTTTCAATCGGATGGCGCCCGTTCTCTGGGTCATTGCCGTCCTCTCGACCATAACTGTCATTCACCGAATCCAGTACACCTGGGCGCGCACCAACGGCCCCGAAGCCATAAAGGGCGGGCAAGCGGCCTGAACCGGTGGGCCATTTGCGTCTCCGGGCCGTCGCAGCCCACTGGTAGAATCATTCGTTTGCCTCGAATCATCGATACACAGTGGAGGAGCACGACCTTGCCTGAAACGATCTATGACGTTGCAATTATTGGAAGCGGCCCGGCCGGCTACACTGCCGCAATCCGCGCCGGGCAGTACGGTCTGAAGACCGCGCTGATCGAGAAGGACCCCTACCTCGGCGGAACCTGCCTGCACGTGGGCTGCATTCCAACCAAAGCCTTGTTGTTCAATGCCGAAATCTGGGACCACTTGAAAGACGCCAAGGAATTCGGGATTGAAGGTGTGGGCACGCGCAAGCTGAATTGGAACGCAGTGCAGGAAAGAAAAACCAAGATCGTAGACAAGCATGCCAAGGGACTGCAGTTCCTGATGCGCAAGAACAAAGTGGAAACAATTAAGGGATACGGCAAGCTCACAGGTCCGGCGCGAAACGGCGTGCACGCCGTTGATGTGAGGGATGGCGCGAAGAGCAGCCAGATACAGGCGAGGAACGTCATTCTGGCGACAGGATCGGAGGCACGCATGTTGCCGGGGCTCGAACCAGGCGATCGCGTCCTGACGAACATTGAAATTCTAGAGATGGGCAGTGTGCCCAAGTCTCTGGTCGTCGTCGGAGGAGGAGCAGTAGGGGTCGAGTTCGCCTCGATCTTCCGATCGTTTGATTGCGAAGTGACCATTCTCGAAATGTTGCCGCGGCTCGTCCCGTTGGAAGATGAGGAGGTCTCCAAAGAACTTGCGCGGGTATACCGCAAGCGGGGAATCAACTTCTACGGCAGCGCCAAAGTCGAAAAAGTTGAGCAGGGGAAGTCAGGGATCACGGTCACGTTCAGCGCCGACGGCAAGCAGCAGAAGCTCGAGGCGGAAAGAATTCTGATTGCGGTCGGGCGCAAGCCGATGACCGACGGTATTGGCCTGGAGAAGACCGGTGTCCAAACCGAACGCGGTTTCGTCAAGACGAACGAGTGGATGCAAACGGCTGAGCCTGGCATTTACGCCATCGGCGATATTGTTCTGGGGACGCCCCAACTCGCGCACGTTGGCGGAATGGAAGGCATTGTGGCGGTCTCACAAATTGCCGGAAAAGAAGATAGGCCGATCAATCCTCTGCGAATTCCCAACGTGACCTATTGCCATCCGGAGATTGGCAGCGTGGGTTTGACCGAAGCAAAGGCGCGCGAGGCGGGCCACAACGTCAAAGTCGGCAAGTTTCCTTTTACCGCTAATTCCCGTGCGTCCATTGTTGGGGAGCATGAAGGCTTCATCAAGATTGTTTCCGACGCCAAGTACGGCGAGATTCTCGGAGTTCACATCATCGGTCCGCAAGCGACGGAGCTGATCGCGGAGGCTGTGACTGCGATGGAACTCGAAGCTACGGTCGAAGACTTGATGTGGACAATCCACGCGCATCCTACATTGGCAGAAGCCATGCTCGATGCCTCGAACAGCGTGTATGGGCTGGCGATAAACGCCTAAAGCGAGGGGAAATTGTGTAATTGAGTAATTGTGTAATTTTCTGAAGAATGGCGGGGTCGAGTGTGTCTCCGCAAGGAAATTACTCAATTACCAGATTTCCCATTTACGAAATGATTGCAGTTCTCCAACTCGGCATTGTCGATTACGCGACCGCCCTTCGCCTGCAAGAAACATTGGTGTCTCTGCGCAAGGAATGCGGTATTCCAGATGTGCTTTTGCTGCTGGAACATCCTCCTGTGATTACGTTGGGCCGCAACGCAAAAGCTAAGAACATTGTTGCTTCCCCGGAAGTTTTGCTGCAACGCGGTGTCGAAGTCTTCGAATGTAACCGCGGCGGCGATGTCACGTTTCACGGGCCGGGGCAACTGGTCGCGTATCCGATTTTTGATTTGCGCGGTTTTCCCTCAGAGACCGGCAATCGCAAGACGCTCGGCGCTATTGAATATGTCCGCCGGCTGGAAGAAGTCTTAATCCGGACCTGTGCTGACTTCGGCATTGCGTCAAAACGCATCTCGGGATTAACCGGCGTATGGACTGAACCCGACGCAGAGGCAAATGCCGAATCCGCAGCGGCGAACATAGAATCCAAGATCGCCGCTCTCGGTGTCCACATTTCGGGTGGAGTCTCTTCTCACGGAATCGCTCTCAACGTGAACACCGATCTCAGCTTTTTCGATTTGATCATCCCCTGCGGAATTGCTTCCAAACCGGTTACGTCGATGTCTCGCGAACTTGGGCGAACGGTCGCGCTGCAGGAAGTTGCGCACTCGCTCTCGCGGAATTTCGGGAGCGTCTTCAACAGCCACGTCCTCTGGCTGGATACGCTCGACGATTTGCTCGGTACGAAAACCGGCGTTCCTATGACCTTGCCGGATGACCTGCGGAAGATTCATCCTGATGACGGGTCGACCTGGGCGTGACTCCGTGCGCCGCAAGCGTGATTTAATAAATCCATGACATCACCGGTAATTGTTCCTCCTCTGGCTGGGCGCGTGCTGGGATTGGGAAGCAATGATTTTGTAATTGCGGAGTGGCAGGACGAAGGCGCTCCGCCCGGGCCGCCGCGCTTCATCGCGTCGTTGCACCTTCATCGCAGCGACGACGAAGCCTGGTATGTACTGGAAGGAACGCTTGGCGTGAAAATGGGCGAAAGCGAGTTGGAGTTGCGCCCAGGAACCGGGCTGCTGGTGCCGCACGGAACGGCCCACACCTACTGGAATGCGCGACCGGAACGGGTTCGCTACCTGCTCATCATGACTCCGAACATCTACCGGCTCATCCAGGAAATTCACGCTACCCAGGACCGAACGCCGGCGCATCTGCGCGCGTTATTCGAGAGATTCGATTCCGAACTCCTGGCCTGAGCTGAGCGCCTGGGTTTTGGCCGGAAGCGATTTTCAGTAGTAGGATTACTTGTCGGCCATGAAGAATTCCACGAAAAAAACCAAGCCAACCGGGAAAAACTCCATCCATTCCAAGAACGGTGCAAGTCGCAGAACTATTGTTGCTCTGCCCCAGCAACGCACCTACGACATCCCCGACTACCGTCTGGAGAAGCCCAGCTTCACGGTTCGACAAACCCGCAAGGGTGACGAGTGCTGTTACGAGGTATCCGGCGACCTGAACGCTCCCGTCCCTCCCATTCGCGAGTCAAAGTATCTCGACAAGCGGCAGTGCATCGAGATCTACCGCTGGATGGTGCTCAACCGCAAGATGGAGCAGGCGCTGGAAAATCTTTACAAGCAGGGCAAGGTCGTTGGAGGAGTCTATTTCGGGCTTGGCCAGGAAGCCTGCTCGTGTGCATCCGCGTTCGCGCTGGGCAAAGATGACTGGCTCGCGCCGATGATCCGCAATCAGGGATCGCTCCTGGTGCGCGGCTTCGAGGCTCGCGACATGATGATGCAGTACATGGCCAAGGCCGATTCACCGACGAAAGGCCGCGACGGCACCTCACACTTCGGGGATATTTCCCAGCGCAATGTGGTCTCGCCCATTTCCATGCTCGGTGATCTGGTTCCGGTGATGGCCGGAGTAGCGCTTGGCGCCCGGCTGCAAGGGCGAAACATCGCGGTTATGACCTACATCGGCGATGGCGGCCAGTCTACGGGCGTTACCTATGAGGGCATCAATTTCGCCGCGGTGCAGGACCTCGGTTTGGTGCTTTTGGTGGAAAGCAATCTGTGGGCTTACTCCACGCCATCGGAGATGCAATATCGCGTGCAAGATCTCGCCGAGCGGGCCATCGGCTACGGAATTCCCGGGGTAATCGTCGACGGCACTGACACCTGCCAGGTTTATGACGCGGCTCACGACGCGGTTGAGCGCGCCCATAGCGGGGAGGGCCCGACGCTGATCGAAGCCAAGATGATGCGCATGAAAGGCCATGCCATTCACGACGCCGCCGATTATGTCCCCAAGCCGATGTTTGAATACTGGCGCAGGCGCGATCCGATTGCGCGATTTGAGAATTATCTGGTGAAGGTGAAAAAGTGGCTCACGCCGCAAGAACACCAGAAGTTGATTTCCGAGATTGAATCGTACCTGGAGAAAGAACGCGAATTTGCGGTGAACTCTCCCATGCCGTCACCTGAGAGTGCTGAAGGCGGCGTGTATTGCGAAGACGGCTGTCATGAGATCAAACCTAAATACGGCATGCCAAAAGCTCGTCTGCGCAAATCTGCGCTGCAAAGTTCCAAACAG
Source organism: uncultured Acidobacteriota bacterium (assembly GCA_963785655.1). Taxonomy (GTDB): domain Bacteria; phylum Acidobacteriota; class Terriglobia; order Terriglobales; family Acidobacteriaceae; genus Gp1-AA145. Next base: position 2,023,968 of record CAWAVZ010000001.1, read on the forward strand.
GAAAAAGCCATCCACTTCAAATGAGACCCGCACCGTCAGTGGAATTCCGGCGAGGTGTACACCACTTCGCCATCGAATAGCGTCATCAAACATTTCAAATCTTTCACCTGATCGATGGGGACGGAGTAGAGGTCGCGGTCCCAAATCGCTATGTCGGCTCTTTTGCCTACTTCGATCGAACCAATTTTATTTTCCAGAAACATCTGTCGCGCACCCCAGGACGTGTAACTGCGCAAGGCGGTGTGCATGTCCACGGCTTCTGCGGTCCCGAAGGGATTCAAGCCGTATGTACCTTTTGCGGTTTGTCGTGCTGCGGAAGACCACAGGCCATAGCGCGCCGCCACCGGCGTCACCGGATAATCTGAGCCACCGGACCAAAGAATGCCTCGCGAGCGCAGAGTTTTCAAAGGTTCCAGATTTTGACCGCGCTTCGGGCCATAACTTGCTGCATAGATATCGCCGATCCACCATAGAAATTCGGGCTGCATCTCGGGATAGCCAGCGTCGTAGTTCTTCTGCAGGCTGCGCATCACCTCGAGAGCGTGCTGAGTGGGCAGGTTCGCGTGGATGATGCTGTGGCGAAGTCCCGGCTTGGGATGCTCCTTCTCGACCAGGGCGTAAGTATCGACGACCCAGTCCATGGCGCGATCGCCAACTGCATGAGTCCCGATCGTAACTCCGTTTTCGTGGAACAGGTGCACCATCTCCCGATAAACGTTGGGATCGGTTTGTGGGTAGCCGCGATTGCCCGCCCCTGAACTGGTCACGTCAGGAGTAGTTGCGTTCCGCAGCCAATCGTCATACACCCATCCCGTACGCGCGCCACCGGAGCCGTCCATATAAATCTTGATGCCACAGGAGAGCAGGCGGTCGTCGCCGAGATTGGCCGGTATTCGAGGAACCGCGTTGACCTCGGCCAACGCCTTTCGCGCCGACTCCATGGTTGAACCGGCATGCCACAAAACGCAAATACGCTCCTTCAGTTGGCCTTGATCAAGCAGGGATTTGTAGGCATCCCAGTGAAGCTGCAAAATGTCGGGATCTTTGACCGCGGTCATGCCTTCGCTGTGCAGCACCTGCTGGATGTAGAGAATCCCTTGACGCATTTGCTCAGGGCTGGTAGGCGGGATGAGTTTGTTGACCGGCGCCATCGCACTCTCTTCTTTGAGAACGCCCGTAGGATTGCCGTGCGCATCGCGGTCAATCGTCCCGGCGGGCGGATCAGGGGTGGCGGCAGTGATGTGGGCCAGCTTGAGGGCGGCCGAGTTTGCGACTCCGTAATGGCCGGTAGTATGCACCAGCCAAACCGGATTGCTCGGTGAAACGGCGTCGAGATCGGTGGCAACCACGTAGCGGCGTTCGGCGAGTTTGCCTTCGTCCCAGCCGGAGCCGGTGATCCATTCGCCCGGTTTGACCAGAGCAACCTTGGCTTTTGCGCGTGCAACGATTTCAGCCACTGAAGCCGCATCCGAAAGTTTGACGCCATAGAGTTCGTTCACGCCACCCTCGGCAATGTGTGCGTGGGTGTCGATCAGCCCAGGTGTGGCGGTGTGACCATGCAGGTCGATGCTGCGTATTCCGGCAGCATTGCCCGCGAATGTCAGAATTTCAGCATCGCTGCCGACTTTTACAATGACGCCGTGCCGGATCGCCACAGCTTGTGCTACCGAGTCCTGTGCATCGACGGTCAGGATATGGCCGTGAATCAGAAGGAGGTCAGGGGCAGGACTTTGGGCGTAGACGATTCGGCTCAACAGCAACACGCATAAAGCAATTGCCGGCCTGCATTTGCGGTACGACAGCATCATGGGACTCTCCAGGTCGGAGAAGTTCTAAAGAATATACTCGGAAGACGGAGCTTTCACTTGAATGCAGCTTCAGGGGGCACGTCTCGGGCTGCATCGGCCTTAGGAGGTGACGGAAGGTAGTTGGTAGCGCTACCGGGAATCGAACCCGGGTTTGAAGATTGAGAATCTTCCGTCCTAACCCCTAGACGATAGCGCCACGCGCGGACAGTGGCCTGCTTTCCGGCCCGCAGACTCAAACTATAACCACTCAAATTATAACAAGGACATCTGGCGGTCACGGTGATGCGCAGATGCTCCGAAGTAAGCTGTCCTGGGCGTACATCTTGCACTGGCAGCATCCTCTCCATTAAGCTCTCGAAGCTTCTCTGGGAGCGCGCGTAAATGAATTCTCTTCGCAAGTACGCAGTCACTCTCGCCAGCCTCACACTTTTCGCACAAGTTTCAAAAGCTCAAACCATCCACCTGGCGGTCGATCTGACGGATGCACCGCGAAATATTTATCACGCGAAGCTCGCGGTACCAGTCAAGCCGGGGCCGTTTACGCTGGTCTATCCCAAGTGGATTCCCGGCAACCACCGGCCCAGCGGCCCACTTCCCAATCTCACCGGGGTGCGCATGGAGGCCGGCGGGCACTCGATCCCGTGGGAGCGCGATTCGGTTGACATGTATGCGTTTCACGTAGAGGTCCCTCCGGGAGCAACTGAGCTGCAGGTTTCGCTCGACGCAATTACTGAAAGCGGAAATTCTGCGGGCAGCGGCAGGCTGGCCTCGTCGAATGTGCTGGACCTCAACTGGAATGAAGTCGTGCTCTATCCGCAAGGCGCGAAGTCGGACGATGTAGAGGTCGTCCCGTCCGTGGACCTGCCTGCCGGCTGGAAATTCGGGACAGCGTTGGAGGTCGCATCTGAAGGACGTGGGCAAGTCACGTTTCGCCCCGTGTCGCTGACTACGCTGGTCGATTCGCCGCTCATCGCCGGCGCCCACTTCCGCAAAGTCGAGCTCAGCAAGCGCGGCGAGACTCCCGTGCATGTGATCGATATGGTCAGCGAAAGCGAGGCTGGGCTGGCCATCACCCCTGCGGATGAGGCCGCATATCGCAAGCTGGTGGCCGAAACCGGGGCGCTGTTCGGTGCGCGACATTACCTGCACTACGATTTTCTTTACACCCTGAGCGACCAGGTCGTGGGGCGCGGACTGGAACATCATCAGTCGAGCGACAACGGCGTGGGCGAACAGACGCTCACCGATCCTGACCTGCATATGCTAGAAGCCGGACTGCTTCCGCACGAGTTCGTGCACTCGTGGAATGGGAAGTATCGGCGGCCTGCAGGCTTGGCGACTCCGAATTATCAGGAGCCCATGCACGGCGACCTGTTGTGGATCTATGAAGGGCTGACGGAATATCTCGGCGACGTGCTCACCGCGCGCTCAGGCCTGTGGACGCCAGAGCAGTATCGCGAGGCGCTGGCGGAAACTGCGGCCATGCTCGACCATCGCGCGGGGCGTAGCTGGCGTCCATTGGAGGACACGGCACGATCAGTGCAGCTTCTGCGGCTGCTTGGCCCTCCCTGGCAGAGCTGGCGGCGCGGCCTTGATTATTATCCGGAACCTGAATTGATCTGGCTTGAAGTTGATATCACCATTCGGAAGCAGACGCACGGGCAAAAATCGCTCGATGATTTCTGCCGTGGGTTTTATGGGCGCCCAGCAGCCCGCCAAAGGTTGTGCCTTATACGTTTGATGACGTGGTGCGCGGGCTGAATGAAGTCGCGCCCTATGACTGGGCAAAGCTGCTGAACGAGCGGGTGAATAAGATCCAGCCGCGTGCGCCAATGGCAGGGATAGAGGGCGGAGGATGGCGGCTGGTATACAACGACAAGCCTAACCTATACGTCCACGCCGCAGAAGAGCACAGAAAATTTCAGAATCAATATTATTCGCTCGGGTTCGAGGCACGCGCAGATGGCGAACTTGTCGACGTGATTCCCGGCTCACCGGCTTACGCGGCCGGCATCGGTCCGGGAATGAAGATTATCGCGATCAACGGCCGCTTGTGGTCGAAAGACGTGCTCAAAGAGGCGGTGCGAGCGTCGAAGGAGAACCAGAAACCGCTGGAGTTGTTGATCTCCAACGCTGAGTTCGTGAAGAGTTACACCGTGGAGTATCACGGCGGATTGCAGAGCCCACATCTCGAACGGACGCAAGGCGACGACTTGCTGGATGAGATTTTGAAGCCACTGACGAAGTAGGCGGCTGGCCGCGGCAAGGCAGCTTCATACGAAGATTCTGCAAATCCGAACCCGGACAAGCTAAGGCTCTTTTGGATGAGCGTGTTAGCCTATGTCCGGTGCTCGGGCGGGCAGTAGGCTTAGGGGGTCTGTTTCGAGCATCCAAATGCGACCGCATGTGGAAGAAACCTAAACCCGCTGCTCAGCCTCTAAGCTCATCAGACCAAAGGACATCAGAGCAACAGCCTAACGGCGAGGGCACGCAACTTTCCGCCCGCGAGCGGGTTGATTCTAATGTGAGCAGCGTAGCCTTAGATCGCGGGTTGCTCGCAGTGGGCGTGCACCCTTCGGCGGCAGCGGTAGACGCTGGTGGTCTGTCCGACGCCGAGATGATGTTGCGGGTCAAGGCGGGAGACGATTCCGCGTTCGACTACCTAGTGCAAAAATATCGCCGTCCGATGCTCAGCTTCATGTACCGGATGGCGCATAATCCGGCGGCGGCTGAAGATTTGGCCCAGGAAGTTTTCCTGCGGGTCTATCGCTCGCGGACGAACTACGAGCCGAGCGCGAAGTTCAGTACCTGGTTGTATCGGATTGCGACTAATTTGGGTGTAAATTATGCCCGTGACACTCGGCATGAGCGCCCAGAGAACATAACCAACCTGGACGAAGCGGACGAAGATACGGGACAGACTCCGGACCTGGCCGACAAAACGCCGAATGTGGAGGAAGAGATCGTGCGGCGTGAGCGGCTGACAGCGATTCGGCAGAAAGTTGAAGCGCTGCCGGAACGGCAAAAAATGGCGGTGCTGATGCACAAATATCAGCAGATGGATTACCGCCAGATTGCAGACGTATTGAAGTTGAGTGAATCAGCCACCAAGTCGCTGCTGTTCCGTGCTTATGAAACATTGCGGACACAGCTGAAAGAATTTGTATAGATCGCGGGCGAGGGCGCCCACGCCACACGGAAAAGGAAAAGATCATGAAGTGCAATGAGATTCGCGAAATGCTTCCGGACCTGGCCGCCGGACTAATGCCGTCCGCGACCGCGTCTGACGTTACCGATCACGTGAAGGGCTGCGCTGGTTGCGCCACCACGCTGAACGAGTTTCGCCAGACTATGGCACTGCTCGATGAGTGGCAGGCTCCTGAGCCGTCGCCGTATTTTGACGTGCGGCTCAAAGCGCGTTTGCGCGAAGAGGCTGCCAAACAACCGCAGAGTTGGTTGGCGTGGTTTAGGCGGCCGGCTCTCGCAGTTTCGCTGGCGGTGATTTTGGTAGCTGGCACAACGTTCGTTGTTGAGCACAAAAAGAGGGTTGTACCCGTGCAGCTCGGCGAAATGAACCCGCCTGGCACCGCGGTCGGCGATTTGCAAATGCTCGACAAGGACCATGATTTTCTCTCCGATTCCGATCCGGACTCGGCGGCCAGCCTGCTCGATGATTTGCAAGTCCAGCAGGACGTAAACGCGAACCAATAAGCTGGCTTGGTGCGGGAGCAGTAAAGATTTTCCGGGGATGCAGGGCATGAAGGTACGAGCACAAATCGGCAGATGGCTGGGGAGCACAGGTTTGTTGCTGGCGCTGGCGCTCGCTCTCCCGTTCTCGTTGGCGCAGAACCGGCGCGACCAACAACGACCGGCGCCGCCGCCGAGGCATCAGCAGAGCCAGCCTTCGTATGCGCAGCCCCGCTCGCAGCCAAGGCAGCAGTATCCCTCACCACGCTCGCAATCCCGGCCCGCGCCGCAGCCTCAGTTCCGGTCCGCGCCTGCTCCACGCGAGAATAATGCCTATCGGCCGCCGAGCCAGGGACATCATTTTGGACAGTGGCTCAATCAGCATCGTGACCAGCCAGTGGATCAGCAGCGACGGGCACTGCAAAGCGATCCGCACTTCCAGCAGTTGCCGCCGGATAGAAAGCAGCGCTTTGAACAGCGCCTGCAAAACTTCAACACCCTGCCTCCGGACCGGCAGCAGCAAGTGCTGCGCCGCGGAGAGGTGTGGGAGCACCTGAAGCCGCAACAACGCCAGGAATTCCGCAACTTCGCCACGCAGTACAACGGTCTCCCACCGGAACGCCGTCAGGCAGTCAAGAATGCGATTCAGATGCTGCGCGCAATGCCACCTGAGGCTCGCCGGCACGAGTTGCAGTCGGGGCGCTTCAACCAGTTCTCACCGCAGGAGCGGCAGATGCTTAATGACGCTTCGACCCTGCCGCTCGCGCCGGCCCAGCCGAACAGCAGTCAGCCCGAGCCGCCGCAAACCGGCCCGCAACGTTACGTGCCGCGTCCTCCACGTTAAATTCAATGTGGGAACCTGAGCCACTGGCCAACGCCTCTGAGGAACCTGTAAAATTCCGCAATCTGGTCGGAGTTCGCCTTCCACTACCGGAATCGACAGCATGTCGAGCCTGCTGAAAGCGCGCATCGCATTCGTCATTGCCATCGGACTTCTGCTGGCATGCGCGCTCATCGTCTATGGAACAGACCGTGGATTCCTGGCTAACGTTCAACTTGTTCACCACACCCAACATGTCGAAGTGCTGCTTGGTGAAACCGAGTCAGTGAATGCTTCAGCCGCCCGGGCGCGGCTCACATATGTCCTCACCGGCGACCCGCAGGCGCTGGCGACCTATGAAGAATCGGTGTCCAAGATTCACAGCCAGCTTGCGGAAGTTCGACGCAGCACTAGCGACGATCCTGTGCAGCAGGCCAACTGCGACGAGCTCGAAAAGCTGGTTAACGACCGCATTCAGTTGTGGGAGAAGTCTGTCGCGATAAAAAAATCTGGCGTTCCCACACTTGCCGGACAGCCCGACCTCACTCGCCAGAGCGTCGCCTTTGCGGACGAGACCATCATCGTGATACAACGCATGCGCGCCGAAGAGTCACGCCTGCTGCAGCGCCGCCAGATTGAACTCAGCACCAGTTACTTTGTGGCGCGAGTGATTCGCATTGTCAGCTTTCTGACGGCAGTATTGCTTCTGTTCTGGCATTACCGTTTGATTAGAGAGGAGCTGCTGGCTCGCGAACAAGCCGAGCAGGAATCGCTTGCAGCAGCCAGTCTCGCCAATGAAGCCGAACGCCGGGCCCACGAGTCCGAAAAGGCCGCGGTTGAAAGCGACGAGTCCGCCCGCCACCTAAGCGCACGGCTCCTTCAGTTGCAAGACGAAGAACGACGCAGATTAGCCCGCGAGCTGCACGACAGCACCGGCCAGTTTTTGGCAGCGGCAAAGATGACGCTCTCGTCGGTTTCCATCGGGCACGAACAAGACCCGAGATACGCCGAATGCATGCGGCTGCTGGACCGCTCTCTGCAGGAAGTACGTACCATTTCTCACCTGCTGCATCCGTCAGGATTGGAAGAAGCGGGTTTTCCGGCTGCGGCCCGGTGGTACTCCGAAGAGTTCGCGAAGCGTAGCGGAATCAAGTTGAAAGTAGATGTGCCAGATTTGAAACAGCGCTTGCCAAGAGAGATGGAAATAACCCTCTTCCGCATTCTGCAGGAGAGCCTGGGAAACATTCACCGCCACTCCAAGAGCACCGCTGCAGAGATAACGTTTCAGCCGAGCGATCGCGAGGTCCTGCTCGCTATAACCGACAATGGCGTGGGTATCCCGGAAGAACAACTAGACCGCTTCCGCTTGTATGGGAACTCCGGAGTTGGCTTAGTCACAATGAGAGAAAGAGTACGGGAGCTTCATGGACACTTCGAGGTCCATTCAAATGGCAACGGTACTTCCCTGCGGGTTACGATACCGATCCCACAACAACATGTATCGGTGGCGGGTGATTGAGGCAGTTCAGAATCTAGGGAACGGCAGGGCTGACTGGGTTGTCGTTATGTAACGCCAGCGCCCAGCCTGCAAGAATGCCGCCGGCAGCCAAGGCTCCTATCTCCTCGCGACTCTGGGTAATAAGAGGGCCCTTTGCCGCAGTCGGAGCGCCGTTGCTTTTTGCCAGTAGACCGCAGTTTGCCGCGTCCTCGCGAGAGATCTGCTGCCCTTCCCTGACTGTCGTCGTGGTTGCGCCACAGCTTACGGTAATGGGGTTTTTGCGTGCCATTATGCCGATGCCACCGTTAGTGCGCGTGACATAAAACTCCGTCCAGCCGCCCGCGGACGGGGTGATTTTGAAATCGCGGGCGAACACGCTGACGCCTTTCCCGGTTGCCACCGAAATATTCCCGCGGTCGAGCGCGAAGCCGTCGCCGCGATAACGAACGATTGAGTTCGACTCGATCACTACCGAGGAGCCCGGCGCATTTATGTTGGCGGCGCCGTTTTCTTTGGTCTGGATTACATCGCCGCCGCTCACTGCTGAGGAGTTCGAAACCTGTGCGCCGTTCAGATAAACGGAACCAGTCCCGAAGAGGACTGCGGTGCCGGCTTCCTGAGCGCATAGGGCAGCCGATGTAAGCAGCACTACAAACCAGACCATCGCCTTTGATGCCTGCACGGCCGAACTCCTTGACGCACATAAGTGCGCTTACTTTGATCGTATTGATTGCTGTCTGCCACGGTCAACGGGCTTTTCCGCCTGAACCGGAAAGGTAAACGTCTAGTGCCAGCGGTCTACCGCTTCCCACCACATCAGGCGCAGCCATTCGTTAAAATTCATTTTTGCCCACTGCCGCTGCTGCCACCAGGTGGCCCCGAATTGCTGGGGGTCATAGGCTGGTGTAACGAAAATCTGGTATCCCTTCAATTCGTGCTGAAAAATGCTGCGTGCGCGCCGCGAGTGATAGTCGGAGGTCACGAGCAGGATTCGCCGGACCGCGGAGTGGGATAGACAGCGAGCCACATCCTGAGTTTCACCCTTTGTCGAGAGGCCTGAGACAGGGCATATCTCAATCGATGAACTCTGCGGGGCCTTGGCAACGTAAGCCTTGGCGATCTCAATCAGGCTTCGATCGTAAATGACGTCACTCACGGGGACATCAAGCAGCATTTTCGGGGCGTAATTCTGCGATAGGAGCTGCAGGCCACGAGCCGGACGACGGTTCGTTTCCCCGGCCAGGACGACGATAACATCTGCCTGCTGTAAGTCGTTCAGCACCAGAAACCTGCCCGAGGTGGTGCTAAGAATCAGAATCGACAAGAGAATCGCAATCAGCACATGCCGGAGCTTTCGCACTTTTATGCCCTTTCCTGGAACTCAAAGAGAGACACCGAGGTAACCCGGCGAACCCAAATTTCCGCGTCAACTGCGATCAAAATCTGGGAAGCTAAATGATCGCTGTACCCAGGGGAAAAGTGTCCCCATGCTAAAATCGGGAGCTAATTCCTTTCAAATTATGAGCAACCAATCGGTTTCTGCCACCCGTTTTTCTGAGTTGAAGAGCAAGATTGAGCAACGCCAGGCAAAGGTTGCAATCATCGGTCTCGGCTATGTCGGCCTTCCTCTGGCGCTTCTATACAGCGAGCGAAACATTTCGGTCACAGGGTTTGATATTGATCAGCGAAAAGTCTCTGCTCTGAACTCCGGTGCGTCGTATATTTTCCGCATCACTGCCCCGGAGATCCAGGCGGCCCGCAAGCAGGGCTTTTCTGCTACAGCCGATTATTCTCAGCTTGAGGGCATGGACGCGATAATCATCTGTGTTCCCACGCCGCTGAATGAATATCACGAGCCCGATCTCAGTTACATCACGGGCACGGCGTCGTCGATCGCACCGCATTTGCAGCCCGGCCAATTGGTAATCCTCGAAAGCACGACCTACCCCGGCACTACTGAAGAGGTGCTGATCCCGATCCTCGAAAAGGGGAATAAACAAGGCCTGAAGGCCTCACGTGGGACAGAAACCAATGGCAAGTCGTTTTTTGTGGCGTTTTCTCCTGAGCGCGAAGACCCCGGCAACCAGACAGTCGCGCGGACGGACATCCCGAAAGTGATTGGCGGTCTGGACGAGCAGGCCACGGAGCTGGCCAGCGGGCTTTATGGCGCGATCTTCAACCGTACGGTGCGCGTCTCTTCACCGGCCGCGGCGGAGATGACGAAGTTGCTGGAGAACATTTATCGATGCGTGAATATCGCTCTGGTGAATGAGCTCAAATTACTCTCGCTGCGCATGGGGCTCGACATTTGGGAAGTCATAGAGGCGGCGGCCACCAAACCTTTTGGATTTCATCCGTTTTATCCCGGCCCAGGCCTGGGCGGCCACTGCATTCCTGTAGACCCGTTCTACCTCTCGTGGAAGGCGAAGGAATGGGATTTTCGCACCCGCTTTATCGAGCTTGCGGGCGAGATCAACACCAACATGCCTTATCACGTGCTTGAATCGGTTGTGCGGGCGCTCAATCAGCACAGAAAGGCGCTGAACGGTTCGAAGGTCCTGGTGCTGGGAGTTGCGTATAAGAGGGACATTGATGATTTGCGGGAGTCCCCGGCGCTGACCATCATTGAACTGCTGCAAAAGGAAGGCGCGAAGGTCAGCTACAACGATCCCTATTTCCCGGAAGTTGGCCGAGGCCGCAAATACGACTTGCAGATGAAGTGCGCGCCGCTCGAGAACTTGGGGCAATATGACTGCGTACTCATCGTCACCGATCACTCCGACTATGACTACCAGCGCATTGTGCGCGAATCAGAGCTCGTGGTTGATACACGCAATGCCACACGCGGCATCAGCAGCGCCAAGATCGTACGTTGCTGATGTGAGAATCGCGGCGAGCAAGCCTTAGCGGCGTAGCGAGCTGCCCTGTGTCAAAGGCATCTTTTTCTTATTGGTACTGATCAACTTGACTGTGCCAATAACAATGACGAGGATTACTGCAATCATCACCGCGTACTCGGCAAGATCCTGGCCTTTTTCCCACAGCCAAAACTGACGAAGGGTGCGCCGCATTCGGATAGGTCTTGCGGCGGGTTGTGCCAAGCACACAACCCGCTCATTCAACCTGGCATGACTCTATGGTTCTGCCAGGGATCGCACAATGGCCCAAAAGTGCCATCAATTCAGGGGTTTAAAAGGCAATGACTGATTCACTGCGAATAGTGCCAATTCCAGACGTGTGGAGACCCCGAGCTTGTCGAAGATATTGCTCAGGTGATGCTTCACCGTGTCTTCGCTGATTTTGAAATGCTCGGCAACCTCTTTGTTCGCATAGCCTGCTACAACGGCGGAGATGATCTCGAGCTCTCTCGGAGTAAGTCCATACCTCCGGCGCCGCGAGGCTGTGGCTGAGGAATCGATCAAACTTCTCAGGTACTGCACCAAGTTAGAGACGCTTTCCCGCCCGACCCAATACTCGCCGTGCATCACCGCGCGAATACTCTTCAGCAGAATCTGGGTTGCGGAGTCCTTGAGTACTACGCCCCTTGCGCCTAGTTGCAGCGCCTCGACGATTTGTTCTTTCTCTGCAGCCGCAGTCAGCAGAATCACTCGTACAGGGAAGCCGTCTGTGCCGATTTCACGCAACGCTTCCAAACCGGGGCGTCTGGGCATGGCGAGATCAAGCAGCAAAATTTCCGGACGTAATTTCCTGACCAGTTCCACCGCCTCGATACCGTCGCAAGCTTCTCCAATGACTTTGAGGTCGGATTCCGATTCCAGCAGACGTTTCAGCCCATCGCGGAAAATGGGGTGGTCATCGGCAATCAAAATTCGTACTGAAGTTGTCATACGCCGGATAATGCTGCCTGCAGCTCCGGAACCCGCACTTCGATGCGCGCTCCGCGGCCAGGTTTGGAGTCTATCGTGAGTTCGCCTTGAATCAGGCGCACGCGTTCGCGAATGATGGCCGGAGCCCGCCCGGCTGAATCGAGCTCGAACTGCGAGACCCGCCCGCTGAAGGGAAAACCCACCCCGTCATCTTCGATGATCAGTTCCCAAATTCCATTTGTTTCGAGCAACTGCACCACTACCTGCTTGGCGCCACTGTGCTTTCGAACGTTGACCAAAGCCTCTTGTGCAATGCGCGCAAGTTCCCGGCAGATAGGTTCTGGCAACGAGAGTTCAGCGTCGTCCATAAGAAAACGTCCGCCAATCCCAGTCTCTCGCTGAAATCTCTGTACTGCGTCGCGCAGAAAACCGGGGAGCTTGCGGGCGTCAACTTCTGAGGATTTCATTTGCTGCATGAGCTCACGCAGTTTTAACACTTCTTCACGAAGCAGCTGCTGAATTCGATCCAGCTCTCCCCTCAAAGGACCGACCAGCTGGTTGCGGCGCAAGACATCCACCTGCATTTCGACCCCGATCAAGGACTGCACCGCACCATCGTGCAATTCGCGCACCAGCCGGGCACGTTCGAGCGCTCCTGCTTTGCGTCGCAACCTTCTCAACAGATAAACGTTGTAAATGGCTGGCCCGATCTGCCGGACCAGATTGTGGAGAAACATCAGTTCTTCTTCTGGATTGCTCACTGCGACCGGCTCCAGCAGAAAAATTCTGCCAGAAAGTTCCGGACCGAAGGAATAAGAAACGCTGATAAACCGAGTGCACGAGTGCAGATCAAAAATACGTCGCAGTGAAGTATCTCCACGCACCAGAACAAAGTGGTCCGAACTTAGACTGAGCACGTCACAGGTCGGTGTCCCACCTTTTTGGTGAGCCGAGGCGTAACAACTCGACCAGGAACTGTCTCCAAGATAGGTTTCAAATCCATCCGGCCTCGATTCTACCCACTCTAGTTCCGGTAAGTTCCCGTTCGGCTCAACTATTCCGACCCATACTTTCTGAGTTCCGCGTTCCCGCGATACGATCAGAGCCTGCGCGGCTCCATACAACTTCAGTAGCTCGCCGACGATCTGTGACAAATTTCCAGTCAGGCCCACGTCCACCCTGATCATTGCCAATAAACTGGCGGCCTCGTCCTTTTCCGCCCGCAGCTTTTTCTGCTGATCCGCCAGATACCCGAGCAGCAGCCCCATCACGACCAGGTAGATGGAGCGCATGAACAGGCGCTTGGGTTCGAAATCTGCCGCGTCGGCGCCGAGCGTTGGTAAATGAATGTGCGTCAGCCAGAGATTGAGCGAGTCGATCGCGCCTGATCGAAACGCCAGACAGTCCACCCACAGCAGCGAAACTGAAGCAATCGAGGTTACAACTGTTTCCCATAAACCCCAGCGATACGCAGCTGCCGCGATTACAAATAAGAAGAACAGAAAAAATGGATTGCTTTGTCCGGTCGTAAACAGCGATATCACACCCGGCAAGACCACATCTGCGGCGTGGACAAGCAGGAGAAACGGCACCGTAGTCCGCTGGCGCGAACGCAACAGGAACGTAATTACAAGCCCGTGAATGACGTAAAAATCCAGAAGCGCGTATCCCCAGATGGAGCGTATCTGCCCCGGGTCCATCCAGGCCGCGATCAGGGCGGAGCCGGTCAGGAACAAACGCGCGGTGGCCAGCCAGCGCTCTGTCTGGCGAGCTTCGTCCGCGGTAAACGGCGCGCGGCTTCTCCATAAGGAACGAGGGCGCAGCCGTTGCAACGGGATTCTGGTAAAAGCACCCAAGGTAATTCTGGGAATCGATAGTATTAACTTATAAGGCACAGGGCAAGCGCAACGCTGTCATTACGTGACTCTCAGTCCCGATCCTCGGCATCAAGATCCATAATATCTTTACAATGCACCGGATGACCGACGTAACTCCTTGTGTGCCAAGGGATGGTCTAAAATCTCAGCACCATTTCCATGTCTAAGCAATCGCGATGGTGGGCGCTGGTGTTGTTGTGTCTGGTGTTAGGCCAGATTCTTGCGTCTCTCATCGTTTCACCGCGCAGCTTTGCCCTGGCCGCGCTCAGTGATCTGTTGCAGTGTGGACTTCTGCTCTGTGCCGCGATCGCCTGCGGCCTGAATATTCCCAGAACCACTGGACGGTCACGGCTGTTCTGGCTGCTGATGGGCCTGGGACTGGCCTCCTGGCTGCTCTATCAGGTGCTTTGGACATACATCGAAGTAGTGCAAAAGCGAGATGTGCCAAACCTATTTGCGGGCGACGTAATACTGTTCTTGCATCTGGTGCCAATGATGGCTGCCGTTGCGTTGCAGCCAAACGTGCGGCAGGATGATCGAGAACTACGGGTCGGCTCGCTGGATTTCGCGCTACTGCTGTTGTGGTGGGTCTTTCTTTATTTTTACAGCATTGTTCCCTGGCAGTACGTCTACAGCAACGAAGCGGCCTACGGGCACAACTTAAACCAGGCATACCTCGCGGAAAAAATTGCCTTCCTGGCCGGTGTAGCGATCCTTTGGTGGCGCAGTTCGGGCCCTTGGAAAACCATCTACGCCCACTGGTTCGGGGCCAGTTTTCTCTATTCCACTAGTTCCTACGTGGCAAATTGGGCCCTGAACCGCAATGCCTACTACTCAGGCAGCCTCTACGATCTTCCGCTCGTGGTTTCAATGGCGTGGATGACGGTACCAGGTCTGCGCGCACTAAAGATGTCGGCGGAACAGGTAGCCGCGAAGAAGGCTACGCTGCGCGGGGTATGGGCGGCGCGACTGGGAATGATTGCCGTGTTTTCACTGCCACTGTTCGCCTACGTCTCGAACTTCGACAGCTCAGCACCGGACGAAATTCGCAAATTCCGGCTTGTATTGACGTTAAGCGCCATTGTGCTGATGGGCGGTCTGGTTTTCGTGAAACAGCATTTTCTGGATATCCAGTTAATTCAGTTACTGCGCTCTTCACGCCAGTCATTCCAGGATTTGAAAGTGCTACAGGCCCAGCTTGTGCAGTCGGAAAAACTGGCCTCGCTTGGCCACCTGGTGGGTGGAGCAGCTCACGAACTGAATAATCCATTGACTGCGATGCTCGGCTACTCTGACCTGCTGACTGCAACCGAGCTTGCGCCACAACAGCGTGCGCTCGCCGAAAAGATCTCTCATCAAGCCAAACGTATTCGGGCTTTGGTTGCCAGCCTGCTCAGCTTCGCCAAGCAGGCGCCGTCTGCTAAATCTCAACTGGACGTGAATGTCATAGTCGACACTGCGCTGAAAATCTGCCAGCCACAGTTACGTTCGGCAGCTGTGCAGTGCATTACGGAGCTGGCGACATCTATTCCAGCAGTGGTCGGGGATTCGAACCAGTTGCTGCAGGTTTTCTCGCAAATCATCAATAATGCCGCCAACGCAATGGAAGAACAGCATGGCGGAGCGCTGACCATCAGAACCACAGCAGTCGCTGAAACGGTTACGGTCGAGTTCTCGGATAACGGACCGGGCATGGACAATCCTGCGAGAGTGTTCGATCCCTTCTACACCACGCGCCCGGTCGGGCAAGGCATGGGCTTGGGCCTCAGCATGTGTTATGGAATCATTCAGGAACATGGCGGGAAGATCTCTTGCCGGAACCGTGAAGAGGGCGGCGCCAGCTTCGTCGTCGAATTCCCCGCGGCTAACGCGACACCCACTGTAAATCTCCAAGCACAAGCGCATGGTGCATAAGAATCAGTTACGATTCTGAATCTCCTTGAGCACGGGAATCGTCTATGTACTTATCCCCCGTGCCCATGTCCTCACCTCATCCATCGCGTTTCATGCTGGCCTTCAATTTCGGGCTGGTGTACCTGTTCTGGGGATCGACCTATCTTGGCATCGACATAGCAGTGGAGAAAATTCCGCCGCCGCTGATGTGCGGGGTGCGCTTCAGTATCGCGGGCGTGATCATGTTGCTTTACTGCCTGGCGCGCGGTCAAAGGATTCGTTATAGCGCCCGCGAGCTTCTACATCTGGCGATCGTCGGGAACCTTCTGTTGATGGGCGGCAATCTGACGCTGGCATTCTCGGAGCGGCATATTCCGAGCGGCCTTGCTGCTCTGCTGGTGGCCAGCATTCCGCTCTGGTTTGTCGTGCTGGACTCGCTAATGATTGGACATCATCGACTCTCAAAGCGCGGATTTGCCGGCCTGGCGCTTGGTTTTGCGGGGACCGCCGTCCTGTTATTGCCGAAACTCACCAACACAACCCCCGCGGGCAGCAAACAATTGCTGTGGTCGGTCGCGTTGTTGGGTGGCTCGTTAAGTTGGGCCTTCGGCTCTGTTCTGGCCAAAAAGTGGGCGTCGGGCCCGCCAACTCCCGCCGGCACTGCCTGGCAGATGGTCTTTGCCGGGGTGGGGAATCTTACTTTCGCGCTGATACGCAATGACTTTGCGCATACCACATGGACTGCGCGAGGCATAGGAGCAGTCGCGTATCTGGTTGTTGGCGGGTCGCTGATCGGCTACACGGCGTACATATACATCCTGGGCCATGCACCCACTGCGAAGGTTTCTACTTACGCTTACGTGAATCCGGTGGTAGCAGTCTTTTTGGGATGGCTGGTGTTGCATGAGACGGTGGACGTCTACATTCTCGCAGGAAGCGTGATCATAATCGCCGCAGTGATACTCGTCACCAGCGAAGGTCTAATGAAGAAGAAAACGGAACGGTTGGAAATGGTCGGCACCGCGGCCGACTGACGCCCCGTAAATTATCTCGCTTAATCAGCCGCTTAGGAGTGAACCAGTTTCTCGAGGGCGGCCTTGTTGCGGATGACCAGAGTGGACCCCTTGGTCTGCACCAGTTGCTTCTTTTTGAAATCGGAAAACAAACGGCTGACCGTTTCGCGCGTGGTGCCGATCATTTCGGCAATTTCTTCATGGGTCAGCGTTAGCCGGATCTGATTGCCGTTGGTCTTCTCCGACTCCCAGGAAAGCAGCAATTTGGCGAATTTCTCCGCCGGCGATGACGCCAAACCCAATGTGCGGATTTCCTCGTAGGCAACGTAATAATTACGGCTTAACTGCTCGGCAATACGCAGAGCGACTTCACCGTTCTCGCGCAGAAATTGCAGCAGCGATTCCCTGGAGATGAAATTCGCCTGCCCTGGCTCAACCATCTCGGCTGTGACTTCGTAAGGGTGATTTGAAATAGTTGCGTTCAACCCAAGAACGTCTCCTGGCGAGGAGAGCTTGGTAATGATGGTTTTCCCCTCGCTTGATGAGGTAGAAAGCTTGGCTTTGCCTGTACACAGGACAAAAACCCCCCGAGGCCGCTGGCCTTCAATGAATAAGACGGCTGATTTCGGGTAAACCGCGGTCGATTTGATGTCATTCAGCTTTTGAACGACCGGGAGCGGCAGATTGCAGAAAAGGTGTTCCTCGCGAACTGGACATGCCAGACAGTCGTCGAGGATGTTTAAACCGTAGGGGGAACGCATGTCTGCACAAGAGATTGTATCACCGGCTACTGTGATTGCGATCACGGGAAACGGTGACGGGGTACATCGCCAAGGAGCCTCCGCAGATACAGAATTGCCCTGAAACATTAGGGTTTCCCCGATCGGAGGGGCAATGCCAACCATTACAGAAACACCCAATCAGGTCGTAGAAGAACACCTCCCGCAAAGGATCGCGCCGGCCTTGGTCGTCCTGCCCAAGACCGCAGTTGTGAGTGATTACCGACCCATGTTCTCAGACTGCCTCCTGGACGAGACAGCACACGAAGTAAAACGGAAGACCTTTAGCACGGTGGGTTCCTTCATTTTTCAATGCATTCTTTTAGCATTCATGGCGCTGCTTCCCCTCATGTTCACGGAAGCCCTGCCCAAGGCGCAATTACTGACCTTTCTGATCGCACCTCCGCCGCCGCCTCCGCCACCCCCGCCCGCGGCGCCGATGGTGAAAGTCGTGCGCGAAACAGACGTGCTGAACAATGGCGGACTGCGGACGCCCAGCCGGATCCCGAAGAAGGTCGAGATGATTAAGGAAGAGGAAGCTCCCCCGCCGGCCCCGACGGGCGGAGTTGTCGGTGGCATCCTGGGCGGCATTCCGGGAGGCCAATTGGGCGGAGTGATTGGCGGAATCATCAGCTCTACAACCATGGCTGCCGTTCCCAAATTGGAACCGGTCAAGCGCATCCGGGTGTCACAGGGCGTAACGCAAGGTTTGTTGATTCGCAAGATTCAACCGCCCTATCCCGCAATCGCCCTGGCGGCTCGAATCACCGGAGTCGTAGAGCTCAAAGCAATTATCGGGAAAGACGGAACTATTAAAGAACTGCAGGCATTGAGTGGTCCACCGCTACTGATTCCGGCAGCGATCAATGCCGTGAAGCAATGGCATTATCGGCCTTATTTGCTAAATGGAGAGGCAGTGGAAGTAGAGACCAGTGTCACAGTGACGTTCCAGTTTGCCAGCTGAATGCAGCACCGGCTAAGAATGAGAGTTTCCGACGAGGAGATTTATCCATGGAAAACGAGCATAAGTATCGAGTTGTAGCGTGGTGGAGCTCAGGCAAAACCGGGCTGGCGAAAACGGATTCCGCCCCCAACGCAATCCACTTTACCGCCCCAACGGAATTTGGCGGCATTGAAGGCCGATGGACGCCGGAAAGCCTGTTACTGTGCGCGATCGCAGGCTGTTTCACCACCACTTTCCGCGCCCTCGCGGAGTACTCAAAATTCAAGTATGCCGATTTGGAAGTGCAGGTCGAAGGCACCATCAAAAAGGTCGAGTCGGGGTACGCCTTCACGGAAATTGTGATTCGTCCGAACCTGTCGATCTCAGGCGACAACGAGGAGGCCCGAGGCAAGCGCCTGCTGGACAAGGCCAAAGACCTTTGCCTGGTAGCACGTGCCCTCTCCGTACCTCAACGGTTTGAAGCCCAAATTCGAGTCAACGAGCTTGCCACGATCTGAGTAAGTGAGTCGTAACGCTGACGTCAGCCTTCAGCAGGGGAAAAAATGAATTCCAAGTTCAAGACGATGGACGCGAACGAGGCGGTTGCGAATGTAGCCTATAAGCTAAGCGAAGTCATCGCGATCTACCCGATCACGCCTTCCTCACCAATGGGTGAATGGTCCGACCAGTGGGCGTCTGAAGGTGTGCCCAACCTTTTTGGCACCGTGCCCCACGTCATCGAAATGCAAAGCGAAGGCGGTGCTGCGGGTGCGGTGCATGGGGCTTTGCAAACCGGCTCACTGGCAACTACGTTTACCGCGTCGCAAGGCCTGCTGCTGATGATCCCCAACATGAACAAGATCGCGGGCGAACTGACGCCGGCGGTCTTTCACGTTACCGCGCGGACCATCGCCACGCACGCGCTTTCAATTTTCGGAGACCACTCCGACGTGATGTTTTGCCGTACTACGGGATTCGGGATGCTGTGCTCCAACTCCGTCCAAGAGACGATGGATATGGCACTTATCGCCCACGCAGCCAGTCTCGAATCCCGTATTCCTTTCATTCATTTTTTCGACGGCTTCCGCACCTCGCACGAAGTAAACAAAATCGAGATGCTCGACCAAGAACAAATGCGCGCGCTGATCGATATGGATCGAGTGATCGAGCATCGCCAGCGGGCGCTCTCGCCCGATCATCCGGTGCTGCGCGGGACGGCGCAGAATCCTGACGTGTTCTTTCAGTCGCGCGAAGCCGTTAACCCCTTTTACGCGGCCTGCCCGGAAAAGGTCCAGACAGTGATGGACAAATTCTCCAAGGTCGTAGGCCGCGTATACAACTTGTTCGATTACGTAGGCGCCCCGACGCTGAGCGCGTAATTGTGATCATGGGCTCGGGCGCCGATGCTGCGCAGGAGACCGTCGAATATTTGAACCGCGGCGGCGAAAAAGTGGGGCTGCTGAAAGTACGGCTGTTCCGGCCATTTTCGGTGAAGCATTTTCTGGCAGCGCTGCCCCCAACTGTGAAGAAGCTTGCTGTTCTTGATCGGACGAAGGAATCCGGTTCAGCGGGCGAGCCGTTATATCTCGATGTCGTCACCGCGATTTATGAGGGTGTCAGCAATGGCCATGTAGCCCCGGACGTCCACGTCCGGGGGGTCGAGCGGAGCTCGACGATGACGATCGTGGGAGGACGATACGGACTTTCCTCGAAAGAATTCACGCCGGCGATGGTTAAAGCTGTCTACGACAATCTGAAATCCGATCATCCGAAGAACCATTTCACCATCGGCATCAACGACGATGTCAGCCATACCAGCCTTCCGTACGATCCCGAGTTCTCGCTTGAGCCTGAAAACGTGGTCCGCGCGATGTTCTACGGTCTGGGTGCGGACGGCACGGTAGGCGCCAACAAGAATTCCATCAAGATCATTGGTGAGAACACTGCCAATTATGCGCAAGGTTATTTCGTTTACGACTCGAAAAAATCCGGCGCGATGACTGTGTCCCACCTGCGCTTTGGCCCGCAGCCAATTCGGTCAAGCTATCTGATTTCCAAAGCGAACTTCATTGCCTGTCATCAATGGATTTTT
The DNA here is from genome assembly GCA_963785655.1 of uncultured Acidobacteriota bacterium. GTDB lineage: Bacteria > Acidobacteriota > Terriglobia > Terriglobales > Acidobacteriaceae > Gp1-AA145. The sequence continues at coordinate 2,044,205 of CAWAVZ010000001.1, forward strand.
CTCGAACGATACGACATGCTGGAAGCGCTCGTCCCCGGCGGTGTCTTTCTGTTGAACAGCCCTTTCAACCGCGAAGAAGTTTGGGAGCACCTTCCCGCTAAATTGCAGGAGCAGCTGATCGCGAAGAAAGCGAAGTTCTATGTGATTGACGCTTATGGCGTGGCTCGTGACGCCGGCATGGGATCGCGGATGAACACCATCATGCAGGTGTGCTTCTTCGCAATTTCAAAAGTGCTGCCCCGCGAAGAAGCCATCGAAGCTATCCGCGAATCCATTCGCCACAGCTACGGCAAGAAAGGCGAGGAAGTTGTCCAGAAAAACCTGAATGCAGTCGATGAGACGCTTTCACATTTGTTCGAAGTGAGTTTGCCGGCGCGGCCATCGAGTCGTGCGGCAATGCCGGCGCCTTTCTCCGATCAGGCGCCCAAGTATGAGCGCGATGTGCTCGGCGCCATCTATGCCGGCCACGGCGACCTCCTTCCCGTGAGCGCTTTCCCGCCAGATGGCACTTTCCCAACCGGTACTGCCAAATGGGAGAAGCGTAACATCGCGCTCGAAATTCCTGTGTGGGACACCAAGACCTGTATCCAGTGCGGCAAGTGTGCCATGGTCTGCCCGCACGCCGTCATTCGGATCAAGGTCTATGACAAGACGCACCTGGAGAGCGCCCCTGCGACATTCAAGTCGGCGGACGCGCGGGACAAAGAATGGCAGGGGATGAAGTACACGATTCAGGTCGCGCCCGAAGACTGCACTGGATGCGGCATTTGTGTAGATATCTGCCCCGCCAAGAACAAGAGTGAAACCCGGCTTAAGGCAATCCACATGCAGCCGCAGCCGCCGCTGCGCACCCCCGAGCGGAATAATTGGGAGTTCTTTTTGAAGCTTCCGGAGCTTGATCGCAGCAAGATCAAGCTGAACACAATCCGACAGCAGCAGGTGCAGGAGCCGCTGTTCGAGTTTTCCGGAGCCTGCGCAGGCTGCGGCGAAACCCCGTATGTGAAGCTGGTATCGCAACTATTCGGTGATCGCTCCGTAATCGCCAACGCCACCGGCTGCTCTTCGATCTATGGTGGCAACTTGCCTACCACACCGTGGACAAAGAACTCCGACGGTCGAGGTCCGGCCTGGTCGAACTCACTGTTTGAAGATAACGCTGAGTTTGGCCTCGGGTTCCGGGTTTCTATAGACAAGCAGACAGAATTTGCGCGCGAACTGCTGCGCCGGCTGGCGCCAAGCATCGGCCAGAACATTGTTGATTTGCTGTTGAACGCACCCCAGCAGGACGAAGCCGATATCGCGTTGCAACGTGAGCGCGTCAGTTTCCTCAAGGAACGGCTCTCGCATCTGGATTTCCCCGAGGCCAAGCAGCTTCTCGCGCTTGCCGACATGCTGGTGAAAAAGAGCGTGTGGATCATAGGCGGCGACGGGTGGGCCTACGACATCGGCTATGGTGGCCTGGACCACGTGCTGGCGAGCGGGCGCAACGTTAACATCCTGGTGCTCGACACCGAAGTGTATTCGAACACCGGCGGGCAGGCGTCGAAGTCTACTCCGCGCGCCGCAGTTGCAAAATTCGCAGCCGGCGGCAAGCCAGCGCCGAAAAAAGACCTTGGGCTGATGGCCATGAACTACGGCAATGTCTACGTGGCCAGCATCGCCATGGGTGCGAAAGATGAGCACACCCTTAAGGCGTTTCTCGAGGCCGAGGCCTACAACGGGCCGAGCCTCATCATCGCGTATTCGCACTGCATTGCTCACGGCATCAACATGACTACCGCGATGGCCGACCAGAAAGTTGCCGTGGAGTCCGGCCAATGGTTGCTCTACCGCTATCACCCCGAGCGCACGAACGCAGGCGAAAATCCTCTGATACTTGATTCGCGCGCGCCGACCCGCAAGGTGCAGGACTTCCTGCTTCAGCAGACGCGTTTCAAGATGCTGACAAACAGCAAACCGGAAGACGCCAAGCGACTGTGGAAACTGGCGCAGAGCGATGCCGACGTGCGATATCGGATGTACGAATACTTTGCGCAGCGCAAGCCTGAGCAAAACCCGAAACCGGAAGAGCACCCTTCGGCTAAGCCGGAGAGCACGGAGCTGACGGTGACGCGATAGCCGCCAGGAACAAAAGTTTGCCGGAGTGTCATCATGATTGACCTTAGCACCGAATATTTGGGATTCAAGTTAAGAACGCCTCTGGTCGCTTCGGCCTCGCCGCTGTCGCAGGAACTCGATGGCATTCGCCGGCTGGAAGACGCAGGCGCGTCTGCGATCGTGTTGTATTCGATCTTCGAAGAGCAGATCCGGCAGGAAGCCGTGGAACTCGAATACCGTCTCGCCGCAGGGACGGAGAGTTTTGCCGAGTCGCTTACTTACCTGCCGGCACCCGGCGAATTTCGTACCGGGCCAGAGGGCTACCTGGAACACATTAGGAGAGCTAAGAAGGCTGTCGGCGTGCCCATAATCGCCAGCCTCAACGGAGCTACAGTCGGGGGCTGGACTGCGTACGCCAGGCAGATCGAACAGGCTGGAGCGGACGCGATCGAGTGCAATATCTATTCCATTCCCTCTGATATCGACGTTCCCGGCATCGAGATTGAACAGTCGTACGTTGACATCCTGCGTGCGGTGAAATCGGCGGTGAGCATTCCGGTTGCGGTGAAGCTAAGCCCGTTCTTCAGCAATCTGGCCAATATGGCAAGGAGGCTGGAGCAGGCAGGAGCAAACGGACTGGTGCTGTTCAACCGCTTCTATCAGCCTGACATCGATCTCGACGAGCTGGAAATCCGGCCCAATGTTCTGCTGAGCACGCCGCAAGCGCTGAGATTGCCACTCACCTGGATTGGAATACTTTACGGGCGGGTCCGCACCAGCCTGGCCGCGACCAGCGGCGTTCACGGCGCGGAGGATGCACTCAAGCTGTTGCTGGTCGGCGCCGATGTAACCATGTTGTGCTCTGCGCTGCTCAAGAATGGCGTCGCTCACTTGCGCTACATAGAGCACGAGCTGCAGGCGTGGCTCGAACAGCATGAGTATGAGTCAGTGGCACAGCTACAGGGCAGTATGAGCCAGCTCCGCTGCCCAGATCCCTCTGCATTCGAACGCGCGCAGTATATGAGGGCGGTGAAAGGTATTGAATTCGTGCAGCGGCCCGCGCATATGACATTGCGAACTGTGGAGGATTGGGGTCCGGAGTAGAGTGCAGCGTCACCGCGCAAAACTTGACGCAATAAACTCAATGCTTGTGATCCACATCACTTACGCATGTACCGCCAGTCATGGATGAATTGGATTCGCGGGTTGAAAATCGCAGTAGTCATTGAGGAGGGCTGCCGTGATGATGCTCTATCGACTTGTCCATCTGATCGAATCCAATTCCAACGCTCTGGCGACGTGCCTTCTCGACCGCGTCAACAGCTCCCAAGCCACCCCGGACTACAAGCAGGTTCCGCCGGACGATCTGAGGGAGCGCGTGTACGAGATCTATCGTCATCTTGGCGACTGGCTGCTTACCAAGGATGAGCTTGACCTGGAGCGCCGTTATCTGAGAGTGGGCGCCGACCGTGCCAAGCAGAACGTCCCCTTCAGCCAGGTTGCATGGGCAATTGTGCTGACCAAGGAAAATCTTTGGGAATTCCTGAAAAAGGAAGCCACCGAAGAGCGGCCGGTTGAGGTTTATGGCGAACTCGAGATGCTGCAACTTCTCGACAGCTTCTTCAATCGTGCCATTTACTATGCAGCCTTAGGATACGAACTGCGGCAGAACAACGCGGTTGCGCACTTGCAAGCCACGGCATGAGCCGCATTGGCTGGATCGAGCAAAATCTCCGAAGCGCTCTAAGTTGTTGAAAAGCCATAGCGCCCGGTGTGATTGCGCTCACATTTCAAGGTGACAATGTACACGGCGCTCAGTTCCTGCACGTGGCACTCTTGAAATAGACGTGAGGTGTGCGATGAATATCCTGGAAGAAAAACCCGGTACCGCGGTCGAGCTCAAGAACCTTCTCTTTGCCACAGACTTTTCCGAAGTTTCGGAAGCTGCCCTGCCCTACGTGACTGCGCTGAGCTTGCGCTACGGCGGCACAATTCATTTGGCGCACGTCCTTCCTGAAACCAGTTTTCAGCGGCCGGGCGCTCCCGATCCGGCAGTGATGGGGTCGATTTACGAAAACGCCCACAGCGACGCGCAGGAAAAAATGCAGCGAATCGCCGACCGACTGAAAGGCTTCCCCCATCGCACGCATTTGCGGCATGGGAAGATCTGCGAAGTACTGTCGGAAATCAGCAGTGAGCAGAAGATTGATCTCGTGATCGCCGGCACCCACGGACGTACCGGACTCGGCAAACTTATCATGGGATCAGTTGCAGAAGAGATTCTGCGAGTCGCCACTTGTCCGGTTTTAACCGTGGGCCCGAAGGTCGTGGGAACGGTTGCACCAGTCTCGCGCCGGGACCGTGATCTGCCGCCTGCCCAAATTAATATTCGGCAGATTCTTTATGCCACCGACTTCAAGCAGGAATCACTTGAAGCAGTTTCGCATGCAGTCTCTCTGGCCCGGGAGTTCAGGGCGCGATTAGCGCTACTGCATGTGATTGAAGATTACGGTGACCACCTTCATGAACGTCCAGGCCCGATCGATGGCGTCTTACAGAAGTTGCAGGGCCTGGTTTCCGACGATGCCGGCCTGAGATATCCGCCGGAAATTCTGGCGCAGTTCGGATCGCCGGCTGAGTCGATCCTGCAGGCTGCAACCGAACGGGAAGCCGACCTGATTGTGATAGGTGTCCGTCCGGCTAATGGGCATATGGGCGCTGCCACTCATCTCAGCAGAGCCGTGGCTCACAAAGTGATTGTCGGAGCGACTTGCCCGGTGTTGGCTGTTCACGGTTAGAAGCGCGACTGAGCAGCGCGCATGGTACTTTGCCGGGTTGATCGGAACAAGCCAGCCTTTCCCGGCTTTGCATCTTTGCGTTCCTCTGCGACATCTATCCTCTTGGGATAGTGCCATGGGGAATACCTTCAAAACCGCTTTCTTATTGACCGCACTCACGCTGCTGCTGCTGTTCATCGGCCGGATATTCGGCGGCCAGAACGGGATGCTGATCGCGCTGATCTTCGCGGCAGTGTTGAATTTTATTTCATATTTCTATTCCGACAAGCTGGCTTTAGCGATGTACCGCGCAAAGCCCGTCAGTCGCCAGGAACTACCTCGCGCCTACGAGATCGTAGAGCGGCTTACACAAAAGATCGGCATCCCCATGCCGAAGATTTACGTGATTCCCAGCGAATCACCCAATGCCTTTGCCACCGGCCGCAACCCTGCTCACGCTTCTGTGGCGGTAACCCAGGGAATTCTGGATCTTCTCAATGACGAAGAGATGGAAGGCGTGCTGGCTCATGAACTTGGTCACGTCCGCAATCGCGACATCCTGATCAGCTCGATTGCCGCGACCATCGCCGGTGCGATCACTTACTTTGCCGAAATCGCGCGCTGGGGAATGATTTTCGGGGGCTACGAACGCGATCGGGACAGTCGCGGTGGAGGAGGGTTCGCTGCTCTCTTCATGCTGATCCTGGCTCCGATTGCCGCCATGCTGATTCAGCTTGCCGTCTCACGATCTCGCGAGTATCAGGCCGACGAAACCGGCGCCCACTTCACGGGAAACCCTTATGCCCTGGCCAGCGCACTGGCCAAGCTGGACGCTTACTCCAAACGCCTGCCGCTGCAGGCCACTCCATCCACTGCGCATCTTTTCATTGTTCAGCCGTTCCTGGGTATGGGCCTGATGAACCTGTTCCAGACGCATCCGCCAATCGCTAAGCGGATCGAGCGGCTCACGGGCAGGCCGGCAGAGTACACGATGCAGTAACTGCGAGCTATGCGCGATGTACAGGGAGCGATGAGTAACCGCGGGCTGCTCATTGCTCGACCCTCATTGCTCAACGGTCGTTGCTCACAGCTAGAAGTCACTTCGGTAACCATTAAACATCTATATCGCATAGTAGAATCGCCCATATGCCGCTCGAGACCGTGATTACCGCCTCCCATCGGGCTTCGCGCCTGGAAAATGAGCTAAAGAAGGTCATTCGCGGCAAGGACGATATTGTTCGCCTGGCGCTGGTTTCGGTGCTGGCCCGCGGACATCTGCTGATCGAAGGAGTCCCAGGAGTCGGCAAGACCACTCTTGCCCACGCTCTGGCGCGCGCTCTGGGATGCAGCTTTCAGCGGGTCCAGTTCACCAGCGATATGCTGCCGTCAGACATCATCGGCATTTCAGTCTATTCCGCCGTGGAGCAGAAATTCGAATTCAAGCGCGGACCGGTTTTTACGAATGTGCTATTGGCGGATGAGATCAACCGTACTACGCCTAAGACTCAATCCGCGCTGCTCGAAGCCATGAACGAAGGCCAGGTCACCGTGGACGCTCACTGCCATCCACTCCCGCAGCCCTTCCTGGTAGTGGCCACACAGAATCCGGTAGAGCACCACGGAACTTATCCGCTGCCGGAATCACAGTTGGATCGCTTTCTGATGCGGGTGCATATGGGCTATCCCGATAGCCACGCCGAGCGCGAAATTCTGCGCGCAGAAGCCGGCGCGGCCCAACTCGATAATGTGCAACCGGTCCTGATCGGCGCCGATGTGCTCGAAATGCAGCAAGTCGTCACGCAAGTGGAGGTGGACGACGCGCTGATACGCTATGCACTCGAAATCGTCAGGCAGACGCGTAAACACGACAAGCTGACGTTGGGAGTGTCGCCTCGTGGATCGCAAATGCTGTACCGTGCCGCGCAGGCAATGGCATTCATGGATGGCCGCGGCTTCTGCGTGCCTGAAGACTTCAAGCCGCTTGCCGTGCCGGTGTTCGCACACCGCGTCGGCATTCACGGGATGTATTCGTCGGGAGTGAAAAAGTCCGTGCGCGCCGAGGACATCATTCAGGAAATCGTGGACTCAATTCCAGTTCCGGTGTAGGGGCGGCCCTCCAGTCCCGCCTGGTTCACCTCGCGCGTGCGCCGCCTTCCTCCATAGCCAAGGATATTCTTCAGGAACGCTTACCACACTTTTGCGTACGGGATTCGCCACCATGTACGCAACCTTGGCATCCAGACTCTCGGATGAGCGCAACACGTGATCGAAGGATTCCTCTTGCCAGAGTGTGCGGCCTCCCAACCTCGCGTTGATTCTGCGCGCCGAAAAACTCTTGATGCTTCTCAGAATTTTGTGCAGAGGGAAAATCGAATTGCTTTTCGGGTCGATTAGGGGAGTTGGTATAAAGTGAACGTGGTCCGGCATCACTACGGCCGCATGCAAATTGTATTTCTTTCCATCGCCGTAAATGCAGCAGTTCAGGACGATGGCTCGCGCCCACCCAGGCAGGATCAGGCGGCCTTTGGTGACGAATGTGATGAAGTGGGGCGAGTAGTCTTTTTGTATGTGGGGCAAATTGCGCCGATAGAAAGTCACGACTCTTAATTGTGCGGCGGGCGCGATGGATGTAACGAAAAAAAGTTGGATTGATTTCAATTCGGAACGGATCGGGGAGCGGGCCTGGAGGGCCGCCCCTACACAAACGAGATTAGAGTTATGAATCTAGTGCGGTTTGGGATTTTGCTCAGCATCGCGGTCTGGCTTGGCGGACTGATCTTCTTTCCGGTTGTTGCGCAGATTTCGTTTTCCGTACTGCCGTCGCCGCATCTGGCCGGATTGGTTGTCCGCAATTCATTGATCGCCCTGCACTGGATGGGGATGGCTGCCGGCGTGGTGTTTCTGGCGTGCTCTGTGGTTGAGAATCGATTCGCGCACGGATATTTTTCTCTGCTTCGACCAACCCATTTTCTCGTATTCACCATGCTGGCGCTCACCGCGATTTCGCAATTCAGAGTCATTCCGCACATGGACGCGTTGCGAGCGACGGCTGCAGATATCGCTCAGCTTTCCGCAAGTGATCCTGTGCGCCTCCAATTCGACTCACTGCACGTGTGGTCTACGCGAATTGAGGGCACAGTGCTGGTGCTAGGCCTAATTGTTCTCTATGTCACAACCCGACGGCTCGCCGGGTCTCACCGATAAAATCATTTATTCTGTTTAATCAAGCCGAGGGTTGCTCGGCGGGATGGGCGAGGGCGCCCGTCCCCACACAGTTCGTGGTTGAGCTAAGCGCCAAGAGCTAATAGCCAAGAGCTTTCTTATGAAAACTGGCATTATCGGCTTGCCGCAAGTCGGCAAGACATCTCTGTTTCGTATTTTGACCAAGGCGCATCTCGCACCCTCGGCCAATCCGCGCGAAGCCCACTTGGGGATCGCCAAGGTTCCCGACGATCGACTGGACCGGCTAGCGGCGCAATACAATCCCAAAAAACTCACCCACGCTTCGGTTGAATACGTTGATGTTGGCGCGATTGGAGAGGAAGCCCTGAAAGAGTCGGCTTATCTTGGACATCTTCGCCAGGTAGATGCGCTCGCCCACGTTGTCCGCGCCTTCGAAGACGACTCTATTCCCCACGTTGGACCGATCGATCCGCTGCGTGACATCAAGAATGTCGAATTCGATCTGATGGTCAGCGACCTGGGCCAGATTGAAAAGCGGCTTGAGCGGGTTGAGAAAGATTTGAAGAAGATGCGATCGGCGGACCTGGAAAAAGAATTCGACTTGCTCAAACGGGCCAAGGCGCATCTCGAAACCGAGCGCCCATTGCGCGAACTGGAGATGACTCCGGAGGACAAGAAGCGCTTTCGCGGTTTCATGTTCCTGAGCGAGAAGCCGATTCTGTATGTCCTGAATATCAGCGAGAGTGCAGAGTTGGGGAAAGATCTAGAGAATGCGGTCCAGAAGTATCATCTAGCCGAGGTTGCCTCGCGTCCCAACTCAGGCGCAACCGCCATTTGTGGAAAGGTCGAAGCCGAGCTTTCTGAAATGAGCGACGCCGAAGCCGCTGAATTCCTGGCAAGCTATGGACTGCAAGAGAGCGGCCTCGCCCGGCTGATCCGCAAGACTTATGAACTGCTGGGCCTGATTTCCTTCCTGACCATCGGCGAAGACGAGTGCCGCGCCTGGACGATTCCCGTCAACACCCGAGCGGTGCTGGCTGCCGGCGCCATCCACTCCGATTTGGAAAAGCACTTTATTCGGGCGGAAACCATCCGCTGGGACCAACTGCTGGAAGCGGGTTCCGAGGCCAATGCCCGCGCCAAAGGCACGCTTCGTTTGGAAGGCAAAGACTACATTGTAAAGGATGGGGACGTACTGCACATCCGGCACTCGGGGTGAGAATTCCGAGAGGCTGCAAGTTTCACAGATATTGACGTTCCTCAACGAGTGAGGAAAAAAGCTGCTCTCATCACGATAGCGTTTATTGCGCTGGCGTTGATTGCGGTCGCATTGCGTGCGTACAGTAACAGGAATACTAGCGACAGTATGCAGGGAGCCCGTGAAGCGGCTCTGCGACAAGACCTGTTCACGATGCGCACCCTTATCGCGCAGTATGTCGCTGACCTACACAGGCGACCCCAGTCACTGTCTGACCTCGTGGTAGCCGGATACCTCAAGAAAATACCGATTGACCCGATCACCGGAAGAAGTGACACCTGGGTTCTGGTTTTGTCTAAGGACCAGAAAACTCCTGGAATCGAGAACATGCGTAGCGGCTCGCATGCTATCAGCAGCAAAGGCACCGCGTTCGAGGATTGGTGACGTTTTAAAGAGTCCGTTCTTGGAGAGGCACCTACCTCGGTGTAGCTAGTGCCGCCATCTGCAATCTCTCCAGCACTATAGGCCCCAGCTGCGATACGGACCCCGCGCCCAGCGTCAAAATCATGTCCCCATCGTGCGCATTGGCCGTCACTGCCGTCACCGCGTCTTCGAACGAACTCGCGTAACGAACAAAATCCCCGACCTTCCCACGATCAGGGAAAGATGGGGCACCCATTTTTCCGGAGATCCTGCGCGCCAAAGCTTCGCCAGTAATTCCTTCAATCGGCTGCTCGCTGGCGGGATAAATATCCAGCACTTGAATCGAGTCGGCGTCGGCGAACGCAGTTGCAAACTCGTCCAACAAATCGCGGGTGCGAGTGTAGCGGTGCGGCTGGAAGATGACGTGGATCTTGCGATATCCGCACTGGCGCGCGGCGGCGAGAGTGGCGCGGATTTCTGTCGGATGATGGCCGTAGTCGTCGATAACGTCCACGCCCGCCGCGTGGCCGCGCAACTGAAAGCGCCGATCGACTCCGCGAAAGCTCTCGAGGGCCTCACGAATTTTCTCAATGGAGATGTCGAGCCCGACTCCAACCGCAATCGCAGCCGTCGCATTCAGCACGTTGTGCAAGCCGGGAACGTGCAGATGAAACTCGCCGAGGTCTTTGTCACGAAATTTTACCGAAAAGGAATTCGCTCGTGCGGTGTTCGCGAACGAAGAGCGTTCCTCAGCGGCTAAAGCCGTAACCTTCAGGCTGGCTCCTTCGGCACGACTAGAAGTCGTGCCCTTCCCGTTCGTGCTCTTTCCGTCATCGCTCTTCCCGACATCGCTCAACTCAGGGCCGCCGCTTGGCCGGGCGCCAGCGCCCGACCACCCCGGACGAGGGCGTCCGGGGCTACACAACCTGATCTGAAAATCTGAGCCTTTGCGGGTGCCGTAGCTCAACATGCGCCTTCGAATCTTCGGAAACGTACGCCGCAGCATCGGATCATCATTGCAGGCGACAATCATTCCATAGAACGGCACCCGGTCCATGAAATCGAGGAACGCGCGCTTCACGTCCTGCAGATTGCGGTAGCAATCCATGTGCTCGCGATCGATGTTGGTTACAACGGCGAGGATTGGCGAAAGTTTAAGAAACGACCGGTCACTCTCGTCGGCTTCAGCGACCAGATATTGCGAGCGCCCTAGCCGCGCGTTCGATCCCATTGCGTCAATGCGTCCACCGACGACTACAGTAGGATCGAGTCCGCCAGCCGCGAGCACAGCGGCAACCATGGAAGTGGTAGTGGTCTTGCCGTGCATGCCGGCAATGGCAATCCCGTACTTAAGGCGCATAAGTTCCGCAAGCATTTCTGCCCGCTGGATCACCGGCACGTGAAGATTTCGGGCCTCAACCACCTCGGGATTGTCCGGCTGAATCGCGGAGCTTGTGACCACCACGTCGGCGCCGGTGACATTTTGTGGCGCGTGCCCCTCAAACACGGTCGCACCAAGACTTTTGAGGCGCTCGGTCACCGCAGAAGGTTTCAGATCAGACCCGGAAATTCTGTAGCCGAGGTTGAGCATGATCTCGGCAATCCCGCTCATGCCGATGCCGCCCATACCGACGAAATGAATGCGCTGGATTTTGGCAAACATATCGGAATCTGCTCTGTGGAGTATACCTGCGTTTTCGGAGCTTCCCTTTTGCTACAAACGGCGCGCCGGATGTTGCGGAATGGAATTGATAGACAAGCTTCAGCCCTTTATTCCTGCCACTTGCGCCGCTAGCTCTGCGATGTCTTTGGCCGCATTCGGATGCGCCATGGCCCGTGCCGCTTCGGCCATACGTGCCAGCCTTGCCGGATCTTCGAGCAGCGCCACTATTGAATCAACCAGCCAAACTTCATCCAGCCGAGTCTCTTCGATTACCACCGCAGCTTGCGCCTGCTCCAGCGCTTCGGCATTGCGGCGCTGGTGGTCGTCAGCCGCCAGTGGAAATGGCACGAACACAGCCGGCTTTCCGGCGGCAGCAATTTCCGCGACTGTGCTTGCGCCCGACCGGCACAAAACCAAATCTGCGCGCGCGAACAATCCGGGCATGTCATCGATAAACTTATGGACTTCAGCTGGAATGCCTGCCTGCGCGTAAGCGCCGTACACCTGATCGTAGTCACGCTCGCCCGTCTGATGGACCACCTTCAGTTCGGGCAAGCGCTTCATCAGCTCAGGCACGGCGCGGATCATTGCCTGATTAATCGCTCGCGCACCCTGGCTTCCTCCGAACACCAGCAGCGTAGGAGTCGCCGGCACATATGGCTTACGCGGGATCTGGAAAAATGCCGGACGCACCGGAACTCCGGTCACCACAGGATTGCGAAAGTATTGAGCGGTTTGCTCGAAGTGCACGGCGGCGGCGGATACAAATCGTGCGATCATGCGATTGGCGAATCCGGGCACGAGGTTCGGCTCAAACGCGAGCGTCGGAATGCGTCTCCGTAGCGCAGAAAGCATCGCCGGCCCGGATGCGTATCCACCCACTCCGATCACGACATCAGGTTGAAACTCGTTCAGCATTCTTCCTGCGTCAAACAGTGCGCGAGGAAGATTGAACATGGTCTTCAAACGGGTAGATAGGTTGACCTTGTTCAACGCGCCTATTTTTACGAATTGCAGCGGAAACCCAGCATCCGGAACCAGGCGCTTTTCTAATCCACGCTCCGTCCCAATGAAAAGCACCTCGGCGGCATAGCGTCTACGAAGTTCCTGCGCGATGGCAATGGCGGGGATCACGTGCCCCCCCGTGCCTCCGCCCGCCAGAATGGCTCGCATGGAAGGAATATATATGAGTGGGTGCCGGCGCTCTACTCGGCCTGCTTGGTAACGTTGAGCAGTACGCCGATGCAGCCAAGAGTGATAAATAAAGACGACCCGCCGTAGGAAATCAGCGGCAGGGGAATGCCTTTCGTAGGCATGAGCCCGAGCACCACGCTGATGTTGATGAGCGCCTGCACGACCACCATGCTGGTGATACCGACAGCGAGGAACCGCCCGAACATGTCCTGTGTGCGCAAGGCGGTCCGCATGCCGCGCCACAGCAATAGAGCAAAAAGAAGCACGACAGTGAGACAGCCGAGCAGGCCGAGTTCTTCGCCGAGAACAGAAAAAATAAAGTCGGTATGCGGCTCGGGAAGATAGAAGAGTTTTTCTTTGCCTTCCATCAGGCCCACCCCGGTGAGGCCGCCAGTCGAAACCGCAATCAGCGACTGGATGATGTGAAACCCGCGCCCCTGCGGATCGGAATAGGGATCGAGGAAAGCCAGGATTCGGTCGCGCCGGTAGGCCACGTGAAAGATCAAGAAATAGAGAGGCAGCAGCGAGCCCACGAAGGCGTACGCAAGATATTTAACGTCCAGTCCGGCAACAAAGAGGATGCAGACGGTAACTGCCGCACAGGCAATTGCAGTGCCGAGGTCCGGCTGAAAGACGATCAGCCCGACAAAGATCAGCGTGGGCAACACAGCTGGAAGAAGCGTGTTTCGCCAGTCGTTCATGGATCTGGTGCGGTTCTCGAGAAAGAATGCGAGAAACAGGATCAGCACCGGCTTGGCTAGTTCGGAAGGCTGGAAGGAAAATCCGCCGAAATGGATCCAGCGATGGGTATGATGCGCCCGGTCGAGAAAGAAGACCGAGATCAACATGAGGGTGGTGAGGCCCAGCAGCGAAAAGACGACTGCCGGGTGCTTTAGACGGCGGTAATCGATGCGCATTCCCGCCAGCATCGCGATAAAGCCGGCGATGGCCCATCCTAATTGGCGGAGAAGGAAAAAGTATCCGGAGTGATAGCGCTCCTTGGCCATCACGGCCGAGGCGCTGAATACCATGACCAGACCGACAAAAACTAAAAGCAGGGTCACGATAAACATTAATCGGTCCACACTGATGCGCTTAGCCATGGAAAATCCATTTCACCACGGACACACGCGGCTGGAGAGACTTCTTTCGCCTCTGGCGTTTGGAAGGAGTTAACTTTTGTGGTTCGCCAGCGAAGCCGGGGAGTGTTGTCCCACAGAGAGATTTCCTACCAACTCCTTGAAAACCTTCCCCCGGTGCTCATAATTCTGGAATTGGTCGAAGCTGGCGCAAGCTGGCGCCAGCAAAACAATATCCCCAGGCTGAGCCGAAGCAGAAGCCTGTCTAATGGCCGCGTCCATAGTTCGGGCAGAAACAATATTTGTGGCGCCCTTGATCTGCGAGTGAATCTTCTCGGCCGCGGCCCCGATCGTATAAACGTTTTTCACTCGCTCGCGTAACAGGCTGTTCAGCACGGTGTAATCGCTGCCCTTGTCCTTACCACCCAGGATCAGGTGGATGTTTGCGGGGAATGATTCGAGCGCCTTGATGGTCGCGTCGACGTTTGTGGCTTTCGAGTCGTTGTAATAGTCGACTCCGCCTACGGTGGCGACGTATTCCAGCCGGTGCTCCACAGCTTTGAAGTCTCGTACGGCAGTCCGAATACTACTTGCATCGCAGTCCATCAGCTCTCCAACGCAAATTGAGGCGAGAATGTTTTCCACGTTGTGGCTGCCCTTCAGGGGGACTTCCGATACCGGCATGATTGCCTGTTCGGCTCCATCGCGCCGGAACAGGACCTCTCCTTTTCGCACCAGCGTTCCCCGTTCGATTTCGCGCTTGCGGCTGAACCAGAAAACCTGCGCCTTGGTGCGTCTCGCAAGCTCAACACAAGTGGAATCGTCGGCGTTCAGGACGGCAAAATCCTCAGCCTGCTGGTTCTCGAAGATGCGGGCCTTCGCATCCACGTAGGCCTGAAAAGTGCCGTGGCGATCCAGATGGTCCGGGGTCACATTCAATACGACCGCAATTTTGGGGCGGAAACTGCCAGTCGTTTCCAATTGAAAGCTCGAGACCTCGAGAACGATGGCGGTCTGCGGCGTGGCGTTTGGGACCAGAGAAATTGCGGGATTCCCTATATTTCCACCGACTAACGTCTTCTTACCGCTCTTGGCAAGAATTTCGCCGACGAGAGTAGTCGTGGTGGTCTTTCCGTTCGAGCCGGTAATAGCGATCACGGGGCCGGGAAGAAACTTGGACGCAAGCTCGATTTCCCCAATGACCGGCTCGCCGGCAGCCCTGGCCTGGACCAGAGGCGGCGCGTCAACCGGAACACCCGGGCTGACCACGATCAAATCCTGATTTTGAAATGTGCGATCGCCATGGCCCCCGGTTTCGACTGCGATGCCCTGATCGAGCAGCACCGGGATCTCATTTCGCAGCTGGTCTTCGGTTTTGGAATCAGAAACCGTGACCCGCGCGCCCCGGGACTTCAAGAACAACGCCGAAGCCACACCCGAGCGGCCAAGCCCGACCACCAACACGCGTTTTCCATTCAATTCCACGAAGAATATTTCACCACGGAGTCACGGAAACACCGAGAAGACAATTGCTAAAAACTCCTAAGAAGTTGCGGTCAATCGGTCTATTCATCTGAGAAGGCGTGCCGCCTGAGCACGAAAGCGGTTGCAGTTCTTCGTGTCTCCGTGCCTCCGTGGTAAATGATTATCGCAGTTTCAGCGTAGTCAGCGCGAACAGCGCAAAGATCAGGGACGCAATCCAGAATCGCACGATGATTTTCGATTCCGACCAACCGATCAGTTCGAAGTGATGATGAATAGGCGCCATCTTGAAGATGCGCTTTTTGCGGAGCTTGTACGAGGCCACCTGCAGAATGACGGACAGTGCTTCGATCACGAATATTCCTCCAATGAAGGGAAGCAGCAATTCCTGCTTGATCATGACGGCAACCGTGCCGATTGCGCCACCTAGGGCCAGCGACCCCACGTCGCCCATGAAGACCTCTGCGGGATGGGCGTTGTACCAGAGAAATCCAATAGCTGCGCCAACCATGGCGCCGCAGAAGATGGTTAACTCCCCAACCTGAGGCATTCGTTGCAGTTCCAGGTATGTGGAAAATGTTGCATGACCGCTGACGTAGGTAAGTACGGTAAGCGCGCCCGCTGCAATGACAGTACAGCCGATTGCCAGTCCGTCCAGACCATCGGTCAGATTCACCGCGTTGCTTGAACCCACGATCAGCAGCACCACAAAGATTATGAAAGGCAGGAACGCCAGCGGCCAAAGGTCAGGATTGCTCTTCAGATGATCAATCACCAGGTCGGGATGAAACTGCTTCAAGAACGGCACTACCAGTTTGGTTGAGTACAGCTCGCGCTTTTCCATCGCAATCAGCGCAACCGCGACCAGAATACTGGTGAGAATCTGCAATCCCAGTTTGGCGCGCGCGGTGAGGCCGAGATTCCTTTTGTGAATGACCTTGGTGTAATCGTCGGTGAAGCCAATTGCCGCGAAGGCGCAGGTTGCCAGCACGGCAATCCAGACAAAACGGTTGGACAAGTCGGCCCACAACAGGGTTGGAATGACGATGGAGATCACAATTAAGACTCCGCCCATCGTCGGAGTTCCGGCTTTTTTCTGGTGTGCCTTCGGCCCTTCTTCGCGGATGTACTGGCCGATCTGAAAATCGCGGAGCCGGTTAATCACCAATGGACCAATGATCAATCCTGTGAAGAGGGCGGTGAGGCTGGCGAACGCGGTACGAAACGTGAGATATCGGAAAATTCGGAACGGCGGGAAGTAATGAAAGAGTTTTAGATAGAGCAGCCAGTATAGCAATACGCCTCCGGGTCAATCCGTGGTCGGTTGTTGGTCGCCAGATGCCGTAGTTCTCTTCACTGCTGGCTCAGCGCCGGCTGAGCTCCACTTGTCCAGCGCCTTTTCCAGCTTCACGCCTCGCGAGGCCTTCATGAGCACGACGTCGCCATCGCGAGTTTCGTCCGCTAACCACCGGCCGGCCTGATCAGGCGTCTCCACAAACTGCGCGCCGATGCCGGCCTCTTTCGCGCCTTTCACCATTGCTTGCGCCAAGCCTCGCACCCCAATCAGAACGTCGATGCCCTTTTGAGCCATATGCTTGCCGGCCTCGCGATGCATCTCCTCTCCATCAGGCCCAAGCTCCAGCATTTCGCCTGCGACCACGATCCTGCGCCTGGCGGGCATGGTCGCGAGGGCCTCCACCATCGCCGCCAGAGCTTTTGGATTTGAATTGTAGCAATCATTAATGACCGTGATGTTACCGACCCGGACAACCTGTCCACGTTTGTCCGCCGGGGCAAACGTACCAAGCGCTGCCGCCGCCTCGCCCAGTGTCATTCCGCATTCGATCGCCGCTGCAACCGCCGCCAGCGCGTTATAGACGTTGTGCTCGCCCAACAGAGGGAGAGCGACTTTCTGCCTGTCATGGTTGACGACAACTTCGAACGCCGACCCTTCCTGCCCTTTGTATTCGATGCTCTCAGCCCGCACGTTTGAGGTCGTGCCCAATCCATAGGTCACGACCTTTCCCCTGAAGCTGCGCCCGAACTGAGATACGTATTCATCGTCGCCGTTCAGGATGGCCGTGCCAGTTGCGGGTAGTGATTCGACCAATTCATATTTGGCGCGGGCAATCCCGGCCAGAGAATCGAAGAATTCCAGATGTACCGGAGCGACGTTGGTAACCACTCCTATTTCCGGCGCAGCAATTTTCGCCAGAGCCGCGATCTCGCCCGCGTGCGACATACCCAGTTCAACCACGGCAATCTCATGCTCCGGCTGGAGCTTCAGTAGCATTAGCGGCAGACCGAAGTGGTTGTTCAAGTTTCCTTCCGACTTGTGAACGCGATAACGGGCGGCGAGCACATGTGCGATCGCATCCTTGGTCGTGGTCTTGCCCGTGGACCCGGTCACGCCAATCAAGCGCTTGCCCCAGAGGCGCCGAACCGCGGTCGCAAGCCTTTGTAGCGCGAGCAGTGTGTCTTCCACGACGATGAGAGGGAGTCCCGCTTGCGCCTTGGCAGGGTGCGCCACAACTGCCGCGACTGCGCCTTTTTCGAGAGCCTGCTCGACGAACTCGTGACCATCCAACTTTTCGCCATGAACCGCAAAGAACAGCTCTCCGGGGCGAATTGTGCGGGAATCGATCGAGTATCCGGTCGCCACCGCGTTCCGATCGATCCGGCTCGCATCGGCGGTTGCGCTCAGGAACTCGAGGATGCGGGAGAGAGATAAGTTCATGCAGTATTTCCGGCAGTCGCAGCCGCACTCGCACAATCGTATCCCAGCGCATGAAGAGCCTCTGAGGCAACCTGCCTGTCGTCGAACGGAATGGAGCCAGTGCGAGTGATTTGCATTTGTTCGTGCCCTTTTCCGGCAATGAGAACGATATCTCCGGGATGCGCCTCGCCAATGGCGAGTCGAATTGCGGCTCGACGGTCAGGTTCGGTAGCCCACTTCGTTCCCGAACGCTGCAATCCGACAACCGCGTCGTTGATGATGGCCAGAGGATCTTCACTGCGCGGATTGTCGGAGGTGAGTACGACAAAATCACTGCCCTTTCCTGCCGCTCCGCCCATCAGCGGACGCTTGCTGCGATCACGGTCGCCGCCACAGCCGAACACCGTGATCACTCGAGCGCCGGATGGCTTCACAAATTCGCGGGCAAGGGAGGTCAGGTTCCGCAACGCGTCATCGGTGTGAGCGTAATCGACTACCACAGTGAATGGCTGGCCACAGTCCACGCGCTCAAAGCGGCCTGGAACGCGGGCGAGATTTCGCACTCCTTCGACCATGGCCTCTGTCTGGCAGCCGAGCGCATGAGCAGCGGCACTGGCACCCAGAATGTTATATACGTTCACCCGCCCAATCAGTGGCGAACTTAGGTGCACTAAATCATCCGGCCCGATCAGATCGAACTGCGTGCCTTTCGCGCCAATATCTACTTTCCCCGCGCGAAAATCTGCTTTGGAAAGCCCGTACGTGATTACCTCCGAGCGCCCTTTACAAAATGCTGCCAGCCGCACGCCGTATTCGTCGTCCACATTGATCACCGCGACGCGGGGTCCCTTTTCCCCGCTGCCCTCGAACAAAATCTTCTTGGCGTAAAAATACTCTTCCATGTCGCGGTGGTAGTCCAGATGGTCGCGCGTAAGATTCGTAAAAACGGCAACCTCGAAGGGAATGCCGTAGGTTCGCTCCTGCGCGAGCGCGTGCGATGAAACCTCCATCACCACGTCGGTCGCACCCCCGTCTACCGCGTCCCGGAACAGGCGGTTCAGTTCGAGCGACTCAGGTGTGGTGTGCGGAGCGGGCAAGACTTTTCCGGCAACGTGATACTCGATAGTTCCGATCAACGCACTCCCGCGTCCCGCCGCCTTTAATATCGATTCGAGCAGGAAAGCGGTTGTGCTCTTGCCGTTCGTACCTGTAATGCCGGTAATGGCAAGTTTTTCTGCAGGCCGCGAGTAGAAATTTGCGCTCAGGCGCGCGAGAGCCCGGCGCCCATGAGAGACTCTGGCCCAGGCAGCCGTCGTGGGCGCGCGATCTGAGTCAGTGACTACTGCAACCGCTCCAGCTGCAATCGCTCGCTCGGTAAACTGATTCCCATCGCTCGATTCCCCGCGCATCGCGACAAACACGTCTCCCGGCTTCACCTGGCGAGAGTCGTACTCAAGCCCAGTTACCAGCGCATCCCCGCTCTGGGCGACTATTTCCACGCCATCCAGAAGATCGAGAAAAGTCATAACGCGATTGTATTGCAAGTTGGTAAACATCAGGCGGCGATTCAGGTGATCGTCCGCTCGATCATGTTCATGGCTTAAGATAGCTGACCATGCAACTCTGGTTTTCGCGGGCTAGCGAAATCAGCATTCGCGAACAGCTGGTGACGCAGGTTATTCTCGGCATTCTTGGCGGCGAACTAGCGCCCGGAGACCGCCTGCCCAGCACCCGTGGACTGGCGCGCCGTTTTCGTCTGCATCCCAACACAGTCAGCGCAGGCTACCGTGATTTAGAGCTGAGGAAGTGGGTCGAGTCACGTAAAGGCAGCGGGGTTTATGTCAGCGCCGAAAGGCCGCCCTACCCGTCCAATGGAATTGCTCTGGATCAGCTCATATCTGACTTCTTTGGTTCAGCGCGCAGGTTGAATGCTCCGCTCGGCGAGATTCGCACCAGGCTGCGCCGTTGGCTCGATCTGCAGCCGCCAGATCATTTCCTGGTGATCGAACCCGACCCAGGGCTGGCGCGAATCATCGTGAACGAGATGCAAGGGGCTGTCACGTTTCCCGTTCAGAGTTGCGAGCCGAAGGATTACGCGTTGTTGGCGGACGGCTCGGTTCCGGTGGCGGTGTCCTTTTCGGTGGCACAAGCCCGCGAGGTCGTGCCGAGACAGGCCGAGATACTGACCTTGAAATTGAGATCTGCGGGCGCCTCACTGGCCCGCTACCTGCCCGCGTCAAGGACCGCTCTGGTAGGGATCGCCTCCGGCTGGGAGCCGTTCCTGAAAAACGCCCGCACCATGCTGATTGCTGCCGGGTTCCATTCCGACTGTCTGGTAGTTCGCGACACCACGAAACCTGGCTGGCAGCGCGGATTGAAGGAGGCCGCCGCCATCGTGTGCGACTCGCTGACGGCAGAATCACTAGAACGAGCGCGGCGTCTCCTGAGTTTTCCATTGCTGTCCGAGCCCAGCTTGAAAGAGCTCTGCGAATACGAGCAGTTCATCCGCAGCCCGCTCACACCATGAATGTGGCACTCGCGGAAGTGTCCCATCCTGCCGCTTTACTCTCGCAGGTTTGCTTTATCTGTTATGCATGAAACGTCTGCTGCTTATTGTTTGCGGTGTTACTTGTTTCGCCCGAGTCTCGCACGCCCAATATCCGACAGCTTATGGGCCGGATGCAGATCAGCCGCCGCCGTTCGAAGTGTATGCGCTCGCATCGGCAATGCGGACGGTGGATGCAACCCCCACACTCGTAATTCATAACCCGGCTCCTGGCCAGAATCTCGGGTTTACACCCAGCGGTCTGGCGTCCGGGTCGCGGGTGGGGTTGGTCTGGCGTCACGCAAACCTTGGCCTGGTCGCCGATGTGGGATTCCACAAATATTCCGACCGCAACGGTTCAACTACGCTGGCGCCGCTGATGTTGGGGCTTCGGGTCTATTCTGACGAGCGCTTCCGCACCAGCTTTTTCGGTGAAGGCTTGGCCGGTGCTTACCGCTGGACCGAACGCTCTACAACTATCAATTTCACCACCGTGAAGGGAATCGTAGCCGCCGGCGGCGGTATGGACATTCGCCTCACCCGATCCTTGGTGTTCCGCGTAGGCGAAATCCAACTGATGATCGCGGGTGCCAGAGCCGGCCCGCTTCTAACCGGCAGCGTTTCATCCGGATTGGTATTCCGCTTTGGAAGGCCTTGAGGTTGAAGAGTCGAATCAGGCAAATCGCGAAACAATTTCACCAGGAGTTATTAGTACGATTCGTCCCTTTGGAGCTCAATATGCGCAGGTTAATAATGCTCTTGTCCCTCGCCATGCTGACGGCAATTACCACCTTCGCCAAGACCCCGATTGGCGATTGGCAGGCAGTGCAGCTGGACATACCGAGGGGGTGGCAAATCACGGTGGTCACCGCTTTCACATTTCCCTGCATATTCGAAAAAGCGAGTGCAGAGGAATTAATTTGTGAGCCGCCCCAATGTAAGCGCACGGCCTGCGACTCCGACGAGATCCATGTGGCCCGCGAGCGGATCCGGGAAATTCGAGTGGAACGGCGCGAAGGAGCTAACATGCTGGCCGGCGCCGCTGGTGGGGGCGGATTAGGCGCTGTGTTGGGCGCGCTACTGGTCGCGGGTGGAAGGGGGCCGTCTGCTTACATCTTTGGGCTGGGCGGAGCGTCGCTGGGGGCGCATAGGGGTCGCGATGTGCATATCCTGCGTGGCAAGGTGATCTATCGGCGAGACGCGGGAGATCACGAATTGCCGTCGACGCAGAAGAATGTCGAAGCTAACGACCGAAGGTCACCGTAATTCGCGTGCCGGTGGCCACGTGCGAGCCGGCCGATGGCAACTGAGTTTGGCCCAATCCGTTTCCTACCACTTCCAGATCGAGCCCGCTGGTTTCGGCGAGTTCGATCGCCGATCGGACTGACTTGCCCGCAAATGAGGGAACAACGATTCCCCCTTGTTCTACGTCGAGCACCACTGTGCCATTTGCCGGCGGATCGGTCGTCTGCTGCAAAACACCCGCAGGCGCGATTGGTGAGCTCGCTTGCGATCGTGGTTCCGTCGCGCGCATTGACGCAGGCACTATCGCCCCAGCCTGGGTCACTGTGGAACCCTGTTTGTTGATCGAGGAGGCGGCGGAAGCCCCTCCAATCGAAGAGTGCTCGGAAGGAACCACCTCGCTTGGAACCGAGGCATCGGCTACATCGATTTCTTCCCCTGGATGGTCCGGAGAACCCTCCTCCAGATCCTTGTCATCACTTTTCGCGCGAGCGAGCAAGACTTGCCGGTTAGCGGGAATTTCAAGATCGTGAGGCGTATGCAGATATTCAAGCACCTGCTGCGCAATTCGGCTGAACACGGGCGCGGAAATCTGTCCGCCCTGGTGTAACCCCACCGCAGAGTCTAAAACGACGACGATCGTAACCGATGGATTGTTGATGGGCGCGAACCCGGCAAATGAGGCCACGTATTTTGTGTGCGAATACGCGTGCGTGGCGGGATCAACTTTCTGCCCGGTGCCGGTTTTCCCGGCTGAGCTGTATCCGATGAGCCTGGCTTTGGTTCCAGTGCCGTGCAGCACCACCCGCTGCATCATCTGGCGCATCTCGGCAGCAGTAACGGCCGAGATGACGCGATGCTCATTTACGGGATGAAAAGAGATCCGTTGCGGCGCGGTCTGGGGCTGAATGGTTGCGGCTGTAATTCGCGGCGCGACGTAAACTCCATCGTTCGCCATGCTTGAAATTAATCCGGCAAGCTGCAACGGAGTAATGCCAATCTCCTGTCCCATGGAGATTGCCGCGATTGAGACCTTCGACCAGCGGCTCACCGGCTTGCTCAGGCCTCGAGTTTCGCCGGGAAGTTCAATGCCCGTCTGTTGCCCGAATCCGAAGGCGCGAATGTATCGGTAGAAGCGATCTTCTCCCAGACGCAAGCCGATTTTGATCGAGCCCACATCACTTGATTCCGCCAGGACGTCTGAAACTGTAAGCAGTCCGTGTGGCCGGCTGTCACGGATTCTCATGCCGTTATAGACAATCGATCCCATTTGACAGTCGAACATTTCATCAGGGCGGGTGACCTTTTCTTCGAGCGCGCCGGAGATCGTGACCAACTTGAAGGTTGAGCCCGGTTCGTATACATCGCTCACCGCGTGGTTCTTCAGCTTTTCCGGGGTAATCGCGCGTGAGAGATTCGGGTTGAAGGTGGGGCGGTTCGCCAGGGCAAGGATTTCGCCAGTGCGCGGATTTTCTACGATGACCGTTCCCGAAATCGCACGCGTCTGCTGCATTGCGGTTTCGAGTTCGCGCTCGGCAATGTACTGAATTTTTTCATCAATCGTCAGGACGACGTTGTTCCCTGGCTCAGGCTGCTTTTCGACGCTTCCAAACCACTTCTTGCGGGCGTCGACTGAAATCAGCATTTCCCCAGCCCGCCCATGCAACTGGCTTTCGTATCCGCGTTCGATTCCGCTGAGCCCGGAATCATCCATGCCGACGTACCCGAGAACTTGTGCCGCGAGCTCGTTTTTCGGATAGTAGCGCTTCGGTTCTTTCTGGAAGTACACGCCGCGCAGGTTGAGCGAACGAATGCGGGCGGCGAGTTCGGGGTCGGGCTTCCTAGCCACCCAGCAGAAGGTCTTGGCGGCTTCGCACTTTGCCAGCAGCTCGCGCGGGTCCTGCTTGGTTATGCGCGCGATCAAGGAAATGGTGCTGGCCGGTTTCGGCATCTCGGCGGGCACAGCGAAGACTGAGTCCACGTTGATGGACATCGCCAGCTCCTGCCCGTTCCGGTCGAAGATGATTCCACGCCGGGCGGAGACCTCTTCCGTTCTCTGTTGCTGGTGTTGTGCGCGCTGCTCAAAATTGCCGTAACGAAAAACCTGGAGGTATATGAGGCGAAGACAGATTACACAGCACCAAAAGACAAGCATGCCAGCGAGAAGGTAAAGCCGAAGGTTCGTGCTGGTACGAGCTGTGCTTGCGGCCACGGATGTTATCTCAGAAAAATGTGGCGGCCGGTTAGCCGCCTAAGTTACTCCCAACCAAATCTGTCATTTCGAGCGCAGTGGAATGATTCGCTTGCGAATCATTCTGCGAAGTCGAGAAACCTGCTTTTGCCGACTGCACTCAAAAGAAAAGCAGGTTCCTTGACTGCGTTTAGTCATCCGCAAGCGGATGAGTGAACTCCGCTCGGAATGACAGAGAAATATGAACTATCTCACCGAAACCACCGAGACCGGCGTCAAACTCGCGACCACCGAACCAGAGCTTTCAGGCAGCGCTGTATCCATGCGAATCACTTGTCCAGCCTGGGGCGATTGCAATCCCAGCTCGCGCGCCATGCGGTCGATGCGTTCGGGATCGCGTAACGAAGCTTCTTCCAGGCGCAGCGCTCGGTTCATCTCGACCAAACTGTCGCGCTGGGCCCTTAGCGACTCAATCTTGTATCCGTACTCGATGGCTTTGAAATGCTGGAAGGCGTAGGCCATCACGAACAAAAACAAGCAGCCAAGTGCAATGCCAAACTGCCGCAGCTCGCGGGTGCGACGCGGGTCCTCCACTTTCACCAGGCGTGAGTTGTCGAGCGCTTTGGTGAAATAAATTTCGGGTGTACCAGTCCAGCACGGCCGTCGCCGGGCTGAGAGGTTGGCCTGAATTGGAGCTTGGATCGCCGCGGCCGCCACGATTAAGCCACCCCGGCGAGTTGGTGATTCATCCCGTCAAGCTTCGCCAGTTCGGTGCGCGCGACGGCGTACCAGTAGGCGAGTTTGGATTCCTGCTCCGGTTCCAGGCGGAAGCTGGTTTCCGCTTGTTCAACCGTCGCAATCAAATCATCGATCAGTGTTCCAGAGTACATGGGGCTCCCCTTGCGTGAATTCCTACCTGCACAACCCGGTGCGTTGCGGCACTCTTTTTTGTGAAACTCGTAAGTCTTGTGAACCTCGAAACTTTTGTCATTCCGAACCACTTTAGTGGTGAGGAATCTGCTTTTCTCTAAACTCTTTCCGCTGCTCTTAACTTCGCGCTTCGAGCTCGCGGATTGCGATCAACCTCTTCTTCACTCGGCGTCACTGGCTTTTTCGTAAGCAACCTGTACTGCCCCAGCTTCGCGCCCTCACGCATCGCATCTTTCACGATGCGGTCTTCCAGCGAGTGGAAGCTGATCACCACCAGCCGTCCACCCGGTTTCAGCAGCTGCGGTGCTGCTTCGAGCAGCTTCCGCAGGTCGTCCAGTTCGCGGTTTACGAAGATTCGGAGAGCTTGAAAGGTCCGTGTCGCGGGATGAATTTTGCGTTCAGCCTGATTCATTGGCCGGGCCGCGGTCGAAATCACGGCTGCTAGTTGAGCAGTCGTCAATATCGGCCGCGACCGGACAATGGCTCTGGCGATTCTCCGCGACCTCCTTTCCTCACCGAATTCGTAAATCAGATCGGCAAGCTCACGCTCGTCGAACTGGTTTACCACTTGTTCGGCGGTCGGCTCCGACATCGGATTCATCCGCATGTCCAGGGGCCCTTCCGCCTGAAAACTAAAGCCGCGCGTGGGATCTCCAAACTGAATGCTGCTCACGCCGAGATCAGCTAGTATCCCGTCAAACCCGTCGTGCGTCGTTCGTCGTGCGTCGTTCGCCAAATGAGCGAATGATCCGTGGATCAATTCGATCTGTGGCCAGCCTTCCACCACTTCCCGTGCGACGTGCGACGTGCGACTGACGACGCCTTCTGCAATTTCCAGCGCCTTGGGATCCTTATCGAAGCCAATCAAACGACCCGGTGCGCCTAGGCGTTTTGCGATTTCTAAGCTGTGTCCGCCCAAGCCCACCGTGGCGTCGATATAGGTCCCGCCACGCCGTACGGCTAAAAAGTCGATCGCTTCTTTTAAAAGAACCGGAACATGGCCAAACTCTTCTTTCCTGCCATGCCCAACCCCCTGGGGGGTGTGTGTTGAACCCTCGCCCACTAGATGCCCAATTCGTCGAGCGTCTTCTCATCCTCAGGCGTGAACTTGTCTTCCTCGATCTCCCGGCGGTACTGCTCCAGGTTGCGGACCACCAGATAGGTCAGCTGCCCGGTCACGGCTACTTCGCCCTTGAGCTGTGCCGACTCGCGCAGCAATTGCGGAATCAGTAGCCGGCCCTGGCCGTCCATCTCCACCTGCTGACCCCAGTAGTTCGTTCGGTCGAGAAACTTCTTCTTCGTAGGATTGAAAGTGGAGAGCCCTGCCAGCTTCTGCTCGATCCGCTCCCATTCCTCGAAGGGATACACTTGAGCAACCTTCCCATCGAAGCTCGTGATGTAAAATTGCTGACCGTACTTCTCGTCGAGCACGCGCTTGAACTCGGCTGGGACCTTGAGCCGTCCTTTTTCGTCCACGCGAGTTGGGTGATTGCCGCGAAACATGACTTAGTTTGTGTAGGGGCGGCCCTCCGGGCCCGCCCAACTTATGTGGCGACGGGTGCCCTCGCCCGTCGGGTCGCCTCGAAGAGGCGACAATTCCAACCACGGAGGCAAAAACGGTGACGAGTTGGGCTGTTTTGATCTCATTCGGGCCATTTTTGGGGGTGTCAGCTCTAAAATCCACTGGCGCTCCAAGTTTGTTCACTGCCGCCCACTGCTTCTCTCGTCTTATCCACTTTCTACCACTTTTGACCACATCTTACTGCTAAATGCTTACATGTCAACAACAAAGTTGCAGGTCATGGCCGGTCGATTTGTCTCACTTTGAAAAGCTCAAGAAGTTGCGGTTAACGAGTTGGGCGACCACTAGGAATGGTGTTTTTAGCTTTGGTTCGGCAGAAGGTAAGCCCAATGAACAGAGTTAGTGAGCCTGTGGAAAACCTTTGGGCGTTCATTTCCGGTTGCGAAAACTGGGTAGCAGAAACCCAGCCGAGCTCAGGTGCTCGCGAAATTCATCTTCGAACTGCGTAGCTAGAATGTGCTCTTCTTTCCTCGCTTTGATCGAATAATTGGCGAGCAAGATCACGAATGCCAGCAGTCCGCGCCATTCATCCAGAACCACTGCTGTCCCGAGCACGCCCAGCAGAACTCCCGAATAGATCGGATGACGCATGTACGTGTAGGGCCCGCTGCGAATTAATTGATGGCCTTCGCTCAGGATGACCTTATCGCTCCAGTTCTGGCCGAGGTGAATGCGCGCCCAGAGCGCGATGGCGAGACCCGCCAGAGTCAGGGTAAATCCGATAACTGCCAGCGCAGGGATTTGCGGCGCAAACCGTCCGCCTAGAATTCCGATGGCAGTTCGGTCCCAGAAAAGAAGTGCAAACGTAATCGCAAGGACCACCAGCCTCAACAAACGATAGAGCGGAAATTCTCCGGTTCGTGATACAGCCTTTCTAGGAGCCGCCCATTTCAGTGCCAACCCTGCCCAGAGCAAGCCGAAGACTATGAGCTGGATGGGCGGCAGCTTGTGTCGCTCCAAAAAAATGACTGCAAAGCCGGCAGCAAGCAAGATAAAGCGTAAGCGTCGTGATCCCCGGTCCGGATCGGCGGCACCGGGACTGCGCAACAACCCGGAACTCGCCCAGTAGACGCCGAATGCCATCCAGGCATAGCCAAGGGTTCGCAGGAGAAGCTCTCGCATTACGTTCTCGCGATTGGCTCGACCACCAGCGCCGTCCCGTAGGCGAGCACTTCTGTGACTCCTTGCATGATTTCGGTCGCATCATAACGCGCGCCCACGACTGCATTGCCGCCGAGTTCAGCGGCGTGCCGCAGCATCAGGTCGAAGGCTTCGGCACGGGTTTTTTCGCAAAGCTGCGTCAACAGAGTGATGTTGCCACCAAGAATGGTCTGCAGGCTGGCACCGATGGTTCCAAGAATTGATCGCGAGCGCACAACTATGCCGCGCACCACACCCAGCGTGCGCACTACGCGAAAGCCGTCAAGTTCGAATTGCGTGGTCACCATCGCGTGCGCGACCATCGCCTGCCGAGGCGTGTAGCTGGTTGACATAGGGATCTCCTGGTGTGAAGTGGGGAATTCCCTTCAATGTACACCAACTGCACTTTTCGCTGTCATGCTTGAGCGAAGTGAATCATTCGCTTGCGGAAATCAGGCTTCCGGCACCGGCGGGCAGCCAGGAAATTCCTTCAAGAAGGCACTGCCGATATAGCCGAGACACTTAATCCCGATCTCGCTGGTGAAGAATCCGTCAGCAGTCATGTTGCGAAGAAACGAGAAGAACGCTACACCTTGGCCGAGCGATGAATCGTCAATGGCGTTGCGACGATACGCGATCTTCTCCAGGATTTCCTTCTGTTGTTCGGACGAGCAGTCGATATAGGCTTTGCCGTAGCGGTCGGCGCAGGTTGCGTCAAGCCACATCAGCCCGCCGCCGAGAGTCAGCTGATACGCTTTGTTCTCGCTAGTCAGCAGATCGATAAATTCTGGCGCCCCGGCTTCCATGGCTCCGCCTGAGTCTCCGTCAGCGGGAATGATTGTCTGGCAAAGCGCCTGCAGAGTTTTGTATTGGTGCGTCCCAAAGTATTTTGGAGTGTAAGCCTTCGCCGAAGCTTTCTCCGTCGCGATCATGTGGTGCGCGTACTCTGCAGCTTGCAGAGGGACCACTCGCAACACTGAGCTGGCGGCCGCACCCATGGCCAGCGTCTTCAGAATGTCGCGGCGTGAAAGGTTTGTGCTCATTTATTCATATCCGTCCCTGTCAGTCTGAGCGCAGCGAAGAAACTATGCAATTCAACCTGCGAAGAGCTGCATAGATCGTTCACTTCCCTCAGGATTACCGGCCTACAGGTTTCCCTTCTTGGCCTCATCCAGCAAATATTCCGACGCGCGCCATGACACTGCCATGATAGTCAGTGTCGGATTCTTATCCGGATTGCTGACAAACGAAGCCGCGTCATTCACGAAAATATTTTTCACGTCATGCGCCTGGCTATATCCGTTCAGTGCCGAAGTCTTTGGACTGTTTCCCATACGCACCACGCCGAGCTCGTGGATAATAACGCCGCCATCTTCGATCCCGTAGGGATTCGGCCCATCAGGTGAAGTGCGATCGTAATAAGTGCCGCCAGCGGCTTCGACGATCATGCGAAAGGTTTGCTGCATATCGCGGGCCATTTTGACTTCGTTATCGCTCCACTGCCAATGAAAACGCAAGACCGGGATTCCCCATTCATCAACTGCACTGGGATCAATTTCGCAGTAGCTGTTCGGGTTAGGAATCATTTCACCGCGGCCTGCAAATCCGATAAAGGTCCCGTACAGTTCGCGGCATTTTTGTTTCAAGTTTGCGCCGTATCCTTCGTAGTACTCGCAGACGCCATCGAAATCGCCCACTCCTGGCAACTCGCGTCCGCCGCCGAATTCAATGTGATATCCGCGGAGGAACTCGTTCTTGCGATCAAATTTCCACCAGGGCATGTACATGTGCATGCCGCCAACTCCGTCGTGGTTGTGCGCCGGAACCTTCGCCAGTTGCGGAAATTGCCCGAAACCAGAACTGCCAACGCTGTCGGTCAAATATCGCCCAACCACGCCGGAAGAATTCGCCAAGCCGTCAGGAAACGACGTCGATTTTGAGTTCAGCAGCAGCCGCGCCGATTCGCACGCGCTCGCGGCCACAACGAAGGCCTTGGCGTGAATTCTTTTTTCCGTCCGCGTTGCCTTGTCGATGTAGGAGACCGCCTCAGCCTTTCCGTCTTTTCCCAAAACTATCTCGCGCGCCATGGCGCCCGTGATGAGAGTCAGCCGGCCAGTTTTCTCTGCGGCCGGAATCATCACCTGACTTGAGCTGAAATTCGATGCGCTGATGCAGCCGCGGCCGCACTGCCCACAATAGTGGCAGGCCGGACGCCCATTATGCGGCTGAGTAATGATCGCGAGCCGCGAAGGAATGCACGTCACCTTTAGCTTGTCACAGGCTTTCTTGACGATGGTTTCAGTACAGCGCGGCTTCGGAGGCGGCAGAAATATGCCGTCGGGTGCGCTGGGGACATTCTCTTTGGTGCCGAAAACTCCGATGTAGGATTCGACCTTGTCGTAATACGGCGCCAGGTCGTCATAAGTTATGGGCCAGTCATCACCCATGCCGTCCGTGGAACGCGCTCTGAAATCCACCGGCGCGAAACGCAGCGCGATTCTCCCCCAGTGATTAGTGCGGCCACCGACGACGCGCGAACGGAACCAACGAAACCGTGATCCCGCGGCGACCGTGTAAGGCTCGCCTTCGATGTCCCAGGAACCGTTGGGCGCAAGGAACTCGCTGAAGTTCTCGCTGGCTTTGCCGCCGACACCCGCACCCCGATGCGGCAACTGGTAAGGCCAGACGTGCTCTTTGAAATCCGTCGCCGGATTCACCGGCGGCCCAGCTTCGAGCATCACAACACTTAGTCCGCCTTCAGTCAGGATTTTCGCGGCGGTTCCGCCACCCGCACCGGACCCGATAATGCAGACATCGTAAGTTTTTGGAGAGCGGGTGATTTCAGCCATGACGTTTCTCGGTTTCCTTCGTGCACCTTCGTGACCTTAGTGGTTCAAACAATAACCACGAAGGGCACGAAGATACACGAAGGGAAACCTCAAAATTTTAATTTTTCCAAATATGTGTAGCTGGTCTGGATGCTATCGAAGGGTGACTTGGGATCGTCGTACTCCACAAAGTAGTGCTTGATCCCCCCAAGATCGGCTTTGGCGAAAATTGCTTTCCAGTCGATTTCGCCGCTGCCCACATCGGTCATGTTCCCGTTCTTGTCGAAGTCCTTCACATGGACCAGAGGAAAGCGCCCGGGATGCTTGGCAAAATATTGCAGCGGATCTACGCCGGCGTGGTGCGCCCATCCAAGATCCATTTCCATGACCACCAGCTTCGGGTCGGTGGCGGCAAGCAGGGTGTCATATGGCAACTGGCCATCGAGCGGCTTAAATTCCTCAACGTGATTGTGGTATCCCAAGCGAATTCCCGACTGAGCGCTTTCCTTTCCCGCACGATTGAAGGTCTCTGCAGCGCGCTTCCAGCCATCGATTGACTTCACGAGGGAACGGTCGATCGACGGATTCACGATGTATTTGTGGCCAAGGATTTTGCTGGCTTCGACCACCTTCGGCCAGTTCTCAGGCGTCAGCGCGGTGTATGGCACGTGCGTGGCCGGGGCAGCCAAGCCATGCGAGTCGAGAATTCGCCGCGCTTCTTTCGGCGGCGGATTCCAGCCCGACATGTGCTCAAAATATCCGGCAAGTTCGACTTCTTTGTAGCCAACTTTTGCCACTTTGGCGAGCGTGCCTTCAAAGTCTTTCTTTATAGCGTCGCGGACGGTGTAGAGTTCAAGTCCGATCTTTTCTATGCGATGTTCAGTCGCGGCCCAGGAAAATCGGCTGATCAGAGCTGCGGCTGCGGTACTGGCGATAAACGCTCTGCGATCCATTGCTGCGTGGGTCATTCCATGTCCTCACAGTTTTCAGGAATACTTCTCGAGATCGACTCTTGCCCAGCGTCCCCGGATCCGTTCTTCCGGCTCGATGAGAGAGTAGATTTCGCCGGTCTCTTTGTCGCGGAACCACTGCTCACCGCGGAAATAGCGGTTTCGTTTGATGACTCGGACTTTCTCTACAAATCCGTTTTCCACCGCATCCGAAAGCATGCGATGTAATTCTTTGTATTCCCAGTCGGATTGGAACTGGGTGCTCGCGTACATTTCTCGAAGAATGCTCATGGTTGCCAGTCCAGATGAAGAAACCTTTACGAGAGTTGTGGTTCGGTCAGCAGTTCTTCTCTGACATTTTTCAGCACGTAGAGCGCGCGCTCCACGCCGACTTCGCCGGACAAAATTGGATCTTCATTCTCCACGCTGAAAATTCCGTCATAGCCCACGTCCATGTAGGCACGCATAACGTCCTTCCAGGTGCTGGCACCGTGGCCATAGCCGACGGCCCGGAAAGCGTCGGAAGCGGTTTTTAAATCCTGCTTTTCGAAAACGAAATTCAGCACTCCGTAACGCGCGACTTTTTCCGGATAGAGCACAGTGTCTTTCATGTGCGCATGATAAATCGCCCCCTGCTTGCCCAGCATGTGAATCACTTCGACCGGGTTGCATCCTTGCCAGAACAGATGGCTTAGGTCGTTATTGGCGCCGATCTCTTCCCCGACCGCCTCGCGCAGCTTAAGCAGCGTCAGCGGATTGTAGACACAAAAGTTGGGGTGCATTTCGAGCGCGATGCGGTGCACGCCGTGAGCGCGCGCGTACTGTGTGGCGCCCTTCCAGTAGGGGACCACGCGTTCCTTCCACTGCCAGTCCAGCGCCTGGGCGTATTCCGGAGGCCAGCGGTAGGCAATCCAGTTGGGGTTCTTATCGGTGGGATTTGCGCCGGGACAGCCGGAGAATCCCACGATAACTTTCACGCCGATTTTTTCTGCGAGCTGCACGGTCTTGCGGAAAGTCTGGTCGTCGCGCTCGGCGATGCTCTTGTCGGGATGCACGGGATTTCCGTGACAGCTCAGGACCGCTATCTGAATGTTGTGGTCCGCGAACTTCTTTTGCCAGGCTTTGAGCTTCGAGGGATCGGCGAGCAGTTCATCGAGAGGGCAATGCTTATTATCGGGATAGCCGCCGGTACCAATTTCGGCAGCTTCGACTCCCATCGCTTGATATTTCTCGACCAACTGGTCAAGGGTGAGATCCGGAAATGCCGGGTCGAACACACCAATCAGAATTTTTCGTCGTGGATGCGGAGATGAATTGCTCGATGCCTCTGCCTGCGGCGTCGCAACTGAAAGAGCATGTGGCGCAGTTACCGCTCCGGCGATTACGCCGCCAGTTGTGGCGAGAAAATCTCTGCGCGTGGGAGGAAGCGTAGCGGAAGGATCGGCCATGTATCTCCTGAGTTGGTTCAGCAACTTTTCGTGAACGCAACATTATACTCAGCCGGAGGCGAAAACAGTTTGAGAATGCAGGAAGCAGATTTTGATCGAGAAATCTGCAAAAAACTAAAGCCGCCCATTCCGGGCGGCTTCAGCTTCGTGGGTTGAACTCCTCAATTCGCTGGCCGGAGGTGGCCGTTTCTTATGAGGACATTGATGGCATTCTTAAATGAATATCCAAGGAGCGCAATAGCGTAAAAATACTATAGGGAGGACATCGCTAGCTCCTTATGAATTCAATAACTTACACTGAGAGCCTCCCGGCTCAATCTTCGACCCGGAAAACAAACAGGCAATGGTCCAGAACTGCAATCAAACGGTACCGCAACAACCACCTATACCCATTTGGATCCTTGAGATATTCACCAGCGAGATCGGTCGCGGAAACAATAACCGTTCCGGTTGCATGCTCGTTCTCAGCTAGCGGCCGCGCGCGAATTCCATAGACGGTTGGATCAAGGCTGCCGAAATAAGCCAGTGAAATCGGCTCGCCCGGATGCTCGCGTTGGTAGTTGCGCAGCGCCAGTAGCCCCTGTCCCCAGTCGAGATTACTGTCTGCGAGAAGGCGATAGCTGGTTTGAGGTGGAACAAAAATCTCGAAATACGACAGATAACCCGGAGCATATCGCAGAGCGTCTGTGGCGTTGAGGACTAGCAACACACCTAAAATCGCACTTCCAAAGCGGACACGCGAAAATCTCTGCCATGTCGCCCCTGCAAACAACAACACAAAAGGATACAGCGGAAGAACATGCCGCTCGCCAATATTGAAATGCGCAAAGATCGCCAGCAGGAAGTACACAGCCGGAAATGAGATCAGGATCTCGAAGTCCGGGACGCGGATTCTTCCCAACATGCACAGTGCGAGTCCTGCGCCGGAGAGCGCCAGCACCAGCAGCGGCCATTTCAACAGAATTGCGACCGGGTAGTAAGCCTTCCAACCGCCGGTCGGCGAGACCTGGCCAAGAAAAAATGCCGGCTGCCCGTGCGAGTTGTGGAGAGCAACCTCCCGCAGACCGGCTATGAACTCTCCTGCTGGAACGGGGATGCTGATATTCAATTTCGAACGCACCGGTTTAACCAGCGGGGCCGTCCAGTGCGGATGAGTCACAATGAGAGTTCCATCGCGAATGGTCACTCGCGAAATGTGGAAGAAATATCCAGCCCACACCATCACGAATGCAATCAGAAGCGCGATCGCAGTCTTGGCCCAATTCCACTGCAGCGGATTCAGGCGCGGGTGGCCGCCGACGAGCACCAGCATCCAGAATGCCGCCAACAGAAATATAGGAAGGGTTGAAAACTTGGCCAGCAACAACAGTCCGAAGACAACTCCAGCGGTCAGCGCATTGCGCCAGGAAGGAACTTGTTTCCAGCGCGCTACTTGAACAGCGGTAGCAAAGATCAGCAGCGTCGCCGCCCCATCGGTGGTCACCAAAGAGAAATGAGCAATCAGGGACGGCGAAAAGGCAAACAGTGCCAACACGAAGTTCGCGGCCGCATCTGAAAACAGCATCGCCGCTTGCTGCCATAGCAGGAAGCCCAGCAGCAATCCCAGTACGACATTCACGGCACGAGCGCGCCAGGCCAACGAGACTGGATCAGGGGAGACATTCACGACTCGAAAGCCCGCTGGCAGCTTCTCCACACCTACTTGCCACTGGTGCCCAGAGTTGCGCCCAAGGAGCGGAAGGGTGCATAACAAACGCGCGAGCGGCGGATGGTCGTTGTAATCCTCAAAACGTCCGTTGCGCCAGGCGTCGAGCCCTTCGGAGATGTGCACCGGCTCGTCGTAGGTCAGGGACTGTGTGCGGATGAACCAGACACACTGTATTGCGTAGAGCGAAAGCAGAAGCCCCGGAACCAGCAGGCGTTTCCACTCGTGCCGAGCGCCGCTGGCAGAGCGCTTCTGCGCGTGTTCGGCCGTCACCGGTTGTGGCATAGCAACGCAAACTTAACACAGCGGAAGCTCACGCCGGCACAGATTAAGGCACGCGAATCTGACAGAGAAAGATGTTTCGTCCAAACGTCTCAGGATTCGTACATCCAACTTGCTTGAGCTGCTCTCGAAGCGGCCCCTCATTGTCGATGAACCATCCCGCCTGAAAGAACAACAGTGGGGTGCCCGAACTCAGCTTGAAGGTGCGTTGCGCACTGCTCAATGTTTCGGGGAACGTCTCCGGATTGAAAGTCCAGCGTCTGGGATCGATAGAGATCACCGCACTACTTCCGCACGATGCGTTGAAAAGGGGCTGGAACGGCTTTTGCTCGATTTGTACCACTTTGCTGTTACAGAGGTAGTAGCTCAACAAGAGCCCTCCCTGATCATCGGTGAAGATAGTCGACCCGGGCGCAAGCAACTTCAACGACGATACTGCCTGCGCCATCAACTTGCGGCTTTGATCGCGAGCACGGATGTATTCCCCCTGTGGCGATGGAAACAAATTGCAGAGCACAAGCACAGCAGCGATAGTTGCCCATTTCCACCAGCGTCTTCGGGAATTCCAACGCGCCAATGCGATGGCAATTCCCGGAATTACAAAGATTGCAAGGTAGGAATCGTGCCGGGTGCCTCCGTATGGGTATGCTCGGAACAAGGCCAAGACGCAATTCACCAGAAGAGGAAAGACCAGCAAGAAAGCAAGCTGGCGTGGAGAAGGCAACGTCGAAGTCCTTGGCTGGTCGTGATCGCGAACCAGCAACACCAGGCCGAAGATGAACAATCCGAGTGCTGCCGCTCCGACTGCCCCCTGGCTGAAGAAATAGTGAAACAGTCGCAGATTAGCTTTGGCGATGAACCCGAGAGGATTCTCTCCCGCCTGCAAGACCGAGCGGCGCAAGTACGATCCGACCAGTCCCTCCATGGCATGCCGCGCCCGAACTTGCGAAATGTGGGTGACAAACAACGTGGTAATCAGCGCCAACGCACCCAGCTGACCTGCAATCCACAGTACGATGATTCGGGCTCGGGGCCGCACCGCGACAATACGAAGCAGCGAGTAAATTCCCAGCGTCAGTGCGAAGATGAGCGCCGAGTAGTGCGTGAGCAGCGCAAGGTATAGCGATAACACTGAAACCAGCATCATCGAGGCAGAAGCTTCCGACACAGCACGGTCCAGGAAGTACAGGCTGCTGGCGCAGAACAGTAGCAAGAAATCATACTGGCGGACTTCTGCGGAAAGTAAGATCAGCGCCGGCGAGAATAGAAGTAATGTCAGCCCAATCAGTGCAGCGGAGTAATTGGTCACCCGTCTAAGCCAGCAGAACATTACCCAGCAGAACGTCGTTCCGGCGATCAAAGATGGCAATCTCAAAAACAGCTCAGAGCGGCCCAGCATCCCCCAGTAGTGGAGAAAAATGATCAGCAGCGGAGGGTGAACCGTCGTGAAACTCGCCCGATACGCTGCCGTCAACGAAGATTGCACACTGAGCAGATAGTGCAATGCCTCATCCGCATTCAGAAATCGGTATGCAGCATTCCAAAATCGCAGTGCAAAGCCCAGCGTCAGCAGAACCAGCAGCAGGGCTCTACGACCGCGCACTTCCGGCGAAGAGGCTTCTTTCATTGTCTCGGAGTTGGGCCGCAATATTTGGGCGGACGGCATGCAAATGAAGGTATGGTAGAGAATACTATGCTAGGTCGATGAAAGCTGGTCCCGTCGCGTAGCAAACGCTCATGTCCATCCTGGATTCTCCCCAAAGCGCAGTCCAAGGCGAAAGAATTCAGCCGGCGCAACAGAATTCGAGTCGGCTTCGTTCGATGATTTTGATTTGCATTTGGCTGGGAGTTTTCGCGGGAATTGTAGAAGGCCTCGGGCTCTTACTATTTCAAAGACTTAATTGGGAGCGCTGGGGGCCTATGGTCCACGTTTCGGCTCCCATCGTTTGGATAGCTCCAATTGTAGACAGTGCCTTCTTCCTGCTTGTGAGTCTAATCACCTGGCTGATCTCACGGGCCAATCGCCGCATCCGGGGACAACAACCGGCAGTAGCTCTCCTGGTATTTCTGGTCGTCTACGATTGGCTGACCGTCACCGGACGTCTTTATCGTTTTGCCAGAATCATCTTTGCCCTCGGCACAGCAGTTGCATCTGGAAGATGGTTCGCCGCGCGCCAGCAGACGAGCTTGCAATTTTTCAAGCGGAGCTTGCCCTTTCTCCTCGGAATCTACGTCGCAGCACTGGTTGGGATCGAGGGCGGAAGTTGGTGGATTGAACGATCTAGAACTGCAGACCTGCCGAATGCGGCGTCGGGCGCTCCCAACGTGCTCGTCATCGTCATCGACACACTCCGTGCCGACCACGTCTCTTCCTACGGGTATTCGCGCCCGACCACGCCTAACCTCGACCGTCTCGCCAGGGAAGGGGCTTTGTTTCAGAACGCGATATCGCCCTCTTCCTGGAGCCTGCCTTCGCATGTCTCACTCGTGACCGGAAGATATCTTCATGACCACAAGGTTGGAAATGTCCAGCCCGAGCCATGGTTCGGCTGGGGGAATTCGGGGCTGGGAGGTTTCCCCACCATGGGCGAAGCGCTGGAAAAGAAGGGTTACCGCACCGCCGCCTTCTCCGCCAATCGTACTTACTTTTCGCACGACCTGGGTTTTGGTCGCGGATTCATTCACTTTGAGGATTATTTCAACTCCGTGGCTGACTGTTTCTTGCGCACGCTTTATGGCCGGGAGTTCGCGCGCGTCTACCTAGTCCGCAGCGAGAAGAGCCTGGTGAAAAGGATCTTGCGCAGATTGGGGTGGACATCGTTGTTGGACCAGGATGCGGAAGGATCCGGCAGCTACGGCGGCGCATTTGGGATTCGCAAGCATGCTGACGAGGTCAACCACGAACTGCTGGATTGGATTGGTCACGATTCGAAGCATCCGTTCTTCGCGATGCTGAACTACTTCGACGTTCACGATCCCTACGGTGGTCCATCTGCGTACGCGAAGCCCGCCTGGCCTCAGAATTCCGATATCGACCGCTATGACGACGGTGTTAAGTATGTTGATGACTGCCTCGGTCGCTTAATGCATTCGCTGGATGCGAAGGGCCTTTCAAAAAATACACTCGTGATCGTCACCTCAGACCACGGTGAAGCTCTGGGCCAGCATTTCCTGATGACGCATGGGCACGCACTGTATTGGGAGCTCATCCACGTGCCGCTGATTATCTGGTATCCCAGTGGCGTACCAGCCGGATCAGTCGTGAACCAGCCTGTCAGCAATGCGTCTATCCCCGCGACTGTCATGGACTTTGTTGGCGGCGGTCAACAGAAATACTTTCCCGGTGGAGGTCTCGACGCGTTATGGACGGGAAGCGGAGGCGAGCGTTCTTGGCCAAAACCGATTTCCGAACTGGCCAAGAACGATATTGTGATTGGTCCGGACCGGCAGGCCCGCAATGTTGAACCCACCGCGATGGACGGCGACATGAGATCACTGATCACCCCTCAGTGGCATTTGATTTGGCACGAAAAATTCGGAGAACAGTTGTATGACTGGGTGCACGATCCCGCCGAGACAAATAACGTCATCTATACGCCCGCGGGGAAAGCGGCGGCCAACAGCCTGGCCCCGGAGATTCAGAAGCCGGTTTCGCGTTGATCTGGCCGGCGGTTCACGGAACGTTCACCAAGCCATTACGGATCGCGTACACAACCAGTTCTGCGGTTTTGTGAATTCCCAGCGCATCCATGATGTTGGCGCGATGCACGGCGACGGTGTTCACGCTCAGATCGAGCTGCGCGGCAATTTCCTTGTTCGACTTGCCTTCACAGATCAGCTGCAGAATTTCGACCTCGCGGGCAGTTAGCCCAGAATTGCGCTCGCCCTTCAGATTTTCTTTCGGGGAAAGCTGTGCATCGAGTACCGTCTCTCCATTGACGATGCGGCGGATCGCAGTGCCGAGTTCGAGGTCCATAGCGTTCTTAAGCACATATCCACGCGCACCGGCATCCATCGCCTGGCGTACCCACGTGTCTTCGGTATGCATGCTGAGCATGAGCACCAGAGTCTCGGGTGCAAATGCGAGAATTTTCCGCGTGGCTTGCAAACCATTGATCTCCGGCAAGGCGCAGTCCATCACCACCACCTGCGGCTTAAGCGAGCGCGTAAGCTCAATCGCCTCTTTGCCGTCGCTGGCTTCGCCAACAACGTGAATGTCAGGCTCATCTTCGAGCATGCGTCGAAACCCGCGCCGCACCAGGCTGTGATCGTCCACCAGGAGAACTGAGATTTTTTCAGACATGCGACTCCTGGGCCTCCCGTGACAGGTTTTCTCTTGGGACTTTCAAGCGCACCCGCGTACCTCCCGCGTCTGGCCTCTCGAATGTCAGGCTTCCGCCGAGCAGCTCTGCGCGTTCACGCATCGCCACCAGTCCGAGCCCCTGCCGTGGTCGTTCGGCAGAAAAACCTGAGCCGCGGTCTTCGACTTCGAGCTCGAGCTGGTCGGCGGCAAAACGCAGGCGTACCCAAGCCGTAGTCGCACCGGAATGCCGCGCGATATTGTTCAAAGCTTCCTGTAGCACGCGATATACATGTACGGCCGAATCGCCACCAACCGGGAATGCGGTGCCGCTTTTTTCGTACGATATGCGAATTCCAGTCTGTCGTTCTACTACGGGCAAATACCACTCCACAGTCTGCTCCAGTCCGGCTTCATCGAGCATTACCGGATGCAGCGCCTGCGAAAGACTACGGACCTTGTCGAGCGCATTTTGCGCAACTTCGCGAATTTCGAGCAGTTCTGCGCGAAGTGACGATCCATCAGGAGCCAAATTGCGGGCACGGCCAAGCATCGCTCCCATGGCGGTGAGAATCTGTCCGAATTCGTCGTGCAGCTCGCGCGAGATATAGCGCAGCGTAGATTCCTGGCTTGAGATCAGGGTCTGTGCCAGCTCGCTGCGGCGGGCCGAAAGTGTCGCCAGCTGATTGAATAACAGCCGGTTTGATCGGATGAGATAGAGGCTGGTCAACACAATTGCGATCAGGGTTCCTATAAGAAAAAAGTACGCCTGCCGCTGCACATGATCGTAAATCTCCGTGACCTGCGCCGCTGCCCGTTCTTCGCTTTCGTTGTTCTGCACCAGCAGGCGGGCGACGGCGTTGCTGAGCGCGGCCAGTCGTGCCTGCTGCGAAAGCCGTATCTGCTCGCGTGCTTCTTTTTCCTTGCCGTTGCGGGCGAGCGCAAAGGTGCGGTCCATGGCCTCCCAGAATTCTGACAGCGAACTTTGCAGATATCGCTGCTGGTCGGCGGTTCGGCCCACCGGGGAAAACTGCTGCTCGCGCTGGAATGCGTCGACCAGATCGGCCTGCATGCGCTGGAACTGCGGCCGCCAAGCTGTAAGCGAATAATGCTGGCCAGCATCCGATGGTTCTACATCCAGCATGTCACGCATTGACATAGCAATCGAGTTGAGTTCGTTTTGAATGCGCAACAGTTGCAGCGAATCCTTGCGGTTCCGGTCAATGAGATTGTGCTGCAGTTCGCGGAGGCTACCCATGCGGCGAGTCACATAAAATGAATAGCTCACCACCGCCAGGAGAGTGATAATCAGGCCGATGTAAAGCGGTGTTGTGGGAGATCGCCCAGGCGAATGCTGCACAGCGCAAGGATAAATGGCAGAGCAGCAACGCTCAATGGCTGAATACGTCTTTGCCGGGGGCTAAATTGGTGATCTAAAGTGGTGATCATGGACAAAACCAAACTTCCTGAGCCCTGGCTCCGGGGCACTTTGATGGAGGTGCCGCCTCTGCAACGTGCGATCTTGCATGCCATCGAACTGGCAAAAGAAGATTTGGAACGCTGGTGCGGAGATCTCAGCGATGAGGAACTGAATGCTCGGCCGGGCCATGTTGCTCCGGTTGCGTTTCACATTCGCCACATTTCGCGAAGCACAGACCGCCTTCTGACTTATGCCGAAGGCCGTCCGCTCAGTCCGGAGCAGATCGCGCTCATGAAGTCGGAGTTGGACCCCGGCGCAATTGCTCAAGAAGTCTTTGCAGAATTGAGTTCAGCACTGGAAGCGAGCGTCACACGCATACGTGACTTCTCACCTGAAACGCTCATCGCTCCGCGAACGGTTGGCCGCCAACAGATGCCCACGACCGTCGCCGGCCTGTTGGTGCACGTTGCCGATCACGTTCAGCGCCATGTCGGCCAGGCAATCACTACCGCGAAGATCGTCCGCGCTGCACGCGTCGGCGGCAACTAAATTCAGACGCGCGCCAAGTGCAGGCCGAACCACTTTTGCGGATCAAACCAGGTGTTTTCGTACTTAAACCCGGAGACACATAGCAGCCGATCCACCATCTGCAGCGTGTATTTATAGCTGTTTTCAGTGTGGATCCGTTCGCCTGTCGCGAACCGCACCACCGCGCCAGTCTGTCCCAGTGACACCGTCTGGGGGCGCGAAGTCTCCAAATAAATTTCCATCCTTGAACATCGCGGATTCCAGACCGCGAGGTGGCGGAACGAATCCACGTCGAAGTCCGCTCCCAGTTCCCGATTAATCCTGTGCAAGATATTCTTGCTGAATTCTGCAGTAACGCCTTGCGCGTCGTCGTAGGCTGGGACCAAGAGGTTCGGGCTTTTCACCATATCGGTTCCGAGCAGAAGGGCATCTCCCGGCGAGAGTTGCTGCCGTACGTTGCGCAACATAGCGAGAGCGTCTTCCCAGTCAAAGTTCCCGATGCTGGATCCGAGGTAAAGCACCAGCTTGCGCCCAGCCACATCTCGCAAAAACTGAAAGCCCTTTCCGAAGTCAGTGACAATCGGATGGACCAGAGCTCCCGGCATTTCCTCTCGAACTCGTTTTCTGGCTGCTGCCAAGGCGGAAGGGGAAATATCGACTGGGAAGTATTTGACACGAATTTGCCTGCGCGCAACGGCCTGCAACAATACGGAAGTCTTCGTTGCGGTTCCGGCGCCTAGTTCGATTACGGAAAGCGGCGAACCTGCGGCTACGGAAATCTCGTGAGCGTTTTGCCGCAGAATTCCCAGCTCGGTTCGCGTCGGGTAATACTCGGGTAATTCAGTGATTTGTTCGAACAGCTCCGAGCCGTGCTCGTCGTACAGCAACTTGCATGGCAGGCGCTTCGGGCGCGAGCTCAGGCCAAAAACTACTTCTTCAGCGTAATCGGGAAGTGCAAGCAGCTCGCGGGCGATCATTTTGCGAGCCTTATGCCCATGAATTGCCAGCGCGCGTGCGGAGGAAAGAAATTCCGGTAGGTCGCGCGAATATGACTAGCGGGCGTGGCGCAAGAGCCTCCGCGCAAGACGAACTGGTTACACATAAACTTGCCGTTGTATTCGCCAATCAAGCCCGCCGCCGGAACAAATCCCGGATACGCCACGTATGGACTGGCCGTCCACTCCCACACATTTCCAAACCAGTGTGGACCGGCGCTTTGGGCAGGCTGCGGCTGAAATCTTCTGCCTTCCTGAAATTCTCCTGGTCTCATGTTTCCAATCTGCTCGGCTGCAACCTCCCACTCTTCCTCCCTGGGAAGTCGCGCGCCTCGCCAGCGCGCGAATGCATCTGCTTCGTAGTAGCTGAGATGGCAAACCGGTGCAGCAGGATCAATTTCTCTAAAACCTGAGAAGGTGAAGTCCGTCCAAATCTCGTCTCTTTGTTCCCAGTACAGCGGCGAATTCCAGCTATGAGCGCACACTGCATCCCAGCCGTCAGAGAGCCACAGCTCCGGCCGGCCATAGCCGTTATCGCGCATGAACTCCAGATACTCGGCATTTGTGACTTGGCGAGAGGCGATCTGAAATGGCTCCAA
This sequence comes from uncultured Acidobacteriota bacterium, assembly GCA_963785655.1. Taxonomy (GTDB): domain Bacteria; phylum Acidobacteriota; class Terriglobia; order Terriglobales; family Acidobacteriaceae; genus Gp1-AA145. The sequence goes on from CAWAVZ010000001.1 coordinate 2,086,702, forward strand.
CAAGACCTTATGCCGTGGGCATTCATTGTCGAAGGCAAAACCGTCTCCCGAATGGCCTGCTTCGTAAATGCCGCTCTCAATTTCAATCCACTCCAGCGGAGCAGGTGAATTCACCGCCTGGAGCCCGCCGCCCGCGGGTTCCGGTCGTAACGGCATCGACCAGAGAGCATGCTTTATGTCGGTTAGCATCAACTCCTGGTGCTGCTGCTCATGGTTGAGTCCTAGTTCAACCAGCGCTGCCACTTCGTCAGAGGCACCTTCGAGATACCGCTCCATCTCCCGATCGACCCAGTTTCGGTAAGCATGCACCTCGTCGAGACTCGGCCGCGACATCAGTCCGCGCGAACCACGATAAGGATGGGATCCGAGCTGCTTGTAATAGGAATTGAATAAATGCCTGTACCGGGGATCCAGGGGCTGATAGCCGCCAGCATGTGCCGCAAGAATGAACGTCTCGAAAAACCACGTAGTGTGCGCCATGTGCCATTTCATCGGACTGGCATCGGGCATGGACTGCAGTACTTGGTCCTCAGCAGAAAATGGCTGGGAGATCTCGACGGTTGTTCTGCGAATTTCCTGATAGCGGCGGAGCAGCGGAGTAGTAGCGGAGGCTGTCCTTGGCATTTCGGCTCGAAGAGACTGGGCGCGGCTTGCTCGCATCGCGTTTTCCAGGGCACAGCCGTTGCGCGTCAATCCAGACGTCGGTTCGCTACAAGGGCGTTCCAACATGGATGCGCTTCAGGGCGATATTGTTTCATTTTTCTGACAAAAAAGCAGATGGAGCCCCTCCGGTCCACCCGCCGCTTGTGCGACGTAGCCGAATCAGGCATTTACATTACGCAAAAATGCCGCCGCCGGTTGCGTTTTTCAAGTTGCGCAGGACTCAGTGGCATCCTGCTTACGTTAAGTGCGCATCCAATCGCCTTCGCCGTCCACGGAGAGATCGTTGCAAAAGTCTGCAGCAATCGCCTTTACAGTTCTTCTTTTAACCACTGCCAGTTGGGCGCAAATTCCAACCAGCGGAAACGTGTTCTTTGGCTACTCCTACTCGCGTGGACAGACCTTCGGCGTCTTCGGCAACAACAATACGAATATGAATGGATGGGAGGGCACGCTCGAGGGCAAATTTCTGCCCTGGCTTGGAGGGGTCGCCGACTTTGATTGGCACTACGGCGGCACAGATTTGTTTGGCTGCGTTACTGTCGGTTGCGTACCTAAGAAATTTCGCTTAAACGGCAGCCGGCATACGGTACTGTTCGGTCCGCGCGCGTCGATCACATTGGGGAGGTACACGCCCTTTGCCGAGTTCATGCTGGGGATCGCTCACCAGTCCGACACCGGAGGCGGCATTTCCAATTCAGATACGACTTTTTCCAGGGCTATTGGCGGAGGCCTGGATTACAAGTTGGTTAAAGGGGTAGCCTGGCGCGGACAGTTAGACTCGGTTCACACCCATTTTTTTGGCGGCGCGCAAAACGATATCCGCATCTCTACAGGCATAGTGTTCCATTTCTGACCAGTTCAATACCTGGAGACACTTGTGAGCAAGATTTTGGCCGTCGCATGTGTTGTCGTTCTCGGAAGCCTCGCCCAGGCGCAGGTTCCGACCTCTGGAAATATCTTTTTCGGCTATTCCTACTCTGGGGGTGATGTCAATGCTCCCCGCGTGGGGACAACTGCGGGCCCGTCCGCCGGCGCCAATCTGAACGGGTGGGAAGGCTCCCTCGAGGGCAAGTTCCTCCCGTGGATAGGGATTGTCGCAGACCTCAGCGGACATTACGGCTCGCACGATCTTCCGGTGTGTACCAACTGCAACATCGTGCCAATTTCGTTCAGCGTGAAACGCTACACCTTCCTGTTCGGCCCACGCGTGTCCGTCTCGGTGGGAAAATTTACGCCCTTCGCGCATGCGTTGATAGGCGCAGGACACGTTCGGGACGAAGGCGCTGGAATCTCGACTTCCGACACGTCCCTGGCCACTGCTATTGGCGGTGGACTCGACTACAAATTGATCAAGGGCATCGCCTGGAGGGTGCAAGGGGATGAAGTGCACACCCGATTTTTCGGTCATGGACAAGACCACTTCAGATTTTCCACCGGCATTGTGTTTCGGTTTTGAGGAACCACCCAGGTAACCAAAGTTGCAACACCTTCTGTCCTATCTTTTCGCGTAGATCGCGCTGATCATAGTTACAACCATCCCCACATCTTTATCTTTGTGATTTGAGGACAATGTGAAAACACTTTGGCGCGTTCTGATCGTTCTTTTGATCGCATTCAATCTGATGGCCGGCACTGTAGCGTTCGCTACACCTGCGCCTTCGGATAACCCTGCAGGCAGCGTCTCCCGCACTGCCAAGGCGGTGCATTACCACCGGGGCGGCACGGTGAAGGTTGACTTCCGCCCCACCGACCTGATGGCAAATGCCGGCGGCGAAGCCAAGATCGAGGGCAAGAAGACCAATGTCACCATTGACGTCAAATTTCAGGGGATGGAAGATCCGACCAAGTTTGGCCTGGAATATCTCACCTACGTGCTGTGGGCGATTTCACCTGAAGGCCGCGCTGTGAATGTGGGAGAACTTGTACTCGATCACTCGAACGCCCACCTGAAAACGTCCACCGATATGCAGACGTTCGGCCTGATCCTTACCGCTGAACCCTATTTCGCTGTGACCCAGCCAGGAAATACGGTCGTGCTGGAAAGCGTTGTGCCTGAAACCGTCGCCAAGAACGAGAACATCGAAGCGAAGTATGAGCTGGTGGGTCGCGGCACCTATACCGCGGCAAACGAACGCATACAAAATGCAATTTTCGGGATCGACCGCAGCACTCCGCTGCAGCTTTTCGAGGCCAGGAACGCGCTGCGAATCGCGCATATTGCCGCCTCAGAAAAATATGCCACGTCTATTCTGAGCAAAGCCGACCAGCAGCTGATGCAGGCCGAAACTGCGTACCGGCAGAAACAGGGCAAGGCCGCCATAGAGTCGTCCGCGCGAGAGGCCACGCAGACGGCTGAAGAAGCTCGCGTAATGGCCGTGAAACAAAGAGCGGAAGATGAGGCCCAGGCCAAGGCGGCAGCTGACAAATTGGCGGCCGAACAACGTGAGGCCAAAGCGCGGGCTGATGCCGAAGCTGAAGGCAGACGTCGCGCCGATGCCGAAGAGGCCCAGAAGCAGGCCGAAGCGGCCAAGGCCGAAGCCGAGCGCCTGAAAGCGGAGGCCCAACAGGCTGCCCAGGAAGCAGCGCAGCAGAAAGAAGAAGCCGAAAAAGCCAAGGCCGAAGCGATCGCACAACAGCAAGCGCTGGCTGCGGAAACCGCGAAGGCTCAGCAGGCGGCCGCGCAATCAGAACAGTTGCGTCAGCAGGCAGAAAAGGAAAAGCAGGACCTTCGCGGACGGCTGTTGCAGCAACTGAACGCGGTGCTCGCAACCCGCGACACTGCGCGCGGACTGATCGCCAATATGTCAGACGTGTTGTTCAAGACCGGCAGCTTTGAACTGATGCCCGCAGCGCGCGAGCGTCTGGCAAAGGTTTCTGGCATCGTTCTGGCATATCCAAGCCTTCACCTTCAGGTTGAGGGCCACACCGACAGCATCGGTACCGATGATTACAACCAGGCGCTCTCTGAAAGACGCGCAGGCGCAGTGCGGGATTATCTCGTGCAAGAGGGTATTTCTGCTGACGTGATCAAAGCTCTTGGGTTCGGCAAGACTGTGCCCATCGCGTCGAATGACACTCCTGAAGGCCGGCAGCAGAACCGCCGCGTCGAGTTAGTGCTCTCGGGGGATGCCATCGGAAATGCCGCCAGCGCTGGGACCACAACTATCCAGCAGTAAAGTTGGCGAACCATTCCTCCGCTCTCGTTCGTCGCCAACGCGCATTTTCATGCGAGGACGGAAGACGTCTACGGCTCAGGCACGAACCTCAGCGAAACCGGCGAGGGCACTTTGACGCTGGCATCATTAGCCAGCATTTCGCGTCCGGTGGAGGGGTCAAGCCTGAAGACAAAGATGTCACCAGTATCCTCATTAGCCACCAGTAGACGCGATCCCGTTGGGTCCAATTCAAAATTCCGCGGAGTCTTTCCTTGAGTTGAGAACGCATGCAGGAAAGCCAGCTGGCCAGTCTTGCTATCTATTGAGAATTCGGCGATGCTGTCGTGGCCTCGATTCGAAGCATAAAGAAACTTGCCGTTAGCAGCGACGTGAATTTCCGCTGTGTCATTCTCTCCGGAAAAATCCTTCGGCAGCGTGGAAATGGTTTGAAACGGCTTTAAGACTCCCTGGGCTGCATTGAACGAAAATGCCGTGACAGTAGATTTCAACTCATTTACTGAATATGCAAACCGTTTGTCGGGCGTAAATGCTACGTGCCGCGGCCCGCTGCTAGGAGGCAGATCGGCTGCGGGAGGATCATTCGGCGTCAACGTTCCCTTAGAAGCGTCGAAGCGGTAGACCAGCAGCTTGTCCAAACCGAGGTCAGCAACGACCGCGAATCGGTTATCGGCCGTGGTTTCGATCCAATGGGCGTGCGGGCCTTCCTGGCGCTCGTGATTCGGACCGCTGCCACGGTGCTGCACGAAAGCGGAAGCTTCACCTAGGCTGCCGTCTTTCTGCACCGGGAAGACAGCGATGTTTCCGCTGGTGTAATTCGCGACCAGGACATATTTTCCTGTTTTATCCAGACTGATGTAGCAGGGATCTTCTCCCCGCGACGCAACCTCGTTCAGACGAGAAAGCTTCCCGGTTTTCCTATCAATGGCATACGCAGTGATTGCGCCGCTCTTCGCGCCCTTGTAGTCCTGCAGTTCATTCACCGCATATAGGAACTTGTGCGTAGGATCGACAGCGAGGAAAGATGGGTTCGCAGTTTCCGCAACCAGGCCAAGCGGGCTCAGCCCGCCTGACTTCGAGTCATAACGGAACCCATAAATGCCTTTGCTCTCGCCTTTGGTGTAAGTTCCGACGTAAAGGAGATACTTCCCGCTGTGTTGCTGTGCGAAACCCGAAGCCGTCATACAAGTCAGAGTTAACAGAACTCCTATCCCGGAACGAATGATCGTTTTCATTTTCCCTCAATGTGGCAAGATTGCCGACAGACCCAACGTAAGCAACAGCGCAACCACGGAAATAATAGTCTCGCAGATTGTCCAGCTTTTCAGAGTTTGTGGAACATCCATGCCGAAGTATTCTTTTACCAGCCAGAATCCGCCGTCATTAAAATGTGAAAGGACTAAAGATCCCGCGCCGGTCGCAATGGTCAGCAGTTCAGGGCGCACGCCGCTGTAAGCGGCAATGGGCGCAACAATGCCGGATGCCATGGTCATGGCCACGGTCGCCGAGCCAGTTGCAATCCGGACCAGTGCAGCCACCAGCCACGCGGAAAGAATAATTGAAATGTGAGCATGCAGCGCGAAGTTGATGATCGCCTGTGAGGTTCCGCTGTCTTGCAGAATTCGGCCGAAGCCGCCGCCCGCGCCGATCAACAGCGTGATGGTGGCAGTCGGGGCCAGCGATTCTTCGGAAAACTTGAGAATGGTCGCACGGCTGAAACCGCGCATTCGCCCCAGCGTGATGAAACTGACAGCTGCGCCAATGAGGAGAGCGAGATCGGCGCTTCCCAGCAGCCGCAGTGCGCCGTTAGTCCACGATTGTGGCGTGGACAAGCTGTCGGCCCAGCTACCCATCAGCATTAACGCAATGGGCAGCAGAATTGTGGCGACGGTGATGGCAAAGCTCGGTAACTTTCGATCGGGCGCCGCTTCGAGGAATTGATCTGCAATCCGGTTGTGCAGATCGACCTTAACGTAGCGGGAAATGAATTTCGCAAACAAAGGGCCGGCGATGATCACGGTGGGAATGCCGACCAGCACAGCAAATATCACAGTCCGCCCGATATCCGCGTTGTAAGCCGTGACGGCCAGCATTGCGGCAGGATGCGGCGGAACCAGGCCGTGCACTACAGAGAGTCCCGCAACCATCGGCAGACCGACAAGCACCAGCGGTGTTCCCGTGCGCCGGGCGACGTTATACGCGATCGGAACCAGCAGAACAAAACCCACTTCAAAAAAAACTGGCAGGCCAACTATAAAGCCGACGGCGGCCATGGCCCAGGGCACGCGGCTTTCCCCGAAAAGTTCAATCAAGGTAAGGGCAATCCGGTCGGCACCCCCGGATTCCGCCATCATCTTGCCCAGCATGGTGCCCAGCGCAACGATGATGGCGATGTGTCCAAGCGTCCCACCGACACCCGCTTCAAATGACTTGATTATGTTCGCGGGCGGCATGCGCGTGACCAGCGCCAGGGCCACGGAAACCGCCATCAGCACGATGAATGGATTCAGCTTCAGGCGTGCAATCAACAGAACCAGGGCAACAACCGACGCCAGCGCGGTGAGCAGCAGATAGGCATCGTGGCTATTGATCATTGTGAATTTGCCCCGTCGTGAGTTCGCCCGTCAAGTTGTGGCCTACAGCCAACGACATCTGAGGCTACTTGGACGGCTGCTTATACGCGACGCAATCAATCTCAACTTTGCAGTCAACAACCATACTTGACACCACGCAGGCGCGCGCCGGAGGGTTCTCTCCAAAATGTTCCCTAAAAACTTTGTTGAATGATTGGAAATCCCGCGGGTCGTCGAGCCAGACTCCACATCGGACAACGTGCTCGGAACCATAACCGGCTTCCTTCAGCACCGAAAGAAGATTGCGAATCGCCTGGCGAGCCTGGGTCTCGATATTGCCTTCCACAACTTCGCCTTTGACCATAGGCACCTGCCCGGATACAAACAGCCAGCCGTCCGCTTCGACAGCTCGAGCGAATGGAAGCTGCTGCTCTCTCGAATCTTTGCCGCCCTCTGCGCCATACCGCTTTATGGTCATCCCTTAGCTCCTGTCGATTCGTGAATTCTAGAAAGAACGCGGCAAGAAACATCCGGCACGCCCGCCGGTTGAAGCGTGTTTCCAGTACGAAAGAACTCCGTTCACCCACACGGCATCGATACCAAGCGCCGCCTTCACCGGCTGCGTGAAGCTCGCAGTATCATGTACGTTTTCCGGGCTGAACAACACTAAATCAGCCGCACAGCCTTCACGCACTACGCCTCGGTCCTTCAAGCCGAACCGCTGGGCCGGCAGGCTTGTCATCTTACGGACAGCTTCAGCAATTGGAAACAGGCGTTGGTCACGGCTGTAATGCCCGAGCACGCGCGGGAATGTGCCCCAAAGTCGCGGGTGGGGAAATTTGTCGTTCGGCAAACCATCTGATCCGATCATGGCCCGCGGGTGCCTGAGTATGGCGCGGACATCTTCCTCAGACATGGAATGGTAAATTGCTCCGGCGGGCAGCAGGCGTTTCGCCGCCTCGACCTGGGAGACGCCCCACTGGGTGGCAATCTGCGCCAGCGTCTTGCCCGAGAGCTCAGGATGGCGAGTTGACCAGGTAATCAAAATTTCGATGCGCTCGTCAACTTGATTCAGATCCAGGATCGTAGAGCTGGCAGCGTACGGGTACACATCCCACCCGATCGCATTCTGGTCCTGGGCGTCGAGCACGCGGAGCAGTTCGTTACTACGTTTCCAGTTGCGGATGCCGTTGCATTTCAGGTGTGAAATTACGACCGGCACTTTGGCGTGCTTGCCAATTGAAATCGCTTCTTCAAGCGCGTCCAGCACGCCGTCGCTCTCAGTGCGAATGTGGGTTGCGTAAATTGCATTGACCGGGCCGAGGGCCTCCGCCAACTCCATCACCTCATCAGTCGAGGCGGAGTGCGCAGACGAATATGCAAGCCCGGTGCTTAAACCGAGAGCCCCGTGCTCCAGCGCGTCGTCCAGTTGCACGCGCATAGCTGCGATCTCTTTTGAAGTTGCTGTGCGATCAAACCTGTCCATGACGTTATTACGCAGCGACATGTGCCCGACAAGTGCGGCGATATTGACGGCGGGGCGCGCCTCGCGAACAGCAGCAACGTAATCGCGGAACCTGGAATAACGAAAAGCCTCGGCATCGCCAAGCAGATTCATGGGAGTCGGAAGCCGCCCATTCAAAGTGACCGGTGCGGCACTGATGCCGCAGTTCCCGGCAATGACTGTGGTCACGCCTTGCGAAAGCTTGGGGAGCATCTCCGGTGCCCGAAGGGCATAGAGATCGTCATGCGTGTGCGCATCTATGAAACCAGGGGCCAGGACTTTGCCCTCGCCGTCAACCGTGCGCTCTGCGGTATAGCCGGATAGACTGCCAATCCTTTCGATCACGCCATCCGCAATTGCAAGTTCGTCGGCCCGAGCCGCGGCCCCCGCACCATCGAGAATCTGTACATTGCGAATTAGGGTGTGGCAGTGAGGCAAAGTTACTCCGCAAATCTCGGCGCCTTTAACGCGCTGACGTATGTTACTTTTTACCACGTCAAACGGCCATCACCTTAGAAGGGTACAAGTATGAAAAACACAACTCACGTGGCTGACGCGATCACCGGAGCTGTGGTCCGTCCATTATCCAAAGGGATCGGATTCCTTGATCAGCCGCTGGATTCGGGCGACGTCGTCAAACTCGGATGGAACCTTTTGCGCGAAGACTTAAGCCTTCCCACGGCCGTGCTCTACGAAGAGAAGATCGCGCACAACCTGGCATGGATGCAGAATTTCGCCGATGCCTACGGAGCAAAGCTTGCGCCGCACGGAAAGACCAGCATGGCGCCGAAGTTGTGGCATCGCCAATCACAGGCGGGTGCTTGGGGAATGACGCTCGCGACCGCGCATCAGGTGCGAGTGGCTTACGACTACGGCGTCCGGCGAGTGTTGATGGCCAATCAACTTGTCGGCAAGCAGAACATGGCCATGATTTCACGCCTGCTTGAGGACAAAGCTTTCGAGTTCTTCTGTCTGGTGGATTCCGCAGAGGTGGTCGAAGCGCTTGGCCGGTTTCTCGGCTCGCGCCGGCAGCGTCTGAATGTACTGCTCGAAGTCGGAGTACAAGGTGGGCGCACGGGGATTCGCAATCACGAGCAACTGGAAGCGATCCTGACAGCTTTGAACGCGTGGAAGGATAGCGTCATACTCTGCGGGGTCGAGCTTTTCGAAGGCCTTTTGAGCGACGAGAAAGCAATCCGCGAGTTTCTGCAGAACGCGGTTGATGTCACGAAGGACGTGGCACGGCAAAAGCGGTTTCAGCGGTCTCCGGTCATTTTGACCGGGGCTGGTTCGGCATGGTTCGACGTAGTCGCGGAGATCTTCAGCAAATCGAAATTTGATTTCGAAGTCGAATTACTTCTGCGCTCCGGATGTTATGTGACTCATGATGCGGGCGTGTATCGCGATGCTCAGGCGCGCATGATGAAACAGAATCCGGTCGCGCAGAAGATGGCGCCCGGCCTCATCCCGGCGCTTCAATTGTGGGCGTATGTGCAATCGGTGCCGGAGAGGAATGTTGCGATTGTCGGCTTCGGCAAGCGAGACGCCGCATTCGACGCCGGCTTGCCGATTCCCGCGCTGCACTTCCGTCCGGGAGAAAACCAGCCAACTGCTGCATCGCAGGACTGGAAAGTCACGCGTTTATGGGACCAGCACGCTCACATGCAGATTCCGGCCGATGCTGACCTGCGCGTCGGAGAAATGATTGGGTTCGACATCTCACATCCCTGCCTGACATTCGACAAATGGCGATATCTGCCGGTAGTCGACACGAATTTTCAGGTGGTCGACATTGTGGAGACGTTCTTCTGAAGAACGCTTCGGAGTAGGTGCGCCCTCCAAGTCCGCCATTCGCAACAGTTCTAGCCGGCTGCGATCAGGGGCACGGCTGCGAGCGCTGCCAGTACGCCGACTACCTTCCATCTCGTGAAGTGTTCTTTCAGTAGAATCCTCGCCAACAGCACAGTGACGGTTGGATAGAGCGAGCTCAGTACTACCGCCGTATCGAGCCTGCCAGTTTGTGAGGCCCGGACGAAGAGTATTGTCCCGGTGACATCGATGCAGCCCGCCAATATACCGAAAGCGAAGCCTCGGGGATAGGTCGGCGAAAATTTCCGGCCGGCAACGGTCACAATCGCGGTCATAACAAAAGCCGTTGCTCGCGATGCGGTGGAGAGCCACAAGGCTGCGCCACTTCCAGCCCGGTTCATGAAGATATAAAACATGGCGAAGCCAACGCCGGCAACCAGGGCCAGGCCAAGACCTTCGGGGCGCCCTCCACCCTCAGGGCGCGAAATGAGCCAAATTCCGGTCAGGGCTAACGCAAACCCCGCGATAGGCAGGATGCCCGGAGTTCCCTGGGTCAGAATCGCAAACGCGGTTGGAATGGCAGCACTTAATACAGCCGAAACCGGGGCGGCGAGTCCCATATTGCCTTGCGACAGCGCGCGATAAAACAGCGCCAGCGAGAATCCGCCGGTAGCGCCGGCCGCCCCCGCCCAAAGCAGGTGCGACATTGCCGGGATCGGCTCATGCCCTGCAATAGCCAGAGTCGCAACGAAAACTGTTCCGGCAAGGTGCCCAAGGGCGGCAAGAAAGAAGGGCTGAAAACGTCGCGCAGTATAGCCGCCGATGAAATCGCTCAGCCCCCAGGAAAACACCGTTCCCAAGGAAAATAGCGAGGACGTGAATTGCGCGGGAGCCAGCATGATGAGTTGTCATCGAGAGTAGCAGAACTCTGCGCTATACTCGCCGAGCCCATGCTGACGGAAACCTCCCGCGTAGAAGCGTTCTCGGATGGCGTTTTCGCTATAGCTATTACGCTGCTGATACTGGATGTTCATGTTCCAGGCGGGCCGGCAGGCTCGCTGGCTTCTGCTCTCGTCCGGCAGTGGCCGACCTATGTTTCGTTTCTAATCAGCTTCGCGTTTATTGGGATTATGTGGGTGAATCATCATCGGCTCTTCAATCACATTCGCCGCTGTGACAACTCATTGCTGTTCTTCAATTTGCTCCTGCTGCTGGGGGTGACAATTGTTCCATTTCCAACAGCGCTGCTAGCCAATCGCTATTTCATACCGGCGGACCGCACAGTGGCGGCTGCGGTCTTTAATGGCACCTATTTTGTGATTGCAATATTCTTCAATGTGCTTTGGCATCATGCGGTTAGGAGTGGACTGCTGGATTCGGCGACGCTCGAATCCGCCGACTCAATTTCCAAACAATACGCGGTGGGACCGGTCGCCTATCTCGCCTGCCTGGGCCTGACTTGGATCAGTGTTCCGGCCAGCATCGCGGCAAATATTGTGCTGGCAATTTTCTTCGCTATTCCACCCAGGGCACAGCGCCGCGGGCGCGAACAGATGCACAGTGCAACGAAATAGTTGCATTTCTTGATTCCCCCGGCGTAAGATGAGGCTGGATGCGGGATTTGGCGTCCAGTCTTGCTTCACCTGCCCTTTCTTCCTGGGTTCGAACTAAACGCGTTGCGAAAACCGAGGTAAGTGGGTTTGCCTCTGACCAGCTTTGGAGAGACCTCTTATGTCCTGGTACGCGTACTGCCTGACCGAGCAACCTCCCACCAATGGAACAAGAAGCCGAAGGCCATACATAGTCGATGGAATTCAGGGCGTGAACGGATCCACTGTCCTGAGTTATCCGAGCGGAGACTTCGCCGTAATTGTGAGTGAATTTGACCGCGCTACTACCGCATTGGATGAACGACATGTGCTTGAGCATGCGCGGGTTGTCAGTGTTTGTTTTAGGCAAGGTACAGTTTTGCCATTTCGATTTGGCACTATTTTTGACAGCGACGAATGCCTGAAGCAGGCAGTTCGGGCAAACCGGCGGGCCTTTGGCGAGAGCGTAGCGCGACTGAAGGGCAAAGCCGAGATGCATGTGAAGCTGTTGGTCAGGGATGGCGCGCTTCGCGAGTTGCGCGACGTTCAAATTCCCGACACAGTCGGGGGCGAGTACCTCTCAAAATTGAAAGAAAAAGCTATCGCCGATCGTGAGCGGCAAACCAAGGCGAGAGCGATTTCAGTGCAGGTGCACCGTCTGTTTAATCCGCTGGAAGAAGAAATCAGCTGCAAGCGCTTCGACACCGATGGAATGCTGATCGACATAGCCCACCTGATCGATTCCAAATCCATCGAAAAATACCAGAATCGATATTCAAGTGCCGCCAAGCAGCTGAAGAACTGCGAGATCTCGGTTAGTGGCCCCTGGCCTCCATATCATTTCATGCCGGGAAAACTAAGAACGGTTGCGTAGGCTTTAAACAAGATTGCAGACAAAGGCTGGAGCAATTGCTCCGGCCTTTTCTTTTTCATCCCTTTACGTGCCTCCGCAATTCTCACCTAGGTCAAAGGTTGTCCAGCAGAGGCGACTTGCCTGAGCGAAAGCAGTTTCGCAGTGACTGCCGACACGGCGATAGCAGCAAGAATGCTGATACCTAGAAACAGAATCAATATCCGCGTGGCATGCGATGTAGCGATGCCGAGATCGGCCAGCGGATAACCCAGCCGTACAGCGCCCCCTGATACCGGCACCGCAACGTAGAGCACCGGGATTCCAAACGCACTTCGAGAGCGAACGTCCACGCCAGTATCCCCGTGGAGCGCCGCAGCGAATTCAGGGCTGCGGCTTTGATTATCGAGATCGGCGACCCGGACCTCGGAGTCGGCGATCACTTTTCCGTTCATGTCAATCACGGTCGCGCGTGCGCCTGCACTCTGTCCAGCTTGTGCTGCGAGCGTGCCAATGCCGCGTGAGTGGTCGTTATTCACCTCGCCCGCGAACATCTGCGCCTTTTGGGTGAGGCTGCGCTCGATCTCTTCCCTCAGCGTGTCTTCCCAGGAGTGAATCATGAAGCCAAACACGACGCCGGTCACGCTGATCATGATGAGAAACGAAGCCAGCAGGATGAGGAACACGCGCAGGAACCACCGTGATCTGGCGGCCTCATCTGGTGCGGCAGCTTGAATCGCGGATCCCACCTGGGTTTGGGAATCAGTGGCCATTCGTGGTCAAAGCCAAACCGAGCAGCGCCCTCTGCTCGACATCGTGGGCCTTCCCGGATCCTGTAGCTGGACTGGGACTAGACGAGCGCTTCACCGAAAGTACGTGCTTGTCTCCGGCGAGGTGACGCAGTCGCGGAAGCATGTAGTTGAGGGCTCCCATATTGGCGGGCTCTTCCTGGACCCAAACGATTTCTCTCGCATTCGGATGGCGCTGAAGTTCAGCCGTGATCTCAGGCTCCGGAAATGGATACATCTGCTCGACGAAAGTGATAGCGATATCGCCAATTTTTTTCTTTTTTCGCTCAGCTCGCAACTCGTGCCCGATCTTACCGGTACAGAGAAGAATGCGGCGAGCATCGGAGACCTCTAAGTCGGGCCTCACCCGGTGAAATCTGCCGCTCGAAAATTCCTCGATCGGAGATGAAGCATCCGGGTGGCGCAGCATGCTCTTGGGCGTGAACACGACCAGCGGCTTTCGCCATGGGCGTAATGCTTGCCGGCGCAGCAGATGAAAATACTGCGCCGCAGTTGATGGCTGCGCGACCTGAAAGTTATCGCACGCGGCAAGCTGAAGGAATCTTTCTATCCGCGCGCTCGAGTGCTCCGGGCCTTGACCTTCATAACCGTGCGGCAGCAGCAGCACCAGCCCGGAGAGCAGGTTCCACTTGGCTTCACCGGCCACTACGAACTGATCAATGATGGCTTGCGCAACATTGGCGAAGTCGCCGAACTGCGCCTCCCACAACACCAGCACCTCCGGGAAATCGCGGCTGTAGCCATATTCAAAACCCAGGACTCCGGCCTCAGAAAGCGTCGAATTGTAAATACGGCAATGTGCCTGGCCTTCCGAGATATGCTCCAGCGGCACATATTCCTGCTCGTTCACAACGTCCAGGAGCACTGAATGCCGCTGATTGAAAGTGCCGCGGCGGCTATCCTGTCCGCTCAAACGAACCGGAGTGCCGTGCTTCACCAAACTGGCAAAGGCCAGCGCTTCGGCCATCCCGTAGTCGACCGCGCGTTTGCCCGCGCCCATCTCGGCGCGTTGTTCAAGAAGCTTTTTTACTTTGGGGTGAATGTGAAAATCTGCCGGATACGTGGTCAACCGCTCGGTAAGTTCATGAAGCTCGTCTGCGGATACAGCGGTTTCGACTTCGTACTGCGCTTTGTGACGTCCGCCCTTGTAGTTGCTCCAATAAATCGGTAACTGGCGCAGGCTGGGTTTCTTCCGCAGGCTCGCCGCACGGCTTTGCGCAGCTTCGAGTTCTGCCTTCGCAGTGTCGGCCCGGGCCTTGGCATCGGCGATACCCACATCTTCGGCATAGATTTCCCAAAGGCGGGGATGTTCAGCGATTGCTTTGTAGAGCAGCGGCTGCGTGATGGTTGGGTCGTCGACCTCGCTATGCCCATGACGGCGATACCCGATCATGTCTATGACGACATCGCTGCCAAACGTGTAGCGATACTCGAGCGCCATGCGACCGACTCGAATTACAGCATCAACATCTTCCGCGTTCACGTGAAAAATAGGAACGCTCTGCCTTCGCGCCAACTGCGCCGCAAAACGGGATGAATGGAGTTCCTGCGCGACCGTAGTGAACCCAATAAGGTTGTTTACGATCACGTGTAGCGTTCCGCCGACGCTGTACGCCGGAATGTCGGCAAGATTCAAGGTTTCTGCGAGTACACCTTGTCCCGCAAACGCTCCGTCGCCGTGCAGCAGCAATGGGACAAACTGTTTACTTCCTCCCTCGCCAGCGCGGTCTTGCTTGGCGCGAGTGCGGCCGACGGTTACCGGATCGACCGCCTCCAGATGACTGGGATTCGAGACCAGGTGAATATGTATTTTCGCGCCGCTGCGGGTCACGTACTCGCCAGTTGCGCCCATGTGATATTTCACATCGCCACCGCCAAGAACACTGCGCGGATCGACATCTTCAAACCCGGCAAAAACCTCTTCCGGCGCGCGCTTCGCCACATGAGCGATAACGTTTAGCCGCCCGCGATGGCTCATGCCCATAACCAGCTCGACCGCACCACGCTGACCAGCGCCGTCGAGGATTTCATCAACTAACGGAATCAGCGCGGTGACACCTTCGAGCGAAAAGCGCTTGGTCCCCAGATACCTTTGCTGCAGCACTAACTCGAAGAACTCAGCCCGGATGAGCAGGTCAAGCGCGCGCTCTTGATCCACTGGCTCCTGCTGTCCCTCAAGCCGCTCCTGTATCCAACGCCTGCGCTCGGAATCGGCGATATGCATGAACTCAGCGCCAATCGTCCCACAGTAGATGGCGCGAGCCTCTTGCACGAATTCACCTTCGGACGGCAAATCCGGATGGCGAACTGGCTGTAAAAACCCGAGCGGATCGAGGTCAGCTTCGAGGTATCCCCACAGGCGAAACGCGTCGAACACACGTTCGCGCTCGCCGTTGGGCGCTTCCATCAATGCAACCGTTGCGGAATGATTTTCTCTGGATTCCCGAGCCATAAGATACTTCTATAGGATAAAGGATGCCGCACATGGCGTGCTTGATTCGGCGGTGACTTTGGTGTGTATGATCCGCAAGAACCGTTCAGATCTGGAGGCACATCTGGTTCGGAATGGGATTGAGCTAATCAGGTTTGATTGCACAACTGAGCCACTAATAGGTCTCACCCGGCGCATCCGCTTTCTTGACACTTCTGCTCCTCAACTTTTATCCTAAATGCAGCTCCCTAGAGTACTTACGCCTCAGTAAGCTTCCGCGGCCTGAGCGGTCATGATTTTGGGGGCGCGGAGGTCCCGAAATGCTTATCGAAATCAGAGAATTGGAAGTTCATGCTGTCGATTTCGACGAGCACATTGCACCCGGCGTGATTGATTTCGGCCCTGACGTGCAGCAGAGTGGAGAATTGGCGGCCGCCGGGCGAGCGCAACTGGTTCGCGAGCATCATGGAAAGCACCAGTTAATCAATGACATACGGGTGGTCGGCGGATTCACTACGAAAGTTGAATTCGCCTGCGCGCGCTGCCTGGAGCCGATTGCCCGCGATGTGGCCAAAGACTTCGACCTGCTTTACCGTCCGCAAGGTTCGGACGCCGGCAAAGAGGAGCTTTCTGTCACAGCAGTCGAGGCTGAAGTTGGGTATTATCAAGGCGAGGGGCTGCAACTCGAAGACGTGCTGCGCGAGCAGGTTCTATTAGCGCTCCCGCTGAAGGCAATTTGCCGTGACGATTGCCGTGGCCTGTGCCCGCATTGCGGCAAGAACCTGAATCTGGAACAATGCGACTGCGCAGAACCGATTGCAGATCCGCGCTGGTCGGCACTGAAAGATATTAGAGAGAAGTTGCAACACTAAACTTTAGCGACGAGCAGTGAGCTATGAGCGATCTCAGAATCGGTTGCTCACGACTCATTGCTCGTAGCTCACAGCCAAGAGGAAAATTCATGCCTAATCCAAAACGGCGGCATTCGAAACGACGCACATCGATTCGGCGCGCCCACGATGCCCTGACCAGCCATTCACTTTCTGAATGCCCAAATTGTCACGAACGCAAATTACCGCATCGTGTCTGCCCCAAGTGCGGTTACTATAAGGGACGCGAAGTACTGGAAGTAAAGGAAGCCACATAACCTCTCCATGCCTGGCGTCATAGCTCTGGACGCGATGGGTTCGGACCGCGCTCCCAAGCCTGAGGTCGAAGGCGCAATTCAGGCGGCGCGGCGTTTCGGTATTCAAGTCACATTGGTGGGCCCGGAGGAAAGACTTCGGGCCGAACTCTCCCGCCATCCTTTCTCCCGTTCGCTGCCAATTTCGATTGTTCACGCCAGCGAAATCATCACCATGGACGACAAAGCCGTGCAGGCGGTCCGTGCCAAGCGCGATTCCTCAATGCGCGTGGGATTGCGACTGGTGCGGGAAGGGCGCGCCGACGCCTTCATCAGTGCCGGCAACACCGGTGCGGCCATGGCGACGGCGAAGATGGTGCTCGGAGGATTGCCGGGAGTTGACCGGCCGGCGCTGGTCGCGATCATTCCCACCGCGCTGCGCACAGTCACCGCGCTGCTCGACGTGGGCGCAAATGTGGATTGCAAGCCGCATAATCTCGAGCAATTTGCGATGATGGGCGACATTTACTTTCGTAGCATGTTCGGAACCGCGCGGCCGCGCGTGGGACTGCTTTCAATTGGAGAAGAAGAAGGTAAAGGCAACGAGCTGACCCGTGAGGCGTTTCAGCTGCTCAAGCAACTGCCGCTGAACTTTATTGGCAATGTGGAAGGGCGAGACATTTACACCGGCAAAGTGGATGTGATCGTCGCCGATGGCTTTGTTGGCAATGTGGCTTTGAAGACTTCTGAAGGCGTGGTGAATCTGGTCCGTGCCACGTTGAAGGAGACTCTCGCGGAAACTATCACGCGCCAAGTGGGGTACCTGCTCTCCCGAAGCGCATTTTCTGATTTCAAAAAGCGGCTAGACCATACCGAATACGGAGGCGCGCCGCTGCTGGGAGTGAAGGCCGCGTGCTTTATCACCCACGGGTCATCGAACGTGAATGCGATCAAGAATGCCATTCGCGTAGCCTCCGAGTTTGTGGAACGCAAGATCACGGCGAACATCGAGAAAGAGTTGGCGGCGCTACATCTGCCCGAGGTGGTGGAGATGAGTGCGGATGAGTAAGGTTTCTCGACGTGCGTTAGGGAGTAACGTGGAAGAGCGCATACGGTTTCGCGTCGGACATCAGCCGAATTATCTCTAGCAAAGTAGTTAAAGGAACTTGATGAGCAATTCATCCATTGCATTTCTATTCCCCGGCCAGGGATCGCAATCCGTCGGCATGGGCAAAGACTTGTTCGACCGCTACCCGGTTGCTCGTGCGACCTTCGACGAAGCCGACGAAGCTCTAGGAATCAAACTTTCTCGACTGTGCTTCGAAGGACCCGAAGAGCAGTTGAAACTTACCGAGAATACCCAACCTGCAATCTTGACCGTTTCATTTGCAGCCTGGCGAGTGTTGAGCGAAAAAGGCATTAAGCCCGCATTTGCCGCCGGGCACAGCCTTGGCGAATATTCCGCGCACGTTGCGGCCGGAACCATCAGCTTTGCCGATGCGGTGCGCACCGTCCGTCAGCGCGGAAGATATATGCAGGAAGCTGTTTCCGTTGGCACAGGCGCGATGGCAGCAATTCTAGGCATGAATCTTGACGCGGTGGGTCAGGTTTGCGCCGCGGCGGCTCAGGGACAGGTTTGCGAGCCGGCGAACATCAATTCTCCTGAACAAATTGTGATCTCCGGAGATGCTGCCGCGGTCGAGCGTGGGGTAGAAATCGCGCAAGAGCGTGGCGCTAAGCGCGCCGTCATTCTTCCCGTCAGCGCTCCATTCCATTGTTCCCTAATGAAACCGGCGCAGGATCGGCTCGCGGCCGATCTTAAGAGACTAAATTTCTCCGCTCCGCGAATTCCAGTGATCAGCAACGTTTACGCGCGTCCGATCGAAGAAGCCGAGACTTCGCGCGAAGGGCTGATTCGCCAAGTCACTGCTTCTGTGCGCTGGAGCGATTCGATGCAATGGCTGATCCAGCACGGCGTTCAGACCTTTGTAGAAGTTGGCCCAGGAAAAGTTCTGTGCGGATTAATGCGCCAGATCGATCGCTCGAAAAAGTGCCTGAACGTAGAAGATGAAGCGACATTGACCAAAGTTCTCGCGAATATGGGCGCGAAAAGCGAGGAGCCTACTTATACTTCCGGAGTTTCGAAGAACTTATAAAGATCGTGACTTTTCCAGTTCTGGTCACGGTCGCTATGAACGGGGCTGGGTTACCGATGGCTACTCGCTCGATTTTTCGAATCGATTTGACAAAAATTTCAGCCATCTCTTTGCCTTGCAGATTAGCGGCAGTTAATTTGAAAACGCGCACTTTCGACTTTGCGATAGCCGCAATTTCAAGCACACGCTTATGAAACCTTCGATCCTTTGTTAGCACGATCCAGCCGCGTTTCCCGACTTCCCCCAGCCAATCTTCATCTTTCGCGTTTGAAGGGAAGTGAGCATCATGAACCTGGACGTTGACATTTGCACCTCGGAGCGCGTTTGCTATGAGCTCTTTTCCAAGCGATCGGTCTAAAAAGAAGGTGGGATGATTAAGCTGCTTCAAGCTGAAGCTCGCAACGAATTGCTTCCTCTATTTCTTCGGTAGAACGCCCATAGTCGTGGGCGAGTTGAGGAACAGACTCGCCAGCTTTATACCTCTCCGCAATTGCAGAAGTAGGCACACCCGTCCCAGACAAAACAGGCCGCCCAAAAGACACTGAAGGATCGATCACAACCAGGCGAGGTTCGTCTATTGTCCGTTTTCTAGTGAATGGATAAAGGCGTACCGCCTCGCCAACTGAGTTGCGTTCTATACGCTTCAAATAGCCTTCTAAGAATTCCTTGATTGCTATCTGTCCTGACCGAGTAATGTTAATCAAGCGGCCATATTCCCTCACGAAGAGATCTAACCCATCAGTCTCCAGACGATAATCGGCCAGTGGGTGCTCGGAACCGAATTGCTCTTGCAGGTATTTCATTGCCAGCCTGATTTTGTCCAACGGAATTTGATGCTGGCGACGAATAGCGTCCAGCACGTGAGCTTCTACCAGATTTGTAAACGAGAGTATTGGCGGCCTTGTTTCTGGCAAAACCAGTACAGGTTTAAAAAATCTCTTGCCTCTTTTGGTAGGATAGGGCCGCCCAGCGCTCCAGGAACGCACGGTGGCCAGCGGAATCGTTAGGTAATGAGCAGCTTCCCTGACGGTGTACGCCGGCAGATCCAAAATGGCTCGTTTAGAGGTGTTCCCCACTGCCGCAGAGTATAGCATCGGCCTCATACGAGCGATGCTTTATGGCACCAACGCAGGTAACTGCTCTACTCCGACAGCCAGCCCCACCAGTTCCCGCAATCGATTTCATTGGGAGAAAAGTGCAGCGTCTTGTCTGACTTATCCACCCAGACGTTGGCGTGTTCGGTGCGCTGGTTGGGTGTGACTTCCACAATGACTCCGCTGCCGCTCGAGTACGAGCAGTTGATCTGATAAGACTTGATAATGCCCCACTCGCCTGAGGGGCCCCAATCCTGGCTGAAATCACCGAAGGTGTAATTGGAATACTTCTGGGGGTGCTGCTTCCAGTTGGGGTCTTTCATCCACAGTGCGTAGGCGCGGTCGACATCCTGCCGTTCAAGCGCCACAAAGAACTTGGCGACTTCTTGCCGTTCGGGATAATTTCGCATGTGATACAACACCCAGGCGATGATGAGTACCGCAAAAACTGAGATCATGATCAGTTTTCTGCGGCGCCGGTCGCGGGAATCATCGTACAGCTGCGCATCCATCAGCGTCATGACTACTAAGCATAATGGAATCCGGGGAAATAGAAAAAGTTCCAAATAGAGGTGAGCTGCGAGTTTTGAGCTGCGAGCGCCCTCAGGTGTCCTCGCTAACTGCGAATTGCGTCTGACCGTTGGCTTTCACACATGCTCAATGCTCATTGCTCGAAGCTCGCAGCGGAACTATAGCGTGCGCTTGAACAGCGGCACCGCAACCGCCAGCGCCACCACGCCAAAGATCGTCAAATAGAGCATGTCCTGCCAGACCGCCACCAGGCCGGTTTCCTTGAGCAGCAGCGACTTGAAGCCGTGGACTGCAAACGTGAAAGGGTCAATCTTAGATATGTACTGCAGCCAGCGGGGAAACGCCTGGGTTGGATAAACCGAGCCGCTCGGAAAGAACAGCAGCGTGTTCAGAATCCCGAACATCGCGCGCGGAACCAGCGGGTCCTCGACCCTCACCATCAGCAGGAACATCATGGCGTTAAACGCCACAGAGGTCAGCAGGATCATCAACGCGAGACCCATCAGAGTACTGAAATTGAAGATCGATCCTACCCCTGAAATCAGCGCTCCCACCAGGGTGATTACGATGCCCGACATTACAGCCTTAATGGCCCCGGCGGCGTTCAATCCGAACACCAGCTCAGCTTTAGTAATGGGCGTGACCAGATATCCTTCGTGAACCCCGCGGGCCTTGTCATCAATGTAGAGCATGCCGCCGCCAATCATTACCGAGACGAACATGGCCAGCGCGATCGAGCCAGGCAACAGGTACTTCATGTACTCGATGTAAGGATAGAGCTCAACAATCTGCAGCACGGTTTGCTGCAACATGCGCGGCTCAATTGTCGGATTGTTCAGCGCAGCCACGATGTCCGACACCTCACCCTCAAGCGTCGAGGTCATGAAGTTGTCGCTGTTATCAATAATCAAGCCGATCTTTGGCTGGCTTTTCTCATAAACGCGCCGCGAAAATTGTGGCGGGATAATCACCGCGCCCTGGATCTTGCCATTGCGCACATCCTCTTCTGCTTTTTTCTCGTCAGAGTAGTAGACCGGCTCGAAAGTGTGCAGGTTGCTGCGAACAGAATCGAAGGCTTCCCGGATCTTCAGTGCCTGGGTTCCGCCGTCTTCATCAACCAGCCCAAGCTTAGCGTCGCGGATCTTTCCGCCAAACGCATTGCCCAAAACAATCAGCTGCACTAGAGGAAAAACCATTGACACCAGCATCAGCGTGGGCGAGCGAAAGAACTTCCGCAGCTCGCGTTCTATGATTGCCATCATTCGGTTCATGGCTGCATCCCCGGCCTTTGCGGCATGACGAACTGGTAGGCTTTCACCAGTTCATCGCGCAGCTGGCGGCCTGTGTAGTGGACGAACACGTCGTCCAAGGTTGTGTTCTGCACGGATAAAGACTTCACGCCGACACCCGCCTGCACCGCCATTTCCACCAGTTCCGTGGTGGTGCGGGAGCCATTGCCGGTAAGCACGCGATACATATCCGCGCCTTCGTGTTGGACCGAGGTGACACCGGACAACGAGCGCAGTTTGCCTTCCCAATCGGCGGGCGGACGCTCGAACTGCACTTCAATCACATTCGATCCCGGCACGCTCGCCTTTAGCGCCGCCGGCGCATCGAGCGCAACCAGCTTGCCGTGATCGACGATTGCGATTCGGTCGCATAACCCGTCGGCCTCGTCCATATAGTGCGTGGTGATCAGAATGGTGAGCTGGCGCTCGTTCTTGATCTTGGTCAACATCTCCCATACCGCAACGCGGGAGACCGGATCCAGGCCGGTGGTCGGCTCATCCAGAAAGAATATTCTGGGACTGTGCACCAGCCCGCGAGCGATTTCCAGCCGCCTGCGCATGCCTCCGGAGAGAGCCTTCGTTTGCGCGTTACGCCATTTGGTGAGGTCGACAGTTTCGAGCAGTCGATCTATGTTTTGTTTGCGTGTCGCTGCAGGCACATCGTAGAGCTTGGCGTAGATGCTGAGATTTTCTTCGACTGTGAGATCAATATCGCTGGTGAGCGCCTGCGGAATTACGCCAATAGTTCGCCGCGCATCGTCCGGATCGGTTGCGACGTCGTGACCGGCAATTCGCGCGTGACCTGCAGTAATTGGAATCAGCGTGGTCATCATCCGGATCAGCGTAGATTTGCCCGCGCCGTTGGGGCCCAGTAATCCGAAAATTTCGCCTTCCTTCACCGTGAACGAGACATCGTCAACTGCCGTGAAGTCGCCGTACTTCTTGACGATGTGTTCCACCTCAATGGCATTAGGAGCATCGGCAGCCGGGATTGGCGGGCGCAGCTCGGGAATTGCATTCATGAAACCACTACCTTCGTGGCTGCCGCGCCCTTCGCAATGTTCGAAGGGTGGGAATTGTTGCAATGTAGATCGGCGCTCATTGCGTTTTCCCTTGCGCGTGAACGTCGTTGCTCGGGCCCTTCAACTGCGCCGGAGACACCAGCACATCAGCCGTCATTCCGGGCACATAGGCATCGTTAGGATTGTCCAGACGAACTTTAAGCACGATCGTCTTGATGTCGCGCTTGCGCCGGCTCACATCGCGCTGGGTCGCGAAATCAGCCTCCGCGGATTTGTAAAAGACTTTGCCGGAAGTCACTGTTCCTCCCGGCAGGCGAATGTGAAGGGTGTCGCCGATGCCGATGTGATCGGACTCAGTTTCTGGAATCGCGGCTCGTACCCAGGTGTCGGTAAAATCCACGAGGCTAACGATGGGCTGGCCAGCGGCGAGATATTCACCTTCACGCGCTGCCCGTACCGAAACCGTGCCGGTCACCGGAGCGTAGACCTTCGTATACCCAAGGCGAACTTCTGCTTCCTTCAATTGCGCTTCTGCATTGAGCAGCTGTGCCCGAGTCGATGCTACGGTGCTCTGTGCCGCATGCGCCTGATGCGTGTTAGCAATGGCCATATTTAGATCGGCCTCGGCAGCGGTCACCTGCTGCTGCAGCGAGGCGACAACCGCCTGCTGCGCCCGCAGGTTCGTTTCCGCCTGCACCCGCTCCTGGTCCGAAGCTACCCCTTGCTGCGCCAATTCAATCATTCGCCGGCTGTCGCTTTCGACGCGCTGCAGTGTTGCTTCTGCTTGCAGCAACTGAGCGCGAATCGACTCGAGCCGCGCCTGCGCATTGGCAACGTTGCTGGTGGTTGATCCTTTAGTAGCAACGCTGGTGGCTTCGGTGGCGGCAACCTGCGAGCGCAAGCTGTCGATGGTGGCCGCTGCTCCCCGCGCCCGCGCCTCCAGTTCTGAGGGATCAAGCACCGCGATCAGATCGCCACGCTTGACCTTCGTTCCTTCATCTACCAGCAGTTTCGCGATCCGCCCGGGAGTCTGAGGGCTGACAATCACCTGGTTAGCATCAACCGTGCCGATGAGGTCGAGGTCCGAGCCGGTCGGCGTCGAAACAAAATAAAACACCAATGATCCGGCAAGGATCACCCCCAGAACGATCAGAAACTTGTTGCGCGCGTTCACTTGCGTCCTCGCTTTCGGTTGCGCCTTGCACCTGTTATCTGCGCCCGTTCATCGTGATGCTGAACAAATAATGCTGTGCAGACGAAATCCACCACAGCGGCGCGGCGCTCTGCCAGTCGCTCGGGCGACATGGGATCAAGACCGGTCACGACCTTCATAATAGGTGCGGTCGTGAAATAGAACACGATTATCGAGATGATAGATGGAATGAATTGCACGGGATCAACCCGGCGAAAATCGCCACTGGCCGCACCTTCCTTCAGTAGCGCCGCTATTTCCCCAAACACTGGGCGGAAATATTGTTTGGCGACGCGCTGCAATTGCGCAGGGTGTTTCGCAGCGCGCAAAAACTCCGCATGCACAATTCGCGGGTACAAGGGATGCGAGGCAATGTAATCAAAGTGCGCGCGCAGATATATACAGAGCCTCTCTCGCGGAGGAAGGGGCTGAGACAGCGCATTGTGAATGGCCGAGCGCACTCCGCAGAAAACTTCGTCAAGCACCGCTTGATACAGCGCTTCCTTGTCCTTGAAATAGTAGTAAAGCAGCGCCTTGTTTACCCCGGCCGCATCCGCGATCGCGTCTGTACGAGCAGCCGCAACTCCTTCGCGGGCAAACTCGCGTACCGCAGCGTTCAGGATTGCCGCGCGGCTCTGCTCCGGCTGTCCACGGGTGCCGAGACGGGATTTGACTGCGCCTGCCATTATTAACTAACCAGTTAGTTATATTATATCAAAGGAAACCCGTGACCGCGGACACCATCCCGCCGCTTCCTTGCCATCCAGTCCCCCTACGACTGCCAGCTTGAAGAAATCGGGATTGCTATACTGTATGGCCCATCCGCTAAATGCTTGCACTCACTGCCAAATCGCTCTACACGCCCCTCGAAAGGATCGATCGGCCATTGCTCCTTCTCCAGGATGGACACATCGTTAAGCTCGGGAGCTACGCTGATACCGAACTGCCGCCCAAATGCAGAGTCCGTGACTTCGGAGACTGCGTGCTCGTGCCGGGCTTGGTGGACATACATACCCACGGCGCTGCCGGATACGACCTCATGCAAGCCGACACGGATGGTCTCAACCGAATCGAAAGCTTCCTGGCTCGTCATGGAGTGACCAGTTATTTTCCTACCACCGTTACAGCACCGATGGATGACACACTCGCCGCTCTCGATCGCCTCGCTACTGCAGTCGAATCCGCCAGCGAGGGTAAGAGTGGTCGCGCACAACCCTTGGGAATTCATATCGAGGGACCATTTCTAAGTCACGCCCGCCGCGGGATGCATCCCCCCGCCGATCTGCAGAGGCCCACACTTGGCGCCTTTGAGAAGCTGTGGCAAGCGGCCCGCGGCCACATACGCGTCATGACCATTGCACCGGAACTCGATGGCGCTCCGGAATTGATTGCCGAGGCTACAAAGCGAGGCGTGTGCGTGAGCATTGGGCACTCCGATGCTGATCTCGATCAGGCTCGCAAAGGCGTTGCCGCAGGCGCGCGTCACGCCACCCACACTTTCAACGCGATGCGTCCGCTCGATCACCGCGTCCCCGGCATCCTGGGTGAAGTTCTGTCAAACCCGAGGCTCACTGCGGAAATTATTGCTGACGGCATCCACGTGCACCCCACAGTCATTCAGTTGGTAACCAAAGCGAAGGGCGCAGACGGCACGGTCCTGGTGACAGACGCTACCGCCGCCACCGGCATGCCGGATGGACGATATCATCTTGGCTTAGTAGAGATTGAAGTAAAGGATGGTATGTGCACGCATGATGGGACCCTTGCCGGGAGCGTGCTCACGCTTGATAAGGCCGTCCGCAACGTGATGAGCTTCGCCGACTGGAATTTGCAGAACGCCGTGCGGGCGGCCAGTTTGAACCCCGCCAGCACCGCTGGCGCAAAAAACAAAGGCTTGCTTCAGCCCGGAGCCGATGCCGATCTAGTAGTAATGAGCGAGACCGGGGACGTGAAAGCCACTATCGTAAAAGGTGTAGTGGTCGAGTAGAAAGGAGCCAATGCCCGATAAGAACGGATTTCCTCATTTCATGCTCAAGGAGATCTTCGATCAGCCGCAAGGTCTGCGGGACACGATCGCTCCGCGCATATCGGCTCAAGACGGTGAGGTCCACCTGGCTGAAGAAGTGCGGATTGGAGTTGATGAACTGCGGGCATTGCGCCGAATTAACATCGTCGCCTCAGGAACCAGCCGCCACGCGGGAATTGCGGGTCAGTACATGTTTCAAGACCTCGCTCACCTCCCCGTGGATGTCGACTATGCCAGCGAGTTCGAATACCGGAATCCAATGATCGGACGCAGCGAGCTCACAATCGTGATTACTCAGTCCGGCGAAACCGCCGACACGACCGCTGCCCAGCGCGAAGCCAGGAAGAAGGGATCACGCACGATCGCCATCTCAAACGTAGTTGGATCGACGATCGCCCGTGAAGCTGACGGAGTCCTCTACACCCACGCGGGTCCGGAAATCAGCATCGCCTCGACCAAGGCATTTACCGCGCAAATGGCAGTGTTATTTCTGTTTGGCGTTTACCTCGCGCAAGTGAGGCAGACACTTCAGAAGACCGCCTTGCACAAATGGATTGAAGAACTGCTTGCCTTGCCGGCAAAGACTGAAACTGTCCTGAAGACTTCTTCACAGTGTGAGCACCTGGCGGAGCGCTTTTATACCTCTTCTGATTTTCTCTTTCTCGGCCGCGCAATACATTACCCCATCGCAATGGATGGCGCACTCAAGTTGAAAGAAGTTTCCTACATCCACGCTGAAGGCTATCCATCGGGCGAGACCAAGCATGGGCCGAATGCGCTAATCGATGAGAGTCTGCCGATCGTGATTATTGCAACTCGGGACCCGAAAGATGAAGGATCGATGCTGCGGCACGAGAAGAACCTCTCGAATATTCGTGGATTCAAGGAGCAGTCGGCGAGAGTGATCGCTGTCGCAACCGAGGGAGATGACGAAGTTGCTGGAATCGCCGATCATACTATCTTCATTCCGCAGGCGCCTGAACTGCTTTCACCCATACTGGAAATTGTCCCTCTGCAGCTCTTTGCCTATTACGTCACGGTGAAGAAAGGGCTTGACGTTGACCGTCCGAGAAACTTGGTGAAGTCGGTGATGCAGGAGTAAGGACTAGTTGGGTTTCCGGTTCTTTGCATCCGCAAAGTAACGCAGCAGCGCAGCGTCAGTTGCGGCGCTATATTTGTCGACCAGGGCAGTAGCAGTTTTCTTGGATTCGGTTTGGCGCGGGCGTTCTTCCGCTTCGGCGCCGCTGGTCATTACCTGTACATAGAACCACAAGAAATGACGCATCTGATCGAGCGCGGATTTCAAAACATCCAGTGATTCCAGCTCCGGCAATTGAGAGAGGAGTTCCATCAATTCCGGATCGCTCGGGGCCTGCATGGCGGCGCAATTCAACTCGCGCTGGATGGCGCGAAGGTCTTCCGTCACCCGCAACATTCGCACATGCACGTCGTCGAGGTATTCTTGCTTGGCCATTAAGTGCTTTCCAGACGATCCAACATCTCACCTGGGGCAGCAAGTAAGAAGATGTCCCATGTGCATGCGCTTTCGTAATTCCAGCGCTGGACGCGGCATTTCGGGGTAATCAGGCCGGGACTGAGCCTGTGCGAATTTGTGGCACTTCGATGAAACGCCCGCCAATCCTTGCGATTTCGGCCGCCGCAACCAGAGCACGAATCAGTTGCGCAAGCGTAACCAGTCCCAGCCGCTTCGCACCCTCGCGAGTCGGGGGTATTCGCTCGCCAATCCAGAACATCGGTAACAGAACATAAGGCCAGCGGTGGCGTGGGCCAAGCACGTGCCAGGGCCGGACAATAGTAACTTTCATTCCGCTCGCCAGCAGCTGAGCTTCGCATTCCGCACGCACCGCGATGTGGCTCTTCATCACTGGCGCAGGAGGATTTTTACTTACCCTGATAACTCACGCGCCAGATCGAGCCCGAGCCATCATCGCTGACCAGAAGCGATCCGTCCTTGGCGACAGCAATCCCCACCGGCCGGCCCCATACCTTGCCTTCACAGGTGATGAAGCCTGTTAGGAACTCCTGATATTCGCCGGTAGCTTTGCCGGTCTGGTGCAGCGGAATTCGCGCAACTATATACCCGGTCCTCGGCTCGCGGTTCCATGACCCATGCAGCGCCAGAAATTCATCGCCCTGATACTCGCTGGGAAATTGTGTGCCGTTGTAAAAGGCGAAGCCCAGAGGAGCACTGTGCGGCTGAATCAGCACGTCTGGAGTAAGCATTTTCGCGCGCCAGTCCGGATGGCTGTCCTTCAAGCGCGGGTCCTGATGTCCCCCCATGTAGTACCAGGGCCAGCCGTAAAAGCCTCCGTCCTGCACGTGGGTGGTGTAATCCGGAGGCAAGTTATCACCAAGCCCATCCCGTTCGTTGGTGGCAGTCCAAAGCGCGCCGGTTTTCGGTTCAATGGCCAGTCCAACGGGATTGCGAATGCCCCACGCGAACACCCGTAGTCCTGATCCGTCCGGGTTATATTCCAGAATGTTGGCGCGATGAAATTCGTATTTGTGCTCATCCGGATCATCATTGTTGGATAGTGATCCGACCGAAACATACATTTTCTTTCCGTCGGGAGAGAAGGCCACGTCGCGCGTCCAATGGCCGCGAGCGCTGCTGGCGCCCGGAAAAAGCTCGGGCACGATCGTCTGCATTGGCCCGGTGGCTTTGAGGTCCCCATTGTGATAAGGAAATCGCTTGATCGAATCCGTGTCGCCGATGTAAACGAATTGCGGGTTATCACCGACTGGATAAAACGCAATACCAAACGGCTGATGCAACCCGGTCGCGAAAGTTGAGGTTTGCTCCGCCTTTCCGTCCTTCGTGATCCCGCGATATACAACGATCTTGCCCTTGTCGCTTTCGGCCAGGAACACATCCCCATTCGGCGCCGTCCGCAACTCGCGCGGCTCATCCAGCCCGCTGGCGTACTGATTCACCTGGAATCCGGGGCCCGCTTTGGGGGCCGCGTCTGCGGGCCGCGGACTCATCTCCGGAGGATTCACTGCCGACTTGGTCGCTCCCGGCGCAGGCAAATCGTTGACCGTGATCTTGTGGGTCCTGCCCGGCGTTTCCGAGCGAAAGTCATAGAAGGAAGAGCCATTCTGGGCGCCAGCGGCGGCGATCAGCAACACGAGAATGAAAATACGCAACATTGTCGAGCGTGAGCTGGTCATTTTCATTTGTCACCTGCAGGGAAGTTTATAGCAAGCCCTGGAACTTTGAATGAATCGTGTCTCAGGCTGGATGCTTCTCCCGCCCGAGCGCCTCTTAGGCATGCTTGATTCGCGTCAGGTCGTCTTACTCGGCAGTCCGCGCGCCAGCAAAGGCATAGAGCGCAAACGAATACCGCTGGCGTTGAATACGGCATTTGCCACCGCTGGCGCAATGCCGACCAGCGGAGTCTCTCCAGCTCCCATCGAGGGCTGGTCTTTGCGGTCCACCAGAACCACGTCGATTTGCGGTGCGTCGCTGAATCGGGGTACGCGATATTCAGCCAAGTGAGGGTTCAGAATGCGTCCATTCTCGAAGTGAATGGCCTCGAACAGCGCGCCGCCCAGCCCCTGAACAACTGCGCCGGCGATCTGATTTCTCAATCCTTGCGGGTTGACCACCGCGCCGCAATCAAACGCCTCAACTACGCGCTCCACCTTGACCTCTCCCCGGCTAATCGAAACCTCCGCGACGGTGGCAACACGCCCACCCTTTTCGATTCCCCCCGCCAGGCCGAATCCCCGACTGGGAGAGCTCTTTGCCTTCTCCCATCCAAATCTATCCGCAGCAGCTTGAAAAACCGCGCGTAGCCGCTCATCCTTCAAATTCTTCATTCTGAACTCGAGCGGATCCATCTTCAGTTCGTGGGCCAGTTCATCCATGTGCGACTCGCGGGCAAAATGATTTGCCGCAGCCGCCAGCGACCGGTAGGACCCCTGCCGAAGCGGTGCATCGGATGGATGGAATGCAATCCGCTGGTTCGGCACTTCATAAGGAGTGCTCATCCCGGATGGGCCGGAGTTGTAGTTATCAAACTCCCAGAAAGCAAGGGTACCCGCCTTCGCACCGCTCTTTACTTCAATGACCCCCGCCGGCCGGAAATATGCCCAGGTGAATTCTTCTTCACGCGTCCAAGTCAGTTTCACCGGTTTTCCTGCGGCTTTGGCCAGGCGCGCAGCCTCCACGGCGGCTTCACCGGTATGCTTGCCGCCATAGGCCGATCCTGTATCCGGCATGATGACGCGAACGTCATCCTCGGAAATGTGAAATGCCTGCGCCAATTCGGACCGCACGCCAAACGGCCGCTGCGTGCCCGTCCAGACGGTCAGCTTGCTGTCTTTCCATTCCGCAACCGCCGCGCGCGGCTCGAGCGGGACATGTGCGATGTAAGCAACTGTGTACGTCTGCTGCAGGGTCTTTGCCGCCCAAACTCGCGCCTCCTCAACTGAACCTTTTACTATTTCGTCGTCGGGGTCTTTCTCCTTCTGCTCGTGTGTTTTTAGATACTCGAATAATTCGCTTTCTGAAGGCTGCGCCGGAGCATCCCATTGCGCCCGAACCGCAGCCGCGCCGCGCTCTGCCGTGCTCCTGTCTGCAGCCGCCACTCCCACAAAATCGCCGTCGCGAACCACGGTTACCCCTGGCATCTTCTCCGCCTGCGAAACATCGCACGACGCAAGATTTGCGTGGAACGCACTTGGCCTCACAACCTTCCCGAACAACATCCCGGGAACACTGAGGTCCGAAGCATATTTGTGTGCGCCGGTCACAAACTCGCGCGCATTCGTCTTGGGAGCAGATGTTCCAGCCACTTTCCATTTATCTGCAGAAGTTTCGGGCGGATCATTGAAGACAACTTTGGTCAGCTTCCGTCCGCGGGTCAGGTCGGCGTAGGCGATTACCCGCCGCGATTTCGGATCCCGAATGGTTCCCTCTGCGGCGAGCAAATTGGCCGCGTCCGTCTGCCAGCGCTCAGCCGCCATTTGGGTCAGCACAGCCCGCGCGCTCGCGGCCACTTTGCGCAGTTGTGTGCCCATTTGTGGAGTCGAGCGGCTGCCGAAGGTGCCCATGTCGTAGGGAGTCAAGTCGGTATCGCCCATAACCATGGTGATCGTCGAAACCGGGACACGCAGCTCTTCCGATACCTGCTGGGCCAGCGAAGTACGGATATTTTGCCCGACTTCCACTTTGCCGGTGAATACGGTCACTTGGCCCGTCTCACTGATATGCAGCCACGAATCGAGTGTTTCGGGAACTTGCCGCCGTCCGCCGGCGCCCGATTCTTGCGCAGCCAAACGTCCGGACGCGACGCACACCAGCAGTCCGCCCCCCAGCACCTTGAAAAAATCGCGCCGGCCAAGGTCAAAACGATGCAGGCGCAGGATTCTCTCGTGTTGCTGAAGTTCCAGATCAGACGCCACTTTCATGCTTGCTCCTGCTGAAGGTGGAGGCGAAGCGTACTGCTTCGACGATCCGCTCGTAGGTGCCGCAGCGGCAGATGTTCCCGTCCATGTAGCGCACGATTTGCTTTTCTGTTGGCTTGGGAGTGTGTTCGAGCAGGGCAACCGCAGAAAGAATCATTCCCGGGGTGCAGTAGCCGCACTGCAAGGCCTCTGCCTGCACAAACGCCTTTTGCACCGGATGCAGAGCGTCGCCGTGAGCCAGACCCTCAATAGTCGTGATTTTCTTTCCCGCAGCCGCGCTAACCTGCGTTCTGCAGGAACGAACAGCCGAGCCGTCGATCAGAATCGTGCACGCGCCGCACTGTCCTTCGCCACAGCCGTACTTCGCACCAGTCAGGTCCAAACGGTCACGGAGTACGTACAGCAGGGTCTCCTCGGGCGAGACCTCCAGATTGTGCTCTTTTCCGTTGACTAGAAGAGTAAGCGCCATAATGCCTCGGACGCACCCGGCCTTCGTAGCTACAAAGGTGGCGAAGGGCTGCGACTGGCACTCAGTTTATCGCAGCCCGAGGGTCTTATGCGGCGTCCTCTTCTTCTTCTGGATCGGGAATCGACGACGGCGGATCACTGGCCGGGAAGCTGTCCTCAATGGTCTTATCCAGGTTCTTCTCCGGAGTATCCTCGTCGTTCTGTTTAGGGTTCCGTTTTTCTTCGTCGGTGTGGTGCGAACTTTTTGGTTCCGGCTTGCCTTGATTGCGTTCCATGTTTGCCCCTTTCGTGGACTGACTTTAGATGGGGCGGCAACAGATTAGGTCAACTAGGATGGGACACAATTCGGAAATCGGCGCCTGGCGTCGGTGGCCGCGCCGAAACAGCCTAGCTCTTTACGTCCGGATTGTTGGAGGTTGCAGTTGGCGTTGGCGTGGAGGTTGAAGTTGGGTTTGGCGTCGATGCCTGCTCCGTAGGTTTGTCCTTCATGCCCTCTTTCAATGCCTTGAAACCCTCACCTATGCCCTTTCCCAGCTCCGGCAGCTTCTTCGGCCCGAAAATCAGCAGGGCAATGAAGAAGATGATGAGCAAGTGCATGGGTTGAAATAGTCCGTCCAACATGGGGAACCTCCGGGAGATAACTATTAAAACTCTACGAGACTGGTAGACCGGCGTCAACTGCACCTGCCTTAGGAGTTCAGTCTTAGGGTTTCGATAAGCCTGGTTTCCCGTTTCGTAACCTGTACCGTTTCCGGCACATAGCTATTACCTCCGTTACCTAGCCCTGATTACCCGATCCCTCTATGTTG
Organism: uncultured Acidobacteriota bacterium; assembly: GCA_963785655.1. GTDB lineage: Bacteria > Acidobacteriota > Terriglobia > Terriglobales > Acidobacteriaceae > Gp1-AA145. The sequence continues at coordinate 2,119,246 of CAWAVZ010000001.1, forward strand.
CAGAGAGCAGTTGGCTTGTTCAGGAGTGATCCGTGCGCTGCAAATCATTCGTTCTTTTTTGCCTGCTTGCAGTTGCTCCCCTTTCCAATGCAGCCGAACCGGTCGCGGTGGATTGCACCCATCTCGTAGCATGGGCAGCCGGGGGCACTCCGGCATCCAAACTGATCGGAATTCTGCGGTCCCGCGGCGCGGCAGTGACGCCCAAAGCAGAACCAGAGCTCCGGCAGGCTGCGGTTGCGCCAGAAGTGATTTCCGCCCTCACTAAGCTCAGCAACAGCCGGACCAGCACCTGCCCTGGCAGCTTGATCACTGCGTCCGCCCTGGCCCATGATAAGAAATATGACGAAGCCGCTGACCTTGTAAGCAACCTGTTACAGAAAGATCCGCATAACGGCGCACTTCACTTCCTGCTTGCCTACCTCAAGCAACAGCAGGGTGACTGGAACAGCGCTTTCGACGAATACAGTACGTCGAAAGAGGCCGAACCGGATTTCGCCGAGGTGCACAACCGGCTGGCGCTGGTCTTCTATCAGGGTGACGATGGCGATAACGCGATTGGCGAGGCCCGCACCGCCTTGAGCATGGACTTTAACGACGCCGAAGCCTATCGCATGCTGGCCCTCGGCCACTATTCGAACCAGCAGTACGTTGCTGCGCTGAACGCTTTCCAGGAATCTCTGGCACGAGATCCTGACAACGCCGACATTTATTACGAGATGGGGATGGTCGCGCGCGACCAGCAATCAAATGTTGATGCCATTCAGTACTTCCGCAAGGCCATTGCCATCGACCCACTACTTTGGCAGGCCCACAGCAGCCTGGGCGCGCTGCTGGGTAATCAGAAGAAGTTTTCTGAATCGATCGCGGAGCTAAAGACAGCCAAGCAACTCGCTCCCAATGAACCTTCGGTAAGCGAAAATCTCGCCGGCGCCTACTACAGCAAGGGCGACTATGACATCGCCATCGCCGAGTATGGGGATCTGTTTCGCAAATATCCAAACTGGAAGCGCGGACACGATTCGTTTGCCCGCGCCTACATGGCCAGGAATGAGTACTCTTCAGCCATCGCCGAGCTGAAACTTGCGGTCCAGCAGAGCCCGACCAGCGCCGGCCAGCATCGCGCGCTGGGGCAACTTCTACTGGCCGCTGACCAGCAACAGGACGCAGAACGCGAACTGCGCATCGCCGTCGAACTCGAACCTGACTCGGCGGTTTCACACTATTACCTGGGCACCGCGCTGCTGGAGTTGCACCAGCTTCCGCCGGCGCTCAAGGAATTTCAAGAGGCGGTCCGCCTTGAACCTTCGGCGGATCACCATTACGCACTGGCTGCCTGCCTCATAAATATGGGGCGTGATAATGACGCGCTTTCAGAGATTGAAACCGCCGCCCGGCTGGATCCCGGCAAGGCGCTTTATCGGGCTCGACAGGAAGAACTGCTGCAGCTGATGCGGGCGAAAACCGCGACTGCGCACTAGTACATGGACTTAGGTTAGCTCGGGTTTTCCCAAGATGAACTTAGACTCTTTTGAGGAATGGCCAACGTGAACAGACCAACTTTTACCGGAAGCAATTACGGAGCGGCCGCAGCTCCAGCGCGCGAGCGCATTGACAACGTGCCGGCAGAGCATCGCGAAGTATTCAAGGAAGCTCCTGTCGTCCACAAGCATGTTACCTACGGGCTGCCTTGTGCGAATTGCAAGACCTACTACGCCGCCGATCTCACCTCATGCCCGATTTGCGGTTTCAAGCAGCGGGTTTCGCCAGTCGAGCCACTGGCCGAGGTAGTTCCTGCGGAGCAAATGCCGGATCCTGAGCAGCTCGAAGCCGAGCGCGAGCGATTCTTGAATGAATTTAATTCGCAGGTGGTAGCGTCTCCCCTGCCGCCGGATTTACCCGCGACTTCGCAAAATTGCAGCCACATTGAAAACCACGCCAGCGAGCCCGAGGCCGCCACTATTTGCCAGGGATGCTACGACCGTCTGCAGGAGCGCGCCGACGTGCTCGAAGCGGCCATGCATATGGACACTAAAGAAGCCGCGCAGATCGTCTACGACGCGGTGTGGGCAGACCCGTCCGATCCAAACAAGACGTATCTCAACGCCGCCCAGGCGTTGCTCAGCGAGTTGCGCCATCGGTCGGGAATTCCGCAGGTGTTTGGGCCGTTGCAAGGGCCGGTGAATTAGAAACAAACAGCCTCTGGCGTTGTTACGTCCACATGTTATGCTGTCGTGCAACTCACGTTAAGTTATGAGGGTTGCCTTCCTACTAGCGTTTCTGTTCGCCCTGCCCCAGCTCTGCGTCGGTCAAAATCAAGACAGTACGATTTGTTTTCCCTTATTCGTCGAGGCGAAGCACCATCAGGCGATTGGCGACCTCGCGTCTGAATCGCTTTTTGTGACTAAAAATAAGGCCGCAGTAACTAATCTCAGAGTCTCTAGGGCCGTAGATTCCCCGCTCGAACTTGGGGTTCTGATTGATACAAGCATGTCAGAGGCGACATACAATCCCCGAGGTTTCGTTGCAGCCGCTAAATCATTCGCTCAAGATATGCTCCGCAACTCCAGTGACAGAGCCTTCTTTATGAGATTTGATCTGGGTGCGGCAGCGACGCCCTGGCTCACCCGAGATCAGGTTGCTACGCTTCCCGAGAAAGTAGGTACCAGCGGCGCAACTGCGTTGCATGACGCAGTTGTGTCTGCATCTGAAGTGTACGGGAGCCCCCAAGAGTGCAATAGGCCTGTAAGACGAATTTTGATTCTTATAAGTGATGGAAACGATAATTCGAGCCACGTAACCCGTGAGGAGGCAATCACCAAGGCCGTTTCATCTGGCGCTGTTGTGTTTAGCCTTGGTACTTCTCTCGTAAGCACCGGTCCCTTGCGTGGTGACAGAACAATGGAGGATTTCGCGGAACGAACTGGCGGCAAGTATTATTCCGATGTGCAGGCGAAAGATGCGGTAAAGACGTTCACTGACATTTCAAGACGGCTTAGCGACATGTATTTTGTGAGTTATTCATCGTCTTCTAAAGACACGCGTCGAGGGTTGCTGGTAAGACTCAAGACGCCGGGAAAATTCGGGATTTTGTATCCTCCAAAACTCACCTTAGCGCCTTAACAGGGGCGGATTACCGAACCGCATCGTCCCAAACTTCTCCGGCACGTGGAAATTCGGCTCCGGAGTCATGGTCGGCTGCCACGCCATATACTTCCTCGGCTCGGTGTTTCCTTCTACCCGATAAAAATTCACCCGCCAAGCTGCGCTGGGATCGAAACTTGCGGTAAGCGCCTTGATAGGAATGGCCATTTCCGCGCTCCAGATTTTGCGTTTTTCATCCACATGAACCGAGCGAGTCATGCCGCTTTTCAAGTCAGCGAGGCCAGAAGGAGAGATGTCAAGGTCGATCCACATGCCGTTGGGAGCGACTTCGAATTCTTTGTAGTACTTGAGGTCACGTTCGGTCCCTCCACTGCCCATGTGGGCACGGGCGCCCTCGCCCGTGCTGCGGAGCGAAGCTCCGCTAGGCGAGCTTTGCTCGCCCCCCCGGACGAGGGCGTGCGGGGCCACATGAGCAGAGGTGGGCACTGCATCCGGTGGCTGCAAGAACGCTTCAGCCACATCGCGGTCCCAGAGATGGTCGCGACGGCCAGGATCTGCGTCGTTGAAGACAAACAACTCGCGGTAGTGGCAGACGAATCGCAAAAACAGGGTCGCCCGCGACCACAGCACTCGGACTTCAGTCTCGAGTGCAGGGTCAGCGTTCTTGCCCTGCCAGTCAGCATTGAAGCGTACCGGCGAAGCGGAATCCCATTCCTTGGCCGGGTTCGCCGCATTGAGCGAAATTTCGCGGGAAATGTGAGCGGCGGTAGCGCCAGCTTGTGACTGGCCAGGCAGATTATTCATTCTGGAAGGCTCCGCAGAATCCGTCGGACGGGTTCGAGCGTCTTTCGCGGAAGCATGGTTCCAGCATAGTAATTCACCTACCAAAACCAGTTTGACCGCAAGGTTCGGATATCGCGCTGTTTGCACGAAGCCTAGTTTATAGAAAGCAAACACGGGAAGGGCACGGCTTGCAGCCGTGCCGACAATCACGGCCTTTGACTTACGGCACGACTGAAAAGCTTGCCCTAAGCGCAGCCGAATGGGTCGTGCCCTTCCCGCTTGATTTAATGGATCAATGCAACGCACCAATGACGCGAGGTGATCGATATGAGCAGTGCGATAATGAACGCAGTTGAAATGCCCAGGCAACTCGAAATTACAGCACTTTCCGAAGACTCCCGCTGGGAGGCTGTCCTGGCCCGCGATGGCGCGAGTGATGGCAAATTCGTCTTTGCCGTGTCATCTACCGGCGTGTATTGCCGGCCTTCGTGTCCGTCGAGGCGCCCACGGCGCGAGAATGTAAGCTTCTTCCGTCATGCCGGTGAAGCTGAAGGTGCCGGCTTTCGCGCATGCCTGCGGTGCCGTCCCACGTCTCTCGCTGGAAACCCCCGCCAGGAGTTGATCAAAGCCGTATGCCGCTACATTGAACAACATTTGGATGAGCCGATCACTCTGTCGCAACTGGGCGCGCAATTCCGGCAAAGTCCTTATCACTTGCAGCGCACCTTCAAGTCGGTGCTGGGAATCACGCCGAAGGAGTACGCGAATTCATGCCGCATGCGCGATTTCCGCCTCAAGCTGAAGGCCGGGCAATCGGTCACTCGCGCCATGCACGAGGCCGGCTACAGCTCGACCAGTCGTCTGTATTCCCGCACCACATCCGAACTCGGGATGGAGCCGGCAAAATACCGCCGCGGTGCAATAGCTGCTCCCATTCGCTACACCTGCGCCGACTCGCCTCTCGGACGGATTCTGATCGCTTCGACCGACAAAGGAATCTGCAGCATTAAATTCGCCAATTCGGACGAAGAACTTGAGCAGGGATTCAAGCAGGAATTTCCCTTCGCCGTGCGCCGTCGAGACGATGCGGGCCTCGCTGATCTTACGCAAAAACTGATGCGCCACATGAGTGGGCTTGAGGTCGCCACTGCCTTGCCGCTCGATATTCAGGCCACCGCATTCCAGCGCCGCGTGTGGACTTACCTGCAATCGATCGGTTTCGGCGAGACTCGCTCGTATTCAGACGTGGCGAAAGCGATCCGCCGTCCTTCCGCAGTTCGCGCTGTGGCGCACGCTTGTGCGTCCAATCCAGTGGCAATCGCCATTCCATGCCATCGCGTGGTTCGCTCCAACGGCGATCTCGCGGGTTATCGCTGGGGCCTGGAGCGGAAGAAGGCGTTGTTGGAAATTGAAGCCGGGAAACTGTAACGCCCACGAAGCAGTGTCATCCCGGCTTTTGAGTTATTAGAGCCAGAAAAGACGTTACCTGTTCCGAGTCCGCGCCTTTCTTGTCGCGAAAAGGCCGCCTTTTTCCCCCCTTCCTATTTGACAATTCTTTACTGCACCGCGCTTTGCTCATGATTCAATAAACAAAGAGTGCAAATCTCTTCCCAATTTCCTGCCCCGCATAGGACCTTCGCGGTGTCGACGTTCGTGGCATTTCTATCGCTCTGTGCCGTCGCGCTCGCGCAGGCTCCGGGCGCAAAGGCTACGGGCACAGTTAAGTCCGTAAGCGAAAACTCAGTCGTGATCACGAGCGACGCGGGCCAGGAAAGCACGATCACATTCGCTAGTTCATCCCGAATTGTTAAAGCAGCGCCCGGGCAAACGGATCTTAAGAATGCAGCCGCCATTCAAGTTCCTGACATTCAGATTGGCGATCGCATTTTCGCCAAGGGACAGCCGGGCGAGAACGGCGGGTTAGTCGCATCTTTGACGATCGTGATGAAAAAGACCGACATCGCCCAGCGGCAGCAGACCGAACGGGAAGAGTGGCGGCGCGGCGTCGGCGGCATAGTGAAGTCGGTCGACACAAGCTCTGGCACGATCACGCTGGCGAATTCACTGGCGGCGTCGGGAAAGCCGATCCTCGTGCACGTCAGCCCACAGACTTCGATCCTTCGCTACGCACCCGATTCCATCAAGTTTGATGACGCACGGCCGGGAACTCTCGATCAGACCAAGCCCGGAGACCAGCTTCTGGCGCGCGGGACAAAGGATTCGGCGGGGACGGATGTAACTGCGCAAGCCATCATTTCGGGATCGTTCCCTTACATAGCAGGCACTGTGATTTCGACAGATGCTTCGCAGAGCCGTGTGACCGTGATGGACCTTGCCACGAAGAAGCCGATGGTCGTGCGGGTGAGCGACGATTCCATGTTGCGAAAACTGCCGCCCATGGTGGCTGCGCGGATGGCGGCCCGGCTGAAAGGTGGAACGCAGGAATCCGGCTCCGGAGACGCGGGCGGATCAGGCCAAGGCGGAGGAAACGCCGCTTCTAGCGCTCCGAATGCGGGAACGGGCCAAGGCGCGCGAAATCGCGGCACCACGTGGCCAGGTGGTGCAGGCGGTGAGCCTGGCGGCAACTGGCGCGGCAGCAACGGCGGGGATTTCCAACAGATGCTCAGCCGCATGCCTACGCTTTCAATTTCTGACCTAAATAAGGGCGATGCGGTGATGTTGGTTGCGACAGAAGGAAGCGCGTCGTCAGAGCCAATGGCAATCAAGATGATAGCGGGAGTCGAACCGATTTTGAGCGCGTCGCCGAACGGGGCAGGCGCTTCCATGATTTTGTCGCCGTGGAATTTGGGCGGGGGCGCTGGAGACGCAGCGTCGGAATAGCAACGAACCAATGAAAAAGGCAATCACATTTTTGGCTCTTCTATGCGCGAGCGCCCTGGCGCAGGCGCCCACCGCCACGCTAGCCGGAAAGGTTGCCGATCAAACCGGCGCGGTCATCCCCGGAGCTACCGTTACGGTCACCTCTGCAGCCGGCAAACAGACGACCACCACAACTGGACCCGAAGGTGGTTTTCAAATCGACTCGCTCGCCCCGGGAACCTACAACGTAGTCGCAACCGCCAAGGGTTTTGCGTCGTTGGCTCGGCAGGGCGTAGTTCTCGCAGCTGATCATCCATCCAACGTGACTCTCACGCTGCAGATTCAAACTCAGGAAGAAAAAGTCCACGTGGAAGGCGCTGAAGGCAAGCCGGAGCTCGACGTCAGTGCTTCATCGAACGCCAGCTCGCTAATCATCAAGGGCAAGGACCTTGAAGCCCTCTCTGACGATCCTGATGAGCTTCAGTCGGAACTGCAGGCACTCGCTGGCCCCTCTGCCGGCCCGAATGGCGGGCAGATCTATATCGACGGATTCACCGGCGGGCAGCTTCCGCCAAAATCCTCCATCCGCGAAATTCGCGTTAACCAAAACCCGTTCTCCGCCCAATACGACAAACTTGGTTACGGACGCATTGAGGTCTTTACCAAGCCCGGCAGCGACAAGTATCACGGGCAGTTCTTTTTCAACGACAGCAACTCGGTACTGAATTCACGAAATCCGTTCGTCTTCACTCCTAAACCGAGTTACAACACCGATATTATCGACGGCAGCCTGGGTGGACCAATCACGAAGAAAGCGTCGTTCTTCCTCGACTTCTCACGAAGAAACATCAACGAATTTGCGGCGATCAATGCGACCGTTCTCGATTCAAACTTTGCGCCCGTTCACTTCACGCAGTCGGTGCCGAATCCGCGCACGCGCACTAACTTCAGCCCGCGCTTTGATTTTCAACTGACTCCAAGCAATACGCTGACCGTGCGTTACCACCTCAGTCATGACACCGACCAGAATTCCGGGCTTTCACAGTTTTCATTACCCACGCAAGCCTTCAACGAAAATGAAACAGAACACAACATTCAGGTCAGCGACTCGCAAATCCTGAGTACGAAAGCAGTCAATGAAACGCGTTTTCGCTGGGAGCGTGACGTCGACCATGAGTTCCCCTTGAACGGCGCCACGACGGTCAACGTGCGAGGCGCATTCACCGGCGGCGGTAATTCTGACGGCACGGTGCGCGACACCCAGAACAATTACGAGTTCCAGAACTACACGTCTATTTCCCACGGGAACCACTTGATCAAGTTCGGCGCCCGCATGCGTGCGCTGGATGTGTCGAACTTCGCCACTCCGAATTTCAATGGTACGTTTGAGTTTTCTCCCGTGGTGGGCGGCGGCGGGCAAGTGCTTAGCGCCTTGAACGTCTATCAGAATGCGGTGCAGCAAGGCTGCTCGCAATCGGGATCGACCTCCTGTCCAAGTCAGGTCACAATCAGCATCGGCCAGCCGCGCCTTCAATTCAATTTGATTGACGCCGGCCTATATGCCGAAGATGAGTGGCGGGCACGGCCGAATCTGTCGCTGACCTATGGTTTGCGATTTGAATCGCAGAACGATATTCATGATCACGCCGACTTCGCGCCGCGGCTTGGGCTGGCATGGGGCATTGGGAGCACCGGCAAGGGGGCTCCAAAAACCGTGCTGCGCGCGGGTTTTGGGATGTTCTATGACCGGTTCGGACAGAACCTACTCCAGGACGCTTATCGCTATAACGGGGGACCCGGCAGTCAGCAGAGCATCACGTTGCCAAATCCGGCGTTTTTCACGCCGGCGGTCACGTTTGCTCAAGTGCAGCAGGCAGGCGGGAGCGCGGTGGCTCCGACTATTTATCAAATCTCACCCAACATCCGCGCGCCTTACATTATCCAAAGCGCGGCGAGTATCGAACGACAGATCGCCAAAGGCGCGACGCTAGCGGTCACCTACCTGAACTCGCGCGGCGAGCACATGTTTTACACCCGTAACACCAATGCATCGTTTGTGCCAGGAGGTACGCCACCTAATCCGGGCGCTGGGAACGTTTACCAGTACGACTCCGAAGGCATCTTCCGTCAGAATCAAATGATTGTGAATGGCCGTGTCGCGCTGGGACGCGGAGTTTCATTGTTCGGTTTTTATACGCTCAATTATGCCCACGCCAACGTAAGTGGCGGCGGAGGCGGCGGGGGATTTTCCAATGGCCTGACGAGTTCTGCCAGCTTTCTTTCCGATTCGTACGACCCGATGGCCGACTACGGTCGCTCTTCTTTCGATGTCCGCCATCGCGGTCTCATTGCCGGCAGCATTGAAATGACCCATGGATTTCGCCTGAGTCCGTTCATCATCGTCAATTCCGGCGCCCCGTATAACATCACGACCGGACAGGACAACAACGGCGATTCGATTTTTGAAGACCGGCCAATACTGGTTTCACAGGCGGCATGCGCGAGCGTGACAATTACAGGAACACAATATTGCACCCCAATTGGGACGTTCAATACGGCTCTCACCGCGGCTGTGCCGATCAACTCATTGGTTCCGATTAATTACGGCCGCGGTCCAGGGAATGCGACCTTCAACCTGCGCCTTAGCAAGACCTTCGGGTTTGGACGCGAAAAGAAGGGCGGCGGTGGCGGCTCTGGCGATGGCCACGGACCGCGAATGGGACCCGGCCTTGGCGGACGCGGATTGAGCGGTGGTGGCGGCGGCATGGGCGGGTTCTTCGGCGGCAGCGCCACTAATCGTACTTACAATCTGACGTTCAGCATCATGGCGAGAAATCTGCTAAACAGCGTGAATCCAGGATTGCCAGTGGGAAGCTTGAGTTCGCCGTTTTTCGCACAGTCGATTTCAATTGGCGGCGGGCCGTTCTCGTCGGCTTCTGCCAACCGCCGCATTGACCTGCAGGCGATGTTTTCGTTCTGATGCCCCTCAGTTTTCGCCCTAAGCCGTCACTTTCATTCTTAAACAATAGCTGTGCCATCCCGAGCGGAATAGAACGACAGAGGGTTAGCTGACGGCGGATGGCTGAGGACTGACGGCTTTTATTGGCACTTCACGCCTTGCGGCGCTGAGAGTGACGTGAGCACGTTCTGATTGGGATAGCTGTAAGCGCCGGCCAGCGCGCTCGAGGGCGACTGAAATGCGAACCACTGCAGCAGTGCCTCATTCTGAGGATGGTAAGTGCGGCCATTGGTCACGATGGGCATAGTCGCGTCGAGCAGGCCCTCAATGGCGTCTCCAACCTCAAGATCGTCCTGGCAATTGCCATTGATGGAAGACCACCAGGGCGTAATTCCATGCAATCCGTCGCTGCCGACGAAAGGATCATTGAGACTTTCGGTCATCTCGTGGCTCAGGGCGGTAATGTCTTCGAATCCCGGCGCGAACAAGCCTGGAGATATCCAACTGGAGAAATTCAACACGTATCTTTTTTCGCGGAATCCGTTCTTGGTGCCTCCTGGCTCAAAGTCGTAGCTGTGAAAGCCCAGCACGCAGCAATGATTGGGATTGCTGTCCAGGTAAAGATACGTATTCGGAAACAGAAAAGTCGAAATTGACTTGGTAGTGATTTCGCCAGAGTGCTCCGCCGCACCGATTGGGCTCTTAGCGTCGTTCGCGCTGGTCGGGAATAGCAGATTGGAGAAGACATTAATGTCGGCGAGAACGAACGCGCAGCAAGTGCCGTCCTCGTTCAGCGCAAAGAAATATTTCCCTCGTGGAATGGCAAGGGTGCGCTCGGTCTTAACCGATGGCCGCAGCAGCGTGTGCCAATCCTGCTGCATGACGTTGTAGAATTCCGCGCGCTGCACCGAATCAGAAAACTGGGTTGGAACATCACTACTGCTGTACTCAGCCGTCTGAAAAACCGGGGAGTTCACGACGGCACTGACGAACGGCTGCACCGAGTAATGAAGTTTCTGCCCATTCACCACCCGGACCGAGCCGTCATAATCGAGCAAATCGAGCGAGACCGGGACGACAGGGGAGTCAAACACCGTAGTACCGCCGGCTTCCGGACGATTGCCGGCCATCATATAGAACCACTTCCGCTGCGGCTTTCCCGATGGCCCAACTCCCGGCGCCTGAAAATCCCCGCTGAAAGTCTGGATTGTGTCTATTTGCTGGACTGCAGCTGCTTGGGCGGTCGAGTTTGATGTGTTCGCTCCACGGTGCCCGCGCGGTGCAAAAACCGTGAACGCGCCATGCGCGCTCGAAAGAGTCGGCGCAACCTGGTCCTTACTCTGCGCGAAGGTCAAAGTACTGAAGGCCGCAAGCGACAAGTATGCCAGGACGCGAAGGAATTGGCTGTGGCAACACAAAACTGGGAACCGCCTCAAACCAAATTACTTGGATGCGCAGAGACTTGCAAAGTTTATTTGCATAGAGAATGTAATAAGTTTGTGAATTTGTAATGAATTTGCCTTTTGCGCCTGCTCGGGTGATTACAGGCGCATGATTACCACTTGGGCCGTGTTATCGCACCCTCGGAGGCGGACGCGACCAGCGCGCTATATTTCGCGAACACCCCAGTCGCGTAGCGCGGCTTGGGGACCTTCCAGTGCGCCATGCGATGCTTGATTTCGGCGTCGCTGACTTCGACCTCCAGCAATCGTTGATTCACATCCATCCGCACGATGTCGCCCTCCCGCACAGCCGCAATCGGGCCTCCCAGGGCCGCTTCCGGAGACACGTGTCCCATCATCAGACCGCGGGTCGCACCACTGAAGCGCCCGTCGGTAAGCAGCGCCACCGACTCTCCGAGTCCCTCGCCTACGATGGCCGCAGTCACGCTCAACATCTCGCGCATGCCGGGTCCGCCCTTTGGCCCCTCGTTTCGAATCACGACCACATCGCCTGCCTTGATTCTCTTGCCGGTCACCGCCGCCATAGCTTCTTCTTCGGACTCAAAAACCCGCGCCGGCCCGCGATGGCTCAAGCGTTCGTGCCCGCTGATCTTCGCCACGCAGCCCTCAGGAGCCAGATTCCCGCGCAAAATCACAAGTCCTCCGGTCGCCTTCAGTGGCCTGTCAAAAGGCGCGATCACCTCCTGATCGGGAGTCTCAACCGCTAGTGCAGCTTCTTCTCCGATAGTTTTTCCGGTGACCGTCTTCGCGTTTTCGTGTAGTTTCTTTCCTCGCAGCAAGCGATTCGCGAGCAGCCTTATTCCCCCAGCGCGGTGCATGTCCGTAGCGACGAATCTTCCGAACGGCTTGAGATCGCACAATAGCGGAGTCCGCTCACTCACCTTTTGAAAATCGTCGATCTCCAGCGGGACCCCCGCCTCGCGCGCAATCGCCAGCAAGTGCAGGACCGAGTTAGTCGAGCCTCCGCTAGCCGCCACTGAGGCAATGGCATTTTCAAAAGCCGGGCGGGCAAGTATCTGCTTGACGGTTGTTCCGCTCTTCAATAAGTTCATCACCAGCTCACCGCAGTGCATTGCGACATCGTCTTTCTGCGGATCCATCGCGGGCACGCTGTTGTAGCCCATGGGCGAGAGGCCGATCATCTCCATGACTGTGGACATGGTGTTCGCCGTGTACTGGCCGCCACATGCGCCTGCCCCCGGACACGCAACATTTTCAACCTCCAGCAGATCGGCGTCGCTGATCTTTCCCGCGGCATTCGCTCCCACCGCCTCGAACACATCCTGAATCGTGACATCCTTCCCGCGAAAGTTCCCCGCGGCAATCGTTCCGCCATAAAGCACAAGTCCCGGCAGATCCAGCCGCGCTAACGCCATTGCAGCCGCCGGAATGGTCTTGTCGCATCCAACAATGCAAACCACCGCGTCAAAAAGCTGTCCACGGCAAACCAGTTCGATAGAATCCGCGATCACTTCCCGGCTCACCAGCGATGCCCGCATCCCCTCAGTGCCCATGGTTTCGCCGTCGCTGATGGCGATGGTGTTGAACTCCATCGGAGTTCCGCCGGCCGCGCGAACGCCCTCCTTCACCTTTGCCGACAGCCTTCGCAGGTGAAAGTTGCACGGCATGGTTTCAATCCAGGTATTGGCCACACCGATCAGAGGTTTGGTGAGGTCTTCGCTGGTGAAACCGATAGCTTTGAACATTGAGCGCGATCCCGCCCGGTCGCGCCCGTCAGTGATCAAGCGGCTGCGATGTTTCAGATCCATAGGGTAAAAGATTACGACAGAGCAGGGGAAAGAGGAAGCAGACCGGCTAATCTAGGCATCTACATACTCATGCGAGGCGCACTGTGTCGACCGCCACTCATCTGCACTAGTTCGCTTTTGATTCTAGCGACGCTGGTGGGTTGCGCCGCACACAATCCACATCTCGCGCCAGTCAATTCGAATTCTGCGACAACCCTCCCTCCCGACCACATTGACCTGCAGCCGGGATGGAGGCTTGAAGTAATAACGCCAGTGTTGAAATCAGGCGGATTTCAGGTACACACAAAGGCGGTGCAGAGTAATTCCGGTACCGTCGCCCTTGTCGCTGGACAGGACTTCATTGGATACGAAAGCTCCTATTACGTCGTGCGGTTGAGCAAAGCAGGAGAGATTAGCGTTGATTTTCGCTCTGCTCAATTGCACAAAGATGGAAAAACAGCTCGTCAAGCGCGGCCGCTTGTCCCACTCTTCCATGTTCCTCCGGGAACGAAATACGTGAGGCTTATGTATCTCTTACGATTAAGCCAAGCCGACCATGACATGGCGGTCGTCTCCGGAATCAGTGTGGACGACCTGGAAACACGAACTGAGGCAGTGCGAAAGGATCCCGCTGACGGATGCATGGCTCCAAATTGCTATTGGATCCCGGCAGGAATCGCTGTTCATCGATACTTTGGGAAACAGAAGGTAGGCTGAATTCCGTTGCGACCCGCGGGGGAGGCCCGCTTCACGCCGCCTTCTTCTCTCCCGGCGCCTTCGCCTCAGGATGGCCCCGCCTGGCAGCAGCATGTTCGATTTGCGAGTTAATCTCACCGCCTACCAGGAAGGCGAAACCGGTGATGTACAGCCACATCAACAGAATGATCGCCGCGCCCAATGAACCGTAGGTCCGGCTGTAGCTGTTAAAAAAATGTAGATACGCCCGGAAGCCGAAGGACGCCGCAATCCACAGCAGCACTCCGACAATGGATCCCGGCGTAATCCAGTACCAGTGCTGCTCTTCCAGGTCAGGCCCGTAGTAATAAATGATCGAGAATGCACCCGTGATGAATGCAATCGCCACCACAATCTGCAACACTCTCCAGGCATCGATCACCACCTGCTGCAAACCGTAGTACGATCCAACCACATTGGCCAGGTAAGCTCCCGCCAGCACCGCACCCAGTGCGGCAATGACCAGAATCGAAACCGCAATCGTCAAACCCAGCGCCATCAGGCGGACCTTGATGAATGACCGCGCTTCCCGGACCTCATAGGCGCCATTGAGTCCTGAGATCATCGATGACATGCCACTCGAAGCGAACCAGAGCGTCAACACTATGCCAATTGTTAGTTTCGTACCCCCGGCATTCTTGGTGACTTCGGTCAGGGTGTGATTGATTACTTGAAATGCAGCCGGGGGAAGCACCTGCGCCAGATAGTCCAACAGATTAGTCTTGAGGGCGCTCCCCCGGGAGGCAAATACTCCTAATAGCGCAAGCAGGAACAACAACATTGGGAACAGCGCCAGAATAAAGTTGTAAGCCAGCGCGGATGCACGGTCGAGCAGAACATCTTCGTTGATTCCCCGGACGACCTTCCTCGCAAGTTGCCCGAGGGTGAGCCCACCCAAGCTCCACATACTGGAAACTTGTTCGGTTGTGGATAGGTTGGATTCTGTCATCTGATCAGGCATATGCCCGATCTTGGATTCAGGCGCAAACAGGGCATTTGCCCTGCATTTCAGACTATTGAGAGCAGCAAATCAGAGGACGCCTAAGCAGCGTCGTCTTCTATCTTGATGCGGAGGGATTTCAAGAACTTAACGTCCTGGTCGCTGACCTTCAGCTCGGGGTTGCTGGTCAGAGTAGTTACCATCGAACTCTTGTCGGTCTTCTCACCAGGACGGCTCACGCCTATGGTCGCTTCAAGAACCAGGAAAATGTCATAACCGCCATCTTTAATCCGGGAGACAACATCAGCGATCTGGTCCGAATCCGCCAGGGACTCGTTGATCGCCTCGCCCAGTTCCTTCATCAACTGCTTCAATTGCTGGTCCACGATTCCCCCGGGATTCCTACCCATTGGATGCCGGCTCGGAGTTGCCTGCATCCTTGCAAACTATTCTAACCTCCGCCATTGGTAAAATCGAGAGGAATGGCAAACGTCTCGACTACACGAAAGCTGGGCATTGCGGCGCGGATTGCCGGCCAGCAAGTCAAGCAATCACGCACCTACGCCGCCGTCCTGAGCGGGGCGCGGACCACTATGGGCCATCTTACAGGAGTACTTCGGCAACTCTGGCTGGAGATAACCGGCTTTGTTTTCCTGGCATTCGCGGGGGTAGGCGTGGTTGCGGTAGTGCGCGAATATTCAGCTTTTCATGGGCATCCTCGAACTTTCGGTCACTTAGCGCTTGCTGCCGGCTTCAGCATCATGTTTGCCTGGTTCGGAATTACCTCGTTCTGGCGAGCGCGAAATAGACGATAATCGCTCAAATGTCCACGCGATCCAAGGCGACCCCCGCCTCAGCAGATCCTGAGACTTCTTCCCACATTCCTGTCCGCAAGCTCTACACTCCCGCTGATCTCAGCGACTGGAGCTACGAGGAGCAGGTTGGGTATCCCGGTGACTTTCCCTATACGCGCGGTGTTCAGCCCACCATGTACCGCGGGCGGCTCTGGACCATGCGCCAATACGCTGGTATGGGCGATGCCGAGGACTCGAACAAGCGCTACAAGTACCTGCTCTCGCATGGAACCACAGGGTTATCGGTGGCGTTCGATTTGCCCACACAGATTGGACTTGATTCAGATCATCCGCTGGCCCAGGGAGAGGTGGGCAAAGTCGGGGTCGCCATCGATTCCGTCGAGGACATGGAGCGTCTGTTCGACGGTATCGATCTCACCAAAATCTCCACGTCGATGACCATCAACGCGACCGCTTCCATTCTGCTGGCGTTGTACGTTGCTGTTGCGCGAAGGAAGAAAGCAGACATTCGCAAGCTCTCGGGCACGGTGCAAAACGACATTCTGAAGGAATACATCGCGCGCGGAACCTACATTTATCCCATATCCACGGCAATGCGGATTGTGACTGACCTCTTCGCCTGGGCAAACAAGAACGTGCCTGACTGGAATACGATTTCGATTTCCGGTTATCACATGCGCGAGGCGGGATCGACGGCCGTTCAGGAGGTCGCATTCACGCTGGCCAATGCCACAGCCTACGTTCAGGCGGCAATCGATGCCGGACTCGATGTGGATGTCTTCGCTCCGCGAATCTCTTTCTTCTTTAATGCGCACAACGATTTTTTGGAAGAGGTGGCGAAATTCCGCGCCGCGCGCCGCATGTGGGCCCACCTGATGCGTGAGAAATTCCAAGCCAAGAATCCGCGCTCATGGATGCTGCGCTTTCACACCCAAACCGCGGGTTCAACTCTCACCGCCCAACAGCCGGAGAACAACATCGTCCGCACCGCGATTCAAGCCATGGCTGCGGTGCTGGGCGGTACGCAGTCTTTGCATACGAATTCTTTTGATGAAGCATTGTCGATTCCCACCGAACAGGCGGCACGCATCGCACTTCGCACTCAGCAGATTGTTGCCTACGAATCGGGCGTGCCAAATACCATTGATCCGCTTTCGGGCTCTTACTTCATTGAATCACTTACTGACGACATCGAAAAACATGCACGAGGGTATCTCGACAAGATTGAAGCCCTCGGCGGAATGCTTAAAGCTATCGAGCGGGGCTTTGTGCAGCAGGAAATCCAAAATGCCGCTTATGAATATCAGCGAGCTGTGGACCACGGTGATGCCATCGTCGTAGGGGTAAACCGTTTTGCCCAGGAGCACGAGCACGCTGTGCCCATCCAACGCATCGACGAGGCACTAGAGCGCAAGCAGATCGAGCGTCTTCGTGCGTTGCGCTCAAAACGTGATGCGGCCAAGTGGGAAGGTGCAGTTTCCGCCGTGCGCAATGCCGCCCAGTCAGGCGAGAATTTGTTGCCAAGAATTCTGGAAGCGGTTGAAGCTTACGCGACGGTGGGCGAAATTTCTGACGCCATGCGCGCCGTTTTTGGCGAGTACCACGAGACGGTGGTCATTTAAGCAGAGGTTTGATAGTCGCACGCCTCGCGGCAAGGCGGACAATAGTACAGCCCATCCTGGCAGAGGCGAATGTCGATCTGACTCTGGCATTGACAGCAGAATTTTTCGCAGGAACACTTCTCCTCGTTCATTTCACATTGCATACAGACATATTTCTTGCCGGTTCCAGTGCTGGAGCTCATAGAGAAACTTTACCCTCAGCCAATCATCCTGAGAAGTTCCAATGGTGATCACGGGCCATTGGCCTTCCGGTTCTTAACGCCCCTCCCGATGCTAGAATCAATAGATAGATGTCCTCGAAATCCCTACCTGTGTTGACCCTTGACCCGCCCAAAACCGCTCCCAAGGTGGGTTTTGTGAGCCTGGGCTGCCCCAAGAACCTTGTTGACAGTGAGGTGATGATGGGGATGCTCGCGCAGGCCGGCGCCGAACTGGTTCCCAGGGCTGAGGATGCCGATGTCATTGTGGTTAACACCTGCTCCTTCATCGAAAGCGCGCAGCAGGAGTCAGTCAACACCATTCTCGAAATGGCGCGGCACAAAACCGGAGGGACAAAGAAACTGGTCGTGGCCGGATGCCTGGTCGAACGTTTCCGACAGGAAATTCAAAAGAACATCCCCGAAGTGGACGCCGTCGTGGGCACCGGGGAGTTAGAAAAAATTCTCGAAGCCGCAGGCATCGAGCCTGCGCCGCCCAGCGATTCGCCTTTCCGGATCCTCGGCTCCCGTCCAGAGGGCGACGCCCGTGCAGCCAATGGCCGCTTCTCGCGCGAGTCCTGGGATGGCGCCATCTCCGACCTACCGAATTACTTGTACAACGAGACCACGCCGCGAGTGCTTGCCACGCCGCGCTCTACCGCTTACATCAAGATCGCCGAAGGTTGCGATCATCCGTGCGGTTTCTGCATTATTCCGCAGCTGCGGGGCAAGTTCCGCTCGCGCCGGTTCGAATCGGTGGTGGCTGAGGCTGAACGGCTTGCCCGTTCCGGGGTGCGCGAAATTACCCTCATCGGCCAGGACACCACCTGCTATGGGGAAGACTTCGGCCTCAAAGATGGTCTCGCCCTCCTTCTCGAAAAGCTTGCCGGAATTGAAGACCTGCGCTGGGTCCGTTTTCTGTACGCTTATCCCAACAAGATCACCACGCGCCTGCTGGAAACCATCGCTGCACATGAAAAGATCTGCTCTTACGTCGATGTCCCTTTGCAGCATGCCTCAGCCGCAACTCTTAAACGGATGAAACGCGGCGGCGGCGCGGAGATTTTCCTTCGCACAATCGAGAAGATGCGCCGCACCATTCCCGGCGTGACCATTCGCACTTCCTTTATTGTCGGTTTTCCCGGCGAGACTGAAAAAGAATTCGAAGACTTGTGCGAGTTCGTCCGTCAAGCCGAATTCGATTGGATGGGTACGTTTGCGTACAGCGATCAGGAAGGCGCAACCGCTTATTCGCTCGACGACAAACTGCCGCCTCGCGAAGTTGAACGCCGACGCAAGCATCTTATGGACATCCAGCGCGTTATCAGCAGACGCCGGAAAAAAGCGCTGCGTGGAAAGGAGTTTGACATTTTGCTGGAAGGGCCGTCTGAGGAAAGCGATCTGCTCTACGAAGCCCGCTCAGCAATGCACGCACCCGAGATCGACGGCAAGCTGTATGTAGCCGACGTGCCCGAGGGCCTGATACCCGTGTCAGGCGAGTTCTACCGTTGTGAAATTACAGAGACTCACGATTACGACCTGATCGGCAGAATCGTGTAGCTGCACCAGCTATATCTACGACGCGACTCCGGCGCCCGGCCCCGGCTGCGGCTGAGTCTGAGTCTGATGGGCAGCCGCAGTTGCGGCGGCGGCCTCATTCAGAATTCTGTGATGGATGGTGAATAGCGCCAGCTCCAACCGGTCGGAAACGCCGATCTTGTCGTAAACGTTCCGCAGATAATTTTTGATCACCTGCTCGGTCGTTCCCAGCTGTGTCGCGATTTCCTTGTTCTTGTATCCCTGAACGATTAGCGCGACAATGCGCAGTTCTTTGGCGGTAAGGCGGTCGCGCACCCGCAATCCGACCATATCGTTTTCAGTGAGTTCACTGGGAACGGCGATGTCCTGGATCCAGGTCTCGCCTCTTGCCACCTTGCGAACGCAATCGACTAGCGCCGAACTGGTCACGTTGCGGTACACCACCCCGTGTGCGCCAGCGCCCATATATTTTTGCGCGCTCTCGCCGGTGTCGGCGAGCACCACAACCCGAGTGCGGACTTTGTTGGCCCCGTTCAATACCGCGGCGAATTCCCCATGAAACCCGCCGGCCACAATCAATACAGCCGCACGAAACTTGTCGAGAGCCATAAACATCTGCTCGGAGGTCTGCGCCTGCGCCACAATGCGCATTTCGTCTTCGACCGCCAGAACCTTGGCGATTCCCGCTCGAAAAATTGCCTGATTATCAGCCAGAATCAGTTTGAGCATTTCTTTAGCACCTCGCCTCAGGGTTGGCGAACGAAGTCATATGTGTCGATCACACAGGCCACGCCATGCGCGTCGCCCGCGCCCGGATCTTTGCGCACCACCCGCCCTTTGCACTGCACTACCACGTGCTCGGTCCCGCCCGTCAGTTCCGGCGGCAGCGCGATCTCGAATTCAACGTTTGAACCTATATCGAGCGCGGGATTGCCACGAATGTAGACACCGGCAGCGCTCATGTTTCCGGTGACACTCCCCTGCTCGACCCCATGAATCTTGATCGGCAGCTCCAGCGGAAATCGTTTTCCAGTCCTCGCTTCGGACACAAGCCCTCCTTCACTCTGGCCGTCCATAGCCTCAAATGCCAGCTTCAGCCGCCCCGCCTCCTGGGATTTGTTGACCTTAGGGCGTTATATCACGGAATGGGTTACGCATAAAGAGATAGGTGACTTTCTAGACAACGCTGAGAGCTGATCGTAAGACGCTCCCGATCCTCAGTCTGCACTGCGACCCGAACGAGCCGCGGCGGGTGTCACCGGCCTCTCGGCAAAGAAATCGTGATTGTACAAGTTGCGATACATGCGCCCGGCGATTTCGGCGGCTTTTGGCCCGAAGGTTGGGCGTCCACCTTCGAGGAACACCACTATAACCACCCGACCGTAGTTCGTGTTCGCGTAGCTGGCGAACCAGCCGAAACGCGTACCCGCACGTGAGCAGGTACCAGTCTTACCCAAGACTTCTTTTTCATTAAAGTTCACCAGCAGCCGGCGCGCCGTGCCAAATTCTACGGCCCCGGCCATTCCGTCAGAAATTTCTGGAATCAGCCCGGCAATATTGAGGTGCCGTTTTATGACTGGCTGAAAATTGTCGACATCTTCTGGCGTAGCCGGATGCTGCAGGTAATACATGGTCCCGCCGTTGGCGATGGCAGTTACCAGCGCCCCAAGCTGCAGCGGAGTCATAGAAATACCTTCGCCGAAGGAGCACATCTTCCCTACGCCACCCAGCCTCGAAGAAATTTCTTCTTCCGGATAAACGCCGGGTTGCTCGCCCGGAATGTGATATCCCGCTACCTCGCCGAGTCCATACAAATGAGCGTAGCGTGCAACTTTCTCAAATCCGAGCTGGCGGCCTAACGCCTCGAAATAAGCGTTGTTCGAGCGGGCCAGCGCCATCGTCAAATTCATGTGATATCGCCCGCCAAGCCGTACCTGCGTCTCTTTGGTGATGATCCCCTCACTCAGAGCGGCAAGCGCAACTGACAGCTTGATAGTCGAGCATGGCTGCGCACCGCTTGCGAGCGCCAGTTTCTGGTTGACCATGGCCAGAATGCGGCCGCTGGTCGGTTGGATCGCGAGAACAGTGCCGTTCATGTTGCCGAGCGCATCGATTGCCGCCTGGCGAACAACTGCGTCTTCACCGTCGACGTTGTCACCATCTGTGACGTTGCTCGAATATGAGCTTGCATAAAAGCGCTCGTAGTAGTGGTGACGCTTGAGCGACGCAACTGTGCGTGTGCGCACACGTCGGCTGCGAGCGAGATGGCGCATATGACGACGCGCCCGGGCGCTCTCGGCAACTTTGCGGCTCTTCCGCGGCGGCGCCAGCGAGTGCGGCGCAATGGTCGCAGCGATTCCACTTTGATTGAGAAGAATTAAGCCAACGATAAAAAAGAAGAAGCGAGCGAATCGGGTTCCCTGAGAGGCCACTACGTTATTCCTATTCCTGTTGCTGGAATTCACATCTACTTAGAATGCAAGAAGCTTGCCAATGTTTCGTAAGTCCAAGAAAGTTCCCGCAATCCCTTCATCCTACGAGAGTTCTTGCGAGCAGCGCAACGGGAAATTTGCAATCTAGGTAATACCGTGAATTCTAGCTAAGTAATTGACACACAAGCAGCTTAGACTCAAGCGAGCGTGCGTGCACGAACTTTGGTAATAACCCATCTGGTTACTCAAAAGATAAACGGGAGTGCAAAGGCGTTCACAGGCTAGAGCGATCCCGCCCTCGCGTAATCCTCTGAGATCCTACGCATCTTTGAAATTTGAGGTTTAGTGGACGTCTTCGGCTGCCTGCCGATAGGTTCCGAATTTCTTGGCTACAGGTTTCAGGGTCGGGTAAAACTGCACGAAACTGTGCTCAACCGCTGCATTCTTCTCGTGACAAGCGAAGCAACCTTCTTTCGGATTGGCCGCGGCCGTCTTGTTGTCGTCGAAATTGTAGTAAGCCCATTTATCGGGAAGAGCCGAATCCTTCACTTCAACTCCTATGCCCATGGAATCTACTTGAAAATTCCCATGCTTATTAATTGATCCCTTGCTTTGCGCCGTACGCTCTTCCACCACAAACATGGTTTTATCGGGCCAGGCACCGGATTTCATGAAATCCTTATACGCCCACTGCGGAACGAAAACGTTGGTGAACATGTCGTGGCTGTCAGGGGCCGGGCTGTAATTCATTCCGAAACCGGACGACAGAAAAATCCATTCGCGATAGTTTTCTGGACGCACCAGTTCGCCAGCTTTGTTGTACTGCGGCTTGTCAGTCGATGGCTCGGGAGCAGCGGCAACCGCGAAGGCGAGCGCAAGGACGAGCAGGACCGCGAAGAAAGACGTTTTCATGAAAGCCTCCCGACGAGCGAAGGTACCCAGCTTACGTCAGGACGAACTCGGAAGAGAAACGTAAGCAACTAGAGCGACCCAATAACAACAACCCCACGCCGCTACAGCGTGGGATTGGGGTTCAAGACTAAAGCAAGCTTCAAGGTTGAGCTATTTCTTCTCGTCTTTCATGTCCGACATGGGTGCCATTTTCGCTGGCATTCCATGGGCGCCGATTGGAACCATTGCGTGCTCATATGGTGTTCCTGCCCACATCATGTACGGCTTGGTCGGGTCGGGGTCAGGCGCTTCTGTGTAGCCCAGCGTCTTGGCCGCTGCTCCCGTGATCATGAGGTGAGGACCGGTGACGATCCAATGGTTATCGACCGTCTTTTTAGTGGCTGTTGGATCAGTGTTGCTGGCGCCGTCATCCCCAGCCAGCATGTATGAAATCCCGAGTTTGTCGGTTGGAGTGGCTTTCTTCATCATGGCGCCGAAGAAATCCATGCTGTTGGCGTCATTGCACATTTTGTCGGTGCCGATGACCATGCAGGTAAAACCGTTCTTACCTTCGCGCAGCGTACGCATCTTGCCATCCGCATCCATGCGCATGACCCCTGCGTCCTTCGCGATTGATTTCGGAGCCGCTGAAAGCGCCTCGCGAGTGTACTGAGCATCCGAAGGTCCTGCCTTCTTGGCTGGCGCTTTTTCCTGGGCAACTGCACAACTGAGTGCCAGAACCAGCGTGACTGCAAGCGAAAGAAGTATCTTTGTGATTCGCATATCGCCTCCGTGAGTTTGGTACTGTCTTTTACGTGGAGAAGCAGCAGCATTGTACAGCGGCGGGGATATGGATGGGGATCATGATCGCTGGAATCGATAGCCCCACTCTGCAGAGTGCAAGGAAGTGGGGCCTCAATTCAAAATTACATCGTGTCTCCGCGTTTTCGCAGAAACGCCGGCACATCCAAATCCGCCTGCTCAAAATTCGCAATCATGGCATTCCGCATGCTATCGAGACCGATGACTTCCGTGGACGCAGAGCCTACGCCTGCGCCCGAGGACGACCCGGTCGATTGCTGCGCCGACTCCATCACCATAGATGGAGATGGCGATTCGGAATCGAAATCGTCCGAGCTTGTGCTTACTACAAACCCGGTTGATTCCGTTTTTCTGCGCGGACGGTCTTCGTCGCGGAACCCCGTCGCGATAACCGTGATCTTCACCGCATCTTTCATCTTTTCGTCGAGTACCGCGCCAAAAATAATGTTGGCGTCATCATCGGCTGCGTTCTGGATAATGCTGCAGGCCTCCTGAACTTCAGCAAGCTTGAGCGAAGCAGATCCAGTGATGTTGATGAGAATGCCGCGAGCGCCGTCGATGGCCCCGGCCTCCAGCAGCGGAGAAGCGATTGCCTTCTGCGCGGCCTCAGTCGCGCGGCGAGAGCCGTTAGCGCTGGCCGTGCCCATGACCGCGTATCCCATGCGGGCCATGATCGCCTTCACATCGGCGAAGTCGCGGTTGATGATGCCGGGGATTGTGATGATGTCGGAAATTCCCTGCACGCCCTGGCGAAGAATGTCGTCCGCAACGCGGAAAGACTCGAAAAAGCCGGCATCCTGCGCGACGGCGAGAAGTTTTTCGTTGGGGATGACGATGGTGGTATCGACCGAATCCATCAGCTCGGCGACGCCGCGCTCGGCCTGCTGCATACGGCGTTTTCCTTCGAAGGCGAACGGCTTGGTGACCACCGCAACGGTGAGCGCGCCCATCTCGCTGGCCAGTGACGCGATAATCGGCGCGGCTCCGGTGCCCGTGCCCCCGCCTAGGCCGGTTGTCACGAAAACCATGTCGGCGCCTTCGAGGGCCTCAATAATTTTGTCGGAATCTTCCAGCGCAGCCTTACGGCCAACTTCCGGATTCGCGCCCGCGCCCAGACCGTTGGTGAGCTTTACTCCAAGTTGGATTTTCATCGGCGCACGAGACATGCGCAGCGCCTGCAGGTCGGTGTTAGCGACGATGAACTCGATGCCATCCATGCCGGCTTCGATCATGCGGTTGACGGCATTGCCCCCACCTCCGCCGACCCCGATGACCTTGATACGCGCGTCGTTGCGCGAATCATCGGTGTAGTTGATGCGAATTTCGTTGGTTTCCTTTTTCATAAGCTCACCTCAGTGAAATAAATCTCGCGCTCTCGGTCGTTGGCTCTTGTCCAGTTCCTAGCATTTTCATCAGGTAATTGCTGGAAGCTAGTAGCTATTTATGCTCCCTTGCCGACCAGGATGGCTTTTAGTTTCGAACTCCAGCGCTCATCTTGAACGCCACGGGCACTGCGAGCGCGGTGGCCATACATGACCATCCCCAGCACGGTTGCGAACTCAGGCTCGGCCAGGAACGATGGCATCTTTGAGATCGGGACGGGCCAGGCGATGCGTACTGGTTTACGTATTACGGAATCGGCGATGTCCATAATGCCGGGCAGTCTTGAACCGCCGCCGGTGAGCACAACTCCAGCCGCGCAGACCTCCAGCATTCCGGCGTGACGCAGGTTTTCCCGCAGCATCTCGAACAACTCGCGCGCGCGAGGCTCGAGGATCTCCCCTACCATGCGTTGTGAGACCAGCCGCGACGCACGGTCGCCGACACAGGGAACTTCAACTTCGTTCACCTCGGGTATGAGCGTGACAATCGCATTTCCAAATAGCTTCTTGATCTTCTCGGCTTGGACAATGGGAGTGCACAGCCCCACTGATAAATCGCTGGTGAAGTGATCCCCACCGACGGGCAGTACGGTGCTGTGGGCGACCGCGCCTTCCTGAATCACGATCAGGCCGGTTGAGCCGGCGCCGATATCCGCAAGACAAACCCCCAGCTCTCTCTCGTCGGAGCGCAAGACTGAATCGGCGCAGGCCAGCGGTTCAAATACGGTATCGTCGACGTGGACCCCAGCGCGGTTGACGGCTGTAATCACATTTTGCGTGGCCGAGGTTGCCGCGGAAATCATGTGCACCCGCACTTCAAGGCGGGTGGCAATCATGCCCAGCGGATCGTGCACGCCCGACTGTTCATCCAGAATGAACTCCTGGGGAAGCAAGTGCAGCACTTCGCGGTCGGGCGGGAGCGGGATGGCCCTGGCCTTGTCGACGGCCATACGAATTTCGTCGCGACTGATTTCCCGCGACCGGCTGAACACGATTCCGCCATGCGTGTTGATGCCCCGCACGTGCGCACCCGCGACGCCAAGCACGGCATGCTCGACGGGGAAGCCTGCGGCATCCTCCGCTTGCTCCACGGCTTTCTGGATCGAGGCGACTGCCTTCTCCAGATCGACAATGATGCCCTTGCGTGATCCACGCGAATCGGCCAGTCCATGTCCGCGGTAGCGCAGGCCATTGTCGGTGATCTCCGCAACCAGGACGCAGGTTTTCGCGCTGCCTACATCAATCGCGGTCAAGAAATGCTCGTGCGGCTTGGACATTAACGGCTTTCCTGTCCTTTCAAAATGGCTGGGCTGGGTTTCTGGAGGGATACTTTTTGTGCCACCGGTCGCGCGTTACTCGCCCGCCTGGGCCCGACGAGGGTCGCTGCTTGGATTCGCTTGGGCGGCACGGCCGGCCCCGCGTGAGCTTTCTTCGGCAATGCCGCGTGCTTTTGCCAGCGCGACACTTTCTCTGAATGCTTGACCACTGCGGGATGAACGATTGTGTGCGGCGTCCATTTTTTCGGTGCAACGCTCACCAGGGCTGCTGGTTTTACGCCTGCTGAAATAGCAGCTTTGGCCGCAGCAGCTGTGATTGGAGGTTGTTTGGCGGTGCCCGCCAGATCAGGATTGACGATGATCTGCCGGTCATAGCGAAGATCCACAGATTCGAGTTTCGGAAATTGCTGCCGCCATTCGCGCAAGTGCGCGACGTAGACCTTAAACCGGTCGAGGTAGTTCGACGATCCCAGGTGGATCAGCACCTCGCCATCGGCGTCGTTAGTGAGGACCTTTACATCTTCAGGGTCTGACAGATCTACTTCGCTCAAATCGCGCGAGTAATGACCACCGCCGGAATCGAGTTCACTCACCAGCTGGTTGTAGATTCTCATGCTCGCAGCCCGGGTGGAGATCGGCTCGCCTGAGTTCATGCCCACGATCACCGGGAACGAATAGCGTTTCTTGCTCGAAAGCTCCATCAGCGCGCCGCCGGCATCGACCAGCATGATTTTGGAACCGATGCGGGCGAAGGCCACAGGCGTACGCTCCTGAATTTGAATGCGAATGCGATCGGGGGCAAACCGCATTACGCTGGCAGTTTCCACCCACGGAATCTGCTGCAGCTGTTTTTGGCGATTGTCCAGAGGGATAAAGAAAATGTTGCGGCCGATATCACCGCCCATCACTTCCATGATCTGGCCACGGGTCACGTTGGTAAGGCCAGAGAGTTCGATGTTGTCACTAGATTCCAGGCGAAAGCGCCAGGAGTGCTCTCCATAGTGATAGAGACTTGCGGCGCCTATCGCGCCAAGCGCCGCCAGCACGATGACGGCCAGGCACCAGAGCAGGCGTGTGGCAGTTTTTTTGGGGAGCGCTGAACGTCGAGCGGACACGCGTTTTTGCGCCCGCAGAAATGGCGATTCCTTCTCCGCGTCCAGGTCGAGCAGGCGTGCGTCGTCAATCTCTTCGCGCGCCGTGCCGTCGGGCGTAGAGTACAACTCCTCCTGGATGGTCGAACCTATCCCTCGTGCCATCTACAGGTTCAGTTGTCGTGGGAACCGCTGAGCAAATTCACTATAACTTTATTCACGCTGAGATAGAAAGATTAAAGTTGATTCGTTTTGCACAGAAGGTGCACCTACCGTATCGGACTCCCAGGGGTTGTCGGGATTCCTTTCAAAACAAATTTCATGAAATCTGAGTTGGCCAGTCTTGATGGGTGCACCTCGTCTCCCAAGCCGAAAAAACGGCAGAAGCTCATGATCAGGGGACGCCAGCACACCGCATCAATGTGCGGGCGCGGCCCGTCTCCTACGAGCAGGGTCTCATCCACGTGCAATTTCACTATATGGACTTCAAAGACGTTGGCGCTGACGTTCTTGCCGAATGGGCGATAGTCATGAACGATGCCTTCCATTTGGATGGGGCATTCGAGCACTCGCGGCGGTGCTACTGATTCCGACTGCATCGGCGTGAAACCGGCCACCTCGAACTTGTTCGGTTCGTGGCGATAGCCCCACTGGCGCTTTTTTTCGGGCACCGGGTCTTTGCCAGTAGTTAGCGCTAGCCGGTCTACATACGAAACCAGATCCGCAGAAGGCAGATTAATTACGCATTCCCGCGTGCGAATTAGATTGTCGGAGGTTTGCCCCATTTGACCCAGGCCAAGCATGCAACTCCATCCCAGCCACCATGCCGAAGACATGGGCGCCAGGTTTGGCGAGCCATCGGGATTCAGACTGCTGATGAGCGCTACTGGGGTGCCAAAGTAGAGAATGGTTGGCTCAATCGTCCGATGCATGAAGAGGATCATAGGCACCGGTAGGGCAGATAACCTTCCGAATCTTGCGGTCAAAGCGAGAAATGCGGCCGCTGACGCTTCTTTTTACAATCGAGGACGCATCCTACTCTGGTAGCGCGGATCGCCTTCTGCCTTTAGAATCAAAGATTCCATTCCTAAATGAGAACACCTGAAACCATCGCCCCCGTATACCGGCAGAAGCGCACGCTCGCGGGGATCGTAGCCCGCCTGGTTTGGCCCGCCGCCATTCTCTTCGCGGTGCTCATCGAATCAAGCTGTGGCGACACATTTCGCCCCGTCGCCCAGCCGATCCCTCTTCCACCTCCGAGTCCGGCCGCGGCCCATCTTGTGCTTTCGCTTTCCTCAAATGGGAGCTTAGATCCAGGAGCAATCAGCCGCATAGACGTTTCAGGGGATAGCGTCGCCAGCGTCGCGGTGACAGGGGTCGCCCCGGTCCACGCGGCTTTTTCCAATTCAGGGACCAAAGTTTACATCGCAAATAGCCTTGAAGACACGGTTTCCGCCAGCAGCAGTTCCAATCCGACTCAGGCAACAACTATCAGCCTTACCCAGGTGTGCGGCGGCGGCGGTTGTCTGCCCTCGCATCCGGTCTTCGTGAACTCAACCGAAGCGGGAAGGATGTACGTGGCGAATTTCGGGAACGGCACGATTTCGGTAATCAACACCCAATCCGATGTTGTAATAGCGACCGTAGCAGTTGATCCAGCTTTTGCCGGTAATCCAAATCCGATTGCCTTGGCAGAACTGCCCAATGGGTCAAAGATTTATTCCCTCAATCAGGGAAGCAAAAGCGTCAGCAGCATCAGCACGCTGGATGACACCGTACAGACGGTGATTCACTTCGCCGCCCCGCCGGTCTGGGCGGTGGCCGGTTCCGACAGTGCCTTCGTCTATGTTCTCGATACCAGCGGTGCGATTTCCGTGATTAATACGCTGTCCGACACGGTCACAGGTTCTTCATCTGCGGGCGCAGGCGCCAACTACATGTTTCTCGATCCGGTCTTTGACCGTCTTTACGTTACTAATCCGGTAGCCGGTACGGTCAGTATTTTTGACGTTGCCGGTAACATTCTGAATCCGCACGTCGGCAGCCCAGTCTCGATCACGGCGGCACCAGGGTCAGGATGCGCCTCGGCGCCAATGCCGACCGCGGTCACTGTCCTCGGGGACGGCAGCCGGGCTTACGTTGCAAGTTTTCAGGCGGACGTGAACCTGGTTTGCACTCAGGCAACGGTGATCGACAGCGGGACCGGCACTGCGACGAGCGTCATTTCACTTCCTCAGGGCCAAAACCTGGCTCCCCAGACCGGTTGCGACACGGCACGCTTCAGGACCTTTGCCGCCTCGTCCGGAGGGGGAACGAACTCAAATTTTAAAGTTTATATTTCGCAGTGCGATGCCGGTTCTGTGGCGGTAATCGACACCTTCGCATCGAACACCGGCACAAATCAACACCCTGCAGACGTATTGGAAGCGACTGTGCCTGCTCCATTGAGCGCATTTCCGCCGCTCAGTGGGCCCAATCCCCCGTCCCAGAACCCAGTTTTCGTCCTGGCTGGACCATAAGGTTTTAGGAACACAAGGCAGGCGTCAGGAAGCGCGATGATAAAGCGCTGAGGCGCTACACAGGCCTTCGAAGGATTGTTAGGGGAGCGAATCTTACTTCAACCGCACGTTGGACTTCAATCGCACTTGAACAATCGGTTACGCGCCTTTGCCCGCGGCACTGTGCTGCATCGAGGTGTGATAACGCAGCGCAATATTCATGAACACGCTGCCTCTGGAAGTTTCGAAGCAGAGTACCAGCGCCTCTGTGTCCACAGTGCTTTTCGGCCCGTGCTCGGAGGTGTGAAGCTCGGGAGGATGGACCCGGAAGTGGAAGCCCTGGTCATTGAGCGTAGCTATAGCATTGCCGATGATTTGATTGGCGAGTTCGCAAACCGCTTCACGCACCAGGCTGTCGGATTCGGGCAACTCGGTCCCGGCAAACTGGCTGGCGATGCTGGCGGCGGTCTTGGGCGCAAGGTCGAAAATGATTCGTCCTTCAATGTCGCCCGTCAGCTGGACCATGGCAGCAACGCCCTTGCGGCGATAGGCTTCCTCTTCCATGCTGAGGTTGCCGATCTCCATTGGCGATTGCAAACCCTGCGACAATACCGCGTCCGCCGCATTGATAAACGGCTGGATCAACTCCATCTTCATCGCTATGCTCCTGCTCCGGCGGAGTTCGCCACAGCTCCATCCTCTCCCAGAACGTACTTAATGACTTCATAAAGCACTTCCGGCTTGACTGGCTTCTGTACAAAATGCCGGGCGCCGCGCTGCAATGCCGCAACAATGTTCTCCTGATAGCCCACCGAAGAGACCATTACGACCCGAGCTTGCGGATCTTTCTGCACAATTTTCTCTGCTGCCTCAATGCCCTCCATCTGCGGCATGGTGATATCCATCAGCACGATGTCAGGCTTAAGCCGGTCAAATTCGCTGATCGCGGTCAGACCGTCCCCGGCCTCGCCCGCGATCTGGCCGCCGAAGCTTTCGATTATGCGGCCCAGGTTCTTGCGGGCGAAGACAGAGTCGTCCACGATCAAATAACGGATCGCCTGGCCGTCCTTGCTCCGCTTTACTGCTGCAAACTGATCCATACCCCCTCCTCTGAATTTACTGCTCTTTCTTTCCCCAGCTTTTCACAGAAACTGGAGGAATGAATTGCGTTGTAGTCCGGCATTCATGACTTTGCCGCCGCCGCGGTTTTTCCCGGAAGGCACTGTGCCTGCAAAGCGCTGGCGATACCCTCCAGGTCAACGATTCGCATCGCGTGGCCCCGCTCAATGGCTGCTTTTGGCATCCCAAAGACTATGCAAGACTGCTCACTCTGAGCAATGGTCAGCCCACCAGCAGCCTTGACCATGCCCAGCGCCTGCGCCCCATCCTCGCCCATTCCGGTCATGATGATTCCAATACCTCGCGCACCGAATTCCTCCGCCAAACTCCGGAACATCACATCCGCTGAAGGCCGATGCCCATTTACGCGGGCATCATCGCTCAAAACCACCACGTCTCCCAAAGGCAGTCGCTTGAGTTTCAGGTGACGGTTGCCTGGACAGATCAATACCCGCCCGGCAAGCAGCAAATCTCCCGATTGCGCCTCCTTCACTTGCAGAGCGCAACACTCGTCCAGCCGTTTGGCGAACATTTCCGTAAAGCCTTCGGGCATGTGCTGCACCACCACGATGCTTCCCTGAAAGTCAGCCGGTAATTGTGCCAGCATGTAGTGCAAGGACTGCGGACCACCGGTCGAGATTCCTATCGCCACAATTTTCGTGGGCTGGTTGGAAAGCTTTGCTTTAGTTTTTGTGCGGAGCCCCGGCATGGGAATATCGGGCTCGGAACGTACTGAGATCCCTCTGCTCTGGGCCGCTGCCTTGATTTTTGAGATCAGCTCCTGCGCAATCTCCAGCATGCGTGACGAGACGTCGCTCGGTTTAGCCACAAAGTCAAACGCGCCTAGCGACAACGCCTTGAGGGTGATTGATGCTCCACGGGTGGTGTGCGAGCTCACCACGATCACCGGAATGCGGTGCCGGCGCATGATCTCCTTCAACATGTCGAGACCACCCATTCCTGGCATCTCCAGGTCGAGGGTGATGACTTGCGGCCGCAGATCTTCGATCTTTTTCAAGCCAAAGTTCCCATCCATGGCGGTCCCAACCACCTCGATGGAATTGTCGGTTTCCAGAATTTGTGGAATCAGCTTGCGCATCAATGCCGAGTCGTCAACCACCAGCACCCGTATCGCAGAGGTCATTGCCGCACCTCCACTGAGTTGCGACTGCCGGAATTCCCCTCGGCTGTCGCGTTAAGAAATCCACTGCCTGAAGTGTCCGCAATGGGCGCGGTAAAGCGTGCGACCACGGCCGCCAGGTTCATGATCAGCACCACGCGTCCATCGCCAAGTATCGAGGCGCCGCTGACCAGGTCGGTCGCGATGGTCTGATCATCCAGCGACTTGATGACCAGCTCTTCTTCCCCCTCAAGGGAGTCCACAATCAGGCCCAGCTTGCGTTCGCCGAGGCTGATTACCAGCACGAATAACTTTTGCTGTGAACAATCATCCGTTGGTTTTTTCCCCAGCCTCATCAGTGGGAGGACCTGTCCGCGATTTTGTATGACTTCCCATGTGTCTACGTTGTGCACATCGCCCTCACGCGCCCGGGCAATTTCCGAGACCGCGTTGAGCGGGATAGCGTACAGGCGGTGCTCGATCCTGAACATCAATGCCTTGATGATTGCCAGCGTCAATGGCAGCTTGAGCCGGAACGTAGTCCCCTTGCCGCAGCGCGTCTCCATCTCCACACTTCCCTTTACCCGATGCAAGACGCTTCGCACTACATCCAGGCCAACACCGCGCCCTGAGATCTCAGTAATTTCCTCTGCCGTGCTGAAACCCGGACGAAAGATTAAATCCAGAATTTCCCCTGGCGGCATAGTTTCGGCTTGTTGAGCGCTGATCAGTCCCGTGGCGACAGCCCGGACCTTGATCTTCCCAGCCTCTATCCCCCCGCCATCATCACTGACCTCCACGATCAACTGGTTCGCCTGATGGTATGCATTCAGGCGGATAATGCCTGAAGCGGGCTTTCCCGCCTGCACACGTTCCTCCGGGTCTTCGATCCCGTGACTTATACAATTGCGCACAATGTGAGTAAGCGGCTCCGCAATCGCGTCCAGCAAACTCTTATCAAGGTCCGTGTTTTGCCCACTGATCGCCAGTTCAACCTGCTTTCCGCAGCGCTGTGCCACGTCGCGGACAACGCGGGGAAAACGGCGGAACAGTTGTTCGACGGGAACCATGCGGATTTTCATCACTGAGCGTTGCAGGTCGTTCAACACCCGCGCCTGAAAGGCCATTGCATCTGCGAAGCGGGTGCGCAGGCTGTCTTTGGGAAAACGCCTGGCGTGTTCCTGAGTCGCCTGCTGCAGCATGGACTTGGCTATGATCAGCTCGCCCACCAGATTCAAAACGTTGTCGATCCGCTCCGCGTCAACTCGCAAAATTGTTTCGGCTGCGTGGGAGCGCTTCTCTGGAACATTTTGAGGTTCTCCTGCAATTGCTTCGTGGGCAGAATCTGTAAACAAACTCATGGAACTTGAATCAACGCTGGGTGAGTCGGAGTCGCCACCTGCGTGCGCTAGTTCGTAGCATTCGGCATTTGCGATAATGGTGGGAATCTGGCATTTTGCCACGACTGCGCTTTCCAGCTGCGAGCTTGCCAGCAACAAATCAATGCGCTGGTCATGAGAGGTAGAGCTGGATTCGGGTCTGGTACCCAGGATTCGCCCAATACTGCCCAAAGCATTGGCAATCAACTGTCGTGCGGCTACTGGCATTGCGCACAAAGGATCAATACGCGCCACCACGTGAAAGACCTTCTTCCCGTCGGCCCGGGCCGCGTCAACTGCGAGCATTTCGTATTCCGTCCACGGCACACGGGTACTAACGGCAGCAGATTTTTTGATCGTGACTTCCGGCTCATTTTCCGCAGACAAAAGCTGCACAGAAGCTTTGAGCGGGCCTGGATCGGGCAGGTCATCCTTACGTTGGTAGGCCACCAGGGTCGCGCCAAAAACGTCGGCCGCAGTGAAGGCAACTTCAGCCAGCGAAATGCCTGCTGGAGGTTTCTCAATGGCCAGGGCGTCTTCAAGCAGGTGCGCGAGTTCACTCAACTCGTGGAAGCCGACCGCGGCGGCGTCACCTTTTAAAGTGTGCACGGTACGGCGAATGCTGCGAATGACCTCGCTGTTCTGCGGCATCTTCTCCAGCTTGAGCGCATCTTCGTTCAAGGACTGAAGAAGTTCCTGCGCGGTCTCGAAAAACAGATCGCGCAATTCGCTCCCGCGTTCGTCGGAAAACGGCGTCACTCCGCCACCTCGATCCGTTTATATGCAGTGCCACTGTTGCGATACACCATCGTGAACTTGTCTGTGAGCCCCAGCAGGCTTTCCGCATGTCCCACCAGCAAATATCCGCCTGGCGTCAGGCAGTGATAGAACTTCTCCACCAGGCGCCGCTGCTCCGCCTCGTCGAAGTACATCATCACGTTGCGGCAGAAGATCACATCGTTTGACTGCGGCAGGAACTCGGTCTTCAAATTGTGAAAGTCGAAGTGCACCAATTCCTTGATCGCGTTCTTTACCGCATAGCGTTCGCCGACTTTGTCGAAGTAGCGCAGGCGATAGGCATAGTCGACCGAGGACATATGATGCTCGTTGTAGATGCCCTCTTGCCCGGCGCGAAGCACGGGGTAATTAATGTCGCTGGCGGGAATTTCAACCTTCCATGGTGGCGGAACCAGAGGCTTCGGCCACACCGCACCCGGAATCGACGGCATCCGCAGATTCTGGTAAGCCAGGGCATCTGCCACCAGCATGGCGATGGTGTACGGCTCCTGGCCGGTTGAACAGCCCGCGCTCCATATGCGAATTTGAAAATTGCTCTGCTGCTGCTTGGCCCGAATGATCTCATCCAGAATGTGTTTATGAAACAGCTCCAGTTGCGCCTTGTTGCGAAAGAAACTGGTCTCGTTGACGGTCAGGTTCTCAAGCAGCTTCATGAGTTCCTGCCTGCCGCCTGGGCTGAGCAGAAGACGGTAGTAGCTGTAGAACGAATCCATGCGGCACTCGCGTAAACGTCTCTGCAGCCGGTCTTGCAGGAAATGAGTGCGCCGCGCGTCAAAGTACATCCCGCATTCCTGATAGACGAGCGTCTGCAACAGCCGCATCTCGGCTTGGCTCAGTTGGATCGCCAGGGCTAGAGAACTCATGCGTATCCTTGAAGAACTATTTGCTTGCCGTCGCGCCTCGCGCCACATCCACAGTTGCTTGGGCCAGAACCTTTTCCCCACGTCTTTGCGCTGCATCAAAGTCCAGCAGCTTGTTCATGTCGAGCAGGACAATCAAGCGGCCGCGGTACTTCCCCAGGCCGGTCACACAGTTCGTGCCGCCTTGCTGCAACGCTGTAGGCGACGTTTCCACGTCGGAAGCTGGAATTTTCAGCACTTCCGAAGCGGAGTCCACAATCAGCCCCGCCAGCCTGCCGTTATGCTCGATCACCAGGATCCGGTTGCGGCGGTGTCCAGTAACGTTCTTCTCTCCCAAACGTTTGCGCAGGTCAATGACTGAAACGATCTTTCCCCGAAGATTGATCACGCCTTCCATATATTCCGGGGCGTCGGGAACAGCCGTAATTTCCGGAACCCGGACGATCTCGTGCAATGAGGTAATCGGAACTCCATAGGTTTCGCGTCCGACCTGAAAACCGACAATGTGAACGTCGCGATTCATAACAGTCCGTTTTACGCTCGTGCGGCAGCTGCGGCCCGCGCATTCCGACGGTTCTTTTCCTCCGAGAATGCGTCACCGTCGGAACCGATGCCAAAGCGGTTCATCGAGTCGAGCAAGTCGCGGGACATCTTCGACATCTGTTCGGCAGAAGCCGCCAGTTCGGTCGAACCCGAGGTCGTCTGCTGCACCAGTTCACGCATGCGCTCCATAGCTTTGACAACCGCATGTGCACCTGACGCTTGCTCTTCGACTGCGGAGTTGATTTCGTGGGTGATTTCGTTCAGCCGAGTGGTGGCGCGAGCGATCTGCGTTGAACCATGCGACTGCTCGTTGGTGGCGGCCCCAATCTCCTGGGCGAATTTGTAGACTTCGGTAACCACGTTGGAAATTTTCCGCAAAGCAGTGTTCAGCTCTGAGCCCAGAGTCAGTCCCTCATTCACGATGCTTGTGCTCTGGTCCATGTTCTCGACTGCCTTACGGGCTTCCTTCTGGATACTCTGGATCAGTTCGGAAATTTCCTTGGTTGATTGCGCTGATTTTTCCGCGAGTTTCCGGACTTCATCGGCGACCACCGCAAAGCCCAGGCCATGCTCTCCGGCGCGGGCCGCCTCAATTGCGGCGTTGAGCGCGAGCAGGTTAGTCTGTTCTGCCAGGTCATCGATGACTTCGATGATCTTCCCAATGTCGTCCGCCCGCTGTCCCAGAGCGTCGATAATCTTCCCCGATGAACCGATGGTGGTGTTGATCTTGTTCAGACCATCTGTGGCCTTTTCCATCGTGGTGATGCCGCTATGTACTTCCTCGCGCGAGCGGTTTGATATGTCGAGCAACACTTTGGCGGTATCAGCAACCCGTTGAATCGAGGCGACCATCTCGTCGATAGATGCCGAGGTCTCGCTAACGCTTGATGCCTGCACTTGCGTGCTTTTCACCATGTTCTGCACGTTCACACTCATCTCGTGCATGGTGCTGGTGACTTCATCGATTGCAGATGAGGTTTGCAGGCTGATCTTGGCGGATTCGTCAGACGCCCCAGCCACTTGAGTGGAAGCGCTCGCCACTTGCGAGGCCGCGTCGCGGACATTTCGCACCAACCCACGCAGGCCTTCGGTCATCTTCGCGAATGCGTTCCCCAGAGTGTCATGTTTCGAGCGCGGCTTCACATCCACAGCCAGGTTGCCGCCGGCGATGGCCTCAGAGACCGACGCCATTTCCTTGAGGTAAGTCACCATCCCGTCAAAGGTGCGGCCTAACTGGCCGATTTCGTCATCACGGTGGATTGCGATCTTGTGGTCCAGGTCTCCGGTCTCGCCGATCTGTCTCGCCACCTTGATCAGTTCGGACAGCGGATGCGTTATCGAATACGCTGTGCGGTATGCAATGACTGCTCCCAGGGCGATTGCGATCAGCGTGCTGCAAAAAGCCAAAAAGATTGTCCATTTGCCCGCGTTGTCATCAATCTTGCGCCGCTCATCAAGGGTCTGCCTGATTTCACGGTCAGCTTCGTTCAACGAATCAGTCGACGTCTTCACCCATGTAGCAGCATCCTTTTGCAAGTAGAAGATTTGCAGGTCGGCCACGGTTGCATTGCCGGCATCTACTTCCTTACGTTTTTGCAGTAGAGGTTGAGCAAATTGTGCGAGCCAGGCGCTCTCGTTTTTGTGAACATCGTCGAAATCCGAACGCTGCTGGTCAGAGCTCGCCAGTCGCTCGCCATTTTGCAAATACTCATTCAACTGGCGCACGCCGTCATTCATGTGCTCAACTTCGCGTGCGTCCCCGCTCAACAGGTAGTTGCTGAGATAAAGGCGGTTCTGCATGATTTGAAATCGGACCTTATCGACGACCGACAACGCCGTCAATGCCTGGGCAGTTGCAGTTTTGGCCGCCTGCTCCCGTTGCACGGCGAACCACGTCACCCCAAAAAGGATCAAAACCATGCCCAGAACGAAGCCGAAGTTCCAATAGAGCTTCTTGCTCATCGACATAGATGCTTTCTCCACATCTCAAAACTCGTGCGCTAGCTTCCCGGATCGAACTTGAACTCTACTGTTCCGGTAGTTTCACCGCTCGCAGTTTCGAATTTCCATTTTTTCACTGCAGTGAGTGCGGCGTTCACAAGAATCGGGTGACCGCCGAGTACTTTCGTTTCCTTTACCGTTCCGTTCGCCGCGACCACTACTTGAATCTTCACCGAGCCTGTTAAACCCATCTTTCGCGCGATTTCGGGGTAAGTCGCGGCGACTCTGGATTTGACCTTCCGATCTATTTCCGCTTGCGCAATTCCCGGAACGGCGTGAAATGATGCGAACAGCGTGATAATCAATAAACTGAGGAATACAAGCCTCACCAAAACCTTGGATCTCGCCTGGAAAGACACGGGCCCCCCTGCTTTGAAAATACCTTTCGAGTAATGCACGGTAATCTCCATCCCCGTGGCTAGAGTACCGGGACTTGATTCATGTTTTCAGGTACTTATGACAATTCAACGTTACGAAAGTGTCTTCGAGAGCTGGGAGCCTGTCTCACTTTCCCTGGATTTGTCTCAGCACGATACGGCCGGCGGTGTGGCAAAGCAGATTCCTGCTTCACGGCGGTTTTGGCGTTTGTCCTTGACTCAAATTGAGATTGCAAGATAGAGTCCAACTAATTCAATGACTTGGCCCGGAGCGGCATTATCGAAGCCGTTGGAGGGGGGCGTCTGACCATGGGCTCCGAACAGGCACTGATACCGCGTCCCACCGGAGCTGCGGACGATCCATTTCAAATACTCCTGCTGAAGTTTTCCGCCGCCGCAGCCAAGGCAGTGTCTGCAGCCGAGATCCTGAGTGCTTTTTGTCGCGAAACCCGCAGCTACTTTCAGGTAAGCGGGGTGGGAGTTTGGCATTTCCTTCCACCAGACCAGCTAGTGGGGGCCGAGGCCGACGGCTGGATGGCAGAGCACTTTCGCAATGCCCGGCTACGTGCCGACGAAAGCACCGTGGTTACCGAAGCAATCCACCGGAAAAAACCTGTCTACTTCAACGCGCTGAATACCGCGAAATTTCGTTCGGCGGCGGAGTTCAACGCTCGCGCCGCCATGGCCGTCCCATTGGTGGTTTCGAATGAAGTCGTGGGTGCGGCTGTTTTTTTGCATAATACCGAGCCGCACTTCTTCACTCCAGATCATGTTGCAAAAGCAAGCATTGTGGCCGCGCAGCTGGGTGGATTTCTCGAGGCCATGCGTCTCTCAGAACGCGCACGGGAAGAACAACGGCGTGCGGGAATCCTTGCAGAAGTAGCCCACAGCCTGCATTCCGCGCCTGATTTGGGCATGGTGGTGGAAGCCGTGGCCGACCGGCTGCGCGCTCTTCTGCGAAGCCCGTTGGTGTGCATACTGGTCCGCGAAAACACCGGCTACGAGCTGTGGGCGGTGGCAACCGAGAATCCCGAGATGGCGCTC
The DNA here is from genome assembly GCA_963785655.1 of uncultured Acidobacteriota bacterium. Taxonomy (GTDB): domain Bacteria; phylum Acidobacteriota; class Terriglobia; order Terriglobales; family Acidobacteriaceae; genus Gp1-AA145. Next base: position 2,157,603 of record CAWAVZ010000001.1, read on the forward strand.
TCGGTCAGATCGCGATACGACCGCCGGGACCTGAACTTCATTTGTGATCTCACCCATCGCTCCATCCTGGCGGGCGAGACCATAAGCGTGGCCATCGATCCTGCAGGGCACTCCCTTGGAGACCTGGTCGCCCCAGGAGCTCTGATGGCTGCGCCGTTTCGAACCTCGAGCCGGGAAGGGGCAATCCTGGTTTATCCGCGCGGCGAAGGCGCTTTCACCGTAGAAGAGAAATCACTTTTACCCGTGGTCACAAGCTTTGCCGCCGTCGCCATCTCCAATGCCGAGCTCTACTCCAAAGCCCGCGCACAAGCTCACGAGCTGCACCAGATCGTAAATATCGCGTCCGAGCTGGGATCCATCGCCGATCTCGATCAGTTCATGCAGAAATTCGTACTCCGGGCCAGCGATTTTCTGGGCTTTGCTCGCAGCGTCGTCGGCTTAATGGAAGAGGACAGAATTCACATCCGCTGGAGCCACCCTGGCGGGCCACGCGATCCGGCCGGCTTCACCCTTCCGGAAGGTGTGTTCATGCAGGCGATGCGAAAGAAAGAAGTCTTTTGCGTCGAGGATGCGACGCAACTCGCCGGAGCCAATCAGCAGCTTTTGGCTCAGTTCGACGTGCGCCAGTTCCTGGCAGTTCCAATGCTCGGCACCGGCGGGCAACTTCTCGGAATTTTTGGTGTGCTCGACCGCGTGGATGGGGGCGCAATCTCCAAGGAGGACGTTCGCCGCGCCCAGGCCCTCGCTGCCCAGGTCACCGTTGCCCTCGAGGTCAGCCGCAACCTGCTGCTTTCTGAGCAACACAGGAAAAGGGCTGAAGCTCTCACCAGTCTCGCGCTCGAGCTGCATTCGTTGATTCGGGGGCCGAGCTTTGCACACAGCTTCGTGCGGCGGGCTGCGGAGATGATGAGCGTTCACTCGGCCGCCTTGATCGTCGAAAATGGCCAGGAAACAAGCGCCGCGTTTTTGCCTGCTCCGAATGAGGGGTCAGGGCAGGTTGAATCACGATTCGCGAACGCGGTCATTGCATCGGTGCGGCGCCAGTCTGAGGAGATCAACACGACAAACGCTCAGGACCTGGTTGGCGATGAACTGGCACAGCTGATCGGATGGAAGCAGGTCATCGTCGCCCGGTTACACGGTAATTCAGGAGAATTGCTCGGTGCGCTGTGTCTCGCCGGCCGCGAAGAACCGCTTGGCGACGAGGACCGTCAGCTTCTGCAGGCGATCGCAGGACAAGCTTCGGTCTCGCTCGAAAATGCCCGGTTCTTCAATCGAATGGAGCAAGCCAACCGGCACTGGATCGAGATCTTCGACGCGATCCCTGATTTTGTCGTCGCTCATGACCAGGCCGGCAACGTCTTGCGGGTGAATCGCGCGCTCGCCGATTTCATCGGAACGCGCCCGCAGCAGCTTATCGGGATCAATATGGGTGCGCTACTCGCCACCGCCGGCGCTCCGCCTTTGCGGTCCTGTCCCTTCTGCCGAAGCAGCGGCAATTTAGCCGACGAGTACATCCACCCAGTGCTGCAGCGAACCTATCTGGTTTCCACCTCCCAGGTGCACGGCGCCGGGAGCGAAGGTCCGCAGACAATTCACGTTCTTAAGGACATAACTGACCGCCGCGAGGCCGAACGCCGTTACCGCGAGTTGTTCGACAACATCCAGGAAGGACTGTTTTTCTGTAGTCCTGACGGCCGCTTCATTGAAGTGAACGACACCCTGGTCCGAATGCTGGGTTACGAAAGCCGTGAAGAGTTGCTGCATTGTGATCCCCGGGCGGAAGTATTTGTCGCGCCTGAACGCCACCAGGACCTCTTCGCCCTCATGCAACGTGAAGGCACACTGCGCAACCACGAAGAGGCGCTCAAGCACAAGAATGGCAATCCTGTTCACGTATTGATTAACTCCTTCGCAGTCCGCGATCCGCAGGGAAAAATCACCCAGTATCGCGGCTTGATGCTGGACGTCAGCGGGCTTCGAGCCTACCGCTCGGAATTGCAGCGCGAGCGTGATTTCTCCGGCAAAATCCTGAATAACACGCAAAGTTTAATTCTGGTCGCCGATACCGCCGGACTGATCAGCTATGCCAATCGTCGTTGGCAGGCTATGGGATATGAACAGGAAGCCATCCTCGGACTGCACCTTAACGCCCTGGTCGCGCCGGAGAAGCGGGAGGCATTTGGAGACACCTTCGACTCGGTGCTTGCGGGAAGTCAGGTGGACAATCTCGACGTGCAAGTGCTCCGGGCCGACGGACGTGTAGGCCAATTTTCGGTGAACCTCAGCCCCATGCGCGATGACCAGGGCCACGTCAGCAGCATTGTGGTGGTGATGAGCGATGTGACCGATGCCGCTTCGTTACAGGCCAAACTCATGCACGCGGAAAAGATGGCCGCCGTCGGCCAGCTTGTCTCCGGAGTCGCGCACGAAGTGAATAATCCGCTGACGGCCATTCTTGGATTCGCTGATTTGCTCATGGACAATTCGGAAGTGCCCGAGAGCGCCCGCAAGGACCTGCGAGTGATCTTGCAAGAGGCGCAGCGCACCAAGCAGATCGTTCAAAATCTGCTTAGCTTTGCCCGGCAGATGCCGCCCCAGTGGAAGCCGGTTCACTTGAATCCTATAGTGAAGCGGACAATTCAACTGCGGGCATACGACTTTCACAGTCGCGGAGTGGCCATCACTGAGAACTACGACGACGATCTGCCGCTGGTCATGGGTGACTCCCAGCAGCTACAGCAGGTTTTCCTCAACATTCTGAACAACGCTTACGACGCCGTTCGCGACTCGCCATCAGGGCCGCGAATTGAGATTTCCAGCGCACGACGAGGTGATTCGGTCGAGGTCTCGTTCCGCGACAACGGTTCCGGCATTGCTCAGGCTGAGCGTATCTTCGACCCCTTTTTCACCACCAAGCAAGTTGGGCAAGGCACCGGTTTAGGGTTAAGTATTTGTTACGGAATCGTGAAGGAGCACGGCGGAGAGATCTCCTGCTCCAATAACTCAGGTGCACCGGGTGCAACTTTCACCGTTCGCTTCCCATCTGTCAACGAAATTGCCTCTTTAACCGCAGTTGCCGCAGGAAACAAACCATGAGTACACAAGCAGTCAAAGCTGAAGCTATTCCAGTACTGCTCATTGAAGATGAGCCCGCTGTGATGAGCTACGTAAAAGCCGTGCTGGAGCGCAGTGGCTATACCGTCGTTTGCAGCGAATCGGGTGCGGACGGTGTGCGCCTGCTCGCGTCGGGCGAGTTTCTGGGCGTCGTCTCCGATATGCGCACCCCCGGGGGCATGAACGGTGCCGACGTGCACGACTGGATCACCCGTCATCGCCCCGGGTTAGCGCGTCGCCTGGTCTTCATAACCGGCGACATCGCTAATGAAGATACGGCTGCAACCTTGGAGCGAACCGGCGCACCCTGCGTTGAAAAGCCTTTTCGCGCCAGGCAATTCATTTCTGTGATTGAAAAGACCATGGGGAAACCATTGTGAGCGAGCGCGCTGGGATCCGTTTTTTAGTGTTGGACGATGAAGAGAGCATCCGCCGGTTGTGCATGACGGTCGCGGAAGGCATGGGATTTGCCAGCATGGGGGCGAGCACGGGGGAGGAGGCCCTCGCGCTGCTCGAGGAATCTCCCGCGCACATTATTCTCACCGACCTGGTGATGCCGAGAATGTCGGGGCTGGAATTTCTGGAGAAAGTAAAAAAAATACTGCCCCGCTCTGAGGTCGCAGTAATGACCGGTCATGGCTCGGTGGAGACAGCTGTCCAGGCCATGAAGCTCGGGGCCTACGATTACATTGCCAAGCCGTTTACTCCGCTCGAAGAATTGAGGCTGTTCCTGCGTCGAATGGCCGAAAAAGTAGAACTCGTGCAAGAGAACCAATTCCTGCGCGAGCGCATGGATATGGAAACCGGCATGCACGGTATTGTCGGCACCACCCCAAAGATTCAGGACGTTCTCCGCATGATTGCGCGCCTTAAAGACACGCGCACTCCGGTATTGATTGTCGGCGAGAGCGGCACGGGGAAAGAACTGGTAGCGCGCGCGATTCATTTCCGTGGTAGTTTCGCATCGCGTCCGTTCGTGGCTGTAGATTGCGGGTCCCTTGTTCCTACTCTGATTGAAAGCGAGCTTTTTGGATACGAGAAGGGCGCATTCACCGGCGCACTGCGATCGAAGATCGGCCTGTTTCAGGCTGCTCATGGGGGCACAATCTTCCTCGATGAAATCGGCGAGCTGCCGCTGGAGATGCAGGCAAAGCTCTTGCGCGTGCTTCAGGAAAAGGAAGTCCGGCCTGTCGGCAGCAATCAGAGGGTCAAAGTGGACGTGCGCGTCATCGCCGCCACCAACCGCGATTTGGAGACCGAGTATCGCGCCGGACGTTTCCGAAAAGATTTGTATTTTCGCTTGGACGTGGTTTCAGTCCGGCTACCTGCGCTGCGTGAGCGCCGTTCCGACATTCCCATGCTGGTTCACTGGTTTCTTGACCGTCACGCCAAGGGAGCGGGAATCCAAATGACCGGAGCGGCCATGAAGGCGCTGCTGCAGCACGACTGGCCGGGAAATGTTCGGGAACTGGAGAATTGCATCGAGCGGGCAACCACTCTGGGAGAAGGCAAAATCATTGATGTCTCCGACCTGCCGCCCAGCGCGATCGCGATCACCCCTTCTCCCGACAACCCGACCTTTAGCGTTCCGCAGAGCTCTCTGTCGTCCAATGACCTCGAGGACATTGAACGCGCGACAATCCGGCGAGTGTTCGAACAGGTGAATGGCGACAAAGTCATGGCCGGGAAGATGCTTGGGATCAGCCGTGCGACTTTGTATCGCAAGCTGAAGCGCTATAACATCGGCGGGAACCTGGCAGCTTCGAGCTCCGCCCTGCAATAGCCGCGAACACTCGGCATACACCGTGTCGCATTCGTATCATAATGAGACGCGGCCTGCGACTGAGGCCCTTCTCTTGTGTAATCCCCCTTGCTGCTCAATCGTTTACAGCCGACGCATTTGGTCGTGTGCGTGCTAATCACGACTACTAGAATGCACTGACCGCGCGAGCTGTGAATCATGAATTTGCAAACTCCAACCACTCCTGCTGATAGATGGGCGAGCTTGCGCCGTCTCTATCCGGTCTATTGCGCCTTAGCACGGGAATCGGCCATGGAGAGTGAACCCTGCCGCGAATTGGAAGATGCCACCGAGGCGCCTTCCGCTGAGGCAATTGCTGACGCCGGAAGCTGGTTCGCTGGCATGGACGAAAAAATCCAAATTCAGCATTTGCGCCAGTTCGCGCAAACTTCGCAGCTGATGAACGACATCGTTCTTCGTGACCTGCTGGTCCACAATCTCAACAAGAACGTGCACAGTCCGCAGGACCGCGACAAGGTCGATTTTCTGCTGGTTCAGCTCTTTTCAGAACATGCTCCAGAAGGCCTCAACGACGCAGACCTCAGCCTGAAGAAAGTGGCCAAAGTGCTTGAACCGGTGCTCGGAGCTATCGAGATTCAAGCGCCACCGTTTCTTAAGGATCTCAACGACCTGCTGCGCGAGGCCAAGGAACACAAGACGCTGAAATCGCTCTTCACCGCGCGGATTATCGAGCGCGGACGGGAGATGAAAGAGTCCTGTGGCGATACTTTTTTCGAACCTCTCACGCTCGTTGCTTTCGCGCGTTTCGGTTTTCTGATGCGCGGAATGTTTTTCCGCTTAATGCACCAGGACCTGAACGTGATCCTCGACGGACTACGGTAAATTGAGGCGCGAGGCGTAACTGCCCTCGATTGCCGGAAAGCCCAATTTTCCGCCGAGGAGCCAGTTAACCGGCTGCGAATGATTTGCCAGTCGTGGAAGGTGATGTTTCACGCCGAATATTCTGCCGGCCAGCCCTTATGCATTCTGGTCGACTTGAGGACCGCGGTGGAAGCAGCGCTCAAAGAGAACCGCGACGTTATCAAAGCGAAAGCCGCCAGTGCCGCAGCTGGGAGTTCGGCGACCGGAGAGTTCGAATTGCCCGTGGCTGATGCCGGCTGGGCCAACGATACTGGCAACGACGACCCAAAGTAGACCAATACCTGGAGTAAAAGCAGTGGAACCGCCGAAAATCCTCATCGTTTCCGATGATAGTGAGTTTTCAAATGCAGTGGTCCGCAGCTGGACTGATTCGCCACGCCCGCCCGCATCGTTCACGTTAGGAACCAGCAGCGAATTTGTACGGGAGGGGTTCGATCTCGCGCTTGCGGGCGGTTTGCGCGGATCCCAGGAGAGCGCAGTTCTGAAAACTCTGTGCAGGGCGGGAAAACCAGTTATCTATATTTCGCGGCCCAATGGCAGTGCTCCCAAACTGACCGGTCTGGTGGCGATTCCCGAAGTCGCGGGGTGGCCGCAGCTGCTGGCGACCGTGGCTGGTGAGATTCTGGAGCGCATGCGCGCAGTGGCTGAACTCTCGCGGCTCACGGAAGTGAGTTCCCAACTCGAGCGCGAGGCTGCGCTGGGGCGCTACATGGTCGAGGCCCGCCACAACCTCAACAATGCTCTCACATCGATTCTCGGTAACTGTGACTTGATTTTGCTCGACGATGAACAACTGCCTTCAGCGACCAAACGGCAAGTTGAAACCATTCGCAATATGGGCATGCGACTGAACGAAATCATGCAGCGGTTCTCGTCTTTGCAAAAGGAGATGCTGTTGGTTGAGCAGCAGAGCGAAAGTAGCATTAAGGCAAGAGCGATAGCCGCAGGAGTGTGATCAAGTATCGAGCTTTTCAGCGCCTGCGCACCGCCCGTTCACTTTTCACTCGGATGTGGTCCCTGGAAGTCCGAGCAGCACGGCTTCTGGGTAGGCGTGAATTCCATGAGTTCGACGCGTGTGAAGTCAGGATCGAACACATCAAACTGCCATTTTCCGTCCTTGCCTATCTCTGAATGATCGTCTTTGTCGTGCGGCTTCCACCCGTGCGACTCCATCTTGGCCACGGCCTCTTTCATATCGCGCACGCCGAGTGAGATGTGGTTCATTACCCCAGTGGTCTGGAGATCAGGATGGGCATCAATGTTCAACATGTATTCCAGCCAGTCGGTCCCGTCGGGGACTTGCATCGCAGCCCAGTCGGTCTGGCCGTCCTTCATGCCGCCGTGCCAGTAGAGGCGAAATCCCAGAATGTCTTTGTAGAAATGATCTTCCGCAGCGCGGTCGCGAACGATGAAGCCGGTGTGAATCAAGCGCCGGGAGACGGGGTCGGGACGCGATCGTAATGCTTCGCCTTGCCCAGAAAGTTTCACGCGGACCGCTCCTGAGGGCTGCACGAACTCGATTACATTCCCTTCGGGATCGTTCACCCGAAAACTGCGGCTGCCCTCCTTGGACTTACTGGCTGACTCAGGCACCTTCACGCCATGCGCGGCGAGATATGCGCGCAGAGCGTCGCAGTCTTCTGTCCTGAACGCAACGTGGTCCATTCGATTCGTGGCTTTTGCGTCCGGCGCGGCGCTATAACCCACCCACTGTTTACCGATGACGAACCGCTGAAGCTGGCCCGCTTCGAGCGGAAGCGCCGAAGGCAAGCCGAGTACCTCGGCATACAGGTGATTGTTGGCTTCTTCGTTGCTGGTATAGAAGTCCACATGATCAATGCCGGTGATCTTGGGACGTTGAACCGCAGTCTGCTGCGCGAACCCGGCGGTCGTCAAGATGAATGTCCAGCAAACAATTCGCTTCATGAGCGCTCCCAAAATCGTGGTGAACAAGCGGATCAATCTTATCCCACTTCCACAAGACCGTAGGTCTTCTGCCAGCGGGTGCGCATTTGCCACAGGGCACGCTCAATTTCGTTTTGCGAGATTTCAGGATTTGGGCCGGATAACACCGCAGCCGCATCTTTCTTTGCTATCTCCAGCAGGTCACGGTCGCGAATGAGGCTGGCAACCTGGAAGCTGGGCAGGCCTGCCTGCCGCGTGCCGAAGAATTCTCCCGGACCGCGAAGTTCCAAATCCAACTCAGCAATCTGGAAACCATCGTTGGTGCGGACCAACGCATCCAGCCGGCGCTCGCCGTCTTCGGACACCTTGCCGCCAGTCATGAGAACGCAATACGACTTGGCAGCTCCGCGCCCAATTCGTCCGCGCAATTGGTGCAGCTGCGCCAGGCCGAAGCGCTCGGCATGCTCGATGACCATGACCGTCGCGTTCGGCACATCAACTCCAACCTCGATGACCGTGGTTGAAACCAGAACTTGGATCTTTCCCTGCTGAAACAGCCGCATGACCTGCTCTTTCAGATCAGCTTCCATGCGTCCATGCAGGACGGCAACCTGCAGATCAGGAAGTACTTTTTTGCTGAGCTCGCCGTACATCTTCATGGCGGCCTTGAGTTCCGATTCCTCGTTTTCTTCGATCACGGGATAAACCACATATGCCTGATGGCCGGCCGCAACCTGCTTTCGCACGAATTGCCAGACTTCGTCCGAGCGCTCATCGCCAACCCGGCGGGTAATGATTGGAGTCCGCCCCGGCGGCATTTCGTCGAGCACGCTGATATCGAGATCGCCATAAAGCGTGAGGGCAAGGGTGCGGGGAATCGGAGTCGCTGTCATGACCAGGACGTCGGCTTCAGCAGAGACGATATTCTTGCCTTCCTCTCCACTCTTCTTCATCAGCTTGGATCGCTGCATCACGCCGAACCGGTGCTGCTCATCCACGATCACCAGACCCGGCTTCGCAAAATCCACTTTCTGTTCGATCAGCGCATGCGTGCCAATCACCAGCTGTGCGCTGCCTTGCGCTATGTGACGGCGGATTTCGCGTTTGCGGTCCTCTTCTAGAGAGCCGGTCAACAAAACAATTCGATAGCCTGATGGCTCTAATATCCGCCGCGCCGAAAAGTAATGCTGCTGTGCCAGGATTTCCGTCGGCGCCATCAGCCCAACCTGAAACCCGTTCTCAATCGCGATGATCGCCGCCTCGAAGGCAACCAGTGTTTTCCCTGAGCCCACGTCTCCCTGTAACAGACGCCGCATCGGAAACGGCTTTTGCATGTCAGAGGCGATTTCCTTCAGCGCCCGTTTCTGCGCTCCCGTAGGATGAAACGGCAGTATTTTCTTGATTGCCTCGCGCACGCGATCATTGAGCTCAAACGCGATGCCGGTCTTTGCCTTTTGCTCGCGCCGTTTTAATTCAAGCCCCAGCTCGATAAAAAACAGCTCTTCGAAAATCATTCGGACATGAGCAGGTGTGCGTCGCGACTGCAGGTCAAGCAGGCTCTCTCCCTCAATCGGCCAATGGACCTCCCACAACGCCTTCCTGGCCGAGGGAAGGTTTAGCCGCTTGCAGATCGCAGCAGGAATCGCTTCCGGCAGATCGGGCGTTAGGTCTTTGAGCGCATTGTGAATGATTTTTCGAAACCAGCGGGAGGTGAGCTTGCCTTGCCCGGCGGACTCATAGATTGGGACGATGCGGCCGACTTCCAGCGATTCGGCAGCTTTCTCTTCAGCTTTGTCTTCCTCCCCAAGAATCTCAAATTCCGGATTGACCAGTTGCGGTTCGCCGCGATTCAAATCCACTTTTCCGTAGAGTGCGACCAACTGTCCGGGCTGAAACTTGTCTCTGAGGTAGCTTCCGTTGAACCATATACATTTAAGCCGGTTACGACCCTGGCCTACGGTCAGCTGAAAAATCGGCATGCGGCGGGTACGGAACAGGCCCGAGTTGCGGACCTCTGCAATCAGCGTCGCCATTTCGCCCAGCTGTAACTCGGCAATTCCGCGAGGGTTTTGCCGGTCCTCATAACGGAAAGGCAGGTAATGAAGCAGATCATCAACAGTTTGTATGCCCTTGTTTGCGAGGATCTCCGAAAGTTTCGGCCCAATTCCTTTCACAAACTGAACGGGGGTGGAGGGTTCCAGCATCAGAAGGATGGTAGCAAAGGCAGCCGTCAGGCATCAGCCGTCAGCACTCAGCTGGGTTGCGATGATCGCAGCTGCTTAGGTTTCGGACGCGTACTGCTGCCCGAACGTGAAGTGCTGATTGGTGCTTTTTTTGAGGTTCCGGTGTCAAAACAAACTAGAGTGAACCTTTTGCAAAGCTTCATCGCCGTGGTGGCGGGGAATGCTGTCTACTTCCTGCTGATGCCGCACCTGCCTCCTGCTGCCCGTCACGATCCCACCCGGCTGGATCTCGGTGTACTTGTGGACTTCTGGTTCTGTCTTGTCTTTCTGGGAGCGATCAAAACCCTGGCGCGTCCGAAGCGCAGCTCCCGCGAACACCAACGATAAGCATTTTCACAACGGAGACACAGAGAAAAACGGGTTCTCCCAAACGATTACGACCCAGGCGGTTTGCATTTTCTGTCCGGTTCCTCCGTGCCTCCGTGTCTCCGTGGTGAAAACGCAGTACAATCTCGTCCACAGCTCAAATTGGGCGGGAGGTTGACGATGGAACTGGGTATCGGCGCGATCTTAGCGGTTGCATTAATAATTCTGGTTCTCTACGTTCTCAGCTCGATAAAGATTCTTGCTGAGTACGAGCGCGGGGTCATCTTCCGTTTGGGTCATCTTCTTCCCGAGGCGAAAGGTCCCGGGGTAATTCTGGTCTTTGCTCCCATCGATCGCATCGTGCGGGTATCGCTGCGCCAGGAGGCCTTGGAAGTTCCCCCGCAGGACATCATCACTCGCGACAACGTCACGCTGAAAGTAAACGCGGTCATCTTTCTTCGGGTAATCGAGCCCAGGCGGGCAGTAGTCGAAGTTTCCAATTACATCTACCAGACCTCGCAGTTCGCACAGACCACTTTGCGATCCGTGCTGGGAGAGGTCGAACTCGACGAACTGCTGGCACACCGCGAAAAAATCAATTTGCGGTTGCAGAGCATTCTCGACACGCACACAGCGCCTTGGGGCGTAAAGGTCGCAAACGTCGAAGTCAAGCAGGTGGATATGCCTGAGTCCATGCTGCGCGCCATGGCTAAGCAAGCCGAAGCCGAACGCGAGAAGCGCTCGAAGATCATTCACGCCGAGGGCGAGTTTTCTGCCGCGCAAAGACTGGTGGACGCCGCCCATCTGCTAGCCTCAGAACCGGTCAGCGTGCAACTCCGTTACCTGCAGACGCTCACGGAAATCGGCGTGGAAAAGAATACGACCGTGGTCTTCCCTGTACCAGTGGACTTCTTCTCTGGACTCCAAAAGTTACTAGCGAAGGACAGCCTCCCGGCAGCAAAATAGAGAAACGACTTCTCTCTCCGTCGTTCTTGCACTTTCAGTCGCGGGCAACAAGCTCGCAAGAGTGCAGAACTTTGGGTTTGCGAGAGGGTTACAAAAAGAAAGAGCCTTAGAATTCTATGAGTCCCGTGAGCACACTTCCTCTGGATGATGCGACCGACACCGAAATAACCCTCGGCACCGGCAAAATGCTGGCGCTGTTCTTCGGCCTGGTGATCCTGTGCGCCATTTTCTTCGGCATGGGTTTTACCATGGGCAAAAATTCCGTGCGGTCCGCACCGGAGCTGCTGCCTTCGCCGAGCACGTCGTCACCGCGAACTCCAGCAGCCAGCCGCAACTCCGCTGCGCCAAGTTCTGCGCCGGAATCGCATGCGACGGAACAGCCACAGCCAACTGCTCCAGCTAGTTCTGGTACGACCTCTGCATCCAATCAGAGCGCTGCATCCTCGGCGCCGGACCAGCCAGCCGGCTCCATCTCCACCCAGCCGGGTCAGGCTTATTACGTGCAAGTCGCGGCAGTAAGCAAGCAAGAGGACGCCGAGGCGCTGGTGGAGTCTCTCAAGGGACGGCAATACTCCGCCTTCATCGCCAGCCCGGGATCAGATAAGCTGTTTCACGTTCAGGTCGGTCCGTTCTCTGAACGTCAAGCAAGCCGAAGATACGCGGGCCAAGCTGGTGAGCGACGGGTATAACCCGATTCTGAAAAAGTAGTTTTCGGCTGCCGCGTTGTCCCGATCCCTGCTCGGGTCGTTAGAAATTGAAACTGGGCTCGGTCATGAAAGCCGGCGGCTCGATTCCGAAGTGTTTCAGCATGGCTGGCGCATACTCCAGGTAATTGACGGTTGGCTGGTTCACTTTAGCGGTTTTACTGTTGTAGATGATCAGACTGCCTTCCGGACAGTGGCGGCCTGAACTGTGGTCGTCAATCTCGAACCGCGTAAAACCCAGTGCTTTGTAGTCCCAGGATTTGCCGCGGACTGTGACTTCCGATGCGTTTCCATCCAGCGTGACCGATAAAGTGACCACTGGGCCGTTCACATCACAGGTCACTGATGCGCTCTTCAGGCCGGGAATCGACTCGCGCACCTCGGCACCATAGTTCTCCGCCTCAGCCGTCGAAGGAAAACCCAGCATGTACTGAGGAACCATGGCCTGTTCGACATTGTAGGAATAGCGTCGCGAGGCCAGCTGATCGGCGAATTTGCGGACATCTTCCAGGCGAAAGCTGTGGGTTCGCGAAGCCCGGACTTCCGGGGTCAACTTCTCATTAGCGGCCTGGCCCATGCTACTCACCACTACCAGTACGCAATCATTCTTCTCGGCCAGCTTCATCAGCTCTCCCAGATAGTTATCCAGCAGATCGACCGCGGCCATGATTTCATCGCGGTATTTATTGATCCACTTCTCGTCGTAAACCTGCGTGGGATAGTCTTCCGGAAATAGTCCGTACCAGTAGCGGTGCATGTTAGCGGCCACGTGATTGGTAAAAATGATTGACAAATTCGGCTGGTGCTTGCGAAAGAGCTTCACAAAAACGTCGGCGGCCAGAGGAAATTGCATGTTGCGAATACGCTCACGATTAACTTTTTTTCGCGCAATCTGGGCCAGCAGAGAGGCGCCCTCGATCATGGTGTGTGCGCGAATACCATACCGTGGCGAATTGATCAGGGTTAACGCGGCCTCCTGAATAGGGGCCTTCATGGTGGCAACCCGGGCGTTGGCGCTCACCGCCTTGAGCGTGAGCTTTTGGTACGCTTCGAAGTAGCCGGGCTTGGTGTAGGAATCCGCCGCAAAGCAGTCGGGGATCACAAACTTGAAATTGTCGTTACCAGCAGCATAAGGCTCCGCAGGCGACGAGTGCAGCGTATTCACCAAGCCGACGGTTAATCCGCGACCTGCCAGGGTCTTCCAATACAGGGGATACTGGTCGGGCTTGGGATCGTTGTACCAGTGGATTTTATGCGCCTCATAGGGGGCGCCGGTGTTCAGCGAGGCCCAGGTCTGCGACGGGTACAGAAGCGATTCGTCAACATCAAGTGCCATGGTCTCAACAACATGAGACTTCTGCAGTAGGCGATCCAGGTTGGAGCCAGGTCGTAACTTCTGGAAGCGCCTGAAGATTCTTAGCGGTACTTCATTGGTTTCGAGGACAACTATCCTCTGCGACATATAAGGCGGTGGACCCTCCGTCGATTTGAGCCCAGTCTATCCCATCGGCGGTTCCGGTTCCAGGCACGGGTTCTAGTAAGCAGAGGGATGTCGCTCTGCGCTCGACATCAATCTGTGGATGTTTTCGAGCGGTTGAATTCCTCCTCGAGCTCCTGCTGCCATGCAATTCAGCGCGGCAGCGGCGCATGAAAAGTCGAGGGTTCGCTGAACCGGCCAGTCTTGGAGCAAGCCGTAGATGAATGCCGCGTGAAAAATGTCGCCGGCACCGGTCGAATCAACAACTGAAACGCTGTACGCAGGCGAGTAATAGAACTGCTTGCCGTCCCACGCCAGCACGCCTTCGGTGCCCAAGGTTGCTGCGCTCAACCGCGATCCAAAGCGCTTTTGTAATGTAGCCAACGATTTGCGCAGGTCGTTTTCGCCCGTGTGCTTCGCCGGGAAATCGCGGCTCACGATCAGGTAATCGACGTTCTCAAGCAGCGCATCGAGAAGGGGATAAGGCTCATCGAGATCCGCGATGACGGGAACGCCCGCCGCGCGCGCCCACTTGGCCGCACTTGTCGCAGCAACGGTGTCCGCGCCATCAACCAGAAGAGCGCGTGCATTCACGATCCATTCGCGATCAAGTTCTTCTTCCTTTAGCGCCAGCCTCTCGTCCCGACGCCAGAGAACGGTTCTCTCGCCGCGCGGATCGACAAGGATGAACGACTGGGCACTGGCACAGCCTTCAACTGTAGTGATGTGCGTCTCGACTCCAACGCCAGCGAACTCCGCCGCGTGCATCTTCGCTGCAAGATCGTCTCCCAGCTTGCCGACGTAGCGCGTTCGTAATCCCCACTGCGCACAGGCAAACATTGCGGTTGCAACTTGGCCACCGGGCTGCATGCTTGCGGAATGGAACTCGACCTTTGATCCGTAGCTTGGAAATTGGGGAACAAAGATTAGTGTGTCGATGGCGTTCAAGCCTACGCCAACGACATCGACTTGTAGTGATTTCGTCACTGCTCGACGTAAGAGGGATTGCAGACAGACCGTCTGCGGCGCTTATTCACTGGTGAAGTAGTCCACCGTGACCGGGTTCTCGAAAAGCGAGTAATCGCGCGTGACCACAGTTATTCCAGTGTCGGTCACGAAATATTTCTGACGGTCGGCTTCGGGATCGAAGCCGATGGCCGTGCCTTCTGGAATATGCACATCGCGATCGATGATGGCGCGGCGAATGCGGCAGTGGCGTCCAACGTTCACATGCGAAAACAAAATGCTGGAATCCACTTCGCTGTAGGAATTTACCCGCACATCCGGCGACAAGATGCAATAACGCACTGTCCCGCCCGAGACAATGCAGCCCGCGGAAACGATGGAATCGAGCGCCGTGCCCGTTCGGCCTGGCTCCTCGAACACAAACTTGGCCGGTGGGTACTGCCGCTGGTGAGTGCGGATGGGCCAGGCTTCGTCATACAAATTGAACACCGGCGAAACCGAAACCACATCCATGTTGGCTTCGTAAAAAGCTTCCAGAGTTCCCACGTCGCGCCAGTAGAGCGCCTCTTTCTTGTTCTCATCCACAAAGTCGTACGAGTAGACACGATAGTCGTCGACCATTTTGGGCAAAATATCTTTGCCGAAATCATGGGAGGAGTGCTCGTCTTCGGCGTCTTTCAGCAGAATCGGGATCAGTACGTCGGTGTTGAAAAGATATACGCCCATCGAGGCGGGAACTTTGTCCGGATTTTCCGGCGAACGAAGTTTGGTCACCGTTGGCTTCTCTTCAAAGCCGGTGACGCGGTTGTCGGAATCGACCGCAATCACCCCGAAGCGGTACGTTTCCTCCAGCCCAATTTGAATGGTTGCCAAAGTAACGTCGGCCGCCGAGTCGAGATGCTGCTTGAGCATGAGGCCGTAATTCATCTTGTAGATGTGGTCGCCGGACAAAATGAGCACGTGTTTAGGCTGTTCCGACCCGATGGAGTAAATGTTCTGATACACAGCGTCTGCCGTGCCCTGGTACCACTGGTCGCTCACCCGCTTCATCGGCGGCAGAACTTCTACGAACTCTCCCATCTCGCGGGCAACGATGTTCCAGCCTTCGCGGATATGGCGATTCAGCGACAGCGCTTTGTATTGGGTGAGAATGTAAACTCGGCGCAGGTCGGAGTTGACGCAGTTCGATAGTGTGACATCGATGATGCGGTAAATGCCGCCGAAGGTAACGGCAGGTTTGGCCCGGTCGCGAGTCAGGGGATAGAGTCGTTCGCCCGCACCGCCAGCCAGGAGGACTCCGAGGGTGTCTTTCATCTGGCCCCGCAATAACAATAATAATGACGCCGGCCGTCCACAGAGCCTGCGCGACCGTAAATACTAGCACAGGCTTGGCCGACGAACTTTGGACGAGGCTGGCCGGGTATTCACGAGTTGATGTTGTCCGACGTGATTCTGTGTTCCATTGGGTTTTGTGGCCAGGTTTTTTTATGGCGTACCATTCGGAAGATGCTTAGCTTTGCGCTTCAACGATACGTCGGATTTCCGGCATTCCTGCTGGCCATGGCGTGCCTGACTTTGCCAGTTCAGGCTAAGGTCCTTCCGCGCGGAAGTGCAATCAAGTGGCAGCCCGCAAAAATAGTCAACGGGTCGCCCATACTTTTTCAAATCGCGGCCCCGAGTTGGGTGCAAAAGATCTCTGCAACCTGGCTTGGCCATCAATTGAATTTCTTCCGTTCCGGAGACTCCTGGTATTCCCTGGCTGGAGTGCCGGTAGAAACCGCCACGGGCACTTACGAGTTGAAGCTGACGGAGACCCTTCTCAAAGGCAGTTCGGCGGAAATCACGCGAAAGATAAAGGTCGCGGCCGGCGTATATCCGAAGATCACGGTGTCAGTTGCCAAGAAATATACCGAGCCGAACCCCGAGCAGCTTCGCGACATCAGCGCCGACAAAGAAGTGAAACAGAAGACCTTCTCAACAGAGACAGCGCAGCGGCTTTGGGCAGGAGGGTTCGTTGCTCCGGTTTCCGCGGCCATCTCTGACGTGTTCGGTACCGCGCGGGTCTTCAATCAGGAAGTACAAAGCCGCCATCTTGGCCTGGACTATGGCGTCCCGGCAGGAACGCCCGTACATGCGGTGAATCGTGGGACGGTGATTCTTGCCCGGCAGCTGTATTTCGAGGGGAACTGTGTGGTCATCGATCATGGCCAGGGTCTATTCAGCCTGTACTTACACCTGTCCGAATTCAGGGTGAAAGAGGGAGATCAAATTGAGACAGGACAACTCATCGCTCTAAGCGGTGGCAGCGGCCGTGCCACCGGGCCGCATTTGCATCTGGCCATCCGCTGGCAGGGCGTTTACCTCAATCCGGCGCTGCTTTTGCAGCTGAGCATCCCCAACCAGCAAGTCCCAGAATGATCTTGTTCCGTTTTCGTAACAAAACTCAGATTTATATTTGCGGTGCTGTCCCGGGTGCTACTTTACACAAACTTATCGCCGGGATTGCGTGGGGAAGCGCATTAGTTTTCTTGCCCGGGCGAGAGTTATTGGGAGCTTGGAGGGCCCCCCTGACAGGCTCCCGATATCGTTTTTAGATTGCAGCCACTCGGGTTTGCAGGGCTGGCTCAGTTTCCAGCAGGACCCCGTCGCGGTAGCTAACTGTCCTGCCGGAAATGGCGGGAACTCTTTCTCCCGGAACCACAATATTGACCAAATTAAGAGGATCAGCGGCGGATATTGTCACCACCTCGCCTGTCGGGGGAAGCTTGCGGGTTGCCCGCAATGACTCGACCGCCACCGGAAGCGCATACTGCTCGCCCAGAAAACCGTCCACGAACCGCCCGCCGCGAATTTCGCCTCTTGCTTCCAGACGGCGGAACGCCAGTTGTAACTCGCGCCATTTGGGGAGATTGCTCTCGCGGGCCAACACATCGCGAAACACCACGCCATAGCGTTTCAGCAGCATCCAGCAAGTTGCCTCGACCAAGCGTTCACGCTCCACAGCGGAATCGGTGTGAAGAATGGCCCAGCGTCCTGCAGTATGGCGGGGACGCGCCACTCGGCCGCTGCCCTGTCCGGCTCGGCGTTTGGGATCAATCAGTGAACGAAGATTGTCGAAGCCATCTGCCGTGACCAGACCGCCGGCAACCAGCTCCCACAGTCCGGTTTCGACTTCGGCCTTGAGCTTCCCGGTAGCGCGCACGATATCCGCGAAGAAAGATGCTCCGCGCTGCCGCAGATATTCGAAAATCTGTCGGGCCA
The DNA here is from genome assembly GCA_963785655.1 of uncultured Acidobacteriota bacterium. Taxonomy (GTDB): domain Bacteria; phylum Acidobacteriota; class Terriglobia; order Terriglobales; family Acidobacteriaceae; genus Gp1-AA145. The sequence continues at coordinate 2,175,231 of CAWAVZ010000001.1, forward strand.
CAAGGCTCAGCCCTTGCGACTCACTGATCGATTCATGCGGCTGCATCCAGTCTGCTTCATCCCGCACAAAAAAAGTAATCGGGGCCACGCTGGTCGGAATCACCCGGCGTCGGCTGTTTCCGTTAGAGGCTTCGAGCGTGGCGGGATGCGGCGAGAGCCGTCCCCAGCCCACTGCCCCGGTCAGGCAAAGCTGGTCGAGCCAGCTGGGATCGTAACCCGCAATGCGGCGGGCAAGCACTTGGCTCTCCCAGGCGTTGGCCGGCACCTCGAATCCTTGCAACTGCAGCAAGACCTCGAGCGTGGCGCGTTCGCCCTGCACCCGCGAACCGGGCGCAACATGCTGCCAGCGCAGCAGCCAGCGCATGAATTGTGCAGGCGTCACCGGCTCGATTTGCTTGCGAAGCGTGGCTACAGTCAGCCGATGAATGCGGGCGAGCAGGCGGCGATCACACCACTCGGTTTCGTGTAGCGCAGGTTCGTGTAGCGCGGGTTCGTGTGGCGCAGTCTCGTGTGGCGCGGGCGCCCCCGCCCGCGTTGAACCTGTGAAGTTCCCCCGCAGAATCGCCCCACTCGCTTCCATCCGGAGCAGGGCTTTTTCAATTTCGGATGCAGGGATGCCGAGCAGACCGCCCAGTTCGCTGGCCGTAGTCGGGCCTATGTGGCTCATCCAGCCGGTGACGGCGGCAAGAAGTGCATCGTCTGCTGTAATTGCAGTTTGCTTGAGATCGGGTGGAGTGATCTCGAAGATTGCGTCGGGAAAATGCGCGGTGAAGGCTTGGACGCGCTCGGTTGCGATCCAAAATCGACGTTCGGCCAAACCTGCTGTAAGGGCTCGCTTCTGGGATTCAAGTTGCTGGAACAGTGGCGTCCAAATTATCGAGCTCCGCTCGACCAGACGGGCGAGAGCCTGCCTTGAGCTTGCCCAAGGGGCGCCCGTCTCCACACGGTTCGGGGTGAATTCGAGCGGAAGTGCAACCAGCGTGTGCAGCACATCGTGCAGTTCGTCTGCGTCGCGCACATCAGGCCACGCTTCCTGGCGCACTTGCTCAATGGCAGCAGGATCGAGCTTGCCAACTTCTTCCAAAACAGATTCCGGAAGCACTCGCCTCATCTCCACCGCCCGGGCGCGCCGTTCTTCAAGCGGAGCATCGTCCAGATAGGCGTAAGGATTCGCGTTGAGAATTTCGTGCGAGAACTGTGAGGGGACCGGCGTGTCTACCGCCAGGCAGCGAATGGTCCCAGCCTCAATTCCACGCAGCAGATTTCGGACGCCGTCGATGTCCATCGCCTCAGTGAGAACATCTTTCATCACTTCTTTCACCAGCGGATGGTCAGGAATCTGAATGTCGCCGACAATGTTCTCCTGGCACGCAGCCACATCTGGAAACACCGACGCCAGTAGATCATCGGATCGAATGCGTTGAATCTGCGGAGGAACTTTCTTGCCACCCTGGAAGCGCAGCAGTGCCAGCGAACGGTTGGCGTCCCACCGCCAGCGCGTAGCGAAAATTGGAGACGCGAGTGCAGCCTGCTCAAGAATCGGCTGAACCGTTTCCGCGTTCAGAAAATGAAAAACATCGCTCAGCGGAAAACTGTGCTGCTCGGCCAGCGCGATGTTCAGGCCGTTATCGGTGGCGGCGGCTTGCAATTCGAAATTAAAGCTGCGGCAGAAACGCTTGCGCAGCGCCAGTCCCCAGGCTTTATTGATACGAGCGCCGAAGGGAGCATGAATCACCAGCTGCATGCCGCCACCTTCGTCAAAGAAGCGCTCTGCGATCACCGTGCTCTGGGTTGGAACATCGCCCAGCACGGCGCGGCCTTCCAGCATGTACTGGATCATCTGGCTTGCGCCCGATTCATCGAGCCCACACTCCTCCGTAAGCCACGAAATCGTCTCTCCCACCTGCGATATCTTTGGCGACAGCGCCACCGGAGACACTCCAGGCAATCGAGCGCTGATCTCTCGACGCAATTCGGCGACCTGCAAAGAAAGCTCCTGAGTGCGGGCAGGAGCTTCGCCCAGCCAGAACGGCACACTTGGTGGCGCTCCGTGCGCGTCTTCAACCAGGACTCGTCCGGACTTGCCCTCAACCCGGCGAATTCGCCACGAGGTGTTACCCAGCAGCATGATGTCGCCCGCGTTGCTTTCGACCGCGAAGTCTTCGTCAAGCGTGCCGACAACAATGCCCTCCGGTTCGGCAACTACGGTGAACAGCGCCGTCTCAGGAATTGCCCCTCCGCTGGTGATAGCCGCCAGACGTGCGCCGCGCCGAGCCCGCAGCCGACGATTAACACGATCGTGGTGTAGATAAGCTCCGTAGCGCCCGCGACGCGACGCGATCCCCTCCGAAAGCATCTCGACAATCGAGTCGAAAAGTTCGCGCGTTAAGCCATGGTAGGGATAGGCGCGCTTTACCAAGGCGAACAACTCGTCTTCATCCCAGCCGTGATCGGTTGACTCGGAGGTGTGCAGCTCGGAAATTCCTGTCCGAGCATTAGCAAGGGAGTCCCGCGATTCAGAGGTCGAATCGCTCTCTGCAGGAGCATCCTCCGTCAGTTGAAGTTGCCGGCCCTCAGAGTTTGCGGACAAGAGTGTCCGCGCCACACCGGCATTGCCGCCCCCGGCCGCACAGGTCGCCACAATCTGTTGGGCAAGCACATCGAGCGGGGAGTCAGGGATCATCAGCCGATCCAGATCTCCCTGGCGGATTGCCCGCACCAGGGCGGCGCATTCCACCAAATCATCACGCGTAGTCACGAAGAACCGCCCTTTGGGAACCGCTCCCCTCCAGTGGCCCGAGCGCCCGACTCTTTGCAAGCCGACAGCGATCGATCGTGGCGAGCTGATCTGGACCACAAGATCAACCGTGCCAATGTCAATGCCCAGCTCGAGAGAAGCGGTCGCGACCAGGATCCTGATCTGGCCGTCTTTCAGTTTTCTTTCCGCCGCCAGCCGCAATTTTCGTGACAAACTGCCATGGTGTGCACCAACATTCTCTTCTCCGATACGCTCGGCCAGATTGTGGGCAACGCGTTCCACCAGCCGCCGGGTGTTTACAAAAACCAAAGTTGAACGGTGCTGTTCCGACAGCTGGACGATTCGGTCGTAAATTTCGTCCCACATCTCATTGCTGGCGACGGGACCGAGCAGCGTGGCGGGAATTTCAACCGCTAGATCGAGTTTCCGTTTATGGCCAACGTTGACGATGACCGGCTCGGGACGGCCATTGCCCGCCAGAAACTTCGCCACATCCTCAATCGGCTTTTGGGTTGCAGAAAGTCCAATTCGCACCGCAGGACGATTGGTCAGCGCCTCTAATCGCTCGAGCGACAACGTAAGGTGCGCGCCCCGTTTGTCATCTGCAACTGCGTGGATCTCGTCCACGATGACGGTTTCAACATCGCGCAGAATGGCCCGACTCTTTTCCGCCGTAAGCAGGATGTACAACGACTCGGGGGTGGTGACCAGAATATGCGGTGGACACTTCAGCATGGCCCGGCGCTCGTGCATTAACGTGTCGCCAGTGCGGACCGCCGTCCGGATTGCCGGCATCAGCAGCCCGCGCTCACCCGCCATTTGCAGAATTTCCCCGAGCGGAATTTCAAGATTTTTCTGGATGTCATTCCCCAGCGCTTTGAGAGGGGAGATGTAGAGCACTTCAGTGCGGTCGCGAAGCTCTCCGCTGAGGGCCTTGCGCACCAGCCGATCAATGCAAGCTAGAAATGCCGCCAGCGTTTTGCCGGAACCTGTCGGCGCGGAAATTAGCGTGGTATGGCCGCCGAGAATGTGCGGCCAGCCGAGTTCCTGGGGCTCAGTAGGGGTGCCGAATTTTGTTGTGAACCATTCCGCGACCAGCGGATGGGCCCAGGAGAGAGGAGACATCTAACCATTTTAATCTGGCCAGAACGCTTTCGCAAATTGTTCGCTTCTCTAAAATCTGTAGACTGACAATTTTGAGAAGCTCGGCCGGCACGCCAAGATTTTATGGATCCCGCGGAAGTGAGCCAATCGTGTTCACTCCCTTTTGCCTTCCCCGCTTCCTTCTGCGAAACTGGCCCTGCATGGGGCGCATTCAGGTTCTTCCCGATCACGTCGCCAACAAGATTGCGGCGGGTGAAGTTGTCGAGCGTCCTGCCTCAATAGTCAAGGAACTCCTCGAAAATTCTTTAGACGCCGGTGCGGCGCGCATTAAGCTCCAAGTCGAAGCCGGAGGCAAAAAACTGATCCAGCTTACCGATGACGGCTGCGGTATGGTTCGCGACGATGCCCTGCTCGCGTTCGAACGGCATGCCACCTCGAAAATCAAGAGTGCCGAAGACCTGTTGAATATTTCGACCCTCGGTTTTCGCGGCGAGGCCTTGCCCTCGATTGCGTCGGTATCGCGACTGCGATTAGAAACTCGCGCTGCCGACCAGGATGCTGGCACCATCGTCGAAATTGCCGGAGGCAAGATCTTTCGTGTTGAAGAAGCCGGCCTGCCGCCTGGGACTTCGGTCACTATTCGCGACTTGTTCTTCAATACGCCTGCGCGCAAGAAATTTCTCAAGGCGGAATCAACCGAGCTTTCGCACATAGCTTCACTGGTCACCCATTACGCGCTGGCGCATCCGGAAAAGCATTTTGAACTGCATTCAACCACCAACGCTTTACTGGTGGCCCCGCCGGTTGCGGATTACAGCCAGCGTGTGTATCAGGTCTTCGGAAAAGATGTTCTCGACCAACTGATTCCACTGGCCGCTGAATTACCGCTGTCGCACGTCGGTCTGCCGCAACCGCCTCCCTGGAGGCGAAAAGAAGAATATGAAGAGCCGGCCCCGGGCAGCTTGCGGGTCCATGGATTCGTTTCGAAGCCCGAAATCCAGAAGCTGAACCGAAATTCGATTTACACATTCGTGAACGGCCGCCTGATTCGCGACCGCCTGATTCAGCACGCCTTGACCGAGGCTTACCGCAATATTCTTCCGCCCACGGTTTTTCCAGTAGTGTTGCTGTTTCTCGAGATGCCGAACGCCGAGGTAGACGTAAATGTTCATCCCTCGAAGACTGAGGTTCGTTTCCGCCAGCAATCCGTGATGCACGACTTCCTGCGCGATTCCGTTCGCGCGGCATTGATGAAGGCGCGCCCGGTGCCGCAATTCGTCACCGAAATTCGGGCGCACCCGACGGCCAGCCCTTCGTTGACACCCGGCGCGCGAGGCGCCGCCGAAGCCGCCGCGAGTTGGCAATTTGGCGCAACCGCTCCGCAGGATTTCAATTTGCAGCCTCCGCCGCTACCGGTCATCGCCGAACGGTTTCACTTCACGGACGGTGTCGCGGTGGAAGCGAACGCCGCCATCCCGGTTGCCCGTTTTCCTCGGCAAGCTTTCGGCGGGCCGGTAGACGCGCAGGACGCAAGCCATTGCGCCCCACCAATCGAGATTGACCATGAGTCGGTCACGGAGATTCCAAGCCTGTCTTCGCTGAAGCCGCTGGGTCAGTTGCGCGAGTCATTTATTCTCGCAGTCAATCACGACGGACTTTGGATCATCGACCAGCACGTCGCACATGAACGCGTCCTATTCGAAAGAATCTTGCGTCAGCGAGCGCAGCAACAGGTAGAGAGCCAGCGGCTGCTTATGCCTATAGTCATTGAACTCTCTCCTGCACAGCAGCCGGTTTTCACTGAGCTCTCTGACGAACTGGAGAAGAATGGGTTCGACGCGGAGCCATTCGGTGCGCGCAGCATTGCCGTCAAAGTTGCTCCAGCTGGAATCCAGGCCGGCGAAGTGGAGCAGATGCTGCACGAGTTGCTGGACCAGTTCTCGCGTGAGGAACAAGCTCTCAATCTCGAGCAGATACGTGGGCGCATAGCCGCCTCCATCGCCTGCCATGCCGCCATCAAGGTCAACATGCCGCTCGAACAAAATAAAATGGAGTGGCTTATTGCAGAGCTGGCCAAGACCGAATGCCCCATGTCATGTCCGCACGGCCGGCCCGTAGTTCTGCGATACTCGATGAAGGACATACAGAAGGCGTTCAAACGGATTTAGTCTCGCCCTGGCTGTCGGCTTAGTCCTGTTCGAGTCTGCCCAGTTCACGATGCCAATCTCACCTTCAAAGTCGAAACGGCTGTTGCTGGCCACCGGCCTGATCACGGTTGTCCTCGCGTTTTCGAGCGTTTATCTGGTGCACTATTACGGCGAGACCCGGCCAACCGTGGCGCAACCGGACGCGGGGCGTACTCACGCCGCTACCATCCACAGTCGAACTGTTTATCTGACGTTTGGAGAATACGCTCTGGCATTTGGCACTCATGCCCTCACGATCCTTATGATGGGCGTTTTGCTGGGTCTGTTACTCAGGTCAAGGCCTGGAAAGGACCCCGCGCAAATTTCGACTTGAAGGTTGTTCGAAACCCAGCGTCCCAGCCAGCTCATGATTCCTGACGAACTCATCCAGCTTCGCCGTGAAAAATGGCACGTGAATGGCAATCCCGTGCGCACCTTCGAGGAGGCTCGCGCATTCATTGAATCAGTAGGCTTCTGCCTGCTGTACCCAGTTTCTCCGGCGGTGCTGGTGCCGACGTTCGTGGCCGCCTGGTTAGGGTCTGACGAGCGGCTACCGACCCAGCGCGAGGCTTATAAGGATTCGCGCGCCACTGACGCTATCGAACTGATGGTCCGCTTACTTCGAGACAAGTCTGCCTTCGAGGCGAACCTCTTCGGCGAGAACAACGCATTTCTGTTGCCGGCTTCTGTGTTCCCCTATTTTTATGCGCTGGTCGGAGAACGCAATCCGCGCCAGGCGCCGCGCCCTGGCCCGAGATCACCATACTCACAGCTCGCTTGTGACGTTTTTCAGATCATCCAACGCAAGGGCCCAATTTTAAAATCGAACCTGCTCGAGGAGATCGGAAAGGGGATCTCCGTCCCCGCCCTCGATCGCGCGCTCGCCGAGCTATGGTCGAAGCTGCGCATTACCCGGGTCGATTACGACGCGCGTCAGGGCGCTTCATGGGACGTGCTATATCGTTGGGCGCCAGAGGCGGTCTCAGAAGGCGTGAATTGTTCGGTCAACTCGGCGCTCTCGGCGTTGCTTTCGAAGTATCTCGATTGCGTGGTTGCCGCGGATGAAACCGAAATTGAGGCGTTCTTTGGAAATTTCGTCGCGCGCTCCCGCGTGCGCGAGGCAGTAAACACCTTACTGGCAGCCCGCGAGCTGAGTTTTCTGCCGGTAGGACATCGCTCGCTGATTCAGGTGACGCAGGCGCAGCCGGCGCGAAAATCAGGTACGAGCTAGATGAACACCATCCACCAGGGCGGATTCTCGTCCGCCCTCCGTTCTTTCACGACCCTGCTCGTAGGACAAGCTAGTTAAATCGGTACTCCCTGGCAGCGGACTTACCCCAGTAACTCATCCTAGTTACCTAAATGTGCAGGGGTTTGCAATCGCCGGCACGCGGTGGGCGTCGCTTATGTGCACTTTTATGCTTTATATTCAGCAACTTACGGATTTCAGCACAATGGTTTTTAATCTGCTTTTGTCATTGCGCCGCTTTTGTATCGCGGGGTTTGGGGAAAAATGATGCGGACGCTGTTTACGGCAGCTAATCGGGGATGGAAGAAAGCATTATTGCCAACCCTGACATTCTTGACGGTCACCGTGTTCGGTCTCTTGAGCATTCTTGTAGTCCTGCAGGATCGGACAATCGACGCTCAGGCTGACGTGATCCATCTGGCCATCAAAGAGAGCCGCCGGCTTAGCGTGATTGCTGCGCAACGAGCCCAGCAACCGACCCATTCTTCCAGGAACAAAGCAACTTGTAAGGTCCCGTCTCAGCAGGCAGAAGTTCAAGCTCCGTCAACTCAGGTTCCGTTAAATAAGCGTACGTCAGAAATCCCGTCATCCCAGCAAACGCAGCAAGCACGACCCGGCCGGAAGGCGCATAAGTGGAAAAGATCTCCCTTTTCCCGGCCTCCGGCCGAAGTGACCGATCCGTCAGACATGCGAAGGACTTTGTTTTCGATTTAGATTGCGGTTCAGGTTTCCAGCACACCCTGGTTCAGGTGTGCAGGACAGGTGAGGGTAGGGTATGAAAGCTCTAGCAATCTTGTTATTGGCGTCGCTGCCCGTTCCCCAGGTTCAGCTTCCCAAGGCTCCGCAACCTCGGGGACATTTTGCCCAGCAAACCCAAACCACGCCCCGCAAGGGGGGCACGTGGTACTTCGCTCGTACCGGTCACGCGGTGTACTGCTACGGTCCCGTAATGACAGTGCCGAATGATACCGGCGACCTTGAGCGCGTTGCCACCTTTTGCCGTGGCGATCGCTTGCTGGTGCCACTAAAAGACTAAGCCTAAAAAATCCTGGCAGAAGATTGATTGAGGAAAGCGTTGGTCTAACGCCCGCCGGGGCGTGTTCTGGCTGCAGCGCTCGCCAGCCCGTTGGCTTCGGAGTTATGCTCCCGCCGGATATGAGAAATAGAGAACTCGAGCGTGCGTGCCAGCTTTCGGCAGAGCCAGTTCAGCGAATACAACCGGGTACTCCTACAGCGATAGTCGCCCATCATCTGACGCACCACCACCTCTGAATCAGAGTACACGTGCAACTTGCTGGCTTTCATGGCCAGAGCGCACTGCAGGGCTTCCAGCAGGGCGATGTATTCCGCCACGTTGTTGTCCTGGCGGCCAATCCATTTGCCAATCGTAATCCGTCCCTGGTCGCAACCTTCAATTACGACCCCAACTCCCGCCGGCCCGGGATTTCCTAACGATCCGCCATCGACGTACGCAACCAGATCAGGCATGTAACTGCACTCCTGCTCTCAACACCATGCTTAAGAATCGCATGTACGTCAAGATGGTTGGTTGGTACGCGGCGTGAAGCAATGTAGAGTCGCGAGGTTAGCTGTGGAATGCGCTGTGGAAAAGCAGGTAGGAATTTATCCAGCGTTCACTAAAGATAACCTTCGCACCGAATTAGGCAATCGGAAATCCACCGCGAAATTAATTCGATTGCACCAATAGCGGGCGTTGACATTTGCACTCGCCATGTTACCTTTGCTTCGTCGACGGTCGAAAGGGTTGGCGAAAATAAAAAGTTGCCAGTCCGAAGTAGGCTGAGTGACCTGCAAGCTGAGGCAACTCGGCAGGCAGCCAGACCTGAAAAAACCGGCGGACTCTGCGAGGAGCAGCCGGGGTTTGGAACTGCGAAAGCAGTGGTCGCATCAAGGGTCGTGACGGTACATGCATCCACGCTGTCGTCTCCCTCGCAGGAGTTGATAGCTAGAGCATAACCAAAGTCACGGCCCTTTAAATTTTTATACGCAAACTTCCTGCGGCATCCCACAAATCTACACTCTAGCGTCAGCGCTTCTCAGCAGGATCTCAATTCAATTTGATCGCGGCCCCAACCAGCCCTCAATGTGTGGCCAAGTATTTCGATGTGCAGCACTGCCTGCCATGATCCCGATATGCCCTCCCGGAATGCTGAACAGTTCTTTGTCCCGGCTGCTCACTTTCTCCATAAGAGTCCGCGACTGGCAAGGCGGAGTAATGTGGTCTCCCTCGGCAATAACCGTCAGCAGATTGGCGCGGATCCGGCCAAGGTGCACCAATTCGCCCCGCAGCAGCCACTCGTTCCGGATCAGCCGGTTGTGCCGGTAGAGATCGACGATAAGCTGCCGGAACGCGCCGCCGGCCAGCGGGATATTGTCCGTCACCCAGGTGTTCATCGCCTTCCATGCTTCGACTACCTGCGGGTTTTCGATGTTGTCCCAGAGCTTCAGGTAATTAAGCACGTAGTTGTCCACGGGTTTCAGCGCCCTGGCTCCGTAATCAATCAGTTCGCCGGGCATGTTTCCGAACGCGGCCAGGACCTTGTCGACATCGAAGAATTTCTCGTCCACCCAGCGGGCGAATGTAATTCCCTGCTTGTCGCCGTAATCAAGCGGGGCCGTGAGCAGGGCCAGGTTCTTAAGGCCATCGTCAGGACGCAGCGCGGAATACGCCGTGGCCAGAATGGCGCCTATGCACCAGCCCAGCATGCTGAATTCTTCGCTGCCTGAAACCCGCTTCATTTTGCGAATTGCCCGAGGCATGTAATCGAGCACATAGTCGTCGAACTTCAGGCCTTTGTCTTCGGGGCCAGGCTCGCCCCAATCGAGCAGGTACAAGTCGTAGCCATTCTGCAGCATGAACTCGACAAAGCTGTGACCTGGACGCAGATCGAGAATGTAAGGCCGGTTCATTAATGCGAAGACCATGATGAGCGGCACGGGATGGCGTTTTTCGGCGGGAACGACGGGAATATATCTCCAGAGCTTTGCTTTATTCAGCGTCCAGATACACTCTTTTGGCGTTTGGGCAATGGCGCTCCGGGTCTTGACCGCGTGGGCAAATTCGCCCATTTTCTCGGGCAGGACTGCAAGCTCGTTGATGACAGCAGCAGCCGGTTCCATGGCTATTTCGCCCCTTTCTTTTTACTCCTTCTCGCGGGGGATGATGTTGCCGTCCTCGCCGCGATCGGTTTTGCCAGCAGCTTTTCAATGCGATCGAGCCCGGCATCCAGATCGTCGAGCTTCATTTCGATATGAGTGATGCGTTCGGCGAGGCTGACGAAATCGGCACGTGAAGGCATGCTGAGTTGTTGAAGCGTTTGCAGCATCGACTTTTCGACTGCCTCACGAAACGGAGATGAAGCTGAAAGATAAGTGTCGAGCAGCATTCCGGTCGCCTTGGCGTAGGCGTCGGTGTTGACGGTTTCGACCATCGATTTTGCCCAGGCATCAAGATAGTTGTCGCGCATCTCGCGAAATGCGCCCATCGGGTCGTAGTCTTTTCCGTTTGTAGATTGCTTCTCCGCCATGTGAACTCCTTTTCGGCCAGAGCCGGGTGACAGCCCCGGAGGTCAGCCGGGGCGAAGCTCCACCACCTAAAACGGGAGGCCCCGGGCTGTCTACCAAATTTCAGTATAGGCCGGCTAGGCGGCTGCAGCATGCTTCAATGGCTTGGACGCGATGTCGAGGATGACCTTCTGTGTCTCGATCAGCGCATCAATGCCGTTCTCGAACGCCTCGGCTCCGGGCGTCATGAATTGGAACTGCTTCTTGGCTGATTCATACGCCTTCTTTTGCTGCTCTGCAAAATGTTCAAGCGTCTTCTTGTGCAACGCAACCGAATGATCTACGGTCTGCTGAAACACCGTGGTCGCACTGTCCACTATGTTTTCAGCCGACATGCCGCGGTCCTTGGCGATGCTGAATAATGCTTCGCTTTGCTCCATGGCGAGATTGATCATCCCTTTTTCGGTTTCGACAAAACGATCAAACGTCTGGCCAAAGAGATCAAACATGAAGAGGCCCGGTGTGTTAGGGACAGTATCAAAGACTTTCTTCCAGGCGTTCATCACTTCCGCGGTCTGGTCCGCGGCCACTTCGAGCGCTTTTTTCTGCAGTTCGGCTACGCGCTCGACGTTCTTCTTATAGAGAGGCAGAAAGGTTTCAGCGACTTCCGCCTTCCCGGCTTTGGTTGACTTATGAGTGGCAGTCATGTTCTTCTCCTTTCAGGAAAGAATGCCTGCTGCTGCAACATATGCTGCAGTGCAGCATAAATTCATCATACGCCACGGCCCCAATGTGTCAAGCAAAAAATGAGAGTACATGACAGAGCGCAAAACCATAATCATTAAGAAGTATGAGAACCGGCGGCTCTATGATGCGACCAACAGCCGCTACATAAATCTCGACGAAATTGCGCGCCTCGTAAAAGCCGGCCGCGAGGTCCAGGTGGTCGACGCCGCCACCGGAGACGACATCACCCGCGTGGTGCTGACCCAGATCATCATGGAGGACGCCAAGGATCCCGGCTCGACCTTTCCTCTCGACATCCTGCGGCAAATGGTGATCGCGTCCGGCCGGGCCACGCAGGAAAGCGCCCTGCAATACATGAAAACCATGTTCGACATGTATCAGAATGCGTATCGCGCTATGGCTCCGCCGTTGAGCCAGTTCGATTTCATGCGGTCCGGCCCACGGCAGTCCGCCGGCCCCCCAACCCAGACTTCAGCGGCGGAGGCGCCGGGTGCGGAAGTTGATGAACTGAAGCAGCGGGTCGAAGAGTTGGAATCCCTGGTCTCGAGAGTTGGAGCGGTTAAGAAACCGCGCAAGCGCGTCTCGCGTGCGCCTCGCAAACGGCGCACTCCCTAAAGAGCCTTGAGGCTTTGTCGCCTTGTCATTCGCAGTCGTCTATCTCTGGAAACTCTGATCCTGTGAATGACTGAGTGATTGCGCTCACAACGCCAACGCGTGCCTAATGTCACTGAGATCTGTGATCTGGCGCACAACCCACCGGCGCGCCAGCGGGTACCCTTTACCTTGCCAAAGGATTCTGGGGAAGCACCGGAGACTCTGTGCTTGCCAACACGAAAGGATTCTCCCATGTTCAGCGAGATCACGCGATCGAGACCGGAACGAAATAATCCCAAGCCGATGATCACATCATACGATTCAGGCTATGAACACAGCTTTGAGCATTACGTCGATGTCCGTGGACTGGTGGACGAAGCCCACGAAGAGTGGCTGAAACCCGCGCCAGATGCGGAGCCCACGCTCCTAGCATTGGCATCGTAGGTTTCTTAAGGCCCATCGCAAACAGTAGAGCCAGACGTGTGTGGCCTTTGAGCTTTGCCTCGCGGCACTGGTTTAGAAGTGGAATCCGCCGCCGCAAATGAGCACCTCTCCGGTAACGTAATCCGATAAGGGGGAGCAGAAAAACAGGACTGCACCCGCAGCTTCCTCCGGAGTGCCCAAGCGCCCTAGCGCGCACGAATGTTTCGCCGCCTCAAGCATAGATGGCTGCACGCCAATTCGGATCTGATGGCCGTGCATCTCCATGCTTGCGTCTTGCGAGGTCAGCGCCTGCGTCAACCTGGTTTCAATTAGTCCGAAACCCACTGCGTTTACATTGACGTTGTAGCGGCCCCATTCCTTGGCCATGGTCTTAGTCAATCCGATCACGCCGGCTTTGCCGGAACTGTATCCCGCCTGCCCCGGGTTGCCATCCGTTCCTGCTATTGACGTGATGTTCACGACTTTGCGCATGGTGCGCTTACCGGCGGCCATTTCCGCCTTGGCGGTTTCGCGAATGTAGGCAGACGCTGCGCGCATTATCCGAAAAGGCGTGACCAGGTGGATTTCGAGCATGGCTTGAAATTGCTCATCGGTGGTCTTCTGAATTACGCCGTCCCAGCTATAGCCGGCGTTATTGACGACGATGTCCAGAGATCCGAGCGCGTCAACCGTTCCTTGAATCAGTTTGTCAGGGAAGGCTGGATCTGTGAGATCGCCGGCCAAGTGATGCACGTTGGGATGGCCTGAAAGCCGGAGCAAGCATTCCGTTTCTTGTAGCGCTTCCTGATCGAGGTCATTGATCATCACCGCGGCGCCGGCATGCGCCAGCCTGGTCGCAATGGCGCGCCCAATTCCGCGGCCCGACCCGGTGACCAGGGCCGATTTTCCTTTGAGTGTGAAAGACATGGTGAGCACCTCCGCGAGGAACTGCGCGCGTATCTGCTGCAGTGCAGCGTGATTTCTTGCTGCACTGCATTAGAACATATTTTGCGCGCAAAGAACAGCTCCGCCAGGAGACGGAGCACGCCCGTGCGGCGACGCACCGCGCACGAGGGCGCGGAGCTTTCACATATGACAGCCGCCGTTCACGTTCAACTCTTGCCCGGTGATGTAATCCGCGTCGGTCGCCAGGAAGCCCGCTGCCTTCGCAACTTCTTCCGGAGTGGCGAAGCGGCCCAGTGGAATCTTCAACTTTATTTGGGCTGCGACCTCTTCCGGGATCGCGTCCACCATTTCTGTGGAGGTGTATCCCGGCGCAATTGAGTTGGCAGTGATGTTGTATCTCGCCATCTCCAGCGCTAGTGTCTTGGTGAACGCAATGATGCCGCCCTTGCTGGCGGAATAATTGGCTTGGCCGAAAGCCCCCGACTGTCCAACCATTGAGCTGATGTTGATGATCCGCCCGAACCGCTGGTTGATCATCGCCGGCAGGGCCGCACTGGTGCAGTAGAAGGTGCCGTTCAAATTGACGTTGATCACATCCGCCCAGTCTTCGTCAGTCATCTTGCGCATGCTATGGTCGCGCGTGATGCCGGCGTTATTCACCAGAATGTCGAGGCGCTGCCACTTCTCGAGTACCTCCTTCACGATGCGGCGAGCATCCTCCTTACTGCCGACGTCACCCCGCAATACTAGGCACTCCACACCAAGCGAGCGAATCTCCTCGGCAACAGTCTCGGCGTGAGTGGCGTCAGTTCTGTAATCGATTGCCACGTTGGCGCCGCGGTGGGCTAGTTCCAGCGCGATCGCCCGGCCAATACCGCGCGAAGCGCCCGTGACCAGGGCTACTTTCCCCTTCAGTGAATGAAAGCCGTTTCCGTTATGTCCGTTTCCATTATGAGCAACTAGTGTTTCCATGATGTTCTTCTCCTGGGAGTTGTACTGAACTACTGCCGGATCGATCCGTATGACCACATAACCGCCCACCGCACCCGCTCCGAATCCCGGCGCAAACACGCGCATTGGGCGATCAATGACTTTTTCCGAAACCGCGTCGTGAATTGCAAGCAGGATGCTTGCCGCCGAGGTGTTCCCCACCCGCTCGATATTGAAGTAAAGCCGTTCTGCGGAAATGCCGGCAGCCTCCGCTAAAGAGGCGACCATGTTCCGGTTGGCCTGGTGTGGAACCACCAGGTCGATGGCATCCATTAACGTGCCTGGCCCACTTTCGGGATGCGGCAGGCTTTGAAGTTCACTGATCATCTGCGTCAAATAACGCTTGACCAGCGTTTTCACATCTGGCCCGTAGACGGTGAGGCTATTGTCGAACATTGGATTCGGCCAGATGATCGAGTTCACTTCCGACCAGGGACCGCTGGCGTAGGTTTGCACCACCTCGATGTCGGGCGGCGCACCGTGTGGCGCAGGGGCTACAACCACCGCTGCCGCACCGTCGCCAAAAATCATGCGCGAGGTGCGTACAGTGCCGATCTTGTCGGAAAACTTCTCGCCACAAATCAGCAGCACCGGGCGCTCAGTTTCCTGCAGCAGCCGTATCGCTTCCACCAACCCATAAGACATCCCTGCACATGCTGCGACGATGTCACACGATGCATGCGTCTGATAAAGACCGAGTTCACCCGACAACCAGGTCGCAACCGAGGGAACCAGGTTCGTGCTGGTACAACTGCAAAACAAAACTGCACTGATCTCGGCGGGCTTACGTCCTGACTTGGCCAAAGCTTCACGTGCCGCAATCAGCGCCATGTCCGGCAAACTCAACTCGGTATAGCAGCGCTCCGCGATTCCGGTCTTCTCAAAAATCTCATCTGCGGTCATATGTGACCAGCAATAGGCTGTGTTGCGAATCAGGTCTTCGTTGGTGCAGGGAATTTCGCCTTTGTAGACGCTGATCGCCTCTATTCGCGGCATCACCCGGAATTGTTCGCGCACCACTACCGGCGCCGAGGGCTTTGAGGGTTCGCTCAGCGCCAGAGTGTGCGCAGCTTGCAAATGAGCGTGATGACGAGCGTCTCCAGGTTGCTTCACGCGGCGGATGAACTGGAGAACTTCATGATTTCGAGGATGGAAAGCGACCACGTAGTCATCCTCTTTCAGCTTGCCTACTGGTGTGAGTTCACTGGCAGCCGGGTCCCATGGATACTGGTTGTGCAGCACCATAGCTTGACGCATCAGTGCCTCAAGCTCAGGCACCGGATGCTGGTAATTCAAAACCTCGTCGTACCCGTAGGTGGGATAGTCAGGGTCGTATTTCAGCACATGGCACGTGAGATTCTGTGGATTGGCAAGAATTTCTGGGACCGTCCACTTAATCGGGCGAAGCTCTCCGCCAGAGCTCTGCTTGTTGCGGAACACGTCCAGCAGAATCTTGAAGCACTTGTCTTCCTGCTCTGGTTCCCACATTGCGGAAAGCTGGCCATAACCCACTTCGAGCGCGGCGGCTGATGTGGCAGTGTCGCGCGGCTTGTAGACCGGCAAAAAGATGTCATCACGGTGCCGCGGCAAATCGCCCCAGCGCGTTGGCCGCTTCTCATACATGGTGAGAACATAGCGGTTCACCCAAAAGAGATTCAGCGCCAGTTCGCGGCAGAGTTCGTAGCGATTGGCATATCGCCCCTTACGTAATTGCCCGAGCACTTCGTCTTCGGTCGGCGCTTTGTCTCCAAAGTCGCGGCGGATCACCTGCGTGAACTCGTCCAGCGTTTCGAAAACGGAGAAGTCCAGCTCTGGAAAAAAATTGCACGGGAAAACAAGTCGATCGTGACTGTTCAGTATGAAAGGTTTTAAGAACATAACTGCCTTCTTTCGCGATTACGGCTACTCGAACTCGACCAGCACCTGGTCACGCCTGACAGCTTCGCCGGCCGACACATTCACCGATTTCAGCTTCCCCGCCCGCGGTGCTGTCAATTTCGTTTCCATCTTCATGGCTTCCAGCACCAGCATGAGATCGTGTGCGCGCAACTCGTCTCCAGGCTGAACATAGACCAGCGTCACGATCCCGCTCAAGGGGCTGCGGCAAACCATCGCACTGCCCCCGCCATTGAGCCCCTCCGTATCAGCTAATGGCATGACCGCCGACTGAAGGAACGCCGGGTGTGGTTCAGTGCTCTGTAGCTCACCAGGAAAAGAGAGTTCGACCTGGTATTGCGCTCCGTTGATCACCACTTCCAACTTCATGCGGTCCTTCTTGCGACTTCATCGCTGCTCCAGTGCACCACGGGTTCGGCGGTTACCTTGCTCGCGTGTACGCGGAGAGAATGGGAGTTCTGCACCAGAACGCATCCCTCTCGGGCCCAGGCATTGCTCAGCGAGTGGGTCGCTTGCACTTTCTTAATCGAGTGGATGTGTACCGGCTGTCCTATTAAGGCGCTGAGACTCTGGCCGAGCGCCGAAACGCTGCCTGGGGACAAATCGCTACGTAGTTCCTTGCCATCGGCGGCGCCTTCCAAGCTAAGGCTGGACTGCGCGCCCAACTGCTGATCGAAAGATTTCTTAAACTCGGACCGAAGCCGCGCCATGCTGCGCTGCAGCAGCCATCGCAATACAACGTAACCGGCGATCCAGCTGGCAATGACGATGGCGGTAGTGAACATTGGGGGCCTCCTTGCTACAGCGGGATCAAACCATGTTTTTTCGCGGGACGAATCTCCCGTTTCGAACTGAGCGCTTCCAGAGCTTGCGCCAGGTATTTCGGTGTTTCTGCCGGCTCGATAATGTCATCTACCAGCCTTCGGCCGGCGGCAACGTAAGGATTTGAAAAGGTATTGCGATAAAGCTCGATCAGTTCCTTGCGCTTTTGGGCCTTGTCTTCCGCCGCCTCAATTTCTCTGCGGAAGACGATTTCGGTCGCGCCCTCCGCACCCATCACGGCGATTTCCGCCCCCGGCCACGCAATTACGCGGTCAGCTCCGAGATCTTTGCAGCACATGCCGATGTATGCTCCGCCGTAGGCTTTGCGCAGGACCACGGTCAGCTTGGGGACAGTTGCAGCGGAATACGCGAACAGCATCTTCGCGCCATGCCGGATAATGCCGCCGTACTCCTGCTCCACACCCGGCAGAAATCCCGGCGTATCTACAAACGTCAGTAGCGGAGTGTTGAACGCATTACAGAAACGAACGAAACCAGCAACTTTGTCCGAGGCGTTAATGTCGAGCACGCCCGCGAGCACCAGCGGCTGGTTGGCAACGATGCCGACGGTCCGACCCTGTATGCGGCCAAAGCCCACCACTACATTGGCTGCATAACCCGGCTGAATTTCGAAGAAGTCTTTGTCGTCGAGCACCCGCGTTACTACATCGCGGACGTCATAGGCGGTCTTGGAATCGACAGGGACTACATAGTTCAGCTCGGAATCGCTCTGCGCAGGCGCGTCGTAGCTCAATCGCGGAGCCTCTTCCAAATTATTTGAGGGCAAAAAACTCAACAGGCGGCGACACAAGGCGAGCGCCCCGCGGTCGTCTTCGGCGATCAGATGCACCACTCCCGACCGATTCATCTGCGCCCCAGGCCCGCCCAGGGCTTCGGCGCTCACCACTTCCCCAGTCACTTGCTTGATGACCTGAGGTCCGGTGATGAACATTTGCGCGCGCTTGGTCTGGATGATGAAATCCGTCAGTGCCGGACTGTAAGCGGCGCCGCCGGCACACGGACCGCAGATAACAGAAATTTGCGGAACGCTTCCGGACAGCATCACGTTGTTGTAGAACACGCTTGCATATCCGGAGAGACTGTCGATTCCCTCCTGCACCCGTGCCCCACCTGAATCGTTGATAAAGATGAACGGGCTCCCGGTCTTCAGCGAGAGTCGCATCATTTCGACGATCTTGGCGCAGTGAACTTCGCCGGCAGTGCCACCCAGCACAGTGAAATCCTGGCTGGCAAGGTGGACCAGGCGGCCGTCGATCATTGCGCATCCCGTAACCACGGCGTCAGCCGGAACATCCTTGTCGCCCATTCCGAAAAGAGTCGAGTGATGTTTTGCGAACGCGCCAAGTTCCTGAAAACTGCTGGGATCTACAAGTTCCTGTATGCGCTCGCGGGCCGTGAGCTTGCCGGAAGAGTGTTGTTTTTCGACACGATCCGCGCCGCCGCCCGCTTGAATATGCGTGCGTCGGTCGTGTAGTTCGCGGAGTTTGTCAGCGACTGCCGAAGCTGGTGCGCTGATGTGTGCCGACTCGGGAGAGAGAATCGTCTTCGCTGCCATGCATCGCCTCTTCGAAACCTGGGTGTCGTCCAATTTCGGCGAGTGGGTTGCCTGCTTAAGCCGACGCCACGTTTATTCGTTCGGGGGCGGCTCAAGCAGGCAAGAAGATTGTGTGCTCAGTGGAGGTTCGGCTCAGTGATGGGCGAAACGTCGAAGTGTGATGCGGATCACAAACAGGTAGGAAGGAGTAGTTTGCACCGAAATCGGCAGGAGAGATTTTCGTCGCTCACGCCGGAGGGACTTGCGCTGCACGGCGCAATTGAACGCCCTTTAAGACAAGACTACCGGCCACGTACACGGCGGCGCTTGTCCAAAACCAGCTGAGCAGCAATGCCAGGAGAAGTCCTGCTGCACCCTCCCCCTCGTGAAAGTCTATGGAGGTGAACCGGCTCACCAGCCAGCCGGGCCCGTCCACAATCCAGTTCAGCCGATCGAATTTGAAAGCAGCGATGACGAGGGCAAGACCGGCGGCGCCGCTTACAAATAAAAGTGGCACCCTCCAGGCGGATCTAACTGACTTGCGGTCCTCGCCATCGATCATGTCAGCTGACTGGTTGCTCTGCGAGCAGTTTCTCGCGCTCTTCAGCGTCGATCTGTTCTTCTCCCAGACTCGTAGGCAGCGCCAGTTCGAGAACTTCGCCGATCGTCTTCACATAATGAACGTTCAGGTGCTCGAGTTGCTCGGGCGTGAGGTCCTCTTCAACATTCATCTTATTTTCGGCTGGCAGGATCACGTCGTGCACACCGGCACGCTTCGCTGCGAGCACTTTTTCCTTGATCCCGCCCACCGGAAGAACATTCCCGCTGAGCGTGATCTCGCCAGTCATCGCGGTCAGGGGACGCACGGGGCGCTCTTTCAATAAGGAAACCAGAGCGGTCGCCATGGTCACGCCTGCCGAAGGCCCGTCTTTGGGAATCGCACCTGCAGGAACGTGGATATGGATATCGTGATCGGCGAAAAAGCCCTCTGCGATCTCAAGCTGCCGGGCGTTGGAGCGCACCCAGGTGAGCGCCGCCTGCATAGACTCCTGCATGACCTGGCCAATCTGCCCGGTCATGGTGAATCCGCCTTTGCCTTTCATGACGTTGGCTTCAACGAACAAAACATCACCGCCGGAAGGAGTCCAGGCTAAGCCGACCACCACTCCAGAGCGCTTCGTGCGCTCGGCAATCTCACCCTCGCTGCGGACCTTGATTCCACCCAGGAAATCTTGAATGATCTCCGGCGTTACCACCAGTTTTTCCGTCTTGCCTTCCGCCAATCTGCGTGCCTGCTTGCGGCAAATTGTTCCGATGGTGCGTTCCAGGTTGCGCACACCCGCTTCGCGCGTATAGTGGCGGATTAGATAGCTCATCGCCTCCTGCGGGAACTCGATCTGGTCCGCGGTAATTCCGTTCTCCTCAATCTGCCGCGGAACCAGATATTGAAATGCAATGTGGACCTTCTCCTCTTCCGTGTAGCCCTGCAGTTCAATTATCTCCATGCGATCGCGCAGCGGCTCCGCAATCGGATCGAGCATGTTCGCCGTGGTGATGAACAGCACCTTCGAAAGATCAAAGGGTACGTCGAGATAGTTGTCGCGGAAAGTCGAGTTCTGCTCGGGATCCAGCGCTTCGAGCAACGCTGAGCCGGGGTCGCCACGGAAATCACGCCCGACTTTATCAATTTCGTCGAGCATGAAGACTGGGTCCTTAGTCTCCGCGCGGCGAATGCCTTGGATTATCTGCCCCGGCAAGGCGCCGATGTAAGTCCGGCGATGCCCTCGGATTTCCGCCTCGTCGTGCACGCCGCCCAACGAGATGCGCACGAACTTGCGGCCGAGAGCGCGCGCAATGGAACGGCCAAGCGAAGTCTTGCCCACTCCCGGAGGTCCAACGAAGCACAAAATAGGACCTTTCATGGTCGGCTTCAGCCGGCGCACCGACAGGTAATCCAGAATGCGGTCTTTGACCTTCTGCAAATCGTAGTGGTCGGTGTCGAGAATTTCTTTCGCCTTAAGAATATCCACTTCGCCGCCGGATGTTTTTGCCCACGGTAGCACGGCCAGCCACTCGATGTAGTTGCGGGTCACCCCGTAATCGGCCGCCATCGGTGACATGCGCGCCAGGCGGCCAAGTTCTTTCAGCGCCTCTTTCTTTACCTCTTCCGGCATGCCCGCGTTTTCAATCTTCTGACGCAGCTCTTCTGTGTCGCGCTGGCCTTCGTCCTGCTCGCCCAGCTCCTTCTGAATGGCTTTCATCTGCTCGCGCAGGTAATACTCGCGCTGGCTCTGCTGCACCCGGTCCTGGACTTCGGACTGGATCTTATTGCGTAACTGCTGGACCTCGAGCTCCTTCGCCAGATGCTGGTTGACCTTCTCCAGTCGTATTCGCACGTCGGAAGTCTCGAGCGTGTCTTGCTTATCGGCCGTCGAAAGCGATGGCAACGAAGACGCGATGAAGTCCACCAGCCGTCCCGGTTCCTCAATATTCATCGCCACCGTCGAAAGTTCGTCCGACAAGGTTGGCGAGCCGGCAACAATCTGCTGGAACAATGTGAGTACGTTTCGCTGTAGCGCTTCCACCTCAGAGGTCTTGGGAGGGATCGCCTCCGGAACGGTTTCTACCCGCGCCATCATGTAGGGCGCAAGCTGCGTAAATTCCGCCATGCGCACCCGTTCCAGGCCTTCAGCAAAAACAAACAGGCTCTGGTTCGGCATTTTTACCACTTTGTGCACCACCGCGAGCGTGCCAACTGCATACAAATCTGTGGGTTGGGGCGTATCCACGCGTGCTTCACGCTGCGCCACCACAATGATGGTCTTGTCCTCGCCAAGCGAGTTGATCAGTTGGACTGAGCTTTCGCGACCAACGGTCAACGGCAACACGGCGTGCGGAAACAGAACCGTGTCCCGGACCGGTAATACTGGAAGTGAGCGATTTTCTGACGGCATCTTTTTCTCGATTATCTCTATCTCTTTGCGCAGTTTACGTCTGCGCCACATTTATGAGTACTAACTTGAGTGTATGGTACTCAAGTTTGATGCACCACACTTTTGCGAAGATTCAACCCCGAAGCGAATCAGCTCATTCCCAAAACACTTGGATTCTAAATTGCGACCCCAAGTCACGTGAAAAACGAATGTTGTCGTACGACCGGTGCCAGTTCAGCACCCTTCAATGCGCTCTCCTAGGCTGCCGGATAAATTCCCAGTACCTTCACCATATCGGTCACCACCCGCAGTTGCAGTAGCGCTCCCCGTGCAACCTTGTCATCCCCGCGAAGGAAATCCGTGTAGAAGACGTACTCCCAGGGCCGGCCCCGCATAGGACGCGATTCAATTTTGCTGAGGCTGATATCGCGATCGGCGAAGACACGAAGGGCCTGATACAGAGATCCGGGAATATTCTTCACCGCGAAGACAATGGACGTTTTATTAGCGCCAGGGAGGATCCGTTGCTTTCCCCGCAACAAAAAAAATCTTGTGAAATTCCGCTTATCGTCTTCGATGCCGGCTGCCAGAATTCGCCCTTTGTAGACCGTCGCCGCATGCCGGCTGGCGATCCCGGCGGCATCTCGCAGCCCACTCTCGATCACGTGCTTCACGCTTCCTGCCGTGTCGTAAAAAGGCATGGCCTGAATACGTGGATTCTTCGCGAAAAACTCGCGGCACTGATCAAGAGCCACGGGATGAGAAAGTGCTTTGCGGATATTTGCTTTCGTTACTCCACGAGCCGCGATCAGGTTGTGCACAATCCGCAGATGGAATTCCCGCTGTACGAAAACCGATCTTGCCAAAAGCAGGTCGGCATGTTCGGTCACAGTTCCCGCTAACGTGTTCTCGATGGGAATAACCGCAATCGGAACGTTGCCGGACTCCAATCGGTCAAATACCTCGATCGATCTTGCGCAAGGCACCACGCTGCAACCGGGCACCATCCGGCGCGCAGCTTCGTGGCTGAACGACCCGAGCTCTCCCTGAATGGCAACTCTCACGTGAAGCAAGTTATCTGGATGGGAGCGGTGAATGCAAATCCTTTTCGAGCAGCAGTGCATCCACTCCGTTCGAGTAATAGCGTGGAATGCTCTTAATCACGGTGTAGCCATGGCGTTTGTAGAACGAGAGCGCGGCAACATTGTCCACCGCCGTTTCCAGGCGGACCGCGGCGCAATGGGCC
This sequence comes from uncultured Acidobacteriota bacterium, assembly GCA_963785655.1. GTDB lineage: Bacteria > Acidobacteriota > Terriglobia > Terriglobales > Acidobacteriaceae > Gp1-AA145. The sequence goes on from CAWAVZ010000001.1 coordinate 2,198,165, forward strand.
GCGCGGAATTGCTCCTCCGCCGAATTGAGCAACGCCGATCCAATCCCAGACCGGCGGCCGCTTTCCCGGACGTTAATCGTGATGATATGGCCCCGACCGCGAACCGCAGTGTCAGCGACCAGGAAACCGAGGACTTCAGATGTTAGAAGACTCTCCCCCTCGCCTTGAACGGCCTTCTGATCGCTTCCGATTTGCTCGGCCACCAGCGTAAATGACGACGGGTGGCGGATATAGGTTTTCAGTTCCAATTGCGTGTACGAAATCCCGGGAGGAAAACAGGCTTGGTCGATTTCCCACAGCCTGCGGAAATCTTCTGGCCGGTAAGCGCGGATTGCGAATCGCACGGTCACTAGCTAAGAAAATACCAGAGGAAAGCTTCCTGTAATCAAAGACTTACAATTTTTGCGTCCACCGCTAAAAAACCGCTAAAAATATGCAACGAAATTCTTGCTCGTTTGCACCCTAAGTCGTACCATTCGCATCTGAGGCTCTGTGGTGCGTCTGATCGCAATAGCGGCGCTCTGCGCGACCGTTGTCGATGTTCTCTGGTTCTTCCTCTTCTCCCGATATAACCGGCGCAAGGGTGCTCTGGTATTGAGGTGGGTGGAAGCCGCCTGTGCTACGCGCGCGCGAGTCGTCGAGACCAAATGGTCCAGCCGGAACTGCCTCCAAGCCCAGCTACACTTCGCCGCGCACTGGTTTGAGAATGCCCGGGTCACGATAAAGCTTCTGCCTCGTCCTTTGCTGGTGCAATGGCTGGTCTGCTTGTGGCGCCGCCAGCGCGAGACAGTAACTTTTGAAGCTGATTTGGACGATTCGCCGAATTTCCATCTCGAAATCTCGCGCCACCGCTGGCTTACCCAGAAACCCAAGGAAATTTCAAATCCAACTCGCAACTGGATACTTTCCCGCCCAGGCCCAGTCGTGCTTACGACTCGAACCGAGTGGACGCACGAACTCACTCCTTTGGTGAATACGCTGATGACCTCGCGGGGACACAATCTGCTCACCGTCCGCTTCCGCCCCGATTCGCCCCATCTCTCAGCGACTATTCCCCTCGATGCTCTTTCGGGCGAGGAGACTACGGCCTCTTTCCTGAGCGTGCTGCGGGATTTGGCCGCGGGTTCATCGGCCTCGCGCCAGTAGGTCTGCCCTCTAGCCCTTCGACGATTTTGTTCCGTTTTCGTAACAAACTACGGAATACTTGTTTACACCTACGAAGAAGACGAAGAATCCGCCCGCGAGTCTGCCGATGTATTTCGTTCCCGTGGGCAGGCCTGGACACAAACCATTACATTCCCTTTGTGCCAAATTGACCGTGAGGTAACCAATATGAGAATCTCTGCGGTGCTGAGAATCGCGATCACTCTCCTGCTTTTTCTGGGATGCATGGAATCGCAGGTTGCGTCCCCAAAAGACGTCGTGCAGCAGTTCGTGAATCTGGACGTCGAAGGCTTGCGGCTTACACCTGAAGGTTGGACGCAGGCTGACGCGCTCTTTACCAAGCACACCAAACCGTCTCTACCAACGTTCGTCGTGGTGATCGGCAGGCACTACGGCGTAAGTCAGGACATGACTAGAAAAGACTATTTTGTCTTGGGCTACGACGATATAGGCCATATTGACACTGGCGCACTGCGTTTCATGCTGACCCCTGTTGTTCCGATGGTGAGGTATTCGACCATGGGATACACCGTCACCCGCGCCGATGCAACCGGGAAAAATGGAAGCGTGTCTTCCGACTGGAGGATCGAGGGAGCCCAGCCAACGGAAATGCACCTCACGGCAGATTCCGCCATACGCTGGGTGACACAGAGGCGCGACAAAACTAAAGATCCCACAATTCGGAGGAACGCGGATCAGACTATTGTTAAGCTCAAGCCCTATCGCTGAAACTGGATCACCAATTTGTTGTGAGACATCAGCGCTCACTCCCCCTCCGCTTCAAACCGATATCCCACGCCGCGTACGGTAAGCAAATGTGTCGGGCGGGATGGATCATCTTCAAGATACCGCCGCAAGCGCACGATGAAGTTGTCAATTGCCCGTGTATCGGTGTCTTCGCGCAGCCCCCAGACTTCTTCGAGAATTGATTTGCGCGAAACCACGCGTCCTCGGTTTCGCACCAGGTGGCGCAGCAGCTCGGACTCCATGACCGTGAGACGGGTGGTGTTCCCATTCACCCGGACTTCCAGGTTTCCGAAATCAATAGTCCGTCCATCAAACGAGAACTCTCCGAATTCCTCTCCAGAGCGATCTTCGGCCGCCGCAGTTGGAATTGCTTCCACCTTGTGCGAACCGGATGATTGCCGTGCCCAATCCCGCCGTCGCAGTAAGCCTTGCAGGCGCGCCAGAAGAATGGGAAGCTCGAATGGCTTCTGAAGATAGTCATCCGCACCAGAGGCGAAACCATTGAGCACGTCTTCCGGCCGGCCGCGCGCGGTCAGCATGAGAATCGGAATAAAGTTCCTGGCCTGCCGCAAATCGGCTGCGACTGCGAAGCCATTCTTCCCAGGAAGCATTACATCGAGCACCATCGCATCGAACTGGTCACCCTTATTCAAAAGCAAGTCCAGTGCGGTCTCCCCATCGGTTGCAACTTCGGCGGAATGGCCCTCGGCCCGCAAGTTGAATTGCAGGCCGTCAGCAATATGCGCCTCGTCCTCCACGATCAGGACTCGACTCATGAGGCCCTCCGCGGCAACTCGAAAATGAAAGTTGCGCCGCTGCCTTCGCCGAAACTTTCGGCAGAAACTTTGCCACCGTGACGCTTGGCGATAGTGCGGACGAGAAAGAGTCCGAGGCCGGTGCCGCGTACTTGCGCGAGCGCGCGTCCACGAACCCGATAGAAGCGCTTGAAAATGCTTTTGAGCTCGCGGGGCGGAATTCCGACGCCCCGGTCCTGTACCCGCAGCACCAGACGTTTTTCTTCTTCGACGCTGAGCTGAACAGAAACGTCAACCTTGTTCTGCGAGTACTTGATGGCGTTGTCCAAAATGTTGGAGACCGCAGTGCGAAGCTCTTCGGGATCGCCTCTGACTCCCGACCCAGTGCCGTTTACCGCGGATTGATAGCGAAGCGCCCCAGGCTGCAGATGGTAACTCGTGCGGGCTCTCTCGACGCATTCCTCAACCAACGCGGCAAAATCGAGATCGACCTGCTCGGCTTTGCGCGCACTTGCCTTTCCAGCCTTGAGCACCTGATCGACTGTGTTCATCAAGCGGTCGGTATCTTCGAGCATCAGTCGATAGAAATCGCGCCGTTGTGGTTCCTCGACCTCCCGGCGCTGCAGAGTTTGCAAATAGAGGCGGATGGACGCGATCGGCGTCTTGAGCTCATGCGTGACCGCATTTATGAAGCTGTCGTGCTGCTCATTCCTGCGGATTTCGCGGACCAGGAAGCTGGTGTTCAGAACCAGTCCGGCGACTACTGCGCCGAAAAATATAATTCCCAGCAGGACCTTAACTTCTTCCTGCCAGTGGGAGATAGTCCAGCCAAAGCCTACCGCGACGGAAGCTGCCGCCAGTAGGACGCCCAGCGAAACAAAGAAGGCGATCTTGCCGCGCCGAGGAACGCGCATAGAAGGATTTTAGCGCGGGACGGCCAAAGCGGTGAGTAGTGAATACTTCCTAGCCCAGACAGCACACGAAGGCGCCCGGAGCGCGGCTGGGTGACCCCTCAGTGCGTTTGCCAGGTCGGCGTGAGTCTGATGGAAAGCTTTGCTGGGGTGCTAGACAGAAACCAGTTCAGGCTTGGCTGAAACCACTTTCTCAACCTCGTCCTCTGGCAACTCTGACAACTTCACGCGATATACATGCCTGGCCAGGTGGAGCTTTTTTAAAGCCCAGATTCCGTACCAGTTCAGGTCGATCTCGTACCACTTCAGGCCGTGGCGCGCTGAAACCGGATGCGCATGATGGTTGTTATGCCAGCCCTCGCCGAAGCTCAGTATCGCGACCCAGAAGTTGTTGGTTGAATGGTCGCGCGTGACAAATCTGCGCGATCCCCAGGTGTGAGTCGCCGAGTTCACTAACCAGGTGCAGTGCAGGCCGACAACGGTGCGCAAAAAGCCCGCAACCAGCAGCATCGGCAAGCCGCCAATCGCATAGAGTGCAACCATGACCGCGACCGCCGGAACGTAATGGTACTTGGTGATCCACAAATGAAACTTCGATTTAGCCAGGTCAGGAACGTAGCGAGCAAGGGTTTGCGTGTCCTGATGCAGGCTCTTGCCCATCAGGATCCAGCCCATATGCGCCCACCATTTGCCGTCGAGAGGCGTGTGCGGGTCGCCCTCTTTATCCGAATGCTGGTGATGAATGCGGTGCGTCGCCACCCAGAAAATCGGCCCGCCCTCCAGCGCCATCGTTCCACAAGTTGTGAGGACATATTCCACCCATTTTGGGGTCTTGTAGCCGCGATGGGTAAGCAGCCGGTGATAGCCCATTCCGATGCCCATGCCGCCCGACACCCACCACAGCACCGCTGCAACCAGCAATCCCTTCCACGTCAAAAAGAACAAAGCAGCAATCGCGCCGACGTGCAACGCAAACATAAAACCAGCTGTTATCCAGTTGATCTGGTCGTCGTGCCGGGTACGCTCAAGGGCTTCGATCTGGAGTGGCATGGTTTGGCCTCAAGGACTAGCTTCAATTTCAAAGGTAACAGCCGCCTTGAACAGTGGGTGTAATAGTTCTGTAACAGCACGCACGAAAGGATTACGTCGGCTGTTTCGCCTTCTGGCGGCCCGTGGAGAGGGCAGTGTAGGCTCAGAAATTGCGCGTTAAACTCGAGAGTTCTTACGCGTTTCATAGCCCGAGTTGCAGGCGCGAGATGCGGTCAGCAGAGCGTCTGCGAGCTGTATCCAGCGTTCGAACGGCGGATCCCAAATTTCCGGTTCATCTACATGCGATTGTATTTGGGGCAGTGGCGAAATTTGTATCGGAATAACTAGGCTATGCGGTTCCATTTTGGTGTCCTGGGCAATCCCTTTCCTGGGATGAACCCAGAGTCGCACATGTTCGCGGTACATGGATAGCGGGTAAAGAATGTATTACTTAGGTGACCTGGATAGGGCCAAATGCTTCTTGAGGCGGGGTGGTTTCCTAAGTTGCCGCTATTTTCCCAAAATTGTGTTCTGAATTCGCGCTTGACATCCGCCCCAAGGGGTCTAGCATAGATGTATCACCTCCGATCCACTTCAGGATCGAATGGGCCGGCAGCCAAGGAATGTCACCGCTTCTTGGTCGTCGGCCCATTTAAATTTTCCCCCAACTCAGCCGCGCGCCGTTAGTGCCGAACTGACGCTATCCGACCACCCAGGCTTTCACATGCCTGGTGACCGATTCCGGCACTTCCGCCTCGAGTTCCACTAAGCCGTCCTTGTAGGCCCGCGAATAGATCCGTGACCTCGCTTCCAGCATGGCCAGGGCTTTGCCCTCCTTCTGCGGAATCCGCAGGCGCACCCGGCTGGTGGCATCTTCGGACAGGGCCTGGTCAATGCGATCGAGCAGCGTACCTAGGCCAACTGCCTTCACGGCAGAGACATGGACAGTTCGCACATCGTCGCGCAGGCTGTCACGCTGTTTTGGCGGGAGCAGGTCGATTTTGTTCTTGATCAGCAACTTCGGTTTGTCGGCCGCCCCAAGTTCTTTCAGCACGGCGTCTACTTGCGCATCCTGCTCTGCCGAGAGCGGACTGCTCGCGTCCGAAACGTGCAGCACCAAAGCTGCTCTCTGTACCTCCTCGAGCGTGGCGCGAAAAGAGGAAACCAGGGTATGCGGCAGGTTGCGGATAAAGCCTACCGTGTCAGACACCAGAGCTTTTCGCTTGGACGGCAATGTGACCGACCGCAACGTGGGATCGAGAGTTGCAAACATGCGCGGTGATTCCAGCACGGCCGCATTCGTGAGCGCATTGAATAACGTTGACTTGCCGGCATTGGTGTAACCGACCAAGGCGACCGTGGCCACCGGAACCGACTCGCGTCGCTGTCGCTGCTGGGCGCGAATTCGCCTGACGTTTTCAATCTGCTGTTGCAGATGACGAATCCGGCGATGAATTTTGCGGCGATCGGTTTCAAGCTGGGTTTCACCGGGACCTCTGGTGCCAATCCCGCCTCCCAGTTGTGACATTTCCGCGCCACGTCCCGCCAGTCGAGGCAAAATGTATTCCAGCTGCGCCAGTTCCACTTGCAGTTGGCCTTCGCGAGTGCGAGCGTGCGTGGCGAAAATGTCGAGAATCAGCTGGGTGCGGTCAATCACCCGCGCATGCACCACTTTTTCGACGTTGCGCTGCTGCGAGGCGGTCAGGTCGTGATCAAAAAGGAGCAAGTCTGCATTCGCTGATGCAGCTGCGCCAGCGATTTCTTCGAGCTTTCCCCGTCCAATCAGCGTCGCAGGATCCGGGCGATCACGGTGTTGCAGAATTTCGCCCACAATTTCTGCCCCGGCGCTGACCGCGAGATCTCGCAGCTCGCTGAGAGATTCTTCTGCGCTGAACTGTGGTTCTGAGGGTGTGCGTTGGTTGACGGTAACGTCGCGCGCAGCCTGGGCCGCTGGGGTCAGAGTCTTGCGGGACGTTCGTGAGCGCCGGCGATAATCCAAGCCGACCAGAAACGCGCGCTCTTTGCGCATTCCGGCCGCTGGTTCTGCAGCATGGGACAACCTGGATTCACGACTACGCAATTGGCGCGAACCTCAGCCCTCGGTTCCAGACGCCGGTGTAACGTCCGCGGTTTCCGAAACAGCCGAAGTTGTGACTACTCTCGGCTTGTCAGAAAATCCATGCGGGCTTTTTCCCACCGCAACCGTCGAGATTGCGTGCTTGAAAATGAGCTGGTCCTGGTTGTTCGTCTCCAACACAACCGAATACTTATCGAAAGAACGGATTCGCCCCGTCAGCTTCACCCCGCTCATCAGATAAATGGTGATGCTGCTCCGCTCCTTGCGCGCCGTGTTCAAGAATGTGTCTTGTATGTTTTGTGCCGCCGGCTTATTTTCCATCGCCGATCTCCTGTGACCTGACCCGAGCTTTGGCTCCGCCCCCGAAGCCAAGCGGTATGTACATCATTGGTACGATACGGTGTAATTCAGGAGTTTTCAACCGGAGCCGCTTAGTGCACCCGTTCGACGCGTTCGAAGGGTATTGGGACTCTCCGCGAACAGTAGTCCTCGGCCCTTCCCGGAAAGGGTTACACGCCCAACTGTTCCTGCATCCACTCTGGCTCAGGTCTTGGTTCGGCGGTCAATTCCATGACCAGTTTTTCGAGGACCAGCCGCTTACTGGGAGGATTCGAGCGCAGCGCCAGGTCAGCCCTGGCTACCAGACGAATTGCGCGCGTGAGTTCGCGCTTCGATTTATAGCGCCTCGCCTGGCGAATGATGTCCTCTGCAGCAAACGGAGGCACCCGGAACCCCTGCCACAAAGCTGCCCACAACGTTCTCTGATCGCGTACGTTGCGCTCCAGGATGACGAGCATCTGGCGAAACGTTTTCGCCAGCATGTACAGATGCCCGATCGCGGCGTCGTCTCCGTCACCGGTCGAGAGAATAGCATCCAGCATCTCCAGTGCGCGGGAGCGTTCGCGACTTGAAATTGCGTCGGTTAAGTCATAAAGGGAACGCTGCTTGGCCGCCAGCACCATGGTTTCCACGTCGCCCAGGGTGACGCGTTTTTTCTCGCCCACATATAGAATCAGTTTTTCCAGCTCATTCGAAATCATCATCATGTCGCCGCCAAGCGAATCCACCAGCTCACGCCCGGCATCGACATCGATTTTCACGTCACGAGTGACGCAGTATTCCTGGATCCAGCGCACCGCGTCGCCTTCCTCCACCCGCCCCAGTTCCACGATCGCGCAATACCGTCCCATGGTTTCGCGAATCCGCTCGTACCGCTCCTTGTCGGTAAGTTCCATGCGGCGAGCATCGGCAGGAATGCTGATGTGGTCGGCGACAAAAATCAGCACTGCGTCGGGATTCGGGTCCTTCGCATATTGCTCAATGGCTTTGAGCTTCTCTTCATTCGAGCCGCGCCCAAACAGGTTCTTCACCCCGCGAACAAAGAAAACCTGAAACGGGGCCATTAACGATGGGGTGCGCGCCCGGTCCAAGACCTCAGCCAAATCGGTTTCCGCCAGGTCGAATTCAAAAAGGCTGAATTCACGCAGGTCCGAAGGCACCAGATACTGCAGAATGGCCTCGCGGCATTTCTTCCGAAAAAACGCCTCATCGCCAACGAAGACGTATACCGGCCGCAATTTCCGGGCTTCCACTTCTGAAACGAAGCGTTCAGTTTGCGCGAAGGCGCGCATCAGAAGGCCTCCAGTACATTGGAAACCAAACTGCGCGCGAACTCGTGCGAAAGGCGCACAAAGGCGGGAGAGTCTTCCTCAAAAAAACTGCTTAGCTCCTGCGAAATTTGATACTGCTCGCGAAACACGTATGAAGGATTCTGATACAGGGTACGGCCATCGCGGTCATTCAACGACACGCTCATACTCACAATCACCAGGACCGTGGCCGCGCGTCCGGTTTGCGTGTCATAGGTCAGCGGAGTCGTAAATGTGGATAGCACCGTCCCATGCAGTACAGCATCCGCTGAACCCGGGTTGGCAGTGATTCGATATTTCGTGCGTGTGGTAAATTCCTGCACCACCGCGGCGGTAAGCGCCTGCTCGATCTTGTAGGTCTGCGTCTGATTCACGAACGCCGGGACCGCGATGGTGCGCAAATTTGAAGGCAGCAGATTCGCTCGCCCGGCCGTGTGGTACCCGCACGCAGCGTTGAACAGGCAAAGACCAGCAATCAGAACTCTCCAACCCCTCACTGGATTTGCCCTCGAGGCCTGGCTGCAGCCATCTCCTCAGCGCATTCGACCGCGGTCACAGCCGCAACTCGCAGATTGTCGCACGCTGCCCAAATCCAGATGGTGTTTTCATCAGAAGCGTCTGCAGCCGCTGAAAGCAGAATGTCGGCCTGTCCCGCGGTATTTACATTGTTAGGGGCTTCATCGGGTGCGTGGACGAGCACAATATGCTCGCCGCCAAGCGACGCTGAGATGTGCTCGAGGTCAGCTCGTCCTTCGAACTGCACATTCACCGAAAAAGCGTACCCGTGAAAAACCGGCGCCTGCACCACCACCAGTGACGGGGACGGCACCTGGCCGTGTACGATCCTTTGATAGTGCTTCAATATCCGCTGCTGCAGGGAAGCCAAGCTCGCCCCAGACTGTTCACCGTACTTCGACACCATATTGAACGCAACCTGCGTATCAAAAAGTTTCTTGGGAAGCGGCTGGAACGAGAGTAGATTGACAGTCTGCTCGTGCAGTTCGTCCATTCCCTTTTGTCCATGCTCAGAGACCGGCTCAAACACGATTGCTACGGCACGTTTCACAGGAGCGGCGGCTTGCAAGCGCGTGAGCATAAGAGCCAGCGCCATGGCGGCGGGATGCGCAACCACGGCCGGCCCGGGCTGTAATTCGGGAGTGACCAGCTTGCCGAGCTGGCGCTCGACCCAGGGCGCTCGGAGCGTCGCACCCGGCTCGTCTTCCAGCGCATACGAAAGATCGACGATCGCACTGCCCGATTGCCGCACTTGCTTCCAATTCCTGTGAGTGCACTCCGCGTCGGAAGCGAAGAACGTGAAATCTACCTGGTCGAACTGCTCGGCGCGAACACTCTGAATGAAAGTGATCTCATCCTTGACGGCTTCCAGCTGTCCGAGCGACTCGTCATCATCCAGCAATTTCACATCCACCGAGGGAAAGTTACGCTGCTCCAGGACTTCGACGACCTCTTTGCCCCTGAGCGCTCCTGCTCCAACCACCGCGACGCGAAAAAATCCTCGCGCAGGTTCAGCATGCACAATGCCGGCGGATTTGAAATCTGAATTCACGAAACCTGCGATGCCTCCGTGTAAGTGGGCGGCGGCGGATTCCTGCGGCGGCGGAAGATCCAGTGCAAGCGCCAGAAGATTCCGGAAAACATGTAAGTCATCGCAATAAATAAAAGCACAGGCCCCGAAAACAGCAGAATGCCGGAGAGCAGCAAGCCAAAAATCACTACCAATCTAAAGGGCTGGCGGGCCCGGAAATTAATGTCCTTGAAGCTGTAAAACCTCCACGTACTGACCATCAGATAAGCCGTCAGCACGATCACCACCAGCCAGGTTAAAGACGTACCCCACCACGGCAAAGGCTCCCCATGCTGAAAATGCACTGCTGCCGCGATCACGCCTGCTCCGGCGGGGATCGGCATACCGACGAAATACTTTCGGCCGGGACGTCCAGGGTTGGATGGCTGCGGATTGCTGCTGATATTGAAACGCGCCAGACGGCTTGCGCCCGCAATCAGGAAAAGAAAACTGGCAACTGCGCCCAGCCGCGGAAGCAGCGTGGCCATGTCTGGACTCGAAATCTCGGTTGAGATCTGCTGGAAGCCCCACGCCCAGGCAAGCAAAGCAGGTGCAATGCCGAAGGTGATGACGTCGGCAAGGGAATCCAGTTCACGCCCGAAGTCGCTGGTGGTGTTGGTCATGCGGGCGATGCGGCCGTCCAGGCCGTCAAACAGGACCGCAAACCCAATGGCCTTTGCTGCGTTGTCAAAATGCCAGGCTTGCTGCACCGGACTCTGAGTGGCATTGGCCACGGCATACTGAATGGCGCCGTGCACCACCTGCAGGATCGCGTAGTATCCGAGCAATACATTTGCCGCGGTGAAGATCGAGGGCAAGATGTACATTCCCTTGCGCAGGCGGCGAGCTGAGCGATCATCTTGGCGTCTTTGCAAGTTCATGCCAGCTTCATTGTCCATCAGCGCGATCCTTCGCCAGCACGTCCGGCAGCGGTTCCCGCCAATTCCTCAGGTTTCGCAGTAAGAAACGCGAGAATACTCGAACCGCCCTTTACCCGGTCCCCGACTTTAACTTCGATCCTGGCCGAAGGCTCAAGCAGCACGTCGGTACGGGAGCCAAATTTAATCAATCCTACCCGCTCGCCGCGTTGCACTGTATCACCAATTTTCTTAATGAACACGATGCGCCTGGCCAACAAGCCGGCAATCTGTTTAAAAATGATGCAATGTCCTTCTGCGTCGACCGAGACTGTGTTCTGCTCATTGCTCTCGGCGGAGGCTGGATTCATGGCGTTCAAAAACTTTCCCTTTTGATAATGCACTCCGCGAATGACGCCGGCGACTGGCGAGCGGTTCACGTGCACATCGAACACATTCAGAAAGATGCTGATGCGCTGGAAAGGCTTGCCATCGATCTTGATGGTCGAAACGTCAGTGACTTTGCCATCGGCGGGAGAAACCACCGCGCCCGGGTCCGTAGGAATCATGCGCTGCGGATCGCGGAAGAACCACAAGAAAAACGCCGCCAGAAGCACCGGGATCGCAGCCCACGCTGGTCTGGTGAGCCATCCCACCAGAAAAGCTGAGGCCAGCATCACTAAGCCATAGTAGTAGCCGTCTCGAACCATGAGATAAGAAATTATATTGCACAGACGGGAAGGTCAGAGGTTCTCACCGCACATGGCTCTAGAATAAAGAGTTGGCATCGAATTTCTTCGTGTAACTTCGTGCCCTTTTGTGGTGAATAAACCATCAAACCACGAAGGACAATAATCACGAAGGACAATAATAAGGCGCACGAAGGAAGACCGTGCATGCAAACTGCACATATTTCAGGGATGAGCTTCGGATACGAATTGGGTACATTTATCCTGTGCCGCTAGAGACGGCAGGACAATTGGACAAATTCTCTTAGGCTACTTGGCCGCGCTGAACGTGTTCCCGATACTGCCGCTCGATCGATTCCATTTGGTCTTTGAGCCGCAGTTTCAATTTCTTAAGTCTGACTTCTTCGAGTTTCTCGTCGTCGGTGAGGTAACGCTTGTGGGTTAGAGAGGAAAGCCGCTGTTCGTACTGCGTATGCTCCGTGGCCAGCTTGCGGAATTGCGTCATGCGTGGCCAGGAGATGGTCTCTAGAGGCAAGCATCCTACAGACCTCCTGATATTCAGATGTCGATTTAGAAACTAGCACAGGACCAGAACTGGTTCAACGACGAATTTTCACACTCCGTTAATCCGTAAGTCACACAATTTGCGAGCTGTTTTTGCACCTGAATCAGGGCAGTTCACAGCTAGGGCAGTTCATAGCTAGGGCAATTCATAGCTGAAGAGCGTACAGGGCGGCATCTTCGACTGGATCCCTGTAGTACGCAGGGCGGTGGCCAGTGACCTCGAATCCGCATTTTGCATACAGACCTCGGGCCGCAGAGTTAGACTCGCGCACCTCCAGGAAAATTCGAGTGGCATTCCTGGCGCCTGCTGCGATAAGCGACTCGACCAGCCGCAATCCGTAACCGTGTCCCCGAAATCTCCGATCGACAACAATATTCTCGAGTTCGCATTCAACATCCGCGAACCGGCCGACGATGAACCCTCGCAAGTTCCAGCCAGTTTGGTCCCGCTCCTCGACCACAAAGGCAATTCGCGCCGGAACATCGTCAGTAAATATCTCGCGATAAGCAGACTCGGGCCAGTGGGCGGCCGATTCAGTTGCCTGCTCGAGCGCGATCATTCCAGCAATATCGGAAACCACCGCGCCGCGAACTACGATGCTGGGCGCCGCGTCCGGTTCGGCTTCAGATTTCTGTCGTGACATGGCCGCGCTCATTTCGCATCAATTGCCCGAAATTCACCAATTTCCCGTTCGACTTGTGTCAGCGACTCGCATTGCCTGTAAGCGCCTGACACTCGTCCCGGTTCTGTTTCTTGAATTATTCGCAAGCCTTCATGCGGGAGTGCGTACCGGTTTCTTGATCTCGGCATCGGCACGGCGAATGTAACTGGCATCGAGCTGTTCAGGCGATACGGTTTGGCCGGCAAGAATTTTCGGATGCCCCAGCCGTGCAACCGACACCGCGTCGGGCCGTAGCACTGGAAAAACTTGTGCACCGGCGCCGCGTGATGCAAGTGCAGTAATCACGTCTTCGTCCGGCGTGTAGACCGGTGACTGACTGGCGCGCTCTGCGAGTTCATCGAACGTGAGCAGCGATTCCGAAATACAAATGGGGAGTTCAGCGACGAATTCGTACTCGCCGATGTAAGCTTCGCTTCGCCCAGCATCAAGCGCGACCAGAACACCTTTCCCACCGCTCGCGGGATGTAAATCGAACGCGATGACCTCCAGCAGCGAAACTGCCGCAATTGGTTTTTCCAGAACTTCGGCGAGGGCTTTGATGGCCGCAAGCCCAACCCGCAATCCCGTGAACGAACCAGGGCCGGATGCGACGGCGAATGCATCGATATCACTTTTGCTCAGGTTATGCCTCGAAAGAAGTTCCGCAAGCTGCTGAACCAGCTGCGCGGAAAAGGTTCCACCCTCAAGCGGTACCAGTTCCAGGATCTGCAGCGCGTCAGTCTCACACCGCACCAGCGCGATGCTGCCGTGCTTTCCCGAAGTGTCTGCGGCGAGGATAAGCATGCTCAATGCGCGGAGTCGACCAGTTCCAGCAGCACGCCGCCGGCGCTCGACGGATGGACGAAAACGTAGCGGTGGCCGCCAGCACCAATTTTGATTTCCTCGGAAACCAGCCGGACGTTTTCAGATTTGAGTTTTTCGACCGCAGCAGCGAGATCAGGGACGCGCATGCAGACGTGGTGCAGGCCTTCTCCGCGCTTCTCGATGAATTTCGCGATTGCGGAGTCGCTCGTAAGCGGTTCGAGCAGTTCCAGGCGCGTGTCTCCTACGGGGACCATGACCAGCCGCACTTTTTCCGCAGGAACAGTTTCTTCCTCAGAAACAGACAGGCCTAGTTTTTCGTAAATCGACTTGGCCGCTGCCAGCGACTTTACCGCGATTCCGAGATGGTCAAGAGAATAGGGCATGAAAACCGATCAATGAGCTTTGAGCACCCATTATTCCACACGGATTCGTGGAATCTCTCATGCTAGCCAGCATGTCGCGTGCGCTGCAGTGGAAGAGCGGCCCTTCAGGGCCGCGTAATGCGCAATAAATATTGAACGCGGCGCTGAAGCGCCGCTCTTCCACGTTTCTCCAGGCGGCCTTTCGCAGGCGAGAGCCTGCCCTGGGCTTGCCGAAGGGGCGCCCGCGCCACATGCCCACTTCAGCTGCCAGCGATTTCTTCAATCACAGAGTACGGATCGCGCTTGTGCTCCGCAATTTCGCTGGCGTAGCGCGTAAGCTCACTCTCCGGGATCAGCTTTCGCGCTCTTTCCAGCAGCGTGTCACGCAACATTTCCAGCAGGCGCACTTCCCAATTGCGGCTGCGGCGCTGCTGCAGCAAGTTCTGCTTACGCTGATAAGATTCATAACTCGCGATCGTCTCGGCGAGTTCTGGAATACCCTGGCCCTCCGTCGCGACCGTCTTCACGATGGGCGGCGTCCAGTTGTCCCCACGCACAGCTAACGATTGCAGTGCACGAATCTCGCGTTCCACGCGCTCGGCGCCTTCGTGGTCGCTTTTGTTGATCACAAAAATATCGGCGATTTCCATGATGCCGGCTTTGATGGTCTGCACGTCGTCTCCCATGCCAGGGACCAGAATCACAATGGTGATGTCGGCTACGCGCACGATCTCAATCTCGTCCTGGCCCACGCCGACAGTTTCAATCATCACGATGTCGCGTCCGGCAGCGTCGAGAACCGAGGCTACATCGGCAGTGGCGCTGGCCAGACCGCCGAGCGAGCCCCGCGTAGCCATACTGCGAATGTAAATTCCCGGGTCGGAGAAGTGGTCCTGCATGCGAATGCGGTCGCCAAGAATCGCGCCTCCGGTATAGGGGCTTGTGGGATCGACCGCAATGATGCCGACGGTATAGTTGTTGTCGGGTGGCCCATTCAAGCCGCGTTCTGTGCGGCTTGAGTGGGGCTTTTCCGTCTTTCGATACAGCTTCGCCAGCTGATCAACCAGCGTGCTCTTGCCCGCGCCTGGCGATCCGGTGATTCCGATAGTTAGCGCCTTGCCTGTGTGAGGGAACAGCTCTTTGAGAAGCTCGATCCACCCAGGCGCGTGGTTCTCGACGGTCGAGATGGTGCGGGCGAGCGCACGTGCATCACCCGAGCGAAGAAGGTCGGCAGACTGGGTAGTACGGGTCAAGCTTGTAAGTGTAAGACATCAGCGCTTGTGGCGGCTTGTCCTTTTCTCGGTCAAGAGCGCTTTTGGCGGGGACTCCCGGATGGTCTAAAGTTGGTGGAGTTGACGCAGCAGGCAAACTGGTTAACTTGGCAGGGAAGAAGCTGCGGATATGAGTGAGAGTTGTCACTTCGATTACATCCATAGAAGTTCAGTCGTATGCGAATAGATGCTCTGGAATTTCCGATTCTCCTGATTGCGGACGACGGGTGGGTTGAGTACGTTAAGGATGGAGCTCAGATCGCCAAGTGGACTCGATCTGCAGTGATGAAATATGAGAACCGAAGAATAATAGTTCTGGAGGCAGGTGACAGAGCTTGGAGAGTGGTGAGAATCACCACTGATCCTCCAATAAAAAAGCTTTCGAGATTTCTTGCTTACACGATCCACAACCCGAAGGTTCCTATAACAATTGAGGTCGAGCCTATCGTTCTGTCTCCGATTGACGCGGCGCGCGAAGCGCTTGATCGAGCGATAGAAGCAGACGACGACGTTCTGACGCAGCAGGTCTCGGCTGAAGAACTCAGGAACGCGGTGCGGAAGGCAGGCTCGTTCCAAGAGGTCGTCACTGCGTTGAAGAGAGCTGGCGCAATTTAGTTTGGATCAGAGCGGTCGGCCCCTTCTCCGAAGGTAGATTAACAATCGAAGCGTACCAATGCGCACATCCGCCGCCAGTAAGTCGGGCTCTGCAAATGCAATGAAGTCTGTAATTGGAATACTGCCGCTCGTTGTTGTTCCCGCCACACTCGTCATCCTGCGTAACCGCATGCCCGACTGGGTGTTCATGTGGGCGCTCGCGTTCTCGATCTTTGCCGGGCTGAAATGGATCACCTGGTGGCAAGCTCGAAAGAACATTCCACACAACGCCCTACGTTCACTTGCTTATCTCCTCGCCTGGCCGGGCATGGACGCGGAAACCTTCCTCGATCCGCGAGCGGTTCCCCCGAAACCCCAGTTTCAGGAGTGGCTCTGGGCATCTTTGAAAACTGCGTTTGGAATAGCACTACTCTGGGTCGTCGCCAGATGGATTCCACCACAGAAACTACTCCTGCAAGGCTGGATCGGCCTCTTTGGCTTGATCTTTCTATTGCACTTCGGCAGCTTTCATCTGATCGCGCTCTTTTGGCGTGCACTCGGCGTTCAAGCGGATCCAATCATGAACGCGCCGATCCGTTCGAAATCGCTGAGTGAATTCTGGGGAAAGCGCTGGAATCTCGGCTTTCGACAGCTCGCGCATGATTTGATCTTCCGGCCATTTCATCGGCGAACAGGAGTAGCAACGGCAGGGTTCCTCGTGTTTATCGCGTCCGGGCTCGTACACGATCTCGTCATATCATTACCCGCCCGCGGAGGCTATGGCCTGCCTACCGGCTATTTCACATTGCAGGGACTCGGCGTCATGCTGGAACGTTCCCCCGCAGGGCGATCGCTCGGACTGCAACAAGGAGTTCGAGGCTGGCTCTTTATGTTCGTAGTAGCTGCTGCTCCCGCGTTTTGGCTTTTTCATCCGCCTTTCGTCTTACGCGTGATCATTCCGTTCATGCGCGCGATCCGTGCCATATGAACAAATATTCTCTTCATGATCTTTTCAATTATGTTCTGTGGCTCGCCGGGTGCGGCCACTTTCTCATCCTGATTGCCAGCTTTCAAGTTCCTTCCCGGCTGCACTGGAAAGAAGACCTCGCGCAACTCATGCCGCTGAATCGCAAGCTGCTTTGGGTTCAGAGCAGTTTTACTGTGTTAACGATCATCGCCTTCGGTGTGCTCACGCTCGTGCTGCACAATGAAATGTTGCGCGGCGACCGCTCAGCGTTGGCGCTCGTCTGCTTCATCGCGATTTATTGGACGGCAAGAATCCTCGTGGATGCCTTCTACTTTGCACACGAAGATTGGCCGAAAGGAAAGCAGTTCGTGATTGGACACGCCCTGCTCACCAGCCTATTCATAGCGCTTGCATTTACTTACTGGGGACTACTCATTTGGCGGGTTTGGCTGAGGGCTTAGAGCTTAAAGCCAAGAGCTAATCCTTCAACAACTGCCTTGCTATCACCAGCCGCTGTATCTCGCTTGTCCCTTCGCCAATCGTGCACAGCTTCACGTCTCGATAAAACTTTTCGGCGGGATAATCCTTAATGAATCCATAGCCGCCGTGGATCTGTACACCTTCATTGGCGCACCTCACCGCCACTTCGCTGGCGAAGAGCTTGGCCATGGAAGATTCGAGGGTCGTCTTCAGCCCCGCGTCTTTCATGGCGGCGGCGCGCAATGTCAGCAGCTTTGCCGCTTCGATCTCCGTCGCCATATCGGCGAGCTTCCACTGGATCGCCTGGAAGTCGCTGATGGCGCGTCCAAACTGGCGTCGCTCTTTCGAGTAATTCAGTGCGGCTTCGTAAGCGCCTTCTGCCATTCCCAATGACAATGCAGCAATCGAGATGCGTCCGCCATCCAGCACGCGCATGGCATCGACAAACCCCTGGCCTTCGGTGCCGAGCAAGTTTTCAGCGGGAAGAACGCAATCCTGAAAAATAAGCTCGGATGTATCGCTGGCTCGCAAACCCAGCTTGTCTTCCTTTTTCCCCGGACGAAAACCCGGCGTGTCCCTTTCGACAATGAATGCCGAAAGCCCATGGGTGTGCGCAGCCCGATCGGTGACCGCGATCACCACCAAAACGTCAGCATAATGACCATTAGTGATGAACGTCTTGGTGCCGTTCAGTACCCAACCCTTGCCCTTGCGGGTAGCAGTCATACGCGCGCTGCCGGCGTCAGAACCGGACGAAGGCTCGGTCAATCCCCAGGCGCCGATGAATTCGCCGCTCGCCAGCTTCGGGATATATTTCTTCTTTTGCGCATCATTGCCGGCGAGAAAAATATGGTTCGAGCAAAGCGAATTGTGGGCAGCGACGATGATGCCGACCGAACCATCCACCCGAGAGAGTTCTTCAATCGCGGTGACGTACTCGACGTAGCCCATGCCGGCGCCGCCAAGTTCCGTTGGGAAGACTACGCCCATCAGCCCGAGCTTGCCGAGTTCTTTGATGGTTGATAGGGGGAATTCGCCGGCTTCGTCCCACTTGCGGACATTCGGCGCGATCTCGCGCTCGGCAAATTCGCGGACGCTCTTTTTGAGTTGAAGTTGTTCTTCGTTGAGCTGGAAATCCAAAACATTCTCCTCAAATTCATCACATGCGTGACTTCGTAATGGATCGGGAAGGGCACGGCTTTCAGCCGTGCCGCAAGCCGCCCGGCTTTGATTTTCGGTGCGGCTGAAAGTCGCACCCTTTCAAATCCGTGCAATCCGTCGCAGGCAAAACTCATTACATCACAGGGAATGGTCGCTCGCGAAATGCCCACACCGACCGGTTGGTTTCGCTAGCGATTGAGGCTCTTGATCAGCCCGGAACTGAGCATCACGATGAGAAAGGCAACCACAGTAATCGCAATGACCGTAATGATGACCAGCTTTTGCCGGATGGCAAACTTCTTCTGAAAGTCGGCCACGTGCTGCTTCTGCAAGTCGATCGCCTCCTGCTGGCGCTGCAGAGCGAACTTGTAATTTTCGACATTCTGCTTCTGCAGGTCGCGAATTTCGGTCAGCAGCGCGATGATTTGCTCGTCGGACATCTCTATTTCGCTGCGTCGGAAGTTGGCCTGGGCGTTTTGCCGAAGATGCGTCTTGCCATCCACAATGGCGCAACAAATACATGTACGGGATTCGTCAGAAACGCGGGCTTGTTGCCTTCGATCAGATGTCCCAGCCAGGCGAGTGCGAAAGCCGTCGGAATCAGAAGTAGCGCGATGATCCAGTGAAACCAGACGACTACCAATGACGAAAATCCAACTGGAATCGCGATCAGATGCAGTGCTCGGTTTACGGGATGATTGTGCGCGCCATCATAGTGCGAGTAGAGTCCCATCTGTCACCTCGCTTTCGCGGCAGGATTATAGCGCGAAACCCTGGCAACAGGGAGCTTGACGCTAGCTGGCTAGGACCGAAATGAAGCTGCTGAAAACTTCATTCGAGAGAAGACGACCTCGCGGCGTTAGTAGAAGCTTTGTGCCGTCCTGTTCAAGAAGTTCTGCAATAAACAAGTCAGAAACATTTTGCGAATACGCCGCGACTAAATCCGCCCCGAAAATTGCTGCTATTTCTGCAAGATCCACGCCACGGTTCAGGCGTAATCCTAGAAAGAAGGCCTCCTGCAATGCGGCTTCGGCAGAGACGGGGGCGCGCTGCTGCGACAGGGAGCTGAGGTATTTCTCTAAAGAATCCGGATTTGAAAAGCGGATTGCACTAATGCCATCGCCAGAGATTTGCGGTGCAGCGTGGAACTGGAGCGGAATGGCGGGAAGGGCATGGCTTTCAGCCGTGCCGTAAGTCTGCAGAGATTGCTGTCGGCACGACTGAAAGTCGTGCCCTTCCCGGTTGTGCTTCTCTTCCGGGGCGAGCTCTGACGCTGGAACTGCCAGCAGCATCGAGTGCGCATCCACGCCGAAGCCGAGATACGGTTGCCGCGTCCAATATTTCAAATTGTGCTTCGACTCGAATCCCGGCCGCGCGAAGTTCGATATCTCATATTGCTCAATCCCGGCAGCGTTCAGGCGCTCGCAGGCGATCTCATACATGTCGGCGGTCAAATCTTCGTCGGGAACAAAATGCGCATGATACTTCTGCCCGCCTGCGATCAGCTCACGCCCCAGCCGCGAGTCTTCATCCACTTCGAGCATGTAAACGCTGGCATGCGGAGCTGCGATAGCGATGAGCGCATCCAGCGACTGCCCCCAGCTATCGAGCGTCTGGTGTGGCAAGCCGGCGATCAAGTCAACGTTGATATTCGAAATTCCGGCGGAGCGGAGTCGCGCGATATCGTTCAAAACCGTTTCGCGATTGTGCAGGCGGCCCACTGACCGTGCCTCCTGGTCCACAAATGACTGCACGCCCAGGCTCACGCGGTTGACCCCATTTCGAGCCAAGCATTCGATCGTTGCTTCGGAAAGCGTGCCGGGCGCGCATTCCATGGTAATTTCACAACCTGCAGGCACTTCGAACTTTTGCCGAATATTGGCAAAGACCCGATCCAGCTGTGATACATCCAGAAGGGTGGGAGTGCCGCCGCCGAAGTAAACTGTGTCAACTGCGTCATCGGGCAAAGCGCCCATCCGTTGCGCGGTTTCACGGGAGTGGGCTATTTCGTCACAAAGACGCGCAATGTACTTGTCGAACATTGCTCGGGAAAAAACGTCAGACGCAAAGTTGCAATACGTGCATTTGCTGCGGCAAAACGGGACGGAAATGTACAATCCCAGCGGCATTGGTATGATTATCGGCTGTCGGTTTTGGAATGTCACTTTGTAAGCTGCGAGCGGCGAGCTTCGAGCAATGAGCGGCCACCCTGTGGACCATGTCGCTTTTGCTCGCTGCGCGCTTTCATTGCTCACGGCTCACTGCTGAGTTATCAACTATGCTCCCTCGTGTCGTTATCACCGGAATGGGCGTCGTTAGCCCGAATGGCATCGGCAAGGAAGATTTCTGCCGCGCAACCCTGGCCGGACAATCGGGCGTGAAGCGCATTTCGCGCTTTGATTCATCTCATCTGCTGGTTCACATCGCCGGAGAAATCCCCGAGTTCGATGAACTGGCCTGGGTTGACGCTCGGGAGCGCAAGCACGTTTCGCGCGTAGTTCCACTTTGCGTGGCTGCCACCAGCGAGGCGGTCAAGGATTCCGGCCTGGATCTGGCTGCGATGTCGATCGAAGAAAAGCGCCAGATCGGGATCATCCTGGGAACCGGCGGTGGCGCTCAGGAATTTTCCGAACAGATGTATCGCCTATGGCACAGCGGCAAAGAAAAACAGGTCAGCGTCTTCTGCATACCTAGCGGAACCATGGGCACCATCCCCAGCGAAATCAGCATGAAATTTGGCTTTCGCGGATACAGCCACGTCGTGACCGCGGGCTGCACTTCTTCCACTGACGCCATCGGCTACGCTTACCAGCACATTCAAGCCGGCGTGCAGCCAATATTCGTTGCCGGCGGTGTGGATTCGCCGATCACGGAAGGGATTATCAAGGGCTACACCATGATTCGTGCGCTGACGCAATCATGGAACGACGAGCCCCAGCGGGCATCGCGGCCGTTTTCTAAAGATCGCAATGGATTCGTGCTCGCCGAAGGTTCCTGGATGTTTGTCCTGGAAGAATACGAACATGCGAAGGCGCGGGGAGCGCGGATTTACGCAGAAATTGCCGGTTATGGCGCTTCGTGCGAGGCATACCATCGCGTTCGCATGAGCGAGTCGCCGGATGAGCCTGCCCGCGCCATCACCCTGGCGCTGGATGAAGCTGGCCTTTCACCGGAAGACATTCAGTACGTCAGCCTGCACGGGACTTCAACTGAGATGAACGACCGTGTGGAAACTCGCGCGCTGAAATTAGCATTGGGTAATCACGCCTACAAAGTGCCAATGTCCGGACTAAAGTCTCAGATCGGGCATGCGCAAGGGGCGTGCGGCGCGGCCAGCGTGGCTGCGACGCTGATAGCGATGGAGCATGGGCGCATTCCGCCTACCATCAACCTCGATGAACCCGATCCCGATTGCGATTTGGATTATGTACCCGACTCAGGTCGCACGGCCCGCATTGAGCACGCCATCTGCAACTGCGTAGGCTTTGGATCAAAGAACTCAGCGCTGGTGCTCAGCAAGACTGCCTAGCGCGGGATCTCCGGCTGAGCAAGTTTCGCACGTCACCTTTTCCAATCTGGAGCTGGCGGTTGCCCCTGGAGAAAATAATTTCATACCCAGACCGCGGTGAAGACGTGGAGATGCTGATCCGGTTCATTGAGGCGAGCGAGCGGGGAGTGATTAAGTAACAGCGTGAAATCGTCTGTTTTCTACGGTGATCGGCTCCAATAAATCGGATATGGTGTCTAAGAGATTGATGATTCGGCGATTAACAGGGCGGCGAGTGCGACTTTGCTGAAAATAGTGAAGATAGTCCGACAGCATGAAACAAAGAAAATTATGCCGAGAGCGATGAAAGAGATACTGGACTATGTGGGAATCCATGTCAGCGATGCTAAGAGCGTTCGGCTATTCGAGTGGCGTGCCAGGAAGAAGCGTCAAACTATCTCAGCGGTACAAGACTTTACTGGCTCTGGGACGGTAACTTTCAATCGGGATCAGCCCACTCAACGCTGCTAACAATCTCATGATTACGGGCACGGGGCTCGCATTCCACTAAGATTACTTGCGATCCGACCACCTAGCGGGATCCTCCTGCCAGAATCTGAGCTGATATGCGATCCAAGACACAATTACAGGCACAACTGCAACGAGGCAGTTCAGAAGATATTTCTGTGCATGTGAGATCGGGCGACCATTCAGAAGACTGAAAGCTGCCTGCCCCGCGAACGCAAGGAGCAATATTCCGCAAATTCCGCAAATGGTGATGAAGATTAGCTTCACAGACTGATTCTTATATTAATATGAATGTCACCTGTCGAGGCGGATGACTTCGTATCAGTACGATCTGGTGAACCGGCGGAGTACGCGCACCTTCCTGATGAGCCAGCAAGAGGTGTACACCTACGATCACGTAGGCAATCTGGGCACGCACACCGACTCAACCGGCTTGCTGACGACCTGCCGCGCGGGTGGCCCGGCCTAACTTCAGCTCCCGAGGGTGCCCCGTTCAAGCTTTGCTTGAGCGGGTATTTTCGGGTGTGCCCAATCCGCGCAATTGAATCCCAAACGGCTGAAAATGCCCAGTTCAAAAATCTCTCTATTGGACGCAAAAGTTCGAAAATCGTCTGCTAGGGCCGACCAATTTTCGACACCCTCACTCGGGGTAGTTTCCACCCCCCCGAAAAGTGACCATCCGCGCCTTAGTTATCTAGTCCAAGCGCGATCGGTGACGGGTTCCTACTTTTTTCTTAGTTGCTCATCTTAAATCCGAAGACATCGGGATTACCGTTTCTCTGAATCTGGAAGGTGTTATAGAACCCGGCATTCGCGCCGGTTACATCCGAGGTGACCGTGTCATAGTCACCCATGTAGACCGGGTTTAGCAGGCCATCGGTGAGTGTATTGGGCTCCCAGTTGGCAGACGTTTCACGCAGATCGGAGAACGTAGCGCCCTGATTGTGAGACACGGAGCAATAGTGGTCGATGAAGAAGTTATTCGGATCATTGCGCCGATCGGAATAGCAGGCGGCAAGATTGCCACCGCGATCAACCGACACTCCCGCCATGAATTGATCGCGACCGGCCCCCTGGAAGTTCGCAGGAGTCGGACTCACCAGGGTCGCGGGAGACCATTTCTTACCCCCATCAAGCGAGCGGCTTAAAATGATGTCCCCGAAGGCGTATCCGCCCACGCCGCCAAAGAAATCGATCAGGAAGTCATCAATCTGGTTTCGCGATGCGTCGGTCCAAACCAGGTATAGGCTTCCGCTGTGTGGACCGGCGGAGTTGTCCACCGCTAACATGGGAAAAACATTGGTCCGAAAAATGCCTTGCAGCTGCGGGGAAAGTGGATTCGCAGCCGGGATAGCAGTTCCTGCTACGACTTCCGGCCCGAAGCTATGTCCGCCATCATCCGAGCGCCGGAATAGCATCTGTGCGTCGCTTCCATTATCGAGCACCGACGCGTAAGCGACGTACACTTCACCACGCCTACCCACTACAACCTGGGTTCCAGAAAGATTGTCGCCAATTTCAAGGCTGCATCGCCGGCCAAAACGAACTGGGGCGCCCCAAGTCAGGCCTCCGTCTTTAGACGCAACCATTTCCAGTGCGACATCGGGGCCAGCCTCAATTCCGATGGTGCCGCCAACGCAATCCGGCTCGGTGCCGTGCTGCTGGAAATCGGTGTACGTCAGGTAAAGATTATTGGGATTGTGCGGATCAACTGCCAGCCACTCTTTATCGAGGAAATGAGTGTTCAGGTCTTTTTGGACCACTGTGACCGGATCCTGCCAGGTCACACCGCCGTCTGAAGACAGATTTACCGCCATTTCGGCAAAGGCGGCAATAACATTTCCCTGCGAATCGACCGGGACTTGCTGTTGAATCGAGGAATAGGCGAAGTGCAGCGGATCGCTGCACACAACAACCGGATCACCCGCCAGTTCAGAGTCGAAAAACGGTGAGCCAGGATTTAACGCCGGGCCTGGATTCAAGAACGGAAGCCCCACAAAAGTACTTCCTCCGTCGTGGGAGACTGCCACGCCGCTCACGGAAATCGCCGCAGCTTGCTGGTCAACGGCGGTGTGCACGAATGCGGCCGAATCGTTGAATCCGACCACGACGCTGTTGCCGCACCATGCGCTGGAGGTCTCGCTCTGACTGAAACCGGAAAAGCGAGTGGAGTCGTAATCGAAATTGGGGTCATTCACAAGCACGGGGAATGCGGCCTGCTTCATGGCTTGCGCACTCGGCATAGCCAGCGCATTGGCGCGGGCATTGGCCATCATTTCGCCGTTAGTGTGACGCGGTTGCCGAACCATGCCCCTGGCCTGCAACCTGGAGAGAGCGCGCGCAGTGTGAAAGGCGTTGGCCCCGGCACTCGAAAGCCGCATTTCGAAATGCGGGCCGAAGTGCTTCTCCAAATCCTGCAAATGGGCCAAGCCTGCATGTTTTGCATTCGAGTTTTGTGCTGCACCGTTATCGACCAGAAGCCCAGCGTGAATGAGGAAGACCACCAGAACACTGCGAGTCAACTTACCTGAGAAGTTATTCACGCGCCAGGCTCCTTCCGAAAATTCCAGTTACGTTGTCACCGCTGATGCCGAACGCCCCGAAGAAACCATCGCCGCCGCCGAATACGGGTGCGGTTACGGTGTCGTAGTCTCCCAGCCAGAAAGCTTCTTGGTCCCACTGCGAGCCAAACATCCAGCTCTTGGAAGACTGCCGGACATCATGGAAACTTTGTCCGCGGTCTTGCGAGATAGAGCAGTAACGATCGAAAGCGTTGTTCTTCGGGTCATTGCGCCGGTCGTAATAGCAGACCGCGATGGTGCCATCACGATCCACTGCCATCGAAGGCAGGAATTGATCGCGCCCTTCACCTTTGAAGTTATTCGGCGTGGGGCTGATTGCGCGCGGGGGTGACCAGGTTATCCCGCCGTCACTGGATTTGCTGAGAAGAATATCGCCGAAGTTGTAGGTGCCGAAGAAAGCGGTGCCGTCCGGCTTTTGGTTGTCGCGGCCGTCGGCCCACGCGACATATATGTCCTGCTTCTTCCCATGCTTTACTGGATCAGCCGCCACGACGGGAATGGTCGAGATTTGAAAGAAGCCTTGGACGATGGGCCGGAACGAATGGGAACCATCCCCGACCTGTATTAGATCCGATATCTTCATGTCTGGTCCAAACGAGCTGCCGTGGTTTGCAGATTGCCGCGCGTGGACTTCAAGTTTGTAATCGGTGACTGTCACCCCGTCAGGGCCGACAAGAGGATGGAACAGGAGGAACGCAGCCGATAACCGTCCGTCAGCCGCGACGGCGAGCCGAGTCGAGGCCACTTGAAATCCTTGCGGAACACCCTGCTGAATAGGGAGGCAATCCTCACGAATAATGCTGGGTGAGCTCCAAGTGTGGCCTCCATCACGCGAAGTCACAACCTCTGAGGCGACCCGCACAGCAATACCTGAACAGCGCGGCGGAGATGTTAGCGGAATAAGAGGAAAGTCAGCTTCAAAGTCAAGGTCGATGTAAGACACATACAACCTATTAGGATCGTTGGGATCGACGGTCAGCCACCCAGAATCAATAATGTGATTCTGGTTTTTCAGCACCGCCGGAACCGGCTCAGTCCAGGTTTGGCCACCATCCGAGGAGATGTTGGTTCCCACCCCCGTAAACAGCTGCTCGCTGAAAATGTCCGGCGCGAGCAACGTGATATCACTGATAAAGAAAGGTGTGTCCGCGACATAGAAGCGCTTCGCGCTCGAGCACGCAACCGACGGATTACCGAGTACGGCGAAGAGAGTTCCGGTGCCGGAGCCCCGGCCCACATCGACGGAAGGCCCGGCGTTGAGGAAAGGCAGTGCGGTAAAATTCGAGCCGCCATCAGAAGAAAACGCGACTCCTAGCGCGCTGGCTCCAGTGATCACGTTGAAATCCTGCAAAGTCGGGATTAGCGAGGAGAACGTGCCCGCGGTTTGGCTCAAATAAGAAGTTACAACGTTACTTCCGCATTGCGCACTGGAAGATTCGTTATCCGTGAAGCCGCCAAAGCGCGAAAGCTCCAGGCCGATCTCCGGATGAGAAATCTTGGTCAGTCCGCCCTGGATTTCTTGCGTTAGCAGGTCGTTCGCGCCGCGCTTTGCCAGTGGCGCGGTATTGATCCTCAGGCTCGACGCCCTGGTTGCGGCCCCGTCATTGGCGTGTAATCCAAGATTCAGCCCGCCGTGATCGTCACCGCCGCCATTGAAATCAGGTGGATCGAACAGTTGGTGTGCCAGGGCGATTTGGTTTCGCACCGGCTGCGACAGCATTTGCTGTTGCTGGGGACTTAAGCGGCTTTCGACCTTCAGCAAAAACTTCAGCTCGGCTCGCTGAACTGGATTAATTGTTTGGGCTGAAGACTGTGAAGGACAAAGGAAAAAACAAACACACAAGCAGAAAAGCGCTGCGTACCCCTTCGATGCTCTCACGTTTCCCCTCGAACTACGGTCAAGTTGTTAAACAGCGGAGCCTTCATCCAACAAACAGCTCCCTGCAGGTTTTGACTGAATACTGTTTTGACTGAAATCGCCCTCTGGCCGGCGCACTTGCAACGCTCCGGCCTACGTTTTGCAGACGGGACATTGAAACATCAACTCAGGAAGTTGGTTGTCAACGATTTGTCAAAGTTGGGGCGAGGGGGCTGGGTTTTGATTATTCCTTCTAATTAATGGCGAGGTACGGTGTGAAGAGATGGGGGCTAGGCGCCGTTCCCGCCGCAGCGCAGCATTCTCATCTTCCGTTGGCCGGGGTTATTGACACTCTGAAATGCCGAGCGACATTCGACCACTGAACCGGCGGAAGAGTGACGACGCCGGATTGCACCTTCCAACCAGTTATCGGCTGCGAGTCAGTTGTTACGCCTGAAATCTTCTCGTTGATCCCGTAGAAGTTTAGCTGTACTTCATGAAACCAGGGCTGATAGGTGCCGGACGGAGGCGAAAGCTCTACGTCGAGGTGGCCAGGGGAGAGTTCGCAGGTGAAGTTCAGGCGCAAGCTCTGGTTTTTCTGATAGGCAAAAGTTTTTCCGTCATCTGTATACAGACTTCCCCGACACTGCGGGCCCGGATACACGTTCAAGAGCAACGGCCCTTGAGGGGTTTCATCAGTGTTCTGCACGACGGCTTGCTCGGGAATGATGCTTCCCGCACGCACGTATACGGGGAGAGTGTCCAGCCTGGGTTTGATCGCGATATCCCCGCCTCCGGAGACTTTCGCACCCGTCCAAAAGTCATACCATTCTCCGGCAGGTAAGGTCGCTTTGTATTGTCCTGTAAACGGCCAGACCTGGGGCGCCACCAGCAGATTGTCGCCGAACATGAATTCCTGATCATTCAAGTTGACGCTGGGCTGGTCGGGAAATTCGAGAAACATCGGCCGCATCAGTGGAATGCCGGTGCGCGTGGTCTCTTCCAGCCCCGTGTAGATGTACGGAAGCAGACGATACCGGGTCTCGATGTAGCGCTTACGAATTGCTTCATCCTCAGGTCCATCAACCCAAGGTTCGCGGAAGCGCGTCTCTTTCGCAGCGTGGTTACGGTATATCGGGTTGAAGACTCCCAGTTCCATCCAGCGCGTGAGCAGATCGGGCGTCGGACTTCCGTTAAAGCCGCCAATATCGGCGCCGGCGAATGCGTAACCCGAAAGCCCAAGATTGATCAACTGCGGAATGGAGAGTCGCATGTGATTCCAGGTTGCGCTGTTGTCGCCGGTCCATGTGGCAGCATAACGTTGAGTGCCCGCGTATGCCGCGCGCGTGAGCACGAACGGTCTCTCATCGGGCCGCAACCGCAGCAGCCCTTCCTCCGTAGCCCGGGCGTTCTCCATTCCGAAGACGTTGTGGATTTCACGATGGTCAGTCTGCCTTCCCTCGACGCTGTGAACAACATCCAGCGGCATGGTTTTTGAGGCAGTGCGAAACACTGACGGCTCATTCATGTCATTCCAAAATCCGCGAATGCCATCTTTGACGAAATCGCCGTACAGCGTTCCCCACCAGCGCCGCACCTCTTCCCGCGTGAAGTCAGGAAAAACACTGTCTCCGGGCCAAACCGGTCCTACGTACACTGATCCATCAGGATTCTTGACGAAGTAGCCGGACTTGATGCCCTCATCGTAGGGCTTGTAGCCAGGCAGCTTGGCGATATGAAGGTCGGTGATGGCCACGACCTTGAATCCCTCTGCTCCCAGGTCTTTGATCATCCCTTGAAAATTCGGGAAGCGTTGTGAATCGACGGTGAATGGCCGGTTGTGGTCCTGGTAGTCGATGTCGAGATAAATCACATCGGCGGGAATTTTTCTTTGGCGAAACTCGGAGGCAATCTGCCGAACCTGAGACTCGGGGTAGTAGCTGTAACGGCATTGCTGGTAACCAAGCGCAAACAACGGCGGAAGCGGCGTGCGGCCGACCAGTTGCGTGAACTGCTCCTCCACCCGCTTCGGTCCAGGGCCATAGATGAAGTAATAATCCAGGTCGCCACCCTCGGCGCCGAATGAGTACGCGTCCGCCCGTTCCTTCCCGAAATCGAAGCTGCTGCGGTAGGTGTTATCGAGGAACACTCCATAAGACGCTCCGTTGCGAAATGCGAAGATGAATGGAATGTCTTTATAAATTGGATCTGTAGACTCCTGCCAGCCGAACGCGTCAGTGTTCCACATGGTGAAAGCGAGATTGCGGTGGTCCATTAGGCCTGGTTTATCGCCAAGTCCGAAATAGTGTTCGTCTTCGGGCATGGTTTTCCAGACCTTGAATTCAGTTCCATTGAAAGCAGGTTGCAACCCCGGTAAGTCTTCGGAAATAACAGTAGCGTCGCCACGCAGAAATCTGATCCGCAAGGGAGACTTAGATACCTGGACTGTCAGCGCACCCGTATTTAGCGAGATGTCATGGTTGGAGTCAGCGATCTGCAATTTCGGAGCGTCATTCTGAAATGAATCTGGCAGCACCGCAAATGACGGGCGATCTAAGAATTGATTCTGCTGGGTATAGCGAATCCGCACCACCGTCGGCGACAGTACCTGGATACGCACGCGCCCGCGCTGTGCCTGGATTTCAATTCCTTGCCCTTGTTTTTCAAACGAAGATACGTCCCCCACCGTCTGCCATCCTTGCGCGACGGCGACTGACCAACCGCAAAAGAACACAGCCATGAAGAGAGTTTTCAGAGCGCGCATTCCACCTCCGGAAGTGAGGAAGTCCCATTCAGAATTTTGCCGATAGAACTACAGAAGCCGAGGTCCGCGAACGCTTATGGTTTTGCCGCCGATGAATTCGCCACGTGCTGCTTGGCACGATCAATTTTTCCAGATCGGGTTTGCGAACGACGACACGTTTTGTGGCCACGTCGTTCTGGTACGCGCATTCACCCGCCTTCAACATGTGAATACCCAGTTGGCGCGCCTAGCCTAACACGCAAACGTTTTTGTTCGCGAAAAAAATGAATAGAAGTTTCTTTGAAATCTCAGTTTGGAAACAAATGCAAGGCGGCCAGGTTCTGGAAGGAAAAAATGCATATCAGCTGCACTGGCGGACCGCAACCAACCCCATGCCGACTGGCGCGCCCAGCGGGCCCTACGATCCCTGGTCGATTTTTTTGTACGGCACCATGGTTTCAGTACCCATATTGATAAAATAGCGGCAATAATGCAGTTCTCCTTTCCCAGGGAATTCTCGCGCAAGATTTTTTTTCCGACTGTCGTTCTACTGCTCCGACCTGGGCGGGCAGAGCAGGCCAACCGCGAGTTCGCCGAAGTTGATCGCATTAATCGACAGCGGCGAGCGGGAACGGAGATGCCAAAACCGTGAGCAATTACTGGATGGCTCTGGCCCTTGTCGCGACCTCTGTGGCCGGAGTTCCGGCGCGATCGTTTTCGCAGGAGACAACGCCGTCGAAAACCCAAAGCGGGATGAGCGGCGTCTCCACCGGCTCACCTCTTGCGCCCGTTAAAGACGCGAAGAATCGCCCGATCACCGCTGGGGGATTTGTGGATGGAGCGCCGGTTATCTTTGAGGATATAACCCAAAAGGCTGGACTGGCGGGCTTTCAGCACGTCTCCGGCACGCCGGAAAAGAAGTACATTCTCGAAGCGCCGGGCTCTGGCGTC
Organism: uncultured Acidobacteriota bacterium; assembly: GCA_963785655.1. GTDB lineage: Bacteria > Acidobacteriota > Terriglobia > Terriglobales > Acidobacteriaceae > Gp1-AA145. The sequence goes on from CAWAVZ010000001.1 coordinate 2,228,663, forward strand.
GCCATCATTGATTATGACAATGATGGTTGGCCGGACGTTTACCTGGTCAATGGATCAACCTACGACGCGCTGAACGGGAAGCAGAAGCCACCGCGTGCAGCTCTCTATCACAACAATCATGACGGAACTTTCACCGACGTCACCGATCACGCCGGTGTGGCCAATGAACGCTGGGGCTTTGGCGTTGCCGTCGGCGATTTTGACAATGACGGCTGGCCCGACCTTTACATCACCAACTACGGGAAAAACCGGCTCTATCGCAACAATCACGATGGGACTTTTACTGACATCGCCGAAAAAGCTGGAGTCACGCTGGGCGGTTGGTCAACGGGCGCGACCTTCGGAGATTACGACGGCGATGGCCGTCTCGATCTTTTCGTCTCCGGATACGTGAAGTTTGACGTGAACAATCCGCCTGTCTCGGGCAGCGCTGCCACCCAGTACAGCTTTTGCCAATATCGCGGGGCGCCTGTCATGTGTGGCCCGCGCGGGTTGCCGGGGGAACGCGATCATTTGTTCCACAATAACGGCGACGGCACTTTCACGGACGTTAGCGAGCATGCAGGAGTGGCAAATGAAAAGGGCTACTACGGTTTTGGCACCGCATTCGCAGACGTCAATGATGACGGGCGCCTTGATCTGATCGTCGCCAACGACTCAGTTCCCAATTATCTGTACCTCAACAAGGGCGATGGAACTTTCGAAGACTACAGTTATGCATCAGGATTCGCGCTGAAAGAGGACGGTCGCGAACAGGCGTCCATGGGGCTGGCGATTGCTGATTACCAGAACAGCGGGAAGTTGTCTTTATACGTTACGACTTTTTCTGACGACTACTACACCCTTTATAAGAACGAAGGCGGCGGCAATTTTTCCGAGGTTACGTTTCAATCCGGCATTGCCGAGGCCACCATCCCGTTTCTTGGATGGGGCACAGGCTTTCTCGATTACGATAACGACGGCTGGAAAGACCTGCTCGCAGTAAATGGCCATGTATATCCCGGCGTCGACAAAAATGATTGGGGAATGACCTACCTTCAGCGGCCGCTTCTATTTCACAATCTGGTCGGAAGGCGCTTTGAAGTTGTTCCTGCGGCCACGGGCAGTGGGCTGGCTACTCTTGTGTCAGGACGTGGCGCCGCATTCGGCGATCTGTTCAACGACGGCAAGATCGACGTGGTCATAAATAGTGTCGATGGCCCTCCCACCCTGCTGCGAAACGTAGTCCAGAACGGTAATCATTGGATTGACTTGAAGTTGGTCGGAAGCGCGCGAGGGCCTCGAGACGCTATCGGAGCGAAAGTGTTTCTGACCGCCGGAGGCATGACGCAACGCGCTGATGTGATCAGCGGTGGCAGTTATTGCTCCAGCGATGATCTGCGTCTGCATTTCGGCCTGGGTGCCTCTTCGCGTGTAGACAAAATTGAGGTCCGCTGGCCGGACGGGAAAACCCAAAACGTCGATCTTCCAGCTGTAGATCGTATTTTCACGATTGAAGAGGGCAATCCCCAGCCGCTTCAGAAGTAAAATTTCAACGCGAATTGAATGAAACGCGGCTCACGTGCTGCCTGCGCTTGTCCAAAACCGGGCGAACCAAACTCTGTGGCGATGTTCTCGACGAACGCATTGGGGTCCGCGAAATCAGGATTTACGTGATTGAACGCATTGAAGAACTCCGCGCGAAACTCAAGACGGCTTCTTTCATTGACTGGAAAAGCCTTGAACAACGAGATGTCCCAGTTTTGGAAGCCGGGTCCGAGAATGATGTTGCGACGTGCATTGCCAAATGACCCTTGAATCGTGTTGGTAACAAATGCGCAGGTGTTGAAGAGCGTATTTGGCGCACAAGGTTTTCCGTTTGGATTTCCAATTACGTTTGGACGCGAAGAATTGCCAACGGTTCCACCGCCATCAGCATTGGAAAGGTCTGTGCTGATGTCCGTCGGCGTGTACCAGTTGCCAGTTGAAGCCGTAGTAATGCCCGCGACCTGCCACCCGCCGATAATCTGGTTCCACGCGCCGCTGGCGTTTCCTAAGAGTGGTTTGTCTTTCCCGAAGGGAAGCTCATAAGCATAACTCAACACGAAACGATGCCTCACGTCGAAATCAGCATTCCCATATTCGAGGCGCGGATCGGTCTGCAGGCGGAAGTCGCCCTGGTTCTGCGAACCCAAGCTGGCGCTCGATGCGTCATCGAGAGAGTGGCTGTAAGTATAGGACGCCTCGAACTCCAAGCCATGCGCAGCACGCTTTTTCAAGCTTACCTGCAGCGCGTTGTAATTCGAAAAGTCATCAGAACGAAAAGTTGCAATGCCCACATCGTAGATGGGATCGCAATTGTCGGGGTTCGCGGCATCACAGGGGCCGGGGGCGCCAGGGAAAGCCTTGTGCGCTGGCCGCCGAGGCGCAGTCGGAGCGTTGGTATCCGGAGTAGGAACTGCCTGATTGCCATTGTAGAACCCATAAAGTTTCAGCCCATGCGACCCGGCATACGAAACCTCAAGCACGGTGTCTGCCGGTAGTTGATACTGCACTCCGAAGTGCCACTGTTGGTTGTATGGCGTGCGCAGCTTAGGGCTGAGCGAATAAAAAGCTGGATTATTCGGATCGGAAAGCGAGGTCGCCGGGTAACCATTCGCCAAAACGTTGAAACCGGGAATCGAGCAATCTTCAGTCGCGGGATTGGCCGAAGAGTCGAAGCAGTTTGTCTGCGGGAAGGTTTCTTGCAGATAAAACGGAGGATTGAATCCCGGGCTGGGATTCGAGAAGGGCCCGTTTTCCTGGCCGCCGTAGAAGACGCCATAACCGCCCCGGGCCACCAGCTTGTTCGAAATCTGATAGGCGAAGCCTATGCGCGGGGCAAAGTTGTTCCGATCGGGGCTGATCAGCCCGCGTGAGCCATTGCGCAAGACCGGAAGACTCGCCGCGAGAGTAGGCGTTAGCGGCGCATTTTGACCCTTTGGAACGATCAGGCACAAACAATCGAAACTGAAGGTGGCTTCCTGGTTGTTATGTTCCTTGATTGTGCTGAATAGTTCATAACGTAATCCCAGGTTCAGCGTTAGCCGGTCGGTCGCCTTCCAGTCATCTTCGGCGTATCCCGAATAAATCTGGCGGCGGTAGTCGATGTTGTGGAAGCTGCTGATGTCGCCAAAATCGGGGATACCCAGCAGGAACGTCGCAAACGCTCCCCCAGTGAATGCGCTACTCCCAGTGGTCGGCGCAGCAGGGTTGTCTGTGAAATCGCCCCCGAAACCCATATCTCCGCGCGAAGAAGCCGGCTGAAGAATCGTGAACTGCTCCAGGCGAACCTCCGTCCCATATTTCCAGGAGTGATGGCCGTGTATCCAGGTCAAGTTTTCAGTGAAGACGAAGCTGTTTTGTTTTTCGACAGAAGGCAGGAAGCCTGAACTGCCAATGCCTACAATGCCGTCACTGAAGCCGATATTTGGCAGACCGCCATTAATCGGCGAGAACGGGACACCCGGGAACTGCAACTGCCCCGAGATGTCCTTGTTGAAATTGAGCTGAAAACGATGCGCGTTGATGCGGTTGTAGCCAAAACGGAATTCGTTCACCAGCGTTGGGCTGAACATGTGGGTTTCGCTCAACGCGAGGCTGCGATATGCGTTGTCTTCAATTCCATCGAAGAACCCGCCGCCGTCGAGCACATTGTTAAAAGGAGCAGGAATAAAACTAGGTTGGTCTTCGTAGCTGAACCTGCCAAACGACGCGTCTTTGTCGCTGATCCTGTGGTCAATACGGACATCGAAGTTGTTGCGGTTTTCACGCCTCACGGGATCGATTCGAAAATTGTTTCCGGCAATGTCTGCATTTGGTTGCGGGAAGAACGCGGCTAAACGCGCTGCCAGGGGATCAATCGGTGTGTTGAGTCCTGCATTTCCAGTGAACTTGTTGGTTGGATTGCCCAACGCGTCGGTGCCGATCGGCATACCGCAAAGGCCATTGGGATTCGCAGAAAATCCTGTCAACCTGGTGTTGAAAATCTCTCCCGGGTAAGTGAAGTTCCCGTTGCAATCCAGCGCAAATACCCCGGGCACCGGGTTGCCGCCCGAGTCGAATGCAACTTGGCGATTCTGTGGGATCAGGGGAGGCAGGAACGCGGAAAAATCTCCGGCAATCTCCGCGGGCGTGGGAATAATGCCGAGAAATGGCATTGCCTGCCGAATCCGCAGTCCTTCGTAGTCCCCGAAGAAAAACGTGCGATTCTTGATGATTGGTCCGCCGAGGGTAAAACCAAATTGATTTTGCTTGTAAGGCTGCCGGCTTTCATCGAATGCATTCTTTCCGTCGAGTTTGTCGTTTCTCAGAAACTCGTGGACATCGCCATGAAGGCTATTAGTGCCTGACTTAATAATCGCGTTCAAAATTGCGCCATTGCCGCGGCCGAACTCGGCGCTGTAGGAATTGGTCTGGACTTTAAATTCAGCGATAGCATCCACGGAAGGCTGAATCACATAAGAGCTCTCGTTGAGCACGTCGCCTAAATTGGCGTTGTTATCCACGCCGTCGAGCAGAAAGTTGTTTTGCAACGAGCGTGCACCATTGGAGCTAAATCCAAAACTGCCCGAAACTCGCGAACCCGGCTCGGCTGGCGCTACACCGACTCCCAAAAGCGCCAGTTGCGCGTAGTTCCTGCCGTTAAGGGGAAGAGTTTCGACCACCTTGCTGGTTACTACGTCGCCCAATTCTGACGTTTCCGTCTCCAGTTGAGGCCCTTGTGTGTTTACAGTCACCGTCTCATTGAAGCTGCCGACTTGCAGAGTGATATTAATTTCCGGTCGCGCCTGAATGTCAACCGTGATCGGCCCAGCTACCGCCTTCTTGAATCCCTGCTTCTCTACGGTCACGCTGTAACGGCCGATCTTGAGCGGGCTGGCAACGTACTCGCCCTGCTGACCTGTCGTGGTTATGAAATTCGTACCCCGATCCACGTCCGTGATCGTGACTTGGGCGCCCGCCACGACAGCGCCGCTCGAATCCCTCGCGGTTCCCGCGATTGCGCCCGTATCTTTCTGCGCAAACGAAGTGATACACAGCCCAACCACAAGAAATGACAAGTACACAACGCTTCGGGCTGATCGAGGGAACGGACGAGGCATGACCCGCAAACCCAAAGATTCCATTGGGATCTCCATGTGCCAGGGCTGATTTCGAAAATTCGGCTTCGCGCGAATTTATTTCACTTTTTGCGCGTTTGTCAACCTTTTTTGCTCGAGCTTGCATGTTTATTTTCATTTGAGGCTTCCGTTTCGCAGTACAATGCTCTGCGAAATGCTCGCTGAGGAACGCCGTTTTCAAATCCGCGAGATTCTCGGAGCGCAACGCAGCGTCTCCGCCTCCGACCTTTGTGACAGGCTGAAAGTGACAGCGGCGACCATCCGCCGTGACTTGGCGGCTCTTGAACAGGAGGGAGTGCTGGCCCGCTCGCATGGTGGCGCGGTGTCGCGTATGTCCAGCACCAACTTCCAGCCAACCTACGACGCGCTGCTGAGGAGTGAGAGCGAGGAGAAGCGGCAGATCGCTCGCGTGGCCGAACAATTTGTTCTGGATGGCGACACCATTTTCCTGGAAAGCAGCACCACGGTCTTTGAGCTGGCGCGAAGATTAAGCAATCGCAATCGCCTGACGGTGGTGACAAATTCTCCGCCCATTGTTTGCGAACTGCAGCGCAGCCCCGGAGTGACGGTCATGTGCACCGGGGGCGATCTTCACAAAGACACCTTTTATCTCTCGGGCGAATGGGCGCAACGGGCATTGTCGGAAATACGCCTGGACAAGGCGATACTTGGCGTCAGCGCGATCGATCCTCAATATGGCGTGTCGACCGTGCACCATGCTGAAGCGCAAGTAACCAGGATGGTCTCGAAGGCGGCGAAAACTCGAATCGCACTTGCTGATCACACAAAGTTTGGACGGCAGCGCTTCGCCTATGTCGGGCCAGTCACCGACATCGACATTCTGATCACCGATTCTGGCACCGATCCCAAATATGTCCAGGAACTCCGTGACAGCGGTTTGCAAGTGATTATTGCGGACAGCGCCTCCTCCCGTACAAACGGCCAGCACTGAGTCAATATTCCAGCGGACTCATACCGCGTGCATCCAACATCTCTCCTCGCGAGTAACCTACCCATTGGTTACTTCGCATACGGCTCGGATGAGCATTCTTGCGCAATGTTCTGCAGCGTTACTTCCTACGTGACTTACCGAAATAATCGCAAAATAGGCACGCTCACTGGTAACGTTACTGACCCGCCGCATCCCGCGAAGTGATTGAGGAGCCTCGCCTTCCACCTGTAACTGCCCTCCGTTCGCCTTACTCGTAACCGGATGCCGGGTATGGCAGCTGGCTAGCACTTACAACCGGCATCAGAGCCGGAGGGAGCTAATGGAAAAACAGCATTTCACAATAGTTCTTCTGCTTACTTTGGTCCTCACAGTAACGGTTACTGTGTGGGGATTTGCGAAAGCCACCAACCGAAGCGAGGTCCACGATCTTTCATCTCAGCTTCAACGTACGCAAGGAGAATTGAGCGATACGAAGCTGCAGCTTGCAGACGCCCAGGAGAAGTTAACTTTTATCGAACAACACAAAACTCGCGTTCAGGTGACTGCGTACGCTCTGACCGAAGACTTCGGGCCAGATCCGACTTTCTCTAACAACACTCCGGCCCGCCAAGCTTATGCCGTGCCCAGGCACACTCTGCCAGCCGGCAAAGTGTTGAATGTAGCGCTCTCGCCATTGGCTGAGCGAAGGCTGCAAGCGCACTTGAACGATACTCTGGTATTACAAACCCGAAGCCATAAGAAATATGTGGCGCGCTTCGTCGACCGTACCGCTCAGTCTGAAACCAGGCCGGTGGTGGATATTCTGTTCGCAGATGCGCATCAGGCAAGGATTTGGGGCCGTCAAAATCTGGACGCGGTCAACATCTCGCGCCTGGATTCCCCCTTCGGGCTGCAATAAATCTCCCCATACTGTTGAGAAATAAAGCCCTGAAGGGCCGGATTTGCATCTATATTGCTTCTTTGCGAATCCAAGCAAGCTGCTTCGCCCTCTCAGCATGGAAGACGTGAGCACGATAAATGTTGGAGCAGTCGTTAATTCGCGACAGGGCTGGTGCCCAACCGCCGGAGCACGCGAGCGCATTGCCTGCTTTCGCCGAGCGGCCCTTACCGGACTGAAAGGCGCAATTCTCTCTGCGCTTTTGCTGAGCCAATTTGCGTGGTGCCAAGCGCCGCCTGTCTTGCCTGGAACTGTGCCTGCCGCGCAATATTCCGGCCGCTCAGACCAGAGCTCGTCCCCGAGCTCGCCGTCGAACTCAGGCACGGCGGCACAGTCGCCCGCGGCCAACGGTCAGAGCCCGTTTCTTTCAAGCGTCCCCGAAGGCAAAGCGACAGCGGAAGTGTTGTTCTTGTCCTTCAAAGATGCGATTGATCGCGCATTGCGGAACAATCTTGGCTTGCTGCTCGGTAGCGACAATCTGCTGACTGCACGCGGACAAAAATGGGAGGAACTAAGCCATCTGCTGCCGAACGTCAGCGGTGCGGCGAACCAGAGCGCAACGCAAATCGATCTGGCAGCGCTCGGATTTCGATTTAATTTTCCAGGCGTTCCGAACGTTGTAGGTCCGATCGGCACCTTCGATGCCCGCGTTTACGCTACCGCTCCGCTATTCGACTGGCATGCCATTCAGCGCGAGCGTGGCGCCAGCGCCAACGAATCGGCTGCGCGATACAAATACCAGAACGCTCGCGAGATGGTGGTGCTTGCCACCGGCAATGAGTATCTGCTCGCCCTCTGCTGCTGCAGCCCGGGTGGACGCCGCACAGGCGAGGTGGAGACTGCCCAGGCACTGTACAATAAAGCACACGATCAGCAGACTGCGGGCGTCGTCTCCTGCGATCGATACGCTGCGCGCACACGTGGAATTTCAAACCCGCCAGCAGCAGCTCATAGTCGCGCGCAATGATTATGCGAAACAGAAGCTCCTCCTGGCGCGCACTATCGGATTGCCTCCCGGACAGGAATTTAATCTCACCGATAAAGCTCCCTATAAGCCGCTTGACTCCGATGAGGGTGGAGCAGGCGTTGCAGCGAGCGTATTACATCGCGCCGCGACTATCATGCGGCGGCGCAAGAGGTAAGGGCAGCCGAGCAGTTCCGCCGCGCCGCCACCGCCGAGCATCTTCCTACTCTGGATATCTCCGGGAACTATGGCGCTGCCGGAGTGAATGTGGGCGATTCGCACGGCGTCTTTCAGGCTGGCGCAACTCTTGCCATTCCGATCTTCGCCGGCGGAAAAGCTCACGCCGACGCCCTTGCAGGCAGAGGCCACACTGCGCCAGAACCGTCAGCAACTGGAGAATTTAAGAGCGCAGATTGATTACGATGTTCGCAGGGCGTTGCTGGATTTGAACGCCGCTAACGATCAGGTTGCAGTTGCCAGGCAGTCGCTCGATCTAGCCAACCAGACCCTGGATCAGGCGCGGGATCGCTTCACTGCCGGGGTGGCGGACAATCTCGAAGTGATTGAAGCCCAGGATACGGTGGCCGCCGCCAACGAGAGTTACATCGGTAGCCTGTATGCCCACAATGTAGCAAAGGTGCTACTGGCACGCGCCATCGGCTTTGCCGAGCAAGGCGTGAAACAATATCTGGAAGGTAGAGACAAGTGAATATGGCACAGCAAATCCAGACTCGAGGAACGCCCGCCACAAGCGCAAGGCCAGGCAGCGCAGGCCTCAGCGACCTCCGCTATCTGATCGCGACTGAAGTGGAAGTGAGTTCCGCTAACGCAATCCGCGCTTTCGCATGTTCCTGATCATCGGCGTAGTGGTCTTGCTGGTGGCAGGATTTTTCTTGTGGCGCTATTTCAACAGCTACGAATCCACCGACGACGCACAGATTGATGGCCATCTGAATTCCGTAAGCGCGCGCGTCAGCGGACATGTCGAAAAGCTTCTGGTCGATGATAACCAGTACGTACAGGCGGGCCAGCCGCTGGTACAGATCGATCCTCGCGATTACCAGGTGCTGGTAGCGCGCGCAAAGGCCGACTACGACAATGCCGTGGCTGACGCGCGGGCAGCGCAGGCGTGAATATTCCGATCACATCCGACCAGCACCAGGGGGCCAGCTTTCATCGGCAGAGGCGGAAGTGAAACGGCGCACAGGCCAACTTGCTGGCCGCAAGGCAGCAGATTGACGTCGCCAATGCTCAACTGATGCAGGCGGACGCAAACAACGTTAAGGCGCAGAACGATCTGGCGACGATACAAGCAATTAGTCTCCAAGCAGGAAATTTCGCAGCAACAATACGACCAGGCATATGCAGCAGCCCAGGCCGGATCCGCGGGGGTTGATGCCGCGCGGGCAAATGCGGCCGCTGCTCAGCAACAGATCAAGGCCGCGCAGAGCCGGGTCGCGCAGGCGCAGGCCAATCTACGGTCGGCACAAACCGCCCCCCAGCAGGTCGCAGCCATTCGCTCCCGCGCGCAATCTGCCGAAGCCTAGGTCGAACAAAAGAAAGCGGAACTTGACGCAGGCGAAATTGAATTTGCAGTACACCACAATCACGGCCCCGGTTAATGGTGTCGTCACCAACCGCACGGTCGAAGCCGGGCAAAACGTGCAGCCCGGGCAGGAACTAATGCGCATCATCAACCTCGACGACATTTGGGTCACGGCCAACTTCAAAGAAACTCAGTTGCGTCATATGAGGGTGAACCAGCCGGTGACGATTCACGTCGACACGACCGGGCAAGGACTACAAAGGCCATTTGCAAAGTTTTGCCGGAGCCAGCGGCTCGATTACCAGTTTGCTTGCCTCCGGAGAATGCGACCGGAAACTTCGTCAAAGTCGTCCAGCGCATTCCGGTGAAGATCACCTTCGATGCAGGGCGAGACCCAGAACACGATCTGCGTCCGGGAATGTCGGTTGAACCGAAGGTCTGGTTGCGGTAGAGTTTGGCCCGGTCGATCAGGGCCGTAGCACTCATTGGTCTTTGGTCGTCGGTCGTTGGTTCTTTGTTCGTTGGCCTGAAACGCCTAGCTGCTCGGGTTGGCCGAGGACCGAGAGCCGACAGCCGAGGGCCGACGACCGAGATTTCAGCAGTTCGGGTCACAATTATATGTATCGCGTCATCACCATCGAACGGGAGTATGGATGCGGTGCCGCAGAAATTGCCCGCAAGCTGGCCTCCAAACTGGGATGGAAACTTTGGGACCGGGATTTGACCGCAGAGATCGCGCGGGTCGCTGACGTTGATCCCGCTTCCGTTTCTTGTGCGAGGAGCGCGTCGACAGTACATTTCAGCGATTGGTAAAAGTCTTCTGGCGCGGCAGTTACGAGCGCAGCGCGCAACCTCTCGCACCAGACCTTCGGTCCTGATCGCATGGTTGAGGTCGGCGAAGAAGTGATGAATCAAATTGCCGACAGCGGCAATGCGTGATTGTCGGCCGCGGCGCGCCTTACTTCTTGCGCGACGCGATGCGATACATTTCACGTGTTTCTATACGCTCCCCGTGCGGAGAAACTACGCCGAATTCAGGAGCCAGGGCATGAGCCTAAAGGACGCCGAAGAATTGGTCGATACGGTAGACCGCGAGCGGATTCTATTCGTCAAGCACTATTTCGGAGCCGACTGGCCCACCCGCTCTCTGTATCACGTAATGATTAACACCGCGGTCGGAGACGAAAACGTAATCGTCCACCATCCTTCACAGCATGCGCATCGCTCGAGCGCGAGATCGCGAGCTTGCTCGCAGCCTGCCTCTTTCGCCTTAACTCCACGACCTGAACTCCGTGAGAAGATGAATAGTTGTTCGTTAGGAGCAGCATCGTCGGCTCTGCAAAAAATGCAAGACTTTGACCCACGACGAACGACCAACGACTTATATGATTCAACTCAACGCAGCCGGAAAACGTTACGGCCACAAACTTCTTTTCGAAGCGCTGATCTGCTGATCACTCCTCGCGACCGGGTCGGATTAGTCGGCGCCAATGGCACCGGGAAAATCTACGTTGCTCAGGATTCTTAGCCGGGCTTGAAACGTGGATTACGGCAGCACAGCGTAGCCAAGGGAATCAGCGCCGGATACCTTCCGCAGGATGGCCTCACGCTTTCAGGGCAAACCGTCTTCGCCGCCTGCATGGCAGTCTTTGCGCGTTTGCAGGACATTGAGCAAGAACTCGAGCACCTCACATCCCGCATGGCAGAGGTGGACCACACCTCGGCCGAGTATGAACAGATAGCCGACCGCTATCATCAGATCGAACACGAATTTCGTGCTCACGATGGGTACGCAATCGAGGCCCAAGTTGGAGCCGTGCTCGCGGGCCTGGGCTTTCGCGCCTGAAGACTGGCATCGCCAGACAGAGGAATTTTCCGGCGGATGGCAGATGCGCATTGCCCTTGCGAAATTGCTGCTGCAAAAACCCAATCTTCTGCTGCTTGACGAACCCACCAACCATCTCGATCTTGAATCTCGGAACTGGCTGGAAGAATATCTGTCGAACTACCCCTATGCCGTGGTCCTGATTTCGCACGACCGCTACTTTCTTGACGTGACCGCGAACCGCATTGTCGAAATCTGGAACAAGAAAATATGGGCGTACACCGGCAATTATGAAAAATTCTTAGCTCAAAAGACCCAGCGGCAGGAGCAACTCGAGGCCGCATATCGCAATCAACGCGAGCGCATTGAACAGCTGGAAGTATTCATCAATCGCTTCCGCTATCAGGCGACCAAGGCGAAGCAGGTACAGAGCCGGATCAAGGAGCTGGGAAAAATCGAGCGCATCGAACTGCCGGAAGAAGAGAAGACTATTCACTTTTCTTTTCCCCAGCCGAGGCCGAGCGGCAGGAATGTCTCGGAGTTTGTCGGGGTCGCGAAGTCGTACGGCCCAAAAGAAGTTTTTCGCGATGTGAATTTCATCGTCGAACGCGGAGACCGCATTGCCCTGGTCGGCGTGAACGGCGCCGGCAAATCTACGTTGATCAAGCTGCTGGCTGGGATCGAGCCGCTTACCTGTGGCGAGTATCGCGCGGGCCACAACGTGCAAGGCGATTATTTCGCGCAAGATCAGTACAAAGAACTTGACCAGGACGCGCGTATTCTCGACGACTTGGGCCGAGTCTCGCCCTCCTCGCGCGAAACCGATCTGCGCAAGCTGCTCGGCTGCTTTCTCTTCTCCGGAGACGACGTTTTCAAACGCATTGGCGTTCTCTCTGGAGGAGAGCGCAATCGTTATGCTTTGCTGCGTATGCTGCTGCATCCGGCCAACTTTCTTTTACTCGATGAGCCAACAAACCACCTGGATATGCGCGCCAAAGATGTGCTGCTGGAGGCGTTGAGCTCGTACACAGGAACGGTTGTCTTCGTCTCTCACGATCGTTATTTCATCGATAAACTGGCAACGCGAGTGTTCGAAATCGGCGACGGGCGCGTCGAGGTCTATCCGGGAAATTACGAGGACTTCCTTTGGCGCAAGCAGGGCGGCGCGGAGAAATTGCAACAGCAGGTTTCCTCAAAAGCGCAGAAGTCCGAGTCCAGCAACGGCCATGTAGGGGCGGCCCTCCAGGCCCGCCCAGATTCTAGCGAAGAGAAGCATGAGAAACGCTTGAATCCCATCAAACGCAAGCAAATGCAAGATCGCGCGCAGGAATTGGAAGAAGAAATTTCGGGACTGGAATCGGCGATTGCACGCTGCGAGGCATCGCTTCAAACCTTCGTCAGCGCCGAGGAAACCGCTCGCCTCACGCGGGAACTCGAACAGCATCGCACAGAACTTCAAGATCGAATTGCTGAGTGGGAGCAGATCGGACAAGAGCTGGAGGTCGGTTCGTAAAGCCGAGGAGAAGTCGTTAAGGCAAAAGCTTTTAACCGCAAAGGTCGCAAAGAACTGCGGCAAAGTTCGCCAAGAAAGGCGATTTCAAGGTTGTCTCTACAGCTTTAACCCACGACAAAGTTAGTGCAAGCAATGCAAAGAGAATCCGAAACCTATTTCCGTGCTCACGATGAAAGTACCTCCCTGATCGTGGAAAGGTCGCTATGAACCGTCGCGCAAAACACTCGCCGCAACGTTAAGAGCTTTTCCTCTTCCCAAGTCGGCACATGGATAAGAAAAAGATGCTTGGTGCTTGGAACGCTCGATTAATATCGGCGCATGGCTCACGATCCCACTCGGGAAGTAATCGGCGCAGCGATAAAAATTCATCGAAAATTGGGACCAGGATTGCTGGAGTCGGCATACGAGGCTTGCCTGGCGTATGAACTGCAGCTGATTGGAAAGAGAGTGGAGCGCCAGAAGCCAGTTCCCCTTTACTATGAATCGGTGAAACTGGATTGCGGGTTCCGCGCCGACTTAGTCGTGGACGGCACGCTTGCGGTCGAACTGAAGTGCAAAGAAGCATTGCATCCGGTCGATGAAGCTCAACTGCTTTCTCACATGCGATTGCTCAATCTGCCGCTTGGGCTGTTGATAAATTTCCATGTCGTCCTCCTGAAAGATGGAATTAAGCGGCTCGTAAATAACTATGTGGAGGATAGCCCGAAACCGAATTTGTGACCAAGCGCCTTTAACCCCAAAGTTCGCGAAGGTGCCGCAAAGAACGCAAATAAAATCTCGAGTGTCTTTGTATGGTGGCGAAAAATTCCTCGCTAACTTGTACAGCGGATTCTTCGCGACCTTGGCGCCAGTTCTTTGCGGCCTTTGCGGTTAAAGGCTCTTGCCCGAGTGCCCGAAAGCTTTCGCCCCAAAGCTCTTGATTCTTCGCCCGCCAGCGTTCATCTCCTAGCGTCCTAAGCCTTTCGTAACCTCCCGCCCTTTGCTGATCCCGTGGCATAGTCACTATTACCGATTCGCTTTAGCCGCACAGCGCGGACATACAAATCAAAAGGATGACTCCCGATGCTGCATTCGAATGACAATTCCGTGAAAACGCAATTCACACCCTCAACCCTAAACCCGGCCACACCGGTGAAGACCGTGACTTCGCCCATCGAACAAGCCAGCATTGGCCGCACGCTCGTGATCAAAGGCGAAATTTCCGGCAGCGAATCGCTCTACATTGATGGCCGCATTGAAGGCACGCTGACGTTCAAGGATCATCGCGTGACCGTGGGTCGCAACGGCGTCGTCGCCGCTAACATTGCCGCCCGTGAAGTTGTGATTATGGGCAAAGTGACCGGCAACATCGAATGCAGCGATCGCGTGGATATCCGCAGCGAAGGCTCGCTTACCGGCGATATTGTCAGCCAGCGCATCAGCGTTGAAGATGGTGCCTTGCTGCGTGGCAGCGTTCAGTTGACCCCCAGTGAAGTGAAGCAGGACAAGCGCGAAAAGGAAACGCCCAAGTCATTTGCTGCTGTAGCGGGAAAAAGCAACTAGTGTGTAGCGGTTAGTGGGCGAGATCGCATATCGGTTAACGGTAAATTTCGAGGATTTGAGTGACGCAGGGACGAAAATTCTTCGTCCCTTTTGTCATGCAGGCTCTGCTTGAGCGGGTACAGGAAGTGGGGCGAATTCTAAGTGGCCTTCTCAGTTCGCTGGGTCACGTTCGAACTAACCACTAGCCACAAGCCACTAATCACTTCTTTTCTTCCGGTTTCAAATCCAAAGCCGCCGAATTCATGCAATAACGTAAGCCCGTCGGTTTCGGACCATCGGGGAAAACGTGCCCCAGATGCGCATCACAGCGCGAGCAGCGCACTTCAGTCCGTCGCATCCCATGGGAAACGTCGGAGATTTCCTCGACCGCACTCTGGTCGGCTGGTTGATAGAAACTGGGCCAGCCGCTTCCAGATTCGTACTTCGTGTCGGAGTTGAACAGTGGCTGCCCGCAGCAGGCGCAGGTGTATGTTCCCGGATCCTTCGTCTTGTAATACTTCCCGGTGAATGCCGGTTCGGTTCCAGCTTTGCGGGTGACGTAGAACTGCTCTGGCGAGAGCTCCTTTTCCCACTCTGACTCAGGCTTGCTGATTTTGTCGCTCATGTATTCATTATCGCAAATCTGCGAAAGGCTGGGCCGGGCACAGGAATCTCAGAAATGCGGCTGTGCTCAACCCGCATCTATCCGTTCAGCAAAGCTTCGTACCAGGCGGAACTGCGCCGCTCGGCCAAATCTGCGAACCGTTCCCCTACGCGAGAAACCACCTCAAGAAAGGTCGTGCCGCGTTCGACATAGTCGGGCATTTTTCTGCGAATCTCTGCAAACTCCTCCGGATACTCCGACGCCAACGTTGCCAGCGCCACTCCGCCAAAAATGATGCCTCCGGTGCGGTTCCCCT
Organism: uncultured Acidobacteriota bacterium; assembly: GCA_963785655.1. Classification (GTDB taxonomy): domain Bacteria; phylum Acidobacteriota; class Terriglobia; order Terriglobales; family Acidobacteriaceae; genus Gp1-AA145. The sequence continues at coordinate 2,243,982 of CAWAVZ010000001.1, forward strand.
TCAGCAAGAACACCACGCTCAACCCGGCTGATCCGGCAAGAACCGCCCGCTTCCAGCCTTCCATTTCTCTTCGCTCTCGTCTCATGTGATAGTTCCTCGACTATACTGCAGCGTTCGTCAGGAGGAGTTGGATGCGCAAACCTACTTCCGGGATGTGGCGCGCCGCAATCGTTTTCATCTGCTCACTCGCCCTGTGCCAGTCGAAGCCGAGAGCTCGCGATTTGGGTGTTCCCTTCGACGGTGTTCCCGGCCCGCTCAACGCCATTACCGACGTTAACGGCGTCGAAGTTGGGCACACAACGCTGATTTCCGGCGACGGTCCGCTCAAAGTCGGTGTCGGGCCGGTGCGCACAGGTGTGACTGCAGTCTTTCCCCGCGGCAAGAACTCCACAGACGCCGTTTTTGCCGGCTATTTCAGCCTGAATGGAAACGGCGAGATGACTGGCACAAATTGGGTGGAGGATTCCGGTTTTCTCGACGGCCCGGTCATGATTACCAATACCCACAGTGTTGGCGTGGTGCGCGACGCCGTGATTGCCTGGCGAATCAAGCGCGCGCCGCCTGACGAAGAGGGTTATTCCTGGTCGCTGCCGGTGGTGGCCGAAACTGCAGATGACGACCTGAATGACATGAACGGATTCCACGTGAAGCCTGAGCACGTCTTCCATGCCTTGGATTCTGCCCATGGCGGGGCAGTCGAAGAAGGTAATGTCGGCGGCGGCACGGGAATGGAGTGCAACGAATTCAAAGGTGGAATCGGCACCGCGTCGCGGGTCCTTGACGCCAAATTCGGCGGATATACGGTGGGCGTGCTCGTCCAATGTAATTACGGCTGGCGAAGCCAATTACTTATTGCCGGTGTTCCGGTTGGACGTGAGATTAGCGAGCATCCTATCCGCGATGATGACATCGGCTCGATCATTGTAGTTGTGGCAACAAATGCGCCATTGATTCCGACGCAGCTGCGGCGAGTCGCGAAACGAGTGACCCTGGGATTAGGAAGGCTAGGAAGTTTCTCCGGCGACGGTTCTGGCGACCTTTTTATCGCATTTTCAACCGCCAATCCCGGCGCTTGGGGAACGAAAGGTCTGCACCAGCTAACGATGGTGCCTAATCAAAGCCTAAACCCATTATTCCTGGCTACCGTGCAGGCCACCGAGGAGGCAGTGGTGAACGCAATGGTCGCCGCCGAAACTATGACCGGTCAAGGCGGTCACACAGTAATCGCACTGCCTCATGACAAGCTCCGGGAAGTGTTAAAGAAGTACAACCGCCTGGTGAAATGATCGAGAATGGGTGCAGCCTTCAAAAACTGGTGCACAATTCCCGGTGCAATGCTAGACTACGCCCACGCGCTGCTTCGGATTCGTCTGCATTCGGTCTGCATCCTTCAAGTCAGGACTTTGGGCGACTCATGTCGACAACTGCCCAGCGCGGCCCCGGGACCATTCTTTTAGCGGAAGACGAAACATTACTTCGCGAGCTGGGCCAGACCATTCTGAGCCAGGCAGGTTACAAGGTCCTTACCGCCGCCGGGGCGCCGCAACTGGTATCTCTGGTCAACGGCTATTCTGGCGAAATCGATCTCCTGCTAACCGACATCCTCATGCCCGGCCTTAGCGGCCAGGAATTGGCGCACCTCGCGCGGGCGCGCTGGCCGCAGATCCGCGTTCTCTATATGTCGGGATACTCGGACGAGGAGTTAGAAGACCTGCTTCGCGATGCCGCATTCCTGCAGAAGCCATTCACGCCGTCGGAGCTCATGCTCAAAGTCAAAGAGCTGATCGGAAATTAAAGAGCTGATCGGACGTTAGATTCCGCATTATTCGATTTCCGCCTTAAAGCCAACGGCGCCTCGCTTACGCGATCTTCTAGACCGCCCGGACTTTCGGAATTGTGCTAATTTCATTGGCTATGGCCGCTGATCCATCTTCTCAGCCCGAGCCGCTTTATTGTGCGAAGTGCGCGGCTGAAGTCTCAGACCCTCTCGCCTGCGGAGACTGTGGCGCAATCATCTGCCGCCGCTGCGGCACGGTGCTCGAGGCTGCAGATGAATTGGGCATGGGATAATTTCTTCCTCAGTTGGAACTGATGTATGTTTGAACGCTACACGGAAAAGGCCCGTCGCGTGGTCTTCTTCGCCCGCTACGAAGCCAGCCAATTCGGTTCGCCTTTCATCGACACGGAACACCTCCTGCTAGGGCTTCTTCGCGAGGACAAGGAAGTCGTCCGGCATGTTCTATTGAGACAAGATTTCGATGCCGTGCGCCAGGAAGTGACGTCACGTATAACGCCAGGCAAACCATTCCCCACAAGCGTTGATTTGCCCCTGAGCGAACATGCCAAGCGAGCGCTCACATACGCATCGGAAGAGGCGGATCGGTTGAACCATCGCCCCATCGATACAGCGCACTTGCTGCTGGGACTGATGCGAGACGACAAGTTCGCCTCCGCCGAGTCCCTCTCACAATTAGGCACACACTTGGAGTCACTGCGGCAGAGGGTGGAAACACTCGGTGAGCGGCGTGGGCATGCCAAAACTGGTCCTCCAATCACGCATCATCGCACCGTCACCGGGCCAGATGTGATCATGCTTCGCGGTGCAAAGAGAAACGTGGAAGACCTTCATCGTGAAGTAGATAGGTTTCGACAATTCCATTGGACGCGAAAGTCGTGGAAGCCGCGCAACATCGTTACGACGAAAGATGGAAAGAAATTTTCCTTCGATGTCACCCTGGCGAGGAAATCGCCTGAATTCACGTTCCTGACAGGCGGATGGAAGAAAGATCAGTGCGCGATTTGCCGCTGGGAATTGTTTGAGTCAAAAAGACGCTAGCCACGACACAGGTTTCACCAACGGTAAAGACTGGATATGCACGGAGTGTCACGCCAGATTCATCGACGACGACTTTTTCTCGCCCACTTACTCGGACATAACCTGACCGTGTGGGTCGGACACTCTTGTCCGACGCCTTTGACTTTGATTTGTCTCTTGAAAAAAGACTGCCGCTAAACCGGAACCGCCGTCTTCCTGGCCGGATTGAAGAAGGGAACCTTCACTACAGTTGCCGCCGCTCTTTGTCGCACCGCTTCAACCGTGATCTCCATCTGCAGCTTGGTTCCGGGCTGCGACTGAGCGGTTTCCACGCTGGCCAGCGCAATAAGTTTTTTCAGCACCGGAGACCACGTGGTTGAAGTCGCCTTTCCCACCTGCCGATTGCCGGAGTATACCGGCACATGCACGCGCGAAGCCTGGCTCGGCGCCGCGGGCGTGAGGCCTAGCTTGTCGTACAAAGCTTCAATCTCGTTCCAATCCAGCTCAAGCCCGACCAGCTGCCGTGCGACTCCATGCTTCTGAGCTTTCTCCAGCGCCGTGCGGCCGACAAAATTTCCTTTTTCCAGATGCACCATCTTCGCGAATCCCAACTCGTAGGGCGAGAACTTCTGCGAAGGAATCAGCGCCCGCCGCGAGCTGGTGTAATCGACATCGAGCAGAAGCAATCCAGCTTCAATCCGCGCAACATCGAGCGCCAGCATTCCCGTCGGATGTAAATCGAACTGGCGGCCGGCTGCAGCCACCGCATCCCACACCTTGACTGCATCTTTCCAGTCCACCCATATTTCGTAGCCTAGATCGCCGGTATAACCGGTGCGCGAAATGTCCACCGGTACGCCCGCGATTTTGCCGCTAGTCATACGGAAATATTTCAGCTTAGTGATTTCGGCCTCGGCCACAGTCTTTAACAGGCGCGCCGATGTCGGTCCCTGCAACGCCAGGGCCGCCGTGCGCTCAGAGATATCTTCAATCTCGACATCCATGTTCAGGCCGTTCTGATGAAACCACCGCAGGCTGGGCTCGGCGGCGGTCCAGCGATAGCGGTTTTCGTCGAGCCGCGTAATGGTGCCGTCGTCCATCACCTTCCCTTGCTCGTCGCACCAGCAGCAATAAATCACCTGCCCTTTGGCCACTTTGTTGATGTCGCGGGTAATGATGCGATTCACCAGTTTGGTCGCATGGCTTCCCGTGATCAGATACTTGTATAGCGGCGTGATATCAATCAGCGCTGCGGCATTGCGGATGGCGTTGTACTCGTGCTCATGGTGCGTCTCATACGCGCTGACCGTGTAGTATCCCGACCACTCGCGATAGTTGAGGCTTTCGCACAGCGGGAAAGTCCGTTCGTGAAATGCGGTTCCAATAGGCATGATGTATCTCGACAAATCGCAACGTTGATTTTCTGAACTTCGGATTATACCCACTCTCGATGTCATCCCGAAGGCGCACGCTGAAAGCGGGCGAGAGAGGAACCTTACGACAGATGGGATCACCATGAACGTGGATATTTTTTGACATTCATATACGTGGGCCGCGTTACAATTTCTTGCTCAAATCGGGGGAAGGCATAAATGCGCGCCGTTGTCATTCTCGTCTTCATAGCGATCGCCATCCGAATTGCCCTCTACGTGTGGAGCCACAAGGGCCACCGCACAATTTCTCGCGGCATGCGAATAATCGCAGCGATCAATGCAGTCATGGCGGCCTACCGCGAAGGTGACTATGAGGCCGGACTGCAAAAAGCCGAAAGCCTGAAAGATCCGTTTTCGAAGACCGCCGAATACTGCTTCTTTCGCGGCACCATGCTGCACCATCTTGGGCGTCTGCAAGAAGCTGAGGCCAGCCTGCGCGAGGGATTACCGCTCGAAGACGAGCCCAATCGTCGGGCTCTGGTCTACAACACCCTCGCTAACGTGCTGATGGACCAGGAGCGCTATACCGAGGCTATGGCGTTCTACGAGAATGCTGGACGCGCGTGGCCGGACCGTGGCTCCAGCCATCGGGGCATCGCCGAAGTGTGGTTGCGTCAGGGGCGCGAGTTTCCCGAAGCACTCGAGCACGCCCGTCAGGCGGCCGAAATCGATCGCGCCGCTTCAGGGATGAAAAAAGAAGCTCTCGACACGCGGCTCGGCGAGGACTTGGCGACGCTGGCGTGGGCGGTCGCTGCCAGCACAACCGTTGCCGCGAATCCCGGCGCCGCTACCGAAGTGGAGTCGCTGCTGGCCGAAGCGTTCCAACTCTGTGGAGCCAAGACTAAGCCAGTCCTGGCACAGATCCATTACCAAGCTGGCAAGGCATATGAGTATCTGAAGTTGCGCGAAAAGGCGCAGGAAAATTTTCGCAAAGCAGCGGAAGTGGATCCGAATGGAATTCACGCACGGCTGGTTCGTGCAGTGGCCAGTTAAGGATCAGCTTCCCGGCAAAGTCATAACGGCAGCCATGTTCCAATTCCCGCCTCTAGCGCGCGTTGATAGATCAATGGCGCGACCGCAATATCCTCAAGCGCTAATCCTAAATTGCAAGCCATGGTGCGTTCATTCACGTTCTGCCGTCCCGGCTTGCGGCCAGTAACCAGTTCCGCCAAGTCCGCGTGGACCGGCGGAGTGTGCTGGAAGTAGCCGAGCTCGCGATAATGATTCATCTGCGGGACATCGTCGGTGCAGAATTTATCTACTTGCGCCAGGGCCGCAGGATCCCAGTAAGAATCGAAGTCTACGAGTGACGCGAATGCTCCTTCAGCAAGCCAGCCGGCCTTAATAGTAGCGTGGGGCGTGCGCAAGATCGGGCCCGCGGTCACAACCATGTCGCTCCCAATCACAGCATCCTGCGGATCGCGCACCGCCTCGACTTCGATGCCAAACTGCGATTGCATATCGCGAGCAAAGTTCGTTGCTTGCCTGGAGTTCGTGTCATAGGCGAGAACTCTCTTCAGCGGGAACAAAAGCCGTAGAGCTTCCAGGTTGCTTTGTCCCTGCACTCCGCAGCCGAGGATTCCGAGAGTTTCTGAATTCGGGCGCGCAAGATATTTAGCCGACAGCGCCGTGGCCGCTCCGGTGCGCTGGGCGGTGATCCATGTGCAATCCATCAGCGCAATTGGCACACCGGTTTCGTAATCATTCAGAATCAGCAGGCCGGTAATGTACGGCAACTCACGCTTGCTGTTCGCGGGATATCCGCCGACCCACTTCATCCCCGCCGCTTGCCCCGCGCGAATGGCCGCGGGCATGGCATGTAGGAAAGAATCGGGCATAGTGTGAATGCCGATCTTTGCCGGCATCTCGACCCGCCCCTCTGCTTTCTCGCGAAACATGGCCTCTAGCGCAGAAATAATTTCCGCCATGCTCAGGCCGGCAGCGCAAACGTCAGCGCGCGAGAGATAGAGAAGGTTTACGAGGTGTGGAGTCACAGATTGCTCATGCTACACGACTGCTCCAGGATTGGAGAATCTTGTTTGCATGATTGTCATCCCGACCTCGCACGCTTGCGGGCGAGAGAGGGACCTTACGAAGCGCGTGAACTACCACGGACGTATTCAGGCGAATGACAAGCTGGGTGTGTCTGGAATCGGCGTAGCCGAACTGCATCACTAGCGCAAGCCGACGTTAGGTCCCTCTCCTGCCCTCCTTCGGAGTGCAGGTTCGGGATGACAGTGGGATAAGTTTCTGGGACGACAAAAGCGCTCTTCTTCGCTAGAATGTGCTTGCCAGCATGTCACGCCTTCGCCAATGGAGCGTCCTTCCCAGCGGACTCTGATCCGCCTCTGCGCAACCCACCGTTCGCGAGTATCATTCCTGTTTCAAAACAAAGCAGTGAGCAAGGAGCTGTGAGCAAACACTGATCGCTCGAAACTCACGGCTCATTGCTCAAAACTAAAAGCCATGGCCAATTCTTACGACATCATCGTGATCGGCGGAGGCCATAACGGCCTCACCCACGCCGCGTACCTGGCACGTGCAGGAAAGAAAGTCCTGGTGCTCGAGCGCCGTCACGTGCTGGGCGGAGCCGCGGTCACCGAAGAAGTTTTTCCCGGATTCCAATTCTCAGTCTGCTCCTACGTCGTCTCGCTATTGCGCCCGGAGATCATTCGCGACCTCGACCTTCCCCGCCACGGCCTGGAGATTCTGCCACTTGATGGCACTTTCACGCCCATGCCGAACGGCGATTACCTGTGGCGGGTGAACGACCATGGCAAAACTTATCGCGAGATCGCCCGCCACTCCCGGCTGGACGCTGATACCTACGACGACTTTGGCAAATCCATGCCCGCGATGTGCCGCTTTGTTAAGCCGATCCTCAACATGGTTCCGCCCGATCCGACCGGATTCAATCCCAAAGATCTCTCGAAACTGCTGTTCCTCGCGCGCCGTTTCCAGAAGCTCGCCAGCGACGAGCGCTACAACCTGGTGCAGCTGATGACCATGAGCGCAGCGGATTTCCTCGATCAGTGGTTTGAAACTGATGTGCTCAAGGCCACTATGTCGGCGTCGGGCATAATCGGTACTTTTCTCGGCGTGCGCTCGCCCGGGACCGCTTACGTGCTGCTGCACCATTACATGGGCGAGATCGATGGCGCATTTCGCGCCTGGGGATTCGCCCGCGGTGGTACCGGTGGAATTTCAAACGCGATCGCCGAAGCTGCCGTGGAGGCCGGAGTCGAAATCCGCAAAGAAGCCGGAGTTGCAAAAATCATCGTAAAGAATAGACGCGCTGTTGGTGTCGCCCTGGCCAACGGAGATGAAATTTACGGGAACGTGATCTCATCCAGTGTTGATCCCCGGCATACGTTCATCGAGTTCATCGATAACGCAAACTTGCCGAGTGACTTCCTCGACGAAGTTCGCCGCTACAAATTCCGTGGCTCTTCAGGAAAAGTGAACCTGGCTCTCGACGCGCTGCCGGATTTCAAATGCATGCCCGGCCCGGGTGCGCATCTGCGCGGAGCGATTTCGATTTCGCCGGCCGTCGACTACATGGAGCGCGCCTACGACGACGCGAAATACGGAATGTTTTCGCGGCGTCCTTACATTGATATGGTGCTTCCGTCTCTCACTGACCCCAGCGTCGCACCTGCCGGCAAGCACGTAATGTCCTGCTTCGTGCAGTACGCGCCTTACAAACTGAAGCCCGGCCTGAACTGGGACCAGCTGAAGGACGATTTCGGAAATACAGTGATCGATACCATCTCCGAATATGCGCCAAATCTGAAAAACATTATTCTCCACAAGCAAGTGCTCACGCCGCTCGATCTCGAGCGCGAGTGGGGCCTTAGCGAAGGCAATATCTTTCAGGGCGAGCTGTCGCTGGAGCAGTTGTTCTTTTTGCGTCCGGCTCCGGGATGGGCTCGCTTTCGCACTCCGATAAAAAACTTGTATATGTGTGGATCGGCCACGCACCCAGGCGGCGGCATTATGGGCGCGCCCGGCAGGCTGTCGGCGTTGGAGGTGCTGAAAGATGCAGGGTAATCGCATCGTCATCATCGGCGGCGGCCATAACGGACTCGTAGCCGCGTTCTACCTTGCCAAGGCGGGCTACAAGCCAATCGTGTTGGAACGCCGGCACCAGGTCGGCGGCGCGGCAATCACCGAAGAGTTTCATCCCGGATTCCGTTCGTCTGTGCTTGCTCACTCCGCAGGCCCCATCCGGCCCGACATCGTTCGCGACCTGGAGCTCGAACAAAATGGGCTCAGGTTAATCACCCCTGAAGTAGCCGTTACTACGCTTTCCCCCGAAGGTCCGGCGCTGACGCTGTATTGCGATGAGGATCGGGCTGCGCAAGAAATCGCAAAGTTCTCCAGCAAAGATGCGGACAGGTACCGCGAGTTCCATGCTGCACTCAAAAGCATTTCGCGAGTGATCACAAAAGCTCTCGCGCTGAGCCCGCCTGAAATCGAGTCCCCAAGCAGATCCGATCTTTTTGGAATGCTTCAACTCGGTCGCGCCGCGCGAGGTCTCGGCAGGAAGAACACTTATCACCTGCTGCGCTGGGGCCCTATGGCTGTCGCCGATCTCGCGGCGGAGTTCTTCGATGCTGAATTGCTTCGTGCCTCGGTCGCAGCTCGCGGAATCTTCGGCACTTCCCTTGGCCCATGGTCTGCCGGTACAAGCCTGGTGCTGCTTCTTCGCGCCGCGGCAGATGCGCACCCCAGCGGCAAAAGCTTTTTTGCCGCCGGCGGAATCGGGGCCGTCACCCAGGCCATTGCCCTTGCGGCACAAAAGGCAGGCGCAGAAATACGTACCGGCGCCGAAGTGATCGAGATTCAGATCGAGAATGGCACCGCGCAGGGAGTTGTTCTATCGACCGGCGAACAGATTCGCGGTCGCGCGGTCATCTCCAATGCCGATCCCAAGCGCACACTACTCAAACTGACAGACCCCGTCCTGCTTTCGCCCACTTTTACCAAACGTCTGCAGAACTATCGAATGCATGGGACCGTCGCCAAAGTGAATCTCGCGCTCTCGGCCCTGCCCAGTTTCACGGGAGTCAATGGCAATGAGGAGGCTCTACGCGGGAGAATCCAAATCGGCCCCGAGATTGACTATCTCGAGCGCGCGTTCGACGAATCGAAGTACGGAAACTTTTCCCGCGCGCCCTACCTGGAAATTGCGATTCCCTCGCTGACTGATCCCTCGCTCGCGCCCGAAGGCAAGCACGTGATGTCCATCTACATGCAGTACGCACCGTACAAATTGAAAACCGGCACCTGGGAAGAACAGCGGGTCGCGCTTGGCGACACCGTTGTAAAGACCCTTGCGCAATATGCTCCCGATCTTCCCGACAAAATCTTGTCGCACCAGATCATTACACCGCTCGATCTCGAAGAGACCTATGGCTTGACTGGTGGACACATTTTCCATGGCGAACTTGCTCTCGATCAGGTCTTCACTATGCGGCCATTCCTCGACTGGGCGCGTTACCGCACTCCGATCCAGAACCTGTATTTGTGCGGGTCGGGAACGCATCCCGGCATAGGCTTGAGCGGCGGCTCCGGCGCGAACGCTGCGCGCGAGATACTGAAAGACCTCAAGGCGAAAAGATGAAGGCGAGCGCCGTCCTCCTGCTCAGTTGTCCCGACCGCAAGGGCGTGGTCGCAGGCGTCGCCGGATTTATTTATCAGCACGGCGGCAACATCCTGCATGCTGATGAGCACGGCGATCGCGACTCCAATACTTTCTTGATGCGGGTCGAATTCGATCCTGCCGAGCTCGACCTGCCCCTCAGCGATTTTTCCCAGCAGTTCACAGAAATTGCCAGACAGTTTGAAATGCAGTGGCGCGTGGCGCTTTCGGATGTACGCCCGCGCGTGGCCATTCTGGTTTCGAAGTACGACCACTGTCTAGTCGACCTCTTGTATCGCCATCAAAGCGGGGAACTGGATTGCGACATCGCCTGCATTATTTCCAATCACTCAGAGGGCCAGTCGGTGGCGGAGTTTTACCGCGTCCCTTTCTACCTGGTGCCAGTCACTAGACAGGACAAGCCAGCCGCTGAACGGCAAATCCGCTCGCTGCTTGAGCGCCAGACGGTGGATTTGATCGTCCTGGCCCGCTACATGCAAATCCTTTCGCCGGAGTTCGTGAACGCTTATCCGCAAAAAATCATCAACATTCATCACTCCTTCCTTCCTGCCTTCGTCGGCGCCAAGCCTTACCACCAGGCCTTTGAGCGAGGAGTGAAGCTGATCGGCGCTACCAGTCATTACGTCACCGAAGTCTTGGATGACGGCCCCATCATTGAGCAGGATGTCGTGCGCGTCTCGCACCGCGATTCGGTCGACGACATTGTGCAAAAGGGGCGCGACCTGGAGAAGGTCGTGCTCTCACGCGCCGTACGCTGGCACATCGAGAACCGGGTTCTGCTCTACGGGAATAAGACCGTAGTCTTCGAATAACGGAATTCGCCCGCTTTGACGCAAAAACCCACCTTACTGTGGTAACTATCGCGTAATCTTCCGTCTCTGGCACTATTTGTTAGCTATCTGCACAGAGGAAACCTTATTGGCTGAAGATCCCAAGTGGGAACTTGCCATTCTTGCCACGGTTCAGGGCTTCTACGAGAAGCTCCTGCAGGAGTCCGTGGAAGGCGAGGTGCCCGTCCCGGCATGCCTGGAAACCGTCTCGCTTCAGGGAGAGAACGACGTAGGCGAGATCCTCGGCACCATGCGCCGCTGGCTGCGTCTGCTCGACATGGCAATTTCGCCGGCTATGCTGCGGCGGGCACTTGACGGCGAAGTTGATCCGGAAATTGCCGAAGCCATGCTCCGCTATTTCGTTCGCAAGAAGGACCACAACGAACCCGACCGCGACAAGACCGACCTGGTTGTTACCTTTCTTTATCGTCACCCCCGCGTACCTGGACAGTGGGAGCAGCGCGGCTACGGGCTTGACGGCTCGCTGCCACTTTCGCCTTTCGAAATCGCCTTGATTGAGATTCTCGCCGACGCCGATCTGCCGCCGCTGCCGGAAGAGCATGTGCAAATTCTGCGCCGCTTCGATGCACTTGAAGAGCAGGTGTTTCGTTTCCGCGACTTCAATGCGCTGCTGGAGTCAGGCATCATCCAAACCGTGCGTCAACTCAAGCAAACCCTGGACAATTCATTTTTCAACCCTGGCGTCCTGGCGACCATCGCGCCCTACAATGCCACTTTTGGCGGTAAGTTTGACGAGTTGTTCCGCGCCGCATCAAAGGACATCAAAGCCTTCGCTGATGACCTGGAAGAACAGGGCGGCACCATACTGGGAAGCGTCGATGGCGTTGAAGTGACTGTAGACCAGGTAAAAGGCATGGACGAAAATGGGCTGCTGCAGCTGGACTACTACGACGCATTGGATAAATTCCGGCGAGTCTCAAAACTGAAGCAGACCCTCGAGGACAAGCCTCCAGTGAAGCGTGGAGCAAAAGCGGCGAGGCCCACGCCAGCCGCGAAGCCGGCAGCCAAGGCCAGCAATGTCGTCTCCTTATCACGTCCTGCGTTCAACCTGAAGGCCATGCGGAAGGCGGTTACAGGGCAGCAGTTGGCAGCTGAAGAAACCAAACTGCTGAAAGTTGAGGAATCGGTACGAATTTTTGTGCGCGTCGCGGACCCCAAGTTTCGCCAGGTGGTCCCCATGCGCTTTTTCAACCTGACGCTCACACCCGCCGAGGCCGACGCCTACTGTGCCGACTACCTCGAGGAAAAAAGCTTGCGTGCAGGCGTAGGCCGGGTGCTGCTGCGGCTCGTTGCGGTCACCGCGCGCCTGATCACCGAATTAGAAGAGCTGAAACGGGCCAACAACTCTCCATCCATCTGGAAATTGCATGCTGATTCGCTGGTGACGCTGATTGAAATCGGCAGCAACGCGGTGGAGAACTCCGAGCGCGTTTCGAACCTGGCCGAACAACGCGGACAACGCCAGCAAGTCGAAGAGATACAGACCTCGCTGAACAAACTGCGTGATTACAGCGGCATTGCCGAGCGGACCCTGAACGGGTCGGTAGAAGCTAAAACTGCCGCAGCCGGCGCGGATTAAGTAATCTAGCCGCGACCGCTGGTCTCTGCTCGGTCACAGCCGTTCATTTTGAGGAGTCTTCGGTCGCCTTTAACATCTTCTGGATCCTCGACACATTCATGTCTCGGCCCATTTGGCTCGGGATCTCCTGCGCCGCCTGCAACGCCTCTTTGAGAGCTTGCCGAGCCTCGACAACCTTGCCTTTCGTCTCCAGGGTATCCGCCTTGATCTGCAGCAGCCATGCTCGTCCATTCGCACCTGGTGCGCGAGCCAGGCCGCGATCACAAGCCGCGATTGCCTCGTCGTAACGTTCTGCTGCCGCCTCCATCTGGGCGAGGCGCAGAGAGGCAATGTAATTGTGCGGCATCACGCGCTCGGATTCGATCAGGGCCGGCAGGATGCGCTCCGGGTCACCATAGACTTGTATGTTTTCCACGCGCGCAATATCCAGTGCGGACCGCTCGTCGTCACTGCGTGGCTTTATTGCGTCGAGTTCGGCTAGCCAACGGCCACCCCATTTTGCCGCCGCCGCATTGTCCTTGCGATTGATCGATATGAACATCAGAGTTCGATAGATCGCATCACGATGGTCGCGCACCGTCGTGGGCAGGGTTAGCGCTTCCTCTGCCAGTGGCTGCAGTTTGTGGAGCGTCGCTTCCGCCCAAGGCGCCGGATCGGTCGAGGCCAAACACCACATGCCTGCCACGACCGTTCGCACGAATATTACGTCTCGTTTCATTGCAGTCGCGTCGCTTGCTGAGGTTTCAGCGCATTGCTGCCACTGTTTACTATCCTGCAGCGCCTGGACCAGCGAAGCCTCGGCGAGTTCGCGGTGTGGCCAGTTGGCCGGCGCCAGGCGAAGAGCTTCCTGATAAGCCTTTCCTGCCGCTGCGGGTTTGTCAGAAAGCAGAGCGTCACCCCAAGTCAGCGCCATATCGGCAGACGTCTGGGTTTTCGCGATGAAGCCGCTCGTTCCTCGATCAAGGAACTGCGTAAGCTCCGCCAGCGACATCACGCCGGGCTGCATTGCGATCACATGCTCGTCATGGAAATCGACGACGAAGAATGTGGGTGTCGCACTCGCGCCGAACTTGGTCATGAAGGCGCGATTTCCCTCTTCATCGTAACTGAGCTCGAGCCAGACAAACTGTCCGGCGTACCTGGCGAGATCGGCGTGGGCCAACAGGTCTCGCATCAGGTGACATGTTGATCACCATGGAGCCCAAACTTCCACAAAGATAGGCAGGCTGCGCTGCTTGGCCGCAGCCAGCGCCTTTGGGTAGTCGTCGTTGATGAACGGCAGATTCGACGTTGCCGCGGAGGCAGACGCCACAACCATCAAAAGCAGACTCCATAAGCACAGCCTCTTCATTGCGCTCCTCCGGAGCTGGAAATCCCTGGGTCCCAGCGAAATCTGACTTTGTTGCAGCCGACAGCGCCGAACCTTCGATAGAAACGAATCGCATTCGCATTCCATGCCGGCGTCTGCCATTCGAGTGTGGAGCAACCAAGCGCGCTCGCGTGCTGAAGAATTACGCCCATCATTTCGGTTCCAATGCCGGCGTTGCGTGAATCTGCGGTCGTGTAAAGGCAGTCCAGATGCAGATACTCCTCTGCTCGCCAGGTAGAGAAATCTTTCGTGCAGGTCGCATACCCGACAATCGTTCCTTCGGCTTCGGCAACGAAACACCAGAGTCGCGGATTTTCGTCAAAGATTGCGTGAGCAAGGCGCGTATGGTCTTCGTCCACTGAAAAGGCAGCGCCTTCATAGGCCGCGTGCTCTGCGCACAACGCTACAATTGCTTCGATTTCGCTTGGCCGCGCTGGCCGAACCACAGGTTTCCGTCCTGCCATCTGCACCCCGCTATTCAGCGCCGGTTATCAAGGCGAAGCCCTCGTCCTTCCAGCCTTCGATCCCGCCGAGCATCTTTTTCACAGGGCGCCCCAGACGAGCCAGTCCAACCGCAGCCTTATCAGCTCCATTGCACTGCGGCCCACTGCAGTAAACGACGAAGAGTGTGTCCTTCGAATAATCAGCGAGATTGCGCCCGTTGATACGCCGGTGCGGCAGATTGATGGCAGTGGGAACATGTCCGGCAGCGAACGACTCAGGACTGCGCACGTCGAGCAGAACGAATCCGGGCTCTCCGGCCTCCACCGCGGCGTGAACGTCCCAGCAGTCAGTCTCCAACGTCAGCAGTCGTTCGAAGTGAGCAAGCGCTATCTGGGGGGCAGCAGCGGGAATCGCGGTAACTGCAGCCTCGGTGAGCAAAGCGGGCATTTTTCATCTCCTTCGCCAAAGTCTTACTCATCTTCTCGCTGCGGGCAATAGGCAGAATTGCCAATATCCGATAAAATCCTGCCATGCCGCGCAGGAACCTACGCAACATTGCTGCTCTCGCTTATGACGGAATGGCGGCTTTCGAATTTGGAATCGTTGCCGAAGTTTTTGGTTTGCCCCGGCCGGAGATGGGCCCGGATTGGTATCGCTTTCAGGTCTGCTCACTGCAACCTGGCCGTTTGCGCGCCACCGGCGGCATTTTCATTCAGACCCGCGGCCGCTTGGCAGACCTGGCGAAAGCCGGGACCATCGTCATTCCAGGCTGGAAGGCGACTGAGGTGCCTTCGCCGAAACTCATCACCGCTCTTCGCCGTGCTCACGCTTCGGGCGCGCGGCTGGTTTCAATTTGCTCCGGCGTTTTCGTGCTGGCTGCCACCGGACTGCTTGATGGCAAACGGGCAACCACCCATTGGAAATATGCTCAGCAGTTACGCGAGCGTTATCCGAAGATTCGAGTTGAGCCCGACGTGCTCTACGTAGATGAGGGCAGTATTCTGACCTCGGCCGGAAGCGCCGCAGGCATTGATCTCTGTTTGCACATCGTCCGTCTTGACCACGGCGCCGAAGCCGCCAATGAAATTGCGCGGCGGCTAGTCATGCCACCACATCGCGACGGCGGACAAGCGCAGTATGTGCGCGATCCAGTTAGAAGTGGCGTGGCCGGAGGTCTGGCTCCAGTTCTGCAATGGGCCGAGTCCCACCTGCATGAAGCTCTTCGGATCGAAGATTTGGCGGATAGAGCAGCCATGTCGCAGCGGACCTTCGCGCGCCGCTTTCAGGAGCAGACCGGCACCACCCCTCACCAATGGTTGATGCATCAGCGGTTGCTGTCCGCACAGAGGCGTCTGGAGAAGAGTAATGAAAGCGTTGACAGAGTTGCCGAGGCGGTAGGGCTCGACAGCGCCGCAACTCTCCGCCAGTATTTCAGCCGTGTGCTACGAACCACGCCTACTGCGTATCGACGGCAATTTTCAACTCGAGGCGGAAATGGCAGAACGCGCACGTCAGCCTGAGCACCTGAGCGACTCTGATCCGCGCCGGACGGGATCAAGACGATTGGATCTCAACCAGACCTCTGTCAGGCTTTCTGCGGCCTGGTGCCGTTTCGTGCTGCGGCTCGCTCGGCGAGAGCCAGATTTACGATTCGCAGCATGTCTTCTCTGGGTGCCGGCTTTCCCGTCCAGATTTCAAACTGCCGCGCCGCCTGGTGAACGAACATTTCGCTGCCCGGTATGACCTCCGCGCCGCGTTCTTTTGCCAGTTGCAGCAGGCGAGTTTCTGCCGGGTCGTAGACCATATCAAAAACGTATTTGGCTTTAATTTCGTCGGCGTTGAGCGGCGATTCGCGAGTGTTTCCCAGCCCCACCGGCGTGGCATTGATGATTACATCGAAATCCAGCCGTTTCAGGTCTGCTCGTTTTATGGTTCGTGCCTTCGCCCTGCGGGCGAGTTTCTGCGCGGCCGCAACGCTTCGGTTCAAAATGAAAAGCTGTGCGCCGCGCTCCTTCAAACCGAACACTGCCGCGCGAGCTGCGCCACCTGCACCCAGCACCAGCACTCGCGCCTCGTTCAGAGACATGCGCTGTTCGAGCGGCCGCACCACTCCAGACGTATCAGTGTTAAACCCGTACAACTTTCCCTCTTGCGATCTCACCACCGTATTGCAAGCGCCGATTTTCGAGGTGTGCGGGTCAGTGTTGTCCAGACAGGGAATGATCGCTTCCTTATATGGCATGGTGACCGACAGCCCATGAATCGGTATTTCTCTTACACAGGCGAGCAAGTCTTTGAGCGATTTCGCATGCAGCGCCAGGAAGATTCCATTGACGTTTTCGCGGCGCAGCGCAGCATTCATGATCGCCGGCGACAGCGAATGCGAGATGGGATCACCCACCACCGCATAGACTCGGGTTGCCGTATCCACCTGGTCGATGCGATAAGTACTGCGCAGTTCCTGAGCGGTCACCTGTCCGGGCGCGGTCTTGTCCTCTGAGTTCAGAGCGCCAAATGTAAACGCGCTCCCTGAGCGCACACCCAGCACCCGGCTTAGGGTTCCTTGCTCGCCCATACAAATGCCAACCAGCGGGTGCTGGTCACGGTGCCTCTCGAGAAAACTTATCAGCGAGACATTGTCGTACAGGTTCGTCGCAGTACCTGCGATTTTGTAAAAATCAGCAGGATAGGCGGACATTTTTTTAAGCGTTTCTTCCAGCTTTGAGGTACCGCGGAAGTCGTGGAAGGAGACCACCAGCGCCGCTTTGGAGCGCAGCTTTTCAAGTTGCGCTGATTTCATCCGGCTAGCGGTCTGCAGCTCCACATCAATAAGTTGGCAACCGGCTTCGGCCGCCTTACGCAAGATGTCTAGCTCCGAGGCGATCGAG
The DNA here is from genome assembly GCA_963785655.1 of uncultured Acidobacteriota bacterium. Taxonomy (GTDB): domain Bacteria; phylum Acidobacteriota; class Terriglobia; order Terriglobales; family Acidobacteriaceae; genus Gp1-AA145. The sequence goes on from CAWAVZ010000001.1 coordinate 2,261,026, forward strand.
CCCCGAAACTTGCCGCCATTCGCCACTCGTCGGCAGGTGGCGATCACGCTTACGTGGGGATGAGATTCGGTGAATTGCCTGATCTTTGAAAGCGCAAGGGCGGGGCGCTGGAGGTAATCTAACCTTAACTCAACAAAAGGGTTATCGCGCGCCACGGCCTCAGCTTTGTCAACCAGTTCGCCCGCTTCCGCGCCGATGATCGGCACACAGACTCGTGGCAGGTGCAAATGTGAAAGCCTGGAAATGAAGTGATTATCCACCGGCATTGGAAGGCGCGATATTACAGTGACATAGCGGCAGATGCAACTATTTCGGGGCAATAAACTTTTTAGCAGGGGTAACCTGACACCTGCGTAACCTTGACCCTGGCCCTCCTACTTGTTACCTTCCAGCTTGGAACATTCTTTGTTTTAAGCAACTTAGCTCGTGCCCGGCGTCGACTGCCGGAGGAGGAACCATGAAGAAAGCAGTCTTATTGTTAGTTTTGTTGCCCGCCGTTGCGCTGGCGCAGCAGGGCCCCGCTTCTGATCCGGCAGGCACGGTTCCGACTTCGGTGACTTTCCCGACAGAACGGCTGCAAACGCCTACCGCCGCAGATTTGTATTGCGCTGGCTTTGTCAGCAAGAAGATCGAGTCTCGCAGCAAGTATGTCGCCGGCGGCTGGGACTCGCCATTTACTACCCGGTACGCTACCAACGAACCGGTCTATCTTCACGGGAAAGGTTATGAAGCCGGCCAGGAATACACGATAGTGCGCGAACTCATCGACCCGAATCACTTCGAATTTTTCAAGGGCCAAATGGCCGCGGTGAAAGCTGCCGGTCAGGCTTATGCAGAACTCGGGCGCGTCCAAATTGTCGATACTCGTAACAACAAGATGGCGATTGCTCGGATTGAGTTCAGCTGCGACAACGTGCTGCCCGGCGACTATCTCATTCCCTTTGTCGAGAAACCGGCGGCGGCCTTCCATCTCCCAATGAGGTTCGACCGGTTTGCACCGCCAAATGGCCAGCTTAGCGGCCGCATCATCATGGCGAAAGATTTCGATACTGAATTGGGGACTGGCGGCAAGGTGTATCTGAATATCGGAGCCAACCAGGGCCTCAAGGTCGGCGACTTTTTACGGGCGGAGCGAAGCTTTAATCATGTCGCCCAGGATCCGGTTGACTCCCTGTCCTTCCGCGCCTCGACAGTCGAGCCCACTCAGGCCCACGAAACAACTATGAATCCAACTTTTATGGCCGGTGGCAAGGGCCCGATTGTTCACATAGCCGATATGGGACAGAAGGGTGTCGGAGAAATCGTGATCATCGGAACCACGCCAACCACCGCCACAGGAATGATCGTCTTTGCGCTTGAGCCGGTCTACGTTGGCGATCGCGTCGAACTGGACCAGCAATAATCTTCAGCCGAAAACTGGGAAGGGGATTCTTCCCAGTTTTCCCACTTCCCACACATCTGAATATTTCCGAGACCGTCTAGTTTTCAGCGTCCGCATCTCCAAACACTTCTGCCGTGAACGCCTCAATGGTTGCGCCAGTCCTCCAGGCGTCCAGCGCTAATCCGGCTTTGCGGCACGTCTGCTCAAGAAATGTTACGCGGTCCCACCCGTGTTCAACCGGCACTTGCGGCAATAGCAGCCCTCTTTTGTCACCCTGGCTGATGAGTAGTCCATGGCGGCCAACTTCAATCTGCTCAGGTGAAATTGGCTTCAGCGGCGAAAGAACGCTAATGGAGATAGTCAAATCATGTGCTTCAGCAACGGTGAGCGGGACGAATCGCGGATCGTCGAAAGCAGCAGCCATGGCAGTTTCGATTATCGTTCGAAACAGCTGCAGCGACGCCGTAGGATAGCCCACGCATCCACGCAGCTTTCTATGATGGTAAAGGGTAGTAAACGCGCCGCGTGGCTCGCACAAATGCGGCGAAGGCGTGAAGGGCGGTATCTCGCGCGCCTCTAAGCGGGCGAGGATGGCCTCGTGCGCAACCTCAAGCAACAATTTTCGTTCTTCGGGAGTGTAATCCGCCTGTGGGTATGTGCCAGTCTGGTACGGCGAAGTTTCAGATGGCGGCGACATCGCGCTTCTTGCGCCGGCTAAGGATGAAGGCGCGCCGGCGGCGTTTCACAACATGGCGATCGATCTTTTTCCAGAACGCAAAAAAGTAATCTCCGGCCGAAAACAGCGACAGAGCCACCATGAACCAGATCGCGGAATATGCAATCCAGTGCACCGGGAAAATGTAAGGTCCAACCGGCCATTGCTGCCAGCGATGGTCAATAATCACCGCGACCACGGAAACGATCTGAACAAACATCTTGAACTTGCCGAGGTCGCTCGCCTCTATCGTGAATCCCTCGGATGCTGCAATCGATCGCAATCCGCTGACCAGGAATTCTCTTCCAATGATGATCACCGCAATCCAGGCCGGGACCAGGCGCGGGTTGAACTGTACTAAGGTCACGAAAGCCGCGGCTATCAACAGCTTATCTGCCAGAGGATCGAGCAGCATGCCCATGGTTGTGATCTGGCCGCGCTTTCGCGCAATGTAGCCGTCGATTCCGTCGGTGATAGACGCCGCGATGAAGAGGGCAGATGCCAGCAATTCCTTCTCGCCGTTTGCGCTCGAGAACCGGCTGCTCATGAGCACCCACATGAGCACCGGAATGCTGCAGATTCTGGTCAGCGTAATGTAGTTCGGAAGATTCACTTAATGAACGACCGGATGGGCCTTAACAACTTCAATTATCCCTCGCGAGATATGCGAAAGCAATCAACCGGAAATGCTCACTTGGCCCTATCAGCCAGCGGTCACTAAATGGGACAACGCCCGTTCCGGACAGCTTCAGCCATTTACCCGGCGCAGTGGCCAAATCAGCACCTGCAGCCGCTTGCAGAAATGCAACAGGGGAGCAGCTTCCGGCAACCTGATTCCTGCCGCGCTGGCCATCGTATTCTCCGCCATACGGGCTTCGGCATCCTGTAAGGGCCACGGTTCATGATGGATCTCGGCGCGAAATGTGGATCCATTTGCCACCGTGTACAGGCAGTATCGCTCAGTCAGCCAGTGCTCCAAAGTCCCCGCTGCCCTGAGCTCAACTGGCTTGACGGGCCGGTATTCTGCCCGCAAACAAGCGTTTCCGCCGACTCGCTCTGACCGATACTGAAACCACGTCTCTCGCTCCCGCACTTCCATGCCGGCGAAATGGTAGGGCAAATGAAATGTGGCCCGCGCTGCCCAAACCGCTATCCGGCTAGCTGCGTCCAGGCTGAAGAAATAGACACCGGGCTTCCCGCCTACGCTTACATAGGTGCGCACGTTCAGCTCAGGGAAAGCCGACACTCCAGGAATCGGTGGAACAAACCTTGGCCGCACGCCCGTCATATGAAATGGAGCGATCGCGACCCAGCATCTACCGTCGAACTTGTCCAACTGGAGCACTTCAGGCACCAGCGGCCGCAGCGCTTCCGGCGTTATTGGCCAATGCGCAAACAGCAGATCGTTCCAGGTTTGCTCCATGATCCAAGGCGCTGGGGGAACCGGCCACAGACGATGTCCTAGATGTTTGAGTGCTGGATGCACAGGTTCTGCCTTAGGAAATGGAAGTGAATTTCACTGAAAATGATAGGAGTCGGGATAGGCCTCGAATTCCTGCGGTACATCACCCGCGCGACACAGTGCTGTCGAGACTGCCTGGTGGCAAACACCCACCACATGCTACGCCGTGTCGACGGACGCCTCATCCACTAGCAGAATCGGGATATCGTCCCGCACCGGATAGACTCTCCGGCACTCGCCGCACTTCAAGCTGGAGCCGTCTTCTTTCTGCACCAACGGCTTCTTGCATGCAGGACAAACTAATATTTCGAGAAGGTCAGGAGAAATCATGCAGGCCATTTTACGCCAAGGCGGTTTCGCCAACGACCGAGAGCCGACGGCCGACGACGAACTCCTTGACTTTTTCCCTAGACCCGCGTATTCAGGATGAGCAATTCGCTTTTGGTGCTTTTGTAAAAGCTCAAAAGGGAAGCCGGTGAGAATCCGGCACGGCCCCGCCACTGTGATCGTGGAGGGCTGGCCAAAATGCCACTGACCGCGTGGGCGTCGCTTCAGTCGAAGCGAAGGCGTAACGGTCGGGAAGGCGGCCAGTCCGCTGAAACGAGAGTCAGGAGACCTGCCAGAAGTGGGATGAGTGCGCCTTCGCGGGAGGGCGAACACGGCAATCCAGCTCAGGAATCTCTGCTTTCGGCTTCTGCATTTCTCCTGAACGTTTGTCTGTTCTTCTTCCGCTGAAAGCTCCTTGTCCCCCAAAATCATCCCCCTTCGCGGGACAGGAGGAGCAATGCGCAAATCGTTCGGGAGGGCACGGCCCTGGCCGCGCCATGAGTCGCTTCCACATGAAGTACAGTGCGGCTGCACGCCGCGCTTTTTCAAATCAACAACCTTTGCTCATCGTGTGGTTGCCAAAACCATATTCAAGCTGCTCCCCGCAGTTCTGTTCATCAGCGTGCTTGTCCGCGCACAATCACCGAAGCCGATTCACGGAGTCGTCGTCGATCCCGATCACGCCGCCGTTCCAGAAGCGACTGTCCGTCTTGTTGCAGGCGATGGAAGCGAGACCGCACACACACTCACCGATCAGCAGGGCCGATTTTCTTTTTCGCATGAGTGCGCGAATTGCTCTCTCGAAATTCAGCTCATTGGATTTCGTACCAAGCGCGTTCCCGCCTCGGCTGAATCGCAACTTATCCAATTGCAACTCGCCCCGGTGCAGGAAAATATCGTCGTCACCCCGAACCGCACGGAAACTCCCGCCAGCCTGGTTGGCAGCACGACCAGCGTTATCACCAAAGATGAGATCGACGCTCGCCAGGAGCCGATGGTCGGTGACCTTCTGCAAACCGTTCCCGGCGTGACCATAAATCGTAGCGGTGGCTACGGTGCGATCACGTCGCTGTTCACGCGCGGCGGCGAAAGCGATTACACAAAAGTTCTGCTGGATGGAATCCCGCTGAACGAACCGGGTGGCAGGTTCGATTTTGGCAGCCTGGCGGCTACGAATCTCGATCGCATCGAATTTGTCCGAGGTCCGCAGTCGGCGCTATTCGGTTCCGATGCGATGACCGGGGTGGTACAGATCTTCAGCCATCATGGCAATTCCGAAGATGGCCGCCCGCAAGTCACGTTGACCGCCGACGGCGGAAACTTCGAAACGTTGAACGCCGGGGCCGACTTTAGCGGAGCGGCGGGCCGCTTCGACTACAGCGCCTTCTGGTCGCGCTTCAGCACGAATAATCAAGGCGTAAATGCTGACTTTGCGGATTCGACTGCGGGCACCAATCTCGGCTGGAATTTCGGAAAGACAAAGGTACGTTGGATTCTGCGCGATGATTTGTCATTCGGTGGCACGCCCGGGCAAGTCGCTTTTCACCCTGCCATAGACGACGCATACCTTCATCGTGGCGATGGCTACACCGGTTTCAGCATTGAGAACCAGACGACTGAGCGCTGGCATCAGCGTCTGACTTATACCTTTGGCCGCTCGCGCCAGCGTTCTCGTGATCTCGGTCTTGACCCGCCGTACACGCCAATTTTCGATGGCTCGGTCGCTCCGTTTGCCTTTTCGGATTTTCCCAATACGTTCATCAGCGACACTCGACGTCACCAACTCGATTACCAAAGCGACGTAATCCTTGGGTCTGGCAACCGCGATTGGGGCCAGCACATTTTTACCCTGGCGCTGTCAGCAAATAAAGAAATTGGCGCCTTCACCGACACTTTTTTCGGCACGACAACGGCGACCCACGGGGGTGTGCACGACTTCAGTGGAATCTTCCAAGACCAGGCGATCATCGGACGCCTCTCGATGAGCAATGGTTTTCGAGTGGAGGACCACAGCACCTTTGGACTTACTGTCAATCCACGCAGTTCGGTGGCCTATCTTTTGCGACAAGGCGCGGGAAACCTGGGCGCGACCAAGCTGAAATTTAATTTCGGACTCGGATTTAAAGAGCCTTTAATTGCCGATCTGTTCAGCCCTGACCCGACCGCCAAGGGGAATCCGAACCTTCGTCCTGAGCGTAACCGCAGCTTCGATTTCGGAGTCGAGCAAAGAATATTGAATGACCACGCAAAGATTGAAGTCAATTGGTTCGACAACCGCTTCCGAGATTTGGTCGAATTCGAAACCACCAACTTCCAAACATTCGCGGGAACTTTTCTCAACATAAATGCGGCAAAAGCCAATGGCGCAGAAGTGATCATTGAAACCGCCCCCCTGGCCGGTCTTAAGCTGACTACCTCTTACACATACCTGAACACGCTGATCACACGAAGTTTGACGCCCACCGATCCAATTTTTGGACTCGGCAAAGGATTGATCCGCCGTCCGCGGCATTCCGGCAGTGTGGGCGCAATGTGGAACTGGCACAAGCTGACCGCGAGTGGTTCTCTGACTTACGTTGGTCGCCGCGTGGATAGCGACTTCGAGGCACTGCAGCCGCCCCTGACCAGCGATTCGCCTTATACACGCTTGGACCTGGCGTGGACCTATCGCGTGACCAAAAGATTTTCGTACATGGGAATGATCACCAACGCTCTCGACCGCCGCTATATGGAAGCGCTCGGGTTTCCCGCGCTGCCGATCGCGTTTCGGACGGGAGGGAAATTTACGTTTTGAGAGAACGAACCTGTCATCCCGAGCGAAGAAGGTCGTCCAGCATAGCGGACGACCTTCACAGTCGAGGGACCTGCTGTTTGTTATCGAGCTTGGATCTTGCCGGTGGGCCGAGAAAAGCAGGTTTCTCGACTCCGCGATCATCCCGGCTGGCCGGGACGATCTTGCTCCGCTCGAAATGACAATTTATGTAATTAACTCTGAAAGGAGAAAACTATGGCTTACTTGATTATCGTTTTAGCAACGCTCGCCCGCTTCATTCCTCATGCCTGGAACTTCTCGCCGGTGTATGGCGCTCTGCTCTTCGGCGGGGCCAATATGAAGAGGCGCGACTCAATCTGGTTCCCCGCCGTGACCCTTGGAGCCAGCGACATCGTGCTGACAAAATTCATCTATCATTTCAACTTCGGTTGGGAAGAATTGTTCCAGATGGCGGCCTTCGCCTCGATAGCCATGACTGGATGGATCCTGCAAAAGCGCTTCTCTGTCGGCCGGCTCGCGTTTGCATGCCTGGCAGCGCCCACGTCTTTTTACTTGATCAGCGACTTCGGGGTGTGGCTCGGATTTAATACTTATCCACACACATGGGCCGGCCTGGTCGCATGCTACGTGGCTGCAATCCCGTACCAAGGGCGCATCACCGCCAGCACGGTCCTGTTCTCAGTTATTCTTTTTGGCGCACAACGGATTCACGCCGCTCGTGTCGAAAAGCGCAAGCAGGTGCCGGTGTCCGTGAAATGAAGAGCGCGACCACGCGAAACAGGAGCGCGAAATGAAAATTTGTTCGTTTCTGCCGTCTTCGACCGAGATCCTGTTTGCTCTCGGCCTCGGCGACTCCGTCTGCGGCGTGACCTTCGAGTGCGACTATCCCGACGAAGCGCGCTCCAAGCCGGTCGTGGTTTACAGCAAGCTGCCGCCGGGTTTACCTGAGAAAGAGATCGATCGCCAGGTCAACGATTTTTCCGCCCAGGGGGTAAGCCTCTACCGGCTTGACGCAGACAAGCTCCGCGCCATCCAGCCCGACCTCATCGTTACGCAGGATCTCTGCCATGTTTGCGCGGCATCGCCAAACGATCTGGGCGCGGTGCTCTCGAGTTTTGTTCATCCACCCAAAGTGATAGCGCTTACGCCGCACACCGTCGAAGAAGTTTGGAACGACCTTCAAATTGTCGGTGATGCGTGCGAACGGGGCGAACAAGCTCGCCAACTGATCTCCAGCCTTAAGCAGAAAGTTCTCGGCGTGAAGCGCAGCTTGCCCAAGCCTCCCCGCGTTCTCTGTCTCGAATGGCTCGACCCGCCATTTGTCGGCGGACATTGGGTCCCGGAGATGGTAGCGCTCGCCGGCGGTATCGACGTTCTTGGCAAACCCGGCTACCCAGGCGTTCCCGTCACTTGGGAGGCAATCGTCGCTTCAGATCCCGACATCATTCTCGCCATGCCTTGCGGATATCATCGGCACGAAGTCGAGAAAGAACTGGCGATTGTTCCCTTTCCCGAACCCTGGTATTCACTCCGTGCAGTTCGCAACGGCGCGGTTTTCGCAATGGACTCCAGCAGCAACTTCTCCCGCCCGGGGCCAAGGATTGCCGACGGCATTGTGGAACTGGCTGAACTGTTCGCGCGCTTCAGCCATGGAGTCACGCGGAAAGCCGTAGACAGGGTAAGACCAATCGTGGCTCGGGCCCAGGTTCGTGATCGCTGAACTGCCGCCGGGCGCAATCGGGAGGGAAGGGAATCGACTGCTCTAACGCAGATCGTAGAGCTCAAAACCCGAGTGCAAAAATCCCCCCAGTCCTCAGCTCTATCTCAACACTGTTTCTGACTCTCGGCTACCCAGCCGCGAGGCTCGCCTCGACGCCGGCTTCGGGCTGCTGCCATTGCCGTTCGACGAATGCACCGGCATCGGCGCTGCCGAATTCACACCGGAGTATGATTTGCGGGCCTTGACCAGCTTCTCCAGGTCCGCGCTATCCAGAAGCTGCTGCTGGCCCAGAACGTGCGTCACCAGCGCGATCTGCGCGAAGTGTTCCACCGTTTCCATTTTCATGTAGGCGGAATGCAAGTTGCTTCCGTAGGTGACTACGCCATGGTTGGCCATCAGAATCGCGTCGAATTGCGGCACCAGCGGCTCCAAAGTCCTGGCCAGTTCTGGCGTGCCCGGAGTTCCATAAGGAGCAAGTGGAATCTGTCCCAGACCGATCACCACCTCACAAACCAGGGGTTGATCAAGCGCCAGGCCGGCGGCTGCAAACCCTGTCGCGGTTCGCGGGTGCGCGTGCACGATTCCGCGCACGTCCGGCCGCATGCTGTAAATAAGCAGGTGCATGCCGATCTCGCTGGTCACTTCGCGGCGGCCCTTCAACTTACGGCCGTCCATGTTCACGATGACCAGGTCCGAAGTGCGCATTGCGCCCTTGGACATTCCGGTTGGCGTCACCAGAACGCGTTTTTCATCCAGGCGGACGGACAAATTCCCATCGCAGGCAGCTATAAAACCGCGCTCATGCAAAGCCTGGCCGATACTTACAATTTCGCGACGGATTTTCGATTCAGTTGCCATGCATCCCCATGCAGTCCGCGTATGGTACCGCACTGTACTGGCCGAAACAATCGATTTTTCTGTCTATATGTGTAATCAGAGGTCTCTGATTTCTATAATCATACTGTGCTGGTCTCCGATTTTGATTACCACCTTCCGGAGGCGTTGATTGCCCAGGAGCCGCTCGCCTCGCGGGAAATGTCGCGCATGCTGCGGCTTTCCCGCACAGACGGCCATCTCGAGGACCGCTGTTTTGCTGATTTTCCCGAGCTGCTCAATTCCTCCGATCTAGTGATATTCAACAACACGCGCGTATTTCCCGCAAGGCTCTTTGGCCACAGAAGTGGCTCCAAGGCGCAGCCGCTCAGTTCGCAGAACCCTGCTTCCCGCGACTTCCTGAGGGGGCGGGTCGAGGTACTTCTCACCAGGCAGCTTTCCCAGCAGCCGAATGAATGGGAATGTCTGGTGCGGCCGGGACGAAAAATCGGTATCGGGGAAAGGTTGTTTTTCGGCGAACACGAAGAACTCCTGGCCGAAGTTATTGGCCGCGACACTTTTGGCGAGCGCAGAATCCGCTTCGACCCGGTGGCGGACTTTTTCGGCACCGTGGAGCGGTTCGGCCATGTTCCTCTGCCGCCTTACATCTCGCGAGAAGATCGTCCGGGCGATCGCGACCGTTATCAGACAGTTTACGCCCGCGAGCGCGGGTCAGTGGCCGCCCCCACCGCCGGACTTCACTTTACTCAGGAAGTTCTTGCGCGACTACAGCAGCGAGGAATTGAAACCGCCGAGATCACGCTGCACGTCGGCTTGGGGACCTTTCAGCCAGTGCGCGCGGAGAACGTTGAAGATCACAAGCTGCATCGCGAGTCTTACAACATTTCCTCCGAAGCGGCTGCAAAGATCAACCAGGCAGTGAAAGACGCGCGACGAGTCGTGGCAATCGGGACCACCACTGTCCGAACTCTCGAACATTCCGCTCGAATCTCCGGACGCGTGCAGCCCGGCAACGGCGAAGCCGACCTGTTCATCTACTCGGGATTCCAGTTCCGCATAGTCCGCGCCCTGCTTACAAATTTCCATTTGCCTAAATCCACGCTGCTGATGCTGGTCTGCGCCTTCGCGGGAACCGAGAACGTGCTGGCGGCATACCGTCACGCGGTCGAACAGCGTTACAGATTTTATTCTTACGGAGATTGCATGTTCATCGAGTGAGCATTTTTCGTCCGAACGTGTACGCAAGAAAGTTCTCAACAGCGAGCGCCCTCCAACGAAATGCTCCCGGGCTATACTGGCCTGTAGCGAGGTGATTCATGGCCACTCAGGTGCTTCCGAGGCAGCTTTCGGTCAAGGACTTCGTCTCTGAACTCCGTAAATTTCCGCCCTCCTCCTTCAATCACACCGCCGAACTTCTGACGTTCCTGCAGCACAATTCGGTTTCGCCAGACACGCTCGCCAGCTATCTCAAGTGGGACCACCAGCATTACACCCGCAATCTGATCGATAAGACCCCACTCTACGAGCTGATCGCAATCTGCTGGGAAGTCGGGCAAGTCAGTTCAGTGCACAATCATCGCGACCAGAATTGCTGGATGGCAGTCCCCATCGGCCGCCTCATGGTCGAAAATTTCCATCTTGTCTCGCAGGACGTCGATCACGGACAATGCCAACTCACGCCCACCGACACTGTCGAAATGAATCCCGCTCATCCCTGCGCCGTAGATCCCGCTGATCCCGTTCACCGCGTCGTCAATCCTAAACAGTTTGGCGAACGCGCCGTCAGCCTGCATATTTACTCGCGGCCATTTGATAGTTGCGTGGTTTATTCCCCAGAGCAGGGGACTTGCGGCGTCATCAAGCTGCACTACACCACCATGTTCGGCAAACCGGCGTAGCGAAAGGCTGTTCCTGCGAATAGACAGGCTGAAGCGCGTGATTATGCGCTCGGCTTCGTTGAAATCGTCGCTCCCCATTCCTCCGGGTTCACGTTCCTGGCGTGTCGAGCAAACAGCCAATGGTGGCCGTCGAGATCTTCGACGCCGTATTGCCACTCTCCGTACTCCGTTTCATGCAGCTGCTCAACTATCTTGGCGCCTGCGGCCTTCGTTCGGCGATAGTGCTCGTCAACATCTTCCACGAAGACGGTCACACTCTGGGTTCCATAACCAAGCTGTGCCGGGCTCGCCTGCCCCGGTTCCGCCTGCCGCACCATGATGCAGGCACGCCCGAGAAGCATTTGTGCGCCAGAGGCCGGGTCCCCGTAATGGAAGTGCTCGGCGAAACCGAATACACGAGTAAGCCACGCAATCGCCTCCGGAAGATTCTGGTAAGCAATGTGGGAGAGCAGAATGTCGGCGGGCACTGAACGATTCTTAAGCATTCACCTATTTTAGATAATCTGAGCGAAGCTGCCCCACCCTTAGCGATTGCCGAAAGGCGGGAGACTACGAACGAGTCGGCTCTCCACCCTGCTAAACTTTTCTAGTTGCCTCCCAAGAGAAAATCTTCTGCCGCTGAATTACCTGACCAGACTCCTGCCTCGTCCCCGCAGCCGGCGCTAGTTCCTCATTCCCCTGACCCCAACCGTATCTTCCTCATTGACGCTATGTCCTTCATCTTCCGCGCCTATCACGCCATGGCGCGCCAGCGGGGGATGTCCACCCGCAAAGGCCTTCCCACCGCGGCGATCTACGTCTTTGTGAACATGCTGCGCAAGCTGCGCGATGATTTTTCTCCGCACTATCTCGCCGCGGTCTTCGACGTTGCCGCGCCCACATTTCGCGACCAGCAATACAAAGAGTACAAGGCCAATCGCAGCGAAATGCCCGGAGATTTAACCCAGCAGATCCCTTATATCCGCCGCGCCCTTGAGGCCTATCGCATTCCCATTCTCGAAGTCCCCGGTTACGAAGCCGACGACGTAATCGGCACGCTGGCGAAGAAAGCCGCGGCACAGGGCCGCCCGGTGTATGTCGTCTCGAGCGACAAAGACATGCTGCAACTGGTCAACGACCGTGTGCTGGTCCTGAATCCACCGAAAGATAATCTGATCTGCGACGCCGCCAAGGTCGAAGAGATTCTCGGCGTGCCGCCCGCTCGCGTAATCGATGTCATGGCATTGCGCGGCGATTCCATCGATAACATTCCCGGTGCGCCGGGCATCGGTGATAAAGGCTCGGTCGAACTCATCCAGCGTTTCGGCAGCGTCGAAGCCGCGTTGGACCATGCTGCCGAAGTTGAACGCAAAACTTATCGCGAATCACTCCAAAATAATCGCGAGCAAATCCTTCTGAGCAAGGAACTGGTAACCATCAACTGCAATGTCGATATCGAACTCGACGTGGAAAGCATGCATCCCGGCGAGCCCGATATAGAAGGATTGCGCTCGCTGTTCAGCGAATTGGAATTCACTTCCTTGCTGAAGGAACTGCTGCCGGTGGTTGAAGCGGCGCCGGGAAATTACCGCGATGCCCAATCCGTCGCCGACGTGAACGCCGTCCTGAAGGCGCTGTCTCCGGGAGTCGCGCTGGCCCTGGCGATCGAAACCATGGTTGTTGCTCCCGCTGAACCAGAGGACGAATCTGACGAGGAAAATCTGCTGCCCCTCAGCGTTGAGCAACCCGACGGCAAGAAGCCCCGCGCCATAGCAATCTCGTGGGAATCTGGATCAGCTTTGACCGTACCGCCCGACACAGCAGCGGCTGAAGCTCTAGCCGTTGCCTTGGCGGATCCGAACATTCCCAAAGCCATCCACGACTGGAAAACCGTCACGCATGCCCTGGAGGAGGCTGGAATTGCTGGAGTGAAGCACGATTCCAGACTCTACTCATATCTTCTCGATCCCACCTATTCATCACATAGCCTGCCCGAAGTAGCATTGCGCCGCTTCAATCTGAAGCTCAGCGGATCGTTGGCCGAAGCCGCCGACCTGACTGGACGCCTCGCCACCACTCTGCGCACCGATGTCGAAGAAGCCGGACTGCTCAAGATCTACGAAGAGATCGATCTCCCCCTTGTTCCCGTTCTCACCCGCATGGAGCAGGCCGGCGTCGCCATCGATCGCAATGCATTGGCAACAATGTCTGACCGGCTCGAACATGAGATTGACGCAAAGGCGAAAGAAATCTACGACTGCTGCGGTTCTGAGTTCAACATCAATTCGCCCAAGCAGTTGGGCGACGTACTGTTCAACAAGTTGAATTTGCCCAAGCCGGTGAAATATGGCAAAGGCCGAACCATTTCAACCGCTGTTGACGTTCTTGAAGGTCTTGCCTCCGACCACAAAGCGCCCAAGCTGGTGCTGGAATATCGTCAGCTGACCAAACTGAAATCCACTTATGTGGACGCCCTTCCCGCGCTGCTGAACCGTTCTACGGGCCGCCTGCACACCACCTTTGATCAGACCGGCACTGCCACCGGACGCCTATCGTCCGCCAATCCGAACCTGCAGAACATTCCCATTCGCACCGAGGTCGGTCGCGAAATTCGGGCGGCATTCACTGCCGCTCATGGCTGCGTGCTGCTGGCGGCCGATTATTCCCAGATCGAGCTACGGCTGCTCGCACATTTTTCCAAAGACCCGCTGCTGGTCGAAGCCTTCCGTCGTGGCGACGACATTCACACGCTTACGGCTTCGCAGGTCTTCGGAGTCCCGCCGCTCATGGTCACCCCAGATCACCGCCGTCAGGCAAAAGTTGTCAACTTCGGCATAGTTTATGGGCTGTCGGCATTTGGCTTATCGCAGAATCTCGGGATTGAAACTTCCGAAGCCAAGCGGTTCATCGAAGCCTATTTCGAAAAATACCGCGGCGTACGTGCATTCATCGATCGCACTCTCGATGAGACTCGCCGTGATGGCAAAGTGAAGACCCTGTTCGGACGCGTGCGCCCGATTCCCGACATCAACAGCAAGAACTTCAATCTTCGCGGATTCGCCGAACGTACAGCCGTGAACACGCCTCTGCAAGGCACTGCTGCTGATCTGATCAAGCTGGCAATGATCCACATCGACGCCGCCATTCTGGAGCGCGAATTAAAATCACGAATGACGTTGCAGGTGCATGACGAGCTGGTATTCGAAGTTCCCGAGGACGAGCTTGACATCATGCGCAGTCTGGTTCGCGAGCTGATGGAAAGCGTGCACCAGCTGAACGTTCCGTTAATGGTCGAGATTGATGTCGGCAAGAACTGGCGGGATTTGGAGTGACATGGAGTTTCTGTTCAATTCAAAGCAGTGTCATTTCAAAGCCACTTAAAGCAATGTCAATTTGAAAGTAATGTCATTCCGAGCGAAGTGGAATCATTCGCTTGCGAATGATTCCCAAGTCGAGGAACCTGGTGTTTTGCAGTGCAAGCACCGCTTAAGCAGTTCGGACTAAAACGGTTCAAGCTTTCACTTGCCAATAGAGTTTTGTATTGCCTGGGCGATGTTTTCCGTCAGCGCGTTCATCTTTTGCTCCGACTCCGCTTCCACCATCACCCGCGCCAGCGCTTCCGTCCCTGAATATCGCACTACCACGCGGCCGTTGCCATCGAGCTCACGCTGCGCGCCTTCGATTGCGCGTTTGACCTCTGGAATCTTCTCAAAGGCGACTTTTTCCCGCACCCGAATGTTGTGAATTCTCTGCGGAAGGACCTTTAGATCGGAAATCAGATCGGCCAGCGAACGTCCAGTGCGCACCATAATTTCCATCACGCGTAATGCCGTAAGCAGCCCGTCCCCCGTAGTAGCGTCCCCATCGCGGAAAATAATGTGCCCCGATTGTTCTCCGCCCAACGTCGCTCCCGTTTTTAGCATTTCCTCGAGCACGTACTTGTCACCCACACTCGCCCGCAGCATGCGAATTCCGGAATTCCGTAAAGCAATTTCGAGTCCCATGTTCGACATCGTCGTACCCACAACCGTATTACCCTGGAGAACCCCTCGCGCCTGCATATCACGCGCCGCCAGCAGAAGGACGCCATCGCCGTTTACTACGCGGCCTGAGGCATCGCTGAACAGCGCGCGGTCCGCATCGCCGTCGAAGGTCACACCCATATCGAATGCACCCTTCGAAGCGCCAACACTGCGCGCTACATTTTCCGGATGCAGTGCTCCACACTTGTCATTGATGTTCTTGCCATCAGGTCCTGCATGGACGAAGCTCGCTTGCACGCGGCACGCGCGAAAGAGTTCTGGCGCCTCGACGGCGGCAGCTCCATTCGCGCAATCCACCAGAACTCGTAGCCCGCTTAGGTCCGCGTGAATGTTCTTGGCAAGCCATTCGATATACGCCGCTCGCAGCCCAGCTTCACCGGGCAGGGTTGAGGACGAAGCGATAGGCTCGGGATGCGAAGCGGGGTCCCGTAATAGAGAAAAGATTTCCTGTTCAATCGCGAGTTCGTGCGAATCCGGCAGTTTGAATCCGTCACCGGAGAAAACTTTGATCCCGTTATCCACCCACGGATTGTGCGAAGCCGAAATCACCACGCCCGCGTCAAACTTACATGAGCGGGCCAAATACGCCACCCCCGGCGTCGTAATCACGCCTGCGCTGTGGGGCTCGACCCCGCAGGAGTTCAGCCCTAGCGCAATCCGGTCTGCGATCCATCGGCTCGATTCGCGCGTATCCTGGCCAATAATCACACGCGCGCGCGGATTGCTGCGCCGCAGGTCGTGTCCCAGCGCGCGCCCAATCAGAAACGTGCTCTCTTTCGTGAGCGGAAATTCGCCTGCGACGCCGCGAATTCCGTCGGTGCCAAAAAGCTGTCTGCTCTGCGATGTCATGCGAATTAAGTCTTGGGTTTTTCCTTTTGCATGGTAATGGTGATACGCACTGGCTGTGGATTGGTAACCTGAATCAGGGGATCAGAAACGTAAGCAGGGCGTGTGACCGTAAGTCGATCCAGCACGCCAGTGACATCGATTGGGTCCGTCACGGCGCTTTCAATGGCATCGACCTGCTTCTTGGGGCCGATCAGTTCAACGTCCGCAGGGTCGCTCTCTATCTGCCCGATCTCGTAGCCGGCCGCGAACGAACCAGTTACCCGTGGCTTTACCGGCACCCGGCGCACCGCGCGCGTGTCGAACACAAGATGGACCTCGCTCGGCACGACCTGCGCAACTTCCAGCCGGTCAGGCACGCTGATAGCTCGCGTCAGGTCAAACGTGCGTTCGCCGGGCTTCATGCCGCTCACATCAATTTCGACATGGACGTCCGATGCCTGAAGCCGGCGCATTACCCGTTCCGGGCCGCGAATGCGGACTTGCGCCTCAGGAATCTTTTCCGAGCTGACCTCCACGTCCCTCGGCATGCTCCGTAGAATGATCGGCACCCTCACCGCAACCTCCGATGATGGGCTGCTGGCAACCGCAAGCCACAAGCCGATCGCAAGTAACAGCGCGGTGAGCTTCAATCCCAGATTATGCAGTAGATGCCGGCGGACAAAGTCACGCGCTCTCACAGGCCGCCTCCAGGTTTGTTTGGAGTCTCGGAGCGGAACGGCATCTCAGTCTCCACGTCCTCGAGCATGCCAGCCTGCTCGTCGATTGCCGTCGGTAACGGTGTGGGCGGGACATAGCGCCGCAATAGTTTGCCCATTCGGTCCCGCAGTTGTTCTACGGTTATGTCTCGCTCGATGGTCCCCGCAACCGCCAGACTTATGCTGCCAGTCTCTTCGGAAACGATCACCGCGATCGCATCCGTCTCTTCAGTTATTCCGATCCCTGCCCGATGCCGCGTTCCCAACTGCGTCGAAAGCACCGGATTCATCGAAAGTGGCAGAAAGCAGGCTGCGGCAGAAATGCGGTCGCCCCGAATAATCACTGCTCCGTCATGCAAGGGAGCGCTTGGCCGGAAAATTGTCGCCAGCAGGTCGTACGAGAGTTGCGCGTCGAGTGCCACTCCACTCTCGACATAGGTTCGTAACCCAATCTCCCGTTCAATCACAATCAGCGCGCCCGTCTGGTTCTGTGAAAACAAGTTTGTCGCCATCACGATGTCGTCATACGCGTCGACTTCAGAATCGGAACGCGCAAAAGTCAGGCGTCTGCCCAGGCGCGCCAGGGCCTGCCGGATTTCGGGTGCAAAAATAACGATGAGCGCAAAAGCCGCGTAAGGCAGTACGCGCGAAATCAGCCAGTTCAGGGTGGTTAGTTGCCCGACCCGGGAAAAATAAAAGGCGAGAATTACCACTGAGATGCCGACCAGAATCAGGGCCGCGCGCGTGCCCCGAATCAGCGCCAGAAATTCATAAATAATGACCGCCACCAGCAGAATGTCGATGACCGATATCACCGTCAAGTGCGGCCAACTTCCAGCGGCGACCATTCTGCTCCTTGGAAAAGTCTTGCTCTCAGCAATTCTAATGCAGCGACGAAGCGGCGCAGGCGATCACTATTACTCCTTTTTCTCCACCCTCGCAGTCACCGTTCCCTTCGCCAGTCGCGCCGAAATCTCGTCTCCACTCTGCACCTGCGCAGAATCTTTTACCAGCTTCCCCGCCGCGTCAAACACCAGCGCATAGCCACGCTCCAGAATCGCCACCGGCGAAAGCGCCTTTAATTGATGCTCAATCTGCTGCAGGCGTGACCGGTTGCGAAATAATGTAGTTTTTATTGCAGAGGTCAGCGCCGCTTTGCTCGAAACCAGTTCCTGCCCTATCCCTGCCAGCACCCGCCTAACGTCATAGTGCCGTACCGCAGCTGCAGCACGCTCCCAGCGCCGCCGATGCTGCTCAATTAACCTGCGCTCGCCTTTCTCCAGCCGGAAATTCGAATCATCCAGCCGTTGCTGCCGCTGATTAATACCATCCATCGTACGCGCGAACGCCCCATGCTGGGCGGCTTCCGTCAGCGTCTGTTTCGCCATAAGCAGGCGATACCGCACTGCCCGCGCAAGCCTCAGCCGCAGGCCCTCCGCCTGCTCTTCGATTTCCTGCCTTGAGCGGATCACCATTTCCGCGGCCGCCGAAGGCGTAGGCGCGCGCAGGTCCGCGACAAAATCAATGATGGTGAAATCGGTTTCGTGGCCCACCGCCGAGATCACCGGAATCTGTGAGCTCGCTACCGTGCGCGCCAATCCTTCTTGATTAAAGGCCGCCAGATCTTCCGCCGAGCCGCCGCCTCGCGCCACCAGAATCACATCCACGTTCTTCGCCCGATTGAAGTACTTCACTCCCGCGCTGACCTCTGCGGCAGCTAGGTCTCCCTGGACTTGTGCCGGATAAATCAGAATGTTCACCGTATGATGCCGCCGGCGCAAAATATTCAAAATATCTCTCAGCGCGGCCGCTTGCGGCGAAGTCACAACTCCAATGTGGCGGGGAAGCAGCGGAATGGGCTTCTTCCGGCTGGTATCGAACAGTCCTTCCGCCTCCAGCTTCGCCTTCAGTTGCTCGAACGCAACCTGCAGCGCACCCGCGCCCTTTGGCTCCAGATACTCAGCCGAAAGCTGTAACTCGCCGCGTCCTTCATAAACCGTCACCCGCCCTCGCAGCACAACCTGCATGCCGTCCTCAGGGCGAAACCGCAGAAGCCGCGCCTGCGAACGGAACATTACCGCCCGGAGTTGGGAAGCCTCATCTTTGAGGGTGAAGTACAGATGGCCGGAGTCGTGCGCGCGAAAATTGGAAATCTCGCCTTCTACCCAGATGTCGCTGTACTCGCGTTCCACATTCGTGCGCACTGCAGCCACCAGCTCGCGCACAATCCACACGCGCCGCTCGCGGGCCTTGAAGGTGAACCCAAGTTGATCGGCAAAAGCCACTTTCGAGGAGTTTACCGGAGACCGCGCTTAGGGAAAACGTAGCAGCGAAACACCCGGGTTACCAAGCCGAAGGAACGATCACGGCATCTGCAGAACTTTCCCGCGAGTCTGCAGTTCCACTCCGGCAGAAGTCTTTTCCCTCAACAGCCTGCCCGCCAACCGCAAAGCATCCACTTCCTCTTGCAGTCGTTCCAGTTCGGCTTCTTTCCGACGCAGCACTTCGACAGGATCTTTCATTGCGCTCCCAGGCAACTGAGGCCTGTACAGCACTTTACGGGGATCCAGCCGGTCAGGGAACGTCACCTGAGTACAAGTCCAACATTCCGCAAATCAGTGTCCCAGATGGTACGGATGTCCCTTCAATATAGTGAACGCCCGATACAGCTGCTCTAATACCACCACCCGCGCCAGTTCGTGCGCAATCGTCATTTTCCCAAGACTTACAACGCTATCCCCCCGCTTTAGAGCGGTCTCACTGAACCCGTCGGCAGGGCCAATCGCAAAGACCATGGGCACTGGATTGCGCTCTTGCCGTTCGCGAAGAAATTGCGCGAATTCCTCAGACGAAAACTGCCTTCCGCGGGAGTCGAACAATATCAGACCGCGCCTGGCCCCGCGCCCGTCCCGGCCGCACAGCTTCAGCAGCGCTGTCTCATCTTTAGGTGAAACCCCCTCTACTTCGGCGAACTGCCGCAGGCGCTTCACATATTCATCTGTAAGCGATTGGATCGCAGGATTTTTGGTTTTGCCGATCCATGCAATGGTGAGTTTCACGAGGGAAAGATATTGAACCTAAGAACTGTGCCCATCGAAAACTGAAGTGTTCGTCTGTAAAACAACAATAACCAACTTGTCATTCCGAACTGCTTTAGCAGTGAGGAATCTGCTTATCCGATTCATGAGCACATGCGCTGGCGGCGTATCTCACGCCCGCTTCCGAGCGCTCGCCCGCGGAGCAGCTCGTTTCCGCGGTTTGCGCGTCAACTCCGCTAACTCAATCTTCTTCGCCGAGCGCCACAGCCGCTCCAGGTCGTAGTACTTGCGCGCAGACTCTGAAAACACATGCACCACAAAATCCACGTAATCGAGCAGCACCCATTCCGCTTGCTTGTACCCCTCAATGTTGTGGGGATACACGCCCGCGCGTTTCAGGCGCAGCTCGACTTCATCCGAAATCGCCTGGATCTGCCGCGGATTTGTCCCGCTGCAGATCACAAAATAGTCGGTAAATGCGCCGGAGTTTTTCTCCAGCTCCAAAAGCGTCAGCTCTTCTGCTTTCTTCTCCAGGCAGGCGCTGATGGCTTCAGAAACTTGCTTCTTCCACTCGTTCCTTTTCATTCGGAGTTGGTATGCCGAGAGCCGACGGCATCTCGCCTTTACCGATACAGCCCTTCCTTCTTTATGTATTCTTCCACACTTTCAGGGACAAATTTCTTGATTGGACGTTTCGCCGCGACTGCGGACCGTATTGCCGTGGCGGAAATGTTCTGATTTACATCCTCCAGCAGGTGCAACGCCACACCAGGGAGAACAAGATCACCCTTGACCGGCTGCTTCGCAAACAGTTTCGTCACTTCGTCTCTGGGCCGCAGCTTCTCGGGAAGAGCAGTCGCTACATCGGCCAACGAATACCCCGGCCGGCTAGCGACGATGAACTCGCATTCCCCAAAGAGCGCTTCCGCCTCGCGCCACTTGGCAATGTCTTTGAACGCGTCAATCCCGATCAGAAACAACAAGCGGTCGCTCTTTTTCAGGTCGCGCTTTAATTTACGCACCGTGTCAATGCTGTAATTCGGCGCCGCCGCAACTCCCCCGCGAGCGCCTTTCTTGTCATGAAGGAGGAACTCTCCAGGAGCCTCGTACAGCGATGCCACGAATGCCTTCTCGCCTTGCGTGGCCAGCGCCGTCATTGCATAGCGATGAAAGTACGACGCCACCGGCTGCGACGTCCGGTGTGGAGGCGCATTGGTCGGAACGAAATACACGCGTCCCAGATCACAGCGTTCTCGCGCCGCCAGCGCCAACGCCAGGTGACCCTTGTGAATCGGATCAAACGTCCCGCCAAAAAGGCCGATATTCATCGCATGTCCAGGCGTTCTGTAAATCTAGGTTCAAAGTTCACGTTTCAACGTTTCGGAACAAAATGACATATAGGACAGCTTGTCATTCCGAGCGATGGGAATCATTCGCTCGCGAATGATTCGCCAGTCGAGGAACCTGCTTTTTCGTCGTTCGCGCGAGTACTCGTTCGTCTTACTTCCTCAACCTTTTTCGCCATTGCGTACTCGAGCTTCTGCACACCCTCGCCGGTCACTGCCGAAACCGCAAACAACTCCAGCCCTTGTTTCTTGGCAAATCTTTTCAGTTTCGCCAGCTTATCTTTATTCGCCACGTCATATTTCGAAGCGGCCAAAATCATCGGCTTACTTTCCAGACCTGCGCCAAAGCTCTCTAACTCGCCCATGATCACTTCGAAATCTTTCACCGGATCGGGCCGCCCGCTGGCATCCGAGACATCGACCAGATGAACCAGTAATCTGGTTCTCTCGATGTGGCGCAGAAACTGCGTTCCCAGCCCCGCTCCCTCATGGGCCCCTTCAATCAGCCCGGGAATATCGGCGACCACAAAACTGATTTCATTCGCCGCATCGCCCACCGCCACCACACCCAGATTCGGCTGCAGAGTCGTAAACGGGTAATCCGCAATCTTCGGACGTGCCGCTGAAATGCGCGAAATTAGCGTTGACTTGCCCACATTCGGATAGCCAATCAGCCCCACATCGGCCAGCAACTTCAACTCCAGGCGCAGCGTGCGTTCCTCGCCAGGTCGCCCGGCTTCATGCTCGCGCGGAGCTTGATGGGTAGAAGTTTTGAATTGCGCATTTCCCCGGCCACCTCGACCGCCACGCGCAATCACCATGCGATCATCGGCAGACGAAAAGTCATGCACCTTCTCGCCAGAGTCGGCGTCGTAAACAATCGTCCCCACCGGCACCTTAAGCACCACGTCTTCGCCCTCACGCCCGGTTTTATTCGAACCCTCGCCATGCCGCCCGCGCTCCGCTTTGTATTCGGGGTTAAAACGAAAATGCACGAGCGTATTATGGCGCTCGCTCGATTCCATAATCACGTCGCCACCCTTGCCGCCGTCGCCACCGGATGGTCCGCCACGCGGAACAAACTTCTCCCGCCTGAACGCCAGACAGCCATTGCCGCCGTCGCCCGCCTTCACCCGAATTGTGGCCTCATCAATGAACATGGATTCCCGCCGGGCAAAAGACTAACAGTTCCTTAGGTGTGCACTAGGCTGCAAGAATTCAAAGTTTCTCGCCATTTGCGATTTGTCCCCCCAAGAGAAACGTTTTCGGATGGCGTCCCTCACCACATAATTTGAATGAGCCAAAATCTTTGTACCACCTTCCAAGCGGGACCTCAGGCTGCGATTCGATCCAAATCCGTAACCGATTTAAATCTTCCAAGCTGATGCTGCGCTCACGCATGCGCTCCGCCAGGTGAGCACGCACCGCCGGCGGCATTTTGGACCAGCTTTCAACCTTCGGCATTATTCTCCGAAGACAAACCGACCCATCTGATCGCCCAAGCGTTTGATTTCATCCGGATCTTGCGCCGAACGGAATTGCTCTGCGAGGCGGAAAAACTCTAGTTCTCGCTTCTTCGCTGCCGCAATGCCATCTTCGATAAGGTCGATCAGAACGCGGTTATCACTTAAGCGCCGGCGCTTAGCTATTGATTGCACCTGCTTGGCAATCTCAATGGGAAGGCTTAAGCTTCGTCGGACAGTCTTGCTGGCAGGCATAACACCATTTTACACCATTATGATGCACAAGCTCGATTCGGATGCAGAACTCAGAGGGGGATGCCTTAACTGGCCACACTCGACGGCGCTGAAACGGCATGCTTCCCATGATGCGCAGCTGCTTCAGCCCGCGCCAGCTGCAGATCGCGTTGCAGCGCGTCCAGCACCGAGCTGGGCAGTTCGTCTCCCCACTCGTCTACTTCCGACTCGCTCCAATTCCCATTGAGGCGGATCGTATCGTTCAAATCTTCAGGAAAGGCTTGCCGATAGGCGCCTTCTCGAACCAGAATGTCACCCAGCCTGCGCCCGCTGGCGGCGTCGTAAATACGGCGAGTCGCATTGCCATCTGCATTGGTGAAACCCAGGAACACTTCGCCAATGTCGCCGTACTCCGGCCGGTAGTACCACGCCTGGCTGGCGTCGATCTTGGGATGCGCCCGCCGCTTGGTCGTCTTCTCCGCCCGCTGCTCGACTGGAGCTTCCTTGGAAGGATCGAAATAGAGAATTCGCTGGCAAGAGTCGCAATAGATCAATTTTCCGCTGCGGATTTCGTTGTAAGTCTGCGGCCGCAACAAGACCGAACAACCCAGACACTTCTGTTCGCGAGCTTCGGCAATTCCCGATCCGCGAAATTTCGATACCCGGTCAAAATGCCGCAGCAGGTCGGGATCGACCGCTCCGCGCGCGGCATCACGTTTCGCCGTCCACTCCGCCAGTTCTTTCTCGTCTTGCGCGGTACGATCGCGAGCCACGATTTTCTCTTTCTCGATCTCCGCCGTCTCTTCTTTCAGTTCGGCTTCCGCGGCTTTCACTTCCTTCTCGCGCGTTTCCGCATTCACCATCAGCTCGAGAATTTTGTCCTCATTCGCAGCGATTTCCTTTTCCGCGAATTGGATTTCATGCATTAACGCCTTGTACTGATCGTTGGTCTTCACATCCAGCGACTGATCGCGATATTTAGAGATTTTCTGCCGCTGGTCGGTGATCGCGGTTTCGTACTTCCGGCGCGCGGCTTCGTCGGTCTTTACCGAAGCTCGCGCCTTTTCCAGCCCGGCCTTGGTCCCAGCCAGCCTCTGCTCGATGGCAGCGACTCGTTTCGGCAATTCGGCAATTTCGTTTTTGAGCCGCTGGATTTCGCGGTCGGTGTGCTGGAGCGAGATTAAATGCTCGATTTCAGGCGACATCTTGGCTAATTTTACCATGTGGACTTAGGGCGCTCGATGACCTGGTGATCCGGCGAGCGGGTGGTCTGGTGATCTAAAATCGCCCGATGGCCCGATCACCCGATGGCCCGATTCGCACTACTCTCGGTTCTTTCCAACTTACCGCCCTTTCCGACGGCCTCTATCGTCTCGATGGCGGGGCCTTTTTCGGGGTCATCCCTAAAGCCCTCTGGTCGCGAAAGGTCACCGCCGACGATCAGAACCGCGTGCTCACAGGCCTCAATTCAATTCTCGTTCGCACCGGAGAGAAGAACATCCTGATTGAAACCGGAATTGGCAACAAGCTTCCTGAAAAGATGGCGCAGATTTTCGGACAGCCCGCGAAGTTGCTCGAAAACCTGGGCACGGCCGGTATTTCGCCCGAACAGATCGATATCGTCATCAATACCCATCTTCACTTTGATCACTGCGGATGGAACACCATTCGCCACAACGGCAAAATCGCGCCCACATTTCCCAACGCAACCTACTATGTTCAGGAAGGCGAATGGAAGCACGCGCACGAAGGCCAGCGCGATTCGGTGAGCTATCTTCACGAGAACTACGATCCGCTGGTTGAAAGCGGCCAGATGAAGCTGCTACAGGGCAATCAGCAAATCGTCGCTGGAATCTCGGTTGAAGTTTTTCCCGGCCATACTCGCGACATGCAAGCCGTTCTCATTCAAAGCGGAGGCAAGACTGCCTGCTACATCTCCGATCTGATCCCAACCAGCGCCCACGTTGATCTGAACTGGGTAATGTCTTTCGATCTCTATCCGCTGGAAACAATTGAGAGCCGCAAGCGGTATTACTCGCGCGCCATTCCGCAGAACTGGCTAACGATTTTCACCCACGACCCTCGAATCGCTTGGGCTCAGGTGGTCAAAGATGATCGTGGGAAAATCGCACTCAAACCGGAATAGAATCGCAGTCACGAGGCGTCGCCGGCCCGCCCGATCTCAGACAACCGCCAATCTCGTCTCAAAAAATTCTTCCACCCTCGTAAGAATGTCGGGAGCAGCCTTTGATTCGTAGATCGCCTTCCGCAACGCTGCTCCTCCGGGCACCCCGTGCGTGAACCACGACGCAAACTGCTTCATCTTGCCGGTGGCATCCGGGAGCTCTTCCTCGATCAGCATGCTGAAATAGGTGCGGATCATCTCGTAGCGATCGGCTTCAGAAGGCTGGTCGTAAGGAGCAGAATTGTCCGTGTGAGGACGGGCGCCCTCGCCCGCCTGTCCTCGAGGCAAAAGCCCCGCCGCTGATGTCACCCCGAAATTCTCCAACGGCACGACCGGGAAGGGCACGACTTCAGTCGTGCCGCCCTCGTGCCCATTAAGAGTTAGGGCCTCCGGGGTTCGGGGGCCCCACCCTTCTCCGTTGTTTGGAGAGGGTAGCGATTTTGACGTCTCACAATACTGCTCAATCTGCCTGAATATCCACGGGTTCGCCGGCGCTGTCCTTCCGATCATCACCGCATCACACCCGGTCGCCGCCACCATGGCGCACGCATCTTCCGGAGTACGAATGTCCCCGTTTCCAATCACCGGGATCCTCACCGCATCCTTGACCGCTGCAATCCACTCCCAGCGTGCATTCCCGCTATATCCCTGTTCGCGAGTACGCGCGTGCAACGCCACCGCGCACAATCCGCACCCCTCGGCCATCTTCGCCAGTTCTACGCAGACAATCTCTTCGTCATTCCATCCCGCGCGAAACTTTACGGTGAACGGAATCGTCACTGCCTTCCGCACCGCCTCAAAAATCCCGGCGATTCGTGGCAAGTCGCGCAACAATCCTGACCCGCCGTTGCACTTCACAACCTTTTTTGCAGGACATCCCAGGTTCAAATCCACGAGATCGAATCCCAATCCCTCTACAATCCTGGCCGCCTCCGCCATGACCTGCGGATCACTACCAAAAAGCTGGGCCGAAATCGGGTGCTCGTCTTCGTAAAAATGCAGATACCGCTTTGCCTTCTGGTCTTTCGCACGCAGCACGCCGTCGGCTGACGTGAACTCCGTCATGATTAGCCCACAACCGCCCAGGTTTCGGATGAATCTGCGAAAGACCGTGTCAGTCACGCCCGCCATGGGAGCGAGCACCGTCGCCGGAGAAATTCGCACCGAGCCAATCTGAACCGAAGGGGGAACCACCGCATGTGTGGGGCGGGCGCCCTCGCCCGCCAACGTTCGTACCGGTCGGACATCCTTGTTCAACCCCTTCTTCACCGAGCCCCGAGGCTCCGCCTTGTCCCAAAACTTCTTCACAACCTGATTCTACCTTTGAAACTCTGACCGCCCGAGACTCATGCAGTCCAGAGTCGAGTTGTGGAACGAAACTCACTTCTCACTTTTGAGTTTCTCATCCAGTTCCGCCAGCGCCGCCTCAAGCATTTGCCGATGCCGCGGATTACAAGCTACTTGCAGTTGCTGCAGAATCCGTTGCCGGGAAAGTTCCAGGCCCTTCCGCCGCTGCTCTCCGGCGATCTGCTGCGGAGTCAGCGGTGGGCCTCTGTGCTCCCGGTTCGATACCGCCTGCTCTTGTTGCTGCTCAACCGACTTGCTTTCCCATCCGCGTGCCATTTTCGAATCTCCCCGAGCAACGAAACTGTTTCCTTCAGCATCTTTGATGCCGCTTACGTGTATGCTCGTTACGTTTTTGCCTTTTTCAACCCTGATCTCTACATAAGGAGGCCTCTCATGTCCCAATCGGCGACATTCTCCCATTCCCTCTGGCGTACGACTCTCGCATCTTGCTTCCTTCTCGCACTTTGCTCTCTTCCGCTTTACGCCACCGGATGGCACACCAGCGGAACTCAAATCATTAATCCATCAGGCGCGTCTTTCGTGATTAGCGGCGTGAACTGGTACGGTGCTGAAACTACCGCCTTCGCGCCTGGTGGCCTTTGGGCCCAGGACTACATTTTCATTCTCAACGAGATCAAGCAGAACGGCTTCAACACCATTCGCGTGCCTTTTTCTAATCAGATGTGGGAGACCGATCCTGTGCCCTCGAATCATTTTGTCGGCCTCTGTCCTTCCTGCAAAGGAAAGCATGCTCGCGACATCCTGGCCAACATCATCAATTACGCAGGATCAATCGGAGTACACATTATTCTCGATAACCATCGCTCCGAGGCTGGCAATTCCAACGAGGCCAACGGATTGTGGTACATCGTCAGCAACAGCAATAACTACCCCGAGTCCAACTGGACCAACGACTGGGTACACGTCACCGATTGGGTCCACGGAATCGGGCAAACTCAGGGTGCCACCGATACCGTCACCGTGAACTATCTCGCCTCCGACGGTTTCCCCATCGTGCTCGGATTCGACTTGCGTAACGAGCCCCACACCGTCTGTTCTCACTCCGGCTGCAACTATCTCGGCGGCTCAACCTGGGGCACCGGCGACGGCATCAGTCCCGCCAGCAATCCCAACCCGAATCCCTTCGCCCCAGCTTGTGTTTCAAGTTCCACCTGCCATGATTGGCGTCTCGCAGCCGAGCGCGCCGGCGACAGCATTCTTGGTGAAGCTGCCAGTCACGGTTGGGACAACCCTCTCATCTTTGTAGAAGGCATCTCTCAATATCCCACCGCGACAGGCACTCCCGCCAACGGTCCCTATGATTTTTACTGGCAAGGGGGTCAGCTTCAGGGAATCAACGGCAACGCGGGCAATCCAGGAGCTCCCATTGTTCTAAACGCGGGCGGCACAGCCAGCACCCTGGGAGCAGCAGTGAATGATGCAGTAGTTTATTCCCCTCATGACTACGGACCGAGCTTGTTCGCGCAGCCCTGGTTCGCCACCGATACCTGCTATGTCAGTGGATGTTCCCCGCACAGCCTTGCCGATATCTGGACGGCCCATTGGACCTTCATCAATCTTGGACAAGTGAATCCAGTCTGGCCCGGACACGCCTCCTATCCTTGGAGTAACACCGGAGCGACCGCTTACACCAGCGCACCCCTCTGGCTGGGTGAATTTGGCACCGGAAATACCACCAGCGACATCAACTCCACCGGCGCCGGATCTCAAGGCCAGTGGTTCACCGATATAGTCAACTTCCTTAACAGCAGCTATACCCTTACTTCGGCCAACAACTCCGGATACACCCTTCAGCCCCTGAACTGGACTTACTGGGCAATGAATGGCAACGACAGTTTCGGGATTCTCACCAGCAACTGGAACGCATTATCTTTGCCTGCGAAGGTGGACTCGTTCCTCTGTTTTGACCAGCAACCGCCGCTGGCGCTCGTGCATGGCACCGGCTCCGGCCAATGCGGTAGCACCGGGCCATTACCCAACCCGCAGTAATTGGATCGCAAAGATGACAGGGGTAAAAAGATAATCGGCAGTAATTAAGCGGCTCTTGTCGCGGTTGTTCCCACCCTTGTCTCCGGTTCTTGGATCGACAGGGTGGGAGACGCGCCATCTGGATCCACGGGGAAGGCACGACCGGGAAGGGCACGGCTTCAGCCGTGCCGAAGAATTGCAAAGCTGATACGGCTTTAGCCGCTGAGGTCTGCCGATCGACATGCTCACCCTACGGCTTCGCTCCACCTTGCCAGTCCCCGCTCATCTGCTATCGTTGTCCTAATCTTGCATCCGCTACTGCTGAAATCGCTCAAAGCGGCAACGGCTGTTGGAGTGCTCACTTTCCTGCAAGTCCGGTTTGCCGCTCACCTATCACACTGCAAAATCGTCTCCCGGCTTGCTCACCACGCAAAACGCATCTCTCACCAGAAGGCCCTGTCCGTGTTCGTAGTCGGATTCTCCGTCCTGCTGCTGCGCATCGCACTGCTTCCGATTTCAGGAGTCCCACAGCCGGGGTATCCCGACGAATTCAGCTATTTGCTCGGCGCCGATACATTCGCACACGGACGGATTACGAACCCAACTCATCCGATGTGGGTGCATTTCGAAAGTCTGCACATCATCCAGCAACCGACTTACATGTCAATGTATCCGCCGGCCGAAGGGCTCGTCCTCGCGTTCGGCGAATGGCTCCGCTGCCCTTGGATCGGACAACTACTCATCACTTCGCTGATGTGTGCTTGTATTTGTTGGGCGTTACAGGGATGGTTACCACCCGGCTGGGCACTTCTGGGAGCAGTTCTAGCTTCGGCCCAAGTAGGAATACTCAGTTACTGGATGAACGGTTATTGGTCCGCCAGCGTTCCTGCGCTAGGAGGTGCTCTCATCATCGGCGCTCTCGCGAGAATTCCAACCTATCTCGGTTGGCGAGATGCGCTCTTGATGGCTGTCGGCTTGTCCATCCTCGCAAATAGCCGCCCCTACGAAGGCTTCGTTCTTGCCCTGCCAGCCGGCATCGTGCTCTTCCGCAGGCTGCAACAAAGACACTTACCAATATCAATCATTGCTAAACGTTTTGTGTTGCCTATACTGTTTGTCCTAGTCCCCGCAACCCTTGTTACCGGATACTACAACCACCGTGTTACTGGATCAGCTTTCCGCATGCCTCAGCAAGTAAATCGCAGCGCTTATTCGATGGCGCCTTACTTCATCTGGCAGCGTCCTCGCCCGGAACCCGAATATCGCCATCCCAAGCTGCGTGACTTCTACTACCGCGAGCTCAGCCAGTTTGAAGATAATGTGACTCCGATTAGGTTTCTGCGCACAGCCGCGAGAAAGCTTGAGTCGCTTTGGCAATTCTTCTTGGGCGCTCCGCTTTCGCTTGGACTAATCGGTTTGCCCCTGCTTTTCCACGACAAGAAGATGCGCATGCCACTAGCCCTTCTCGCCATTTGCCTCATTGGCCTTCTGCTCGAGACCTGGGAGTTACCCCACTATTTCGCTCCAGCTATGACGCTGATTTATTTAATTGTCGTGCAGTCAATGAGGCATATCTTTGCCTTCCAGTGGAGAGGGAAACCGGTTGGTGCAGCCTGGGTCCGCAGTGTCTCGATCGTAACCGCTGGATTGGTCGCAGTTGCCGTGCTCCAATCTTTCAATCATCCCGTCGAGTGGCAACACGTCGGAGACCTTCGCAGGGCGCAGATCGTATCCACGCTGAATGCTGCTCCCGGGCAACACTTGGTTATCGTTGAGGATCGCCCACCCTTCGGCCACGGTGAGTGGGTGTATAACCGCGCAGATATAGATTCTTCAAAGATTGTCTGGGCACGCGACATGGGCCCAGAAAAAAATAATGAGTTGCTGAAGTACTTTCGCGGCCGCACAGTGTGGACCGTAAACCTGGACAACTCGCCACCTACACTTCGATCATATTAGCAGTGAACCGCACAGGTTTAACGATCAGATTTTGGAGCTTCGACGAAGTGTTAACGTTTGGGCATAGCCAGGCCGATCTCCTCGTCACATCGCGCATATAGAAGGCTGGGGACGCTAGCCTTCGCGTCAAATCACACTTGGCTGTGATCACACGCACGCGACTTATTTTTGCGTGGATTTCCGCAGAGCTGACGTGGTCACAACGTCGCCTCAAGCGTCAATCATGAGCCAATCCGGTAGACACGGCAGGTATGTCTGTCGCTCCCGCCGCTGCAGTCATGTTACTGTCGTTCCACGTTGTGCCTGGGTTCAAACTGCTCCAGACCTCCTCGTGTAAATTCTGATCGCTTCCGACATAAAGAAGATGAATAATGGGCTTGTCGTATACGCCGATTTGGTTAGGATCCGCCGTCAATCCATGAGGGGCGTCCGCCAGACCATCCCGCTCCTCTGCTATGCTTTTGCCTATGGCCTGTGCCTATGAGGTAGTGTAATTCCTTAATGTTGCTTTCCCACCGGCGAGATCTCCTACTGACGCGTGTCCTTCTCCTTGCCGGTTGCTCGCTGCGACTTTTTCATGCGAGCTATCGTTTCCTCGACGCCGACGAGGTCCTGCACTATTCGCTCAGTGTCCAGTCGTCGCTAGTCGACACGTACAAGGCAAGCCTCACCACGGCGCATCCGCCGCTCTTGATCATCTTTTTGCACTACTGGGGCGCTCTCAACCATTCCGAGCTATGGCTTAGGCTGCCGTCAGTGCTCGCAGGTACCACATTTGCCTGGCTAATGTATCGCTGGCTGAAATTGGTGAGTAGTGAAGCAACATCGGTAATTGGGTTCATATTGTTCCTCTTCTCGCCGCCGCTGGTCATTCTTTCAAGCGAAGTAAGACAGTACAGTTTATTGCTGCTGTTTTGCAGTCTTAGCCTGTATCTCTTCGACTGCGCCATTCAGAGGCAATCCGCGGTCTTGATCCTGCTATCAGCAGCGTCTCTCTATGGTGCTCTTCTGACACATTATTCATCACTGATATTTGCGCTCACGCTGGGAATTTATGCATTTCTGCGGCTTATGAGTAGCAGGTCGCGGGGTGCCGTGGTAAGCGCCTGGGTTGCAGGACAACTCGGTGCCTTCGCGATCATTACTTTTCTTTTCACCCATCACGTTCCACTGCTACGTGCTCGCGGCGCCCCGGAAGGCATTGCCGGCACGTACTTGCGCCATTCCGTCTTCAAGCCGGGCGAAGATAACGTGGTGACATTTGTTGCACGGTCCAATATTCGCCTGTTTCACTACCTTTTCAGCCAAGCTGCGGTTGGGCTCATCGGAATGTTGTTGTTCGTGCTCGGGATTGTTGTTCTGCTGCGCGGCGCGAAGCAGACCGGCAACGATGTACGTACATCCAATCGGCAACTGGCGGTGTTTTTTTGTTTTCCGCTGATCGTGAATTGCGTGCTTGCGCTTTTTCGTGTGTACCCCTATGGAGGTACGCGCCACAACTCGTATCTTTCAATTTTTGCACTTTCAGGAATCGCCGTAGCGCTGTCGCAATGGCGACCGCAATACATTCGGCAAAAGCTATTTGTGCTGGGGCTCTTGCTGCTAGTGTGTAATTTGTTCCCCTCGCCATTGGGGGAATATATCGGTCTCAGAGACCAGAGCCGCCGCCGGATGGCGCAGGCGATGAAGTCACTTCAGGCTGTACCGCCTGGTGCCATCATCTTCACCGATCACCAAGGCGGTCTGCAGCTGAGCTACTATCTTTGCCACGACAACGCAGTTCAGCTCGCGCAGCCGTTATCACCTTTGTTGAGCTTCTACGTGCGGCCGGTTTCCCATGGTTTCGGTGGGCAGGTGGATCTTCGAAGGCGATTCGTTTGCGGAAGACTTGCGAAACGCTCAAAAGACGGACAGCTGGAGACGTGCCACCAGGGTGTATTTTTTCCAGGCCGGCTGGTTGATTGAAAAAGAACCCGAGCTACGCGAAGAGCTGAGGCAAGATGGCTGCACAACTCTGGGAAACTTCGGACGCAACATCTTTGCGTGCCAATTGTCATTCGAATCGAGATGAACAATTTCTCAGCAGTAAACGAAATTGAGTTCTTTGGACATATCATCCCATTGCCGGTGGCACCGGCTTTGATCTCGTCGGCATTTCGCACACATACGGGTTCCCGTTCTTCGCGCAGTTTGCGGAGGCAGTGGTGCGAGTCGAGGCATCCCTGCTGAACTGAAGGCAATGCAGTTCCAGTTTGCAAGTGGGAAAGAAGTTTGGGTCGAGGGCAGGTTGCCCCACCCTTGTCGCGCTCGGTTTTTTTCTTAAGCGACAGTGTGGGAGTCGAGAAGTGGCTCTCAGCTGTAACTCACCTTCCGCTCACCCTTCACTATTCGTCCCACCGCATAGTATTTCTCGCCCGCGCGGTCTAAAACGGTTTCGGCTTTCTTGAACTTTTTTGAGGGAACCACGAGCAGCATGCCCAATCCCATATTGAAGGTGCGCATCATTTCATCCTGTGGGACGTTGCCGAGCGATTGCAGGTGAGTGAAGATGGGCAGCACCGGCCATGATCCGAACTCGATTACCGCAGCAGTCCCGCGCGGCAGAACGCGGGGCAGGTTTTCGGTAATGCCTCCGCCGGTAACATGCGCCATGGCAGAAACGCACTCTGCAGCCACCAGTTTTTTGATGATCCCCCAATAGCTGCGGTGGGTCTGCATAAGTTCGTTGCCGACTTTGCCCTTGATCTCGTTGACGTAAGTTTCCGGCTCGTATTTGGCGACTTCGAAGAGCAGCTTGCGGGCCAGGGAATAGCCGTTGGTGTGCAGTCCGGTTGAGGGCAGGCCCAGAATAATGTCTCCGGGCTCCACAGTCTTGCCAGTGACAATTTTTTCGCGCTCGACCACGCCAACAATGAATCCGGCGAGATCATATTCGCCGTCAGCATAGAAGCCTGGCATCTCGGCGGTCTCGCCACCGATAAGCGCGCAGCCGTTGTGCTTGCAGGCGTCGGCAAGGCCTTCAATGACCTTCTCCGCAATTCCACGGTCGAGCTTGCCGACTGCCAGATAATCCATGAAAAACATGGGCGCGGCGCCTTGCACGGCAATGTCGTTCACGCAATGGTTGACCAGATCGGCGCCCACCGTGTGGTGGACATTCATTTCGAAAGCCAGCTTCAGCTTCGTGCCCACCCCGTCGACGCTCGATACCAGAATCGGATCGACATACTTAGTCTTATCGATCGCGAACAGCCCGCCGAATCCTCCGATCTCGCTCAGCACGCCCTTGGTGAGGGTTTTGTGCGCGAGATACTTGATGCGCTGCTTGGTGCGGTTGGCTTGGTCGATATTCACGCCCGCGTCGGCGTAGGTGATGGTTTTGGAAGAATTTTGGGCCACAATGCGTCCGTCTAGTGGTTGTGCGGGAGCCTGATGCTCAGGAGAATACCGTCAAGAGCCGCAATTGTAGCACGGTTGCACCACATTGAATCATCGGGGGATTGAATCGTCGGATCATTGCGTCGTCGGTCATCAGGCCATTTAGTTCACCGAAGACCTTTGGCGCAACCCGCCTTTGCGGCCTTCGCGAAGTCTCAGCGTTCTTTGCGGTTAAGAGCTTTGGCGATGTGCAGCATGTGGGCGTCGCGTTGGTGAGTCTAGTATGCAAATGCCAAAACCTTGAAACCGCAGAGGTCGCAAAGAAAGCCACGAAGGTCGATAGAAGCGCCTTCAATGATTCAATCCCCCGATGATTCACTGATTCAATTCTTCCGGCTCCGGTTCATTTTCGGGAACATTTTCACAGATATTTGCAAATTCGCCTTTTATTCGCTTATCTAAAGCGATATACTCCAGCCAGTTTCAAATGATCGGCGGGGCGAGAAGGCCCGCTCACAACCACAAAGAGAGGCATTTCATGACGGACGAGCGGAACCGGGCGATTGATCTGGCATTTGCGCAAATCGAAAAGCAGTTTGGCAAGGGGTCGATCATGCGATTGGGGTCGAAAGAAGCCATCGTCCCCATTTCGGTGATCTCGACGGGCGCGATTTCCTTCGATGCCGCACTCGGCGTCGGCGGCTTTCCCCGCGGACGCGTGGTCGAAATCTTCGGGCCAGAATCGTCCGGCAAAACCACTATCGCTTTGCAAGTTATTGCTTCGGCGCAAGCCACCGGCGGCATGGCGGCGTTCGTAGATGCCGAGCACGCGCTCGATCCCGGTTACGCCAAGAAGCTCGGGGTTGATGTCGACAATCTACTTGTCTCCCAGCCCGACTATGGCGAGCAGGCGCTTGAAATCGCCGAAGCCCTGGTGCGTTCTGGAGCCATCGATGTGCTGGTCGTGGATTCGGTCGCCGCGTTGGTCCCTAAGGCCGAACTTGACGGCGAAATGGGCGATAGCCACATGGGCCTGCAGGCACGGCTTATGTCCCAGGCCTTGCGCAAGCTCACCGGCATTGTTTCGAAGTCGCGTACCTGCCTGGTCTTCATCAATCAGATCCGCGAAAAAATCGGCGTGATGTTTGGGAATCCTGAAACCACCACCGGCGGACGCGCCCTCAAGTTCTATGCCTCCGTCCGCGTGGATATCCGCCGCATCGCCGCTATTAAAGAAGGAGACGTGGTCGTCGGCTCCCGCACCAGAGTCAAAGTCGTAAAGAATAAAGTCGCCGCCCCCTTCCGCGAATCCGAATTCGATATCCTTTATGGAGAGGGGATTTCGCGAGAAGGTGATCTGCTTGACCTGGCTGCGAACCAAAACATCCTGGAGAAATCTGGGTCGTGGTACAGCTACAAAGGCGAGCGCATCGGCCAGGGACGAGAGAATGCGCGTCAGTTCCTGAAAGATAATAAGGAAGTGACTGCAAGGCTGGAGGCTGAGGTGCGCAAGGCAATGGGCCTGGCTGCCCCCCAGCCTGTGGCGCAAGCTCAAGGTGCGGCACAAGGGGCCAGTCAAGGCGCGCGGGTGACCACTATGCCTGCAACGGGAACCGAAGGTAAAGTGGCGGCCAAGCGCTGAGTTTAGGGGCGATCAGCACCGCAGGGTCTTAGGGTTCTGCTTGCCGACTGGAGTTCTGCGCTTACCAGTAGCTGGCTGACCAGCTTTAGGTCAATGAAACTCTGTTTTGCGTTTAGTGAACACCCTGAGCTGACAACCCGCTCACGCGTACTTCCATCCTAGATGCCGGTCGTCGAATTCCTAACGGTCTGTACGCATGGGCCTTCTCGCACGCAGCATCTCCTCCATTCTGATCTTGTCCATTTGTGCGGTCGCCCAGCTTCCATCGTCGCGCTGCGATCAGTCAGGAAAATCAGTCGAGGACTGTCCATATGTAACTCGAGCAGATTCGAACTCTGGCGACACTCTGGGCGCAGAACTCGCTGGTATTCCGCCAGCCAATACTTCAGGAGATCCGGGAGAGGAAAGCTCTAACGCGTTTGTCTCCGCCGCACCCCCGGCAAAGCCTGAAAAGTTTCACTGGGGACGCGCGCTGTTCGAGTCGTTCATGTTTCTTTCCATCGAACAGGCTTACGTCGTTCACGATGACTACCATTGGGTGATCGTTGAAAATGGCGTCCCCCTGAATCACTACTGGCGGGATTACAAGCAGTCGCTTTCCTCCTGGATTCACTCCGGCTGGAACGATGGCGATCCGCTGATGTATGGCTATCTCGGCCACCCGATTCAGGGAGCAATGACCGAATACATTCAGATACAGAACGATCCTCGCGGGCGGGATCTGGAGTTATCAAATACGAAGGAGTACTGGCATAGCCGCTTCCGGGCGTTTCTATGGAATGCGGTTTACAGCACGCAGTGGAACATTGGGCCGATCAGCGAGCTGACGTTCGAGAAGTATGGCACCAAGGCGCGGCCCGGATGGAACCAGGACGGCAGTTGGCCGTGCACTCGACGTCCCTGCCTTAGCGGCGCGGGGCAGATCGATCTGGTGATGACTCCGATTGGCGGCAGCGCGTGGGTACTAGGCGAGGACTTCTTGGATAAAGCGATCGCCCGCCGGGTCGAAGGCGCGACGCAGAATCATTTTCTAATCGACTTCACGCGCTGTGCGCTGAATCCAATACGCGGCGGCGCGAATATTCTGCACGGCAAGGCGCCGTGGTATAGAGCTTCGCGGGATGCGAAGCGACTATATTTTTCTCGGCATGCCCAGAGTGCACCTGCTGACGTCAGCGGGCCCGGCGAAAGACGCTGAGACATGAACCCATGCGGATCAAAGCGAACCATAATTTTCAAACCATCTCAGGCGATTCTACTTGGCGCAACTTTCTGGTTCTTCGTTGCGCCGGTCTTGGCCCAGTCTCCTGAATCGCGGCCGCAAAACTGGGACATCAGTATCTGGGCGGCCGGGGCGACCGGAGAAGAAAATACCAATTCATTCACTGAGGCACAGATATTGAGCGCGGGAGTATTTGTTGGAAGAATGCTGACCGGCGAAACTGGCAGCGGATGGCGGCGAGGGCGTCTGGAATTTGGGTTCGACCTAGCCCCGCTGTTCGTGCAGTTCGCTCCGCAGCGAATTCATGGGGTGGAGTTCGACCCGGTTATTCTGAGATGGAAGTCCAGCCTGCAGCGGAGACGGATTGCACCGTATATCGAGCTTGGCGGCGGGGCGGTGCGTACTCCGTCGAACCTTCCGGTCGGCGATACTTCGAATTTCAATTTCATCGCTCGCGGCGGAGGCGGGGTCCTCATCTCCACCAAGCGCGCGCAAGCACTTGAGATCGGCTGCCGCTGGTGGCACATCTCGAACGCGAATCTGGGCGCACGCAACCCCGAGTTCAATGGGATTCAGCTGAACGTCGGCTGGCATTGGTTTAAATAAACCAGGAGTTGCAGCCAGCGTTCTCAATGCGATTAGTGTGCAACTCGTGGCAAGGTACAATCCGTCGCGGGAGGCTAAGAACTACTCGCGCACCCACGGTTGCTGCAGGCCGCGTCGCCTGGTCCGCACAAGGAGATAGAACTGGAGTGCGCGTTGGTTAAATCTGGCGGAACTCTTCTAGCTGGACCTGACCCGACTGGCATCGGCAGTGTCGTGGCGCGCTTCGGTGGAAGCCAGGCGCAATTCATGGCGATGGACGTCAGCTGGCACGAGGAGTTGCATCAAGAATAGTGGTGAATTATGAGCAGACTGTCTGAGAAAGTGGCGATCGTAACGGGCGCATCCAAGGGCATAGGCGCTGGGATTGCAGCGGCTTTGGCGACTGAGGGCGCACGCGTGGCCGTGAACTATTCCTCTGACCGGGAAGGCGCCGAGCGCGTCGCTCAGGCGATCACCGACAACGGGGGCAAGGCGATCGCGGTCGGGGCCGACGTGTCCAAGGCCGCAGATGTCGTGCGGTTATTCCAAGAAGTGGACTCTGCGTTCGGAAGACTGGACATTTTGGTCAACAACGCCGGGGTTTTCCGCTTCGGCGCCATCGCGGAGATCACCGAACAGAGCTTCCATCTCCACTACAACATCAATGTTCTCGGGACGATTCTCACGGTGCAAGAGGCGATCAAGCGGTTCGGCGCCGACGGCGGGAGCATCATCAACCTCAGCTCTATCGTCGGCTCGCATCCTGTCGCGGGAGCCCTGCTATACGCTTCCACAAAAGGTGCAATCGAAACACTGACCAGGGGATTGGCGCTTGAACTTGCTCCGCGAAAAATACGCGTCAACGCCATCGCCCCCGGTCATACAGAAACTGAGGGCAATGTTACTGCGGGCACTTTTGCGGGCGGCGCCGGCGAGGCTCTGGCCGCGAAGACTCCGCTCGGGCGGCTGGGTCGCGTTACGGATATCGCTCCGCTGGCGGTGTTCCTGGCGTCTGATGAATCAGCCTGGATCACCGGGGAGGTCATTCGGGCCGCAGGCGGACTGGTTGTCGCCGCGTGAGTGGGCACGGGTGGCCGATTCAAGTCCGATTTTGGCTTGAGGGG
Organism: uncultured Acidobacteriota bacterium; assembly: GCA_963785655.1. Lineage (GTDB taxonomy): Bacteria > Acidobacteriota > Terriglobia > Terriglobales > Acidobacteriaceae > Gp1-AA145. The sequence goes on from CAWAVZ010000001.1 coordinate 2,299,214, forward strand.
ACGCTTGCTCCAATCCCGTCGACTTCGCTCAGTTGCGAGACTTGAGCATCCTCCTACCCCGAAAGTGGTATTTCCCAATTGCCCAGCAAGGGTTAGCCCAGAAATACTCGATGGAGTGATGTTTCCCCGTTTTAAATTCAAGATACTTACATCCCGGTTAAGGAATTAAAGATAGAGATTAAGGAGGTTTCTATGCAGACCAAACCTAGTATCGTCTTTTGTCACGGGCTCTGGGCGGACGGCTCGTGCTTTAACAAGTTGATCGTTCCCCTTCAGGCCGAGGGATATGAGTGCATTGCAGCGCAGTACGGCCTCAACACAACGGCAGAGGACGTTACCCTGGTGAAGGCAACGATCGGCCGGGTCAGCGGCCCTGTCATTCTCGTCGGCCACTCCTACGGCGGGACCGTCATCACCGGCGCCGGGACCGACGATCGCGTTGCCGGGCTGGTTTACATCTGCGCGCTCGCTCCGGACGCCGAGGAGACATCTCAGACACAACAATCTAACTTCCCGACGACAGATGTCTTCTCCCACATCGAAGTCGTGGATGGACGTATCTGGCTGCGTCCCGAAGGCACGAAGTATTTCTGCGGAGATCTCTCGGAGCAGGAGCAGAAGCTGGTTTGGGCGACTCAGGGCGTCCCCAAACCTGACTTGTTCAACGCGAAAGCCGGGGGAACCGCTTGGAAGTCGAAGCCAAGCTGGTACATCGTCGGCAAAAAAGACCACACGGTGCATCCGGATTTGGAGCGGTTCTTTGCAAAGCGCATGGGTGCAACCACGTATGAGCTCGACAGCAGCCACGTGCCGATGCTCTCACAACCGGAACGGGTGATCGATGTCATCCGTGCCGCCGCAAAGGGCGTTCAAGAAGTCAAGGCAGCAGCGTAAACCACATCGGACACATGCCCACTCAAGTCAAAACCTGGCTTGAGTGGGCCACGTCGCCGTTTATGCCTTGGCAACCATCGCAAGCGCGGTTATACTTTAGGTATGAAAACGGCAGTGTCCATTCCCGATGAACTTTTCGACGTGGCGGAACGCCTTGCGCGGCGCACGCGAAAGTCGCGCAGCCGGCTTTTCAGCGACGCCTTGCGCGAATATGTGGCCCGCCGCTCGCCCGACAAAATTACCGAGGCCATGGATGAGGCTCTGGCTGAAATCGGCGGGAGTAACGATGGCTTCGTGGCGGCCGCTTCCCGTAGACGGCTGGAGCAGAGCGAGTGGTGATCTCGCAAGGCGAGATCTGGTGGGCAGATTTGCCCGCCCCGACTGGTTCAGGACCGGGGTATCGCCGGCCTGTAGCAGTTGTTCAAGGCGACGCGCTCAACCACAGCCGGATCTCCACCGTGGTTTGCGTTCCGCTGACGAGCAATCTGAAATGGGCTCTTGCTCCGGGCAACGTCAGTTTATCCGCGCGCCTTTCGGGACTGCCAAAAGACTCGGTCGCCAATGTCTCGCAAGTTATTTCTCTGGACAAATCACTGCTCACCGAACGCGCCGGCAAACTGCCTCGGGCGAAGTTGGAGTTACTTTTCTCCGGGATTGACCTGGTCCTGGGCAGGTAGAAATTTGTTCGGCCAAATCCAAATCTCAATTCATGCTTAGTTGAGATGTAGGGCAAACGGCGGGTGGCCCGGGCTTTGGATCTCTCGGACATGAGCAACACAGTGGGTGCCCATCCTTTCGCGTACTGTGCGAAAGGGTAGGGAGGCAGAGACTAGAGTGGGACAGGACCGGGGGACAGACGGGACGTACCTCAATTTCTCAGCAGCAAACTTAGGTGAACTTCCCGTCTGTCCCCATATTTCCGTCCCATATTTCCGTCCCCATATTTCTCTGATTCTAGATCGAGGTTGCTGAGGTTGATTCGTATTTGATCTTTGGAATTTCCAACAGTGCTTTCTGCCAATTTTCAAGATACTTGCGCCTGAATGCCCCTAACTCTAACTCTTCCGAACGATATGTTTCTAGCAGTAAGCGGTACGTTCGCAGCGTCGTCGCGACAACCTGCCTAAACAGTGTGTCAAAGCTGGAAAGATTTCGAATCGGTTGAAATACAATCTTGCCCTTTCGAAACGAAACGTGATGACTGTAATTAGAAGAATGCATCGCCTCAGACCACAGCGCGTAAAAAAATGTGTACTCCGCAAACCTACCGATGGACCTGGCTAGGGCGCTTACGGTTCGAGCACCAAGGGGCACGTGCCATGCCACATCCTTTCCGTTTCTCAGCTTGCAATCTTCGAAAACTTGGCTGACCACAGTGAGCGCAGGTTGCGTTAGAACGCGGTCGATTTCCGTGAGATTGCCGGCGGCTGCCGTCGTTGCTGTCGCATTTGTCAGGACGTAAATCTCTGGGACATCATTGGCAAACGCTGTTGCCTCAGCTGATCCTGGCTGTAAGCGCTGCGCCCACCAACGCTGCCTGCGTAGGTTATGCACGTAATAGTAGGTCGCTTTCTTTTCCGCGTCTCCGGCTAATATCCATTCCGTATGAACAGAGGCTTCGAACAGAGCCCGTGCTTGCAGTCCGGCTGCGTAGATCGCGCCCTTTGAAGACAGTACTTCGACTGCATCCAGCATCGCGATGACCTGTCTCAGCAATATTCCAAGGACAACCACCGCCCCGAGCCCCTTGTCGCTGGAGCCGTAGCAGCGAGGCACAAGGTTTGTGCCGTAATTTACAAGATCTTCCAGAGCGCTTAACTGTATGGAAAAAGCACTCTTGACGTCTTCCACCACTTTCTCTCTATCGAGCAGAGGACGGAACGGATTCTCAGCAATTTTTATTTCCATAATTGCCTGCAACTGGAGACACTAGCAGAATAACTCGGTTCTGGCGCAGGCGGGCTTTCTTATGTGACAAGTCGAACCCGTCTGTCCCGGTTTCTTCGTCGTAAAATTGGAACTTTGAGGGGATGCGCTAAGCTAGTCCGCCTATATCCACTATGAAAAAACTGGGCCGAGAAACCCAAAAGCTTGAAACGCTGAACCTGTTTTCCCTTCTGCAATCGGGCGATGGAAAAACCCTTTACGATCCGGCAAACCGGCAGTCATTCCTGACACAAGTGGATGCGGGCCTCACGCGTGCCCTCGATTCGGAAGCAACCCTGCACGGGATTAGGGTCCAATCCATGTTCCGAGGCATGGCCGCCAGCTTGGATTTCGTGAAGCTACTTAAAGAAGAGGATTCGGGAGACTGCTATTTTCAGTCCGATGCGGAGATTCTAGTTCCTGATTTCCGGGTCGTAACTGATAAAGGGGATTCGCTGCTCATTGAGACCAAGAATCATTTTTCCAAAGATCCCATGCGGCGCTATCGGATTCGTACTGCTGACTTGGAAGCGCTGAGACGCTACGCTGATATTGTGGCAACCCCGCTTCGGATGGCCGTTTACTGGGCGCACTGGAACCAATGGACGCTAAATGATCCCAAGCGCTTCAGGGTCGAAGCCAATTATTCAGAAATGGAGTTTATTCAGGCCATGAAGGAAAGCGAAATGGCCAGCCTCGGTGACTATAGCATCGGTACGACATACCCTTTGGTTCTAAGACTCGCCGCCGCGATGGATAAGACGCGCACTATCTCTCCCGAAGGCCGAGTGGAGATGACAATAGGGGCCGTTGAGATCAGTGCCGCCGGCATTGCGCTTGAAGACAAGGTGGAACGAAACATCGCCCTTTATCTCATGATCTACGGCAAGTGGCAGTATGACGGTGGCCACATCGAATTCGACAACGCCGGACCCGTTGCCGCAGTCCACACCTCAACCCCTGAGGAACCCACTCCTGGACAGGGATTCGAGATCGTCGGATCTCTAAGTTCCCTTTATTCTCAACACTATAACTCTCTGACGCTAGACGAAGGTCGCGTTTCGCACCTTAATGTGAAAGACCCTACTGCCCTGGCTCCGGTAATTCCTCGCCAGCTCGAGAAGAAGCGATTGCCGCTGTGGCGTTTCATCCAGCAGCCCAATTATGAATAGGACGGCCCATTCAAGCCCGCTTTTGTCTTGAGTGGGGATGTTCACAAACGACTGACTTGGGCCGACTGACACACTTGTCCTCATACCCCTGGCGACTCACACGTTTCCACGAGTGGGCATAATATGAGGTAATGCTGGTCGGTGTCTGCAGGCTCTGTCTCGAAACGAAGCTTCTTCGGAAGAGTCATTTCATACCTGCGGCTCTTTATCCTAAGCATCGCAAGCCGAGCTACGCAACGCGGAACCGCAGCGGCCCTCTCGATTCAAAAGCAAAGCACATTAGAGCGCATCTTCTATGTGCCGGTTGCGAACAGCGATTCGAGCAGGGAGGCGAATCCGAGGCGCGGATATCGGAGTGAATATGGACAAGCTCGCCTATTTCGCTATCAGTCTCGTGTGGCGCGGCGCAGTGCACGATTGGGTCATGCCCGACGGAACCGTGCGACCTCAGGATGCCTTGGGCGGATTCGTTGAGCCGATGCGTTTGTATTTGTTGGGGCGAACGTCTTTACCATCCGACACTTCCGTAATTGTCATTGTGTGTAGCGATGATGAGTCTCGCAAGGTATGGAGCACTCCGCAGGCACATGTCGAAGCGGACTGCCTCAATTTCCGCTTCCTGACTTTTGGAATAATGTTCAGAGTGATGATGGGCTATCGGCAATGGCAGTACTTCCGCGACCATTGTTGCACCTCGCCCAGGAAGTGTCTGTTCTACGGAAGCGCGAAACACAGGATACACGAGATCATGCAAATCTTTGACGATGTCACTCGTGAGGAGCCGACACAATCATAAAATAAACAGCGCCGATAGTCCCCGCTCAAGCCAAAATCGGGCTTGAGTGGCCACCCGTCGGAGCGCAACACAGAGAGGAGAATCCTATGCAATTTCAAAGTGACTACTTCACCGCTTATCACAACCTAAAGCTGACACGAGATGACAAAGGCGTGCTGGTTGCTGAAGTCCACACCAACGGCGGGCCATGCATTATGACCGCGCAATCTCACACGGAATTTGTCGATGGGTTCTACCGGATTTCGCAAGATCGCGCGAACAAGATCGTAATTCTTACGGGCGCCGGTGGGGAGTTCATTACGGATGTCGACTGGTCCTCCTTCGGCAACGCCGCCGATCCCGGCGTCTGGAGCCAGGTTCACGATGAAGGTGTTCAGGTTTTGGAAAACATAGCCAACATACGCGTCCCAGTCATCGCGGCAATCGAAGGACGAGCCCATGTGCACTCAGACTACGCGCTACTTGCCAGTGTAATTGTGGCGGCAGAGGGCGCGACTTTCCAGGATGTGGCCCACTTCTCCCAGGGGGTTGCGCCCGGCGACGGAATTTTTACCACCTGGAGTTATCGTGCCGGTGCAGGACGAGCGGAGGCATTCCTGCTCAACCCACAGCCAATCACCGCGCGAACTGCACACGAATGGGGAGTGGTCGCCGAAGTTGTGCCGAACGGTAAGGCGCTCAGCCGGGCACGGGAATTGGCAGAGCTGTACTTGAAGGCTCCCGAAGTGACGCGCCGCAATACGCGCGTGCATTTTATCCAACCATTGAAGGAACGTATTGTGCGGGAAGTTGGCTACGGACTGTCGCTCGAAGGAGCGTCGGCAGCCGATCTCGTCAAATCAATGCAGGCCGAATCAAAGCAAACGAAGAGTGAGCCTGTCGTTCAAAAAAGAGATCAGAAAGGAAAAGTCGCATAAAAAGCACCGAAACCTCTCCATCCGCCCATGTTCTGAAGAAGTCGCAGCCGGAAGAATTTGATTAGTGATTCTCGGTGGCGGCACCGGCTCGACCATCGCTGCAGTCGAGCCGACCTTCGACTCGCAACCTGAGGCATATGTCGCTTATCAGCAAATGCCAACACGAATCACGTGGGGCTGGACGGAAACACGTGTTCACAAGAGCTTCGTTATCCGAACGCGATCCGCCTCGAAGACCCTGATGCAGGACGTCCGCCGGACGATTTCGGAACTCGCCCCGGAGTCTTCGGCGTTAGTCACCTTCGATCTTCTGTGAACTGGTTTGGACGACGACCAACGACCTACGACCAACGACTTCTCAAGCCACCTGCCTCAGCGCTCGCGCAGCTGGATTCGGCCTGCCCCACAGCCAGCCCACAATCGCACCAAATACAAGGTTCGACCCGGAGATCTCAAACAGATGCGCCAACCGAACCACATCCGGCAAATACGGGTTCGGAATCAAGAGCGGCGCAACGCCATTCAAAAGCGCCAGCACCGCACCAACGGCTAGAGCTCCAGCCACCCGTGGCAAGCGCAGCAATCGCAACAGCAGCAAGCAGAGTCCCACCAGGATCGGTCCGCGCGCCAGCAACTGCATCGCCATCAGCCTCCCGTATGGCGGCAGAGTCTGGTTGGCGTAAAAATCCTTTACCAACGGAAAAATAATTGCCCCGGCGGCGAAATACAGCACCGGGTAACTAGCGTCGCAAGCGGCAAACTTCCACAGCCTCTCCCCCAGCGGTCGTGAATCCACCGGGTTATAAGTTTCTGGCGTGGCTTCGGCGCGCTTCGCAAACAGCAGTATCCACAGCGGAACAGCTAGTTCGTAAACGATCAGGTTCTGCGCAACTATGCTTGCCCAATCAATTCCGGAGTTGGTGAGAAAGATCACGCCCTCAATCATGTTAGTCATGGTCAGCACGATCGGAATGGTTGAGATGGCCACTCCTAAGCGCCATCCTCTCCACTCTGACCGGCTCGCTATCAGAACCAGGACCGCGGCTGTCATGAAGTTTGCGACCAGTAGCCAGGGAAGCGTATGCGGCGGCATCGTCGCCTTAATCGGGACAAGCGCCCCCGCGATCGCCTGAAACACTAAGATCGCAACTCCCGCCGTCAAAATCTTCAACAACATAGTCAAAGCTTTCATATTGTCATTCCTTTCCTGCGTAATTCGTCAGCGCATACTTCGTCCATTCCAATAAGCACTCAAAGCTGCGGACCCCACTCTCGAGGGCCAATCTCCCCGAACGCGGCATGACCGCCTTTCCCGCTTCGAGTTGCAAATGCAACGAGGGCACATACTCCTCAAGCTGCGCCCGCAAGGCGCTGAGCAGTTGAATGGAAGCATCTGCGCCGGAGACGTGCTCCGAAAATGCAAAGCGCAGCATTACTTCCTTCAATCCGCCATCAACGTCACCCCGAGTCAGCGGCTGAGAGATCCATCTCTTTAGCTCTGCAGTTCCCTTCGCGGTCACGCTAAAAACTTGCCGGCGTCGCAATCCCGCACCCTGCTGTATTCGGCCGCGAATCATTCCCTGCTTTTCCAGTCGCCGCAGCGCCGGGTAGATAGCGCCCGGACTGTCGCTGTAAGTCTTCATCGCCGTGCCGGAAAAAATCTTCCTCACGTCGTATCCCGAACAGGGCTTCTGCTGGATCAGTCCCAGAATCGCGTACCCGAGGCTCGGGATTTTCCTCATAGTGCGCATAGTACTATTACGCGTAGTACTATTAAAGCAAAAAAATAAGATGCCGCCCAGCGCCGCGTCAAAAACAAAAAGGCGGCCCTTTTTCGGGCCGCCCTTAAGCGAATTGTAAGTGGTTGTTAGACCCCTTTAACGTTCTCGGCCTGCCACCCTTTCGGGCCTTTGACTACATCGAACTGCACTTGCTGGCCTTCCTGCAGGCTGCGGAATCCATTGCTTTGAATGGCCGAGAAGTGAACAAACACGTCCTCGCCGTTCTGGCGGCTGATAAATCCATAACCTTTGGCGTCGTTAAACCACTTTACGGTTCCTGTTTCCATGGTGTTGCTTTGTTTCCTTTATGTTGAAATCGCGCTGAGTTTTCGCTGGACTTCTGCAGGCAGGTCACGCAAGTGCGGGATTGCTTGTTGCAGGGTACCGCTAAATCAAACGCACCATTATTGTAACCGACGCAGTCAAGAAAGACTAGATTCTGGCGCCGTGCCGCTATGGCTTAGCAGAGGCCGTGTGGGTCGGACATTCCTGTCCGACGCCTTTGATCTTGCTGTGGTCGTTCGCCCAGGTGGGTGGGACAATTCGTGTTCGACAAAGGCCCAAGGATCTCTCAAACTCTGACCTCCCACCGGGCTCATCTTTGTAGTGGAGTTCGTAAACCGTGGGATTCCACCCCACCGAGCCCGATGGTTGCAGAGTCAAGCAGCTTGAGCACGACCGTACTTAGTTCGTGCCAGCGGCCGCCATGCCTTCATGTTGATGCGTTTGGGCAAGCCGTACCAGTTCACGGCCCGAGACCAAGGTATAGGTCCCCGCCGAGGTAGTTACTCGGCTCAACAAGTTGTTGTTGTCGACGCGTTGAAAGCTAAGCCGTGCATTGGTGAATCCGGAATTGTCGGCGTACGCGGTAGGTAACAGAACAGCGCTACGGCCTTGCCCGGAAAGTATCAACGCCGATCCTGAAGTTGTGCTGTTAATCATGTAACTCCCGGAGGGCAGCGTCTGGCCTCCAGCGACAAACTCGAACGGAACCGTTACGGCCACGCTTCCATCTTCAGCCCGGGCAGTGGCGGCCAGTCCAGCCATGGACAATAATGCTAGAGCAATTACAAAATACTTCTTCACAGGTTCTCCTTTTCTTTTTCGTAGAGTTTCTTGATCTCTACCCATAAGACTCATACCTGTGAATTTTGATTCCGTCGCAGCCTCGAAATGACAGACATTTGACATTCATCAGCGCGCGCTCTCGTCCCCGCCGATCAAGGAAGCGCCGTTAAGGCTGTCGGGACAAGCGCTTGCAGGTGCTCCCCTCTTGAAGGCTGACGCTCGTCCGGCGGCAGTCGAAGGTCAGTGATGTTCTGCGCGTATTTTCCCAGCAGGCCTTCGCTCAGAGTGCCATGTCATCCCGAATCACTTCCAAAGTTCCACGTCATTCCGAACCACTTTAGTGGTGAGGAATCTGCTTATTGACAGGAACAGCAGATTCCTCTGGCCTAAAGGCCCTCGGAATGACAAGGTGCTGGCAGTGACTTAATTTTCATCCTGAGCACCCACCCCCACTCTGTCTTCCTGAGCGGAGTAGCTGCCTCGCAGAATGCGAAGCAGCTGCAGAGTCGAAAGCCCTGCATGCAGCGGCAACTGGCGTCGCGGAGAACTTTCTTCTCGATGTGAAGTTCTTGCAGAGAACACTCATTTATCGCACAACTACGAATAGAAAATCGCACAAATCGGCGCCAACGTTCCCACTTGTTACTCTTCTGGTTCTTACCTCGCGTGGCTACCCCTGGCACGGCTCGAGCGATGCCCAAAATGAACTGTGTGGGTCGGACATTCTTGTCCGACGCTCACTCTCGTTCCTTTCCGCTGCCCTCAAGGGCCGCTCTTCCACGTTGGTGTGCGCAGACACTCCTTCACCGAGAGAGGATTCTGCTTTGGTGGGAGCGCCGATAGGCGATGGCGCACTCGTGGAAGAGCGGCGCTTTAGCGCCGCGTCTGCGTCGTCTTTGATTTGGGCTTCAGCCCCTGAGGTTCCCGCAAATGGTATCCGCGGCAGCTCGCGCCGCAAATTGGCCGCGTAGCGCTGGCGGTACTCGGGGTGGTGCAGGACGGCATCGACGTAATGGAAGATGTCCCACTTGGTGATGGACGGGTCGCCGTAGCGCGAGCGGAATTGTTCGAGCGCCCAGTCGGTGATGAGACTCTATGACAGGTCAATCTTTAGGGACATGTCCGTCTCTACCTCTTCAAGGCGGCGGTTGTATTCGTCGATTATGGCTTTTAATGTCGAGAAGAAGTCCTGTTGTTGCTGCGTGGACATCTCGATAATATTCTGCGTAATGAAGTCTTCAATCGCCAGGATCGTTGCTCTGTTCTGAATGCCGGCAATCTCTGCGTAGACTTTGGCCTTCTCCACGTACCGTTTTGGTACCAGCAGGACAGGATGCACTCCCACTTGCACATTCTGCTTGCATCGCTCAGTGGCCTCCTAACCATCCGTGGCCGTGACGTGATAGCTAATATTTTGCATTGGAAAATCACCTGTGCGCCCTGTCTGAAAATCAGCAGCGTGCCCTGGGTGGTTAGGGACGCGAACTTCACGATGCCTCTGTTGCAGTTTGGCGCCCACTAGGTGTTGCTCCACTACACCGCCAGATCGTCCTTTTGCCTTTTCGAGAATGGCGGTTATCCATGCGGCAGGTGATTGCTGGCGATCGCAACTGATCTTGATTGGTTGCCGGCTCAACCAATCGTGCGCTTTCCGAACCAGCAACGCCAAAGCTTTCTTGAGCTGTTCCTCGCGCGAGGCTTGATCCAATTTGGCAAGATCCCGACCATAATGTAAGGCCTCAGCCAACGCTCGGGCGTCTGGAGCTGCTTGTCTTCCTGTTGCTTCCTTGAGCAAATTCGGCGAAATTTCGTAGCTCCGAAATAACTCCCTAAGCCCACTACGTGCTCCCCGAAGTTCGCCCCCTGCACTAAATAGTTGAGCGGCACTCGTAGGGCACTCGCGTCGCAGGTGATCCAAGACCACGATACCAACTGCAATTGTATTTCTAGAGATCTTGTTGCCTCGCTCCCTCGATTTCAGCCATTCGGCGACGGCTTTCTCAACGTCAAGGTTAGAAGATTTTTGAGGAGGCACGATCTTAGGGCCTCGCTCCGGGTTTATCCGAAAACAGCAATCTGCCCCGAATCATTTCCGACGCCAGCGGGTTCAGATAATTTTCTGCAATCCATTGGACGACGGGGACACAAACAGCATCTCCGAAACCGAACAGTGCTTGGTTGTCTTTCGCGGTAATCTTGAATTCGTGATCCTGGACCCCTTGGAGACGGGCACACTCTGTCGGAGTTAATAGCCGAACCTTATAAGCGCCCTTGCCCGCTCTGAACAATATCTGACGTCCGCTGCCACCACGTGGAGTCCGCAGGCAACCAGCGATGCCGTCGACTCGGAGTTCAGCCATGGACCTCGCCTTGCGAATTCGCCTAAAGGCAGTGCCGTACGAGTATTCGGGCTGCGAAATCATGTGCTTCGCAACCCGAAGGTGTCTCGGACTGAGTTGACCCATGAAATATTCGGCGCGTTGTAGGTTCCACCATCTTGGGTCTTGGTCATCCAACTGTTCAAGCACCGACTCTAACGCGGGGCGACAAGATGACAGCTGCGGGAGTTGCCGAATGTTCCACTTGATATGTCGATGTCGATTGATAAAGTCCACAAGCGCCTTCGGGCGCAGCTGTGACGGAGCTTGAGGAAAGATAGGCTCTGCCCCATTACCGTGCTTCGCCACGACAAATAACCGCACTCGACTTTGAGGCACAAAATCAGCGGCGTCGAGAACTACCGCGTCGCAGGAGTACCCCAAGTCATTGAGTGCCAGCAACGCGCTCTCAAAGTCTTTTCCACCGTGTGAGCTCAAGAATCCCACGACGTTCTCCAATAGCACTAGGGGCGGGCGCCTCCCCTTCATTCCTCGTAGCAACGTGACAAGAGCCCAGAAGGTGCTCGAGTGTCGGCCGTTCAATCCCTCTCGCGCTCCGGCAACCGAGAGATCGTTACATGGAAATGATGCGGTGATAAGGCCACAGCTAGGAATGTCTTTAGGAATCAAATCATGAATGCTTCGGGCGTCGAAAGATTCGATATCAAAATTAGCGCCGTACATCGCAACCTTTTGGGGATCGTTATCGTTAGCGAAAATGGTTTGCCAGCCACTTCGATCCAGTGCAAGACGAACTAGGCCTATTCCCGCAAACAGTTCTGCTGCGGTTTTATGTGACAGCGAAGAGAATGCTGCCCTTTCTGAAACCTTGTCGATGCCATCCAAAGTGGTCGCTACGCACTTCTCCGGGGACTTACGGACCGCGCTTTCCCAAAAACGTAGTACGCGCCAGCCCGAGTTGAGGAGTGCGCTTGTATTTTTAAAGTCGCGGCTCATGTTCCGGGAAATCTTCGCCGCCCAATACTCCGCATTTCGCACACCCACTAGTTGCGCTTCCAGCGATTCAAACCCTCGAGCTTGATATTGGTGGCCATGCCAAAAATCACCGTCAATGAAGATCGCAAGTCCTTTTCCCGGTAACACAATGTCGGGCTTCCCTGGCAAGGTGGCATCACAAGCGCGGAACGATCTGACTCCGGCGCGCCGAAGCGCTTTCCGGAAGAGCTTTTCCGGTTCAGTGTCCCGGCTGCTTATACGTCGCATTACTTCGGACACCATGGCGGTGGAACGAACCGGGGTTTGCACGTCGGGGCGAACTGGCAAAGTAGTCATTGAGCGAAAGGAGACTTCTCAGTCGCTATAGTGTCGTTAGTTGCTAACTGCGTCAAGAGCGAATCGCTAAACGAAGCGGTCTTGCGCACCGGGAATTCTTCGACCGGACGCGTGGTTCGGCTTGAGCGCAAGCGACATCACAGAAAGGGCAGCTTACAACGAAGCTATCGTAGACGGTGAGGGCGCGAGGGGTGCAATGCTAATTCTCTCCACGGCAAAGTGAAAACCTCGCCGGACGAGAGTGTCCGACCCACACCGGCACCCCTAATTCAATGCCTTCTTCCCACTTGTTACTCGTCTGATTCTTGCCTCGCCTGATTCCTGTTTCCAATTGGACGGGGTTGCCCCACCCTTCCCGCGTTCTTTGCGGGAGGATGGGAACGCAACCATCAGATGTCGCGACTCAACCGTTCCAGTATCCGGTCAAAATCCGCCAGACTTTCATATCGGATCACGACCTGTCCCTTGTTCCCGTGGTAGGCCATCACGCGCACGCGCATTCCCAATGACTCTCGCAGCTGGCGCTCCGCGGCCGCCACATTTGGATCCACCGTTTTCGGCTTCGGCGGCTCTGGCTGGTGCAGCTCAGGGTGCAGCGTGTATTCGACGCGCTGCTTCAAGTCCCGCACCGTCAGGTCGAGCCGTACCGCCATTGAGGCTAGGTCGATGATTGTCTCCGCGCTCACGTGCGGAGCGGCCTCCAGCAGGACGCGCGCTTCGCTGAAGCCCAGCTTGCCTTCACCGATCAGCTTCAGCACCGGCGGGGGCAGTTTGAGCATTCGCAAATAGTTGGCCACCGACTCGCGCGAAACCCCCGTCCTCTGCCCGATCTGCTCCTGCGTCAAATTAAATTCTTTGCTGAGCCGCGCAAATGCTTGCGCCTGTTCCAGGCAGTTCAGGTCCTGGCGCTGCAGGTTTTCGACAATCGTCATTTCCGCGGCTTGCTCGTTCCCCAGCATGCGCACGATCGCTGGAACCGCGGCCTTGCCTGCGAGTCTTGAGGCGCGGCATCGGCGCTCGCCAAGCACAAGCATATAGCGCCCATTCGCCCCCGGACGCACTACCACCGGCTGCGCCAGCCCGGTTGCCTTGATCGATTCCGCCAGTTCATTCAACGCAGCCTCATCGAACGTACGCCGCGTCTGATAAGGGTTCTCGTCAATCTGATCAAGCGGGATCTCGACTATTTCCTGGCCGTGTGGCGCGGACACTCCTGTCCGCGAGGCATGCGCCGCGTGCTCCACAGCTCCCGAGGGTGCCCCGTCCAGGTTGAGGCGTTCAGCGGGCGTCGAGCCCGCTGCCGAAATCCCGAGCGCAGCCGAGGGCCCCTTGGGCGGGTGTTTTTCACGCGCCGCATGAATCTCGGCGATTTCCTCTGGCGTCGGCACCAGCTCCGGACCGGGCTCGGCAATCACCGGAGCCACAGCGGCGGGAATAACCACCGGCGGAGGAGCGACCGGCGCGACCGCGGTCGTCGGCGCAGATGCAACCACGCGCGGCCCCGACGGAAGTAACGACTCCAGCCCGCGCCCCAACGCGCGGCGCTTTTCTACCGGCTTATGTTCTTCGATTGCAGCCACTGTTCTCTCCTGTTCTGAATATATATCGTATTACGATATATATTTATTTCCTGTTCAGCTCCGTCATTCCGAGCGCCGCAGATACGTTTCGCATCGCGAACGTATCTCAAGTCGAGGAACCTGCTTTTTCGGCGACGCCATCACGCGCCATTCAGCACCTGATACTCGGTCTTCACCAATCCGCTTGCATATGACTGCGTGGCCACATGGCGCAAACGAACGTCGCCAGGCAGCGCGCCGAACAGCGGGATTCCCTCTCCGATCAACACTGGCACGCGCGTGATAGTGAGTCGCTGAATCAGTCCCGCCTGGAGAAACCGCTGGACCGTGATCCCTCCATCCACGTACACGTTGCGAGTTCCACTGCTGGCAAGCTTCGCCGCGATCTCGGCGGGATCTCCGTCCATCTGCTCAACCTTGCCTCCGCGCACCGGAGAAAAATCAATCGGCCGGCTGCTCAAAACCACAACCCGCTTATTTCCATACGGCCACTTCGGATACGGAAGCACCGATTCAAAAGTTTTCGTCCGATCACCAGCGTGTCGATGCCAGCCATGAATTCGTCGTAGCCGTGAGGCTCGCCACCGCCTTCAGGCAGAAAATCAAACTCGCCATTCCGCCGTGCGATGAACCCATCCACGCTGACGCCGACGAACACCGATGCCGTTATGGCCGCCACTTCAGCTCGCCTTCCATCAATATATCGCATTGCGATATATTATGATTCCGCCGCCAAACCATTGTCATTCCGAGCGCCGCAGATACGTTCGCATCACGAACGTATCTTCAGTCGAGGAACCTGCTGTTTTCTTTTCGGCCAACGACGTACGACCAACGACGGTTTCCTATCCATTCAGATTTATCGTGACCAGCTTGCTCTTCTCGCGCCAGCGCCGCCAATGCGGAGCGTTCACCACCTTCTTCTCTTCGCCGACCGCTTCCTCAGCCTGAGCCGGCGCGGCCATTTCCTCGAATCCTTTGAACTCCGGCATTCGTTTGGCAACGATCTCCTTGGCCAGTTGCATGTAGCTTTCCGCTCCGCGCGACTTCGCGTCGTAAAGAATCGCCGGCTTGCCGTGGCTCGGAGCTTCCGCCAGACGAACATTCCGTGGGATCGTGGTCGCGAACAGCTTCTCCCCGAAGAACCGCTTCAGTTCAGCCGTCACCTGCTGCGCGAGATTCGTGCGGTCGTCGAACATCGTCAGCAGAACGCCTTCGATTTCAAGCCCCGGATTCAACGTGGCCCGGATCCGCTCGATCGTGTCCAGCAGCTCAGAAATGCCCTCAAGTGCAAAATATTCGGCCTGCATCGTGATCAGGACCGAATCGGCACTTACCAGCGAGTTCACAGTCAGTAGGTCGAGCGCCGGCGGACAGTCAATAACAATGAAGTTGAATTTCTCGCGCAAGCTGACCAGCGCATCCCGTAGCCGGAATGCGCGGTTCTCCGCGTCCACCAGCTCAAAATTTACGCCGATCAGATTTTTATGGGCAGGAAGGACGAAGAGCCGCTCAAGCTCGGTGGCTTGCAGAGCGCTGGCTGCCTCGCACTCTCCAATCAGCAATTTGTAAGTGCTATTGCGGTCCGCGTCTTTCCCGAGGCCCAGGCCGCTGGTCGCATTGGATTGCGGATCGCAATCAACCAGCAGCGTGTTCAGTTTGACCGAGGCGAGCGATGCCGCGAGATTGATGGCAGTCGTAGTTTTCCCGACGCCACCCTTTTGGTTGGCCACAGCGATAATTCGCGCCATATTCAGTTTTCTTGGAGAACCAGAGACTTGTTTCGCAGGATAGCCCCGAATTTTTCGAATTGCAACGCCGGATTGCAGTGCAGGTGCTAAAGAATTCTATTTTCTTGGTTCCGCTCAAGTTGCGGAGGAAAGCGCCGAGTCTTTCCACAGCTAGGATTTTTGTTCCACGTGGAACATTCGCAGGTTAGCCGAGGGACTGTGGCTCTCGACGTTCGAAAATGTTCCACATGGAACAATCTGTGCCAAATTGGCGAGGCTGCTGTTTTTTTAACCTGGACGTTTTTGGAGTGACGCAAGGGGGAAATTAAGTTTCGGCAACGCCGATCAACAGGATCCGGTTGGTAGAAAGCGGTAACGTAATCGGCTTTTCCCAGCGGAGGTCCGAAAGAGAAGATTCTGCAGTTTGGCGTTGCGCCGATCCGATTAGCAGAGCGAGCCTGCCATTTGGAGCAAGGAGCTTGCGTGCGATCGGAAGTGCATTCTGAAAGCGCTCGACCGCGCGAAGAGTCACCAATGTGGCAGTAGATTCGGCATCCTCAGAGCGTGAGGCCAAAACACGGACGCCGGTCGCCAAATTGAGCGCCCGCATCACTTCGCGCAAAAACGCCACCTTCTTATTGTTTGATTCCACGAGCGTGAGGTCGAGAGAAGGAGCAAAAATCTTCAAGGGAAAGCCAGGGAAGCCGGCGCCCGAGCCAATGTCGATAGCGGTTCCAGCTGGTGCGTCCAGCGAGAAAAGTTGGCGTGCGGCGAAGAAGGACTCTCCGAAGTGGCGGGTGATAATTTCCTCAGGATCGCGGACCGCGGTCAAACCGATTCGCGCATTCCATCGCTGCAAAAGATCGAGGTAAATCGAGACCTCGCGGAGTTGATGCGGCGAGAGGGAATCCGGATCGAGGAACGGCTCAAGCAGTTCTGCAATTCGATCTTCTGAAATGGGTGCCGACGCCATGTGCTTCGAATTGTAGCAATGAGCGATCGCGCACGGTTGACTTTAATCTATATTTCTGCAAATATAGAAATGATGACGAGCAAGAAATCTGAGCGGGTTGCCGAATACGCCGACATGCTCTCAGCCATGGGGGCTGAAGCGCGGCTTCGAATCATGCAGCTGCTGCTGAAGGCGCATCCTGGGGGGCTGGTGGTGGGCGAGATTCAAGAGGAGTTGGGCATTCCGAACTCCACGCTCTCGCATCACCTGGACAAATTGAAAAACGAGGGCCTGGTCAGCATGCGTCGCGAAAGCACGTTTCTACGCTACACCGCAGATACCGAGACTTTGCAGGAGCTCTTGCAGTTCTTGTACGCCGAGTGCTGCACACGCAACCAGGTGATCAGGGCGGACCAAATTGTGAGCGCGAGCGTGTGATGGGATTTCTGACTTCGGCCCATCATGTTTCTTTTTATCGAGTGATCGGAACCGACTGAGCTACGAATCAGAGAAGTAACAAGTGGGAAGCGACTGAAGGATTCTGGCGGAAACTTCGCCGCAGACTGGCGAAAAGGGAGTGATAGACATGGAAAACGCAGGGGTAAAGCAAGTTGTTAAAGAGAAATACGGACAGGCGGCGCTGCGGGTAAAGAGCGGCGGCAGCAGTTGTTGCGGAGCAACGGCGGCGAGCGGCTTGAGTTGTGATCCCATCACGTCGAATCTTTACCATCCCGAGCAAACGGGTCAAATACCCGAGGAGGCGGTGCTGGCGTCGTTGGGCTGCGGAAATCCTACGGCGCTGGCGCAGTTGAGGCTGGGAGAAACGGTTCTCGATCTGGGTTCCGGCGGCGGCATCGATGTACTGCTCTCAGCTCAGCGGGTTGGCCCCAGCGGCAAAGCGTACGGGCTGGATATGACCGACGAGATGCTAGCGCTGGCAAACGAGAACAAGCGCAAAGCGGGAGCGAAGAATGTCGAGTTTCTGCGCGGCGACATCGAAAACATTCCGCTGCCGGATAATTCAGTCGACGTGATCATTTCAAATTGTGTGATCAATCTTTCGGCGGATAAGGACCAGGTGCTGCGAGAGGCGTTTCGCGTATTAAAACCGGGCGGACGATTTGCGGTTTCAGACGTGGTCACGCGCGGAGAAATCAATCCGGCAATTCGCAAAAGCGTGCTGCTGTGGGTTGGCTGCGTAGCCGGCGCTCTGGATGAAAATGATTATCGGGCAAAACTTGCAGTCGCGGGATTCGAGCAGATCGAAATCGAGCCCACGAGAGTCTACCGGGTAGAAGACGCTCGCGAATTTTTGGCTTCCTCGGGGATCGATGTGGATGCGATCGCACCTGAAGTGGATGAAAAGTTCATGAGCGCGTTCATCAGGGCGGTCAAACCGGCTTAGTATATAAGACGAGTACTCAAGCCAGGCGGGCAGCTCCTCTTCTTTGACATGTGCTTTCCCGACGCTAACGAGAACCGTAGTGGGCTGTGTCCTCGCGCATCAGCCTCGAATTACCGTTTGAGAATAGTTTATCCATCTTGATTGGAAAATATGACATCATAGATATTCTATGATGTCAGTAGAAAATAGCGACAGTCAAATATCACCAACTCAGCTGAGAGCAGCGAGAGCGCTCCTGGGATGGAACCAGCGCGAACTAGCCGAAAAGGCTAAGGTCGCAGCGTCTACCGTTGCTGACTTTGAGCGCGGCAAGCACACCCCTGTACCGAATAACCTCGACGCCTTGAGGGCTGCCCTGGAAGCCGGAGGCGTCTCTTTACTCACGGGCGGGGCAGTCATCGGGCCTACGCGCACACTCGGGGCCGCAACTGTTTCCGCGAAAGGTAGCCCTCACAAGCTCATCACTGCGACAGACCTCTCGCAGTGGGCAGACCGAATGGATGCGAAGGCGCTATTCCCAGAGCTCATTCGACGTTCTCATATTAGTGAGCACAGGAAACTCGGCCGACCGGATCGACTTCCCCGCAGACGAAAGCATCCAGCTCGAGAGTTGGGACGGCATTTGCGAACAGCGCACCAACACCAATTTCCAGTGGCTACCCCAAGGAACGTCCGGATGGGAGCTCTCGACCCAGCGCGCGGGCACTCTAGGCAAAGCTAATGAAGACTACGATAAACGGACCGCAGATCCACGGGAGCTGATTTCCTCCGAAACCACATTTGTTTTCGCCACTCTCAAACGCTTTCGTCAGGGCCCAAGCTGGGTCGCTGCCAAGAAGAAGGAAAAAGTTTGGGCCGACGTACGTTTCATCGACGCCGATGGTTTGGCCCAGTGGATAGACTTATTTCCATCAGTAGGGTACTGGCTTGCGACGCACCTTGGTAGGGTGTGCCCAGGCGTCCTTCCTCTTGCGGACCTATGGAAAGAGTGGCGCCTATCTACAAGGTGGCCGATGACGCCAGATATTTTGCGGGCCGGGCGCGATGACGAAGCAGTCGGCGTCTTGAAATGGCTATACGGAAATCCTGCGATTCGGCCGTTACAGGCAGACTCCCCGGAAGAGGCGGCTGCGTTTCTTTTTGCTGCCATCGATCAACTTCCGGAGCCTTATCGAACCTTCTACCATTCGAGGTGCCTGGTAGTATCGACGGACAATGCTGCGCGCGCCCTAGGAACCAGCCCATCTCCGCTGGTCATCGTGTTCGAAGCGTCGGAAGCCGGGACTTGCTGCGCGGCTAGTCGAACAAGGGCACCACGTGTTTGTCACATACGGATCCGCGATTTGGGCATCCGATGCGGTCGAGGTTTTGCCCCGAGCACCCCACGAAGATTTCCGAGAAGCGCTCGAAGATATGGGAGTGCCGAAGGATCAAGGGGCTGTGCTCACTCGCGACACCGTTCGCAGCCTCGCGATCCTGAGGCGCCTGATTCCGTCAGGCGCTGCTGCACGAATCCCGGCATGGGCTGATGAGCCAAACGGCAAGCTGCTGTTGCCAGCCCTGCTCGCTGGTGCCTGGGATTCGCGACGAGAGGGGGATCGCCTCGTCCTCGAACAGCTTTCGGGGGAAACATTCGATGAGTTTGAATCCCGATGTGCACAATGGGCCGGCTTTCCCGACGCCCCCCTTCGTCACGCGGGCACCGCTTGGAAGATTGCGTCACCCCGCGACGCATGGTTCCGGCTCGCAGGCTTCATCAGCCGACCACATTTAGAACACTTCGCCTCTGCGGCGAAACTGGCGCTCGGTGCAGCTGATCCTCGATTTGAACTTGACCCTAGTGAGCGCTGGCTCGCCGGGATACGGGGCCAAATTCCCGAACACTCCCGATGGCTAGCCTCTGGCCTGACGGAGACGCTGCTCCTACTATCGATGTACGGTAACCGTATACACGCTGTCCCGAATGCTCAGCAGTTCGCAAGCGGCATCGTAAGCAGCTTGCTGGCGGACGCAGACGATCGCAGATGGTGGTCCATATCGGATCAACTTCGAACGCTCGCCGAAGCCGCGCCAGACACATTCCTAGACGCAGTGGACCACAGTCTGTCGCGCTCGGATCGCCCCATCATGGCACTCTTCAAGGAAGATGGAGGCCTAATGGGAGGAGCACACCATTCTGATCTGCTCTGGGCCCTCGAAATCCTTGCGTGGAGTCCTCAACACATCTCGCGCGCCTGCCAAATTCTCGCACGTCTGGCGACGTTTGACCCAGGGGGGCAGTACGCGAACCGACCTAAGAATTCACTTCGGTCGATTTTCCTTCTGTGGCATCCGGAAACCAACGCAACCCTCGCAGAAAGGGTTCATGTGCTAGATGGCATCCGAAAATGCGAACCGCAAGCAGCATGGAATCTGATGCTCAACATCCTTCCCCGCGGCTACGACACGGCAACTCCCACACCAAAGCCGAGATGGCGAGACTTTTCGGTTGAGAACCAAGAGGTTGTAACCTACGGTCTCATCGCAGACGGCGCGGTAGCGCTATCGGAGCGTCTCGTTGAAGACGCACAGCTTGACCCGCGGCGGTGGGCCGAGCTTATTGAACATATTCCAAACCTAAACCCGCAATGGCGGCAGAAAACGCTTACGGCGCTCGCGAGCGCTTCGCAAGCGATGAGCGACGATAGGTCAAGAATGCCAGTATGGGCTGCCCTCCGCCAACTGCTGCATCACCATCGCTCATTTCCCGAGGCTCAATGGGCGTTGCCCGAGGAGGAGCTGGACAAAATCGAAGTGGTCTATCAGCAGTTCGGGCCGCATGATCGCGTCAACCAGCGAAGCTGGCTTTTCTCGGATCGGGCGCAGCTCTTATCGGGCAAGCGCGTCGAGAACTGGGAGGCCCGCGATGCCGAGCTTCTCGCTATGCGAAGAGCTGCAGTAACTGAGCTGCTGTCCCTCGACGATTTCGAAGCGATCATTCGATTAGCGAACCAAGCCGAGAACGCCTATTCGGTCGGCTTCGCATTTGGCAAGGTCAGAGGCGATTCCACCGAAGCTGACGATGTTTTGCGGCGAACGCTGGGCGATCCAATTCAGAAAGTCAAAGAATTTGCACTGGGCTTAGCCATCGCGCTGCTCCAACACAAGGGCCAGGAGTGGTCGATGTCCATACTCTCAAGGGCACGGCGGGAAAATTGGAGCGAGGGAAAAATCGTGGACCTGCTGCTAGCCCTGCCTCCGGAAAAGAATACATGGGACGCTGCCGCTTCCTTCGGCGACCTCGTTAGAAGGGGTTACTGGAAGAGGACGCATATTTTCTGGAGGTCCGAGGACGGAGAGGCAAACGAGTACGCGATCCGGCAGCTAGTGGAGGTCGGTCGGGCCAGTGGGGCTGTCGACTTTATTGCGGGATCGCAGCAAGCCGTCTCGGGCGAGCTGATTGCCAGCGTGCTTCTGGAGGCTGCAAAACCATCCGCGCACACGAGCGACGCCACGTCCTCGACGATGTTTCAATGGTCGGTAGCCCAATTACTCAAGCGACTCGACGCGGACAGTACTGTTCCTGAATCAGTCATTGCCCAGCTCGAATGGATCTACCTCGGTTTGCTTGAGCACTCCGAACGTTTGCCGATCGTCCTGCACCGGTCAATGTCGAAAGATCCCGCATTCTTCATACAGGTTCTGTCAGCGACCTGCGTTGCACACTCGGCGAGCGCCGAAGACAGGGCTCAGATCAGTGATGAAGCGAAAGGAATCGCCTCACACGCCTTCCGACTCCTGCAGTCATGGAATACCCTGCCGGGTGCAACAAAAGCCGAGACCGACGCATTGGCGCTAACTTCCTGGGTCCGCGAGGCACACCGACTAGCTCAGGAAGCCGACCGCGAGGCAGTCGGGGACCAATACATTGGCCACGTGTTGTCTTTTTCTAAAGTCGCGCCCGATGGAGTTTGGCCCGATCTGCCAGTCCGGAGCATCGTTGAGGAAATGAACAACAGACAAATCGAAAAGGGAATGTTGATCGCCATCCACAACAACCGCGGGGTCACAACCCGAGCACTCTTCGACGGCGGCGGCCAAGAAAGAAGCGTCGCTCACCAGTATCACACCTGGGCAGAGGCGCTGAAACTTGATTGGCCCAGAACATCTTCATTACTTGAGCGAATTGCACAAAGCTTCGAACAGGATGCTCAAATGCACGACGAAGACGCTGAACACACAGACTGGGAATACTAGGGGAAACCGAGGACAGACGGAACTGACCCAAATATCTCGCAGCGAGATTCGGTGAACGTCCCGCCTGTCCCCCCGGGGATGGCTACGTACCCGTAAACATGAAGACTGAGGCGTCGCACGCGCTCCAACGCTAACTCAAAGTTCGTCGACTTGCGTCAGTAGAAATTCAAAGTCCCCCTGTCTCCGCAAAAAAGCGCGGAGATGAGGCCGGGGCACCCAGAACAACGCGGATGAAATGACTCTTCCCGCTGTGGCGGGCTGCCCGCCAGGGACACTCCGTCCAGCCGTAAACATCCCCACTCAAGCCAAAAGCAGGCTTGAATGGGCCACCAGCCAGCCAGCGTTTTCCCTCATTCCAATCACACACTGGTTTGACGACTACTATATACTGTAGTTTCTGTTATGACAGAATTGACAGAATGCACGAGTAGCTGACTTATGGCGCTTTCACCGGTGGAACAGAAATTCGTCCTGCACTGGGGGGAGATGGGAACACGTTGGGGAATTAACCGAACTGTGGCCCAGGTGCATGCGCTTCTATTCGTCTCGCCGAAGCCACTGCATGCAGAAGAAATCGCTAACACTCTTGCGGTGGCTCGATCCAATGTGAGCAACAGTCTGCGTGAGCTGCAGGGCTGGGGGGTGGTACGGGTCACGCACATTCTGGGCGATCGGCGGGACCATTTCGAATCGGTCAAAGACGTGTGGGAGATCTTTCGCATTGTCGCCGAGGAACGAAAGCGGCGCGAGATCGATCCGACCCTGCGGGTTTTGCAGGAATGTGTCGCAGAGTTGAAAAAGGCGGGCTCAGGCAGCGCCAACACCCGCGAGCGATTGCAAGAGATGCTGACGTTTCTAACCACGACATCGGACTTGTTCGAGGAGCTTGCACATATCCCGATAGCAACGCTGAAGGGCATGGCGCGATTGCGAGGCAAGCTGAAGATGCTGTTCGGCGAAAAGAAAGGGTGAACGGCGATGATTTCGCTGATCTCGGAAATGACAGACACAAGGACAGAAAGCCGGAGAAAGCCGGGGACAGAAAGCCGGGGACAAAGCCGGGGACAAAGCCGGGGACAGACGGGGACAGACGGGACTGACCCCAATATCTCACCACCGAGATTCGGAGATTGTCCCGTCTGTCCCCATATTTCCCCTAATCAATTCCCTTTTTGCAGAATTCAGGACTTCTGAATTGCCCAGAGCAATCACGGCGCTGGGAATTGCGTCGTTTCGAGAAGCAGTCTCGCGGACAACCGGCGCATACCTCAACCAGCCCTCGGCGCCAGTTTCCGCGCGCAGCCATGAAGCACTCGCCAAAACGAGTGCGAGCACAACAACAATGTGACGAATCAGGTTCATCCGGCGTTCAAGATACACTACTTATCACAGCCATTTTCCCTCATGCTCATCAGTCCTTCAGGTCCGACGCGACATTTTCCGATTGGCAATATGCAATTGGCCAGCTGTGATCTTTCGACGCGTTGTTCCCGAGAAGTGCGTACGTGCTAAAGAGTGGGAGGCAGGCTTGAATGGGCCACTCGCGGTTATCTAATCAGCCCGACGTGGAGATGTATCTATTGTGAGGAATTAAGCGCTATGGATGACGCGAAACGACTGGTCAACCGGTTCGTGGAGGAGTTGTGGAATGAACGCCGGTTGGAGGTGGCGGACGCGATCTTCGCCAAGGATTGTGTAACACATCAGCTGCGGTCGGGCGTGCCGGTTGATGCAGTGCCGCGCGGCCCACAGGCAATCAAGGAGCATGTTGCGGGCTGGATCGCCAGCTTCCCCGATCTTCGTTTCAGTATCGAACAGATGTTGAGTGAAGGCGATCGTGTGGTGATGCAACTGCTGATGGAAGGCACGCACCAGGGCGCGTGGCTGGGAATTCCCGCGAGCGGCAAGAAGATGCAGATAAGGATGTTCACCATCCACCGGGTAGTCCAGGGCAAGATCGTCGAGGATTGGGTGCTGGTGGAATCGCTCGGGTTTTTTCAGCAACTTGAAGTTGTCCCGAACACGGCAGACTTGGTAGGCAATTTCTTGCGGCAGCAAGGCAAGTAATACCAGGCGTGGGTCGGACCTGATCATTCACCAGATCCACATGCGGGTGCTGACCCACATAAAAAAGGAGGCGGAAAGAAGCAAGGACTCGATGGCGTCAGGCCGTACCTCTGGTTTCGTTAACTGAGGTTCCGGTGGCTGGCGCTGCGAAGCCGCCGCAGCGTGAGCCCATGCCTTGGCGGAACTTTTCACGTTCCTCGGGCGTCATCTGTCCCCAGCGCTCGGCCATTCGCCGCCGAAAATTGGAGCGATGAGAGCCGCGCGCAAACATACCTAGATCTCCGAACAGAATCCTGCAGAGAGCGAACACTCCGATAGCCTGCCAGAAGGTAATTTGCCGCCAGCCGAACACCGCCGGCAGATTCCAGTTCCACAAATGCATCACCACTTCGCCACCAATCCCGATGAAAGCCGCGATCCCCAGTGATGCCGCCAGTAAAATCCATATTCTTTTCATGTTGTGTCCCTCACCTCTTCATAAACTCGTCGTGAATACTCTGCAACCGTTCGCGCAGATGCAGCACCGCGTAGCGCTTGCGCGAAAGCAGGGTGTTCACGCTTACTCCGCTTTCTCTCGACAACTCCTTGAAGCTGCGCCCCTCCAGTTCGTGGGCGACGAAGACCTCTCGCTGCTCGTCGGGCAGTTCGTCGAGCGCAAATTCCAGTTCCTCAAGAAGCACATTACGGACGTAGAGCGCTTCCGGCCCGGCGGCAGGCGATGGCAAAAGGTCTTCAAGCTGCAGCAGCTCGCCGTCCTCGTCCTCGAGGGCCGCGTCGCTGAAGTTCTCCGGCCGCTTCTTGCGCCAAAGGTCCGTGATGCGATTGCGCGCGACGCGAAAAAGCCAGCCAGTCACGTGCTCAATCGGCATCAGCAGGCGATTAGCTTCTACCAGTTCGTAGAAGACTTCCTGCAGAAGATCTTCGACGTCGGCATCATTCGCCACCCGCTTGCGGATGAAATTGCGCAGCCGGGACCGTTCTTCCGCGATGACGTCCGAGATTTGACGGTCTTGCTCGGTCATCGCGGTCAGGACCAACGGCTCACGCATCCACTCCTGTAGACGACCGGCGGCCGCAAATATTGTAGAGATTTATCTGTTTCGGAGAACCGGGCGTGGATCCTTGCGACCTCTCGGCGTAACTCTTGGGTTCTCCGGCGGTTGGCGAAATCACGAGAACAGGCGATGGGCACGACAGCGCACCCCTGCGTTCGGCGCCGCAGGGGTGCAGCCAGTCTAGGTCGTGGGAGGGGTGTAGGTTCCCATGCAGTCGAAGGAGGTGGACTGGTCGGCATTGCCCTTTGCTTTACAGGTGCCGTTGGCTTTACCGCCTTTCATTTTTCCGCCACCTTCGATGAGAGACCATTTGTTGGTCCCGGACTCGAATGCTCCGTCCTTCGTGGTGCCGGAGAATTCATATTTGTAGACGTTCTTATCGCCGTTCTCCATGCTTTCGATGAATTCACCGTGACCGGTCATGGCATCGCCCTTGAGGTTGAGAAACTCGGTGCCGATGCCGGATTTCATTTTGTTTCCGGCGATGTCGCCTTTAATCGACGTACAGTTGATCTGTTCGATCACATAGGCGTGGCCCGGCTTGTCGCCGACGGGAATGCTGTGCTGAACTGAAGGTTTGTCGCACTTCCACTGAACGTTTGTTTTCCCCTGAGCCAGCGCGATACTCGATACCAGGGACACGAGGCATAGAACCAGACACATCTTCTTCATTCGTTCCTCCCTTTGTTGATTGTTGGACATCGCCCTCGACGAGACGGGATTGAAGCTGCTGAATTGACGAGGAATGCCGCTAGAAGGCCTTACAACGACAACGACTCGTTACGCTGATCTCCTGGCGTTATCTCTAAGCATTCACCCCGAGCACTAACTTTCCTGCGAATGAAGCATACATCTCAAACGTGTTTTAAAGGTAGCTGTTTGAAAGCAGGCGTGGATCCTGCCACGCCGCGCCTTTAAAGTGATAACGTCAGCAAAGGATTTTGAGTGAAATAGCGATTTCTCGCCACCTAGCGCAATTGTCACTGAAATACGTGCCTGGAGGATAAGCAATTTGTGGCAGAACCCTCCGGGTCATACCACAGCACACCGGAATGGTCAGTGCAGAAAGCATGAAAACCCGTTCTACCCTGCTCGATTGGAACGGCGCTAATTTCATACTGGACGAATACTCCCTTCGTGTCAGCTCGGCAGTTCGCAAGTGAATATTTGTACCCGGACTCTGTTCCTGTCGTGAGGAATCGCAAGGGGTCATATTCCGCATGTTCCGCCGCTCCGACTGGCTTTAACAGGTGCAATTCACAAGCAAAACCTTTGGTCGCGTGAGTCCTCGCATACTCGTTTTGGAGTGTGACGACTGAGCGCAGCTTGGCCAGCGCGACCGCTTCATTGCCGTTTAGGCGCCCATGCGGGGCATACAAAAGCCGGAGAAAAATCAGGATGCCGAATCCGCCCAAGAGAAGGCCCGCCAAGACAATTGAGACGCGTGACATCTTCCAGCGCGAATTGCCTGCTTTTATCAATATGCCTCCAACAACCTGAATGTTCTACGAGCTTCGCGCTTGCGTGAAATTGTAACTGCTGTAATCAGGCGATTTCACTCATTGGGAGAATTGCATCTCGATGTGCAGGTAATACGGAGAGGTTGGTGGGTGCGGAAATTCGTCCTTCTGCAATCTCTGCCGTACACAGGTGAAGATGTTTGTTTCATGATCGATGTATAGCCGCAGCACTCGACCGTCCGCTCCGATTGCGGCGACGAATTCAAACGGAGAGGTGTCGGGGTGATCCGTTGCTGCTAAGCATGACTGATAAACGGGCGAATATTGCTTTTCGTAATATGGGATTAGATTATGCTCGAAATAATTCTTTGTTGCAGGGTCCTTTTCTTGTGCATCTCCGATAGCAGCGGCTTCCCTGAGTGAAGCGACTGGATCTTCTGCTACGGCAACAGAAACGAGCACGCAGACGGCGAGTGCGACAGAAATGCGTTTCATGTTTTCAATTGGACAATCGTCAAGACAGGCCAGCAAGTGACTTTAGGCCAAGCACCTCGACAATAATTGGGCCTCATTCCTCAAATCCCCGGTGCTCTCCTTGCACAACTGTTGTAACCAGGCGATAGCACTCTAGCTGACACGGGCAGACGGTAGGCGAGGGTTCTCGGCCTCAAGATCACTTTAGGCATTGTCCAAGTCGCGCGGCTGAGGGTTGACCTTTGGTCAACTGTCCGACTGCGCCCGCCGTCCCTAGACTGGTGCAATCCCCCTTGATGATCGGCAAGCAGGAGGACCGACTGAGATGCACATGCAATGGTTCAGCCAGCACAGTATCCCGTTCACGATAGTTGTAGCTTACGTTCCATTGGTTGCGACTGTGTCCACCACCATCCTGAGCCTGGTGCTTGCGCGGGCAACGCTGCGGTACGCCGAGACTACGGACAAGAGCCTGGCGCTGGCGCGCGAAGAGTTTGAGCGGCAATGGTCACCGGAGTTGCATATCAAGCTGGAGATGCTCTCTTCGCGTCAAACCAGGATTGTGGTCACTAATCTGGCCAGGATTTCTGTCCTGCTGCAGTTGGTGCAATTGCGCCGGATATCTATGGGCGTGCCGTCTTTGCGATCTTTCCTGAACGAACCTCTGGTTGGCGGTACCACCTGGTCGGACTACCTGGACAAACACCTGTTCGCATGTACTGGCGACGACTACGAAGGACAGATTGCCGCCTCGATTACTTTCTATGCCTCGGGCCGCCTGTTCCGGACGGATTGGTTCCGCTTTCAAGTCCACGTCAGGCATGGGGAAATTGTTCGGCTCGACCCGGTGAACATCGCCACTCGCCGGGCAAGAACGCTGGACGGCGTGGGCAAGACACGGCAGGAGCTAGTGCGGGATGTAGTCGGAGTCACCGCGGCAAAGTCAACTTCAGCCGGGGCATGAGTGAGCTTCGCAGCTCAGCAATGTGAAATTTCACTTGATGCTCGTGAAATGGACGCTAGCGAAATGCTTCAGCGCGGCTGAGCGTGAGGAGGACGGTCTGCGCCAGACGTTCTACTACGGCGAGGTCGCCATCGTCGAAGGCGTAGGGTGCGGTGGAAACGACTTCGAGCAAGCCCACCAGATCGCGCTCGTAGACGATGGGCGCGGCGAGCAGCGAACGGATTTCAAGCGAGTGGCAGGCTTCGGCGTTAGTGCGCGAATCCGCAGCGGCATCGTCGCAGCGCAAAGGACGAAGCTGTCGAATACATTCGCCGGTGAACCCGCTCTCGATATCAACTTCGGTCCCAAGCTTGGGCACATTGCGTCCGGCCACGGCGCGGCAGGTCATGCCAAGGTCGCCGGTGAGTGCGACGGCGGCCCCGGTGCCGCGGGTAATCGAGCAGGCGCGGCTGGCGATCAGAGTGAGAGCGACGTTTAAGTCGCCGCCGAGGGACTGAAACTCATACTGTACGGTAGTAGAGGTCGCGCCCCCCTGCACAGGCGCTGCATCCGTTTCCAAACTTAATGCCACGCCGGACCGCGTACTCAGGGCCGAGCTGAGCCCGAAGGCAGAATCGCGCACCACCCAGCGCGGAGCCTTCCAGCTTGGAGTGGAAGCGTTCAGGGTCATCCATTCGCGCAAACGGTTACGCGCTTCGTCAGGGAGATCGGAGAAACGGACCCCGGCTCGGCCCAGTGCGTCGGCCCAGGCGACGTAACCTGTGGTTTCAAGATAGGCGGCGGGCTCTCCCAGAGAAATATGCAGCGGCACGCGGCTGTGCGATTCGAGCGGCGCGATAGTCTGCATGGCCATGCCTTCTTCGCTGAGGTCGAGGATCATGCCGCCAGTGACGCCGTCAAAGCTGGCGAAAGCGGGCGTGTTGACCTTCTGGCGAAGACAGTGTCGCCTGTCGGGACTCATATTTTGGTTTACCGCAGAGCTTTGCCACCCCGCGTGAAAAGCTGGACGCCAGGTGTTGCTTCGCTGCGCCGGATGATGGGAGCTGGCCGGCGAAAAGAAGCTGCGCTCATCATGGGTCGAAATCGGAGAAATGAGAAGTACACGCGAGGGTACTCTTTGGGAACACAAGTTTCCTACAGTAGAATGGTGCTATGCAGCGGGATATTGATGATCTGCTGAAAAAGGCGCTGGCGCTCCCTCCTGAAGCACGTGCTGCGCTAGCCGGCTGTTTGCTTGAAAGTCTCGATGAGAAGATCGATGCGTCTGCGGAAGAAGAATGGAATAGAGAAATTGCCGGACGGATCGAGGAGCTGGATTCGGGCAAGGTAAGGCCCATCGCGTGGAAAGCGGCGCGGAGGGAAATCGCGGCAATTCTGAATGGCCGCTAGACGGATCGAGATTCACCCAGCTGCGCTTTCAGAACTGAAATCTGCGATCTCGTGGTACATGCAGAGGAGCGAAAGCGCGGCGTCGAATTTCGCCTCAGAACTGGATCGCGCTCTCACACTTATAACGGACGCACCGCAACGCTGGCCAGCTGGCGAGTACAAGACCCGCACATTCGCCTTGCAGCGATTTCCGTATGCGATCGTCTATCGAGAACTAAAATCCTCGATCCAACTAATCGCAATTGCGCACGGCCGGCGTCGGCCGCAGTATTGGAAAGATCGCTGCTGATCTGCTACCAGCCCGTCTTCATTCCCTTGTTCTGTTCGTCGAGCCATTTCTTTAGAGGGGCGAAGTATTCGATGATGGCGGTGGCGTCGGCGTCGCGCTGTCCGGTCACGACCTGCATGGCGTCGGGCCAGGGTTTGCTCTGGCCCATCTCGAGCATCTTGTTGAATTTTGCGCCGGCGGATTTTGATCCGAAAAAGGTGCAGCGGTTGAGAGGACCGGTTTGTCCAGCCTCGCGGCAGAGCGCGCGATAGAACTGGAATTCATAAATGTCGGCAAGGAAGTAACGCATGTAAGGCACGTTGCCGGCCACGTGATACTTCGCGCCGGGATCAAAGTCAGTTTCGTTGCGCTGGACCGGCGGCGCGACTCCCTGATATTTGAGTCGCAGGTCCCACCAGGCTTTGTTGTAGTCGCCAGGCGCAACTTGTCCAGAGAAGACCTGCCAGCGCCATTTATCGATTAACAAGCCGAAAGGAAGGAATGCGACTTTGTCGAGAGCCTGGCGAAGCAGAATTGGAATGTCGGCTTCCGGCGGCGGGATTTTGTCGAGCAGGCCGATTTTCTGCAGGTACTCGGGGGTGATGGCTAGAGCGATGGTGTCGCCAATGGCTTCGTGGAAGCCGTCATTGGCGCCATTCTCAAAGAGGAAGGGCTGATCTTTGTAGGCGCGCTGATAAAAGTTATGGCCGAGTTCGTGATGGATGGTGACAAAATCTTCATCGCGAATCTGAATGCACATCTTGATGCGGATGTCGTCTTTGTTGTCGATGTCCCAGGCGCTGGCGTGGCAGACGACGTCACGATCGGTTGGTTTGACGAGGAGTGAGCGCTCCCAGAAGGTCTGTGGCAAGGGTGCAAATCCGAGAGACTTGTAGAAATTCTCGCCGTACTTCACCATGCCGTGCGCGTCGAGATTTTTTGCGCGAAGAAGTTCGGTCAGGTCGTAGCCGCGGCTGGTTTCAGGCAGGCCGAGCAAGGGAAAAACATTGCCCCAGGCCTGCGCCCAGGGATTGCCGAGCAGATGCGCGGGAATCGGACCAGCGGGCGGAACGACCTGCGGGCCATATTTTTGCGAGAGGCGCGCGCGAACGAATGTGTAGAGCGAAAGGTAGAGCGGACGAACCTGGTCCCATAGGCGGTCGACATCAGCGGTGAACTGGTCGGCGGGCATGTCGTAGCCGGCGCGCCAGAGCACGCCAGTGTCTTTGAATCCCAACTCGCGGGCGCCCTGGTTCGAAAGATCGACGAAGCGGGCGTAGCGTTTGCGCATGGGAGCGCCGATTGCGTGCCATCCCAGCCAAACGTCTTTGAGCTGATTGGGGTCGCTGCTCTCGGACATGATTTTCTCGATCGCAGTAATGTCGAGGCACTTGCCGCTGGCGTCGCAATACTTGCCTTTGCCGTAGTCGGATTCGAGCGCGGCGGCAATTTGCGTCATCTCCTTGCGGAGCGCGGGGTCTTTGGGTGCCGGCGCGGTGAGCGAAAGCTTGAGCAAAAGAAATTTTCGCGCAAGAGCGGGAGGAAGCTGGAGTCCGTCGAAGCGCTTGGATTGTTCTACCAGCTCGGTGGTGACCGCGGTGATTTCGTCGTTGGCGGCGGCAGCGAGAGCTTCAGTGTCGTCGGTGATGAAGTTGTCGTGAACCCAGTTCGCCTGATTGACTTTGACGCTCAGCTCGGCCAGGCGCGCTTCGGCTTTGTTCATGAACTGTTCGGCGTCGGCGACGGTGGGAGGATTTTGGGCGACCAGTACCGCCGCGAATGCGAAAAGAAAGATGGCAGTGAGAAGGAGCATTTTCATATTGTCTCCGATAATGCTTTTGACGCTTTTCGAGTTCTGCTCGGTGGCGAGGAAGTCAAGAGCGTTAACCACAGAGGACACAGAGAACACAGAGTCAAACGAGAGATTATGCACGATGAGGGGAGAGAGGTTCAAATGGGGTTGAAGAGGCCTGCAGAGTTAAGAAGACAGAAGAAGTGATTCTGTCGACGTTCGGCGCCGGCTCTTGTCGTCATCTGAAGTTCGTACATTGGCTAGTGAACTCCCCCGCAGCGAAGGATAGGGGGTGGGTAGCGCGGAAACTGCCACTGCCCGAGCTGACATCAACTTGCCCTGGGCTTTGCTTTGGTGGATTCCCGTTGGCTCTTGTCTCGGGACTTCGCGGCTGGTTTCGAGGCTGCTAGGAAAGAGGTTTTGTCGATGAACTCTTGCTTAACTTCATTGCCCTTTGGCACTGACGGCATTCCAACAGCTTGCCGCAACACCGCTTCCACAAAACTCTTTAATGTCTGGCGCTGCAAGATCGCCTGTTCTTTACACTTCTGTTTCACCTCGACAGGGAAGCTCTCCAGCATCCAGTTGACTGTTTGTGTTTCAGAAGCGTTATCCACAGCGATATGAGTTGACATTATGTACCTAAGGTGCCTAATGTTCCTTAGGTACCTAAGGTGCCTTAGGTAGTTCTTGAAAGATAGGCTGTCTGTAGAGGCATTGCAATCCTATATCTGTCGTAGGGGGGCTGCCCGGCCCACTAGCGATAGTAGGGAGACTGCGGGAAAGAAAAGCTGGGGAGGGGTGATGGCCACTGGAGAGCAGGCACGTCTTGCCATCGAACTGGAATACTATGCCGCTCACAAAAGCGAGTGGCTGCGCAAATATTCCGGGAACTACGTCGTCCTAAAGGAAAGCTCTGTTTTGGGTTTTTACTCCAGTTTCGAGGCGGCATATCGCGCCGGAGCGACCACATACGGAATAAGTACGGACTTCCTGGTCAAACAAGTTCTTGAGCACGACCCTGTCTTCTTCGTGTTCTAGGTGGCTATCTACCGCTCTCCAACTCGGAATCCGCGGGACCTGAAACTCTACGGGCCGAGATTGGAAATCAAGGTTGGCCCTCCATTACTCCGAAACTCAGCCGGCGAGTTGCTGGTGGACTCTCGCCATGCTGCTTCGCGATTCTCTATAATGCCCGCGCTGATAGACACAGGCGCGCAACGAACCGTTCTCTCCCAAAAAGCCGTTAACGCGGTAGGCCTCTCAAAAATCAACGAAACTGAACTTCGGGGCGTAGGTGGGGTTGTGCCCAATGTCGGCGTGTATGTTGCCTCTATTCAGTTCCCGCGCTCCCATTTCGCGACGATCGAGGTACTCGAGGTTTCCTGTTGCGAACTTTCCCACCCACTCATCGAATGTCTGCTGGGCCGAGATGTGCTGTCCCGTTGGGGATTCAATTACGACGGACCAGATGGGTCATGGCAAATTAGTGAGGAAGGAGTGGGTAAGTGGGTAGAGCCACCAGAGGGATTCAACCTTTGGGGTAAGTAGGCATGCGGCAGTGAACCTACCGAAGATCCAATCATGCTGTGCCGACTGCGCGCCTCGCGCGACACTAGTTGCATGAGCGTTCACCGGTGGCATTATTGTGCTGTTGGCCCTCTTAGGACGGGACGTTCCTCTCGCGATGGACGTTTACATATATGGGACAGGCTGGAAGCTGCGTAATCGAGGAAATAAGCGGGACTGACGTATAAATCGTGCCTCAAATCCGCATCGGCATCACGATATAGCGGTACTTGTAGTCTTCGCTCTCGGCGGGACGGAGCTGGCCGGCGGACTGGGGATCCTTTAATTCCAGGCGGACATCACCAGAACCAACGGCGCGGAGGAACTCTGTGATGTACTGGGCGTTGAAGCCGATGGTGAGCGGCTCTCCGTTGTAATCGGTTTCGAGCGAATCTTCGGATTCTCCTGTCTCCGTGGACGATGCGGAAAGCTTCAGCTCGCCTTTTTCCAGCTTCAGGCGGACCGCCCGCGAGCGCTCGTCGGCAAATTGGGCAACGCGCGAGATTGCGGCGGCCAATTCGTCTCCGTGCAGCAAGATGCTCTTGCTGTTGTCTTTCGGCAGCACGGCCTCGTAGTTGGGAAATTGCCCGGTGAGCTGGCGCGAGGTAAGCAGCCGTGGCCCGATGCGGAAAAAGAGCGTTGATTCGTCTTTCGCGAACTCAATCATCTCTACGTCGCTGTCGGCGGAGTCGACCAGAGAGCGAAGTTCGTCCATAGCCTTCTTGGGGACTAGCGTCTTCAACTCTCCGGAGACGCCTTCAAATTTTTCACCGCTGCGCTCAACGTGCGCCAGGCGATGTCCGTCAGTCGCAACCATGGTGATTGATTCCGGCTTCAGCAACATGAGCGCGCCGTTCAGCGTGTAGCGCGATTCTTCGTTGGCAATCGCAAATCCGGTGCGCGCAATCATTCCGCGAAGGACCTGCGCGGGAATCTTGACTACGCCTGCCGTCGGAAATACCGGCAGCGTGGGGAAGTTGGAGCGCGCCATCCCGACCATCTTTGTGTTGGAGCGGCCACAGCGAATGCTTACCCAGTGATTTTCCAGCAGCTTGATGGTGATGTCGGCATCGGGCAGCAGTTTTACGTAGTCATGGAGTTTGCGCGCCGGCACCGTGCACGCGCCTTCTTTCTTGACTTTCGCATTGCACGGCCGAGATGTGCTGTCCCGTTGGGGATTCAATTACGACGGACCAGATGGGTCATGGCAAATTAGTGAGGAAGGAGTGGGTAAGTGGGTAGAGCCACCAGAGGGATTCAACCTTTGGGGTAAGTAGGCATGCGGCAGTGAACCTACCGAAGATCCAATCATGCTGTGCCGACTGCGCGCCTCGCGCGACACTAGTTGCATGAGCGTTCACCGGTGGCATTATTGTGCTGTTGGCCCTCTTAGGACGGGACGTCCTCTCGCGATGGACGTTTACATATATGGGACAGGCTGGAAGCTGCGTAATCGAGGAAATAAGCGGGACTGACGTATAAATCGTGCCTCAAATCCGCATCGGCATCACGATATAGCGGTACTTGTAGTCTTCGCTCTCGGCGGGACGGAGCTGGCCGGCGGACTGGGGATCCTTTAATTCCAGGCGGACATCACCAGAACCAACGGCGCGGAGGAACTCTGTGATGTACTGGGCGTTGAAGCCGATGGTGAGCGGCTCTCCGTTGTAATCGGTTTCGAGCGAATCTTCGGATTCTCCTGTCTCCGTGGACGATGCGGAAAGCTTCAGCTCGCCTTTTTCCAGCTTCAGGCGGACCGCCCGCGAGCGCTCGTCGGCAAATTGGGCAACGCGCGAGATTGCGGCGGCCAATTCGTCTCCGTGCAGCAAGATGCTCTTGCTGTTGTCTTTCGGCAGCACGGCCTCGTAGTTGGGAAATTGCCCGGTGAGCTGGCGCGAGGTAAGCAGCCGTGGCCCGATGCGGAAAAAGAGCGTTGATTCGTCTTTCGCGAACTCAATCATCTCTACGTCGCTGTCGGCGGAGTCGACCAGAGAGCGAAGTTCGTCCATAGCCTTCTTGGGGACTAGCGTCTTCAACTCTCCGGAGACGCCTTCAAATTTTTCACCGCTGCGCTCAACGTGCGCCAGGCGATGTCCGTCAGTCGCAACCATGGTGATTGATTCCGGCTTCAGCAACATGAGCGCGCCGTTCAGCGTGTAGCGCGATTCTTCGTTGGCAATCGCAAATCCGGTGCGCGCAATCATTCCGCGAAGGACCTGCGCGGGAATCTTGACTACGCCTGCCGTCGGAAATACCGGCAGCGTGGGGAAGTTGGAGCGCGCCATCCCGACCATCTTTGTGTTGGAGCGGCCACAGCGAATGCTTACCCAGTGATTTTCCAGCAGCTTGATGGTGATGTCGGCATCGGGCAGCAGTTTTACGTAGTCATGGAGTTTGCGCGCCGGCACCGTGCACGCGCCTTCTTTCTTGACTTTCGCATTGCACGAGGTGCGCAGGCTCAGATCCAGGTCAGTCGCGGTCAGCGACAAGCGGTCGCCGCCTGCCTCAAATAAATAATTCGACAGAATTGGAATCGTCGTCTTTCGCTCGACCACTCCCTGGGTCGCCGAAAGTTCACGCAGCAATTCGGATTTGCTGACTGTAATTTCCATTGTGGCCGTACCTGCCGCCGATGCGATCGCTTCTACTGGCATAAACCCAAACCTCTGTGGCGCTTACTTGGAATACTTCGTTATATCAAAACAAAAACATATATAAAACAGTAGTAACAGTAGGCAGGCCGGAAAAGTGGAAAATTAAGCCAACTTTAATCTTTCCCTCAGTTCCGGATGCTTTGCTCGTGTCCAAGATCAGCCCGGCTGAAATTGCTGATCTCGGAAGGTTGGGACCCGACCAAGAATTCCTGTCCTACTTTCCCGAACCTTCCACATGCACTGCACAGCCACCCGCTCGCAATACCCAGGCACAATTCGGAAATCTTGGCGAGAACCGCTAATTACCCGCCTAACTGCTCAGTCATCTTGTTCAGCAGCCTGTTTAAATCTTTGTCGTTCTTGCGGTTGTCCTCGATTTTCTCGACCGAGTGCAAAACCGTTGTGTGATGCTTGCCGCCGAACTGCCGGCCGATCTCCGGTAACGAAGCTTCGGTCAGATGTTTCGCCAGGTACATGGCAATCTGCCGCGGATAAACAATCGCCCGCGCATTGTTTTTTGCCTTGATCTCTACCAGGCGCAGGCCGAACTGCTCGGCCACCGCTTTCTGGATGGATTCGATGGTGACCTTGCGGGCTTGCGAATCAATAAAATTCTTGAGCACTTGCTGGGTGTAGGGCAGTGTGATCTCTGCGCCGACCAGGGATGAATGAGCAACCAGGCGGATGAGCGCGCCCTCGAGCTCACGCACATTGGAGCGAATGTTCGACGCGATGAATAACGCCACATCTGTCGGCAGGGTGACTTTCTCCTGCTCGGATTTCTTCTGCAGGATGGCGACCTTGGTTTCGAGATCGGGCGGTTGGATGTCAGCGATCAGCCCCCATTCAAACCGGCTGCGAAGGCGGTCTTCGATCTCGGCCAACTCTTTGGGGGAACGATCACTGGCGATGACGATCTGCTTCATCGACTCGTGCAGCGCGTTGAAAGTATGGAAGAACTCTTCCTGGGTGCGCTCCTTCTGTGCCAGGAACTGGATGTCATCGATGAGCAGCACGTCCACGTTGCGGAAGCGGTCGCGGAAAGTGGTCATCTTGTCATAGCGCAGCGAGTTGATCATCTCGTTGGTGAACTTCTCGCTCGAGACGTAGCAAATGGCCGCCTGCGGCATTACCCGCTTTACTTCATGCCCGATCGCCTGCATCAGGTGGGTCTTGCCCATGCCGACGCCGCCGTAAAGGAAGAGCGGGTTGTAGGCTTTCGATGGGCGCTGCGCGACGGCCTGGCAAGCCGCGTGGGCGAACTGATTTCCGCTGCCGATGACGAAGGCGTCGAAGGTGTAGCGGGCGTTGAGTTGCGCCGCGCCATCCCAATCGAAGCGGGATTGAGATCCCGGATGGACCGCCGGGGCAGGCGCCGCGGCCGCCGACAAGCCTCCATCATGCCTTACGGGCGTCGCAGCAGGATCATCTTCGGGCGTGACGAACTGCACGTCCTGATAATCCATGTTCAGATTATCGAGCGCTTCCTGGATCAGGTCGGCATACTTATCGCCCACGTGGCGGAACTCAATCGTTGGGACACGCACGAACATGGTCCCATTGCTCGAGTGGCTATAGCGTGTGGGCTTGAGCCAGGTGTCGTAGGAATGCCGGTTAATTTTCTTTTCGAGCGCATCTA
Organism: uncultured Acidobacteriota bacterium; assembly: GCA_963785655.1. Taxonomy (GTDB): domain Bacteria; phylum Acidobacteriota; class Terriglobia; order Terriglobales; family Acidobacteriaceae; genus Gp1-AA145. The sequence goes on from CAWAVZ010000001.1 coordinate 2,336,673, forward strand.
AAATGCGCAACCACGGATTAGGGCCGAGCGTCGGAGTCGGAACTGACATAGATATGAATTGTGGAGCCGCGGCTGGGAGCAGCGCCTGATAAGCTTTCTGGTTACTGTAACCGCTTTTCGTTGCCAGCAGAGAGCGAATTCATAAGCAGGCTGCGGACGAAAATTATTTGCTTCGACGTTCGGCATACTAGCACAAAAAAAATCCGTTTGTGGAAATCTTTTCACGAAACTTTTTGCGCATGAAAATTTCACACGCGCAGAAAAAATTCTGTCAAGTGCTGAATTGATAAATGCCGCAGGAGTGGTGCAATTAGCGGACGATGGCGAAACCTTTGATCCTGGTGAATGGCGATCTCGCGACCTCGGGTTGGTCACAACTGGGACAGAACAAACAATCAAAGGGTGATTATTCCTGAGAAGGAGGCTCGGCAAACCGGGAATCTAACCACGAGTCGAGCTGGTGTCGCATCTCCGGGGTTTTGCATTGGAATTGCAAGCCGCATTTTCCATGGGTGTCGTTCCAGATTACGAGGCCTGTGGCTCGAACGGTGGGGCCTTTCGGCAGAAACACTGCAACATCCAGTGGCTCGGCCAAGTTGAACGGAACCGGTGTGGTGACGGCCATGCCGTTACTGCCGATATTGATCGTCGAACATTCAATGCTCGTTCCCGAATTGATGATTGTCAGCAAGACGGGAATTTCAACTACATTCCTGAAATTGCGTCTACGTTCTCCCAACATCAGGTCATAAGCAACATCCAAAGTTTGCCGGATCGCGCTGGCTTCAATTGGCCGTCGCAGAAGAAAGTGTGCGTGGTCTTCCAGAGCTTGCTGGGCGTCGGTAAAATTCGTCGCGACCGCGAAGAGCACGGCGTTTTGATTGGAACGACTCTTGCGCACGCTGGCGAGAACTGGTCGCGCATTTGAAACAGTGTCAAAGTCCACCACTACGCCTTCGTATCTCGCATGATTGAGTTGATGTGAAACTTGTTGGCAATCCTGGCTGAATTCCGCTTCGATTCCAAGCTCTCTGGAGACGTTCTTGAAGCTGGTTACCAGCAAGGGATCGGTGGTGAAGAGCAGCATGTGCAGCGTCGCGCCTCTAGTCGCCATATCGAAGTTAAGAACGTGAAATTAGTGAGCCTAGTCCTCGAGTGGCGTTACTGATTTTGCGGCTAAGATACATACTGCCGGTAACGGCGGAGCCGCCCGTTCGCGGGGGCGTACAGAGCGGCTCAGCCATTGGTTGTGTAAGCTGGGAGCAATCTAGCATGGAAGGTGTTGACGATTCGGATTCACAGAGGTTCGGACGGTTTTCCGACGAAGATGTTGTGTGGGACCGAGTTGTCGCAGGATCTCTCGCATAAATTTTTTTCCAAAACCGGTGGAAGCATGTTGAACACAGGAAAGGTTGTCGCCTTTGTGCCTACACTCGATGGTTCGAAGGCACGCTCGTTCTACGAGAACGTTTTGGGCCTGCGTGCGGTAAGCGAAGATCGATTTGCTTTGGTATTCGACGCGAACGGTACGATGCTCCGCGTGACCAATGTACAGAACTTCACGCCCCAACAGTTCACGATACTGGGGTGGGATGTCAACGATATAGACGAGTCTGTGTTGCGCCTCTCAGAGCGCGGCGTCAGGTTTGAGAATTACAGTGTGCCGGGGCAAGACCAGACGGGGATTTGGAAATCGCCAAGCGGAGCACGTATCGCCTGGTTCAAAGACCCGGACGGTAATGTGCTAAGTCTCACTCAGTTCACGTGAGGTCCCGGGAAGCTCGGTGACATGTGCCCCGGTCAATGAGAAACTTCGGAAATTTGGGTCGAGGACCTCAATTGCTCGGTGCCGCTAGTCAGGGATATTGTCTCTCTTGAGGTCTCTTCGTAAGGAGTTCGCATGAGGCATCGCACCCGTGAGTTTCGAACTTTTGGCTGCCGGGGCACGTGGCTGTTGGCCTTGGTGTTGGGCTCCGCGCTGAGTCTGGCAGCGCAACAGCCCGTTGACGCCACCAGCCAGAGTAGTCCAGACTCTTCGTCACCCCAGCAACAGGCCGCTCCAGGATCAAACGAGGGACGAACCGCGAGGTTTATTGGCTACGCGACAAACCCATCAATCTTCTTTCCCGACATCGCCACGAGCCCTGGCCCTCTGACGACTGGGGGCAAATTCAAACTATTCGTGAATCAGAGTATTTCTCCGCCGTACGTGTTGGAAGCTGCCTCCAGCGCCGCATTCGACCAGGCCAGAAATGTCCCTAGAGGCTATGGCCAGGGCTGGGGTGCGTACGGCAGTCGCTTCGGAGCCAACATGGCCCGGGCCTCCAGCAGTAGCTTCTTTGAGACTTTTCTATTGGCCTCTTTGCTTCATCAGGACCCCCGCTTCTTCCCCGAGAGCAAACCTTCGTTGTGGCGCAGCTTGAAATATTCGACATGGCGCATCGTCATCACTCGAAACGATTCGGGAAAAGATGTCTTCAACACTTCAGGCGTGTTGGGCCCGCTCGCCTCGGAGGGGCTTGCTAATGTGTATTTGCCTTCGTCCGAGCAAACGGTTGGCAAGACGTTCACCCGCTTTGCGTCAGATTTAGCTTGGCGAGTTGGGGGAAATATGTTCAAGGACTATTGGCCAACGTTCTTTCGCAATATGGGCCTGAATCGTCTAAAAGTGATTCCCGATCCTGGAAAGCAAGGTAAGTGAATCGCAACTTTTCGGGACCGCCGCTGGACGGCTGGTGTTTCGGCGGAGCGTTGGGGATTCCAATAACCGGAATGCTCGTTGGCTTCTGGGGGGTCCGAAGCTGGATCTGGCGATCGTGCCTGTAGCGGTTGGAGCGATGCTGTTCTTCACAGCGCTGCCGTAAGCTGGGCTAGCTGGAATTTCCGTAGTCATCAAAGGGCGATATCGAGATGTTTCACCAACTGACCTCGGTCGCCATCCATGTCATAGAATCAAGTCCGCATTCCAGCGATTCAAATGGCACAGAACAGCACAAGTGCGGATCTTGAGCAGCGCGGCTTTTCGATTCTCCCTTCCATGTTCTCGCAAGACGAGACTGGCGAACTTGTCCGTGATCTCGGAAAATCGGCTCTAAGGCGAAGTAAAGCTGTTATCCGCCACGCTCTGCGGCATGAAGCTATCCGAGAGCTTGCGGCGGAACCAAAACTGCTCAGCGTTGCTCGTGACTTTCTGGGTCCCGAAGCAACTCCTTTTCGTGCGACTCTGTTCGACAAATCACCAAAAACAAACTGGCTAGTTGTGTGGCATCAAGACACTGCTTTACCACTTCGGGAACGGCGCGATGCATCGGGCTGGGGGCCGTGGTCAGTAAAGGATGGCATCATCTATGCACATGCACCAGCAACCGCCCTTTCCCAAGTCCTGGCCCTTCGCGTTCATCTCGACGATTCCGAGGAGGACAATGGCCCATTAAGGGTCTTGCCGGGAAGTCAGGTAAAAGGTGTTTTGAGCGACGATGACATTGAGCAGCTCGTGCAGCTGATTTCACCAACTGACTGTTTGGTCACACAAGGTGGCGTAATAGCGATGAGGCCCTTGATCGTCCACGCGTCATCAAAATCTCATTCCGACTGCCCTCGCCGTGTCATACACATCGAGTACGCTGCTTGCCGGAGCTTCGACGACGGTCTAGAACTGGCGATGACCTAAGCTGGTGCGGGGTAGATGAGTGAAATGGGGATTTAACGCCAGCAACCGCTCTTTTAGAGGTAAACCGCGTGGCCTAAAGTGCCCTCTAGCACGAAAAGAAAGAACTGCACCGCGCGGAGATGTTCGAGCGAATATCTCCCCTCCACTACCCCAGGAGAGAGTTCACGATACTTAATGTCGAGACCTTTTGCCTCGGGGGCGCGAGCCATTCCCAGCGGGCTTTCGCTCGGTTTTGTGCCAAGGCTCGTATCGCCCGAGAGATAGGTGATCGTAGCTGATCTTCCTCGTTGGGGATCAAAGACAAACGTGAGTCCAATTGCTTGTTCATCCGGGAAATTCGCGGATTTCCGCCCGGCGATGGGCGAAGTAGGATCAGTTTGAGCTTGGCTCTTGTCGTAGTGCCGTAGCCCCCAAAACCGGCCATAGGTATTGACATACTTCCACTCAGGCAGATCACTCGGCAGGGCGCGCTGGCCGTTCCTGCCTTGCAATCTCGCCAACACCTCCGCCAAGTAGTTGCGGTCAGTGGCAACGAGTATCACGTGGCCGTTTGGAAATGCGACGAAAGAAGTCCAAATGTCTTGCTCCAGTTTCTCTTGGAAAACTGAAACATCTTGATTTTCAATCCGCTCTACTTTCAAAACAGATGTGCGGGCGTCCTTGGCGAAAGAAGCAATTTCGGCGCGGAGGTCGTCAGAGAACACAGCGATTGCGCAGCCTTCATAAGGCATCTCTCCCAGGCCAGTGGGGGGTCGGAAGTGGCGAGCACCTTCAATCGCCAGATTGATTCGTTTGCCCTCGAGGCGCTTGGCTAACAAACCGTTTTTCAGTCGCAGCAGTGCAAGAGGCAGTTCCTCGAAGTACTGAGACAGGTCCTCGTCAGAAACGACACGGTCCTTGGAGTCGTACTCCCACGGAGCGCGGTTTGTAACGAAGAATGGACCTCTAGCCACCGTAATGGTCTCGGTGTCGGCTGGAAGCCATGACATCAACTGCCCAAGGTCGAATGCTCTCGCCGCAACAGGATTAGCGGGTGATGTGGGCTGAAGAGCACCCGAACAGACAAGAATCAGCGCCAGAGAAGCACTCTTGATCATAACGTTCAGTGTAGCTGCAAACTATCGCTAACAGGCGATAACAGAACTGTGCGCTTTTTCATTCGCGGACAGCCGATGTTGGGATTTATACTGAGCAGGACGTACCTTCGACCCTGCCATGCCTCTTATCCTCGACATCTCCAGAACCGAGGACATAGAAGTAGTTCACTGCCGTGGAAGAATTGTGTTTGGGAAAGAAGCAGACGAGCTAAGGCGGATAGTCCTCGGCTTGTTGAACGAAAGTAGGCGCATCGTTTTGAATCTCGGCTCGGTCGAGTACCTGGACAGCACCGGTTTGGAGACGCTGATCGCATTGTTCATCTCTGCGCGTAACCGCAAGGCTGAAATTAAATTTGCTGCCCTACCACCCGGCGTTCGACGAGTGATGTCGATCACACACGTGGATCAGTTATTTGAGGCTCACGATTCCACGGAGAAAGCGGTTAAGTCCTTCTATCCTCCCGAAGCTGTCGCTATGTGACCTTCTCGTTGGCGTGGCCCTGGCTCACATCCAACGGAGCCTCGGACTTTCTCCGCGGTCGGTCGGTTTACGCATCTCCAACTGCTCATTTATACTTTCTATTCACCCTTTACTTTGAAGCAGCGCAGTTGCTGACGACAGGAGCGCACCACTTTTCATGCCGAAACGCACATTCCAGCCCAACCGCCGCCATCGCTCGAAGACGCACGGCTTTCGTACCCGAATGAAGACCAAGCAGGGGCGAGCGGTCATCTCCCGGCGCCGGGCCAAAGGCCGTAAGAGAGTTTCAGTTAAACCTGGATTTCGTGAGTAATCAGGCGCCAGGCTTCTGCAGACCGGTTACCGCAAGAAGGAGACGCCTGCGGGCCTGGGCCTGAGGCCTGGAGCGATTTTGAGCGAGTTAGCTCCGAAAAACGCGAAGAAAAGATTTCCCAAAAGCCGAAGGCTGCTGCGGCACGCGGACTTTGAGCGCGTCTATAAGAAGGGACGGCGGCACTTCGCAACCCATATGACGGTTTTCTATCTTCGCCGCGAGGACGATGAGGGGACCGCCGCCCGGGGTTCGAACCTTAGGGTAGGATTCACCGTGAGACGGATGCTGGGCGGGGCGGTGCAGCGAAATCGAATGAAGCGACGATTGCGTGAAGCGGTGCGACTGCAGCCGATGCAGCCCCAGGCTAACGTAGACGTGGTAATTAATCCCAAGCCTTCTCTGCTCACCGCAGATTTTGCTGAAGTGAAGTTAGAGGTCGCCAAAGCGTTTCAGGCGATTCAAAAATCTATTTCGCACGAAACGGGGCACAGCCACACGCAATGAACGGAATCGCCGCAGCAGTATTGGTGAAGCTTCTTCGCGCATATAGATGGGCCATCTCGCCGGCGCTGCCGCCTGCCTGCCGTTATGTTCCAACCTGTTCTGAGTACGCCACTGAAGCGATCGAGCGTCATGGAGCGTGGCGCGGATTGGCCATGGCAATTTGGCGCCTGCTGCGGTGTCATCCATTTGCGCGCGGAGGATTTGATCCAGTGGCTTTGAGTGCCGGCCCTGACACGCTCGAATGTCATCACCAGCGTGCAAGCCGAGTCCGCGAATATGCTCATCCAGGGCCCGGCCACTAAGACGAAGTCTCATGCCTGAATATAAGAACCCACAAAACGAAACCGGCATGGACCGCAATCTGCTGTTCGTGTTTCTGCTGATGGCAGTGGTGATCTTCGGCTCGCAGCTGCTGTTCAAGAAGAATGCGCCGCAGCCGCCGAGCGCCGCTCATCCCAGCCAGCAGCCGATTCAGCCCGGGGCCGCTTCAACTCCAACCAGCTCCGCGCCCGCAGCGCCGTCCTTAGCGGCTTCAGCGAAACCGCCCAAGACGGCCGCTGGAAAAAAATCGGCGCCAGTGCCGCAGGCAGAAACGAAGCAAGCTTCGTCTGAGTCGCAGATCGTGGTCGAGAACGATCTCTACAAGATCACATTTACGAACCGAGGCGCACAGGCCAAATCGTGGGTGTTGAAGAAGTTCGCAGACGATCAAGGCAAACCGCTGGACCTGGTAAACTCCGCTGCCGCCGCCAAGTACGGCTATCCGCTTTCACTGTGGGCCTACGACGAAGGGCTGCGCACGAAGGTGAACTCAGCGCTTTATATTCCGAGCACCGCTACCGGCCTCACAGTTTTCAAGATTGGTGAGGGCCATGCACCTCTTCCAAATGACCTATCTTTCGAATATTCAGACGCCGGCGTTACCGTGCGCAAGACGTTCCATTTCGATAACAGCTACGTAGTCGGAGTGGACACCTCGGTAACCTCCAACGATAGCCCGGTCTGGGCGTTTCCGGCTTGGCCTTCGGGCTTCGGGGACCAAACAACGGTCGCTGCCTATGCCGCCGCTCAACTTGAATATCAGGTAAACAATACGACGGAGCGAGTACCGATCAAGAAAGTTTCAGGCGGGAATACGTTACACGGGACGTACGACTGGACCGGCATCATTGATACCTATTTTGCGGCTGTGTTCATTCCAGATAATCCTGACAATCTGACAGCTGTGACCCTGCGCGGTGTGATCGATCTTCCTGGCAGCAATCCCAACGAAAACAAACCCGCGGAGATTCTGGGTATAGCGGCGGGCCAGCCAGGGCAGTCGAGCCAGCGATTATTTGTAGGGCCGAAGTCTCTGCAAGTTCTCGAGGCCATCCGTATTCCCACGATCATTGGGGCCGACAAAGACCTGCGCGGGGTGGTGGACTTTGGCTGGTTCGGCATCATTTCGCGGCCGTTATTTATTTGGCTGCGTTGGACCTATAACTACGTTCACAACTGGGGCTGGGCAATCGTCCTTCAGACCATTCTGATCACTATTGCCCTTCTGCCGCTGCGCATCACCCAGATGAAATCTGCACTCAAGATGCAACGGGTGCAGCCGCAGATGAAGGCCATCCAGGAAAAGTACAAGAAGTACACCATGCGTGATCCGCGCAAGCAGGACATGCAAAAAGAAATCGCCGCGCTTTACAAGGAGCATGGCGTCAATCCGCTGGGCGGATGTCTGCCGCTGCTCATCCAAATGCCGTTCTTGATCGCCTATTACAAGATGCTGGGCGCAGCCATAGATCTGCGGCAGGCGCACTGGCTCTGGATACACGACCTTTCGGCGGCGGAACCGTTTCCATTTCTATTGCCAATCATTATGGTGGTGAGCATGATCGTGATGCAGCGCATGACACCGCAACCGGGCATGGATCCGGCGCAACAGCGCATGATGAACATCATGATGCCGCTGTTCATGGGCTTTATCTTCTTTAAGCTGGCGGCGGGGCTGAACCTTTACTATGCTCTGAGCAATTTGATCATGATTGCGCAACAGTCGGTGATGAATCGCACGACCCTGGGCCGCGAGATGCGTGAGATTGCGGCGAAGAGGGCAAGAAAGAAAGACAAATAGCTGTGAGCGGTGAGCTTGCGAACCTGAGGTTGCTCATTTGCTCGCCGCTGATCGCTCGAAGCTTCCTATGAACAAAGTCGAATCTGCAAACCAGCTCAACGCATTTCTCGGCCCGGTGGTGAGACATGCCGGACTGAAGCTCAAATATCGCATCACGGTTGATCCGCCCATGGCTGACGATCGCGATTGGGAGCGGCCGGAGATTCTGGTCGAATTCGCGGGCCCCGATGCAGCGCTTCTGCTCGAGCGTGGCGCCGAACTTCTGCGATCGCTTGAATTGCTGGGGATGGAAATGCTGCATCTGGCAGGCAACGAGCACGAAAAAATCAGCTTCGATTGCATGGGGCATCGCAAAGCAAGGCTCGAGGAGCTGCGCATGTCGGCCCGGGTGGCGGCCGAAAAAGTGCGACACTCCGGCACTCCGTATCAGTTCGCGCCCATGTCCTCGCGCGAGCGGCGAATCCTGCATTTGGCATTGCGCGACGAGCAAGACCTGCGTACTGAAAGCGAAGGCGAAGGATTGCGCAGATCGGTCGTGTTGTATCCGAAGGATTACTCTGCACCAACAAATCGTTCCCGGCGATGATGACATTTTAGACGTCCGCAAGTCTAAGCAGGTGGATACATGCGCGTGAAAGCCATTACTGCGGCGCTGCTGATACTAACGATAGCGGTTTCCGCCTCAGCTTGTGTTGAAGGCGCGGGCGGCGCGCCGGGAAAGCCATGCATTTCTTCGCAAACGAACTGTTCACGCGTTGCGCGCAGTAGCAAATGCGGCACAGTTTTGAAATCGTCACCTGCGCATTGCAGTGTCCGCGGATTGATGCAGTTTCATTTCATCGCATTTCAAGAATCAGATAAAACCGCCTCTCTACGTGCCCTGCCCGGGCGCGTCGCTCTTCCATCTCGCTCTGCACTCCGTGTTTCTTCGGTCGGCTCGCCTGAGACCGATCGCGGCCCTCCTCTCTCCTAAAGAAACCCCGTTCGAATGATGCCAGGAGACTGGCATTCGTGTGCCGTATTACGCCGTAAATCGAACTTATTTCTTAAAGGAGAATTTATGAAAGCAAGATTATTCGTGTGTTTCGTCGCACTCGCGGCAGGATTCTTCCCGCCAAACTCTGGTGCACAAGCAAACCGCACCAACAATCAAATCGTTGGCTTCATCCTGGATTATCAGGAGAAAGCGCTCTTAGGTGTGGCCGAAGCTATGCCGGCTGACAAATACGATTTCGCTCCAACCAGCGGAGAATTCAAAGGTGTGCGCACGTTTGCAGAACAACTGAAGCACATCGCCGCGGACAACTACCTGCTGGGCGCGGGCATTCTGGGCGAGAAACCGCCTGGAGACGTGAGTAACGACGAGCGTGGCTCAAGCTCAGTGCAGAGCAAGGCTGAGATCATGGGGTATCTCAGAAACTCGTTCGAGTACATGCACCGGGCAGCAGCTGCGATTGATGACGCCAAGACTCCAATTCCCACTCCCACGATTTCGCCGTGGCCCGACGGTACGGCAACCCGCCTGGGTGTGGCGATCGAGGACTGCGTTCATACCTGGGACCACTACGGCCAGCTGGTGGAATACCTGCGCATGAATGGCATCGTTCCTCCGGGGAGCGGCGCTCCAACTAAAGCGAATGCATCAGAGCAGTCCACCACGAAGCCTGCCCGCACAACAATGCGCCAGGCGCTCGACTTCTGGATCAGTAACTGCGAAAAAGAAGTAGTTGGGGCTGCCGAGGCTATGCCAGAAGGAAAATACTCGTTCGCACCGACGGCGGGCGAGTTCAACAAAGTGCGCACATTTGCCCAGCAGGTGAAGCATCTGGCTGCGAACAACTATCGGATGGCGGCGCGCATGACGGGCGAGCAAGCCACACCTGATCAAGAGGCTGAAACTGGTCCGGAGGATGTGCGGTCGAAGGCACAGATAATGGATTACGTGAGAGGCTCGTTCGGCGCGCTACATCAGGCGGCGGCTACGGTCACGGCAGAAAACGCGCTTGTACCGGTGTTTGCAGCACGGACTGGCACCAGCCGTCAGAACACGCGTATTCAGTTCGCAGTTGATGCGGTGGCGCACTCGTATGATCACTATGGCCAGATGGTGGAATATTTGCGGATGAACGGCATTATTCCGCCGGCCAGCCGTTAGCGTGAATTCGATGCCGCCCCGAGGGAATTTTGAGGCGGCATTTTTTCTTTCGTGCGCTGGAACAAACTAACGACGATGTCAATGCTTCATCCGTCCTACCAGCCACAGCACCAGCGTCAGCACCACACTTAGCAGAATCGAAGTTGCTAGTGGGAAATAGAACGTCGTGTGCCTGCCGCGATAGACGATGTCGCCGGGCAATCTCCCAATGGGGAGATGGGTCCTGCCCATCAAAATGAAGACTAGGCCGGCCACCGCGACCAGCAGACCTAGGATGACCAGCATCTTTCCGATTTCTGTCACACCGAGATTCTAAGCCTCCTTCGCCAGACACCGAAAACGTTGAGAATGGCGCAAGCCAAAATGGCGAGTTGATCGGTCAAATACCTCTCATGTATAACCCTCAGTTCACCTTCAGGGGGCCAATAATGTTAAGAATCGTCAGCGCAATCTTCATCGTTATTTCCGCTAATTTCGTTCTCTCAGCGCAGGATAAACCCAAAATCACGCTCGACGAGTTCTTCAATTCCGTAAGTTTTCCATCGGTTGCAGTCTCACCGGATGGCACCTCAGTTGTGATCGTGACTGAGCGGGCTGACTGGAATCAGGAGACTTTCCGGAAAGATCTTTGGCTGTATCGTGACGCGAACGCCGGCTCGCTTGTCCAGTTGACGGAATCCGGCCACGATACCACTCCGCAGTGGTCTCCCGACGGCCGTTGGATCGCGTTTCTTTCCGACCGCAAGAGTAAGAGTACGGACGAAAGTTCCGACGCAGATGACGATGCCAGCGAATCAAAAGATGAAGGCGTTGATCAGATTTATTTGATTTCTCCCAACGGCGGCGAGGCCTTTGCCATTACCCAGGGACAGGAAGAAGTTCATTCATTCGCGTGGTCGCCGGATTCGAAGACCATCTACTTTGCGACGCGGAATCCGTGGACTAAGAGTCAAAAGGACGATTACAAGAAGCAATGGAAGGACGTCGTCGAGTATCGGACGGCGGAACGCGGCGACACGATTTTTGCACTGGAGCTTGCCTCGGCGGTTGCTGACCACGAAGCAGCAGTCGGCAAAGTAAGGACTGAGGAACAGAAGCAATCCGACCTAAGTCCAGACGCTCGCGCCGTATCAACCAGTCAGTATCGTGTGGATGAGATCGTCACCTCGCGTGACGGCAAAAAGCTGGCCTTTCTGAGTTCGTCAATCAACAAGCGCCAGGAAAAATACGACGATTTCGAGATATATAACGTTGATCTGGCTAACGTGGCTCCCGATCATCCGGCCACTCCGCGTCGTGTAACCAACAATCAGGCGCAAGAAACGCACATTCACTGGGCCAGTGACAGCCGCCATATCCTCTTTACCGTCGAGGTCGGAGACGTGGCCGGACCATACCGTGACCGGCAGCCGCATCTTTATTCGGTTGATAGCGAATCAGGCTCGGTGGAGCAGTGGAACAAGGGCTTCAACGGATCGGTTGAGCACTATGCGGTGGGCGAGAATGACGTGCTAACGTCTGCGCGCCTCGGCACCGAAGTGCAGGTTTATTCGCAAGACGGGCCAAAGGAGTCGCATCTTCTAAGCGACTGGCCAGGCACATTCGAAGAACTTTCAGCAGCGCTTCATGGACAAAGCGTAGCGTTCGTCTACTCCTCCGTCACCAAGCCGACGGAGGTCTATTTTGCCCGTAGTGAATCCGAGCTCAGGAACGCACGGCCGATTACGGCATTCAACAAGCTTTTCGCCGAGCGCGATCTTCCCCAAGGCAAGCCCTATCAATGGAAAGCGGATGACGGCACGACTGTTGAAGGCATGTTGATCTATCCCCCGGGGAAGTTCGGCGCCAAGCATCTGCCGATGTTCACCTTCATTCATGGAGGTCCCGCGGACGCCGACGGCAACCACTTCGGGGCTGATTGGTATCAGTGGGGCGCGCTGGCGGCTACACAAGGCTGGCTGGTCTTCGAGCCCAACTATCGTGGATCGAGCGGATACGGAGACAAGTTCCTTTCGCAGATCGTTCCGGCCATCGTTTCACGACCGGGCAAAGACATTCTGGAAGGCGTTGACGCGCTGGTGAAGGATGGGATCGCCGATCGCGACCATCTGAGCATCGGCGGCTACAGCTATGGCGGATACATGACTAACTGGCTCATCACCCAGAGCACGCAATGGAAGGCGGCGGTGACCGGCGCGGGCGCGGTCGAGCACGCGGCGAACTGGGGGAACGACGACACCACGTTCGACGATGCCTACTTCCTGGGTGGGCGCCCATGGGAAGAGGCGCAGCGCTATCACGACGAAGCGGCACTTTTCCAGATCAACAAGGTGCGGACGCCCACACACATGGTCGCCGGCGCCGACGATATCCGGGTGGCAGTTCTGGAAGACTATCTTTTGGAACACGCGTTGTATTCGCTCGGCATTCCCAATGCGCTGCTGATCTTCCCCGGCGAAGGACACTCCTTGGATAAGAACCCGTGGCACGGGAAGATCAAGGTGAGGGAGGAGTTGAAGTGGCTGCAGAAGTATGGAGGGGTGGGGGAGAATAGTAGCGGAGCTCAACCGTGACTTCGAAGTCCGAAAGACGTAATCGGCAAAAAGAACGGCTAGGCTGAGCCTAGCCGTTTACGTAATCCAGTGCGTTGCTCTAGAACGAGTATCGCGCGCCAATCTGCATGACCCGCGGCTGACCCTGGATCTGGAAGAAGTTGCCCCAGTCCGTCGGCGGACTTTGTTGCGTCAGTTTCGGATCCGCAACCACCGCAAAATCCACGATGCCGGTCAGGCTCTGCGTGTTGGTGACGTTGAACACGTCCCAGCGTAGCGCGAGTTCGTGTCCTTCCCACGGCATCTTGAAGGATTTCGATATTCCGAGATCGAGATCAAAGTACCCTGGGTAACGCACGTAGTTGCGTGGGCCACTCTCGCCAGGATAGGCGTTGCGCATGCTCTGATAGACGCCTGTCACATTGCATCCACCAAAGATTTTGGGAGCCGAATCTTTGGGTTTGTTCGGACAAGAGTGAACAGAGGTTGTGGGAGTAGTGTTCGATTGAACATTCCAGCTTGTCGCCCATTGACTTTCGTCGAAGGGCGATATTCCAGTTGGCAATCCAGTGTTCCAACGCATGATGCTCGAGAGTTGCCAGCCGCCCAGGAGTGCGTCTGCGGCCTTGCCCGCGTTACCCATAAAAGCCTGCCCTCTTCCTATGGGTAGCTGCCAAACAAAATCCGCGTTTATGCTGTGGCGGACATCGAAATCGGAGTTGCCGTAATTGTCGCGCTGGCGGAGGGAATTCGGGATGAATGAACCGTTGGTTTGGAAGTTGCCGTACCCGGCTTCTGACTGCAGACCCGAGGCATCATCGAGTGAGTGAGCGAATGTGTAATTGAAGTCAAGGGTCAGCGCTTTCAGCCGTTGCCGGAAGGAAAGGGTCAGAGCATGGTAATTGGAATTTCCAATACTGGACCAGGCAGAAAGAGAGCCGAATTGCGGCTGCATGAAGCGCATCACGGAGGGATCGCCATTCACCGGATCCGCGGTGAAGGCCAAGGCATTGTCAATCTCGGCTTGAGTATCGGTCCAATCGTTGCCAGTAAAGAATTCTGCGACGGTGTTGTAGCAGTAGAAAACCTGTGCATTCGTCGAACCCGGGTCGCAGATGCCGCCTTCGAAGTTGTTGACTATGCTTGTCAGGTTGGCGGGGAACATATCCTTGAAATACTGATTGACGTTAGCGGGTAGTAAAGCCGGTATCTGGCTTATGTCGACTCCCTGTTGTCGAAGTCTCTCGAGCGCCGTACCGGCGGTGTACCAATCCACGCCATTATTCGGATCGCGCAGATTATTGAATTGAGTGATGTCCCGACGAGCCAGAAGGCTGCGACCTAATCGTCCGATGTAAGAGGCGGCAAAGACACCGCCTTTAGGAACCTGACGCTCGATGGTGAAATTCCAGGTGTATTGGGTAGGCGAGTGCAGTGCTGAATCGAGTGATTGCTCGATCCGTTCCCCGATTACTTCCCCGGTGGTAGGAGTGCCATTCAGAGAAGGCAACGCGCCGGGCAGCATAAGACTACTGGGAACGACTCCTCCGGCAGTGCCGATGAGAGGACGAACTGGATCCCCGAATTGTTGGAACTGTGGCCCAGGTGGGTGATTAGGATTGCCGGTCACATCATAAGTATTGGCGTGGTTAAGGAAGTTCTCGACGAAACCAATGCTCGAATTCAGGTCGAAATCCACCGCCAGAGCCTGACCAAAGTAGTCGTTGGTCATGGCGAAGCCCCCGCGAAGAGAGGTCTTGCCATTGTCTGGTGACCAGGCTGCAGCAATTCTGGGCTGAAAGTTGTTCTTGTCCCAGTTGTACATTGGCTTACGACCGTTTGCCGGGCCAGATTTATCCAAGGTAATTAAGGTGGTTAGGTTCTGTCCCTGATTGGCAGCGGCAACGCGTTGAGCGAGGTACTTGCCTAGAGGATCGATGGGTTGGACTTCAAGGCCATTCTTTTCATAAACCGGGCGTTCCAGGCTGTAGCGCAGTCCCAGGGTTAAGGTTAAGCTGGGGAGCACCTTCCACGAGTCCTGAACGTACTCATCATACGACTGGGAGGCAAAGTCTCGACCGGAAGGGTCACTGTGTGGGAGCAAAGACCCGTCGTGAGAAAAGTTAAAGAAAGACTGCAATTGAGTGTAGCGACCGATGATCGATGTCGCGGCGTCGCGCACCTCGCGGGTTGACGACACCGATTGCCCGGCGGTTCCGCCAGGCAGATTGTTGGCAGTTAAATAACCTTGGAACAGGCTCTTCACGTTTGAGCCCGCGCCGTTGTAGTAGGAAGGATTCATCTCGGCGAAGTCACCGCTTGCAAAGAAATCGCTTCTCTTGTTGCTTACCATGCGGACGTTTCCACCGAACTGGATAGTGTGTTTTCCGTGGACCCAAGATAGATCATCCGTAAAATTGTGAACTGGGACAACCTGAGTCAGAGGATGCAATTGACCATTGGGCTGGAAGACAAAACGGAACTCCGTATCGTCCCCAAAACTGTCACCGCTGTTGGTGTACGCTTGACGAGTCAGGCCATAACGGAAGTTATTCACCCAGTTGCTACCGATCGTCCAGGTGTGGCCAACCGCTAGCCCCCAGTTATGCGCCCACACAACCGGTGAAACCGAGCCAGGCACCCACTGCGGCAGGGTTTGGTGATCGTCCTGTACCTGCAATCTGGCGAAAAGTGACTGCTTCTGGTTCAGGTTGGCGTCAAAGCGCAGGGTGTGCGCGTTCAGTCTGACCGGCGTCGGTGCGTTGAAACGGAAGCCCCCGGTATTTAACTGGTCCCCGTTGGTGAGGTCATTATTTGGAAATTTTGCTGCGGCATCGCCGAGCGCCGCCAACGCCGCTGGATTCAGACCCACGGCCGGATAAACGTTGTTAGCTGTCAGATCCAATTGACCGGGTGTGGTGCACGAAGTATCGCTGGCACTGTTGCAGTAGAGATAGTTAATGATTCCCTGGCCTAAATTTGGCAACGGAACTGTTCTGCTAACACTTTGGCTGCTGGCGTCTCGCCTGCCCGCGTAATCGTAGAAGAAGAACAGTTTGTTCTTGACGACCGGTCCGCCCAAAGCGGCCTCGAAAGTGTTCCTCGTAAGGGGAGGTCGCTCAACCGTCGGGGTGGAGTGATTGTTGAACCAGTCGTTCGCCGTGAATCCTCTGGAGCGATAGAACTCTGATGCGGCTCCGTGCCACGCATTGCTGCCTTGCTTGGTAACGATATTGATCTGGGCGCCAGAAGACCGTCCTTGATTGGCGTTCCCGTTGGCGGTTGTGACCCGAAACTCCTCGACCGCTTCGGAGTTCAATCTCAACACCGGTCCTGACGTGATGTCTCCCCGGTCATTATCTAACGCCCCGACGACCAAACTGTTAGTCGAACGAGGGATTTCAGCATTGCCCGTCTGTGCATTGTTGATATCGACGCCGTCGAGCGTCACGTTCGATTGATCAGCTCGTGCTCCGGTCACGTAGCCTTCACGTGTGGATCCCGGCTGTAAGCTCAGGAGATCAACTAAATTTCGCGCCTCCAAGGGAAGCTGAGTGATCTGAAGCGAGTCGAAGTTATTCCCTAGAGTGGCATCCTGGGTGTTGACGAGGGCTGCTTGACCGCTAGACGAAACCTCTACCACTTGGTTGACCGCTCCGACCTCGAGCGCGATGTTTGCCGTTGTCGGCTTACCGATCAGCGCCTGAACGTTCTGCACGACCTTCTGCTTAAAGCCTGTGGCCTCGACCGCAACCTTGTACGTGGCCGGAGTAATCAGATCAAACACGTAGGTGCCTTCAGGGCCGGTCTTTGTGTTCCGAACCCCATTGGTTTGGGTGTTGGTGAGAGTAACGGTTGCGTCTGAGACCACGCTGCCGCTGGGGTCAGTCACGGTTCCACGGATCGTGGAGGTGCCGGTTTGGCTCCACGACAGGGACGCCATAGAGAGAACAGAAATAACAGAAAGGAAGGCGAGAATACGAAGGCTGCGCATGGCTGCTTGCTCCTTGGAACCGCAATCTAGCTTCAACTGCGACGTTGTGGCGGCTAGAAGACCTGTCAGGGGAGACATTCTGCTCCGTCGGTATGGCACTTTTCAAGACAAATTTGGCAGATTTAGTCTGAACACCGACTCGGCTCGATTTTGGACTAACCTTCCGTAGTACTCTTTCCCGATGCGATTACGTTTCATTGCCGATCTGCTCTTTTGCCTGGGGTTGTTGACTGCCTGGGTGTCCATTTTCGGGCAGATGTCGACACTGGTCTCGATAGCGATAACGCACGTCACGGTCATCAATCCAGAGACCGCTTCGGTGGAAACGGATCGAACCGTCCTTACAAGGGGAAATCGCGTCGCATCTGTATCAAGTTCAAAAGACTTCCACGCGCCGAGCGGTGCCCGCGTCATCGACGGCAGCGGCAAGTTTCTGATTCCTGGCCTTTGGGACATGCACGTCCACACTGCATTCGGCGACTGGTTTCCGGGCGGACGCGACGTTATCCTTCCACTTTTTGTAGCCAATGGCGTGACCGGCGTTCGCGATATGGGCGGTGACGTTGCGGTTCTGAAGCAGTGGCGCGACCAGATCGAAGCTGGGCAGCTTACCGGTCCTCACATTGTGTTCTCCGGTCCTATGCTGGATGGGTACCTGCCAGACGGAAAGAGCCTGCGCTTTCCGAGTTCGGTCCCGGTGACTTCGCCGGCCGACGCCCGAGCGGCGGTCGATAGCCTGGCTGCTCAGCAGGTCGATTTCATAAAGGTGCAGTCGCTGCTGTCGGTGGAGTCCTACCTTGCGGCGGCCGATGAGGCGCACAAACGGGGGCTGCCGATCGTAGGGCACGTCCCCGACAAAGTTCGCATAACTCAAGTGGTGGCAGCCGGGCAGAAGAGCATCGAGCACCTGATGGGGATCTTCGAACGTTGCTCGACCCAGGAAGACAAGTTCATCCGTGGAGAAGGTTCAACGCAGTTGCTGCTCTCCAGCAACGATCCGAAGAAGTGTGATGAGCTCATAAAGCTGCTGGCGGGCAGCCAGACCTGGCAGGTGCCAACCCTGGCGTGGCAGCGAGGCGGTACCTTTCTTGATCAACTCGACTGGGCGCATCAGCCGCTCGACCGCTACGTGCCGGCGTATTGGCGCGACGTGACCTGGCACCGGTTCAAAGAACAGATGATGCCCGATCTGCTGCACGATCCTCTTTCTCTGCGCAGCGAATACTTTGCACAAAACTTAAAGATGACCGGGAAGCTCCATCGGGCGGGAGTGCCCTTCATGGCTGGGACCGATACGGCGGCCGGCATCTACATCATGCCGGGATTCAGCCTGCACGACGAACTGGCGAATTTCGTCGAGGCCGGTTTTACCCCGATGGAGGCGCTGCAAACTGCGACCAGCAATCCGGCGAAGTTTCTCGAACGGAATGATGCCGGCAAAATTGCGGCAAACAGCATCGCTGATCTGGTGCTGCTTGGGGCGAATCCGCTGGAAAATATTCGTAATACGCAGAAAATCGACGCGGTAGTTGCCAATGGCAGATTTCTGGACCGCGCCGCACTTGATCGGCTGCTCGATCAGGTTGAGCAGGCGCATCAGCAAAAGTAAGGCTTGGGGCGTTGAGTCGCTATTTTCCGATACAGAAGCGGCTGAAAATCAGGTTGAGGATGTCGTCATTGGTGGTCGCGCCGGTGATTTCGTCGAGCGGACGCAGAGCGTTGTAAAGATCGAGCAGAAGCATTTCGTGAGGTACGCGGTTCTCCACCGCAACTTGGGCGGCGTTCAGCGCAGCCAAAGAGTGGCTTACCAATGATTGATGCCGTGCGTTGGTGAGGAAGCCGGACTCCGCGCTTGTTGCAGTTTTGCCGGTCGTCTCGCGCAGAATAATGGCGCGCAGGTCGGCTATTCCTTCTCCGGTCAAAGCGGAAGTGCGCACAGCCTTATGTTGCGTGGATAGCTGCATGCGCGTGTCCGCCAGATCAGCCTTGTTCAGGACAATAATCGCGCTGCGCTGCTCGACTTGCGTTAGTAATTCCTCGTCTTCTTGGCTGCTGGGCTGCGAGGCGTCCAGCACAACCAGCACCAGGTCGGCATCAGCCAGGGCTTCCATCGATTTCTTGATGCCTATGCTTTCGGCTTCGTCGAGGGCGCGGCGAATGCCCGCGGTGTCAACCAGTTTGAGGGGAATGCCGCCGAGGGAAACAGTTTCCGTGACCAGGTCACGCGTGGTCCCTGGCGTTGCGGTGACGATGGCGCGCTCGCGCTCGGCCAGGCGATTGAACAGACTCGACTTGCCGACATTTGGCCTACCGACAATGGCTAGCGTCAAGCCCTCATGAACAATTTTTCCGTAAGAGAAAGACCGGGCGAGTTGCTCCAGGGGACCGCGGATGGCGGCCAGATGCTCAAGAATTTGCTTTCCGGGGAGAACGGAAACATCGTCTTCCGCGAAGTCGATTCCTGCTTCGAGCAAGGCAATCAGCTCAACCAGTTTTTGCTTGATCGGCTGCAAGCGGTGCGAAAGCGCGCCTTCGAGTTGCTGGGCTGCAACTTTGGCCTGATAAAGAGTTTGCGATTCGATCAGATCGCGGACGGCTTCTGCTTGAGTCAGATCAATGCGCCCGTTGAGGAACGCCCGCATAGTGAACTCACCTGGCTCGGCCAGACGGACTCCACGGGCGAGTGCGAGTTCGACAATATGGCGCAGAACGACGGGTGAGCCGTGAGCGGAAATTTCAATGATGTCGTCGGTGGTGTAGGAATGTGGTTTGGCGAAGTAGGAGACAACGACTTCGTCGATGCGAGTTGCCGAGCTTTGCTCGGCCGGACGGGCGTGGACACCCGTCCCCACATGGTCTGTACCCGGGGGAGGAGTGTCCGACCCACATGGTTCGATCAGCTCCCCAAAGACTGCCCGCCCCGGCTCCAGTTCATGTTTCAGCCGAAGCATCGGCGCTGCAATGGATCGAGCTTCAGGCCCGGCGAAACGCACCACCCCAATTCCGCCTCGACCGGGCGGAGTGGCAATAGCTACGATGGTGTCGTCAAGATTCAAGAAGAATTTGGTAATTGAGTAATCGGGTAATTTGGTAATTTAAAACCCTGCGGCCCAAACCTGTTTCGTCTCATGTTTTAACTTACTCAATTACCAGATTACAAAATTACCAAATTAATCAACTCTCTTGCGAATGGCAGAACTCCTACGCGCTAAGTACAATCAATGTCTCCTATGCCTGACGTTCGCCGAGGTCTGATCATTGTGAACACCGGCCCTGGCAAAGGCAAGACCAGTGCCGCCATGGGCACGGCCCTGCGAGCGGTCGGCAATGGCATGCGCGTGCTGATGCTGCAGTTCATCAAAGGCTCATGGCACTACGGCGAGCTCGATGCCGTCAAAGCGTTTGGCGACAGGTTCATCATGAAACAGATGGGCCGTGGCTTCGTGAAGGTGGGTGCCGAGAAGCCTGATCCTGAGGACGTGCGCATGGTCGAAGAAGCCTGGGCCGAAAGCGCGCAAGCGATTCGATCCGGAGAGTGGGACTTGGTCATTCTTGATGAAATCAATTATGCCATCAGCTATGGCATGCTCGATCCCGCCAAAGTCGCGGTGGCTTTGAAGGAAAAGCCAGAAATGGTGCATGTGATCTTGACCGGCCGCAATGCGCATCCGACAATTGTCGAGCTTGCTGACACGGTGACCGAGATGCGCCAGGTGAAGCATGCATATGAAAAAGGTGTCCAGGCGCAAAGGGGAATCGAGTACTGATTGAATCGGCTGTTTGCAGACAAAGTGGCGCGAGTTTTGCGGCGTAAAGCTGACGCGTTCGTTGGCCGGCTGTATGCGATCGAAAAGACCCTCGCACCTATGGCCGCGCGGCCCTTTGAGTTGCATCTAGAGTTGACCAACCTGTGCAACGCCAACTGTGTCTTTTGTCCATACCAGTTCCAGACGCGTGATGTTCGGTTCATGGCTGACGAGGTTTTTCACAAGGCGGTCAACGATTACGTTGCGATTGGCGGTGGATCCGTAGGTCTGACGCCGATTGTCGGCGACGCACTCATCGATCCCAAATTCCTTGACCGGGTGCGCTATCTTCGCTCCCTGCCACAGATTGACCGGCTTTGGCTCACCACCAACTGCATTCTTCTCGATAAATTCGGCATAGATGCGGTACTGCAATCGGGCATAAACGCATTGAACGTCAGCACGGCGGGTTTCGAGGCTGAGATGTACAAGCGCGTCTATCGCAACAGCTCTTATCAACGCATGCGGCGAAATGTGCTGGAGCTGGTCGAACGGAACTCGGCGCTAGGTTCACCCGTGAGCATTACCATTGCGCTGCGTCCGGACCGGCCGCTCGACGCGGTCTTGCGTGATCCTGATTTTCAGCCTATATTGGCCCACAATCCGCAGCTGGATTACACGTGGTCATTCACTTCGGCGGGCGGGAGAATTACGCGAGACGCTCTCCCGCCATCGATGAAGCTGCGAAGTGTGACATCGCGTCGCGAGCCCTGCGTAAATACTTACAATGGGCCCATGGTCCTGCCCGATGGCACGGTGATGGGGTGCAATTGCGTGGCTGCGATGGACGCCGTGAAAGACCTGGGCATAGGGAATATTTTGCAAGCGCCTTTGGCGGAGATATGGTCCGGGCATAGCATGCGCAACCTGCGTTCGAGGTTCGGTTCTGGAGCCCTGAACTCGACCTGTGCTAATTGCGATATGTACCGTAATCTAGAGTTCTACCGAACGAGAGATGGTCGGGAGCGCTCGGCCTTAAATCAGGCGCGCAAGCAAGGGCGAATTCTCAAGACGAAGGCCGCTGCGGTCGCTCCATTTTCAGGGGGATAAGCGTCAGCGAGCCAGCATAGAGCATCGAATAGTGAATGAGTAATTGTGTGATTTGGTAACTTAAGAGATAAGTTTCAACTGACTCGATACTGAATTTATGGCTTGGTTTAAAAGAGAATCCGGCGAACTGGATCCTTCCGGCGAGAAGAAGATTCGCACTGAAGGGCTGTGGGTGAAGTGTGAAGGCTGCCGCCAGATTATCTGGAAAAAAGATCTGGAAGAAAACCTGAATGTCTGCCCGAAGTGCGGCAAGCACTTTCGAATCGACGCGCGTGCGCGGCTGGCGCAACTGTTCGATGATGGCGAGTACGAAGTTTTCAGTGGGAATCTGGTATCTACTGATCCGCTGAAATTTGTCGATCTCAAGCCTTACTCCGAGAGGCTGCAGCGCGCCCAGGAGGAAACTGGCTTAAATGACGCCGTGATCAACGGTCGCGGCAAGCTGAACGGGCGGGCGGTGATTATCAGCGCCATGGAGTACAGCTTTATTGGCGGCAGCATGGGGGCGGTGGTCGGAGAAATGATCACCCGCGCTATCGAAGAATCGCTGGATAGCAAACAGCCGCTCATTATTATTTCTGCATCGGGCGGCGCGCGCATGATGG
Organism: uncultured Acidobacteriota bacterium; assembly: GCA_963785655.1. GTDB lineage: Bacteria > Acidobacteriota > Terriglobia > Terriglobales > Acidobacteriaceae > Gp1-AA145. The sequence continues at coordinate 2,359,022 of CAWAVZ010000001.1, forward strand.
AAGGCGTACTGAGCCTGATGCAGCTGGCAAAAATCTCTGCCGCTTTGGCGCGGCTCGACGAAGCGCGTGTTCCATATGTCTCGGTGTTGACCGATCCTACGACCGGTGGGGTTACCGCATCTTTTGCGATGCTTGGGGATTTGATCATCGCAGAGCCGGGCGCGCTGATCGGATTCGCTGGCCCGCGGGTGATCGAACAAACCATCCGTCAGAAACTCCCGCCAGGATTCCAGCGCAGCGAATTCCTGCTGGAGCACGGAATGCTCGACGCCGTGATCCACCGTAAAGAAATGAAGGCCTATATTGCCCGCGCACTGGAGTTCATGACGCCGGGGGTAAGCACGCAGCAGTCAGCAGCAAGTTAACGGCGTCGTTCGAAGTCCCGTCGTTGGTCGTTGGTCGTTCGCCATCCAGTCCCCCCAGTCATGATGCGCCTCCCTGACGTTTAGCGATAGCTGAAGGCAAAGGTAAACATCGGAAGCTGGTACCCTATTAGTTAGGTTAACGCCGCACGGAACAACGCTTTCATGCCTGTGTCCTACCAATCCGCCATTGCGCGCATGTACGCTCTTGGGTACGAGTTGGCGCAGACGCCATCGCACAAGTTTGATCTGGCGCACATGCGCGTGTTGCTCAAAGCGCTGGAGAATCCTGAGAAGAAATTTCCCAGCGTTCTGATTGCAGGTACCAACGGCAAAGGCTCAACCGCCGCCTCGCTCGCGTCCATTCTGCAGGCTTCCGGGCTGCGCACCGGGCTTTACACGTCGCCGCATCTGGTGCGTATCAATGAACGAATTCGAATCGAAGGTCGGCAAATTCCCGACGACAAATTTGCGTTGATTCACGATCTGGTCGAACGCACGGCCGAGCGGCTAGTCGAAGATGGGGAACTGCCCTGGCACCCCAGTTTTTTTGAGATGCTCACGGCTATGGCGTTCGAACACTTTGCTACCAGCAAGGTAGATATAGCGGTGCTCGAAGTCGGGATGGGCGGACGCCTGGACGCTACGAATGTCGTGGATCCCCGGTTGAGCGTGATCACCGATATTGCACTCGATCATCAGAAATTTCTCGGGAACAGCATCGCGGAAATTGCCCATGAAAAGGCCGGCATCATTCGCCCCGGCGGCGTCATTGTCACTCTGCCGCAAATGCCTGAAGCCAACGACGTGATCGGGAATACGGTCCTCGAAGAAGATGCCCGGGTGATCAGTGCGGTGCCATACGTTCCGCCGGTGTCGCCGGCCAGCCCGCAATACTTTGAAGCTTCACGGGACGCTCCAGCAGACCAAGTTGAAATATTCGAGGATTGTCGAGCGTTGCTCGACAGGACCCATTCGATTCCCTCGCTCCGCTCGGTCGCTCAGGGCAGGCTCAACCGGCACGCCCGTCCCCACATGGGCAGTGCAGAACCCATCTGCAGTGCGGGACCCATCTCTCGCTATCCGCTCCACGTTCTTGGAAAAGAAATTCTGGTGGAAACTCCGCTGGTTGGCCGGCATCAATTGCGGAATGTCGCGCTGGCCATCGCCGCCGCAGAAGAATTACATAAGCAAGGATTGCCAGTTACCGCTGATTCGATCGAACGCGGCATTCGCGAAACTCGCTGGCTGGGGCGATTTCAAGTAGTCCCTGGAAGTCCAGAGATCGTGCTCGACGTTGCCCATAATCCGGCGGGAGCATGGGCGCTGCGCTCCACACTGTCGTCCTGGCACGGAGATCGTCGCATCATTTTTGTTTTCGGCGCGATGCGGGACAAAGCGATCGGGGAAATTGCTGAGATTTTGTTCCCGCTCGCCGAGCGCGTAATCGTTACCAGTGCTGACAATCCACGCTCGGCGACTGCGGAGGAAATTCGTGAAGCCGCCGCCCGCACCCAGTCGGAGATGGAATCCCGTCCTAATGTGGCCTCGGCGATCGCGCATGGGCGCGAACTGGCCGGAGCAGACGGAATCCTGGTCATCACCGGCTCCATCTATATTGTTGGAGAAGCGATGAGCAGTCTGGGAGTTCCGGTTGAATAAGCCAGTGTCGGGCGGACCTGGGCTGAACGAAGTCGAGCCGGGCTCCGGCGGGAGAAGTGCCACCGAGCAGATCCCCAGGGATGAACACCCGCATGGGCAGTCAGCCGCGGACAGCGAGCGCCCGGCCCCCAAGAAATACGGCCTTCTCAGTCATCTGCGCTCTTATTTCTTCTTTGATCCGCTGATCTGGTTTTATACGGTCGCTCTTGGGATAGCGTCCATTCCGTTCGGCTTTTTTGATCGCGATGGCAGCATCCTCCATGCGTTCGCGCGGGCCTGGGCGCGCCTGACCATGAAGTCGATTTTCTCGCCCATGCAGGTCATCGGTCTCGAACACATAGATACTTCCAGGCCGCACGTCTATGCGGTCAATCACGCGTCGGCGCTGGATATTCCCGCGCTCTACGCGTACCTGCCATTTCAATTCCGGATCCTGCATAAGAAAGAACTGCTGTCCTATCCGATAGTCGGCTGGCATCTGAAACGCTCGGGCCAGGTCTGCGTTGACCAGCAAAACCCCGCGCGCTCAGTCGGACAGATCAAATCTGCACTGCGGACCTTGAAACGCGGGATGCCCCTGGTGATCTTCCCGGAGGGCGGGCGCACTCCTGACGGCAGCATTCAAGCATTCCTCCCGGGTGCGTTTTTTCTCGCCATCAAATCACAAGTCGATATTGTGCCCATCGCCCTGCGCGGCATGTACGAACTCCTGCCTATGGATACCTACCACATCAAGCCGCGTCCGATCGAAATG
>CAWAVZ010000002.1:0-1784695 GCA_963785655.1 uncultured Acidobacteriota bacterium
ATTCGGGCATAATACGCTCTTCGCCTTTGCTTCGCCAGGGGGAATGCTACGATTTTGCCAGCATGGACGACCAACCACCACTCTTCGAATCTCCTGAAGGCGAGCCGAAACCAAAACTGAGTTGGTATAGGCTCAGCGACGGCAAGCGCATTTCTTCACGAGCACCTGTCCGGAAGCAGAACGTGACGTGCAGTTGGATGCGATGCGGACTTGGTTCTACCAGAATTACGAGGACCCTGTCGAACTTTGTCCATACGAATCCGCTGAAGGTGGGTACCAGTACATCTACGGAGGACCATACGAGGCTAACGAAGAACTGTCTTCGGAGTTCGGCGGGGTCGTGGACGACGACGTGATTGAGGAATTGTCCGACGAACTCGACGACGTTACACCGTATTGGAGCGGTGACTCCAACTCGTTGATGCCGACCTTGACGATTACCTATTTCGGGTCCAGTGCTGAATCCCTTCGTCAAAAAGACGCGTTCGACCAGAGTGCATTGAACATCGAACGACTTTTAGAGGCGAAGGTCGAACCAGCAGACCGACAATGCATGTTGCGTCTGCTGTACGTCAATGTCATCACGGCTCTAGAGACATACCTCTCCGACAAGTTCATCTCGTCTATCAAGGGCGGATGAGACGTTGCTTGCGTAAGTTCGTTGAGACTACTCCTGAATTCGAGAAACAGAATCTACCGCTGAGCAAAGTATTCAGTGCCCGCGAGAATATCGAGGAGAGAGTTCGGGAACATCTGTTAGAAGTAGTCTGGCACCGTCTGGACTAAAGTCGAGCCTATGTTTCGAGATACGCTTGGGATGAGGTTCCCTCGGATGTGAAGGAACTGCACCGAGCGATTATCGTTCGGCATGACTGTGTCCATCGGAATGGCAAGACGAAAGATGGCAAAGAGCATGTGCTTGACGAAAGCAAGGTCAAAGACCTGCTATCGGAAGCCAGCAAACTCGTCGCATGGATTGAGGCTGGCGGTAAAGGGAAGATTGACGATTCGCGTTTTGGCCCAGCCGAATAGCGAAAAATGAATCTCCTGCACAAATTAGTTGAATTGAAAGTCCCAGCAGTAGTCATGGCTTGCTTCGCTGTGTTGTCGGCCTATTTAGGTATCAAGGCGTATCGCAGGAAAAGCGGAGCGTATATTCGAGGTTCTTTTTCACCCTCAAGCAGCCGGGACTGCAATGATGAATTCATCGCTCAGGTGGTACTTGAAAATCTAAAGGACAGAAGCGTCACGATTTTTGGGATTTACCTTCGAATCGGGTACAACATTTACATCGAAATTGAAGAATTTTGCGGTGCTCCCCTCACCCTCAAACCCTTTGAGACATACGTCAAGTCGTTCGGCCCGATTGAATTTTATGCTTCAAGCATGACCAAGATAAGCGTAAATGGTCTTCTCTTCGGTAATTCGAAGATTAAGAAGCATCTCTTCCTTTCAACGTCTGATGGAAAGTACAAGGTGCGGTCACCGATTCGGGGCTGGAGTCCCGTTTCGGACTCGTTCCTGAACTACTTTACTGCTGTGCTCAAGCCCATACGCTCCATGCACAGAGATGGGTCTATAGGTGGTAACGTAAAATTCGTCGTTGATTTTGTGAAGGCGGATGGGAATATTGAATCCGTGCGTCTTCGCCCTGATGACTATCGTCTGAAAATCTTTAACGATTTCAATCTCACGATGGAATCTCTGGAGAGTAAGGAAGCTCTTGAGAAATTCCTTCAACAGAGAAAAGACGAGGGCAAAATTGCGTGTAATGAAATCGTGGTCTACGACCTTCCTTCGTGGCGTGTCAAGACGCACGAGTTCTGTAAAGGCGAAACAATCCAACTGAAGCCTCAAGGGGTGTTTCGGTATTACGTCATCGGTAGAGCTGTCTCGATGTTCGAAAATTGGCGAGTGCGGCGTAACAATGTCCGATTGGCTAAAGCTCGTCAACAGACGAAAGCTCGTCAGCAGCAGATTCAAACCGCAGCCCCTCCCCAAAAAGAAAGCGCAGAGACGCTCCCGAAGCGGAAGGAAGACGACATTGTTGCCACGGTGCATCCCACCGTTCCGCAACTCAAAGATTTCGTTCCGATGACGCCACTGCAACCCGCCCAACCCGCACAGCAACCTGCACAATCAACAGAAAAGAAGTGATGATGTCGAAGAGAAATCCAGACCAAATTCCGCTGAAAGATTTGGGTAAAACCTTTATGACCGCGACTTGGATCGACACCAACGGCATCAACCATCCTCGTTACATCATCAAACCCGACACCCACGGGTGGAAGATGGTCGATACCTTCAACGGGGTTGAGAGCGACACGCACATCCGTTATTACGAGACGCACGAGAAGGTCGCGGAGTGGATGAGAACGCACGCTCCATCGTCATAATCCCTCAACCGCCCTGTGCTAAATTCGACTTCATTCGCGCGCCGCAGGAGATGAAAATGGAAACTCTAGTGCTATATGGGGAAGACGGCTCTCCGCATCGTGCCTTCGTGCATCAGGAACACATCGCCGCCATCTTCGATGGACGGTGTCGGCTCGATACCGGGAATGAAGACAATCCGCTTGCAGGATGGGACTCCGCTGAACTACGTGGACGACAACACATTTGAGAACCCGGTGACGGGCGAACTGCTCTCTCGCACGCTTCGGAAAAGGTGAGGGCTGTGATGGAGTCCAATCTGCCTTATCAGGAACGTGCTCGACGGCACGATGTATGTGGGCAAAAAGTGAAGACCCTCAGACCGCCTCGGGGTCGAATCCAAGATTCTTGATTGCTTCCTCATTTACTAGAGTCAGAGGAATGCTTATCTCTTCGCCCATCATGGAGAATGAGCTCAAGCAAACGGAGCGCGATCAGGTAGAGTCTGAAATCAGAATTGCCCAGCAAGCTCTTAACTTTTACCTCGAAGCTCTCGAACTAGAGCTTCTGCTTAAGCGCTGATTCGCGTGTCTCGTTATGCTCGCTGATGATATTCTCGCTCTGCTCAAACGAAGGCCGATGACGATTGAGGACAGCGAAGGAACTAAAGCGCACGGAGTCCGAGGTTCTTATCCCCCGCTATGGTGAGCTGAAGCGGTTGGTGAAAATGGAATCCGGCGGTAAATGGAAACGCAGTCAATCGGGAGCGGGCTGAGGGCCAGAAGGCAGCCTTTAAGTCGGCTCCCGTTTTAAGATCGGCGGGGCGACGGCGCGGTCTTTTCAACGGGCCGCCTCAACGAGCAAAAAGGCCAGATGACGGTGAGGCGGCCCACTGCGACTCAAGCACCGCCAGAAAAGAATCGCTTTCTACGGGCAGAAGAAACACTGCCAATAATGACAGGAGAGAAGTGTTCTGTACACCTTTCGAGGGATTGTCACACAGGGCGGGTATGAGCAAAGATTTGGACAGATGAAGCCCTCTCCTCAGAGTTTGTCTCAGCCGTAAACCGCCCCGCGACGCCGCTTCGTTGGGGAATACGAGCCGCTGTTTCCAAACGTTCTGGCCGGGAAACAGCGGTTTTTTTCTATTTTTATTTTATTTCTTGAGGGTTCGCGAGCGTAGAATATCTACAGACACCCCCCGCTCTTAGCCTACTGGACTTTCTCCGACACGGGCGGCGTTTCGAGCAGAGTGGCCAATTGGAATTGCTCAGGGAAATCCGCCTCTTCCTCGGGGTCAATCAACTCAGGAATTTCCCCCATGAAATGCAAACTCAAGAACTCCTCACGGGTCAACGGTGATCCGTAATGTCTGAGGACAGCAAGAAGAGGCGAGTCCTGGCATTCGAGTTCCTCTGCGAAAGTGATTGCTCTGCGCCGAGTCATACCTTTCTCCTGTGTTCGCGAATGAAGTCCAGTGCGAGTCTATCCAGTTCGCTCTTCGGGTCTCGCCCCGAGGAGATGTCCTCGCGAACGGAGACGCAGAAGTCGCACGGACAATTGGGCCGATTCGAGCACCGTTTCATTGGAGCACCAGCCCAGCGTCCTTCAGTCCCTGTGCCAATCCCCACGCGAACCGATGCTCGACAACCAGTGTGGTGCCGAACCATTGATAGCTCTCGGATTGGACGTTCTCATCAATCCATTCCTTTGCTCTCGCGGTCAACGGATTGAACAGGAAAACAGTTCCTTCGTTGTGGACGAGAACGTCTGGAGCAGACACTTTCTCTTCGAGTGATTTCATTGAACCCCCTTTTGGCTTCGCTTCGTAGCGTCGCCCGCATCTGGCTTGGAGCCTGACCAATGTGGAGATCGAAACCTTGACCCCTCATCTGGTGGGCCAGCAGCGTGTGCTGACCGCTCTTGATGCTGTCTGAATTCTACTGACGAACCGTGCCCAGAACAACGTCAAAAATTGTCACCCATGTGGGCATTGTCAGCAGCGAAGGAGGGACGACAAACCGCCTGTGCTAGATGCGTACAAGGAACCCAAAACCCGCTCCAGTGTGCTAAAACGTGTGCTATGGGGGTGCGGAAGTTAAGATATTGATCGGGAAGAGCGATTGATTCGAAAGGGAAGTCCTTTGTCTGCAACATGCGTTTTAGTTCGACCCCCACTCGCTTCCGCCAATTTGTTTTTCAGATGTCTACGACGAGACGCAAATCGCGATCAAATGAGAATTGCGAAGTCATTAGACGCTCGCCCAATTTATTGCGGCCGTGCTTCAAGCAGCAGATGTCCAGCGAACTCAACTGGCAAATGAGCATTGTGCCCTGACACCGTTCCAAAATCTTTTCCGGAGGCGTAATCCGCTACGCTGTAGTTGCGGTCTCCGAGGCCGCGCAATTCGACTGTTCCTTTCCACTGCTTGGCAAAAAAGGCGTAGTACATCGTCTGGCCCTTGCGGATTGCATGAGTTTCCGGCACATCGAAGCCAATGTCATAAAGCTGTCCGAGGTATTCCCCTCTGGATAACATCTTTTCGCGATAGATGCGCAGCCACTTTTCAAATTCTTTTTCGCGCGCCGGAGTGAGATCGGATTTGCCGTGCTTTGTAACCAAAGACGGAAGGACAAACTGTGTGCCCACCACACCTCCGACGCCTACCGTCGAGGCAAAATCATTGCCACCATCGCTCAGTTCGACGTGATCGCCGAAGAACGGAACGTCATCTCCCATCAGGGCCTTCAGCGTTTTTCCCTTGGAACGGACCTGAAAAGAACTTTCCGGGTCGGATGCCACCGACATATTGAAGTGCGGCATGGTAAAGAAAGAATATGCAGTGCCGCAAGGACAAAACTCCACCAGGGCGCCGGGCTTTACGGATTGCGCGGTTTCGTAAATCGCTTTGAAGAAATCGGGCAGAGCCTCGACCGACTCCTCCGGCTGTGCGTGATGGTGAGCAGGGTTGTAGCAGGCCGGAACACCGTTCATGTCCTGGCCATCGAGCTTCAGTCCATCAAATCCCCAATCCACTAAGATTTTTTTGACCAGAGCCCGGTGATGCTCCACGACGCGCTGGTCCGCCGGGCACAAGTAATAGGAGTTCCACCAGGAAACTTTGCGCTTGGAGCCGTCACGATTCAGTAACTCGTAGTCGGGATGCTCCCGGAGCAGTTCAGAGTTTGGCACGGCGCTGAGCGGTGACCACCAGAGCTGGGCTTTGAATCCTTCCTGGTGAATGCGATCCACCAGGGCCTTCATGTCAGCGTCTCCGTGGGGAAATTTCTTGGGATCCAGTGCCCAGTCACCCACGTTGTTCTGCCAACCGTCGTCGAGCGTCACCCACGTGAAACCTAGGCGCTTCACCGTGGGAAGCGAGTCATACACCTGCTGAGGCTGAACTTTTCGGCCGTATCCCCACGCACACCAGATTGCGCCGAAAGCATCGTCCGGAGCGGTAGCCATCTGAAAACCCTGTTTCACCATGAAGCGCCGGTACTCGACGAGGGTGCGGAAGTAGTCTCCACGGTGAACGGCGACGAAGGTGCGAAACGTATGGAAACTCTCGCCGGGGCCAAGCGTTCTGGCTTTGGTGAATCGCACTGCAATCTTGGCGTGTGTCGCATCAGGCATCGACACCGGCAACGAAACCAGCTTGGGGCGGAGCTCGACGTGTCCCACAGCGATTCCGACATCACTTCGCCAGACGTCGACGATCGGAGTGCCGCCACCGTAGTCGCTGGCATTCATACCCTGATAATTCTCCTGCTGAAATTTTGTGCGCAGAGGGAGAACCCAATTAGGACGTTTCTCGTAGGAGCCGCTTTGGTAGGACCAGAAAGCTGGCGAACTTCCACCGCGCTGCGGGCTCACTATGTATGCGTTGTTGGTCCAACTTTTGATCGTGAGCTTGGATTTTCCGGTGTTGGTGTACTGAACATCAAAGAATGCCATCGCAGGAAAATCATCATAGATGGTGACTGTGACTTTCTTCATCAACGTTCCGGCTTTTCCTTCAACCGTAAGTTGAGTGCCCTCTCCAAAAGTATCTTTCGTGCGTTCCTGTTCTTGCGAGGTCAACAGAACCCCGGTCAACGCCGTATCGGTGGTGGTCACACTCTCGGAGGCAGTGAATGGCCCCATCGCCGTCTCTTTGTCGTCGAAGCGAGCGATGACCCGGCTGTGTAGGCGGTTATCAAATTCAATGCGGATGTTGCTGCCCTGAATCTGAGGCCCGCCGGTTGGGATGTCCGCGGCTACGGCGAGTGAACAAGATGTAAACACAGCGGTGAGAACAATCCAGGATCTGACTGCAATCATGGCTCGCCGCTTGCCTTTGAGTTGGACAAACGTCATAAGGCGATGGTACCAGTTCGATAGTCGTTTAACGGTTACCCGGCGACCGGGGGATTCCTGTCCGGTTTGGACCGCCATGCCCTTCCAGGCGACCTCTCGCGGCCTGCCGGCACTTACGGAAACGACTTTCATCATGGTTTCAGATACGCACCACCAATTTGCCATTCGCCTGATTGGTTTCCATGATGCGATGAGCTTCTTGAATCTGATCAAACGAGAATACACGGGCGGGCTTGGCTGTGTACTCTCCGGATGCAACCCGGTTGCCAATCTTTTGTAGCGGAACTTTCGACAACGGAAACTCAGGTGTGCCGAAAACAAAGCTGCCAAAAAAACTGAATTGCACTCCACTGGGCATTTCCAGCAGAGGGTTAAATGAAGCAAGGGGAGCCAGGCCTCCTAGAAAGCCCGCCAGACATACCCGGCCGCCGCGCTTCAGCATTCCCATCGAGTCCAGGAGGGTACTGTTGCCAACAAGATCCAGCACCGCATCGCAACCGCCTGGAGTGCTTTCGCGAATCCGGCGGGACAGCTCAGGAGTTTCTAACTCCTGTTCGTGTGCACCCAGGGATTGAAGTGTGGCGAATCGCTCGCGCTTGCGAGTGGTGGCAATCACGCGAGCGCCCGCCTGCACCGCGATGTTCACGGCAGCTTGGCCAAGGGCCGACGTGGCTCCGCGGATGACTATCTTCTGGCCGGGTTGCAGCGCGAGATTTTCATGCAGGCATGTCCAGGCTGTCGCATAGACTTCCGGTACAGCGGCCAGTTCTTCCCACCCAAGGTCACTGTGAAGGGGCACGACGTTTGACGATGGCACGCGGGTATATTCTGCGTAGCTGCCATTGATGGTGCGGCCCATTCCGCCCATGATAGCTGCGACTTTCTGCCCGGGAGCAAACTTGCCATCAGCATCAGTCTTAACTATACCTACACACTCGATCCCGCTGACCCTCGCAACATCGCCCCACTCGCCCTTTCGCATGTAAGTCTCGGCATGATTGATCCCGAATGCTTTGACCTCGATGACCACATGTCCCGGAATGGCTTCGGGAACTGGGATTTCCTGAATTACTAACTGCTCTGGGCCGCCGAACTGCTGCCTGACGATCGCCCGCATTACTGATGCTCGCTCTGCTGTCTCAAGAGTTGGCGCTGAACTTGCTCCTTGCCGAATTTGCACTGACCTTCTCCTTTTATGAAGTTATGAGTTTTCCCTGCCGATTTTAAGGATACCGAGCGCTCACGCCGCGCTGGGTTTTGTGGCCAGTTGTCGATTCAGGAAATCTCGAATTGCACTGGCGATTTCCTCATGATGGGTCTCGAGCGCGAAGTGTCCGGTGTTGTAGAAATGGACTTCGGCGCTCGGGTTATCACGCTTGAACGCTTCGGCGCCAGGAGGCAGAAAGAACGGATCGTTCTTGCCCCAGACCGCTAACACCGGCGGCCGTTTTGTGCGGAAATACTCTTGGAATTCGGGATAGAGCGCAACGTTGCTGGCATAATCCAGGAACAAATCGAGCTGGATCTCATCATTGCCGGGCCGGCCAAGCAGCGCTGAGTCGAGGGTATACGCTTCAGGCGCTACCAGTGCTTCATCCTGCACGCCATGGGTGTATTGCCACTTGGTTGTTTCGGGCTGGAGAAAAGCGCGCAGCGCTGCCCGATTCTCAGCGGTTGGCTCCTTCCAGTATTTCTGGATCGGGTTCCAGCCTTCGCTTAGGCCCTCTTCATAGGCGTTGCCGTTCTGCGAGATGATGGCCGTGATTCGCTCGGGATGAGATAACGCAAGCCGGAGGCCGACGGGCGCGCCATAGTCGAAGACGTAGATCGCGTAGCGCTCCAGACCGATGGTCTGAGTAAAGCGGTCAATGACCTTGGCCAGGTTCTCGAACGTGTACTTGAACTGCTTGCGGTCGCGAGCGTCCGAGAAGCCGAAGCCTGGGAGGTCGGGTGCGACCACATGATAGCGGTCTGCCAGGGCTGGAATAAGGTTGCGGAACATGTGCGACGACGTTGGGAAGCCGTGCAACAAGAGAATGGTTGGGGCAGTTTTCGAGCCGGCTTCGCGATAGAAAACTTTGGAGCCGTCGACGATGGCGTGCTGATAACGAGTCATTGCGTATCTCCTCAAAAAGTTGGTGCTGGCGCTGACATTACGGCGCCGTTTTCGGCGACTTTGTCCGCGCTTACATCATCAGATGAGCTAACCTATAAAACGATTCATTATAGGTGTTACAATTAATTGGGGTGGAAAATGGTCCGAGCCGAAACAATTCGCAATTCCGACTGGAGAGACGGGTTCCTCTTCGTCGGCAACCAGCTGACTCTGGATTTCCTGAACACGCGTCCTGTCCAGAACGGCGAGCCCATGGAGCTACTCCCTGATTTCAGCGCGCTCTTGCGCTGGTTCCAGGCAGCTGAGCTACTCAGTGCTCGCGACGTGGCGAATCTTCAGAAAAAATGGGGGAAATCGGCTCGAGCTCAGCGCACCGTCAGAGCCGTGCGTGACCTGCGGGAGAAGCTGAGGAAGGAAATCCTTGCCTGGGAAGGTGGTGGTGCAGTTCATCACTCCACCATAGACGAACTGAACAGACTCATGGCGGACCATCCTATGCGTACTAAGCTGAACACGAGTGAGAGCGCGTTCGCGATGAAGCTGTGGTTCGAGCTGCGCCAACCTGAAGACTTGTTTGCCCCACTGGCGCACAGCACCGCGACGTTATTCACAAATGTGGATCGTAGCCGCGTCCGCAAGTGTGATCAGTGTGTACTGCACTTTCATGACACCAGCAAGAAGGGAACGCGACGCTGGTGCAGCATGCAACTCTGCGGCAACCGGCGTAAGGTCGCAGCCTACGCGGCCCGGAAGCGAGAGTCGTAAACCTTAGGCAGAGAGAAATGCTGTAACAACGATTGGTGCCGAAGAAGGGACTCTACGGCCTAATCGAGCAGAAGGCACTGATAAGAGGAGCTATCCCGCTGATCTACGAGGACTTTATCCCGTCTCGCCTATCAGCCTGATTTTCAAAATCCCAACGTTGTTGGGCTTTCTTTTCACTCGCCGGACTGCTCCGACGGTAGCTTTACGGTAGCTTTTTCAAGCAGAGAAGTAAACCAGAGAATTACGATCGTTCCTTTGTTGGCCGATTCTTAATTTTCTGCTGAATCTGATCGGCTATCGATCGCAAGTTTTCTTTTCTATGATCGGCAAAGATCTTTGTGGTCAAGTAGGGAACCTCAGTGTCATCCAGGCGAATGGGAATCACGAACGGATCATGTTTGTAGTTTTGTCGCTTATCTCGTTGAATCGCGAGATTCATTTCATATTGTGCCCAGTCGCTTTTGACTGTCCACTTTGAGCACAAGATTGCTGCATATGACGACTGATGATTGAAAACGTCGAAAAGCATACCCATAGCCTCCGATCCGAGGCTGCGTGGTTCGGCGTCTTCATCGTAAAACACCGAGAATCCTTTATTCCGTAGCAACTGGAATAGTTCTCTCGCAATCTGTCGATTCTCGCTCGGAAACGAAATTGCAACGTCGTACATTTCATCTGAGCGCGACCGTCTGCCTTCCAACTGCAAACTTGTCAAGATTTGATTGTCGACGTAGCAGTGGCCCAAATTCATAATGTTTATATCAAGCTTGAGCAATTCGCGAATTTCGCTATATTTAATTGGCTCAATTCTGACGAAACTTCTGGCGATGATCCCGAGAATTGAACGCTTGTATCCCCAGTGGCGCATATATTCGTCTTCAAGCATTATGGGGTTCTCGCGACAAAGTTGTTTCCACACGACATCTGGTTTGCCTTCAACAACACGCTCGATCTCAGCGAATCCAAAGATTCCTTCCGTCGGCGTGTTAGTGGTTGGCTCTCGATAAATCAAGAGCGAATCGCCCGGCTCGAGGTATTTCCCGACCGGGCCAGTCTTGAAGTAGGAGAACCGATTATCCTTCGCGACGGTTGTGTAGAAGCGATTCAAGAAGCCAGAATTCATATTGACGATGAGGCCTGCTATCGCGGCTTTCGAGAATGTAGGTGGTTCATAACCCAGCCGCGGGTGCCAGTCGTTTTGCCAAACATCCCGTGATGTGCTCTTGGCCGATGACTGGTGAAGAGTGCGAATGGTCTCTCGATCGATTACCAGTGCATGTGGAGGAAGTTGATCAGCATTAGAGAGAGAGTTCCTATCATCTGTAAAAATGATCAGCAAATTCGTGCCAGCGCAGTTCCTAAGGATAGAGGGATCTTGCCCAGCTTCGAGAATCAACACACGCCCTTTCACAAACGGGAACTTGAGACCGGATAGGAAAAGCTTCGGAGACGGCTGGTTTTGTTCGAACTCGATGGTGCCGGGGTCAGAAGTCGGCGCGTGGATCAATGAGAAACCATACAAATGAATGATCACCCATTTTGCGAGCTCCTCGAGATCAAACCAATCTCCCTGATAGTAAGGGGGCAGAAGCTTCTCGAGATGATAAGTTGTGTCCGCGGGAACGTAGGTTGAAGTGCGTGTGTGCGAAAGTGCGAAACCTCTTCCTAAGAGCCATGAGAGAGTAGCAATTTCACTCCCCGGAAGTTCTACCCTTATTCTGCTCGCACCTGATCGGCCACAATATTGTTCGACTTCTTTGTACAACATCGTTCCGCATCCGGACTCTCGATAATCTGGATGTATGTACAAATTCTTGATTTCTACCGTTGAGGAAAGGTCAGGGGGCTTCAAGATGCAGGTACCAACTAGTTGCATCGCCGGCGGGTCAATCGTTTTAATTACGTAGGCCCCAAATGCTGTTCGGTCGCCTCGCACAACTTCTGTCACGGCCTTTCTCAACCATCTATCGTGATCTGGATAGTGTTTCTTGAATACTGCAGCGTCGTGCTGCAGAAGCGAAATTTCTCGAGCGTCTTGCTCCCGGAAGATTCTCTTAATGCTAACGGCGAGAGGCGACTTCACGTGGGTTCTCATCATCGGGAGAAAGTTCGACGCGGTCTGAGCATATCCTCACGAGCGCTCACGTCAGCCTGAAATGCAAGCGAAGCTCAAGTAATTGCCGCTAACGCCTCGCGCCGCGCTGTGATACCTCCTCAACAATCGTTTGCATAATCAGTGGGTATGGGACAACAGGCCTCACTTCATGGGGTGGGACGTCTACGCGAGGCCGAAAGAGCTCTGCTTTAAGACGGTCGATCCTTCCAATGACCTCGCTGTCGATAACCCGAACATCTTTCCGGCTGTTGGCAAGAACCACTGAAGCGCCGCCAGTCTTTTCGAGCACATAGATCGGAGCATTTTTGTTAAATTCTCGAAACATTTCTACTTCTCTTTCAACGCCGTCCATACCGCCGATGCAAACCATCGCTTCCGGTTTGGTCCACCTAATCATGGCTTCGCGCATGGCTCTAAGACTTCTGGGACAAGGAGACTCAGATTCAGCGGTCGGATCAAATTTCTCATTTTCCGCGGTGTCGACCCAAGTGATTGTGGCGTATCCGAGCCGATACATGAGAAGGGTGTCGCTGGGTAGGTGTCCCTCGAACGCCCTGGATTGGAAAATACGAATGGGCGGAGAAGGTCTCTGTTCTCCGGTTTCGAGGTAGCGGGGTTCTCGGTATTCTCCGGCTACCATTGCGACAAGCGGCGAAATTGCCGGATGTCCTCCGAAAACGAGCCGTCCATTCTCACTGAATACGGCTCGGGCAAGACTGATGACCGCTTGTTCGATTTCGAACTGGGCGTCTTCGATGCGCTGGTATCGTTCCGCTCGTTTTGGCGTCGGCACGCTGGCGGAAAGAAAAATTGTTTTGCCATGTAGTCGTTTTCCGATGGCATCGATGGATGAAATCATAAAATCCCCTGAGCTATTTGAGAAGCGGCCAGTTTTAGGTGCCCCTCATCAATCATTGTGATCATGGATAATCCGGCGAGCCAACCGGTTTGAGCCAAACGTCGCGGTTCCATCAACCTTGAGAGTCCAATTACAACACCTCGCAAAGGAGGTGTGGCTTGTCCGTGGACACCATGAAAATCGGGCAATTCGGGCGGTCGGGGGGTAAGCCAGACAATGTATTCGGTTCCGGAGTGCGATCGCACTCGTAACATGCCAGTTGAATCAAGAGGGGGAATCGGGACACCCTGCTCGGCCAATGCTCCTTCCAAGGAAGTCCTTAAGATCTGTCTTCGTCGAACAAGCGCTCGATCATGCTCAATTTTCACCCGTCCGACAATGGTGTCCAGAACGGACGCCTGCAATTCAGTCGCAGGCGAGGACGTACCCCCTGTGAATTGTGCTGGGTCAATTTCAATGCGGACTGAGGAATCGATTCCGTCAACGTAGGGTCCGCCCGGAAGGTGGATCGCGAAAATACCGAGAGAGCATGTCTTGGCGACATTGATTTCATAAGTAGTCCACTCGGAATCAAGGATATGCTCTGACTCAATGAGCAAAACCATAGACTTATCTCCGAGTTCTTGGGTCAGCCTTGCCTGAAAGTTAACTCCCGGAGGTATGCGGAAATGATCTAAGAACGCATCGAAACCTTGATGGCACAAGGCATCGAACAGCTGTATCGCCAAATTTGAAGAATCTTTTTGACGATAGCTGATAAAGATACGCGGGTTCTCTGTCGTGATATTGGAAAGACCCAGAATGGCTGGTATCACCTCAGCTATCGACCGCGACCAGAATTCAACATTCAAGTGGCGAAACTGAGGCAGCAAAAGATTCCAAACGGCAGTGCGCGCCGTTTCTCGGAATACCGGAAGGGCCCTGTAATTTGCCGTGCCTGTGATCCAATGCTGATAGAAGGGCTTCAATGTGAGCGGGCTTTTATCATCACCCACAACGATCAATAATTTCTGACAGTCCGCCTCCCCGTGTGCATGACACACGGAAGGATCCGGCACAATACCATTGCAGGGAACTGGGATTTGTTGCACGTTGTGCGACAGCCTCGCTAGTTCCGCCACGAGATCGTCTTGCAGGTTCTCAAGGTCACTCTGTGCGATCTTAGTGTCTGCGGATGCAAGTGCTAGAAATACCGGATTCACGACAGGAATGCCTAAAAAACCAATACAATCAAACGAGTGATCGGGCCGTTGGCTTTGCAGAATGAGTTGTGCACCGGCTTGGAGGGGCATTTCCCGAAAACTCCTATTGAACTCGTGGCATAATCATACGCCGTCGGAGATTTGAACGTTAGCGTGGCGCTGTGGTCATGTGTCTGGTAGTTTTGTATAGATCCGGCGGCCATTTGAGCAGTCCGAACAGGAATGGGAGAAGCATTGATGGAGACCAAACATCTCGAATTCATCCAAGCCATCATCTCGCGCCTTGCTGGGAATTCATTCCAAATGAAGTCGTGGAATGTCGCTCTCGCCACAGCTGTTGTTGGTTTCGCAGCCGCCAAAGATTCAAGGCCGACGCTTGCAGTCTTGGCAGTTGTTCCGGCATTAGCATTCTGGTTTCTCGACGCTTACTACCTTGCACTTGAAAAGTTGTACCGTGATCTTTACAAGAAAAAGCTAGAAGCTTGCTCCTTTGATCTCGACGCCGGTCCGGTTAAAGCTAGTTTGTGGTTTGAATGTCTCGTCAGACCTTCAGTGGCCGTACTACACGCTCCGATGATTGCTGTAATTCTTCTTGTAACCTTAACGGGCATTTTGCGTTCGCACGTTTGAGATATTAGGAGTAAAGCTTCAAACTATCGTAGTTTGTCTCTACGGAACGGCAGATTTGGAGGGTCGTGAAGGTATCACCTTTTCATTCGGATCGTAGTCTCGGATATCAATCCGGAATGGACCCAGCAACATGAGGATAAACACCTGAGATCGCTTGAGTCCGTACGGTTTATCACGAAATGCAACTGCGCTCCAAACAAAAGCAAAGGAAATCCACATGGCGAGGGAAACAGTGCCCATTCTCCAAAGCATCATCCTCGACGAAAACAGATAATTTAGGCTCATCTCGCGACTGAAGAAAATAATGAAAAATACGACAACCGCAACAATGGCGACCAAAAGACTCACCGGTCCACCAGTGTCGGTTAGTCGTAAGACCCGCTGCATCCTTTCGCTCTGGGATAGATAGTAGGCCATATTTCGGCCGAAACCCTTCTTATCCTCGTCCGTGAGCAGGTCTAGTTCTCGCCGACTCAAAAGGCGACGCCATTGAAACTGTGAACTTCGCCACAACTGCTCCTTGGCTCGTACCCTACGCAGGAAGTCTGTGTCGGCCACGTTTTCCACCACAGGTAGCCTCCTTTTGGCAGATGGCGGGCTTCCTCCGAAAGCGTATTTAGCAAGGACGCGAAGCCGGTCGGTCTCCACGATCTCAGGCATGCTTAACGTCTCGTCGCCTGTTATGCGCTGAGCGGTTGCTTCGACTTGTGACAGCATAGTATCTGCAGCACCCGCAGAACCTGTGGCATCACCAAACGCGGCAAGGACCTCTTCAAATGCATATGCGGGGCGATAAGCAATCTCCATTTTGTCCCAGTAGTCGCGTGGGCTCGACTGCATCGCTGTTGGCACGAAGTCAGAGAGTGCATTTCGAGCATAACTGCGTGCGAGCTCGAGCCGTTCTGATTCAGCATTTTCGATCCGAGTCGCAACAGGAAAAAAGGAAATTGGGGAATTATCCTTGCGGGCGGATTTGATCGCTCGCAAGATAGCGGTTACACCATCGATGCTCTGCCGGTTGAGGGTAAAGAAGGCGACCACGGTATCCGGCATTTGAATCGTGCTGATTCCGGAAGTATCAGAAACACCTGTGCGGCTGTCGATGAGCACCCAGTCATAACGTTTGCGCAAATGCTCTTTTGCGTTATTTAGTACACGGGATCCGCCAAGGTCATAGAAACGTTTCCAGTCGAACGTGTTGACCCGCTGACTATAGGTCTCGTCTTGTCGTCCAGCGCCGATGAAGTCGATGTAGCCGCCCGTTGGAAACTTCCAGTCAAGGCGTCTAGTCGCGTCTACCAGCCCCTCCTCTACGTTGGCACGGTCTTTGGAGGCAGGACGCTTAGCGTCCGAAGAAGATTTCTCGACTGCGGAAGCTGCGAAGCTCCAGAAAGTATCAATAAGGCCGTCACTCTCGAATAAATCTGGGTCCACCAGGAATGGACGGAAATAGCGATGTAACCCTGGTGCCTCCAAGTCCCAATCAATGGCGAGCACGCGTTTCCCGCTTGCCGCGACAATCCAAGCGAAGTTCGCGAGCGCCATTGATCGCCCGGTGCCACCCTTGTAGGAATAGAAAGTCGCAATCCGGCCAAGAGGTTGCTGCATGTTAAGAACCCTCCCGCTTTACTCCCTTAAGGATAGGCATATTATCGGAGTCGACGGTTGGGCCGGTCCTCGTGCGCAATACCTGTCCGCGCGCCTCGACAAATGCGCGGCGCAACAGCGGAACGCGGGCTGCTGAATCCTGCGGCAGCGCAACCACCCGAGAAGGCAGACCATGTGCAGCGATCAGTTCTTCCACATTAATTTGGAGTCCGTCAGGGCTGTGCAGGA
The DNA here is from genome assembly GCA_963785655.1 of uncultured Acidobacteriota bacterium. Classification (GTDB taxonomy): domain Bacteria; phylum Acidobacteriota; class Terriglobia; order Terriglobales; family Acidobacteriaceae; genus Gp1-AA145. The sequence goes on from CAWAVZ010000002.1 coordinate 16,258, forward strand.
GTACTGGCCCAGTCCACTCGGATGATCTGATTATTTGCTCGACTACTGCAGCGCTAGGCTCATTCTGAGCACCCGGCCAGATCGCTCGATCGATAACTAATGCTGTAAGCACGCAAGTCCGGGACAGTAAAGAAAGTCGAGAAATCAGCGGATCTGAGGTCAGAGGGATAACGGGATTACTGGCTGCGTGAAATGTTGTGAAGCCCTCTCCAACAGCGGCTGTTCGAACATCGGACAGTAGGCCAGCGAATAATGGATCCTTAGGCAAGGAAGGGTTGTGTACGGTTTCGGCGATTAGGGAATCAGCGAATGCGACGGCGTTTTGGTCAAGTGTAAATGGAAACCTGGTGATATAAAACACAACTATAGAAGCCAAAGGCTGGGGTTCTATCGCGGGAGCGATAGCCGATACGGCAGCAATATTCGAATGCTGTGCCGATCCAAAGTGGGCATTCCAATTATATTTGAAAGCATCTACGGCTGTTGCAAAGCTGACTTGGCCGGCGGAAGGAAGTCTCGGCATCCCGCGGAGCCTCGCAACGAGGAGATCCAGTAATTCACCGTAATGTGGCTCGACTTGAACGCATTTTTCCATACCCTTCTTTCGATAACGCTCGATTGCCAGTGTGCGTTCAGGGTCACGGCCGTCATCGGCAGGAGTATCTTCAATCAACCGTAGCATCTGGGGGATCATCGAATCTTTTGTCGTATTCCCAGCATATGCGTTTTCTGGTAGCCATCGAATCAACATTACGTTTTCGGCGCCTGTAAAGGCACCGTTTTGATCGATACCAAGGTGCGGGCTTCGTAGGAGGAAAACGGCAAGCTCTTTTCCACAGTTCGGACGATTGAGATACAGCGGCGTGAGGATTGCAACAAAGACGTTGTCGTTTCTTAGTCCGTTACTTAGATCGCTGTCCCAATTGTCTCCTTGCGGGACACGCGCATCGATTGTGCCCAGCTTCCTGTCTTCGAGACTAATACCCGCCCATTGTGCCAATTTTATTTCGAGGTCATCGAAGAACCGTCGCAAATATCTACCTGGAGTCTCGCGGTCCTGCCGCGCGTGGGAGAAGAAAAATGTGGGCACATCTTGCACAGCGACTCCTATCCATGCAAACAAGGGCTTCGGACGGCGAGCATAGGCCAAATATGTTCTTGAAGCAAGTGCAAAGCCTACTCCGCTGCTTCGCTGGGCGCTCAGCACGCGACAGCGTATTCTGCTCGTTAGTTGCTTTCAATGTCAGCGATCGCCCGCCGATAGATCCTATTTGCGGTCTTCCCGTAATGCCTATGCAAAGCCTCGGCTAAAGTTGCCTGTGTTCTCCAACGCTTACCATGTGCTTTGCCTTTCGCCGTCAAATAGACATCTCCATACGACGTCATCCACTCAGCAAAGTCCTTGCGTCCCCACCCCACGGTGAACTTGGGATATTTGAAGCCGTCGTCGAGAATCTCATATGTAACTCGTGCTGTCCCCCGCGGCACATGCTTCGTATAGACCCAAATTCGATATGGGAAAGAGAAATTGCCAGCAGTTTCTCAGGCGCCATTTCGCACTGCCTGCCACGAACCCAATAATAGCTTCCGGGCTAGCTGCGCTTGGGCCACGAGCTACCGAAGTGCTCACGAGATTCAAAGTGAAAGCCCCTCCAGATGCGACCAGTGAACTAGATCGTGATTGGGTTCCATTGATTCCACTCTGTTCTGATCTCGTGCAGACGGACGTACCCGAACCACCGCATGGCAAAATCACAGAGGACAGCCTGAACGAAATTGTCGAATTGATCGATAAGCGGTTGAGCGCGCTAATGCCATTGCTCCTACGAGATGTTCCTTCGGAGCCGCTGCGTCTATGCCTTGAAGGCGTCGCGAAACTGATCGAACTCTTTGGCAAAGGCAAGATTAAGAACTATCTACGGGCACAACTTGGAAGTTGTATGGGATAGCGAAGTTGGGGGCACAAGCCTTTCCTAAGCGTTGTTTTCCTCGACTGTCATCGGTCCGGCGTTAATCCAGATTACCCCAACAGTACTGAAGTATCGTGTCGCGACTATTTTTCACCTTTACTTCTCTCCGAGAGCCAGTAGAGTAGCCGAGTTGTTAACTACTCAGTCAACACTGGAGAGAAGCCCAAATGAAAAAGACACAACTTACCGCACAGCAAGAGCACGATCTCACGCTCATCATGGAAGAAACCGGGATGAGCCGCAAGTCCGCCATTCGCAAGTTGCAACGCAGGGCGAAACTGCAAGCGAAAGAAGCCAAGACAGCGAGAGCTGCGAAGCCTGTAGCCGCTAAGACTCAACCCACAACCGATGCTGGCAAGGCGCGTTCCGCCGGCATACAGGACTTCATCTTGGCTGCCAGACCTACCCGCGAACAGTTCATCGCGGTGTATGGCCCGACCGGGCCGAAGTTAACCTGGCACCAGCGGGCCGCGCTGGGAGTAGACGCCGCCCATTTCCAGAAGGCTTTGAAGTCGGGAAAGTGCGTAGCACCGCCCGCGAAGACCGCAGGTGTGGTGGCGTAATGAGCAAGACGGGCAAGGTTCTCTTTTTCCCAGGTCAGGTTCTAGCGACGCCCGGTGCCCTTGAAGCGATTCAGGCATCGGGCGATTCGTCTTTTGATCTGCTCATGCGCCATCTCACCGGCGATTGGGGAAATGTTGACGAGCACGACCGTCGCGAGAACGAACTCTCCGTCCGCGAAGGCTTTCGCATTCTGTCGGCCTACGCATTGAAGACTGGATTGAAGGTCTGGGTTATCACTGAACGAGACCGAACTGCGACAACCTTCCTGCTGCCGGAGGAATATTGATGGGACGCCAAAAACTTTGTGGTTTATCCTTGTTTGGAGAAAAATGCAAAAACCCAAGAGCAACCTCACCCCGTTAGCATTGAACTACCGGAACGTGGCAATCGGTCAATCCATCATCGTTCACGCCGACTGCCTTGAGTGGCTCAGCGGAATCTCTGAGAACAGTCTTCACGGTATTGTTACGGACCCACCGTATGGTGTGAAGGAGTACGAGTTCGATCAGTTGGAGAAACGGGCGAATGGCAATGGAGGCATCTGGCGCATACCACCCTCGTTCGACGGCTCCACCCGTCAGCCGCTCCCCCGATTCACCGCCCTCAACGGCAAGGAGCGGGAACTGTTGAGGCGGTTCTTTGTGGAGTGGGCCAAGGCTGTGGTTCACGGTCTGCGACCGGGTGGACACGTGTTCATCGCGACCAATTCTTTCCTCTGCCAGTTGGTCTACGGCGCACTTGTGGAAGGCGGACTTGAGTTCCGTGGTCAATTCATTCGCGTCGTTCGCACCTTGCGTGGTGGCGACCGCCCCAAGAACGCCGAGGAAGAGTTCCCCCATGTCTCCTCTCTGCCACGGGGCGGCTATGAGCCTTGGGGCATTCTTCGGAAACCGATACCGTCCGGCATGAAGGTGAGCGATTGCCTTCGCAAATTTGAAACAGGCGGCTTGCGCCGACTTCCTGAGGACGTCCCATTCAGCGATATTTGGGAGAGCGGCAGAACCCCAAGAGCCGAGCGCAATATTGCCGATCATCCCAGCCTGAAGCCTCAGGCGTTGCTCCGCGAACTCGTACGGGCCGTCCTGCCATTGGGCAAAGGCGTCGTGTGTGATCCATTCATGGGTTCCGGTTCAACTGTGGCAGCGGCGGAGGCGATTGGAGCCAGTTGTATCGGAGTAGAGAAATTCGCGAACTACTTCGACCTAGCAGCGAAGGTGATCAAACCCCTATCACTCGTCCGGGTTGAGCGCGATCAGATCAGCTTCGGCTTCCCTGCTTAGACCGGGGGCGCGATAAATCCAGTTCGCTGCCATCTTGTCATAGCCACAGGGCAGAACACTGGCTGTGATGGTTCGCCGACTGGTTTCGCTCCTTCCAGCGAATTGCCAATCGGCCTCGGTGAGCATCGCGCCGAGCACTGAGAGGAACCTGAACTTCACTGCTGTGATTCCCTTGGCCTCATCGGTTGGCCGGCCACTCTGAAACACAAACACCATCAACCACACGTCCTCCGCATTGTGTCCCTGCCATGCTTTTCCGTAACGGGATGCCTTGATCTCTATGCCGTCGGCTCCGGCGTGCTGTGCTGAGTTCCTCGCGTATTTTCCCGCTGGCAGCAAGTCCGGATGGCCGTTGTGATACATGTTTTTGACGACGCTGTTGCAATACTTCGGGATGTTGGCACCCATGAACTCCCCAACCATGCTGCTGAAATTAGCAGGCATCAGGAAGTCTTCAAACCGTGGCATCTGCTTTGAGTAGAGTTGCAGATCAAGGAATCCCAGGAAGTCGGTGAACTCCATCATTGCCTTGTAGACATGCTCGACGGCAACTCCGAACGGAATGACTGCTCTCTTGTTAAAGCAGTTCGGGTCGGGATTTTCAGGTGTGTAGAAGTCCGGCACACTTCCGGGGCGGCTCACCATGCTTGAACAGGATGGACTCTGGACGGCTTTGAATCAAGCCTAAACTGCGTGCTTTTCCAGAACAGCAATCAATGCCTTGTGCCTTACCGACCTCCGGCTCCTGTCGTTAACTCCTTTTTCGATGGCTCGGGCGTACTTGATGGCCGGGTCACTAACGTGTGCCTTGGCGTTACCCAGACTCTTGTCCACCTCCTCAGAGAAGTCCAACAACGCCTGTCGGAGATTAGCTAACCCCTTGCTGCCATCAGGAAGCCCCACATCATCTCGATACAACGCTGCTATTGCCACAAAAAGAGAATAGAAATCGGCGAGATTTTTGAATCTTCCTGCCTTTTTCAGGTCCGGAAAAATTGCCTGGATGGTCTCCAAGGTATCGTCGTACCGTTCCTTTATGTCTTCCTGGTTGGGAATCTCATCTTCATAGTCCTCGAAGTTGCTGTAATACTCGTCAATGACCTTCGTCCCGCCTCCCTGTGGGCCAGAGGCTACGCCAATGACGAGTTCGCTGACATACTGGACGTCTTTCATCCTTCTTATGTGGGACGTTCGGAACAACTTTTGGTCGGTCCAAAATTTGTTATTCGCAAGGGACTCAACCAAACGCACAAACGGACCCGAATACGTTGCGTTGCGAAGCTCTTGGTCATTCAGCTTCGTGAGGTATTGATTGATGCGTTTGAAGGTATCGCGAACTTCCAAATCGCTCGGGTTATAGAGCGTGCGAATACTGAATTTATAGCTGAAGAACGCCTTGCGCTCTGGGCTAGTCAGGTCCTTGAAGGTCTTGTCCTTATACGGCGAATCGCTTTCCAGGGTGTCTAATGCGAAATCGTTATATTCCTGTTCCAGCGGATCGCGGTCCAGCCCCATGAACTGCAAGACGGCTCGTGTCCTTTGCTGCCCGTCAATGATGGCGAACCGGGTTTTGCCTTCATCGTCGGTCGTTTCGTCAATAAACAGTTCCGGAATGGGTAGGTGCAGCATGACCGATTCGATCAGTTTCACTTTCTGCCGTAAACCCCAAACAGGGCGACGCTGGTAAGGCGGCTTGATGGTGAGCGTCTCCTCGTTATATCGATCCTTGAACCAGCTAACAGCGTAAGAAGTGACATCGAAATCCATCAGCGGTCTCCAGTTTTAGTTGTGGACGCGAGCAACCTAATCCCAAATCGGTGATAGTTCTTTGCGTGCTCCCACGTTCGGTATACACGAGCCTTCACCGTTCTACCTGCGGCTGCACGATAGAATCCCAACGCGGCAAACATCGGAAACCAGGTCTTCTTGTAGACGGATAGTGCCGTCTTCAGATTGTAGGGTTCGATATAACCCCAGAATACATGGTTGGTGCGATGCTCACGCAGCGACTGAGCGACATCCTGGTCAAATGTCAGCGATTTGACATCGTAACGGATGAGTTCAAGCCACGCCGCATCGAAGAAAGTCGGATCAACAATGACGACGTCGATGTCTGATCTGGCGTGGAACGGACGCCCGAACTTGTGAGGGGCAAGGCTGAAGCCGAAGCGTCCACTCCCGACGACAGCCACGTTCGCAGCCTCGCACTTTATTGCAGCCGCAATCTGACTGCGGAACTTCGGGTACTCGATTGGGCGGTCCTTGAAAGCGAAGGGGTCTCCTGAAAAGAGTTGTCCAATGATCTCCTCCACCTTGCCCTGCTTCGCCAAATCGGACAACTCTTTGACCGTCATGCGGGACATCAGAATACCGCGTCCCTCTCATGCGAAACATTGATTGTGGTGGGGAACTACTGAGTCTCTACTTCTTCCCGGCCCTTACCTTCGCCCACCCGCGCCTCCTGCGCGAGGCTGGTCTTCCTACGCGCCACCAGCTCCTTCGTTCTTTCTAACCACTTATTTTCTGGGAGATCTTCGCAGGAGATGCGGCAAGGGAGGCGAATCCCGTTGACATCACAGTGTATGGTATCGGCTGACTCGGTTCCTGTCCAGACCTGCCCCGAAGCTGTTCCAAAATCCGAACAAAATTCATTTTCCCGACTCATTGAACCGTTTTCGGCGTAACATGCTCCCCACGCGGAGGGGTTGCGCATGCGACTAATTGCTTCGGACATCATCACATTGCACCGTCCAGAAGTTTGCGAGTTAAGAATTTACTTGCGTCAAAACGCAATGCCAGAGGCGAAACCCGGTCCATTCGAGGAGGTGCTGCGAAGGTTAGGCATCCGTCACGAGAATCAGCACCTCGGGACGCTCGGGGCGTATGCCGATCTGAGCAAGGTTCCACAAGCAGAGCGAATCCTCGCGACCCAAGAGCTGATTGCCGAGAAAACAGCCGTCATTTACCAGCCTGCATTTGCCCACTCTTGCCAACTGGACGGGGTCGACGTGGTGATCGTGGGAACACCGGACTTTCTGATCTGGGACGAGGACAACTATCGAATCAGGGATTCGAAACTATCGCTTCACATTGACGAAGAGGCACATCCAGAGATTCTTCTGCAAATTCAAGCCTACGGCTGGCTGTACGAGCAAACCTGCGGTCGCGCTCCAAAGGCTCTGGAAGCTCATGCGGGAACTGGAATCGTAGCCGATGTGCCGTATGACGGTGGTGTCGCGGCCCTACAGGAACTGCGCAGGGTTCTGGCGATAAAGCGGCTCACCGAGCAACCGTACGAACCAGTGGGCTGGAGCAAATGTGGGAGCTGCAGCTTTTTCGACGGCTGTTGGAAGGCGGCCGTGAATATCAGCGATATTGCTCTCATACCGGATGTCGATCAGTCGCTTGCCAGAACTCTTCACAGCGACGGGATCATCAATCGTAAAGATTTGCTGAGCAAATTCGATGGTGTCACTCTTAGCGAGTACAAGCGTCTGCGCGGCGACAAAATGTTCAAGGTTGGCAAAGCAGCCGACCGCATACTGCTACAAGCCCAAGTCCTCGAACAGAATCAGGAGCGAGTTTTAGCTCCAGCGGTCCTCCCAACGTCGGCAAATTACGTAATGTTTGACCTAGAGGGTCTGCCGCCCCACCTAAATGAAATTGACAAGGTGTATATGTGGGGAACACAAGTGTTTGGAGATAAGCCGGGCAAATTCATGGCTGCGGTTTCCGGATTCGGTGCTGATGGAGACCGGCAGAGCTGGGAAGAATTCCTCCAAAATGCCAAAGGAATATTTGCAGAGTACGGTGACGTTCCCTTTGTTCACTGGGCACCTTACGAGAAGACATACATAACCAAATATAAGAAGCGGTACGGAGACCCAGCCGGAACAGCTGACAGAGTGCTCGCGAATCTCTGTGATTTGTTCCCGCTGACGAAGAGGTGTGTTGTATTGCCGTTGCCGAGTTTCAGCTTGAAAGTGGTGGAGGAGTACGTGGGTTTCAAGCGCACTCAGGATGAATACGGAGGTCATTGGGCGATGGCGATGTTCATCGAGGCGACCGAAACAAACGATGAAACGAAAAGGAATGAATTGATGGGCGAAATTCTGACCTACAACGAGGAAGACCTCGCCGCCACGTGGGCCGTCTTCAAATGGCTCCAGTCTAGATGACCGATGCGAATAAAAAGCGAATATGCTAGCATCACTGCATGGACGAGGGCCGCAAGCGCGTGATCGGAATAATGGCCGCGATCCTGGCGAGTCTTCATATGCGAACGGCGGATGATTTGTTCGGCGGGCCGGAAGGTAGCCCGCGCACAGATCGGTTGATTAGCGCGACTATCCAGTGGGGCGGAGCGGATCATGCGGAAGATAGATGACGTTTCTGCCATTCGGTAGCCAAGAAATATATTCAATTGCTGGTGAATCGCAAAATTGATAGGCTGCGAGAATGAGCAGCATTCCTGTCCAAAACCCGCCTCGAGACGAGGTTGCAGAATTACGAGCAGAAAATGCTGCTCTGAAGTTGCAGCTCGAAGAGTCCGCAAAGAGCACAAACCAGTACCTCCAAAACGTTGCCCACCAGTTGACCGTACCGCTTAACGCGATCAAATGGTCCATTGAGGCCCTCAAAGATCCAACAGTGCACCTTCGGAGAAAGGGGAAACTCTTAAGCTCCATCTATTCGCAGGGAACGATCCTCGTGCACTTGATTAAGAATTTCAGCCTTATGTCCAATCTCGAAGCCGATCATGAATTAGGTCAATTCCGTGAAAAACCCGAGCGTATCGATCCTCTTCGATTGGCGATCAACCTGGCAAACGATTTTCAGCCGCAGGCAGCTGAAGGTGGGAAAACGATTGATGTAAACGAGGTTACCTTCTCCGAAGTATTCGGGGACAAACGCCTTCTCGTCGTCAAGAATCTCATTGCACAAGCACTTTCTAATCTGCTTGAAAATGCAGTGAAATATTCCAGTCTCCATACCACCATCGAGGTTCACGCTGTTCAGATGAGAATTCCCAAAATGGGGGATGGAACATGGACTGGAATTTCTGTTCAAAGTGTCGGGCTCCAGATATTACCAGGGGAATTCCAAAAACTCACTGAACGCGGGTATCGCGGTAGTGCCGCAAAGCAGAAAATTCCAGCCGGTACCGGGATTGGCCTATATCTAGCCGAGCGTGTGATGAGCCTTCACGAAGGCATATTAAATGGACGTGTTAGCGGCAGCACCGCCACGTTCATGTTGCTTTTCCCCGAATCCCATATCAAATAATGGGCGCAAACTACAAAGTGCTTCTAGTGGACGACGAGCCAAGTCTCAGTAGTGAGCCACTCGCCTTTTCCCTGGAATCACGAAACTTTGATTGCCTGATCGCGACCGACATGAGTTCGGCAATTACCGCGCTAGAACAGAATGACATTGCGGTTCTGGTTACAGACATCATGATCCCACCGGGCAAGAGGTTTGCGAAACTTGATTCCGCAGAAGCTGGCTTCCATCTCATTGAATACGTGAAGAAGAATTGGCCCAGACTTCCAATTATTTGCCTTTCTGTCATTGGCGATCAGGTCAAGATACAGCGTCTTACTGCGCGCGGAGTGCAGTACCTTCGCAAGGGAGAAACACCTCTATCAACAGCGGTTGACGTCGTCACGGCAGTGGCAACTGGAAGACGGGTGCAATTGAGAACCGATGAAAATCCTAATCGTCGAAGATGACAGCTTCTACGCGCAATACGTTTCCGAAATGTTGCAAGATAAAGGCGTAGAAACTACTCAAGTTCAGTCAGCGCATGAAGCTCTCAATGCGGACACCACAAATTGTGATGCCGCCGTCATTGATGTAATGCTTCCTAACGATCCGGAAGCGTCAGGCATTACCAACGAGGAGAGTAGGGGAGGTTTCTGCACTGGTGTAGCCGTCGCAAGGCGGCTTTGGCATAAAAATCAGAACCTCAAGATTGTCCTCCTGTCCTCGGATGTTGCTGGCGGAGAAGCTGAAGCCTGGGCTTTATCGAAATCTGTTCCATTCGTGCGGAAGAGTGACCCGAGCGAATCGCTGGTTCAGGCACTCAATGATCTTGGCATCCTGGGAGCAAAGCAAGCCCCGTTGGCTTTCATTGTTCACGGTCATGACGAGGGCGCATTACTTGAACTAAAAAACTACATTCAAAATACGTTGAAATGGCGAGAGCCAATCGTCCTGCGAGAGCAACCGAACGCGGGTCGAACGATCATTGAAAAGTTTGAAGACTATGCACACAAAATAGATTGTGTGTTTATTCTGCTGACGCCAGACGATAAGGCTATCTCAGTCGGGAGCAATGACGAGAAGAGACGCTCACGCCAAAATGTAATATTTGAGTTGGGGTTCTTCTGCGGTGCACTTGAGCGACGATCCGGGCGTATTCTACTGCTTCACAAGGGACTGATAGAACTGCCGTCCGACATCTCTGGAGTGGTCTGGATAGACATCAGTAATGGAATTGCTGCAGCTGGCGAGGAAATGCGAAAAGAAGCAGCTTTATTCGCGAACTCGTAACGCATTTTACTTCTTCCCGGCCTTTACCTTTGCCCACCTTGCGCGTTGAGCCGCCGCCATCTTTCTGCGGGATGCTGCTGACACAATTCGCTTAGAAGTGGTCGCACCCGGCGACCCGCTCGACCTGCTCTTCGCCCACCGCGCCTTCTGTGCGAGGCTGATTTTTCTACGGGCCGCTGCCGACAAAGTTGTGCCCTTGCGTGGGCTTGGTGTTTCTCTATTGGTTGTCCCGACTACCCCGGTAAGTGCCTTAATAGCGGCGTCTAGGCGGTCACGCTCTGCGCGAAGTTGTTCGACGATTTGCTCGATTTGCATGGCGGGGATTGTAGCACGCCGATTGTTTACTTGCCTAGAATGGAGGGCGGTGAACCGGTCTCTAGGATGACTTAGGACCAGAGGGACGGCTGCTGCTGTGGATGCTGCCGCCCTTACAGAAAGCACTGAAGTCAGGCAAGTCTGTAGCGCAGTAACGAACGTAACGTGGGACAACACCTGTGTTCTGTGGTAGGAATCCAATAGCGGAGAACGTCTATGAAAGTGCGAAAGTTGATTGCGTTGATGTTAGTCGCTCTTGGGGTTGGCGTGGTCTATGTTGCCATCCAAGCCGCAGGGCCAGCACAAGCGGTCGACAGGACAATGCGGAAACCACAGGAGTCCGACTTCGGCCCGACGACATTGTCGGCTGAGGATGCGAGAAAACATGACGTTCTAAGCCAAGACGTTCAGAATCTCCAAAACCAAAACGGAGCCATCAACGGGGTCGCGCCGCGTGTAGAGCAGAAGAAGACATACATCAACCTGTTTCCTTCGGACGAACTCAATCCCTACAAGGCTTCCTACGTTTACTTCGGAGAAATTGTCCAAGACGGGGTTAGACGTTTGGGCTATTGCTACAGCACGGTGCAAATAACCTCCGGGCCAGAACGGCTAAGAGGAGTCTACCGATTGCGAGGAAGCGGACCCGCCGAGCAATACGCTCAAGAGTCCGACTCTTGCTCCATCAAAGCTGGTCCTCGAGTAGAGATTGCGACTAAGCGAAGCGACGACTTGGGCGCAGTCATTGTCGGACTGGACTGTGTCGTAAGGCAGGGTGACCCCGCGCTACGCACAAATGAAGATCCTCGGTACATGTGCAGAAGCTACTACCACGCGAACGTCGAGGAGAAGGACGACCACGCGAACGTCGAAGAGAAGGTCGAAGAGGAGTAGACAGTGTCCTCTGAGCTGTGTTTGCAATAATGGGTTTCTAACCTGCAAGACGTGTATTTTTGGAGACTGTCGGCCCGCAGAGATTAGGCGCGAAGGACTTTATGCCCCCCACCCGTATCCTTCGCCTCCCCAACTAGATAGAGCCGTAGCCAGCATCGCGCTTGGCGTCGTGGCATTCCTTACAACACCCACGCAGGTTGCTCTCGTCGTAGAAGTCTCCGCCATTAGCGACCCATTCGCGGGCCGCGATGATGTGATCTACTACGGTGCTCAGTGCTCTCTCTTCACACTGTCTCTCGTCCTTGCAGAGAGGATCTCTGGCGAGGACGATCAATCTGACGGCTAACCAGCGTGCAGTCTTGTACAAACGTCTAAAGGGGTCAGAGGAGCGGAGACGGTCATACTCGCGTCGTTGCTGCTTTTCCTCTTCGATGTGCTTCGTGCAGAGCGGCCCGCCATCCGTGAGTTCCTTACAACGCTTGCACTCTTGCTTAGGACGCTGTGCCACAGTTGACCGTGCTTTCGGTGATGCAGCCCTTGATGTAGGTGAAATCTCTGATCGACACGAAGGTTTAATACGCCGCAAACACAAACGCCCGGCTTTCTAGGGCCGGGTGTTCGACCTTCGGCGTTCGCCTATCGTTTACACGAGACCAGTCCGCGCGTACGCTTGACTTGCTATGCCAGAGCATCGCAAGTCAGAAACACAGAAACCAAACGTAAGCGCGGCCACGATTGCCGAGTTCCTGGAACAGACAGGCTTCGTGTTTGAGATGCGTGCGAATGAAGTGCTCTTGAAATTAGGATATTCGACCGAGTTCAACGACGAGTTTTTGGACCTGGAGGGAAATACCTCACGAGAAATTGACATCGTCGCAACCAAGGTCATCAACGACATCAATGTTCATTTTGTCATTGAGTGCAAACAGAGCCTGACCGACAAATGGATTTTCATCTGCAATAAGAAAATGCTTCGGTTCTACAGGGCCGTTAAGCATCTACCGAGCGTCAGCGTAGACACGCTGAAGGATAAGGGTCTATTCTCCGCTTTCCATATGTTCGACCGAAAGGTTCCCATTGGTCACAACTATCTGTGCTACACGATCAAAGGAGACCGAAAAGCGGAGCACCTCCAAATTGATGAATGTATTCACAAGTTGCCTAAGGCTCTGATCGACCTTGCCTCTCGCGCTCAGGGTGGAAGGCATTTGTTCTTTCCGATCGCGCTCTTCTCGGGCCAGATGTTTGTTGTCTCCTACAGGGGTAAGCTTGTTGTAACCGAGATGCCGTATTTGCAGTATTACGTCCCATTTACGACAGGGGTATATCACCGCGAACCGGAGCGACCATCTGGCATGTTGGCATCCTTTGTGCCTGCTCTGACTGAGCTTGAGAAGTGGGCGACAGAAAATCGTCAAGACAAGATTAGGAGAGCGACAAAGGAGCTTTCTTATCCGTATCAGATTGACTTTGTCACAGAAGTTGGCTTTCCTGAATATCTTGCACGAGTTGAAAAAGAAGTCGCCGAAGTTCATACCGCCGATTGGCTGATTCCCGAACCACCTAAACCGGAGACCACTGAGAAGTCGTAGGGCTTCGGACAATCCAGGTCATGCCCCTCGCACTTTCTTGAAGGTGATACTGAGAATCTTTTCGTCATCGGGCCGCGTGTCCGCCGTCGCTTGCCAGTCTTTGTTCTCTTCCACGTAGTGGTGCAGGGTAGGAACCTTGCACGTCTCACAATTGAGCAGCGGGTCTAGAAGGTCGTGACCGTGGCCGTAGGGTCGCAGAGTGTTGCTGTGTGAGCAGCGGAACGTCGCCATTCGCATCACCTCTGTCTGAATCACGCAGCCTCCAGCGCCCGGATGCGGAAGAAGCCTCGAAGGTCTGCGTTCTCCGCCATGATCGTCCGGGCATACCGACTCCGGTAGTCGTTGCAAATCTTGAAGTGGTCTTTGCCCTCTGTCCCGACGCTGTGGTCCCAGCGGACGAGCTCAACGAGCAGCGCGATGCCGAGATTGTTGTAGCCTTGTGCGACAGCGGCACGCGCCTTGGCGACGAGGAGGTCGTACACGTGGGGATTGGCTGCGTGGTATTCCTCGAACTGTTGCTGAATGGGTTGGTAGGGTCTCTTTGCCATGCCGCTCTAATACCTGGCTGGCGGAAGGATGCAGCGTATGAAGGAAAGTTTATTTTTGGTGCCGGGCCGCTTCCCGTTGGGGGCGATCCGGATGAAAGTCATTTCACAACTTGCGAACAGGCGGAGGGGCGTAAAATAGACACCGTTTTGAAGTCAAAAAGGGATTCCGGTATATCAAGGAGACACATGATGACGAAAACTTCTATTCGCGGTATCCGCGCCTTAAACCGGAGTGCTGTGAAGCGGGTCAAAGCTTTAGCACAAAGCGTAGACCAACTCACTCGCCAAACACATGCCGTTGTCTTGGGAGAAATCACTAGCATTATCTGGTGGGCCGCCAACAACCCGGACCCTGGACAGACAGACACCGAGTTTGACTTTCTTGTCGATGAGATGCAGGACCTAGTGGCACAACAGCAGAATGCGGACGATTCCCATACCAAATGCTGGACCGCTTTCGTCAATAACACCGAAGGGATCCGCATATTCTTGAATGAGAAGCGCCAAAATAAGCAGGCCCTTACACAACAAGATAGGCTGAGAATCGCTAACCAGATAGAGGGGGCACTCGTCGCTTACAACAAATGTATGACGCTGCCTCGTCCGAAACGCATGGTATCGCTCCGTGATTGACGGGTAGGAGATCAGTCGCACCATGTCCGGAAATCGTCTTCGCGGCTCAATGCCTTTGGCCCAATTCGATGTAAAAGTTCCGGGCCGGGAGGAAGAGTCAGGACAGGAAGGGAAATTTATTTTTGGGCCGTGATGTTGACGAGGTAATTCACACCTCCACCACGGCCCACTACAATCCGGAAGGGATTCCGGTCGTTGTATTGAGGTACTGGTAGTTGGGAGGTTTGTGAGTTCGCGCCGAAGTTTCAGCTGCAGAGTCGCCAAGAATGCACCTCTGCTTGAGTCTTGACACGAAAGGAGTTAGAAGGAGCAACATTCCGGCCCGCGAAATTCATCTGAATCCTATCGCGGAGGCCCTCCGACCATGAATGGTTCTCTGATCTTCCTCGCTGTGATGACGGCAGGGTTCTACGTGTTCTCGTACGTCTGCGTCAAGCAAACCTTCTTCTACGATATTAACGTCACTGCCGCTGTTCTCAATCAGCAGTCTAAGATTGGACAGCTCGTCTTCGGTCTCTCGTGCGGCACCATGGCCTTTCTCGTGCATGATCACGAGCTTATCCTTCCTCATCGAAAACTGATCGTTCTGGCGGACCCCTGCTTCCTGTTGGCGGTCACATGCGCTCTCTACATGGTCTATGAGATTTCGAGCGCGATGCTGAAGAATGAACACGAGAAGGCTCAGAAATACAATGACTACACGCGGATCGACGACTTTGATCGATGGGGAGCAGTGAATCAAGCAATCGCGATCACAGGACTCATCTGCTTCGGACTCGCATATTTCATCATTGGCGGAATCCTGTTCTTTGGAAAGTGAACTACAAGCACGCGGCGATACTCATAGGTCTCCACTCAATACAGCAGCTGTGGTTCGTCTTGCCGCCCGCTTCGGCAGGATGATGCATTAAGCGGGCCGCGAGACTCTATACTAGACAGGAGTGAGGGGCGCATAAAGGCACGTCGGGACGCACACCAGATGCCAGCGAGAGTATCGGCTCCTCAACCGAGTATTTGTGCGAAACACTGCTATCGCAAACGGCGTCGCGCTCCTCATAATTATAGGGATTCTGCGGACGCCGACTTAGGTCGGTTCGGCTTTGGCTTGACCAGGTACTCGTCAAATTCGTCCTTGTGTTGCTCTTGAACCACTCCAACCTTCATTCGAGCAATCGGACTTAGCCCAAACTGACTACCGATTGAAACCAACTGCTGGATGTCCACGCCACGAGCTGTACCATTTCGCATTTTGACAGCGGCTCGCACCAACGCTTCAAACATTAGGCGGTCGGAGAATTTAGCGACTCCGACAGGGAGTTGCTTGGCGATTGTCTTCCACATTTTCTTGAACACATCGTCAATTTCTTTTGGCGGGGGACCGAGCGGACGAGAGACAATCACAGGCTTGCGCTCGCGACTTGGGTGCTCTTGGAAATACCCTTTGGCGTCCTGTTGCTCGTATGGTAGGGGATTGCGACCCATTGTTATGAGTATTCAAAAAACATTTATTTAGGCTCCACGCGCATTTTTGAGGCTCAGCGGCCTGCAGAACTTTTAGCTCTAAAGATATTGACCCACACGGGGTGGGTTATTTCTTCGCTGTGATTAGAGTTTTATCAATCAACCTATCTCTGCTTCACTGCTGGGGCAGAGCCTCGGCGTTTATTTGAAAAATGTCAGCGATGCGCCGCGTGTCATCAATCTCGAAGGCGTCCGCCTTGTAGCAATCGTACTCGGTCTCCCACAACTTGGCGACGGCGGGATCGCTGGTGACCCCGTGGATGCCGTAGATGTTGCCGTCTTGGTCGTCGTCATGCAGAACCCACACTTTCATACCCGTCCTCCGCTGCACGTTGGCGTTACTGCTTCGGCTCGGGCTGTCTTAGGCTGGACGTTCTCAATGCCCGCACGAGTCCAGAGGCAGTGAAACGTCGTCCCGCAGTCGTCGCATTCCATGGGCTCGAAGGACACCTCATCGCCGTACTCAATGCCGCAATAGCCGTTGGTGTTCTTAGTACCGCAAGTAGGGCAGACTGGTTTGCCGACTCCTATTATTTCTGTACTCATATCACTCCTGTTGATGCGAAGCGGGAAGCACCCAAGCATTGCAGCGGACTGGTTACCGTTGTCGAACCTGGGTGCCTCTTAAAGCGGAACGAGGTACCAACCGTGGACCGGACTCTCACCGCTCTCTAGCCGGTGCCTCGACAGCCGAAGCTGTAATCAAGTTGTTTGGTTAATACTGTGCTGGATTGGACAGCGTAGAGTGTGTACATGCCGGATGCAGTTTATGATTGACCATGCGGATTGTGAAGGCCACCGTCTCGTTGGAGGAGGAGATCCTGCGGGACTATGAACTAGAGCACCGTGGTTGGCCGGGCTACGCAATCGGTCTGGAGTACCTTCACGCGGCCAACACACGTTGGCAAGGTCGGTGGAGTCTGGTGCTTCTTTCTGCGACAGATATTGCGAACGTAATACTTCCATCGCACAACCATCCCATCGAAGTGATCCCACCGTCGGGGTTATCCGTATTCGCTGCTGTTCAGAGATTGAAGCAGCTACCGAAGGACCAAATGCCGGAGTGTTGGGGAAGGATCAGCGCACAAAAGGATCGCGACTTTTCGCGGATGCACATAGCTCTGGAATCAATGAACGACATTCTCAAGCACGTGGACGGTGTACATCGGCTTCTCGCGTACAGGCTGTTCGAGAAGGACCTGGAGGTTCCTGCTTATGTGGCCGGGTTGTAGTGCAGAGTCCGCTTTATGAAAAATATGACACGAAAATGCGAATCGCAGCAATCAACGAGCCGCATCTCTCGATTGGCCTGCTGTTCGCGGCTGGACTGTTGCTTGGCATTCTCTCAAGGCTACCTGTTGGGCAGGCTGCGTTAAGAACCGAAAGGTTTTGGCTTGGCGGCTCCGTCCTCTTCCGTCTCTACCTCTGACTTCGGCGCGGCCTTGTATCGGTCTTCGGAACTCTTCGCGTTCGGGCTGCGCTTGTACTGTACATACGGGGTCAGCATAGCCTTGCGAAACGCTGCTCGCTGAGCGTGATTCCACACGCCCGCGCAGTGTCCACATATTCCCTTCCCGTCAAACACCACACGAGTTTCTCGGCCACATTCCGAGCAGGAGACATCGGATTCCAACACGTCAAATCGCTGGTCCATAAGCCTCCGAAACCAGGGCGGGCTCTATATATACACGGGGGAAAGAAAAGACACAGTCAACAAATCCGGGCGCGATGTCAATCCGGGTTAGCGCCCCCATTTTGCTAAACCGTTGACCCTTATTAACTTCTATATTACTTATACTCATCAGCGCCCGCGGACAGAGAGACTTCACAATCAACCTCCACACCAACCCCAAAATCACGCGCCCCCATTTGGTTACGCCCGCATTTCCGCCCGCCATTAAAACCTCACCACAACCACGTGGTGCTTAGACGGTACCGCCTGCCGTCCTTCTTGCTCTGTTCCAGGAACGGCAGCGCCATCCACGATTACACCGTCGGCATATTTGCTTTTGGCGCCCACAGCGGGGCGACCAGCCACGTACTTCCTGCCGAAGGTTATCTGTCCGGCTTTCACCAGGGCGTCAATGATCCGCATAACGACGTCAGCACCGTACTTCTCCCACTTGTTCTTGTGTATGACACGCGGCACGGAAATACACAGCCGCCCGTCAATCACGGGAGACCGTTCGTACGTTCCCTCTGCGTCTATGCGCCGCAACGTGTCCAGGATAATCGTGGACAAGTCGCCCGACCGCAACTGCCGCGCTTCACCGTGCTTGAAGTGCCGCTTCAACTGCGACTGCCAGAGCATAAACAACTCCGCCGACCTGACCGCGTCCAGCGTTACCAATTTGTCGCGGTTCGCTGTGCTCAGCAGAAGAGCAATGCGCTTCAGGTTGAACATTCCGCGTCCGTCTACGTCGCCGTACAGCTCCATGTCGCTGTAGAAATCTTCGGCATCGTTGGACCAACCCGTAGGCGGCGCAATGGGAACCAGGTCGTCGGTGTAATCCGCGGCAACTGGCGGCTCCCACTTCCAACGCTCTGCCCAGCGGTGGTCAATCTTCTCCTTGGTAAAGCCGAACAAGAACCGACTGTACAGTCCCGCGCCCGTCTCCTCGCCGAAGTAGCGCGTGAATGTCTCCGGAGCTTCAGCGTCTACAGGCAATGCGCCCAGGATCGTGAGCCGGCAGTTAATTTCCCGCTTGCCCTCGCGCACGGGCAAAGAGATTTGCCGCTTGTCCCACAGGTTACAGAGGTGTGTTGCCAGGGTAGAGTTCTCCAGCTTCATATTCGCCAGTGTGGCAGCGAACTCCGCAGGATTGATAAGCATTCTGCGCGGGCCGGGAATCTCTACCTTGTTCTTACCCTTGCCTTCACTCTTGTCGCCCAACGCCATAAACAAACCGCCCGCGCCGCCAATCGTGGCGTCCATATAGTCCAGCTCGTATCGTAGGTTGAGCGCACCGGCACTTCGTGTCAAAGCAATATTCTTACCGCCGCCTACACCCATCATCAACGCAGTGTAGAGGTTGCACTGAACGCCCAGAATCTCGTCTTCGTGAAGCACGGCGGAGTATGCTGTCAATACAGCGGGATACGCTATGCTCAACGGCAAGTCTAGCTTTCGCGCCACGTCACCTAGCCAACCGTACAATGCGCCGTCGGGTATATCGGTGAGACCGCTCTCTACAAACCGTTGCCTCGTCGCAGCGGGAGTGAAAGCCTTCATGAAATCGTCCGCGGAGAGCGCATGCGCGGCAACCGCCTCAACCGCTACTGTTCCTCCGTCCGCTTCCAGTGCCAATGCTTCTTCCATTGCGGCCCGCCCCACCGCGCTAACGTTGCTCTGAGGGTACACGTGCTCAAGCCCGCATTTACAGCCTGGGGTGTAACACTTCTCCCTGGGTTTTGGAGCAGGCACCGGGTCGTCTAAATCTGGAGCAAACTGCGACTCGTCCACTTCCTCGTACTCTTCACGGTCGGTCCAAATTGGACCGAGATACGGTTCGCCCTTCTGCTGATTGAGGAACTTGATAACCGCGCCGATAGACATTGACGCGCCTTCGCAGCTTTGCGCGAGGCTCTTCCACCCGAGATAGTCCCCGTCAAAGTAGAACGAGCACGCATGCAGGTCGGGCTTGCCGTCGTTGGTGTGTATGTCGTCCTTGATTGGGCAGAAACTTGGGTAGTACCAGGGCCCGCTGCCGAGAACCTCTATGCCGTAGAAGTCCATAAGCTCGTCAAAGTCAAAGTCGTCGTGGACTGGCTTGAGTTCCTTCGGCTTCTCCCTGGCGTCCTGTACCTGAAACCACTCCAGGTAGCGTTGCGGAATATCTATAAGGAGACTGGCGTCCTCAACCTTGTAGACGCCGCCGTCGGCCCGCGTACAACCGGGCGCGCAGCAGGACTTGTTGTGGTCCTTAAACTCCGCGACGGTGCCCATGCCATTCTTCACAACCCGACTCCTCATCGCGCGGGACGCCGCGGTGTGCTTGAAGTAAGCGTGGTGACCTGTGGGAGACTTCACTGTGAAGGTGTCGGGTACCTCGGGCATACCCATTTTGTATGCCGCTTTTAAGTTGTCAATGTCAACGATACAAACGTCGTCAAAGTTCGCGACGCAGACCAGATTCCAGTCCGGATACTGCTTATCCCACTCCTCTATTATTGTGGGGTCGGTTGTTGCCAGGGTAGGCCAGCCAGGTAAGGTGGAGGCACGCTCTCCCGGCTTTGCGGGGACGACGCGGATACCGCGTTCAATCAGCGGGCGTGCTATGTCTTTGAGACTCACGGCAATTCCTCGTCCCAGATTTCTTCCCGCGCTATCTCCTGCGCCCGATACACGGCGTATTCTTCCTTGGTCATAATTTTGAGCATTGGGCGGAACGTGCCTTCGGGCGCGTCGGGGTCCAAGCAGACGAGGGCGATATGGTTGTCGCGAAAGCTCTTGCTAGTCAGGACTTGCGGGTCTTCGGATTTGTCGATCATTGTGCCTCCTCAAAAGGCAATGCGGTCAGGGGCGGTTTTTGAGGCACCAACCCCCAAGTCCGCAGAAGTGTCAGCCGCGCAGCCGACACTTATCGATACCGCGCTCCGACAATTCCTTAGGATTTCCGACACAGCCTTGCTTCGTGCAGGATTTCTTTCTGAGTCCACTTGCTCTCCTGGGCGAAGTTGGGAAAGTGTTTGTTGATGTGGGCATCACGGGCTGCGATCTTCTCGGGAATGGTCATGCTCCAAACTACTGATCCGCGCCGGGGGATCAGCTATTTCTTGCACCACTCCAGATTTCTACACCGGGCACTTGTGAATGTCTTTGCGGACAAACAGCACACAGGATACTCGTTCACCGTCTGTCACCGGGAAATTGCAGTGCAGCTGGTGCACGTCTGCTAACAGGACATCGCCCGGACGATAATCTATCGCGATGCGGTAACGCGGAAAGCATATCGCACCACCTTCGAAATTCCCCAGCGTCGCCATTACGCCGAAAGCCTCAGGATAATCAAAGGTGTCCACATGCGTCGCGGTGGGAGAGTTCTTCAACACATACAGGGTTGTGAACGCGGTGTTCGCGATCTTGAAGTCCTTCTCGACTTTATCCACATACTCCATCTGGTGGGCGTGTTCTTCAGGAAGATGTGTTTTGTAGACATCGTTGATCTCTTTCACGAAGCCCAACACTTGTCCGTAGAGGTCTGGCTTCCGTAGAGTCCAGACCGTTGGCCCGCACTTCGCTGGCACCCGGTAGTAATAATGCCCGAGCATGTCGGCCTTCCCGCCGTAAGCATCGAGAACGGCTTCGGGTACCATCCCGCTGCGTTGCGAGAGTGAACCGTCGTTGCGTATCTGCGTCTGGCGAGCACCCTCGCCAATGATACCGGGGCGATTAGAAGGATCGCCATCCACCGTGCGGAGTAGCTTGTAGGTGTTTTCGCAGAGATCAACGTCAAGGCACTGCTTGATTAGGACAGCCAGCAGAAACCCGCCCGGTCTGTAGATTTCTACATAGTCCTCGTGCACAGGCCGGAGCACCTTGATGTCCAGAAGCTCACGATCAGCACAGCGCAAGCGGTAACCTGGCTTTCGAGCTGGATGCTTTGCTGTCAGTAAATCTTTACCATCAATCTGGACGCGCAACCATCACCGCCTCATACACGATTTCCGAGCGCATCTTTTCATCCATCTTGGCCCACTTCTTTTTGAACTTGTCGCGCTTGGTAATCGGTAGGCGAAGGCTTATGCTCAACCGAGGAACCTGAAGACGTTGTGCAGCTTTAGCCTGCGCAACCTTCTCGGCTTCAGCCTTGATGATTTCGTCTATCTCGGCTTGTTTGCGGTCGGCTGCTGTTTGCCGCGCCGCTAAATCTGTTTCGTCTAAGTCCTCTACCGGGAAGGAGTTGTCGTCTTTACCGTTGCGGTAAGGACGAAGGCGAACCGGAAAATAGCTGGTGTCGTACCCGGCTTTCCAGCGGGTTTCGATGCGCTTGTAGACGCCAATCTTTCGGTACGCTGTGGTGTGGGGTATGTTCAGCTCGTCCACGTCTTGCAAGAAGGTGCCAGTCCCCGGCTTGCCGTGTAGCTCCTGTAGCAGAGCGAGCTTCTCGCCGATGTGGTAGGCATCCTCTCTATTGCGAGACCAGAGCTGCCATATCTCATCTTTCAGTTTATTTCGCAGCTCCACTTTGTGAAGATGTACTTCGGCCTGTAGCTGTCCCGGGCTGAGATCGTCTTGGTCTTGTGCGAGAACTATGGTGAGTCCACCATCGCTATTCGCACATGTCCGGTCCCGCGTCCCCGTTGAACTCGCAATAGAGTGGTGTGTCTTCCGCCATCACTCCTCCAATGAAAAGTGCCCGGACCCTACTCACCAAAAGGCTCTCAGGTTATCGGTTGGGGACCGCCAGACTCTTCGGACTCTGGCTCCGCTGTGCTCTCTGGTTGAGGAGACGGAACCGCATCCTTCTTATAGAGGTTCGCCGCGCCGGGGGATAGTTACTGAAGGTTATGGGGCGGTCGTTCGCCGCCCCAATTGTGGCTTTAAAAACCCTAAGGTAGAATCTTGTCGTGCCGGGATCAAATGCTGGTGAAAATCCGGCCGCGGATCGGAACGACGAGGTCGGCGTCGTCTAACTCTTAAGACATCCCGGTTATCTTCTGTCCCCCAACAACTCAGTCAACGAGTCAAATCGCCTGGTTTCGCCAGCTATTGTCTGGGTTCAGACTGTCAGAGCAGCAAGAGTTCGATCTAGCCGCTCGGAGATGTCCCGCAACAGTTACACGTCGCTTTCGGGGCGTCGCGGATTTTGCGGATGTGGACGATCAGTGGCGATCCGGCCACGCAGTTTCAGGAACTGTGCAGCAGAATGTTTGTAAGCAGGCGTTGGTGCGCGGAAGGCAAGCTTTCCCAAGTATTGCAGCACATCGTTAAGCGCAATGGGCCGCGCATCATTTTTGCCCTCAGGCGGTCGCGCACCGCGAAAACTTCCACCGAAAAGGCTGACATTCCGAGCAGAGGCCGCCCTGACCCCTGTGTGGGAGGGGGTTCTGCGGGTAAATGCCCTTTTGCGTCAATAGCTAAGATTTCAGGGTTCGAGTCTTCTCTTTATTGTTTTAATTCCACGAGAATTTCGTCTACGTCGCTCAATTGTTCCCCCGGAGTGGGTGACTGCTGGAAGGATCTACACTTCATCGTCCTTCGTTTCCACATCTCGTGTAGTGCCGTCCGGCAACGTATACCTCGATTTCCCTCCCTTGATAAAGTACACAACGAACGGAGGATGCGAGTGCAGCCCGACTTTGTCGCCTTTCTTGAGGATGCAGTGAATCACACGAATCTTGACATCCTCCTTCAAAAGTTTGCAATGCTCAGGTGCAACCAGCGCGAGGTTGTCCGCGGCATGGGCATACGAGACTGCCACCGCACTTGCTGCCAACAGTAGAACCACTCTTTTCATGTTAATTTCCTCCTTTTTCACAGAAGCGTCAGGTTTTGGAATGTGCCGTTTGTATGAGAACGGAAGGTATGAAGGGTAAAGCAGCGGCCATTTGGCGTCAGAAAATATCACCGTCCAACAGGACTGTCAACCAATGAAAAGAACCGTTGACGAGCGTGGAAGGGCCCTAGTTGGCGTAACATCGCGATTACACTCATTGACCCCGAACAAGGCGAAGAGAAAGCGCATGCTTGTGTAATCGCCTGTTAGCAACATCTACGCGTAGCCTTGCGCCAATATGCTGAGGTATGCTGAGTTTTCAGACGTTGGAGAGCACAAGAGGCTTCGATGAAGCGCAACATCTGGGAATTTCTCAGGAAGGCGGACGGAACGTATGCCGTGTCTCACAACGGCGAATTGGTATCCGATTCCATCCCCGAGAAGTGGTTTGAGAGTCAGATTTGCTCACACTATGGGTTTTGCGGCAAGGAATACCACGATATTCGCGGGCAATTGGATCGCACTGGGAAGTGCACAGTTGACTTGAGTTCTAGCAGCCCGACGCAGTTGGCCATATCGTGAGTGTAATCGCCTGTGGCTGTTGAAAAACTCTTTCTTACGAAATTCGCGAAAATAAAATTGCGTCACGATGCCTTGTAAGCGATCTTCTCGAATCGCGAGACATTTTCTATCCCCCAAAATTTGCCCGTTTGGGACATCACACGAGTTTTTCAACAGCCACGCCTGGTTACGTCAATTGAAGCAGCCGCCCTTGTGCTGGCGATTGGATACAGACTGCCTGATAAGATAAAGCGACTTCGCGTGGATACGACGGATCATCATTGCTCTCACGCCTCCCGATATTGTTGTTGCTTGGTTGTAGCCTACTGGCGCAATCACCCGAACCGCCGTGCCACGGTTGCGGCACGCAGTCTTTCTCGGTTAGCGAGAACCATGGTCAACGGTTCAAACTGACAATCCACTTCAATGAGTATCGGTGGGGTGTTACGGGCACTCACTGGTATATAGGATTTCCAGTTTTGGTCGAGTACAGCGCCTCTCGTTTACGGGCATCCCATGTCACCTATCGCAAGAGACAAAAGACCATCGAGGCTTGGGGTGACGTGTCTTTAGAGGACGCCTCGGGGAAGCAGGAGCACTTTGATGCTGTCCTCTTCAAAATGAACTCGGGAACGCTCGCCTTGGTCAAAGTCCTCCAGACGAAAGAGCGCACGACCTTTCCAAAGTGATGTTGCTTCTTTGCCCAAGTCTGACTAGCGAAAAATCCCGATAACGCTCATTGATCAGCGGTCAAAACGTGATAATCACCTGATTGCGACAGTTATCATTGCGACAGTTATCATAATGAAGGTTCCACCCGGCAACGATAATGGCCTTCTTGCTAACGTTTCTTCTTGGCTGCGTAGATGGTCTACGGTCGCTGACACCTCCCGCACTGGTAAGGTCGGCCGCGCATCTTGGTTGGTTACATTTCGCCGGAACGAGGCTCGCTTTCATCAACCATCGGTCAACGTTGATAGTCTTCACGTTGCTGGCAGTCGTCGAACTGATCGCAGACAAGCTGCCGAACACGCCAGCGCGTACGGCACCTCTCGGCCTGATCGCACGTATTTTTCTCGGAGGGGCGTGTGGTCTGGGACTTGCCACAAGTGCGGGTATAAGCCTCTCTTTTTCAGTGCTGCTTGCCCCGATAGGTGCGCTCGTCGGGGCCTTTGTCGGTTATCACAGCCGCCGTTTACTGGTCTCCGAAAGCTCATGTGCCAGACCTCGCCGTGGCGGTTGCCGAAGACGTGATTGCGAGTGCAGGCGGGATGGTCATCCTTTTGTACGTCGCACAATAGATGAGTCCTGAAAGCTATTTACAACTCGTTGCCGCAACCATCGCCGCCTTAGACGCTTCCGCAAATCTTCTCTGAAGCGTCCGCGACATAGGGTATCCCAGCTTAGCAAGCGCCTTCTGCGGCCTCGAAAATGCGAGGATCGCGTACCACACGCTACCTTCGGATCGATTCCACTCGACTGTAAATCGTTCTTCTCCACGCTCGGCATGTTCCGTTAACGTGCCGTACGCAAAACCGTATCGACAGATAGGGCCGTCATCGTCGACCACATAAACGATCCGAGCAGCATTCAATGAATGGAATCCGAAGTGCTCCACCGAAATCGCAACATCGCACCGACCTCGATGGGGGTGGTCGGCCAGTAAAGACGCAACGACGGCATATTGAATATCTGCCATCCACGGATCGCCTGCCTTGCTCGATGCCAAGTAGTCTCGCCTCGACCTAGAAGTACACGATTGCGGTCTAGGTTGTATGGATTCGGTACGTCATTAGCCGAAGCACCGACCTCAGGGTATGAGAAGGCTGAATGCTGCTGCTGTGAATTGAAACCCCGAACATCCTGTTCAGATGGTTTCCGTAGGCGGAACAAGCATCCCTCCTTCGTAGAGCTTTGGGTGTAATGTTAGGTCGCATTGTCTCGTACGGTCAATCACAGCCAAATCAGTGTGTACTGGAGTGGATACCGAAAGAATAGTTGGCGTTAAATCGCGATAGCACTCAAAACCCCTCAATGAGGGCGATCGCCTTAACGACAGTAATCTTGTCCCTCCGCTTGCAGTGTCCTAGCATGACTGCATGCCCGGATTCGGACGCTTTGGACGCCCCGGCAAACCGCTTGCAATCGCAGTGGGCGTCGTACTTTTCCTCATCGCGGCTTGGGTTGTAGTTGCACGGCTCAGTGCGAGCCTTAGCGACCGTTATGAATCGTTCTACCCATCGCTGGCGGATGCAGCTAAAGACGGCGCAATCACTCGCGGCTGGATACCAGACGAGTTCCTGCCTCGTAGTTCACGGTCCATCCACGAAGTTCACGATCTTTCCCCTTCACGAGAATGGTGTGCTTTTGAGTTCGTTCCGGCGGACTCGCAAAACCTGCTCGCAAATCTGAAGCATGTAGACGTGCTGCCACCGTCAGTCAGGCATGTGCCTAGTCCGGGTGTGTCATGGTGGCCGTCTGTCATTGTCGGGCAATCTGGACGTTGAGAAGATTCACAAGTCGGGGTTCGATCTGTACTTCGTGGAAAGGTCAGCCACATCTGTTACAACCGCTCATTGGCTCTTTGCGATTGACTGGTCGAAGGGGCGTGGCTTCTTCTACTACACATAACTGTTGCAAAATCGCGATATCACTTCAAAATGCCCACTTCAGGCGAATGAAAAGCGCAAAATTGTGGTATCGCCTGATTGCAACAGTTGACCTTACGGGGTTGTAGGACCTGAAGGGAAGTTCAGTTGGGGAGCGGCTGCTGGAAAAGGCAATGAAATCGCTCGCTACTCGGCACTGGTAGTTGGTACTCCTCACTCGTCCGCAGCGCCACCATCGGCTCCAGCTTCGCCGCTCGCCTCGCCGGCAGCAAGCTCGCCGCGATGGCCACTGCCCCCAATCCGGCTGCCGCCAACACCGACGTCAAAGGATCGTACGGCTTCAATCCATACAACAATGTCGACGCCGATTTTCCCGCCGCCACCGCCAGCACGGCGCCGATCATGACGCCGACGACGAGCAAGCTCCCCGCCTCGCCCACCACCATTACGAGGACCTGTCGCGGCGATGCTCCCAGCGCCATCCGGATCCCGATCTCGTTCGTCCGCCGGGCCACAATATACGCGATCACCCCGTACAGCCCGATCGTCGCCAGCACCGCCGCCAGGATCCCAAAGAAACTGGACAGCATCGCCAGCAGGCGTTCGCGCAAAAGCCCGTCTTTGATCTGCCGATCGTACGGATGGAAATCGACAGAGACGCCGCTGTCCACCTGTGCGATCGCAGCCTTCACTCCATTGATCACCGAGGCCAGCTCCAGGTCTGAACGCACCATCATCTGCGTCCATGTATCCGGCTTGATCGTCCTGCGCTTCCGGATAGAACGCGAGCGGCTCGAAATTTTCGCGTAGGTCGTAGTACTTCGTATTCCGGACGACGCCCACGACCTGGAAATCGTACCGCTTCTCACCCCGGTCGGCCGCGATCTGGAACGTTTTGCCCAACGCGTCACCGCCGAAGAATTTTTTCGCGAACTGCTGGTTCACGATCGCTACTTTGGGTGATTGCT
Source organism: uncultured Acidobacteriota bacterium (assembly GCA_963785655.1). Lineage (GTDB taxonomy): Bacteria > Acidobacteriota > Terriglobia > Terriglobales > Acidobacteriaceae > Gp1-AA145. The sequence goes on from CAWAVZ010000002.1 coordinate 43,707, forward strand.
GATTGTCGCGCTCATCAAAGTCGCGCGCCTATCACTAGCGGAGTTTCCATCGTGCGAAAGTATCCGGGGCTGATGTTCGACATCTGGACTACGATGTCGACTTGTTGTCCGCCCACCACCACGTTGCTGCTCCAGCCGTAGCCGCTGATCGGCACCACCGATGTATCCGCCGCCGCTATGACTCCTGGCAGTGCTCGTACCCGCTCCAGCAACGATTCGCGAAATGGGACTCGGCGCGCCGGCGGGAGATTGAGGCGCTCGAACTCGATGTCCACTTCCACCATGCCGTCGCGCTGAAAACCCGCATCGAGAGTCAGGATGTTGCGCAAGCTGCGCGCGAACAGCAACGCGCCCACCACCAACACTAGCGACAGCGAGACTTGTGTGACCACCAGCCCGACGTCGCAGGCTGAATCGTTCTCTTGTCGCGGTCAGCCCGCGGCCCGCAAGGCTAATGATCCGTGCCGGCGCTGCATGCGTCGCCTTCAACGCTGGCGCCAGCCCGAACAGCACGCACGTCAGCACCGCTAATCCCGCCGTGAAGCCGAGTATTCGCCGAGTCCATCGCCAATTCAAGGAAGACCGTCCCGGCTTCGTGGTTAGATAACGGACCAGCGCTGCGCTCATGCGAACGCCAATGCGACTCCCAGCAGGCCCCGCCAACGCGATAGCAGGTTTTCGGTTAGCAGTTGCCGCACTACGCGCCCGCGTGCCGCTCCAACGCCATGCGCACGGCAATTTCTTTCTCCCGGGCGCTCGCCCGCGCCAGCATCAAGTTGGCCAGGTTCTCGCGACGCGATCACCAGCACCAGCCCGGCGATTTCCAGCAGCAGCCACAGGGAAACTGGTACGGCCTCGCAGTTGCGACACCCCGACGCCCCCGGGTAAGCGTACAGCTTCTGGCTCAGGTATTTTTTCCGGAGGTCCTCCGGGTACGCTGGCGGCAGCGTATTCTTCCATGATGCCGGCCGATATGGACCCCAGTTGCGCGCTGGCTTTCTCCGACGTCCATCCTGGCTTAAGCCGGCCCATAGCCACCAGCCACCACCCTTGCGGCAACGTGTAAAGGGGCTGTTCCGGGTTGAACACCGGCTCGGAACACACGGGCACCGCTACATCGAATTGGTGTCCGACCGTGATTCCATTAAAACTGGCGGGCGTCACCCCGAGAACGGGGAATGCATGACCCTCAAGCCTGACGGTTTTACCGACAACGTTCGTATCGCTGCCGAACTCGCGCTGCCAAAACCGATAGTTCAAGACCGCGCCTGGCGTTCCGCATCCGGCGTGATCGTCGGCGGCATGAAACACGTGTCCCAGGATCGGTTGGATCCCCAGTACGTCGAAGAACTCTCCGCTCACCCACATTCCTTGCGCGTACCGTACTTGCCCGCCTGTCGCCAGGTTGAAGTCCTCGTAGCCGAATGCGAACACTCCCGTGAATCCCTGTTGCCTCTTTCGGATCTGCTCCCACATCCGGTTTGTCACTGACGGCATGTATCCGTGTATCCGCCCCGCCCGCGCGTCCACGTTTGGGCGGATCACCGCCAACTCTTGCGGGTTCTTCAAGGGCAACGTCTGCATCCGCACCGCGTCGATCAGCTGGAAGATCGCCGTATTCGCTCCGACGCCCAACGTCAGAGACAGCACACACACCGCCGTGAATGCCTTGTTCAGGCGCAGCACACGAGCGCCGTAGCGCACGTCCTGCCACAACCCCGACCAGAAACTGCCGCGCTCGTCCGCGCCCAGAGTTACCGGCTCGCTCCAGCGCTTCTCGATATCGAGCAGCTCACGCGCAAGGTCGCGCTCATACAGCTCGGCCGCGATCTGTCGCTCCGCTTCTTGCGCGCTTACACCGTTCGACAAGTGCGATTCGTAGCGATCACGCAGGTGCTGCGCTACTTCATCCACGATCTCCGCCTCGCGCACCGGCGACAAACCGATATCCTTGAGCCTCTCGCGCACCATCTGCTGGAAATCGACCATGACTTCCTCCCCGCCCGCCCGAGTGCCCCACACCGACTGGTTTTGGAAAGGGTGAGCGGGACGCCCTGAGCGCTACGCCCTCTGCCCCACTCCCGTGATCCTCCTCATCGCTTCGACAAACTCCGCCCAGGTCCGCCGCTGCTCCTTGAGCATCTTTTTTCCCGAGGCCGTGAGCCTGTAATACCGCCGCCTCCGCTGCCCTGCCTTCTCGACCCACCGGCCCTCGATCCACCCGCGCTTCTCCAGCCGGTACAGCAGTGGATAGAACGACGCCACGTTGAACTTTAGTGTCCCTTCCGAGCGCTGCTCGATCAATTGGCTGATCTCGTACCCGTGCCGTGCCCGCACCTCGAGCAGCGACAGGATTAACAATTCCGCGCTCCCCTTCTTGAGTTCCCGGTCGAAGACCGATGATGTCACGTCCATTGCTTTTGTCATATATGTTATAAACATATATGCCTGCGAAAGGCGGCCTGTCAACTTAGACGCACCTCGGCACTTTTGGTCACATCGTTGTCCCAACAGAGGGTTAATGCCTTCGTTGTCAACTGGCGTAATATCGCCATAACGCTCAAAACCCCCCATCGGGTCAGGTAAAACGAGGGTACTTGCGAGCTAGGGGCAGAATATCGCCCGTGTCCGATGCATGGAGCCTTGCCCAAGGCTGTCCGCAAGTTCGAGTTCAAACTATTACACTTAATATGCTGGCCTAGAGACACGAAGACCCGGAGTGTGCCGTCCCTCCGGGTCTTCTTTATACCGTTATGCCGTAGCGGCGACGGTTGCGACCGTGCCAAACGCCGCGTTCATCTTTGCTTGCGCTTACTCGCCGCCCCCTTGGTTTTATTGCACCGCCGCCCCCACCGCGATCTCCTCGCCCAAGTTGATATTGAAAGTCGCATTGATGCCGGTCTGTGCGTATGCGCCTTGGCCGGGTGCAAGATAGCGTTCGGTCATCGTGATGCTGCTATGACCCATCCAATGCTGGAGGGTTCGCAAGTCAACTTTGTTCGCACGACACGTCCACGTGCCGAACGTGTCTCGCCATTTGTGCAGCCAGAATTTCTTCCGATCCATGCCCGCCCTTTCCGCGATCTCCACGCAAGTGCGGTAGTAGTGGCTGTCCTCTTTATCTGTGCATGTACCGAAGACCAGCCGGGTAGTGGGATTCTTTACACGCCACGCTGCGAGTTTGAGAGCAAGGTTCTTTTCCAACGGGATGGTGCGACCCTTGCCCGTCTTGGTGCGAAACTTCAGGTGTGGTTTACGCGCCTGGATTGTGACGGTGGGCGTCCCGCCGAGAAATAGGTCTGTCCATTCGAGAGTACTCATCTCGCGTTCCCGCAAACCGACTTTTAGCAGTACCTCAAAGGCAAGTCGGTCGCGCTCTCGCGTCAACGCTGCAAAGAACACTCGGACTTCGGATTCCTCGTAGGCTTCCGGTGTCGCATCGTCAGGCGCGGGCCGCTCTTGGTAGGACAGCAAATTCTTGTGGTCGATCCCGCAAAACTTCAGAAAGCACGCAATGCTGGTGTAGTTGTTGCAAACAGAACGATGCGACAACCCACGTTTTCGGAGAGCCGCCATGTATCTGCGAAGGTCTTCCGCGTCCACTTCCGCCGGGTACTGGTGCTCACACAGAGACAGGAACTCCGTCACCTGCTGCTCGTAGGCTGTGATGGTCTCTGCGTCGAGCGGAGTGCCGTCCTTCTTGGCCGTGGTGCGCTTGAACTCCAGGAAACGCGTCTTGAGATCGGACAACTTCGGCTTGACGAGTGTGGCTGGTGTGAGGACGGGCATCCGCTGCCGCAGCTCGGGCCGGAGCATGTTCACGTTCTCGGGGTTGTTGAGAACCCATTCGACTGTGGCGCGTTCTCTAAGAGCGTCTGCCGCGTCTTTGCCAACGCTCTCCCACACCCGCTTTCCTGCCTTTGCGTAGCGCAGGTGGTAGACACCTTCGGTGTGGTGCTCGGGCCGATCGTTCACGATGGCCCAACCTGGCTTCAGTTTTCTGTGTTTGGAATCTGCCCAGACTACATGGCAGTATGGCTGGCGTCCGTCCGCTGTGCGGATGCGGATGTGAATTGTGACCTTCAGATGCTGCATGCGATTTCTCCTGAAGGCTGATACTCGGAATCAGGAGAAATCCCGGAAAACGGTAGCTCTCAGCGGTAGCTCGCTTCTAAGCTAGTGATTCTGAACGATTGGTGCCGAAGAAGGGACTCGAACCCCCACACCCTTGCGGGTACATGGACCTGAACCATGCGCGTCTGCCAATTCCGCCACTCCGGCAAGTGAGACTCTGCGGGGCGGCACAGGCCGCCTTGATGGAAGAGACTACGACATCTATTCTACAAGTGGTGCGCGGGGTGTCAAACCACAAGCCTTGAGCATCCGAGCGCCTTCTTTTGGGGAAATAAATGTCGCGCAAGCCGAGTTCAGGAACCGCCAGTGCCGCAGCAAAAAGCTTAACAGCTAAAAATGAGAAGCCCGCTGAGATCGCGCAAATGCGCGTCCTCGCACACGACCTGAGCAATGCGCTTGAGGCCATCCTGCAAGCGGCCTACTTGTTAGGACAATCCAAGCTGGATGACGACCCCCGGCGATGGGCAAAGTTGATTGACTCTTCTTCTCAAGAAGCGGCGCGGCTAAACCGTGAGATCAGAAAATTGCTGCGCTCGTTAAGTGAAGAGTGATTGTGTGTTGCGCGAGCACACCTCTCGCCCAATTCATCTAAAATACGATTCTTACCCAACGTAAATTCCAAGGAGAAAACGATGGAACGCAAGGCAAGCGCAGTTTGGCGTGGTGGTTTGAAAGATGGCAGCGGAGAATTTGGCGTCCAGAGTGGAGTGTTTTCTCATACCCCGTACTCATTTCGAACGCGTTTTGAAGATGCGCCGGGAACGAATCCTGAGGAGTTGATTGCCGCCGCGCACGCTGCGTGCTTTTCAATGGCGCTTTCGGCGCAACTCGGCGGCGCCAAGCTGACGCCGGAAAGCATTAATACTACTGCCAATCTAAAGATGGAGAAGCAGGACGCTGGTTGGGCGATCACGGCGATTCATCTCGACGTGCACGCGAAGATTCCGAACGGGGATGAGGCGGCATTTCAGAAGGCAGCAGAAGATGCGAAAGCGGGATGTCCGGTTTCGAAGGTGCTGAGGGCGCAGATCACCATGAACGCCACCCTCGACCGCTGAGGTCAGTAGAAATCCGAGCAGCTGAGGTAGTAGCCGCATTGCGGGCATTTCAGCTTGCAGCGGTGGTCAACCAGTTCGGCAGAACAATTGGGGCAGAAGCGGGCAGGATCCATCCGGATGGGTTCTGTTAGGCGATCTGAGCTGATTCCCAATGCAGAGCTTTCGACTGCAGAGGGCGCGGAGTTCGCAGGCGAGCTATGGCCGGGATCTGAATTGTCGCGCATCAACTACGCAAAGTACCATAAAAAAGGGGAGCCGCTCGCGGCTCCCCTTTTACTGTTTGGATTCGGTTTCAGAAACCTGGCATAAACGAATACCCAATTGAAATGGTAAAACGCGACACGTTCACATTATTGAACTCGAAGTTGTTGTGCACGATATAGTAGTGCGCTTCAGGTCGGATAAATGCGTGCCCCCAGAAGTAGTAGCGCACGTCGCCGCCAATATGGAATGCGAAATGGTTGCTGCTCTGGTAATTGGTACAGCCACTGAACGCGCCGCAGGTAAAAAACGGCGTGTAAAAACGCAGATCTTCGCCACCAATACCGGCCATCGCATCCGCGCCGATTTTCTTCTGGAATGTTTTTCCCACCACGGCATTAAAGTCGTAGAGAATGGGCCGATACGGCTGAAAGACGAAAGCACTGCTGTTAAATCCACCGTAGGATGCCTGCCTGGCACGCCAAGCAACTTCACCGCCGAACCCAATGTGGTGCTTGAACAGAAAAATTCCACTGAAGCTGGGATAAAGCCCACCGCTGAGCGAGGGGAACGTCCCGTTGGAATTGACGCTGGCGGACGGCGCTTTTACCGTGCCAAAGCCAAACGCACCATGGAATTCCTGAGCCTGCAGGCCGGATGCAACGGTGAGGGCAAGAACAAAAGCAAACGAGAGCGTTAACTTTCTCACGCGAATCTCCTCTACAGCTTTTGTGACTGCTCGATCTACAAACCCGAGCCTTGAATTATAGTTCCGGCAGAAGGAACCGGTAAAAGCGGACATACTCGTGCGTTATTAACGACCGGGACACCTGCCACCTACTCTCAAGTTGGATGTTCTGACTGCGGGATTTGTTATCCGGGATTCTGATTCGATACGAAGATCTCATTCAGGCGCGGGGAGGACCGAATCCAAGCCAAGACCTGCAAAGTCCACAATCACCCTTTCAGCTCCGGCCTCGATTAACTTCAAGCTCACTCCATTGGCGGCAAGGCCGATGCATCGCATACCTGCCGTCCTGGCCGCCTCAATGCCGGCAGTGGCATCGTCGAAGGCCAGCGCTTCGCAAGCTGGAAGGCTCATCCGTTCGCAAGCCAGTCGATAAACCATGGGATCAGGTTTCCCGGCCGAAACATCGCTGGCGGTGATCACCGCCTCGAAACATCCACCCAATCCCAATCGCTCGATAGTCGAGAAGGTGCGGATTTCGCTGGCTGAAGTCGCCACGGACATAACAATACCGCGCTGCTTCAAGTCTCCGACAAAATCGAGCACTCCGCGCACGGGCTCAATGCGGTGTTCGATACCGCGAAAAATTTCGTCTTTACGCCTTCCATACTCCTGCAGTTGTTCATCAGGGAGATCGCCAAAATAGTGACGCAGAATGTCGGTGCGTGTGTGCCCATCAAGAATGTAAGCGAGTTCGGCTTCGGAGACGTCCTGGCCCATGGCCTGCAAGAAGCTCTTCCACGCAGCCCGGTGCGCAGGATGGCTGTCGATCAAGACGCCGTCCATGTCGAACACAACCGCCCGAATCGGTCCTCTCAGTTCATCTGTCATTCGCGATCACTCAAGACTGTGCGGAGAGGGGAAAGTCCCGGCCAGCTGGTTTGCGCATATTCGTAATTCTCCCGGGTCCCCATATCGAGGAGGTAATCAGTAATTCGATAGGCGCACATTTTGCCGCTTAAATTCGGGAGGACATCGAAAGCAATATCAGCTCCGGGTTTCTCTGGGATGGCATCGAGAAGTTGCTGACTTCCAATCATGATGCCCGCAAACGCCAGATTGCTGCGCGGCTCCGCGGGCTTTTCCTCGAAGCTAATCACAACGCCGTTCTCATCCAATTCAACGATGCCGCAGCGTCCGGGATCGGGCACCGAATAAACCCCAATGGTTGCGGCGTTGCAGGATGAGTGGAACCCGAGCATGCCACTGAGATCTGCGCAGGTGAGAACGTCGGCGTAGAAGACCCAGAACTTGTCTTCCGACTCGACCCATTCCCGATTAGCGCGCAACGTGCCAGCGCTTCCGAATAGTTCCGGTTCATCAACCACGTGAACTTTGATGCCATTTCTCCATGTCTTAAGAAACTCGACGACGGCTGCCGAATGAGCATGAGTGTTCACCAGTACTTCAGAGATGCCGTTCTGGCGACACAATGCCAGCCAGATCTCCAGCATCGGCACACCGCGGATCGGTAGCAGGCATTTGGGAACTTGGTCGGTATGGGGCCGTAGCCGCGTGCCATGCCCCGCGGCCAGCAAGAATGCTTTCATACTGCCGTGGCGATCGGAACAAAGGTCCAGCGTGAGGCGCTGTGTTCGTCGTTATCGATGAATGGATCATTTACCAGGACCTGTGCGCCGTGAAAATCGAAATTGAACGTCATTTCCTTCAGACCCTCGGCGGCGAGGGCCTGGCGCACCCGATCCTGACAAGGAGGTTCACAGAACAGGAGGAGAAACCCGCCACCTCCGGCGCCAGTAATCTTGCCACCGGAGGCGCCTCGCTCTCGAGCCAGCTCGTAGAGGCTGTCGATGCGAGAATTAGAAATGCGGTTTGATATCCGCTTCTTTGCGATCCAGGATTCGTGCAGCATGCCGGCGAAGTTCGCAAGGTCACCGATCTTGAGTGCATCGCGCATGCGGTACGCCAATTCTTTGATCTCGTGCAGGGCCTCGAGGGATTTGCTATTGCGCTCGGCGGTGGATTTTTCCTGTTCGGCGAGAATGTTCCAGGAGTGATGCGCCGCTCCCGTAAAGAACAACAGCAAGCTGTTCTGTAATTCGGTCATGACGGCGTGCCCTGGATCGATGGCCTGCACTCTGGCGCCGCCGTCGGGCAGAAATTCCATGAAATTCAGGCCTCCGCAGGCGGCCGCGTATTCGTCCTGCTTTCCAACATGCCGGTGCAAAACATTCCGGGCAATATGAAATGCGCGCTCCGCCAGGTCTTGCTTCGAAAGCGGCATATGCAGGTAGCTGGTCAGGGTCTTCAAGACATTCACGCAGACGCTAGCCGAAGATCCCAGGCCGGTGCCCGGTGGTATCTCCGACGCGAGGAACAGATCCACGTTTACCTCGCGCTTAAGGTCCTTTAGAACCGCAACCGGAACTTCTAAGCCTCCGTCCTTGATCTCCAGGGCCGCAAAATCGCGCCAGCTTTCGCAAATACGGAAGTCCGACGAAATGATCTGAATGGACCGATCGGAGCGCCGCCCCAGGGTCGTGTAGAAGTACTTATTTATCGCGGTGCTCAGGACAGCCCCGCCATGTTCCTGGTAGTAGGTCGGCAGGTCGGTGCCGCCCCCGCCGAAACTAATCCGCACTGGACTGCGCACGATGAGCATCAGCCATCACATCCGGTCGTACTGCTAAGTTACTCTGCCGGTCCATATCAACCGGGTCGTGCTTGGGAGCGGAGAAGACTCTCAGTATCAAAGTCCAAATTGTTTGCAGGAGCAGTGAAATATCGCACAGCAAATAGGGGTTTACTGCGTACTGGAGGTCGAAACGCGTCTTCTGTTCTGGAGAACTGGAATCACGCAGGCCATGTACCTGAGCGAGTCCAGTCATGCCTGGTTTCACTCTAAGCCGTCGCTGTTGCCATGCGGAGTACTGACTGGAACGTGCCAGAGGATCAGGACGTGGCCCGACCAGGCTCATTTGACCACGGACCACGTTCCACAACTGCGGCAACTCCGTGATGCTGAGATACTCCAGTGATCTCTCAAACTTTGACTTACCTGTGACAGGGCGATCCACGTTCATGCGCAGGATCTGAAAGCTTGTGCCGTATTGTCCGACTCTGGTTTCCCAACGAAAGGCCTGCCGTTTTTTAACCAGTAGAATCATCGCCGCCGGCAGAGAAAAGACTAGTGCGGGAAGCAGCAGCACTAAGGCAATCGTCAGATCCAAAATGCGTTTCAGGACGACGTACCGGCGGCGCAAACCGGGCTCGCGCAACTGCACCAGCGGCAACCCGTCCAGCGTGACGAGGCTCGGCGTTGCAGCGTACAACTCATACGACTGAGGCACGAGAGTGGTTTCAATGCCCATATCGCGAATGCGGCTGAGTAGTGTGTGAATCTCTGGGCTGGGCGCTTGCGACAGAGCAACAATCACTTCATTAATTCGGGATTCTCGCAACAGGTCGAATATACCTAGAGTCGAAAGCTGGGAAGCCTCCTTGCGAGACAAGCCGGGAACTAGCAACTCTTCACTATCCTGATTGGGAAACAACATGCCCACTACGCGGCAAAGCATTTCGGGATGCTGCTCGATCTTGGCTGCAACTTCCTGCGCGACGCGACCGCTACCGATAATTACCACGCGCCATACATCGCCATCGGTATGTTTCGCGCGCAACAGATGCCGTGCGCCGCAGCGCACCGCCAGGAAGGCAGCCGGCAGCAGCACGATGAAGTATCCCAGCGCCAGGCGAGACACATAACTTCGCGTGAAGTACCCCACCGCCGCAAGTACTGCAAGGTTGCAGGCGGTGCCAAGAAAGATGTGAGAGAAGACCGTCGACAACCTCCAGCCCCCACGGAAGCCATCCATCGGCATGAAAGCCGAAAGGGTCGTCCACACAATGCATGTAGTAAGAACAAATGGCAGCAGTGCGCGAATAGAGATTCGTTCCTCGGGTGTCCAGGTGAGCCCGAACCGCAGAAAATCGGCGCCTAAAAACGCAAGACCTATGCAGGCGAGATCTGCGATCAGAATCCACAATTCCAACTTGCGAGTATTCATCTGACTGCCGTTCGCTTGACCAGCCTGGGGCCGATCCTTGGCTCGTCCAACCCGCCGCTGCAGATTTTGGCCCGGATGCAGGTAAATAATGAGTGTGCAATGCACAAGTGCAGGTCCTCAATGATCTGCATGTTGTCGCAAGGCACAACGATGCAGGCGTCGCACAGCGCGAGCATTCGACCTCCAGCAAATCCGGTCAGTCCAGCAGTGATACTGCGAGCCTGCTTTGCCACCCCTAAAGCTTTGAGAACGTTAGGCGAGTTGCCACTGGCACTTATGGCAAAAGCAACATCGCCAGGCCGCGCGAAATTAGCCAGTTGCTCGGCAAATATGTCCTCGTAGTTTGAGTCGTTCGCCCACGCTGTCATTAGCGGCACGTTGTCCGTAAGCGCCATCACGCGAAACCGTTTTTTTGAACCATTTACAGTACCTTTGCCAAGATCGCATGCAAAATGGGAGGCGAGGGCGGCGCTCCCTCCGTTACCAAAGAGAAAAATTGTGCGTTGCCGCTCATACGCGTGCACCAGAATCTCCGAAGCTCGTTCCACCTGTTCGAAGGGCAGAGATCGAATAGTCTTCGAGAGCAGCTCAAAGTACGGCCGGCACTGGGAAATGGAGTTCACCGCAAGAGGGACGAGGAGAACAGGTCGTGGGTTGCCCCGAACCTGGTAAAAGAACTGTGAAAACTAGTCGGACAGAGTGGCCGACGTGGAACTTAAGTCGTGGTTAATTACGCAGCTGCAAATGCGGGAAAAACGTTAATTGTAACTGTGCCGTCGTATTCGAATGGCCGACGGCCGAGAGCAAAGGGAAATACCAGTGTTCGTACTGGACGAGTCCTGAAAGAGCGACTTGCGGGCCCAGCATGATCTCTGGCTGAACGCTAAAGTCGTCCAGATGTCCGCCTTGCAGAAAATTGCGATCGACCTTCTGATACCGGTATCCAAACTGCAGTGTCGAACGTGGTGCGAACCAATAGGTGAGGATGCTCTGCCCCCCACGTCCAGCACGGCCCATCCAACCGGCAAGAAGATTACCGTCATTCGTATAACCATCGCGGTAACGGCGGAAATCCCAATACACAAACCCAGGCGGAAATTCGTGTGTATGCGGAGTGCCGATGACTTCCGCGCGGAAGTCCAGTTTGTGAATTTTCGGCAGCATCGGCATGTAGAGGCCCAGGTTAAGCGACGGCCTGCTCGAGAACAGCGGAGTGTACTCGTCGACCGCGAGTGAATCCTGATAAATGGTCAACCATTTTCTCAGGCCCGGAACGCGGTAGCTGAAATCAAAACCGGTCGTACGCTTGCCCGGGTTGGTGGCAATGTTTGAAGTGTGCGAATAGAACGTACGGAAGAAGTTGTGGAAGGTGAATGGCAATCCAGGACCGCCGAACAACGCGGTAAAGCCAAAGCCAAATTCAAAGTTCCGAGTGGGCTTAAATCCCAGTTTCACGCCTTGGATAAACGGTTGCGGTTGAATGTTGGCGGGACCGATCAGGTGGTCGAGATCAAATTCGAAATGGTGTCCGTCTAGCCTGCCGAGAAAATATTCTGATCGCGCTTCGCCGAGAATCCGCGAAAGCATCGGAATGTGGTACGGCGAAACATTGTCGAGCTTGAGCGCGAGAATCGGCTCGGCATTGTCTCCCATCAGAAGCGGATCACTTTGGCTTACGCTCCACCATTGGCTCTGCTTGCCCGCGGAAATTTGAAAATTGTGAAATTGTAGCGCTACGGTGCTATTCAGCAGATCGAAACGATTGATTTGGTTCCTTCCGCCCGGGAAGGGAAGTGTTGCGTCCGCGTTGGCAATCGCAGCTTGGACCACAGGGCTGTAGGTGGGGACGGCGGGGGAATGCTGATACTCCCCCTGGATCGCAAACGAGAACAGGCCTGCATTGGCGTGCGCGCTGAAACCTGAAATGCCGTTGAATCCTCTGCTATAGGGATGTCCGTAGTCGTCCACAATTGTTTGGGCAAAATGGAAGCCGTCGGTCAAGGGCGTGCCAGAGATTTGAGTGGCGCGGGCATAGACAGAATCAACACTCAAGCCGATGTTTGCAGCACCTTCCAACCGCGACAACTCTGGTTCAAACTCGCGAGATAACTCCTGATAAATTCTTGTGCCTTCACCGGCATTTCCCCCTTCGGACTCCATCTCTTCGCCGGCTTCCTCCAGCAAGCGCGCACATTCCATGCGGGTCCAGGGACGAATGCCAAAATACGCCGTCTTCACAAACCCAAGTGCCGCAAGCCGGTCGAACATGGGATACGTCCAGCTATCCGGCGGAACATATGGCGAACTCATATTTCGTGGATCTCTCTCCCCAGGCTCTTTATCTTCGCTGCCACTGAAGAAATTTCCCCAGGCCGCGCCGCCGAGTTCTGGGTCGTGGTGTGCGCGGTACACTTCGTGACCGAAATACCACCCCAGGGCCGCACCAATGAGTACATCAGATGTGAAGTGCTGATGGGCGGTAACGCGTGTGAGCGACACGCCGGTCGCAAGTCCATAAGCCGCAAACTTGGTCAGCGGCCCGGGATACTCGTGAGCCACCACGCTTGCAATTGCCCATGCAATGCTCGAGTGCTCCGAAGGAAATGACAAGTTGCTACTGGCCGGATGGTGCGTAAAGAATTCACCTTCGCCGGCCTCCTCACCGACACCCGAATACGGCCGCTGCCGCTCAGTCGCAAGCTTAAATACATATGCGACACCGCTTGCATTGATTGCTGCTTCTCCCGCGAGCAAGCCGGTTTCGCGCATGTGATCGTTATGGGAAACTTCGCCAACGAGAAACGAGCCGCCCCCGGCCGCAATCAGTGAATACAAGCTGTAGTCGGAAATCTTCAAGCTGCGATTGATCTGGTCGGGACGGTTCGGAATTTGCTTCGATATCCACTTGTCAGCTGCGAACAATCCAGCTGTTCCCGCCGCTGCCGGAAGAATCCACTTCAAGTCTTTTTTGCGAGCACGCAGAGGAAGTGTCCAAAACTGTTGCTGGTCCTCGCCAATATGGCGCACAAAGGGCCAAACAAGCCGGTTCTGAGGGTCTTCTCCCGGCGCCAAATCGTAGGCACCACCCTGGTTTGCCTCTTCGTGCAGGAAGATACCCGGAAGCCGATCCCCGTCCCGCTGCTGCTGAGCGGACAATCCAGCGCAAACAAGCACCACCAACAACGCGCATGACGACAAGCGGCTCATCACGACTAGCTAGAAGCCGCGCGCCACCTGTACGGCGATTCCGACCGCGGAGACGAGTTGTGCCACCTGCAACGTCTCCTTCCATTTGATTCCGCCGCCGAACGCTTTGCTCGGAACCACGACCATGTCGCCTGGGCGCATGGCGGCCTCCAACGCTCCGCCATTGAAAAGACCCTTGGGGCCACCGGCAACCGTTCCATCCGCGCGCACAATGAAAACATTTTTCTTGTCAGCCGCTGATGTGGGGCCGCCAGCCTGATGCAAATACCATTCTGCGCTCTTGCCCGGCCGAAAACTGATTGCAGTCTGGTTGTAAACCGCGCCTTGGACCATCACAAAATTCGGCTTCTTGGGGATGTATACGGAATCGCCGGCGCGAAGCTGCACGTCGGCAGCGCTGTGCAGCCATGACTTGCCACTGCTGATATGAATGACCATGCGGCCGACCGGGGGAGTGGTTTGCAACTTCTGCAAAGTATCGCGCCATTGCGCCAGAGAAGCTTCTTTCGAAAGCGGATCGTCGACTCCGGCTCCGAGTCCTCCCCCTTCCTGTTTTGCCTGACTCACAAGTTGAGCCCGGTTCTTCTCTTCGAGTTCCCGAATTTCCACTCGCTCGAAGATCGCGCCGTAAGGGTATGCATCGGTGCGGAATCCGCCGGCCCGGGCCAATACATCACTTAACCGCTCGCCTTCCTGAACGCCGTAAGTTCCAGGATGAACGACTTCTCCGTCAACTTTTACGCTGGCGCCGATATCTTTCCAGCCTGCCATCTGTCTTATAGTGAGCACGTCGCCCGCATGCAACCGCATATCGGTGTCAGGCTCTCCGCTGAGCGCCTCGCCGATTTTGATCGGAATGTGCTCGCTCTCGACTTTGTTCCCTTGCTGCAGATCGTAGCGGGTCAACTCTGCAAGTTGTGTGTAGGCGGAACGCTTCAATCCGCCCGCCAATCGCACCAATTCGGTCGCAGTCATGCTCTGGCCCAGCGGATATTTACCCGGGCGAGGCACCTCGCCGTGGACTTCTACGGTCGGCGGGTCCAGGCGCTGCACGCTCTTGTGGATAAATACGCGGTCCTGGGGCTGCAACAGAATGTTTTCCTTTTCATCTCCCGCGATCGCCCTTTTCAGGTCGGCATTGAGCACTTCGAGTTTGCCGTCATGGGTCTTGCGAAACACCTGAACGTCGTCAAGCTCGGCGTCCGGCGTTGTGCTCCCAGCCAGGAAGACAGCGTCACGCAGATATGTGGCCCCATTGGTGACGTGATCGCCCGGATCGCGCACTTCGCCGGTGACCGTAACAATGGGCGGGTCTTCGAAATCAAAGCGGCCAAAGACGCGCACTGTGTCGAAGGGTTTCAGAAGCAGATCCTGATCTTTCCCCTGTAGTGCATCGCCCAAATTGAATGCGATGATTTCGGGCTGCAGGTCGGGGCCACTTAAGCGGATAATTTCGGCATGCTGCTTGTAGGGCTCAGGGAGAACGTCGCTATAGGAATGCAGCAAGTCCGTAACCTTCATGCCCTGACGAAAAGCATATTTCCCTGGGCGGAAGACGTGTCCGTCAAGATAGACCGTCTTTTCTGAAAACGGCAAAATAGGCGAAATTTTGATCTTGTCGCCGTCCTGGACACTGAACTGCTCGAGGGCCTCAGTGACATTTGTTTTGTCGTTGTTTTCGGGAAGGTCAACGCGGAGCATCGTGCGGTTCTCATGCGCCTGTACTCGATCAACATCCACATGGCGCAATGTTCCCGAAGCCAGAACGCCGCCAGCAAGCTCCAGCACTTCCGCCAGACTTTTTTCTCCCGCAAGCTCATAGATTCCGGGGCGGCGCACCATTCCCTCAACCGTGACCTCCTGGCCGATCGGAGGCACCAGAAGGGTGTCGCCGGATTCCAGGCGTTGCATTTCCGATTGCACGCCGTGCAGCAGCAGGCCATAAAGATCCACACTTTCCACCAGCTGATTGCCGCGATAATGCTTCACCACGCGCATGGACCCACGCGAAGTGGGCCCCCCGGCTTGATACAACGCGTTTAATGGAGTGGACAGAGAACTCACGTCATAAGCGCCGGGCCGCTGCACATCTCCAACCACGTACACGCGAACCGCCCGCAGCCGGTCGAGCGATACGTCAGCTTCCACCATACGGAACTGACTGCGCAGCGCCGCTTGCACCATGCGCTGTACATCTCCGAGGCTGTGCCCGGCGACTTGAATAGAACCAATTTCAGGCAGGCTCAATCGGCCCTCGCGATCTACCACGCGGTGCAGCCTTTGCGAAACGCTGCCCCATAAATCAACATTCAGGCCGTCTCCGGGCCCGAGCACGTACTCCGGCCCAGCCGGTAAATCCATCGGAAGCTGGTCGAAGTTGCCGGTACCGTTCTCGAAAATATCCAATCCAAAGCGCTTCAGTGATGTTGGCCGCTGCGAGTACTGTGCGTAAAGATCGTAGAGCGATGGAACGTCCGCGTAAGGATTCGCCTGGTGCAACAGCCGGGGCTGGTCCTGCTGCCGGGCACGCAAGTGTGGCCGCGGGAATTCTTGTGTCGGGTAATTAGTTTCGAGTTTTGCCTGCTGCGGAAGTTGCCCAGACTGGTAATAGCTTTCTTCTTGCGATGCAGGTTGCTGCGATTGACTACCATTTGCGCTTCCGGTCCCAAGGGTTGCCGCCAATTTCGAGATGTCCGGTTGCCCGGCGCCTGTGGCCAGTTGGCCTTTACCATAAGCCGCGGCTAACTGTTGGATCTGGTCTGAACTCAGCTGTTGTTGTCCGCCAGTCACCGCATCCAGAGGCAGTCCGGTGGAATCCTGATTGGAACTGCCCTGTCCCATGCTGGCTTGCAGCAGCGCGCGCCGTTGATCACTGTTTAATGGTGCCTGCGGATTGGCAGGCTGAGAATTGTCCTGTGAAGGCGGGCCGACAAAATTCGGTTGAGAATTCCGCTGGCGACTTCCTGGTCTCGGCGACTCCTCGGATTCCTGGTTTTCGTTTTCGTTCGGTTCGGAGTACGAGCGCTCCTCGCGCCGCGCATTCGTGTTCTGGATGCGCTGCTCTTCGTCGAATTCTCGCGCCAGTTCCTCGCGGCTTGGTTTCGCCCGGACATATCCACGATCGACAATTTGCTGCGTAATCAGAGACCGCGTTTCCTCGTCATCGCGCACCATGCGGAAGATAGCGTCATCGGTGAGTTCTTTGGGATCAAGAATGCGGCCCTGAGCGAAGGCCTTGCGCACCAGCAGTTTTTTGACTTCCAGAAAAAGCCCGGGTTCCTGTTGCAGAAGCAGGATTATCTTTTCCGGAGGAAGCGATACCAGGCGCTCGGCTTCCTGTTCCGCGCGCGAATCTGCCTCGTCGATGGCACGGGTACGCGAGGAATGGCCCTGCGAATCGGAATACCCCGCCTGCGTTTGCTGCGCCGTTAAACCCCGGGAAGCTAGCGCGACGCTCACGGACAGAACGGCGACGAACCATAAACGCGTTTTCATCGGCAACCTCGGTGCGAAATCGTAAGACCTTTGCTGCAAATGGCGTCAGAACAGGGGAACCACATCTTCTTCATCAATCTCGACGGACACAGAACGCATAATTGCGTCGATGGAAATGACAACGCGGCAGTTTGTCTTAGTACGCAGCAAGATTCCTTGGGCGCCCGCCAGCGGACCGTCTGCCACTTTTACACGTTGCCCGACATTCAGATATGGATGATGCTCCGCGCGGACGCCTTGTATGAGCGCATTGCGGAGTGCCTCAATATCGGCACCCGGCACAGCTGCGGGCTGTCCGTTGAAGGATACAAAGCGCACTACTCCAGGTAACTGCAACACCCGGAGGTGCTGGGCGGTTGACAAGCGCACGAACACATAGCCGGGGAAAAGTACCAGGTCTAGTTCTTTCCGGCGATCCTTCCAACGCCGCACCGAACGATACACAGGCAGGAAATGTTCGATACCGCGCTCCTCGAGTTGTTGCGCGATTTTCTTCTCGTGGCGCGCATGCGTGTAAGTGGCATACCAGCAGAGCGTAGAGGAGGGCGCCAAAATCGGCGACTTAGTAATGTGACTTACTGCTTCCATAGCTTCGCCCTCTCACTTACAGGGCACTTGTGAGCTAACCACTGCTGCACCCAAAGGCCGCATAATCTCGCGGCCCACTCGGTTACCAGCTCGCGCAGCCAAACGCAGAGGCGCAAGCCCGCGATGACGCAGTTCCGGGAACTCCCTTTGGCAGCATTGGATGCCAGATAGAAGAGCGCTCGTTACCAGGTCACTGTTATTAAGTTGGAGGGTCCCGTCTTGCGTGAATGCCTTTCGGGCAATTCCCAGCAGAGTTTTGGATGGAGGCTGCTGGAGGGGAGTTGCTTGGCAGAAACTCTGAATTCCTGCCATGGTGAAAAAAAGGCCAGCCCTCCGAGATTTCGGCGGAGAACACGGCGGCGGATCTTGCTGTAACTCTTACCCCTTGACGCTGATCTTCGAGAACGAAAGCACGGCAGTGCCAGGACGGGGACTGCCCATCCAAGTTGCCGGACGGAACGTCGTAAAAATCAGCATGTTTTTGATCTGGTGGGGCAGGTCGTGCAGTTTGTCCGGATCAGACAGAATGCGGTAGTCCTGGATGCGCCCGTTGGCATCTACATAGGCCTCTATTACCAGCGATTCTTCACTGATGGTGCTGAAGTTTACGCCGAAACCGGTCTGCTGCAACTCTGGATTGGTCGAGATCATAAGCGGAACATCATTAGTGTCCGCCTGTACTGGCGAAATGAAGCCCATCAGCACGCCAAATATCACAATAGTCGCGACCACGCCCGCAGTTGCCGGCACCATAAATGCGCGCAGTGCATTTTCCAGCCGCAGAGAAATCTTTCCCCATACCGGCTCTCGCCGTTGCGCAGCTTTGTGTGAGAGGGCAAGGCGCAGCTTAAGCGACAAGTCCTCCGGTGCCTTAGCGCGGCCAACATTCGACAACAGTGCCTGGGTCCGCCGCAATGATTCATAGCGTTCGCCGCAAGCACTGCAAGTCTGCAAGTGCTGGGTGAGCGAAAACATCTGTTTCCCCGTTGTCGCGCCGTCCAGATAAGCGGAGAGCATCGACTTCACTTGTATACAAGTCATGGCCTTACCTCGATTCGCTTGCCAAGAGGAACCTGAACTCGTGTTCCATCTCGCGAGCCTGCGCCGGCGACATCCAACCCCAACTCCGGCCCAATCTCTTTCACGTACTCGGTTAGCTTTTTGCGCAGAGCATCGCGGCCACGCGTGATCCGTGACTTCACCGTCCCCAACGACACTTGCGTGATGTCGGCAATCTCGTCGTAGGACAACTCTTCAATATCGCGCAGCACGATCGCAGTGCGATACGGCTCCGGTACTTTGCGAAGCGCCTCCTCGACATGCGCTTTCACCTCGTCATCGGCGGCATTCTCAAACGGGGACTTGTGCTTGTCGACCAGCGCAGAATTTACTGAGCTGAAATGGAAATGCTCTGTGCCGCTATCTTCCGTAGGCTCCATCGAAGTTTCCTTCGACTTATGACGGAACCACCAGCGACGGCGGTTCGAGGCTTCATGAATGGTAATGCGGTAAATCCAAGTCTTGAGGCTGGACTCTCCGTGGAAATACTTCATGCCGCGAAAAATCTTGAGGAAGACCTCTTGCGTGGTGTCGGCGGCGTCGGCTGGATCGGTCAAGATGCGGTACACCAGGCTATACACCGGCTGATGAAATTCCCCAACCAGCCACTCATACGCCTGCTCAGAACCCGCCTTCAATTCTGCGATGACGGCAGACTCTTGTGACCGGATCCCGATTGCGCTCGCGAATTCGCCCACGTTGGCCGCTCCCGCCATAACACCCATGGCACCCTCCCTATTATAGGTGCATCGGCACAGCCCGGCTTAATAGTTTGTTAGACTCCGCGAAGCGCGGGTAAGTTCCCTATTTCTAAGTTCCTGAATTTAAAATGGTTGCAATCGAGACGCAGCGGCACCGTTACTGCTGGGCTGGGGGTGAGGCCGGGGACCCTTGCGGATTGGCTGGTTTTGGTTTCGGAACGGCTTTTTTCTTCACAGTTTTCTTCGGCGGCGCAGGCTCAGTGTCATCAACCACGGTCTTTTTCGGTGGAATCGCAGCGCGCGCATTCTGCAGTTCAACGCGCAATTGACCGATCTCGTTCTCCTTGGCGCTGGCTAGTTTGTCCATGCGCTGCGCGAACGCACGCCGCACTTCCTCGATGGCACCCAGATCTTTGTTCAGAGACTGGAACTCTTCTTTGCCGCCAAACGCGCCAGCGGATTCGACCAGGGAATTCATGACGTCGTACAGCGCATCCAAATTGCGATAAAGCTTGAATGTGGAAGGAAGACTCTCAGGCGCGTTTTTCAACTCGCCGACAATGCTGGGCAAGGCATTCTGCAGGTTCCGAAGAACCGATTGCGTGTCATTCTCAGTCTGGCGTTTGGTGCCCGAATCCGTTTTCCACTTCTCAATGCGCAAGTGCGACAGGTCATCTTGAGCGCTCTGCGATGCCTGCTGCAAGTTCCCGATCAGCTGGTTCAATTCTGAAATCGAGGTATACGAAACCGGAGTGGCCGCATTATTGGCCGGCGACTGCGCAAGGCTCGTGCCGCCCAAAAGGATAGCTGACCAACAGAAAAGCGCTGCAGTTCTAGTGGCGTTCATGTTTAATGTTGTTCTCTCTTGGACTCAGCATACTCATTTTTCCAGTTTTCGCAAACCGTATTGTGCTTACGATGGGATACGAAAGCAGCACTTAAGTCTATGTGGTTTGACTAAGCAATGCAGCTGCGTGAGAATTAACCAGCACCATTCGATCATGTGGGCCTGTGGCGCAGCTGGGAGCGCGCTTCCATGGCATGGAAGAGGTCGTCGGTTCGATCCCGACCAGGTCCACCATCTTTTTAATCACTCAACCGTCACGTTCCTTCCGCGCGTTCCTCGAATCTGTGCTTACTACCGCAGACAGATTTCTTCCGCCAGTGTCCTCATAACCGCGAACCATTCCCCAGAGAGATGCACCAAGCATGCGTGGCCTGAGGCGATGTACCGGTGATAAACTTCCCCGATGCCAGCCAAAAAGAAAACCAGATCGAAAAAGAGTTCAAAGAGTTCTGCCCCTTCCAATCGTCCAGTAAAGAAAGCTTCTAAGAAAAAGTCGGCCAAACCGCAGGCCCGCAAGACCACGCCGAAGAAGAAACCAGTTCGGAGAAGCACCGCCGGTGCAACCAAGCCCAAACCCAGATTGAAGACAACTAGGAAGACAACTACAGGTAAGGCCGCGCGAGATGTTAACGAGCGAATTCAGGACAAGAGCCGGGCCGTCTATGAGACGGGATCCGCGCGCCCCAGACAAGGTCGAGTTTTTTCCGGCCGGGAATCGGGAGATCTGGAGGGCCTGTCTCGGAGGGAGGAGGCGGACTCAGAGAGTGTCGATGAGCTGCTAGAAGAGGGAAACTCGTTCGAGGCCGGGGTGGTGGCTGGTGTCGAAGAAGCCGACAACTCTGATGAGAAGGAAGTCCACACACACGAGGTGCCGGAGGACGACGTTCCCGACGAATATCTGGATCCGGATAAAGACTGATAAAAGACAAGCCACCGTCTCGGCGGAAACAGAAAGCCAGCTGCGAGAACAGAGTCTGCATGAAGCAACCATGCGATGAGGCGGTGCTCCGGGCAGGTAAATCCTCCGCTTCCTGTAGAGCCGAATCGCGGCCCTGGATTCTTGTGGCTACGATTCTCGGTTCGAGCATGGCATTCATTGACGGCACTGTCGTCAATGTTGCTCTCCCCGCATTGCAAGCGAGTCTTCATGCCACGGTTGTGGACGTTCAATGGGTGGTCGAGTCCTACGGCCTGTTTCTCTCGGCTTTAATTCTGGTGGGCGGCGCATTAGGCGATTCCGTCGGCCGTCGCGCGATGTTCTTGACGGGTGTTGCAGTTTTCGCTATTGCATCCGTTGGTTGTGGTTTCTCCTCCAGCATCACGACCCTGATCGCCTGGCGCTGTGTCCAGGGAATTGGCGCTGCGTTCCAGGTGCCCGGAAGTCTGGCGATCATCAGCGCATCTTTTGACGAAAAGTCGCGTGGCAAAGCGATCGGAACCTGGTCCGGTTTTACTGCCATCACCACCGCTCTCGGCCCGGTTCTGGGTGGATGGCTGATCGAGCATGTCTCCTGGCACTGGGTTTTCTTTATTAATGTTCCGCTGGCACTTGGCGTGATCGCGATTTCGTTATGGCATGTTCCGGAGTCCCACAGTGCCGCTCCGCAGAGAGTAGATTGGCTTGGCGGCCTGATCGCAACGGTGGGGTTGGGTGGGGTGGTTTATGGCTTTCTCGAATCGGCAACACTTGGGTGGAAGGATCCTCGAGTAGCTGTAAGCCTGATCGGTGGTTGCGGCGCTCTGGTTCTTTTTCTGTATGTCGAGGGCCGCATCAGCGCGCCGATGGTTCCGTTGTGGATGTTCAAATCGCGTACTTTTAGCGGCGCCAATCTTTTAACGCTGCTTCTCTATGCCGCTCTCGGGATTTTCTTTTTTCTCTTTCCCCTCAACTTGATCCAGATACAGGGATACTCGGCAACTGCTACCGGCGCGGCTTCGTTGCCCGCGATATTGATCTTGTTCTCGCTTTCACGCTGGTCTGGTGGACTGGTGGCACGCTACGGGCCTCGGATTCCGCTCATTGTGGGTCCAGTGATCGTTGCCGTCGGGTTCCTGTTGTTCACTGTCCCATCAGCTGGGGTCGACTATTGGACGACCTTTTTCCCCGCATTTACTGTTCTCGGTTTAGGGATGGCGGTCAGCGTAGCCCCCTTGACCACCGTGGTCATGAGTTCGGTGCAACAAGACCGCGCCGGCACAGCATCGGGCACTAACAATGCCGTGGCCCGGGTTGCGGGAGTGCTGGCTATCGCCATTCTAGGCGTTGTCATGGTGCAGGCATTCGGACATGCACTGCATCAGCGGCTAGTGAGCCTGGGGGTGGAGAGCGGTGTTGTCCGCGATCTTCAGTCGAAAGCAATCCAGTTGGGCGGCATCAGTGTGCCTGCTGGTCTTGATAAAGAAACTGCGGGCGCGGTTCGCTTCGCCCTCAACCACGCATTCGTGTTTGGATTTCGCGTAGTCATGCTGATTTGCGTGGGACTGGCATTGGCCAGCTCCGGCGTTGCAGCGTGGGCAATTTCTTCCAGGGCTTCCGAAGCAGCTACACAAGAGCAAGGTGCTGCCTAGGTTCAATATTTAAGCCGATGCTTCAGCCAAGGGCAGCCATATTTGAAATCGCGTGTCGCCTGGTTTGGAGGTGACTTGAATACTTCCTCGGTGCTTCTTCACGATTCGCTGTACCGTGTCCAAGCCCAGTCCTGTTCCTTCGCCTACTGCTTTGGTAGTGAAGAAGGGCTCAAAGATATGGGGCTGCACTTCAGGTGAAATCCCCGGCCCGTTGTCGGCGATCTCAACTACGACGCAATCATCTTCGCGGTAGGTACGAACTCGCAGCTCGCCCTTTCCGTGCATGGCATCGATCGCATTATCGATGACGTTGGTCCAGACCTGATTCAGCTCGCTTCCGAATGAGTTCACAAGAAGAGGAACACGCTGGTAGTCGCGCTGCACTGCCACGCCCTGCTTCAACTTGTGGTTCAGAATCGTGAGCGTGATTTCCAGGCTCTTGACGATGTCGACATTCTGGACCGCACTCTGGTCCATGTAGGTGTACTGCTTGATGGCGCCAACCAAATCCGAAATACGTGAGGTGCTGCTCTCGATCTCATGCAACAGGCTCGCGACTTCCACCGAAGCGGCGATCCTTACAAGGGCGGCGCGGGCGGTAACAGCATCCAGCTTCGAGAACAGGGATTCCAAAACTTCCGCCTGGATGTTGCGCCGCGCCAGGCCAGCCGCCAACATCCACAAATCGTTCTGTCCGTGACTGCGCAACAAAGAGTCAAGCTTGTCCTCCAGGTCGCTGATGGTGAGCGGATCTGGCGGAGGCACGTCCTGAACCGTGAATGAAACTTCCAGACTTTCGATTTCTGCCCTTTGAGCGGGAGTGAGGTCGCGCTTGCCTAACTCATGGCTGGCATCCTTGATTTTCTTCAAAATGACGCGCAATTGGCTGGTCGCACGTTTTGCCGCAGATGCGGGATTGTTGAGTTCATGCGCGAGTCCGGCCGAAAGTTTTCCCAAAGAGGCCAGCCGGTCTCGTTGTTGCTCGATGCGAGTGGTCTCGCGGATCCGGTCGGACATCAGGCCGACCAGCCGAGTAGTCAACTCCGGCATCCTCTGAACGAGCTCGGAAAATTGCGAGGTGGAAAATCTCAGGATTCGGCCATCAGTGACGGCCCGCCCGGTGACGGCGAACTGCTTCATCCGGGAGAAAGGCAGAACGCCGGTGACGTCGCCGGGCTTGCCCGAAAACACAACCGTCTCACCGCCGAATTCGCCGCGCCACTGAAATTGGCCTTCCAGAATCACAAATAGCCAATCCGCAGGATCGCCCTGGCGGACATAGGTCTCTCCTGCTTTGATCTGCATCTCTTCGGACCGGCTGAGAAACCATGCGATCTGGTCCTCCGGCAGATCGGCGAACGCTGGAACCCGCAGCAATTCTGATTTTTCGACCATTTATACCTTGCTCAAATATTGATGGATGAACTGTACCGCGACTGATCCTTCCCCGACTCCTGAAGCCACGCGTTTTATTGAACCGTGGCGCACATCGCCTACCGCAAAAATTCCCGGAACATTAGTTTCAAGCAGGAATGGATCGCGGTCGAGCGTCCATCCTTTGGGACGCTGGCCGTCGCGAATCAAGTCCGGCCCGGTCAATAGAAAGCCGCGCTCATCGCGCTCAACCATGCCGGCCAGCCAATCGGTCCTTGGTAGCGCACCAATAAAGATGAACATGGCGTTGGCCGGGACACGCTCCGTCTTCTTCGTATCCGAACAGAGAACCGACACCTCCTCCAGGTGCGTGTCGCCGTGCGCCTCAATTACGCTGGCATGTGTCCAGAGCTGAATGTTGGTTGTTTCCTGCACTTGGTCGATCAAATACTGCGACATGGTGCTGGAAAGCGATTCGCCACGCACCAGTATGACGACGCGCTCCGCATATCGCGCAAAATTCATGGCCGCCTGACCGGCGGAATTTGCGCCGCCGACCACGTAAACGATCTCACCCTTGCACGAGAGCGCCTCGGTGGCGCCGCCACCATAATAGATTCCCGCACCTTGTAGCCTGTCTATGCCGGGAGCTTCCAGACGGCGCCACTGCACGCCGGTTGCAATCATCAAGGCGTGGCAGGATATCTCATTGCCGTCCGCCATTTTGATAATGCGGTAAGGGCCCTCCGTGCGGACTCCCGCTGCTTCCTGCGGCGAAAGAATTTCCACGCCGAAGCGCTGTGCCTGCACCACCGCGCGGCGCGCCAAATCGCCGCCACTGAGGCCGCTGGGAAACCCTAGATAGTTTTCGATGCGAGAGCTCATTCCCGCCTGCCCGCCCGGTGCCTCACGCTCAATCATCACGGTATGCAGACCTTCCGAGGCGCCATAAACCGCGGCAGCCAAACCAGCCGGCCCTCCACCAACGATGGCCAAATCGTAGAAGCTGGTCTGAGCGCGGGTCCGCAATCCGACCTTCTGCGCAACATCTGCCGGCACACTCTCGAGAAGTTTCGTTCCGTCAGGGAAGAGCACCACCGGCAAGTTGGCAGCCTCGGGTCCGAGAGCCTCGACAAGACGCTTCGTTTCCGGATCAGCGGCTGAAAATTCGACATCAATCCACTGATAGGGCACGTGATTGCGAGCGAGGAAATCCCGCAGTTCATAAGAACGGCGCGACCAGCGGGTCCCGAGCACGCGGATTCCCTGGAATGCTGGATGGTAAGAGGCCTGCCAATCATCCAATAAATCGTCCAATTGCGGATACAAGTGTTCTGTAGGAGGGTCCCAGGGCTTCAGAAAGAAATAATTGATATTGGCTTGATTGATGGCGCTGATGGCGGCGTTGGTATCGGCGTACGCAGTAAGCAACGCTCGCTTCGCGCCAGGAAATATGCCCTTAGCTTCCTGCAGGAACTCGACACCATCCATGCGCGGCATTCGCTGGTCTGCAAGCAGCAGGGCGACATCATCGTTTCGCACCTTCAGCTGCTTCAGCAAATCGAGTGCACCCTCGGGAGAATCGCTTCCGATCACTCGATATTCGGCGCCGTACTGCGAACGAAGATCGCGCTCAATCGCCCGCAGTACATCGGAATCGTCATCGACACTAAGCAGAATTGGTTTCGCCATGATCGGTCACAATTGTTCGCAAAAGATAGCAGACTTTTAACTTGCTTCGGCGTCTTGATTAGATTCAGAAAAGGTCTTCCGGTTGCGCGATACTTATCGTCCGGGCGGAGTCATGCTTGGAGCATAGAGCTGAAAGACCTCTTGGTATGGTTCGACCGGGTAGCCTTTGGACTTCCAGCCCGCCAGCCCCCCTTTGAGGACCTTAATCCGTGTGATCTGAGATTCTAGCGCGCGACGGACAACTGATCGGCTGGTCTTGTCGCTTGGACAAGTGCAGTAGACGATCGAGTCTTTTTCTTTCGGGATCAATGCTGGTTTTTCGAGCACTTCATCCGGCCGAATCCGCTGTGCTCCTGGGATGATCTCAGGATAGGCTAAAAAGTCGAGGGGCTGGCGAACGTCAAAAACAAGCACTGGCTGATCAGAATCTAATAACGAATGGAGTTCCTCGGCGCTAATGCTGTGCTGCCGCAGCTGATCTTGATCTTTCACACGCCTGCTCCAAACAAAAATCAGCAGCGAGAGTGCGGCAATCGATATGACAGTCAGAGTTAGAGCCATTCGCCCGGTCCGTCCTATCCCCGGTTAATTAAGATGTTCGTCAAAAGCAATTCGATTCTGCCCTCGCGAACTCTGGAAGTCCACAAGTTGGTCAGTGCGCTTCTAATTCAGTGCGCCTCTTGTGAGATAAGGACCACCTTAGTTTGCGCAGGAACATCGACCATGATCGCGGTTGAATTCGTCTGCGCAGCCAGCTCGGGTACCAACCTCTTTCCGTCGCCGGTCACCGTAACTTTGTCCCAGACTCCCGGCAGTTCCATTCGCAACGTGAGGGGAACGTCGTAAACCTGTTGGTCGAGAGGCCATCCCATCGCGACGGTGAACCCTCCTGCCTCGGTTTGCTCGACCTCGATCGACGCAGCTTTGCGTTCCTGAATATACCGGAGCACGTCGCCAAAAGTAGCCGTCCAAACTTCTCTATGTCGCGCGAGATAGTCCGTGAGTTCATCCAGCGCCTCGGGGGTGACTGACAGCCAGTCTCCGCCAACACCGTGAAAGCAGTACACACCCCAGTTGTGCGCCCCAAGCGCCGGTTCGGCCATCTTGAGCAAGTCTATGAATCCCTTCCCTGCAGTCGGGCCGAGATCACTAATGTCGAGAACGTTCAATTCGTCAGAACTGACTGCACCCATGCCAACGCCACGCGCCCCGAAGGCGTGTTCGGAAACGTAGCGGGCGTAGAGTGCCGCATTCTTCACTTCGTCTTGGGGCTCTCCGAAACTCATATTGCCGCATGGGTAGGCGAACGTCAGGCTCCGGTGGGTGTTGAGTAATTCTGTAAGTTGCTTGGCTGCACCCGCGATCTCGGACTCCATCATTTCCGGCGTGTAGTCCTGAGAATGCGGCGTGATCTCCGGCAGCAAACAAGGATGATGCACGGTATAGTTGGCGAGTTCATTTCCATCTTCAGCCAGTTGTTTCCATTCCGGCTTGCGCTTTTCCCAGGGCCCCATCCCCGTTGTCACAAAAAAGGTCCCATTCAAGTGGTGCTTCTTCAAAATCGGTCCGGCGAAATCGAGATCCGTGTTGATGCCATCGTCGAAAGTCAGAGAAATCGCTGCGGAACGACCTTGCGGCCAGGTCGTGATGGTGGCCTTGGGAGAAGGGTTTTGACCTTCCATGACACTGGCGAGCAACGCTGCCCCTAAAGTAAAGCTGAGCCAGGTGATTTTCATAGCGCTTGTCTGATACGGCTGATTTGAAACTATACTCGAACACCCAAACTCCGGAACAAAGATGTCCTCCTGGAACGTTGGTCCGTGGTCCATTCGCATCGGATCCCTCCGTGCACCCTTGAGTAACCCCGCGCAAGTATCCGGTTGTCAACGCTTTGCGCATACACTCCTGTTTTCTTCTGCTTACGTACAGCACCGTATGGAACTTGTATTTCGTACACGTGTTTAATCACAATGATTAGGATTTCGAGCGGCCGTAGCCGCATTAAGGAAGCACCAATGAACAACACACGCACAGGATTTTCCGTTGCAGCGCTTGCGGTGGCAATCTTGTTGCTTTTCCAGATGATTCCCCTCGCCTCTGCGCAGGATCAGGATTACGACCAGGATCCACCAACCCGCGCCGGCCGTCTCGGCTATGTTCAAGGTGCGGTTTCGTTCCAGCCGCAAGGTCAGGGAGACTGGCTCGATGCGGTACCAAATCGGCCGCTTACCACTGGAGACAATCTTTGGGCGGACCGCGACTCGCGCGCCGAAGTGCAGATCGGATCTACCTCGCTCCGGCTTAGTTCTGAAACCAGCGTGACTTTCCTCGATCTGGACAACGATGTCACCCAGCTGCGTTTATCAGCCGGCTCGCTTTTTTTCCGCGTGCGTCATATCCGTCAGGGCGAGACTTTCGAGGTCGACACGCCGAACCTGGCACTTACCGTTTATCAACCGGGCGAATATCGGTTGAATGTAAATGGGAATGGCGACCAGACCACAGCAGTGGTTTGGCGCGGCGACGCTGAAGTAACGGGTGGAGGCAGCTCGTATCGTCTGCAGGAAGGCCAACAGGGAGTTTTTTCCGGCGTCGAGCAGCTTAGCTACGATGTAAGCGGAATCGGACAGCGGGATGCTTTCGATGAGTGGTCCCGCTCCCGCGACGACCGCCAAGACCGAGTCCAAAGCTCTCGTTATGTTTCCGACGAGATGACCGGCTACGAAGACCTCGACGACTATGGCCGTTGGCACAACGTCAGTGGTTACGGCAACGTGTGGACACCGGTTAACGTGCCATACGGCTGGGCTCCATATCGTTTCGGGCACTGGTCATATGTGTGGCCGTGGGGATGGACTTGGGTGGAAGATGAGCCTTGGGGCTTCGCTCCGTTCCACTATGGCCGATGGGCATTTGCAGGCGGCGGCTGGTGCTGGGTCCCCGGACCCGTAGCGGTCGCTCCGGTTTACTCGCCCGCTCTGGTTGCATTTGTCGGAGGTGGAGGATTTAGCGTTGGAGTTGGCGTGGGCGGTGGCGTTGGATGGTTCCCGCTGGGGCCGGGCGAAGTCTTCGTTCCCTGGTATCGGACCAGCCCACGTTACGTTCAGAACGTAAACATCACTAATACTCGCGTCACCAACGTTCAGGTAACAAACGTCTACAACAACGTGACTGTCAACCATGTCACTAACGTGACCTACGTTAACCAACGCGTGAACAACAGCGTCACCGTCGTGAACCACGACACGTTCGTTAACGCTCGATCGGTTCACAACAATATGGTGCGAGTTGATCAGCGCCAGATCGAGCAGGCGCGGGTTACGCATGATGTGGCACGAAACATTGAACCGCAGCGCCAAAGTGTAATCGGAACTGCGCGTCAGGCCCGGTTTGCGCCCCCGCAGCAGGTGCAGACGCGTCAGGTTGTGGCAACTCGGGAACCGGTGGTTCGCAACCGGCAACCGCAGCAGGTAGGCGGATTTACGCGTCCTACGCCTCCGCCGGTACGGACGGAGCATGCGGCGCCCCCAACCCAGGCGCAGCCATTACAGCGAGGAGCGCGAGGTGCCTCGCCGGGTGGCGGCAATGCCCCCGGCAACGCAGGACGGCCAGGAATGCCCGAAAATAATCGGGGAGGCGCTCCAGCCGGTGCGCAGCGACCGGGTACGCCTGAAAATGGTCCAGGTGCGCGGCCTGGTGCAGCCACAACTCCGGGAGCATCTGAGAACAATGCTTCGCGTCCGGGTGGACCAGCAAATAACAACGCTGGCAGACCTGAGTCTCCGAGGCCGGGAGCCGATAACAACAACGCTGCGAGACCGGAATCTCCGAAACCGGGAGCGGAAAACAATAACGCTAGGCCGGGAGCGGAAAATAACAACGCCAGGCCGGGATCGCCTCGACCGGGCGCTCCGGACAACACACCTCCGGCCCGCGGCCCAGCAGTACCGCGGCCAGGTGCTCCAGGGGACAATGCACGGCCAGATGCAACTCCGCGCCCCGGAACTCCAGACAATCAGCCAGGACGCGGACAGATGGCGCCTCGACCCGGAGCGCCGGATAACAATCCCGCATCTGGACAGACTCCTGCGCCGCAGGACAACCGTCCGAGCCGTGGTGTTCCGCGTCCGCCTTCTGGGCGGCAGGACCAGCCGCAAGGACGGCCGGGCGATGTAGCGCCGCAGGATAGATCAAATTCACCGAGCGCTCGACCGGAGCCTACGCGGCCTGAAACCCCGCGTACTATGCCAGAGGAGCCAGCTCGACCACAAGGCAGGCCACCGCAGACCGCTCCTCCGGACAACCGGCGGGAGTCTCCACAAGTAGAGAGTCCACGCCAGTCTGCACCGCCTGATAGCAGACGCGATAATGCTCAACCGTCGCGACCCGCGCCAGCGCCGCGACCGGATACGCGCACTGAACCCGCGCCGCGCCCCGAGGCGAGGCCCGCGGAACCTCCGCCACAGAGGGACAGCAGACAGTCACAGCCGCCTCCTCAGCGCGAAAGCAGGCCGGAGCCGCGGAATGACAAGGGCAATGCTTCCGAGAAGAACAACAACAATAAAGACAATAAAGACAACAAAGACAAGGAACCGCCCAAGTCAAAATTCCGATAAGGCCTAAGCAACGGTCATTCAGCCAGTCCGGCGACGGACTGGCTTTCTTTTTGCCCCAGCGCGGTTGAAGTTAGCGAGCAGTGCTCGGAATCGAAACCACGGGCGACAGCCATACGTTGATTGTTGGTTTTTCGCGATAAACTACTCGCTGTAGTTCAACCTATTCCATGCAGGTGCGCGTCTTATTCTTCGGAGTACTCAAAGATATTGCTGGCCGCGGCTCTGAGGAGCTTAAGTTGCCGGAACACGCCACTGCAGCCAGCGTTCTCGATCACTATGAGCAGCAGTTCTCATCGCTAAAGGGCTTGTTTTCCTCGATAGCTATTTCGATCAACCATGAGTACGCGCGGCCTGAAGACCGGCTTAAACCGAATGACGAAGTCGGGCTTTTGCCTCCCGTGAGTGGCGGTTCGGGCCTGATCTCGATCGTTCGCGAAAAAATCGATACTCAATCCGTCCTCGAAAAGATCAAGCGGCCGGAAGATGGTGCGGTGGTGATTTTTGAAGGCATCGTGCGCAATCACACCCGCGACCGGCGGACCTTGTTTCTTGAGTATGAAGCCTACGAGGAAATGGCCTTGAAGCAGCTTGAGGGCCTGGCGGCACAGGCTAAACTGCAATTCCAAGTTGGCGAGATTGCCATTACGCATCGGCTGGGCCGACTGGAGATTAGCGAAACCAGTGTCCTGATCATGGTCGCCGCTACTCATCGCCCCGCCGCTTTCGACGCTTGCCGGTGGCTGATTGACACGCTTAAGCGAACCGTGCCGATCTGGAAGAAAGAACATTTCGAAGACGGCGCGGTGTGGGCCGACGGAGAACCCTTTCCAGAACAGCTGACCGGCACATTTTCAAGAGGACCCGCATCCAACTGAACAGTCCACAGATGAGATTCGTGTTCTCATTGCTGCTTTTGTATGCCGGGGTGTGCCACGCGCAAACCTCTCCTAGCGTCCCAAAGCCGCCATGGGCCAAGGGTTCCAATGCCCCGAAATCCGCACCAACCGGCGACGCTCAGGACGGCTCCACTTTCAAAGTGGACGTCAAATTGGTCAACGTGTTCGTGACCGTCAGCGACGAGCGGGGCGCTCCGGTTGCGGGCCTGAAGAAAGAGGACTTTGAGCTGCTCGAAGACGATCACCTACAGAAAATCTCGATCTTCGATAAAGAATCTGAGCTGCCGCTTTCAATTGTCCTCGATATTGATACCAGTCTCAGCACCCGCAAAGACCTTCCGCTGGAAATTAACTCAGCCCGCCGCTTCGCGCAGGCCATTATCAGGCCGATTGACGGGCTTTCTGTCTATGGATTCAGCGAGATTGTCGATCAGGTAGTCCCCTTTACTTCTGACTTGAAGGCCATCGACCGTGGAATTGAACATTTGCATTTGGGAGCGGCAACCGCGCTGTATGATGCAATTTATGTGGGTTCGGAGTCGCTGGAAAAACGCCAGGGACGAAAGGTGATGGTCGTCATCACCGATGGCGGCGACACCATCAGCAAGGTCGATTATCAGGAAGCACTTCGCGCGGCGCAAATTTCCGAGGCAATTGTCTACAGCATTATTGTGGTGCCAATCGAGGCCAGCGCAGGCCGCGATACCGGTGGTGAACACGCTTTGATTCAAATGTCGGCCGATACCGGTGGCAAGTATTTTTACGCAACCACAATTTCACAGCTCGATCAGGCCTTCCAGACCATCAGCGACGAACTGCGCACACAGTACTTGCTGGCCTACTATCCTTCACAGCGCCTGGCCGATTCGGACTATCGCCGCATCGAGGTGAAGCTCGCCGACCTGCCAAACGCCGCTGACTACAAAACCCGCCACCGGACTGGGTATTACACGTCGAAGGCGCGATGAGGGTACGGGAATTGAAGTGCTACACTGAGAGCGGCAGTTTTTTCATGAAGATTGCGGGTACAAGCGTTTCATTTTCACGCGGATTGGCCGCGGTTTTAGCTCTCGTTATTGTTGGGGCGGCGGTCGCAGCGGCAGGCGCTAACCGGCCAACACTGCCTCCAAAGTACAAGAAGTGGCTTCAAGAAGATGCGGCTTACATCATCACGAAAGAAGAGACAAAATCATTTCTCGACCTGACGACTGACGCCGACCGCGACAAATTCATAGATCACTTTTGGGACGTTCGCAATCCCACTCCCGGCTCTCCAGACAATTCTTATCGCAACGAGCACTACCGGCGCATCGAGTACGCCAACCAGTTCTTCGGACATACGTCTCACACCCTAGGCTCGCGTACTGACATGGGTCGCGTTTATATCACGCTAGGTGAGCCCCAGCAGCGCCAGAAACTTCTGGGCCTGCAAAAAATCACGCCGATGGAAATCTGGTTTTATTCCAACGGTAATCCTGCTCTGCCGCCTTTTTTCTACGTGATTTTCTATCAACGCGATGTGATGGATGAGTTCCGAATTTACCATCCTTACAGTGACGGACCGGAGAAACTCATCACAGCTGCCGCGGGTCCATCTCGACAAGATGCATTGACGATTTTGACTCAGGACGCCGGCAAGGACGTAGCCCGCGAGACCCTCAGTTTGATCCCCGATGAACCAGTGGACTTCAATTCGGGCGAGGTAAGTCTTGCGTCAGACGTGATGCTCGGAACTATCCACGATTTGGCCAATAATCCTCTCACCAAAGAGCAGCTGGCCAATCGGGGAAAGCTACTTGAGGACGTCTCCCACCGCGTGGTTCTGGGCGAAGAATTTCTGGACGTGGTGACGGCTGCACTGCGCAACCCGCTGGGAAATACAAATTTGCATTACCTGCTTCGCTTGAAAAAGCCGGATGACTTCACGGTCGGCCAGTCCTCGAAACAAGGCTACTATTACTCGGTTTTGGTTTCGGCTAAGGTTCACGGCGCCGACGGAAAACTAATTTTTTCTGACGACAAGAAAATTTCCAGAACAGTGTCCGCGGGGGACTTCGATGACGTTAAAGGGAAGGTCCTTGGATACGAGGGAATTTTGCCTCTGCCACCCGGCAAGTACAAAATCGAATTTGAGTTGAGCAATTTGCTGAGCCAGGTCTCCTTCCATCGAGAAGTTGAGACCACAATCCCAACGGTTCCAGCCAGTGGCCTCCAAGTTTCGAACATTATTCCCTTCCTGAGTGCCAGGGCCCAAGGTCGAAGCTCACGCGATGAGCAACCATTTACCGGGGCTGGAGTGAGTTTTGCGCCGCGCGCGGGCAGCGAGCTGCAATTGGTGCAGGGAGAACCGTTGAAGTTTTTTTACCAGGTATGGGCCCCCGGGCTTGCTAATGCCGGAAATTCAGATAAGAAGATCGATGTTGAATACGTTTATGGCCGGCTGGGAGCTCAGGACAATAAGACCATTTCAGATCAGATTCCGGTGAATCAGCTGGATCGCGGCGGGTCAGTCATCAATGGAAAGCAGATTGCGACAGCGGACCTTGAGAACGGCAATTATCGGCTGGTGATGACCTTGCACGATCCGCAATCGCAAGCCAAGGTTTATGGGGCACTGAATTTCAGCATCAATACAACGGCAATGGCTGCCCCCGGATGGGACATCTCCGACGACAGCGCAGGGGCGGGAGAAGCGGATTGGGATCGCGCTCTTTGCTATCTGGCAGCGAACGAGAAAGAGCAGGCCCTAAATTGGTTCCGTTCCGCGTATTCGAAGGACTCGTCCAGTGAGCGCTTTCGCGACAAGCTTATTGAAATGTATTTCGATCGCCAGGATTACGGCAAAGCTGTTGAACTGTTTGCCAGAGGTGGGTTGAGCGAGTCTACTGATGAGCAAACAATCGTGCGGCTCGCGGAAAGTTTTTCAAAGCTTGGGGACCTGCCTAAAGCTGTCACCGTGATGGAATCGGGGGCCACCCTGAATCCCAAAAGCGCGTCCCTGCAGCTTGGGCTAGCGGAGTACTATCGACGGTCTGGGAACGTGGGCAAAGCTGCCGCTGCCGAACAAAAAGGCAAGCAATTGACGGCGGCCGGTCCAGCTTCCTAGATGGAGCCTCAACCCCCAATCTTCCCCACTCCTTCCATAAGATGTATGCCTTAGGCCGACAATCTATGAAAATTTGAATTAAGACCTGGTACTTGACAATCCCGGTGTCTTATTTTGTGTTACTTACGTTATCTTCCCTCTAGGGCAACAAACATGCAACGAAATGTCCGGATTTGAAACATCTCCCATGTCTCGAATGCGGATTTTCCCATTCCCAGGAGTCACTATGAATTGTCGAAACATCCTCCTTTCTATCGTAGCGCTGCTTTGCGGCGTCGGCCTTTTGGCACAGGAATCCACCGTAAAGGGCAATCTGGGTGGAACGGTGTTCGATTCGTCGGGTGCGGTAGTAGCCGGCGCCAAGGTCACATTGGTTGGACCCACCGGTACCAGTACCATAACCACCGATTCAGAAGGCCGGTTCGCTTTCAATCGCTTGACGCCGGGTTCGTACTCGGTAAAGGCTGAAGCTAAAGGCTTCAAGGCGACACAGATCAAGGCGGCCGAGGTCTTGACAAACCGGACCTCGTCACTCCGGCTGACACTTGAGCCCGGTGGTTCGACCGAAG
Organism: uncultured Acidobacteriota bacterium; assembly: GCA_963785655.1. Lineage (GTDB taxonomy): Bacteria > Acidobacteriota > Terriglobia > Terriglobales > Acidobacteriaceae > Gp1-AA145. Next base: position 78,594 of record CAWAVZ010000002.1, read on the forward strand.
TGGTCGAGGTTTCGGCAGAAACTGCCGGAATCGACGAGAACGCAACCAAGATGGAAACCAACCTGAACGACACGTTCTATCAAAATATTCCAACAGCGCGGAACGTCACCGGTCTGTTCTATGCAAGCGCGGGCGTCACTGACGGCGGCCTAACTGGATCCGCCAATCCATCAGTTGCTGGCGGTAGCGGCTTGGAGAACCAATATGTAGCTGACGGAGTGAATATTACAGACGGTGCGTTCGGCGGTATCGGGGTTTTCTCCCGTGTGTATGGTCCGCTGGCAACTGGAATCAATCTTTCGTTTGTGAAGGAAGTGGATGTAAAAACTGGCGGTTTCGAGCCGCAGTACGGCAAGAGCACTGGTGGTATCGTCCAGATCGTTACGAAGTCAGGCGGCGATGCATATCACGGCGAAATTGGCGCCTTTTTTGGTCCACAGCAATTCGAGCGTGTGCGGCTGAACCCGGACAATTTTGGTCGCGTTAACCAGAATGGTATCACTACGCATCAGGGTGAGTGGGACGTCGACGCGGAATTCGGTGGGCCCCTCCTGAAGAACCGATTGTTCTTTTTTGGCGCCTTCAATCCTTCTTACAACGCCTACTACGATCAACTCGCGACCATGCACGGAGTGACCGGTCTTCCGGCACTGCCGAACTCGACTCTGGGCCAATACAGCTACGACTATTCCGGAAAACTCACGTTTAAACTGACCAATAACCACGTCTTGGAGACCTCAATTTTCGGCGACCCCACTCGCGAGAATAATTTTGGCCCCAACGCCACGCTGGCCACCCTCAGCACAACGAGTTATGACAAGCTTTCCAACGGAACTCGGAACTGGGTGGTGCGGTACAACGGAACTCTCTCGCCCACTTGGCTGGTGAATGCGTCCTGGTCATGGGGTCACAACTACCTCACTGACACTTTGAAGAATCCAGATGTTTATTCGATTGCTGATCTCACAGGCCGGACAGGTCCGACCGGGAGTCCGCTGGGTCCGGATGGCACGCCCTTGACGGGCCAATATCAGAGGCAAGGATTGTTCGGAGGATTCTTCGAGAATACTACCGGAGATAATTACGGGCTCAGTTTCGACACTCAAAAGGTATGGAACCGTTTTGGTAGCCACACATTTACGCTCGGATATCGCTATGAGCGCAATTATTATGCCGGCAGCTCAGAACGACCTGGACCCCGATTCACGATCACTCCCTTTATGTCAGAGGGCACAGTTGGCGATGACTCATTAGCGGGATTGCAGGACAATGGAGCGTTTCAGTTGCGACTGGATCCAGGCTTTTGCGACCCTGTAGCTAACCCAAACGGCTGTGCATTTACCAATGTTCCGGGATATGGCAATGTGCCCGTGGTGCTCCTACAGACTCGAGGTACTTTCAGCGATCCTCGTTTCCATACCCTTGGGCGTTACCACGCAGCTTATGCGAACGATTCTTGGGCGATTGGTCGGCACATTACCGTGAACGCGGGATATCGGTGGGAACAGCAGATGATGCAGGGTTCGCCTTATGTGAACCCGGTAACCAATGTGCCCACGTTGGTTCATTACACATTTACTGACAACTGGTCCCCACGTTTCGGTCTAGCGATTGATCCACTAGGAGACCGCAAAACGAAGATTTACGGGAACTTCGCTCGGTACAGTTATGCGATCCCGTTGGACTTGGCAATTCGTTCTTTGAGCAACGAACAAGACGCATATGTTACGTATTGGCTGCCGCCCACGGATAACTCGCTAGGAACAGTTGGCGGGAATATGTTGACGAATCCGGACGGCACGCTTGCTCCCTTGCAGTTCGATGATGCCCACAATCTCTTAGGGGGATTCGGAGCTCTTTCAAACCAGTCCGGTGAGGCGATTGCCCAGGGTACAAAGATGCAGTACCTCCAGGAATTCGTCGGTGGTATTGAACACGAATTCAAGCATGGTCTTACCGTAGACTTGCGGTTCCAAGATCGCAGGCTGCGGCGGATTGTCGAAGATATGGCGGGCCTCTCGCCCGAAGGATCCGACGCTGGTGTTGCTCAGGTGTACGAAATCGGGAATCCTTCCCAGACAACTGATTTGTTCACCAACGAACAGTCGATCATTTATCCAGACGTGACCGATCCCAACGCACGGCCAGCAGGCTGTAGTGGTGCGCCATTTATCGCTGACAGCGCAATTGGCAATCCGCCTGGAGCGACTCAACCTTCCCCAAACGCCAATCCTATTCTGAGCTTTGATGGCACAGACGTAGGCGGTGTCTGCGTTGTCAACGGGAATGCCGGAGCCCCAACTCCGGATGGTAAACCGGATGGATTTGTCAACCCCGTCCGCATCTATCGCGCTGTGGAGCTCGAAACTAACAAGAGCTTCAGCAACGGATGGCAGTGGCGAATGAACTATCGCTGGTCTGAGTTGCTGGGCAATTACGAAGGTGCTTTCAGAAACGATAACGGCCAGAGTGATCCCAGCATCAGTTCACTGTTCGATTTCACTCCAGGGAAGTTCAATCTCCTAGGAGATCAGTTTGCGGTCGGCAATCTCAACACCGACCGTCGCCACACCTTCAACAACTTCGTGAGTTATACATTCGGGAGATACTTTCTAAAGAACCTGACGGTGGGAGCGGCAGCTCGCATTCAGAGCGGAGACCCGATCAACGATCTGAGGGCTCATCCCGTGTATCAGAACGCCGGCGAAATTCCGGTGGGGGGACGTGGCGCTTTAGGCCGCACCGCAACTTACGGCCAAGGCGATGTTCACGCCGATTACACCTGGAAGGTGACGGAGAGGGACAGCCTCCATCTCATCGCCGACTTCTTCAACGTGACTAACCAACGGACACAGCTACGAGTCGATCAGAACCAGGATCGCTCGTTCTTGATTCCCAATGCTGACTTCCAGAAGCCAACCGGCAGCGGTAACATTGGAATACCCTTGGGCTTCCAACGTCCGTTCTACGCTCGCCTTGGCGCGCGGTTTGTGTTCTAGTCTGGGCTGATTCTCAATGTGGGGGAGAGCTAACCAGCTCTCCCCTTTTGCTTTTGATCCTTTTCCGGAGGAATGATGCGCAGTCGCTTTTCATGCGTGCTTGTTGCCGCCTCGGCCTGCCTCACATCCATCGCGGCAATCGCACAAAACTATCCCGGAGCCGGTCGAACCTCCATCCGAGGGTCTGTGCGTGATTCGCAAACGCACCAAGCAATTTACCGAGTAATCGTAGATGTAGAGTCCCAGAGCGGCGGAAACGCCGGACAAGTAATTACTGACAGTACTGGAAAGTTCGATGTTCAAGGACTTGACGCTGCAGTTTACCTGGTTCGCGTCAGATTTCCTGGCTACGAGGAAGTTCTTGAACGTGTCGATTTGACGGTTGCATCCAGCAACTATTTAGACATCCAGCTAAAGCCCAAGCCGGGTACTGCCGCCCGCCCGGTTGCCCCCGAGGGACCGAGCGCCCGTATCGACGCTCGACTCGCGGCCGTCCCCGATAAGGCCAAGAAAGAGTTCGAAAGGGGCCGCGAGTGCATGGAGAAAGCGCAGGATGCTCAGTCGTGTATTGACCATTTGAAGAAAGCCGTAAAAGATTATCCGAAGTTTGCTGATGCCTATGTAATGATGGCGACGGCTTACGCTCAGCAGAAGGATGCAGCCAACGCCAAGGACAGTTTAGAGAGGGCCATTCAAGCCGATCCCAAGATCCCCGAAGCCTGGTTCACGCTAGGCATGCTGCAGAACGCGCAGAAGGATTTTGCCGGCGCCGAGAAGACCCTGACGGAGGGTTTGAAACTCGAAGACAACGCCCCGCAAGGCCATTACGAGTTGGGCAAGACGTATTTGGCTCTTAACCGGCCTGACGACGCCGAGCAGCACGCAAAAAAGGCCGCAGCTTTGCAGCCGAAGATGGCGCCGGTTCATATTCTGTTAGGAAATATTGCCTGGAAGAAGCAGGACGCCGCAGGGGCGCTGAAGGAATATCAAGAGTACTTGAAGCTTGATCCTAAGGGTCCGATGGCCCCTGGTGCGCAAGCCATGGTAAAAAAGATCCAAGATTATTTCGCGCAGCCGCAAACATCGCCGCAGTAGGGCAATTCTTGCTCCCGCTGAGCCTCCGGCAACCAATCCTTACACCCCACACATCTGTAGAAGAGAGTTCCAGGATCGGCTAGGTTCATCGAGCTTAAACAGAAGCTGAGGCTTCGCGGCCCAAGTCCCCTAGGCGGCGCATTGTGCTTGGGCCGTGGCCAGTTAATCGCACCAGTTTGCAATTTCTTATCTTCACAGTGACAATTGTCAATTCGCCTCAAACCCAACATTCAGGACAACGAGAAAGATCGCGCATGAGAATCGCGTCACGGGAAATGAGCAGGGTGGGGAGCCTACTGCTCAAAATTGCGGTAGTGTGTCTTTGCGCTTTGCTGATGCCAGGCGTTCAATTATTCGCCCAGGAGAACCCAACTGGCACCATCGCCGGCAAAGTCACGTCGATCACCGGAGTGCCCATCGCAGGAGCAAGAGTCACCATCACAAATAAGAACACCGGCCAAACCTCAAGCGTAGAGACCGACGCCGCCGGTAACTTCACTTCATCGGCATTAGCGGCTACAGATTATGACCTGCATGTCGAGGCGAAAAGCTTCATCTCCACGAGAGCCTCGGTAACTGTGCCGGCGGGAAACGCCGCTGCGGCGGATTTCACACTGAATCCCGAACCGGTTGCGGGAGTTTTGCCTGCCGACAATCTTCGCGGACTTCCCATCAACGACCGCGACTTTCTTTCTTTCGCTCAGCTCGAACCCGGTGTCCAGAGCCAGGATGCTGGCACAATCGCCCCCACAAAGAACGGCTTCTCTTCGCTTTCATTCGATGGGCGATTTGGCCGTGCGGCCCAAATTCAAGTCGACAGTCTTGATGCGAACGACGAAACCGTCGGCACGACCGTGCAGAACATTCCCGCCAGCGCGGTGCAGGAGTTTCGTCTGGGACGTTTACTGGCGCCGGAATCCGACCAGATTGCCTCGACCGGAACGGTCAACATCGTGACCCGCTCGGGATCGAACGAACTGCACGGCGATTTGTTCGGCAACTACCGGAACGGCAACGTTGCCGCAGCCAGCCTGCCGGGAGGGAATGCTCACCATTGGGAGCGCCAGCAGTACGGCGGGGACCTCGGCGGCGCGCTCGTTTCCGACAAACTGTTCGTTTTCCTTTCCGCCGAACGCAACCGTCAGGACGCACTAAATCCCATTCTGCTTGGAGGCCCGTTTGCTCCCCTGCCTCCATCAGCGACGCTCTTGCGAGAGCCGTTTCGCGAAATCAATGCCGACGGCCGACTCGATTACCAGTTCTCGTCGACTACGCGCGCGTTTTACCGCTTCAGCTACGATCAAGCACGGGACCAGCGTCCATTTGAGAATGGGCCCAGCTTGCAGCCGTTCCTGAATCGGACCAACTCTCCAGCGCACATTCTCGGAGTAGATTTTGGGTCAGAGGGCTTTACCCATTCGTTGCGCTTTGAATATCTCCGGTACAAAAACGGCATCGTCGATACCTCATCGGGATTAGCCGGATTTGCTAATCCGATTCCGAGTGTCACCCTGGACATCGGGGGAGGCGCGAAGGGTTCATGCGCGGCGGGAGCTTTTTTCTGCTCGGGTCCAAGCCATCTCGCGCCTCAGCAGGCGTTCCAGTCGGACCGCCAGTTCAGGTATGACGGCACGCACGTGCACGGCGCTCACTCGGTACGTTTTGGGATCAGCTATAACCGCATTCTCGCCGGGATCTTTTCTCCGCTGTACTCGATCGCCCCGACGGTTGCCGACCAGGGCGGCGCTCCTCTTCCTGCTAATCCTCTCCTTGGAATCAGTGGCAGTTCAACTGATCCGTTGAGCTATCCCGTGGAATGGTCGTTCCTGGGAAATGGCCAGGGTTTCGCCAGCGAACGTTCGGAGTTCGGGCTGCCGGGCGGAGGCTGGCGCGACAATCGCCTGAGTGCATACCTGGGAGACGCATGGAAGGTTCGACAGAACCTCACCGTGACTTACGGCGTGAACTGGATTCGGGAGGACGGTAAGAGCGATAGTGACCTTGGCACGATCTCCCAGTTGAACGCGTGGGGTCCGCGGCTCGGCAATCGAGTCCGCCAACCGAACGCCAATTTCGCGCCGCAGTTGGGCGTGGCGTGGGACCCTTATTCCAGCGGCAAAACCACAATTCGCGCCGGCATTGGACTCTATTACGCGAATGAACTCTTCAACAATGTGCTGTTCGACCGACCGCTGCGTTTGTCTCAAGGCTCATTTCTGGCAACGCCTGCGGCATGCGTCGGCGGGTCTCCTGGCTCGATCCAGTGGCCCGGTGGCGCCGCTGCGGTACCGGCGCAGTTAGTGACGAGCGGGCAGGCAGTAATCAACGCGGACGGCACTGTTTCTCCGACCTGGTGCGGTGCGGCCATTGGAGTCGCCGCACCCCAAGTGGTCGCACTGCAGCAGGCGTATCAGGCAGCGACTTCTGCGGCGGCTTCGGGCGCCAACCCGAGTTTCATTGGCAATCCCGGTGCATTCGCAGGACCCTACGCAAACGGCTTGAGCCTGCTGGCGCCCAACTACCAGACCCCGCGCTCGGTCCAAATGAATGTTGGTTTGGAACACGAACTCAAGCCCGGGCTGATCTTTACCCTAGGTTACATGCGCGAGGTGACCACGCGTACGCTACTCGGCATTGACGTGAATCACGGCGGGGCGGCGGGCACGTTCAACGTAGCCAATGCGGTTGCGGACCGCGATGCTGCACAACTGGCAAATGGCTGCCTGCCGGGGACCAATCAGGTGAGTTGCATGGAGGCAAGCCTCGGCCCGGCGGGCGCGCTGGCTGCTTACGGCGCTGCCGGCATCGGAGGTCCCGCGCAAGTCACCGGAGGAGCACCGTGTCCCTTCTGCGCTTTCCCGGGACTGCAGCCCACTCTCGGCGTCAACGTGATGAATTTTCCCGTGGGGCGTTCCGTGTATAGCGGAGTTGACCTTGGCCTGAAGCAGGTTGTCAGGAACTTCTCAGTTCGTGGACTGCAGCGCGCAACCTTTCAGGCTTCGTACTCGCATTCCCGTTACGAAAGCCAGGTGGGAGACTCAAACGTCATCAATCAAGCCACAGATTTTAATAATCCTGACCGATTCACCGGACCAACCGCACTCGACCGCACTCATCAGCTTTCCGTGGGCGCCCTCTTCGACCTGGAGCACTCGTTGCGGCTGAGCTTGGTTGGCCATATCGCCAGTCCATTGCCGGTTACGTTGACCTTTCCCGAAAACTCGGGTGGGGCCGAAGTGCTGGTCACCGATGTGACCGGCGACGGTTCTACTGGCGACATCGTTCCTGGGAGCAACGTCGGCTCCTACATGCGGCGCACCAAGCCGACGGGTCTGGCGAATTTCATCCAGAGCTACAACACTTCGTTTCCCGGCGGCCCTAACCCGACTACTCCCGCGGGCGCAACGCTGATCAATGGTGGTGTGTTTTCTTTCCAGGAACTTAAGCAGATTGGGGGAGTTCAACAGCCACTCGCCGCCCCTATCACCGACGTTGCGGGGTTGGGCTGGCTGAAGACTTTCGATGTGAGGCTCAGCTGGGAGCACACTTACCATGACCGCATCTCATTTGAGCCGAGCGTGAGTTTCTTTAATCTTCTCAACTTCGCGAATTTTGATTTGCCGGGCAACACTCAGAATGGCGTGCTGAATTTCGGGGCAGGAAGCTTATCGCCGCTGGCGACGGCGTTTCAACCGCAAAACACAGTCGGTGGTAGCTCAGCCAACATCAGTAATCCCTTCGCCCGCACCAATCGTGCGTCCTTGCAGTCGGGGATGAATGCGCAGGGGGCGCCCCGTGCGATTGAGTGGGGGCTGAAGATTTCATTCTAGTCGCGGGGTGCCGAAGACTTGGTGCACCGCACTGTTTCATGACTTCGCTGCAAGTTGTACAATTCTTCAATGCCCTTTTCTGATGCGGCTTCCGGTTCGCGCAAGCCCAAGAGTGTCCCACCAGACTCCACCAATGAGGAAGCGATCTACCTGAAATATCTGACGGAAAAACAAAGGCCCGTATCCGTCAAGCTGGTGGATGGTGAGATCGTCCATGGCTGGGTCGAGTACTACGACCGCAACATGATCCGGGTTACCCGCGACGGCAAACCCAATCTGTTTATCTATAAGAACCAAATTGCGTATTTGGCGGAGGAGGCCGGCTAGTAGCGGCTTGCCGAGCAATGAGCTGTGCGGGTAGAAGCCTCTGAATAGTTATATGCTCGCATAGAGGCGCTAGGCCGTCCTGTCTACAGGCCCCAAGCTGGTAAGTTGGGCTACTTAAGTTTCGATCACCCGATGACCCGATCGCCAGATCACCCGATCTCTTGTGATACGCTGACTCCAATCCATGTCCACTGCTGAACTTCCTCAGCGCGAAGCGCCGGATTCGCTGATGCTGACCGGCTTCTGGTATCGCGCCTTGCCGGGCGAAAAAGTAAAACGCGGCCAATTGTGCAAAGCCATGCTCCTCGAATTACCGCTGGTGATTGGGCGCGATGCTCAGGGTCGTGCTTTTGCTCTGCGAGACGCCTGCCCTCATCGTGGAATGCCTCTTTCCCACGGTCAGTTTGACGGACAGCAGATTGAGTGCAGCTACCACGGATGGAAGTTCGACGCGCACAGCGGACAATGCCAGTTGATTCCGTCGCTGACCGCCGATCAGAAGTTGAAAATCGATCGCATCTATACGCGGAAATCTACGCTTGCGAAGAGCACGACAGCTTCATTTGGGTGTTCATTCCTGATCCTGGACCGGCTGGCGCTGGCTTCACCGCGCGGGTCGAGCCGGTGCTTGCGCGTTCCACGGGTGCCCACGTTCAGCGATAAGTACAAGACCGCGTATCTCAGCGCCGATCTGCCGTGCAGCGTTGATCACGGAATCATCGGATTGATGGATCCGGCGCACGGGCCGTTTGTGCATCAGGCGTGGTGGTGGCGTACCCGCCACAGCATTCACGAAAAGCAAAAGCAATTCGAGCCGATTCCCAACGGCTTCCGCATGAGCGCGCATAAGCCCAGCTCAAACAGCGCGCCTTACAAGCTGCTGCGACTGCTGGCCGACGCCGATTCGACCACGACCACAATCGATTTTGTCCTGCCGAATCTGCGGCTCGAAACCATCCGGGCAGGGAAGTATTGGTTTTCTTCGCTGACCACGGTCACTCCCATTACTCGCGATCACTGCCGCATTGACGTGGTCGCCTGCTGGAATATTTTTCGAGCGTTTCCCTTCGGCGCATCGTTGCTGAAATTTGTCTTCGCAAAATTTGTCGAGCAAGACCGGCGCACCATGGAGCTACAGAGCGAAGGATTAAAAACCAATCCGCACCTGATGCTGATCGATGACGCCGACCGTCCAGCGAAATGGTACTTCGGATTGAAGGCCGCACATCTGGAAGCCAAGCGCAGCGGCGGCGAGATGAAACACCCGATGAGCGGGCCGGTGACGTTGAAGTGGAGAAGCTGAAGGGCGGCTAGTGGTCAGTGGGTCAGAAAGAAAGACTCAGTTTAGACCTCTACCGCCGTATTTTCCGGAGCACCGAATCGTCGCTTCCCCCGCCTTCTCAGGTAAATGTCGAATCTCGGTCCAGTACTCCTCGCGGACATCCTCGTCGATCTCAATGTTACCGGGATAGAGACGGTCTGCCCCATTTTTCTTGCAGCCGGAAATCCAGTACTGCTCCCTGGTTTCGGAGTCAGAGTAGTTAGCTTTAAAACCTTGACCTCCTAGACCCACAAACAGGCGTCCCCGGTAGTAGATGGATTTTCCCGTCTTGGAGAATGTCACGCGTCCAATCCGCGCAGGACCGTTGACCCCATCTTCTTTGCGGTCGATGTACATAATTCGGCTTTTCATTTCTTGCCTACTTCGTCCCGCGTGTACAGACTAGCGTCCCGTACATGAACCGACACCTTAAGATTTAGCGAGCCTTTAGGTCAACCGGCGATTGCACTACCCCATAGCTTTTGAATGGTCTATCCACGAGAAGGGTGCCGCCAGCTAGCCTCTGACCACTGCGTTTACTGCCCGCTCGCGATCTGTCCTTCTTCGTCCGCGACCAGAAACTCCAATGCTTCTTCGCGCGTGTGAAACACTGGCAGATCGCGCCGCGAGAACGCCTTGAGGTTGTCGTAAAAGACCTTGGGCAAGCTTTCGACTCCCACCCACGCCGATTTCTTCAAGTGGGGGCGGTCAAAAACCGTTGCCTGTTTCAGGATTTCGAGCGTGTCCTTGTCGACTTGTGCACCCGTGAAATCGGCAAGCAGCAGGACCGATCCACGCGGGTGGGTTACCGTGCTTGCCGGCACCAATCGTGCAATGCGCGCGACCTGTTCAGATGTGCAGTGGGAAACATCGACCAGCAGAATCTGCTGGCCTTTGTGAGTGATGGTGCGGATTCGCTGCTCTTCCATCTCAACCTCCGCGGCAGGCGTGCGAAAACGACGGAACGGTTGCGAAACGGAGTATAGCAGACAAGTAGTGAATAGCGGCTAGTGGGCGGTGGCTGGGATAAATGCCTGGGATAAACCGAGGATGTACGGCGGTCGCAGCGCAATCAGTGATATTCGTAAGCCAGTCTCAGTTGCGCCTTTGGGCGCGCACATCAAACTGTGGCGGCTCTGCGGCACGGCTAAAGCCATGCCCTTCCCGAGCCAGGTGTGTACGGTTTTTACTGAACCCGACGGCTAGCTACTAGCTACTAGTCACTAGCCACTAGTTTTAAACACCGACCGGTTGCTTGCTTCCCACGCCCACCGGCGTTAGCCAGCGGAATCTATCCGGCTTCTCGCCGCGGACAATACCAAAGAACTCCTTCTGAAGCGCTCGTGTGATAGGACCAACTGAGCCGTCGCCAACTGAAATCCGATCGACCGAGCGGATCGGCGTGATCTCGGCCGCAGTTCCTGTGAAGAAGGCTTCCTCGGCGATGTACAGCATCTCTCGAGGAATACCTGTCTCAACCACCGGAATTCCCAACTCCCGCGCCAGCTTCAAAACTGAATCACGGGTAATACCCGGCAACACCGAGTTCCCTAGCGGAGCAGTCTGCAGTACACCGTGCCGCACCACAAACACGTTCTCGCCAGAACCCTCGCTCACGTATCCGTTAGCGTCGAGAGCGATTCCTTCCACATAACCGTTGATGGTGGCCTCCATCCGGATCAGTTGCGAGTTCATGTAATTCGCGCCTGACTTGGCCAACGCAGGAAGCGTGTTGGGCGCAATGCGGGTCCATGAGGAAACGCAAACGTCCACGCCGGAATCATCCTGCGTGAGATATTTCCCCCAGGGATAGTTAACAATATAAGTCTCCACCGGGCAGTTATTCGGCGAAACGCCGGCATCGCCATACCCGCGGAATACAATCGGCCGGATGTAGCAGGGCCAGATGTTGTTGGTTTTGATGACGTCCACCATGGCCGAGACCAGCTCCTCGCGGGAAAATGGAAGGTCCATCCGGTAAACTTTGGCCGAATCCAGCAGGCGCTGAATATGATCGTCGGCGCGAAAAATGGCAGGCCCCGAGGACGGCACGTAGCAACGGATGCCTTCGAACACTGACGATCCGTAGTGCACGACATGCGACATCACGTGAATGGTCGCATCTTCCCAGCGAATAAGCTTGCCGTTGTGCCAGATTTTGTCTGTCTTCTGCAGGGCCATGGAATCTCCTAAGAACTTCAACCTGCCGCAGTCTTGTAATGCGCGACAAGTTGTTCCCACCCTAGCCGCAAAAAGCGCGCCTAGAATGGGCACCCTCGATTATAACTTGCGCGGAAGACGGCTTGTCACACGGAAGTCAAAGGATGGTAAGTCCCGTGTGGGTCGGACATTCCTGTCCGACCTGAGGTTTGCAGCACCATCAGTGGACGAGCGATCTATCGATCCCGAGCCTGGTCGGACAAGAATGTCCGACCCACATTACTCATCGCGGCCAAAGCCAGCCGAACGTGCCGGCGGTCAACAACGCATAAATCAGGCCGTCAAATATGTGCTTCAAAGTCACGCCCCAAGTCTCGCCGCGCCAGATTGCGTTCTGTGCGAGAGCTACCGAATACGCTAGAAACGCGCTGCACCCAGCAACCCGAAAGACTTCGAGATAATCAGTGCCGGGCACGCGGGTTCGTCCAGTGAGATACGCCGCAAATATGCTGACCACAATGCAATAAAGAAACCACACCGCCAGCCGCTTGCCCATTGCGGGCGCCTGGCTGGGAACAATCGTCAGCACGCCTACCGGACCGCGCTTAAATTTGTCGATCGTCGCGGGATCTTTCATTTCTTTCATGGAGCAGAACGGGAACCGATATTCCCGGCCGGGAGTAACACCCGCCGCGCGCATTGCGTCGAGGACTTTCTCTTCGCTGGGAAGCTTGCGATAGTCGCTCTTATGAATCGGAAGCAGCATGTGCAGGATGGAGCTGGCCACGAACACGATCACAGCCGATAGCAGAATAGGCAGCCACAACGTGTGGATTGGGACGATCTGGATCATGGTTCCTCTTTTTAGCGGTGAGAATGGGAAAGCTTAACGCGAATGCGCCACAGCCTACGCCGGAGCGGAGCGAGAGTCAATGGGTTCGAGGATGCAGGATATACAGCTGTGAAAGGTTGCAGCTTTCAGCCGCACCCCGCTGTCAGCGGTTTTGATCCGCAGCGCACTGTTGGGGAATGCCGTGGAAGAGCGGCCGTTTAGCGCCGCGTAAGGTGGCAATAGATTGCGGCGGGCTTCAGCCGCGGTTCAGGTGGCTTTCCAGCCGCGTCTTTGCCCACTCCGCCGCTTCGGCAATCGCCGGATCGGGATCGCCACAAGCACGTTCGGCAACCGGCAGCAGATTTCGATCTCCGCTATTGCCAATAGCGATCAGCGCGTTTCTACGCAGGCCGGAGCGTTTGGTGCGTTTGATGGGCGAGCCGCGAAATTTCTCGCGAAGTTCTGCTTCCGAGATTTCCGCCAGCCACGCCAGCGCGGGATTGACCAAACCTTCTCGCGGCTGAAATTCCGGTTTCTCGGTCGCGGGAGCTTTGCGGTTCCACGGGCACACATCCTGGCAAATGTCGCAACCGAAAACGTGATGTCCCATTTGCTCGCGAAATTCTTCTGGAATTGCGCCGCGCTTCTCGATCGTGAGGTAGGCGATGCATTTATTGGAGTCGAGCTGATGCGGGCCGATAAACGCATTTGTTGGACAGGCGTCGATGCAGCGTGTGCAGGTTCCGCAACGGTCGGGTGCGGGCAGGTCAGGCCTGAGTTCAAGCGAGGTGATGATCACGCCCAGGAAAATCCACGAACCAATCTTCTGATTGATGATGCACGTGTTCTTGCCTTGCCAGCCAATGCCTGCATAGCGCGCATACACTCGCTCGACTATCGGTCCGGTGTCGACGTAGGCGCGGGTTTCAATCCGCGTCGCACCGAAAATCTCTTTGAGCTTGCTTTCCACTTCGCGCAAACGGCGCAGTACGGAGTCGTGGTAATCCTCGCGGCTCCAGGCGTAACGCGAGATCCATCCGCGTCCGGGATTGTTGACTTCTGTCGACCGTGGATGCGCCGTGTTGTAGTTCACCGCGCAGACGATAACGCTGTGCGCCCACGGGAAAATTGAATTCAGAGAAGCGGCACGGCGGAGCTGGCCAGATTCGTCGCGCGATTCTAAGTATTTCATTTCACCGGCGCGGCCTTCAGCAATCCACTGCGGAAAGCGCGCCAGCTCAGGGAAGTCAGACACCGGCGCTATTCCGGCAAGATCGAAACCGGCGCTAATCGCAAGCTGCTTTATAACTTCCGACTGAAGAATCGTCCGCATTTATCACGTCGCGATGGTCTTAATTCTCCCGCTTCCAATCCTGCGATTATTTCAAAACGGGAATGGTCTTAACTTGCAATCCCTCTCTCGCGGGCATACAGTTTGATTCCACAGAGTCACGCACCTTCCCCTGCGCGTTCTCCGAATTTTACCCGTTAAGGAGAATCCCATGCCGAAAATCAGTCCCATTCAAATTTCCATCATCAACGCCAGCACCGTTTTGAGCGACAAAGATGTCCACCCAGTGGTGCAGGCTTTGCAACACCAGGTCACCAACGATTTTCGTCCAGCCTGGGGAGTAGATGCCGAATTGAAATTCATCCCCGAAGGCCACACGCCGCCCGCTGGTACCTGGTGGTTGACCCTGCTCGACGATTCCGACCAGGCGGGAGCGCTCGGGTATCACGACCTTACGCCCGACGGCCTTCCGATCGGAAAAGTTTTTGCCGGTACCGACCTCAAGTTCGGTAGTTCGTGGTCAGTGACCGCCAGTCACGAGTTGCTGGAAATGCTGGGCGATCCAAATATCAACCTTACTGTGCTGGTGCAGACCAACGACACTGCCGGCACGCTTTATGCCTATGAAGTGTGTGACGCCTGCGAAGACGACAGCCTTGGCTACAACATTGGGAGTGTTTTGGTTTCTGATTTCGTGTTTCCGTCGTGGTTCGAAAATTTTCGCGCCCAAGGCTCAACTCAATTCGATCAACAAGGAGCGATCGATGCACCCTTGAAGTTGGTCGCCGGCGGCTATATCGGAGCGTTCGATATCAGCGCCGGCAGCGGTTGGCATCAGATAACCGCACAAACCAGAGCCAAAGAAACCGCGCGGCGCGGGAATGTCGGCAGTCGTCGCGAACGCCGGGGCGTTCCTCGCTCGCAGTGGGTTCCCAGCGTTATGCACGAGGAGATAACCAGGCGTGCCGAGCAGTACCGGTCGCGCGTGCAAGATATACAAAAGCGGCGGGCAGCGGCGTAGTGCGTCGGTAGGGCAGTAAATACCAGAGAAGTTTGCGCGGCGGGGCCGGAGGGTTTCGCCGCGCGGCTTCAATACTTCAGCTCCACGTGACCTTGCTCGCGCGGCTAAGGTCCCGCGCCTGGGTCTCCCTTTGAACCGAGAAGAAAGACCGCAGGCTTCTTGCTCTCGTAGCGAAGTCACCAGTCGTACGCTTTGCCGTCCCGTTTTGCGTAGTTGTACAAAAGCAGAGGGCTGACCTGCCTCTCGACATCAGGAAGCGTCCCTAAAGCCCCAGCTTTTTCACTTCTTCGTTGTCGTACTTACGATAGAGGACGTCCCATCCTTGGCTGCCTTCAAGGATGGTCCGCTTCTGGCTTTCGATTTTTTGGCGGGCTGACTGGTCCATGCGGGCTTCCTGATTGAGCAGGTCTTCGAGAATTTTTATGACTTCGAGGCTACTTCTGGCACTATAAAATGCGCCATACTTAATTATCTCGCGGCGTGGTCTGCGGCTACGGGTCGCGTCCATCGCTGGTGAGTACTATCGAGGGCGGTTATCAACCATGACTGACTCGCTCAAGAAAAGCTGGTGCACCATTTTGCTGTGAATCTGACCGCCAACACAAAGTTCAGACATGCAGCCGCGCGCGAAAACTGGTGCACCCAGCACAGGCAACTCGCTATTGTCTCCGGGCATTCGATAACAGAACTCTTCCGGCACCTGTATTTACGAGTCGAATCTCTTTGCCGTTATCGACGATTACGAAGTGGAACGTTGACGTGATAGTCGCGCCTGGAGCAGCCGGAAGCACCAGCACTAAATCACCGGTACAGTCCTGATTCACCGTGTAGGCGCCGCTTAAGCTCGATCGGTTGGGAACAATTGTTCCGTTCAGGCTGACGGTGGTCGTTTGGGAAGCCTTGCCGGCTCCGTCAAATTTGATGATCCCTGCTTCCGCCACGGAACCGATTGGGCCGAAGGCGACGATGGAGCCGATCGATTCGATTCCATAGGAGGCATTTAGAGTCGCGGCAGAGCATCCCTCATCTTCGGCGAAAACGTTGACGCTCGCGAAGCTGAGACCTGCCGCGATTATGACTGCTAGTGTCGAGAGCAAATTCTGGAAAGTCTTTTTCATGGCTTTTTGTCCTTTTCTGTGTAGTTTTTCGAAACTTCAGGTCTGCTGGATTGCCGCGGTCTCAAAACGAGCTTTTCGCCACTCTCTTGCAAAAGACGAATCGAGTCGGCCGCGGTCGCTTCGGGCTTTTCCGTCGCTTGGTGTCCACCCCGACTGTCTACCCGACGAATGAGGAGCAGTTCGTCAGTCTCAACGATGATCCGAGTTCGCCGCATGGCTGCGTAATCTCTACCTTCCCACGCCCAAACGGGCGTGATAGATTCAATCCGTCCGAGCCTCCGCTACACTCCAGTTCCGGAGATGAACTGAGACTGCCTTTCCGCGCCCCGGAAAGTCGTTGGAGAAGGGTGAAAGTTCCTGAAAAGTTGTGAAAGCCACATCCGAACAGCTGCGATTTCACGATTTCGGCCCTTTTCGGGTTGATACCGTACGCCGTCTTTTGCTGCGAGAAGGCAGCGTTGTTGCGCTTACGCCCAAGGCTTTCGAGATCCTGCTGGTGTTGCTGCGGAACAGCCAGCGCGTGGTTGATAAAGACGAACTAATGCACTTGGTTTGGCCGGACACGGCGGTCGAAGAAAACAACCTCACCCGGAATGTGTCCACATTAAGAAAAGCTCTGGAGGAGGGACCTAACGAACACCGCTACATCGTCACGCTACCGGGACGCGGGTATCAATTCGTTTCTGAGCAATCGGAATTCGAACCTCAGACCGAAGTCATAGTTCAACGCCATGCTCGGGCGGAGATTCAGATTGAGGAGGGCACTGAGGAAGATCCCGAGCGTTCCGCAGTTCCCAAACTGAAGGTCTTATGGCAGAGCCGCATTGCCTGGGTGTTGGTTTTAGCTCTGGTTGTTGTCAGCCTTGGCGTTGCTTTCTATTTCATGCAGCGTCATCCCTCGCCAGCCTCAGTCAAGATTGCTGATTCCATAGCCGTCTTGCCGTTTGATTCTGGTCCTGAATTCGAGTACATGGCTGACGGAATTACCGAAAGCACCATTGACCACCTCTCGCAGTCTGCTGACCTCGAGGTGATTTCGTTGGGCTCAGTATTGCATTATCGCGGTAAACCAACGAGCCCTCAGGAAATTGGCCGCAGCCTGAGCGTACACAAGGTACTGATCGGCAAATTGCGTATCGAACAAGAGCACCTGATTGTGCTAGTTGAACTCATAAATACCGCCGATGGAACCCACATCTGGGGTGAGCAGTATGACCGCAGGCTGTCCGATGTCGAAAACGTGCCGGAGGAAATTTCGACTGAGATAGCGACCAAGTTGCGCGCGGGCCTTACTGAGAAACAACAGGCACTATTTAAAAGGCGCTATACCGATGATTTCGAAGCGTACAAGCTCTACATTCGTGGCCGTTACTACTGGAACAAGAGGGATGTACCAGACCTGGAGCGTGGGCTCTCCTATTTCCAGCAGGCTATCGATCGGGACCCTACCTATGCCTTGGCCTATGCGGGTCTGGCGGATTCTTACTGGGTGGAGTGTGCGGCCGGAGTTGTACCACCCCTAGAAGGCATGCCGAAGGCTAAAGCTGCCGCCACGACTGCCTTGCAACTGGATGATTCTCTGGCCGAAGCCCACGCTTCACTTGGACAGATCCATTTGAACTACGACTGGGACTGGTCTGCTGCGGAAGCCGAATACAGGAAGGCCATTGCCTTAAGCCCGAGCTACTCCTACGCCCACTACTTCTATGGGACCTTCCTTTTGGCAATGGCCAGGAACCCCGAGGCGCTAAAGGAACTGCGGCGAGCTCAGGAACTCGACCCGCTCTCGCCGATGGTGGCCACCTTCATTGCGAAGTCTTATTACTATTCTCGCGACTACGACGACGCGATTGCGCAGTTTCGGCATGTGCTCGAATCAAATCCAGATTTTCCAGTTGCGCAGAACTTTCTGGTAGAGACCCTGGAGAGAACCGGCTTATTTGAAGAAGCGCTCAGACAGATGGCGGCCAATAACGCAGCGGGGGATCCGAGCCTATTGGCGCTCCGCCGTGCGTACCAGAAAGGTGGCGGGCGGGCATATCTGGAAGAAAGGATCCGGCAAGTCGATCATATTCCCAACGGCGAAGCAGGCGGTCTCTCGGGAGGCACCGCAGCTTTGTACAGCATCATTGGGGCAAGGGATGAAGCAATCGCTCGCCTCCAGCGTGCTTACGAACGGCATGAAATCTGGTTGCTTTATATAAACGTCGATCCTGTCTGGGACAATCTGCGATCTGACCCCAGATTCCAGAAACTCGTTCATCTCGTCGGGCTGAGCTAAGACAGGCGGCAAAGGCAAGACTTGATTGAGCGCAGCGGCTCACTGAAACTGCCCAGCTTCATCTCGCGGTTTCAGGTCGGACTTGTATCCCGATCCCCTACATCCCCAGCTTTTTCACTTCTTCGTTGTAGTACTTGCGATAGAGGATGTCCCACTCCTGGCTGCCTTCAAGAATGGTCCGCTTCTGGCTTTCGATTTTTTGGCGGGCTGACTGGTCGATCCGGGCTTCCTGATTGAGCAGGTCTTCGAGAATTTTTCTGACTTCCAGGCGGATGGTGTTGCGGTCTTCGACGAAATCTACTTCGTCTATGCCGGCGAGCGCATCGGTGACCACATGCGCGACTTTATTCGCTTTGTCGCGGCTGATCCTCATAGCACTGCCTTGTATTTCCGCACCAGCTCGTTCTTCACCTTGCGAAACATTTCCTGGTAGTTGGCGCCGCTGTTGTGCATTTCATCCGAATAGGCTTCCAGAATTACCCGCACCTCGTCGTTGATGCGGTCTTCGAGAGACAGCTCATCGAGCATGGCAGCGTGCACTTTTTCCGTAACTGCTGGCAACGATTTGGTTTCGATGAATTGCGTGGCGGCCAATCGTTTCACGGTTTCGCGGGCCAGATACCCCACATATTCTTTGGAAAGAAGCATGTGCGATTAGAGGGATGAAGTAGAAAAGTTAGTTTAGCAGAAAAAAGCTTTCAGCCGTCAGCCGCCAGCAATATCCTCACCAGCTGTCAATCTGCTCTTCCAAGTTGAAAGGAACAGCAGATTCCTCACCACTAAAGTGGTTCGGAATGACAGGGATATAAAGCGGTTCGGAATGACAGGGGTCCAACAACGTTCGGCATGGCACCTGCACCGGTCTTCCTGACGGCTGAAGGCTGACGACCGATGGCCCTCAGGCATACAATGTGTGAATCGCTATGCCCTCGCTGCCAGACGATCTCGCGACCTTGAAAGACGACATGATCGCGTTCATAGAAGGTCATGGTATTCGCCGCTTCCCTGGGTATGTGGACCATGAAGAGGTCCAGGTTGTCATGTGGAAACCGGACGACGATGCCGAGGGCTGGAAAGACTTTGTAGAGCTCTCCAAGGCGGCTGGTACTCCTTTCATCACCATGGATTCCTGGCAGCTCGAGCGCGAGGAACTGGAGGAAATGATCCAGCGCCTCAGCACCGCTGAATTTACCAGCGACGAGGACATCGAAGATGCGCGCTGGCTGCGCACTTATCTTGGCAAGACCGGATTTGTTCAGCTTGGCTTCGCATTCCAGGGCGTAATGATGCTTTACGAGGCTTCCACCGAGTGGTACGAGCACTATCGACGGCTTGTAGATGTGGCGGAAGATTTCGGCGGAATCGCCATCGACGAGTCCGGGGCCGAAGACGAACCCTAGCCGTGCGCTGGAATTTCAGACAAGTAGAATCGGAACCCCTGCAGGCAATGGCTGAAGGAGTCTCGTCTGTGCATGCAGATGCTTCGCTGCGGCTGACTTTAGCCAAGCTGCTGCTTCTGCGAGGAATTCAAAGCCCGGAATCCGCCATATCTTTTCTCTCTCCTTCCATCAGTCATCTTCACTCACCCTACATGCTGTCTGGAATGAAGGCTGCCGTAGAGCGTCTCGACGCTGCGATTGAGCGCAAGGAAGGCATTCTGGTTTACGGCGACTACGACGTCGATGGAACAGCCGCGGTCGTGATTCTGAAAACCGCAATCGAACTTTGCGGAGGAGCCGCCGATTTCCACGTGCCGCACCGAATCCGTGAAGGCTATGACCTTCGTGGCGACGTAATCGAACGTGCTGCCGCTGCGGGCATTCGGCTGGTAATCAGTGTGGACGCCGGCACTCGCGCCTTTGCAGCGGCCGAGAGCGCTCGACGCGCAGGAGTTGACTTGATCATTACCGATCACCACCTGCCGGGGCCGAATGGCTTGCCGCCTGCATTTGCCATTCTGAATCCTAATCAGCCGGGCTGCGACTACCCATGCAAATCGCTTTGTGGTGCGGGTATTGCTTTTAAATTCGCGCAGGCTCTGATGGAGAAGCGATTGGCGCACCGTGATCAAGCGCCATTGTTGCTGTCATTCATGAAAATTGCTGCCATCGCCACCATCGCTGATTCTGTGCCGTTGATTGGCGAGAACCGCGTCATCGCCAGCCTTGGCCTGAATGCTTTGCGCTCGGCGGTGAATCCCGGGCTGAAGGCTCTGTTAGAAGTTGCGCGCCTTGGAGGCAAGCCGCTTAGCTCGGGTGAAGTCGCGTTTCGTATTGCGCCTCGAATCAATGCTGCCGGGCGTATGGACGTGGCGCGCGATGTTATTGATCTGTTCAGTACGAAAGATGCTGGTGTCGCGCGTGAGATCGCGAACCGTCTGGACAAGCTGAACACCGACCGCCAGGAAGAGGAGCGCCGCATCTTGTTGGAAATCGACCAGCGCCTGGCCGATGACTCTGCTTTACGAGAATCGTTCTGCATGGTCATTGATGGTGAAGGCTGGCATCGCGGAGTGATTGGTATCACGGCGACGCGCGTCGTAGAGCGCTATGGCCGTCCTGCGCTGGTGGTGTCCAGAGATGGTGATGAAGCACATGGCTCCGGCCGTTCCATTCCAGCATTTCATCTTCTGAATGCGCTTGAGAGCTGTGGGCCCCTGTTTACTCGCTTTGGCGGCCATGCTCATGCCGTCGGCTTCTCGCTTCCAGCAGACCGGGTGTCTGCGTTGCATGCCCATCTCGACGCTTACGCGCACGCACGCCTCTCGCTGCTTGACTTCGAGCAGGTGGTGAACGTTGATGCGGAGTTGCCGCTGGATTCGCTTACCCCTGATTTTTGTGATGTCGTGCGGAAGCTTGAGCCCTTTGGATCCGGAAACCCCCAGCCCGTCTTCTTTTCAAGAGCCGCACGCCTAATCGCATCGCCCAGGATTCTGAAAGAAAAGCATGTGCGTATGAAACTTTCTCCCGGACAGAATGGATCAGCCGCCTCGGATTGGCGCCGTGCGGTCACTCATAACGCAGTCGGATGGCGAATGGCGGAGCGAATGGATCAGGCGCGGCTCCTTCCCGGCGATCTGCTGGATATAGCTTTCACGCTGGAAGAGAATGAACACCCTGAGTTTGGCGGGATCGAGCTATCGCTCAGAGATTTTCAGCGAGTGACATAGAAGACGAAGCTGTACGTTCTTCAGGCGCGCCGAATTAACTTTTCCTGATTGGATCCAGCGACCCCGAGTGGGACCCTCTACTTTGCCGATCGAGCTTTGCGCCTTTCGAGTTCGGCGCGAGCTTCCTCGTTGAGGGGGCCCCAGTTGGCCGCGAAATCCTCGAGCATTTTTAGGGCAGTATCAGAGGGGTGCTTGGCGACTGTAGCCAGTACCGCCCGACGAACACCGCCATCCAACTCCTCCATGCGGAACAGGCGTCCCAGCGCGAACACAGCGGCATCATCGTCGGTTGAGCCCAGAGCATGTACAGCTTTCTTTGTGCATGCAACATTGCCATTGCGTCCACTGACGAATGATTCGAGATCAGAAACAGCGCCTTCATGCCTCATATACATGAGTTCGTCGAGCGCCTCATCAAGGATTTCAGGGGCCAATTTAGGCAGCGCTGCCGCCAAAACCGTTGCCGCTTGCGGGTCGCGGCTCTTAACCAGAGCTTTGAGCGCCGCCTGCTGAACTCGCGCATCCGGATGGCGTAGTGCCGGCGCGATGTGTTCGACCAGTTGTGAATCCTTGATTTCGGCCAGCACTCCGCACATGTTTCGGACAACGTACCAGCGTTCGTCTTCCAGAAACCGGCAGGCGACCTCGACGCTGCCTTTGCCTAGTTGAGAGACCAGACGCACCAGCGACAGGCGGTTTCTGGCGTCCTCTTCTCGGATCAATCGATTGAAGACGCTCTCGATACTGCCGGGAGCTGCGAAGCGCAGCAGCGTAGCGGTCATCCTGCTCCACGAGGAATCGCCCCTTTGTACAAGATAAAGCTCGATAATGCGTTCAATGGCGGCGGTCGGCAACAGCCTTGCCAGCCCTGTGCCGCAGCATTTCTTGTGGCGCTCCAGGTCTCGATTGTTAGAGGTCTCTAGCGCCATGCCTAGGGTGATGACATCCTGAAAGTTTTCGAACGCGGCAATTGCCTGCGCCAGCACGGTTGCGGTGTTTGCCGCCTGGAAATGCACGAACTCGGAAAGATCGTCACGCAGCAAAGTTCTTCCCAGCCGCTCTGCGGTCTTTGAGGCGAAGCCCACCTGCGCAAGGGGAATCGACCGGATCAACTCTGGCGCTCGGCTGAGTTCGGTGCTTTCAATTTTTCCTGTAGGGTCGTCGAGAAAATCGAAGTAGTGGCTGGCCAGGGTGGTACCACGTTCCATGTCCCGCTGTGCGACCAGCTCTTTCAGTAATTCCAGGAACCGGCGGAACTCAATGTTCGTGTAGTTCTTGATTTCCATCAACCGGGAATATTTCTTGGTGGTGTTGAACGCGGTCCATTGCAGTTCTTCTCGAATCTTCTCCTGAATATGCGTCGGGACGGCAAAATCCTGAATGAACTTCGTAAGCTTCTGCGCTAATCGGTCGGCCTTGTGCGTAGCCTGCAAACTGCGCGCCAGCACATGCACAACATGTTCTTCGACCATCAGTTTTTGCGACTCTCCGGTGGCCGACTTCAACTTGTTTCCGGCGAGTTGCAATGCCGTGTCTTCAATGTATTCGGCCGCCAGCTGTTCGGGCGTGAGCGTCCTCAACTCATCGCGGCGTTCTTCGGGGAAGCGTTCCAGCACCTTGTCAACACCGGTGTTTCGAAGAATGCGCACCAGTGACGCATACGATTTCTGCGGGTTGCCTTTTTCTTCCAGAAGCGAGCGTGTGACCGATGCATCGACCAGTTCAAGGAAGCTACTTGAACCTGGGTCTCCAACTTTACCTCGCAGGAAACCTGTGCCAAGGCCTGGCAGACCATCGCTGCCGCCACCCGGCTGGCTGACGTACCCTACTCCCACGCCAATTGCATCTCCGGACCCCGCTCCCGGCGGACCTTGGGGGAAGTTGCCGGGCATTCCGGTTCCCGGTGTTCCTCCCTGACTTGAAACCGCAGCTCCCGATTGAAAAGGCCCTTCACCTCCCTGGCCTGCAGCGGCAGAAAGTGCGTGCCCTCCACCGCCTCCACCACCGGTGCCACCGGTGCCAGTGATTCCGGCGCCACTGCCCGAAGCACCGCCGCTGCCAATGCTGCCACTATTCCCGCTGCCATCGCCGTGAGCGCCTGCCGGGCCGACCGTCTCGCCTTCTTTTACGACTTCGAGCTTCGGCACGTCTAGTGGAACCCCATATCCTGCCCCGTCAAATCCATTCGTCGTGAAATTGGAAATCACCTCTGATCGCGCGGATGGATCGAAGCAGCCTGATTCCAGCAGCGAGTCAATCGCATCTAGAAACTCGCGCGGCGCCTGTTCCTCCGGCATCTGCTTTGAAAGTATGTAGGACTCCGAGTCGGTTTCAATAATGGTGTCGCCCTGCTCATTTTTCTTCTGGTTCTTCGCGGCTGGAACTATGCGGACTCCTTCGACCTCATTCTGGTCGAGGAAGACTAGAAGACCGCCTGCCGCCTCGAAGTTGGCTACATTACTCGCTAGAAGACTGATAACTCTTGTGTAACGCGCCACGGTGAGGCCAGGTTCAAACGTCAAAGCGGCAATGCCGCGCTTGAGGAATTCGGTCTCCAGACTTCGAAGGGATGGTTCAGTCGTGAGCAGGTTATTCAACATAACCTGGTTATCGATGAAGCCGAAGGTGAACTGCCCCACTTCCTTGATCAGGTTGTTTAATAGCAGGAAACTTTGCTGAATAGGCCGTTCGCAGCTCTTGTGCTCGACCGTAAAGACACCCGCGGTCTTGACAGTCGTCTGCAGCGCGCGAGCGAAGCGCAACCCCAGCGTTTTGATCTGTTTGCTATCCAGCATCCGGAGTTCTCCACCAAAACCAAACGACGGGTGGGTGTACTTGCAAGTATGTAGGCGCATATCTGTTTCGGCAATGTGACGAGAGTCACGTTTACTATTCGATAAACATGGCGTCCTGCGCCTGATTTACTCGAAAAGTCGGCTTTCCAACAGAAAACGGCGCTGCAGAGGCTCACTCTCGCCGAGCAATAGTGTAGATTTGCGCTGCCACCGGGCTGGGACAACCAACCCTGGTTCAACTCACATCGCAAGAATGTCCTTTCTTACCATTCTTTTCTTGCGGGACGGCTGCTACAGTTCCGCTTTGGGGAGGTGTGATTTGCGCACAGGACTGTGGATTGGCTTAGTGGTGTTCAGCTATTCGTTGTGTTCTTTCGCACAAAAATCAAACCAACATTCGACATCGAAGGCGGCCGCTTCGCCGGCCATGGCTGCAGAGGACTCTTCCCGCCTACCGGTAAAGCGGGTGGTGCTCTACAAGAACGGGGTCGGCTACTTCGAGCACTCTGCGAATGTTCGCGGAAATCAAGAGCTGGCCATCGATTTCACCACTGCCCAACTCAACGATGTGCTCAAGTCTCTTACTTCTGTTGATCTCGGCGATGGACACATCTCCGGCGTGCGCTACAACTCGATTGCGCCTCTGGACGAACGCCTGAAGGCCTTGCGGCTTCCCTTTGGAGAAGACGTGACCCGCGCCGATTTTCTTTCGGCATTGCGCGGGGCGCGCGTCGACGTGCGATCGGGCACGCTCGCTGCAACCGGGCGCCTGCTCAGTGTGGAAGACGAGCAGCGCACGACCGAGAAGGGAACAACTTATAAGTTAACGATCTTCTCGGTGATGACCGACTCGGGCGAGATGCGGAATTTCGAACTGGGGCCGGCGGTTTCGGTTCGGCTGGCCGAGCGCGATCTGACGGATGAAGTTGGACGGTACCTGAATCTCGTCGGCTCTTCTCGCGCCCGCGATCTGCGAAGAATGACGATTTCCGCCACGGGCAGCGGCGAGCGGGAAATCTTTGTCAGTTACATCAGTGAAGTGCCGGTGTGGAAGAGCACCTATCGCATCATCCTGCCGCAGAAGCAGGGTGAGAAACCATTGCTCCAAGGCTGGGCGATTGTTGATAACACCATCGGCGAAGACTGGAAAAACGTGCAGTTGTCGCTGATCGCTGGTTCGCCCCAGTCGTTCATTCAGGATATTTCGCAGCCGCTGTATGCGCGTCGGCCTGTGATTCCTCTACCGCAGTCGGCCATGCTGACGCCGCAAACGCATGAGGCGACGATGAAACAGGACGAGGAAGTTCCCGCGCCTCCGCCTTCTTCACCTGGAGTCGGCTCGGTGATGGGAGGCCCCGTAGAAGCTCTGCATGGAACAGTCGGCGCGTTGCCAAGGTCGGGGTTGAGGATGTACGACCAGATGGGAATGACATCCAAGGAGGGCCGTCTTAAGCAAAGTGATGAAAATAAGGAGTGGCTAAGCGACGATGTCCGATACCTCCAACAGGCAAAGCTTGAATCAGTTGCCGAAGCCAAAGACCTCGGCGATTACTTCGAATACAACATCAAGCAGAGCATCACCATTGGCAAGAACCAGTCGGCATTGGTGCCCATCCTCCAATCGCGAATCGAAGCGGAAAAGGTCACATTGTGGTCGGCTGGTCAGCGTCCACTGCGCGCGCTGTGGATCAAGAATGCCAGCGGCCAGATTCTCGATTCTGGCACGTTCAACATCATCGACAGCGGCACGTTCGCGGGTGAAGGCCTGATCGAAACTGTGCATCCCGACGAACGCCGGCTACTTTCCTACGCCGCCGATACAGCCGTGCGCGTTACAACGGACAACGAATCGAAAGACTTGCCAGTCAGCCGAATCCAGATCCTCAAGGGCGTGATGTTCATTTCGCGCGAACATCGCAACAAGCTCAAGTACACCGTCCACAACGCCGACACAGCCGCCCGGCAGGTGGTGATCGAGCATCCGGTGCGCGAGGGATGGAAGCTGGTCGAGGCCAACAAGCCTGAAGAAACGTCGGCGACGCACTATCGTTTCCGAGTTGCGGTCGATCCGAGTAAGACGAACGGGCTGAACGTCGAAGAGTTCCACACCGACACAACCAGCTCAGCCCTCACCGATTTGACCGACGACCAGGTGCAAGTTCTTATAGCTGAGAACAACATCACCCCAGAGTTGCAAGCCGCGTTTCATCGTGTGCTCGATCAGAAGAACAAGATCAGCGACTTGCAAGCGCAGATTAACTTACGACAGAAAGAGTTGAATGAGATCAATAGTGATCAGGCCCGCATTCGCGAAAACATGAAGGCGCTCAAGGGCAGCACTGAAGAGAAAGCGTTGCTGCAGCGCTACACCAGACAACTCGACTCGCAGGAAGACCGCTTAAGCAGCCTGCACAAGGAAATTGCCGATCTACAACAGAAAAAAGCGGAAGAACAGCAAAAGCTGGAGGACATGGTGCAGCACATCACGTTGACGTAGGCACGCAGCGTTGGTCTTGATGATCAAGTAAGAACTTTTAGCCACGTCATTCCGAGTGGCCTTCAGGCCCGAGGAATCTGCTTTTCTCGTAAACCTTCAGCTTGGGTTTGGGAAAAGCAGATTCCTCACTGCTGAAGCAGTTCGGAATGACAAGGGTTGAGGAGTTATTTCTTGCCGGCCCGCTTCTGCTTTGCCCAGCCTTCTTTCACGATCTGTTTCGATCGCGCCAGCGCCAGCGAATCGGCGGGAACATCTTTAGTGATGCACGAGGCCGCGCCGACGTAAGATCCCTTTCCCAGCTTTACCGGCGCGACCAGCGTAGCGTCGCTGCCAACGAAAACTTGGTCTTCGATGATCGTCTTGTGTTTGTTCACTCCGTCGTAGTTGCAAGTAATGGTTCCGGCGCCGATGTTTACGCCTTCGCCGATCTGGGCGTCACCGAGGTAGGTCAAATGATTGGCTTTCGATCCTCTGCCCAGGCGAGTTTTCTTGGTCTCGACAAAATTACCCACGTGCGCGTCTTCGCCAATCTCGCTGCCCGGCCGCAGATGCGCATAGGGCCCCAGTGAAGCCCTATTAGCTACGTGCGCTTCATCGAGAACGCACCCAGGACGAACCAGAACACCATCGCCGATTTCGGAATTCTGAATTACGCAGTACGAGCGAATACGGCAGTCTGAGCCGACGCGCGTGCGTCCGAGCAGTTGCACGAACGGTTCAACGATAGTGTCGGCGCCAACCTCGACGTCCGCGTCAATGACGCAAGTGTCGGGAAAGAAGATGGTCACGCCCGATGCCATCAATTGCGTGCATTTGTCGCGGCGCATTTTTCGGTCGAGGCCCACCAGTTCCTCGCGGGTGTTGCTGCCCAGGATTTCTGCGGGACTTTCTGTCTTCACTGCCAAAACCTTCTGCCTGGCTTTGCGCAGTACTTCCGCCATGTCTGTGAGGTAGTACTCGGCATGTGGATTGTCGGTCTTCAAGTCTTCGATATGCGTGAACAGAGGCTGCACGGCGAAGGCGTAAAAACCGGAATTGATCTCGCGCAGCTTGCGTTGCGCGGGAGTGCAGGATTTTTCCTCGACAACGGCTTGCACTTCGCCGCTTTTGCCTTTGCGGATCAGGCGCCCGTATCCGGTGGGGTCTTGCAGTTCAGTGCTCAGAATTGTTATTGCGGGTTTGTGCTGCAGGTGGAAATCGCGAAGCTTGGCGATGGTCGCGGGCGTAATCAGAGGCGCGTCGCCGGAGAGCACAATTACGTGGTCGTAGCCGGCAAGCGCACGGCGTGCGCACATGATCGCATGCCCGGTGCCACGCTGTGGTTCTTGAACGACAAATTGCACACCTGTGTCCTTAACCGCAGAGCGGACCCGCTCGGCCTGATACCCAATGATGGCGAAAATATCCTGTGGCGCGACCACCTGCTGGGCCGCCGCTATCACGTGGGCCAGCAGAGACTTCCCGCCGACTTCATTCAGCACTTTGGGATGTTTGGATTGGAGCCTGGTGCCTTTTCCGGCAGCCATAATCGCAATGGCGACGCGAGGCTTTGTCAAACTGCTCTTTTGAGACTTCGACCGGCGCATTCGCTTTCAATATAAACCGCTGCGAGGATCCCACGCCTGCGTGATTTGTAGTTTGGGGCCGCGTTATTCACAGGCCGATAACCAGCATAAGTTGTTGTATCCACAGCGAATGAGTGCGCGAATGGGAGCAAAGGAACCCCGCTTATCAACACAATATTTTTGTGCAACTTTTTGCCTACTCTGCTAGCATCCCCACCATCGGCAGGTGCAATATCCATAATATATTCCAGGTACTTACCTGCTAATCCGGGTTTGCCGTCTGGTACGACACCTGCAAATAAGGATGTAGTCTCTCCCCTCCCACTTTTGGGGCCGTGGTGCGCGTAGGAGAGCATTTTGAAGCATTCGCGTGGTTGGGTTAGAAGGCGTGTAAGGAAAAAAACCGGGCTGGTAGGGGCGGCAGTTCGCAGCCTCGCATTCTTGCTGCTGATTGTAGTTTGCGTGTTTGGGCTCCGCTGGCTTTCCGGAAAAGCTCATTCGTACTCTTCGCAGTGGGGCGCTCAGTCTCAAGGCCAGAGCTTCCAGTTCACAGAGACCGGATCTTCATACGGGATTCAATCCAGGAACCGGCGACTGGTGTATCCCTACTCCGTCATTCCGGGAGGCGTGCGGTCGGGAGCAGAGTTGCGCGAGATCGCGAGCCACGATCCGGTAGTGCGCTCTCATTATTCTGGCTTCGACTACACTCGGTCACATGTAATTCAAGTTGAGCAGCCGCGGATGGTTTATGTCTCTTACCGCCGGGGCGGGCAGGTTCACTGGAGCCGCAAGCAAGTCGCGATCCTCAAAGGTGAAATGCTGCTTACCGACGGCCACATCACCGCCCGCACACGTTGTGGTAATCAGGTTTCGGTGCTTCCGCAAGCCGATACTTTGCCGGATGAACCCAACATGGCCGAGTTAGAGCGTCCAGATGCTGTCGCCAGCGGCAGGGAAGAGTTGTTTCCACAGGACTCCAAGCTTTTCCAGCTGGATCCGCTGGTCCCGATATCGCCTCCATACGCCGGCTTCCCGCAACTAGGCGGGTTCATGCCTCTGCCAATCGGGGGAGGGGTTGGGCCAATTGGCGGGCCTTGTCCTGCCAACAAGAAAAAACCGCCCAAGCCCAACAAGAAAGACAATTGCAATGTTCCTCCGCCTCCGGAAACAGTGCCTGAGCCGACCAGCCTGGTTCTGGTGCTTTCGGGAGCGGCGGCGGTTTATGCTCGGTCGCGGCAGCGAAGAGCTTGAGTACAAGGTTCCACTCATTGGTGCTACAACCAAAGAGTGGCTTGGCACTCGAATCACGCTGCTAGAATTCGCTCAGGTTCATCGTGTTCCCAAGAAATTTTTCCGGAATTCTTTTCGCCGCTGTGGTTGTCTTCTCGGCTGCGGCCCAGACTTCGCGTATGGGTGCGGTTGGACGAATTTCAATCCTGAACGAAAATCCTCTCCAGATACAGGTCCAAACCACCGAAGCAGCTGTGCCTCAAGTGCAGATGGTTTCCAGTCCCGAGCGCCTGGTTATTGATATTCCCAACACCGTTCCGGGCGCAAGCTTACACGGATTGACTGTTAACCGCGGCGATGTGCGCGGCGTCAGAGTCAGCCAATACTCCGTAAGACCCCCAATGACGCGAGTCGTGGTAGACCTGAACTCACCGCAATGGTATCGAGTTGTGCCGAATGCTGTTGGGCTGGTAATAAGCCTGGGCAGCGACAGAGAGACGGCCGAAGCTTCTCAGCCGGCAATCGGTTGGGTCTCCTCCACAACTCGGGGCACACGCCCCGCTCCAGTCGTGTTGATGAGGGCGGTAGCAACCCAGGCCCGGAGAACCAATGGGGTGAGCGTGGTTTTTGCGCAAGGACTGCTCACCATTCACGCCCAGAATGCGACCCTTTCAGAGATCCTTTTCCAAATTCAAAAGCAGACCGGGGCCGAGATTGCGATTCCTGCCGGAACCGAGCAGGATCGTGTGGCCGCCGACTTCGGCCCAGGCACTCCGAGCACTGTGATGGGTGACTTGCTTAACGGCAGCGGTCTGAATTTTGTGGTGGTTGGATCAGCTTCCGACCCAAATCAACTACGCTCCGTGATTCTCAGCCGAAAGACTGGAGGCGTGGATCCGCCAGGGGCGTTCCAGGCCGCCGACAACCCGCCGCCGCAAGCTGTACCTGTTATGGAGCCGAGCAATCTTCAGAGTGAGGGTCCCCCTCCCGAAAACCCTCCGCAGGAAGCTCCAATAAACGGACCTCCGCCTGAGCAGGTTCCGAACTAATCTTTACAGCTCACTCTTTGTTGTCTAAAACGGTTGCGTCAACTGGGTTGGTACGTAGATCAACACCGCAATCGCGGCAGCCACTCCAAAGGGGACCTTTATAGCGTCCGGATTATCAATAGTTAGATCCGCCCCTGGCAGGTGAAAGCGAAAGAACGCTGCGGTCATATGAGCGAGATTGCGTAAAGTCCGCCCGACGCGCCTTTTCCAGATGACCATGAAAAGCGCCATCACGCCATTGATCAGGAGCGTGTAGATCAGCACCTGAAGCAGTCGCCCCGGTCCGAAGAATGCGCCCATCGCTCCGATCAATTTCCAGTCCCCTCCGCCCAAGCTGCGGATCAGCACAAAAGGAAGCAAGATTCCGAGGCCTAGCGCCGTGCCGA
Source organism: uncultured Acidobacteriota bacterium (assembly GCA_963785655.1). GTDB lineage: Bacteria > Acidobacteriota > Terriglobia > Terriglobales > Acidobacteriaceae > Gp1-AA145. The sequence continues at coordinate 109,560 of CAWAVZ010000002.1, forward strand.
GCAACGAGAGCCTGGCTCCGTGCCAGCCATCGGCCACCGTGTGCAGGAGAATTGCAATGGGAACGGCAGGGTAGGTCAGCCAGTTAGGAATCTTGCGCCAGCGCGCGTCAGTGAACCCGGCGGTCAGGGCAAAAACCGCCGATAGAATCCAGATGGTTTTATTCACAGCTGAGTAGATTGTAAATGTGCGTACCGGCAAGAGACAGAGGAAAAAACTGGACTGCAGGTTTGGCAGATACAAAAATCCTACTCACCTTTGTCCCAGCATTTCCCCGGGCTTCGGACGATATCCGTGGACAAAATCGCGTGCGGACATTCGCTTCTTACCCTCAGGCTGCACTTCCAGCAGTTCAATCGCGGTGTTCTTTCCGCAGCCCACGAAGAGTTGGTCGTTCGTTTCCAGAAGCTGGGACTGAGGAATTTCAGAAACGAGGGCCGATGCAGGTTTCATGGCCGTGACGTTCAAGCCGCGTCCGCGAAATGTGGTGAACGCTCCCGGCCACAACTTGAACCCACGAAAGCGGTTGTAAACCTCCAGCGAGCTGCGGGCGAAGTCGATTCTGCCGTCTTCTTTCTTCAGAATTGGCGCGAGGCTTGCGTGGGCGTTGTCCTGTGAGCGAGCAGTTATCGTTCCCGATTGAAGTCTGCGCAGAGTCTCCACCATCAACTCCGCTCCAATGGCAGCCAGCTTGGGTGCCACCGTCTCGGACGTGTCCTCTTCGGCGATTGCGAGTTCCTGCTGCAGAAGGATGTCTCCGGTGTCCAGACCTTCATCGATCCGCATGGTGGTCACGCCCGTGACCTTTTCTCCATTTGCGATCGCCCACTGAATCGGCGCGGCGCCCCGGTATTTAGGAAGCAGGGACGCGTGCAGGTTGATGTTGCCGAACTTTGGCAATTGCAACATCCATGGGGGAATGATCCGGCCATAACCGACCACGATGATTGCGTCGGGCGAGAGAATCTCCAACCTGCCGCGCAGTTCCTCATTTTGCTTGATCTTCTCAGGTTGATAAATCGGCAAGCCGAGCGTTTCCGCGCTCTGCTTTATTGGCGACGAAACCAGCTCAAGTCCACGACCTTTGGGGCGGTCAGGCTGGGTCAGCACCAGGCCGAGGTCAAAACCTGCATCGACGAGTTTCTCAAGTGTAGGAACAGCGAATTGAGGGGTACCACAGAAAACGAGATTGAGCGCCTGAACCATTGAATCATTGAATCGCTTCGGGAATGATTCAATCGCTCAATGATTCAATGCCACAATCTTCCTACCATTCTCCGGCCTTGATCAGTTTACGGATTTTCCTTTTGATCAGGTCGCGTTTCAGGGCGCTCAAGTGGCTGATGTAAAGCTTTCCGTTCAGGTGATCGGTTTCGTGAAGAAAAGCACGCGCCAGCAATTCCTCGCCGGTCTTTTCGTACCATTTCCCATTGATGTCCTGCGCGCGAACCGTGACCTTATTAGGGCGTGTCACCGGCTCGCGGAACTCCGGAATGCTCAAACATCCTTCGCTCTGGGTTTGCTTGCCCTCTTTGTGAATGATCTCAGGATTTGCCAGCACCAGCTTGGCATTCGGGTCCTCTTTAAAAGTAATGTCGATCACCGCCAGGCGCCTGGAAATCCCTATCTGCGGCGCAGCCAAACCGACGCCTTTGGCCTCGTACATGGACTCGAACATGTCCTCGACCAGCTTTTTCAGTTCGGCGCCGAATTCAGTGATCGGCTCGGCGGGTTTTTCCAGCACAGTATTTCCATACTTCACTATTGGATAGATCATTCGGCTATCTTCGCTCTTAAGTCGCCCGTTTCACTGTTATTAAGAAGAGATCATGAGGCGTAGTGAAGAGCGGCGCTTTAGCGCCGCGTAAGCCCGCTGATCGGTTTGCGCGGCGCTAAAGCGCCGCTCTTCCACAAACCCCAAAATTGGAAAAGGTCAGTATGCCCTTAATTGCTCCACATATCCCTTGAAGTTGCGGCAAGTTTCAGTCATCGAGTCACCGCCAAATTTTTCCAGTGCGCAGCGCGCCAATGTCAGCCCCACCATGGCTTCACCGGCAACTCCGGCCGCAGGCACAACGCAGACATCTGATCGCTCATAAGCCGCTTTGACCGGTTCGCGTGTGGCGAAATCGACAGACTGCAAAGGACGGCGCAGGGTGGAGATCGGCTTCAAGTATCCGCGCACGCGAATCTCTTGACCGTTCGAAACCCCACCCTCGATTCCGCCGGCATTATTTCGAGTTCTCGAGAATTGGGTGAAGCCAACTCCTGAGTAACCGATTTCGTCGTGCACAGCCGATCCCGGAGAATAAGCCGCAGTCACGCCTGATCCGATCTCGACTGCCTTGACGGCTTGCAGCGACATCACCGCTGCCGCCAGTTGCGCGTCCAGACGCTCGTCCCATTGCGCGTACGTTCCCAGCCCAGGGGGAACATTGTGTGCCACCACCTCGAAAACGCCGCCTACAGAGTCCCCGGTGCGCAGGACCTTGTCCACTTCGTCTTTCATTCGTGGTTCAATTTCGGGATCCGCGCAGTTAAGCATGACTTCATCCCGGCTGCAGCTGACGCGAATCTCGTCCCACAGGATTTCTCGCTGAAGGTGCGCAGCTCCCACTGCGACCACGTGACTTAACACCTCTACGCCTAATTCGCGGAGGAATAATTTTACGAGAGCGCCAATCGCGACCCGGGCGGCCGACTCGCGGGCGGACGCACGCTCGAGGACGTATCTGGCCTCGGAGAAGTTATACTTCAACGCCCCTGCAAGGTCCGCATGGCCGGGCCTGGGTGACGCCACCCGCTTGTGCAGTTTAGGATCTCCGGATTCGACCGGAAGCTGTTCCTGCCAATTTTTCCAATCGCGATTTTCTAGAAGCACAGCGATGGGAGAGCCGATCGTCTTTCCATGACGCACACCCGACAAAATGCGGCCGGTATCACGCTCAATCTTCATTCTTCCACCGCGGCCATACCCTTGCTGCCTGCGCCATAGTTCGTGGTTAACAAAATCCAGCGAAACCGGCACCCCTGCGGGCAAGCCGGACAGAAAACCGACCAAAGCTTCTCCGTGGGACTCCCCTGAAGTGAAGTATTTCAGCACCTTACCTGGATTGTAGCCGATTCATCGGGCAAACCCGGAACTCCGGCCCTCATCAAACATCCGACAATTGATGTATTGCCATGACGATGCCTGATAGCACTAGGCTATCCCGCGAAGAATACGAGGTGAGTAGTGCCTTCTAGAACCGCGAGCAAGAGCCGGGCTTCCGATCCCGTGGAAATACCCGAACTCTCGCGTCAACTTCTGAAGGCGCAGGAGGAAGAGCGCGGACGCATTAGCCGCGAACTGCACGACGAAACCGGCCAGGCGCTCATGGTTCTGCGTTTCCATTTGGAAATGCTCTCGAGCGACACCCGGAGCGAAGAACAGAAGGCCAAAATTCAGGAATCTTTGGACCTTCTCGATCGCACCATTGAAGGACTGCGCCGCACTATCGCTCGCCTGTCGCCACGGGTTCTTGATGAACTAGGCTTGATCGCAGCCATCCGGAGGCAGGCCAAGTTGCTCGAGAAACATACCGGAATTCGCGCCCATCTCGATTTGCCCGAAAGCGTCGGTGTGCTGGACAAGGACCTGGAGGTTGCGTCATATCGATCCGTGCAGGAGGCCCTGCACAACGTCGCCAAACATTCGCGAGCAAAACATTTTAGCGTTCAGCTTACGCTGAAGAACCACCGGCTTTCTATCATCATTGAAGATGATGGCGTCGGTTTCCTGCTTCGAACATCCCAGGAACGGGGATTTGGCCTCACCGGGATGCGCGAACGCACGGCAGCGCTGGGCGGATCCATGAACGTTCGCTCACAGCTGGAAAAAGGAACTCGCATTCGACTCGCATTTCCGATTGAAGACGGAGGGAAGCGTACCCGGAGTTCGGCAAGCAAGGCGCTTGCCCATAGGACCGCTGCCTGACCTCGCCCGAAAAATAAAACCATGCCGATTCGCTGTCTTCTTGTCGACGATCACACGCTCTTTCGCGAAGGTCTGCGCCGGCTCCTGGAAAGCGAATCGGGAATCGAAGTTGTGGGCGAGGCGCGCGATGCCTCCGAAGCCATTGAGCGCGCGCTAATGCTGAGGCCGGATGTTGTGCTCATGGATATCGGTATGCCCGGACTCTCGAGCTTTGAAGCGTCACGGCGGATCACCCGCGAAGCACCCGGTAGGCGAGTCATCTTTCTCACCATGTACGAAGATGAGGAGTATCTATTGCAATGTCTGGACGCCGGTGCCTCTGGATACATCTTGAAAGATGCTCCCGCCCCGCGCCTCATCGGAGCGGTACGCGATGTTCATGCGGGAAGAAAATATCTCAGCCCGCAAGTATTGGGGAAATTGGTGGATGATTTCCGCTCTCGCTCAACCTCAGGCGTGGCGCGGGGTTCAACCCTGACCCCGCGCGAACGTGAAGTCATCAAAATGCTTGCCGAGGGAAACTCTGTGCGGCAGATCGCGGGCATTCTCGGGTTGAGCGTGAAGACGGTGGAAGCGCACAAATTTAACCTGATGCGCAAATTGAACATCCACAACAAAGCCCAACTGGTCACTTACGCCATCCAGAAAAAAATCGTGAAGATGCCCGCCGGAGCGTGACCTCATCGGGTGGTCGGGCGATCTGGCCATCGGATCATCTGAAAACAATTCTGTGATAGATGTGCTGAAGTTCTAAGGTTTCTCTGCACTCTCTGCGATCAATGGTTAGAAATGTTTTTCAGATGATCCGATGGCCAGATCGCCCGATCACGCGATCACTACACCATTCGTGGTAGCCACGCGCCAGAAGTGTAACCCCTCGCAAAGCGCAGAATTTCGTTGACAACCACATGCAGACATCGCAATATCTGAAGTCAGTGATGCTGCTGGCCGAAATGTCGGCAGTCATCGGTAGTAAGTGGCCCTGAGTAACGATGTCAAGGGAAAATCGTTCAGGAGGAAAATAAATGCCAGCAAAGAAAAAAGCTGCCAAAAAGAAGAAACACTAACTACCCGCGAGAGGGAATCTCGCAGAAAGTTTTCAGCCTCTCGAAGGACAACTTCGAGAGGTTTTTTATTTGTGCACTATTGTGCCGCGCGCCGGATCGTGCTAGAAACGGCAATGGGCTTTCTGTCCGGCCAATCGGCCCAATTGGAGTTTGCATGACTACTCAAATGAAACCCAAGTCCCGGTCGGCAAAGAACGACATCATTATTCCGGACAAGCTCTATTTCCGCATCGGAGAAGTTTCCACTTTGTGCCGCCTCCCCGCTTATGTGCTGCGGTTTTGGGAGACCGAGTTTCCTCAACTCAAGCCGGTTAAGAGCAGCACCGGGCAACGTATGTATCGCCGCAAAGATGTGGAAGCGGTGTTGCGGATCAAGAAACTGTTGTACGAAGAGGGATTCACGATTGCCGGCGCGCGCCAGCAACTGCGGATGGAAGCGACCACCGTCAAGAACCAGGTACCGCTCCCGTTTCCAGCGCATTCGACTTCAGACTTGAAGCGGCTTCGTCACGGGCTGGAAGAAATCCTGACAATGCTCTCGGCGAGGGCCTAGACCTCAACCGCGAAGGTTCTTCACCGCGTTCACCACTTCGCCTTCCTGGAATAAGCGAACACCGGCAACTCCGGCCGCTCCTGCGTCAACACATTCGCGGGCGTTTCCGAGCGTCACGCCTCCCAGCGCGAGAATGGGAACCCCGTGGCTACAAGCGACGCGCAACTGTTCCAATCCATTTGCTGGTATTTCTGACGATTCCTTCTTCTCGAACACCGGCCCGAAGACGACGAAGTCCCCGCCCTTCTCTTTCGCGGCAGCCACTTCCGCTTCGGTGTGACATGACACCGCGATGATGGGGGCCGTTTTCCTTCCCGCTAATCGCCAAATTCTTCGCACCTCGGCTGGTGAAAGATCTTTCGAACGAAGATGCACGCCGCCAGCTGTAGTTGCCAGAGCGACGTCAGTTCGGGAGTTGATCAGTAAGCGTGTCCTCGAAGAACCGATCTTCTCCCGCGCAGCCCGAGCTAAATATTCGAGCTCACGGGCCGAAAGGTCTTTTTCGCGCAGTTGAACGAAATCAATTCCGCAGCTTGCTGCCTGGGCGATTTTCTCCAGCAGGCGCTCCCTGCGTTCCCCCTCGGTTCCGGGAAACTGCGCGCGATCGGTGATGTAGTAGAGAAGCACGGGTAGGAGTGGGCTACCAGCACCTACTGGTCAGCGTTCTAAGGGTTGGTCTTCGCGATCTCAGGCACACCCTCGCCGGCGCGCTTGGGGCGGTCTGGACCAAGGTGATACTTTGTCAGGCCCTCGCGCAGATACTCGAAGCCCTCTTCGGGGGTGTCCACAACTTTGAATAATTCCAGGTCCGGGGCTGAAATCGCTCCTGCGTCAACCATCGTCTGAAAATTGATCAGGCGCTCCCAGTATTCGCGGCCATAAATCACTACCAGGATTTTCTTTGCCAGTTTCTGTGTCTGCGCCAGGGTCAGGATCTCAAATAATTCGTCGAGTGTGCCAAACCCGCCGGGGAAGATCACCAGCGCTTTCGCGAGATAAGCAAACCAGAACTTGCGCATGAAGAAATAATGGAACTCCAGATTCAATGATGGCGTGATGTAAGGGTTCGGGTACTGCTCGAACGGCAGGCGGATATTCAGGCCGATAGTCTTCGATCCGGCCTCTCGCGCACCACGGTTCGCCGCTTCCATAATTCCAGGGCCGCCGCCGGTGGTTACCACGAAGCGCTTCCTTCGCGCAGGAATTTGCGCCGCCCACTCGCTGAGCAGGTGAGCCATGCGACGGGCGTCTTCATAGTAGCGGGCCATGTCCACAGCCGCCCGCGCGAGCTTCTGTTGCGACTCGTCGGACTGCGCATGCAATTTCTGCATCATTTGATTGGCATCTTCCGAACTCAGAAAACGCGCCGACCCAAAGAACACGACCGTGTCCTGAATCTGTTCGCGGCGGAAGCGGGCCAGCGGCTCTACATACTCCGACATTATTCGCAGGATTCGCCCATCCGGGCTGTTGAGGAAATCCGGGTTTTCGTAGGCGAGCGGCGCAATTTTTTCGTGCTTCGTACTCATGTCGTCCTTTTTGGGGAACCTGATGACGCCTTCGTATCGGAAGGGTGTTGTTAATCGTTGGTCGCTCGCCAGTTTCGGTTTCTCCAGGGGCCAACTGCGAATACCGCACGATGCGAGTTAACCGCGTTATTGCAGCCCACTGGTCTGCGCCTTGCTTTCATGATAGTGAATGGCTTCCCAAAAACCCAACCACAGATCGAGGATGCCGAGTCCGCTGGCAAGGCCCCGAACGAATCCGCTGGACACGACTTCCCGCAGGTCGGGAAAGTTCATGAGCAATGGATTGTCGGTCCACTTCGGTGTCCAGGGAAGAATTAGCAGCAGCACCCCGAAAGTTGCGCATAACGTGACAAACACCAAAGCGCGAATCCTAAGCAGCCATATGTGCCAGGACTGTTTCCCGCCCGCGGTCTGGGGCGACTCGACGGAACCGCTCTGCGGATTGTCTCTACCAGGCTCAGCCGGATGTTGTGTGTCGGAAGCTGGCGAGATCGTTTTCGGATCGGCACTCACGCCAGGTTCCCCGGCGTACCAGTGCGCTCAGATGGCTTCCGGTCCATCTGGATATTTTACCTGAGGGCCTTGATCCGTTCGCCGACGTCTCGATAATCAATGTTGCTGCCGTAAACTTCGAGGAAGTTGCTCAGTGCCGCCGGCTTATTTCCGGCGTTCTCGAACGATGAAGCCAGTTCATAATGCAGGGCGGTGCGAGTTTCCTGGTCGAGACTGGGAATTTTCAGAGCTCTTTCATACCACCGGATTGCCGCTTCCGGAACACCTTTATCCAGGAAGCATTGCGCCAGCCAGGTGTACGTCTGCATCAGCTGCGAGAAGGGACGGCCATGCTCAGTAGCCTGGCAGACTTTCTGAAATTCGCCAATCGCTTCATCGAGGAGGCCCATCTCACGGAAGGCCACGCCCAGGTTGTAGTGCGTTTCTGGATCTTCGTCGCTGCTGGCGGCGTCCTCTTCGAGTTCGTGCTTGAGCTCGCCAAACATGTTGGCGAGATCAACGCCCGCCGCGGGTTCCACAGGACTGCTCGATCCGCTCGTGCCCATCGTAGGTTGCGGCGGTTGCGGCGCAAAAGGCGGAGCTACAGCGCCAGGGGCAGAGAATGCCGATGCTGTGGCGGCGCGAGCCATCGGAACTTCGACATGCGCGGCGCTCTCCCGGACCGGTGCTGGCAGGGTTTGAGTCTGTGCAACGGAGGCTTCCGGCAAGAAGTCGCTTCCGAGTGACTCTTCCAGGTCAGAAACGAATTCGTCAAGGCTACCGGAGCGAAATTCCTGGTTTTCGATGGCGGCTGCTTCGGCCGCAGGCTCTGGTTGCTGCACTGCCGCGGATGGGCCTTCCTGCATGAAGCTGTCGCCTAGCGATTGCTCGATCTCGGAAACCATCTCTTGTAAGAACGGACGCTCTGCGGGTGCGGCAGGCTTTTGCTGAGGCCACGGCTGCGGAACTACAGCTTGCACTTCCTCAACCGACGTAGCCTCGGACGGTGAATCGTCGATCTCAACTTGCGGTTCAGCGTCCTGAACACCAGCCGGCTGCTTCGCGGACTCTATTCCCAGGCGTAGAACGGCGAGTTCCGGCGACCCAGGCGCAAGAGCCTCGATTTTTGCCAGTGCTTGTTCCGCGTGCTCGATCATTCCCTGGCCAAGGTAGAAGCGCACTTCCTCGATACCGTCCTCCAACTTGGCGGGAGGCATTTGCGCTGACTGGGCCAGTTGCGCGCTTTCCTGTTCCATCGCTTCTATGGCGACGGGCTGTTCCTGCACTGCTTCAACCTGTGGAGCATCAATCGCAAGATCGTTCTCCCACTCTGAGGAAAGATCGACTTCCACCGGTTGTTGTTCTTCAGTGGCTGCCAGGAACTCGGGTTGTGGTGCTGCGGGAGTCTCTTTTGCTTTCGCAGTCTTCGCGGTTGCCGGGGAGTGGAAGAAGACTCCGGATGCCGCGGTACGCTGAACCGCGGGCGCAACTGTTTTTTCCGACTGCGGTTCGGTGGCTGAAACCTCTAAAGCTTCGGCTCCAGGAGCTGAAATCTCGAACTCCGGAGCGGCATCAACGGCAGCTGAGGCTTCGGTGCTAGTTGTGTGCAGCTCCGGCGAGCTTGCCACCGGCGAACCACGCTGCTCATATTTTGCTGCCAGTTCGCCGTAGCGGGAGGCCTCCTGGGAATAGCCGGCATCGCGATAAACGCTCTCTAGATTACGGCAGCAAACGGCTGCCTCGGTGAAGCGCCCGGCACGGGTATGTAACGCAGCCAGTTTCTGATTCAGGCGCAAGTCGCGAGGCGCTTTCGGCAGCGCCTGCAGAAGTGGTGGCAGCGCCTTCTGCGCCATGTTGTAAGACGTAAACAGCTCGGCATCGGTCAAAGCTGAGCGGACCGCCAGCGCCAGTTCATCGTCATAGCGTTGTTCGACGAACGGCGCGGTGGCTTCAAGTTCATCCACTAAAGCGGATCCTTCTTCGGGGGTAATCTGCTGTGGAGCATTGGCAGTAGCGCCCAATTTGTCGAGAACCTGCTGATAATGCTGCACGTGTATCTGGTTGGCGGGCTCACTCTGCATCAGTTTCAAATAGCAGTCGCGCGCTTTTTCCAGATCGCCAGACTGAACATAGGCATGCGCCAGCAGTTCATATATCTCGCTTAAGTGAGTGTTTTCGCCGGTCTTCTGGAATAAGGCGAGCACTATCTCAAGAGCTTCAGAATCGTCCTTAACATGCCCAATGATGGCCCGTAGAGATTCCGATAATTTGTCTGGGTCATTGCGCAGCAGTTCGTCCGCATGCTGCTCGTAAACGGTCAGTGCATCGCGATACTGTTGTGCCTCAAGCAGCGCCTCAATGTATTCGCCCAACGCGGCGCTGTCGTTATGCACGGTAGTAAGTTTGACCGCCAGGTTGCCCGCGTCACTAAATCTCTTGGTCCGCAAGTAAGCCTGGAAGAGCGCCCGAAGTCCTTCTGGGTTCGAATCCAGGTCCGCGACTTTGCTCAAGGACTCAATGGCAGTTTTTGCGTCACCGGAATCCAGGGCTGCGCGTCCACGCAACACCAGCGCGTAGCTGCTTCCGGGGTCCAGCTTCAACATGCGCTGCAGAATCTCGTCCGCCGCGGCCAGTTGGCCCTTGGTTCTAAGGCTCTCAGCGGCCGCGCTTAGAATTTTCCAGGCTTCGTCTTTTTTCCCCAGACGAATGTAGACTTCGGCCAGCTTGCTGCGCATGGCAACGTTGTCCGGGTCCATCTCCAGCGTCTTCTCGAAGATTCTGACTGCTTGATCGAGCTGTCCCGATTTCAGAAAATCTTCAGCTACCAGCAGGTACTGTGCGCGGGCATCGTTAAAGAGTCCCTGTTGGGTGTAGAGTTCCGCAAGCCGCAGCACGCATTCCATGGAAGCTTTCAGCTTGCTCAGCTTCTTGTACATCGCGATCGCTTTGACCGTGAAGCCCTGAGACGCGTAAGCATCGCCAACGCTCTTGAAGCATTCCGCAGCCTTGTCGATCTCGCCCAGACGCGAATGAAGATCACCGATGGTGTTCATCACGGTCAGGTCTTTGGAATCGTGCTTGAGGATTTTTTCGTACTCAGAGATGGCGTTCGGAAGCTTTCCCTGCTGAACGAACTTCTCCGCCGCGCTGAGGACTTTTTGCTTATTGAACCCGAAACCAAACGCCATAAGATTGCGGACTCCGACTCCGTGCTTCTCCCGGTTTTCGAGGAGAATGAACCGTCCGATGGACGCGGTGGGCAAGCCCTCTCACTGACCATCCGGACAAGGGTCATTGTACGGCTGGCCAGTCAGAATCGTATGGTTACTAAGGATTACCAGGGGGGACTGTACAACTGGGGTGAAGGTAAGTTGGCGAAACGGGAAATCGAGCCTTGGCGGAGCGCTAACAGCGTGACGACCAAGCAAGTACCAATCCTTTAAGGTTTCTAATGAATTTCAGGCTCTGGCTGCTGCCGCTAAAACGAAAATCAGGAGCACCAGCAGCAATGGCTTGGGCAAACGCCGAAGAATTTTCCAGGCAACGAAGCTCATTCTGATGATCCTCCACGCGGTGGCCCATGATCGATCGATCCAAAGCCAGGGAGCTCACGAAAGACAGCATCTACAACTTTTGTGGGACGCCGGGATTGTAGGACGAAACTCATCCGCGGCGCAAGCGCTTTCGGTGAGCACTGGTACCTGATTCTTAACCCAAGCAGCTAAATGGTTTAGGCTTGAACCGTGCCACGGGTTAATGTCGCCGATTATCTGCTGGATTTTGATCGCCTTGGGGGGCAAACCGCTTTCGCCGAGCGAATGGGATATCGCACGGTGCGCTGGAGCTATGGTGGGGTGGCGAGCACCGTTTACCGCCTTGCGCGCGAGCTGAACGTGCGACGAATCGGCAAGGGCGACCGGGTAATGCTCTGGGGTCCGAACTCAGCAGCGTGGGTGGCAGCGTTTTTGGCCTGTGCACATCGGGGAATAATTGCTGTTCCTATGGACGATGGCGCTTCGCCAGACTTCGCCCTCCGCGTCTTCGAAGAAGTCAAAGGGCAGCTGCTCATATGCTCTCGTGCGCACGCGCAGACAAACCTGAGCTGTCTCTTTCTCGAAGAATTGCACGATCAGATCAGAGGGCATTCATCGCTGCCCCTCGACCCGGAACCGGTCGGTCCCGAAGATCCGCTGGAAATCGTTTTTACCTCGGGGACGACGGCACAGCCCAAAGGTGTCGTCATAACGCATGGAAATGTGCTGGCCAACGTTGCGCCGCTTGAAAATCAGATCAATCCATATCTCAGGTACGAGGGCTTCGTGCACCCGATCAGGTTCCTGAACCTGCTGCCTTTGAGCCACGTCTTCGGGCAATTTCTGGGAATGTACTTGCCACCGCTGCTAGCTGGAACTGTGTTCTTTCAGGACGCGCTTAGTCCCGCCCAGGTTATTCATACCATCCGGCGCGAACGAATCTCCGTGCTGGTGGCTGTGCCGCGAATGATGCAATCGTTGAAAGAGAAAATCGAGCGCGATCTGGAAGGTGAAGGAGATCTCGATAGTTTTCGAAAGAAGTATGCTGCCGCGGAAGGCAAGCATTTTCTGCGCCGCTGGTGGATGTTCCGCGGCATCCATCGCCAATTCGGATTGAAATTCTGGGCTTTCATTTCCGGAGGCGCTGCACTCGACCGCGAAACCGAGGAATTCTGGAGAAGGCTGGGTTTCGCTGTCATTCAGGGATATGGGCTCACTGAAACCACTTCGCTGGTCAGCGTGAATCATCCGTTTAAGACCGGCAAGGGTTCAATTGGAAAGGTCATCGCGGGGCGGGAAGTGAAGCTTGCTCCCGATGGAGAAATCCTGGTTCGCGGAAGTGGAGTGGCTTCGGGATATTGGAGTTCGGGTGTGCTGCACGCGGTGGCATCGGAAGAAGGCTGGTACCACACTGGAGATATCGGCGAGCTCGACTCTGAAGGCAATCTCTTCTTCAAAGGCCGCAAGAAGGAAACCATCGTTACGCCTGCGGGCATGAAGGTGTATCCCGAAGACCTCGAAACTGCCCTGCGCCAGCAGCCTGAGGTGAAGGATTCAGTGGTAGTTCCGCTCGCTATTGGCGGCAATGCCGAAGCCTGCGCCGCGATTATTCTGCAGAATGAAAGTGACGATGCGGCTGCAATCGTAGAACGCGCCAATCGCAACCTGGCTGATTACCAACGAATCCGACGCTGGGTGGTTTGGCCGGATGAGGATTTCCCGAGAACACCCACCCAAAAACCACGCCGCGCAGAAATTGCTGCACTCACACAGAAACTAATCTCAGGCGAGGGCCATCACGGTTCCGACGCTGGCAATGTTCTTTCTGAGTTGGTTGCTCGCATTACAAGAAACGCGCCAGCGGAAATTCCTGAGCAGGCCAGGCTGGACGCAGACCTGAATCTCAGTTCGCTGGATCGCGTTGAGCTGATGAGTGCGCTCGAAGACAGGTATCAAGTTGACCTCAGCGAGAGCCGGTTCTCTGCGGTCAACACGGTTGGAGATCTCTCTCGCCTTCTGAAAGGAGAGCCGGCGCGGGTTGCGGCATACCACTATCCTGGCTGGGCACAGCGCTGGCCGGTCACCTGGATTCGCTTCGTAGTCCATTATCTGCTGCTGCGACCGGCGGTGTTTCTGTTGGGATGGCCGCGAATTCAGGGAAGAGAGAATCTGAGCAGCGTGATTGGCCCGGTACTGGTGATTTCCAACCACATTGATGACGTAGACGTGGGATTTATCCTCACGGCCCTGCCTGCCCGCTTTCGCCACCAACTCGCGACCGCCGCGGGCGGAGAAGCCCTGGAAGCTCTGCGCCGGCCGCCAGCTTCACGGAATGTACTGCTCAGGATATTCGATCGCGTCGAATGGTTCCTGGGCGTGTCACTGCTGAACATTTTTCCGCTTCCGCGTGAAGCTGGCTTCCGCGACAGCTTTGCTTTCGCAGGAGAATCCGTTGACCGCGGCTATAGCATTCTCATTTTTCCTGAAGGCCACCACACTACCGATGGCAACCTGCGTCCCTTCCGTTCTGGAATTGGTTTGCTGGTAAACAACTTGGGAATTCCAGTCGTCCCAATGCGAATCGACGGCCTTTTCGAGGTGAAGAAAGCAGGCAAGCGGATGGCGCGCCCGTTTCAGATCACAGTCAAAATCGGCAGGCCCATACGCTTTCAACCTGGCCTTGATCCGGGTCAGATCGCGACTGAGTTGCAGGCCAAAGTCGAGCGCCTCTGAGCAGCAGCGAACCTGTCCCCCGATTATCCCGTCAGAACAAGGTAATACACTGTGGGGGTGTGGAAAGAGATCTGGACGTGGCTCTGGACATGGAAAGGGTTGGTTCCAGCGGGTCTCGCTGTTGCGGCCACGCTGTACTACGGCCCTCAAAAAGTGCTGGAGGCGTGGGATTGGTACTGCGACAGATTCCGCGACAACGAAGTCTTTTTTCTGATTATTAGAAGAAAGTTCGTGCCCGTGCCGAGACTTCTGCCGCGACTGGGTGGCGTGGAATTTGAACAGGTTGAAATTCCTTACCAAATCAAGGAAATGGCCGATTATCTTCACCGCACCGAAAAATCCATTTCCAGGTCGCTGCAACGACTAAGGCGACGCGGAAAGATCGAACCCCATAAGGATGGATGGAGAGCAAGGGGCTAGGCCGATTCGGCGGCTTCCCAAATTCTCGCTATTGACCTCTACGCTTTCTTTGCTTCCATCCGCACCTAGTAGATTGCTTCTCTACCTTTCGTTCTGTCGTCCGCGCTGCCATCTGAGATGTCGCGGCAGCGATGCAACAGGAACGATTAAACCCTTCCGGCGCAGTTCTAAAATCGTCTTGAAGACATGTGGGTAATGCTGAGACCTCAACGTAGCATTTCCTCCCAGCATGGCGCGAAGGGACTTTCTGAATTTTGCTTGTAGCTCTCTATCATCCTCAATGCGTAATGCAAGGTGAGCGGCTTTCTGGCCCTCGTATGCCATAAGGTCTGCCGGCTGAAGTTCAAGACAGTCTTGCCATATTCGAGGCGCCATCGTCACGTAAAAATTGTGGTACGGGCAATCGTCTGCCGTGAGTGCTGCATATGCGTATTGTGAGGGTTCTGCGAGTACATGGTCGTGGAAGATCGAGACTTTGTCGTTTGGAAAACGATTCTGCATGACTTCTCCGATCAGCACCCCGAACTGAAGCAGCAAATGGCAGTACACATTTTTCTCGGCCGCCTTTCTGGTGGCGTAAGCAATATGAAAATTGTCCATAGATGCGGTTAACGCAAATCCAACAACAGGGTGTTTGCGCCTCTTTGTAATGATTTCTATGAGCCTCTTTACGAGTCTGAGTTGTCGGTCGTTGTCCCATCCCTTGCTTCTGTCGAATTCACCAACCAGGCTTGAGCAATCTGAGGCGTGATAGCGCGTAATGGGGGGATGGCCGTGTTTAATCGAGTTTCTCTTCTCCATCTCGATTCGACCGCGCCAGTCGTTTGTTATGGATGTCCAGTCGTCATCTGTGCATAACCAACCACCGACACATAACACTCTTCCGTCTTTACTCGCGCTGTCATCAATGTAGGAACTCAGCACAGCGAAAATCCTTCCAGCTTTTCGTAGAGATTTAAATGCCCTGGTTGGGACATGTTGACTTTTCGACACTGCGCACCGCGCTTCACGAGACTCCAGAAGCCCTCAATTGTGTTCGTGTGAACGTCGCCATTATTTAAATCCCCTGACTATGATTGATGGGGTGATGGTAATAGTCAAAGTCCAGCCCTTTGTATGGCGCGAGTTCACATCGGTGAACATGATTGATGGGGGAAGAATCCCCCCTAGCAGAGTTAAAATCCACAGATTGAACAACTTATTCACAGCTTCCTAGGGAAAATCTACCGGACTTCCTGTAGTGGGATACAGATTCGAAGGTATGGATGCGCCGATCAACTTGGCTGTCGCATGTTGTATTGGCGGTTGCGCAGCGGTCCAGAATAGCAAGGAGATCTCTATGGAACGTCGACAGTTTCTTCAGGGTGTCGCAGCGAGCGGCGTGCTCGGCACCGTGGCTGGTCATTCCAATGCCCCAATCACAAAACAGGGCATTCCCTATCGAACGCTCGGCCGGACTGGCGAGCAGGTATCGGTCATAGGATTGGGAGGATTCCATATCGGAATGGGAATCAGCGAGTCTGAATCCATCCAGATTATTCGCAGCGCTATCGACCGCGGCGTTAACTTCATGGACAACTCATGGGATTACAACGACGGTGAGAGCGAGACCCGCATGGGAAAGGCTCTGCGCGACGGCTATCGACAGAAGGTCTTCCTCATGACAAAACTTGATGGCCGGACCAAAGAGGAAGCCACCAGGCAGCTGGAACAATCCCTCCAGCGCCTGCAGACGGACCATGTCGACGTGATCCAGCACCATGAGGTCATTCGCTTCGACGACCCCGACCGCATCTTTGCCCAGGGTGGTGCGCATGAAGCTGTGCTCGAAGCGCAAAAGGCAGGGAAGGCGCGGTACATCGGATTTACCGGCCACAAGGACCCGCACATCCACTTGTACATGTTGGAAGTGGCGGCCAAGCATGGTTTCCGCTTCGACACGGTGCAGATGCCGCTCAACGTGATGGATGCCCACTACCGCAGCTTTGCGCACCTTGTCCTTCCAGAGCTGGTGAAGCAACAGATCGGCGTGCTGGGCATGAAATCCATGGGTGACGCGATCATCCTTAAAAGTGGCGTGGTGACCGCCACCGAGTGTCTGCATTACGCCATGAATCTGCCGACGTCGGTCGTCATCACTGGGATCGACAAAATGCAGATACTGGACCAGGCTATTGAAGCTGCGACCAGCTTCAGGCCAATGAACACCGCCCAGGTGGAAGCACTACTGGCGAAGACAAAGCAGGTTGCTGCGGACGGACAATTTGAACTGTTCAAGACCTCCCAGCATTTCGATTCCACCGCTGCGCATCCAGAGTGGCTGGGTGGACAGTCGCCGCACGTCGAGCAAATCACCAAGCCGAGTTGAGAAAATTCCGGCGAACTTTTCGGCAGTTTCGTAAGCGTCCGGCCGGCACCGTGACTCGGGTCATGAGCGCTATGGGGATGTTACGTCAACTATCAAAGAAACTGGAATGCAGGATTGGCTATAATGCCGTCGTGTGGCAGAAGTTCCGCATCCTCAGCCGAGTGCAGGTTTTTGTTTTGTCGTCGGTGTGTGCAGCCATTATTGCGTCTCCGTTTTCCCTTGCATCAATGGGTCGCTACGGGAGACCGTTTTAGGCTGGCCGCATGAATTCGATCCCTTGATCAACTTCGGCTTAGGGTTCGTGTCGGTGCTTCCGTTGTTGCTCGCTTATTACCATTTGGGTCGGCCGGGTGCATTACTGAGCGTTGCAGTGTCAGCTCTGATGATGTTACGCCAACTACGTTCGGACTTGGGAGATTGCAGGGCGTCAGAACGACGCATACAATTTCCAACGTGACACGATTGATGGCGGCAGCATTGTTATTACTGGGTACTGTTAGCCCCGCCAACCTTGCTTTTTGCAAACCTTCCTCGAAGGTCGAAAAGATCACAGGCCGAATCGTGGCTTATTCAAATGACCTAGCTTGCCTGAATGGAAATGGGCATTGGTCGACGCTGATTCGGGTTCAGGATCGGAAGACGGGCCTTCCACCGCGATTTGTCCAAGTACAGTTTCCTCTTTCTTGCGCGGTACTCCCGGGGCGGTCAGCTTGCAAAACATCTGTGCAGAAGTTCCGTCTGGAGCGGCAGCCGGATGCCGATTCGGTTCTCAAAGAATTTTATGATTGTCCTCCTGACTCGGCCGATAAATGTCCCCACCTGCGAATGTGGAGGTCTGTGCCGGGAACGGAAGATGAGAAGCTCCCATTTGGGCAGCGTGTACCAAGCTACCTACCAACCTCTTATCCCGGTTGTTTAACGGCGTAGGAATTGCCGGTTGCTGCAAACAGGCGCAACTATGCACTTTCTGTTCGCCCAAAGTGAGGTCATTGAGCGCTATGGCGATTTTTCACCAGCTACGCAGCTATTCCGGGGCTTTGTTTGGAGGGACACACCGTTCGGTGTTGGTGGTGCTGGTGCTCTTGATACGAGGTGGAGTGGCCTCAGCGTTCAAGATGTTCTCAACGATTAGTTCGGCTGCCGCACCGTTCAGGTGCCCGAAGCCATTCTTCCTATACCACCCGTTCTGCATGCACACGACGTGATAATCGGGTCGCATGCGCAGAACACCAACGAAAGTAGCCGTGGTGGCACCGTCAGAATAGCCACTCACCATGTAATCGGGGTTTTGAGGGAACTTCGGCGGCCACTTCGCATCGCACAATTTCTCGGTTTCTGATGAACAGTCTGCTGGTCTACCAAAATTCAAGCCGACTGGCCACGTGTAGCCATCGGTAACAAACGTGCCTTGACAGCGACCTACGATCCACCATCCTTCCATTGTGTTTGCAAATTCACCACGAACGGCTATGCGCTCCCCTTTGTAGGTTTCAAGGTGGCGAAACAGATCGCAGATTTGAATGACAGGAAGAGAGGTTGGGTCGGGCAATATCTCGACCTGGAAGTTGTCGAAAGAATCAAAGATCAGCTCTGCTGGAATCCATCCTCGGTGCAACCTCGATCCGTCCTGAGACCATAGCCGATGCCCGAAAGCTCTTGCCTTCGCTCCTAAGACGGTCCGCTTCTATTTTGGAGTCCTGAAACGCATGAATTTGCGACGGTGACAATGTTGTAGATGGTCGCAACGACAATGCAGTCGGCCAAAGAGTGTGGTCGGCGATGTACTGAGCGTCGCACTCCCGAGAACCCAGAACGGCTAGGTCCTTCGAGATAATCAAGTCGCCGGTCAGCACCAAGTGCTGTCCATCCGTTTGCGGCCCAAGGTGCGAGAACAGTTGACAGACCGTTTCCTGACCGGAAACCGCGGGTTTGGGTACGACGACAACGGCCAGAATTAGAACTATAAGCCTGGGTCTCATCGAAAAAATCCCGCTGCGGAATTGTAATGGGGAGACGTAACTTCTGCTATCAGGCGTTAGCGCTCAGAACGCCTCAATGATCTCCATGATGGTGGCGCAACGCTTCTACTAGCGGGTCGAGCAAACGCGCGCGGCCCGCCCACACAGTCGGCCAGGGTGGAGCGCTCCAGTTCCACGTCCTGGCTGTACTTCGACAACAGTACATGCACTAGCAGTACAGCGAACGCGCATAGAAACCTACAACGCAGCTTGACCCGAGCAGTTTGCCGCGACACCCGTTTGGCGTATATTACGAACCGTTACTTTTACTTTCGATATCGTGCGTTTGTCACATTGCGTTTGCCACATCGAGGATCCGAGGGAAAAATGTACAGTCTTGTTTCAGCCCAACTACTCAATCCTTTGAACGGCATGAATTTGGACGGCATAAAGATGAGAAAACTTCCAGGTTGTGGGTTGCTGCTCCTCGCGCTGCTCCATCTATCAGATGCAGCGGCTGCCCAGAATCGGTCCAACGCGAATCGCGACCTCCTGCAGACGCCAAGTATCAGCGTGTCAACAAATTCCGCTGACAGCAGCTACTCCATTTTGGACACAGGCTCCAGAAAGGTTATCCTGCACGCGCGCGTTGCAGCAGAGATAAATCGTCGCTGGCTCAAATCGAGCGACTACCCGCGCCATTCAACTTCGCGGGACGGCGATAAGCAGAAACTGACCATCGTAAACAACGGATTAACTGGACAGCCCGACCTGATTTATACGCTCGAAGCCCACAGCAACCCTGACTTCATAACCATCTCGGCAAGCGTACGAAATACGTCAACCAACGATCCAGTCACAGTGCAGGCGATTCGCACCGTCGAAGCCATCGGCTCCGGAATCGTTAGCCTGGGCGCGGCAGAAGCCTCTGACCGCGTGCTTTCCGACAGCTTCAGCGAGGACCGGCCGGGGATCAGTATCCATGATCTCGCTGACGCCACTGACGGCATGCATCGCGCAGTTGGCAGCCAGTTGATCTACAACCGCGACTCGAAACGCAACCTGTTTCTCGGCACCCTTACTTCGGATAAATTCCTGACCGTGCTCCGGCTGCACGTGGATAAAGGCCACATCACTTCCTGCGAAGTAGATTCCACCGGGACCACCGAGCTTGAAAAGGAAAATTCACTCAGGAGATCTTCCGCTGAAGATCAGATTGAATTAAGTCTGCCGGTTGCACCCGGAACCGAGCTTTCTTCTGAAAAGGTACTGATCAGCACCGGCCTCGACTATCACCAGCAACTGGAGGCCTACGGCCACCTGATACGAGAGTTGCACCACGCCCGCGTCAGTCTTCCCAGCTTCGCCGGCTGGTGGAGTTGGACGGCTTACTATTTTGGTTTGAATGAAGCCACCGCACTCACTAACGCGACCTGGCTGGCGCAGAACTTAAAGGATATGGGGTACGCGTTTTTTCACATCGACGAGGGCTATCAATATGCTCGCAGCGAGTACACAACGCCCGATGCGGGCTTGTTTCCGAGTGGCTTGAACGCTCTGGAGAGCAAGGTACGCGCGCTGGGGCTTACTCCCGGGATTTGGACCGCGCCATTTGAAGTCTCCGAACGCTCCTGGGTCTACGAAAATCACAAAGACTGGCTGGTAAAGAACGCGGCCGGGCAGCCTATCCATGCCGGCTGGGTGATCGGCAGAGAGCCTCGCAAGGATCCGCTGTACATTCTCGACTGCACTAATCCCGGCGCGCAGGAGTATCTCCGCAAAACCTACACGACATTGAGCCGCGACTGGGGCATTCGCTATATCAAGCTGGACTTCATGGACGACAGTGCGATCGAAGGGTTTTACCACAAGCCGGATACGACTGCGCTGGAGGCGCAGCGCATTGGTCTGGGAATTATCCGTGAAGCGGTTGGCGAAGCGGTCGTGCTCGACAAAGACGGAAGCCCGATGCTGAATCCGGTCGGTCTGGTCGATACGGGAAGAATTTCGGTCGACACCGGTCACACATTTGGATCGAGCAAAGAGGCGGAACCGGGCATTGCAGCGCGGTATTACATGAACCGCAATTTCTACATTGGCGATCCTGACGCGTTCACGGTTTCCCGGCAAACGGTGGACGAGCAGGAGTGGCATGGCGGCAAGCGCCCACTGACTCTTGATGAGGCGAAGGTATCGATTGCGCTGTCTGCAATTGCCGGCGGCATGTATGAAATTGGGGACGATCTCCCCACTCTCGGCGCGGACGCTGACCGAATGGCACTGGTCAAGAACCAGGACCTTTTCAATATGGCGCGACTGGGCAAGGCCTCGCGGCCTTTGGACCTGATGAGCTACACGCCGGAAGACGGAATGCCCAGCATCTTTCTGCTGAACGAAAGCAAGCGTCAGTGGATACTGACAGTTTTCAACTGGACCGAAAAGAAGACCGGGCACAACTTCGATCTCGGCCGAGATTTAGGACTGCAACTGCGCGGGCATAATCAGGTCGCGGACGTTCTTGATCCAACAGCTACTCCACAAGACAATGTAGAAACCATAACCCTTGAATTGCCGCCGCATTCCGTCAAAGTGTTGAAGATTGTTGATTCATCAATTCCAGCGGCCGCGCCCGCTGTCACCGTGCATGTGCCCGAGAGTGCGCAGCCCGGCAACAGTTTGAGCTTCGCCGCCGAGGCGGACCCGGTAGGAGTTCCCGTGCTCAGGTACCACTGGGAGTTTGGCGACGGAACCAGTGCGGATGCCGCTGCCCTGAGCCATGCGTATACGCACGCAGGAGAGTTCAGCGTATGCTTGCGGGCCGAAGGCCTGGATGGCATCGTCTTTGAAAAATCAGCTTCGGTGAAAGTCGAAGGCAAGATCAACACCCGCTTCGCACCCGAGAAAAAGCAGCGGCTTACTTCTGCGCCGTAGTCGCTTTAGAGGTATCGTGCTGGCGAAAAAATTGGTCTCGATAATTTTTCTCGCGAAAAGCTTCGGTCCCGCCCGGCCTGGTGGTGGAGAGTGCTCCAGCAATGTTTCCCTGCGCCAGGCAGGTATTGATGTCTGCGCCCCGAATGTACTGGGAAATAAATCCGGCATTAAAGCTGTCGCCGGCCCCGACCGCATCAACCGCGTCTACTTTTACCGGAGCGCCTTCGAATCGATCCGTTCCGCGCTGCGCGATCGCACCTTGTGGACCCATCTTAACCACGACCAGCGGCACGATCTCGGCTAAATGTGCGACGGCACTTTCCAGAGTCGGCTCACCGGAAATCTTCAGCGCCTCGCGTTCGTTGGGCAGAAGCACATCGACGTAAGGCAGAACCTCTTGTAATCCCTGCCAGTTGTCCTCGGGGTCGTCGTTTGTATCCATTGAGATCGTGAGTCCGGCTGCTTTGAGCTTCTTGAACAATTCCGCAACATGCGGCCGCAATTCGGTCTGAAGGAAAAACGATGAAAAATGGAAGTGCTGCGCTGAAGAAACATAATCGAAATCCAGGTCGTCAATCGATAACTGCGACATCGTTCCCAGATAAGTAAGAATGTTCCGGTAGGTCCCGTGATGCAGAATGACCGACAGTCCAGTGGAGCTGTTGTCTTCGGAACGGCGCACCCGTGAAACGTCGACTCCTGCAGCAGCCAGCCGCTCAAGCGCGATCTGCCCCATAGAGTCTTTACCGATGCGGGAGATAAAGCCAACCCGATTTCCCAAAACTGCCAGGTTGTGGGCGACGATGGTCGATGATCCGCCCAAAGTGATGACCATGTCGCTGGCAACGAGTTCGCGTTCGGGCGCGAGTTCGGCAGGAAGTCCATACAGCAAAATGTCGAGATTCAATTCCCCAGCGATGACAACGTCAAATTTCGGCATTTTCGGGCTGCTTCTTTTCGTCCTTAAGAATAACCACGCGGCTCAAATTGCGCGGCCGATCAGGGTCAAGGCCTTTGTGCAGAGCAGTGTATAGACCGAGCAGTTGCCCGGCGAAGACGAACGGGGCCAGGCAAGAATACTCCGGTGCCTCGCTGTCCAGTTCGACAATGAAATCCGCAGCAGCGCGCGTCCGGTCATCGATCCGGTTCGCCACCACCAGTGTGGTTCCGCCAAGCTCCTTGATTTCTTCGAGCACATCAGCTTCAGCGGCATAGTTTGACTGTGAAAGCAGAAAAATGATGAGCGTTTCCTGGCTTACGACTGACTTAGGACCGTGCCGGAATTCCCAGGTATGAAACGCCTGCGTATAAGAGCACGACATTTCGGTCAACTTCAATCCTGATTCGCACGCCAGCCCGTAGTAGGGGCCCTGCCCCAGACATACATAATCGGCAAAGCGGTTCTGGCTCACGAATTCCCGCACCTGCATCGGCAAATTATGCAGGACTTTCTCAGCGGTGATGGGAAGCGTGTGCAACTCCTGGATGAACTCAGGTTTGCTTGCCAGAGTTGCCGCTACATATTGCAGGCACAGCAGCATTGACGTGAATGAGCGCGTCATGACCGTGCTCTGTTCATCGACTCCAGGCAGCAGAATGGGGACTGTGACCAAGTCCTGGAGGGGGTTTTTGCTGGTGCAGAAAATTGCGATACTGGGAGTATTCTTGCGCTGAAATAGTTGTGCGACCCGCAACACCTCGGATGTGTGTCCGGAACGCGATATCAGCACGGGAACGAAGTCTGCCATGCCCGTGAAGATTAAGTCCGGGAACAATAACAGTTCAGAAGCCGGCACTGCGCGTGCGCGCTTGCCCGTGATCGCCGTCCAACTTGCAGCGGCCGCGAGGGCGACGTAGTAGCTTGAGCCGCACCCCACAAACAGCCACTCGGAGCATTTTCCAAAGCGCTTCTCAATTTCCCCGATGACGTCTGCATTCTGCAAGAGTTTCAGCAAATCGCTCCAGCACTGGGGTTGAGAAAGGATTTCTGCAAGCGAGTACGCGCCCATAGCGGAAATTTGCCGCGAGCCACCATTATTCGGGTCAGACAAGGGTCACCTCAATACCGGCATTCATCAGCACTTCGATATCCGATCTTGGCGCACCACGGTCGGTAATCACATGATGCAATTCGCTGGGCGGCAAAATCTGCGACAAGCTGCGACGGCCAAACTTGCTGGCATCGCAAACCGCCACCACCTTCTTTGAAATCTCAACCATGATGCGGTTGACTTTTGCTTCCAGCAGATTCGGCGTACTTAAACCATAATGAACATCGAAGCCATCAACGCCCAGGAATAAAATGTCGGCATTCAAGCGCCGCAACATGTCTTCAGCGATGGGGCCGACCAGAGAGAAAGAGTTCCTCCGCAAAGTGCCGCCCGTTAAAATCACCTCTACTTCTGCGCCGGCGAGCTCCGATGCAATGGTCACGGCATTGGTCACAACTGTTAGGTTATGAAATCCACGCAGCGCGCGCGCGATGGCGGTGGTTGTGGTGCCGGAATCCAGAATGACGACCTGTCCTTCCTGCACCATTGCAGCCGCCGCTTCGGCGATGCGAATCTTTTCGCGGCGATGGAGCTTTTCTTTCTCGCTCACGGTCGGATCCAACAAAGCACCCTCGCGTGAAGGCAATGCTCCTCCATGCGTGCGGTGTAACAACCCATGCGCATGCAGAATTTCCAGGTCCTTGCGAATCGTAACTTGCGAGGTTTCGAATTGCCGGGCGAGATCGCCTACCAACACGCGCCCATCCCGGCTTAGGGAGTCCAAAATGGCGCGCCTACGTTCCTCGTTGAGCAAAACTGTGCTGCTCATAGGTTTTGTTTGTATTTCTTTTTATAACGTTTTGTTTCGTTTGTACAGGAGTGTACAAGCGTGAGAAAAGAGCGGCAGCCGACGTTAGGTCGTCAATCACGCCTGGCGGGCGAGAAGCCTTTTGCGCTGATGCGGAGACGGTATACGGAGGTGGTCGCGGTTATATAAAGAGTCCGAAGATCGGGCCCACCCCAGGTCAGATTCGCGGGCTGCTCCGGCATAGCGATGGTGCCCAGATGAACGCCCTCGGGCGACCATATCCAAATTCCTTTCGGACCGGTAACGAAAAGATTTCCGCTCTCATCAACCTTGATCCCATCGGGCACGCCTTCGCCTTTTCCTCCCGGTTCTTCGCCGAAGATGCGGCCGTTACTTAACGTAGCGTCAGCAGCGAAGTCGTAGACACGGATGTTTTTTTGCGCGCTGTCATCCACATAGAAGCGCTTGCCGTCCGGGGAGAATGCCAAACCATTCGGCTGCGTCAGATCTTTCGTCAGCAAACGCACGCTGCCGGAGGGGTCGAGGCGATACACGCCTTGAAACGGGATCTCCTGTTTTTGACCTTCAGGCAGGTCAAGAGTTGGATCGGTGAAGTACAGCGCTCCGTCGGGTCCGCTGATCACATCATTGGGGCTATTAAACTTCTTGCCTTCGAAATTGTCGGCGAGAATTTTGTATTTCCCATCTTTCGATATTTCGATAATGGCCCGCAGCACGCTCGCGCAATCGATCAGGCGCCCATGCTGATCGTAGGTGTTGCCGTCGGGATCGCCGAGCGAGATGACTTCTTCCTTCCTTCCATCAGTCACGTAAACACGGGAAATCTTGTTGAGCGTCTCATCGCTGACGCACAAAAATCCCGCGCGGTCCCAGACCGGCCCTTCGGTGAACCCGAATCCAGTGGCGACTGTTTCGAGTTTCGCGTCGTGAGGAATCAAGTCCCAAAACTTCGGTGATTGTGCCTGCAGTTCGAAATGGCGCTTCGAGTCTTGAGCGCAGATCGGAACTGCTGACAGAAGCGCTAAAGACACCGCAGCTGTGGACCAGGAAAGCGTCCTGTGCAACCTCGAGTACCGCTGGAAACTACGTGAACTACTGCTCATCATCTTCCTTCTTCTCAGGTGCTTTTGCACCGCTGCCTGCGTCGTGCAAATAATTCACAAGATCGTCGAGTTCACCCGGAGTAAGTTTCAAGCTGTAATCGGACGGCATCAGCGACGACGGTTCGCGCTCAATGCGCTTCAGCCCCGCCTTGGAGAAGAAATGAAAGCTGCCGTCCAAGGATTGCAATTGCAGCGAAAAGTTATCCTCGTTGCGGACGATGCCTCGATATTTCCGTCCATCACTTCCAATTACAGTGGCAACCTCAAACTTTAAGTCGCGGGCCGTCCGATCGACAATTGCCGCTTTCATGCGCTCAGCGGGACGGGTTTGCGCGTACGCAGTGAGATCGGGCCCAATGAATCCACCCGCGCCGCGCACGGCATGGCAGGATGAGCAACCAGCGGTTCCAAAAAAAAGCTGCCTGCCATGTTTGGGATCGCCCGGCACCGATGTCGCAGTAGTCTTTCCTTGAAGATCCCTGACGTATGCGACGACAGCTTTGAGTCGTGCCTCGCCCAACGAACCGAACCCAGGCATGCCGGTGCCGGGAACGCCCTGGGAAACAATGCGCAAGATGTCGGCTGAAGAGAGCCGCAGCCGATCGCTGGCCGCAATATTCGGCGCTCGTTGAGTACCTGACCCGTCCAGACCGTGACAAGCCGCGCAGGTTGTCGCAAAGATTTGACGGCCTTCGGAAGTCGTGTCTGCGACATTTTCTTCTGGCTGCGGCTGGGGGTTCTGTGCGTGCGAGTGCAGCACTGCTCCGGCGAGCGTGATGATCAACAACGCAAAATTGAAAATGCGCATATGACGCACAGGAAAAATGCCGAACCTTCCTCCCGTAGTAACGACACCAACAGAGACAAGTATCGAATTTACAGAACCCGAGGGGAATTCGCCAAGGCTTTTCCGCATTGCACTCGACCTGCGCCTTCACATGCCACGTTTACATGGGCTATGGACCCGTGCTAGATTCCGCAAACACATCATGGAGGCCAGAATGATGGAGGCCAGAATGCTCAAGTGGAGTGGGGCGAAGATTCCCCAGAAACTTTTTACGCTCGCCGTTGTGTCTTGCATTTGCGCTGTGGCTTGGGTGATAGCTGCCCCGGCACACGCCTCCGGCGATGCACTCCTGGATGGATTTCGTCACGCCGAAGTAGCCTCAGTTTCCGATGCGCTCGAACAGCTCATGGGAAAGAGGATGTATATGAGTCACCACATGCAACCCATATTCACAACCAAGTTCGCCGGATATGCGGTTACCGTCCAACTGAAGAAGGACGAAGGAAACAACGATCCCGCAGCGCTGAACGGCATGTTGGCGGCAATCGATAACGGTCCCGCTGACTCGGTTTACGTGATGGCGGTGGAAAATGGCGCAGACATCGCCGGCATGGGAGGACTGATGGGCACGGCCATGATGTCGCGCGATTATGCAGGCGCGGTGATTGATGGCGGCGTGCGCGATGTTGCATACCTGCGGAAGATTGGCTTTCCCGTCTATGCAACCGGGGTCGTGCCGTCGACCTCAGTCCATCACTACCGATTCGATACCTCGCAAAAAGCTGTTGTATGCGATGGTGTGACCGTGAATGCCGGCGACATCGTGACCGCCGACAGTGACGGAGTGGTGGTTGTCCCGCGCGAGAAGGCTGCCGAGGTCCTGGCTTTGGCTCAGCAAATGGATTTCAAAGAGCACTCGATGTATGCCTACATCGAGAAGCTGAAATCGATTCAGCAGGCGGTGAAGCAGTTTGGCAGGCTGTAGTCGCGCCACCAATGAGGCGAACGACCCCAATGAGGCGAACGACCCCATTCATCGGGAGAGGACGTGAGTTGATTCGATTCTCGAATGTGCTGTGCGCGGCGTGTATTGTCTTGGCGATGAATTCGTCTGCCACAAATGAGGCGCCTTCGCACACTGAGATCAACGTAGTTGCAGCTGACCTGGCCGTGCGGCAGCCGTCGACAGACTGGCTCTCGTATAACGGCGATTATTCCGGTGGTCGCTACAGCGCGTTGGCGCAAATTACTGCTGCGAACGTGAATCAGCTCCGCGCCAACTGGGTTTTTCATTCGCGGAATTCGGACCGTCTCGAAGTTACGCCTGTCGTAGTGGACGGATTGATGCTGGTGACCTCTGCGAACGATACATTCGCGCTGGATGCGCAATCCGGCCGCACGGTGTGGCACCACTCGCGCCCGATCACTGAAGGATTGATCGACGATGCTTCGCGCCATCTGAGCCGCGGGGTAGGAATTTGGCACAATCGCCTGTATCGCGAAACTGATAACGCCCATCTGCTCTGTCTTGATCTCCGCTCAGGAAGTCTGATCTGGGACGTAGCGTATGCCGACTGGAACAGCAATTACGGCGCGACCAGCGCGCCTTTGGTGGTCAAAGACAAGATCATTGTGGGGACATCCGGCGGGGATGATGGAGTCCGCGGCTTTGTTGCCGCTTACGACGCCGAGACCGGCAAGCTGGCATGGCGTTTCTGGACGATTCCTGCTCCCGGCGAATTTGGCGCAGAAAGCTGGCCGGGAGATCTCTATCAACACGGCGGTGGCACCACCTGGATGCCAGGGACGTATGATCCTGAACTGAATACGTTGTTCTGGGGCACGAGCAATCCTTCCCCGGATTTCGAGGGCAGCGTGCGTCCGGGCGATGATCTGTACACCGACTGCCTGCTGGCGCTTGATGCGGATAGCGGAAAGCTGAAGTGGTATTTTCAATTCACACCGCACGATCTGTACGACTACGATGCCACGGAAACGCCGGTGCTTCTCGACACCACTTACAAAGGGCGGTCGCGCAAACTTCTGGTCGAAGCAAACCGCAATGGATTCGTTTACACGCTGGATCGCAGCACCGGAGAGTATCTTTCAGCAGTGCGGTTTGTGGAGAAACTGAATTGGGCAACTGGTATTGATGCCGAAGGGCGGCCAATTCGCACCGACGTCAAGCCGACACCAGAGGGTGCGAAAGTTTGCCCAGGCTATATGGGCGCTACCAACTGGTTTTCACCTTCGTACAATGAATCCACCGGGTTGCTGTACTTCATGGCGCTGGAACAGTGTCAGACGTACTTCAGTGCTTCAGTGCCCCAACAATTCGAGCCAGGTAAAGAATTTTATTCAACCGGTGTGCAACATAGTCCCGGCGAGAAATTTGAAAAACTTCTGCTGGCTTACAATGTCGGCACCGGCTCGATTGCGTGGCGATATCCGCAGACCGGCCCGGGACACTCATCGGGCGGCACTATGACGACGGCAGGCGGGCTCGTCTTCTTTGGAGACGATGCACAGTCTTTCGAGGCGGTTGATGCGCAGGCTGGCAAGCCGCTTTGGCACTTTAATATGGGGCAGGACATCAGCGCCTCTCCCATGACCTACGCGGTCGATGGCAAGCAGTACGTCGCTATCGCGGCGGGAAGCGATATTTTTGTTTTTGCATTGCCGTAAAGACGTTCACTTAAAAGGAGGTAGTCAATCATGTTTTCCGCTTCATTTACGCGCAGAAAGTTCGCCGGCGCATTGGCTCCGGTATTGTCAGGTCTAGGCTTGTCCGCAGCATTGGGAAAACCTGCAATGGCTAAGAAATCCGCGGCTCAGCAACCCGAAGTCCGCAAACTGAATGACAAAGGCGAGCCCGCCGATGGAACGCAGTTTATTACGCCAATTGTCGAACACAATGGCCTGATCTACATTGCCGGCCAGGGCGCGCACGACAGCGGCCCAGCCGACTCGTGGAAGATTGACGCGCATACTACCAAGGTTATGGACAACATCAAGAAGCTGGTTGAGACCGGCGGTTCAAACCTGGACAACGTCGTTCAACTCGGGGTTTTTCTTGCCAAGATCGAAGACTACGACGGCATGAACAAAGTTTTCAAGACTTATTTCCCTCATGGCGGCCCGGCAAGAACGACAGTGGCAGTGGCGGCGCTGCCGGGAAATTCTTTGGTTGAAGTTAATTGCATCGCGGTCGTGGCGAAGAAGTAAGACATTGAGAAGCTGAGGAGCGTCGAGATGAAGCTGAACTCTAGCCGACGGGGATTTTTCGGAATCGTGGCGTCGCTGGCCGCATCACTGGCTTTGCCGCGAAGGATGTTTGGCGCAAAAGCTGCCGAGTCATCGCCGAAGCTGGCGGGCTTTGGGCAATCAGGGAATCCGTACGACGAACTCGGCGTGCCCACAGTAATCAATGCTGAAGGCACCATGACCATGCTTGGCGGATCGCTGGGCCGTTCCGAGGTCGAAGCAGTGATGGCGCAGGCAGCGCGCCACTTTGTCAGCATTCCTGCGCTTGAGGCCGCCGCGGGAAAACGTATTGCGCAAATGCTGAAGTTGCCGCAAGGGTACGGCGCTCTGGTCACCTCGGGAGCTGCCGGAGCAATACAAAGCGGCCTTGCAGGAATCCTTACTGGCGACAATGAAAGCTTCATCAAGCAACTGCCTGACCTGACGGGGATGAAATCCGAGGTGATCATTCAGAAGTCGCATCGCAATCCCTTCGACCATCAGCTGCGGGGAACGGGAGTAAAGCTGATCGAGATTGAAACTCGCGATCAACTTCGGCGCGCGGTCAGCGATCGCACGGCAATGATGCACTTTTCAAATTTCGCCAACGCGACCGGACAGATCAAGGTGGACGAGTGGGTGAAGCTGGCGCAGGAATTCAAGGTGCCGTGTATGAACGATGCCGCAGCCGACACGCCTCCGGTTTCGCACCTTTGGGACTACGCCAACATGGGTTACGACCTGATCACCTTCAGCGGCGGTAAAGCCATGCGCGGGCCGCAATGCGCTGGAATGCTGATTGGCCGTGAGGACTTAGTTCACTACGCGCTGCTGAACAACAGTCCTTATGAAGACACCCTCGGCCGCGGACAAAAAGTCGGGAAAGAGGAAGTCGTCGGAATGATTAAGGCGCTGGAATTGTACCTGGCCGAAGATCATGATGCCCTCGCAAGAGAGTGGCAGCAGCGATTGGAAAGCATATCCAAGCAGATCACGAAGATTCCTGGCGTGAGCACGGAATTTTTCACTCCGGATGTCGCGAATCATGTGCCTCACATGCGAATCACGTGGGACACGAAGATTGCGCTGACGCCGCAGCAGGTATCAGCGACGCTCCGAAAGGGAAGCCCGTCAATTGCAATCGGAGGCGGTGAGGGCCGCCCGGGACTGGCGATGTGTTCGTTCATGCTGCAGCCAGGCGAGGAGCAAATTATCGCGGAGCAGTTGGTACGAGTGCTCCAGGGACGCTCGGCGTGAGTGTGGCACGACAACCCTCGGTTTTTGTTCTAGGAGTGCGGCTCTGGGCGCGTCGCTGACGTCATGACAACGGCTCGCGAACTCGAAAAGCAAACCCACGTCCGCTGGTTTCTAGTCTTCTGGATTTTTGTTCTTGCCGCCATCGCCTTTCTCGATCGCGTAAACATCTCCATTGCGGGTCCCTCGATTGCGAAATCTTACGGGCTGAGCAATGTTCAGCTGGGAACGGTTTTCAGCGCGTTTCTGTGGGGCTACGCATTTTTCCAGACTGTCGGCGGAAGGCTGGCTGACCGCTTCGGACCCCGGCGCGTGCTGGCGGCCGGAGTGGTGTGGTGGGGAGTATTTACCGCGCTCACGGCTGTAGTTCCGGGCAGCACGCGGCTGGCGCTGCTTTGGTTTGTCATGGTGCGTTTCTTGCTGGGTGCCGGCGAAGCAGTCATGTTTCCCGCCTCGAACCAGTTTGTTTCGCGCTGGATTCCGAAGCACGAACGCGGAATTGCCAACGGATTGATTTTCGCGGGCGTGGGTGTGGGTGCTGGGCTTTCACCGCCCCTCATTTCTTTAGTCATATTTCAGTACGGCTGGCGCGCATCATTTTGGGTGTGCGCGGGCATCGGTTTGATCGCCGGAGTTATCTGGTACGCCATCAGCCGCGACACGCCGGCGGCTCATCCTCAAGTTTCCAGTTCCGAGCTTGAGCTGATCTCGTCCGGCTTGACGCTCGAATCGGACGATCGCACACAGAGCAGGGCCCGCCTCGTTCCTTGGAAACGAGTGCTGACCAGCAAAGACGTTCTTGCGGTGACCCTTAGCTATTTCTGCTTCGGCTATGTGGCATGGATTTTCTTCAGTTGGTTCTATATCTATCTCGCACAGGTTCGCGGATTGAATCTGAAGACCAGCGCGTATTACGCGACTCTGCCGTTCATTGCCATGGCTGTGTTTTGTATTGCAGGAGGAAAGCTGAGCGACGCAATCACGCGTTCTCGCGGGCCTCGCATTGGGCGTTGCGTTCTGGCATCGATTGCGGTTCTGCTTGCCGGCGTGTTCGTCGCTTCCGGCGCGCTGGCAGAAAATGCACGCATCGCCAGTGTCATTCTCGCCGGAGGTGCGGGGACGTTATATCTCGCACAGAGTTCGTTCTGGTCGGTAACCGCCGATTTGGCGGGCCGCTCCTCGGGTTCGGTTTCGGGCTTCATGAACATGGGCGCGCAAATTGGCGGAGCCGTGACGGCGCAGGTTACGCCTTTGATCGCCAAACATTTTGGATGGACAGCATCGTTTCTGGTGGCAGCGGGATTATGCGTGGTGGGTTCAGCTGCATGGCTTTTTGTGAATCCGCAGCGGACGTTGAATGCTGAAATCCGTGAATCGGGTTCTGCCGGGAACCGCGCCGAGGCATTGGCCGGCAAAAGCTCATAATCGCAAAGCTACTTAGACGCTGCAGTTTGCGACTGCTCTATCCTCCCACGCAGCACCGTGACCGATGCGGCTGGCAACGAGTACAGCGCATCAGCGCCGCCTTTCACAGTCGACTTTGCCGCTGGCCCATCCGGATCAGCGTATCCCTTGCGACGCGCGGGATGCCATTGATATTGCGCCTTTCCAAACGTGATCATCTCGGTCGAGCCAGTAAAGAATTTCTGGACCGCATCTTGAAATCTGACACGCACCTCGTGCGGATGATCGTGGTCCTTGTTGATGAGCATCACCGCCCACTGGCCATCCGGACGCTTCACCGCATAAGCCGTTATCAGCACGTTGCCATCAGCGTCTTTCACATCGCTCGCTGCGTTGAATACCTGGTGTTGCGCATCGATCGGCTGCGACCATTCCTGGGTCAACAGTTTCGCCGCATAAAACTGGGAGGTGGGCTGTTTGATCTCATACTTTTCGTCGGTCATGTACAGGTGATACGTGCCCCAGCTATTGCTGCATGCGGGATGAGGCGGCGAGTAGGACAGCGCGTGATAATAAAAAGTCGCCTGCCCGCCCGCGGTGAGGAATGCAGCGAATGTGTCCGCTAGCCAGAGCGCGCCGAAGATATCCACCGAAGCTTCACCACCATGAGCGTTGGTTTCCGTATCCAGCAACGGAATCCCCGGTGGCAGGCCGTCATCTCGCCACACCTGCATTATATGCGTGAGCAGTTGCGGCTCCTGATACAGATTTTTCCACGGCGTATCGCAGCCGTCATATGGATAGTGCTCAAACGACATAAACGCCAGATCATCGAGCGCTCCGTGCGATTTCAGGTAATCGACAAACCGCGTCAGCCACGAATTTTTTGCGTGAGCGTCGGGCCAGACTTTGATGTCTTCGGTGACGCCTTCGAAAGCCGGGCCGCCAAGTTTCAAGGCCGGGCCAGCTTTATGCAGCGCGTGCGCAAACTGAACATAGAGGGCTCCGTAATCTTCCGGCTGCATGTATTGACCATCAGGTTCCTCTCCCATTTCGACATACCAGATGGGATAGCCGCGCTTTTTCAAATATGTCATCTGAGCAGCCGCGTCTTCGGGAGTGCTGTAAAGCATGGCGACCGGAACCACTGCCGGAAGGCCACGAGTGATTCCGCTGGTGAAGAAGAGATCGAATCCCGGCTGATCTCCCGACTCCATGCGATCGGGATGAACATATAAATCCGAAGGCTCGTGCCAGGGATCAACCGACGAGCAGTAGGTGAGCGACTGTTGCTGATCCGCCGAGTGGTGAAGCAGGTCTTTGAATTCTCCGCGATCGTTGGCAGTACCTAAGAAAACCTCCTTGATCGCATAGCCGACACAATTGCGCGGATCGGCGCTGCCGTGCGAATCGCAGGTGTTTGAAGACGAGGTCATCAAGATGCGCACGAATTTCGCGCTGAGATTCGCTGCGAGCGGCAATGTGACCGTTCCGCCTTTGCCCTCGGTCACACTACCGGTGCTGAAGGTTTTCCAGACGCCTTTATCCTGCTCATCCATTGCGTCGCCGGATCCATCCCAATATTGGACTTCATAGTTGCGAGCGTAGGGTTCCGCCCAGGCGATACGGATGGCATTGACGTCCTGCTTTTTCCCAAGATCGATCACTACCCACTGCGGATGCAACGAATCATCTTCACCGGTGAATTTCTTTGACAGGTAGGGATTGCTTTTCCAATAAGTCGCGAGGTCTCCGTCGTCAAGTCGCGAGTAGCCGTCGAATTCCGTGCCGCCGTTTCGCGTGAATCCGCGATGCTGCAGCGAGTAACCGTAAGAATGTCGAATCATTTCACTGGTGGGACTGGAATCGCCAGTGAAATATCCCTTGCCTGAAGCATCGCTCCACGTCCCCTTCGGATTCCAGTGCCACGCCTGCACGAATAAATCCGTATTCTGGCGATAGCTGACCGCGCCCCAGCCGGCATCCAGCACTCGCTTGAGCTGATCGGGGCGAAAGAATACGTCGGTGGCATTGCTCGGCACCCGATCCACGGTCGTACCTAAAGCGCGGGGCGGGCTGAATGAGTTCAACGGGTGCGTGGCATCGACCTGAATGGTTTGGGCAAACAATCCGGAGCAGAAAATAAATAATGCGACCAACGTGCGACTGCCTGATTTGATTTCCATCTCAGCCTCGGTGAATCCGATTGAGTCTAAGGGCGAGCGCGATATTGAGCAACCGCATTGGGTCTGTTTGCGGGGATCAACCTGGGCGGAAGCCTTTTCTGATCGTTGAATTTGGAATTTGCGAATTTGGAATTTGCAATACAGCGGATTTGCAATAGAGTAACTGGTCATGCGCGGAAGCATTGGTGACGGGGCGAGACCTCGGGATACGCGAGTTGTGTGTAGGTTCGGCGTATTCGCTGCTGTGACGTGTTTTTTATTCCTTCCGTGCACGGTCGCTCTGTACGCCTCGAATGAAACTGCCGCGGCGCATTCCGACAAGGGACTGCAGCTTGCGCAAACCGGGGACCTCGCCGGGGCCGAAACTGAAATGCGAGCCGCGGTAGCTCTGGCTCCACAGAATCCTGAGTTTTTGACAAATCTCGCCACGGTTTTGGCGATGGAGAAAAAGCTCGACGACTCCAGCGCGATATTCGAGCGCTCGTTGAAGCTGGCGCCTGCGAACCTGACCGCGCGGCGATACCTCGCGGCCAATCTCTGGCAATTGCATCGATACAGCGACGCGAAGCGAAATCTCGAGATCATTCTCAAACAGCAGAGCAACGACGCTCCCAGCCGGCTGCTCCTCGGGATGGTTTCCGAGAACATGGGGGATTACGATACCGCGGTACGAATGCTTGCCTCGGTTCCAGCGGAAGTTCGTAAGCGGCCGGAGTCAATCGCGGCATTGGCGGTCTCGTACTACCATCTTAGGCAGACGCAGCAGGCCAGAATCACGTTAGATTTGTTGCGAACCCATCCTGCGGAACCACGCGCCGCACTTTTGGCAGTACATGTTGCTGACGAGGGTAGGGACTACCAGACCGCCGAACAGTTCCTCCTATCGATAGAGCCGGACTACCCGGACCAGGCCGATTTGGGATACCGTCTTGCGACAGTTCAATTTCACGCACAAGAATTTGAGAACAGCGCGCACACGCTACTGCAGCTTACGCAATCGGGGAACCGAACCGGACGGATTTTGAATCTGCTTGGCTGGTGTTATCACAAACAGAACCAATCCGAGAAGGCTATGCGCGCCTTCGAGGATGCGATAAGCGTGCAGCCGACCGACGAATCCAACTACCTCGACTTACAGAAAGTCCTGCTTGCGAGCAACCGGCTGTCCGCGGCGCTAGAAGTCGCCAAGCACACCACTATTGCGCTCCCAAAGTCTTCGCGTGCATTTGCGATGAGGGGCTCAATCGAAATGCAGACCAGTCAATTCACCAATGCTATTGCTTCGTATCGCGTTGCACAGGGATTGGACTCTGGCTCCCCGGACAGCGCTTTGGGTCTTGCGGATGCAGAGTTTGCCGCAGGGATGGCCAAGGAGGCACACGACGCCTACGAAGCAGGCATCCAGCGATTTCCTAATGACGCTCGATTCAGAGTTCATTATGCTTTTGTACTGGTGAAGGAAGCCGAAAGTGGAGATTCGCACCTGGAAGCCCGCGCGGAAAGCCTCCTGAAGTCTGCTCTCAAATTGGACGGTTCATCGGTCGAAGCCCATTCCGAACTCGGAGAGCTTGCCCTGAAGAATGGCCGCATTGCCGACGCCCAGCGCGATTACGAGGCGGCGGAGAAGATTGATCCCAACAACGCCAAAGTTCATTTCGGTCTCTCCAAGGTTTACCGCCGGCTCGGGAAGGTGGAAGAAGCATCGCATGAAGCGAAGCTATTTCAGCAACTCGAGCAAGCGAAATCGACAGCTACGGTTCCACCCACAGAAAGGCCGCAGAACTAAGCCATGTGTCTGCGATTCGCAAGAGCATGGCCATGCTGGTTAATTGGCCTTGTGCTATTCGGATCGGGTATTCCGCTCTACCAGGCCGCTGCGACCGCGCCTTCACGGGAATTTTTCACTGACGTGACCCAGCAGGCGGGAATTCATTGGCAACAATTCAGTGGGGAGTCGTCTGACCGCTTCCTCATCGAGACCATGGGAGGCGGAGTTGCGTTTCTGGATTTCGACGGCGACGGATTGGAGGACATTTTTTTCGTGAACGGCGGAGAGACGCCGCATGGCAAGAGTCCAGTTCCAGTTCGCAACGCTCTTTACCGAAATCTCGGCAACGGCAAATTTGAAGAGCTGGCGACAAAGGCAGGCATCGACCACCTGGGCTTTTACGGAATGGGAGTCGCTGCCGCCGACTTCGACAATGATTCCTTTCCCGATGTGTACGTCACCGGTTTTCCTGCCAGCGCACTTTTTCACAACAATGGCAACGGCACATTTACAGATGTAACCGACAAAGCGGGAGTGAAAAATTCCGGGAAGTGGGCCGCAGGCGCCGCGTGGTTTGATTACGATCGCGACGGACTGCTGGACCTGATTGTCACGAATTACGCGCAGCTGTCCTTCGACAGTCCGAAGAAATGCGAAGTCAATGGGGTGCGTTCCTATTGCGCCCAGGTGGCTTACCAAGGCTTACCGCTGACCCTCTATCACAACAACGGGAATGGAACGTTCACCGACGTCAGCGCGACCTCCGGACTGCAGAAACTTGTTGGCCGGGCGCTAGGCGTTGTCGCAATTGATGTGAACGACGATGGTTGGCCTGATCTTTTCGTGGCCCGCGACGCTTCGCCCAATCTGCTGTTAATCAATAAAAAAGACGGTACGTTCGACGACATTGCGCTTGACGCCGAGGTGGCCTATGACTCGAATGGAATCGCCAAAGCCGGCATGGGCGTGGATGCAGGAGACGTAAATGGAGATGGCATCCCGGATTTTGTCGTGACCAATTTTAACGATCAGTACCATTCGCTTTTCTTCGGCTCGCTATCGCTGCCCTTTCAAGACCGGACGATTGCTTCGCACCTGGCGCAGTACTCCAAATCCGACGTGGGCTGGGGCGCGAAGTTCATTGACTACGACAATGATGGAAATCTGGATCTTGCGATCGCCAATGGACATATCAACCAGACCATTGAGGCAACCCGCAACGACGTCAAATACCAGGAAGCTCCGCTGTTGCTGCACAACGACGGCAAAGGAATTTTTCAGAACGTTGCTGCAGACGCTGGAGCAGTCTTTAATTCGAGCTACAGCGCGCGCGGGCTGGCGGTCGGCGACTTTGACAACGACGGCGCCTTGGACGTGGTGTTTACCACACTGAATGGCCCGCCAGTATTGCTGCACAACAACTCGGGAGCGAACGATGCCGGACGGAACAATGCATGGGTCGGATTCCAACTCCAGAGTACGGCCAGCAATCGTGACGCGATCGGCGCACGGGTTACCGTCTTTGCCGGAGATCGCCGTCTCGTCAGATGGATCAGCGGCGGTTCGAGCTATCTTTCTTCACATGACAAGCGAGTCCTGGTTGGGCTTGGGGACATTTCCGCCGCTACAAACGTGAGTGCCGAGATTCGCTGGCCCAACGGAAACATTCAAAAGCTGCCCAAGCTTGAGAAAAATCGTTATTACCGCGTTGTCGAAACACTTTCCCGTTCCTCGAATGGCTCCAGGTAGGTTGAGGACGCGGTTCCGGATCCCCGATTTTTCTTGACAACGCTCGCCGACCTCGCATAATAAATCGATTCAATAGAGCTACTGCTAACAAGATCAAAGTCTTTTCGTATGCCTACATTTTGAACCGGGTTCGGCGCTTTTGTCGTTCACCGGAACGGGGGCTGTCATGCCGATCAGCAACGTCCTGGATTTGCAATCTTCATCATTTTTGCCACCTCGCATCGGACGCCGAGCAGTCCACAGTGTAGCGGTCATAGCCGGAGCCTTCGCCTTGATGCTGCTCCTGGTCTCACAAGCGACCGCTCAGCTCTACACCGGCTCCATTGCCGGAACAGTCACCGATCCGTCAGGAGCGGTGATAGCGGGAGTCCAGGTCAAGGCGACCGATGAGGCCAAAGGATTTAGCTTTTCGGCGACCACGGATTCCGGAGGGAGATTCGTCATTCGCCAACTGTCGCCAGCAAAGTACACGGTCTCCGCTGCTGCCTCCGGTTTTACGCCCGAGCGCAAGACGGGCGTCGCGATCGATGTTAACCAGAATGCTTCAGTGGATTTTGCCCTGAGAGTTGGCGGGACATCGGAAGTGGTTGACGTACAGGCCGGAGCTGTTGAACTGCAGACCGGGGATGCTGCCACGGGACAGGTGATCAACCGCACCTTCCTTAACAACTTGCCGTTGGTTAATCGCGACGCCTATGACTTGGTGTTTTTGGCCCCAGGTCTCGTTCACACCAATGGGGACACCTCAGGCAACGCTACGGGGATAAATTTCAACTCTGCGGGCAGCCGGAACTCCACTGCGGAAGTATTGGTGGATGGTGCAACTGCGACCAATTTCGAGCAGAACAGTGGCATCCAAAACGTGCTTTATGAACCCCCCGTCGATTCCATCGAGGAATTTAAGGTCCAGCAGTCGAACTTCAGCGCAGAGTTTGGATTTGCTGGATCAACTGTCATCAACCTGGTTACGCGGTCTGGCACGAACTCATTCCATGGCGGCTTATACGAGTTCTGGCGCAATCAGATACTGGATGCCAACGACTGGTTCAGTGATCAGGCGGGATCGCCCATTGCGCCTCTACGGCGCAATCAATTTGGTGGCACTTTCGGCGGCCCGATCAAGAAAAATAAAACATTTTTCTTCGTCGATTACGAAGGCCTAAGACAGCACAGCGCGAATTCCAACACTTTCGGCGTTCCAACTCCATGTGAAAGGGGTGATGCCCCGTGCGGGGGGGCGCAAGCTCTAGGAAACTTCGGGGAGTTGTGCACGCTCCAGGGGGCGGGCTTCGACCCGAGCGGACAATGTTCAGATCCCAGCGGTCAGCTTTGGGATCCATACACAGGTGCCGCAGGCAACGATCCTGGTGGCAACCCGACTTCAGTGCGTTCGGCATTCATTCCTTTTAACAATTTGGCCGCTTACACCAGCCCCGGAAATCCGGCTAATGGTGCGGTACTTCCTAATGTGCCCGGCAATTTAATCGACCCCCTAGCGGCAAAACTCTTACTTCTTTTTCCGAAGGCGAACCAACCGGTCGGCGAACTAGGAGATGCGCAAAACAACAACTTTTTTGTAAATGGCGTCAACACCAACTCAGATAATAAGTTTGATATAAAAATCGACCATCGCATCAACGACGCTAATCTTTTCAGCGCAAGGTATTCTCAGGAGAAAGGCAACGGCCATTCCCTGAATTGTTTCGGAAACTTCGCCGACCCCTGCACGGCGGGTCCGAACGACTTCCGGCATCAGGTTTTCTCGCTAAACTACACCCGCACCATCAGTCCTAACCTGCTCCTGAATCTCACCTACGGATATCTCCGAGGGTTTGACTTCTCCCATGGTGCGGGGGCCGATTTCAAAGACTTCAACTCTCTCATTTCCGGGATTGGGGTTCCGAGTTATTTGGAGCAGACCGGCTTCGAAGCCGTCCCATTCATCGCATTAACGGGCGGTAACTACGGCAATACCGCCATAGGCGGCCAGCCGTTTGCCATCCTGCGTGAAGGCCAAGACACTCACCATTTGGCTGGTACCGTGAGCTGGTTGCATGGGAAACATGAGCTGAAATTTGGCGGCGAGTGGAGGGTCCACCGAATCAACTTCGTTCAACCGGGCTGGCCAGCAGGGGAGTTTGATTTCGATTTTACGGCCAGTTCGCAGTTTGCGAACGCGAGCGATACCAGCACCGGAGGAGATGATCTGGCCAGCTTCCTAATTGGAGTGGGCCCGTCCGCCAATAGCGCTGGGGGTGGTTGCACTCCCTGCTTCTCCGGGTTCGATGAGTTTGTAAGCACTCAGAGCTTCCGGTGGGGTACTTTCTTCCAGGACAATTATCGTGTCACGCCGAAGTTGACGCTCAATCTCGGACTCCGTTATGAGCTTTCGAGCCCCCGCACCGAACGTTACAACAAAATGGATTGGCTTGATCCGAAGCTCGTTTCGCCGATCCAATTTGCTTCTCAGCCGGTTCCGGTTGCCCCGCTTCCACCGGGCGCATCGATCCCCTCGGTTTTGCATGGAGGCGAGCGATTTGTCGGTGTAGGTGGCAACAGCCGCTCCAACTACTACACGGACTATAAGGACATTCAACCTCGCATTGGGTTCGCATATCAACTGCCGCACGATGCAGTTCTCCGCGGCGGTTATGGCATCTTTTTTTCGACTCCACGAAATGGCGCTTCCGGAACGGGCCCTTGGGGCTTCCAAGGTTTCGACGTGCAGCCCCCGTGGATCACGGTGCACCTCAATAACGTTGATGACAGGACTCCCTGCTGCACGTTGAGCAATCCTGCCCCGAACGGTGTCCCGAAGCCACCGGGAAGCGCGTTGGGCGCTTTGAATGACGTGGGTTTCGCGGCGGTCGGGCCAATCCCCAGCGTCAGTCGAAATACACCCTATGAACA
Organism: uncultured Acidobacteriota bacterium; assembly: GCA_963785655.1. Lineage (GTDB taxonomy): Bacteria > Acidobacteriota > Terriglobia > Terriglobales > Acidobacteriaceae > Gp1-AA145. The sequence continues at coordinate 150,342 of CAWAVZ010000002.1, forward strand.
GGTTTGGAGTCTTGGAATTCAGAAGTCTCTGCCCGGTAAAGTCTTGCTCGATACAACGTATCTGGGCAAGAAAGGCACTCACCTCTATCTCGGTGGATTCCGTGAACGGAATTTCTTAGGTCCGTGGGTGGAAAACTTGTCGCCGACGGAAATTGGAGTGCTCGCCAACAGCTCTGATCAGCCGAATCCATTTTTCTGTGCTGCACCCCCGTGCTCACCCACCAACACCATTACTGATCCCAACAGCGGGCTTTCCGCGCCAACCATCGCCCGGTACCAATTGTTGTTGCCTTTCCCCCAATTTACCGGGTTCCAAGGCGACTCCCCTCCAATCGCCAGTTCCACCTACCACGCACTGCAGATTAGGGCAGAAAAAGAATTCGCCAATGGTCTGCAGTTCCTGGTTTCTTATAGCTTCTCTAAATCAATCGATGACGCCTCCGCAACCGATGACAGCATCTCGTGGCTCGGTGGCGGAACCCGGGGTGGCGATACTATCGGAGTTCAAGATCCCAACAATCTCCGTCCGGAACGTGCCACGTCGGTTTTTGACATTCCGCACGATCTGCAGTTCAGCTACGTATACGCGCTGCCGATCGGGCACGGGAAGCGATTTGGCGCCCACATGCATCCCGTTCTCGATGCGATTGTGGGGGGCTGGCAGACGAACGGAAATTGGGTCATCGAAAGCGGTCGGCCAATCATTCCGCTCGAATCTGATGCAGCTGTGCCCATTCCAACCTACGGTCAGCGTGCGACGTTAACTGAGGCACTTCGTCGTTCGTCGAGTTCGCCAGAAAAGGCCACGGCCGGCTGTCAGTTCGGGTGTGTAAACTACTTCGCCAATCCGGACGCATTGCAGCAAACCGCTGACTACACCTTGGGGAACGCTCCCAGGACGATCACAACTGTACGTGAGCCCGGGACTCGGCTAGTGAATCTCTCGATATTTAAAGAGTTCCCCATGGCCAGTGTGCGGGAGGGGATGCGGCTCGAATTTCGCGCAGAGGCATTCAACGCCTTCAACCACCCGCAGTTCTCCGGACCACATACCAGAGCGGGGACCGGTAGTTTCGGCACGATCGATAGTCTGGACGCTCCGCCGCGCGAAATGCAGCTGGCGCTGAAGCTTTACTTCTAGTTGACCTGGGATGCAGCAGCCGGAACGCTGCTGCATACCATCCGCTGTGCTGACGGGATGTGAGCGCGACTAAGCTTCAAGGTGGAGCACCGAATTTCTTGAGTGCCGCGAATACCCGTGGCGAATTCTCTGCTGAATTTTCTACCCAGATGTCGAGATCTTTCGTGTAGCGCGGTTCAGTGTACTTCCTGATCGCGTAGCCACCCACGATCAGGTAGCAAACCTCAAAGTCGTTTAACAGTTGTAGCAGTTCTTTGAAATGTGGGTTTTCTGCCATATCGGACTTCCTCAGCTAGCTCCACCATTTCCCATGCTGCTGCAAAGATCGCTTCATCGCCCTGCTCTTGCCAGAATTCAATATCAAAACTACGATCCGGAAACCCACCCTCAACCAGTCGGGTCTTCCAATTTGAATTCTGAGAACTGCTCATACCTGTGTCTCCAGTGACCGCTTGATGGCTGAATAATAAATCCCGCCCACAGACTCTCATGCGGCGCCCTTCTGACGCGCAGCAAAGATCGCATACTTGATGCTCCAGCACAGAAGTCATGAGGCGCACTCGAGGCATCGAGAGCAAGAGTCATCAATATTGTGGGAACACCTAAGCGTAACCACGTTCGGGATTGGGTGGACAACTACTTTGTGGATCCCAACGTGTTCCAGGTTCCCGCCTCTTTCACCTTGGGTGATGCTCCACGAGCCTTGGGCAGCGTCAGGACACCGTGCCACTTCACGACCGATCTGTCCGTTGGGAAGCAATTCCCAAGTTTCTCGACGCTCCGATGCCCGGAACGCGATACCGATGACCCGATCGTGCTCCAGACCCTCTCATCATCCCGCGGATTGCGAGACGTTGCGCCATCGTCAGTCTAAGCAGGCTCATAGTGCCTCTGGTTTTGGCGGTCTGCCTCCATTCGGCTGCTAGGAATTCTGTTATAATGTAGCTACGTTGCTACATCGAAGGACTGCAAATTATGCCCATTACAAAACTGTCGAGTCGAGACTTCAATCAGGACACTAGCGGGGCGAAGAGAGCCGCTAAACGCGGCCCGGTTTTCATTACGGATCGAGGCCGTCCGTCCCACGTACTGCTCACGGTGGAGGAGTATCAAAGGATTACTGAAGGGCAGAAGAGCGTTGCGGACTTATTGGCGATGCCGGCGGCCGCCGAGATTGAATTTGAGCCACCCCGCCTGAAGGGTGATCTGCACGAGTCAGCGGATTTGACCTAAATGTACATCCTCGACACCAATGTAGTTTCAGAGTTAAGGAAAGCGAAGAAGGCACATCAAAACGTCAAGAAATGGGCCCAACCCTTGCCGGCGGCGAGTCTCTATATCTCCGTAATTTCAGTATTGGAACTTGAGATTGGAATCCTTCTGATCGAACGACGCGACCAAGAGCAAGGCACGATTCTTCGTGCCTGGATGGACAGGCACGTGTTGCCCACATTTTCTGGTCGGATTTTAGCGATTGATACCGCCGTCGCCCAACGATGCGCAACGCTTCACGTGCCTAACCCACTCTCGGATCGTGATGCCCTCATCGCAGCTACGGCGCTCGTGCACGGTCAGACGGTTGCGACCAGGAACGTACCCGACTTTGAGCGTATGGGAGTTGGTGTGCTCAATCCTTGGGAGTCTTGAGCACCATTCCATGCCGGTCCATCTCCGGAATTCTAAGCGCATCGTTTGCACACTTGCTTTGGAAAGCACAGGAGGCATGCACGTTGAGGCAGTGATACCAATCGTACTGGAGTATGCTGACAAGTCCTTCTTCCTCGTGGGCTCGCTGATCCAGTCGCGATGGGACACTTGATCAGGGCGTTCAGTTCTCCTCTCGACATGCCTTTTTTCCCCGCTTACAGTCAGCGATAGAAGCGGCATCCCGGGGCATCGTCCTCGACCGTGGGGAAGAAAGTCCGCCGAGCGGACTCGGGTAGTGGAAAATACCCAGCCTGATTTCGTAGCTGACGATGCGGTGGACCGCCCATTCGGCGATGCTCATACATGGCGTCAGAGCCGCCGCGCAAACGAGAGCTCATAACCGTCGGGATCATGACTGTGGAAGTACCGTTCTCCCCAGGAAGCGTTCTGAGGATTATCCGGCTCGAGCCCGTTCTCTTTCAGGTGTGTCCAGAAGGCATCCACATCTGCAACGTGAAATATCATTCGGCCTAAGCCAACAGCCGTGCGACCCTGTTGCAGGTTGATGATCGGGAACTCGGTATCTGGGATACGTAGGGAAGAGAAGCTTGCATTCGGCCCACCGTAGAGAAGTTCCATTCCCAGCACCTCTCGATAGAACCGCACGGAGACTTCCATATCAGTTATCTTCAGGGTTATTGCGGAAAGTCTTTCAATTGTCGTTCTCATAGCGGCAGCAGTTTATCCTGCTTGGCCTTTGTTGAATTCGTCTTCTCAAAGGCATAGCGTAAAGTGAGGAGCGGGCTTATGGCTTACGTGATTGCCGAGCCTTGTATTGGGGTAAAAGATGCCTCCTGTGTCGACGCTTGTCCGGTTGATTGCATCCATCCGAAGAAGAACACCACCTATGAAGACGGCCGTCCTGGATTCGATGGCGTCCCCCAACTCTATATCGATCCGGTGGAGTGCATTGACTGCGGTGCATGCGTTCCGGTTTGTCCGGTGTCAGCCATTTTTCCGTTAGACGATTTGCCCGAGAAGTGGAGGCAGTACGCCGAACTGAACGCAAGCTACGTGCAAGGCGGAAAGTTCACGTCCGGAGAGTACGCCAAGCACAGCACAAAGTGAACGGGCTGCCAATATTGTGAGCGATCACGAAATCAGCGCCGGACTTTCTGTCTCGGCTTCAGGCAGGTTCCAACGACAAGGTCAACAGGCCCTCAAGGGCATTCTGCTCTGGCAGTATGCAAGTGCGCAAGGCGGTGTTTCCATTGATGGTGCTGTGGCGCGGTCCGTCCGCCTGATGCTCCATCGCAGAAGTCATGAGGCGCACTCGAGGCATTGAGAGCAAGAGTCATCCGAATTCTTCGCTAGACCATTCGTATGTGGCCGATTCTATGCATCAGCCAGTGGCAGTTCGTGCACAGGGTAATGAGATTCTGTTCCGTATCTTCGCCGGAATGGCTGCGAAACTGTTGGTGATGAACTTCCAGCCTTGCCATGGAGCCGCAGAATTGGCATCGGAAGCCGTCTCGGCGTAGCACCCGCGCGCGAAGGTCTTCATAGTCTCGGGCTGAAAGCCTGACTGGAGTCTCCTTCGGGAGAAAAGATTGATTCATTGCGCTTCTCCGTTCACCAGCTGCACAAATGCTTGCCTCTGATCTCCGGGTAGGAACTGGAAGAACCGGGAAAGCGAATGCAGCAACACTTCCGGTTGGCCGCTGTCGAGATTTGCCCCGGCCAGGAAGTCCGCGCAGATCATTTCCAGACAATACCCGCGGGATTTGTCGCTGCCGAGCATCAGCGCCGCGGTCTCGATCGCCTGCTCAATGACTGGGATCTGGCTTTTGTAGAACTTGAAGTAAATAATCTCCCAGGCCTCTGAGTCCTGCCCGGTCAGCTCCTTCTCTACCTCGCGCTGGAACTCCTCTTTGGGCAGAAGCTTGGCTTTGTGCAACCAGGTTGCACAATCGAAGTCCTGACCATGGTTTCGTCTCGCCAGTTTCGCCAGCTCCAGGCCCTTCGACCAGCCTACCTGCTTCAGCTCGCGTTTGGCTTCTGGTGGCAGGTGCTCGTGGATGGACATCAGGTAGTAGGCCTTCCTTCTTGATTCCGGGAAGCGCCGCTCGAGAAACTCGTCAAAGGACTTCAGCTTCTCCATCCGCCAGTACTGGCCGGCCCTGACCTCGCACAGATAGCGCCCCAGCTCAACAAAGCGAGTGTCTTTTTCCGCTTCCTTGCGGCGCTCCCAGGCGAGGATCTCGTCGATCTTTGACAGTACGAAGAGCGCTCGCTTCTGGTTCAGTTTCGGCGGCATAGGCAGATCGTTAGTACGTAAGCTCGTCAAACACACCAAAGTCTTGTGCTCCTGGTTTTCGGATCAGTCGGGCTTCGACCAGCTGCGGTTTCCCAAGACATAGCCCTACGTAGGGGCAACTGCTGCACGGGTTCTGCGGAAAACGGATGCCGCTGTGCGGCAGAAACTGCGCGGCTTCGATCTGACCGATGGTCGAGTGCACCAGCTGGCTGAACTCCTGGCGCTGCTCGTCGGTGATGGTGGTCTGCAAGTACTGGATTTCGACCAGGCGCTTGCGCACGAACACCACCTGGGCTACATCGTGGATGCCGGTGATCCAGGAATAGCAAAGCAGCTGCGGATCGAGTGCTAAGAGGCCCTCGGGCTGTTCCGCATAGCGGCTGGAAGTGGTCTTCCATTCAAGCAGGCAAGCACGGCCATCGAGTCTGCCGATGGCATCCACATAGGCCACGAACTCGTTGCCTGCCGAGAGTGGCCGCACGAACTTGATCTGCAGATTGCGCCGGGGCTGGCGGATGCGGATGCGATCTTCTTGCGCGAAGCGCTCCAGCAGCTGAATGCCTTGGTGCAGCATCTGGTCCCAGCTGTCGCGCTCGGAGTAGTGCAGCGGTTGATTCTGATAAGTCGCCCACTCGCGATAGAGCGTCACCGCTGGATCTTCATGTCGGAAATACGCGCCGAGCGCTTGCTCGAAAGCACGACCGAAGAGCATAGCGGCGCGCGTGTCTTTCTCCTGCCAGCCGTCCAGATAACGATGCCGGTAGCGGCGCGGGCAGCTCAGGTAATGCGAGATCTGGGTGTAGCTGTAGGTCACGACCCGACCTTCATGCGCCGGAGGACGTTCTCAACTCCGGGTGATAGCTCCTCCCATTGGCTAGCAGGGGCGAAGCCTTCGAGGTTGAGCAGGGAAGTGCCGTTGACAACAGAGTGGGTGATCTGGACCACGCCACAGAGCCCGATCAAATGCTTGTCGTCGATCTCATCACGTTGAAGAAGTTCGCTATCATAGCCGAAGTCCCGCAAAAACCAATTCAGCTTCCAGAGCGCCTTGGGCGTGCAATAGAGGCGGCCGACGATGGAGCTATTGGCGAAGGGCTTGGGCTCGAGTACGACAAAATGTAAAACGAAGAAGGGCTTCTGCGCATGCCAGCGATAGTGCACGCGCGCCACACGCACCAGGAACAGGCCATCGATGAGCCCGTTGGCGTTCGAGCCCGAAGCTTGATTCAGGCCGCTGATATTGCGTTTCACGCGGCACCAGCCTGGGGGCGGGAATAGCTGTTCAATTGGCAGAGCAGGGCATTGCGATCTTTCGCGGCCCAGTCGGCGAGGTGGGCGACGAAAGCTTCGACCTGCACGCGAGATGCGTCACGAAGAGTTTTTGTGCCACAGAAATCGACGGCATAAGATTTCACCAGTTCGGCGTCGAGTTTGTGCTGACGGATGAGCTGGCACAGATGATCTCGAACGCGGGTGCCGTTTCCGTTGCCGCCGTGGCCGTTCACGGACTCGGGCGGAAGCTTTCGAACCGAACGGTCAGCCGGCTGCTGCTGCGTCTCAAAGCTGCCGATTTCCTCAACGGAGCAGATGCCAATGCCGTACGCCTTGCGCAGTGCGCGATTCACTGCACGAGTTTCCGCGACCCGCATTTCGGCGCCGCGCACGAGTGGGGAAACATTGGAAGGATCCGCATCACCATAGCCAACAAATCCGCGACATCCGGGCGATTTGTAAACCGTCGCCGCAAATGCCCAGCGACGCGAATCCGGATCACAATACTTCTCAACTGCGCGAACATCTATTCCGAAGCACCGATGTCGTTTGGCGATCCGCAGTAGCCCGGTGTATGTTACGTACCATCGGCCATTGATCAAGGCAAGATCTCCCATCGAGATAGAGAGTCGACTTTCAATTAAGTTTCGGAGCTGGGCCGTGCTGGTTCTCGATAGAGCTCCCCAAACGCTTCTTGCCAAACGCAACTCCGCACTTGCATCGTCGACATCTTTTTTCATAAGATCCCCTCCTCGATCGCACATCAAACAACCGGAGCTTTCGCACGAGCGTCATCCTGCTCTCACGATGACTCATAATGATCTATTATGGGCCATTAAATGCGAAATCTCAAGGAAAATGCGAGGCTTAGATTTAGATCCGATGCGTTGTTTTTTTTCTTTTAAGGATCGCTTCCGCTCGCTCTGTAACCGCGCGCGCTACGAACGTGCTGATGCTTTCTCCGAGGTGTTCGGCCGCTTTCGCAACGATGTCGTGTGCGGGGCTATCCAGGTATCCCGCAACACGGTGTGGGAACCCCTTCCTGGGCCTTCGGCGTCTGCTGCGGTCGCCCTTCTCGGACATGAACAGATTTTAGCCTTACATTTGGCGATGTAGGATCGCTGTGATAGGCACCGCACCACGTCAGTACCCGCAGGTGCTCGGCGAACGCAATTCGTTAACTTCGGATAAAGTGGCGGCCGAGGTGGCCAGATTGGGTGCCTCGGCACCAACGTCGTCCGACGAGGACTGGATTTATGAAACAAAGTAAAAAGGATTCGGGCACTCAAAAGTCAAGCACCGACAATATCAAGACTAATTCCAGCAAAGCTACTGGTCCGAAAACAGGGGCAGGTAAACGGCGTGTTCGCTATAACGCCCTCCGGCACGGATTCTATTCGAAGCAGCTGATAATCCAGGAAACTGACAAAACAGAATTCGAGGAGCTGCGAAAAAGCTTGCTGGCTGAGTTTGAGCCCAAGACAACCATGCAGATGGTCGCCTTCGAACGGCTGTTGTGTGCGATCTGGAGGGTGCGACAGGCTCTTCGGATAGAGGAGCGGAATTTGAAGTTGCAAGCGGGTTTCGAAGATGAGCAACAAAAGAAGAAGGATGACGCAACGAGTTCATCTGAACCGCCGCGATGGTACACCTCAGGACGTGGAGCACTGGGGAAGGCGATCAGACTGGTTACAGATCTCCGCATGGAATTGATCGATAACGCTGGACTGCACCTAGAGGAGCACAGGGAATGGATTGTTAAGACCCTTGGCAGTGACTTCTATGATTCGCTTGCAAACTGGCGACCCGAAAGTAAGGACGTTATTTTATTGGCGGAGCAGCTGACACGGCACGCCGACAGATACAAGATGCCGTTGCCCGAAACGCTCGCTCCGAAGGATGCTTCCGAGAAGCTTGTCGTGGATCAGAGGGCGAAGTGGGACATGATGATCAAACTAATTGATGTCAAGCTGCAGGATCTCACTGAGATTTACCGTCTCTTGGGAAGGGGTACAAGCGATCAATCCGATGTCGAACGTCGCACGGCTGCACTCGACCTTACGACGCGATATATCACCGGGGCGGTCCGAGAAGTGGAGCGGGCCGCCGATTGGTACTTGTACCTGGTGAAAAACGGATTGTGAGGTCACTTAAGAAATTGCAATCTTCGATGTGCTTGCGCGCGTGTTGATTTTTCGTTTGCGACGCGGCCTATCTGCCAGCTCACCGATTCATTCACTGGCTCGAGCCTTAGTAAGCGCATGCAATCGCTTAGACAAATTTTTGCGGGAACAAACTCGCCTAAATGGCCTTGTTTTCAGAGCTTTGGTTCTTCGTACCTGGTGCTTAAGCCGCTCCGCGCTCCGTCGAGAGCTGCTGCCGTATTAGAGCTTAAGCTTCGTGAGCCCATCGCCTGGACTGCCTTCCGCCGCGTAAGTTGCCGTGGACGGAAGTTGCCGGCATCATGAGCAATGCCGCGAGATCAGGGTGTCCAGTTGATCCAGCGGGACTGCACGGGCAATGGGACCACGAAGCTCGGGCTCGAATTAGCCAGTGCAGCTACGAGGCCTCAACGGAATAACATTTGGGCCACTATCCGCACTCGATTCGCGGTCGTGGAGCGGTTTATAAGGCTGCAAATGTGCCTTCTACTCACAATTTATTGGCGGCAATTTAAGGAATATTGAGGTATACTCCTGCCTACCTATGTGCCACTTCAAATTTCCAGTCCTGCTGTTTGTTTCCGCTTTCTTTGTTGCAACATGCGTTGCCCAGAGCGCGGAGACGCCCAAACCCAAACAAGCCGTCGCCACCGTCGGCGACCAGACCATTTACGACCAAGATTTAGCTTCCTCAGTTGAGGGCCAGCTTCAGCCGCTGCGCAGCCAGGAATACGACATCAAGCGGAAAGCCCTCGATTCCCTGATCGAGCAGAAGATGCTCGAAAACGCCGCCAAGGCGAAGGGGCTGACGACAGACCAGCTGATCCAACAGGAAGTAGCGGCGAAAGTGAAGGATCCCAGCGATGATGTGATCCTGGGCTTTTACCTGGCGCAATCGGGGAGAATCAACCGACCGCTCGATGATGCGCTCAAAGCTCAACTCCGAGAATCCATCAAGCAGGCGCAGACGCGGCAGCTCCGGGAAGACTACATAAAGAGCCTGCGTGAAGCCAACAAAGTTGTCGTCCTGCTCTCGCCGCCCAGGGTGCAAGTCGCCCACGATCCCAAACGGCTGCTTGGAAATGCCAAGGCGCCAGTTATGATCGTCGAATTTTCGGATTATCAGTGCCCCTATTGCCACCAAGTTGAGCCGACAGTAAAAGCCGTGCTGGCGAAATACGGAGATAAAATCAGCCTCTCCTACCGCGATTTCCCGCTCACCGCGATTCACCCATACGCCATGGGTGCTGCCGAGGCCTCGCGTTGCGCCGAGGAGCAGGGAAAATTCTGGGAGTACCACGACCAGCTGTTCACAGCTTCGAAGTTGGAGAAGGACGACCTAATCGGATATGCGCGCAATTTGAAGCTAGACGACAAGCAGTTCGAGTCCTGCCTGACCACGGAGAAGTATAAGGCGGACATTGATAAAGATGAGCAGGAAGGCCGGAAGGCCGGTGTAAACGGCACGCCGGGATTCTTCATCAACGGAGTTTTCGTAAACGGTGCCAAGCCTGAGAGCGAGTTCACCAGCATTATCGATGACGAACTCGGGAGAGCAGCTGGCCAACACCACCCGACTGCGAGCATAAGCATTTCACGCGCGGATCGCAAAAACTGACGTTAGTCTGTAGCCAATTGTCATCCCGACCAAGCCGCCGGATCGCCTAAGCGATCCAGCGGCGCGTGGAGGGACCCTTCGACAGGCTCAGGGCAGGCTCTGCTGTTGCGAGGCCGACTTACATTATTAAAGTCCGCTAGCCTTTCCCGAAATGGTGTGACGAAAATAACCGCTCCGTGATCCAAAAAGTCACGCGCTGACTCGCGAGACCTTCCGCCTAGGCTCACGTAACCCGCTGACCCTGCACCTGCTTGCTGCTCCAGCTTCACTCCCGTAGCTCCAACACAAAGGTTGCTGTACTTCTGAGATGTCCTTTTGTGACTGGCCTCAAGTGATCTCGTTTTCCTAACGGCAACTCGCGATCATGGCGGTAAGGAAGGTACCACCACCATGACGATCAGGATCTGTACCCCGCGGATCTTTAGCTGTCCGATCTTCAGCCGTGCGATTTTCGCCGGCGCCGTTCTCCTCGCAAGTACATTCGCTCTCGCACACAACCCGGACGCAAACGCTGTGGATCCAGCGGCCGCCGCTCAATGGAAAGCAGGAGCTCCACAGGTCCAGCTCGAAGGCCAGCTCGAAATCGTCCACCAGGATTTCAAAGATGGCCACGGCAAGTTTGTCTACACGTTGAAGCAGTCCGATGGCACTCGCGTCCCGCTGCAATTCGTGAAGCACCCGCCTACACATCTTCTGACCGGAGACCATGTCCAAGTCACAGGCCAGCGGTCAGGCAGTGGACTAATCCTCTATTCAGGAGGCACGAACGTTAAGAATACGGGCGGAGGCGGTTCAACCGGCGGCGGAACGACAGCGCCGTCAATTCCTGTGCCCAATACCTTCGGATCACAATCCACCCTAGTCATTCTCGTCAATTTTCAAGATGATGCTGTAGAGCCGGCCACGGTCACCGATGTGCAGAATGCATTCTTCACCGCGGCCAACAATTTCGTCACGGAAAACTCTTATGGGCAGACTTCGCTTACGGGAAGCGTGGTTGGCTGGTACACGATCCCGGACAGCGTCACGACCTGTAACACCTCTCAAATGGCTACGGATGCCAACAGCGCCGCGGCCGCTGCCGGCGTTAACCTAGCCAACTACACTCGTTACGTGTACTTTTTCCCACAGAACAATACTTGTGGCTTTTCGGGTGCGTCGCAGGTCGGCGGGAACCCTTCACAGAGCTGGATCAACGGCACGGTAGATCCCTACGTTATCAACCACGAGTTGGGGCACGCCTTTGGCCTTTGGCACTCTCATCTTCTCAATTGCGGTACGAGCGCCACTATCTGTTCAAGCCCCACCATGGTCGAGTACGGCGACCCTATGGACACGATGGGCACCCCGCAAACGGCGTCCCCCGACTACAATGCGTTCCAAAAGGAACGCCTGGGCTGGCTCGGCTACGGATCGTCGCCTTCCATTCAGACGGTAACGAGCAGCGGCACATATACGATCTATCCGTACGAAGTTGCCGGACCCGGACCGAATGCGCTGAAAGTCTTGCAGTCCACCAATAGCACGACTGGTGCGAAGACATGGTATTACCTCGAACAGCGGCAGGCGGTCGGCTTCGACGCCTTCCTCTCGAATGGTATTTACTACACGCAGAACGAAACGACGGGCGTACTCTTCCATCTCGGTACAGATGGCGATGGCAACTCGAGCGACATGCTCGATATGACGCCCGGAACCCAGCCTGACAATAGCTGGTTCGATATGTCCCTGACGGTCGGCCAAAGCTTCCAGGATTCGACGGCAGGTGTGACCTTCGCGCCAACGGCGGTCAGCAGCAACGGCGCGACGGTACAAATCACGATGAATGGAAACGGATCGGCTTGCGCTGCGGCGAATCCCACTGTCAGTGTTTCGGCGTCTCAGAGCCTGTCTGTGACCTCCGGGACTCCGGTGAATTTCACTGTTACAGTTACTGACAACGACAGCTCCGGATGTACAGCTTCGACCTTCAACTTAGCTGCCGCTCCGCCGTCCGGCTGGGCTGGCGCGTGGAGCGCTGCGGCGGTCTCGTTATCGCCCGGAAAAAGTGGCTCTGCGACATTGACCGTGACCTCGCCTACGGGAACCGCTGATGGTTCCTACAACCTGGGTGTGACCGCGACCAATGCCTCAGCAACTTCCTACACCGGATCGGCAGCAGCGACCTACGTGATTTCTACGCCAGGCACGCTGAGCGTCAGCATGTGGACGGACCAATCCACCTATCTGCCGGGCCAAACGGTTGCGATCCGTGTCAGCCTGCTCTCTGGCACATCGCCGGACGTTGGCGCGAGCGTGACAGTTGTTGTTATGTCTCCGAGCGGAAAGGCAACCACTTTGAGTGGGACAACCGGCAGCAACGGCGTAGCCTCACTCAGCTACAAGTTGTCAAGGCATGCGCCGGCTGGTACTTATCAGGCACAGTACGGCACGACCGTTACTGGGGCAGCCTCCATCATGGGAGCGAGCACCAGCTTTACCGTGCAATAGCTTCGATACGATCTAGAGGCGCTGCAATCCGGCGCCTCTTTCCTTCTTAGGTTTACATCTCGAATCCGCAAAACGTGGAAGAGCGGCCATTTATGGCCGCGTAAAGTGAACGGTCAGATTCACGGGCTTCAGCCCGTTGTGGAAGAGCGGCTCTTTAGAGCCGCGTAAATGAAACGTTTAATGCATCGCCCTTTAGGGCCAGAGTTGGCCGGGGCTAAAGCCCGAAATCCCAAATGCTCACGAACGCGGCCATAAATGGCCGCTCTTCCACGTCGCTCACGCGGCTCTAAAGCTTGCTCTGAGCGAAGCCGAAGGGAGCCGCTCATCCACGGTTCCACGCAAGGCCTGCTTCCACCCAAACAAGCAGGGCGGCAGTCGTATTCGCCATGCAAGGAAATGCGATGTCATCCCGACCTCGCGGAAGGCGAGAGCGGGATGACCTAAGGTAAGATTGTTGCTATCGATGCGCGGAGGCTGCGCCATTCCTTGCGTATGCGCCCTATTTGCCATCCCGATTTCGCCTCTCCTGATCCAATGCGCATCGTAAGATCCCTCCCCCGCCGAGTTCGGGATGACATCCTGATGGGGAGCAGCGTTAACGGCGGGTGAAGCGAGCAAACGTCAACAAAACAAAACGGGCCGGTCAGGTTCGACCGGCCCTTCAATCAAGCAATCAAAAGTTCATAGAGCTTGGGAGGCGCCCGCTCAGCGGAGCGCCTCCGGCTCACGTTAATAGACTACTGCTGCGCCGTCGTCGTCACAGTTGCCGTGAGGCACTCCTTCACCGTAACCGAGTTCTTGGTCGTGGTGACCGATACGTTGGCCTCGTCACTGGCCAGCGTTGAGGACACCGAGTCGGTTTCCGAGATGCAGGTATTAGCGTCGACTGCGCTGCAGAACTGCCCGTCGAACTGGCACGAATAGGTGCCGCCAACAGCTATCGACGCTGGCAGCACGCCCGACCCGGCAGTCCCTGACAGCGTCCCAGCACCAGCGGCTACGCCGCAGGTAGTTCCGAGAACGGTCGGCGGGGTTGCACCACCCAACTTGGTGATGTCCCCGTAGGTATTGTCGTTCAGCGCTGACAGCGACAGGACCTCGTCCGCTCCACTCGTGTTCTTCACGTCCACGCTGTATCTTACGGTTGCACAGGCGGCTTCGGTACCAACGACGCCCTTGGTTGTCGTTGCCGTGCTGGGCGCGTCGGTAGACGTGACCGTCACGGAGTTGGACGAACTCGGGCCGAAGAGTGAGGTAGTGTTGAGAGATGAGTGGCCCGATGCACTCACAGTATCGATCACCGTCGCATTCTCGCCCTGGACTGCGGTGAAAGTGCATGTTCCGGTGGCACCCGGAGCAATCGCCGCCGGCGGGCAGCTCACGTTGGTTGCTGTGCCCTTGGATCCCGAAGCGCAAGCCGTGCCAGTGAACGAGGCGGCTGTGAAGACGTTGCCATACGCACTGTCACAGATCTGGTCAACAACGACATTGTTGTTGGCAACGTTTGAAGTATTGGTTATGGCAACAGTGTAGGTTACCGTGCTCCCCTCCTCGCCCGCATCGCAGGTGGTGGGGGTTTGCGTCGGGCTAGCGCCCTGGGTGAACACCGGGCCTGGGCCTGGGCCTGGCGTGTTTGTGGTTGTGCACGCCTTTTGTACAAGAGGAGTTACCGTCACAGGGGTGATGGGAAGGCTGATGATGTCGCAGTTACACTTAGACTTCGTCCCCGGTACGGCCGTTGGCGTTCCGTTGGGGCCGTTGAAGGGATACGAACCGTCGGTCGACACGCACTGAATCGTCCCGCCGGGTATCTGCCAGCTTGTGCAGTTCGGCAGTACCAAATTGTTTGAACCGTTCGGAGCGATACAAAGGAAGTCGTCAATCTCAAGCCTGACATCTTCCGTCCCGGCCCCGAATAACGGGCTGGAGTCGCTACTCTGCGTGTCGCCGCAGTTGTCCGGCGCGGTGTCGGTCTCGTGGTACTGGGCCGAGTTTTGCGCCGTGATGATGTTATCGTCGCAGGCCCCAGTCAGGGCTTGCGTCGTGCTGGCAGTGGCAATGTACAATCCGATGTTTTCGCGAGCCGAGCTCGATGTGGTCTTGATCTCGAAGTCCGCGATAAAGCTGAACTTTGATCCCTGGAAGCAGGTAGTAATCGGGTTGCCTTGAAGATCGGTAATGTTGTTAATCCCCGCGATACTCACGTCATTGGCCGTGCAATTCAGCTTGGTGCTCCCGGTCGTGCCGGTCGCAGAGACTCCTTGCGAAAGGTTGTACTCATTCTGGATGCAAGTGTTCGCTGCGAATGCTGGCGTGGCTACGATGGCCAGCGCGAGCACTGTGAGAACGAACAAAAACGTCTTACTACAATTTGTTCGACAATTCATATTTCCTCCTCAGAAATTTGGGTTGCGGAGCTGCGCTCGAGCTGGTCATCACGTCTCCTGGACGCCATGTCATAAGCGAGCTCCCTGTTGGGCGTTGGTCGAGCCTGCTGGTGTCCGGGGTGTAATCCGGAGACTGCGGGTTCCCGATGAAACTGCAGATAGGCCAAACCCAGGTTTGGGTGGCCCTCCACGTCGACGCCAAATTCTGCGGAGTGAGACGAAGTGCGCAGTGGGGGAAGGCTTCGACGCATAGTGGCGCTCCTTGGTCAGAGTGGCAGAACTGACCGAGGACAAATCCTTGCTTCCTTGCAAACCGCTTTGACTATCGACGTACCCATGAACACTGGGTGCGTCAGAAAATATCCGGCAGCTACTCAGGCTGGAACTGTCAAAACTAGCAGCAACAGACAAACGGTTAAAAGTACCAGGGGACGAACAGTGCTGCGCCGGAGCTGGTTCTGGCGTGCTCCAATGGAGCGGGGAAAGGCTTCGACGCATAGTGGCGCTCCTTGGTCAGAGTGGCAGAACTGACCGAGGAAGGATCCTATTCTTTCTCGTGGATGGCTGGTCTAACGAGCCAAAAACGCGCACAGCGAAAGTACGACCAATGGTGCGCTGCGTCAATCACCAGAAAGATGCAATTCATCTACAACTTTGGATGTAGCAAGGTAAATCGTCAGCGAAGGGTGCGAAACGGTGCGAAATGTTCCGAAAACGTGGGTTTAAGCCGAAAAAAGCGGGGCTGGCCGGAGACGTGTAGGCCAGCCCTGCGACGAAGGAGCAGCGCTGCGGAGCGCCTTGCCAATTAAAAAAGCATGCAGCACCGGCAGTGTGCACTCGCAACATAAGCTGATAGGACAGCGCAGTCAATTCCGCAAAAGTTGCAGACCGGCTACAACTTTTGGCGTAAGTCTATGCGCCTTAGCAACAAAGGTTGCAGCACTCACCCTGCGGTTCGGACTGCAGCTTCCCCACAGCCAGCTCGAGAAACTGCCCAGTACGTCACCGCACCCAATGGCAATGAACAGTTACTAGCTCGTGGCATATTCGGGCTATAATCGGCGCGATGCTGGCGATGCCTTCAGTATTGGACCTGGTCACCGGCAGGCTGGCGTTGCCCCGCAGTCGCAGCGGCCTTCTTGGTACCGAGCGCGTGCTGGCCTCGGTGCGAGTAGTGCTGGCGGTCAGTTCTCTACTGCTGCTCTGGTTAGATCCTGCCCAGGCGTTTCCTTACGATTTGGCTGAAGCTTTTCTCGTCCTTTATCTTGGGCACTCCATCGGGCTGCTGGTGGTGTTGCACTTCAGGAGCGAAATCTCCTCCAGCTTTCCTTTGTTGGCTCACACCACCGATATCATTTGGCCCGCGGTTATCAGCTTGTTCGGCAGCGGCGCAACTAGTCCCTTCTTTCTGTATTTCATTTTTGCTTTGTTGGCGGCGGCATTTCGTTGGGGCATGCGCGAAACTGCCATGACCACAGTCGCAGTCATCGGCACCATGGCAGTTGACGCAATCGCCCGTGCGCGGACTCCGCTGGCCGAAATTGTAGGCCAGCAATCGCCCACGAATTTCATCATGCGCTCGGTTTACCTTGTCATTTTTTCGTTTTTGATCGGATACATCTCTGAGTCGGAGAAACGGCGTGCGGCGGAAGCGCTGAGTGTTTCCCGAATCTCATCCAGGGTGCGCATCGAAGCCGGACTCAAAGGAACTGTCCAGACAGTGATGCGGGAATTGCTGCATCTTTTTGGCGGCCGCGAACTGCTCATCATTACGCGCGAGAGTGAAGGACAGGTGGTCATGTTGTGGCGCGCCGAACTATCGGCCACCGCCGGGACCGCGGTCTTCACCTGGCGCCAACTGGACGATAGTGAGCAGCAGGAATATTTGTGCGTGATGGGAGAGGAATCGGCAGGCGCGGCCTGGCGCAATCAGAACATCGCCAGTTCAATGACCTTAGACAAGAACGGCGTGCGAACGCGCGATCAGGTATGTTATCTCGCGGCCCGGTTCGTGGATGAGCATCCCTTCGAGGTGCTTCTGGCGTGTGCGATCGCGATTGCCCCAGAGGTTTCGGCGCGAGTGCTAATGTTCGAACCTGTGTTGGGAGGCAGGCCTGAAACACAGCTGCGCTTTCTGCAGGACCTCGCCAATCTGGTGGCGCCGTCTGTCTACAACGTCTATTTGCTGCGCCGTTTGCGATCGCGGGCAGCGGCCGTGGAACGTGCGCGCGTATCGCGCGAGTTGCATGATGGCGTTGTGCAATCCCTGCATGCTATCGCCTTTCGGCTGTATGCTCTGCGTACCAGGTCGGCGATTCCTCTTGCCGAACGGGAGCAGGAACTGCTCGAAGTGCAGCAGTTGGTTCAGAACGAAGCCGCAAATGTGCGCCATTTGATCCACCAACTCGAGCCCTTGGATTTCGATCCGCGCCACTTAGTAGATTTCCTCGCGGGCATGGTTACGCGCTATCGTCAGGACACCGGAATCGGCGCCCAGTTCGTTTGTGATGTGGCGCAAGTGAGCCTGCCGCCGGCGACCTGCCGCGAGATTGCCGGCATCTTGCGTGAGGCGCTCGCTAATGTGCGGCGGCACAGCGCGGCGCAAAACGTTCTGGTGCGTCTGGCGCGTCAGCGCGGAGGATGGATGCTGATCGTAGAAGACGATGGCCGCGGTTTCGAATTCAGCGGCCGGCTCTCGCACCTGGAACTCGAGGAAAGCCGCCGCGGCCCCCTGGTCATAAAGCAGCGGGTGCGCGCCATTGAAGGAGAGCTTACGATTATTTCAAAAGCGGGGCAGGGAGCGCGACTGGAAATTAAGATTCCCGACTTTGCCCGCGCGAGCATTGCCTGATTATGGATAACCGAGCAATTCGTATCGTGATTGCCGACGACCACGCGATTTTTCGCGATGGCCTGCGCCGCCTGTTGGCTACCCAGGAAGACTTTCGCATCATCGGCGAAGCTTCGGATGGCAAAGAGGCGATCGCGCTGGCAAACGAACTCAAGCCCGATGTCCTTTTGTTGGATCTCGCCATGCCTCGTGTTCCAGGCATGGAAGTGCTGCGTGAGCTGGCGCACCAGGAAGTCGCAGTCCGCACCATTCTGCTCACCGCAGCCATTCAACCGTTCGCGGTGACCAGCGCGCTACAACTTGGTGCGCGCGGCATTGTTCTGAAAGCCTCGCCGCCGGAACTGCTGCTCAAGAGCATTCGCGCCGTCTGTGAGGGCCAGTTCTGGGTGGGCAGCGAGGCGGTTACCGCATGGGCGCGCACGGGTCAGCCCTCGACGAGCGGATTTGGACTCACCACCCGCGAAGTCGAAATTATTTCCGCAATCAAGGAGGGGAACAGCAATCGCGAAATTGCCAGCAAACTTGCCATCAGCGAGGAAACCGTCAAGCGGCACCTCAGCAATATTTATGCGAAGCTGGGCGTTTCCAGCCGGCTGGAATTGGCGGTTCTGGCCAGCGAACAGCATTTGGGAATTGACTGAAATTGCGGTGGGTACAATTGCCATCCACGCGAATGCCTAGCAAGCATTCAATTCATTCCTGTTTCTGACGCTGCTTCGCGAAGGGCCCGCACCCGCTCCTCAAGAACGATGAAGCGTTCGCAGTCGCGACTGCCGGCCCCGCCAAAAGAAACCTTTTCATTGCGGTATCGCATTGGGCTGGACACGGGCGTTCTCAGGCTGCCATGAATTTCCCGCACTCCTGTTTCAATCAACAGCTCACGGACATTCTGTTCCGTAATTCCGGCTCCAGCCATCACAATTATTCGATCTTTTGTTTGATCCTTCGCGGCGCGGTTTAATTCAGCGATTTTTATCCTTCCGAGAGCGGCGTTCTGCTCACCGCCCGAAGTCAACACTCGGTCCACACCCGCGCGGACAAGTTCTTCGAGTGCCTCATTAAGATCGCGCGCCACATCGAAGGCTCGATGAAAGGTTACCTTCAGCGGCCGCGCGAGCTCGACCAGTTGATGGGTGCGCGCAACATCCACCCGTCCGTCTTCATTGAGGAGTCCAAACACCACTCCGTCGGCGCCCAGCTGTTTCGCGGTCGCGACGTCCTGCTGCATCGCCCTGAATTCGTCAGCGGAGTAACAGAAATCGCCGCTGCGTGGACGAACCATCACAAACACTGCCAGCGACACTCTGCTCAGCACGGTTGCAATCAATCCCGCGCTGGGCGTGACTCCTCCCTCGGCAAGATTGCTGCACAGCTCGATACGGTCCGCCCTGCCGCGGTCAGCAGCGACGGCTGATTCAATTGAGTCAACGCAGATTTCAACCGTGACGCGATTGGGCATGTTCTGGGAGGTGAGTATACAGGCCGTGCTCTCGCCCCGAGAACTCAACGATGGCGTTTTTCGGACTCTTCCTGGATAGCAGACTTCTCCGACATCGCTGAAAATTAAGACCACGTTGCTCCGTCAGCAAAATCTTTGAGCATGTCTCTTATCTCCTCCTCAGCCAGAAAGCGACATTCCGCACAATTGATTCTTAGCTCATCTTTGTCCTTGTTGGTGAGAACGATTTCTCCGGTGGCAGACTCGGAGAGGAGCTTGGAGACAGCCTCTCTCGCGCTGGCGACGGGAAGCAGATAAAAGTCGCAGCAGCACTTGCGGTGCTCGACGGAATGTGGACATGCGAAACAGCTTTGGAAAGCTTCAAAGATCGGTACCGACCACAACGTAAATCCTTGCTTGAGTGTGGTTCCGACTGAATGTCTGTTATTGGGGTCGACGGCGGTTGTGATCCCAATAGCCGGCCCTTGCGTCACCACGATTGAGGCAATCCGAACCCGAAAAAAAAGAGCCTGCAGACCGAATCCAACTACCGGTGGGAGAGCGATTGTTTCGGAGACCTCCACGTAGGGAAGTTGCTCTCCATACTCAAAGATCCCAGAAGCTGCCACGATCTCTTCGCTTCTCTCGATTACAAAATGCTGACCTCGATTGACTGCTGCGGTGAAATCGGTGTCTGGACGGGAATGAGGAATTCACGTTTATTGTTCTCGTAGAAAGCGATAACCCGATGCGCCTCTTCGCGCTTGGGTGGCCGGAGAATGGTTGCGATTTGCACTAAGATTGCTTCCAGTAATACTTATCTAACATACCTATTATCAACGGTTAGCTATATTAAGAGTTTGCATATTGCAAACTGCTGCGTTTTGGGCTAAGCTGGGACGGAATCGGGAGAAATCGCCATGAGCGCTGAGGCTATCACCAAGCTGTGTTCCGAGTGGGACGGCTCTAGTGGATCTTTTGCTCAGATCGTCGAGGCCGCGGTTCGCACTCTGGGACTCTATCAGCGCGAGCTGGCCAACGAGTTCCAAGTGGCCGACTCCACTGTTTCACGGTGGGCGAATGGTATTGCTCGCCCCCACCCGAGGCTCCAGAAAATGATCCTGGCCTCAATCGAGAGGCGAGCCAAGAAAACGGCAAAAGCACAACTGAAGTATGCGTCAGCAACAGCGCTCTCTTATGCGGGGAAGCCACGCTAGTTGCCGGCTTCTTTTGTGCTTTTTCATCCTCCACGTGCCTGTCGCGGCAACAGAATATCTGACAACGCCTCACAATCTATAATGGCGGAGGGAGAGGGATTCGAACCCCCGGTACGGTTTCCCGCACAGTGGTTTTCAAGACCACCCGTTTCAACCGCTCACGCATCCCTCCGCAGCGGATTGTGTTCTCAGCTTAGTTTACCTGTTCGCTGACGGCCAGCGGAAAACTGCTGTGTCGTTTCGGGGTCCCGCCAACGCGTGTCCCCGTCCTGGAAGAGCAAACTCGTGCAGGTGCTTCCTGTGGCTTGCTCATCGTGCAAGTCGGCCTATTGAACCGACACAGGCGGGAAGCAAAATAAAAGCCGCCCCCTGACTCGCTTCCCCAGAAGATCAGAGGGCGGCTTTGAAGCGCGTTGAGGTCCGCCTCGGCAGGGAATGATAAGGACGTTCGAGAAGGGCAGAACAAAATTCTAGTTTCGTCGGTGAACCGTCCGCCGTTCCAACTCTCGGACTCGTTCAATATATCCTCGGAACCGACCGCGCACCGTCAAGAAATATCCCTCCGCCACGGATTGCGTTCTCAGCTTAGTTGACCTGTTCGCTAACGGCCAGCGGAAAACCGCTGTAGCGTTTCGGGGCTCCCGACAACGCGTGTAGCCGTCCTATTCAATCTAGCCTATTCGCACGGAAGTCGTAGAACAAAGGGTGTCCCAACCGTCACCTCTGGAGGGTGACCTCAGTAAATTGTCCTGTGTCGAACCCTTCGATACCGTCTTCAAAACCACCTAATCACAGCAGCAAGAAAGACCAAAATGACTCCTGCTGTTAATCGGATTCAGCAACTCCGGCGACGAAGCAGTCGCATGCCACTTAACGCAAAGATTGGCGTATCAGGCGAAGACCGTCAGAAGTGCTCCTTCACCATGTCCGCTAAGGCAACGAACCTGAACCGGTACGGGGCTGCGGTTCAGCTCAATCGTGAACTACAGATCGGTTCAACCGTGGTAATACAAAACGGACGTCGTACCCAAGCTTCGGCCCGTGTGGTTACGCAGGTGAGCGCGGATGGAGGAGTTTTTACTTACGGGGTGGAGTTTCAGGAAGACGATTCTTTGCATAACTTCTGGGGAATCATGTTCCCCGCCCAACCCTAAAGAAACTCTCCGATTGATGCCGAAACAGGGAAGCTCCCAACATCTTGCTTGCGGGGCCGGGAAGAACCGGCCCGTCTTCGCCCTATTTTCGCCCTCCACGTCTGCCGCAACTCTTTCTACAGGCCAGGGTTTAAGCTTACGTCAGCCAAATTGTGGCTGCCACCCCGTCCGGTGCAGGACGGAGCGCTTCGGGAGCCGTTTCCCGAAGGAGGGTTTATGAGAGCTTTTTCCCGTTTTCTAAGCGTTGCCAGTCTTCTGGCGCTGATGTCGGCTCCGGTGCTCAGGGCACAAGATGATCAGACTTACGATCCTCAGGCCGACAGTGAGGTCGCGCAGCCGGCGCCGGATTACGACCAGCAGTCGGCCCCGAACTCCGCTCCGAACTATGACCAGCAGCCCTCAAGTCCGCAGGCTGAAGCGAACTCGGATTACGATGGCCAGAACACTACTCAGCAGCCTGAGACCGACCCGCCCGCGCGAGCCGCACGCCTTCAATATATGAATGGCTCAGTCTCGGTGCAGCCGCAGGGAACTGGCGATTGGGTGACCGGCGAACTGAACCGTCCGCTGACCGATTCGGACAATATTTGGGCGGACAAGAATTCTCGCGCCGAAATCAACGTCGGCACCGGCCTGGCGCGTATCGACTCCGAAACCAGCCTGACCTTGACCAATGTCAGCCAGAACGCCGTGCAGTTGCAACTGCACCAGGGCGCACTGAACTTGCACGTGCGCCGGTTGTATGACAACGAAGTCTATGAAGTGGACACGCCGAACCAGGCGTTCACCGTTCAGAAACCGGGAGACTACCGCTTCGATGTAGATTCTGACGCCGACAAAACTGTGATCACAGTATGGCGCGGCGAAGGCGAGTCCACCGGCAGCGGCCCGTCCGTGCGCATTCGCGCCAACCAGCAAGCCAGATTCACTAACGGCACCTCAATGACCAACGATATCCATGGGGCGCCGCGGCTTGATGCTTTCGATGAGTGGGCGCGTTCACGTGACGAGCGCGTCGATCATTCGGCTTCCGCCCGCTACGTTTCTCCGGACGTGGTTGGCTACGAAGATCTCGATGAATACGGGACCTGGAAAGAGACTCCGGATTACGGCGCGGTGTGGACACCGGCTGTGGCTCCCGGGTGGTCTCCTTACTACAACGGCCGCTGGATATGGGAATCGCCCTGGGGCTGGACCTGGGTTGAAGCCGAGCCTTGGGGATACGCTCCCTTCCACTATGGCCGTTGGGTATATGCGAGCGGATACTGGGGCTGGGCTCCGGGACCGATCTGGGAGCGTCCATACTACGCGCCAGCATTAGTCGCCTGGTTTGGCGGCCCGGGCTGGGGTGCGAACGTCGGCTTCGGATTCGGCGGAGGCTATGGCTGGTGCCCGCTGGGATTTGGTGAGCCGTTCATCCCGTGGTACGGAGTGAGCCGCGGTTATTTCCGCAACGTGAACATCAGCAACACCCGGATCACGAACATCACCACCATCAACAATATTTACAACAACAACTACGGCAACAATCGTGGCGGAAGGGGTGGCAGGCCGGTCGGAGGCCCATACGGTCCTCACAGCGGCTCGCAAATTCGTTATGCGAACATGCACGCTCCGAACGGATTCACTGCGGCTTCGCGCAATACGCTGGTGAACTCGCTGCCAGTGTCGCGGAATTCGGTGCGGGTTGCTCCGAACCAGCTAAGCCGGGTAGGAACTGCTTCTGTACGGGTGCCTGAAGTCAGGCCAACTCGTACCACGATTGCTGGCGGCGCAGGACGATCAGCAGCACCAGAGCGAAGCTTTTCGCGTCCGGTGATGAGCCACATTACGCCTGCGACAGCGAACCGCAACGGCGTCGCTGGCGTGGGTCGAACCCCAATGGCCGGCCGAGGCAACATTGAACGGCCGCAGATGGGTGCGAATAGAAACACTTCGCAACCAACTCAAAATGGCGGGCGCACTCCGGCGAACGTTGCACGTATGCCGCAACGGGGAGCGTCGCCGAATCCAGGCAGCGCGATTCGCACACCGTCCGGGCCGGCCGGCTTGGGATCACGCTCAGTTCCTCGGCCACCAGCAGCAGGAGGCATAGGAACAGCGCGGGCTCCAATCAGCGGCGCGCGCCCTGACATGAGCGCGCGTTCGGCGGCTCCGCAAATGCGTCCGCAGTCAGCGCCACGTCCCTCAACTCCGGGCATGGCGCGTGGCGGAGCACCGATGGCCTCGCCTCGCGGTACGATGCCGAGCGGCGGCGGGCGCAGCGCACCTGCTCCGCGAGCAAACGGAAACGGGCCGCGTAGCGAAATGACGGTGCCACGTCCGAATCCGACGTCACCGCAGGGATACTCTTCGGCGGGCGAACGCGGAAGCTTCCCGACCGCAGGTGGTCAGCGTGCAAGCGCGTCTCGGCCTTCACCCTCGTACCAGGCGAACAACCGGCCTGCTCCGAGTTACAGACCCGCGCCAAATTATGGTGGTGGCGCTTCTAGCAGACCAATGCCGTCCAACCGCGGTTCTTACGGAAGCCCGGTTCCTGCTTACGGACGCTCAGCGCCTTCGTATAGCGGGCCGTCTTACAGCCGGTCAATGCCGTCCTATGGTGGATCGCGTTCAGCAGCGCCATCGTATGGCGGGGGAGGCGGTGGCAGGGCGCCTTCATATAGTGCACCGCGTGGCGGGGGAGGCGGCGGCAGATCGTCAGGAGGTTTTGGCGGAGGCGGAGGCGGCCGGTCTAGCGGTGGCGGAGGAGGAGGCCATGTCTCGTCCGGCGGCGGAGGTGGCGGAGGCCACAGCGGTAGCACGCACGGTGGGCGTCACTAAACTTGGGTTTTCTAGCCGGCAACAAACGCCGCCCTTCTCTGGGCGGCGTTCTTATTCTCACAAATCAGCTTGAGCCGAATCTAACCTCGGGGCTTCGGGATTTCACGAGCTAGTCACCGATTGGTTTATGATTGCATCACACTACCTGGGGAACGATGCGACACAAAGTACTCACGGTTTTTCTTCTCTGTACGATCGCGGCTTCCGCATCGCCCTTGCTTTTGGTAACTGACCATCCTGGACAATGTCACGCCAGCGGACATCACGCTCCGTTGCCAAAATCAGACAAGCACCAATGCTGCACTATCGGGCATAATCGAGCCCTTCCGAAGGAAGCCGCGGTTTTCTCGCATTCACCGGCAGCATTGCTCGCGGGAAGCGTGCGCGAGTTGTGCATTGATTTTCGTCAAGTCGTGAATCGCCCGGATATTTCGATCGCCGTCTCTGACCCTATCCGCTCACCGTTACGCGTTTAACCCACAGCTCATCTCTGGTTTTTGCACTGAGTCGTATGTGGGCTCAGTCTGCATACCCATTTTCTTGAATGTGGGGTGATCTGTGATCAGACTGTTTCTGGTTGGTTTGGCGGTCGTGATTTTCTGCTTACCGTCTCTTGCTCAGCACGCCGGCGCCGATATGACTAGCGGTGACATAACGGACATGAGTGGCATGTCGTCTGAGACGATGGACAAAGCGAGCGATCCCTTTATCGGCGCTCTGGAACAACACGCAAGTTCCGGCACGGATGCGCAGCCGAACTCGACGCCCTTCGAGATGCCCATGTGGCAACGAGGCAAGTGGATGCTGATGATTCACGGCGCTGCATTCCTGAATGATATTCAGCAGAGCGGCCCCCGTGGCGCGGACAAATTCTTTTCGACCAACTGGGTCATGCCCATGGCGCAGAGAAAATTTGGACGCAGCGGAACTCTCACTTTTCGAACCATGCTCAGCCTGGAACCGGCAACGGTTTCGCACCGACGTTATCCCGAACTTTTTCAGCAGGGAGAAACCGCCTTCGGGAAACCGATCGTCGACGGTCAGCACCCGCATGATTTCTTCATGGAAGTCGCCGCCCTGTACGACTACAAGCTTCGTGAAAATACGCTGCTATCTATTTACGTTGCTCCAGTCGGAAGCCCGGGTCTTGGACCTGCGGGCTATCCTCATCGAGCGTCGGCAGCGGAGGACCCCCTGGCTCCTCTCGGACATCACCTTGAAGACTCCACTCACATCGCTAATGATGTGATCACAGCAGGCATCGCCTACAAGAACATCAGACTCGAAGCCTCAGGCTTTCACGGTCGAGAACCGGATGAAGACCGTTGGGACATCGACGCCGGACGAATCGATTCATGGTCCACGCGCCTGACCTTCAACCCTGGACAGAACTGGAGCATGCAGTATTCAGTTGGCCAACTGGCGGGCCCTGAAGCTCTGTTTCCCAACGAAACCGTTCGACGAATGACGGCGTCGCTGACGTACAACCGGCCAATTCATGCTGGTAATTGGACGTCCATGATTCTTTGGGGACGAAACCAGAGCCTCGAAGATGGCAATGTGGGGAACGCTTACTTGCTGGAATCGACGCTGCGATTTTTAAACAACAACACGGTTTGGACCCGCATTGAAAATGTTGACCGCACCAATGAACTCCTGTCGCAAACGGGGACGTTGCCTGCTGGTTTTGTCGAGCGTTACTTCACCCGCGTCCAGGCATATACATTCGGATACGATCGCGAACTCGGGCACACCGGCCACATCTCAACTGCGCTGGGCGGACAATTAACCGCCTATGGAGTTCCGGCGGCGTTGAGCGCCAGCTACGGGTCGCACCCGTTTGGAGCGGTCGTATTTCTGCGCTTGCGGACCAGATGAGGTCTGGAAAGGCGCTGAATCTTCGCTTAACGCTTTGGTAACCGTGCACAACACAGGCACGATGTATTAGCATCGTATGTAGTTAAAGCTCCCGAATGGAACTTAGCCTCCACCTGCGCACCCGGGCGAGCGTGTTTCGCGCTGCCGCGGTGCTTTGTGTCTTCCTGATTTTTCTAGCCGGTTTTGTTGCGGCAGTCCATTTCCATGATGCCGGTTCAGGGACCTCCGACCGGGCGTGCTCGGTTTGTGCGCTGGCTCACTCCGGAGTGGTGCCGGTTATTTCGGGACAGCAGAGTCCGATTCTTGTGCCCTCGGTAATTTCCGAGGCCGCACCTGCAAGCTCTCATTCGCTTCTTCTGGTTTCGTCTCCGTTCATTCGCCCTCCGCCGGCGGTTTAGTACTCCACTCAGTCCGGTCATCGCCGAAAACAAATCCTGGAGGGATTATGCTGGCTTCTTATACGAGGTCGCTGCGTGCGACTTTTATTGTTGGTTCTTTTCTATCAATTGCACTTTGTGCCTTGGCTCAGTCGGCAGGAAATTCAACGTCGGTGGTCGGAACTGTCACCGATCCAAGCGGCGCAGTCGTGCCCAATGCGCTGGTCGAAATTCACAATCCGATTAGTGGTTTCGCGCGCACCACTACCAGCGACAGTTCGGGGCATTTTGCCATTCCCAACGTTCCTTTCAACCCGTATCACTTCACCACAACAAGTCAGGGATTCGCGCCATTCACGCAAGATATTGATGTGCGTTCCGTAGTTCCGCTGACGGTAAGTGTCGCCCTCAAACTGCAGAGCTCTGAAACCGTAACTGTCGAAAGCGGAGCTGAAGACCTGCTGGAAAACGATCCGACTTTTCACACCGACGTGGATAAGAGTCTATTTGACAAGTTTCCCCTCGAGAGCCAGTCATCATCGCTAAGCTCGCTGGTTACCTTGGCGACTCCCGGAATCTCTGCTGATTCGAATGGAAGTTTTCACGGCCTGGGTGATCATGCCGAAAACTCGTTTTCGGTGGACAACCAGCCGATTTCAGATCAACAGAGCAAGACTTTCTCGAATCAAGTCCCGCTGGATGCCGTTCAATCGTTGGAAGTGGTTACCGGTGCCCCACCCGCAGAATACGGCGACAAGACCAGTATCGTGATCAACCTTACCACTCGGTCGGGCCAAGGCATGACCACCCCGCAAGGCAGCGTCACCGCCTCTTACGGCAGTTTCGGGACCTCCAGCGTCGGCTTCAATCTCGGTTACGGCGGGCCCAACTGGGGAAATTTTATCTCCGTCGGGGGTCTGGATTCGGGTCGATTTCTTGATCCGCCGGAATTTTCTGTAATCCACGCCAAGGGAAACGAACAGAACTTGTTCGACCGCCTGGACTATCAACTTACCAACAAAGATTCCATTCACTTCAACCTGGGCTTCACGCGTTCCTGGTTTCAGAATCCGAATTCATTTGACCAACAGGACGCCACCGCGTGGAACGGAGTGGTGGTCAACAACGGCGGGCTGGGTCCTGATGGCCTTCCCGTAGGCCCCACAGACCAGCGCTCGCAAATCAAGACCTACAACTTCGCGCCATCGTGGACGCGGTTGGTCAGCAATACAACGGTCTTCACGCTGGGAGCCTTCGTTCGTCATGACCAGTACAACTACTACCCGAGCAGCAACCCGTTCGCGGACCTTGCGCCCTTCCTGCAAGCGGAAACCGTTGGGCAGGACCGCACTCTGACCAACGCTGGAATCCGCCCGGAGATTTCTTACGTCAAAGGCATCAATAACATTAAGGTTGGAGCGGTCTATCAGCACACCTTCCTCAATGAGAATGACAGCCTGGGCATTGTTGATCCCACATTCAACGATCCGGCAAGCCCATCATTCAATCCTGTGCTTGCTCCGTTCGATCTGACCCGTGGCGGCGGACTGTTTACGTTCCGAGGCCACACGGACGTGAAAGAACTCTCGCTCTACGTGCGCGACATGATCACCAAAGGCAACTGGTCTTTGAACCTCGGACTGCGTGGCGATTTCTATAATGGCCTCACGACTCATAAAGAGGCCGAACCCCGCCTGGGCGTCGCCTATAACATCAAGTCAACCAATACAGTGCTCCGCGTTTCCTATGCTCGAGTGCTGGAAACTCCGTTTAATGAGAACCTCGTCCTTTCGAGCGTGGGGTGCGATTCTACCGTGCTCAATCCGCTGCTTGGCTGCACTGCGCCCAACGCGATTCCGCTGAGCCCCGGCTGGCGCAATGAATTTCACGCTGGCCTGGAACAGGCGATCGGCAAGTATCTGGTCTTCTCCGGCGAATACATCTGGAAATACACGCACAACGGCTACGACTTCAGCATTCTCGGCGCCACGCCGATCACGTTTCCGGTTGCGTGGGACAGATCGAAGATCCCTGGATTCGCTGGCCGGGTCAGCGTTCCGAATTTTCATGGATTTTCAGCGCTGATGATCTTCTCCAGCGTAGCTGCGCGATACTTTACCCCGCAAGTCAGCGGCGCCGGGGCTACTCCCTCAGCTCCCGCGGGCGTCTTCCGCATTGACCACGACGAAATATTCAATCAGACGACACACTTCCAATATCAAATTGGGAAGCGTGGTCCCTGGCTCGGCTTCAATTGGCGATTCGACAGCGGGTTAGTAGCGGGACCGGTTCCGTGTGCGGGGGGTAATTGCAACAATGGGCCGGCTGGCAGCAATACAGTCGTGGATACCTCTATCATCAGCCCCGACCAGCAATTCCAGGCTGGACTGTTTTGCGGTGCGGTGCGTGCTACTCCGACGATCTCCCTCAGTTCAAGTCTCGGTGCTAACCTCTGTCCGGCGTCGCAGTATGGCTCGACGTTCATAACCATCCCAGCGCCGGGAACCGAAAACGACGACAAGAATCCGCCACGAATTGCTCACCGTCACCTCTTCGATCTGGCCATTGGAGATGACAACCTCTTCCGCGGCGACAAGCACAAATGGAGCGCTCAGGTTACTGTCATTAACCTCGCGAACAAAGTAGCGCTCTACAACTTCATTTCGACGTTCAGCGGCACCCATTACGTTACGCCGCGAACCATAACCGGCCAGTTAGGATTTAGCTTCTGATTTCTCTGGGCAGCCTTGTCATGGCAAGGCCTGTCCAGTCGCTGTGATGAGTTGTCGGCTTAAAAAAGGAGTTTCATGATGAACAGAATAATTATGGCTAGCGCGACAGCGATGTTGTTTTGCATTCCTGTTCTGGGGCAGCAAGCGACCGCCCCTGCAGGCCCGCAAAATACATCGGCCATGGAGCAGCGCATTCGCGATCTTGAAGACCGGGTGATTGCACTTGAAGGCAAGCTGCGGACCATGGAAAGCGCACAGGCTGCGCCGCAGCAACCGTCTTCTTCAACAAACCCGCAAGCAGGTGCGCCGCAACCCGAAGCTGCCCAGAACGCGGGGACTCAACCCGGCACGCAAATCCCGGTCGCAACGGTGCCTGCTCAGCCATCGCCGAATGAGGCGCCAACCGAAGCCCTCGCTGCAGGCGGAGGACAGCTGCCGGTTTACGGCGGGGCTTCTGCTGCGTCCAAAGCCTTGAATCCAGATATCAGCGTCATTGGAGACTTCATCGGCGCTGCCGGAGGAAACACTCCCCCGCCACTGGCTACTCTGCAACCCTTCCCCTCGCTGGAAATGCATGAGTCCGAGATTGGCTTGCAGGCGATCATCGATCCCTACGCGCGCGGCGACTTCTTCATCTCCTTCGGAGAGGAAGGAGTAAATCTGGAGGAGGGTTACATCACATTTACGTCGCTCCCCGCCGGATTCGTAGCCAAGGTCGGCAAAATGCGTTCGGCGTTTGGCAAAGTGAACATGATGCACAACCACGTGATGCCCTGGGTGGATCGACCGCTAGTGACCACCAATCTTGTCGGTGGGGAGGACGGAATTGATGACGCGGGATTTTCGCTCGAACGCATTTTGCCTGCGCCCAAAGGAATTTTCCTCGAAGCTACCGGTCAGGTGTTTCGCGGAGACTCCGACGATGTGTTCCAGCACGTGCAGCGCAGCGATGTGAGCACGGTCGAGCATTTGAGGGCCTATCGGGACATTACCGAGTCCACGAATCTGGACCTTGGCTTTTCCTATGCGCGCGGACACAACGACGGCACCTCCGCACTGCGTGGGGATTTCATTACACAACTCTACGGCGCGGATGCCACCGTGCGTTGGAAGCCGCTACGGCGCTCCATTTACCATTCCTTTGTGGGAAGAACCGAGCTTATATGGAGTCAGCGCCAGCAGCTTCCGAGTGAGCAGCGCTCATTTGGTTTTTATAGCTCTGCCGATTATCAGTTCGGCCGGCGCTGGTTCACAGGACTGCGCTTTGACCGCTCGGACCGCAGTCAGTTTGCCAACCTGAGGGACCACGGGCTGGCGGCCACTCTAACCTACTGGCCAAGCGAGTTCAGCCAGGTACGCGGCGAATATCGTTTTACCCACTATGCAGAGAATCGCGATAGCAATGAACTTTTTATGCAGCTGATCTTCTCACTCGGCGCGCACGGAGCGCATCCATTCTAAGGGGGATAAATGAAGCTGAAGTCTAAAGGTTTTGGTGTGGCTCTTTGTGCCGTCGCGCTGGTATTTCTCCCGGCAGGCGCAGAAGCGAAGAAGCTCAACGTAATCACCGCGACCACGGATATGGCGGCGCTGGTTCAGGAAGTTGGCGGCGATCACATCAACGTCGAGTCTCTGGCTAAGGGGTATCAAGACCCGCACTTTGTCGAGCCCAAGCCCAGTTTCCTGCTCAAGCTGCGGCAGGCTGATCTGCTGATTGTGGTTGGACTGCAGCTGGAAATTGGCTGGCTGCCACCATTGATCACACAGAGTGGGAACTCCCGTATTCAGGTTAGCGCGCCGGGTTATCTCGACGCCTCGCAATTTGCCGAGATCCTCGAAATTCCAACCGGCGTGGTAACCCGTGCCATGGGAGACGTGCATCCGCTGGGAAACCCGCACTACTGGCTTGATCCGAATAACGGCCGGCGGATTGCACGCGGTTTTGCTCAGAAGCTGGGCGAACTTGATCCTGGAGATAACGCGTACTTCCAGCAGCGCTTTCAGGATTTTGATAAGCGGCTCACGGCTGCCGAGCAGAAGTGGGACAGCGAAATGGCTCCTTATCGCGGGCGAAAGCTGGTCACCTATCACAATTCATTTCCGAACTTCGCCAAACATTTTCATCTGGAAGTGATCGGATACGTCGAGCCCCGGCCAGGAATTCCGCCGACGCCCAGCCACACCATCGAACTGATTGGGCTCATGAAGCGCGAAAACTGCAAGCTGGTACTGGTCGAACCGTATTTCGATTTAAAAACACCTAACAGCATCGGCGCGGCGACGGGTGGAAAGGTTGTTGTCTACCTGCCGTCGGTTGGTGGCGAGAAGCAGGTCACGACCTATTTTGAGCTTTTCGACTACGATATTGCATTGATCACCAAGGCGATTCAGTCCTCACAGTAAGCAAGGAGCGAAATGGAAATTCTGCAATTCTTGATTTGGCCGTTCGTGGCCAGCCT
Source organism: uncultured Acidobacteriota bacterium (assembly GCA_963785655.1). GTDB lineage: Bacteria > Acidobacteriota > Terriglobia > Terriglobales > Acidobacteriaceae > Gp1-AA145. The sequence goes on from CAWAVZ010000002.1 coordinate 182,305, forward strand.
GATTCTTACCGGCATACATGCATATCTTGGCGTGCACGTGGTCGAGCGCGGCGTGATTTTCGTCGACCTGGCCTTGGCGCAGATTGCAGCCTTGGGCGCGACAACTGCGATTCTGATAGGCATGGATCCGCATGGAACGGGCGCTTACTGGCTCAGCCTGGGGTTCACTTTTGTGGGCGCTGCGATTTTTGCGTTTGCGCGTACCCGCCGCGGCCACATTCCCCAGGAAGCGTTCATCGGAATTGCCTACGCGGTGGCTTCGGCAGCGGCGATCCTCGCCATGAGCAAAGCCACCGGCGAAACCGAACACCTGAAGGACATGCTGGTGGGCAACATCCTCGCGGTCTCGCGGCATGAGGTGCTGAAGACGGCGATTCTGTATGGCGTGATCGGCCTGTTTCACTACATCTTCCGGCGCCGCTTTCTCCTCATTTCCACTAATCCCGAGCAGGCCGAGGCGCAGGGAATCAGCATTCGTTTCTGGGATTTTCTGTTCTACGCATCCTTCGGCTTTGTGGTCACTTCATCGGTGGCGATTGCCGGAGTTTTGCTGGTGTTCTGCTATCTGATCGTTCCCTCGGTGGGTGCGATGTTGTTCGCTGACAGGGTTGGGCGGCGGTTGGCCATTGGCTGGATCATGGGAACTCTGGTTTCTGCGCTCGGCGTTTATTTTTCAGTGTTGCTCGATCTTCCTACCGGCGCGACCATCGTCTGCACGTTTGGCGGTGTGCTGGTGGCGATGTTTCTGGTTCATCTCCTCTTCTTTCATGGAAGAGAAGCGCGCGTGCTGGCCGGAGCGACTTCGGTGCCGAATCCGAAAGAGCGGGTGCTGCAAGGGGAACGATGACCGTCTGCGTCGCAGGTGGCTCGCGTGGGAGGGCACGGCTTGAGCCGTGCCGACGTGAGCTGAATGCTGACTTTCGGCACGAGTGAAACTCGTGCCCTTCCCGGCGTCAACACTCACTTGCATTTTTGCGATGGATTATTATTTCCGCGAAATTGCGAGGCTACGTGCTCGTGGCTGCAGAACCGAAGACCTCCCTTGCTGCGATCACCGTATTGCAGTGGATTGCAACCGTATCTTCTACGCGCCGGGCGTAACCGCCCGCATAGCTCACCATGACCGGAATGCCACGCGTCTTCGCCACGCGAAAAACCAGTTCGTCGCGCCGCTTCAAGCCTTCAATGCTTAGTCCCAATCCGCCGAGTTGGTCTTCGCGATAGGGGTCGGCCCCGGCAATGTAGCAGATCAAATCCGGCTGGAACTGACGTAGCCCCGAGCTCAACGCATTGTCGAGCCAGGCAAGATAGTCGTCATCGGTGATCCCGTCCGGCAGGTCAACATCAATCGAGGACGGCGGCTTCGACGCAGGATAATTATTTTCCTGATGCAGTGAGATCGTAAACACGTCGCCCGCGTGTGCTCCCCGCATAATCGGCCGATGTCCCGCAATTGCGGGCGCCGTCGAGGGACGCGGCTCGCTGACCGTGCGAGTTCCAGCAAAAATTGCAGCCGTCCCGTTGCCGTGGTGCACGTCACAGTCGACAGTCATGGCGGTGTGAATCTTGCTGTCATGCTGCATCCGCCGGATGGCGACCGCGACGTCATGAATCATGCAAAAGCCCTCACCGTGATCGGGAAACGCGTGATGAAATCCCCCACCGATATTGATTGCTACGCCGTCCCTGAGTGCGCGCTCGCAAGCGAGGATCGATCCGCCGGCTGCGAGCCAGAATGCGCGCACCAGCTCCGGCGAATAGGGAACTTCCAGCTGCAACTCTTCACGCGCAGAAAGCGTGCCTGTCTTCAGCTTGTTCACATAAGTGGGCGTATGCACCAGCAGAATGTCCTGATCGGAAGCGGGCTTCGGAGTCAAAAAGTCTGAGGGATCGGCGACTCCAGCTTCGATCAGATGCCGGTGCACGCGACTATACTTTTCCGCCGGGAACACGTGCTGCCCGATTGGCAAGTAGTATTCATCGCTATAGATGAGCTTGAACGGAAGCATGAACAAACAATCATACTCAACCAACTGTACTGGGCGCGCATCAGGTGAGAGCAAGCCCCCATGATTGTCATCCCGAACTTACCCGCTGAAAGCGGGCAAGAGGGGGACCTGAGGAAGCGTGTAAGTTGGCACAAGCGTCGCCGAGGTTGGTACCGGCGCGGGAATGGGACCTTCAAGCGGCATCGGTCACTTCCGCCGACGTAAGGTCCCTCGGCCGACCTCCTTCGGAGATTCTGCTTCGGGATGACAATCACGCATTAGACGTTGGGGATGGATTATTGCAGAGCGCGCACCGGGAGAGAGCTACCATGTGATCTCTGAACAGTTTTCATCCCGGACTCGAACGCCGATGGACAACTACGCAATCCCCGTTGATTGTCATCCCGAACTTGCCCGCTGGAGGCGGGCAAGAGAGGGACCTGACGAAGTCTGTAGGTTGGCACAAGCGTCGGCGAGGTTAGTACCGGCGCCAGAATGGACCTTCAGTCGGCATCGGTAACCTCCGCCGACGTAAGGTCCCTCTGCCGACCTCCTTCGGAGATCCGGCTTCGGGATGACAATCACGCATTGGATGTTGGGGATGAATTATTGCTTTTTACGCGGCACTGGTTCAGTTGGAAGAGGGCGGCGAAACGGAACTATGGCGCCGCGTGCCGGATCGTTAGCGGCATTAGCGCGTGACATGACTTCCTCTTGCAGATACTTCACGAAGTCCTGAATCTGCCGCTGCATCTCTTCCATGCGCTCGCGCATTTGCAGGATGATCGCAATCCCGCTGATGTTCACACCCAGATCCCGCGCCAGGTTCAGGATGAACTCGAGCCGCTGGAGGTCTTCATCCGTGTAGAGCCGCGTATTACCTTCGGTGCGGGACGGCTTCAGCAGGCCTTCGCGCTCGTACAGCCGCAGCGTTTGCGGATGGATTCCATACATCTCCGCCACCGACGAGATCATGTACGCACCTTTGGAGCGTCGTTTGGTCATTCGCCTTTACCATAGCAAACTCCCCTGGCATCCTCATAATCCAAGCGGTTAAGCCCAAGTGCTTATTGAATCTGAAACGCGCACTGGACGCTGGCGGCGACGGTGATTTTTTCTGCCTGGGGTGGAGGCGGAGGTGGTGGTGTGAAGCTTTTGTCTTTTTCGGCTACGCCAGGTGTGATTTCGGCCAACTCCGCTACATTCAAGCCGTTTAGCGGTGCGACACCATAGATCTGCCTGACATCCACGCTCATATACCTCAGACCGCCCAGCTTCTGTCCTTTCTGTTCCAAGGCGATACTGGCGCGACCGATTGCCCGCCGCATAGCCTCAGCCACAGCCTGCCTTTTGGCTGCTTCTTCATCGGAAAGTGAATAAGTCAGCGCCCTGAAATCGGCAACTCCGTCCTCGACCGAACCATCGAGAATTGGGCCGATGTGAGAGAAGTCGTGTACCTTGAGAATAATTTGTCCCTGTACATAGTAGGAGCGCGCTCGCTTCTTGCGGTCACCTTCGTAAATAGGAGCTACGGTCAAAGCTCCACTCGAGATTTCTTCCTTCTTTAATCCGTTGTTAGCCGCGAGGCTGGCGATGCGTCCCATCGACTGAGTGGCTGCATCGTAGGCTTTCTTAAGCTCTTTTTCCTGCGAGAAAATGCGAAAAGTCATGGTCGCCAGATCCGGATCGGCTTCATAAGTTCCTTCGGCCTGAACGACAAGGGTATCGGCGATGAATTTAAGCTCGGGAGATTGGGCGCGAGCAAGAGATGCTGAAACCAACAACAGAGTTAAGGCAAGCCTTCGGTTCATGGTGCGCTCCTATGTAGCTGGAACGCTACCGAACTTCATGCTTGCGGACTAGTTCCTAGATATTACGAGGAGAGCACACAGACAACACAGCCCACGCAACAAAAGGCAGTCTACGCCACCGGCTCAGCGTGTTCCGCCACCGCCCATCCTGCAGGCTTGAGCACCTGGTTCAGGACGTAGGCAAGCACGCCGGCTCCAATCACAATCGCGCCAAGCGCAAACGAACTGATTCCCGCCACCTGTTCGCTTTGGCTTCGAACCAGGTCAAAGCCAAGCAAAAGCACCGGAGCTACGCCGACGGCAATAGCGCCGAAAAGCCCGCCTGGAACACGGAATGGACGCTTCAATTGGGGTTCGCGGATTCGCAAAACCACCAGAGCCAGGAATTCCAGCGCAAGGCTAATGCCGTAAATAAGTATGTCGATAGTGACCAGGCGCTCGAAACCAAGATTCAGGCAAGCCGCCCATCCAATCGCCAACGCAATTATCGCAACCCAGGGCGCGCGCCGCCGGTTCAGCTTGCCGAAGAAACCTGGCAGCATGCCGTCCTGCGCCATCGCCAGCGGCAGGCGGGAGTAGCTCATCACCAGCGCATTGAACATGCCGAAGGCGCTGAACATGCCGCCGACAACCAAGGCAATACGCAGCAACGGCCCGCCCAGCAGGCCAGCGATGTCCGCCCACGAGCCGGTTTCCCATGCACCTGCCGGAAGCCGGGTCATCCACACGGCCGCGACTGGCACGATATAGCTCAAAGCCACAATGCATACCGCGGCAAGCATAGCCCGCGGATATGTCCGCTGCGGGCGCTCGACTTCAGTGGCAATCGTCGAAGCATTGTCCCAGCCCATGTAGTTCCACATGCAGATCAGCAACCCGCCGATGAGGTCAACTTTCGACGTGGTGGGCGTGGTCACCGCATGAAATAGCCCGCCGTACTTCAGCGGAGAAAGTACTATTACCAGCAAGAACGGCGACGACAGCGCAAAAAACAGCCACAAGGAAGTCGTCGAGACCACCTTTACGCCCGCAATGTTCAGCAGCGCACACACGATTACAACCGCCAATCCGACCATCACTCCGCGATGGTTGACCGAAAACCAGGGAAACAGGCGCGTGAGATAAGCGACGAAAAGTGTCGGGTAAATCGCCATATCGAAAACCGACGCCGCCAGCGAGAGCCAGGCCTCCTGAAATCCCCAGAAGTTGCCCATGGCGCGACGCACCCAGGCGTAGTAGCCGCCTTCAAATGGCAGCGCGCTCGAAAGCTCTCCGATCATGAACGCGGTCGGCAGGCTCCAGAGCAGGGGCGTGAGCACCAGAAAGAGAATCGCGCGGCCATAGCCGGCGCCGTGGACGATGTCCTCAATGCCATAAGTGCCGCCCGAAACCATGAAGAAGGTAGCGGCAACCAGAGGCCAAAGGGTTAGGCGGACAGATTTCTTTCGGATGGGGGAAACGGTGGCGGGTAAGACTTGCTGTTGAACGCGGCTAGCTGTGGCCAATTCCTATGGCTTCCTCCTTAAGCTACTCACTCTCAGCTGGGTGTCCCGCCTTTCGCGGCTTTTGCGACAGGCTGGGATGAGTTAGTTCGCAAAATCAAATGTACGGAAAATTTCCACAGATGCAAGAAGAATCTCGCAAATTTTTGGGGTCCGGGCTTAGGAACTGGTGGATAAAGGAGTGTTGCGACGGCGAAGGAGGCACAAATTCTCGATGACCGGACATTGCCGCTAACCGGCCAAGGCAGACGCCTCCATTCCGTCTGGATTAAGGCTTCGCTGAACCGACCGCGACCGCAATTTGTAGAATTGCACAGTGAGAACCTCAACCGGAAAAGACTTGGTGCGCTGCGGCTGGGCGCAGAACGACCTCGCGATTGCATATCACGATCGCGAGTGGGGAGTCCCGCAGCACAAGGACCGCGTGCTGTTCGAATTTCTTCTGCTCGAGGGCGCTCAGGCCGGCCTGAGCTGGGACACGATTCTTCGCAAGCGCGAGAACTACCGCGCTGCATTCGACGGTTTCGATCCCAGCAAAGTTTCGCGTTATGACGCGCGGAAGATTCGGTTGCTCATGAACAACGAAGGGATCGTACGCAATCGCCTGAAGATTCTCTCTGCCGTGAAGAATGCGAAGGCTTTCCTGCAGGTGCAGAGAGATTTCGGATCTTTCGATCGCTACGTCTGGCAGTTCGTTGGAGGCAATCCGCTCTTAAACGCTCGACGCAGCCTGAAGCAGCTCCCGGCCAGAACTGCAGCGTCGGATGCGATGAGCAAGGACCTGAAGAAACGTGGGTTCACTTTTGTCGGCTCAACCATCTGCTATGCCTTTATGCAAGCCGTCGGAATGGTGAACGATCACCTCACGACCTGCTTTCGCTATCGGGGAGTCTAGGATCATCACAGACCGTGTAGGGGCGGAGCCTGTCATGAGCGAAGCCGAAGGATGCCCGCACTGGCCTGGCGATGCGCTGCATCGCGATAAACTGCAACATTTCCGAAAGGTATAATTCAGCAACCAAAACCTGATAATGAAGAAGCTTCTGCATCCCCGCAACATGGCGTTCGTTTCAATCTTGCTGGTTGTCTTTGGTCTGCCAGCGACCGCACAGTCGGCCAGCTACCATCTCCTGAAAAAAGTTCCTTTGGGAGCGGCAGCGGGGGGCGGCGAGTACTTCGACTATCTCGCGGCGGATTCCAGAGCCCGACGCGTTTACGTTTCGCACGGTACAGAAGTTAAGGTCGTTGACGCCGACACTGGTGCTGTTGTGGGCACGATCAGCGGTTTCAAGAAATGCCATGGAATAGTTGTGCCCGACGGAAGCGGGAAGGGCTTCGTCACCGATGGCGACCAAGGAAAGGTGTTTGTTTTCGACGTCAAGACCCTGAAAATTACCGGCGAAATCAAAACCGCCGACGACTCCGATTCGATCATTTACGATCCGGCGTCTAAACACGTTTTTGCCTTCAACGGCGACTCGCACAGTGCGTCAGTGATTGATCCTGCGAACGCAACCGTGGTGAAGACAATCGACATGGGTGGCGGCCCGGAATTCGCCGTCGCCGATGGCAAGGGCATGGTCTTCAACAACATTGAAGACAAAAACGAAGTGGCGGCGATCGATTCTCAAACGCTGACCGTCAAACAGCGCTGGCCCGTGGCCCCGGCAGGTACTCCGACGGCGCTTGCTATGGATCGCGCCCACCGCCGGCTTTTTTCCGCAGGGCGGAAGCCGCAGATGGTAGTGATGATCGACGCGGATACGGGAAAAGTTCTGCAATCTCTTCCCATCAGCGCCGGAGTGGACGCGGCTGCTTTCGAAGACGAAACCGGGCTGCTATTCGTCTCAACGCGCGAAGGGAATGTCCACATCTTCCATGAAGATTCACCCTCGAAGCTCAGTGAAGTTCAGACCCTCAAGACCGAGTACGGGGCGAAGACTATGGCGCTCGATACCAAAACGCACAACTTGTACCTGAGCACAATGGATTTTGAACCAGCCTCGGGCGCAAACGGGCGCAGAACGCCTAAGCCGGAGACATTCCATCTGCTGATTTACACTCGCTGAGCGCTCGGGATGAACTTGGGCGATGCTGTTGTAGGATGTTTGGCGCGTCATCGTCCCTAAATGTCATTTTCGCCAAGTCTCTCGCAAGTTCCGCGCAGGCCCCGTGCCGGATGCCTGGGCTGCCTTTGGCAATGCGCGCTTGTACTCGCTCTTGGCGGAATCCTAGTGATCGCGACCATAGGAGTCTTCGCGCCATGGGCGTTTTACCTGGGCGGGAATTTTCACATCCTTCCTTACTGGCAGGGTTGGGGAAAAGCGCATGCCAAAAGCGGCGATTATCTGGTTTATGTGATGATTCAGCCCACGTCGCGAGGCAGCAAAATGTATCTGGAAACAAATCTCTCGGGTACGGGTTACGTATGCACACCGCGCGGAGAGAATATCCGGCTGCATTTGGGTGGAGGTATGCGCAAGCACTTGAACCTTTCCACCAACGGCGAGGCCATTCACCTGTACATGAATTATTGGCCGTGGAACGCAAATTTCATCAACGATACTCGTCCTAGCCTCGAATTCCGTGGCCACTGGCAAAATCCAAACATGGTTATGAACGACGGCAGCAGTATCGGTCGATCCTTCGAGCCGGATGGCAGCGTCTATCACGGCCACGGCGGCAATCGGCCCTACATCATCGAGGTCGTTCCCATCACGTTCTCGCCGGGATCGTACTCGCAATATAAAGCCGCGTGCGACGGCGCCCATCGCTAACCCAAGTGAGATCCAGTTCAGTGGGCTCACCTCTGCACGGCCGCGAATTTTGAATCTGTCAGGTCCAGTTCGCGCTCCAGTTCACGAAGCAGCTCGTCACTGATGCGCCGTTGGTTGCGCAGCCGCACTGCAGTCTGTCGCTCGATGTCCAGCAGCTTGCGCGAAACTTCAACGTATTGCTTGTGAAACTCGGCCCCAATCCCATCCCCCGATTGGGTCCCAGCTTCGCTCCAACTCGCCAGGCGGGAACGATAGTGCCGTGCGATGTCGTCATACACTTCGATCAGCTCAGGCATTGCCCCCTGACGCGTTTCGTCCAGATACTGCAGCGCCGATTGCAGAATTACGCGTCTTGCATCGAGTTCTTCGGGATTCGATTCCGGGGCGCCGGCGAGGCCCAGTGCTCGAATCAGCGGCGGTAAGGTGAGTCCCTGAAGCACAAGCGTAACCAGGATGGCGCTGAAGGCCAGAAAAATAATCATGTTGCGTTGTTCGAAGGGCGCGCCACCGGCAATTGTTTGCGGCAGAGCAATTGCTGCTGCGAGCGAGATCACGCCGCGCATTCCTGTCCAACCGATGACGAAGATTCGGCGTGCGCCGGGGAATGGCTCGTTCTGATGAAGGATGCGCCTGCGAATCAGATTCGCGACGTAAGTGCCAGGAAATATCCAGATCAGCCGCAAAAGAATAAGAAAGGCGCTGAACCCGGCTCCATATGCGATCAATCTTCCCAGGTTGTGATCGCGAATATTCCCGAGAACATGAGGTAGTTGCAGCCCGATCAACACAAACACCAATCCATTAAGGACGAAGGTCAGCGAGTCCCACACCGCCCATGCCTGCAGCCGCACACCCGGCGAGAAGAAGTGCGAGCTCTTTCGGCTGAGGTATAGCCCACAGGCCACGACTGCCAACACGCCGGAAGCATGCACGGTGTCGGCGGTGAGATAGGCGACATAGGGGGTCAGAATGCTGAGCGCGATTTCGATTGGACCGTCATCAATTCGATGTTCGACCAAGTGAACGATTTCGCCGATTGCCAATCCGATCAGAATGCCAACTGCAATCAGATAACCAAGTCGCATTAATCCGAAGGTGAATGTCGGCCTTTCGCCACTGACCAGCAGCGCCAGTCCGAATTCGAGCGCCAGCAACGCGCTGGCATCGTTGAGCAGGCTTTCGCCCTCCAGAATGTCCACCACGCGCTTGGGCAAACCGATTCGTTTGGCAATCGCGCTTGCGGCGATGGCATCGGTGGGCGCAACCACAGCACCGAGCACCAGGCCTACCCGCCAATCGAATCCGGGAAGAAACCAATGCCCCAAAGCGGTCACACCCAGAACCGTGAACGTAACCAATCCGAAGGCGAGTAACAGAATGCTGACCAAGTTGTAAGAAAAGTCGCGCCACGAAGTCAGCCAGGCCGCGCTGTAAAGCAGCGGCGGCAGAATCACGAAAAAGACTACATCGGGATTCAGATTGATCCGCGGAATCCCCGGGACAAAACTCAGCAGCAGTCCACCAACCACCAGAACAATCGGGTAGGGTGTCTTCAGCTTCTTCGAGACCATCCCAAAGACAACAATAAAAAGAAGCAGAAGCAGGAAGACAAACTCGACAGCATGGACGTTGGTCTGCATGGCGGACTGTTCTCTTCAAAATACATCAGCCGGGGTGGGTGCGTGCGCCATTTGGCCGTTTATGTCCGCCTCGCGTGTAACTTCCTTCGCAGGCGCGAATCAAAACTTATGGGTAACGGACATGCACAGCAACACGGGAATTTTTTCGAACTCTGAACGCTGGACGGCGATCCCCTTACGGTTGAGAGTGGGGTATGGCTTCATCGAACACGGATACGCGAAACTCATCCACGGCCCCGCACATTTTGCAGGGATACTTCACGCACTCGGAGTTCCTGCACCCGAACTCGCAGCTTGGCTGACGATTCTTACTGAACTCGTCGGCGGAGCAGCCGTGCTGCTGGGCGCCTTCATGCGGCTGGTCAGCATTCCCATGGCGGCGGTTTTGCTGAGCGCGATGTTCACCGTGCATCTGCCCTATGGTTTCAGCTCGATTAAACTTCAGGCAGTAACAGCCGCCGGCGCGCAATTTGGTCCGCCGGGCTACGAAGTTGATCTCTTGTACCTTGCCTGCTTGGCGGCGTTGGTTATGGGAGGGGCGGGACCAGTGGCGGTTGGTGGAACTCTGTGGCGTTCGAAGATTCATTCGGAAGCTTAGACTCTGGCGGGGAGTTAGTGAATTCGCCCACAACAATTCTGCAGTTCCCACCCTTCGGGTTGCCCCATCCTTCCCGAGTTCTTTGCGGGAGGGTGGGGACTTTGATTTTCAGAAACCCCGCCCTGTCCCGACAAAGATCGTCGAGACAAGGACGGGGCACCCTCGTGTCATTCTCGACGAAAGCTTGGGCCCGCCCCGCCCTTCTCGCCCTCTACCCGAGATCTAAACGAAGACTTCGCCGGGCAGCATGGTCAAGGTGCGCGAAGCCAGGGTATTTTGAATCACCAGCTTCGGACGCACGGAAACTGACCCATCTAACTGCACACGCTCAATGCGTAATTGCAACTTGCGCTCTATACTCTTGAGCTCGAGCACCTCCGCGCCCGCCGCAAGCGTTGTTGCTCGGCCCTGCAATCCGGCGCGCCCGGTGCGTCCGACGCGATGGATAAAGTCTTCCGCCATCTTCGGCAAGTCGTAGTTGATCACGTGCGCAACGTCGTCGACGTGCAATCCGCGCGATGCGATGTCAGTCGCGACCAGCACCTGAAACGCGCCTTCCTGAAAGCCACTTAAGGCGCCATTACGCTGAGACTGGCTGCGGTCGCCATGAATCATAGTCGCGGTGAAGCCGCCCCTTACCAGTTGTTGGGCCAGGCGCTGGGCCCCGCGTTTTGTTCGCGTGAACACCAGGGTCTGTCCTTTTTCTTCGTAGAGCAATTCCCGCAGTACATCCAGTTTCTCCCCAGGGCGCACTTCATAAGCTTTCAATTGCACACTCTCCGCCGGCTTCAGTACTGAACCTAATGCCACGCGCACAGGCTCGCGCATGTACTCGTGCACCAGGCTGGCGACGGACTGCTCTAATGTTGCGGAGAAGCACAGAGTCTGCCTGCGCACGGGCAGGACCTCCAAAATTCGTTCGATGGCAGGCAGGAATCCCATGTCCAACATGCGGTCAGCTTCGTCGAGCACCAGCATTTTGACATGCCGAAGATCTGCCAGCCGGCGGCTGATAAGGTCTTGCAATCGTCCGGGAGTGGCAATTATCAATCCCGCGCCGGTACGCAGTCCCTGGATCTGCGACTTCTCAGATACGCCGCCAATCACCAGCGCCGCTTTCGGCGTTCCCTTGCTGCGGAGTTGCTGGTATTGCTCATGGACCTGCATCGCAAGTTCGCGTGTCGGCAACAAAATCAGAGCGCGAGTCTGGCGCAGGACCTCGCGTGATGTCTCACTTTGCAGCATCTCGATCATTGGGATCAGAAACGCGAGCGTCTTTCCGGTGCCAGTCTGGGCGGTGCCGATTACGTCCTTGCCTTGAAGCGCAGGAGTAATCGCGCCGGCCTGGATTGGGGTTAGGGTTGCGAATTGAGCTGCCGCCAGCTTCTGCTGCAAAGCCGCAGAGAGGGGCAGTTCGGTAAATGTGGTCATTTCGATTGTTTCTTTCTAGAGAGGCTGGTTCGCAAAGCACACAGATACACGTGTCGATAGGAACTGGCCGCTCACATTGATTTTAGATTTACGCTAAAAATAAACGGCGGGCAGGAAATGCGGAGATGAATCTGGTTCGAAGAAGAAGGAACCACCGCGTGACGAGCAAACCGTGCACAAGCGTTACAAACAGTATAGCAGGATGCTCGCGCCGCCGACGTGGCCGGACGCACGAAGGTCACTAGTGCCCAGCCGGCTCTGTGCGCGGCAAAAACCAACTCCAGGGGCGGACGTTCCGCTCGCCCACCCCGGACACTTGTCGCTTAGCTTTTCGGGCGACAAGGGTGGGAGGCCATGCGTGCCGAATTTGGTTGGACCCACCCTTGCCAAAATCGGACGAAAGGGGTGCGGCAACCTGCAAGAATCTACTTTTCACTTGCTTTCGCCTATTATTCGCCTACAATCTATACAAGGGACGAAGATGATCCGGATAACAGTTAAGGGTCTCGCCAAGTTCATGCGAAAAGGGCCAGTTGGCCAGCGAACAGTCCTTCGGGACTTCAAATTCCCGAGGGGTGCGGAGGCGCGTGCACAGACCGTTTACTATGCTGAAGCAAGAAGCGGTATTCGCGAGTACCACATGTCGGATAACAATCCTGCGGGCCTGGTTAAATCTGTTGATGATCTGCGAAAAAAAGCGGAGAGAGTCACGGGCAAAGCGAAGACTCGTTTGGAGCACAATATTCGGGCGATGCAAAGCTACCCGCTGTATTTCTCTGCCAATCGATTCGAGATTCTCGTACCCCCTAAGCTGGAGTACTCCTACCATTCCGTTGTGGTCGGGGCCACGCCCGACCTCTTCGTACGAGACGGAACTAACAAGAAACTGATTAAGCTCGACCTCGGAGCAGAACCCACGGATGACGAAATGATCAGGATCATTCTGCAGGTAATCTTCGAAGCGGCTCAAAATGTGGGGATGAATCTTCTGCCAAGTAATGTTATTTACCTCGATATTTCGAGGGGGCTTCAGCACGTCGGGGCGAGGTCGCGCACAAAATTGACGCGCGACATTCAGGCTGCGTGCGAGAACATCGAAGCGATGTGGGATGGGATCAAGAAGAATTAGTGCCACTGGTCCATTTCGGCACTGCTTTTGGTCATTCGTATTTTTTACTTGACATGGGAAGCCTAATGTCGAAATCTGCGGTTGGTCTTATATGGGGAAAATCTCCCACGAAATCCGCGATCCGATTCACGTCTTTATCCGTTTGGATTCGGATGAGCGGAAGGTTCTTGACTCCAGACCGTTTCAGCGGCTGCGATACATTACGCAGCTAGCCCTCACGTACCTGATCTATCCAGGTGCAACGCACAAGAGGTTTGAACATTCGCTCGGGGTAATGGAACTCGCAGGCCGCGTATTTGAAGTCGTGACCAAGCAGGCGAATCTCACCGACCAAATACGGAAACTCCTGCCCGAATTAGAGTCAGCCGACGGCCTAACCTACTGGAGACGCGCACTGAGGATGGCCGCGCTTTGCCATGACATTGGTCATCTGCCCTTCTCACATGCCGCTGAGGAGCATCTGCTGCCGAGAGGATGGAGCCATGAGCGTCTTTCTAGGGAGCTGATAGAAAGCGACGAGATGAGAGCGATATGGAAGAGCATGACCCCAAGGCTGGAAGCTGAAGACATCGTCAAGCTTGCCTTGGGCCCAAGGAAGGCCAGCGATCTCAGGTTCACGAAGTGGGAAGGAATACTGTCGGAAATTATAGTTGGAGATGCTTTCGGAGTGGATCGAATCGACTACCTCCTGCGCGATTCTCACCATACCGGCGTCGCTTATGGCAAATTCGACCACTACCGGCTTGTCGATGAGTTGCGCATACTTCCGACATATGAGGGTTCTACGGAGGCGGCTCTCGGCATCAAGCATGGGGGCATATATTCTGCTGAAGCTCTCACGCTTGCTAGATATTTCATGTTCTCACAAGTGTACTTTCATCCGCTCCGCCTGATCTACGACGAGCACTTGAAGGATTTCCTAAGCGCGTGGCTCTCACGAGACAGCCTGTTACAAGAGGGAACCTTTCCAACCGAACTGAAGACGTACCTGCAGATTACCGATGATGAAGTCAATGCAGCGATGCGTGACGCAGCGGCAGAACCGAACAAGGCCGGGCACGGCGCAGCTCGATGTATCATGAGTCACAACCATTTCAGAGTACTTTACGAACGCATTCCACAGGACGCCAAGGTAAACTCGGAGCCAGGTTTCGCTATCGCCAAGGCTGCCGAACGCGAGTTCGGCAAAGATGCCGTTCGTTACAGTAGACCAAAGCTTAAGAATGTTGCAGCAGATTTTCCGGTTCTTGCCCGGGATGGACGCATTGAACCAGCAATTTCGTTGTCAGAGACTTTATCTAAATTGCAACCCACTTCGATTGACTACGTATTCATACGACCGGATCTCGAAGAAAAGGGTAAAGAGTGGGTAGCGAAGAACCGGAATAGCATCCTCGCCACGGCGCAAGAACAGGAGGACGAAGATCATGAAACGCAGCCAAAGAGTAGCAGTGCTGACGCTACTAAATCGTGAAATGCTGAGAAGAGGAAGCTGGGCCGGAGAGACCCACATCCAGAAGGCGGCTTTCTTCTTGCAGGAGCTCATGGGTGTTGATCTGGGCTTTGACTTCGTCCTTTATCGGCACGGGCCTTTCTCATTTGACCTTCGTGATGAACTTGCTTCTATGCAGGCTGACGAACTCGTCTCTTTAGTGGTGCGCTCCGAAGGATATGGTCCGACTTTTGTTCCCACGCAATTCAGTGAGATTTTTCTGGACCGATTTCCGAAAACACAGGAACGGTTCCGTAGCCAGATTGAGTTCGTCTCCGCCGAACTCGCACAAATGTGGGTTGCGGAACTTGAGAAAATTGCGACCGCATTCTTTTTAACTAAGCACGGGAGCAACGTCTCGGTGGAGGATCGCGCCCGAGAGCTAGTTGAGCTCAAGCCGCATATATCGCTCTCAGACGCGCGGATTGCGTCTAAGCAGGTTGATGGACTTATAGAGCGCGCCAGACCCCTCATTCTCGAAGCCGCGTAAACCCATTTCACCTCCGCATCCAGCCCCACCTCTCCCGCATCTAAACATTGACAGCAACTCACTCAACTCCTATCATACGACAGAGCGCATAGGTGAGTAGTTGATTTAAAAGCACTTAAATGATGTCGTCGGCTCTCGGTCGTCGGCTGTCGGTCAAAACCATAGGGCTTAACAGCCTGCGCCGAGAGCTGAGAACCGAGAGCTGAGAGCGCGTAACTCATTCATAAGTTCCACAAGCTTTAACAAGGAGAGAGCATTATGGCCAAGATTATCGGAATTGACCTCGGCACCACCAACTCGTGCGTCGCCGTGATGGAGGGTGGCGAGCCCAAGGTCATTGCCAACGAAGAAGGAGGCCGCACTACCCCGTCGGTGGTGGCGTTCACCAAAACCGGGGAGCGGCTGGTCGGGCAGGTGGCCAAGCGGCAGGCGATTACCAATCCCGAAAACACGATTTATTCGATCAAGCGCTTCATGGGACGCCGCTTCGACGAAGTCAACGAAGAAATGAAGATGGTCCCATACAAGGTCGTCAAGTCGGGCGACCACGTGGCGATTGTGGCGCAGGGCAAGGAATATACCCCGCCGCAGATTTCCGCCATGATTCTGCAAAAGCTGAAGAAGGCGGCGGAAGACTATCTCGGCGAAAAGGTGACCGAGGCAGTCATCACTGTGCCGGCGTACTTCAACGACGCGCAGCGCCAGGCGACCAAAGATGCCGGCCAGATTGCCGGGCTCGAAGTGAAGCGAATCATCAACGAGCCGACCGCGGCCGCACTCGCTTATGGGTTAGACAAAGGAAAGGACGAGACCATCGCCGTGTACGACTTTGGCGGCGGCACCTTCGATATTTCGATTCTCGAAGTCGGCGAAGGCGTGATCGAAGTCAAGGCCACCAATGGCGACACCCACCTCGGCGGCGACAATCTGGACCAGCGGTTGGTCGATTGGCTGATTGACGAGTTCAAGAAGGATGAAGGTCTCGACCTGCGCGGCAAAGGAAACGAGATGGCGTTGCAGCGTCTGCGTGATGGAGCCGAGCGCGCCAAGATCGAGCTTTCGACCACGATGGAAACGGAGATCAATCTGCCCTTCATCACTGCCGATGCCAGCGGGCCGAAGCACCTGGTGAAGAAGCTGACGCGCGCCAAGCTCGAAGGCATGGTCGAGGACATCATTCAGAAGTCGGTCGGCCCGTGCAAGCAGTGCATGAAAGACGCGGGCGTTGACGCTAGCAAGATCAATGAAGTCGTGCTGGTCGGCGGACAGACGCGCATGCCTCGCATCCAGGCGCTGGTGAAAGACCTGTTTGGACGCGAAGGCCACAAGGGTGTGAACCCGGATGAAGTGGTCGCAGTTGGCGCGGGCATTCAGGGCGGCGTACTGGGCGGCGAAGTGAAAGACCTGTTACTGCTTGATGTGACTCCGCTGACGCTGGCGATCGAAACCTTGGGCGGCGTGGCAACGCCAATGATTCCGCGCAACACGACGATTCCGACCAAGAAGACGGAAACGTTTTCGACCGCGGCGGATAGTCAGACGTCGGTCGAGGTGCACGTGCTGCAGGGCGAGCGTCCGATGGCGGCGCAGAACCGGACGCTGGGCAAGTTCCATTTGACGGGGCTGCCTCCGGCTCCGCGGGGCGTGCCGCAGATTGAGGTCACGTTCGACATTGACGCGAACGGAATTCTCAACGTGAACGCGAAAGACACGGCCACGGGCAAAGATCAGAAGATCACGATTACGTCGTCTTCGGGATTGTCCAAAGAAGAAGTGGAGCGGATGGCGAAAGATGCCGATGCGCACGCGGCGGAAGACAAGTCCCAGCGTGAAACCATCGACGCTAAGAACCAGCTCGATTCGATGGTTTACCAGATCGAGAAGACGCTGAAGGAGCAGGGAGACAAAGTTTCCGGCTCCGATCGTGGCGACGTGGAGAACGCGATTGCCGATGCGAAGAAAGCGCTCGATTCGAACGACAAGGCGCAGATGGATCGCGCTCGCGAGACTCTAACGCAGGCTTCGCACAAGCTGGCCGAGCAGATGTACAAGTCGGCGCAGGCGCAGACTCCGCCTCCGGGTGGAGGGGCTGGGCCGAGCGGCAGCGCTGGCGGTCCGGAACCCGGCGGTGACGGTCAAACCAAGCAAGACGAAGGCGTGATCGACGCCGAGTACGTGGACGTGGATAAGAAATAAGCTGCCAGCTATTAGCTGTTAGCTATGGATCCAAGGGTGCCCCGTCCTTGTCTCGCCGGTTTTACGAGACAGGGCGGGGATTTTGACTTTGACTGATGCCGGGCACCTCGATGTGGATGACCTAGGCGGAGCGCATGAAATCAGCGGTGGTCAGCATTCTATTGTTGGTTCCTATTGTCTGTTCGGCAAGCAAGCCCTGCACCAAGCAAGATGCGATCGCGGCTGAAGAGCAGGCTTCGTCCATTCAGAGCTGGACGGAGTTCCATCGCTCCTATGAGCGCTACGCGCAATGCGATGACGGCGCTATCGGCGAAGGATACAGCGACTCAATAGCGCGCCTCTTAGCCGGAGAGTGGGAAAGCGTGGATGAATTTGATCGATTGGGCGTTCAGGATATGGCGTTTGAGAGATTTGTATTGCGCCATGTTGACGAGCTGATGACGCCGGAGCAGGCGAACAGGATTCGCGACAACTCGAAGAATCATTGCCCATCTCACGACCGTGCGCTATGCAGAAAAATCGCCGATCGCCTTCGGGCGTCATTTGGTCCGCAAAGGAAGCCGTGATTCGTTGGCTGGAGGGAGAGTACAGGTTTGTATCAGGGCACGGCTTCAGCCGTGCCGAAAGGAACGAAAAAAGAATTAGGCCGAGGGCCTTCAGGCCCGACGGCCAGCAAAGGGGTAAATGAATTGCAGTTCAAAATCAAAGATCAAGATTATTTCTTAGCATTCGTAGAACAGGAAAAGCGCTGGTACGTTGTTGTGCCCACGGATCAGGGTGTGCATCGGATCCGAGTGTACGTGGATGCGGTGAAGTACGAGAGGCCAGGAATGTTGAACGAAGGTACGCAAAACTTTTCAAGTTGAACATCGCGCATTTAGACATCGCGCATAAGGGGAGGCGCCGATGAAACGAATTAATCATCCGAGAGCCACGGGTGGACAAGCTTTGGCCGAGTACGGCTACAGATGGGCGCGAATCAGCGCCAAGCTGGACGTCCGACGCGTTGCCGTGCAGGCTCTTACGGCCATGTACGGCAAGGAGGCAGCGCGAGCTGCCATCAATGAAGCGCGGCGCGTCTCCGGCAGAACGCGATAATTTGTCGTTTTTCCTAGAGGACCGTTAACGATCGCAAGTAGCCATGGCCACCACAACCAAAAAAGACTATTACGAAACCCTCGGCGTAAAGAAGTCCGCCTCAGTAGACGATATCCGCAAGGCGTTTCGCAAGCTTGCCCGCAAATACCATCCCGACGTCAATCCCGGAGACAAATCGGCGGAGGAAAAATTCAAAGCCCTCTCCGAAGCCAACAACGTCCTCAGCGATCCCAAGAAGCGCAAGATCTACGACCAGCTCGGTTTTTATTCTGACAACATCGATCCCGCAGCCGCGGACGCCTACGCGCGTGGCGGTCCGACCGGAGCTGGCGGCTTCGGCGGATTTCCCGGCGGACAGCCCGGAGCCGGCGGAAACGCAGGCCAAGGCGTCCCCTTCGACTTCAGCGGCTTCGATTTCAACGACATGTTCGAAGGCGCGCGTGCCCAGCGCAACACTAGCGGTGGCGGCGGGTTTCGCGACATCTTCTCCAGCATGTTCGGGGGACGCGGTGGTGCAGCGGCGCAGGAAGGTCCAGAGCCGGGCAGCGATCTCGAATATCAGGTTAACGTTCCTTTCTGGACAGCGGTCCGCGGTGGCGTTATGCGGCTGAACATCACGCGACAGGATGTCTGCGGGAATTGCCACGGGAATGGATACATTGAGCAGCCGGGCGTGTGTCCGCAATGCAAAGGCAAAGGCACGATTGAGCAAACTGGCGGCCGCATGAAGTTCAATGTG
Organism: uncultured Acidobacteriota bacterium; assembly: GCA_963785655.1. Taxonomy (GTDB): domain Bacteria; phylum Acidobacteriota; class Terriglobia; order Terriglobales; family Acidobacteriaceae; genus Gp1-AA145. The sequence continues at coordinate 201,196 of CAWAVZ010000002.1, forward strand.
ACGTGTCCGCGCTGCCACGGTATCGGCAAGAACATTTCAACTTGCCCGGTCTGCCACGGAGAAGGCGTGGTCAGCCGTACCGAACCGCTCGAGGTGCGCATTAAGGCGGGGACGCGCGATGGCCAGCGTATCCGCATTCCGGGCAAAGGCAACGCCGGTCTGCATGGCGGGCCGCCGGGAGATCTCTACGTGATTATTCGCGCGGGCGACCATCCCGTCTTCCGTCGCGAAGGCGATGACATTTACGTAATCGTGCCAGTCACCGCGACCGAGGCCGCACTGGGCGCGAAGATTGAAGTCCCGACCATCGATGGCCGCGCGCTGCTGAAAGTTCCTCCGGGTACGCAGTCCGGCCAAAAGCTACGCCTGCGCGAAAAAGGTGTCCCCTCAGCCACGAAAGAAGGCTCGCGCGGAGATGAAATTGTGGAAGTGAAAGTCACTGTCCCCATGCCGCGCGACGAGAAGACGAAAGAACTTCTGCGGGAGTTGGCCAAGCTGAATCCGGAAGATCCACGGGTCGAATTGTTCAAGAACGTCTAATGCCTCGTATCTAAGCATCTGCTTTTTCGCAATTCCTCGGAGACCCGCTCTCATAAACTGGAACAACTTCACCCCGCGACGCGTATCTACCCGTATGACCTTAGAGACGCTCAAGCACCTCTGTGCCGTCACTTTCATTGCGTCTATTGCGCTCGCGGCAACCGATTCAGCTCCGAAGCCGCCCGGCAAACTGGTGGATTTGGGCGGCTATCGGCTGCACGTGAACTGTACCGGCAAGGGCAGTCCTACTGTTGTCGTCGAAAATGGATTGGGAGACTTCTCCTTCGACTGGGCGCTGGTGCAGTCGCGCGTTTCCCGTTTTACACGAATTTGTACCTATGATCGCGCCGGATATGCATGGAGCGATCCCGGCCCGAAGCCGCGGACCTTAGCTCAGTTGAATCTCGAATTGCGCGACGCGCTCTTAAAGGTCGGCGAGTCGGGACCGTTTGTAGTGGTAGGACACTCGTATGGTGGTCCGGTCATAAGGAACTTTGCGCTGACATATCCTAAGCAGGTGGTTGGAGTCGTCTTTGTTGATGCCGCGCACGAAGGCTTGCGAGTGCCCATAGGCGGGAAGAAGACGATTCGCCTGGGCGATGGCGCCAAGGGGATTGCCATACCCGCAGCTCGTGAGGTACTCAGTGCCTCGGATAAACCGACCATCCACGCTGAAGACTTGCCACCGGAATTGAAAACTCTGGATCCGATGTTCAAGACGCTTCCTGCGAGTGAGCAGCAGATGCAGCTCTGGGCGCAACAACACCCCGCAGTCTATGACGCCCAGAGCAGTGAAACCGAGTGGTCGGGTGAGTATTTTGCGAGATGGCTGGCTTCGTCGCAGGCGGGGACGCTGGGGAAAATTCCCGTCATCGTTCTCTCACGCGCCGATGGTGGATACAACGAAGGCGATTTCGACATCCCGTCGGCACAACTGGAGAAGGAGCGGAAAGATGGCCAGGCCAAGCTCGTCCTCCTCTCAACCAACAGCCGGCAGGTCATTATTCATAGCGGACACAACATGAATCTCGAAGCGCCCGATGATGTGGCAGCGGCGATCCGCGAAGTCGTTGACGCCGTCCGCCATCACTCAAGACTGTAGTTTCCGGCCATCGATGGCCACGCGCTGCTAAAAGTTCCTCCGGGGACGAAACGCACTACTCTGTGGCGTTCCTCCGTGTACCTCTGTACCCTCTGTGGTTCAAGCTTTTTTCCTTGCACTCTTCCCGAATCGGAACCAGCACAGAACATTAGCCACAGAGGACAGCGAGATCACCGAGAAAAACCACTGAAGTGTGATACAGCAGGCTAATGGCTGCTGCTCCTCAACAAATTACTCCCAGAGTAAACAACTTGACACGCCAGATTATCGGCGCTGCAATGCGAGTTCATACTTTGCTCGGGCCGGGGCTGCTCGAAAGCGCATATCACGCCTGCCTCGTCCACGAGCTTAGAAAACAGGGCCTCAGAGTCGAAAGCCAAGTGGGATTGCCGGTAATTTATGACGGCGAGAAGATCGACCTCGGCTATCGAATCGACCTGATCGTCTGCGACGCTGTTATTGTCGAAATCAAGTGCGCTGACGCGATCAATCCAGTCCACAAATCCCAACTACTTTCATATATGCGGCTTAGCGGAAGGCAGATAGGGTTGCTGATCAATTTTCACGTCGAGCATCTTCGAGATGGGATCAGGCGGATGGTTGACGGTTACGACTGGAGAAAAACTTTAACCACAGAGGACACGGAGTTTCACAGAGGCAAAGCCACAGAGGCGTGAATGGAGAGGCGAACTTTATGGCACTACTAGTGTCGTCCTCGGTGTCGCCCAGTGGCCTCTTGTTTAAAGCTTTTCGTTTACCCCAGGTACGACGCTGCAACCTCTGGTTCCTACCCATCTCCCGATTTGACATGTGATAAACATGCAAATATGCTAATCGCATGTCCAAGATGGTCCAACTGCGCAATGTGCCCGACGCGCTGCATCGCAGCCTGAAAGCGCGGGCCGCGCTCGCAGGCATGTCCCTTTCAGACTATCTGCTGGCTGAGATTCGAGAGATTGCCGAGCGGCCAACCCTGGCTGAGCTGCGCGACCGCCTGCGCACGCGCAAGCCGGTCGGTGCGGAACTCGATACTGCTCGGCTGGTGCGAGAAGAGCGCGACGCACGATGATCGTGCTCGACGCCTCGGCGACAATTGACTGGCTGCTGCGGACACCTGCCGGAGCGCGAATCGAAAACAGAATCTATTCACGGAACCAGTCGCTTCACTGCCCTCACTTGATGGACCTGGAAATAGCACAGGTTTTGCGACGCCTGGTGCGTGAAGCCGTAATTTCTGCACACCGTGCGGAGGAAGCGATCGAAGATTTGTTGGATTTGAAAATCACGCGCTACCCGCATTTCATTTTCCTACCGAGAATTTGGCAACGCCGTCACAACCTTTCTGCTTACGATTCGGCATACGTGGTCTTGGCCCAGGAACTCGGGGCTACGCTGATTACTCGCGATGCGCGGCTTGCTGCCACCGCGGTGCGAGCGGCGTCCGTCGAAGTGTTCTGACGCGTCAGTTGCCGTCCGGCTGCTATCGAGTCCGCGCTGCCGGTTGTTTCATGTTATCCTGCGCTCAACTCTGCTTCCCGGGATCGCCCGTGCTAGTTGAACTGCGCCTCGAGAACTACGCTGTCATTGATCAGCTGGCGGTCGAATTTGGCGCTGGACTCAATCTCCTCACCGGAGAAACCGGCGCAGGTAAGTCCATTCTGATCGACGCCCTCGCCTTGCTGATGGGAGACAAAGCCTCTCCAGACGTAATTCGATTCGGTGCCGATCGCGCGCTGCTTTCCGCAGTATTCGAAGTCGAGCTTGCCTCGGAGAAAAACGTCGCGGAAATTCTTGCCGAGAACGGCATCGATGCCGAAGACGGAAACGTCATCCTGCGACGCGAAATCGCCGCCAAGGGTCGGGTTTTCGTCAATAATCAGCCCGCCACGGTCGCCGTGCTCAAACAACTTGCTCCGCATCTGGCCAGCATCCATGCGCAAAATGAATCGTTGGTCTCGTTTGATGGAGACGTTCGTCTGGCGCTGCTCGATAGCTTCGCAGGCACAGCGCTCGAACCCGTGAGCGAGGCATTTTCCTCCTGGAAGCAACTTAAGAATCGAATTGCTGAGCTCGAGCAAGGCGAGCAGGACAAGCTTCGCCTGGTTGATCTGTGGACATTTCAGAAGCGCGAAATCGAAGAAGCAAAACTCCAGGCTGGAGAAGACGAGCGGCTGGAAATCCAAAAGCGCGTTCTGGCGAATGCGGAAAAAATCTACAATGCGGCCATGCAGGCGTTCGATCTGCTGTACGAGGGCGCGTCCTCAACTTCGGCAACCTTGCGCTCCGCGCAAAAGAATCTCGAGGAACTGATCCGATACGAGCCGAAGTTTCAGGAGGCACTCGCTTCGCTGGACTCGGCACGCATCAGCGTAGAAGACGTTGGCGCAAGCCTGCGCGATTATGCCGGAGGTATTGAATCTTCCCCGGAGCGTTTGGCGGAGATCGAAGACCGCCTCGCATTGCTGGACAGACTCAAGCGTAAGTATGGCCCCGGTTTGAATGAGGTTATCAAGCTCGGCGATGAGGTCACGCGCAAGCTTTCGGAGATCGAGAACAAAGATGAAATCCTGCGGCAGTTGCGTGCTGAACTTGCGACCTCAGCCGAGGAATACTTGCTTGCCGCCCGTGCGGTCTCTAAAAAGCGATATGAGTCTGCCAAGAAGCTGGAGAAGCTTGTCGAAGCCGAGATCAACGAATTGGCCATGAAGACGCAATTTCGCATCGAAATCACCGGCATGGATGAGGAGAGTAACTGGAGCGCATCCGGATTCGACCAGGTCGAATATACGATTTCAACCAATCCCGGAGAGCCGATGCATCCGTTGGAAAAGATCGCATCGGGTGGCGAATTGTCGCGAGTAATGCTGGCGCTGAAAGCAAGTGTGGAATCCGGGCCGCGCAGGAAACCGGTCGGGGCGCAGCGCACCCTTATATTCGACGAAATTGATACCGGGATCGGAGGCCGAGCCGCCGAAGCGGTAGGCAAGAAATTGAAATGGCTCTCCCGCTCCAACCAGGTACTATGCGTCACTCATTTGCCGCAGATTGCGACCTTCGCAGATCGTCATTATTTACTGGAGAAGAAAAGAGTAGGCGAACGCACTCGAACAAGCATCCGGCACATTAGTGGCAGCGATCGCACCGAAGAAATTGCGCGCATGCTGAGCGGCGCCAAACTTACGGAAACCTCGTTGAAGCATGCTGAGCAGATGCTGAAGGCGAACGCTTGAGCGCATTTTGTAATTTGGCATTTTGTAATTTGGTAATTTAAGTTCGCATTTGGCAGGCAGCCTGCCGAGGTGGTTCAATTTACAAAATTACAAAATTTCCCAATTTCTTAATTCTCCCTTGCCGTCCGATCAAAATGTCGAAGTTGGTGGCAGGCTCCTCAAGCTGACGAACCTGGACAAGGTCCTCTACCCGAAAACCGGCTTTACCAAAGGACAGGTCATTGACTATTACGCGAGCATAGCGCCTGTGCTGGTGCCGCATTTGGACGGGAAGCCGCTCACCTTGAAGCGTTACCCCAACGGGGTGGACGAGCAATTCTTTTTCGAGAAAAATGCGACCAAGCATCGCTCCGATTGGGTCAAGACTGCTCCTGTCTGGAGCGAAGGAAACAATCGCAATGTAAATTACATTCTGGCCAACGATCTGGCGACGCTGATCTGGGTGGCGAATTTGGCGGCGATTGAACTGCACCCGTCACTTTCGCTCGCCAAGGACATCACCTGCCCTCGCAGCATGGTTTTCGATCTTGATCCCGGGCCGCCGGCAAATATTATTCAGTGCTGCCAGGTCGGTTTCTGGCTGCGCGAAATTTTCGACAGGTTTGGACTGCAGAGTTTTCCCAAGACCTCCGGCTCGAAGGGTCTGCAAATTTATGTTCCTCTGAACACCAAGACCAGCTATGACGAGACGAAGCCGTTTGCGCACGCGCTGGCGCGGTTGCTCGAAAATGAGCATCGCGATCTTGTGGTTTCGGACATGAAGAAGGCCATCCGCACCAACAAGGTCTTCGTCGACTGGAGCCAGAACGACGAGCACAAAACTACCATTAGCGTTTATTCCTTGCGCGCGCGAGAACGGCCGACGGTTTCAACTCCCGTGAGCTGGGCAGAAGTGGAAGCGGCGTATAAGAAGAAGGATGCCAGTCTGCTGGTCTTTGAGTCGAAACAGGTTCTAGAACGAGTGGAGAAATTCGGCGATCTTCTTGCCCCGCTGCTCAGCTTGAAACAGGAACTGCCGAAACTTGCGGGAATTGAAAAGGGCAAGGCTGCAGCGGTCGCGACCGGGCTGGGGATTGCCGCGCAAGCCGAACGCCGCCCTGCGAAAAAGACGCCGGCCCCTCAACGTGCTGGCGCGAGAAAACGCGCTCGAAAGGTATAATGCGGCGCGATAGGTTCTATGGCGCAATTATTTGTCGGCACATCCGGCTGGGCCTACCCGAGTTGGAAACCTGAGTTCTATCCCGCCAAGCTCGCCCAGGCGAAGTTCCTCACCTATTACGCCAGCCAACTCAACACCGTCGAGGTAAATCTCACCTTTCGTCAATTGCTGAAGGAAACGACGGCGCAGAAATGGATTGAGCAAACGCCCGCGGAATTCCGCTTAGGCATAAAAGCTCATCAGGTAATCACCCACATCAAGCGCCTCAAGAATGCCGAAGAATTTGTGCAGCGATTTTTCAGCACCATTGAGCCGCTGGCGCACGCGGGCAAGCTCGGCCCGGTACTTTTTCAGCTGCCGCCGAATATGAAGGCTGATCCCAAACTGCTGCAGGATTTTTTGGCCATTTTGCCCAGAGGTATTCCGGTTGCATTCGAGTTCCGCCATGAGTCCTGGTTCGCCGACGACATATTTTCCTGCTTAAAGGCGCACAACCGCGCGCTCTGCGTGGCCGAGACTGAAGAGCGCATCACGCCAGACGTAGTAACCGCCGATTTCTGCTACTACCGCTATCGCAAGCCTGAATACAGTCCGGAGGAACGCCAGGCAATGCTCCGCCGGATGCACGAGCATCTTGCTTCAGGGCGCGATACCTATGCGTATTTCAAACATGAAGAAACGCCGCAGGGGGCGATCTACGCAGTCGACCTGTTGAAACAGGCGCGCGCCGCACCTGCGTGAGCACTTTTCGCAGCGTCCGATAACGCGCATACTCAATCTGTGTCTGCCAATGCGAATTCTCGCGTGCTCTCTGACTTTCTCGACTACCTGAAGATCGAGAAAGGCCTCGCCGGGCTGACCATTTCGGCGTATCAAAGAGATATTTTGCAGTTCGACGAGTTCGTGCGCCGTAGCAGGCGCAGCCTGCTGAACGCGCGCCGCGACGAAGTCCGTGCCTTCATTCAGCAGTTGTTTGCCAATTCAGTGGATGGCCGCTCGGTGGCTCGAAAGCTTTCTGCCCTTCGCCATCTATATCGTTTCTTGCTGCTTGATAAGCGGATCGATCGCGACCCAACGTTGAACATCCCGCTCCCAAAGCAATGGAAGATTCTCCCCAAATCACTCGGGCGGGATGAAATCGAAATTTTATTGACTTCTGGAATGCCAGGTACCAGCTCTGGTCGTGTGGGGACGGGCGCCCTCGCCCGTCCTGGCGACGTAGCGAAGCATGCCGCCGGCTTGGCGCTTCGCAATCGGGCCATGCTCGAAGTTTTCTATGCAGGTGCGCTCCGCGTTTCCGAGATTGCATCCCTCAACCTTGAAGACGTAAAGCTTGAGATGGGATACGTTCTGGTGCACGGCAAAGGTGACAAGGAGCGCATCGTGCCGCTGGGACGCTCGGCTCAGGACGCGTTGTCAGAATATTTGCGAACGGCTCGTCCTGTTCTCGCAGCAGGAGAAAATTCGCGGCTGCTGTTTATTGCTCGCGGCGCCAGGAAACTTACGCGCCAGCGAATCTGGCAATTCGTGCGCGCGGCATCATCGAGCACCGGTCGCCACGCCAGCCCGCACATGCTGCGTCACAGTTGCGCGACGCATATGGTCGAAAATGGCGCGGACTTGCGCACCGTGCAGACCATCTTGGGCCATGCGGACATTTCAACCACGCAGGTGTACACCCACGTTGCGCTGGATCGGCTCAAGAGTGTTTATCTGAAGCATCATCCGCGGGCGAAGGCAAGATGAGTTTTGGATCAGTTTCCGGAGCGATCGCACTCTACGAGTCTGAGGAGAGCCGTGCGGTTCTGTACATGATCCGGCATGATCCTTTGGCAATCATCGGCTTGCTGCTTATCGGCGCATCTGGAATATTGCGGTTTCGCATGTACTCAAAATTGGAAAGCTTGGGAGTGAAAGTGCCTCGAACCATTTCACTTCCTCTTACATATCATTTTTGGCTTTCTCAGACGTATCTGCTGCATGCTCGTGCTGGGAGCTGGTCCCCTTGGCCAGCATACCTCATGTGGTTGTGTCTTGCTGCCGGAATCCTGCTTCTGGTGCTTGGTCTTGCTTACTTATGAACGCGAGCGCACACCAAACGAAAAGCACAGTGCGAAGCGCAATCGAAAAATTTCTCCGCTCGCTGCGTGAGCGCAATGTCTCGCCGCACACCATCAAAGCCTACAGCGGCGATCTCGAAAACTTTTCCGCCTGCATCGGCACGCGCAAGTGGCGCGAGATTGACCACATCGTCATTCGCGGATTTCTCTCATCTCTATACGAAAAAGGGCTGAGCAAGACTTCAGTCGCACGCGCTCTGGCCGCGGTACGGTCTTTGTATAGATGGCTGGCGGTGGAAGGAGTAGTTGAGCAAAATCCCGCCGCGCTGGTTTCTACTCCCAAGCTGCCCAAAAAACTCCCGCGCGTTCCCACCATGGAAGAAATGAATTCCGTGTTCGATGGCAACATGCCCGAAGTGGCCTCGTTCCCTGAGCGCGACCAATTAATGTTCGAACTCCTTTACGGCTGCGGAATTCGTAATTCAGAACTGGTGGGAATTAATCTGGACCACGTGCGCCGGAGCGAGCAGGCCATCCTGATTCAAGGAAAAGGAAAGAAACAGCGTTTTGTTTTGTTCGGCGATGCGGCTGAGTCGGCCCTCAAGGCCTATCTGCCAGCCCGGCAGGTGGTGTTGGCGGAAACTCGCAAGACCACATCGGCGTTGCTTATCAACCAGCGGGGTGGACGCCTGACCACTCGCAGTGTTGGCCGCATCATCAAAAAGATTGCTGTCGCTAAAGGCCTCTCGCCCGACGTCCATCCGCACACTCTTCGCCACGCCTTCGGAACCCACATGCTCGAAGAAGGCGCCGACTTGCGCGCGATCCAGGAGATGCTTGGCCACGAGCGCCTCTCCACTACGCAGCGTTACACGCAACTTTCAATGAAACACCTGCTCAGTGTGTACGATCAGACGCACCCAAGGGCGAAGTAATGGATTGCTGAAACACGATTTCCGCCCCCTCTTGCGCTCAAGCGATCACTCGGTTACGTTGCCTTAGCAGTGCTGCTCTTACTTTCTTGCAGCTCCTGCCACATTCCCACCACCGCTTCCTTCAACCGCATTGTGAGCTGCGAGTACGCCTCTTCCGATGCCTCCGCCTCCGGTGGAGGCATCATCGGCTGGCCGATCCTGATTTTCAAGTGCGCAAATTTCTGGAACGATTTTCCTCGCGGCCATGACTCGTAAAATCCATCAATCGCAAGCGGAACGATCGGTACCTGCAGATGAATCGATAGGATTGCCGCGCCTTTCTTGAATGTCTTTGGTGTGCCGTCAATGCTGCGCTCACCTTCCGGGTACAGAATCAATGCCATCCCCTGGCGGAGACCGTAAGCTCCGGCGCGCATGGCAGGGACCAGATTCGAATCGGGATCGACCACCACCACGCGCACCAGTTTGGCCAAATGCTTCATGATCCCGCCGCCGAAGATTTCGCTGGTACCGACAGCAAACATTCGCTGTAATGCCAAAAAGGGAAGCACACCCAGCAGCGCCACAGGATCGAGAAAGCTCTGATGGTTCGAGCACAGCAGGTAGGGGCCTTGCGCGGGAAGATTTTCAAGGCCTTCTACGTCCACTCTTGAAACCGCCGTCCAGAATAAGGTTAAAAGTCGCACGGTAGAGAAGATGAGCCTGTCCACGATGGGTACGGTTTTGGTGATGGCCACCGCAGCCGCATCGGTCGGGTCTTCGCGCAGCACTTCGCTCCATCCCGCAAATGCCTGCTTGATTCGGAGATTCCCATTTGCACCCGAAGTAGCGCTATCTCGTATTGCGTCCACCAGTTCACGCACGGTGTAGATATTCGAAAGCTGCGATTCCTCAACCGCGCCGCCAAGTTCCTGCTCGAGCGCAACCAGCAGTTCGACCCTGCGCATGGAATCGAGACCGAGATCAAGCTCGAGATTGTCGCTCGGACGAATGCTTGTAGCATCAGCCGTCGAATAATCGCGAATGATTTTCAATGCGCGCTGGACTTCGGCTTGCTCCAACCACGCCGTTTCCGCTGCGCTGAGGGGCTTAGCCGTAGTGATCTCGCCAGCACTAGGCTCTTTTCCCCTGTGCACTCGTTTCGCAATTTCGAACCGCTTGAGCTTGCGTGTGGTAGTGCGTGGCAGTTCGTCCTGCCAGATTTCGTAGCCGCTGATTCGCTTAGTCGAGGCCAACTTTGCCGAAAGTCCCTCTACATCAAATCGAATGACCTCCTTCGTGTTCACGACTTTTTTCTGCCGTAGCACCTCGAAGTTCGGCACGATCACCGCATAGAGCTTGTCGGTCCCGGCCGCACCCTCGATCCCTATTACGCAGATTTCCTTGATGATCGGCGACTGCAGGTAATGGGCTTCGATCTCCTCGGGATAAACATTCTTTCCGTTGGAAAGAATGATGACGTCTTTCTTGCGGCCGGTTATGAATAAATTCTGCGCGGCGTCTAAATATCCGAGGTCCCCGGTGTAGAGCCAGCCGTCCTTGAGGACTTCAGCCGTCGCATCGGGACGGTTCCAGTAGCCCTTCATGACGATCGGGCCGCGAATTAGAATTTCCCCGCTCTCCGGCGAGCCATCGTCCGAACTCTGAGCGTCGATGATTCTCACTTCGACTCCCTTCAAAGGCTTGCCAACCGAACCGATCACGTTATCGTCGGGGGAATTGACGAAGGCGCCGCCACAGGTTTCAGTCAGTCCATATGCTTGCAGCACGTCAATCCCAAGCGCGTAGAAATCGCGCCCAATCTTCGGATCGAAGCGTGATCCGCCGGTCACCAAATAACGCATGCGGTTGCCAAACAGATCGTGGATGCGGCGGAACAGCACCCGTCCGGGATTGAGGCCAACACGTCGGCAGAGAATGTTCACTCGCATCATCTGTCGGAAGACGAACCGTGCCAGAAATCCGCGCTGCTGGACTTCCTTGAAGATGCGTTCGTGGATCAGATAAAAAAACTGCGGGACTACCGCGAATGCCGTGATTTTTCTTTCGCGCAATGCCCGCAGGAGCTCAGTGGTATTCAGCGTCGAAAGAAATACCGCGCTCGCACCGGAGACCAGCGGCAGCAAAAGATTTGCCATCTGCGAGAGAACATGAAACAGCGGCAGCACGCCCAGTATTGCGTCGTCCGGGCCGATGTGCGCCCAGGCGAACACCGCCTCGGCCTCTGCCAGCAGGTTAGCGTGCGTCAGCATCACGCCTTTGGGATCGGCAGTCGTCCCTGACGTGTAGAGAAGAGCGGCAACATCTTGGGGTCCGCGTGCGACGGCCTGAAAACCTGGTTTGTACTGGGCGAAGATGTTGTCTAATCCGATCGTCGATTCGGGGACAAGCGGTGCCTGCGCACGAACTCCGGCGTCGGTAAGCACGATTGCAACGCCGGTGTTGGAAACGGCTTCTGACCCAATCTCAAAGTGCTTCTGATCGCAGACGAGCAGCCCTGCTCCGCTATCTCGCAGAAGTTTGGCCACCTGGTCTGCGTGATAAGCAGTATCAAGAGGCACCGCAGTTGCGCCCGCAGCAATGATTCCGAGATAAGCCGCCAACCAGCGCGGGTGGTTGTCAGCCAGAATGGCAACCCGCGCGCCGGGCTGAGTCCCGCGTTCGACCAGCCATGCGGCCACGGCTTCGGCCATCCCCCGCAGCTCAGCATATGTATGGCTTTCGACGCCCTCGGGACCCTGGACTACAACTGCAACGTTCTGCGGCCGGCGTTCGGCGCACTCGACGAAGCGATCGTAAAAAGTCGGCATCGGTTCGGTGGGAATCTTAAATGAAAAGAGCGCAGAGCGGTGCTTCCACTGGACGAACCATCGCGGCAAACTGGTGTCCGAGTATTGGATGGAGCATTGGGCGGGCCGCCGCTCTAGCGGCGTATTTCCCAAGAATATTGATCCCGCCTCCTCTGGTGTCCACGGCGGGATTGCAAGCCAGGCTACTTAAGCGCCTTCAGGCGTGCGCTCAGGCGGGACTTATAACGACCAGCCGTATTCTCATGCAGGACGCCCTTTTGGATTGCCTTGTCCAATGCGGAAACTGTCGTGCGGAAGGTTTGTTCCGCGGCAGCTTTGTCTCCGGCGGCCAGGGCAGCTCGCAAGTCGCGCAAAGCCGAGCGCAGGCGTGAGGTATTGCTACGGTTGCGAACGGTGCGTCGTTCGGTTTGACGGGCGCGCTTCAGCGCAGAAAAATGATTTGCCATTTATACCAAGCCTTGTGAGTAAGGTGTCAGGAGAATGTCCTGCTGAGGACGTTCCTGCGGACTTGAATAAACTATTTTACGGGAGCAAGTTGCAGACGGTCAATTCGAGGCCGGGGTATTGATACGCCGGCAAAATGCCCCCTCCCCCGAGCCGGACCTCATGCAGGCGAAGAAATACCGCACACTTGTCATATCGCACAGTTGAATCTCGCTACGATGCACACGCGCCCCCAACGTCCATTTGACTTGCGGGCCGGACCCAGCGCACGATTAACACGAGCGTTGGAGGCAAGAATGTTTGAGGGACTCTTTCAGCCACTCCACCTGTTGATAATCCTCATCTCGGCCGCTATGGTCTTTGGCATGCCATTTCTCGCAGGCTACTTCTTGGGGCCGCTACGTGGAAATGAAGAAGCTGAGAAGGCCCTGACTCCTCCGTTGGGCTTTTAGCGAGTCAATTGACGAAATATCCCCATATCACTCCTCATTGACCTTCGCTACTTCTGATTTCCTACTGTTCAGCCAGCGTACAAATTCATTGTAGGAATCGCGGACGGGTGGCCCAGCCTTGGTTTTTTGCTAGGGAACCATCACCACTGAGGTTGCCCCACTCTTGCGTTCTTTGCAAGGTTGGGAACCTCGAACCTATCGCTCGGGGATTCAAGTTGAAAATCAGTGCACGGACACGGAAGCTACCAGAACCGCAAGGGAGAGACAGTGAGGCGTCCTGAGCTATACTTTCGAGGCTTAAGCCCACTACAGGATCCATTTGCATGGCCGTTGGCTGATTAGATAACCGTCTCGGCTCCTTTCCTCCGAGCCTTGGTTCCTTTGAGCAACCCAAGTTTACTCGGCGGCTGGGAGCCGACACGGTTATCTAATCAGCCATCGCCGAAATGGGGACATTTCTATTGTGGTATGACATTCATAATCCTGCCGATTGACTCCGCCCCCTCCCGGCGGTACGCTTTTAACAGACACGTAACCTGCCAACCTCATGTGGCGAAGTACAATCCGGAGTAGGGCGCCACAGGCTGGCGTTCCCCGGTTCCCCTTGCGACATCTAATCAGCGCAATAAACGATACCGGCGCAGCTGCGCCCGAGGCTACTTAACGAAGCTGAATGAAAAAAAGCATTGATATCAGCCCCAACATCGAAACGCTGTTTGGCACGCGTGACGAGAATCTTCACGTCCTGGAAGACGGCTTAAACATCAACATTGACCTCCGCTCCGACTCGCTAGAGTTGGAAGGTACCCCTCGCGATGTGGCCCGCGCCGAGCAAGTTTTCTCGGATTACGATCAGCTGCAGCGCTCCGGGCACGTTTTCAACAATGGCGACTTGAATAGCATGTTGCGTGTGCTGGTGGCCGACCCTAAGGTCACCCTTCGGGACTTGGCTGAAGCTGGACGCCAGCGCTCGTTCGGCAGCCGTACGGTCCAGCCCAAGAGTGCCAACCAGCGCCGCTATCTTGAGACCATCGAGAACACCGACATGGTCTTCGGCATTGGCCCAGCCGGGACCGGCAAGACGTATCTGGCCGTTGCGATGGCCATTTCCGCGTTGGTTTCGAAGCGGGTGAACCGCATCATTCTGGCCCGGCCCGCGGTCGAAGCCGGCGAGCGGCTTGGCTTTTTGCCGGGCACCTTACAGGAGAAAATCGATCCCTACCTGCGCCCGCTCTACGACGCTCTATATGACATGCTGGATCCGGAGCGGGTTGACCGTTATCTCGAGAAGAATGTCATCGAGATTGCGCCGATTGCTTTCATGCGTGGACGAACGCTCAACGATTCGTTTGTCATCCTCGACGAGGCGCAGAACACCACCTCCGAGCAGATGAAGATGTTCGTCACCCGCCTCGGTTTTAATTCAAAGGCTGTCATCACCGGGGACGTCACCCAGATTGATTTGCCCAGTGCGCGCCGCAGTGGACTGCTGGAAGCCGTCGACGTTTTGAAGAACGTACAGGGCCTGAGCTTTGTGTATTTCGACGAGGGTGATGTTGTGCGCCATCATCTGGTGCAACGTATTATCCGCGCCTATGACGAGCACAAGACGAAACTTGCGGAAGATCAGTTGGAGTTGCTGGAGGCGAAAGGCGCAGCTTCTGGAAACGGCGCGGCATTAGCTCGGCAAGAAAGCTCCGACACACGCGAAGAAATCGAAGAATAGAACGGCAATTCAATGGAGGGCGGCTATCGGCGACCCTCCATTTTTATTGAAGCGATGCCACTGACGATCATCTTGAAACGGCGTGTGCCGGGCCTCAGCGAGCGGGCGCTGGAGCGGTTTGCAGGCCGTGCCTGCCGCGCCGTAGGTATTGAAGCCGCGGTTACGGTCCTGATTACCGGGAGCCGCGAGATGCGTGCACTGAACTCGCATTTCCTGGGGAAAAATCATGCCACCGACGTGCTGTCATTTCCTGCGCCGGCGTTTACCAAAGGCTTTGCCGGGGACATCGCCATTTCGCTCGACATTGCCGCGCGTAACGCCCGTCTCATGAGACACTCGGTCTCCGACGAGATTCGGATCCTGACTCTGCATGGGATTCTTCACCTGGCGGGGTATGATCATGAAAGCGACCGAGGTGAAATGGCACAGATAGAGTTGGCGCTTCGAAAGACGCTTGGGCTACCGGCGGCTCTTATCGAGCGCGCATCCGGTAAGCGCCAGAGTAGAAGTGGGCCGCTGGAACGATCCCGGGTATGAACGTCGCGATAGCATTGGCGCTTGTGGTGCTGCTGGCGCTGCTGACATTGTCCTCTTACGTCGAACGCGTGTATGCCGAAATTGGGAAGTTTCTGTCCCGCGAATTCCAGGAGAACATAGACAACTTCGAGCAGCAGGTCGAGCCCAGGCTGAAGGTTGGGCGCTCGCGAGCTGCTTTATCCATGGCTGTACTGACGCAGTTGCTCATGGCGGCCGTGGCCATGGTTGTGGGCTTTAGCGTATTCCGCGATGGCGACTGGAACGTGGATGAAGTTCTGGAAGCCGCTCTCGGACTTCTCCTGATCGTCATCGTATTCAATCGCTTTTTGCCATACGTTTTCTTTTCACGCACTGCGGGGAAGTGGCTGGCCCGATGGAGCCCCTTGTTGCGAGCAATGATTTACCTGGTTCTACCCGTGACGCTGGTGCTGGGTTTTCTGCAATCGGTCACCTCTCTGACCCGCGAGCATTCTGATCCGGAACCAGAGACACAAGCCGAGGCGGTGGACGCACTGATCGAAGCTGGGCAGGAAGAGGGCATTCTCGACGAGAGCAATCGCGACCTGATTCAATCCGTGGTGCAGTTCAGCGAGAAGACTGTTCGTGACGCCATGAAGCCGCGACCCGAGATGGTGACCGTCGCCGCCGATACCAGTATTGAGAAATTTATCGAGTTGCTGCGCTCGCGGCCGTTCTCGCGGGTGCCGGTCTTCGAGGGCAACATCGATAGCATTGTCGGGGTGGTTTACGCCAAAGACGTGATGCAAGTTACGGACTCGGATGCTCAGCATCGAAGCGTCGGTTCCTTGATGCGAAGGGATGTGTACTTTGTTCCCGAGACCAAACTTGCCAGCGATCTGCTGCGTGAGCTGCAGAAGAACAAAGTACGGATGGCGATTGTGATTGACGAATACGGTGGAGTCGCAGGACTGGTAACCATTGAAGATCTTGTCGAAGAAATTGTCGGCGAAATAAGCGATGAACATGAAATTGCCCAAGTCATCCGCGAAAATGAACATTCCTATCTCGTGCCCGGAAATATGGACGTCGACCGGCTGGAAGAATTGCTGGGTGTGCGCCCGGAACGTAGAGGCGCAGCTACAGTCGCGGGATTGGTAAGTGAACTCGCGGGACGCATTCCGCAAAAAGGCGAAGTGATTGAAGAAGATGGACTTCGTCTGGAAGTCTTGCAATCGAGCAACCGTCGCGTGGAACGTGTGCGAGTCTCGCTGAATCAGTCCAACCAGATGAAGCTCATCTAGTCTATGGCCTTTCACTCCGGCTTCGTGTGCATCCTGGGACGTCCGAATGCGGGGAAATCTACGCTTCTGAATGCGCTCGCGGGTGAAAAACTCGCCATCGTCAGTCCCAAGCCCCAGACCACGCGCAATCGCGTGCTCGGTGTAATTAACGTCCCGCAAAAAAAGCGCGCTCCGGGGGCGCAGCTGATTTTGATAGACACACCCGGCGTGCATCGTGCCGATAGTTCTCTTGGTCGCAAGATGATGTCCGAAGTTCGTGACGCGCTACATGGATGCGACCTGGTTTTGGTCATTGTAGATGCGTCTAAGAAAATGGATGCCGAAGGCATGTTTTTGTTCAATCTTGTGAAGCGAACAAAAACGCCGGCGTTTTTGCTGCTTAACAAGGTCGATCTTTTGCGAGGTGACAAAGGGAAGTTGCTCCCGCTGATCGAGAACTTTTCTAAATTGCATGAGTTCCAGGAGGTTATTCCGATCTCTGCGAAGAAACGGGAAGGCCTCGATCTGCTGATAGAAAAGATCGTTTCAACCTTGCCGAGCGGTCCCCCTTATTTCCCCGAAGATCAGATTACCGATCAGCCGGTGCGATTCATGGCAGCCGAACTGATTCGCGAGCAGGTTCTGGTCTTAACCAGCGAAGAAGTTCCTCACTCGGTCACAGTCATTATCGAGCAATTTGAAGAAGGCAAGAAACTCTCGCGTATTGCCGCGGCCATCGTGTGCGACCGCGAAGGGCAAAAAGGAATTCTCATCGGACGACAGGGGCAGATGCTCAAGAAAATCGGTACCGCTGCCCGGCAGGAGATTGAGCGCATGTTGGGGACCAAAGTTTTTCTTGAGCTGTTTGTGAAGGTGCGTCCCAATTGGCGTGAATCGCATGCCTTCGTTGAGGAGCTGGATTGGCGTTGGCAGCTGCAAAATCTGGTCGCACCTCAAACCCGCAACTAGGATTAATAATTATTGGGTTGATCACTAGGGACGGTTAGGTTACCGACGGTCAGGTTCGAAATGGCTGCTTGAAGCTCTACTCCTTAACCGCAATTCCCAACGTCTTCATTTTTCGATATAAGTGGCTCCGCTCCAGACCGAGCACTTCGGCAGTGCGGCTGATGTTGCCATGATTGTCATCGAGCTTTTTCAGGATGTAATCGCGTTCATAGGCGGCGCGCGCCTGGTGTAGTGTAAGGAACTCGCCGCGGCGGCTGCTACCATCTCGATAGACCAGCGGAGGCAAATGTTTGCGGTCAAAACGGCCGGTAGTAGGGTTCATGATGACGATCCGCTCGATTACGTTCCGCAGTTCGCGCACGTTGCCCGGCCAGGAATAACGCATCAACGCGTCAATCGCATCATCCGTGATCTCCCTCGGCTTGCTCCCGTATTGACTTGAAAGCTCGTTAAGGAAATGGCGCGCAAGCAAAGGAACGTCTTCCTTTCGTTCGCGCAATGGCGGAACCGAAAAGGGAATCACGTTGAGGCGATAAAAGAGGTCTTCACGAAAGTTTCCGGCAGAGATTTCTTCTTCCAGGTCCTTGTTTGTCGAGGCAATCACACGTGCATCCACCGTCACCATTTCGTCGCCACCTACCGGCGTGAAACTTTGCTGTTCCAGAGTGCGCAGCACTTTGGACTGAGTCTTCAGGCTCATATCGCCAACTTCGTCCAGGAACAGCGTGCCGCCATGGGCCTTCAGGAACTTTCCCTCTTTATCCACGGTGGCGCCCGGGAAGGAGCCTCGAAGGTGACCAAAGAGCTCGCTCTCAATTAAATCTTCAGGTATGGCCGCACAGTTAAGCTCCACGAACATCTCGTCCTTGCGCGGACTTTGGGCGTGAATGGCTCGCGCCACAAGTTCCTTGCCGGTTCCTGACTCACCAAAGATCAAAACCCGCCCGTTGGTGGGTGCCATGAGTTGAATTTGCTGGCGCAGCGCCTTCAAAGGAATGCTGTTCCCGACTATCACCGTCTTTTGCGCCAGCTGCTTTTTCAGGTCACGGTTCTCCTGCCGGAGTTTCTTGGCTTCAACAGCGTGCTTGATCAGAATCAGAGTTTTTTCGAGAGAGAGCGGCTTCTCCAGGAAATCGAAGGCCCCGAGCTTAGTCGCGCGTACCGCGGTTTCAATGGTGCCGTGGCCGGAAATTATGATGACTTCAGGGGCATTCTCCAGCTCCCGGACCCTTTCGAGTGTTTCCAGTCCGTCCATCCCTGGTAACCAGATGTCCAGCAGGATTATGTCAAAAGATTTTTTCTTCAGGAGCTCCAGGCAAGCTTCGCCGCTTGCCGCCGCAGACGTTTTATATCCTTCCTCTTCAAGGATGCCCTGCAGCGATTCACGAATCGCAGATTCATCATCCACAATGAGCACGTTAAGCATAGGAGATGCGCGCCGGTGCGGCCGCCGAACTTGTGGCCAAAGGCAATTCGATCACGAACCGCGCGCCCACAGGATGGTTTTCTTCAACCCGAATCGAGCCGTGATGGTCTTCGACAATCCGGCTGACAATCGCAAGCCCCAGGCCAGTGCCTCGCTTCTTTGTGGAGAAGTATGGCAGGAACAAACGCTCCTTCACCTCCTGCGTGACTCCCTGTCCGCTGTCGGCAACGCTGATCTCAACCGCGTCACCACTTGCTACCAGGGCCGTGGCAATCTCAATTTCCTTCACCATTGACCTCTGTACAGCTTCAGCCGCGTTATCCACCAGGTTCGCGATCGCACGCTTCATGGCTTCGGAGTCGGCCATAACCTTCGGCAGATTATTGGACAAAGCCGTCCGCACGCCGATCCCGTCAAGGCGTCCGTTGAACATTGACAGCGCGTTGGTAGCAATGGCATTGATATCCGCCGGCATAGGCTGCGGGGCGGGGAAGCGGGCCAATGTCGAGAATTCATTTACCAGGGAGCGGACCGTTTCGACGGCCGTCTCGATGGTTTGAGCACAGGTCCGCACCACCTCGACCGAAGTTGAATCGAGCTGCTTGTCCCGGCCGAGGTGGCGCAGGATTCGCTCGGCTGAAAGCGCAATCGGCGTGAGCGGATTCTTGATCTCGTGCGCCACGCGACGCGCAACTTCACGCCACGCGGCTTGCTTTTGCGCATGCAATACATCGGAGAGGTCTTCGAACACCACCACGCAGCCGACCGGCTGGGTCTTGTGTTGCAGCATCGCAACCGTAACCGCAACGTTCAAACGCGAGCCCTGTACTGAAAATTCCATCTGGGTGGTAGTCGTTCCCATGCGGTCGGCGCGCCGCAGCAGAGGATCGAGGTCCTCTAACACTTCCGGCGGGAACAAATCAGCTAAGCAAGCCCCGATTAAGGTTGCGGTGAGATGTGCAGGTTCATGGGACGGCTTCAAAAGACGCAACAATGCCTGATTCACGTGTGTCACGTGCAGACCTGCATCCAGGGAAAGCACGCCGGTGGGTATGCTTTCGAGAATCGTCTCCATGTGGCGGCGACGCTGATCCAATTCAGCATTGGCCGCGCTGATCTCCTTACTAGAGGCATCAATCTGTTGGCGGCTGGTCTGGAGCTCGTCCGCCATCTGGTTGAACGAACGCACCAGATCGCCTAGTTCATCGGCTGCGGGAACGGCGACGCGGTAGTCAAGGTTCCCGCGCGAAATTTCCTGTGTGGCTTCCGCTAGCGCAACCACGGGACGTGTCACCAGGCGAGAGAGAAACAGCGCAAGCCACATGGTGGCGAAGAGCACCATCCCCGTAAGTAGCCAGAGAAAAGTCATGTACGTCCTGCGCACCAGTCGCCGTTCGCGTGCCAGGCCCAGGTATCGTTGCTGGCTAAGTTCGAGATGCTGTTGCGCATCGGTAAAGTTCTTGGGCAGAGGCATCGCGATCAGGATTTCTCCATGCTCGCCAACCGGCGCGGTGCCAAGGACATAATCAACTCCGCCCCACGACATGCGTTGAGGCCGATCTGGACCGACCGGGCCCACGGGAACGTTCGGCTTCAGCAAAGGCCACGCCGCCGGAGCCCCGAGGCTCGCCTCCGCATTACCCGACTCGATGGCAACGGCAAAGCCGCCCTGCAGAGTCGTCTGGTGCCGGCGGAATTCGTTCAGCACGCCGGAAAACCCATGCCCTTCAAACCCGCGCTGCACTTCGGGAGACGACGCGATTGACTCCGCCTCCGCATGCGCGTTTGCAGCCGCGTATTTCGATAGTAGCGTCACCATGATTTGCGTATCTTCCCGGACTTCCTCCACCGGAGTCGAGAACCACTTATCAATCGAGCGGTTCATGAGTCCGTAGGCGAACCAGAACATCACGATCACGGGAATGAATGAAAGCAGCAGGCTTCCCACCACCAGCCGGGTGCGGAATTTCGACCCTAAAACTCCAAGGCGCCGTTCGGCAAAAACCTTGATCAGGTTGCGCACCAGCACAAAAGTCAGCGCAACGAACAGAAAGAAGACGATCATCGAAAGCGCACCAAGAAAAACAATTTGCTGGTTGGTGGAAGGGTTAATAAAAGGCAGGTCAAATGAGGATTGCGCGAGAGTCAATCCAAACAGCACCACGCTCAAAATTGCGAGCACAATGATGAGTTTTTTTCGGCTTTGTACGCTCTTGGTGGGCGGTTTTGAGCTGCTCGAAGCCATTGCAAAAACGCAGCTCCGCCGACTACAAGTGAGCCGGTGCTGCTGACAAACTATTATATTGCCTAATTACCAAGTGGCCTTCAGGTTTGAGCCACTTGTGACGCGAGTTCGCATTCGCGTGATTAGGGCAGCAGGTGCTTCAGCGGGCACTCATCGCACTTCGGCTTGCTCTTGAGGCAATAATTCTTTCCGACGCCAACGATCAATCCATGCATCTCGTTAAATACCTGGGCCAACGGTGTTCGAGTTCTGGCACTCATGCGTGAAGGTTTGTGAGACGCACCTCCCGCGATGACTGGCCATTGACTTTCGACCTCTCCCGCCCCGGCCAGGCTTCGCTCAAACAGTTGCCGCAGTTCTTCATAGCCCGCCTTCTCAGGCGCGATCTCATGCCGGGCAACAATTCTTCTGGTGTACGCATCCACGACGAACACTGGGTGTTGCCCTGCGTACAGCAGAATTGAATCTGCAGTCTCCGGGCCGACGCCGATCAGCGCCAGCAACTGCTCTCGTAACTCAGCAGTGGGTTGCGCGAACATCTTTGTCAACGAGCCGCCGTAATTTCTATCCAGGAATTCGACGAAGCGTTTCAACCTGCCTGCCTTCTGGCGAAAGTACCCTGACGATCGAATTAGTTTTTCCAGCTTGCGAATCGAAAGGCTTCTGATCCCGTAGACGCTCAGCACCTTCGCCGAGCGCAACTTACTCATTGCAATTTCCACGTTGGACCAGCTTGTATTTTGCGTGAGATATGCGCCCACAATTACTTCAAAGCGGCTTTGCGCAGGCCACCAGTGCTGGTTTCCCCAGAGCCGGAAAAGCGCGGAATACATCGCGACGATTTTCTCTTCGGGAGACGTTTGGCTCATACCGTTCCGTTTTGGGCCGAATTCAGTGTACCCAAAGTACATGGCCTCGAATTGCCCAGCCGCGAGTGTTTGTGCGTCGAATGGCCCGTTCCGACGCCTCAGAAGCTGGATTCGACGCAGTGGAGTGCAAGTACAGGTACTAAGGTTACTTTTGCTGTTACTCAATCAAGGTGACAATTTATGTCATCGGAGTTGTGGCTCATTATCCCCCCTGACGAGCCGCACTTCCGCGCCGGGTGTATGTCCCGGAACCCAAGTTTTCAGCAGACTGGAGTCCTGAAGATGTCTCAGCGGCTGGGAGACCTTCTCGTCAAAGAGAAGATCATCACCCCGGAGCAGTTGCAGCAGGCGAGCAAAGTTCAACGCGAAACCAGTTGTCGCCTGGGCAGCGCACTCGTCAAGCTCAACTTCCTCACCGATGAGGATGTCACTAATTTTCTTTCGCGCCAGTATGGCGTTCCGGCAATTAATCTTTCCTATTTCGAAATTGATCCCTCTGTAGTCAAGCTCATTCCCTACGAGACCGCGAAGCGTTATCAGATTTTGCCGCTGAGCCGCGTGGGCGCATCGCTCACCATCGCCATGGTCGATCCAACCAATGTCTTTGCCATGGACGATATCAAGTTCATGACCGGCTTCAATATCGAGCCGGTGGTCGCGGCAGAGAGCTCAATTCTCGATGGCATCGAGAAAGCTTACGGTACCAGCAAGGAAGACGATCTCGATCAGGTGATGCAGTCGATCTCGGACATGGAAGATGCCGACATCGAACTGCAAGCCGACCAGGCAGAGATGGATCTCGCGGACCTCGAAAAGGCCGCCGATGAAGCCCCGATCGTAAAGCTCGTGAACCTGGTGCTCACAGATGCGGTGAAGCGTGGCGCCAGTGACATCCATATGGAGCCGTACGAAAAAGAATTTCGCGTGCGATTCCGTATTGATGGCGTGTTGCAGGCGATTATGTCGCCTCCCTTAAAGTTGAAGGATGCCATCACCTCCCGTCTGAAAATCATGGCCAAGCTGGATATCAGCGAGAAGCGGCTGCCGCAAGACGGCCGCATCATGCTGAAGATGAACATCAACGGCAAGAAAAAGCAACTTGATTTCCGCGTGAGCACGCTGCCCACACTGTGGGGCGAAAAAATCGTGCTCCGGTTGCTCGACAAAGAAAACTTGCGGCTGGATATGACCAAACTTGGTTTCGAACAAGAATCGCTGGTCAAGTTCGAAAAAGCCATTTTGAAGCCTTACGGAATGGTGCTGGTCACAGGACCCACGGGTTCAGGAAAGACCAACACCCTCTACTCCTCGATTGCGCGCTTGAACACTCCTGATACCAACATCATGACTGCCGAAGATCCGGTTGAGTTTCAGCTCGGCGGCGTCAATCAGGTGCAGATGAAAGAGCAGATCGGCCTCAACTTTGCGGCCGCGCTGCGCGCATTCTTGCGGCAAGATCCCAACATAATTCTGGTTGGTGAAATCCGCGACTTTGAAACCGCTGAAATCGCGATCAAAGCCGCGCTGACCGGACACTTGGTGCTTTCAACTCTGCATACCAATGGCGCGCCTGAGACCATTACGCGCTTGATGAACATGGGTATTGAACCGTTCCTGGTTGCGACTTCCGTGCACTTGATCTGTGCGCAGCGCCTTGTCCGCAGAATCTGCAAAGACTGCACCGCTGAAGTTGAAGTCCCGGTGCAGACATTGATTGAAGAAGGCTACACCCCGGAAGAGGCGAAAACGGTAAAGATCCATAAAGGAAAGGGCTGCGGCACCTGTAACAACACCGGCTATAAGGGCCGCTGCGGCTTATACGAAGTCATGGAAGTGGACGACGAGATCAGGGAACTGGTTCTGGTGGGCGCATCAGCGGTCGAAATGAAGAAGAAGGCAATTGAACGAGGAATGATCACGCTGAGGCGGAGCGGTTTGATTAAAGTTGCCGCCGGAATGACGACTTTGGAAGAGGTTGCACGCGAGACGATCCACTAACGAGTAACAAGATGTCGTTGGCCTTCGGTCTTCGGTCGTTGGCCTGGAATACCGGGTGCTAGATGCTCGGGCTGGCCGACGACTGAGAGCCGACGATCGACGGCTTAAGGATAAGGAAACCGAATATGTCTCTTTCGCTAAGTGATCTACTGAAACGGATGTTGGAGATGAGTGGCAGCGATTTGCACATCACCACCAACTCGCCGCCACAAATCCGCGTGCACGGCCACCTGGTGCCACTCGACTTGCCCCAAATGACGCCGGCAGAAACCAAGCAGCTGGCCTACAGTGTCATGACTGATTCGCAGAAGCACCGCTTTGAAGAGCACCTGGAGCTGGATTTCTCTTTTGGATTGAAAGGCCTGGCCCGCTTCCGCGCCAACGTATTCAATCAGCGGGGCGCGACTTCGGCGGTGTTCCGCGTCATTCCCTTCGAGATCAAGTCATTTAACCAGCTCGGTCTGCCTCCAGTCGTGGCGAAACTCTGCGAGAAGCCGCGTGGCCTGGTGTTGGTGACCGGTCCGACCGGTTCGGGCAAATCCACCACGCTCGCTTCGATGATCGACAAGATCAACTCCGAGCGGCACGATCACATTCTGACCATTGAAGACCCGATCGAATTCGTCCACATGAACAAGAACTGTGTGGTCAACCAGCGCGAGCTGCATGCCGATACCAAGAGCTTTACCGACGCGCTGCGCGCCGCCCTTCGTGAAGACCCGGATGTGGTGCTGATCGGCGAAATGCGAGATTTGGAAACCATTGAATCCGCGCTTCGCATCGCGGAAACCGGACACCTCACGTTCGGCACCTTGCACACAAACTCGGCGTCTTCCACCATCAACCGTGTGATCGACGTATTTCCCGCGCACCAGCAGTCGCAGATTCGCGCCCAGCTCTCGCTGGTGCTCGAAGGCATCATGTGCCAGAGCCTGCTGCCCACTTCCAGCGGCAAAGGCCGGGCCATGGCGATGGAAATTCTTATTCCCAACGCCGCCGTGCGCAACCTGATCCGCGAAGACAAAATTCACCAGATTTATTCGGCCATGCAGTCCGGACAGGACAAATTCGGAATGCAGACCTTCAACCAGGCGCTGGCCACCTTGTACTTCCAGAAACAGATCACCATGGAAGTCGCCATGGCGCGGTCCAGCAACCAGGATGAATTGCAGGAAATGATCAATCGTGGCGCAAGCCTGGCGGGGCGCCATACCAGCGCAGGAGCGGTCGCCCGAGGCACAGCCACGGGAAAACATTGATGAAGAGATTGCACCAGAGTCAAACGGTAGAGAAATAAAGCGAGGGAAAACATGCCTGTCTATACATTTTCAGGAAAGAACGCAGCCGGAGAGAAAGTCAGCGGGGAGCGGACGGCGGCGAATAAGCAAGTGCTCGCGATACAGCTACGCCGCGAACAGATCGGGGCGCCCACCATCCGCGAGAAGGGGAAGGAGTTTGCCCTTCCGCTGTTCGGCTCGTCGAAGGTCAAGACCAAGGACATCGCGATCTTCTTTCGCCAGTTCTCGGTCATGATCGACGCCGGACTTCCCCTGGTGCAGTGTCTCGAGATTCTGGCGGCGAACCAGGAGAACACCGCTTTCCAGAAGACCCTGACCGGAGTCCGCACCACCGTAGAAGGCGGTGCGACCCTCGCCAATGCCATGCGGCAATACCCAAAAATATTCGATGATTTGACCACCAACATGATCGAAGCGGGCGAGACTGGCGGTATTCTCGACATTATTCTGCAGCGCCTGGCTCAGTATGTTGAAAAGGCTGTCAAGCTCCGTTCTGCGGTCAAATCGGCCCTGATCTACCCGGTCGCGGTCGTGTCCATGGCCTTCCTGATTGTGGGCGCGCTGCTCAAGTGGGTTGTGCCTATTTTCGCGAACTTGTTTGCCGGCCTTGGTGTCACTTTGCCTCTATCCACGCGGATCGTCATGGGCCTGAGCGCCTTCGTCGGCCAGTTCTGGTGGTTTGTCATCCTGGGCATGGTCGGTCTAGTGGTCGGGCTCAAGTACGTCCGCAAGGATCCTCGCGGAAGGTACTGGATGGACTACGGCATGCTGAAAATGCCGATCATCGGAGTCCTGCTGCGGAAAATCGCGGTTGCACGCTTCACTCGGACTCTGGGCACACTAATTACTTCGGGCGTGCCCATCCTCGAAGGCCTGAGCATCACCGCAAGAACATCAGGCAATGCCGTCCTGGAAGAGGCTTTGTTGAAGGTCCGCAAAGCCATCGAGGAAGGGCGAACCATCGTTGACCCTCTGCGCGAATGCGGGGTCTTCCCCAATATGGTCACACAAATGATCGGAGTGGGTGAGGCCACAGGCGCCATGGACTCGATGCTGCAAAAGATCGCCGACTTCTACGAGGACGAGGTCGACAGTGCGACTAAAGATATGTTGGCGATGCTGGAGCCGGTAATTATCGGCCTGCTGGGCGTCATGATCGGTGGAATCGTGATTTCACTGTACATGCCGCTGTTCTCGATGATCGCCAAGCTCGCGGGCTAACAGAAGCAGGTTTCAAAGAGAGAAGGTTTCAAGGTTTCGCAAAGCGAATGTAGGCTCGCGAAACTTTGAAACCCTTGAAAGTTCGAAACCTTGCAACGTGCAAATATGCGATCGGCAATGACATCAGCGTCTGAGGCCCGGCTCTGGCTGGCGTGGCTGGCGAAAGTACGGATACTGATCGTCACCTTGCTGCTGGGAATTGAGCTTGCCCTGGCTCAGTTCACCCCGGTCGCGTTCCCCATGCGGCTGTTCATTGACGCCGTTCTGCTGGCGTATACCATCTCCATTTTTCATCTTGCCCTGCTGAAGTTCTGGCGTGAGCTTCGCGTGCAATCCGCGCTGCAGGTTGCCACCGACCTGCTGCTGGTCAGCTTGTTGATATATGTCACCGGTGGAGCGGACAGCTCACTCAATTTCCTCTACCCGCTGGTGATTATTGTTGCCAGCGTTTTGCTGTCGCGTCGCTGGGCCTACTTTACCGCTGCCATCGCTTTCATTTTTTACGGCGGAGTGCTGGAACTATGCTACTTCCAGGTTATACCGTCGTACTCGACAACCCATCCCGGATTGCGCACCCTACAGGCGATCATCATTGTCAACTTGATCGGCTATGGCGCGATCGCCTATCTGGCTGGCCTGCTGGCCACCAAGCTTCGCCAGGCGGACACTCGGCTGCAACGCACCCGAGGTGTACTGGAAAACCTGCAGGCGCTTCACGAAAACATCATTCGATCAACCAGCAACGGCTTGATTACAACCTCGCTCGACGGCCGTATCACCCTGGTGAATGCTTCGGCAGAAAAGCTGTTGGAGCGCAGCGAAGCTGAGTTGCTGGGGGAGTCGGTCGCATCACTCTTCGAGGATGAAGTACCACAGCCCGGCTCCACGATTGCGCACAGCGAAGTCCGGTTTGTTGCCCCAAATAATTTCCGCAAGCGGTTTCGTATTCTCGTTTCTGAGTTGATGGTCCCGGAACGGGGCGTGGTCGGGCACGTATACACGCTGGACGATCTAACCCAGATTCGGCGCCTGGAACGCGAAGTCCGAATGCAGGACCGGCTAGCGGCAGTGGGAAGGTTGTCGGCTGCCATCGCCCACGAAATTCGTAATCCCCTGACTTCGATCGCCGGCTCGGCTAGTCTGCTCTCGGAAATGGTCGATTTGAAAGATGAACACCGGCGGCTGCTGCAGATCGTCACTCGGGAGTCGGAACGACTGAACGGCATCATTACAGATTTCCTCGCGTACTCGCGCAACAAGAAGTATGAATTTGCCAATGTTGACCTGGTCCCTCTTTTGGAGGACACGCTGACCCTGCTCGGCCATCGTCTGGAAGCGCAGGAAACGGGAATTACCATCGAACGCCGATATGCGGCCGAGAAGGCATTTGTGGTGGCTGATGGGGACCGGATGAAACAGGTTTTCTGGAATTTCTGTGAGAACGCGGTCCGCGCCATGAAGACCGGTGGCACCCTGACCGTGGGGGTTGAGGAACTGGGGGGCGACTGGCAGATCACTTTCGCCGACACCGGGCCGGGCATGAGTCCGCAGATGGTGGAAAAAGTCTTCGAACCTTTCCAATCGCAATTCGAAGGTGGCACCGGCCTCGGATTGGCGATTGTGTATCAGATTGTGCAGGCCCACGAAGGCAAAGTTTGGGTGAGATCGAACCTGGGACAAGGCTGCACTTTCGTGTTGCGGTTGCGCAGGGCCGCGGAAGAGGGCGCAGTTGCCGAGACGACTCAGGGCGTTGAAGCGCCCAAGCCCCCGCAGGCAGAACCAGTGCCGCAGTTGATGGGAAAGGGCGCGCATGCCTAACCTTCTCATCTGCGACGACGAGCGCTCCATCTGTGAAATGCTCGATATCTCCCTGCGTCGCGAGGGTTACAAGGTCGAGACCGTCAATTCCGGCGAAGCCGGAAAGAAGAAGCTGGACTCCGCGCTCTTTGATGTAGTCATCACCGACATCAAGATGCCGAATATTGACGGCATAGAAGTGCTCCGCCACGCCCACAAGGTTTCGCCCGAGTCAGCTGTCATTCTGATCACCGCTGTCGATGATTACGAAGCCGCGGTAGAGGCGGTGAAGGCGGGCGGCGCCACCGACTACATCCGCAAGTCACCCGGCATGGTGGACGAAATCAAGCTTGCTATACGCCGTGCGCTTGAAAAAGTCGCTCTCAGCCGCCAGAACTTTGCCTTCAAACGCGACGCCGCTACTCGCAACTCGCTCGACAATATTATCGGCGTCAGCGCCGCGATGGAAAAGCTGAAGCACACCATCCGCACCGTCGCTTCCACCCAGAGCACAGTCCTGATCTACGGCGAAAGCGGGACCGGAAAAGAATTGGTTGCGCGCGCAGTGCACACTTGCTCTCCCCGGGCGACAGATCCGTTCGTCTCCATCAACTGCGGGGCGTTTCCCGAGACGCTGCTCGAAAGCGAATTGTTCGGATACGTAAAAGGAGCGTTCACCGGGGCCACCCAGAACAAGCGGGGCCTTTTCGAAGTGGCGAATGGCGGTACCATTTTTCTCGATGAAATCGGTGAAATGAACCTGACCATGCAGGTAAAGCTGTTGCGCGTTCTGCAGGAGCGCTGCGTGCGTCCGGTTGGCGGGACCGACGAAATCGCGATCGATGTGCGTGTGATTGCCGCCACCAACCGCGATCTTGAACGTCAGGTAGCGGAAAGCACATTCCGTGAAGATCTTTACTACCGCTTGAGCGTCATTCCTATCACCGTCCCGCCATTGCGCGACCGCCGCGAGGACCTGCCATTATTGGTAAACCATTTCGTCAAAAAATACGCGCCCGGCGCCGGCAAGAGCATTGCCCACGTGAACCCTGAGTCGCTCGCCTCGCTTGCA
The DNA here is from genome assembly GCA_963785655.1 of uncultured Acidobacteriota bacterium. GTDB lineage: Bacteria > Acidobacteriota > Terriglobia > Terriglobales > Acidobacteriaceae > Gp1-AA145. Next base: position 230,327 of record CAWAVZ010000002.1, read on the forward strand.
AGTTATGACTGGCCGGGCAATGTGCGCCAGCTGGAGAACGCAATTGAGCGTGCCGTGGCCCTCGAGACCGGGGAAGATCTCAGCATCGAGCTTCCAGTCGAGCGCGCGCGTGTACGAGCTGCCGCCGCCGGCGCGGGTGCCGACACCGGCATTGGCATTATCTCTGTCTCTGGTACCGCAGCATTGCCCGATGGCATGGATATGGAAAAATACGTCGCTGATATCGAGCGCTCATTGTTGAAATCTGCGCTGCACCAGTCGAATGGCGTCCAGACGCGAGCAGCGGATGTATTGAAGATCTCTTATCGCTCATTCCGCCACCTGATGAAGAAGTACGAACTATAGTCGTTGGTCGTCTGTCGTTGGTCGTCGGCAATAATCACTCCACTGCATCCGGCTCAAGACTTTCCTTCGTGTACCTTCGTGTCCTTTGTGGTTATTATTCGGATATGACCTCAATGCTCCGATTCATGTGGAACGCCACCCGCGGCCACCGACTCGCTCCGTGGCGCAGCCCCTACCTGCTATGGCGAATTGAGACTTACTGCGGCGTGAAAATGCAGCAGATCGGTTTCCTGGAATTTTGGGAGTTTCTCTGGCGCGAACGCGGCAACCTATGGCGCTTCTTGAAATGGACTGGAGAAATGGAGAGCTACACTAGGCCAACGCCGAAGCAAACCTGAGAGCCGCTTTATTGTCCGTTGCTGACGGCCACAGCGCCTTCTATCGCGATCAGCACTTCGGCTCCTTTGCCCACTCCGAGTACCTGGGCTGCCGCGCCTCGATTTGCCGCGATCTCCAGATATCCCATGCTGCCGAGTATGGCAAACACGTCGGTGGCAGCGCCATCGGTGTAGTTCTGTCGCAGGCTGGAGATTTCGCGTTTGCCGATGGTGATTTTGAATCCTGCCGGTTGTTCCTGAAAAAGCGTTGGAAGGTCCGCAGAAGTGAAGTTCGTAATCAGGTTTCCGAAACGGTCTACTCGCAGTACCACGCCGCGTAAATTGTTTCCGTCCACAGCTTTCGGCTTGGGTGCATTAAACCGCACAAAATCGGTTATCTCTTCCCCGAACTTCTCGTGGATCACACCCTTCGCCAGGTAAGCCGCGACGGGCGCAAAAATATCGCGTCCATGAAAGGTATTGCTCACCGGCTGGAGAAAATAATGGTCTGCGGTTATGTGCCGGACGCTCAGTCGCTCCTCCCGCGCATACATCAGCGAAAGCACGCCATTGTCGGGAGCCACAAAGTTGTATTCCTCGGAGCTGGCCACAATCGGCCGTCGCGCGCTGCCCACCCCCGGATCGACAATCACCAGATGCACGGTGCCTACGGGATAGTAAGAGTAAGAATGCGCCAGTGCCAGAGCACCGTCCAGAATGTCGAATGCCTGTACGGTATGGCAAATATCGACGATTTCTGCATCCCGAGCGATGCCCAGAATCACGCCTTTGATCGCGCCTACAAAGTGATCGTTAAGGCCAAAGTCAGTGGTTAGTGTGATGATCGGACGCTGGGGCAAATCAACCTCGCAAAATTTGGGTTGACTTGAAACTAATAGGTCTACAATGGCCCGTCAAGGTACAGAAGTCATAGGAGCGTGCATCAGGCGCCAGACAGCGACTCCAGGGTTAGGTAATTCGCAGGCCGGAGGCCTGTATCGTGGATCCCAGATCCGAAAGGCTGGCGCCTGAGGCACGCTCTAATCGATCACAATATTTCCCGACCCGGTCTCAACCTGGACCGGCACTCCGCCGCTTCCCACTTTGCCGTGAATCTCTTTTCGCCCGATTGAGCCTTCGACCGTCACCGGATGGTTGAGATTGATCGATCCCGACCCGGTACGCGCATTCAGATTGAAGGACGCATTTTGCGGAAGCCGAACCTGTACGCTCCCCGATCCCGTGTGCAGGCGCCACTCGCCCGTGGCTTCTCCATCGGCTTTGATGCTGCCGCTGCCCGTATCTGCCTGTAACGATCCGTGGACGTTACGCAGCTCGAGGCCGCCCGATCCGGTTTCCGCCCTCACCGATCCTTGTCCCGTCTGCTCTAGCGACAGCTGGCCGCTGCCGGTCTCTCCGTCAAAGCCGCCGGTGACATTGGTGGCACGAATGGATCCGCTGCCCGCCCGCGCGTAAACGCTGCCTTTTACACCATCAATCTCGATGCTTCCTGATCCGGAATGCGCTCGCACTCCCGAACCAATCTCTGAGACTCTTAGGTTGCCCGAGCCGGTGCCGGCCTCAACCGAATCTGTGAGGCCTGTAATGTCCTGGTTGCCTGATCCGGTCGACGAGTGCAGCTGAGTGTTTGCCGGCGCAACCACTTCATAGCTGATTGAGATGTTGTGCCGGAGTTCGGGGTCGTCAATGTGCCCCATGCGAATGTCATTACCACTTTGCTGGATGGGCGGATTGCTCTCCAGTTTCCTGATTGCATCCTCTGCCGATCCAAACCAATTGCTCGCGCGGATGTGTCCGGTGACGCGGACTTCATTCGTCCCGCCGGCGCGTACTTTGATCGATCCCGATCCAGTCTCAATCTGCAGGTTCACTGCGCCATTGACCTGCAGAGTGCGGTCGAAACTGCCTTCCGCCGCGCCCAACGCGGGGCTGCAGCTCGCCGCCATCAACGCCGCGCAAATAAACAGCCACTGGGAATGGAGCTTGGTCCGAAGTCGCATGGCTTCTCCTTTGAAGCTGCCCCCTTCAAATTCGCCGTCACAAGGCCCTATTGCAGAATTACCTGGTCACCCTCGTTCAAACCTTTAAGCACTTCAGTTTTGGCGCCATTGGAAATCCCAATGTTGATGGCAGTCTTGCGCTTGCCCTCTTTCCCCTTCGCATCGGGCACTTCGACTGAGGCGTTCCGGTCCTTGTCGTAGAGAATGGATCCTTCCGGAATCTGCAACACGCTCTTGTGCTCGTCCAGGATGATCTCGGCGTTCGCCGTCATTTCGGCTTTCAATTCTCCGCCAGGATTATCGATTGAAACCCGCACCTCAAAAGTGGTGACGTTGTCCTTTTCCACGCCCATCGGCGAGATTTTCGTGACCACGCCTTTGAAGGTCTTGTCTTTGAAGGATTCCACTTTGATTCGAGCCGGCTGGCCCAGATAGACTCGGCCAATGTCGCTCTCGTCCACCTTGCCTTTTACATAAACCTGGCTGGTGTCACCAAGTGTCATGACCAGCGTCGCGCTGGATCCGAGGACAAGAATAGAGCTGACAGCGTCTCCCATTTCGACGTCGCGGGAGAGAACGATGCCATCGATCGGTGAAGTAATGTCGGTGTAGCTAAGCTGTTCGATGAACTGCTTCAGGCTGGCCTGGTCGCGCGCAACCTCGGCTTCGGACTGTGCGGTCTTGGCCTTCAACACCATCATCTGTGCGCGTGCCACGTTCTGCTTGTTGACCGCCATCTTGTAACCCTTTTCTGCGTCATCAAGCGCCGATTCCGATACCACGCCGTCCTTCGCCATCTGCTCCGCCCGGTCGTAGGCACGCTTCAGTAAAGGGATATCGGGACTCTCAGCATCCACTTTGGCGCGTTCGTAGTCCGCTTTCGCGCCGTTCAGGTTCGCCTCAGCCGCCAACAGCGCCGCACGAGACTGTTCGACTCCCGCCTCGATCTCCACTTTGTCCAACTGCGCCAGCAACTGGCCCTTTTTTACCCGATCGCCATACTCAACCAAGAGCTTCTTCACAATGCCGCTGGCCTTGGACTTCACTTCAACCTTAGTGATCGGTTCTACCTTGCCAGTGGCTACGACGCTCTTGGCAAGATCACCCTTTTCGACTTTTGCCAGCTTCGAGGGATCAATTTTGGTGCTGCCATGCGAAAACGCAACCGCGACACCAACAATAAGGACGATAATGACAACCACCACCGAAGCTATGATGATGCGTTTGCGACGCTTCTTACGTCCGTTCCCATTGCCGTTCACATCTACCTCCTGCAGAATGCTTTACGCGCTCATTCTCTGGTACGCAGGAACCTGCAAGTTAGTTCCGCGTCCGGTTGAGGGCTAATAACTGTTGCAGCTCCGTTGCTGTCTACTTAGACCCGCCAGAGCTAAAAATGGAAGCAGGCAACGAGTGGGAAAGTGGCACAAGGTCTACACGTTGCAAAGGATTGCTGCAACTTCCAGGGATTACTAACCATTCTAGCCCAGCGAAGTGCCTTTGAAATGTTAAAATTAGCCCTTCATGATCGCTTTTGTGCTGCTCCGGGTCTTGCTCATTCTTGCCCTGGTCGCGGCCAACGCCTTCTTCGCCGCCGCCGAGTTCGCCCTGGTTACTGTGCGCGAGACGCGCATTCAACAGCTAATTGAGGCCCGCCGTATTGGTGCACGCATCCTTCAGCGGCTGCACCGCAATCTGGACGAGGTCGTTAACGGCGTCCAGCTCGGAGTGACGGTCGTAAGCCTGACCCTGGGCTGGATTGGCGAACCCATGGTCGCCCACTTCGTTGAGGGATTGCGATTCCTGCAGAGGGTCCCTCATGCCGTGATCTATGCCCACGGCATTGCTATTGCTATCGCCTTTGGCCTTATTACCTTCATGCACGTGATCCTTGGCGAGCTGGTTCCCAAATCGCTTGCCCTGCAGAAGGCAGAACAGGTTGCGCTAGCGGTTGCCGCGCCCATGGATGTCTGGCTCACGCTCACCCGGCCCCTCATCTTCATCATGAGCACCTCGGCGGGGTCTGTGCTGAGGGCCTTTGGCCTGCGCAAAATGCGCCAGGGACCGGTGCATTCGCCCGACGAAGTCAAACTGATCGTTACCGCCAGCAGGGAACTGGGGCAGATTGCCGCCACCCAGGAAGAGATGGTGCATCACGCGCTCGATCTGGAAAACATCACGGTTCGCGAAGTAATGGTTCCACGGCCCGATATCTTTTCCTTGCCAGGCAGTATGACGTTGCAAGACGCGCTCGAAAGAGTCGTCGAAGAGCAGCACTCGCGCATTCCGGTGTATGACCCGCAGAGTGGGCCCGAGCACATCATTGGCGTGCTTTATTTCAAGGACCTGATGCGCTGGCTGCGACTGCGGCTTACTGCCAGGCCGTTGCAGGCTTCGAGCTCAAGTGTTTCTGAAATGAAGATCAGCCAGATCATGCATGACGCACTGGTGGTGCCCGAGAGCAAGCCGCTTTCCGAACTGCTAGAGGAATTCAAAGATCGCAAGCGCCATATGGCCATCGTCGTAGATGAGTTCGGTTCCACCGCAGGCCTGATCACGGTCGAGGATATTCTCGAGCAGCTAGTCGGAGAGATCGAAGACGAGTTCGATGTATCTGTTCCTGAAGCCGAGCAATTCGGCGAGAGTAAGACGCTCATTTTGGAGGGGACCGCGGGGCTGCGCGACCTTGAGGCTCAATACGACCTGGTTCTGCCGCGTGATGCCGGATTTGAGACGCTGGCCGGCTTCATGCTCTCCCGCTTGCAAAAGATTCCGGCCGCTGGCGACTCCTGTTACTACGGGGGCAAGAAATTCCTGGTCGAGGAGATGGAAGGGCACCGCATCGCCAAGGTTCGAGTCGAAGATGTACAACCGGCCGCGGCGCAGGCTGGGGATTAGGACAGATCGCGGGCCGCAAAACGCTCAAATGCCTCTCCATCCAGCAGCACAGGAAACGACTCCGTTTGCACCGTCGCCCCTAGAGAACGATAAAACTCAATCGCGGGAGTATTCCAGTTGAGCACCTCCCAACGCATGCCGTAGCATCTGCGCTCACGCGCAATCGCCGCCATGTGCCGAAGCATTGCCTTACCAATCCCCTTGCGGCGAAACTCGGCCCGCACGAACAAATCTTCAACGAACAAGCTTTGCCGCCCTGACCAGGTCGAAAACGTAAAAAAGTAAACCGCATAAGCGACCGGCGCTCCATCCCACTCGCCGATCAATGCCTCGAAGTGCGGGTTTACGCCGAGACCTTCCCGTAGCAGGTCTTCCGCGGTCGCATCCACCTGGTCCAGTTCTTTCTCGTACTCGGCAAGCTCGCGGATCATCTCGACTAACAGCGGGGCATCGGCCGAAGTGGCCACGCGTATATGAAGCATCGCTGATCTCCCAGGTCCTACCTGCACGATAGATTGTAATTTTTATATTACGGCGCGCCGCAGTGATGGCACGTGGATTCGCTCGTATGCTAAGCTGCCTCCGCCACTTTCTCCGGAGGAAACATGAGAATCGCTGCCCCCTTTCTGCTTGCGGTCATGCTCCTTGTGCCCACCGTTAGTATGTTTCCCGAACCCCAGCAGCGCGATGTTCCCGCTGAAGTGGAGTCAGCAAAACAGGCCCTGCGTAACGCCAGGAATGAACTGCAACATGCGGGCGGCGAATGGGGAGGACACCGGGCTGCCGCGGTGAAACATATCGATGAAGCCCTCAGAGAACTCAACGAGGGTGAGCGCTGGGCCCACGAACATCACGAAATCAGGTAGGCCTAGATCGGCCTCGCATCGCAATCGCTGGTGGTCGCGTTGGACGTGTTCTTGAACGCGCCCCGCTTCGCGCAGATCAGTCGTCAACGTGCGAAACCGCGTAACGCGCACCTATTTCTGCGGACGCGCGCAGCAGCACATCAAGAGACCTCAGTGAGGGAAGCTCGGCCCCGCGCTGCTTCAGGGTTTCAATGAGAGTCTCAGTTGCTATATTGCCAACCAGTGCATCTTGCGCGAAAGGACAACCGCCCAGGCCGCCAATAACAGAATCGAAGCGCCGGCAGCCTGCGTCATAAGCCGCTAGAATTTTCTCGCCCGCCTGCTCCGGGCGGCTGTGCAGGTGCACTCCGATTTCCAGATAACCGAATCTGCTCAATACGGCCGCAACCAGGCTCCGGATTTGTTCGGCCGACGCCACCCCAACTGTGTCCGCCAGCGAAATGATCTTGATCCCGCTCGACTCGAGGACATCCACCGCATTGACGATCTCCCCTGCGTCCCAGGGGTCTCCGTAGGGATTGCCGAATGCCATCGAGATATAGACAACCACATCCAATCCGGCATCGTCCGCCTTGTTTTGGATCTTTTCCAGCTCGTCAAGCGATTCTTCGGGTGTTTGCCGCTGATTATTATGCAGAAAAGTCGGCGAGACGGAATATGGGAAGCCCAGCGTGCTCACCGCCTGTGTATCGATGGCTCGCTGCGTGCCCTTCTCGTTGACCACGATTCCGATGATCTCGACGTCGTCAGGCGGATCAAGTTCTTTGAGCACGGCTTCGGAATCAGCCATCTGCGGCACCGCCTTGGGAGACACAAACGACGCCGCATCTATATGCTTAAAACCCGCGCTGATCAAGGCTTTGAGGTAGTCGACCTTCAGGTCGGCAGGGATTTGCCCCTGCAATCCTTGCCAGGCGTCACGCGGGCATTCGATCAGTTTGACGCGGTCAGACATGCTGGTATCGACAATTTTAGTCTGGAAACTCGGAAGACTGACGGCCCTTGGACTATGCTCGTTGCGTTCCGCCCAGTCCTTTGAGTGCATTCACAATTTGAGCTGACCAATCTGCGACTTCCTCTTCGCGCAACGTGCGCTCCAGCGACTGGAATTTCGCCCTAAGCAGAATGGAGTAGTGTCCGGCGGGAACCGATCCGCCTCGGAAAATTTCAACTGGATCGAAATTATGCAATTCTGGAAAGCGAAGCGATTTGATCGCGGTCTCGATTTTGTCGAACGTGACCTCGTCATCAAAGAGGAAGGAAAAATCGCGTTCGACCGCCGGGAATTTCGGCAGTGGCCGATAAAGAACGTCGCGCAGCCTGCGTTTGTAGAGCTTATCCGAGAAGATTTCGGCAATGAAGACATCCTGGCGCAGTTTGCGGGCTGCAGCGATCTGCGGATGCAATTGCCCGAGTTGCGCGACAACTTCGCCGTCCATCAGCATTCGCGCGGAAAGCCCCGGTCGGTAGTACTCGCCAGCTTTGCCATCGATCGTCAAAGACTTGTGTTGGAAGGCGTTCAACAGAGTCTCGACATCGCCTTTGAACATACGAAAAACATCGACATCGGACGAGTTCTTCTTCTCGAGTACACAGCCTTGAGGGAGCCAGTTTTTCAATGCAGCCAGAGTCGCGGCCAGGCAAACCCGGCTGTGCTCGAGTGTGCCTGCGCCTTCAGCTTCATAGACATCTCCCATTTCAAACAGTCGAACTTCGTCGATGCCTCGATTCATGTTGTGCGCCAGCATATTCATCATCCCCGGAACCAGTGAACTCCTCATCAGCGACGCCTCTTCGCTCAACGGGTTCTCAAGCTCGACCACGGGTGACGACGAAAACGTTTCTGCATCTTCATGCGAGATGAAGCTCAAGGACACGGCCTCGTTGTAACCGAGCGCGAGCAGGGACGAACGCAGCTTGTTCTGCTTCTTCGTTATCGGGTTCTCGGCCACCGCGCCCGAGAATGATGGAAGCGAATTGGAAAAGTTGTTGTATCCGTGCAGGCGGGCAATTTCTTCGATCACATCAATTTCGCGTTCCACGTCCAGGCGCCACGAAGGAACACGCACGGAGAATTCCGGATGAATGGCAGGCTCAGGGATCAGTTCAAACCCCAGGCGATTCAGAATCCCGACGATCTGATGGGTTTCGAGCCGCGCGCCCAGAATTCTCATGACATGAGAAACACGCAGCACAATGGGCGCCTGATCGATCTCGCGTGCAACCGCATCAATCAAGTTGCCTTGCAATTCGCCGCCGCCCGACTCGATGATCCTGCCGGCCACCAGCGTGCAGGCAATTGGGGTCGCGCCATAGTCTGCGCCGCGTTCGAAGCGGTGCGAGGCGTCAGTGTGCATGCCAAGCCGCTTGGCGGTTTTCCTGACCGCTACCGGATCGAACCACGCAGATTCGATGAGAATATTTTTCGTTCTCTCCGTAATCATGGTGTCGAACCCGCCCATGACTCCGGCGAGCGCTACCGGCTTATTCGCATCAGCAATAATCAGGTCTTCTGGCGAAAGATTGCGCTCAACCCCGTCGAGTGTCTTAAGCCTTTCGCCTTCGCGCGCGCGGCGAACCATGATCTTGCCGCCTTCCAGCAAATCAAGATCAAAAGCGTGTGTAGGGTGTCCGATCTCCCAAAGAGTGTAGTTCGATGCATCCGCAGCGTTGTTGATGGCCCTCTGGTCAACCTGCGCCAACCGACTGGCGATTTTTCCGGAAGATGCCTTAACGGTTACACCGCGAATGATTTGCGCAGTGTATCGAGCGCAGCCTTCCTTGTCTTCGATGTCTATCTCGATGCCATGGCGCCCAGCAGCTTGCGCCTGGGTCCCGGCCGCGTCACTTGGGTTATGCCTCCGCGCCGACGGCAACTTCACCTCAATCGGCTTCAGAGGCACAGCGTAAAACGCCGCAGCCTCCCGCGCGACGCCGTAATGATTCATGGCGTCAGGACGGTTGGTTCCGATTTCCATTTCGAAAACGGTATTCGGACCTTCGCCGGAAACGCCTTCGACCGCGATGCCGGTAGAAGTCAGATCCTCCGCCAGACGGCCGTCGTCGACGGGCAAATCAACGAAGTCGCGAATCCATTGTGTAGAGAGCTTCATTGTTTTCGAAAACGAACTGCAGATTCTCAACGCTAAAGTGGCTCGGAACGACATCTATTCGGTCTTGCGGACGACGTACGACGTGCGACGCACGACGGTCCTACCCAAACTGCTCCAAAAATCTCACATCCCCCTGAAAGAACAGTTGCAGATCATCCACGCCGTACATCAGCATGGCGATTCGGTCTACGCCCATGCCAAAGGCGAAGCCCGAAACTTTTTCGGGATCGTAGCCATTGTGTTTTACAAATTCGAAGACGCTGGGATCGACCATGCCGCAGCCGAGAATCTCGATCCATCCCGTCTGCTTGCAGGGACGGCAGGGATCGGCACCCCGCTTCCCGCTTCCGCCGCAGATGAAGCAGGAGACGAACATCTCAGCACTGGGTTCGGTGAAAGGGAAGAATGACGGACGAAAGCTGGTCTTTACGTCCGAGCCGAATAACGCCTTCATGGCGTGATCCAGCGTGCCTTTCAAGTCGCCGAACGTGATGTTCGTATCCACGGCCAGACCTTCGACCTGGTGAAACATGGGCGAGTGGCTCGCATCCGGCGGGTCGTTGCGATGGACCTTGCCGGGGATCACAATTCGCAGCGGCGGCTTCATCTTCTCCATAGTGCGAATCTGCACCGGAGAGGTATGAGTTCGCAGCAGCAACTGCTCGCGCTGAGATTTCGAACTTTGATTCGCCAGAAACAGCGTGTCCTGAGTGTCACGCGCCGGATGGTTGGGCGGAAAATTCAGAGCCTCAAAATTGTAGTAATCGGTTTCAATGACCGGGCCCTCGGCGACAGAGTAGCCTAGATTGCGAAAGACAGCGATGATTTCATTCTGCGTGCGGATGATCGGGTGCTCGGCGCCGCTGGGACGGCGAGTGCCGGGTAGAGAGATATCTACGCCCGACGCTGCGCTCGCGGCAGGCGTCTTGGCTAGCGCCGCCTCGACCTTCTGCTCAACTTCGGTCTTGAGTTTATTGACCCGCTGACCAACTTCTCGCTTCGCCTCTTTGGGCGCAGCTTTCAGCCAGAGATCGTTGACCTGAGTCAGTATTCCGTCTTTGCGCGCCAGCCACCGGTCGCGAAAATTCTTACGCTCACTCTCGCTTTTAACTGCGGTGGATTCCTTCTCTAACGCAGCCAAAAGCTTCTCGACGGCCTTGTCGAGAGCCGCCGGCGAGAAATCTTTCAATTTGGGAACTGTGTAGGCCACAGACTTTACCTGACCATCATGTCATTCCGAACAGCTTTAGCCGTGACGAATCTGCTTATCCCGTCCAGCGCGGAGTCCTCGACTTTCGCGTGAACATTCACAGGGAAATGATCCCACTTTCCTCGGAATGAGAAAGTATAAGGGATTGCCGAACTTCCAGGAACAAACGCGGTCCTCAGTCGTTACCGTGGTAGAGCGGCCATTTTATGGCCGCGTAAGGCGTAGTCATTCATTTGCGGGCTTCAGCCCCTGCGGGCCCTGAAGGGCGCGAGAGCAATACGCACCAATAACGCGGCTCTAAAGCGCCGCTCTTCCACGATGTCTGATTCGCTGAAAGCCAATTAGGCTGTTTACGCGGGCCCCGCCGAGCGAAGCCTTCGCCTGCTCGGCGAGGCTCTTAAAGGCTGCGGCATCGTTAACCGCCAGGTCTGCCAGGATCTTTCGATCGAGCTCCACGCCCGCCGTTTTCAATCCATGGATGAACTGGTTGTAGCTCATGCCGTTCAGCTTGGCGGCCGCGCCGATGCGCACAATCCAAAGCGACCGGTATTGGCGCTTCTTCTGCTTGCGCCCGGAATAGGCGAACTTCAGGCCACGTTCTACGGCCTCTTTCGCCGACCGGTACAGTTTGGATTTTGTCAGGAAATAACCGCTGGCGCGGTCTAATATCTTTTTGCGTTTCGCGCGGCGTTTAGCTCCGCGTTTTACACGAGGCATTGTCTTGCTCCTTTTTAACTTCTAAATTAGCGGCTGGAGGCAGGATGTGCCTCTTCACTCGCTGTGGCTGACCTCTTGCAATTCAGCCTTATGTTTCTCTTGCCACCTCTTCGTTGCTTCGTCCCGCGACTGCTTGAAGACGTCCGGTCCAAACTTTCGTTTAATAGCAGCTCCGCTCACTCCGTTATACGCATCAACATAGGAAACCAGAGACTCGGAGACGATACAGAGCGCGACTTGTTTATATTCAATCCCGTATCGCTGTTGCAAAATCTGCTGGTATTCCGTAACGCCGCGTGGAGGAAGTCCGTAGCCTAAGACGCTGTAATGCCCTCGCGCAATATCGAACCTAGCCATCCATCTTCCGCGCATGGATGTTGATTCGAACCAAGCTATGGTCAACAACGCAATGGCACTGAATGTTAGAAGAACATTCCTGCGACTGAGAAATCTCCTCATGGCCTAGTACGGAATCATTCGTCTTACTTTGGGCGCGTCCGCATCGCTCACCAGCGTCGAAGTTCCAAGATGGCTCTTACGTTTCTTTTCCTTCGAAGTGAGGATGTGGCGCAAAAACGCTTTCGACCGCTTTATCTTGCCAGTCCCGGTTTTCTTGAAGCGCTTAGCAGCGCCCTTATGTGTTTTTAGCTTTGGCATGATTATTTCCAGTTTAGCATTCACTACTCAGCCAGAACCTAAATCTCTGTCATTTCGAGCGAAGCAGGATCGGCCGTCTGCGGACGATCCTCTGCAGTCGAGAAACCTGCTTTTTGCTTCACTACAACATTCAATCGCGCGATTCGAGTTTTAGCGTCCTCGACCGAAAAGCAGGTTCCTCGACTCCGCATAATCACTCGCAAGCGAATGATTATGCTTCGCTCGGAATGACAGATTAATGAGAGCCTAATCGGCACGACTGAAGTCGTGCCCTTCCCAATCACGTACTGCAGGGGCACCGGCTCGCTCAAAGCTCGGCGCTCAAGCCTCGCAACTCTTACGCCTGACTCGCTCTCGGTTGTTGCTGCGGAGGCGGAGCTGCTTTCTCTCCCGGCTTTTTCGCGCTCGGCGCCAGGATGGCGTGCAGCGTGTTGCCTTCCTGTCGCGGCCGGAACTCTACGATCCCGCGCTCGCCTATGTCTTTTATCAGGCGCTCCAGAATCTGTCGTCCCAGTCCGGTGCGCGTCATCTCGCGGCCACGGAAGAAGATCGTCGCTTTGACTTTGTCGCCTTCATCCAGAAAACGCAGCACGTGGTTTTTCTTGGTGTCGTAGTCGTGATCGTCCACGTTGATGCGGAACTTCACTTCCTTGACTGTGATCGTCTTCTGGTGCTTCTTGGCTTCGCGCTCTTTTTTCTCTTGCTGGTACAGGAATTTCCCGTAATCCATAATGCGGCAAACCGGAGGCTGCGCGGTGGGGGAAATTTCTACCAGGTCGAGGTTCTTTTCGCGGGCCATCTTGAGCGCTTCAAAGGGGGGCATAATGCCAATCTGCTCGCCCTCGTCACCAATCACGCGAATTTCGCGCGCGCGAATACGATCGTTTGTGCGGATAAATCTCTTATCGATACAAAACCTCCGTTACGCATTCAACGGCGTGGATAGGGAAGTATACCATGCCTGATGTGAGCATTCAGCACTCAGCAGTCAGCACTCAGTCGTTTGAAATCGGGAGATTTCGCAGGTTAAGGTAGCGGGAAAGATCGTGTTTGTTCGAGTGCTGAATACTGAATGCCGCTTGCTAAGTGCTTCTCCTACATTCATTAATTGTCCATCACACGATATCCACAACTTTTTCCCGCCACTATGGATTCGCCCTTGAGCGTGCTCTGGATCTCCCCTAGGATCGGCCTATCGCACGAAAAATCAACGCACACAATCTAGACGAGGAGGGCTATTTATGCCGCAGCAAGCCCAGGAGCAAGAAACGCTCAACGTGAAACTCGTACACTTCACCAAACAAAACTCGCCAGACGAGCCGGTACAAGTTGCATTCTCGGTTACCGATGATCAGGGAAGAGAAGAGATCATCACCGGCGAAATTCCCTACACCTATGACCTGTTCAGGCTGTTCCAGGAGCAGGGATGGTTAAACGTTCGCCGCGGAGTATCGTCAATTCGCGAAACCCGCGCCTCGCAGCGCCGGGCGATGTCAGCCTGAAATCTGCGACACTGACGTACTGCAGCTTGTAAATTCCGCGCCGAGACTTGCCAGCAAGTTTCGGCGCCATTTTATTTAACGCGATTTTTATCCAACCCGATTTTATTTGATTGGAGCGAGCCGGCGATTTCCCACGAAGCATTCGTTCACCGTCTCCTTAGTGAAGCGCTGTTCTACGTCCTCTGGGATATCGCCCTGCTTAATCTCTTCGAACTTGAAGTTGATCGTGCCCGCCGGCTCTGTCGATGGATTCACGGTCGCCAGCAAGTACCCGTAGACGTTGGTCTTGGCTGCCTTCGCATCTTTCGCATCGGGCGGCAGTGGATACCGCTGCGCTCCCGCCGTTCCGATGATCCATCCCGGCAGCACTCCCCCGTGCTCTCTCCAATAAGCGGTATTGAACGTCCCTTCCATAAAATAGTGCGAGTGGCTGGCCAGCACATAGACAATCTTGTGTGAATCGTTCTGCATCTTCAACAGCATTCCGTAAACCTTGCGCCCGCTTTCCACGCCCGCAGGAGCCTCATTCATGCTGTGATTTGCTGAAAGGCTTTCGGGCAGCGCTTCGTGCATCCCGACAACAATCGTATGAATCGCGGCATCCTCACGGTCCCGCTTGAGCACATCCGCAATCCATCGCATCTGGACCGCATCGAACTGGTCCGCAGTCGCGTTGTCCAGAAAGATGAAGTCGATGCCGTTGCGCATCCAGTGGTAATAGGTGTGCGGTTCCTTGTCCTTGCTGTTGTCCTTCAGGCGTTGTTCACGCACGTCCGGTCGATCCAGATACGCGTGAAACTTTTCGACAAACACGGCCCGGCTTTTCGGTGCAGTGGTTTCGTGATTGCCGATACCGAGGTAATACGCCGTGTCACCCCAGGGCTGAATTTGATTCTGAATAAAATCGTCCCACTCGTCTTTTTCGTACTCGACCAGGTCCGCTGGTTTGCCCTCGTGAGCGTTTTCGGCGATGAAATCCTCATCAGGCGCCGATGTCTGGCGCAAATCTCCAAGGTGCCAATAGAAGGAAACGTTCTTCTTGTTGGCATTGGCAGCAATCGCCGGAACAACAACATCTCCGCAGTTTCGCGAGTCGCCGGAAACCGCAAAATGCCAGGTTTGAGCCGGGGCCTGCGCGCTTGCCATGGTGACATCAAAACTTAGAGCGGCAGTGAGGAGAAGAACAGCTGTTGCTATGCGCATTCGTGCCGTCTTTCTTGTCAAATGACATTGAAAGTAAAGTCTTAGTGTAACCTTTTCCAAGTATGCGAATCACAATGCGCATGTGGAAGCTTTGCAGCAGAATACTGCTTTTATCCTGTGCGCTCGTGATCTTCAGCAGAGAACAAAACGTGGGAGCCGCAGCAACTCCGAGTCCAATTCTGGTCGAACTTTTTACTTCTGAAGGATGTTCCGATTGCCCTCCGGCCGACACCTTCTTGCGCACTCTGGACAGCGCACAGCCCGTCCCCGGCGCGGAGCTAATTGTCCTTGAAGAACATGTGGATTATTGGGACGACGGTGGATGGCGCGACCCGTTCTCTTCTCATGCGCTCACCCTTCGGCAGGAAGACTATGTGGGACGCTTGCATCTGGCCAGCGCGTACACACCGCAAATGATTGTCGATGGCGCTTACCAGTTCGTCGGAAGCGACCGTCGCAGCGCAGCCAAGGCTTTTGACAGTGCTCGCTCGGCTCCGAAGGCAGCGGTTCGGATCACATCGCTCCAGCTCGACAGCGGAGAGCTGCGTGCTCACGTGCAAGCCGATTCCGTCTCTTCGAAAGTGGATGTCATTGCCGCACTGGTTTCCGAGCACGCCGAGTCGCAAGTCCTGCATGGGGAGAATGGCGGCAATCATCTCGAGCACGTGGCGATTGTGCAAACGCTCACGAAAATCGGGAGCGCGGGGAAGGGCCAGGCGTTCTCCCAGGACGTCAGGCTCGGCACAAAATCACTTACACGGCCTGGGAGATTTATTGTCTTTCTTCAAGAGGCGAACCAGGGCAAAGTCCTTGGTGCCGCAGTTGAGAAGTTTCAGTAATAGCCAGCTTCAGACAGTAGCTTCCTCGGGTTCAGGAAGCGCAATGTTGACCTCAGGCTCATCCGCCGCCAGTGCCACGTGCCGCTTGGCCACCAGCATGTAGATCGACGGCACCACGAACAGCGTAAAGCAGGTGCCGATGATCATGCCGCTGACCAGCATGATACCGATGCTGTTTCGAGCGCCCGCCCCCGGGCCGGTGGCGAATACCAGCGGCAAATGTCCGAACACCGTCGCAGCTGTGGTCATCAAGATTGGCCGTAAGCGCGTCGCGGCTGCTTCTACCACGGCGTCGAACTTGCTCCGTCCTCGCTCCTGAAGATGATTGGCGAATTCAACGATCAGAATTCCGTTCTTCGAAACTAAGCCGACCAGGGTAATTAGTCCTACCTGGCTGTAAATGTTCAGCGTCGTGAATCCCAGGAATGAGAAGGTCAGCGCGCCGGAGATGGCCAGGGGCACCGATCCTGCCAAGATGATGAAAGGATCGCGGAAGCTCTCGAACTGCGCCGCCAATACCAGGTAAATCAAAATCCCCGAAAGCGCGAAGGTGCCGAGAAATTTGCTCCCCTCTACTCGAAGCTGCCGTGACTCGCCGGCGTAATCGAAGGTGAATCCCTGAGGAAGCTTCTTGGCTTCGGTTTCCAGGAAGGTCAGCGCCTTATCCAGCGGTACCGGAGGGGGAATTACGCCCTGAATTCGCACCGCATTGAGCTGCTGAAATTTGTTCAACGAGCGCGGTTGTGTCGTGGTCTTCAAGCTGGCGAAAGTTGACAACGGCACCAGCTTGTCATTCGACCCCTTCACATAAATGTCTTTGAGTTGGTCCGCGGTCAAACGATCAGAGCGCTGGATCTGCGGAATGACTTTGTAGCTTCGTCCGTCAATGCTGAAACGGTTGACATAGTTTCCGCCGAGCATGGTCGAAAGGTCCTGACCCGCCTGGCTCAGGTCCACGCCCTGCGAGCGCAATTTGTCTCGGTCGAAAACAACTTCAGTTTGTGGCTGATCGAACTTCACATCGGTGTCGGCGAAGATGAACATGCCGCTGGCCATGGCCTTTTGCACTATTTCATTCGCCACTTCGCTCACCTGCTGCGGATCAGCTGATGACTGAACGACAAAGTCCACCGGGAAAGTTCCGCCTCCGGGTAAAGCCGGCAGTACCACCGGAATGACCCTAATCCCTGATATTTTTGAGAGCTGTCCACTTGCCTCGACCAGCAACTGCTGCGAGCTTTTTTTCCGTTCGCTCCACGGTTTTGTGACCATGCCTCCAAACCCGCCGCTCGGGCTCGTGATTTGGAACGTAGCCCCCATTTCAGGAAACGAATGGAAGACGTCGTACACTTTTTGAGCGAATAGGTTTGTCTGGTCCAGAGTTGCATTCGGCGAAGACTGAATAATGGTGAAGACCACACCCTGGTCCTCCGCGGGCGCCAGTTCGCGCTGCGAGAACATGTAGAACGGAATCATCAAGAGCGCGACAATCACCCACAGCGTAAGCACGACCGGTCTATAACGAAGCGTACTCGAAAGCGAGCGGGAATATAGACCGCGGATCTTCTCGAAGTTTCGGTTGATCAATCCCGCAAAGCCGCGCTCGTCATCGCCCTTGCGCAGCAGCTTCGAGCCCATCATCGGAGATAGCGTCAACGCGACGAAGCCTGAGATGATCACCGCGCCTGCCAGAGTAAGCGCAAATTCGCGGAACAGAGCGCCGGTCAGTCCGCCCTGAATCGCCACTGGCGTATACACCGCGGCCAGCGTGATGGTCATCGCGATGATTGGTCCCACTAGCTCACGGGCAGCGTCGAGGGCGGCGCGGAACGGCGGTTTTCCCAGGTGCAAGTGCCGCTCTACGTTCTCCACCATCACAATGGCGTCATCAACCACAAGTCCGACGGAAAGCACGATGGCGAGCAGCGTGAGCAGGTTGATGGTGAATCCCGCAACCTGCATCAGGAAGACCGCGCCAATCAGCGACAGCGGGATTGCGACTACCGGAATCAGTACTGCGCGGAACGATCCCAGGAACAGGAAGATCACCACGATGACGATTAATAGCGTTTCCGTCAGGGTGTGCAGCACTTCGTTGATCGCGTCCTGAATGTACGCTGTTGCGTCATAAGGAACACCCATCTTCATGCCCTGCGGCAATTGGGCCTGAATCCCCGGGAACGTCTCGCGCACACGATGGATCACGTCCAACGAGTTCGCCGTGGGAAGCACGTAAATTCCCATGAAGGTGGCCGTCTCGCCATTGAATCGGACATCGGAGTCGTAATTCTCGGCGCCCAGGTTTACGTCAGCGATCTCGCCGAGCCGCACCACGACTCCGTTCTGCTGCTTGATCACCATCTGGCTTGAATTCATCAGCGCTGCGCAAATCGGTGTTCGCGACCAGGTTTACTGAGACTGCCGATCCTTTTGTCGCCCCGAGGGCCGAGAGATAGTTGTTCTTGGAGAGCGCGTCTCGAACGTCAGAAGGCGAAACCCCGCGGGCGGCCATCTGTTCGGGCTTGAGCCAGATTCGCATCGCGAAAGTACGATTGCCCAGAATGTCGGCGCGCTGTACGCCGCTGATGGCGCTCAGTTTCGGCTGCACCACGCGAGTCAGATAATCCGTAATCTGGTTTTGGTCAAGAACTGAAGACGAAAAGCCGAGATACATTGAGGCGAACTGATTGTCCGCGGTTGTCAGATCGATGACCGGCGCCTCTGCTTCGGGCGGCAAGTCATTGCGCACCTGCGCGACTTTGGCTTGAACCTGAGTCAGCGCTGCGTTGGTGTCATAGTTCAGCTTCAAATGAACGGAGATCGTACTAATGCCTTGCGAGCTCGTCGACTCCATGTAGTCGATGCCGTCAGCGCTGGCAATCACACGCTCCAGCGGAGTAGTGATAAATCCGCGGACCAGATCCGCGTTGGCGCCAACGTACACCGTCGAAACTGACACCACCGCGATATCGCTGCGCGGATACTGACGCACGCTCAACGAGCGGATGGACTGCAGTCCCGCAATGAGGATCACGAGGTTCACGCAAATTGCGAGAACCGGCCGCTTTACGAAAAGATCCGTAATCTTCATCAGCTTTCCTCAGGATTGGGCTTGGCGCTGTTAGGGGGCTGTACTGTGTTGTTGACCGTTACTGGCGCGCCATTGCGGAGCTTGAAGGCGCCCGAACTTACGACTTCATCTCCGGCATTGAGACCGGAAACCACCGCCACCTGATCGCCGCGCGTGCCCTGCACTTTCACAAACTGCTGGCGGGCTCCTTTGTAAGACTTGCCTTTCGGGTCCTTCATCTCGGTGACCACATAAACCGAGTCGCCGTAAGGCGCATAGCTGATGGCTGAGGCAGGCAGACTTATCACGTCCCGGTTAGCTCCCACCGCCACGGCAACTTGAACAAACATGCCCGGGCGCAGCCGCCCTCCGGGATTCGCGATCGTCGCCTGCATCTGAATATTACGTGTCGTCGAATCAACCACAGAGTCCAAAGCGGTTACGCGACCAGCGAAACGAACTCCGGGAAGATCGTCGCTACTGACCTGCAGGCTGCGTCCAACCTGAACCCGGCCTGACTCTTGCTGCGGCACCCCAAAGTTCACATAAATGGGATTGAGAGATTGCAGCGACACAATTGCTTGCCCGGCAGCCAGGTACTGCCCAAGGTTGACCTGTCGAAGGCCGAGTATCCCTGAGAAAGGTGCGCGAATGGTTTTGCGATCGATGGTCGCCTGAATCTCTCCGACTTTGGCTTCCGTGTTCTTCTGTTGCGCAAAGGCGTTGTCGTATTCAGATTTTGGTACCACGCCCTCTTTCACCAGTTGCTGCTCGCGTCCGTAATTGATGCGAGCCAGGTCGCGGTCGGATTCCGTCGCGGCCAACTGCGCACGTTCCTGGCGAGTATCAAGCTCAACCAGTACATCTCCAGCGCGCACCGACTTCCCGGATTCAAAGTTGATTTTGTAAACCGTTCCCGGCAGATCTGCGCTAACCGTGACCCCTTGAATGGCAGTCGCCGTTCCGATCACGTTTAAAGTCGACGGCCAGGCCTCGCGCTGGACGATAACGGTAGTGACCGCCGTCGGAGGTGGGGAGAAACTGGAACCCTGCGCGATCGCAGTCTGAATCTGCTTGTATTTTACGAAGCCTAGGCCGCCTAAGAGAGCAATTACCACGGCCAGCATTAGCAACATCCGTTTTAGCATGATCTCTTCTGTGCCTCTCGATTACACCTATACGGCGACGCCTGGCGGTGGGTTCACCACTGCCGGAAATCTCCCTGCTTGACCTGCAATTCAGGATTGATCTGTTAGATGTGAGCCGATTCGTACACGCTCCAAAATTTAGGGAGATATCCTTCTGGAGCTGTACAACGTCCAACTTCGGGCGCCATGAGCAAAATCTGGCTGCAGAGCGCGACTAGCGATCAGTCCGGCGGGACGCTCGACGGGCGGTACTGCGGATAATTATTGCAGCAAGCTGAGAACCAACGCAAACGCAACCCTAGCCGATTCTGCTAAATTGTTCAGCCATGAAGGCTTTGCGCAGCTTTGCCAGCGACAACAACGCCGGTGTCCATCCTGAGGTACTGAAAGCGCTCTCGGCAGTGAATCAGGGCCATGTGGTCGGATACGGGGACGACCCTTACACCGACTTCGCCGTGCGGGAGTTCAAGCGGCAGTTCGGCGACGACATAGAGGTTTTCTTCGTATTTAACGGCACAGCTGCGAACTGTCTCAGTCTGAAGGCGTTGACCAACTCCTACGACGCCGTGATCTGCGCTGAGGGCGCACATATCAATGTCGACGAATGCGGGGCCCCTGAAAAATTTACCGGCTGCAAACTGATCCCGATTCCGGCCAAAGAGGGCAAGCTAACCGTCGAAGCCGTGCATTCCGCATACCACGGCATCGGCGACCAGCACCACGTTCAGCCGCGAGTCATTTCAATCACTCAGGCGACGGAAGTTGGGACAGTTTATAAGCCAGACGAAATTCGTCGTCTTGCCGACTTCGCCCATCAACACGAAATGTTTCTGCATGCCGACGGGGCGCGGATCGCCAACGCAGCGGCGTCCTTGGGTCTGGGATTGCGGAAATGCACTCGTGACCTCGGCATGGACGTGCTTTCATTTGGTGCGACCAAGAACGGCGGCATGGGAGCAGAAGCTGTGATCTTCTTTAATAGCAGCCTGGCGAAGGACTCCAAGTTCTACCGTAAGCAGGGTATGCAGCTGGCGTCCAAGATGCGTTTTCTGTCCGCTCAACTCGAAGCATTATTCACGAATGATCTTTGGTTGCAAAACGCGCGCCACTCCAATCGCATGGCGCAACTGCTCAAGCGCGAGTTGAGCAAAATTCCTCAGGTGAAAATTATTTATAAGGTAGAAGCCAATGGTGTGTTCGCCCAAATCCCGCGGCCCGCAATCCGAAAGCTTCAGAAGCGCTACTTCTTTTATGTATGGGATGAAGGCCAATCGGTGGTGCGCTGGATGTGCTCTTGGGATACGACCGAGGGGGATGTGAAGCAATTCGTCCAATATGTGCGACAGACGGTTGGCGCGCGTTCCTAGGCTGCCCAGTTTTCAATCTTCAAGCCATGGATCCGCCGGAACTCCCTCTCGTTGTTTGTGACCAGGGTCAGTCGGCCGGCCAGTGCATGAGCGGCGATCCACAGGTCGTTACTTGCTATCATTTCTCCCTGGACCCGCAGAGCAGCTCGAATGACTCCATAGTGCGCGGCGGCATTTTCCGGCAAAGGAAGCGGCGGTATTAACGACGCCAGTTCGTGTACGCGCTCGGTTGCGGTCGTGCGTTGCAAGCTTTTTTCGGCCCCGTAAAACAGCTCCCCAAACGTGATTACTGAAATTGCCGCTTCACCAGAGCGCAAGGCGTGAAAGCGCCGAAGCACCTCCTGGGGTTTCTTCTGGCGGATGTAAATGCAGATCTTCGTGTCCAAGAGGTAGCGTGGCTCCATTACAGTTCCTCGCGCTCCTGAGGCTCATCTTTACCACGGTCGCGCGGCTCGAAGTCGTCAGGCAAGCCTGCGAGCAACTCGAATGCTCGAATCATGACGCCCTTCGGTTCACGAAGCACGACCTCATCACCGCGCCGGAAGATTTCAACTTCCTTAGTCTTGAAGCGAAACTCTTTTGGCAGACGCAGCGCCTGACTATTGCCGGAACGAAAAACCTTTGCCTTCGCCATTGGCCAACTCCATCCACGTATATACGTGCAGTATATACAATATCGAAAGCGATTTGCAACAACGTCTTCCTCGTTCCAATGTTTTTGCGCTTTTGTGCAGCGGTGCTGTTCGAGAAAATTGGGAACGGTAAAGTAAGCGGCTGAGTTTGACGATGTGGCGCGCCCGGAGAGATTCGAACTCCCGACCTACAGCTCCGGAGGCTGCCGCTCTATCCAGCTGAGCTACGGGCGCGTTTTTCCAGTTTACATCGGAGCGCAGCGATGCGCTGGGGAACAATCGGACGCAGGCGAGCGCCGCCGTGAGCGGGCTTCAGACGAAGAGGCGTCGCCGAATCACACATCCAAAATATCGAAACGCTGAGCGGTTGAAACCTAGCGTCCGCGGCCGCGGTCCCGGCCGCCTCCTCCTCCGCCTCCTCCGCCTGCACGCTCCGCTTTAGGACGTGCTTCATTCACATTAATCGTACGTCCGCTAAGTTGTGTGCCGTTGAGTCCTACGATGGCTTTTTCTCCTTCTTCGGCATTTGCCATCTCTACGAACGCGAATCCGCGCGAACGCCCGGTCTCGCGGTCTGTCAGAATGCTTACACGATCCACCTGACCATACGGCTCAAATGCCCGGCGCAACTCGTCCTCGGCGGTGTTGAAGCTGAGATTACCTACGAAAATATTTTTCACGGTGGCCTTCTTCCTGTTCGCGAACCGGGGAGATCTCCCACCAAACAGAAAGCGGTTTAACCGGGGTTCGCAAATGCGCGGGAAGTATAGCAAATCCATGCAAACATGGCGCAAAAGAACTTCAGGAGGGGACTATCAGCCGCGCTGGGGCTCCGGTGCTTGGCAAAGGGCGGTTTTGGCTAGGCCAACCACGTCCTAGCATTTGGCCACCTTCCAATAGCCGTCGGGATCATAGTGCAGCTCCAGCAGCCGGTTCTTGGGATCGTGGCGCTTGCCGCAACCTGGGCATATAAGATATCGGCTCCAACTGGTCCCTTTATGATCGTAATCCTCTGACACCACAAAGCTTTGGCCGCAGCTACACGGGACCATATAGACACGTAATCGCGGCTTGGATGCGGCTGCAGAAACCATGAACTTATCGCCTAAAAGCGTTCAGACCTATATACCACTCGGCCGCCGACCATGGTGAGCAACACCTTCGTCCCACCGATCTTTAGCGGATCAACCTTAAAAATGTCCTGGGAAACTATGATCAGGTCTGCTAGTTTGCCGGTTTCGAGCGAACCTTCTGTCTGTTCGCGACGACCGGCGAACGCGGCATTGAGCGTGTACCCCCGAATCGCATCCGCCAGGGTAATGCGTTCCGATGGAATCCATCCGCCCTTCGGTTCGCCATCGGTGTTTTCGCGCGTAACCGCGTTTTGCAATCCCGGCCACGGACTCAGAGTCACAATCGGCCAATCGCTTCCGAATGCGAGCAGTCCTCCTGCCGCCTCTATGCTGTGCCACGCCCAGGCACGCTGCGCGCGTTCAGGCCCAACGCTCGGTACCCACGATTTGAACGCGTCCTCGTCTGGATATGCATGTAGAGGCTGCATGCTGGCGACAACTCCGCCTTCGTGGAAACGTGGAATGTCAGCCGCCGAGACGTCTTCAATGTGTTCAATTCGGTGGCGCGCGTCTTTGGTCCCGTTCGCCTTCGCAGCGGACGCATACGCGTCTAACGTTACCCTGATTGCCCGGTCGCCGATGGCGTGAGTGAAAATCTGAATTCCGCTCCGGTCCAGTTCAGCGACAAACTGCTTGTATTTTTCTTCGTTCCAAAGCAGATCGCCACTCACCCGCGGATCATTGGTATAGGGGGCGAGCATTGCAGCCGTATGCGTCTCGATGACTCCGTCCAGAAAAAACTTGGCCGAACCGGCCGCAATCCAGTCATCGTGATAATGATTGCGCGCCTCCACGATCTCCTGCAATTGACGCTTCGTCATTTCCGGCGGATCAAGACGGTAGGCCAGGTAAAAGCGCACGTTCAGCTCGCCGGTGCGACGTAACTCCTCCAAAAGATCCACATTTTGCAAATCGTCTTTGTGCGCATAGACGCCTCCCGGAACGTGAACGCGCACCACGCCAACTTCGTTCGCATGCTTCATCCCGGCGCGCAGGGCCCGGAGTTTCGACTGCCGGTCTGGTTCTGGAATTGCCTTGCGGAGTACCGCATCGGCGGCGTCTTCTTTGATCGCCCCTGTCGGCTCGCCTGTCTTAGGATCGCGTGCGATCACTCCCCCCGGCGGATCAGGCGTGTCGCGCGTAATGTGCGCCGCCGACAGCGCCTTACTGTTCGCCCACCAGGTGTGCCCGTCATAACTTTCGAGATATACGGGCCGATCAGAAACTATCTGATCCAGGTATTTCTTATCCGGCAGGCCGGATGGAAGGAACAAAGGATATATCCAACCGCGTCCCAACAGCCAGGGATCATCCGAGTGCGCGGCTGCATAATCCTTCACCCGTCGCTGGACTTCAGCTAAAGTTCCAGCCCCCTCAAGGTTGAGCTGTTGCAGCGTAAACGAGCCGTCAAGAAAATGAGCGTGGCAATCGGTAAAACCGGGAAGCACTAACCGGCCCCTTGCGTCGATAAGCTTCGTCGCCGGTCCGCGATACCCGAGGATTTCAGCGTCTGTTCCGATGGCGAGAATTTTTTCACCCTGAATTGCTACCGCACTTGCCCAGGGATGCTTCGTGTCCACGGTATATATTCGCCCGTGGACCACAATGACGTCCGCGAGGGTGTGCGTCTTTTGTGCGGCTGAGACACGAAACGCACAGACCATGACGAGAGCAAGCACAATCCATCGCATTGCTCTTGCTGGGAACATGAGATCGTCCAGTTCTAGAATGTTGGCGGCGTGTTCACCCATAGTAGGCAGGTTTCAGTGCGTCCCGGATTCATCCACTTGTGCGGGACTGCGCTTTCGAAATAAAAACTGTCGCCGGATTTTATCCGGTACTCTTCTCCGCGCAGGAAAATCTGCAGCTCGCCTTTCAATACAAATAAAAACTCCTCACCCACGTGCGTGTAGGATTCACCGCTGCCCGCACCCGGCGCCACGCGAAACAGATGCGGCTCCATTACCTTGTTGCCCCAGGCAAGCAACTCCATGCGGACACCTGGGCCTGCTTCCAGTACCTTACGCGCTGCGGGGCGCACCAGGTGCGTCCCCGGATCCGCGGTGTCGTAGAAATCCAGAATGTTGGTCTTGTAGTATTTTGCGAGTTTTCGCAGCGTGCCAACCGATGCACTCATCTGCGAGCGTTCGATCGCGCTGAGAAAGCCAACAGAAATTCGCGCGATGTTCGCAACTGTGGACAGAGAAGCTCCTCTTTCCATTCGCAAGTGCCGCAGCCGGGCGCCGATCGCGCCTGCGGTTCCGTCAGCAGAGGTCTTTACCAAGCCGTCGCGCTTCAAGGTTTGCACGATGGCCGGCGCGTTCATACCGCGGACCTTGCGAAGAAAGCTGGCGCGCTTAAGAAGCGTCACATCCTGCCGGCTGTAAAGGCGGTATTTTTTCGCCGTGCGGCGTGGATTGGTCAGCCCCAGCCTCTCCCACATCCGGATCACAGTCGGCGAAAGCCCCACCAGCCGCGCCACATCGCCGATTTTCAGGTACTCGTTGGAGTTTGTCGCAGCCATCCCTTGTGCATCTGCAGAGGACGCGGTGGCCAAGTCGCCCGCTGAGGCACTCCTCCCCGTCTTTTTTTCGCTTGACAGCTTCGTTCTCCAGCCACTAACCTTGCCGGATTATAGCAAGGTTTACCAGCGGCGCAATCTGGCCCAAATTTTCTGGCCCAGAACTTCTAGGAGGCAGCCCCATGTCTTCCCCCGTCATTCGTCGGATCAAGTCTTTCCTGTGCGTTTTCCCGCTGCTCGTGCTTTCTATCCTGCCTGCATCCGCCCAAAGTACCGGCGGTCGCGTGATTGGCAGAGTTTCCGATTCGACCGGCGCCGTGGTCAGCGGAGTCACCATTAAGCTGATCAATACCGCGACCGGAGTGGTGCGTGAGGCTAAAAGTAACGACAATGGCGACTATACCTACATTGAGGTCGCCCCCAGCAATTACCGGGTGGAATACACACAGCAAGGTTTCAAGAAATACGTTCGCGACAACGTGACCCTGGAGGTCAACCAGGTGCTTACGCTGAACGCTATTTTGCAGCCCGGTGCAACCCAGGAGACGGTTGAGGTCACATCGGAAGCCCCACTGGTGGACACCACCAGCACGCAGCTGGGGGCTGTGGCAGATGCTCGCAGCATCAGCCAACTGCCGCTGAACGCGCGCGACACATACCAGTTCTTGCAGTTGCAGCCTGGAGTGATGTCCACGGTGGGAACCGGGAACCAGATCGTTTACGGTAGCGACAAGGCGGGCTCGGTATCCGTCAATGGCGGCCGTGGACGGGCAAACAACTTCAGCGTGAACGGCGGCGACGCCAATGATCAATTCGTAAATCTTCCCACTGTGCAACCCAGCCCTGACAGCATTCAGGAATTCCGTGTTCTGACCAACACCTTCGACGCCGAGTACGGTCGCAACTCCGGTTCCGTGGTGAACGTAATCACGAAATCGGGAACCAACGCGGTTCACGGCAATCTTTACGAGTTCTTTCGCAATACCAAGCTCAACGCCAATCCCTATTGTCTCGCCGCCATAGACAACGTCAACTGCGACAAACCGCAGTTTAATCAAAATCAGTTTGGGGGAACGTTTGGCGGGCCGATCAAGAAGGACCGCACATTCTTTTTTACCTCTTACGAAGGGCGACGCGTGCGTCAGGGAATTCAGTCGCCTCTGGTGTTTGTGCCGACGGCAGCCGAGCGGCCAAGTGCGGGTCAGCTGTTTGCGAATTTTTCTGCAGAATCACCTTTTCCCGGCACGTTGGGTAGTGCATTCCCGCTTAATCAGCGGGAGACGTGTGTAACAGCCATGGGCGCAGCTCCTAACATTCCAGACGGGCAGCTGTATTCCGATCTATTCCCTGGGAATATCATTCCGTTGGGCTGCCTCGATCCCACCGCCGTTGACCTGCTTTCGTACGTGCCGCTCCCCGCCAATGGTAGCGGCAAGCTTGTGACGGCTCCTGTTCAACCGATTCGCGGCGATCAGGTCACGCTAAAGCTGGACCACCGTATCAACGATAAGCAAAACCTTAGCTTTTACTACTATTTCGATGATGACCATCAGATCTCGCCCTTTGCAGTGTTTGAGGCGGCGGGCGCAAACGTTCCGGGATTCGGGTCCATCGTCAACGAGCGATTCCAGCAGTACAACTTCACTCACACGTGGACAATAAACAACACAACCGTGAACGAATTCCGGTTCAATTACAATCGTGAAGGACAGAAGACTTTCCAGCACCCAACTTTCACGACGGCAGTTCAGAATTCCTGCCCCACGCCGCCTTCATGGTTGCTAGCTGCATTTCCCACAACTGGAGTCCCCTGTTTCACAGATCCCACCGATCCGACGAATGCCTTAGGCATTCATCCCAATCTCGGCCCGCAACACGAAGGCCTTCCTTTCATTCAGGTCAGCGGCGGATTCACCATCGGCAACAACGGCGAGGGAGAACTTCCCCAGGTGGGGAACTCATTTCAGTGGTCCGACAACGTAAGCAAGGTGGTAGGGAGGCACTCCTTCAAATTCGGAACCGACGTTCGGCGCCAACGCTTTGATCAACTGCTCTACTTCGATGTCAACGGAGAATTCTTTGTTGACGAAACTTCAACCAATACCACCAACGGCGATACCGCCTTTTCCGACTATATGCTTGGTTTGCCTGGTTCATACGGCCAAGGCTCCGCCCAGCATGAACACGTGCGCGATACCGGCCTGTATCTCTTTGCCCAGGACAGCTGGAAGCTCAAACCAAATATCACGCTTAACTACGGCTTGCGCTGGGAGCTGAATACTCCTATCGCCGACATCAGCAAGCACGTGCAGACATTCCGTCCGGGACACCAGACCAAAATCTATCCCTGCCAGCTCGACCCGACTATCGACGCAGCTCTGATCGCAGATTACGGTGGTAGTACGGATTGCAGTCCCGGCGGGCCTGCGGGGGCCGTGTTCCCGACCGGCCTTGTAGTGCCAGGAGACCCGGGCGTACCCAATGGTCTAACCCAGACATATTACAAAGCCTTTGCTCCGCGGATTGGAATTGCCTGGAGCCCAGGAGACTCCGGTAAGACCAGCATCCGCGCCGGCTGGGGACTGTTCTATAACCCGATTGAGCAACTTGTGCTCGAACAATTCAGTGCCGAGCCGCCCTTCGGGGGAAGTACGTTCCCCTTCAACACCCTGTTTAATGAACCGTTTCTGGATCAGAGCGGGGGCTTTTCTTATCCCAATCCCTTCGGCTTGCCTCAACTAGGCGGTGTCAACGGAATTCTCGATCCGCCCCGGAACAAGCCGACTGATTGGGCAATGTTTCGTCCAAATACCTTGTTTGGACAATTCCAGCCACACATGCGCAGTCAGTATTCCGCGCAATACAATTTCACCATTCAGCGTCAGCTGACTAACGACATGAAGCTGGAGCTTGGCTACGTCGGATCACAGGGCCACAGGCTCCTGGCGACGCATGACATCAACTTTGGAAACCCGCAGACATGTTTGGATATTATCGATATTCTCGGCCCAGACAGCTGTGGGCCGTATTTCGCCGATAGTGAGATCATTGTTCCCGCGGGATCAGTCACCGGTCCGAATGGATTGCATCTTCCGTATGGACCAAATGGCCCAAGTGTCATTCCCGCGGGCACTACACTCCCGAACGACGTTACGCTTGTAGGCCTCCGTCGGTACTCCTCGCCGCAGTGTGATCCACAAAGTCCAACGGCTGCTGGTTGCCCGGCAGATGGCATTCCGGTTTTCAGCAGCATCTTTGCACAGGACACGATTGCCAATTCAGCCTACAACTCGCTGCAGGCGTCGCTTGATAAGCGCTTCGCTCACGGCCTGCAATTCACGGCTGCATATACCTTCAGTAAGTCGTTCGATGAGGCGTCGAGCTTTGAGGGTATTCTCAATCCCATCGATCCGCGTCGCAGCCGCTCGCTTTCGGCGTTCGATGCCCGGCATCGCTTGGTCTTCAGCTACTATTGGCAGCTCCCTAACCAGAAGTTCAGCGGGGCAACTGGCAAATTGCTCAATGGCTGGGCCCTCTCGGGAATCACAACCTTCCAAACAGGATTTCCGATTCGAATCACCACCCTCGATGACCAGGAGCTGATGTACAGTTTCGATTTCGAGCTGCCGGGTGAGCCTGACCTGGTTGCACCCTTCAAGACGAAGAGGCCGCAGAGCAACGGTCTTTATGCCTTCGATCCCAGCGTGTTCAGCGAAGACAATACATTTGGCCGTATTGGAAACGCACCTCGGACCATCTGCTGTGGACCGCGCCAGAGCCAAACCGATTTCGCAGTTCTGAGGACGTTTGCTACTTCTGAAAACACGCACGTGGATTTCCGTGCCGAGTTCTTCAACATCTTCAACCATACGCAGTTTTTCAATCCGGACGGCAATTTCTCAGACGGCGCGCAGTTCGGACAGGTTAACCAGGTGCGCGATCCGCGCCTTGTACAATTTGCATTGAAGTTTTTCTTCTAGTCTGAAACCGGGCGGCTCCGGCCGCCCGGCCCACAATCTAATGGCCTAATCGCCTGAGCAACTTCGAGGACCACGATGTACCCCGACCTACAGAAAGAACTCGATACATTTGTGCGCCGCACGCCTAAATCGGCCGAAGCGCATAAGAAAAATTTGAAGCGCATTCCGCTCGGTGTTGCCAGCAACTACCGCGCTTACGATCCCTATCCGATTTTCGTGAAAGAAGGACAGGGCTCGCATTTCCGCGATCTCGACGGCAACGACTACCTCGATCACAACCTTTGTTTCGGTGCGCTCATGGCTGGACATTGCCATCCCGCGGTGATGAAGGCCGTCGAAAAACGCCTGACCACCGGAACCATGTTCGGCATGCCGCACGATATGGAATGGGAACTGGCGGAAGAAATTTGCAATCGCTTCCCCGTCGAGATGGTGCGTTTCGGCAACAGCGGAACTGAAGCGACCATGCATTCTGTGCGCCTGGCGCGCGCTGCAACTGGACGCGACAAGATCGTAAAGTTCGAAGGCGCTTATCACGGCTTGCACAACGATGCGCTGGTCAGCGTGAAGCCGCACGATCCCGAAGAATACGGCGACATCCATGCTCCGACTTCGGCTCCCGGCGGACTTGGCGTACCGAAAGCGACGCTGAAGGACGTTGTGATCGCAACCTTTAATGACCTCGCGTCGGTCGAGCTTCGCTTCAAACAGCATCCCGGCGAAATTGCCGCGATCATTCTTGAGCCCATCCTGATGAATGTCGGCTTGTGCATGCCGCAACCCGGCTTCCTGGAAGGACTGCGCGAGATCGCGACCAAAAACGGCGCACTGTTGATCTTTGACGAAGTGAAAACCGGAGCAAAACTGGGCTGGGGCGGTGCCTCAGAATATTTCGGCGTCACTCCCGACATGATTTGCCTGGCGAAATCGATCGGTGGCGGTTTGCCGCTGGCGGCATTCGGTACCCACAAATCCGTGATGGACCTGATTTCGCAGCACAAGGTTTTTCACGGTGGGACCTACAACACCAATCCAGTTTCGATGGCTGCGGGGCTGGCCACTTTCCATAGCGTGCTCACCCGGGAAAACTACACGCACGTCGAGAAGCTGAGCAAGAAACTGACCGATGGCTATCGCCAGATCGTCGCTAAGAGCGGATTACAGGCCTACATCATCAGCGCCGGCGCCAATGGGGCGTTGATGCTGTATCCAAATGAGATCCGCAATTACCGCGACTGGCTGACAGTTGATATTGACCTGTGGCGGCACTACTGGTTTGCCATGGTGAACCGCGGCGTGATGGCGCAGCCTTACTGGTGGGACGAGCAGTGGACGATTTCGGTTCAGCACACCGAGGCCGACATCGAGAAACACATTGCCGCCTTCACAGATGTCGCGCCCGCGCTCGCTAAGGCCCAGCAGGAGAGAAGCGCAACCGCAGTGGTCGCGCACTAGGTTCGTGTAGTGGCGGCCCTCCAGGTCCGCCACAGTGAAGATGGGTTTCACGGGAGTGCGCGGCTTGCAGCCGTGCCGAAAGTCTCTCATTGACGAAACGGCACGGATGAAATCCGTGCCCTCCCGATTCGATTCGCAACGGAACCGTTTTGTCCACAGATTCCAACTCGCCGCACCTCAAGCGCGTACTCGGGCGCTGGGACCTGGTGCTGCTCTTCGTAGTCGCTGTGTTCAATCTGAACGTCGTCCCGTCCATCGCAGCCAATGGTGGCGTAACTATCTGGCTATGGATCATCTCGATCCTGTTGTTTTTCTGGCCGCAGGGAATTGCGGTAATCGAACTCTCACATCGCTATCCCGGCGAAGGCGGAGTTTACCTCTGGGCGAAAGAGGAGTTCGGCGATTTTCATGGGTTCCTCTCCGGCTGGTGCTATTGGACCAACCAGATGCTTTACGTCCCAACCGTCATGCTCTACTTCGTTGGTGTTTCGGTTTTCGTTTTTGGAGCGGGACATCAGTCTCTGGCGGATAACAAGTTATTCGCCGTAGTAACTTCGCTGTCCCTGCTCGCACTGCTTACGGTGCTGAACATTGCTGGTCTTGGCGTTGGCAAGTGGATCAACAATGCCGGAGCCATCGGGACGGGTGTTGCCGCTGCCGTGCTGATTGGCTTGGGAATCGCCATCTCG
This sequence comes from uncultured Acidobacteriota bacterium, assembly GCA_963785655.1. GTDB lineage: Bacteria > Acidobacteriota > Terriglobia > Terriglobales > Acidobacteriaceae > Gp1-AA145. The sequence goes on from CAWAVZ010000002.1 coordinate 262,010, forward strand.
CTCAAGTTCGGAGCGCACTTGACCGTGCGTGAATTCAGCATGCCGGCGGATTATCGCTCGGTGCTGAATTCCTTCGGCGTAATCTGCTTTGGGCTGGTCGGTCTCGAGCTCGCGTCAGTGATGGGCGACGAAATCCGCGAGCCAGCGAGGACTCTGCCCGGTGCCGTCGCCTGGGGCGGAATCATTTCCGGCGTGCTTTATATTGCGACCACGTTGATTTTGCTGATCGCGATTGGCAAGAACGACATCAGCATTCTGCAAGGAATTGTGCAGGCAGTCAGTGGAATGGCGCAGAGAGTTGGCATCGCTTGGATCGGAATTCCATTTGCGTTGATGCTAAGCGTCGCTATCGCTGGAATCGGGTCGGCATGGATGGGCGGTGCCGCGCGCATTCCATTTGTCGCGGGTCTCGATTCTTACATGCCGAGCTGGATGGGTAAAATTCATCCGCGCTATGCCACGCCGTACGCGGCGCTGATTGTGCAGTTCATAGTTTCGGCCGCGCTGGTCGTGGTCAATTTCGGATTTCATGTTCAAGAAGCGTTTCAGCGGTTGTTGTCACTGGCAGTGGTTTTGCAGTTGGTGCCGTTTCTGTATATGTTCGCCGCGCTGATCAAGTATGGATGGAAGGCCGATGCCAGCGGACGCTATGGGCACAGAAAGCTGCTGATCTCGGGAATATGTGGATTCATTACCACCGCTCTCGGAATCGGACTGGTGTTTTTCCCGGCGCAGCAGATTACGTCGCTGCTTTCGTATGAAGTATGGATGGTCGGCGGCACGGCGTTTTTCATCGCTCTCGCCGCGTTTTTCTTTTTCGTTTACGGGCGTAAAAAATTGCGCCACGAAACCCGTGTAGGGGCGGCCCTCCAGGCCCGCCCCGTCGAGCGAAGCTCGACCACTTAATCAAGGAAGGTTTCTTATGCCAGCCGGAGTGAAGGAAGAAGTAAAAACTTATCAGCTGTACATCAATGGAGAGTGGGAGAAAAGCACGTCGGGGAAGACCTTCCCGGTTTACGATCCCGCCAGCGAAGAAGTTATCGCGCAGGTCCCCGACTGCAACGCTGAAGATGTCAACCGAGCGGTCGCCGCCGCCAGAACCGCGTTTGACGAAGGACCGTGGTCTTCAACCACTGCGCAGGAACGCGGACGAGTGCTCTTTCGCCTGGCCGACAAGATTCGCCAGAATCTAGCCATGCTCGCGGAAATCGAATGCCGCAACACCGGCAAGCCCATCGTCGAAGCTGAATACGATATCAACGACGTAGCCACTTGCTTTGAGTACTACGGCGGCCTGGCCACAAAAATTCTCGGCTACGTCAATCCAGTTCCGGATAACGCTGTCAGCCTGACCATGAAAGAACCGATCGGCGTCGCTGGCCAGATTATTCCCTGGAATTATCCGCTACTCATGGCCGCATGGAAGCTGGCTCCTGCTCTGGCCGCCGGTTGCACGTGTGTGCTTAAGCCTGCCGAGCAAACTCCACTGACTGCGCTTGAAGTAGCGAACTGGTTTTCTGAAATCGGGCTTCCGGCAGGCGTAGTCAATATTGTTACGGGATTCGGCGAGACTTGCGGCGCTCCCCTCGTCAAGCATCCTGACGTAAACAAGATCGCGTTTACCGGGAGCGCCGAAGTTGGAAAGATCATCGTCAAGCAGGCGGCGGACACGGTGAAGCGCGTTACCCTCGAACTGGGCGGCAAATCGCCGAACATTTTCTTCGCTGACGCGGATTTTGAAGCCGCCATCGATGGCGCGCTCTTCGGCGTCTTTATCAATCAAGGCGAAGTGTGCTCCGCGGGCAGCCGCATTCTGGTGCACAAGCCCATCTATAAGAAATTCGTCGAAGCCATGACGGAAAAGGCAAAGAAGATCAAGCTTGGGCCGCCGCTGGATCGCGAAACCAAGATGGGGCCGCTGGTCAGCAAAGATCAATATGATCGCGTGCGCTCATATCAGGACCTCGGCAAGAAAGAAGGTAAGCTCGCCATTGGCGGAGGACGCGCGGAAAAGTTCGCCAAAGGGTATTACGTTGAGCCGACGATTTTTTACGATGTCGACAACAGCGCCCGTATCGCGCGCGAAGAGATCTTCGGCCCGGTCGCGTCAGTCATCCCGTTCGACGACGAAAAAGACGCGCTGAAGATCGCAAACGATTCTCCGTATGGTCTGGCTGCGGCCGTGTGGACGCGCGACATCTTCAAAGCATTTCGCGTGGTGAAGTCGCTGCGCGCCGGGATTGTCTGGGTGAATCATATGCAACCGACTTACGTTGAAGCTCCCTGGGGCGGATACAAGCAGTCGGGCTTTGGCCGCGAACTGGGGCCATGGGGGATCGAGGAGTATCTCGAAACCAAGCAAGTGCACATTAATTTGAACGAGCAGCCGATCGGCTGGTACTGATTTTCTTGCTGACACAAGCAGGGGAGTACGGTGGAAGAGCGGCGCTTCAGCGCCGCGTAAGGCGAGTTCGATGATTGACGCGGCCCTAAAGGGCCGCTCTTCCGCGGTAATTACGCAATTATGAGTACGATTCAATTACGCACTTCGGTTCCAGGGCCAAAATCCCGCGCGCTTGCGGCGCGCCGTGACGCCGCCGTTCCGCGCGGCCTCTCCCACGCCACGCCGGTTTATGTTGCGCGCGCGCAGGATGCCTGGCTCGAAGATGTCGATGGCAATCGCTTTATAGATTTTGCCGGCGGCATCGGATGCTTGAACACCGGTCATCGAAACCAAACCGTTATCACCGCGATTGAATCGCAGCTTCAGAATTTTCTGCACACCTGCGGCCAAGTCACGCCGTACGAAACCTATGTCCGCCTCGCCGAGCGCTTAAATCAGATCACTCCGGGCAAGTTCCCTAAGAAGACGCTGCTGGTAAATACAGGCGCCGAGGCAGTCGAAAACGCCGTCAAGATTGCGCGTGCACACACAAAGCGTCCTGGCGTGATTGCCTTCGAAGACGCCTTTCACGGCCGCAGCATGATGACGCTGGCTCTGACCAGCAAGACGCATCCCTACAAAGCCGGATTCGCGCCCTTTCCTTCCGATGTCTACCGAATTCCTTACGCGTATTGCTATCGCTGTTCGTATTCGCTGAAATATCCGTCGTGCGAAGTGTTTTGCGCGCGGCATCTTGAAGATACTTTCAAACGAGTGGTTGCGTCGGAAGACGTTGCTGCGGTAATCGCCGAACCGGTTCTCGGCGAGGGCGGATTTGTCACGCCACCGCCGGAGTTCTTTCGCATCATCATCGACATCTGCCACAAGCATGGCGTGCTGTTCATCGCTGACGAAGTCCAGAGCGGCTTTGGACGCACCGGCAAAATGTTTGCCAGCGAGCACTACGGAATCGAGCCTGACATTATTGTGACTGCAAAATCTCTCGGGGGCGGTCTACCGCTGGCCGCCGTGACCGGGCGTTCTGAAATTATGGATGCTCCCGGTCCCGGCGGCCTGGGCGGTACTTTCGCCGGCAATCCGCTGGCATGCGCTGCAGCGAACGCTGTGATCGATGTGCTCGAGCGCGGAGACTTGCTGTCCCGCGCGGACCACATTGGAAGACAATTCGAGCGTCGAGCGAAGGACTGGCAGAAAGAGTTCAATTTCATCGGAGACATTCGTGGTCTCGGGGCCATGCGCGCAATCGAACTTGTTAAGTCGCTCGACACTCGCGAACCGGCGCCTGAGGAGACTAAGAAAAGTTCGCAATATTGCTATGAGCACGGCCTGATCACAATAACTGCCGGCAGCTATGGCAACGTGATTCGCCTGCTCGTGCCGCTTGTCATCAGCGATGATCAAATGCAGGAAGGTCTCGACATTTTGGAAGAGGCGTTGACCGCAGTATCCGGGAAGAAAGTTGTCACCGAGGCTGTCGCAACATAAAGTATTCCCTGCGAACTCTGCGTTCTCTGCGGTTCAAGAATTTTCGGAACTTACCGCAGAGTGCGCAGAGGGCGCAGAGAAATTCGGAGTAAACAATGCCTGTTGCAGTTGAATCAACTGTTGTCAATGTGCCGAACTTTTACGATGGCGAGTGGCACGACTCCCCTGCCTCCGCGTGGCAGGATGTCATCAACCCCGCGACCGGCGAGGTTCTCGCTCGCGTCCCGCTCTCCGATCGCGACGAGGTATCAAAAGCGATTGAGGCTGCATCCGCAGCTTATCCGGCGTGGCGTCGCACTCCTCCGGAAGACCGCATTCAGCCGCTGTTTAAGCTGAAGGTGCTTCTCGAAGATCACATCGACGAACTCTCGCGGATCATCAGCCAGGAAAACGGCAAGACTTTCGCCGAAGCCAAAGCTGAATTCCGGCGAGCGATTGAAAATGTCGAAGTGGCTTGCGGCATTCCTATGATGATGCAGGGCTACAATCTCGAGGACGTCGCGCGCGGCATTGACGAGACCATGATCCGGCAGCCGCTGGGAGTTGTCGCCGCAATTACGCCTTTCAATTTCCCGGGCATGATTCCGTTCTGGTTTCTGCCCTACGCAATTGCCTGCGGAAACACATTTATTCTGAAACCTTCGGAACGCGTTCCGCTAACCATGCGGCGTACGTTCGAACTGCTCGAGGAAACTGGTTTGCCCAATGGCGTCGTTAACCTGGTGAATGGCGGCAAGACTGCTGTTGATACCATGCTCGATCATCCCAGGGTGCGGGCAATTAGTTTTGTTGGTTCAACGCCCGTCGCCAAATACATTTACGCCCGTGCTGGAGAGAACGGAAAACGCGCCCAGTGCCAGGGCGGCGCCAAAAATCATGTCATCGTTCTTCCTGATGCCGATATGCCCATGACGACGCAGATCATCAGCGACAGTGCGTTTGGATGTGCCGGCCAGCGCTGCCTTGCGGTTTCGGTAGCTGTCACCATCGGTGAGGCGCAGAAGACATTTCGAGAGTCGATCGCCGACGCGGCATCCAAAATCAAAGTTGGAAACGGTCTCGACGAAGGCGTGCAGATGGGCCCGGTAATCACGCCCCAGAGCAAGCAACGCGTCGAATCGCTGATTGGAACGGGAGAAAAGCAAGGGGCAAAGGTCCTACTGGACGGCCGCAACACAAAAATTCCTAAACATGAAGCCGGCAATTTTGTGAAGCCCACAATTCTTGATGCCGTTCCTGCCAGCAGCGAAATCACCGACACGGAAATTTTCGGCCCGGTGTTGAGCCTGGTTCACGCGCGCGATCTCGACGAAGCTCTTGGCTTTCTCGAACGCAGCCCTTACGGAAACCAGGCATCGCTCTTCACCTCCAGTGGCGCGGCGGCGCGGCGGTTCCGTTACGAGGCTCCCGCCGGGAATATAGGGATCAACATCGGCGTGGCTGCGCCCATGGCGTATTTCCCATTCAGCGGCTGGAAGGACAGTTTCTTCGGAGTGCAGCACGGCCAAGGCCGCGACGCAGTTGAGTTCTATACCGAAAAGAAAGTTGTAATCGAGCGCTGGGCCAGCGAGCACTCAAGAAAGTTCTAGTTCCTTCGTGTGCCTTCGTGGTAATTCTGATTTTCAACCACGAAGGACACGAAGGGTCACGAAGGAAAGCACTACAGCGAAAAAAATTCTAATCGAGCGCTGGGCCAGCGAGTACTCAAGAAAGTTTTAGGTTCCTTCGTGTACCTTAGTGACCTTCGTGGTAATTCTGCTTGTCAACCATGACGGAGACGAAAGTTCACGAACGAAAGCACAGCTGGGCCAGCGAGCACTCAAGAGTTTTAGATTTCTTCGTGTACCTTAGTGGCCTTCGTGGTAATTCTGGTTTTTCAATTACGAAGGACCCCAAGGGTCACGAAGGAAAGCACTGAGGCACTCATGTCTGACACTATCCAAAAATACAAAGACTACGTGATGACCGGCTTCCTGAAGTCGGTTGCGCCTATCGTCATTGATCGTGCCAGCGGCGCAGCCGTCTGGGACGATCAAGGCCGAGAATATCTCGACTGCTTTTCAGGAATTTCGGTGGTGAACGCCGGGCATAACCATCCGCGCGTGATTGCAGCGGCGAAGGCGCAGCTCGATAAGCTCGTGCACTGCTCGTCGTACCTCTATCACGTGAAGCCGGTTGCCGACCTCGCCGAAAAGATCGCACAAATTGTCCCGCACGGGCTCACCAAGACCTTTTTCGGAAACGGCGGCGCCGAGGCGATTGAAGGAGCAATGAAGCTCGCTCGCCTCTACACTGGCAAGCACGAATTTATTTCTCTGCACGCCAGCTTTCACGGACGCAGCTGGGGCACGCTCAGCATCACCGGCAATCAAGGACGCAAGAAGCGCGGCGGCCCGTACGCCCCGGGTGTGAGTTTTGCCCCGGTCCCCTACGCATATCGCTCGCTGTGGCCAAATGATCCTGAACAATGTGCTCGCCACTGCGCAAAGTGCCTGGAGGACGTGATCCGCTTCGAAACCTCCGGTGACGTAGCCGCCTTTATCGCTGAGCCGGTGCTCGGCGAAGGCGGCATCATCGTTCCGCCGAAGAATTATTTCCGCGAAATAAAGAAGGTCCTCGACCAGCACGGAATTCTTTTCATCGCCGACGAAGTTCAATCCGGCTTTGGGCGTACCGGTAAGATGTTCGCCATCGAGCACTACGGGGTCGATCCCGACATTCTGGTCACCGCGAAGGGAATCGCCGATGGATTCCCGCTCAGCGCATTCACCACGCGCCCGGAGATCGCAGCCGCTTACAAGCCTGGCGACCACCTTTCAACCTTTGGCGGAAACCCAGTGTCGTGCGCGGCGGCGCTGGCCAACATCCAGGTCCTCGAAGACGAGAACCTGCCGGGTCGAGCTGCTGAGATCGGTGACTATGCCATGCGGAAACTACGCGAACTTCAGAAGCAGAATCCCATCATCGGAGAAGTCCGCGGCGCCGGGCTAATGATCGGAATCGAGCTGGTGCGCGACGAAAAACTCACCCCGGCGAACAGCGAAGCCGAAGCTATTCGTGACACCTTGTTGAAGCGAGGCGTGTTGGTGGGTGTGGGCGGCGTTTACGGCAATGTCGTGCGCTTCCAGCCACCACTCATCATCAGCAAAGAGCAAATTGAACACGGACTCAACGCGTTCGCTACCGTGCTGGCCGAAGTTGCGCAACCGGCCGCAGTCTAAATATCGTCATCGTCGTCGTGGTCACGCTCGGCCGTGTCCTTCGCAGGGCTAAGCGCTCGTCCATCACCGGCGTGCCGGACCTCAATTGAGCCATTTACGTTGCTCAAATGGACTTCCACGCCCCCGCCTCCCAACTCGCCCCTCATGTCGTGCCCGACAAAGCGATGGTCATTGGTGCGCAATCCAAAATCGTTATCGATTCCGCCATGTACGGTTGAGGCTCCGACATTTGCTTTCGTATCGGAAGGCAGCGTCAGGTGGACCGACCCGTTCACCGACGAGAGATCGATCGGATTCGCCAACCGCGGGAACTCAGCATTCAGCGTGCCGTTAATTGTCGCAAGCTTTGCCCGACCACCCAGGTCGCGCGCTACCAGCCTGCCATTGATGCACGATGCCCGAACCTCCCCGTTGACTCCGGTCACGTCCAGTTTGCCGTTGATCAACTTGATTTCATCGAGCCGCGCCGAGCGTGGAACGGTAAGCGTGTACTCCACCGAGCCAGGGTTAACATGGCGTCCCCAGTCGCCATCGTGGTCGCGATAATGGGTCTCGATGGAAATCGAATCCGGCCGAGCGTTGACTCGGATCTCTTCGTCCTTAAGCCGCGTCTCGTCGTGCGCGCGTTTTACCGCGTCGAGCTTCACCTGGTTCTGGTCCCAGACGGAAATGTGGACAGCGCCGTTGATGTTGTCCAGTTCAATCCGGCCATTTGCGGCCAGCGGATAGGTCTGATGAAATTCCTCCTTGACCACCGCGTTGTTGTCGTCATCGTCATCCCGGGCGTGCGCCAGCGCAGCGTTCATCACCAACGCCAAAAACACGCCCAACCCAGCACCTGCCCAGCTCGCAAACCGGCGGTTCCGTTGCATATCTCCTCCTCGTCATGGCTTAGACGTGGCGCCCCTGAAATCGTGAGCTAGAGAAGAATCAATCCCGTACGCAACCCCGTGGTCACCGCCTCGGTACGAGTGGAAACGCCTAGTTTGTCAAGAATTGAGCTGATGTGAAATTTAACCGTATGTTCAGAAACGGCGAGTCGATCAGCTATTTCTCGATTGCTCACGCCCTCCGCCAGCATTGCCAGCACTTCCAGTTCTCGCGCAGTTAATGGTTCGGCGAGAGGCCCGTCGTGTCGAACCGGCGCGCGGACCCGTTCTGCAAGTTTTTGAGAAATGCTGCTGCTGAGCAGTACCAGATCGGAATGCGCAGCATTGATGGCGCCAACGATTTGTGCCGGGCTGGCGTCTCGCTCGAGAATTGCTCCTACGCCGGCACGCAAGGCTTGCGCAGTCCAACCTGGATCTGGATCGTCGATCAAAATCACCGTCGCAGAAGGAACTCTCGCCGGCAGCACAAGGGAACTGCGATCGAGATCGACCAGGTAGACATCAGCCTGAAGTGGCGGGGAATGAAAAATCCGCTCCGGGCTGGAGAAGCTTCCGCCGAGTTTAAGCGGAGAACTTGATTTAATTAAGCTTTCCAGTCCGGCGCGGCGAACTGGGGAAGCAGAAGCCACAGAGACTCGCAGGCTCCCGCTCCCGTTCTTGTTTTTTCCGCTCATCGCCTACTTCGCTGCGCGCTCTGCCAGCTTGATGGAAACCTCTTTCGGCTCCTGCGCCCGCAGCAGAGTAACCCTCACCGTGTCGCCGATCTTGGAGTCTGCAAGAACTCCGCGGATGTGACCGTACTCGAAAGCTGGTCGTCCTTGTAATTCGACGATCACATCTCCCAAAACGATTCCGGCTTCATCAGCGGGGCTGCCGCTCTCGACGTGCAAAATCATTTGTCCGGTTGCTGCCGCTGACTTCAATTTGCCGCGCACGCTCTCAGGAATTCTGACTGGCTGCATGGCAACGCCAAAATAGGGACGCGCAATGCGGCCTTTTTCGAGCAGTTCATCAACCGTGCGGTCAATTGTGCTCACGGGAATGGTAACGGCGCGGCCGCGTCCCAGTCCGCTTGTGTTCACTCCCAAGATCTTGGCGTCGACCGCCACCAACGGGCCGCCAGAAAATCCCGGATAAAGTTCAAGGTCGAGCCGGATACTCTGATCGATGCGGCCGCCCCGCCACGTGCGCCATTCACCGCCCATGCCGCCCACGATCCCGCTGCTGGCGATGAGATTACCTGTACGCGTGCGACCCAGCGCGAGCACAAAGTTCGCCAGCTTAAGATTGGTAGGATCGCCGAATTTTGCCGGCTGCAGTTTGCTGGTATCGACCCTCAATGCTGCCAGGTCGGTTCCTGGGTCACGTCCCGCCAGCTTGGCCTGAATTCGTTTGCCGCCGGGGAGAAGAACGCTGATCTCCTCCTCGCGTTCAATCGCGTGGTTCGCCGTGACTACCACGCCGTTCCGCCATACCGTGCCGCTCGAGGGTAAACGCCTGCGGCCAAAGACGGCTACAACGGAATTTCCAGCCTGGGCCGCCGCCGCGCTGAGTTCATCCGAAACTTGTGCTACCGATGAAGAAGCCATTTCACACTCCTTAATGTGGATGATTCATAGTGCAATGCAATCGGATCTGCCGCATCTGCCGAACGGCTAGGGGTGAACTGCTCGACTGGCTAGGCTTTGCGCGAGCGACTGAATTCCGCTTCGGATATTACGTAGACGATCAATATCCCCAGCTCCGGCTCAATGGGGTGCCTGTATCGCGGGTGCGGAAAGACAAAGTAATAAATGGTGGGATAGCTAAGTATCAGCCATAAGAACAGCCACGCCCCACGAGCGGCCATCCTTCTCAACAGGGATGTTTCGACAGTTTACTGACTGCATCAGCTACGACACTGACCGTCTTCGGTGCTGAAGCCAATGAACGACGGGATGCCAGATAACAACCGCGACGACTCCAATCAGCAGCGCGAGCCACATTTGGTACCTTCGTGGAACTTGAGTGTGAGGGAGCAAGAACTCTGGAAGCACCATCGTCAAGAGAAGAAGTGCGGCAGGTACAAAAAGCGAAAGACCACTGAGCCACGGACTCGATTTGTCTCCGCTCGTATGATGGCTCGAACGGATTCCGACCACGAAGATTACGTAGATGAAGAACAAAAAAGCGACGACAGGAACGATGACGTTACCGCTGCCCCCGAAGTTTGGGAGGACGATTGGATGTGAGACCCAAATGATTAGCAACACAAGGCCAAGAACGATGGCAAGTCCAGTGAGAACGAGATGGATACCGTCGTGGGCCGGTCGGGGACGGTTACCGAGCTCCTGCTGCGACACCTGACGGCCGGTCCTCCAAAGCTGAACAAGCGCAAGGGAAGCCACCTGTGCGAGGAAAATCGCGCCGAACTCATCGGGGAACATTGATGGATGCATCAAACGGCACCGCATTGTTGTGCCTTGGCGATTATCCCTTATCCTGACGGACTTTCAAGGTTACTGTTGATAACAGTTAGCACTTGACCTTTTAGGCTCGCCCGCGGGAGTTGGCTGGTGTGGGCCAGCTTCACGTCAAGAATACAGATCGCATCTGCCGAACGGCTAGGAGTGACCTGCACGACTGGCTAGGCTTTGCGCGAGCGACTGAATTCCGCTTCGGATATTACGTAAACGATCAATATCCCCAGCTCCGGCTCAATGGGATGGCGGTATCGCGGGTGCGGAAAGACAAAGTAGTAAACGGTGGGATAGCTAAGTATCAGCCATAAGAACAGCCACGCCCCAGGCTGCCCTTTGCGGACGGCGCGGCCGAGCCCCCAAAACGCCAGCACCGACGACGCCAGAAAAACACTGTTCTTAAACGGCGCCAGCGCGGGAATTTCCGAGGACCGCGGCAGCCCTCCCCAGTAATATATAAATCGCTTGAAGCTGATCCAGGCAAACCGTCCATAGTCAGCGCGAATAAAATCGATCGCCTCTTGCTTGCGGACGGCCACGTAACCGATCTCGCCCAATTGCTGGTATCGGCGAAACTCGACTATGTTTTGCGATGGGTGTACCCACGACATCCATGTCCCATCTGCGCCGGGCCCGTTCCCCAGCCGAAGTTCTGCGCCGAAATTCGAGCGAATGAAAATCGGCTTGTCGAATGTTTCGTAATTGCGCACCAGCCAGGGCGCGATGGCCGCTACAACGAAAGCCGAAGCTAAGATCACGCCGCCAAAAGAGCCCTTTCCATTTTTTGATCGCCGATACCATGCCCATAGCCCCGATGCCGGCAGAAACGAAAGCAACGAAACATTGGTAAGCGCTGCCACACCCCAAAGCACTCCAAATCTAATCCACGGCGTCGGGCCTTCCAAGTCCTCGAGCTTCAGGGTCAGCCAGAAAATCAAAGCCAGCAGTAATGCGGCAAGACTTGTCTCCCAAACCCAACGCGTAGACCAATACATCACGGAGGGCAATAACGCCCATGTCCAAGCTGTCCAAACGGCAGCTTTTTCGATGAAACATTTTTTCGCGATTAAGAAAATTGGAACGCAGGTCAGCGCCGAAAAAACGCTGTTGAAGGCGAGCAGAATTACTGCCGAAGCCTGCGTGTAGACGCCGGCAAGCCGGAAAACGCTTGCAATCAAATACGGATAAAGCGGAGGCTCCCAGGCTGTTGGCCCGGTTTGCCCGTCGAAGGGATCGGCAAAACCTCGGCCGTTGGCTATGGCGCGCCCAATCCTTCCCATTTCCCAGCCAAAGCTGAAATCGTGATCGTAAGCCTTGAACTTATAGGTATGACCGATCAGTATCAGCGCCAGGCGGAGCAGAAACGCGATTGCCACCATCCAGAAAAATGACGTGCGCGCGTGCGTCCACCAGTGCCGAAACTTTGCCCTTGCTGAGTTTTGAACCTGGAGCGGCGAAGCTTGAGCCATCTGCCGTCTAGCTTCTCATATTCGGCAGGTTTCATCTGCATCAAGCTTTCAAGTGCGTCATCCCGATGCTCGGCGATTTCACCAGCCGAGCGAGGGATCTCGCGGTGGATCGACGAGATAATTGCGACGAAACCTCGTACTTCTCTAATGTTGAATGTTACCTTGCGGCGTGAAGAGACTGGTGCTGCACGCCAGATCCCTCGGCCCGATGACGAAAGCTCGGGCCATCGTGATGACGCCAGCTGAAAAAGGTCTTCAAATTACCCGATTACAAAATTACCCAATTACCCAATCGGCAAATGCCGATGCCCGCTACGGATGTATCAAGTCCTTCAGCTGGCCCAGGCTCGCAGGCGCAGCGTCAGAGACCAGGCAGAACCTCATGTCCCCCGAGCGCCACATAATCCAGTTGTAACCCTGGCGGGAACCTGAACCATCAGACACAGCGTCTGTTGAACGCGCCGGCCAAACAAAGACGTTCACGACATGCTTGCCTCGCGCATACACCAACACCGCCACGTTGTGACCATCTACCACATCGAGGCGACCACCCGTGAGCGCAAAACCCTTGTCGGCATAGTCGGCGACCGGCGGGATAAAGTCCAGCTTTCCATCGAACCACGGTTTCACCGTGTGCTGGTCAGTCGACTGCACATCAATGAGATGACCCGGCTGCAACGACCGCACATGCGCATCAATCAGTTCCGCAGTCATTGGCGCCGATTCTGCATGCGGCCGAAGCAGCAACAGAGTCAGCGAGAATGCAGCGACTAAGGTCACAACCGCGAATGCCGGTATCAGGAACCATTGGCGCCAGTTCCTCACCGATTTTGGTTCCTCATCTGAGCCCAACGAAAGCTTCGAAATAATGCTTTCCCGCAGGCGATCGGGCGCGTGCTCGTACAGCTCGTTATGACGCAGCTGGGCGCGCAGCGATTCCATGCGTTCCAGTACCAGCTGGCATTCAGCGCAGCTCTCGATGTGACGCTCGAACTCGGCCGAGCGCACCGCATCCAGTTCGCCGTCGAAATATCCGTGCACCGTAATACGTGAAAGTTCACAGTTCACTGGACGCCTCCTTGGCAGCTGTGCCGGTCAGCGCTTTTTGTAAACGCTCGCGCGCACGGGAAAGAGTTGACATCACCGTCCCCATGGGAACTCCAGTAATCTCAGCAATTTCCTTGTACGAACAGCCTTCCAACTCCCGCAACACCAGCACCTCCCGAGATCGCGGCGGCAGCAACTCCAGAGCCTGCATCAGATGTGCACGTTCACCAGACTGCACGGCAAGCTTTTCCGGATCGGCGCTTGGGACATGATGGATTTCCTCGTTAAATTCGCTCATTAGTTCCGCCGGGCGGTGTTTCTCGATCCAGCTGTAACAGCTGTTGCGCACGATTTGCAGGAGCCAGGCACGCGCATCGCCCCCGCGAAACTGCTCGAAAAAACGATAGGCTCTCATCATTGCTTCCTGGGCCACATCCTCCGAATCGGCACGGTTCCTCAACAGCCAGCGTGCCAGGTTAAAGGCGGCATCCAAATGAGGCATCACAAGCTGTTCAAACCGGATTTTCTGTTGCGGCTGTAGCACGCCTGAGTGTCCTAGCCCAATGTGTAGACTGCCGGAAGTAGCATTCTATTCCCTATTGCAGTCGCAAAAAGGTAGCAGCGTCTTTCCGGCTTATTTCGGCCAAAACCTGCAGGTGGACGCGGTGACAATTTCGCAACAAATATTTTCCAAATTATTGATCGGGTGCTGACCTGCGCATGACATACACCTCCATCCTCGCTCTTACTCTTGCCGAGGTGAGTCAGGTTCGATCTCGCCAAATCTTAAGAATTATAAGGAAGTGATAAGCTTATGAAGGTCAAGACCCTCCCAGATCCGAAACCCGCGAACCCCAATCCAGCCGCCGAGGACGAGGTAGCCGCCCTGGCGAAGAAGGCATTCAACCGACGCGCTTTCATGCGCAGCAGCGTAATCGCCGGGGCTGTAATGACCGGCGCAGGAATCTTGGAAACCGTTCCGTCAGCGCTAGCAGAGCCGGGCAAAGGTCGCCTGACTCGTGGCGATGCCGCAATTTTACGTTGGTTGGCTGCCGCTGAAATCATCGAAAGTGATCTTTGGCTGCAATATCAGGAATTGGCTGGAACCCAGGATGACGAAGTCTCAAACATCGCCAGCCAGCAAATCCCTGGGTACCCCGCGCAGAACACCGGCGGAAGCGCGGCTTATGCCGCGGCTGTCAATGCCCTCGATGAAGACATGTCGGTCTATATTCACGACAACACCGAAGATGAGCTGACTCACGAAACGTTCATCAACGCCTTCCTTGTATCGAAAGGGCAGGCTCCGGTCAATCTGGACAAGTTCCGCACCTTGCCCAGCAGCAAGGCCACTGGCGCAAACAACGTGGGCAGGCTGACCAACCTGATGCAGCTCACAGTTGATACGACCTGGTGGACGCGCTATCGCAGCCGCACCGGGAATCCGGACTTGGGCGACACATTCCCGCCTGCCATTCCAACTCTTGCTGTCGGCCAGCACACGGCCATTCCGCGGACCGACAGCGATTTGAACAACCCCGACTTCCTTCAGGCGATCGGGAACACCGCGGGCTTCCACTTCGCGAATATCGAGGTGGGGGGCTCCAGCATGTATCCCTCCTTGGCGCAGCGCGTGAGTGATGTGAATGTGCTCCGCATCCTGCTTGCCATTGGACCGACTGAAACCTCGCACTTCCAGACCTGGCATGACAAAGCAGGGAACGCAATTCCTTCCACCTCGAACATTATCGATCCGGTGACTGGTGTTTCCGTCTTCTTCCCCGATCTGACACAGGACTCGGTCGGCGAAGACCTCTTGAACAACCTGATCATGCCCGAACCGACCGTCTTCTTTAAAGGATTGCCGGTCTGTTCCATCATCCGCCCGACAGAAACCCGCAACGCCGCCCAGAATGCTCTTCTGGGATTCATCAACATGGGCGCGTTCATCGGCCAGTCGAAGCAGTTTATGAACTTCGTAACCGGACTTGCGCAGGAGGCTGATCAAGCCCGCCGCGGCATTAGCTAGAAGCCTTTCCTTTTTTCTGTTTCACTCACAGCACTGTGGCGCACTCTCCCCGGCCACAGTGCTTTTCTTTTCGATTGTTCGAGAAGGAATCATTATTTTGCATGCACCTTGCGTGCCCGGAATAAACCTGCCAACCGCGGAGTCATTCTTGTAGATCGCCGCAACCAGATTTGCGGCGCGATCTGCCACAATCATGATCAATCCTCAAATCTTGAGTCTTGGCACAGCCAATCCGCCAGCCCGTTTTACCCAACAACAATGTTTTGAAGCGACCGGCTACAAGGGCGAACGCATTCGCAAAATTTTTCTAAACAGTGACATTGAGTTCCGCCATTTCTACTTCGAAGGCTCGCCCAACCTGGATGAAGATTCAGATCAGCGCAACCAGCGCTATCTCAACGGCGCCGTCCAGACCGGATGCCGCGCGATTGCGAATTGCCTGGGCTCGGCGAACGCTACGGTGCGCGATGTGGACTTCCTCGCTGTTTGCACCTGCACCGGCTACGTTTGTCCTGATGTGGGCAGCCGCCTGATCGCACACGTGGGATTTCGAAAAAACGTGCAGCGCGATTCCATTGTCGGACTAGGCTGCGCTGGCGCAATTCCGGCCATGCAACGAGCGGTAGATTTTGTGCGCGCCAATCCTGGTCGCAAGGCGCTGATGCTCGCGGTCGAGATCTGTTCCGCCTGTTACTACGTGGACAAGACTCTGGAAACAGTGGTCGGCAATGCCATCTGCGCGGATGGGGCGGCGGCAATACTGCTCGGCAGTTCCGGGAAAGATACTCTCAAATATCCTCGAATAGTTGACTTCGAAGCATTCTTGGATACCGACCACATCGAAGAAGTCGGCTTGCAACATCGTGGCGGGAAGTTGCGCATTGTGCTCGGGATTTCGATACAACATCTGGCGGCGCGCATGATTGAATCGGCTCTCGATCCCTTACTGGCGAGGAATGGGCTCTCACGTTCCGACATTCGCTTTTGGGTGTTGCATCCCGGCGGCCGCAAAGTTATCGACAAGGTGCAATCGCATTTCGGCATGACCGAGCATCAGTTACGGTTTTCACGAACCGTCTTGCGGAACTACGGAAACATGTCCTCACCTACGGTCATGTTCGTGCTGGATGAAGTGGTGCGCAACGGTGATCCGCAACCGGGTGATTGGGGTGCGATGATTGCCCTGGGCCCCGGAATGGCCGCAGAAGCGGCACTGCTGCAATGGTGAGAGAGTTGCTGCGCCTGGGCAGCTTGCTGTTGCGCCTTCCTGGAGCGCAAAGAAAGACCGCATGGGCTGACATTAAGCCGCTACTTCATGACCGGTTCGCTCACAGACCTACTGGAAATCGAGATGGCAATCCGACTCCTCCCCTTTTGTTCCAAATGGCAAGCGGGTTCTGGCTCGCACAAGCTGTTTATGTAGCGGCAAAACTGGGCATAGCCGACCTGCTCGCCAATGGGCCCATGTCTTGCAACCGGCTTGCTCAAGCGACAGGTTCGCACTCCGGTTCGCTAATGCGGCTTATGCAGGTGCTTTCTGGCGTGGGTATTTTCTCTTCACTGGCCGACGATCACTTCGCGCTCGCATCCCTCGGTCAAGGCCTGCGCAGCGGAGTTCCCGGATCCATCAAAAACATGGCCATGACGCTAGGCGAGATTCACTACCAGGCGTGCGGAAGTCTTCTCTATAGCATTCAGACTGGTGGCCCAGCATTCAGCAAGGTTTTTGGTGTCGGTCTCTTCGACTATCTCACCGAGCATGGGCAAGATGCCGTTTCATTCAACGGCGGGATGGCAGAGCTATCGGCGATGCTGGCCTACGCCGTTCTCACCGCTTACGATTTTTCCCGTACCGGTTCGATTACTGACGTCGGCGGCGGCGAAGGCGAACTGCTGAACAAAATTCTCGTGTTTTATCCTGCGTTGCGTGGAACGGTCTTCGATCTGCCGTCCACAATTGAGCGGGCGCAAGCGAGAACGGTTGCCGGAAGACGGTGTATTTACGCCACTGGAAATTTCTTTGATTCAGTTCCGGAAGGCGCGGACGTATATTTGCTCAGCGGGATCGTTCATGATTGGGATGACGATTGCGCACTGCGAATCCTGAGAAACTGCCGCCGAGCTATGGCGCAAGACAGCAAATTGTTGCTGCTGGAAATGGTCGTGCCGCTGGCGAATCCCAGGGATTTCAGCCACCTGCTGGATCTGAACGTCATGGTCATGAACGGGGGGCGCGAGAGAACCAGGGCTGAATTCAGAGTACTGCTCGACGCTGCGGGTTACAAAATGAATCGCATTATCCCAACCCTTGCTCCGCAGAGTTTGATTGAAGCGACCCCGAAATAAAATCACCTTGCGGTTACTTGCCTGGATGGAAAGTGCGGGTCGCGTTGACAGTGTGATCGGCATTGTGAAACTTTCATTACTGCGAATTTTTGTTGTAAAGTTCTGTGCATGCGCAAATTCCCGTGCCTAGTGATTCTTACCATTTCGACCTTTTCTTTGCATGTCGCCGCCGAAAATATGGTCGGCAAGGTCAAAAAAGCTGTTGACCGAAGCACCCTAAATCAGCCCGGATCAAAGCCGTTCCATCTCAAGGCGGCTATTCGCCCAAGCTTTGAACGCGACAAGGACAGTGATCGCAATGCGGAGGTTGAGATATGGTGGGAATCTCCGAACAAGTGGAGACGTGAAATTCGATCAACAGATTTTCGTCAGATCGAAATCTTCAACAATAACCATGACTGGCAAAAGAACGACGGCGACTTCTTCCCGGAGTGGCTCCGCGAGACGGCAGTCCAACTGATCAATCCCTTACCGTCATCGAACGAAGTTTTAGAGCACGTGAAAACAGCCGAATCTAAGCGTCTCTTTGGGCAACAGACGAACATTGAGTGGACCGCAACGACCGGTACTACGGAGGTCCGCAACATACAGCGTTACGTGGTAGCGCTGCAGCCTAGTACTGGATTATTGCTCTACACCTACGGATTTGGGTGGGGCGCGGAATTTAAGGATTACCGCGATTTCCACGGTCGAATGGTTGCACGAACGGTGAACGTCGGAAGCCCACAGGTGACTGCGAAGATCGAAACGCTTGAAGACCTGGGAGAGGTTTCGCCGGAATTTTTCAATTCAGACGCAAAGGATGGAGATCTAAGGGCTCTGGGAACGGAAGTGATCGACGAGCCCACGCTTCGCAAGAATCTCTCACCAATGGAGCCCGTAAGCTGGCCGACGATCCAAGATGGATCGCTCGAAGGTAATGTCACGGCTTGGATTGTCGTTGATCGCGCGGGAAATGTCAGAGAGATAGATGGCCTCGTTTCGGAGAATTCAGCCGTGAACGACATCGGAAAAGAAGCGATCATGAAAATGCGCTTCAAACCGTTCCTCATAAGCGGGATTCCTGTCCAAGTGCTGGCGCAATTCACGCTGCCATTCAAAACCAAACGGCCGGTGGGAACCGAGGCGTTCGATTCCGCTCATAATTATTTTGAACGCGGCAGAAAGGTTAGTTTCCCTGTGGGGAATGGAGCGCCATATATCATGCACGCCGAATTTCAGTTCCGGCAAAATGGCGCGACCGCAACAGGGCAGTACGAGGATACGTGGCTGAGCGATGAGCAATGGCTCAGGAAGGCTGCCTTCGAGAAAGATGAATGTACGCGTTCTCGCGACGGTGATAAGACATATCGGTTGACAAATGGCACCAGCGGGGGATTGTTGTGTTTGGTTCTTCATGCTTTAGAGCCGATTCCGGCGATAGACACCTTTGTTGAATCGGACTGGAGAATCAGACGAGACCTGATAGATGGTGTCCCGGTCGTGCGGATTTCGACGGGACACGAGGATGCAAAGGGGAACCTGGATGCCCAGGCAAAAGCGTACTGCTTCGACAACTCCGGTTTGCTGCTAAAAGCTAATTTCAACGGGTTGGAGGTTAGGCGAACGGATTTCCAGGATTTCAACGGTCTGAAGCTTGCGCGGCAGGTTGATGTGCTGAAGGACGGTCAACTTGCACTAAAAATCCGCGTAACAGACGTGGGCTCCGGAACAGCAGTCGCGGCCCGTAGCTTTAAACTTAAGGGTCATGAGTGGCAGAGAATGTTCACAGACGAAGCGAGATGAATGAATAGCTCGTGACGACAGGACACGCCGGCCGGGAGCATTTTTCCGCTGCCATACACTACCCCAGCCTCCGATTGACACCGATTTTTCTCCACTCTAAACTGACTCGGGATCTGGACTGAATCAATGACCTTCATCAAAATTGCCGCAGCCTCCGAACTTCCCACTTCCGGCGAGGCCAAGGAATTTGAGGTTGCTGGCAAGACCGTTTGCGTTGCGAATATCAACGGCCGTGTCTGCGCCATGGACAACGTTTGCCTGCACGAGGGAGGACCTCTGGGCCAGGGCTATGTTGATGGCACAAAGGTCGTGTGTCCGTGGCACGGCTGGGAGTACGATGCGGCCACCGGTCAGCTGTTCGACGATCCCAAGTCAAAGCTCGATGTGTATCCCATCAAAGTCGAAAACGGCGACGTGCTGGTGGACGTCTAACTGTTTTCTTAACCTGTCATCCTGAGCGCCGGGACTGTTTTCCTAATTTGTCATCCTGAGCACCGACGGCCATTCGCTCGCGAATGGCTGTCAAGTCGAAGGATCCATGCAATGTGGATCCGACAATAGCCCTCAGGGAGTTCTCCTTTGTTGTGTTCAGAATGGAAGATGACAGCGGTGGTTTTACCGTCGCGGCCGGTACAAATCCGTACTCGTCCCAAAGAATACTTCCGCCGACTGCATAATCGTCTCCGACAGTGTCGGATGCGGATGGATTGTCAGCGCCAGGTCTTTGGCCACTGCTCCCATTTCTATTGCTAATGTACCTTCGGCGATCAACTCTCCGGCTCCGGCGCCGACAATCCCCACGCCCAGTACGCGCTCGGTTGCGGGATCAAGAATCAGCTTGGTCACGCCTTCAGTGCGATCCAGGGTCATCGCTCGACCTGAGGCTGCCCAGGGGAATTTCGCAACTTTGATTTCGCGACCTTCTTTTTGTGCCTGAGTTTCAGATAGACCAGTCCATGCGATTTCAGGGTCGGTGAACACAACCGCAGGAATCGCATTAGGCTCGAATGCGACTTTGTGTCCGGCGATATGCTCGACCGCCGTGCGTCCCTCATGTGATGCTTTGTGCGCCAGCATCGGCTCGCCGACTACATCGCCAATCGCGTAAATTGCGGGATCGTCGGTTTGCAAATGATTGTCCACTTGAATGAACCCGCGCTGGCCGACGCGCGCTTGGGTTCGCTCCATTCCGGGAATCTCAGAATTTGGCTTGCGCCCAACCGAAACCAACACCTTGTCAAAGACTTTTTCGCGTTCTTTCACGTCTTTGCCATCGAAGCAAACCCGAATGCCGTTGGCCTCTTCCTTCACTGCGGTCACTGTCGTATTGAGCAGGATTGACTCAAACATCTTTTCCAGGCGTTTATGCAAGGGCAGAACAAGATCACGGTCGGCGCCGGGAAGCAGACCCGCTGTCATCTCAACCACGGAAACTTTCGATCCTAAGGCCGCATAAACCGTGCCCAGTTCCAGGCCGATGTAGCCGCCGCCGATCACGAGGAGGGTCCGCGGCACATCCTGTAAATCCAGCGCAGATGTTGAATCCAGCATGCGCGGGCTGTCGAGTTTCAAGCTTGGAATGACCGCAGGCCGCGACCCGGTGGCGATAATGATCCGGTCAAAGCTCAGCGACTCTTCGCCGCCGGCCTGCTTCTTCACGCGAATAGTATTCGAACCGTCGAAGCTGGCATCTCCTCTGACGTACTGAACTTTTCTTGCCTTGGCAATCTGTCCAAGGCCGCCGGTGAGCTTATTGACCACACCTTCTTTGAACGAGCGCAGGCGTGCTACATCGATCCGTGGCTCGCCAAATTCAATGCCCCAGTTCTTCGCGTGTCGCGATTCCTCAATTAGCTTGGCAACGTGAAGCAAAGCTTTTGAAGGGATACATCCGCGGTACAGGCACACGCCGCCAGGATTCTGCTCCCGGTCAATCAGCGTGACTTTCATCCCGAGGTCAGCAGCAAGAAACGCCGCAGCATAACCGCCGGGGCCGCCGCCGATTACGGCGATATTCAGATTGGAGTTCTCAGTCATGAAAAAGCTAATAACCACGAAGGACACGAAGTTTCACGAAGGAAAATCGCTCAAGTATTTGGGTTTCCTTGGTGAACCTTCGTGCCCTTCGTGGTCGATGCTCTTGATCCTTTGAACCACACGAAGTTTCACGAAGGAAAATCACTCAATTATTTGGATTTCCTCGGTGTACCTTCGTGCCCTTCGTGGTTGTAATTTCTATCCCTGCACCGAAAGCAAGAACGGTTGCTCGAACGCCTCTGCAATCCAGCGCAAGAAACGTGCGGCGTCGGCGCCATCAATCAGCCGGTGATCGTAGGATAGCGACACCGGCAGCACCAGGCGCGGCTCAAATTTGTCGCCCATCCACACCGGCTCCATACTGGACCGCGACAATCCCAGGATCGCTACCTCCGGATAGTTCACAATCGGCGAAAAACCTGTCCCGCCAATGCCGCCCAGGTTCGTGATGGTGAAGGTCCCGCCTTCCATGTCCCCCGGAGTCAGCTTCTTATCACGCGCTTTGTTCGATAACTGTGTCAACTCTGCCGCCAGTTCGACGATGTTCTTCTTGTCCACGTCACGAATTACCGGTACCAGAAGCCCGCGATCGGTATCAACTGCAACCCCGATGTTGATGAACTGCTTATAGATGATTTCTTCCTTCTCCATGTCGATGCTGGCATTGAATTGAGGGAAAATTTTCAATGCGGAAGCACAGACTTTTAACGCGATGGCAGTCACCGTCATCTTGCCGCCGGCTTCGGCTGCTTTCGGCCCAAAGCGTGCGCGCAAATGCTCGAGTTCAGTGATGTCGGCCTTATCGTTTTGCGTGACGTGCGGGATTGCGCTCCATGCTTCCCACAGATGT
Source organism: uncultured Acidobacteriota bacterium (assembly GCA_963785655.1). GTDB lineage: Bacteria > Acidobacteriota > Terriglobia > Terriglobales > Acidobacteriaceae > Gp1-AA145. The sequence continues at coordinate 284,032 of CAWAVZ010000002.1, forward strand.
TCAGCGGTCTTCCGTCGCACCCCGCGCATCGAGACACGCTCGATTTTTCCCCACTTGCCAAAGTCAGGCAGCTTCGGCTGCTTCAGGTGGGTCGCAGTGAACGCGCGCCCAGACTCGACCGAAGCCAGCAAGCTCTTCGCATACACCTTGACGTCATCTTCGCTGATACGTCCGCCCGGACCCGTGCCCGGCACTTTGTGAATATCAACGCCGATCTCCCGCGCCAGGCGCCGCACGTGAGGGGCGGCCGGCACTGGTCCGCGATGCTCCACCCCCGCTGAGCGATCCAGGTCAATGGGCATGCTGAACGTGGCGACGGAAGGCTTTCTTGGCTGCTCCGGCGGCAGCGCTTGCTCTTCCGTTTTACCTTCAGATTGAATTGCAGCCTGAAATGCCAGGCGCGATTCTTCTTCGTGCGACTGGTCCGCGCGCGTAGGTTGATGCGAGTGTGGCGACGAGGTAGCGCCTGGTTGCAGACTAAAAATGACCTGCCCAACTTTCACTTTATCGCCCTGCTTTACTAGAACTTCCTTCACCGTCCCGGTCACTGACGATGGAACCTCGACCACAGCTTTGTCGGTCTCCAATTCCATCACCGGTTCGCCCGCGGAGATTGCCCCGCCAGGAGAAACCATCAGTCGCACCAGGTCGCCCTCGTGAATGTTCTCTCCCAATTCAGGAAGTGTGAATTCGGAAATCTCAGGTGCTTCCGAGGTGACAGACGAAGAGGGGACAGTCGAAGATTGAGGAGCAGAAGCAGTTACAGCCGTGCTCCCCAGGGAAGGCTCAGAAGTCGCAGCGGACTCAGTTTTATGTTTCGGCTCGGCTCCTGCGGTCGGCGCCGAGGTTTCGGCACGCTTGCCTCCCGTCCCGTTATCGACGGTGAAAACCACCTGCCCGACCTTGACCTTCTCTCCTTGCTTTACCAAAACGTCTTTGACTGTGCCGCTGATGGATGACGGCACCTCGACAACAGCCTTGTCGGTCTCGAGTTCCATGATCGGTTGTCCTTCGGAAACTGTCGCACCCGGAGCGATCATCAATCGCACCAGATCGCCCTGATGGATGTTCTCTCCGAGTTCGGGTAGCTTAAATTCAATCACGCAAACAGTCTCCGTAAATTCAGCCGTGAGCTTCGAGCTGTGAGATTCGAGCAACCGCTGTAGTTCGGTCCGGCTCAACGCTCATCGCTCAAAGCTCGCAGCTGCTTTAGCTGATCGCCGGATTTGCCTTTTCAGGATTGATCCCGAGCTCCGCGATTGCCTGCTCGACAACTTGCAATTCGATTTTCTTGTCTCTGGCCAACGCGTGCAGGGTTGCCAACACAATGTGCTTGGCATCTACTTCAAAGAAGTCCCGCAGACTGGCGCGGCCTTCGCTGCGGCCGAAACCATCCGTGCCAAGGGCCATCAATGGCCGCGGCATCCATTGCGCGATCGATTCCGGCAGAACTTTCATGTAATCGGAAGCAGCCACCAGCACGCCCTGCGTGTCTTTGAGTTGCTGCGCCAGGAATGGCACCCGGGATTTTTTCCCTGCGTGCAACATGTTCCACCGCTCGCAATCGTTGGCATCGCGGTAAAGCTGCTTGTAGCTGGTTATGCTCCAGACGTCAGCGCCCACGCCGTATTTGCTTTCCAGAATGTCCTGGGCTTTCAATACTTCAAACATGATCGAGCCGCTACCAAATAACTGCGCTCGCAGCGTGGCATCCTTCTTCTGCGTGGGCTTAAACAGGTACATACCCTTCAGAATGCCTTCGCGCACACCATCGCCATCGGGCATTGGAGGCATGGGAAGCGGCTCATTACCCAGCGTCAGATAGTAGAAAATCGACTCCTCATCCACGTACATGCGCTTGATGCCGTCTTGAATGATGATCGCGATCTCGTACGCGAACGCCGGATCATACGCCAGCAAATTTGGCACCGATAGCGCGAGCACATGACTGTGTCCGTCCTGGTGCTGCAATCCTTCTCCTGCAAGCGTGGTTCGGCCGGCGGTGCCTCCAAGAAGAAAACCGCGCACCCGCATGTCGGCCGCAGCCCAAATCAAATCACCGATACGCTGGAACCCGAACATCGAGTAATAAATAAAAAACGGGATCGTGTTGATCCCATGGTTCGCGTACGCAGTTCCCGCGGCAATAAACGAACTGATCGATCCGGCTTCGGTGATGCCTTCTTCCAGAATCTGCCCGTCTTTCGCTTCTTTGTAATAAAGCAGCGTGTCCATGTCCACCGGCTCATAGAGTTGGCCCACGCTGGAATAAATTCCCACCTGCCGAAACAGCGCTTCCATGCCGAAGGTCCGGGCTTCGTCCGGGATAATGGGCACAATCAGCTTGCCGATTTCCGGATCGCGCAACAGCTTCGCCAGCAGCCGCACGAAAACCATGGTGGTTGAAGCTTCGCGGCCTTCGGTGCCTTTATAAAATTCTTCGAAGTGGGATTCCACAACCTGCTTGATCGGTTTCGAGCGCACTTTGCGCTCCGGCATAAATCCGCCAAGCTGCTTGCGCCGTTCCAGCATGTACTGGATCTCAGCGCTGTCGTCCGCGGGGCGGTAGAACGGAGCCTCGTGAAGTTCCTCGTCGGCGATAGGAATCCCGAACCTCGAGCGGAACATGCGTAGCTCGTCTTCGTTCAGTTTCTTCTGCTGATGGGTAATGTTCTTGCCTTCACCCGCTTCACCCAGGCCGTATCCCTTAATTGTTTTTGCCAGGACGAGAGTCGGCGAGCCGGTGTGCTCGACTGCAGACCTGTACGCGGCGTGCACTTTAATCGGATCGTGTCCACCCAGGCGCATCCGTGAAAGCTGCTCGTCCGATAAGTGCTCAACCATGCGGAGCAGCCGAGGATCAGTGCCGAACAGGTTTTGCCGGAAATAAGCGCCGCTTTCCACCAGGAATTTCTGATACTGGCCGTCGGTGACCTCGCCCAAACGCCGCACCAGCAAGCCGTCTCGATCGTTTTGGATCAGACTGTCCCAATCAGTGCCCCAGATGCACTTGATCACATTCCAGCCCGCGCCGCGGAAAATGGCTTCCAGTTCCTGGATGATCTTGCCATTGCCACGGACCGGTCCGTCCAGCCGTTGCAGGTTGCAGTTGATGACCCAGATCAGGTTATCGAGCCTCTCGCGAGAAGCCAGCGTGATCGACCCCAGCGACTCCGGTTCGTCCATCTCGCCGTCGCCAAGGAAGGCCCAGACTTTCCCGCCGGTGGAGGCTTTCAGTCCACGATTTTCCAAATACTTGATGAAACGCGCCTGATAGATGGATTGAATAGGTCCCAATCCCATGCTGACCGTGGGAAACTCCCAGAACTCCGGCATCAGCCAGGGGTGGGGATAGGATGAGAGCCCACCGCCAGCTTTCAGCTCGCGCCGAAAGTTTTCGAGTTTCTGCTTGGGCAGCCGTCCCTCAAGAAACGCGCGCGCGTACATACCCGGTGCGGCATGGCCCTGGAAATAAACTACGTCGCGGTCGCCGCTGTCAGTTCGGGCACGTAAAAAATGATTGAAGGCGACTTCATACAGAGTTGCCGCCGAAGCGTACGTAGAAATGTGTCCGCCGATACCGCTTTCCACCCGGTTGGCGCGGACCACCATCGCCATGGCGTTCCAGCGCACCAGGCTCTTGATGCGCCGCTCCATCTCCTGACTGCCGGGAAACGGCGCCTGTTGCCGCACCGTGATCGTGTTCTGATACGGTGTGGTCGCGGTGAAGGGAAGGTTAATCCCGGCTGCCCGGCGCGCATGAAGTTGAAGCTGCTGCAGCAGTCGCCCCGCGCGCTCGGGCCCGCCTTTCGCCAGAACATAGTCAAGCGAATCGAGCCATTCGCGGGTTTCCAGGACTTCTAAACCATCGTTGTTCCGTGAGCCGGCTGTGGTCGGTTGCGGCTCAGCGAGTACCGGGGTCTGTGCCAACTCTGACTTCTCCAACGTTGTGAGTGAGAACTCTTCATCATAAAAGATAATGGAGAATTTTGCTGGCATCCCGCAGGAACAAAAGTATGGCCTTTATAATTAATGCGGCATCCAAGAGCACAAGGAGGGAACAATGGTGAAGCGAAGCAGTTCTTCAAATCACGGTAATGCCACAGCAGAGCCCCGCGTCCATCAACGCGGACGCGAGACCCAGCGCTACGGCAGCGTCACCCATGCTTTTCATCTCGAACTGGAAGAGCCCGTTCGTCTGGAAATGACCGAGCAACTTAACCAACTTCTCGCCGATTCAATGACCCTGCGCGATTTGTACAAGAAGTCTCATTGGCAAGTCGCGGGGCCGACCTTTTATCAGCTTCACTTGCTCTTCGACAAACACTTTGGCGAACAGGTCGAGATTGTCGACGCCATCGCCGAGCGCATTCAGTTGTTGGGAGGCGTGGCACTCGCTATGGCTCCAGACGTAGCCGAAACAACCCAAATTGAACGGCCGCCGCGGGGCAGGGAAGAAGTGCCAGTGCAGATTTCGCGTTTACTGGACACCCACCAGATCATCATTCGAGACTGCCGCAAGCTGGCCGAGAGGTCGACAAAGTTAGGTGACCAGGGGACCAACGACCTCGTTGTCAGCGAGGTACTCCGGCCCAATGAGCTGCAATCATGGTTTATCAGTGAACACCTGGTGAACAGCCCGTTGGTGTATGCGACAGAAGAAACTTCCAAGGCAGCCGATTAGGAATATTTCGGAGTTTCTTTACTCTTTGAGTCATTGCTGGGCAGGGCACTCGCCAGTGTCTCCGCCCAGCAACTGCCCTCCGAAGTTCGGGACAAACTCGATCTCAACCAAATGGCACGAGAACACCCGGCGCCCAGGATGCGGTAATTGGGCCCATTATGGGAATGGCTGCAGGCTACATGATTACGGCATTTTTGTTCGACGATAGTGTCTCTACTCTGGGAACCTTTGATAAATCAATCTGATAGAGCAACTCAGTCCTCTGCTCAGTATTTGGTCCCTACCACCCTGAACCTACGAGATAGGTTCAGGTACACAACCTAAACTGGCTGTCGAGAAAAACAGAGTAGCAATTTCGCGACTTTACGCAATGGCCACCGATCCATGCGCGTGAACGAGTTCACCGATAAACCTCAACTTTTACTTCACCCGCTGTTACGAATTCAGAACAGCAATAGGGTTGCTCGGTATTCTCGCTCCGTAGAGCCGAACAAACACTGCCGTCTGTTTTCCGGAAAATCCCAAATTCCTGGACCACAAAAGGGTGCTAAATTATAAGATCGCGTTAATGTAGCTCATGGGGATTGCGGGGCAAGGATGATCACAGGTGGCCAAAACCTACGTGCTTTGCGGGAAAACCTCGGCCTCACGCTTAGGGATGTAGAGAACGCAAGTGAGCGCATCGCCCACAAGCACGGGAATAATGAAGAATACTTGCTCCCGATCAGTCGCTTGTGTGACTTCGAGACAAAGGGAGTGATTCCAAGCATTTACCGCTTGTATTCTCTAGCCGCGGTTTATCGCAGAGACCTTCGAGAGCTGCTTTCCTGGTACGGCATCGCCTTGGATATTCCCGTTTCTGATCTCGATGCCGTGGCGCCGCCGCGCTCTCACCTCTCCCGGGCTCTGGCGAACCGGCAGAGCGTGGAAATTCCAGTACTGATGGATCCCGGCTTCGACCCCCGCAAGACCATGAATTTTGGCCGAATGGTCGAGCAATGGGGAACAGTTCCGCTGACCTACCTGGAACAGTTCTCGAAGGTTGATTTCACCTATGGATACGTCGGAAGTGAGGATCTGACAATGTATCCGATTTTGCCGCCCGGCAGCTTTATTCAGGTGGATGAGAAAAAAAATAAAGTGGAGGAGGGCGGTTGGCGGTCAGAGTATGAGAGACCAATCTATTTTGTTGAAACCCGCGATGGCCATGTTTGCTGCTGGTGCACGCTGGGTCGGGAAGACATTATCCTGCAGTCACATCCGCTCTCTCCAGTACCACCCAAAGTTGTTCGCCACTCACATGCTGAGGTTGTAGGGCAAGTGGTCGGCGTAGCTATGAGGCTCGGCGAGTGGCATTCCGTTCCCGATTCCGCTCCAGCCCCAAAAGAGCGTGCAACACTGAACTGAGGTGTCGAGCCGAGCCAGGCCCAGGGTCTTTCGGAAGTAAGTGATCCCCGTCTTTTGCCAGTTTCCCAAGATATGGTTCTGTCTCAATTCCTGCCTCGAGACTAGAGTTTTCAACATCCTGCAGCAACGTCGCCAAAGGCGTAGACAGAACTTCTGAGACCATCTCCCGGTGGGCGCTTGCAATTACCTTGTTTGCGGCGTTTTGGCCGTATAACTTCCCGAAACCCCAATGGGCATAATCGCCCTCCCGCGCCCGCAAGCCGGCTAAGTACTCAAGCTTACGTAAGCAGCCTGATATAGCCCGGAGAGTGGTGCCAGATAAGTCCTCGAGGGCCGATTTCAGTGTCATAACGTTACGTTTTCGGAAACTTCGACAAAGTCGCGATTTTCGCGCGTAGCCCCTTTGTACCCCACATTATCACGGTGAAATCCCCACTTCAACAAGGAGTTTACCGTGAAAAGAACACTTTTGCTGCTTGCTGCTGCGCTCCTGGCCATGTCGTTCACCGTCTCCCCAATAACGGCGCAGGGCCCGTACTGTCCCCCGAATGGCTGCCACGCCCAGTAGCCGAACAAAAACCATTGTGGGCTGCCGGGGAAGCGGCTAGTATTCAGGTAGCCCATGCTTTTTCTGCGCTGGTATTTTTGGGTCGCTCCCAACCTGCTTGTGGGGGTTGGCGCGGTCAACTTTTTTCGCCGCCGCTTGCACAAGGAGTTTCCTGTTTTTGCCCTGTACGTCGTTTTTTTGCTCCTTCAGTTCATAGTTTTCGTCACCATCGATTTGCTGATTGTTGCATCGATCACGTCCCTGGAGATGTATCGATGGGTTTTGCTGTTGGCGACGTTCATTGCCGCCGCGTTCCAACTGGCAGTGATCTACGAGATGGCGAAGCACCTCGTATTGTCACGCTCTTCTTCTTTGGCGGGGCCACTGCGTTCGATCGTTCGCTGGAGTCTTGCTCTGCTGCTCCTCGCCGCGGCCGCGTCGTCCGCACTATTTCCCCAAACCGGGCTGGATCACGTGACAGCGATTTTTCAGGTTCTTGATTTTTCTTCCAGCTTATTAGCCATTGGATTGCTCATCACGCTTCTGGTCTTCAGCCAAGCCTTGCACATCTCCTGGCGAAGTTTGCCGGCTGGGATCGCACTAGGCCTGGGAATTTTTGCCAGCGCTGAAATCTCGGGATCAGCTTTATATTCTGTGCTCGGCCGCCCCGGCTACATTTCAATTGATTTCATTCGAATGGGTGCATTTCATGTTTGCGTTCTGATCTGGCTTATTTATTTGTTTCTGCCCGAAAGGGCGCCCAGCCGCACGGGAGAACATTTGCCCGAACCCGACCTGGAATTTTGGAACCAGGAATTAGAGCGCATGGTGAAACGATGATCATTCCCTTGATTTTTGTGGCCATCGGCCTGGTTGCCCTGCTGCTTCTCGTCTATCTCTTCGCTGGCCGTATTTTCCTTGCCGGGAACTTAAATGAGCTTGTTACTCAGCTGAGGCCGGTCGATGTGAATGCCTTTCGCAATCTCATCGATGAGAGCGAGCAGCAGTATCTCCGTGAACATCTGCCGGCGCGGGAATTTCGAAGCATTCACCGGGAGCGGATGCTGTCGGCTGTTGAGTATGCGTGGGCGGCGGCACGGAATGCGGGAATCCTGGTTCGTTTCGCCGAGGCTGCCAAACAAGACCCGGATCCGGAGGTAGTAACCGCCGCGCAGAATTTGCAGGAGAAGGCGCTGCGAGTGCGTCTCTACGCCTTGCAGTCGGTTCCCCGCTTGTGCCTGAGCATGATGGTTCCTTACTTGAACCATGCACCTCAGCCTCTACCTGAACAGTATGAAGTAATTACCCGTCAGATGGTGACCCTGCGATGCCTACGGTCACCGGTCCGAGGTCAGTGAGCACAATTTGAGATTGATGTTAGTCAGTTCTCTAATCAGTACTTGCCGCTGGCCATGATTGCCAGCACCACGGGAAGATACACGACTGACGCGTGCAACAGCCGTCCTGCAAGGACCCGCGAGCCCGAGCTTGCGAGCCTCATAGAATGGAATAGCAGGAAGCCTCCCGCCAGCAGCATCGGACCAGTGTGAAAGATCCCGGATTTACCCGCTCCAGGCACCAAAGTCAGACCGATCAATACAAGAGTGAAAACGACGATTTCGCCACGAGTGAAACGGGTGTCCAGGTCGAACCGCGGCAGCATACGATAGCCCGCGCGCTCGTAATCGTCGCGATACAAAAGCGCGATGGCTAGGAAATGCGGAAATTGCCACAGGAAAAGCACGGCAAAAAGATACATGGCATGCAGGTCGATCGCGTTCGCAGCTCCAGCCCAGCCAATTAGCGTCGGCATCGCTCCCGGAAACGCGCCCAGCAATGTGCACAGCCAGGTTCTCCGCTTCAGCGGTGTGTAAATCAGGAGATAGCTCAACAGCGTGGCCATGGCCAAAACCGAGGACAACCGGTTCACTAGCAGTGCCAGGTACAGGCCTCCGGCAATACTGAGAAGTAAACCGAAAAATAACGCTCGTTGTGGGCCTATACGTCCCGAGGGAAGCGGCCGATTCGCCGTGCGCCTCATGCGGGCGTCCCACGATCGTTCCATCCATTGATTCAGCGTGGCGGTGCCGCTCGCGACCAGCAGCGTGCCCACCAGTGTGTGAATCATCCCCGCCACATGGAATCGCCCATGCAAACCGAGATAGTATCCGGCCGACGTGGTCATCAGAATCAGGAGGTTTACTTCAGGTTTTGTAAGGACGTAATAGTCCTTTGCCTGAGAGATCATTCGGGCGGTCAGGCCGTCAGCAATTTTTGTGTTTGTGGCCAAGGTCAATCAGACTGCATTCAAACCCCCATCATCATACCAAGGACAACGGCTTGTGCGCCGAGTTGTCCCCCACCCCCGAGTCAGTGCTTACGCCTGATTGCCCACTGCCTTCTTGAGCGGGGCTTCGCGGCAGAGAGCTGCGGCATCCCGTCAGTGGCCAAAATTCCAGACTGGTTTCCCCTTATCATCTCTCAGCACGAGAGTGTCCGGTCCTTTTATGACCTCACGCGCCAAAACCATGTCGGCTCCGCCCTGCTTCACCTTGGAACCTGTGAACGCGATTTCGTCACCCTTGCTGAAAGTGACGCCCATGTCGTCCATGAAACTCTTGGGGCACAGATAAATGTCGACAGTCTCGTCGCCGTTTTTCATCACCAAATGGACAATTTCCTTTTCGTGGCCCTTCTCTGGAACCTTAAGGTCCTCGACCGTACCCTTCATTTTTGTCTCAGTGGTAGCGTCGTACTTGGGAGCGCCGCTTTGGGCGTACGCAGGGTGTCCTCCAGCGAAAACCAGGACAACGCAGGAAATAACTAACCAGTGGAATGAGCCGGTCCAATGACGCATGATCTGCCTCCCTGCCGCGCGGGGCAGTTGTCAGCCGCGGAGCGTGCTAAAGACCCGGCTTCGCGGCCAACGCCGCGCAAGTGCCTGCGCAGATAATACTCCTCCCCCTGGGAGGTAAATCAAGGAGATTGCGGTGCGTACGTGCTGTAAGAGGCAAATTGCTGCCAGTCGCAGTTCTGGAGAGGGGACCTGGTCGTTAACGCTACTTCGGGCCTTCACCCTCTTTGTACATGTACTTGATGGAAGGCTTATAGATCATCAAGTTGACCGAGCCACTTCGGTTCACTTTGATGCACGTCCTGTCGTACCACTCAATTACGCCGTGTACTTCCTCCCCGTCAGAAAGCACAATGACCATCGGCGTTTTTGACTGCATCTGCTTCTGGTAATAAAAGTTCTCCGCGTTTGTCTGCTCGGGCGGTGCCGTCTTTCGTGCTCCATTGGACCGTTCTGACGCCCTTTCGCCGCGGTCGCGCCGCTCTGTCCCGCCTCCGTTCGAGTGGCCCGGTGCCGGGTGGTTGGGTTGTTTCAGCGATGGGCGGATCAGCTTGCGGTTAGCGTAATCCTGTTCCACGTGACGTTCGGCTGGCATGGACTGCACAATATCTTTCATGGCAAACACCTGTTGGACACGCTTCTTATGCGGGCCACACAATCGGCGCGCACCATTGTGGGTACTGATAGGCGTGAGTTGATTCCTAAGCTAGCACAGGCGAGCGAACGTGACAATCCCAACTTGCACCTGCGTTTGGGCAATTCGCCCCCGCTCCGGCGCCGTGCAATTACCTGGCGACCGCGCGCACATCATCGCGAAACTGATCCATGGCGCAAGCGAATCAGCAAATTTGAGCGCCAACGCCACCAACCGATGTCAGAAACATGGTTTTAACAAGATGAATTGCAACCTGTTGTAGACTACGCGTTCTACTCACGTCTTCCCAGACTGGAGAGATCGCTTGCTGGTCCGGTTCGTAGCAGTTCTGCTGGGTACTGCTTTACTTGTTGTTGCGCCGTCGTACGCCGCCGATATTCGCGGCAAGGTCACCAACGCGGTAGGTGGCGAGCCACTGGCCCGCGTGCAGGTTTCGCTTCTTGACACTACTTTTCAGGATGTAACTTCCAGCACCGGAACCTTTACTATCACCGGCATGAATCCGGGCAAATACACGCTTCGCCTGACTGCTGTCGGCTACCGTCTTGTTACCGTTCCGTTGGAAATCACGAGCGCAACCGAGGTAAAGGAAGTTGACGTCAACCTCGCGCCGGACAATTTTCAACGCACCGACACCGTCGAAGTTCGGGGCGACGTATTTCAGGGCGGCGATTCCCCGTCCGTCACTGAGACCAATCTCACGAGCTCTGAGTTGAAAGAAGCCTCGACAGTATTGGCTGATGACCCCTTTCGCGCAGTTCAGTCGCTGCCCGGAGTCTCTGCCGCCGGCAACAACGAGCTGTTCGCTGAGTTCTCGGTCATGGGCGCTCCGTTCTCGCAAGTCGGCGTTTACCTCGATGATGTTTTAATTCCGCCTCCGTTCCATAGCGTTCCCCACCAGCAGGATGGCGCTTCACTAAGCTTGCTCACCAGTGAGACCGTGCAGGAGATGAAACTGCTGCCGGTCGCATATCCAGAAAAATTCGGCGATCAAATCGGCGCGGCTCTCAACATTCAGACACGTGAAGGTAGCCGTACCAAACCTGTGTTTCGCGCCGCACCGGGGATTGCTGACAGCGAGTTCCTGGGCGAAGGATCTCTCGGCGAGTCGCGCCGCGGCTCCTGGCTGGCTTCTTTCCGCAAGAGCTACATCGGCTGGCTGGTTCGCAACCGCCTGAAGGGTGATTTTTCCGACATCTCCTTCTACGACGGAGATTTGAAACTGAGCTACGACGTTGCGCCTGGACAGAACCTCAGTCTCTACTCGCTGGCCGGACACACGAATGTGGACGTTGCGCGTCAAAGTGATCCTTTCGGATTGCACCATGGCGCGAGCGATTTTTATTTCACGCGCCTGGGATGGCGTTGGAGCGTGAATCCGCACTTGCTGATTGATAACCGTGCAGCCTACATCCGTCAGCCTCTGTCTGAGACCCTCCTGGACGGCGCCCAAAGCCGTGACTCATATCAGGAATGGTCCGGCGGCACTAACGTTGCCTGGGGCTGGGCGAAAGACCATCTGCTTGAGGGCGGCTGGACATTGCGGAGACTGACCGACTCGTTTCCTTTCGGCCCGGTAGTTTCCAACGGAACAGTCGTTTTTACGACCGAAAGGCCCGTAACTCTAAAGCCGGACAGCTATGTGCAGGAATCTTCCGGCTTCTTCAACAACCGGGTGCATGTGCTGGCTGGCGTTCGCTACGACGCAGGAAGTGGCTACCCGCCGCATCCGTTCTCGCCACAAGCGTCGGCCTCGGTGCAGTTAGTGCGTGGGACTGAATTGCAATTTGGCTATGGGCGATATATCCAGTATCGGTTCCCTCCGAGCGAAGCGATACCACAGGACTGCCTCCTCATAGGTGCGCAGCGATGGGAAACATCCGATCACTATACCGCCGCGCTTGAGACTCGCGTTGGCGAGAACATCCGGTTCCGCGTGCAGGCGTTTGACCGAAGGAACACTGATCTCCTTCACTTTAACCCGGCGCAATGCACATCGTCGCATTTCTTTGGGAGCACCAGCACCCTTCAGCGCGGCTATTCTCGCGGCTTACAGTTCGTGGCTCAACGGCGCAGCTCTAATCGTCTCTCCGGCTGGATTGGATACACGCTCGTGTACGCGCGTGGCAGTGATCATTTGCGGAATTTCATCACCAGCGCTCCCTACGACACTGCCTACTTCAGCACAATGGAAGACCAGCGCCACGCACTGAACGCTTTTGCCACTTACCGTCTTAAGCCGAGCATAAACTTCAGTGGCAAGTTTCTTTACGGATCGGGTTTCCCGATCATAATCACACTTCTGCAGGAGCCAAACGGCATCGTGGTTCCCGGTCAGGTCTCCCGCTTGAGCGCTTACTTGCGTACCGACTTCCGCGTGGACAAAAGTTGGGCGTTTACCCATTGGAAGCTGACACTATATGGAGAAGTCTTGAACCTGACCAATCACTCGAACCGGATTGTCACATTCCTCTCCGCGTCACCTAACGGAGGGTTCTTGGCACACACCGCCGAAGCGCTTCCAATCACGCCGACAACAGGGTTAGCATTCGAATTCTGAAATACACCGCAAGAGGCAACCTACGTCTGCAGCACCCCTACCTTGAACTCCGGCACATCAGGGTTCAGTGCCGCCGCCTCCAGAGCAGTAGTGATGGCATCTCGGGTTTCCACCGGGTCGATGACTTTGTCGATCCACAACCGCGCCGCGCCATACCGCGGGTCCATCTGCTCGTCGTAGGTCTGCTTCACTGACTCGTATAGCTGTTTTTTCTCTTCTTCGCTGAGCTTCTTGTCTCCGCGTTCCAACTGCCGAATCTTGATTTCCACCAGGGTGGCAGCAGCCGAGTCTCCACTCATCACCGCATATTTCGCCGTCGGCCAGGCAAAAACAAATCGCGGATCATAGGCCTTGCCGCACATAGCGTAATGCCCCGCTCCAAAAGAACCACCTAGAATGACCGTCACTTTCGGCACCACAGAATTGGAAACCGCATTCACCATCTTCGCGCCAGCCTTAATGATGCCGCTCCACTCCGCCTCGCGGCCCACCATGAAGCCATTCACGTCGTGCAAAAAAACCAGAGGAACCAGATTTTGGTTGCAATCCATAATGAAGCGCGCAGCTTTTTCAGCCGACTCGGTGTAAATCACGCCTCCGAACTCGATCCGCTTTCGGCCTTCGCGATCAGTGGCATGTGCGTGCAGCTTTTGGTTAGCTACAATTCCCACTGCAAAGCCGCCGATGCGCGCATATCCGCAGACCAGGGTTTTCCCGTACTCAGGCTTGTATTCGTCAAACTTGCTCGCGTCGCAGAGGCGTGCGATCACTTCTTTAATGTCGTACGGGCGCGCAGGAGAGGAATCGTAGATACCATAGATTTCTTCTGCCGCAAGCGCCGGTGGTACAGGTTTCTTGCGGTCCCAGGGAGATTGTCGCCGGTATCCCCATTTTTCGATGATGGATCGAATTCGCAACAGGCACGATTCCTCATTCGGCTCGTGAAAATCAACCGTGCCACTGATGGCCGAGTGCATGGTCGCGCCACCCAGTTCCTCGGCCGACACCTTTTGTCCAATTGCAGCCTGCACCAGCGCCGGCCCGGCAAGAAAAAGTCCGCTTCCATCCGTCATTAGCACGTGATCGCACATCACCGGCAGATATCCACCGCCGGCTACGCACATGCCCATGATGGCGGCAATCTGCGGAATGCCCATCGCCGACATCACCGCGTTGTTGCGGAACACACGCCCAAAATCGTCAGTGTCCGGGAATACATCTTCCTGCAGCGGAAGGAAAATTCCCGCCGAATCGACCAGATAAATTACCGGTATACGGTTTTCGATGGCCATGTTCTGTGCGCGAATGACCTTCTTCGATGTCATCGGGAAAAATGCCCCGGCCTTGACCGTTGCATCATTAGCAATGACCATCACCATGCGCGTCTCGATTCGCGCCACGCCCGTAATTACGCCGGCAGCAGGCGCGCCGCCCCACTCCTCATACATCCGGTAAGCCGCGTAAATTCCCAGCTCAAAGAAACTCCCTGGATCGACAAGTTTCTGAATTCGTTCGCGCGCCGTTAGCCGGTTCTTGCTGTGCTGGTTCTCAATCGCCTTGGCCCCGCCGCCTTCACGAATTTGTTCTTCCTCATTGCGGACGGCTGAGACCAGGTCTGCCATGAAGCGCATGTTAGCTTCGAAGCGCGCAGATGTGGCGTCTACACGGGTGGTCAGGATCGAACTGGAGGTTTCCGCCGCCATAACGCGACTGCTACGTTAAATCAGGTAAGAGGAACGGCGCAAACGCAAGTGTCGCATCATGAGACAAACGGGCCCCTCATAACTTGCGGATTGTTGAAGTATTGTGGGAGAACCGTGTTCGGCGCGCTGAAACCGGGCACTCGCTGCACCGTCATTCGCCGGCCGGCACGCCGCGCGGATGCACATTTGAGCGGATGAACTGAACGATGTCGTCGAGCGGTGTGCCGGGCCGGGCGATGCTGGCCACGCCGAGTTTTTTCAGCACGTCCACGTCTTGATCGGGAATGATGCCGCCGACGATCACCAGCACATCGTCCATCTTGTTCTGCCGCAGAAGGTCCATTACTCGGGGAACGATGGCGTTGTGAGCGCCGGAGAGTATCGAGAGTCCAATCACGTGAACGTCTTCCTGCAGGGCGGCATTCACGATCATCTCCGGCGTCTGGCGGAGTCCGGTATAAATGACCTCCATACCGGCATCGCGCAGGGCGCGGGCGATTACCTTTGCGCCGCGGTCATGGCCGTCTAAGCCCGGCTTCGCAACCAGTACGCGAATTTTCTGCTCAGCCATCGGAATGATTTAACCACAACTACAGGCCATGTAGGCCCGGGCGTGCACATGTGTGGGATGGGCGCCCTCGTAAAGCCTGCCCTGAGCGAAGTCGAAGGGTCCGGCCGAGCGAAGCTCGGCGGCAAAGTCTACATCGGCTTTGCCGAACTCTTGACCTGCGGCTCTGCTTCTTTCGTCTTCAGCAGATCTTTCAACTCCGTCATGAATTCCTGCACATCCTTGAAGTCCAAATATACCGACGCAAACCGCACATAAGCGACTTTGTCATAACGCCGCAGACGGTTCATGATCAGCTCGCCGACTTCGCTGGTCTTGCGCTCGCGCTCCGCCGACTCAATCACGAACGCTTCTGCGTCGTTTACAATCTGCTCCAGCTTGCTGATTGGGACCGGACGTTTTTCACAGGCGCGGAGCAACCCGTTCAGAACTTTTTGCCGGTCAAATTTTTCACGGCGACCGTCTTTCTTGACCACCATGTACGGGATTTCGTCAATGCGCTCGTAAGTGGTGAACCGCTTTTCACACTTCAGACACTCGCGCCGCCGGCGAATGGACTCGGCTTCTTTGCTCTCGCGCGAATCCACAACTTTATCGTTGGCGTGGCCGCAAAATGGGCACTTCATGGCGATGGGAGACTGAAAGCATTGTAGCAGTTGATGGGTAAGCACTCGGGATTCAGCAGCTTGCCCCATCCTTCCTGCAGGTTGCCCCACCCTTCCCGCGTTTTGTGCGGGAGGGTGGGGAGTCTTGCCGTGAGGTTCGCGCTTGCCTTGTGACCTCCATCACAAAACCTGAGAGCTGGCCTCATTTATAATCCGGCTTTCCTTGACAGGGGCTGTCTCTCAGTTCGGGGAGGCAACAGCTTTTAACCGTGCCGCAGTTTGCGGTCCTGTGGGAGGTCACGCTTCCAGTCGCGCAACCGATCGTTCGGGAGTCCGAAAGGTGGATCTGCACACCCGCAGCCCCGCAGGGGCGGTATACGGATAGCCCGGCACGTGAGTGCCGGGTAGGCAAAGCAGAGCGATTTGACGCGAGGGCCAAAGCCCGAGCAGGTTTTCAAGCAACACTCGGGAGGGCACGGCTTCAGCCGTGCCGCCTAGGACAACAAAACCCCGGGGCTTTAGCCCCTGAGGGAGCACGTAATCGATCCTACAAGAAAGGCACTCATACATGACCAACATTGCAGAAATTCGCGGACGCCAGGTGCTCGACTCGCGCGGCAATCCTACAGTTGAAGCTGAAGTTTGGCTGCAGGATGGTTCGAGCGGCCGCGCCATTGTGCCCAGCGGCGCTTCAACCGGCGAGCGCGAAGCTATCGAGTTGCGCGATGGCGACAAAGAAAATTACCTCGGCAAGGGCGTTCTCAAGGCCGTTGAAAACGTTAACGGCGAAATCGCCGACGCATTGGCGAATTTCGATGCCGCCGACCAGCGCACGCTCGATCAGAAAATGATCGAACTCGATGGCACCGAAAATAAAGCGCGTCTCGGCGCCAACGCAATCCTTTCCGTTTCCATGGCGGCGGCGCGAGCGGCCGCGAATTGCTTCGAACTACCGCTTTATCGATATCTCGGCGGCGCCGGCGCGAACACCTTGCCCACACCAATGATGAACATCTTGAACGGTGGCGCGCACGCCGACAACAACGTCGACTTCCAGGAATTCATGGTCATGCCCGTGGGCGCCGAGTCGTTCTCCGAAGCCCTGCGCTGGGGCGTCGAAGTTTTTCATACGCTGAAAGGCGTGCTCAAGAAGCGCGGATACAACACCGCCGTGGGCGATGAAGGCGGCTTCGCGCCGTCGGTGAAATCGAACGTTGAAGCCATCGAAGTTGTGCTTGAAGCGATACAACAAGCCGGATACAAGCCGGGCGAGGAAATCGCCATCGCGCTCGATCCTGCAGCCAGCGAGTTTTTTCAGGACGGCAAATACGTTTTCAAGAAATCCGACAAATCTGCGAAGAGCTCCGAAGACATGGTCCGTTTCTGGTCGAAATGGGCGAACGACTATCCCATCGTCTCGCTCGAAGACGGCCTCGCTGAAGACGATTGGGAGGGCTGGACGCTGCTGACCAAAGAACTCGGCAATAAGATTCAACTGGTCGGTGATGACCTGTTCGTCACCAACGTCAGCATTTTTGCAGAAGGCATCGACAAAGGAATTGCCAACTCCATCCTCATCAAGCTCAACCAGATCGGCACGGTCAGCGAGACATTCGACGCCATCGATCTCGGCCGCCGCAACGGTTACACCTCCGTCATCTCGCACCGATCAGGCGAGAGCGAAGACACATTCATCGCCGATTTCGCCGTCGCCACCGGCGCCGGTCAAATCAAGACCGGCTCCGCCTCCCGCACCGACCGCGTCGCAAAGTACAACCAGTTGCTGCGGATTGAAGAGGAGTTGGGCAACGGCGCAAGGTTCCTGGGATTGAAGGCGCTGAACTATGGACGCTGAGGTTTATTTTGCGAAGATGCCTTTGCCGGCTTGCACGGTGTCTAAATTATCTGATGACATTCTCAAGAGTTGAATGGACGATTCTGTGGAAGCTCCACCACCTCAGATTCTTCTGGATCTATTTGACTCTCGGCATCCCGCTGAAGGGGTTGCTCGTATGGCATCTCGAAGCTGGCGCGACGGTCAAGACGAACGCTTGCGCCGTGTTGTCGAGCCTCACTTCGTCAGCCGCTAATGTCTGGTTTCCAATCTTGCCAGTAGCCTGTTCTTTAGTGTTGAACGGCTTGCTCGGGGACGCCGCTGGTCAAACACCTTTTGTCAGTGTTCCTGTAGTCGCATTGTCGATGGGAATCGAAGCCGCCTTTCTCGATTGGGTGCTGTTTCGCGTTTTGACGAAAGAATCTGTGAAAAGGCGGTTCGTGTGGCTGCTCATTGCGAACATGCTGAACGCGTCGATCGCTTTAGCTGTCGTTTTGACTTGGGTAGTTCATCATCCGACAATGATGATCGCGACCGCACCGTACTGGGAAGCGGCGCGAGGTTTTTGGGATTGAAGGCGCTAAACATAAGAATGAAGCAGCGAAAAGAACTTCAGTATGAAAGCTTTGGTCGGACTTCTTTTCCTCGTTGTTATTATCGGGAACGGGCTTGCCATCGCGCGCCGGGAGCGGCGCTCTGGAGAAGTACAAGACTACGGCCATCCGATTAAGGAAAACCTCCTGCTCTTAGCCTCAGCCATCATCCTTGCGGGGGCAATGATGGCAGGTTTCTGGTGGGTGGACAAAAGGACGCATGATGTGGAGGCCCTAGGTCGGCCGCTCTTCATAGCTATTTTTCTTCCCCTCGCTGGGGGAATCTCTTACTTAGCAAACCGTTTCCTTCGGGGTGGGCGATGAACGGGGCCGCGCTATAATCCCAGATATGCCGGACACCGAGATCATCTTCTCCGTCCAGGAGTCGCCCGAAGGCGGGTACGAGGCCCGCGCGCTCGGTTACTCCATCTTCACCCAAGCCGATACCATGGACGAGTTGAAGCAAAATGTTCGTGAGGCAGTGCACTGCCACTTCGACGAAGCGGAAGCCCCCTCGATCATCAGGTTGCATTTGGTCAAGGACGAGGTGATTTCAGCTTGAGATTACCTCGTGATCTTTCCGGTCACGATCTCATTAAACTGCTCAAGCGGTACGGCTACGAAGTAACGCGGCAGGTGGGCAGCCACATTAGATTACGATCGATACTGCGCGGCCCTGCTCATCACGTAACCGTGCCCGACCACCGCAGCCTGAGAGTTGGGACTCTCAATGCAATCCTCTCCGATGTCGCAGATTATCTGGAGATTGAACGCTCAAGATTGGAGCAGGAACTGTTCGAAAGATGATGCACCCAAAGCCCCTCATCCTCATCATCCTCGACGGCTGGGGATACCGCGCCGAAACCAAGGCCAACGCCATCGCGCTGGCCCGCAAGCCCATTTATGACCGCCTGCTGCGCGAATATCCCAACACGCTCATCCAGACCAGCGGCCCTTACGTCGGCCTGCCCGACGGCCAAATGGGCAACAGCGAAGTCGGCCACCTGAACATCGGCGCCGGCCGCATCGTCCACATGGATTCAACTCGCATCGAACTCATGATTCAAAATGGCGAATTTTTTCAGCACCCCGTGCTGCTCAGTGCAGTGAAGAAAGCGCGCACCGGCAGTCGCCAGCTTCATCTCTTCGGCCTGCTCTCCGACGGCGGTGTGCACTCCTATCAAACTCATCTCCACGCGCTGCTGAAAATGGCGAAGCAAAATGACGTCGAGCGCGTCTTCGTGCACGCCTTTATGGATGGCCGCGACACCCTTCCCACCAACGGCGCTGGATATTTGGAACACCTTCAGCAAGCCATGCGCGAGTACAACACCGGCAAAATCGCAACCGTCAGCGGACGTTATTACGCCATGGACCGTGATCGCCGCTGGGACCGCATTGCGAAAGCTTACAGCGCGATGGTTTTCGGCGAAGCCGAAGGCGGCAAGTACACGGACGCGGTGCAAGGCGCGAAGGAGTCCTACAACAAAGGCGTGACCGATGAATTTATTGTGCCGTTCGTTTGCACCGACTCAAAAGGCCAGCCAATCGCAACCATTCGCGACGAAGATTCCTGTATCTGTTTCAACTTTCGTGCCGATCGGGTCCGCGAGATCACGCGCGCTCTTTGCCGTAACAGCGGCCTCAACGACCAGGCCGGACGCGACCTCCCCGGCGCGGAAGACCTTGACATCGCCATTCCGCGCGACCGCGTTCCGAAGAACTTGCACTACGTCTGCATGACGCAATACGACAAGAAATTCAGCCTGCCGGCCGTCGTTCCGCCGGAGTCGCTCACCAATATCCTCGCGAACGTCATGGGCCAGATGAACATGCGCAACTTGCGCGTGGCGGAAACCGAAAAATATGCGCACGTCACTTATTTTTTCAACGGCGGGGTAGAACAACCGTTTCCAGGCGAGGAGCGAGTCGTGGTGCCCTCCCAAAAGGTTGCTACCTACGACCTGAAACCAGAAATGAGCGCCGCGGGAATCGCCGATACCGTGGTCAAAGCCGTCGAAGACGGCTCGTTTGACGTAATGGTAGTGAACTTCGCTAATGCCGATATGGTCGGACATTCTGGCAAACTCGAACCGACTATTAAGGCCGTTGAAACCGTTGACGCTTGTCTTGGCCGAATCGAGCAAGCGGTTCGCGCCAAAGGCGGCGCCATGCTGATCACGGCCGATCACGGAAATGCTGAGATGATGATCGATCCGGTGAGCGGT
Organism: uncultured Acidobacteriota bacterium; assembly: GCA_963785655.1. Lineage (GTDB taxonomy): Bacteria > Acidobacteriota > Terriglobia > Terriglobales > Acidobacteriaceae > Gp1-AA145. The sequence continues at coordinate 304,270 of CAWAVZ010000002.1, forward strand.
GGTCCGCACACATACCACACCACCAATCCGGTTCCGTTCATTGTTGTGGCCGAAGACGCGAAGCAATTCAAATTGAAACCCGGCGGCTCACTGCGCGATATTTCACCGACGATTCTTGGCATGCTCGCCATTCCCGAGCCGAAAGAAATGACAGGCAATGATCTGAGGATAAAGATCAGCTAGATCATCCGATGACCCGATCACCCGATCACCCGATTAAACTCCTCATCGCCACTCATCACCGGCTCGACCTCTGGATTGCGCCTGAATGGTTCGCTGATCGTCTTCGCAAAGCATTCCCGCAGCTCGAAGTGGTGCGGCTCACTACCTACCAAGGAATTGAAAAGCAGCTTGCTGACGCAGACATAGCATTCACTTTTTCTATTCGCCCCGAGCAATTCGCTGACGCCAGGCACCTTCGCTGGATTCATTCACCCGCCGCCGCCGTTCATCAGTTCTTGTTTCCGGAATTGGTGAACAGCGATGTCATTCTCACCAATGCTCGCGAGGTGCACGGGCCAGTCGTCGCCGAGCACGTAATAGCCGTGATCTTCGCGCTGGCGAAACGAATTCCGCAATCGGTTCGCTTCCAGCAAGAGCATGTATGGGGACAGGAAATTCTCTGGGAAAATCACGCTGCGCCTGCCGAAGTCGCTGGAGCACTACTAGGCATGGTCGGGCTCGGCAGCATCGGACGAAACGTCGCGAAACGTGCGTCGGCATTGGGCATGAAGGTGATCTGCGTTCGTCAGCACTCGATCGGCGAAAAACCAGATGGCGTGGACGAAGTTCTCCCATCGTCGATGCTGAACGAAATGCTAGCGCGTGCTGACTACGTCGTCCTCGCGGCTCCGGTGACTCCAGCAACGCGCGGCATGATCGGCGGCGAGCAGCTTTCGCAGATGAAGCGCGACTCGTACCTGATCAACGTCAGCCGCGGGCCCCTGATCGACGAAGCCGCACTGATAGAAGCATTACGCGAACGCAAGATTGCCGGGGCGGCGCTGGATGTCTTCGATCAGGAGCCGCTGCCTGCCGATTCTGCATTCTGGGACCTGGATAATCTGCTGATCACGCCCCACACCGCTGGTATGACGACGAAATTATGGGAGCGGCACTACACATTGTTCTCGGAAAATCTCCGGCGCTTTCTCAACGGACAGCCACTTCTGGCTTTGGTGAATAAGAAGAGTGGATACTAGGTTTCCTTCGTGAGACTTCGTGTCCTTCGTGGTGGCCGAATTTCAACGAAGTCTCACGAATGACACAACGACTCGTAAGGTTACAATCGTGTTGAGGACCACTCACATGGCCATCGGTGATATACCGCCTGCATTATCCCTGGAGATGACCGAAGTCGCGCGCCGCCCGCTTCAAGTCGAGCAATGCGCACTGATCGTGATCGATATTCAAGAGAAGCTGCTGCCGCCGATCTTCCAAAAAGAGCAGCTGATAAAAAATGCGCAGCTCCTGACCAGGCTGGCGGGCATTTTAAAGGTACCAACTATCGCGACCACGCAATATGCCAAAGGCCTGGGTAACACCGTGCCTGAACTGCGCTCGCTGATTCCAGATGACGGCATTGATAAGCAAATCTTCTCCTGCTTTGGCAGCGACGTTTTCTGCTCAATGCTCAAGCGCCTGCCGGGGCGGCGCAACACGCTCCTACTCTGCGGGATGGAGAGCCACATCTGCGTTGCGCAAACTGCGCTGAACGCTTTGCGCGAAGGGTATTTGGTACACGTCGCTTCCGACGCGGTAAGTTCACGTACCGAATGGAACTGGAAGATTGGTTTGGAAAGAATGCGCGCCGCGGGTGCAGCAATCTCTTCTACTGAAATGATGATTTATGAGTTGCTGCGCTCGTCTGATACAAGCGCCTTCAAACAGATGCTGCCGCACCTGAAATGAAGCGGCACCTGGGAATCCAAATCACGCCGGGGTCTGCTGCTTCACCCTTACTACCGTAATTTTCGAGAAGCCCTCATCAAACGTCGGCGGCTTCAACTTTCCCGACATTTCCCGCATCACTTCATCAGAAACCACACGCTCGCGCCGGTGATTGCGTTCCAGGCAAACTTCGAGCGGAACGTCGAAAAAGACCGCCTGCACCTCATACCCAAAATCTCTTGCCAGCTTGATCCAGCTATGGCGATCGTGCGGCGTGAGATTGGTCGCGTCAACATAATTGAGGGGTCTCCGCGCCAGCAGCCGCGCCTTCAACATCGAACGCAGGTTCGCAAAAACCAGGTCCTGAAAACCTTGCTCGGTTGGATCGTCGAACAGCAGCGAACGCAGCAGGTCGCTCGAAAGCGGATTAACGTTGTGGCGCTTAAACCATGAACTCTTGCCAGACCCCGGCAGTCCGATCGCCAGAACCACAACGCCCTTGGTGGATCCCTGCGGCCGAGCGATGGCCGGCGCAGGCTTCGGCGATACCGCTGCTGCCGCTGGAGTAACGCGGCCAGCTGCCTGCTGGCCCGGACGTCTCCGTCCGCGCCCTCCGCGACGACGTCGTCGAGGACGGCGGTTCGGATCTCCAGCTTCAGCCTTAGCTGGCGATTCTCCGGCTTCGCCGCGGGTTCCGTCGCGTGCTCTGAAGGGCCTTTCCCGGAGTCTTCAGCTTTCGCGCTTTGCAAATCTGCCGCAGGCTCGGCAGCTGCCGACTGTTGACCTTCGGGTTCAGAGTCGAAATACGCCGGCTGCAACGGGACGGGTTTTGCTACCGTCTCGTCCTCCACCTTTTTTCGGCGTTTAAACTTATCGCGCATCCATTTACGCATGCTTGGCTTGTAACATATCGTGCGGCTTGTCGGCAATCTGCCCCATAGTGGTGCGATTGCAATATGTCCGGCGCAATCGGCCAATCACAGCATGACATCCACCACCTGGCGATTACCCAAAACGCGAAGCCGCAAAACTTGAAATGTCGACCTGCGGCTCCCGGCCGAGAACAACGCTGGTCATGACCTGGGCTGTAATCGGTGACAGCAGAATACCATCGCGATAGTGTCCGCTGGCGACAAAATAGCCCCGGACTGAAGTCTCACCCATAATGGGCAAATTGTCAGGAGTCCCAGGTCTCAGCCCGGCCCAGACTTCATGTTGTTTGCATCTCTCAAGCCCGGGCAAAAGCTCAATCGCTGAGTGAAACAGCATCTGTATAGTAGCCGAGTCTACTTGTTTGTCGTATCCGGCATTCTCGAGAGTTGAACCGATTACCAACCGGCCATCCTTGCGCGGCACAACATACACATTGTCCGCTCGAATTACGTGCCTGACCGCTGGTCCTTGCACCACGGCTAACATTTGTCCCTTGACCGGACGAACCGGGAACTGACGGGGTGCGATGGTTCCGGTCCATGCGCCTGCGCAGTTCACTATCGCTGCCGCTGCATATGAAGCGCGCTGAGTTTTTACCCCGACAGCACGTTCACCTGACGTCAGCACCTGTTCAACCTTGCTGCCGGACGAAATATCCACATCTCTATGCCGCGCCGCCTGCAGCGCCGACTTCACCAGCAATCTTGGATCAACCGAGCTCTCGTCAACCAACGCGGCCGTACACCCGCCGGTCGAAACGCATGTGCGGCCAAGCTCTGGCTCCAAACTACACAATTCTTCGGGTGAAAGTCTCTGCGCGCGATCCGGAAAATCTGACTCGGAAGAGAGCAGGATCGTCCCGTGTTTTCGCCAGTCAACTTCCAGGCCGGATTCATCTTCCAGTTCGTGAACAAACTCCGGATATAGACACGCGCTCGCTGCGGCAAGACCAGTCAGCGCCGCAGGAATTTCCACACCGGCGGGCGCCAGCATCCCGGCGGCAGCGTAAGACGCCTCGCGCCCTGGCTCACCACGCTCCACAACTAGAACACGCAGTCCCTGCTTGCGAAGCGAAATCGCCAGCGACAGCCCAATAATTCCCGCTCCAATGATGATGACGTCCCACGTCTTCACCCCTGGATTGTAAAGGAACAGGTCTCACCGAGATCGCCGCCGCTCCCGTCATTTCTGGATGATTGTGATCTGATGCTCGCCAACCGTGGCCTGGACGATACGGTCGGGAAGGTTGAACCGCGAATCGATCCCAATCTGCGGATACCGCGGCTGAAGATATTTCTCAACAAACAATTGCAGCGCGAAATTCGGTACCTCAATGCCATCCAGCGAGACTGAGTCCACGTGCACATATCCCTGTCCGTTTGCTCCGTGAGCATGCGTGGTCACCGCGACCTCATGAACGCCGCTGAAAATTGAAAGCAGCGGGTTCGAAGCGTGCGCTCCCTCACGAACGCGGTCGAAATCTACACGCGCGGTTCCATTAATAATCCCCGGATGCCCTTCCAGCTTAACCGATTGAACACCAGCGGGTAACTGGATCTGGTCGGAAGCGAGATACGCGTTCACTTCCTGCTCGGTGAGGACGGTGGGTGCAGAATCCGGGTGGGGGGACCGAGCGTTAGCCTCAATGTGTTGAATCTTGCGTTGCGGCTTGGAAACCTCGCGAGACTCGCCGGACGCGCCTGGCAAGCCGGCGCCGGTCAGAAGATAAAGCATTACGACGAGAATTCGGAATTTCACGGTTTCAGAGAAGCTGCTGTAGTGGAATTTGCGGATACCCGGGTCTCAAGAACTGTGCCGGAAATTATGAATCCGCTTGATGCTTCGCCGATCAACTTCAAATTCAAGGCACCGGCTGATGACGCAGTTCCGCTTAAGTTATAAACGCCATTTTCTGTCTCAAGTTTCGCGCTATCGAAAGAGAATTCGCCTTCGTGCAACTGCACACTGCCGGAAAATGTCTCGGCCTGCAACGGTCCTGACCTGCTGGTAAGTATGATGTGAGGAAAAGTCGCGTCTGAGATCGAGAAATCGCCGTTCAAACTTGCCGAATCAAGCACATCCCGGAGGTTCGATCCGGAGGCAGTGAGCTGGTACTTAATGTCGCCGGTGCCCTGAACCCAGCCGTCGTGCATCAGTTCCGACACATCAGCCAGCGAAACCTTCTCAAGATCACCGCTCCCCCTGTACTCAGGCGGCTTAGAGGTGAAATCCGCTTGCCAATCGCCAGAAACAGTTCCGCCAAACAGCTCGGCATTCAATCCGGAGAGCGTAATGCGCCCTTCTTCCAGCCGCAGATCGGCAATAAAGTGCGAGGCACTGGTGTTTCCCAAAACCAACTTGTCTACCGTGATCTTTCCGCTAGCGCGCGCCTGCAGCAGGTATGACGGTTTTCCCCCACTAATCGAGAGGAACTTATACCAGGACCTCTTCTGCAGTGCCGGATTGAGATTCTTATTCAGCGCAGCCGCGCTCAGCTGCGACGTGTGCAAATTGAACTGGAATCTGCAGTCCTTCGGAGTCGCGCAGGGACGTGAGATTCGCATCGAGCCTCGCCACGTCGCATCTGCGGCCGAGCCGCTCACATTCAGGACCTTTACTTCGTCATCGCTGATAACCAGATTTGCATTTGCGATATGGACTGGTCCGTTCACGCCCCGGATTCCGGCTTGTACGGAATGCAACTGTGCCGTCCCCGATATCTTGGGCGGATCTCCGTTCCACGCGCCTGCGACCGTCAGGTCAACCGTCGAACTCCCTTCTGCATTCACGCTTGGTGCAGCAATTCCCATCATCCGTGCGGATTGCAGCAGCCGCCGAATGCCCGCATCGCCCCGAACTGAAGCCTGATAGCCGTCCTTTGAAAGCCAGGCATGCACTTGCACAGAGCTGGTCCGGCCCGAAAGCATATCGAACGGCCCAACTTCTACCTGGGGCTGCTCCGCTGAATCGACTCCCCGTGAATCTGACGCAATTCTTTTCCCCATCCTGCTGCTGCGGATTCCGGCCCCACGTTGCTTTGACTCAACATCTCGAAGACCGTATGCAATGGAGAAGGGAATTGCCCGCACTACGAGTTCGTCTCCGACACTTGCAGCACTCAACCGGAGGTCCCGAAGCGCGCCATTACCCTCAATACGGAGCGGTTGGACTGGTGTTCGGCTTAACTGCAAATTCCAGTCAGCATGTCCTTCCGAAAGCAGGTCGCCTGCTAGATGCGCGTTTGCATGGCGGATGAACGAGAGTGCCGATTGCGCCGGTACATTCTTCCCGACAAGCCGAACATCGTAGGTTGAAAATGGCCCAGTGGAGTTCGGTTCGCCCGACGCGCTCCCGGTCAATTGCAACCTCCCATCGCCACTTGGAGCAATACACTGCAGGTTAGACACCGCCATGGCAGTGAAGCTGTAATCCGTTAAACAATGGGCCGCCAATCGCAGGTTCTTGTCCTCCAGCACATCGCGTCTGCGGAAGTCATCGACCGAACCTGCCACCCTGATCTTCAAATTGTCTGGCGTTCCGGCCACGTCGCCCGAAACAATCGCACTCCCTCGCCATCCTTTATCTGCGCCGTAGAGCAGCTTTGATATTTGCCCGATTTGCGCGTCTTTCCATTCAAAGGAAAACTGCACAGGGGTCGCATGCAGCACCGCTGATCGTTGCCAGGTTCCGCTCACGTTCACCGTGCCGACATCAGTGAGATTGCTGTCAGTGCGGATCGGTCTAGCACGGAGGCGTACTCCCCAGGCATTTTCCGAGTCTTGCCACAGGGAAAATTTCGCGTCGGTAAAAGCAAAATGGGTTTTTACCGCGCCACTCTTGAAGTTAATTCTGGTGTTCGTAGCCTCAATGTATGGAAATGCCGGGCGGGGCGCGTGCCGGCCTGAGCCTGTAGGCGCTACGGCAATGCTGGAGGTACGCTGCAGCAGGTCTTCGACATTCCATTGCCCAGTGGAATTGCGCGCCAAATTCAAACTCGCGTCGCTCAAACTTAAACTGGAAATCTGTATGTGCCCGTGCAACAGGGCCGTAACTTGTAGCGACGCAGTCACCTCTGGAGCCCGCAAGAGCGGCTCTGCTCCGAACAACGGATCATCGTGAATGACCAGGTCTTCCAGTTCAAACGCGGGACGGGGTAGGAACCGCAGATGCACAGAACTGACTTCCACATTTCGTCCAAGCGCCGCGCCAATCGAGCCTGATACTTTTTTCTTCAGCTGCGATGCCGGCGGCCGCAGAACAAAAAGTACCGCCACCAGCAGGCAAATCGAAATCACTACACGCTTGGAACGAAATCTTTTCAATGCACCACCATTAAAGTCCTGCGCCAGCGGGTTTGATCAAAGAAATGTAAAACTACGTGCGCCAGAAACGAGAGCCGCTGCCCGAATCCCCTCTGCTGGTATTGGTCATCCGGAGTTTCAAATGACCAGTAAATAAACATCGGCCGGCCGATGATATGTTCCTTGGCAATGAAGCCCCAGTATCTGCTGTCGAGGCTCACGTTGCGGTTGTCGCCCATGGCGAAGTAGCTGTCAGGGGGTACCACGATGTCGCCATTCTCGATATGAGAGTCCCTTGTCAGCTTCCACTCGTCAGTTACGTTTCCCTCATCCAATGGTGAGACCGTTGGAAAGTTGTCCCGGTACGGATCATATGAGGCCCCACCCTCGTGCCGGGCATAAGGTTCATTGAGTTTTTCGCCATTGCGGTAGACAGCCCCATCGCGCAGATGGATGTGGTCACCTGGAACTCCGATAATGCGCTTCACAATGTAAAGCTCCGGCGTGCGAGGATCCATCGAAAGAAATACGACAATGTCTCCCCGGTGAGGCTGCCGGTAGGGAAGCAGTGGTCCGATCCAGCTGGTCTTCGGCGAAAACTGTATGCGATTCACGAACACGTGATCACCGATGAGCAGCGTCTGCTCCATGGACGACGACGGAATCTCGAATGCCTGGACGATGAACGTAATAATAAAGAGACCGGTTACCAGGACCCCGGCCAGAGAGGCAAGAAATTCAACTGTAGTTTCGCGCGGCTTTTCGTCCTGACTTTTCGCTTTCTTAGGCAATCTTCTTTCCTTTTCGCCAATCACTGGACCAGCCGTAAAGTGCGGTCCCAGCGAGTGATCTGCATTATGTGACTCAGCGCATAAAACAGCCGGTAAAGTTTATCACCCGCTGTATCCGCGCCTGCCGGCGGATCGGGATTGCGCATCGACCAGTAAATTACCAGCGGCCTTCCCACAACGTTTTCCCGTGGCACAAATCCCCAATACCGGCTATCCAGGCTGTCATCCCGATTGTCACCCATTACGAAATAGTTTCCTTGCGGCACAATCAACTGGTTGTCCTCCACCAGTTTCTTCATTTGCAGCAGCCAAGTCCCATTCAGTGAGGGAACGAAGGGGACATCCAGACGCGGGAATTCATCCCGGAAAGGGTCGTGCGGGCGGGAGGAGTGAACGTAAGGTTCCGTTGCCGGCACTCCGTTGACGTAAACTTTCCGGTTTATCAGGCGAACCCGGTCCCCCGGCACCGCTACCACGCGCTTTACAAAATGTTCGATTGGATGCACCGGGTAATGAAACACGATAATGTCACCCCGCTTCACCGGTTCATAAGGAAGTACATGTCCCCAAAATCCATCATCGCCAAAATGCAGTTTGTCGACCAACAGGTAATCGCCAATCAACAGAGTATTTTCCATCGACTCTGATGGAATCTGAAAAGCCTGCACGATAAACGTGACCACAAAGATTGCGATGACTACCGTTCCCAGCAGCGACTGTAGAGATTCCGGCCAGACTGATGACGTGTGGCGGCTGGTAACCAAGCTCACGAGCGTCCTCCATCTAATGCCGGTGCCTGTGTCGCTAAGAATTCCAGGACCTGACGGGCTGCATCCTGCTCCGCATTCTTCTTGGTCGATCCCTTCGCGCGTGCGGTGAATTCTGTCCGGCCGTTGCCCTGCGCCAGCAACCGCGCTTCAATCGTGAACGTTTTCTGATGCTCGGGGCCGGATTCGTTCACCAGCACATATGCGGGTTGCGGCCGCCCCTCGGCTTGCAATCTCTCCTGCAGCGCCGACTTATAATCCGTAACTTTTCCCGCCGTTCCCATCGAAACGAAAGTTTCGAGCTCCGGAAGCACAATCTGATTCAAAATTAATGGCCGTGCGGTTTCCAGGCCGGCGTCGAGGTAAACCGCGCCGAGAATTGCTTCCAGGGCATCTACCAGAAGCGCGGCCTTGCTGCGCCCGCCACTTTTTTCCTCGCCGCGTCCCAAACGCAGATAGCGCCCCAGATCCAGTCGTTCGGCAACGCTGATCAAGTGGTTCTTGCTGACCAGATGCGCGCGCAACTTCGACAACTGCCCTTCGCTGAATTGCGGGAAGCGGCGAAACAGTTCCTCGGTCGTGACCAATCCCAGTACAGCATCCCCAAGAAACTCAAGCTGCTCATTGTCGCCATTGCGCACACTAGAGCCTGGGCGCAACGCCTCCGCCTCGCGGGCTTGCGAACTGTGAGTCAGCGCCTGTTGCAATAGCTCCGGCTGCGCGAACGCATGCCCAATGATCTTCTCGAGACTCGCGATTTCGGCAGTATGCGTCGTCACTTTATCCACATCGCTCAATTCAAACACTTTGCTTAACGACTTGGCGGGGCAGGATTCTTGGGTGCATCGGCTGGAGGTTCAGGGACATTTTGCCGCGGGTTTGCCGCCGGCGCGCTACCCCCTGTGCTATCTGACGGGGGATTGCCGGTGGCAGGTGCATTATTTCCGCCGGTTTGTAAGATCAGGCGATCGCGCTCATTGCGCGCCATCTTGCCGACGTCGGTATCCTCCGTGGTGAGTTCAACCGCGCGTTTCGCGTGCGGCAGGGCCTCCGCATACTTCTTTTCCTGATCGAGCGCCAGGGCCAGCCGCAGAATGACAACTGCGTCGGGATTGCCGGGATCAGTTTCTATCGCCTTGCGCAGGTTCGTCTCCGCGTCCGCATATTGCTCTCGCTTGTACTGGATCGTGCCGATGATCTCGAAAGCGGTGGCCCGCAGGTATTTCTTGTACGTCTCAACTCTATCTGGAGGAGTTCCCGCAGGTACTGCCAGGTCGGTGTCAACGGTTTCAAGCGCGTGTTGCGCATTCGCAAGCGCCTGGTTCATGCGCTGATCGCGATCAAGATCGGTCGCCGACGTGTGCTCCTCCTGGACCTCGGCAACTCCGATCAACGCTTCTGGGTCTTCCTTATCGATGCCCAGGACTTTTAGCCCCATCTCCATCATTTTTGCCGAATTGCCGGCGGTTTGATAGCTGTGCATCGCCGTTCGATAGAGCAATACTCGTAGCTGACTGTCCGGAAACTTGACCGCGAAGTCATCCGCGGCTTTCTCCATCGCCGCGGCGTTTGGAGCGTTGGCGGCGGCCGTTTGAAACGCCTCGAATTCAGCTTGGTTTCTTGCCTGGATTGGTGGCCTCCCACTGGGTTGGGCGGGTTTTGCCCCAGCGGCTCCCGGCTGAGTTCCCGTTTGCGCGATTGCGCACGCCGAGAGCGCCACCCCGGCGATAAACGTTGCCCAATGTTTTGTCATGACTTGCCAGACCTCCCGGTGCCACTAATCAGGGTGCCACTAATCATGCGCACCTAATTCTTGCTGTCGTCGTCTTCCGGCTCCGCATCCCCCGCTTGCTTTGGCGGCGCATAGGGCTTCTGCAGTCCCTGCTCGGCTGCCGCTTTGGCCTCTGGTAGTTCATCACTCGCGCCCACTGCAGCCTTATAGTGTGCGACCGCCTGCACTCGGTCGGGCCCGTTTTCGTTACTGTCCTGCAGATCGAAAATTCGCCCCAGATAAATGTGCGACCACGCCACAACTTTCGGCTCGTTCGTCGCGTTCAGAGCCTGCTGGAAGTAATCGCGCGCGCCGTTTATATTTCCGTGCAACGCAATCTCCGCAAGGATAAACAGCGCCCGCCCGGGGTCTTCGGTTTTCTCCGCCAGCGCCTGTTTCGCCAGCTTCTCTGCATTCTCAGCATCTCCCGCCGAGAGACGTTCTTCAGCAGTTGCCAGCAGCTTGCCTTGCCGCGGCCGTGCGAGCTGCAGCAGTTCCGGCTCGGCTGCGCTGGCAAACTGGATTTGGCTGGCCTGCTTCTGTTCCTTGCGCACATCAATCTGGGTCAGCATCGCCGGCAGCGCGTTTCTGAATCCCACATTGTCCTTCTCGAATTCCAGCAGCCGCTCGTAAAAATATCTCGTCAGCACAAAGCCCTGCGCCATCGAGTCCTGCAGCGCCCGGTCCTGTTCCTGAAGGGACGCCTTTCCGCTCACCGGCATTCTGGCTTCAATGGACCGAATCACGCATTCAGTGACCAGCAGCGACGGATCGGATTTGAAACTCTCGTCCATGGGCGCCAGCTTGACCGCTTCCATCACTGGTTCCAGCGCGTTCAGGTTGGCCGCGTACTTGCCCACCATCGGATCCAATAAATAATGAAGATACGTGTGGCGAATCTGTTCAATCTTCAGCCTTGAGTTCGTTCCCGGCGTGACTACAACGTAGTATTCCGACCCATAATTCCGGGCGTTGACCGCAGACGGCACTCCCATCGGCTCAACGTAAATCGTGAACTCTCGCCCCAGGTATCCGCCGGTCGGCAGCCGCAGGTACAGTTCCGTATCCGAAATCATCTTCGCCAGAGCATCACGATATCGGCCGGCAAGTTCCGTATACGACGCGGACTGTTTTTTCCAAACTTCCTGCACCCCAGCTTCTTTGTAGAACTTGCCCAGCAGTGGCACCGCCCCGAGCACTCCACTCGCGTCCGGAGGCAGGTCGGCCTCTTTCACCTTCGGCGACATGGCCGGCGGAGGATTCAAATAAAGCGCCAACGAGACATACTGCGAAAGCGTGCGCACCGCATCGGGCTGCTGGTGGTCCCGGTAAAACGAACACAACCCATCAGCGGCATTCTTGGCCGCATCCGAGAGTTCGATATTGTGCCCAATCTCCCCGCGAATGGCCACCCTCAGCGGGTCCGACGACGCCAGTTCGGCGTCAAAACCGCAATTGTTTATGCCCGCCAGCACCGTAAACAGCGTCTCGTTGCTGTCAAGCTTAATTAGGTCGTTGTCCTGTGCATACATACCGACCGTGAGCAGGATCAGCGTGAGCAGGATCAGGAAGAGAAGACCAAGACGACGGCTTGCTTTTGACACAATTGAAATCAGGAAATCCTCCGCCAGACAGATTGGGACAAGGGTCTGATAAAAGTCTAAGGGCTTCGTGCGCGAGGGTCAAACCTGAAGGGGGATAGGGGATATGGGCTTTCAAAGTTGCACCCCCCCGTGGGGCGGGCCGATTTTGTGCGACCGCCGGGACCTCGAAACTATCGTCTCCATGTCTGACCACGACGTACAACTCACCCGCATCGACCCGACATGGCTCATGACACGTGACCATCAGTATGTGGGGTACAGCCCGGAAACAGGTATCACACAGGAACGCTGGAATGAATATCGTCGTCTGTTTGCGCGGAACGACATTACACAAGGTATCCAGCGCGACCCGGAAAGCGGAGACGCTTTCATCTTAGTTAAGTCGGTTGGTTTGCTAAATCGTGGCCACATGAATGGCTATCTTTATTGCGGACCCGGTCCAAAGCACCGTTACCCACCCTGCTCCTCGTCGCAAGCAGTAGGGGAGCATCCCTACACACCGGGGGACGAAGCCTACTCCTATCGCAAACTGGCTGACCGTTGGTATGCGTACAGCGAGGGGCCGAGCTAGAGGCGACGTACGGCCTGAGGGATAGCTGGCGAAAAATCTCCATTACACTCAAAACCCCAGTAAATGAGTTGCTGAAGCCCGTTGTTTGCCCTGGCTGCACACGCGACCTAAGACGGTATATCCTGCGAACTTCATGTGGCTCGGTGCTAAACGCGGACACCTGACTGATTGGACCACTCAGCAATGGGTGAAGACCACTGGCATAGTGACCGATTTACAGTCCTCGCAGTGGCTGGAAGGACCGATTGCGAGACCGACAGGTATAGGCATTCGCTTCTTTGATGATTTCGCTGCCGAAAACGGGCTCTCGGTCCGGTCTGGAACTGGGTTGATCAAGAATCTAGCCGAGTTGAGTGGACCTGGATTCAAACTGGGAGAGGTGTCACCCGAAGTCCGTCACTTTTACGAGAATACTGCTGAATATGAACTCGACGCGTGGTCGGAGTGGTGCGGTTTCTTCAGACCCTTCGGTTATGTCTTGGCACGGGTGTTCAGTCATCGCCTACAGCAGCTCAATGTTCCACTCTCCAGTCTGGATACTAGTCGGGGGATCACGAGCCGAGTCGCTGATTTGACTAGTGCTGACGGAGAAGTGCGCTATACAGCGTGGATCCGTGAGCTTCTCGGAAGTAGACACGTTTTATATGCGGGAAGCTACTCTACTTGCAGAGTGCCAAATTTCGACGGAGCCTGCGTGAAAGTGGTATTCCCTCTTCCAAACGGCAATGCGATTGTGATCATGTATCCGCAATCAGAAGCAGATGGTTCATTTCTTCTGACTTCCTCTGGTGTCAGCTATGGAAGCCCAGGGTTTTACTTTACGGTTCACGAAGGTGGCCGAATCTGGGCGAAGTACGTGCCTGCCATGCGAGAAACGATTCGTGTTTACGCTGGTGCAAGGAACCAAGTCCGTGCCGATCACGTGCTACGGTTTCGGGGCGTGACGTTTCTCCGTCTGCACTATCGGTTACAGCGTATGCAAACGGCACAGGTACAAGCCGCTGTCCAGCCGTGAATGGCGTCAATAGTTGATAAATCGCGATTAAGCTTAATGATCCATTACGCTCAATGATCCTGGTCAAAACGTGCTATCGCCGGTCATCGACAGAATTAGTTCCCGTGCCTATACTGACGACGTTTGACGGGAAAACATTTCAGCCTCTGGCCGCAGAGTACGTTGCTGAACGAACCAAGTTCCTTGCCCAACTCGCGCCCGACGATCGCAAATACTTGAGCTTCCAACTATGGAAAGAGGGAATCGCCCGATATACGGAGATCAAGTGCGGTGAAGCAGTTGCGGATTACCGTGCGTCGTCCGAGTTCGCGGCATTGCCGGACTATGAACCGTTTGCCACCTACGCCAGGCATGTCCGTTCCGACACCTTGGACGAGTTGAAGAAGGTTGATCTCGCGAAATGGAAACGCGTCGCGATTTATCCCTGGGGAGCCGCCGAGGGAATGTTCCTCGACCGCTACGATCCAACGTGGAAGGGAGGCTACTTCCTGAGCCCGTTTACCTTAGATCCGTACTTTGCAGCTGCGCCCGCTATAGCCACCACCACAGAACGGGTCGTTACAGCTGTCAACTAGCGATAAATCGCCATAGCGCTCAAAATGCCTCCACATGGGGTTTTGAGTCAAATCGCCTGCTAATATCAACGATAACGTCCCATCTGTTCAGACGGAAGCTTACGTGAGAGCCCTCAAAGTTTGAGGCACAACTGTGAATCTTATTGAGTTGTCGATTTTTGTTTGCATATGCGTCGGATTTGGATACCTCGGGCATCTTGTCTCGCATACTTATGGTTGGCTAGTCGGGGTGCTAGCCGCACCGGTGTTACTTTTCTTCATGACCGCAGGGTTTCGGAAGCGTTCAGGCGAAGGGTCGAAGAACCGGTCAGGGTAAGGGGATATCGCTCATTGATGCCGATTTCCGGCGAAGGAAAAGCGCAGAGTAGCGCAAACGCCGATAACACTCATCGACCCGGTTTTTTGGCAAATAAAAAGCGCACACCTGCGCCATCGCCTGTTTACGTCAGTAATCTTGCCGCGATTGCGCGATCCCGCCACAATTAGTCTTGAACAAGGACTTCTCTTGCAGGGAGAACGGACAATGACCAGTTTGTGTCGGTTAATTGCGGTCGGGTGCTCACTAGCGTCTTTTTGCGCGGATGCACAAGTAGGCGGCAGCCCACGCGAAATAGTGTTGCCGAGTCCACAACTGATTCATTGCCGCTGGGTTGAGTGTTCGCAGCTGTGGAAAAAGGATTCCGGCGATACAGCAGCCTATCCAGCACAGGTTCTAACAGATTTCGTGGACGGGGAGGTAGTCGGTCTCACCGCTGTTTACGACAAGTCGGTATCAGCCCTGGAAATCCAGTCCGCAATTGACAAGCTCTACGGGAAGTGGAAAGTGCCAGTCCATGGCGACATACTGCGGTTGTGGCGCGTCGAACCGGAGCAACTGGCGATCCAGTTGGCTGATCAGAAGGGCGGGACAAAGCAGGTGATCTACTTGAAATTCGGTATTGACAGCTCTCTTGTTCCCTCTGCCCACATAGACCCCACCAAATAAACTGTCGAGAAATCTCGATATCACTCATGGAACCTTGGGCCAGTTCGGGTGGGATTGAAACGTCTTTTCTCAACAATCAACGACGGACATAGACACAACGACAGTGTACGATTGTTGAATAATCCAGTGCGTTAACACCATTATCAAGTCTGTATGCCATTTCGTTCCCTGAAATCCTTCTTTTCGTCTGCCGACGATCTTTTGCGACAGGATTTGCCAACTCTGGGCGCGATTCTACTCAGGCACCTGAAGAGCTACGAAGGACTTAACACGGTGTATCAACACGCTGGACTTAATCGAGGTTATTTCCGGGCGATGCTTGAAAACCGAAACGTGGGCCTTGGGTCGCTACGGAAAGAACCGGAATATGGAATCCGTCAGCCTGAGGTCACAAAACGCATGATGGAGGCCTGGAATTGGCTGGAGGGGCAAGGATTGTTGGTTCGCAATGACGAGCAAGTGGCTGACTGGTTCATCATCTCCAGTGAAGCGGAGAAACTGCTCGAATCGGGTGAACCAGCTATCCGAGAGAATGACGTTGTAGACCATTCGCGGCCCCAAGCGAATTCAAGCCCATTTCGTTGGGAAGACCTCGACAATCGACTTCTCTCCCCGAAACTACAGGAGCTTTCTAGCGAGATGCAGAGGAGGTCTCTCGAAGGAGAGAAAAAATCTGCGTTTGATACAAGGCAAAGTGGCAATTCCGCTGGTTATCTGCCCAGACTCCTCGAATTTCAGGAGCAACTAACCGACGAGTGGGCACAAAGAGTTTACTCCGCTCACTGTGAGTCATGGACTCACCAGAATCAGACTGTAACCGGAGAGTTTATCCGAGCAGTACGAGATCGGGCTGTAATTCCCCTCATTGCGACACGAAAGTCAACAGTACAGTTTGAGGTTTCACTGCGCGGTACTCGGATTGGAGAGAACCCGAACCCTATTTCGCTTGGTGAATGGAACCGCCGAATGGATCGACTCGCTACACAGTGGCGTCAACGGCTGGAAGGCGAGGCTGTCGCCGAAGAATATCGGGCCTCTCGGCCAACTGACGGTAATGACGACCGGCGTTTCGCGCTTCTTGCTATCGAAGAAGCAAAAAAGAGTGTCGCCGAAGACCGCAGGGCGCATCCCAAAGTCGGTGCCGTTATCGTAAAGGACGGCAAAGTCCTAGCAAAGGCACATCGCGGTGAGAACCCGAAGTCGCACGCCGAATACGTCGCGCTGGAAAAAAAACTTTCAAGCGAAACACTGGCTGGAGCCACGGTTTACACGACACTTGAACCATGCACAAAAAGGAACTCACCCAAAATTTGCTGTGCCCAGCGGCTCGTGGACCGAAGAGTTACTCGGGTATTTATCGGAATGCTCGATCCTAATCCCGATGTTCGTGGCCTTGGAGACCAGCTCTTGAGCGAAGCGGGCATTGAAACTCAACTGTTCCCGCGAGACTTGAGAGCACAAGTTGAAGAAATGAACCGCGAGTTTATTAGGGACCAGAAAGCAAAGTGGAAATTGAGAACTTCATCTGCAATCAGTCGGCCTCATGATGAGTTCACAAATCCTCAAATTAAGTCCGAGTTTCTTGGGGAGTATCCTGATGGGCCAATATTATGGATCACTGCCGACCGCGAGATAATGCTCACGCAATTGGACTACCTTGATTTGCACGAAGCAAAAGTGGATAGCGATAAAACAGAGCTGACTGGGCAGGATTTTCGACTACCGACAAACCATGCGAAGCTTGTCAGGATGAACAACCTGATGCATGCTCAAGGACGCCCCTTTCGGATGAAATTTCGCGTGGACGTAACTATTAATGGGAGGACTATTTCGCACGTAATCCCAGCGATTATTGAACCTGCAATGAAGCCGATTCGAGGAACTATGACCGTTTTCATGAGGATCGTCGGGTCGACGACTGGTTATGCACTTTGAGGTCTCGTCTCTGTCCTGAGGCCAGGTTTCTTCTAATCTTCGCTGAGATAAGCCAGATCCAAAATTCAGCACAAACCAACGAGCTCCGCAAGCCCATGCCAGTGCCGCTGGTGCGGTCGCCGTTTTCCTAACCGGATATTGGCAGCGTAAGGGATCGAGACCCTGAGAGCACCAGCTATTTGAGAGATTGAAGAGTTTACTAGTGAGGGCCTGACTTTGTCCTCGTATACCTGCTCAGTAAGCCATTCCGGTTTATCCGCCGGGTCCCACTTTCTCCAAGCGAGTGCCTGATGCCGCTGCGTTACTGCAACTCGCGCTCGGGACTCAGGAGACTTTGCAGCGATGCGCCCCTTGCGAGCGAATTCCAGCATTCGGCTTCTTGAGACTTCGACCGCACACTGAGCGCAATGTGTGCTGCCGGTCGCTACAGATTTCCCGCACCCAAGGCATAACTTTTCAGGACACGGCGCAGGAATGAGAGGCGGGATTGCTGTGCCTTTTGCTTGGCGCTTATTGCCCTGAGTCAGCCGCGTCGCGAAAGGAGTATCAGGTTTCATGATTGTCGACCAGAATGCACGTGCGACCCATTCGGCGACGAGTGCAACCGCACGGCCCCATGTCGAAGCAGTCTGCGCCAGTTGAACCGCTAGTGATGACATTAATCGACAATTCCCGTCGCGTTGCTCGAAAAACCATTCTCGTCGAAGTGGACGCGAAAGAATCCACGTCAGCACGTAACGATCAACCTCAGGTCGAACCGCTTCCATCAAGTCACAGGCCAAACTGTCACGCGCAGTAGTGTCCACATGCAAAACGCCCAGCCCTGGGTCAAGCCCGAGCGCGGCAGCAGCTAGCCGAGATTCAGATTCCAGGAGGGCATACAGATAATTCAACGCCGCATTTGCGGGATTGACGGCAAGGCGTGGTGAACCCGTGAGCAAAGATTTCCGCGTTCCAAAGGTGCGCCAATGCTCCGGAACGCGAGGCATGTCCTTGGCCGGAAACATCATCGGAATGTCACGCCAAGCGGACCAGTATGCCGCAGCGCCTTGGGATTCAATTGTCCGTATTAGGTCGATACGTTCTGCACTAGGCAGCAATGTGTGCAATCGCGCGATCTCGTCCGCCGCAGCTGAAGCTTGCAATATCTCGCGAGCCACTCGTTCCTGCCCAGTGAGTTTGCGAGAAATTAGCTCACGCGCAATTGGTAGATCAATCCCAGAATGTACCGCGAGAGCCTGAGCACGGTGCAATTTTGCGTCAGATGCCCGGACAGGCCCAGTGACAGCGAGCACTTTGCCATTTCGCTCCAGCATAACGAACGCGGCGTTCTGATCTGAGAGCCAGCGCAAGGCGGCCAACGAAATCAGTCCGTCTGAGCCCACTACAACCAACCTTTTCAGACCATGACCAACTCGCGCGAATCTGCATCGTCTGCGTTCCGCACCGATGCCATCCTCGACAAGCAAGTGACCCCGATCAACGCGGGCCTGAATGCCGTAACCGAAAAGGGTCACAACGCCGTGCCGAGGCGCGCGGAGTGTCAAAGGCTCATTAGCTGTCTCAATGCGTTTCTGAAATTCAATATTCATAGTCTTCTCGTTCCATCAACTGTTCTGATAGAACACCGGTGCCACACTCGGGACATGCACCCTTGAGAGCAGGTCCCGCATAGCCACATGTACATTCGATATAGAAATCGCGGCGAACAATTACGTGCTGTACCTTCTTGCGTTCTCTTGCACAAATCTCTCGTGATCGTCTCGGAGTTACTACTCCGTCTGCCCCC
Source organism: uncultured Acidobacteriota bacterium (assembly GCA_963785655.1). GTDB lineage: Bacteria > Acidobacteriota > Terriglobia > Terriglobales > Acidobacteriaceae > Gp1-AA145. The sequence goes on from CAWAVZ010000002.1 coordinate 323,197, forward strand.
AACGAATCCGCCAGGAAGTTAATTTGTGATTTGGTCCTTACACGAGGAAATTTTGGATCGTGAATAACTTCAAACATACGAGTCGAAAAATTCAAATCCTTCGTGCCGCCAATTCTGCCCCCCTCTGGTTTCTTCAAGACAGCCATGATCTCTTCGGGTGATGGAGCTTCCAACAATTGATCTCCCAAAGCGGGCCAGGCGTGTGCGAGCTGTCCGCGAAGTGCGTCAGCGCTTCCAAGGACCCAATAGGGATTGGCCTCCTCTGCGGAGAGTGCAGTGGAAATCCTGGAACGTGACTGCAGCGAGCGGCTCCTGATTGCAGCGGCGCAAAATGAGCCTGCTCGCTTTGCGGAGCTCTATGAGCAGAATTTTGATCGGGTCTATGCATTCCTGGCCCGGCGCGTCCCCAGCCGCGAAGAGGCCCAGGATTTGACTGCTGAAGTTTTTCATCAGGCGCTCGCTTCAATTCGCAACTTTAAGTGGCAGGGCCCGCCATTCATTTCATGGCTGTACGGAATCGCCGCCAATGTGCTGGCAAGCCACTGGCAGAAAGTTGGCAAATGCGCGCTTGAGCCGCCCACGGATTTCAGTTACGCGGGCGACGCAGTCGAGCGCAGCATAATGCTAGGGCAACTTGTGCGGTCCCTTTCCCAAGACCAGCGCCTGGTGGTCGTGAGGCGCTTTGTCGACCAGAAAAGTATTCGAGAAATTGCGCAAGAGCTTGGCCGAAGCGAAGGGGCGATCAAACAACTTCAGCTCCGCGCGTTGGAGAAGCTGCGGGAAAAAGTGGGGAAGAAGCTATGAATCGCGAACTTTTGTCTGAAGAGTTGGACTTGCAGATCGAGCAACTGATGAGCGGCAGTCGACAATTGGTCCCTCAACCGAACCCTTTGCTCGAAATAGCCGGCGAACTTTGTCTTCTGCCCAGCGAAGATTTTAAGCACCGTCTCAAAGCTGACCTCTTCGACCATGCCGAGGCGATTGAAACCAAGGAACGTGAATGCACAGATGGAGCCCGCGAATTCCAGCCCGCCGCACTCGACGCCATGGCATCATTGACTCCGAACGAGTTCAGCATTCTGCCTGCTGATCCTCGCAGTTTTCTGCTGTCGTTCGTTTCACACGCGGCGGTGGTTGTGCTGATCGCGTCGGGGATATGGCTTGGTGGCCACAACACGGTAGTGAAGCCGCGAACTCTAAGCTCGGAACTGATGTATGTGCCGATGCCGCACGGCGGAGGGTCAGGCGGTGATCGCAGCACAATTCCGGCTAGCAGGGGAACGCCGCCGAAGTTTAGCGACGAACAACTCACCCCTCCAGCGATCATTGTGCGAAATCCCAGCCCCAAGCTGCCGTTAGATGCAACCGTGCTCGGGCCGCCTCAACTGAAGCTGCCGCAGTCCAACCGGATCGGCGATATTCTCTCCTCGAATGCCGCCATTCCGTCTAACGGAGTCGGAACCGGAGGCGGAATTGGAGATAACTATGGCACTGGCGTGGGAATCGGGGTGGGACCGGGAGTAGGTGCCGGCCGAAATGGCGGTTGCTGCACCAGCGTGTTTCGTCCCGGCCTGGGCGTGAGCGCGCCTCGTGCCATTTACGATCCTGATCCTGAGTATTCAGATGAAGCGCGAAAGGCGAAGTACCAGGGCAGAGTCGTACTGTCGATCATTGTGGATCCCTCAGGCCGCCCTAAGAATATTTATGTCGCGAGATCACTAGGTATGGGCCTGGATGAGAAGGCGATCGAAGCGGTACAGAAATGGAAATTCTCGCCTGGGCTGAAAGATGGATATCCCGTGGCTGTGCAGGTCAACGTGGAGGTCAACTTCCGGCTGTATTGAGCAGTTCCTGCTCATTCATTGACCCTCATGAGTGATATAGAGATATTTCGACAGCTGCCGCCAAGGTTTTTTGCGGTTTTCAAAAAGCCTGCCCTGAGCGCAGCTGTCCACTCATTCGTTCGCTCCCCGTGATAAACTCCGCTTATTCCAGGGAGTTCCCCCATGGGCGAAAAGCCCCTAGTCCCGAACGGCAGTTCTTCCCCTGGCTCGACCAACAAGAACGTGCGATTCGGCAGTTTCGACGTAGATCTTCGCGCGGGAGAACTCCGCAAGGGAGGAGTAAAGATCAAGCTCCAAGGTCAGCCGCTTGAAGTGTTGGCGCTGCTCCTTGAGCAGCCGGGCCAGGTTGTGACGCGTGAGGAACTACAGCAGAAGCTCTGGGCCGGTGATACCTTTGTTGATTTCGAGCACGGACTCAACAAGGCGATCAGCAGGGTACGCGAGGCGCTCTCAGACCAAGCCGACAATCCTCGTTTTATCGAGACGTTGCCACGGCGTGGCTATCGCTTCATCGCGCCGGTGGTGGGAAGAGAGACGATTGCCAACGACAAAGAGCAGGCTTCCGCCCTGCAGGCTGACAACCCACCGCCTTCAGCAACCCGGCGCAAACCGCGCATTCGCCGCCAAGTGCTTCGTTACTCGATTTTATTGGCGGGCACAGTGCTGCTCGCGGCCGCGGCGTTCAAGACAGTTATGCGACCTGCGGGGGTACCAAAAATCCAGCGTTTCACACAGCTGACCAATGACGGTCAAGAAAAAAGCGGCGCGTTGACTACCGACGGTTCGCGAATCTTTTTCAACGAGACGTTGACCGACCAGCGTCCCGCGATTGTTCAAGTACCCGTCACTGGTGGAGATGCTGCTCCTCTCTCGGTGGCGCTCAAGCGGCCGCGAATGCTCGATTTGTCGAGAGACGGAACCGAGCTTCTGATTGCAAATGACGATGATTTCGAAACTTCCTCACTTTGGGTGAAGCCGGTTGTGGGAGGATCACCGCGCCGCGTAGGGACGGCCAACATCACGGATGCAGACTTTGCTGCGGACGGAAAGAGCATCATCTACGGCAGCGAACATGACGTGTACTCTGTGAGCCGGGACGGTTCCTCCGTCCGAAAACTCCTTACGGCTGACGGTGTTCCATTTGGTTTTCGATTTTCCCCGGATGGACGGACCTTCCGATTCACCGCATTAGACTACCGTGCCGATTCTATGACAATCATGGAGGCTTCCGCGGATGGGACCGGGCTCCACAAGATGTTTGGCGCATGTTGCGGCGGTTGGACTCCAGACGGACGATTTTTCATTTTCCAGAACCGAATCAACAGCAGACTCGATCTTTGGGCGTTGTCGGAAGCTAGACCTTTCCCTTGGCGGAAGCGCGAGGATAAGCCAGTTCAGTTGACCGCCGGACCGCTGAATTTTGAGAGTCCCTTACTGAGCGCCGATGGCAAGAAAATCTTCGCCATCGGGGGTTCCAGTCGTGCCGAAGTAATCCGCTATGACTCCAGCAGTGGCCAGTTTGTACCTTATTTCTCCGGTATCTCGGCTGAGGGTCTGACATTCTCCAAAGATGGGCAGTGGGTTGCCTACACTTCCTACCCCGATGGAGCGTTATGGCGCAGCAAAATGAATGGCAGTGAGCGACTGCAACTCACCTTTCCGCCGCTGAAAGTTCTCTTGCCGCGATGGTCGCCGGACGGGAAGCAAATCGCGTTCAGCGCCATTCGTATGGATGGCGAGCGTGCATGGAAGGCCTACATTGTCTCGAGCGAAGGCGGCAATCCTCAGCCCCTACTCGCAAGTGAGCAGATTCAGTTAGACGTGAGCTGGTCGCTGGACGGAAACTCGCTGGTTTTCGGCTCCCCGGGTAGCGAGAACAAAGAACCGATTCAAATCATTGACCTCAGGTCCAATCGCGTCTCCCCGTTGCCTGGGTCCGACGGACTATATTCGCCGCGCTGGTCGCCGGATGGAAGGTACATTGCGGCTATCGCGAAGAAACACCCCTTCAAGTTGATGCTCTTTGAATTTTCCACCAGGAAGTGGACGGAACTGTTCGGATCTGAAATGGGCTATCCGAGTTGGTCACACGACGGCAAGTATATCTACTTTCAGAACTGGCACGATCCTATTGGCGAGCGCATCGTTAGACTTCGGTTGAGCGACCGCAGGGTTGAAAACCTAGTTGATATCAAAGATGTGGGACGCCTAACCACGGGAACAGTCGTGCCCTGGCTTGGGCTTGCGCCTGACGACTCTCCTTTGTTCGCTCGCGATATCAGCACATCGGAAATCTTTGCCCTCGATGTCGAATGGCCGTAGGATTTTTCAAACTCCTGACATCTACATCCCGGTCCTGGTACAAGTTATGAACCGATAACCCGGTAGTTTGAGTTTATGAAATATCGACTGCGTCTTTGCCTAAAATCCACGCTTCTGCTCGCGATAGTCATCAGCCTGTCATCTGCGTTTGCACAACCAAGCCCAACTCGCTCTGACTCGATTGTAGTTTTCGCGCCACATCCCGATGACGAAGTCATTGGATGTGCCGGCATCATCATGCAAGCACTGGCGCGTGGCGCGCGAGTGAAGGTCGTCGACATAACCAGCGGCGATGGTTTCGACGCCGCCGCAGCCGGCGTTACCCATAAGAAGGTGGATCAAGTTGGTCCCGATGATTTTCTGGCGCTGTCGCGCTTACGTCAGACCCAGAGCCGCAATGCGCTTGAGATTCTCGGAGGGAAAGACGACGACCTTATTGTGCTTGGCTACCCCGATGGCGATTTAGGCAACTTGTACAACAGCGCCGATGACAAGGTAATCCGCCAGCAATTCACCAAAAAGAACGAAACCTACGCACTGATCCAACCGGATTACCACACTTCCATCCACGGCAAGCCGGCTCCTTACCAACGTAGCTCTGTGCTCGCCGATTTGGTTGAACTGCTGACCACGCTGCAACCCACTGAAATCTACGTTACCGACGAAACCGATGGTCACATCGATCATCGCGCAGCATTCTGGTTTGTCCGGGACGCAGCAAAACAAGCGGGCTATAAAGGCGCTTTCTACACCTATCTCGTCCACGGGCTCCCAGCGTGGCCTTTTCCCTCGGGGGTCACACCGAATCTGCCATTTGAATCGCGGAAAGTTAATGGTGAAGTGGCTCCGCGCGGTCTCCCCTGGCCGCCGCCACGACGCGTCCCGCTTACACCAGAGCAGGCCCAGCGAAAACTAAAATCAATCCAGGCTCATAACATACCGGTCGTAGGAATGCCGGACCACCAAAACGAAATGGAATCTTTCGTGAAGTCAGAAGAAGTATTTTGGACTCCCCTCGCGCGTTCTCGGTAAAACGGACATGCGTTCGGCAGGTCGCACCCTTCAATTCTTCGGAAACTACCACGATTGAGTTGCCCCACTCTGGCGTTCTTTGCAAGGTTGGGACCTCAAACCTGTAACTCTTGGATTGAGTTCTTAACTTTGAGCAGGATCACGAAAATAGAGCCGAAACTATGGGCTGTTGACACAACTGGAAAATGAGGAAATCCTCCGGCAGACAGATTGGACCATTTAAAAGTCAGAGTCGCTGCTGCTGCATTCGAGAGGCAATAATTACCCGGATAAGCGAAACCGCATCGAATCGGGGAAAGCCTCTCAAGCAAAAAAACGGTGCGAGTACCTCCAGTATTCCACATAGTCGTCGTTGCAATGCTTCTATTAGGTGCAGGCAACGCCAGCGACGACTGGTTTACTCGACAGGAAAAAGCCGCAGGAAATCAAAACCTGCGGCATAAGCGATGGCTGTCCGAGAACCTATTTCTTCTCTAAAAACTCTTTGCAGTGTTTTGCAACTGCTTCAGCCATCGACTGCTGATTCTTGGCCCCGCCCCTTTGCTTGTTGACTGAGTAAGCCCACACCATTTTGGTGGAATTCGTCTCAATCAGTTGAACGGAAACGCTGCCCTTGTCCTCAATTCCGGCGCAAGAGGCGAACAGGCACCGTGCGACCTTCCCTCCCGTCGATTCCTTCTGTATCTCCACCGGCGCTGATTTCAAAACGTAGGTCGCCTTGTCCTTGTCTGTGACCACATCTGCTGGAACACCCTTTTTCGAGAACGCGGCTGCGAGATACGTCTCGAACCCGTTCTGGGACTCGATGTAAACCGCGGGACGCGCAATTTGCGCGAATGCCGTCGAAACGAACAACACGAACACGAGACTAAACTTTTTCATCCTTACCTCCACCAATGTTGTAGTACGAGGGGGTCGCAGCAACAAGTTACGGATGTGTCGTTCACGGTGTTGTCATGACTTCGGTAACCGTCATCGAGCGCAGTGTTGTACCTACGATTGAGCAAGGGTGGGAACCTCGAACCTCTAGCTCTTGGGATTGAACTTCTACGCTCGGAAAACCCGGCGGATAAACGCACTGAGCGTCCCCTGATCTCCGCTTCTAACTCCGTAGCGGGAACCTGGGACGCTCAGCGTCATTTCATTTGTAGAACGCGCTACTTCTTTGCTATTTGCACCGGCACTGTCTGTGACGCCGTTGCATACAGAGTCTCCCGCTCCCGCGTGGTGAGGGGCTGGTAAATCAGCGAAGTTCCCAGCTGCGGAAGGTTCATTGAGCGCACCATCCGATCAGGACCGCTACCGGTAATAAAAAGATAGCTGCCTCCCGGCGCGGCACTAACGCTGGTTTCCGCCTGAGCCATCGCCCCGGTTTTTCCGTCTGCCGACTGAATTACGATCCGGACTGGCTGTTGGGCAGAGTCAATTGTGAACGAGTAGTTGCCGGCTGGAAGCACCGCCTTACCCCATCGGGTTTCGCTGGCCAGCTGGAACTTGCCGTGAAGAGCAGTCTGAGCGTTTGCCGTAACCGCTGCCGCGACGATTGAGAACAGCACCACGAAATTTCGAATGTTTTTCATAACCATCTCCTGATTTGAGTTTTCGTTTGACCCGGAGTTTTTCGCTTCCGGGCCGCGCGATGTGCCCAATCTGACGCAGGCAGGCCAGGACATCAATGGACAGCAAGTCCCTTCAGGGTTGAACCTGTATCCCTTTGTAAGTGCCTGAAATGCTGGAACTTGCGCCTGACAATCCCACGGTTTTCAAGATCGCGTTTTGCTTTGCGGTGCTATAGTTGTCTTCTCTCAGGAAGGCGCCACCTGATGAAAGACGCTCCGGGAACGTCAAAATCCCCTGCAACTCCGTCCGCCAATGGCATCATTCGCTTCGGGAACTTCGAAGTCGATCCGAGCGCAGGCGAATTACGCCGTGGCGGGTTAAGAATCAAGCTCGGTGGCCAGCCCTTCGACGTTCTTGTCACCTTGCTCCAAAAGCCCGGTCAGGTGGTCACCCGCGAAGAACTGCACGACAAGCTCTGGGCTCAAGACACATTTGTTGACTTCGAACATGGACTGAACAAAGCCATTAATAAGGTTCGGGAGGCGCTAGGCGATGACGCGGATAATCCCCGCTTTGTGGAAACCCTGCCGCGCAGGGGGTACAGGTTCCTCGCTGCGGTCACGCGTGCCGATGCCGCAAATTCGAGAGGGATTCCGGATACAGCGGTAGGAGCAGGCCAAGAACCCGCATTATCGGCCCCTCCTGCGGGTCATCATTGGAACCGATTCAGCATTTGGTCGGCCCCCCTCTTAGCCGTGTTGCTTATGGGAATATTTATCGGGTTGCGGACCGAGCGATTGCCGCGCGTTAAGCATTACACGCAGCTCACGAACGATGGCCTGAAGAAAAACGCTACAGTAGCATCTGCGCTTGCGACGGACGGGTCACGAGTATATTTCTGGGAGCAAGATGGGCAGCAAGGCTTGATCGCTCAAGTCTCGGTTGCGGGAGGAAGTGTCAGCACTCTGGCCAGTTTCCAAAATGTCCGTTTCTCGACACTTGATTACTCTGCCGCGACATCAGAACTGCTATTCAGTTTTGACTTCCAGACTCCGCTTTGGGCCCTTCGCGTACCAGAAGGATCGGCGAGGAGGCGGATCGGAGACTTTGTGGTGGACGATGGCTCCTGGGCTCCAGATGGGCAGTTCATTGCTTTTAGCAGCCTGAATAAATTGATGGTAGCGAAGGCGGATGGCAGCCAGCCGAGAGTGCTGGCCACATCTCAGGATTCGCGTATTGAGGATTCTGGTATTGAATACCCGCGTTGGTCGCCGGACGGGAAACGTCTGCGGTTCAACATCAACTCTGATAGCGGTCAAAGGTCTATCTGGGAAGTCGCGGCAGACGGGACGAATCTACACCCGCTTTTTACTGACTGGATCGGCAGAAACGATTCAGGGGGATCCTGGACGCCGGACAGCAAATATTTCGTATACAACTCAGTTCTGCCCAGCGGGCACAGTTCAATTTTTGCAATACGACAACAAAGTTGGATATTTGATTCTCGAAAGCCTGTTGAATTAACTCCCGGTCCCTTGAGCTTTTCCGCCCCTCTCATGAGCACAGATGGTAAAAAGATCTTTGCCATTGGCTTTCTCGACCAGGGAGAACTGGTGCGGCATGACTCCAAGACGAACACATGGGTGCCGTATTTATCTGGAATTTCGGCTGCCGGTGTTGACTTCTCGCGCGACAGTCAGTGGGTCACGTACGTTCTAGTTCCAGAAGGCACGTTATGGCGCAGTCGTGTGGGTGGAGGCGAGCGAATGCAATTGACCGTTCCGCCCATGCGAGCCGGTTTGCCGCGCTGGTCACCCGATGGGAATCGCATCGTTTTCCTTGGACTGCGACCCGGAGGACAGTGGACACCTTACTTGGTCTCCGCGAACGGTGGCCAGCCAGAGCAACTGGTGCCTGAGAAGAAGATGTATTCGGATCCGACCTGGTCAGCAGACGGTAAACGGATAGTTTTCGGGGAGGGCGCAGTGTCTCCCAAAGGCATTCACGTAGTTGACGTAGAAAGTCGTCAGGTCTCGGACCTGCCCGGATCCGCAGGCCTCTTCTCTCCGCGTTGGTCGCCTGAGGGCCGCTTAATTATCGCACTCACTGGAGTCGATGAGTCACTTCAAGGTCCGCAAAAACTGATGATTTTTGATCTCAGTACAGAAAAGTGGCGGGAATGGTCTGAAGAATCCGAGTCGGGGTTCAACTACCCCGCATTTTCTCGAGACGGCAGGTACGTTTATTTTTCCGATGTGGGAGCCGCCACTTTTTTTCGGCTGCGCTGGGGTGACAAGAAGCCAGAACCTGTAGCCAAGATTGATGCGCCGGGGGGCATGAAGCAAACTGACTTGTGGTATTGGAGCGGGTTGACGCCGGACGATTCCCCTCTGTTCCTGCGCGACAATAGCGCCCGCGAGATCTACGCACTGGATGTGGACTTCCCGTAAGCTGACCACGCATCGTACTCGTGAGATTGAGCACCGTTTCGCAAGTGCATGCGGATTACGAGTAGCTGCGTCTCGCCGCAGCTGTTCGCGTAGATGTTCGCTACGGGGAATAAAAACGCCGCACTACGCAACTGCTTCTTCCCTGAATAGTCGGTTCATGTACTTCGCCTTGCAACGCTCTGAGCAGAAGTGCACCGCCATTGGATGAACATCTTGCGGCTCTGCCCAACCGGAAAGAATATTGATTTCTTTCCGCGCTGACTGTGCACCGATGCTTTCAGCCGCCAGCCCCAAAATCCACTCCTGCCCGGTTCGCTTGGTTTTTCCGCAACTGTCACACACAAATTTGATCATCTCAGCCACCTCGACCAACTTTAGATGCTGAGTCGCGGCAACGCGCCTTATGCTAACCTGAGAGTTGCCCACCCTCCACGCCGGGATGGCGGAACTGGCAGACGCAGCGGACTCAAAATCCGCCGGTACTTAGTACCTTGGGGGTTCAACTCCCCCTCCCGGCACCACAACAAAAGCCGCGTCGGACGCGGGTCTCAGCGGAATTAATGCCCGCGAAAATGTAAAGCGAGAAGCAGGCCGAAACGGGCTTGTGACGCCCGTGTGACGGGAAGAAGGCGCAATCGGGAGCAGTCCAGAGTAGTTGCGGATCAGTTTAGAAGCACTACCAGAGTAGGGTCAAACGGTTCTCGGGGTGGTATATACGGACGGCAAAATGGACCCTCCCCTGGGTTCCTCGCGAGTGTGGGGAACTCTCCAAGTGATTCTCTGGCGAAAGAAAAGCGCAAAGTTGTGATAACGCCTGTTTGCATCAATTATGATGTTGGCCGTAATGACGAACCAAGCACCTAAACCCAGTCACGCTCTTCTGCTGGCCATCGTTCTCGGTGTTGCTCAGTTCGCAATGTGCCAAGGTTCGACATCCACTAAGCTGCCGGACGAGTGTGAATGCATCTTTGTACAGCGGAAAGCAGCTTGTGAAGCTGGATGGAAGCCAGAAATCTCATCCGTTTTCATGGGGAAGGTCACTCGTGTCGATCGCAAATACCTTGGTGAAGGTGATACAGCACAGTTTCAAGTTGAGAAAGTATTCCGAGGTGAATTAGGTTCACTCATCACGGCTCGGGTAGAAACCGCAGTTTGTTCCCCGTGGGTCTTTGCCGATCCGTTAAAAGACGACCAAGAATATGTAGTTTACGCAATGAAGGATTCTGATCCTTCTGTGTTGCGGATTAACTCGTGTACTCGTGTCGTCCCAATGGGGAATGCAAAGGATGACTTGGCCTACTGGAACAGCCTCAAGCTTACGGATCACGTGACAGTTTTCGGAACATTGAAAGCGAACTCTGCTGCAAGAAAGTCGCATGAATTCCACGAATTGGACGAGGAAAAATATTTCGTGATCGTGCCATTAGCCAACGAAGAAGTCCGAATAGAGGGCGAAGGGAGAACATATTCCACGCAAACAGACTCAACCGGACGGTATGAGCTGAGAGACTTGTCTCCAGGGAATTACGCTATTTCGGTTCACAATCCTGCTCGTCCGCAGTCCCTTACGGTGCACGAGGTCAATATCCCGTCGAAAGCGTGCGCCGAAGTGGACTTTCGTAGAACGCCTGCTGGAGAGACTGTGTTCGATGAGACCGTCCGATCTGCCACGCCACCAGACCAGCCTTGATTGTTGCAAAATCTCTATAGCACTCAAAATGGCGGTCCGAGGATTTTGAGCGATAACGCCTGGTTACAACAGTTATGGTTTACCATTTGCGGGAATGGGCGAGGGCGGGATGAAACTCAGACGGATCGAATGGCTTTCGGATTTCATTTTGATGTTCTCACTGTTTGTCGCATTGAATGCTCTGCGCAAACTCCATTCTTTAGGGCAGCCGTTATTAGGGCTTGTGAGTGAGGCAATTTTCGCTGCGGCAGTGTTCAGCCTATATAGTTACATTCGCAAACCCTGGGACGACTGATTTCAGCGACCAGCCTGCTTCAACGTCAAAGAGTAATCGCCTGATCATATCAAGTACGCGAGGGAGCTAGCAGCGTTTTAGCAGCGACCGAAGTTTGGAAACCGATACCGCAATGATGCCTCCAATAACGCCATAGATCGCAGCATTCAAAATGGCGGCAAACATCCACAACTGGGCATAGTCACTGGTTGTGCAGGGTGTGTCCATACACACCACAGTCAGGAGAGAAGGCCGACATAGCAATTCAAAGACATTTTCGATTCTGGGGTTCCGATTAGGATACGTAATCCATAAATAGGCCACGTTCAAACAAGCAACCAGCAAACCCAACGCGGAAAACGCCACTATTATCCGCCAGTGCTTGTTCAAGTGTCTCATCAGCAGGTATTTGATTCCCTAGCGAAGATTACACGATCACTCGATTGGTGAAAAATCCCCATAGCACTCAAAATGTTTTTGGGCAGGGGTTTGAAACTTTGGCCTCGCGCTTCCCGAGCAGAAAGAGCTCGTGCAGATCGAAGACGTTCACCCGCCACTATTTCAGGGCAAGAGAGGAGCAGCTTTTCTCTTGCATGATGGCGCAGCGTATCTTCGTCCAGATGCAGTCTCGGTGGAATACCATCTTTGGCGAAGAGAAGACGCTATCGGGATCTCAACAGGTACTCGGTCTGCCTATTCGTAGCGGAGACTCTCGACGGGATCAAGCTTTGCCGCCCGGGCCGCAGGTACTGTGCCAAACAGAATGCCTACCAGCGAAGAAACGACAATGGCGACAATGGCGGAGAGGACAGAAACCGGCAACCGATAGCCGGTGAGGAACCTGACGGAATAAGGCAACGCCACTCCAATCACCACCCCAACTAAGCCCCCGCCAACAGAGATCAAAATCGCCTCGGAGAGGAATTGAAAGTGAATTTCCCGGTTGGTGGCCCCGAGCGCCTTTCGGATTCCAATTTCCCGAATTCGCGTGCTTACCGTGGCCAACATAATATTCATGATGCCAATGCCGCTAACCAGTAAGACCACGGCGGCAATCGCCAGAAGCACCATGCTAAGCGCATTGGACGTTTTCTCGGCCACGGCCACCAGTTGCGTCAAATTGGTCACGTTATAGACAGACTCGGCTCGATGGCGTGACTGGATGACGCGCAGGATCTGTTCGGTGACCGGCGCAACCATCGAGGGATCGGCCACGGAGAAGTAGATATTCTTGACAACGGGGCTTGGGGTAAAGTAACGGGCCACCGTGTAGGGGATTAAAAACGTATGCGTGGTGACTTCGGATTGCCCAAAGGTGTTGACCCGTTCGTGGAAAGTACCGATGACGGTGAAGGGCAGACCACCCAGCTTGATGATTTTTCCGATGGCGGCGTCAGGCGAACCGTAAACCTCTTCCGCCCACTTGTCGGTGATCAGGCCTACTTTAGTGTGGGATTGCTGGTTTTCTTGATCGAAGAAACGGCCGGACGCGATGACCAAGTTGCGCACGGCCCTGTACGCCGGATTCACTCCGAGAATCTGAATATCACGCTCTTTGACCTCTCCGACCGGTATGCGCTCTTGTAACGAGACGATCGGAGAAGCGGCCACGATGCCAGAGACTTGTTCCTGCGCCACCTTCATATCATCAATGGTCAGATCGTCGGGAGCGGTGTTGGTAATTCGATGCGCGCCGCCCGCATATTCGGCGAAAATGATGTTGGAGCCGATTCCCTGGATTTGATTGAGAATATACTGTTTGCCGGTCAATCCTATCGTGACAACCAAGATCAGCGAAGCGGTGCCGATTACCATGCCTAAGGCGGTCAGCATGAAACGCAGTTTATTGCTGCAGAAGGTCTCGTAGGCAAAGTTGAGGATCTCGCTGAAGGCAAGCTCAGGCGCCAACTCCGAAATGGCGGCGGGCACTTGCATGCAAATTAGATGCGGCGCGCCCTCACCGTGGAGTCGCAAAGAACTGCTCGCCAGCATCGCGGTGTGTTCTCAGCCGATTCTTTCGGCTTCTGCCGAGAATGTTCCCGGCGCGGGTGACAGTTCAGAACAGTCGTTGTGCTAACGAAAAAGCCTGCCAATCAAATCCATGGCGCCATGATTCAAGTACCCTGGCCCGTGCTAGTAGAAATGACAGTTTCCTGGTTTGCGCAGCGGCACTATTACATAGAGTTATCGGGCGGGGTATGCCAGTGTCCAGAGACGGCCCGAGCAGAAACTCGAAGGCAAAACGGGATCACGCGATCATCAACTCATGGGCTTTGTCTCCAAATACAGAGGGGGACTCAGAGTCATCTGGGAACGAAATCCAAGGGTGCTGGTCCCCCTCTTCGGTGTGATCGTTTTCGCGTTCTTAGCTGCGAACTGGTCATTGTTTGCTCACGCCAGCCCTCAAACGCTCTCCGCCTCCGCCGCTTCCCAAGAAGTTGACCCCAACAAAGGCCCTTCTGAACTCAATCATCATATCGCCGGCTGGGCTCTGATCGGAGTTGGCCTAGTGCAGCTGGCGAGTTTACTTTTTCCTCATTGCAGGACTTATCGTTATATCTGGCCCGCTCTTCTTGTGCTCGCCGGACTTTTTCTGTCGCTATGGAGTGACGGAGAAATATGGCCGAGGGGAAATCTGAATTGGTCTTGGCTTTTCCAACATGACCCCGAGGCTCGCCAGCATAAGATTTATTCTGTTCTTCTCGCCGCTATCGGCATTGTCGAGTACGTTCGCATCTCGGGTTGGTTGCCGCGATTCTGGAAAACGTGGGCTTTCCCGGTGCTCGCAGTTGTCGGTGCGGGCATGCTGTTGATCCACGAGCACGCTAGCGAGTCCGGGGCGCGTTTCCCGGAAGCAAAGGCTTATCTCGTCAATCCGGCGTTCGACGTTGATGGCAGCGTGCGCATGCCGAACGCACTCACGATTGCTAAGGCCACCACAGACGATCAGCATCAACCCATGCATCACCTTTCCGAGCACGCACTGGATGCCCCTGCCCTGGAATCCGGCTCCATGCCGGTGAGCCACTCGCAACTGGCGATGGATGTTTCACCGCCTAACACTGTCCATACCGGCCATCAACACCACCTAATGACCGCGTCTATGCTCCGTGTCAAACGTGAACATATGTGGTTCATGATCGTCGGGCTCGCTATCGCACTATTCAAGTTCCTCTCCGACGGCGAATTCTTTAGCCGCATCGTCCAATACATGTGGCCGAGTTGTATGGCGCTGCTCGGCTTCATGCTCGTGTTCTATCGGGAATAGCTCCAACGCACAACATAGAACAAGTGATCAGTGAGCACGGCACTCCTCGCTACCTCGCTTTCACGTACTCCCACAAGAAAAACGCGACCAGAGCGATAGTTCTCAGGCAATTCGCATCAGCCACTTTTCCTTGGAGTTGCGGGTTTTGTAGTCCAACCCGTCCATGGCAGCATAGGGTCGAACTGGCGTAACATCGCCATTACACGCAATATAAAAAGGCGCCCACTTTTGCGGTACGGTGTGAGTGGTTGCAACACCACACTTACCGAAAAGGAGCGCCTTTATGAGTCAAGAGAAGTATATCGGTATGGACATTCATCAGGCCACCATTTCCGTTGCCGTGATGGATGCGAGAGGCAAGCTGATCATGGAATGCCTGCTGGAAACTAAAGCAGCCACGATTCTGGAGTTCATTCAAGGACTACGTGGAACTCTGGCGCTAACCTTCGAGGAGGGAACCTCGGCTGCCTGGTTACACGACCTTTTGCAACCCCACGTCGACCGGCTGGTGGTCTGTGATCCGCGAAAGGCTGCCCTGTTGAAAGAGGGCAACAAGAGTGACCGGATCGATGCGCGAAAACTGGCGGAGATGTTACGCACCCACCAACTCCACTCGGTCTACTACGGAGAACATGGAGTTCGCACTTTAAAGGAGTTGGGACGCAGCTATCTGACGATCACCAAAGACGTGACCCGGGTGATGAATCGGATCAAAGCGGTGTACCGAAGTTGGGCCATTCCCTGTGCGGGCACCACGGTCTACGCTCCTCGCCATCGCACGGAGTGGCTGGCCAAGATCGCGGAACCCGGAGTGCGGGTGAGAGCCGAGCATTTGTATCAGCAACTCGACAGTTTGCAACCCATCCGCCTCGAAGCGCGACACGAGCTAGTGCGGGAGAGTCAGAAGCACTCTGCGGTGAAGTTGCTTCGCCAGATTCCTTCTATCGGTCCGATTCGCGCCGCCCTGCTGGTGGGGCTGCTGCAGACGCCACATCGTTTCCGCAGCAAGCGGCAGTTGTGGGCCTACAGCGGTTTCGCAGTCGAGACTCATGACAGCGGTCAAAACGCGCTACCGCCCGGTTTCGATAATTGAGCAAGCACGATAACCGATATAGAATCGCTGGAATCGCGAGGCGAATGATCAAGCTACAATACAGCCCGAACAGCGGAGTCAGCATTGAAGGTTCATCGGAAGAACTTCTGGCCATTCGGGAACGCATTGTTGGCCTTGCCGAAATCGGAACAGGGAAGATAGAACTCTCTGGGCATTCAACTGGGAGTCCGTCACCGTATGAGCATTGGCTCGAACGAGTCGTCATTTCTTCTGGGAGGGGCCCGATTCTAGCGTTGGTGGGCACGAACCGAGAATTCAATGTCACGGCAAGTCCAGAATGCTTGAGAGTGTTGGCGTCTTTTTTCAGTGTCCCGGAAGGTGCCCAACCTGGCTGGCATACCCATCTGGAGTTTTATCCAGGGAACCAGTGGATCGCTGAGAACTGCGAACCGACCGTCATCTCTCTCAGGAAAGCTCTAGGCTGAACGATTCGCTATTGAAACATCCCCATTACACTCAAAATGGCCTGGCTGGTTTGGCGAGGTCACGCCCTGAGTGCATCTTGATTGAATCAGCAGCGGGTTACCAACTATCTTCATCACCGCTGGCCAGCAGTCAATTACCTTCGTAAGTCGAGGCACTGGTTTTCGCGAAGTAGGGACGGAACTCCTTGCTAGCATCTTCGCATGATCAAAGCGGACGGGAAGGTTCGGATTTGGTTGTTGCTAATAGGCACAGTCTTCGCGTTTTCGGTCGCCGTGGCACTGTGCGCAGATCGCCGAATCGAGTCCGTGCCGAGCACGCCGAAGGTGGCTGCGATTACTCAAATCACGCATGACGGTGTGAGCAAGACCAACCTGCTGTCGGATGGTTCGAACCTTTATGTGACGGAAGCACCTGCGGCCTTTCATGAAGTGGCAAAGGTGTCGCTGCAGACGGCCGATCGCGCGCTGCTTTCCACAGCGTTCTCGAATTGGCAGGCACTCGACATTTCTCCTGACCACAAGAAGCTTTTAGTTTTGGCAATTCAGGGGAACTCCGGCAGCAACGAGTTCTGGGCTTTGCCAATGGGAGCCGGTACTCCCGAGCGGCTTGCCGAGGTCAGCGGACGTGACGCCACGTGGTCGCCCGATGGCCTGCAACTGGCGTTCGCAAGCAAATCTACGCTGTTCATTGCCAATGCGAATGGGAGTTCTGCGCGCGAAGTATTCACCGCCAACGGCTCGGTGTTTGCACCACGCATTTCGGTGGACGGAAAACGCATCCGCTTTACAGTTGGAAATGCGGCGGAAAATACTACATCCATCTGGGAGGTTGAAGCTGATGGATCGAATCCCCATGCCGTTCTTGGGAACTGGCACTACGCGTCAAGCGCCTGCTGCGGGAATTGGACCCGCGACGGCCGCTATTACATTTTTCAGGTGACGCAGACGATTCCTACAGCCCTCACGACCTTGTGGGCTTTGGCCGATGCTGGGCTGAATAACGCGGCAAGTCCAATCCAACTGACGAGCGGCCCAACTTCATTCGGCAATGTCTCTCCCTCGGCGGACAATAAAAAGATCTGGGCGATCGGTGTGCAGCCTTTGGCCGAACCGGTGAAGTACAGCCCTAAGGGGAACGATTTCGCTCCCCTGCTGGCAGGCGTCTCCGCAACCGACCTGGATTTTTCGCCCGACGCAAAATGGGTCGCGTACATTTCCGTTCCTGATGGGGAGTTATGGCGGTGCCGCGCTGACGGAAGCGAGAAGCTGAAGCTGACGTCGGCGCCCGAGCGCGTCGCGCTGCCTCGCTGGTCTCCCGACGGAAGGCATATAGCTTATGTCAGAATTGTCCACGGAGAGCCGTCGAAGATTTCCGTGGTCTCAATCAGCGGCGGCGCTTCTCAAGATGTGCTAATTGAAAGTCGGAGCCAGATCGATGCCAATTGGTCCTCGGACGGCGGGCAAATCATGCTCGGCTCCTTCGTCCAGGACAAAGATATAAATATTCGACTCATAAATTTAAAGACTCATAAAGTGGAAACCATTCCCGGATCCGACGGGCTATTTAGTCCGAGGTGGTCTCCGAACGGCAGATACGTTGCTGCGCTCTCCCCTGACTTTACAAAAGTCATGCTGTTTGACTTCCAAACGCAGAAATGGACAACCTGGCTGACCGAACCTGCCGGCGCCGTCAGTTATCCGGTGTGGTCGAATGATAGCAACTACCTGTACTTCGACGATCTGGTCACCGGCGAGGAGACAATTCGCAAAGTGAAGGTCAGCGAAAGCCGGGCCGAACGCGTGTTCAAACTGAAAGGGATCGAACGTTATGCCGGCCCGTTTGGGATTTGGAGTGGGCGCACTCCTGACGGATCGTGGATGTTTGTGCGCGACCGCAGCACGCAGGAAGTCTATCAGTTGAGCGTAGAGCTTCCCTGATTGGCTGAATTGTGATCTTACAAATGCGGAACCATGAAATGACGAGCTTCCACTGCTGCGCGCGGCGAATGAGTTTTTTCATTCTGAGTATGCTCGTACTCGGGGTAACTGCAAAGCCTGCGAGTTCGCAGGCTCACGACCATAACGCGGTAGAGAGAAAGATTGTTACTCGAATAGAACCAGAGTATCCCGAAACTTTGAAGCGGCTTTATATCGGCGGTGTAGTGCGTGTGGAGGTAGTGGTCACTTCCGCGGGAACGGTGGAAAGGACCCAACTTGTCGGAGGCAACCCGATCCTTGGCCAGTCGGCGATGAAAGCGATAAAGGCCTGGAAATTTGCTCCCGCAAACAGCAAGTCCAGCTTCGTGGTACCGCTCACGTTTGATCCCCATCAATAACGCTTTCACGACGCGCCTTCAGCACAGCAGAGCGGTCGCGGCCGCTTTTTATCACTGCCCGTCCTCCCGTGCCATTCTGGTTTCGCACGGGGTAGTTCTAAGCCCCCGTGTTGGCGCAATAAGCCCTGAATGCGGTCGTACCCCCCGTATCCGCGCCCAGTACAGGGGCGTGCCGCCGTCGAAGTGTCGACGAATTCCGCCGCATGAGTGGACGTTTTTCGGAATCGCGTAATTGAGGCGTGAATCGCTAATCGACAGGTATCGTGGTCTGGGCAGGGCGACTTCGGCCAGGATTAACTCTGCAGAGAACTTCAACTTATCAATAATATTAATTCCAGAAATGCAAGGGGCGCCCAAGAAAACCTCTGGCCGAAGTTATCTCAAGTGCGCCCCCGTTGCGCGCCACTTCGTCTGCCCGAAAAGGTAGCACACCCTGTTTGCATTCGAACGCCAAGTTTCAAATAGCTCGTATCGATAGCCCGAATCGATAGCACAGCGGAGCCCGATTGGACGCCAGCGTCGTTTCCTCTCGCGGCACAACAAAGCCGCCCGGTGTATTCCGTTTTGGGGGAAGGCATAGGCGGCCCGAAGCACCACAGTGGTATGGTGCCTCAGCGAAAATAATATCGCCTGGTTCACCCAGGCGGGAATATTTTTTTCGTGAACATGGCGTTTGTTGCGCTTTCTTTCTTGCCGGCGCATGACATTCTGAGACCGCTCATTTAAAGACAGCAGTGAGCAAACGCGAGCTGGCCCGCCGGTGCGTGAAAGTTCGGACTAAGACGGTCAGCTCGTCCAATGGCCGGGACGCCCCGCCCCACCTGCCCCGAGCAGGCGTTCCGACCCTTTTCTTTAGCACGGTGAAAGACCTGAACGTTCAACTGACTATAGAGGCAGTCCGCAAAACACAGAAACGCTCAAAGGTTCTAGTGCACGAGTCCTCTACGCTAATCGCAAGCGCGATTTCACTAGTTGAGGATGCGCGGGCCGCTTGCGGACAGAGTAAAGCCAAAAAACCTCGCTCCCCACGGCTCCTGAACATCCGATCATAATTGTGAAAGCCAGAGCTGATACTGTCGGTGAAAGCTACTCTGCGGTCGTCACGATTGTTCCGCCCGATCCATCACAGAACACTGTGCGACACTAACGAGCGACCCGTCAGGTCTTAGCTTTCGTAATATCCTCGTTACTCTCAAAATCACCATTGCGGAGGGGCGAACAGACGGCGCAAACTTCCGCTATCGCCTCATCGCTCGGAAGCTATCATTCTGATCAGCGTACTGGATCCGAACCCGCTGCATTCCGATTGCATCTCCTGCTGCGGCGAGAAGGATACTACGAATCACAAAGCCAAGGCAGTCAACTGCGTGTTGCTGGCGTAACATCTCGATATCACTCATCTACCCTAAAAAAGGCGAATGAAAAGCGCAAAGTTGCGGTATCGCCTGCTTACGACAGTTACGCGACTCCCGTGGCTGGTTGGTGTCTAATTTATTGGTGATTCGACGTTTGATAATTACGATGATGGTTGCCGCACTGATTGCGTGCGGCTCAGTGTTCTCCTACTTGAACCACGTCGCCAAGCGGGCAGGTTTCATAGTGGGAACCGCGTATGAACTCTCAGAAGAAAAGCAGACTCCCACCGTGGCAGACATCCGACAGCGCTTTGGGAGCAGACTCCATCTAGATGAATGCGTGGGCTCTGAGTGCTCATACACGATAACCGTGTCGAATCGAGTTCTCGCAGCCCTTCATATCTTGCCCCACACGGAATTGCAGTCCTACTTCTGGGCCAGAGATGGAATGGTGTTGGAGAACATGCTCAACTACACCACGACGGTGAAGCACCGCCATCGCATCGTGAGCCATGTGCAGATTGACTTCTGCAAAGGCTGTGGATACATTGCCGTCCATCCGTGGGACGCGTCGTCGCCGCTGGACACAAATGGGCTTGTGCAGATTGGCAATGAAAGCTCTGCTCAAAGCCTGCGCACCGTACTCTCCCTTAATACGGACTGTTTCAGAAAGTATGACGGCTGCCGGAGCGTTGCCGACTTGTTGCCCACCGTTTGGAAGCAAACCTCAGAAATGAAAATTGCTTGCATACTGCAAAACGATAGAGGATTTGTACAAAAGCCAACGAACTGGCCGTAGCTTGCAAAATCTCTATATCACTCATTGAGGGTTCCGGTGCAAGGTCAATGAGTGATAACGCCTGTGGGTGTTGAAAAAGTCACGTCGATTAGCGGGATGAGATTCGGCAGAAGCATGTTAGAAGGAAGTGATCCTGCCCATGCTCTGTTGGATTCTCATTATCGGAGGCCTGCTGATCATGATGGGGCAACACAACCGCTCTGAAGCGTTGTTCTACTACTTCCGTCTGGAAGATCAAGTTCCTGAAACCCATCTGCTACGGCTGATTGACCGGCACATCAGCTTCGAGTTTGTGCGGCAGCAACTGAGAGACAGCTACAGCGAGACGGGTCGCCCCTCGATTGATCCCGAACTGCTTGCTGCGGATTCTGCTGATCGGCTATTTGTACGGCATCACCAGCGAACGCAAACTGGTGGAGGAACTGCGCATGCATCTGGCATGGCGCTGGTTCACCGGCCTGGGCTTCGATCAAGAGATCCCGCATCACTCCACGTTCTCGAAGAATCGGCACGGGCGGTTTCAGGAGTCGAAGCTGTTCGAGCAGTTGTTCGAACAGATCGTGAAGCAGTGCGTGGAAGTGGGACTGGTGCAGGGGAAACATCTGTCGGTGGATGGCAGCTTCGTCGAGGCGAATGCCGCCAAAGAGAGCCGCATTCCGCGCGAGCAGCTGGCGGAAGCAGCACGAGTCAACCGTTCGGTGCGTCAGTATCTGGTGGAGCTGGAACAGCAGAACCCGGTGGAAGAGCCGGTTCACCGGCAAGACCAGGTATCGACCACCGATCCCGATTCGACTTACGCCACGAAGGGCGGCACGCCGGCTCGGCTGGGGTACTACGACAACTATCTAGTCGACAATCATAGTTGCGTGATCGTGGGAGTACAGGCCACGGCAGCACGGATGAGTCAGGAAACCGTGGCCGCGCAAGACATGCTCACCCGTTTCGCGCAATGGCAAGGACGAGCGCCAGACTCGGTGGCGGCGGATACGACCTACGGGAACGGGGAGTTTCTGCAATGGTTGGCGGATCGAGCAGATCACTCCCTACATGCGAACCCGCGACAGCATCCACCGAAAGAACAGCCCGTTCTACGGCCCGGAGCGATTTACCTATCAGCCGGAACAGCAATCGCTATCTCTGTCCCGCCGGCCAGCCCCTCAACTACGGCGGTCGGAGCGCTCGGAACCGCACCTATACCTATATCGGAACCCGCAAACGCTGTGGCGCGTGCTCGCAAAGAGCGCAATGCACCAGCGCGGCGTTCCGCTGTCTTGCCATCCACATGCATGAGTCGGTTCGGCAACGCGCCCGCGAACTAGCCATCACGCCGGAGTTTGCGAAGGCACAACGGCAGAGGAAAAAAGTAGAAGCCTTGTTCGCGGAACTAAAGAATCAGATCGGACTGCGCCGTCTGCGCCTGCGGAGATTAAAGTTCGTGACGTGAGCAGTTCTACCTGGCGGCGGCTGCCCAAAACATCAAGCGACTGATTCGCTTCCTCAGCGGCAGCCACCGCTGGCCGTCACCGCCTAGAAACAAGAAGAAGAACTCGGCAGTATCCACACCCGCCCGAACAAAGTCGGCCCAATCACAGGGTTTTTCAACAGCCACGCCTGATTACATCAGTCATCTTCCCGGCCACCCATTTGCGGGATTTCTTCTCGCGCTTACTTCATGTCATCTTTCTTGGTCTCGCTTGCGGTGGGCATATTCACCTCTGTGATGTGGATTGAATCCTTGTCCGGGTAGAGGTGAGCCTTCACTCGAACGTAGTGTCCTTCGTGCCCTTTAAGGGTTTCCGGATTGTCCACATTCCAGGCTCTTTGGTCGGTTACGAACCTCAATTGGTCCCTATCTTCCTGAATCGTACCCATGATGGTTGTGAGCCGAGTCCCCGCGCGGGCCGCCGGAGTCTTACGTGCCGCCTCATTGGGAACGTCCTGCGTGAGAGCGAAGACGCTCACGACAAAGCACAGAGACAGAATGGCCGATAAAAGCGTTTTCATGGAGAGAACCTCCCTTAAGGCGGGAAGGCGGGGTTAACCGCCTTCTCGGGCGAAAAGCTCACAGTTCTATGCTGCTAAGGGAATGGCGATCTTATGGAAGGTCGAGGTGAGAACGTCAGAGGTCTGAACCTTGGGCGTTCCGTCGATAAATCTTGCCATCGTCTTCAGCACTTCCGGATAGGTATTGGTGTTGTAGGCTTCGGCATCGGATTTATTTTCCCACAGACTGATGGCAGTCACATCAACTCCACTCGCACCAGCGAATGTGATTTCGTCCTTAAAACCATTCTGTTTACGAAGCAAAGGAAGGACGTCATTCTCAAACGTTCGGGTGTAATCGGAAAGCTTAGTATTAGATTTCAGGTGAATCGAGACAGTGCGTGCAAACATAGCAACCTCCTTAAGGTTGGGTGGCTAAGAAAGAAAACTTCAGATGGGCTGACTTAGTTCAGGGAACCTGAAAGAGGAGAGGAACTACTCGCTCACTCTCAACGCTACGCTGAATCCTCACGCGTGTCCAATTTGGAAGTACCGCTTGCAGCAACGCTCGATCGGGGAAAACAGCGCGGGCGTCCGGGGGCGCCCCTACGCCGATCCGCGACGCCCCAATTCATCCGAATTTCATTGCTTTTCTAGCGCAGGAGGCTAAACTTAAGAAGTCTCTTACGCATCTCTCCGTCGCTGTTTAGACGTTCCCACCTTTCGCGACGGCCCCCTGCGCAACCGATAGAAAGAGGGTTCTTTTATGGAACCCGGTTTCCATTCGTCCTGTCGTCTTTTTCATACATTGCCGGCCTTCATCACTCGTTCATTTAGGAACTTCAAGGCATCAGCGCGCTTTATTAGGCCGAAACCACAGATCGCTGGTTTCGGGTCACGAAGGATGTGCCCGTCTTGCGGGTTAATCACGTCACGCTCGAAAGCGTTCTGCCTAGAGTGTGCGAAACCATTTCCAGCGGGGTGAAAAAATGCGACGGAATAAAACTGTAATCGTCGTTCGGATAGTATTCGCGCTTCTGATCCTGTACGCAATCTTTGGCGTTATAAGGAAAACCGTTTCTACCCCAGTGTTGTGGAACGATGGCGGTGCACATCAGGCGTCGTCGTATGCGACCAGTCCGGGTATTTCTCGCTCTTGAAACCGCAACATTTCGCCAGCATGCGAAAAACGAGGAGAGGCACCATGAGTACCGGTATTTGCAATTCTCCGGACAGTAGATATTGGAGGCAGATGTACAGAGCTGCACTCTTTGAGATTCAAGCGTGCAAACTACCGGCACGCATTGCAGAAGCCGAGAAGGCGGTTGTGCTACGAGCGCGGGAGTTGTTTCAGGCTGCCGGCGATAACGGCGAAGAGACAGAGGCTCTGGACCACGCGATGTATGCTTTGCACGCTTTACGAAGCAACTACCAAAGTCTGGGAGGGACCTAGTTTTGGTTTCTTGTTGCCGTTAAGAGTGCGATCAACGCGGGAGTTGGTTTTATGGTTTGCGAGGAGTTGGACAAACTGGAATGGGACTTTATTCAGGCCAGGGCAGGAAGCCCGGACACAGACTCTTTGGGATGGACGGATCGTGAGTTTTCGTGCCTTGACGCGATACTGGATCACAAGCGGGAGGGACATCAGGGCCAACGCTGCCGAGGGGATTAAATCCGTTCACACTTCCCGCAGTGAAAGCGTTCGGGAGTTCCAATCACCAACTCGAACGCTAGCGCTGTAAGCGGCCCAACTCCGGGGTGCGTGCGTTTCTTGATTGGGTCGTCACGTTCGCGACATCGCAGCCGAGGAAAAAGTAAAAGAGAATTGGCGCAAGAATCCCGCCTCACATCGCTGGGTCAATTGGCGATAAATCGCGATATCGCTTATTGAGACCTGAAAAGGCGAATAGAAAGCGCAAAGTTGTGCAAACGCCTGATTTCGCCAACTACAATCGACGAGCACGCAGCTTCCAACTACTACAATGCTCGACGAGCTACACATAACTTTTTTGTAAACGCCGCTTTTGGCGGTTCCATATCATTGCCATTTAGTATCAGCAGTGTTATACACCTTGTGCTATGGCAGAGCCATCTCGAACACTGCCTCCCGACACTCAGCTTTTCCGTGATATTTTCACCGCAAGTCCCGTCGGCATCGCGGTAGAGAACTTAGAGGGCCAGCCCCTGTTCGTCAATCCAGCACTTTGCTCAATGTTGGGGTTCAGCGAAGAGGAATTGTGCAGCAAACACTGTGTTCAGTTTTCTCCGCCTGAAGACGCAGAGAAAGACTGGGCTCTGTTTCAGCAATTGCGAGCCGGTTCAATCGAGCACTACCAGCTCGAAAAACGCTATTTTCGGCGAGACGGCTCGTTGGTGTGGGGACAATTGAGCGTTTCGTTGCTGAAGGGCCGGCCGTCTGCGCTAGTAGTCGCGATGGTAGAGGACATCACGGAGAAAAAAAAGGCAGAAGAAGCCAAGTTCCGACACACCGCGATTGTCGAATCGTCTGAAGATGCGATTGCTTCGGCGACGCGGGATGGTGTGATCACGAGTTGGAACGCGGGTGCTGAGCGGATTTACGGCTATACCGAAGCGGAGGCGCTGGGACAACCAATCGATATGATTGTCCCTCCTGAGCTACCAGATGAGGAGAACAAGATTCTCGAAACCTTGAGAGCCGGTGGTCGAATCGAGCAACTTGAAACGGTCCGTCTTACCAAGGCGGGGAAAAGAATCAACGTATCGCTGAGTATTTCCCCAATCAAGGACGCAACTGGTGAAATAGTCGGCTGTTCTGGGATCGCCCGTGACATCACGGAGCGAAAGCGGGCAGAAGAGGCGCTACGCACGAGCGAAGAACGGCTTCGATTGGCGCAGCAAGCGGCTCGCATCGGAACCTTTGAATGGAACATTCAGACAGGAGTGAATACTTGGACCCAGGAACTGGAGGCGATGTACGGTTTGCCGCCGGGGGGCTTTGGCGGAACTCAGGAGGCTTTCGAAAATCTGGTTCATCCCGATGATCGCGCCCGGGTCATGGAGTTGGTTGACGACGCGTTGAAGACAGGACAGCCCACGAAGGGAGAGTGGCGCATAATGTGGCCTGACGGAAGCGTTCATTGGCTGGCAGGACGCTGGCAAGTGTTCATGGATGAGATGGGAAAGCCGTCACGAATGTTAGGGGTCAACGTCGATATTGCCGACCGAAAGCTGGCTGAACAGCGATTGCGAGAATACGAGAGTGCCGTTGAAGCGTCGGGAGAAATGATCACGGTGATAGATCGAGAATATCGCTGTTTAATGGCAAATCGTGAATACCTAAACAGGCGCAATGCGACGAGGGAGCAGGTTGTGGGGCATTTTGCCTACGAACTTGTGAACCAGAGGATGTTTGAGGATGTTTTTAAGCCAAAACTGGATGAATGTTTCCGAGGCAACGTCGTCAAGTTCGAGCTGAAATACACGTATCCTGAACTTGGTGAACGACACCTATCTATTTCCTACTTTCCAATCGAAGGCCCAAGCGGGGTTGATCGAGTCGCTTGTCTTCTATGGGACATTACTGATCGTAGAAAAGCGGAGCAGGCCCTCCGCGAAAGCGAACAACGATTTCGTCTGGCAACACAGGCTGGCAAAATGTACGCCTTCGAATGGAATGTTGCGAGCGACACAATCGTCCGCAGCGGTGACGTTGCCGGTGTGCTCGGCCCCACAGGCGAGACCGAGCTAAAGCGACACCAATTACGTGACAAGATCCATCCGGATGACTGGGGACAGTTCACCACTTCCATGAAGGAGATATCTCCTGAAAATCCCGATATTCAAATGAGGTATCGCTTGCTGCGTCCCGACGGATCGGTCGCATGGCTTGAAAAAATCGCGCATGCTTTTTTCGACGAGCAGGGCAGAATGGTACGGATGGTCGGCATGGTGGCGGATGTCACGGAACGCAAGCGAGCAGAAGAGGTGCTTTCTGATGTGAACCGCAAACTTTTGCAGGCTCAGGAGCAGGAACGCGCCCGGATCGGAAGAGAACTTCACGACGACATCAACCAACGACTCGCAATGTTCGCAGTAGAACTTGAGCAACTGCAAGAAAACCCCTCTGATGTCGAAACTCGCATACGAGAATTCCGACAACGAATCGCGGAAATCTCGAACGACGTGCAAGCCTTGTCGCACGATTTGCACTCCTCACAACTGGAATATCTGGGTGTTGTTGCGGGGATGAAAAGCTGGTGCAAGGAATTTGCCGAGCGGCAGAAGATGGACATCGACTTCAGAAGTGATGTCGCCAATGTCCTCCCATTTGAAATTGGAGTTTGTCTCTTTCGAGTTCTACAGGAAGCCCTGCACAACATCGTCAAGCATAGCGGCGTGAAACGTGTCGATGTGCGACTGACAGAACACTCAAATCAAATTCATCTCAGGGTAACTGATTCAGGGAAAGGGTTCGACGTCAAATCAACGCAAGGTCAAGGTCTAGGGCTTACCAGCATGCGGGAACGCGTGCGGTTGGTGAATGGAACGATCGCTATTGAATCGAAGCCGATGGGCGGAACGACAATCGAGGTTCGGGTGCCTCTTGGGGCGGAAACATTTTCTGAACGGATAGCGGGCTAGTTTCGGTTACATTCCATGAACGGCGGGTGTTCCGCACAGATCCGTTAGCGAAGCCAAACGTTCCTAATTCCTGCGCCTAAGATCAGAATCATATCGAGGAACGCGATATTGGCAACGCTCGGCGTAAGGCGGGTGGCTCTGATAGCTGTTACCCAGCTCTCCAACGAGAAAAAGAACCGGAAAGTACGTCGTGATGAGTATGCGTCATCTCTGAGGAGCCTTCCGGTTCTCTTGGGACTTCGCGCTTACTGGCGAACAATGATCACACCTTAACGAAGGCTCCGTCATTGCGCTAGCGCAAGGTGGAGGCAGAGTTGGGCCTCCGGTCAGTTCTGTATTGACTCTTAGTTTGAAAAAGTCGCAGTGTACAGCGAAGGGCCTGGGGGGCCCAAAAAATGGCAAGTTCCTCCGCAGTCGTGCCGGATTCTTGTGGTGGAAGATTACGAACCTTGGCGCCGTTTCGTCTCAACGATGCTCCAGAGCGAACCGAAATTGCAGCTCATCGGCGAAGCAGTGGATGGATTGGATGCGGTTCAGAAAGCAGAAGAACTGCAACCGGATTTGGTTCTGCTCGACATCGGGCTGCCCAAGCTGAACGGGATGGAAGTCGCCTGGCAAATTTGCAATCTCTGCCCTCGATCCAAAATTCTTTTCGTAAGCCAAGAAAATTCGGGGGATGTCGTGCGGGTTGCCCTTGCCAAGGGAGCAAAAGGCTACGTTCTTAAATCAAGCGCTGCAACTGAGCTATTGCCCGCAATCGAGGCGGTTCTCGCCGGTGGACGATACGTCAGTGATAGCCTCAGGGACGACCAGTTAGGGCAGAGCGCGAATTCCCACGCCCGCCGCCACGAGATCCTCCTCTTCGCCGACGATACGGTTCTTGTAGATGGGTTTGCTCATTTTGTAGGTAGCGCCCTGAAAGCAGGGAACCCGGCAATAGTTTTAGCCACTGAATCGCACCGGGAAAGCCTTCTTCATAGATTGAAGGAACAGGGTGTAGACGTTGATGCTGCCATTCAACAAGGGATCTACATTTCGCTGGATGCGGCAGAGGCCCCTGACCCGGAACAATTTGTAGAAAGAGCTAGGGGCATGATCGAGGCAGCCCGTAAGCTCGGAAAGACAAGGCATCCGCGCCTTGCTTTCTGCGGTGAGCGCGCGGGCCGCCTATGGGCAGATGGTAAGGCCGATGCTGCGATTCAGCTCGAACAGTTTTGCGAAGATCTCGCCACAAAATACGACATAGATATCCTTTGCGGATATCCATCTAGCAGTCTTGCGGCCAAACAGAACAAAAAACTGTTCAGTGCTATTTACGAACCACACTTTGCCATTTATTCCGCTAGCGCTGACTACCGCCCTCGTTGTGAATAGAGGCGCCTCGGTCCCGGTAAATGGACGGCGATCTCGGTGAGAAACATACTCTGGTTTTCGGATGAGCACCGCTTGCAAGACATGGCACCCTCCTAACTGTTTACGCTCCTACCCGTTCGAGCAGACGGCCTGATGGTGCGCAACTCTCATTGTTCTGAGCAATACAATGTGTATCGCGGAGGGGTAAATGGCAAACACACTTCACACTACTTGTTGCGTTGTGGGGGGCGGTCCAGCGGGCGTGATGTTGGGGTATCTGCTTTCGCGCAAAGGCGTCAACGTCACTGTTCTCGAAAAGCATAAAGACTTCTTTCGCGATTTCCGCGGGGACACGGTTCATCCTTCGACCTTGGAATTGATGCACGAACTGGGAATCCTGGAAGAATTCCTACACGTGCGGCACCAACAACTGCGATCTATTAGTGGAGTGGTCGGCGGTTTCCGGTTTAAGGTCGCGGATTTCAGCCGCGTCCCGACCCATTGCAAGTTCGTCGCCCTAATGCCGCAGTGGGATTTCCTAAATTTCGTAACGGAAAATGCGCGGCGATTCCAGGGATTCGATCTCCGCATGCAGCATGAAGCCACTGACCTGCTCCGCAACAGCGAAAGAATTACAGGGATTACGGCGCAAACCGCCGATGGACTGATGGAGATTACGGCCGACCTGGTTGTTGCATGTGATGGGCGACAATCCACGATTCGCAAAGCAGCGGGATTGCCGCTGACAGAATTCGGCGCGCCCATAGACGTTCTATGGTTTCGCATTGGCAGGCACAATGATGACCCTGAACAGTTGTTCGGTAACATCAATTACGGCCGAGCTCTCGTCCTCATCAACCGCGGCGACTACTTTCAGGCCGGTCTGATCATCCGCAAAGATTCGTTTGAAGACATCAAGAGGGTTGGGTTAAAGGCGTTCCGCGACACGATTGCGCAGATCGCGCCATATCTTCGTGATCGTGTTCACAAATTGCAGGACTGGGAGGAGATTAAGCTGCTCTCTGTGAAACTGAATCGGCTGGAACGATGGCATCAGCCTGGCTTGCTGTGCATCGGAGATGCCGCACATGCCATGTCGCCGGCAGGCGGTGTGGGAATCAATCTGGCCATCCAGGATGCAGTGGCGGCGGCCAACCTGCTGGCTGACGCCCTGCGCGAACGGCGAGTGACGGACGAGCTACTTCAGTCCGTGCAACGGCGTCGTGAGTTTCCTACGCGAATGACCCAGGGGGCTCAAGCAAATGCCCACAAAGTCTTTGCTCAACTGTTCCGCAACAGCGGTCCAGTGAAGGCGCCCTGGCAGTTGAAAGCGGCTGTGCGGATACCCGGGATTACGCACGTGGTCGGTCGTGCAGTGGGAATCGGCGTTAGGCCCGAACATATTAAGGATGCGCGGCGCAGTCCTGCTTACCGCAACGAGCGCGTGGCGAAGATCGCACTCGGAGTAGGCATTGCGGTGGGATTTGTAATCGCGTATCGGAAATTGTGGAGAGCACGATAGATTAGCGCGCGCCCAAGAGCCAATGGCATACGCGATTTCGCCCGACTCCCGGCGCAACCTGTTGCCACCGTGCCCAGGGTCATGCGTGCTATGGGGATTCATCATCAACTGTGTGTCATCGGGTGCGACAGGGCTAGAATGTCCACCATGAAATCGCTGCTCAAAGGAGCGAGTCAAACCCTGTTTGCCATCGCAGGGTTGTCGTTCTTGGTGGGCGGACGGGCGATCAGCGAATTCACGAAGACTGATCGGGTTTTGGCTGAAGGGCTAGGCATCGGCTTGACTGTGGTCTGTGCCCTCTTGGGGATGCTGGCGAAGACCAAGGCGGACGATCTTGATGATGAAGACTCGGCTGCACAATGAGTTCTATAAAAAGGGATGTCAAGAAAAAAACTTCTGCCTCGACCGGAGTGGAGGTTTTTTCTCGAGATCCAGCCCACTGTAGTTTTCAGTTCTCTGGAGAAGTTTGGCTCGTTGTCGGTTCTCATGAGCTTCTCTGCTGATGATGACGATGCTGTCGAGTTTGAGAGAGCGGCAAGCGAGTTGGTGCTTCAGCGGCAACCATGGTTCTATCCGAGGCTCGTGGTCTATGGCTATTTCTGGTTATCCGAGAGGGCATAACGTGAAATGGGTGACTCGGTGCCAAGCACGCGGGGCCGATCTCATTGACTGATACTCCTCTCGAACCGAGCATCTCCAGAACCCGACCGACCACCACCAGAGAGAGTCCCAGGGATGGAAAGCCTTCTTGACCGGAGAGGCTCAAGCTGCTTGCCGAGGCAAGTTTTGTGGATCGAAACTCACTCCTTTCTTCCACATCGTTAAGCTGATCGCGGCAATCTTGCGTGCCAGTGTCAGACGCGCCATCGTCGGCCGCATTCCCTTGTCCACCCGCGCCACATAAAAGTCGCGCAGAGGACCAGGACGGGTGCTGGCAGAGATGGCAGCACTTTTGAAAAGGCTCTTCAGGTCTTTATTGTGGTTGTCATTCAGACCGCGAGCTTTGGGCCTTCACCGTCACACGGCTATGTGACTGGCTTCACAGACATAACGGGTTCGTTTCGTAGAGTATCGAATCAGCTTAGGTGGTTACGGTATGTGCAGCTTGTGTGAATCGCCGGATTTTCGGGTGTTCCCTGCAGAGATGAACGTCCACTTTCCGGGTCGTGAAAATCTCGACACGCCTACAGTATGGGCTTTCCCGCCAGTGACTATCTGCGTAAATTGCGGGTGTGGCGAATTCGCGGTGCATGGCGAACCCCTGCAAAAACTTAGAAAAGGCAGTACTGAATCGCGGCCTTCCTAACTCCGCCTCCGCAGAGCCGACTGAATCGCAGGAATAAGCTTGAGAGTCACGATCCTGACATTCACTGGCAGAGGTAACAGTTTGGTTGTTACCAGCGTCTTGCTATTCTGCCTCTCGGTAACGCAGAAAAGGAGCAAATTATGGCCACCAGACCGTTCCCAAAGGAACCAAAGAGCGAGCCCAAGAGACCACAAATGGTCGAGAAGCCGAGGGCGAACGATTGGACGAAGCCGCAGGCAATGGCCATCCCGAAGGGGGGCTATTTTGCCGACAAAGTCGAGCAAGGCAGATACGGTCCGATCTTTCCCATGACTCCAGCGTGCTACGGCTTCTCCGTCATTGCAAAGGTCATTCCCGGAATGGAAGAGCACCTGTACAACAATGCCAAGGTCATGGAGAAAGCAATCGCAGATGATCCCGAAACGCTCTCTATACTCAAGGCGCACTACTTGAGATGGCTGACCTTCACCATAAAGGGGGAGACCTACCTGATGTACCAAGCCATCTTCGATACCGATTTCGATAAATACTGCGAAGATGCCTCTTACCTCTTCGAGAAGACGGGCATCCGGGCAACTTTTGAAGCCCTCGAAGGATGGCCCCCGGACTACGCGACCAATCCTGCGTCCATCGTCAAGTTTTTCCGCGAACGCCAATGTCCGAGCTTCCTCGAATACAGCGAACATCCCTATGTGAGTTGCGAGGAAATTAAGAAGGCTCTAAAGCTCAAGGCAGCCTTTGGCGATGCGCTCGACCTAATGCAGTAGCAACATGCAGTTCGGTCCATTGGTGAAATCAGGCGATAGCGCTCAAAACCCCGTCACGCTGCTCCGTCCCATTCGGTCACAAACCGCTTGTCAGAACAGGTGGAGTCAGAATCATTTTCTCGCACACTGTGTAGTTCCTTCTTCGATATCAGATGTTCCTGCCCGCCTCCGGTGGAAAGATCAGATTCCGCGCTACGACGATTTACATCTAGGTGCGACGGTGCTTTTACCGCCATCGTTTGCGCCGCAGGGGAGACAGGGCTGACCTTGTGTGGTTGCACATTCATTTTGAGGTCGAAGAGGTCGTTGACTGGATGCCCGAGATTCTGTTTACAGCCGAGATAGCGTTCGGTGGTCAGAACCGACGCGTGTCCCAGCAGGAACTGAATCTGCTCCAGTTCGCCACCGTTGGTGTGGCATAGCTTCGCACAAGTCCTACGCAGATCGTGCGGCGCGATATGCTCCAGTCCTGCTCGTTGGCAACAGTTTCGCACCACGTACCAGACGACGTTCTCGGAGATACCAGATCCCCAGATCTTTCCGCCCCTCGCGACCGCTCGAAAAATTCTTCCCTTTGTAATCCCTGCAGCTGAGATCCAATCATCAAGTGCTTGTTTCGCCCAATGCGGAATCGGAACCGTTCGGACATGACCGCCCTTGCCGATCAAATCGACAATTGCCCAATGCCCTTGCCGTGTTTGGATCTCATCCAGCTCCAGCCCAGCCAGCTCGGCGCGCCGAAGACCACAACCGAAAAGCATGGCCAGCATTGCATAGTCTCTTTTGGCTCGTAGGCTCTCGCCGCGCGATCGTCTGAGCACATCTGCACTCTGGTCTTGAGTCAGCCAGTTGCCGGAGCGCTGACCTAACTGCTTGACGCCTTTTACGCGAGCAATGCCGGCGGCCAAGTCGGGGCTCAGGAGACCTGCATCAGCTGCTTCGTTTGCTAAGCGCCTTACCGCTGCCAGATGCTGATTGATGGTATTCGCAGCCAGACAACAGGATTCCAGGTGTATGCGATAGCGAACCACAACGATGCGATTGAAGGCTATTCGTGGTTCCGAACAATACCAGGCCACGAATTTCTCGATGGCGTACTTGTACACTCGGCGTGAGGCCGGCGACGTGAGGCTGTTGAGCACGGCCATCTTCGAATGATCCAAATCGGGCAATCGCAGTACGATGCGGCGATAATTTGCTTTGGCTTTCTTGCGACCCATTGCTGACGGCCTCCGGTGCCGTACCAATGGGATTGCAAACGGTGACTGGTCGAATCAGACTGTCGCGGAGGTCCTGATGAAGATTGATGAACACAAGGTCGATGAGATTTCGCTTGCACTGCTGTATCTGACCACCTTCAAGGACAAATGGGGATTCAGGGCGTGGAAAAGTTACAGTTGGGATGTTCTCGATCGCTTGCATGAGAGCGGCTACATTGAAGATCCGCGGAGCAAGGCCAAATCCGTGTTGTTGACGGATGAAGGCGTGAAGCGATCCAAAGCCTTGTTCGAGAAACATTTTGCGAAATAGCTGCTCGAACCAGAACGGCGTGCAGCCGACGAACTGCTGTTCGCGACGGGGTATTTTGAGCGCTATCGCCTGGTTTCGGCAATCATCCCTTACAATCTGCAATCATGCGAGGAATAGAGTTCGAGGTCGTCTGGTTCGATCAAGACGTAATTCAGTGCCAAGTCACGTGCTCAAACGGTCCTTTTCGCGGTGCGACGAAGATTTATCTGGCTCACGATGACCTATCAAAAACCGCGGAGACATTGAGCGGTTTCCCGTCGAACGTCAAAGACTCCCGCGATGTCCAACTCGGAGCTTTTGAACCGAAAATGGCTGGCGGCGGTATTTCGATGAGTTTTCGGTGTGTCGATTCTGTGGGGCACGCTGTGGTGCTCGTTAGGCTTCGGGCTGACGGTTGCAAGGGACCCAATGAGCCAGAATCCGTCTGTCTGTATATTCCAGTCGAAGCGGGTTCAATCGATTCGTTTGTGATACAAGCTCGATCAATCAATGACACGAAGGGAGCGAAGGCGTACCTGCACATGGCCGATCACACTGTGGGGTGGGTGCAACGAAATTTCCCTAGTCTCGTCACGTTCGCTATCCCTACTTGGCGATAAATCCCGATATCACTCATTGAGACCCGAAAACCCGAACGAAACGAGCGGGCTTGTGATAAAGCTTGACCGCATCAGGATGGATTCCACGTTTAGACAAGCCGGGCTTCATTGGAGACCTTTAAGGCCCGCACCTGGGTCTATCGAAATTCCTTTCCTGGAACATTCAAGCGCCCGCTTTGCACTCTCGTTCCCCTGAGCGGCAGCTTCCTCGAATAAGCGGTTGGCCTCGACTCGGTTCTGGATCACACCGAGGCCGTAGTAATACATGTAGCCAAGATCGTATTCAGCCTGCGAGTCGCCTTGTTCGGCGGATTTGCGATACCAGCGGACAGCCTCTTGATTGTCCTTTGGCACTCCGATGCCTTGGGAGTACATATATCCGAGGTAGGTTTGGGCTTCTGCATAGCCTTGATCGGCGGCTCGACGAAACCACGCGATAGCAGTGGTGTAGTCCTGTGGAAGGTCCTTTCCTTCAACATACGAGAAGCCGAGAGCATATTGAGCTCGCGCATATCCCTGGTCGGCAGCTTTTTGGCACCATTCGAGAGCAGTGTGACGGTCCTGCGTCATCCCTCTGCCTTCGTGATAGAGGTAAGCAAGACCATACTGAGCTCTAGAGTTTCCCTGATCGGCGGCCTTGCGGTACCAGGAGGCAGCCTCTACATAATCCTGCGGCACTCCTTTTCCTTCGTCGTACATAAAGCCAACGGCATTCTGTGCCTTGGCATTCCCCTGGTCAGCTGCTTTGCGATACCAGGACAGAGCTTGGGTGTAGTCCTGAGTCACACCTCGTCCTTGGTAATACAACCGAGCGAACTGATATTGTGCGTTCGCGTCGCCGCTCTCAGCGCGTAGTCGCCACGCGTCGGCCTCCTCATTGAGCTTTCGTTGGGTGGCCCTTACCCCGGCAGAATGCCAAATCATTGCAGTCCCGCAGATCAGGGCTGCACAGCCGACTAACGCCGCACTGCGCCAAGGTAATCTCATAGCCGCCGATGGTTTGAGGAGAAGAGTGATTCTAGCTCATTCAAGTAATGCAGCGTTATGAAGTTGCATGGTTTCTGATAAATCCCCATTACACTCAAAACCCCTTCCTCGGTGGAGTCAATTATGAGAGTCGCAGCCTAAATTAAACCTAGGGTGTGACAGGTACTTTTGACAGTTTTCTTTCCTTGGGTCCGTTGCTAGCTTGCCTCCAGTCGTGCAATCAAAGCAAAATTACGCGCAAGAAATGCAGCGACCGGAACGGTTGTCGTTACGTGAACGGGTATTCGCACGGTTGGAAATCCCCGGCACTTCCACTGTTGAGACTTTGGCGAAGACGTTGGGTGAGCCGGACGTTTTCGTACGGTTTGCCTTAGAGCAGTTACGTGCTGAAGGATTTGTGCATCGTCGTGGCTCCCTGTGGTCTGCGGTCGAACAATTTGAACGCGCGGGCTGATGGGTTCTTCAAGATTAGAGTTCTTGCATAAGACTTCGTCCCGGAGGTGTTTCATGCGCTGTTTACTCAAGGTTTCAATCCCCGTAGAGACGGGCAATGCGGCGATCAGTGATGGCAGCTTGCCCAAGACCATCGACTCAATTCTCGCCGACCTAAAACCTGAAGCGGCCTATTTTGTCGAGGATAACGGCAAGAGAACCGGGTTCATCTTCTTTGATCTGAAGGATACGGCTCAAATCCCAGCCGTTGCGGAACCGTGGTTTCTCGCCTTCGATGCCCACATCGAATTCCATCCGGCCATGAACCTTGACGACCTGAAGAAAGCCACACCGGGGATCGAGAAGGCCGTTAAGAACTACAGCCGAACGTCACCCGCCAGAGCGGCCTAACCTGAATTCCCAAACTAAAGGTGCCCCTCCCAGAGAGGGCTTTTTTGTATCCGGCATCTTACCTACTCGGCGTTTGTGAGTTGGCGATAATTGAGGTTCAAAACTGGCGAATGGAAAGCGCACTTGTGCTATCGCCTGATTTCACGGCCTTTGTTGAATTCGTTTTCTGAAAGGCATAGCGTGAAATTAAGGAGTGGCCTGTGGCTTACGTGATTGCTGAGCCGTGTATCGGGGTAAAAGATGCCTCTTGTGTCGATGCCTGCCCAGTAGATTGCATTCATCCCAAAAAGAGCACCAGCTATGAGGATGCCCGCCCGGATTTCGATAAGGTGTCGCAACTCTATATCGACCCCGTGGAGTGCATTGACTGTGGCGCCTGCGTCCCAGTTTGCCCTGTGTCGGCCATTTTTCCGGTAGACGAGCTGCCCGAGAAATGGAGGCAGTACACCGAGCTAAATGCAAGCTACGTGCAAGGCGGCAAGTTTACATCTGAGGAGTACGCCAAGCACGGCGTGAAGTAAGCGGAACCTGGCGACAAATCCCCATAACACTCATTGACCGCACGGGCTACTGAGCGAGGTATCCGCCATCGATCACGAGTTCGGTGCCGGTCATGAAGCTCGATTCGTCCGAGGCAAGGAAAAGACAACCGTTCGCGATTTCAAGCGGAGTGCCTGCGCGCTTCATAGGCGTCATGCCGATGATGCTGGCGTTGATGGCCGAGGCCTGAGCCTGGGTAAGCGGCGTGTCGATAAATCCCGGATGAATAGAATTCACCCGGATCCCGTCAACGGCATAAGTGATGGCCGCGTTCTTCGACATCATGACCAGTGCGCCTTTGGTCGCGTGATAGGCGTGAGCACCCGGCACCGCAGCGGTCCCCCAGATCGAGGACACGTTGATGATCGAGCCGGTCTTGTGCGCCTTCATGTGCGGGATCACTTCCCTCATCCCAAAGAAGCAACCATCCTGGTTCACACCCAGAACCTTGCGCCAGTTCTCGGTGCTGCAATCGTGCACGGCGTCATAGACGGCGATGCCGGCGTTGTTCACGAGAACGTCCAGCCTATGGTGGGCTGCGACGATGTCGGCCACCACGCGTTTCCAGTGCTCTTCCTTCGAGACGTCTAACTCTACCCCGGTCACGCCGGGCGGAAAGATGCTAGACGGGTTGCTTGAACTGCCGGCAAAGACAATCGCGCCCTCCCGGGCGAACAACTCGGCCACCGTAAACCCGATGCCGCGTGATGCACCGGTCACCAGCGCCACTTTTCCTTTGAGCCTCATTCCTTCCCTTCTAATCCCGACGGCCTCAAACGACGCGAGGACTTTCATTTAAGTTCGGAGAGGGAGCGAGTATATCGCTTTCCCCTTCACTGTTGATACATCGCGACAGCACTCATTGACCTCCTACATTCCGCGAGACTTGACTCATCCAATCGGAGGAGCATACTGTGTGCTCCGGTGAGCCAGGAGGAAAATCATGGCACATTTTGTGACGCTCGTCCGATACACGCCGCAAGGAATTGCGAAAATCAAGGAAAGCCCAGCACGACTCGACGCCGCGAGAAAGGCCGCCGAGAAGGCTGGCGGGAAAATTCAAGCATGGTACTTGACCATGGGCCGTTACGACGCAGTGTTGATCTCAGAATTCCCCAATGATGAAGCAGGTGCCAAATTCATGCTGTCACTTGCGGCGCTAGGCAACATAACCACGGAAACTCTGAAGGCATTCAACGAGGCGGAATATCGCAACATCGTTAGCGGCCTCTCTTAGGGAAGGGGGACGCGGAATCGTGGTTCGCCCGAGGAGATCGTCGGAGTTCGACGTTCGAGGTAATAGAGCCGCTCAAAGCCCGCAGAGCGGCTTTTTGCTATCAAAGGTATGTAACTGTTGAAACATCTCTATATCACTCAAAATGCCTTCAGTCAGGGGTTTTGAGTCAAATCGCTGATAACGTCAACGAGAAGCTACTTTCCGCAGACCCCCAAAGTTGCGTCGTCCTCAACGGATCGCAAAATGAATTCAGCCTCAAATAAGCCCATTTGACCGAAGCCGAGTCCGTCATTGTGCTCTTTGGTCGGGTGATTTTTATGGAACTGATGAACTTCGCGCGAAACAGAATCGATTCTACCCACGAAGGTTGCAGTCACACAGTGGTCGATGAACTTGTCTGGGTGTTCTTGTTCGTAGGCGACGTCCGCATTGGCCATTGCCTCGACTTGCTTTTCGAATGTTTCAAACTTCGAATCGTGGACCAGTTTTACCGGAATCGGCAATATCAATTTTCCAGTTGCATCCTCCGACCCTGGTCTAGCACCCCCGCCGACGTGTGCGGCCAAACTTGGTGGTCCTCCTCCTCCGCCATATTCAAACCAAAGTGCCTGTTCACAGCCGTCACCGCTCAACATGGAGTATTCGAAATTGCCAGAGAAATGGCCACGGAGCCGCACTAACTTGTTGTTGAACGCGGGAGGATTCTCAGCCACCGCGCAGAGGCTGTATCCGGTTGGGGTCTGGCGTGCGGCTCTTTCCGATTCATCCTGATTCACGGGCGTGATACAAGCAAGCAAGCCACGAGGCGTTTTATCAAGCGTGACGGGCTTGATACATTCGGTGACGCGAGAATGATTATCGTCCAAGAGCCGTGTGCGAGGCGTCGGAGCTACTGCTGGAAATGCCCTGGTTTGATAGCTAACCATAAATATGTTCGCGCTCGAATCTCCAGCCAAGCCATAGGCGAACTCTAGGCCTTGTGCGTAACGAGTGTAATAGCCGAGAAAGAAGGGATTGTGATCGTGAAAGGCTTTAAGTCCGCAGGTTGCCACGGCGGCGTCCGGCTTGGAAGAAGTAGTAGTTCCGCAATCCACAGCTTGTGTCCCTCCAATCGCCTTTAACCGTTCGGTGAACATATGCTCAGCTCTCTCGGAGGAGGAGGAGGATTGATTTTGGGATGATTGCGCTCCAGCTGCGGCGCAGCCGCACAGAACTGCCGTTAAAGTCGCTAAGCCTCGACGGGTGAAATTTGCCATTATTAGGCTGCCTTCCTGAGAGGGATGCTAGAGTGACTCTGCTTTGTTGCTCAACTCGCGATAAATCCCGATATCGCTCACAACGCGCTATCAATCGCCAGATTGCGTCACCGAGGGCGGCAGGTGTGTTCAGATCGTGTCGCCGATGGCTCTTTCGTTCGCCATTAGGATGACGGTGAAATACTTGGCATCCTTCACTTCATCGTCCTGCATGCGAACTTTTTTGGGCACGCTCCTGTCAGGCCAGTACGGACCTAACGTCTGCGACGGATAGTCCTCATCAGGCTTTCGGATCGGTACACGAACCAGAGTATCAGCGTGGAATGTTGAGCATGGCGGAGGCTGCACTGGTCGGCTAAGCTCCACGTCTATTCCCCATACCCCTTTCGGATCGAGTTGAATTATGTACAGGGCTGTGACTGTTCCGGCATCGACGGTGCCAACTTTTGCCTCAGCAACTCCCTTGATATGGTTGTGCCAGTGCTTCCAAAGGAATTCACGGAGGTCTGTTCGCCCTTTTGTTAACGTGAAATGTTCGAGCTTGTATGGACCGCCCGTTTCATATCCCGCCAAAGCATTCCGTGAGTTCAAGTATCTGCACGGTTCCTCAGCCGAGGCCGCCAAGAAGAGCGTGAGCAGTATAAGGAGCGCGGTGGGGAAACGTGAGCTTCTCATAAATTGATCGCACTTATTTTGACACCGAATGTGGTTCGGAAGGTCAATTGGCGAAAAATCTCGATATCACTCAAAATGCCGGGCCGGGGTTTTGAGTCAAATCGCCTGTTTGCAACGGTTGAGCCTCTGAGTTCTGAAGCGATCACAGAACACTGGCCGACTTCGGGAGAGCGATTCTCTTACTCAATTCCCTTAAAGGCGTCGAAATAGTGGCTTTCGCCCACATCCGAGGAACAATTCTAATCCCCGTACACGGCAATCCGTGGAGCGGATTCTTACTGACGTGGACAGCGCCGCTCACTCGAACCTTTGCTAGAACGCAACACAAAGAAGCGCCAGGGCACTTAGCGGATGACGGGCAAACAGGAAGTATTCCGCTCTGAAAGAAGGGACGAAGACTGGTTACCTGAGAATTTGCTGGTTAAGTGGCGAAGGCACGTTGGCTGCGGATTCAGTCTGTCAACCGTGTGTTTGCTCTGACACTTGCGCCAGAGTGGCACGCCCCTGCGACAACCCAGATCGGGTCGGGCAAGAAATTGGGGCTACAGCAAAGAGAAGGCGGGCGGCCTCGATCGGCGATGACGCCCGCAACGCGAGTACTGGGTTAGCGAGTTTTGGTTCCCGCAAAGCTCGAGCGAGAGCTAGCCGCGCTGGTGCTCTGGGGAGCAATGGGTACGACTGGTCCTCTGGGTGCCGGAGTTTCGATCTCCGGTGGTGGCGCTTCGAGACCAATCGCTCCAGAGATGCCGGCCTTCGCCGGCTTCCTCGCCTCGTAGCGTTCGATCAATAGCTGATCGCCGATCTGAGTGCGGCTCCGGAAAATCGTGTGCGCTGGCAGTTCCAGCACCTTTCGGCTTTGAAGTTCGGCTTTGTAATTGTGAAGGGGCGCACCAATTCACAGCAACGGGACGTTTTTGTTTACAACACGACCAAAGAGACCTTTCGGCTTTTCGTGTCAAGGTAGCCGACTCGGTGTATGGCCGGCTAAAGGCTTGCTAGGAAAGAGGTCTCTGCAGCCGGATAGTGGTATGTGGATCGTGCCGTCGAATGCTGTCCACACTGTCGGGATGATGTCTAGCTTCGACTTGTAGGCTTCGGGTTCGGACTTCTAGAACGCCAGTTCGTGGGAGATATACTGAATCATGGTTGAGGCATTTTGGATTGCAAGCAATCGTTTTCGGAACTCCTCGTTCATAAGTTTGCGTGCAAGTTCGGCAAAGACCTGCATGTGACCGCTGGCTCCTTTCTGGTCTCGCATGGCGATGAGGATAACCATACGCACACGTTACCCGTCTGGAGCGCCCCAGTCCACAGGCTGCTTGAGTCTCAAGATACCTATAGAATTTGCGGCGATCGCATCCGTCTTGCAGTGAGGCGTCGCGAAGCCGAATCCTAGCCCCGTTGAATACAGGGCTTCACGGGCTCACACTGCTTGTTCGAGCTGGCGTCGATCATGCGTGCGTGCAGCAATATAAAAACTATCGACCAGCTCTTGAATAGCTTCTTCTTTATTCCTACTATCGCCTTCGAGCAGGATGAGGTCCTCGCTGAATAGCGGCAGATCGGAAATTAGGGATTCAGCCGATTTAACGAGGGCCTCTATTTCAGCGGTTTCGCGGCTAGCGCTGATTTGAGCTACGAGCTGCTGGCAGTCTTGAGCCGAGAAATGCCGAACCGCACTCTTAAGCTCGGGGAGGTTGCCGCGGGAACACTGATTTCATCGAGACCAAGTCCCAGGAGAACTGGGAGATGGCCAATGTGCGCGGCCATCTCGCCGCACATGCCAACCCATTTCCCCGCTTGGTGAATCTCGCCAACAATCTTTTCAAGCAGCCGGATGAACCCGGATCATTTGCAGCCGGGATTCTCGTTTTTCGCGTGTGACGGTCTCCTTTTTGCTAGACAAATGAAAGAAAACAATATAAAGAGAAAAGATTCGATAGCCAGATATGCGGGCGACAGCAGGCGCCGCGGGAGTGACGAGCCTGAAATTTTCAACTCTCTTTATATTGGTTGCTTGCGTCTCTGGAGCCTTTGACCAGTCCAACTCCTTCCGCTACGTGTCGACAACTGGGAATGATTCGAATCCCGGCACCCAAACGGCACCCTGGCGCACCGTTCAACATGCCGCAGACACCGTGCGTGCGGGTAGTACTGTCAATGTACGGGGTGGTGTCTATGAAGAGCTCGTAAGCATCAAAGCTTCCGGCAACGCGACTGATGGATACATTACTCTTCGAAGTTATCCCGGCGAGACGGCGGTACTGGACGCAGAGCATTTCACTCCCTCAGGAAGAAGCGGCATTCTTACGATTCAGAACAAAAGTTACGTGAGGATCGAAGGTTTTGAAATTCGCAACTTCCGCACCGCCGAGCATCGGCTTACTCCATTGGGCATAAGCATTATGGGGGCCGGCTCCCATATTGAACTCCTCAAGAACAACGTCCATCATATTGAGCAGACTTTTAAGGGACGTGATGGTCCGGGACATGGTGCCAATGGGTTTGGCATAGCTGTATACGGTACCGAGGCCAAGACTCCGATCAGCGAACTGGTCGATTGACGGCAATGAGGTGCATCATCTCCAAACCGGTTCGAGCGAGTCGCTGGTAGTGAACGGGAACGTTACGAACTTCCGCATTACCCGCAATGTTGTTCACGACAATAACAATATTGGAATTGACGTCATCGGTTTTGAGCGCACGGCGCCCGACCCTGCCGTCGACCAGGCCAGGGACGGTGTGGTAAGCGGCAATCTGGTTTACAACATTACCTCGCGCGGCAATCCGGCATACCGCAACGATGAATCTTCCGATGGTATTTACGTGGACGGCGGCACCAGGATTCTGA
This sequence comes from uncultured Acidobacteriota bacterium, assembly GCA_963785655.1. Lineage (GTDB taxonomy): Bacteria > Acidobacteriota > Terriglobia > Terriglobales > Acidobacteriaceae > Gp1-AA145. The sequence goes on from CAWAVZ010000002.1 coordinate 365,738, forward strand.
TCGAGCAGAACGTCATGCACGATGTGGACTTTGGAATCGAGCTGGCCAGCGAGCACAAGGACCGCGCCACCAGTTACATAACTGCGAGAAATAACCTGATCTATCATTGCCATACCGCGGGTGTTTCCATCGGAGGTTATGCGCCCGAGCGAGGACACACCGATCACAGCACGGTGGTCAACAACACGCTCTATGATAACGATACGTCGGGAACCGGGTCCGGGGAGTTTCAGATGCAGTGGAACATGTCGGACGATATTTTTGAGAACAACATCGTCTACGCAGGCCCCCACTGTCTAATCGCAGTGAATAAATCGCAGGTCGAAAAAAACAAGCAGCCGGTCACTAGCGATCACAACCTTTATTACTGCTCCTCCGGAGCGAAGGCGAGCACATGGGCAGGAGCTTCCGCCACGGTAACTGGATTCGACAAATACGTTGAGTCCACCGGTAATGACGGTCATTCCCGTTTCCTCGATCCCCACTTTGTAGATGCTGCCGCGCATGATTTCCATCTGCAGTCAGATTCTCCCGCGCTCGCTGCTGGCGCGACTGATGGAGTACCGGCGGGAGAACTGGACCTTGACGGCTCACCACGAGTCAAATCGGGAAATATAGACATCGGCTGCTACCAAAGAAAATAGGCGTAGTCTATCTTGAAAGTGGACGTGAATCGCCGCGAATTCCTCAAGCTCACCGCTGGAGCCGGCGCCGCCTTGGCCATGCCAACTTCAGGACATACGGCTGTCTCCTCGAAAATGATCGGCGTCCAAGTCGGAGCAGTTTCGTTCGTGGATGAAGGTACCGAGAAAGTCCTTGATGTGCTTCAGGAACGAGCCTCCGTGAATACCCTCTTTCTTGCAGTATTCACCTACGGTCGAGGCATCGCCGGACGACAGATTCCGGGCCAGCCCCTGCCTGATCACGGCAAGCAGGAGTACGATCTCAATTTTCACGGCGGGAACTTCGCCACCCCGCATCCCCAGTACTACAAGAATACGGTTCTCAAAGACACGCGCGCTCCCGACCACGGCGACCTCGACATTCTGGCCGAAGTGCTCCCTGCCGCCAAAAAGCGCGGCATGAAGGTAATATGCTGGCTTGAGGACGTGTTTCGCACTGACCTGCCAAACATCGAGAAGCTTCAGGAGCGCGACCTGTACGGCCGGAATGCCGAGACGTTGTGCGTCAACAATCCGGACTACCGGAATTTCCTGACCGGTCTGGTCGAGGACTATGCCCGTTCCTATGATATCGACGGAATTATGTGGGGATCTGAGCGGCAGGGTGCTCTTTGCGACAGTCTGGGAGCTACGCATGACACACCGCCGGTCGATCCCGGCAGAGTGACCTGCTTTTGCGAATTTTGCCAGAGCAAAGCAAAACAGAGTGGTATCAACGTAGAGCACGCGCGAAAGGGTTTCCTGGAATTAGAGAAATTCGTGCGTTCGGCACGCAGCGGCATCCGTCCCGTGGACGGCTACTACGTTCAATTCTGGCGGCTCCTCTTGCGCTATCCCGAACTAGCCGCCTGGGAAATGTTCTGGACTGACAGCCTTCGCGAGACCTACGCCACAATATACAAAACAGTAAAGACAGCGAAGCCGACGGTGCCGGTGGGTTGGCACATCTGGCACAACAATTCTTTCAATCCGATCTACCGCGCTGAACAGGAGCTTCATGAGCTCTCGAATTATTCGGATTTTATAAAGGTCGTTATGTACAACAACTGCGGTGGCGAGCGGATGGCGCTGTATGCAGACAATATCGGCTCGACATTATATGGAGATCTCTCGAAACCAGGCCTGATCGATCTGAACTATGCACTGATGGGATTCAAGGAGAGTAGCTACGATCAGGTTCCTCACGCAGGGCTATCGGCTGATTACGTCTACCGCGAGACGAAACGCGCTCTGGAGGGTGTTGCTGGCACGAGCACTCTGATCTGGCCCGGCATTGATATCGATATCCCGACAGAGCCGAACAACAGCAAGTGTACGCCGCAAAGCGTCAAGGAAGCAGTCCTGGCGGCTTTCCGCGCGGGCGCGCCAGGCGTGATTCTATCGCGCAAGTATTCCGAGATGCGGCTCGCCGATCTCAGCGGCGCTGGAGACGCCGTTCGCGAGTTGAAACCAGCAAGTTGAGAACAGCGTTGTCCCACCCCGCCGCTTTCCAGCAGTAACAGCCTAAAATTCAATTTGAAGAAATTCCTGATCTCCTGCTCTTTTGTTTACTTCGAGTCTGCGTCTTCATACCAGAAAACTGCACCCTTGGTAATTGTGGGAAGGGTATAAGATGTGCGGCCATCGAAGCAAAAAGGGATCGGGATGAATCAGAATTACTGTTGTGAGTGTGACTTGTCTGATCAGTGCATTTCTTGTAGAAGCACAGTCCCAAACCACGAAGCCCTTACCGTTGCTGATGACATCGCATACACCAATTCGTCTCTAGCGGGTATTCGGCGGCTTCGAAGGGCAATCCGGGATCGTCTTCTCGCCAAACGGAGCGTTCTATTGAAAGTCATTCGAACGCAGTCTCAGTTTCTTGTTTGCCGACCAACCGCCCAGAAGACAGTAAGTCTGCGACCTATTGACTGTCTATAAGAGAACGTGCTAGCGTCTTATAGACAGTCAATAGGAGAGTTTATGCCGCCTCCCACGTCCGATCTGCTGCAAGGCACACTCGACCTCCTGATCCTGAAGGCTCTTGTGCTTCAAGAGCTTCATGGAATGGGAATTTCGCGCAGGATCGCGCAGATAACCAACTGTGCCTTCGATGTCAAAGCTGGATCCCTGTTTCCCGCCCTGCACCGCATGGAACAGGCCGGCTGGCTCACATCCTCCTGGGGAGAATCGGAAACCAACCGGCGCGCGAAGTTCTACGCGCTGACCAAGGCCGGAAAAAAGCAACTGCACACCGAGTCGGAGCGGTGGGAACGAATATCTCTTGCCATGACGACCGCCTTGAACACGACATAGGAGGCTCAGTGATCAATCGACTCCGCGCGCTTTGGAATAATGTGTTCCGCAGCAAACAACTTGATCGCGACTTCGATGAGGAACTCCAAGCCTATCTGGAACTGGTATCGGCCGAAAAGGTGCGAGCAGGAGCGGCTCCCGAGGAGGCGTACCACGATGCCCGTCGTGAGACCGGAGGGGTAGAACAGGTCACGCAGCGCGTTCGCGATATTCGCGCTGGAGGCTCATTGGACAGGCTCGCGCAGGATGTTCGGTATGGCGTACGAACGCTTGCGAAGAATCCCGGTTTCACCCTGGTTGCGATGGCAACGCTGGCGCTTGGGATCGGCGCGAACACGGCGATGTTCAGCTTGCTGGATCAGGTTGTTCTGCGGCTCTTACCCGTCCGTCATCCCGAGCAGCTCGTGATCGTTAGAGAGGCCGGCAACCATTACGGCAACAGTTACGGGCCCAACACCGTTTCCTGGCCGATGTTTGAAGATTTGCGCGACAACAATGAAGTTTTCTCCGGGGTGTTCAGCCGGTTCCCAGCGACAGTGACTATCGGCGGCGGTGATCGAGCGGCGCAAATACCTGCGGAGTTGGTCTCTGGTTCCTACTTCCCGATCCTGGGCGTCGGGGCGGCATTGGGCCGCACCATCGCTCCGGACGACGACGCCGTTCCCGACAGCAGTCCGGTCGTGGTACTCAGCTACGGCTTCTGGCGGAGCTACTTCGACGGTGACCGCAAAATTGTCGGACGGACGATTGTGCTCAACAGTCAGGCGATGACCGTTATCGGAGTCGCACAGCCCGGTTTCGACGGCGTGGAAATGGGAGTTCCTGCGAAGGTTTTCGTTCCAATCATGATGAAAACGGAGATGACTCCGCACTCGGACGGACTCAAGGACCGGCGTCGCCGTCTCAGTTGGGTCACCACGTATGGGCGCCTCAAGCCGGGCATCAGCGTGCAGCAGGCTAAGGCATCGCTCCAACCCCTTCTACACAGCATTCTCGAAATGGAAGCGCAGCAGCCTGAATTCACCAGATCCACAACGCCTGCGGATCGGGAGCCGTTTCTTCGTAACCGCGTGGAGCTTTTGCCAGGCTCAGAGAACCGGCTGCGCGAATATATGCGCAAACCGCTATGGCTTTTGGTCGCGCTCACCGGAGCGGTGCTTCTTCTGGCCTGCGCCAACCTGGCCAATCTGTTGCTGGCGCGTGCCACAGCGCGAGAGAGGGAGTTCGCTGTTCGCCTGGCCATCGGCGCCGGCCGGGCGAGAATCGTTCGTCAGCTTCTGGTCGAGAGCTTGCTCCTCTCGGCCGCTGGAACCGTCGTGGGACTGGCGCTGGCCTTTCTGGCGGATCGCGTTCTGCTGCGCATCTATCTGCCGGAGGATGCGGCCGCCGAGTTTGTTGTCTCTCCCATTCCGGATGGACGCGTGTTGGCCTTCGCTGTGGGAGCTATGCTTCTGACCTCCTTGGTCTTCGGGCTTCTGCCCGCGGTTCGCGGCTCGCGCACTGAAATTACACTCTCGCTCAAAGATAGGTCCGGCGCCCTCTCAGCCGGCGGCATTTCTCTTCGCCGCATGCTGGTCGGCATACAGGTGGCTCTGTCGCTCCTGTTGCTGGTCGGTGCGGGCCTCTTCGTTCGCACCCTGCGCAACCTTCAGACCCTCGGGCCGGGGTTTCCCACCGATCATCTTCTTACATTCACAATCAACCCTTCGCTCAACGGATACTCCGACGAAGAAACCAAGTCGTTCTATGAACGTCTGAACGTCAACCTGCAAACCATGCCCGGTGTTGCCTCGGTTGGATTCTCAACCATGCCGCTTCTGAAGGGCTATGCATGGCAGAATGCGGTTCTGGGCAAGGATTTCGAAGGAGCGCCGATCGAGGAACAGCCGGTTCTTAGCGAGGTCGGTCCGGACTACTTTGCTACGCTCGGTATTCCTATCATCGCCGGGCGTGCCTTTACAGCGCAGGACGATGGCCCGGCCAAACACAAATACGCTGTCGTCAATGAGAGCTTTGCCAGAAAATACTTCCCGGGCCGAGAACCCATCGGGCAGCGTTTCGGGCTCGTGAACGACATGGAGCCAGTCAGTCCGGATATTGAAGTAATCGGTGTTGTCCCGGACAAGAAATATCGAGATCTGCGTGAGTCGCCTCCAGCACAGGCTTTCTTCCCTTATCTCGAAGGCCCGCATTTCCGTTTCATGAACATTTATTTGCGGACCCAGGTTGATCCGCGCCAGATCGAGGATGAACTTCGCGAACGCATGCGACAGTTCGACCCGCATGTTCCGGTCGTCGGACTGCAAACCATGTACGAACAGATTGGATTCTCGCTGCGGACCGAGCGACTGGTCGCCAGCCTTTCTGCTGTATTCGGTGGGCTCGCTATGTTGCTCGCCGTCATCGGACTCTACGGTGTTATGGTTTACACAATGATGCGCCGAACCCGGGAGATGGGCATCCGCATTGCGCTAGGTGCGACCCGCCCGAACATAATCGGTATGGTGATGCGTGAGGCCTCGGTCATGGTTTTCGCAGGCCTTTCGGCAGGAGCAGTGCTGGCCCTCGCTTTGGGTAACCTTGTCCGCAATCAGCTATTCGGATTGGACCCTCATGATCCCTGGACGCTCATTGGCGCAGCGTTATGTCTCGCCATCGCCGCTTGCTTCGCCGGGTTAATCCCGGCCTTGCGCGCGAGCTCAGTGGATGCCACAACGGCTCTTCGCCAAGAATGAAAGTTGCCACTGGTCTCGGCATCTGACGCAGCCGCACGGCGATCAATTTGATCCCTTGCCGGTAGACCGGTGGTGCATCCTGGATGTGCGAGGATCGCCGCTCTCAAATGACGGAATATCGTTAATGCCCCTTGCGTGCCTAGCAGCCGCAGTCGACAGTTCCGGACGAATGACGGGCAATCCGGAAACAATTCTTTCGAATGGCGGGGTTTTTTGCAGAACGAATGTCAAGCTACTTGGGATTCAATGAGTTCCGCACGTCGTGGGCTCGATTGCTTGGTTTCGACCTCGACGACATGCAGCGATTTGGCGGACTAAAGCCATGGACGACAGAACCGTTGCAGTGCTTTTTCGACCATTCGGACTGCGACGGGGACATTTCCCGGCAGGACGCCGAACAGATTCTTGTAGAGGCACGGAAGGATGCGCTTAAATTGCCGGACTACGATTCGGCGTTTAGCGTACTTATCCGCGCCTGCGAAACAGCAGTAGCTAAGAAGCTGCCGATTTCCTCTTGCGTTCAAATCCCGTCGGGGACGCCACTCTCAGCCGAGCCCAAGCGATTCGCATCAAGCTGGAAGGTTCTCCGAACATGTCAGAAGAGCCTGTAATCTAGTGGAGAGCACGCTCACGATCGGAGTAGCCCTTGGCCACTGAATTTGAGACAAAAAAGTTGATACATAAGGTAGTTGATCAAAAGCCTGTTGATGCAAACCCGGTGGAACCCAAGAAGAAGAAATCGGCCGCGGCACAGCTGAAGTCGGCGTGGCCGATGATTTGGGAGCTTATCCGCCCCCGGCGCGCACTACTGGGCTTTAGTTTTCTGCTATTGCTGATCGGCAGGCTTTGCGGCCTGGTATTGCCAGCTGCGCCAAAATATCTGTTGGATGACGTGATCGGCAAGCACCAAGCCGATCTGCTCTTGCCGCTGGTCCTGGCGGTGTTGGGCGCGACATTGATTCAGGGACTGACATCTTTTGCGCTCACGCAGCTTCTTTCGAAAGAAGGACAGCGTTTGATTTCTGAACTCCGGAAGCGGGTGCAGACACACGTGGGGCGTCTCTCCTTGAATTATTACGACTCGAATAAGACAGGCGCGCTGGTATCGCGCATCATGAGCGACGTGGAAGGCATACGCAACCTAATCGGCACCGGCTTGGTTGAGTTCTGCGGCGGCATTCTGACAGCTGTGCTATCGCTGGGGTTCCTGCTGAAATACAACGCTCAAATGACTGGGATCGCCATTGGCTTCCTGGTGGTTCTTATGGCGGCGCTCAGCCGGGCGTTCAAAACAATTCGTCCGATATTCCGCGAACGAGCAAAGATTAACGCCGAGGTTACGGGCAGGCTTACTGAGTCGCTGGGCGGAGTGCGCGTGGTCAAGGGCTATCATGCGGAAGAGCGTGAATCGAATGTCTTCAGCCGCGGCGTGCAGCGCCTGCTGGAAAATGTCTTAAAGTCGCTAACCGCTACCTCGCTCATGGGGCTGACCTCTACGGTGGTGCTGGGAGTGGTGAGCGCCATCATTATGTTTATAGGCGCGCGGCAGATTTTGGCCGGACACATGACGGCAGGCCAGCTTTTCAGCTACACCATGTTCATGGGCTTTTTGATTGCGCCTGTAGCGCAGATGGCTAGCATTGGCACGCAGATCACGGAAGCGCTGGCCGGGTTGGACCGCACGCGGGAAGTCCTGGCGGAGGGCCGGGAAGACCAGGATCCTGACCGCACGATTGTGCTTGAGCATATCAATGGCGCGATCACTTTTAAAGACGTGGACTTTTCATATGAGCCTGGCAAGCCGGTGCTGGATGATGTGAGCTTTGATGCGCAGCCGGGAACCGTGACGGCGCTGGTAGGGTCGTCTGGGTCTGGCAAGTCAACTATCATTGGACTGGCGGCTGCTTTCTATAAACCAACTTCAGGCCGCGTGACCATTGATGGCAAGGACCTGAGCCGGGTCCGCTTGGATTCCTATCGCAGCGCGCTGGGCGTGGTGTTGCAGGACTCATTCTTGTTTGATGGATCGATCAAAGAAAATATTGCGTTCTCGCGCCCAGCGGCCACAGATGAAGAAATTCTCGCCGCATGCCGCATCGCCCACGTGGATGAGTTTACCGAACGGTTCGCCGATAAGTACGACACCATCATTGGCGAGCGCGGCGTTACACTTTCCGGCGGCCAACGCCAGCGCGTCTCAATTGCGCGTGCCGTACTGGCCGATCCCAGAATTCTCATTTTGGATGAAGCCACGTCGAGCCTGGACTCAGAGTCCGAGGCTTACATCCAGCAGGGCTTGAAATACCTGATGCAGGGCAGGACCACTTTTGTGATCGCGCACCGCCTGTCAACGATTCGCCAAGCCGACCAGATTCTGGTGGTGGAGTCCGGCAAGATCGTGGAGCGCGGCAAGCATGCCGAACTTCTGGCGCGTCAGGGCCGCTATTACGACCTCTATACGCGGCAGCATGGGCTGGAAGAGAACTTGTTTCTGGCGCCGGGAGAGGGCGACAAAGTGGAAGACAAGAACGGTGGCCCACGCGGCGGCGGTGGCGGTGTGCCGGATGCGGTGAGCCTGATCCGGGGACAGGGGTTCTAGCAAAAGGAGCAAATTGACTGGCCAGGACAAAGAATGTCGCTTAGGTGTCGGGTGAGTCCTGCCCGACGATGTTGGTTTGCTGATTTCGATCCGGAGGTCCAGGTTACGGGATCGGAAGATTGCAGAGATGGAGAATGCTAAAAAATGCACGCTCTCGCGGGTCTTATGCGCGGTGGTCGATAGAGTTGCAAAACCAGTAGCTATAGCCAGCAGATAACGCTGCGAAACCACCGACAACTTCTTCTGCTCTCCCTAAGAATCCAAAAGATGAAGCTTGGCAAACCCTCCAAACCGCATGCGAGGGGAGCAAGGTTGCTGAACGTGCAAGCGCGACCCAGGTATTAGGTTTACCGCGCAACGACTCGAGAGGCCGGAAGCTTGCCGAGAAGGGTTTGGCAGATCCGAAGCCACAGGTGCGGTCAGCGGCTGCAGCAGCATTGGGCGAAATGGTTGCTCGACGAAGTATCCCAAAACTGAGAAAGGCGTTGGACAACAAAGATCCGCGGTCGCCCTCGCCGCTGCGCATGCTCTTCAAGTGATGCACGATAATTCTTCCTACCAGGTCTATTACGAAGTCCTCACCAGGGACTGCGGAGCCCTACTATGCTGTTACTCATCCCAGCAACGAGGTTGTTGCAGAAAATATCCTGCGCCAGGAAACCAAGGGCTTCGAAGAGCAGATCGATACGAGGTTTGACGTGCTCGAAGGCGGGCAGTACATCATCGACGTGCCCGCCGATCAACTGCCCGCGAGTCAGGCCGACAACCGAGTTCCTCTCGATCTGCTGGAAGTCCGGAATGCTGTTGCGATCGCCAAAGCTGCCGGCGCCGAACAGTATGCGTCCGCCAGTTTGGACAAAGCTATTGACATGCTGCAGCGAGCCGAAGACTACCTGCAACGCAAACAAGGGCGCACTCCGATCGGCACGGCGGCTCGCGGCGCTACGCAGATGGCCGAAGATGCTCGAGTGTTAACGCTTCGCCGGAAGGAACAGGATCGGCTTGCCGCGGAACGACGCGCTCGCCAAGAAGCACAGGAGAAAGCGGAGGCGGATGCTAGGGCGGCACAAGAACGCGCGGCGCAGGCGCAAGCACAATCGGATGAAGACGCCCGCCGACGCGCTGAGGCGGAACGCGCACAGGCTGAGGCGCAGGAGCACCAAGCGGCTTCTCTAGCCGCCCAACAGCAGGCGCAAGCTCAAGCCGATGTCGCCCGCCAGGCAGCAGAAGATTCTGAGCGCCAAAAGGAAGAAGCGCAACGTGCGACCCAGGAAGCGGAACGTGCGCGTGCAGAAGCCATTCAGCAGAAAGAAGAAATGCGCGCACGCCTATTGGCGCAACTGAATCAGGTATTACAAACTCGAGATACGGTTCGCGGCTTGGTCGTCAATATGCCTGACGTGCTCTTTGATTTCAACAAGTACACGCTAAAACCTGCCGCCCGTGAGCGTCTGGCGAGAGTATCGGGAATTGTACTCGCCTACCCTGACCTGAAATTGGAAATCGAGGGTCACACCGATAGCATCGGAAGCGAGGAATACAACCAGACCCTTTCGGAAAAACGGGCGGCCACAGTTCGCGACTATCTGGTTAGCTCGGGAGTCTCCATCGCGAACGTTGTAGCGCGCGGATTGGGGAAATCCGATCCGGTGGCAGACAATAGCTCAGCCGCCGGCCGCAAGCTAAATCGTCGCGTGGAGATGATCGTCTCCGGGGACGTGATCGGCGCCCGGATCGGGGTTAGCCCCGCCCCCGACACCTCCGTTCCGAGTCCTTCCACCGAAAAGCCTCAATAGGGCCCGAGTCAGAGTGCGAGCGAGTCCGCAGGAAACAATTCTGTCGATCGCATTCTGTTCAAAGGAATGTCGGGACGACTGGACTCGAACCCGTGGCCTCTGAAGAAAGCACCTCAGCGACACCGAATGAGTACTAATAGTATTTCGCGATAGTGTTCATGCGAGTTTACGCGCTGTTCCCTAGCCGAAGTTCGCCACGGCACAGGCGAAAACTGGCCCGGCTGAGAAAGACCCTCTGATGTCGGTTGTGCTCACGCTACTGCCGCTTAAGGTCGGCGATGGTGTTCTGCCAATTCCGCAACTCTCGAACTAATAGAGCTGTTGGTGTCGTTTCTTAAGCCGCTTCCTGATGGAAATAAGAGCTCTTGTGATGGTAAAGCTTCTCCATTGCCTTGCCCCTCACGTCCTGCCATTTGTGTAGCTGCTGCAGTTTCTCACTAAAGCTCTTGAACCTCGTGGAGACAACGAGGGAAATGTTTGTGGCCGCAATCTCACGATCGCGTTCGAACCTGGCGCATTCGGAGCACGGATTATGGGCGTTGATGCTGTCCCTAAGGAACGAATCGCATTCAAGTCGATCCTGGACGACGGCTTTTTCTCATAGCTCATCAGAGAATCCGTTTCTGGCATCCGGCTTTCGATCACTCAAAGAGCGGAACAAAGCGAGAGATCATGGAGTTGCGTCGCTTGCCTTCCCGCTGACCCCAACAAAGTGAACCTCGGAAAATAGTCCGCCCTTGCGGCTTTGACGTTAGCGGCGGCACCGGCGATTTCATCATCTGCTCGGCGAACATCCGGCCGTCGCTTTAACAGGTCCGATGGCAATCCGACCGGAACCTCGGGTGGAACCAGTGGCACTGGGGCGGACGTTTCCAATTCGTTTTCCAAGGCTGCGGGCTCCTGACCGAGAAAACCGTTAAAAGCCGGAACGGATTATTCATAAACACCCCACAACGGAACAATACGCAAAAAATCGCCCAAGGTTCCATTTTCTTAACTGAAGTGGCAGGAGAATCGCCGAATCTATGACTCTCGTAAAATCCCGATAGCACTCATGAGCTTCTCGAACTCATCCTATGAGTGCTTTGGCTTCGTGCTGGGGTTTTCGAGAGCCTTGACCCGTGCCGTTAGCCGTTCCGACTCTTGAATTAATTTCTCAGCCTGAGCGATCAAAATGACAGTGTTCTTGTTCAGTTCGTCGATCTTGGATCGCAACAAGCCAGCCTCTTCTGTATATCGCGACCTGGGGATAACACCCGTGCTGTTGGGCAGCATACTGGCCTCCGATGCGAGTCATCAGATTGCACAAGAGACCGACGCCCGTTTCGGGCACGGCGGAAGGATGTGTAAGAGACTACTTCCCACGGTAGCCCCTTTGCGGGTACGAAGCAAGTTGAACGAGCGTGGCGCGGGATTCGAGCTCCCGAGACTCGACCGTTGATGAGCACAGAAGTCAACTGGTGAAACATCCCGATATCACTCATTACACTTTGTCCACTGGCGTTTTCGATTTGCCGTTCTGGGTTACTTTGGTTTTGGAACAAATGGTTTTGCGTGATTTTTCAGACGGATGTGTGGCATCATTCCCGGCGAAATGACGCCATGCAACTCCCTCATTTTTTATCGGCCAAGAGGATCCACAAATTAAGTAAGCAGGACGACGAAGTCTTCACCGAAGCTCGTGAACTCGCTTTGCTCAGATTTGAGCAGTGCATCGCTGATCTGCGAAATCCAGTTCCCGCAATGAGAAGCGCAACTCGACCTCGTGGGGATTCAGCCACCGAAAAAACACACGAATCTCGTGTAGGGCTTTTCCGAGAATCGCCCGATTGCCAATATGCGCTCGCGCCTGTTTTCAACAGCAGTCCTATGGCTATGGCCACCGAGGAAATCATCCATTCGCTTCGCGCAAGCTCGGGCAGGCTAATGCGTGTCACGTTTTCCGATGGAGTAGTGCAGACGGTCGTCATTGGCACGATAGACAAGGCAGGCTTCCTGCACCGTGGCATTGACAGTGCGGACCCACAGGTGTTTTGGACGCGGTTTGAAGATGTGGAGGCGCTTGAAGCCGAGAACTAGCTCCTCGTGTGTTGAAGTCGATGAGTGTAATCGCCTGTGATGTTGAAAAACTCTTTCTTGCAAAATTCGCGAAAATAAAATTGCGTCAGGATGCGTTATAAGCGATCTTCTCTGATCGCAAGACATTTCCTATCCCCAAGTTTTGGCCATTTGGGACGAAAAGCGAGTCTTTCAACAGCCACTGTTCTCGTCAACTGGCCCTGACGAAATGTTCAAGCTTCATCCTTTACCCACTGAATAAGGGCACGCTCACTCCGAGTAGCCGTCGTCGTCGTTGTCGTGATCATTGTCATCCTTGCCGTTGCCTTCGTCTTCCTCTTCGTCCTCATCTGGCGCTTGCCGCGCGAGGACATTTGGAAGTTCCCACCGATCAGGATCGTCTGCGTCGGGGCATTCTGGATGATTTCTGCTCATGTCCAATGGTACGCCTCGTACCGTTTTGCAAAGGCAAGGCATTCCAAATGCCCCGGCGGGAAAAACTCTTCGAAGGAGAGCACGTCCGAAGGAAGGCTAATCAAGTCGTATCATCTAACCAGTGACATCATTTATCTCGATGCTGAGACACCTGGGTGGAGTCGGGGTGTTTCTTCTTGCCGCCCTCGATAGCTCAGTGCTCCCCACTCTCGGGGCAGTTGACGCGCTCACCATAGTCTTGGCCGCCCGGCACCCAGAGCTATGGCCTTATTACGCTATGTGCAGCACGGCAGGCTCGGTCTGCGGGGCTTCAGCCGCTTACCGCCTGTCGCGTTTTGGAGTCCTCCATCGACGTATTAAAGGAGCGGTATTCGACAGAGTCACAGCAGTCTTACATCGTTTTGGAGGTCTTTCTCTGCTTCTCGCCGCACTCCTTCCGCCCCCATTTCCGACTTCCGCCTTCGTAATTGGTGCTGGTGTAACGCGCTATCGCTTCAGCGCTTTTGTGCTGTCTTTCGGCGCAGGACGGATGTGCCGCTTTACTGTACTGGCTTACTTCGCATCTGTGTTCGGCAGGCGGTTCGTGACAACCATGTGGTCGGCCCACACACTGTTATTTCTAGGGACTTTTGGCGGTGTGCTGGCGTGCATAGGGTTGCTGGCATGGCTCGCCTTCAGGAAATCTGCACCGACGAGAGCAGGGCCACAGGTAAACTAACCGGGTATGCGCAAGCACGCTATCAAGAGGCGGTTTTGCGACCCCAGAAAAGGCGAAGGGAAAGCGCAAAGGTTGCGAAATCGCCTGTTACCGCCAACTGACAAACTGTGGTTGTACTTTTCGCCCGCCCTGCCGGGCTCGGAAGACTGTCTCTTGATACCTCGGAAGTTCCGAACTGATATGCTTCCAGGCTGCTCGATACCAGGAGGTACCATGGTTCGCGAACGGATACTGAAAGTTGTTTTAGTGTTGCTCGGCCTGCTGTTTCTAGCTGCGGCTTATCCGTTGGTGCTGTTTTACGCACAGGAGCCCGCATTGGCGATGATGCTCAGCCTCTACTTCACACTTGGGATTTTTTTGCTGCTGGCCGTCAGAAGCCCGGCGCAGCATCGCAGCCTCATCGCGTTTACGGCTTATTCGAGCTTTGCGCATGGAGCAGTAATGTCGATACAGGCGTACAAGAAAGTAATCCCCGGCCATGAAGTGATAGGCGTGGCTGTAATGTTTGTGGTCGGGGTCGTGCTGCTGGCACTGGCACCGGGGAGGGAGCCAAGCAGGCGCGCATCTATTGCCACCGTGAGTTAGAGCGAGAGAGCCTTGGCTAAATAATGATGCTGTAAAGGATCTATATCACCCATTGACCGATAGGACGGGGTTTTGAGTGCTATCGCCTGTGGGTGTTGAAAAAGTCCCATTTCGCTCCAAACCGCCTAAGTTTGGGGGCATAGAAAATGTCACGCGATCCGAGAAGATCGCTTATATCGCATCCTGACGCAATTTCATTCTCCAGAATTTTGCAGAAATGAGTTTTTCAACAGCCACGCCTGTTATCTTTAATCGACGCGATTATTGTTTGCTAAGTATTGACTCGCCAGAATTTCAATGGGTTAATTGGTAACGCATGCCACTGCCCCTGCGTTTTTGTTTGCCTGCTGTTGCTGGCGCGATGAGCGCCGCGATTTTGTTTACCGGATGGGTGCCGAGTGCACCTAAACCGACTCAGCTTGAAAATGTCCTCATATTAGCCCCCGAAGCTGCAGCGGATACTCGAAAACAGGTTGCCAGGCGCGAACAGGCACATCCATTTCTCTCGCGGATACACAACGAGAGCTGGCATTGGTACTGGATGATCGCGCTGAATTGCCCGGCGATTTTGGCTACAGTTCCACTTGATATTGAGGCTCAACATCGTGGTGAAGAAGTGGGTTTTTTCACATTGTCATCGGCGCGGGAAATGATTGCGGCTGCTGTCATCGGAGTGTTGGTTTGGTATTTTGTAGGCCGTTCACTAGAGGCGTTGCTTTCCCGCTCGGAGCGACGTGCCGCTAACAGGCCGTGGTCAGCGGATGTTCTGCTTACGCTGGTTTTCTTTGTAGCAACGACGCTTCCAGCGATCGTTCTCGTCCTCCCTCACCGCGACCGAGGCGACGAGGGGCCTCTATTCGTGGGTGCCGGAATTGGGTGGCTAATCCTAGCTTGTTTGTTAATTGCCTTTCGTTGTTCGCAAGTGGTGCGCTGGTTCCGCCTGCGGCGAGTGTCAGCGCTTTAGCGTTCCGTGAGCGATGGGCGTTGGGCTGCAGGGCACGATCACTGTTGATAAATCGCGATAGCACTCATTGACCAATTCCCGACGCCCCCTACGAGGGGCACGCATGAACACTATTGCCACTACTCGTCCGATTCAGCGGAAACAGGGTCGGAGCCTAAAGCTTCCCTTATCTCAGGCAGAACGCAGTCCCCATAAATTTGATGAATGCTGTGGCGCATAGCAATCAGGTTGCTTCGCGATGATTCGGTAGCACGGCTGGTGGGGTCCTTGTCAAATTCCCACTGGTAGGTTCTTCGCAGCAATTCCGTTTGCTCCCGCAGACGTTCGATAGTTTCCACGGCGGGCTGCGCTTCGATATGCATACGTTATTGTACGCGTCTGACCGCTTAGCACTCATTGACCTGTCAACACGAACAGTGGCAGTGTTAGCCAGGTTAGCCGACTCTTCTTACCGTACACCCTCCTCCGATACGCCGCCGTTTCGAGCCTCCTCGATGGCGGCCTTTTTATGAGTACTGATCTCTGTTGATAAATCTCTATGTCACTCAAAATGGCTGGGGGCGCGAGGAGTTTTCAGTAAACCGCTCGATTCGACAGCGAAAGCTCAATACCTGTGGGATAATTCACGACGGTCTGATCCACGCGAGGCGAAGACGGATAAATTGCATCGTGACGGACCGATTTGAACACTCAACTCCCGCGCTTTACGACCGCTAGATGGGGCCGCTCTTGTTCGAACACGCACAGAACTCCCAGGGATCGACGCGGAATTCGCATCAGCGCGCTCCAGCACGGATGCGATTTAGGACACGCTACTGTTGCTGGTTTTCCTGCGCGGCAATTCGACGAGCACGCGTTTCTTCACGTCCACCTTGTAACGAGCATGCGATTCCAGGAGTTTCGGATCAACCGAGAGAACACTTATCTTTGCCGGTTTGATTCCTCTGCTTGTTGCAAGCTCCACGGCTTTCTTTTCAACGTCGGAGTCAGAGGCTTCTTGCGCGCCTTCGATCGTCAGCACATGGTGAACGTGCAGGATTCTGCCTTTAACTTTGTCGTAAACGACACAACTTTTAGCCGATACGATGCGTCTTTTGCCTGTTGTCTGAAATGGCATTTTCCAAAACCTCCTTCACTGCCAATAATCCATGCGCCAGACCAGCCAAGCCTCTTGTCCGTCGCCAGTAGCAATGGCAAATGTCACAGAGCTCATGTTGTCCGCTACTACCGGCGGCCAAGACGGCCAATCGCCAAAGTCGATATCTTGATCCGCGCCGGACGGCAACCGCTTCCGATAGTGCTTTATCCCAGCATAGTTCGTGCCCCCGCCGGACTGCCCGTAAAGAGCTACTTGTGCTCCCACAAGCGCGGGTGGAATGTTGACTTGGACAGTGGTGTACCCGTTATTCCAGCCCGTGAACCAATTCCAGTTAATCTCATAAATCGCCACAATAACCCTCCACAACTTCAGCACAGGATTAAAAGCTCCACGCACTGCCGTGTCAATAGCTGATTCCGGTCTCGGCTCCGTTTTGTCCGCAGATGGGCAGGAACTAGCACAAGGTTCTTGGTGTCGGTACGCTTTATACGTACTTGCGAAGCTGGCGCACTGTGAGCTGCCCCATCGGAGCAACTCAGACTGTCAATGCCCGCTTCGAAGTAAATAAGATTCGGCACATGGGAGGTCTGTGTGCGAATTTCGGTTGTCACGATTTTCTTCTTCTCTGTTGCAGCCATTTCCGTCCTAGCCTCAGGTAAGAAATCCACAGACGCCGAGTTGGACGGCTTCAAGGGTGCGGTGCAGTCCGTCTCGACCGAGCGGCAGGTTGTTAGCCACACTTGGCCGCGCCAGCCGGATGGCCCGGCGATCATTTATCCAGCCGGGTGCGACGTTTGCCAATACGACGAGGAGGGCAATGCGGTTTTACGAGGGCAGAACCGGGAAACAGGCTTCGTTGGGGAAAAGATTCACTACGTCCGGGACGAGAACGGAAAAGTCACCCAACAGATCGTGGAGAATGATAAGGGGCAGCTCGTGTCCAATGTTGTAATGGGATCGCTTGGGAAAATCGAAGAAGAGTTTTACCAAAACGGAGTTCTGCAATCCAGAAACAAATACCGACGAGACGAGACTGGGAACCTAATCGAGAGTGTGAGCTACGACGCGCAGGGAATTCAGATAGCGCGAACCACTGCTAGTTTCGACGAGAACGGAACTGTTACCGAGCAGTATGACTATGGGCCGAAAAACAAATTTCTGCTCCACTTCACCCAGAACTATGACCCTGAAACAGACGTTCAAATCTTCACCAACTACAATGAAGACGGTACTGTTCGGTTGACGTTTACGGCGAAGGGAGAACGGGTTGTCAGCTATTGGCAACAGCGGAGCGATAAACACGAATTCGGAAACACGGTCTGCTTCAAGACTGGATGTGCATCGCATAATCTTGACGGCAGTCCATTTCGGACGGTAACGACGTTGGAAGATGGCGACAGGGGCAATCCAAGGCGCATAGAACTACGTGACGATACGGATCAGCCTCAGATGGCTGCCGACTATGAATTCGAGTTTGACGGGCACGGAAACTGGACAAAGCGTTCCATTTGGGTTTGGACGCGGGCATCCGGCGAGAGGCAATTGCTCGAAATCGATTCTCGAACGCTCAGTTATTGGAAATAGCAAGCTCACGATTACGGCGATCCGCGCCATGCTCCGGTCGCTCAGATAGGGTAGTTGGCGAAAAATTCCCGTTACGCTTATTGACCCGGCTCAGAGGCGAATAAACGGCGCAAGCTTGTGCAATCGCCTGATTTCGTCAATTGACGAGTAGTTTTCAAAAGTCGATGGCAAGGTGCCACAACCTGAGCAGCGCTAGAGACGTTTTAAGACATACTCGAATTACGCCAAGCTTCCAAGTTCAGGTTCAAGCGAGTGAAATCTCTGAACCGTGGGGCGCGCAGGGATTTTGTGTTGTGTTCCCCGCGAACCCCGCGTTTTTGCGTGCGACAAAGGTTCGGCCTGCAACTTTCCACAGCCGCTGCGAAGGCCGGTGTTTCGCTACTTGGACGCTCCCGACGAGCTTGCGCCTGCAGCAGCGCCTCCGATTCGTAGCGCCAACTTCTTTCCCTGAAAGTGAATTGCAGAAAGGGATCGAGTTCCGTCTTTGCTCTGGACAACCGCGCTATTGAACTCTGCTGGCGAGCTCAGTTGAATGAGGCGTGCGGGAACTGTCGCAACTTCTTTTTTACCCTGATAAATTTTTAGCTCCACCTCCTCGCCCTTTCCTTCCCAGCGAACCTTGTAATTGCCAGTGGCGAGGAAACTTCCGCCGACTTGTGTCGGCTGCGCTAGATACATTGGACCTTTGTCTTCACTCAATGCGCCGGTGGCGGCCAGTAGTAGCACCGCCGCTAAAACAGCTCTGAGACTGCTCGCTATAGCTTTCATCGCTTCTCCTTTTTCCTGCGCCCGGCAGGACGGCTGCGGCGGCCCAAGCGCGGGAAATAGATGTTCCGCACTCCTTGAAAGTGCTGCTGCGGGTCAAGCAGGAAGCCCGCCCACGACAACGAACTCCCTGCACCGGATTACCACACCTGGCCGCCAAACCGTGTGTGGGACAATCCTTGACCCTGTGGTAATTTCTTGCGAATTTGTTGGCCCTGAGCCGAGCCTACAAATTTCCGTTCGCCGAAAAAATATCTTCGATGCGGCAGCCGAATGCCTTCGCGATCTTGAACGCCAGCGGAAGACTGGGGTCATACTTTTCAGTCTCGATCGCATTCACCGTTTGGCGCGAAACGCCCAGCCGTTCAGCCAGTTCGGCCTGCGTGATGTTGTGTTTGGCCCTCAGTACGCGCAGTTCGTTTTTCATCAATAGCGCCGTGTCGCGAAGTAGCGGTATGCGCCTTTCACTAATGCCAGAAGCATCGCAAAAATGAAAGCAACCTGCCAAGGGTTTATCCTCGCCGCTTGCGGCCACCACACCGAGACTGCGGACCCGATGCAGCCCGCCCATATGGCCCCGAGCACTCCCACCACGTAGGACCACGCCATTCCCTCCATTTCGATCCGGCGCGGCAGCTCGTCGAGGCTCAAGAAATACTTGCCCTTTTCCCAGGCGTAAACGGAGAGGGCCGCCGGTGCAAGCAGTAGTGTGATAGCTCGCACCACAGGGACGTTTGCGACATGCAATAGCCGAGTAGCCAAGACCCAGCCGACAACCACGACGACGACGGCGTTACTGCGGAAAGCAACCCGGCGTTCCGCTTCGGTGCCGGTGGCAAACGTGCCGCGCATCAACATCTGCTTAAGTGGCCACCGCGACTCGTCGCGATGAGTTTCTGAGCTTTCCTGCATGTTTCCTCCAATGAGCGATAAAGTAAAGCATGCTTTACTTCTTGTCAAGCACAATTTACTAAATGTGGGCTGGTGCCAGTCCGCTAACAAAAGGCGAATGCCGGAACCCGTACAAAATGCTTTCGCAGAGTCTTGGAATTCGATCCTCTTCGCGACCTGCTGTGCGGATACGCCTATTCGGACCAGGGGCACTCGCGGGTGGCTGCACTCGCGCTTCGACCGACCGTCGTGTGGATTACGACTCAGCAGCAATTTAGCGGAATCCGCGAGTTTTCGTCGCGGGGCGGGAATTTCAATTTCGCGGGCCTAGCAAACGTTGCGGGCTGAAAAAAAACCGCACTTCTTCGTTGTGGCGGCTTATTCGTTCGCCCTTAACTGTTGGAAAATCCCCATAGCGCTCAAGTGACTTGGGCAGGGGTTTGAGCGCAAACGCCTGGTTTCGTCAACTAGGCGACGTGGTGATTTTTTTAGGCAGGAGAATACAATTGAGGGCCCTATTTCTATTGGAGGTAAATTTGCATGAGCAATCATGCTGAGCAGAGCTTCATCATTTCTATTCTCCTGCTATCAACCGCTGCACTCGCCGCAAAATTACCCAGCGCAAACAAGATTTTGGCCGAGGCGAAGGCAAAGGCTGGCACCGAGAAAGAATGTAATGCTGGTGTTTGAATCTTCGTGGTGCCCGCCGTGCCAAGTCTTGTCGTCGGGCACTCGAATATTTCATGACGAACCATTGTGAGAGTTTCTGTTTGCACGGGCGATTTGCGCCGTGTAGGATGCCGTTGACGCTTTGGAAGTCCGAATGGCATTTCCTCTCGATCAGGGAGGACTACAATAAGACACTGAGGCGTGCTGTATGACAGGAGGCTAACTGTGATCCCCACCAGAAATCTCACTCGACGTTGCGCTTTATCGTTGGTACTGCTCTTAGGAACGGGCGGCACAAACCTGGCCAATGCGTCCCTCGCAATTGTCGGTTTGGAAACCGACAGGGGCCTGATCGCCAACTCGAGAGCAGTTCTTTCGATTCAAAATAATGGGACCGAACAGGGTTGTGTCGCTTGGAACGGAACATCCGACGTTATCGGATCGGGGGCTTGTCAAGGTGGGTTGTCGCCCGCGGTTACGGGTGGGGATGAGAAAATGGTGAGCTCTCATACACAGACTACGACGGTTGCGTCGGCCGGTCTCTCAAGCGGACAAAGCTTGGTCGTCCTCCTGGACGTTAATGAGAAGGACGGAAACTTCACGGTCGCGAACCTGAGTCTCACAGTCTATAGCGAGACCGGCACGGTGCTGTATAACTCGGGGAATCTGCTTGGAGCCGGTAGTCCGCCGGGGGGAGGCATTACGATAACGAGTTCGGCACGCGGCCACTCGGTGTATGCGTTCAAACTGGACGCTACGCAGGCTGCCGCGATTAGCCCATTCATTTGCACCAGCACCTCCGCATTAGGTTGCTCGGGCGGTGCGAGTGCCGCCAATGCGACCAACCGCATCGGTCTCGGCGCTCTGCTCACCAATGTGCGGGGAGGCACTGAGACGTTCTCGATCGGCAATACGCCGTGACAGTGATTAGGGATCGGATTCCAAGCTAGATCCCTCAGGAAATCGCGACTGTCCGTTCCTGCACCCTCTGCATATCGAAGTGCCAATCACTGCATCCTTAAAGTACGAACACCGGAATGTGTGAAGGACGGTGAGTATCATTTCGAGTTTGACTAAGTGATTACGGGTGCTCGTTTGTTCCCGGCTGACGAGCGCTTTCACGCTCGAGGATAATTTTGAACTCGTCGTCATCGTCTAGTCTCTCATCCCTTGTGAAGCGATCCTTTTGGAACAAGCGCGTGCTGCCTCTAACCCGGGCGGTGATTGGTGATAAATCTCGATATCACTCAAAATCCCTGTTTTTGGCGAATAAAAAGCGCAAACTTGCGATAACGCCTGTTATCAACAACTAATTCAGTAAAATGAGTGTTCTCAGCAGATTAACGTTTCCGTGGGACTGTTGCTCCACATAACGCTGGGGACACTATGTGCCAAGTTGGCTTAACTTACTTGTCCTTGACACATTAGTCGCGTCGCGGAGCGACCAATCCAACTGCCTGCGATCCACCAGACGCGTGCGTTGGTAGAGCTCCTACTTGGTCAGTGCGTCGGGCCTGTATCGTCACTTGCGAGAGCGCGGTTGCGAGTTGATCAGGCTTAAAACCGAATGGACCTGCCTTGCTCTTGTATGCCACACGTCCATGTGAATCGATCAAATAGAGGCGATCAGGCCATCCGGTGTACGCCTCCTCGGTAGAGTTCCCAAACTCGTCAAGAACTGCGGGAAATTTAATTGCCAATTTTCTGACACACGCTCCCGCTATCAGTGCTCGTTCCTCCCCGGTCTTGGGGCTGGCGAAAACAACCTTGTCCTTAATATTGCTTTGCATCTGCCAAATGTCACTCGGGTGCGCTTCAGTGATGTACACGACAAGAAAGGCGACGCGATCTTTGTACTGTTCGTAGAGCCTGTTAAGGGTGGGAGCCTCCCGCCGAAAGGGCGGTCAAGTATAACTGCCGAACACCAGTACCACGGGTTGCTGGCTGTTTAACTTGGAAAGCTGAACTGTTCCGCTCTTGTCGACGTTGGCCAACGAGAAATCAGGAGCGGTGTCTCCGATATTCAGGTTTCCAACACGAGCACGCGTCCAGAGCGTCTCGAAGGGAAAGAGTAAAAATACGACGGGCCCCGGCATTTTCGCCATTATGCGGGCGAAATCCTCCGGCGGCTCCTGCATGGCATGCCAGATATAAGCACCCATGCCGATATAGGCGACGATCAGCACGACCACAACGGTCAGTAACGCCTTTCGCGACCTCGGACTCAGCTTCATGGTTAGACGGGTCATATCGTACTCCATTCCTTTTGACATCCCGGAGGGGCTATTGGCAACCTTCTTTTGTTTGTCGCAGTACGAACACAGGTGATCAAGGCGTCAATTTTCCGGACGATAGATAATCCTGAGGCGGAATGCCGAAAGCATCGGCGACACGATTAAAGAATGCGAACATCGCGATCACATAAACCGCCTCAGCAACCTGTTCTTCTTTCCAGCCCGCGTCCCGGAGTTTCTGAACGTCGCCCGGTGTTGAGCGAGACGCGTCCCGGGTGATCAGTTCAACATAATCCAGCAGCACACGCTCAGCGGGTGCAAGACCAGCCGTATCCAACTTGCCTTCGAGAATCGCATTCACACATTCATCTGTTGCTCCCTGAACCCGCAGGAAGTAAGCGTGGCTATCCAGTCAATATGGACAGCGGTTCAGATACGACACATGGCTGGCGATCATTTCCTTGTGCCGTCGCGAAAGGTGCCCTTCGGAGAAATGGATAGTGTTGGAGAACTCGATTACCTGGCGGAGAAAATCAGGCCGTGCTCCAAAGCATTTGATGATGCCGGGAACTTGTCGCCGGCCTGAACCGGCCCGCCAACAATCGTACGCAGCGGCGACATCTCCCGTCGCTTCGGCATCCTCGATGATGGCAATCTTTGTCCGATAGGGCTTGGCTGTCGGACTCTTTGCAGCTGGGGATAGCGGTGGCTTGCTTTTCCTTTTGTTTGCCATAGGTATGATCTTAGAAATTGGCTCCGGCGATCGTGGCTGCGGCAACTTTGCGCTGAAGAACTGAGTACACGGGAAGACCGGCAGCCACGACTGCAGTTCCCAGCAAAGCTTCTCGCGGGCTGTGCAGGACCAGCAGCACGAGCAATGCCGACATCAATA
Source organism: uncultured Acidobacteriota bacterium (assembly GCA_963785655.1). Classification (GTDB taxonomy): domain Bacteria; phylum Acidobacteriota; class Terriglobia; order Terriglobales; family Acidobacteriaceae; genus Gp1-AA145. The sequence goes on from CAWAVZ010000002.1 coordinate 388,740, forward strand.
CTAGAAACACCATCGCTGGAACGGGGTAGGCCGGAGTCAAAAACACCGGCTGGATTCCCTGATTCCGCTTACGAGCCGTAAACAGTCCAGCTCCAGCTAATGCCAGGAACAAAATCGCGACAAATATGAAGTAGGCGATGATCTGCTGAAAACTTCCGATCACCACCAGGATGGTTGCGATGGATCCCTGTAGCAGGATGGCATTTGCAGGCGTACCGAAACGCGAGTGTGTACGAGCCATTGCCTGCACGAAAAGCCCGTCCTTGGCCATGGCGTAATAGACTCTTGGCGCGGACATGATGAACGCGGCCAAACTGCTCAGAACACAAACCACAACTATGGCGGCAAATACCATTCCACCGGCAGGTCCAAACAAGACCGCACCGGCCTGCGCCACGAAAGCCTGGTCAGAAGTCACCTGAGAAAGAGGTAACAGATAGACGAATGCCGCGCTCACCAGAATGTAAACGACAGTGACGATTAGCACCCCCAGGAGCATTGCACGCGGCAAGGTTCGGCCCGGGTCGCGAACTTCCCCTGCGATTTTACTTACATCCCACCAGCCGCCGAACGAGAAGAATCCCCCGACCATGGCCGCGCCAAGCGCTGGGCCTAAAGGCAGCGAACCGGGGCGCTGCGCCACAAAAGGGACAAAATTGGACCACGACCCAAGACGAAACGCGAACGCCCAAACCACCATGGCCGCGAGAACGCCAAGTTTCAGCCAGGTTGTCCAGCGCAGAATTCCTGCTCCGACACGAATGCTGAACACATTCAGTACGCAGAGCGACCAAATTACACCGATGGCGACGACCTTGGCGGCCAGCGCTGATGAAGGAAAGATGTATCCGGCGTAGCTGGCCAGTCCTACTGCCAGTGCTGCGGTGAGTCCGGGATCGAGAACCAAAAGGCACATCCAGCCATAGAGAAAAGCAATGCGCCGGCCGCACGTCTCCAGAAGATAAACATAAATTCCGCCGTCGTGGGGGAAGCGGGCGGCAAGCTCGCCATAGCAAAGGGCGCCACACACCGCCAGAGCTCCGACGACGAGCCACACAAGTGAGAGCCAAAATGGCGAGCCGAGGGATTTCGCCATGCCGGCAGGAGTAAGAAATATTCCAACGGCGATGGATTCTCCCGCCACTGCTGCTGTCGCAGACGCTAGTCCCAAACGACGAGGCAAGGAGCTATTGGCTGGCTGCAATTGCGAAATATTCTCCAAGGTATAAGCGCTCGTCCCCACGAATTCGTCGCCAAACAGAGAATCAGGCAACGTAGCCGAACCCGCCAACCTGCGCAATAGTAGAAAAAAATCGGCTAGGGTGAAGGTTCTACTACTTTCATATTATTGCGCGCGCCACAGCTCTCGCCAATAATCGCGACACTCTCGTGCGGATAAGTTCGCCTCGCTAAGGCGACTCGTCTTGCCTGTTCCCGAAAAATTAAGAATCTATCTCCCAGGGGAAGGTGCTGTTTATGATCAGGTTCTGGAATGTTGTTTTCGCGGTGGTGCTTGCATGTCTCTCGGCTTCGGCGCAGCAGACCACAGGTAATATCCGCGGAACTGTGTCGGATCCCAGCGGCGCAGTGGTGCAGAACGCAAGTGTGACTGCGCACCAAGAAGAAACCGGCCTGGCGCGCACAGCCACGACTGATGGCAGCGGCAATTACCTTCTGCTGGAGTTGCCGGTTGGGCACTACAGGTTGGAAATCACTGCCACAGGGTTCCAGAAATATCTCCAGGACGGTATCTCGCTGGACGTGAACGAAACTGCCGCCGTACCAATTCGTCTGGCGGTCGGTTCAGAGAAGGAGCTGGTGCAAGTACAGGCCGACGCCGAACTGATCCAACCGACTGTAACCAGCCTGGGGCAAGTTGTGCACGAACGCGAAATCCTTGATCTCCCACTCGACGGGCGAAATTTCTCCCAACTCGGCTGGCTCCAGCCGGGTGTGGTTCCGCTCACTCCGGGTTTAGCGGAAGCTGGAGGATCGTTGCGTGATGGCCAGGCCTACGCTGTGAATGGGCAACGACCGGAGTCGAACAATTTTTTGATCGACGGCGCGAATAACTTCAATGGCGTGGATGGCGGTTTCGTGCTGAAGCCCCCCATCGATACGATTGCCGAGTTCCGAATTCTCACCCATAACTCGAACGCTGAGTTTGGCAGCAGTCTCGGTTCAACCACCAACATCATCACCCGGTCTGGTTCCAACATGATGCACGGAGCCGTCTGGGAATTTCTGCGCAATGATGCCTTCGACGCGACGCGGTATCCGGCGACGACGGCCCAGCCGTTGAAACAAAATCAGTTCGGCGGATCCATTGGTGGTCCGGTACGTAAAGACAAGACGTTTTTCTTTGCGTTTTACGAGGGGTTCCGAAACCGCCGCGGCGAAACCGCAGGTTCCACTGTGCCGTCTTTGAAACAGCGGAATGGGGATTTTTCAGAGCTGTGCGACACCACGAACGGGGAGTCGTTTGACAGTGCTGGTTTCTGCAGCAATCCCGCCCACCAACTATATCTTGAGGTGACCAATCCACCGACTCCGTTTCCCTTCAATCAAGTGCCGCCACCCTTTATCAGTTCGTTTTCCCAGAATCTTTTGAGCCTGTTTCCGAAACCCAATACCGGACTCAACACCTACACATCAACCGTGACCAGGCACGACGATTTCAATGAGGGAGGTCTGCGGGTGGACCATTATCTGACAGCCAGGGACGCTTTGAACTTCCGCTACATAATCAGTGATGGCACACGCTTCGATCCACTTTCTCCAGCGGGGGCAAGCGTACCGGGTTTTCCTGTCGGAGAAACTCACCGGGCGCAGAGTTTGGGGGCCCAGGAAACTCACACGTTTTCGCCTTCCGTGATCGGCGTCTTACGCTTTTCATTTCTGCGGAACAAATTTCTTTTCGGCGAGCGTACAAACCATACTCCGCCCTCGGCTCTCGGTTTCAACTACCAGCCCAGCCTGGACGTGGCCATTGGACCTCCGTTCATTCAGATCAATGGATACACGAGCGTCGGCGATCCCATCACCGGACCACGCGATAGCTTTGAGAATGCTTACGACGAGAGCGGATCTTTGAGCTGGATACGGGGCAAGCACGAACTGAAATTCGGCGGAGGTTACCAGCACCTGCATGTGAACGCGCTGCAAGGTATCGCTACCAACGGATTCTTCGTAGTCGCTCCATTTCCATTGTCGGATGCCTTCGCCAGCTTTCTGATCGGCCAACCAGTTTTTTTCCTTCAAGGACGCGGCGATTTTTCCCGCGGTATCAACGGCCATTCGCTGAATGGTTACGTCCAAGACACCTTTAAGGCCACGTCACGTTTCACCTTGAATGTGGGCTTGCGGTACGACCTGCCATTTCCTTATACCGAAATTCACAATCGGCAAACGCTTTGGATTCCCGGTCGGCAGTCCACCGTCATGCCCAACGCACCCGCGGGTCTGCTGTATCCGGGCGATAAAGGCGTGCCGCCAGGATTGATTCCCCTATACAAGAAAGCCTTTGCACCGCGCGTGGGCATTGCGTGGGATCCGACCGGCAGCTCAAAGTGGCTGGTGACTTCCGCTTACGGAATTTTCTACGAGCCGTATTACACCGGCCAGGGCGGACCATTGCAGGCGCCGATCAGCGCGCCTCCCGATCTGCAGACCGAGCAGATCAGTCTTAGTCCTACTCAACCTCTCAATTTCTCGGATCCCTACAATGGCAACCCACCGGCAGCCGGCACATTTGCCACACCTCTGACCAATCTGACGCTGGCACAGAATCTGCCTTTACCTTACACACAGGATTGGGACCTAAACATTCAGAGATCGTTGGCTAATGACTTCTTGCTCGAGGTCGCTTATGTGGGTACCAAGGGAACAAAGTTGCCGCGCTTCATCGAGGGCAACCCGGCGGTTTACGTGCCCGGTGTTGACAGCAGCGGAGATCCGCTGTCCACATCCGGAAATGCAGATCAGCGGCGGCTTTATTCTGGTTGCACTCTGGCCGATCCACCCAACACCTGCATTTATTCCTCGACCGGTTTGATTGCGGGAATTGCGAATTCCTCGTATAACGCCCTGGAGGCGAGCTTGAAGAAGCGCTTCAGCCATGGACTTTCATTCCTTGCGTCCTACACATTCTCGAAATCTATCGATGACGCGTCTTCTTTTAATATGACGGGGTCGGCGGCCAAACCCGTGGCCGGCGAAAATGATCTGGCGCAAAATCCGTTCGATCTGGCCGCCGAGCGGGGCCGTTCGTTGTTCGACGCCCGCCATCGCTTCGTATTGAGCTATCAATGGAGTCTTCCATTCTGGCAACACCCGCAAGGCTGGTATCAGCACACGCTGGGCGGATGGCAGCTTAACGGAATCGTAACCGCAATGACAGGAACGCCGTTTACTGTCTTTGATTCGAGGGATGTGTCGGAGCAAGGCGGAGCGCCGGAAATCACAGGCTTTTCTGCCAACCGTCCGGATCTGGTTGCGGGGCAGAACCCCAACTCGGGATCGCATTCAGCTAAGGCGTGGCTCAACCCAAATGCGTTTGCTCGAATCACTCCTGACCCCAACTCTCCCGTACAACAATTCGGGACCGCCGGCCGAAACATTGGAGAAGGACCGGGATACGCGAACTGGGACTTCTCAGTGTTCAAGAACATTCCGATTGCGGAGTCTAAACAATTCCAGTTCCGGGCAGAACTCTTCAATGTGTTGAACCATACCAACTATCGGCTGCCCGACAGTGACATCAGTTCACCAACTTTCAATGAAATCCAGGCAGCGCAACCTGCACGGGAAATTCAACTGGCGCTGAAATTCCTTTTTTAGAACGGTCTAGAAGTCAGTCTTTCAGAAGATAAACTCTACGGAGAGGCACTCGGGGACGACTTGGCCAGCGAAGGTCCCGCGGACGTTTCGTCTTTTCTGACGGATAGCTGCGGGATTGTCGGCAACTCGCAAATCATGCGGTAGTTGGTGATAAATCTCGATAGCACTCAAGTGCCTTGGGCAGGGGTTTTGAGTGCAAACGCCTGTGGCTGTTGAAAAACTCCTTCCCGCGAAATTCGCGAAAATAAAATTGCGCTAGGATGCCCCACAAACGGCTTTCTCAGTTTTCCGAGACACTTTCCATCACCCAATTTTTGGTTGTTTTGAGGAAAATGGACTTTTTCAACACCCACGCCTGTTAACGTCAGTTATCATTTTGCGTTAGATTTCGTTCGAGAAATCTTCCATGCGTCTACTGTGGAAATGGTCTCTAGTATCCGTTGGCGGTGCGGCACTGGTGACTGTGCTTCTGTTTGTTTTTGCTGACAACTGGGCACCAGACGTGCCCGGCCCTGTTGCATCTGTTGCGAGAATCGTGCTTTGGCCTGTCGCCATTTGCGTAAACCTCACGGGCCCCGGTCCGAGCATCGGGCCTCCTGAGAAACATTGGCACGAAGGAACGCCTGTCCAATTCCTTGCGGTAGTGATTGGAATGGGCTTTTCGTGGCTCTTCTATTCCAGTCTCGGGTTTCTGTTGGTTTGGCTATGGCGGCGTCGGCATCCCGCAGCATCCTGATTTCACTCAAAGCCCCTCAATGAGCGAAATCGCCTGATTACGTCAGATGACCCGTAAGTGTCAGAGCAAACACACGGTTGGACAGATTGAATCCGCAGCCAGCATGACTTCGCCAAATTCTCAGGCGGCCATCCTTCGTCCCGTCGTCCAGGGCAGATGACTACCCGGTTAGCTCGTCATCCCGGAGCCAGGGGGACGGCAGTTGAGAATTCAAGTCCAGAATGTTACTTTCCAAAAGCGGCGTTCCTTCGGTGCCTGTCAGGGAGAAGCCCAGTCGTGGCTTCTCTGTACTAATCTCGCCATGGCGGGAAGGACGACGGTCCTGTCTGACGACGATACCGAAAGTCATCGTGTGTCGCACGAATCGAGAACCGATAGGGGGAACTCTACGAATTTGCCGGCCAACTCGAGCCTTGAGAATTTAAAGAGGCGCCACTTGGCCTCTTGCCGTCGCGCGAGTGACGACAGGAGTATCGCCTTTGCGAGGCTCCAACCGCTCCCTTAGCGTCCGAGATTGGCTTGGGGTGAACAACATGGCTCCTTCGGAAATCCTTCGCAGTTCTCCACCGTACCAATGAGCTGACATGATTCCGCTGACACTGTGGGAATTAGATCCCAGCAGCAAGTGCCCAATTTCGTGAGCAAGAACATCACCGAGCAAAGTATGCCCGAGTTCTCGGTCTTCACCGACTCTTCGGACGTTGTCGTAAAACACATAAACGTAATAGCCGACGCCCTTCTCATCCACAAGAGCTGTACCGAGCACATCACTGCGGTCTCGGGCCTGAGCGCTAATCGCGCGAGGAAGGATCTTCATTATCAGGTGTGTGGCATCGACGATATAACAATCGGCTACGACTTTCTCCGGTTTCGGGAGGCAAGTCGCCCAAACTGTGTCAACTCCCGCTTGTCGAAAAATCCTCCGGGCATCTTCCTCCGCAGCCCCCAGCAGCTCGACGGGAACATTTGCGTAGTCGTACACGGAGATCGTGATGTCCGCCATTCGTGGCGCTTCCGGCAGACTTTGGCTGAACCCAGGAGACGCTGCCATCAGAAACATCAGACTTGCGGACGTTTTAAATAATCTGTTCACGGTGTCACCTCGTCGGTGACGCCGACTCTGCTGGTTGCGAGCAGCTACCTCAATGCTCTGGAGATTACGAGCTAGAGAAATACAGGTAACGAGCTAAGGTATTTGGCCACTTGTGTTTACGGGGCGAAGTGACACGAGAGATCCCTCCTCTCCAGGTGCGCACAGGTCGGAAATCAGCCCGAAAGGTGCTAGACTTCCTCCCCGTGAACGGCTTCACATCAGGCAATCCCTCATCCCAAATTGTCCGGTTCAGTACGTTCGAAGTGGATTTACAAACAGGGGAACTACGACAGCGGGGACAGAAGATAAGGCTCCAGGAACAGCCCTTTCAAGTACTGGCCGCGCTGCTTGAACGACCGGGGGACGTGGTTACTAGGGAGGAATTGCGCCGCAAACTTTGGCCGGCGGACACATTCGTCGATTTCGATCATAGTCTGAATTCCGCCATCAAGAGGTTGCGCGATGCGCTAAGCGAATCGGCGGAGAAACCCATCTTCATCGAGACGCTTGCTCGCCGAGGATATCGCTTCATTGGCAATGTCGAGATACCGGCCACCCCATCGGCCCTGTCCGATCTCAAGTATCTGCCCACGAGTGCCTCTGGCCCTTGGGCACGGAAGTGGCGGTTCGTTGGGGCGAAGGTGGCCATTGTCGTGGTGGCTAGCGTGGCCGCGGGTTGGTTCATCTGGCGGCAGGCGTCACGATCGAAACTGTCGCAAGCTTCGGTAACATTGCGACGTTTGACGACGAACGCACCAGGGAACTGGATCATCGCTTCTGCGATATCACCAGATGGCAAGTACCTAGCATTTTCCGATAAAACAGGTGCGTACTTCCGTGTCCTTTCTACGGGTGAGCTGCACTCTCTAGTACCGCAGGTTCCTGACGTGACCTCCTTGGGATGGTTCCCAGACAGCTCGCAGGTTTTGGCATCGTGGGCTACTCCATCGAGCAAAAAAAGTCTGCGAGCTATATCTATACTCGGTGGAAACGCAAGACAACTGAGCGACGAAGGTTGGTCGGCTTCCGTTTCGCCGGACAGTTCACAAATTGTATTTCTGAAGCGAGCAGAATTCGGCGGGGACAGCGGTCAGGAAATCTGGTTGATGCGGGCAAATGGCTCCGATCAGCGAAAGCTGACGTTATTTCCCGAGGGAGGGTTCGCCCTACCGGTTTGGTCACCCGACGGACGCTGGATCGCATATGTGAAATTCAAGGGAACCAACAGCGACGAATTCTCGATCGAACTTTTGAACTTGGAGCAGGGTACTAAGAAAGTGGTGCTGTCGGACCCGCATCTGGAAATGTGGGGGCTCAGTTGGCTGCCGGATGGACGTTTGATCTATGCGATGGATGAACCACCGCCGAGCAAACACAGCTCGAACCTTTGGGCAGCCCGCCTAGATTTAAGCAAAGGCAGTTTCATCGGAACCGCTGCAAGAATCACGACTGGCGATGGCTTTGCTGTGAAACCCAGCGTAACCGCAGACAGCAAGCATCTTGTATTTAACCGGGTCAGGCCTCAGGCTGATGTCTATGTCTCCGAATTTTCTGCAAAAGGACCACGACTCAGCACACTGCGCCAGCTTACCTTCGACGAAGCCGACGATTTTCCTTTCGACTGGACATCGGACAACAAGGCCGTCCTCTTTATTTCAGATAGGACTGGTACACCTAACATTTTTCGACAAAGGATAGACGCCACTTCGGCTGAGATGCTGATCATCGATCAGGAGAAAAAAAAGCCGATTTGCCGGTTGACTCCTGATGGGTCCCAGATTCTCTATTCAGTGCCCGTGAATCCGAGCGACAATTTGGGGCCGGTGCGGCTGATGCGAGTGCCTATCAATGGCGGCCCACCCCACATCGTCCTTGAGGCCCCAGCAATTGGTAACTTTGAGTGTGCCCATGAACCCGCGACCATCTGCGCTTTCAGTCAGGAAGGGCCGAAAGAGTTAGTGATTTCGGTTTTTGATCCCGTTATCGGCGAGCCGCACAAAATAGCGACTCTCGAAGCCGATTGGGGTTGGGGGCTTTCGCCGGACGGAAAGGCAATTGCTGCGTCTACCTTCGGTGCCACCAAAAACCGAATCCGGCTGCTCTCGCTCTCCGGTCAGCCCCCTCGTGAGCTTACGGTGAAAAAATGGAGCGGCTTCAATTCCCTCGATTGGGCAGCCGATTCCAAAGGCTTCTTTATCAGCAGCAATCCTGCGGGTTTGAGGCAAAGCTTGCTGTACGTGGATTTAGCGGGCAATGCCCGCCAGATCTGGCAAGTAAACCACTTTTGGCCTACCTGGGGGATTCCTTCGCGCAATGGAAAATATTTAGCTATTCCGGCTCCCACCATCGAGGGCAATGTTTGGATGGCGGAACACTTCTGAGGCATTTCTGACATGCGGCAACCTGCACGAGGTCCTGAACTCGAAGGGTGCTAGACTTCCTCCCCGTGAACGGCTTCACATCAGGTTTCAACATCCGATGCCGACACTGAGGGCAGCTTGGGTTGCGATCGTCCCCACCATCATATGGGCCGTGGCTGTACAAGATCAGGTTTGGCAATGAATATTGGAAACGGTAGTTGGCGATAAATCGCCATAACACTCAAAATGCCTCGGAAGGGGCTAGTGATTTTGAGTCAAAGCCTGATCTCACCAATTATGCGAAATGCTTGATCTGCATCAAGCATGAGAAATGCTCTCAGGATCGTCTATGGTCAGCAGCATTTCTTCAAGTAAAATCTGGCAATATGCGTGCCACATGGATTGCTGCACTCGCCGTTCTGATAGCCGTCTCACTCATTGCCTGTAACCGTACATCGAACGGCCCCGCAATGGAACACAAGATTGGCCTTGTGTATTTCGCGCCGGAGGAAGGCGCCGACATATGCATGAAGGGCCTCTTTGACGGACTGAAGGAGCAGGGTATCGAGGAGCGGGTCAACCTGGAGGTCCGCCGAGCGCATGCCGGGGCAGAGATCGCCAACATCCCCCAGCTGATTCAGAACTACGAAAATTCTGACGTCGACGTGATCGTTGCAATGACCACGCCTGTGCTCACTGCCGCGGCGGCCATGGCTCGGTCCAAGCCGGTCGTGTTCACCTACGTCTACGATCCGATTGCCGCTGGTGCCGGCAAGAGCCGGACGGATCATCTGCCGCACATCACCGGTGTCTCTTCGTTCCCTCCGGTCGAGGACACGGTTGACATGATCCAGCGGCTAGTGCCGGGCATTCGGTCGGTCGGAACCCTCTACAAAACCTCCGAAGCCAACTCCGTCAAGGTCGTGGGCGTGGCGCGAGGCATCTTCGAGCAGCGCCACATCCAGCTGCGGGAGATTCCTATTACCGGGACGAGCGAGATCTATCAGGCTGCCCAAGTGCTTACCCAGCGCGGTGTGCAGGCCCTGTGGGTGACCGGAGACAATACACGCTCCAGGGTTTCGACGCGATCGTGAAAGCGGCGCGCGACGCGAAGCTTCCCCTCATCATCAACGACCCGGAGTTCGTGCAGCGAGGAGCGCTGGTCGCGGTCGGCATCGGCTGGTATGAAACCGGCAAAGCCGCGTCAAAAGTTCTCGCGCGCGTCCTGCGCGGTGAGCAGCCGCGCAATATTCCATTCGAGGAAGTTGCCGTGAAGAAGCTGGTGCTCAATCAAGAGGTCGCCAAAGCGCTCCGTATTACGTTCCCGCCCGACATCGTGGAGGCCGCTTCCAGGTAATGTCGTTTTTTATCTGCGACTGCTTTCACGTTCTACGTACTCGCCAGCCTCGCTCAATGAGCGCTATCGCCTGTGCCTGTTGAAAAACCCCGTTTTCATCAGTAGTTCCGTGCGGGCCGTGGCTGAGGCAAATCTGTTAAGCTGTGGCGCGGCTCGGCGTCAGAGCCCCGAGGAGAGGATTTTGAAAGCTGTGGCGGGGGTGGATCTGGGCGGAACTGCGATCAACTATACGTTGCTGGATCAGCAGGAGAAGTTTTTCATTGAAGGCCTCTGTGAACATCCCGCGCTTGCCAAGGAGGGGCCCGAGCAGTGCCTCCAGCAGATCACAGATGGTCTTCAGATCGCGGCTGAAAAAGCGGGCATCCCGGTTGAGGACGTTGTGGCTGTGGGGCTCGACACGCCTGGCCCAGCCAGTGCCGCAGGCCAGCTCAGTGCCCGGGGCTCCACAAACTTTGTCCATCCGCAGTGGGCGGGATTCGATATCCGGTCGAGCTTGGCACAAAAACTCGGCAGGCCGGTGTGCTATTTGAATGACGCCAATGCGGCTGCGCTGTGGGGGCACTATGCCATCTTTGGATCCAACAGTCGCCAGACATCGATTTCAATCGTCATCGGTACGGGAAATGGCGGCGGCATCATTCTCGATGGCAATGTTGTGAAGGGCAAGAACGGATTCGGCGGAGAATTGGGCCACGTGCTGATTCCGTACCAGAGCATCGCGGGAATTGGCGAAATAAGGCCGGAATGCAATTGCGGACGCATCGGTGACCTGGAGTCGCTGTGTTCGCTAACCGCCATCGAGAAAAATATTTTGCCGTATTTTCTGCCACGATATACCGGTCACGAGCTCGCCAAATTAGATTTGCATCAGGCAGCTAAACTCGTGCGCGGTCTGGCGGACCAGGGCGATCCGTTGTGCCTAGAGGTTTTCCGTGTACAGGCCTATGCCCTGGGTCTCTTCTTCGATGAAATGGTGAACACGTTCGACCCCGACGCATTCATTGTCGGTGGTGGCGCTTTGGAGACCAGCAAGAACTTTCAGCATTGGTTTATTGAACAGGTCCGTGCCGCTATGCCCGCCCAGCGCGGGGAGCAGGCCGCCATTCCGATCCACGTGATGCCGAATGGCGATACCGCCGGGGCGCGAGGCGCGGCCATCGAAGCGCTACAACTTGCCAGGCAAAGCGGACTTGCGTAGCGAGCGCTCTGCAGTTGCCAGTGGCCGATCCAGAACAAGAATGCTAGCTCTTGGCGTAACATCGCCATAGCGCTCAAAATGCCTCCACGCGGGGTTTTGAGCGCAATCGCCTGATAGCAGGAGCTATTCCTTTTTAGAATCGCCTTCGATGACGGTGCAGGGTTTCCCGCGAATCTGGCTTCCGGGGTGCGATGACATACTAGGCAGCGTCAGAATCTGCTTTATCTGCAAGTTCTTTCTGCTTGGCCCTATAGACTGCCACCGCCAATTTCACGCGTTTTGCGCCGCTCTCTTCAATGTTCCATTTGTGGTACAGGTGATGGAAATGTGCTTTGACTGTACGCGGGGCTATGCCCAGTCTCTCGGCGATCTCGGAGTTTTCGCAACCCTGCAGGAGCAGCTCCAAGATCCGGTATTCACGCGCAGTGATCTTGAGTCGGTGCTGGGGAAACGACTTTGCCAGCGGCCTTTCCAACTTCTATGGGCCTCAGGGAAATTGTCAGATTAACGAAGCGGGGCAGACACGTCCGATTAGCTTCTGCGGCGTTTTTCGACTATATCAAAAGGACGAAGCAATTCCGTCCTTTGAAAAACTATTCCGGTGGAGAACTCGAATAGGAAAGAGCACCAGAAAGCCTACCCGGGCGCTCACTCATCAGCAATTAAGAATCAGGCACTGGGCAGGCAATGGGCAGAAGCAGCGTCGCTAACGTCTCGCCACAATCTCCGTGCTCAGCCTTCTATGAGGCGGACAAGGGATGTGCCGTTGCGTGTGTGACTCTGCAAATGCGGAGCTGCTCTTTCGGAAAAGGCGAACGAAAAGCGCACGCTTGCGCTATCGCCTGGTTTCGACAACGGTAGTGATTTCGACAACGGTAGTGAGCCTCGCATTGATTACTTTGGAGTGGTCCGTTCTGGACTCAGCGGTGTCTATTTTCGATAGGATCAGCGCAAGCCTTGAAAAGCGTGTTCTCCAACTCGCGGGTGCTGTTACCCGTTGTTCACGCAGGCATCGCTTTGACGTTGTTGTCCTGTCTCTACCTCCCCGGATGGCTCAAATGGAGAATGCGGGATGTCGTTGAGCGGCAGCGCATCGAAGCAGACGCTCGTGCCGGGAAATGGCCACCCACAAACACTGTGGGTTTCGAGCCGTGCTATTTTGGTCCTCCTCGCCAGATTTCAGCGATGCTTCCTGCTAACCTTCCAGCTGTTCTCATTTCGGGAGTCTTAGTTATCCCCGGCAATGCTCACGATCATTTATTGAAACCTGTGCCCGGGCGGCTACTTCCAAGCACGCGGATTTTGATATTCATCCCGATCTTCGCGGGTGTCGTGGCATTGCAATGGTACTTGTTGGCCCGTATTACCAGCACGCCACGAGTTACGCCATCGTGGCGAAAAATCATTTACATTGCACCAATTGCCTGCGTTCCTCTGGGGCTGGTGCTGCGTGGGGCATGGGGCGATATTTTTCGACTCGCGAGTCTGCCATTCTGGATCTTCATGGTCACGGGCACCATTCTTCAATACCGGAAGAAACAGGCTTCTCAACCGTAGTTGACGATAAATCCCGATATCACTCATTACACTTTGTCCACTGGCGTTTTCGATTTGCCGTTCTGGGTTACTTTGGTTTTGGAACAAATGGTTTTGCGTGATTTTTCAGACAGATGTGTGGCATCATTCCCGGCGAAATGACGCCATGCAACTCCCTCATTTTTTATCGGCCAAGAGGATCCACAAATTAAGTAAGCAGGACGACGAAGTCTTCACCGAAGCTCGTGAACTCGCTTTGCTCAGATTTGAGCAGTGCATCGCTGATCTGCGAAACGCAACTCGACCTCGTGGGGATTCAGCCACCGAAAAAACACACGAATCTCGTGTAGGGCTTTTCCGAGAATCGCCCGATTGCCAATATGCGCTCGCGCCTGTTTTCAACAGCAGTCCTATGGCTATGGCCACCGAGGAAATCATCCATTCGCTTCGCGCAAGCTCGGGCAGGCTAATGCGTGTCACGTTTTCCGATGGAGTAGTGCAGACGGTCGTCATTGGCACGATAGACAAGGCAGGCTTCCTGCACCGTTGCATTGACAGTGCGGACCCACAGGTGTTTTGGACGCGGTTTGAAGATGTGGAGGCGCTTGAAGCCGAGAACTAGCTCCTCGTGTGTTGAAGTCGATGAGTGTAATTGCCTGTGATGTTGAAAAACTCTTTCTTGCAAAATTCGCGAAAATAAAATTGCGTCAGGATGTGTTATAAGCGATCTTCTCTGATCGCAAGACATTTCCTATCCCCAAGTTTTGGCCATTTGGGACGAAAAGCGAGTTTTTCAACAGCCACTGTTCTCGTCAACTGGCCCTGACGAAATGTTCAAGCTTCATCCTTTACCCACTGAATAAGGGCACGCTCACTCCGAGTAGCCGTCGTCGTCGTTGTCGTGATCATTGTCGTCGTTGTCGTGATCATTGTCGTCGTTGTCGTGATCATTGTCGTCCTTGCCGTTGCCTTCGTCTTCCTCTTCGTCCTCATCTGGCGCTTGCCGCGCGAGGACATTTGGAAGTTCCCACCGATCAGGATCGTCTGCGTCGGGGCATTCTGGATGATTTCTGCTCATGTCCAATGGTACGCCTCGTACCGTTTTGCAAAGGCAAGGCATTCCAAATGCCCCGGCGGGAAAAACTCTTCGAAGGAGAGCACGTCCGAAGGAAGGCTAATCAAGTCGTATCATCTAACCAGTGACATCATTTATCTCGATGCTGAGACACCTGGGTGGAGTCGGGGTGTTTCTTCTTGCCGCCCTCGATAGCTCAGTGCTCCCCACTCTCGGGGCAGTTGACGCGCTCACCATAGTCTTGGCCGCCCGGCACCCAGAGCTATGGCCTTATTACGCTATGTGCAGCACGGCAGGCTCGGTCTGCGGGGCTTCAGCCGCTTACCGCCTGTCGCGTTTTGGAGTCCTCCATCGACGTATTAAAGGAGCGGTATTCGACAGAGTCACAGCAGTCTTACATCGTTTTGGAGGTCTTTCTCTGCTTCTCGCCGCACTCCTTCCGCCCCCATTTCCGACTTCCGCCTTCGTAATTGGTGCTGGTGTAACGCGCTATCGCTTCAGCGCTTTTGTGCTGTCTTTCGGCGCAGGACGGATGTGCCGCTTTACTGTACTGGCTTACTTCGCATCTGTGTTCGGCAGGCGGTTCGTGACAACCATGTGGTCGGCCCACACACTGTTATTTCTAGGGACTTTTGGCGGTGTGCTGGCGTGCATAGGGTTGCTGGCATGGCTCGCCTTCAGGAAATCTGCACCGACGAGAGCAGGGCCACAGGTAAACTAACCGGGTATGCGCAAGCACGCTATCAAGAGGCGGTTTTGCGACCCCAGAAAAGGCGAAGGGAAAGCGCAAAGGTTGCGAAATCGCCTGTTACCGCCAACTGACAAACTGTGGTTGTACTTTTCGCCCGCCCTGCCGGGCTCGGAAGACTGTCTCTTGATACCTCGGAAGTTCCGAACTGATATGCTTCCAGGCTGCTCGATACCAGGAGGTACCATGGTTCGCGAACGGATACTGAAAGTTGTTTTAGTGTTGCTCGGCCTGCTGTTTCTAGCTGCGGCTTATCCGTTGGTGCTGTTTTACGCACAGGAGCCCGCATTGGCGATGATGCTCAGCCTCTACTTCACACTTGGGATTTTTTTGCTGCTGGCCGTCAGAAGCCCGGCGCAGCATCGCAGCCTCATCGCGTTTACGGCTTATTCGAGCTTTGCGCATGGAGCAGTAATGTCGATACAGGCGTACAAGAAAGTAATCCCCGGCCATGAAGTGATAGGCGTGGCTGTAATGTTTGTGGTCGGGGTCGTGCTGCTGGCACTGGCACCGGGGAGGGAGCCAAGCAGGCGCGCATCTATTGCCACCGTGAGTTAGAGCGAGAGAGCCTTGGCTAAAAATGATGCTAAATTACCGATGACGAGCGGACAATGAACGGCGGTAATCGGGAACCAGCCGTATTGCAGACGCGCTCACGTAGTAGCACAATTCAGTTCGCAGTGAACCCTTCCCCTGAGGTGGAGTTATGGTGATCGCAAACGAATCTGTTGAATGCCCTTCTGCTCTTGAGAACACATGCGAGACATTGTGGGATCGTGTGCTCCGTATGTGCGATGAGTGGTTTCCTAGGGATGCAAGAACGATGCAATGGAAAAGTGCGTACTCTCAAAGAATACTTGACAGCCCCGCACCGGCAGCTTCCTGCTTGCCAGAACTGTGATCGAAGCCGCCTTGTTCCTCTCGTACGCCCCTCGATTCTATTTATGAGGTAGGTTCTAGCCTAACCAGGGACAGGTTGGCTGCGGATTCAATCTGTCAACCGTGTTTTTGCTCTGACACTTGCGCCAGAGTGGCACGCCCCTGCGACAACCCAGATCGGGTCGGGCAAGAAATTGGGGCTACAGCAAAGAGAAGGCGGGCGGCCTCGATCGGCGATGACGCCCGCAACGCGAGTACTGGGTTAGCGAGTTTTGGTTCCCGCAAAGCTCGAGCGAGAGCTAGCCGCGCTGGTGCTCTGGGGAGCAATGGGTACGACTGGTCCTCTGGGGGCCGGAGTTTCGATCTCCGGTGGTGGCGCTTCGAGACCAATCGCTCCAGAGATGCCGGCCTTCGCCGGCTTCCTCGCCTCGTAGCGTTCGATCAATAGCTGATCGCCGATCTGAGTGCGGCTCCGGAAAATCGTGTGCGCCGGCAGTTCCAGCACACTTTCGGCTTTGAAGTTCGGCTTTGTAATTGTGAAGGGGCGCACCAATTCACGAAGTCCTACGACCTTGAAGTTCTTATCAATCAACACCAAGTCGAAGGTAAACAGCATGCCGATGGTGTGGACTGCATTCGCTGGCACAATCCAGACACCACCGTCCGGCTGCAGAGACCTCTTTCCTAGCAAGCCCTTTAGCCGGCCATACACCGAGTCGGCTACCTTGACACGAAAAGCCAGAAAGGTCTCTTTCGTCGTGTTGTAAACAAAAACGTCCCGTTGTTTCCCGAACATGCGCGTCCTTCCCAGAACAAGTTAAAGGCTGCAGTTTAGCGGGGTGCTTTTTTCTTCATTCTGTAGACCAGGGTGAAAAACACCACCACTGCCAGAACTCCAGACACCACGCGAATCAAAGTAACGTTGTCCATGCCTCACCTCTCATTGATTTGAACTGCCAAACGTACAAAAAAACTCTAGTGTATCAGTTGCTTAAAGCCCTTCACGATAGACAGTGCCGCGGGCCCCAATAACACGATCCCCATAGACGGTGCAATGAACAGCGCCAACGGAAACAGCAGCTTGATGGTCGTCTTGGCCGCCAACTCTTCCGCTTTCTGCCGCCGAGCCGTACGCAACGCATCTGAGAAACTCCCTAGCGATTTCGAAATAGGAGTGCCGAAACGGTCCGTCTGGATCAGCATGGCAACGAATGAACGGACACTTTCGAGATCCACCCGGTCAGAAAACGACTTCCAGGCGGTAATTCTAGGCACGCCGGCGCGTTGCTCGAAATTGATCTGCAGCAGTTCTTCGGACAGGTCGGGATGACTTACTCCCAATTCTTGACTCAGACGGAGGACGGCTTGATCAAGACCAAGGCCGGCTTCGAGGCAAATCGCAAGAAAATCCAGACCATCGGGCAGACTCAGTTTGATCTTCTCGCGACGACGGTTGATGGCCCATGACAGCCAAAAATCGGGTGCAAAAAACCCTATTCCAACGGCCAAGAAAAAGTACAAGATGGTGTTGTCTTGAACGAAGACAGCAATCAATATCCCCAGCGCGGCAGGGATAGCAAGCCGCGCTCCTAAGAAGATATCGGCGCTTGCCTGGTTCCGATATCCAGCCAGCATCAGTCGCCGGACGAGTTGCGGGTCTGGCTCGGGCCTGAACAAGCTGCGGATAACCGTGAATGGCTTGGCTAGGAACTCTACATCCAGAGCGGTTCGCCAGGCAGGTAATTCGGCCTGCCCACGCACCGGTCTCACTGCCTCTTGCAACAGTGCTCCTGCCGCCGATGTATGTGGCATCAGGAAGAAAAAAACCACGACAAAACCGATAAAGAGACAGGCTCCGAGAATGATGAATACCATAAAATCAAACCCTGATATCAATGATCTTGCGAATAACTAATACGCCCAGGAACATCAGTCCAAGTCCGGTATAGACGAATACACGGCCCAAGTCTTCGGTAAAGAGCAGCTTTTCGAACTCCCAATTTAAGGTGCTCAGGAGGCCGAACATGATAAAAGGCATTGAACAGAGTACCCAACCGGTTACGCGCGCTTGGGCGGTATAGATATTAAGTTGTCCGCGCAATCTGGCGCGCTCTCGAGCCACTGCCCCGGTTTTGTCCAGAATCGCCGCTAAATTGCCGCCGGTTTCCTTCTGCATAAGAATTGCTGTCGCCAAGAATCTCACGTCATCTCGTGGCAATCGGCGTACCAAGTTCATGGTCGCGTCACGTAGTGTCAACCCAAGCTGATGTTCCTCATGCAGGCGCCTAAACTCGGAGGAAATCGGTTCAGCGATCTCATTGCCCACCATTTCCAAAACCGCGCTCAGCGCATGGCCGGCACGCAAACCGCGCGCCATCAGATCAATCGCTTCCGGCAGTAGAGCATCGCACTTGCGGAACCGCTGCTCTCGCATGATCCATAGAGTCAAGTACGGAATCGCCCCCGCCGCCACTCCCGCGAGCACACAGAGCACCAAAAAATCCGGCATCAACAATGACGTGATCCAGGTCGTGAGCACAGTTGCCAGCAGTGAGATACCCATGACCGCGCTTACTTTCCACCTCTGCCCCGCCTGACGGATCAGGTCGAGCGTGCCCAAAGCTCCTGGAATCTGCCTAATGATTTCGCTTAATTCGGCATTTGAGCTGTAGCCCTCTTCCTTAAGAATTGTCTGTCCGGTCGCTTCGGCACGGCTGTCCTGGATATCTTCTAAATGCTGCTGCACCGCGGTCTGCGCCTTGGTCGGGCGTAGCATAAAGAACGCGATCACGAACGTGAAAATCAGCAGCAGTATAAAGAGAAGAACCGGCATTTATTGTTTCCTCACATCAAATCGTGAACGAATGATCGAACCAAGCTGCGGGAACGGGAATGCCTGAGGCTTTGAGCCGCTCCGCAAATTTCGGCCGAATTCCAGTAGCCGTGAACGTGCCCAGAACTTTCCCTTCCGAAGAAACCCCCTGTTTTTCGAAAACAAACACATCCTGCATGCTGACGATGTCCTCTTCCATGCCGGTAATCTCGCTCAAGTGAGTCACTCGACGCGTACCGTCATTGAACCGGGAGATCTGAACCACAAGCTGAATGGCTGAAGCAATCTGCCGACGTACCGCCTTCTCAGGTAAGTTCAAATTCGCCATCATGGCCATAGTTTCGATACGGGCCAACGCATCACGGGGACTGTTGGCGTGTACAGTAGTCAGAGAGCCGTCATGACCCGTGTTCATGGCCTGCAGCATGTCCAACGCTTCTTCGCCGCGAACCTCGCCGATCACGATTCGGTCGGGACGCATTCTGAGGCTGTTGATTACCAACTGACGCTGCATCACCGAGCCCTTGCCTTCGATATTGGACGGGCGAGTTTCCAGACGGACACAGTGTCGTTGCTTCATCTGTAGCTCGGCGGAGTCCTCAATGGTCACAATCCGCTCCCTTTCGGAAATGAAACCGGAAAGCACATTCAACAGCGTGGTTTTTCCGGCGCCGGTGCCGCCAGAAATGATGATGTTAAGACGAGACTTCACCGCCCCCCGCAGCAGTTCCAGCATCGGTTGGGTGATGGTCTGATTTTTCAGCAAATCCTCTTCGGTAATGGGCACATGACCGAAACGACGAATTGATAGATGCGGGCCGTCGATGGCTAACGGCGGAATAATCACGTTCACGCGGGAGCCATCCGCCAGACGCGCATCCACCATGGGAGACGACTCATCGATGCGCCGGCCCACAGCAGAAACAATCTTGTCGATAATGTTCATCAAATGCGAGTTGTCCTTGAACATGATGTTGCTTTCTTCAAGAACTCCGGCACGCTCTACGTAAACTTGCTTAGCGCCGTTGACGAGAATGTCGTTGATAGTCGGGTCCTGAAGCAGAGGTTCCAACGGACCGAGGCCAAAAACCTCGTCCAGTACCTCAAGTGAGAGTCGTTCCCGCTCGCGCCCGCTCAGTGGTGTCTTCAGGTTTGAGACCAGATCCTGAATCACCGCGAGTACTTGCCCGCGGGTGTATTCATCCCTCTGGGTCGCGACCCGCTGCAGGTCCACGCGGCTGATAAGGTCGCGATGAACCGAAGACTTCAGCTCCTGGTATTCCTTAAAGCTCAGGCCGGTACGCTTCCCGTCGACAGCTGCGGCGGTGCCGAGCATTCCTACCTGAGCTGAAGTCGAACTTAACTCCCCCATACTTCCCCCTTACTGTCTTCCAAATAAACCGAGTATTCCCGAGCTTTCTTTCTTCTTCTCTCCACCAGCTGCTTTGGCGCCCAGGGTGGAGGCCAGATCCCGCAAGTTCTTAGTGACCTCTGAACTAGAAAGCAATGCAATTGGATCGCCACCATTGATGGCTTTGACCACGTGGGCGTATTGATTTGGAACTTTCCAGAAGATTTTCTGGCCTATGGTCTTTTCGATCTCACTGTCGCTGATCAACGACCTCTTCTGGTGTCGATTCAAAATCACGCGGAAGCGCTCCCGTGGAATTTCTTTTCGGGTCAAATAATCACAGTGACGAACCACGTTCCGCAGCGCCGAAACCTCGGCCACGGTGATTACCTGGAGCTGGTCGCAGTGGCGGATCATCTCCAGGTTTTCGTCGCTCAAACCCGGTGCCATGTCCACCAGAATGTAGTCGTATCGCATCCGCAAGAAATCAAACGTCTGCGAGACGGCGCCGGGAAGAATCCGTCGAGTAGTGTCATTCCCCTCGGGCGCCGGAATCAGTTCCAACCCGCTGGAGTGACGCGCCAGGAAGCTATGCAGCAGCTCAGCATCGAGCCGGTCATTGTTCTCCATTAGTTCGAAGAAATGATACTTATATTTGGTGAGACCCAAGTACAAAGCCGCATCCCCAAAATCAGGGTGCATGTCGACGATCAATGTCTTTTTTGACAAAGAGTTGGCTAGCAGGGCGCCGAGTTGGGTAACCAGACTGGTGACGCCACATCCGCCCTTGGCTCCCATAAACGCCAGCACTTGCGCCTTGAAGGGCTGAAGCCTCTCCCGCCTGCGACCACCGACACGCGCTACTGCGTTCAGCAACTGTTCGCGCCCCATCGGTTTAAGAAGGTATTCGCTGCAGCCGCTACGCATGGCCTGAATGATCAAGTCCGGTTGGGAATCCGAAGAAACCGCAAACATGGCAGTATCGGGTGCAGCGCTATGAATGTTCTCGGCAGCCATAGCTGCCTTCCGCCGATCCCGGTCGAAGTCAATAATGCAAATGTCAGGAGACGGTGCCCCTAACCAATCCGAGGCTGAATCCGTCTCCTGAACACGGTATTCTGAAATGTGAGAGCGTAGGCGGATCAGCGGCGCCGATTCGGCGAACACTTTCAACACCGTCCAGGTATCTTCGTCCAGACAGACGCCCACCACAGAGAGGGGTTCGCTTGTCGAGAAACTCTCGCGCGGGGAACTGTTCATCGTGTCTCGAATGGACATTGGATTCATTTCGGACTCGGAATTTGCTGCTTTTCAGTGTTACCCACATTGGGCCCGGAAGACTTCATAGGAAGCGTCTTATCAAAACCGGGACTGTCCAAAAATTTAATTGGGTTTACCGGCGGAATCGGTGGCGGCGTGTTCAGTTGCG
Organism: uncultured Acidobacteriota bacterium; assembly: GCA_963785655.1. Taxonomy (GTDB): domain Bacteria; phylum Acidobacteriota; class Terriglobia; order Terriglobales; family Acidobacteriaceae; genus Gp1-AA145. The sequence goes on from CAWAVZ010000002.1 coordinate 410,174, forward strand.
CCGGATCGACAACGCGCGGCGTAACCAGCACCAGCAATTCAGTGTTACTTCGGTTAATGATGCGGGAACGGAAAAAATTCCCCAGTATTGGTATGTCGCCAATTCCCGGGATCTTGCTCAGTTGGACAGTCGCGCGATTGTCCAGCAGTCCCGCAATACCAAATGACTGGCCGTCTTTCAGCTCGACTTCGGTTTCCGCGCGTCTTGTAGAAAGAGCAGGAACGGTAAATCCAGAGATCACCGCAGCGTTAGCGAAATCGAGTGTACTGACCTCGGGAACAATGTGCATGCGAATAACTTTGTCTTTGCCGACATAGGCTGTGAAGTCCAGTTTCACACCAAATTGACGAAATTGAATGGTCACGACCCCAAATGACTGGCCACCCTGGACGATGGGGACGGGAAACTCGCCGCCAGCCAGAAAGCTTGCCTTTTGGCCGCTTAGTGCCAACAGGTTGGGTTCGGCCAGTATCTGCAATATCGACTTGTTCTCGAGGTCGCTGATGGTGACGCCTAGGTTAATGTCCGGCCGGAACGCGAAAATGTTTAGAGGATTGTTGACGTTTATGGCTCCAGTGGCCGTCGACCCACCCCCGGTGGTCGTCGTCAACAGAGGAGGAGATATCTGTTGCGTGCTCACCGAACCAACGGTGTTAGCAGCGCCGGTGCTAAATAGATTAATTCCAAATTGCTGCAACTTTGTCCGATCTACCTCGGCGAACTTAACCTCAAGCAGCACTTGCTGTTCATGCTGGGGCGAAACGGTCAGGGAGTTGACCACTCCACCGGAATAGGCCGAGGCCATCCTGCCTAAATCCTCTGACATCTTAGGGTCCGGAACCGTACCTGTCAGAACCAAATGAGCGCCATCCGACTGAATGTTGACCTGTTGCCCCGGGTAGGTCTGCTCAATTGTAGTTCGGAGCAGCGCGATGTTTACGTCCACGGTTACGTCCAGCATTTGTGAGTGGCCGCCTGTATCCCAAAGGATCAGACTGCTGGAACCTGCAGCTTTACCTTCGATAACAATCTGAGTTGGAGAAGTGGCCAACGTCTCAATCACCGCGGGATTGCTCGAAAGGATTCTCGTCACCGGCGATTGGAGGTTAATGACCACTGATTTTCCAACAAAAACGTGCAGTGCCTGTCCTTCGGACTGAGCGATCGCCGGAAGCCCCGCCAGCAATGCAAAAACCAGGACAAGACCCAATTCCTTAATTCCGCCCCACGCGAAAGTCCTCATCTTTTACAGAGTCCCCGTTTCTAGAATTTCTGTACCGAACGCTGCGTCCCCTGGATTACTTCCAACATGAAAATCTTCGGTTGCGACGTCTCTCTGCGAGGAGCAGCATGCCTCACGCCTGGAGCGGCAACAACGGCCGGTGCGATCTTCTGGCCGACGAGCAGTTCATCAAGTCGCGTGGGCCGTACTTCCGCGCTCTTTTGGTCCACACCGCTACGCAACACAAATTGAATTCCCCCCGACGAACTTGCCAGCTGAAGTTTCTGCGAGTTCACCGGATCAAGCAGCAGGGTTACGACATTTACTGTCTGTGGTCTGCCTTGGGGATCCGGTTGAATGGTTTGGCCAGCGGTCAGTACCTCGACATTTTGAAGCACAGTTTCAGTGACCGGCATGTTTCCGCCCGGAGGAGTGAAGGTCATCAGCAAGTCCACTCGCGACCCGGGGTATAAGAATCCCGCCACGCCGATGATCTCATTCGATCGAATGGCGACCGCACGCATGCCTTCGGGTATTTTCCCCGCGAGGCCAATACCTGCACCTTCTACCCCGAGATCCTGTTGCAAAATGGGCTCTCTTGCCGCCATTGGGTAGAGCAGTGGATGTCCGACGACAGCATCGGTTTTGGTAAACGCGCCGCTCGGCAATGCATCGCTGTACCAATCCAGATATGTCACGTCCTTTGGCGCCAAGGTGACGCCAACCGAAAGGTCGGTGGCAGCAACGACAACTTGTATCGACTTACGCTGCTGTAGGTTGAAGCTCATTCGCCGGTAGAAAAGAAACGTGATGCCGCCGGCAAGAACGGCCGCAACCAGGAAAGCGGTAATCAATCTCTGCAGACCCGTAAATCACCTCCACACGAATATTCAGGCGCACAAAGCGCAGCAACTGCCCCTTGAGTCGAAAGAGTGCATTAGCAATGAATTAGCCAGATGTTAAGGAATACCAGCTGAAACCGATAGTATTGGGTAATATACTCACAAAATTCCATGCAAATCGTGGATGTCCTGCTCGCCTACAACCAGGCTGGACGGAGGCGAGCAGAACTGTTCCGGTTCTAGGTGATATATGCATTTACCAGGCTGCCGATCTCGCTGAAGGCTACGTTCAGACCCGAAGCGAGTACGTTCATCCCGGCTGTGCACGCGAAAGCGACCAAGGCTAGGATCAAGAGATATTCAACCAAGCCTTGTCCTTCTTCGTTCTCGTGCAGCAGACTGAACAAATGCTGCATTTTCATAAGCATGTGCTCTCCTCCCGTGGTTTTTGTACTGGCCGACTGGGCACCACAAGCGCGCCAAAGGACTGGCTGTGGTTCCCCGCGGAGTAAAACTCGAGCAACTACAACAGCTTGGGTTATGTAATGTAAGCGTTGACCAAGCTGCCGATTTCACTGAACGCGGTATTCAGGCCACCTGCAAGCACCTTCATTCCGGCAGTGCAAGCAAAGGCTACCAGTGCCAGAATCAAGAGATACTCCACCAAGCCCTGTCCAGCCTCGTCTTTGTGAAGGCGAGCTAGAGAATTCAAAACAAAAGTCTTCATTTATAGTCTCCTCAGAATGTTTGTGCTTGAATCCCAACGCTTTTGGGGGGCGCGATGGGTCACGCTGTACTTACTTATGGCAGGTGAGTGGCCAAAGTATCCAAATGCCCCGGCGGCGGAGAGCCGTAATTGGTCGTTGAAAACAAAGGCTTAATCGAGCTGATTTTCCGTGTTTGAACGGTCTACTCCAAGCCCTAGTCCAGTGGATCCAGGGTAGATATTTTCCCAGTGGAAACTTTTTGGAGTTCTTCAGGGGCTGAGCTGAATACGTCTGTTTACATAGAGGCAGGGCTGGATGTTATCCAATGAGTAATGGGTCAGGTTTCGCGGTCCTAGCCGAAGTTTGAGTAGACCAACTTGATCAGTCCTCGACCTTGATCCCAAATCTCCAAGCACCTCATTCATGGGCTTTTATCGAAGGGCCGAGTTCAAGAGCTGGCTCACTCGGTAGTTTTGCGAAATACGGTCGCCCACAGGATCGCCTACAATTGAGTTGAGCGGGGTTCCGGGCCACGAGTTTGCGCTCTTTTCCGCGAACCAGGGCTCAAAGAGAAGGGCTCTTGCAGGTTGGGATTCCACGGAGGCGATCTTAGGACTGATGGCGCTCCCCGCTTCTGCTCGCCTTCTGGGCTCGTCGTCTGCTCGTAATCAACAGTTTAGGCAGTGCTGCCTCGCTGCTTGGAAACTCAGTAATACGGCAATAAGTTGGCGATTTTTCCGTTCAGAACACAGCAGCGTTCATGCAGCAAGCGGATTACTCTCTATTTCCGAACCTTCAATGGATGCCAGGGTGATCGCTTATCTAACGTGGATTCCCCTTTTATGGAACATTTTTATGGAACCTTCGCTGCCCGGTGAGTGCTAGTGTCTCGTTGCGGAACGTAAACCGCCCCTAAATTCGGGTGACATAAAAAACGGCGCTGAAGCTGATATTCTCTGTCAATTTCCTGCATCAGCAAGGGTGACCATCTGCCGGACTGCGGATCAAAATCCCGAACTTCGCCGCCCAACGCGATTAAGTCAAATTCTCTCCTTTTGACCATCTCGGTGGGCGTACCATGCGACCACTGTACCCGCTGACCGAGTTGAGTAACGACAAATGGATTACCGACCAGGACCGGCTTGCCGGCCAGAATCAGCGCGGACAAATCTTCGGAAAGTATGCGATCTCCCGGAAAGGATTTGATGAACTGATACGCTTCCACGCACTCGCTCTGAGTGTTTCCTGGAGCTAACACCTGTTGCGGCAGAAATGAGAAGAGTCCTGCCAACAACGCGCTGCCAGCCAGGAGCGGCGAAGCTAATAGGTTCCGAGTTTTGAATAAGTGTGACAGCGCCATGCCGGCGACAATGCAAACCATTGCCGTCCACTCCAGAAAGTGGTTGGTTTCCGAACCAAGTTTTCCGGATGTCAGCGAAAACAGGCTCACAGCCGCGGCGTAAACCCAAATCAGGCGAGAATTCGGATTCCAACGAAATTCAGAAAACAAGGCCAACAAAACGATCACCATTGGTACTAACACGGCTTGGAATGCGGTCCAATATAGCCGTGCCGCTCGGCTGAAGCTGTACAGGTCTGGATGCGTGCTTACCATGGCAAACCAGAAGTTCGGCCCAAGCCACAATGTGCAGATTCCTAATAAACTCACCAGGAGCAGGAGATATGTGCATAATTGACGCCATCTTCCTTCGATCGCAAGCTCCAAGGTGCAGGCCAAAGGAGCCGCCATTGCGGTCGGTTTCGTCAAGATTGCCGCTACGAAAAAAATGCTAGAGATTGTCCGCCAGCCAGGAAAAGCGACAAAAATGTAAATTCCAGAGAGGCTTAGGAGAATTGCCCACAAGTCCACACGTACCAATGGATACCAATTCCACATAATGGGGGAGCACAGAAAAAGAAACCCAAACAGCCACCCAATATGGGCTTCTTCTGCATAATGGCGTATCAGTGCCGCTACCAGTACCGCGATCAGCACGCCACCTATAAGCACGAGAATCCGCGGTCCAAAAAGAGACACTCCGAACACTCGTATGCCCACCAACGTAAGCAGGTATCCTATTGGACCATAAGGATGCACAGCGTACGGGAAGCTGCCCGGAGGCGAATAAGGCGTCTGGTGCCGCAGCATCCGCAGGGCTGCGTCGAGAACATTGCCTTCCTCATAATCAATCTCAAAAGGTAAGGACGCGCGCCGGTAGGCGAAATAAACCCTCACGACGAACAGCAGCGCGATAGCCACAAACAAGGACTTGCGTTTGGCACTTGATAGGGGAAGCCACCTCGATCTTGCCTGTGTCTGAATGTCCGTTTGATCACTCCTCCCATCGCGGGCAGTCGTCTTCCTTGCGCACCATAAATTGGAAACGCCATCCATCAGGCGAATTCAAGAGCTGGCATACCCGATAGTTTCGCGAAATATAGTCGCCCACAGGATCGTTTGCGATCGCGTTGAGCAGGGTTCCAGGCCAGGAGTTCGCGATCTTTTCCGCGAACCAGGGCTCAAAGAGAACGGCTTTTGCGGGTTGCGATTCCAGCGACGCGACGATCTGCAGAGCTTGCTCTCGGGTGTTCATCCCAGGCTGGAAGTAATCGTAACCTGAAGGGCTGCGGGTCGCGGTCAAGTAGTTGTAGAGCGGGAGATAAGGGTATACCAGGAAGTGGCTTTCTGCCTCCACATGGCCTTGTACGTATTCGAGGACAGAGTCTTTCCCCCCGGTAGTAATCACCCCACGTCGGGTTTCAATCCGATTTCGGGCCCCAGTCGCCTGCAGCAGGATCGCCGTGCCCAGTAGACCAAACGCGATTGTCACATACAGGCTCAGGTAAGGGCGCAGAACGCGGAGCCAGTGACTGCCAAAGTCGGGGCTTCCGAGAATCCATGCGAGCACCACATAAAGAAATGGCGCTAAGTATATGAAATGGAGGATGTCGGCTCGAGTGATCACGACTGAAGCCAGAAATCCAGACAGGGTTGAGCAAACCAAAATGTAGTATTCCGCGCTGGGGGACAGGGTTTTGCCCCGCCATACTCGCGTAACCAAGTACAGCAACAGCCCTAGCGCGATAAGCGGCAGGGCCGGGATAACGAGATTGGGGGAGATGGCCAAAACCTTCACAGCGCGCGTCCATAAAGGACCGCTGTGAAAAATTGTGGCCCGCGCATCGTCGGTCCAGTTCTGAAATCCATAGGGGACGTGGTTGGCTTGCGTGTAGTGATTCAACGGCCAAATCCAGCTCCGGACCATGATCCCAGTGGCGTGGTGCGCGGAAAAATACGCGAACGTCAGAAGCAGTGGTCCCGCGAATCCTAACGCGATTGCGTTAAAGTGCGCCTTTTTCAGCCGCGGCATTCGACCGCTGAAATGCAAAATCACGACGCCGAGTGCGAGACCCAGGCAAACCCCGGCTCCCTTGGATTGCTCGAACAAAAAGGTTAAAGAAGCGCACCACGCGCAGACGAAGGCCCAGAGTGCCTTGCCATTTTCCAGGAAACACAGAGCCGTATACAGAGCAAGGCACGAGAGAAGGGTGCTGTACCAGTTGTGCAGCACAAGAAAGCGAAAGCCAGTGCCGGCGATAGTCGCCAGAACCGCAGCGAACACGGACATCCCCACGGTGCAGACCCGCCTAGCCAGCAGATAGGTCAACACGGAACAGATGGCGCCCACAAGAGCGATACTCGCGCGCGCGACTGCGAAGGAATCGCCAAAAATTCGCAACCAAAGCGCCAGAAAATAAAACGATCCCGGAGTGTAAAACGTGAAGAAGTCGCGGTAAGGCACCTGTCCGTGAAGCACTCGTTCAGCCCCCTGCAGGACAATGCCTTCATCGGGCTCGAGTGTGGAGTAACGGAGGGGAATACAAAGATACGCCAGGCAACAGAAGAAAACCGCCCATGGAATGATCCACTCCCAACGGCCGGGCGCGCGGGAATGCCCGGAAGTGCCGACCTGCCTGAGCTCAGTGGGCTCGCGCTCCTTTGTCGTGACAGAAATGTTCATGCTCCGGCGTACTCTACCGCGTTTACTGGCAACCGGCTCGCATGTTTCGCCATACGGATAGCCAAATACACGAACAGCAGAAGAACCGGGCACATCAAATACAGAAAATGCCATGCGACCAGTGCAAAGTAGATGGGAAGTGTCCAAAACACCCCCAACACGATTGCCATCGCAACCCGCGGCTCAGTAATTTCTTGCCGGATGTTCGCGGCTGTCAGGAACATCGCCAGAATCAACGGACTGAAGTCGTGCATGAACATATGGGCGCTCGCGGCCAATGAGGCTGCTATTGCAGCTCCAAATATCAGATCTGAGGATGCGTCGGGTCTTTCTGATGGCCACCGTCGCGATACCCAAGTCAGCAACAGAATAGATAGCAAGGTAGAGGCAACACTGAGTCCCATGTGGCCAACCCTTTCACCTACCACAGCGTACAGAAGGCCATGGATTGTGGGCATGTCAACCGCCGATCCATAGGACGCATTATGCGGGTTCTTAATTACCGTCAATACGAACCGAAAATATTCCGCGACGCCTTGAAAACCGGCCGCAGCAATCGACAGTGTACCTAACACGCATGAAGAGATAACGAATCCGATCAGGAATCGCCATTTCTTTCGAAGCAGAAAGATCAGCGCAAATGGCAGAACGAACTGAAATTTGAAAAGCCCAAAACCCAACACTAAGCCCGCAGCAAGCTCTCGTTTCTTTCTAAGCTGCACAAATGCGATAGAAAAGAGTGCCAGCAGAATTATCGAAGATTGACCCTGATACAAAGCTACTCCCAAAGGAGCAAACAGCAACCACAGGCAGACATACCCGAGAACTTCACGCGGCCACGGTAGGTGGGGTCGAAGAAAATAGATAAGCAGCAGCCACACCACCGCATTCAGCAGTCCCCAAATCAGATAAGCGGTACGAAAGGAAAAGGCAGCCAGTGGCGAAAACAACAGCGCTTCAAACGGCGGGTGCTCAAAAAATAGGGGATTAGGATGCTGAAAAAGACGGTGCAGCGTTTCCTTCTGCAATTCTATGTCGTAAAGCCGTGCTCCCAAGCCCTCGTGAACCAGTACTCCGCCCATGTACGTGAGAGCGAAGTCCGTTTTCTCAACCCTCGACGTTTGATACGACCACACAACTGCGCCGACCAGCAAAATTGCGGCGGCGAGCAGCCCTAGTGCGCCGTCGTTGAAACCTGGTCGGAAGAGCGGGGAAGCATCCAGTGCACCGCTATTCGGCATATGGAGTTAACCTGGCGGGATGATTATCCGGCTCTATGAGCCAAACTGTACGTCCGCGAAAATATTCGACGAGCTCCGCATTCTGTGCCCCCATGTCGCGTGCCCAAAGAACTTTGGATCCGTCAATATCGGCGTTGTTAAAAACCCACTCGTCAAGAATGAAATCGTGCTCGGGGCGATAGCGCACAATCACCAGATGGTCGCCGGGCGTTTGTTCAAGCTGGCTGAGAATTCTTGCTCTTGCCAGATTTTGCGCATCTTGAGAGCACCACGTACGAGTCCAGCTCGGTTTTGGTTCGATGTGAATGGCGGGCGCAGCAATACGAAGCAGCAACAATACCCCGCAAACGAGTGGAACTGCACGTACCAAGAACAGGCCTGACCGTTCTCCTTCAGATTGCCAATTATAAAGATCGCGCATCACCAGCAGAGTTGCCGCATAAAACGTCGCAGTCAGCGGAGCGGCATAGTGAGGCTGGCCTACGTAGATGGTCAGCGCAGAGGCACCGCATGTCACCAGACAGGTTACCAGCAGGAATCGAAGGTTCGGACTGATCGTTTTCTTTAGCTGCCCCTGGGGGCGAGTGAAAAGCCACACCAGCCACGGCAAACTGAGGATCGGACCAAAATAAAACAACCAGATCACAAGTGCTTTGCCAAGTTGCAGTTCGATGGGGTGCTGCCGCGCAAAGTTATACATCCCGACCACTGCGCCTCCCCGATAGAGCATGCGCATGAAGGGATGATGGAACTCGGGCACGATACCGATCTTCTGCCACGGAAAGTAAACCAGCCCATAGGTGCGCATGTTCAATTGATAGGGCGTTGTGAATGGGCTCCCGGTTACGCGCCAGAAATAATACCCCAGGGCGGCGAAAGCCAGCAGCATCACCAGTCCCGCAGGCAGAGCAGTACGTGTCAAAAATCTCTTTCTCGAAGAGGAACCGTCCGTTGCCGATGGCGATTCGGATCGCAAGCCCCACCAGGCGAGCGCCACCAAAAGCGGGATGCTGAAGAATAGGCCTTCGAATGGACGCGTACTCGCAAGCAATGCCATGCCAAGCGCCATTAGCACAGCATCGCGAACGCGTCGATCTTGCTTAATCCTGGGAAACGCCCCCAGCACCAGCGCTCCGCCGATTGCGGTGACACTTCCTCCCCAGTAGCTGTCCGACCAATAGCTGAAGGTTGCGAGTCGAATGACGGCCAGCACTGCTCCCAACAATGCCCAGGGAGGAGGCATCCATCCTTGCAAAGCCCAGCAGATCGCAGCGCACATCAGGCCAGAACTCAACCAAACGCCCCAGAACGGATGTCCCATCACCCTCTGCCCAAAAGCAAGAAAAAGCCCCTGCGCCGGGTAGTACATCGACGAATACGTGGGGTGCCAGTTCACGTGGAAAGTTTCGAAGTGTTCCCACATCGGATGGGTTGGGTTCGCCAGTCGGCCATGCGAAAAAGTGTCCCCCAGCAGAAGATAACTATATTCGTCGTGGACTTCGGGTTGGGGTACGGGGAGGATCGGTAAGAGAGCCGCGCGGATTCCCAGCGCCAGCAATCCAATCGTGATCACTGCCAAGGCTTGCCGATTGGCAAAGGCAGTGAATCGCCGTTCAATCGGCGTCAGCCACCCATCACCTGTTTTCGGGCGAATGTAGGCCAGCGCCGCACATACGACGGTCAGGCAAAGTTCAATGGCTAAGAACATGGATAGTGGGCCAAGACCGCCCGAAGCTCTATTAGCTGATAAGCAACTATTCTGCCGTGTGTTGGCCTGCAAGTCATTGCCAAAAATAGCACCGCCTTGAAACCGTAAACGGCCAATTTGGCCGATCCCCACAAAAAGCCCTCTGCGGTCAAGGATGAAAGGGTTACTTTCGAAGGGAAGAGATTTATCCTTTAGTGGATACAATTGGGAACAGCGTTCTCTGGTCGTTTACAGCTTGCGGGTGCAGTCTGGTGTTGGATTTTCTAAGTACAACACAGGCCTAGAGATAGGCCCCTGTGACTGCCTTCCCCAAATGGCATTCCGGCTGCAAGAACGCTCTAGGGGAGAGGTAGGCTCTACCTGTCTGTAATTACCGGCTAGCATAGGATCTCTGGGGAGTGAATCTTGAATTCGCGCTCAATCAGCAATAAGAAGGTTGTGATTATCGGCGGGGGACCGGCAGGTCTGACCGCAGCTCTAGAGCTCTCCAAGCATGGCGTCCCCGCCACCGTGCTCGAGGCTGACAATCAGGTAGGGGGCATTGCCCGGACCGTCAATTACAAAGGATACCTTTTCGATATTGGCGGACACCGGTTCTTCACCAAGTGGGATGAGGTCAACCAGATCTGGAACGACGTGTTGGGCGGTAAGTTCCTCGATCGCCCCCGTCTTTCCCGCATTTATTACAAAAAGAAATTCTTCATGTATCCCTTGGTGGCGAAGAATGCGCTATTTGGACTCGGCCTCTTCGAAAGCTTGAGGATTCTGGGCAGCTACGCCAAGGCCAAGCTGATGCCCACGCCCAAAGAAGAAAATCTCGAAGAGTGGGTCTGCAACCGGTTCGGCCGGCGCCTTTACGAGATCTTCTTTAAAACTTACACCGAAAAAGTTTGGGGCGTTCCCTGTACCACCATTCGCGCCGAGTGGGCGGCGCAACGTATTAAAGGATTGTCTCTCCTGACCGCGGTCCGCAACGCGCTCCTTCCCAGCAAGAAGAGCAACGTGAAAACGCTCATCGACAAATTTCAGTACCCGGAGCGTGGTCCCGGGCAGATGTGGGAGACGCTCACCGATCAACTCAATGCCAGTGGATATCCGGTGCTCATGCAGCGTCCTGTCGTTCGCATCTGCCACCAGGACGATAGAGTCACGCGCCTCGTCACTGCAGGCCCCCAGGGAACAGACCAATTTGCGGGGACAGATTTCATCAGCTCCATGCCCATTCGCGATCTTGTCAACGCGCTCGATCCCGCGCCGCCGCAGAGAATTCTTGATGCCGCGAATAGACTGCGTTATCGCGATTTCCTGATCATCAGTCTGGTCGTTAATCGAAAAGAAGTCGCTCCCGACAACTGGATTTACGTGCACGAGCCGGGTGTGAAGGTCGGACGAATTCAGAATTTCAAGAATTGGTCGCCCGCCATGGTGCCCGATTCAAATAAAACCTGTCTCGGCATGGAATATTTCGTTTTCGAAAACGATGAACTTTGGTCCAGCCCTGACGACAAGCTGCTGGAGATGGCGCGGCGCGAAATCGCCGAGCTCGGCCTGGTCAAGCCCGAAGAAATTGAAGATGGCACCGTAGTCCGCATGCAGAAGGCGTATCCGATGTACGACGAGGATTGGAGCGCGCAGGTTGACGCGATCCGCCAATACTTAAGCGAGAACATGCGCAACCTGCAACTGGTCGGACGCAATGGCATGCACAAGTACAACAATCAGGACCACTCGATGATCACCGCCCTCTACGCCGCCCGCAATATTTGCGGTGCCGAATACGATCTGTGGGCGGTAAACACCGAGCCTGAGTATCACGAGGAAAAGGAAGAGAACAAGCCGAAGCCAAACAGAGAGCGGGCATACGCGGAGCCGGCACGATTGCAGCAGCTTTCCTGACCGGTAACGTCGCATCGCTCAGGAGTTAACCCTGTGTCGGTTTTCGGTGTAGGTACCTTGATTCAGTGTTGCAAAACTTCACATTGATCGACATAGTGGGCAGCGTCGAAGCATCTCTGCTTCTCACGCTTATCCTCTTCGTCCCCGGATATGTAATTGGCTGGCTGTCAAATGCCTTCAGTTTTCGGCAGCAGCGATTTCTGATTCAAAGCCTGCTGAGCACTCCGCTTGCAATTTCTATTCTGCCGATCCTGGTCTTCTTCATCGGTCGGTATCGAAGTCTCTTGTGGATTTGTTTCGGAGGGACCTGGCTGGCCTTTGCTTTAATCATTCGAAGAAAGCTATTTCCGGGGCCATTGAATAAGGCATGGCGTGTGCCACGCTGGGCTTGGTGGGGCGGGGCTTTCGCAATCGGTTGGGCGCTGGTGGCAATCACCATCTTGGCGGATATTCAATTCGGAGATCGCGTCTACTTCAGTGTTCCGGCATATGACTACTCTTTGCGGGTTGCATTAACCGCTTCAGCATCGAGAGGGATTCCGCCGGCCAATCCTTTCTTCGCGAGTGTTCCACCGGTCCTCCTTCGCTACCACTATTTCTGGATGCTGATTTGCAGCCTGGTTCCGCGCGTGGGAAGTATCGGGTCACGCCAAGCTATGTTCGGAGGTACAGTTTGGGCTGGCATCGCTTTGATGTCTCTCATTGCGATCTCCCTCAAATTTTTTCTACAAGTCCGCGAACGCTTTGGACGCAAGGTGTTGATCGGTTGCGGCCTTTTGCTGGTGACCGGTCTCGATATTCTTCCGACGATCTTATTGTTTTTTGGGTTCCACAAAGTTTATCCCGACATGGAAACCTGGAACGAGCAGATCACATCATGGCTAGACGTATTGCTGTGGTGTCCGCACCATGTGATGAGCCTGGTCGCATGCATTACTGGTTTTCTGTTGTTACGCCAGCCAGTCTCGACTAAGTTTCAGCGTACAACCTCGCTTTTGCTTGCAGGAGTTTCTTTTGCCAGCGCGGCTGGTCTATCAGTTCTCGTGTCGTTCACTTTCGCGGTTTTTATTGCATTGTGGCTGCCCTATGCCGCGCTCCGGCGCTGGTGGGACGATGTTGCGTATTTATTTGCTGCGGGTACCATAGCAGTGTTCCTGGGATTACCTTTCCTGCGCTCGTTGTTAGGACCCGCTATCGATGGCGCCAGCGGTGATGGCCGCTTCTTTGCGGTTTGGATTCGACCGTTTCCACTGGGCTCTGTGATCGTGTCTTTACTCTTCAACGTTCGGGGTCCGATCCTGGGCTTAGTAAGTGTTCCGTTCCTTCCTCTTAATTATTTTCTGGAACTGGGGTTCTTTGCTGCCATCGCTATCGCTCGCTGGCGGGCCATTCGCAAAGGCTCGATGGCTGTGACGCGGGATGAGGCGACGGCTTGGATGATGGTAGCCATCACTTTTTTAATCGGGAGTTTCGTGCGCTCTACTTCGCTTCAGTCTAATGATCTCGCGTGGCGGTGTTTTCTGATCGCTCAATTTGTGTTGTTGCTTTGGGCTGCCTGTGCAATCGACGATTGGTTGGGCAGCCAGAGTCGCATGACTTTGAACACGACGGCCGTTCGATTCACGGCAGCGCTACTAGTTTTGGGAGTCGCCGGAACTGTTTACCAGCTAACCATGTTGCGCATTTATCCAATTCTTCTGGACGCAGGCAAGATAGTACCTCTTCCTGAAAACAAATTTTGGATGCCGCCCGATCACCAACTCGGCGAACGCACTTATGCCTTGCGGTCTGTTTACGACCGCCTGTCAGCTGATTTGCCGCAACGGGCGATTGTGCAATATAACCCCGACGGAGTTACATTTGTGCCGCATGGGCTTTATATGGCGCGTCAGACAGCGGTCGGTCTTCCGTTATGCGGCGCGGTTTTTGGCGGCGATGTTTCACAATGCAAGAGCCGAATGGATGCCTTAGTACCGTTATTCGAAAAACCCACGCTGGCTAGGAGCGCGAGCGTCGACGACCTCTGCCGAGAGTACGGCATCAGCGCCATGCTCGTCGATGACACCGACCCGGTCTGGAAGCAGCACGATAGTTGGGTGTGGACCCGAACGCCAATACTGGCAAACGATTATGCGCGCGCGTTTAGCTGCGGGGATTCGGACCAACAGATGAAATTAGCGCTGGAAAAGAAGCAATGATTCAAGGACGTATGAATTCCGGAGAAACGGCATGAAAGTCGTGATCCTTTGTGGCGGATTGGGCACTCGTTTACGCGAGGAAACAGAGTTCCGCCCGAAGCCGATGGTCGAAATTGGCGGTCGCCCGATTCTGTGGCACATCATGAAGATTTATGCCCACAGCGGCTTCCGTGAGTTCGTTCTGTGCCTTGGGTATCGCGGCAACATGATCAAAGAATATTTTTTGAACTACGAGGCTATGAACAACGACTTTACGATTTGCCTGGGTACCGAGTCGCGCGTTCGTTACAACGGTCTTCACACTGAGCAAGGCTTTGAGGTCACCCTCGCCGATACCGGCCTGAACACAATGACGGGAGGCCGCGTAAAAAAAATCGCTGACTACCTCCACGAAGATCTCTTCATGCTCACCTATGGTGACGGCGTAGGGGACATAGACATTCCGCGACTCTTGGAATTCCATAAGAGCCACGGTAAGCTGGCCACGGTCACTACGGTGACGCCCAGTTCGCGATTCGGAATGATTGACTCAAACTCTATCGGACGCGTGGTGCACTTCGAGGAAAAGCCGAAAACCAGCGCCCGCGCCAGCGCTGGCTTTTTCATTCTCGATCGCCGCATCCTTGACTACATTACCGGCGACGATTGCATTTTCGAGAGGGAACCGTTGGAGCGCCTTGCCAATGAAGGCCAACTCATGGCGTACCAGCACGACGGCTTTTTCTATGCCATGGACACATATCGCGAATACGAATATTTGAACCAGTTGTGGAACTCGGACAAAGCTCCGTGGAAGGTGTGGCAGGAATGAAGAACGGCTTTTGGCGAGACCGCGCCGTATTCATTACCGGCGCAACCGGGTTGCTCGGGGGGTGGCTGGTGAAAGACCTGATCGAGGGAGGAGCGACAGTCACAGCCCTCGTGCGCGATTGGGTGCCTGCCAGTGAAGTCGTCCGCGCCGGTCTCGCCGGCTGCATCAACATCGTTCGCGGGGGCCTTGCGAGCCCCTACCTGCTCGAACGTATTCTCGGCGAGTACGAAATCGAAGTCGTTTTCCATCTCGCGGCGCAAACCATCGTTGGAATTGCTAATCGCAATCCGCTCTCGACTTACGAGAGCAATGTACGTGGCACCTGGAATGTGCTGGAAGCCTGCCGCCGCTCGCCGTTGGTAAAATCCATTGTCCTCGCCTCTTCCGACAAGGCTTATGGCGACCAGGAAGTCCTTCCGTATACCGAGAACATGCCTCTCCAGGGACGTCATCCATACGATGTGAGCAAGTCATGCGCGGACCTAATCGCGCAATCGTACTCCCACACTTTCAACCTGCCGTTAGGCATCACGCGATGCGGAAATTTTTACGGCGGCGGCGACCTGAATTGGAATCGTATCGTTCCGGGAACCATTCGTTCCGTGCTTCGGGGTGAGTGCCCCATCATCCGCTCGGATGGCAAATACGTCCGCGACTACTTCTATGTCGAAGATGGATCCGCAGCATACATGCTTCTGGCGCAACGCTTGGTCGAGGACTGCACAATACGGGGAGCGGCCTACAATTTCTCCAATGAAGCCCAGATCAGCGTCTCTGATCTTGTCGATTCTATCCTCGAGAAGATGCATTCCAGACTGAAGCCTGAGATTCTCAACCTGGCGACTAACGAGATCCGGCATCAGTTCCTCAGTGCCGAACGTGCCCGGAAAGAACTGAACTGGAAACCAATGTTCACCCTCGACCAGGGCCTGGAGCGGACCATTGCATGGTACCGGGAGGCGTTGCAATAGTGTCGCGCGGAGACGAATTACGCAACGAGATCCGCACGATGGTGGGCGAATACTGTCGCGATGCCTTCGCCCCGCGCGAGTTCATTCCCGGCTCCACGCTCGTCCCTGTCTCTGGACGGGTATTCGACCAAGAAGAATTGGAGTATCTCGTCGACTCTGCTCTCGATTTCTGGCTCACGACTGGGCGCTTCGCCGAACAGTTCGAGCGCGAATTCGCCCGCTTCGTCGGCGTTCGTGAAGCTGTCCTGGTCAATTCGGGTTCGTCGGCGAATCTGCTTGCCATTTCTGCTCTGACGTTCCGAACGGCTGGGCGACGATCGTCTGCATCCCGGTGACGAGGTCATTACCGTGGCTGCAGGATTTCCGACCACGGTGAATCCCATCGTGCAGAACGGTCTCGTGCCGGTCTTTATCGACCTCCAGGTGCCGACATTTAACGTTGATATCACCCAGCTCGAAGCCGCACTCTCCGACCGCACACGGGCCGTCATTTTCGCGCATACGCTCGGAAATCCATTCGATCTCGATTCGGTCGTTACCTTCGCAAAAAAACACGACCTCTGGCTCATTGAAGACTGTTGTGATGCGCTGGGGTCCACTTATCGCGGCGCAAAGGTCGGCACGTTCGGCGATGTTGCGACAGTCAGTTTCTATCCCGCGCACCACATAACTATGGGTGAGGGTGGATGCGTGCTCACCAACACTCCCTTATTGCGCACTCTGGTGGAGTCATTTCGAGATTGGGGCCGCGACTGCTGGTGTGAGCCGGGCAAAGAGAACACTTGCGGCAAACGCTTCGACTGGCTACTGGGCGAACTGCCGCACGGGTACGATCACAAGTACATCTACTCGCACATTGGTTACAACCTGAAAGCGACTGACATGCAGGCTGCCGTTGGCGTGGCGCAATTGAAGAAGCTGCCGCGCTTCATCGAGGCGCGAAAGAAGAACTTCGCGGCCATTCGCGAGGCCCTGTTGAACTCTCAGGAACACTTCATCTTGCCGGAGCCGACGCCTCACTCCGATCCGAGCTGGTTCGGCTTTCCCATGATGGTGCGTGACGACGCTCCGTTTCTTCGCCGCGACATCGTCGAATATCTCGCAGCGAAGAAAGTCCAGAGCAGACAGCTCTTCGGCGGTAATCTCGTCCGCCAACCTGCATACAAGAACGTTCGCAGTAGGGTTGTCGGCGATTTGAGAAACAGCGACCGTGTTATGAACCAGGCTTTTTGGATTGGCGTCTACCCCGGCCTGACCGCGGAAATGATTGAGTACGCGATCACGTCGATACGCGAGGCGCCAATGGCCTGCATGGCGGCGCAAACAAAATGACAGACCTGTTCACAACGGACCTCGATCACGTCCTGGAATGCACTGCCGGCATGTGGGAATCACTGCGTGGTCAGCGCCTGTTTATTACCGGCGGAACCGGTTTCGTAGGCACCTGGCTGACCCAAAGCTTGCTTTGGGCCGACAAAAAGTTTGATCTCGGAGTGGAAGTTCTCCTGCTTACGCGCGACCCCGAGCGATTTGGCAAGAAGGCGCCCCTTATCGCGGAGCACCAGGCAATTGAACTGCTGCGGGGAAACACACAATCTTTTCTTTTCCCAGAAGGGCAGTTTGGATTTGTAATTCATGCGGCCACTGAGGCTGCGACCACGCCCACAGCAGATTTGCCAACCGGTACTTTCGATGCCGATCTTACCGGGACGCGTCGTGTGCTTGAGTTTGCCCGCCAAGCGGGCGTCCGCAGAATGCTTTTTACCAGCTCGGGTGCGGTTTACGGTCGCCAGCCGGAAACCCTTGCCGCCATCCCCGAAGACTATCCCGGTGCTCCGGCTACCACGGACCCCAACAGTGCATATGCACAGGCAAAGCGCGGCTCAGAATTTCTTTGTGCCATGCACTCCCGCCAATTTGGATTTGACCTGACCATCGCCCGGCTGTTCGCTTTTGTCGGGCCCTACTTGTCTCTCGAACACTACGCGGTAGGCAACTTCATCCGGGATGCCATCCAGGGCCGCGCGATCGAGATTCAAAGCGACGGCAGCACCGTACGTTCATACTTGTACGCCGCGGACATGGCAATCTGGTTGTGGACGATTCTCTTACGAGGCGAGTCGCTGCGTCCTTATAACGTCGGAAGTCCAGAGGCAATAACAGTGCGCGATCTCGCCGGCACAATTGCGGAACTATCCGGCAATAAGACAGGAGTGACAGTTCTCGGCCGCCCCGGTGTTCCAGCCACTCGTTACGTGCCGAATACGTCCCGGCCTGAAAAGGAACTCGGACTCAGAGTCCGAATTCCTCTGAAGGATGCAATTAAAAAGACGATGGATTGGCACCTCGCCCAACGCGCCGCACAACCGATCGCCGAAGCCGCCGAGGTGTCCCGGTGATCAAGCTTTCGGACTACATTGTGCAGCAACTCGCGGAATGGGGCGTGCGTCACATTTTCCTGGTGACTGGCGGCGGCGCGATGCATTTGAACGACAGCGTCGGCAAAGAGCCGCGTATTCAATTTATTTGCAATCACCACGAGCAGGCGGCAGCCATGGCGGCCGAAGGATATGCGCGCATCGCAGGCACCCCAGGCGTAGTCAACGTCACTACCGGGCCGGGATCGATCAACGCCCTGAACGGCGTCTTCGGTGCTTGGACTGACTCGATCCCTATGCTTGTGATTTCTGGCCAGGTGAAGCGTGAGACCTGCATGGCTACCACTGGCACGCGCGGGTTGCGACAGCTAGGCGATCAGGAAGTGGACATTGTGCGCATGGTGCAGGGAATCACCAAATATGCGGTCCTGGTCGATGATCCCAGCTCCATCCGCTATCACCTGGAGCGATCGTGGCATTTGGCGCAGTCCGGGAGGCCTGGGCCGTGCTGGCTGGACATTCCAGTAGACGTCCAGTCGGCGAGGATCGACCCCGACTTGCTCGCCGGATATAGCCCCGTAAAAGAGCGGGTGGATGCGGACGATGTTGAGACGAAAGTCACCGAAATCGTAACTCGGCTGCAAGGGGCCGCGCGACCTGTAATTATGATCGGCAGCGGGGTTCGCGTTGCAGGAGCAACTGAGCACCTGAGCAGAGTCGCGGAAAAGCTCCGAATCCCGGTAGTGACCGCCTGGAATGCTCACGATGGTTTTCCTACGGATCATCCCCTAAACTGCGGACGTCCCGGCACGATCGGAGATCGCGCTGGAAATTTCACGGTGCAGAACGCTGATCTTCTGCTTGTAATCGGCTCGCGCCTGAACGTCCGACAGATCAGTTATAACTGGAAATATTTCGCGCGGAATGCTTTCAAAATCCAGGTTGACGTGGATCCCGCGGAACTGTGCAAGCCTACGGTACGTCCTGATCTGCCGGTTGTTTCCGACGCCGGCGTTTTCCTGCACGAGCTTGACGTCCGGCTCGATTCGGCGCCGCACGATCCAACCAGGCACGCTGGATGGCTGGAGTGGTGCCAACAACGCGTGCGCCGCTATGACCTGCGCAACAGATACCCTGAGATTAGCCACGGCAAACTGAATCCTTACTACTTCATTGGCCAACTTTTCTGCCAGCTCGCGGACGACGACGTAGTTGTTTGCGGAGATGGGACGGCATGTGTAGCCACGTTTCAGGTTGGAGCTGTACGCGGGCAGCAGCGCATGTTCACAAATTCAGGCTCTGCATCTATGGGATACGACCTGCCTGCAGCGATAGGCGCTGCTTTCGCGCGCAACGGTGGCCGGGTAATTTGCATGGCTGGCGATGGAAGTTTGCACCTCAATATTCAGGAGCTGCAGACCGTAAAACACCACAACCTTAATGTCAAGGTCTTCGTGATTAACAACAACGGCTACCTTTCGATCAGGCAGACGCAGAAATCATACTTCGGCAGGCTCGTCGGCGAGGGGCCGCAGAGTGGAGTGTCGTTCCCGGACTACGCAGCTTTGGCTGAGGCGTACGGCATTCGGGCAATGCGCATCGACGCCGGCAACCATCTAACTCAGGTCAGCAAGGCCTTGGCGACCGATTCACCGACACTCTGCGAGGTCTTCGTAGATCCGTGCCAGGAATTTGAGCCGAAGCTGGCTTCGCGCGTGTTGTCCGATGGCCGCATGGTCTCCAGTCCACTTGAGGATCTTGCGCCGTTTCTGGATCGCGAGGAACTTGCCGAGAACATGCTTGTGCCATTGGTGGAGGAGCAGCGATGAATGCTTGCGAACGTGAAATGGTCAACCTTCTTAGGATTGGTAAGCGCGAATACGGCTATGTCGGGGTGAAGGCGGAATTTGAGGCGGAAGGGACTCGCATGGAGGAGTTGCTTCGCCTGGTGGAAATCGCACGAAAAGCCGATCTGAAACTCGGCTTAAAGATTGGGGGTTGCGAGGCAATGCGCGATCTCATCGAGAGCAAACAGATCGGTGTCGATTATGTCATCGCGCCCATGATTGAAAGCCCCTATGCTCTCTCCAAATTTATCGACGCAAAAAATAAGGTCTATTCAAAGGAAGAGCGAGACGAGACGGAATTCTTGTTCAATCTGGAGACGATCGGTGCGCTAGGGTCTGTGAATAAACTTGTTGAAGCCGCTGCGTCGCTAGATGGCGTTTCTGGGCTTGTCTTTGGCCGCGTTGATTTCTCCTTGTCGAAGGGACTGACTCGTGACTCGATCAACGATCCCGAGGTGACCGAGGACGTTGTGAAAACCGCCGAGGTTTGCCGCTCCAAAGGGCTGCACTTGGTAGTTGGAGGCGGTGTTTCAATGGACGCATTGCCGGCACTCCGCAGGATTAGGAAAGCTCATCTGACGCGATTTGAAACACGCAAAGTGATCTTTGCTGCCGAGGCTTTGGACGCTGCTAATGTCGATACTGGCCTGCTCAATGCCGTGCATTTCGAACTGCTCTGGTTGATAAATAAACGCGACTATTACGGACATATTCAGCACGAAGATGAGAAGAGGATCAACATGCTGGAAAGTCGCTGGAGAGTGTTGAACACGGCTGCTCACACTTGATTCGGTATAGGCGCAATGAACTCGTTCGATTCTAACTCAAGGTTCTTAGTATTCGGCGGCACTGGCGCAATTGGCAGTGCGACCGTGAGCGCAGCTTTGCGCCGAGGCTGGGCCGTGATCCCGACCGCGCGCCATGCAGGAGAGGCGGGTGGTGTCAAATGCGTAAAGATCGACCCCTTCGAAGAGGATCACTTCGGAGACACTCTAGCCGAGCATGGACCATATCATTCGGTTTGCTGGGCGCAGGGCACAAATCTTAACGATAACGCATTCACCTTCGACCAGAAGAGACACCTCGATCTTTATAAGGCCAACTGTCTGTTTGTGCTTGTCACGCTCAAAACTCTGCTTGATCGCAGACTTCTCACGCGCCCGGCTCGATTGTGCGTAGTAAGCTCGATCTGGCAGATTTTGGCTCGACAGGACAAGTTGTCGTATTGTGTCACGAAGTCTGCCCTGCAGGGGCTGGTTTCCTCAGCTTCGACGGACTTAGCAGCGGACGGCCACTTATTCAATGCGGTACTTCCAGGCGCATTGGACACACCAATGACGAATAGCCTGCTTCGGCCCGAGCAGATAGACAGGCTGAAAACGGCAACTAAGTTCGGCAGTTTGCCCACACTTGAACATGTAACGTCGGTGATCATGTTTCTTTGTTCGCCTGAGAATACAGGAATAACCGGGCAGTTCGTAGCTGCCGATTTGGGGATGAGTCGTGTCCACCTCCTTTGAGATCAAATCTTCGTTCGGAAGTTATCCCGTCTCTGTATGTACCGGCATCCTTGAGGATGCGTTAAAGCAGCACCGACGGGACGTGCTGATGGTCGACGAATGGTTTGTTCCAGTGTTTGCTTCAGGCGGCTATCGCATGATCGCGCTGAAGGCATCGGAGTCCGCTAAGAGCCTGGACGCGATGCCTGAAGTGATCGGTGAGTTGCGAAAGCTAGGCGCGAGCCGCGAGAACCGTTTATTGGCAATCGGAGGAGGTGTTATCCAGGACGTCACGTGTTTCGTCGCGTCCATTTACATGCGTGGCGTGCGATGGAGTTATGTCCCCACGACGCTCCTGGCCATGACGGACTCCTGCATCGGGGGAAAGTCTTCGATCAACGTGGGCCCCTATAAGAACCTTATCGGCACTTTCCACCCTCCAGCGGCGATTCTTGTCGATCCTAGTCTGGTGTCAAGCCTCTCTGGCGAGCAAAGAGTCAGCGGACTGATAGAGGCGTGCAAAATCTGCTACTGCCGCGGCAGTGAAGCATTCCGGAAATACCTCGACCTGCGACCCGGGACGTCCATGGCAACCGGCGATATTGAGGAGCTTCTTTGCCTGAGTTTGCTGTCTAAGAAGTGGTTCATCGAAATAGACGAGTTCGATCGAGCGGAAAGGCTGTTGCTAAATTTCGGGCACACATTCGGCCACGCATTGGAGGGAGCCTCTCATTTTCGAATTGCCCATGGCGTCGCGGTCGGAATCGGGATCCTTTGCGCATTGCGCCTGGGCGAACATCTTGGCAGAACGTACCGGCCGGAGTCACCAGCCCATGCTCTCGAAACGCACACTCGATGCTTACTCGCCGAATTGCCGAGTCTTTCAGAAGGGCTGGCCGCGATCTCCATTTCGGATTTGCTGGACCGTTTTGCGGCAGACAAGAAGCACAGTTCAACGAAATATTCGGTAGTTGTAGTCGCCGAGACAGGTGAGGTAGAGCTTCTGCGAGTGCCAAAGGATCCCAGTTTTATCGAGTTGATCGCAATCGCAGTGAAGGAGGTCATTGGCTCGTACAGTGTCAACCTGAGTCGCGCATAGAACCGATTCGAGCGGTACCTTCCCGAACTGAACTTGAAAACCCTCTCCGTCATCACCGACTGCTGCAACGAAGAAGGCAACGTCGCCGAAGTGTATAACTTTAACAGCGAATGCGCGCGACGACTAAATGTTTGATCTGCGAAGGCAATTCTCTCGGCTCCTATCATGCCGTCTTCGCTCCTTTTATTGCGAAGCGGGTCTGGGGACGTGAGCCTTTTCCCATCAAAATCAAGAAGTGCCGGCGCTGCAAGTTCTCTTTTGCAGACACGCGCTTCGAGGAAGCGGAGGAGAAGCGGTTGTATGCGGACTATCGCGGCCCCGAGTATCAGGCTATGCGCCAGAGCTGCGAGCCGTGGTATACGCCATTCAATGCGCGGCTCTCGACCGGGACCATGGAACGGCGTCGCGAGCCCCTGGCCAGGATTTTCCGCGAGCACTTGCCTTGCGACATCAAAGCCGTGCTCGATTTTGGCGGCGACCGCGGAGACTTGTTTGCCGGACTCATACGCGGAGCTTCGACCTACGTGTACGACATCTCCGGAATCCAGCCAGCTCCCGGGGTTACAACCATTTCTTCTCTCGAGAACGGCGCCGAGCACAAGTTCGATCTGATCGGATGCAGCAACGTGCTGGAGCACGTGGCCTATCCCAGAGGTCTGATGGCCGACATTAAACGGGTTGCGCGATACCGGACCCTGGTTTTCATGGAAGTTCCAAGCGAGACGCCGTTTGGCTTGCGCAATTATGCAAAACGCAGTGCGCAGGAATTGATCCTGGCCACGTTTCGTCGCAAGGTCGCGTGGTCTTTGCTGCCGCTCGGTTTCCTGCGGCAGGTGCACGAGCATGTAAACTTCTTCTCCCTGCACTCACTTAAAAAGCTGATGGAGGTGGAAGGCTTTGAGGTGTTGGCTGCAGGCACTTACCCATCTGAGGGATACAGTTTCGGCCCCTACCGGATTGCCGGCGGGCAAATGGCGTGGACGCTCGCCTCTTTGTGGACGCATCCTGCGCAGGAGAACAACTGATGTCGCGGACGCTCAGCGTGGTCACCGGCTGCTACAACGAGGAAGGCAATGTGCGTGAAGTGTACGAGCGCGTGCGGGAGGCGATCCGCGCCGCCGGCGATTACCAGTACGAGCACATCTTCATTGATAACGCTTCGCGTGACGACACTTGGCGGGAGCTGTGCCAGCTTGCGGCCGAGGACAAGAACGTAAAGATCATCCGCAATGCGCGCAACTTTGGCCATATCCGCTCGCCCATGCACGCCTTTTATCAGGCCACGGGAGACGCCGTTATTGGCATTGTCGCCGACCTGCAGGACCCGCCGGAGATGATCGTGGAGATGATCCGCAAGTGGGAGGAGGGCTACTCGGTCGTCATCGGAATCAAGGAGGCGGCCGAGGAGCATCCGGTCATGTTCTGGATTCGCCGGAAATATTACCGGCTGGTGAACCGGCTCTCCGGGATCGACACCATCGAGAATTTCACCGGCTTCGGCTTGTATGACCGCAAGGTGGTGGACATCATTAAGCAGTTCGACGATCCCTATCCGTATTTTCGCGGGATGATTGCGGAGATCGGTCTGACGCGATTTGAGATTCCGTACCGGCAGCCGCAGCGCAAGCGCGGCATCACGAAGAATAATTTTTATTCGCTCTACGACCTGGCCATGCTGGGGATCACGAATTTGTCGAAGGTCCCGCTGCGACTGGTGACGTTTGCTGGATTCGCCTCGGCGTTCCTGTGCGTGCTGGTTTCGTTCGCGCTACTTAGTTTACAAGCTGCTGTTCTGGAGCCGGTTTTCGGCGGGTCTTGCTCCGCTAGTGATAGGCGTCTTCTTCTTCATGTCGCTGCAGATGATTTTCATTGGCGTAGTCGGCGAGTATATCGGAACGATTCACACGCTGGTGCAGAAGCGTCCGTTGGTGGTCGAGCAGGAGCGCATCAATTTTGAGTACAGGGCAGGGGAACCGCTGGACGGCACACGTGCCCTCGCTCAAGATGGCCGGGCGCTTCCGAGGTAGAAAGAAACGGCCTGTTCAGCGGGGATGCATCATCGAGATGATCACCCACGCACCGGTCAACGCGCCGAGGACCATTGCGGACAAGGCAATGAGAGTGCTGCGGTAGAGGCGAGCTCTTACCGAACCGTGCATCATCGGGGGAGACAACCTTAGTGGGCCACTGTGAACTGCCACAGCTCCCGTTGAAAAAAGGGCGGTTCTCGATGACCGCTTCGCAGAGATGACATTACACCTCCAGGCAGGCGGGGACAAGAGGTAGAACGGAAGCCATATGCCAGCGCTGATCGATGAAGAAAAAAACTTGCAGCCTGATTGGCTGGCGAAGCTTTATGCCCGGCTGGAGATGTACGAAGACGCGGATCCGAAACCGTTTCTGCCGGTCCTGGGTGCGTTTTGCTTTTATGCGTTTATCGCGCTGGCCGTGAGCAGCCGGCCGTTATGGCACGATGAGCTCTATACCTATTACATTGCGAAGGCGCCGACGCTGAAGCAGTTCATCGCCGGCATGACGCAGATCGATCTGCAGCCGCCCCTGCAATACGTTCTCAGCCGAATTTCGCTCTCCATTCTGGGCGATAGCGCATTCGCCACCCGGCTTCCTTCCATGGTCGCTTTCGCGGTTGCGAGTCTCTGTTTGTACTGTTTCGCACGGCGTCGGCTGGGACGATTTTATGGCCTGGCCGCGATGCTAATACTGTGGCTCTCGCCATTTTTGTATTTGGCGGGCGAGGCGCGTCCCTATGGGCTGGTGCTCGGGTTCCTGGGCATAGCCATGCTCGGATGGCAGACGGCAATCGAAGGCCGTCGCCGGCGGCTCGGGCTGCTTGCGCTTGCCGTCGGCGTGTGGGGGATGATTGTGAGCCAGGCCTTCAGCCCGCTGCTGGTAGCAATTTTCGCCGTAGCAGAGTTCGCACGTTCGCTCGACCGACGCAGGGTTGACTGGCCGGTGTGGATCGCACTTTTGGCGCCGAGCCCGTTCGTCCTGCTCTATATTCCGATCTTTCGCCGCTTCGAAGGCTTGAGCGCCTTGCCGCCGCAATTTCAGGCGTCGTATTTCAAGATGCTCTCGTTCTACGCCGAGCTGCTGGCGTCTGTGGGGGTTGTGCTGTTGATTGGAATGACGCTGGCGTTGCTTGCATACCGCTCGCAAGCAGGGAGATTCAGAGGCGAAACACTGATTGCGCGACGTCACGAAATTGCATTGGTGTTGGGCCTGCTGTCTCTTCCAGTAATGGTCAACCTTCTGCTGATGCGCAGCGGCGGTGCCTTTTGGCCGCGCTACTGTATGCCCACGGCGATTGGTTTCAGCTTGCTCTTCGTTTATATCCTGGCGAAACTGACAAATTCAAGCCGGGCGGCGGCGGCGATCATCGCGGGTTGTGCGTTGCTGGGCATTATCATCGGTACGTTTCTGCAGGTGGTTGGCGCGCAAAAGTCCACGATGGTCAGGACTGTGGAGCTCAGCCGTCTCGATTCAGGGCTGCCCCTGGTGGATGCGAGCGGGCTAACGTTTCTCGAGATGAACAAACGCGAGGACGAGGCACTGCTGTCGCGCGTCTTTTATTTGACAGACCGCGACGCGGCAATCAAATATTCGCACGCGACAATCTTTGAGGGGACCGGGAAGCTCAAGCAGTATTGGCCGATTCGCGGCACGGTAAAACCCTACCGGGAGTTCGTCCAGCAAACGCGGCATTTCTATGTTCTGGGGACGCCAGATTATCCCGAAGACTGGCTTATCCCTAAGCTAATCGATGACGGCGCCGAGCTGAAGTTGATCGGCGAGGTGGACGGAAGCTACAGAGACCACATGATCTTTGAAGTTACCGTACCGGCTGAAGAGGCACCCCAATGAGATTGATTTGTGGACGACTTTACCGCTGCGCCGCGCTGCCGCCGGCGAAAGAGAAATTGCGGTGACCAAGGAAACTGGCCACGGCAATCAAACCCACCAGCATCGCGCCTGCAACGTACGGGGCCGAGGCATTAAATCGCGTGAAGTGGCGCAAGCCGAGTACTAGTAATGGCAGCAGCAATATTCCTATCAGAGCTGAGCCGCCATATACCGCCATGCACCGAATCCATTCGCGCAGATAATTTCCCCTGGTCCTGAACACAAACCATTTGTAGGCCAGGAATGCGAGAGTAATCGTGATGGCATTGGCGATAACGCTGGCAAGAATGTAGGCGTGTGGCACATGCGGAGTGAGTAGAGCGGTCAAACCGGCGTAAGAGCCATAGCCAAACGCCGTATTCCATAGGCCCACGACCAGGTAGCGGCTGAACTGCCCCGGCGGAATTTGTGCTGTGAGTTTAGCCAGCATCATACGGTTCCAACTTGGGCGGCTTCGCAGTTCATTTGCCGCTAGTTCCTCGTGGCTGCGTTGGGTGAATAAGGCGCAACTTTGGGCGGAGTCTCATCAGGTTCGATTAGCCACGCGCCACGATCCTTAAAATACTGAAGCAGTTCCCGGTTGTTCTCAGCCCCCATGTCGCGGGCCCAAACCACCTTTTGGTCGTCGATATCAGCTCCGTTGTCAACCCAGTCTGGCGCCAGCAGCGCGTGATCCGCGCTGTACTTGACGATCGCTAACTGTCGTCCGGGCAGCGCGCTCAACTCAGCGAGCACATTCTCGCGCAGCATCTCGGGCCCAGGTTTACCTGACTTTGCCTGGACGACAAGTATTCCGATCTGTATAGGAACCATCAAAAGGCAGATCAAGAATGCTGCGCGCACGAGAAATAGTCCAACCGGTCTGCCGTCCCACGACCACGTTCGCTGATGCCGAGCAGACTGCAATACCAGCGCGACCAGGCATCCCGTAGCCGGCGAAAAATAGTGCGCGTAGAAGAAAGGGAAGAGAGAGGAACCGACGAAAGCTGTTGCGCCTGCAATGAGCAGCCACCGTATTCGGCGATCATGCAGCACCCACGGAAATGAGAACAGTGGAATGGTTAGGGCCGGGCCGATGTAGAACCACCATATGGCAACTACCTTGATTGCCGTCACACGTAAGAAGCCGGTCACAGAACGGGCCCCTACAAACCGGGGAAGTTCCGCCTTCAGATAGAAGTCAGAAATTATTTTGTGGTGATAAACCGGAGTTGGCTTCGGGGATTGCCAAACGAAATAACCGGCCGCAGAGTACTGCTGCTGGTTAATCGTGTAAGGCATGCGAAATGGATTGCCTGTGACTCGCCAGAAGTAATACCCCATGCCTGCAGCCGCAGTTCCCAACAGAAGAAAGCTCGGTAGAGCCAGATGAAGAACAGCGGTCCGAAGCGTTGGCCGGTTGTTGCTGTGCAACATCCACCAGACGAGGGCGACGACAGCCGTCAAGGTCAGAACCAGACCTTCGTAGGGTCGCGTATTGGCGAGAATAGCGATGCCAAATGCCATGATGATCGCGACACGGGCACGCTGCTTTCGTACTAGACGAGGTACAGCCCCGAGGACCAGGCACCCACCGATCGCAGCGAGCGCGCCTCCCCAATAGCTGTTGTCCCAGTAGCTGAAAACCCCGAAACGCATCACCGGGATCAAGCCGCCTAATAGTGCCCAGCCCGGTGGCAGCCATGCCTGTAGCATCCAGCAAATGGCGGCACACATTACACCGACGCTGAACCATACGCCCACAAATGGGTGCTTTCCCACGAACTCACCCGCTGCCAGCAATAAACCTTGGAGAGGAGGAAATTTCGAAGCATACGTTGGATGAAAGATAACGTGAAACGTCTCCAGGTGGATCCACATGGGGTGAGGTGGATTCGTCAGTCTGCCATGCATGAACGTATCCGCCGCGAGCAGGTAGCTGAACTCGTCCTGAATGAACGGCACTGGAACCGGCATGATCGGCAGTAGTGCAGCCCGCAACAAAAGCCCAGCAGCCCCGCACAACAACACACTGGTTCTTCGCATGCGGGCTACTCTTCCGAATGCTCTTTCCGCCTTTGCCATCCAGTCAGACCCGAGCTGCGGAAAAACAACAGCAATCAGTAGCGCCACCGAAACCAGCAGACTTTCAATGCCGATAGCGCTCATCTAATGCTGGCTCCCGTTGCGGATTTGCGGCTCAACGATTCAGCAGCATTCATGTTGCTTGTATATGGCACCAGCCGCCGAGGTTTCTCATCTGCATCGAGCAGCCACACGTTTCGCCCGCTGAAGTATCGGATCAAGCCCTGATTTTCGCTCGGACTCATTTCCCGCGCCCAAACGATCTTCGAAGCATCAATATCCGCTGCGTTGTATACCCATTCTTCGAACACCTTGTGGGTTGGTTCATAGCGCACAATCACCAGGTGCTGGCCGGGTAGTTGTTCCAACTTTTGCTGGATTTCTGCACGTCCGAAGTCCAACGGGCCGACCTCATACCACGCCGGAGCGTAATAGTGATCTAGTGAAATGTGGAGAGAACCAGCCGTCGCACGCACCACAAACATAGCTACGCAAATGAGCGGGATGGCGCGCGTCAGAAAAAGCCCGGAAGGTTTTTCCCAGCACTTCCAATTCTTCAGGTGTCGTATGCCGATCAGAACCAGTGCGAGGAGCACGCAGGTGATCGGAGCAGGGTAGTGCGGAGCGTAGAAACATTCAATCTCGAGAGCAACCAGCGAAACGGCCAAAAGAAGCAATAGAAACCGCGTCCTTTTGCCGAGATCGCGCCAGGAAAACCCATATGGCAAAGTGAATAGAAGCATCAGGATTGGAAACGTCAACAAAGGGCCGAGGTAGAATCTCCACGACCAAAACAGTTTTGCGAACATTCCGACCGGTGACCGCAAGAAGTTGTAGCCCGCCATTTCATCGCCGGATTCATCCCCGGTATACATTTTCTCGACAACACTGTTGTAGTAGACAGGTCGCGGCCGTAACGGCTGCCACAGAAAATACGGAGCTATGGCGTAAGTTTGTCGCTCGACGGAATATGGCATCCGGAACGGACTTCCCGTGACTCGCCAGAAATAATAGCCCATGCCAACGGCCGCAATGGCCAGAACCAGACTGGCCGGCAGAATTACGCGCCGTAGTGCGAAGCCAAGTGCTCGACCGTTTTCTGCGACCATTCTTTTTCTGACCATCCAGGCAAACAGGGCAATGGCAATCGGTACGCTGAAGACGAATCCTTCATAAGGGCGGGTGTTAGCAAGAAGGATGAGGCCGAGTGCCATCACGACGGCGTCTCTCGCCCGCTGTGATTGCTTGATGCGCGGAAGAGCGCCTAGGACCAACGCGCCTCCTGTCGCACCCAGAGCTCCACCCCAGTAACTGTTCGCCCAGTAGCCGAATACTCCAAATCGTAAGACGGCAATCAGTCCGCCGAGAAGCGCCCATCTTGCCGGCATCCATGCTTGCAGCATCCAGCAGATCGCGGCGCACATCAGGCCCGAACTGAACCAAACACCCCAGAACGGGTTGCCGGCCAACACCTTTCCGGCGGCCAGCAGCAACCCCTGAGCGGGTTGAGGATACGACTGGTAAGTGGGTCGCTGAATGATGTTGAAACTCTCAAAGTGCTTCCAGAGAAGATGAGTTGGATTTGTAAGCCGTCCGTGTGCGAAAGTGTCGGCCGCGAGAAGATATCCGAACTCATCGTGAACAACCGGCTGCGGAATTGGTTCGATGGGCAAGAATGCAGCCCGCAAGCCCAGAGCCAGGCATCCGACGATCACCACTGAAAGAACGCGTCGCCGTGCCAGCTGCGCTAAGCGTCGTTCCAAAGCTGCGAACCAGCCGGCGCCAAGGGACGGATAGATCAGTGCCACAACTATCGACAACAGTATTAAAACGGTTTCGATCAAGAGCATACTTAGAGAAGTCTCACCTGAAACCGAAAGCTCAGCTCCATTATCTTCTGCCTCAGTGTGGCATCTCCGGAGCGATTCCGCCCACTACCTTGTAAGGCACTATTTGGACGGGGTGCTGGTCCGGCTGGACGAGCCAGGCTAGCCGCCCCCGGAAATACCTCAGCAACTCTTGGTTTTGCTGTGGCCCCATATCGTGCGCCCAGACGATTTTGGAACCATCAATGTCGGCAGAGTTGCTGACCCAGCTTTC
The DNA here is from genome assembly GCA_963785655.1 of uncultured Acidobacteriota bacterium. Classification (GTDB taxonomy): domain Bacteria; phylum Acidobacteriota; class Terriglobia; order Terriglobales; family Acidobacteriaceae; genus Gp1-AA145. Next base: position 440,700 of record CAWAVZ010000002.1, read on the forward strand.
TCGCGGGTCGTGTTCCGCGCCGTAATGGACAATGACTAAATGCTCGCCCGGCAGCGCCCGCAATTGCTTTTCAACCTGCTTGCGAGAAAGCAGTTGGTTCCAGCTGGCGCTCCAGGTCCAAGATCCTCCGGGATTTGCGATCGGGAGATGAAAAATCGGAATCGCGACTCGCACCAGTAGCAGCGCGACCGCGGCGATCGGGACCGCCCGCACCAGGAATATTCCTGAAGGTTTGCCACCGACGCTCCAGTGCCGGACGCGTTGCATCGCTATCATTACCAGGCCGTAGATTGCAGCTGTCGCCGGCGCAAGATAAAGAGGAGTGAGCGGAACCACAAGCAGCACTCCGAGCAAATTTGCCACGCATACGATCGACAAGAACCGGAGTTTTGAATCGCTTTTCTTCGGTGCAGTTCCGCGTCTTCGTGCGAAGGCCATGCCCACGACCGGAATGCTCAGCAGCGGTCCCAGGTAGAAAAGCCAGAACATGAGGATTTTGAACAGCGTAGTAACGATCGGATGAGCACGGACCTCCTGGTACGTACGCACATCCCACTCGGTCCAATAACGGCGGATGATTTCGTTATGGTATTGCGGAATCGGCCTCAGCGGAAGCCACGCGAAATTAGGCTCGACAGCATAAGTGTGGAGATTCATGACGTACGGTGGAACGAAAGGGTTGCCGGTGGTCCGCCAAAAGAAATAGAGCATGAAAGCGCTGGTGACTGCCAGCACCGCCGCAAGAGGAACAGCGACGCGGGACAATACGGTTCGCCGTGCTTCGCCAGACCCCCACACCCATGCGCACAGCGCCGCGAAGATCGGAATGCTGAAGAATAGAGTCTCGTAAGGACGACTGTTTATGAGCAGTGCGAACCCGAGACCTAATAGAAGCGCGTCCCTGACTCGTCGACCCCGCTTGATCCGCGGCAATGCGCCGAGTACCAGCGCACCGCCCAATGCGGTGACAGCTCCTCCGAAATAACTGTTCGCCCAGTAGCTAACCGCGCCGAGGCGAATAGCACATAACAAGCCGCCCAGTAGCGCCCAGTGAGGCGGTACCCATCCCTGCAGCATCCAGCAGATTGCGGCGCACATTACGCCCACGCTGAGCCATACGCCCCAGAACGGATTCTTGGCGATCACCTGGCCGAGCGCCATAAATACGCCCTGAGCCGGATAGTACATTGACGAATACGTGGGGTGCTGTATGACGTTCGGTGATTCGAAATGCATCCACAACGGATGAGTTGGATTTGTGAGCCGTCCGTGTGCGAAAGTGTCGGCCTGGAGTAAATAACTCTGTTCGTCGGCAATCCAGAGATAGGGCACCGGCAAGATCGGGAGCACAATCGCCCGCAATGCGAGCGCAGCTGCCCCCGCCAACCCAATTGCCAGCGCACGCTGGCGAGAAATCTGCACAAAGCGCTTCTCGATTTTTTTGCAGAAACGATCGCCAATGAGCGGGTAAGTGAGCGCTACCACAAATGAAAACAGCACCGTAACCCATTCAATCAATATCATGTTAGAGCGGTTCGCGTGTTGTCCCGGCCTTGGCTCGTTCACTCGCCTGGAGTGTGCAAAGCAACTAATCCGATTTGCCAGCGCAGACGCGGTGGTTATCAGAATAGTGCAACCGGCTTCCCATGTGCAGTCCCATGTAGTGTGCCCAACCTTCTGCTCACAGGCTCGTGGTTGAGCCATATGTGCAGGGTCTGAACGGAACCATCTACGCTATTGGTCCCAAGGCAGTCGAAAAAGGTAAGCTAACGCGAGGACAACATCGGAACGTCTGCCAGTCAATCTTGAGCACGTTTCATGGAGGTGAACGCCATATTTAAAGCCCTGCGGTCTCCGCAATTCGTTCACGACTTTACGCTGGGAATTACTCCATTACTCTTCGGATTTAACCTGCTTACTTCAATCGGTTTCCTCCCGCACGCTCTGCAGGGGAGAGGAGATTTTCGCCAGATCTATGCTGCGGCGTACATGGTGCGGACGGGACACTCGCATGAGTTGTTCAATTATGAAGCCCAGGAACGTTTTCAGAATCAGGTTGTAGCGCCTGAGCAATATGCCCTTCCTTTCGTTCGACCGGCCTCGCAGGCCCTGTTTTTTGCTCCATTGACTTGGCTCTCGTATCCTGCAGCTTACTGTGTTTTCATCGGAGTCAATCTCGCGCTTCTGGCGCTGTGCTTCTTCTTACTTGAACCGTGGACGCTGAACCTCGCGGTTCATTCCAGATGGAAACCACTCACACTTTTTCTCTCATTCACTCCCTTGGCATACGGTATTACACAAGGCCAGGACTCGATTCTGCTGCTTAGTCTTCTTACTGGGGCGCTCTTCCTGCTTCGTCGACAGCAGAGTTTAGCCGCAGGAGTTATAGCGGGATTGGGATGTTTCAAGTTTCAACTCACAATACCAATATTGCTCCTGTTTCTTTGTTGGCGGAGGTGGAGGTTCTGCGGTGGATTCATATTGGCAGCGCTTAGCCTAGCCGTAATTTCCATTCTTGTGACCGGCGTGGAACAAGCCAAGATCTATGCGGGTTCTCTGCTGGCGCTTGGATCTGGCGCCAGCGGCCGACCAGGATTGCTGCGGTACGCGCCTGGCCTGAGCATTGGCAAAATGCCTAACCTGCACGGCCTGGTGCATTGGATAGTCGGCCGACCCTTAGCCAGTCTGATTGTGTTTACCGGCTTATGGACGTTCGTCATGTTGTGGCTGGCCTGGTCTGGGCGCCGAAATTCGCCGGACCGGCAGCTTCTGGTGGCGATAACAGCTTCCATTTTCCTTAGCTATTACGCGTTTATGGCCGACCTAAGCGTGCTAATACCGGCGCTTGCAGCGACCCTGGACGCTTGCGCATCTCGTGGACCAGTTCAATGGCGACCTTTCCTGGCTGGTGCCGCTGTATTAACCTTGCTCGTTCCGGCTTGCCTATGGTTTTTTCCGTTGCACTTTTTTGGGGTTTCAATTCCTGTATTTTTGCTTCTCATTGCCGTGGCGATGCCCGAACCAACAATTCAGCAGGCGGGCGTGAACTAGCGACTCATTTTGCGGGAGATATTAACCAACCTCAGCGTTTACCGGGTCTGCCCGCAAGGGCGAGATATTCTCGTTCAGAATCCCAGTCTTGGCCTGCCGGTTCAATGCGATCGCTAGAGCAGCGAGTGCGACTCCTCCAACGATGTCCACAACGTAATGCCATTCCAGCAGAAGTATTGCAGGAATGAGAAGAGCATCATAGGCAAGAAGGCAAACGACGATTCGTTTCCACTTGCGCAAGAACCACGCCACGATGAGTGGTTGCGCGATATGCAGACATGGAAAGGCTACGAAGTAATCAGTGTCGACTTGGCTTAGGCTTCGGTTGGTCGCGAGCAGTTGGGCTTTTTGAGCCATGCCCAGTTGGGAGCCATAGGTCCTGAGAAAATTCGGGAATTCAGAAAAGTGACCCGGACAAGTGTAAAAAGGCCCCATGCTTGGCCACAAAAAGAAGAGAATGAGTCCGAGATAATATGCTGTCAGCAACGTGCCCACGTAACGCGCCGCTTCTTTACTTCCCGCGTATATCGCGAGGACGATAAGGGCCGCCCCGATCTGGTTGAACATTCCGTAATAAACCACTTCCGCCCATACAGCGCTGGAGGGCATTCGCCGGATTAACGAGTGTGCAATGGCGGAGACGCTGCTTCCTCCAAGTAAGTACGAATCCATCTTGAGATACAGCCAATCATAGGCGCTGGGGTTCTTCAGGGTAGCAATCAGGTCGTTGTAAGCGAAGACCATTACGAGACCGAGGAATAGGTAAACGGAGGGCACCAGTAATGGCTTGATGAGATTTACGATCGCGCTTAAATCTCCGCGCGTGCGATCCACCAATTCACCCAGTACCACCGCCAGAACTATCAACACAAAGCCACTCGATAGTCCAAATTGCAAAATCATTATGATCGCGAAGATTACGAAAAAACCCAGCCTTGGCTTTTGTGCCTTGTAGTGCGTCCACACCGGCCCGAGAGTCTGGTGAATCGGGAATCCGATGACCATGAGTAGCACGGCAAACGCGACGGAGTGCAACGACAGCCCCACCCAGAAAATGCTCAAAAGCCTGGGCCAATTGACCGAAAGAGGAAGTTTGGCCGCAAGGAACAAGGGCACGACAAGAGCGGCAAAGAGGCAGCTCGCGATCCAATGAAACTCGACGTTGGCAAACGGCGCAGAGCGCACAGCCCTTGGAGAATCCGAGTTAGCGACGTGCGTCATTCTTGAAGAACCTAGCTAGTTTAGAACCTAGTTTTCGATTGCAAATGCACCAAGATATGGCGAGCGGGGTGGCAATGCACTGCTCGATTGGGTTGAGCCGGTGGTCGCGACCGATGACCATGAAAGCTACTAACGACAGCATGACCAGAACAGCCCCAGTATCGAGTGTCATTGATTGAACGGCTCCGCAGACGGGGTAGACTCGAACGTGAGTGGAACCTTCGTCAACTTGTCGAACGCCCGGCGGCAATGTCGAATTAAAGATAGAAACAGCCAGAGAAGGGGCAATGCGATCAAGAAATCAAGTGTGAGAAAACTGAGGACGGTGGAGAGCCAAAAAACCGATAGGCTCCAGCCACCGTAAAACTCTTGCTGTTCAATCAGTAGAACAATAGGGATCAGCATCATACTCAAATCATGCGTAAACAGGTGATAAGCCACTAGCCCCGTCGTTGTGACGGCGATCGCAAATTGCCACTCTGCAGGCGCGTTGCGACCGTACCAGCCCGCGGCAATTAGAATGACTACCGACAAGATTAGAACCACCCCTTCCAACTCGGCATTGGAGTGCCAGCGCACGGCCGAAAACAGCAAACCACGAAGGTTTGCCATCCTTGCTACAGGCATAATGTACAGCACTTGATCTCCAGCCATAATCTTCGTGCTGATGCCGCGTAGAGACCAGAAGTAAAGCACGAGATTACGTGGTCCACATATAAACGCAGAGAGTGCGAGTGCGAGCAGGGCAGAGCTGGAGGTGCCGGCTAAGAACCGCCATTTTCGCCATGCCAAGAAAAGAACCGCGATGGGCAGTGCAATTTGAAATTTGAACACAACAAGTCCGAGTAGAAATCCCGCAGTGAAATCACTTCCTCTCCTAAGCTTTAGCCATGCCGCGGTAAATAACAGTAGAGTTATGATTGAGTCCTGACCCTGCATTAATGTGCCAGCGGTTGGCGTGAAACCGATCAGCAGCAGGAGAGGAAACCAACGCCAAACGGATTGTAGCCGCCGAGTGCTCTCACGCAGCAGCCCGTAACAAGTCAAGAGACAAAGAATATTCAATAACAAAAAGAATAGATACGCATGCCGGTACGACAACCACGAAAGAGGCGCATACAGCAAGGCCTCAAAGGGCAGGTGGACATACGGCAGGACTGTGACGGCCGGAGATACGACGGAGTTCTGGACGGCCTTCTGCAGTTGGTAATCGTAGAGCTGCCGACCGCGACCTGACCTCAAAATATACCCGGCCGAGTAGACCTGGCGAAAATCGGCGTTGCCATCGATGGCGGCAGGTAAGAAAATCAGCCACGCCAAAAGCTGGATACCAAGCACGATCGGTAGCATACCGAGAATCAGCTCGAGGCTGCGACAGTGTGAGCCGAGGATCGGACACTGTTTCGCTGCGATTTTGTCCCAAGTCGGTATTGTCCCCTCCGCGGTTGATCCCGTGGTATGTGCGTTCGTGCTCAATTCCCTGGGACCAGTTCATGATTGTACGGTGACAATTTCGGAGGCGCTTTTTCGGGATCGAGAAGCCAAACCGTTCGGCCATGAAAATAGCGGATTAACTCCAGATTCTGTGTCGGGCCCATGTCCCGCGCCCAGACCACTTTTGACTTATCGATATCAGCGCTGTTGTACACCCATTCGTTGCCGGACGCGTGTCCAGGAAGATATCGAACGATTGCAAGTTGAGGCCCTGGATACTTGTCAAGTTCCGTAGCGGCTAATGAACGATCTGTTTCCGGAGAATTGCACTCACACCAGGTGTGCGGAATCGGCTGATGAATTGGAATGTGAAGCGCCGGAGAGGCTACGCGAATGAACAGCAAAAGAACGCAGATTACGGGTACCGACCTGACAAGGAACAGGCCTGAGGGGCGGGTTCTCCGATTCGACACTCGCAAACGCTGCATTGCTAGTAAGACTAACGCGTAAATCGCCGAGGTGATGGGGGCGGCATAATGCGCCTCAGGAAGGGAAACCGGCAGGGCTAAAGCCAAAGCGGTGGCGCCGCACACCGCGAACAGGAATCGGGTCTTATAGCTAACATCGCTAAACGACATCCCATACGGAAGAACTGCGGCCAAGCCCGCAATCGGCAACATGAAAACGAACCCTAAGAAGAAAGCCCAGAAAATAACCGCCTTGAACCATAGCCAGATTATGGGATGCAACCTTGCATTGTTGTACTGGCCGGCGATGTGTTCGCCGGCATAGTAGTCGCGCATTACAGCGTGGTGATATTCGGGGATGGGGGTAATCTCTTGCCAGGGAAAAATCGCTACTCCGTAGGTCTGCATGTTGATCTGGTACGGGGTTCGAAGTGGGTTGCCAGTAGTGCGCCAGAAGTAGTAGCCCATTCCCGCCAGGGTCGTGACGCAAACTAAAAGCAACGGAATGACGATGCGTGGAAACACGACCCGGAAGCGCGGAGAGGTCGGCTTCGACATCCAGAACGCGAGCGTCGCAATCACCGGAATCGAGAGGAACAGTCCTTCATAAGGTCGACTGTTCGCGAGTAGCGCAAACCCAACTCCCATCAGCACCGCTTCTCGCACCCGCGGCTTTCGTTTAATTCGAGGCAATGCGCCGAGAACCAGAGCCCCGCCAAGCGCTGCTACCGAGCCGCCCCAATAGCTGTTCATCCAATAACTGAAAGTGCCAAGTCTGATCACGGCGAGCAGTCCGCCGAGCAGAGCCCAGAATGGCGGAAGCCAGCCCTGCAACATCCAGCAGATGGCGGCGCACATCAGTCCGGTGCTGAGCCACACTCCCCAAAACGGGTGTCCGAGGATAACTTGCCCGGCCGCCATGAAGAGACCTTGGGCTGGGTAATACATGGAGACGTAGGTCGGTTTCTGGTTGACGTGAAAGGTCTCGAAATGAACCCACATGGGATGTGTGGGATTGGCGAGCCGTCCGTGGGCAAAGGTATCCGCCGCCAGTAAATAGCTGAACTCATCGTGGACGGCCGGTTCGGGAATAGGAAAGATAGGCAACAACATTACGCGCAATATAAGTGCGGTCAGGCCGACTATCACTACTGATAGCAGCCGCCTGCGCGCCAGCCGCGATATGCCATGTTCCAGCGGGGCAAAACACCGTTCTCCGAATCGCGGACAGCAAAATGCCAAGACAATGGCTATCACCACTAACAGAGATTCGATTAGTAGAAGCATTGAAGGAAAGGCGGTCGCTTCTGATGACGGCCTATGTCACCTTGGGCCATGCATGGTGAACCAACGCTGCCAAGTATCTTTCATCCATTGAGAGCTCGACGCGAGTGGATCGCTCACCCAACTCCAGTCCCACTCATATTGTTTGTTCCAGGCTTCCGGAAGAGGCCAGACTTGCTGCAATTTATGCCAATAGAGCGCGCGGGTGACCGGGTCAGAGGAGTTAGTCGCCAGCGCTCGCGCGTCAACATTGAATTCTGCAGGTGCCTCTGGCGGCAGTGGATGTCCATGGGGGTATCGCCACTGGACATTCCTCTGCGCACTTTCCCAGTACGCTGATGCAATTTTCTTATCTAAAGCACGCTTTTGAGTGGAGTCAGAAGCCGACGCTGTGAAGAAGCTGTCCGGCATTTCACGGCGCAGATGGTACGTTGGGCGGTAGGAGACCACCATTAAAAGCACGACCACAAGCAGCGGGTAGATGAGTTTATCGGTGTGGTGGCGGAAAAACATTGCTTCGCCCTTCGCGGTCACTGAGTGGCAAGATTCTGCTTCTCTAATAACACGCTCACATTATCTTTGTATAGAGTCTTCCAATTTGGATCGTTTTCCAATACGTGCACAAGATTCCCTGATATCCCGGGGGCGTTCAAAAGCGGATTCGGATTGTCCTTCCTGGGGAACAGCACATAGCGAATCTTGTACTTCTCCAGAATCGGATCCGGCCGGTTTTCCATGGCGTCCGCCCCCAGCAATACTAGGTAGTCCTTCAACACGCCTTCATATTCGAAAATATCCACACGACTGTCGATGAAGACTTTAAAGCCCGGGTCGTGCCACTCCATATATCCGCCCCACAAGTAAAAATTGAGCACATTTCCTTGTGGCGGATGCTCTTGAAGATATGTCAGCATGCCCGAGGGATAGCTTTCCTCAACCGAGCTTTTCACCTGAACGTTTCGCGGCCAGGTGTACGCCATCAGCCCCAACAGAAACAAAATCACTACTGTGTTGACCTTGGGGGTCTCCTCGGCGGGACGATAGGGTGGGAAGAAATCCAGCGCCTTTGCCAGCACCGGAGCGGCCACGATCCCCAGCAGCATCAGAAAGCGGATATACGTCAGGCCACTGTACACCCCAAACAACAACACCAGCAGTTCGCCCAGGTTCCAGCGCCGGTTTCGCACCAATGCCGCAAACAGCAAAGTGAAGATCAGAATTAGAACCAGCTTGCCCCGAAGAGTGTGGAAGTCGACAGAGACCCATTCCATGATGTGCGCGATGTTCAGCTTCTGCTTGAAGGCGAGGTCAAACGGGTAATACACCAGGCGCCATCCGAACGGATTCACGAAAAGAGCGGCCACCAAGGCCAATGCGGTCACGACAATCTTCTTTACCTGGTTCGGTGTCCAACGCTCAGACTCCACCCGCCCCCAGGTTCCGCCAACCATTCCGGCCGCCGCGATGAGAAAGAACACGATCAGCCCGATCGACCATGAACCGTGGGTATTGATCCATAGGCAAAATAAAGGAGGTATCGCCCACAACGGCGCTTTACCCAGCCGGCGAAATCTCTCAAGAATGACCAGCAATATGACCAGGTAAAGGTAGCCAAACAGGATGGTTCGCGGTCCGAAGGAAATGGTCGCCAGGAAGGTGGCGAAATAGCACGCCGTGACCGAGCCCTTGAAGTTTCGGCTGCCCTGATAGGACAGGTAAAGAAGCAACAGAAAGATTGCGGTTAACGAAAAGAAATATAAGGACTTCAACCCCACGAGCCCAAAGGCTCGGTAGGCGAGGTAGTAGGGAATTTCGGCTAGCCACTCGTGGTTAATCCAGGGATGTCCGGCCACCGTGAACGAATACATGTCCGCGTTCGGCAAGTGGTGGGTTTGCAGCAGATACTGCGCATTCCGCATGTGCCACCAGATGTCGGGGTCGTTCAGGTCGCGCCGGTACAGCGCGAAAATGAACTGAATGCCAATAAGGACAAGCGTCAGTACGGCTAGAAAGGAAGTCCCGGCGCGCAGCCATCCCCCTGGCCCAGAACCAAAATTAAGGGGATCGCCGGAGACCTGATAGTCTGCCAGAACCGGTAGAACACTGGGTTCGACTGCCTCTACCTGGATTGCCATAGTTTTGGTTAGGCTTACCAATTTGTACTCAGGTGCAATTCTGGTTCCATCCGCAAGGATAGACATTTGGCTGTTCTAGGACGATAGCTGGCCTGATACACCCCTTTCGGACAGACCTTTGGCTCTCGGCCATCGGACACAAGAGGGTTGGACGGAAACTAACAGTTTTCCGTAAACGTGCGCAAAAGTTTACACCTGATACTTGGTTGGACCCAGACATTTGTCCTGTTTTGAACGAGTTTTTCTGTATTTATTTGGCAAATCTATTGCCATACATAGTGTTATGTATTATCTTTGCGGATGCTCAGGTATGCAAGTTAGAGGGCAACTAGGTCTGCAAAACCAGCCCCTCAGCGCCGCTTTCTCCCAGCTGTAAACAGATGGTAACGTTTCCAGCAAAACTGTCGTACTGCCTCCTCCGTGTTGAGTTGTGCAGTTGGCCGTAATGCCGGAAGGAGTTCGTAGTTGGCCACTTCAGCTTTTAAGCGTTTGCTCCTCGTTGATCCAGACGAAGCCTTCGGCAACGTCCTGGAAGAAGTATTGGGCGGGTCCGGCTACAGCATCCGCCAAGTCTCGGACTCTCGCGCCGCACTTTGTGAACTCGACAGCGCCGCCACCGACGTCATTCTTCTAAATCTTGAGTGCGGTTCGGATGACGCGAAGTCGCACCGATATTTACTGCGTGCCGCGGCTGATCTACCCTTCGCTCCTCCGATCATCAGCTTTGGCTGGGAAAAACATTCGAAAGCCATGCTGGAACTTTTTCAAGAGGGCGTACTCGACTTTATCGCGCAACCGCTTGATGTGCAGGAGTTGCGCTTCGCGATCAACCGCGCTTGCCGCCGCGCCGAAATGGCACGCGAATTGGCATCGGCGCAGCAGGCGATCACTGGCAAACGAGTCGAAGGCTTGCTCGGCAACAGCAAGCACATGGACCGCATTTGCGAAGTGATCCACAAAGTCGCCAGTGTGTTTACGACAGTGCTTATTACTGGCGAAAGCGGCACCGGTAAAGAGGTGGTCGCCAATGCGATTCACCGCATGAGTGCTCGCGCAAACAAGCCTTTCGTCGCATTCTCCGTTTGTTCATTTCCTGATTCGCTGATCGATGACGAGCTTTTCGGCCATGAGCGAGGCGCGTTTACCGGCGCCAGCCAAAGCCGGCGTGGACGCTTCGAGGAAGCCAGTGGCGGAACCATTTTCATCGACGAAATCGGCGATCTCGCGCTGCCGCTTCAGGCAAAGCTGCTGCGGGTCTTGCAAGAGCGCACCGTGGAACGCCTGGGATCAAATGCACCCCGCTCTGTCGACGTCCGCGTGATCTGCGCAACCAACAGAAATTTGGAGCAGATGGTCCGCGAAGGCACCTTCCGCGAAGACCTGTATTTCCGGATCTCCGTCGTCAAGATGACGATGCCGACCTTGCGCGATCGCGCCGAAGACATCCCGCTGCTCTCGGAATATTTCCTGAAGATGTTCGCCAAGCTGCACAACAAGCAACACCGCCGGATGAGTCCGGGTTTTCTCAGCGCGCTGTCGCGTCACCCCTGGCCAGGCAATGTGCGCGAGCTGCAAAACGTAATCGAGCGCAGTCTGGTGTTGGCGAATGGGCATGAGCGGCTTGGGGTGGACGACCTGCCTCCAGAGCTTAGGGCGCTCAGTGTGTCCGATGAGCTGCCTAAAGGTTCGTTCCATGATGCAGTAAAGGGATTCAAGCGGGAGTTGGTTCGCTCGGCCTTGGCCATACATAACGGAAACAAACTGAAGGCCGCCAAGGAGCTGGGGATCAGCCGGTGCTACCTGCATCGGCTATTGAACCAGCTGAGCCTGGTCGAAGGCGGCGATGCGGAAGCTGAATTGCAGGCAGGAGATGAGGTTGGCGAGGACGAACACGAGTTGCAGCCAGCGTCCGTGCGCCTGCCGCTACGGCGAGCCGCCCGGATTGCATAAGTTATGACATTTCGGAGTACGGAGTCCAATAAGTCTTCGCTTTGATACTGGATTCAACTATGAAATTCGCACGATCAAGAAGTAGCCAAAACAGTCGCGGACAGAGCCTGGTTGAGACGGCACTGATGTTGCCGCTGTTGGTCTTGCTGGTTCTGAATGTGGTTAATTTCGGGTATTTCTTCCTTGTGATTGTGAATCTTACCGGCGCTGCCAGGAGCGCGACGCTCTATGCCATTCAGGGTGATGCCACCCCAGCTGCAAGCTCAATTCCGTCATCCGGTGGAAGTATTCCAGGTACGGCGACAGACTCAGTCACATATCTTATCTACCAGGACTTAACCGGTGCGCTTGCGAGTCCGACGGGGGTCACCGTGCAGGTTTGCAGTCAGGCAAATCTCGATTCCGCTGGAGCCGGAACGAACACGAATACTGGCGGCAAATTAAGAACCGACTGCGAGACTTGTACGAGCAGTGGTTGCAGTCCTGCAGATGGCTCCGCTGCCAGCAGCAGTTACAGCGGAAGTCCGGTACCAAATTTCGACCCGGAACAGCCGGGTTTTGTCCTTAATCGTGTGGACATAGAGTACACCGTTAGGCCGCTCTTCCCCGGAACGATATTCAACATTCCGCTCCGCGCGTCGGGAATGTGCAACTCGGGCGGAAGTTGTAATTTTTTCCGGCATGTCGAGATGCGAGCGATGAACTAAGGCTGATTATGGGTAAGCGAGAAAAACATTACAGGTTTCCGGGTGCTCGTCGGCAAAGCGGCCAATCTCTTGTCGAGTTTAGCTTGGTCATTTTTTTTATTTTCATTCTTTTTGTGAGTGTCCTGCAGATGATATTGATGATGCACGCTTACAACACCGTAGCGGACGCGGCAAAGGAAGGGGTCCGCTATGCGATTGTCCATGGGACAGGGAACTCTAACTGCAGCGGGCCGGGAGACCCGACACAAAATCCCGTGGTAACCTGCACCAACTCAAATGCCACTAACGTGCAGACCGCAGTAGTTGACTTCGCAGCGGTTTCTTTCCAGGGCGTTACTACAAGTGACGTGACTGTTAGCTATAACCCGGCAGATAGCAATGGCACTTGCGCCAATGGCCCCTGTTCGACAGGTACTCCTCCAAGTGCGAACCTTGGGTGCAGCGCTCCGGGATGTATGGTCAAAATCACAGTCAGCCACGCCTATTCGCCGTTTTTTGGTCTTGGATGGCCAAGGATTAACCTCAATGCGGCCGCTGAAGGCCGCATTATGAATTAGGAGTAACAAAACGAGGTCTGGTGCCATGACAGTGAATGTTTTCAGAACAAGAAGCAGTCGCAGGTCCGAGTCGGGCCAAGTGATGGTTTTCACTCTTCTCGCGTTGGGTTTGTTCCTTATAGGTGCAATGGCATTCGCCATCGATTTGTCAAATTTGTGGTTCCACCGGCAAGCTGCGCAGACCGCCGCAGATGCTGCGTGTACCGCGGGCGCAATGGACCTGCTTCTCGTGCAAACGAACAACATAACCACAGGCCCGTATCCAGGAAACGTCACGCCTGGCACGAGTTTCAGTTGCACTAGCACAACGCCGAACAGCAACTCCGTTGCTTCGAATCCATCGCCATGCGTGTACGCGGCATTTAACGGATACCCTAGTGGGATCACGCAGGCTCAATGGAGTAGCGGAATACTCGGGAACGATGTGGAAGTTGTTTTTGGCGGCGCTGCTGCCCCGGGAGTCACCGTTAGTGCAAACCGGTTAATGGAAGTCGATGTCAACGAAAACATGCCGACTTTCTTTGCAGGATTACTAAGGGGCAAAACCACTCAGAGCATTCGCGCAGTATCAAAGTGCGGTGTGGATTTGGCCGCGGCGCCTATTCCCCTGATTGTGCTTGATCCACTAAACCCCGGTAATACCACTAGCGCATTCAACATTTCTGGAACTCCTGCGGTGACCATTTACGGCGGTCCAAAGCAGAGCATTCAAGTGAATTCTTCCGACTCGACCGCGGTTGCTAGCATTGGGAGCGCGCTGATTGATTTGAGCTTGGGTGGACCACAGCACACCGGCAGCAGCCTAGGAGTAAAAGGAGGTCCGATCGCGCCGCCAGCCTGCAATCCCGGAACGAAGGGTTTCTGTGATGGCACAACTGGCCGTTGGATGTCTCCAAACGCTCCCCTGCAGGACCCGCTGCGAGCGGTGCAACCGCCAAGCGGGGCTGAAATAGCTGCTCTCACCACCTATGCAGGAACCGGAGGCGGTTCATTTACTCCAGCGACGGCGCCATTGGGCAGTGTTGTGGGAGTAGGTCAATTTGTGAACGGACAGGACGGCTGCTCTGGCGGAGGAAATTGTGTCGTGTTTGTCCCCGGCAACTACACAAACGGCATCTGCCTTGGAACCAGCTGTCCAGGATCCGGGAATTTTAGCTATGCGGTGTTTCGTGAGGGGCTTTACTACATGCAGGGGGACCTGACACTCGACTCGAACTCATGCATCCGTCCGAGCAAGACTGCGATGCCGGGTGCAACCACGTACCACGGATGGGGCGGAGTGACCCTTTTTTTTGTAGGCGGAGCGAAACTCAACGTAAACGCGAACGCTGGTAAGCCCGGTCCTAACGGTTGCGATTCGACTCAGACGTTCAATACTGTCAGCGACGGTTTGGGCAATGGGGTCTACTGCGATGCAACTGCGGCGTTGCCGGCTAATAGTCCGGGCAATGTCCCTCCTACGCTGACGGGAAACGTTTTTCTCGGTGCGTGCAGTGGCGAATTCGGCGATGCGAACTACAATTCGAATAAAGGACGGCAGCACGGAATTCTGTTTTTCCAAGACAGGACGGCGAAGGGCGTTACCACAACGGCTGGCGGAGGTGGCTCGTATGCCCTTGCTGGCACTATATACGTTCATTCTTGCGAATCTACAGGGACGTCATCAACGTGTACTTTTCCAGCCGGAACGGTTAATTCGTCGAACGCGAACTATTTTAGGGATACCTTCCAGTTGGGCGGCGGATCGGGCTCGCAATCGTATGTCCTTGGAGAAATCATAGTTGACAACCTGTTGTTGCAGGGAGGCGGATCTATCTACATGGATTTGAACCCCTCAACCGTGAACAACATCTTTAAAGCCACTCTTTACCAATGACCACCCTCCCCATTTCGTTTTCAGCCGGTGCGGGCTGCGCCACAGCCCGCATCCAGTTCGATTCTGACCCTCGGGTGCAGTGACACATGCAGTTGCTTTCTTTAGGAATAAACCCTCCCCATGACACCGAAAAGACACGTGTCACGGAAGCGGGCTCGAACGGAAATGAACTCGCCAAGCCGGTAGAGGCCCCACCGGCCAATGCGCTGCCGCCCGCGATCGAGGCGTTGAGAGAAAAGCTCTCGGATAAAATCGGCCCTCCACCAGCCACGCAGCTCACCGCCACTGTTAACACGTTATCTCTAAGCGAACGCGGCGCGGTTCCAACCTTTGGCACGTTTAAGTTCGGCTACCTTCCCGGCCGGGGGCTGCTGTACTCCGTCATCGGACACGAAGTCGCGCTATTCGCATTGTTCTTACTCTTTACCTACGGTTTGCCGGCGTTGCGTTCGCAAAGGTTGCTGTTACGGCCCAACTCGCAGGACCACGTGTTGTACCTGCCCGAGCTTGGCGGAGGCACCGAAGGGCAGAAGACTCCCGGAGGTGGACCGACCGCAGCACCGGATCTCTCAGCTGCACCCGCGCACGCCAGCAAAGGATTTGCGTACCCAGCGCCACAGGCGATTTTGTCTGATCCGCCGAACCCGACCAATGCCTTCCAGACCGTACAGCGTCCGTTGCTCGTTCATCCCGAGCCGATCAGAAATCTGGTGCCGCTGCCCAACATTATTCAAATGGCGGAAACCCGTTTGCCGCGTGATCTCGTCACCCCAAAAGCCGCACTTCCGCACTTTAAGCCAGTGCCGAAGCCGATTCGCGTGAAGCCCGATTCCAGCACGCATCGCGATGCAGAGTTCCAAGTACCGGTGAACGACGCACCAGAACTGCTGGCGAAATCCGAGATGCCGAAGCTGCCCGCGGCTGAGATGCCGATTCCGGAAGCCCCAAAGGTTCAGCCGCAGCCTAAACAGGAACAGGAAAAAACCGACGTTGAGAAGCCCTCTGCGAAGCCGATCAAAGTGACGGCGGAAAAGCAAGCGGAGAGAGCGGAACGAGTTTCGCCTCCGTCTCCGGCGCAGATCGCGCGAATGGAGATGCACGGCAAAGCCAAAGAGCCGCTGCTGTCGCTCAGTCCCATGCCGCTGCCTCCGGGAACAACCGCAAAAATTCCGGCGGGCGAGGCGCGTGGGCGGTTTGCGCTTGCGCCGGGTGGCACACTCAATCCGAATTCCCTGACCCCGGGGAAGATGAACGTTCCTCTCTCCACCACTCCCGGCATGGGACGCGATAAAACCCCGGCAGCGAACGCGGCCAGTGATTCGAATTCTAGTTCCGGTAATGGAGCCGGGCATGCGGAGACGGGCGGTGGCGGAACAGGCGATGCAAAAGCCGGAGCAGCAGGTAGCGGCGCGATTGCTGGAACCGGTTCGGCCAATACTTCAGGCGCAGGAGCTGGAGGAAGTGGCGCCGGCAAAGGAGGCCGGGCTCTAGCAGGGAAGGGGGCTGGCGCAGGTTCCGGCCGCGGAGCTGGCGGAACTGGATCAGGCGCTGGCAGCGGATCAGGAACGGGATCTTTCCCGGGAATCACAATTCAAGGCGGGGAAGATGCGACTAACGCCAACCCGCCAAGCTTCACCATCGAGCAGCAGCCCGCATACGACATGACCGTTGTCTCAACTGCGAGCAGCGGCGGCGGGCTGGAAGATTTCGGCGTCTTCACCGATGAGCGTGTTTTCACCGTTTATATTCCGATGAAGCGCAGTGAAGAAGAGGCCGACCCAACCTGGACCCTTCAATATGCTCCGACCCAGGCCGATGCTTCGGTTACCGGGCAGGTTTTGGCTCCATCGCCGGCAATCCGAGAATGGCCGGAGATTCCCGCCGACCTGAGCGAGAAATACGCGCATCGCCAGGTCGTCATCTCGGCAGTCGTCGATAAAGAAGGCAAAGTCAGCCACATTGCTGTTAAGCGCACACCAGATGCGCGCGTCAGTAATCCCATCTCTCATGCTTTGAGCAAGTGGATATTCCATCCTGCACAAGTGAACAGCCAACCGATTGCGGTCAAAGTGCTGATTGGAATTCCGCTGTAGAGTGCGGTCCCGCAAACATCACTTCCGCCACCTTCGTGCCATTTGCAGCAAATTATGGTCCTGAGTAGCATCACAGCATCCGCCTGAGGGCGCACCCTCTAGTCCTCCGGTAAATTTCGCCTGTCTTTTCCAATAAATAAAGGGAGAGTCTGGCCGTCCGTTGGGGAGCAGCAACCACTTGGCAACCAAAACCGTTTCACCCGAAGCCTCAGCAACAAGATCCCGAACACAGCCGCAAGATCTGACCATCTGGATCTACTTACTTTTCTTTACTTCTGGTATCCCCGCAATCATTTACCAGATCGTGTGGCAGCGGGCGCTGTTTGCATTGTACGGAATCAATATTCAGTCAGTCACCATCGTGGTCAGCGCCTTCATGCTGGGTTTGGGCCTGGGTAGTCTCGCAGGTGGTGCGCTCTCGCAGAACAAGAGATTTTCGCCGGTAACACTTTTCGCCGCAGCCGAACTGGGCGCCGCAATATATGGCCTGGCGTCGCTGAAGATTTTTCACCTGGTTGCACAGGCAACTCTCACTAGGCCCATCTGGATCACCGGCCTGCTCAGCTTCGCGCTTGTGGTTGTGCCCACGACATTAATGGGATCGACCCTGCCGCTTTTAATTGAGCATCTCGTACGCAGATCCAAAAATGTTGGCGGATCCGTGGGCGCCTTGTACTTCGTGAATACGCTTGGCTCGGGTGCCGCTTGCATCGTCGTGGTGCGCCCCCTGATGAACTACTTCGGCCAGACCGGATCGGTCCGCTGGGCGGCCTTGGTAAACGTGCTGGTCGGTGTAAGCGCTCTGGTTTACAGCATCCGTTCCCGGCGTCTGCAACGAGACCTCGAATCCTCCCTTGTTGACAGTTCCGCGCCAACTCGTGACCAGCTCATGCCGTTTAAGCTGGCCATGTTGTGCGCCGCCTTCGGTGGTTTCAGTGCGCTTTCTTACGAGATCGTCTGGTATCGCCTCCTGGCGTTTACCTCAGACGACACTGCGCCTATCTTCGCTGCTCTGCTGGGAAGTTACCTAGTCGGCATCGCTCTCGGCTCCCGCTTTGCCGAAGGGTACGCCGAACGTCATTCTTCGCGAGCCGCAATTCCAGTGTTGGCCTTAACTTTGCTCGGTGCCGGCGTAGTCAGTTTTTGGATCAACCCTGCTTGCGCTTGGGCAATGAAGTTTATCCCGCCCGGACATGGCGCTGTCGGTTTGCTGGCATCATTCCTCTTCCTGCTGGCGATTTGCCATGCAACTATTTTGTTCGGAGCTCTTTTCCCTCTGATCGCTCACGTCGCGGTGGGCCCACAACATGCCGGCGCCGCCGTCAGCTACCTCTACGCCGCAAACATTGCCGGTTCCACACTCGGCGTGCTCGTGGTCGGATTCATCCTCATGGATCGGTTTTCGCTTTACACCATAGCGTGGGCGCTTCTGATCGGTAGCATTCTGTGCGCGGCAGCAGTGTTCAGGCTTAGTCCCAGGTTTACCGGTAAGCGTGCACCAGCATTGGCGGTAGTCTGCATCGTCGCGGTTTTTCTCTCACCCGCCGGCCATCCGGTCTTTTCGACAATCTACGATCGTCTGCTATTTAAGAACCTCTACCCGCGCGGACGCTTTGAGCAAGTTATCGAAAACCGCAGCGGCACCATCGGTGTGACGCCCGATGGAATTGTCTTCGGCGGAGGCCTATATGACGGTCGATTTAGCACTGATTTGGTGAACGACGTCAACATCATCGTTCGTCCGTTCGCCCTTAGCGCGTTCCATGCCGCTCCGTCCCGGATCCTGATGATCGGGCTCGGTTCCGGATCTTGGGCGCAGGTTGTTGTTAATAATCCGGAAGTCCGCGAGCTGACCATTGTTGACATCAACCCGGGCTATTTGCAGGCGATCCCGAAGCATCCGGAAACGGCCAGCCTTCTGCAAAATCCGAAAGCCACAATCATTATCGACGACGGCCGGAGATGGCTCCTACGACATCCACAGGAGAGTTTCGACGCTGTGATCATGAACACAAGTTTTTTCTGGCGTAATCACTCAAGTAATCTGCTTTCGACAGACTTCCTCGAGATTGTCAGAGCGCACCTGCATTCTCACGGTGTCCTTTTCTACAACACGACTGGTTCCGACGACGTCATTGCCACCGGGCTCAAAGTTTTTCCATATGGACTGCGCGTCTACAACGCTCTGGCGTTGAGCGATTCACCTTTGGTGTTTGACCGGGAGAGATGGAAATCGGTTCTTCTCCGCTATCAAATCGACGGCAAGCCGGTGGTTGATTCAAACCGCCCTGAACAAGTCCAGAAGCTGAACTTCATCGTAAATACGCCTGAGTCGGCTCCAGCAGGAAAGTGGGAGTCCATTGAAGGCAACGACGAGATGCAGCGGCGCCTGCAGAACCGACAGAACATAATTATCACGGACGATAACATGGGCGTGGAGTGGCAGTGAGTCCTACAGCGATGCCGCTGCTCTCGGCTGGCCTGTCCAGGAGGGCATCGCTGCCGGCATTTTCGCTTTCACCGGAGTAGCAATTGCCCCCGAACAGCTTCGCGAAGGCTGCAGCGCCGTTTGCCGCCTTATAGGTGCTGCAACGCATTATTCAACTGGAGTCCCCGCCCCTCGGCTCGAGTGGCAAAATCGATCGGCCCGCGCTCGGCCGCCATCTCAATATCTCCCGACGCAGCAAGTGAAGGAACACTAAAGATTTGAAAATGTGCGTTCTTGAATGGATGTTCCATGCGGCGCAGGGAACAACGCACCGGTCGCGGTGAAGGTTCTAATCGGAATTCCACTGTAGACTTCGATTTTCTCCACCGTCAGCTTCGCCTGTGAATCGCGTGATGACACTCGTTGAATAACATGACGAGATGATGCCGTTCTACACTGACGTCAATATGTAGCAGACTTCAGGGCAGTTCTCGAGATGAGCTGCCAAATGTAGAACCTGCCAAAACCTGAACCAAGCGATGTGCCGCCTCGACGAAGCGGTGCGCCGATTTACGGTGAAGTGCCGATCGGAATTCCGCGGGAGAACCTCAACGCGATGGTTAGCGCGGATATTTGACGGCAAGCTTTACAGTTTGCGAGCTGTGTTCGCCTCAATCTGCTGCAATAGTTTCAGTATCTTGTCAGTTTTTCGAATGTACATCAGCGGTATGTATGCGGCGATCGCCGTCACCAGGAACATGCACCAAATCGCAGCCAGAAAATACTGTTGCATCAGGAAGCCTCCTCGCGATCAGAAGTTTGGCAATTGCCCGAATTATATTCCGTTGCTCCCCGGCAATTTCAAGATAAAACAAGGGAGTGCCTTTGATCACAACTCGGCGTCCTGTCTCGGGTATCCCATCGTTCAAGCTTTGAGGAAGTGGATCTTCCATCCTACACAAGTGAACAGCCAGCCGGTTGCGGTCAAAATATCGATTGGGATTCCCCTGTAGAGGAGCAGCAGCTTGCGCGTCCTGCAGGGCCGATGCGGCGAAGCTTTTCAGACGTTTGGGATTTTTGGCGATGTCTTCAGCCAAACGGTCATTCGCGCGGCGTGCCACTTCGACAGCTTGACTGCGATTCGGGATCGCCTGGATTCCAGGTCCGACGAGCGAGACGATGCAGACTTCCACGCCTCCTCGATCCAACGCGTCACTCAGAACATCAGCTCGGTTTAAATCTTGGCGCTATCATCAGTGTGCGCTAACGTGGAATTGTGAACAACTCAATTCGCTAACCCCGTACGGATGCCATTCTTGCTGTTGACACTCGGAACAGGCAAAGATTCGATGTGAGCCATGCTCTACCCCATTATTCAGCGCCATCAGCGTCTCGAAGCCTCCCCATCTCCCGATGAGGAGAACTGTAGGTTTTTGATCATACAAAGTGATGATTTTGGACTCTCGTCTTCGGTCAATCGGGCCACGAGCGCCGCTTTCGAGGCTGGCGCCTTGACTTCTGTCAGCATTATGGTGCCTTGTCCGGCATTCGCTGAGGCCGCAAGTTACGCGGGGCACCATCCGGAATTGAGTGTCGGTATTCACCTGACACTCACGAGTGAGTGGCCCAACCACCGCTGGGGGCCATTATCTCCGCCTGGAGACGTGCCGAGTATCGTAAACAGTCGCGGTTTGTTCTTCCCCAGTGCTGCAGAGTTTTCAGCTCACGCCAGAGCTATTGAAGTGGAAATAGAAATTCGACGCCAAATCGAAACCGCTCTTTCCTCGGGTCTCAATCCCAGCCATATCGATACACACATGTTTGCTCTGTTCGAGAATGCTGAACTCTACTCGGTTTACAGAAATTTGTCACAAGAATATGGTTTGCCTTTTCTTGCTCCAATAGGTTCCTACTTCTCTGGCCTTGCGGCGAACGAGAGTGACAGCCTCATCGATGAGGCATTTATCGCATACCCCGGACTTCTTCCGGAGAAATGGACGTCCTCGCACATCAGCACGGTTCAAAAGATGTCCCCAGGAATCACTCAACTCATTGTTCACGTGGGATTCGACGATCAGGGGTTGCGAATTGTAATGGGCGAGAACTCACCGTGGGGTGCGGCCTGGCGCCAGAGGGACTTTGATGTCCTTACCAGCTTAGAGTTTAAGCGTGCCCTAAAGATGAGAGAGATAGAACTCATCAACTGGCGAGATCTTGGCTCCCGTGTACGTTAGAATTTTCAGGTCCATGGATTTCTCAATTAAATCGATTCAATGCTTGACTATTGGCCCTCTCTGGGCCTATCTTAAGCCTCATTTGCCGCGAACGATAGTAGCTTTCTTTCTTGTCTAGCCAAGACGTGAACCGGCTCGACATCAAAGCGCCACTCGCCTAAACCGCATGAGATAGGCCCTCACTTGCCAGACCTTGCAACAAACGCCGGACTGCCACTCTTGGCTGCGCAGCGCGAAATTTGGTTAGCCGAGAACACATCTCCGTCAACTCACTTCCACACCATCGCTCAATACGTAGAAATCCACGGCCATATTGATCACGCTCGTTTCTCTGCCTCTCTGCAGCAGCTCATAGGCGAAACCGAGGCTTGCCGGGTGGAGCTCGTGGAAAAGGGCGGGATCCCATATCAGGTGATCCGCTCCGCCACTGCTGCGTCGATTGTCTTCTTGGACTTTGGGTCAGAGGCGAATCCCGAATTGCAGGCTCAGAACTGGATGAACAATCGATCAATCGAATGCATCCCACTTCAAGGCCCGCTGCTTTTCAACTTCGCCTTGCTGAAGCTTTCAGAAAAACGCTTCTTCTGGTACATGCGATTTCACCACCTTGTTTGTGATGGCTTCAGCGGTGTTCTGCTTGCAAACCGCGCGGCAGAGATCTATACGGGGATGCTGACGGGAGTTGATAAGAGGGAACACTGCTTTGGGTCTCTGCAGAGCCTGGTTAATGAAGAAGGGAGATATCGAAACTCTCGCGCTTTCGAACTTGATCGCGAGTACTGGCGGTCGTACTTGGCTGACGTGCAGGCGGATTCAACGGTTCAGACTTTGGCTGCCGTACCCGCATTCTTGCGCCAGACTATCCATGTCGACTCGGCTTTGGCCGAGCGCGTCCAGAAACTCTCTCGAGGAGTTGGGGTGTCGCTGCCCCAACTGTTTGCCTCAGCTGTAGCCGGCCATTTAAACAGGTTGTCTCCCGCTGAAGAGCTGATCATAGGCTTCGCAGTTAGCGCACGATTGGGAAAGACTTTTCGACAGACTCCCGGAATGTTGTCGAACATCTTGCCGGTACGGGCAATAATTACGCCCGCAACAACGCCCGCACAACTGTCTCAACAAATTGCCCGGACCATACGGGAGGGATTAAGACGTCAGCGGTATCGTATCGAAGACATTCGCCGAGACCTCGGAACAAAAAAGCTATTTTCCACGGTCGTCAACTTCATGGCTTTCGACTATCGGCTGCGCTTTGGCGACTGTCGCGGCACTGTACACAACCTTTCAAACGGACCCGTGGATGGTGTTTCTATTGCCGTTTACGACTATCCGACCGAGGAAACACTGAGAATCGATTTCGATGCGAATCCGAACATCCTTAGCCCGTTGCAGCTAGCAACTTACATAAAACAATTCGGAAATTTCCTGGAGGCGATGGTACGGGATCCGGAGATAAAGATTGACGAGATCGAACTGCTGAGCGAGGAGGAGAAACGGCAGGTGCTGGAGGAGTGGAACCAGACCAGCCGTGCGGTGCCGGATCAGACGGTGGTGGATCTGTTCGAAGCGCAAGTGGAGCGCAGTGGCGCAGCGGTGGCGGTGATCTTTGAGCAGGAGCAGCTGAGCTATGGGGAGCTGAACCGGCGCTCGAACCGGCTGGCGCATGATCTGCGCAGTATGGGAGTAGGAGCGGAAGACCGGGTGGGGATTGCGCTCGAGCGCTCGGCGGAGATGGTGGTGGCGCTATTGGGAGTGCTCAAAAGCGGAGCAGCATATTTGCCGCTAGATTCAGAGTATCCCCAGGAGCGATTGCAGTTCATGCTGCAGGACGCAGAACCTGCGGTGGTGCTGACGAGTCGGGCACTGGCAGCGAAGCTGCCGCCCGGTTACAAGCTGATTGTGCTCGATGAAGAACTAACGCGCAAGCGCCTGGCAGAATGCCCGGTCACCAATCTCACGCAGCCGGAACGGCTGCGGCCGCTTCTGCCGCAACACCCCGCCTATGTCATCTACACCTCCGGCTCCACCGGTAAGCCTAAAGGCGTCGTTGTTTGCCACCGTTCAGCTGTGAACCGGATTTTGTGGATGCAAGCGGAGTATGAGTTGGCGGCGGACGAGTGTGTATTGCAGAAGACGCTGTTCAGTTTCGATGTATCGGTGTGGGAGTTTTTTTGGCCGCTGATGACAGGAGCGCGACTGGTAGTGGCCCGGCCCGGAGGACACCGAGAGCCAGCTTATCTGGCGGAGGTGATTCAGCAGCATCATGTCACCACGACCCATTTTGTTCCTTCTATGCTGCAGGCTTTCCTGGAATATGCGAACGTGGCGGGCAAGTGTAAGAGCTTGACGCGCGTCTTCTGTAGCGGAGAAGCACTGACTACAGAGTTGTCAGCACGATTTTATCGTGCCTTCGATGTGCAACTGCACAATCTTTACGGGCCGACGGAGGCGGCGATCGATGTGACCTACTGGGAGTGCAGGCGCGGGGAGAAGAAGCGGGTGGCGATAGGCCGTCCCATCTGGAACACGCGGTTGTACGTGCTGGACGAGAGATTGAAGCCGGTGGGGATAGGGGTAAAGGGGGAGCTGTACATAGCGGGAGCGGGGTTGGCGCGAGGGTATCTGAAGCGGGCGGGGCTGACGGGGGAGCGGTTCGTGGCGGACCCGTACGGGGGAGCAGGGACGCGGATGTACCGGACGGGAGATGTGGTGAAGTGGCGGGGGGATGGAGAGCTGGAGTATGTGGGGCGAGTGGATGAGCAGGTGAAGTTGCGGGGGTACCGGATCGAGCTGGGAGAGGTGGAAGCGGGGCTGAGGAGCTGTGCAGGGGTGAGGGAAGCGGTGGTGGTAGTGGCGGGGGGAGAAGAGGAAGCAGGAGCAGGAGAGAAGCGGTTGGTGGGGTATGTGGTGGGAGAAGCAGGGGCGGAGGTGGATGGGGAGGAGGTACGGGAGCAGTTGAAGCGGAGCCTGCCGGAGTACATGGTGCCTGGGGTGGTGGGGGTGCTGGAGCAGCTGCCGCTGACGGGGAACGGGAAGGTGGACCGGAAGGGGCTGACGGAGGTGAAGCGGTGGGTGGAGGAGAAGAAGAAGGAGAGACGTGGGCCGCGGACTCCGGAGGAAGAGATATTGTGTGGGCTGTTTGGGGAGGTGCTGGGGAGAGAAGAAGTGGGGATCGACGATAACTTTTTCGATTTGGGAGGGCATTCGCTGTTGGCGACGCGGCTGATCAGCCGGATCGCGAGCACGCTAGGAGTAGAGGTGACGATCGGGAGTTTGTTTGAAGCGCCGACGGTGCGTGGGATAGGCGAGCGGCTGCGGGAGGGGAAGGCAGTAGGAGTGAAGTTGGGAGCGCGGGCCCGGCCGGAGAAGATACCGCTTTCGTATGGGCAGCGGCGGTTGTGGTTTTTGAACCGGCTGGAGGGGCCGAGCGGGACCTACAACATCCCGATTGCGGTGCGGTTGATGGGGCGGCTGGATGAAAGCGCGCTCCGTCTGGGGCTGCGGGACGTGGTGGAGCGGCATGAGAGTTTGCGGACGCGGTTTGCGGAGGAGGAGGGAGAGCCGCGACAGGAGATCGTTGCGATCGAGGAAGTGGATCTGGAGATCGCGGGGGAAGCGGTGAAGACGGAAGCGGAGTTGAGGGAGCGGATGCGTGGGGCAGCGGAGCGGGGGTTCGAGTTGAACCGGGAGCTGCCGCTGCGGGTGCACTTATTCAAGTTGGGAGCCGAGGAGCAGGTGCTGCTGCTGGTGCTGCACCACATCGCGGGAGACGGGTGGTCGATGGGGCCGTTGGCGCACGACTTAGGGGAAGCGTACAGGGCGCGATGCGAGGGACGGGCGCCTGGATGGAAAAAGCTGGAAGTGCAGTACGCGGACTACAGCTTATGGCAGCAGGAGGTGCTGGGAGAAGAGAGCGAGCGCGGGAGTGTGCTGTGGGAGCAGATGGAGTATTGGCGGAAGGAGCTTGAGGGGATCGGGGAGGAGATGGAGTTGCCGCGGGACCGAGTGCGGCCGGCGGTGGCGAGCTATCGGGGAGGCAGTGTAGGAGTGCGGATTGATGGGAGGCTGCACCGGGAGTTGGGGAAGCTGGCACGGGAGGGACAGGCGAGTTTGTTCATGGTGCTGCAGGCGGCGGTGGCGGTGTGGCTGACGCGGCTGGGAGCGGGAACAGACCTGGTGATGGGGAGTCCGATAGCGGGGCGGAGGGATCGTGCAGTGGAGGAGATGGTGGGGTTTTTCGTGAACACCTTGGTGCTGCGGGTGGACACGGGCGGGGATGCGAGTTTCCGGGAAGTGCTGGGGCGGGTGCGGGAGCGGGACCTGAAGGCGTATGAGCATCAGGATTTGCCGTTTGAGCGGCTGGTGGAGGCGCTGAATCCGGCGCGCTCGCTGGGGCGGCACCCGTTGTTTCAGGTGATGTTTGCGCTTCAGAACACGGGGGAAGCGAAGCTGGAGCTGACGGGACTGCGCAGCCGGGTGGAGCGGATAGAGAGCGGGATTGCGAAGTTTGATCTATCGATCAGCCTGGGAGAGGTGAGGAGCAGAGGGAGAAGGGATCGAAGCAGAAGGGATCGAAGCAGAAGGGATCGAAGGGCTGGTGGAGTACAGCGGGGACATATTTGAACGGCAGACGGTGGAAAGGATGACGGGGTGGCTGGTGCGGGTGCTGGAGGCGGTGGTACGGGATCCGGAGATAAAGATTGACGAGATCGAACTGCTGAGCGAGGAGGAGAAACGGCAGGTGCTGGAGGAGTGGAACCAGACCAGCCGTGCGGTGCCGGATCAGACGGTGGTGGATCTGTTCGAAGCGCAAGTGGAGCGCAGTGGCGCAGCGGTGGCGGTGATCTTTGAGCAGGAGCAGCTGAGCTATGGGGAGCTGAACCGGCGCTCGAACCGGCTGGCGCATGATCTGCGCAGTATGGGAGTAGGAGCGGAAGACCGGGTGGGGATTGCGCTCGAGCGCTCGGCGGAGATGGTGGTGGCGCTATTGGGAGTGCTCAAAAGCGGAGCAGCATATTTGCCGCTAGATTCAGAGTATCCCCAGGAGCGATTGCAGTTCATGCTGCAGGACGCAGAACCTGCGGTGGTGCTGACGAGTCGGGCACTGGCAGCGAAGCTGCCGCCCGGTTACAAGCTGATTGTGCTCGATGAAGAACTAACGCGCAAGCGTCTGGCAGAATGCCCGGTCACCAATCTCACGCAGCCGGAACGGCTGCGGCCGCTTCTGCCGCAACACCCTGCCTATGTGATCTACACCTCCGGCTCCACCGGTAAACCCAAAGGCGTCGTGGTGCAACATGCGGGATTGCCCAGTCTTATTCGGTCCCAACAATCTCATTTCGCGGTCAATACAGAGTCTCGCATTCTTCAGTTTGCTTCACTAAGTTTTGACGCAGCCTTTTTTGAATCGGTGATGGCGCTGTGCTCGGGAGCGGCCCTCATTGTCCGAAGATCAGAACATCGCAGTAGCGAATTGTTAGCAATGACAATTCGCAATCAAAAGGTGACGCATGCCACTCTGACTCCGACCGTGCTCGCGACAATTTCGCCGAAGATGGAAATGCCGCTTCAGACTTTGATCGTTGCTGGCGAACCTTGTTCGCTCCAATTGGCGGAACAGTGGTCCGCCAAAAAGCGGATGTTCAATGCTTATGGACCTACGGAAGCAACTGTATGGAGCAGCGTCAGCGGCCCACTGTTACCCGATCAGAAGCCCGCGATAGGCCGTCCCATCTGGAACACGCGGTTGTACGTGCTGGACGAGAGATTGAAGCCGGTGGGGATAGGGGTAAAGGGGGAGCTGTACATAGCGGGAGCGGGGTTGGCGCGAGGGTATCTGAAGCGGGCGGGGCTGACGGGGGAGCGGTTCGTGGCGGACCCGTACGGGGGAGCAGGGACGCGGATGTACCGGACGGGAGATGTGGTGAAGTGGCGGGGGGATGGAGAGCTGGAGTATGTGGGGCGAGTGGATGAGCAGGTGAAGTTGCGGGGGTACCGGATCGAGCTGGGAGAGGTGGAAGCGGGGCTGAGGAGCTGTGCAGGGGTGAGGGAAGCGGTGGTGGTAGTGGCGGGGGGAGAAGAGGAAGCAGGAGCAGGAGAGAAGCGGTTGGTGGGGTATGTGGTGGGAGAAGCAGGGGCGGAGGTGGATGGGGAGGAGGTACGGGAGCAGTTGAAGCGGAGCCTGCCGGAGTACATGGTGCCTGGGGTGGTGGGGGTGCTGGAGCAGCTGCCGCTGACGGGGAACGGGAAGGTGGACCGGAAGGGGCTGACGGAGGTGAAGCGGTGGGTGGAGGAGAAGAAGAAGGAGAGACGTGGGCCGCGGACTCCGGAGGAAGAGATATTGTGTGGGCTGTTTGGGGAGGTGCTGGGGAGAGAAGAAGTGGGGATCGACGATAACTTTTTCGATTTGGGAGGGCATTCGCTGTTGGCGACGCGGCTGATCAGCCGGATCGCGAGCACGCTAGGAGTAGAGGTGACGATCGGGAGTTTGTTTGAAGCGCCGACGGTGCGTGGGATAGGCGAGCGGCTGCGGGAGGGGAAGGCAGTAGGAGTGAAGTTGGGAGCGCGGGCCCGGCCGGAGAAGATACCGCTTTCGTATGGGCAGCGGCGGTTGTGGTTTTTGAACCGGCTGGAGGGGCCGAGCGGGACCTACAACATCCCGATTGCGGTGCGGTTGATGGGGCGGCTGGATGAAAGCGCGCTCCGTCTGGGGCTGCGGGACGTGGTGGAGCGGCATGAGAGTTTGCGGACGCGGTTTGCGGAGGAGGAGGGAGAGCCGCGACAGGAGATCGTTGCGATCGAGGAAGTGGATCTGGAGATCGCGGGGGAAGCGGTGAAGACGGAAGCGGAGTTGAGGGAGCGGATGCGTGGGGCAGCGGAGCGGGGGTTCGAGTTGAACCGGGAGCTGCCGCTGCGGGTGCACTTATTCAAGTTGGGAGCCGAGGAGCAGGTGCTGCTGCTGGTGCTGCACCACATCGCGGGAGACGGGTGGTCGATGGGGCCGTTGGCGCACGACTTAGGGGAAGCGTACAGGGCGCGATGCGAGGGACGGGCGCCTGGATGGAAAAAGCTGGAAGTGCAGTACGCGGACTACAGCTTATGGCAGCAGGAGGTGCTGGGAGAAGAGAGCGAGCGCGGGAGTGTGCTGTGGGAGCAGATGGAGTATTGGCGGAAGGAGCTTGAGGGGATCGGGGAGGAGATGGAGTTGCCGCGGGACCGAGTGCGGCCGGCGGTGGCGAGCTATCGGGGAGGCAGTGTAGGAGTGCGGATTGATGGGAGGCTGCACCGGGAGTTGGGGAAGCTGGCACGGGAGGGACAGGCGAGTTTGTTCATGGTGCTGCAGGCGGCGGTGGCGGTGTGGCTGACGCGGCTGGGAGCGGGAACAGACCTGGTGATGGGGAGTCCGATAGCGGGGCGGAGGGATCGTGCAGTGGAGGAGATGGTGGGGTTTTTCGTGAACACCTTGGTGCTGCGGGTGGACACGGGCGGGGATGCGAGTTTCCGGGAAGTGCTGGGGCGGGTGCGGGAGCGGGACCTGAAGGCGTATGAGCATCAGGATTTGCCGTTTGAGCGGCTGGTGGAGGCGCTGAATCCGGCGCGCTCGCTGGGGCGGCACCCGTTGTTTCAGGTGATGTTTGCGCTTCAGAACACGGGGGAAGCGAAGCTGGAGCTGACGGGACTGCGCAGCCGGGTGGAGCGGATAGAGAGCGGGATTGCGAAGTTTGATCTATCGATCAGCCTGGGAGAGGTGAGCAGAGGGGAAGGGATCGAAGCAGAAGGGATCGAAGCAGAAGGGATCGAAGGGCTGGTGGAGTACAGCGGGGACATATTTGAACGGCAGACGGTGGAAAGGATGACGGGGTGGCTGGTGCGGGTGCTGGAGGCGGTGGTACGGGATCCGGAGATAAAGATTGACGAGATCGAACTGCTGAGCGAGGAGGAGAAACGGCAGGTGCTGGAGGAGTGGAACCAGACCAGCCGTGCGGTGCCGGATCAGACGGTGGTGGATCTGTTCGAAGCGCAAGTGGAGCGCAGTGGCGCAGCGGTGGCGGTGATCTTTGAGCAGGAGCAGCTGAGCTATGGGGAGCTGAACCGGCGCTCGAACCGGCTGGCGCATGATCTGCGCAGTATGGGAGTAGGAGCGGAAGACCGGGTGGGGATTGCGCTCGAGCGCTCGGCGGAGATGGTGGTGGCGCTATTGGGAGTGCTCAAAAGCGGAGCAGCATATTTGCCGCTAGATTCAGAGTATCCCCAGGAGCGATTGCAGTTCATGCTGCAGGACGCAGAACCTGCGGTGGTGCTGACGAGTCGGGCACTGGCAGCGAAGCTGCCGCCCGGTTACAAGCTGATTGTGCTCGATGAAGAACTAACGCGCAAGCGTCTGGCAGAATGCCCGGTCACCAATCTCACGCAGCCGGAACGGCTGCGGCCGCTTCTGCCGCAACACCCTGCCTATGTGATCTACACCTCCGGCTCCACCGGTAAACCCAAAGGCGTCGTGGTAGCGCATGCTGCACTAACAAACAAGATTTTCACATTGAACCAATATTTGCGGCTCTCTGCCGAGACTACGCATGCTGCGATTTCGCCTACAAATTTCGATCCCCTGCTCGAACAAGTCCTTTGCTCATTAACTGGCGGGGCCAGGCTTCTCGTCATTCCAGACAAACTTCGAGAAGAACCGACTCAGTTCTGGGATTTTGCGCAATTGCACCATCTTTCAATGATGGACGTTACTCCGCCGCTACTCGAAAGCTTAAAAGTCGGCAAGGAGTGGCCCGCACATTTGAACACCTTACTGATCGGCGGAGAGGTTCTCACGCCGTCGCTGGCGACAAGACTTCTCGGTTCTGGCATCGCGGCCGCCATAGTGAATCTGTATGGCCCAACTGAAACTTGCATTGATGCGAGCGCACACGAAGTTAGTCAGTTATTTGATAGTTCGCGGGTGCCAATCGGAGCGCCACTGCCTAACTATCGCCTGTACGTGCTGGACGAGAGATTGAAGCCGGTGGGGATAGGGGTAAAGGGGGAGCTGTACATAGCGGGAGCGGGGTTGGCGCGAGGGTATCTGAAGCGGGCGGGGCTGACGGGGGAGCGGTTCGTGGCGGACCCGTACGGGGGAGCAGGGACGCGGATGTACCGGACGGGAGATGTGGTGAAGTGGCGGGGGGATGGAGAGCTGGAGTATGTGGGGCGAGTGGATGAGCAGGTGAAGTTGCGGGGGTACCGGATCGAGCTGGGAGAGGTGGAAGCGGGGCTGAGGAGCTGTGCAGGGGTGAGGGAAGCGGTGGTGGTAGTGGCGGGGGGAGAAGAGGAAGCAGGAGCAGGAGAGAAGCGGTTGGTGGGGTATGTGGTGGGAGAAGCAGGGGCGGAGGTGGATGGGGAGGAGGTACGGGAGCAGTTGAAGCGGAGCCTGCCGGAGTACATGGTGCCTGGGGTGGTGGGGGTGCTGGAGCAGCTGCCGCTGACGGGGAACGGGAAGGTGGACCGGAAGGGGCTGACGGAGGTGAAGCGGTGGGTGGAGGAGAAGAAGAAGGAGAGACGTGGGCCGCGGACTCCGGAGGAAGAGATATTGTGTGGGCTGTTTGGGGAGGTGCTGGGGAGAGAAGAAGTGGGGATCGACGATAACTTTTTCGAGCTCGGAGGCGACAGCATCGTTTCGATTCAGGTTGTAAGTCGAGCAAGGCGCGCTGGATTGCAGATTAGCCCGCGAGACATATTTCAGTATCAGACTCCGCAGCGTTTAGCTTGGGCTTGCGCAAATCGAAAGAGTCCACAGCGTAACGCAGGGTTGGATTCGGGAGGAGTAGTTCCTCTAACGCCGATCATGCATTGGTTACGCGAAAGTGGCCCTTCAATTAAGCGTTTCAGCCAATCGATACTATTGCAAACTCCTATTGAACTGAACGAAACTCGCCTCATCGCTTTGATGGAAGCAATCATTGATGGGCACGATGCCTTGCGCTTGCGGCTGAAACGCCCCACACCGGGAAACCAATGGCAGCTTGCAACTCGGCCCCCTGGTTCAATCGCGGCAGAGAACTGCGTGCGTCGAGTTCACTGGCCGGAGAGTGGCTGGGAGTTGCGTTTGGCCAAGGAACTCGAGGCCGCCGAAATGCGTTTGGATCCGGAGGGTGGAAATATCGTTCAGGCAGTGTGGTTCGACAGAGGAGAAAGGCCGGGTCGGCTGTTGCTAACCGTTCATCATCTCGCAATTGATGGAGTTTCATGGCGCATTCTGATGGATGATCTTTCTACGGCATGGCTTGCCGCGGCTGCTGGTGAAAAACCACAGTTGCCTTTCACTACGCCATTTCGGCAATGGGCAGAATGCCTTAGTGTGGAAGCTAACAATTGTAAGCGAGCAGAAGAACTGCAGTTCTGGCGTGATCAACTGCTCGGCACAGAGCCGAACATATTCGGCGAGGCTCTTCAACCGGACCGAGATGTAACCGGAACCGCGGCGCATCTCTCCATGACCTTAGAACCGGCGCTCACAACCTCATTACTGAGTACCATCCCAGCGATGTTACACGCGAATGCTGACGCCGTTTTCCTATCGGGATTGGTGATGGCTTTGGCACGTTGGCGAACGCGTTACGAACTGAAGGCAGAGAGGCCCATAGCCGTCAATGTTGAGGGACACGGCCGTGAGCAAATTTTTCCGGATATAGATGTCTCGCGCACAGTTGGATGGTTTACCAGCATTTACCCAATTCGCTTGGCGGTGAACAGGTTTGATATTGAGGATGCATTTAGTGGGGGCCCTTCACTCCGCCGCATTGTCGAATCGACCAAAGAACAGCTTAGGCAGATAAAGGACCACGGTCTAGGGTACGGGCTACTGAGATATCTCAACAGTAGAACTGCCTCCGCACTTGCGGAATTGCCGCGGCCCTGCATTGCTTTTAACTATCTGGGACGTTCTCAGCACGCGCCGCAACACGCCGTGGTCACTGGCAGAAGAGACGACAATGCTCAGGGGCGGCAGTGATCCCGACATGCCTCTCGCATACGCGCTGGAGCTAAATGCTTTTACTCTCGACTACCCGGATGGCCCGCGTTTGACCGCAGTGTGGACGTGGGCCCCCGAGCTCGTGCCGGAGCATGCTGCGCAGGAACTTGCAAAGGCCTGGTTCGAAGCTCTTGAAGCAATCGTAGTAATGAGCGCGCAGGCCGGTGCTGCCAGATTAACACCAGCCGACGTGGCTCTCGCGGACATTACACAGCAGGAAATTGAGCAATTGGAGAGCAATTTTGCCGGAAATTGAAGACATTCTCCCCCTGACTCCGCTGCAAGAAGGGCTCCTGTTTCATGCAATTTACGACACAGAAGCTCCAGATGTATATACGGTCCAAATGGTGCTTGATGTAGAAGGCCAAATCAATGAAAAGCAATTACAAATTGCAGCAAACGGGTTATTAGAGCGGCATTCCGCGTTGAGAGTGGGACTTGCCTGGCAAAACTTGAAAAAACCTTGTCAGGTTGTTGCGCGGCAAGCCTCGCTTCCCTGGAATTACCTAGATTTGTGTTCTCTCGCAGCTGACGAGCGACAGCAGAAGTTGACAGATATATTAGCCGATGACCAAAAACGTCGATTCGACTTGCGCCGTGCTCCGCTAATCCGCTTCCTTTTGGTTCGCCTAACCGAAAAGCGTTACAAGCTGGTGATCACAAACCACCACTTGCTGCTGGATGGCTGGTCGGTACCCGTTTTAGTGCGAGAGTTGCTGGCAATTTACTGCGCTAACGGAAATGCAGCAGCATTGCCGAACGGTGCAACCTACCGCCAATATCTGGCGTGGGTCCGCTCACAAAATCAGGAAGAAGCGCGAGCTGCCTGGAAGCAGCTGCTGGTTGGAGTGGAGGGACCGACGTTAATTGCCTCGCCAGGCGTTGCGGAATCTCCCGCGATATCACTCAAGCTAGATGTTTTGAAATCGCTTACAACTGCGATAGGCGCGAAAGCGAAAAAGTGCGGCATCACTCTTAATAGTGTCATTCAGGGAGCATGGGCAGTTCTGTTGAATCGCCTTACGGGCCGCGAGGACGTAATTTTTGGAGTGACAGTCGCAGGGCGGCCGGCTGACATTGACGGCATCGAATATACCCTCGGTCTACTCATTAATACTCTGCCTATGCGCGCGATTCTTCGACCGGAGATTTCATTGCTTGAGTTAATGACTCGCACTCAAGAAGATCTATCGCGGATGATGCCCTATCAATACCTTGGTTTGAGTGAAATCCAGCGAATTGCTCGTTCAAGCGAGTTGTTTGACACGCTGGTTGTTTTTGAGAATTACCCCTTTCAGCCAGAATTGATTGCTGAACTTGCGGAGAGAGCCGGCTTGCGCATTACAGCGGTAGAAGCGCGAGACGCGACACATTACCCGATCAGTCTTATCGCAGCTGTTGGAGACAACTTGCATTTGCGTCTCGATTACCGTCCAGCAGTCGTCGACCCGCAGATTGCACGATCCCTGCTTCACGGAGTGGTATCGCTTCTCGAGGCTTTCGTTGTCAACCCAAATGACCTGATTGGGAAAATCGACCTTTTGCGCGGCCAGGAGAGGCTGCAGGTGCTGGAGGGTTGGAATCAGACGAGCCGGCCTGTGCCGGAGAGCACGGTGGTGGATCTGTTCGAAGCACAGGTGGAGCGGAGAGCTGATGCTGAGGCAGTTGTATTTGGGGGAAAGCGGCTGAGTTATGGGGAGCTGAACCGGCGCTCGAACCGACTGGCCCATTATCTGCGGAGTCTCGGCGTGGGGCCAGAGGTTCGGGTAGGTATCTGTTTAGAACGATCTCTGGAGATGATCATAGCGGTCTTGGGGGTGCTGAAGGCCGGAGGCGTGTATGTGCCGTTGGATCCGGAGTATCCGGCGGAGCGGCTGGGATACATGCTGGAAGACGCACAGGTGCCAGTATTACTGACAGAGGATGGAGTGGCCGGCAAACTACCCATCAGCTGGTGCCAGGTATTGTGTGTAGAGCAATGGGACCAGTTACTACAGGAGCAGGCAGATACAAATCCAGAGCGCACTGTAATTGCAGAGAACGCAGCCTATGTTATCTACACGTCCGGTTCCACCGGCAAACCCAAAGGCGTGGTAGTGACCCACAAAGGGTTACCAAACTTGGTCATATCCCAGATAAGTGGTTTTAATGTAACTCATGAATCGCGAGTACTGCAATTCGCCTCGCTAAGCTTTGATGCCGCTATTGCAGAAATCTTGGTGACTCTGGCAGCCGGAGCTGTTCTGGTGCTCGCAAGATCCGAAGACAAGATCGGAAGCGCACTGTCATCGGCTATCAGAAAAAATGCCGTTACACACGCCACGATCCCCCCTGCGGTGCTTGCAGTGATGCCTGATGATGCCGACGCACAGGTCTTGAAAAACTTGATCGTCGCCGGCGAAGCGTGTTCTTCTCAGCTGGCAAAGCAGTGGGCTGGAACCCGGCGCATGATTAATGCATATGGACCGACTGAAATTACGGTCTGCGCAACCTTCACGGACTCGTTGTCACCGGACGAAGCTCCGTGCATCGGAAAGCCGATATCCAATACACGCGTGTACGTGCTGGACGGAAGTTTGCGTCCACAGCCGGTCGGATTTATTGGCGAGTTGTATATCGCTGGGTTGGGTGTCGCCCGTGGATATTTTAACCAGCCAGGACTGACAGCCGAGAGGTTTGTCCCGGACCCTTATGGCGCGCCTGGCTCTCGCATGTATCGCACCGGCGATTTGGCCCGCTGGTGTCCTGATGGTGTGCTTGAGTTCTGCGGGCGTTCTGATCAACAGGTGAAAATCCGGGGCTATCGCGTGGAGTTGAGCGAAATTGAAACCGCTATTCGAACGCAAGCTGAAGTGCAGGACTGCGTCGTCGTAGCCCACGAAGACGACCGTGGAGAAAAGAGCCTGGTTGCTTACGTGGTCGCGAAGACTTCGACTCCGCCCACGGAGTTTTGGCCATCGGTGGCTGAATACTTTGTCTACGACGAACTGCTTTATTTGGCGATGCTCAATGACATCCGTCGGAACGAAGCTTATCGGGCTGTTATCGCTCAACACGTGCAGGGCAAAATTGTGCTCGATGTTGGTACAGGGCCAGAAGCCCTGCTCGCGCGCATGTGCGCTGAGTGCGGAGCCCGAAAAGTGTACGCCGTAGAGTACCTGAAGACCACTTACGAGAGAGCATCCGCCTATCTTCAGAGCAGGAAACTCTCAGATCGAATTCTGTTAATACACGGAGATGCTCGGACCGTCATTCTGCCTGAACAACCGGATGTTTGTGTTTCAGAGCTTGTTGGCGCGATAGGAAGTCTTGAAGGTGTCGTCGCGATTCTAAACGACGTCCGCAAATCGCTGAAACCAAATTGCACGATGATTCCTCAGCGGTGCGTCACCAGAATCGCAGCAGTTAGCCTTCCATCCAATTTACTTATGCAGCGTGGTTTTTTGCCATTGCCAAAGCAATATGCTGAAAGGATCTTCGAGCAGGTCGGCCGGCGCTTCGATCTGCGGCTTTGTGTGCGAAATTTTCCGAAATCCAACTTGCTTTCGGACCGTGCCGTTTTCGAGGACCTCGATTTCCAACGCTCGATCCCCTTAAGCTACCAACGCTCGTTCGAGCTTCTCGTTATCAAAGAAGGAAGATTTGACGGTTTTCTGGTCTGGCTAAATTTGTTTCTCTCCCAGGAAACACAACTAGACATCCTTGAGAATGAGCACTGCTGGTTGCCAGTATATTTTCCGGCATTTGAACCTGGGCTCACGGTGAACGTAGGAGACCGGATTCTTGGCACTTGTGTCGTAACACCGAGTTCGAATGGGCTGAATCCGGATTACTCGATCGAAGGCTCAGTGCGTCGCTCCGATGGAACCGACGTTCTCTTTTTCTCTTCAATCGCGACATGCAACCTCTTCATATGGCGGTGATCATGTTCACAAGAATCTCCTGTGCGATTCGGGAGTTGGCCCCAGCATCTCCACAGAAACAGCCCGCAGTCTGACAGAGACCATGTTACAGGGCCTGCGGCACAAGCTTCCAGACTTCATGGTGCCCAGGATTGTAATAGTTGATTGTTTGCCTCTAAACGCCAATGGGAAAGTCGATCGCCAGGCACTTCTCAACGCGCAGGGCGCTCAAGTCAAGACTTGGCGTAAGCCAAGAAATCCTGAAGAGGAAGCCGTCTCCTCAATTTTTGCCGAGGTCTTGGGAGTCAGGCAGGTGAGCATCGATGACGACTTCTTTGATCTTGGCGGACACTCCCTATTGGCTACGCGCTTAACTAGCCGGGTCGCGAGCGTGTTCGGAATTGAGATATCGATACGCGCGATCTTTGAGGCTCCGACCGTTGAGAAATTCGTTGATCAACTCAAACTTGCTCGGCCTGCAAAGCCTGCAGTTAAACCAGTTCCGCGGGAACAAAGTTCCGAATTGTCGTTCGCCCAGCAGCGATTGTGGTTTATCGATCAACTCAGACCCGCCAACGGAGCGTACAACAGTTTTGAAGCGCTGCGTTTAAGGGGCAATCTTGACGTAAACGCGCTAAAGGCAGCATTCAACGAAGTGATACGTAGACACGAGGTCTTGCGAACTAGATTTGAGCAAGTCGATGGACGCCCAGTGCAGTTTGTAGAACCAACGGTGCACTTGGAAGTGCCCGTCGAGGATTTGAGAAGCTTGCGCAGTGATGCAGTCATTCCTGAAGCAAAGCGAAAAGCATCAGCAGAAGCGTTGAAGGGTTTTGATCTAAGGCAGGCCCCACTGTTGCGCGTTCGGCTTCTGCAGCTTGGCGACGAAGAATACTGGTGCCTGGTTTCCGTTCACCACATTGCGACAGACGCGTGGTCAATGGACATATTAGCGCGAGAACTGTCCTTGTTCTACGAATCATTCGTTGGCGGAGCGAAACCGACTCTTCCAGAAATCACCGTTCAATACAGAGATTATGCGGCCTGGCAACGGAACTTCCTGCAGGGCGATGTGATGGCTGCCCAGTTGCAATACTGGCGCAAGCAGTTGAAGGATCTCCCTCTCTTGGATTTGCCGACTGATTACCCGCGTTCGTCGCATGCCGGAGCTGAAGGCGCACGAGAAGACTTTATTCTGACGCCGTCGCTGGTAAAACATCTGCGAGATGTTTGCCGCCTGGAAGGTACAACGCTGTTTATGTTGTTCTTGGCAGCCTTCCAAATAGTTTTGCGTTACTGGTCAGGCCAGGACGATGTTGTCGTCGGGACTGACGTGGCCAATCGTCCCGTGGCCGAAGTAGAAGGATTGATCGGGTTTTTTGTTAACCAGCTTGTTTTACGAGCAGAGCTGAATGGAAATCTTTCCTTCCGAGAGCTAGTGCGACGAGTTCGCAAGATCTGTTTGGACGCGTACGTTTATCAAGACCTGCCTTTTGAACGCTTAGTTGAAGACATCAATCCAGACCGCAATTTGCAGACTTCACCCTTGTTTCAGGTCAAACTTGCCTGGAAGAACCTTCCAGTCGGTGAGCTTCGACTGGCAAACCTCACGGTAGAGAGAGTGGAGATTGATGAAATTCCAGCTAATCTCGATCTCACTCTGTCCCTAACTGATCACGGCGAAGAAATCGGGGGAGTTCTGGTCTATCGAAAAGACCTGTTTGACTCTACGACCATTCGCCGGCTCTCACGCCATCTCACGCGAGTTCTAGAGCAAATAGTGCAGGACGTTAATGGGAGAGTACATGACCTTGAGCTGCTGAGCGAGGAGGAGAGGCTGCAGGTGCTGGAGGGTTGGAATCAGACGAGCCGGCCTGTGCCGGAGAGCACGGTGGTGGATCTGTTCGAAGCACAGGTGGAGCGGAGAGCTGATGCTGAGGCAGTTGTATTTGGGGGAAAGCGGCTGAGTTATGGGGAGCTGAACCGGCGCTCGAACCGACTGGCCCATTATCTGCGGAGTCTCGGCGTGGGGCCAGAGGTTCGGGTAGGTATCTGTTTAGAACGATCTCTGGAGATGATCATAGCGGTCTTGGGGGTGCTGAAGGCCGGAGGCGTGTATGTGCCGTTGGATCCGGAGTATCCGGCGGAGCGGCTGGGATACATGCTGGAAGACGCACAGGTGCCAGTATTACTGACAGAGGATGGAGTGGCCGGCAAACTACCCATCAGCTGGTGCCAGGTATTGTGTGTAGAGCAATGGGACCAGTTACTACAGGAGCAGGCAGATACAAATCCAGAGCGCACTGTAATTGCAGAGAACGCAGCCTATGTTATCTACACGTCCGGTTCCACCGGCAAACCCAAAGGCGTGGTAGTAACCCACGGCGCTGTCGCTAATCAATTGATGTGGATGCAAGCGGAGTATGAGTTGGCGGCGGACGAGTGTGTATTGCAGAAGACGCCGTTCAGCTTCGATGTATCGGTGTGGGAGTTTTTTTGGCCGCTGATGACAGGAGCGCGACTGGTAGTGGCCCGGCCCGGAGGACACCGAGAGCCAGCTTATCTGGCGGAGGTGATTCAGCAGCATCATGTCACCACGACCCATTTTGTTCCTTCTATGCTGCAGGCTTTCCTGGAATATGCGAACGTGGCGGGCAAGTGTAAGAGCTTAAGACGCGTCTTCTGTGGTGGCGAGGCATTAAGTCGTGAACTTCAGGCGCATTTCAGCCGCGTTTTGCATAATGTGCAACTGCACAATCGTTACGGGCCGACAGAGGCGGCGATCGATGTGACCTACTGGGAGTGCAGGCGCGGGGAGAAGAAGCGGGTGGCGATAGGCCGTCCCATCTGGAACACGCGGTTGTACGTGCTGGACGAGAGATTGAAGCCGGTGGGGATAGGGGTAAAGGGGGAGCTGTACATAGCGGGAGCGGGGTTGGCGCGAGGGTATCTGAAGCGGGCGGGGCTGACGGGGGAGCGGTTCGTGGCGGACCCGTACGGGGGAGCAGGGACGCGGATGTACCGGACGGGAGATGTGGTGAAGTGGCGGGGGGATGGAGAGCTGGAGTATGTGGGGCGAGTGGATGAGCAGGTGAAGTTGCGGGGGTACCGGATCGAGCTGGGAGAGGTGGAAGCGGGGCTGAGGAGCTGTGCAGGGGTGAGGGAAGCGGTGGTGGTAGTGGCGGGGGGAGAAGAGGAAGCAGGAGCAGGAGAGAAGCGGTTGGTGGGGTATGTGGTGGGAGAAGCAGGGGCGGAGGTGGATGGGGAGGAGGTACGGGAGCAGTTGAAGCGGAGCCTGCCGGAGTACATGGTGCCTGGGGTGGTGGGGGTGCTGGAGCAGCTGCCGCTGACGGGGAACGGGAAGGTGGACCGGAAGGGGCTGACGGAGGTGAAGCGGTGGGTGGAGGAGAAGAAGAAGGAGAGACGTGGGCCGCGGACTCCGGAGGAAGAGATATTGTGTGGGCTGTTTGGGGAGGTGCTGGGGAGAGAAGAAGTGGGGATCGACGATAACTTTTTCGATTTGGGAGGGCATTCGCTGTTGGCGACGCGGCTGATCAGCCGGATCGCGAGCACGCTAGGAGTAGAGGTGACGATCGGGAGTTTGTTTGAAGCGCCGACGGTGCGTGGGATAGGCGAGCGGCTGCGGGAGGGGAAGGCAGTAGGAGTGAAGTTGGGAGCGCGGGCCCGGCCGGAGAAGATACCGCTTTCGTATGGGCAGCGGCGGTTGTGGTTTTTGAACCGGCTGGAGGGGCCGAGCGGGACCTACAACATCCCGATTGCGGTGCGGTTGATGGGGCGGCTGGATGAAAGCGCGCTCCGTCTGGGGCTGCGGGACGTGGTGGAGCGGCATGAGAGTTTGCGGACGCGGTTTGCGGAGGAGGAGGGAGAGCCGCGACAGGAGATCGTTGCGATCGAGGAAGTGGATCTGGAGATCGCGGGGGAAGCGGTGAAGACGGAAGCGGAGTTGAGGGAGCGGATGCGTGGGGCAGCGGAGCGGGGGTTCGAGTTGAACCGGGAGCTGCCGCTGCGGGTGCACTTATTCAAGTTGGGAGCCGAGGAGCAGGTGCTGCTGCTGGTGCTGCACCACATCGCGGGAGACGGGTGGTCGATGGGGCCGTTGGCGCACGACTTAGGGGAAGCGTACAGGGCGCGATGCGAGGGACGGGCGCCTGGATGGAAAAAGCTGGAAGTGCAGTACGCGGACTACAGCTTATGGCAGCAGGAGGTGCTGGGAGAAGAGAGCGAGCGCGGGAGTGTGCTGTGGGAGCAGATGGAGTATTGGCGGAAGGAGCTTGAGGGGATCGGGGAGGAGATGGAGTTGCCGCGGGACCGAGTGCGGCCGGCGGTGGCGAGCTATCGGGGAGGCAGTGTAGGAGTGCGGATTGATGGGAGGCTGCACCGGGAGTTGGGGAAGCTGGCACGGGAGGGACAGGCGAGTTTGTTCATGGTGCTGCAGGCGGCGGTGGCGGTGTGGCTGACGCGGCTGGGAGCGGGAACAGACCTGGTGATGGGGAGTCCGATAGCGGGGCGGAGGGATCGTGCAGTGGAGGAGATGGTGGGGTTTTTCGTGAACACCTTGGTGCTGCGGGTGGACACGGGCGGGGATGCGAGTTTCCGGGAAGTGCTGGGGCGGGTGCGGGAGCGGGACCTGAAGGCGTATGAGCATCAGGATTTGCCGTTTGAGCGGCTGGTGGAGGCGCTGAATCCGGCGCGCTCGCTGGGGCGGCACCCGTTGTTTCAGGTGATGTTTGCGCTTCAGAACACGGGGGAAGCGAAGCTGGAGCTGACGGGACTGCGCAGCCGGGTGGAGCGGATAGAGAGCGGGATTGCGAAGTTTGATCTATCGATCAGCCTGGGAGAGGTGAGCAGAGGGGAAGGGATCGAAGCAGAAGGGATCGAAGCAGAAGGGATCGAAGGGCTGGTGGAGTACAGCGGGGACATATTTGAACGGCAGACGGTGGAAAGGATGACGGGGTGGCTGGTGCGGGTGCTGGAGGCGGTGGTACGGGATCCGGAGATAAAGATTGACGAGATCGAACTGCTGAGCGAGGAGGAGAAACGGCAGGTGCTGGAGGAGTGGAACCAGACCAGCCGTGCGGTGCCGGATCAGACGGTGGTGGATCTGTTCGAAGCGCAAGTGGAGCGCAGTGGCGCAGCGGTGGCGGTGATCTTTGAGCAGGAGCAGCTGAGCTATGGGGAGCTGAACCGGCGCTCGAACCGGCTGGCGCATGATCTGCGCAGTATGGGAGTAGGAGCGGAAGACCGGGTGGGGATTGCGCTCGAGCGCTCGGCGGAGATGGTGGTGGCGCTATTGGGAGTGCTCAAAAGCGGAGCAGCATATTTGCCGCTAGATTCAGAGTATCCCCAGGAGCGATTGCAGTTCATGCTGCAGGACGCAGAACCTGCGGTGGTGCTGACGAGTCGGGCACTGGCAGCGAAGCTGCCGCCCGGTTACAAGCTGATTGTGCTCGATGAAGAACTAACGCGCAAGCGTCTGGCAGAATGCCCGGTCACCAATCTCACGCAGCCGGAACGGCTGCGGCCGCTTCTGCCGCAACACCCTGCCTATGTGATCTACACCTCCGGCTCCACCGGTAAACCTAAAGGCGTCGTGGTAGCGCATGGAAGCCTTAACAATTTCTTGCAATCGATGCGAGAGGAATGTTCTCTTCCGCAGCAACACAAATTATTGGCAGTAACATCTCTCGGATTTGACATCGCTGCCCTTGAAATTTTTATGCCCTTGCTAAGCGGGGCGACCGTGGTGCTCGCTTCGTCGAGTCGAGTTCGCGATGTGCGTGGGTTAGCAACCGTTATAAGAGACCTCGAGGTCACCTCCTTACAAGCGACGCCAAGTCTTTGGCAATTGTTGATTGCCACTGACCCACACTCTTTCAGTAATGTGGCTGTACTGGTGGGCGGCGAGCCGTTGTCAAATACACTTGCGGAAAGCCTCACGCGGTTTGGCCGCCAGGTCACCAACCTGTACGGGCCTACAGAAACGACGATCTGGTCTAGCCTTGCGGGATTGAAAACGAGCCCGCGTCAGAAGCCCTCGATTGGCCGTCCCATTTGGAACACGCGCCTGTACGTGCTGGACGAGAGATTGAAGCCGGTGGGGATAG
The DNA here is from genome assembly GCA_963785655.1 of uncultured Acidobacteriota bacterium. GTDB lineage: Bacteria > Acidobacteriota > Terriglobia > Terriglobales > Acidobacteriaceae > Gp1-AA145. The sequence continues at coordinate 483,178 of CAWAVZ010000002.1, forward strand.
GGGTAAAGGGGGAGCTGTACATAGCGGGAGCGGGGTTGGCGCGAGGGTATCTGAAGCGGGCGGGGCTGACGGGGGAGCGGTTCGTGGCGGACCCGTACGGGGGAGCAGGGACGCGGATGTACCGGACGGGAGATGTGGTGAAGTGGCGGGGGGATGGAGAGCTGGAGTATGTGGGGCGAGTGGATGAGCAGGTGAAGTTGCGGGGGTACCGGATCGAGCTGGGAGAGGTGGAAGCGGGGCTGAGGAGCTGTGCAGGGGTGAGGGAAGCGGTGGTGGTAGTGGCGGGGGGAGAAGAGGAAGCAGGAGCAGGAGAGAAGCGGTTGGTGGGGTATGTGGTGGGAGAAGCAGGGGCGGAGGTGGATGGGGAGGAGGTACGGGAGCAGTTGAAGCGGAGCCTGCCGGAGTACATGGTGCCTGGGGTGGTGGGGGTGCTGGAGCAGCTGCCGCTGACGGGGAACGGGAAGGTGGACCGGAAGGGGCTGACGGAGGTGAAGCGGTGGGTGGAGGAGAAGAAGAAGGAGAGACGTGGGCCGCGGACTCCGGAGGAAGAGATATTGTGTGGGCTGTTTGGGGAGGTGCTGGGGAGAGAAGAAGTGGGGATCGACGATAACTTTTTCGATTTGGGAGGGCATTCGCTGTTGGCGACGCGGCTGATCAGCCGGATCGCGAGCACGCTAGGAGTAGAGGTGACGATCGGGAGTTTGTTTGAAGCGCCGACGGTCGCAACGATGTCGGAACGGCTTCATGTCGGCACGGGGCCGAAGCCATTTGAAACTTTATTGCGACTAACGTCTGGGAAGGGAGGATTGCCTCCTCTCTTTTGCGTTCACCCTGCCGCTGGAGTCGGCAGCGTTTATTCAGGACTTCTTCAATATATTGATAGTGACCACCGGCCAGTCTATGCTATTCAAGCGTCGCCCAGCAGTCGTGGAGAGTGGCCAACTAGCGTAGGAGAAATGGCTCACGAATATGTCGAGCAGATCCGTACAATTCAACCCTCCGGCCCTTATAACCTGCTAGGCTGGTCTTTCGGCGGGCTTGTAGCTCATGAAATGGCATGTCAGATTCAAGAGCTTGGAGAAGACATCGGTACACTAGTCCTTCTCGACGCTTATCCCAATTCCCGACAAGACACCGCAGAAGAGGATGATCTTGATCTGAGTGAAGTAGCTTCGGCTGTTGTGCGCAGCTTAGGTTACGATGTGCTGCACTCGGGTGGTCTGACCCATATAGCCGAAGTCCTGCGACGGGATAGTCGTGCTTCGATCTCACTGAGCCCGGGTCAACTCTCAGATTTGCTTGAGGCATTTAGAAACAACCTGCGCCTAACCAGGAGTTTCGCGCCCGCGAGATTTCGAGGTGACATGCTCCTGTTTGTAGCCACCGATAATTCAAACGGCGACCCTTCCAACCCAGCATTATGGAGACCGTTCGTTTCTGGAACAATCAAGGTGCACGAGGTCGCCTGTCGCCATCAAGACATGGCCAAACCCGGGCCCTTAAGTCAAGTTGGGCCAGCCCTCATGGTCGAATTGGAGAGCACGCGCCGTTCGATTGACGAGGCAATCTTTTAGAGGAGCGGAGCTATGGCAAACCCGTTTGAAAATCCAGATAGCGCTTACTTAGTGTTAGTGAATGACGAAGGCCAGTACTCGTTGTGGCCGGCATTCATCGATATGCCTGCGGGCTGGACAGTTACTTATCAAAGCGTAAAACGCGACGAATGCATTAAGTATATCGACGAACATTGGACTGACATGCGGCCCAAGAGCTTGATTAAGGCCATGGAGCAGAATTCGGGCACCTAGATCCATGGGGGAGATCGAATCGATTTGTTGTGAGCTCACGAGTTAATGAGACGGGGTCAGAGCGAAAACCATTTCTATGCCCTCATGAGTGCAAAAATCGTAATAACTACGTTGGGCTCGCTCGGGGATCTTAACCCGTTCATTGCACTTGCGCAGGCGCTGCATTTGCAATATGACACGGTTATAGCTACTACAGAAGCATTTCGCTCGAAAGTGACCGACAACGGAATCGCATTTCACCCAATTCGTCCAGCAATACGCATGGACGAAGAGATGATGCAGCGGGTTCTTTCGCAGAATGGCGCTGCGTTCTTTGTGCGCAACGTGTTGTTAGAGAATCTTGGTTTGACTTACGAGGATCTATCCCAAGTAGCACACGATGCTGACTTGATCATCGCTGGCGAGCTCGTCTTTGCGGCGAGTCTGGTTGCCGAGAAGTGGGGCATTAAGTGGGTCTCGGGTGTGCTCTCGCCATCGTCATTTGCCTCAGTGTACGAGCGCTATCCAGCTCTCACCCGCTATTGCGGAGATACTGCTGCCAACCTTATCGGCCGTATCCTGACTGAGCTGGGCCGGGTTGCCCTGCGCTCATGGCTGGATTCGATCAATCAACTGCGCCATAAGCTTGGTTTGCCGTCGACCCAGGACGCTTTTTCACGAAATAGATTCTCGCCGAATTTAGTGTTGGGGTTGTTCCCGGCAGTATTGGGCTCTTATTATCCCGATTGGCCTCCGGCAACGGTGGTCACCGGCGCGGTTTTTTTTGATCGAGACCAGCATCACCTCGAGGTCTCATGTCGACTCAGGCGATTCCTGGATTCCGGCGACCCGCCGTTGGTTTTTACGCTAGGTTCGGCCGCAGTTTGCAAACCCGGCAGTTTTTATGAGGAAAGCGCTGGCGCAGCCCGCATGTTATGCAAACGCGCGGTATTGCTGGCTGGCAAAAAGCCGCCATTATTGGAATCGTCCCGTGACATTGCTGTATTTGGCTATGAGCCTTATGCGGAATTGTTTCGCGATGCTGCTGCAGTAATTGCCGCCGCAGGTGCTGGAACCATCTCTCAAGTTCTTCGAGCCGGTTGCCCAATGGTTGCTTTGCCATACGGACAATTCGATCAACCTCTCAATGCTGCTCGTCTCCAAAGATTGGAACTGTCGCGGGTCATTCAGCCTCAGGAATACACGGCTAAGAGAGCAGCCATTGAGATCTCGCACTTACTTGAGGATAGTCGCTACAGGTGCAATGCTAGGGTGGCGAGCCAACGGATAAAAAGGGAAGATGGGCTACGTAATGCCTGTCAGCAAATCGAACAACTGATTGCGGCAAAGCATAAGGCAATTACAGCGAATTGAACGAGATAGGCGAATGGGACGCGAATTAGAAGAAGCAGTTCAAGAGAGCGGGAGCAACGCGGGAGTCTCGCGTATAACTGTTCCGCCCGGCCCCGGACTGATCCGAAGGATTGTTGATACCTACTGGCTGTGGAATGATCCCTGGAATTTACACCTGCGATACGCAGCTCGCTACGGAGACATAGTTCGTTTTGGACGAAAGCTTATTTTTCTTAATGATCCACAGCTCATTCGGGACATGCTCGTCACGGATGCACCCAACCACCATCGTATCGGTGGAAATTTAAAATCATTGCAGGGTGAGGGGCTGGTTGCATCGAACGGCGAATTACATGCTCAACAACGTCAGTTAATAGAACCATCTTTTCACCACAGCCAAATCATGCAGTATGCGGATTGCATGGTGACATGGACAGACCGAATATGCAGTCGCTGGCAACCACAGCAGATCGTGGATGTGCATGAGCAAATGATGCGACTGACGCTCGGAATCGTATGCGAGGCTCTTTTCGGCATTGACATTGAAAAGGACGGTTCAAGCTTAGCAGAGAGTCTCGAACGGTTGATGGCTGCATTCCCCATGCTGTTCGTGCCCTTTCGCAAGCATTTGGAGCGGCTGCCTATACCACCTCTACGGCGCCTAAAGCGTAGCATGGAAGAATTTGATCGGCTTCTGTACCGGTTAATTGAAACGCGCCGTGCTGGGGGTGCAGGAGGTAATGATCTTCTCTCACTTTTCCTTCGCGCTCAGGCCAGTGGCGTCGGGTGCGTTACAACCGATCAGCAAGTGAGGGATCAGTGCACTACCTTACTCACTGCGGGGCATGAGACGACCGCCAGTGCTCTCACATTCACCTTGTACTTGCTTGCTCACAATCCGAGTGTGGCCGACCGACTTGCTCAGGAAATAGCCGACACGATTGGCACAAGACAGCCAGAGGCCAGTGACTTTCGTCGCCTTTCTTATGTGCGGATGGTATTTGCCGAAGCTATGCGTCTGTATCCCCCGATCTGGTCATCTTCACGGGTAGTGAAGCATTCGTACTCCATTCGAGGATATACGGTGACCCCGGGGACGATCTTAGAAGTCTGCCAGTATAGTGTTCACCGCGATCCACGTTTTTTCCCCCAACCGCACCGCTTTTTGCCCGAACGTTTCGCACCAGCTAATGAGGCCTCGCGTCCCAAGTTCTCATACTTTCCCTTCGGCGCGGGCCCTCGGCATTGCATTGGAGAGAACTTTGCGTGGACGGAAGGTGTCTTGCTGATAGCCCGGATTATGCAAAAGTGGCGTCTGGAACTTGTTTCTGACAGCCACATTCGGCTTCAACCAGGAATATCGCTTCGCCCAAAGAGACCTGTACTGGTAAGACTCATCCCAGTCCTGAGTTGATGGCAATGGTCATATCTGCACAAGCTATAGTAAGTATTGAATGCATTACATTGTTCGCAACACCGAGCGCCTAATGTGGGGGTCACACATGCACAACCAAGATGTTTATCTGAAGCCGAACGTCAAAGTTGAACCGCTCGTAGACCGCTGGTACGCCTGGTCACATTTGATATCCCCAGCCACCGCCTGCAGAAATATAACTGAGCGGCATCTACCGATTATGGATTCTTACATAGCCAACCCGCAAATTCATGCTAATGCGGTGAAGAATCCCAAAATGCTTGGAGGCCCTTTTATTGACTACCAAGGAAAACGGGTCGATGAAATCCGCGATTTAAAGTGCGCCACAATCCGAGATCGCGCACACATGGTGGAGTTATCGAGAGCGATTACGATTCTGGACGAGATGCTTAGGCTAAAAGCGAAAGGGGCTTCGCTGCATCCGCTGTACTGCGAGATCCCGGAACCATTGCAGGGATATGTTGAATTAGTATACGACTTGAACAGTAATCCTTCCTTTCGATTCATAGAGCCACTTCTTTACAAGAGCCGGTACAACACTCGCGACGGGCAGAGCCTGATGCTGTCATTGATCGACGGCGACGACAGACCTTTCATGCTCAGTACGCCGAGGTTAGATGATCCCACAGCATTTCATCTTAACAAATCATTTTGCGACAAAGATATGGATACCCTATTCATGGCAAAGCGAAATCCTTTGCCCTGGTCGAAAATAGCGGACATTCTTGAACTTGACGATAGTCAACAGACTACGGCGCAATCATTCTTCACGACACTACCGGCGCCCCCTTATGAGCCGTACAACGGTGCAGGAGTTCGTTGGCGGTATTTTGGCCACGCGTGCATACTGATTGAGTGGCAAGGCCTCTCATTACTCTTTGATCCCGTACTGAGTTATACATACGAATCGGATATTTCGCGATACACTTATGACCATTTGCCCGATGTCATTGACTATGTCCTAATCACCCACAATCACCAGGACCATGTTCTTTTTGAGACTCTTCTCCAGATCCGCCCTCGGGTAAAAACTTTCATAGTTCCACGGAATGGCAATGGTGGGCTACAGGACCCGTCGCTAAAGCTGACGCTTAAGGATATCGGCTGCGACAACGTAATCGAGCTTTCTGAGATGCAGTGTATTGATCTTGAGGACGGCTTTATTCAAAGCTTGCCTTTCTTCGGTGAGCACTCTGATCTTGCGATTTCAACGAAGTCGGCATACCTCATTTGCTTGGGAAGCCACAGGCTCCTCTTCGCGGCCGATTCCTGCAATATTGAGCCGCACTTATACGAACATTTGCACAATTGGGTCGGGGACGTAGACGCCCTTTTTCTCGGGATGGAGTGTGACGGCGCTCCTCTTAGCTGGTTATATGGCCCATTGCTTACCCGGAAAATCGAGCGCGCAATGGATGAGTCTCGCCGGCTTTCTGGATCGAACTACGAACAAGGGATGAATATTGTGAAGCACTTCAATTGCCGGGAGGTGTTCGTCTATGCAATGGGTCAAGAGCCGTGGCTTAACTACGTCATGAGCCTGAAATATACTCCCGAATCGCGTCCCATCACCGAGTCCGATCGTCTGATCAAGGATTGCATTGCACAAGGAAAATGTGCTGAGAGGCTGTTCGGTGAAAAAGAAATCCTCTTGCTCTAGCTCCCAGAACAAAGATATCCCCCATATTAACAACTGTGCCAATCGAACGCGCGGCTAACTAAGACTCTTGGGAAGCACGATGCACTTCCAGGTGCCTCTTACATTAGAAACCAGCGTCTCATCGATTACGCGAAAACGTCCGGATATCTCTCTGATCAGCTTGCGAGTCGCTGGTACCACATATATAGAAATCAGGACCATTCCATGATCTTCCAAAGCAGACATGTACTTGTGGATCAACCCAAACGGGTCGGCGAAGTAATAGAGGCATTCACTGAAGGCCACAGCACTAAATAACTGCTTAGGGACGAAAGTTGAAGCGTCTGCAACTATGAATTCAGTGTGATCATTCTTGCGGGTATTCGCCTTCTGAATTGCAACTTCCGAAATGTCCAACCCCACATACCTGGAATATCCAAATGGGAGCAGATATGACTGCAACAATCCCTCCCCGCAGCCAATGTCCAAAACGGAATTGCTGATCTCAAGATGTCTTATCAGCGCAGCAATCACCGCATAATGGGCTACTTCTTCTCTGTCGCGCAAGTGAGACCAGGCTCCCTGAGTATATTGCAGATTCCACTTGTTGGCGCTCATCTGGCACTCTATTTCCCAGTGTACTAGGGAAACAAATGACATGCTGCCGCGTCTCATAGGATTGCGTCACCCAAACGTTTCTACACCTGGGTGCAGCTCTTGGCAGCTCGGGTCTAGCGCGATCGCAACAATGGCGCTGAACTACTCAGATGCTGGTACACGCCTCGCGCACCTGGCAAAACTGGCGATACCGAAGTTCGTGTCCTGTACCCTCGATCACCAGAGCTGCTTTATATCCGTCTCCCATGTCAATATCGTATACGCTCCAAATCTGGGAGACTGGAGACCCTTTGGGCCGCGCGTAACCTACGCGACTGCTCAAATCGAATACTATCTCGACCTGATCTAATCGCATCGATAATCCTACGCCTAAAGCCTTCACATAGGCTTCTTTGCGACTCCACCACGAGAAAAAATATTGCACCTGCTGTGCAACCGGAATTGCTCGAAAAGTCACCAGTTCATTTGCCGAAAAAACCTGAGGCGACATTTCGTCAATTGCTAGCGACATGTTGATGAACTCGACATCTACTCCTAGATCGATGTCTCTGGAAATACCTACCAATGCTAGTTCGTGCGAATGGGCCAAGTTAAACTTGATTCCAGTCTTTGCGAACTGCTCGGCCAGTCGCGGCTTACCGTTCGCACCATAATCGAAGACGACTGATTCTGGCGAGACTGGTAAGTATTGACTCAAGATTTGTCTCATCGCCGAATGGGCAGCAACAAAACGTGTTCGATCCTGTTCAGAATGAAAGCGATCTGCTCGACGGAGTTCATCGAACGACAGCAAATTTCGCCCACGCTTCGTAACTGTACCTTGTTCGGACAGGGGTGCGCGCCATACCTGAACTTCGGCAGGCCCCAACTGTAGCGCTTCCTGGTGTTGAATCGTCTGAGTCATGGAAGCATCGGTTCGCCCGAGGATAGCACGGCAATCGGACGTGCCGTTGCCTCAACCATCGGAGCATCAGAAGACAGCGGCGGACAATCCGAAAAACCGAAGCGTCCCTGGGGATCTCGGCCCTACGATTTTCAGTTCGCCCGGAAGAAGTCTCGTTGGAGGCTGCAGGTTGCTTTCACCCATTGCGCAACGTCGTCCGCAAGTCTTCGCTCAATCCATTTCTTCATCATAGAATGTTCCCCCTGAGCCAGCATGAATCGAGGAGTGACAATTCGTGCAGAGCGTAATGAGATTGTTCTCGCTATCTATCCCGGATTGACTCCGAAACTGTTGGTGATGAACTTCCAGCGCCGTCATGGAGCCGCATAATTGGCATCGCCAACCGTCTCGGCGTAGCACCCGCTCGCGAAGTCCTTCATAGTCTCGGGCTGGAAGCCTGACTGGAGTCTCCTTCGGGAGAAAAAATTGATTCATTGCGCCTCACCGCTCACCAGCTGCACAAACGCTTGTCTTTGATCTCCAGGCAAGAACTGGAAGAACCGGGAAAGCGAATGCAGCAGCACGTTCGGTTGACCGCTGTCGAGATTCGCCCCGGCTAGGAAGTCCGCGCAGATCATTTCTAGGCAGTAGCCGCGGGATTTGTCGCTGCCGAGCATCAGCGCCGCGGTCTCGATCGCCTGCTCGATCACCGGGATCTGGCTTTTGTAGAACTTGAAGTAAATAATCTCCCAGGCTTCTGAGTCCTGCCCGGTCAGCTCCTTCTCCACCTCGCGCTGAAATTGCTCCTTGGGCAGGATCTTGGCTTTGTGCAACCAGGTTGCACAATCGAACTCCTGACCATGGTTTCGTCTGGCTAATTTCGCCAGCTCCAGGCCCTTCGTCCAGCCTACCTGCTTTAGCTCGCGTTTGGCTTCTGGCGGTAGGTGCTCGTGGATCGACATTAGGTAGTAAGCCTTCCTTCTTGATTCGGGGAAGCGCCGCTCGAGGAACTCATCAAATGACTTAAGCCTCTCCATCCGCCAGTACTGGCCGGCCCTGACCTCGCACAGATAGCGCCCCAGCTCTACAAAGCGAGTATCTTTTTCTGCTTCCTTGCGGCGCTCCCAGGCGAGGATCTCGTCAATCTTCGACAGGACGAAGAGCGCTCGCTTTTGGTTCAATCTCGGCGGCATAGGCGGATCGCTAGTATGCAAGCTCGTCAAACACACCAAAGTCTTGCGCTCCTGGTTTTCGGATCAGTCGGGCTTCAATCAGCTGCGGTTTCCCCAAACATAGCCCTACATAGGGGCAACTGCTGCACGGGTTCTGCGGAAAACGGATGCCGCTGTGCGGCAGAAACTGAGCCGCTTCGATCTGGTGAATGGTCGAGTGCACCAGTTCACTGAACTCCTGGCGTTGCTCGTCGGTGATCTTGGTCGTGAGGTATTGGATTTCGACCAGGCGTTTGCGCACGAATACCACCTGGGCGACATCGTGGATGCCGGTGATCCAGGAATAGCAAAGCAGCTGCGGGTCGAGTGCTAAGAGGCCCTCGGGCTGTTCCGCATAGCGGCTGGAGGTGGTCTTCCATTCGAGCAGGCAGGCTCGCCCGTCGAGTCTGCCGATGGCATCCACATAGGCGACGAACTCGTTGCCTTCTGAGAGTGGGCGCACGAACTTGATCTGCAGATTGCGCCGGGGCTGGCGGATGCGGACCCGATCTTCTTGACAGAAGCGCTCAAGAAGCCGAATGCCTTGCTGGAGCATCTGGTCCCAGCTGTCGCGCTCAGAGTAGTGCAGCGGCTGCTTCTGATAAGACGACCATTCACGGTAAAGAGCTAGGGCCGGATCTTCGTGACGGAAGTACGCGCCCAGCGCTATTTCAAAAGCCCGTCCGAAAAGCATGGCGGCGCGAGTGTCTTTCTCTTGCCAGCCGTCCAGATAACGGTGACGGTACCGGCGCGGACAGCTCAGGTAGTGGCTGATCTGGGTGTAAGAGTAGGTCACGCCACCTCCGACCCTGGTTGTTCGTCACTCGCAGTTGGCGAGAGGTCCTTCCATTGTTCAGCGGGAGCGAAGGCGTCGAAGTTGAGGTGGAACATGCCTTTGACGATCGCGTAGCTGACTTTCACCACACCTTGCAGTCCGACCAACGCGCGATCGTTGATTTCACCCCTGCTGAGCAGTTCGGTGTCGTAGCCGAAATCGCGCAGAAACCAGTTCAGCTTCCACAGCGCTTTGGGTGTGCAGTAAAGGCGGCCGGTGAGTCTGTAGCCCTTGAGGAGCTTCGGCTCGAGCACACAAAATACGACAGCCTAGAACGGCTTCTGTGCATTCCAGCGGTACTGGGCTCGCTCAACCCGGGCGAGGAAAAGACCGCCGGGTACGGCATCGATGGCGGAACAATCGCCTGGACGTAAACTTTCGAAATAGCGGCGGCTCATGCGGCGCCTTCTTTCTGAGCGGCATAGTTGTTCAATTGGCAGAGCAGGGAATTGCGGTCTTTCGCAGCACAGTCGGCGAGATGGGCGACGAATTTCTCAACCTCCTCGCGCGAAGCATCGCGCAGAGTCTTGGTGCCGCAGAAGTCAACGGCGTAAGATTTCACGAGTTCCGCGTCGAGCTTGTGCTGGCGAATGAGCTGGCAGAGCCGATCGCGAACCCGGCTTCCGTTCCCATTTCCGCCATGACCATTGTTGCCATTGGATGACTCGGCAGGGAGCTTTCGAACCGGGCGCTCGTGGCCGACCGACCTCTCAACAAGTCCAAGCTCCTCCACCGAGCAGATTCCGATGCCATATGCCTTCCGCAAAGCACGGTTCACAGCGCGGGTTTCTGCAATTCGCATTTCGGCGCCGTGTACGAGTTGGGAAACATTGGACGGATCGGCGTCACCGTAACCTGTGAAGCCCTTGCATGAGCTCGATTTGAATACCGAGGCCCGAAAAACCCATCTCGAACGCGCTGGGTCACAAGATCGTAAGAGGGGTCGCGTGTCAATTCCACGGCAGCGGCATCGTTCAGCAAGTCTCAGCAGGCCGGCGTGTGTGACGTACCAGGAACCGTCTATCAGCGCAATATCCCCTGCGGCAATGGAGAACGCATGCTGATTTAGAAGATGCCTCAACTGTTCAATGCTTCGGCTTGGGAGGTGTTTCCAGAGGGACTTTGCTCGTCTCAATTCATGTGCAAGATTATAGTGGGTAGTTTTCATTGGTGAACCAAAAACGCGTAAGTTGTATACAACTATTTTAGTACTATACACTTGAAGCCGTCAACCTCAAACAAACGTAAGAAATCGCCTGAGCTCGACCTCAAGGCACTCGGGCGGAGAATTCGAGAACTGCGCGGCTTCTACACATCACAGGCGGAATTTGCGCGTCGAATCCACGTAACTCAGAGCCATTTGTCTGCCTTGGAACGGGGCGTTCGAGAACCTGGGGCAGCAGTTTTACTAGCTATAAAGCGCGAGTTCGGAAAGTCCGTTGATTGGTTGTTAACGGGAGAAGAACCCATAAAAGTAAGAAAATGAAGGTCGCGCCCACGCCATTTCAGAGTCTAGGTAAGGCAATACCTTAGTGGCTTTGTTTCGTAAAAAGCCCGTCATCTTGTTGTTTGATTCTCATGCGCAGCGTCGGCCTTGACTGACCTCGCCGCAGCCCTGGCGCATAACGCGATCTTTCAAGGTCCGATTTTCCGCGCGAACCACCGGCATTCGTTTTCCCCAAAACCCTGGTCCGGCCCGGACCGATCTCGGTGGCTTCGTTTCGCAGGTACCTTCATACATCTGTTTCAGCTGCCGTTTTGAACTCGCTGGCTTCGTTTCGCAAAGCATACTCCTGGCGACCGATTCAAAATCCTGAATTGCATAGGGCAACGGTGTCTTGGCGTCAGCCTAGGGAGTTTGGCGTCCGCCAGAGTCCGTGAAGAGCAGCCGACTCACTTCGGGACCCGTCTGGATTTAGTCGGGGCTATTGGGTACGCTTCTCGTGCAGGAAAGCCACAAAACTGCTTCCTCCAGTAATCTATTCCTGAGGCGATTGCCGGGACGTTGCAGCTCAAACGATCTTAGGCGGGCTAAGGAGCAGTCGAGACGACGTTCGGCACTCTGGTACGCCCGGGAAAATGATTCAGCAGTGTGCTGGTCGAGAATCATTGCACAGGCGTCACGCTTCCGCTCACCTTCTGCTTTCGTAGCTTCAATTTACTTTCTTAACTACTCCTCCCGTATTCGCGGTGTCAGAAGCCGAGTCGGCTGGTGCTGATTCATCTTCATTCTTAGCGTTGAGCACACGTTGATAGCGAAGCATTCTATTGCTGATTGCAGTGTGATAACGCTGAGTTCGGTCGAGTACTGGGCCCAGGTATTCTTTGAACATCGTGAAATCCACCATTGGAGCGGGTCCACGGCCGCTGTCCCCTGCGCTAATATTCGAAAGGGAATTAAAGGCGTCTGCCTCGATCCTATCGATGCGTCCAGCGCGAACCATATCGAGGGCAGCGCTCTTCACAAAAAACTTCTCTATCGGATCGGCGGGTTGGTAAATATCTGTCATGGCTTCAACGTTGTCCAAAAACTCCTCGCTGTCGTCCAGTTTTGTTAAGCCACTGGCGAGCAAACCGTGTTTCGTGGCGTTGTAGCGAGTCTGTTCCGTATTCCGTGGCCCGGTTGAAAGCAGAGCGTTCCGGCGGTTTGCAGCTATCTTCTTCTCAGAAGTGCTTCCCTTGTTCGCGGATCCAAGCTCTGTGGCCGCGGCTTTCTGCTGATGCGTTGTTTCGCCTTGGTCGAGGGCTGTTGAGAGTTGCTGTCCGGTCAGCGCCTGCTCCCAGGTTAGAGCGTCCTCGCCAGCCTTGGGACCACTCTCGTGCTCCGTAGGAATGGCATCGGTATTCTTATTGTCGTCCTTATTTTGAGAGCATAAAATATTAAGCATACTACCACCTCATATTGAGTTTGATTTCTGACCACCACTGGATCGTCCATCGACTTCACGAAACCCGCAACAGTGGAGTTCATCTCTCGAATTACTCTCGTAACATGGCACCGATCTCGCTTCCTCATCAGCCAATTTCACAGCCCTAGCGCCTACCAGAGGCTCTGCTTCCTGCGTTGCAAAACGCCTTGCTTAGTCCGGCGACTTGTTCGTCGAGCGCTGGAAGTACGGCCGCCACTCTATACGAATGTGGAATAGCTGGCCGCACCCACTCGCGCCTCCCTCTGGGGCAGGAATTTTCAAAACATTATGAGTCCCGCCAAGCTATCCCTCGGCGCGGTTGCTTCCGCAGTCGCATTTAGTTCCGCGACTTGATCGAGAATCAGCGTAATATGCAGGAATTCGACTGGCCTGAATCTTTCTTTCCTGACAAATACCAAATAGGCTCCGGGCGGGAATTCGGAACCAGGTATATCCCGCGATCGTTAGAAACAGTCGGAGTCTCAATACCGGTGTCGACATTGAACCACTGACAAGTCGCATTAATCCTTGTCGCTGATCTTGCAAAGCGGAGAGAATGTGATAGACTAAGTCATGCAAACTAAGTTTTATAAAGGAGGCAAGCGATGAAAACGGTGAACATTCACGAGGCGAAAACTCAGCTCTCGAAACTCATAGAAAAAGCGTCGAAGGGTGAGGCGTTCGTTATTGCCAAAGCTGGCAAACCAGTAGTGAAGGTTACCGCCCTTAGCTCTCCAACCGGCGCTCAAGTTCGGCGGCTCGGTTTCATGGCGGGACAGATCTCTGTGCCAGACGACTTCGACCAAATGGGCAAGGAGGAGATCGAGCAGATGTTCGGCGGTGGTGAATGAAGCTTTTGCTGGATACACATCTTCTCCTTTGGGCTGCTGGCGAACCCAAGCGTCTCTCCAAACAAGCGCGAAGCTTGATCGACAATACCGAAAACGAGCTTCTCTTCAGTGCCGCTAGTTTATGGGAGGTGGCGATTAAGCGCGGGTTGGGTCGGGAAGACTTTAAGGTGGATGCGCGACTGCTGCGCCGCGGTTTATTGGACAACGGCTACAACGAGTTGCCAATCACGAGCGAGCATGTGGTGGCCACTGAAAGTTTGCCTCCAATTCATAGGGATCCTTTCGACCGAGTCTTAGTGGCGCAGGCGACGGTTGAAGGTATTACGTTGCTGACAGTTGACTCCTTAGTTTCGCGGTATCCGGGGCCTATCCGGGCAGTGTAGGCAATCCCGCAGTTCTTGCAGCGGTCGCGCCGGTGCCGTGGGTATCGACCGAGGCGGCGGAAGCAAATCGCGGAAAATCCATTGACGAGCAAAGTGCAGCTGCGGCTGGAACGGCGGCGGTCAGCAAGGCGCGTCCGCTGAGCCAGAATGCGTATAAGGTCAAGCTAGCATCAGTTGCGGTGAAGCGTGCGCTGCTGCTTGCGGCCGGCCAAACCAACGCGACCCGTTTTCGGCGAAGAAAAGGCTGGACGCCGCGGGTTGGTAAGCCATCTATCAACAACACCCGAATCTACACGGCCATGAATGGCCGATCTTGCGCGCGCGTTTCAGAGCGACGATTTCGGTTTCGTTAGGACAAAAATAATAAAATTCGGCACGCGTTTTTCGTCGGAGAGTTCTGGGAAGCGGGCCAAGCCTTCCGCTTCCACGGTCGGTTCGATGATGTTGTCAAGCACGAATCTAGATTCGCGGAAGCCCTTCACATACGTCGACAGCGTACGGTGGATGTTGGTGAAGTCACAATCCAGCATTTTCCAGTGGCGTTCCCGTTCCTCAAAGTAGTTGTCCAAAATGACGTGCTGCTTGGTCCCATCGTCGGAGGTTTGCCAATCTCCGACGGCGGAACGCATCGGATGCACATTGGCGATTATGAAGCGTCCTCCCAACCTCAGCACGCGAAAAACCTCGCGCGTGTTTGCTCTGAAATCGAGGAGATCGCACTGATTCAGATACGAAATGGCGAGATCGAAGCTTCGATCTTGGAGGAAGCTCAAATCTTCGGCATCTGCAATCCAATAGGTTTCCTTCTCAGATTGCAGCTCGCGGGCCGCGTCAATCATCGCTTCGCAAGCATCAATCCCTACCACCTGTCGCGCGCCGCGATCGACTAGGATCCTGCAGAAGCGGCCCTCGCCGCATCCACTATCGAGAATAGTAAGATCGCGGACGTTGCCGCAGGCTGCCAGCATGGGGTTGTCCAGGAGGCCATCGCGAGACGGCATTCTTCGTTCTCGCGCCTGCTTGATCCAGGCTGGTGCGAGCCGCAGCCACTCATGCCGTAACTCGGTTTCTTTTGTGCTCATTCGACCATTTAGACGAGAGTAAGCAAAAGCGTATCAGAGCACCGAAAATCTGCGCTACGAGCTTGCGCTTGTGTTCGCCAAGAAACCGAGTCTAATGAGCGCTGGGATTTATCACCAGCCATTCGCGTTAAGCAGCCTGCCCGGTACTTGTTCGCTGGGGTTCATGCAGAAGAGACTCGACGTACTTCCCTAGCGCGATTTCCATTTCAGACTTCGTGTGTTCAAAGCTACCCGCCTGAACAATGATGGAGGGTTTTTCGCAGCTGCCATTCCAACCGTCATCCGTGATCCAGAACTTGCATTCGATGCGCAGAAACGGCGTCACTTTGAGCGTCACAGCATGATTTCTTCCCATAGCCCCTCCGCACATGGTGTCAGCAGATGCCATCATAACGGGTTTGCATCGATTCATGGAGTTGGATTCGCTACGCACAAATGAGTGTAATGATTCCATGACAAGGTCGGTCCCGAGGCCCGAGTCTGTGCGAACACTTCACCCGCGAAGGGGACTTCGAGATATGCGGAGAGGCTGAAAATGGCCAGGAGGCAATCGAAAAGGCTCAAGTGTTGCGTCCTGACCTTATCGCGACGGACCTCTCAATGCCGATCACGAACGGCCTGGAAGAAAAGCGCGCCTTGAAGAAGCTGATGCCGCTCGTGCCAGCAATTATTTTCACTGCTCATAGCGAGCGGTCGGTAGAGAAAGAAGCCCACGTCGCTGGCGTCTCGGCCGTGCTGTCCAAGCCTGAGGCCAAGTGTAGTCCCGCTGGTTTTGTCGAACGACGCTGAAAACTTTTGCGGGATTGACTTTAAATGACCAAGCGAATCACCCACGTAACGTCATTTTTTCTTTTCTGCCCTGACCTTGCGCCACCGCGCTCGGGCGGCCGCTCGGATCCGTGCGATCCCTGGCGCGGATATGCGGCGTTTCGGCCGACGATTTCCAGGCGTGCTCGGTGCGGTACTTCTCCTTTTTGCCCAGCGGGCGCGCTGCGCGGCCGCAATGCGCCGACGTGCCGCAGCAGACATTGTGCGCCGGGGTCTGGTGTATGAACGTCCTCCGTTCAACTTTCCCAAGACCGCCAGAGCTGCGTCTACATGCCGGAGCTCGTTCGCAAGATTTGTTCTCTCGGCCCTCAACTCCGCTACGATGGTGGACAATCCCCGCAGATTTGCCATGCGCGAAATTCTAACACCCTGGCTATTCATTGCTATCATCAGCAAACGCGCTTGAGACCTCTCAGCGATATTGCCCTGCTTATGGCTGACGTGATACGTAGGGACGGCGCAGTACCAATGGGCTGATGCTCCACCAGTTCGACTGCTTATCGTGTTGAGTCGTGTGTTGCAGAACCTTCTTACTGACGCCGTCAGGTCCTAGTGCACAGTCGGTGGCTGCTGCTGCCTCAACTGCTCAATATCGGGCTGTGTCCATTCGGTGGGATGGGGATGCCGTTTGATATTGAGAAGCTCCGTCAACCCAACGTTGAGCGGCAAGATTGTTTGTACAGCCCAAACGCAACGCAGCAACTGATCGTCGATGATTTGCTCACGCGCATTGGGGTCGAGATGTCGTCGGTTTAGGACGATACTTAAGCTGTTATTCAGGTGATGCGACACGGCACGAACAACCCGTCTTTCTGCCTCTTCGCGAACTTCGTTTAGCTGCCAAAACAACGCCCCAACAACCCCGATCAAAACCACCACAAGGTAGCGCATCCACTCGATGCCCAAAGTGGCGGCTAAGCCGGCAATGATTCCAGTGGAAAACGCCATGATGATAATTCTGCGATGAGCTGGCATAAGTTGGCAATGCTATGAGAAACGAGCGGACTCAGTCAAGAGCATAGAGGCATCGCTCCGAGTCCGTTTGCTGCACGGAAATGCAATTGAGTTGTGCGTGCAAATAGAGATGGGGCGAGGTTGCATGTTTTTGCTCGGGTTCGTTCTGCAAATTTCCAATTTCTACTTACCCGGGGAGTCGTGGACCAGTAAATCGTGCCGAAATCTTCGGCTCTGGGAGGAGATTTCGTTTCCTGCCCATCGAAACGGGGTAAACAAGTTTTGCTACTGCCACTGCCTAGTTTGCCCTTTTCCGCCATAAAAAGTCTTAAAGGTATCGCCAATGATTTGTTCTCCGACTTGCGGAATACGATCCCACTACCAAAGTCGAGATTGATGCGCCGACGACGACAAGGGATAGATTGGCAGAGGTTAAAAATGAGCAGGCCGAGATTCATGAAGACGACAGCCCACAGCAGCCGATACGCATGAGCCGCAGTAACCCTCCATCCACTGTGCCATGCCCAGATAGTCAGCGCATAGGAGACCCCAGCGAGCACAACATTTACAAGGGGGCCTGCGGCAATGCTCCAGAGTGTGGCTCCGGGTCGTGCTGGTGGGTCTACGTACGCCACCCCGCCCAGTGGCCAGAGCATTATCTTGTTGGCTGTTCCCCCCACCTGGCGACAAGCGAGCGCATGACCGAACTCGTGCAGAGTGACAATAAGAAAAAGTGCCAGATACTCGGCCGCGTTCCAAGCTAACGATGGGTAGCGGCGTCCCCGCATGCTGATTTCGAGCACCGCGACGAAGAACCACGACCAATGAATAAAAACGCCGATTCCGGCGAACCGAAATAGTTGGAAAGAGCCCTTCCGCGAGTCGCGGCATGACGCAGGACTTATACCATACACGAGTGGAATAGTTGACACTGAATCGCGATTGCACGCAAAATCGCCGCCACGGACGAAGAAATAGCGCAAGCTTATGAGAACTGATTTCAGCAACTGACTTAAGGGTTGCCCGTCAACCGCGAATCAAGAGGTAGTTTTCTTAGGGGATTTCTCGCGTCTGAGAAAAACGGGACTGAGGGGCTGCACGTAATGCGCGCTCAATCCCGGGATCGCAGTTTTCGCTTGAGCTGAGCTCGGCTCTACTCTAATGTTTACGGCGCCGTGACATTTACGGACGTGCTCGCAGTCGCCTGCGTGTACTTGTCGGTGGCAATTACCGTAATGCGATGCGTGCCGGAAGCCAAACTGAATTTGTTCGCCAGTTGATCGTGCCAGCGCACTATCTTCTTCACGCCATCGATCCAGACCTGTAGTTGTACAACGCCAGCGGGAGAATTCCCTGACGCGCGCACCAAGACTGGAGAGGTGACGGTTCCCCCAGACGAGGGAGTGCAAATCTTGGCTGCAAGTTTCGCGGAGCTCGGAGGCGCGCAGTTCTTGTATCCACCGGTTTGCAAACCGACGAGTGCCCCACCAAAACCATCATCGCTGATGTAGTCGTCCCTTGAGTCCAAGTTGAGATCACGGACATACGTGTCGCCGGGGTTGCTGGAATGCGGCAAGGATTGAAGTGTGGTCTGGAACGTGCCGTTACCGCTCCCCAGTAAGCCGAAATAGAAGCCGCAATTGTTATCGCCGTTCATGAAGATGAGGTCCTGATTTAAATCGCCATTCATATCTATGCGACGCACCCCAGCGTAACCGAAGTTCGAAGAACTCCAGACAAGGGAGAAACTTGTCCCACCCATGTTCTTGTAACTCCATGTCCCTTTAGTGTTGAAGCAGTTTGGGCCCAGAGTGCCACCGTCGGCAACGATGTCCAGCTTGCCGTCATTGTTAAAGTCGCCCAGTGTGAGTGCGACGACCTGATCAGTACCGTTCGGAGTCAGACTGGTTGGCGAGGAGAAAGTACCGTTTCCCTTGCCCGGCCAAATAAGGATTTGGGTAGTGCGAGCAAACACAAGGTCCGGAATGCCGTCGCCGTTGATATCGGCCACGCGCATATCTGAGCCTAGTCCTGCCAACTGTACGGATTGCGAGCGGCTGAAGGTGCCGTCATTGTGGCCGAGATAAACGTTCAAATGGCAGGGGGCGGAAAAGCCGTTCGTGCATTCAATTGCAGCCACATCGAGTTTGCCGTCGTGATTGAAATCTCCGAGGTCAAAGGAGGTCGCAGGATCGCTCAACGGAACATCCGGCCCCGAACGCAGCGTGCCCTCTCCGTTGTTCCAAAGGACGTGGAGCGCTGCCACATGCCAATCTCGCAAGATGAGGTCCAGCGAACCGTCGCCATTCAGGTCTGCGGCGAGAGGAAGGTCGGGGTTGGTCGCCCTTGATATCGAATACATCTTCTCGGCTCCAAAACGACCGGGGGTCGTCGCCAGGAACACAGAAACTCCGACCGTCGGGCCTTGGGTGTCGGCAACAATCATGTCGGGCAGACCATCCCGGTTCATATCTGCCGAGAACACTTGGCCGGGACCAAAACTGTTGGTGTTATAGATGCTTGTGCTGAAGCTGACTGTAGCCGCGATGGCCGCAGCACACGAGGCTAAAACGACGATAAGCAGGTGAGCTTGGCGACGCATCAAGGATGCCTCCAAGAAAGATTACTGGCCATTAGAGAGTTGCCGGTTCAGCAAAGTTGCTCACCTTAGCCGATATCCATCATCAACCCTCGTCGCTTACATTCAGTGTCGTATGGGAAGCTCACAGCCACGCCGGAACGAGCCACTTTCGGCAGCTGGCATGGTTATCCACGGGGACAGTCAGACAGTGAATGCTGAATTCAGGAAGCCTTTCGAGAGAAGGATGGCGAGGGACCACCGCGCGGCTTTAACGCTTCTCTATCGGCGTGTAGCACTGAATGCGAATCCTTTTGCGACCGAGTCGCACTGAGCTACCCGGGCAGGTTCGGTTTTCAGTGCGTGGGCGAAGAAAGCGCGGACCGTCCGCCGAATTTGCGAATTCAAACGTGATCCATGGTTGAGAATTGCCGAGAAATCTCCATAGCACTCATTGACCCGGCTTTTGGCGAGTAAAAAGCGCAAAGTTGTGCAAACCTGACAACGACAACTGAGGGGACACTCAAGCACACTTAACCGGCATGCATTCCAGTTCGTAACAATAGGTCAAAACTCTTAATGGCTCTTTGGTGGAAATTTCTTGAGCAATTTGACAACTGCCTTTTCGGCAAGACTGAGTGACTCTTCTTTTTCGGTCGGATCGAGCGCTTGTGTGACCGTACCAGTCCAAACCACGTCATTTCGCTGACGATCGACAAATTCCAAGGTAAGGCTTCCTTTCGCGGTAATGGGCCCGCTACTGCCTAGTCCAGGCTGAGCGCCCGTCCACATGGTTGCATTCATGTTTGGGGGCGGTCCACCACCATAGACGGGCAGAACCGGTGTCCCGGCTTGCAAGTTGCTACCGTAGTCGATGCCGCCCGCAGGAACCAAAGTAAAATCACCACTGCTTTCTGTTCTCTTCAGGCCTTTCGCATGCAGTTCAGCGTCGACCGCCTTGACCACATAGTCGTATAAAAGGGGCCGCTCAGGGTTCGTGGCAGGGGTAGCCCAAGTGTAGGTGTGATATTTCGAAAAGTCAGTAGTTTTATCGTAACCGACCTTTACCTTTTGACCAAACCCCTGAATTGCGAACGAAAAGAGAAGAGCCGTGCAGATCAGCTCATGGAAATAGTTCATTGCGCTACGCCTTCTTTTCCTTCAAAGCAAAAGATACCCCGCCCGACAAGTCTTGGCGTCGTTCACGTTGCATCAGAAAAGGCCATGCGCAAACTACCCCAGAACTGCGACAGTTACAGCGCAACCGTCGCGTAGCGCCAAGGAAAAGCCGCCCAGCCAGTAGACGGCTAAGTATTGCCGTGGCCGTCGTGTTACTTCCACTCCCACCCTTTGGTGTGGGTGTTCCCTTCAGCATCGACCTCGAATTCGAAAAGCTGGACGACAGTATTGAGCCGGGCGAACTTCGGTGCAGCGAAACTGTAGTAAACCGCACCGCGACAACTCACCGCGCCGCCTCCCACGAACCTTCCCACGCCCGCGCCTTTCCATGTCGCGGCTGTGCCTGCGCGAGGACGACCCCCTGGCCTTCTCCGTATAAGCTGCCATCTGCCCGTGACTCCGACCAGTACGTCCCGATTTCATTCGCATCGACGCCGAGCAATTTGCCGGAGCCTTCAAAAGACACTTCCACCTTGAATCCGCCGTCCGCAGAAAGCACTCTTCTTCCCGTACGCTTGCCGCGCGCCTCGTAGATCTGTTCTCCGAGCATAGCCCTCCTCCTTGTTCGAACACTTTATGGGAGCCGCGAGCGATAGGTGTACTGACTAATATGACAGTGCGTTAACGACCCTCTTGGAACGCACAGTCTGCTGGCTTAACATCGCGAATTTCGCTCAAAAATGGCTGGGCAGGGCGAACAAAGAGCGCAAAGTTGTGATAACGCCTGATATCGCCATAATTGACGTTGGCATTTACGGATTTCCTGCGCTGTGGGCCGCTTCCTCGGACCAACTCTGGTTATCCCTTTTAAAACAGCCGCAGACAAGCCATCCCGCCATGTTAAGAGTGCGCAGTTAGCCGCCGGTCATTTGTCTGGTCAAATTAGCAGTGTCTTAAATAACGAATCATAGAGAAGTTTGTAGTTGTGCACGGCATTTTCAAAAACCTGATCCTAGGGGCAGTGCTCTTGGTGTTTGGGGTTACCGCCAACTCGCAGACTTCCACGCCGGCACAAACTCTGGATACCGAGGACGAGGCCCAAGTTCTCGGGCTTTTGCCCGTGAGCGACCACCGCCCTCAGTTTGCCTTCAATTCCCTTTTGGACAGCCCTGATTCCCAGGCGACAGGTGAGCAGTCGTGGGGGAGCATTAGTGGAACCATTCTCGATCGAACGGGTGCAGTCAATGTTGGAGCAAAGTTGCGACTGACTTCCAAGCATCCATTCCTGAGCCAAGAGGTAGCGTCAGGCGTCACTGGCCAATATTCTTTCTCGCATGTCCCTCCTGGATCTTTTCAGATTACGGTCACGGCGCCAGGGTTTGCCGCGCAGGTGTTCTCAGCGGACCTGCGCCCCGGACAGGCTTTTCTCGTTCCTCCAATTGTCCTGGCAGTAGCGACCGCCGCGACAGAAGTGCGAGTCGAAGCGCTCACGGATGAAGTGGCGGAAGCACAAATCAAGGAACAAGAGAAGCAACGCGTGCTCGGTTTCATTCCGAATTTCTATGTCACCTACATTCACGATGCAGCTCCTCTCACCCCCAAACAAAAATTTCGGCTGGCCTGGAAAACAGCTGTGGATCCGATCACATTCGTAGGAACGGGCACCTACGCGGGATTGGAACAGGCTGCAGATCGTTACCCGGAATACGGACAAGGTGCGCAGGGATACGCAAAGCGCTTTGGTGCAGGATACGCCGACGCTGTTTTAGGCATTTTCATAGGAGATGCGATATTGCCATCGCTTCTAAAACAAGACCCCAGGTTTTTCTACAAGGGAACCGGGCCGACGCGATCGCGGATACTGTACGCACTTGCAAGTTCCGTGATTTGCAAAGGCGACAATAAACGCTGGCAGCCGAATTACTCGTTCATCCTAGGAAGCATCGCAGTAGGCGGTATCTCGACTCTCTACATTCCGGCGGCTGATCGCAACCGCGTCGGATTGGTTTTCGGGAACGCGCTCATCAGGATCGGGGAAGGTTCACTCGGCGGTGTCCTCCAGGAGTTTGTTCTTCCACGACTGACACCACACATTCGACACCATAAGCATTCCCCACCCTGAGAGCTCCGGATCGTCTTGGCAAATCGCATAAGGTTGCTTTACCGTTCCACTGCGGGTAATAAAACCGGATGCTCGAGAGTGCTAGGTTTGGTTGCCTAGGATTTTTGGGGACGCCGCAAAGCGCTTCCCAAAGATCGTCCGGGACGACAGTTGGCGATAAATCCCCATATCGCTCAAAATGCCCACGGCAAGGATTTTGAGTCAAATCGCCTGGTTACAACAATCGGAGTTTCTTGAAATGGAATTGCGACTACAATTCAGAGTAGATTTATTGCGTAATGATTGCTGAATTCGTACTTCACCGTCTTGGTGAGTGCCCTGAGTGTAGATGTGTCCTCACCAGAGAATCGATCCGCCCAGGTCCATTCAATTGTCCTGGGTGTGGCAAGTACATCAGGCCAGTTCGACGCGGCAGTTATCTGTGGCTACGTGGCCTCTCGTGTGGGATCGTAGCTGTCCTAGCTGCGAAATTTCGCACTGGCTTTCCCTGGTCCTTTTTGTTTTTCGTGATTGGGTTCTACGCTTTGCTGGTACTGTTTCTGTGGGATCTTATCGTTTTTACCATGTTCCCGCCGACGAAGTTTGAACCCGTTAGCTCACCGTTTCAGACGCTCGGGATTGACAAGAGCTAATTGTTGTTAAATCCCCTTACACTCATTGACTAGGATCACCGCACTCTCACCAGGAAACCCCGACGTCCGCGGATCAGCTTCACGAAGAATGCGATCCAAAAGCACACAGCAATAGCCGCAGTGATGATGAATTTGCGGGGCGAAACATCAAAGGATGTGTCCGAAATGATCCGCCCGAAGGCTCCCCCGCTCGTGATCATTGCCAGCCACAATAGCCAGATCGGTCCGGACAACTGACGCTTGATCCGGTTGAGGGTCTTTAGTTCATGCCCAAGGGGAAGCGGCGTCGGCAGAATTGGTATCGTGCCTCCGCTTTCCTTCAGCGATGCGGCAAGCTCAGGATCGTGGCTTAGGAACTCTTCCACCAGGGTTCGGCTGTCCGCAGTCGCGTCGCCACTGGAGTAAAGAACGTATAGGTCCGAAATGATGTCCCGCGTTATGTTTTGCATAGAGAGATCCTTTCTTGCAATCCTGCTTTGAGAGCTAAGCGTGCGCGATGGACACGTACCTTCACGGCAGGGAGCGAGCAGCCCAAAATCCTGCCGATCTCTTCGTAGCTCATATCCCCATCCAAGGCGAGCAACAAAGCCTCCCGTTGCTGTTCGGGCAGCTTCTGTATGACCCGGAGCGTGTTCTGAAGCTCTTGCCTGCTTTGGGCGCTCACTTCTGGACCGGGCCTGGGATCGTAGCGTTCGGGTAAGGAACCCGCTGCAACGGTCCGGCCCAGTTTAGCCACGGAATCTCTATAGAGATTGCGCGTGATGGCAAAGAGGTACGCTTTTACCGTACCCAGCCTCAGGTCTGTGGGGCCACAGAGCGCACGCACGAAAGTCTCGGAAGTCAGATCCTCCGCCAAGGATTGGTCTCCGCATAGATAAAGAGCGAAACGATGCACGTCCTGGGCGTAACGTCCGTAAAGTTCCGAGAAGTTCATCGCTTTTCATACAATACGGCGCAGGGGAGAAAAGGTTACAGCAACTTTTGGCCCTGGTTCTGGGGGTCAGTTGGCGATAAATCCCCATTTCACTCAAACCCCTCAATGAGCGCTATGCCCTGATTGCGACAGTTGACTGGAGTGAATACGAGTTCCTGGCGTCGGTCTGATCTACTACGGCAAGGGCCAAGAAAGCACTCATGCCCGTTTCTTGTGCAAACCGGTAAAACTCCTGCGGAACGGGCCGTTACGCGGCGATTTGAGATAGTTATTCACAGGCTATGTGCAAAAGACGGAGGTGCACTGGCGGGAAAATGCAGGAGAAATGGAAAAGGCTGTGACATTGGTTATGCTCTAGCCGCCAGCTCCTGCGAGGGAGCCAACAGCGTGGATGCATGCACCGTCACAGCCCTCTGATGCGATCACCGCTTTCGCAGTTCCAAACCCCAACTGCTCCTCGCAGAGTCAGTCGGTTTTTTCGGGTCTGGTTGCTCTCCGGGTTGCCCCGGTCGAGCAGATCACTCAGCCTACTTCGGACTGGCAAAGTTTTATTTAAGCCAACCCTTTCAGCCGTCGACGTGAGCAACGTTAAACAGTTGCTTCATCGATGTCAATGCTTCTTTTCATTGCTTATTCAAATATCTGTGGATGTAAATGTGGAAAACCGGAGCGAATCTCGGCACATCGGCAACCGCATGTAACGGAACCAATTCAATGTCTTGACGGCAGAACACACGTCACGCATTGTGGTTCCAGCACACATTCTCAAACATGTCGAATCTGGTTGCCTACGTCGATGGCGGATCTCTCGGAAATCCCGGCCCGTCTGGTATCGGAGTCGTGATCGACGGTTCTGCAGACGGCACGATCAAAATCAACAAATGGATCGGACATCAGGACAATAATGTTGCCGAGTATGTCGCTCTTCTTGAAGCGCTGCAATTCGCTTTAGACTTGGGTGCCAGAACACTCCATGTGTTTTCCGATTCCGAAGTAGTGGTCAAGCAGATGACCGGGGAATACACCTGTCGCAGCTCGCGACTCTATTCTCTGCATTGGACCTGCCGAAAGTTGGCGCGCTCGCTCGACTTTTCTATATCGCACATTCCTCGCGAAAACAACGTTGAAGCCAATCGGCTGGCTAATTCTGCAGTCCAAAAAGGACTTCGATAGTCGCCTGCACCCTCGGGGTAGCCGCATCCTGTTGACCGGAGGACGAACGCGGATCCTCAACTGTTGCAAAATCCCGATAGCACTCATTGACTCGTGGCCGGGTATTGAGTGCAAGCGCCTGAATACAAGATCAAGGAGCAGCGCAGCTCTGGCCTGAGAACAGCACATAGCAGGAGATCTTACGTGCCAGCTCTTAGGCCCCGGAGTACAACGTACTCTCGTAATCAGCAACCGGCCGTATTGAAGCGATGCGGGCCGCTGTTGCACAATCCAAGTTGAAGTGGAGCTCCCCCGAGGTGAAAGATGTTTGCCAAACAGAATGAACTGAAAGAACTGAAGGACGCCGCCCGGCATTTTCAACTGGAACTTCCATTCATGGAGTTCATCTTCGATCAAGCTTGCGATACCTTGTGTAGTCGTGTGATCCGCATTTGCGATTACTATTTCCCGGCAGTCCACGAGCAGCAAGCGTAGTCCACAACCCGAACGAGCGGCGTTAAATCGCGATAGAACCCATTGACCGGAGTTGGGCTGTCCATGTGAGCACTTTTGAACGGTTCTCCTCCCTTCTTGGCTCTAAACTACTACTGCCCGAAGTCGCGGGTCGCTCCCGCAGCCCGAGAGGGGAACCTCATGGCAAACATCGTCGTTTATCGAGCAGTGGGAAGTCATGCACCGCATACTGGGCGATATCAGCACTCGGTGTGTACCCATACCGAGATTTTTGCTAAGGGAAATATCCTCGCACTTTGCAGCAATCGCACTTGTCCCAACAAGGGTGCCAATTGGGTTCTGCAAGAGATTACGGCGACTGTTGCACTTGGAGCATGAATGCTTGGCCTTTTCCGGCGGCGTTCCTAACCCTGGAGTCGGCAAGGAAAGTTCCGATGCGATAATTTGATTATGCCAATCAGTATGGGCATTTTGTGCGAGAGATGCAGAACTGTGTATTTCATTTCTCGTTCAGGCAAGTCCGCTAACATACACTACGACCGTATACGTGGAGAGTTCAGGCTTTCCTGCATTCCGCCCTGCCCAGCGGTCAGCTATTTCCACCGAACCATGCTGAGGCCGTATTCGGTAGCCGCAGAAGGGCTTTTGCGAGGGCATGCAGATGTCGCGGAGTGCTATATGAGTCGGAGCCGATGACGGAAGCTGAGTTTAAGAAACACCTGGATGCAGCTGAGAAGAGCCCGAAAGAGATTGCGGCTGCTGTCTCTGGTCTGTCGGAACAAATCTTGCGCTACAAGCCTTCCCCGGAAAAATGGTGCGTGCTGGAAATCCTCGGTCACCTCGCGGATGTCGAGATCATCTATGGATACCGGCTTCGACAGATGCTGGCATCGCGCCGCTGGATCAGAACGCATGGACCCGCAATCTGAACTACCTCGATTCCCGTGCCTCGGAATTGGTTGCGTTCTACGGGTTGGGGCGTCATCACAACCTGCGTTTGCTGCGAAGTCTCAAGGCTTCCGACTTTTTCAAGTCGGCCTTCCACCCGGAAATGCAACGGGAGATGACCGTTGCTGACCTGGTTGAGAGGATGGGCGCCCACGGCGCTGCACACCTGCAGCAGATTGAAGAATTGAAAGCGTCGGCGAACGGCAAGCCGAGATAACTGTTGCAAATCTCCATATCGCTCAATGACCGGAATTTAGCGAAAGGAAGCAAGCTTGTGTATTGTTGATTGCTCCTCGCTCAAAAAGTCTCTCGCGGCAATCAAGATTCTCGGCTCCGGTCGAGGCGGAGTTTTTCTTGAGATCCCTTTTTATAGAACCTATTGATGGGTTGTGAGTTCAATGCCCACAAGAAGATCCTTCTGGAAGATGTGCAAACGCGGTCTGGTATAAGATCTCAGTATTATCTGCCCACGAAAGCGGCAACCCATAATGGCACTATCATCAGAATCAAACCAGGCACGACCCTCAACCCAAAACCACGCCCGCCAGCAGTAAAGGAAAGAACCGCCTTCGTCACCGTATTTGTGGTTAAGGCAGCGAAAATGGGCACGGTTGCGTCTTTCACGGTGATCTTACCAGCTGTCACCAAAGAAGCGACCGAGACCGCTGCCGAGTGTGCGTCACCAAAACCTGCAATTGCAGCAGCGGCGATGAGGCCCCTCTCCCCAAAGACCGCATTCACGGCTGCCGAAGCGAAGAATATTGCAGTCACCGTCACAGAGAGGATAAGCGTGACTTTCAGGCTGAAAGCCGATCCGGCTGCGGCGCTGTCAGGTGAACCACGTTTCAGCGTGCGGAACGTAAAGATTGCACCATAAGCCGCGGCGACAACTCCCGCGGCGATCAACGGAGACCGGATATTCCACAACACGGATCGGTTCGTGACCCACAAAAACACCCCCAATTCAGCGATCGTGGCAATCGAAGAAAGGACTGCTCCGGCAGTCGCAGACCACGAGACCTCCGGTTGCTCGCGCACTCGCGCACCCATCGCAGCTATGGTCGCCGCGCTCGATGCAAAGCCCGACGCGAATCCCGCCAGGGGCAATCCTAACCGAGGGCCGATTGCCCTGACCGCGACATATCCTGCCGCGCTCACCAACATCATGAGCACGACAATCTTCCAGATTGTGCGTGGATTGAGCGCGCCGAACGCGCCCATGTAGCGGTTGGGCATCAGCGGCAACACCACTACGATGGCGGCTGCGAGAATCAGCGCATCGTGCAGTTCCTGCTCTGTGAGCACTGTGCGCACGAAACGATGCAAACTGGTGCGTGCTGTCAACAGAATTGCGACGACTACTGCTACGGCAGAGGCTAACGCGGGCTCTCGCATGGCAAGGGCACCTAGAACCAGCGTGAGGAGCAACGCAGACTCGGTCGTCAATCCCAGGTCTTCTTGGTGGGTACGCAGATAGGAGAGGGCTGTAAATCCGGCCAAGGCCAGGATACCCGCCGCAACCAGTACTGCGCCGCCAAGTTGGAAACAGACCGCGCCCAGTACTCCTGCTATGGCGAATGTTCGTATGCCTGCAGCCGCGCGTTGCGGTCCCTTGCCCTTACGCCTTTCGCGCTCTGCGCCGATCAACAACCCAATACCGAACGCGATCCCGAGCCTTAGAGCAGTCATGCCACTTGCAGACATATGCGAAATGTTAGCAGGAAGGCCGAGGCTTACTCTTTATTAAGGCGCTGGCAACGAATTGGGTGTGATGCGAAGGCGTGGCGATAATACTTATGACTTTGCTAACTGCTGATGATTGATGAAAAATCTCGATAGCACTCATAACCAAATATGACGCTACGAATGCCATTTTCCAGATCGCAGCGACGCGAACCACTCCCGATATAGCAGCGCTTCTTCCCTCAACTTCGCGGCCTCGGGTTCAGATGCTCGCTTGGCTTTCTCTTCGCACTCCTCTACCTTCTGCTTAAGTTCCCAGATCGTTGTACCGGCGGGGATTATTTTTTGCATGACCATACGATTCATTGTGCCCGAAGTGTTGGGCTCAGTTGGTGAAAAATCTCGATATCGCTCAAAACGATGGCGCGGGGTTTTGAGTCAAATCGCCTGCTTTCAACACTTACACCCGTAGGGAGGTTTCGACTCCGTCTGGTGTAGACTTATCGCGTTCGACGAATCGTCAACCCGCAACACCTCATGACGGATCCGATCGAAGCGCTCGCCCAAGACCTTCGTTACGCCGCCCGTGGACTGCGCAAGAGCCTCGGCTTCACTCTCGTCGCGGTTCTTACGCTAGGCGTCGGAATTGGTGCCACCACAGCGGTCTTTAGCGTTATCAACGGAGTTCTACTGCGCCCGCTTCCTTATCCGGATCCCGACCGGCTGGTCGCCGTGTCGAACGTCTTCCCGGACTCCGGAAGCCCTTTCGGGTTAGTTTCGGGTAGCGACGTAGTCAACTGGCGAGCCGACAACCATGTCTTCGATCAGCTGGAATTTGTCTCTCATCCCGACATCGTGGCGATGTCAGGCGCAGGATACGGCGAGCGGGCAGCCGTGCAGCACATGACGTGGCGACTTCTGACTATGCTCGGAATCAAGTCCTTCCTGGGAGCAATTCCCAATGACGACTTGAGCGAACAGCGTGGGTCACAGGGTGTTCTGATCAGTTACGAATTCTGGAAGCGCCATTTCGGCGGCGATCCCAAGGTGCTTGGCCAGACGGTTTTCGTAGACACAGGAGCGGGACCCATTGTGGCCGTTCTGGAACCCGGCTTTGACCTGTTCGGCACCGGAGTTCCTGACGTTTACGTAATTCATGGGATGTCAGATGTCGTCGATTCGGGCATTAACGATGTTCGATGGGAGGATGCCGTCGGGAAGTTGAAGCTGGGGGTTTCGATTGGGCAGGCGCAGGCCGCGATGAACGTGACACAGCGGCATCTTGCGCAGGTCTTCCCCGAGACGTACAAGAATGTCGGAGTCCGGGTCGATCCCTTGCAGAAACGGCTGTTTGGCCACTGGGCTGGCGTGTACTACACCCTTTTTGGAATCGTGGAATTAGTTTTACTGATTGCCTGTGTCAATGTCGCCAATCTTCTGATGGTTCGCGGAGATGGACGGCGAAAAGAGATGGGTGTGCGCGTGGCGATGGGCGCAAACAAAAGAACACTGATCCGACAAGTGCTCACCGAGAGCGTTTTGCTTTCGCTGATCGGGGGACTGGTAGGTCTGCTCCTTTCTTTTCTCAGCGTCAGAATCTTCAACATGTGGGCTCCATTCTGGTTTCCGCGCCAAACCAGCGTCCTGCTGGATGGCAGGGTTCTGCTGTTTACATTCGCCACCTGTGTTCTGACCGGGATCGGCTTTGGTCTGATCCCCGCCTATCGAGCTGTGAGAACGAACCTGAATGAGTGCCTGCAAGAAGGCGCCCGCAGCACGGCGACGATTTCGCGTCATCGCACGAGAAATACGCTGGTCGTAACCGAGATTGCGCTGTCGCTGGTACTGCTAATCTTCGCCGGACTGATGATCAACACACTGACCCGCATATTGCGGACTCCTCCGGGCTTCGCTCCCGAGCATCTGCTGACCGCGCAAGTTCGCCTGACCGGAGACAAATACATCAACGCATCTCCGCCAACGGATCCCAACTTCAATTTGATCCTGCCGCCTGTGGGACGGTTCTGCGATCGGGTGCTCGAGCGATTCCGCAGCACACCGGGCGTCGAAGACGTCGCAATTATCGATTGGCTCCCGCTGCTCGATGGGCCCGGGGACAGCGCTCAATATGCTTCGCCCGGTTTCACAATCGCCGGCCGGGGTGTTTCGACCGCCGCGGAAAAGCCCACCGTTCTTCGCGAGGGAATCAGCTCCGACTACTTCCCCATGATGACCATTCCCGTCATTCGAGGCCGCAGCATCACCGAGCAGGACACGCCCAGCAATGCCTGGGTGGTAGTCATTAACCAAGCCATGGCGAAGCGCTATTGGCCGAATCAGGATCCGATCGGACAGGCGATCAAGTTCGATGACTCGCCCGACGAGAAGCCGCGCCAGATCATCGGCATTGTGCAAGACGTGAAGCAGTTTTCTCTCACCATTCCCGCTGAGCCCGAAGCTTATGTTCCGTATCAACAGCTGTCATCGCGCATTTATCCTGGCTGGACCGAAGCTCGCGTTCACAAGAGCATCGTGATCCGCACCCACGCTGACCTTACAGCCTTGATGGAGCGCATGCGTCGGATCATTTCAGAGCTCGCGCCCGAGTCCGCCATTTTTGGGATCACGACGGTGGAGAGAACAGTGTCGCAGTCGGCCACTGACTGGCGCTTTCTTTCTCACATATTGGAGCTGTTCGCCGCGATCGCCTTACTCCTCGCCGTAATCGGAATCTATGGAGTAATTTCGTACTCGATCCGAGAACGCCGCCACGAACTCGGCCTGCGGATGGCGTTAGGAGCGCAACCTAGCCAGGTGCTGAGATTAGTCTTGCGGCAGGCGATGGTCCTCTGTGTTACCGGAGTGGCAATTGGCTTGGTCAGTTCGTTCGCCGCGACGCCTCTGATAAGCAAATTTCTCTACGGCGTGAAGCCGAACGACTTGCTGACTTTCGTTCTGGTCTCATCGGTTCTTGTAGCAGTTACATTCTTCGCCAGCTATGTTCCCGCGCGCCACGCGACGAAGATCGATCCCATGCAGACACTTCGACACGAATAGCGGCAATTAGGCATCAAGTTCTTCGGACTCGACCAGACTTGCCGTGAATGATCGGCCTCTCATGGTCAGTTTGCGATAAATCTCAATAGCGCTCATCGACTTTGGTTCTCTTAAGACGTTCTGCGGATGGGTTGGTTAGCCGGTCCTGTAGGCGACCTTAATCCAGCAATCCTACTGCTTTCTGTTCACATCTGATGAGCCATTATTTTGCCACTTCGCTGCTGTATCTGCCGGAGCAGGTTCATAGATCACCGCCAAGTTTGAATTGTCAGGGGGTAGGGGAAGACGAAGAGATATTGCCACAACTTAATGGAAGTTACAATAGAGTCCCTTTCGACAAGGTTTTTGGCGCGTAAGCATGAGAGGAGATCTCGCACACCCTGGCTTCGGGCGGCGTAGGCTCACGCGCAACGGCCACATTCAGGATATTGCTCCAAGCGTACGACTGCCGAGGAGTCGAAAACTGGAAATCTCGGTCGTCAGCCTTTCACGCTTCCAGGAGCGGAAAGTGGGGCAACATCCCGATTCTCTTTGGACTCGCCCTGCATTAGCTCAACGATAACCGCGAATAGACGATTGCGGGTCTCAACTCTTACTCCGGCACGAGTGATATAGCGAATCAAGATGTCGATACCGGCTCCCGCCGGCCTGAGATTCACCGACGGCATGGCGCTGAACTGTGGCGATCCTTCTTCGTGCGTCACCCTCTTCCATTCCGCTTCAGCCATTATGGCGTCCGCTTCGGTTATCTTCACCGTCGATTCGTAAATCGACTTGAGAAGCGGACGGATACTCTTATCCGGAGGAACGCTGATCTTAATCTCGTCCCACATCCACTGTCCCACCGTTGAGAAATTGAAATACTTCCCGCGTATCGCATAGCCATTCAAAAACGAGACTCTTCTGCCGGTAGGATGGCCATGGGCAGTCCAGTTTCCCGTCTCTAGCAGCCAAGTACGGAACAGCCCGAGCTGTACTACCTCGCCACCGACACCATCAATCTCTACCCAGTCCCTGACCCTCACTCCGTTTGGTCCCATCAAAACAAACCAGCCGCAGAATGCCAGGATGAAATCCTGGAACACCACCGTCAATCCTGCGGTCACCAGACCCAGGATCGTTGGCATTTGCTGCGGTACACCGAACATGATCAGCAGAATCAGAAATACGCCAACCAGTTGCGTTCCCAGGTTTACAACTGTTCTCAACGTCTGCTTCTGGCGAGGATCGTGAACAATCTTCTCCAATGCCAGTTGGAGACCCCAGCCCGCCAGGATCACCACAATGCAGATCGCCGCAATGAATGCCAGTGATTGCAATAGCAGGTGAATCACGATCTTTTTCTGTAACTCGGCCTGCTGTCCCCATCGCCCGTAGAGAGCCGCAAGCTGTTGTTGCGCTCCCAGGCGATCACTGAGAATGCTCAGAATGTTTTGCTGAACGCTTGTCCTTTGCAGCCGATCGATTCGTTCGGAAGCTGATTCTCCAACGGGTTTGGCAGCAAGACTGGCGGCTTCTGCCTCCAGGGTCTCCCGATCGGCAGTGAGCGCCGCCACGTCGTCCTTCGCTAACTGCTCAGCCTGCGCGATCAATTGCGTCCGGTTACGAAGAGCGCGCCATGTCGATAGCTGCTGGGCCAACGTCCGGTACTGTTCCGCTGAGGCGACAGCAGTCTGCCCGTCATCCGCAGAGGCGCGATCCTTGTACTGCTTCATGGCGGCTTGGCGCGCCGCTAGTTCCTGTTGAAGTTTGACTCTCTGATCTCCGCTTTCGCGGGCGAGATCCTCGATCGAATCGGCCAGTTCGGTTTGGTCGAGGCCGAGTTGCGCCTTCGCAATCTCCAGGTCGCTGTTAGTGGAAATTGTGCCCGCCGATTTCGCACCCGCGCCTGCACTGAGTGCCACGATCCGAGCCTCATCGTTCCTGACAGTCTGCTGAAGGTCGTTGACCCTTTTCTGCAATGCCAGCGCCTTGTCGCTTAGCTTTGGTTGTGCAAGGCTTGCCTGCCTTAGCGATTGCGAGAAGGCTTGGTCGACTTCGTGATCTGCAAGACGCTCGGCGTCCCGGGCAAGTTTTTTTTCCTCTGCCGATTGTGCCAGGGCCGCCAGAGTCGCCGCGGTTTGCCAAGGCCGTTGATCCACAATTCCGAGAGGCACATAGGCTCCCGTCCAGCTCCCCTTTCTGGCCTGCAGGAATGGAAGATCTGCCATCACCCCGCGGGTCAGAAACGCACCTATGACAGTGACAGCTAGCACAATCCACATCACCAGCACGATCACCGTGCGGGATCTACTCATACGCACACCTTTTCGTCTAGACCTCTGGTTGCTTGTATCTTAAACGGATAAAAGACTCTTATTTCCCTGAACAACTCCCGGTATTCTGAACCTATCACGGGCAATCCGGAAGTCAATTTCCCAATCGCCGACGAACAGGCCAGAATGCGAAGGGTAGCCACCCGACCTGGCTTATCTCGCCCCGTGCTTGGTTTCGACTACCCGAGTGGTTCCCGGGTAGGGTTCGATGACCGAACATAAATATGGGCGTGGTTTGGGTGCCGTTGAAACCCGAATTGCAGGAGGGATGATGCTAGCAGCTATCCTCTGGCTACTGTATGACGCGCTCTTGAGACCACGATAATCTTCGGTACCGCCGAGAAGGTTGGGTCGCCCAAATCCTCGATGAGTGAAATGGCGATATTACGTCAACAACGGTACGAATCCTGTCGAACAATGCAGCCCGATAAACCTGTCGTCATCAGGCGATAGCGCAACTTTGCGCTTTCTGTTCGCCTTTTCAGTGTCTTTTGAGTGATATGGGATATCATCAACTACGATTGGGTGTCCGGGCCGGACGCAGATTTCAAACGCCGAACACCAACTCTATTAGCAGGAAACGCGCTAGCAACTCTGGCTCCGACGTAGCGTTGAGCTTTGTTGTTTTGTTCCGGCCCTCGAAGAACACTCGCACCAAACCGCCGTCAATTTCATATTCTCCGACGTAATCCTTACGTCTGAAAGTCACTCTCAGCGGCGATTTCGCGCCCATATTCGGCCCCTTTCACGCCCCGGCGAACTCACGAATTGCCGCAATCAGTTCTTCGGGGCCAATCGCGATTGCATCAGGTCCATTCATGGGAACGCCCCACGAAGCAACAAGAATTTCGACGATCTTCCCTCTCGGGTTTCGAGCGCGAAAGTCCTTCGCCAGTTCCTGACATACATCCGGCGTCAAGCTGTTCCCGAATACCAGCACATCGAAAGAATGAGACTGAATCTGCCGTTGCGCCTCAGTCCTGGACAGTGAAGTCGTGACCTCACAGCCGTGATTAAGCAGCAAAAGCTCCCGCGTGTGTGAAAGCCCTGGATCAGCACTCACAGAGAGTACGGTCACGGGTCCCATTCTATGCGGCGGTGTCAAGCGGGGGGAGCTTCGCATGGTGAGACTTCGCTTTTACGTTGTCGGCCAAATCGGATACGACATCCCGAGGTCAGAAAGGCCCTAAGCCAAATTTACAGACTGTCCCCGATAGATTCAGAATTACCTAGCGTTTCAGTATGACAGGGCGGGGACGTTAGAACCCGCGAGACACTAGCCACAACGCTTTTGCCATTGCGCTTTCTCTCGTCCCCCAGCTCACTGCTACGCTCTCTTTTCGGAAGCAGTCGCTTGCTTGATTTGTTCCTCAGTCTGCCGCAACTTTTTGCAATACTCACAGTTCGGGTCGGAGCAATACGGTGACCCTTCTTTTTTCGACTCATGCGGAACTGACTGGCTTGCCATGTTTTAGCCTCCCCTTTTTAGGCCCGAACGTATAGAACACTGGCCGACGGTTTAGTTTCGGAGCAGGTTTATTGCCGTAAACCATCCCCAGCCTAGAAAAATCGGCTCGGTGTAGGGGTTGGCCTAGTGCGCCGGTTTACGAAACCAGGCGTTAGCATAAGTGTGCGCTTTTTGTTCGCCTAATTCGTACTCTTGCCTAAGAACAGGACCCTTCACCTGTAATTTGTGACAGGTGTCGACAAGCCCTCTTTCAGGTACTTGTGACAGTCGCAACGGGAGGAGTCCACCAAGATGACACAACGTACTTCGCAGGCGCCCTGGAACGGTGACATGAGTTCTTTCGATTGGAAGGTTGCGTATCAAACTGCTTTGTTTGAAACCGATCCGGCAAAGATTCAAGAACGAATAGTTGACGCTCAAGTCGCAATTCTTAAGAGGGGGCATAGGTTGGCTGCGAGTGCCTCGTGTCGTGAACATCAGGAGTTGGACGACGCCCTTCGATTCTTAGGTCTGCTTCAAAACGAAGCTTTAGGAGAACGTGAAGCCGCCTAGGCCAGGCTGAATAAATATATGATTCCGTAAAACAGCTGCACCCCTTTTCGTCTATCGAGAACTTCCTATGGAACAGGACGATGTCAAGGAGCAGAGAATATGGCTTGATGCTGTGTTCTTGCTAATGATTGTTGTTTCAGTGATCGGATTTCTTTACCAGCTGTTCCTTCACTAGCAAGTTGTGAGCAAACCAACCGTCAATTGTTGTTATCAAGGCGATTACACTTATTGACGTGCCCAAGGCAGCGTTTGGCAAGCGAACGCACCTCTGCCGCTTAACAGGTGATATACGAATGAACGAATGAACCGAGGCAAAAGCCTCCCAAAATGAGTGCCAGGACGGCGACGACAAAGATTCCTTCCACCACATACGACGGGGCAGGGGAGCAGCAGTAAGGAAAGAAGCCTCCACTCGCTTGCCCCCGAAGGTCAAATTGTAAAGAGCGTCGAAAGGATTGAGCTTCGGGAACAGAGCACTCCACCACAAGACTGCGCAGAGCACATAGAACACTGACGGAGATTGAAACAAAATTCCCGCCACAAGCCATACGAAGACGCTCCGAGGCTGGAAGTGAAGTGCCGAATATTGGCGCGGGCACACTGCTGGAGCCGGTTCTTCAAATCCCTGTTGGAGGATGAAGTTGCGCTTAACTTGCTCCCGCATCATTCTGCTCCTTTAGCCACCGCAGGAAGTTTACTCCACGTCAGAGGGCGGTTTAAAAATAGCGGTATATCGCCTTAAGCGGGCATTTTGAGTGTTATCGCGATGTTACGCCAATTGAGCGACGACCCGGCTAGAGCGGATCGGGGACTACCATGGTCGTGAAATGCGCTACGTTGAGGAAGGCTTGGTCTGTCTGCTTCTCTGCGCGGCAGTCAGAGACCAAGTGTAGAGTAAATGCCATGACAAGAAGGCTCTCCGCTGGCGTGGTCCATAGCGTGCCAGCGGATTTACGAAAAACCCTCGCTTCCGACCCGGCGGCGTGGAAAAAGTGGGAGGATATTACCCCGCTCGCGCGCAATGAATGGATCTGCTGGGTTATCTCCGTTAAGAAGCCGGAAACAAGAAGGCAGCACGTCGAGAGGGTGTGCACGGAGTTAAAAGAAGGAATGCGCAGACCTTGTTGCTGGCCCGGTTGCCCTCACCGTTAGGACCGTTAGAAGTCAACGAGTGATATGGGGATTTTTGCGTCACATCCAAGCGGCTCTGCTAACGTATCCGCCTCAAATCCGTCCAAAATTCAGCCGGTGACCTAACGATGCTGTTGTCGGTCAGGGGGACACATGAGCGCGCCTATGGCTGCTTTCGCACGCGGGCTTGCCATCTTCAAACGCAGTTGTCGATTGTTGCTGGTTGTCTCACTCATCACCTGTTCGTTAAGGGCGGCTGAAAACCCATTTATTGGCAAATGGAAGCTAAATGGCTCCAAAAGCAGACTTCCCGACCAGATGAAAGTTAAGAAGGTCAGTGCAAATAAGTATGCGTTTGGGTTCGAAGGCAGCGACTATGGAGAGACGATTGTTGCCGACGGGACAGATCAGCCGGGAGTTTTCGGGACAACTTTCTCCGTCACCGTCGAAGGACCCGACAACTGGAAAGCGGTCCGAAAAACCGACGGCAAAATACTTCTCACGGCGAACTGGAAGCTTTCGCAGGACGGCAATACGCTCGATGACGACTTCACCTTGATCCAGCCGAACGGGTCGAAATTCAATGTGTATTACGTGTACAAACGAACGGCAGGAGGGCCAGGATTCGACGGCACCTGGGAAAGCACGAGCGAAAAGGTGAACTCGGTTTTTGAGCTTCAGATCCAGCCCTACGAGAGCGATGGTCTTGCCTTCATTATTCCCAGTGAAGGGATAGTGAAAAATCTGAACTTTGACGGGAAAGATTACGCCTACGAACGTCC
Organism: uncultured Acidobacteriota bacterium; assembly: GCA_963785655.1. Lineage (GTDB taxonomy): Bacteria > Acidobacteriota > Terriglobia > Terriglobales > Acidobacteriaceae > Gp1-AA145. The sequence continues at coordinate 520,893 of CAWAVZ010000002.1, forward strand.
AAATGTGAAGGCAAAGTTTGCATCTTCAATACGTCGAGTAGACGCGCTTACACTTGAAGTGACCGACAAGGTCGATGGCAAGCTCGCGGGCACTGAGGAAGTCAAGCTTTCTCCTGGTTATAACGTATTGACGATGACCATACAGTCAATGGGTCAAACCATGCCGGAAATCCGAGTGTTTGATCGGGAATAGGGAACCCGCAAATGATCTCGGCCCCCGAGTAAAGCGAAGCAGGACCAATCCGTTTATCGTCAATTGACCAGCCGCGCAAAAGTCAAGACTTTGTTTTCGTGTAGCATTCATGGGCAAGGCGAAGCTGGAGGTGTCTTGCAGGATGCGAATACTGCGCTGGTCAATTCTGCTAATTGCGGTCTTTCTGGCGAATTACTCTTTTGCCGGAATTCGTCCTTCGTTCTCCCTCGATTACTCTGCATGGCACGCTACGCACATCGCGCTAGTCGTCACCACCACCAAAGATGGAGTCTTTCAAGTGATTGAATCATGGAGGGGCGAACTGCCAGTTGGACAGTACATCGCTATCCCGGAGCTACGTCCGGACCGGAATTCTGTTTCCATATCACAATATTCCAAATCATGGCCTTATCACGGCGATACGTCGGAGCAGGTTCCCAGAGAGCCGGTGGATTCACGCATGATTCTTTTTTTGAAGGGCGATACAGCAGAACAGTCAGGGGCTCACGCACCGAATAGCGACAGGGTTAACGGCTGGAAGCCTTCAGATTTACTTGGCTCTATGAAAGCCTCTGGTCTGGCTAGGTGTGGACATGGTTTACTGTTTTACGCAGCCGATCAATCCCGGACCGACAGTTTTGAGCCCAGCGGGGTATTCCGAAGCAGACATCCGAAAGCGCGTCGCCGAGATCAGCGATGTACGCCAAGACACCGCAACAATTCTCACGATAGACGATGGTAGCGAGCGGGCAGAGCGACTGAAACCATATGTTCGTTCGGATATATTTCCCGTCCGATTATTCGCCCTCGAAGAGCTGGGGAAATGCGGGCCATCAGCGATACCGACGATTAGCGAAATGTTGGATGAACCCACTTTCGCCGATGAGGGATCAGAGTTGGTGCAGGCGCTTGTTCAGGCAGGAGGCCACTTGGCTGGAGAGGAATTGAACAACCGACTGAGACAGGATTTAGCATTCTGGAGTTCCACAGCGCCTTTCCTTCCGCATAAATGGTTGGATAATCCAGTGGCTCAACTCGCGCCCCTCAATCAACGATATTCACGGACTTTCCAGTTGATTGTCGGCCTCGAACGTGCGCATAACTCTGCGGCCCTAAAGACCGCAATGCAACTGCGAGATTTGTGGGCCTCTCTTCCTCAGCTAGCAGACTACGGCGATATACACGCCCGCTCTTGTTCTGAGATCGTCCAGTTCGGGAACGGAGAATCCAAGATCCTGCGCCTCCACCCCCCTATTGTTGGCCACGATCTTCACCAACCGGTCCGGGTGCGAAAAAGGCAGAGAACGCAACAGCACGGCATTCACGATGCTAAAAATCGCCGTGTTCGCACCCACGCCTAAAGCTAGGGAAAGCATCGCCACGATGGTAAAACCGGGACTCTTCCAAAGCACCCGCAGACCGTACCGCACGTTCTTGAAATAATGTGGTCATCAAAATCCCTTCCAACAGGCTTACTTCTTGGCAGTCGGCGGCAACACACCGTTCAGGCGCAGATACATTGCGGCTTCGGCGTAGTGGTCGGCCCAAGCACCTGCGAGGATCATGCTGGCCCAGGCACGGGAACCCTGGCGTCCGGGGAAGATTTCCGTGGTCTCGGCTAGTCTTGAGTCGTCCATTTTCGCCAGCGCGTCGGAACAGAAATCGAAGGAGGCTTTGAGCGCGGCCACGAGCTTGTCTTTCGAGTCCGTCTCTTTCACCTCGTCGACCTTGGGAGCGGGGACAGCAGCGGCCTTGCTGCATAGCAGATCATTTGTTTCGGCTATGTGGACGGCGAGATGGCCAAATGTCATCTGGTCGGCGCTGGGTTTGTAGTTGAATTTCTCGGCGGGCATGGCCTCGACGGCTGCGACGGTGTTCTTCTGCCGACCGGGCAGGATGTCTCGTAGGGCGGAGCTGATCGGGTCCTTCGTTGGCGCGGGCGTTGTTTGTGCAGCCACCGAGGCTGCGAGTAACAGCAAGGCAGGGATCACAAGAGTTGTCTTCATTTTGTCCTCATCTTTTTTGGTGAATCGGGCGGACTGCCGCACCCGCAATTTCCCGGACATCAGCCTTCAGGCTTGGCGATGCCCCTGCTCACGGAACATATGCCGCGAAGAACCAGTGTTCGCAGAAAAAGTGACATGCGGCGTCCGAAATGAGACAAGCGGTCAGAGTTGGCCGTCAAATACTGTTGCCACGAATCCGTTCACAGGGCAAAACCTGAATTCAAACGTGGCAGCGGTATCCAGCACAAACGTCTGGGCGGTTGGGGGCCAAAGACTTTGTATCTTCCGTTTCAAACGCTTCGTCGAACTTTGGGATGGCAGCACGTGGAGTCTTGAGCTCCTTACCTTTCTCCCCAATCACTGTAGACAAAGGCCCTTCTGCAGCCGGGATGGTTGTGGAGTTGCCGGGTTTTGCGGACCGGTGAAATTGCTTTGCCGAGAGAACTTGGCGCTCTCGACGGCCCTGTCCTCAGTGATGTCTCCTTCGAAGGTTCAGCTATAATCCGTGCCGGAGGGGTCGACACACCTGCTTAAACAATTTTGAGATAGGTTCTAGAGTGTTCTGGCCACGCGGAACCCGAAGGTGGTGGTCCGATAGAACGTGGGGATCCCGCGGCGGTTAGCCGAGCGGACGACGCTGAGACTAGCGTCCCAGGAACCGCCACGCACAACGCGCCGACCACAGTCTCCAGACTGCCACGCCGTGCCATCAGTAGGCGCGCCGCTATAGTTGGTGTTCCAGCAATCTTCAGTCCAATCCATGACATTGCCGAGCATATCGTAGAGGCCGAATTGGTTCGGCGGAAAACTTCCAACCGGCGACGTGAATGCATACCCGTCGCGGCACGCTCGATTCACCCCGCTATCGCCAGGATGCTGCTCACCATAATCCAGATCACCAACATTGGTGTAGCGGCAGATCTCCGCCGGATTATCGCTACCGTAACGCGCCGTCGTCGTTCCCGCGCGCGCCGCGTATTCCCACTCAGCCTCCGTTGGTAAGCGGTAGACATGCCCTGTCTTGGCGCTCAGCCAAGCCACATAGGCCTGCGCATCGTCCCAACTCACACAGACGACGGGGTCTCTTCCGGTCTGCGGAAACCCTGGAGAATGCCAATTGCCGTTCGTAGCAATGAAGTCGGTTCCGGACGCATTAATCGTAATGCAGCTATCGGGGTCCGGCCGACATTTGCCGTTCGTAGCAATGAAGCCGGGTCCGGACGCATTAGCCGTAATGCAGTTATCGGGGTCCGGCCGATTTGTCTCCGCCACAAACTGAGCGTACTCATCTCGCGTCACGTCAAATTTGGCAATTGCGAGCTTGTGTCGGATCGTGATCAAATGCTGCGGTACCGAGCGTCCGCGAAGTTGATTGGGTAGATTCTCGCGCGCTTCTTCCCCCGCCGGCGCCCCCATAGTGAACCTGCCCTGCCGCACCACCACCATTTCGGGGCAACCATTCGAACAGTCACGGAACGACGTTCCAGGGGCAGGCGTTTGCGCCCGCAATTGTTTTGATAGGCCAGCGGCGAACGCGACCGACGAAAACGGGATCAAGCTCACGGTGCCTAGGAGCGCCGACAAGAGAACGACCGCCGTTCGGCCGCGGGGGATGCGATGCGTCATGCTATGCCTCCAATTGACTTGCACGAATAGCTCGGCAGATTATGCCGTATCTGCCGACGAGAGTACCGTCGGCGAGCGCGGGTGCGAGGATCTTCTGGTTACCCGTGGCGTTGTCCTTGTCTACGTCAGCCCAGTGGGCCCGCGGAAACGTCCAATACGACACATACCGGTACAGCGGCGGCTTTTCCTTCACTTCGACGGTTTGTTAGCCGGCCAGCGTTGCGCTCATCCCGAGCACCGCCAGGCCGGCGACACTCACCATCACTCTACGCACTGATCTGTTCACGCTACCTCCCTGCCTCTGTTCTTCGCGATGCTCCTGCTCACTAAACAATATGCCGCGAAGAACCAGTGTTCGCAGGAAAAGTGACATGCGGCGTAAGAAATGAGACAAGCGGTCAGAGTTGGCCGTCAAATACTTTGTCACGGATCCGTTCACAGGGCAAAACCGGAATTCAAAGCGTGGCAGCGGTATCCAGCAGAAACGTCTGGGCGGTTGGCGGCCGAAGGCTTTGTACCTTCCGTTCAAACGCTTCGTTACATTGGGATGGCAGCACACTTTGCCGAGAGAACTTGGCGCTCACGACGGCTCTGTCCTCAGTGAGGTCTCCTTCGAAGGCTCAGCTATAATCCGTGCCGGAGAGGTCGACACACCCCTTGCTGCAGGCCACACCAGATATGGGACGGACGAGATGGATTTTGATCCTGTGTGCGTGGACGATTGTAGGACTGTTGTTTGCCGTGCGCCATATCGTGGTGGTGAAGGTACAGGGTTCGCACGTCAGCTGGGTGATCGTGGGTGCGCTCGAACTTGTCTACTGGTACGTATGGGCGGCGTACACACCGCTTGTGATTAGTCTGGCCAAACGGTTCCCGTTGACGGGGCCGAGGTTTGTACCTCATATAGCGATCCATACAATCACGTCGCTCATGATGGCTCCCCTGGCATCTGTCACCGAATACTTTCTGGGCCGTGGACTTGTGGGGTCAGTTTTTCGCACAACTGATCCTGGCGTGCTGCGCCTTCTCCCGCCATTCGTATTCAGCTTTCTATCTATGTGCTTTACTGGCATGCTTACGTACTGCTCCATCCGTGGGCGCCGCATACATATTCGTCCGCCGAGGTGGTTCATGGACGTTCGATGTGATTCCGGCAAAATTGCTGGAGATCTGAACCGAATGGGTGAACTGTCCTTCGCTTCGTCGCGAGGCTGGCGCTGGCAAGCGGGGCCTCTTCCACCCGATGTTGTAATCGGCAGCCCTCACCGAACTCGCACAACTCATCGATTAATGCTGTGGAGCGCTAAAGGAGTTGTTGACCCTTAGCGCTCCACCTCAATCATGTGTTCCTACCAAACCCACAAATTGTATTTGTCGTAGTAGACACTATTGGTGGGGTTATTGCTGTCATTGTCGATCTGCTGCTCGATGTTGACGTTCCCGCCGGGTGTGCTGATCGGGTGGTAGATTTTATTCAGATTGTGAAAAACGGTAACGCCATCAAATACGAAAGTCTGATAAGCGTAGCTTTGAGTGGCAGTGTCGAATGTGACATAGAGTTGCAAATGGTGCCATTTTCCGGGCGCGATAGTGGTAGCGTTGCATGCGAAGCTGGTAAGCGCCCAGGAGTCGGCAGCGGAATTCCACAAATACCAAAAGTTTGCGTTGGTGCCCTTCAATCGGCACGCAACTGATGCAAAATACTTTAGGTTGGCGTCGTACAAGTCCGGATCGAATTCCAGTTGCTCCAAGTCGGTAACGGAGACGGGCTGGAACCACATATCTTCGAGCATGTTCTTCACCGCGGCGCAGTTATTGTTCGGACATCCGAGGTGACGATAAAACAGGGTGTTCCACGACGACCCGGCGGAAGTCATTTTCATAGAGCCAGATTTGAGCGTAGGCGAATTACCGAACGTCAGGTTGCTCGTCCCAGTTTTGCCCACCGAACCCGAACAGGTGCCATTGCAGACGGTCCAGGTTCCAGGGTTGCCCAACTGTTTTTGAAGGTCGGGGAAGCTGGCTGCGTTGGGCGGCGGCGTAGGCAGCACACTATTGTTGGGAACGTCGGGATCACCGTTCGTGCTGAGACTCACTTCGTCCATATACACTTCGTAGGGATTCTCGGCGGAATCGAGGTCCAATTGAATGCTCGTCAGCAGCTGGTTCGAGCTTGCATCCGTGGTTCCTGGAGCGAACATTCCACTTCCGCTTGGATCGGTGACGGGATAGGTCGTGCCGTTGACGATCAGGTTCGTCCACTGGACGCACTGACCGGTTGGAGAGGTGACGGACGAAGGACATGATGTCCGCTGGAATTGAAATGTGATATGGTTCCATCCCGGAGTGAATTGGGTGCAAGTGCGGTTGGTGCTCATCCAGCTAACTGAGACTGGATCGAACAATCGCCAAGTCCCGCCTACGAAGTCGCATTGGGCATCCATCTTGTAATGTTGATTTCCAGTAGAAAACCTCTGCTCCACGCCGAACTCGACTGCTTGGGCGACGCTCGCAAAGTTTTGGTCGGTAAAGATGTGGAAATCTAAGTTGAACGCAGTGGCGTTCGATTCAGGCGTGAAACTTGCCCACCACCGTCCAGTGGCGTATGCCGCCTGGTTGCCCCCCCACGTGGAACTCTTGCGAACCATTCGAGTCAAGTGCGTGGGTGGTCACACCCTGAGCCATCCATGAGAGATTTGCATTGCCGACGAAATTAGGAGTGCTGGTCCCTGATTGAAACCAGGCGGAGCTATCGTCAATATTGCTGATCGTGGTCTGTGCCTGCGCATGGATGCCAACTAAAAACGCTGCAGCAAAAAGACCGGTGGTTAAGGCGTCTGTAAGCCATGATGCTCGCATAGATGTTTACTCCAGGAATTAAGTATCGCGGCCCATTGATCCGGTACGCGTGGGCAAGAAAGAGTGTTGGGCTCAGAGGCGAGTTGTGCCAATTACAAGCAATTGACAAAGGTTTGACAAGGGATCACTTCGCGGAGTGAGCTGGGAACGACCAGGTAACAAGTGTTTGACCACGAAGAGCGTGGGCCGTCGGAGTCGCTGCTGAAAACAAAAGATTTGTGAGCGCGAAAGGAATCGAACCTACAACCTACTGTTTTTACATCAACTGCTGAAAACAAATGGTTTCAACGATTTCCCGATCGTTCATGTAGGCAAGAGTGGACACTTTGAGGCACATTTGTTACGAGATTTGTTACGAAAGTTGGACCCTTCAACGTCAGGGTTATTGCCGACCAACTTTCGTGTACACAAGCGCGTTTCTCGGTACTAATGCAGATTGCAGCCAGTTTCCGTATTGCTCGTTATCCGACAACGGAGATCATTTGCGTGATCACGTGCCGACTCCCAGCGAGTTTTGTCGGGATGAGCCGTGGCCGATTATTTGTCATTCGCTCTGGGGAACACCACTTGATATCCTGCAACTGTGCCTGAAGTTGCAATCAATCGCGAAGTCCATGCACATCGCGGGAAGCGGCTGGAGTATTTCACGATTGGGTGGAACTGCATTGAAGGGTTGGTAGCGCTCACAGCAGGAGCGCTTGCAGGCAGCATCGCGCTGGTTGGCTTCGGAATCGACAGCTTCATCGAGGTCACATCTGGCGCCACGCTGTTATGGAGAATGGCTGTCGATTCAGAAGTGCATACCCGAGAACGCAACGAAAAACTCAGCCTTCGGGTCGTTGGCACATGTTTTCTTCTCTTGTCTGCCTACGTCGCATACGAATCGATTTCCGATCTGGTCAACCACAAGGCTCCCGAGCACAGCGTTCCAGGAGTCATTCTCGCCTGCGTTTCTCTGATCGTCATGCCGATCCTTTCACATGCCAAGGAGGATGTAGGCAAGAGGCTCGGAAGCGCAGCTATGAAGGCCGATGCCAAACAGACCGATTTCTGTGTCTACCTGTCGGCCCTCCTGTTAGCAGGTCTGCTTCTCAATGCGACTCTGGGATGGTGGTGGGCAGACCCGGCTGCTGCCCTGACCATGGTTCCGATCATCGCGAAAGAGGGCATTGACGACATGAGGGCCAAGGTATGTTGCGATACCTGCTGATTCATGTCTCACTGCACAGCAGTATGTGATTGCGATCACTGATGTTTGGCAAGCGATAGATGATGCTTACTCGAGGCGGGAAGCAGTACAATTATGCGAGTGAGCAAAACAGGCACGCTAACGATGACGCTCATCGCGGTTCTTTGGGCCGTGACTCCGGCCATTGCCTGTTTGGTGCCGATGCAGCAGATGACGCCGGCCGAGCATGAGTGCTGCCGCAAAATGGCTCAGCAATGCGGTTCGTCGGTGAGGCCTTCAAGTCATTCGTGCTGCCAGGGACATCAGCGGGAAACGGCCGTTAGCCCCGTATCGACTTATCCTCCCAACCGTCCTTTTGTGCTGGCGATTGTTCCCCCAAGTTCCATTGTCCTTGTTGACTCGGCATTAACTTCGCCTTTTCCGCCGGCACCTGAAGCCCCGCCTCCGGAATCGTCTCCCGGCTGTAGATCCATCCTGCGAATCTAGACCTCCTTCCTCACTGCAATTGGCTGTCGTCTGTCAGTGCGCATTTGTGCGTGCGGCGCTGACGCGCGGCTGAACTCTTGTCCTTGAAACTCAAACGGAGGAGTGATGAAAGCCCTACGTGTCGTTCTTTGCCTGTCCCTTTTTCTGGGATCGGAGATTCTCTCGCGTGCGCAATCGCCAGCCGATGGCAGTGACAAGTTGTCTGCTGTCGCGAGCTTGCTTCCGCAGCATCACCATTCGGATGTGTCCGGCCCCATCTTCGACATAGAACAGATCGAAAAAATGGCTTTGGACGCCAATCTAGAAATCCGGGTGGCGGTCAGAAAGGTTGCTGTGGCTGAAGCGCACGTGCCCTCGGCGGGCGCGCTGGACGATCCGTCACTCATGTACCGAGGCTGGCAGGTTCCTCTGCGTCAGCCCTGGAACTACAACGCCGCCCAGAACATGTTCATGATCGGCCAGACGTTGCCATGGCCGGGCAAGCGCGGTCTTCGGACCAATGTCGCTGAAGCCGAGGTCGCCGAAGTGAAAGCCGCACTAGCCGTGACCAAGCTCGATATCCGCATTCGAGCGCGAAAAGCCTTTTATGACCTCTTGCGGGCGGAGGATGGATTGCGGATTCACGACCAGCACGTCGATATCGCACACCAAGGAGTGGAGGCAGCGAAGATCAAGTACGCAGTTGGGAAAGTGCCGCAACAGGACATTCTCAAGGCGGAGGTCTCGCTGACTCGACTGGCTGAGCATTTGATTCATTTCGAGCAGGATGCCGACTTAGCACGCGCGCGCCTGAATACTCTACTTGGACGAGATCCGAGCGCAGCCATCGATGTTCGTGGAGAGCACGCAATCTCCGCCCGACTGCCGTCGATCGAAACTCTCGAAAAGACGGCCCTTCAATCCAGACCTGATCTTCTCCAGATGCAGGCTGCCGCAGACAAGAGCCGCAAAGAAGAAACACTGACCAAAACGGCGTATAAGCCGGACTTCACTGTGGCGGCGGGCTACATGCTGATGCCGCGCGGTTCTGAGTTTCGAAGTAACTACATGGTGGAAGGCTCCATCAACCTGCCCTGGCTGAATCGGCGTAAACACGATGCCGAGATTGCTGAATCTTCAGCCAAGGTCACAGAACAGGATGCGGAACTTGACGCCATGCGCAACAGCGCGTTCGGCCAAATTCAAGAGGCACTCGTCGAAACGCGAGCGGCGCAAAAGCTGGCGATCATCTACCAGCAATCGTTGCGACCCCAGGCCGAAGCCACTCTGCATTCGACTGTGATCGCTTACGAGAACAATCGCACTGAGTTCCTGGACTTGCTCGACAGCCAGATGACGGTCATCGATCTAGATCTTGCCTATGTTCAGGCCGTCGCCGACTTTGAGGCGCGTCTGGCTGATCTGGAACTCGTAGTAGGCGCGCCGATTGACCAAGTACAGAAATCCTCGTCGGGGGTGACGCAATGAGTGAACAAAATTATCGACGCGCTCTTGGCATAGTCGTTGCCATTTGCATTCTGCTGGCCGTGGCTCTTGGATATGTTCTTTTCCGCAATCACAGAACTGCCGCAACCGACGAGAACGATCCGGTCATAGCCAAAGGACCGGACGCAACAACGCAGCCAATGCCGACGAAGGATCGAGCAGCGGAAGACTCCGCGCCCAATCTCACACCGGTACAACTGTCGCCGCAGCGTTTGCAAGCAATCGGTGTGAAAACGGCAGTAGTCGAGATGCAGTCCCTCAATGATGAATTGCGGGTGCCGGGCAACGTAGACGTGAATGAGCAGCAGCTTTCCTACGTGCAAACTCGTTTTCCGGGATGGATTCAGAAGGTATTCGCCAACGCAACCTACCAGTACGTGCGTAAAGGGCAGGTACTCTTCACGATTTATAGCCCTGATCTCGTCAGTACGGAGCAGGAGTATCTGCTCGCCAAGCAGAACCAGAATGCCTTCGCGCATGACATGCACGGAGCAGTGTCGAAAGAAGGCGACTGGTTGCTACAGGCCGCGGCAGATCGTTTGCGACAGTTCGATATCCCCCAACGTGAGATCGCGAATCTAGAACAGGGCGGCAAAGTGCAGCATGACATCGAGATTGATTCGCCAGTCTCCGGCTACATCACCGAGCGCAATGCTTTGCCAAATCAGTATGTTCAGGCCGACAGCAAGCTCTACACGATCGCTGACCTTTCTACAGCCTGGGTATACGCGAATGTCTCGCAAACTGACGTGGGCCGGCTGAAGCCTGGCAATCCCGCCACCGTAACAGTCGATGCATACCCCGGAAGGCACTTTAGCGGTCGCATCGACCAGATCCTTCCTCAGGTTGATCCGATGACGCGCACTGTGCGCGTGAGGCTAGTGTTCAGCAATCCGGGCGTTGTGCTGAAACCCGGCATGTACGTGAACGCGACGATCGGAGTACCTCTTGGACGGCAGGTGGTTGTTCCCGCCTCAGCAGTATTGCAAGCAGGTACTCGCCAGATCGCTTTTATAGATCATGGGCAGGGCTATCTCGAACCCCGTGTGATCGAAGTGGGGCCGAGAGTTGACGATCGTGTGGCGGTCCTCAAGGGTTTGCGCTTGGGGGACCGGGTTGTCAGTTCAGCGAACTTCCTCGTGGATTCGGAAGCCCAGCTTCAGGCCGCCATGGGATCGTTTGCACCTCCCCCGCCGGGTGCCGGTGCGGCGGCGGCGATGAATGCACCGACTCAGCAAATCGGGATTGATCTGAGCACAGAACCCGATCCGCCGCACAAAGGCTCAAATGCGGTGCGCATAAGGCTGACGTGGGCCGACGGCAAGCCGGTCACGGGAACTGAGGTGAGTGCGACGTTCTTCATGGCTGCGATGCCTGCTATGGGTATGGCGGCCATGCGAGATGTGGTTAGGCTAGCGGACAAAGGGGCCGGTCTCTATGAAGGCTCGTTGCAGCTACAAACCGGAGGTACGTGGGAGATCACAGTCACTGTTCAGCGAGGCGGCCAGACCATTGCCACGAAACAACTGAGCGTCAGCGCCACGGGAGGTCTGTGATGATCTCGCGAATCATTGATTGGTGCGAGCGCAATCGCTTCCTTGTTTTTACCGGAGCAATCCTGCTGACAATCGCAGGTGCGTGGTGTCTCCAGCGCGTTCCACTCGATGCACTTCCTGATATCAGCGATGTGCAGGTAATTATTCACACCGAATGGGCGGGAGAGCCTCCAAACGTGATCGAAGATCAAGTCACGTATCCGATCGTTTCGTCACTACTGGCGGCGCCAAGGGTCAAAGCCGTTCGAGCGCAGACGATGTTTGGAGACACCTACGTCTTTGTCGTGTTTGAGGATGGAACCGACTTGTACTGGGCTCGTTCCAGGGTGACGGAGTACCTGCAACAAATCGCCGGGCGCTTACCGGCAGATGTACATCCTGCGATCGGACCGGACGCGACCGGCGCGGGCTGGGTGTATGAGTACGCAATCGTTGATCGAAGCCATTCGAAGAGTCTGGCTGATCTTCGTGCATTGCAGGACTGGTATTTGCGCTATCAGATCGAAACTGTTCGCGGAGTCGCGGAGGTCGCCAGCATCGGCGGATTCGTACGCCAGTACCAGGTGAAACTAGATCCCAACAAACTGTTTTCTTACGGCATCCCGGCATCCACGGTTATTGAACGGGTGCGCGAGAGCACGAATGAAGTCGGGGGAGACGTGCTGGAGATGAGCGGGGCTGAGTACATGGTCCGAGGCCTCGGCTATCTGCGGTCGCTCTCAGATCTAGAGAACGTTCCTGTGTTCTCCAAGAACGGCACTCCTGTGTTGGTCCGGGACCTTGGAACGGTCTCGTTCGGGCCGGATATACGGCGTGGTGCCGCGGACTGGCAGGGAGAAGGAGAGACAGTTGGCGGCATCGTGGTCATGCGCCACGGCATGAACGCTCTTAATGTAATTAACGGAGTGAAAGCCAAACTTCGCGAAATCGCACCGTCGTTACCTCCCGGGGTTGAGATTGCGACCGGTTACGATCGCTCGTGGCTGATCGATGAATCCATCAAAACCCTAAAACGCGACCTGATCGTGGAAGCCATCATTGTCAGCTTCGTCAGCATCGCATTCCTGTTTCACTTTCGTTCCGCGCTGGTGGTAATCATCACGTTGCCGATTGCGCTGCTGGCAGCGTTCATCCCGATGTATTACCTCAATGTCAGTTCCAACGTGATGTCGCTGGGCGGACTGGCGCTAGCAATTGGCGTCCTCGTCGATGCTGCGATTGTGATGGTGGAGAATGGATATAAGCATGTCGCGGAGCGCAGCGGCCTGGCGACCGGGGAGCATACAAAAGCCCTGGAGGATTCAGAGCGAAGACGAATTCTGACGCTCTCCGCAAAGCAGGTCGGCCCCGCACTCTTCTATTCGTTGATCATTATCGTTGTGTCGTTTCTCCCGGTGTTCCTGTTGGAAGCCCAGGAAGGTCGCATGTTCCGGCCACTGGCCTGGACGAAGACGCTGGCGCTTGTTTTTTCCTCGCTACTGTCGATCACGTTAGTGCCAGCGCTGATGCCGCTGTTTATTCGGGGACGACTGCGGCCTGAGTCGCAAAACCCGGCTGCAAGAATGACAAAAACGATTTATCTGCCGGTGTTGCGTTGGTCACTGCGACATTGGAAGCTGGTCGTCGCGATCAATCTGATCTTCCTTGCCGTGACGATTCCTCTGTATTTCCGTCTGGGCACCCAATTTATGCCGGCGCTGTACGAAGGCTCGTCGCTGTACATGCCAAGTGCGCTACCAGGAATTTCGATCACTCAAGCGAGCGCGTTATTGCAGGAACAGGACCGCATCATCCGCTCGTTCCCTGAGGTGAAAACAGTCTTCGGCACGGTGGGCCGTTCCGACAGCGCGACCGACAACGCTCCGCTCGATATGTACGACACGACGATCATGCTGAAACCGCAAGAGCAATGGCGAACAGGCATGACATACGAAAAGCTCATGCGTGAAATGGATGACAAGCTCCAGTTTCCCGGCCTCACGAATACCTGGACGATGCCCGTGCAGAACCGGCTCGATATGGAATTGACCGGAATCAAGACTGCGGTGGGCTTGAAAATCCAAGGCCCCGATCTCGCTCGAATTCAGGATATCGGTGCCCAGATCCAGCAAATCCTTTCAGGTATGCCAGACACGAGTTCGATCTTTGCCGAGCGTGTTTCGCAAGGTTTTTATCTGAACGTGGAAGTGAATCGACCCGAAGCGGCCCGGTATGGACTAACCGTGGCAGATGTACAACGGGTCATCACATCAGAAATTGGAGGAGCGAGCATCGCGCAGAATGTGGAAGGCCGCGAACGTTTTCCAATTGCCGTTCGATACGAGCGCGATTTCCGTGACAACCCGGAGATGCTGAACCGTGCCCTGATCGGCACTCCTTCGGGGGCACAAATTCCAATCAATCAAGTGGCGCGCACATATTTCTCTCGAGGTCCCGCCATGATTCGAGATGAAGACGGAGCGCTAACCGGCTACGTGTATCTCGATCTGAAAACCAAAGACTATGGCGGATTCGTGGGCCGGGCTGACAGGCTCTTGAAGGCGAAGCTGGATCTCACTGGGGGATACACGTATCGCTGGGCAGGAGAGTATGAGTTTGAACTGCGCGCCAAGGAAAGGCTGAAGATCATCTTGCCCATTGTTTTCTTCGTTATCTTTTTACTGCTCTACATCGTCTTCAAGTCAGCGACAGAAGCAGCCGTCCTGATCTTCCCGACGCTTTACGCGATGTCTGGTGGTCTGCTTCTTCAGTGGATACTGGGTTACAACTTCAGCGTCGCCGTGTGGGTAGGGTATATCGCGCTGTTTGGGATTGCAGTCGAGACCGGCGTGGTCATGGTCGTTTACCTTCACGAAGCTCTGCAGCACCGTTTGGCTGAAGGGAAAAACCTTACGAACGAGGACATCGAGGAAGCTACCATCGACGGAGCCGTCCAGCGCCTTCGTCCAAAACTGATGACTGTCACAGCCGTCATCCTAAGCCTTGCCCCGATACTCTGGGAGTCGGGGATTGGGTCAGACGTCATGAAGCCGATCGCCGCTCCGATTGTCGGCGGCATGATCACGTCGACGATTCACGTGTTAATTCTGGTGCCCGTGTTTTTCTTGCTCATAAAACGGCGAGCACTACGCCAGGGTAAGCTAGAAGCCAATCCGATTTGAACCATGACAAACACGGATTCCAGACCCTTCAAGATCTGGGACGATAAGAAGGTGTAACAGGTTGTGCGAATTGTGCCGCTAAACGAGCAGATGTTTGATGAATCCGATCAACTCCCGCTTTGTCGGCAAACCGGAGACTATCCACAAACGGGCTTGTGGGAGATCGGTGCCCGTTTCACCGAAGCCGACTTCCGGGGCACGTCGGTGAGGAGTCCCCTGAGGCATAACTTCCTGTTTGCCCGTCGCCCGGATCTCAAATTTTGTTCGGTGAGTGAGCTGATTAGGAAGTCGTAGTCGTGTGGATCGCGAAGGCTCACCTCCACCTGTGTGTAGAACTGGATGAAGGGCCGCAGCGCTATGGTTGGGATTTGGAAGTGAATGGGGAACATGGCGTGCGAGAAATATAAACGGTCTCGAAACCCGCAGGTCTTTTTTACTAGCGCCTTCGGGCAGAGTCTCGCTAAACTGAGTTCGCCACGCTCTGCACAAAGGGGAGGGAAGCCGTGAGGACGATCGCGCTTCTATCGATTCTTGTCACGATATTAGTGGCCGCTCCAGCTGCCAAGGCCCAGAACGATGTAACGAATCGCTCTAAGGGGATATGCCCTTGGCCCGAAAACCTGGATGGCGTGAAAGCAGCGCCTGAAACTCACAAGGTCATCTTTGAGAATGAGCACGTCCGAGTGCTGGAAGTAACAATCCCACCACACAGCAAAGAGCCAGTCCATACGCGTTGTTTGCCTAATACGCTCTATATCCAGCAAATTGGCGACATAATCGTCCGAGACCCTGGCGGGAAACTTATCTTCGACTCTCGCCAGATGAAGGAAAACGAAAAGCAAAAGGCGCCTTTTGTGCTGTGGAACCCTGGGGAGGGGCCGCATTCGGACGAAAACCCCGACGACGTGCCGATAAAAATCATTCAGATTGAGAATAAAGACTAATCCTTGCCACCTAGGTGAGAACAGGCCAATGCACATCCCCCTTTATGGGCTTATTGACCGCGTAGCGGGCTGTATTCCATCCGCGATGCGCGGATAAGCCTAGCGAATCACCGGGGGGGCGACTAGAAGTTAGTTATTCCCGGTTGGTCTGCAACTCGGAAACTGAGGACCAGATTCGTAGTTGGCGATACATCGTCATATCGCTCATTTGCGCGGGAAAAGGCGAAGAGATAGAGCAAACTTGTGCAAACGCCTGTTCCGAAACTTCGTCGGGGCTGCGGGGGAACGCAGCGTATTAATATTAAAAGATAGGACCTAAACAGGGTAACGCTTCAGTCCAGACCATTTACAGCTCCCTGACTGGAGCGGACAAAACTACTCTCCTGTTAGCCACCATTCGATGCTTTTTCCAGATTTCCTCGCCAACCGAAGCAGTACTTCGGCGCCAATTTCGCTAATTCCCTTCTCATACCGTGACATGGGCCTGGCTTACTCCCAGATCGTGAGCTAGGCGAGCCTGGATTCACCTCAAACCCACGGTATTCGCGCAAACGACGGCCAACCGCCACCCAGTTCACGACGATTTTGCGGACACTTATCACCAGGCTCTTGCGCCCTCATGGCGGCCAGGGCCGCAAGGGCCTGTTGAATGCGGAGGCCGACAGCTGTTTCTGCGCGAGAAAATCGTTCGAAGTTCCGGCCTGGCTTGAGACGCGTTTCACCAATCAGACTTATCAAGTTGTAGCGTTACGCCCGCGAACGTTAATCTCCCTTCTATTTACATTTTCGGCGCTGCGCGGCGGAACCCTCGGACTCTTGTTCGGTTTTCCCTCGAGAACAGGGTCTGCAAAAAGGCTACTTGGCCTCGGGCCTTCTCGTTTCACTTTGTGCTCGAGACGCTCCGTACCAAACACGATCGGCGCAGAGTGTTCGGCGTGATCAGATGTCCAAATCACAATTGTGGCCTCGATCGCGCCGCCGTGAAATAGGTGTGGAGGCATTAACCCACCGATACCTAACAGCCAGCCAGAAATGGGGCGACACGGTGGCAAGGCCCGATCTGGCGTCAGGTGGTGATTGATCACTTGGTCAAAAGGTAGCTCATCGCCTGTTCTTCCCGGAAACCTGTAATGCTCGAAACTCCGCTTCCTGCCTTCTTTACGATTTGTAAGTTGCATTGTGCAGGGTTGAAGCCATTCAATGGGTTGCTCTTCCCCGGGCAAGCACAGCTCTATGTCGACGGCGTACATTGATCTTGAGGTTTGATTCGCAAGCCAAAGGCCGAGCATGTAGCCAGTGCGGCCGTTCTCCAATTCGAACATACGACTATAGTCTGATTGCACGATTTCCAACCTACAAGAGCGTACTTCCGAGACGACTTCCAAATCGACCGGGCTGCCAAGTTGCGACAGTTCAAGCAAGGATTCTTTAAGAGGAGTAAACCTATATCCTGGCATCTGCATTTGTGGGCTTCCTCTCAACTCGCAATGTTCATACATTCATACGTTCATCGTTGCCGATTCTTCATTGATCCTTTTTGCAGTCATCACAGCGGACGACGCTCGGTTGTGTCGAAAGAACACGATACGCCGTTGCGACGGCATGAATGCGCTGCCGTATTTTGGGGGTCAGAGTGACGCGGTATCCCTTGGTGACTCGGTTCGCGTGAATACCCAAATTCTTCAGCACCGATCCTATCTTGCGGTCCTCAAGCTTCAGATGCACGTGACGACCCGCTAATAAATCATTGACTCTTTCGCCAAGTTCACCGACATAGAAGTGCTTCACCGAGTCCTTGTGACAAAACAAAAGCGCCGCCTCGGCGACCAAACATCTGGGATCCTCGAAACGCCTTGATAACGATTCTTCCCGGCGTTCGGCAAAAGCGTTGATAACCGAATGCTTGACATCTGACCCGCGCGGAAGTGCCCCGATCCATGCTTTCATCTCATTGTGGAAGCCGAGATAGCTCTCGTCACAATCAATTTCGTTGTCTTGCACGCCCGAGTAGTGGCGCATGCGGTACGAAAGCAAACGTTCTTGAAAGAAGTGCGACTGTTGCTGCTCATCGTTTTCTGTCAGGCACGGCAGATGATGACGTGCAGGATCAACGCTGACGCTAAGTCCGATACCCTGAGACGGAGAATGGCAGTGCAGCGCACGTGCGCCGAATATGTCCATCGGCTGCGCCCCCCTCGCGAAACAAAAATGTCGTCTGACTGAATTCAATAGCGCCTTTTCAACTCCCGGTGCGAGATCAGTTTCGTTAATGAGCAGCGTCACTCGCAGGCCTGGCGGGAGCGTTCGTAAGGCGGCGAGGTCTACATCGCTTAACAATACCGAGTGATAACAAAAGATGTTCAGTAATCGCAATGCTATGCTTACTTCGTTGTCTGGACCGTACAGCCAGAGCACAGGAGCGACTTCGAAGCATTCGGCGAACCAACTGGCGAAAACAAAGGCGATCAGCAAGTCCAGCGTATGGGTATCCTGATCGAGGTACCTCGAAAAGAATTCCTTCATCTCTGATTCAAGCTTATCCATCGAACCAGCAACAGACCCCATCGTCGGAAATCGGACGATTTGGCCCAGTCCTGGCAAAATTGATCCGGGCACGTACGTTATATTTTGGTGCTCCACGGACAGACGAATCTCGGTGGTCGCGGAGTCGTTAACACATAGTGCCAGGTAACCAGGAGCATTCAAGTCCGTGACTGCTTCAACCTGTAGTCCGGCAAGATTTTCTGTGAAAGTCCCCTTCCTCAAGCGAAAACGAGGGTCGAGTTCGCACGACTGCTCCCTGGCTACATTGCGATCAGGTGGGCCTGCTGAGGATAAAGGGTTTACTGCGGGATCTAACGGGCGGCGAACTTTATCAGATTTTCTTGATTCTGACTTGTGGCTGCGGCGGGCCATCATTCACCCCTGGGGAGCGGCGTTTGCGTACGTTTGCGTACACGTAGCGCCGAGATCCGTGAAAATTCATTTTCCTCAACGAATACATTCTCATCCCAGGGTTATATTGTTCATTCCGATCGATCGTCAACAGTGAAACAGACTAACCAAAATTAATTATGATCGCGCCCTGATCAGTTTGCAAGCACCTTGTATTGCCGGTAGTGGCTCAGTTTGAATTAGCGGATGTCGAACAGATATGAAAGGCCGAGTTCGATGCCACCGACGGCGGTGAGCAATAGGCTCCCCATTTTGGGTTGCTCTAGTCGGCTTATATCGAGCACTCTGATATGGTCAGTTAAGGCCACGCTATCTTGCAAGGTACGTGTGCAGGCTGAGTCTTTTGACATGTACTGAACGGGCAGTTTAATGCGATAGGAATTTGCCTTGTGCAGTTTAGTGGTGAGAGGAACTCCCACCACGTTGAATCCTAATTTGTTTATGGCAGTTCTTGAAACGATCAGGTAGGGACGACTCTTATTTTGCTCAGAGCCTTGAATATCTAAGTCTTTCGCGTTGACCCAGTATATATCTCCCTGCTTAACCTCAGTCACAGACCTCAGACTCCATCTCTGCCATGGAACTGTTTAGGAGTTCTTGGTCTTCTTCATCCCACTGAATAGGAGCGAGCGTCGGCTCCTCAACGGGAATTCGCAGCTCTGCACCCTGACGGACAAGGCCATAAGCATTGACCACACCTCTCAGCCCCTCGCAAATTTCGTCTAGAACATCTGGATTGATTGCTTTGTCAAAGCGAATAGATGCTATTAGGCAGTCCATGTGGAACTGCGTCCAAGCAGCGTAAAACGAGAATTCTGACGCAAGCTTGGAATCGGCAGACTTCTTCGACTTTGGAACAGTTCCCGCTTCGGTGATCTTCCCAAGCAGACGACTGATTTTTCGGAGCGTCCACACAGTGAAAACAGCTTGCTCTTTTGCGGCGGCTCCAAATCGATTCAGGCCCTGATCTCTAAAATCGGCCTCCATCTCGGAGAACGATTCCGAAACAAGGCGATCAACCGTTCGCGGCTGGAGAATTACTTGAACCAGGCCAGATAACGCGGTCGTCGTCTTCCAATAGTTGTCGAAGACAGCACTGCGCGCCGTTGTGAACTCAGAGGCAGTCTTTTGCTCAATAGCTCGAAGCAGAAGACTATCAAGCACTCCAGAAGTGACCTTGAATATCTCTCGAACTGACTCCGACAACTGAGTTGCCTCACGCTTGGAGGGCAAACCAATCAGTGCGCGGAGGTCTCCGAGATTGCAGAGTGCCTTCTGGTGTCCATGCTCTAGAACTGCTTCCATTCCTACCCCGTTCCTGTTGTTTATCGGTTAATGGTGGGTTTTCTTAGACCATCGCGCACGACTTGCTTTTTTTGCGATTTCCGTTCGGCGTTTCGCAGTAAGTGCTCTTGCACGCGCAGGGCCACCAATTTGACCACCCTTGCTTGCTGCAATTTTCTTAGTAGAGGGAGGGCTGCAATCGGAACTAAGGGCTGCTTGTACTACTCGAAAAGCCCTGACGTTCAAATCCATCTAGACGCCCCTGCAGAAGAAATTAGATGCGCAACCAGATGATAAGTGTGCACTTGGTCAGACATTTTAACTCGCATGTCAAGGGCTTGGTAGGGCACGCCTGTGCACGACCGTAAACACAGGATTACATCCCAAGAATACGGCATTACTAAAGTACATGTCAAAAACAAAGTGCGCAAAATGCTTGACATCTGTGATTCCACTCAAGCATAATGCTCAATATGAACACGCTTGGCGCTGACGAACGAGTCAGGGTAGTTGGTGCTCTGGTCGAAGGCAACAGCATTCGGGCAACATCTAGGATGACTGGTGTGGCGCGAAACACTGTCACCAAGCTCCTCGTTGACTTGGGCCAAGCGTGCATGAAATACCACGACGAGCGTGTCCGAAACCTTACAGTCCGACGCCTTCAGTGTGACGAGATATGGGCATACGTCGGCGCAAAAGCCAAAAACGTTAGCGTCGAGAAGAAAGAAATCGGATGGGGCGATGTTTGGACTTGGGTCGGAATTGACGCGCAAACCAAACTGGTCGTCAGTTATCTCGTCGGCGGACGCGGGGCGGATTGGGCCATGGACTTTATGCAGGATTGCGCCAGCCGCATCAAGAGCAGAGTCCAGATCACGACCGACGGCCACAAAGCCTACCTCGAAGCCGTGGAAGGTGCGTTCGGTATGGATTGCGACTATGCCCAGCTCCAAAAGATTTACGGCGCGTCCGGCGAGACTGAGACGCGGTACTCTCCGGCAGTTTGCATCGGTTGCGATATGAAAGTCGTCAGTGGGAACCCCGACCCTAAGCATGTAAGCACTTCTTTCGTTGAACGCCAGAATCTTACGATGCGGATGCACATGCGCCGCTTCACTCGGCTGACAAACGGGTTCTCTAAAAAGATCGACAATCACGCCTATGCCGTTGCCCTTCACTTTATGTATTGCAATTTCGTTCGGATTCACACTACGCTCCGAGTGACGCCTGCGATGGAAGCTGGCTTATCGAATCATGTTTGGAGTTTTGACGAATTAGTGGGATTATTGACGACGAAGGCGGAAGCCGCATGAATTGGGACGAAGTAGTCGAACGCGTCGCACCGTGTATTGTAAAAATCGAAACTCCAGCGGGTCATGGTACAGGGTTCCTTGTGTTCTACAACGAGTCCCGCAACCTATGCGGAATCGCCACTGCCCACCATGTGGTAAGTCATGCGGATCAATGGCAGCAGCCAATCCGAATAAATCATATTTCGTCGGGGACGACTTCATTCTTAAAAGAGGGTGATCGGGTAATCTGGGGAGACGAAAATAAAGATTCAGCGGTGATTATCACGAGTGCTGGAGAGCTTCAGTTTCCACAAGATCCTATACCACTCCTCCCAATGGATCGCAGATTGCCTATCGGAATCGAGGTTGCGTGGCTGGGGTACCCGTCCATCGCGCAATACACTCTGTGTTTCTTTGCAGTAATATCAGCGCGAACTGGGACTTTCGGAACGCTTACCTGATTGACGGCGTCGCCATCAACGGAGTCAGTGGCGGCCCTGTAATCTATTCCACCCCCACAGATGGGGTGCAGATTGTCGGCTCTATTTCCGCTTATCGCGCCAATAGAGCTACTGGAGAAGCCTTGCCGGGTTTGTCCATTGCTCAAGATGTATCTCACTTTCAAGCTAGTGCGAGTCGCGTCCGCTCTATTGACGAGGCAAATCGCCAAAAATCCGCGATTGAATCGGAGAACGCTAGTAAGCAAGCTGACGCAGTCCCTACACCAACTCCAGTCGCCTAAAATCTAACACCAAAATTCAAACTGAGCCACTACCGGCCCATGTTACCCCTTGCTCCACAACTCGAGCTGGTTTACACTTTTTCCAGAAGCGGTCATGAGAACCGCGATTTAATGTCCAGGTTGGGCTAGACCTGGTTAGTAAGGTTTTTTCTCCCCTGTGTCAGGATCTGTACAGTCTCGACTTCGCCGCAACTCCATGTTTGCGGCGGCCGCCATAGTGATGGGCGCACTGGTAGGACTGATGCTCGTCCTCTCCATAATGAAACCCCAGTAAGCTGAAGCTGGCACACTACTTAGGCGCAGATGCTCGCGTAAGGACGGTTTCCACTCTGGCGGGACGATTCAGCACCTGACCGTGAGATCTCTCCTCAACTGAACGCGCATCCACTGTGAACGTGGCGCTTCGAACCGATTGAACGATATCGGATTTATCACCAACAATCGCCGTCCGGGTCTCAGCGGCAATCCCGAAGATGCCTCTCGTTAAAGTCTGACATACTGGCAAGAACCGGACAAAACAGAGGCCGCCTTCGCTGTTCCACAACAGTTAGGCGGCCCAAACTTTCTTGGGATGCACTTCAGGCAGCTTTGTGTGCCGCGATTTTCTGACCGATATACGTTTCCACATTAAACGTTCGGACTAACGGTTCGCCTTCGAGCAGGTGTCGAACCGAATCTTGGACCTGCGGGAAATGCTCGCGATGATATAGCTCGGCATCTTCTCTGGTATTCCAGAAACTGATGCCCAGGACGCGATCAGTCTCCTTGTCCGAGACCAGGACGATCTCGTCTACAAAGCCATGCTGTTTTTTCAGGATCGGGAGCACTTTCTCGTTAACGGTGTTTGTCAGTTCTTTGGACTTTCCTGATTTGCTCTTAAGTTCAACTACGCGTGTGAACATGTGGTTGCTCCTTATGTTTGGTTGGAGGGTGAAAAGAACCCGCCCGCCGTGTAATGAAGCGCAGCGCGAGCGTTATCGAGTAACACTGAAACGGGCTCCGTTTTTGAGACGAAAGCGGAAATCCCCTCAGAGCGAGCTTCGCGCTCCGAGAACACGTTGCAGTACTCGCTGAATACGACTATCGGTGTCTCAGGCATGAGCTGCTTCAAAGCTTGTGCCGCCTCGATCCCATTCATCACGGGCATCGAAAGATCCAGCACGATCAGGTCGGGATGCAGCACTTGAGCCATCTCGACCGCCTCCTGACCATTCTCTGCATCCCCGCATACTTCGAAGTCTTCCTGCGAGGCAAACAATGAACAAATCGCGTGGCGGGTAAGCGCGTGGTCCTCCGCTATCAATACCGATTTCACCATGGCGAAACACCTCCATAATTTCGGCGTCGATCTGGATGATGTGGTCCGCTATCTCTGCCCCGGATAGCAGAGCTTCGTACGAAAAAGCGGCAACGAGAGAATGGGACGCGGAAGGCGGGAAAAGCGCAACAGGCAAGTACCGATATATCTCGCGGATTCCCGCGCCCTGATAATTTCAGGTGATACTCAATCTCAGACTCGATCAATCAGGTAAAGCATGTAGGAAGCGTAAGCGAGAGCGAAGTCCTCCGCAGGTATGCTTGGGCGAATAGTCCGCCTGTAATCTGTCTTACAAAGAAGGTCTGCCTGCGTCACCATTTCGGACGGACGACTGGCCCGGGATTACGGCGCCAAAACCAAACACAGTCAGCGAGAATTCTCAGCGGTGAAGAACTATCTCGCAAGAGCCAGATCGAGAGTAAACGTTTACAAAGGCGCCTGGATTGGAGCCTATGCTGGCTCGTATATTCGCGAACTAAGCAATTTGCCGCTTGGGTCGCTTAAAGCCATGTTGCGGCTGAAGCGGTGTGTTTGGCAGGAGAAGTCCCGGTCCTGCCCGGTGGCGTCAACAGCCTAATAATCATCCATCCTCCTGGAACTTGTCGCAAAGCGATGACATAGAATCACCATTCAGGGCGTGCGGACGTTCTCAATCTCCCTGGCAGTAGTGCAGATGTACGACCTTCCAGGAGCCGTTCATCTTTACCCAAACGGCTGTGAAACGCACGTTCGAGCCCCCGCTCAAGCCAGTAATTAGAGCTACGTCTCCGTAATGGCGGATTTCTTCCTCGACACTGGGCTGGGGAACCCCGACCGGTCCGCGGCCCTCGACCTCGGCGATCTGCTGCGCCTTCGTCTGCGGCTTCTGGCCATTTGCAATAACCGTGAAATCATCGGCCTCAATACGGGAAAGTGTCTTCCCATCGCCGCCATAATACGCAGCCACCCATTGCTGTTCGGTGCTCTTCAAATCTGAGTCGTCTGCATTGGCGCTTTTGCCGCCGGTCTGAGCTTGCGCCAGACAAGCCAGAAAGAGAACCGAAAAGGCTAGCATGAGTTTCATGATCTATCTCCTGTGCTCGCGAACTGCAACAATAACACGCCGACAACCAGCCATCGGATAAGGGATTCTTGACCTCCACGTTGACATTCTCTGGGGCGCGAGTAGGATAATCGCCGGCAGATTTGTATATTGATGACAAAAAACACAATGAGCAAATCAGAAACAAAAACGGATCGCAGGACTTTCCTTACCCGATCAGCGGCGCTGATTGGAGCCGCTGTCGTCCCAAAGGCGGTTTCGTACGCCAGGATTCTCGGGGCTAACGACCGAATTTCGCTCGCCCACATCGGCCCGGGGAGCCGAGGGCAGGAACTGGATTGGGTCATTGCTCAACACAAGACCAGTCACAACGTAGAGATGACGGCTGTCTGTGATTTGTGGAGCGTCCACCGCGAACGAGCCGTTAAAGAGAATACTAGCTACTACGGCCGTGCGCCCCGCCCATTTCAGTATCTGGAAGATGTCCTCGCACTGCAGGATATTGATGCGGTCGTTATTTCCACCCCGGAGCACTCGCACTCGCCCATTTTGAAGCTGGCCGTAGAGGCGGACAAAGACGCTTATGTTGAAAAGCCAATGGGAAACGTTCTCGCCGAGGCTAAGGCAGCGCGAGATGCGGCAAAGCAACACCATCGGATCGTGCAGGTGGGGACGCAACATCGCAGCGAACCCTACCCACGCGCGGCTCACGACTTGGTCCAAACCGGTGCTCTCGGTGACATAACTAAGGTTGAAATAGTTTGGAATTATCACGGGCCCAGGTGGCGCGGGCGGCCGGAGTCCAAACAAGTGAAGGAGCAAGATACCGATTGGCGCAAGTGGCTGATGACCAAGCCCTATCGTCCCTTCGATCCGCAAATCTATTGCGAGTTTCGCTTGTACAAAGAGTTCTCGAGCGGAATTCCTGACCAGTGGATGAGCCATGGCATGGATCTGGTGCATTGGTTTATGAGTGACGATTTCCCCAAGTCGGTGGCAGCCAACGGCGGCGTCTTCGCCTGGCACGATGGCCGGGAGAACGCCGATACTTTCCAGGCACTTCTGGAATATCCAAAGGGTTTTTTGGTGAGTTACTCAACCAGCTTTGGCAACGATGCCCCGTCGTTCACGCGTTTCATGGGGAAAAAGGCGACACTCTTCAACCATGGCGGAGAGGGAAGCCCGCGCTACGCCGTGGTCGAGGAGAAGGGGAACCACGAAGACAATCCCGATGTCGACAAACAAAGGGCGTCGAAAGATATTCTTCTGCCCGGTGAAACTAAGCTCCCGCCAATGGGCATGGGTGATCTGACGCTCGAGCATACGGCCAACTGGTTCGAGTGCATGCGCTCCCGCCAGCAGCCTCATGCCACAGTGGATAATGGTCTTGCCCATTCCGTCGCTTGCATGATGTCAACCGAGGCCTATTGGTCAGGCAAGAAGCAATATTGGAATGCTGCGCAAGAAGAGATTCAGGACCATCCTGTAGAAACTTAAGTCTCTACAGGATGGTCTTGTTCAAACCTCGCGATGCCTACCAAATGAACTTGAGAGCAAACTGCAGTTGACGATTCGCGGCTGCGGTGCTGCTGATCGTATCGAAACTGCCAAATTGGGGCGTTCCACTGGGGTCGAGACTCAAATTGTCCACAAACGGGTTCGGCATTGACAAGAGTGGATGGTTAAACAAGTTGAAGGCTTCAAACCGAAACTGGACATTCAAGCGCTCGGTAATCGGCGTCGTCTTCATGGCACTGAAATCCACGCTCACGAATCGCGGGCCGCGCAGAGCGCCGCGATGTGCGGTCCCGAAGACCTCGAGAGGGGTCGGGGCCGCGAAAGACGAAAGATTCCACCAATTGAGGAATGACTTGGGCCCACTGTTGGGATTCCCCAGCAGGTCGCAATAGTCCTGCTCAAATCCAACTTTGCTGACGGCAGAGTCGCCAGCCGTAAGGCAGGATGCAGCAAAACCGCTGCGCACAAAGCTGATGCCGCCGACCTGCCATCCCCCAATCAGCTTTTCCACCGGGCCCGACCACCCGCTGCCCCAATGCCGGCCTTTGCCGAATGGAAGCTCGTAGATTGCGCTGTTAACCCAATTCAGCTTGGCATCGAACGCAGACGGCCCGTAGTCCAGCTTGAAATCGTAAATGTGGGGCGTAGAAAATCCGTTACCGCCATCGCGCGTTCCTGAGGCGGTGTCCAGGCTCTTGGACCACGTGAAGGAACTCAGAAATGAAAACCCTGCCGAGAATCGTTTTTCGACTTTCGCCTGAAGCGCGTTGTAATTTGCGGATGTTTTGTTGGCAAAAACGTTATAGAAATTTGCCAGCGAAGCATATCGCGACGCAAGGTAGCAATTTCCTATACCTGTTGTAAGGTCAACAAGGTCGAAAGAGCCGGGACAATCGGCCGCTTGCATATGCACTACTTTGTCACCTTGCATTACAGGGTAGCTCTGGTTCAGATCAAGTATGTGAGGCAGGTGGGTGGAGGCCGAACCTACGTAACCGACTTCCAGAACGGTATCCTTCGCCAGTTCCTGCTGGATACCGAAACTCCATTGTTGAATCCGCGGCGTCTTCAGATGCGCATCCACGGTGAACATTGACGGCTGAATGATGGTTTGAGAGGTGTTTCCGAAAATCTGGTCGACAACGGAAAATTCCGTCTTTTTGATGAATTTTGCTGCGCGAGGAGCATTGCGCGCAAAGTCAAACCAGGGGTCGGCGTTCATGGGCGAATAGAAAATCCCCGCGCCGCCCCGCACCACGGTCTTGCCTTTGCCGAAGCCAGGCGACCACGAAAATCCGAAACGTGGCGCTACGTTGGTGTGGTCAGTGAAAACAAGATTGTGGCCCAGGCGATTGTCTCGCACATAAGGCAGAAACGTGGGTGAATTCGGATCTGAATCGAAAGTTACAGGCGGGAAGCCTTGATAGGGATCGCCATGCCCAGGGCGCACGACAACAGGTATAGCCCCACTAAAGTCCACGTTCACCATTGCGTCATTCAGATCATGCCAGTAGGGCGCCAGGTCGTAGCGGACCCCGAAGTTCAGGGTTAAATTGTTTCTCAGTTTGAAATCGTCCTGAGCGTAGTAGGCCTGCGCCCAGCGGAACAGATGAACATGTGAATCACCGCTGGCCACTTCCGAATCGTTGCTGATTCCCAGCAGCATGGACGCGTACGACTGCCCTGTAGTTATGCCCTGGACAGTTAAGCTCCCGGTAGCTTCTGCCGGACTTAGAAATGATGCCCGCGCAAGATTGTGCGACAGCAGATTCAGGTTTTCGTGGCGAAGGTCCGCGCCAAACTTAAAGATGTGGCGTCCCGTCGATAGCGCGAAGTCATCCCCGAATTCATAGGTGGCTTGAGCTTTTTGGAGCGGATGTCCAAACGCGTCCTCGCCCAGGCTGTCGAGACCCAGGAAAGCGTCATCGCCAATGAAGTTTGGCGTGCCAAAATCCAGAGGATCATTCGACACGCCGTGGATGCCGAGCGACGCAGCTACATTGGTCGTTCCCGCGAGCGGACCGACCCGGCTGGATTTGACGCGCAGCCAATTCACTCGTACGTCATTTACCCTGTTGGCACTGATGGTCCATGTGTGATGGATTGTAATGCTCTGCGCCTTTACAACCTCGGTCAAGTCCCTCACTGGTTCCAAATCGTTGCTTGTACTGTCTTCCCGCGACCATGAGTACCTGCCCCACAAACTGCTGTTGCCACTCAGGACATAATCAAGCCGCCCGGCAACTTGATCGAAGTCAGTGGGATCGCTCACGATTCCGGTCAGATTTTTTATCGTTGCGGACAAATTCGGCAGCGGTACATATTTCGCATTGGAAAGAAATTGTGCGACAGCCCCATTCCAGCACTGCTGCGGGATGGTCGCGGCGGGCCAGAGCACGTCGCTCGATGGGTTGGAATTGAAGCAGCCGGCTGGCAGAGTATTGCCGGGAAAGAAATTGGTGACGTGGGGCATGTAGATCGGAATCGGGTTCCCCTGGTCGTCCGTGTAATCCGTAAAGATGCCATTACGCGCATTCTTCGTGGGCACAGTGTCGGCAACGGTCACCCCGGTACGATCGCGCAACCCCTCGTAACTGCCGAAATAGAACAACTTGTTGGCTACAATTTTCCCGCCCGCGGTTGTGCCAAACTGGTTGCGCCGGAACGCTGGCTTCGGTGCGTTGGGTGTGCCGGCGTTCAGGTCGTTGAAGAAATCCTTAGCATCGAGCACGTCATTTCTGAGGAAATCGTAAGCGGTTCCGTGGAATGTGTTTGTCCCACCCTTAGTGACCGCATTCAGCTGTGCAGCGCCACGGCCGAATTCGGCTGTGTAGGAATTCGTCTGTACCTTGAATTCCTGAATTTCATCGATGGAAGGCACTGAGCCGAATGTATTGAAGTCCGGCGAAGTGTTATTGGCGCCATCGAGGAGAAAGTTCGTGTCCTGAGGGCGCGCGCCGCCGAGCGAGTATTGGTCACTCGATCGCCGGCCGACGTCCCGCACCTCTTGAAAAGCGGTGTTGCCGTCCTTGGTGAAAGTAGTTCCCGGGCCTAAAGTTGCCAAGTCCAGGAAGTCGCGGCCATTGAGGGGCAGTTCGGTCACATGCTTGCTGTCGATGACCTGGCCTACGGTGCTTGATTCAGTATCGAGTAGCGGGGCTTCCGCGACGGTGGTAACGACGTCGCTTGCCGCCCCCACGCGCAAGTTCACATCCACGCGAGCCTTCTGGTCCACCTGCAGCTCAAATGGCGGGACCACAGTAGTTTGAAAGCCTGGGTGCTTTACTGTCACCGAGTAGCGCCCAGGCTGCAGGTCAGTAAGCACGTAAGAGCCGCTGGCATTTGTGTGTGTACTCCGGGGAGTGTTTCGATCCACGTTGGTGACGATCACCTCGGCATTGACAACGACGGCGCCGCTCGGATCGAAGACGATGCCGGTAACGCTGCCGGCCCCGATTTGCCCAAAACTAATAGCACCCATCAGCATTGCAGCTGTTGTTAGAAGGAAAAATTGAAACAGATTTCGTCCGAGCGTGATTTCGATTTTTCTCAACACAGGTAACCCCTTTCACCGCAGAGCGCCTTACAGAAAATAATGAAGCGCGTCGAGCGCGTCGGGAGATGCAGACCGTACGGGCAGGTGCTTGTACCACGTTATTTGGACCACTGTCAAGCATTCGCATTTAAGGGCAGTGTCCTAATTTGCTTTTTCTCTTTGGTCTTTTACATCTTCGGGCCGACGTATATCTCTACGGTGTCCTCTGGCAATTTATCGTCCGTCCCCTGCCCGACTCCGTGTATCGCTCCGTACCGAACCATAGCCATTAAAGCTTTCCACATCCCAAAGATTGGGGTTTCTTCCATTCCTGGTTTTGTCTCGCTCATCCCTTCCTTGCTCACTATGACAAGGTCTGCCAGTGCAGTGCCTCCACGAATTCCAACTAGTGAAGTAATCGGGGTCGGCTGTTTAGGAACACTCCAGCCGCCTTGGGCTATGGTGTCGCGAAGATGGTCGGCAAACATGTACGTCTCATTGGAACCTTCTTGGTACCAAATTAGGAGTTTGCCCGGACGGGCCTTTTTCAACTCATTGATTACGAAGACCTCTGGAATAGGGCGTGGTTGCTGTCGTTTGGCTACTTCTTCAACATATTTTTTTAAGTCAAGTTGCGCTACTGCTGCCCCCTTTTGGGCCTCCGCTGTCTTGCGCTGCGCTTCTTCCAATTCGGTCTGCTTAGATCGCAATTCAGAAGTGGCTTGCGTTAGCTCTAGTTCAACCCGTTGTTGGGCAGCAATCGCATCAGCTGCTTTTGTTTGGAGTCCAGCCAATTCTTTCTGGGCGTTAGAGGCGTTGCTTTCGAGAGTGGCTACTTGGCCGCGTAGTACAAGATTGTCCTTCTCTAAGGAGTCAGATTTTGCGTTTGCTTCACTAGCTCCGCGCTTAGCCTCCTCAATCCGGGCATCCGCATCTCCTTGGACGGCTTCCTGCACTCTATTGCCAGAACTCCATACCCAATACGTGCCAAACGCTGTGAGCACCAGAAGCAAAACATATCCAGCGAAGATTAGGTTGTGGGCCTTTTGGGCAGATCGAATCGCACCTTTAGACGAACTTGCTGTAGATGTCGCGTTGGGATTGCTGGGCTGCGCGGTTGTAGTTGTAGCAGTGCTCGCCATCATAGCCAATAACAAAAGAATGAAAGCCATACGCAACAAATATTGTAACACAAAAACTCTTGACAAGCGGTAATTATTGTAATACATTATTCGTATGGCAAACGTACTCAGCACTGACAAGCAGATCGCGGTAATCGGAGCACTCGCGGAAGGCTCAAGCATTCGCTCCATTGAGCGCATTACGGGCATTCACCGCGACACGATCATGCGCCTAGGCGTTCGCGCTGGCAAAGGCTGCGAACTGCTAATGGATTCCAAGATGCAAGACTTGGGATGCCGCTATTTGCAGTTCGATGAAGTATGGGGTTTCATCGGCAAAAAAGAGCGGCATGTCGCAATTGAGGATGACCCGACCTATGGCGATATTTGGACGTATTGCGCCATTGACTCCGAAACCAAGCTGGTGCCAGCGTTCAAGTGCGGAAAGCGAACTCTCGCCACTACCACAGAATTTGTGCAGGATGTCGCAGGCCGGATGCGGAACCGCGTGCAAATCTCTACCGACGCGCTGCGCGGATACGCGGAAGCAATTGAACAGACCTTCGGCGCGGATGTGGATTACGGCCAGATCGTGAAAATCTACGTTCACGATGACCACCAGCATCCAGAGCGCAAGTACAGTGCTCCGCATTTCGCTTCTGCGATGCGTAGGCCCATTTCTGGTGAGCCGGAGATGGATTCGGTTTCGACTAGCCATGTAGAACGCCTGAATGCAACCACGCGCCTACATGTAAAGCGTCTTTCGCGTCTGACGCTAGCATTCAGCAAGAAACTTGAAAACTTCCAAGCAGCCGTCGCACTGCACTTCGCCTACTACAATTTCGTGCGTCGGCACAACACGGTACGCTGCACTCCGGCAATGGCAGCCGGAGTTGAGCGGGATTTCTGGACTGTGGGCGATCTAGTAGAGGCAACCATTTGACGTACATCGAAGAATTGCGAGAGGTAATTCGGAGGGTACATGGCGGCGAGGCCACGCACATTGAAAGCGTTCCAGTACAAGAAAGCTACCACGGCAAGACGATATGGGATGGAGTTGTTGAAGTCTTTGATTTAGTCGGTCACCCCACAGCTTCTAGGGTGTATGCGTGGGCGCATGAGACTGACGATCCAGAACATCCGAAGCGTCACATTGCAGTGCTTCATAATGGCCCAGTAGTGTCACCTCATACCGCTGTACGGGCAGCAATCATTCAGGAGTTCAGACTTGGCACAGCAGAAGAAACCTAGAAAAGTCGGCAGACCTAGACTCCCCAAGGGCGAAGCCAAGGGACGCATTGTGCCTGTGCGCTTTACCGCAGATGACATTAAGGCGATTGAGGCGGCTGCGAAAGCGAAAGATCAAACCGTTTCAGAATGGGTGCGGAGCACGATCAATGCCACAATTCAGTGACGAAAACGGCAAATTAGGACACTACCCATTTAAGGGTAGTGGTGCCGTTGAGATTCCAAACTTCGCAGCGGGGTATCGGAAAGACTGACGCAAGCTTTACGCTCAGAACTTGCTCGTCGAGTGGTCCCTCCGACTCCCACGTTCCTATCAGCACTTGTGTATTAACGGGCGCAGGTGTACATTCCAGCGTCTCACTGAAGCGAGCTTGAGGAGGTTGACTATGGGATTCCTTGTGTGGATCGTGGTCGGACTGATCGCCGGTTGGCTGGCCGGCCAAGTCATGAAGGGTGGCGGCTACGGGGTACTCGTTGACATCATTCTCGGCATCCTCGGCGGTGTCGTGGGCGGCTGGGTCTTTGGGTTTTTGGGAATCTGGCCGGGTGGCGGGGTGATTGGTGCGATCATTGTGGCCTTTGTTGGTGCGGTGATCTTGGTCGGGCTTACGCGCTTACTGAAAAGGACCTGATTGTTGACCATAAGAGGCCATTCTCACTCGGAACCTTAATGATGAGTGTCATCGAGATGTTGCGCCAAGAGCTAGCATTCTTGTTCTGGATCGGCCACTGGCAACTGCAGAGCGCTCGCTACGCAAGTCCGCTTTGCCTGGCAAGTTGTAGCGCTTCGATGGCCGCGCCTCGCGCCCCGGCGGTATCGCCATTCGGCATCACGTGGATCGGAATGGCGGCCTGCTCCCCGCGCTGGGCGGGCATAGCGGCACGGACCTGTTCAATAAACCAATGCTGAAAAAACACTCCCTTGTTGGGTAAGCTTGCGACCGCTGGGCCAACTCGCTAAAGCCTACGCTTTCATCTACTTTCCCCTCAACCCGGAGCGGGATTCTTTAGTGCAGCCAAATGAATTTTGAGTACCCGCTATCGATTTCGTCGCTGGATAAAGCGAATCTACACAGCCCGTTCTCAAGGAGTTTCTCCAGCGTTTGTTCCAGCACTAAGCGCCGAGGACACGAGAAAAGACTATCTGATCTTGTTTCGACTAAGGCCTCAGAACCTTTACCCGGCTGACCACCCCAGACCGAACATTCCGTCCTTTATCGCTCAATGAGTTATAGGCATGCAAGGCGAGACCCTTCGGAACCAGCTGGGATTTACTCCGGTTGCGGCAACCCCATACGACGCAGCAGGTCAACATACTGCGGGTCGGAGCGCAGGCTGCCAAACCCAGCGTGAAGCCGAAAAGCGATCCCTTTCTAAAAGTCAAATCCCTGCTACGCCTTCACGAGATTCCCTGCCCAAGCGCTAAAAACAACAAGGCGTACAAATGCAAAACCTTTGGAACACCACGATTTGGCTGGAAGATGCGCGTTTACGGCTGGAACTATTTCCCTGTATTTTTCCCAGATATCTGGGCTTTCCAAAGGCGGGCAAAAAAATCCCCCCGGTTGGGCTTGTTCTGGCCAGCAGAAGTGATGTTTAAGAGAGCCTACGTAGACAGTTAGACGCTCCAACCTGTCCGCCGTATCTCTATTTGCACCGCACAACGTGCTTGGATTTTCGTGAAGAGTATTGCGGAGCAAACGCGGCCTGGGAAGCACTCACTTGAATTCGGAAATGGATATCCACCTAATCCTTCACCTCCGGAGATCTTCTTGCACCGAACGTCGACTGTTACCGATGAACCCCACGCGGGCATCACCTGGTTCCGATGATATTGAGGAATACGCCTTTGTGGTTGTACTTCAGGTCGGTCAGGTCGTCGGAGAAGTCGGTGAAGTTGTAGCCGACGCCAGCCTTCAGGTTCTTGCCGATGTGATGATAGATCGCGGCCAGCGCGCCACGGCGCCGTTGACTGACATTCGGGAGGTTAAGCGTTCGAACCTCGGCCAGACTGTCCCATTGGCGGAGGAACCGCCAGTCCACGCGCAAGACCGTGAGCTGCGCCGGGTTGTCGAAGAAATTCGGGTGCACGCGATCCAGGCTCTCCTGTCCCAGGCGGTAGGCGTACTTGCTCCCAATGGACCAATTCGCCGTGAGGTCGTAGGTCAAATCGAGCGCCGCGATGTGGCTCTTCTGAAGGAACTCGGCAGCGGTGTTCTGGAACCCCACTTGATCCGTGGTCGGGACGTTGTAGAAGTACGTGTACTTAGCCAGGGCGTTCAGCCGGTCGTTCCGCACCGGACGGTATGCGTAGCCGACCACGGCCTCAGTGTATCCGCCGCCATAGAACTCGCCGAGCGAGCTATCACTGACCGAGTGGTCCAGCTTGCCGATTACGCGCCAGTCGGGCGTCAGTTGGAACTTGAAGTTGTTGCGGAACAGCCAAAGGTCCCTTTTGGTATGCGTCCGGTCGAGTTGTTCGGCGTCATCCCGGCGATATTCGATCCCGCTCGAGAACTGCACTTTATCGAAGCCGTAGCCCACGCGGATTCCGGCTGCCTTGCGATCGGTGTCGGCGCCGGTCTGCGAGTCGCGCAGCTTGCCGAATTCGGCGCTGCCACCGAAATTCCAGCCATCTTTGGGTGTGAGATTGATTCCGGTGGCGTGCCTGAGGCCGCCGAACGACGCACCATTTTGATAACGCTCCTCGACATAGACGCTGGAGCTATCGGAGAGCCGCGTCTTCGCGCCCGAGATCAAATTGCCCTGGCTGCCCCGGAGGAGCTGGCCGTTGTCCGTCCGCTCGTTTTCCAGCGAATAGTTCAGGTAGAGATTGGTCCGGTCGGAATATAGAAAGCTGGTGCCGACCTTTCCGCCGGGCCCGAGCTGACCGTCGGAAGCCTCCCCGTCGATCCGAAAGCGTTTCGTCACCCGATAGGAGCCGCCCGCGCCGATGCGACCGTTGTCTTCACGGCCTCCGCTTGCCGCGACCGTGTCCTGGACGAAGCCATAGGCGCTCCAGGAGTCGCCGGGAGCGAATTTTACCTGCCCGATTGCGTCCGTGCGCTCGCCTTGCTCCTGGGTCAGGGGAACAATCAGGGAACGATCCTTGCGCAGATCATCGCGCACGCCGGTGCTGAGGCTCCACCTATCGGTCAGCTTATAGCCTAGGTCCAATTCGATCGCCCGGTTCTCGAGCCCCTGGTCCTGGATCTTCTGATCGCCTTTGGCTGCCAGACTGAGGCGGCTGGTCACCGGCATCCTGAACGTGCCGCCGTATTGCTGGGTGTCGTTAATGGTCGCCTGTCCCGGCGCCGAATAACCGGCGTCGAGGTTCTGCGTATAGAAAGTTAAGCGACCGTCGCGACCCTCGAAGAAGTCGCCGAGCCCAACGCTCATGTCGGCTCGGTACGCCCCCGCCTTCTTGCCGGTGAACGACTGGTCGCCAGGGCTCTGGAACCCAAAACCGCCATCATTAGATTGCAGCGAGGGTGAGACAAGACCGTTGCTGCGGCCCGTCTGCACCTTGAACCAAGACTGGGCGCTCTTTCGCAAGGTCAGGTCTGCGGCACCGAGGTTGCTGGCGGCGTCCCCTTCGTTGGAATCGGCCGTCAAGCCGAGCCGCACGTGGTCGTTGAACCAGTAATCGCCCTGACCGCCGACCGCGACTTGGTCCAGCTTGTCGAAACCTGGCGTGTACTCATAACGCGCCACCAGATAGGCCTCGTCACCGCTCAAACCGCTGTTGCGCACTAGCAGGTTGTCGTTAGCGGTCGATGAGAGCGGCTCGGAAAGCAGCAGCCGGCCCTGCAGGTAGTCGATGTCGTAGTCCACGTTGGGTCGCAGGTTGACCACCCCGGTGACGATGCCCGAGGCCTTGTCGTGGATTTCGATGCGCACGCTCTCGGAGCCTGTCAGGATGTCCTGGTGGCGCAGGAAGTAGATCGATCCGCCGGTCCCGCGGAATTCCTCATAGCTTGGCATCGTTCCTGGTTGAGCGGCGAACCCGTCCACCGTGACTCGTCGCTCGCCGAAGCTGGTGGTGAGTTCGGACCCGTAGTGCGCGTTGGCTCCATACAGGCCGCGGTCGACCTGAGCCAGTTCGTTGTCCCGGTAGCCAACCTTGAAATTGCCCCACATCCCGGAATCCTCACCATGGCTCGCTCTGACAAAGAACTTGCCCATGGTCGGCGCCATTTCCTCCACTACACCGTCATCGCCGAACGACGGGTAATAGTAGTCGGGATCGATGCGCCGGAATAACGAATCAGGCGACTTGTCCAGGAAATTGCTGAACAGGTCTTTCACCGGGCCTTCGCGGGTATCGGCGCTCGCCGTCAAATGCCAGTCCTGACGCACCTTGCCGTTCACATAGAACGCCAGCCGGCCGTCCAGTGACGAATCGTAGGGCTGCTGAGCGTTTTCGCCTTGGAGAAGTTTTGCCGGCCCGCTCGCACTGTTCTTGGATACGGTCAAATCGGCAAGAGCGACATAGAACAGGTCCGTGCGCCTGAACTCGAGATCGCGAAGATACAACGAGCCGTTGCCTGCATCGTCGAGAACGCCGACTTCTACTGTATGGGTACCTGTCGGAAGTATCTCCTCCGCGGCGAAGTTGCCCTGCGGGTCGACAGGAATCTGGTGTCCGGCGACCCAAACGGTGTGGCCAGCCGGTATGCCGTTGCCCTGCACTTTGACGGTGCCGCTGCCCAGCGGAATCTGCTGGCGCGCCAGGTGGTTCTCACCGTAGGCGGCTAGCAGCTCGTGCGGCGACGCGTCCTCAGACTTTGCGACGTCTTTAGGCGATTGCTCACGGTAGAGCCGCAGCGGCCGCGCATCGGTTTCGTCGAAATTACCCTTTGAGTCATAGGCGCGCAAAAGATACTTGAGTTCGCGTGCCGGGCCCGGGAGAATTTCTTTTTCTGGATGCCATTGCGCAAGGCCCGCGTCGTCGATCGCGATGATCTTGAGCGGCGCGTCTTGCAACGACTGCTGCTGATCGAATATTCGGATTTCAGCACGCTTGATGAAGCTCGCATAGTTGTCGTACATCCGGAAACGCACGACCGATGCGTCAGGACCGCCCAGGTCGCTGACGGCGACCGCAACTGGATGCGCCGCGACCCCCAGCCGTCGACGCGCCTCGAGATTATCGAAATGGAAGTGGATGTTGGCGTTGTCGAGTGCGACGTCAGTGCAGCGCTGGACGTCGGAGGAGCTGCGGCCTGGATCATCGATCGGCTTGCCGTCGACGGTGATATGCATCACATTCAGCTCGTACGGACTCTTCGGGCGAAGCTCTTGGGTGACACGCGTGATATCCACGCCCTCATAGTTGTCCAACGGCAACCGCTCGTCGTAGACGACCTGAACGCGCACGAACGAATCTTCGCCTTGGACGAAGCCGACGTTCACGACATCATCGGACTGGACATAGCCACGTTCCTCGTGCTCGGATCGAGCGCCGGACAAAAGCGAATCCCGCATGAGGATGTCCATGGCGCGGCGAGCCCGCGTCGCGGAAAGTCCGATGTCATCGCCGTACACAGACGCCGTGCGTCGGTCGAGTCGCTCGTTCTTCGTATAACCGATAAACCGCAGTCGCGGGTTAGTCCGATCCGCTATGTCGGTGAGTGCGCGATGCAGGTTCGCCGCGTAGCCGGCGGGAATGATCGGCTGGCCGTCTGCGAGCTCGAGGGGCGGAATGCTGCCCCACGCGGGATCGTAAACCCTAGTCACCGTTTCCTCGACATTGTCGGGGCACAGTTGTGGCTCGTCCGATAACTCCTGGAGGGGATCGTCGTACCAGAATTCCACTTCGATGCGACGATTTAAGGCGCGTCCCTGCGCGGTTTCGTTGGGGGCAACTGGGTGGGATGCCCCGCGACCGTCGCTTTCGATTGCCGACGCGGGCAATCCCAGGACTTGCTGCATAGCCAGTGCGACGCGTTTCGCCCGTGCCTTGGACAATGACAGTTGGTTTTCGTAAATGTTCTCGTCGCGGCCAGTCAGCGGTGCGTCATCGGTGTAACCGATGAACCGGACCGTCACACCTTGCTTGTTCCGAAAGTTCTCGAGCGCCTGCCGCACCTGTCTGGTGAAGGCGTCGGAAATCGGAACGGTCTCGTCCTCGTACCGCAGTGGCAGGACCAGGTTCCTCACGCGCGTGCGCGGCGTTTGGCCTTCCTTGTATCGCATTTTGCAGACGGTCTCCACACGGCAGACCTTGATGCGCTTGACCTCACCGGTCGGATTCGAGTCGTGCGACCATTCCTGGAAGGTCTGGTCGCTGGACAGATGCCGCTCCACCGGCTCGCCTGGCTTCACCATGTTGACCTGGCTGATGCCCGCGGTGACGGCCATTATCAAGGACGCAATAATCAGCAGTAGATGGCGTTGCATGCTCATACCGTTCACCTGCTCTCCGGTAAATGCACGTTGAGCCGCTTCGGCGGGGCACCAAGCCGCCAGAAAACCTCAGGCTCAATGGACAGCACATAGCTGTCTTTGCCCGCATGCCATTCGTCGGCCAACTGCCGCTTGAGCGCTTGCACGCGCCGTTCGACTAATGCCGCATCCTCGGTATCGGCGACGTAGGACAGGCGTAGCACCGACGGCGCTTTGCGCAGTTCTTCGAGCAGGAGGTTGACGCGTGGCCGCCACTGGGCGCGGATTTCCGTCTTACCCGGCTCGAACGCCGCATCTGACAAGTCGATGGCGACTACTCGGTAAATTGACGCCCCGAAATCGAATTTCAAGGCCTTGCCGCGCGTGGCGCGCTTGATCTGCAGCTGGTCTGTCGACATCCGGAAGCCGCTTGGGAGGGTCCGGTCGTCGAGCTTCAGCACGAAATTGCTGCCACGATTCTCATCCGCCGTGATCGCGCAGGTGATGTGGAACCGCCCGTACGGATCTGTCACCGCTTCCAGACCTTGTGTTGTTACCACCCGTACACCGGCCAAGCCTTTCTCGCCGGGATCCTGCCGGCCGTTCCGATCAACGTCATCGAAGACTTTGCCAAACACGTCTGTGCAGTCGAAGGTCTGGTCGGGGACGACACGAACAGTTACGCTGGCCTCACCGGACAGGGGCTTGCCGGTCGCGCCTGCGATGACCTGCGCGCGGTTGACGAACTCGCCTTCGCCAACACCAGCGCCGACGCCGAGCAACAGGACGATGGTGTGATGATCGGAGGTTCCGAAGCTCAGGCCGTTCCACACGAGCTGGCGGCCGACCAGCGTGGGCTCTGCAGGCCCACCATCCAGGCGCGCGGATCCTGGGACGTAGCGGAATCCCGCTGGATAGCTATCCACAATTCGCACCCCTTGCATGGACGCACCTATCACGTTGTTGATCGTGATGGTGTACGGGATGAGCTGCCCGCGAGTGACGTAGCGCAGGGGCGTCGTCTTAGTGATCGAAAATGCGCCCGCGAGCTGAGGGTCAAGCGGAATGTGGTTGTTGTATATCTGGCTCGATCCGGGCACCGCGGTGCCGTCCAGGATGAGATTCAGGTAGTACCGAGTCCCAGTACTGCCCGCAGGCACGGAGGCTGGCGGCGCGAACTCCGACACCAGGGCCTCGCAATAGGGGATGGCGGGAAGCGCATCGGATGCGCTTCCCGCGCATGTCGGCACCGAGAAGGAAGCGGTAGCCGCACCCGAAGTGGCCGGAATGAGCTTCGACTCACCGGCCACAAAGCTTGACCCCGGCGCGGTTACCTCGAGGAGGTAGCTGCCACCACCGGAGCAGGCCAGATCCGAAAAATTGATATCGAAGCGGTAATAGCCGCCCGCCTGGGTGATCTGGCCCTGTTGAGCGGGGTCGTCGAAGCAGGTTGCCGGCAATTGCGTGCGGCTGCCGGCGCGCACCAGGTTCAGGCTCACGCCCGTAATGGGAGCGCGCGTCAACGAGTTGTAGACGACGCCATTCGGCCCGATCGGTAGATTCAGATTCTGGAGGTTGCTGCCGGAGGGCACGGCGATGTCGGTGATGCGCTGCAGCCAGTTGGTAAAGACCGAGTCGGCTTTGCCGAGCTTGGCAGTCTTCGCCCCCGCACCGGGCGCGGTGAACTGCAGTTCGTACCGTTCTGTGGTCCCATCGGTCGGCGGTACGCTAGCGAAGCGATAAACGCCACTGGCATCCGTAACAACGGACTGCACCAACACCCCATTGCGATAGAGCCCAACTCTCCAACCCTGCAGCCGCGGCTCGCCGAGGTCGGCTATCTTGTTAAAGTTGGCGTCGAGCCACGCGGTGCCGTTCAAACTGCCGGCACCGGGGACTCCTCCGATATCGATCGAAACGGTGGCGCTCGCCGTCTGCGGGGGGGTGTTCCACGTCACGACGGCAGTGTTAGTAAGAGTCGTGCCAGCGGGAAGGCCCGAAGCAATCTTCACCCGGAATCGCACGTCGATGGATTGTCCGGGCTGCAGCGGCCCATGCACAGCAGAGTAGTCCGCGGTCAGCAACGGGCCCACAATGCTGATGCCCGCCGTAGAGCCGTTCATCGTTGGCGCCGGGTTGACGAACGTGAGCCGCCCCGCGCCGGCTGTGCTCAGGTCGTCGGTGATTACGACTGGAGAGACCGGGTTCGCCGAGACATTGGTCACATGTACCAGATAGTCGAGCTGCCCGCCCGGCAGCGCAGCGCCGCCACCCACCACGCTGACTTGCTTTGTGATGGTGAGTGGATTGACCACCACCGTGACCGTGTGGGCATCCTGGAAATCGAGCACGCCTGGAGTGCCATCGGTTAACGTGCGTGTGGATGCTTTGCGAGTCGAGACGCTGCTGTCGGCATCGAACCACTGGGTCGCGCCCGCTACGTTCGTGAGCTGGGCGCCCGTTTGGCTGTTGGCATCGAGCTGGGTCCGGTAGGTAATGATCAGGCGCTGATTCTGGCCAATCGCGCCGGCAGCGGTGAGCATGGTCAGCGTGAGCTGGCAGGTGGGCGCGCCGCTATAGTTGATAGAAAAGTCGGTGCCCGGAGTCAGAGGGCCCTTGCCTGCAACCGGCGTGACGCCGTCCGCCTGGAAAACCTGCGCGCTGAGTATCTGCGGTGCCGTGGAGCACGTGCCGCCGCTATTGCCTTTGGGGAACCGATCCAGGAGCGTGACGTTCCACGCATCACTCGACCCGGAATTCTGGATACTGAGGCCGAACTGCCCCGGCTGCCCCAGGCTCATCGTCGCAGGTCCCGTCTTCGTGAGCACGAGATTGGGGGCGGCGATGGTCATGGGCGGGGTCACGCCTTTCTCACCCGGCAGGGGTTCGAAGAACACGCCGTTGATAAGTCGGCCGAACTGCCAGTTGGCCGTGTTGAAAAACTGCTTTCCCGGCACGTTCGTCGCCGAGTCGTTGAGTACGACTGTGATCTCGATCACGAACTGCTGCCCCGCCGGGATGATGGGAAAGTTGCTGAAAGTGAGCACACCGCCGACATTAGAAAACGTATGCGGAATAGGGGTGCCGTTACTGACCCAAAAGGCAGTGTGGCTCACATAGGTCAGATCCGCCCCCGTTGCGTTGAGGTCGTCCGTGATCGTGATGTCGTGCAGGTCGTTCGGCGACCCTTGGGTGTTGATCACGACGCCCGATAATGGATCGAACAAGACCGGGATCGTCAGCTTGTAGGTGAAGGGGACGCCGATAGCGGCCGTGGTCTGGCCCGCCGGATTCTGCTTGTCGATTTTCTCGACAGGAATAAAGAGATTCTGACAGTCCGGTCGGACCGTCGTCGCGGAGCCGTTGACGAACCAGATCGCATCCCCCTGCGGCTTGTCGCAGGAGATATTGCCGATGAAGTCGACGTTGTCGAAAGTGACCAGAAAGCTCGTGGCGTTGTTGCCGAAGAAGCTGATGTTGGAGGTCAGTGGGTTGGACGCGGGGAAGTTCCGGATGGTGCAGTTGCCGACGATGTCGATCTGCGGAGGAGGAACAGGGTTGACAAAGCCATCGATCACGCCGTTGTTCTGTGGCGATGGGCAAGTGTCCGCCGCATGCGCCGGGACGGCGCTCAGCAGCAACAGTGCCAGGGAGAACAGCAGGATTTTGATCCAGCTGCCGCGTGGCGTCGCATTGTTGATGTCGTTAGAAATCATCTACGCCCTCGTTCGACTCACAAGCGATTCGTCGTTATCGGGACCGAGGCAGCACGCTGTCTGCTGGATTTCGGAGGTCCCGCCGTCATGGGGCTTGAGGCCCGTTAGACCGGTGACTTTGCGTCGCCATCTTTCAATGGCTTTGCCTTTGTCAAAATCGCGTCAGAACTAATTGATCAGATTCGCAGCTTCTCCAACCTCCTGTATCCGTGCCATGCCACTTCGGCCCACCGGCTTTACGCCGCCGGTAGGAAGTCGATCGGGTAAACGATGGTTACGGTCTGCACCCCTTCTTTGGCGCCGAAATTGATCGCCCGGACGCGGTTCACCACCTGAGTCGCAAGATCCGGCGCATTCATGTCAGTTGACTGCAGCGCGCACATCGACACGCTGCCGTCCGGCTCGATCGTCAGGCGCAGCACCATCTTGCCTTGCAAAGCTGGGTTGTTGCGCAGTTCCCGGTTGTAAAGCCGATAAAACGACGCCTTGTAGCGATCGAACACGATCTGTATTTCTTCGTCGGTGCGGGAAGGCCCCAGCCCGCCATGGGCCTTGGGTCGGTCGCCGCCGCCGCCGATCGAGGCGATTGCGCTGGTTGCGCGGGCTATCGCGATCCCGCCTCCGGCACCGCCGCTGCCAGTGCCTCCGGCTCCACCTCCTCCGCCACCACCTCTGCCGCCACCACCTCCCACGCTCCGGTTGAGAGAGCCGACATCGATCCCGCCGCTTGATCCCGGCGTATTGGTCGCCAATGTGGACAGTGACGATGGTCGGCCAGCGTCATCGGCGGCACCGTACCGCGCATCGGCTCCGAGACGCGGCGCGATCTTGTCCTGTGCCAGACTCGCGAGCTTGTCCTTGAATGCCAAAATGCCAGCCCTTCCCACGTTTGGCTGTGGTTGGGGCGGTTGTGCCTCCGCGTGAAAAACTCTCATGCGGACCTGATGGGAGTTCCGGTTTCCCAGGCCCATCCGGACCATCCCGAGCATTCAGTCTCGGTTTAGGTGCGGGTGCTGGCTGCCCGGGTGGAACCGCTGTCTTCCCTCCTGCAAGAGGGACTGCGCGCGCGGGAACCGGAACCTCCGATGGACGATAGAAAACGATGTCCACCTCTTTTTTCTTGGGGGCGACATTGTGAAGCAGCAATGACGCCGACACGAGCATCAGTAAGCCCAGCACGAGGGCATGGAGAACCACGCTCTCCACCATGCTGCGGGTGGAGGGAGCCCCGGATTCTTTGAACATGTGCCTGCCGATTTCCATGGTTGTCACCAAAGCAGCCACCTTAATTGCTCGTAATAAATTCGACCTGCAAATCCTCAACGCCCGATTTCGCGAGATCGAGAATGCGCAGAACGCCTTCGTAGTTCAGGCGGTCATCAGCGGCCAAAAAGAGCACGCGCTTTTCGGGCGACCGGCTAGCCAGGATCGCTGCCACTCGCGCGGGCAATTCGGCCGCAGGAATCTTTTGATCAGCCAGGGTCACGCGACAATCCGCGGGAAGTCCTTCCCCAGCCGGGGGCCCTAGGATGTGGCAGGCCGTGGGCTCGATGCTCAGAATCAGCCGCGATTCTTGGGCCTGCGCCGCACCCGCGGAGCTTCGAGGGATGTCGACGTCGTAGCCGTGCATGAGCAGGGGAACGACGACCATGAAGATGATTAGCAGTACGAGCACCACGTCCACGAGCGGCGTGATGTTGATCTCGGACTGCAAAGTGGAGCTGGAATCGCCTGTGTTGAAATTCATGACGTCATTCCCCCCTGGCCCCAGCGGGCTTGGCGATCAATCCCACCCCGCGGAAGCCGGACTCCTCGATCGCGGCCATGACCTGCCGGACCTGGCGGAAGTTGAGTTTTGCGTCGCCCCGAATCACGACTTTGGGATCTGTCTCGGCACCCACTGCAGTGCGCAGGGCTTCGCCGAAATGGTCGGCTGCGACCTGCCGGTCATCGATCCACAGCCTGCCGGCATCGTCGATGGAGACCAGAATCCGGCCTCTCTCGTCACCCTGGTTGCTCGGCTTCGCAGTGTTCGGCAGGTTCACGTCCGGTCCCTTCCGCATCTGCGGCGCCATCACCATGAAGATGATCAGCAGCACGAGCACTACGTCGACAAGCGGTGTGATGTTGATGGCCGCCTGCATCTTGGCTGGTTCACCGAGCCGCATGGGCTTTCGCCTCCATCGCTACCTTGACCTTCGGCTCTACAACCTGCGGGTCCCGGAGATCCCGATCCATGACCTGCGGCACTTTGAACAGGCAGTTCACGAGCTGGGATGAGGCCCGATTCATCTGGACCTGAAAAGTCTCTATCCTGCCGGTGAAGTGGTTAAAAGCGACTACGGCCGGGATCGCGACGAAGATGCCCAGGGCCGTCGTGACCAGGGCCTCGGCGATGCCGCCCGAGACCACAGACATTCCGCCAGAGCCCGTGGCCGCGATGTTCCGGAAAGCGTTGATGATTCCGGCCACCGTGCCAAAGAGGCCGATGAACGGGCCTGTCGATCCGATCGTGGCCAGGAACCCGAGACCTCGCTTCAACTGGATCAGCGTCTCAGAAATCGAGTCTCTGAGCGCACTGGTGACGAGCTCGAGCGAGGCGACTGGATCGCCGCCGGCCTGACGCACGCCGTCGTACTCCTGTATGCCCGCTGAGACCACCTGCGCCACATGGGAATTCGGATGCTGCTGCAGGGCCTCGATCAGTTCTTGTAACTCTCCACCGTGGAGAAATTTCGTGAACATGGGCTTGAAAATCTCTGACTGGCTCGCGGCCAATCGGAAACGCCGTTGTTTGTCCACGATCACTGCCACGGAAAAGACGGACAGCGCGACAAGACAACACATCACGGCAGCCCCGAATAGGCCGACGTTTCTCAACAGCTCCGTAAACGTCATTGCTTCCTCCTGTGCGACGCAGTAGTGAGCTGCGCCGCGTTCGTTTTGGTCAGTACGCCGGCGAGTCGCAACGTTTCCGACCTGATTTCGTAATAACTGAGCATTCGCATCAATGCTTCCTTGTGAATTAGTTCCCTCGAGTCGTCGAGCATCATCGAGGTGACGAAGGCGCTGCCGAGGCCGAGCTAGTTGCCCAGGATGGAGATGCCGAATCGCGCTCGTCGGGGACGCAGATCAACTTCCGTCTGTGCCCGCGCTTCTTCGGTCTGTCCCTGTGCGGCTTCTATCTCCGCCAAAACCACGCCAATCACAACGGACAAATAAAATGTTTTCATCTCAGTATTCCCACGCTGCCTTGTACGGCAGTTTCA
The DNA here is from genome assembly GCA_963785655.1 of uncultured Acidobacteriota bacterium. GTDB lineage: Bacteria > Acidobacteriota > Terriglobia > Terriglobales > Acidobacteriaceae > Gp1-AA145. The sequence continues at coordinate 565,825 of CAWAVZ010000002.1, forward strand.
GACTCCACGTAGTGTTGAGCAGATGGCGCGCGGCAACAAGAGCACACGGGTGCCGGTAACCTTAACGACTCATTCTCATTTTCCGTGGTGACCCGCAGGGCATGCGCGACTGATACCTTCGTGCGAGGCCACGTACTTGGAAAAAAGCACCGCATGAAACAAGACCTGGGGCAGGAATACGGCACAACCAGGAGCCAACTGCGGAAACAGAATCAGTACAATCACCGGATTTTGTACGAGGAAAACAACTGTGAGCTTCCAACGCAGAGACGGCGCTTGTATGCATTAAAACTAAAAGAAGATGTCAGCTTGGCTGATGCTGAGGCTACACAGCCCTAATCTGGGTGGTTCCAACACAAGAAACATTCATAGGAATCTCGGATGCTCTCCGCCGGAATTCCCTACGTCGGCGGGCCGCATGGAGGCAAGAACCTCGCTCAGGATGCTGCCCAAGTTTTTGGCTTGGTGATAGGCGATCAGATTGGAAAGCTTATTAGCGCCGCGGGTATGAAGCTCCCATGTCCAGTGCGCGCTTCAGCGAGCAATTCAGCGAACACAGCTTTGGACACTGCGAGCGGGAGCGCCGCCAAGGCTCAGCAAGAATGCTTATGCGACGTGGTGGTTCATGGCTTCGTTTCCGATCTGATCTCGTAATAGCGAAGCGCCCGCATGAACACTTCCTTATCCACCGGCTGCCTGGAATCGTCGAGCAGTGGCGAGATGCCTGGCGACCGGCCGACCTCCGAGCTCTTCCAAGGAACGATAACCAGCGAGGTGGGCGCCTCCTGATTGCCTAGAACGGACATACCCAGCGCTTTTCCTCCTGGTACGGAGATCAACTTCCCGTCTTTGTCCGTTTGTGGCTGTTCCGCCGTTTCACTCGGGCCGTGTATTTCTGCCGTTTCACTCCGTCCTTGTGGCTCTTCTATTTCTGCCTGCGGTTCTTCGGTGTTTACTTCCGCTGCCTTACTCTTTGACTGCGATTCTTCCGTCTGTCCACGCACAGCTGCCGTCCGCTTCTGCGCCGCAGCGGCGCCGGTGGGGTGTTTGTCCCGGGGCTTTTTATCTGCCACCGCGATGCCTGTTGCCAGCAGCAGCACGACCAACAAGTTTCGGCTCATGGTTTCTCCTTCCGGCTCTCGCGGTTGCGAAGGTCGGCAATCCACTTGGCGACTTCGGTGTCGTTCGGAACGAGTCGGCTGTACGCTTCGTAATGCTCCAGCGCGCACTTGTAATCCCCTAGGTACAGGTCGCACAGAACCGCCAGATTCTTGTGGGCATAGTGAAAGTCGGGGAACTGCGCCAGGGCCGCCTCATAACTAGCACGCGACTTCGCAAACTCTCCCCTGCGCCGCTGCACCAGGCCGAGCTCGTTGTAGGCGGCGGGATGGTTTGGATTCAGTTCCAGCGCCCTCTTCAGGCTAGCTTCGGCGTGGTCCAGGTCGCCGGTGTGCGCGTATGCCATTCCGAGATCAATGTGCGCCGCGGTTGATGCGGGCGCCTGTTCGGTTACCTTGAGCAGCAAAGCTATGCCGCGTTCGTACTGCTCTTCCTCCAGCATACGCACCGCCGCCTCGTAGTCGGCTCGCACTGCGTCGCTAACGGGTATGCTCTGCTTGATCGTGAACCCGCCCGCATCCTGCTCGACTTTAACGGGCGCCGCCGACGGTGCCACCAGCTGTTTGCTCATCGTCGACCCGGCGGTGACCTTGCGCCGCGCAGCAGGTGCGCAGCCCAGGGCGATGAACAGGGCCAGCCACGGCATCCCGCGGCAAATCGCTTTTATGGATCGGGTCTTATTGCGGACTCGCATTTTTCACCACTCCGTCGTTCACAGCCATCGGTACCGGGCTTGTCGTCTGGTCCGGTTTGCCTGCCGTCGTTCCGGCATCGGCCGATAACGGTAGGGAGACCTGCGACACCGGCGCACGGTACACATAACTGTCGATACCGCCGAGGAAGCCGCTACTCACTTCTTTTTTCGCGTAGCGGCCCGGCATCAGCTCGCCGAGTCTATTGAGGCTCTTCTCAGTCCACTCGTCGAGGACGCCACCGTGCAGCAATTCCATGTTTTTCTCGTGTACCTTGATAGCTTTCTCCTCGAACGGAAATGCTGTCTCGTCGAGGTCTGCTTCATACTTTTCCAGATCCGCGGCTTGTAGGTCGGTCGGGCGCTCCGACTCCTTCAGCGAGTGACTGAAATCGAAGTAGGTCTCGGCCATGTAATATGTTGCGGCCGCCGTCACGTCTCCGATTTCGTACTCCACGAGCCGGTTCATGGCATCAATCGTGGCATCCATGCGCTGCTGTTTTTCCTTCAAGCTGGTCTCGAAGGGTTGTCGCAGCTTCACGGCTACAAAGTCCCGGTAGAGCTGTTCCGCGAGAACCAGTGCCGAACGTGCCGCAAGGGTTCGCGTCCGGTTGGTCCTTTCCGACCCTGCGGCCGCGTCGATGCGTACGATTTCCGCCAGTTCTTTCTGATAGAGAGACTCGTCATGCGTCGCCTTGTATATTTCGGAGACCTTGAAACGCGTCTCCAGTGCAGCCTCGACTGGACGCGGAAACTCGTTGAGGTAACGTCGGTACGCATCCAAGGCTTTGTCGTTTGCATTGGACTGCTGGTAGAGGTCGCCTGCCGCGAGCAACGCCTCGCCGCGTAATGCCGGATCCTCGGACTCGGATGCGAGTCGGTCGTATTCGCCAGCGGCGCGCGACAACTGTCCGCCTTCCCGGTAGGCGCGCGCAATCAGTTTGGTGGATTCACTATGCATCTTGTGCTTGGGGTAAGCGCTGCGAAACGCTTCGAGCACTTCCGCGGCCGCCGTCCAGTCCTGCAGCGCGATCAGCGCGGCGCCTGCATCGTACTCGGCTGTCGGACGGATGGTGGACGTAGGCGCTGCCGTGCGAATCCTCAGGAAGTGATCGGCGGCGGCGCGATAATCCTTCGCGTCTCTCGCGAGCTCACCCTGCTTGTAGATCGAGGCGGCGAGGTTATCAACGAACGCGGCGCGCGACTTGTCGGCCTCCGGCGTGAGCGTCAGCACCTGGCCGTAGGCATGTTCGGCCTGCGGGTACGCGGCAAGTTCGAACGAGCCATGCGCAACGACAATCCACGCGGAGCGCCGGATGGGCGATTCGGCGCCTGGATATTTATCAATCACTCGCTGGGCGGAATCGATGGCGGCTCGATAGTCCTTCATCTCATATAAGTCATCAGCAGCCGCTCCCAAGACGGCCGCAGCCTCTGCATGGTCCGGGAATGTGTCGGCAAATTTGAGTGAACTTGCGATGGTGGCTCGCTTGACGGAATCCTGCTGTTCCTTGCCCACGTCCTTCAGCTGTTGGCGGTAGGCATAGACCGCGGCGTAGCCAGCGGCTGCCGACTGGGAGTGCGTCGGATATCCATAAGCCGTGCGCTCATATTCTTTGGCCGCCTCGCCGAAATCCTTGTTCTCGAAGAGAAGGTCGGCGAGCCGGTAGTTGATGGTGGGCGACTCGGCATCCGTCGGAAATGACTTGAGGTAGTCGCCGTACCATCGCAGAGCCTCGTGATAATTCGCGAGTTTCTCGTTCGCATCCTGCGTGCTCTGATACTCAGCGTGATAATGCGTCGCGAGGTCCTTCAGGTTCGTCTTCAGGTAAGCGAGAGCCTCTGGCGACTCTTCGGGCTTGTTGTGTTGCCAGTATTCGGCCTGCAGCCCATACCTGGACGCGAACTCCCGCTTCGACTCCAGCACGAGCTTGGGGAATCCGCCTTTGGTGAAAGTCTCCACCACACGCATGCTGAAGCGCGGCGCGGCACGGTGGAAAGGATAAAGCGCTATAAAAGCCTTGTACGTCTTTGCCGCGTCATCGTAGCGCAGCTTGGCCAGGTAGTGCTCGCCGAGGTTGCTGTAAACGCGGTCCTCATAGGATCGATTCCCGAACTTGGAGAAGTACTCATGGACAGCATCTGGCCCGCCGAGGTTACTGAAGCTTAAGCTGATGGCTCGAAAAGTATCGGCAACGCGTCGTTCGTTCTCCTTCTCTTGCTTCTGATCAAAGTCGTAGCCAATCGACACCTTATAGTCAAGCAGCGCCATGTACCTTTGCAGGGCCTCCTCATAGAGTTCCTGCTTGTAGAACGTCCACCCGACCTTGTAGAGCGCTAGCTCGTAGTACGAGGACTTGGAGCCCAGGTTGACGATCGCCGAATAGGCGTTCTCGGCATCGCGGAATTTTCTGCGCGTAAAGAAGTACTCACCCCGCCGGAACTGCACCTCGTCGCAGTGCTCGGAATTCGGATTCGCGCGGATCAACTGCTCCATGGTTTCCATGGCCTCATCAGTGCGGCCGAGTTCGTCGTAGGCTCGCGCCATCTGGTAGAGAACCTGATCGCTGTTCTTGTAACTGGGATACTCGTTGAGCAGCCGTTCATAGAGAGCGATTGCCTCGATGGGACCTTTGGGAGCAGCATCAGCGCCCACCACCCCCGCCAGGGAAGTGTCGGTGTCGCCGCTTGGGAGAATGGAGCTTTCCGCTGTTGTGCGCCGCTCAAACTCCCGATCGGATTCCTGAGGGCTGGCGCCGGCAACTGCTGCGGCCTGATCGGACGTGTGGGCTGGCGTGGTCGCAAGCGCCTGAGCGGCCTTCGGTGCGGGAATTTCCCGCGGCTTGAGGTCGCCGTTGTGTATGCCGAACTGTTTCTCGATTTGCAGGTCCGCAAGGCGCCGCATTGCTTCCGGAGTCATCGCTGTCTCCGGCGTCTCCTCGAGGAAGTGGCGGTAACTTTGCATGGCCTGATCGAGGCCCTGATCTACCTTCACCTCCTGCACGTCCGGGCGCATGTTATGCAAGTCTGCAAGCGTCGCCCCCGATGGCTTGTGATGGGCGGCACAGCCAACCAAGAGCGCTGGCGCAAGCATGATCGGAATGGTAAGGCGGCGCATCAGCGTCCCTCCGCGCCGGACTGGACGCGCGCAGTTCGATCGTAACTATCGGCCACGCCGTAGCGCGCCTGGATCTGCTGGGCTACCAGCCGTTCCCGGCGGGCCTGGAGTTGGTTGGTGGCGACGGTCTCGATCATGTGTCCCTGACGGGCCATCAAAGTGTCGACACGCTCCAGTGCACGGCGCGCGCGCTCGCGAAGCTGTGCAATCTGGGCGTCGTATCCCACATAGCTGTGCGTCGCCGCCTGCCTTGTCCTGACGAAGGCATCGTATTGCCGAGTGAGAGCGTCAACCTGCGTATTCAATTCGTTGAGGTGCTCATAGGCCGCGGTCAGCCGCTCCTGGTATTCGGTTTCGAGCCGCCACGTGAGCACACCCTGCAGTCGTGCGGCGCGCTTCCGAAGGGCGAGTGATTCGGCGCTATCAGAGTTCCCCAGTTGCCTTTCGATAAGTGCAATGCGCTGACCGGCAGTTCGCTCGTCTGCAGTTGCCAGATAATCGGGCCGCGGCGCGGTCAACATCGTCTGCAGACGCTCGGCGAGGTGCTTACGCTGCTCGAGTCGCAGGCGCATTCGCGAATCCAGCTTCTGGAACTGCGCATCCACGGCTGGCAACAACGGCTCGTAATTTTGTTTGCGCAGTCGGATGATATCGTCGAAGGCGTCGAGGCCGGTTTGCCAGGCCATAAGTTTCGACCGCAGATCCTCGAGGTCGAGATAGTTGTGCAACGCAGTCTGGAAATCGTGAGATGCCATCAATTCCATCAAGTAGTAGGTGTCCGGCGCACCGGGCAGGCTGCGCAGACGGATGACCCAGGTTTGGTCCTCGCGGCTCTCCTCGCGGATCAACGCCTTGAGAAACCGTCCTTGCCTGACGCTATCCATCGAGGCGTCCACCTTTTCGATTTGGTTGCTGAACAGCTCGAGTGCGCGACCGTACATGAGCGCGGACCGGCCATACAGCTTCAGGCTGGCGTACGCATTTGGCGCGGCAAGCATGGCTTCCTGGACCGCGACATCCGTCGGCTCGCGATTCGCCAAGATGTTCCATGGGACGAGCGCACGGTCATAGTTATGGGCCGAGGCCTCGGCCCAACCTGCCTGCAGCAGAGCTTGATTCGAGAACGGTCCCTCGAGGCAGACGCGATCCAGTGACTGTTTTGCCCGCTCAAAGTTGCCCGATTCGAACAAGAGACTGCCAAGCACTAGGTTGGACTTGTCGCGGATCGCGAGGCCGGCGGGATCGCCCGCTGCCAGCTGCCCGGCCTTGTCTAGTTGTTCAATTGCTTCCTTTTGGCGACCGACCTGCAACAAAGCAATCCCGAGGTTGTAGGCGACAAACCCGGCCAGAGTCTTATCGTTCTGCAGATGACTGAGCACTTCGACGGCGTCGCTTGGGCGGCCCGTCGCCATGTAGATGTTCGCGCGCAAAAACTCGACATCGTCCTTTATCTGTTCAGGCACGGTTCCCCGGATTCGCCCCAGCGCTTGCAGCGCATCGTCGAGCTGGTCCTTCTGGAAGTGAATGCGGGCAAGCCTGAACGCGGCTTCATTTCGTACGGCATCATCAACGGAGCCTTCGAGCACTCGCTTGATGGCGCGCCCTGCGCGGTAGTGCATCCGGTAGTCGAGCTCGAAATCGCCGACCGAGAATTCAGCGTCGTTGATGTGATAGTGAAGCGTATCGAGTGCGGGTTCATCCAGACGATGGTACTGGGCAAGTTCGGTGTCGAGCCGCTGGATTGCCTCGAAATACTGTCCTTGGTGCGCGTGATAGAGCGCCTCGCCGAAAAAGAGGTCATCCCTCGAGTCGCCACCCAAGGCCGGACGGGCGGCAAGTCCCAGGGCTAGGCAGAGTCCGATTAGTGGGCGTGTCGCTCGCATGAATTACAACTCTCCAAACATGATTGGGGTCTTCCCGGCGTCCGGTCCGGCCATCGTTAGTTCCACCAATTTTGGTTTCACTTCTTTGTGAAACGTAAAGTGTTGCGTGCGGCTGAAGTCCATGCCGGCCTTAAGCTTGCCGTCAACCAGCACGTTGAGCTGGTGGTCCCCCGTCGTCACATTGCCGACGTAGATTCTTTGCACGCCACCCTTGCGCAGCGCCTCGAGTTCTTTGGCGCTGTAGATGTAATGCGCAACCAGCTGACCGTCGATCTCGAGCCGCACAGCGTCGAGTCTCATCTGGTCGCCTTTGGCCAGCGCGACAAAGATCGCGACTTGTGTCCCTGACGGGTACAGCAGTTTCTCCTCCAGTTGGTTCAGCTCCGCCGCGATGCTGAGGACGTCTGACTTGACCTCCTGAACCTGTTCGTCGAGGCCCCTCATCTGCTGTTGGTCGGGAGTAGAATCAGGAGCTTTCGTTACGGTCTTGTTATCTCCGGGTACCCGGGCAGCGTGTAATGCCCCGAGACCGGCAAACGATAGAGCGAGAACCAGACCAATCGCAACGGACAAGTGAAATGTTTTTTTCATCGCTGTATGCCCCACGCAGCCTTGGATGGTAGTTTCAGACTTCACGTAGTGTTGAGCAGATGGCTGGCGGCAACAAGAGCACACGGGTGCCGGTAACCTTAACGACTCATTTCATCCCTCACTGTGACCCGCAGGGCCATTCGCGACTGATACCTTCGTGCGAGGCCACGTACTTGCGAGCACGCGTGGAATGAGGCAGTAACGGCAGGCAGAGACCAGCAACCAATAACCAAACGGGGGGACGGAATCAGCACCAACTATCCCCGTCGCTCTTATATATAAGGAGAACAACTGTGAGCTCGTGAGCAGGAACGAAGCTTCTCTACACGAATGACGTCGGCTGGATGATGATAGTGGCTATAGAACCCGAAGGGTCTTATGAGCCGGAGGACGTCGAGGCGATTTGAATGTGCACAGCGAGGCTGCCAACTTGAAAGTAAGCCAAGCTTTCGCTCCTACCTACCCGGATAATTACCTGGCTCAGGTACGGCGGACGGACGAAGCGGTTGACCGAGCAAATGCGAGGTACTGCCCACCCTGCTGCAGCCAGACTCGCAATCCATAGCACAATCGCTGCTACCCGGACGACACTCCGGAAGCTTTCCTCGATCACCGCAGTCCGCGCATAGATATCCCCCACGCGCTGGCGAGCACCAGAGCAGGCAGCTACGACTGTACCCACCAGATAGAAGCCCAGCCCATCTACGATCCGCAGCACATTCCGTACCGCACAAGCCGAGAAGGATCGGCCTTGCCGTGTTCCCACAACCCGAATCCCCACCATGGCCTTGCCGAGTGTGGCGCCCCATGCCGCCTCCAGCAGCCAACCGTAGAGAAAAAGCACGGTGGCATTCAGCGTGACCGCGATCAGCAGGGACGCGGTAGTGAGCCGTAACTCGCTAGCCTCAACCGAACCCCAGCGCGTAAACACCCAGGCATCCACAATCGCAAAAAGACCGAATAGAAAAGCAGTGTCGAGCACAAAGGCGATAAAGCGGTCGCCCAACCTGGCAAAACGGTATTGACCTTGAGTGCGAGGCGCTCCTGCAGCAGCGGCGCTCGTATCGGAAAAAGCGGCGTCGACCACGCCAGACTCCTCCAGCAGGTATTGGCCGGGAGGAATCGTCTTCCCGCAGCTATTGCACCGCTTGGAGTACACGCTGGTTTGGCTTTGGCAAAATGGGCATTCCATAAGTTGACCCAGAAGACCTACTCGCCTATCAAACATACCTCCGGAGAAAGGGACGCTAGGGTGACCGAAGGACAGCATCAGGAGGACATTGATCGTTGGCGTTCTCAGACGGAAGGCTTGAATCCTGAGCGGAAACAAGCCGTTCCTGTTGGACGGTTGGCTCGATGTGTGACGCGGCGATTTATCACCAACTATCGCTCGTTCTCCAGTTCAGCGCACGAGAAAAAGAGCCTGTACGTTCGTGCTCTTTCTGTACTCAGCCCATCGCTGTTAACGTCGGAAAATAGCGACGAATTACGGTTGTTCGTCGCCCCCGCCACTCGCAAATCAAGCTGTAAGGCAAGAAGCAGGACACCCATGCTAGGTTTAAACGGATCGCAAGACCACAGATTCTATCGAGTCCGAATCAAAGAAGGCCACAGCGCCGCGGGATTGCTGGTAAGTGCGACAGGTAAGCGTTGTATTCCATCAACTCAGTATTGGCTTACGGTGGATTCTTGTGCCGCTTATCGCTTTCCGCGATGCGCCGCGTTACACGTCCAGGTACGGCTCGGAGAAATGGGGTTCACGACTGCGCTGGAAGAAATTCAGGATTAAGGCACCGAAACAATCGGGTTGCCGTGCTCCTGGGTCGCTCTTCTGCAATGCGCTTCGTATCCCGAAGCGATTGCCTCACGATAGCCGGTCAAGCGATTGCGCCTTGACATGCTGATCGGCTGACCCTTCTTCAAGATGATTGGGTAGCAGCTCTTCCGATTCGACTCTCATTGGAATCGCGCGCGTCATCGATGCGCACACCGCACAGATCAGCGATCAGATTGCCTGCCCAGCGGTAGATATTTTGTTCCTTCACCAGCTTGCGCATGCGCTGCATTCTTGCTGTTCGTTCCTCGGTTGTCATCTCCAACGCGTAGCGGATAGCATCTGCCGTCCGTTCAATGTCGTAAGGGTTAATGAGAACAGCGTCGACGAATTCACGGGCGACGCCGGTGAATCGGCTCAACAGCAGCACCCCTTGTTCGTCATGACGTGCAGCAACGAACTCCTTCGCCACCAGGTTCATCCCGTCATGCAAAGATGTCACCAGGCAAAGATCGGCTGCACGATAATAGCGCGCAATCTCCTGATGGCTGTAGTGCCTTTTCAAGAAGACAATCGGCCTCCACTTGCTACTCTGGAACCGCTGGTTGATTCGGTCCGACTCGGCTTCGACATCGGCGAGCAGGTCATGATAACGCTTGATGTGCGTGCGACTCGGAGCACCAATCTGGACGAAAGTAAACTTTCCCTGATAATTCGGATGTTTCTCAAGCATGCGTTCAATTGCCAGGAAACGCTCAATGATTCCTTTCGTGTAATCCACGCGATCTACCCCGATACCAAGAAACTGTGCTTCAACCCCTAGTTCGCGAAGGAGAGCAACGCGATCCAGATAGGGCGAATCTCCATCGCCGAGCACCGGTGCTTTGGGAAACTCCACGCTGATCGGGAAGGGCTTGACGACCGTGCGGTGCCCGGCGCGATTCACCGCAAAGTGTTCCCAATCGATGCGCGATTCGAGAGTTCGATCAACTGTGTCCAGGAAGTTCGTGCAGTGAGCTTGCACGTGGAACCCAACCAAATCGGCTCCCAGCATTCCGTTCAGCAGTTCAGATTGCCATGGGCAAATTCCAAAAGTTTCCGAGCTCGGCCACGGAATGTGCCAGAAGATAGCAATCCGAGCGTCGGGACGTTCTTTCTTGATCAGTCGCGGGAGCAACGCAAAGTGGTAATCTTGCACGAGTACTACCGGAGAGTCGGTTCCCGACATCTCCTCCAATATTGCCCTCGCGAACTTTTGGTTTGCTGCTTCGTAACATTCCCAATCAGGTGCGCGGAAGATGGGTCGCGTATGAGCAACGTGACACAGTGGCCAAAGGCCTTCGTTGGCGAAGCCGTAGTAATAGCCTTCTTCTTCCTGCTTGGTGAGCCAGACCCGGCGCAGTGTGTACCGTGGTTCTTCAGGAGGAACCGCGAGGCGGTCATGCCGGTCAACGGTCTCACGATCGGCGTCGCCACTACCATGTGCTACCCATGTTCCGTCACAAGCGCAAAGTATCGGCTGCAGCGCCGTCACTAGTCCACTTGCCGGCACAATAACCTGGATTGATTTCCCTTGACGGACGTGGCTGTACGGTTCCCGGTTTGAAACGACGAAAAGCCGGTTGGACCCCAATTTATTTCGCACATGCACAGACAACCGCTCTGCAGTCCACAACGACTCGCCAGCTTCGCGCAATTGCGCTTCTCTCTCCGCTGCTGAGCGTGCCGCTGTGAGACTCTCGGCAAAAGTGGTCATCTCCTTCGCCAAAGGACGCAGCACTCCCAAATCTGTAATAGCTGGGGTTTTGGCGGATCCTTCCGTTCGCAAAGCACGCATCCACTGTGCCGCTCGCGCTATGGGGCCCGCAATGCTCCAGCGGATGATTAGTACGGTGATGACTACAATCAGGAGAACTTGCACGAGTACACGGACAATCGTTTCTCGCCAGACACGCCGCACTTGGGCATCAATGTAACTGGCGTCCTGAGCGATAAGGAGCGTCCCCACCAGCTCATTCCCCTGCTGCAAAGGCAGCAAGTAGGCGTGCAAAGACTCCCGATTCGGCAGACGGATGTATCTGCTTTGAGTGTGGCTTTCTGTCATCGCATGGGCGAGAGCAGCAGGTGGAATCTGTAAGCGCTCCGCGAGACCCGAGGACTCCGCAATCGGCTGAAGGTCCTGGGCGAGCACGGCGACTCCGGCCAAATGCTCCCGATTACTGAAGCGCTGAACAATGTCTTGAAGGTTCTTGACGGACTGTTTATCGAGCTCGGCTTCTACACTTCCAGCTAAACTCTCCGATAACATGGCCGCCCTGCGCTCCAGCTCTTTGCGAAGATTACGTTTTTCGCCATTGACCTGGTAATACGAGGAGAGAAGCGAGACCAGCGCGACCGCAAGAATAAGGGAGGCTATCAATTTAACGCTGAGAAATCGCATCCGTACTCCAAAGGCGGAAAAACTCTGATTGTGCTCAGGACCTCGATAACTCTACGCTAAAACGCCACCGTTCGACTGCCGACGCAGTGTGTCATTCGTCGGCGGAAGCCAAATGTACAAATCGGCGATGCACTGCTCAAGTCTAAGGCGCGCGAGTTCACCGGCTTCGGCGAAGACTCTCTCCTCCTGCCTCGTCAATTTTGCAGTCCTCTTCCGCGATGGAAAGTGGCGGAAGGAAAATTTCATTGTCATGAGCCTTCTGTGCCGGAAGAATGGCACAACAGCCCGAGGAATAGAGCGTGGAAAAACCCCTTCACGGAAACGAAGGTAACCGAGGTACCCGGACTATGAGTGATAAAGATCTATCTTCAATATACGGCAGGTGGTCGATTCGCAGAGCTGCACGTGCCATCTTGAACCCACGACTGCAGTTCCTGAACACTCCTGGCTGGTGCTCCCCAATAGCCCCGCCAAACTGCCACAGATGCGGCTGCCGCAGAGCTGCGGAGGATCCCAAGCGCAGTGCGATTCTCACGGTTGCGAGTCCCTGCCCAATTCGCCTACCCAGTTGTCTTTCTGGAGAACGCACAGCGGTGGCAATCACTTGATTGGCGTTTCTGCGGTGATATCCCTGGAATCATTCTCCTGTTCTTCGCCATACCAGCATCTCACGCCAGGATTCCTGGAACATGTTAATTGGTGTCCCATTCAAACAGGATTTGCATCAAATCGCACGTGAAAATGTCAGAACTCAAAGGCGTACTCGCCCACGCGTATGAGGACATAGCTCGGAACCATACGATGCAAATGGCCGCGGCACTTTCCTACTATTTCGTTTTGTCACTGTTCCCAGCGCTGATTTTCCTATCCGCGGTTGTGGCGTACCTGCCTGTGCCGGATCTGTTCGGTCAAGCTTTGGGCTTTATGGGACGATTCCTGCCTCCCGATAGCATGGGCCTAGTGCGCCGTGTCCTTGCGGACGTCATCACTCCCAATCGAGGGGCATTCCTTTCTTTTGGACTTTTGGGAACTCTCTGGGCGGCATCAGGGGGTTTTTCTGCGGCGATTGAAGCCTTGAACGTGGCCTACGATGTCGAGGATGATCGTCCATTTTGGAAGACACGGCCGCTCGCGGTGGGGCTCGCTTTCATCATCGGAGCGCTGCTACTTGTCGCCCTCTCAGTAATGATTGTCGGGCCCAGATTTGGCGAGTGGCTCGCCGCCAAAGTACATCTTTCCACTGTATTCGCTCTGTTATGGCCGTACATTCACTGGTCAATAGCGGTTGGTTTTACGATCCTCGCGGTTGAGGCTCTGTATTTTTGGGCCCCCAATGTAAAGCAGCGTTTTCTCGCTACGTTGCCAGGCGCCATCTTGGCTGTAGCTTGTTGGATCGGGCTCTCATATCTGCTGGGCATCTATTTTCGAAGTTTCGCCAACTTCAACAAGACATATGGCACGTTCGGCGCGGCTGTCGCCTTGATGACATGGCTGTACTGGACTGGTTTTGTGATGCTTTTGGGTGCGGAATTGAATTCTGAGCTAGCAAAGGTCAGTCGTGCAGGTCCTGTTCAGGAAAAGCAAGAACCTTCTTCCATTACGAAGATCGATTTCGCAGCTTGAGGGCCGGCGGTAAAAGGAAGCACGAGCATGGATGAGGACATATTTCGACAAAAACTGCGCCGGCGTTCTGGTTCCTTTCGGGATCGCCCTCGCTGCATCTTGATGCTGTAAGTGCGCTTCTCGTGCAATGGGCCGCATGACGGTTGGCGGCTCGAGATATTACATTTGAGCCAGCGTGCTGAATTCCAGCGATTTTCTGACAGCACGACCTCCGGCGGTTTCTTCCCGCGACGGTAGGCCGCTACGGTGGTGACTATATGGAGCGCTGAAACCGTGCTTCGATACAGCGGCTCTGAAACGGGGTTTCCGCTTATCTTGGAGAGTGACCTTCCAATGCTCAGATCCTGTGGATTTGCCTACTTCGCTGAAATTCTGCCTGATTCTCTGAATCGCCCACCATGACTATGGCGTTCCAGCGCCTCATAGACACAAACTCCCTGGCGCGGCACCAGGTCTTCAATATTCGTTATTTCCATTCCTGCCGGATGACTGGCAATTCGGGAGTTTATTGCTCGTACCACGTTCTTTAAACCACCGTCAAGCATTCGCGTTTACATCAACTGAAAGAGCGGCGCTGTTTTGAGTCAGGATCTGCGTTGCTCTTATCGGCGTTCCAGCTGAATTGCGAATAAGCCCGCCCTGCGGAACTTGCTTGCTGACCGGGTTCACTGAGCGTTACACTTGCGACCACTTGCTGTTATGCCGTTCAGGGCGGACTGCGGTTTCGCGCGTAATCCGAAAACTCCATACGGGCAGTGCTTTGCCGCCAAAATGGCCTAGCAAACGGCGGACGCAAGACTCGGAGCACCCCATGACTCCGCTCATGATGAATCCATATGACAACGGCTTGGAGAAAAACCAGGCTAACTTCACCGCGCTGACACCGCTCACATTTCTTGCCTGGGCTGCCGACGTTTTTCCAGAACATCCGGCCGTGATCCATGGAGAGCGAAGCTTCACCTGGCAAGAAACATATGCGAGATGCCGGCGTCTGGCCTCCGCGCTCATCCGCCGCGGAATCGGTGTGGGCGACACAGTTGCGGCGATGTTGTCCAACACTCCTGAGATGTACGAATGTCATTTCGGAATACCCATGGCGGGTGCGGTGCTTAACACGTTGAACACGCGTCTCGATGCTGAGGCGATTGCTTTTATGTTGAAGCACGGCGAGGCCAAGCTGCTCCTTACCGATCGTGAATTTTCAAAGACTATCGAAGCTGCTTTAGCGAAACTGGAAAAGCCGCCAACTGTGATTGACGTGGACGATCCCGAGTACACCGGGTCGGGTCAGCGGCTCGGTGAGATTGATTACGAGGCGCTGCTTGAGGAAGGCGACGCGGAGTCCGCGTTGCCTCCGCCCTTGGACGAGTGGAATGCGATCACGCTGAACTATACGTCTGGTACCACCGGGAACCCGAAGGGTGTCGTTTTCAGTCATCGAGGCGCTTATCTCAACGCTTTGGCCGAGGTCATCACCTGGAGCATGCCGCGGAACCCTGTGTACCTTTGGACCTTGCCGATGTTCCATTGCAACGGCTGGTGTTTTCCCTGGTCCATAGCGGCCCTCGCGGGTACCAACATCTGCTTGCGCAAAGTTGATGCTGCGGCGATCTTCGGACTCATCCGGCAACACCGGGTAACGCACTATTGTGGCGCACCTATCGTTCACAACATTTTGTTGAATGCTCCGGCCGAGTTGCGGGAAGGCATCAGCCATCGCGTGCACGCCATGGTGGCCGGCGCAGCACCTCCGTCGGCTATGATTGCGGCGATGGAGCGCATGGGGTTTGATTTGATTCACGTCTATGGCCTGACCGAAGTCTACGGACCTGCGACCGTGTGCGTTAAAAAGGATGAGTGGGCGCAACTGGATCTCGAGCAGCGCGCTGTGTTGAACGCGCGCCAGGGCGTGCGGTACATCCTTGAAGAGGATGTCGCGGTGCTGGATCCAATTACGATGCAGCCCGTGCCGCGGGATGGGGAAACCATCGGTGAGATCATGTTCCGCGGAAACATCATGATGAAGGGTTACCTGAAGAACCTGAAGGCGACAGAGGAATGCTTTCACGGGGGATGGTTTCACTCGGGTGATCTCGCGGTGGTATACCCCGACGGTTACTTCAAGATCAAAGACCGTGCCAAGGACGTGATCATTTCGGGTGGTGAAAACATTTCCTCGCTGGAGGTGGAGGACGCAATCTGTCATCACCCCGCGGTTTTGGCGGTGGCCGTCGTCGCCCAACCTGACGCGACCTGGGGCGAGACACCGTGCGCATTCGTCGAACTCAAACCCGATACCGAAGCTTCAGAAGCCGAGATTATCGAGCATTGCCGGGCGCGGCTGGCAAAATTCAAGCTGCCGAAGGCAATCATATTTGGACCGCTTCCGAAAACTTCGACCGGAAAGATCCAGAAATACGTACTGCGCGAACGCGCCAGATCGGCGGCGGCAATTGCCTGAGAACCCGCAAGTCAACAGCACGAGCGCGGAAGCAAAATCTGCGGCGGAAGATCCTTTCATTCTCAGCACGCGTGATAAGGGAGTTGCTACGCTCACCCTTAATCGTCCCGAGCGGTTCAATCCCCTCTCCTCCGCGATGATCAGCGCCCTGCAGGCAGAGCTGAACGCCATTGCCGAGGACAAGTCGGTCCGAGTGGTGGTTCTTGCAGCAAAGGGCAAGGGGTTCTGTGCCGGCCATGATCTTCAGGAGATGCGCGCGCACGCTGGCGACCAGGCATGGCAGCGCCGACTCTTCGACGAGTGCAGCCGGATGATGGTCGCGCTCACAAAGATGCCGCAGCCGGTGATCGCACGTGTGCACGGCATCGCCACAGCCGCTGGTTGCCAGCTCGTCTCCATGTGCGATCTTGCGGTGGCGGCAGAGAGCGCGAAGTTTGCTATGCCAGGGGTCAACATCGGCGTCTTCTGCTCGACACCCGCCGTTGGCGTCGCGCGGAACATTGGCCGCAAGCGTGCGATGGAGATGCTGATCACCGGCGCCCCCATAGACGCCAAGACGGCTCTGGATTGGGGGCTGGTGAATCGGGTGGTTCCTGCCGATTCGCTTGACGGCGAGGTTGAGCGGTTTGTCGAGGCCGTTTTAGCGCGGAGCCCTGCCACGGTCCAATTGGGTAAGCAGGCGTTCTACCGCCAAATCGATCGCTCTCTCGAGGCAGCTTACGATATCGCCAGCGAGACGATGGCGTGCAATCTGATGCTGGAGGATGCCGCCGAAGGGATGGACGCGTTTCTCGAGAAGCGGCGTGCAGTTTGGCGCGGCCGATGAGATGCAGTACGGCAGCGATTTTGTTGTTTTTTATTCGGAACGCGAGAAAATGCCCCCACGTATGATGATTAAGATTTCGCCTCTTATTCTTGCAGCGCTCGCAGCCTGGACTTTCGTTTCTGCAGCCGCACAAAACCAGCCAGTCAGTACATCCAAGATTCTCGCATTCGAAAACAAATGGAATGCCGCGTATAAGCATGGGGATATCGCGGCCATGGAGTCGCTCCTAGCCGAAGACTTCATCATCACCCTAGAAGACGGGAGCACATTCAGCAAATCTGGATACATCGCGCACAACGGGGATAGGACCCTGCACGTGGAGATCACCGAAATGTCAGGTGTGAACGTTCGAATGCACGGAAGTGCCGCGGTTGTCACCGGTGCTTATCACGAAAAAGGAGTATTCAGGGGCAAACCGTACGAATACCACGATCGTTTCACCGATGTTTGGATGAACAAAAACGGTAAGTGGCAAGTTATCGCTTCGCACTACAGCATTCCGTCCAGTGACTAATGTTCACTCGCGCTGTTGGGCTGCAAGCTGGTTAGCTATACTAGTGGGTGCATGGACATTGACCGGATAATTGCCGAAATCGAGTGTCTGGAGCGCACCTTTGCGATGCCGGACACGCGACCGCTGGGTCCAAGCGATCTCTCGGCTGCAAATCGACGGCACGATCAGATGCTCGCCGCCAGCCCGTGGTTTCGGCTGTGGCAGCAGTATGGCATCTGTAGCCGTTCCGACTCTTCATCTCCCACCAGGTTCTAAACTCAGTCCCTACAACAAATCGCTGCCGATGCATTACCTCAGTGGTACAGCTTTCGTACGGTGTGGCGTCACATCTATTCGAAATAAACTCTCTGTATGGGACGTGATCGTCGATGCTCTTAAAGCAAAGTGAGAGCGCTCTAGCCCGCGTAAGCCACCAACTTTCACGACTCGAGAGGCGAGATTGGGAACTTTGGACAATCATATCGCTCACCGGCATTCTGGTGAGTGGGGGTTTACTTTCCATCCTCTTCCGCGCCGCTTTTAAAGATGAGACTGTCCACTTTGAAATCACGGTCTCGCGTCCGCTGGTAATCGGCCTCTTCGTCTTGCTTGCGTTGCTCAACACCTACCTCGTAACTAAGCGCTTCGAAGTTCGCCGCTTGCGCGAGCAATTGATCTCCAGCACTCTACAAAACCAGGTGACCGAGCAGCAATCGTTCACCGACCCCCTTACCGAGATTTACAACCGCCGTTCCCTGGACGACATCGCAGGGCGATTCATCAGTCAGGCACGACGAAGGCATACAGACCTGACTTTTCTGATGGTCGATGCCGACAACTTCAAAAAGGTCAACACAAGATTTGGCCATCTGACCGGGGATTTTGTCCTGGCGGAGATAGCCGGAGTTCTCAAATCGTCGATACGGGGCTCAGATGCAGCGGTGCGTTACGGCGGCGATGAGTTCCTGATCATTTTGGCGGACACGACTGCGGCGGGAGCGCAAAAGGTCATTGAGCGCATCAACAGTAAACTCGACGACTGGCATGCTGAGGGTAATCTTGAGGATTTCCGGGTAAGCGTAAGCATCGGCATAGCGGAATGGCACGAGGGCGACACGCTGGACGAGATGCTGGACGCGGCAGATCGTAAAATGTACGACCACAAGGCGACTCGAGGTTAATCCCCGAAGCTAATTCCCCGAGCCAATTCCTAATGTTTCTGTCCAGCGTAAGTAGATGAACACCTTGGTTCAGATATCATTCGGACGGTGGCATCGTCAGCACCGCGACCTCGGTAATTATTAACCGCCCTGTCCTACCCTTTATCATTTGTAGAAGAGATTCACGTAGAAGAAATTCAATAAAAGTACGGAGTTAGCTATGATCCTTCCCCGGCCGGAAGAGCGAGTACCGGTCAATCTAGACATGCGTGTGTGGGGCATGGGAGCGGATGGTCGTGCGTTTTCCCAGCGTGCTCGCGCTCACAACATCAGCGGTGGGGGCGCGCTGCTCTGCCAGATCGAGCATGACCTCAGGATTGGCGACACCATCGGAGTGCAGGCTGGCGAAAAGAAAGCGCGATGCAAGGTGGTATGGGCGACGAACACCCAGTCGGTTCAGAAGATTCAAGTGGGCGTGCAACTTCTGAGCAAACTGGAATGTCCGTGGATGGCGTTGCTTCCAAAGGCTGATCGGGATTCACCCCCTGTCGTACCAAGAACTAGAAGGTGGAACCGGCACAAGATTGACCTTCCCATCGCTCTGCATGACGAACGGACACCAGTCCCGATGCGTGTCACCGCTACCGATGTCGGCGGCTGTGGCTGTTATGTCGAGACGCTTTCACCTTTTCCCATCGGAGCCCGTCTGAGCGCAGAGTTGTGGATTGGGGTGGAAAGGGTTACGACGCTCGCCATCGTGCGCACCTGCGATCCCAGAGTTGGCATGGGAATCGAATTCCTAGGTCTGAAAACCGAAGACCAGCGGCGGTTTCAGGAATATCTCCAGGCAAAGTATCCCTTCAGCTGTTCAATCGAGCACCAAGGCCCAGGGTCAAGAAAAGCACCCAGCTAGCAGTGCGGCGGGGATGAAATTGACGGCCAAGGTCCAAGTCGTCAAACTCAGAACCCATTCACCCAACAAGGACCAGGACCGCCCATCAATGAGTGTCATCGGGATGTTTCGCCAACAGTGGTGCAAGTTGAAAACTCATAAGTCTACCTAGTGGAACCAACGCTTTTGGGTCGACGTATAATCCGCCGGAGGTACCCGCGTGCAAACCCTTCTGCAAGACATCCGCTACGCTCTCCGGCAACTGCGCCATGCTCCTACGTTTACGTTGACTGCATTACTTACCCTGGCCATCGGCATCGGTGCGACCACCGCGATCTTCACCCTGACGCAGGCCATCATGCTGAAGTCGTTGCCGGTCGCCGATCCCGCCCAGCTGTATCGCATTGGCGATACCGAGGAGTGCTGTGTCGAGGGTTGGGAGGACGATGACTGGAGCCTGTTCTCTTATCAGCTCTACCAGCGTCTCGTGGCGGCGGCACCCGAGTTCGAGGAAACCACGGCTTTTCAGGCCGCGCCTGGGATCTACAGCATTCGGCAGGAGGCCAAAGACCGCGAGGCACGTCCCTTGCGGGCCGAGTACGTGAGCGGGAATTACTTCCATGTGTTTGGCCTCGGGGCCTTTGCCGGACGGGTTATCAACAACTCGGACGATCAACAGTCGGCCTCACCGGTGGCGATGATCAGCTATCGCACCTGGCAGCAGGCTTATGGCTCAGACCCGGGAATTGTCGGATCCACATTCTTCGTACAAGGACAGCCGGTCACGTTGATTGGGATTACGCCTCCGGGATTTTTTGGCGAGACACTGCGGAGCGATCCGCCGGACTTTTGGCTGCCCCTGCAACAGGAGATTTTGCTCGACGGCCAGAATGCGCACATGAGAACGAATCATCCCCAGTGGCTGTACGCCATTGGCAGGTTGAAGCCGGGTGCGAGCGTGCAAGCACTTCCCGCCCGGCTAACGCCGGTGCTCCAACGGTGGCTCCGTGACGAAGATGAGATGCCCGCCGAATTCAAACCGCAGATTGAACCTACGATTCCTCAAAAATTTATCCGGGTGGCTCCGGCCGGAGGGGGTGTCACCTCCTTAAGGGAAGACTATGGCGCGAGTCTGCGTATTCTCCTGATGGTTTGTGGAACATTACTTCTCATCGCGTGCGCCAACCTCGCCAATCTTCTGCTGGCACGCGGAGCCGCCTGCCGCGCCCAGACTGCGGTACGCCTGGCTCTTGGGGCTGCGCGAACAAGACTGATTCGCCAGCAGTTGACGGAGGCGGTACTGCTGTCGGTGCTAGGCGGCATCGCAGGATTAGGGGTTGCATACGTGGGAGCGCGTCTGATGCTGGCCCTGGCATTTCACAGCGCCACCTTTACGCCCATCAGTGCGACACCTTCGCTGCCGGTTCTGGGATTTGCGTTTGCGCTTTCACTCCTGACCGGTGCGCTGTTTGGCGTGGTGCCGGCGTGGCTGGCTTCGCGTTCCGATCCGGCAGAGGCCCTGCACGGAGCAGGCCGAGGCACTCGCGCCGGGGCATCGTTGCCGCAAAAGATACTGGTGGTCAGCCAGGCGGCGCTTTCCCTGGTTCTGCTGGCCTGCGCCGGATTGCTGACGGTGAGCTTGCGGAATCTGGAGAGTCAGGACTTTGGTTTTGACGTCCAAAATCGCATAAGTATTCAGATCAATCCGCCTCTTGACAGTTACACACCCGAACACCTCGACGCGCTTTATCGCGCAATCGAAGATGGAATGGTGCGGTTGCCGAATGTGCAGAGCGTAAGCCTGGCGGGTTACAGTCCGCTCAGCGGCAATAACTGGGGTGAATTGATTGCAATAGAAGGGAGGGGCGATCCAAAGGTTACCAGGCGGAGGGTGTGTCGTGGGACCGGGTGAGCCGTCAGTATCTTTCGACAGTCGGACAGCGCATCGTGCGCGGACGCGATTTCGCGGAGAGCGATTCCGGCACCGTCCCGCCCAGTGGCGATTGTGAATGAATCGCTGGTCAGGAAATACTTCCCCAACGAAGATCCCATCGGCAAGCACTTTGGCCTGGACAACTCCCGATATGCGGGCACGTTTGAGATCGTCGGCGTGGCGCGTGACGCCAAGTACAACGATCCAGACCAGCCCGCAAAACCCATGTTTTTCCTACCGCTGGAGCAGAGTGTCCATTATCCCGACGTTCTGATGCAGCGTAGCGAAATACAAACGCATTTCGTAGGCAGTATCCAGCTGCTGGTACGCGGCCATGCGCTCAACCTCGAGCCGCAGCTTCGTAAGGCTCTCGCCGGTATCGATCCCAACCTTACTATCATCACGACGCAAAGCATGAACGAGCAGGTGGCCTCAAATTTTGACCAGCAGCGCATGGTCGCGCAGTTGGCCGGCACATTCGGCCTCATCGCCGTGCTGCTGGCAGCCATCGGCCTCTATGGGCTGACAGCCTACACAGTTGCCTGCCGAACCAGCGAGATCGGAGTGCGCATGGCTCTCGGAGCCGACCGGCTGAACATTGTGCGACTGGTCCTGCGGGGAGCATTTCTGCTGGTGACTACCGGGTTATTGATTGGAATTCCTCTGGCCATCGGCGCGGGACGCCTCATGGCCGCGCAGCTATTCGAGATACGCAGCTGGGATCTGCGTGTGTTCGGGTTTTCAATTCTTGCGCTCGGGGCTTGCGCCGCGGTCGCCAGTATTCTCCCGGCACTTCGAGCCGCTTCGACGGATCCAATGAAGGCGCTGCGCACGGACTGAGGTTATCTGGGTTGATTGTCGCGAACCAGCCGATGCACCGCCGTCGGGGTAGCTCGTCTGAATGCGGTCCGGTTCGAGGGTTGGCGACATCCCATTCCATCGCTGGGGTTGAACGCTGCTCTAAGCTCTCCCTGACTGATGGGTCCGGGCTAGTATCGGGACCATCGTCACTGAAGCACAACCCGTCCAGGTTCAGGTGCTGTAGAGCGCATGCCCTGAAACTCTCACACTCGCAAATTAGTTGACGAAATCAGGGGAGTTGTCGCTCATTCACCGCGGATGAACGGCAGGGAAGCCCGCAATCCGTGATCTGGCGATTCTTCGCCATTTACATGAAACTACTTCCAGATGCCCGTGATGACCGACGCAGTGCCGTCCCCTGAATCTTTGTGAAGTGGCTCGAGGCCGAAATTATCCTCTATTGTTCGCAAAACGCTGTAATGGTTGTAAGCAGCTTGCACTTCCTGTGGCTTGATCATGTCGCCCAAGAATACTGTGTAGATTCGTTCCGGTCTGGCATTGCCTTCCGACTCGTCAAACGTAACGATCACCAGCGTACGCTTTAACGCGTCGTCTTTCGGAAGCCACGTCTTGTCGTCGAAATGCAGCCACGTGGTCAGAAACACTCGTAGCCAGTCCGCGGATTTCTTAAGCCCCACTTGCGGATTGAAGGTTGGGTCGTGGCCGTCGTCGTCGAGATTTGGACTGTAAAACATGTATTCGGGCAACGGGTGCGTTTGTGGGTCCGCGATAAAGCTCCCGATCTCTCCCACGAAGGCGTTGTCTTTCGCATGTGTATCGACTCCGACTACATTGTGAAAGGTTTTATTCTGAACGCTTCGGAAACTCAGGAAAGGCACGTGCTTGCGAACATACCTCCCGCTCCGGTCGCCAAGGAATGGTTTCGTTGCGTTCGCCGGAGTCGGATAATCCTCCGCATAGTTCTTCCAGTTGATCAAGTCACCGATTGTCCTATGCTGGCTGTCGTCGTTGAAATTTCTCTGTTTGTCACTCAAGACTTGCGGGTTGTGCGTGCCGAAATCACTGCCAGCTATCATTGCCAGGTAGTTTGGATACGAGTAATGGTAGAGGTTGCCGAAATTCCTGAAGTTTGCCCCCTTTTGTGCGAGGCTCTTCAAGAGGTCGTTCTTAATGGCCGAGTCATAGCTCTGATTTTCGAGGACGACAATGAGCACGTGGTCGAAATATTTTGGCGCAGGCGCTGGAGTGGGCGCGGTGGAACTGGTCTGCGCGACGCTGAAAATCGTGATTGCCCAAAAGCACAATACTGCGCGTACAAAACTGCTGCCATACCACTCCCTAAGCGACATGTATTCTCCAATTGCTTATAACCTTTAGAGTTAGACGACCATGCTCTTTGAAAGGCTGCCACGGCGATCGTTTCTACAAGCCGTAGCGGACCGCAACCGGCGGCGATCAGAAACCCGCTGGTAATGGGTGGGGGCGACTTCGCAAGTTCATGGCTTCAAAAGGCTAATGTACATCTTTCGAGGGATTGTCAAAGCACCCAATGCGAGTAAAGATCGAAGGCCTATAAGCCTGTTCAGAGCCTCCCAGCTGAATTCATAGGGGCTCGGGCAGAGTAGGGATCGGCTCGGCCGAGAGCCGAGGGGAAGTGTCGCATGACCGAGCAGAGCTACCAACCACAAGTCAACTTAACTGCATATGAGGCTGCCGCCGCCAAACAGAAGTGGCGCTTCGGTATGCTCATCGCCTTGGCCGTGCTGGGGGTTTTCGCGCTGGTATATGTGTATTACCGCTGGTTCGGGGATATCCTGCCCGCGGCATCGAACGAAGCGAGTGTGAGTACATCCGATACCACTGTAGAAAAACCGCGACACCGCAAGTCCACGTCACGACCAAACAAAGCCAAACATGACACCGACATCGTCATGGCGGCCTCTCATGCACAGTTGACATTGACTCCCGGCATCACCCAATCCGCAATCAGGTCACCACTCGCACTGCAAGTGATATCTGGTGGTGGCGAGCGACAGATGGTTCGCACCCGGGATGACTCCATTTACCTCGGTGTGCATGACAAAACTCCTGACGCTCCCGACGCAGTCAATGCGAACCCTGCATATGGGCGAGGCGAGATTAAAGTGGCTGAACAGGCTCGTCCTTCGTCCGGGTTCATCGAACTCCAATCGCCTGCGGCAGGATCCGATCCTGTCGTGGAGAAGCAAGGGGCGATTGAAGGGTCAGTGGTGTTGCAGGCCCGAATCGACAAAGATGGCAACATTCATAATCTCCAGGCAATCAGTGGTCCGGAGATCCTTTTTGCTGCTGCGCGTGAAGCCGTCAAGGAATGGCACTTTAAACCTTCTTACAAAGACGGACAGGTAGTTGAAACGGATGCGCAAATTACAGTGAAATTCGCCATTTCCGCTCACTGATGCCAGTCAGAGAACTCCGGCGAGGGACTCTCACAGTCCGCCACTGAGTCTCTCCCCGTATAATCAATGCTTGGATTCTTCCTTCAGGTGATCTCTTGAGTGCGCACATGCCACAACGTCCCGGACAGCCGCCACCGGGGCCGCAGCCGTTGCCCGGAGTTGATGCAATCGTCGCGGTCGGTTCGGGCAAGGGAGGAGTCGGCAAGACCACACTGGCCGTCAACCTGGCCCTGGCCTTGGCAAAATTAGGACACAAGACTGGGTTGCTTGATGCTGACGTTTATGGCCCTAACGTACCACTGATGCTCGGAACCAGTGCGCAACCAAGGGTGCTCGCCGAGAACCGAATTGAGCCGCTCACAGTGCATGGCCTGAAAACGATTTCCGTCGGCCTGCTCAATCCGGGTGACAAACCTCTTATATGGCGCGGGCCAATGCTGCACTCCATCATTCGGCAGTTTCTAGGTTCGGTTGAGTGGGGAACGCTGGATTACCTGATCGTCGACTTGCCACCTGGGACTGGCGATGTGGCTTTGTCTCTCATCCAAACCGTTCCGCTGACTGCGGCGATTGTCGTTTCCACGCCATCGGACGTTTCTTTGCAGGACGCCCGTAAAGCCATCGAGATGTTTCGCCAGATGAAGGTCGATATTGCGGGCCTAGTCGAAAACATGAGCTACTTTGTTTGCCCCCATTGTCAGCACGAGATTGATATTTTTTCCCGTGGCGGAGTCGAGAAGACCGCCCGGCAATTCGGCGTGCATTTTCTGGGAAGCATCCAGCTCGATCCCGAGATTCGTAAGGCGGGTGACGAAGGAAGACCGGCCGTACTGGAAGGGGAGACCTCGAGCCATGCCAAGCCGCTGTTCGACTTCGCACGTCAGGTTGCGCAGCGGGTCGAAGAGATTAAAACCAGCGCACCTGAAAGTGTCATCCAAATCCAGTAGGTGGTATTGCTCATCCAATCTACTGGTGCTTTTCGGATACTGACACGCGCGTTCAGAGCCGCTAGAATTATCTAGGTTGTAATGCAGGGTGTGCCGCCAGGAGGGATTCCGCCGTCGCGACTCCAGGGAGCCAGATAATTTCTAAGTTATTGTTCTCAAAGCTGTTACTCTGATTCGCAAAATCCGAGGCACGGGGGACTACAACCAGTATGTCGGCCGGCCAACCCATTGGCAATCGAGAGCGTGAGATCCTGACCGCGATCGTGGAGACCTTTATCTCTACAGGCGAGCCAGTGGGATCCCGCGTGCTCTCGCGAGCCAGCCGCGAAGGCTTGAGCGCGGCAACCATTCGCAATGTAATGGCCGATCTTGTGGACGCGGGATATCTGGAGCAGCCGCACACCTCGGCGGGACGGGTTCCGAGCGCCGCGGCATATCGCTACTACGTGGAGCAGCTCAGCGGGAAGACGCAGCTGTCGCAGGCGGACGAAGGCATCATCAAAGATTCGCTCCATGGCATCACCGACGTGCAGGAGTTCATGGAGCGTACCTCTCACGTGCTGTCGTTGATTTCGCGAAACGTTGGAGTTGCCATTGCCGTCACCGGGCCCAAGAATGCTCTGGAGCACGTGTACTTTTCACGGCTAGGCGATCAGAAGGTTCTGGCAGTTGTGGTGACAAAATCCGGTCTGATTCGCGATCGCCTTTTGCGCCTGGATTTACCACAAGCTGATCTGGATGCGGCAGCGCGCTTCATCAACGACAACTTCCGCGGCTGGACCCTGGACGCCGTACGCGCTGAGCTTGCGCACAGGATCGAGCAGGAACGCAGCGAATACGATCGGCTGATGGCTTCGGTTCAGCAGCTTTATCAACAAGGCGTCTTAGCCGCGGACGATTCGCCGCAAGTCGTTTTTATCGAGGGTGCGGCGAACCTGGTCGCCGGCGAACAGGACAGGTCACGTTTGCAGGGACTCTTACAGGCATTGGAAGAGAAGCAGAAACTTGTGGAGTTGCTTGGCGCATATCTCGATGCCAAGCAGGAAGCAGTGCGCGTGGTAATCGGGCTCGACGAAGCCCAACCCTCGATGCGC
Source organism: uncultured Acidobacteriota bacterium (assembly GCA_963785655.1). GTDB lineage: Bacteria > Acidobacteriota > Terriglobia > Terriglobales > Acidobacteriaceae > Gp1-AA145. The sequence continues at coordinate 592,130 of CAWAVZ010000002.1, forward strand.
AACCTGGTATTGATCGGAACCCCTGCGCGAGTTGGCGGTGAGGTCATGGGATCGCTCGCGGTCCTTGGGCCTACACGCATGGATTATCAGCACACGATTACGGCCGTTTCCTACATTGCACGGCTGTTTGACAAAGTTTTGAACGAGAATGAGTGAGAGCCATGGCCAGGACAAACGGAAAAACCCGATTTGAAGAACAACAACTTGATGCCGAGCACGAACTGCCTTCGGCGGAAGCAACGGAAGATCCCCAGGCTTCCAGGAAAGAAGAGCCACGTCTCGAGCATGTTTCAGAGATAGAGAAGCTCCGCGCCGAGCGCGATGCGCTGGTCGAACGGCTTGCGCGCATGCAGGCGGAGTTCGATAACGCCCGGAAACGTGCTGCCAAGGAACAACAGGATTACCGTGATTATGCGCTTGCCGATGTCCTTAAAGCGCTCATCCCCGTGCTGGACAGCTTCGACCGGGCACTGCAGACCTCGCCTGAAAAATCAGAGTTCCACGCCGGAGTGGAACTTATCCAGAAACAGTTGCAAGACGCGCTGGCAAGAATTGGTGTGAGGCCGATTGATGCCAAGGGTGAGCAGTTCGATCCCCGTTATCACGAGGCGATTGAGATGGTGGATACCGAGAATGCGAAAGATCACGAAGTGCTGGAAGAACTCCAGCGCGGATACAAGTTGAAAGACCGGCTGCTGCGTCCGGCGATGGTCAAAGTAGCACGAAATCCAAGACATTAATTTTTGATTGAGAGGAATTCAACTCTGCCAACTACCGTGAAACGAGATTACTACGAAGTGTTGGGTGTGCAGCGTGGCGCCAGCGAGCAGGAGATCAAGAGCGCATATCGTAAGCTGGCACTGCAATTTCATCCTGACCGCAATCCAAACAATCCCGACGCCGAAGAGAAGTTTAAGGAAGCCAGCGAGGCCTACGCTGTTCTTGCTGATTCTGAAAAGCGTGGCTTGTACGACCGCTTTGGCCATGCAGGGATTGGCGCAGCCGGGGCTGGCTCCGGGTTCGATGCTACCGTCTTCCAGGATTTCAGCGACATCTTTGGAGAGTTCTTTGGCTTCAGCGATCTGTTCGGAGCAGGGAGAAGTGGCCGGCGTACACGCGCGCAGCGTGGCGGCGATCTCCGCGAAGACATTACGCTGGAGTTCGAAGAAGCGGTTTTCGGCGCGGAGAAGAAAATCATCTATCGCAGACACGAGAATTGCGAAGTCTGCGGGGGTTCGGGCAGCGCTCACGGCAAAGCGCCCGCCACGTGTCATACCTGCGCCGGCCGTGGACAGGTGCGATACCAGCAGGGCTTCTTCAGCATTGCGCGCACTTGCCCGACTTGCCAGGGCAACGGGGCCACCATCAGCGATCCATGCGGCAAATGTAGAGGTGAGGGCCGTGTAATTCAGCAGAAAACGGTGGAAGCGAAGATTCCTGCGGGGGTGGAGAATGAAACCCGAATCCGCTTTAGTGGCTTGGGAGAAGCTGGCGTACACGGCGGGCCACATGGCGATCTATACGTTGTTCTTCATGTGAAGGACCACCCCGTGTTCGATCGACAAGGCAATGATCTCCATTGCGTCGTTCCCGTATCCTTCAGCCAGGCGGCGTTGGGCGCAGAGATTCAGGTGCCGACCCTCGCGGGCGAACACACCCTGAAAATTCCCGAGGGCACGCAGTCGGGTACTAGCTTAAAAATTCGTGGGAGCGGCGTCCCGGTATTAAACGGGCGGGGCAAAGGCGATCTATTCGTGGAAGTGCGGGTCCAGACTCCAAGCAAACTGAATAAACGCCAGCGCGAACTGCTGCAGGAGCTTCAAGGCACTGGGTCTGTGGAAAACAAGCCCGAACGTCGCTCGATTCTCGGCAAAGTGAAAGAAATGTTCAACGAGCTCTGACGACGGTTCTTGCCGAGTAATCCCAATCGCAAAATATGACTCGCCGTCGCTGGATCGCGGATGAAATCTCCGGAAATCGGGCCGCACTGACCGGAGAGCATGCTCGCCATCTTTCGCAAGTCCTCCGCGCCCAAGTCGGACAAGAATTCGACATCTCAACGGGAACGGAAGTCCGGTGCGGTCGAGTGGCCGTGATCCAACCCGATCGCGTGGAATTCGACCTAGGCGAGATCGTCTTCCACTCTGCGATGCCGCCTATAACCGTCGCGCTCTCGATTTTTAAGTTCGATCGCATGGAGTGGGCAATCGAGAAGTGCACCGAGCTGGGCGTCGCCAGAATTATCCCGGTTGTCGCAGCGAGAACCGAAACGCATCTTGCCGCAGCAGCCTCCAAGCGAGTCGAGCGATGGCAACGCATATCGAAGCAGGCATCCGAACAGGCACGCCGCATTTCGCCGCCTGAAATTTCAGCTCCGATCAAGTTCAAAGACCTGCTTGCAATGCCGGCCTGTCCGCGGATTGTATTGTCGGAAACCGAACAGAATGTCTTGCTAAAGGGAGCCATTCCAGGAGACGCGAATTCGCTTCTGCTCGCCTTCGGCCCGGAAGGCGGATGGAAGCAAGAGGAGATCACGGCCCTGCGCGAGGCAGGATGGACACCGGCATCCTTGGGAAACACGATCCTACGCGCGGAAACCGCAGCGATTGCCGCGGTTGCAATCGCGATGACAGTTCTTCAGCCAAGCTGAGATTTTGGGCGCCGCAGATTTGTTAAGCAAAGAATCGCTGTCGAGACCAGCAGCACAAACAACCCTGTTGTCCACATATTCCAGACGAAACTGGACTGTAGCGGCACGGACCACTCCCCACCCGCAAAGCGCCGAAATGGGCCAGGCGCGAGAAGAAGTAGGCAAATTGGCAAGGAAAGTATTGAGGCTCCGAGTCCGAGCATCGCAGAAGTTCTTCGCAACCAGAACGACGTAATCAGTGATACCGCAAATAAAAGAATTCCCACGTCAGCCATATTAAGCAAAGGGCCGGTTACTCGTCCTCCCGAAAACTCCGTACTTTCCATCGGCAATGTAACTTTCCACATCATCGCCAGACAAAGAATGGAACCAAACCACTGCCATTTCCTTTGCGAAACTATCGTGAGCATTTTCTCCCTTATGATTCTGGTATTCTGCTGCTCAATGGCTGTTCCCCGTCGTGCTTCCGCATTTCAACCTGATCCACAACAACAGCAGGCGATCGAGCACGTCAGCGGTCCCATGCTGGTGGTTGCCGGGGCCGGTACAGGCAAGACTACCGTTCTCACCCGGCGCATCGCACACCTTGTCCGGCAAGGACACGCGCGTCCCGACGAGATTCTGGCACTTACCTACACGATAAATGCCGCCGACGAGATGCTCAAGCGTTTACGTCTGGAGTTGGGCGCGGCCGTTGTCGCAGGCCTGCAAGTCTGTACTTTTCACGCTTACTGCAACAATCTGCTGATCAGGGCCGGTCGCAGGTTCGACGTTCTCGACGACAAGCAGCTATGGATTTTTCTGCGCCGCAATATTCGAGAGCTGCGCCTGAACCATTTCGTTCGCGCCGCCAACGTCAGCAAGTTTCTCGATGATCTTCTCGATTTCATCCGCCGTTGCCACGATGAACTGGTCGGTCCTGCACAGTACTCGGAATATGTCCGGCGGATCGAGCAGGGCGAAATTGCTGTGCCGCGAGTGTGCAAATCGAAACAGGCCGACGCGTTGACTGAAGAAGAATCCCTGGGCCGCTGCCGGGAAATTGCCTTTGTGTTCGCAACCGTGGAACGCATGCTCCGCGACAACAATCTCGGGACCTTCGGTCACCAGATTTTGCACGCTAACGACTTGCTGGCTGAAGACCACGCTTTGCTTGAGCGGGAACGACTGCATGCACGGTTCATCCTTGTGGATGAATTCCAGGACGCAAACTTCGCGCAGATCCGGGTCCTGCAGAAACTGGCAGGCGGTGGGGGCAGTCCACCCGTCGGCGAAAGTGTCGGAGCAACACCCGCCAACATTTTTGTCGTCGGTGATCCCGATCAGGCCGTTTACCGCTTTCGCGGCGCCTCCAGCGATGCCTTCGATCTGTTTCAACAGTATTTTCCCGAATCCAAGCTGATCGTTCTGAGCAAGAACCGGCGTTCGACAACGCCCATTCTGAATTGTGCGCATTCGGTGATCGCGCAGAACCCGGGTTTTTCCCTCCTGCACGAAACCAGTCAGTACAACCGGGCTCGACTGATTTCCGCTCGCGACGAGGATGAACCGCAAAAAGCCGCGAAGTGCTTGCCTGTAGAAGCGGTGATGGTAAGCGGCCAGTTCATGGAAGCTACAGATCTGGCTGCGACGCTGCTCGAATGCCGGCGTCGTTCTCGTTGCGATTGGAAGGATATTGGGGTGCTTTACCGGAGCCACAGCAATCGGGAGGAGGTTGCGGGCGAGCTGGCGAGAAACGGAATTCCATTCACCATTGAAGGTCTCGACGTGCTCGACACGCCGGAAGTTCGTGATCTGTTGGCGTGCGTAGGCGCAGTTGTCGCGCCCACGGACAGTGCTGCCTTACTCCGAGCATCAGCGCTGCGGCAGTTCTGCGTCGACCCAGATGAGCTCAGAGCAGCTATCAAGGCCTTGCCGCGTGATGGCAAGAAAAGTATCGCGTCGATCCTGCCCCAGGTAAACGGAGGCGCCGATCTTTTGAAAACTGTGGAACAGGCCAGACAAGAGGCCTCAGGGAAGAAGATCCATGCCGCGCTCTTGACTGTCATTCGTATGTTCGACCTTCCGAAGGGTTCTGCTCTGCAAGCTGTTCTCGAATTTGCCAGCAGGTGGGAAGGCGAGCGGCTCACTACCACCGGACAACCGGGAGAGTTTCTCGAATATCTGCAATATTTTCGCGAGGCTCACGGCGCAATTTCGTTGAAGACCCGCGACGACGAGGACACGGTAAAGCTGATGAGCGTGCACGGGGCCAAAGGGCTGGAGTTTGACCATGTTTTCGTGCTCCGGGTGGTCAGCAATAGCTTTCCGGCGTCCTATCGCGAGCCGCTGATCGAGTTTCCCTCTGAGCTGCGCAATTCAAGAGTTCCGCAGGACGATAAAACCCTTTACGAGCAGGAAGAGCGACGCTTGTTCTACGTCGCCATGACCCGCGCGCGCGACACATTAAGAATGTATGGTCCGTTTGGAAGGGGCACTAAAGATAAAACTCCTCCCGGATATTTGCGCGAGCTGATTAAGAATAAGGAGCTCAAGTCCTGGTTTCACTCGAGGACTTGCCGCGAGTTCCAGACTGAAATTTTCGCGGCCGCCGAGCCTGTGACGCTTCACTCGCGTCTGGCTGAATGGGTGGCGTTGCCGCCAGCTTCTGATTTAGCTGCAACGCTCAGTGCAAGCGCAATTGACCGTTACCAGGTGTGTCCGCTGCAGTTCAAGCTCGAGCGGGAGTGGAGAATTCCAGCCCAGGTCTCTGCCGCCGTGCAGTACGGCGCATCGATGCACCGCGTGCTGCTCGCGTACTACGATTCTTTGCGTTGGGACCGTCCACTCTCCGACGCCGCTCTGATCGGCCTGTTCCGCGCTGATCTCGCCGGCGAGAGTATCGCAGACCAATACCAACATGATCTATATGAACGGCAGGGAATTGCTCAATTGCAGGAATTTCTGGCCGGGTCGAATGAATCGGAAGTGCTGCACACGGAAGAACACTTCGAGGTGAAGATCGGCGCGACAAAGCTGGTCGGCCGCATCGATCGAATCGACAGGGCATCCGACGGTGCGGTGATCATTACTGACTACAAGACTGGAAAACCAAAGTCGCAGGAGGACGCTGACGAAAGCCTGCAGCTCTCGCTGTATGCTCTGGCGGCCCAGGAAAAATGGGGATACAACACCGAGCGCCTCATCTTTCACAATCTCGAGGGGAACACATTAATCGCCACCCTGCGCAGCGAAAGGCAGTTGCAGGAAGCGCGGTTAAAGGTGGCTGAGATTGCGGCGAAAATTGCTGCTGGGGAGTTCCAACCCAAGCCGGGCTTTCAATGCAATTCATGCGCCTATCGAATGCTTTGCCCCAAAACCGAAAAACGCATTCCAGAGATGCTGGCCAGTGCGGCAATCGAAGCCAGCTAAAAACTCCAGGCAAAAACTTAGGGGACGCTTTTGGCGTCCCCTTGGTCTGAATTGCGATCGGCCATTTAGTGTTTCTTCTTGCTGGCCTTTTTCGCTTTCTTTTTGGTTGCCATGTTAACTATTCTCCCTTCCATTTTTCATGGATCATCGCAACGATGAATTGATGCGACTGTCTGAATGTATAGAGTCATTAAAAAGCGAAGTCAAGCAAAAAATGCGGTGCGGCACGGAGCGAAGTGGCAGCACGAAAGTCACTAGACGCCGCCTAAGCGAAAAAAGTTTTTGTGAGCGCGCGGTGTGGTTGCAAATGCGGCATTCCTCACACCAGAAATTTGGCAGCAAATCAGAAATCGAAACTCACCGCTGAAGGTTCCATTCGGTGCGAGCGCGAGATCGACAATCCATAACTTTGCGGAGATGTTGAGCTCTCGAAGCCTGCGCAGTCGAGAATCGTTTCGAGGAGAATGCGACCATTTCTGCTGCGCAAGAGGCCTATAATTTCTATGTGATCGTCTTCTGTGTGATCGTCTAAGGAGCACTCATATGAATACTAGTGACCAAGTCGTGATCATCTCCGGTTGCCGTACGCCAGTCGGGAAGTTTCAAGGCAGCTTGTCCGATCTGAGCGCGACTCAACTCGGCGCAATCGTTGTGCGCGAAGCGGTAAAGCGCGCGGGAGTCGATCCCACGCAAGTTGATGAATGCATCATGGGCAACGTTGTTTCCGCAGGTCTTGGCCAAAATCCAGCGCGGCAGGCGGCAATCTTCGGCGGACTCTCTCCGGAAGTTGGAGCCATGACCATCAACAAAGTTTGTGGTTCGGGGCTGAAAGCTGTTGGCCTGGCGACGCAAGCCATTCAAACTGGAAATAGCACCTTAGTTGTAGCCGGCGGAATGGAATCCATGACCAACGCGCCTTACCTCCTGCCGCAGGCGCGCAAGGGATACCGTATCGGTGATGGCCAGATCGTCGACGCCATGGTCCGCGACGGACTTTGGGACATTTACAACGACTACCACATGGGCATCACCGGAGAAAATGTTGCCGAGAAATACGGCATCACTCGCGAAGAGCAGGATGAGTTCGCGGTGAACTCGCATCGCAAGGCAATCTCGGCAATCAAAGAGTGTCGCTTCAGATCGCAGGTGGTTCCCGTCGAACTACCTTCGAAGAAAAGGGGCGCGCCGCCGGTCATCTTCGACAAAGATGAGTCTCCGCGAGAGGACACCAGCTTGGAGATCCTGCGCGCACTGAAACCTGCGTTTAAGAAGGATGGGACCGTAACCGCCGGTAACGCTCCGGGTGTAAACGATGGTGCCGCGGCGGTCGTGGTAACCAGCGCTGCAAGAGCACGAGAGCTTGGCGCAAAGCCGATGGTTCGGATAGTTGCTCAAGCCACCAGCGGAGTCGATCCCAAGTGGGTAATGATGGCTCCCGTGGGAGCTGTGCGAAAACTCTGGGAAAAGACCGGCTGGAAAAACGAAGACGTTGATCTTTACGAACTCAACGAAGCTTTCTCGGTACAGGCATTGGGGGTCATGCGGGAGCTGAACCTCAATCCCGAAAAAGTGAACGTGAACGGAGGCGCCGTCGCCATCGGCCATCCCATCGGCGCCAGCGGAGCCCGCGTTCTGGTGACGCTGATTTATGAAATGATCCGTCGCGATGTGCATCGCGGAATCGCTGCATTGTGCCTGGGTGGAGGCAATGCGGTGGCGATGGCGGTCGAGCGATGACCTGATAAAAGAAGGCGCTTCGCAACTATGCAGCAACCGCGCGAGCTCGGCTCTCAAGCACTCGTGCTGACGCACGGGCTTGCATAGATCGTATGAAGACCAGGCCAGTGACCAAACAGGCCCAAACGAAGTATCTCGATTCTCCTGACACCCACTCTTGCAATTGGCCGTGCCTGCCGGATTCTCGAACCCAATTCGTTTGGGATTCCGCACCGGAGGAGACATCAGCGATCGAATAGCTTCGACGACTTCCTGGATGTCAGCATCGTGATTCTCAAGGCGGCTCTCAAGTTCGGTGAGCTTGACCGCGATCTGCTGATTCGCAGCCAGGGCTTCGCGCATTCGGACGAAAGCCCGGATCACAAAGACGCTCATCTCGATGGCCAGCGCCGAATTCAACACTGCGGCAGCCATGATTGCGCCGTGTTCGGTAAAGGCGTAGGGCAGGTACCGCCGACCACCGCGGCCATTGTTTGAGGTCGCATTTTGCGACCTCAAAGAGTCCCGTTCAGCACGCCTAAGCTGAAAGAGAAAGTCCGATGGGAATCGCGCAACGTTGCGTGTGATTTGCTCATTTAGACGCTTGACTGTAACTCCGTACAGTTCGGCTAAATCTGAATCGAGAATGACTTTCCGGCCGCGAAGGAACAGAATTCTGGAATCCACGCGTCTGGCAATGCTGATAGCTGCTCTGGTCATGTGGTTTCGTCCGTTGCAGTCGCCCCTGCCGATCTCATTAGATCGCTATGCTATAGACGGAACTTGTCCTAAAAGCAAGGTCGGTCATCACACTCCGGTTGTGACATCTGTCACAACCTTTCCTCATCCCCATAAGCTAAGGTGAATGCGCGAAACGTGTCTCTGCGCTTATGCTTTACAAAACTCTTAGCGCCGCTGTGTATGGTATCGATGCCAGCATCATCGAAGTCGAGGTGGATGTTTCCGGCATCAAGTGCGACCAGGACCATTTCCACACTGTAGGCCTTCCTGATGCTGCGGTGCGCGAGAGCCGTGACCGCGTCCGCGCCGCGTTGAAGAATTGCGGCTACGACATTCCGCCGACTCACATCACCATCAACCTGGCTCCCGCCGATATCAAAAAAGAAGGCTCCGGCTTCGATCTACCGATGGCGCTCGGAATCCTGGGAGCATATGGTGGTTTAAACAAGAAGGAAGTTTCTGACTGTCTATTCGTGGGCGAGTTTTCGCTAGATGGCGGCATTCGCGCCGTGCGTGGGGCTTTGCCTATTGCCATTGAAGCGCGAGGCAAGAAAATTGCCCGAATGGTTGTGCCTGAGTTGAACGCTAGGGAAGCCGCCATGGTTAGCGGCGTAACAGTTCTGCCCGTTAAGTCTCTACTCGATGTCATTCATTTCGTAAACACCGGGAATGGAATTCTGCCGCTCAAAGTCGATCAACAGGCAATGCTCAGCGAATCGCAGTATTTTCCCATTGACTTCAAAGATGTCCGCGGACAGCAGACCGCCAAGCGTGCCCTCGAGGTTGCCTGCGCCGGCGGTCACAATATTTTAATGATCGGCCCACCGGGATCGGGCAAGACGATGTTGGCTAAACGGATTCCGACAATCCTGCCACCCTTTACCTTCGAAGAAGCGCTCGAGACCACGAAAATCCACAGCGTCGCAGGGGTCCTTGATCCGGGCGCTGGCTTGGTCGGCCTGCGACCGTTCCGTTCCCCGCATCACACGATTTCCGATGCCGGGCTCATTGGCGGGGGTGTGGTGCCTCGACCCGGGGAGGTTTCACTGTCGCACAACGGGGTTCTGTTTCTGGACGAACTTCCGGAGTTCCCCCGCAACGTACTCGAAGTCATGCGCCAGCCGCTGGAAGACGGAACCGTCTGCATCGCCCGTGCCTCGATGTCTCTGACGTTCCCCGCACGATTCATGTTGGCAGCGGCGATGAATCCTTGTCCGTGCGGATTCTTCAATGATCGCTCACGCGAATGCCGTTGCACACAGCCGATGATTCAGCGATACATGCAGAAGATCTCTGGACCGCTGATGGACCGCATTGATATTCACATTGACGTTCCGGCGGTAAACTACAAAGAAATGCGTTCATCCTCAGAGCCTGAGGCCTCGGCCCAGATTCGGGAACGAGTTATGCGGGCGCGAGAAGCACAATTGCGCCGCTTTGCCTCTTCTACCAGGCACCGAATCTACTCGAATGCGCAGATGACCTCGCGTCACATCCGCACTTTTTGCGAGCTCTCGGCTGATTGCGAGCGCCTGCTGGAACGAGCCATGAATCAGCAGGGACTTACCGCCCGCGCCCACGACCGCATTTTGAAAGTTGCTCGGACCGTCGCCGATCTGGAAGGTGAGCCGGCGATCCAGCCCAAGCACATTGCGGAAGCCATTCAGTACCGAACGCTGGACCGCACATTCTGGGCCTGAGCCGAGGGGGCGTTAACGATTTACCCTCAATCGTTCACCCCTCAAGCCGATTCCCACGTACCAATTTGATCAATTCTGCTGGGTTTTTCCCAAAATTCGACAACAAAACCGCTTGACGCCGTTTGGGATTCCTTGTACGGTATAGCGTTCTGAAGGCCTAAAACAGAAGATCCCTGACGAACCTCCGCTCGACCGGGGACGGGTTTTGTAACCTTCGGCCCCGTCGGCGCATCTATACAAGTATTCAGAGCTTATTCCCTGCAGAACTAGCCTGTTTTCAGTTGCTTGCAATTTTTGGCCAGCTCGCTGCAGACCTAAAAGATTCGCAGGAATCGAGCTCAAGTTCGTGAAGAGATTCCGTTCAGAGAATAGAAAGGATGTTACCAATGCGCTCAGATCGCGTTTTTGACGCTTTACATACATTGCGGAACCGTTATATGCTTTGCCAGCTCGCCTCCAAGGCTACCCGTAAGTTTCACAAGCCTAATACCCGAATCCAGGAAACCATGAACGAAGTGCTGGATCGGATTGCGAGCTCTGAGCGGCAGACGGTTTTGTCGGAGCCAGAACATTTTGTTGAGGCACAACGGCGGGCTGCGTAAGACAGTCCCGCCCTCCTGCCTGGTTTGACCAATTTGTTCGACCAAATTCCCCCTAAAACTTAGAACCCGCCTTCATTCCTATCCTTCGCAGGTGAATCAATGACCATTGCAGAACTGAAAGAAAAGAACATAACCGAGCTGACCAAAATAGCTCGATCGCTGGACCTCCCCGGCGCCAGCGGCATGCGTAAACAGGACTTGATCTTTAAGATCCTGCAGGCGCAGAGCGAAAAAGAAGGGCATATCTTCGCCGAAGGTGTCCTCGAAATCCTGCCTGACGGCTACGGATTCCTGCGCTCGCCGGATTACAACTATCTCCCCGGCCCTGACGATATATACGTTTCGCCGTCGCAGATTCGCAAGTTCGACCTAAAAACCGGTGACACCATCAGCGGACAGGTGCGGCCTCCGCATGAGGGCGAAAAATATTTTGCGCTCGTCAAGATCGAGGCGGTCAACTTTGAGTCGCCCGACGAAGCGCGCAACAAAATCTTGTTTGACAATCTGACGCCGCTTTATCCCCAGGAGCGTATAAAGCTCGAGACCGTGCGCGAAAACATCAGCGCGCGGGTCATGGATTTGCTTACTCCCCTCGGTAAAGGCCAGCGCGGATTGATTGTTTCGCCACCTCGCGCCGGCAAGACCATGCTGCTGCAGAATGTGGCGAATTCAATTACCACGAATCACCCCGAAGTTGTGCTGATGGTGCTGCTCATTGACGAGCGTCCGGAAGAAGTCACCGACATGCAACGCTCGGTAAAGGGCGAGGTCATATCCTCGACCTTTGACGAACCTGCGGCGCGTCACGTTCAAGTTGCGGAAATGGTGATCGAAAAAGCTAAGCGCCTGGTCGAGCACAAGCGCGACGTTGTTATCCTGCTTGACTCCATCACTCGTCTCGCCCGTGCCTATAACACCATTGTTCCGCCTAGCGGCAAAGTGCTCTCGGGCGGCGTCGATTCGAATGCGCTCCAGCGTCCGAAGCGATTCTTCGGATCAGCGCGAAATATTGAGGAAGGCGGCTCGCTGACGATTATCGCCACTGCCTTGATCGACACCGGTTCGCGAATGGACGACGTGATCTTCGAAGAATTCAAAGGCACGGGTAATTCCGAAATCATTCTCGATCGCAAGCTGGTCGATAAGCGCACATTTCCGGCAATCGATATTCAGCGCTCGGGTACGCGAAAAGAAGAGCTGCTTATTCCCAAAGACGATCTGGCCCGGATCTGGGTTTTGCGCAAGGTGTTAAACCCGCTTTCCCCGGTCGAAGCCATGGAACTGCTGATCGAGCGTTTAGCGAAGACGTTGGCGAACAGCGAGTTCCTCGCCAAAATGAGCCAGTTGTAGCCGGCTAAGATCTGGCGATCCAACAGCGAAAGGGTCTCAGAGCGCTGAGAACCTGCTGACTCTGGGGTCGGCTCACTCTGGTGGAAAGTGTCCTCCATCGTCGAGCCCGCCAGCCATCCAGCGACTCCCCGGCGACCCAGATTGTCCCAAACCAGCAGCTACATTGCTGGTTCCAGCAGTGTGTTACAGTCAAAATTCTTGTGGATTCGCCGGCCATCATCTCTGAAGGTCTCACCCGTCGGTTCGGCGACTTTACCGCGGTCCAGGATGTGAATCTTTCTGTAGCGCCGGGACAGTTCTACGGCTTTCTTGGGCCGAACGGCGCAGGTAAATCCACCACTATCAAAATGCTGACGGGACTCATGGCCCCGACCTCGGGACGCATGCAGATTCTTGGCTTCGATCTCGCAACCCACCTGATAGAAGTGAAGCGCCAGATCGGTGTGGTGCCTGAAGGAATGGCATTGTTTGGTCGCTTGACCGGTTCTGAGTACTTGAACTTCGCCGGACGGATGTACGGACTCGGCCGTCGCACCACCGCGAAACGAGCGGCAGAGTTGCTCGATTTCATGGAACTGTCCCAACAGCCGAAGACACTCATTACCGATTACTCACATGGCATGCAGAAAAAACTGGCGATGGCTGCCGCCGTGATTCATGGCCCCAAAGTTCTGTTTTTGGATGAGCCGTTTGAGGGGGTAGACGCGGTCGCCTCGGGGACCCTTAAAACCATGTTGCAGCGTATGGCTTCGGGAGGAGTGACAATTTTCTTGACCTCTCATGTGCTCGAGATCGTGGAGCGGCTGTGCACTCACGTCGGCATCATCAATCAAGGCAAACTAGTCGCTCAGGGATCACTCGATGAACTGCGTTCGGGAGTGGTCGCCGGGACTACGAACCAGGCCATCGAGAAAATGACCCTGGAGGAGTTCTTTCTCCACACCGTCGGAGGAAACCGCAGCGCTGCTCAGGAGCTCTCATGGCTGGGCTAGACGCCGGATTGGCAACCCAGCTTCGCGCCATTGGGATTGTGCGCTGGCGGCTTTTTGTAAACTCCCTTCGATCCATACGCGGACGCCTCAATCTGGTCTCGCGGGGACTTGCCGCGTTGTTGATAGTGGGTGCCGCAATCGGGGGTGCTACTACATTAGGCGCCGTGGCTTGGGGAATGGTCAATGAGCACCAACTTCATTGGCTTTCTGTGCCATTCTGGATGATCTTCTTTTTCTGGCAGCTGTTCCCGGTGATGGCTACAGCCTTTACCCAGAACATCGATGCCTCATCGCTACTGCGGTTTCCATTGAGCTATCCGGGTTATTTTTTGGTACGCCTCGTTTATGGCGCGCTGGATATCGCGACTGCGCTGGGTCTCACTTGGTCCGCCGGTGTACTGATCGGAATCAGTGCGGCGGATCTCAAGCTTGCTCCCTGGGCGCTGCTGGCCGTTGCCAGCTTCGTGGTGTTTAATCTTGCGCTGGCCAGAATGGTTTTTGTATGGATCGAGCACTGGCTCTCAACCCGGCGCAGCCGCGAGGTCATGGGAGTGCTCTTCATCCTTATGATGATTTGCTTCCAGGTCGCGGGTCCAGTACTCGGGCGTTACAGCAGGTGGCCCGCCCCACGTAAGCTGACGGTGCTCGCGAAGCTTCTGCCGTTAGAGCGTTCGCTTCCGCCCGGACTCGCAGCCGGTTTGATCTCCAAAGCTACGCAAGGTCAGCATTCCTCTGCAATTTTTTCCGCAGTGCTGCTCGCGGCCTACACCGCAGGCGCACTTTGGGTTTTGCATCTTCGCTTGCACGGTCAATATCGCGGGGAAGGCGCATCTGTCGGCGAGAAGCCGAGGACGGCTGGCTTTGTATATGGTGGCGCGTCGGTTCGCCGTGGCTGGAGATTACCGTTGCTGCCCGGGCCTGTTTCTGCCGTGTATGAAAAGGAACTGCGGTATTTCTCGCGCAGCGGCCCTATGCTGTTCACCTTAGTCATGCCGGTCATTATGGTCTTCGTGCTCTGGGGAGGCCGTCGTGCCCTGATGGGACAACAGACGAATTTCGTTTTCCCCGTGGGCGCAGCTTATTGCCTGCTGGTGATGACGAACATCGTTTACAACAGCTTTGGTGGGGATGGTGGTGGGATTCAGTTTTTCCTTTTTTCACCAATCTCGTTTCGCCAAATCGCGGCCGCTAAGAACCTGGCACAGTTGACCGTACTGGCGCTCGACGTGTCGATTCTCTGGCTAGGAGTGAGATTAGTATTTCAGCCTCCAAGACTTCGAGTACTGGCATTTACCTTTGCCTGGCTGCTTTTTGCCACGCCCATCAACTTCACAGCAGGTAACCTGCTCTCAATCTTTTCTCCGAAGCGAATTGATTATGCCGTGTTTGGACGCCAGCGGGCTTCGGAATCCACCATCCTTATTAGTCTGGCCCTGCAATTGATTTTGCTGGGAATGGGCGCACTCTCACTGGGTATTGCGCGACATTACCATAGCCTGTGGGCGGCTACGGGATTCTTGTCCGCACTGGCGCTGCCCTCGATCACAGCCTATTTCATCTTCCTTAGCCGGATCGGCGGGATTGCGCTGTCGCGACGCGATGTCTTGACCGCTGAGCTTTGCAAAGCTTGAATTTTGGTTGTGAACATTCCTGCTTGCATGAGCGTATATCCTGATGATGAAGTGTTTCCCTCGGGGAGGAACCATGTTCGGCTTACGAAGAGCTATTTTCCTGGTGCTGGTAACCGCCGTCGTCACCTGCTCGGCGCAAGATTCGAGAGATCAAGCGAACACTCTAGTGCTGGTGTTCAAGGATGGCCATCAGAAGAGCTTGGCGGCCTCGGAGGTTTCCCGCATTGAGTTCAATCCGCCAAGGATCGTGCTCAAGAACGGACATCAGGAGAACTTCGCTGCCGGAGAAATTCTCCGCATCGAGATGAACAACGGTTCAGCCGGGGTTCTGGGGCGCAATCATTTTGTCGGAAAGTGGGGGGTAGGCACCGGGGTGGGGTCGAATTTCTATATCACTCTGGAGCCGAATGGTCAGGCTGAGAAGACCATTGGCGGAAGTCATGGCACGTGGGAGCTATTCAACGGCGAGGCCCGCATCACCTGGGACGACGGCTGGCATGACGCAATTCGTAAAATTGGCAGCAAACACGAGAAGTTTGCCTATGCGCCCGGCAAGTCGTTCGACGACCAGCCCTCAAATGTCACCGATGCGCGAAATACTACCGCGCAGCCGATCTAAATTCGCGTGCTCCTGAAGCGAGCGTTCGAGCTTGCAATCCTTTGAAAGCGGTTTCGCGCAACAAACAACAACTGCCATGCCGCCGAGACACCAATGAACGGCAGTGCCTCAGATATTGTCTATCTAAAAAGGGCTGCTAGACGGCGTCGTTCGACCGACGGCAGTGCCACCAGCGCAGAGTGTCGCATGTGAATCGGCGAATTCAAAGCAGTGCCACTGCTACAATTCAGCCGCGAATGAACTTCCCAAGCCGCGTGCGCGTATTCTTTATCGTGAGACGGTTTGGGGCTGGTCTCAAAAAAAGCTCTCAGCTGTCAGCTCTCAGCTTTCAGCTTTCAGCCAAAACGAAATCTCTCGCGGTATGGTTTTTTGTTGAGAGCTGATAGCTAACGGCTGATAGTTGGTTCTTCCCAATCCGCAACACATCCGGGGAGTGCGACTTGGAAGACGCCCATGTGGCTGCTTTGCTGGTCCGTCGCTGTATTGCAGGCGACGCCGTGGCATGGGAGGAGATTGTCCAACGCTACCACCGTCGCATCTACAACATTTGCTATCGCTTTACCGGATCGGGCACGGACGCCGACGATTTGACCCAGGAGGTCTTTATCAAGATGTACCGCACACTCAATAGTTATGACGTCGAGCGTGGCGCTTTCATGACCTGGGTAACAACTGTGACCCGCAACCTTCTGGTCGACCATTTCCGCAAGACCCGGCAGGAGCGAGTCACAGACTCGTTGGACACGCCCCAGTCAGAGCAGGACGACGCAATGCCGTTAGGGGACCGCATTCCGGACAAAGGGCCAAGCCCAGATACTAGGGTCCAAAGCCGGGAAGCTAAGGAAGCGGTTCACGAAGCTTTGCAGAGGCTTTCTCCGGAGCTCCGGGAAGCAGTGATTCTAAGGGACTTACAAGATATGGACTATCGCGAAATCGCTACGGTACTTCGAGTTCCCGAAGGTACCGTGAAATCCAGGATTAACCGGGGACGTGCGGAACTTGCACGCCTCCTCCAACGTACATATAGGCAGGTGATGTGATGGCAGGCCAAGGACATAACGCAATGCAGTGCTCAGAGTTCGACGCTCTGCTCAGCCAGGCCATTGACGGCACCCTCTCTGGCGAGAGACTTACGGTATTCGAGGCCCACGGGCGCGAATGCAAAATCTGTGGCCCCTTGCTTCATGAGGCCGAAGCCGGTCACAGCTGGCTCAAGTCACTTGAGGAAGTTGAGCCTCCGGATGAACTGGTCACGAACATTCTCGTTCGTACTACGGGAATCGACACGGTTCGTTTACGCCAGGGCGGAAGGCTTACAACTTCGTGGATGGACCGGGTGCGCGATTGGGGAATGATACTGGTCTCCCCCATCGTTGGCGTCGCTCGCCAGCCTCGGTTCGCAATGTCGTTCGGCATGGCCTTCTTCACTTTGTCGGTTGGCCTGAGCCTGGCCGGAGTGAAGTTAACCGACCTGCGTCACGTCGACCTTCGCCCGAGCGCCGTTCGCCGCACCTACTATGAGACTTCGGGCCGGGTGGTGAAGTACTACGAGAATATTCGCTTCGTCTACGAGATGGAATCGCGGGTGCGCCAATTCAAGCAGGCGATAGCGCCTGCCGAGGAACCGCCGCAGAAACGCGACAACAACGATCGCAAGGAGAACAAAGATAACCGGAGTGGACAACCCGATCAAAAACAGGAACGTAACTACAGCGGGGGAGAAGGCGTGACCGTCTATGCTTCTCTTCGCCAAAACAGGGATCTCTCGAACAGCCCACTTGGGTGTTCGGGAGTGGACGAGCCACCTGTAGTGCCTGGGGCCACTGACAGGAGGTTTGTATGAACTGCGCTAATCATCCACAAAATTCCGTAGCCGCATATTGCCGCACTTGCGGCAAGCCGCTTTGCTCAGACTGCACTCGCTCGGTTGCGGGCGTGGTCTATTGCGAGAACTGCCTCGCCGAGCGCGTGGCGGGAACCGCTCCGCCTGCATCGGCATTTCAGCCAGTGCCGGGATACCCGCAACGTGTTCAGCCGGTAGCAGCCGGACCACATCCTGGGATCGCCGGAATTCTGGCCGGCTTCTTCCCCTTCGGTGTGGGAGCTGTCTACTGCGGGCAATATGCCAAGGGGCTTGCCCACCTGATCATTTTCGTTTTGTTGATCGTCGGCCAATCCAATACCAACAGCGATGCCATGCACATCATCCTGGGGTTTGGTATTGCAGGGTTTTATTTTTACCAGCTGCTCGACGCTATTAAGTCGGCCAAGGCCCTGCAGGAAGGTAAGCCTGCTCCGGATCCGTTCGGCCTGGGCTCTATGTTCAGTGCTGGGCCCACAGAACGAATGGACTTTTCAAGAGGCGTGCCCACGGGTGCCGTAGTTTTGATTGGTTTGGGTGTGCTCTTCCTACTTCACAATCTGGGAGTCTGGTTCCTGGAAGTGGACCGGATCTGGCCGGTTTTCCTGATCGCGATCGGAGTGTGGTTATTTGCAAAGCGGCGCATGTGTCCGAACGCCCCACACCGTAGCATCATTGGCCCTGCAATTTTGGTCACAATTGGAGTGCTGTCGTTGCTCGAGAATCTGCACGGCCCGGGCTGGGACCGCACCTGGCCAGTGATTCTGCTGGTGATTGGTGTGATCAAGCTGATGGAACGCGGATATTTCGGCGGGCCGCCGGCGGCTCCGCCGCCAGCAGCTCCAAGCGGGACATACTCTCCTGAGCAGCCTCCTGCTCAGGTGAATAGCGAGGTGAAAAATGGCTAGCACAGTGCAAGCTCCGCCTCCAATGCCTCCCATGAGACCGCCGCGGCAACCGCGCTCGCTTGCAGGACCGGTCGTTCTGATCCTGATTGGGGTGTTTTTCCTTTTGCACTACACCTTCGGCATCCTGCCGTTCTACGACTGGGGTAAATGGTTCTCCCATTACTGGCCTCTTCTGTTGATCGTGTGGGGAGTCATCAAACTCATAGAGTACCAGCATGCAAACGCGTCAGGAGTTCGTCCTCGCGGAATCGGAGCAGGCGGAGTTTTGCTGATCATTTTCCTGGTGGTGGCGGGCCTTGCGAGTCGCGAGTTTTACAACCACAACTGGAATATTCAGGGCTGGTGCGAAGGATCAGACGCCGAGGACCTTCCCTGGTGTGGGCATAGTTACGCCTTCACGGATGAACTGCAGCAGTCCTTCCCGGCAGACGCTAAATTACACGTGAGCAGCGAACATGGAGCCATCAACATTGTCTCGTCGGAAGACAATCAGATTCATGTCACTGTCCATAAACGCATTCGCGCCGACCGCCAGGAGCAAGCTGACAGCTGGAACAAATCGACGCAGCCGAAGATCAGCGTCACCGGCCAGGTCCTAACCCTTGACGCCAATACAGCTGGCGCTGGCGACCACTGGGTCAGCAGCGACCTCGATGTTTCTCTTCCGCGAAAAGCGTCGGTGGTGGTTTCGACACATCATGGCGACATCAGCATCATGGGGCGCGATGGCACTGCCAACGTGACCAGCCAGGACGGAGATGTTTCTGTGACCGACGTGAACGGGCAAGTGAGCCTGAATCTGGACAAAAGTTCCGCCCGGATTTCGCAGGTCAGTTCCGATGTCAGCATTCAAGGTCGCGCAAACGATGTGTCTCTCGAAGACGTCAGAGGCACAGTTCGCCTCGACGGCGACTTCATGGAGAGCGTGAAACTCTCGCGGATTGCCAAGCCCGTTAATTTCAAGAGCAGCCGTACCGATATGGATTTCACCAAACTGGACGGCTATTTAAACCTCGACTCGGGTGATCTCGAGGCCAGCAGCGTTAGCGGGCCGTTGCGCTTGCGCACGCGCTCGAAAGACATCATGCTGAGCGGCGTCTCCAGCGATGTTCATCTGGTAGACGAAAACGGCGCGGTGGAAATTCATATCAATAAGCTGGGCAGCCTGGAAGTGAGCAACAAAAAGGGCGATATTCGAATTTTCGTTCCGGAGAAGGCCGGATTTCAGCTGGATGCGCAGGCCCGCGATGGAGAAATCCACACTGATTTCAATTCATTGAAAATCGAAAACGGCGACCAGCGCTCGACTGCAAATGGGTCAGTTAACGGTGGCGGACCACGCATGGTGCTCAACAACGAGCATGGCACGATCGAGATCCGCGCGGGCAGCATCGTTCCGGTTCCACCGGCTCCGCCGGTTCCGCCCATGCCCAAAGCCCCAAAAGTGTCGAAGCCAGAGGTCCCGCAGACAAGTGAGAACTGAATTCCAGACCTAGCAGTGAGCGCGATCGAGCGTCGCGTGCACTGCTCTACGTCTTAAGACTTTGTCTTCAGACTGCATCATTCCCTCAATCGAAATCAGCCGCAATCCCACCTCGATCGCACTGCTTACTTAAAACTCAGGGCTAACAAATCCAAGATGTCTTGAAATTGTAAAAGTTTTTTTATTCGTGCTCGAATGGAAGGGATTGGCATCAATTCGTGTTCTATTGATATGCAGGCGTCGGCCGGCATGTTGCTGCCGCAGGGCGACCTGTTGAATAGAATGGTTGCCATGGTTATGAAACACGCGGTCTACTCAATTGCTTTCCTGTCGATCTTCGCTTTATTGGGTGCGGCACAATCGAACTCCGGCCCAGCAGGAGAGATAGATACGGCTCGTTCCGTGTTGACCGTGCGGGTCTATAAGACTGGACTATTCTCCGCATTCGCTCACGACCATGAAATTCGCGCCCCAATACAGAAGGGTTTCATTGACGGGGCGAAGAGCTCAGTGGAATTCACAGTTGATGCGCGCACGTTGCGGGTGCTTGATCCTAAGATTTCAGACAGTGACCGCGCCGAAATCCAAGGCACAATGCTCGGCCCGAGCGTGCTCGATAGCGAAAAGTTTACCGAGATTCGCTTTCGCTCCACATCAGTGGAAAAGCGCGGAGAAGGGAAGTGGACGGTCAGCGGCGATCTCACTCTGCACGGTCAGACTCATCCGGTGAAAACAGAAGTCGAAGGCCGCGACGGCCATTACATTGGCACGGCGCAGTTTCGACAAACGGACTTTGCGATTAAACCCGTCAGTATTGCCGGTGGCTCGATCAAAGTGAAGGACGAAGTGCGAGTGGAGTTCGAGCTCTTTAGCAGGTAGGAGTTGCGTGTCACGGGTGAAGCAGCACTTTCAGTGCAACTGGTAGACTCAAAATGCGGCCCCGTAGCTCAACAGGACAGAGCTCTGGTTTCCTAAACCAGCGGTTCCGGTTCGAGTCCGGACGGGGCCTCCACCTCTAAACGACTTAAGGGAAAGCGTTTGTTGTGAATGCGCCCCTCGCTGCTTTTAGCATCCAAGCTCCATGCTCGTTCGGGGACGCTGCACGCCGGTCGCGATCATAGCCGCTCTTGCCATCATGATTGCGGCGTTAGTTTACTTCGGATTCGCCCGGGCCCATTCCGCACCTCCAAAAGAACCGCCCTTGCATCAGGCTCGGTGAAGCTCTTAGCCAGAGCGGCATTTGTAAATTCTTGCTGTCCCTATTGACTCATCCTCAAACAAGGAGCAATATTTCTGGCATCCAGAGTTGCTGGACCTTCCCCTCCGCCGACTCTGCGCTTAACCGATTCATAACTGTTGTGGAAAAAGTAGCCGGTGGCTTCAAGCCAGGGGTGTCACTGATGGCGATCCATCCTAGGGTTCTCTTTGTCTTGACTCTTCTTGCTCTCGTCTTCGCCGTCTCAGCTCAAGGACAGCGTGTTCCACAACGGCCGTTAATCACGGAAGCAGTTGATGACAACCAACTCGTCACCTTCAAAGGGAGCACGCATCCTTTAGCGCGACCGCAGTTCGACGTTGGAACCGCCCCCTCTGATCTGCCGTTGCGAAGAATGCTGCTTGTATTGAAGCGCGGTCCTGAGCAGGAAGGCGCATTGCGCAAACTGCTCGATGACCAGCAGGACAAGGCTTCTCCCAATTACCACAAGTGGCTCACGCCTGACGAATTCGGTGCACAGTTTGGCGCGGCCGATCAGGACATTCAGGCCGTCACCGGATGGCTGCAAGGGCACGGCCTGCAAGTGAATCGCGTGACCCACGGGAAAACGATCATCGAGTTCACGGGAGTCGAGTCGCAAGTAGAAGAAGCCCTGCACACGCAGATGCACAAGTATCTGGTGAACGGCGAAGAGCATTGGGCCAATGCCACCGACCCGCAAATTCCGGCTGCGTTCGCGCCGGCGGTGGCGGGAGTGTGGACGCTCCACGATTTTCGGAAAAAGCCCAACATTCAAATTTCACCGGAGAGATTAATCACGCAGTACACTCCAGGCAAACGGCCGAACACAACGTTAACCGGCTCGAACGGAACGATTCATGCGCTCTCCCCTGCCGACTACGCGACGATTTACAACATTAATCCGCTCTACCAAACGCAGGTTTTCGGACAAGGCGTAACCATTGCGGTTGTCGCCCGAAGCAATCTTTTTGCAGGGGGACAAGACGTCTTTAATTTCGAGGAGGTTTTCGATCCGCTTTGTTGCGGCGGCGTTCAGATCGTCCTTGACGGCGAAGATCCAGGCGATTTGGGTGGCGGCGAAGAAGCCGAGGCGACCTTGGATGCGACCTGGTCAAGCGCAATTGCACCCGCGGCGACCGTGAAGTTTGTAGTATCCTCCTCGACCCTTACAACAGATGGCGTTGATCTTTCCGCCTTGTACATCATCGACAACAATGTTGCGCCAGTGATGACGGAGAGCTTCGGTTCTTGCGACGCTTTTGCGACTCAAGCGGAAGCACAAGCTATCTCCACGGTCGCAGAACAGGGAGCGGCGCAGGGCATCAGCTATATGGTTTCTTCCGGGGACTCAGGAGCCGCGGGATGTGACAACCCCAACAGGGCCCCTGCGACGCATGGTTTATCTGCCGACATCTTGGGCACTCCCTTCAATGTTGTAGTTGGAGGAACACAGTTTAACGAAGGCGGTACTCCTAATAAGTACTGGAGCGGCCAAAATGCACAAAATGGTGGGTCCGCACTCTCGTACATTCCCGAGAACGCTTGGAATGAGAGCTGCTTGAGCTGCCAGTTCCCCAATCTGTTTTCCACTGGTGGTGGAGTCAGCCGGGTTTACAAGCCCAAACCCACCTGGCAATTCGGGGTGACAGGAATTCCAAACGATGGAGCGCGCGACCAGCCGGATGTTGCCCTGACTGCCTCTGGCGGACACGATCCATACATACTGTGTCTGGAAGGTTCTTGCATTCCGAACGGACAGGGATTTATCTCTCTCTTTCTTATAGGTGGGACATCGGCATCCTCGCCATCATTCGCTGGGATCATGGCGCTGGTTAACCAGGCGCACGGGCCGCAAGGCCAAGCGAACTATGTTCTCTACCGGTTGGCTGCCGCGCAGAATTCGATACTTTCTCAATGCAACGCCTCGAAAACGAGCACGTCGCCGCCATCATCGTGTGTGTTCAATGACGTTACCTCCGGGAACAACTCAGTTCCTGGAGTTTCCGGTTTCTTGGCAGGACCGGGATACGACTTGGCTACCGGCCTCGGATCGGTGGACGCAAACAGCCTTGTGGATCAGTGGACCAACATAAATTTCCGAGCAACCACGACAACTCTGACCCCCGGCACAATAACCGCGACTCATGGTTCGACGGTCAACCTGGGTGTCTCTGTGGCCCCAAATAGCGGCAGTGGCACGCCTACTGGCGACGTATCTCTTCTGACCAGCAACAACCTGGGCGTCGGATTTCTCACGCTCTCGAATGGGTCTGTTTCTGCTCCAGTCCATGATTTGCCTGGCGGGAGTTACGCTTTGACCGCGCAATATGCTGGTGACACCACGTTTGCCCCAAGCCTGCCGTCAAACCCAATTACCGTGAGCATCTCTCCCGAAACCAGCAGTACGTCGTTGTCCGCTGTTACGGCCGATTCCTCGGGGAACCCGATACCATTCGCAGGTGGTCCTTACGGCAGTTTTGTATTTCTGAGCGCGGATGTAACCCCTAGCTCCGGTTTCGGTGTCCCAACGGGCCAGGTCAACGTCATGGACAACGGAAATCTTTTTAGTGGGTTGTCACTTAATATCGCCGGCAATGCGGTCACAGCCCAGGGCGTATTTACCTTCAACGCGGGTGGTCACTCGTTGCAGGCGAAATACCCCGGGGATAACAGTTTCAATCCAAGTTCCTCCTCGACGGTGAACTTCAATATTAGTAAGGCGACCACGTCGACCACACTTTCTGTCGCACCGTCTAAGGCAGTTGCGGGCAGCAATGTTACATTCACAGCGATTGTGAGTTCGCCTGGGTTTGGAAATTCGCCCAGCGGACAGGTCAATTTCTTCTCTGGCAACACGGTGCTCGGCAATGGGCCCCTGGGATCAAACGGCATCATCCAGAACGGGGCAGGTTCGACTGCTTTTTTCACCACAAGCGCGCTTCCGGCGGGGCAAGACAGTATTACGGCGACCTACGTCGGAGACTCTAATTATGTGTCTTCCACCAGCGCTGCTACAACGGTAACGCTGGATGCCGACTTTGCCTTTTCGGCACAGAATGCGACTGTCACTGTCACGCATACCGGGGACAGTGGAACCAACTCACTGACGATTACAGGGCAGGCGGGATATAACAGCACAATAAATTTCTCCAATGCGTCATGTTCCGGCCTGCCACAATTCAGCAAGTGCACCTTCAGTCCCCCTTCTGTGACGGGTAACGGCAGTACAGTCGTCACAATCTCTATCGCAGCACCAACTGCCGCGTCGCGCGGTTTCGGATTCGAGGCAAGTGCATTTATCTTTGCCGGAGTTCTGCTGCTGAATGTGCCAATCCGCCGCACCCGGTCATTGGCACTTTCATGCCTGGTGTTTGTCGTCATCGCAATGACAGGCACAGGTTGCGGAGGTGGAAGTCCAGGTGGAGGCGGTGGCGGGGGAAGCCCGGGTACGCCAACCGGCAACTATCCCATTGTTATTACTGCCGCGACCAGTGATGGAGCGGTGTCGCACACGGCATCGTTCACGTTTGCCGTTCAGTAAGCTCTGACAACGGATAGGTTGGGGTATCTGATCGCTGCCGTTGCGCAGGGTCCCTACGCTGCGGCAGCGCGTCAGCATTCGTTCTGCTTACGAACTTCTGCCGTCGTTCTCACGTATCATTAGATTACACCCCGCGTGTCTTCGTGGGACGTATCTCTCATGCGTCTTCTTCTCGAAATCTTTGGGCAAACCCTGCGCACGCTTTGGGCGCATAAGCTGCGTTCGTTTTTGACCATGTTCGGCATCGCCTGGGGCGTGGGATCGCTGCTGCTTCTGGTCGGCCTGGGTGAGGGGTTCCGCTCTGGTAACCGGAAGCAGTTTGACGAGCTTGGTGAAAATGTCATGTTCATCTGGGGCGGCCGCGCTCCAGCCATGAATGGCAGCTTTACCAGCCTCCGTCAGTATTACTTGACATACCGCGACTACAAAGACGTAGCCGCCGAGTGCCCGGACATAAAGGTGGTTGCTCCGGTGATTTCGCGCAACGACGTTCGTGCCCTAAGCGATTATTTCCAGAGCAGCGGACAATTGTTAGGGGTTCCGGCCTACTTCAATAAGATTCGGTACCTTCCGCTCGCCGAAGGCCGCTGGCTCAATGATCTCGATGTTTCGCAGAAACGCGCGGTCGTGGTTATCGGAGACGAGGCCCGCCGCGTGCTTTTTCCCGGATGGCCGGCTATAGGATCAACCATCCTGCTGAACGGAATTCGTTTTCAGGTGATTGGCACCCTTCAGCGGGTAGGACACGGCGAAAACAACACCCGTAATCTGCAAATCTTCATTCCGTTCTCTCAGATGCGCGAGAACTTTCCTCCGCGCAACGTCGGCGAGGTGGATGATGCGATTTCATTTCTCAACTATCAGCCAAAGACGCGCGAGCTGCACGAAACCGCCAAACAAGAAGTGCATAAAATCATCGCCAGAAATCACGGCTTCGATTACAGAAATCCGGATGCTTACGACGAATGGGACACAATTCGCACCGTTGACTCGATTGGGAAAATTTTTGATGCCATGAACGTGTTTCTGGGCAGCGTGGGCTTGGTCACGCTGGGGTTGGGCGCCATCGGTATTATAAATATCATGCTGGTTGCGGTCGCCGATCGCACCCGCGAAATTGGCCTGCGCAAGGCGCTCGGCGCTACCAGGCGCAGCATCATGATTCAGTTTTTTGCCGAAGGTGCGTTTCTTACTGTGATGAGCGGTACGGTTGGCATGGGTTGTGCAGCGGGATTTATGGCGTTGCTGGGAATGTTACCCCAGCCGCCGGGCTTCGATACTCCGCGACTGGTGCCTTCGACAGCGATGCTCGCAATTATTTCATTGGCATTTGCCGGAGTTGTTGCCGGTCTTTATCCGGCGCGCAAAGCAGCTTTGCTCGAGCCGGTTGAGGCTCTCCGAAGAGAGTAGAAAGAAATTCATGAGCCGCGACACTTTCATTGAAGCTTACGGCGCCATGCGCCATGACCTGCGCAAGACCGTGCTCACCATGCTCGGCATGGCGTGGGGCATCGCGACAGTGGTACTTTTGCTCGCCTACGGAGAGGGCTTCGGCCGTGCCATTCACAATATTTGGGATTCATTTGGCGCAACCGCAGTGGGAATTTATCCGGGCAGAACTTCTCAACAGGCGGGCGGCACCAAAGCCGGAACTGCCATCCGCTTCACCAATGACGATATTGATGTGCTTCGCAATGTTGTACCACTGGCCCGGCACATCTCACGCGTTGCCCACGTCGAGAGCGCGACGGTGCAGAACGGTTCTCGCACCTTTAACTTCGGAATTACAGGAGCTGATCCAGCGATTGGCGACATATGGGCGCTCAACGTCGATCAAGGCCGCTGGCTTGATGAGGCCGACAATTCGAGTCATGCCTACAACGTCGTTCTCGGTTCCGAAGCGAAGGAAAAATTGTTCTCTGGGATCGATGCCATTGGGGAATCGATCCGCATTAATGGCGTGACCTTTCAGGTCGTAGGCGTGCTCAAAGCCCGCATGCAGGAAGCTGATAACAACGACAATCGGGTTGTCTACGGACCCTACAACACCATGGACGTCTTGCGTGACAACCATTATCTGAGCGGAATGTGGCTGGATTCACTCGGCCTCGACCACGATAAGATGACCCGGAGCATACGTGAAGCCCTTGCCTTGCAGCATGGTTTTAAGCCTACAGACGAACGGGCAATTTTTGTCTTCGACGCTCAGAAGCAGCTTGAGCAGTTCAGCATCATCACCATCGCGCTGAAAGTGTTGCTGGCGTTCATCGGCACTATCACGTTGGGCATCGGCGGAGTCGGGCTGATGAACATGATGCTGGTCTCGGTCACTCAGCGTACGCGCGAAATAGGCGTAGAGAAGGCGTTGGGCGCCCGCAAGAAAGACATACTGTTTCAGTTCCTTGCCGAGGCGATGGTGATTACCGCCGTTGGGGGCCTGTGCGGGATTCTACTGTCTTACATTGTGTCGATCTCTGTCGGACGGCTGACTCTTTACAGCGCGCTCGCAAAACACGCCGAAGCTGGTGACATTCGCTTGATTGTCGCGCCGCAGGTGCTGCTGATCTCGACCACGATTCTCGCGGTCGTCGGGATCATCAGTGGCATGCTGCCGGCGCTTCGCGCCGCCAATCTCGATCCCATCGAGGCCTTGCGTTACGAGTGAAACTTACAAGTAGAGGAAGTCTCTCGCCTGTTCTTCCATTTGTCCTTTGTGTCTCGACGCAGATCTAAATCTTGATCTCTTCCAAGAACTGCGGCGGTTTTCTGGCGTTGATCAATTGTTCGAAGCCGTATGCAATTTTCAGCAGCGTGGGTTCACTCCAGGCGCGGCCGAAGAAAGAAATTCCAACTGGGAGCCCGAACAACAATCCGGCCGGCACATTGATATTGGGATATCCCGCAACCGCGGCTGCATTCGAGCTGCCTCCAACCGCATGATCACCATTCGCCAGGTCCGTCAGCCATGCCGGGCCACCGGTGGGAGCGAACAGCGCATCCAGATGAAATTTGTCCATCACGCCGTCGATTCCGTGTTCGCGGGAAAGAATGTGATTCGCGGCCAGCGCAGCAATGTATTCTTTGTCGGTTAATGGACCCTTCTCCTGTGCTTTCAAAAATAGATCCTGGCCAAAGTAGGGCATTTCGCGGTCTTTGTTATCCCGGTTGAAGGCGATCACATCGGCCAACGTGCGGACCTGTTTTCCCGGCCGCTCCGACAAATAGGCATTCAGATCAGCTTTTAACTCGTACATCAAGACCAGCAGTTCTGTTTCATCGAACTTTCCGTGTGATTCCAAGTCTGCAGGGTCGACGATTACGGCGCCTGCAGTCTTCATCTCGCGGATCAAGTCATTCATCAGCGCATCCACCGCGTCGTTGAAACCGAAATATTTCCGGGCAACGCCAATCCGGGCACCACGCAATCCGTTGGGATCAAGAAACCGCGTGTAGTCCTTCTGCATTTTCGTGGATGCATCCGCTGTCGCAGCATCGCGTGGATCGGAACCAGCCAATGCTCCCAGCAGGATCGCGGCATCACGTACTGTGCGTGCCATTGGCCCGGGCGTATCTTGGCTGTGCGAGATGGGAATGACCCCGGCGCGGCTGACCAGTCCGACCGTCGGTTTAATTCCTACGATTCCGTTCGCCGATGATGGGCATACGACAGAACCATCCGTCTCCGTACCAACGGCAGCAGCACACAAATTTGCAGAAGTCGCCGCGCCCGAACCGGAACTCGATCCGCACGGATTACGGTGCAGGGCATATGGATTCCTGGTGAGCCCGCCACGGCCGCTCCAACCACTCGTAGAGTGACTTGATCGAATGTTGGCCCACTCGCTGAGATTAGTTTTGCCCAGAATCACCGCGCCCGCGTCTCGAAGCTTTTTTGCTACACCCGAATCTTGCGCCGGCTTTGAACCGACCAGCGCCAGTGAACCCGCTGTCGTCAGCATTCGGTCCGCAGTATCGATGTTGTCCTTGATCAGCACGGGAATGCCGTGCATGGGCCCGCGTGCACCTTTTTCCTTGCGTTCGCGATCGAGAGCTTCAGCGATCGACAGTGCGTCAGGATTTATCTCGATCACGCTGTTGATGGCTGGGCCGCTCTTATCGACTTCGTTGATGCGATCCAGATATCCCTGCGTCAACGAGCGAGCAGATATTTCGCCGGATTTCATTCGCGCCTGCAGGTCGGAGATTGTGGCCTCATCAAACTCGAATGCTTTGACCGATGCTGCGGCAGGCTTCGCGTCGGCGAACGCTCGTGCGCCAGAAAGCGCCGGACTCACGGACACGCCCGCCGCTCCGATCAAACCGCTTCGCAAAAGCTTACGGCGTGAGAAATTGTTTGTGTTGAATTCCGAAATTGTCCTGTCGGCCAAGTCATCCCCCTTTAACTCGCGGTTAACTGCAGCACGGAATTATAGGGCTTCAAGGGGTGGCGGTTGTCTGAATCCCCACCTCTTTCTCAAGCCGGCGATCTCGCGTACCGGGCCATCCTTGTAAAGTTTTGCAAACTTCCGGGGATGGTGACCGATGAAACTGCTAAAATCGCACGTTTGTGTCAATCCACCGGGCGCACTCTACTGTCCTATAGGAATCTCGCACTGAGGAGCACTAACTAAATGATCACCTGGAAGAAATGTCTTTTCCTTCTCGCAATCGTGTACTCATGTGCCGCTTTCGCTCAGGAGGCCCAGGAAGGCCGCTTAATGCTGTTTCCCGACGTGCACCAGGACAAGATTGCCTTCGTCTACGGGGGTGATATCTGGCTGGCGTCGACTTCCGGTGGAGTGGCGCGTCGTGTCACCGAGCATCCCGGCCGGGAGCTCTTTCCCAAATTCTCTCCCGATGGAAAGTGGATCGCCTTTACCGGACAGTACGATGGCAACTTCAATGTGTACGTAATGCCTGCCGAGGGCGGCCAGCCAAAGCAACTGACGTTCTATCAAGGCAGCGCTCACCCGTTGAGCGACCGTATGGGAATTCACGATGAGGTCGTCACCTGGACTCCCGACAGCAAGCGGATTGTTTTTCTCTCGCGGAGTACCGCCGAGAACGGTTGGGTAAAGCGGCCATTTAGCGTCAGCGTCGATGGTGGCCTGCCCGAGCCCTTCCCCATGGACCAGGGCGGGCTACTCTCGTACTCGCCTGACGGAACAAAAATCGCCTACAACATGATCTTTCGCAACTTTCGCCAGTGGAAGCGCTATACCGGCGGGCTCGCTCAATCCATTACCATCTACGATCTCAAAAACAACACCAGCTCTGATATTCCTCACACCGAGTGGACCGACACATTTCCGATGTGGCACGAAGGAACGATTTATTTCAGTTCAGACCGAGGGCCTGAGCATCACCTGAACCTTTACGGCTACGATTTGAATTCGAAGCAGGTCGAGCAGCTCACGCATTTCACCGACTGGGACGTAATGTGGCCGAGCCTGGGGCCGGACGCGATCATCTTTGAGAACGCGGGCTATCTCTACACCTTCGATTTCCAATCAAAACAACCGAAAAAGCTTACCATCTCGCTACCCGCTGATCGTGCTCAGGTGATGAAGCGTTGGGACAACGTGGGCAAGCTGGTCACCGACTTCGACATTGCTCCTGATGGCAAACGCGCGGTCTTTGCCGCACGCGGCGACGTATTCACTGTACCTGCAAAAGAAGGCAGCATTCGTGACCTGACCCGCACTCCTGGCATTCGTGAGCAAAAAGTCTCGTGGTCTCCTGATGGGCGCTGGATCGCGTACATCTCGGACCGCACCGGCGAAGACGAAATCTATATCGCTCCGCAGGACGGCCTCGGCAAAGAACAGCAGATCACTTCCGGATATAAAGGATTCAAGTTTGCACCTGCCTGGTCGCCTGACAGCAAGAAAATTGCATGGGCCGATAAGGACATAAATCTCTGGTGGACTGATATCAAGGACAAGAAGCCGGTGAAGGTCGACCACGGAAATTACGCCGAAATCACGAACTATTCCTGGTCTCCCGACAGCCGATGGCTGGCCTACGACAAGCAAGGCGAGAACAACTACGCCGTGGTCTACCTCAATTCGCTTTCTGATAATAAATCGACCGCGGCCACATCCAGCATGAACAACAGTTACGACCCGGTGTTCGACCCGGAAGGGAAGTACCTCTACTACTTATCGGATCGTGACTTCAACGAGGTGCTGGGAAACGTCGATTTCGAATTTGCGAATCCTAAAACCACACGTGTGTACGTGGTGACGCTTAAAAAAGACGAGCCGTCACCGTTTGGCGTGCAGAGCGATGAGACCGAGGTG
Source organism: uncultured Acidobacteriota bacterium (assembly GCA_963785655.1). Classification (GTDB taxonomy): domain Bacteria; phylum Acidobacteriota; class Terriglobia; order Terriglobales; family Acidobacteriaceae; genus Gp1-AA145. The sequence continues at coordinate 622,874 of CAWAVZ010000002.1, forward strand.
AAAAAGGCCGAGCCTGCGCCAATGGCAGTAGCGCAAGAGGCGGCGACCGATCCCAAAGCCAAGAGCGCAAAAAAGAACGAAGGGAAGAACAACGACTCCGACCAGGACAAGGACAAGGACAAAAAGGAAAAAGAAAAGCCGGTCGAGGTGAAGATTGATCTCGACGGCATTCAGGATCGCGTGGTTGCCTTGGGCACGGAACCCGCGGTTGTGCGGGCGCTCGCTGTAGCCAAAGGCTACGTTTATTACTCTACCGCGCCCATTCAGGGATTGTCCGGACCAATCGCCGGCGAAGGCTCCGCGGTACATGCTTACGACATGAAAGAGCGCAAAGAGAAATCTTTGATCGAGAATGTTGAGCGCTTCGCGCTGTCTTTCGACGGTTCGAAGCTTCTTTATGAAGCCGCCGACGGTGCGCCAAATACAACCCACACCTACGGCATCATTGACGCGAAGCCCGCCGGCGATCCGAAGAAAGTTGGAGACGGCGCGCTCAGCTTAAGCGGAATGCGCGCCCAAATCGATCCGCCGCAGGAGTGGAAAAACATATTCAACGAAGTCTGGCGACAGGAACGCGATTACTTTCATGAAGCCCAAATGAATGGCGTCGACTGGGACAAGATGCGGGAACACTACGCGCAACTGCTGCCTCATGCCGCTGATCGTTACTCGCTGACTTACATTCTCGGCAATTTGATTGGCGAGCTTTCGAACTCCCACACTTACGTTGGCGGCGGCGACTATCCCGATCTGCACGCCGTCAATGTGGGCCTGCTCGGAGTGGACTTTGGTATCGATCAATCCAGCGGTCTTTACCGATTTAAAAAAATCTATGCTGGAGAAAATTGGGATTCGGCGCTGCGCTCACCTCTTACTGAGCCAGGGATCAATGTAAAAGAGGGAGACTACCTGCTCGCCGTGAACGGGCGCTCATTGAAATCCCCGCAGAGCCCATACGAACTGTTGGTGAACACCGCTAACGATGTTGTCACCCTCACGGTCAATTCGAAAGCTTCTGAAGACGGAGCGCACAACGTTCAGGTCAAGCCGATTAACGACGAGTTCAACTTGCGCGAACTGAACATGATCACCACCAATCGCAAGAAGGTCGACGAGGCCACGGGCGGGAAGGTTGGCTACATTTACCTGCCTGATATGGGTGACGCCGGATTAAATGAATTTGTGAAGCAGTACTTTCCGCAGATCCGTAAGCAGGGGATGATCATTGACGTTCGCTACAACGGTGGTGGCTTCGTCGCGCAACTCGTTTTTGAGCGTCTGCGGCGCATTCTTTCCAGTATGGGTAGTGCGCGCAACTGGAATCCCGGACCGGATCCGCCGAACGTTTTTGTCGGATCGATGGCATGCATTACCAATCACTACGCGGCCTCTGACGGCGACATCTTCAGCTATCTATTTAAGTATTACAAGCTGGGGCCACTCATCGGCGAACGCACTTGGGGCGGCGTGCGCGGCATTCGTGGCGACATTCCGCTGATGGATGGCGGCTATATCACCAGGCCTGAGTTCGCGATGTATGGGCTCGATAGCAAATGGCTCATCGAGAACCACGGCGTCCAGCCCGATATCGTCGTCGAGAACCGGCCGGAGCAGGTGGTCAGCGGGAAAGATCCGCAGCTCGAAAAGGCTATTGAAGTGGTCATGAAGTCGATACAGGACAATCCGAAGACATTGCCGCCGCCGCCGCCGCCCTTGCCTGCGTATCCGCCGGGGCCGGCGATGTAGCTACAAGGGAACCTTGAAATTTGTCGCCGATTAAGTGAGTTGTGCATCTGATAAACTCAGGGATGTAATCCAGAGCCAGCACAAGCATGCCCAAGTATTCAATCGTTATACCCCTGCACAACGAAGAGGAGAACGTCACCGATCTCTACGACCGCCTGAAAGCAGTCATGGAGACCAACGGCGAGAGCTTTGAGATAGTGCTAGTGGATGACGGCTCGTCCGACGAGACGTTTCACTTACTGCGTCAGATCGCCGGTGTGGACAGCCGCGTCACGGTGGTTCGCCTGCGGAGAAATTTTGGACAGACTTCGGCCTTGGCTGCGGGATTCGATCATGCTCGCGGCGAATACATCATCGCCATGGACGGCGACCTGCAGCACGATCCCGCCGACATTCCCATATTTCTGGAGAAGATTTCCGAGGGCTTTGACATTGTCAGCGGTTGGCGCAAGGTGCGCATTGACAACTTCTGGCTGCGTCGTTTTCCCTCGCGCTGCGCCAACTGGCTGATGGCGAAACTTAGCGGTGTCGATATTCACGACTTCGGCACCACGTTCAAAGCGTATCGTCGCGAGATTCTTGAGCAGGTGCCGCTGTACGGCGAACTGCACCGCTTCATTCCGGCGCTGGCTTCGTGGCATGGTGCTTCCATCTGCGAAGTTCCCATTCGTAACGTGAACCGCGAGCGTGGAGTTTCGCACTACGGCATCTCCCGCACCTTTCGCGTCTTCTTCGATCTGATCACGATTCGTTTCCTGCTGAAGTATCTCGGCCGCCCGCTGCATTTCTTTGGCACCGTGGGGATGTTTGGCATCATGGCGGGAGTGGGGATTACTTTCTGGCTGTCTGTGGAGAAGTTCTGGCGGCACACCTCAATCATGGCCGCGCATGGGCCGCTGATGATTTTTGCGGCTGTTCTACTACTGGCGGGTCTCAACCTGCTGGCGATTGGGCTTCTCGGCGAGCTACAAGTCCGCCACTACCACGAACCCGCGCGGCGCGCGCCGTATTCTGTCGATCGTGTCATCCGCGCCCACAGCGAAGAGCAAAGCGTGCCTGAATAGGATTGTGTGGCGCGGGCGTCCTCGCCCGCGAGTTGCCTCGACACTTTCGTCCGATTCTGGCGAAGCGTGGGATGACTTCATGTATTCCGGAGCCTCCCGATCAGATCGCGCGAACCTGGAAAAGCGGCCTCTTAGAACGCTTCTTTGTTCACCACATACGGCATCTTCTTAATATCTCCGCCGTAGTTTTTCTCCAGCACATCGATTAATCCTTGCACGCACCGTCCCGCCATGCCTTTGTTCGGATCGGATGAAAGTCGCGTGATTTTCGCCGCGCTGGCGAAGTGAGGGAATAACCGGCAGCGGTCTTCGATTGCAGGATCGCGCAACGGAGAGTCCGCGGGCAGGGGCTCTTTCTCATATACGTCCAGCGCAGCGCCGGCAATCCAGTTCTCCTTCAGCGCACGCGCAAGAGCATTCTGATCCACGACCGGCCCGCGCGAGGTATTCACGAGAAACGCGCTCGGCTTCATCTTGCGCAAAGTTTTCTCGTTGAACAGGTGATAAGTAGGCGTGTCGCTCTCGCCCTCGCGAATGAGTGGCACATGCACGCTGACAAAATCGGCATCACTTAACGCTTCTTCCAACGGGACGTATTTGATCCAGGTCTTCTCTCTCTGAATGCCGCGAGCATGGCGCAGGTCCATCGTCTCCTGGATCGCCTTCACGTATTCATGATTCTGGTACGCCGGATCGAAGCAGAGAATGTTCATATCGAATCCCGCGCACTTCTTGATCATCGCCAGGCCGATTCTTCCCGTCCCAATAATTGCGATCGTCTTACCCGTGACTTCATCGCCGAGGAAGGGAAGAAACGGATGCCAGAATCCCCACTGGTTGTCACGCGTGAGATGCTCCGCCGGCCATAGCTTTCGCGCAACCGCGCCCAGCATAAAGAACGCGAATTCAGCAGTCGCTTCGGTCAGAACGTCAGCGGTATTAGTGAAGGGAACTTTGTAGCGGTTTGCGTCGGCGCGGTTGATATTGTCGAATCCGACCGCCAGTTGAGCGACAACTTTCAATTTGCCTTTTCCGGCTTCGAAAACTTCCGCGTCGATTTGATCACGTAAAGTGGTGATCAGCCCGTCAATTCCCGATCGCACCTTTTCAAGAACCAAACTCTTGGGCGGAGCTTTGGGATCAGGAAAGACTTCGAGATCGTATCCACGCTCGCGGAGAATATTGAGTGCCGGGCCAATGTCGCAGGTAGCGAAGACGCGAAAACGTTCAGGCATTGGACTCTTGCTCTCTTTCGATTTTCCTTACAGCCTTATGTGGCGGCGGACGCGCAGTCCTTCTTTATGACTTCCTTCGTGTGACTTAGTGCCCTTCGTGGTTAACCTGTTTTGTTCGCGATTTAGCTCAGTTGAATATCCATCTGGTCGCAGTCGTGGCGAACTTCTTCTCCCAGAGTCCGAACCCAACTTTCGGACGCAAAAAGAACACCGGGTCTTCGAGCGCGAGCATTCTCTCGCCCATTTTGCCCAGCTTGTACTTGTATTTCTTCTCGTACAGATCAATCAATTCGCGTATGCGCTCAACATCACGCTCGGTCTCGATCGCACCTTCCAAAATCACCCCTTCAGCAGCGTTGTCTGTGCACATGGTGCATTTTGGATTCAGCGCTATGTTCCTCGCCTTGCGCGATTCCTTTCCCGTGCTGAAGTAAAGCAGGCCGTGCATCCAGAGCGCCCACACGATCATTACGTGCGGCTGGCCGTCTGGGCGAGTAGTCGCAATCCAGAATTGACGGCTTTTCTTCAAGCGATCTTCCGCCCACCTCCACGGCAACAGGCCCTTCTTATCTTTAGGTAGCCCATACCCCGGTATATTGGGACGTGTTGCTCTCGGAGCCTTAATGCTTTGTCGATTTGCTACGGGCATCCTTGCCACTCACCTCAAGCTGCCTTTTACTAACCACGAAGGACACAAAGTTACACAAAGGAAAACTAAATCGCATAGCGCCTTCCTTCGTGTGCCTTCGTGCCCTTAGTGGTTGATATTCTTCCCCACCCACTGCTCAATCTTTTCCAGCGCCCGGTTAAGATTCTCCATCGAATTCGCAATGCTGAAGCGGAGATAACCTTCGCCAAATTCTCCGAACGATGTTCCCGAAAGGCAGGCGACGCCGGCTTCTTCGAGCAGAGCGTCCGCCAGAGGCTTTGACTGCCAGCCCGTTGCTGTGATGTTCGGGAAGACGTAAAACGCGCCTTTTGGCATGCGGCAGGAGAATCCACGAATCTGGTTCAGCGTCCTCACGAATACGTCCCGGCGTCGCTGGAATTCACTTCGCATGTGCTCGACTGAACTTTGATCTCCTTGCAAAGCTTCGACCCCCGCGACTTGCGTGAAGCTTGCAGTGCAGGAGTTGGAATTCGTCATCAGCCGTGCAACCTGCGCCGCAAGATCGGCTCGCATTACGCCGTAGCCCATGCGCCAGCCGGTCATGGCATAAGTTTTCGAGAAGCCATCGAGCAGAATAGTGCGGTCTTTGAATCCCGGCACGGACATTATCGAGTGGTGCTTGCCGTCAAAAATCAGGCGGCTGTAAATTTCGTCAGAAAGCACAAAAATATTTCGGTCACCTATGGCCTGGGCAATCTGCTCGAGATCGTGCTTGCCGAGTACGCCGCCGGTGGGATTGTGCGGCGAATTAATAATGATGAGCTTGGTGCGGTCGCTGATCAGGTGCGAAAGCTCGTCGACATCGAGCGCGAAATCCCGTTCTTCTGAAAGCCGCACTGGGACGGCCCGGCCGCCAACATAACGGATCATCGATTCATAAATCGGGAAACCAGGATTCGGATAGATGACCTCGTCACCTTCATCAATCAGCGCCAGAATCGAGAAGAAGATGATCGGCTTGCCGCCGGGTACAACGACAACTTCCTCGGGGGCGACTTCAACGCCTCGGGTGCGGCTTACTTCGTTGGCAATGGTCTCGCGCAGCTCGGGCAGCCCGGCGGATGGTCCGTAGTGGGTCCACCCGGATTGAAGCGCGTCAACCCCGGCGTTGATAACGTTTGTAGGAGTTTCGAAATCAGGCTCGCCGATTTCGAGATGGATGACCTCTTTGCCCTGCCGCTCCAGCGCCCGCGCTCGGTTCAGGACTTCAAACGCCGTCTCCGTGCCCAGCCGCGACATGCGCTCAGCCAACCGCAGTTCGAACTGGAGGGCGCGGGACATAAGGGCAAAACGGGATATTCTACTCCTGGCGAGAGACGATTAACCACAGAGCGCACTGAGGATCACAGAGAAGTCTCAGTACGGACTTCAACCGGAAAGCCTCGAGCCGCGATTTCGTTGATAAGATGGACAAAATCCGATCCCATCTGCTTAGCCCCCGCACCGATTGCGTCATAGTTCTTGATCACAAGACGGTAGGGCAATTCGATCTGATTGATTTGGCCTGTTGCGATGCTGTCATTCAGGGCGTCGAAATTTCTGCCGTGCCACGACGGCGCGCCGACTGCGGCGAAGAACGCGTCATACACGTCATCGCGCGTGTTCCACGTCGAGCCGTCTAGCGTCAATTCCCTCAATTCAGATTCTCCAATATCCCCGCTGCGCCCATCCCGCCACCGACGCACATCGTCACCAATCCATAACGTGCGTTGCGGCGTTTCAATTCGCGAATAATGGTCGCGGTCAGCTTAGCTCCCGTGCATCCCAGTGGATGGCCTAGAGCAATCGCGCCACCGTTAGGATTCACGCGGTCTGGATCGAGACGAGCTTCCTGAATCACCGCAAGCGACTGCGCTGCGAACGCTTCGTTCACTTCGATCACGTCGATATCCGAGAGCTTCAATCCAGCCAGCTTGAGCGCTTTAGGAATTGCAAATACCGGGCCGAGCCCCATTTCTTCGGGCTTGTACCCGGCAGTTGCAAACGAAACGAAACGTGCCAGCGGCTTGAGTCCTAACTCGCTCGCTCGTTCCCCCGACATGACAATCGTTGCTGCTGCGCCGTCTGACATCTGCGATGAATTGCCGGCAGTCACTGTGCCTTTAACATGGAAGGCGGGCTTGAGCGCGGCCAGAGCTTCGAGCGAAGTATCGGCGCGCGGGCCTTCGTCGATTTTGAATAATAGTTCTTGCTTGTGGATAGTGTTGTGCGAGCCACCGGCCCGCACCGGACGGGCGTGGGCGCCCGTCCCCACATGGTCATTGCTCATGGCCGAACCTGATGCGCTTTCGTGTCCATTGTTGCTGGTAAAGCACACCGGAACCGACACAGTTTCGTCCTCGAATTTGCCCGCCTGAATCGCCGCCATCGCTTTCTGATGACTCCGCAACGAGAACTCGTCAGCCGCCTCGCGCGTAATTCTCGAATCTTGTTCGCCAGCCGCTCCGCAGTGAGCCCCATCGATAGGTACGCGTCCGGATAATTTTCGACCAGCCACGGATTTGGGGAAATTTTGTTCCCGCCCATTGGAATCATGCTCATCGATTCCGTCCCGCCAGCGACAATGACCTCGGCCCCGCCTGAAATAATTCGCTCCGCCGCCATCGCGATCGCCTGCAGTCCGGAGGCGCAGAAGCGATTAATGGTTACGGCTGAAACTTCGACCGGCAGCCCCGCTCGCAGCGAAGCGATCCGCGCCACGTTCATGCCTTGCTCCGCTTCAGGCATGGCGCAGCCGAGAATTACGTCTTCAATTTCTTTGGGATCGAGCTGCGGCACGCGGTCGAGCGCGACTTTGATCGCAATTGCGCCCAGCTCGTCAGGACGCGTGGCCCGCAGTGTGCCTTTAAATGCGCGGCCAACCGGAGTTCGGACAGAAGAAACAATTACAGCTTCACGCATATGCCCCTTTGCTCCAGTCCTGCCAGACAAGTCCCGTCACCCTGGAAAACTCCGACGTATTGGCGGTTACCAATGTAAGCTTGCGATTGATTGCTTGCCCAGCTAGGAGAACATCGTAGCCGCCGATTGTTTTCCCTCGTTGTTTGAGCGCGGCATGTATGGATCCTGCAGCCCGGGCATCGTCTTCGTCAAACGCGAGCAAAGCTATCGGTCCTTCGAGGAACGCTTCTAAGCGCTCGGTATTGAATTGAGGACGGGAACTCTTAAAAATCCCGTACCACAACTCAAACGTTGCAACTGAAGAAACAAAAAGTTGATCGCCTGCCGACACCGACCGACTGAATCGCTTGCGTAACGGATCGGAACTCCCATTGATAAGCGTGATACAGGCGCTTGTATCGAGCAAGTAATTCATTCGAATGTTTCGCGCTCTGGCGCCGCGGGCTGCTCCCTGCCTTCCGGCATGAACGGCTCACTAGCGAAACTATCCAATATCTCGAACCACTTTTTTGTGTCAGTAATTAAAGGTTCGAGTAAAACCCCCTGAGGGACCTTGCGAATGCGTACCGCGTCACCCTCAAAGCGGAACTCTTTTGGCAGGCGGACTGCCTGGCTGCGGCCGTTGCGGAATAGCTTTGCTGTCTTCTTCACCGCTTTAGTATATACCGCAGGTCTATACTAGTCAATCCCCGTTCCCATAGATCGGAATGCCTTGCTGCACCTTATAAAGCAGCACCTGAGCGCGGCTGCCCCAATCGTTTTGACCTTGTGAAATGGCGCGCTGCAAAGTTGCGATTGCCTTGCCTTTTGCCTCTTCCGATTTTTTCAAATTGTCTTCCTGCTTGTATATCTCGATCAGCGCCGACCACCGATATCCAGCTTGAAACAGCGCCTCAGCCACGGCTGGCGACTGCGGATATTCCGCAGCATACTTCTCATAAATCTCCGCCTCCTTGGTTGGACACTTCGACTGTCCCTGCCAGTCTCCGCACAATTTGTTGTCGATTAAGTGAAATGCTGAAAGATAAGCCCACTTGGTCCCGGGAAACTTCTTCATCACTTTCTTGAAATAATCTTCATTCATCCCGCGTCGAAGATATGCATCCTGCTCTTTCGCCGACGGCAGGGACATAACGTCAGTTTTTTCGATCTGCCATCGGATGTCAGCCGATCGATACATCCCTTCGGCCGCTAAAGAAGATTGCGGGAATAGTTCCGCCACTTCCCCATACAGCCGCATGGCATCCTGCGCGGCATGACGGCGTCCGTTGCGCTGGCTGGCTTGGTCTTCGGAGTCGACTGCCTCACCAAAAATGATTTTGTCTCCATTCGCGGTGGAGGCCTGAACCAGGCCTTTGTTCTGCATCCATCCTGTCACTATGCGCTCCTCAGTCAGGTTTGCCTCGACGTGGACCCAGTTTTCGCCGCTGGTCTCGAGCCAAATCACCTCGCGGCCGCGATCGACGTCGGCAAGTTTGTTCGAAGAAGTATCGGGCGAAAGATAAATGGGCGCCACCCGAATCGTGGTCGCGTGTGTCGCCTCAGCTAATGTGAGTGACGGTACAAGGAGCACCAAACAGAGGGTGATATATCGCATGTTCATTCGGGATCTCAGAACAATATCGTAAAGCAACTAATGCTTCTCATCTAGTGACGTACGGTTAATGACGTACGGTCGCCCCAGCAGGAACGCGGTGTTTCAACTCGTTGGGGAAAGCGGGTCACTCGAAAGTAGGCGCTGGGCGCGGACTTTGGTGACAATTCACCTTAGCTGCCTTAGGTAATCGCCGATCAACTCGGACCTGTGCCAGGGACATCGCTGTGAATAGCTGCCGCATCTCTAATTCAACTGCAGTTCACAAGGAGCGACTCATCATGAAGCTGCCTGATTTCTCCCTTGCGTTGGGGCTGTGCGCGATCTTTGTTGCCGGAGCCTCCGCCCAAACCACTACTTACAATTATGCGACGCTCAATTTTCCCGGCGCGAGCAGTACCAGCCCAGCCTGGATCAACAACAACAATGAGGTGGTCGGTACCTACCTCGATGCGGCGAACGTGACTCACGGTTTTAAATGGCAAAACGGTACGTTCAGCAAAATTGACTTTCCCGGCGCCATGTCAACTATGCCGAGCGGGGTTAACGATGGCGGCGCCATCGTCGGCGCCTACCTGCTTTCTTCAAGCGAGGTGCATGGATTTAAGCTGCAGAATGGCACTTTTACCACGATCGATTTTCCGGGAGCAGTGGGGGCTTCAGCAGCGGTCGGCATCAACAATTCTGGGACCATCGTCGGAGACTACGGCAACTCCCAGGGATACATCCTGTCCAATGGCGGTTTCAAAACCCTCGATGCTCCTCAACTGAATTCCGGGAGCGAGCCGGTTGACACCGAGATCACCGGCATCAATAACCTTGGCTGGATCACAGGGCGCGTGTTCACCGGCGACTTCTGGCGCGGGTTCTGGTACGTGAATGGCGAATTCGATTTCCTTGAAGACCCCTTCTCGCTGGACAACGTCGTCTCAGGATCGAACGGCCACGGTGACATCGTTGGCCAGGCTGCATCAACTTGCGTTATTTCATTCGCGGTGGAGAGCAATGAGACCGAGAGTGGCGAGAAGTTTCCGGCCCTCCACACTCTCAATCCCCCCACAGGATTCTGCCCGACTGCAATTAACTACAATCGGGTAATCGTAGGGCCCGGTTTCTTGGGAACTCCCTCGGGGGCGTCCAGTTTGACCGTGAAAGTGACCAGTCCGACGAACAATTCTTCGAATACAAATCCGGTTCACATTGCGGCAAGCGCTTCAGGACCAAAACCGATTTCTCAAATTCAGGTTTGGGTGAACTATAAAGAAGTGTTCCACGTCAGCGGCGGCTCTCTCAACTCGAATGTCACGCTTCCGGTGGGAAGTAACGAGCGCTTTGTGGTGCAGGCAGTGGATTCGACAGGCGCCACGGCAAAAGTAGTCGAGACGATTACAGTCAAGTGATATTCGCAATGCCTGATTCAAGTGTGCGCACTCGCGAGTAACATTTCCCGAGTGCGCTTTTTTTTACCCCGACTCAGTTGCACGAATTTGCTTCAGCAACGCCGGATCGATATTCCCGCCACTGATCACCGCGACCGCTTGGTTCGCCTTCGGAAGGGAGTTTGGGTGGAACAGCCACGCCGCAGGTGCAACCGCGCCGCTGGGTTCCGCAATCGTTTGCGGATTTTCCGCAAGAATTCCCACCGCCTGCATGATTTCATCTTCGCTCACCGTGACAACGTCATCCACATAGCGCCGAATATGCTCGAAGGTCAACGTACCAACATATTGGGAGCGTAAGCCGTCGGCAATGGTTGAGAGTACCTTTTCAGGTGGAAACTTCACGATATGGCCGGCTCGGAAACTGGCTTGCGCATCGCCAGCTACTTCGGGCTCGACTCCGATTACCTTCGCTGTGGGTCTTAGAGACTTGATTGCGGTCGCGATGCCGCTGATCAGCCCGCCTCCGCCAATCGGGACCAGGACCAGGTCGACATCAGGGATATCCTCCACGATCTCGAGCCCAGCGGTTCCTTGTCCTGCGATGATCTTCTCGTCCTCGTAAGGCGGAATGATTACATAGCCGAGCTCTGCGGCAAGTTCTTCAGCTTTGATCTGGCGCTCCACTCCGCTGGGGCCAACCAGAACAATTTCCGCACCCAGTGCCGCGGTGGCATCGAGCTTGATCTTCGGAGCATTACGCGGCATGACGATCACTGCCTTGGTGTTCAGCGCCCGTGCCGCGTATGCGACTCCTTGAGCGTGATTGCCGCTGGAGTAAGTGATGACCCCGCGTGCGCGTTCTTCTTCTGTCAGCGAGGCAATCTTGTTGTAAGCTCCTCGAAGTTTGAACGCGCCAATGGGTTGCTGATTTTCAGGCTTGAGGTACAGCGTTCGACCTTGGTGTTGAAGCGGAATCAGCTTCGTGCGGACGGTGATGCCGGCGATGCGCGACTGCGCTTCACGAATATCGACCAGGGACACGAGTCGTTCTGCGGCTGGGCTGGTTTCGTGTTCCCTGGTGGTTGAAACCTGCAATTTATATCTCCAGTATCACCGGCATGATCAGCGGCCGTTTTTGCGTCTGTTTGGATATAAAGCGTTTCAAGTCCGCGCGAATTTTTTCCTTTATCACGCCGTAGTCGGCGCGCTCTTCCTCGCTCGATTGTGCCAGCGTCTGCACCACAACCTCGCGGACTTCCTCCATGAATCCATTCTCGCCCCCGGAGAATCCGCGCGTCACAATCTCTGGCGAAATTTCGACCTTGCCGGTCAGCTTATTAATTGCGATGATCGGCAGCACGAACCCGTCTTCGCTCAAATGCCTACGATCTTTGATGACCAGATCCTCGACGACATCTGTGCGCGAGCCGGAATCGATGCAAATGCGCCCCACATTGACCCGACCGGTTTTGCGAGCGCCTAATTCATCGAGTTCCAGAATGTCGCCGCTTTCAATCAGCATCACGTTTCCCACCGACCCATGCATCGAACCGGCCAGTTCGGCGTGCAGCTTGAGCTGGCGATATTCGCCGTGAATTGGGATGAAGTATTTCGGCTTGACCAGATTGATGATGAGCTTCAGTTCCTCCTGGCTAGCGTGGCCACTCACATGGATCGGCGGCGTTGATCCGTCTTCATAAATGACGTGGGCCTCGCGCCGAAACAAGTGATCGATCATGCGATAGATTGCCTTCTCGTTTCCAGGAATGATGCGCGACGAGAGCACTACCGTATCGCCTTTTTCGATCTTCGCGTGCTTATGATTGTCCACTGCAGCACGAGACAGTGCGCTCATCGGCTCGCCCTGCGTCCCACTGATCATCATGCATACTTTTTGAGGAGGGAAGTTCTTCACTTCTCCTGGATGAATCAGCAAGCCTTCGGGAATATCGAGATAGCCGAGGTCCTCGGCGATTTCTGACGAACTGATCATCGACCGGCCAACGAAAGCGACCTTCCTCCCATGCTCCGAGGCAAGCTCGACCGCCAGCTTGATGCGATGGATGGACGAAGAGAAACAAGAGATGAAGAGCCGCCGTTCTGTGCGCGCAAATACTTCGTCGAACTTCCGCCGCACGGCCCGCTCACTTGGCGTATACCCACGCCGCTCGACGTTGGTCGAATCCTGCAGCAAAACGAGAACGCCCTCTTTGCCATATTCGGCAAATGCGTGCAGATCGAAAAGGCGGTTGTCGGTAGGAGTGGGATCTACTTTGAAATCCCCGGTGTGGATCACGACCCCGAGTGGCGTGTGGATAGCCAGAGAGACGCAATCCACAAGGCTATGCGTGACCTGGATGGGATGGATTGTGAATGGTCCAACCTTGAAGCGCTCGCCGGGACGAATTTCGCGCAGGTCTGCGTTGTCCAACAATCCGTGCTCGTCCAGTTTGTCCTCGACGTAGGCCAGCGTGAATTCCGTGCCCCAGACTGGAACGTTCAAGTCGGATAGGATCCAGGGCAGAGCGCCAATGTGGTCCTCGTGGCCGTGTGTGAGCACGATTGCCCGCACGTATTGACGATTTTCCGTCAGGTAGGAAATGTCTGGAACAACGATGTCTACGCCGAGAAGTTCGGCCTCCGGGAACATCATGCCCGCGTCAATGACGATGATGTCATCGCCCCAGCGCACGGCCATGCAGTTCATCCCGAACTCGCCTAGACCGCCGAGAGGTACTATATGGAGCTTTCCGGAGGGCATGAAGGAATCCCTGATCGTAGCACAGGGGGCAGGACTGGCTGTTTTAGCTCTGGCCAGCACAGGATGCGAAAAAATTTGACAAATCCTGACTTCTTTCGGGCATCTTAATTGGGCTACAATTCGCAAAGAACTCCAGTCTCAGGAGGTGTTCAATGAGACCATCTGTTCTATGTGCCGCAATTTTGCTGTTGCTCGCCGTCTTCAGCTTCGCCGACGACCAGGAGAAAGCTGAAAAGCAGATTCGAATGATGACGGCCATGTCCCGTGATGACACTGCGCGTTCGATCGTGAGCCGCACTTTCGCCGATGCATTCAAAATAGACCGAGCGCAATTAGTGGCCGAACGTAAGTCTCTCGGATTGAACTATGGCGGCCTGTTCCTGGCGCACCAATTGACGGCCCCAGGCTCCCGTATTCAAGAGGTCGCCGTTCAGCTTCGCGGACGCAAGAGCTTCCGAGACATCGGAGGTGCAGACTGGAAGCGCATTGCTGCCGAAGCAAAAAAAATGAACAATCGCATCAACGACTCCATTTATAAACATTTCTTGCACAGCAAACCGGATGAAGAGCGGGACAAACTTGAACATTACAATCCATCGGCTGACCTGATCCGCGCCGACGGGGACGCGACCCCCGAAGAAATATCAAAGGCTCAGAAGGAATACGTGTTCTGGCGAAATCTGGCTGCGCCCATGTCCGACAATCCGGCAGACCGCTCAACTCCCACCGCCCACGGTTATGAGCAAACGCGAGAGGATATCGCAATAACTCACGGGAACACTCCTCCTGGACCAAGATAGAATGGACGAAGAGCAGCGACTCGTCCAATGTCCGCCCAAAAATCCTGGCTCCGGCGTCGCATCGAAAAATCCCTCTCGAATGCTTTGTGGCGTGCCTATAAAACGGTCAGAGTGGATCCCGATCGCTTTCTGATGGAATTACGCGCCGGGTACGGCTTGCCTGTCAGCACCTTTGAGGGAATGTACTCCCTCGACCCCCTGGTGCTCGACGCTGTCGCCGAGCGCATCATTCATGGCTCAATGAAGCTCGCGGCAGCTGAAGGCGCGGGATTCGGATTCGGAGGCTTACTGACCATCATTCCTGATTTCAGCATTCTCGCCGGCATCACGCTTCGCACCATTCAGAAGCTCAGCCTCGTATACGGTTTCGAGTTCAACACTGACGAGGAAATGGCCGAGTTGTGGATTGCAGCAGCCAGCGCCGCAGGTGTCGATTTGGGACGCGATCTGCTGGAGAGAAGTGTCGTGAACCGGTTCATCCCACGTATTATTCAGCGGATTGCCGCTAAGGCCAGCGCGGAATTTGTAGAAAAGTGGGCTGGCCGAATGATCCCGGTCGTGAGTTCTGTGATTGGCGCAACCTTGAACTATTACTTTGTTCGCGGCTGGGGTGAGCGTGCCCACGCCCACTTCCGCGCGAAGCATTTAGTGCAGCGCGAAAGGATGTTGCGGGATTCGGTCCCGGTTGTGCGCTCGATGACATGATCAACAGCTGCCGCTTTAGTGACAGGGGTTTTTCATTCCCAAGCGTTCTGTAGGCTCGCAGCCCAAGGGAAGCGACAATTGTCCGAATGCCAACCTCACTCGCGTATAATTTCACCTTTTCGGCTAAATGAACCCAGGCACCGTGCCGGATTTTACTGGGCAAGGAGAGCGCGTCCACGATGAAGGTACGTCCAGGGCTTGAGATTGCGAGCGTGAGCGACGTCGGTTGCCAGCGCGATAATAATGAGGACAGTTATGCCTACTGGGAATCGGGAGACGATGTTGTTTTTCAGCGCTCAGGCCGCCTGGCAGTGGTGGCAGACGGGATGGGCGGCTGTGAAGGCGGCCAATTCGCCAGCCAAATTGCCGTTGAAACAGTGCTCGAATTATATGGCGGCGCAAATTCGAGTGCCGACCCGCAGCAACGACTCATAACTGCCTTTGCGGAAGCGAATAGTCGGGTTCAACAAACGGCCCGTCAAACTCCTACCCTCCGCGGGATGGGTACCACACTTACAGCCTTCGCCCTAATCGCTGATCATCTTTATTACGCCCATGTCGGTGACAGTCGCTTGTACATGCTGCGCGCCCGCAAGTTGAGCCTACTTACTCATGATCATTCCCTGGTTGCTCGACTGGTACAGAACGGCATGGTTCGGCCCGAAGACGCCGAGAATCATCCCCAGAAGCATGTGCTTACCGCTGCAGTTGGAGTCAGTGAGGCTGTCCAGCCAGATACTCCTGTTGAGCCTGTTCCGGTCAACTCCGGGGACGTCCTGCTGCTTTGTACAGACGGCTTGTGGGGACAATTAAATGAGGGCGAGATTACTTCACTCCTCGTATCGAAAGCTCCTGCCGAGGCATGCCAGGCATTGGTCGACCTGGCTAAGAAACATGGTGGCCCCGACAACATCACTCTGCAGGTGGCGAAAGTCGCGTAGCACATCGCACTTCAGTTGACGTTCTGAGGCGAGCGTGGACGTAGCAACCTCTTCGCTCTGTCTGCAAAAAACTGCACAATCCAAATCCCTACCAGATATTTAAATTCAACCCGTCTGCTTTATCTGCAATAGGTTAAAAATGGCAAACCAAATGCTAGTCTCCTAAGTCTATTAAATAAATAGACATTATGGTAAACTGACCGACATGAAAATCTCCCAGAAAGGCCTTTACGCGCTGCAAGCCCTGATGATGCTGGCGCGGCATTACAAGCAAGGCGCCATTCGCATCCGCGACATCGCCTACGAAGAAGAGCTGCCGGAAAAATTTCTCGAACTCATCCTTCTCGAATTAAAGAACGCCCGCATCGTGGAGAGTGCGCGCGGGGCCAAAGGTGGATATCAGTTGCGCCGAGCGCCCTCGGAAATTCACCTGAGCGAGATCATTCGCCTGATTGACGGCCCCTTAGCGCCTTTTGGGGATGCCGAGCAGTTGCGGATATTGATTGATGGTGACGCCGAGCACCGTGCACTTTACCAGGTGTTTTTAGATGTGCGTAATGCCGCGGCAAAAATTCTTGAAAGCACGTCGCTTGAAGACATAGCCAATCCAAAGCCATCGCCGCGAAAGAGCAGGAAGAAGACTGACGCCAGTGTCTTGCCCATGGTCGTCCGCTCAAGTGCTGTCCGCGAGAAATGAAATGAAATTGGCAAGGCGCATTCCCGTAGCTAAGGCGATCTGCAGATTGACTGTGTGCCTGGTCATCGGCATTTCAGCATTGCTGCAGGCGCAAACATCGGTCGTACGCGTAGCCGCGTTTCCGAACATCACGCATCCCCAAGCGATGATCGGCAAGGCGAATGGCTGGTTTGAAAAAGCCATGGGCTCAAACGTCAAGATTGAGTGGAAAAGCTTCAATGCTGGGCCGTCTGTGATCGAATCCTTATTCGCCGGTGCGATCGATATTACTTACGTTGGCCCGAATCCAGCGATCAACGGTTATGTCCGCTCGAACGGCGAAGCTCTGCGCGTGATCGCCGGCGCCACCAGCGGTGGGGCTGCATTAGTTGTGCGGAACGATTCGGGAATCAACAAGCCGGAAGACTTCCATGGCAAGCGCGTCGCGTCACCTCAAATGGGCAATACTCAGGACGTCGCGCTCCGCGCCTGGCTCAAGTCGCAAGGGCTCAAGACCCGAGACAAAGGTGGGGACGTGCAAGTGATGCCGATCGCGAACCCCGATCAGCTCACTCTATTTCTGAAAAAAGAAATCGACGCAGCATGGGCACCGGAGCCATGGGCTTCTCGCCTGGTGCACGAAGCCAACGGCCGAATTTTTCTGGATGAGCGCACTCTCTGGCCTAACGGCCAGTTTCTGACAACCGAACTGGTCGTCAGCACAAAATTTTTGCAATCGCATCCGGATTTGGTGAAGAAATGGCTGCGCGCCCACGTTGACCTGACGGTGTGGATCAACAGCCACGTACCCGAGGCCAAGCAGATTTTGAATCAGCAAATCCAAAAAGAAACGGGCAAAGCGCTTGCGGCTGGTGTCCTGGACGACTCTTTCAGCCGCCTGCTAGTCACCTACGACCCATTGCGTGGGCAGCTTATGAAGGCTGCACAGCTAGCGTTCGACGCCGGGTTTCTCGGGCGGCAGCTGCCCGACTTGTCACGCCTGTATGACTTGACAGCGCTGAACCAGGTTCTGGCCGAGGAAGGGAAGAAGACTGTCCAATGACGCAGCCGCTTCGTAAACCCGTTACGGCAATTCCAGCGGAACACCGCACTCTTCATCGTCCGCTTATTGCACGGAAAACTGACTTCGCGTTGGCGACCCTCGAACCAGAGCGCCAGATTCCCAAGCTATCACTGAGCAATGTTTCGCTCAGTTATGCGACCAATTCCAGCGGGCACTTGGTTGCTTTGAAGAATATTAACCTGCAGGTCCAGCTGGGCGAATTCCTATGCATCGTCGGCCCATCGGGTTGCGGAAAGTCCACGCTGCTTCATCTGATAGCAGGTCTACAGCAGCAGACCTCCGGCGAGGTGTTAGTTGACAATGCGCCGGTTCAAGGTCCAGGTACGGATCGCATTTTAATTTTTCAGGAGCTCGGACTTTTTCCCTGGCTGACGGTCGCGCAGAACGTGGAATTCGGAATGCGAATGAAGGGCGTTCCGAAACCCGAGCGTGACGCCAATATCCGTGACTACTTGCGCCTGGTTCACCTTCAACAATTTAAGGACAGCTACATTCACCAGCTTTCGGGCGGCATGCGGCAACGTGTGGCCTTGGCACGGGCGCTCGCAACTGAACCTGACGTTCTGCTCATGGACGAACCATTCGCCGCGCTGGATGCACAGACGCGCGATCTGCTGCATGACGAATTGGAGCGCATCTGGGCGGAGACCCGCCGTACCATTGTCTTTGTGACCCATAACGTCCGGGAAGCAGTGCGCCTCGGGGATCGAGTTCTCCTGATGACGTTCCGTCCTGGTCAGGTCAAGCGCGAATACCGAATTGATCTGCCGCGTCCTCGTCATCTGGAAGATTTGCACGTTGCCGGAAGCGCGCGTGAAATTCTGGACGACCTGCGCGAGGAAATTAACAAGTCTCTGGCAGAGGAGTACGGGCTTGAAGCGAGCGCTTAGATACATCCTCTTCTACGCCGCCCTGGTAGGCTTGTGGGCCCTGCTTGCAAAGCTGCGGGTTTGGCCGCCTTACATCTTTCCAACTCCGTGGGGCGTGGCCGAGACGTTGTGGGCAGGTTTCGCCGATCACAGTTTCTGGATCGCGATTGGCGTCAGCATGAGGCGGATGCTGATCGGCTACGGGATCTCGGTCGTACTTGGTTTGATTCTCGGTCTGGGCGTGGCCAGCAACAAGTTCCTCGAGCAGACCATCGGCGGTCTGTTGGTGAGCCTTCAAAGTCTTCCCAGTATCTGCTGGCTGCCTATCGCGGTGTTGTGGTTTGGACTTACCGAGAAAGCTATCCTCTTCGTCGTAGTCATGGGTTCGTTGCTGTCGGTGACCATCAGCATGGAGACCGGCCGCAAGCAGCTCCCAAAGATCTACAGCATGGCGGGAAGAAATCTGGGCGCGCGAGGAATCCAGTTGTTCTGGCACGTGACCCTGCCAGCCAGTCTGCCATACATTGTGACCGGCTTGAAACAAGGATGGGCTTTCGCCTGGCGCTCGTTGATTTCCGGAGAAATGATTTTCGTTACTCTCGGGTTGGGACAGTTGCTCATGATGGGGCGCGACCTGAACGATATGAGCCAGGTGGTCGCGGTCATGATTCTGATCGTCGGGCTCGGCTACATCGTCGACGGCGTGATGTTCCGGACGATTGAAAAACGTCTGCAGGAAAGATGGGGGCTGGCGCCGGCATAGAGTCAGCAGGCGATCCAGGAGCCCTCTTCCCAAGATTGAGCGACATAAAAATGAAAAAAGCTGAACAAAGTTGAGGAGCCAAAGTCTAGTTAATGAATAGACATACTTATATCGTCCACGTTATGCAGTTCGATCAATTGAGAACCGCAAATACAAAACGCAATTTTCAGGAGAATAGTCATGCGTAATCTCTTCCTCATTCTTACGATCACGTCCGTGACACTTGTTCGCGCGCAGTCTCTGGCGGACTCCGCCGAGGCTTCCGCGGCCGTGCAACCACCTTCCGCTGCACCAGCAAAGAGCAATCCACCCGTGTCTGTTACCTCTGAAGGACTATTGTTCTCGACAGCGGACGGCGCCGATACTCTGAGACTGCATGGTTACGCCCAGGCTGACGACCGCATGTTCTCCAGCAATCTTCACGGCGAGGGGCTGGATACATTCTTGTTCCGCCGCATTCGACCGCTCTTCCAAGGTACGATCTTCAACGCCGTGGACTACCGTTTCATGCCTGATTTCGGCCAGAACAATCCGCAGATCCAGGAAGCCTACATGGAATGGAGGACTTTCTCTTTCGCGAAGTTGCGAGTCGGCAAGTTCAAAGAGCCGGTTGGACTCGAGGCCCTGAGGTCCGATCGTGACCTGACTTTCGCAGAACGCTCGATGGCCTCCGACCTTGTCCCGCTCCGCTATATGGGCACACAACTCGGTGGCTCCATATTCTCGAATTCAGTTGCCTATGAAGT
Organism: uncultured Acidobacteriota bacterium; assembly: GCA_963785655.1. Taxonomy (GTDB): domain Bacteria; phylum Acidobacteriota; class Terriglobia; order Terriglobales; family Acidobacteriaceae; genus Gp1-AA145. The sequence goes on from CAWAVZ010000002.1 coordinate 642,811, forward strand.
CGGCTTCTTTAATGGCTCGAATGATGGATCGAATGGCAATTTCCAATGGATCCAGGGCAACGAAGTGGCCGCGCGCTTGTTCCTGCAGCCGTTCGCAATGACCGGCATCGGCGCACTCCGCCAGTTTGGTATCGGCATGGCCGGATCGTCTGCAACGCAATACGGAACCATTGCCGGGCTGAAAACAGTTGGGCAGAGCACGTTCTTCAAATACTCTTCCAAAACCTTTGCCGACGGGCAACACAACCGAATTTCGCCGCAGGCCTATTACTATGCCGGCCCGGTTGGGCTGATGGGCGAATACATTGTTTCCTCCCAGGATGTAGTGAACAAAAAGAAGACTGCGGATGTGAGAAACAAGGCGTGGCAAGTTAGCGGATCAGTCATGCTGACCGGAGAAAAAAACAGTTACACCGGTATTCGTCCGCGCAACTCATTTGAACCAATCAAGGGATTTCGTCATCTGGGAGCGGTTGAACTCGCCGTGCGCTACAGCCAAGTTCGCATTGACGGCGACGCTTTTCCGCTGTTCGCCAGCGCGAAAACTTCGGCACAACAAGCTGAAGAGCACGGATTTGGCGTGAACTGGTATTTGAATCGCTTCATCAAGCTCACGACTGACTACGAGCACACAACTTTCAGAATGTCGTCAACCAAGGTGACCCCGCTCCACAGTGAGGACGTCCTGATGAGCCGCGTTCAACTGGCTTTCTAAGCGCGCAGGGACCGCAACAACAATCGATTCCTCTCATTTATGATGGGCTGAGTTCCGCGGGAGGAAACTTGGCTGTTCTGGTCGTTGGGGGTGCTGGCTACATTGGCAGTCACGCAGCGCGCGTGCTGCAGCGCAAAGGCTATGACGTCATCATCTATGACAATCTCTCGACCGGTTATCGCGACCTGGCCGAGGGCTTCGAACTAATCGTCGGCGATATTTCCGATTCCGCGAAACTGGCGCCCGTGCTTCGCCGCTGCGATTCGGTAATGCATTTTGCCGCACACGCTTACGTAGGCGAATCGGTCCAGGACCCCAGGAAGTATTTCCGCAATAATGTCGTCGGAGCGCTTGCGCTTCTCGATTCCGTCATGGACTCTCGCGTGCGCAAGTTTATTTTTTCCTCAACTTGCGCAGTGTATGGCAATCCCGTGAAAGTGCCGATCACCGAAGGCAATCCGCGCCAACCGGTGAATCCGTATGGGGCGACCAAGCTTGCGTTCGAGAATGCGCTCGACGCTTACAGCGGCGCCTACGGTCTGAAATATGTCGCTTTCCGATACTTTAACGCTGCCGGAGCTGATGAACTCGGCGGCATCGGCGAGAAGCACGAGCCCGAGACCCACCTGATTCCGTTAATCTTTCAGGCAATTCAGGGCAAGCGCGCCGCGCTTGAAATCTTCGGCGACGACTATCCAACACGAGACGGAACTTGTATTCGCGACTACATCCACGTCACTGATCTTGCAGAAGCCCATGTTCTCGGTCTCGAATATCTTTCCGGTGCCGACTCCGTGGCAATGAACCTCGGTACCGGCACAGGATATTCCGTTCACGAGGTGGTCGCGATGGTTGAGCAAGTGACCGGCCACAAAGTGCCCACGCACATCGGTGTTCGCCGCGCTGGAGATCCCGCGGAATTGGTGGCGGATCCTTCTCTCGCCGAAAAACTGCTGAATTGGAAAGCCAGGCGCTCGCTCCAACAGATTGTTGAGAGCGCGTGGAAATGGGCGCAGAGCAAGCGCTGATCCTCACGGCTGCGCGGCTGGATCCAATCCTCGGCGTTCATTTCCGCCTCGGCCACACTGGAACATTTCCGGTTTTTCAAGACAAAACCGAACGTCCGGTCGGATTTGCGTCTGTTAATTGACTGGGTTCGCTCAGTGGCCTCCATTTCAGCCTTGACTCAACAATGCTAAGTAGTTGCTGAATCAATCACTCCGATCGGATCATTGCCGAATTGTAAAATCGTTTTTTTTTATCTTGACAACATACATTGGCATAGAGCCTAATGTTCGCCATCGTGGAGTAGAACCCGCGAGCAAAACGATTTTCTTGCCGCGGAACGAATTTCAAGAAAAGCTGGCCGGAGGCAACAGGTATGCGAAGGACTTCGTGGGCAGTCCTAGTTATTTCCTTCTCCTTGTACATCTGCGTTCCTTTGTTCGCGCAAAAGTACACTGGAACGATCACTGGCACCGTTACCGATCCGCAGGGCGCAGTAGTTTCAGGCGCGCAAGTCACAGTCACAAATCCGGGCACGGGTGAGACTCGTACGGCTGTCACAAATGCTAGCGGAATCTACATCGCGACCGATCTCCCGGTCGGCACATACACAGTGACGGTGAAGGCGCCGAACTTCAAGGAATTTGTAGCCAAGAACCTCGGTGTCGACCCGGGCAGCACTGCTACCCAGAATGCTGCTTTGGTTGTGGGTGGCACCGGTGAGCAGGTGACGGTTGAAGCCAGCACGGTTCAGGTCGAGACCACAAGTGGTGCGGTCGGCAACGTGGTTGAAGGGAACGAAGTCCGCGAATTGCCTCTCAATGGCCGCAACTTCATCGAGTTGACACAATTGGCTCCCGGCGTCTCACCGATTGCCGGTTTCAACGTGGTCAAAAAGGGACTGGAAGGCGGCGTGGACTTTTCTGTTAACGGGAATACAGTCACATCCAACTTGTTCCTGGTGGACGGAGTCAACAACAACGACATCGGCTCCAATCGCACGATCCTCATTTATCCTTCGATCCAAGCTATCGACGAATTCAAAATTCTCCGTAACAGCTACGGCCCAGAATATGGCCAGGCTTCCGGCGCAGTTATCAACATCGTAACCCGCAGCGGTAGCAATCAGTTCCACGGTGGCGTTTTTTACGATGGGCGAAACGATGCCTTGAATGCGAACAGTTACTTCAACAATCTCAATGGTGCCAAGAAGGCACCGCTGCACCGGAACGATTACGGGTTCAACGTCGGCGGACCGGTAATTAAGGACAAGCTGTTCTTCTTTGAGTCGGAAGAATGGAACAAAGAATCGCGTGGCAATGGTCGCTTCGCAGAAGTTCCAACCCTGCTTGAGCGGAGCGGTGATTTTTCGCAACTAAAAGGACTCGGCGGCGCGGCGCAAAAAGACGCATTCGGCAACGATTGCGACCCCGCGCCCTCGGTCAACGGTTCTCCTGTAACCGCCATCCCGGCAGGGCAGCTCTCTACCGCGGGACAGATCTTCGCTTTGAGCTACCCGGTTCCAAATATTAGCGGTGCTCCGAACTGTATCAACTGGGGTGCGAACCTCAGCTCTCCGGTTCCATGGCGCGAAGACAATGTCCGTGTGGATTTCAATATCAGTCCGACCCTGAAACTTATGGGTCGCTTTACCAATGACGATTGGAAGCAGCCGTTCCCGAGTACGCTCTCTTACTGGGGCGATGATATTTACCCAACTATTGAAGGAGGCTGGAAACAGCCGGGACGTCAGGCAACGGTAAAGCTGACCAAGCTTTTGGGCTCGACCGCGGTAAATGACCTGCAGTTGTCGTTCGCGATGAACATTATCGATGTAAGTCAGAGCGGAACTGGCGTTGCGGCGGCAGACAACCCATTGGGTACGGCCCTGACCCCGACTGAACTCCAGTTGCTGACTAGCGACGCCAGTCAGGGTGGGTCTCCGCCGTTCTTCGGCGTGAACGCAAAGTTCAATGGAGCGCAGGGCCTTGGCCAACCTTTGTTCTGGAGTGCAATTAAAGGAACGGAAAACATTCAAGGTGGCCCGACTGGTGGTTTAGGTGACATGGGGCCGTGGCACAACAATGAGCAGTTGCTTATCTTTAAAGATGACTTCAGTAAGGTCTACGGCGCGCATACGTTCAAGGTAGGGTTCCTTGCTACCAACAATCAGAAGAATGAAGAGTTTGACAATTCCTCAGGGCAGAATTCGCAGTATTGGAGCACCACCAGTGTCGGAAACATTAATGACCAAACGCCGGCAGGGCACGCAGCGTGTGTAGCGAATCCCGCGAGTTGTCCCGGCAGCAGCAACAACGGCATTTTCGACCTGTTGTGGAACCAGCAAGCATGGGGGGGGTCCGAGAATTCCAGTACTGTCTTCGCGCGGATGCGTTGGCACGATTACGAGTTCTACGGTGGGGACAATTACAAGGCCACTCGTAAACTGACGATCGATTACGGAATTCGCTGGTCGCTCTTGCGCAATACCTTTACTGGCGACAATCACTACGGCAACTGGCAACCGCAGTTCTATAACCCAGTGATAGGCGGTTCCTCGCCCTGCAATGGATTAACACTGTTGCAACCAGGTCTTGATCTCTGCAACCAGCTAGGTTTCTCCGGAGGCGTTTTGGGACAGAATCGCTCACTGCGACCGCAGAATAATTACATGATCGCGCCGCGCTTGGGTATAGCCTGGGATCCCAAAGGCGACGGGAAAACTGCTATTCGTGCAGGCTTTGGGCAATTCTACCTGCGCGATGCCGTGGGGCCTCTCGAGCATGGAGTCGAAGTCGCACCGTTCGTGGTTGGTGTGGGTTTTAACAGGGCTCTTGATACTGTGCCAACTGGCTTAAGTGCGTCGGGAACTCCGAGCTATTCCGGAGCGCTGAATACGAATAATCCTTATACCCTGCAGTACAATTTGACGGTCGAACGCGAGATCCTTCCAAACACCAAGGTGGAGCTCGGGTACGTCGGCAACAAGGGACACAACCTGACCGCCTTTGCTGACCAGAATCCTGTGGGCTTTGGTGAGCGGGTCAACTTCTCGTTGGCTGGTAACAACAGCGTGCGGCCCTTCGGGGGCGGTGCCTGGGGTAACATCTTCCAACGCCAATGGACGGCCATTTCCAGATACGACTCCCTACAGGCGCTGTTCAGAACTCGCCTTAAAGCCGTCGATGCGCAGTTTGCCTATACATGGTCGAAGTCGCTGGCGAACACCGATATCACGGATTCTAGCGGTGGCAACAGCAACCTAAACACTTACCTTGAACGTCTTGAATCCACGTCTTGACTACGGTCCATCGCAAATCAACCGGCCGCACATGCTGGTTGGCAACATTGTGTACAACGCGCCAGCGCTAACTGGACAGAACGGATTTGTGCGGACTGCCCTCGGCGGATGGGAGCTCTCTTCGATCCTCACCTACGCTAGCGGACCATCCATTACCATCGAGGCTGGCGGTTCAGGCGCGGCACCGGGCCTGCCGTCGTTCTCGATTAATGAACCGGGTGGGGTTGTTGCCACCATTCAAGGAACGAAGGGCGGGGTTACTGGAACTGGCTACAACACCACTGAGCGCCCGAATCGTGTTGCTGGCCAGTCCTGCCGGTCAAGTTTGGGCGGCACAAGCTGGTTCAATCCCGGGGCGTTCACTTTGGATCATTATGCTCTAGGCAGCAATCCCACCTCGCCACGGGGCGTTTGTCTAGGGCCCGGGAACGCTCAAACCGACTTCTCCATCGCGAAGAACTTCAAGATCACAGAACGGGTGACAGCGAAGTTCAGTATGGATTTCTTCAACCTCTTCAACAAGACTCAGTTCATTGCGACGTCTATCCCGAATAACCTGTCCAGCAGCGGTGTGGTTTGCAGCGCAGCGGATGTTGCCGATACCGCGAACTTCCCGTGGTGCGCGGGATACGCGCCGAACTCGCTGTTCTGGAAGACTGCTGACACGCAATGGGGTCCGTTTCCGGCCGGATCGCAGCAATGTCCTGGTGCACAGCCGTGTATGCTGACGATTCCTGCTGCATTGCGGGGGAATTTCGGAACCCAGAGTTCAACCAGGGATCCGAGGCAGATTCAGTACAACCTCCGGATCCAGTTCTAGACGTTAGGCGTACAAATTCAAGGGTGGGACTTGACTTAAGTCACGTCTCACCCTTTATTCTTTCTGCACATGCCTTACAGCTGTACGTTCTGCTTCTCCCGCCGACATAGACTCGGAATCACAGTGAGGAGTCTCTTGGTTCCGATGTTAACGCTAGTGGCTTTGGCTTCTTCTTCACAATCCACAGCCCGCCCAAAAGTCTCGCAACCCACAGCCAGCCGCCCAAAAGCCTCAGCGCCCGATGCTCTCCTTCAGCACTACAACACGGCGCGTACCTTCGGTATTGCCGGAGACGCGGCGCGTGCCACCAGCGAATATCGTGTATTCCTGTCAGAAGCCTTTAGACGTATGGCCAACGCGAACTCAAAGGAGGGGAAATGGCCGTCGGCAGTAGCAATGTTCAATGAAGGAATCGCCTTAGAACCGGACTCAGCGCAAGTGCGTTTGGATTATGGGAATGAGTTGTTCAAGCACGATGACCTCGGCGGCGCCAAGCAGCAGGCGCAGAAGGTCGTTGAATTGAGTCGGAGCAACAGTAACGCACAATACCTCCTCGGGCGTTGCCTCTACGAAGAGGGGAACTACGAAGGTGCAAAGGCCAATCTCGAAGCTGCGGTGAAAGCCGGCGAAGGCCAAGCTGGTTTCGTAGTTGGGTACGATCTCGCTCGAACCTACTTGAAACTTAAAGACATCAACCGCGCGAGTGTCGTGTTTGACGAGATGACGCTCGGATATGGTGACACTGCCAAACTCCACATCTATTTCGGATATGCCTACCTCATGTCGGGAGTCTATGACCGCGCGATTCCGGAATTCAAGCGTGCGCTGGAAAAAGACCCGAAAATCAAGAGTGCGCATTACCTGTTGGGACTCTCGTATCTTTCCAAAGATGAGGACAAAGGCTGGGACGAGAATGCGGTGGAGGACCGACTAGAAATTCAAATCAATCCGGATGATTTTGCGCCCCACTACGATCTGGGAAATATCGCGTTGCACTTGCATAGGCCCGACGAGGCAGAACGGGAGCTGAAGCGTGCCTCCGAGATACAGCCCGACAATCCTGATCCGCTGATTGCACTGGGCGAACTACTGATCAGCCTGCGACGATTACCGGATGCTGAAGGGGCAATGTCCAAAGCCATCGCACTGACGAAAGATGTTTCGCGCAATGGCTATCAGGCAAATCGCGCTTATTACGTGCTAGGCAGGATCCAGGTTGAAACCGGGCGCCGCGAACTGGGCGTACAGAATCTAAAAAGAGCGGCTGAGCTACGGGATAAGACAGTTGCTCCCGCCAATCGCGACCAAAGCGCTACTACCGCGCAGGAGCGGATTGCGGCGGCGCAACCGAAAGGCCCTGAAGAAGAGGCTTCCACGTTGTCGCCTGAACAGCAGAAACAGTTGGACGCGTATTTTGATCGTTTGAAGCCCGCCATTGCCGATGCATACAACAACCTGGGAGTGGCCGCCGGAGCGCACAACGATTTCGCCACAGCCATAGGCTATTTCCGGAAGGCCCAGCGCTGGTATCCGGAACTCGAAACTCTGGACCGCAATCTCGGTATGTCAGCTTTCCATGCTGGAAATTATGCGGACGCTATCCTGCCCCTCTGGCATGCGCTACAGCGCGATCCCAATGACCAGCGAGTACGAGCTGCGCTGGGCCTGAGCTACTTCTCAGTGCAGAATTATCAAGGCGTGGCGGAAACACTGCAGCCAATCGAAAAAGTCGTCGCGGGCGATCCCGGTGCAGGCCTGGCTTTTGGAGTCGCGCTGGTTAAGATCGGAAAATACGAGCAAGGAATGGCGCTGTTGAAGCGCCTTGAGCAGGCCAATCCAAACAGTGCTGAAATTCACGCGGCTCTCGGAGAAACCTACGCTGATCAAGGGATTTACGCGAGCGCCATCGAGGAATTCAGGCGCTCCCTGGCGCTCGACGCATCGCAGCCACGGGCCCACTACCTTCTTGGAGTGGCCCTCTTGCGGAGTGGAAAACCTACAGACGCCGTTCCCGAGTTGCGCGCCGCGCTGGCGAGCAATCCTGCCGACCCGGCGACCAAGTATCATTTGGGATTGGCGCTTCTACAATCTCAACAGAAGGACGAAGCGCAGCTGCTGCTGCAGCAAGTCGTGCAACAGGATCCCAAGTATGCGGACGCATATTACCAGCTGGGGAAGCTGGAGCTCGAGGCTGGAGACGCAAAACAAGCGATTTCAAATTTGGAGTCTGCGGTCGCCTTGAGTCCCCGCAGCGACTACATCCATTACCAATTGTCGCTAGCCTACGGGCGCGATGCCCGAAGCGACGATGCTCAACGGGAGATGAAGCTTTATCAGGCGCTGAAAACCGGGAGCAGGGGAGACCATGAGCAGCCGCAGTCGAATTAATCCTCGAAAGCTGATGGTGATCTCCGCCCTTCTGACTGCCAATTTCGTGTGGTGTCAAAGCACCAGTCACCGCGTCGTCCCCGCTTCACCACTGACTCAAGCCAGAGCTCAAGTGGCGAAGCACGATCTTCAATCCGCAGAAAACTCAATTTGGCAAGTGCTTTCGTCTGACCCGAATAATTCCGATGCGCTGTTGTTGCTGGGAATGGTCAGAAGCGACCAGCAGCGTTTTGCCGAGGCGGAGACGCTTTTCAATCGAGTCCTGCAGCTCGATCCGAACTCTGCTGCCGCGCACCTGAATCTCGGCAAGTCCTACCTGGCCGAAAAAAAACTCGCCAATGCTATGGACGAGTATCAAAAGGCGGGACACCTTCTACCCCACGATGTTGAAGTCCATGTCACGCTGGCCAAGTTGTATGCCGCCAATGGTGAGTTTGCTTCCGCGCTAAGCAGCCTGGACGCTATTCCCGCGAGTCGTTTGCCGCCTGACGCGGTCCCGGTGCGAGTCGCTTGTTTGCTCGCGCTCGGACGGCAGGACCAGGCGATCAAACTTGCGCACGCGGTCAAGAGCCCATCCGTTGCTCTGGCCGTGGCAGAAGTCTTTGTCACCTCCAAGCTGCCGCAGGAATCGCTGAACATGCTCAGCGCGGCCACAGCTTCCGGCAAGCGTCCTCCGGCGCGCTTCTATTTCGTCAAAGGCCGAGCTCTGGATGCCAGCGGCAACTCCGCCGCCGCACTTGAGAATTTCCAGAAAGCGATTGCACTGGAGCCGAATTCCGAAGAATATTTGCTGACCACCGCAGAGCTCTACGCTCGCGAGGGGAAGCACGCGCAAGCTTTCGAGGTGCTGCAGCGCACCTACAAGCTAGACTCGACATCACCGCAGGTTTTGCGTCCCCTAATACTGGAAGCCTCATTTTCCGGCAAAAGCGCCGATGTCCAGGACGCAGCGGAGCAGTTGGCCAAATCCGACGAGCCGCAAGATCTTTTTGTCGCTGCCAGTGTGTTTCTGAAGAATGTCCGTCAGGATGAAGCCGTGCCACTCCTGGAAAAGTATGTCGAAAAGGTGCCGAACAACCCCACCGCCTGGGTTGGTCTAGGCCTTGGTTACGAAGATCTCAAGCGTTTTGCCGATGCGCAAAAAGCCTTCGAGCGGGCGCTTCAGGCGGACCCGAAGTTCGTCGATGCTGAGTATCAGCTGGGCATTCTGATCAGCGTCAATGGAAACTCAGCCGGTTCCATTCAGCACTTCGAACATGCGATACAGATCAATCCCAATCACGCGCCTTCGCTCGAAAAACTCGGAGGCCTGTACCTCCAGGCAGGTGAATTTCAAAAAGCTCGTGATGTCCTGCTGAAATCGGAAGCGCTTGATCCTCACAATCGCCAGGTGGAATATGGGTTGGCGCTTGTCTACGGCAAACTGGGGAATCGAGAAGAGGCCAGAATCCACATGGACCGTTTTGAAAAAGCTGGTCCCATCGGTGCCACCGAGAAGAAATAGCGTCAACGCTTTACATCCGCTGGCGGATGCCCTGAAAACGGGGTCTTCTGCGCGATTCCCCCTCCCTCCGTCATGGTGTAGATAAAATCGGACGGCAGGTTCTCGTAAGTTTCTTTCTTCCCACTCGGCCAGGAGATTTCAACGTTCAGCACAGTTTCCTTTCCTAGTCCAAAGTGGAGGCGCAGATCGTTTTGCGATAAATAGCTGCCGCCACTGCGGACTTCGTCGATCTGCTTCAACCCGCCTGCTGTGACGGTTACGCGCGCTCCAATCGCGGCCTTGTTGCTTTTTGTGCCGATCAACTTGAAAAGCACGGCATGATTGCCGGTTTCGGAGCGATTGATTAGCAGAGTAGGCGGTCCGGCAACATTCAGTATGACAATATCGACTTTGCCGTCGTTGTTTACGTCACCGAAGGCCACGCCGCGCCGCGAAAGCGGAGGAAGCTTATCCAGCCCGGAAAGAGCCGTGATGTCCGTAAACGTACGATTGCGGTTGTTGTGGAATAACAATACCGGCTCTTTGTACGGCGCGCCACCTTTGATCAGGTCCATCTGCGGATACACGTGGCCGTGCGCCACAAAAATGTCGGGCCAGCCGTTGTTCTCCGGATCAAAGAAACCTGTTCCCCATCCTACCCATGAACTGCTGGGCTGGCCTATTCCAGCGGCTCCCGCAATGTCGAGAAAGCCTTTTTCACCCTCGTTCCAGAACAGAGCATCCGATTCCTGCGACCAATTTGTCACATAAATATCAAGCTGCCCGTCGCGATCGAAATCGCCGAAATCTACGCCCATTCCAGCTCGCTCGACCCCGGTCAGGCTCAACGATGCTCCCGACAGCAGACCGACATCTTCGAATGTTCCATCGTGTTTGTTGTGATAGAGATAATTTGGTCCACCGTCGTTGGTGACATAAAGATCGGGCCAGCCATCATTGTCATAGTCAGCCCAAATCGCCTGCATTCCTAGGTAGGTACCAGGATCATCCACGCCGGCTTTCTTCGCGACTTCTTCAAATCTGCCGTCGCCGCGATTGTGAAACAAGAAATCAGTCTGTCCAGTGTGTCCGCGGCGTAAGCATTCCATGCTGATTCCCTGAAAATCGCAACCTTTGTTCTGGGCGTCGTATGTGGGGAGTTTGTTGATGTCGAATTCAAGATAGCGAGGAACGAAGAGGCTAACGTAGCCGCTGCGATCGTAATCCGCCCAGGCCGCACCCATGTTGTATCCACTGGAGCGAACCCCCGCCTTATCGGTTACGTCTTCAAACTTACAGTTGCCGAGATTGCGGTAGAGAACATTACCGCCGAAGCCGGTCACGTAGATGTCCTGCAAGCCGTCGTTATCAAAGTCCATGACGGATACGCCCATGCCCCAGCCTTTCCGCATAAGCCCGGCTTTCTCCGTGATGTCAGTGAAGTGCAGATCGCCATCCTGGCGGAACAGACGAACCATGGGATCGCCGCCGTTCTGCCGGTAACGGTCAACGTTCGAACCCCCAGCCATCAGAATGTCCAGCTTGCCGTCATTGTCACAATCAATGAATCCAACTCCGCCGCTGGTGGATTCGACGATGTAGCGCTTTTCCGGCGCACCGATGTGCGAGGTGGTCAGGCCCGCTCGCTCGGAAACATCCTCAAATTTTGGCGCGGGCGCGCTTTGAGAGAGACAGGGAATCGCCAACAGGCTGAAGGAGAGAAGTCGGAAGCAAGTGCTGAAGCTCGAAGCCATGGAAGCTATTTCGAAAACGGCGTCTTCTGCGCAATGGTGCCGCCCTCGACCATCGTATAGATCATGTCCGCGGGAAGATTTTGATAAACATCCTTTTGTCCGCTGGGCCAAGATACTTCGACTTTGTTCATGACGGTGTTCTGGCCCAAACCGAAGTGGAGACGCAGATCGTTCTGCGAAAAATAGCTGGTGCCGCTGCGAACCTCGTTGAATTGCTTCAATTCTCCGCAGGTAACCGTCACTCGGGCCCCGATACCCGCCTTATTGCTTTTTGTGCCAGTCAACTTAAACAGCACGGCGTGGCTATTGGTTTCAGTACGGTTGATCAGGAGCGTCGGAGGCTCGCCAACGTTAAGCAGCAGGATGTCTACCTTTCCGTCGTTGTTTACGTCGGCAAATGCCGCCCCGCGCCGTGAAGACTTGGGCAGTTTGTCTAGGCCTGACAGGGCGGTTACGTTTTCGAAAGTGCGGTTCCGGTGGTTGCGATACAGCATCAACGGCTGCTTATAACCTACGCCGCCTTTCACGAAATCCATCTGCGGATACACGTGGCCATTGGCAATGAAGATGTCGTCCCAGCCACTGTTCGTCATATCGACGAAGCCCGTCCCCCAGCCGACCATGGGTACGCTGTCCTGGGCAATGCCTGAGCTCCATGCGATATCGGTAAAGCCCTTTTCTCCCTGGTTCCAGTAAAGCGCATTTGGCTCGTCCACAAAATTCGTCACAATGATATCGAGCAGCCCGTCATGGTCAATGTCGGCGAAGTCCACGCCCATCGAGCCTTCCGCCTTGCCGTCGAGGCTGAGCGCCGCCCCCGACATCAGCCCAACTTCCTCGAACGTGCCGTCATGCTTATTGTGGTAGAGATAGTTCGGCTGACCATCATTCGGCACATAAAGATCGGGCCAGCCATCGTTGTCATAATCCGCCCAGACTGCCTGCAGACCGTACATGTGTGCGGGATCGTCCACTCCGGCTTTCTTCGAGACGTCTTCGAACGTGCCGTCGCCGCGATTGCGAAAAAGATAATCAGGCTCGCCGGGGAGCCCTCCGGGACCGCATTGCACCATTACGCCCCGATACCGGCAAAACTTATCGTTGCTGCCAAACTCCGGAAGATGGTTGATGTCTATGTAAACATATTGCGGAATAAAAACGTCTAGAAGCCCGTCGCGATCATAGTCCGCCCAGGCCGCGCCGCCGTTGAATCCCTGTAGGTTGAGGCCCGACTTCTCGGTGACATCTTCGAATTTACAGTTGCCCAAGTTGCGGTAAAGCACGTTGCCATCGAAGCCGGTTACAAAAATATCCTGCAGCCGTCATTGTCGAAGTCCATCACCGACACGGCCATGCCCCAGCCCTTGTGAGTAAGACCGGCAGATTGTAGTGATATCAGTGAAGTGCAGATCGGAGTCCTGGCGATAAAGCGTGATCATCGGATCGCCGCCCTGCTTGTAGCGGTCGACTGACGAGCCGTTCACCATGATGATGTCCAGCTTTCCGTCGTTATCACAGTCTATGAAACCGACACCGCCGCTCATCGATTCCACGATATAGCGCTTTTCAGGTGACGACAGGTGAGAAGCAGTCAGCCCGGCTTTCTTAGTGACGTCTTCGAAACGCGGTACAGGCGCTGCTCCGGACGGAGCTTGGGCGACGCAGATCAGCGAAAGAAGGGTCCCCACGAGTGGAGAAAACAGCAGCTTGCGCATGCGTTGCTGGCTAGTTTAGCACGTGAAACTGGCGCAGGTTGTCGTGCAGTATCACGCTCGTTCATCTTCGATGATTACGGTAAAATCTTCGCCCTCCCACCGCTGCGCTTGCGGCCAGTGGAAGGTGAACACGACAGCATGACCAGGGTCTAAGCTGCCAGTAGGCAGGTCTGCAAAGTGAATTCCTAACCCGCTGTCCTGAGTTGACGTATCATTCGTGGTTTGCCAGCCGTCCGTACTCCAACGCACCATCGCGGGCGCGAGCAGGGCGATTCGCAGGATTTTTGCGTGCGGAATGGTTCGGCACTTATTGTTGAAGCGCCAGCCACAATACTCCGCCTCATGCCGCTCCAACTGGTATCGCTTTACCGTTTGCGGCGGCTGATCAAAGATTTTTCCGTCTCTCAGTGAACGCACCAACTTGATGTGTTCGGAATGTGCCCAGACCAGCGGACACGCTGAACCAGTCGGCTTACCAAGAAAGAGCTCCCGTTCGGGAATATCGCTGCTGTCCCACACTTGTTCGGGTAAGAGGCGGCTGCCACTTGCGGAAGCCTCCACTGAACGAAGCAATTCCTGCGCGCCGCTCACGTTACCGGCGGCCAGCTCGTAATGCGCGCGCTCACCCGCAAGCAGTGGCCACGCCCGGCCGATTCCGGTGCCGTCGAATGGAGCGCCATCGGCGTGCTCGCCGTAACCGTCGTCGTTGTACCGATACCAGCAGGGGCCCTGAGGAAGCTTGACCTTGAGCAGCGCATCAACCACTTTGATCGTGTTCAGAATCCTGGGGTCATTGGGGGCCCGTAATCCGAACCGCACCAGCGCCAGCGCATCGGGGCTGACAATATGCGACGCCCGCTCCAAACTTTCTCCCGGAGGCCGGTTTTTGATCGGAACGAATCCCTCGGTCGGAGAAGCGGCGCAGTCCGTTTCGGGCGGCGCAATTCGCACGTAATAGCCTTCAACTCCGATTTGCCTGGCGAGGTCTCCGTTCCGCGAATACGTCCAGCGCTCAATGTTGTCATCCCAAGTATCGGCGAGTTGGCGCGCATAATTGGCTATTCCGGATTCACCGACTGCATCCGCAATATCTGCGGCGGCGAGTAATCCTGCTACTTCAACGGCCAAGGTGAAAGGCGAATAGCCGGCGTCCTCTTCCCAGCGGTCCTGTTGAGTTACCGGACCATTGCACGCGATAAAGCTGACGGCTCGCCGAACCATCGGCCACCAGCGTCTCAGATCGCCCAACGCCTGTGGAGCCTCGCGACGAAGTAAATCCACGAGCAGGACCGGGAATGCAGCTTCATCCATCTGCGAACCGTTCCAGTAAGGACGCCCGTCAAGCCACATATTTTGCGGCCAACTGCCATCAATCTCTTGTGTACCCTCCAGATAATGCAGGACGCGAATGGCGTCCCCGGGCGCTCCGGCGGCGAGGAAGCCTCCCGCCGTTTCCACCAGGTCGCGTGGCCAGACCAGGTGATATCCGCCTAAGTCTTCATCTCCCTTGTTGAAGCCCCAGGGAATGGACAAGCTGGCGATCACGCCGCCCAGGAAATCTTTGGACTCATGCACGCGCAGCATTGCGGTGCTGGCCCGATAAATATCCTCTTCCACGGATCTATCCAGTGGCAGCAGCATCTTTTGCCAGGCTCTCCATTGCGAGACGTACTCACGGAGGAGAGCGCCGTAGTCATCCAGCAGGGCGGCACTCGCCTGAAGCGCTGCCTCTGCCCAGTTCCCACCGAAGCCGAGCGACAGGACAAACTCACCACCCGAAGCAGCCAGATCCACTTCTGCGGTAAGAGCGATGTTGCCGTTCTCGGCGCGGTCATACCGCTCGGTTAGCAGGAAGTTCTGCGAGAGCTCCCGCCAGCCGTCAGAATATCCAGCGAATCCGACCGACCTGCTCTTCCAAGGAACGGAGCAGGCAAGGGCGAGCGCAAATCCCGATCGGTGCTCAGTGAACAACATCGGCATGCCCTTGTAATCGCCGACCCACCCGGTGTTGTCGCTGCCCCAATTCCCGAGATGCGGTGCCAGAAGCGCGTAGAGGTGATAAGTAGGACTTGTGGGGGCAATGTTCGGTGTACCACTTGCTTGCGGAGAGATAGCCGCGCCGGCCTGTTCGGTCGAGCCTAGTTCTACAAACCGGACCTTCTGCAGCACCACGTTGCGGTGTGGGTCCGCAAAGACCTCCTTCTCGATTCGATACCTTCCTCCCAGCTCGGTGTTGCGAAGGCGAAATGCTGGCACTCCAGGCTCGAAGGGTGCGACCTCAAAGCTGCAATGCCGCTTCTCCTCCGAGAAGAAGCTTTTGCCGTCGGTCACGAGCAGCCCAAAGTCACGGGTGCAGGCTGTGTCTACGCGAGGAAAGTAAATTTCATTCAGGATTCCGTGGCTCAAGGTAAACCAGACCCGGCTGCTGCGGCTGAGCGCAGTTCCGACGCCGGTTTTCGCGCTTGAAGTCCAGCGCGGGGGAATGCCGGGACATCCCGGAGCAGATTTGGTGGAATCACTCATTACTTGGGTCCTGATCGGCGCGAAAGAGCCGGAACGATTTACTTCGCGACAGGAATACTATCAGGAAGTTTCAACAAACCGGAGTAAAGGGCCATGCCTACTACGGCGTCAACTCGCATCTGATGCAAGCTCAGGATTTCTTGATGCGAGGCAATTCCCCCTGCGACGATGAGCTGCTTGTTAGTCACCTTGCGCAGTTTGCGCACGGGATCGAGTGTTAGCCCGGTCATCAATCCTTCGCTATCAATGTGTGTGTAGAGAAATGCGCCGCAGAATGAATCGAGGGCCGCGATCATCTGCGTTGGTGTGACTTCCGTGGACTCTTTCCAGCCGCGAATAGCAACCTGCTCCCCGCGAGTGTCTATGGCAAAAACGAGCTTGTCAGGGCCGAACTCTTCTGCAAACTCTCTGGCTGCGCGGATATTGATTCCGCCATTCTGAATAAGCACGGAGCCGAGGATTACACGGCGCGCACCAGCGTTTAACACCGCTCGTGCCGCCTCGATCGAGCGGATGCCACCACCGAACTGGCAGGGAAGGGCACGTAGAAAGCGACTGGCGAGCGCAGCATTCTCGCCACTGCCGATTGCGGCATCAAGATCAATTAACTGCACCAATGGGAATACCGAGAAGCGGGTGATCCATTCTTCAAAGTTGTCGAACTCCAACGCTTTCTTTTCACCCTGAATGAGCTGAACGATCTTTCCGCCCATCAGATCAATTGAAGGGATCAGCACGCGGGCCTCACAGGTATGCCGGATGCAAGAAGTTGCTGCTTGAGCTCAGCGATCGAGCTCAGGCCGAAATGAAAGATAGACGCTGCAAGCGCCGCATCCGCTGCGCCGTTCTGGAATACCTCGACAAAATGTTGCGGCTTACCGGCGCCACCAGATGCGATCACCGGAATTCCTACGCTGCGTGAAACCGCCCTGGTTAGTTCACAATCAAATCCTTGCTGAGTGCCATCCCGGTCCATCGAAGTCAGCAAAATCTCGCCCGCGCCGCGGTCCTCTGCCTCGTGTGCCCACTTGATCGCATCTCGGCCCGTCGGAACACGCCCCCCACATACCCATGCTTCGAAACCAGCCGTGCTTCGTTTCACGTCGATCGCTACTATCACCGCTTGCGAACCGAATCGTCGTGCGATGTTGCTGACCAGCGACGGATCGGCAATCGCCGCCGAGTTGATCGTGATCTTGTCTGCTCCAGCCTCAAAAATTGCCGCCGCATCGTCCAAGTTGCGAACGCCTCCACCAACTGTGAAAGGGATGAACAAGTGCTTCGCCGTGTCCCGAACCGTCTCCAGCAAAGTCTTCCGACCGTCACTTGTCGCAGTAATGTCCAGCAAAACTATTTCGTCCGCGCCGGCTGCGCTGTGAGCCAGTGCGAGTTCCGCAGGATTTCCGGCGTCGCGTAGATCAAGGAATTGCGTCCCCTTCACGACTCGGCCGCCATCTACGTCGAGACAGGCAATGATGCGTTTGGTCAGCATTCGCAGAAGTTGCTCAGAATCTTGAGTCCCATCTCACCGGATTTCTCCGGATGAAACTGAACGCCGAAAATATTGTCCTGCTCAACAGCAGCGGAGAAGGTCCCGCCGTATTCGCACTCCGCCACGGTCGCCTCCAGCACTGGTACGCGATACGAATGCGTGAAGTAGACGAAGCTTTCGGAAGGCACTCCACGCATCAATTGCGATGTACCTTGGCGGATTTGTAGGTTATTCCATCCCGCGTGCGGGGATTTCACTTCTGTGGTAAACCGCCCGCATCGTTCCGGCCATATTCCCAGGCCTGCCACATCGGGATCCTCGGTACTCGATGCCAGCATCCACTGCATTCCCAGACAAATTCCAAGAAAGGGAACGCCGGCTTTGATCTTTTCAGCGATGCAGTCACGCATTCCGGAGTCGCCCAGCATTCGCGTCGCGGCAAAGTTCCCTACGCCGGGCAGCACGATTTTGTCAGCTCTGCGGACCTCCTCCGGATCACCGGTGACAAGCGCCTTCGCTCCGAGATAGTCGAAAGCCTTCTTTACGGATGCGAGGTTCCCAGCGTTGTAGTCCACAATCGCAATCGTCACAGCAGTCCTTTCGTGCTGGGCAACAGGCGCTTCATTTGTTTGTCGCGCCAACAAGCTGCTCGCAACGCCCGCGCAAATGCTTTGAATAACGCCTCGATTTTGTGATGGTTCGACCGCCCATAAAGGATCCGCGCATGCACATTGGCGTGCGCACCGCGGGCAAAGCCCTCGAAGAAGTCGGGCACCAGTTCCGATTGCAAGTCGCCAACCTGCCGCACGCGCGTCTTGGTGTCCACAACGGCAGCCGTCCGCCCGGAGAAATCCACAGCGGCAAGACCCAATGTTTCGTCCATGGGCATCACAAAATATCCCGCGCGCAGGATTCCTCGTTTTTCTCCCAGCGCACGGGAGAATGCCTCTCCCAGCGCGATCCCGACATCCTCGACCGTGTGATGCTGGTCCACGTCGAGATCGCCCACTGCGGTGAGTACAAGATCAAAGCCCCCGTGGTGCGCGAACAGTTCCAGCATGTGGTCAAAAAACCGAATCCCTGTCGAAATCTTGTAGCGGCCCCGCCCCTCAATGGCCAGGCGGATACGTATGCTCGTCTCCTTGGTGGTGCGGTCGAGAGTTGCGGTCCTCATCGTGCCACCTGCTCGCGTAGTCCGATGTTTGCGAAGACCTCGTCGAGTGCTGTCAGCAATTGGCGATTGTGTTCGCGTGTGCCCACAGTGATCCGAACACAACCGGTGCAGCCATAGTCCTTGGAGCGGTCACGAACCAGAATGCCGCGTTTGCGCATGTCGCGAACAAATGGCTCGCATTTGTCGCCCAGGTGAAACAACACGAAATTCGCACGGCTCGGCCAAAAACGAATGCCCCAGGCACTCAGCCGAGATTCAAGTTGGCAGCGGCCCTCGATGGCTTGAGCAACGTAATTCTGAACGTAAGCCTGGTCCGCCAATGCTGCCGGAAGGCAGGCCAGCGCGACTGAGTTCAAGTTGTAGGGCGAGCTTGCCCGCCGCAGGTCCTGCATTTGATCCCTGTTGCCCATCAACAGCCCAATCCGAAGTCCGGCGAGGCCGTAGGCTTTTGAAAACGTGCGTGAGACGAAGATGTTCGGAAACTCCCGCCATTGCCGGATCATCGTCTCGCCACAGAACTCGAAATAAGCTTCGTCTACCAGAATTGCTGCTTCTGAGGCCGCTTTCGCGATTTGAATAAGGTCCCGTGACGGCACGAAGGCGCCTGTCGGATTGTTCGGATTCGCGACCGCAATGAATCGCGTGCTCCTACTGATATGCGCGAGAACTCTTTCAGTGGGAAATTCGAAGTCCGGAGCTGCGGGAATCGAAATCACTCGCGCACCCGTAGCCGCGGCGTAAATCTGGAACATCGCGAAGGTCGGCACCACGATCAGTGCTTCATCGCCAGGTCGCAGGTAAGTCTGACAGACGAGATGAATCGCTTCATCGGTTCCATTGGTCAGAAGTAATTCATCGCGCGCGATGTCCAGATATTCCGCCACGATCCGTTCACCTTGCTCCCGTTGCGGATACCGTGCCAGCGTCTCGCCATCCAGTTTGCGCAAGCACTCCAGCACGCGTGGGGAGCAGCCCGCCGTGTTTTCGTTGAAATCCAGCCGCAGTCCGTCGCGATTGCCTAGCGGCGGACAATACTCGTTCAACGTGCGGATCGCCTCACGGGCCCTAAGCACTCGCCCACCTCACTCGAATGGACTCGGCATGGGCTTCAAGTCCTTCCGCTTCAGCCAGGCGCAGGACTGGCGGCGCGATTCGCCGAAGGCCTGCGGACGAAAGCTCCTGCACCGTGATTACCTTCACGAAGTCCATTACGCTCAATCCACCTCGAAACCGTGCCGCTCCGCCCGTCGGGAGGACATGGTTAGGCCCGGACGCGTAATCCCCGGCCGCTTGCGCTGAATAATCGCCGATAAAAATCGATCCCGCGTTCTGCACCAGTGGGAGATCGCGCTTTTCAATAGTTATGTGTTCTGGTGCAATGCGATTCGCCCACGCGAATGCTTGCTCCCGCGATAAGGCGATCAGCACCGCCGTGCGTGAGCGCAGGGACTTGCCGGCCTCCACCTCCCGTTGCACTGCGCAGCCAAGTTCCCTTGACGTTGTGATGAGCAGAGCCAAAGTCTCAGGATCGTGCTCCGCTTGCGCCAACAGATCGGCAGCGATAAATGCCGGGTTTCCTCGATCGCTCACGATCAGCGCCTCTGTAGGGCCGGCCAGCATATCGATTGCACAATCGAATGCTACGGCTTTCTTGGCGGCGGTCACGAACAGATTTCCCGGGCCAACGATCTTGTCGACACGAGCAATCGTTTCGGTCCCATAGGCCAATGCGGCGATCGCTTGTGCTCCACCGACGCGATAAAACTCGCGAATGCCGAGCATTGCCGCGGCGGCCATAGTCTCCAGCTTTGCGCCCCGCGAGGCCACACAGATTCTCTTCACGCCGGCGACCTGTGCGGGAATTACCGTCATCAGCAGTGTCGAAACCAGCGGAAAGCGTCCCCCGGGTACATAGCAGCCAACCGAGGCTAACGGCTGAATCACCTGGCCCAGAGACATTTCTTTCTGTGAGCGCATCCATGTTTTCGGTTTTTGCCACTCACAAAATCGTCGAATGTTCTTCTCTGCCTTACGCAGCGCGTGCTTCAGTTCCTGGCTGATCTTGTTCCAGGCCAGTGCAAGCTCTGATTCACTCACCAGCACATCCTGCTTCGGCTGCAAGCCATCGAATTCACCGGCGTACTTTCGCAAAGCGCGATCACCATTGCGGCGAACGTCTTCCACAATGCGGCGCGCGGCCGGTTCCACCTGCTCGAGCCGCGAGCTTCGGGCTTCCAAAGCCTGCACAAACCTCTCCGCAGCATGCTTCTGCAGGATCTGCATCACATCACAACCTTGTTCAGCGGATATTCCACAATTCCTTGCGCGTTTGCTTCCTTCAGTCGCGGAATCACCTGCCACGCAAGCGATTCCTCAATGACGGTGTTGACCGCCAGCCACTCGGGATCGCTGAGGGTTGAAATAGTCGGCCGTTTCAGGGCCGGCAAAACCGCCAGCACGCAATCCAAATCTTGTTTGCGCACGTTCAACATGAGCCCCACACGGTCCTTAGCTTCGATCGCACCCCTTAACATCAGCGCCAGATTTTCGATCTTCCGCCGCTTTCCACAATCCGCATAGGAGGACTTGTTCGCGATGATTTGCGTGTTGCTTTCGAGCACCGTGTCCATAATCCGCAGATGGTTCGCCCGGAGCGAGCTGCCGGTTTCGGTGACTTCGACGATTGCGTCGGCAAGCATCGGGGGCTTTACTTCCGTAGCTCCCCACGAAAACTCGACGCGCACTGTCACATTTCGCTCGGCAAAATAATTCTTGGTGACGTTCACCAGTTCGGTGGCGATGATCTTTCCGCTGAGGTCCTCGGGTTTTTCGTAAGTGGAGTCTTCAGGCACCGCCAGCACCCAGCGCACTTTTCCGCGGCTTTGCTTTGCGTAGATCAAATCGCAAACCGCCACCACATCGAGGCCGCTTTCAACCACCCAATCAAGGCCGGTCAGGCCGGCGTCGAGCGCGCCATGTTCCACGTAGCGGGCCATCTCCTGCGCACGAATGAGCATGCATTCGATCTCCGGATCGCCGGTTGACGCGAAGTACGACCGCGAACTCGTGTGGATAGAAAGCCCAGCCTGCGCGAACAGCTGCAGGGTGGCTTCTTGCAGGCTCCCTTTTGGGATTCCGAGACGAAGCTTCATCGCTCGCTCTCCTGCAAGTGTGGCGCGGACGCCCCCGCCGGCGAAACCCTTTGTTCACCAAGATCCCCGGTGCCGACGGCGGCGAGCAACGGAATGACTTTCGTGAAGCATGACCGCGTGCCTTCATGGCAGACAAACCCCGCGCCTTCCACTTCAACTTGGATTAGAAGAGAGTCCCGATCGCAGTCGGTGGAAGCCGACACAACCTTCAGTCGATTACCGGATGTCTCGCCTTTGGTCCAAAGTTCCTTGCGGGTCCGGCTGTAGAAAGTCACGTATCCCGTCTCTAACGTAGTTGCCCAAGCCTCGGGACTCACGAAGCCCAGCATGAGGATTTCTCCACTGCCGGCGTCCTGAATGATTGCCGGAGCAAGCCCGTCCATTTTCTTGAAATCGATCTCGATCATTGGGTTGTTCTTCCTTCGTTGTGCTTTCCTTCGTGTCCTTCGTGGTAATTGCGTTCCACAAACAAAAAGCCCGCTGAGCTTTACGCTTCAGCGGGCCTCGAATCTTAGTGTCTGCTGTTCTAGCTCAGCTCCACACCCCCGCCGCCGCGCTATGCGCGTGATGATGATGGTGGTGATGGTGCTGCGTCAGCATGAGTAAAGACAAGTTACGTGACGAAGTACCGAGAGTCAATCTGAAAAAATTGATTGCGAGGAATCGGATTTTGTAATCCCCGGCGTGCCCGGATACCGGCTGTTCAGACACCGGAATGCTTTCGGTTTCGCTGCAAGCACCGCGGCGAGTGCTATTTGCTAAAATGTAATCACACAAAAATTCAGGAGAATCAATGGCCAAGATCGCCAAGACTGCAGACCGTAAGAAAGTGATGGATACCACCAAGAGTACCGACTGCCCCAAGTGCGGCAAGCCGACCCGCATCGTGAAACGGGTTAAGGACCGCGAGCGCAGCGTGCCCGGCGGAATCTTTATTTCCTGCTCGGCTTGCGAATTCTACGAGAAGCTCTAGCCAGGCTGGCACAATTCAACGTCGCAACAACATGCGCAACGACCACAGCTCATCTGGATTTGTCAGAGCGAAGGTCGCGAAGCACATTGCCAAAACCAGGTGCTCCAACGAGGCGCCAAAGTACTGCCAGAAGGCGACATTTGCGCCGGGATAATTCGCCGAGAACAGCAGCGTGAGCATGTAAACAAGCCCGCATACGCTGGCCGCACGCACCATGATTCCTGCGACTAGCGCGATCCCGATTGCCAACTCGCCGTAAGCCACCAGAAAAGCAATTGCCGTCGCGTGCGGAAGAACAAAGTTCTTCAGCACCGGCACCATAAAGGGATAGGCGCCTCCTTGCAGGAAGACGTTGATCCAGTACTGAAACCCGCCGTGCAGGGTGAATTGCGTCCCGAATACCTTGTACTCGGCGAAGATCAGGAATATAAACCCGACCCCCACTCGAAGCAGGGAAAGCGCTTTGGCGCTGGACAATTGCATTTAATCGGTTAGTGAAGATTCTCTTCGGTCCGGGTTGGGAAGGGCACGGCTTCCAGGCACGGCTTCCAGGCGCACCCTTTCAAAACCTAGCTAGCTCACGAGCATTCGCGCGCGATTTCATTCAATATCTTCTCCAGTTCGAGTGCAGGATTCGCAGCCGCTGTAATCGGCCTTCCCACAACAATGTGCGTGGCCCCGGCGGCAATTGCCTCAGCCGGCGTGGTTACTCGCGCTTGATCCGCATGTTCAGATCCCGCAGGACGCACGCCGGGCGTGACTGCCAGAAAATTCCCGCCGAACCTCGCTCGCAGACTTTTCACTTCGCGCGCCGAACTCACCACTCCGGCGCACCCGGCGTCCAACGCAATAGACGCCAGTCGCGCCACCTGTTCCTCCAGCGGGAGATCCACCCCAGTTTCGTGTAAATCCTGTTCGTCCATGCTGGTGAGCACGGTCACGGCAAGCACTTGTAGCTCGGCATCCTTTTCGCTTGCTGCTTCGGTAGCCGCCAGAATCATCTTCGTCCCACCCGCTGCATGCAGGGTCAGCATGCTCACGCCCAGTTGTCGCGCCTCGCGCACGGCTGCGGCAACGGTGTTGGGGATGTCATGAAATTTCAGATCCAGGAAAACTTTACGGCCAGATGAGATCAGGCTGCGAACAATGTCCGGCCCTGCAGCCGTGTACAGCTGCATTCCCACCTTATAAATGTGGACCGAATCGCCCAGAGTGCTAACAATTTCTTGGGCATCTGCCGACGAGGAAACGTCGAGCGCGACGATCAACCGCTCACGAAGAGAGATCATTCGTTTACAGAGTATAAGGCAAAGCCTGACCATCCACTAATAAACGAATCGCGTAACCGAAAGTTTCCCCGGAACAGTTCTCAACCATGATGAGCTTTTGGTCCTCCATCGCCACCACAAAGCGTATGATGCTCCGGTCTTTTGCGTTCACTTCACTTGAAGGGATTTACCAATGAAGAAATTTTGGGGGATTGCGATTTGCCTGTTCGTGTTCGTTCCCGCGCTGCTTGCGCAAGAGCACTACACCGAAGGCCCGGTGTGGCGCGTCTCATTGATCCGGGTTAAACCCAATCGCATGGACGAATACCTTACCAGCATGCAGCAAAGCACCAAGCCGTTCTTAGACGAGGAGAAGCGCCAAGGGCTGATCGTCGAGTACAAAGTTTTCTTGAAAGAAACCAAAAACAATCCGCAGGACTGGGACATCTGTCTCGCCGTCCAGTACAAGAACTACGCGGCGATGGACGGATCAGCCAGCAAACTGGAAGGGATTCGCGACAAAGTCCTGGGAGGCAAGCAGCAGGCCCATCAATTGGGCGAGAAACGGGAAGAAATTCGCGAGGTCATCAGCAGTGAACTGCTCCACGAGGTGGTTCTCAAGTAGAAAACAAGATCGGGCGCATGCCGATGTGCCCGATTACCTCTTTCCGCAGAAAGTCTTCCGCAGAAACTTTACTGACCCAGAACCGGCTCTCGCAACATCGCCAGTGTCGCCACTGGCCGCTTGGATGAAACCACATCCAGCCGCACCCGCTGAATGCCTTTTAATTCAAAATTCAGCACTCTGGCCGCGCTGTACGAGACGTCTATGATGCGACCGGGAACGATCGGTCCGCGATCGTTAATCCGCACGATCACGCTGTGCCGATTGTGCAGGTTTGTCACCCTGACCAGGGTGCCCAAAGGCAATGTCGGATGCGCGGCTGTGAGCCGGTACATGTCGTAAGGCTCACCGCTCGCCGTAGGCTTACCTACGAAGTCCTCGCCGTACCAGGACGCTGTTCCCACCTGGTATGGCCGCAAACCACGGGGAAACAGCACAGGCGCTGCATAAGCCCCCTGCTGCACCGTGTCTACTTGATGGACTGACCCTGAGCTGGTTGGCCCCTGAGCCGCTCCCAGGGCGACGAGCAAAGCCAGCGTCAGCCCCTGAGCTAAACGTCTTCGCATCAGATCCCCTCCATCGTCAAAGTCGTCCTCCTCGTATCAAGGTGCGCGCAATTTGGGTGCGCGCAATTTGGGGATACTACGGGCCTTAGGTAGGGCTGTCAATCAGAAATGTCTGGTAGAAGGCACTTCTGAGAGTTGCATTTTGGTTAACTAACGGACCCACCGACGTCCGGAAAGACCAGCTATGTTGATGTATTTAATAGGCCAATTCGTTAATCAATTAGTTAATGAACTAACTCCTGCGGGTGAAACTGCAATTTCTGCTCAACCTTGTTTTCAGTAACTTACAATCGAAAGCCACTTCGCCTGTTATTTTCATGCACTTCAGAGATGTCTCGCCACGTGGTAACCATTCGATCTGGTACGAACGCTTAGGATCGTTCGCTTTCCACCGTTGCGTCGGGGATTGTCCACTTTCCTGCCCACCGTTGAACTAAAAAAGTTTCCAACAACCCAAGTTTCGGATAGATTCGCTCTTATGCTGCAAAGTCCGCCGGTGGTTCTGACGATTGCTGGGTTTGACCCATCGTCAGGCGCAGGGATTACTGCCGATATCAAGACCATCGCCGCCCACGGTTGCTACGGAGTGTCGGCCATCACCGCGCTTACCGTTCAGTCTACCGCTGGGGTTCGGCAGGTCACGCCGGTAGATCCTAAATTTCTATCCGATATCCTCGACGAGTTGTCGTCGGACCTTAAAATTTCAGCTGTGCACGTGGGGATGCTCGGTTCGGGCGAGTTGGCGTCGGTGGTGGCTGATTACCTGCAGCGGTCGCAACTGCCCCATGTGGTCCTCGATCCCGTCCTGAACTCGACCTCGGGGGCCAGGCTTCTTGACGACGCTGGAATCCAAGTCCTCACTGGGAGGTTGCTGCCCCTGGCTGAGGCTGTAACGCCAAACGCCGATGAAGCCGCAATGCTTACCGGGTCCCGCGTCGAATATGTCGAAGACATGCGCGAGGCTGCGAAAAAGCTCCACGAAATGGGAGCCAAAGGAGTGATTGTCACTGGCGGGCACCTCGATATGACCACCGACGTTCTAAGCCTTGCCAATGGCGAAATCCAGACCTTCAAGTCAGAGCGGGTCAACTCTGCATGCACCCACGGCACGGGCTGCGCTTTTTCGACCGCCATTGCTTGTCACCTTGCCCAAGGCCGCCCGCTGGCTGAGGCGGTTCTGTTGTCAAAAGCCTATGTAAGCGCGGCCATCGCGAATGCATATCCGATTGGAAAGGGATTCGGTCCGGTGAACCACATGTACCGCATGAAGAACCACCCGGGCGGGTTTGCGAAAAAGCTTGCGTCGGGGAAGGACTAGCTCTCAGACTTGCGGTTCTTAAGCAGGATCCCGACTAGAAACGCCGCGCAAGCTGAAATCAACCACTGAATCCGCAATAACTGGACCGCCTCAAAATCGGGAAACTCCTGCGTGCTCCTCAAACCTTGAGCCAGGGCGACGATCAGAAAAGCGCCGCCTACCAGGAAAGAGCACAGCGAGGCCACTGGCAGGTCAAACCACTTTCTAACACTGGTGAATTCCAAGCTTTTCAGGAATTCCAAATGACTGGTCAACCTGCTCCAGTTGCTAACTGAATTCGCGCTTGAGCGATGCCGGCCCATTCCACATATGTGGCAGAATGCAGCTCCGACCATGAATTCCGTGCCGCAGCGACGGCAAGCATCCGGCAATGCCGAATTAACGGCTGCTTCAGCCTGGGGAGGAGGGCGCCAGAATTCCTGCCGTGCATCTCGAACCAAGTCTGCCATTGGGATTCTCGTCTTACTTCCTAGGCAAGGAGATGACCAAAATGGTTGGATTGCAAACTGTGCATTTTCATTGAATTGCGGCGCATCCTTCCCTAAGTTATTGATCTCGCATAGCAAGAATTACGCTGGACCATGCAAAGTTTCTTGAGTTACAGCTGGCTAGGCCGCTGATCCGCTCTCATTGCTGGCGCTGTCCCGACTTTCGCCGGGAGATGCAAAGCGCATGGGGAAACGCCCAACTTCGAAGCTGGACGTCTCCCCAAAAGGGAAGCGCTCTAACCCTACTTCAAGCCAACTCCGTAGAGGTAGGCATACGTATTACCCTGCTGAAGCGGCAACGGGGTCGTAAACGAGGAAAACAGCACAGCGCGCCCCAGGAACGTGACGAAGACGTCCTGTTGGGAATTTGCTGTGGTCACGCGAAAGGTGAATAGACCAAAGCAGGGGTCGCTCAGTTCTCCGCTGCTGCCGTAAAGGTACGCAGTGTCGGCTACCGGAGTCAGTGTGGTCTGAACGACAGTGTTGCCTTGCGAATCCTGGACCGTGATATTGCTCTGCGCGTCGATGGTGATGGTGGCGCTTCCCAGGCTGGCCGTTCCGCTTTCCACGTTACCTTGCCCGGTGCTGGCATTGGTTTTCTGGTAATACATCGAGTGATAAGTTCCGGCAACCGTCGAATCGAAGTTCTTGCTGCCAGCCTTCTTCATGCCCAGAATCGCGCCATTTGCGGTATCGACAATGAAGAACCCCTGTCCCGTCCCGAAGACATAGTCGGTGCCACCGCCACTATCGGCCAGCCTCAGGAATGTGCTGGAGGTGTCTTCTTAGAAGTTGGTTGCCAGCATGGTGTTGTTGTTGAATGGCGAACCTTGCATAGATGCGCCATATGGCCAGTAGCTTGAGATCGAGACGTTGCCCTGGGTGTCAATAATGGCTGATCCGCTCTCGAATCCCCCGGCGGCGGTGCGGAACTGCATGTAGTTGTAGCCGTGGCCTTGAAACGTACCCAGCGTCACCGTCGTCTGCGCGACTGCAGTGATCAGCGCGGGCGTGGCATGGTCGGATCCGCTCTTCTGCGCTTCTATCAGCATCGCGTAGCCGGGAATCTCATAGGCGGCCACCAAATTTCCCGTGGGATCATTCAGGGCGTAGCTGCCGTCCGAATTGAGCGTGTACGGCACCGTGCCAGCGTCCCCATTCGTGACGTTGGTGTAGCTGATGGTCTTGGCCGTCGTGTCAATGGTGATGTTCATGAAGTCGCCGACTGAAGCCGTTCCATGGTACGAGCGGGAGGCCGGCATGGGTCCGGGCACCGTCGGTGCCTGGTTCCCCGTCGAGCAACCCAGGGTCAAAGACAACGCCATAAACGTGAGGGCGCGCAAGCGCATGATGATCTCCTTCTCGCAAGGAGATCGGCTTGCCGGTTTGCCGCTTGAGGAAAGCGGCCATCAAGTTTGAGGATAACCGCAATCAAAGGGTCATTCGGCGGCGTGACTTTTGCAGGATCGGCACTGGCCAGATTCTTATCTGCCGAACTGAAATTACGCTTTCTTAAACGCTCTTGTCGCCAAGCTTCTCGAAAAACAGGCAGATCGATTCAATCCCGCGGTAAAAGTTCGGAATGTGGAATTTTTCGTTGGGTGCGTGCAGATTGTCGTCTGGCAGGCCGAAACCCATCATCACCGACGGAATCTTCAGGACATCCTGAAAATCAGTGACGATTGGAATAGATCCTCCCGAGCGGATGAATACCGTGTCTTTGTGAAAGACCTCATGCAAGGCTTCTGTCGCCGCCTTGATGAACGCGTTATTCGTACCCACCACACAGGCAGGGCCTTTGCTCCAGACCTTGACCTTCGTCTCGATCCCCTTCGGCGTGAGCTTCTTTACATAGGCGGTGAAGCGCTGGAGAATGTCATCTGGATCCTGATTTGGCACCAGGCGCATGGAAACTTTAGCGAACCCCCGTGCCGGAATCACAGTTTTGGCCCCAGGCGCAGTAAAGCCACCCGGCATGCCGTGTACTTCAAGCGTTGGACGGGCCCAGGTGCGGTAAAGCACTGAATACCCTGGTTCACCGGTCAGTTTCTTCGATCCCACTTCAGTCTTCCGGTAATGCTCTTCGCTAAATGGCAGTCGCTTCCAGGCTTTCAATTCAGCAGCGCTGGGAGCCTTCACGTTCTTGTAGAACCCGGGAATGAGGACCTTGCCTTTTGCATCTTTGAGTTTGCTGATGATCTCTATTAGTGCGAAGAACGGATTCGGGGCCGCCCCGCCGTACATTCCAGAGTGCAAATCGGTCTTCGGACCAACCGCTTCAATCTCCGTGTAAACCAAGCCGCGCAGGCCGACGCACAACGTGGGGAGATCAGGCGCGAAAAGTTCGGTGTCGCAGACCAGCGCGAAATCCGCCTTGAGCTTCGATTTCTGCTTGCGGACATATTCTGCGATCGATTCGCCGCCCACCTCCTCCTCGCCCTCGATGATGAATTTCACATTGATCGGCAGCTTGCTGTCATGGCCTTTCATCAGGGCTTCAATGGCTTTGATTTCCATCCACAGCTGCCCTTTGTCGTCCACCGCGCCGCGCGCATAAATGTTGTTGTTGCGCTCGGCCGGCTCGAACGGGGGCGAAATCCACTCTTCCAGCGGATCAGGCGGCTGCACATCATAGTGCGCATAGCAAAGCGCAGTGGGCTTGCCAGGAGCATGGAGCCAGTCGGCGTAGATCAGCGGATGACCTTTGCCGCTGATGACCTCGACGTTCTCCATTCCAATTCGCCGCAATTCGCTGGCCACGTAATCAGCCGCGCGTTGTACGTCGGATTTGTGCTCGGGCGCAGTGCTGACGCTCGGAATGCGCAGCAGGTCTTTCAATTCGTTAAGAAAACGTTGCTGATTATTGCGGGCATAGGAAATAGCGGGAGAGGCCATGGCTGGTGTTCCTCGGAGTAACGATCAGAAAACGTCTCAGTATAGCGGAAAGGGGGAACTTGATTCGGTGCGGGATGTGGAACGGCGTAGAAAATCGGCGTACAAATAGGCATGCCTATTCCGGCGGGAATTCACGACAAAAAATATATTTCGCTCGCCACCTACCGCAAGAATAGCACTGCCGTTCGCACTCCGATCTGGTTTGCCGAGAGTGATGGCAAGCTGGTGTTCATGACGCGCAACGATATGTGGAAATACAAACGCATCCGCAACAATCCTCGGGTCCTGGTCGCGCCCTGCACGATACGCGGGAAGATCACCGGGCCGGACTTCGCTGGTAACGCGCGCGTGCTTCCGCCCAATGAGTGGGACCGGGCGAGGCAGGCGATTCACCGCAAATACTGGCTGGCCCGGTTGCCGTTCTGGAGCAAGAAAAACGAGTACCTGGAAATCGATATTGCAGGTTGACATGGTTATGCCGCGTCTGGCACGGACGCAGCACATTCATCTGTGACCGCGATCACACTTTGGCGCGATCCCATTCGCTACGATTTTTAATGAGTTCTAATTTGCGGCTCTTTACTGATGGCTGTTAACATCTTTGTTTCCCATAAAGTTCAGCTGTCGGCAGGCCATATTTCATAATGGAGGCGAAATGGCTATCAAAGTAGGTATCAATGGGTTCGGGCGCATCGGGCGCAACGTGCTGCGGGCTTCGCTCAACGATCCCAACCTGGAGTTTGTCGCGGTCAACGATTTGACGGATCCCAAAACGCTGGCGCACCTGCTCAAGTACGACTCGGTGCTGGGGAATTTGAAGAACAAAGTAAGCGCCAGCGGCGATTCCATTCAAGTAGACGGAAAAACCATTCGCGTGTTCAAAGAGAAGGACCCAGCGGCCCTGCCGTGGGAGAGCGTTGGCGCGCAAGTGGTGATCGAGTCCACGGGGCGCTTCACCGACGCCAACGAAGCAAAAAAACATCTGCGCGGCCCGGTGAAGAAAGTCATCATCTCCGCGCCGGCAAAAAACGAAGACTTCACGGTGGTTCTCGGCGTGAATCAGGACAAGTACGATCCCGCCAAGCACCACATTATTTCGAATGCTTCCTGCACCACGAATTGCCTGGCGCCGATCGTGAAAGTGATCAATGACAATTTCAAGATCGTCAGCGGCACCATGACGACCATTCACTCCTATACCAACGATCAGGTGATTCTCGACTTTCCTCACAAAGACCTGCGGCGCGCGCGAGCAGCGGCACTGTCCATGATTCCGACCACCACCGGCGCGGCGAAAGCTCTGAAGCTGGTCATTCCGGAAATGGCAGGGAAGCTGGACGGCTTTGCCATCCGCGTGCCCACGCCGAATGTTTCGGTGGTCGATCTGGTGGCGCAAGTCGAGAAGAAGGCCACGAAGGATGAAGTTAACGCCGCGATGAAGAAAGCTTCCGAGAGCGGGCCGTTAAAGGGCATTCTGGGCTACGAGGAAAACGAGCTGGTGTCTTCAGATTTTAAGGGCGATGAACGTTCCTCAATTCTCGACGCTCCTTCGACACTCACAATCGGCAATCTGGTCAAAGTCGTTTCCTGGTATGACAATGAGTGGGGATATTCGTGCCGGGTGCGTGATCTAATCAACTTTATTGGAAGCAAGGGGCTCTGAGAACCAGCTGCGAGCTATGAGTAGTGAGCGTCGAGCAAAACCGGGCTCGGATAGCTCAAAGCTCGTAGTTCACGGCTCGCCGTTCCGAACCGCTTGCGTCGCAAAGGAAACTGATATGTCCAAGCTTTCCATCCGCGATTTGCCGCTCAATGACCATCGTGTGTTCATGCGCGTGGATTTTAATGTTCCGCTGGAAGACGGCCGGGTCATGGATGACACTCGCATTCGTGAAACTCTGCCCAGCATTGAATACGCGCTGCGTCACGGTGCCAGGTTGATTCTGGCTTCGCATCTGGGTCGGCCAAAGGGCAAGTCGAACCCGAAGATGAGCCTGAAGCCGGTGGCGGAGCGTTTGCGAATGATGCTGGACCGCGAACTGGCATCCAGCGAGAACGTCGGTTTTTGCCCCGACTGCGTTGGCCTGGAAGCTGAAGAGATGGCCGGCAAACTGGAAAAAGGTCAGACCTTGCTGCTGGAAAACCTTCGCTTTCACGCGGAAGAAGAGGCCAACGAGGAAAAATTCGCCAAGCAGCTCGCCAACCTCGCCGATTACTACGTGAATGACGCATTCGGCTCTGCCCATCGTGCCCACGCCTCCACCGTGGGCATCACCAAGTTCGTCCAGAAGTCAGCCGCCGGCTTGCTGATGGAAAAAGAATTGGAGTACCTCGGCCGCGCTATGGAGCATCCGGAGAAGCCCTTCATCGCAATTCTCGGCGGCGCCAAAGTCAGCGACAAGATTGGTGTGATTCAGAATCTGCTGACAAAAGTGGACGCCCTGATCATCGGAGGCGCCATGGCTTATACATTTCTGAAGGCTCAAGGCCAGAAAGTGGGCCGGTCGCGGGTCGAGGAAGACAAGCTCGATCTGGCGCGCGAGCTTTTGAAGCAAGCGAAAAGCCGGAATGTGAAATTGCTGTTGCCCGTAGACCATATCGCGGCCGACAAGATCGATGCCAGCGCAAAGCCGCATACCATCGCCATCGGAGAGCCGATTCCCGACAACCTCATGGGACTGGACATTGGGCCCGAGACAGTCGAGCAATTCTCTGAGGAAGTATCTCGCGCCGCAACCATCATATGGAATGGCCCGATGGGGGTCTTTGAAATGCCTCCGTTCGCGAAAGGCACCTTCAAGATCGCCCGTGCTGTCGCAGAGAACGCCGGCGCAACTTCAATTGTCGGCGGTGGCGATTCAGTATCGGCGGTCAAAGCGGCCGGAGTTGCCGACAAAATTTCCCACATCTCGACGGGAGGCGGCGCCTCACTTGAGTTTCTGGAAGGGAAGACTCTGCCGGGCGTGGAAGCGTTAAGCTCTAAACGTTAAGCCTGCACTTGGACTTTTATTGGCAAACACCACAGTTCGCTTCATTAAGAACGCCTTAGTTGTGGAATTCCATGGCCCCGCCGATATTACGTTGGAGACCACAGACGCGATCGTGAATGCCGCAAACTCGTCTTTGCTGGGCGGTGGCGGAGTGGATGGAGCAATTCATCGTGCCGGCGGGCCCTCTATTCTTGAGCAGTGCAAACAGTATGTTGCTGCGCAGGGACGACTGCCCACCGGCAAAGCAATGCTGACCAGCGGTGGACAGCTGACGGCTAAGTACGTCATTCATACTGTCGGTCCGGTCTACCGGGGCAGCGGCGAGGAGGAGGATCTTCTTGCCGGTTGCCATCGCGAAGCCATTCGTCTGGCTGACGAGCGTCAACTCAAATCGATCTCGTTCCCGGCAATTTCTACGGGAGCGTATGGATATCCGGTTCACGAAGCTGCGAGCATCGCAGTTGGGACCGTCCTCGACACTCTTGAAGACGGCGGCCATCTGGAGCGGGTGCGATTCGTTCTGTTCGATGCAGCTGCTCTAAAAGCGTATGTAAGAGCGGCTGAGGCGGCGATCAAGAATCGGGCAAACTGGAGCGTTGAACACTCGTACGGTGATGAACCATGATCTTCTTCGACATTGATGGCACTCTCATCGATCACGCCAGCGCTTCAGCTGCTGCGAGTCTCAGGTTCTTCGATCATTTCTCCGCAGCCATTCCATTCGAGCGCGAGCAGTTTCCGGCGGTGTGGGAGGAGATTCTAAGCAAGCACTTCAACCGCTTCTGTCGTGGAGAGATTTCCATTTGGGAGCAGCGGCGGGCCCGCATGCGCGAAATCTTTGCCGCCCCGCAGTTGACCGACGACGCGGCCGACTCGCGGTATGGGATTTTTATTGGCGAATACGAATCGCTTACCTGCGCGTATGACGATGCTGCGCCCTGCCTGGAGCGCCTCGCCGGAAATGAGTTGGGAGTTATCTCCAACGGAACCCGCGATCAGCAAATCAGCAAGCTGAAACGTGCCGGCCTGCTGCACCATTTTTCCGTAATGGTCTTTTCAGAAGACGTTGGCTTAGGCAAACCGCATCCCAGCATCTTCCTCGAAGCCTGCCGGCGCGCACACGCTGACCCTGGACAGTGCGTTCACATTGGCGACGATCTGGTCGCCGATGTCGAGGCGAGTTTCGAGCTGGGAATGCGGGCCATCTGGCTCGATCGGTTGGGAACTTCACCGTGTGATCTCCCTGTGCAGAGAATCAGCAATTTGCGAGATTTGCAATCCGTCTTGACCCCGGATGTTCACTCGCCGGACCGGCTTCGTGAAAGTGTTTTGAAAGGAACTTATGGCTCGTAAAAAACTTATCGCCGCCAACTGGAAGATGTACAAGAATCCCGCCCAGACCCGGGAATTTTTTCGCGACTTTCTCCCCTTAGTAGTTGGCCACGATCGCGATGAGATCACTATCTGCCCTCCCTGCATAAATCTTCATGTGGCGATCGAGTTGGCTAAGAGCTCATCAATCGGCGTGGGCGCGCAGGATGTTTACTGGAAGGAGGAGGGCGCATTCACCGGGGAAATTTCCCCGGTCATGCTGACTGCAATTGGCTGTACCCATGTGATCATCGGCCACTCGGAGCGGCGGCAATACTTTGGCGAGACCGACGACACGGTCAATCTGAAGTTGAAGGCTGCGCTTGAGCACGGACTGGTTCCCATCGCGTGCATCGGTGAAGTGCTGGAGGAACGTGAAGCCGGTCTGACCGAAGATGTCTTGCGGCGTCAGTGTTTGCGCGCCTTCAACACAATTTCCGCAAAAAAAGCAGCTAAGCTGGTGATCGCTTATGAACCTGTCTGGGCCATCGGGACCGGTAAAACTGCCACCCCGCGGATGGCTTCTGACGCGCACGCACTTATCCGCGGAGAAGCTGCGAAGGCATTTGGTGAGGAGTTCGCCAGCCGGCTGCGCATTCTCTACGGCGGTTCAGTTAAGCCGGAAAATGCCACAGCGCTGATGTCCGAAGAGGAAATTGATGGCGCGCTGGTGGGCGGGGCGAGTCTCGATCCAAAATCGTTCGCCGCAATTGTGAAATATTAAATAATGAAGCGCTGGACTGCCCACGCTCAAAGCTGCTTGACATAATCGATTAGCGGCACTCCGAAGAGGTCGCTTTTTCCCGTAGCAGTGTATCCATTCCTCTCATAAAAACGAATTGCATCCCTCAGCTGTGGGGTTGTGTCCAGCGTGCATCGATTGCAGTCTCTCTCTCGCAAATCCCACTCGGCGCGTTCAAGCAGTCGCTTGGCCAATCCCTGCCTCTGCCATTGGGGAAGGATTGCCATTCCACGCAAGTGTCCTTCGTTGTTTTTCATCACTTGATACGCGAGTGTTCCGAGAATTTCGTTGGCTTGATTAACGGCAACCAGGACGCACATCTCTCTTAATCGTTGCTCCACGCCGTTAAATGTAGGGACTGTGTCTTCATAAGCGGCAGGTGTGTAGCTGGCTTTGTAAGGCGCGAATGCCAGTTGCAAACATGCGAGAATCCCGCCGATGTCGGCATCGGTGGCGCGACGGATAGATATTTCGACTGATTGCTGCAAGCGCACCGTACCTCATCTAAGCCATTCTTCTAACTCGACTGCGCGTGCAGTCTTTTCATCTCTGTATTTCACGATCACGGGCGCGTAAAGAGAGATGCCCCATTGCGCGGCGTTGCCCTTGTTCACGGCGCGAGATCCAGGCACCACCACTGCGCCTTCTGGGACCTCAAGCGGCGTATCTTCCGTAGCCCGATACACTTTTCCGCGCACTAGATCATAAAGCGGAGTCGAGCGCGTCAAAATCGTTCCAGCGCCTAGCACCGCCTGCGAATGCACCAGTGTGCCTTCGTAGACGCCGCAGTTACCGCCCACCAGCACGTCGTCCTCGATAATGACCGGAGCCGCGTTGACCGGTTCGAGCACGCCCCCAATCTGCGCCGCTGCACTCAAGTGGACCCGCTTCCCAATCTGCGCACAAGATCCCACCAGAGCGTGCGAATCGATCATCGTGCTTTCGTCAACATAGGCGCCTACATTGATGAAGATCGGCGGCATGCAAATCACCGAAGGCGCGACGAATGCCCCTTCGCGAACTGATGATCCACCGGGAACAATTCGGACCCCATCTGCAACCGAAAATTTACGCGCAGGAAAAGTATCTTTGTCCACAAAGGAAAGACACTCGCCGCTCCCCATCTGGCTCAGCTTGCCCATGCGAAACCCAAGCAGGATGCCTTGTTTCACCCATGCGTTCACTTTCCAGCTTCCGTCAATCTTCTCTGCCGCGCGAAGTTCGCCTCGCGTCAGGGCATCACGAAAGGCGACGAACGTCGCTTGCGCCTGATCGTTTTGCTCCAGAGTGCTCGACGAAGCAAGACGCTCGATTTCACTTTTCAACTTGTGCATAGGTCCAGTTAGGAAGGAAAAGTATAGCCGAGGCAGAGAGCTCTCATCCGAAGCGGCTCGATCGCGCCGCGCTACACCAGGTCGCCTAAATACACTTACACTCGCTGCGGATCAGCACATTGGGCAGGCTTTGTGTGACTTGCCGCGCCTCCGCCAAGGTCCCGTAAGGTCCGTGCCAGCGCGCTTGATCGGTCGAATGTCCTGCCGGTCGCGCTCTGCCGTTCCCGCAATGCCCGCAGCTGGAGCGGTGCACCACGGTTCTGTGCGGCCCCGCCGCCCAATTCTCGTATACAAAGAAGCCGGACGACTCGGCGGTTGCGGCTGCGCCTTTCGCGATCAATCCCGCCTCGCTGGCGATCTTCTGCAACTTTGACCGAGTGTCGCGACGGACCGCCACCATGGGCAGACGATATACCTCTTCAATGCGGCCCATCATGGCCAGCACCGCCTTCACCGGCATTGGGCTTGATTCGATAAAATTCGCCTGCATTAACGCCAGATACTTGCGGCACAGCTCGCGCGCGGCGCTCCAGTCGTGGTTCAGCGCCTGACGAGTCATTTCTGCCATTTCGTGAGGGATTTCATTCGACGCTACCGAGATAATTCCTACCCCGCCGAGTGCGATCACAGGCAGAGTTAGAGCGTCGTCGCCAGAGAGCACCGAGAAGCCTGGGCGCGCCGCATTGCAAATTTCTCCAATCTGAGCGAGATTGCCGCTCGCTTCCTTCACTCCGATGACGTTGGGCAATTCCGCTAGGCGCGCGACGGTTGCTGGCTCGATATTCACCGCCGTGCGTGAGGGCACGTTGTAAAGGATAATCGGCTTGCTCACTGCTTCCGCGATTGCCCTGAAATGCTGGTACTGGCCTTCCTGGGTGGGTTTGTTGTAGTAGGGCGAGGCCGTCAAGATCGCATCCACCCCCGGGCGCGCGGCCAGTTCCTGGGCTTTTGCAACCGCATCGCGTGTGGAATTCGAGCTCGCGCCTGCGACGATCGGCACCCGCCCGGCAGTCGTTTCGATGGTGAGGTCAATGACCCGCAACCACTCATCGTGCGTGAGCGTCGGAGTCTCGCCAGTCGTGCCGCAGGGTACAAGAAAATTGATGCCCGACTCAATTTGCCACGAGACAAGATTGCTCAGCGCCTGTTCATCAAGCGAACCGTCCTGATGAAAAGGAGTGATCAGAGCGGTTCCGCATCCGCGAACTTGCATGAGAATAAGATAGCGCGAATAGGGTAGTGAGAGGAAACCCGAGGCTCAGAAGTTACAACTTTCTCCAGACCTCGCTGAAGTCATAAAAGCCCTTCTTCCCCGCGATCCACTCGGCTGCCCGGACAGCACCCTCGGCAAAACCGCGCCGTGACTTGGCGTCATGGCAAAGATAGATCGACTCGTTGGTCGAATCGAGCACGAGTTCGTGCATTCCGACGACGTCTCCTTCGCGGAAGGAGGTAATTTCCACCTCGCCCCCCGAGTGTTCCTGCAATATCTGCTGCATGCGTGCGGCAGTTCCCGACGGTGCGTCTTTCTTCTCGGCATGATGACGCTCATAGATGTGGCCTCCATGTCCATGATCAAGGGCCGGCGCGGCGGCGCGCACCAGGTCAAAAAACAAGTTCACACCGATTGAGAAGTTCGATCCGAACAAAAATCCAGTCTTATGCCGCTCGACTATGCGGCGAATATGGTCTATTTCGGAATACCAGCCTGTCGTCCCCACCACCATGTCGCACCCGGCAGTGACGCAGGCCTCGATGTTCTTCACCACACATCCTGGGGTGGTGAAGTCAATCACTACGTCGACGCCGCTGAGCCTTTCTTTGCTCAAAGCAGACGTATTCGGATTGTCTGCCGAACCCAGGCTTTGGACCTCATGTCCGCGCTCGCGTGCCACTTGGGCGACCAGGGAACCGGTTTTGCCGACGCCGAGAAGAAGAACTTTCATGGATACCAAGTTTAATCTTTTTCAGGGCACCGAAACTCTATGGGCTTGACGATGCTCCCTCTCTTCAAGATACTTCCACCAACACTGATTAACGAGGGTCCCATGATGAAAGTGGCAGGCCGATTTATTTTCGCTCTATTTCTGTTTGCGGTTTCGTCCTTACTCTCTTCCGCTGCGGCCAAACCTGACCGTCAGGTGGCAATTACTATCGACGATCTTCCGGCTGCGTCGGCGAACACCATGCCGACTGCAACCATTACCGAGATGACCGCTAAACTGCTGGGAACCATTCGTGACCAAAAAGTCCCGCTAGTTGGATTTGTGAACGAGAAGAAGCTCTACAAGCTGGGGGAAGTGGATGAGCGGATCAATGCGCTCAAAATGTGGATGAATTACGGCTTCGAGCTTGGAAATCACACCTTTGCCCACACATCGCTGAATAAGGTTCCACTGTCGGTCTGGGAAGAGGAAGTGGTCCGCGGAGAAACCGTGACCAGCATGCTAATGGCGCAGCACAACATGAAGCTGCGCTATTTACGCCATCCATATCTCGACACCGGCCGCGATCTTGAAACCCGCAGGCAAGCCGAAGCTTTTCTCGCGCAACGAGGTTACCGAATTGCCCCCATCACCCTTGACGCCTGGGACTGGATGTATGCGACCGTATACGAAGATGCAAAGAAGCGCGGAGATTCGGCGCTACAGAAGCGATTGGCCGACAGTTATCTCGCCTACAGCGACCAGGTCTTTGCCTATACAGAGCAGCTTTCGCTGCGCATCGTTGGTTACGAGCCGAAACAGATTTTGCTTATTCACGCTAATCAGCTTGAGGCCGACCACATCGGCGAATTGTTCGATCTTTTCCGTAAGCGTGGATACCGCTTCATCACTCTCGAAGATGCCTTAAGCGATCCAGCCTACAGCTTGCCTGATACCTATGTGGGCGAAGAAGGCACCGGCTGGATCGATCACTGGGCCATCACTATGGGTAAGCCGCCGCAAGGTGGCCCCGAATTTCCCCAATGGGTAATTGATCTGGCGAAGCCGCTGCGTCAGCCGCAGCCTTGAACCGGGCTTGCGTAAATCAGGCGAAGGTTTCGGGGTCAGGGTCGGCAAAGAACCTCTTGTGAAGGCGTTGCACTACCGTCGGCACCTGGTCTTCGTCGATGACAAAGGTGAGGTTGATCTCCGACGCACCTTGCGAGATCATGCGGATCTTTACGTCTGAGAGCTCGCCGAATACATGCGCTGCAATTCCGGGAATCTCCCGCAGATTTTCTCCCACTAAGCAGACGATCGCTTTCCGGCCTTCGTATTTCACGTCGGCAAGTCGTGCCAGATCGGCGGCCAGGGCGGGTATGGATTCGTTCGAATCCACAGTAAGCGAAACACTGACCTCCGAAGTCGACACAACATCTACCGGAATTCGGTGGCGATCAAACGCCTCAAAAATTGATTTCAGGAATCCGTGTGCCAGCAGCATGCGTGGTGCGGCAACATCGACGATAGTAATTCGCTTCTTGGCAGCAATCGCTTTGAAAAAATTACGGCAGTGTGGCGCGCGTGCTGCAATGCGAGTGCCTTCACATGAGGCATTGCGCGAATTCAAAATGTAAACCGGGATATTCTTTTGGATCGCCGGCAGCACGGTTGCGGGATGCAGGACTTTCGCTCCGAAATACGCCAGCTCGGCGGCTTCATCGAAGCTGATGACCTTGATGCGGCGTGCATCGGGACAGATATTTGGATCGGTCGTCAGCATCCCATCCACGTCGGTCCATATCTCAATCTTCTCCGCGCCGAGTCCCGCGCCGACGATCGCTGCAGAGAAATCTCCGCCGCCCCGTCCGATGGTTGTGGTTATGCCGCTGCGGGTTGAGCCGACAAATCCGCCCATGACCGGAACCCGCCCGCCCTCGAGTAGAGGCTGCACTACTTCGCGAAGCTTGCCGTTGGTTTCATCGAACAGGGGAGCGGCTCGGGTGAACGACTCGTCAGTGACAATGCAGTCCCGCGAATCGACTAGAGATGCTTCGACACCATTCGCGGACAGCGCTGCACTGACCAGCTTGCTTGACAGCACTTCGCCGAAAGAGGCGACATGGTCAGTGGTCCGGGGCGTAAGCTCGCCAACCGCGGATATCCCGCGGAGCAACTCTTCCAACTCTTCGAACTCTGTTCCAAGATCGCTGTGAAACTGAGTGAAAACACCTGTTCCCAGCAGTTCCCCGGCAGTATTGTAGTGACGTTCACGAAGCTCGCGAGCAAGAGTAAGAGCAGTCTTGCGGTCACCAGCGCCCGCCGCGCGCGCCATCTGCAGCAGTTGGTCTGTCACGCGAGCCATGGCGCTGACGACGACCACCGGCCTTTGTGACACGCGTCCGCGGACGATTTCCGCTACCCGCGAGATTGATTTGGCGTCACCGACCGACGTGCCGCCGAATTTCATTACGATGCAGCTATTTGCCATCAGCCTGGCTTTATTCGGAACTCCGAAGCATTTGATGTTTTCCTTCGTGTACCTTCGTGTCCTTAGTGGTCGATTAAAAAAATAACCACGAAGGACACGAAGGCACAACGAAGGAGAACACGCAGCAATTAAGTGAGGAAGCCCTCAACCTTCAGCAACTCCGCATTCAGCAATGCCGCCCCGGCTGCTCCGCGAATCACGTTATGAGAGAGCACGGTAAACTTCCAGTCGAGCACGCCGCAGGGACGCAGGCGTCCGACCGTGGTCGTCATGCCGTTACCGGAGTCGACGTCCAGAGCGAGGCTGCGGACGGTCTTGCTGTTCAAGATATTGCACCGGCTGTTTCGGGCGCACTGGGAAGATTTGCGACCTGTTCAAGTCCACGGAACTCGTTCCACGCGCGCACGATTTCTTCCGGCTTTGCTGATTTCTTGAGCTTTATCGAAATCGATTCCGTATGCCCGTCTTCCACCGCCACACGATTGCACTGTGCGCTCATCTTAAAAGACGCGAGGACAACGCCAGAGCCGTTCAAGCTGCCAAGCATCTTGCGCGTCTCTTCTTCCATTTTGTGCTCTTCGTTGGGAATGTATGGGATGACGTTGCCGAGAATGTCCATCGACGCCACTCCCGGATATCCCGCGCCGCTGACCGCTTGCATGGTCACCGCCATCACCGACTCAATTTCAAATTGCTTATGAAGCGGCGCGAGCGCGAGCACCAGTCCCATCGCCGAGCAGTTCGAATTGGTTACCACAAAGCCGCCGCTCTTCCGGCGCCAGGGCTGGCACTCAATTAGCTTGATGTGATCGGGATTGACCTCAGGAATCACGAGCGGAACATTTGCTGCCATGCGTAGCGCACTGGAGTTGGTGATGACGGCATGACCTGCTTCTGCAAAGCGCGGCTCCAGTTCGGCCGCAATGGCTGCGTCAAGCGCAGCAAAAACCACCTTCGGAGCGCCGTCGGGAGTTGCCGGAGAAAGCTTCATTGTCGCGACACGCGCCGGAATGGGCGTCCTTAATTTCCAGCGCGCAGCATCGGCATATTCGCGACCCTCGGAGCGGTCGGAAGCCGCCAGCCACGCCACTTCGAACCACGGGTGGTGCTCCAGCAGTTGAATAAACCGCTGCCCGACGATGCCCGTGGCACCAAGAATCCCTATAGGAATTTTGTTCATAACAGGAGTAATTCAGATTCTACAACACTGGCTTGAGGCCTATTTGTGTGGCGAGGTCTCTCCGAGGAATGAATAATCGTTCAGCGGCCCAAAGCGTTTCTTCTCCGCATACATGCGCCACCGCCGCCACACAATGCGCAGGCTCGCCATGACCGGTATGGACAAGTAAACGCCTAGCACGCCGGCGATTTCCCCTCCCGCCAGCACCCCAAAAATTGCGGCTAGCGGATGCAGTTCCATGCTCTTTCCCATGATTCGAGGCGAAACCGCGTAATCCTGCACCAGCCTCCAGGCAAGCAAAAAGATCAGGACAATCAACCAATGCTGATAACCGGTTAGCAGGGCCACCCCCACAATCAGCACCGATGCCACAAGCGGACCCACCACCGGGATGAACTCGAGAATTCCCCCCGCCGTCCCCAGCATCAGCGCGTATTGCACTTTCATGAGCCCCAGAAATGAGGAATAGGCCATCCATGAAAGGGCGACAAGGATGAGCTGCGCGCGAATGAATTGCGCCAGCATTTCGTTCATGTCCGCAATCACCCCTTGCATGAACTCGCGCTGCGGCTTGCTCTGCACGAACGAAAGGGCCACGCGGCTCAGGGTGGTTCCGTCTTTGAGGAAAAAACCCGCGAGTATTGGAATCAGCACCAGAAGCCACGATTCCTTGGCCACTTCCGCGATACGCAATCCCGCCCTCTGCGCGATGCTCAGTAGAAATCCCGTGTGCGCCCGCAAATACGCGCTCAACTCATCGCGAGTTGCAGCGCTTACTCCGTGCTCGATGCCGATCTGTTGAACGATTTCGCCGCTGTTTACGCGGTCAATGAGCGACGGGAGGGATTCGGTCAGCTTCTGTGCTTCATGGCCGATGCGCGGACCCACAAAGAAGAAGAAGGTGAACAAGCAGCCTACGATCAGAACGTAAATGACCGCGATTGCGCCGCCACGGCCCTTGGTGAATTTCTCGACGCGAGATACCGCAGGATCTACTAGATACGCAAAGAAAATTGC
The DNA here is from genome assembly GCA_963785655.1 of uncultured Acidobacteriota bacterium. Lineage (GTDB taxonomy): Bacteria > Acidobacteriota > Terriglobia > Terriglobales > Acidobacteriaceae > Gp1-AA145. The sequence goes on from CAWAVZ010000002.1 coordinate 685,516, forward strand.
GAATAGAAATGCCATCAGCGTGCGGCGTGCGACGTAGAGAAAGCCAATGCCTAGCGCAAACAGCAACACCGTAAACAGGATCCGGGTCGTCCGCGAATCGATCAGCGCCATTAATCATTTCCTCGTCGGACGGTGGGCGTCAACACGCCCGGAGCATACAGAATGTTTCGTCAGTCGCGGAGAACTTCGGTTCCGCCGTCGTTCAGCAAGCGCACCAGCTTGAACTGATCGTCCAGCCAAAACGCCCAATCTCCAACTTCGGATTTCAAAACAAATTTGCTGAACTCATGCTCGGCCCCGCGAAAAGTGAACTTTTCTCTTCCCTGGAATTCAATGCTCACGGACATCGAAGAACGTCCATGCGGGTTCAGCGCGCCGAACTGCACCGGCTGTTTCATTGGGCATTGCACCGGTCCCTTGTCTTTCTTGCATGCCGTCGCCAGGTATTTCCAGGCAAGCACTTCACGGTGCACAAAGAAGTAATCATCCAGAACCAGGGTCGAGGCTGGCAGCAGAAAGTTTTGTTCGTGCTGTTTACTCTCCGGGCCTTCGCCAAATCGCTCAATGAGGAAGGTGTCGTTGGGGGTCACTACCGCGACGGTTTTTTCCGGGCTGATCTCTTTCCACTCGTAGCGCCGGAGATCGACTGAGGGCGTGAGCTGTAGTTCCGAGCTTTGCTCCGCCTGCTGCTCGCCTTGCGCTGACTTGAATACTGACGTCACGATGCTGCCATTCGGGCCCTGTTTGATGTTGAAAGTCTCGGTGGCGACACGGTGTCCGCTGGTGTAGACCCCGAATGAGCCTGAATCCACGGCGTCAGTCGGGTTTGCCTGCTTATCTTTCGCCCAGATCGGCAGCGCAAGAAATACGGTGCTGGCAAGAATTACGGTGCTAAGGACCAGAGCTGCTTTGATTCGAACTATATGAACAGTGTTCAAGCGCGCGCTCCTGAAACTGGGACCAGGTTCAGTCCTGAAATGATTTCCTGGGCGACTGTGGCGATGGTCTTGCCCGTGGTCTCGATGCGAGTCGTGGCTTTCAGATACTCGGGACGTCTGCGCTCATAAAGCTGCTGGAACTCCTCCATGCTGCGCCGCAGAGGACGATTCACACCCGGCTGCTCGCATCGCCGGAATAACTCAGCAATGGGAGCGTCCAGGAACACTGCTGGTACTTCGGCTGCCTGCAGGCATTCTTGAATTCCTGGCTCGATGAAAGCTCCACCGCCGAGCGCCAGCACCATCGGACTAGTCTCGAGAGCTTTGATTGTCTCTTGAACCATCTTGCATTCCAGATGCCGGAAACCCGGTTCTCCATCTTCGCGGAAGATTTGCTCGACCGTTCGCTGCTCGCGCTCTTGAACTAATTCGTCGATATCAGCAAATTGCCAGCCCAGCCGCAAGGCCAGCTCCCGGCCGACTGTAGTCTTGCCGGCGCCCATAAATCCAACCAGCGCTACTGCCGAACAGACCTTCGCCAAGCCAGATGTGTGCGCCGAAACCGATTCATCTGTCATTTGTGGCAATTCGGGCCTGCGCGAAAATGTTAGTTTTGACGCTTCTTGAGGTGGATTTTACCACTGAAGGAGAAGAGCTTAACTGAAGATGCAGCCTTGCCCAGGGTGCCTGCGAAGGCACTCCCGGCACTGGCCAGAAAGGGAGTGTGTTTGGGTTCGAGCGAGAAGTCGCTGTCGACGCGTCCTTGGTCAGACCGGGCGAGTACCTCAATAGAGGCGAATGCAGGGGCAGTTGCTTCGATGTCACCAGTGTGGCTGGTGAAATCATATTCGCCGTCGTCGCCAAAATCACCCGCGTACTTTATCCTGCCGCTGTTCGAGTTCACCAGCACCAGCGTACCGCTCACCTGGTTCATGAACACGTCGCCACCCATGGACATGATTTCAATATGGCCGTGAACGTTACTCAGGTTCACGCTTCCGTTGAGTGTCCTCACATGCACATGACCACCCGCACAATCAATAACGTCGATTGGCCCTTCATTGCCGGCCACCATTACGTCACCCTGTAGTTTTTCGGCATGGATGCGTCCGGTGTCGGAATGCAACGTGACATTCGCGTCGGGCGGAACCTGGACTTCGTATTCCACAATTCCCGTCTTCCGATCTGCGCCGGCCAGAAGATGGGAGACTATGTCTATACGATTGTGACTCTTGCTCTGATCGAGTTCGACTCTGTCGGAGTGCAGAATGGCGGTGACCACCACCTCGCGATTAGCGCCGGCTTTTACCACCACCGGACCGTACGGATTGTTAATAGAAACGGTCGGATGCTTGCCAACTTTGAAATGCAAATCCTTACGACTCTCGCCCGCAGCGAATGCCAGCCCGGTGATCGCCAGCACAGATACTAATTTTGCGGCGCAATTAGGTGCACGCATTCTCTTCCCCCTAGTCACTGTTCGCTAACGTGGTCCACAGCAAGGTCGTACAGCATCTCTTTTTGCTCGTAAGCATTGATCAGCATCTGTTGCCGGTAAACGTCATTAGGGTCGCTCTTGACTGCCTGTTCAGCATCTCGAATGAAAGCGTTGGCATCATCCAGATCCGCGCGATATCTGGCGCGTTGTGCCGGTCGATGCGAATTGACCGTGTTGAGAAGTTGTTGGTCGTCGGAAGAAACTGCAACGGTGACCGGCGCCTTGACCTTGATCTGCTTCACTACCGCGGCATTGTCACCGGCACTTGCAGGATGATGAAGCCGAACCACCGCCACCATCGCCAGAACTGCGGCTACAGGAACCAGCCAAGCAGTTCGCCAACGCCAGATGAAATCCCGGCTTGAAGGTGAAGCTTCAGCGGGCCGGATCAGTCCCTCGCTCCGCAACCTCGACTCCAGGGCGTTCCAGACTGCAGGGCTGGGCTCGTCGGCAGCGAGCAGCAGTTTCGCTTGCGAGGAAATCAGCGTGAAATCAGCGAGCAGATTGGCGCACGCAGAACACGAGTCCAAATGCGCCCGCTGCTCGGGGGAGTGCTCACCCTCCAGCAAAACGCGCTCAAACTCAACGCAATTCATACAACCTCTCTCCCCAACATGAAGACCGAACGCGCAACTATTTCGCGCTTTGGTCTGCAGGTAACTGACTGGCTCCTCATCGTTTGCCGGCCTTTTCGGCTCTGTTCGCCCGGAGGAGATCACGCAATTTCAAACGAGCCTTGTGCAGTTGTGACTTGCTGTTCCCGATCGAACAGCCAACCATTCCCGCAATTTCGTTGTGCTCGTATCCTTCGACGTCGTGCAGTACAAAGATCGTACGATAACCAGGAGGTAGCTCGTCAACCGCTCTTTGCAGTTGCAACCGGTCTATTGAACCTGTCAGCCGCTCATCCGGAGTGCCCGGCTCTTTTCTTACCGTGCCTTCCTCATCCCCTTCCATGGTCTCTTCAAGAGAAACCACGGGAAGGTTCTTCCTGCGCAACTGCATCAGGACGACGTTGACCGACATCCGGTGCAGCCAAGTTGAAAAAGCCGACTCTCCGCGAAACGTGCCGATCTTGCGAAACAACTGCAGGAAAGCTTCCTGCGTCAGATCCTCGGCCGAAGCCGTATTTCCCGTCATCCGCAAACACAGGGAATACACCCGCCGCCTGTGCAGGTCGTAGAGAAAATGAAACGCCTCCGCGTCGCCCTGCTTGGCTCGTTCAATCGCCTCTGCTTCAGTAAGTTTGTCGCCCTGTAGCCGTTTCGCGGTGGTCAAGTTGCCTTTTCCGCCGCAGTCAATGTGATGCGGCGTAAACCTCTTTTCGTTGTACTGCTTGCGGGTGCTTAAAGGGTTGAAATGTTACCCTGGTTCGCAGCCTAAAGGGTGGATAAGCCTGCGTCAACCCGAGCCATAGCTTTAACCCAAATCGGTGGGTTTTTATTCGCCGACGCCAGTTTGGATTAACCCGACCCCCCTTTCATCAGCGGCATGGGAGTCTGTCCTGAGCGATAGATGCGGGGCTAAGGCTCCAAGGGGCCAGAATCCGAACTCCGCGGCACACCTCTAAGCTTCTACCAGTTCCTGTACGTGAATTGGCACTTTGGTCAGCGTTTCCACCCGAGGCCCATATTTTCCTAACGTGTTTTCCACCACGCAGTAGTCAAAACCAGGAATCACAACGTCGTTCCAGCGGTCGCCAATGCCCCGCAGGGCTACGTCGAGCATAGTAACGATTTGATTACCGAGTGGCTCATGACTCTCGAGGGTGATCGCACCGAAGAATTCCTGGCACTCGGTATAACCGGAATTGTGGGTCCCGGTGTAGGGCTTCTGCCTGGCAAGATCGATCTTCTTGCCAATCCGTTTCGAGATTTCGTCCGAGCGCTCTGAGAAGAAATCGACCAATGACTGCTCTTGTATTTTCGCGGGCAACTGCTTGCTCGCAGCTTCGCGATAGGATCTCTCGCCTACGCGATAGCCCTCCTCGACCAGATTGAACCAATATTTTTGTTCAGACGTAACCTTCGCCGGCGAATCAACCGCAATGACTGAACGGCGAATGCATGAGGTCAATCCATCACGTTTCGGCGCTACCCCCACGTGTACCCAGTCACCTTCGCGTATGGGACGGTTTAGCGCTGGCCCGATCAATGTGCGATTCGCGGAATTGGCGCCTACCATGATCTGAAATCCATCACGTTCAGATCCGAGCATGCGTCCGACCCATGCGCCCCAGGCCGCCACTTCGGTTTCCAGAACGTCCCGGCCTCAGCACTGCAAGCATGCTACGTAACATCGCATCTGCGATAACACACGCATCAGCAATCAGCCGCATTTCGATGTCGCTTTTCTCGTACTTCACCCGATAGTAAATTTCCTGACCATCGACGACGCCATCGCGCCCGTACAGGTTCTCCAGGTATTCCACCACTCCCGCAGGAATTACCTGGCGTGGGGTAATCAATGCGATGTGATCAACTTCTTTCCCGCCGGCAGCGGCGGCGATAACCTCCTCAAGACGCTCGGCGCGAATGGGATATTTTTCGTCGGCCAACTGCAAAAGCTCGACTTTGTGTACGCTCGCGCCAGCGCGCTCGGCGAGTTGCTCGGCGACATAGCCGCCTTCGAGTCCGGCCGCGATGTGGAATCCGCTCGGCCCGATGACACCTGCCACTTGCTCGATTGAGATGTTCGTATTCCCGCCGAGGTAGGGTACGTCGCCAGAATAGTGTTCATCAGAAAAAACCAGGCCTACAGTGTGTCCGTGCTGGTGCAACGCCTCATTGGTACGCCGCACACGCGCCTGAAACTCCTCGCGCGGCGCCATGTACTCGCGGTCAATGGCGGGCGTTTCGTTCAGAATGTGGAGGACCTTCTCTAAGTCCTGCCGGTGGGCTTCAATGCGAGGTTCAGAATTCATATTGCGAGGCTAATTCACTCCCGACATCAGGCGCTTGGTAGGTTTCACCAGCAAAGCCAGAACTATTGCCGCTAATATGGGAATGGCCGCGCTGATGCCGAAGAGCTTTTGCAAGGGCATGGACTCAAACAGAGAGCCGGCCCTGCCCGCCAGCCAGTCTCCAATACTAAGAGAGAGAAACCAAACTCCCATTACAAAGCCAACGGCGCGCGCCGGGGCGAGTTTAGTCATAGCACTCAGTCCCACGGGGCTCAGAAAGAGTTCTCCAACCACACTCAAAAAATAAGACGCGTTGAGCCAGTTTGGCGACACATTCATACCAGTAGCCGCCGGCACCAGAACCAGAAAACTCAGGCCGACGAACAGCAGCCCCATGGAAAACTTTGCTGGACTAGATGGCTCGCGGCGGCCCAGCCGTATCCAGAGCCATGCATATAAAGGCGCGAGTAACAGCACAAACAGAGGTTGCACATTCTGAAACCAGCTTGCAGGGAACTGATAGCCCAAGACCATGCGATTGGTATTCCGCTGGGCAAATAAGTTGAGTGAGGAGCCAGCCTGCTCATACGCTGCCCAGAAGATCGACGAGGCAATAAAGAGCACCAGGATGGCTGCCGCCCGCTTGCGCTCTTGTAACGAATATCCTTTGCTGAAGATCATCCAGCCGAAAACAATACCCGCGATCCCGAGAAGCACCCATCCCAGGAGGTCAGAAATGATTTCCGAAGTGATATGAATAACGCCGCTTGACGCCAGCACTGCAAGCAGAGCCAGTACGGCGAGAAAGGCAACAATTGCAATCATCCCATTCCGCTTTTGTGCACGGTCTCGCGTGATATCGCCCGAGCTCGCGGGATGTCGCCCCGCTTCGCCTAAATATTTCCGCGTGATTAAATACTGAACTACGCCGATCAGCATTCCGATCGCGGAGGTGGCGAACCCCAGCCTCCAATTCACTTTTTCTCCCACCCATCCCACAATCAACGGCGAAAATGCGCCGATGTTAATACCCATGTAGAAGATCGAAAAGCCGGAATCGCGGCGTTTGTCCTGTGGCGAATACAGCTGGCCGACAATCGTGCTGACGTTTGGCTTAAGCAGCCCGGTTCCAACCATCAGTAGTCCCAGGCCCGCGTAGAACGTCGTGATCGCAGGAGATGCCAGGCAGAAGTTTCCGGCGGCAATGAGAATGCCTCCCAGGAGCACAGCGCCTTGTTGTCCGACGATTCGATCTGCTACCCATCCCCCGGGCAGGCTTAACAGGTAAACCATTGCGGTGTAGAAGCCATACAGTGCGCCTGATTTCATCACCGAGAAACCCAGGCCTCCGGTCTGCACACCTGCAGTCATGTAAAGAATGAGCAGCGCGCGAGTCCCGTAATAGCTGTAGCGCTCCCACATTTCGGTAAAAAAGAGCGTCGCCAGGCCGCGAGGATGGCCGAAAAACCGGACGTCGTATTCTGCGGGCGCAACTGGAACTAGGGCCGGTTCTGCAGGTTGCATAGGTGAATTCCGCCTCGTGGAAGATAGCAGAGCAGCGCGAATTTCGCACCTACGACAACCTACCGTAAATTCCCGATTACCGGCGGCATGGTACCAAGGGAATCTTCAACCTCTTAAATCTGCACCCGACAATGGTTAAGGCGAGAGCACGCAAGAGCGCCTCGGGAGGGGGACTGAACCAAATGCGACTGCAATATGTGCTGGTGTTGATATTGATCGCGGCTGCAGCCCAGGCCAAAGAGCCTCGGCACTACCAGAGCGGCAAGCTCTTGAAGATGGAATCTGTCAAGTGTGGCACGGACGAAAAGAATGGCAAGAGTTTCGCCGGCGAACTGGTGGGTACTGACTCTGCGCACATGAAGACAAAAGAGCTGCTTTGCCAGCAGTACGTGCTGGAGACGGACACAGTTGTTTACACCATTCAGCCTAAGGACGAAAAACATCCTGCGTTACTGCCCATCGGTGAAAAAGCTCAATTCCGGTTGGATAAAGACAAGATGCTGCTTCGGGTCGAGGATGCGGACGACAAAGAGCGCGAGTACGTGGTGGTCTCAATGACGCCAAACGACGGCACCCACGCTTCCACTCCGAAGCCGACCGAAAGTTCGCATCTAACAAAAGCCAATACCTGGTAATTTGTTTCTCACAGTGAATGCAGAGTGGCGTGCCTGCTACTCTGCATTTCCTTTTGCCTTTCCTTCGCTCTACTCACTCCGAATACATTGAAAAACCTAAGGGTTAACATTGCCGCCAAAGGCCCAACCGTCGCCAGAAGCATGGCATCCAACTCAATACCTGCTGACGAGAACAATTCTGCGTCAGAGGTGTAGGTGGGAACAGATCCTGAGGTAAGGGAGGAGAGAAACATCATGAAACGCATTCTGGGTTTGGCTATCTTGACGGTTCTGCTGACGGTGCCATCGTGGCTGATGGCACAAGAGAACGGCACTTATGATCACGCCACGGTAGGCATCTTTGCGGACTATTTCCGCTTTGACACCGGCGCTAGTGGTTCTCGTGAAACCAACTTTATCGGATTCGGCGGTCGCGCGGCCGTTAACGTGAGTCATTTCACTTCAATCGAAGGCGAGATGAACTACGACTTCGAACGGAACTTCACCACAGTTTGCGACAATTGCATCAGTACTAGCTTTACCACGACTCGCCTGCGTCCGTTAACTGGCTTGTTCGGGCCGAAGTTTTCTACTCCGGGACCGTTCAAGTTCTTTGTGACCGGCAAGGTGGGCTTCGTTAACCTGACGCATACAAGCGCGGCCGTGACTCCTGGTACCGTCGGCAACGCCGTATCAAGCGTCGGCGAAGCTGGAACGCACTTTGCGGCTTATCCTGGAGCCGGTGTTGAAGGCTTCTGGGGCCCATTCGGCCTGAGGCTTGAAGCCGGTGACGAGGTGTGGCTCTCGAACGGAGCCCACAACAACCTGCGTGTAACCTTCGGCCCTCAGCTCCGTTTCTAGTACTCCGAGGGCAACTCTCGATAAACAGCCCGCAAGGGCTGTTTTTTTTGGCTTGCACTACCGCAAAACCACCAGCATTTTTCGCTTGTCGCAGTTTACGTGCAACACGTGTTTGGAGCCGGGCGCCAACTCTGCGTCCACCGTCTCGCTTTGGTCGTAGGTGTTGTCCGGAGCCACGACCCTGACCTGTACTTGATGTTTGCCCGAAGACACATCGAAATTCGAGGTCTGGTTCATTTCGAGGGAACGCAGCATGGGATGTCTCTGGTCATCCACATGCAAGTTCTCGTCCAGCAGAATCTGATTGTCCAACCATATGGAAGCCTTGGCCTCCGCAAAATGATGCAGAATTTCTACGTGGATGCGCGCGGTTGTAGCCGGCTGCGAGTCCGGAGCCTTTGGGCGGGGGCGCGCGTGATAGATGTGAAACTGTGCCTTTGGCGTTTTCTGCACTGCAGGAGCCGGCTGCACGTGCGCCGGAGGCGGTTGTATCTCGGCGATTTCCCGCATGTCTTTCTTAACTTGCCAAGCGGTGAGTAGAGCGGCAGCTACGACCGCCGCCAGTGGTGCATATAACGAGAACTGCTTGAGGTAAGCGCCGCTTCTGTGAATTCCTTGTTGCTCGTGCCGTGACTTAGTACCCCATTCCCCCAGTAGACCGGTTGCCTCACCGGCCGCCGTATCGTTTGCAAGAAGTTCTCGTATGTCGCTGGCCAGTTCGGCGCCTGTCTGGTAACGCTCGTCTGGGTCTTTGGCGATCGCACGCGATACGATCCGATCCAGTCCGGGATGGATACCTGCCTGGAAGCTTGTGACCGGTACCGGCTCCACATTCATTACCTTGAAACACACCGTTTCCGCGCTGTTGCCCTGGAAGGGCCGAAAACCGGTGAGCATGCTGTAGAGGATTACGCCCACTGAAAATAGATCCGAGCGCGCATCCGCCACTCCTCTGGTCAGCTGCTCGGGCGCCATGTAAGCCGGACTACCGAAAATGCGACCTGTATGAGTCGCCAGACTGTTATTCAGGCGGGCTACGCCGAAGTCCGCGATCTTGGCATGATTGTCTTCACCGATCAGGATGTTTGCGGGCTTGATATCGCGATGGATGACCCCTTGCGAGTGTGCATAATCCAGCGCCTCGGCAATCTCGATCACATAATGCAACGCCGTTTCAACCGGCAATTTGCGCCCCGAGTCAGCCAGGATCCTATGCAGCGACTGGCCACAGATGTACTCCATCACCAGATAAGGTTCCTCGGTCTCGGCATCCTCACCCGCATCAAAGATGGTCACGATTCCGCGGTGCGACAGGCGTCCAGCCGCGCGGGCTTCCTCAAGAAAACGCTCGCGATATTCGCGCTCATCGTCTGGCGATTGCCCAGCAAGTGAAATCGTCTTAATCGCGACCAGTCGGTCGATATTGGGATCGCGCGCGCGATACACCACTCCCATGGAGCCGCGGCCTATCTCCGCTTCGATCTGGTAGCGTCCGAGCGATTCCTGGGGACGAGTCTTCACACGTAAGTTGAATGGTAAGTTTTTCCACGGTTGGAGTCAGTTGGAACGAGACCGGACGCGGTTACGCTGGTAATCAGGGGAACCTTAGTTACTCTTATCTGCGCCTCGGCGGCGCAGTTGCGGATGGCCCGCTCTCGGCGGAAGCTCAAACGGGAACTCCACCATTAGCTTTTCAATAGGCACCAGAAGCACAAACGCTTCCGGCCGATGCCACGGCCCAATCCAGCGGCTCTTTGTGCTGAAGAATACCCACCCGCTAACTGATGAGTTCGTTGGATCCAGTGTAGTCGAGTGCAGAGCGCGAGTGCTGATGAAGTCCATCATCTCCTTGTAATCTTTGACGTGCATCTGGAGTTCAGCTTCCTTCTTTTCTCTCTGCTCTGGATGTTTACGGATATGGTGTCGCTCATATTCGTCCGTAACATCATCGATGCCCTTGTAAAGGCTGGTCACCGTTTCGCCAGGATCGAGAGACGTTTGCACCGTTTTCCGGTGTTTAACGAACTGCAGCGCAAACTTGTCCTGCTGGATCTCAAGCTGTCCCTTCCCTTGATAATGGAACGAGAGAAGGATCGCCAGCATGGGCACGGCACGATGCGGAACTTTCTCCAGTTCCTGTCGGTCTACCGCCAGGGTGATTTCAAAGTCTCCCACCGACAGTCCGTAATATGTATGCCCATCCTCAGCAGTACGCAGTGTGCAGTTTGCCGCGCCTTCTGCCCAGCGCACAGTGCCCGAAAGCGGCTGCTCGGCTGCAGCAGCGTCGCACGTCAAGAGCACGAGGGCGCAAGTTTGAAGGACCACGACGCAGCGCGCCAGAGCGATGCGAATAATTCTCTTCATTGGCTGAGAGCCTATGCTGGAGCAGGTTTCACCGATGTGTTCGCTACCCGGGGTCTCACCCCTAGCTTCGAGCCATTCATCTGCCGACTTTGTTAGTAGCAGCACTGTAGAGCACCTTAAAGACGAGCAACCCAATCGTTCGGTTACTACTCTCTTTATGTCAGCAGTTCTGTATGTACTTCATCTCGTCCCGGGGTTGCTCATGCGTCTTCGTTTCCTCAGCGTGCCTGTCTATGCCATCATCATCTCAGTGCTTACAACCCTGGTGTGCGGACGGGCTCTGGCGGCGAGCCCCTGCACTCTGAATACAACCAGCCCGTCTGTGACCGTCTGCACGCCTTCGCCCAATGCACTCGTGCAAAGCCCGGTTCACGTAGTTGCCGGCACCACCGATTCGCACACTGTAACCGCGGTTCAGATATACGTGGACAACAAACTCACCAAACAGGTGAACACTTCCACGATCGATGCCTTCCAGACGCTTACAGTCGGCAATCACCTTATCACCGTTCAGGCGTGGGACAACACGGGAGCGACATTCAAGACCAACGTTCCGGTTGCAATGCAGCCGCCCTGCGCTCTGAACGCCACCAATCAAACGGTCACAATCTGCTCATTAGTTAACGGCTCGATAGTCAGCCAACCGGTCCATGTCGTTGCGGCTGCCACGGACTCCAATCCGGTTAGCACCATGACACTTTTTATCGACGGCGTGGCCAAGGCTGGGGTCTCCAATTCGGCGAGCCTCGACTTGTACATAACCTCTCTTACGCTGGCAACACATTCGATTTCGGTGCAGGCGAAAGACAGTACCGGAGCAATTTTTAAGCAATCATTGAATATCACTGTCACCGACCCTTCAAAAGGACTCTCGCACCTGAAGCACATTATCTTTCTTGTCCAGGAGAACCGCTCGTTTGATGACTACTTCGGAATGCTGGGGGTGTACCGATCATCGCTCGGCTTCTCCAACAACATCGACGGCCTGAATTTGAATGCGACGCTGTTGAATACTCAAGGCCAACCGGTGCATCCGTTCCACTACCAAACCGTTTGCACAGAAAACCTGAGCCCCTCCTGGAACGAGAGTCATGTGGATGTGGACGGCGGGAAGATGGACAATTTCATGCTGACGACCACCTCCGTTGCCTCGACTATCGATCCAACAGGCACTCGGGCGATGGGGTACTATACTCAGGCCGATCTTCCTTTTTATTACGCGGCAGCTGCGAGATTTGCTACCAGCGACCGGTTCTTCTCTCCGCTGCTCTCCAATACAGTGCCTAACCGGTTTTATCTGTTTACGGCGACTTCGTTTGGCAACGCGTTTCAAGTCAGCCCACCCTCCGGAGGTTTCACCCAGCCTACGATCTTCGCCAATCTCGATAAGGCAGGCGTGAGCTGGCGCTACTACTACCAGGGCAGCGCGACCTCAGCCTTCATCCAGCAGTTTTCCATTTATAAGACCGACAGCGCCAACGTGCAGCCAATCGCTAACTGGTTCAACGATGTAAAGAATGATTCGACGCTGCCGTCAGTAATTTTTATTGAACGCGGCGGGACAATCGGTTTAGACGAACATCCTGACAGCAACATCCAGCAGGGGGCCGCCGATGTGGCGAACATTATCTATGGCCTGATGTGCCCGACGCTCTCAAGCACCGGTGCCTGCGTACCCAGCGCCTCCTGGCCCGACTCCGCATTCATTCTTACATTCGACGAGGGCGGCGGTTTGTACGATCACGTGCGCCCCGCTCGCGAAGCGAAGCCCGACAGCATGCCGCCTGCGCTTCGGTCCACTGACAAGCCAGGCGATTTTAACCAGAGTGGATTCCGCGTCCCAATGATCGTGATCTCGCCCTGGGTAAGACCGAATTTCGTTTCGCACACCACGCGCGATTACACTTCGATCTTGCGCCTGATTGAAGACACATTTCATGCGCCGTCGCTGACGGCCCGGGATGCCAGTGCCGATAACATGATGGAGTTTTTCGATTTTTCTGCCGGGCCTCGACTGCTGACTCCTCCAATGCTTCCTCCGCAGCCAACCAATGGAACCTGCAACAAGAATTTGGAAAAGGCGCCAGGATTCTAGAGATCGGATTTTTTTGATTGCAGCTTTCCGCGCCGATGCCCAGTTGACGCGGGCTTTGCAGAACCTACCTAGCTAACACGTGCACCGGAATTCCTCTGCTAAGGTGAACCCAGTTCGTCTCAAAATCAGACTGAGACATTGTGTGTCGCGGGGGGCATACAAAATGCAGTCTTATGTTCGCTCGGATTCGGTTGTGTCCCGAGTGATTGCCGGTGAAACACTGATTGTGCCCGTGCGCAAGGGTGTCGGCGACCTCGCGTCCATTTACGGGTTGAATGAAGTCGGCAGCACAATTTGGCAGGCCATCTGTCAAAGCTGCAGCAGAGATGAGATCGTCGCTGCCATTGAGCGAGATTTCGAAGGCGATCGCTCGCAGATTGCCCACGATGTAGATTTATTTCTCTCCGAAATGACTTCCGCTGGTCTGGTGTGCACCTCGGGAGCGTGTGAATGAACTCGGTCTCTTACGGCGAGTTCAGTCTGGCGCTTCACAATCACTTCAGTCAGAAGCGAGTGCCGTTGGAAGTCTCGCTGGAAGTGACGCGCCGCTGCCCCCTCGAATGCCAGCACTGTTACAACAATCTGGCGATGGGTGACTTGCCCGCCCGTAATCGCGAACTGAGCAAGGACGAGTACGGCGCCCTCCTGACTGAGCTCTCCAGTATGGGAGTCATGTGGCTCCTCTTCACAGGCGGAGAGATTTTCGCTCGTAAAGACTTTCTTGATATCTACGCGTGCGCCAAGCAAAAGGGTTTTCTCGTCACCCTCTTCAGCAATGGGATACTCATCAACGAGAAAATCGCCGACTATCTGCGCGAGTATCCGCCGTTCGGGATCGAAATTACGCTCTACGGTCGCACCAAACAAACCTATGAGGCCATGACGCAGCTTCCCGGCAGCTATGAGCGCTGCATCAGGGGAATCCGGCTGCTGTTAGATCGCGGCCTGCCGCTGAAGCTGAAGACCGTTGCCACCAGCATCAACAAGCACGAAGTCATCGCGATGAGGGAGTTCGCTGAGCAGGAGCTCGGTGTCGAATTCAAGTTTGACTCATTAATTAATCCACGTATCGATTGCTCCCAGGCGCCGCTTGGGGTACGGCTGTCACCGGAAGACGTCGTCACTTTAGATTTGCACTGGTCGAAAGTTGCTGTGGAACACCAGGCCAATCTGCAGCACGAGATGGCGGCACCGATTGGTGCGCGTAAAAATCTGTATTCCTGCGGCGGAGGCCTGAAGGCGTTCGCGATTGATCCTTACGGGCACATGAGCATCTGTGTGCTCTCGCATCAGGAAACTTACGACATTCGCAAAGGCAGCGTGCGCGCAGGCTGGGACCATTTTTTGCTGAACGTTCGTCAGCGAGAACGCAAACAGCTGACAAAATGCCAGACCTGCCGCATTCGTTCGGTGTGCAGCATGTGTCCAGCCAACGGTGAACTGGAGAATAGCGATCCTGAGTCTCCCGTCGAATTCCTTTGTGAGGTGGCGCACTTGCGGGCTCTCGCTCTCGGCTTCGACGTGCCCGAACATGGCGATTGCGAATTTTGCCAGAACCCTCAGCGCGCCCTTGCTCTCGCCGAATCAGCAATGCGAATTCGCTCGCAGCAGGTGAGTGCCGCTGAGTGGACGGTTGCACAACCGCTGCTTCCGGTTTTGAACCAGTCCGCGGGAGCGGGATGCGGTGGATGTGGGTCGGCGCATTGAACCGGAACCAAGTGGAGGCAAGCCTTGATGGCTGACGACAGCAATTCCCGGAAGAAAAAGAAATATCAGGCACCCATGATCACCGTGATCAGCTTGCGTCCGGAGGAGGCAGTGCTGGGTCATTGCAAGAGTTTGAACGTGTCAGGACCTGTCGCGCCGACCTGCTCGCAGACCAGTTGCTCCTCGGTTGGGTCGTAATCGGCGTCGCGCAAAACACGTATGTTGCCTGTTTCAACTTACAATGCGAGCCCATCCGTGACCTGTCCCGGCGATAACACCTGCCTGCAAATTGGACGTGTGTCCATTGGGCTGGCCCGCGAGTGGGACGGCTACACACGCATTTCCTCGGGGTTTGAAACTCAGGAGCAATTTCCTGATATCCAGGTGAGCCTCAATTGGTCTGACACATTGCGGCCCTCGACTGACAAACCGTCATTTGATTCCGGCGCTGTTTGGAAGCTCTTTCGCGACGGCTCGGATTGTGTGTTCGACTTCACAACTTTAGTGCTCGGTGCTGCTCCGTATAAACGGATGCGTGTCGACCGTGATTTTAGGCAGGCTCAAATTACCCTCAATCGCGAACTGCTGGAATCCCGCCGCCCCTTCGATCCCCTGGAATACCCAATCGACGAACTGCTGGTCACCAACTATCTGGCCTCGGGAATTGGAGTCGAGGTCCACGGCTGCGGTTTGATCGATGGTGAAACCGGTGGCCATCTTTTTCTCGGCCACTCCGGTGCAGGCAAGAGCACAACCGCGCGACTGTGGCAGTCAATCCGCAATCCCGAAATTCTGAGTGATGACCGCATCATTTTGCGGCTTAACCATGACGGGCTGTGGATGTACGGCACACCGTGGCACGGGGAAGCAGCGTTTGCCTCTGCCAATCAGGCGCGACTCAAGCGAATTTTTATCCTGCAACACGGCACTCAAAACCTGATTAGGCCCTTAACCAAGGCGGCCGCCGTGGGAGAAGTGTTTGCTCGCAGCTTCCCGCCGTTTCACAGCGCCTCGGGGCTTGAACACTCCCTCGAATTTTTAAAGCGGGCGCTCAATACCGCGCCGTGCTACGAGTTCCAGTTCACTCCCGACGCTCGCGCCATTGAGGAGGCGCTTAAGTTTCATGATTAAGGACTGGGCGGACTCGGAAGCATTTTCACGGCTGGCTGCACAACTCATCACGGGCGGCGCCGGAATTCGTTTTCAGGCCCGAGGTCGAAGCATGTTCCCGGCCATCGACGATGGCGAATTCCTACACGTCGAACCCGTCGCCATTGACGAGCTGAAGCGTGGCGACATCATTCTGTTCAGGCATACGGAAGGTTTAAAGGCGCACAGAATCATTCGCAAGCAGAGCCATTGTTTCGTGACGCAGGGAGATGCAGGGATGGATATCGACGGTGAGATTCAAGGAGATCAAATCGTGGGCAAAGTGACTGCGAAAGAATGCCGGAGGACTGGCAGAGTCGTCTTATTTCAGGGGCTTGGCGCTCGCGCTGCTTTCTACTGTCGTGAATCACGGCGTTCTCTGGCGAAGTTTACCATCCCGAGGCTTCTCAAGCGCTATGCCCTGCCTATGTTTGTGCTTCTCCTCTCAACCTCATTCTTAAATGCCCAAGTGGCGGTTGACAACGCCAGTTCCGGAGCGCAACTGGTCACGGCCGCCGCTGGACCTGTCGTGCTCAATCCAGGCTCTTTCACGGTTGCTAATACCGGCACAAACAGGCTTCTGGTGGTGAGCGTTTCGTTCCGCAGCACGGGCAATGCAGGCACTAACGTGACCGGCATCACTTATGGCGCTCAGGCATTCAGTGCTGCGAACTCGTTCGTGGTTGATCCTGGGAACGCATTGCGGGTGGAGATCTGGTATTTGGTGGCGCCGAACACAGGTGCTAACAATGTGACTGTGACAATCAATAAGACCGGAGGCAATGGCAACAAATTGGGGGTGATGATTGGAGTCATCGATTACACGGGCGCCGACCAAACCTCTCCTATTCGTGGATTCGCCTCAAATTCCGGGAGCTCCACCACTCCGCTGGTCACCATACCCAGCGCCAATTCTGAAATAGTGCTCGATACTCTCGCGACTTCCGCGAATTCGACGGTCACGGTTCCTGGTGCCCAAACCCAACGCTGGAACCTGGCTTCAAGCGGGATTCCGGCTGGCCAGAACGTTCGCGGCGTAGGTTCGACACGTACAGGTGCGGTAAGTGTCACAATGTCTGAAACTCTAAACGCCAGCTCGGCTTGGACAGACGCAGCTATTGCTATTGAGGCTCCCGGAGCCGATCTCGCCATTGCCAAGTCCGGATCACCCGATCCAGTGCTGCAGAACGGGACACTCACGTACACGCTGACAATTACGAACAACGGCCCGCTTCAAGCCACCGGTGTGCTTGTAGCGGACACGCTCCCGACTCAGGTCAGTTTTGTTTCCGCTACTTCGACCCAAGGCACCTGTAGTCAGTTGGCAGGGCTGGTGACTTGCAATGTAGGGACGATGAATAGTCTCGCGACTGTGACGGTAACCATCACCACCACGGCGGTTACCCCTTCAGAGGCAACAAACACTGCCGTAGTAAGTGCCGCCACCGTTGATCCTGACTTGACCAACAATAGCGCAAGCGTCACCACGCTAATCGAGTTTCCGACGGCCGTAAACATCGGTTCGTTTTCCGCCTCGCCAACTTCGCAGGGCGTGCTGCTCTCGTGGAAGACCGGCGGTGAGCGGCACAATCTTGGGTTCAACGTTTATCGCGACTCCGGCGGCGAAAAGGTGAGGCTCAACTCGTCCCTGATTGCCGGATCGGCCTTGTTGATGCGAGAGACGCTCCAGCAGCACGGCGCGAAAACCTATGGCTGGATCGACCGCTCCCCAACTATCGGCACATCGTACTGGCTCGAGGATGTCGACTTAAACGGAACTCGTACCATGCATGGCCCAGTCTCGACGCAGGGCAGTGTCCTTAGCGCTCCAACAACACAGGCCAAAACATTTCAGGATCTGGCAGTTGCCGCGCAGACCTCCCCGGTCAACTCAGTTGTGCCCCTTGCGCACGTTCGTGAAACCATTGCACAGCCGCAAATCTCTGCTGCGAGCACGACCATCGGCTTCAGTTTGGCGGCCGGAAGCGCGGTCAAGATACTTGTCGATCACGAAGGCTGGTACCGCATCGCGCAGCCTCAGTTGCTGGCGGCAGGTCTCGACCCCAACGCCAGTTCAAATTCTCTGCATCTTTACGCCGAAGGAGTCGAGCAGCCGATTCGAGTGAGCGGGCATGGCAACTTCGGCCCACAATCGGCAATTGAGTTTTACGGGACCGCGATCGACACACCATACTCCGGCCAGCGTGTCTATTGGCTTGTAACTGATCCTAAACCCGGATTGCGAATTGCTGACGCCCGAGACAGCGGCAGTCCGGGACCGCAGCCACAAAGTTTCCTGCAGACTGTGGAGCTAAAGCCCCGCACCACATATTTCGCTGCGCTTCTGCGTGAGGACACAGACAATTTCTTCGGTCCACTGGTTTCGCCAACCGCGGAATCCCAGACCTTTAACGTAACGAACATCGCTCCCGGAGACGGGAAACTCGCAATCACCCTGCAGGGTGTTACACAGAGCCAGCAGCACGTCGTTACCGTCATGTTGAACGGGGCAACGCTCGGCGACGTGACGTTTGCCGGCCAGCAGGAGGGTGCAGCGGAGTTCGTAGTTCCCACCGGCATCCTGAAAAACGGAGCCAACACCGTCACCCTGACCGCGCAGCAAGGCGCCAACGATATCAGCCTGGTGGATACGATTGCAATCAGCTTCCCGCATACATTCACCGCCGACTCAGATTTACTGAAATTCACCGCCGATGCGGGTGAGGGCGTCTCCGTTGCTGGATTCACCCAGTCGCCCAGCCGCTTGATTGACATCACCAATCCACTTCAGCCGCTGGAACTCGGCTACCAGGTTGTCTCCGATAACGGCAGCTATGCGCTGCAGGCCACAATTCCATGGACCACCGCCGGGCAGCACACAGTGCTCGCGCTTTCGGATGCGCAGCTTGCCAACCCTCTTGCGCTCGTGCCCCATCTGCCTTCTCACCTGCACGACCCGCAAACCGGCGCTTCCATGGTCGTTCTCACAGTCCCGCAGTTTGCCACGCAGCTCCAGCCTCTGGTCGCCTGGCATCAGCAGCAGGGAATGAGCACCGTACTTCTCAGCGTGAACGATATTTACGATGAATTTAACTTCGGTGAGCCCACGCCCTTTGCAATACGAGCTTTCTTGCAGGCAGCGACAACCGCGTGGACAAACAAGCCGAAGTACTTGCTGCTCGGCGGAAACGCGTCGGTTGATCCACGCAATCATCTTGGCTTCGGCTTTTTGGATTTCGTGCCTACCCGGATTGTTCCTACGACAGAGCTAAAGACAGCTTCTGACGATTGGTTCTCGGACCTCGACAGCGCCGGGCTGGCAAAAATCGCCACCGGGCGTTTGCCAGCGCGCACTGTTAACGATATGCAAACCATAGTGGCGAAAACTCTGGGCTATGTGAGCGGTCGAGCCGCCAGCTGGAACAATCAGGCGTTAATTGTTGCGGACCAGGACGATCCCGCACTTAGCTTTACCCAAGCAGCGCAATCGGTTCAAAACTTACTGCCGCAGGCGATTACTCCCACCGACGTATTTGTAACTCAAGTCGGTGTCGATACTGCACGCCAGAACCTTCTCGCAGCCATCAACAATGGGCAAGTTCTCGTAAACTACAACGGGCACGGCTCCGTCGAAATTTGGTCAGGAAGCGATCTCTTCGACGACACCATGGCGTCTTCGTTGAACAATGGAGATAAGCTGCCGCTTTTCGTGATGATGAACTGCTTGAATGGCTTCTTCCATGACGTGTTCGCGGAGAGCCTGGCTACGGCTTTGATGCTCGCGCCCAACGGAGGCGCGGCTGCAGTGTGGGCCTCATCGGGTTTGACCCAGCCCGGCCCACAGTTCCAGATGAATCAGACTTTTGTTAAGACATTGTTCTCACAGCCAGGTATGGCTCTGGGAGATGCCGTTTCCGCAGCGAAAGCTGGTATCAGCGATCAGGACGTTCGCAAGACCTTTATCCTGTTCGGCGATCCGCTGATTCACCTTAAGACACCACCAAGCGCGGTGAGCATGCCTCCGGTGACCAGGCCGCTCCAGCCGATCTCCTCACCCGAACGGTCACACCAGACACCGCGCTAAGTTTGCTCTTATGCTCTGAGACAGTCCTCTCACTGCTCGAATACAATACCTCGCCGGAATCATGGATCATCGCTGCTCGATCCTCGAAGTCCATCGCGCCGTGGAGCAGTTGCTGGATCAAGTGTTGGTGTGAGTCCAATCGCAGCGAGCCGGCTTGATTCCTCGGAGGGCACCGGCGGGAAGGGCACGACTTCAGTCGTGCCGAAATTCGTTTGTTCGTGATTGACGGCGGGGCTGAAAGCCGCGCCCTACGCAATCAAGAGAGGGCCCTAAGGCTTCATCGCTGGAAGCGCCAGCTTGTCTGTTACACCCTTGCCGTCGGTAACTGTGTAAATGAAATCTGCCGGAACGTTTTTCAAAATCTCCTTATCTCCACTCGGCCAGCGAATTTCTATCTGATCCATTCTTGATTCCGCTGCCAACCCAAAATGCAGTCGCGGATCATTGCTCGAAATATAACTTCCTCCAGCGCGTACTTCTGAAGTTTGCACCAGCTTTCCGGCAGTCACTGTGACCTTTGCTCCGATAGCCATCTTGTTGCTCTTGGTGCCGAGCAATTTGAACAGCACGCGATGGTTCTGATTTTCGCTCACATTAAGTAATACTTGCGGCGGACCATCCACGTCCAGCACGACAATATCGATGTTCCCGTCGTTGTTCAGGTCGCCAAATGCCGCGCCCCGCCGCGAGGCGTCGGGAATTCCGGCAAAGACACTTGAAATATCTTCAAACGAGCCATCGCCTTTATTGCGAAAAAGCTGCATCGGCTCGCGATAGCGCGCAGCGCCCGGAATCTGATCCATCTGCGGGTAGACATGGCCATTGGCGATAAAAATATCGAGCCATCCGCTGTTCGAAAAATCCACGAACCCGGTGCCCCAGCCGACATTCAAATAGGTTGGTTGCGCCAGTTTTGCCGTCAAGCTCACATCACTGAACTCGCCCCTGCCCAAATTGCGATACAGGGTGTCCGGCTGCTCGGTGAAATTGGTGACGAACATACCCATGCGCCCATCGTGCAGGTAATCACCCCAATCCACACCCATCGATCCTTGCTGCAGTCCGTCGCCGCTTACAGCAATTCCCGCGAGCATGCTGACGTCCTCAAATGTGCCATCGTGTTTGTTGCGATATAAATAGTTTGGTCCTGAATCATTGGCGACGTAGAGGTCGGGCCATCCATCGTCGTCATAATCTCCCCACTCGACGCCCAGCCCGTAATACCTATCCGGATCGTCCACACCAGCTTTCTTTGAAACTTCTTCAAAGGTCCCGTCGCCGCGATTATGGAAAAGCAGATCGCTCTCGCCCTGCATTCCCCAGGGGCCGCACTGTACGCGAATTCCCTTGAACCGGCAGGTCTTCTCGTCACTGCCAAACGTCGGCAGTTTGCCCATATCGAAATGTACATAGCGCGAGACGAAAAGATCGAGTCGGCCGTCTCGGTCGTAATCTGCCCAGGCTGCTCCGGTGCTGAAACCTCCGACGGCTACACCGGCTTTGTCAGTCACATCTTCAAACTTGCAGTTTCCGAGATTGCGGTAGAGGGCATTTCCTCCGTAACCCGTCACATAGATGTCAGGCAGTCCGTCGTTGTCATAGTCGCCGACTGCAACTCCCATTCCCCATCCTTTGCGCGTGAGGCCGGCTGACTGCGTGATGTCGGTGAATTTGAATCCGGCGTCTTGGTGGTAGAGAGTGATCAGGGGATCGCCCCCATTTCGGAAGTGATCGAGTGTCGAACCGTTCACCACGATAATGTCGAGCTTTCCGTCGTTGTCGCAGTCAATCAGTCCAACACCACCGCTCATCGATTCCACGATGTACTGTTTGTCAGGCGACGAGATATGAGGGACCGTCAACCCAACTTCGCGCGCGACATCTTTAAACCGTGGGAGCTGTGCCCAGAGAGCGGACGAAATAAAGAAACTTAAGAAGAGAATTCTGTGTATCACAATTGGGTTTACTCATTATAGAGAACAGCTTTATTCACCGGACAAAGCAGAATTCCTTCGTGTCACCTTGTGTCCTTCGTAGTTAAATAATTTTTGGGCTTTGAACGGCTTTCGCTTGTGTTCTCAACGATTCTAGAATATCGTTTTTCTGCTGCATATCGTGGGTTGGTCTTAATCGGAGGAAAACTTTGCGGATCTCTGCCCGCTGTTTCGCTGTATCCCTGCTCATCTCGGCTTCCTTAACTTCCACACAATCACTTTTTGCGGGCGACACCATCCCCAAAGCTGCCTGGAAACGAGGCATAGGCCAGCCTCTTGAAAACCCGGGCGGTCGCAAGCCCGCCCTCGCCCAAAACGGCATGATCGACGACGGCTACTGGCAAGGCGCTCCCGTCGGCGGTTTCGGCGCAGGCACCTTCTCGCGCACCTATCGGGGCGACTTTTCCCGCTGGCATGTCAAGAGTGGTGTGCACAAATATCAGACTGTGTGGGCGAACCAGTTTGCTATGTTTCAGCAGCAACAAGGTGCAGAAGGAGTCGCTCAGGTGCTGACTGCCGCGCACCCTGATGGTGGCGAGTTGTCTTCCTGGAAATGGGATTATCCGGTGAATGCCGGCGACTATTACGCGCTTTATCCGAAATCCTGGTACGACTATCGCTGGGACAAATTTCCAGCGCACGTTGTGCTCGAGCAGTTCTCTCCGATTCTCCCCGACAATTACCGCGAGAGCAGTTATCCCGTCGCCATATATCGCTGGCATGCGGAAAACCCCACGGATAAGCCTGTCACCGTTTCCGTCCTGCTTTCATGGACCAACATGCTTGGTTGGTTTCGTGATTTTGGTCCCGATATGAAAGCCTCGCTCGATCATGGCAACCACAATCGTTTTGTGGACGAGAGCACCCCCGGCGGTCACGTGAAGGGAATCGTCTTTGACCGCGTCCATCCTGGCGCTGTGCGCGATGACTTCGACGGGCAATGGGCGATTGCCTCGGTTGAATCTCCCGGAGTCGAGATCAGCTATCAGACCACGTTTACGCCTTCTCCCGGCGAGGAGGTCTGGACACCGTTCGCCAAGGATGGACGCCTGGCGAACGACAATCAGTCCTGGATCAGCAGCGGCGAATCACTGGCAGGCGCAATCGCAGTGCGATTCACGTTGAAGCCTGGCGAAAAGCGGGTTGTGCCAATGACGATTGCATGGGACATGCCTGTGGTCGAGTTTGGCTCCGGCCGCAAGTGGTACAAGCACTACGCCGAGTTCTACGGCACTACCGGTACCAACGCTTTGAAGATCGCGAAAGACGGACTGGAGAACGCCGCTAAGTGGAGCGACGCTATCGATGACTGGCAGGCGAAATACGTGAACGACGAGAGCAAGCCGCTCTGGTACCGCGGCGAGCTTTTCAACGAAATGTACATTCTTGCGGACGGCGGCTCGTTCTGGGGACGACCTATCGATTCCACAGCTAAGACTTCTCCGACATTCTCCTTTATGGAATGCTTCGACTATCCATTTCATGCGACCTTAGATGTTCTTTTCTACGGCGATATGCCGCTGACGAAATTCTGGCCGGATCTGGACAAGCAGCTCATGCGTCAATTTGCGGATACTGTCCCGGAAGACCTCACCGACAAATACATCTGGCAATGGAAATCTCAACACACGCAATCGCTTCAATTCCGATTGCGGAAGGCCAAAGGCGCGGTTCCGCACGACCTTGGAGTTCCCCAGGAGGATCCATTCAAGCTGCCCAATGCCTTTAGTTGGCAGAACACCAACGACTGGAAGGACCTCAACAGCAAGTTTGTACTAATGGTGTACAAGGACTATGTCTTCACCGGAAAGAAAGATACTGTATTTCTTCGTTACACCTGGCCGGCGGTGCAAGAGGCACTCGCACACTTGCGGCAATACGACCGCATAGGCGACGGCTTGCCGCAAGGCGACAACTATCCCGACCAGACCTACGACGAATGGATCGTTAGAGGCGACAGCGCATATTCCGGCGGATTGTGGTTAGCAGCGCTTCGGGCAGCCGAGGAGATCGCCCGCACCCTCGGAGATAACGCCTCCACAACCAAATACCACGAGTGGTTTACTAAAGGTCAGAAGACCTACATTGACAAGCTTTGGGCCGGCGATTATTTCCGCTACGACACGCAGAGCGAGTATCGAGACAATGTTCAGGCCGACCAACTCGCAGGCCAGTGGTACGCAAATATGACAGGCCTCGGCGACCTGGTTCCACGTGAGATGCAAACCAAAGCGCTGAAGAAAATTTACGACCTGAACGTAATGAAGTTTGGCAAAGGCGAAATGGGTGCGGCCAACGGCATCGGTCCCGACGGCACAATTATTACAACCAACGAACAGGTGCAAGAGGTTTGGACCGGCACCACGTTCAGTCTAGCTGCGCTTATGTTGAGCGACGGTTTGAAAGATGAGGGTTACCACACCGCATGGGGCGTGTATCACACAACCTATGAGACGCAAGGCTACTGGTTCCGCACTCCTGAAGCCTGGGACGAAAGCGGACACTATCGCGCTTCAATGTATATGCGTCCCGCAGCAATCTGGGCGATGGAGATGACTGGACCCCCGAAATAGATGCTGAGGTTTTGTTCTACGGACGAGGCACTTCTCCGCCGCATCCAGTAAAATTTGAGGTGCCTCCTCACGTTCAGGCCGCAAATCTTGCCAACTAAGAAGCTGACCAGAAGAAGATTTCTCTATACCGGAGCTGCGGCAATCGCCGGGTTGTCCGCTTTTGGTGCGGATGGCTTTGTCCAATCCAACCATCCGCGCGTGGTGAGAATTGAGATTCCGCTCGCTCGCCTTCCCCGGGCTTTCGACGGATTCACCATTGCTCAACTAAGCGACTTTCACTATGAAGAACACTTTTCGGTGGTGCCCATCCGCAAGGCTGTCGAAATTGTGAACGGCCTCGGGCCGGACCTGATTGTGCTGACCGGAGATTTTGTGACCGTTCCCGTGATCAAGGTCCCTTCGACCCTCCGCCGCGCGGCGAACATGGCCGGGCCTTGCGCGGAAATGCTTCACAACCTGCGCGCCCCGATGGGAAAACTTGCCGTCCTTGGAAATCACGACGGCGAGGCAGGTTCTACCCACATTGCCGGACTGCTTGCCGACCATCAGATTCCGCTGCTGCGAAACCAGTCCGTAGCCCTGGAGCGTGGCTCAAGCCGCCTATGGCTGGCAGGAGTCGATGATGCGCTACGTGGCCAGCCAGACCTGGGCCTCGCTATCGAGAAAATTCCAGCCGGCGAAGCTACCATCCTGCTGGCACACGAGCCGGATTTTGCCGACGAGTCCTCGTTGAGCCCTATTGATCTCCAGCTCTCCGGACATTCGCACGGCGGTCAGATCTGGATACCTGGTATCGGCGCACCCTGGCTGCCGCCCCTGGCGAGAAAATATCCGCGCGGACTCTACAAGGTGGGAAATCTCACGTTGTATACGAATATCGGCATTGGCACGATTCGCGCTCCCATTCGCATCAATTGCCCGCCAGAAATTACCCTGATTACCTTACGTACTGGGCGCGGATGACACTCAGACAATCAAAAATGAGCCGAACAAGCTGTACAGCAGCACACCGAGGACAATCAGCGTGAAGAACACGTACAGGCGGTCTCCCTCAACCGCAAACGCGAAGACGGAAAATGCTACTCGGACTATCGGGGTAGCAATCAATAAAAGCAGCCCCAGTTGCATGATTGCCTGAGTATCTCCGGAGAAAGCTGCCGATACGATGCCATGCACGGTTTTCAACTGCGCAGGCTCACCAGGGAAAGTACGGTAATCGACGTGAGCGCGAGGATGAAAGCCCAGGTAGGGAACTGCTCCGCCAATCACAACCAGCGCCGCGGCAAGGACCCCGCCCCGGAGTAATTGGGCGATGACGTTCTCCATCCGCTCGTCGTACCAGTTCTGGGTTCGTCGTTCTTGTGGCCCTGTACCGTGGTTAACTGTCATCAAAATCTACCCGCAAATCCCTTCAGCAGCATTTCCATTCCGAGCAGCACAATTACGATGCTGAAAACCAGTCGCAACCGCTTGGTCTGAGTTTTCACAAGCACACGGGTTCCCAGCAGGGAACCGATCAGCACCCCTAACATGACCGGCATTGCCAGGGTCGGATCAATATAGCCACGGCTCAAATAAACTCCCGCGCTCGCGGCCGCTGTTACTCCGATCATAAAATTGCTCGTGGTTGTCGACACCTTGAACGGAATTTTCATCGCCTGGTCCATGGCAACAACCTTGAGCGCTCCAGAGCCGATGCCCAATAACCCGGACAACGTTCCAGCTCCAAACATCACTCCGAATCCAGCGGGCACATGGTAGACGTTGTAATGGCGGACGCCGCTCGTATCCGGAAAGCTGCCGTTCATTCTCAGTTTTGTCGCAAGCGGGTCGGGAGGCAGCTCGGTTTCTGCCCGGGGCCGCGTACGACGCGAGACGTATGCGGAATACATGAGCATCAGGCCAAAGATCACGGCAATGACATTCGGAGATATGCGAGCAGTCAAATATGCGCCCACTAGCGCGCCGACAGTTGTCGCAATCTCAAGGAACATGCCTATGCGAATGTTGGAAAAGCCTTCTTTGACGTACGCCGCCGCCGAGCCCGAAGAAGTCGCAATTACAGAAACCAGCGACGCTCCGATCGCGTAACGAAGATCAACGTGGAAGAAAATCGTGAGCAGCGGGACTAGCACCACACCGCCGCCCAAACCGGTTAACGCGCCCAGGAATCCAGCAATCAGCGAACCGGACCAGACCAGGAAAGTGAATTCGAGAACGTTCAACCTACCAGTGTGCCACACCGAAGCCGGGCAGATGAACCGGTTGATTAATTTGCAGGTTGTTTGCCGAGGTACCGCCGGTGTGACCAGGTTCTACAGGGGGTGATGCAGACAGTCTTCCAAAGGTAAGTTAGGACATTAAACGCCCGCTTTTCCGGACTCCGCTTTCTCTGAACGGGTTTGCAACTTCGATTGGCGTAGGCTTTTCACGGCCGCTGCCTTGATTCTTGCAATATGCAAGGCTGCAAATCCTCCACGAGTCGTCGCGCAATCGGAACCGGGTCTTGCTCGGCAGACAGGGCAGGCTAGACTCACAGGCGTGATAGGGCGAAATTGCTTCGTTACCATGTCATCAGTCTCGCAGACCAGCGGTGATACGGGTCATATTGTTTGCAAGTCGGGTTTTCATGTTTAGCCGTACGTTAACCAAGCGCTGTCTCGTAGGGAGATCACTGTCAACTTCGAAGTGCTTCAATGAGCCTCGCGGCGGAATCAGATCAGGCTAGAATGTAATCTCTCTGCGTGAACATTCCCGAGTTTTTGCCAGAGTTTGTACGCAGCTTGAATATGGTCCGCATTCCCATAAGAACCGCGCAGCAGTCCTACGAAGCTGTGATCGAGCATGGATCGCTCGCTCGCGCAGGTGCCATCCTGAGCGAACTATTCGGCGGAGCTACAGCTCTGTTCGTGGTTACCACACCTCCCGTGCGGCGGCGCTGGGGCAAGACTCTGCTTAATTCTCTGACCAAAGCGCGATTCTCTCCCAAGCTGCTTGAAATGCCCGACGGCGAACGCCACAAACGCCTTGCCACAGTGGAGTTGCTGGCAGAGAGCTTAGTGAAGCTTGGCGCCGATCGCAAAGCCGTTGTCATCGCGTTCGGCGGCGGCGTGGTCGGAGACGTTGCCGGCATGCTTGCTTCGGTCTACATGCGCGGAATAAAGCTGGTACAGGTGCCCACGACGGTTCAGGCGCAGCTGGATGCAGCGATCGGCGGCAAGACTGGCGTCAATCTCAGGGCAGGGAAGAACCTTGTCGGGACCTTCTACCAGCCGCAACTGGTGTTGATCGATCCGGAAGTTCTCTCCACATTGCCTGACCGCGAATTTCGCGCTGGAATGTACGAAGCCCTTAAGTGCGGAGTCATAGGCAATACCGAATTGTTCACTCGCCTTGAACACACTTCGATAAAGGGTTTGCGGCGCGACCACGAGTTTTTAAGCTGGACGATAGCCGAATCTGTGAAACTGAAAGCACAAGTGGTTTCTGCGGATGAAAGAGAGGATGGTCTGCGCCGGGTCCTGAATTTGGGCCATACGCTTGGACATGCGCTCGAAGCTGCCACCGGCTATCGACGCTTTCTTCACGGTGAGGCGGTTGCGTGGGGTATGTGGGCGGCGGCGAGAATTGCAGTCGAGATGAACACATGCGATCTCTCCGTCTACGAACGTATCCGTACAGCTATAAACGCATGGGGAAAACTCCCGGTCGTCAATATTCAGACTCCACGAGCTATCAAGCTTCTGCAGTCGGACAAAAAGACTGAAGCAGGAATAGTCAATTTTGTGCTGCCTAGCGAAATCGGGAAAGTAAAAATCGTAGGGAACGTTCCGCGACAGGTGGTCGCGCTGGCTTTGGACGAAATCAGGCGGGCGTCGCGTGAGTGAGATGCCGGTTAATGATCACACAGCCAGGGTTCGCGGCGCCTCTCCGGCAGGCGCGACCGACAAGCAGTCCGCCGCTCGCACCGTGCGCGAGATGTTTACTGCGATAGCTCCGCACTACGATCTGCTCAACCATCTCCTTTCGGCGAACATTGATAAACACTGGTGGCGCCGCACCGCAGCGACATTCTCCCCCCTGTTATCGCGACCGAATGCGCGTGTGCTTGATCTTTGTTGTGGCACCGGGGATATGACGTTCGCACTTCGGCGTGCAGGACCACAGGCGCAAATCACTGGCGCAGATTTTTCTCATGCGATGCTGAGATTGGCGCTGAAAAAATCCGACAGCATGACTGGACTGAAATGGATTGAAGCCGACGCGCTACAACTTCCGTTCGCGGATCAGAGCTTCGATCTGCTGACCTCCGCATTCGGCTTCCGGAATCTCGCGGACTACGACGCTGGCCTTCGCGAAATTCACCGCGTGCTTAAGCCCGGAGGCCAATTCGGAATTCTTGAGTTTAGCGAGCCAAAAGGAATTCTAGGAAAACTGTACAGGTTCTATTTCAAGCAGGTTCTTCCGCGTATCGGCGGCCTGGTTTCAGGGACCAGCGCGTATTCGTATCTTCCTGCATCGGTCGAGAAATTTCCCACTCCTGCCGAACTGGCGTCCCGTATGACCGCAGTGGGTTTTAGCAAGGTAGAGTGGGTGCCGTACACATTCGGGATCGCAGGCCTATATCGCGGCACGAAATAATCTGGAACGGCTCAGTTCCGCGCAAGAAGTTCAAGCCTTTGCGGATCCCGCTTTTGTTTCCTTCGCGAAGCATTCCGCGAAGGCCTCGGCTATCGGATAGCGGATCACATTCTTGTACTCGGGTCCAAGGAATTCCTGCAACCGTGTCGTCTCCATCACCGTATCGGAGGTCATATACGGCGCAACGTCAGGCGGGATAGTCGAAATCCGCAGCCCCCACAAAACCTGCAAGGCTAATGTGAACAGTTGCTCTGTCGGGACCCTTATCAGCTTTGCATTCGCTATGCCCACACATTGTCCGTAGGTTAGTGGCCCGCCACGACCTGCTACATTCAGAATGGTTAAACGTCGGCCCTCCGGTTCATTCTTTTCCAGAATGAAAGAGATCAAGCGCGCCACATCATCGATGTGCACAAATTGAATCTTGTTCTCCAAGTATTGCTGTCCGGAGGGAAGCATGCAGGGAAGTCGCGTGTTTCGCTCACGCATGCGCGTCGCTCGTTTACTCGAGCCGCCTGGAATCCCGCGGAATGCCTCCATAAAGTAGTTATCAATGTTCGGTCCGGCAAAAATATGAGGTCTTAAGATGTAGACACTGCAGCCGCGCAATGCCGGCGCCCGTTGCTGCACGACCAGGTCGGCTTCCATTTTGTGGATTCCATATCGGTAGGTGTGCGCAGAAAGGGGGCTGCTTTCATTAGCAGGCGTCGATAGCGCTGGTCCGTATGCACTCACGCTGCTCAGAAAGATGAACTTCTCAACCATGGGCCAGTCGCGATTGGATTCCGTTGCGGCTTCCAATACCCGCGCAGTCCCGGCTACATTAATCTTCCACATGCGATCATGGTCGACCACGCCGGTGCGGATCGCATCCATTACAAACGCCAGATGCAAAATTGCAACCGGACGCACGTCACGGAAGAGCTGAATTAACTGCAGGCAGGAAGATTCCTCTCCCAGGTCCATCTGCTCAAAGCGAATCGGCAGGTCTGTCTTCGGAGGACGAAAGTCGACGCCCACAACCCGGAATCGGGTAAGCAGGGGCAGCAGCCGCTGCCCAAGGTTTCCGGAAATTCCCGTCACAACAATGGACGGTAGCGCGTCTCCCATTCCTACTTCTTTCCGGGTGGTTGCGGAGCTGGTTTGGCTGGAGCTGGCTCTCCCGGATTTCTCAGGGTCGGAGGAGCTGAAGCGGGAGCTGGAGTGCCAAAGTATGCGTCATCATAAGCGGTATCGTTGGCAGCAGTCTTCTGCAGAGCTTCTGAAGCCTTCTTGACCTTCCCACTCTGCAGCGTGTGCGAAACTTCTTCGCGTACATTGGCCAGCGGCTGGTCCTGAAAGTCTTCAACTTTGTAGATCATGTAACCTTGCGGGTTGTTGAAGACCTGCGACACCTCGCCCTTCTTCAGATCAAAAATCGCTACATCGGTAGGCGGAAGCGCAGTCTTTCTGACCTTCTCCACCGGTGTATTATTCGCTTTCAGCTTCATCCCGGCCAAGTCGTACGCCTCCTGCTGCAGCTTAGAGAAGTCTTCGCCAGCGGCAGCGCGAGCCCGCAGATTGTCGGCTTCTTCTTTCATCGCGGCTTCCGACGACTCGCGCTTCTTCTGCGCATCGGGATCGTTGGGCTTCTGCCCGGTTGTGTCCAGCTGCTTTTGCTTGGGTACATAAATCTTGTCGTAGCTGATCGTCCGGAAATCTCCACCGTGCGCGCTGTAGTAGTCGGCTATCTCCTGGTCGGAAACTTTCGATGCGTCCTTCTGCATTTGTGCGAGGCCGAGCTTTGCCAGCAACTGAAGGCGCAACAGATACATCTGTTCATCGAATGTAGAGCCCTTGTCGACCCCTAGCTCGTGCGCCTTTTCCGCGAGCAGAACTATGTTCACATATTGCGTCGCGACCTGTTTCTGCTGCGGCTTCGGCATGTTCGGCTGAATACTATTGATCACCTTCTCGAACTGTTCGCGAGTAATGACCGTCTTGCAGTCCGCCGTCGCAGCAGCGCTCTTGTCGCAGACGCCGTTGATGGTGATTACCGCCGCATCTGGCGGAATTTTGCTGTTGTCTTGTGCGGGTTGCAGTTCCTCGACTGGATTGGTCGGCCGCGGCTTAAGTACCGGCTGCGAGTTGGGCTGTCCATTAGCCGCAGCCGCCAGCAACACGCAGACCAAGCCGCTCAGTAATACTTTCAAAGGCTCCTCCAGAACTTTCAGGGATTACAAGAATCCTAGCACAGAGCGGAGACGAGAAAACCACGCCACGGGGCCTTTGCATAGCAGTTCGTTGCGAAAAGCGGCGGGTGATTGGCGATTTTCGGCGATAATGCACTCATGTGGGGCGGACCCGTCGCATCAAGTCCAGAGTATGGCTCGGACGCTATGCGCGCCGAAAAGCGGACCGTAGCCGGCAATTCGGTTATTGCTGCCGTGGGCATAACCGTCTTGAAGATGGTCGTCGGTCTTACTACCGGCAGCCTGGGCATTCTTTCTGAAGCTGCACACTCGGGCCTGGATCTGATTGCCGCCACGGTCACTTTGTTTTCGGTCCGCGTCTCCGATAAACCCGCCGATGCCGACCACCAATATGGCCATGGAAAAGTCGAAAATTTTTCAGCCTTCATCGAAACCGGCCTTCTGCTCCTCACTTGTGTGGCAATCATTTACGAAGCTATCAAGCGGCTGTTTTTCCATCACGTGGAAATCGAACCCACATGGCCTGCCTTTTTGGTCATGTTCGTCTCCATGGGGGTGGACTTCTGGCGGTCGCGCTTACTTGGCCGAATTGCCGAAAAGTATGACAGTCAAGCGCTTCAGGCGGATGCGCTCCATTTCTCAACGGACATCTGGTCGAGCGGCGTGGTTGCATTCGGACTTGCGCTGGTGCTGGTCGGACGAAAGCTTGGAATTTCATGGCTCATTGATGCTGATCCGGTCGCTGCTCTTTTTGTAGCCGGCGTCATCATGTTCGTCAGTACTCGCCTGGCGCGCCGGACCGTTGACGCTCTTCTGGACACTGCGCCGCCAGGTGCTCGCGGCAAGATTATGGGCGCACTCCGCAATGTTGAAGGACTATTGGAAGTCGACCGCGTGCGCATCCGGCGTGCCGGAAATCGCTACTTCGCTGATGTCTCAGTCGGACTGGCACGCAACGTCACTTTCCAGAAATCGGGGCAGGTTGCCGATGAAGTTACGCGCGCCGTTAACCACGTCCAGCCCAACACCGATGTCGTGGTCCACTCGGTGCCCCGTCCCGCGTCGGCTGAGAACATTTTCGATCGCGTCCGCGCAGTCGCCACCCTCCACAATCTGAATGTCCACGACGTCAGCGTTCAGGATCTCGACGGGCAACTGCACGTTGAGCAGCACTTGGAACTAGACGAAAAAATGCCACTGAAGCAGGCGCACGACCAGGTAAGCGTGCTTGAATCTGAGATTCGCACCGAAATTCCCGAGATCAAGTCGATTCTCACCCACATCGAGAGCGAGCCTGCCACAATTGAAGCCGGCGAGCAGATCGAGCGCGATTCTCAATTGGAAGCCAAGTTGAAAGCCGTCGCCAACAATTTTCCCGAGATTCTAGACATGCACGACATCGAAGTAAAGCGAGTGCGCGATCACGTGTATTTTTCCTGCCACTGCACTTTTCCCGACGAGCTGCCCCTCGCGCGCGTGCATGATATTTCCACCGCCCTTGAAATTCGCTTCAAGCAGCAGGCGCCGGAGTTGTTCCGGGTGCTTATCCACCCTGAGCCGAGCACTGACAATCGGAGATGAACATGATCACTGCGAATGTGAAGTGGACTGAGCAAATGCGCTTTTCCGGTACGGGAAGCTCAGGACACGCAGTCGTTACGGATGGCGAGAGCAAAGTCGCGAACAGTCCGATGGAACTGGTGCTTATCGCTTTGTGCGGTTGCACGGCATCTGACGTCGTGAGCATTCTGCAGAAGAAACGCGAGCCGTTCACCGCTGTGGAGGTGAGCGCTGAGGCAGAGAAAGCCCCAACTCCGCCCCGGGTTTACACAGCAATTCAACTGCGGTATCGCGTCCGGGGAAACGTAACTCGCAAATCCGTTGAAGATGCCGTCCGCCTGTCTGAAGAAAAATATTGCTCGGTCTCGATCATGCTGAATAAGACCGCGAAGATCACCTACCAGATTGAACTGGATTCGCAGTGAAGCACTCCGCGGCCACCGCTTTACCTCAGGACGATGCGAGTGATACCGTCGGGCGCGACTCTCGCAAAGGGTATCTCTACATCGGCATTGCCGCGGTGTTATGGGGAATTTCCGCTTCGCTGGGCCGGGCGGCCTTTACTGGCCGTCTGCTTCCGGAGACCTCCGGGATCGACCGAGTAGGCCCGGTGGTCCTCTCGCAGGCACGCACTTCGTTTTCTTTTATTGCGGTTTTTATTGCTCTGACAATCCGGCACGGCTGGAGGAAGCTGCAGATTCCCGCAGCTGATCTGGCGCGAATCGGCATGTTGGGGCTGGCGGGAGTGGCAGCGTCGAACTATCTCTATTATCTCGCCATCCAGAAGACCAACGTTGCGACTGCCATCATCGTCCAGTACACCGCGCCGGTGTGGGTGCTCGTCTATATGATCGCACGGGGAAGGGAACGCCCCACCCTATCGAAAGTGGTTTCTGTGGTCCTGGCGATCATGGGAATCGCATTGGTGATTGGAATGTTTGGACACGGCGGAGGCTTACAGTTGAATGCAGTCGGCGTGATCGCCGCTCTGCTTGCTGCATTTTCGTTCACCTACTACAACATCGCAGGGCATTCCATTTTGATGAAATTCGATCGCTGGATTGTCCTGCTGTATACCACCCTGGCAGCTTCTTTATTCTGGGCGGTGCTCAATCCGCCGACCAAAATCGCAGCTGCGCATTTTTCAGCAAGTGTCTGGATTTTTCTTTTCGTCTTTGCAGTCACCTCGGTATTGGTTCCGTTCGTTTTCTATTTCGCTGGACTGCAGCACTTGAAGCCGACCAAGGCAATCATCGCCAGCTGCCTTGAGCCGGTCTTCACCATCCTGATTGCCGCCATCGCACTGAAAGAGGTAGTTCGTCCCCTGCAGGCCGTCGGGATCTTTATGGTTCTCAGCGCCATTCTCGTAGTGCAAAGGCCCGGAGGAGGCGACACTCCAGCGCAAACCGCAGTGGGACCGGTGGACTGACCTCACACCTTGACCTTGCCCGTGTTCGACTGCTCAGGCGAAGTAGTCTTCAGCAATCCAAAGTAGCGTCTGGTTCTTCGGATATCCTTTGCGATCTGGTCGCGCAGCGCCTCGACGGAAGCGAACCTGATTTCGTCGCGCAGGCGAAAAAGAAAGAAGATCTCAACGTTTGTCTCCGCAGTAAGTTCCAGTGGATGAAAATCGAGCAAATGAGTTTCAATCGCAAATGACTCTGCCCCGAAGGTCGGCCGATTGCCGATATTCGTGACCGAATCGAAGCATTCTTCGCCCACCCGGGTGCGTGTGATATACACACCATCCTTCGGCACCAGTTCTTCATATCTGCTCAGGTTGATCGTCGGTACAGTGTACTTTGCGCCATATCCGCGTCCGCGGCCCGGTGTTGACGAGATGCTGAATGGCCGATCGAGCAAGACCCGTGCGCGATCGACTTGGCCTTGGCTGACCAATTCGCGGATTCGCGAGCTGGAAACCGACTCTCCGCGTACTCGCATCTCCGGATAGACAATGACTTTGAATCCGAGCTCATGGCCAAGTTCAGTCAGCAGTTTCACGTCGCCCACGGCTTTATGGCCAAAATGAAAGTTGAAGCCCTCGTGGACTTCCGTGGCTTTCAAAGCTCCGCAGAGCACATGCTGAACAAACTCGCGAGGACTCATCAGTGAGAGATCGCGCGTGAAAGGAAGTAAGAGCACGCCATCGATTTCGGTTTGTTCCAGTAAGCGAAGCCTTTCCCGGGTTGGTGTCAGCAGTTTCAGCCCGGAGTCTGGCCGCAGAATTCGCATGGGGTGGGGCTCAAAGGTAACTGCCACCGATTTTGCCCGTTGCTTCCGTGCGCTATCTGCAATGTCGGCCAACACCCGCGCGTGGGCGCGGTGCACGCCGTCAAAATTGCCGACCGTTACGATCGTCGGCCCGAAATCTCCCGGTATGTCTTCCAAATGATGAAAAGTCTTCATGTAGAAACGCGCCGCTCCGGTTCAGTCACCGGGTACAAACCTTAAATTTCGAATTCCAGTTTCATCCCGTCATACGAGAGCTTCACGTTGCCGGGCAAAGCCGCATTGGTCTGCTCGTGGGGCAAATCATGGCAGATATGCGTGAAAAACGCGCGCCGAGGTTTTAGCCGCTCCACGATGCGCAATGAGTTCTCAACTGTCGAATGCGTCGGGTGAGGCTTGTAGCGCAAGGCGTCGAGAAAAAGCACGTCCAAGCCTTCGAGCTTTGATAATGAAGGCTGCGGTATCTCGCTATGGTCGGTCAGATACGCCGCCGAGCCAAAACGAAATCCATAGATTTCAGCTTCGCCGTGGATCAAAGCTATCGGCTCAAATTGTGCCCCGAACAATTCAAGACTCCCTTCCAGCGGACGCATTTCGACCTGGGGCAGTCCTCCAAATTTGTAATTCGAATCAAAGATGTATCGGAACATGTTCTGAATGAACGCGGCCGCGTCAGGATGCGCATAGAGCGGAAGCCGGTTGGGTTTGTGGCGGAAACTCAGTGGACGCAGGTCGTCGATACCTAGAATGTGGTCAGCGTGCGTATGCGTGTACAACACCGCATCCAGCTTGCGAATATTCTCGCGGATTGCCTGCTCTCGAAAATCAGGAGTGGTGTCGATCACGACACTGTGCCCACCGTACTCGATCAGAACTGATGGCCGCGTCCGGCGGTCGCGGGGATCATTGGAATGGCAAACCGCGCAATCGCAGCCGATAGTGGGCACGCCCATCGACGTACCGCTGCCCAGCACCGTCAGCGTCGCTTTCATTTGGCTATGGGGACCTGCTGCGGGCCGTGGGCGATCGCATTGGTGACTTCTATGTAGGCCATGCGCAGCTCATAGAGGGCGTTTTGAAGAAAGTTCTGTTCCTTCGGAGTGAGATTGTTCTTCGTCTTCTCCGACAGCATCCCGAGCGTGTCTATGGTTTGGCGGGCGCCGATGATATCGAGCTGCGGCTGCCCACCTTGCTCGTGCATAAGGCCGAGCTGCAACATACCGGTCATGTACAGCGAGGCCAGAAAGCGCTCGAACGTGATCTCGAGATCTTTCGCTGAGTGCCCGCTCTTTTCCACCTGGCGGTCCATCTCCTGCGAAGACTCGCGATACGCATCTGCCTGCTGTTTCTGCTCGGCAGCACTCGGAGCGAGCGGCACTGCGCTGTCTTGGGTAGAACTCTGCTCGACAGCCGAAGTATTTTGAGCTGCGGGTTTCTCGGCTGGAGTCGCGGGCTGCACCGCAGGCGTCTCCTGCTCCTCGGCACCGTCCTTGCGTAACTCGCCTTCAGAAGTGAACAACCGCCTATCGGTCACCGTAAAACTCTGTTCTTTCTTCTCTGCCATATATAAAACCTGTATGGGTCGGGCACGGTGTGGCGCGGGGGCCCTCGCCCTGCGAGGCCTTAAAACAATCCGAAGAACGGCAGTGCCGTTGGCCTCACCTTCGCCTCGCCTGCAACCAGTTCTTTCTCCAGATACTCTTTGCGCAAGAAACCAAGTGCCAGCCGCTTATCCTTTAGCGGCTCTGCCATCACGCTCGTGATTTCTCCCACATCTTTGCCTTCGCTTTGAATCTTTGTTCCCGCCGCGGTCGCCGCGCCTTCAACTTCGAATCCGGTAAAAATCCGGTGCACCGAACCGCGAGCCCGTATGCGTTCGACAATCTCCTGCCCGATGTAGCAGCCTTTAATAAAGTTCAGCGCTCGTTCCTGCCCGGTTTCCTGCGGAAGTGTTCGTTCGCGAATGTCCTGCCCGACCTTCGGAATTCGGCAAAGAATTCTGAAGGTCTCCAATGTCTCATTGCCCACAGCCTCCGCTCCAGCCTTGATCAGGGCATCGATCACAAATTCCACCTTCTCTGCTGGCGCCCAAATTTCATAATTCGGAACGCACGGGTTGTCACCTCGAATCAGCGTGACGGGGATCTCATTTGAGCTCAATTCCGAAATTTGCAGGTTGCTCAAATCGGCCTTTAACCCAGCCCTGGCAAGTACTTCGCCGGATTTTGGCCCAGCGACGCCAATGACGCCGATCTTCTCGTTCAGATCCTCGATCTCGACCTTATCCATGATGATGTAGCGCTTCAGAATCTGCAGGAGATGTTCGGCTTGTTCGCGCTCGATCTCCGCAACCAGACTTCCCCCGCGATTAAACACATAAAGATCGCCTAGTATGTGCCCCTGCACATTCAGAACAAATGCATAAACACCTTGTCCCGGCGCCAGATCGCGAATGTTATTGGTGACCATGCCATTCAACCAGCGCACCCGATCGCGTCCAGTCAGCGCAAAGAGTGCCTGTTGCGGCCGGTACACGCCGCATCCCGCAACCAGCGCCGTCAACTCCCGCCGGCTCTCGCTTATGCCCGATGCCTGCTCGGTATGTGCCGCCATACTCATGGTTATCTTTTGATTATAGCGAAGCCCTTCCGGTCGCAAGCAGCAACCAATATTTGCAACGGTGCGGCGATTTAGCGTGGAGCAGGGCTTCAGCGCCGCATAAAGCGTCGAGATTTCTGATATCTTCCTCCCGTGCCGCCCAGCAGAAAAATCGCAGTCATTCCCGGCGACGGCATCGGCAAAGAAGTCATTCCCCAGGCCGTCACGGTCATTGAGGCCAGCGGTGCGCCGGTTGAGCCAACTTATTTCGATTGGGGAGCCGACCGCTACCTCAAAGATGGCACCACCGTTCCGCCCGAGGGATTCGAGATGCTCGGCCGCGACTTCGACGCCATCCTCGTTGGTGCGTTCGGCGATCCGCGTGTGCCCTCGAACATTCACGCTAAAGAAATTCTGTTGGGCATGCGCTTCAAGATGGATTTATATGCAAACGTCCGCCCGGTTCGCCTGCTCGACGCCTCGCTTTGTCCGCTGAAGGGAATCGAACCCAAGGACCTCGATTTCGTGGTGATTCGTGAAAATACCGAAGGGCCTTACGTCGATCGCGGCAGCATTGTAAACGAGGGAACTCCCGACGAAGTCGCCATCCAGGAAGACGTGAACACGCGCAAGGGGGTGGAGCGGATCATCCGCTATGCTTTCGAATACTGCGTACGCAACAAGAAAACCGACGGGAGCCCGCGCTCGCGCGTGCTGATGTGCGACAAATCCAATGCCATGACCTACGCCGGCGGTTTATGGCAGAGAGTGTTTAAAGAGGTAGCCGTTGATTATCCGCAGATAAAAGCCGAGCACATGTACGTGGACGCCCTCTGCGCCGCCATGGTCCGCGATCCCCGCCCCTTCGACGTGATCGTCACCAATAACATGTTCGGCGATATCATCACCGACCTCGCCGCCGGCCTTCAGGGCGGCTTGGGTATGGCCGCCAGCGGCAACATTCATCCGGGACGCGCGTCCATGTTTGAGCCGGTGCACGGCTCCGCCCCACCGCTGGCTGGAAAGAATGTCGCCAATCCTATGGGAGCGATTCTGACCGCGGCGATGATGCTGGCGCATTTGGGATTCTTCGACACCGCGAGAAAAATCGAGTCCGCTATTCTGGGAGCCGTGCGTGAAAAAAAGACCACGCAAGACATTGGCGGCGGTCTTGGAACGAAAGAAGTGGGAGATTGGATTGCTAACTCAACCGGGAGGGGTACGGCTTTAGCGTAGCCTTCCCACCTTCTCGACTGGCCAGTACCCGAATACCGCTTTGCCATAAATATACGAAACGTCCACCGGCCCGAAGTCACGGCTGTCGTTTGAGAGGCTGCGGTGATCTCCAAGCACAAAATACTCATCCGGCGGGACGACGATTTCAGGATATGACCGGCCGTCCTCGTACGCTCCGGGAACGTAATCCTCCACCAGCATCTTGCCGTTCAACAGCACACGCCCGTCGACGATGCGCACGTGGTCTCCTGCCACTCCGATCACGCGCTTGATAAAACTCTTCGCCGGATCGCGCGGATAACGGAAAACGACGATATCCCCGCGCTGGATCGGCTCAATCCGATAGACAAACTTGTTGATGAAGATCCGCTCCTGATCGTCGAGCGAAGGCATCATGCTGGTACCTTCTACCTTTACCGGCTGATAGAGGAAAACGATGATGAAGGCCGAAATCCCCAGCGAGATGATCAGATCGCGCATCCATGCGGAGAACAATCCGCCGGCGCGCTTCGCGCTTGGCGGCTTCTCGGGGATGGTCTGTGCTGCCAGCTGGGGAGCGTCAGGTGCTGCGGCCATTGCAGTTCGTATTCTACTGGATTGGATGCGGCCAGGGTAGCGGGAGTCTCCGCTGTATCCTCGGTCCTTCCGCATTCTCTGGAACTTCTATGTCACAAGCCTCTCGGACGAAATTGAAAATGCTAACAACTAAAGCTAATAGCTGAAGCTGTCCTCATGCTAAAATCTATAAAATCCACTCCCCGGAGTTCGAATGCAGGCTATCCTTGCGCTCGAAGACGGCCGCGTCTTCCGAGGCAAAGGCTACGGCGCCAAAGGCGAATGCTACGGCGAAGTCGTTTTTAATACTTCCATTACCGGCTACCAGGAAATTTTCACCGACCCCTCCTACGCCGGACAGATCGTCGTTTTAACCAATCCTCAAATCGGCAACTACGGCACCAACGCCGAAGATAACGAAGCCACGCGCCCCTACATCGAGGGACTGGTGGTCCGCGAGTTTTCGCGTGTCAGTTCCAACTGGCGTTCGCAGCAGGTGGCCGAGGAATATCTCGAGCAATTCAAGATCCCAGTGCTCGCTGAAATCGATACGCGTGCGCTCGTGCGCCATCTGCGCGATAACGGCGTGATGCGCGGTGTGGTCTCGACCATCGAAACGGACATCGAGAAACTGGTCGCGAAGGCCAACTCCATTCCGAAGATGGACGGCCAGGACCTCGCGAAAGTGGTCACGACGAACCGTCCTTATGTCTGGGAAGTTGGCGAGCGCTCGCACGAACCGATCGAAGTTGTCGGCGTGAAAGACCAGCCGGAGCGCTTTCATGTAGTGGCTTATGATTTCGGCATAAAGACCAACATTCTGCGAAAGTTACGCAGCGAGGGATGCAAGGTCACTGTCGTCCCGGCGCAGACTGCCGCGGAAGATGTTCTCGCGCTCAAGCCCGAGGGCGTCTTTCTCTCCAACGGTCCTGGCGATCCTGAACCTTGCACTTACGCGGTGGACAACATCCGTCGCCTCATGGGGCGCCAGCCGATCTTTGGAATTTGCCTTGGCCATCAACTTACGGGTA
The DNA here is from genome assembly GCA_963785655.1 of uncultured Acidobacteriota bacterium. Classification (GTDB taxonomy): domain Bacteria; phylum Acidobacteriota; class Terriglobia; order Terriglobales; family Acidobacteriaceae; genus Gp1-AA145. The sequence goes on from CAWAVZ010000002.1 coordinate 725,864, forward strand.
TCGCGCTCGGCGGCAAAACTTTCAAGCTCAAGTTCGGGCACCACGGCGGTAACCATCCGGTGAAGCAGTTGAACACGGGCAAAATCGAGATCACCGCGCACAACCACAACTTCGCGGTTGATCCCGACTCGCTGCCGCAATCCGAAGTCGAGCTGACGCACATGGACCTGAACGACCAGACGCTCGAAGGTCTGCGGCACCGCAACCTGCCGCTGTTCAGCGTCCAGTACCACCCGGAAGCCAGCCCCGGCCCGCATGATTCGCATTATCTGTTTAAGGATTTCGTGAAGATGATGGAGGAGTGGAAGGGGTGAAAAGTGCAGCCATTCCGATAATCTGTCTGCTTCTTGCCATCGCAGCCTCCGCAGTGGTTAAGGTTGAGCCTCTCGTTCCCATCGAATGCTCCTCGCACGTCCGGATTACAGTGCGGTTGGACAATGAGCCAATTCCGGGCGTCAAGGTCTATCTCTACAATGGGGCAAGCGCCTCAAACACACCTATGTTTTCGGGTCGAACGAACAAGGATGGCATGGTCAGACTCCCAGTGCTGTCGCTCGGCACATACCGTGTGGATGCAAGCCTAAAGCAGCATACGGCTACTACTCTCGTAAGTGATGAAATCAGAAGTCTGATCCGGTTGAAGGTGATTCGACAGTCGGAATCAAGCAACGCGCTAATAGACTTAACCAATGCCCGGAACGATGCTCGTGAATACGCGAAGCAATTTGAAGACCGACTTGCTGAAGCAGATCTAGGCCCTCGCGCCCGCCTACGAATTTTTGAAGGAACGGTGCGCGACCCACTCGGCACGCTGATTCCATCAACGGAAGTGAGCGTCTTCCAATCGACTTCAAAAGGCTGGGTTGTTCGAGTCCGCACAAGATCTGACCCAAGTGGCTACTTTTCGTCCAAGACACTAAGCCAAGGACGATACGTCGGCCTGTTTTCTGCCGGAGGTTTTCGCCTCGCGATGGTGCCGTTCGAAATCGACCAAGAGCTGTCCGGAAAACTGCTTGTGAAATTGAGCCTTGGTTTCAGCGATACAAGCGTTCCGCAAGACTCGTCCCGCATAGCAACGACTGACAACTGGCAACTGACCACTGACAACTGAATTCAATGCCCAAACGAACTGACATCTCCAAAATTCTCATCCTCGGCTCGGGGCCGATCATTATTGGCCAATCCGCCGAGTTCGACTACTCCGGTACGCAGGCCTGCAAGGCCCTTAAGGCCGAGGGATACGAAGTCGTCCTGGCCAACTCCAACCCGGCCACCATCATGACCGATCCCGAGGTCGCCGACCGCACTTACATCGAGCCGCTCACCCGCGAATATCTGGAAGAAATTATTCGCGTTGAGCGCGAACTCTCACCCTCCGCGGGATTTGCCGTTCTTCCCACCGTCGGCGGGCAGACCGCGCTCAATCTCGCCATTGAGCTTTCCGACAGCGGCGTACTCGAAAAGTACAACGTCAAGCTGATCGGTGCAAGTGTTGAAGCCATCAAGAAAGCCGAAGATCGTCTTTACTTCAAAGACGCGATGCAGAAGATCGGGCTCGACGTCCCGAAATCCGCGCTGGTCAATAATCTAAAAGACGGTCTTGAGTTCGCCGGCAAAATCGGATTTCCCGTGATCGTGCGCCCAAGCTTTACGCTCGGCGGTTCCGGCGGCGGCATGGCCTATAACCGCGAAGAACTGCTCGAAGTGTTAGCACGCGGTCTGGATTTCTCTCCTGTGCACGAAGCGCTGATCGAAGAATCAGTCCTCGGCTGGAAAGAGTACGAGCTTGAGGTCATGCGCGACCTCAAAGACAACGTCATCATCATCTGCTCGATTGAGAACTTTGATCCGATGGGAGTACACACCGGCGACTCCATTACCGTCGCTCCGGCGCAGACGCTCACCGACCGCGAATACCAGGCCATGCGCGACGCCGCCATCGCCGTCATCCGCGAGATCGGAGTCGAAACCGGCGGATCGAATATTCAGTTCGGCGTGCATCCCCACACTGGTCGGATGGTCATCATCGAAATGAACCCGCGTGTTTCACGGTCGTCTGCATTGGCTTCGAAAGCGACGGGATTCCCAATTGCTAAAATCGCCGCCAAGCTCGCCGTAGGCTACACGCTCGACGAAATCCCCAACGACATCACGCGTAAGACCCCCGCCTGTTTTGAGCCGACGCTCGATTACGTGGTCGTGAAAATTCCCAAGTGGCAGTTCGAAAAATTCCCCGGCGCCGACGAGAGCCTCGGCCCGCAAATGAAATCGGTTGGCGAGGTCATGGCCATCGGCCGCACGTTTAAGGAAGCGCTGATGAAGGGTGTTCGCGCGCTCGATACCGGCAAGCGCATCGGTGGCGAAAAAATCGAACCCAAGATCTTGACCCAGCGCCTGGTAACGCCACACCCCGAGCGGCTTTCGTACATCCGCTATGCCATCCGCCAGGGCCACACCGTCAAGCAGTTGGCCAAAATGACCAGCATCGATCCCTGGTTCCTGTACCAGCTCAAAGAAATTAACGACATGCAACTCGAGGTTGAGAAGCATCCGCTGGAATCGGTCCCGAGCCAAGTCTTGCGCGATGCCAAACGCATGGGATTCTCCGACGGCCGCCTCGCCGGGACCTGGCGCTTGAGTGGCAAAGGCGATCAGGAAAAAATCCGCCACTTGCGCAAGAAGCACAAAGTCCAACCGGTCTACAAGCGCGTGGACACCTGTGCCGCCGAATTCGAAAGTTACACGCCCTACTTGTATTCGACCTACGAGGAGGAAGACGAGGCCACGCCCACCGACAAGAAGAAAGTCATCATCCTTGGCAGCGGGCCCAACCGCATAGGGCAGGGAATTGAATTCGATTACTGCTGCTGCCACGCCTCATTCGCGCTCCGTGAAGACGGCTACGAGACGATCATGGTGAACTGCAATCCGGAGACGGTTTCTACCGACTACGACACCAGCGACCGCCTCTACTTCGAGCCGCTTACCTTCGAGGATGTCTGGGCAATTTACGAGCATGAGTCTGCTAAAGGTGCCGAGGTTGGAGTGATAGTCCAGTTTGGCGGACAGACTCCGTTGAACCTGGCGCTGCCGCTCAAAAATTCGGGCGTAAAAATTATCGGTACCTCGCCTGAGTACATCGATCTCGCCGAAGACCGCAAACGTTTTGGCAAGCTGCTCGACGAACTTGGCATCCCGCAAGCTCCCGGCGCAATGGCCGCGTCTCTGGAAGAAGCCGTCGCGGGCACCGCGAAGATCGGCTATCCGGTACTGGTGCGGCCTTCGTACGTGCTCGGCGGACGCGCCATGGTCATCGCCTACGACGAAGAGACGGTCGTCCGCTACATGAAAGAGGCGGTTGAATATTCGCAGGATCGCCCAGTGCTGATCGATCACTTCCTCGAGGACGCAATCGAAGTTGATGTTGACGCGCTTTCTGACGGTGAAGATGTTGTAATCGGCGGAATCATGCAGCACATCGAGGAAGCTGGCATCCACTCCGGCGATTCCTCCTGCGTGCTCCCTGCGGTCGATATTCCCGAGCACCTGCTCACTCGCATGCGTGACTACACCTTCAAGCTGGCGCGCGCGTTAAAAGTTATTGGTTTGATGAACGTCCAGTTCGCTATTCCGCGCTCCGGTTATGCCGAAACGACCACAGACCATGTAGGGGCGGCCCTCCAGGGTTCCCATCCGGCGCGACTTTCGCCGGATGGGATAGAGGCCCGCCCCAACGATGCCCCGGGCCTGGAGGGCGGGGGCCACACGGAATCCGGTAACGGCACTGGCGGCAAAGTATACGTCCTCGAAGTTAATCCCCGCGCGTCGCGCACGGTTCCTTACGTCTCCAAAGCCACCGGCGTCCCCATGGCAAAAATCGCCGCCCGTCTGATGACCGGACGCAAGCTGCGCGAATTCTTGCCCGAAAACATTGACCAACAAAAAGATCTCGACACCGGCTCTTTCTACTACGTGAAGTCTCCCGTCTTCCCGTGGAACAAATTCCCCGGAGTCGACACCGTTCTCGGCCCAGAGATGAAATCCACCGGCGAAGTCATGGGCGTGGCTGACAATTTCGGCGAGGCCTTTGCCAAAGCCCAAATTGCCGCCGGACAAAAGCTGCCGACCCAAGGCTACGTCTTCGTGAGCGTCACCGACCACGACAAACCGCATGTGGCCGAGGTCGCCCGAAAATTCGTTGACATGGGATTCAAACTAGTCGCGACCACCGGCACCGCCGACGTAATCGAAGAAGCCGGCATGGCTTGCGAGCGCGTGTACAAAGTCAAGGAAGGCCGACCTAACGTCGTCGACCTCATCAAAGGCGACCGCATTCAGTTGATCGTCAACACGCCACAGGGCCCCGACCCCTTCTTCGATGAAAAAGCCATCCGCCGCGCCGCTGTCACCGCCCGCATACCAACGATTACGACGCTCGCTGCCGCCCGTGCCGCCGCCGAGGGGATCGCTGCGCTGCAAAGAGGGGAAGTGAACGTGAGGGCCTTACAGCAGTTGCACGCGGAGCGGGTTTTAAAGACAGCTGATTGAGCAATTTTAGCGCTTATTCATCGGCACCCAGTGCTGGGGGTACGCGGGCCCAATGTAGTCAGCGCGTGGACGGATGAGGCGATTATCGTCCAGTTGCTCAATCACGTGCGCAGCCCAGCCGCTGATTCTCGACACGGCGAATACCGGCGTAAATAAATCAACGTCGATGCCTAGCACGTGGTAAGTCGAAGCTGAGTACAAATCCACATTGGCGTTCAGCTTCTTCTCCGATTTCACAAACTGTTCGATAGTATGCGACATCTCAAACCACTTCGGCTCGCCGCTGGAGCGCCCAAGGTCTTCTGACATTTTTCGCAGATGTGTGGCACGAGGATCTTCTGTGCGATAAACGCGATGCCCGAAAGCGGGAATCTTCTTTTTTTGCGCCAGCATCTCTCGCACGTAAGCGATCGGATCAGCGCCCGTCGAGTCGATTTTTTCCAGAATGTGAAACACAGCTTCGTTGGCGCCGCCGTGCAGCGGGCCTTTTAACGCGCCGATGGCCGAAGTGATGGCCGAATGCATGTCCGAAAGCGTTGCCGCAGTCACCCGGGCGGCGAAAGTCGAGGCATTCAGTTCGTGATCAGCGTGCAGAATAAGGGCAACATCGAGTGCACGCTCGGCTGTGGCCGACGGCTTCTCTCCATTGAGCATCAGCAGGAAATTGGCGGCGTGAGAGAGCGACGGATCAGGCTCAACGATATTCTTTCCTTTACGCAAACGATCGTACGCGGCGACAAGCATGGCGATCTGTGAAGTCAGCCGAATCGCTTTGTTGAGGTTCGCATCGTGGTCGTTCTTCTTTTCCTCGGGATCGTATAACCCCAGCGCAGAAACCGCCGTTCGCAGCACATCCATGGGCGTTGCGCCTTTAGGCAGATTGCGCAGAAAGCCCACCACCGCGGGATCCAGCTTGCGCTCTGCAGCCAGTCGCTGCCGGAGTTCGCTCAACTCATTTTGGGTGGGCAGTTTGCCGTACCAGAGCAGATAGCAGGTCTCTTCAAAGCTGGATTGCTCGGCCAGTTCGTGAATATCAATGCCGCGGTAAGCAAGGACGCCGAGGTCCCCATCGATATAGCAAATCTTCGATGTGGTGGCGACCACCCCCTCCAGCCCCTTGGGGGCGTGCGTCATAGTCGAACTGGACATTTATCGGTCGCTCCGGCTCCGGATTTGTTGTGGCGCACGAACCAGCTCAGCCGTGCCGTCGCAACTAACTTTTATACGCCAAAAAGCTGCAAGTTTCCAAACCGAAAGGCGTTCCCCAAAGGTACACGTACCTGCCGAATCCGGGCTGCGCGGTGAGAGTTGCCGTTTACAATCTGAGCATGCGTTGGGTGTTGTCTATTGCACTTGCGGCCACTTTAGCGACGGCGAGTCTCTCTGCCGAAGAAAAAGCTGAGCTCTTGCTGCCCTGTCCGGTGGGTACCAGCGAGGCGGCATGCAATCCATCGCGGCATGATCTCAAGGAAGCAAAGTCTGCATTTGCCCATGGTTTGAAGGTTCAGCGTGATGCTCCCGACCAGGCTTATCGCGAATTCGAACGGGCAGCGCAACTGGTCCCACGCGATATCGAGTATGTGACGGCCCGCGAGCTCTCGCGCCAACAGTTAGTCAGCCGCTACCTGCAACGTGGCAACGCGGAGCTTGAGTCGGGCAAACAAGTAGAAGCATTTGCCGACTTTCGCGGCGCGTTGCAGCTCGATCCGGCAAACGAATTTGCCCAGCAACGGTTGCGAGATGCTGCCGGCGACACAGCCGCCAAAACCGCCAGCGGCGTCAGCATCGTTGACGAGTCCACGGCAGTACAGCTCGCGCCTAATTCCAATCGAGCCAGCTTCCATTTTCGCGGCGACAACCGCGAGTTGCTGGCCAATGTCGCGCACACATTCGGGGTTTCCGCACAAATTGAGGAGTCGGTCAAATCGCAGCGGGTGACTTTCGATATCGACGATGTCGACTTCTTTACGGCCATGCTCGCGGCACAGCAAATCACCAAAACATTCTGGACGCCGCTGGATAGTGGGCAGATCCTTATTGCGCCGGATGCGCCTGAAAACCGGCGCTTGTATGAACGCATGGCAATGCGCACGTTCTACGTTCCAGCTGCACGCAATTCTCAGACTGCGCTGAACGATGTAATGAACCTCCTGCGGAATCTTTTTGAAATTCGCTTGGTGACTCCAAACGTCTCCACTTCAACCCTCGTTGTCAGGGCACCGCAACGCACCTTGGACGCGGGCACCCAATTTCTCCAGGGACTCGACGGCTCCAAGCCTCAGGTCATGTTGGACATCTACGTTTATCAAGTCAGTTATAACCTGACCCGCAATCTCGGCCTTCATATTCCTTATCAATTCAATCTATTCAATATTCCAGCCGGAGCTCTCGCGGCGGTAGGCGGGCAAAATATTCAGGACTTGATAAATCAACTGATTTCGGGCGGTGGAATCAACCAGGCGAATTCTCAGAGTATTTCCGCGCTGCTCGCACAACTGCAGGGCCAGCAGAATTCGATTTTCAGCCAGCCGCTTGCGACTTTTGGCGGGGGAAAGACGCTTACTGGCGTCAGCCTCGACCAGCTCAGCGCGGAGTTTTCGCTCAACCAGGGTTGGGTGAAAACTCTGGATCACGCATCCCTCCGTGCCGGTCAGGCGACCGATGCTACGTTTCGCCTGGGCAGCCGTTTTCCCGTACTGAACGCGACTTTTGCTCCAATCTTCAACACCGCCGCCATCTCTAGCGTGCTTCAGAACAACAGTTTCCAGGCCGCGTTCCCATCGGTTAACTACGAGGATCTGGGGCTGACGATCAAGGCCAAGCCGGCAATCAGCCCAGCGAACGAGGTTGGTTTGCAGCTGGAGATAAACTTACGCGCCCTCACCGGAGAATCAGTCAATGGCGTGCCGGTGATCGGCAATCGCGAATACAAGGGTAGTATTTCTCTGCTCGACGGTGAGCCGGCGGTTGTCGCCGGTCAAGTCACACGCAGCGAAACTCTCTCCATGAGCGGCATTCCTGGTTTGGGTCAGGTGCCCGGGCTGAACAAGATAACCACCTCGAACAGCAAACAGCATCAAGAGGATGAGCTGCTGGTCGTGATTACGCCGCACATCACCAACCGCAGCATGGGACAGAATTCCGAAGTGTATTTGCCCCGGTAACGCTTATTTTTCTTTCGCGGCGAAATCGACCAGCTGTTTCAATACATCGTAATTATTGCCGCTGACGCCCACCGGCCGTCCATTGATAAACAGGGTCGGCGTAGAGTTTACTTCCAGCGACTGGCCCAGCTTTACCGATTCTTGCACTCGCGCCTCAGTCTCGGGCGTTGCAGCGCAAGCCGCGATGTCTTGCCCTTTCACTCCAGACTGATCGGCGAGATCAGTCAACTTTTGATCTGCATTATCGGCCGTAATGTCGGTCTGGGCCGCGTAGACCGAATCGAGAAACTTCCAAAATGTATCGTTTGATGCCCGTCCAACGCAGTCAGAATACGCGGCCGCCTTTAGCGCCCAGTTATGGCTCGGCAAAGGAAAGTTTTGAAATACGAATCGCACATTCGGATCTTCGTTCAGCAATCGTTCAATAGTCGGATTCGCTTCCTTGCAATGGGGGCATTGCAAGTCACTAAACTCCACCAGCAAGACCGGAGCATTGGCGGGTCCGCGTGTGGGGCCGGTAACCCTCTTCTGCAACTCCAGTCGAGACTGCTCAAAAGGTTGTTTCCCGAAAGGAATGACTTCGCCGACTACAGCGTGTTTGTGGTCCTCGCTGACAAAAAACTTCTGCGTGCCCTGGCCCTGCGGCCCGCTCATTTCTACGTTGACTTCCGCCAGGCCCTCGGCCTCGCTCGGTTTAATGCTTACAATCTTCCATGTAAGCTGGGGATCATAACCGAACGTCGCATGCAGAAAGGCATTGACATCTTCTTCCGAGGGAAGAGTGGTCGGCTGAGAGGGCTGCGCTGCGGACTTGGCCTTCGCTTGTGATTTGTTCTGGCTCAGCGATGAGAATGAAAGCATCAGCAGGCACACAACTAAAATAATTTGATTGCGCATTTGTTCCTTGCTTGAAGTTAGTTTCAAAAGTCAGCTTTAGCAGCGATTGGGAAACGTCGCCCGTAACCGAACGCCTTGGGAGAAATCTTGATTCCCGGCGCTGCCTGTTGCCGCTTGTACTCGTTCCGTTCCACCATACGGATGACGCTCTTCACCAACTCCAGATCGAAGCCACGTTCACGCGCGATCTGCTCTGCCGAATGAGCATCCTCGACATAGTCTTCCAGAATAGCATCGAGCACTTCGTACGGTGGCAGCGAGTCGCTGTCCATTTGTCCAGGACGCAATTCAGCTGAAGGAGGCTTTTCCAAGGTTGTTTCAGGGATCACCGGCCGGCGGGAATTCACATACCGGCTGAGACGGTAGACCAACGTCTTAGGCACGTCATTGATGACCGCCAGGCCGCCGGCCATGTCGCCGTACAGTGTGCAATAGCCGACTCCCAGCTCGCTCTTGTTCCCGGTACTCAATACCAGCGCACCAAACTTGTTTGACAAGGCCATCAGCAGGGAACCGCGAATCCGCGATTGAATGTTCTCTTCGGTCACGTCCTCCGGATATTTCATGAATACGCCGCAGAGTGTCTTCTTAAACGCTTCGAAAATTTCCGAAATCTGCAGGACCTCAAATCGAATGCCCAGATTTGCCGCTAGCTCTCGGGCGTCACTGACCGATCCTTCCGAGGAATACGGGCCCGGCATGCCCACGCCGACCACGTTGTCCGCTCCGACCGCGTCAACCGCAATGGCGGCAGTCAATGCCGAGTCAATTCCGCCGCTTAGCCCAATAATCGCCTGACGGAACCCGCACTTACGCATATAGTCGCGCGTCCCCAGCACCAGGGCGGCGTAGACACTGTCCTCTGTGCCTTCAATCTGCTCGTGCATCTCCCCAGTGAGTGCATCGGAGTCGAAAAAGATCAGGTCCTCATCGAACGACTTTCCCTGCGCGATCACATTCCCTTCGCGATCGAATACCATGCTCGACCCGTCGAACACCAGACTGTCATTTCCGCCGACCTGATTCACAAAGGCGACTGGAACGTGGTCGTTGCGGGCGATAGTAGCCAGCATCTCACGGCGAAGCTCCCGCTTTCCCGCCCAGAATGGAGACGCCGAAATATTCAGCACGAAATTTCCGCCCGCCTGCACCAATGTTTCGACGGGATCGATGCTGTAAAGCCGCCGCGGCCAGAAGTGCTTGTCGTTCCATGCATCCTCGCAGATGGTGAGCGCCATCTGTTTTCCGCAGAATGGGAACAGCGTCTGGCACCGCGCCGGAGCGAAGTTTCGCACTTCGTCAAAAACATCGTACGTGGGCAAGAGCATTTTCGATTGCACAAACTTGATTGCCCCGTCCATCAGCAGCGCGGCGGAATTCATCACCGATTTGCCGGTGTCCGCCTGCGCGGGCGTGACCAGGCCGCAGATGACGGCAATGCCGCGAGTCTCAGCGGCGATGTGCTCGGCGGCTTCGCGGTTGTGTACTACGAATGAAGTGCGTTCCACCAGGTCGCGGGGGGGATAGCCACAGACTGCAAGCTCGGGAAAGACGACCATACCTGCACCGGCAGATTTTGCGCGTGCGGAGAAGTTGATAATCTTTGCCGAATTACCTGCGAAATCTCCAACTGTCGGATTGATCTGGCCCAGCGCAATCTTCACCTACTTAGTCTAATTGCCAATGAATGCGACAGCCAAGTTGAAGATGTATGCTCAGAGTCGCTGATAATTGTGGGCCACTTGCGTCCTGATCTAACAGTTCCTTACCGTTGGAATCAGAGAAATACAAACCAACGCAGCAAAGCACTGCAACCGCTGAGTCCCTCCGGTTCATCTCACCCAGGCCGCTTCCATCTCGGCGTGCTCTGATGAGGCATTTCCATTGCGAATCGCGCTGATCGCTGCTCCGTTCATTGCTGTCCCACCCGCTGATTACGGCGGCACCGAGCTGTTCGTGGCCCATCTTGCCGAAGGACTGCAGAAGATGGGTGTCGGGGTCGTTGTCTATGCGAATGGCGAATCGACCGTCAATGTCGAACGCCGATCCCTCTACCAACACTCGCAATGGCCCATCAAGATGTCGGAGCAGACCTGGCTGAAGGATTTGAATCATCAGTCCTGGGCTATCCAAGATGCAGCCAAAGACTGCGACATTATTCACGTACAGACTGCACAGTCACTGACATTCTCGCGCTTTTCCACTCGTCCGATTGTCCTAACCCTCCACGGCCCGCACATACCAGAAATCAGCGACTTTTATGCCCATTATCCGGAAGTCAATTACGTCTCCATCAGCGACGCGCAAAAGCAAACTGAATCGATGCCGAAGATACGCACCATTCATCACGGCATCGATCTTGGCCTGTATCACTTCATCCCCCAAAAACAGCGATACCTAAGCTTCATCGGCAGAATTGCTCCACTAAAGGGAACTCATCTCGCAATCGATGTCGCCAAACGCACCGGAATCCCGCTGAAAATAGCCGGAGATATACAGCCAGCCAATCGCGAGTACTTTGAAAAGAAAATCAGGCCCGAAATCGATGGACAAATGGTCGAGTACATCGGTCTCGCAGACCTTCAGGCGAAGAATGAATTGCTGGGCAATTCGATGGCGATGCTCTTTCCGATTCAATGGAACGAGCCCTTCGGATTAGTGATGGTCGAAGCCATGGCCTGTGGAACACCGGTGCTGGCCATGCCCGGTGGCTCGGTCCCTGAGGTGGTGTGCAATGGGGTTTCCGGCTACATCTGCCGCTCGGTTCGTGACATGGCAAAACACGTGAACAACATGAAAATCGAGCCGCCGGCCGTCCGAAGTTACGTGGAGGAGAACTTTTCCGTGGAGCGGATGGTAAAGAACTACGTAGCGCTCTACCAAGAGATTCTTGACAGGACGCAGACGCGAAGAGCAGCCTGAACCTTGCGCCTGGGTCTTACTTTTAGCAATTGGATTAGTTCGAGGCCGTCTGGTATTGCGGCGGTTGCCCAGGTGGCTGCGGCACGTCCGGAACCGGAGTCGGGTTCGATCGCCCACCCGAGGGATGAGCGCTGGGTGCTTCCTCACCGGGGCGTCGCAAAGTCGGAGCTTTGGTTGGCTTGTCTTCTTTCTGCGCAGCAGCGCTGGCGACAGTAGGTCCGTTGACATCAACTTCTTTTTCGGTGCGCACCACCTTCTCCCCGCCGACTTTCATGGTCTCCACTCGTATCACTTCATCGCCCACTACGCGAACAAAGTCAACGTCGTGCGGCGGCTCGCCATAAATCCAGTCTTCGTATTCGGAGCCCTGCTCATCCTTCTCGCGGATTTTCTTCTCCGGCCGCCCCTTCGCATAGACCACCATTTCCCGATTCATGCCGACCAGCACATGATGATTTTCAATCGCTTCTTTCACTTTGGGCGGCACCGTCTCCAGATAGGCCTCCATCGGCGATTTGGAATCGAAGTCGAATACCGGCCAAAGCATTTGTTTGACCTGCTCAACCGTAAGATCGGGAATGTGGTGGTCAAACATAAGGTCGACGTAAGATCCGCGCGGATTATTAATGGGATCGCCCTGTTGGCCGCCTGGGCTGCCACCCACTCCATTCACTCCGACCTGGATGTGCTGGTACCATTTCGTCTTTCGAACCGGGCCGCCGTTGATCTCAAAGTGCAGGCGGTCGCTCTTGATAACGAATTGGGTGACCAGTGCCAGCTCTCCCGGTTTTACTGACGGACCCCATAGTGCCAGCAGCTGTTGCAGTTTTTCACCGGTCGGAGCGACGGTTCCATTCTTAAGGGTGAGACCGACTTTTCCCATCGGGAACTGCGTGCGAATGTAGACGCGATCGGCATTGAAGGTCCGGATCAACTCGATCCGGTGTTGTTCGCTGAGAGGAACGGAGCTTTGGCCGTCTGCTGCGCAGATCGAGGCGCCTAATGAGGAAACCAGAAAAAATGCGAAAACCCGGCGTCGGCTCATACAACCACCCCCGCTGATTATAGACCTTGGATGACATTCCGGCAGCCGAAAGCTGTCTGGGCAATCGGCTGAAAAGCAAAAAGGCACGCCAGCTCTGGCGCGCCTTCCGGAGGAGATACCGGCTATTTAGCGGTGAACGTGAACTTGTCAATGTAGACGGTGTACGGAGTTTTGTACTTGTTGCTATCGATTTGATAGTTGACGGTTATTCCGTACCAGTTGGTTGACGTCGGACTGTCAGTACGACCTACGTTGCCGATATAGCCGTTCAGTGTGATGGTGTTGAAGTATAGATGATTGTCTGGGGTCCGAGAAACATTGATCGTCAAGTGGTTCCAGGCATTGCTCTTAGGATTGCACGGTATTCCGCTGGCAACCCAGTGCTGTCCAGGATTGCTCCAGGTGTCCCACTCATGCCCACCGTCGATGCGGCATTCATGGCCCCATATATAAGATTTGCCGTTCACGAACTGGTTAATGTCGAACTCCAGCGCCTGAGAGTCGTTAACGTTCCCGACCCAGAAATAAACGTCGTAAGTGAAATTGTGCAGCGACGGGGCCAAGGTCTTGCTGAAGTCAGGCAGCCCCTGAGAAGAAAAATCGCCGATCAGGTGATTGTTCCAGAGTATGTCGGCCCACTGGGTAGTGCCTCCGTTATAGGCCGATTTCGTGGAGATGCCGTCCATCGAGGGAGAGCTCACGCCCTGGGTCCACGACCACTTCACGTTCGAACCGGTGGGAGTGCAACTTCCGCAGATGCCAAAACTCGGAGGCAACAGAGCATACCCGGTCCAGCCGCCGCTCTTTTGCAGGTTCGAAAACGTCTTGCCACCACCAGAACTCGTGGTTGTCCCAACCGTAATCTTGAGCTGCACTTTGGATGACGATCCGCAGTTGTCCCACTCCTGAACCACCGGATACTGAGTGCCAGAGCTCATTGCGAGACTCGTACTCAAACTTGATCCGTTCACTTTATAAGCCAGCACGTACGGAGCGGTATAGATTCCTACAGCGGCTACACCCTTCGAACATGCTGAACTTGCGGTTGCGGCAAAATGGACTGGGGAACCGACTGTGGCACCGTCCCCCGGGCTGGTAACCGTTACGCCCGCCATAGCGGGCAATGCGAATGCGAACAGGCAGACGAGTGCGTAGCGCTTCCCAAATCTCATCCCAACGTCTCCAGCAAATTTTGGATATAAGCTGCGAATCAGCAGCTAAGTTGAAGGGATTCTAGGAACCTAGCTACTTACACTCAAGCTAAATTGACGTCAGGTGCAGTCGGAGGTACATGTTCTGAGTAGGTGGAAGTGCTTAGATAATTTTAGATCGAGTCGCGCTGGGTGCCTCAGCAGTTTGCAATTAGCGCTTGGCCAAATGCTAATCGCAGATGCTAACTGCTGATTGCCGGCGGCATCCTCAATCCATCTCTCGCTACTTGCAGCGGCAGCACGCGCGCGCCGGCATCGCCTATGGCAGTAGCCACGCGGCTGGCCGAGCCCTTCTCTACCAGAAAAATTACGCAGCCTCCGCCGCCTGCGCCGCACACCTTGGCTGCACGTCCGCCATTTTTGCCTGCAACTGAAATCAGCTTGTCGATCAGCGGAGTGGTGATACCTGGCGCGTTACTTCGACGTAGCTTCCACTCCTCCCGCAGCAAGCGGGCCATAGTGTCCCAATCGCCCAGAACCAGCGCCTGATGCATGGAGCGTGCAATTGATCCGATTTGCTCAAAATTGCGATGCACCCTCTTATCGCCGTCGATGTGCGCTTTGAATACTTCCCAGTTGTTAATGCCGGACTTCCGCGGCGCACCCGTGTAGGCCAGCACGAATCGCGACTCGATCTCTTCCGGGATAACTGGCACCGCCTCGCGATGAATTCCGTCCGCATCAAGGCGAATCGCGCTTACGCCTCCGTAGAGCGCCGGGTAGTAATCCTGGCATCCCGTCGGCACCGCGATAATTTGCGCCTCGATGTTCTGCGCGATCATCCGCATCTGCTCAAGCGTCAGGTTGCGATCGGTGAAGCGGGCGAGCGCAGCGGTGGTCGCCACCATCAAGGCAGAAGAGCCGGAAATTCCCGCTCCGGCCGGCGATTCCGAATCGGTCTCGATCAGAGCGCCTTCTTTGGGAGCGAAAAATTGCAGCAGCCGTCCCGCAATCGGCAGGCGAAATTTCTTGCGGGCACGGAGTTCATCGAAATCGTCAAAATGCTCTTCTTTCTTCGTATCCAGCGATCGCAGAAAAATGTCTTTGCCTTTGAGCGGCGTCACCCGGCAGGTGGTGAGAATGTTGACGGCGAAGTTCACCGTCATCGCCCCCGGATGAAAAAGATAGAGCGGCCAGAGGTCGATGGTGCCTCCAGCAAGGTCGGCGCGGCAGGGAGCTTGCGCGATTATGGTAGGGCCGCTTGCGGAAAGACTGTATTTTGCCATCGTCGTAACTGCGGAATTATATGCTACGGACGCGTGAACTACTCTCTTTCCGCCGTAGTTGCATCCAAGCGGTTTACCCGGGAAGGTGGAAAATGGAAAAAGTCAGGCCCAGAATCCTCTTTCTTGACGACGAAGACAACATCCGGCTGATGCTCGGAATGTATCTAAACGAGCAGGGCTTTGCGGTAACTACGGCCGCCACCGTCCCTGAGGCCCTGAAGCTCATTACCCAGGAAAGCTTCGATGTGCTGATCGCTGACTTGAATGTCGGGCATGCCGGCGATGGATTTACGGTGGTCAGCGCTATGCGGAGAACGCAACCGCAGGCCGTGACCTTCATTCTGACTGGCTATCCCGCGTTCGAGACTGCCTTGCAGGCAATTCGGCTTCAAGTTGACGACTACGTCACCAAGCCGACCGACACCGACGTGTTGGTGGAGAAAATCCGCTCGAAACTTGCTGAACCAAAAAAACCCCATCACGTCGAAATCAAACGTTTGAGCGAAATCATTTCGGAGAATATTCCCGCGATCAGTGACGAATGGCTGGAAGCTGCGAGGAAAGACCCTGAACTGGGGGCGATCAAGCTCAACGACACCGAGCGCATGGACCACGTGCCGCGAATCTTGCAAGTCGTCCTGAGAGTCTCACGCGGGGAAGAGGTCTCTGACGCCGACCGGACGGCCGCTCGCGACCACGGCCTCACTCGGCGCAAGCAGGGCTTTACCGTTCCACTTATGATTCGCGAGTCCCGACTGTTGCAGGACGCCATTTCACGCTGCGTTCAAAGTAATCTGCTGGCGGTGCAGATCAGTTATCTGATTTCCGATCTGATTTCAATCCACCGCACGAAAGAGGTTCTGCTGGAGGAGTCGGTGGCGGCGTTTTTGAAAGGGAAGAGATAAGTTTACGAGGTCAAGTTCAACGCCCGCTTCAACGTGCCGCGCTCGGCCTGGATCTTCTGCTGCAGCAAGGTGATGGAATAAATCAGCTGCTCGGGCCGTGGCGGGCATCCCGGAACATAAATATCTACGGGGATCACCTGGTTCACGCTCTGAACCAACGCGTAGTTGTTGAACACTCCGCCTGACGTGGCGCATGCGCCCATTGAGATCACCCATTTGGGTTCTGGCATTTGCTCCCAAAGCTGACGAATTACTGGCGCCATCTTGTTCGACACGCGGCCGGCGATGATCATCAAGTCAGATTGCCGAGGAGATGGCCGAAAGACTTCAGCGCCAAAACGTGCAATGTCGAAGCGCGACGCTCCCATCGACATCATTTCGATCGCGCAGCAGGCCAGGCCGAATGTCATCGGCCATATGGAACTCTTGCGCATCCAGTTGACCACGCTGTCCACCGTGGTCAGAACCACGCCTTCGGGCGTGGGATTCCCATAGGTGAGTTCTTTGACCACCCGCTTGCCGTTTTCGAGATCTACGTAAGGGCCGAAATCGAGTGTTTTTTCCATTGCCGATATTCTAAATCATTAACTGGACAACGTATGAAGCCGTCGGTTATGAACGCTAAACCGATGTCCCGCAAGCAGTCAGCGCCGAACTTGTTCTGGCCTCACCTGCTTTGCGGCTTCCATTTCTTCAGGAATTCCACCAGATCCTGAGGTCCGAGGGCGCGAGCGCGCTCCCACTCGCCGGATTTCTGGCTGTAAATTAACTTGCCGCTCGAATCCAGTACTGCCACCGCGGGAACACCACGATTGAGCGGCACCTCATATTGCGCCGCAATATCCAGGTTCTTGTTTTCTTCACCAATATCGACATCAACCAGTTCGTAGTTCGGCTTGAGTACAGAGGCAACGTCTGCTCTGCGGAAAGCTTTGTCCAGTACGTGGCAGTCGTAGCACCAATCGGCGCCAAAAACCAGCAGGACGTTCTTGTGCTCACGGCCGGCCCGCGCCACGGCTTCACTGATCTGCTCGCGGGCATTGCCGGTCGGATAAATGTGAGCGTCCACTGTGGGCGGCTGCTCTAGTTTGGCAAGGTCGCGTTTCTCACCCACGATGCGCCAGGCGCCACCCTGATTTTGCCAGGTCTGCCCTTCCACCAGGTCCGTCACTTTGCCGCTCGCGCCTCTCACTCTTACCAGCAAGGTGAAGGCCTGCAAATCCGGCCGAGGAGAACCCGCCTCGACCGCCTTCACTGTGACTGCCCGAGCCTTGATAGCGATCCAGAAAGCCACAGCGGCGTCGGTGTCTACCTTGCCCGATGATGTGTTAATCACCGCCGGAGGCGAGTAACTGTAGAAAGACTTCAGTGCCACGGGATCTCCGCTGACCACCGCCGCCTTCCACTTTTCAATCGGGTCGAAAGACTGAGGCACCTGTGCTGCACATGACACAGCACACAACACCAAGAAAATCAGAGCACGCATTCCGTCAGTATAAGTCACTGGCTTTCGCTCGCGCTCCGGCGCAATTGCTCAGCTTTCAGCTTGACTTCGGTTCGAGCGTGAGATACGCTCCGCCTGCTCTGGGGCGCGGGGCCCTGAAGCGCTCCAATCTCACCGCGTCAGAACAATAATCTAATTCAGAACGTTCACTTCGTCGACCCAGGAGGGTTTGTCCATGAAAAAAATGATTACTTGCTTGTTTGGGGGGGTGCTGTTATTCGGAGGCTTGGGAGTCGCATTCGCTCAAGACGCACAGAACGCGTCGGCGGCCACACCCCCTCCGAAGGTGTTGCAGGTTATTCGGGAGTTCGTGAAGCCCGGAAAGGGAGGCTTGGTTCACCAGAAAGCGGAGAGCGCATTCGTGCAAGCGTTCACTCGTGCCAAGTGGCCGACGCACTATATTGCCACAAGTTCGGTGACAGGAAAGCCACGCGTTCTTTTCTTCGTCGGGTTCGACTCCTTCGAGGCTTGGGAGAAGGACGGCTTGGCGCAACAGAAGAACGCTACGCTGACAGCGGAACTGGATCGTGCCAGCGCCAATGACGGCGATCTGTTGAGCGAGACTGACACCAGCTTGCTGATGTACAACGAGGAGCAAAGTCTGCACGCGCCGGTGGATATTGCTCATATGCGTTATTTCGAAATTCTGTTGTACCGGGTACGGGCGGGGCATCGTCACGAGTGGGAAGAGCTCATGAAGTTGGTCAAAACAGCATACGGCGAGAATCCGGACATGCACTGGGCCGCTTACGACGCTGTTTATGGCCAGGAAGGGTCGACTTATGTGTTCTTCCTACCCATGAAGTCTGCCACTGAAATCGACCAGGGTCCCGAGCGCGATAAAAAATTCGTTGCCGCTATGGGCGAAGAGGGCATGAAGAAGCTTGCAGAACTGGAGTCCTCAGCGGTCGAGTTTAGCCAGTCAAACCTTTTTCAGATGACTCCAAGCATGAGCTATCCGCCGGATGAGTGGGTGAAAGCTGATCCGGGGTTCTGGAAGACGAAACCCTCAGCCGCTGCGAAGGCCCCAGCGAAAACCGACGAAAAACCAGCTGCAAAACCGTAATCCAAGACAGAGCAAATAACAAAACCCCGCCACGGCGGGGTTTTTGTTTTGGCTGCCGCCGCAAGTTGTTTCAGTCGGAGCAGATTGCCAGCACCGTCTTCGCGGTGAACACCCGGATCATTTCGCGTCGATACTCGGGCGTGAGCGCGGAAGTGGTCAGTGGCTTGGCCGTGCGGGCGGCGATTTCCCCAGCGGCTTCTGCCAGTTCCTGGCCGAACACTTCTTCTTTCAGCCTGTCCACATTCACCAGAACTGGTGCTGGATTCACAGCTGTCAGCCCGATTCGAAGATCCTCAATGTGCCCGTTGTTCTTCTTCAGAGCCACGGCAACTCCTGCCAGCGGGTAGTCGATTGAGCCGCGGACCCGCAGCTTGCGATAGGCGCCTCGATATCCGGCAGATGCGCCCGGCAAGAAGACGCGTGTGACTAACTCCTCAGGCTGCAGGTTGCGATACGCGTCTCCCTCGCCAGTGTAGAAATCATGAAGCGGAATACGGCGCGTCGAGGACGCGCTGGCAATCTCGATTTCAGCATCCAGACAAAGCAGGGCAGGCGGCGTATCGCCGGAAAACGTTGCCCAACACTTCGCTCCGCCCGGCGCCACATGGCAGAGATCGCCATCTTTCTTAATGCAAAATCCGCAGGACTTTCTCCAGGCAAGCGATTGGTTGTACCACAGGCAGCGCGTATCCAAACAGATGTTGCCGCCGATGGTGCTCATGTTGCGGATGAGCGGTGAAGCCACGGTTTTCGCGGCTTCGACGAGTACAGGATAGTCTCGGCGGAAAACCTCAGAACTCTCGATCTCGCGCAGCGTGGTAAGCGATCCAATCTCAACGCTCTGCTCAGTTTCGCGAATTCCTTTGAGGTCACTTAACAGGCGCAAATCCATCACATATTGCGGCTCGAAGAGTCTCTGCCGCATCGAGGGCAGAAGGTCAGTGCCTCCGGCAAGGACGCGAACTGCGGCGCGGTGTTCGCTTAGCAGGCCGAGAGCTTCAGGCGATGTACGCGGGCGCAGAAGTTTGAAGTTAGAGAACGCCATTGTCAGTTCTAAGGTCGTTGCATACCAAGATCACGCGGATCACCGGGGAAACCTTTCTTTGCGCAATGTTCATGAGTTCAAGGTTGTGTCTTTTGACGAGCGGGATCGAGCTCATGCCGAGCCGCCCCTTTTCCTTTGAACCACAACGCGCCGCCGTGCTCGCGGAACTTTGCCGGCGAAGTGGGATCTACGCCTTCGGTCAAATTCAAAGGCTTCGCATTTTTCTTTGCACGCAGCGCCGCCAGCACACGCTCCGGCGTGAATGGGCATTCGTGCAGGCGGATCCCCACAGCGTCGTAAATAGCGTTCGCGATTGCCGGAGGTGTCGCTGCCAGCGCCCCCTCGCTGCACTCCTTGGCCCCGAACGGACCTTCCGGATCGATGCTCTCGACCAGAATCGCCTCCACCTCTGGCGATTCGATCGATGACGGGCTGCGATATTCCAGCAGCCCCGGATTCATCAGCAGCCCGTCTTTCCAAATCATCTCTTCGGTGAGCGCCTGACCCATTCCCATCCACACCGAGCCGATCACCTGGCCCTCAACCGCTACCGGATTTAACGCCCGCCCGCAATCGTGCGCTGCCCAGACTTTGTGGACGGTGACTTCGCCGGTGTCTTCCTCCACACTGACTTCGGCCACTTGCGCCGAATATGAGTAAGCCGGCGAAGGACCGACGCCGCCGCCTTTGTGCTTACCGCCACGAGCTTCTGCAGGAGGAGCATAAGATCCCGTACCGGTGAGCGCTCCGTGGAAGTCGATGGCGGCGATCACCGCCTCTTCGAAACTCATTGAATTCTTGGGAGTGCTGTCTTCTTTGCGCTTCTGCTGCAGCGATCCGCGCAGAATTTGGCCTTCTACTCGACCAGAAACTGTTGCCGAGCCTTGCTCAAGTTTTTGAGATAGACCATCTGGGGATGGACCGTGTGGGGACGGGCGCCCTCGCCCGTCCGGTTCGCGCGAATTCAGCGCGAACGCACCCTTCCGCCTTACAACATCGTCCCGAAACTCCAGTTCTTCCGCCTCGCAGTCCATCTTCTTGGCTGCCGCTGCCGCGATTTGTCTTTTTACTGCTTCTGCCGCGCGCAGAGTCGCATTGCCGGCCATGAACGTCACCCGACTTGAGTAGGAGCCGATGTCGATCGGCGTAAGGTCCGTATCCGCGGCCACAACTTTCACCCTCGCCAATGTGCAACCGAGGACCTCCGCGGCGATCTGCGCGGTCATGGTGTCCGAGCCCTGCCCGATCTCCGAGGCTCCGGTGTAAACCACAACTCCGCCGTCGCGATCGATTTTGATGTTGACCGTCGAGTGCGGCATGTCAGACCGGATGATTGAATTGGCCGCGCCGCTAACGTAGTGACTGCATGCGACGCCAAGCCCGCGCCCCTTGGGCATTTTGCCTTTACGCGTTTTCCATTCCGAGCGCTCGACAACTTTTTCGATGCACTCCGGCAGGCCATAACTTTGTACGCGCAGTCCGTTCACGGTGACGCAGGGCGGCTGCAGCAAGTTGCGCTGACGAATTTCGGCAGGGTCGATGTTCAACTTGGCCGCAAGTTCATCGAGCTGTGACTCAAAGGCAAAACGCACATTCACCGTGCCATGCCCGCGCATTGCACCGCACGCAGGCTTATTCGTCAGCACACGATAGCCGTCGTATTGAATGTTTGGGATGTCATACAAAGCGCCGAGCAGCGCGCCGGAATAAAGAATCGTCACGACGCCATATGAGCAGTACGCTCCGCCATCTTGCACAACCCGAGCTTTTACCGCAGTGATGCGCCCGTCTTTGGAAGCCCCGGTTTTCAAGTCGATGATGGTGCGCGGCCGGCCGCGATGCGCCCAAAAAACTTCCTCGCGCGTGTAAGTGATTTTCACCGGCCGTTTCGCCTTGCGTGCTGCGACCGCAGCGATAATTTCCAGCGGAATGACTTCGCTCTTGCCCCCGAATCCTCCGCCGACCAGCGGCTTGATCACGCGAATCTGCGACATCGGCATCTCGAGAACCAGCGAGAGCTTGTGCTGCAGGTAGTACGGCACCTGGGTTGAGGACCAGACTGTCAGGCGTCCCAGTTGCCCGGTTTGCGAATCCAGTTCGAACGACGCCAGCGTCGAGTGCGGCTCCATGGCTGCGTGTGTCACTTCATTGGCGATGTAGCGGGCTTCGAGCACGCAATCCGCTTCGGCAAAGCCCTTGTCGGGATCTCCGAAGACGTGGTGATAATCCTTTTCGAGATTGTGCGGTTTGTTCTCGTGGATGAGGTCGCGTTCGGCTCTCATCGACTCTTCGGGATCGAAGTACGCGGGAAGTAATTCGTACTCCACATCGACGAGCTCGAGTGCATTTTCGGCGGTGGCCTCGTCTTCAGCCACAACGCATGCTACGTTGTCTCCCACGTAGCGAACTTTGTCGAGTGCAAGAGCGTGTTCATCGTGGCCGACGGGAAGAATGCCATAGGTATTTGGCGCATCTGCACCGACTGCAACAGTTACCACCCCTTCGAGGTTCTCTGCGCGGCTGGTGTCGATGCGTTTGATCAGCGCGTGCGGATGCGGCGAATGCAGGATCTTGCCGACCAGCATGCCCGGCAAACACAAATCGTCGGTGTATTTGCCGGCACCGGTGGTTTTACCGGCGGCGTCGACCATGGCGATGGGCTTGCCGATGATGGAGAAACTAGTCATAACAGGTAGTCAAAAATGTAGGTAGTCAAAAATGGCCATATAGGGACGGGCGTTCCCGCCCGTCCGGTCGAGCGAAGCTCGACATCGCCTTTCGCGCGTCACTGTAATGAGGATGGAATCATGTGCTTGAGCCGGGTTGATAGACCTCCATTGAATTTCACCGGCAGGTTTCCAAAGCTTCCTTCTGACCCGCCAAAGAAAGACCGCTATTGGAACCAGAAGAGCCATCCGCTTGCAGGCTGTTTGGCGCATCAAGCGAACAGCAGGTTCCTCCACTCCGTTCGACCATCCTAAGACGGATGGCCGAACTCCGGTCGGAATGACAGGGATCAGGATAGGGTTCATTTCGCCTCCGCCATCCCCTTCTGCTCCGCTTCGATCGCCGCTTTCACTGCCTGGTACATCTGGCTGTATCCCGTGCAGCGGCACAAATTGCTGCTCAGAGCATCGCGAACTTCTGCATCGCTGGGATTCGCATTCGTCGCCAGCAGATGTTTGACCGTCATCATGAACCCGGGAGTGCAAAAACCGCACTGCGCACCTCCCCAGTCTCCGTAGGCTTTCTGGATTGCTGCGAGCGCTCCATGTTCGCTGACGCCTTCTACGGTTGTGATCTCCTGGCCTTCGCAACTGGCAGCGAGCATTGTGCAGGAGAGCATAGGGATGCTATCGATAAGAACAGTACACGCGCCACATGAAGAATCATCGCAGCCGCGCTTCGAACCCGTCAGCTGAAGGTCCTGGCGCAGAGCATCGAGGAGCAGCCGGTTTGGCTCGATTGCCAGCTCATGCGAGCGGCCGTTGATTCGCAATTCAACAAGTTGCTTCTTCATGAAAAATAGCCTTCAGCTTTCAGCCGTCAGCTTTCAGCTAGTACCGCTTACCTTAGCTCGGATGAAACATTTGCCATTCCGAGCGAAGAAGATGGTTCGCTGGCGAACCATCTTTTAGTCGAGAGCCTGCCCTGAGCGACTGGCCGCGTTAGCGGCAAGGAGTCGAACGGGAACCTGCTTTTCCTATTCATCTGTTCAATATCCAAAGTCCGCCGGTGCCGCATACGCATGCCGCTTCACACCCAGCGCTTCGACGCGATCAAGTCCGAGTTTCTTCAGAAACTGCTCGCGATCGGCCACTCCGTAAACCCAACTATCCAGCCACGCGTCACTGTCAGCTTTCGTTTTTGTTTGCTCGTGGTACTCGCGAAAGAAATCGTTGTCGCGGCTGTAGTAGCCCTGGACCGGCGAGGGATGCGCGCCATAAGAACATTCGACAACCGCATTCACCAGGAAACCCGGAATCATAGTGCGGTTAGGATCGCTGGCGATGACCTCAGGCTTGACGATCTCTTCAGCAACCAAGATCACCCGCTTTGCCGCACGCACGCCTTCGATCATCACCCCAAAATTCCCCCAGGTCTGCGCGTTACCTTCCGCATCGGCGCGTTGCACATGCACAATAGTGACATCCGGATTCAGCGCCCGCACCGCCCACAGCGATTCCTTCGGCTCAAATGGCGAGAAAATCTGATAGAAAAAATGATTTCCCTTTGCCGTGTCCGTGCCCAGCGCCGTTCGAGTGGGAATAAACGGCACACCCATTGCTCCGCCTTGCAGCGCAAGCGCAAGAGAAAAGTTCGTCATATTGAACACTTTCATTCCATCCTGCTCGACGGCGCGCCGGAAGTTATAGGCGGAGCCCATCATTACATTCCCCACCCACGCGGCGATCACTTTTTCGACGCAGCCCGCGCCGATGAGTTGATCAAACAAAATATCGGAGATGGGGCCAATCAGCGTCAGCCCCCGCTTCTTCTGTCGAATGATTTCGTGTCCGGCGGCGAACGGAATCATTTGTTCGAGTTGCAGGCCCAGGGCTACGCACGCGCCGTCCGGCATGAACTCAGCGATCGCATCATGCATAGAACGCAGCTTGGTCATTGAGGGCCGTCGTCATTCTTTGCCTTCGCGAATGGAACTTTCGGACCGCTTTCCGCACTGGTAACCGTCCGCAAGCTTGCGAGCGCAGCCAAGGCCCATAGCACCAGTGAGATTTGTCTCCCGACACGAACCGTTGGGAAAGATGCCGTGCTCCAGGCTGCGAGAACAAAACCAAGGGAAAAATTGAGCAAAATCAGTCCGAAAAAAATCCGTTCGCGCCAGCATCGCGTCTCCGAAACTAATCCCATAATCAGCAAAAGCCAGATGGCCCACGTGATTACAATCCACCATCCATGCTGCCAGTAGAAATTGCCATCAGCGATCTGCGAATACGACGAATAAGCAAAGTACACGCACGCTGCACTGGCTGCGATTCCCCAAAAGGGAGTGCCACACATAAAGTGAGCGACCGGCGCCCGTCCCCGTGGTGGGCCTGCATTCTCAGGCCTGACCGCGCCTTCTACCGGCCCTTCCACTGCGGATTGCGTTTCACCAGGAACGCTCGTATGCCCTCCTGTGCATCTTCGGTCTTCATTAGTTCGTCGAGATAAAGTTTTTCAGCCCGCGCCAATCCCTTATCAAAATGGAATGAGTCCCAAGCGTAAATGGCTTTCTTGGTGATTGCCAGCGCAGCCGGGCTGAGTTGATCAAGCCGCCGCAGCAGACTTGCGAACTTGTCTTCCAGTTGATGTTCAGGTGCTGCGGAACTCGCGAGTCCTCGGGATGCCGCCTCCAATCCGTCGAACTTTTTTCCAGTCAGGATGAGTTCAGCGGCGTGCTTCTGTCCGGTCAACGCCGGCAATGCCGTGCATGCCACAGGCGGAAAGCAGCCTAAACTAATCTCGGGAAATCCCCATTCGGCTGATTCGACGGTGAGCACGATATCGCAGACCATTGCCAGTTCAGCTCCGCCTCCCAGGCATTGGCCATGAACTACGGCAACTGTAATCTTGCTCGATCCCAATAGCGCGCGGACGACGCCGTGAAACTTGTTGAGCATTTCTTTCACGGTGTCTGGCGCGTGCGCCGCGACGTCAACTCCTGCGGAAAAACATTTTCCCGCCCCGCGAACGACCATAATCGAAATCTCAGGACTCGCTTCGGTCTCTGCTATGGCCGAACCCAGCTCATCCATCATGGGGATATCGATTACGTTCACCGGGGGATTGTGCAGCGTGATTTGCGCGACTCGGGCCTGCTGCTCTAGCGAGATGCGTCCGAATCGAGTTGATACCTGGTGCGCCATTTATTTTTCAATCGACGGTGTCCAACCCACACGGCTTTAGCTTGTCCAAAAACCTTCTTTGTCGTATTCACGGATGGTTTTCAGCTCATCGGCGGAGGGTTCGCGAGTTTCGCTCACATGATCTGAAACTTGAAGCTTCCAACCAGTGTTCTCCAGCACTTCGTCAACTTCAATTCGCGGATGAACGGAATCGAGATAGGCTTCTGCGTCATCGCGAAAGCGCAGCACCGCTTTAGTCGTGATTACGGCCGAAGGCCCGCCGCGAGGCAAGCCAACTCTCTTTCTCCATCCTGGGCCGTCCCCAAACCCGGGGCTGGTCATGAATGAAACGTGCTCCGGTAGTCGTTCTTTCTTGTGTTCCAGCAGCACGACAAAACGCTGGGCGAGGGAAGCGATGTCGCAGGCGCCGCCGGAGCCAGGCAAGCGGACCATGCCGCGCGGGCCGTCAACCTGGGTTGAGTTTAGATTGCCGAAGCGATCGACTTCAGCTGCGCCGAGAAAGCCGAGATGAACCCGGCCAGACTGCAGCAGGCCCATGACTCCGAGCATATCCAGGCACTGGGTTGCGCCGAGAATATTTGGCGGGTCTGCCATGGTGTAGATCAGCTCTGAAGCAGGTGTGGAGCGGATCACGCCATTCTCGAAAAATCCAGTGGCGTTCGGAGCATGAGTCTTCTTCGCGACCACGAATGCAATCAGCGGCAGGCGCATTCCCACGAAAACGATTTCTCCATCGCGAATCTCTCGCGCGGCAGCACAGACCATTAATTCAGAGCGGGTGTAAGCAGGTGTCGAGCTTCGCCCGACCGAACGGGCGGGGACGCCCGTTCCCACACGGTCACTGCTAACACCGTCATTGCTGGTGATTGCTATCATTCTTTGTTTGTTTGAAACTCTGCCAAAAGCGTTTTTACGGCTAATCGCTTTCTCGCAAACGATTACAAGTTGATCGCCGATTTGCGTGGTTCGGCAATAGTTTCCAGCGGATCGCGCGCGCCTTCTTTCGGTACGATCCACTTCTTCTCGTTGGCGATGATGTCCAGCAGCAGCTTCTTGTCATCCGCACTCGGCAGAAACTCCGGCAGTTGCTGGTCGTACTCTTTGTCTTCCAGCGGCACTCCCGTTGGATGAAATTTCCGATTGGCCCACTTCCCGATCATCCGATTGAACTTGATGTCGGGCGCATAAAGCTTCGGCTCACCCGGTTTCAGAACGCCGTTGAAGCGCTCGATGAGTCCGGCGACTTCGTCATGGTACAAGTTCCGGTTGTAGTCATTCAGATCGTCAAGATCAGCCTGCTTGTCGTTCTTAGGCTCGTCGTAGCGGCCTTTGATCCCCCAGACATACGCCCAATGCGCAGACGAAGAATGGTCGGTCCCAAAGAGATCGTACGAGCTCGAAATCCACTTGTTCAGATATTTCTGAATAAGCCACGCAGGGATCACTCCGGCTTGCACGATGCGACGCAATCCATCATTGCCCGTGCCCATGTGAAAAGCTTCTTCGCGAAGCATGTACGACATGGACCGGCCAAGCGGGGCAAAGGCCGAATACTTCAACATCTGCAACTGAAATTTGCCGTCGCGGTCAACAAAATCGGTGTAGGTGAAGAAGTCCATCCAGTTGTCGACGTCGACGTTGAAGGCGCCGAGCAGGCGTTTGTTTTCAAATGCTCGTCGTTCCAGCATCTTCTGGGCTTCAACTTTGCCCGAATATCCGAAGTGGTCGACCAGTAACGCGCACATTTGCCAGCCATGGCGCATCTCTTCGATCATGACGCGAGTGATGGCGCGCCGGTCCCAGTCGGTGGGAGCGGTTTCGAAAAGATGTCGCTGCTGCTCGACGCTGGCAAACTCGGTGTCGCCCTGGTAGACGATCATGTTGAGCAGGGCATCGCGCATTTGCTGCGTGGGAATCTGGCGCAGGTTCTCCCACTTGCGGCGGCCCTTAAAATGGCCAAACTGGATCTCGTCGGTTTCGATGGCGCCGAAGAGGGTATCGAATTTAAAGCTGGCGATTTCGTCGCGATTGACGCCGATATCCTTGCGCCATTCATCGAACAGGCCAACCCAGTCGCTGAAGGTTCCGATTTTTGCTACTTTGCCGGGCATAAGTCAAAACCTTTAACCACAAGGGACGCGAAGGTACACGAAGTAAGACCGAGCTGCGGTTCTTCGTGCACCTTCGTGTCCTTCGTGGTTCATGCTTTTCATTTCGCCTTGAATTCTGCCGGCCGCTTCTCCACGTACGCCGCCAGGCCTTCTTTTGCGTCTTCGCTTTGGAAGAGCAACTGCTGATTTTCGCGCTCGACCGCCAGCGCCGACTCCATGGGAATTTCCCAGCCGGTCTGCACTGCACGCTTGATTCTCCCCACGGCCTTTGCCGCTTTGTTTGGCGGACAGAACTGATGCGCATATTCCATTACGTTCTCCATGAAGCCTTCGCGCTCGTAAATATCATTGATAATGCCCGCTTCGAGCGCCTCTTCAAAAGAAAACGTATTGCCGGTAACCATCAACTCGATGGCCTTGCTCTTTCCCACAAGCCTTGACAGGCGCTGGGTTCCGCCGGTACCGGGCAGCACACCGAGATTCACCTCCGGCAATCCGATCTTGCCGGCATCTTTGCGGGCAATGCGAATATCGGCAGCCATGGCAATTTCGAGTCCGCCACCGACGGTGTGTCCATTCAGCGCGGCAATCACCAGCTTGGGCGTGTGCTCCAGACGCAGCAGCATTTCGTTGGCGTGCAGGCAAAAGTAATACTTGAAAGTGGGATCAACGCTGGCCAGCATCTTGATGTTGGCGCCCGCTGAGAAGAACTTATCGCCCGCACCCGTCAACAGGATGACGTAAACGTCATTGTCCATGCGCGCCCTGAGAATCGCCTCGTCGAACTGGCGATTCATTTCATAGGTATAGGTATTTGCGGGCGGATCGTTCATTTCAATGACGGCAACGCCGCCATCCACGCGATAGTTGACCAGTTGCCTGGTCTCCTGCTCAGTTGCCGGCTGTAATGTAGTTGCCATCATGCCCTCCTATTTATTTGTGCCGTTATTTTTGCCAGATGAAATGCCGCGAAAAAAAATATTTCCCATGTCGCGCGACATGTGCTTTGCTCCTCGGTCAAGGCGCGGGTTATACCAGGTGTAAATCCAATTCATCATGCCAAAAAGCGAGAGCACCGCTGTCCGACTGTCAAATTCTAGTCCCTTTTCTTTCTTGTAGCGGTTGAGCAGCTCGCAGCAGATCCGGTAATACTCGCGTTTGATTTCGGCGATCTCACCCGCATACTCGCCATTCAGAGCTTCATCTTCGTGGGAAAGTACTTTCATGGCCTGTTGGTGCTCGAGGAAGTATTCCACGTGATTGTGAATGAAAGCGCGAATGCCTTCTTCGGGGTTGGAAACTTCTTTTAAGCGATCGCGAAGCTGGGCGACAATGGTTGAAAACGTGTGCTTCTGAATGAGATACAGCAAGCGTTCCTTCGATCCGAAGTAATGGTACATACCCGCCAGGGACATCCCAGTTGCTCGGGACAGGTCACGCATCGACGCGGCCGCGTATCCCTTATCGCAAAAGACTTCGGTTGCGTGTTCGAGAATTCTCCCCAGCTGGCGGTCAAAGCGGGGATCCCTCGAAGCAGGCACCCGCAGGCGGTGAGCACGGGGTTTGGTGGCGGAAGAGGCCATAGTTCGAACGTTCGTTCCAATTGTAAGAGAGGTAAGACCCAGCCGCAAGCGAGGTTGGTTTAGGTCAGTTCCGTATATCGGACATCAACCGCTCGACTTCAGCTTTGAGCTCGGCGGTGAGCGGGAGTAACGGCAGGCGCGGCGGTCCGCCGTAATATCCGTTCAAATCGCAGGCGTATTTCAAGGCAGGAATCCCAAGTTCACTGCCGACCCGAATTGCAGCGGCCGTAATCCTTTCCTGTTTCAGCCGGGCCAGATCCGCGTCGCCTTCCTTCCAGCCTGCATAGATCTCGTAGCACGCAGTTGGTGCGGGAGAGGCGAATGCGAGCACAGCACCGACGGCTCCGGCGTCAAGCGAGCTATGGAGTTTCTGCGCCGACCCGGCGAGAATTTGGAAGCCAATTTCTTTTTGGCGAGTTTTAAGTTGAGCGGAGCCTTGCTCCGCCGGACGGGCGGGAGCGCCCGTCCCCACATGAGCGGCTGCGTGGGAGGGCGAACCCGTTCCCACATGGCCGCTTTTCTCTCCGGCGAGCACGGTCACGGGAATGAATTCACCGTTGCCATCTGAGGATTCCGGTCCCCCGGTCTCCAACATGCGAGGGGTGACCGCGGCGAACGTTTCTGTCACGGTGGCGCTCCGCCTAAGGTGGCGCGTGCCTTCAGCCATGCGGCGAATCTTTTCTGCATCGCCTCCAGATTCTTTAATCCCGATAATGTTTGGATGCTCAGCAAGTTCAATCACTAGCTCTGGCGGCATGTCGTACTTGGTGAACACCGGGACGCTATAAATCAGGATTGGAATTGCCGAACGGTCAGCGACAGTACGATAGAAGGCAAGAAGATTCGCCGGCTGCATCTGCGGACGATAGAAATGCGGTGTGCGGACGAGCGCGGCGTCATATCCCAAGTCGGCAGCGTATTCGGTTAGGGCCAAAGTTTCCCGGGCAGACTCTGCGCCAGTTCCCGCAATCAGAACTTTGTGCGGAGCACAAGCCTCGCGGGCGGTCTTCAGCACCTCGCGCCGCTCCTCATCCGACAGCATGACTGCTTCTCCGGTTGAGCCCAGCACCACTATTCCCGCGACCGGAGTCTTCGAATAGCGCTCAACATTGTGCTCGAGCTTCTTCAGATACACGCGTCCGTCAGGGTAGAAAGGGGTGGTTATCGGCGGGAGGATTCCGTGCAGCAGCATGTTTTGCCTTCTAGTTTAGCTGCTTAGTCGTTTGCGTTGCGAACCATCCGTTCCCACCTAATGTCCGTCGTTCTGTGTTTCCGGCGTCACATCGTGTCCTCCCGGCCACGCTCTATCCAATGACGCATACAAATAAATTCCGCAGAATCAGCAAATCCGACTCTGGCCCTGCTCGTGCCATTTCTCCAAGTGCAGTCCCAAGGAGGGGAATATGGCAACGAACAATCGCATACAGGGAAGTGAAAACCAGAGCTTCAAACAAATCGAGGGGGAGAGTTGGCTGAGCACCTACTTGCCAGCCATCAGTGCCGGAACCGTTATGGCAGTCGTGCTGTTTCTGGCCATCAGCTGTTCCAGGCAGTCCGGCAATTCAACCGGGAAAATCAGCCCGCCCGCAGTTCCTGCAGCATCGGCCCCGGCGGCAACCACCGCGGCGTCAGCGGCTGCTGAACCGCCCAAGAAAATTAAGAAACATCGTCCGGCCAATGCAACATACGTGAATGGTACCTACGGGGTTTCTTTCAGTTATCCGAGGAAATACAGCTTGCAAGCCGGCGATGGAAAATCGTCTTTGCCGGTGCCTGCTAATTTCGTGAAGCCGGGAGCAGTTGAGATCGCAGCCGTCGACCTCCCAGAAAGCTCATTCACCGACACAGATTTCATCGCTGGCCTGCTGAATGTGACGGTAAATCCAGGAATGACGTCGGACGAATGTGCCCAATTCGTACCGAGCTCCAAAGATCCGGACGCAGCCAAGCCGGAAAGCGTGAAGATCGGTTCGAACGACTTCACGGTTCTAGAACAGATGAGCGGAGAATCTACGCATCAGGCCGACGTCAAGTACTTTCACTTGTTCAAGAATGACGCCTGCTACGAGTTTGTTCTCGACGTAGAAACCTCCCGTAAACCGGACGAAGAGCTTGCCCAGGTGGATCGTGGCAAAGTCTTCCAGCAGCTGGCGAAAATCTTGACCACGGCCAGAATTAAGGAAGTTGAGATGCCTGGGATCGAAAAAGTGGAGACGATCACAGCAACTCAAACCCCAGTAGCCGGTTCGGATAGTCTAAATGCCGAAAAAGCTCAAGTCGTCGCACCACAACAGAAATAAACGGTAGCCAGCCTAGGGGCGAACCAGCGCGTTCGCCCCTACAACTTTTTTGCAAAAAAATGAGCGCGGCAAGGGAACGCTACCCTGGTCGATTCTGCGTCTCCTTCCGTCCGTACAAATCGTGGTTTTAATTCTTTCTTGATCTCGCAATTGCCTCTTTGGCTTCGCGATCGGCGGTCTTTCGCCGCTCCGTCTCGCGCTTGTCCCACAATTGCTTGCCTTTAGCTAGCGCCAGCTCAACCTTTACTCGACCGTTCTTGAAATACATACGCGTCGGAATCAGGGTCAGGCCCTTTTGCTGGGTCTTGCCAATGAGCTTATTGATTTCTTCCCGATGTACCAGCAGTTTCCGCGTGCGCAGAGGAGCGTGGTTGTAGATGTTCCCATGCTCATACGCGCCGATATGGCAGTTCAGCAGCCACAGTTCGTCGTCTTTTACCAGCCCATAGGCGTCCTTCAGGTTGACGTGCCCGGTCCGGACTGACTTTACCTCGGTACCTGTTAAGGCAATGCCTGTCTCAAATTTTTCCAGCAAGAAGTAGTTATGTGAGGCGATCCTATTGACGGTGGCATCTCTCTGCCCGGCGGCGGTGGGATCGCGCCGCGGATTTTTTTCCGCGCTAGGCTTGGTCTGATGAGTGGATTGCCGGGGCATGAGAGTAGGGTACCGCACAAAAGTGCTTTTTGGTCTGGAGGTCAGCAAGGCAAGACTTCGGAGGATTCAATCTGTAAGAGCTTGAAACTTCCAGGTCTTGCGAAATCGCGCGCCTCTCGCGAGACTTGGGGAACCTTGAAACTCATAAACTTTGAAATCTGATTTCTTACGATCGAGTGTCAACACCCAGGAACTTTAGTTCTAGCACTTTCGCGTAAACATATGAGAAACAGTAACATCGGCGCGGTTACCTGCGATGCTATAATCGCGCTTTCTTCACATCTGAAGCACGCTACGGTCGCCTCGGCCGCTGGCGAAGACTGTATTCCAAGGGGTCATTAATGAAACGCGCAATCCGCCCGGCGCTCGTTGGTTTTCTTCTTTCATTGCTTATTCTTCCAGCGATTGCCGAAAGTGCCAAATCGCTTTACAACAAGGGAAGAAACGCCGAGGCGCGCCAGAACTACGAGCAGGCCTATGACTTTTACAAGCAGGCCTATGATCAGAAGCCCCAAGATGCTTCCTACCGGTCCGCATTTGAGCGATTGAGGTTCCTGGCCGGAGCTTCACACGTCCATCGTGGCCAGCTTCTGCGTGAAGCCGGCAGGTTAGAAGAAGCATTGGCGGAGTTCCAAAAGGCTGCGGAGACTGATCCCTCGAGCGCGATCGCCAAGCAGGAAATACAAGTCACCAACCAGCTGATCCAGCAGGCCAAGACGCCCGCGCCCCAGGCTGCCGCTCAACCCCCCACATTTCTGCAGAGAAGGCTTCAGGAAGCCAGCGCCCCGGTCGAACTGGGAAACATCCCCAATGTTCCCATCAATTTGAAAATCACCGAGGACAGCAAAGTCATTTACGAAACCATCGGCAAATTGGCAGGGATCAACGTCCTGTTCGATCCGGACTACCGATCGCAACGAATCAAAGTTGAACTGAATTCGGTCTCGCTGGAAGAAGCGCTGCAAATTGTTGCGCTGGAATCAAAAACCTTCTGGCGCCCGGTCACTGCTAATACGATCTTCATTGCCGGCGATACCCCTGCCAAGCGCAAGGACATTGAGCAGAGCGTCATCAAAACCTTTTATCTTTCGAATTTATCCCAGCCCACCGAATTGCAGGACGTGGTAAACGCACTTCGCCAGATTCTGGAAATCTCTCGTATTCAGCCACTGCCTTCTGAAGGTGCCATAGTCGTACGCGGCACCCCTGACCAGGTTGCGTTGGCCGAGAAGCTGGTAACAGACCTCGACAAGTCCAAACCTGAAGTGGTGGTTGACGTGGCCGTTCTGCAGATTAGCAAGGATAAGAAACGGACCCTTGGCGTGAACCCGCCAACCAGCATGACGGTGCAATTGCAGCCGAACGTAAACACAACGACCACGACCGTGACCAACGGTACCAACACCGTCAACGGCACTAACTCGACCTCGAATGGCACGAATGGCGCGAACGGCGCAATCAACCTGAATTCGCTGGCCAATCTCAATGCGACTGATTTTCAAGTCACAATCAGTTCAGCCAACGTTAGCGCGCTGTTCTCCGATAGCAGCACCAAACTGATCCAGAACCCACAAATTCGCTCGATCGATGGGCAGAAGGCTTCGCTTAAGATTGGCGACCGTGTGCCGGTCGCGACCGGTTCATTTCAGCCGGGCATCGGCGGTGTCGGCATCAATCCATTGGTCAATACGCAGTTCCAATATCTCGATGTCGGTGTCAACGTTGACGTGACGCCTCGCATTCATTCCAACGGAGACGTGACCCTGAAAATCAGCATGGACATTTCATCCGTGACTTCGCAGGCCAACATCGGTGGCATCTCGCAGCCGATCATCGGGCAAAGAAAGATCGAGCACGAAGTTCGCTTGCGCGAAGGCGAAGCCAATTTGATGGGCGGCATGCTTGAGGAGTTGGAGTCAAAGAGCCTCACCGGCATCCCCGGGCTGGCGCAGATTCCTTTGCTGAAATACCTCTTCGGTCAGACTCAAACAGAACACTCGCAAACTGAGACTGTCTTCGTTCTTATCCCCCACATCGTGCGTCGCCAGGTCTTGAGTACGCTGAATGAACAGGCCATCGACGTCGGAACTGCCAGCTCAATCAGTCTGCGGCGCGCCAGTCATTCCGGCTCAACTCAGCCGGGAACAGGAACGACCCCAGCTTCTGGTGCCGGCTCGGTGCCCGTGCCGCAACCCACGACACCGCCGGTGCCCACGTCTTCCGGGCAGCCCGAGCCGGAACTGCTCCAGCGCGGAGGGGCACCGGCCAGCTTCGCCTTTGATCCGCCAGCCATAACCCAGCATCCGGGATCGACTTTCACCGTAAATGTGCTGCTTAATGGCGCACAAAACGTGTATTCCGTGCCCCTGCAACTCTCGTTTGATTCCAAGCTCTTGCAGGTGGTGAATGTTTCTAACGGGAGCCTGCTGGCTCAGGATGGGCAGATCGTTACTATTACCCACCGCGAAGATGACGGGACCATGCAGGTGACCGCCACCCGTCCACCGGGCGCGACGGGCGTCTCTGGCCAGGGGCCTGTGGTGACGCTCACCTTCATGGCTAAAGCCGCCGGACAGGGTTCTTTGACTATCGCCCGGGGCGGTGCCCGTGACCCCGCAATGCAGGCGCTGCCTGTGAACGGAGCCGCCGCAACGGTTACAATTCAATAGAGCAGCTTTGAGCTGAATAGCACCGGGCTGAGAGCGGACTGCTCAGCGCTCGCAGCTCACTATTTTTGTGCAATTTGCCGTTTCCAGAGCGTTCTCCAGACAGATGATCCGCCGTCATACCAGCAACCGTGGCTTCACTCTCATTGAGCTGCTTGTGGCCACAGCCATTCTCGTCATCCTCACGGGGATGGCGATTCCTATGGCGCGAGTCACTATCAAGCGCCAAAAGGAGCGCGACTTGCACCATGCGCTCTGGGAGATGCGCGACGCCATTGATCGCTATAAAGACGCAGCCGATCGCGGGGCTTTCCAGATTAAGGTCGGCTCCGAAGGTTATCCGCCGGATCTGGACACTCTGGTAAACGGTGTTGACGTGGCAGGCAAGAAACTTAAGTTCCTTCGCAGAATTCCGATTGATCCTATGACCGGCGGCACTGAGTGGGGAATACGTTCCATGCAGGACGATCCTACGTCGGATTCCTGGGATGGCGAAAACGTTTTTGATGTGTTCACCAAGTCACAGGGCACCGCGCTCGATGGGACAAAATACAAGGATTGGTAATGGCATCAAGGTTGAACATCTATCGCGACCGGAACAGCCGCGGCTTTACTCTGCTGGAGCTGATGATCGTGATCAGCATGATACTGATCCTGGTCTCGATTGCTGTGCCAAACTACACGCGCTCCATCAAACAGGCGCGCGAATCGGTATTGCGCCAAAATCTTTTTACCCTGCGCGACTTGATCTCTCAATACACACTGGACAAACAAAAGGCTCCCCAGTCGCTCGATGACCTGATACAAGCCGGGTATCTCAAGCAGCTGCCAAGAGATCCGATGACCAACGAGCCAGACTGGCAAGCTGAGCAGATGGACGATCAAACCATACTCTCGCCTGACGAACAGGACCAGGGTGGAATTGACGACGTCCACAGCAACTCGGCGCAGGTCGGCAGCGATGGGCGGCCGTATAACACCTGGTAAAGCTGCGGCTGGCTTCCGTCCTTCAGCTGTTAGCTGCGACTCTCAGGGAAAATCAGTTCGTCTCCTCGGCGCCGCAAGCGGCTCATAAAGACAAGTTCCTGAAGATCGATGGTGGTCGAATGCACGCCGTCGCACTACCATCTAAATCATGCCGGTCGAAACTGAAGCCCCCGCATACACCCCGATTCGAGCGCCGCGTGGCACTTCGCTCTCCTGCAAAGGATGGCAGCAGGAAGCCGCCATGCGCATGCTGATGAACAATCTCGACGAAGAAGTCGGAGAGCGCCCACATGACCTGGTCGTTTACGGTGGTACGGGCAAGGCCGCGCGTAATTGGGATTGCTATCACGCCATCGTGCGCTCTCTTAAAATGCTCGAGAACGACGAAACATTGCTGGTGCAGTCAGGCAAACCGGTGGGGATTTTCAAGACACACGATTACGCGCCGCGCGTGCTGATCGCGAATTCAAATCTGGTGGGGCATTGGTCGAACTGGGCGAAGTTCAACGAGCTTGAACGCGCCGGCTTGATGATGTACGGCCAGATGACCGCCGGCTCGTGGATTTACATCGGTTCGCAGGGCATCGTGCAGGGCACGTTCGAAACTTTTTCGGCGGCAGGGGAGAAACACTTTGGTGGAGACCTTTCCGGCAAGCTCATCGTTAGCGGCGGCATGGGCGGCATGGGCGGAGCCCAGCCGCTGGCTGCAACCATGACCGGCGCGGCATTTCTCGGGATAGATGTTGATCCGGAACGCATCAAGAAACGGCTCAAGACTGGCTATTGCGATTTCATGGTCACATCACCCGACGAAGCGCTGCGAATCCTGAAGAACGCGGTACGCAAAAAGGAAAATGTTTCAGTCGGCCTGGTGGGGAACTGCGCCGATGTCATTCCGGAACTGGCCGATCGTGGCGTAGTGCCGGACATTCTTACAGACCAGAACGTCCGCACACGATCCGCTGAACGGATATGTTCCCCATGGCATGTCGCTTTCGGAAGCGCTCGAGCTCCGTAACCGCGACTCCAAAGGCTACGAAGAAAGATCCTTGGACTCGATTGCTCGTCACGTCGAAGGAATGTTGCGCCTGCAGAAGATGGGGGCAGTCACATTTGATTACGGCAACAATATTCGTACCTTTGCATTTCAGCGCGGAGTGAAGAACGCCTACGATTTTCCCGGCTTCGTGCCTGCCTACATTCGCCCGCTCTTCTGCGAAGGCCGCGGCCCCTTCCGCTGGGTCGCTCTGTCTGGCGAGCCGTCTGACATTCACGCCACCGACGATCTGGTGCTCGAACTTTTCCCTGACAATCGCATCCTGCGCCGCTGGATCGACCTCGCTCGCAAGCGGATCAAGTTCCAAGGCCTGCCGGCGCGAATCTGCTGGCTGGGATACGGCGAACGCGCGCAATTCGGATTGGCAATTAATGATTTGGTAAAGAAGGGAAGAATTAAAGCCCCGATCGTGATGGGGCGCGATCACCTCGATTGCGGCTCGGTCGCTTCTCCCTTTCGCGAAACCGAAAGCATGAAAGACGGAAGCGATGCGGTTGCCGATTGGCCGCTTCTAAACGCACTTCTCAACACGGCCGCCGGAGCATCGTGGGTTTCAATTCACAATGGCGGCGGAGTGGGCATTGGTTACTCGCTTCACGCCGGGCAGGTCACCGTTGCCGACGGAACTGAAGCGATGGCCAAGAGAATCGAACGGGTGCTGACGACGGACCCGGGGATGGGAATTATTCGCCACGCAGATGCGGGGTACGAAAAGGCGAGGGAATTTGCAAAGCAAAACGGAGTGCGAGTGCCCATGGCCCGACGATAACCGTGATCCTGAGAGATAGAGGCTACAAGGTCTTGTGCCGATACAACAGGCGATGTGTTGACACCGAGCCATGTGGCGACGGGCGCCCTCGCCCGTCGGGCCGAGCAGCGCTCGGCATGGTTTCTCAGTGATGGGAATCGAGTGAAGAAAAATACGAGCAAGCCGCTCCTACTGGTCAACGTTCGCCAGCTCCTTACGTTACGCTCCAACTCCACCACTCCGAGCCCACGGCGCGGCGCTGAACTGCGCGAATTAGGAGTCATTGAAGACGCAGCGGTGCTGTGCATCGGGGGCAAGATTGTTTCCGTCGGTACAACTAAAGACGCGCTGCGCGATCCGTGGGTAAAGAAAGAGATCAACAAGCATCGAAAGAAAATTCGCGAAATCGACTGCACCGGCAAAGTTGTCCTTCCAGGGTTCGTCGATTCCCACACCCATCCCGCATTCATTTCCCCGCGGCTGATAGATTTTGAAAGACGCATTGCCGGTGCCAGTTACGAGGAGATCGCCGCAGCCGGCGGCGGAATTCGCTCCAGCGTTGAGGCTGTGCGCAGGGCAAGGAAGAGCGATCTCGCCAAGAGCGTCAGTACCGGCCTGAGTGCACTGGCCGCACACGGTACAACCACCGTCGAAGCGAAATCAGGATACGGTCTTGCGCTCGATGCGGAGATCAAATCATTGCAGGCGATTCGGTCGGCTGCTGCCCAATGGCCCGGGACCGTTGTGCCAACGCTCCTTGGCGCCCACGTCGTACCTGCCGAATATGAAAAGAATCCGCAAAGCTACATTGACTTGGTTTGTAATCGGATGATTCCCCAATCGGCTCGCCGAAAGCTGGCAAAGTTCGTCGACGTATTTTGCGATCGCGGTGCTTTCAGCGAAGAGCACTCGCTTCAAATTCTTGCCGCGGCGCGGAGCAGCGGCCTCCAGGTTCGCGCGCATGTCTCACAACTCACTCGTACTCCGCTGGCGCGCATGCTCAGCCTGAATCCGCTTTCCCTCGATCACCTCGATCATGTAAATGACACCGACATCGCGCTCCTGGCAAAAAGTAATACCGTCGCCACACTCGTCCCTGGCGCAAACTACTTCCTTGGACTTGGCGATTTTCCTCCAGCGCGCAGGCTCATCGATGCCGCTGCTCCGGTCGCCCTGGCCACGGATTACAATCCTGGCTCATCGCCCACGCCTAGCATGCAATTCATACTGTC
Organism: uncultured Acidobacteriota bacterium; assembly: GCA_963785655.1. Classification (GTDB taxonomy): domain Bacteria; phylum Acidobacteriota; class Terriglobia; order Terriglobales; family Acidobacteriaceae; genus Gp1-AA145. The sequence goes on from CAWAVZ010000002.1 coordinate 764,606, forward strand.
GCTCGCCTGCACCCACATGAAAATGACTCCGGCGGAAGCGGTGGCCGCCGCCACCATCAATGGCGCCTTTGCACTCGGCTTAGAACCAAGCAAAGGATCTATCGAGCCTGGCAAAGACGCCGATCTCGCCATCTTCAACGTTGAAGATTATCGGGAACTGGCTTACTGGACCGCGTGGAATCGCTGCGAAACCGTGATAGCGAACGGCGTGATCGCCTGCGAGCGTTGAGGGAAACTGAGCCGGTTGTTATAATCGTCATCGAAAACACACGCAGCTGATTGGCACGCGTGTCTCCGCACAATCCCGCTGATGTTCCAGCGCGTTCCACACGAATGCATTTTCGATAGTGGCGAGCGGATGTGGCCAGGTAGCTCAGGTGGTAGAGCGCAGCCCTGAAAAGGCTGGCGTCGGCGGTTCAACTCCGTCCCTGGCCACCATATCTTTCAATGGTTTAGCGGACCAGCGCAGCGCCATGGCAGTCCAATCTCGTGCGCCCGCCGAACTACCATGTAGGTCAAACGGTGAGTTCATGCCTCTCGAAGGGCAATCATCGGATTCACTTTGGTCGCCCGGCGTGCTGGGAGATAGCTAGCCAGCGCGGCCACTGCAAGTAAAAGCAGAGGCACGATCAGAAACACAGCCGGATCATGGGGGCGCACCCCATAGAGCAAACTTGCCATCATCGACGCAGTGGCTGCAGAAAAGACCAGTCCGGCAACGATGCCAACGCCAGCAAGCGCGACCCCCTTGCGCAAGAACATCCTCAGAATGTCGTCCCGCCGCGCACCCAGGGCCATGCGGATACCGATCTCGCGCGATCTTTGGCTGACCAAATAAGCCAACAAGCCGTAAATTCCGATGGAGGCCAGCAAGAGCGCCCCACCCGCAAATCCCGCTACCAAATTCGCCGAAAACCTGCGCGATGCCAGCGATGCATCCAGCACCTCATCCATCGAGGTGACGTTGAACACCGGCAGCCCCGGATCCAGGCTCTGAATCGCGCCGCGAATTTGCGCCTCCAGCTTGCTCGTCGGCAACGAAGTTCGCAGCGCCAAGCTCAACGTCCGCCCGGCGAATTGATTCAGCGGCACATAAATGTGCGGGACGCCATCGACATCGAGCCCGTCGTGCTTGATATCTTTCACCACGCCCACCACGGTGCTCCACGGATTCACAGGATTCTGCCCGAAACGCAACCGGATACGCAGGCGCCGGCCCACCGGATCATGATCCGGCCACCAGTAGCGTCTTGCCGTAGCCTCATCGATGATTACCACAGGCAATTTGCCGTCCTCATCGGCTTCGCTGAAAAAGCGGCCTTCCACCAGCGGTGTTTGTATCACCCGAAAATAATCCGGGCTGATGCGGATAATTTCGGCGCTCAAATCTCCCGAGGATTCCGTGGGCCGGTCTTCGATTGCCAGCGAATTGTGATTCGTGGCGCCGTAGGCCGCCGAATCGCTGTTAATTGTGTCGGCGGCCGGCAAATTGGACGTAATCGCCGCCAGCTCCACGCCGGGAATCGCGTTCGCGCGCCGCAGCAGTTCGCGATTAAACGGAATCTGCTGCGCGAAGGTGAGATATGGATCGAGCTGCGGATTATTCGGGTGCGGCAGATAGATGTTCGCCGTGACCACTTGCGATGGATTGAAGCCGGGATTCTGCCGCAACAAATCGCGCAGTGTTTCCAATAAGAGCCCCGCGCCGACCATCAGAACTACCGCAAAAGCCAGCTGCGACACCATCAGCGCATCGCGCATGCGCCCGGCCTTCGCACTGTGGCCCGAGCCGCGCGAGCCCTCGCGCATCGTGCTCGCAAGTCCCGCCTTCGAGGAATGAATCGCGGGAGCCAGCCCAAACAGTAGCCCGGTCGCCACCGAAATCAGTAACGCAAATCCCAGCACCCGCCAATCAATGTTTACTTCGCCCAGCCGCGGAAGATTCGCAGGCACAAATCGCAAGACGACTTTCAGCGTAATCGCCGCTGTCGTGAGCCCTGCGATTCCCCCGATGAAAGCCAGCAACAGCGATTCGGTGAGCATCTGCCGAGTCATTCTGCCGCTGCTCGCTCCCATCGCCGCGCGCACTGCCATCTCTTGCTGTCGTCCAGAGGCGCGCGCCAGAAGCAGGCTGCCAATGTTTAGAGACACGACGAAAACGATTAAGATTACGGCAGCCATCAACACGACCAGCATCGGCCGAACCTTACCCACCAACGATTGCTGCAACGGCAGAATCTCAATCGTCCATTTGGCTTGCGGAGGGTAATCATTCGCAAATTCGCGGCGCAGATTAGCAGTCAGGGCATCAAGCCGCGCCTGAGCTTGCGCTAGGGTGAGGCCCGGTTTGAGACGACCGATTGCCCCTGGTAGTATGCGCAGGCCACGCGCCGGCGCTGGGTACGGATCGCCACTGAATCCGCAGGTAATCCACACCTCCACGGCTGGAATGGTCGGTCCGGGGTGGCGAAATCCGGGAGAAAGTACACCTACAATGGTGTATAGATCGTTATCGAGGCGGAGGCTGCGGCCGAGGACGCGAGGATCAGCCCCATAAGATCGGCGCCACAAGGCATCGCTGATCACGACCACGGGCGCGAAACCGAGCGCGAAGTCCTGGTGACCAAATAAGCGTCCTAGTTCGGGAGTGGCGCCCAGCATGGAAAAATAGTTGGGAGAAACCTCGACCATTTCCAAATGTTCGGGCTGTTTGGCGCCGGTCAGGTTTGTGGGGCCCGAAACGATGACACTCACATCTTCGAACACATCCGTCCGCGTTCTAAGATCGTCGAATTCCGGAAGGGAAAACTGAACGCCCCGCAATCCTACCCCTGGGTTGTTAAAGTAGATCCTTACGAGACGGTCGGGATCAGGGTAGGGCAGAGAACGCAGCAACACGGCATTCACGATGCTGAAAATGGCCGTGTTGGCTCCCACGCCCAGAGCCAGCGTCAGGACAGCCACGATCGTGAATGTGGGCTTCTTGACCAGCATGCGCAGACCATAGCGAATATCCTGAAGTAAAGTCCCCATGAAGACGCTCCTCTCGGGAGGGTTCCGGCCTCGAAGTCGACTGACGAATCAAATTCCGCGAAATGCGGCACTACTTCATCGGCGAAAAATCCGTCGACCGCATGTACGTTCGGTCTATCTTTTCCACCAGCTTGTTGGACTGCTCCGATTTGATTGCCTCCTGAACCTCCGGGTCGGCCAGCATTGCGTCCCAGTTCTTTTTTGCTTCCTCCCGGCTGGAATGAGCCACGAGGTAGACGAATGTGTTGTCCCAATCGGCTGACCCCTCAGGTACCCAGTAACCCATGACCTGCAGATCGTGTTTGGCTAACCGCTTTGAATAGATGTCTCGAAACCGCGATTCCAGTGCCGGCAATTTGCCCGGTACAGTGTGATAAATGCGAAGCTCGAAGACCCGATTGCTGTCGGCCCTCGCGTGGTCAATGTGAGCAAGGCGCGCAGTAATCAGCGATCCGGAAATGAAAGAAAGCAGGGCAATGGCGCAAACACTGCATCCCTTGGATTTCCCGCCTTTGAATTTCCAGCAGTTGAATGTCATCGATACTCCTTCCTAGACGACGCGAAATGAGCGTCCCACCGCGCGGCGCTCCTACTTGGACCAGGGCGGAACCACTCCGTTGCTGCGCGCGTACGCGATCGACTGCCCCAGATGCTCGTGTTGATCTTCGAGAATCAGCATCAGCGCACCCTGCTTCGTCATGTCTCTTCCGAACAGTTTCACCGGCGCCGGCAGGTCGTTGTCGGAAAGTCCCGTAATCGCTTTTTGCAGATCGATGTAAGAAGCTTTCAGAGCTTCCTGCAACTTTTCCGGATCGGTGATGGGCGCGGGCTTTGCCCCCGTATTCGGTGTGCCCGAAAGCACGCCGACGAGCATGCCGTTTTCCCTAATGATCAGGTTGAACACGTCGCCGACAGAGCGAACGCCCTGTCCGGGCTTCCAGTCGTACTTGCCCGCCATAACACGCGCGAGCCCGGTGAATTTGTCGGAAAGCGTTCCGGCATCTTTTCCAAAGGCGGCCTGTATTCCTGCCGGCTGCGCCTGCGCCAACGGCAACATCAGAGCGACCGCAAGCGCGCACACTCCGTACTGCGTCAGAATCTTCTTCATTTGGATCTCCTCTACGCCACTAAACGACTCGTGCTGCTCGTTCCTGCTGACTGGACAATATGCCGCGAAGAACCAGTGTTTGCAGGAAAAGTGACATGCGGTGTCCGAAATGAGACAAGCGGTCAGGTTTGGCCGTCAAATACTGGTGCCACGGATCATCGAGCTAAGACTTTCGGCAGGAGCTTAACCGTGACCAGGGTTTCGGAATCTATTTCCTCCGAGGTATTGCTTCCGATGCATCAGCAAGTGCATATGCCGTCACAGCCATCACCGCTGCATTCTCATTCAACTGCTGCACATTCACCTTATCAAGAGTGTCCGCGGCTGAATGATGATAGCTAAAGTAGAACCGCGAATCCTGCGAGGGACTGAGACCGGGAACGCCGAGTTGGACCATACCGGCGATATCCTCGGCGGTTACCTCGTCAGATCTGGTGAGAACGCTTGCTCCAATCGGTGCCAGTGCGTTCGCAACGGGCGCGAGATATCTGGCAGCCTCAGGCGCGCCAAAGAAACTGAGGCCTGTTGGATGGTCGCAGCCTAAGTCGCTTTCCAGCGCCGCTATGTGATAAGTGAGTTCGCTGGAGTGTTCCTGGAGATATGTTGTCGCCCCACTGACTCCGAACTCCTCATTCATCCAGGCGACAAAACGGATTGTGCGTTTTGGATGAATGTTCAGTGACTGCAACAAATGGATCGTCTGCATTGAAATAGCGACCCCGGCGCCATCGTCGATCGCACCTGTCCCAAGATCCCATGAATCCAGATGTCCGGAGACCAATACAACCTCTTCGGGGTGTTCCGACCCCTTCCAATCCGCGATTACGTTGTAGCTGCTTGTCGGAGGAAGAGTTTTCGGCGTAAGAGTGAGTCGCATCGTCACGGGTCCTTGTTTTGACAGTCGCGCCAACAGATCTGCATCCTCTGCGGTAATTGCAGCTGCGGGAACCTTGTCGACTCCCTCGCCGTACAAAGTCAGACCGGTGTGCGGAAGTCGAAAGTCTCCGCCGCCCAGAGAGCGAACCAGCACAGCTGCGGCTCCAAGCGACCCGCCAAACGATGGGCCGATGCCACGATAAGCTAGATTTTGCCCATACGCATCAAGACCAAACCCTTGCGCAGTTAATTGCTTATCGAAAGGCTTGTTGAACAGGACGATCTTTCCCTTGACTTCACCAACGGGCAAGCTCCTCAATTCTGCAAAGGAGCCTACGACCATCACATTTGCAGTAAGGCCATCCGCCGACGTTGGCGCAGAGTTTCCCAATGCTGTGACAACGATCTTCTGCGTTGTCCCCGGCGGCATTCCCGGCCACCGGGTTAAGACTGCGTCTTCCTTTCCTCGTACCCAATGAGGAACAGTCGTTTTTTCCAGCGTGACGCTCGTCCCCATCTCCCGCATCTTGGCAGCTACCCATTCGACAGCGGCCTGAGCCTGCAGCGAACCACTGAGCCTCGGACCTATATTGTCCGTGAGGTGCGCAAGCAGGTTGTATGCATTCGGGTCCGTCATTGCCGCATCGCGGATGCGCTCCATGGTTGCAAACTGTTCTGCCGTCCATGGTCTCGAGTCTGAATCGGTAAGGCTGGTTAAACGGTCCAGAAAGGAGTTAGGTGGCGGAGTGCTCGCGGGCGCGTTTTGAGCCCAGCAGTTCAACACAAAGAATGCAGCAACTATAGGTGAGGCAAAAAGACGGATATTCATAGACTGTTTCCGGTACGATACCTTTTCTGTCGAAAAATCTTCTCCCGCCTTAGTCCGCAGTTTGATCAGCTAGGTCGTTCATCCGGTCTCGTGTCGGCTGGAGAACTCCACGTTCGATCTGGTGTACAAGGTCTGTAATTGTGGCGTTCATATGTACCGGCACTCCGGACGCGTGGCCTAACGTCGCCACATAGCCGTTGATGAAATCGACCTCAGTCTTCCGGCCACGCTCGAAGTCCTGGAGCATCGAAGGTTTGACATCTCCGTAGAAGGCAATTATTGCTTCGACCCACGACTCATAGCGTTGCTCTATCGCGACATTGCTCGCCCAGCCGGGCGGAATTGGGTCCACGGCCAGGCGCTCCGGCCGAGTGCCGGTTGCAAATGCCACCGACAACGCCTCCTCGTACGTCCGTCGGAAGACCTTCTTTCCTGCCTCTGTTTCCATGTACTGGCGCATGGTCTGAGAACAAAGCGCGCCAAGGGTTGTAACCGAGCAGTTGATCAGCAGCTTCGACCAGATGGCACCGGTGATGTTTGAAGATGCCTTGACCTCAATCGCTCGACCCAACGTGCGCGCAACCCGATCGATGCGCTCACTGACGCCACCGGCAAGTTCGCCTATCACTAGATGCCCGGCATTCTTCTGCTCGTAGACACCGGGTTCAACCATCGTGGCGCCAAGATTTGAGAATCCTCCAAGGATCCTGTCTTCGCCGAGACCGTCCGCAAGCACCCGCGCAACCCCGCCGTTCTGTATAGGCAACATAACCCCGCCGGGCGCGAGTAGGCGCAACACGCGGGGCGCGACTTCCAGCGTGTCCTGCGCTTTGGTGGCAAGCAGGATCAAGTCAAATTGGTCTCCCTTTCCGTAGTCCTCAACTGCGGCAATGTCGATAACGTCTGCCCTCACCTCTCCTCCGATGCCGGACACTCGCAGGCCCGATCTGCGCAGCACCTCCGCGGATTCGGTATTGCGAGCCGCAAGCCGGACGGGCAATCCAGCGCGGAGGGCGCGCGCGGCGATTGTTCCACCCAACGCGCCGATGCCCACTATCAGCATTTGCATTGTGAAGCCTCCAAGATGCCCGCGATGAGACTGAAGCCGACCAGTTGCCTCAAGAATCGAGCTCTTTCCCCACCACTTCCCGCAACTGGTGTCATCTTCGATCTATTTTGGAGGCGTGACGTACTGGGCCTCGCCGTTACCAAAGGACCAATTTTCCTTCGGGACTTCAACAAAGTTGATGAGGACATCTTCCTTGCGAATCTTTACTCCTTCGTGGAGATGGTCCGCTAGTGCTTTGTAGAAGCGTTGCTTCAACTCAGTGGAACGGCCGCTATTCAATGTGATCTGAAAAAAGATGCAATCGTCCGACCGATGTATGCCGAGATACTCTCGATCGAATGGCAGGCTCGCCTTCGTGTGTTCCGTGATTACCTGAAATCGGTCATGTTCCGGAACATTGAGAACATCCACCAAGGTCTGGTAAACGATGTCGCCGACTTGAGCACGGTACTGTTTTGATTTTCCCTCGAGTAGATCGATGCGGACTAAAGGCACTTCTCCTCCTTAAATGATGACGGATTATGGAACGCTATTGTCTGGAGCCCAGGCGGTATCGCGATGGACACGCATGAAGGCACGGGAATCCTTCCGAAGGCAGCGTGCAGCCGGCGTCCGGCGCTCGCGCCGTCGCAGTTCCAGCGAGCGCGCCTGGGCAGAATCCTCGCTGAAAATAGTGTTCGCAGCATTTGTTATCCTTCGCGATGAGCGGGCGATGCCCGCGAAGTTTTGATCGGTGACATCGCTTAGCCCACACGTCTTGGGCACTCATTGCCTCCGGTTCCTACGCATCGGGCGCGCCTTCGACGTTTAAGACACAAGCGCGGACGGCGGCACCTCGATTTCGCCGCTCGCGATGTAGGCCGTGGCACCACCAACGCTGACAGAGGTCACGACGCTTCCGACTCTTACGCGCCTCCGCTTCGATTTCGCTTCGGCGGCCCATCAAGACGCCTTGCTGGATCGAAAGGCGATAGACCATCCCACCAAAATCGGGCTTCGATGCCATTGCGCCGACAAGGGCGGCACAAGCAGCGCCTGTCGCGGAATCTTCTTCGATGCCCAGCGCGGGTGCCCACATGCGAGCATAGAGCTTGCCGCCATCCCGTAGATCTCCCGCGAAGAAGAAGAGGTGGGGAGACCACGCGCGCGAGAGCGTTGCCGCCCAGGCAGCCCGATTCATCGTCGCCCGATCAACGACCTCGTTCGAGCTCAGTTGCGCAAAACAGAATGGAACACCGACGCCCGCGAAAAAGACTTGGTTCACCTCGGCGGGCTCGACGGACAGGACGGCGGCGAGTTCAGTCGGAGAAGGTGCGCCGGTCGGTGCCTCAATCTTCCCCGATAACGTCAACGTGCCGTGGAACCCCCCGTTTCGCTGAGCGACGTCAACCGTCACGGGACCGACATTCTCCTCCAGAATGAGCCGGATTGGATCACCAGGCCGTACGTGCTGTTTCATCACAAGGGCACAGGCTGTGCCGACCGAGGGATGCCCCGCAAAGTCGAGCTCCACCCGAGGTGTGAAGATGCGCACCCGACACGTGTTCGCAGGATCGTTCTTCGGCAGGACGAAGGTCGTTTCGCCGAAATTGAATTCACGAGCAATCTTTTGCATGCCCTCGGTCGAAATGCCGGCCGCGTCAGGCAGAACCGCCAGTTGATTACCGCCGAACGGTGTCGAACTGAAAACATCGACGATGTGAAATGTGTACTTCATGAGATCAGCCTCCGTGCGTAGCCTCAAGCCTTGACGACGAGATCGATCTCAACGCAGGCCCCAAGCGGCAGCGCAGCCGCCGCGATCGTCGTGCGGGCGGGAAAGGGTTGACTGAAATGCTTTGCGTAGATGCCATTCATCGCCACGAAGTCACTCATGTTCGTGAGAAACACACCGGCGCGCACGACATCATCGAAACTCTTGCCGGCCGCCTTGAGAACCGCCGAGAGATTCTGGAAGACGCGCTCCGTCTCGGCAGCAATACCCCCGTCGACCAGCTTGCCCGTCGTCGGGTCTTGGCCGACCTGACCGCTGAAGAAGAGGAAACCATCGACTTTGATCGCCTGGGAAAACGGGCCGACCGGCGGCGCGAGTTCAGGTGAGGTAATTGCGGTCTTGCTCATGGCAAACTCCTGTGGATACTTCCGTGGCTGATCAATCTCCACAAACGCACGAATCCCATGTAGTATCGCTGGAGAACCAACAATTCAGCAAGTTCATTATTCTCACAATGATGTTGCTGTGATCGCACGATTCTGCTATTCGTTGGAGGAGGTTTTAGGAGGCTCCCTTGCTCGATGATTTACGCGCCCTCGTAGAGTTTGCCCAGGCCGGGTCCATCGCCGGTGCAGCCGATCGTCTATTCCGGACGCCCTCGGCGATAACCCGGCAACTGCAAAGGCTGGAGGCTGCATTGGGTGCTGAGTTGCTCGACCGCTCGGTAAAGCCGCCGCGTTTGAACTCGCTTGGCTCCAGGGTGCTCGAACAAGCGCGAGATGTGTTGCAGCGGACGGAGGTGCTGAAATCTCTTGCGTCGCGCGACGCCGAACCTCACGGCCTCTTGCGCATCGGGCTCGCGCATCCGCTGGCCGAGGGGTCGCTTATCGAACCTATTCGGGCGCTGACGGAAACATACCCCAAGGTCAGACTGCGGCTGTCGAGCGATCGCACGACGAATTATTTAACCGGCTGATCGCGGGTGAGCTCGACGTTGCAGTCGTGCCTTTAGCCGAAGGTAAAACGGCGCCTCCACCACTTCTGACGAATATCATCGCGACGGACCGCGTGGAGATCGTTCAAGGCGCCGGAGGCAACGTGGACGGCGATTGGAAAAGCTTAGGCCGAGCACCCTGGGTGCTCAATCCGCCCGAGTGCTTCCTACGGGCAAACCTCATCGACCAGATGGGCCGTGCCGGCTTCACCCCCATGATTGCGGCTGAAATCCACAACATGCATCTGCAGCTGGCGTTCGTTCAGTCAGGCTATGGAGTCGGGCTGCTGCCAGCGCGCTTTATTGCCAGAAACAACTCTCTCGACACGGTTGAAGTGTTGCGCCCCCCGTCATTTGACTTGCACATGTCCGTCGCGATAGTGCGGGTCGGACAACTCGGCGCCTTGGAGAGGGCTGTCGAACTGTTGGAACACGGCATTCGGCATTTGTTTGAGGCAGCCAACACAAGGAAGCCCGTAACGAGGAGCCGAAGGGGTGTACCCGCGAATCGGCGGAAGTCGCGACCGCGCAAGTAGTCGCCGCGCACATCCGAAATCTCAAATGCGTACTTCATGAGATCGACCTCCATGCGCCGCCTCAGGCCTTGACAACGAGATCGATCTCGACGCAGGCCCCAAGTGGTAGCGCGGCCGCCGCGATCGTCGTGCGGGCGGGAAAGGGCTGACTGAAATATTTTGCGTAGATGCTCCGTCTCGGGCAAAATGCCCTCTCGACCACCTTGCCAGTGGCCGGGTCTTGGGCGACCTGTCCGCTGAGGAAGAGGAAACCATCGATTTTGACTGCCCGGGAAAATGGGCCGACCGGCGGCGCGAGTTCCGGAGAGGTAATTGCGGTCTTGCTCATGGCAAACTCCTGTGGATACTGGGTTAGCTGGTTTGGAACATAGGCCGCAAAAAACCGATGTTTGCAGAAAAAGTGACATGCGGCGTCCGAAATAAGACAAGCGGTCTGTCCTCAGTGATGTCTCCTTCGAAGTCTCCGCTATAATCCGTCCCGGAGAGGTCGACACACCCATTGCTCGAGGCCACACCAGATATGGGACGGACGAGATGGATTTTGATCCTATGTGCGTGGACGATTGTAGGACTGTTGTTCACCGTGCGAGAGATCGTGGTGGCGAGCGTTCACGGCGGGCACGTGAACTGGGTGATCGTGGGTGTGATCGAACTCGTCTACTGGAACGTATGGGCGGCGTGCACACCGCTTGTGGTTGATCTGGCCAAACGGTTCCCGTTGACGGGCCAGAGGTTTGCATCTCATATAGCGATCCACACGGTCACGTCGTTCATGATGGCTCCCCTGGGATCTGTCACCGCATACTTTCTGAGCCGTGGACTTCTGGGGTTACTTTTTCGCATGACCGATCCTGGTGCGCTACGCCCTCTCTCGACCTTCACAGTCAGTGTTCTGTCTATGAGCTTTACTGGCATCCTTACCTACTGGCTAGTTGTGGGACTGTATCAGTCGGTCCACTTTTATCAGGCCGCTATGGAGCGCCAGACTATAGCGGCGCAACTGGAGACGCAGCTCTCCCACGCCGAACTTGAGAACCTTAAGAGCCAGTTACATCCGCACTTTTTGTTCAACAGTCTTCACAGCATTGGAGTCCTGATGCAGGAAGACGTCGATGCTGCGAGCCATCTGCTGGTCTGCCTCGGCGACTTGCTGCGCATGGCCCTCGAACGGCGGGAGAACGAGATCACTTTGCAGAGCGAGCTCGAGTTCGTAGGCAAGTATCTGGAGATCGAACAGACACGGTTTCACGATCGCTTGAAAGTTCACATGGACGTGCCACCTGACCTTCTCGGAGTCTATGTACCGAGCCTGGCGCTTCAGCCGCTGGTTGAGAATGCCATCAAGCACGGCATCAGTGTCGATTCCGCCGCGGGCCGGCTAGAGATCGCTGCGCAACGCAACAATGGCAGAGTTTCGCTCCGCGTCCGCGATGATGGCCCGGGTCCGGCATTGGGATCGCGCCTGCGATTCGGCGTCGGACTCACCAATGTCCAGTCACGCTTGAAACAGCTCTACGGGGACGAGTCGTCGCTGGAGCTTACCGGGGGCGACGGTCGAGGCTGTGAGGCCATCATCACCATTCCACTGCGGAGTTCGAATGAAGACGCGAGTCCTCATCGTCGATGACGAACCGATCGCCCGCCGCGGTATCCGCCGCTATCTGGCCGAACACGACGGCATTGAAGTTGTAGGCGAGGCGGCGAACGGAATAAGTGCGGTGGAGCAGATCAATGAACTTCATCCCGACATCGTTTTTCTCGATGTGCAGATGCCTGATCTGGATGGTTTTGGAGTCATCGAAAATGTGGAGCCATTGACCGGCCCTGCTCCCGTTTATGTCTTCGTCACGGCTCACGATGCGCATGCCATTCGCGCATTCGAAGTCCACGCTGTTGACTATCTGTTGAAGCCGTATGATAAGGAGCGATTTGCCAAGGCCCTGGTTCACGCACTCCAGGTCGTCGAACAGCGCGGGACGGCAAATCGAGGTCTCGAACCACTGCTCCAATCCCTCCGTAGTCTTCGCCCATTGGAACGCTTTGTGGTGAAGGACAAGAAGCGGATTTTCTTTGTTCCCGTGTCCAACGTTTTGTGGATCGAAGCCACGGGAAACTATGCCTGCATACATACCGCCAGCGACAGTCACCTGTTGCGGGAAACTTTGGCACATCTCGAAGAGAAGCTTGCGCCACACCACTTCATCCGCGTGCGGAAATCGGCCATCGTGAATGGTGCCTGTATTAGCGAGATTCGTCCGATGTTCGATGGGGTTTACGACATCGTACTGGCAGAAGGAACGGTGGTCACGTCGAGCCGCAGATACGCTCACAAGTTACGGGCGCTGCTGGAAACCTGACCCTGGCAACTGGGATTTAAATTGGCGTGCCATCTTGGAATGCCAGCGGCGAAGATGATCGGGTTCCATAAAAGTGCGCAAGATGGCTGGTTACAAAAACAATTGTTTCTTCACTGCTCGTTCGCGGCAGCGGGCGGCGTACCTTTAAGCCGGGTGCTGGCATTTCTGCACAGCGCTCGGCATTATTCATGCTTCCACGTGACAACTAGGGTCCAGTCTGGTCAATTTTGACCAGTTTTTCTTCACCAACAACCTGATACTAAAGATGGCAGATTGCTGTCTGCGAGAAAGAATCTCCACACAGTGGGCGAAATGAACGGTTTATTGCTCACCTTGACTCAACTCTGACGAGCGTTCCTCGTTCTCGAAACCACCTTCGCCACGCAGCTCCGAGCAATCCAGGACAATTGATGTCAGAAATACAAACAGTACCTTCGACCGGAATCCTCGAACTTGTTAAGAGGGACCCCGTCGTGTCGCATCAGGTGCCTGCAGCGCCGATTCGGCCACGCTCTCGCGCCGGGCTGCCGAGCCGGATTGCAGTGGTAGGCAACTATCTTCCGCGCCAGTGTGGAATCGCCACCTTTACCACTGATTTGTGCGAGGCAATTTCTGCGGAGTATGGCGCAGCACGACTGTCTGCAGTACCAGTCAACGATACGGAATCGGGTTACGCATACCCTGCGCGGGTGAGACTCGCCCTTCAGCAGGACGATCTGGCGTCTTACGAGCAAGCGGCTGACTTTCTGAATTTCACCAATTTTGATTTGGTATGCCTGCAGCACGAGTACGGAATCTTCGGGGGACCGGCTGGTAGTCACATCGTGAGCCTGCTTCGTCGCCTCAAGATGCCGGTCATCACTACTCTTCACACCGTGCTTCGCGAACCGAATCCCGATCAACGACGGGTGATGGAAGAAATCGCTGGAATATCAGATCGTCTGATCGTCATGAGTCAACTTTCATCCCAGTTCTTGCAAGAGATCTTCAAAGTTCCCGGCAGCAAGATCGACATGGTTCCCCATGGCGTTCCCGATTTGCCATTTCTCGATCCGAATTTCTATAAGGACCGCTTTGGCGTGGAGGGAAAGGCCGTCTTGCTCACCTTCGGCTTGCTTTCTCCAAATAAGGGAATCGAAAATGTGATTCAAGCCTTGCCGCAGATCCTGGCAAAGCACAAGAACGTGGTTTACATAGTCGCAGGAGCGACCCACCCTCACATTCTCCGCCGCGAGGGCGATGGCTATCGATCGTACTTGCAAGCCTTGGCGAAGGAAGTCGGAGTGGAGTCGAACGTGATCTTCCATAACCGCTTTGTAAGCCCTGAGGAGATGGTTGCATTCATCGGCGCGGCGGACATCTATATCACTCCTTATCGTCATGAGGCCCAAGTTGTTTCGGGGACGCTTGCTTATGCGTTAGGTGCGGGGAAGGCGATCATCTCGACTCCCTATTGGCATGCGATCGAGCTATTGGACGATCGCCGAGGCGCGCTGGTTCCTTTTCAGGACTCGGACGCGATTGCGCGAAAGGCCGTCGAACTCTTGGATACTCCCGCAATACGGCACGCTATGCGCAAACGTGCATATATCTATGCGCGGGACATGGTCTGGAAAAGTGTGGCGCAGGGGTACATGGCAAGCTTTGAGCAAGCTCGCGCAGACCGTGCACGGCAGCCGCGCGCGATGTTCGCGAATGAGTCGCCGGGAAAATGCTTTGACCAGTTGCCAGCGCTTAAGCTTGACCACTTGCATCGGTTGACCGACGACACCGGCATGCTCCAGCATGCGACCTTCTCTGTACCGAATTACAGCGAGGGATATACCACCGACGACAACGCACGCGCCTTGCTGCTAACCGTGCTCGTCGAGCAACTTGGAGGAACCAAGTTTGCGGGAACTAAGAAACTTGCTTCGCGCTACCTGGCTTTTCTGGGACATGCGTTCAATCCGGAAAACGGAAGGTTCAGAAATTTCCTTACTTACGAGCGCAAATGGACGGAGGCTGAGGGCTCAGAAGACTGTCATGGTCGCTCGTTGTGGGCACTGGGAACGGTTCTGGGACGCTCGAAAAATCAGACGCTGCGCGGTGCCGCGGGACGTCTTTTCGAGGCGGCCGTGCCGGCGGTTGGCGCCTTCACCAGTCCCCGTGCCTGGGCGTTCGCACTGCTTGGCATTCAGGAGTACCTCGACTCGTTTCCAGGCGATCGCGACGCGCAACAGGTGAGATCAGTCCTGGCAACTCGGCTGCTTGAACTCTACGGTTCCAACCAGTCTGCGGAGTGGAACTGGTTTGAAGATGTTCTGGCTTACTCGAATGCCAGACTGCCGCAAGCGGTTTTAATTGCCGGACGTCGCAGCTCGGATACTCTTATGGTATCGGCCGCTCTCGGCGCACTGAATTGGCTGACCACTGTACAGCGCTCGCCGGAAAATGATCATTTTGTACCCGTCGGCTCACAAGGGTTCTATCGCAAGGGACGCGAGAAAGCGCGCTTCGACCAACAACCGGTGGAAGCCGGTGGAGCGGTGTCCGCGTGTCTCGAGGCTTATCGTGTAACTGGAGAGGATCGATGGCTCAACGAAGCTCGGTCCGCGTTCAACTGGTTCCTGGGCAACAATGATTTGCAAATTGCCCTGTATGATCTCACCACCGGTGGTTGCCGAGACGGTCTGCACCCCGAGCGCGTAAATGAAAATCAGGGAGCAGAATCTACTTTGGCTTTCTTGATGGCGCTGGTCGAAATGCGCTTGCTGGGAGAAGTCAATCATCCGCGATCAAGGCGTGATCTATTCATCGCCCGGAACAACGATCTTGAGACTGCAAATGTACTGTGAAAATGTTTTGCGTGAAATCCTATGAGCGTTGCCATAACAACTCGTTACGAACCTCTGCTGCTTCGGCATCCCAGTAATCCGATCTTAACCGCCAAAGATTGGCCTTACTCGATCAACAGCGTCTTTAACGCAGGGGCAACATTGTTGGCTGATGGCTCGACTCTGCTGCTGTGCCGGGTTGAGGACCGACGCGGCATATCCCACCTTTGTGCTGCCCGCTCGCGGAACGGCGTGGATAGCTGGGAAATCGACAGTGAGCCAACAATGCTGTCGAGCCCGAAAGAGTATCCCGAAGAGCTCTGGGGCATCGAAGACCCTCGCATTACGTTTGTGCCTGAACTGCAGCAGTACGCAATCACATACACGTCGTATTCGCGTGGTGGGCCAGGAGTGTCGTTGGCCCTGACCAAGGACTTTCGCAGTTTCGAGCGATACGGGGTCATTATGCCGCCGGATGATAAAGACTCCGCGCTTCTGCCTAGGAGAATCAACGGGTATTGGGCGCTCATTCACCGACCCATGACTCCACTTGGTTCGCACATGTGGATCTCCTATTCTCCTGACCTGCGTCATTGGGGCCGGCACCGGCTGATACTAGAAGCCCGCCGCGGCGCCTGGTGGGATGCAAATAAGATTGGATTGTCGCCGCCACCGATCGAGACCGATAGAGGATGGCTCGTGCTCTATCACGGAGTACGGCACACGCCTTCGGGCTGTTTGTACAGATTGGGCCTGGCTTTGTTCGAGCTTGAGAATCCGGAAAAGTGCTTACTGCGCGGCGATTCCTGGATCTTTGGGCCGGAGGCCGACTACGAGCGCCACGGCGACGTTGATGACGTCGTGTTTCCCTGCGGATACACGATGGACCCAGATGGTGATGGCATTAATATTTATTACGGAGCTGCCGATTGCTCAATCGCTCTTGCTCGCAGCAGCGTTCGCACGCTACTAACTTGGCTGGATGCAAACGGAAGTTGCGAGCGAAGGCAGCGAGCCAGAGAGTAGACCACGCAGACTATCGTCGCCACATATATGCAACAATATGCGGCGTCACGTCTGTGCCCCCCTTGAGAATGAGCACTCTTGCTCAGACGAGTGGCACTTGGAGTGCTAACGTCTAAGTGTGGTTTCCAGCCGAATTACCGAGCAGCCCAAAAGTCGCTTGCCGTTTAGCAGGACCTAGCCATGGTGAAGCGAATTGCATCAATACGGGTTATATCTGTTTTACTGTTGGCGGCTTGCGGGGCCTTGTGCCAGAGCAAAGGTCCTTCCGCTGACTTGCTCCAGGGGTTAGAGTTTGACGGCTCAGACTCACAAGAACTGCAGCGCCAGGAGATACCAACGCGGCAATCACTTCCTGATGCTCCGTCAGTACAGCCTGCAACTCAAGCGGAGAAATTCCGCACGTTCATCGACGAAGCGCGCTCGCCTTTGACATTTGGCGCGGTTGCGGTCAACGTGGGCATAATGCGCGAAACGGAAGTGGGACGCCGCACTCCCAGAGGGCAGCCCAGCCTGACCGCTCTGTATAAGTCCGTCCTTATTCAAAAAGAGTCCAGCGCCTTCTTTAGTAAGTACCTGTATCCCTCACTTCTCAAGCAGGACCCACATTATTACCCTTCGAGCAGCAGCAGCTTTCTGGGACGGGCCACCTACGCGGCGTCGCGCATTTTAATCACCCGGAACGACTCCGGAAAGAGGACCCCGAACACGTCGTATTTCCTTGGGGTGCTGACTTCGGTTGCGATCACCACTGCGTACCGTCCATATTGGAGGCGCTCCACTTCGGCGACCTTCAAAACCTTTGGCTCGGCGGTGGGCAACGATGCGGGCATTAATCTCCTCCACGAGTTTGGCCCCGGCATCCGGCAAATGATGAAGAGTCGTGCGCCTAAGTTCGTCTTTAGAAATCATGTCGCGGGGCAAAGCCTGCGACCTTAATCTCTATATGTGAGCTATCTTGCTCAGACGCATGATCCCACAACCTGTCATTCTTAATCCTCCTGAGTGTGCAAACTGAGCCGCGACCGCTGATTCGCGCTCTCGTTCTTAGGTCGCTGCAGGCCGGACTTGATCAACGCCCGCAAAACGACCACATCCAGCTAATCAGCATTCTTCATCCGTGTGCAGCCGCGACCTCTCCGGCGAACACGATTCGACCCAGGTAGCTTTCGAACATCGAACTTAGCGGACACCTCGATACAAATGCAAGGCGGCAGTCCGCGATAAAGAAAGGTCAAAGATCATGCCGTTACTTCAAGTAGTAGAAGTTTTAGTAGTAGTCGGTGTCCTGCTGTGGCTGGTAAATCGTTTTGTCCCAATGCAGTCCTCCATCAAGTCCATTTTGAACGGCGTGGTGGTCATTGCCGTGGTTTTGTGGCTGCTGAACGGTTTTGGACTCTTTCATTCTCTTTCCCGCGTGCACCTTAAATCGTGAAGATGACGCGGAAACCAATCCGGAAAGCCGAACGCACCAACCAAGATCGATAACGACGTAACACGGCAGACATCTGCCGCAAGGAGATACTGTGAAGACGAAACTTTTGTTAGCAGCCGGACTTACTCTGAGTTTGAGCGCATTTGCTCAAACCAATTCTCAAACCAACCTGGTCGTTGAGCCTATGGCCCACACGCCGACGTTCCGGGTCACTGTAATCAGCCGCAGCGTACAGGCAGTCAATTACAAGCATCGCGGCGGAGCCACCAAGCTGGATTTCGCCGGCACAGATCTGATGCCCGCAGCCAACGGCCAGGCCAAAGTTGAAAGCAAGAAGGGCTACATCGAAATCGAGGTCGAGTTTGGCAATCTGCAAAAGCCTACGACTTTCGGCAACGAATATCTAACTTACATTCTTTGGGCAATCTCGCCCGAAGGGCGTGCGGTGAACCTCGGCGAAGTCTTAGTGGGCGACAACCACCGCAGCAAGCTCGATGTCACGACCGACCTGCAGGCCTTCGCTTTAGTGATCACTGCCGAACCTTATTACGCCGTGCGTCAGCCCAGCAACGTCGTCGTGCTCGAAAACGTAGTCCGCGAGGATACCAAGGGTACTACCGAGGCGATGCATACAAAGTATGAACTGCTGGAGCGCGGTGGCTACATTCCCACCGGCTACAAATTCGACCCAGTGGTTCTAAACACTCAATTACCGCTGGAGTTCTTCGAAGCGCGAAACGCCGTGCGCATCGCAGAATCCGAGGGTGCCGAACAATATGCCAGCGACAGCTATCAACACGCTGTGCGGTTGATGGACAAAGTCGACGGATATGCCACTAACAAGCACATTGATAGAAAAGCCATGATCGCGGTCGCCCGTGAGGCAGTACAGACTGCGGAAGACGCTCGCGAAATCACAGTGCAAAAAATAGATGAGGAGCGCCTGGGCAACGAACGTCAAGCTGCCGCCAACGCGCAGGCCCAGACCCAAGCGGAAGCAGACGACGCAATCCGCAAGAAAGACCAGGCCCAATCTGACCAGGCCCGAGCGGAGACCGCCAAGACTCAGGCTGAGTCGGACACAGCAAATGCCCAAGCAGCAAAGGCTCAGGCCGAATCCGATGCGGTCAATGCCCAAAGCGCGAAAGCCCAGGCCGAATCTGACACAGCAAAAGCTCAGGCCGATGCTGCCAATGCAAAGGAGGACTCTGACAAAGTCCTGGCGGATAGTCAGGCTTCATCAGCCAATGCACTCTCCGCAGCCCAGGCTGATGCCGAGCAATCTCGATTAAATGCGCTGAAATCAGAGCAGAGCGCCCAACAGGCGGAAGCCGAAAAAGTCGCCATGCGCGCACGATTGTCCGAGCAGTTGAACACAATCCTTCAGACGCGCGATAGCGCCCGCGGTCTGATCGTCAGCATGTCCGATGTCCTGTTCGATAGCGGCAAATATTCGTTGAAGCCGGGTGCGCGCGAGAAGCTGGCAAAAGTCGCCGGCATTCTGCTCGCCTACCCTGGGCTGGACATCGCAGTTGGCGGCTATACCGACAATGTCGGTGGCGACGCGATGAATCAAAGACTCTCCGAAAATCGTGCCAGCTCGGTCCGCGATTACCTGGTGCAACAAGGAGTCGCGACCAATTCGGTTACGGCCAGAGGTTTCGGCAATAGTCTGGCAGTAGCTACAAACGCTAACGCCGCAGGGCGGCAGCAGAACCGAAGGGTTGAGCTGGTCGTATCCGGTGAAGCAATCGGACACCCGGCCAACGCGACTACAGGAAGCTTGCAGTAGGACAAAATCAGCAGTAATGGAGGCGGCACTTATGAAAACAATCGGAATCATCAGTACAGCAGCTCTGTCTTTGATTCTCGGAACCGCGGCTCTTGCCTATGCACAGCAGGACCAGGACAAACCTGCTCCACAGGACGAGAAAGCCCAAAAGGATAAATCCGCCAAGCACGAAGAGAAAAAGGCGCAGCAACCCGACAGGAACAACCGGGTTGGAGAGAAAAACGCACAGCAGCAAGACAAGAACAACAACAAGCAAGAAGAAAAGAACACGCAGCAGCAAAATAGGGACAACAACAAGCAGGAAGAAAAGAACGCGCAGCAGTTGCGGGACAAGAACAACAGGCAGGAGCGAAATACCCAGCAGGCGCAGCGGGGTGGTGGCAGCCGTGGCGGACGTATTCCCGAAGAACGTTTCCGAGCCAGTTTCGGACGGGAGCACTCGTTCCGCGTGAGGCAGGCCGATTACAGCCGGGACCGCCGCTTCCAGTACGGTGGCTATTCCTTCGTATTCGTTGACCAGTGGCCAGGCAATTGGCTTTACACGCAGGACGTCTTTGTGGTTGAAATTGACGGTGTGTATTACCTGTGCAATGCGGCGTATCCGGGTGTCAACATCACACTCAGCATCGCAGAATAACAGTCTATCCAGCACAGCCCGGATACATTGGGGCATTTACTGGCGCGGGCCCAATCGCTTGGGCCCTCGTTTTTTTGTGACCGAGCGCCTGGCGGCCTAAAGACGAATGACCGCCTTCCCGCTCCCTCGTGAGCGATTGGTCACGGCTGGCTCATTGAGCACTTTTGACCAGTAAGGAACCGTCGGAACGCCTATAAACGAAATTGAACCAGTCTTTCTCTAAGAGCCTGTGTTGGCTTGAGGTTGCACCGCACGAGAGTTTTATAGCTGGATCCAGCCATAAATAATGGAGGTAACCCTTATGAAAGTAGTAAGAAGAATCATCAGCCTCGCCGGTCTGTCTTTGCTGCTCGGAATCGTTGTTCCTGCTTACGCTCAGCACGAGGACGGAAAGCAAGACCATCCCGCAAAGGAGCAGAACAAGGAGCAGAACAGACCGCAACCACAGCACGAGCAACAGCAGCAGCATGCTCAGCAACAGCAGCCCCAGCAGCACACGCAGCAACAGCCACGACATGCACAACAAGAGCGGCAAGACCAGCAGCAGGCCCAGCAGCAGCAGCGGCGGCAGAACCAGAACAAGCCGCAGCAGCAGCGGGCCCAACAACAAAGGCAAGACCAGAACAACCGGCAAGAACACGCGCAGCAACAGCAGCGGAATGACGAAAACAGACAGCAGCAACATGCGCAGCAGCAGGAACGACAAAGCCAGAACAATCGGAACAATCGACAAGAGCGCGCGCAGCAGCAACGGAGCAACGACCGCCCGCAGCGCACTGAGCAGCATCGCGTTCAGCAGAGCGCGTGGCAGGAGCATCGCTCACAACATTGGGACTCCGACCACCGCTCGTGGCAACAGCGCGGCGGCTACCACGGTTATCGCGTTCCTGATGACCGGTACCGTGGATACTTTGGGCCAGAACATGGCTTCCGAATCGGTGGCCTGCCATTTCGGCTGGTAGGCGGATATCCCCGCTTCCGGTACAACGGCTACTGGATCAGTACTCTTGACCCATGGCCCGAATATTGGGGCGACAATTGGTACGACAATGACGATGTCTATGTCGCATACGTGGACAACGGCTACTACATGTACAACCGCAGGTATCCCAACGCGGGAGTTGCCATCAGTATCTCGTTCTAGAGGTTTCCATCCGGGTGCGGCTTCGGGAAGAGGCCGCGCCCATTGGGTTCTCTAAAATTCGGCAAGATGAAGATAAGGAGTGAAATATGCTTGGAACCATAGTAATCGTGATTTTGGTCTTAGCACTTTTTGGGGCGCTACCCAGATGGTCGCACAGTCGTAACTGGGGCTATGCACCGACAGGTGGAGTGGGGCTGATCCTGTTAATCGTTCTCATTCTGCTGCTTCTTGGCAGGATCTAATTATGCGAGTCATTCTAATGTTGGTGGCCGCCTCAGTGCCACGCTGGCGCCGCTTTTCTCTTCGCGCGTTGGCGATTGCGTTCGCCGTCCTCATAAGCAGCGGCGGTTTGTCCGCCTACTCCGTTCTGACTCACGAGGAGATCGTGGATCTGGTGTGGGCTGACCAAATCCGCCCTCTGCTGCTCAAGAAATATCCCGGACTTACGGACGACCAGATCAAAGAGGCGCACGCTTACGCTTATGGCGGTGCTGTCATTCAGGATCTCGGCTACTATCCGTTCGGCAGCCGGGATTTCAGCAATCTGGTGCATTACGTTCGCAGTGGAGACTTCGTCCGCGAACTGCTTCTCGAGAGTCAGGATGTCAATGAATACGCCTTCGCGCTGGGCGCGCTGTCGCACTATGCGTCGGACATTGCCGGCCATCCAGCCGTCAATCAGGCAGTAGCGATCGAGTATCCCAAGCTGCGAGCGAAGTTTGGCAAATCAGTGCGTTATGCAGACGACAAGACAGCGCATCTGAAAACCGAATTCGGGTTCGACACCGTGCAGGTCGCAAAAAACCGCTACGCCTCGCAGCAATATCATGATTTCATTGGGTTTCAAGTATCCAAGCCCCTGCTGGAGCGCGTCTTCCCCGTCGTGTATGGCGTGGAATTGAAAGAAGTGCTCACCCACGAAGACTTGGCCGTGGGATCGTATCGTTTCGCGATCAGCCGCCTGATTCCCCAAATGACTCAGGTCGCGCTGCAAACCCACAAGAAAGACCTGATGCGAGAGACTCCGAATTTCGCAAAACGCAAGTTCCTGTACAGGCTTTCGCGTTCTGGTTACGAAAAGGAGTGGGGCAAGGACTACGTGAAGCCGGGTGTGGGCACGCGTGTCTTATCAACCTTATTGCGGTACATGCCGAAGGTAGGTCCCTTCAAAGGACTGGCATTCAATAACCCGACTCCGCAAACGGAAGATCTATACATCAAGAGCATCAATACGACGGTCGATCAGTACCGGGCGTTCCTCGAGCAAGTGCGCACTGACGCGCTTGCGCTACCCAATTACGATTTGGACAGCGGTCTGCCGACCAAGGCAGCAGAATACTCGCTCACGGATCAAGCTTACGCCGGCTTGCTGGCGAGCTTAACGGAGCGCAAATTCGATCTCACCTCTCCGGAGCTGCGCGATAACGTTTTGCAGTTTTATTCCAACCTTTCGGTTTCAATCGATACCAAAGATAAGTCGGGCGATTGGCAAAAAGTATTGATCCAGTTGGAACAGTTAAAGACGATGACGCCGATGGCGCGGGCAGGGCGTGAACCTGCGCCATGATCGGCTCGCAACCGTAGGCCCCTCAACTTCAGCGGTGCGGTTTTCACGGAGGAACAATGGCAGACGAATGGACCGTTAAGGATTTGATCGAAGCATTGAAACGCTTTCCGTTGGGGGCAAAAGTCTATTACGAGATGGGCCCAAATGGTCCAGGAATAGTAGGCAAGGCGCAGTACGTCAAGGTTTGGGGGGACGCTGAGAAGGCAGTCCTGCTGGACCGATAGCGTAGTAATGGATCCATCCTCGATTGAGCGTTCTCTGAACCTGCAGTGGCAAAAAACCTCTCAGGGGTACCTATTGGGTTGCGCCTGCCAGCGGTCTAGCGCGTTTTTTTGCCCGGGCCTGTTCTGCAGTGAACACGCCTCCGCAAGTACTGCATCGCCAATAAGTGGAGGGCCGGGCTTGGAACGGTGCTCCCGGTTGGTTATCAGGATGCCTCGCTTGAACTAACTCGCTCCCGCACTCTGGACACTTTCGTTGAGTCATATGTCTTATTTATGGTCCTCACCGTTCCGCTGAACGGAATAGGTTTCATCCGCGGACAATCGAGATGGATCGCAATAACCTGAACCGCGCAGGCAGGCCGTGTAATTGCGTTTGTGCTCGACTTCTGCCAGGGACTTGGCCTCGGCGGAGGTGAGCGTCGAATAGTCACAGGTATCCTCGGCGGCCGCGCAGGCGGCAACATTGCGCTGGTGCTCAGTTGCGGCAACGTTGGTTGCTTCCGTCGTGGTGAGCTTAGAGCGGTCGCACTGGCCCCAGCCGTTCTCGCAATGTCTCAAGTTATTCTGATGTTCTGCGGCGAGCACATCGAGTGCCTGGGAAGGAGTTAGACTGGAGCGATCACATACTCCGGTACTGTCCCTGCAATCAGAGAGGTTACGCTGGCGCAGCGATATTTCGACCTTGCCGAGTTCAGCTTGCGTCAGCGCAGATCGGTCGCAGTCGCTAAACCCGTTCTGGCAGTACTCCAGGTTGCGTTGCCGTTCCGCAACGGCCGTTTCGCGCGCCTCAGATTGAGTCAGTCGTGAATGGTCGCAGGATCCGATGTCGTCCTTGCAGTTCCTCACATTCTGCTTGTGATCCGCTAATGCCAGCGCTATCACTTCCTGTGAGGTAAGTTTCGAACGATCGCAGGATTGGAAGCTCTCTCTGCAGCGTGAAATATCGCGCCGGTGTTCGGCAAAAGCCACCTGGTCAGATTCCGACTGGCTCAAACTGGAGCGGTCGCAGCTTTCCCAGCCGTTCTTGCAGTCATCCAGGTTCTGAGCACGATCGGTGCTTTGACCACAGAGAAGAATGGGCCAGAGCACCAGGAGCGTGACTTGTGCACACCGCCACATCCCTGAACTGATTTTCATTGTTGCCGCCTTTTGGCCACAGACACATACGCGACCGAAACCCAGGGGGATTCCGGTCGGCGCCGTGCTAAGCCTTCTGCCTGCTTACTTCTTGTCTTCGTTAACTTCCGCGATGTGGGCTTGTTGGCCGGCATCGGTTACGGCCTTGATGAAAGCATCCGCGCTTCTCGGGGTTGCTGCCTTACCCGAAAGAATGCTGCGGAACATCATGTGCTTGCCGTAAATGGCGCGGGTGGAATCGTTGTCCTGTTCGATTACCGCACCTTCCAGAGTCAAGCCGGCGAATGCGCCCTTGGAGCGAGAATAAGTCAACATCTCCGTATTCATCTTCCAGTCCGTGCCAGCGGATGCATGACGGCCAACTGGACCTGCCGCAACTGATCCTTCACCAGTCAGTTCGAACTTGCTGGAGAGCAGATGCTGAAAACCCTGGTCGTTCATGACCAGCATGACGAGGTCTACACCTTCAATTCCGATCTGCAATCCCCAACTGCCGCCGCCGACTGAGACGAACGCCGGCGCGCTCCAGCCATCAGATGTGCGGCAAGAGGCGACGCCGCGGCCATGCTTGCCGCCAAAAATAAACCCACCCTTGATTAAGTCGGGCACCACCAGAATGCACTTTGCATTGCTGAGCACTTCCTCCGGAATACCTTTATCCGGAGTCGCCATAATTGCCTGTAGAACATCGACTGACGATTGCAGGCGCGCATCGGTATCGTGACGAGCTGAGCCCGCCCACGCCGAGGTTCCAACAATGGCGATAAAGCCCATCATAAGCACTGACATTGTTCTTTTCATGAGTTGTCCCTTTCAGAGCGGAACTAAGAGGAGAAAACTTCAGATGGCTGACTTAGTTCAGAGGACCTGAAAGAGAGAGAAGAAATGCTCGTCTCTACTATTATGATGGACCTCTCCGGAGGGCTTAGCTGGTCTCAATTGCTCACATTCATGCCAGTTCGAAGGCCGAGGCGAATCGAGTTACCACAGACCGGACTGTGAAAGCTTCGCCTATGTGAGCAATTCGGCACAGAATGAGCCCGGTATTCTCGTCATACTTAAGACGCTGCTGTCAGCACGATCGCGTCTTCGGAGAAAGAACCAGGGACAGATGGAATTCAACCTTCGTCGATTTCGCAAGCGACTGGGCAGAAAACTCGTGTCGATCATCGACCGCTTGAAGTTCCAGGGGACGAGCGAAGACCGGGATTTCGGCTCGCAAAGGATGTGCCCGTTTTGCGGACTAATCACTGCACGCCGCAAGACCTGCTGCCTGGAGTGCGGCAAGTCACTCAAGCCAGCGTAACGGTCAACTTTGCACAGTCCCCTTCAGAATGTTTCGCCACACTCTTGGAGAAAGAGACGCAGCTTTATTGTCAAGCGGGTCGATGGCTGGTCGAAAAATCTTGGCCTGCAAATGTTCCGGTCCTTCACGTGAGCTGACGGGACGACGTGAATGTGAGCGCGTTTGAGTGCCCGCCAGTCGTTCATAACGCCTGGATTGCTTGACATTCAGCACAAAGTGAACCGCCGCCCACACGAAGTGAGGAGGGTCAGATATGGACACAAGGGCATCAACCGACTTCAAAGCACAGTCAGGCAATCGGGTATGGTCAGCCCACATGACAATAGGAAGCTTTGGGCTGACTTGTTTGATCTCAGCCGCAATGCCAGGATGATATTCGAGCACAATTGCGTCCACATGCCGCGACTTAAAAAGGCATAAACCGTGGTCCCGGTTGGTGGCGGTTACCAACTCGTATCCGTTCTCCTGCAATAGCCTCAGTTGAGTCGGATCCCGGTGTATGCAGAGCAGAGTTTTGTTGGTTCCCATTTGGCTCATTAATTTATTGGCATGCCGGAACAGAATTCTGTTCAAAATTGCTCAATCTCTGGCCCATGGGAGCAAGGGCAGTCAAAACCATTACTTGTCAATCCAGAATGCCCTGCCTAATTTTTAGGCGCCGGTTCTGGTCCCACGGAACTGGAAGGGGTTTTCGCCGCAGATTCGAGTGATCACTGGCAACAAGCGGCCGGGGGCATCGTTCTTGGAGACGAAGGCATCCACGACTTGCAGCGCGTTGTCTGGAATCTCTTCGTCACTGGAAAGCATGACGATGGGCACTTGTGGCGTGAGGCGTTTTATTTCAGTCGCGACCTCGTGCCCATTCATTTCCGGCATATGGTAGTCGACGATAACGGCGGCGATCGCGCAGGCGGCTGCAATCTGTAGACCCTGTCGTGCAGAAGCAGCGGTGAGTACCTTATATCCACGTCTTTCGAGCAGAGCTCTTTGGTAATCCAGCATGCCGTCATCATCGTCGATGCAAAGAATGGTTTTACGTCCTGGGTAATTGAACATATCTGCTCTCCCCAAGTTACGATGATCGCTAGTTTGCCTTAGCGACGCTGTTCAAATTTGCACACTTTTCGCCACTGTGTTGTACAAGTTGATCTCTTTGTTCAGGTGCGCTAACCAGCTACTCGATCTCCCCTGTGGCTGAAGCTTGTCCGC
This sequence comes from uncultured Acidobacteriota bacterium, assembly GCA_963785655.1. GTDB lineage: Bacteria > Acidobacteriota > Terriglobia > Terriglobales > Acidobacteriaceae > Gp1-AA145. The sequence goes on from CAWAVZ010000002.1 coordinate 791,412, forward strand.
GTTCGTGACAACACCGTTCGGCGTCTTGGTTCGCGTTTTGGTCGAAGATCCGAGGGGCCGCTTAACCGAGCAATAGTGAGCAGATGTCACTACACAACAGAAGCTAGGATTGTGTTCGGATGTCTTGAGGTTTAGAGAAGACGTTATGAGAAAACAATACCTTCACCTATCTGCGTATTCATGTGACCAATGCAAAGGGCCGGTTATTTCAGGCTCGACCGGGGTACGCGAGAATGAAATATCGAGGGAGACTGACATTAGAGAAGTGGGGGCGATTTGCCTGTCGTGCGGCCACAGGCAAAGCAAGGCAACTACGCCCGGCGGAACACGCGATTTTCCGCCGGTTCTCTGGGACACCGGAAGCCGTATTGGGGCGGAATATCTACTGGGCGTACCTTGAGACGCTCAATAGCTCAGAACCACATTGAGCAGCGAGCTGTCGCAACGTAAAAGTCTAACAACTACCATATCCGATGCCCGCTAAATCTAAAACGCGAATACTGGTCGTGGAAGATGACATTTCAGTCCGTCTGACAATCTCCCAGTTGCTTAGTGAACAAGGATACGAGGTCACCACTGCAGCCGACGGCTTCGATGCGCTGCTACGCCTGCAGCAGGAGGTTCCTCACCTCATACTTTCCGACCTCAACATGCCGCAAATGTCGGGATTCGAGCTACTGTCGGTGGTTCGACGCCGATTCCCAGAGATCTTGGTTGTGGCCTCTAGCGGGGCCTATGATTCCAGTGAAATTCCTAATGGGGTCATAGCTGATGCTTTTTATGCTAAGGCACAAGAGAGTTCGTCCGGTCTCCTGGAGGTTATTGCGAACCTGATTCACAGCGGGCCCAATGACCATAAGGGACAGAACGCTCCGGTCTGGATCCCGCGAAATGGCAAAGACCACAACGGCAGACCCTTCATACTCCTAACTTGCACGCAATGTTTGCGGTCCTTTCCGGTTACTGTGGACCACGAGCCTAGGGGCGAGGTGTTGAAAACGCCGTGCATCTACTGTCCTCACGAAGTCACCTACATCATTGATTTTTCCCGCTCGGTGAACTCTCCGGAAAAGCGTGCAGCATGGAAAGCTGCTTTCCTGAAGCCGCAGGAGAACTCTGTCGCCGCGGGCGTTGCGACGCCAACTGCATCCGTCAAGGTTACAAAATCAGGTCAACTAGTAGGAAACCGAGACCGACTCGAACCTCGAGCACATTGAGTGACTGAGCAATTGTGAACAGACCTTCAGCAACTCTGGATTGATAATCCTGTAACGCTGTAACCGTAGGTTTTCTCTCCCAGGAGGTTTCTATGGGTACGTTTCGCATATTGTTGGCTGATGACCATCCGGTCTTTCGGATGGGCGTGTGTTCGCTGATCAGATCTCACGGAGGTTGGGAAGTCTGCGGAGAGGCCGCAGATGGGCGCGAAGCCCTAGCCAAATGCAGGGAGTTGAAGCCAGATCTCATCATCCTGGATATTTGCATGCCGAACCTGAACGGCGCCGACGCGGCACGCCAGATTCTGAGACGCAATCCGGACCAGAAAGTACTCGTGCTTACTAACGTGGAATCCGAGCAGGTGGTCCGGGACTGCTTGGAAGCCGGTGTGCGCGGGTGGGTTTTCAAGTCTGATCGGGCCGATGAACTGGTGGCCGCGATAGAGCAAATACAGCAGAATAAGTCCAGCTTCAGCTCGCGCGTGTCCAACCTGATCCTGCATGGATATCTGCATCCGCATCGTGCCGCGCCAATTCAAGCGCTGCCACCCAGACTGTCTCTGCGGGAACGCGAAGTCGTACAGCTGGTAACTGAAGGCAAGACTTCCAAGGAAATCGCCATGCTGTTGTGCATGAGCGTGAAGACCGCGGAAACCCATCGCAGCAATATCATGGTCAAGCTCAATCTTCACTCCACGGTCGACTTGGTGATGTATGCGATCAGGAATGAAATCGTCCACGTGCAACTGCCGAATGTTGCACTGCCAATTCCCTCACTGCGAATTGAGCCGCGGGAGATGGATTTTCAGGCCGCCGGATGACGATTCCCGTGTCTCTAGCCGGGCGCGGCGGTTCCTGGATTTTGGACAGTCATGCGCAATTTTGACCAGACTTCAGGAACTCTGAATGGGAGAATTTACCAGCTTTTTCATGAACCGGTTCAGAAAATTGGGTTTTCTTTATTTCAACGGCGGACTGCAAGTCCACAGCTCGCTGCTCGATTGAGTTCTGCACGATTGAGCAGCGAGCAGTAAACCAACACCGTGCAAGTCTTCACTCGTAGACCTATTTCAATCCCAGCTGGCCATTGTATTGTTGGGTGATCCCGTAGCACTCGCAGGCGGAGTCCTCAAGTTTGTTGCGGTTCACAATCTTCACTGCGCCCCGGGTGTACTCGATGAGTTGCTCCCTTTGCAAAATACCGGCCGTTAAGCTCACGCTAGGTCTGTCTGTCCCAAGCATGGTTGCCAGAAAATCATGGGTGATGGGCAGCGACTCTGAATCCACTCTGTCCTGAGTCATTAGCAACCACCGTGCGAGGCGCTGCTTAATATCGTGCAGGCGATTACACGCGGCCGTTTGCGCAACCTGCATTCCCTGAACTATTGCATAGCGGCTCAACATCAATTGCAGGTGTGGGGTGGTTTCCAAAGTGCTTTGCAACGCTCCGACTTCTACCCGAAACCCATCCCCGGTGATTTGTACTATCGATTGAAGCGGGCTGATGCTAAGGCCAACCGCTGCTGGTGTTCCGGTAAAACCCTCATTGCCAACTATGCCGGCTTCGGCGGTCCTTCCATCTTTCATTACCACCACAAGAGAAATCAAACCTCGGTTCGGGAAATACGCAGATTCCAGTTTTCCACCCCCATCGTGAAGAACTAGATGGCTTGGCAAGCTGACATATTCGAGATGCGGACGAAGTGAGTTGTAGTCGCTATCGGAGGTGGACAGGAGAATTATATTGCTGACTGGTTTCCCATCAGCATTAGTCCGCTCGCCAGACTGCACCGTTTGTAAGCCTTTGCCTTCCACACAAACCGTCCTTAGAAACTAGAAACACAGCCAACAACCGCGGGCAAACGAAAAAAGTTCTTCCGCGTATGTAGGGCGTCCGACAGACCGTCCAAATTGGCGCAGGTAAACTCCACCTCTTCACGGGTCTCTAGCCACGCCCAAATTGATGACAGATTTCTAGCGCCATCAGGCAGTACGCGGCTTTGAAAGGAGAATGCTTCGTCCCCAGACGGCAAGCGGGTGCCAGGCATGCGGTCAGACGATGTTGGGGCGCAGCGACGCGGGAAGCTATGAGCCGAAAACTGGTGTGGATTGAGAAAGAGCGCTTTCGGGGTTTTGGTTGCTCCGAATGTGGCTGGCGATTCAAATCTCCTGGCGCGCTCACCGGCACATCTTTCGACGAAATGATGCGCAACTTCGAGTTGCAGCGCGACAGAGAATTTACATTGCATATTTGCGCCGATCACCCACGTGCCAAGAGCACGTAACTAAAACCGCACACCCACGAGCAGATCCGGATACGCTGCCTTCTCGTTGGAAGTAGCCAAGGCACGGAAAATATCTCTTGCAGCGTGAGTTCCCGGGTTTTCACCACCACATAATGCAACGTTCCGCAGCTTGAAAAATGCTCAATAATGCTCATTGTCGACTAATGGCCAAGCCGCAGTTTTGTTGGTCGCCACTAGCTCTCGGGCTGATATTCCAAATCCCAGCTTCAAGCACAGCGATCAGCAAATCAGGCACTCGCTGGATCCACCCCGGCGAACGGCTCGATTTTCGTCGCGACCAGCACTTCCAATAGAGTTGCCGTGTTGCGAACACTTCCAGAGATGCCGAGAAGCGCCCCGGAAACCAGGGGGTGTTGTTCCGACAGCGAGTCAAGACGGTCACTCACATTATGGAGTTGCCGGGCTTCGTGCAGGATCTCAATCGAAGGCATGGGGGAACCGGCTTTCCTGAGAACCTAAGGAGAGAAAATTTCAGATGGGCTGACTTAGTTCAGGGAACCTGAAAGAGGAGAAGGTGGTAACCACCTCAAATCATAGTTTATCACGTATTTCGCAATGTGCCTGAGAGCGGCAAGCGCAGAAGATCGAAAGTCTGATCGGGCTCGTTTGGAAATTCAATCGTGCAGAACTAGATGCCGAGCCCCAGGGTTCGTGGATATCGGAGAGCGGTCAGCGGTTTAATGCCCGCTGCTCAATCGTGCAGAACTACATTGAGCAGCGAGCTGTGGACTTGCAGTCCGCCGTTGTAGTGGATGAAACCCAATTTTCTGAACCGGTTCATGAAATAGCTGACTCGCGAACGAGTGGTGCCCACCATCTCGGCCAGTGTTTCCTGACTGATTTTAGGTACCACGGTTTCCGGAACTCCCTCCTTGCCGAAACGCGCCAGCAATAGCAGGACACGGGCCAGTCTCTTCTCACTCGAATTAAACAACTGGTCAACCAGGTCCTCCTCATAACGGATATTGCGCGCCAGCAAATAGGCCACGAACATGTCGGAAAAGGCGTGTTCGCGATGAAGGGCAGTCATCATCGCCCTTTTGTCGATCCGCAGAAGCTCGCAATCTATCATGGCCGCCGCAGATCCCATACGAAGGATCTGACCCGCCAGGGACCCCTCGCCAAAAAAATTCCCTTCGTTCACTATGCCGATGGTCGCTTCCTTGCCGGTTTTGGATACGACCGTGAGTCGCACCTTGCCTTTTTGGATATAGAAGACTGCGTCTGCGTCATCGCCTTGTACAAAGACGGTTTTCTTTCTCGACACCAGCACCATCTTCCTGCCGTCGCCAATGGTAGCGAGAAAAATGTTGGGATCGAATTCTCGTGCTTTTTTAGTCACTGCAATGGGAGTCATAGTCGTGCACTTTCGCGAGTTCCAGGGATCGCGAACCATCGGCCGCTTTTGGAGCGCTTCGGCCAACCCTGGTGTCTCACAAAAACGACACCCACTATACGCCGGTGAATCGCGTCGACGTTCCGCAGGGTCGTAAAGGAAAACACCGGAAGGCAGTGACCGACATTCTGGCAGACCTTACAAAGCTGAACGCGCAGCAAGCGGTTAGGATTCCGTTGAGCAGTCTGAACGGCGAGAAGATGCAGAACCTTCGCTCCGCTCTGAACCGCGTGACCCGCGAGAGGAATACTCCTGTGGTAACGTCGAGCGACGAGAAGTATCTGTACGTGTGGCGCACCGACCCGCCCAAAAATACCGACGCAACGGAGTAGCGGGTTACGGGCAGGAGCCCAAGATTTACACTCGCGTTCGCGGGTGCGCTCAATCGTGCAGAACTACATTGAGCAGGGAGCTGTGGACCTGTAGGCCACCATCTTCGCCTCCGGCGTAGTTGATGAATCCCAGCTTCCTGAACCGGTTCATGAAAAAACTGACCCGGGAACGGGTGGTGCCGACCATCTCCGCAAGAGTCTCCTGACTGATCCTGGGGACTACGGTTTCAGGAACTCCCTCCTTGCCAAAATGCGCCAGCATGAGGAGAACGCGCGCCAGACGCTTTTCGCTGGAATTGAAGAGTTGGTCAACCAGGTCCTCTTCATAGCGGATATTGCGGGCCAGCAAATAGGCCACGAACATGTCGGAAAGTGTCTGTTCCCGGTGAAGGGCATCCATCATGGCTTTCTTTTCAATTCGCATGACCGAGCAATCGGTCATTGCAGTTGCCGTGCCCATGCGTAGAGCCTGGCCGGCAAGCGAACCTTCTCCAAAGAAGCTTTTCTCACTCAATATTCCGATTGTCGCTTCTTTGCCAGTCTTGGAGACAACCGCGAGTTTCACCTTTCCGCTCTGAAGATAGAAGACAGCATCGGCGGCGTCTCCTTGTGCAAAGATGGTCTGCTTCTTCGGAAAGCGCATGGCCTTCCGACCCTCGCCTACGGTGTCAAGCAGCGCCTCGGGATCGAACGTACGGGTTTTCTTGGCAACCGCCACAGGACTCATCTTCCTTGATTCTAGCCCCAAAGTAGCGTTGGTTCGACTCAATCGTTTCGGGTCCAAGGGTGATACTCTCGCGCGCCGGAAGTGAGCGATTCTGCACAGTATTTCTTAGGGAAGTGACCGAATGTTTAAGACGGCTCAAGAGAGCAGTTTTCCGCCAAACCAGACGGCCTACCTGCCTCTTGGGCCAGGTGTTTAGCCGGACAAGGTGTTCGCGAACCGTTCCCACAAGGGGAACCGATATGCATCCTGAAGAGTTAATGAAACCCGACCTGCTCAGCGAAGTCGTGCTTTTGGCCTTTGGCACGCTGGTGCTCATGTCATTGGTGCTATTCGTAATGAGCACGTTGGCTCGATCGTAATTGCGCAGCCAATTCTCTAAGCGAGGAATTATGCCGCCAACTATTCAAGTGGGGACAGTTCTGATCGACGATGCGCCATTAATGACGCGGTTGCTGGGCCTGGAGTGCGAGACATGCTCAGGAAGCTGGAGCGTGGTCAAACTGCTAGACGGCTTTGCGCTTGACCGCAAGATTCGTGCGGCGGGCTGGAACTTCTTTTTCATGGCGGCTGAAATCAAGGTGGTGTTCTTTGGCACGCTTGGAGTGCGGAACCTCCAGAATGCAATGACGCGCATTCTAGCGAAGGTAAAGCGGCAACACTTTAATGGCCTGGAGGTGACGGGAATTGTCGCTAAGCGTTTTCTGGGCGTACCGTATGGGACTGTTTTGGCGCATTCGCGCCATATCCAACAAGGCGGCCGATTGGATGGCGCTGAGGCGCGACGCGTGTCCCAGGGTGACAGCGGTTGGGCCAGAGGTTGAGCGCATCCGTTAAATGCAGTTCGGATACATGCAGTTCAGTCCGACGCAAGAACATGCAGGAGGCGCTTTGACGGTACAGGCTGACTGGTATCTCGCAGCAATCGTAACCGCGATGTTCCTCGTGGGCTGTGTCCTCGTGATCTTGAATGGACGTGAACGATCTGAGGCCCGCAAACGTGGGAATTACGCATCCCGCAATTGAGGAGGTTCGCTCTTGCCGGCTGCGCCGGCGAGCCACCTCATCGCATTGCAAAAACTAAGTGCTGCGCTGACGCAGCGGAGGATACTCAATCATTCTCAGCGTGCTGTATTTTCAGCTCAGCTTGTGCCGAGGCATAGTCTCTCACTCTGCGGAGAGAGTCTACTTATCCGAAGCCGCCAGGCGGCGATCTCGATGGGGATCGGTACGCGGCAAGCCGGTGCTAAGCTCACATTTCTCTCCCGGCCTAGACCCGCACGTAGGGCAGCGAACCGATAGCGCCTGTTTCTCGCTGACTTTCATACTCACATAATGCGCCGCGACTCGACAGCAAGCTGGTCAATTCTGACCAGTCACTGAACGCGATTCCCGTAACAGCCACCACTCGGCTGCTCGCAACACTCCTGAGTAACGTCCAGTACCCCTCACATTTTACGGAGCCACGAAAGTCAGGCCGGCGTCGGCTAAGCCGCCGGGCTCTTCAGGGTCATGACCGGCGCCCGGGACGGAGAACTAACGGTGTACCTCGCGCTTGATTTCCTAATTGTAAGATGGTGCGCCCTGAGAGATTCGAACTCCCGACCTTCTGGTTCGTAGCCAGACGCTCTATCCAACTGAGCTAAGGGCGCGACGCGGATGTTTTCTGATTATATCGAAAATTATGCTCGCGTCTCGCGGGACGGCCTTCGCAGCTGGCGAGGCAAGCCAAGCTGGTCAGTGCCGCGCCTCTAAATTCTGCTACCCTTGGGACTGCGGCCCCGTAGCTCAACTGGATAGAGCATCAGACTTCGGATCTGAGGGTTGGGGGTTCGACTCCCTCCGGGGTCGCCAGCTTTTCCGGCGAGCTGGCCGGAAGCAGGCTGACCACGGTTCCTCGTCTTCCTCACGCCTTATATCCTTCCTCAACACGATTACCTGATTGCTATGTCTTGAAACCCGGCAAACAGCAAACGCCCCACTCTCGCGCAAAATCTCGAGAAATGGGGCGTTCGCGGATCACCAAATCCTTACTGCACGGTCAGCACCGCCGATCCGGTAATGCCTCCGGAATTCGCTCCGATGGTCGCGGTCCCGGCGGCAATGCAATTCGCCTGTCCTGCAACGCTCGGTGCGTTTGCGATCGTCGCAACCGGAGCCGAAGACGAACTCCAGTGGCTGTTGAGGGTTATGTCTTGAGTGCTGCCATCACTGAACGTCCCTGTAGCGACGAACAGCTGCGCAGTTCCGGCTGCAGCTGTAGGTGCTACCGGCGTGAGCGCCAGTGATACCAGCGTCCCGGTTCCGATGGTGAGAGTTGTGTTGCCACTTATGCCCGATGCGGTCGCCGTGATTGTGACGGTGCCGCCCTTCTTGCCGTGCGCAATGCCAGTGGAGCGAATCGACGCAAGGTTCGGCTTCGACGACCTCCACGACACGTCGGCCAGGTTCGTGGCGACGCTGCCGTCGCTGAACGTGCCGGTGGCTGTGAACTTAATCGTAGTTCCCTTGGCGATGCGTGGGGTCGCCGGACTCACCGTGATTGACACCAGGTGGGCTGTCGTCACCGTGAGCGTAGTCGAGCCGCTTACCGATCCAAACAATGCGCTGATGGTTGTGCTGCCGTTCGCCACGCTGGTTGCCAGACCCTGAGCATTGATGGTTGCAGCCGCGGCTGAAGAGGAAGTCCAGAACACCGTACCGGTTACATCTTGCGTGCTGGAATCGCTGAAAGTGCCGATGGCGGTGAACTGTTTGGTCGTCCCCACAGCCATACTTGAGTTGGATGGATTGACGGCGATCGAAACCAGGGTTGCTGCCGTTACCGTGAGTGAAGCCGTCCCACTTACCGATCCTGATGTCGCGGTAATTGTGGCCGTGCCTGTCCCTACGGCGGCTACGAGTCCTGTGGCGGGGTTGATGCTGGCGACTGAATTGGACGATGAAGTCCACGTCACCGAGGGCAGCAGCTGTGTGCTGCCGTCATCGAAATTGCCGACTGCGCTGAATTGCAGTTCGGTGCCCGCGGCGATCGAAGGTGTAGCCGGACTCACTGTGATCGAGGTCAAGTGTGCGGCAACCACAGTCAACACAGAAGTATCGGTGAGTGCCCCAAGAGTCGCAGTGATGGTGGTTTGTCCTGCCGCCACCGTTGTAGCCAATCCAGAGTTCACGATCGTTGCCACTGAGGGAGAAGACGATGTCCACGTAACCCCATTGCTTAGATCAGCGCTCGAACCGTCGCTGTAGGTTGCGGTCGCCACAAACTGCTGGTTGATGCCAATGCCAAGAGTTAACCCAACCGGAGTTACCGCAATTGAGACAATCGTCGGCGCCGTTACCGTGAGTGTGGTTGACTGCGAAACGCCTGCGAAGCTGGCCGAGATGTTGGTCGAACCCGAAGTAAGTGCGCTGGCCATACCAGCGGCGGTGATAGTTGCTACGGCCGTAGAAGATGAACTCCAGGTCACCAGCGTCGTCAAATCAGCGCTGCTTCCGTCACTGTAATTACCTATCGCCGTAAACTGCTGGCTGGTATTGACGCCGATCGAGGAAGCTGCGGGCGAGATTACGATCGCACTCAAGTTTGCCGCTGCCGCGCTCACCGTCAAGGTTGCCGATGACGTCATTGAGCCGCTTTGAGCTGTAATGGTTACTGACCCCGAAGCTGAGCCGGTCGCGATACCCGCGGCGCTGACGCCGGCAATGTTCGAATCAGACGATCCCCACTGCACGGACCCCGTCATGTCCTTCGTTGTCCCGTCAGAAAGATGACCGGTGGCGGTGAACTGCTGGTTCGCGCCCAGTCCGATTGACGTTGAAGTCGGCGAAACCTGGATAGAGGAAACAGTTGCGGTCGGGTTAGAGCTCTGCGTCTGGGAGCCTCCGCCGTTCGAGCCGCAAGCGGTCAGCATCGACAGGACTAGCACCAGCGCAGTGCTGTGTATGGTTTTCATGCACATCTCCGGGTCAAAGAATTGTTCTGGAAATCGATCTGTGGGGAGTGTCAGTGAGGATCTTACGTGATCCCGTTTCGGAACCCTTCAACTTTGGAACAGCAGCCGGTTACCGTGGTAATCAAATTAGATCACGTTCGGTATAGGGTCGTAATCAGTACATATTGTGGAAAACAAGCAGCGGGCCAACGTCTTTGCAGTCTTGGCTGTTTAGAAAGTAGTCTTTACCGTGTACATGAAACAAAAAGGCCGCTTTAACAGCGGCCTTTCTTCTCACGATGATCTGGTTTGTCTTACGGCCAAATGCCCCGAGTGAACATGGCTTTCGCCACCCGGTCGATGGCCAGGATGTAAGCGCCGGTACGCATTGCAACGTTGTATTTCCTGGCCGTCGCCAGCACGTCCGAGAACGCTCTGACCATGACCTTTTCCAGCCGGCGGTTTACGTCATCCTCGTCCCAGAACAACTCTTGCAAGTCTTGCACCCACTCGAAATAGGAAACCGTCACGCCTCCAGCATTCGCCAGCACATCCGGAATCACCATGATTCCTTTCTTGTACATGACGTCGTCGGCATCCGGCGTCGTCGGCCCATTTGCGGCTTCGGCTACGATCCGCGCTTTCACCATGTCGACGCTTTCCAGCGTGATTTGGTTCTCAAGCGCAGCCGGAACCAGAATGTCGCATTCGAGTCCTAGAACCGCTTCGCTTGGAATTGGTTTGGTGTTTGGAAATCCCACCACGCTGCCGGTTGTTTGCTTATGCGCAAGAAGTTCGGCGACATTGAGGCCTGCGCTATTGTGGATTCCGCCGTGCGAATCGCTGACCGCGACGATGGTCGCTCCTTGACGTGCGAGTAAATCCGCAGCAATGCTGCCCGCATTGCCGAATCCCTGAATGGCAACCGTCGAGCGATCGAGCGCAATGCCTAGAACCTCGCATGCTGCCCGTATGCAGAACATGCAGCCACGCGCTGTGGCTTCGTTGCGACCGAATGACCCGCCAAGATAGGTCGGCTTTCCGGTTACAACGCCGGGTGCGTTGCTGCCGTGGGCCATGCTGTAGGTATCCATGATCCATGCCATGGTTTGTGAGTCGGTATAAACATCGGGCGCGGGAATATCTTTATCAGGCCCGATGATTGGCATGATTTCGTATGCATAGCGCCGGGTCAGGCGCTCGAGTTCATTGTGCGAGAGACGGTGCGGATCACAAACAATGCCGCCTTTCGCACCTCCAAATGGAATGTTTACGGTGGCGCATTTCCAGGTCATCCACGAAGCCAGCGCCTTGACTTCATCGAACGTTACCCCTGGATGGTAGCGGATGCCGCCCTTACACGGGCCCCGCGCAGAATTGTGTTGCACCCGGAAGCCTTCAAACACCCGAATGCTTCCGTCATCCATCTTTACCGGCAACGAAAGCGAAAGCGCCCGCCGTGGACGGCGAAGCACCTCACGCATTCCGGGATCAAGGTTGCATTTTTCAGCCGCCGTATCGAACTGACGCATTGCAATGCGGAATGGGTTAAGGTCTTCCTGGGTTTCAGATTTGAATGGAATCGGAACTCGCGCTGTTGCCATAGGCATCTCCTTTCGCGGGTCCCACCTTCCCGCCTGGAGAAGGCGGGATCCCAGCATAACCATTACGCCACGTCGTCCATCTCCATCTCGAGCAGACGCAGTTCCTCTCCACCGACCAGTTCGGTATGGGGATTGTTGCACTGCGGACAAGGCGACTCCGAGCGGCTGGCTTCGAAATTGTGGCCGCAGTTCCGGCAGTGATGACGCACCGGCAGGACCTTAACAAAAAGTTGCGCGCCTTCCGCGACCGTGCCGCGCGTCACCTCGGAAAAAACATGCCGCAGTCGGTCGGGATCGAAAACTCGCCGCCCGCCAACTTCCAGGTGCACGCCCAAAATCCGGGCCGCAGAATTCTTGTAGGCCGCTTGGTCCACAACTGCCAAAACGTGATTTGCGATTTCGCGTTCGTCCATGCCCCACCTCGGGTTTGAAGATGATCAAAGGGGCGGCGGTGAAGAATATCCAAGGCAGGGTGCGTCCGGCTTCACCATCCGAGCCGCAGACAGGAATCTTATACACCCGCGTCAGAAGCGCTGTCCAGGGGTTTTCCGCCTTCATCGAGAGTTCGGCAATGTTCTTCGGTCGCGCAGAACGCTCGAAAAAATCGCGTGGTACCATCAAAATCGAGTGCGTATCCTCTTTATTGGCGACATCTTTGGCCGTCCGGGCCGCACCATTGTCCGCGACAAGCTGAAGGATTTAGTCCGCGATCACCGTATCGATCTGGTCCTCGCCAATGGTGAAAATGCGGCCGCCGGATTCGGCATCACCCCTGCTCTTGCCGAGGATCTCTTCGATCTTGGCATCGATGTGCTGACCACCGGCAATCACGTGTGGGACAAGCGCGAAATCATAGATTATTTCGCCTCCGCCGACGGCAACGCACACAGCCCAGCGCGCCGCGTCTTGCGACCCGCAAATTACGCGAAGGACCTGCCGGGCACCGGCGTCTATCAAGGACGTAAGAACGATGTCCCGTACGCGGTTCTTAATCTTCAGGGGCGCGTGTTCATGGCCTCGAACGATGATCCATTTCGCACAGCCGACGAGCTCTTGAGCAAAATCACCGAGAAAATCATTTTCGTGGACTTGCATGCGGAAGCGACGTCGGAGAAAGTTGCCATGGGCTGGTATCTTGATGGGCGCGTGACTGCCTTGATCGGAACTCATACCCATGTGCCGACTGCGGATGAGCGCGTGCTGCCAGGCGGAACTGCTTACATCACCGATGTCGGCATGACCGGGCCCTATGAAGGCGTCATCGGCGTCAAAAAAGAGCTCATCATCGGCCGTTTCTTGAACAATATGCCCGTACGTTTTGAGCCGGCAACCGGGGACGCGAGGTTATGTGCCGTGGTGGTGGATGCCGACGAATCCACCGGCAAGGCGCGCTCGATCGAAAGAGTAATGCTCACGTAATTTGTGGCCTTCGATTCCTTGCATGAGTAAACTCGTGCGCTTCCCGCTTGTGTCAGACTGCTAAGACTGAAAACGTCCGCAGTTGCAGATTTATATCGCCTATGGCTGATCCCATTCTTTGTCCGGCTGAGGCCTACGTCTTCGACATCGACGGCACCCTGCTCGTGACCAAAGACCTGGTGCACTGGAACGCGCTGCATCAGGCCATGCTTGAGGCTTACGGAGTCGATGCAACCATCGAAGGCATTCAGTACCACGGCATGACCGATCTTTCTATCTTGCGGGCAGCTCTCGCCCGTGAGGGTATTAGCGACGACGCCTTCGAAGTCCAGCTTCCCAAAGCGCTCGAGCTGGTCTGTCACGAAGTAGAGGTCCACCACAAACAAATCGCACCCAACGTCTGCCCCGGAATTCCCGAAATGCTACGGGCTCTTAAGGGAGCTGGCAAACTCCTGGGCGTCGCTTCAGGAAATCTGGAAACCGTCGGCTGGCACAAGATCGAAGCTGCCGGTCTGCGCGAGTATTTTTCTTTCGGCTTCTTCAGCGACCATTGCGAAACGCGGGCAGGAATTTTTCGAAACGCTCTCGATCACATCGCGCAACAGCTTGGTCCCCACGCCCGAAGCTGCTTCATTGGGGACACACCCTCCGACATCAAAGCCGCAAGGGAAGTGGGCGCTTCCATCATCGCCGTCGCCAGCGGGACGTTCAGCCTTGCGGAACTGAACGCATTCTCGCCCGACCTGTGCGTTTCCCACTGCGGGGAGTTTCTCATCCCGTGGCAAAGACCTTGAACTTCTGATGTACTATTTGGTCTTTCGCCGCGCTGCGAATACGAATATCTGTGAGTGTTGAGCGATCGCATGTCTAGCACTGAAACACGGAACCCGCCCTCAGGGTGGACAGTGAATGAATCGGCCGGCCCTGGCGTGGATCTCCGCGTGCAGTCTACGGGACGCGGCTATTTGGTGATGGGGGCCGCCGCTCTGGCAATTTTTGTTGGCTGGAAAACCTTGGCTCAGTCGAACGTTCTCTCTCGAGAGAGCTTGGCCCTTTGGCTGGGACTTGCCGCGTTGCTGACTTGCTTCGCGCTGTGGTGCGCGTTTGCAGATGAAGTCTGGCATCTTGAAACGAACTGCCTCGTACACCGGATCGGTTTTCGCAAATGGGGCTTCACTTGGCGCTATCAGAATGCGGAACTCAAAATTGTTGTCCGTTTCACCAAGTTCGGCCGCCCTTATTATCGTCTGTATGCGGTTGTGAACGGTAAATCACATTTCCTGATTGAGAGAGGTGAAAAGGAACTGCGGCAGTTTGTGGATTTCATTTCGTTCCACACCGGCTGGCGAATTCAGTCTCAGACCGCCGGCTTCTAAAAATTGATCGCGCGGTAGATTCGGCTCCACCCTCTCGTATGGCCGCTCCCTTATATTGTTTTCATGCCTAAATCGTCATCAGGTAAATCGTCGTTACGCAAATCGCCCTCGGCTAAGAAAGCTCGCGTCATCTCCTCGAAAGAAGCCTATCGCGGGCCGGTGTTCTGGGTAACAACCGACCAAGTTCTCGAACCCACTGGTGTGCGCGTGCGGCGCGATGTGGTTCGCCATTCGGGATCCGTGGTTATCCTTGCCGTCGACGAAAGCACTGGCAGCCCCCGCGTGCTTCTCGAAAAGCAATATCGGCACGCTGCAGCAAGTTTCCTTTACGAACTTCCTGCCGGACGCATTGATGAAGGCGAGAACGAGCTCAAAGCAGCCAAACGTGAACTGCTGGAAGAGACCGGCTACTCAGCCCGGAACTGGAAGCGTGTACTAAGGTTTTGGGCGAGCCCCGGCTTCGTTGCTGAGACCATGTCGATCTATCTTGCTCGAAACCTTACGCTCGGAACCGCCCACCCCGAGGACGACGAAGTCATTGAAATGAAACTTGTTCCGCTCGCTCGAGCCGTCGCCATGGTAATCAACCAGACCATTCAAGACGCCAAGACCATTGCGGGTGTGCTCTGGCTGGACCATCAAAACCGGTCGCGCCGGCCAAGGTCAAAGTAAGTATTTCCCTTCAAATATAGGTTCTTCCCCGTCTTGACAGCGGCGGTCACCGGACGCAAAATGGCAGCAAATTTGGAAAGTGTTTAGTTCTCTACACTTTTCAGGGGGCGTACGTGGATCGTTTGAAAGGTACCGTGAAATGGTTCAATAACGCAAAAGGTTACGGCTTTATTGGACGGGACGACGGGCCAGACGTGTTCGTCCATTACAGCGCCATCTCTGCCGAAGGCTACAAGAGCCTGCAGGAAGGCGATACCGTAGAGTTCGAGATCGTGCAAGGCCAGAAAGGGCCGCAGGCAGCCAACGTAAACAAGGCTCAATAGTTCTCCCGACAACCGGCGCTACACCCCACGCTTGGGAGGGGAGTCTCTTGCGGCGAGGGAAGTCTTTATCTCTTTCAGCCACTTGTTTTAATCTTCTTGTTTGGACAACAAGTCCATCGCCGGAATTCTTTACGAAACTGCGGACCTGCTTGAGGTCGATGGCGGGGATTCGTTTCGCATCCGCTCCTATCGCAATGCCGCAGAGGCCATAGAAGCTCTTCCACAACAGATCTCTGATCTGATGGGGAATCCCAAAGAAGTGCTCGCCATCCCCGGCATCGGCAAGGGAATGCTTAACAACCTGCAGCAAATGTTAGGCGAGGGCCGGCTTACACTTCATGCCGAGCTGCTCAACAAATATCGCCCCTCTATGCTGCAACTCTTGAAAGTTCAGGGCCTCGGCCCGAAAACCATCGCTCTCATCTGGAGTGCTTACCAGGTCTGTGATCTTGAAGGCGTAGAAAAGCTGGCGCGCGAAGGCAAAATCCGCGTTCTTCCTCGCATGGGCGAGAAGCACGAAGCCAAGCTGCTGAAGGCCATTGAAGATTATCGCCGGATCGCAGGACGCTTTCTGCTCGATGCCGCCGGAGTGCAGGCGGAGAAAATTATCGAGCACTTGCGAAATTATCCCGGCGTGGAGAAAGCCACACCCGCCGGATCGCTGCGCCGCGGCCGCGATACCGTGGGCGATCTCGACATTCTGATGACCGGCCCCGCCTGCTGTGACGATCAAGAACGGCAGAAGCTCATCGATCACATCATCAAGTTGCCCGGGCTAATGGAGATCCTGGCCCGCGGAGAGAACAAAGTTAGCTTCCGTTTGCGCGGCGGAATGCAAGTCGACGTGCGCTTTCTTCCGCCAGAATCCTTCGGCGCGGCCATGCAGTACTTCACCGGCTCAAAAGCTCACAATGTCGCCTTGCGCCAGCGCGCCCTGAAAATGGGCTACACCCTCAATGAGTACAGCCTGGCCCGTGTAGACGATCAACAAATCGTTGCCTCGAAATCCGAAGAGGAAATTTATTCGGCGCTCAAGCTCGACTACATTCCTCCTGAGCTGCGGGAGAACTTAGGCGAAATTGATGCTGCCGAGAAGCACGACCTCCCGAACTTGATCGTGCAACAAGATCTGCAGGGCGACGTACATATGCACACCATCGAAACCGACGGCCGCAACACCATTCAGGAAATGGCCGAAGCTGCGCGCGAACGCGGCTACAAGTACATGGCCATCACCGATCACTCCAAGAACCTGGCTTTCGCCAACGGCCTCGACGATAAGCGCGCCGTCGAGCACATTCAGCGAATTCGAGCCGCCAACCAGAGCATTGAGGGAATTCGCATCTTTGCCGGAATCGAAGTGGATATTCTCGGCGATGGCTCTCTCGATCTTTCGGACTCAGTGCTCGATCAGATGGATCTTGTCATCGCCAGCGTGCACTCCCATTTCAATCAGACCGAGCAAGAGATGACTGAGCGGCTCTTAAAAGCCGTCTCGAATCCCAACGTTTCGCTGATCGGGCATCCCACAGGGCGGCTTCTGCTTCGCCGCGATGCTTATCCGTACGACATGGACGCAGTCCTCCGCGCCGCCGCTCAGCACAAAGTTGCGATGGAATTAAACGCTTATCCCGACCGGTTGGATCTCTGCGACCGCCACCTGCGCATGGCAAAGCAGCACGGCGTCAAAATCGTCATCAACACCGATTCGCACCACACATCGCACATGGAAAAGATTCACTTCGGTGTCCTGCAGGCACGCCGTGCCTGGCTCATGTCAAGAGACGTTCTGAATACCCTTCCGGTAGAGAAGTTTGCCGGTGCTATGAAGCACGACTGGCCCACATGACGGGCCGCCTTCCGCGCAGTACAATTTCCTCGTTAGGAGGGCAGCCATGTCAGATCCGACCGTCACTCCTCCAGTTCCGCCGCCCGTTCCACCCGATCAACCGAGCGATTTCGATATCAGCGAAGAATATGGGACTGCGCGCAAGAATCTTCCGCCCGCCGGAATCCTGCTGATATGCGTTGCGGTGGTTGCTGTGATCGTGGCCGCTTATGTGCTCACCCATCGCGCGCACACAGTCAATGCCGGATCAATCGACGACGTTGTTGCTGTCCAACTGCCCGGTCAGGAAATGGTCATGGCAGCGGTGAATGTTTCAATACGCAACAATGAAGAGAAGCCTATTTGGATCAAAGCCATTCAGGTCACCGCCGATGCCGGCGGTAGCAAGCAGACCGACGATGCTGCCCCGGCGGTCGACGCTCAACGATATTTGCAGGCTGTCCCTGAACTCAAACAACATGCCTTGAACTTCCTGACGGCGGAAACCCAGGTAAACGCAATGAGCAAAATCTCTGGGACGATCATAGTGACCTTTCCTGTGAAGGCGGACGTATTCGCCGCACGCAAGTCCCTCTCCGTCTCCATCACTCCCTACGATGAGCTGCCTATCGTGATGACCAAGTAATCTGCGCTTTAGTGGCGTCCCCGGCGGCCTTTGCGAACTGTGCTGGTCACAACTCTCGCGGGTTGGGATCTCATCAGCGTTTAGTGTTTCTGAAAATATTTCCTTCGCACCGGATGATTGTGTTCGCCGGGACTCAGTTCATCGTATTTCAAGCAGCTGATTGAGCCGTCCACTTCGAGCACCGCGAGCGCAACATCGTGGTAGGTATTGATCCCATGTTCGCGCAATGCCCGCTCCAGTTCATCCATGCTGACCCGTTCCTTGGCTAGATGAGCGGTAATGAGCTGGCCATCATGCACCAGCAGCGTGGGCTGGCCCTCAACGATTTTTCGAAAGCGCCGATTAGTGCCGGAAAGCTCGGCAACGAAGTAATTCATCAGCAAGAGAGTCAACGCAGCGGCCACTCCGCCCATGACTGACGTATCCGGGCCGGTCATCGCATTTTGTACCGAGTTGCTGATGAGCAGCAGCAAGGTTAGATCAAATGGTGTCATTTGCCCGACTTCGCGTTTGCCGCTCAGCCTGACTCCCAGCAGGACCACCATATAGATGGCGGCTGTTCGCAAAACAATTTCGCCGAGTACCGGCAGATGTGCAGGCAACATTCAGTTGACCTCCGATGCGCTTGGGGCTGAAAACATAGACAGATGGCATTTTAAAATGGCATATAGGATGGTACAATACCATTATGAATACCACGGTAAATATGGACAAAGCCGGCCGCATCGTGTTGCCCAAACCGGTGCGGGACGAGCTCCAGCTCTCGCCGGGGGACGTGTTAGAGATGGAGCTTTCTGACGATTGCATTGTGCTGAGGCCGGCGCGGGCAAAACCCCGGTTGTATAAGAAACGGGGGATTTGGGTGCTACACACCGGATCTCCGGTTTCTGCGGCTGATGTTAGAGACACATTGCGTAAAGTTCGCCAGGAGCGCGAGGAGCGGTTTCTCGGGAAACACCGGTGAAGTATTTTTTTGACAGTTCCGTGTTAGTTCCAGTGTTCGTGGACGATCATGAACACCACGAGCGCAGCTTCGCGGCTTTCTCGGCTGCCGGTAAACGTACGTCCGCATGTGCTGTTCACACGCTGGCCGAGGTTTTCTCCACTCTCACGCGGATGCCTCCGCGGCAGCGCGTAACCGCGGGGGAAGCTATGGTTTTTCTGGAAGCCATCGAAACTCAACTTTCATTCATCACGTTGCAGGGGAGCGAATACTGGTCGGTCCTCAAGTCATTCAGCGAATCTGGCATTGTGGGCGGCACGGTCTATGACGCTCTAATCGCACGTTGTGCCCTCAAAGCCGGCGCGGACGTGATCTATACCTGGGACGTCGGGGATTTCCGCCGTCTCGGCCCGGACGTGGCAAAACGGGTACGGACTCCGTAATTCCGGACGAGCGCTCAGGGGGGCTAGGAGATCCCCTGGGCATTTAATTGGGCTGAATATTTCTGGTCGGTTTGCTTGATGTGCTTGCTCAGCCAGTCCTTTAAGAAAGCCCAGCACCGCGACAGCCTTTCCGGTCTTGCTCACTTCCAGATCCTTTTGAAATTGCTCAACCTTCCTCACGAATTCCTGGTGTTGTGCCCGATGCGTCGCCAGCTCGGCGTACCCAGCCTTCTGCATCAGCGCCTCTTCGGCTGAAAAGTGGACTCTTGTGTATTCGAGCAGTTCCTGCACCGTCTGCTGCACCACGTCCGCTCCTTTTCCTTGCGCCATGGCATCGTGCAAAGTGTTCATGAGAGTAAAAAGTTTCTTGTGGTCGTTGTCACAGCGCGCGACTTTTACGCTGTAGGACTGGTCCCAAGTAACTAGAGCCATAATCGCCTCCTCGGCAGAACAAGTATGTCCCTTCAGCCTTATCGGCACATAGGTGAAACTCTTTAGGATCTCGAGGAGGGGGATGCAGGCAATTGCAAGCGATCAGGTTGACACCTAGAGCTTCACATTTTTCAGCCGCAATGAATTGGTGATCACCGAGACTGAGCTGAAGCTCATGGCCGCTGCTGCGAGAATGGGGCTCAGGAGGATCCCAAAGAACGGATAAAGCGCTCCCGCTGCAATCGGCACTCCGATGGTATTGTAGATGAATGCGAAGAAAAGATTCTGGCGGATATTCCTCATCGCCGCCCGGCTGAGCTTTCGCGCGCGGACAATACCGGCCAAATCGCCTTTAACCAGAGTAATTCCCGCGCTTTCAATCGCGACATCGGTTCCAGTTCCCATGGCAATGCCGACGTCGGCTTGCGCCAGAGCGGGAGCGTCGTTGATGCCGTCGCCCGCCATGGCCACGACTCGGCCGCGCTCCTGAAGGTCTTTCACCATCTTCGATTTGTCGCCCGGCAAAACTTCCGCTTCGAACTGTTCAATTCCAAGCTGGCGGGAGACCGACTCCGCCACTGCGCGGGCATCGCCTGTGAGCATCCGGATCGTCAAGCCACCTCGCGCGAGTTCGCTCAGCGCCGCTGCCGCAGACGGCTTCAGCGGATCAGCTAGCGTGATTGCGCCGGCATACTCGCCGCCAACAGAGATGTGAACAGTCGTCGACGCCGCTGTGGCCGCGGAGCGCGCATCGTTACCTTGTTCACGTCGAACTTGCACACCTTGCTCTTGCAGGAGCGCCCAAGTACCCACGGCCACTCTGGTTCCGTCGACTACACCCGAAATTCCTTTGCCCGGATAGGAATGAAACTCACGAACCTCGGCCAGCGATGGGCTTCGTTCCTGTGCTGCCGCAACAATCGCGCCCGCAAGTGGATGTTCACTACCGCGCTCCAGACTTGCCGCGAGCCGTAGAAGTTCGGCCTCCGGAATTTTGCCCAGCGAGGAAATGTTGGTAACGCGCGGCTTGCCTTCGGTCAGTGTTCCGGTTTTATCGATCACCAGCGTATCGACTTTTTCCAGCGTCTCCAGTGCTTCGGCGTTCTTGATCAGGACCCCAGCCTGGGCGCCGCGTCCTGTGCCCACCATAATCGCCATCGGCGTTGCTAGTCCAAGCGCACACGGACAAGCAATGATCAAGACAGCAACCGCATTCACGATGGCGTGTGCAAATCGCGGCTCCGGCCCGAAGATCGCCCAGGCGATGAACGTGACAACTGCAATTGCAATCACCGCGGGCACAAACCATCCTGCAACTTGGTCGGCCAGGCGCTGAATCGGCGCACGACTTCGCTGCGCGTGACTGACCATTTGCACGATCTGCGCCAGCAGAGTTTCGCTGCCGACCCGCTCGGCCCGCATGATGAACGATCCTGAGGCATTGACGGTCGCGCCAATCACCCAATCGCTCTCATCCTTCTCGACCGGGACCGATTCCCCGGTAATCATCGATTCGTCAACTGAGCTGCGGCCTTCGAGCACGACACCGTCAACCGGAATTTTTTCTCCCGGCCGAACGCGCAAGCGGTCACCAACTTTCACCTGCTCAAGTGGAATGTCTTCTTCACCATTCTCGCGAAGCACGCGCGCGGTTCGCGGGGCCAGATTGAGCAGCGCTCGAATCGCCGCGCCAGTACGGCTTCGCGCCTGCAGTTCTAGCACTTGTCCCAGCAAGACCAGCGTCACGATCGCAGCTGCGGCTTCGAAATAAACCGGCGGGCGACCGCTCATCTCGCGGAACGATTCAGGAAAAATCCCCGGCGCCACCGTCGCAATCAGGCTATAGACATACGCAACCCCTGTTCCCATCGCGATCAGCGTGAACATGTTGGTCGAACGGTTTACGACAGACGCCCAGCCACGCTGAAAAAAGGGCCAGCCTCCCCAGAGCACAACCGGGGTCGCCAAAATTAACTCAATGAAGGGAAGCCAGCCACCCGGTATAACGCGCTGCACCGGCATTCCGGGCAACATGTCAGCCATTGCAATCGCGAGCAGCGGAACCGTCAGCCCAACACTGATCCAGAACCGTCGCGTCATGTCACGCAGTTCGGGATTTTCTTCTTCCGCCGCCGTAACCGTTCGCGGCTCCAGTGCCATCCCGCATATCGGACAGCTCCCCGGCTCCGACCGAACAATTTCCGGATGCATTGGGCAGGTATATTCGGTCCTCCGCAGCGGCAGAGGATTCTCGCGTTCCAGCGCCATTCCACAACT
The DNA here is from genome assembly GCA_963785655.1 of uncultured Acidobacteriota bacterium. GTDB lineage: Bacteria > Acidobacteriota > Terriglobia > Terriglobales > Acidobacteriaceae > Gp1-AA145. The sequence continues at coordinate 813,285 of CAWAVZ010000002.1, forward strand.
GGGGCAGGGGCCCGGTTTACTGGCGCGCACCTCGGAACACATCGGGCAGACGTATCCGATCCCAGAACTCGCAGGCGCTGATTTTTCGGGCGCCGAGGCTGGTCCGGTTTTTCCCACTGCTATCGCATCCAGTGTGACCAGGCTTGGTGGTTTCGGTTTCAGATACTGCTCGGGCTCGGCTTGAAATTTCTGCGCACACCCGGTGCAGCAGAAGTAATAAGTGGAACCTGCGTACTCCACCCGTGCTTTTGCCGTCGCAGGATCCACGGCCATCCCGCACACCGGATCTCTTGCCAGGCTCGAACTTTGAAGAGCACTCATCTCTAATGACAGATAGATTCCCGGCAACAGGGAAGCGATTCGAACCCGTTCACGGTGCGAGCAGTACACGCGGCCTGGTGTATCTTACCTGTGGAGGAGCTCCGACCGAAGATGACAACCATGGAAGTCAGCTACCGCTACTCGAACCCGCTCAACGAAGCCATCATGCGAGGCATCGACAGCGTGCGTGAGGTTTACGGAATCCGCAAAGTCAGCTTTAACGAGAAGGACAGGACCGCCCGCGTCGAATATGATGCTTCGCGCCTTAAGGAACCTGCCGTTGCCAATCTTTTGAGAAAAGCTGGGTTGGCTGTGTAGGAAAATTCATCCTGGCCTAAATCGGGGGAGGGCGACTTCGGCCAGGAATCTATAAACAACTGAGGAGCTTGAGGACGTTTAGAAATTGCAAGGGGCGCCCAAGAAAACCTCTGGCCGAAGTTATCTCAAGTGCGCCCCGTTGCGCGCCACTTCGTCTGCCTGACAAGATAGCACACTCCGTGCCATTCGCAAGTGCTTGAAAAGGCAACAACGCTCTTTTCTTGTCTCGGTAGGATTTGCCGGAGACGTGGAAAGATTTACTAGGAAAGTACCCGATGGCAGGAACCCTGCCGAAAGCTGTTGAAAACAGAGGGTCGTCGGAAAACCGTCGCTTGCCCTGCCATTGGGTTGGGAGCACCTCCTTTGCTCGCTTACTTTGCCAGAAGCGGTTTTTTCTCAGCATCCCTTGAACGAAATAAAAATCCCCCAGCGGGTTCGGCAGCACCGGGGTAAACGGCTCGAACTTGAACGATCTGCTGGTGTCGAATCCCGCGTTTGCTGCGGCAGTCACATCCGCAAACGGGGTCAATGCTTGCACCGCCTGTGAAATGTGCTCCCAGCAAAGCGTCCGTTCGTATCCATTGTTGTTGGGCGGATCCACGCTCTCGGGCACGCCAGCAAATCCAGTGATATTTTCAATCGGACCTCCTTCGGTCGCGGCCACTCCCGGCGCCACAACTCGCGCCAGCGTGCGATGGTCGCTGTGATGATGGGTTCCGGGGGATAACATCGCTGCTCAGTTTCAAGAAACTGGCGGGGTCGTTGCGAGCGAGATGGACCTAACGTGGGTCTTTTATTTTTGATAACAAAGGTGTACATTCTTTTCACTCCTGGCAGCTAGGAGTATCTTCCCCGACTACTACAGGTAACAGCGCCGCAGAAAAGGGAGAAGTGTGACCGCGTCTAATAGAGTGATTCTCGTCGTACTTCTGCTGTTCGTGTCAGGCACCCTCGTAACCCAGCCAAAGCCGGTCGATCCGGTGCTCTCCAGCATGTGGCAGGAAGTCGATCGCTCCATGCGGAATTTCAAAAATGCTCAGCCTCCGCCGTATTTTCTCTCCTACCAGATCACCGATAATCGCGCGGTGAATGTATCGGCGTCATTCGGGACCCTGATTTCGAGCTCCGATCAGACTACGCGCGTACTGGACGTAGACATTCGGGTCGGAGACTTCAAACTCGATAGCACGCACCCTCTGCGCGAAGAGACAGAGTCATCCACTGAGCAGCTAACCGACCGCCTGGAGGCTCCCAAGGTGCCGCTGGAGGACGATCCGCTGGCCCTGCGGTCGGCTCTCTGGCAAGCGACCGAGCAGCACTATCGCGGCGCTGTGCAGAGGTTTCAGCAAGTGCAGGCCAACGTCCAAGTCAAGGTCGCACCGGAAGATCAGTCCTCCGATTTTTCGCATGAGAATCCGGAAACATATTCGGAGCCTATTGCCGACTTCTCGGTGGACAAGCAGGCTTGGGAGAAGAGACTGCGGGATCTGACGAAGCCGTTTGCCGAGCACAAAGAAATTCTCGAGGCTGGCGCCAACTTGAGCGCCGAGATCGAGACGCGGCGTTATGTCAACAGCGACGGAACGCAGGTGCGAATGTCGTCGCCGTTCTATCGCCTTAGTATCTCAGCGACAGCCAAAGCGGACGATGGAATGGAGTTGCCGCTTCATCAGACGTACATGTCTTTCCGTCCGGACGGTTTGCCGGACCAAGCCGCCCTCTCGACCGATGTGCAGAAGATGCTTAGCACTCTCCTGCAGCTGATCAAGTCGCCACTCGCCGAGCCCTACACTGGCCCGGCTATTCTTTCGGGTCGAGCCAGCGCTGTCTTTTTCCATGAGATTTTCGGACACCGCGTCGAAGGCCAGCGACAGAAGAATGAGGATGAAGCGCAGACCTTCAAGAAGAAAGTCAATCAGCCAGTGCTTCCGGATTTTCTTTCCGTCTATTCAGACCCGACTCAAAAAAAACTGGGTACGACCGAACTCGTGGGATATTACCCATTTGACGACGAAGGTGTTCGTGCTCATCGTGTCACCATTGTCCAGAACGGGATCCTTAAAGAGTTCCTCATGTCCCGCACCCCGATCAGCGGTTTTGACCACTCGAATGGACACGGGCGCCGTCAACAGGGTTATCCAGTCGTGGCCCGTCAATCGAACCTCATAGTCGAAGCTTCAAAATCGGTTTCGCGGGCAGAATTAAAGAAGAAGCTGATCGAACAGATTAAGTCGGCTGGCAAATCCTATGGGCTTTTCTTCGATGACATTGAAGGCGGATTCACGTTCACCCAGCGAGTGATTCCGAATGCATTTAACGTTCGTCCAACGGTCGTGTACCGGATTTATCCCGATGGGCGTGAGGAACTGGTTCGCGGTGTGGACTTGATTGGGACACCACTTACGTCTTTCAGCAAAATCGTATCAGCTGACAATGAAGTTGCGATCTTCAACGGAGTTTGCGGAGCAGAATCCGGCTGGGTGCCGGTATCAGCCAGCGCACCGGGTCTGCTGATCTCGCAAATTGAAGTTCAAAGGAAAGAAAAATCGCAGGAGCGCGCCCCGCTCCTGCCGCCACCACCAGTTTCTCCCGAGGGCAAATAGACATGCAAAGCCGGAAAGCAGTAGTGCCCTGCGAATGGATTTTTCTTGCGCTATTGATGGTCTCGTCCCTTGCTCAGGGACAGGACGACACCGTAATGCGGGCTATGAAAGACGAGTTGTCCCGGTCCATGGGGCAGCTGCAACTTCAGAAAATGGAGAAGCCTTATTTCCTGGCTTATCGCGCCCAGGACGTGATGCAGCAGGAGATCTCCGCTACGTTAGGCAGCCTTACAACGTCCAGCGGCGATCCTTTTCGCAGTCGTACGCTGGGGGTCGAGCTCAGGGTTGGCGATTACACCCTCGATAACAGTAATTTCTTTTCCCTACAGCGGCTTCGCGGCGGGGCTGGCGGCATGCTTGGCGGCATCGAACAAGGCTCGCTTGACGACAACTACGCCCAGATTCGTCGTGAGTTTTGGATAGCTACCGACAGACAATACAAACGAGCCCTGGAGGACCTCTCAGCCAAGAAAGCCGCCTTGAAAATGCGTAACGGCGGCGAAACCGTCGACGACTTCAGTAAAGAACTGACGGTCAATATAACCGGGCCATCGGCGGCCATGTCTCTGCGTTCTTGCGACATGGAATCATTCGCCCGCGAGCTCTCCGCGGTATTTCGTTCCGTCCCTGAGATCGACCGCTCGTCGGTAACCGTCAATTGCCGAAATATTTTCACGCGATATGTGAACAGTGAGGGTACGTCCTTCACTCGCTCTGCGCCGCTAATCAAAGTGCAGGTAAGCGCGAGGACGCATGCCGACGACGGACTGCCCATTTCCAATACTTTTACCGTGTACGGACATAGCGTTGCAGATCTCTCGTCTAAGGGAGACCTGCTCAAGCGCGTCCAGCAAATGTCGGCTCTGATACAGAAACTGCGCTCCGCATCTTACCCGGAGAACTACAACGGGCCGGTTTTGTTTGAAGGTCCGGCTGCCGGTGAAATTTTCTTGCAACAGCTAGGGCCGCGTCTGGCGGCCTCTCGCACTCCCGTCAGCGACAATCCTCAGTTCGAGATGTTCTTCAATCAAATGCTTGATCGACTGATCGGAACTTCGTTTCAGGACAAACTCGGCGCTCGCATCATGCCGCAATTTATTTCTGTGCGCGACGACCCAACTCAGACCACCTTCAACGGCTCCAGTCTCATGGGAAGCTCTTCCGTCGATGACGATGGTGTAAAGACGCGCGAAACGGTGCTCGTCGAGCATGGCATTCTTAAGACCCTGCTGAACGCCCGTACCCCAGTGCGCGGCGTTCTGCAAAGCAGCGGCAGCCGCCACGGTTGGGGAGCCATACCCAGCAATCTCTTTGTGAAGTCGGGAAAGACTCTTCCAGCGGACGAACTTCGGAAAGAACTGCTTCGTCGGGCCAAAGAGAGGGGACTCGATTATGCGATCGTAGTTCGGCGTGTGGGAGGTGGATCAGAAGCCTCTTTCATGGAAATGGCAAAAGAGATGGCACAGGCAGGCGGCTCCGGCTCGCTCTCGGAAGTTTTTAAACTCTACGCCGACGGCCACGAAGAACCTTTGCGTGGGGTTCACATTACCGAATTGCCTGCGGAGTCGTTCAAAGAAATCATAGCCACCGGAGACACTTTGACGCTTTACAGCGATGAAGTAATTCCGCGCATTGGTTCGTTATTCACTATGGGGATATCCGCCGCGGGCGAACTCCCTGTCGTCTCTTGCTTGAGCCCATCCCTGCTGTTCGAAGAAGTTTCTCTGTCGAAGACGCAAGGGCCGTTCCCCGCCAAACCGGTTTCGCCTTCACCCTTAGCGGAGAAATAAGGATCCGCCTTAGGCGAACGACCAGCACGCGAACTTGCTCATATATTCGGGGTTGAACCTCGCTCCGCATGAGAAATGGGACACGTTCTAGGTCCTTCTGAGGTATCTTCCTGAGTTCGAAGGCCGGAGACGTAGGCCATCCGGCCACCCTCAGTTATACTCAGCGGCGAAGTCTCGGGGCGTCCACAGCCCCTTTCCGGAGAGGAGAACACGGGGAATCTCTATGGCCGATAGCGCTCCATCCAACCAAACGTCCCAGGCTGAATGGGACCAGATTGCCGAGAGCAGGCAATTCCAAGATCTGATGGCGACGAAGAAGATCTTCATCGTCCCGGCGTTTGTTTTCTTCGTTACCTACTACTTTGCCTTGCCGGTGCTGGTCGGCTACGCGCCCCAGTTCATGTCCACCAAGGTATTTGGTGTGGTGAACCTCGCGTATCTGTTCGCGCTGTCGCAGTTCTTCGTGGCCTGGATTATTGCCGGCCTCTACGTCAGGGCCGCCAACAACTTTGACCGTCTGGCCAAGGACATCATCGAAAAAGCCGAGAACGGCAGAAGGAGGCAAGTAGCCCATGTCGAACATCTCGCTGATCGATGTTTCTGGTTTTCATCGCCATCACCCTGGGAATTACTTATTGGGCCTCGAAGCGTTCGGCGGGTGCGAGCGCCTATTTTGCGGCCAGTCGCCAGATCAAAGGCTGGCAGAACGGGATCGCAGTGGCCGGCGACTATATGAGCGCCGCGTCGTTCCTTGGTATTGCCGGCATCATCGCTTTCCAGGGCTATGACGGCTTTATGTTTTCGGTCGGCTGGCTGGTGGCATATCTCACTGTGCTATTGGTGATCGCCGAACCCCTGCGCAACGCCGGCAAATACACCATGGCCGACGTACTGGCCTACCGCCTAAGCCGCGGCCGGTGCGCGCGATGGCATCGCTGAGCACGCTTACCGTCAGCACCTTTTACATGATCGCGCAGATGGTCGGGGCAGGCGCTTTGGTAAAACTCCTGCTCGGCGGATATGTCACCTATAACCAGGCAGTGATCGGCGTCGGCATTCTGATGATCGTGTACGTGGTTTTCGGCGGCATGCTCGCGACAACCTGGGTGCAGATCATCAAGGCAATTCTGCTTATGGCGGGAACGATTCTGCTCAGCATCCTCGTGCTGGCCCACTTCCATTTCAGCTTCGGGGACTTCTTCGGCGCCATCGGGCACGTGACCTATCACGACGCCAAGGGGCAGGAGCTAGTGAAAGACTTTTTGCAGCCGGGACTTCGCTATAAGCCTCCATACGGCCCGCTGGACTTGATCTCGCTTAGGTCTAGCATTGATCTTCGGTACTGCAGGTCTGCCTCACATCCTGGTGCGGTTCTATACCGTGCCTGACGCCAAGACCGCCCGCCACAGCGTGGTTTGGGCCATGGTGCTGATCGGCAGCTTTTACATCATGACGACGTTCCTCGGCTTCGGCGCAGCCACCGTCGTGGGCCCCGACTTCATCAAGAGCCACGGCGGGAATAATATGAGCGCTCCGCTGCTGGCCCAGGCGCTGGCGGGAAATGTTTTCTTCGCATTCATCTCGGCCGTCGCTTTCGCCACTATTCTGGCGGTGGTCGCGGGCCTGACCATCAGCGCGACCACGTCGTTCGCGCACGACTTCTGGACCAACGTTGTTCACAACGGAGTCGAGCGAAAACCGGGCGAGGAAGTACTGGTGGCGCGCATCTCGGCCTTCGTGGTCGGCGCAATCGCAATCACTATCGCCATTCTGCTAGGCCCTACCGCAAACGTTGCCTTCCTGGTCGCGCTTGCATTTGCCGTCGCTGCATCTGCGAACCTGCCGGCAATTGTGCTCTCAATTTTCTGGCGGAGGTTCAATACCGCGGGGGCGGTCGCCGGGCTTGGCGTCGGACTGCTGGCCTCAATCGGACTCATCCTGATCAGCCCCAGCCTGATGGCAATCGATCCGCCCACCGTAACCGGAACGGCGCGGCATTTAATTCAAGCAAAGGCCTGGTTCCCCCTGGAGAATCCCGGCATTCTGAGTATTCCCCTGGGATTCCTGGGAGCAATCATTGGCACCTTACTGAGCCATGAAACAACTTCGCAACACAAGTTCAACGAGTTGCTGGTCCGATCGAACACCGGACTGGGCGCAGAAAAAGCCAGCGCTCGATAGGCTTGATTTCTGTCTAGGGAGGCCGGGCGCCCAAGCTCAGCGCTTTTCGAGGGTGGGACCGAGCACAACAATAAAGGCCGCTTTTCTGCCTTCGATCTTGCAGACAAATGATGACTAGCAACTGGCGCTCCAGGGCACCCTCCCTCTTGCAGACAAATGATGACTAGCAACTGGCGCTCCAGGGCACCCTCCCTACACTAACGCACCAGCCCTACAACTTAGTCTCCTGCGAAGGGCTCGGCGGCTTCGGGCTTCTATTCGCCTCACGATTCCATCGCCAAATAGAGCGAGTGCTCCGCAGATCGTGTTCTTTTCGCGACAGGAAGGGGATTTGATTTGGCAGCCTCCAGTTGAGTGGCACCACTGGGAAATTACGAAGGGATGGCCAGCCCCGGCGGTTATGTACAAGACGAAATCGTGACACCGGGACGATTAAGAATCGCGTAGGATAAATTGGTGTACTTAGCAAGAAAATTGAAGCAGGAATAATTTTTGCGACTGTGGCTTACCGCAACAATTTACCGGAAACGGCTTCGGGGCCGGTGAGCAAGCGCGCTTTGATGCACCTGCCTCGGCAACCTAAGAAACGATCCAATCGGCTCACCCTTTCAACGCTGCTGGTTGGCGCAATTTTGTACGTTGGTTGCGATTGCCGAGTGCAAGCGCAGGCCGGTAGGGCGCCAAGTGCCCCCCAGCAGTTTGATGTCAAGGTCAACGATGATGTTCAACAAAGCGTGGTGCTGGTTGTTCTTGACCCTTCAAAGTCCCTGCTGGATCGTCAGTCGGTCGTTAAACTCTACGATCCCGCCCGAAAGGTAACAGTCTGGCGTACGACTACGGACAAATCGGAAGCGTCGTTCTACGACCTCAGCGGCGGGGCTTACGACATCGATGTCAGCGCGGTTGGATTCAAGACCCAGCACATGCGAGTGCTAATTGCCTATGTACAACAAGCGCGCCGTGTGGAAGTCGTTCTGGAACGTGATCCTGCCGCCATTGACTTGAATATTTCCAGCGACGTGATACCCGCCAAACATCGTAAAGACGCGAAACGGGCAGTTTATGCCCTCAAATCAGGGAATCTTACGGAGGCGCAGAAGCAGCTCGACAAGGTGTACAAGTTTGCGCCATCCAGCCCGCAGCTCAACTTTCTGTATGGCTACCTCTATCTCGGGCTTAAGGATTTGGACAAGGCAGAGTCTTATTTGAGCCAATCAGCGGCCCTGGATCCGCGCGGTGTGCAAACACTTAACTTGCTAGGACGAGTTCAGCTCCAACTCCAGCATAACCGAGATGCACAGACGACACTTGAGCAGGTGGTCGCCACCAACCCTCAGGATTGGAGAGCGCACAATCTTCTAGCCGGCGCCTACCTAAACCAGAAGCAGTATGAAAAGGCACGGGAACAAGCGCAGATAGCCCTAGACGAGGGCCGAGGTGCCAGTACTGCCCGATTATTCCTGGGAGAAGCGTTGGCAATGCTCGGTAGGGACAAAGAAGGGATCGAGGCCTTACAAACATTTTTGCGCGACAACCCAAAAGACCCAGCCAAGGCAGATGTGCAAGATTTAATTGCAAAAATCGAAGCGCACGAACAAGGCGCGGTGATTGCCGGAGGGGCGCGTCCGGTAACCGACATCGCTCTCGCTGCCTCGCCGCCTGAACTCCCGGTTACTCCCTGGGGACCGCCCGGAGTTGACGATTCGAAACCCCTGATCGCAGCTGGCGTCATCTGTCCTTACGACCAGGTTCTAGACATGTCGGGCAGGCGCGTGCAGCAATTGGTCGAAGATGTCTCTCAATTTTCCGCGACTGAACATTTGCTTCACGAAAAGCTTGATAAGTTTGGCAATCCAACATCCAAGGAGAATCGCAAGTTCAATTATTTCGCTACTATCACCGAGAATCCTCCGGGCTATTTCGCGGTTGATGAAGAGCGGCAGCTGCAGAGCGGGGACGTGAGTGTTCCCGATGGCATTGTCACCCGAGGTTTCATGGGCCTTGCGCTGATCTTCCATCCGCACATTCGCGGTGACTTTCAAATGTCCTGTGAGGGCTTGAGTGATTTTCAAGGAAATCCGGCATGGCTCGTGTATTTCCGGCAGCGCGGCGACCGGCCCAGTCACTTTGGCCAATACCGGGTGGGAACGCAACCGTATGAGGTCAGCCTGAAGGGGCGTGCCTGGATTAGCGCCAGGAATTTTGAGGTCTTGCGTATGGAGTCCGAGCTGCTCAACCCGGTGGACAAGCTCTCAGTCCAACACCAGATTGTGCAGTACGGTCCAATCCATTTCAAAGACAAGAACGTGGACTTGTGGCTTCCGAAGAGTGTCGACCTTTATCTGGAGATCAACAAGCGGCGGTATTACCGACAACACAGCTTTGACCAATACCTGCTCTTCTCAGTCGATTCGCAGCAGAAGATGCCCACGCTTAAGGCCGGGCCGGACGGCACTCTGGTTCCGGGAGAAGACCACTGTTCTGATCACTCTTCGCCGGCATGCCGGACTGACAACACGGAAGCGAGATAAGGCGGGAGCCGCAAACTGCCGGACCATCCTAATAGGGACGCCGTGTCTACCGCGGGGCTGCGCTGTCTTTTGTATTTCAAAGCAAGAATCACGAGCTTCGGCGAGATGTGGAACCATAAATTAAGGATTCAACTCAAAACTAAAGGCCGCTTTTCGGCGGCCTTCGACGTTACTGACTACTGATAACTAGCAACTGGCGGGCGAGGGCGCCCACCCTACACTAACGTGCCCACCGTACACTACTTAGTCTCCCGCGACGGGCTCGGCGACTTCGGGCTTCGACTCGGGAGCGTGATGGCCGTTGCCATTTCCATTCGGCTTCACCAGAGCGCCGAGCGGAATGAATCCGTTCTCGGAGGCGACCGGCTTTTCTTTCAGCACGACTTCGCGGTAGAGCGAGGCCATGCGGGCGTTGTAAGCCTCGTCGTTCTTCTGCGGACCACGTGCTTCGGCGGACTTCTGTTTTGCATCGCGCGCCCGCTTCTTCTCTTCACCCGCGTTTTTTGCGATGCCGAGCTTGTCGAGATCGTGCTGCTCTTCCTGCGTGACGATTCCGTCGCGTAGATAGAGCGAGTGCTCCTTCGACTCCATGCCGACGTTCTTGCCGCCGGCAAAAATCTCATGTCGCCCGTGCTCCTCGTACCACTTGGTGAGCGTGGCCGTCATGTGCATCTTCTCGATAATGTTGCGCCAGCCCACGCCTGTGTTGTATGCGCAGAATGAAATCTCGCCCTCCTGCGTGGCATACGGAATGATGCACTGCTCAGTGCGCCGGAAGTCGTAATTGAACAGGTCCTGGAACCACATACCCGCAATGAACAGGAAGTTCCAGCGATCGTTCCGCCGCTTCATGACATCGTCAATGCTGCGGTCAGGGCCGACTTTGCCGTAATCCTTGCCGGTCACGTTGTAGTTCTTGTCGAACTTCGAGAGCAGGTCCGTCATTTTGAAATGCGTCGGAGATTTGAACGGATCGTAATTCTTCATCAGGCACAACGCCATTCCAAATCCCGTCAGGAATTTGCCGCGCGAGGCATCGTTGACCTTGGCGATGTCTTTCGCCAGTTGGTCGCCATGCAGGAACGCCGTAACCGGCACCGCTTCCTTAGTTTCCTTGTCGATCATCACCGCCATACCTGTACCGCAATTCGGGTGACAGCCGCAGGAGAGCTGGCCCCAGTCGTTTTTGAGGTCGTTGACGTGCATCAGGTCGGCCCAATCGCTGAAGGTGGACATGAAGCTGATGGGGAACCAGTCGCGAGCAGGCTCGCCGAGGCCGGTTTGTCCCTTCACGTCGTGGGCGAGGTGCGAGAGCGTGTAACGCTGCGCCTTGCGGCGATCGTCGGTGATAGCTTCGTCGCGTCCGGTGAAGCTGACCGGCTGGAACGACAAGAAGCCGATCTTCTTCGGATTGTCGAGCGCGAACTGAATGATGCGTCCGACTTGCTCGTTGTTAATGCCGTTGACGATGGTCACGACCGGAACGATTTCGACTCCGGCGCGATGCAGATTGTCGATGGCCTTGAGTTTTACGTCGAACAGATTGCCGACTTTGCGGTGCGCGTTGGCAGCGTTGCCGATGCCGTCGAATTGCAGATACGCATAACGCAATCCGGCTTCGGCAGCCTGTTGCGCGAACTCGAAACTCTTGGCGAATTCAATTCCGTTGGTCGCAGCCTGAACAGAGTTGTATCCAACTTTGCGGGCGTAGCGGACCGCGTCCAGGAAATAAGGAGACAGCGTCGGCTCGCCACCGGAGAACTGCACGCTCATCTGGCGCCGCGGCTTAATAGTGATGGCGTTGTCGAGCATGGTCTTGATTTCTTCCCATTGCAATTCGTGGACGAAGCCAACCTGGTTGGCGTCCATAAAGCAGGGGTCGCACATCATGTTGCAGCGGTTGGTGAGGTCGATGGTCAGCACCGATCCGCGTCCGTACTTCACCGTGGACGAGCCGTGCTTATGCAGCTTTTCGTCATTATGGGCAGCGATGTCGCGGCCGGGGAAGACGTCTTCCAGGTGCTTAGAAAATTCGGTGTCAATCGACATCAGGTCTTCAAAGCGCCCGTGCTTCGGGCACTCTTTCACCATCATGATCTTGCCGTCCATCTCAACGATGGTGGCTTTGATTTCGCCGACTTTTTCGTTGATCAGAACTTCGTGGGGCAGATGGCCGTCCAAAATTTGCTGACGGATTTCGGGCACGCACTTCGGGCACAGCGAGTCAGTCGCGCGCGGCCAGCCGAGCGGCGGCTTCGACTTCTGATAAGACTTGAGCAGTGGCTTGTCGGACCACTTGGGCGTTGGCGACGGATTTGGCTTGATGCGATTCATGCGATCGAATACAGCCCAGACGCCCCTGGCTCCTAATGTGACTGCCTTCTCAACGTATTTAATCGGCTTGTACATTGCGTGCTTACCTTTCTAACTGCGGAGATCGAATCGTCGACCGTCGCTACGTCGACCGTCGTACGCAAACCCCTAAAGTGTTGATCGGGGTAGTTAGCGGACGACGCATGATGTACGGCGGTTCTCGATAGTCCTATCCTATTGACCCGCCTGAGTGTTTACACGGCTTTGACAATAAAAGGGTGAAAAACGGGGTTAAGCGGGAGAAACTCGCAGTGGGCGGAGCCTAAGTGATTGAGAGGATTAGGGGTTCGGGACCCCAGTTGCTGGGGTGATAGTCCCAGCCCGGCGAAGCCGGGCAGGGTTGCGGGAACCCGTCGATATTACGGATTGAGCGGGTCGAGGGCTGTCCACGACCACACACGGGAAGGCACGGGTTTTACCTCGAACCAGTAAGGAGCTGCATGATGACGGCTTATAGCCCTTGAGGTGTGTTTCACAAAGAGTTGCGCGAAATGATTTGCGGAGCAAATCATTTCGCGCGGACTTATACATTCGCAGCTGTGTGGCACGGCTGAAGCCGTGCCCTTCCCGTGCGTGGTGATACCGCCACTAGGCGAAAAGCAGGTTCAATCCGCCGAATGATTCGTGAAACGGTCACTCCGCGGCGGTCGGAATGACGGTGAGCGACTATGCGGCACACTTGTACTTCGCTCTGGTCAAGCTCTGAAGCCGTGCCCCTCCCGTGCGTGGTAGTCCGCGAGTAAAAAAGCCCTCGCATTAGCGAGGGCTCTTGTTTGCAGTCTATAACTACTTACTGAATCACGCCGAAGATTCCCTGCGCATTCCCCGCTGGGCCAGCGGTGAAGAACAGTTGATTGGTTGCACCATTAGCGCCCCTTCCGTCGCCGAAATCGATGGCCCACAGCTGATCAATCTGGATGGGATTGCCATTGGCATCGTTGACCGTCCCCACGAAAGCGCCGGTCAGAGCATTGAAGGCATTGATGGTGCCGCTGTTGTCAATATTGTTCGAAACCAGCAGGGTGTTGCTCAGCGGCCCAAAGTTAGCAGGCGCTGCCGCAAATCCCCAGGGCTGGTTCAAGGGAGCGCCTTCGGCCAGCCGCTTCACAAACGTGCCGCGTTCGGTAAAGATATCGATCACGCCGCCCGGGCCTCCCGCGCTGTCAGCAAACGAAACATAGACAAGTCCGCCGATGTCGCGCACGCCAAACGCAGTCATTCCCTTCGGTAGCGTCCGGTCAGTGAAGAAGCCCATAGGCTTGAAGTGATCGTCAAAAATATCGACCTTGTTATTCGCGGTATCGGCCGCGAACAGGAAATTCGGACCGCTGGCGTGATTGGTAATCGCCAGTGCGGTATAAGAGGCTTTCGTTGCTGATTTATTCACTTGTAAGATCGCGTTGTGGAGATCTACCTGCGGGGCCCAGCCGCTGATGGTCCCATCCAGCGCGGCGAATATGAACAACGCTGTCCAGCCCTGGACCTTGAACTGTCCCGATCCGTTGAACACTACGCCGGTCGGCGAGCCCGTATTTCCCTTGACTGCGGCTGGGATTGCCACATTCAGCGGCACTTTGGCTCCGGTGCCAGTGTAGAGAGTTGCCCAGCCGGTTCCGTTGTCCGCCACCCACCACGGAGTGCCGGGACCATGGACCAGTCCCCAACCGTTGATTAACAGCTGGTCCGGAGGGTTTGCAGTGGTAGCAGTATTCGTACTGTCGGCCACAAGTATAGTTTCGGTATATTGGGCGAGAGCGGCGTTGGATGTGAAAACTAGCGCGAGCCCGAGCAGGCTCAAGAAAGCGGACGCACGACGTGCCATATATTGTTCTCCTTCAGAACTTGGCTGGGATACCATGAGGGTCGACGCAGGCTTCTCCCCTGTGTCCTTGTAGATTGTAAATTCTGAAGAGTGCAGTTTGTCAGGCCGCTGTCACCGGCGTGTAATTTTTTGAAAAGCAACTAACTGGTCGGTATTGTTCGAGTCGGTCCCTATGTCTCGCCACATTTTCGAGATATGGGGCTCACGCGTCGAGTGCAGGGTGACGGCACAAGTCGATGTTTTAACTATCGCGCCTCCACTGTCACGTCTTTTTCCACGAACGCCTGCATCCAGCCGAGCACTCGCTTCCACCCTTCACCGTGCTGTTGAGCAGCCGCGATATTTCCGGCGAACCCTGAGTGACGCAACTTCACGACGGTTCCGGTTCCCATGCGCGCCGGTCCAGTGTGTTGCAAGCCGTGCAAATCGTGGGCTTCGAGTTCCCATCGCACCACTGTGTTGTGCAAGGTTTCGTAACTCGGGTTCCAAGTGTGCACTAGCAGTCGAGGCGGATCGATCTCCAGATACTCGCCTTCAACGCGAAATTTTGTGCCGTCGTCGCCCACGCCCTCACTGAACCATTTGCCGCCTACGCGGAGATCGGAATGAGTGTTCGTAAACCGATACAGGCCCTTTTGTCCCCACCACTGCGCCGTTTGTTTGGGATCAGTAATGGCTTCAAAGACCCGCGCGGGAGGAGCCGCGACGAAAATTTCCGCCGTGACGACGTCGTTGTCAGGAAGAACCTGTGCCGTTGCCATTCATTTCCTCGTTTCGAAAGTTTCGCCGGTTTCTATGTAAGCCTTCAGCCAATCCAGTGACACACGCCACCCGGTATTGTGGCTCTGAGCCTGTTCGAGATGGCCGGCAAATCCGGAATGGCGCACCTTCAACAACGTGCCAGTCCCAACCCGGTGCGGACCGCTGCCGTGCAGGCCGTGCACCTCACGCGGCTCGAGTTCCCAGCGGACAATAGTTTCAAAGTTCCCCACGAAATCGGCAACCCGCGTATGCACCAGCAGCCGCGGAGGATCAATTTCGAGGTACTCACCTTCCATATGGAACTTGTAGTCATCGCCGGCGATGCCTTCGTTTGTCCACTTGCCTCCAACCCGCAGATCGGAGGTGCTGTCAACCACGCGAAACGGCATCACGCCCGGTGTGGGAGGAACGCTGGGCTTCATTCCCCACCATTGCGCTCTTTGTTTCGGATCGGCGATCGCTTCAAACACCCGCGCTGGCGGGGCTGCAATGAAAACTTCCGCCAGGATGGTATCGTGATCTGGAGTGAACTGGGCGGTTGCGGCCTGGACTGTGATTTCCATAAACAATCTCACCTCCGGACTCAGTTGATTTGCAGTGCAACACATATGTTCCCCCACAACACCTTCGGCCAGTTTGGTCGCCACCACTGTTTGGCTTAGCATTTCCCCTAGGTTTTCGCTTTCCACAACGCCAGGTGCGCTCCGGTCGGATCGGCAATGATGCTGAACCAGCCGATGCCCGGAATTTCAGTGACATCCTTCATCACGCTCGCGCCCAAAGCCTTCGCTTTTTTCGTGGATGCCTCGATGTCATCGACCAACACGTATGCCAGCCAAAATGACGGCACGCCTGGAATCGGGTTTTTCATCATTCCGCCACCAGTGCCTTCGCCGACTTTGATCATGGTGTAGCCGCCACCCGGCGACTCCATGTCTTCGAGTTTCCAATCGAAAAGCTTGGTGTAAAAATCCTTGGCCTGCTTCACATCGGTAGTGTTCAGTTCGACATGACAAAATGGATTCGCCATCGTGCTCTCCTTCAATTTTCCTTATTAGGATTTATTTGGGCTTCGTCTCGCGGCTGGGCCGCGGGTTTCTTTTTCGTACTCCGCCTCAACAAATGCTTTCAAACTCGACAAATTAGCCACCCAGAAGTTGCGATACTGATCCAGCCACGAATCAACCGCCTTCAGCGGCTCAGGATTCAACTGATACATCCGGTGCCGCCCTTCCCTGCGCTCTTCCACCAAATGCGCCCGCCGCAGGACCGCCAGGTGCTTCGAAATTGCCGGGCGCGACACCGTAAATGACCGCGCAATTTCACCCGCCGGACGCATTCCTGCACGGAGCAAATCCAGGACCGCGCGCCGGGTGGGATCAGCCAGCGCGCTGAATGCGGCATCAGACAGCGCCGCCACACGAGCTGCCGTACTGGTCGAACGTGTAACCGAACGGTGACGCATAATGTGTAACCATACAGTTACACAAATCGCTTGTCAAGTCTCCGCAGCAATTTTTCTGTGGATTCATGACATACGGATGGGGTCACCCGAATCTAACTGGCGCTTGACAATTCTTTACGTGTAAGTCCCGCCGTTGCAGAACGTTGGACGCAACTTTTCTTTCGCAGATGTGTTTTCACAAATGAGGATCGAGGTGAAAGGAAAAATGAAATCAAAAATAATTTTAAGTTTGACGTTGGCGGTGGCTTTGGGAATGTCGTTCTCGGTGAAGAATGCAGCTGCGACTGACTCCGCGCAGAAGGTAGCGCCGTCTGAGACGGGAACGGAAAGAATAACCAAACAAGTGCGGCACCAGTTGAACATGATCCCGTATGTGAACGCGTTTGATTACGTTGCATTTACGGTGAACGCGGACGACAGCGTGACCCTGACCGGAGAAGTGACGAACCCGGTGGTGAAGAGTGACGCGGGAAATGTGGTGAAGAGGGTTGAAGGCGTCGAGCGCGTGAATAATCAGATTCAGGTGCTGCCGGTGTCTTTCTTCGACAACCGATTGCGAGTGCGGCTGTATCGCACAATTTACGGCTATCCAGCGCTGGAAAAATATGCGCTGGGCATAAATAAGCCGATCCGCATTATCGTGGAAAACGGCCACGTGACCTTGATGGGCGTTGTCGACAATCAGACGGACAAGAACATTGCCGGAATTCGCGCAAATTCAGTGCCGGGAGCTTTCTCGGTGGATAATCAGCTGAAAGTGGTAAAGAGCTAAGTAGCTCTGGAGGTCTGCCCACCCTTCGCCAAATCTGGCGAAGGGGTGGGGCAACCTCAAGATCAAAGTCCCGCCCTAGCCAAGACCCTCAAGATCGAAATCTCCACCTTGACCAAAGTGGGCCCTCCATCCGAAGAAATGACACGAAACGTAGCGGCTTTAGTACGGCTGGGATGATTGGTCCTTCTTCACGCGCAACAGGAATAAGAGAAAAAAGCCACCCAGAATGACGTGGATCAGGATGCCAGGAGCGACGGCGGTTCCGGCTCCGAGCGTCATGGTGCGAATGACAACGATCAGCGAGAGGACCTGGACGACAAAGTTGCCGAAGAGTACGGCGATGAGTCCGCGGCCGCTGGCTTGGCGCGCACACCAGTTGATCACGCCGAGTCCGAAGAGCGTGGCGCCGTGCGCTTGGGCAAGTGTGGCCAGCATGGGCGTGAGAGTGAGGCCGGTGGGCGCGTAAAACTTTGCCGGAGCAAGCAGCAAAGCGAGAGCGAATATCCAGGCGAGAATCGCGGCGATGGCGAGGAAAATCTTCATGTGTACGTCCTCCCTTGGTTTGGTTGCGAATAGTACGCTTAAGGCGTCGAGATGCCAAGGGAAGGATTGTCGCGAAATTGTAAAATCGCGCGGCGGGATTAACGGTCGCTTACAATCCTACGGCGCGCTGGCGCTCATGGGTGGCGCAGGTGTGCAGGTCGCAGATGGCGATGGCGAGGGCGTCGGCAGCGTCGGCAGGATGGGGGATTTGTTCGAGGCGAAGCAGACGCGCGACCATGAGCTGCACTTGGGATTTTTCGGCCTTGCCGTATCCGACGACCGCGGCCTTGATGGTCAGCGGCGCGTACTCAGCGACTTCAATTTTGTGTGACGAGGCAGCCAGCATGGCTACGCCACGGACCTGTCCGAGCTTGAGCGCGGATTTCACGTTGACCGCGTAGAAGACCTCTTCGATGGCGACACGGTCGGGCCGGCATTCCAGGATGAGGGCGCAGAGCTTGTCGAAGATCGTTGAAAGGCGCGTTGGGAGCGGAATTTGGCGTGAGAGTTGGATTGCACCAAAATTTATGCAGTGCAATTCGTCGCGCGGGTTGAGTTCTACCAGGCCGTAGCCGGTGCACTCGGTGCCGCAATCGATTCCGAGAACGCGCATCCCAGCAGAGTTTACAGGAATATTGGCGCAGTCTTGGTGATCCGATGTTTATGGAGTGAATGCGCGAGCTGAGTGGGCTGAAGAGATAGAGCATGCAAAATAGGCATGATTCCCATTCAAAAATGCGATTGGGGCTAAGCTTTCGCGGGCGAGCGCCGAATGATAATCTAGGCGTTCTAAAGCATTGAGAACAGGAACAGTGGCAGGCAGCCCGGGTTTGCGGGAATGCGCGCGGCAGGAAATCTGTATTCATAAGGAGATGCAATGAAGATCGGCATACTGACCGGCGGCGGAGATTGCCCGGGCCTGAACGCGGTCATACGCGCGGTGGTTCGCAAGGGCACGTTTCATTACAGCGACCAGTTCGTGGGATTTCTTGAGGGCTGGCGAGGGCTGCTGGATGATATGACGATGCCGCTCGATCTCGGCGCAGTGGCGGGGATCCTGCCGCGCGGCGGAACTATTTTGCGGACGTCACGAACGAATCCTGCGAAGAAACCCGACGGATTGGACAAGTGCATTGCGACGCTGAAAAAGCACGGCGTCGAGGCGCTGGTGGCGATCGGGGGCGACGATACATTATCGGTCGCGACTAAGCTGTATGACCGCGGTGTGAAAGTGGTTGGGGTGCCGAAGACGATCGATAACGATCTCTCGGGAACGGACTTTACGTTTGGATTCGACACCGCGGTGAACATCGTGACTGAGGCCATTGACCGCGTGCACACGACGGCTGAGGCGCACAATCGGGTGATGGTGGTGGAGGTTATGGGACGCGATGCAGGATGGATTGCCATCTACAGCGGCATTGCGGGCGGAGCGGATGTGATTCTGATTCCCGAACAGCCATTTGACGTGGAGAAAGTTGCGGCGAAGATACGCATGCGCCACGGACGTGGACGTTATTTCAGCATTGTTGTGGTCGCCGAAGGGGCCAAATTTGCAGCCAAGAATGGTCCGAGCGTTGTCGGCGGGGAAAAAGATGAATTCGGCCACGTGCGGCTGGGCGGCATTGCCAATACGCTTGCGCAAGAACTGGAACGGCGGACCGGATTCGAAACCAGAACCGTGGTGTTAGGGCATATTCAGCGCGGCGGATCGCCGACGGCATTCGACCGGGTGCTTGCGACCCGGTATGGATTGGGCGCGGTGGACATGGTGCATCGCAGCGAATTCGGGAAGATGGCTGCGCTGCGCGGCAATAAGATCGTTTCGGTTTCTCTCGCGGAAGCCACGGGGCAAAACCGCAAGGTGGACGAGGAGATGCTAGGCGCAGCATTCGGCATTCTGGAAGATGTCGAGAAAGAAGCGGTCGCGGGATAGGCACTGGAAGTCAAAGTCCCCACGCCTTCGACTTCGCTCAGGGCAGGCTCTCTCGCAAGAATCGCGACAAGGGTGGCGCAACCATCTTCTTTGTGGCTTTTGGAGGATTCCATGAAGTCTCTCCGCATTCTGTTCTTAGTACTTGCTTCATCAGTCTCTCTGCTCGCTCAAGGCGCTCCGCCGCAGGGCTCAGCCGATCAGCCTTACATAATGGAGTATTACTACAAACTGCAGTGGGGGCATCAGCAGGAATTTCTGCAGCTCTTCCTTAAAAATCATTATCCGTTGCTGAAGAAGATCGTCGAGAGCGGGCGGATGCTTTCGGTGAAGATCGAGACTCCTTCAAATCACATGACCGAAGATGCGCGGTGGGATTATCGGGTGACGATCAAGTTTAAGAATTCAACTGCAGCCACGACCGCGAATCCCCAGGAAGAGTCGCTGATCAAGCAACTATGGCCGGACCAGGAGACGTATAAACGCGAGGAACAGCGCAGGTTTGAAATTTTACTGGCACACTGGGACTTGCCCGTCACGGACGTCACTCCAGCGGGGAAGTAGCTTAATTATGCAGTGGCGTGTGCGGGATGGCAGTCACAGCCCAACACCGCCAGCGCATGATGGAAGGTGGAAATATCGAACACGCAGTCGAGGTGAGTGCGGGTCAGCATTTCGTAAACAAACGGACGCGGGTTCACCAGTTTGAAATGAATCTTGTTGCTCTCAGTCCAGCGGTGGAGCGAGACCAGCAAATTCAAGCCGCCGGCATCGAGCACCTCAACGTCCGACAAGTCGAGCACAATCACGCGCGCGCATTTCTCAACCAGCACTGCGTTGTTCAGGATTGTTTCTTGGCCGCGCACAATCCGCCCTGCGCACTTGATGACCGACACATCTCCGGCACGTTCGTTCTTCACGGTAAGCATGACTGGCTCCTGTCAACGACTACTTCTTGTCGAAGGTTACGTATATAGACGCCGGGAAGTTCCCATTGTCATCAAAAGTTTCGTGAAAGCTCGGTTAATTTTGAGCTGCGGGCGCGAGGATGCTGCTAACGTGTACTAAGCATGACATTTGCGCGTGGACGAAAGCTCGGTGACGAAAGTGAGTTGTACCGGTACGCCCTGGGTGCGCTGGCGCGGCGGATGCGCTCGGTCGCCGAAATGAAGCGACTGTTGCGGCAACGAGTTGAGATCGAGACGGAAATTGGGCGCACGCTGGTGGAACTGGTCACGCGCCGTTTGAAAGATCAAGGTTATTTGAACGATGCGAAGTATGCGGCCGCATATTCGGCATTCCGGCGCGACAATGAAAAATTTGGCCGCAGACGTGTGACCACCGACTTGAAGGTGAAAGGAGTAGTTGGAGAGGTACTCGATAAGGCCATCGAGAGCGTATATGCGGAAGTTGACGAAGAGAAGCAGGCGCGCGCGTACCTGCGACGTAAACGGTTGAAGAAGCCGCAAGACAAGAAGCAGGCTGCACGAGTATTTCGCCAGTTGATGCGCGCGGGTTTCGGATCGAAGACGATATTCAAGATCCTCAAGAAGTGGGACGTGGACGACGAAGTGCTGGAAGCACTCGAGAGCGAGAGCCAGGAGTAAATACAGGCGAGCGCCGAATGTCAGGCGCCGAGTGTCTTGCTTAGGCTGAGGGCCGCTTGCGAAGCCAGTCTTCGACATCATCAACCTTGTCGCCGAGCATGTTCAGCTTGCGGGCGAGTCCCTGAATTTCCACTTCCGCGCGGCGGTTCACATCGAAATCAAGTTCGCTGCGCAGGCGGTCCTTTTTGTCTTGCCGGTTTTGGCTCATCATGATGATGGGCGCCTGAATGGCCGCGAGCATGGACAGAAACAGGTTCAGAAGAATGAATGGATATGGGTCCCAGGCACGGTGGCGCAGGATTATGTTGGTGGAAGAATAAGCGACAAGCACCACGCCGAACGCGATGATGAATGTCCATGACCCGCCAAAGCTGGCGACGTTATCGGCCACGCGCTCACCGAAGGTTTCTTCTTCCTCGATCACCTGATTGGGATTGCGATTGGCGCGCACGCGCACCAGGCGCTGCGACGCGTGGAACTGGCGTCCCAGCACAGCCAGCATGTCCATCCCGGCCATTGGTTTGCGTTCGAGAAGGATCTGAATGTCATGGCGGTCGACTTCCAGGCACACGCTTTCCGTGTCGGAAATTGCAGTGGTCTGGTGCGGGGTTTGGTCGAGCATGGAGGCAAAGCCAAAAAATTCTCCCTGTGCTGGCTGATCGACCACGACCTCCTGATGCTCCTCGTCGATGGTAGTGATCTTAACCGCGCCAGACACCATGACGTAGGCGCGGTCTCCAGGCTCTCCCATTTTGTAAATGCGCTGCCGGGGTGAGAAGTTTTTTACTTCCACCTGGCTGGCCAGCACGGCGGTTTCTTCGTCGTCGAGCAGGGCAAACAGTGGGACCTGGCGCAGGATTTGCGGATTGCAGGGCATAGTAAGTTCTCCGGAGTGGAAATCAGTGAGAGGATTTCATAAGTTAGAGGCGGAGACAATGTTCTCATGGGATTCTGTGCCGAATGAACATCGCGGTTCGCATATGCAATACTTGAATAAACATGTTGACCGGGTCTGAAATTCGGCGAAAGTTTCTGGACTTCTTCGTTCAGAAGGGGCATCGCGAGGTGCATTCTTCGTCGCTGGTTCCGCACAACGATCCCACGCTGCTGTTCAGTAATGCGGGGATGAACCAGTTCAAAGACGTCTTTCTTGGCCTGGAAAAGCGTGATTACGCGCGGGCGACTTCTTCGCAAAAGTGTGTACGGGCGGGCGGCAAGCATAATGATCTGGAAAACGTTGGCTTTACCAACCGGCACCACACGTTTTTTGAGATGCTGGGAAATTTTTCCTTCGGCGATTACTTCAAGAAGGAAGCGATTGCGTACGCGTGGGAACTGATTACGTCGAACGAGTGGTTTGGGATTCCAAAGGACAAGTTGTACGTGACGATTTTCAATGGCGAAGGCGGCGTGCCGCGCGATGCTGAGGCTTATGATCTCTGGCTCGCGCAGGGCGTCGCGAAAAATAGAGTTTACGAGTTTGGATTAAAAGACAATTTCTGGCAGATGGGCGACACCGGCCCCTGCGGCCCGTGCAGCGAGATTCACTACGACATGGGGTCGGCGGCTTCCGATCAGGGGCATGCGGACTGCGCGTTTGGCTGTGACTGCGGACGCTATGTCGAGATTTGGAATCTGGTGTTCATGCAGTTCGACCGGGATTCAACCGGCAAACTGAATCCGCTGCCCAAGCCGTCGATTGACACGGGCGCAGGGTTGGAACGCCTAGCGGCAGTGATGCTGAATCTGGAAGATCCGACGAAGATATCGAATTACGAGACGGATTTGTTTGTGCCGCTGATCAAGCGGGCCGCCGAGTTGACCACAGGCCATGTAGGGGCGGGTCTCCAGACCCGCCCGACCGAGCAGGGCTCGGTTAAAGAGCACGGAGCGGAGCTCCGTAGGGCGGACCTGGAGGGCCGCCCCTACACGAGCAGTAGCAATGTCAGAGATTCTGCAGGGCATAAATCAGCGGCTTCGCTTCGCGTTATTGCTGATCATTCGCGGGCTGCGACGTTTCTGATTTCAGATGGAGTGTTGCCGTCGAATGAAGGCCGCGGGTATGTGGTGCGGAAGATTATTCGGCGCGCGATCACGCATGGTCGTCTGCTCGGACAGACGAAGCCCTTTCTGTACCAAATGACGATGGCTGTGTACGAGCTAATGAGGGGCGCGTACCCGGAACTAGAGGAAACATCAGAACGTGTGGTGAAGACGGTGCTGATGGAAGAGGCGCGGTTCTCGCACACGTTAGATTTGGGGTTGAAGAGGCTGGAAGAACTCTTGGACACGGCGCGCCGTGGATTCGAAGCGACATCCAATGAAGGCTTAAGGGCCGTCCTGAACGCCGTGGGCGAGAGTGCGACTCCAGAAGAGATTACGGATGTTCGCGATCGAGCGATGCGGCTCGACGGCCACGACGCTTTCAAACTTTACGACACCTTCGGCATGCCGCTGGACTTCATGCAGGATGCAGCGCGGGACCAGGGAATCAAATTCGATCAAGCCGGTTTCGACCGCGCCATGGCCGAGCAGCGCGAGCGCGCTCGCGCATCCTGGAAGGGTGGAATCAAACAAGCAGCGAGCCCGATCTACATAAATGTGCCAAGGACCGATTTTGAAGGCTATCGGGCACTAAGTTCGATTGGCTGCAAAATTCTGTACGTAATTCAAGGTGGCCACAGTACGCAGGGGATTAAAGCCGGTGAGAAAGCGGATGTGATTCTCGACCGCACTCCCTTCTATGCCGAATCGGGAGGTCAGGTCGGCGACACTGGGTGGTTGTACGGCAGCGATCACCAAACTGTAATCGCAGAAGTAGAGGGCTGCTATTTTCCGGTACAGGGGGTACGTGCACATCGGGTGATTGCGAAGGCTGTGCTGATTCCAGGAAATTACGTGGACGCACTTGTCGATGAAGGATCACGTGACGCCACCATGCGCAATCACACGGCCACGCATCTGCTTCACGCCGGACTGCGCGAGGTGCTGGGCAAGCATGTGAAGCAGGCGGGGTCGCTGGTGGCGCCGAATCATTTACGGTTTGATTTCTCGCACTTCACTGCGGTCGAGGACGAAGAACTCCAGGACATCGAAGACCTGATCAATAAGGAAGTGTTGCGCAATGAAAAGGTCGAACGTCATCGAGAACGTGCCGATCGATGTTGCGGTGAACGAATATCACGCGATGGCGCTGTTCGGCGAGAAGTATGGCGACCGGGTGCGGGTGATCAAGATCGGAGACTTCTCGACCGAGCTGTGTGGCGGCACGCACACTGGCGCGACTGGCGAGATTGGGCTGATCAAGATATTGAAAGAGGGAAGTGTGTCGTCCGGAGTGCGGAGAGTGGAGGCGGTGACGGGCGAGGGTTCGCTGAAACATTTTCGCAGAGATCACGAGTTGGAAAATGTTGTGGCGAAGTTCGTCGGACCTACAATTTCTAAACCCACCCTTCCGCAAAGTGCGCGGAAGGATGGGGCACCCTCGTCTGAGGAGACTTCAAAGTCAAAAGCCCCACCCTCCCCTGAAGGGGAAGGATGGGGCACCCACGAGTATTCTCCCGCCGAGGCGTTGAAGGCCGAACTTGAAAAGAAGGATGCGGAGATCAAGCGTCTCACCCGGGAACTTGATCAGGTACGAATGAAGTCGGCTTCGTCGTCGGTGGCGTCAGTTGGAGAAAAGATCAAGGACGTGCGCGGGGTCAAGGTGCTGGCGCATCGCGTGGATAATCTCGATCGTTCGCAGATGCGGACGTTGGTGGATCAGCTTCGTGACAAGATTGGCTCGGGTGTAGTCGTGCTGGGATCGGCGACGAATGGGAATGTGGCGCTGATTGTTGGCGTGACCAAAGACCTCACATCAAAGATTCAGGCCGGGAAAGTCATTGGCCCGGTAGCACAGAGAGTTGGCGGCAAGGGCGGCGGGCGTCCAGACCTGGCAGAGGCCGGTGGGAAAGATCCATCTTCGCTGGATACCGCGCTGGGCGAGGCTTATGGGGTAGTGGAGAAGTTGCTGGGATAGGGAAGTGAGCCTTACGCGAAGGGGGAGGTATGCGTGATTTTCATTCGTCCGCTGGTGTTGATCGCCCTGATCCAAATTCTGATCCAGACGGGCAAGCCTTTGCTGTGCTCCGGAATCTATGCTGCGGTTGTTATGCTTTTCGGATTATTCCTGGGGCGAGGAATCGGTGGGGCCGTAGTGGGTGGCGGGATCGCTTTTGCGTTGTCGAGTCTCTACTTTTGGCTGCTCGACCGATTTGACGGCAGTTTTTGGTGGTGGATTATTGCCGCCGGAGGTTTGGTTGTTGGCTTGGTCTGAGAAGAGATTACATCGTCTTCACATCGAGACTCTGCCACAAGTACCAGCAGGCGACGCTTCGATACGGCACCCAGGCTTTCGCGATTTTTTCCATCTGCTCGGGCTTAGGTAGGATGATCTTCTTCTTAGTCGCTTTTTTTTGTGGCTTACCTGAACCGTTCTTCCGCGCCTTGTCGAGATAATGTTTGTACATCGCCATCCGGATTCCGAAGTCGCCGGTCGGCAAGATGTCAGGCCGTCGCAGGCTGAACATCAGAAACATTTGAGCTGTCCACACTCCGACGCCTTTCACTTGCGTGAGGTGCTCGATGACTTCTTCATCGGACATGTTTGGAATGCGCGAGAAGTCAAGTTCGCGGCGATGGGCGCGTTCGGCCATATCGAGTAAATAAGATGACTTCTGCTTTGAGAGGCCGGCCGAGCGCATTTGCTCGGGCGTGAGTTTTAGAATGCCTTCCGGGGTCAGCGGATTGCCGGCGACGGCGGAGAAGCGGTTGAAGATGGTGAGCGCGGCTTTGCCGTTGAGCTGCTGATACACGATGGCTTCAGCCAAGCTGTGAAAAGCGGGCTCGCTGAAAACCATGCGGTAGGGGCCGATGCGCTCGATGATGGCGCGTATGACAGGGTCAGATTTTTTCAAGTACAGGATTGCTTTGCGCATTGTGGTGCCTGATTCAGTGCTCACGTTGTTGAACGTCCTGGCCGACGCTGGCGGCGGAAGGTTTCGCGTTCCGCATCTTTTTACTTTGTCCGATTACTTTGTGCGATTCACTTGGTCGAACGCCGCGAACGCATGCGAGTGGAACTCGATCGTTTCCCCCAAATGCGCAAGAAAATATTCGGCACTGTGGCCTCCGGGGTAAAGATGGAATTCGTGACGAATGCCTTCAGCAATTAACTGCCGGTGCAGTTTGTCCGCGCCCTCGGCAAAACCATATTCATCCTGCGCGCCGCAGTTGATGTAGATGCTTTGAGATTTGATTTGGGCTCGATTTTGCCGCGCCAGATCAAGAGGGCTGTTGGCGCGCCAGTGCGGAACGTTAGTAGGATTGCCGAAGACTCCGCCTAGCAATCTGGAGAGCGGGCCCGCGTCACGCAGATCGGCATTCATTTGCTGAGGAGACTCGGTAATCAAGGCGGCACTTTGAGCGCTGACCGAAGAAAAAACTTCGGGATGGGAGAAGGCAAACCGCAGCGCACCGTAGCCACCCATGGAGAGTCCGGTGACTCCCCGGGCTTTGCGGTCGCGAGTGATCCGGTAATGCGCCTCGATATAGGGAATGAATTCGCTGAGGAAAAAGTCGCTATAGCGGTCGCGTCCGTCGGCGGAGTTAATGAAGAAGCTGGCGTCACCCTCCGGCGCGATCATAATGAAATCCCCGATCTTGTGCTGCTGGCGCAGGTCTTCGATGAGTCCCCAGCCGCCGCTGCGCAGAAGAGTTTGTTCATTCTCGCCCAGGCCGTGAAGAAAATAGAGCGCGGGAAATTTCTTGGTTGGTTCTGATTCGTAGCCTGGAGGAAGCAGGACGCAATAGCGAACCGGACGATGAAGAACGTGGCTGCTGAGCGAATTGCAATCTACCCGGCCCTGGGCAAAGGCACTGGAAACCAGGGGCAAGGCGAGGAGGAGAAGGAAAAGACTACGAAAAACACGGAACACACCGGAGGCAGAGGAACGCACCGAGCTACTCATAGCGCAGGGCCTGTATAGGGTCGAGCTTGGCTGCGCGCGAGGCGGGATACAGTCCCGATAACAAGCTGACCACGGAAGCGAAACCCAGGGCGAAGAGTACGAGCCACCAGGGGACAGTCCAGATATGTTCCGGGGAAAACCCTTGCCGGCTCAGGTAAATGTTGGTTCCGAAATCTATGGCGCGTCCGATGAGCCAGCCGAGCGCTACGCCCAAGACTCCGCCCAGCAGACCCATAGCGCCGGCTTCGGCGAAGAACAATCCGCGCACGTCTTCATCACTGGCGCCGATGGCTTTCATGATTCCAATTTCGCGGCGGCGCTCGAGAATGGCCATCACCAGGGTGTTGATGATTCCGATGGAGGCGACTGTCAGGGCGAGGCTGCCGAAAATTCCCAGAAATAGGTCGAGGATGGCAAAGAACCGGCGCAGGCTTTTGGTCGCGTCGAGGATTGAGAAGGTATTGAAACCCAGTTTTTTGATCGCCTGTTCCACCGGGTCGACTTTGCTGGCGCCACTGACGCGCGCAATCAATGTTCCGTAAACGGGCTCAGTGGAAGTGGCGCGAGTGGTGTCGCGAAAATCATAGGCCTGCATGGCGTGCAGGTTTTCCAGCAGTTTTTCGGGAAGGAACAGGTGGGCTCGCGCCGCCCCGCGCATGGAGTCAGGATCGAGATCGGTGACGCCCACAATGGTGAGAGGGAGTTGACGCGAGATCACAGAAAAAGCCGCCGACTCCTGAGCGCCGCCGGAATTCGTACGCTCGTTGTAGCGCATAACAATTTGCTTACCGAGCAGCGGCTGGGCGAGAACGGAGACGGGCGTCTCATCCGGCCCATGTGCGGGGAGCTTGCCGAGCAATTCAGCGGCAAAGGATTTCTGGATGATGGCCTCGCGCGCGTCATCAGAACTGAAAAACCTTCCCTGCATGCCTTCGAAGCTGTCGCCCTCCTTTGAGGAGTAGGCGAGGCTGGCAACCATGGTCAAGTGCGGCTTATCGGCATAGCTGAGTTCCGTAATAAACCGCAGATCGGGATAGGCTTCGACAACCCCGGGAATGCTTTTGATCTTGTTGCGTGCGGATTCGTCGAGTTCGGGGCTTTCGGCAGGAGCGGGACCATTGATCTCCTGATCGCGATTGAAGCTGCGCAGATCGCGGCGGGAAGTGACAACCACGGTGTCGAAGAGTCCCGAGGTTTTCAGGCGGCGCGATGCCATGCGTTGCAGGCCGATTCCGAGCGAAAGCATTGCTACTAGCGAGGCCACGCCAACCGCGATGCCGATGGTGGTGAGCGAATTTCGCAGCACCGATTCGCGTAGATTATGCGCGGCGAGTTCGACTGAGTCGTAAAGCTTCACCCTTCACCTCGCATTGGGTTTCGATGATCGGATATGACCTTGCCATCGGCGAGCGAGATCATGCGTGCGGCGTACTTCTCGGCGATCACCTGTTCGTGAGTGACCAGAACGACGGTCATTCCCGATGAGATGTTTAACTCACGAATCAACTCCATTACCGCTGTCCCGGTGTGGCTGTCGAGATTGCCAGTGGGCTCGTCTGCAAGCAAAATGCTGGGCTGATTCACCAGGGCGCGGGCGAGAGCCACGCGCTGCTGTTCACCTCCGGAGAGTTCAATCGGGCGATGGGTGAGCCTGCCGCTGAGTCCAACGCGGGTCAAGGCATTGGTGGCCAACTGGTTGCGCTTCGAGCGTTCAACTTCGGCGAAACGCAATGGCAGCTCGACGTTCTCGATCACAGTCATGCTGGGGATGAGATTGAAAGACTGGAAGACCATGCCGACGGCGTGGCGGCGGTATTGGGCAAGCTCCGTGCGCGAGAGCCGCGCAAGGTCCTTACCTCCGCTGATGACCTGACCCGAGCTGGGCGAATCAAGCCCGGCGATCAAATTCAGCAGCGAGGATTTTCCCGAGCCAGATGCGCCGAGAAGGGCAACGAACTCGCCTGAGTCAATCCGTATTGTGATTCCATCGACCGCACGGATGACAGCGCTTCCCATCTGGTAGTAGCGACAGACTTGGTCAGTGTTGATGGCTGGGGTCAAGGAAAAAGTTTAGCAGGAGTGAGGCCCAGGGAAGTCTCGCAACGAAGCCGCGCTTCGGCGACGAGGCTGGCAAGCGAAGGATGACACTGAGCCAAGTTCTGCCTACTGGGCGCTGCGCGGAATCGGCAAATCTGTTGGCGCTTCGCCGGCGCTGGCTTGAATGAGTTTTTGCACCGGGCCGGCAACCATTAACAGCACCTCCGCTTTGGGCTGGAACGCTTGCTGAACCAATGCAAGTTGTTGGTCCTTCCAAGCCGCGGGGGCCTTTTCACCACGGTCAAGATAGTCGAGAGCCTGCAGGCCAGCTGCGGCCAGAGCCGACAGGTTCTGCGAGACCGGAATGATTTCCTGCACCATTGACGAATTTTCAGCCAATGGAGCGAGAGCAGTTGGATTGTCGCGCCACTTGGTCAGCTTTGCTCGAATCTTAGATTCCATGCCAGGTTTGATTGGACCAGCAACAAACTGGTTTACGAGATTAGCAAAGTTGCGAGCGGGAATGCTTTCAGGGCGAGCCGCGTCGATCACTCGATTGAGTGGCATCAGCGAAGTTGGCAGGGAGGCGGATGCCAATCGTTCGCGAGCGTATCCTTTTACCGGCTCGACCAGATCCGCCAATTCCTTCAGCGCCGATATGTGGTCTGATCCCGCCATGCGGCGCAGCATAAGGTCATAGTTGATGTTGTGGGTGAGGCCGTATGCGTCGAGCCAGTGACTGATCAGCTCCAGGCGCTGATACATCGAGTTGACGTCGGTGACACTCTGTGGCGACCACAGGCGTTCCGCAATGGCAGCCATGCGCGGCCAGATTCGCGAGTCGACGTTCTCAGGAGAGACGAACTCGGACCACATGCAGGCCTCGCCACCGAGAATTTTCTGCTTGTCTGCGTCGGAGAGGCTCGCAGCGCCATCACCGAAAGGATCTACGGCGTAATGGAACCAGGTGGGGGACATCAAATCGAGGTAGTAGCCGGATGAGAGTAGACCGCGATAGCCCTGTTGGGCGGCTTCGCCGAGAGATTTTTGTCCGCGCCAGGAGTGGATGACGATCGACTTGGGCAGATCGGGACGGAGGATTTCATCCCAGCCTTCCATCGTCTTGCCGTGTTTGGCGACCAGCTTCTGCACGCGCGTGTTGAAATACGCCTGGAGGTCCGCGTTGTTCTTCAACGAATGTGCATGCATGAACTCCTGGATCTTGGGATTGGCATCCCACTCTTTGCCGTTTACCTCGTCGCCGCCAATGTGGAAGAACTGGTCGGGGAAGAGCTTTGCCATTTCACCGATGAAGACGTCGAGAAACTTATAAGTGCTCTCGCGGGTGGGATCCATGGCCGGATCGAAGATTCCCCACTTGCGCTCGATCGAGTAGGGGCCGGGCCCGCTGGCCAGGTTCGGATAGCCGACGAACCAGGCGGTGCTGTGGCCGGGCATATCGAATTCGGGAACGACGCGGATCCCGCGTTCACGGGCGTATTCGAGGATTTCGCGTACCTGGTCCTGCGTGTAATAGAGACCGTCGGAACCCATTTCGTGCAACTTAGGGAAGCGCTTGCTTTCAACCCGAAATCCTTGATTCTCGGAGAGGTGCCAATGGAAAACATTCAGCTTTACGGCTGCTGCTCCATCGAGGTTGCGCTTGAGCACATCGAGCGGCATGAAATGCCGACCGGAATCAATCATCAGGCCGCGCCAGACGAAGCGCGGTTTGTCTTGAATGCTGACCGCAGGGGCGGCGAAGCCCTGGGGAGTGACTTGAACTAACTGAAGGAATGTCTGCAGACCGCGCATGACGCCAAGACTTGTGGGCGCGTGCAATTCTGCACCGGATGGGGTCACGTTCAGTTGATAGGATTCGTCCTCGCCGACTTCCTGAATTTCTTTACTTGCTTTATCACTGGTGATTGCCAGCGAGGGATGTCCCTGGGCTGGAGTGTCGCTGATGCTGAAATCGAGAGGCAGCATTCCAGTATGGCGGCGCAGATCCGCGAGAAATATTTCGGCGGTTCTCTTGAGGCGAGGATCGGATCCGTGAAGCGCGACAGAGAAGGACGGATCGATCGGCATCTGGCCGGCGGCGGCCTTCACCTCTGAGGGCCATGGCATCAAGTTCAATGGCCTGGATTCTTGTCCACTGGATTCTTGTCCAACCGAAGCGCCTGTGACGATTGCGAGCACCACCAACACCCACAAGATTCGCATTCTTATTGCCCCCCATGAAGAAGTACGGTAGGGGGCAGAATATTAGAAGTTCAGGCGAGTGGCAAATGGCGAGGGCGGTACGTGGTGAATCGTTTTAAGTCTGGGGAAAGGGCGGTTATTTATTGGGAACTGAATACGCTCGTCTTCGCTGCGCAGGACTCAACTGGTGATCCTGAAAAGCGCTCAGCAGGCGCCGGCAGCCTGCGAGCAGTAGGCCAAAACGGAAGGAGGCACAAAGGTTTGGCTGGTCATTGCCTCCATGCCCAGCTCGCCTTGCTCGCCGACCCAAATGACGCGGAAATGGGCGGTCTCGCAGCCCATGCGAACGTCAAGCACTTCGCCCGGCCGCATGCGACGGCGCAGGCCCTGGACGACGATGCCGCCGGAGCTCATGTTGGTAATCAGTGCCGATTGCATGAAGGGCTGGCTTGATGCATCCAAGCCCCAGACCTCTACCGGCAACTGAACCGATACTCGCGGGCTGCGGCGGCGATCCATATTCCTCCAAAACTGACGCTGAGACATTCTGACGGGGAATAGAGTTTCTGAAAACTTACACGAGTTATCGGGCAGAGAGTACCGGAGTGTGGATGATTGAATTCAGGGACTTAGGCGGAAACTGACGCCTGGCACTGACGGAAGCAAGAAGCCGCGGCAGCAGCATCGCGGTCGCGGAGAGAAGCTAGTCGAAATCGGGCATGGAGCATGCGCCGGGGCCGCGCGGATCACCGCAACTTCCGCAGGCGCCGGAGGACGCTGGCGCAGCAGATGAGCTTTTTGCTGAAACCGCGAAAACCGACAGCTGGCGGGTGAGATCTTTGCTGCTTTTGCAGGTCGGGCAAACTGGTTTTTCGCTTCCGAATACCAGCGTTTCAAACCGCTGGTCACATCCCTTGCAGATGTACTCGAAGATCGGCATGACCTTTACAGGATATACGAAGGTACCGCTGCCGTTCTACAGTTCCGACCTGATTTCTCGGAGCCTGCCGGAATGATAAGTTTCTGGTAATTACTTGAGCTTCCCAACAAAGCTCTTTAAGAGGGCGCCTTACTCCAGCAAGGCGCCCTTTCTTTTGTGAAATGAGGCGAAGGGTCTACCAGTAGCTGAAATTCAGCTTGTCAAGCCAGATTGAATAATCAGTCATGTACCGATTGCCATCCTGTTGGTAGTTGATGGTCACTGCATGCCAGCTGGTGGTTCCCGGTGGCCGGATGATGTTCAGAGTCGACTTGTGTCCGTTCAGGGTGATGGATTTGAAGAGAAGATTATTTCCAGAACGTCCGGGCCACTTCAATTACAAGGTGGTTCCAGGCGTTATTTACGGGATTGCAAGGGACTCCAGTTGGAATCCATTTCTTGTGCACGTTGTCGTAGGTGTCCCATTCATGGCCACCGGCAATGCGGCACTCGTGTCCCCAGATAAAGCCTTTAGGAGCAAGAAACTGGTTAATATCGAACTCCAGCGCCTGCGAAGCAGAGAGGTTTTTAGCGTAAAAATAGACGTCGTAAACGAAGTTGTGAAGGTGCGGTACCAGGGTATGGCTGGTGTCATAAATTCCCTGGGATGAGAAGTTGCCGATAATGTGGTTGTTCCAAAGAATGTCAGCGAAAGAATGGGTGCCGCCGATGTGGTGGTTGGCGGAGGCGCCGCTCACCGAAGGTGAAGAAGTGAACGGAGTGCGGGACCAGTTCACACTAGAACCGGATGGCGAGCAACTGGTGCAAATACCCCAACTTGGGGCGAGTAAGGCGTATCCAGACCAGCCCTTTTGTTTTTGAAGACTGTAAATCTTGTGATAGTAGGGGCTAGTGGTCTGAGCAAAGCCAGCGGGCAACAAAGTTGCAAGTAGCAAAAAAAGAGCTAGAAGGTGCGATTTCATGTCTTAGGAATCTCCAGCAAATACTGTATTGACTTCCGGTAGAGACTAGGGATTCATCTACTTGCGATCAACGAAAATCGTGAATGGAATGTAAGACTTTTGTAATCGAAAGTTCAGGCGAAGATATGTCGAAAGGGGTTTTCGGTCAGAGTTTGACGAGGCACTAGCCCGTATTATGCAGGCCGGCTGCGATGCCGTTGATGGTCGCGCCCAAAGCGTAGTTCAGTTGCTCGGAGTTGTCTCCCGCTTGTTTTCGGCGCAGTAGCTCGACCTGAATCAAACTCATCGCGTCCACGTATGGATTGCGCAAGCGGATGGAACGGGACAATACCGGATTGCGCTCGACAAGCCTTTCCTGCTGTTTGACCATGAGGAGCATCCGCCGGGTGCGCTCGAATTCCTCAACAATAAGCGTCCACACGCGCTGGCGCAGATCCTCGTCGTGCACGAGTGAGGAGTAGAGTTGCGCGACCGCCAGATCGGCCTTCGCCATTGCGAGCTCAACGTTACGGATGAGATCGGAAAACAGCGGGAATTGCGCCATCATCTGGTGCAACTGTTGTTCATGATCTTTACCAGAGGAGAAGAATCGTTCCATTGCGTAGCCAACGCCGAACCACGCTGGGAGCGCGTGACGGCTTTGCATCCAGCCGAAGACCCAGGGGATGGCGCGCATATCTTCGAGTCTCCGGCTCTCGGAACGTCGCGCGGGACGCGAGCCGATGCGTGCGTGCTCGAGTTCGTTGACCGGCGTGGCCTGCTCGAAGTATTCGAGAACGTCAGGATTCTCGGCGACGTTGCGGCGATAGAACTCGTAGGCATCAGCGGACATCTGCTCCATGATCTCCGACCAGGGCGCGTCGTTTGCGGGCGAAGGGCCATCGGGGCGGGCGAGCGCCTCCAGGCAAGCGGCGATCATGGTCTCGAGGTTCCATTCGGCAAGGACCGGATCGGCATACTTCCAGTTCAGCACTTCGCCCTGTTCGGTGATACGAATCTCGCCAAAAAAATCTCCCGCAGGCTGCGACAGGATGGCGTGATGAGTTGGGCCACCGCCGCGACCCACGGTCCCGCCGCGGCCGTGAAAGAGTCGGAGCTTCACATTGTGCGCACGAGCGGCGGTGTGCAGGGCGCGATGCGCTTTGTAAATTTCCCAGATACTGGTGAGCATGCCCCCGTCTTTGTTGGAATCAGAGTAGCCGAGCATCACTTCCTGCCAGCCCGACCATGAATCCAGCAGTCTTCGATACTCGGGCTCGCGCCATATCTGCTGCATTATTTCGGCCGAAGCGCGAAGCGAGTGAATGGACTCGAATAGCGGCACCGGCATCAATCCGGGATCGCAATCCGCCGAGGCCAGGCGGACGCCGGCCGTGGCAGCGAGTTTGATCACAGCACGAATGTCGTCGGCGGATTCGACTCCGCTGATGATGTAATGCCGAATCGATTCTGGGGGGAACGATGTTTTCCAGGTTCCCAGCTTGCGGAAGAGTTCAAGAGCGTCCGAGGAGTGGTGAGAGCTGGAGGATTTCGCGCTACTCTTTTCGAGCAGCACAAGCTCGTCTCGATGCGCGTTGGCATGTTGACGAAGGTCAAGTGTAGTGAGATGAAGGCCGAATGTGCGCGCCTGCTGCAGCAATGGGCGAAGCACAATTTGCGCCAGACGCTCACCGTGATTGCCGGCGAGACTATCTCGAACCAGTTCGAGATCGGAGATGAATTCGGCTGCCGACCTATAAGCCGGTTCCTGGTTTGCGGCAGTGTGCTGCAGGCGCACAACGACGAAGCTGAGAAACCTTCGATAAAGTTCAGTTCCTGAAATTCGGGCCAAGTGCGAGGGTCCATCGCCAATGTGCTTGGAGTATTCGTCGAGCCTGGCCTGAAAGTCCGCCGACACGGAAACCTGGAGCCGAGATGAACTCAATTGCTCAATGGCGCGTGCAATCTCTGCAGCGTAGTGCGCCAGAATAGTGTTACGGGCGCGCTCCAGTGCTTCTTGCGTGCTTTCAATGGTGACGAAAGGGTTGCCATCGCGGTCGCCGCCGATCCATGATCCGAAGGAGAGCACCTGAGGCATTTCATCCGCAGGCAGACTGCTTCCGTAAACGTCGCGAAACGACTCCCGCATTTCTTCGTACAGGCGGGGCAAGCTATCAAAAATGGACATGGGATAGTGGTCGAGGCCCATGCGGATTTCGTCCGTGACCAGCGGCTTCTGAACGCGGACCTCATCGGTTTGCCACAACGCAGTAATCTCGGCGGCTATAGCGTTTTCGAGATCGCGTGCTTCCGCCGGAGGCAGCGGTAAGCGATCAAGATGTTCGAGCAGGCGAGCGATCCGCCTGCGCTTTTGCAGGACCGTGCGGCGCGCAACTTCGGTTGGATGGGCTGTGAATACGGGGACGACCTTTACCTGGCGCAACAGGTCAAGCGCCTGATCGGCGCCGATTCCTGCATTGCGCATTCTGAGCAGCGTCCCGCGAAAGGAGCCGGGAAGCGGGGCCTGATCTGTGTGAAGCCTGGCGGCGCGGCGGCGGCGCTTGCGATGGTTGGTTTCCGCGAGATTCGTCAATTCGAAATAGATGGCGAAAGCTTTGGTGACCCGATAGGCTTGCTGAGTTTGGAGCTGGCGGATAATCTCTTGCGCCGCGCTCATCTGATCGTTGAAGGCGTGCGGAGCGGCGGTGGAGTTGACTCGCGACTGGATCAGCAAGCGGCGAAGCTGCTCGACAGTTTGGAAGAGGTCATCGCCAGCCTGCTCAATCAGTACCCGGCCGAGCAATATCCCGAGCGAACGGACATCGCGGCGCAGGGGATGTTCCTTGGCGCGGTCGTCTGTGCCGGCGGCCAGTTCGATGAGCCGCGCGCACTGGTCCCGGGCTCCCCATAGGGCTTCTGCCATGAGCTAGTCCGTACATAGTAAATTA
The DNA here is from genome assembly GCA_963785655.1 of uncultured Acidobacteriota bacterium. GTDB lineage: Bacteria > Acidobacteriota > Terriglobia > Terriglobales > Acidobacteriaceae > Gp1-AA145. The sequence continues at coordinate 849,388 of CAWAVZ010000002.1, forward strand.
TGGCGGGCTGGAGGCCTCGGAACGACGACTCAGCCGAGCTAAGTTGAAATGCCAAAAGCATCAACTGCATAGGCGACAGCGGCGCACAGAACTAAACGAGTGAAAGGGTGGCTTGCAGAGCAGCGAGACAGGCTGAATAATGAGTACTGAATGAGTCAGGAAAAAGTACTGATCGTCGAAGACGAGGAAAACGAGCGCACGGGCCTGGCCGAACTGATTTCCTCCTGGGGATACGCCACCGATACCGCCAGAGATGGGCAGGAAGGCCACGAAAAAATTGGCGTGTGGTCTCCAGCAATCATCATCAGCGATTTGAAAATGCCGCGCATGGGCGGGCTCGAGCTGCTGGAAAAAATCGCTGCCGACACCAGGACCATTGCCGTAATCGTAGTCACGGCGCAGGGCACCATCGACAGCGCCGTCCAGGCCATGCGCATGGGCGCATACGATTACATCACCAAGCCAATTGACACTAACCGGCTTCGGACGATTTTGCAGAATGCTTCAGCATTGCTCGGCGCCCGTGTGGAACTGGAAGTCACGCGACGCAAGTTGCGCGATGCGGGATCGCTGGGATGCCTGGTGGGGCCCTCGAAGAAAATGCAGGAGATTTTCCGGCTGATTGAGCTGGTGGCCCCGAGCACGGCTTCAGTGCTGATTACGGGCGCAAGCGGAACCGGCAAGGAACTGGTCGCGCGTACTATCCATGATCTCAGTCCGCGGCGCACCAAGCCGTTTGTGGCGATTAACTGCGCGGCCATTCCCGAGACCCTGATCGAGAGCGAAATTTTTGGTCACGAAAAAGGCGCGTTCACAGGCGCGCTGGAACGGCGTACCGGATGCTTTGAACTTGCCGAAGGCGGCACGTTGCTGCTGGATGAGATCGGCGAGATGCCGATTGCCACGCAGGCCAAACTGTTGCGCGTGCTGGAAGACCGCAAGCTGCGTCGGTTGGGAAGCAAAGTTGAGACCACAATCGACGTCCGAGTGCTTGCGGCCACAAACAAGGTCCCTGAAGAAGCGGTTGCGCGCGGGGAGTTGCGCAATGACCTTTATTACCGGCTGAATGTGTTCAACATCCATATGCCGCCGCTGCGAGAGCATCGCGAGGATATTCCTGATCTAGTGCATTCACTGCTGGAAGCAATGAGCACCAAGCATGGGCGCCGGATCGCAACCGTCAGTGAGGCGGTGTTGAATGCTTTCCGCAATTACACGTGGCCCGGTAATGTGCGCGAGCTGCGTAACACATTGGAGAGGGCAGTGATCGTCTGCGAAGGCGCGGTGATCGAGACCAAGTATTTGCCACCGGGTTTTGGACATGCACCTTTGCGCCGGCCGGTGGATGATGCCGACTCCATTCGAGTGGGAGTAGGAACCACGGTAGGGGAAGCGGAGCGCCTGTTGATCGTGAAAACGCTGGAGTCGACAAGCAACAACAAGACCAGGGCCGCGGAGATACTTGGCATCAGCCTGAAGACCCTGCACAACAAGCTGAAGGAGTACGGCAATTCAGTAGTCGATGGGGCGAGCCGGGCCGAGAAGGAAGAAGCGGAAGAGGTCAGCGGCTCGTAGTCCGTTACTGGCGGCGGCTTGAGCCGGTCCGCTACTCCGAACGGGCGTCCGGGTTATATCTACATTCTTTCTTATGCGCCGCAGAACTCAAATCGTCTTGGCCATAACGTTCATGGTGGCGGCGCTGGTTTCTGGTGCGTCTTACCTCTACATTTCACAGATACTGCGGCAAAGAATTTCAACTGCGCATGAAACCGCTATGTACCTGGCGTCGCAAGTGGCGTTTCTGGCCAATAATGCCGCGCCTGACTTGAACAGCACCCGTGTGGATACGAATAACCCCGATGCAGTTCGGCGCGGGATCGCCTATTACATGGGAACAGACCGCGATCTGAACACCATGTTGGATTCAGTGGTGGGAAGCTGGCCTACCGTATATGACGCCGCAATTCTCGATTCCGACGGTAAAGCAATTTTGGACACTGATCCGGATCTGGTTGGGAAGAAGGTTGCGGACCGGCCTGACTTCAATGAAATCGAAAACGCGGGCTTCCGGCGGAAACTCCGGCTTGTGTATAGCTCGCCGACTATCTACGAAGTGCGCATGCCGCTGCTTTTGAACGGAGTCGCATTCGGTAGTATCCGCGTGGGTGTTTCGACTATTTTCCTGCGCAGCGAACTCACGCCAAAGCTGCGCCACGCGATCGGGCTGTCTGCCATCGCGATTCTATGCTCGCTGATACTGGCGGCATTACTTTCGCGAGTGGCATTGGGCCCTCTGGAACATATCAACCGAAGTCTTGACAACATGACCGATGGCCGTGAGTTGAAGCCACCGGAGGGTGAGCACGACGAGTACGGACTGGTGAGCCAGAAAATTGCGAATCTGGGCCGGCAGATGCGGGACACTCGTGAAATTTTTTCGGCTTTGAAAAACAATGTTGACCAGATCATGTCGAGCCTGCAAGACGGCCTGATGCTGTTCACGCGGGACTCCAAGGTTGTGCTGGTCAGCGCGGCGGTGGAGCGCTTTCTTGGCCGCTCACGGGGTGAACTGCTGGGCCGCAGCGTGAGAGAAATATTTTCCACGGATTCGGCGCTGGGCGCGCTCATGCTGGACGCGTTTCGCCTGCATCACAATGTGGAGCAAGGCGAGTTGGAGATGCCGAACGGGCGCCGCGTTCAGGTGTCACTGGATTTTATCCACGAGAAGGGAACGCAGATTGGCGCGCTGCTCACCATGCGCGATGCGGAATCTGTGCGACCGATCGAAGATGAAATCGAGCTTTCTCGCAGGATTTCTGCCAGCGGTCGGGTGACTCGCGGGGTCGCGCATGAGGTCAAGAATCCGATCAATGCCATTGTGCTGCATCTGCAGTTGCTGCGAAACAAGATGAAGGAGTTGGACCCAGACACGAGCCGTCACGTCGACATCATCGACAGCGAAATTCACCGCTGGATCGGGTAGTGCAGATTCTGGTTGATTTCACTCGTCCGCGAGACCTTCGGTTGGAGGACACCGACCTGCGGCTGTTGCTTGATGAAGTTTCGCTGCTCGCGGCGCCGGATGCGGCGCAGGATGGCGTCAAGGTGATGCGTGAATTGCCGGAGCATCCAATTCCAGTGAAAGTCGATACCGACTTCATCAAACAAGCGATCCTCAATGTCGTCTTGAACGGCGTACAAGCAATGCCGAATGGTGGGACCCTCACGATTGCGGCGCAGTGCAGTGATGGGACGGTAATCACGGAAGTGCGGGACCAGGGCACAGGCATCCCCGGGGATGTGCAGGAAAAGATTTTCGAATTGTACTTCACCACAAAGAAGGAAGGCAGCGGGATCGGGCTGGCCCAGGCGTATCAGATTATGCAGTGGCATTACGGCTCGGTCGATTTCGAGTCAGTGGAAGGGAAGGGAACGACGTTTCGGCTGAGGTTGCCGCTAGCCGAGACACATCCCGCCCCGGTGGAGGAAGTGGGAGACGCGCTGGTGTCGCGAAAGGGCTAGGATGGCTTCGCTTCTAAAACAATTTCTGCAGCTGGTGCTGGTTGTGGGCATGGCGTCATTTGCGTCTGCGCAGTCTACACAGGACCAGTCGGCGCAGCCTGCCGAGCCGCAGACTGCGCCGGCACCGTCTGATACTCAACCCGCAGCTCCAGCGCAACCCCAGTCTGCTCCGGAGCAACCACAGTCGGCCCCGGAGCAACCGCCGCCATCTGCTGGTGAAAGTCAAAATCCAAGCCAGCCGCGTGACCCGAACCAACCAGTGTTAAAGAGGAAAAGCAAGCCAAAACATAGGAAGACGACGGCACCATCCCAGTCCGGCAAAGTCGTGGTTCGTAATGGCGGCGCAAAAGAAGGCACACCCGAAATCGAACCGGGATTGAGTAAGGAGCAAGAGCTTCACAATCGCGAGAACACCAGCCAGCTCTTATCCACGACGGATGCTAATTTGAAAACAATTGCGGGGAGGCAGCTGACGCCGGCTCAGCAGAGCATGGTGGAAAAGATCCACACGTATATGAATCAATCGAAGGCGGCTTCGAGCGCCGGCGATCTCAACCGGGCGCATACGCTCGCGTTCAAGGCCCATCTGCTTTCAGACGAAGTGGCAAAAAAGTAAGCTTACTTTCCAGCCGCCCGCGCGGAGTTCACCTTGGTTAGCAGTTCCTTTACCGGGCCTTGCATCGGACCTGGAATCGCGATGGCATCGTTCAGCACTGCGCGCGCCTCGGTCAGTTTATTGGTCTTGGCATAGTCCCACCCAAGGAAATAGGCCGCCACGGCATATTGCTGCTCGTCCTGACCTTTGAGCAGCGTTACCGCAGACTTCAGTTCCGCTATGGATGGAGCAGTTTTTTGCTGCTTGGCGTAAACCTGGCCAAGAGTTGAGTGGGCCACACCAGCGGAGACTTTATGCGAAGCGTCGGCTTCGGGCGCGTCGGCTTTAGCGGCGACAATCGCTCGTTGGGCGTAAGTAGCGGCTCTCGCCAGGGTCGCGGGTTCTGAGCTGTTCACGTAGGTGTTCGCCAGCATCAGCAGCGCAGGAAGATTGTCCGGATTTCCCGCCAGCGCTTTTTCCCCATAAGCGATCAGGCGGTTGTTGTCCTTGAGTTGTGAAAGCGAGAGCATGGCATAGGGAGTCAGCTGGTCGTTTAACTTCGACTGCGGGAATGTGAATGTGAATTTATCGATTTCATCCATGCGGGTCTTGGCGTCAGTTTCACCAGCAATTGCACTGAACGCTACGTTCTGGAAAAAATCGAAGGCGTTCTTGTTGGCGTCTTTATCGGCGGCGATGTTGGAGGCGAACTGCTCATCGCTCATGCCCGCTGGCTTGGTTTGTTTCTCGATAGAGTCGTAGGCATCGCCGCCCTGCACCGAGTACTTGAACATGCGCGCATTGTCCTTGGCCTGCTGGGCGACGGTAACCACGGTAGTGAGGATGTCAAGGTCATGCGGAGATGCGGCGGCAGCCTTTTCTCCGCACTCGATGGCTTTCTGCAAATCGCCTGCAATTTGATAGGACTCCGCCAGCTGCCAGTTTGCATAAGCAACGGCCACGGGATTGGACGCGTATTTCTGGAGGAACTCCTGATACATGGCGATCTTTTTCTGCGCGTCCTGCTCGTTCGAGATGGTGTTCAGATCGTTGTCTTCGGGAGTGCCTGCGGGGATTGCGAGCTTTTCGACTTGAGCGAAAGCCAGGGTGCTCAGTGAAAGAGAGAAGGCGAGAACGGCGCGGTGTGCGGTTTTCATGAGTGACCTCCGGGGCTCCGCAACGGGATGCGCCCGAATCGTAGCTCTGAAAAGCCGGGGACGCAAGCTGGATTCCGGCGGATCGGAGGCGTTAACGCAAGAACGGAATGTATGCGGGAGTCGATTGTTTGTAGGCGGTGAACTCTTCATTAAACCGGGATGCGAGCAACTTTTCTTCCGTGCGCACCCGAATCTCAGTGCCGACCACGAACAGAGCTAAGGCCAACAAGAAAAGCGGTAGTGGAGTGACCATGACCGCAATTGCCAAGATGACCAGCAACATCGACAGGTAGATAGGATTGCGCACCAGGGAGTACGGACCGGAACGTATCAGGCGATGATCTGAACCGAGCGCGGCATCCACGCGCAATTGTCCAGCAAGAGCGCGAGACGAACTCCAGGAAAGAACGCTGGCGAGCGTGAACAATGCAACGCAAATCAACACCCGCCAGATGGGTGAAGGCCGAGCCCAGAAACGGCCTTGCCACAAGCAGGTGAAAGCCAGAAATTGCAGCAGGATTCCCCATCGGGAAGTTCGATTAACCACGGCGGCGGGTGCGGTCTTCTGATGAGCGGGGATGAACGGATAGAACCAGACGATGATGCCGATAACGATTAAAGGGTAAACATAAACATGCATGGCGGGGCGGTAAGGCCGATTCTACCTTACGAAAACGAAGAGGGCAGCGGAGGAGCACCCAAAATGCTAGATGAACATCTCGTCCTGCTGTGAGCTCACCGAATTGCGTGTGCGACGGCGCGAGAAAAATGCTTCTACGCCCACAGTCAAGCCGTGCATCAGCCCAGAGATGTGACGGACGGGAGACACCACGGTGCGCTGCACGGCGTCACGAGTTTCTTCGATCTTGTCCATGGTGCCGGTCACAAACTCATCCGCGCGGATTACTTGCAAACGCGTGCGGTCCACGATGTCAGTCAGAGTGGCATCGATGCGTTCAAGCTGGGTGCGCAGCACGGTGGTGGAAACGCTGACGTTGTCAACCAAAGTCTCGATCTTAGGGCGGAGCTCGGTGAGGAGGGAGTGTGCCAGCTCAGCGGTGGGCAGAACCTTCGTCTTCACTTCCTCAGCCAGAGACTCAACCTTGGCACTCGTTTTGCGCAAAGCGAAGAACATGCCCAACAGAATGGCAGCCTGTAGCACCACGGCAGCAGCCGTAACTGCTATGAAAATCGTCAGTAGAGTATTGTCCATAAGCTCGGACGACTTCGACTAAGCAAATAATTACAAATTTTCTGCTTCGCCACCAGCGGTGGCAGAGGTTTTCTCGCGATAAGCCTGACGCCCTGCATCGACCGCCGAGCGAATCTGCTCCTTCTGCGCGTTGTAAGCCTGCTTACCCTTCTCTGCCCATTGTCCGGCCTGGTCACGGGCATCGCGAGCGCGTTTCCGCATATACTCGCTGCCTTCCTCGGCTTTCGACATTATGAGTTCACGGGTTTCGCTGCCCGATTGTGGGGCGTACAAAATTCCAACGGCCGCGCCAATTCCCAATCCGGCAAGAAACCAGAGCACCCCGCCGCCACCATTTCGATCAGACATAAAGAACCTCCTGCAATGATTGCAACAGACGGATGGTAGCACCCGATATAGGGAAATACAATTCCGGCCCACACGACGGACCATGGCCTTTCCCGGATGCGGACTCGAGTTCCGGTCTTGTGCTATGACTCTGCAAGCGAGACAATGTTGCCTTGCCGGTAGTGAACCTGGAGAACCTTTGTCCGATCGTAAATACCGCCAGCATGGATATCAGGATAGCGGGACGGAGAAGCGCCAAGCCCCGGTAGATCGTCCTGCACGGAAAGACACATTTGGTCCGCGTCCCGTGCACATGCCGGGCACACACAGCGTTTCTCGCTGCGCGCAGTGCGGTAATCTGCTGACGCTGGTTACTGAACCGCTGGGCCAATGTCCGAAATGCGCCTTCGAACTGCATTCCTGCAAACAATGCGCTAATTTCGATCCCGCGGGCCGGTTTGAGTGCATGCAGCCGATCAAGGAAAGAATTGCGAAGAAGGACGCGCGCAATGAATGCAAGTTTTTTTCGATCAGCGTGCGCGTAGAAAAGCAAACTTCAACCGGAAGCGCGGCCCGGCCCAATGACGCACGACGCGCATTTGACGATCTGTTTAAGGATTAAGAAAAGAAAGCGGAATTGCGGGACAGGCGTTCCTTAACTTCTGCGCGTTACATCTGCACAATGTTATCTCCTTCGCATTTTTTATGGCTTCTGCGTGGGTCTGAGCAACACTTCGCTGGCAAATGACTGCGGTGCTTGCGTGACCAGCATTGCAACCACATGCGCCACATCTTCGGGCTTGAGCATCTTGCCCCTGTCTTTTCCTGTGTGAGGCCCTAACCGCGTGTCTACGGAACCGGGGCAGACGACTGAGACGCGGACGTTATGCGAACGAAGTTCCTCTGCGACGGAATAGCTCAATCCATTGAGGCCCCATTTGGAAGCTGCATAGGCGGCCCCATTAGGAAGGGCATTTTTTCCAGCCAGGGATGAGATGTTGATGATGTAGCCAGACTTGGCGCGGATCATCATGGGTGCGAATGCCCGGATGCAATAAAACACGCCCCGCAAGTTGGTATTCAGGATCTTTTCCCAGGTTTCCGGTGTCAATTCATGGAGGGGGCTGGAAGAAGAGCCTACGCCTGCGTTGTTGACCAGAATGTCGAACCGGCCGAAGGTCTGCTCGATAGAATCTGCCAATGCCTGCACTGATGCGAGATTGCTAACGTCGCATTGCTCCACCCGGACCTGGCCGCCCTCGGAACGGATGGCGGCTGCGGTTTGTTCCAGAGTGTTGAGTGTGCGACCGCTCAGCACTGCCGTGGCCCCAAGCGCCGCCAATTTCTGCGCAATCGCCGCCCCGATCCCCCGCCCAGCGCCGGTTACAAGTGCTATTTGGCCATTAAGAGGCGTTGCGTTGCTCACGGTCGCGTGCTCCGTTTCAGCAGTCTGCGGCAAAAACTAACAGAACTATGAACTTTAGCATCAAACTAAGCAGTACGCGTTGGAGCAAACGGCTTGCGTAAGTTGAAGTACAAACTTATAATCCCGCTCACCGGAACAAAGCTTTTGCCCCGGGGTCTTCAGCATGGGATGGTGGCCGGATGGGCGGAAGCGATGCGAGACATTCCCAGTCGTATCCGGGAGAAGCAAAACGCTGCAATCAGCCACGTTTTTAGATCCAGGTTCGGCGTTCGACCGGTATCCTGAGTTTCGATTTCCCTAAGAATTTTGAGGAGCGATGGAATGAAAACAACTGTTCTGGCGATTTTGCTTGCGTGGGCGATAGCGGCCGGCGCGCAAGCAACGACTCAGCCGCAAACCCAGCCTGGAGCGCCTGGTGCGCCTGCGTCAGGTCAGTCCGACCAGGCGCCGACGATCAAGGATCCTGCGGAATATAACGCCTACGTGAACGCAGTCCAGCAGCAGGACCCGAACGGGAAAGTCAGTGCCCTGGAAGCATTTCTGACGCAGTACCCAAACAGTGTCATGAAGGCCAGCGCGCTGGAACAGCTGATGGGAACCTACCAGCAGAGCGGCAATCAAGCCAAAGTCGTGGATGCAGCCAAGCGACTGCTGACCGCTGATCCCAACAACCTTCGCGCGTTGGCGCTGCTGACGTATTTATCGCGGCAACAGGTCATGAGCAACAACACCGCAGCACTAGCCGATCTGCAGACGTACTGCGCGAAGGGGCTTGATGCTGTTAAGGCCAACCAGAAGCCGGGCGGAATGAAGGATGAGGACTTCGAGAAACTCAAGAAGGACACCTCGTTGATCTTCAATGGCGGCTGCGGATTTGCAGCTCTGCAGAGCAAGGACTATCAGCACGCGCAGGAATATATGCAAGCGGCTGTGGGCCAGGAACCGAACGACCTGCAAAACGTTTATCCACTTTGCACCGCATACCTTTCGGCGACCCCGCCCGACAGTGTAAACGGATTGTATTGTCTGGCGCGCGCGGTGTCATTGGCGCCTGCCGGCTCTGCAGCGCAGCAGCAAATTCAGAAGTATTTTCAATCTGTTTACAAGAATTATCACGGCTCCGATGAGGGCAGAGACCAGGTGCTGGCGACAGCAAAGACGAGTCCGAATCCTCCGGCTGGATTTACCATTACCAAGTATGTGCCGCCGACTCCTGCAGAGCAGGCGCACGATATCGTCAAGGACAAAACCACTGACCAGATCAAACAATTAAGCTTTGGCGAGTGGGAATTAGTTCTGTCGGCTGGCGCGCCCGAGGACCAGGCGAAAGTATGGGACGTGATCAAAAACGTTCCGTTGCAGATGGAAGGTAACGTTATCGAGGCGCCCGGCAACACCGAGTTGCATATTGCCGCTAGCGCGGATGATATCGAGGCTAAGCGGGCGGACATCACGCTCAACATGTCAGGGCCTATCCCCGCGGTGAAAATGCCGAAACCGGGAGACACCTTCGACTTTGAGGGAACACCCAACGCCTACGCCCCAACTCCGTTCATGATGACGATGACGGATGGCAAGCTGCTGAAGAAAGCCGGCGCCGCACCAGCGAAGAAGCCACCCGTGCATCGGCGTCCGGTCCACAAAACGCAGTAGAACGACAGGCGGAAGATTTGCGATGCGAAAGCAAAGGCAGCTTATTCGAGCTGCCTTTTGTTTTAGCTTATGCGCGAATTACCGCGCGATCTTCCTGTCGTAAGCTGCAGGGCGAGCGGGCCGGGGCGGGCGGCGAGCGCCGTCGCGAAACAGCCGCACATCTATTTTCAACTCATCAATGGTGCGGCTCAGGGTGTTACGGTGCATCCCGAGCTGACGCGCCGCGCGGCACTGATTGCCTTTGTTCTCTTGCAGGACTGTAGAAATAAAACGGCGTTTAAATTCGCGTACCGCTTCGGAATAAAGGATATTGCTGCGGTACATCTGCTGTACCAGCGCTTCAAGTTGATCTTTCACGGGAGCTCTCTTTCTATGACGGTCCTGGTCTTCGCGACCGTTGCGAAGAGTAATCTCAAGGTAATGAATTGCTACTTTGCCGTCGCCGGAGCCTGGGATTTACGCACGTAATCCAAGCCTTTATAAAACTGCGCCCGCAACTCCGTGGGCGCAACCCAAATCGCAGCCCTGCCAACCACCAAAAAGTACGGAGCCAATGCTGAATGCTGCAGCCCTTTTGACGTCGGAGTAAATGCGGTCATGCTTACCAGCACGATCGCAATCAAAAGACATCCACGAACCAGGCCCAGCACACCTCCGAAAAACCGGTCGACCATGCTGAGGCCGGCTTCCTTCATGATCCAGCGCACGATCTTGCCTAGAATTCCTGCGAGAATCATTACGCCGAAAAAGATTGCCAAGAACGCGACAATTTCTCCCAGCCACTTCGAACTGATGTACGACTCAAAATGCCCCGCCAGCCGCTGGTATTGCCACGCGGCCAGAAGGTATCCAAATACCAGGCCGGCGATTCCAAACGCCTCCTGAAAAAAACCAGAACTCGCGGCCTGAACCACCGAAATCACCAATGCCAGCAAAATGATCCAGTCGGCAAAGTTCACGCAGCCACCTCAGGCAGCGCGGCTGGAAATATCCAGCTCGCGTCCCGTAAGCTGGCGATATGCTTCCACATATTTTTCACTAGTCCTGCGCGCGACCTCGGCTGGAAGCGCCGGCGCCGGTGGTTGCTTGTTCCAGTGAATCTCTTCCAGAAAATCGCGCACATATTGCTTGTCGAACGATTGCTGCGACATCCCGGGTTCGTATTTGTCGGCCGGCCAGAAGCGCGATGAATCGGGCGTGAGGACTTCGTCCGCCAAAGTGATCCCGGCCGCGGTGCGCCCGAATTCAAATTTGGTGTCGGCAATAATAATGCCTTTCTGGCGCGCGTAGTCAGCCGCCTTCTTATAGATCTCGAGGCTCAAGTCACACAACTGGCGGGCGTCTTCAGGCTGCACCAGCTGGGTCATATGCTCAAAGGAAATGTTTTCGTCATGGCCAGTTGTGGCTTTGGTGGCGGGAGTGAAGATCGGTTCCGGCAGTTGCTCAGATTCGCGAAGCCCGGAGGGCAACTTGATTCCGCAGACGCTGCCGCTGGCTTTGTACTCTTTCCATCCTGAACCAGAGAGGTAGCCGCGCACTACGCATTCGACAGGAAACATTTCAGCGCGCTGCACCAGCATGGAACGGCCACGCAACTGGTCGGCGTAAGAGCGGATCTCTGCTGGATATCGGCTCACATCAGCGGTAACCAGATGACTGGGAACAGTGTCTTTAAGAAAATCAAACCAGAACAGTGACAATTGTGTGAGCACACGGCCTTTGTGCGGAATGCCGGTGGCGAGCACGTAGTCAAACGCCGAGATACGGTCGGTGGCGACAAATAATAGGTGATCGGCGCCGACGCGGTATACATCCCTGACTTTGCCGCTGGCGAAGAGTTCCAGTTCTGGGATGTCAGTCTGCAAAAGCACTTGGTCTTGCGTTTCGGTAGTCATGAGGGAAAGTTAGATGTAGAAATCGTCGCGTATTCTAGCTGCTCAGAAATTTTTGTCAACGGCTGAGAATAATACCCGATTTCGCGCTGGGGCGTTTTCCACCTTTGGGCGATTGACAAAGCTGCGTGTGCATGGAATACGGCGCGGAGCAAGGAGTTGCGATGAGGGAAAACTGTGGAAATGTGGGCTTACTGTGTAGATGGTGGGGAGGCGTTTGCAACAATGCCTAGTGGTGCGTCCTTGGCAGCTTGCGCATCCGCGGCGGAAATAGTGCTGCTCCCCGCCATGGCATCAATCACTTCGTTCCGTCGCCGAAGCGCGCGATCGGGATGCTTCCAGGGCGAGTAAAACGACGGCGCTCGCACAAGACCAGCGATTAAGGCCGCGTCCGCAACGCTCAACTGTCTTGGATCTCTTTGAAAAATGGCTTCGGATGCTTGTTTAACACCGACTAGGCTCTGGCCGAACTGAACCATATTCGCGTAAATCGTGAACAACTGCTGAAGTGTATAGCGGCGCTCCAATCGAATCGCAAGGCGAAATTCCTTGGTCTCCTGACTTAGAGCGCGAGAGGGCATGCAAACCATCCTGCGTGCGATCTGTAGCGACATCGGTACTGTTCTGAGATGTTCATCTTGCTTGATACGCTGGTTGAAATCGGCCAAAACTCCGGGGCTACTCTCGCCGCCTTCCCCAGCGCTCAAAGCGGCATGAAGAGTGTTTCCGATATAGCTGTACGGGATGGCTACGGAGGTTGTTCTCGAACACGGATCAACAGCTTGCGTCTCGGCTGCCGGCGCAAATTGCGCCACTGAAGCCATATTCGGCAGGTCTCCCGAATAAGAGAACAACCAGTAAGCTGCTGCCCCCACAGCCAGGGCGAGAGCACAAAATAGCCAAAGCAGCTGTCGTAGAAACAACCGCATTGATGACCTACGCCGTCGCCCCGAACCTCACTGATACCAGCTTCGACACGCCCGGCTCCTGCATGGTCACGCCGTACAGTACCGGGGCGATGCTCATGGTCTTCTTGCTGTGAGTGATAAGCACGAACTGCGTCTGCACGCTCATCTCCCGCACCAGTTCGGTGAAGCGGCCGATGTTAGCTTCATCGAGGGGCGCGTCCACTTCGTCGAGAATGCAGAAGGGGCTGGGCTGATACTGGAAGATGCCGACCAGCAAGGCGAGCGCAGTCATGGCTTTCTCGCCGCCGGAAAGCAGCAATACATTCTGCAGCTTTTTGCCGGGAGGCGATGCGACCACGTCAATGCCGCTCTCCGCGCTGTTTTCTTCGTCAGTGAGGCGCATGAAGGCGTTGCCCCCGCCGAAGAGCTTCTTGAACGTGACTTGGAAGTTTTCGTTGATCTTGGTGAAGGCTTCTTCAAACTTCTGGCGCGAGAAGACTTCGATTTCCTTGATGGTGCTCTGGGTGTTCTCGATTGACTGGATCAAGTCTTTGCGCTGGGTATCGAGGAATGCCTGGCGCTCGGCTGTCTCTTTGTATTCTTCGAGCGCCATCATGTTCACTGGTCCCATAGCATCCAGGCGAGCGCGCATTTCCTGGCAGGCTTGCTCCTCGGCCGCAAGTTCGTCGCCGGCGACTCGCGGTAGAGTGGTGTCCGCCATAAGTTCAGCGCGCTGGACGCCGAGGTCATTGATGCAAGTGTGGCCGAGGTGTTCCGCGTCGGATTGCAGTTTTACAGCCGTGGTGGAGAGTTCCGCCTTGCGATCACGCGACGCATCGAGCGCCTGTCGCGCCTCGCGCAGCTGTGCGTCAATCTCACCGAGTCGCGCACGCAGTTGTTCAGATTCGACCTGCAACAAACCAGCGCGAGCTTCGCAGGCGTTGCGCTCAGAGTCGAGGTCGAGGAGTTTATCGGCAATTGCGAGGTTGCCCATCTCGCGTTGCGACTTTTCCGCCGCAGCCGACTCGATATCTGCCAGCAGTGAAGCGGTGCGGGCTCGCATCTCTGAAACTAACTGTTCAATCCGCTGCAGCGATGACGAGGCTGAACGGTGCCGCTCTTCAAGCGTAGCAACGTGAGCTTTGCGCTCTGCAACCAGTTGCGCAGTCGCGTTTCGATTGTCGCGAAGCAGCGCCAGCTGCTCATGGGCGGAGACTGCGCTCTGTTCGAGTTCCAGCCGTTGCGATTCGAGCGCGGCCATTCCCGCCTGCCGCTCGCGAACCATCTCTTCGTGCAGCGTGCGCTCTGAGGCAAGACGCGCCAACTCACGTTCGCAGACGTCACACCGCTCACGCACTCGCGCCATTTCGGCATCGACTTGGCGAAGCGCGTGGCCGGAGGTCATAGCCACCTTTTCTGATTCACGCTTATCGGCTTCCAGGCGTTCGAGAAGGGAAGTAAGGTCCTTAATCTCGCGCCCGAGAGCCAGCACTCGCGTTTCTTCACTGCGCAGAGCCTGTTCGAGGTCGACCAGGAGCCGCATCACGTCGCGCAATTCGCGTTTCATGGAAAGCGGGCCTTCGGCTCGCTGCTTGCCTCCGGTGACGGTCACGTTGTGGAAACATTCGCCACTATGGGAGAGGAAAAACGCGTCAGGATTCTCTAGCGCCAGGTCGCGGGCAAAGGCGGGATCGGGAACAATGTAGCCGTCGCGCAATTTCGGCAGGATCACTTCCAGCGATTTGCCGAAGCCGTTGAGCACGCGGATGGTCTGCTTCAACGGAAGGATGGACGCGTTCGGTGGCGGCGGAGGACCATCCGGCACCTGGAAAGAGAACCGGGCCTGCGAATCCTCGGGATGAACCAGGAAAGTTGCGCGGCCATCGACATCAGTCCGCAACAAGCGCAAACCTTCATCCGCCGCGTCCCACGACTTGACAACAATGTAATTCAATTCATCGCGGAGAAAATCTTCAACGACAGCTTCATAGCGTGGGTCAACTTCGAGAAAATCGGCGAGCACGCCGACCGGCGCCCGTCCCCCCTGCAGTGATCCGGATTGAAACAACCGACGCACCGACTCGGTCGAATAGCCGTGTTCAGCAATTACTGATTCAAGCGAGCCCTTTTTCCCAAGCGCAGTGGCGTATTCGGCGCGCAAGCCATCCAGGTGGTTTTTGCCTTCACTCTCCTGCCTGCGTTTTTGCTCGAGCAGCTCGCGAGTGGTGGTGATTTCCTGGCACAGTGCTGCAACCCGCTGCGACACGGATTCGAATTCAATGGCAAGCTGTCCGCGCTCCCCGCCGAAGGTCTGGTCTTGAGTGCGAGCGGCGGTCAGTTCGGCCTGGAGTCTCTGGGCTTCACGATCTGAGGCTGCCATCCGCTCTTCGGCTTGGGTGAGCTGATTGCGTAGATTGGAAATGGAAGCGACAGATTCCAGAATCGCAACTCGCGAATGCTCCTGCCCGCGCTCCAGTTGGGCGAGTGATTCTGAAGCGGAGGCGGCTTGGGTTTCGCTTTCATGCAGTTCGTGCTGGGCATCGGCCAGATCAGCGGCTGCGGAATCAAGTATCTGGCGATTGGAACTGAGTTCGTTTTCGAGCGCTTCAAGACGCAGGCGGACCTGCGTCAGTTCAGCTTCCGATGAAGCGCTTCGTGCGGTCAATTCGTTGCAGCGTTCTTCATTATGACGGCGCTGTGCCTGGTCACGGTCGGCTTCAAGTTTGATGTCGCTGAGTCTTACACCATTCTCGCGAATCTCCGCTTCGATCGAATAGCCGCGCTGGGTGCGCTCGGAAAGCTCGGTTTCCATTTGCTGGACGGTTTCGGCCTGGCGCCGCATCTCGTCAGCGATGGCGGCAATCTGCACATCCAATTCTGCGCTTTGCTGATCGAATTGCGCGAACTTGCCAGCCATGACCAAACGCAGCTTGGCCCGCATTTCATCGCGCAGGCGAGCGTAACGTTCGGCTTTCGACGCCTGGCGCTTGAGCGAGTTCATCTGGCGAGTGACTTCGTCGAAAATGTCGTTCACGCGCGAGAGGTTCTGCTTGGCGTCTTCGAGGCGCGCTTCGGCGAGGCGCTTTTTGGTCTTGAACTTGGTGATGCCGGCGGCCTCTTCAATAATGGCGCGGCGGTCTGTGGGACGGCTGCTGAGGATCTGTCCTATGCGCCCCTGCTCGATTAAGGCGTACGACTCGGGCCCAAGACCCGTACCCATGAACAGCTCTTGAATATCGCGCAGGCGGCAGAGTTTTCCGTTGAGCAGATATTCGCTGTCGCCGGAGCGGAACAGACGGCGAGTGACGACGATTTCTCCGGTGCGAAATTGCTGTTGATTGAACTTACGGCGGCGAATCTTGAGGACCACGCCCGAAGCGTGGGTCGCGTCTGAGCGGTTCGCTTCGTGGGCAAACTTGGCGAACATGGGCTCGTCTTCAGGAAACGCGAGCACAACGGCTGTCATCCTAGAGCGCGGAATTGCTACTTCTTCCTCTTTGCCGGGCTGCGACTCTTCGGTAATGCGTTCCACTTCTTCCGCGGCACGGGCGCGAATTCCGGCTTCGTCCCAATCCTCGAGCGGCATTTCATCCTGCAGAACGAGCTCGGTGGGGTCGTTCTTATCGGCGCCGTCGTAGACATCCGGCTCAATCAGCGTGAGCGACACTTCGGCCATACCCGTCGGCTTGCGGTCGCGAGTACCGGCGAAGATGACGTCCTCCATGCGCGAGCCACGCAGCGTCTTGGCCGATTGCTCGCCGAGCACCCAGGAGATGGCGTCGGCGATGTTCGACTTGCCGCAGCCATTCGGGCCAACGATCGCGGCGATGCCATCGCCATGAAATTTGAGTTCAGTGCGGTCGCAAAACGACTTGAACCCAAGAATCTGGAGTCTTTTCAGTTTCAGCAATGTGCCACTCCTTCCGCGCCCATAACAGCAGCCATCATTTCCGAGCCAGATTCTGCAACTGCGGTTGCACTGTGCAGGGCAGAAACTCGGCCCGGGAGACGTTTATCAATACGGTTCCTCATCGTTCGTTTTTTGCAAACTCTGTCCCCGGCTGGATTGGACAGACACAGATTAGAGCTACTGTACTGACGAAATCTTGCCAGGGTCAAGCAATAAAACACCATATGTTGTGGGTAACTCGTCATAAATACAGCATTTTGCACCGGCTATGCAGCTCATGTGCAAATCACGGGTCGAGGAGCGAGAGGAGGGGAGAACGGCGAGAGCCGAATCAGCCTAGCGCAGCTCAACTTGCGATGCAACGGAATTAAGCGTGAAAGTTGAAGTCGAATTCTTTGGCAAGTGTGTCCCTCAGGGGCCGCCGCTCAGTCTCATTGTGAGTAAATCGATTTACTGGCTGCAAATTTCTCTTGCGCAAAAGGAAAGTTCCTGAATAATATGTCCTGCCCGGTGCACATGCATTTGGGCAGTGGGTTGTATTCCTGAAGTTAAACATGTCGTGCCAAGTCGTCGAAACGCAACCTGAAAGAGCCGCGAGTCTCGCTTAACGTCCTTAAGTGAGCGCGGTTATTTTTTTTGCGCCAAGGCGGCGCAGCTGGTTCGGTCTGCAGTATGCTCATGCACTTTGAGGGGGTGCTTGAGGCGCGAGCCTCGCGAAGGGCTGAGCAAATCTTAGCGAATGGCTGAAAGGAGTTAATTTAGTGAGAGAGAAGGGTACAGTGAAGTGGTTTAACGGGGCAAAGGGTTATGGATTCATTCAGCGGTCAACGGGCGAAGACGTTTTCGTCCATTTCTCCGCGATCCAGGAAAACGGCTATCGGACACTCAACGAAGGCGAAACGGTTGAGTTCGACCTGCTGAAGGGGCCGAAAGGCTTCCAGGCAGCCAACGTTAGTCGAGGCTGAACGGCCCCGCGGCCACTTACCAGACCCTTCCAGCAATGGAAGGGTTTTAATATTTTGCTCACATGAATTTGCGGTTTCATTGGCCGCGCGCGGTTTTAGTTTGCCCGCTTACTGCACCGTCAAGCTGACCTGTTGGCTGTGTGACGCCGCGGCGCAGGACGCCGTAATGGTGATGTTGTAGGTTGCTTTCGGCGTGCCAGGATTTCCGCTTCCCCCTCCATTGATCCCATTCCCTTGAAGACCGCCGCCGCACGAGCTGCAGAACAAAGCGAGCAGCACGATTGCGAAGGTGCTACAAGATCGGCGAGAGAGGCGTCGTGGACGCATGCTCATCCAGAACAGGCCGGCAAGCGGAAGAGACATCAACAGCAATGAGCTTGTGGCCGGGGATGGGCCAGTGGTGGCGATAGTCAGGGCGACAGCAGAGTTTCCACTGCCGGGACCGACTTGGGTTGGGTTGAAGCTGCAGGTGGTCAGGTTCGGCAGCTTTGAGCAGGAGAAAGTCACAGCACTGGGAAAGCTGCCGGTCACAGGGTTTACGTCGACCGTAAAAGTCGTCGATTTTCCAACTGGCACAGAGGCCGATTGCGGATTCACGCCCAAAGTGAAATCGAAACTTTGCGTCGGCATAACAGTAAGAGTGACCGCAGCAGAGTGGGTGATTGCGGCAAGGTCGCCGCCGACGGCGTTGATATTGAAGTTGTAGCTTTTCGAGATAGTGCTGCTGGCACTGACTGTGAATGGCATGCCCGAGGCGGATGGAGTGAGATTCGCCGGGCTGGCCACACATTGCGTTGGCGCGCCAGTGCCACAACTTAACGTCACCGGGTTGCTGTATCCATTCAAAGCGGTAAGCATGCCGTTAAAGACGGCTGTCTTATTCACCTGAGTAGTAATAGAGGGGTTCGTGATCACCAGCGCGTAATCCGGAGGGGGGCCGACAATCAACGTCAAGCTCTGGGTTTTGGTCGAACCACCAGGAACGCTGGCGCTGATAGTTACGTTCGAGCTTCCGAAAGCTGTGCTGGTCGAGGTGCTTACATTCAAGATGACGGAGACGGGATTTGTGTTAATCGGAGCCACGACATTCGACGGCTGGAATGAACAGCTGGCGCCCAGGGGCAGTCCTGCGCACGAGAGCGTTACGGGACTATTGAAGGCTCCGGCGGCCGAAACGATGAAAGAAACCGGCGAAGTGGTTGCGCCGGGAACGACGCTGACGCTTGGAGGTGAAGTCGTGCTCAAACTGAAATCCACAATGTGCAAAGTCAGAGAAAAATTGTGGATGGTCTTAGCCGGATCGGTGCCCACCCCTTGCTCATTGAAAAAGTAGTCTCCGGCGCTTCCGCTGGCGGTCGTCAGAAACGCGGATCCACTGGAACTTGGTACAACGGAGCGGGGTGAAGTTGAGCAAGTTTGCGGAGGTGAGGTATTCCCACCTATGCAGCCGAGACTTACGCTGCTGTTGTATCCGTTGCGTGCCCAAATAGTGCCGTGGAAGACGGCAGTTGAACCGGCAAAAATGGTTTGGGGATTATCGGCGACATTCAGCTGAAAATCAGGCGCAGTGATCAAGTTCCATTCCCAGATGCCGCGCCCATAAGTCGCTGCGCGAAGACGCTTGATCGCGCCGGATTTGAACAGGCGCAACGAGGTCACGGCGACATTTGGCAGAGATCCCGGCTGGCCTTGGGCCGGCGCGACCTCAGTCCAATTGGGAGCGCTGAGGGCGCTGGCGAATACTCCCACGTCGGTGCCAAGATAGATGGTGCTGCCGCTGCCGGAAGATCCGGGATCGATCAGGATTGAATTCACGGGAGCATCGGGCAGATTTGCAGTGAAGTCGGTCCAGTCAAGGCCCGCATCGCTGGTTTGCCAGACATGCGCGCTGTGGAAGCCCATGATTGACACGTAGGCAGTCTGGCCGGTCGGATCTGCCGGATCGAGCGCGATGGCAGAAACAGGGAAGCCGTTCGGATTGATTGGACCGGTACGGTCGATCCAGGAATTAGGGCCCGCATCCGCCGCGATGGTCACCCAGACATGGCCGCCAACCGGTACAGTCGGAATCAGAGGCCCTTCACCGCTGGTGCCAGCGTAAATCACCCGCGAAAATCCATTGGCGTCTTTTGGGCCGCGAGCTGCCAGAGACCTAATTAGATTGACTTCGCTGCCGGTACAAGCGCCGGAGCCTCCAGTTTCAAAATCGGGGCTGAGGGCAGAAAAATTGCCACCAATCGAAGCTCCTCGCCAGATTCGGCAGGTGCCGAGCAGAATCGAACTCGTGAGTGCGGGATCGAGAATGAAGGGAAGATAGAAGGGACCTGTGTCCCCGCCAAGCTGGCTGCTGTCAACTACCTGATCATTTTGGAAGTCCTGAGTACGGCAGTTTGCACCATTCACGCAGCGAAATAGATTTACGCCCGAGATGGAATTCGGCGGCGTAGCGACGAACCATTCATCTTCATTGGTGGGATTTATGGCGGTGAGGCCAGTGTCACCCTGGTTCACGTTTGACCACACTCCACCGCTCTGAGAAAACGCGGTTGCCGGAGCTCCGTTGTCTTGAGTGCCGCCGAAGAGCAAATTCACGTCGGTCGCGGATTGTGATTCCGAAACGAACTGCGTCATTGGGCCCAGGGTGGCGTTCAAGCTGTCGAATTGGTTGATCAGGCCGCAGGTGCCAGTAGCCAGTCCGAGAAAACCATCGAGGGCGCGATAGATTCCGCCATCATTTGCGAAATAGAGAAGCGAGCTGCCATTTGCGACGAGAAAATCGATGGCATGCTGGTCGGGATGAACTTTCGCGATGTCACTGCATCCGTAAGCGTGGGTGAGATTCAGGAAAGAATTCTTGCCGGCCCCGTTGCAGGTGGGGAAGGCATTAGTGATCGTACATTTATATAGATTCACCGCGCCCGCATAGAGATCGGTAGCGGTGCCATCGGGGACTGCCGCTATTGCAAGGTTGAACGCCCCTTGAGATGTTCCGCAGCCGCCGAAAAGATCACCGCAATTGCCGATTCCAGAGTCGTTGATTTGCGTCCATGAGGCGCCACCATTGAGAGTCTGCCAGATTCCCTGGTCGGCATCGCCTGCGTCCACGGACCATACATACATTTCGCCGAGTGCGGCGGGTCCGGCACGATTCGGAACGATGGCGATTTCGCCGCGGTAAATAGGGCAGTCGCTCAGCGAAGCCGTTTGCGCTGGGCAAGCCGCTGCTGTCAATCCCATTCCCGGTTGCGATGAAAGGCGCGTCCAATTAACACCATCGGGGGACGAATAGAAGCCGTGAAATCGAATAGCGGCGTAGAACTTGGCCGCTGCAGCGTTATAGACAACCGAAGTTGCCGAAGAGGGAGCGATGCTCACGCCCGAGTCGGTGATATTGGCAAAATTCCAGGTGATACCTGCGTCAGTGGAATAGTAAAGGCCGCGATCGGCAGCAAGGGGATTCTCGAGTCCTTCCTGGACGCCTTGTGAAGCCGATGCAGTTGCCGCAACTACCAGATTCGGATCGTCTCGACTGAAGGCGATCTGGCTGAAGCCTAACCCAGCAAAAGAATGTGTGCCAGTGGCGTCCTGGGAAATCAGGGTCCAGGACTGGCCTCCGTCCGAAGAGCGCAGAATGCCCAGCCCGTAATAAGAGTCGGCGGCACCGTTGGTCTCGCCAGTGCCTGCGAGGACCACACTGGCGCTTGGATCAGGATTTGAAAGTTGTGGCTGAACGGCAATCGCCCCGATGGCCAGAGTCAGTTGGTCGTCGGTCAATGGGACCCACGCCACGCTGGCGGGATTCGCGCTTGAATTGCCGACATTGGTAGATTTCCAAACTCCCGCGTATGCGCCTCCAGCGAAGACAGTGTTGCCGGAAGGATCATTGGGATCGATTGCAACTGCAGTTGCACGGCCGGAGACAAACCCATAATCCTGAAGTCCAATGCCGCTCGCGTCAGATGGGAGAGGCAGTGGGCCTAAAGAGGTCCAACCGCTGGGCGAAAACAGCAAATTCGACTGCGCCGCTTGCATGAGAGCTTTTTGCTGCAACGCGTGCTGTCGAAGCGCCGCGGAGTTGAGTCCGCGAATTTGCCGGCCTTGCATCTGCCACTTTTCGCGGGCGAGAAGCCGCTGGGTGGGTCGTGGGGTGCGTAGGTCGGTTCGTTGACCGTCGGCAGGCAGGGCGATGGTGAAGACGCAAATCAGAGCGAGACATCGGCCGGTTTGGCTCGGGGACATCACGCACTTCTTCTGGTTTGTGCGGTGGCTGATATTTTTCCCAGGCGTATGAGTCGTGCAACGATTGAGCCCACGGTGCGTCCGTGACCTCGGGCAATTTCCTGGAACTTGATGCCGCGACGCAGCTCGTCACAGATTTGTATGTCTTCGGGGTTCGACCAAGGTTTTCCGGCATTCGCGGGAAGCGAATGCCTGGCGCGCTCCCGCTCTTGCTGAAATTCGAGTGCCGCAACCGCGCGATTGAGCGCCCGCACCGCCTGGGGATGCTGAAAGGGAGAGTTGGTGTCGAGAGTGGTGCCGCTTTCAATGTGTAACCCGTTCGCGAGCTTACGGACAATTTCCAGTGCCTCGTCGATTTCCATTAACTCTCCCCCCGAGGTAGAGGGAGATGTTAAGAGCAAGCGGGGGTTGTTGCGTGTGACGAGTGAACATTCCGGTTGTGACAAAGCCCGAAACGGGATTGACAACAAGCAGTTTGGGGAGAGGCGCGACAGCGGGAGCCCCTGAGTTGCACGGGTTACACTCTTTGGCATGGATTCGCTTGGCATGGATTGGCAGGCCTTTTGGCTCACGATCCGGCTGGCGCTGGTGGTGACGACCGTGCTGGTGGTGATTGGGATTCCGCTTGCCTACTGGATCGCGTTCTCGAAGTGGCGCTGGAAATTTGTGGTTGAGGCGGTAGTGGCCCTGCCTATTGTGTTGCCGCCTACGGTCCTGGGATTTTATGTCCTGGTTGCACTCGGACAGCAAAGCCCATTGGGCCGCTGGTGGCAATCCATAACCGGGCACACGCTGGCATTTACCTTTGAAGGCCTGGTGATTGGGTCGGTGCTTTACAGTCTGCCGTTCGCGGTGCAGCCTCTTGCGGCTGCTCTGGCGTCAGTGGATGCCCGGCTGCTTGCCGCCTCAGCCGTGCTCGGCGCTTCGAAGCTGCGGACCTTCTGGCGGATATTGCTGCCCCTGTCGGTTTCTGGGCTGGTGACCGGAATCGCGCTGAGTTTTGCGCATACCATGGGAGAATTCGGCGTCGTGCTCATGGTAGGCGGCAACATTCCCGGAGTTACGCGTACACTCTCGATCAATATCTTCGATCAGGTACAGAGCCTGAATTTCGCAGCGGCGAATACGACGGCGCTGGTGCTGGTAGGCATCGCATTCGTACTGTTGTCGCTCATCTACTCCTTGAACCGGAGATTCTGGAGCGTATGGCCACGGCTCTAAAGAATGCGAATCCGGAGCCTGTGGTTGCTGAGGGGAGCCTGGAGGTACGTCTCCGGAGGACTTTACCCAGCAAGTTCGAATTGAGAGTTGAGTTTGCTATTGAGAACGGCATCACTATTCTGTTCGGGCCATCGGGAGCAGGGAAAACCACACTCCTTGATTGCATCGCCGGCCTAAGCGCACCAGATGAGGGGCGAATTTCCGTAGAAAAAACTGTGCTGTTCGACTCAGAGAACGGCACAGACGTTCCGGTTAGGTTCAGAAGGATTGGATACGTATTTCAGGACCTTGCTCTGTTTCCGCATTTGGACGTCGAGAAAAATGTTGCGTATGGGTTGAGCGATATCGGTGTAGAAGAACGGAAGCAGCGTGTTGAGAAATCGCTGAATTCGCTGGGAATTGGTGCTTTGCGCAAACGCCGTCCGGATCAGCTTTCGGGCGGCGAACGCCAGCGGGTGGCGCTGGCACGGGCGCTGGTAATCGAACCGTCCATTCTGCTGCTCGATGAACCGCTCGCCGCGCTGGATCTGCCGGTGCGGATGAAAATCGCAGACGATCTGCGTCGGTCAATTCAGGGCCTGTCCATTCCGGTGCTGTATGTCACCCACAATCGCGACGAGGTTTTCATGCTCGGCGAAAAGCTGCTCGTACTCGAAGCAGGGAAAATAATCGCGCAGGGAACTCCGCATCAGGTGCTTTCTGCTCCGCGTGGGGAGACCGTCGCGCAGCTTGCCGGATTTGAAAACATCTTCGACGCACAGGTCAGTTCCATTCACGAGGACCGCGGAACCATGACCTGCAGGGTTGGCGTCGCGAAGGTTGATGAGACAGACGCAGGACGAGAGAAAGCGGGAATCGAACTGGAAACGCCCTTGGTACGAGCCGAGGTTGGATCGAAGCTGCGGGTCGGAATCAGCGCAGGGGACATTTTATTGGCGACGTCTGCGCCGGTGGGGTTGAGCGCGCGCAATATCCTGCCCGGTCGTGTGCTTTCGCTTTCGCAAAGAGACGCGATTGTGACGGCGCGAGTAGATTGCGGAGTTGAACTATCGGTGCACCTTACGTTGGGTGCGCGCGACTCTTTGGGCCTTGCTCCCGGAACTCAAGTCTGGGTGATCGTCAAGACCCATTCCTGCCATCTGCTGGAGAGGAATTCCTGATTTCAGCACCAGCGGACACCACCCGAGATGTGGTAGTGAGTCAGTTTCCGGTTAGCCGACAATCCACGAACTGGCGGAGTTTGCGTACAAGGGCGCGTTTCTCGGTATCGGTCGAACCAAATTACTTTGTCTGAAACGCGGGAATTACTTTGTCGAAAATGCTCTTAGCAAAGCCTTTATCAAGCGGAGCGTGACCCTGCAACCAGCGGAAAAACAAGGGACCAGTAAGCATATCGATCAACAGTTCTGGATCGGTCGTCGGCTTCAGTTCTCCCGAGGAGATAGAGTCTTCAATAACCGCACGTTGGATCTGACGCCTTGGGTTGACAAATCTCTCTAAAAACATCCGTCGGAGTCGCTGGTCCTCATGAATGCCGGTGAGGACGCGTGCCATGACCGTACCCTCTTCAGAGACCAGGAAATCACTGGCACGCTGAACGTGACGGCGAAGCCGCATCAAGCCGGAACCAGTCTCAGGAATCGCGAGAATAGGTCTCATGTGTTCAAAGCAGGCGTCGAACAGAATTTCTTCCTTCGACTTCCACCAGCGGTATAGCGTGGCACTGCTCACGCCGGCTGCCTGTGCTATCTCGTGTGAACCGACAGCGTTGAAACCTTTGTCTCTCAGCAGGTTGTAAGCGGTTTCCAAGATTTCATGCCGGGCCTGCTGACTCCGTGGCCGACCACGGGGTCTTGGTGCGATCTTGGTTTTAGGTCCTTTCATTACCATGATTCCAATTACGAAAATAATTGTTTCGTTTTACTTTGGCAAGCATCTATTCGAGTGTAGAAACGAAACCGTTGGTTTCGTATTCGTGCACTTGGGGACGCATTAAAGTGGACAGCTGTTTCTATGCCGCGAAGGAGGGACAATGCAAAAACGCAAACTAGGAAATCTGGAAATCTCGACCATTGGGCTTGGCTGTATGGGGCTGAGTTCTGGCTACGGTCAACCGGTAGGCAAGCAGGAGGGGATTTCGTTGATCCGATCCGCCGTCGCACGGGGCGTGACATTCTTCGATACCGCCGAAGGATACGGCCCGTTCACCAATGAAGAACTAGTGGGTGAAGCCCTCGCTCCATTGCGGGACAAGGTAGTGATTGCCACCAAGTTCGGTTTCAAGTTCGATGCCAATGGGAAGCCGACAGGCTTGGATAGTCGACCAGAATACATAAAGCAAGTGGCGGACGCTTCACTGAAGCGCCTAAAGACCGATGTCATCGACCTGTTCTACCAACACCGTGTTGATCCGAACGTTCTGATCGAAGACGTCGCAGGAGCGGTGAAAGAACTGATTCAGCAGGGCAAGGTGAAGCATTTCGGACTTTCGGAAGCGGGAGTGCGGACCATTCGTCGAGCACACGCGATTCAGCCCGTTACGGCGGTCCAGAGTGAATATTCACTCTGGTGGAGAGAGCCTGAAACGGAGTTGATCCCTGCGCTTGAGGGACTAGGGATCTGGTTCGTACCCTTTAGTCCTCTTGGTAGAGGATTCCTCACCGGTAAAATCAGCGAAGAAACGAAGTTCGAGAAGAGCGATACCCGCAACGTCGTCCCTCGTTTTACAGCAGAGAACCGCAAAGCGAATCAGGCCTTGGTGGATATGCTCGGCCGGTTCGCGCAACAGAAGAAAGCGACGCCTGCTCAGATTGCACTAGCTTGGTTGCTTGCACAGAAACCTTGGATTGTGCCAATCCCGGGCACCACGAAACTGCATCGACTGGAAGAAAACATCGGAGCAGTCAATGTGGAACTGTCGCCTGACGATCTTCGCGAACTGGACACAGTCGCCTCAAAGATCCCGGTGCAAGGTGCTCGATACCCCGAAGAGCTACAAAAACTCGTCGGCCGCTGAGCGACTAATCTTTTGTTGGCAAAGAGGTGAACGGCGAGGTGGGTCAACCGCCCAACTGTCGCAAACAGCGTTTACACTCATTGATCGGAGTTGCCGTTTCGGTTCGGCCCGAGTAATGGGCTATCCAGAAACTGACCCACCACCCAGTATGTCCTTTGATTGACACAAACTTGCGCAAGCCACTAAAATTATTGGTTCCAGAGCATTCTTTCGGCGCCGGCCTAACCCAGAAAAAACATGGATGAGACGCTCAGACAAGTAGGGGAATTACTGCTCGGCTCCGTTCCTACCATTATTATTTTTCTTCTTCTTTTTGGGCTGTACACGGTGCTAGTGCACCGGCCATTGGCCCGTGTACTTTCTGAGCGGCGCGCGCGAACCCAAGGCGCAATTGAAAAGGCGCGGGCGGATGTGGCTTCAGCCGAGGCCCGGACCGCTGACTACGAACAAAAGTTAAGAGAAGCCCGATTGGCTCTGTTCAAGCGTCTGGAAGCCCGCCGGGCACAGGCCGCACAGGCGCGGGCTGCAGCGGTTGCGGAGGCGCGTAAGAGCGCTCAAGCACAACTTGAACAGGCGCGGGCAGCGATCGAACAAGACAAAGTGTCTGCAAAGAACGTTCTTGATGGTGAGGTTGGGCGCCTGGCACAGGAAATTATTCGTTTGGTCCTAGATCCCGCGTTGGCGCAAGCGCCGGCAGGTGGGCGATGAAACGGACGGGGCGCGTGATCGGAGTTCTGACGCTGTTGACGGTCCTGCACTCTGTCCCGATGTACTCGCAGGCTTCGGAACCAAGTGGTCCGAATGGTGCGTCTGCTGCGCAAAATAATAATAAAGAAGGATCGAATCAGAGTTCGAGCGAAGACGAGACAGCACAGTTCAAGCACTCGACGTCAGTGCGGAGACTCGCTCGAATTACTGGATTGAGCGATGTGGGCGCGTTCTGGCTGGCAGTCTTCATAAATTTTGCGATTGTGGTTGGCGTGATCGCCTGGCTGTGGAACAAGAATGTACCGGCGGCGTTCCGAAACCGCACCGCTTTGATTCAGAAATCTATTGAGGAGGCGCGACGCGCCAGCGAGGACGCAAACCGCCGTCTGTCGGAAGTCGAAGCGCGCCTGGGACGGTTGGATGAGGAGATCAGCAGCATGCGCGCTGTCTCGGAGAAGGAAGCGGCTGCGGAAGAAGAACGAATCAAGGCTGCTGCGGCAGAAGATGCCCGCCGCATTGCTGAATCTGCACGGCAGGAAATTGAGGCTGCAGTCAAATCGGCCCGCCGCGAATTGACGGCCTATGCTGCAGACCTTGCGGTCTCGCTGGCCACAAAACAGATTCGAGTGGACGTGACCGCAGACCAGGCACTGGTAAGGCGATTTGCGCAGCAGCTTTCTGACGGCGGCGCTCCCGGCAAGAAGTCTTAATTATGGCGACGGTTATCAATACTTACGCTGGTGCATTCGCGGACGTGGTTATGTCGAGCCGTCTCGATCCCGCGCGAACTCTGGCGGAAACGCAGCAGATTGCAGAACTGGTGCGCCAGAGCAGGGAACTGCGGGAGGTTTGGGAGAATCCTTCCATCCCGGCAGGAGAGAAACGCGGAGTGCTTGATGCGATTGTGCAGCGCGCAGGAATTTCGCGTCCAGTGCGGAATTTTGTTGCTGTGGTGATTGATAAAGGACGCGTTCGCGTGTTTGAAGACATCGTGGCGCAATTCGCGCAGGAGTTGAACCAGCGCCTGGGATTCGCGGAGGCGGAAGTCACCACTGCGAGGGAGTTGGGCGCGAATGAACGGACCGGGTTAGAGGCTGATCTGGCGCGAGTGACGGGAAAGCGCATTCGTGCGCGTTATGAGCAGGATCGTTCGATCCTGGGCGGCGCGATTGCGCGTGTGGGCAGCACGGTTTATGACGGGTCGGTGAAGGGACAGTTGGCAAGGATAAGGCAGTTGTTAGCAGTTAGCTCTTAAGCTAGAACTGAATTTATGCAAATCAAAGCAGACGAAATTACGCAATTAATCCGGCAGCAGATTGAGAATTACGAAACCCGAATCGCTGTTGATGAAGTTGGCACGGTCATCACCCTGGGCGACGGAATTGCCCGGGTGCATGGACTGGAAAAGGTCATGGCCGGCGAACTGCTCTCGTTCCCGCACGACCTCGCGGGAATCGCAATGAACCTGGAGGAGGACCAGGTGGGCGTGGTCCTGCTCGGCGATTACACCGAGATCAAAGAAGGCGATCAGGTGAAGCGCACCGGCCGAATCATGAGCGTGCCTGTGGGCGACGGGATGATTGGGCGCGTGGTGAACTCGCTTGGACAGGCGATCGACGATAAAGGCCCGATTTCAAGTTCGCAGTTCATTCCGCTGGAACGACTCGCACCCGGCGTAATCGAACGCCAACCGGTGCGGGAGCCGATGGCGACCGGGCTCAAGGCGATTGATTCCATGATTCCCATCGGCCGCGGCCAGCGCGAGCTGATCATCGGCGACCGCCAGACGGGCAAGACCGCGATCGCGATTGACACCATTATCAACAACAAGGGCGGCGATCTTATTTGTATTTATTGCGCAATCGGACAGAAGCGGTCGTCCATTGCGCAGGTCGTGAAAACTCTTTCCGACTACGGAGCGATGGATTACACGGTCGTGGTGGCGGCATCGGCGTCGGAGCCGGCGCCAATGCAATACATCGCGCCATACGCCGCCTGCGCAATGGGCGAGTACTTCCGTGACACCAAGCGTCACGCGCTGGTGATCTACGACGATCTTTCAAAGCATGCGGCGTCGTATCGCGAAATTTCGCTGCTGTTGCGGCGTCCGCCGGGACGCGAAGCCTATCCCGGAGATGTGTTTTACCTTCACTCGCGGCTGCTGGAGCGCGCGGCAAAGTTGAGTAATGAAAAGGGCGCTGGATCGCTCACTGCGTTGCCGATCATTGAAACCCAAGCCGGCGACGTTTCTGCATACATTCCAACCAACGTCATTTCGATCACCGACGGACAGATTTATCTTGAAACAGATTTGTTCAACCAGGGCGTGAGGCCGGCGGTGAACGTAGGATTGTCGGTCAGCCGCGTCGGCGGCAGCGCGCAGATCAAGGCTATGCGACAGGTGGCCGGCAGCATGAAGCTGGACCTGGCGCAGTATCGAGAATTGGCGGCATTCGCGCAGTTCGGCAGCGATCTCGACAAAGCCACGCAGGCGCAGCTTAATCGCGGGCAACGTCTGGTGGAAGTGTTGAAGCAGAGGCAATATTCGCCTCTGCCGTTCTCGAAACAAATTCTCATCATCTTCGCCGGAACCAGCGGCGTACTCGATGACCTTGCGATCGAACAGGTACGCGACTTTGAAGCTGAGCTGTACCGCTACGTGGAGAGCACCAATCCCGGACTGCTAAGCACCATCATGGAGAAGAAAGTTCTCGATGACGGCATGAAGGCGGAGATGACCAAGGTGATCAAGCAGTGCAAGGAAGTTTTTGTGCAGGAGCGACAGGCGGTGGGAGCGAGATAGCTGCGAGAAACGAGCAGGGAGTCGCGAGCCAACGCAGCACGCATAATCTCGGAACTAAAAATATTTACATCTCACGTTTTGCGTGAGGGAGCTCACAACTCGTAACTCATAGCTCGCAGCTTTTTTATGGCCAACATTCTCGATATTCGGCGGCGTATTCGCAGCGTTACCAACACGCGGCAGATAACGCGTGCCATGAAGATGGTCTCGGCAGCAAGGTTGCGCCGTGCGCAGGAGCGGGCTCTGGCAGCGCGTCCGTATGCGCAGATGATGACCAATGTTTTGAAATCTCTGGTTTCGCGCGCCGACGTTTTCGATTCCGAAACCGGCGAACTGTTACATCCGTTGCTAGTGCGGCGGCCGGAAGAGAACGTGCTGCTGCTTGTCGTCACCGGAGATAAAGGTCTGGCGGGCGCTTTCAACGCGAACATCCTGAAAGCGGCTATGCGTTTTATCGACACGAAATCAGGAAAGAACGTTGAGCTTGAGACTATCGGACGCAAAGGGCGTGACTTCATGCGGCGGAGATTCAAGACCGCCGAGCCTCGCAAGGCTGATTCAGGCGTGGCGCCGGGCACGACGCTGGTAGGCGAGCACGTCGGTGTGCTGAACAAGATTGACTACTCGCTGGCATCCGAGATTGCCGAGCGGATCATTACGCGTTACTCGCATGCGGAGATCGACTCTGTCTATCTCGTTTATAACGAGTTCAAGTCGGTGATTGCTCAACGTCTGGTAGTCGAGCAGCTTTTGCCGATTGAGCAGATTGGCGCGCCGCCGGTTGCGGAAGCAAAAGAGATGGACTTGGAGGAAAAGAAGCGAGCCATTGAGGCGGCGAAAGGCGCCGGCGTCGGTTTGCGTCCTGCTGATACCCGTGAAGCCGATGCGCACGCCGCCGAATTCGCCGCGGCACAGGTGGACTATATCTACGAGCAGTCTCCGCGTGATTTGTTTCGAGCATTGCTGCCGAAGTACGTCGGCATTCAGATTTTTCACGCGCTGCTTGAATCAGTTGCCGCTGAACATGCCGCGCGCATGACAGCCATGGAATCAGCGACCAGAAATGCAGGCGATATGATCGACTCGCTCACGCTCTCTATGAACCGAGTGCGCCAGGCGAAGATCACGAGAGAGATTATTGAGATTGTGAGCGGAGCAGCAGCATTGTAGATTCCGAGCCATGAGCTACGAGCATTGAGCAACCTTGATTTGTTTGCTCGCTGCTCATAGCTCGTAACTCACAGCTAAGAGCTTCTTTTATGGAAAACATTGGACACGTAATTCAAATCACCGGTCCCGCCGTGGACGTGCAATTCACCGAAGCGGTGATGCCGCCGATCTATCAGGCCCTTCGCGTGGTCAGCGACGGCTTCACTGTTCCTGCGCCGATCAACGTCATTCTCGAGGTGCAGCAGCACCTGGGCGAGGGCCGCGTGCGCGCCATTGCTATGGAAGCCACCGATGGCATGGTGCGCGGAATGAACGCCATCGACCTCGGAGGGCCCATTTCTGTTCCGGTTGGACGCGGCACGCTGGGCCGGGTCATGAATGTGATCGGAGAGCCAGTGGATAATCTGGGCCCCATTCAGTCCAAAGAACGTATGCCTATTCATCGGCAGGCGCCGTCGTTTGAGGAACAAGCCACCAGCGCTGAAATGTTTGAGACCGGAGTGAAGGTCATTGATCTGATCCAGCCATTTCTGAAGGGCGGCAAGATCGGACTGTTCGGCGGCGCAGGTGTCGGCAAGACCGTTGTCATCATGGAGTTGATCAACAACGTCGCCAAGCAGCACGGCGGATTTTCCGTATTCGCGGGAGTGGGCGAGCGCACCCGCGAAGGCAACGACCTATGGCTGGAAATGAGCGAGTCGGGCGTCATCAAGCCCGGTGATTCGGAGAAATCGAAGGCCGCACTGATCTACGGCCAAATGACTGAACCTCCAGGCGCACGTCTTCGGGTGGCACTGACCGGCCTGACTGTTGCTGAATATTTCCGCGACATCGAAGGCGCCGACACCCTGCTCTTTATCGACAACATTTTCCGCTTCACACAGGCGGGATCGGAAGTTTCTGCGTTGCTGGGCCGCATGCCGAGTGCGGTCGGATATCAGCCGAACCTGGCCACGGAAATGGGAGAGTTGCAGGAGCGGATTACGTCAACGAAGAAAGGATCGGTCACATCGGTGCAGGCGATTTATGTGCCCGCCGACGATCTTACCGATCCCGCGCCAGCGACTACCTTTGCGCACTTGGATGCGACCACAGTTCTTTCACGCGCATTGACGGAAATTGGAATTTACCCGGCGGTCGATCCGCTGGGTTCGACTTCGCGCATTCTCGATCCGCGAATTGTCGGCCAGGAGCACTACGACGTTGCCCAGTCGGTGAAGAAGACGCTGCAGACTTACAAAGACCTGCAGGACATTATTGCGATTCTCGGCATCGATGAATTGAGCGAAGATCAGAAGCTGACAGTGGCGCGGGCACGAAAGATTCAGCGCTTCCTGTCGCAGCCCTTCCACGTGGCCGAGCAGTTCACCGGGGCGCCGGGACGCTACGTGAAAATTGCCGACACGGTGAAGGGTTTCAAGGAAATAGTTGAGGGCAAGCACGACGACATCCCTGAGCAGGCGTTTTACATGAAGGGCACGATCGACGAAGTCGTGCAAGCAGCAGAGAAATTGAAGGTGGCGGCGTAAGAAAGCTCTTAGCTCTTAGCCATTAGCTCTTAGCCAAATCGGCGGGGCCAGTGTTCGAGCTAAGGGCTAATAGCTAAAGGCTGAAAGCTAATTTGCCAGATTCTTTCCAACTCGAAATTGTGACACCCGAGAAGTTGGTGGTCCGCGACCGGGCGGAAGAAGTGCAAATACCGGGACGCGATGGCTACCTCGGAGTACTGCCCGGGCATGCTCCGCTGATCAGCGAACTCGGGTCGGGCGAGATCAGCTACCGCTCGGGCGGCCAGTTACACCGATTCTCCATGGCGTGGGGATTCGCGGAAGTCCTGCCAGACAGGGTGACCGTCCTCGCTGAAACCGTCGAGCGAGCGAACGAAATCGATGTGCCGCGGGCGCAACAATCGCTGGCGAAAGCGGAAGAGTCTTTATTCTCCGCGCAGACGGAAGAAGATTTCTCGACGGCAACGGCCAAGATCCGGCGTGCTCAAGCCCGCCTTGAAGTCGCGCAAACCAAGTAGCGCGAGAAAAGGCATTTCCAGTAGTCCAGTTTGGCTCAGTGAGCCACTACCCAATAGCCTTTCCAATAGCATCTCTCGGTTCTGCAAGGTACAATTTGATTCCATCCTCCACGATTGCAATTGAAGCGATAATTCGCGGGCCGACAAGAGTCATTGGTATTCGCAAAGCGAACCGGGAAATAAACGCGCCGTGATATTTCGGGAACCATGCCGTTGCAATTTCGTATAAACGACTATGACTGACCGACCGCGGCTTCCGGCTCTGACGTTTGTCCGCTTTCTGGCGGCGCTGCACGTGTGCCTGTTTCACGTATACGCGATGAAGATCGCCGGCGACACTGGCTGGCTTCATAAGGTTGCGTCTATTGGGTATGTGGGTGTCAGTTTTTTCTTTATTCTTTCGGGATTCATTCTGGTGTACACGTATGCGGACCGCGGCACGCCGGCGCGTGAATTCTGGTGGGCGCGTTTTGCGCGAATTTATCCGGCATATCTGTTTGCGCTGCTCCTTACCGCCCCGTTCTTCTTTTATGTGTCCCTGAAAATGCATCCTGCGCCGATTCCGTTTATGATCTGGCCGCAAAACCACTTGATTACCAGTTGCCTGCTGGTACTGCCGCTGGTGCAGTCCTGGGTCCCGGGCGCTGCGCTGGCATGGAACGCTCCGGCTTGGAGCTTGTCCGACGAAGCATTTTTTTATTTGTTGTTTCCGGTTCTGCTGGTTTGGCTTGCCAGGAAGAATCAGAAATCCTGGTTCGGAATCGCTCTTGCCTCTTGGGCGGTGAGTCTTGCCATCACGCTCGCATACGCAGTTTTCAAGCCGGACGGCGCCAGCTTTGTGAATGACGACTCCTATTTCACCTGGCTGAGCGTGATCAAGTTCTTTCCGCTGGCCCGATTCCCGGAGTTTCTGCTGGGCGCCTGTTGCGGATTTCTCTTCCTGCGGAACTCGATAGATCGCAAATGGGGAACGGTGCTGGTCTCAAGCGGGGTGGTGTATTTTGGATTGATGGTTGCGCTTGCCCCGCGCATTCCGTATCCCATCCTTCACGATGCGGCGCTCACGCCGGGCTTTGCAATGATTATTTTCGGCCTGGCGCTTCGACCCGCCTGGTCACGAGTCCTCGAGTTCTGGCCTCTGATCTTGCTGGGCGACGCCAGCTATTCCTTTTACCTGCTGCACTCGAATCTCATTCCCATGGTGTTTCAGCCAACCGGAGAGCCTCTGCACCTTCCGTTATGGAAGGTAGCGGCAGGCGTGATGGTCCCGATCGCTGTTTCTATCGGAGTCTATAAGTGGATTGAAGAACCCGCCCGGCGAAAGCTTCGTGGCAAAAATAAGCGGGAGCTGAAAGCTGCTCCCGCTGCCGCAACGGCGTGAGTCTGAGGAGTTACTTCGAACTGAATCCCGCCGCCTGCATAGCGTTCTTCGAAACGTCGCTGGTGGAAGAGATGCCTTGCATGCGCAGCTTGAAGTCGTCGGAGTTAGAAGCGTTCTCGAGAGCGGTTTCGTAGTTGACCAATCCCGCCTGGAACAAGTCCCACAGAGATTGATCGAAAGTCTGCATTCCGTATTGCGATGTGCCCGCCGAAATGGCGTCGCGAACGGAACGCGTTTTTTCCGGAACCAGAATACATTCACGAATGTAAGCGGTGTTGATCATTACCTCGACCGCAGGCACTCGGCCTTCAGAGTCGCAGCGGCGCACCAGTCGCTGACTCACGACTGCGCGCAATACAGCCGCGAGCTGCAAGCGAATTTGCTTCTGTTCGGGCGGAGGAAAAACCGCAATGATTCGGTTGATGGTTTCGACTGCATCCAAGGTGTGCAAAGTTGAGAACACCATGTGGCCGGTTTCGGCAGCGTGCAGGGCCGTGCCAATAGTTTCCATGTCGCGCATTTCGCCAACCAGGATGACGTTCCGGGTCCTGACGCAAAGAAGCTCGCAACGCAGCCGAGAACGACGGCGTGTCCACTTCGATTTCGCGCTGGTTGACATAGCCTTTCTTATCGCGGTGAAGAAATTCGATGGGATCTTCAATGGTGATGATGTGTTCCGCGCGCGAGGAATTAACGCGATCGATCATGGCCGCCAAAGTGGTCGACTTACCGGAGCCGGTGACGCCTGTCACCAGCACTAAACCACGCGGCATTTCGCAAATCTGCTCAATCACTTTGGGCAGGTACAGTTCATCCAAAGCGCGAATCTTGGTGGGAATCACGCGCAGTACCAGGCCGACGTTTCCGCGCTGCTGGAACACGTTTACACGGAAGCGTCCCAGGCCGGCGACGCCGTACGCCATATCGATTTCACTGGTCTCTTTGAATTTTTGCTTCTGCCGGGCAGACATCATGCTGAATGCCATAGTCAGCATGTCTTCGGCGGTGACACGCGGCTGGTCAGTCAGCGGCGTCAGTTCGCCGTCAATCCGCAGGTGCGGATAGTTGCCGACTTTCAGGTGCAAGTCGGAAGCCTTGCGTTCCATGGCGATTCGCAGGAGATCATCAATTTGCATTGCGGACGGTCCCTCGGAAACTCACTACATAATGACGCGAAATCGTACCCAACCCAAGATGACCTAAGTAATACGAGAACTCCGGACAATTGGGCCCAGAACTGGAAGCCCTTTAGTGCGACTCGCTGCTATTGTTCTTTATGTCACTAGACGGGAAAGCTGAAAAAACAGATACTTGACCCGCCAAAGTCGGGCTGTAAACGCCGTGCCGATCATTTCACTGGGGAGACGAAATGAATCGCTTGCAGGTTGTGCGTTGTGGCTGTTTCGCGTTAGTTCTGGCCAGCATCGCCCTGGCTTGCGGATGTGGCTCGTCTGGAAGCACCGTCGTACCTCCGCCGCCCCAGCCGGTCGCTGTTTCTGTCACGCCACGGAACGCGTCCGTGGTTGTTACTACCCAAGCGCAGCAATTTTCGGCGAAAGTTACAGGTGATCCGAACAATCTGGGCGTGACCTGGGCGGTCGATCTTATTGCCGGTGGCAACCCAGTCGTTGGCACCATTTCTTCTTTGGGCCTATACACTCCGCCAGCCACTGCTGGAGCGCACACGGTGACAGCCACCGCTGTTGCTGATACGTCGAAGAGTGCCTCGGCGGGCGTAGGCGTTACCGACCTTTCCGCCGTGTTTACCTATCACAATAATCTGGCGCGGGATGGAGTGAACTCGCAGGAGTATGCGCTTACCACCACAAACGTGAATTCGAGCACGTTTGGGAAGTTATTCAGTTGTCCGGTGGATGGGGTCATCTATGTTGAGCCGCTGTGGGTTGCGGCGTTGAATGTCAGCGGTTCCGTTCATAATGTGGTATTCGTCGCAACCGCGCATGACAGCCTGTACGCCTTCGATGCCGATGCCAGTCCTTGCCAGCAGCTCTGGAGTGCCGACTTACTTGATTCGTTGCATGGTGGCACGGCCAACGAGAGTTCGGTTTGCGCGAATGACGTTGGCCAAGGATTCGGGGACATTCAGCCTGAGGTGGGAATTACTGGCACGCCGGTAGTTGATCCAGGCACCAGCACACTTTACGTAGTGAGCAAGTCAGAAAATGGCGGATGCAGTACAGGTTTGCAACCAGCTGTTCATCAACGACTGCATGCAATTGATCTCGCCAGCGGCGGCGAAAAACTCAGTGGGCCTGTCACTATCACCGCCAGCGTACCCGGAACCGGAGACGGCTCCGCAGCCGGTGTGCTGCAGTTCAATGCGCGATCCGAAGGCCAGAGGCCTGGGCTTACCTTGCTCAAGGGAGTCGCCGTTAACGGTTCGCTTCACGACGTGGTTTATATCAGCTGGGCGTCGCATGAAGATGCGTTTCCTTATCACGGCTGGGTGATTGGTTATGACGCCGCCAATGTACAGCAACAGCGCGAGGTGTTTAACACTACGCCAGACGGCGGCTTGGGAGGGATATGGATGGCTGGGGCGGCTTTGGCAGCCGATGCCGGTAATAACCTGTATTTTGCCACTGGCAACGGGACCTTTGACGCTGACATTGGCGGGAATGACCTCGGCGACACGGTAGCGAGACTCACGACTTCGGGGACACTGGGGCTGACCGATTACTTCACTCCGTTTAACCAGGCGTCGTTAAACCAAGTAGACGCAGATCTCGGCTCGGGTGGCGTGGTGCTCTTGCCGGATCAGGCGGCGGGACTTCCACATCTGCTGATACAGGCCGGGAAGCAAGGCCTGGTTTATGTGATCAACCGCGACAATATGGGGCAATTCACGGTTGGGGCCGACAATATTGTGCAGGAGTTCCAGGCCGACAACGGTTCATGGACCACGCCGGCCTTCTGGCAGAACACGCTGTATCTTGCAGGTTCCGGAGACCACGGAAATTGTGACTCGCTGCACGCTTACAGTTTCGATTCGTTGAGCAGTTCCTTTACCACCACATCTGGATCGAATTCCACGCATTGTTTCGGCTTTCCCGGAGCTTCGCCAGTGGTTTCATCGTCCAGCGGTTCGAATGGGATTGTGTGGGCAATCGATTCCGGCTGTTACACAACTGCTGCCAGCCCGTGCGCGGGACCGGCGATACTTTTTGCTTTCGATGCCGCTAACCTGTCGAATAAGCTTTGGGACAGCTCGCAAGCCGCCAGTGCACGCGACCAGGCAGGCGCGGCCGTGAAGTTTACGCTACCGACGATTGCCAACGGGAGAGTCTACGTTGGCACGCGAACAGAGCTGGATGTTTACGGGCTGCTGCCGTAAGATTCTGGCTTCGCTCCCGTGAAAAACGCGCTTCAGTTGTTGTTTACCCGGCTTCTCTACACACTGCCTGTTTTGTGGCTGGTGGTTTCTGTCGTCTTTCTGCTGATACACCTCATCCCAGGCGATCCGATTCTGCAGATGCTTGGTGAGGGCGCGCCCGGGGCTGATGTTGCCGCGACCCGCCACGCGTATGGCTTGGACCTTCCTCTCGGGCAGCAATATTTGCATTACTGGAAAGGTGTGCTGCACGGCGATCTCGGTCTTTCGCTGCGCTTTAATCAGAGCGTGAGCAGGCTGATTGCACAGCGGTATCCTTACACGCTGCAATTGACTCTCGCCGCGTTGATGGTTGCGATTTTGGTTTCGATCCCGGCTGGGGTGCGGTCGGCGCAGAGGCGCGGAAGGTGGGACGACAAACTGCTCAGCGTAGTCAGCTTGTTCGGACTGTCGTTCCCGAACTTTGCTCTGGGGCCGATCCTGATCTTGTTTTTCG
This sequence comes from uncultured Acidobacteriota bacterium, assembly GCA_963785655.1. GTDB lineage: Bacteria > Acidobacteriota > Terriglobia > Terriglobales > Acidobacteriaceae > Gp1-AA145. Next base: position 887,368 of record CAWAVZ010000002.1, read on the forward strand.
CAATTAAGCTGGGATTGCTTCCGGTTTCCGGATCGGGAACTTTTGCGAATCTGGTCCTGCCGGCGATCACCATGGGAGGTGCGCTGGCTGCGATCCTGACGCGTATGGTGCGAACGTCGATGCTGGAAGAGCTTGGGCAGGACTACATTCGCACTGCGCGCGCCAAAGGGCTCTCCGAACGGGCTGTGGTGTATCGGCACGCGCTGCGCAACGCCATGTTGCCGGTGCTGACCGTGCTCGGATTGCAGTTTGGCGCGCTGCTCGCGGGCGCGATCGTTACCGAAAAAATATTTTCATGGCCTGGCATCGGTCGACTGACTATTGACGCCATCGGCAATCGCGATTATTTCCTGGTGCAGGGATGCATTCTGGCGATTGGGCTGACTTATGTGCTGGTGAACTTCTTGACGGACTTGTTGTATTCGGTGGCGAACCCCAGGATACGGCAGTGAAGATGCGTCGACCTCGTCTTGGACAGCCGCCGTGCTAATATGGCCGCAGCGCTACAGGGCGCATCCGGTCCGCGGAAAGGACAGAAGTCCACCTGATCTCAACAATTCGTTTTCACGAACTGACTTTCTGCCCATAAATGCGGACCTCGGGCGTACGAAAGGAAGTTCGTCATGCCTGTAAGACGCCTGCCATCGAATCCCAATCTCGATCATCTCAAGTATCAGGCGAAAGACTTGCTGAAGGCGCATGCCGCCCGCAATCCACGAAGCGGCGCAGCGGATCAGGGAATTTCATCCGCGTTTCCGCAGCGCCACCGATGCCGAAATCTTCAATGCCCACTAAGCCTGAGCGAGCGCGCAGCTCACAATTGCCCGTGAGTATGGATTTCCGAGCTGGACGAGACTGAAACGGCATATTGAAAAACCAACGCTTTCCGATCGATTAGACCTGCCGCACCACGAGCGAATTGAAGATGCCACATTTCGCCGTGCCGTCGAGCTCCTCGATGCCGGCGACGCGGCAGGTTTGCGCGCGCATTTAAAGCAGCACCCGAGTCTAGCGCAGCAGCGCGTCGTCTTTGAAGGCGGGAATTATTTTCAGAATCCCACGCTGCTGGAATTCGTGGCCGAGAATCCGGTTCGCCATGGCAAGTTGCCCGACGAACATTGTTGAGGTGACTAAGGTCGATTCTCGATGCTGGAGTGGAACGAGAGCCGCTTGAACGAAACGCTGATGCTCGTCGCAACCGGCAGCGTGCCGCGCGAATGTCGTGTACAGACTTCCACTGATCGATCTGCTTTGCGACTACGGGGCGGATCCCGAGAGCGCTCTCGTAGCAGCGGCGCTGCACGAGGAGTTGGAAGCGCTGGAGACTCTGATTGCACGCGGAGCTCGGGTCAATTTGCCCATTGCTGCAGCGCTGGGGCGGAATGACGAATTCCGCCAATTGCTCCCTCTGGCCGATGGACGCGCCCGCCATTTGGCGCTCGCCTTGGCATCTCAGTTTGGTCGTGTTGAAATTGTTCGCTTGCTGCTCGATGCGGGCGAAGATCCAAACCGGTACAACCCTGTCGGCGGACATTCTCATACCACACCTTTGCATCAGGCCGCTGGTGCCGGCTTTGACGAATTGGTCCGGCTGCTGGTCGAACGAGGGGCACGTGCGGACTTAAAGGATATTCTTTGGCAAGCGACTCCGGCGGGCTGGGCGCAACACGCAGGCCGGACGGAAATCGAGACATATCTTCGCGTGCGCGAGAAGCCAGGACAATGAAGGAACCCTTTATGAACGAATAACGGATGATCGCGAAAAGATCCAGCGCCGGGGAGGACATGTCTTGCTTGAGGAGAGAACGCAGAGATAATCTTCTCAAAGTAACTTGACACTGCAGTCGCCGTCATCAATACTGAGGATGACAGAGTGCGAACACTACGTGACTTTTGATGGCTCCGGATACCCGGAGCCATTGCTCTTTGTGGTCAGGTGATAGCCAGACAGGCCTGAGTTTGGGGAAGCGATCAAACCGGCTGGGCGGTCCAAATTAACAATTTCTCAGGGTATCCCAGACGGTCACCCATAAGTAGTTTTTCAATTCACCGTCAAACTAAAGCTCGTGCCCGCCGATGGCTGAGTCGCGTCTGAGCTGCTTTCGGTAAATGCATTTACCGTGACGGTGTAAGTGCCGGGAGTCGTACCGCCCGTCCTTCCGCCGTGGGTATTTGCTGCCGTGGTCACCGTAACCGTCCCGCTGGCAGAGCTCGAATTGCTGAAATCAACCGTGTGTTTGTTGAGGGCATCACTCGATGTAACTACGCAACTGGCTTTTGGCGCGGTGGTGGTGCACGAAAAGGCCACCCGTCCAGTTCCGGTTGTCCCCATTACCTGGAGAGAAGTGGTATTTCCGGTGGTTGCGCCGGCCTTTACAGTGATGTTTCCGCCAGCTGTGAGCAGCGGCGCTGGGATCGACGACGGCAGATATTGACGCACGTAGTCGAGCAGCATAGGCGGCTGGCTTCCAGTCAGCGAATCGGTTGGGGCGCCAAGCGTGCCGCCCACTGCCACATTGGTAATCAGGAAGAACGGATCGGCTGAACTGCTGAACGGCCAGATATCGCCGGAAGGCAAATCAGCCGCGGTGGCTACGAAAAACGGCTGCGTGGGATCGTCCACGTAAAACTGAATCATGTTGGCCGACCAGATCTCGCCGTAAACGTGAAAAGCGGTATCGACTCGCTCACCGGAGGGAAAGGTGAAGGCGCCGCCGAATCCGCTGCCGCCGGTAATTTTGGTATGGATGGTGGACCGATTGCCGGTCGCGCCTGGTCCGGGAATGTTCGACGTAGTAGGCCAGTTTTCCATCACATCGGATTCACCGACGGTTGGCCACGAAACCCGGGGTTGTGAACCGAGATTCCAGAACGCGGGCCATAGTCCTGCGTGCGATGGCATTTGAATGCTGGCTTCGATCCGGCCTGAATGAAAGCTTTGCAGTCCTTGGGTCTTGAGCCGCGCCGAAGTGTAAGTGCTCCCCACCAGCCGCACCTGGATAGCAAGGTGACCGCTGCCGTCTATGTATGCGTTCGGCGAGCTTGTACTGCACGGCGCGGTATTCGATGTGGGCGCGCAATAAGTTTCCAACTCGTTGTTGCCAAATCCGCCGCCGCCGGTGTCATACGTCCAATTGGCGGAACTGATCGGGCTGTTGGCCGTGCCGCTGAATTCATCACACCAGTTAGTGGTCCAGGTGATGGCTCCGGTTGCGGGCGTGGTACCGCACTGGGCAGCGGCGGTTTTCGAGACCGCGGGAATAAGAAGTACTAAGGCAAAAAGGGAAACGAAGTTATGGCGGGCGAAACGAAGACAGCAGTTCACAGTACTCACCTCCAGCTAATTCAGCGAAACGTTATTCTTGGCAGTAAGGTTTGTCAATGCAGTGAATCAGGTACACGGTTACAGGGAACTGTAGCGAAAGCGCGAGTTATTTTCCCACCTTCCCAAAATCGGGAAGAGTGGATAAGGCTCAAAGCTGCAGATCTTAATTCACAGTCAAATTAAACGTCGCACTTGATGATGGATTCGCCGCGTCCGAACTGCTCATAGTGTAGGCGTTTACGGTGACGGTGTAGTGGCCAGGCGTGGTCCCGTTCGGAGGAGGAGGTTGGCCGTTGTTTGTGCTTGACCCGCCACCGCAGGATGGCATCATTCCAATCGCCGGAATCGCAACCAGTAGAACGCAAAGCCGCAAACCAGGGATCTTTTTCCGGACGGGAATCAGGACCACAGCGAGTAGGCCTGCGCCAGTGAAACCCATCCAGTTAAACGGGGCAGCGTTCGCAACGGCCGTGTTTGCCGTTGTAGCTACGCTTACCGTCGCGGCGGCCGTGCCCAATACGGCGAAGTCGATGGTGTGATTGTTTACTGCGTCACTCGATGTGACGACGCAGCTGGACTTGGGTGCATTGGTGCTGCAGGAAAATGTAACTCGCCCTGTGCCGACGGTGCCCAACAGGTCGACCGAGGTTGTATTTCCAGTGGTCGCACCCGCCTTGATGGTGATGTCCCCGTTAGGCGTGAGTTGCGGCGGAGAGATCGCCGATGGCAGGTATTGCCGGACGTAATCCACCAGCATGGGCGGCGGATTGCTAGTCGTTGTATCTGTTGGATTCCCCAGCGTTCCACCGACGGCTACATTCATGAGCAAGAAAAATGGATTCGCAGAACTGCTGAATGGCCAGGTGTCACCCGCGGGCAGGTCGGATGCTGTGACCACGAAATACGGCTGTGTGGGATCGTCGATGTAGTACTGGATCATGTTGGCAGACCAGATTTGGCCGTAGACGTGGAAGGCTGTATCGATTTGTTGTCCGCTGGGAAGGGTGAAGCAATGGCCTTTGCCGCTGCCAGCTGTGACTTGGGTATGAATGGTCGAGCAATTGCCGGTCGCACCTGGTCCCTGAATGTTCAACGTCAAAGGCCAGTTTTCCATGATGTCCGACTCGCCAACCGTTGGCCAAGAAACTCCGGGTTGCGAACCGAGGTTCCAGAATGCGGGCCACAGGCCGACATGTGAGGGGATCTGAAGTCTGGCTTCAATACGGCCGCTGTGGAAACTTTGCTTGCCTGAGGTGTTCAGGCGCGCCGAAGTGCAGGTGCCGACTGGCGTGCAGTCGCTGTTCGCAGGGCCGCGGACCTGAATGGCGAGATGACCGCTACCGTCGATAAACGCATTGGGCGAACTAGTACTGCATGGTGCAGTGTTGTCTGTGGGAGCGCAATAGTGTTCGAGTTCGTTATTGCCGAAGCCGCTGCTGCCGGTGTCGTAGGTCCAGTTGGCGGGGTCGATCTGGCTGTTCAAGGCGCCGTTGAATTCATCGCACCAGTTTGTGGTCCATGCAATGGCGCCGGTGGCGGGAGTAGTTCCGCATTGCGCAGTCGCCGGTCTCGCGACTGTGCACAAAAAAATCGCTAAAACAAAAAAGAAAGCAGAGCGCTTAACTGCATGGTTGCAGATCACAAAATCACCTCCGCGAATGGACCGCAAAATAAAAATCTGTAGCCGACGCCCCGTGGAAGAGCGGCCCTTCAGGGCCGCGTCTCGTTGAGCTCAAGACTTACGCGGCGCTCAAGCGCCGCTCTTCCACGGCGAATCCAGTTTCCAACGTGGCTGCCGGCACATGACGCGGTACCACCCTTCGCCAAAAATCGGGCGAAAGAACTGGGTGCCCGTGCGCCACAACCAGAGTTCCTCAACCAGCAAAACGTTATTCTTGCGGGTTCCTGCTGTCAATAACAGGTTTGTAAATTCTGCGATCAGGCCAGGAGGGGCAGGCTCTCGCTGCCGGTCTGCGCTTCGCCGAGAGGGTCGGCAATTTTCTTAAGTTCCGGATAGTGCGCCAGCAGAGATTCGGGCGCAACCACGCGGCGTCCCGTCAGCATGTGTTTGAGCTGAAGGGCGTTGGCCCCGGCTTTGGCTTCAAAGTGGTTGTTAGCAACCACGAATGTGGATTTGGCCTGATCGGCGATAGTCTGAATGCGCTCTTTCCATTCCACCAGCTCGGCAGTTTTGTACAAATAGTTGTAGCGATCGGCGGATTTCTCAGCTTCAAACCACTGATCATAATTGCGGCCATGCAGCCGGACGTAGCCAACACTTGCGGTCACATGCATGGTCGGTTCGAGGGAGCGGCCAATCAGCGGCTGATCAATGTTGCAGAAGCTGACGTTGCGCTCGGCGAAATAGGCAACCGTTTCCGGATTGTTCCAGGTGGAATGCCGCACCTCGACCACGCGGGGATATTCGATGAACTGCCGTAGCAAAGTCTCCAGGTATTCGCGGTTCAGCGAAGTGTTTTTGAAGGAGACGGGAAACTGGATCAAGAGTGCGCCGAATTTTCCGGTGCGAGCGAGGGCCTCAAGGCCTTCGCGGGCGAGGCGCTCGTCATCATCGTTAGGGCGGATAGAGGCAGCCGAGGTCGGCTCCATGGCCGAAAGCGGCGAATGGGTGAACGACCGGTGCAGCTTGGCTGTAAACAAGAAATTCGGATTCGCGTCGCCAGCGATCTTTGCCCAGAGCTTCGCCAGTTCTGGCTTTATGTGTCCGTAGAATGAGGTGTTGATCTCAACCAAATCAAAGCAGCGCGCAACAATTTCCAGGGGATGCTGTTTACGCCGCGACATGCCAGGCGGGTACAAGATGCCTTCCCAGTCTTTGTAAGACCAGCCAGCCGTACCGACGCGGATTTGACCACCTGCGAACATCTGCTTATTTAAGCAGGTATCTGGCGTAAATGCTCTTGCATGCCGGACCAAAAACCTGCACCGAAGAGTGCTATTGGCAGATATGTATATTGTGTAATATATATATATCAAATGACTAAGACTGACTCTAAGAAGTTCCTGCCCCTCAAGCCCCAGTGGTTCCACATCATGCTCTGTCTTGCCGGGGGAAAGCAACACGGCTACGGGATCATGCAGGAAGTGCTGAACCGCACCACGGGGAAAGTGCGCTTATGGCCAGCGACACTGTATGGATCGATCAAGCGCTTGATCGAGGCAGAATTGATCGAGGAATCCGACGAGCGGCCTGCGCCCGAATTAGACGACGCACGCCGCCGTTATTACCGCCTCACGCCGTTCGGCAAGCGGGTCTTGGATGCCGAATGTGAGCGGTTGGAAGATTTGGTCCGCACGATTCGAGTCAAACAGTCCATGGTCACTGAATAATGCCGGCCGAATAAATGGTGACAGAATGAGTCTCGCGCTGAGGATATACCGAATCAGGCGACTGAGTGATTTCCTCGGGGGTTATGTCCTTTCCCCAGAGGGGAACAGTTACTTCCGCGGTGTCAAGCAGGCGTGCGCCCATGGTGGCGAGAATTTCTTTCAGAGATGCCTGCGGGTGGATCCCGCGAGAAGAAGCATTGATCATCACGACCGGTTTGCCGGCCAACTCGCCGCTTCCTACTGTCCAGTCAAGCGCATTCTTCAACGCTCCAGGGACCCCGTGGGCAGACTCGGGAGTTGAAAATACCACAATGTCGGAGTCACGAAGAGCTGATCTAAAGCGATCTACCGAACCCAGGTGAGTCGCAGCCTCTAAGTCCGGATTGAAAGGTGGAATTTGCTCTAGTTCATCGTAGAGCACAATTTGAACTTCCGGAGGTGCAAGCAGGACCAGAGCGCGCAAAAGGACGGTGTTCGTCGATCGAGAGCGCAGACTGCCAGAAACCGCCAATGTCCGCATTATCTTAAGATGCTCGTGCAACTGTTTTGATTAGACGGCGGTGCTGGAAGCAGATCCGGATGCCCCCAGGGCTTCGAGCACATCCACGGCCGACGAGTACCGTCCATTGGGCGCGCTGATTTGCGCGCCTTGCACCATATCGCGGATGGCGATCAGCATGTCGCGCGCGATGGCGACACCTTCGTGCCGAGCGGCTTCGGGGTTGGGAGCGCGGCTCATGCGATCGAGGATCGAATCAGGTACCGAGACCCGCAGCTCGTTCTTCATGAATTCTGCGTTACGCACGCTCACCAGAGGCCAGATGCCCGCGATCACGGGAATGCGGCAGTGCTCGATGCGGCGCAGAAAGTTTTCCAACAATGAAAGATCGAACACCGGCTGGGTGACAGCGAACTCAGCTCCGGCTTCGACTTTGTACTCAAAGCGGCGGATTTCTTCGTCAATGTTCGGAACGCCAGGGTTCGCACCTACGCCGATGGCAAAGCCGGTTCCAGTGCCGATTGGATTGCCGCCAATATCCAGACCCCGGTTCAGGTTGCGAACAATATTGACCAGCCCGATTGCGTCCACATCGAAGACGGCGGTGGCGTCGGGATAACTGCCCATTTTTGGCGGGTCACCAGTGATGCAGATCAGGTTGCGGATTCCGATCGCCGCCGCGCCGAGCAGGTCCGACTGAATACAAAGCACGTTTCGGTCACGGCAGGTGTAGTGCAGAATGGTTTCAATTCCCGCCTGCTGCTGCAACAGCAGCGATAGCGCCTGATTCCCCATGCGGGCTGAGGCGCGAGGGCTATCCGGGATGTTGATTCCGTCCACACCGACGGATTTGAGGAAGCGCGCGCCTTCAAGTTCCTTTTTAATGTTCGTTCCCTTAGGGGGAACGATTTCAACCATGGTAGCGAACTCGCCGCGTGCGATCTTTGCGCCGAGCAACGATTTTTGCTCAAGCGGGACCGCGGCCACCGCGGGAGCTGCGACCGCGGCTTTGTTCTGGCCTTCGCCGGTTTTAGCCCGTGCCTGGGTGACGCGCAGAGCTGATTTCATTACGCGAATGTGCTCGGGGGTGCTCCCGCAACACCCGCCAACCAGACGAACGCCGGCCGCGACAAATTTGCGGGCGTAGCTTGCCATGTATTCCGGCGAGCAGAGATAGATGTTCCGTCCTTCTACTGAGCGGGGAATTCCAGCATTCGGCTGGGCAGAGATGGGAACCTTGGTGGCGGCACGGACCCGCTCGATAGCCTCGAGCATCGCCACTGGACCGACGCTGCAGTTGCAGCCGAGGACATCTACGCCCCATTCCTCGAGCTTCGGCCCGAAGACCTCAGGGGTTGAACCATCAAGGCAGTTGGCTTCCTCATCAACCGTGACCTGGGCAATGACAGGAATTTTTGAGTCGAGCTCACGCGCGGCCAGGTACGCCTGACGAAGTTCTTCGAGATAGCCAAAGGTTTCGAGAATCAAGAGGTCCACGCCGCCTTCCAGCAGGGCGGCAATCTGGTCGCGGAAGGCGGATCGGGCTTCCGCGAACGAGGTCTTGCCAAGTGGCTCAATGCGAATCCCTAATGGCCCGACCGATCCTGCCACCCAGGCGTCGAAGCTCTTGGCTGCTTCCTTGGCCACCTTGGCGCCGGCAATATTGATGTCGCGGACTTTGTCGGATAATCCATGACGTTCAAGGCGAAAACTGTTGCCGCCGAAGGTGTTGGTTTCGACGATCTCGGCGCCCGCCTGCAGATACTCGTGGTGTACGCCGCGAATGAGGTCGGGCTGGGAAAGATTCAGCTCGTCGTAGCACCGGTTGATGAACACACCTTTTGCGTAGAGCAGGGTGCCCATGGCGCCGTCGCAGAGTATGGGCGATGCCACTAATCGCTCTCGAAAATCTCCGGCCATATTGTTTCCGGCCATATTGTTGAGGATACAGCAGGAAAGCTGGCTACGCATTCGCAGTGCGACGGGGCTGCCGGCAAAAATGTTGCAGATTGTGCTCTGATATAATCCGCTTTTCGCATCTAACTCTCTATCCTTCAAAGCTCTTCGGAGTCCCTGGTTTGAAAAAAGCCTGTACCGTCTTTGCTGTCTGTATAACTTTGATTTGCTTGGTTTCGTGCAACGGGTACAGCACGCCTCGGGCCGCAAGTCGCAGCGGCCTCGCGTTCAGGGCTTTTGTCTCCAACCCTCTATTTCCAAACCCGTTCGGCGGCGGATCGCCGGCAATTGAAATCGTGGACGCTTCCAAGGACCAGCTCTCGCGTTTCTCAATCTCCTTACAGTCGCTCGGCAGCAGCGTCAATAGCGCGGGAATGATGGCTGTAAGCCCAAAACACGACCGGACATTGATCTTCAGCCCCGGCGATAACAGGCTGGGAATCATTGAGAACGCGCAGGAGGCAGTGTCACTTACCTTCAACCTGCAGGGGCCAAGCGAGAGCTTTTTTGTGTGGACGGACAACGTCACAGTTTTCGTCGCCTTACCGAGCCTCGGCATTCCCGGAGAGTTGCCAGGGGCGGTGGAACGAATCGATATTTCGACGGGCAGCTTGACCGCCACTATTCCGATTCCGGGGGCTCATACTGTTGTGCCCACTCCGGATGGGAAAGCGATTCTGGTTTTCTCTGATAATTCAGATGCGGTTACATTGCTGACCCCCAGCCTGATTGGAACGGGAACGCAATCGAGCGCGCAAATTCCATGCTCTTCTACGCAAACAGCGGCCTGCCTCATCGCGGGGAGCTTTGATCGCCCCACGTTTGCCGTATTCAACCCAAGCGGGACGACTGCCTACATCTTGAATTGTGGGCAGCGCTGCGGCGGGACGAACTCGGGTGCTTGTCTTACTTTCACTTCGTGCACCACAGTTTCGGCTCTGGACATGACGCAAACCCCACCTGTTCAGGGGAACTCAACCGCGGTTCCTGCTTCGACGGTAGCCCTCCTGCAGGGAAACAGCCTTTACGTAGCAGGCACTCCGGTATCGCCGGCTGACAACAGCTGTGCCGGTGTCACCACGGCTGCGACTACCTGCGGACGCCTGACGGTTGTGGATGTTGCCTCTATGACCGCGGCTGCGCCGGTGGCAATCACTGATGGGTATCACAACCGAATGCAGATGGGGAGCAATGGCCAGTTATTTATTGGCGCGCGTGGTTGCACCAACGTTAACGTTTCGGGCGGAGAAGTGCGCGGATGCCTTAGCATCGTGAACGCTGCCGGAAGCATTTCGCAATCGAGCGTAGTTGCGCCGCAGGACAACGGTGACGTTACCGGAATGGAGCCGATCCCGAACCGCAATGTTGTGTATGTCTGCGAGGGCGGCAGGCTTCGAATCTACGATACGACTACCGACCAACTGGAAAAGCTCGCCAACGGGCCGGTCATTGTCGGTCAGGCAATTGACGTCAAGGTAGTGGATTTTTAGTTCTTGAAGTCGAGTGTTGGAGCAATCACTTAATAGCCGCTACGACCAGAGTAGCGTCATCCCCGAAAGATCCGCGACTGTGGGTTTGCACTGCGGAAATAGCCAACTGCTCGAGCATGGCCGCCGGGAAGTGCACGTTATCAGAGATCAAACGGCAGAGTTGTTCCTCGCCAAATTCGTTTCCTGAGGCATCGGCGCATTCAGTGATTCCGTCGGTGAAAAGCGCCAGCCGGTCTCCACCGCGCAAATCTACTTCGCTCTGGCGATAGGTCCAATTCCAGAAAGTGCCCAACACTGCATCATCGGTCCTGAGCCGATCACAAGCGCCATCTGCATGAGCCAGGACGGGCCAATTGTGTCCTGCGTTGGTGTAAGTGATCTTCATTGTTCGTACGTCAATGATTCCGTAGAAAAATGTGATGAACCTGCCGGGCATGCCGTTGGAGGAGATGCTCCGGTTCAGGCGCGAGCAGAGCTCATGTGGTTCGTCGATTTGCGGAGCCAACAGGCGCACGGTCGCTTGCAGGTTGGACATCAGCAACGCCGCGCCCATTCCCTTGCCCATTACATCCGCAATGCAGATTGCCGACCTGTACTGGTCGAGAGGAATAACATCGTAGTAGTCACCGCTGACATTTCGCACGGCATGGGTTGCGGCGGAGATGGTCAGGCCTGCAGCGGCGCTGGCGCGTGCCGGTAGCAGCGCCTTCTGAATCTGCGCCGCTTCTTCAAGTTCCATTCGCTCGCTCAAACGGGTTTGCCGCCGTTCATTGGCCTTCTGCATCTGGCCACGCAGAACCTCGAGCATCCGGGCATTCTCCCAAGGCTTCTGAACAAAATCTGAAGCGCCACGGTGCATGGCTTCGACGGCCAGCTCAATTGTGCCCCAGGCGGTCATGACAATGATCGGCATCCCGCTATCAAGTGCCTGAAGTTGCGAGATTAGTTCGAGACCTTCCACGCCCGAGGTGGTATCCCGACTGTAGTTTAGGTCGAGCAAAACAGCGTCAAAACTCCGACGGCGAACAGCCGCGAGTGTCTCGGCAGGAGATTTTACGGGTTCGATTTCAAAGCCATTGTTCTTGAGCAGCAGGCTAATGGCGGCGAGGACGTCATCGTGGTCCTCGGAAACCAGCACCGCCGGACGCGGGCATGGCCCCACGAGCTGGCTGGCGGGGGAAGGCATCACGTTTTGTACTCCGCAAATCATTGTGGCTCCTGCCTTCTTGATTGCATTTCCCATGCCCAGTAACCGAAGAACGTAACCCTTTGATTAGACTAGGTCAAAGCGCAATGGAGAGCGGGGCTCGCGGGGTTTTCTGTTCGCTCGCGATAATTCTGTGTTCGGAAATGAACAGTACTTATCGGGCGAGAATATGACGCTATTTCGGCTCGAGCATCAGGCGGTGTACGGCGGTATTTTCGACGGCGGTCTTGGAAAATGGCAGGGCGAAGGTATGGCCGTCGTACCAAGCCTTCCACTGGTCCATGTAATAAGGACTGAGAAAATTTCCCGATTCGCCGGTTACCAGGTTCAGGGTGGAACCATCGAGATTGGAAAGATCTGCAGTAAATCGTTCGGAGGGGCCGTAATCGCGGCCTGATGCTTTGACCGTGTACCCACTGCCCGACTGGGATTGTTCGCCAGGTCCAGTCCAGTGGCGAACGATGGGAATTTTCCCGAGCACCAGATTCTGAATGGTGACCGAATTCTGCGGCCCCCACTTCCATGAATTCAGGTCTGACGGGGCTTTGGTTACGGCTGCATCCACAGCGGCGGCGAGGAGATCGTCGAAGCTCGAGTAGTTCGGCGGCAACCATCGCGCTGGCTGATGCGAAAGAACGTTTTCCAGCCACACCGTCTCCATCATCCAGTGATAACTCTTCCAGCTCAAGTCGGAGCCTTGTTCTTGATTCGGTGCCGCACCGAGTTTCGGCTCGAGCAGCATGCGCTTGAGCTCAAGACGGGCGTGCGAAACGATCGTCGGAGCAGCCGAATCAGCAGTCATTTGTCCATTCCAGGACCGCAAAATATCGGCGGCCTGTTTGGCGCGCGGCGATGGATTTTTGGCATGATCAACGGCGTAAACCAGCTTGTCGGCGACAAAGCGATCGAGTTCGGAAAAGACATCCGTTTGAATTGCCAGCATGTCGGGCGCTGAGAACTTTCTGCCGAAGCCGAGTACGCGATAAATGCGGTCCACGCGCCAGGGCGCCTCCCACTCCGCGCTAATTGAGTACGGATATCCGTCGGGAGTGATACGCGCATTCGCTGTGCCTATTAATCCAGAGGCGGGATTCAGCACGCTTGGCAGCTTATCGAACGGAACGTATCCGGTCCATTCATGCGCGTTGTTGCTGCCATCGGCGGGCAAGCTACCGTCTCCTGAAGCGCGAATTGGGACTTTGCCCGTAGCCTGGTAGCCGATGTTGCCGTCAACGTCTGCGTAGACGACATTCTGCCCAGGAGCGTCAAGCTCAGAGAACGCGCGGCGGAACTGTTCCCAGTTCTGCGCCGAATCGACGTGGAAGAACGGATTGCGAACGCCGTCATAAAGCGTCCAACGCAGCGCAATTTTGCGGGTCTCTCCAGGCGCAAGCTCTGTCACGATCGGACCGTGCCGAGTGACTTGAACATCAAGGCTTACATCCTGAGTGCCTTTTACGTGAATCACCTCGTGCCGAATTTCCGGCCGCTTCCATCCGTCAGGAGTCTGATACTCGCCGGATTGATTGAAGTTCTCCACGTACGCGTCTTCGACAGTCGGTCCGACATTTGTAAAGCCCCAAGCCACGCGCCGATTGTGGCCGACGAAAATATACGGATAACCAGGAAGGCTGACTCCAGCTACGTCGAAATCGCCGGCGCGGAGATGCGCCTCATACCACAAATTCGGCATTTGATGGCCTAAGTGCATATCGTTTGAGAGAAGCGGTTTGCCGGAAACAGTGTGCGCGCCGGAGACCACCCAGTTATTCGAGCCGAGTGGCTCCGGGTCGTGGTTGCGGAAATGTGGCTGGAGCCATGGGCTCAGCCGCGCGGCGTCAGTGGGCTCGGAAACAGAAGCGGAAACAGCCCTCACTGGACCGCCGTCACTCGTCAGAGGGGGCGCGCCTGCCGAGGAAGCCGGTGCAGTCGGTGGATGATCGAGCCATGAGCTGTTTACGTATAGGTCGGCGGTCAACTCAGGCCCGAGTTTGGCCAGGATCTTTTCCCGGGTGAGTGCAGCTTGTGGAGAAGTGCTTAGAGTTTCGACCATCTGGTATCCGATGACCAGAGAGTCCTGTATTTTCCAGGGACGGGGCGAGTAATGCAGAAGACGAAACTCAAGCGGTAATCGATCACGGTGAGAATCGATGTAGGCATTAACTCCTCGCGCGTATGCATCAAAGTGTTGCCGGCCCTCAGGAGTGACACTCTGAAGACCTTTTTCAGTGGCGGCGCGGAGACCGAGAATCCGCTGCTGGCGATCATGCTTCAGGGCGATGTCCCCGATGATCTCTGAGAGTTCTCCGGCAGCCGCGCGGCGCATGAGGTCCATTTGAAAGAGCCGGTCCTGTGCGGTGACATAGCCTTGCGCGAAAAAAAGATTGTCGAGGCTTGCGGCTTCGATTGTGGGAACACCGTGACTGTCGCGAATGACACTGACCGGTCCAGAGGTCCCATGAACGGAGATCGTGCCGTCGAGTTCTGGAAGCGGAGAGCGCGCAATGGAATACAGCCAGGCGGCAATCGCAACGACAGCAACCAGAAGAATCAGCAGCAGCCAGCGGAGATTACTCCGGCTGCGCGAGGGCTTAACTTTTGTAATTGGAGGAAAAGTTCCCGATGACATAAAAAAGGAGATTCGATTGTAGGGTGTGGATCAGTGGATGACAAACGTCGCGATAAACGCGGCGATTTGGAGGTTACTGCGAAGCCCGTTATCATTTGTAAACTTCTAGGTCTAAACTTCTAGGTCTAAACTTCTATGATCTGTGCCAACTGCGCCGCCGAGATGCCGGAGATTAGCGCTTACTGCCCTGGCTGTGGACATTCAGTTCAGCCGGAAGCTGAACATTTGTTGGCTGGCGATACTCAGCAGTCGCTTCTGGGAGCAGTGGCTTACTTGACGGTGATTCCAGCCATCGTGCTGCTGCTGATCCCTGCGTTCAAGAAGAAGCCATTTGTGCGCTACCATGCGTGGCAATCGCTCTTGTTTACCATCGCGACTGCGCTCATCGGATTGGCAATGCGAGTGGTGTTCACAATTCTGGTGGTGGTTCCGTTCATAGGGTTTCTTTTTGCATGGCTTTCGGCGGGAATCGTGTTTCTCGCCATAGTGGTGTTGTGGGCAGTGCTGGTGGTCAAAGCGGGGCAGGGCGAGGCGTATGAATTGCCGTGGCTGGGGCATTTTGCGGCTCAACTTTCGCGTGAACACATTACAGCTTGACAGAACCCCTCAGAGGATGAGATTCCTATTTCCTTTTAGCAAGGTGAGTCCGGCTGGAGTGTGCCGCATCAGAAGGGAAGCTCGTGAGAGTTAAAGTTTTCTACCATGACCGGTGTTTTGACGGGGCATCGTCAGCGGCCCTGTTTTCACGCTTTTACGCTGAGCGGATTCGCAACAACTGCGAATTCGTTTTTTCCGGGCTCTTACATCGCGCCGGTTCTCTGTTCAATGAAGCCGACTTTGATGGGGACGAAAACGCCATCGTTGATTTCAAATATTCCAGCTCGCCGAAGATCACCTGGTGGTTTGATCATCATGAGAGTGCTTTCCTTTCGGCTGCCGACGCAGCCCATTTCGAGCACGACCAGAGCAATCGCAAGTTCTACGATCCCAGCTTCAAATCCTGCACCAGCTTTATAGCCATGATTGCCGAGCAGCGTTTCGGGTTTAATCCCGCGCCGGTGGCCGAGCTTGTGCGGTGGACCGACATCATTGACGGAGCTCTGTACAAGGACGCGAAGTCTGCAGTGGAAATGAAAGAGCCGGCAATGCAGCTGACCATGGTGATTGAATCCACCCAGGACGCCGCATTTGTGCCAAAGCTGATTCCGCTGCTGGCAACAAAACCGCTGGCTGAGGTCGTGCACTCGCCACTAATTGCGTCGTTGCTGCCGCCGCTGCTGGAACGCCATCGTAAGTCGATCGAAATTCTTCGCGAGCGAATTGAATCGAAAGACCGAACGCTTTTCTTCGACGTTACCGACCAGGAACTGGAGGGATATAACAAGTTCGTGCCGTATTACCTGCATCCTGAATCCATCTACAGCGTCGGACTCAGCAAGAGCAGTTTTCGGGTGAAGGTTTCGGTAGGCTCAAATCCGTGGGCATCATCACCTCCGGTAGTGAATCTTGCCAGGATTTGCGAGAGATACGGAGGCGGCGGACACGCGCGTGTGGGCGCGATCTCGTTCAACGTCAGCGAGCACGAAGCCGCCAAGCAAGCGGCGCAGGAAATTGTAGCCGAGCTTCGATCGAGCGTTCACGCCAACTGACCGAATGAATCCAGACTTCAAGCTGACGTCCGACAGCGCCAAGCATCGTGCGCGAACCCAAGCCCTGCGCACCGTCGCTGTGCTGGAGTTTGCCAAGGGGTTGGCGGTGTTGGCCGCAGCCATCAGCCTGTACTGGCTCGATCCCAGCGATGTGGCCGGCGCATTTCTGGATTTTCTGCACATCAGCCCGGACCACCATCTCGCCCGGATGATCATGGGACTGGCTGACCGATTGAGTGACATCGCCGTGTGGCAGGTATTGATAGGCGCCAGTTGCTATTCAGGGTTACGTTTTGCCGAGGCGTATGGCCTGTGGAAAGCACGCGCCTGGGCGGAGTGGATCGCCCTGGTTTCGGGCGCATTATACCTGCCGTTCGAAGTAAGGCTGCTGGCCCATCGCGTCACTTTGTTGCACGCCGGGGTGCTGCTGGTGAATGTCGCGATCGTGTTGTTCATGTTTTATCTCCGGATATACGTTCCCCAGCGCGATGCCAGAAAGACCAACCTGAGTCTCTGAACGTGAGTTGTTGACGCTTTTCTGGTGAAACACAGGCAAACTGCAGTCGTGCCCATTCATCTGAGCATATCTGTTGCGCGTCGAACGCAAGTCTACTCGTCTGCACCGGATTGAATTCCTGTCCGCTACTCGTCGGCAAAGGAGCAACAATGCGAAATCGAAATATCTCGGAAATGGTATTTATCTTGGGGCTGAGTCTCGCGTTTCTGGCTTTTTCTGCTACCGCACAGACCTCCTCGCCGCAAACAACGCCAAGCGATCAGGCGCCGCAAGCGACCAGTCCTGAGCAGCCGCAGACCGAACCGTCCCAACAGAGCCCGACGGCGACACCGGCTCCAGAGCCGCAGCAGCCGCAGAATTCTCCAAGCCAGTCTGCGCCCTCAAGCCCGTCGACAGCCTCACCATCCCAATCCACTCCGCCCAGCCAAGGTTCTCCTTCAGCCAGCGGGCAGCAAGGGAACCAGGCGTCATCAATTGACGATGAGTTGCAACTGACCCCGGACCAGAAGCAGAAGATTGCGGCCGTCGTAGACGATGAGAACCGGCAGATCGGCGCTGTGCGCGATGACAACTCAATGTCGATGCAGCAGAAGCAGCAGAAAGTCATGCAAATTCGCCAAGCGGGCACTCCGAAGATCAAAGCAATTCTCACGCCGGATCAGTTGCAGAAACTGGCGGCGATCCAGCAAAGAATGCGCGACCAGCAGACCGGAAATCAGGGCGCAAGCCAACCGCAACCTCAGCAACCTCAGCAACCTCAGCACTGACTTACATTGGTCGTACCAGGAACAGCCAGCCCGTGTGATCATGGCGAACAGGTCGCGCGGGCTTCTTCATTTTTGGCACCGAAATCGTAACACTGAAATCGTAAAACTTCAGACAGCAAACAACCTGAGTCCCCGGTTTGGCTTCTAGGCAGTATGCACAGAAGCTACGTCTTAGTGGCGACAATCGTCGCCCTGATTTTCTTTGCTGCAGGCTCGCCTGCACAGCGCACGAGTGAAATCACCATAGTGCAGATCAGTGACACACATCTGGGGGACAAGCATGCGCCTCATGCAGCCGAGAATTTGCGACACGCTGTTGAGATGATCAATGAGCGCCATCCTGATGCCGTCGTCCTTTCCGGTGACATAGGCGAGAACCCGGAGGCGTGGGAGCAAGCCAGGTCGATTTTGAAGAAATTGAAAGCGCCTCTGTATTACGCACCGGGAAACCACGATGTGCACAGCAACGACGTTGAACGATATCGCAAGGTCTTCGGCAAAGACTATTACACCTTTGAGGTAAGAGGCGTCACGTTTGTGGTGATCGACTCAGAGCTGCTGGGAAACTACGATAAGTACGAGGCGAAACAGCCGATGCCGCTACCTCCAGAGACAGAGGAAGAGTCTGAGCGCATGCTTTCGTGGCTTTCAGGTTTGCGTGGCGGCGAGCAGGGCGACTCGCGTGACAATGCGAAAACAATAATGATCGGTGTACAGCATATTTCGGTGTTCCGCGATGGCAGTTTTCCCGATGCCAAGTCCTACTGGATTGTCAGCGATCCTTACCGCTCAAAGGAGATGAAGCTGCTTCATAATCTGGGCATCAAGCACATGCTGGTTGGACATTGGCACAACGGGCGGGTATTTGAGAAAGAGGGAATCACGTGGCATGTCGCGCCTGCCACTTCGTGGCTCCCCTGGGGAGGCGAACTGGGATTTGCCATGCACGATATCAGTGCCAACGGAGAGGTGCACACAGAATTTGTGAGCCTTCCCGGCGCAACACCGTAACCGCTTTTCGTGAAAAACCCAAACCGTCAGATGCCGAGCTTCTTGATTCGCACCAGTAGTTCACTCCGGTTCATCACCCAAGCCACAGCTAGTAAACTGAACTACGAGATTATTCAGCGTCTTGAAGAAATGGTGGTGGAATGAAGCAAGTCCCTTATTTCGATCTGAAGACCCAATACGCCGGGCTGCGCGATGAAATTCTCGCCGCACTCGACCGGGTTTGCCAGAATGCGTCATTCATTCTGGGCGAGGAAGTCGAGAAATTTGAGCGCATTTTCGCCGAGTTCTGTGGCGTGAAGCATTGCGTCGCATTGAATTCGGGGACGAGCGCACTGCATCTGGCGCTGGTCGCGGCGGGGATTGGGCCGGGCGATGAGGTCATCACCACCTCAAATACTTTTATCGCCACGGTGGAAGCGATCCACTACACGGGTGCGAAAACAGTGTTCGCAGATATTGATTCGACCACGGCCAACATCGACCCGTCGGAAATCGAAAAGGCAATCACGAAGCAGACTCGGGCCATTATTCCCGTTCATCTTTACGGACGGCCGGCGGATATGGACACGATCAGCGAAATCGCCGCACGCCACAATCTGGTGGTGATCGAAGATGCCTGCCAGGCACACGGCGCCAAATACAACGGCAAGCGAGTTGGTGGATTCGGGCATGCGGCAGCGTTCAGTTTTTATCCACCGAAAAACCTGGGCGCCTACGGTGAGGGTGGTGCGCTGACGACTAATGACGAGGAGGTCGCAAACCTTGCACGTTCGCTGCGCACCCATGGCGAGAGCACCCGTTATTTCCACAAATACATTGGCTACAACTACCGCATGGACGGCTTTCAGGCCGCGGTCCTAAATATAAAGATGAATCATCTGGTTGATTGGACTTCAAAGCGTCAGGAGCGCGCCAATCTTTATCGCCAGCTCTTGACCGACACAAATGTGCAACTTCCAGAGGATCCACCTGAGAGCGAGTGCGCTTATCACCTTTTCGTCGTGTACGTCGAGAATCGTGATCGGGTGCGGGCAGAATTAGAAAAGCGCGGAGTGCAGACAGCGGTCCATTATCCGAAGCCGCTGCATTTGCAGGAAGCATTCGCAAATATGGGATATCGCCCCGGAAGGCTGCCTCACACCGAGCGCGCTTGCGAGCGTGTAATTAGCATGCCGCTGTTTCCGGAAATCGCGGAGGAGCAGGTGCGATATGCTGCGACTTCGCTGGCCGAAATTGTCGCAGTCAAGCCCAAGAAAGCTAAGGCGCCAGTTTCTTGAAGATCACGCCTCCCTTCATGACGAAATCCACGTGCTTGAGAGCGGCGATGTCGTCGAGCGGGTTCCCAGAGACGGCGATGACATCCGCGAGATAGCCGGGCTTGAGTTGGCCGATTTGGTCCTCCCAATCGAGCAACTTAGCGCCGTTAATTAGATCAGCTTGTAATGCGGCTGCCGGACTCATTCCGTACTTCAGCATCAGCTCAAATTCGCGGGCCTGGGTCCCATGAGGAAATGGGCCAACATCGGATCCGAGTGCAACGGGAACTCCTGCCGCGAGCTGTTTGCGGAACTCTCGGCCGTGCAGATCCAGGATCTCCTGTTCGTGCTGACCCGCCTGCGGGGTCTCGCCGTGAGCCGCGAAGTATTCCTGGATGGTGAACGTTGGCACGACGAAAATGTGCTTGTCACGCATAACTCGCATGGTTTCTTCGCCAAGTTGAAATCCATGGTCGACGGATGCGACTCCGGCTTTGGCAGCGAATAACGCCCCCGGATCATCAGTCGCGTGCACGGCAACGTGCTTGCCCAGCCGAGCAGCTTCGTGCACTGCTGCGCCGAGTTCAGCTTCGCTGTACTGGTATGGGGAAGAGAGCTGGCCGTCGTGGAGCGAGTCAGCTCCGGTTTCGTAAATCTTAATGAAATCCGCGCCCTGCTTGAACTGTTCGCGCATGACCGCGATAAGCTGATCAGCGCCATTGGCGTAAGTCGCATTGGGGAGAATATGTTGCTCCGGGTTGTAGCCGATGGCATCTTCGTGTCCACCGAGTATGTTGACGGCGTTGCCGCTGATTCGCAGGCGGGGTCCGGGAATTTCGCCACGATTAATGGCATCGCGCACCGCAGTGTCAGCTGAACCGGCGCCTTCAGTACCCATGTCACGCTCAGCGGTAAAGCCAGCCATCAGATCATCACGCGCGGCGATC
The DNA here is from genome assembly GCA_963785655.1 of uncultured Acidobacteriota bacterium. Classification (GTDB taxonomy): domain Bacteria; phylum Acidobacteriota; class Terriglobia; order Terriglobales; family Acidobacteriaceae; genus Gp1-AA145. The sequence continues at coordinate 907,972 of CAWAVZ010000002.1, forward strand.
GTCGCCATGATTGTGCGTTGAGAAATCGATTCCTGCACGGTCTGCAAATCTTCCGCGCCCGGGTGGAGGAACAGATGGATATGGGCGTCAATCATTCCCGGAAGCAAGGTGCGATCGCCCAGATCGATGACCTCAGCGCCGGCTGGGTGCTTAACGTTCTGGCCGACTGCGGCGATCCGCTCGCCATTAATCAGGACTTCGCCGGGCCTGACAATTCGGCCATTCTCAACATCAAGCAGACGGGCTGCGCGAAGCACGATGACGTGCGGAGATGCGGCATCCTGGGCTCGTGCTGCAGAGATGTGTGTCAGCAGGAGGAAAGGCAGCAATAGCGCAAAACGGGAGTAGACCATGGCTGGAGATGGTACCACCAGTTGAGAAGGGAATTACACTCAGGCGCTACTTCATTCCATTCGCCTGAAACGGTTGCGCACCAGTGGCGTGAACGTCGATTTCGACTGACTCGCTGACCCGCAGGAAAAAAGTGCTGGGGTTCTTTATGCCCCATTTCACGTAGGGGATGGTGAAGTGCGTGTCTGCGACCCAGTGATCCGGGAATACCTGGACGCGAATGGGCATGGTGAGTTCATGGTCGGCGCCATGGATGGAAAGGATTCCGTGAACCTGTATGGTGGAAAGGCCGCCAGTCAAGACTTTTCCTTCAACGTGGTCGGGACGAAAGACGAATTCGGGGAACTTCGCGGTTTCGAGAATATCTTTATGCATGCGGCGGTCACGGCTGCGGTTGCCACTCTGTCCGGAAGTTGCGTCAACCAGCAGTATGCCGCGCACTCCGCCGTCGGCGAAGTCGTATTCCACATTGCCTCGTTTGAGATCAAATGACCCATGAATCGTGTGTAGGATGTCTCCCAGGGTGAACTTAATGCTGGTGTCCGCGGGAGTGAACTGCAACTTGAGGTCGCGTGTTTGCGTATAGGCGGCGTGGGGGAGAAGCGCGAGCATCGCAGCGGGAATGACAGCGAGGACCGAGAAGAACTTGCTTCGGCGCGGTTCCGATTTGTTTTCCATTCTTGCGCTCATGGGAGCAAACCAAGTGTCAGGTGCCGAGCGTCTCCATTGTTTTTCTCACTCTAACTTGAGAACATCAACCACGCTAGTCAATGAGAAGGGTCATATCGCAGGCTGTGGCGGGATTGATAGCGGCCGGGGTTTTGGCTTATGCGGCTGATTATGCAATATTGCGTTTTCGTATCTGGCGAAAGTTAGATCCTTATGGCAGTGTGACCGTTCAGGTCTACTACGCGGTTCCGCAAAAGAACGGGAAGATGGAGTACGACTTTCAGTCGTCGGAGGAAGAGACCTGTGTTAAGTCGATCTTCCCGCACCTGGGGAATCGGCCCTGCTGGTATGCGCGAACGCACAGAGATAGGGAAATAAACTTATAAATTTGCCTGCGGGCGCGCGGGGCTTACTTTCCGGCGACGTATTGCAGCGCCTGTTGCAGGTCGGCAATGAGGTCATTCACGTCTTCAATGCCGACCGAGTAACGAATCAGCGCCTCGGGAATTCCGGCTGCGCGGCGCTCCGCGGGTGTCGATTCCACGTGGCTGGTTGTGGCGGGCGGGCCTGCGACGGTTTCGATCGCGCCGAGATTGGCAGCCAAACGAGCATAGCGCAGTCGGGGCAAGAATTTCTTCACCGTCCTGAAGTCGGCTTTGAGGCTGAAGCTCAGCACGCCGCCGAAGCCGCTCATTTGCCGGCGTGCGATCTTGTAATTCGCATGGGATTCCAGGCCGGGATAGAAGACGCATTCGACCTGGGGATGATTTTCCAGGAAGCGCGCTATTTTGAGCGCGCTTTCGTTTTGCTGCCGAACCCGCAGGTGAAGTGTCTTCATGCCACGCAAGAGCAAATAGGCAGCCATGGGATCCAGACATGCGCCGGTAATCTCGCGAAAATGAAAAATGCGGCTGACGAGTTCACGCCCTCCACAAACGATGCCGCCGAGCGCGTCCGCGTGTCCGCCGAGAAACTTTGTGGCGCTGTGAATGACGAGGTCAGCACCTAGTTTCAGCGGTTGCTGATTGATGGGCGTGGCAAAAGTGTTATCCACCACAACCAGGCTCCCGCTGCGGTGCGCTGCCGCGCATAACCGGCGAAGATCGACCACTTTGTTCGTCGGATTGGTTGGGGTTTCCAGATAAACAACCGAGCAACCGCGGTGTATGGCTGATTCGATGGCCCGATGATTATTGGTCTCACAGAGGGTTACGCCGATCTGAAAACGCGGCAGGAACTCAATGAATAGTTTGTTTGTCCCGCCGTAGGTGTCATTGACGGAAACGACGTGGTCACCCGGTGACAACAATGTGAAGAGCGTGTTACTGATTGCCGCCATGCCGCTGGAGAAGCTAGCGGCCGCCTCGGCGCCTTCCAGTTCGCGCACCTTTTCCTCGAAGGCGGCGACTGTGGGATTGGTGTTTCGGCCATAGATATGTCCCGTTTTCTCGCCCTTTGCAACGGCAAGCCATTCATCGAGATCAGTGTAGCCGTAGGAGACGCTGTGCGCGACCGGAACCTGGGTGGCGTTCATCCAATGCAGGCCGTACTCGCCTGCCCAGACAGCCAGCGTCCCCGGTCGGGCCACGGATGAGTTAGATTTACGCGGTGACTGTTTTTTCTTTTTCATTCAACTGGCGGGACAAGATTATCAAATAGTCGGAATGCACAGGCGAGTTGGAGCAGAGTTCGTGTTTTGAATGAAAATCGAATACTGCACAGAGTGACAAAACGCGCGGGAAGCGTAAAAATATGAGCTGCTAGGTTCTACTATGGTCCGCATAATTCTTCCCACCCATCTGCGAAATCTCGCTCATGTCGGCAGCGAAGTGACGCTCGAGGTCACGCCTCCTGTAACCCAGCGGTCAGTGCTCGACGCGCTTGAGGAGCAGTATCCAATGCTGCGTGGCACAATTCGCGATCACGGTACCTTGCAGCGCCGCGCCTTTTTGCGGTTCTTCGCGTGTGAGGAAGACCTCTCGCACGAACCTCCAGATGCGCCATTGCCGGAAGTGGTGGCGAGCGGCAAGGAGCCATTTATTGTGATCGGTGCCATTGCTGGCGGCTGAGTATGTCCTCGCTGGTTCGCCCTAGAACTTACATTGTTTGGCTGAGCCTGTGCGCCGGGCTGCTGGCTTTTTGCGTGCAGTCTGGAGAACTAGGCTCCGCGGACACTATGCACCGTTTGCAAACGGCGCATTCTTTCTGGACGTCAGAGCCGGCTGTTTTCCCCAATGAATATCCTGAGTTTGGCGTGCATGGCCGCGGCGGTAAGCTCTACGACTGGTACGGAATTGGACAACCACTGCTGCTGTTGCCGTTTGACATTGTTGGGACCGGCCTTGCCAAGCTGCCGGTTTTTGCCGATTACGATGGATCGGATCCCACCGTCCGCAACATTTTTGTCACTTACACAGTAAACATTCTCCTCAGCATTTTCACCGCTTTGATCACTTGTCGCTTCCTGATGCTACTGGGATTCGACGAAGCCCAGTCTGTTGCCGGTGTGCTTGCGCTTTCGTTCTGCACCACGCACCTGCACTACACCCAGAACATGATGGAGAACAACTACATCTGTCTGCTGACGCTCACGGGATTCTGCTTTCAGTATGAGTGGCTGCGCACCGGCAGCCGCAAAGCTCTGCTGATTGGCTCGTTCGCTTTGGGATTGAATCTCTTGACCCGGCTGACCACGGCTTTGGATTTGATTGCGGTGGGTTTGTTTTTATTACTTGCCTTGTGGTTTGAGCGCGTTCGAAATTCCAGCAATGTCCGTGTGGAGACGGGCACCCTCGTTGAGCCTGCCCTGAGCGACCGAGCGGAGCGAGTGAATCGAATGGGGCCGGCCGAGCGCCGCTCGACGCTGGATCGAGGACCAAGCCACCAGTTTCGGGTGCGCCTCATTGCGTACCTGAGAATCGCGTTGCCAATCTATTTACTTTTTCTATTCCTCGATCGTCTCTACCAGTTCCATCGTTTCGGCAGTTGGACGAACACCTACGTCCACTACTTCACCATTGAGCATCGCCTGCAGGATCCCACACTGCCGGCGAAATATCCGTGGGAAACCCCGTTTCACGTTGGGTTCCTGGGTCCATTTATCTCGCCAGAGAAATCTATTTTCATGTTCGACCCGCTGATCGTTCTTACAATCATCGTTGCCGTACTCGGCTGGAGGCGGTTCAATCCTGCGGTGAAAGCCTACGTCACCTCAGCATTTCTGTTGGTACTTGCCTACGTCTGCCTCTACGCACGGTACACGGTTTGGAGCGGGGACTTTGCATGGGGAGACCGTTACGTTTCGAGTGCAGTCGAGATGGCGTCCATGATTTCTGTGCCGCTATTGCTGAAGTTTAGAAAGCAACTCGGCAGAGCGGTGTGGATGACCGGTATGGTTCTGATTGGTGCAAGCTTAATCATCCAACTGGCCTCACTCGCTTTCTGGATGCCGCTGGAGATCTACCAGGCAGATGACCTCGGACATCCACAATGGATCATCTGGCTCCGGTTTAAGAACATCATCGCATTCGCGCTGGGCAAAATGGATGCCTGGCGCTTAAACACCGATTCCATGGGATACGACCAGTGGGACTATCAGCACATCACCTGCTGGAATTTTTTGCCCTTTGTGCTGCGGAGAATTGGCGCGGCTCCGACGTGGGTGGTGGCAGCGGCGTTTGCAGTCTGGTATGCGGCAATTGCCGCTTTGTTCGGTGCGGCTTTGCGGATGGTAGAAGTATACCTAAATATGGTAGAATTCCACCATGAGCCTGAACATCAAAAATGAAGAGACCCACAGGATGGCGCAGGAATTGGCGCAGCTCACCGGAGAAAGCATGACCACCGCCGTCACCGAAGCAGTTCGAGAGCGATTGAAGCGCGTCAAGAGTAAAGGTATGGCTGACCGGATCATGAAGATCGCGAAACAATGCGCTCCCCTGTGGAAGGAGCCGTATAAATCCATCGATCATGGCGATCTTTTGTACGACGAAAAGGGACTGCCGAAATGATTGTGGATACCTCTGCGGTTATCGCCATCCTTCGCGACGAGCCGGACGCGAGTGATTTAGCTGCCGCTATTGAAGCAGCGGAGATACGCCGCATCTCAGCTGCCACGTATGTCGAGGCGGCGATCGTGACTGACAGCAATCGTAGTCCGTTGCTTAGCAGCTCCCTGGATTCTTTCTTACGCCGCTCTCTGATCGATATCGAGCCTGTGACTTTGGAGCAGGCCCGCATCGCGCGCGAAGCCTATCGTGATTTCGGCAAAGGCCGGCACCGGGCTGGACTCAACTTTGGAGACTGCTTCGCCTACGCGCTGGCAAAGGAGAAAGGGGAGCCGCTGTTATTCAAGGGTGATGATTTTCGAAGAACCGACGTCGAAGCTGCGGACTACTGAACGCCCTACTCCACCGTCACCGACTTCGCCAAGTTCCTCGGTTGGTCCACATCGCAACCGCGACGAACGGCAATGTGATAGGCGAGCAACTGCAAGGGAACAATCTCAAGGATCGGCAGTAGCTCCTCAGGCGCGTCGGGAATATAGATAACGTGGTCGGCCGCCTCTTCAATCTCCCGATCTCCCTGGCTTGCAAGCGCAATCACTACCCCTGATCGCGCTTTGACTTCTTTCAGGTTCGAGATCGTCTTTTCGTATCGCACCATCGAGAGCGCATCTTTGGGATCGCGCGTGGCGATGATGACAACGGGCAGATTCTCGTCGATCAATGCGTTGGGGCCATGTTTCATCTCTCCAGCCGGATAACCCTCGGCATGTATATAAGAGATTTCCTTTAGCTTGAGCGCGCCTTCAAGTGCGATTGGATAATGAATACCACGACCCAGAAACAGGAAATCCTGCGATCTTACGTACTGTTTGGCCAGGTCTTCGCAGTCTTCTTCGTGGGTGAGCAAGTGCTCGAGCTTGCCGGGAATGCATGTGAGTTCGTGGGCCGCATCTTTGGCCTGCTCGGGTGAGATTGCGTCGCGCAGCTGACCCAGATAGAGCGCGAAGAGATAAAGTGCCGTTAATTGTGCGGTAAATGCCTTCGTCGAAGCCACGCCAATTTCCGGCCCGGCATGCGTATAAATCGTACCGGACGCCTCTCGCGTAATCATCGAGCCGACCACATTGCAAATGGCCAGTGTCTTCGAACCCTTGGCTTTGGCCTCGCGCTGCGCAGCGATGGTGTCGGCAGTCTCACCAGACTGGGAAATTACCAGGGTGATTGTGCCCGGCGGCACAATGGGATCGCGATACCGCCATTCGCTCGCGTAATCCACTTCCACCGGAACGCGCGCCATGCGCTCAATCATGAACTTGCCTGCCTGAGCAGCGTGCCAGCTAGTGCCGCAGGCGGCAATGTTGATCTTCTTTGCGGATTTGAACTCGGCTTCCGTGACCTCCATTTCGTCAAGAAAGACGTGTCCAGTTTCCTGCGAGATCCTGCCGATTGTGGTATCGCGGACGGCGCGCGGCTGCTCATAAATTTCCTTGAGCATGAAATGCTTGAAGCCGCCCTTTTCCGCCATGATCGGGTCCCAGGTCACGTGCTGCACTTCGCGCGAAATGGGCTGGCCATTGAAGTCGGTAAGGCGCACGCCTTCAGGAGTTATGACCGCGAGATCGCCATCCGCGAGGAAAAAGAGATCGCGGGTGTGATAGAGGATGGCGGGCACGTCCGATGCAACAAAGTATTCGTCTTTGCCAAGCCCGATTACAGCCGGTGGCCCATTGCGGGCAGCGACAATTTTATTCGGTTCATCGACGGAGATAACCGCCAGTGCAAACACGCCAGTGAGTTGGACAACCGCCTTTCGCACCGCATCTTCGAGCGCGGGGCGATGGCCATTGCCGGTTGGGAGAAAATTCTTCTCGATTAGATGGGCTATAACTTCGGTATCAGTCTCAGTGGTAAACCGGTGGCCTTCTTCGGCGAGCTTTTTCTTTAGTGAGACATAATTCTCGATGATGCCGTTGTGAACAACCACAACCCGGCCGGTGCAGTCCCGGTGGGGATGGGCGTTTTCTTCGGTGGGGCGGCCGTGAGTTGCCCAGCGAGTGTGGCCGATGCCGTAAGTGCCATCGAGCGGCTTGAGCCGGATGACCTCTTCCAGATTACGCAATTTGCCTTCGGCACGGCGGATTTGCAGGCCTTCGCCGTTGCCGCATACCGCAATCCCCGCCGAGTCGTAACCGCGATACTCCAGGCGGCGCAGCCCGTCAAGAATGACCGGAACGACCCGCTTCTTACCTACATAGCCCACGATTCCACACATACAAGATGACTCCTAAATTGTGGGGAGCGCTCCGAAACTGACGTGCAAATCACTTGTCTTCAAGGTTATACCGAAACTCTTCAATCACGGGATTGGTTAGAACGTCGCGCGCGATCCTCTGTACTTCGGCTTCAGCCTGCGAGCGATCGAGGCCCCCATCCAAGGTCAATTCAAAAAATTTGCCCTGACGCACATCCGCCAATCCCTTGTAACCCATTTTTTGGAGTGCACCCTGGATGGTTTTGCCCTGCGGATCCAGGACACTTCGCTTAAGTGAAACGTAGACGTATGCCTTCATGAGGAATACTCGATTATACGGCAACGTTTGCGCTGCCTCAGTAACCAAAGTGTGGCGACGGCCCGTGTTGCACACGGTTCCGAAATGGCGTTTTCCGAACAAACAGAGAAAAATGTTGCTGATTGGGGAATTTCGGTTATTATCTCCGCAACAACGAGCTTTGCATCGAGGGGAAGTCGCACAGGAACCAGGAGCGATGCAAAGAGAACCGGGGCGCCACTCAAAGATCACCAGCTTTCGTTTTGGCGAGTTACCTCGTCATTACCGCGAATTGCTGCGCACTCCCTCCGCAACCAGCGGATGGCCGAATCTTCATGCAACATTCTCTGAACTGCTCAATCATTTAGCGGAAAACCTTCGCTTTGACCACATAGGCTTTGCCCTGCACGATCCCGCGCGTGATGTTGTGTCAGTCATCCTGCAAGCCGGAGAGCATCAGTTCCCGGCAGAAATTCCGGTGCTAAAAGCGTCGCTTGGCGTGGTGCTCAACGATCACAAGGCGATCGAAGTACAGGACGTGGAAACTGAAACCGAGTTCGACGACCTGGTAAACAGCGTAAAAAGCGGCGGCTTCAGATCCTTCCGGATTGTGCCACTCACGACTGACCGACAAACCCTGGGATCTCTGGCAGTGGTCCGCAAAGAGCCGGGAGCATTTTCAGACCAAGAGGCCCGGTATCTGGATCATGCCGCGCAGTTAGTTGCGCTTGTACTCGAAAATGCGTTGATGGCCGATGTCATGGGCCGAGAGAAGGCACACCTTGAGACGCTGGTAGATGTCAACAGTGCGCTGGTAAGGAGCTTGAATGTCCAGAAACTCTTTCAAGACGTTTCGACTTCAATCCGACGTATTGTCAGTCACGACTATGCCCATTTGGCGCTCTATGACAAGAGTTGCGACATGATGAGACTGTACGTTCTCGATTTTGCAAACCAGCCCGTCAAACTGATGCCCGAAGCGCTGGTGCCTCTCTCAGAGTGCGCCGCCGGTATGGCGTTCCTCCAGGGAGAAACCATGGTGTTCCGGCGCGCCGATTTGCAGTCGATCGGTTCCGATTACGCCCGGGGCCTGCTGGAATTAGGGGTGCGGTCGATGTGCTGGTTTCCGTTGAAGAGCCGAGGGCGGAAATTGGGAGCTCTTGGGCTTTCAAGTCTCCGGGACGATGCAGCGTTCGAGGATGACCTTCCGTTGTTGACTCAGATTGCAACGCAAGTAGCGATGGCCGTGGACAATGCCCGAGCGTATGAAGAGATCGCCAGATTCAAGGACAAGCTTGCAAAAGAAAAGCTGTACCTGGAAGAAGAAATGCGATCGCAGAACAACTTCGGCGAGGTGGTCGGCAACAGCCCCGCGCTGAGGGAGGTACTGCAGCAGGTGGAAATCGCGGCCCCGAGTGATGCGACCGTGCTGGTGCTCGGCGAAACCGGGACCGGCAAGGAATTGATCGCCCGGGCGGTGCACCGTTTGAGTTCCCGGCGTGAAGGCAACTTCATCAAGCTGAACTGTGCCGCTATCCCCTCGGGGCTGTTGGAAAGCGAATTGTTCGGCCACGAAAAGGGCGCGTTCACGGGCGCAGTCAGTCAGAAAATCGGACGACTGGAGCTGGCTGACAAAGGCACTTTGTTTCTTGACGAAATTGGTGAGATCGCAATGGAGCTGCAGCCCAAGTTGCTTCGTGTGCTTCAGGACCACGAATTTGAGCGGCTGGGAGGCGCGAAGACGATCCGGGTCAACATACGATTGATCGCGGCGACGAACCGTGACCTCGCTCAAGCGGTAGAAGAGCGCCAGTTCCGCAGCGATCTGTTTTACCGATTGAATGTCTTTCCAATTCGCCTGCCGCCGTTGCGGGAACGTGCCGGAGACATTCCCATGCTGGTTCGATATTTCGTCCAGAAGCTCGCACGCAGAATGAGCAAAAACATCGATTCCATTCCCGCAGAACTTCTCCGCGAATTCGAACAGTGGCATTGGCCTGGAAATGTCCGGGAACTTGAAAATTTCATCGAGAGGTCAATCATCCTAACCCAAGGCAGTGTGTTATTTGCACCCGTGGCCGAGCTTCGGATTGACTTAGCGCATGCGATGAGAAAGTCCGGCTCGACGTTGGAAGACGTGGAACGGGAATACATTTTGCGGACGCTGCGGGAATCGGGCGGCGTCATCGCCGGGCTTCGCGGCGCGGCCGCGCGATTAGGTATGAAACGCACAACCCTGCAATCGAAAATGCAGAGGCTTGGTATCACGCGGGATGAATACGAGACGTAAAGCTGGAGAAGCAGAAGCACTCAAGATACAACGAGCTGCTAGTCGAGCTGCTAGTACGGTGAGCGCGATCTAATTCCTTGGCCGGTGGAGTTGTGCGCCCGTACCCCTCAGGTAAGCTGCGTGTCAGCGCAAAATACTTCTGCCTGGATTTGCTGCGGTGATCTCAAATCTAAAACAGTAATGGTGCGGACGATGAATAATTGCCGAGCTGTCGGCACGCTGCCATGCCTTCGTCACACGCTATCCACAAAAGTTGTATTGCGGCAGCGTTATCCACCTTTGTTCTGTGTACTTCAGGATGCATCCCTTTGGCATCGCATGTGCATTGTCCGTTACGCATCTGAAGCCAAAGGTGGTTGAAGTTTGATGTTGAGAGCACAGCCAGCGCTTTCACGAAGTGGGTACTTGCGGGGGCTCATATTCTCACGGAGCCGATTGTCGGCCAAGAAGCCCTGCCATTCCGTCCGCAGAGATCTGCCGGTTGCTAAGCCCAGTGTGAAAGTAGTTGTGCGCGCACAGCCTCCGGATCCAGATCCCCTTTACTTATTTTTTTGCGCCCGGGGGTGGCACAACCGCGGCGACACCGAAGCCGGTTGGGAGTTGGTAGAGGCCATGCGGTCACAGCGGCGCGGCACTCGCGCTCTGGCTGCCGAACTTCTAGCTGGAACTCAGGATGGCCGTCTACTGGTGCGCGACTTACGTCGTACTCGTACAGGGCTGCGCGAAGCAAACCGACACCGCGGAGAAGCTCCGCAAACCCAGCAAAATGGGGAGGCAGCGGCAATGAACACACCGTACGGACTTCAAATGGTCGAGAGTTGTCTGACCTGCAAGCTTCGAAAAGAGGGCTGGTTCTGCGCGCTCTCGGGCGATCTGATGAAATCGTTCAACGCACTGTCACACCTGACCACCTACCCGGGTGGCGCAGTCCTGTTCGTGGAAGGGCAGATGCCGCGAGGAGGATTCGTCCTTTGTTCGGGCAGAGTGAAACTTTCGACCACTTCCAAGGAAGGCAAGGTGCTGGTTCTGAAGACTGCCCAACCTGGAGAGATTTTGGGACTCAGCGCGATGATCTCTGGCGAAGCCTACGAGATCACAGCTGAAACAGTGGGCCCGTGCCTGGTCAACTTCGTTGAGCGGGATGGGCTGCTCCGGCTAATGGAGCGGAACGGAGAACTGGGACTCCGCTCCGCTCTGGCCGTCAGTCGAGAATTTCAGTCCGCCTACCGCGATATTCACGAACTGGTGCTTGCAAGATCGTCCTCGGGAAAACTGGCACGGCTCTTGCTGTCCTGGATGGAACGCGGGACTGATAGTACACAAGAAATACGCATTCACGCGCCGGTCACACATGAAGAGATGGCGCAAAGAATTGGCGCATCGCGCGAGACGGTCACGCGGCTGCTGAGCGACCTGCGAAAAAAAGATTTCATTACGCTTGAGGGATCAACTTTGGTCATAAAGAACCGCACCGCGCTGCAAGCGCTGGCAGTTTAGGTTCCTCACTGGTTATCGGATTCAGCGGGCTCGGTTCTTACCTGGCCTGAGCAACTTTAGCGAACGACCCGCTGACGGCCTCACACTTGGGGGGCTATAAAGGCGGCCGGGCTTCCTCCTCCCCCGGCCGCCTATTTTTCTGCCTGAACAGCTTCGAGTTGAATCTCAACTAGGTCGAGCAGGACAGCGGTAGGAATCGCCTGTAAAATAAAAACGACCACAGAACGGGCGCGTAGCTCAGTTGGTAGAGCAATGCCCTTTTAAGGCATGGGTCGCAGGTTCGAATCCTGCCGCGCTCACCATCTCTGAGGTCCCTCGCCGATGCTCGGGATTTCGGGCAGCGGGCTCAGACGCCCGCTAAACGCCTCAAGTTCGAATCCTGCCGCGCTCACCCATTCTGAGGTCCCTCGGCTACTCTCGGCATTTCGGAACCGGGCTCAGACGCCCTGTAAGCAAGCGCGGTTCCTTTGTGTACCTTAGTGGTTTGAAAGTCGATCACCACGAAGGGCACGAAGGAACACGAAGTAAGAACTCATTGAGCACCAGATTCCTCGCCTCTAAAGTGGTTCGGGAAGACATGACTGCCTGGTTTGTGATGGTGGCGACCACCAAGCCGGGTTATGCAATCCCTTTTGCATCTGTCATTCCGAAGGGCGTTTTACCCGAGGAGCCTGAGTTTCGCTCAACGCCTCAGGTTCGAATCCTGCCGCGCTCTCCAAATCTTTGGTCGGGAAATTAGTTCAGCGATCTTCTTTGTGGTGTCGCCGTGCAGGAGCGACCAAAGAACAGAAATAGCGGGAATTACTGCTGCGACAGCGACGATTTCAATAAACAATCGAAGCGTAGTCCGGATGGCGAGTGGATCCAAATGTCAGATTGCACGAGCGCGCAGGAAATGTAAATCACCCAAAAGTTGCAGTTCTGACTAATTTCAATCAGCGGTGATGAACAAAAAAATACATTATGGCTGCCATGATCAGCAGCGTGATAAGAAAACGGATCATGGGCCAAATGCTGCTGCTCGTGGCGGGCTTGATAGGAGAGTCGCCGCTATAGTAGCCGATACGCCCTGCCGCGTTATCGCCGGCATTTATCGTCCCGCTTCCAGCCATAGATTGCAGATTAGGGGCCGCATTCGACATTGGAACTTCTTTTCCGTCGGACAACGCATTGATAGGATCCCCGACCGGCATGCCTTGTCGAGTTTCGAAAACTTTGATATCCCCGGAAGACAGTTGTGCAGCCAATTCCGGCGGCAAATGCGAAATTAAATGCCTGCCCATCATGCCGATCAGTTTCTCGGTGAACTTGCTCTCGAGGTCGTGGGACGCGGCATCGGTCGGTTGCGAGTTCGGATCGGACGAATGAATGGTGAATCCGCCGCCCGGATTCTGCTCAACATGAAAGGACATCTTGAGCTGCTGGCTTTCTATCGGAAGCTTCAGGCCGGGAAATTCGGCGGCCATGGCGGCGCTGATGTTCTGCTGAATTTTCTGCTGCAACTCCATCCGAGTGGGAGCCTCCAGCGGCGGCAGACTTGGTTCGGTAGCTCGCGCGATGAATCCGCCCTCGGGCTTGGCTTCAATGTGATAAGTGAAGTGGGTGATTAAACGTTTTATATCCATGCTTGCGCCGATTGTATCGCGGAGGGAAGCAGAAGCAGGTTAGCTTTGTGATGCGGCTTAGTTTCTGAGCAAGGCAAGGGAGCGGGCAAGCTCAATCCGACTCTGCCCAGTACCGCAGTCGTGAGGAACCCTTACAGAGCGCGCTGCACCAGAGTGCCGGCAATCATATCGTGCAATGCCTGCTTGCGATCGGTGAAGCCCGCCATGATGAAACCGATCGCCAGAATCGCCCCAGAAACGATTTTTGCGAAATGGCGGCCGGTGGCGCGGGCGAAAGAAATCCTGCGTCCCGCGAGATCGGTTACCTTCAAGCCGAGCGCCATCTTGCCCAACGTTGCCTGTCTGGAAGAGCTCTCCATCCCGGCTTCGTAAAGCCAGCTTGCCAAACTAGACAAGGCCCAGACAACGATTAGGTTCACCAGATGCACGCCCATTCCGGGCATGGAAACGGCGCCGCCCGCGACACCGATTACGAGCGCAAAGATTGCGGAGACAGGCCAGACGACAACGTTGACGATGACTGCGTCAATGACTACCGCGACGAATCTGATCCAGAAGCCTCCATAACGCACGGCCGGTGTTGTATACGCCTGAGGCGCTGCATAACTCAGAGATGGAACAGGGGCTGGGTATGAAGCTGGCGCGGCCGGGCCTTGTGGGCGGGGTACAACTTCGGCGGGCACTGTGGAGGGTTGCTGTGCGTCGGCGGTGAATGGGTTTCCGCAGTTGGCACAGAACTTAGCCAGTGCGGAATTCTGTGCGCCGCAGCGGTTGCAGTAGATAGCGCCGTTGGTCATGAGGGGAGAATATAAACGTCAGGCTGGCGCATGTAAAGGCGAGTGCTCAACGAATGCTGATGGCGGCGGCTATCGCGGGGTCCAGTGCGGATGGCCGCTGAGCAAGCCGTTTGTCGCGCAGATCTGATATGCGACTACCAAACCGAAGCCCAGGCTGAGCAGGCCCGATGCCAGCGACAGGCGTCGGGAGAAACGCTCCCCGCCTTTCACCAGGCGAAACGTAGAAGCGATGCTCATGGTGATCACCATCATGCCGGCCAGAGTTCCGACTCCGAACACCAGCAAATAAGCCAGCGCCCATTTTGTGTTGGGGATGGTGGCGAGCACCAGCAGGGCAATGGCCGCCGAGCCGGCCAGGCCGTGAACAACTCCGATTACCAGAGGGCGAAACAGCTTATAGGTTTTGAACTTTCCTAACGCGCGATCGAGCCTTGCCAGCAGAGTCTGATCGGGTGTGTGCTGATGAAGCTCTGGCTGGTGGGTGTGAGCGTGGCTGTGGACGTAATCTCCATGACGGTGTGGGTGAGAATGCACCACGCCTTGGCCGCCAGCAGAAACCGAAGTGAAGAAGCTCCTTACATTGGCTACGCCGAGAACGATGAGCATTATCCCGACCGCTAGTTCCATGCTCAAGCCAATGCGCGGCGGAATGACCAGATCAAAAAGAATAATGCCCGCACCGACAACGAAAATTGTCAGCGTATGCCCGATACCCCAGAATGCCCCAATCCAGGCGGATTTTGAGATCTGGCGTTCGCGACTGACGATGGTGGTCACGGCAATGACATGATCAGGGTCGGTAGCATGCCGCATGCCAAGAAAAAACCCCAGCGCGACAATGGAAAGCAAACTAATCATTTATGAAAATCTGATTCAGCAGTTGCTTTGTGACACTTGCAAAAGCGACACATCCAGTTCAACAACAAACCTTTAACGCCAATATAACCGAGACGGCGATCAGGGGAAGGCGCACTACTTTAAAATCTATTGGAAAGTATTATGCGCGCGACAGCGATGAGTCAATCTAAGGCCGTGACAAAACTTGCTCCTTCGTCGCTTACTATTCGCAGAAATGAAAGGTAGCTGCATGCGACTCTCGAACTTACTGCTGTATCTTTTTCTGCTTACTGCTCCCGCGTTGACCTTCGCTCAGGAGTTCCCGAAAGCCGAAATCTTCGGCGGCTATTCCTATTTGCACATAGACACTCAAGGCCTGTCTACGACCTCAAATCAGATCTGTCTTCAGTTCGCCATTGTTCCCTGCCCAGTGCACGTCCACTCCGGCGCGAACGGGTGGGACGCCTCGGGGCAGTTCAATCTCAATTCCTGGATTGGAATTAAAGCGGACATTGCCGGCCACTACAGCACGCCCTTCTCAGTAAACTTCCCCTCCGCGAGCCCGTTGGGCACTTTCAATCTCAACTTCTCCGGTCCCCGCCAGCACACCTATGATTTTCTCTTCGGTCCAGCATTGTCATATCGGCGACCGCGATACACGCCCTTCGCACACGCATTGCTGGGGGACGAACACGTGAGCTTCGGTGCTATTCAATTGCCCCTCGGGCTGGGTCCTTCTCCCACTCCACCGTCGCATGACTATTTCGCTTTTGTACTCGGGGGAGGAGTGGACGTCAAAGTGACTCGCCATGTCTGGGTGCGTGCTGGCGAATTCGACTACCAGTTTGTAAACGCGTCAGGAGGTAATTCGGGACATCAGAATGACTTCCGTTTTTCCACCGGCGTGGTGCTCGCTCTGGGAGTCAAGTGATGCTGTTGATGCAGGGCGATTGGACCAGCCGCCAGGCCTGACTGCCGCAAGGCTGCGACAGTCTTCAGGCTGCGCTTTGCGGGCGTTCCTTCTGTTTCAGTTGCTCGTCGAGTAATCGGCTGATCTCTTTCACCAGAGACATGAGACGCTCCGAATCCTTTTCTTCCGCCGCCTGCTGGCACAGCTCCTGCCACGGCATTGCGGTCTGGTCGTCCACTTGCCTAATCTGGTCGCCCACTTTTTCCTCTTTCAACGCAGACGTTTATAAAGTCGTGCGCAACATGTAAGGATCGGTCTTTAGTACTGGCTTTTCCGCGATCACATTGGCTGGGATGATTTGCTTCTTCTTGCCATCTTCTATTTCTTCCTGTTCCACCAGTTTTTCCACGACTGCTATCGGAATCTGCTGGAAATGCGTTTTGGCTTTTCTCACTAGGTTTCCATTCCAATCCACTTCCACCGTAGCAGACCCAGATTCGTACGGGTCAAATCGTTTGAACCTCGCTGCATGTCCTTAGGCCCCCACCCGCGCTTCCTCTAAACCTCGCTGCAAATCCTTTGAACCTCGTGACGAACAATAACGTCTAAGCGGCAGCGCATCCTGTGAGTTTAACGTGTCGACATTTTAGGTTGCAATCTGTTTAGCGATATGATAATTTTACGTTAATGGTAGGTCAAGCAAAATTGTGGAGGGCCCATGAGCGCTGGCAAGAAAGCACTGATGAACTTCAGAACCATGATGCAGACAGACGTTCCCCAGGGGCGGAACGGAAAGCACAAAGAGATCGTGACCAGGATTCTCGCGGACCTGAATCAGATTGATGACGGCATTGCTTTGAAGGTCCCGCTCGCGGACCTGGCCGAAAGCAAGGAAAAGGTGCGCTCAGCCTTGAATCGCGCCACCCGCAAGGCCGGGCGTACCGTGGCCACTGCGACCGATGCTACCTTTCTGTATATATGGAATGAACCGCGATAGGGAGCTGCCGGGTTAGAGGCGGCAACAAGGTTTGCACACCTGAACGTCAGTGAGCGAGCTCTTTAACAATATTGCTGACGAATACCTTCGCGTCGCCGAACAACATCAGCGTCTGATCCATGTAATAAAGAGGATTATCGATCCCGGCAAACCCAGGATTCATGCTGCGCTTGATCACCATGACGGTATGCGACCTTTCGACGTCAAGCACGGGCATGCCATAAATCGGGCTGGCCTTGTCGGTCTTGGCCGCGGGATTGGTGACGTCATTGGCGCCGATAATCAATGAAACGTCGACTTGGGGGAAGTCGCCGTTGATATCATCCATTTCCATCAGCCGGTCGTAAGGGACATCGGCTTCAGCGAGCAGCACATTCATGTGACCGGGCATCCGCCCCGCGACTGGATGGATGGCAAAGCGCACGTCCACTCCACGCTTGGTGAGCGCGTCATAGAGCTCGCGGACTTTGTGCTGCGCTTGCGCAACCGCCATTCCGTATCCAGGAACGATAACCACTTTGCTTGCAGCCGCCAGAATCCCAGCGGCTTCTTCGGGAGACGCGCTTTTCACCGGCCGCGCTTCCTGCGCGCCTGCAGCAGATGCTGCTACCTGCCCGAACGCTCCGAATAAAACGTTGGTAAATGAACGGTTCATCGCCTTCGACATGATGATGGAAAGGATGAGGCCGGAGGAGCCATCGAGCGCGCCGGCAATAATCAGCAGCTTGTTGTTCAAGACGAAGCCCATAGCTGCTGCCGAAAGTCCGGCATATGAGTTCAACAGCGAAATGACGGTCGGCATGTCAGCGCCGCCTATCGGGATGACCAGCATCACGCCAAACATGAGTGCGATCCCGACCATGATGGGATAGAGATGGGTTGCACCGGGATCGTGCACGAGGTAGACGGCAAGGACGATGGCGACGGCCAGCATCGTTAGATTGACGAAGTTCTGCCCTTTAAATGTGATCGGACGTTGAGGGAGAACTTCCTGCAGCTTTCCTGCCGCCATCAGGCTGCCTGTGACCGTCAGTCCGCCAAGGATGACTTCGCAGCACAAGACCGCCATTTTGAACGCGGGAATATGCGGCGTTCCCAGATAAAACTCTGAGGTCCCGACCAACGTCACGCAAAATGCGCCAAAGGCGTGGCTGAGCGCTGTCCGCTGGGGGACCGCCGTCATCTGCACTAAGCCCAGTGGAACACCGATAGCGGTGCCGAGACCCAGCGCAATAAAAATCCAGGTGTAGTCGATGCTGATGTGCTCGAGTTTGCCGTCGACGCCAAGTTGGAGCAGAGTGCCCCCGATGGCCAGCACCATGCCAATTTCGCCGGACAGAATGCCGCGGCGGGCGGTCGGCGGCGCGTTCATCCACTTGAGCGCCAGAATAAAGAGCGCGCTCGCGATCAAGTAAATGATTCCGATAAACGCCTGACTGCCTGCAAAGGTTGTCATGATTTTGTAGGACGGCTGCTCTTGAACATCTTTAGCATGCGGTCGGTGATCAGAAATCCTCCGACGATGTTGCTGGTGGCGGCAATCACCGCCAGAATTCCGAGGACATGGGCCAGTGGGCTTTCGTTTCTCCCCACCAGCACGATGGCGCCGACTACGGCGATCGCATCGAGCGCGTTGGTGATCGACATCAATGGGGTGTGAAGAAGAGGCGAGATGCGTTTGATGACTTCAAACCCAATGAACCCCGCCAACGTGAATACGAAGAGACCGTCGATTAAAGCTGTGCCCATCAGCACCACCTGACTCAAGCATTCCCGCCTATCTCTCCAAAGAACCGGAGAGAAAAAGGCGGGGCAACCTCAGAGTTCAAATTCAATCACTGCGCTACCGCTGCCGGCAGTCCCAACATTTCTCTCACCCGGGCGTTTACCACTTCGCCGTCCCGCGTCAGAAGTGTCTCGCGAATAATTTCGTCGTCTTCCGGCGGGCGCACCTTGCCGTCCTTTACCAGGTTGGTCAGGAATGAAGTCAGGTTACGTGCGTACACCTGGCTGGCATGATAGGGCGCGCTGCTGGCCAGATTAATTGGTCCAATGATAGTGACCGCGTGCGCAACCACAGTTTCTCCCGGGCGCGTGAGTTCGCAATTGCCACCGCGCTCCGCCGCAAGATCGAGAATCACCGATCCCGGGGCCATGCCTTTGACCATCGCTTCGGTAACCAGAATGGGAGCTTTCTTTCCCGGCACGACTGCGGTGGTTATAACCGCATCGCTGTCGGCAATCACCTTGCCCAGCAACTCCCGCTGCTTGGCATAAAAAGCGTCATCCTGAGCCTTCGCATAACCGCGCGCGTCCTGAGCGTCGGTAGTTTCAAGGGCGAGTTCGACAAACCTTCCACCCAGGCTCTGCACTTGCTCCTTGACCGCGGGGCGCACGTCGTACGCAGATACCACTGCGCCCAGCCGCTTGGCACTGGCAATCGCCTGCAGCCCTGCTACACCTGCGCCAATCACCAGAACGCGTGAGGGGGTGATCGTTCCTGCAGCGGTAGTCATCATGGGAAAGATCCGAGGCAGTGCGTCCGCTACTACGACTACAGCCTTGTATCCAGCGATTGAGGCCATCGATGACAATGCATCCATGCTCTGGGCGCGGGTTGTGCGCGGCATCAATTCCACGGAAAAGGCCATGACGCCTGTGTGCGCAATCTGCTGTACTGCATCTGGCGCTGCCAGCGGACGCAAGAAGGCAACTAACAGCTGCCCGCGCCGCATGAGAGCAAGGTCCGTGGCCCCGGTTTTGTCATTTGCACCGTGGCCAAGCACCTGCACAACGATGTCCGATTGTCCGAAGACGCTGGCGCGATCGGCGAGCACTTTCGCGCCCTTCTCTTGATACTGTGCGTCTAGATATCCCGCTGACGTGCCGGCGCCGGCTTCAATAACGACTTCCAGCCCGGCTTTCGCGAGCATGGGCACTACGACAGGCGTCAATGCCACCCGCCGTTCACCAGGATAGATTTCTTTGGGAACTCCAACGATCACGAACCGCGGTCTCCTTGGACCTGACTAGCAGACTTCTTGAATTGCCGCCGTGCCGCCCCGCTTCTGGAATCACAACGGCCAGGAACTGAGCATTCTAACCGGAGTCACCAAACAAGGAAAGTGATTGAGATCACAAGTTCCTACTTTAGTTTCGATTCTGAACCAAGATTCGCACCAGGCCCACATCATAGACCGGCGAGTCACATATTCTAATCGGCGATTCGCAAGGAATCCTAAACCCCTAAACCGTGAAAGTCGTGCAAGCTCCGATAGCTGGGGGCGAGTTTGAGCTTGTGAATTGTCCCATTCCCGATCCGGGCCAGTGAGAGTTCTCGTCTGGATTTAAAATCCTTCCGTGCCTCTTTTTCTTGGAATCGATGGCGGCGGTACTCAGACCCGCTGCATTCTCGGCGATGAAACGTCCGTGCTGGCTCAGGGCACCGGTTCCGGCTGCAACGTGTTGCGCGTGGGAGAAGCATGTGCGCAGCAGTCGCTGGCTGGCGCCATCCATGAAGCCTGTGTCGCAGCCAATGTTTCACCGCAACAGATCACTCGCACCTGCGCAGGAATTTCAGGCGCGGCGGATGACGGCATTGCCAGCCTGGTGCAGCGGCTTCTGATCGAAATCGTGGGTGGCGCGATCGAAGTGCTCGGCGATATGGAAGTCGCGCTCGAAAGCGCATTCGGGGGCGGTCCAGGAGTGGTCGTGATTGCGGGAACGGGTTCGATTGCGTACGGCCGCAATTCGCGTGGAGAGAAAGGCAGAGCTGGGGGATGGGGCCGAGTGGTTTCCGATGAAGGCTCGGGACATTGGATCGCGGTCAAGGCGCTTTCCGCTGGATTGCGGGCCCGCGACCGGGAAAATCATTCTGATTTACTAAAGGAATTGATGAGAGCGCTGGACGTCTCTAGTGCCGAGGACCTGGTGGTTAGCATCAATGAAGACCCGGTGCGCGATTATGCGTCGCTTTTTCCAGTGGTGCTGGCGAGCGCAGAGGCAGGCGACAAACAGGGAATCGAAGTCCTCGAAAGCGCCGGTTACGAGCTCGCGAGCCTGGCAGAGACTCTGATACAGCGCTTGTTCGGGGCCGGGGAAGAGGTTGCGGTCGCAACTCACGGCGGTGTTTTCGCAAGTAGCAATCAGGTAAAGCGCTCTTTTGAGCAGGAGTTGGGCAAGTTGTGGCGGAGTGCAAGTTTCGTAGACAGAGAAATCAATCCGGCCATGGGTGCGCTGGAGCGGGCACGCCGAGAATTTGGCGTATGGCACCGGCCCGGGACGGACAAATGATTCTGCAGACGATCGGGTTGAAATATTCGTGCCAAACAGTTCTGGTGGAGCGGTATTGAGCGCCGATTCCAATTCGAATTCCACCGCTGCGCGGCCGGCGGGCGAGCCAACTTCGAGTCCTGGCATTCGAATTTCCTCGTCAGAGATGAGCGAGGATCAGGCTCTCTCGCTCCTGAAAGCGGCTGATATCAGCACCAACACCCTGGTGGAAATTGGAAGAAGTGCGGCAACCCTGAAGAGCCGCAAACTGACGCTGGCTCTAGTTACGCACCCACGTGCTCCGCGCCATGTTGCGATTCCCCTGCTTCGGCGTTTGTTCACATTCGATTTGATGCAGGTGGCGCTTACGCCTGTAGTAGCTGCTGACATCAAGCGGGCAGCAGAGGAGCAGATTCTGCTGCGAATCGAGTCTCTCTCGGCTGGAGAAAAAACTTCGCTGGCGCGGCGCGGCCCTGGTCGCCTGGCTGCGGCATTGCTGAATGACAAAGACGTCCGGGTGGTGGCGGTGGCGCTGGAAAATTCGCGGCTCGTCGAAGTGTCGGTTGTGAAGGCGCTGATGGCGGCTGGCGCAAAACAATTACTCTTTGACATGGTGAGCCGGCATGAGAAATGGTCGCAGCGTCGCGAAGTACAAATTGCGTTGTTGCGCAGTGAAAAAACGCCGCTCGAGGTCGCGAGGCAGCTTGCCAGCCATTTCTCGCCGGAATCGCTGCGCGACATCCTGCCCGAGGCTAGAAGATCCGAACTCTTTGGTTAAGAACTCGCCTGAGTTAAGAACTCGTCGCGGCTGTTCCAATTCGGGCGTAATCCCATTTCTGCAAATCGCAGGTGCTAAGAGTAATCGACTGGACTGCCGTCACCTTTCCTCGTAATTGCCATTTGTTTAAGGTCAAAGCGAGGAAACACCGTGGAAAGCCGATCTACAAATCTCTGTCGGGTTTTTTGTTTCGTGCTGTTCTCATCCATGCTTTCGTGGCCGCAGAGCACTGCAGAGATTCGCGGACGGGTGCAGGACGAAGCTCACGGCCCGGTGGTGAGTGCATTTGTCCTGCTGACGGCCGAAGACACTTCTTTAATGCGCGCGGCCACTACCGACGATGCGGGTGAATTCGCTTTTCCTGCGCTTCCAGTGGGTAAATATCGAGTGCAGGCGAGTGCAGAAGGATTGGTGAGCTTCGATGCGAAAGACGTCCGCGCGAGCATTGGACAGGTCACGCAATTAGACGTCCTTATGGGACCGCTGGGCAGCGGGAGCCGCAAAGGCCCTACGGCGGCAGCTTCTCTGGTCGAAAGCGGCAACGCCCAGATCGGCGTAGTAATGAGTGAGGATGAAGTCACCGAGCTGCCGCTGAAGTCGCGCGACACGTTTGAACTGCTGCAACTTCAGCCCGGCGTCCAGAGCACAGTGGGAACGGACGTGTTTCTTGGGAGTGACCGGCCGGGAGTAGTTTCAGTGAATGGCGGACGCACCCGATCGAACAACTACAACGTGAATGGCGGTTACTCGGCCGAGCAACTGGTGAATTCGCCATCGGTGCAGCCGTCGCCGGATTCGGTGAGCGAGTTCAGGATAATTTCGCACAATTATGACGCTTCGCTGGGGCGGAATTCGGGTTCAGTTCTGAATGTGATCACGAAATCTGGAAGCAGCGCATTTCACGGAAGCGTCTACGAATTCCTGCGCAATGATGCGCTCAATGCACGCGGGTATTTCGATGCCGCCGTTCCAGAATTCAAGCAAAACGAATTTGGAGGCACGTTCGGAGGACCACTACGCCGGGACAAGACCTTCTTTTTTATGTCCTATGAGGGCCGGCGGCAGCTGCGCGGCATAACTTCAAGTCCGGTGGGGGTGCCGACGCTGGCCGAGCGAAACGGAGATTTTTCTGCCGGTTCGACATTCTCAGGCGTATTGAACGATGGGACGGTGGCTCAGGCCTTGATTAATCGTCCCGGGTGCGTGGCCGCTGTGAGCAATGGCGGGGAGCTGCGATTTCCGCCGGCACTGCGTATTCGGCGATTTTCCCAGGAAATATTATCCCTTCCTCCTGTTTCGATGCGACCGCCGCCGACCTGATGCAGCGGTTTGTGCCGCTGGCGAATCGGGACTTAACCTTCACTTCGGCGCCCCGCGCGATGGTGCGCAATGACCAGATTACCTTTCGGGTCGACCATAATCTCACCAGCCAGCAACAGGTGACTGCGTACTACTACGGGTCGGATGTGACCGATAGTCAGCCGTTTTCATATTTTCTGGGGCTGGGTGCGAACCTGCCGGGCTTTGGAACGCTGACTCGCACGCGATATCAGCAGTTGAACTTGTCTCACGCTTGGACAGTTACCGCGACAACCATCAATGAAGCTCGTCTGGTTTATTACCGCGAAGGCGAAGGCGCGTTGCTTGGTCCCGCACACACTAGCCCGGTGCAGGACTCTTGCCGGCAAGTCCCTGTAAGCCAGTGCTTCCAAGATCCCACCAATCCGCGCCTCGGAATCGTGCCTGGATACGGCCCGAAATATGAAGGCGTGCCGTTGGTCTCGCTGGGCGGGGGCTTCGCCTTTGGCAACAACTCCAACGGTAGTTTTTCTCAGATCGGGGACGTTTACGAGGCGCAGGAAACATACACGCGCATAATCGGCTCTCATACGTTGAAGTTTGGGGCTGTGGCCCGAAATGAACGGCTGCATCAGCTCTTTCTTTACGATCTCAACGGAGGTTTCGAGTTCTTTGGCGGTGGCCCCAATGACACCGGTTATAGCAACCTCGTTCCCAATTATCTATTGGGCTTGCCTGACAATTTCTCTCAGGGCTCAGCAAACGCTGTGGATGCACGGACGACACAAATTGATTTATTCGCGCAGGATGCGTGGATGGTGCACCAGAACCTTACGGTGAGTTATGGTCTGCGTTGGGAACTCGACACGCCATATGAAGATGCGGGTAAGCGAATCCAAGCCTTTCGGCCTGGTCAAGCCACCACTGTTTATCCATGTCAATTGAGCTCTGCTGATCCTTTAGCCGCGGTCGTCGGCAGCACGGACTGCTCGCCTGCCGGACCAGGCGCTTCGCTGTTTCCAATGGGGATGGTATTTCCCGGCGATCGAGGAGTGCCGAATGGTTTGACCCATAACTACCTTCCCGCATTTGCTCCCAGGCTGGGTCTCGCCTGGTCTCCAGGTTGGGACGGCGGCTGGTTGTCGAGCTTAACCGGCGGGCCGGGGCACACCAGCTTTCGAATGGGCTGGGGAATGTTCTATGACACCCAAGAAGAAATGATGTTCGGCGAGAATCTAACCGCACAACCGCCGTTCGGTGGCTCGACCAATGTATCCAATTCATTTTTCAACACGCCATTCCTGGACCAGGACGGATCGATTACTCCCAACCCCTTCAATGGGTTTCTAGACCCCAAACCAGGCTCGCCGGTTGACTTTGCCTCGTTCCGCCCAATTACGCTGTATGGAAATCTTCCCCAGAGTTTCCGAATTCCGTACTCGACGCATTACCACGTCACCATACAACGCGAACTCTCAGGTAGCACGTTGTTGCAGTTAGGATACGTGGGCAGCCAGGGACACCGCCTGCCCGCCACCCTCGACCAAAATTACGGAATCGCGCAGACTTGCCTGGATCTGAGAAGAATTCCAGGAATGACGTGTGGGCCATTCGGCGCCGATGGCGACTACATCATTCCCGCGAATGCTATTCCGGCGGGCGTAACTTTGCACTTGCCATACGGATCGGTCCCAAGTGTTACCGGCCCGAATGCGAATCCTATTACCCTGATCGGGTTGCGGCGTTACTCGTCGCCATTGTGCGAGCCGACGACTGGAATGGGATGCCCACCGGACGGGGTGCCGGTTTTTGCCAGCATCTTTGCGAACCCGCCAATCGCGAATTCCTCCTACAACTCTTTTCAAAGCCTTGTGAACCACCGCTTCTCGCACGGACTTCAATTCCTTGTGTCTTACACCTGGAGTAAATCCACTGACAATGCATCGAGTTTCGAGACTGCGGTCAATCCCCTCGACCCACGCCGTTCTCGCTCCCTGTCGCTGTACGACGCCCGGCACCGCTTGGTATTCAGCGGATACTGGCAGATGCCCAGGCCGGAGAAGGAAGGGTGGACGCGCCACCTGCTTGGCGGTTGGGCGGTATCGAGCATCCTCACCGTGCAGTCGGGATTCCCAATTCGCATGAGTTCTGCCAGCGATCAGGAATTGATGAATAGCCTGAACTTCGAGCCCTTCGGAGAGCCACAACAAATCGCCCCGTTTCATCGTCTCCAACCGCAAGTTTCTGGCGGTTACTACTTCGACCCTGCATCATTCACCGAGTCGCCTCTGGGACAAATTGGGAACACGCCAAGAAATCTGTGCTGCGGGCCGGGAATTGCCAATCTGGATTTAGGCGTGCACAAGTCCTTTCAGATAACTGAGGGCGCGAAAGCGGAATTCCGGACCGAGCTCTTCAATGTGCTGAATCATACGCAGTTCCTGAATCCCGACGGCAACATTACCGACGGCGCAAGTTTCGGCACGGTGAGTCACGCTCGAGATCCTCGACTGATGCAAGTGGCACTTCGATTGACCTTTTGATATTGAATTATGAACAGACTGGCCACATCTTTGGCGTGTGCTCTTGTACTCAGTGTGGCCCTCTGTGCCGCTGGGCCTGCCGAGCGAAAAGTCGTGTATCACGAGAACCCGGACTATCCCGCAGTTGCAGCAGGGATGAATCTTCACGGCACAGTTAAGGTGAAGGTGTGGATTAACAGTGATGGCAGTGTTCGACGTGTGGAATACATCGGAGGCCATCCCTTGCTGGCGCAAGCTGCCCTAAAGGCAGTAAAAAACTGGAAATATGATTTAGGGGCCAAAGAGACGACCTCGCAAGTCGAGGTGAAATTCTAAGTGCGCCGGACCAATTCCTCGCGAGAACTCACTGCGGGAGTGGCGGAGGCTCCGGCTCTGCCGAACCATCGGCGCGCGCATCCGAGCCGCCGTAATTCACGTTAGTGCGTGAGTCATGGAGCACAGCGTTGCCGCGTCCCATGGATGTCGAGTATTCCTCGTCTACGCGAAGCTTATGGCCCATAGCTGAAAGTTTCTCACGCACATCGGGCTTTACCCGTGACTCAATCACGATGTTGCATCCCCGCTCGGGATGAACGGTGAAACGCGCGTTCTCCAGTGCCTGCTGAACATTCATTCCATAGTCGGCGATGTTCGAGACGAACTGCGCGTGGGCCAGCGGCTGATTTGCGCCTCCCATAATGCCGAAGCCGATGTGCTGCTCCCCGCGTTGCATGAAGGCAGGAATGATGGTGTGGAACGGGCGCTTGCGCGGCGCGAGCACGTTGGGCGAATTGGGATCGAGCGAAAACAAAGCCCCGCGGTCCTGCAATACGAATCCCATGCCGCGAACGGTAATGCCGGAGCCGAAGCCCTCGTAGTTGCTCTGAATAAGGGAAACGATGTTGCCGTCGCGATCTACGGCGGTTAGATAAGTGGTGTCACTGCGCGGCGCGCCATAAGAGACGTTGCAATTGGCGCGATCGGGATCGATGAGTTTCGCGCGTTCTTTGGCGTACACCTTCGAGAGAAGGCCTTTGACGGGAACTTTAGCGAAGCGAGGATCAGCGTCGTAGCGCTCGAGATCGGCGTAGGCCAGCTTCATGGCCTCGATCTTCTTGTGCAACTCGGCCACGCTAAGCGGGCCATCGGGCGAGGCGGGAGCAGTTTCCATGATGTTCAGCATCTCGAGGGCAGCCATGCCCTGGCCATTCGGTGGCAGCTCGTATACCGTCCAATCGCGATACGTGGTTGAGATGGGCTCAACCCATTCAGGCTTGAAGTCGGCGAGGTCCGCGGCGGACATGGTGCCGCCCAGCGCCTTTGATGTGCTTAAGATCGCCCGCGCGATTTCGCCTTTGTAATATGCGTCAGCTCCGCTGTTTGCGATCAGGCGCAGGGTCTTTGCGAGGTCCGGATTGTGAAAGATTTCTCCTATCTCAGGCGGGTGGCCGTTGGGCAAGTAGACGCGTCGGCCCTCAGGATCATCGCCGAAGACCTGAGGGGCCTCGGCCCAAAACTCGTGAATCAGTTCAGGAACGGGATAGCCGTGGTCGGCGTAAAAGATGGCAGATTCGAATAAGTCTTTCCATGGCGACTTGCCGAAACGCTCGTGTAACGCATCCCAACCTGCGACCGCTCCAGGCACCGTGACTGCATCGATGGTGCGCAGCGGCATTTTGGTCGCGCCTTTGGACTTCATATGCTCAAGGGTGAGTCCTTGGGGAGCCCAGCCGCTGGAGTTAAGTCCGTACAGCTTGCCAGACTTCGCGTCCCAGTAAATAGCAAAGAGATCGCCCCCCATGCCGTTCATCATGGGCTCAGTCACGCCAAGCACAGCGTTCGCCGCGATGGCTGCATCCACGGCTGAGCCGCCCTTGCGCAATACTTCTGCTCCTGCTTGCGAGGCTTGCACGTGAGTGGTGGCTACAATTCCATATTTGCTGACCACCATAGATCGCGCGGTATGGCGGCCTTGGCCGAAGGAGATATTGGAAATCAGGAAAACGACCAGCAGCATGCGACGAATTGCCATAGATTGGGTCCTTAAGACGAAAGAAACGAATTCTGACGCGTGTCACGAGGCAAGTCAAACGCGGTTTTCAGCCAAGATGCTGGCTGGTTTTGCCTGTAACCCCGGTATCTGCGAAACTGGCGTGGTGCCAAACTCACCGGCTGTAAGTTCCGATCTTGCCAGTAACACGCATGAATTCCTTCCCGCGATGCAGTCCATCGCGCGTGAAGCCGGCGCGCTGCTGATGGAGCACTTCGACCGGCACATCAAAATTGAGTACAAGGGCGATGCCGATTTAGTGACGGCTGCCGACCGCAATTCAGAGGCACTGATCCGTGAGCGGATTCGCAGCCTGTGGCCTGATCACGACGTTCTCGGCGAAGAACAAGGCCTGCGCGACACAGGGAGCGAGTACCGCTGGTATGTCGATCCGCTCGATGGCACTACGAACTTTGCGCATGGATATCCTGTGTTCTGTGTCTCCATGGGGCTGCAGCACAAGAACGTAATGATCGCCGGCCTTTGCTTCGATCCGACGCGGAACGAGATGTTCACAGCCGAGAAAGGTAAAGGAGCATTTTTAAACGGCTCTCCCATCTGCGTTTCGAAGATTGCCCGGCTTGCCGAATCGCTGCTATCCACGGGCTTCCCCAGTCATAAACGACACAAGAATCCGAATATCCATTTCTATCACCAGATCACTTTGCGAACCCATGGCGTCCGGCGCGCCGGATCGGCAGCTCTGGATTTATGCTCCGTCGCCTGCGGACGCTTCGACGGGTTCTGGGAGTTCAATCTGAACCCCTGGGACACAGCTGCGGGGGTTTTAATAGTGGAGGAAGCCGGCGGTCGAGTCAGCGATTTTCAGGGTGGAGCTTTTCAGTTGAACAGCCGCGAAACCCTGGCCTCGAATGGCGCCATTCATGACATCCTCCTGAATGAATTTCAGCAGATTTTCGCCGGGCGCGATCTGGATCCGCTACCCGATCCGAGGGAATATGCGAAAAAACAGTAGTCCTGGGTTGGTCGGTTGTCGTGAGCAGAAAGCCCGCCACTTGTTTTCCGCCTTTGGCTCTTGGCGAAACATGCTCGCGTTGCTTATGGCCGCATGCCTGGTGACATTTGCGGCTGCGGTTCAGCCGCCAGATGCCGCATATCTGAAAGATTTTGAAAAATGGAAGGCCGAATTGGTTGACGACCTGAAACAGCATTGGCTTCCACTTGCAGGACTTTTCTGGTTGAAGCCGGGTGACAACGCCTTCGGGAGCGCTGACGATAACCCGATCGTGCTGCCTTCTGGGGCAGCGAAGGCAGGCCGCTTTATACGCAACGGAGATGATGTTTCTGTCGAGTTCGCGCCGGGAGTTGAAGCAAAGATTGAAGGCAAAGTCGTGAACAGCGCGACACTGCAGGCCGACATCACCGGTCACCCCACTGTGATCGAACTAGGAAGCCTGCGGATGCACGTAATCAAACGCGGCGAGCGGCTTGGAATTCGCGTTAAGGACCTGAACAGCGCGGCTGTCCAGAAGTATGCCGGCCCAGTATTCTTTCCTCTGGATATGGGATACCGCGTGACCGGAACGTTTGTGGCTTCCGACGGAAAGAAAACCGTCGATGTTCCCAACGTGCTCGGAGACACAACTCCAACTCCTGTTCCCGGCGAGGTCCGGTTCACGCTGAACGGACGCGAGCTTGAACTCACGGCCCTCAGCGGCGACCCAGCGAAAGGCCTGAGTTTCGTCATCAGCGATCTGACCAGCAAGAGCGAAACTTACCCCGGCGGAAGATTCCTGGACTCTGATCCGGTTGTTAACGGCAAAGTGGTGCTTGATTTCAACCGCGCTTACAACCCGCCATGCGCAGTGACTCCCTACGCCACTTGCCCGCTGGCGCCGAAGGAAAATCGTTTGCAAGTGGCGGTCGCCGCGGGGGAGAAGTATGACCGCAGGCACGGAACACATTGAGGT
Source organism: uncultured Acidobacteriota bacterium (assembly GCA_963785655.1). Lineage (GTDB taxonomy): Bacteria > Acidobacteriota > Terriglobia > Terriglobales > Acidobacteriaceae > Gp1-AA145. The sequence continues at coordinate 937,353 of CAWAVZ010000002.1, forward strand.
TAGGCGTCTCAGGCTGGGAATACTTGACTTTTGGCTACACTCTCCAACAGAATCTTCGGTTGACCATTCTCAACCGTGGCCGTCTTAGTCCTAAAGCTCTTCTTGCGAGGCTCTCACGTATGTCATTACGTAAATTAAAGATGTCTGTTATCGCTATGGTGTTCAGTGCCGCAGCCGTAGCTCAAACCGCACCCCAACCTACGATCTGGGCGTCGAAGCCCGATGCCTCGGCCTTTGAAAAGATGGTCAATGATAGGTTGTCGTCAGCTGACAAGGCGATCGCAGAGATAACAGCTGCGAAGGGCAGCAGGACCATTGAGAACACCCTTACCCCATACGACGAAGCAGTGCGGCAGATCAACGCGGCTGCCTACCTTTCGAACTTGATGGAGCAGGTCCATCCCGATGCAGCCTTCCGCGATCATGCGACCGAAATGTTGCGCAAAGCGAGCGCCGCGCAGACTGCCTTGTCCTTGAATCGTGATGTATACCACGCGCTCTCAGGCTTGGACGTCGGGAAGGCTGATGCTGCGACCCGTTACTACGTGCACAGGCAACTTCTCGAATTTAGCCTTTCCGGCGTGGATAAAGACGATGCCACGCGCGAGCGCCTGAAAAAACTGAACGACCAGCTTACGGAGGAACAGGCCAACTTCGATCGCAACATCGCAGACGACCAGAAAAAGGTCGAGGTCACCGATCCTAAAGAGCTTGATGGTCTGCCTCAGGACTATATCGACCGTCACAAACCCGGCGCTGATGGCAAGATTTACGTTACGACAAACTATCCGGACGCGTTGCCGGCGTTGAAATTCAGCAAGAGTGATGAGTTCCGCCGCCGTGTTTATCAGGCATTCCTGACGCGCGCTTATCCCAAGAACAAAGACGTGTTGGAAAGCATGATGAAGACCCGCTACGAGATCGCGACCACGCTGGGCTATGCCTCATGGGCGGACTACAACGCTGCTGACAAGATGATCAAGACCGGTAATAACATCGGTGATTTCATTCAGAAAGTGGATTCCGCGGCACGGCCGATTGCCCAGCGCGAATACGCAATGGCAATGACCGAGAAGCGGAAGGCCGATCCGGAGGCAAAAGAGCTTTGGGATTATGAGGGCTCATATTTGGGCGAGTCGGTTCGCAGGTCGCAATTCAACTTCGATTCGCAGCAGGTCAGGCCGTATTTGCCTTTCAACGAAGTTCGTCAAGGAATTCTGGATACCGCGGCGACGCTGTTTCATGTCACTTTTCGCCAGGAGCAAAATGTTCCCGCATGGGACCCGAGCGTAGAAACCTGGGACTTGCTCGATGGTGAAAAGCTCATGGGACGCTTCTACCTGGACATGCATCCGCGTCCGGGCAAGTTCAGTCATGCGGAAATGGCGCCGGTGCTCGACGGGGTTCGCGGCAAGCAGCTTCCGGAAGCGGTGCTGGTGTGTAACTTCCCCAATCCGACGGCGGATGATCCGGGCCTGATGGAGTACGGGGACGTGGTGACATTTTTCCACGAGTTTGGGCACTTGATGCACTGGATCCTCGGCGGCCAGCAGCAGTGGGCAGGAATCAGCGGCATAAGTATGGAGGCTGATTTTGGAGAAGCGCCATCACAGATGCTGGAAGAATGGATGCGCAGCCCGCAGGTGCTCGCAACGTTTGCTCGTCATTACAAGACTGGCGAGCCGATCCCTGCCGAACTGGTCGCGCGTATGGATCGCGCGTCTGCGTATGGGCGCGGAGGCTGGGCCGTCCAGCAAGATGCGTATACTGCGATCTCTTACGATATGTACAAAACCAAGCCGGAGAATGTAGATCCTGATGCAGTAGCGACTGCTGACGCGAAGAAGTACACGTTGTACGCGGTCTCTCCCGGGACGCACATGTACACCGCATTCGGACATCTGGGCGGCTACTCTTCGGCTTACTACACCTATCTGTGGGACAAAGTCATTGCCGAGGATTTTTTCGATCAGTTTGATCATTCGAATCTGCTGGCAGGCCCGGCGCCAATGCGATATCGACACACCGTGCTCGAACCCGGCGGCTCGATGTCGGCGAATGACCTCGTCCGAAATTTTCTTGGCCGCGAGCAGAACATGAAGGCGTTCCAGAAGTGGATGGGGGAAGAATTCGAGGCGACTCCATCGACTGCAGCGGGCGTGCAGTGAGCTCCTGCAAAAAGTGGGCGCATGTCATCCTGAGGGCAGCGAAGGATCTATGTACTTCAGAAGTGCATAGATTCTTCACAGCCTAAAGGCTTCTCAGGATGACAATATAGAGAAATTACCTCTGGAGAAAATACTTTTCCTCCACCGCCATTTCGCTTCCCCGGCTCGCGCAACGCAATCCCCTGGCTGCGATTGGCATAGTTTTTGTCGTGCTCTTCACTATTTGCGCCATCTTCGCGCCCTGGCTCGCGCCTTATGATCCCGCTCATATTGATTTAGCTACGCGGCTTTCCCGTCCTTCCCTGAATCAGATTTGCGGGTCGGACGAATTGGGACGAGATATTCTTTCGCGCCTGATTTACGGCTCGCGAATTTCCATGCTGGTGGGCTCGTGCGTGGTGGCCGCGTCGCTTGGCCTTGGGCTGATCGTCGGCTCAATTGCCGGATACTACGGCGGCCGCATCGATCGCTTCGTGAACATCGTGGTGATGAATGCGTTTTTGTCGTTTCCCGGCATTCTGATCGCGATTGCATTTGTGGCGTTCCGTGGCCCGGGAATTTTCAATCTGGTTCTGGCGCTCTCAATCGGCGGGTGGGTGGGCTATGCGCGTCTGGTGCGGGCGCAAGTCCTGGCCGCGCGCGAGAAAGAATATGTGGAAGCCGCGCGGGCACTGGGCGCGACTGATATGCGAATTATTGTGCGACACATTCTGCCGAACATAGTTCAGCCGGTGATTGTGCAGGCTGCAATTGGAATGGCGGGCGCGATCCTGGCGGAAGCCACAATGAGTTTTCTGGGATTGGGCGTTCCCCCTCCCACTGCCTCCTGGGGCGCCATGCTCAACGATGGCCGTGCCCATCTTTTCGACGCCCCGCATCTGGTGATATTTCCTGCCCTCGCAGTAATGCTGGCAGTTCTCTCGTTCAATTTTATCGGCGATGCCCTTCGCGACTTGCTTGATCCGAGATCGAGGATTGAGGCAGGGCTGTAGGCAAAAGACCAGGCAATTGACTACAACTAAAGTTGCAAAAGCGAAATTTTAACCTTTTACTGATTGACAGCGTCGATGGCGCGAGGTAAGCTCCGCGCGTACTTCGGAAGTGTGCTCCCCGAAGTTCGCGAGGGGTCCACGCCACTGGCAGCCTTAATTCGCACTCGCAACAGTGCTATTAGGCAGCCTTCCCCGACCGAGACGTTCCTCCCCGCAGCACGTGAATCAGCACGCGCGTTAGCCACAATCCGAAGCTGACGCGACGCCCGGCAGCTCTCGCGCTGATCTAGCCCAGAGGTAGCAGTGCCTCTGCCGACACCATTTCGTCAACCAGAGTTCTGAGGAGGAAAAAGTTATGAGTCTGCGAACGTGTTGTAAGACGTTTTCGCTTCTTTTCGCGTTGCTCGCGTTGGCCGTCCTGGCCGCGCCGGCATTCGCACAAAATTGTTTACAGGATGAATTCACCGCGGGCGGCGGCGGCAAAGCCGTGTGTACAGCGAACGATGTGAGCATCGCCGCGGTCAAGAACGTTCAAGTCATCGGCGGTATAGGGAATAAATGCCTCGCAGGGCAGCCGTTCAGTTTTATCGCGGATTTCGAAATCCTGACGACTTCGAAGAGTTCGCGATCAAACGTCGGCCTCTACTTTGGTACAGGAACCGGCGCAAACCAGAATGGCGCGTTGTCCGGCACCTGCACGGACAGTATCATCGCTCCCCAGCATCCCTGTGCTCCGGGCAGCAACGTTATGTGCGGGACAGCGCAATACGCCGAGCTCGACGGCAACACGGCGGTGGACAACTGCGGAGACACCAGCAGCACCGACAGCAGTCCCGCTTTTGGAGCTGGGACCGAAGATGTCGTAATCGAAGTCGACAACGTCACGTGCCCTCTGACCGGGACTTCGCTATCGTTGCCGGAGTGCACGAGCTGGCAGGTACCGGGCAAGCAGCTTAACTGCTTCTCGCCGTCGCCGAGTTTTCCCTATCAGACAACGGCGATACCGGGATCTCCCTCTAAGTGCAGCTGCGGGACTCTCGCGATTCCCGTTCAACCGATAACACCAAGCGCTACTGTAGCGAAGAGTTGCAACACCGCGCTCAGCCAGGGTGCAAACCTCACCTCCTGCAACGCCGGCCCCGAGGGCAGCACGGTGACCTACCATGTCTCAATAACCAACACATCGGATTTTGGTGGCATCGTGGTTGACCAGATCTGTGACGACCAGTACGGCAACGTCTTCACAGTCGCCGGGTTCCAGGGCGCCGCATGTCCTGCGGGATCTGTCGGCACCGCATCCAATGTTAACTGCCCGCCTGTCCCGATTGCGAAAGGCGATACCGGAACTTGTGACTTCACCGCAGTTCAAGGCGAGCTTGCCTCGGTGACGGACAAAGTGACGATCAAGGGCCACTCGGCTCTCGTCAGCACGTCGCTTTTCGGCCCAGACACGTCTAACACCGTAACGGTGACCTCGACCGACGCGCCCAGCTCGGCGACGATATCCAAGGGGCTTGTTTCCACCCTCAATGTCTGCGTGAATGTACGCTATAGCGTGGACGTTGCCAACACGAGCGGATTCGACGAGAACCTGACACTAACGGGTCTCCAAGATAGCGGATTTGGGGACATCACGAAGTCAGGCGCTGCAAATACCTCGGTGCTGGGAACTACCTGCGGCGTCGCCGTGGGCAGCCCCGGTCTGGGATCGCTCTCAGGAACGACCGCAAGCGCTACCAACGGAGGCGCGCTGCCGGCGACGCTGACAGTTAGTGGCTCCGACTATCAATGCCAGTTCGACGCATCATTCTGCGGTGCGCCGGGAACAATTAACCTGCCCGGCGGCGGCACATGCCAGGGTATCCAGCACAAGAACACAGTGTCGGCAAACTCGATCCACGGTGACGAAGGCGCGAACGACGCAGTCACCGAGACCGATCATCAGCTCACGGTGGACGAGTGTATCGACGCGCATTCAGTATCAAATTAACCTGAGCCGGGAGTCGCACGCTTCGCGGGCGACTCCCAGCTTGATGAACTCTTAATTCATTGATTAGAAGGCCGGCCGAACCTGACCGGTCTTTTTTCTTTCGCCGGATGTGGAGATCAGGTAGAAGAACGGCTCTCAACAATTTCCCAAACAGAGAAAAGGGGTGCCGCGCTGGCGATGCTCCTAGCCTTCGGATAATACTATTGCACCGTAAAACTGGTGCTCGCACCCGCGACGGAAGCTGCACCAGTCACGGTTGTGCCGAACTGTGCCTGATAAGTTCCAGGAACCGCGTGCCTTGACAACTTGTAGCTGAGTGAAGCGACGCCGCTGCTGCCGGTTGTTCCACTCAGAGTATTCGCCTTGCCAGCCGGAGACATTACATTGACCGTAACCCTTGCGCCTACGTCCGGTGATGTGCCAGAGAGCATGCTAACGCGGATGGTAACTGTTTGACCCGGCAGATAGGTGGATTGATCTGTCCACAAGCTGACACTCAACGCCCCTGGCGTAGAAATCACGTAACTCGCCGCCGCTGATCCGCTGTAGGAGCTTGATGAAGCGTTCGTCGCGCTCACACCCAGGTTGTAAGAGCCATCGGCCGTTCCCGCCGGCGAAGTCACCGTCAGTGTCGCAGAGCCACTCTTGCCGGGCGACAGCGACAATCCCGCAGTGCTCCAGACGCCAGCCCAGCCAGAGGGCAACGTGGCGCCTAAGCTAAATGCCCCAGCAGAACATCCGGAGCTGTCGTTGTCCATGACTGTGGCAGTGAAACTGACCGGGGTACCAGAAGTTACGCTCACGCTTTGAGAAGGCGATAAGGTAACACTCGGGTTCGCCGCATTGCAGACCGGCCCGTTATTCATGGTGATCTGTACGGTGGCCCCGCTGCTGCTCACCGCGGTTGGCGTAAAGGTCACGCCGGCTGCGGAATCCTGGAAGCTTTGGCCTACTACCAGCGACGGATCGAACCAGGCGTAATAAGTCTTAGTTGCAGGTGTCATGTCTAGCAGGTAGCTGCTATTGCTATCGCCATCAGTGCCGGTGTGGAAGAGTACGCCTGTGGTTTCGTTCTGGGTGTAATAGGTGCTGTCCGTAAGGAAGGCGTCGAAGCCGAGTGCTTGACGAGCCTCGAGATAATACCAAGTCTTGGCGCCAGTAGTGGAATCGGTGGACTTCAATACCTTGAGCGCATTCGGTCCGGCGCCGCCGAGTTCGTAGGGATTGATCGTATATGTGCCACTGGCGGTTACGGTCTGAATTGAGGGTGAGGCAGCGTAGTTCAGCCAGCCCAGGCGTTCCTTTTGGTAAGCGTTGTAATGCGCAGACGCCGTTTGCGGGGTTCCCATCGTGTCCAGGAGGTCACCGTACTCCACGATATTACCGTTGGAGCAAATGGTGGCTGTCGTGCCGCAATCGAGCAAATGGGAATGCCAAAGACCGAAAGCGTGGCCCAGTTCATGGGCGATGACATGAATATCCAGGATCGTTCCGCCCGGTCCCGTGGTGCCGTTGATCCAGCTCTCGGAAGGGTTTCCGCCCACATCTGACGAACCAGCAAAGCCGCAGGCTGAGTTATTGGGATAAGCGTACACGTAGCGACTGTAGTTCGACAGGTTCACGCCCGCAGCGACTGCTGCGCTTTTAGCGTCGGTCGCAATCTGGTACATGTCACAGGTCGCGACACTGTCCGGGATGGTGTACCAGCCAACAACGGCTCCGGTAACTGAGGTCTGCTGGTAAGAATTTTCCGAGAAGAAATTGTTGGTGCTGCCGAAAAACGCATTCTGCGCATCGGCGAGCGTGTACGGCTGCACCGGGTCATCTTGAAAATTCACGAGCATGACCAGCACGGATTGCACTCCAAAGGTGTTGGGCACAGGAATAGACGGTGGTGGGGGTGAACCGCCGCCTGTCTTCGTAACGTTGGCGCTCCCGGAATAAAGGAGCAAATTTCCTCCCAGTAGCTGCCCATGGGCGCGGATGTGGTCTCCGGTCAGCAGACTCGTTGGCGGGTGCTTAGCGAACTTGAGCGGAACCCGAGTGCCGTCCGCCTGCTTCAACGAAAAGACAAAGCGTCCGTGACCATCTTTGAAATCCTGGTGGATGATTTCAAGTTTGCCTTCGAGCTGCGCCGGTTTCCCCTGTCCGGATTGCAATTGAGCCGCTACGGCGGGGTCGTCTGCGAGATCGCTGCCAGCCGGGTTGTGTGCCAGCGAGAATGTGCTGCTAAGAAGAACGATGCCGGCTAAAAAGGTATTTATTACGAAGATCCGGGGACAGATCCTTAATTCCATGGGGGTAACTTTCCTTATCACCCATGATCGTCACCAGCACTCAGCAACACGAGATAACAGGAGTCCAGTGACAAAAGGACATCTCAGACGTACAGGGGCTTTTGGGTCGTCGGACATGACCCTCGGAATGGCCGAGGAGCAATTCTGGCGGAAGCCACGATGAGTTTTCTGGGATTGGGCGTTCCTCAGCGCTAAATGCTCAACGACGGCCGTGCATAGTTTCCGGATAGCCGACAGTTCGGCAGTTACGTCACGAAGATCTAATTTAAGTGCGGAATCCCCGCCAATCCGCGAATGTCCTGCCCAGGAAGACGTGTTCTAAAACATCTCTGAAGGTTTAAGTCCCAATCCTGCGTATAGGGCAGCGGCAGGTTAGGCGTGAGTGTCAGGTTAGTGAGCGGGGTGGCGAACTGCCCCGCAATGGGCGGGTTGCCGTTGAACGGATCGGAGAAGTTGAAGAACGGCGACGGACCAACCTGCGGCGTCTGCAAAAACGGCGGCGCGCTGATCAGCGATTGCAGCGGTCCACCCTGGCCCGTGTAATAGGGCTCGTAGAATATTCCGTAGGAGGAAGTTATCAGCCACTTAGCATCGCCCGTCGGATCTAAAGCTACGCCGACGCGAGGAGCAAAACCTTTCTTGAAGGTCGGGATGAGGCCTCGCTTTTTTCAATCGTGTCGCCGATGCATTCGGCATTCCTTCTCAAGACTACCTCTCAACCGGAAGATTGACGCCGTGATTCAGATAAACCATTGCAACCCGAAGAGCGGTGCCGCTACACGCACGGATTGTCCTGACGGCGCAGAGGTGGCCCGACCCCTTACTTGGCAGATTGCTGTTGGATGACGGCGATTCAGAAGCAATTGTGGAAATCGCGATTTTCGCTAACGGCAGGCGTTGATTTATTCCGCGACCAGGTCCTCGAACTCCGGCTCGAGTTCTTGCCTGACTTCGTGCACCGAAGATTCTTCTGCGCGATCGTGGTAGTCCCACACCCGCACACCCTGTTGATCAACTGCGATGTACGTTGGAACGTCCTGGGTCCAGCTGCCGCTGTTGTAGTACTCGACTCCATCGCGTATGAGGCTGAGGGCCTCGTGGGTGTGGCCGCAAAATACGCGGTCGGCGTTGTGCGATCGCGCATGGGCCATGGCCCCGCGAGCAACTTTTGAGGAAAGGCGCAGCCACGCAGTGTCGAAGCGTTCGAGGAAGCCCATCATGCGTCGTTTGCCGAACGACATTTTTTGCAGGCCCAGGTGAAGCGCAGAAAGAAATCTGCTCAACACGCCATTGCGGGTGAGAAAGCGGTCGAACTGATGTCCGTGGACCGCGAGATGACGCTTGCCGTTGAAATCCCAAACATATTCGTCGTACACGCGAATGCCTACCAGGTGTGACATCACATCCGACAAACCGTGATCGTGATTGCCTTCGACCCATACGACTTCGATCTGGCGCTTGGGATTCGAGAGCTTGCGGATGTACCCGAGAAACTGCCAGTGCTCTTTTTTGAGGCGGCGAAAATTGAGGTCGGAAAAAATGTCGCCAAGAAGAATAAGCCGGTTGAACGATGCCGACTTCAAGAACCGTAGCGCCTCCGAGGCCCGGCTTACTTCAGAGCCCAGGTGCAAGTCGGACAAAATGACTGTATCGGCAAAAATCATGCCCAGGAACTCACTGCCTGACGGGTTAGAGATGACCATGCAGCCTTCTCCAGAAAGTTGATTGTCGGCACGGGAGATCTGCCACCGCTGATTCGCCGCTCCTTACGGTGTAAGATCTCTTCCAGAAATTCGGGGATCTCATGCAGCGCATTGTTCTTGTAGTTGCTCGCGTTGGCGCGTAGTTCTGCGAATGTCGCAGGTTCAAGCAACCTCTCGACTCCCTGGTTGATCTCCCGGAAGCTTTTGAGCACGATACCCATCTTCTTTTCCGTCACCCACTGGGCGTTGTAACGTTCCTGTGGCAGAGTGGCTGAGTTGCATTCGACAATTACCGGCAGATGAAACTGCAGGGCTTCGCTGATGCTGCCCGGTCCCGGCTTGCCGATGAAGAAATCTGACAACGCCATGTAGTAATCGACATCTTGGGTGAATCCTTCGGCGAAGAGCGGGAAGCGCGTGCGCTGACTCTTGACCGAATTCAGCAGTTTCTGATTCTTGCCGCAGATCAAAATGAGTTGCAACTTCGCGCTGCTTGACTCGATCCGTTTCACAATCTCGAGCATGGTCTTCGAACCGTGGCCGCCGAAAAGCACAATCCCGGTCGGGAGATCCGGATCAAGCCCCAGGCGCTTTCGTTCTGCGATGCGGTCCACTGAGACTTGCTCGTAGAACTTCTGCTTCATGATCATGCCGGAGGCGAGGAACACATGGTCGCGATCATGGCCGTGCTCGAACGCTTGTTGCTCGGCTCGTTCCGTGCCGCAAATCAGGTATTGCGATTCGCGCTCAATCCAAAAGTGCGGCGGATAATCGGCCAGATCAGTAAGTAAAGTGACGAATGGAGAAGATGGAATGCTTTTCTGGATGCTCTCCACCAGGGCGCGATTGAAGTGCGGAATAACCGAGAGCACGAGATCAGCCGGATGCTCTTTCCAATACTTCGTCAGCATTTTGACTGTAGGCCGGTGATACATGCGAACGACGCCCTGCAATAGCGGGAGAAGCTGCGGGGTGAGCCGCGTCCAGCCTTTGCGCAGAATCAGATTGTAGCCGTCTTGAATGCGGATGCCGCTGATTTTCTTGAGGAGATCGAGCTGATCAAGCAGCTCTTGAAGATTAAGAAGGTGGACCTGCCATGGCCGTTGCTGCGTTTCCAGCACGCCCTTGAGCGCTTCAGCGGCGCTGCGATGGCCGCCTCCCGCGTCGAAGAAGACGATTGTGAGTTTGCGGTCCATAACCTGCCTCCCGATTGCTCGCAGTCTTCACCGTTGAAACAAACTATCGCCTTTTTAATCTTCGCAGGGCGGTGCTTACAACATAATGAATGCAGAGTGAATTCTTGATGAATTCGCCGGTTACTCTTAAGGAACAGGGCTTCATCGTTTATTCACGCGGCCTTAACCCTGTTTTGAAAGTCTTCCCGTTACTCTCGTTCCGACAAAAGGAGGCTTTCCCTGTGATATCTCGCACGCTCTTATCAGTTGCCTTGACTGTAGCCGTTTTCGCCGGACTCGCTCACGCCGTGAGCGACCGTGACCATCGGGTTAAACATGTTTTGCTAATCAGTGTTGATGGCTTGCACGCTCTGGATGTAGCGAATTACGTGCAAAGTCATCCGGGCTCCGCACTGGCGGAATTGTCGCACCATGGTCTCACCTACAGCAACGCGCGCACGCCGGCAAATTCAGATTCGTTTCCTGGACTCCTGGCATTGGTGACCGGTGGTTCGCCGCTCACGACCGGGTTGTTCTACGACGTCAGCTATGATCGTACGATTTTCGATCCAACCAACACGACCTGTTCGGGCACTCCTGGCAACCTGATGGTTTTTGATGAAAGCATCGATCTCTACAATGCCCAGACTGTCTCACTCAATGTCATCGATCCCACAAAGCTCCCGCGCGCGCTGGTGAATGGCAACTGTGTGCCTGTGTTTCCTCACAGTGCGCTGCGGACAAACACCATTTTTGAAGTCGTTAAAGCGGCGCACGGTCACACCGCCTGGGCCGACAAGCATCCGGCTTACGACCTGGTTAACGGACTTTCGGGCACGGGAGTAGATGACCTGTTTACGCCCGAAATTACCAACAACAACGGCTTCGACAACACCGTCAGCGTGGTCTGCACTGTGCAGAATGATTTCTTGAAGGTCCAGGCCATCATCAATGAAATTCATGGCCTGAATCACGATGGAACAGCCCACCCGGGAGTACCGGAAGTGTTCGGTATGAACTTTCAGGCGGTAAGCGTTGGGCAGAAGCTGGCGAAGGACAACTCCGACGGCAGCTGCACCAGCGATACTGGCGCCTTTAATGGCCAGCCCGGCGGGTATCTTGATGGCGCAGGCAGTCCAACCGCAGTGCTCGAGTATGGTCTGGACAAAACCGACCAGGCGCTGGGAATGATGATTCAGGCGCTCCGAGATCAAGGCATTTACGATTCGACTTTATTTATCGTAAGCGCCAAGCACGGGCAGTCACCGATCAATCCGCTGAAAGTGAATAAGCCGGGGCATTTCGCAGATCTCGTCGCAAAATTGCCCGATGCGAACACCGATCCTGCGGGAATTGCGATTGCCGGAGCCGCCAATTGTGGCACCGGCTCCTGCGGACTTGTAATGGACGATGATGTGGCGCTGATCTGGTTGCAGGGCCAGAACGCAACCGGCGACCAGGTTGGCGCTTATCTGAATACCAACGCCAATGCGTTGTTCATCGACGAAGTTATGGCGGGTAACGAGCTGAAATTGAAATTCAATAATCCCGCAAACGATAGCCGCACGCCCGATGTGATTGTGCAGCCGGTTTACGGAACGATCTACACGGGATCAACCAAGAAGAACGCCGAGCATGGTGGATTTAGTTTCGGCGACACCAATGTCGGACTCATAGTGTCCAATCCAAACCTCCAGCCCGCCGTGGTGAAGACTCCGGTGGCCAGCTCCCAAGTTGCGCCAACGATCCTGAGTGCGTTAGGGCTCGATCCCGTGGCACTGAAGTCGTTGCAAATTGAAAAGACCGAAGTGCTTCCAGGACTTCCGTTCAAGTCCTCGCAGCGGGAGCACTGAGTGCGGTTGCGAAAAGAAAGCCCCGGCTCACCCGCCGGGGCTTTTCCATTAGTGCATGTTCAGGAGCGTGGTCAAGCACTGCAGCTCAAATCCTCGCGCACACTGATTTCACTTCCGTATAGTTGTTCAATACTTCGTGTCCCATCTCCCGTCCCCAGCCAGATTGCTTGTATCCACCAAAGGGCAGGGCAGCGTCGAAGATGTTGTAGCAGTTGATCCACACTGTTCCAGCGCGCAACAGCTCAGCCGTGCGATGCGCTTTGCCAATGTCCTTGGTCCAGACACCGGCAGCGAGTCCATACACGTTGTCGTTAGCGCGAGTGACGAACTCTTCAGGATCCGTAAACGGTAGCGCTGCCACCACCGGCCCGAAGATTTCTTCCTGCACCACTTTCATGTCGTCCTTTGTGTTAACAAGTACGGTGGGCTCGACAAAGTAGCCTTTGTCGCCCGCCTTTTTCCCGCCAGCCAGAGCCTTCGCGCCTTGCGAGAAGCCAGAGTCCAGAAAGCCGCAAACTCTCGCCAGCTGCTCTTCCGAAACCAGAGGACCCATTTCGGTCGAAGCATCCAGTCCCGGACCGATTTTGATTTTCTTCGCAGCTTCCGCCACGCCCTCGACTACTTGGTCGAAGACCGATTGCTCAACGTACAGCCGAGATCCCGCGCAGCAGCACTGCCCGTGATTAAAGAAGATAGCGCTGGCTGCGCCCGGAATCGCCGTCTTCAGGTCGGCGTCTTTGTAAATTACGTTCGGTGACTTGCCGCCGAGTTCGAGCGACACTTTCTTGAGATTCCCGGTCGCCGCGTGCACGATCAGCTTGCCCACTTCGGTCGATCCGGTGAATGCGATCTTGTCGACATCGTTGTGCGCAGCGAGAGCTGCGCCTGCGGTCTCGCCGTAGCCCGGAACAATATTTACGACGCCTTCGGGGAATCCGGCTTCCATGATCAGCTCGCCCAATTTCAGCGCGGAGAGCGGTGTCTGCTCGGCCGGCTTCAGAACGACGGTGCATCCAGTCGCGAGCACCGGGCCGAGTTTCCATGCAGCCATGAGCAATGGGAAGTTCCACGGAATGATTTGTCCGACAACGCCAACCGGTTCCCGCAATGTGTAGGCGAGATATCTTGCTTTTGGCGTGTAAGGGACCGATAGCGGAATGGTGTTGCCTTCGAGCTTGGTCGCCCATCCAGCCATGTAGCGGAAGAGTTCGGCAGCGAGCGGCACATCAGCCGCGCGCGCCACTGTCAGCGGCTTGCCATTGTCGAGCGATTCGAGATAAGCGAGCTCCTCGACGTGCTCATCAATCAGATCGCCCAGCTTCCAGATCAGCCGGCCGCGCTGACTGGCCGACATTTTGCGCCAGGGACCTTCGAAGGCTTTTCTCGCGGCTTTTACGGCGAGATCGATATCGGCCTTGTCGCCTTCGGCAACCGTCGCGAGAACTTCGCCGGTTGAAGGATCATAAGTGGGAAAAGTCTTGCCGGAAACCGCTTCCACCCAGTTTCCATTGATCAACATTTTGCGCGGTTTTTCCAGAAAACTAACTACGCGAGGATCGACTTGCGCGAGAGAAATAGTAGCCATGGGACCTCCTGAGTGTCAGGCTAGTTTGAATGCTGCAAAGCTTGGAGCGCGCGTAACGGCACAATGCTAGTCCTGTGCGGATGTGGAAAGCAACCGGCCTGCCGAGGCAGCTCTCTTGCTGTAATACACATAAATATGCTATCTTTACACATAGCAAAGTAGCCATGCGTACGAACATCGACATCGACGATCGCTTGATGAGCCAGGCTATGCGGCGGAGCGGAGCGCGCACGAAGAAGGCGGCGGTGGAGGCCGGCTTGCGCTTGTTGGCGCAGACCCACGCTCAAGTCTCGATTCGCCGCCTGCGCGGCAAAGTCGAGTGGAGTGGCGATCTGAGCCAGTCGCGCGCCGGCAGATCTGGCTAATGCTCAAATGGTGATCGTCGACACCACCGTGTGGATTGACTATCTTCGCGGCGCCGACAATCCTGAGAGCCTCTGGCTGGATAGAGAATTGCCTCGCCAGCGCTTGGGTCTTACCGACCTGATCCTCTGTGAGGTCTTGCAGGGAGTCCGCGATCCCGTCCTTTTTTCCCAGGTGCGTGATGAACTTCTAGCTTTCCACGTCTTCGAGACTGGTGGAAAGGATCTGGCGGTGGCGTCCGCGGTAAATTACCGAATCTTGCGCGAAAAGGGCTATACGGTGCGCAGAACGATTGACTGTTTGATTGCGACCTTCTGCATGGAATCCGGTCACTCGTTGTTGCATCGCGACCGCGATTTTGAGCCTTTCGAAAAAGTGCTGGGTCTGGCCGTCGTTCACCCGTAAATCCCGAAGTATCGCGCGCTTCTGTTCGCGAACTGGCCGACTGGTGTGCGAGTCAAAGTCCCTCTGCAGAAGAAATCAATCTTCACGCCCCTCTCAAGCCCCTGAAAACAAGCCAAATCCAGTGCTTGACGTCATATTACATATTGCAATATAAATATTGCGATACGAAATATGACCCTGGCGGAGAAAATTCGCTACCTGCGCGAAGTGGAAGGCTCCCTGCGCGGACTGGATCGTCCCATGACCCAGCTTGAACTGGTAAAGGCGATTCGCAAAGAGCAGGGGAAGGGCATCAGCCAGTCGTACGTGTCGCAGATCGAAGGCGGATCGCGGCGGCACATGACGCAGAGTTCGCGGTCGTTGTTGGCGAAGTTTTTCAAAGTGCATCCGGGATTTCTGGTGGATGATCCCGAGGGCTATCACACCGAGCTGACTTCGGATTTGCGCACGGTAGAAGGCAAGCTCGATGTGTGGCTGTTGCAAGGATCGGAGCGGTTTGCCAGTGATCCGGAGCTGAGCGCAGTTCTCTTGAAAGCGGCGCGGGAAAAGGACACGCGCAAATGCATGCTGTTGCTCGGCGCAATTTTGGATACGCCGGGACTGGCCGACAGATTGCTTGAGGCGTTGAAACCGCATGCAGGCACCAACGGACAAGGCAGGAGGGGAGGCCGTTCATGACTTGGGCTGATTTTTATCTGGTCTGTTTTGTCGTGGGATTCTTCCTGAGCCTGGTGATGTTTTTGGGCGGCGGAATGCATTTGCATGTGCCGCACTTTCATTTTCATACACCGGCGGTGCACTTCCACGGAGGCGCGCATGCGGGACACGGAGCCGGGTCGCACGGCACGCAGATTTCGCCGTTCAATCTGATCACGCTGACGGCGTTCCTAGCCTGGTTTGGCGGCACAGGATATTTGTTGACCCGCCATTCGGCAATCTGGTTTTGGGGAGCGCTCGCGATATCGCTGTTGAGCGGTACCGGCGGCGCGGCCATCATTTATTTGTTCATGAGCCGAGTGCTGAGTTCTGAGGACGAGACGCTGGATCCGGCTGATTTTGAAATGGTAGGAGTGCTGGGCAGATTGTCGATCCCGATTCGCGAGGGTGGTACGGGAGAGTTGATCTACTCGCAGGCGGGGACACGGCGGGTTTGCGGGGCACGAACGGAAGCCGGATCGGCAATTTTGAAAGGAACGGAAGTGGTGGTTACGCGCTACGAGCGCGGGATTGCCTATGTGCGCCCGTGGTCAGAGATGGCCGGGGAAGACACGGAAGTCGATCAGGCGGATGGGGCGGAAGCCAAGAACGAAACGAGACCACAATGACCGCTTTCGTCGAAGAACAACACGGATCAGCAATGTGGGCGCTGGTCATGGCGGTCCCGGCAGTCGCGATGCTGGCTTTTGCCCGAACTGTTCCGCTCGCCGGAATCCGGCTGACGCTGATTCTCAGCGCCATCCTTCTGCTCGCGGCCGCAGCAATGGCGTGGAGCGGTTTTCACTATTCGTTCAGCCCCGCCGGAATCGAGATTCGCACACTCGGCTTTCGCGTGCGCTCAATTTCCGCCGCCGAGATTCGCAGTTACGCTGTCGATCGCTGGAATGTAATCGGTGGTTATGGCATCCGCGGACTGGGCAATCGCCGTGCCTATGTCTGGGGGAACAGCGGCGTCCGCATCAAGACAACGCAAGGCGAAGTTTTTCTGGGACACAGCGAACCCGAAAAGATTGTCCGGGATTTGGATTTGATAATCCACAACCACGAAGCACGCGAAGCTTCACGAGATAGTTTTCTTTCGTGAGCCTTCGGGTCCTTGGTGGTTGATGATTTCTCGCGTTGCGAAGAGGAGGCCATATGTTGTTTGGATTGTCGATTGAAATTTGGGTTGTCATCGGGCTGGGCATTTTGTTGCTCATGCTGCTTTTGAATGGGGCGGCACGCCTGTATCGCAAGGCGGGGCCGCACGAAGCGCTGATTGTGTATGGATTCCGCAATAAGAGAGTGGTGGTGGGCAGAGGCACGATCGTATTGCCGATGATAGAGAACTGCCATGATCTTTCGCTGGAGCTGATGTCGTTTGACGTAGCGCCGCAACAGGATCTTTATACCAAGCAAGGCGTCGCGGTGACCGTTGAAGCGGTGGCGCAGATCAAAGTTAAATCGGACACGGAATCCATCTGGACGGCGGCAGAGCAGTTTCTTACCAAGTCCGATCAGGAGCGCGAAGGGCTGATCAAGCTGGTGATGGAAGGCCACCTGCGCGGCATCATTGGGCAGTTGACGGTGGAAGAAATCGTCAAGCAGCCGGAGATGGTGGGCGACCGCATGCGTTCGACTTGCGCCGACGACATGAACAAGATGGGCCTGGAAGTCATCTCGTTCACCATCAAAGAAGTCCGCGACAAGAACGAATACATCATCAACATGGGGCGTCCTGACGTTGCGCGAATTAAACGAGACGCCGATGTTGCTGCCGCCGAAGCCGATCGCGACACGGCGATCCGGCGCGCTCTTGCGACTCGGGAAGCCGCGGTGGCAAAGGCGCAAGCTGATCAGGATCGCGTGCTGGCGGAAACGTTGTCTTTGGCCAAGCAGGCGGAGGCGACGCGCGATCTGGAAGTAAAAAAAGCGCAGTACGTCGAAGTCACCAAGCGGCAGCAGGCGCAGGCGGACAAGGCCTACGACATTCAGACCGCCATCATGCAGCAGCAAGTGACGGCTGAACAGGTGAAGGTGCAGCAGGTAGAGAAGGAGCAGCAGGTCAAAGTGCAGGAAGCGGAAATCAATCGCCGCCAGAATGAACTGATCGCGACGGTGCTGAAGCCGGCGGAAATCGAGCGCCAGCGGATCGAGACGCTCGCGGCCGCTGAAAAGCAGCGCCTGATCGCAGAAGCCGAAGGACACGCTTCTTCGATTCGCGCTCAGGGTGAAGCGGAATCGGAAATCATCTTCAAGAAAGGTGACGCCGAAGCCCGCGCCATGAACGTGAAAGCCGAAGCTTACCAGGAGTACAACCAGGCCGCTATCTACGACAAGCTGCTCACCAGCTTGCCGGAAGTGGTGCGCGCGCTGGCGGCTCCCCTGGCCAACGTGGACAAAATCACCGTGATCTCGACCGGCAACGGCGACGCCACCGGGATGAACAAAATCACCGGCGACCTCACCAAAATGGCGGCACAGGTCCCGGCGCTCTTCGAAACGCTATCAGGCATGAGCATGTCTGACTTGCTCTCGAAGGTGCGCGGCATTGGCGATAAGACTCCGAAGCCGCCGGACGCTTTGCCGTCGGGGAATGGGGGAAAGAAGTAAGAGTCAAAGTCCCCACCCTCTCCAAAGAACAGAGAAGGGTGGGGCAACCGGGTTCTGTGGAGATTGAAGATGAAACGACCATCCATGCAAATCGGACTTGGGATCGCGCTCGGCGCGGGGATTGGAATCGCGGTAGGTGTCGCGCTCGGGACCGGCGGCGCCTGGCTAGCAACCGGAATTGCAATTGGTGTTGCGATTGGAGTGGCGATGTCGAGGAGAAAAGGTTCGTCACGGCTGGAGCGGATTTGATGTCCCCACTTCTCCCAAAGTCGGGGAGAAGTGGGGCACCCAAGGGTCTTGATTTAACTGATGGCTGAAGGCTGACGGCTGATAGCTAAGAAAAGGAGTCAATCATGGCACTACTAGAGCGGGTTTCAACTTTAATTCGTGCGAATCTCAACGACCTGATCGATAAGGCCGAGGACCCAGAGAAGATGATCAAGCAGGTCATCCTCGATATGCAGAACCAGCTTCTGCAGGTCAAGACGCAGGTGGCGATCGCCATCGCCGACCAGCACCTGCTGGAAAAAAAGCAGAAGGAAAACGAAGACAAGACTGCCGAGTGGATGCGCAAGGCGGAGCTCGCCGTCACCAAGAAAGAGGATGACCTGGCCCGCGCTGCGCTGCATCGCGTAGAGAGCTATCGCGAGCTGACGGGAAATTTCACGCAACAGGTTGCTGATCAAAGAGCGCAAGTGGATAACCTCAAGACCGCGCTGCGCCAGCTTGGGCAGAAACTCACCGAGGCCCAGGGCAAGGCCGATCTGCTGGTCGCGCAACATCGGCGTGCCCGCGCTGTTGGCAAGGCGCACGATGCCCGTCTGGTGATCGGGGACAACTCAAAGTCCGCGGCCTTCGATCGGATGAAGCGCAAAGTCGCGCACAATGAAGCCGTGAGCCAGGCCAAGTCCGAGCTGGGAGCCGAGGACGTCGAAGATCGCTTCGCCACAATCGAGAAGGCCGACCGGATCGAGCAGTTGTTGGCGGAGATGAAGGCGAAGAGGGCGTAACTAACGTCACGCCCTAGACCACTTGGAACTGGGCGGAAGCTGAGAATGAATTCAAGAAAGCGATTGAACTCAATCCGAACTACGCAACCGCTCACGACTGGTACAGCTATTACCTGATGGCCATGGGACGATTCGACGACGCTTGGAAAGAGGTGAATCGGGCGCACGAATTGGATCCGTTATCGGTGACTATCTCCACCGACATAGGCTTCAATTATTATTACCGGCGCAGCTACGATGAAGCGATTAACCAGTTGCGCGCCACTCTTTCCGTCAGTCCTAAATTCCCATTGGCGCATCTCTGGCTTGGCCGCGCATATCAGCAGAAGAAGATGTACTCGGAGGCGATCGATGAATTCAACAAGACAGACGCTGCTTTGCCGGGATGGGTAGTAACGATCGCGGGAATGGGACACGCCTACGGCGAATGGGGACATCAAGCTGAAGCAAAGCAGGTGCTGGTCCGGCTTAATGAAATGGCCCGCGAGAAATACGTTACTCCTTACGGGGTCGCTCTCGTTTACGCCGGACTCGGGGACAAGGATCAGGCATTTGCCTGGCTCAACAAGGCCGTGGCCGGGCGCAGTCATTGGCTGGTCTGGCTCAAGCGTGATCCACGCTGGGACGGAATCCGCTCCGATCCGCGATTTGACGATCTCCAGAAGCGCGTTGGACTGCCCTAATGGTAATCATTGCAGGAGTTGCCAAATGACAACCACGCGACGACGTCTTCTACTTTTTTCGGCGATTGTTCCATTCCTATCACGGTTCAGTTCAGGACAGAACTCGCAAACGCAGTCAGATACCGCGTCTGTATTCAATAAGCACATGGACTGGATGGAACAACAGTTCGTTCCAGC
This sequence comes from uncultured Acidobacteriota bacterium, assembly GCA_963785655.1. Classification (GTDB taxonomy): domain Bacteria; phylum Acidobacteriota; class Terriglobia; order Terriglobales; family Acidobacteriaceae; genus Gp1-AA145. The sequence continues at coordinate 957,063 of CAWAVZ010000002.1, forward strand.
GGCCGAGGCCATGCCAGAAGACAAATTTTTCTGGGCGCCGACAAACGGAGAGTTTAAGGGCGTACGCAATTTCGCTGAACAACTCATCCACGTCGCAGAAGTCAATTTCGCGCTCTCCGCGGCGATCTTAGGTGAAAACCCGCCTAAAGACAGCTCAGCAGAAGCGATGAAGACTCGATCGGCCGTCCTTCAATACTTAAAAAACTCCTTTGCCAACACTCACCGAGCGTTTTCCTCAATCTCTGAGCAAAATGCGAAACTGCCAATCCAGCATCCCCTGTTCGACATGATTACGACACGGATGGGGCTCGCTATCGTGTCGATTGCACATCCTTTTGATCATTACGGGCAAATGGTCGAGTACTTACGCATGAATAACATCATCCCGCCCGCAAGTCGCAATTGAGCTGATACTGGCGAGCAGTCTCTGCATTCGATCGGGTCACGCTATAACGCGGGATTGTCCGAGGACCTCCGGCAAGGCAGCGGTACTGCCCCTGTGAGCACAAATTAGGGTCAGTTCGCGGATGGTCGGCAAACAGGAAGTAATCCGAGCCTCCAACTGCTGGGCAATCGTCTTAACTGGCGATAAATCGCCAATTACACTCATTGAGGGGGCGTGAGTGCTAACTCCTGTTGCAAACAGCTACTTCTGCGCCAATTCAAGGGGGTCGCCCGTCTGGTGTTCCGTGATTTGAAAGCGAAGGAAGTCGTGGATTGCGGCAACTGCAATAGCGTCATCAGACTTTATCCGCACGCTTCCGCCCGAGGGAATCTCCTCGTAGGTGTATTGGATCGCTGCCTTCATCAACTTCATCGTAGTCGCACCGGGCGGCACGCCGTCGTGTACGAACATCGGAATAGAGAAGTCGCCTTTGCCAAACATCATTGTGATATGCAAAAGGTGCGAGCGAATCGCCCCAGTGTTAGGTTTGTCGTTTGGATCACTCGCGGTCACTTCAATCGCACCGCCATCGGACATCATGCGGAAGTGATGAATGGTTCTGTCGTGAGGAAAGCCCATCGTCTGATCGCCGTGGCTTTCCACGGTCGCTTGGTGCCCCTGCTGGGACAGGTGCTGCCCGTGCATGGGACAGTCCTTCATCGAGTTATCCGACTGTGCCCCTTGCGACAGAAGGGGTGACGATAGTAGCGAAAGCGAAAGTGCGATTACGAGGTGCTTCATAAACCTGATCTCCTCTTTAGATTGGTTTTCCCCGGCTTGCTTCTTGGCTTGTCAACGAGCGAATCAAGCAGCATTGCCTGACGGCCCGGCGAAGTATGCTTCAGCTTCTTCCACCAGCCACGAACGAGCCTGCGCATGTAGCCCTGGGTTCGCCGTAGTTCCTGAATCTGCTGCCCAACCAAGAGCAGCTTCTCTTCAGTCAGCTTAAGCACACGATGGCAGGGGACACTGCCACTGTCGCGGTTGAGCAGAATCTCCGATAGCTCGTTCAGCGAGAAGCCGAGTTGGAGCGCCCTCTGCGCTAACTGGACGCGCTCAACGGAAGATGCGGGGAACATCCGATAACCGCTATTGGTCCGCTGTGCTCTCGACAGAATGCCGAGTCGCTCATAATGGCGGAGTGTGTCCGCACTGACGCCAGTCAGACGGGCAAGTTCCCCCGAGCGCAAAGAATTGGCACTCACGACATCAGTATGAACCCTGGAATCGGTTCTAGAGTCAAGCGCTTTTTTTTCAGTTGGCGATAAATCTCGATATCACTTATTAACCCCGGTTTTGGCGAAGGAAAAGCGCAAGCTTGCGCTATCGCCTGTGGCTGTTGAAAAACTCTTTTCCACTAAATTCGCGAAAAGAAAATTGCGTCAGGATTCGTTATAAGGGATCTTCTCGAATCGCAAGACATTTTGTATCCCCTAAATTTCGACTGTTTTCGACGAAGAGGGAGTTTTTCAACAGACACGCCTGTTTACGTCAACTGTCCGCCTTTGAACTCTTAATTTCATCGCAAAAGGTTCTGGACTACGATCCCGAGAGCGACAACGACAAGAGCCATGGCAAAGATGCATATCGTTCGCCGCACCGAATGAGTTGAGCCCAGGACCCAGCCCATGGCTGCTCCTGCGGCGACCGATTCCAACGTGCCGACTAAACTCCAGAGGATTACTGCGGAGAACGGCATGCGGAAGACAGAAAACGCTCCAAGCGTGGACGACGTACTGAAAATCAGACCGACAACTACTCCCAAGCGGATCCCATTCTTGACACCTGAAGTGGCGGGGTGAAGGCGGACAAAGAGCCAACAGAGCCCGCCGCAATAGATGGCGGCGGATGCGTAGCCGGCGGAAATCAGATGGAAGAGTTCCGCTGGTGGACGCCAATATCCTGCTGTCGACCTCCAGTAGCCAGAAAGAGCCACACCGTGACTTACGAAGTCCACGGTTAGGAACGCGGCCCACGCTGCCAGTGCAGCGAGCGCAACGCGAGTAACGCTGCTGTGGCGAAATTCGCTCACGGGGAGGAGAGCAGGCCGCCATCAATTCTATGCCTTTGCCGTTGTTGACGTAACATCCCCATATCGCTCAAAACCCCAGCTCTGGGCTCAAAGACGGCGCGAACTACGCAAACGGTTTGCAACCATTACATCTAAAAAACGAGTCTCCATACTAAGAATCCAGTGTTGGAGGCTTAACCACCCTGCTCATTCTGCCGATCAATGAGGACGGGTACGTTGGACGAATGCCGTATGTGGTGATTGGGCTGGCAGTCGTCAACATACTTGCCCTTGCCGCTACATATCTTCTGTGATCGTCTCAGATGGTCTTTTCGCTTTATGGCTTCACGCCTGCCCGCCGCACGCTTCGACTGCGCTCTCATCCATGTTCCTTCATGCAGGCATCTTCCATCCGTAGGCCTTTGCCGTATGAAAGCACTAGCGAAAATCTAGGTGCAATTAGGGTGCAATAAGATTTCCTGAATGCTACTTTGGGCGCCAAAACTGGCGATCGGCGCCGTGCAATTTCACACAGTTACCTCTGAACCATGGGCTGTCACGGCAGAGGCCGCGGGTTCGAGTCCCGTCGTCCCCGCCATTCCTTTCAAGTTCAATCTGATCGACTTTAGTCGCGATGCGAGTGGCGTGGTGCAAACCGAGACATTACACGCACCGGCACTCGACAGCCGAGAGGCGCACATCACAACGTCAGCGAAGACCGACTCGCTCAAGCGGGGCAAGTGCTTGGTTACTATTCCTTATGCAACGGGATTGCGCCTGACAGTGAGTTGAGTCGCTGGGGGGCCACTTATCTGTGGACCGGTTTGAAGTCGAAATAGGCCAGATTCATGTTGCCGTTCGTCACTATGCGTACGGTGAGAACATTGTTCCCTTTGTCGAGATGAACTTTGAAAAGTTGCGGCGCCAGATTCCAATGGTGCCACTGACGCCAGGCCAGCGGGTCTGCAGGGTCGTTTGTTGTTGTGATCTGGAGAGGCCCGGTTGCGTCCTTTCCATTCACATCGAGTGATATTGTTCCGCCGCGATTCGAGGTGTATAGGAAATCGGCTCCGTATGTTCCCGAGTGCGTCACATCGACCGTTATGTTGAACCACTCTCCGGGTTCGGTCCAGCCGACGTAGGGCAGGTCTGAAGGGGGAACGATTTTGTCGAAGGGGTTGTCGTCAATCGGATCTGGTTTCCGGTTGAAATTTCGTGTAGGAAGTATCTACTCCCTCATGGATACGGAATTCGTTGAGGTAGCTCCCGTCAGCCGGATTCAACTCTCCGCTGCCGTGATTCTTTGGATCGGTGTCGTGATACGCGACTCCCTCGCCGCCCAGGTCATAGTAGGCGCACAAGACCTTGCCCGGTATTCTTTGTGGACCGCCACTATAGCGGCTGTCGTGATAAGGCGAGCCTTTGTATTGGCTCAAAAATGATTGTGAAAACGCGATTGTGGACAACATCAATGTGGCTACGAAGCAAAAGAGAAACGCTCGACGATTCATTCTTCATCTTTCCTGAGCGCCGATCGGTGCTATGAATAAGAATCGGATGCTCTCAACAGACGGTGAAACCAACTACGCAAATGCGATCAGGAGTAAACTGGCTCGCAAAGAGAAAAATATACTCGCGTAATCGATCAGTTCCCAAGAAAATCGGTATTCTATTTCGGATGACTTGGAGCGATAGATATGAAATCTAACGACACACCTCAAGATGGCGTTAATCAGAATCGGCGCGGTTTCCTTAAAACGGGAGCAGCATCGCTAGCTGCCGGTCTCTCCGCCGGAGTGATCGCTTCGCGCGCATCCGGCGAGGTGACGTCAACGGAAAACACTCCAGCCGCGGCAAAAGCGGTGCAAGACATGATGCCGACGCGGAATCTGGGCAAGACAGGATTTCGGGTCGGGATTTTCGGCCTCGGCGGCCAGGGAGCGCTGGAGAAACACAATAACGAAACCGTGGCTCTGGCGATGATCCAACGTGCGCTTGAATTGGGAGTGAATTATTTCGACACTTCCGCTATCTACGGCGGACCTGACAGGTGGAGTGAACAATATCTGGGCAAGGGTCTTAAGGGCAGCCGGGACCACGTTTTTATTGCCAGCAAGACCAAAGAACGCACCCGCGACGAGGCGCTCAAAAACCTCGAAGTCTCTCTGAAGCTGCTCGACACCGACCACATCGACAGCTGGCAACTGCATGATGTTGGAATTCAGGAAGACGTTGACCAGATTTTCGGCAAAGGCGGCGCCATAGAAGCCCTGGTTCAAGCGCGCAATCAGAAAATGGTGCGTCATCTCGGTGTCACCGGACGCTTCCGTCCCGAAGCTCTCATCGAATGCATCAACCGTTTTCCCTTTGACACCGTCCTGATGGGCGTCAACGCCGCCGACAAATACTATTACAGCTTTGAAAAAGACCTTCTGCCGCTGGCCGTCGAGAAACAGATGGGAATTATCGGAATGAAGGTGATGGCGCGCGGCCGTATTCTTTCCAGTTGGACGCCACCGCCCGTGGAAGAACAAAAGCATTCCTGGGAAGGCAGAGGCGCAATCACTACAATTCCGGGTACGCTGACCAAACAGGAAACCTTCTTCTACACGCTGTCCCTACCCATCAGCACGGCAATCATCGGGTGCGACTCAGTCGCGCAGGTTGAGGAGTGCGTGGAACTGGCGCGCGCATTTAACCCATTAAGTCAGGCTCAGATGGCTGCTCTGGAAGCAAAAGTCGAACCAGTGGCAAAGCAGTCACTCTTTTTCCGGCTTATGCCTCGCTGAGAATGGCCTGAGTGAAAGAACCACGTTTATAGGTTCTCAATCAGAACGGGGCGAAATGCTGCAAACCGGACGCCGGTTGAGAGCTTCCGCTGAGAAGAACCCCCACTGACCGGTGTAGACTGCTGTGCACTGTGGAGTCCCGCATGCTCAAGCAGCTGTCGGCCTGGCTGTGCTGTCTTCTTCTTGAATCTGCAATGCTGTTGCAACCTGTCGCGGCACAACGGCCGAACCAGTGGCAAGCGGCGTATCAACCTTCGCCCGATAACCTGAAGGCACGGCAGGAGTATCAGGACGCGAAGTTTGGGATGTTCATCCATTGGGGCGTGTACAGCGTGCTCGGAGGTGGCGAATGGATTTTCCACGATCGCAAGCTGACTGTGCATGAGTACGAGCGCCTGCCCAAGTTTTTCGATCCCGAAAAATTCGATGCCAAGAGCTGGGTTGCGCTGGCGAAGTCTGCGGGGATGAAGTACATCACCATCACCTCCCGGCATCATGATGGCTTCGCCATGTTCGACTCGAAGGTTTCAGACTGGAACATCGTTCGACGGACGCCGTACGGGAAAGATCCTCTGAAGATGCTGGCGGACGAGTGCCACCGGCAGGGCATCAAGCTGTTTTTTTATTATTCGCAGCTCGACTGGCATAATCCGGATTATTATCCGCGCGGCGAAACCGCCTGGGACAATGGGCGCCCGGATAACGGAAACTGGAATGCTTACGTTGACGACTACATGGATGGGCAACTGCGCGAGCTGCTGACGAATTATGGTCCCGTCGGTGGAATCTGGTTCGACGGCATGTGGGACAAAGCCAATGCCGATTGGCATCTGGAAAAGACGTACGCGCTGATTCATCAGCTTCAGCCTGCCACGCTGATCATTCCTAATCATCACCAGACGCCGAAGCCGGGCGAGGATGTGCAGACCTTTGAGCGGGACATCCCCGGCCAGAACACTGCCGGATTCAATACCAAGGTTGTAAGCGATCAATTACCGCTGGAAAGCAGCAACACGCTTAACGATTCGTGGGGCTTCAACATTGGCGACCACAACTTCAAGAGTCCTGAACAGGTGGAGGAAATGCTGGTGCGGAGCGCCGGATACAACTCGAATCTTCTGCTGAATATCGGTCCAATGCCGAACGGAGAAATTCAGGAGGAATTCGTGACCCGCTTGCATGCCGTGGGGGAATGGATGTCGCGGTTTGGCGACTCGATCTACGGCACTCGTGGTGGCCCGGTGCCCCCGGCGGACTGGGGAGTAACAACCCAGAAAGGTGACAAGGTCTACGTACACGTGCTTCGCTGGGACGCGCCGCTGCTTGCGCTTCCGCCCATGCAGAAGAAAATTGCAAGTGCACATCAGCTGCTTGGTGGCGAGACGGTCCAATTTACTCAGAACACTCAAGGCGTGGTGTTGACGCTGCCAGAGGCGAGCAAGAATACGGTCGACCGGGTTGTCGTGCTTACGGTAGCTGCCCAGCCCCAGGAATCCGCGCATGCGCGTTGATGCTCATCAGCATTTCTGGCGGTACAACCGTGAGGAGTATGGTTGGATTGACGACTCAATGCGGGCGTTGCGTCGCGATTTCTTCCCGGAAAATCTTAGGCCTGAGCTTCAACGTGCAGGGTTCGACGGGTCGATTGCAGTGCAGACACTCCAGAATTTGGAAGAAACCCGCTGGCTGCTGCAACTGGCGGACGGTGAGCCAACAATTCTCGGGGTGATTGGATGGGTCGACCTGCGCTCACCAAATGTGAGGTCAGAAATAGCTCAGTTCGCGCAGAAGCAGAAGCTGTTGGGAGTTCGGCACATCGTGCAAAGCGAGCCGGACCGGCGATTTCTTCTGCAGCCAGAGTTTCTTCGCGGAGTGAGTGCGCTTGCGGAGTTTGGGCTGACTTACGACATCCTGATATACCCGCGACATCTATCCGCCGCTGCCGAGTTCGTGGAACGATTTCCCGAGCAGCGGTTTGTGCTGGACCACGCGGCGAAACCTCCCATCAGGAGCCGACAGTTGCACCCATGGGAATCGGACTTACGGGCACTGGCGAAATTCAGAAATGTGGTTTGCAAAATTTCAGGACTAGTGACCGAAGCTGAGTGGAACTCCTGGAAGCCGGAGGACATCATTCCTTATTTGGATGTAGCCTTCGAAGCTTTCGGAGCTGACCGTCTTATATTTGGATCAGACTGGCCAGTGTGCACTGTTGCGGCTTCTTATACTCAGGTGGTGGAGTTAGTCCAGAATTACTTGAGCGGGTTTTCGATCGAAGTGCGCGATGCGGTTTTCGGCGGAAACGCAGAACGATTTTGGAAATTGGGCGCTCGAGAACGCGACATCGTGGCACGCGGGCGTGATCGGGTTGCGACCGGCGGGCGCTCGAGTAGAACATAGTTTCACACACACTATGCGGAAAGTCTTGCAACTCGATGCTCGTGACAACGTGCTGATCGCACTCAGCGATCTCAAGCAGGGAGATGTTGTGGAGTTCAACGGATCGAAATATCCGTTGGTATCGCGAGTCCCGGCAAAGCATAAGTTTGCGACCGAAGATTTGCCGGTTGGGACCAGCATTGTTATGTACGGCGTCCTGGTAGGGAAGGCCGTTCGGCGAGTGCAGCGGGGCGAGCCGCTGACGCTTGAAAACATTCGGCATGAGGCGCTCCCGTTTCACGACAAGTCAGCAGAGTTTCGGTGGAAGGCTCCCGAGGTTGCGCCCTGGAAGCAGAAGCGATTTCTCGGGTACAGACGCACCGATGGACAGGTTGGGACGCGAAACTTCTGGATCGTGGTTCCGTTGGTGTTCTGTGAAAACCGCAACATACTTAACTTGAAGCAGGCTTTCGAAGAAGAGCTGGGTTTTGCGCCGGAGCAAAATTATCGGCGGCAGGTTGCCGAGTTGGCGCAGCTATATCGGGAAGGAAAGACGGAGCTGATCAGAACGCATACCACTCAGCAGAACGGACGAGGCGGTGAGTCCAAGAAGCTGTTTCCGCAGATCGACGGAATTCGTTTTCTGCTGCACGAAGGCGGCTGCGGCGGCACCAGAGAAGATTCCGATAATCTCTGCGGTTTGATCGCAGGCTATATTCACCATCCCAATGTGGCCGGAGCGACGGTGCTGAGCCTGGGCTGCCAGAACGCGCAGATCAGCATCCTTCGCGAGCAGATCAAGCGCCGCGATCCGAAGCTGGATAAGCCGCTGGTTATTCTGGAGCAGCAGAAAAGCGGAACGGAAAGCAGCATGATTTCAGATGCGATCCGTCGAACCTTTGAAGGATTGGTTGAAGCTAATAAGGCGCGGCGGAGTGAGGCAGAGCTTTCGCAGTTGTGCGTCGGATTAAAATGCGGCGGGTCGGATGGATTCTCGGGAGTTTCGGCGAATCCGGCGATTGGCCATGCGTCAGATTTGCTGGTTGCGCTGGGGGCGAGAACCGTCCTTTCGGAATTCCCCGAGCTGTGTGGCGTCGAACAGGAACTTATTGACCGCGCTGTTTCGAAGGAGGTCGCAGATCGTTTTATTGAGCTGATGCGGGATTATTCGAATCGAGCCAAGGCAGTGCGTGCCAGCTTCGATATGAATCCTTCGCCGGGCAATATGCGCGACGGACTGCTTACGGATGCGATGAAGTCAGCGGGCGCGGCGAAAAAGGGCGGAACTTCTCCGGTCACCGCGGTCCTCGATTATCCGGAGTATTCGAAGTCACCGGGGCTCAACCTGCAGTGCACTCCGGGCAACGACGTAGAGTGCGTGACCGCACAGGTAGGGGCGGGCGCCAGCGTGGTTTTGTTTACCACTGGGCTCGGAACGCCGACCGGGAATCCAATCGCGCCAGTCATCAAGCTGTCGACTAATACAGCGCTTGCCGCTCGAATGCCCGACATCATTGACATTGATACCGGGCCCATCGTTTCCGGCGAAGCCACCATTGATGAGATGGGCGAGAAAATACTTGATCTGGTTGTGCAGGTCGCAAGCGGCGAGGTGCAGACCAAGGCCGAGCAAAAGAACCAACAGGACTTCATTCCCTGGAAGCGAGGGGTCTCGCTCTGACGGAAAAGGTGGCAAGCGAGTTTCGGCTCGACGGTAAAGTTGCGGCTATCACCGGCGCGGCCAGCGGCATTGGACGTGCTATTGCGCTGAAGTTTGCGCAGAATGGCGCGGCAGTTTGCATTCTGGATGTGAATGAGACCGAGGCGCAGGCCGTCGCTGACGAGATCGTGCGTGGCGGCGGCTCAGCAACTGGGTACGGGTGCGATGTGACAGTACAAGCGGAGGTGGTTTCCGCCTTTGAGAAAATCACACAGGAAGGACGGCTCGACATTCTCGTGAACAACGCCGGGGTGTCGCATGTTGGGAATGTAGAGAGCACGACCGAAGCAGAATTCGACCGCGTCCTCAAAGTAAATGTGAAGGGTTACTACAACTGTATTTTCGCTGTAGTCGGCCACATGAAGCGAAGTGGAGGCGGGGTGATCCTCAACATGGCTTCCATTGCGGGTTCAGCCGGTCTGGCGGACCGCTTTGCGTATTCGACCAGCAAAGGCGCAGTGATTGCGATGACTTATTCGGCGGCACGCGATTATATTGCGCATAAGATTCGCTGCAACTGCATCTCTCCAGCGCGGGTGCATACGCCATTTGTGGATGGCTATCTGCGGAAGAACTATCCCGGGCGGGAGCAGGAGATGTATGACAAGCTGGCGAAGACGCAGCCGATCGGGCGAATGGGGGAGCCGGAAGAAGTGGCATCGCTGGCATTGTTCCTGTGCTCGGACGCGGCGGCGTTTATCACGGGTGTCGATTATCCAATTGATGGCGGGTTTATGAACCTGCACGGCTGATCTGAACAGTGGACCTCCAACTCAAAAACAAGATTGTGCTGGTGACCGGCGGCGCCAAAGGAATCGGTGAAGCGATCGTGCGGACACTTGCGGCAGAGGGCGCAGTTCCCGTAATCGCAGATCGCGACGTGGAGATCGGGAACCGGCTGCACCAACAGGTCGCGGGAAGCGACTTAATCATTGTGGAGCTTTCACAGGCGGAGGGCTGCTACGCCGCCGTGCAGAAGACAATCGAGAAGCATGGGCGGCTGGATGCGCTGGTAAACAACGCCGGCGTTAATGACAAAGTCGGGCTCGAACACGGCAGTCCGCAACGATACGTCGAATCCCTCGCGCGCAATCTGCTGCATTACTACAATATGGCGCACTACGCCTTGCCGCACCTGAAGAAATCGCGCGGCAGCATCGTCAATGTCGCGTCAAAGGTCGCGCTGACGGGACAGGGCGGGACATCGGGATATGCGTCGGCCAAAGGTGCGATTCTGGCGCTGACACGCGAATGGGCGGCGGAATTGCTCGAGCATGGGATTCGCGTGAACGCGATTGTTCCTGCAGAAGTGATGACACCGTTGTATCGCCAGTGGCTTGATTCATTTCCTGATCCCGAGCGAAAGCTGGAAACGATTCTGGAGAAAATTCCACTGGAGAAACGAATGACCAGGCCCGATGAAATTGCGGCGATGGTAGTATTCCTCGTCTCCGCCCGCGCCAGTCACATCACCGGTCAGCATATTTTCGTGGATGGCGGGTACGTGCATCTGGACCGGGCATTGACGTAGATGCAGTGACGTAAATCATGACAACTTCTGCGCCCATCACCGAGCGGCGATACGTCACGCCGCTGATTCTGGTCACAACGTTATTTTTTCTGTGGGCGCTGGGAGTGAATCTCAACGACATCCTGGTTCCACATCTTAAGAAAGTATTCAACCTCACGGATTTTCGATCGGCCCTGATCCAGACAGCATTTTTCGGAGGATACTTCGTTTCCGCAGTTCCGGCAGGCAGGCTGTTAGAGAAAATCGGATATCAGAAGGGGATCGTTGCGGGATTACTAACATGCGCCACAGGAGCGTTGCTGTTTTTGCCTGCAGCCTCAATCAGGGTATACGGCTTTTTTCTACTTGCCCTGTTCGTAATGGCATGCGGGCAGGGAATTCTGGAGGTGGCAGCGAATCCTTACGTCACGTTGCTGGGGCCGGCAGAGAGTTCAGAGCGGCGCCTGAATCTGGCGCAGTCGTTCAATTCCGTTGGCGCGGTGGTCACGCCGTTCATCGGCGCTGCGTTCATTCTTTCCTCGCTGGAGTACTCACCGGAACAGTTGTCGGCCATGAGCCCAGCTCAAATTGAGGCCTACCGCACGGCGGTGGTGAACACGGTCAAGCTCCCTTACTTAGCGATAGCCGGAGTTTTTCTGGCGGTCGCGGCAATGATTTTCTTTTCGCACCTTCCAGAAATTGGTGAACAACGCAATTCCCGTGAGGAGGAGTCAACCGCAAGCGAGCTCAATTCGATCTTGCAATACGGTCACCTGGTAAAAGGCGTCATTGCGCAGTTCTTCTACGTTGGTGCGCAGGTTGGGGTCGCAAGTTTCATCATTCGCTTCGCGCAACACGTTAGTCCTGGATTAGCGCAGAAAAATGCATCGCTGTACTTGAAAGTGCACTTGGTCGGGTTCATGATCGGACGGTTTTCCGGATCTTACGTGATGAAGCGGATCGCGGCGCAGCAGCTACTATCGTTGTTCGCGTTTTGCGCGCTGGTATGCCTGGGATTCGTTCTTACGGGCCCGGGAGCGCTGGCGATTTGGGCAGTTGCGCTGCTTGGCTTCTTTCACTCGATCATGTTCCCGACGATCTTTGCGCTAAGCATCAAGGACCTAGGGCGCTTTACCAAGTTGGGGTCCTCGCTGTTGGTAGCATCCATCATTGGCGGCGCGGTTGTACCCGCGATGATGGGCTTCATCTCAGACCATAGCTCGATTCGGTGGGCGTTTATCGTTCCGCTTATCTGCCAGGCGTACGTGCTCTATTTCGGGCTGAGCGGTTACAAGCCAGTTCGAGCAGGAGCACCCGCAGTTGTCGGGCAGGTTGCAGAGTAGAGAGTCTTAGTAGAAAGCCCGAGAATCCCCAAAGGATTTCCAATGAATCGACGGTTCTGTCTTACTCTCAATCTTAAAGACGACCCCGCGCTCATAGCTGAATACAAGAAATATCACGAGAAGATCTGGCCGGAGATCTCGGACAGCATCAGGAGTGCCGGCATTGAAGACATGGAAATCTATTTGCTCGGTACGCGCATGTTCATGATCATGGAAGTGAACGATAGCTTTTCGTTCGAGAGGAAGGCGAAAGCCGATCAGCAGAATCCCAAAGTGCAGGAGTGGGAGAAACTGATGTGGACTTTTCAGCAGGCGCTTCCGCAGGCAAAGCCAGGCGAAAAATGGTTGCGCATGGAAAGGATCTTCAAACTGCAAGACTGAAGGAGTTATGAATAAGTAGCGTCCAGTCTATGGCCAGCGCGGAGGCACCGGACGAGCGACCGGCTTAGCAGCAGCGGTCTGGCCGGCTGCGGCGGACGCAGCTCTGGCAGCAGTGGGGGTTGGTTCGTCATCGGCCAAAATGGCGGTGTCGTCGTCGTCATTTTCCGCGAGCAAGGGAGCTACTTCGCGCAGCTTCTCGGCTGCCTGCTGCAGCATTTCAATCTGCTTCCCCAATTGCGCGTACTTGGCTTGCTTGCGGCGCAGGACCTCGTGAATGTCCTTCATGCGTCCCCCTATGGCGAATCTAAGGAGTATCAAGGGCGCGGTCAACGAGTAACCGGGACCGGCCTATTACCGCGGTAATGTCGGCTTCGCGGTCTGAAACGGGGTATCGGGTGCGAAGCGTAGCGCTGCCAGTCTGGCGTGCACGGCTATTTGCGGGTCGAATGTTCTTGGCGAACGTATCTATCTTTGGCTTCTCCTTGCAAAGAAATCACTTAGTGGGGTATTCTCCTTTCCCGAAACTCTTCGGCGCCGTTCAGGCCAGATACGAAAGCGAGCAGTTCTCTCAATGGCATGCAGCCAGCCAGATGCTATCTCCGCGGTCAGGTTCCTCCCGCAAAATCCCCCCATTCTGGCTAGCGCCAAGAAGGCTTCGCCTTCGGGAAGGGAACGCAGCTCAAGCAGCCGAAAACAACTCAACCGGAGCACGCCAGGCAAACGCATTCTGCTGCTGGGACGATTGCAAGAGCTGGCGTTGTACCGGGCCGAGGTTTTGCGCGACCGGGGATTCGATGTGCGCACGTCAACCGACCGCGAGGAAGGGTTGAAACTGATTCGGCGCGGTGATTTCGATGCGGTGGTGTTGAGTTACACGCTTTCAAATGACACAGTTGAAGAGTTGGCCGAAGAGATTCGCGAGCACTGTCCGACTTGTCCTTTGGTGGTGATCGCACAGACCTCGCGGACGGATTGTAAGATCGCGCCAGACGCTGTCGCACTTGCGGACGACGGTCCTAAGGCGCTCATTGCTGCGCTTCGCCGCGTGCTAAGGCACAACTGAGGCGATCACGCAGCTTCAGTCCGGGCCAGGGTTGTCCGCTTTTGACTTAATGTTTCAATAAGTTCATCGTACGACGCCATAAATTTCTCGACGCCCTCGTCAGTCAGTTCCTGGCCAATAGAGTGAAGGTTGATTTCCATCGAGCGCAGATGGCCTATCACGTCTTGGGCTTCAATTTGATTCTGCTCCAGCCTGACTTCGACTTTGCCGTGATCACGGAATGCATCCAGGGTTTCGGGAGGCATGGAGTTGATGGTGTATGGACCGATCAGGCCCTCGATGTACATGACGTTCCGAATAGGTTTTATTCTTGGTGCTGGTGCTGGCCCAGAGAGGCTTCTGCAACCTCACACCGCGCTCTTTCTTGAGCACTTCGAACTCGGGTGACAGGAAAATCTGGCGAAACCTGCGATAGGCCAGCCGTGCAGCCGTAATTCCTGTTTTGCCGCGCAACGCCAGCGCCTCCGGCGTACCCACCTCTTCCAGAGCACGGTCGACGGCGGTATCGAAGCGGCTGACGAAAAACGAGGCAACAGAGGCGACTGCGTGCGGTCTGGAATTGCGTGCGATGCCGCGCAAATATGCTTCAGCAACATCTTCGTACTGGCTCACAGAAAACATCAGCGTAATGTTCACATTGATGCCTTCAGCGATGAGCTGCTCGATCGCCGGCAGTCCTTGCGAAGCTGCCGGAATTTTGACCATCAAGTTCTTGCGCGCCACTTCAGTCCACAAGCGCCTAGCTTCGGCGATACTCCCCTTGGTGTCATAAGCGAGATGAGGCGAGACCTCAATGCTGACGTAACCGTCATCCCCGTCCGTGAGGTCATAGACCGGGCGCAGAACGTCGGCGGCCATTTGCAAATCCTGGATCTCGATCCTCTCGAATAGAGTCTTCGAATCCACATCGGGCGAGCTGCGCAAAATAGAGCGAATTGCGGAATCGTATTCGCTATCGCCAGCCAGGGCCTTGGCGAAAATTGTGGGATTACTGGTGATGCCTGTGACGCCGTCTTCCTCGACCAGCCGCTGAAGCCTTCCGCTAGTGATCAGGTCTCGGCGGATGTAGTCAAGCCAGATCGATTGGCCGGTGGCCGTGAGTTGGCGGAGGGAATTCATTGCGCTCTGTCCTCGGTGGATTTAGTTGGTTAACGCTACATCGAAATCGAATTTTAGTTCAGGAGGGATGATCGCCGCCAGTTATGAGCGCACGTGATAGAGCAAAGCGAGAATAGGTGGATAAAACGTGCGCGGCGCCCAGTTTGTATTGAGCGCACTAAGCGTAAGTAGATGATAATAATAGGGAAAACACTTGTATTCCCCTTGAGAAGTCCGCGTGGCCGCATCCTACCAAAAAATACAGTATCTCCCCGATAGCGCTACATTCTTTCGGTCGTTTACATATAGTTCAGCCCCAACGCGAAGGAGACGGAAGGCAGGCGTTGGTCGTACCTCCCCTTTATCCGGCGCCTGCCACCTCCCTAACGTCCCTTCGGCCTGCGTGATTCAGTTGTCTTCAAGAACCCACAAATTCCTCTGTATGTAATCAGAATTATCGAGCCTCTACGCGGCGGGAATCGGCTTGGTGATTACGCCTTTCAGAGCGTCGAAAACCAGGGTCAGGGTCGAGGCGCACTGTCCACAAGGCCAAAAATGAGAAATGCTGGCGGGTAGTTTTCGAACCGGAATTGGAAGAGTCTTATGGCGGTCAGCGGAAATCGGAATGTCCAACCGAACCTCGAACTGGAACAAGCGTCCATCACGGAGATGACGGAGCGGAATCGCGCAAGCCGGATTTGCACAGTGAGACGTCACCGTTGCAGGCCGTGACAGCAGGATTCTTGTATCTCACGCCAATGCAGCTATGGGAATCGGGTGAAGAATGTAGAAGCGAAGCACAGCCGAAGCCACGCGGAATCAGTTTTCAGCCGAGGACGATCTCTCGGAAAAAAACGTTCCGCCCTTCAAAACCGCTCTGACAGCGTCCAGTAAATCACGGGCTGCTTCACTTTTCGCAACTGCGCCGCGAATGCTGCCGGTCTTGAACCGCGTGATCACGTCCTCAGACAGGTGGAGAGAGAAGAGGATTACTGGAATTTCGGGACGCTCCATCGCGATCTTCGCTGACGCCTCAAGGCCGTTCATCTCAGGCATGGTGATGTCCATGATGATGATGTCGGGAGAAGACAGCAGGGCAAGCTCGACGGCTTCGTGGCCGGTGCGGGCCTCCGCGTAAACTGACCAGCCGGGAACGGCCTCGAGCAGATTACGCAGTCCCATCCTCATGACTTCGTGATCATCGGCCACAAGGATGCGAACCGGATGAGTCCCTACGTTGGTGCTGCCGGCTGGATCAACCACGGGCATAGACAAAGAAACCATTAGGATACACCTATCGCTTTGGTAAACATGTCCTGACGCGTAAAGCTCACTTAGCAAAGAACTTTTATTGGAGCGAATGGAGAACGAATGTCCGAGTCTAGTGAGTGGTTATGGAAGACACAATCCATGAAAGCCTGTAGAGACCATTAGATCGTCCCATTTCGGAAATCTCTGGGGAGAATCAGGCCGCTGCTGGGGTTAACGATGAAGTTCCGCGAGTGAATTCCTGCAGCAGGGAAGCGGCGAGTGTTCGGTATCGAGTGTATGCGCTTCTCATCCGCTGCTCCTCGTCTGAGCCGCGGACGGTGGAGATTGCCATTTTGCAGAACCCGAGACGGAAGACCGAATACGCCAGCATGTGCAGCGGCATTTCACCGCTCACATCTCTGCCGGTCTGCTTGAGGAACCCATTCAGAAGGTAGTGGCGCGCATCGGCGTTTAAGCGCCATTCAACCGCGATTCCGGCCAGGTCCCAAGCAATGTCGCAAGGCCCGGGAAAGAAATGATCGTCGCCGTGGCTTATGCCATCGGTCTTTAGGAATGTGGCGGGGCTAGTTGCGACCCATTCGTGGGGCTGCATTCGGCCATCAACCTGGACGGGATGCTGCGACGCCAGCGAGGCTTCAGGCAAGGTGAGATCGACTCCGAATTCCTGCCGCACATTGAACTCGAGCATATGCCGGAAGTCGTCCGCTGAGTTCTGTTGGGCTGGAAAGTGCGATATGCGAAAGGCGCAATAGCGTGCCAGGCGATCCAGCACAGAGGAGCTGATGTCGTCGATACGCATCACCCGGCCGTCTAATTTCTCGTATTCAAGAAAACCGTCGCCTGCGTCGTAAGCGCGCGGAGAGAACCCGGCATCTGCAAGTACGAAGGCCCGCTGGCGAAGGTCGGCGCGCACCGGCCCCATGCCTTCAAATTTGAACAAACGCTTTCTGTCGGGCGCGAGGAACTTGAGTCGTTCCATCTCGGTCCAACTTTCCGGCCAGTCCTGAACAGATGGAAATACGAAATTTCGCCAGGAACCACCTCCGATGTATGCGCAACCCTCGAAGCGCTGGTTTACGGAAGGGGTGGTGGAAATGAAACGAAATGCGTTCCAACGCGCAAATGCATTTTCTGCACAAAGCGTCGGCGGATCAGGCTGACGGCTACCGAGAATGGTTATTCGCTGATTGGGAACTCCGGCTGCCTCCAGTGCTTCTGCAACCGAGAGGAAAGTGGAACCGCTGCGGCCCGGGCCCTCGTCCACGATAAGGAACTGTGCATGGCTAAGCAGACACTCATAGATCCACTGCAACTGCTGGGCAGTGAAGTCAGTTCGGCGGGAATACGGATGTCCGGTAGGACGGACGGTAATTCGCGACACTGCACGCCCGGTACTCTTCAGCGCAGCAGCACACACCGCGCTTAACGTAGTTCCAATGCTGCGAATTCCTATCAACGCGCAGCGCGGCGGCTCCGCGGAAATTCGAGAAATAATTTGCGCGAAATCCAGAGGATGTAATGCGTAATAGCTGAACCCCTCTGGAGGCGAAAATGCGATCTGCTCGGGAGAGTGAATTCGCGAGGCCAACTGTAGTGCGGTGCCGCGGCTTTCTTCCCCCGAGCACAGATCCGAAGCCAAAATATCGGTGACCTGCGCTGCGATGGCAGCGTCAGGACAATCCGCGTCGGCGAGCGCTGCCTCAAGTTCACCCCCCTCGATTAGAGCATCGAGCAATGTTGAACCGTCGCTGGCGGAGGAAATTCTCCGCTCCAAGTCACGAACCATGTCTGGCCCGGAGACGAGCTTGCGCCCATCGCGAAAAATCCAAAGATCGTTTTGTTTGGCGGAGGGGTTCTCGGGCTCCGCACCTGGCGCAGGCGAAGAATTGGACAGTGCATCCAATTGCCGACGGTCAGAAATTAGTGTGGAACCTGCCATCTACCGCAAAGCCTCCACTTTCATTTCTTACGACGCTTACTGACCAGCGCCGGTTGAGCTGGTACTCGCCTTGTATGATCTCGTTTTGCGGTTGCGTGACATCGGTTGAAAAAGTAAACAGGAAATTTTTTGTGACACGCTTCTGCATGCCGACTCGGGCGGACGGATTTGAGTTGTTACCGCCGAGCAAAGGATCAATTTGCAGGCCGGCGACTCCGGTCAGCTTGCTCAGGTTGTTGCCAACCGTGCTTTCGACTTGACCCAATCCCTGGGCCAGGACGGCGCTAGCGCCGAAACTTTGAGGCGCACCTGGCGCGGTCCCAAATGCGAGCAGTTTAATAATGTCGACCGGCGGCAGCGGTGGATCCGACACGTAGCTGGTCTGCATCTTCTCAATCGGGCCGGTCAGCTTAACGTTGATGTTGTACTGATTGATGGTCGTGGTAATCGTCAAGTTCAACACCGGCTCAGTTTTGTTGGGATTGACAAAATTGATCACGCCTTGTTCGAGGTGATATTGCCGCTTTTCCAAAAAGAGGTTGCCGGAGGCAATGTCCGTGCGTCCAACTATGACGGGATCGGATGCGGTGCCGATGACTCTAAGGTTCGCCTGGCCCTCTATGCCGAGCTGGGCGTTTCCCGCGCTCAACTGGCTGCTGGACTGCACGGCAATTTGCAGCTTTAGGTTATCGGCAAAACTCTGGCCAGTGGGAGGAGAAGTGACTCCGGTGAACTGACCCATGAAGTTGGCCAAGTCGAAGTCCGAGGTGAAGGAAAGCGAATCGATCAGCACCCGGCCTTCTAATGTGGATGACTGGGAATTGCCAGTCAGGGTCAAGTCGCTGTCGAAGACTGTCCGCATTCCATCGGGATAGCGCAACCGCACCGATTTACCACTCAGGGTCAGATTGGCCTGCAGCTGCGGACGGTAAATAAGCGAGCCGCCGAACTTGACCTGACCGCCGCCCAGAGTTCCGGCGGCGTCCGTAACCTGGACCCCAGTATCGCTCACCTGCATGACCGCGTTCAGATTTTGAATGCCAACGGGCGCGGCCTCGGTTGCGAAGGTGGCGTTTTGGACGCGAACTTGCCCATGCATGCCGGGACTCTGCACGGTGCCGCCGGCGCTTACGTCCAGCGTGACCTTACCTGCAGTTTGCAAGTCGGGACTGATCATCTGGGCCAGGCGCAAATCTATTGAGCCTTTGGCGGTAAGGTTCATTCTGCCCTGACCCTCCAACGGCACTCGGCCCTGGAATTGGAATGAGGTACCGGTGCCTTGTAATCCGCTGGGCTGTAGAGTAACGACTGAATTCGCATAATCGATACGGATCGGGCCGGTGCTGGCCAGTTGCAGCGTCTGATATTTCGCCTCGAAGGTTGGGATTGTGAGATGCGCCTCAACCTTGTTTTTTTCTGCGAGAGGACCGCGAATGGAAGCGTGGAGCTCGGTTTGTGCGGTGAGGCCGGCTGGGCGGGATGGCATATACATCGCAAGCAGCGGATCAAGAGGAAAGCGGCTGGTATCCAGAGTCGCCTCCGTGTAGTATCCCGGCGAGAGTCGTACAGTGCCCTTGCCGCGCAGATTGGCCGGGCCGCCGGTGGAGTTCAGAGCAAAGCTGGCGTTATGATCTGAGACGTTCAGGTCAAGCTTAACTTCAGACACTGTTGTTCCCCGCACTTGCAGTTGCTGCATTTCCACCGAGGCGTTGAGCTTTGGGTTATCCACGGTTCCCGCGCCGTTTGCGGTGACAGAGACTTTCCCCTTGACCCCCATGTTCCTCGCTTGTACAGCGTGAAGCCGGCTGATTTCCTGCGGCGGAAGATCCAACTTTACTTCGTAAGCTCTTGACTTGGGCGTGTAGTTGAGCTGTGCTTTGTTCGAACCTTCGGTCAATTCAGAACGAATGGTGCCTCCTGAAGCGGTGAACTGCAGGACTACGTTTCGTAAAGGTTCGTCTTGCACACGCGCTTTACTTATTTCGAGCCTGCCATTGCCCTTTGGGTTGAGTTCAGATCCCTGGAGTTGAACGTCGCCATTCAGATCGCCGGTTATTGGATAAGACGTGGTCGCGATCTGATCCAGCATGGCAAGCGGCATTTGCCGCACATGCAGGGCTGCACTGAGCGGTCCCGAGGGAACGTAGGTCCAGCCGCGAAGCCCAGCACGAGCGTTAAACTGCAGCTCGCCACGGGGCAGAGCATTCAATGATCCGTTTTGAAATGAGACCTCAGACGGACTGGCAACAAGAGCCAACTGTAGTGAGCTGAACTGGCCTTGATTCACCTGCAACTTGGTCGCGGCTAACTGCGCGGTGATTCGCGGATTCTGCATGCTGCCTTGAACGAGCGCATTCAAGCTAAGAGCGCCCTGCAGGTTCGGCAGTGAAGATGGGTTCGATTGCTGTCCGTTGGGGGGCGTCAGGCCGGAGGCCAGGAGCATGAGTTGGTGCAGATTGGTGCTAACGGCCTTGATCACGAGATTGCAGTGGTTGCCGATCTCGCCTTGCGCTGTAATGGAAGTTGCCGGAAGCTGAATCAGCGCGGTCGGCACACTGATCAGGTTACGCCGACCGTCGTAATTGACGCGGACATTTGCATTAAGTGGGAAGTTATCCCTGCGGGACTGATTGGCCGCAATCACTGAGCCGCGCATCTGGATTGCTGATGATGCTGTCAGGGTCTTCACGGTCCCGGTCCACGCCGCATCAGCTTGAGCGTCGATGGTTCCAGTTACCGGTACTGATTGATTTGAGTATGATCGCAGGGAAGACTTCAGCGCCTGCAGAGAAACTCCCGAGAGCGCAAGATGAAAACGCGACCGCGGCGTAGATTCAAGGTTCCGAATTGTGCCATCCGCTTTCAGAGTTCCGTTTAACAGATTGAAAGCGAAACCTTCAGCCTTGAAATTTCCATTTGATAGTTCGTATCGGCCAGAAAGCTTTTGGAGCTTTACGGAGGCCTGATCCGTTTCCAGCGCGAGTCCGTTACTATTCATGCTTCCATTCAACTTCACGTTTTTTAACATCGGCTGGTCAGGGAGATCGCGATAATCCATAGTCCCCGCTAGAGTGATATCGCCAGAAGTACTTGCGGTTGAGAGTCCCGCAAAATCCTGCGTATGAAGAAGGACATCGTAGCGGCCACTGGCCACAGGCGTGCTGCCGTAGTCGCGCACTTTGGCGGTGAGCTTCACATGCGATCCGCCGATCGTCACCACGAACGGATTCAGATTCAGTTCAGAGGGAGTCGCGTCGAATTTCGCCTCTAGAGTATGCGGCAACGGTTTGAGAGCGCCATAGTAGATCATGCCCTTGTCGTATCCCATTGAGCCGCTGTATTTCTTTTGTAGCTGGCTGAAGCTGACTTCTGTGCGCAAGTTGTAGAGATTGGCATAGACGGGAAGCTTCTGGTCCCGGAGGTAGACTGCGCCATTGGTTAGCAGCACATGCCCAACTGCCAAGTCGAAAACGTTTGTAGAACTTTTCTTATTTGAGGGCGGTGGAGTGGGCAGATTGCTGCGTCCTTCTTTATTCACGGTCAAGTTGACCACTGGAGCATCGACGAGCAGTTCGCCGAGATTGACTCTGCGATGCAGAATGGAAATTATTTTGATCCCGACTGTAGCTTTCTGCACTTGCAGCAAGGGCCTCTCGCCAGCTGCTTCAGTGCCATGGACGGTGAGACCATAAATATCGGCGGTCAGAGTCTTTACGTGAAGGTCAAAGTTTTGCAGTTCGACCTGAGCTCCCGTCGACTCGCTGGCCTGCTGAACGAGCTTCGCCAGTACCCAGGTATGAAATGCCGGGCTCCTGAGCAAGAAGAACGCTGTTACGAGCAGAACCAGTAGCAACCCGCCAATGGCAACGGCCACCCAACCCACACCTTTTTTCCAGTCCGCCATAATTCTGCTATCCGGCTAAAAAGCTTGCCCTAGTGTGATGAAGAATTGGTTCGCGCTGATGCCACGAGCGGCGTCGAGATTGTGCCCGAAATCAGCCCGGATGGGCCCAATAGGCGTCGAATAACGAATCCCGATGCCAACTGTGTTGGTGTAGTTGTGGATAAAATCGGGAAAGTTAACGCGACGGTAGACATTCCCGCCATCGTAAAAAAAGACCCCGCCGAGATTATTGATAATCGGAATGGGGTAGCGGATTTCAGAGTTGAAGATGAAGAGCTGATTGCCACCTATCGGCACCGGCACCTGTGGACAATTCGTAGTTTGCCCGGGAGTGCAGAACGGCACGTAGCGCACCGGTCCGGCCTCATTGATAGGAAAGCCGCGCAAGGTAGTCCCGCCGCCGGCAAAAAACCGCTGACTGGTGGGAACATTCGCATTCGCGAAAGGCACCGCGAGTCCGAGTCGAACGCTATTGGCGAAAATAATCGCGTGCACCGGCCTGTAGTAAGCGGCTTGTCCCAGCAAGCGCGTGAAGTTCGTGCTCGACCCGAAGGCGCTGGGTACGATTCGCACATCTATGGTTTCATAGATCCCGTGATGAGCGTCAAGGGGTTTGTCGCGGGTGTCGCGAATAATTGTTCCAGAGACAAAAGACAGATCAACGTTGCGGTCGGAAGGAAGCACCAGCTCCGGCACCAGGATTTTTGTTAGTTTGGTACGGTTGAAATCGTACCGGAGCTGAAGCTGAGTTGTGTTCTTCCCATCGATGTAGCGCTGAAACTGGAAAGAGAGATCCCCCAAGCGCGCTTCAAAAAGGGGGTTCTCAGTCGTGCGCTCCGCCGAGAGGCTGGTGAGTGTCTGCCAGCTGGAGCGGCGGAAATGTGGATCGGTATAGGTAAGCAGGAGTCGCTGATCCAGTCGAGAAGCGAGCACGGAGATAGCTCCCGTCTCGCCTTCGCCGCGCATATTCTTGCGAGTGTATTCGACTGACCCGCGGGGGCTGACGAAAGTTTTTTCACTGGGAAAAAGGTTGGCGCCTTTGGTATTGATGGTTGGCAGTCCCGGAACTGCAACGGTGCCGGTGGGAATGTTCCCACCACGGCGTGAAATCTCAAAGCCGAAGCCATAGGTAACGGAATTGCGCTTCGATTCGTGTACTTTGACCAGCGTCTCCTCTTGCGATTGATTTGTGATCTGCCGTCTAGGCCCGACGCTTGCCCAGTCGAAGATTCCGAGGTCGTAAAGCTTGCTCTCGCCGGCCAGCAACTTGCCTGCACTGAGCGGCTCCTGGGGAGCGAGATTGGTACTGATGCGGATCAGATCAAGTTTTGTGTGCTTTTGCCCCAGATGCAGCACTTTGCTGATCCGGACTTGCTGGTCTTCGGTGATCTGATAGGTGACGTCCACCTCGTGCGGGTCATCGG
Source organism: uncultured Acidobacteriota bacterium (assembly GCA_963785655.1). GTDB lineage: Bacteria > Acidobacteriota > Terriglobia > Terriglobales > Acidobacteriaceae > Gp1-AA145. Next base: position 980,341 of record CAWAVZ010000002.1, read on the forward strand.
GATGGCGCGAGACGATGGTTTTCACCTCAGAGTTGAGGAACCCGCGATCCAGGTATTTCGCCGCCAATCGGTTGCGATCATTCGAAAGCCGACCCGGAGAAAATGGTTTGCCCTCTTCCTGCTCGAATCCTTTTTTCGGTCGAAGCTGCGAAAGCGGGATTTTGCTATTTCCTGCTACCTTAAGCGAACTGACAATGGTGCGGTCACCCTCGGCGATATTGAAGGTCACATAAACCTTCGGTTCGCGGTCTACCACATCGGGCGTGACCTTCACCTGCTCAAAGCCATTGTCTTTGTAGATGCTTTCGATTCCCTGAATACTCGTGCGCAGCAATTTGTTGCTGAATGATCCTCGAGACAAAATGAAGCGACGCTTTTTCACCGTCACCTGCGCTATCAGGTCGCTGCTCGATAGATGATGGTTTCCGCGGAAAGAAATGTCTTCGACGGTATGCTTCCGCCCTTTGTTAATCTGATACACGAGGAGCACTTTTCCATTCTGTTGCTGAGTGGTCGTGGTCACCTTTACGTCGAAATAGCCCTTTTGCTGAAAGTAGCTGGTCAGGTTTCGTTCGCCCTCGGTGATGAGGTCGGGATCGATAGAGGCTTCTTCGTAAATCGGGACCAGAGTCTTTCGCCGTCGCGATGAAAGGAAGGGAATCCAGGAGAGTTTTGCGCCGACCACACGAATGTCCACGTCCGGCCCGGTATCAACCTGAATAGAAACGTCTGCGCGATTTGTTTCCGGATGATATGCCGGAGGGTTAACTTTGACCGTGCTGGCCGGGTGGTTCTCCTTCCCCAATTCTTTCTTGATCAGTGCGACTGCTGACTTGATTCGGGTAGCACTATAAGATTTGCCCGGCTTGAGCAGCGCCCCGGTGAATCGCGCCCGCAAGGAGCGGAGTGTCCGCTCGAGCTTGCGGTCCTCTGCGGCAGGTGGGCCAACAATATCTACTCTGCCGATGCCGGCGTGCTTTCCCAGTTGCACGTTGAAAGCAATATTTGTGAGCTGGTTTTGATCGTCCGTGTTTACTTCGGTCTGCACCGATGCCAGGAAGTAGCCGTTATCTGCGAGGAACTTCAACAGTGCCGACTCTGCCGCCTGCATCTGGCTCTGCTGATAGATATTCTGATCCTGAATATTCACGACTTGAAGAAGGCGGCTGTAGCGAAATCTCTTTGCGGCTCCGGGGAAGGTGACCATGCCTATGTAATAGGCGGGTTCCAGAACAAACATGAGCTTGAGCCCATTAGGATCAGGCCTGACCTTGAGATCCACTTTGCTGAAAGCTTGAGTCTGGTCCAGCGCTTTGATAGTGGCCTGAACTTTTTCAGTGGAGTAGGGTTCGCCGGGGTTTTGTAGGATCAGATTGCGGTACTGACTGGTGTCAATCCGGGGGTTAGCGACCAGATCGACCGACCCAACCTTCTGGCCATCGTAGGAAGGCTGTTTTCCAGCACTCTCTTTAGTCTGTGGAAATATGGCGCCGGCAAGGACAAGAACGGCAATGGGGAGGACGATCCAGCGCATGATCCACTATGTGCGGCCCAGGGTTCCAGCGCTCGTGGGCGAAGGTGGACGGCTGGGCACCCGCCGGCTTTGATAGAACTGGCAAAGACAGAACCTGCAACCAAACTCTGATGCCGGGTTGAAAATCTAAGATGTCTTAAATTCCCGGGAGGGCGCGATCTACTGCTGGTACACATTCAGCTCTGAAATACAGCTTTGGCCTCAGTCTCGGCATCGAAGTTTCGGGCCAGAAAACCTGTGCTCAGGGGGAACGCTCGCCGTTATCTCCCGCTGCTGTCAAGGACACTGCAAATGAAGTTGGTAATCTTCGGCTTGACGGTGAGCTCGTCGTGGGGAAACGGGCACGCCACGTTGTGGCGCGGCCTGTGCAATGCCTTGTCAGCACAGGGGCACAGCATTGTTTTCTTCGAACGGGATGTGCCCTACTACGCGAATCATCGGGACCTGACAGCGCCCGAAGCTTTCTCGCTTAAGCTCTACCAGAACTGGACGGAGATCCTTGCGGAAGCCAAGCGCGCTGTCTGCGAATCTGACGCCGCGATCGTGACCTCGTATTGCGCGGATGCCATCGCAGCTTCAGATCTGGTGCTGGATTCGGCCGCCATCAAAGTCTTCTATGACCTTGACACGGCGGTCACGCTCGAAAAATTGCAACGCAAAGAAAATGTCAGCTACATCCCAAGTTATGGGCTGAGCGGATTTGACCTTGTCCTGAGCTACGTGGGCGGTCGCGCCCTTGATGACCTGCAACGTTTGCTGGGAGCGAAGCGAGTGGCGCCGCTTTACGGCAGCGTTGACCCCGGGCTTCACAAACCGGTTCCGCGCTCGAGCCAGTATGATTCCGACCTTTCATACCTGGGGACGTACGCTTCCGACCGGCAGCAGACGCTAGAACGGCTTTTTATCGAACCCGCACATCAACTGCCTAAGAAAAAGTTTCTGCTTGGCGGGGCGCAGTATCCGGACGACTTTCCCTGGAGTGACAACGTCTGGTTTGTGCGCCACGTTCCTCCTGCCGAGCATCCTGCGTTTTACTCGTCGTGCAGAGCGACGTTGAATGTGACTCGCCCCGCGATGGCTGATTACGGTTATTGCCCGTCAGGGCGCTTGTTCGAAGCGGCCGCCTGTGAAACTCCGATCGTCAGCGATTCGTGGGAGGGACTTGAGGAATTCTTCGAACCGGGAAGGGAACTGCTGGTCGCCAGAACTTCCGGCGATGTGGTCAATGCTTTGTCGCGCAGTCCGGAGCAGTTGCGGCAGGTCGGAAAAGCTGCCCGTGACCGGGTGCTTGGGGCGCATACCGCCCGCCATCGCAGCCAGGAAATGTTGCACTACCTGGAGGCTGCCGCATGAGCTTTCGCTGGGGAGTAATTCCGGCCGCCGGGTTGGGAACGCGGATTCAACCGCTGGCGTTTTCCAAAGAACTGCTGCCCGTGGGCACGCGGCTTGATGGCGTCGTCGAACGTCCTCGAGCCGTCTCAGAATACCTGCTGGAACGGATGCTCCTAGCGGGAGTAAACCGAGTTTGCTTTGTGATCTCGCCGGGGAAAACCGATATCGTCAGCTACTTTGGCGGAAAGATTGGAGAGGCGCCGATCTGCTATACCGTCCAGCAAAACCCAAATGGGCTGTGTGACGCGCTGTTCAGCGCTTTGCCGTTCATCGCACCTGAAGACGAAGTGTATGTGGGACTGCCGGACACAGTTTGGTTTCCGATGGAAGGATTCGAATTCTTACCCGACCGCGAGTTTTCTTTTTTGCTCTTTCCAGTGTCGCAGCCGGAGCTGTTTGATTCTGTCGTTACCGACCACTCAGGCCGTGTGCAGGAGATCCAAGTGAAGCAGGAGAATGCGGCGTCAGATTGGGTTTGGGGAGCATTCAAGTTGAGCGGAAGGCATTTTGCCGATTTGCATCAACTGTGGAACGAGCGCTCGCGATCGGACGAATACTTTGGCACTTTGGTAAATGCGTATCTCGCGAACGGTGGCGTTGCGTATGGTGTAAAACGCGGTGACGTATACGTGGACGTAGGCACGCTACATGGATATCGAGAGGCGGTCCGCGTACTCTCAAGCCATGCACCGTTGCATGAACTGGCAGGCTAACCTGAGACAATCCCGGGCGGAATTGTTCCGGCGTCGAATCGAAGGTCACGACGATCCAACGTTGAGGATCGCCGTTCTGGCGGCCCATCCCGATGACGAAACAATTGGCGTATCTGCGTTGCTTGCCCGCTTTCCTCAATCAGCGATCGTCTACGTAACCGATGGAGCACCGCGAGACCGAAGCCTCTGGCCACCCGATATGGCTTGCTCACGAGACGAGTACGCGGAAGTGCGACGCCATGAAGCCGGAAAGGCGCTAGCTCACGCAGGAATTGCAGAAAAGCAGGTCTCGTGGCTCGGCGCTGCCGATCAAGAAGCAATCCTCGAAGCGCAAACATTGGCGCTGAAGGTTGCGGAGTTTCTGCGGGAGCATACGGTCGATCTATTGATCACCCATCCTTACGAAGGCGGCCATCCAGACCATGATTCGGCAGCCCTGATCGGACGGCGCGCGATTTCAATGGTTGACGCAGCGGGCCCTGAACTCTTCGAGATGACTTCCTATCATGTGCGCAATGGGCAGTGCGTTACCGGTGAATTCCTCAACTCGGAGCCGTCATCGGAGATTGTCCTGGAGATGTTGGATGATCATCGCGAGCGCAAGCGCAAGATGATGGAAGAGTACAGGTCGCAACGACTGGTACTGCAAAACTTTCCAATTACCAACGAGCGGCTGCGCGTGGCGCCGGAGTACGATTTCTCGCGGGTACCGCACGAAGGCCCGCTTTGGTATGAATGCATGGACTGGCCGATGACCGGAACGCGGTGGCGTGCACTCGCATTGGCGGCATTTCCACACCGCGAGGAGCGCTCATGCGATTGACAGTGCTGAGCGTGAGCTATCCGCTTGCAAAGGTTTCGCCTGCAACCGCGGGCGGAGCTGAGCAGGTACTCGCGACGATCGATAGCGGACTGGTAAGCGCCGGCCACAGATCGCTGGTACTGGCGCCCGAGGGATCCCGATGTAGCGGCCTGCTCATTGCGGCACAGGTTGCTTCGGGAGTTCTGGATGAGAGCGCCAAACGAGAAGCCCGGCGGATTTTTAAAGAACTACTTGAACGTACGCTTGGGCGCTATTCGGTCGACGTTGTACATATGCACGGAGTCGATTTTTATGAGTATCTACCGGAAAGCGATGTGCCGATTGTGGTGACGACACATTTGCCATTGCAGTGGTATCCACGGCGCCGACTTTTACACAAACCGGTGAATGTGCTCCTGGTGGGCGTTTCGGATTTTCAGGCGCGCACGGCTCCTCCGGAAGTTGAGATTGATTGTGTCATTCCAAATGGGGTTGACGTCGAGGAGATTGGCCCTCGTCGGCAATCTGGCGATTACGTGCTTGCAATGGGAAGAATCTGTCCCGAGAAGGGTTTTCACCTGGCGTTGGAGGCGGCTGAAATAGCCCGCGGAAAGTTGATCCTGGCTGGGATGGTTTTCGACTATCCCGAGCACCGCAGTTACTTTGATTCGATGATTGCGTCCAGGTTGGGGAGATCGGCGCGATTTATTGGACCGGTTGGCGGAATACGAAAGCGGCAGCTGCTCTCCGGGGCAAAATGCTTGCTGATCCCCAGTCAAGTAAGCGAAACCAGTTCGTTGCTGGCGATGGAGGCGATGGCTGCTGGAACTCCTGTGATCGCATGGCGCAGCGGTGCTTTACCCGAAATTGTGAGCGACGGAAAAACTGGATTCGTAGTTGCGTCTGTCGAGGACATGGCGTTCGCAATCTCCCGCATAAATCACATTGACCGGAGGGCGTGCAGAAGAGAAGCCATTCGGAGATTCGATGGCGGGAAGATGCTGTCGAGCTATCTCTGCCTGTACGAAGCTGTTGCTCGTCGATCGTTCACCCCGGGGTTGCAAGCCGCATGATGCCATCAGTCACACTGAATTTGCGGGTGCTGCGCAGCTTGGCCGAACTGCGGAAAATTTCTTCTGAGTGGCGAGAACTATTTCAGTACAGCCATGCCGCCGCGTTTCAAAGCCCTGACTGGGTGCTGGCCTGGATCGAGGTCTTCGCTCCAGAGCAAATCACCGCAGTCGAGGTTCGTTGCGCAGAGCGCCTAGTCGGGCTAGCGCCTTTTCTCATCTACCGGAGAGAGGCCGAGCGGGTGTTGGCTTTTATGGGCGGAGGTGTTTCCGATTACCTGGATGTTCTGATCGATCCTCAGCTCCAAGCAGAGGTCGTGTCAAAGATTATTGCGGCCGTCTGCAGCCTGGAAGACAACTGGACGGTTCTCGATTTGACGGACTTGCCGGCTCAATCGCCTTTATTGAGGCTTGTGTCGTTAAAGCGCGAGGCTCGCGAACACGATTCGTGCAGTGTTCTTTGCCTGCCGGACAGCAAAGATCAGCTTCTTCACTTGTTCTCAAAGCGCCAACGGGCAAGCTTGCGGAACGCTCGTTCCAGGCTTCAGCGCGCCGGGGGCGGAGAGATCGAACTCGCAACTGCTCAAAATGTTTCAGAATTTCTACATGACCTGTTTTCGCTTCATACCAGCCGCTGGTCGGAGCGGGGCCAGCCAGGAGTGCTCAGTGATCCCCGAACCCTAAAATTTCACAGATCCTGCGCAGCCGGGCTTTTTGATTCCGGTCTTTTGCGGTTGTCGCGATTGCGATTGCACGGCAAGACTCTGGCTGTCATCCACTCGCTATTCGCTCACGAGACAGCATTCTGTTACCTGCAGGGATTCGATCCTGAGTTCGCATGGCTCAGCCCTGGAACTCAACTCATGTATCAGGTGATCGGAGATGCCCTAGAACACGGAATTCGCCGGTTCGACTTCCTGCGCGGCAACGAAGATTACAAGCAGCGTTGGCGGCCGGAAAACCAGCCCACATACCGGATTCAACTTCCCCGAGCGGCCCTCTCCGCGATTGCAGAATTTCAGAGACTTACAGACGTTCATGCTGCCTAGTTAAGGCCTTCTACATTAAACCCTGCAGAAGTTCATATTCGCATTCTTACAGGATGCTACGGCGGTGGGTAAGCGATGATGGGGATAGCCTGCTTCAATTACAAACTTTAGAGTTTAGAGGAGTTATTAATCCTGATTCGTGAAGTACCGGTGCACTGCAATGATGAAACTGGAAACAACCAATCGGCGGGACTGGCAAGGCTTCACACGCATTCTGGAAGTTATGTCGTTCGTCGATGAACTGGGAGAGCACGCACCCGAGGACATCCGCGAAACCGTCGAAGGGTTTTGCGAACTGCCCACGAACCCCGGTCAGACCATGAGTCTGGAGGAGGTAGTGTTCTGGGCGGGCGTGGCGAGCGGAATGGAATTCTGGCGCCATGCCGAAGAAGAGAGCGTGGATCCAAGTACCGCCGAGAAGATGCTGGTGTTCTCCTCTATTTTTGCCCACTCGATGAAGAATGCCATCGTCGATTTGGCGCTGGGCGAGTTGGATTCAGAAGAAAAACGGCCTTTCCCAAAAATCGGCACACGCTCACGGTTCTAGTCACGCAGGCTCGGATTGGAGCCAACGATTTGAGCCAACAAGATCGGCGAGACTCAAGCTGCTCGTGAGCAACAAAAGCGTGTATTGTCTTCGCGTCTTTTTTCCGAACATCATTGCGTAAGGGAAAAGCACCAGCGCTCCGGGTCAACGGCAGCGGTTATGGTTGCGGGACGACAAAGAGCGCCGTCCCCGGAGCGTAGCGATAGATTCGGGCACCATCGCGGAGGTCCGGGGACGGTTCCACCGCACCTAGTGAAGACTTAGATGGCATGTTTCAAGGGCAGGTTGGTGAGCCGTTTTGTCCTGTTCATTCGCAAAAGGCGTGAATGGAGGCACCAAGATAAACTCCGCATCAGTGTCCTCGACAGACTTTTCTCGACCTAAACTCAAGAAAATTCAGGGGGATTGTCATTTCTCCCCTACAGCAATTCGCATTTTGAAGTACAGCGTCGGCCTGATCGTCACACACTTCCCAATTGGCTATGCTTTTCTCATGCTTGCTTAGAGCAGGCTAACTAGGAGGCAGCATGCTTTATTGGGCGCTGGTATTTCTGATTGTCGCGATTATCGCTGCGATATTCGGTTTTGGTGGAGTCGCAGTGGCAGCGGCAGGGATTGCGAAGCTCCTGTTCTTCATCTTCCTGGTGGTGTTCATTATCACCTTGATCACAGGACTGACGCGCCGCGGCACTGGAATCTAGGGGGTGAGCGCGACAATAACTTAGAGGGTTTTTAAGTACCGGGCCGGGCTGGTTTCTTCGCGCGAAAACGAAATCAACTTCGGTCCGGAACGCTTTTTTGGGCCAAACAAAAAGAAGGCCGACTAAAAAAGAATGGGAGAGCCTGAACTCTCCCTGAGTGCAAATTGTTCACTTGCTCCCACCTTCAGTTTTCGCCACTGACGGGTTTCCCACAGCGAGAGAATAGTTCTTGCCACGGAATGAAATTTCGGTGAGAGCTTTGGCGTGATCGCCTTCACTCCGAGTTGACGTCAGGTTCCGCTGCGCGGGTGCCTTCAACTGGACCACCGTTGCCGGAGCAGTGGCGACTACTTTCTTGTTGTGAATTATTTGCAGCTGCACGTCGCTTCCTGTTCCCTCCCATTGCACCTCATAATCACCCGGCGAGAGTTGGGTTCCATTGATCGTGGTGGGATCAAAAAGTTTCATGCTGCCTTTCTCTGCCGCCAGTGCACTGCTCGCAACCAGGATTGCGAGTCCGCCTATGACGCCTGCAAACACTTTTCTCGTTTTCATTTGTGTCCTCTTCTTTCCCGAATCACGTCGGGAAGGCGGTTTGCGGCGGCCCCACGAATTACCCATTCGAAAACAACTTGCGTTTGTTTACGAAAAGGCTAAAATGCCCGCGGGGTTTAAACACAAAGAGCCCAGGCTGCAAAGCCGCGAACTCTCTGCCTGGGGACTGGCCACCTGGCCGCCAAGCGAAAGTGGCTAGTCCCCGCACCCCTGATTGTCAAACGCTGCGTTCTCTCTCTGCTGTTACGCTCCTTCAAGCCAAGATGTTCCCGCGCCTTGTCCAGTAGATGCTCGCCCGGTCACTCCGACTCACGAAACAGGGAAAAGCAGGCGACGTTCCAGTTGCAGGCTCTTACTCTGTTGCAGAATAGACGTTTAAGCAAGGCTGCCGGTAGCAAGACGTAGAGATGTGTGCGTTGTTGGAATACTCCGTTCGAGAACGGACGATGGAAGTGTCACTGGCAGGAAACCTGAATATGGGGGTAGCGTTCTCGTCGTCAAAAAATCAGGGCCCCATTTCGGGGCCCTTTTCCCAGGGGAGCATAGTGCAAATCGTTACTGCGGAGGCTGGTCGGTGCCAGTTGATCCACTGCTGCCCGTGCCGGAGCCGGTGGTCGGGCTGTTTCCAGTGGTCCCGGTGCCCATGCCACCTGAACTGGATTTCTCCTTAGTCTTTGCGCCGCAGGTATCGGAAATCATGTCAACGCTGGCGACGTTGAACGCTTTTTCATTGGTTGTGCTCGCAGAAGAGCCGGATGAACCAGCCGTCGTCGACGACATACTGGAGCTTCCGCCCTTTTCCCACATGCCCTTCACAGCGACTTCATGTCCAACGTGAGCAGAAACATCTTGCCCGGTCAAGGCGATGGCTTTGCCCTTCTTCGTCTCGAGGACGTACTGACCGCCTTGCGATTGAACGCAGCCCTTAAGTTTCTTTTCGTGAGATGCAGTGTTTCCCGGCTGCTCAGTCTGCGTGGTTTGGCCGGTTGTGTCGTTGCCTGGTTGCGCCATTCCGGGCTGCTGGCCTCGGGGGCTGTTCATGCTGGGAGAAGATTGCTGGGTGCCCTGTCCTGAGCCGCCGGGCGCCATTTGGGCCACAGCCGCCGCCACACACAAAGTACAAGCCACTACGAGTGAAATCGTGAACTTCTTCATTGCCACTCTCCTTGCCTCCAATTTTGTTGAACGTACGTTTTGAACGATCGTCTCAGAGGACTACGCGATCGTCCTGTGTCCGTGATGAGACGCCTAAGCAACGGCCGGAGGTTGCAGCCCGAGGGATGGTTTCCTCTGCAGCAAACGATGTATGGCGGCTAAGAGTTCGGTTCGTGGACGTGCCTTATCACAGAATGCATCAACCACGCTGCGTGCGTGGGCCGGAACCAGGGTACTGCCGGAAAACAGCAGCACAGGAGTCCGTGCGTCCAGAGCTTTAATTGACGACGCGACAGTTATGCCATCCATGCCCGGCATTTCATAATCGGTTATGACGGCATCAACCCGATTCGTCGCGGCGAGCTGGACGCCGGCATCTCCGCTGTTGGCGGTTAAGACTTTGAATCCGAGGTCCTCAAACATCTTGCGATAAAGCATTAGCCCTGGCTCGAAGTCATCAATCCACAGCAATGTAGGGCTGGTCGTGTGCCGAATCGAAGTCTGCCTGGATTTTGTGGGCCGTGTGGAATCACGATCGCTCCAGGAGAACGAGCGAGCGGCCAATGCTGGAACACAACTCACCTTTACACTCCTGCCCATGCTCACAAATTACCGGGGGTGCTCTGTGGGAAACAATGGGTTGAACGCTGTAAGTAGGCTCAGGGTAAGACTGTAGGTCGAGTTAATGTGAGGTAAACGTTCTTGTGCACCTATGTGTATGAAAAAACGTAAAGTGCAGCCGGAGAGAAATTAGGTCACTTGCCTTAGTAAACATCAACCTTGAGGTCCGTTCCGCAAGCTAAAGGAACGGACCAGATGCGGTGAATGAACCTACAACCTGCCCATCAGCAAGAGGATGACCAGGATCAGAAGCAGCAATCCCAATCCGCCGCTCGGGTAATATCCCCATCCCGTGCTATACGGCCAAGAAGGGAGGGCTCCGACGACCAGCAGCAGAACAATAATCAGCAGAATCAATCCCATGAATTTGTCTCCACTAACAGGTTGTGCGCCGAATTCTGCATTGCTGCGCACGTGGGCTAAAAATTGCCGCCCACGAGCACACCTTAGGCTAGAGGAGTGCGCGCGTAAATGGGGTTTACGCTGTAAGCAGTTTTGAATCATTCCGTACCAATTTCGCTCACTCTGACATTCGCAGCCGCATTCTAAGGGTGCGTTTCATTCGAAATAAATTGTGGGTCGAGCGGACTAAGGGCTGGCGACGTTCCCCTTGAGAGCTAATCGATTGAGGGTGGAATCAGCCGCGTTCAGTTGTTCACAAGCGGCATGGTAGAGTGCGAGAGTCAAACTAGGTAACGGCAAGTGTGAACCTGTGCGGCAGAATAGTAGCGTCTGCTGCCTCTGGAGGCACGAATGAAGGCGTCCATGTTTTATCGAATTGCTGCTGTTCTTCTACTACTTTTTGCGGTAGGACACACACTCGGATTTCGTCAGTCTGATCCCGCATGGGGACTTGATGCTCTTCTCGGAACAATGCGGTCAATTCATTTTGAAGTGCAGGGGTTCAACCGCACTTATTGGGACCTCTTTCTGGCGGCCGGATTTTCTGTCGGCGTGTTTTATCTATTCTCGGCGATATTGGCATGGCAGCTAGGCGGTCTTCCGCCCGCGACTTTGGCGCTCATGCGCGGCCCTGCATGGGCCTTCGCCCTTTGCTTTGCCGCCATTACCGTCGTGAGCTGGAGATACCTCTTCATCCTGCCCATCGCTTTCTCAATCGCGATTACAGCATGCTTGACTGCGGCGGCATGGTTTTCAACGAAGCAGGCTTCCGTCCCTCCTTTGCGGTAGTGAGGTGAGAGGGATTCAACCGCACCACTTTACACGTCGAAGACCTTGTACACAGCTGACGGGTTTTGCCTTTGCAGCAGCGTAATGGCTACGTTGTGCACCGGCACCCCTCCCGGAGTTTTGCCGTTGCACTTGCCGTTGTGAGCGTGGCCGTGCACGACAAGATCCGCTCCGTGGCGGTCGACCACCTCGGCCAAACGCGAGTTGCCAAGAAAGGGATAGATCTCAGTGGCCTCTCCCTCGATGGTGGCGGCAATTGGTGAATAGTGCAGCACGATGACACGCTTCGGCGTGCGTAACTGTGACATCGCCCGCTCGAGCTTCAAAGCCTCATCTATACCCGCGCGCACAAAGGTCTTAATTTCCGGCTCACCAAAAGCGGTCAAGACGCCGCGCCCAAATCCGCCAACGAAACCTTTGGTTCCGGCAAAACCAACGCCATCCCGTTCATAGGCGCTCCCGTCGAGCACCTTGATTCCTTCCTGCGTCATCATGCGGATGAGGTCGCTCTGGCGGTCGCTCTCGAAGTCGTGATTGCCGAGGACGGCAATTGTGGGCACGCGCAGCCGCACTAGCACGTTCAGCAGCGGCTCCATTTCATCGGGACGGCCATAGTTGGTCAGGTCTCCGGCTAATACGAAGACGTCCGCTTCGTCGCGCACACGGTTGAGTTGGTCATGCAAAGCGCTGAAGCGCGCGGGAGTGAAATGCAAGTCGGCGGTTGCAGCGATTCTCATTCGGTTCCAGTCTTGCGCATTTCCTCAGGCCCGGCTTCTTTCAATTTCGGGGGAAGCTTGGTGACCCGCCTTCCACGGTACTCGCTCTCGACATTTTCCAGACCCCAGTCATTCACATCAATAGAAAATATATTGTCGTCCACCAGGCTGCCGCGAAAACGGGCGTTCGGATCCGGATGCTGCACCAGGTGCATGTAGCGGCCAAGCAAATCCTGCCACAGCGCAGGTGGGACATAATCGGTGTGGGCTGGATAGATATATCGAAACAGAATCAGCGCCCAGAGCACAATCTCCCAGTGCTCTCCTGCGAGTTGAAGAACGCGCTCCCAGTCCAGTTTCCCCTGGGTCCTGTAAATGATGTGGGCAATGTCAGCACCGTCGAATCTTTCTCTCCGAATTACAAACAGTTTGGAGGCCAACAAGTCTTCGGGGGAGATAATTCTGGATTCCACGCCGGCAATCAGGGCAGGCTGGGCGCGGTCCATCCAGCTGTCGTCGACGACGATCACAGCGTTGCTCATGCCTGAAATCAGGTCGACGAAATATTCTCCGCGATGGGCCTTTGCGAGCCACACCGGATCAAGTATCTCGCAACGAAATCCGCACTGCGCCAGATAGTCGATAGCTGAGGGAACGTCGTCCGCCTTCACAAAAAGGTCGAGGTCCTTGGTGATTCGCCAGATCCCGGTATATTTCTGCAGTGCGAAAGCTCCTGCGACCGCGTAAGGCAAGCCATGACTATTCATCGCAAGTAGCACTTCGCGATACAGGCTGGCAGCCTCGGGCGACAGGACCGAGGGTGCCGCCGAGGTGACGGATGAGCTCTCCGGCAGTTTTGGCCGCGCCTCCAGCATGAGCAGCTTCGATGTTCTTACGCTGCATGTGGTTGCAGAGTGTTGTTGCAGGACAATAGCAGCACCCGCCTTCTGGCGTCGGGTGAGGGCGAATTGCGCAACGCTACTCTGAAAAAACGCATCTTTGAAGTGCACCCGGAGGTGCACCCGGCCCGATCAAAATGTCCTCCCTACCAGATCAGCTGTCCCCGATTGCGGATACCGATAACGTCCAGCTCGCGCAGAGAATATCCGCGTTGGGAGAGTGGTTTCACAATCTGAATCTGCGTGGTGTGCCCACGGCACCCCAACATTTTCTGGGAGATTTTCCGAGCGTCAAGTGGAGTCAGATTGCGCCCGCGATTCCTGCCGATCTGACCGGAGCAACTGTCCTGGATGTTGGTTGTAACGGTGGTTTTTATTCCATCGAAATGAAAAAGCGGGGCGCAAAGTATGTTTTGGGCATTGATGTCGATGACCGTTACTTAAACCAGGCGCGTTTTGCCGCCGAGACTTTGGGAATGGATATCGACCTGCGCAAATGCTCAATCTACGCTGTCGACGAATTGCTGGGGCGATTCGATTTCGTTTTATTCATGGGCCTGTTTTACCACTTACGCTATCCGCTTTACGCTCTGGATAAATTGGTAAAGAAGGTGGCAGGCAAGCTGGTCTTCCAAACCATGGTGCGCGGGTGCGGAGACATTCAGGAGTGGGAAGACGATTATCCATTCTGGAATACACAAATTTTCGCAGAACAGAGTTTTCCCGCGATGTTTTTCATTGAGAAAAGTTACTCGAATGATCCGACGAACTGGTGGATCCCCAATCGGGCGGCGGTGGAAGCTATGCTGCGCAGCTCAGGGCTGACGATCGAGGCTCGTCCCGAACCGGAGACCTGGATTTGCTCTCCCACCTCAGTAATTCGTGGCGACAGATATTTGCTCGATCACGAGCTTGAAGGGACGTTGTAAGAGACGAATAACCACAGGAGACCGAGGCAAGGAGCATGGTCGAAGCCGTAATGCTTTGGAATGAGCCGAACAATCTTTCGCACTGGGATTTTCATGTCGATCCAGATTGGAAAGTCTTCGCACGAATGATCGTGCTAGCGGCGCAGGCAGTACGAAAGATCAATCCGGACCTGGCCATCGTGCTCGGCGGTCTTTCTCCGATCGATCCCAACTTTGTAAAGCTGCTGGGCAGCTACGGCGTGCTCGACGCGGTTGATGTGGTCGCACTGCACGGCTTCCCGCTGGACTGGAACCATTGGAGCATTCACGAGTGGCCACGCAGAATTGACGAAGTGCGTGAAATTACCGACAAGGCGGTGTGGGTCTCTGAGGCGGGAGTCTCGTCGTTTGGCGCGGAAGAAGTGCAAGTGTTCGGGATCCAGCGGACGGCCGAATTGCTTCTGCCCTTGGTCGATCGTGTGCATTGGTACAGCCTGTACGATCTGCCAGCCACCTGGACGGCGACCACTCGCCACAAAGAGGCTGAAGGCAGCTCTTACTACCGTCATTACTACATGGGTATTCTGCACGAAGATGGCAGCCCCAAGCTGGCGCAGGCACATTTTCCCGAGGGGTTAGGTATTTGTCAGTGGTTCCACTTCGAGGACCATCGCCTTGATGACGCAGTGGAATGGTTGCGCCGGCTGAACGTGAACTACTTGAGGACGGGGCTGAGTTGGGCAGATTCATTCCGTCCCAATGCGGACGCCTGGTTCGACAGGCAAATGCAGGCAATCGAAGAATTCAGTACGACACTGACACTGTGCTTTACACCAGAGCATCTGGGGATGGTTCCGCACTACACGAGCCCACCGAAGAACTGCGAGGACTTCGCGGATTTCGCAGCCAGAATGGTGGCCAGATACGCACCACCGCAGTCGAATCGGCCGGCCGCTCCGCTGCTCTCGGGAATCGACCACCGTTACGCCCAACTTGGGTGATGGTGGGCGCCTGCGGAACGCCGGGGACGGACACGACAGAACAACATTGGGCTTTATAGCGTCGCACGCAAGACATCTCACCTCTGGTGACATACATCCAAAGTTCGCCGGGATGTTCCACTGCTGTCGCATTTTCGGTGCACATAATAAATCTCGGCCATTCAGGCTGGTGCGGGCGGGAGTGGATGCAGATTTATAGGAGCCACGGGTAAGTGAAGGGAAGACGGGTACTTATAACCGGGGGCGCGGGCTTCGTCGGTTCGCATACTGCTGACGCGCTGTTGGAAGCTGGCCATGAGGTCCGCATTTTCGACTGCCTCACCTCGCAGGTTCACCAAGGTGGACTGAATTCTTATATCCCGAAGGACGCTGAGTTCGTTCTCGGCGATGTCCGCAATTTGGCCCAGCTCAGTAAAGCGGTAGTGGGCGCTGATGTCGTCTTTCATTTTGCTGCGGCTGTGGGCGTCGGACAGTCGATGTATCAGATTTCCGACTACACCGCCACTAATAATCTGGGAACCGCAAACCTGTTCCAGGCCATTCTTGATACACGCTCCACTCCGGAAAAGATCATTGTGGCTTCGTCGATGTCCATCTACGGAGAAGGCAAGTATGCCTGCCAGCGATGCGGCGAAATGACGCCGCCGGCGCGGCAGCTTGCGCAGATGAAAACGAAGCAATGGGAACCGCTGTGTCTCAAGTGTGGCGATGTCCTGATACCGGTGCCCACCACAGAAGACAAGCCACTGCAGTGCACGTCGATTTATGCGCTCTCGAAGAAAGACCAGGAAGAGATGACGTTGCTGTTTGGGCGCACATACGGAATTCCGGCGGTGGCGCTGCGCTATTTCAATATTTACGGTCTGCGGCAATCGCTCTCGAACCCTTACACCGGAGTGGCTGCAATCTTTGCTTCGCGGCTGCTGAACGGGAAGGCTCCAGTGATTTTTGAAGACGGCCAGCAGATGCGGGATTTTGTCAGCGTCCATGACATCGTGCAAGCCAATCTGCTGGCGATGGGTGAATCAGGAGCAGACGGCAAAGCGATAAACATCGGATCTGGAAATCCTGTGACGGTGCGAGAAGTGGCGCTTGAACTGGGACGAGCGCTCGGGGTGCAAATACCGTTCGAAGTCACTGGGAAGTATCGCGCCGGCGATGTGCGTCATTGCTTTGCGGATATCGCGGCCGCCACCCAGTTGCTGGGATATTCTCCGCGAACCAGTTTGCTGAAAGGCATGGGGGAATTAGCCGGGTGGCTGGAATCGCAGCAGGCAGAAGACAACCTAGACCGGGCAATTGAGCAGTTGAATGTTCATGGGCTGGTTGCGTGACCGGCGGCTTGCCGGAATCCAGGTTGCCGCGCGATCACGGTGCCATTGGCGAGGTAGAAATGAAGAAGCTGCTATCGTTCCGTTCCGCGGTGATTTTTGGTGGAGCGGGTTTCATAGGGTCAAATTGGGCAAGTCATCTGCTGAACAGCGGCGACGCACGCGTCCATATTTTCGACAATCTGTCGCGGCACGGTGTGCACCGCAACCTGGAGTGGCTGCGGCAAGGGGCTAAGGATCCAGAGCGGCTGAAAATTACGATAGGCGATATACGAGATGCAGCAGCTGTTCAGAAAGCGGTGCAGGGCGCGACTGAGATTTATCACTTTGCGGCGCAGGTGGCTGTAACTTCTTCGGTGGCCGATCCCCGTCACGACTTTGAAGTGAACGCGCTCGGAACGCTGAATATTCTGGAAGCTGCCCGAAAGAGTGGCCGGCAACCGTTCATCCTGTTCACTTCTACAAACAAGGTTTACGGCAACCTGGCGGGCAAGCAACTCGTGCTGACCGGCAAGCGCTATTGCGCTTTGGACAACAGAGGGGTGAGCGAGTTGCAGCCGCTGGATTTGTATTCCCCGTACGGTTGCTCTAAAGGTACAGCCGATCAGTACGTGCATGACTACAGCCGTATGTTTGCGCTGCCTACAGTGGTGTTCCGGATGTCGTGCATTGCCGGGCCGCGGCAGTTTGGAACCGAAGATCAGGGGTGGGTAGCACATTTTCTTTACTCCGCACTGGAGGACAAGAAGATCACGATCTACGGGGACGGGAGGCAGGTGCGCGACGTGCTCTGCGTGGGCGACCTGCTTCGCGCGTTCGATAAAGTTCGTTCGCAGATCGACAAAACCGCTGGCCAGATCTATAACGTCGGCGGCGGGACTCAGAATTCGGTTTCCTTGCGCGAGGTGATTGATGAAATCCAGGGGATCACCGGACGGCGAGTTCAGTTCGATACTCAGCGGCCAAGGCCCGGAGATCAGCTCTTCTACGTCACTGATTTCGAAAAGCTGCGCAAGCACACCGGATGGAAGCCGCAATTCAACGTACGCCAGACCATTCAAGCAATTCACTCCTGGTGGCAAGAGCAGCGCGAGCTCACCGAAACCATACGCGTAGGTCCGATCCCAGCTGCAATGCTTGAACCTCAGCCCGAGGCGGCATCATGAAATTTGCTTTGGTGAATCCGGCATGGACTTACGAAGGCTCGACCTACTTCGGCTGCCAGGACCCTCACTATCCGCTGGAGCTGCTGTTTGCCTTTGATCAGATCAGGGCTGCTGGACACGAGCCGCTGCTGGTCGATGCTCATCTGGAAAGGTTGAGCACCGCGCAGGTGAAGTCACAGCTCGACGGTTTCGGTCCGGATTTTCTGGTCATTCCGACTGCGCCGTCTTATCTCTTCTGGCGCTGTCCGCCGCCAGAGCTACGGGTCCCGCAAGAATGGTTTGCCCAGTTGCAAAGCAAGGCGGTGAAGGTTGCCATCGGACCGCATCCCTCGGCGACGCCTGGCGCAACGTTGCGCAAGTTGAACTGTGACGTGGCCATGCGCGGTGAACCAGACCAGACGTTGCCGCAGTTGGCATCGCAACCCTGGTCGGAAATTGAGGGCTGTTGCTGGCGTGATGAATCGGGAATTCACTTGAGCCCCGGGCTTGGCGTCACAGATATGAACAAGCTCGACGCGCTCACGTTTGAAAACTACAAGGTCGAAGCACACACCCATCGGCATCACGTTTTTCATGACTCGGGCCGGGGAGCAGAATTGGAATTCGCCCGTGGCTGTCCGTGGGCATGCAGCTTCTGCAACAAGACGCTGTTTAGGAACAAGTTTCGTGAGCGCCAGGTAAGTTCGGTCCTGCAGGAAGTGGACACGCTGATTTCACGTGGCGTGGATTACATCTACTGGATCGACGAGATCTTTGGGGTGGGTAAGGCGGTCCGCGAATTGTTGCGGGAGCTGAGCACGCGAAACATCAGTATCGGCCTGCAGACGAGGATCGATCTCTGGGATGAAGAATCGCTCGACCTGCTGGGCTCCGCACATTGTATTTCCATGGAATGCGGGATCGAATCAATCACGGATGCCGGCCGTGACCAGCTGAACAAGAACTGTCGAATTTCCACGGACCGAATTGCAGAGTTACTAATCTATGCGCGCAAGCGAGTTCCGTGGGTGCAGGCGAACCTGATCCTTACTGAACACGATCAGCGGAGCGAGGTCCGGGAATTTCAAGAGAATCTTCGCAAGCACGGAGTTTGGGTGAGCGAACCCGTGCCGATGTTTGCGTTTCCCGGCACGCCGGATTACTTACGGCGCTTCGGGGCTCCCGATGACTACGCTTGGGAGCGCGCGCACCAGCATTATTTGGACGCATTTCGCGACAAAGGTTTCAGCGACATTCAGGATCAGAGGCCCGCTCCAATCGAGGACCTGGAATGCACGTACTGATCACCTCCGACACTGTCGGCGGGGTCTGGACCTACACACAAGAACTTGTTGCCGGCCTGACCCGCGCCGGCCATCGCGTCACATTAGTGAGCTTCGGAAAGCTGCCCATCCCCCACCAGACCGCGTGGATGCAGACCGTCCCAGGCTTGGATTACCGCCCGACTGAATATCGCCTGGAGTGGATGGAGGTGGTCGAGCGAGATATTGAGGAGTCACGCGAGTACTTGCAGATGCTGGTGCAAGAGGTGCGACCCGATGTGCTTCACTTCAGCCAGTACTGCTACGGCGACCTCCCGGTTGACGTGCCTAAGATCGTCGTCGCTCACAGTGATGTCGTGAGTTGGTGGGTGGCAGTCCACGGCAAAGAGCCGGACGACACGCCATGGACCCGCAGATATCGGCAGCACGTTAGCAGAGGTTTGCGTGGCGCCGACATCATTGTGGCGCCCTCGCAATGGATGTTGGACCAAGTGGCAAAGCATTATTTTCGGCCGCAACAGGGCGTTGTAGTCCACAACGGCAGGACGTCGTCGCTATTTGAACCGGACGCGGCGAAAGAGGACCTCGTGCTGAGCGTAGGCAGAGTCTGGGATCCCGCCAAGCAGATGCAACTTCTGTCATTACGTCCGTTATGTGCACCGGTACGCATTGTCGGCTGGGCACACGAACCAGGTAAAGAAGGACGAGATGCGCTGCACGGCAGTGAAAACGTCGAACTGCTGGGAACGAAATCGCAAGCAGAATTGCGTGCACTGTATGCAAAAGCGGGAGTCTACGCCGCTACGTCGCGATACGAGCCATTTGGACTATCAGCTCTCGAAGCGGCACTTTCGCGCTGCGCTTTGCTGATGAACGACAATCCGGTTTTTCATGAACTTTGGGGCGATGCCGCAATCTATTTTCAAAAAGATGATGCCGATGATATGGCGCGCAAGTTGGAGCAATTGAATTCGAGTGCCAACCTGCGGGAAGAATTCGGGACTCGCGCGTATACGAGCGCTTGCACCAAGTTCACCGCGGAGCGAATGGTCCAGACATACGAAAACCTCTACCAAGAAGTCTGTTCATCCGCGAGGGTGGTATGAGAGGCAAACTCAGCTTTCGAATCTTTGCGCACTCCTGGATCTCGGACTGGAACCACGGCAACGCCCATTTCCTACGCGGCCTGGCGCAGGAACTGGTCAAAGCCGGACATGAAACGCGCTGCTATGAAGAGCGCGACAGCTGGTCGATGAAGAACCTGGTCAAAGAGGGCGCTCATTGTGTGGCAGACGCCATGATCAGGTTTCGCAAGGCTTTCCCCGACCTCGATGTTCGTTTCTATGCGAGAAGTGACGAATTTGAGCAGTATCTAGCGTCAGAACTCCGGGATGCGGACGTTGTCCTGATTCATGAGTGGAATTCACCCGAAGTTGTCGCGTCGATTCTTGCACTGCGACCGAAGCTGAAATTTCGTGCCTTGTTTCACGATACTCACCATCGTGCCTATACGAGTCCTAAGGAAATCGTGCGAATGCCGCTCGACCAGTTCGATGGAGTACTGGCCTTTGGCGAAACGATCCGGCGAATTTATCGGGACGCCTTTGGCGTCAGGCGAGCATGGACTTTCCACGAGGCTGCCGATACCGCGCATTTTTTTCCAATGGAGACCGCCAAAGATACCGATGTCGTTTGGATAGGAAATTGGGGCGACGAGGAACGCACGCGCGAACTGGAGGAATTCCTGATGAATCCGGCGCGGGGCATTCCGGAATCTAAATTCGCGGTACATGGAGTGAGATATCCGGAGCAAGCGCTGAAGAGTCTGGCGGATTCGAATATCGATTTCCGCGGATATCTGCCAAATTTGTGCGCACCGGAAATGTACTCCAGGAGCAAAGTCAGCCTGCACGTGCCGCGAAGGTTTTATGCGAACGGGTTAAGCGGGGTACCGACCATTCGCGTATTCGAAGCGCTGGCGGTGGGATCTCCGCTAGTGTGCGCTCCGTGGAGTGACACCGAGGGATTATTCAGGCCGGGCGAAGATTACATTTGTGTGCCTGATTCCGCGGCAATGATCGCGGAGCTAAGGCGTTTGCTACACGATGAAGGAGCGCGGCGACAACTTGCAGCCAATGGCCTCCAGTCAATTCGCGCTCGTCACACGTGCGCGCACCGCGCCGATCAGCTGATTGACATTTGCCGCGAGCTGGACCGGCCTTTAGGATCCCTGCATTCGCGTTCGGCTGACGACCGTAGGCCAGCGGAGAACGCTGAGGTCGCGGCATGAAGATATACGTCTTCGGTTCCAGCCTGACCTCGTGCTACTGGAACGGCGCTGCGACCTACTATCGCGGAATCTACAAAAACCTGCATCGGTTGGGACACGAAATTACTTTCGCCGAACCTGATATTTACAACCGCCAGCAGAACCGCGATTGCGCGACGATTGAGTATGCAGAAAGTCGACTGTATGAAACTCCACGCGACGTGAGCGCAGTTCTTTCAGAAGCCCGCAGCGCGGACTTGATCATCAAGCATAGCGGGGTCGGGGCGGACGACGAATTGCTGGAGAGAGAAGTCTTGAACTTCCGTTCCATGCGAACTCAGGCTGCGTTCTGGGACGTCGATGCGCCTGCGACGCTGGCGCGTGTGGAAGGGAATCCATGCGACCCCTTCAGGCGCTTAATCCCGCACTACGACTTTATCTTCACGTACGGTGGTGGTGATGCGGTTGTCGAACACTACCTGCGATTAGGCGCGAAGAACTGCGTGCCGATTTACAACGCGCTTGATCCAGACACGCATTATCCAGTCCAGCCGGATTCAGGGTTCCGCTGTGACCTGGTATTCGTTGGGAACCGGCTACCGGACAGGGAAGCGCGGGTTGACAAGTTCTTCTTTCGGGCTGCCGAGCTGGCTCCTGAGTTTCAATTCATAATTGGCGGCGAAGGCTGGGGCAGCAAGCGCCTGACGCAAAATATTAGATATATAGGTCACGTTGGGACTGCGCAGCACAATGTGATTAACAGCTCTGCGCGCATGGTACTGAATATTAACCGCGAATCCATGGCCAAGGTCGGTTTTTCTCCGCCGACGCGAGTGTTCGAGGCAGCCGGAGCGGGCGCTCGCCTCATCACAGATTCCTGGGAAGGAGTGGAACAATTTTTCGAGCCGGGGCGGGAGATTCTGGTCGCCTCGACCGCGGAAGATATTGTGCGCCACTTGCGAGAGATTTCATCAGAGCGGGCGGCGAGCATCGGTAAGGCCGTGCTGGCCCGGGCACTGCGCGATCATACATACAGCAAACGAGCGCAGCATGTGGATGACATTCTCCGGGTTGCGAATTTGGCAATGCACAGAGCGGCGGCACCAGGCGTCTCCATGGACAATGATCTCGGCGACGATGATGATCTCGTGAACAATGATCTCGTGCTAAAGGACCAAACGTGAAGATTGTTGTGTGCGGTCTCGCAATCACCTCTTCATGGGGCAATGGACACGCGACCACCTATCGTGCTCTGGCGCGTGCTTTGCAGGCCCGCGGACACGACATTGTGTTTTTCGAGCGTGACCTGGAATGGTACGCGTCAAATCGCGACATGCCCGAGCCACCGTTTTGCAAAGTTCACATATACGAGCGGTGGGACGAGGTCCGCGCGCTGGTTCGGCGCGAACTGGATCAGGCGGATGTCGGAGTCGTCGGTTCCTACTTTCCCGATGGGACCGTTGCGGCCGATGAGGTATTGGAATCGTCTGCTTCGGTCAAGGCTTTTTATGACATCGATACGCCGATCACGGTGGCAAAACTTCAAGCTGGCGACGAAGAGTACCTCAGGTGTGATCAGGTGGCCGGATTCGATATCTATTTCAGCTTCACCGGCGGCCCCATGCTGGACGAAATCAAAACCAGATTTGGCGCACGCCGGGTAGTTCCACTTTATTGTTCGTTTGATCCCAGCCGCTACCGCCTTTGTGCGGTGGATCAGCAGTATTGTTGCGATCTGAGCTACATGGGGACCTATGCAGCTGATCGTCAAGAGAAGCTCGAAGAGTTACTATTCGAGCCGGCGGAGCGACTGACCAAGAGAAAATTTATCGTGGCCGGACCACAGTACCCGCGCGACATCCATTGGCCTGGAAACGTGAAGCACGTTGTTCATTTGGAGCCGAAGTTCCATCCGCCTTTTTACTGCTCTTCGCGTTTTACTTTAAACCTTACCCGTAAACATATGGTAAATGTAGGATATTCACCTTCAGTTCGTTTGTTCGAGGCAGCGGGTTGCGGCGCGGCAATCATTTCGGATGATTGGGCAGGGTTGGAAACATTTTTTGTTCCGGGGCGGGAAATCCTGCTGTCGAACTCAAGCGACGAAATCGTTCGCTACGTTGAGGGAATTTCGAATGAGGACGCTCTGAAAATAGGGCGCCGTGCGCAAGAGCGGGTCCTGGCGGAACACAGCGCCGAAAAACGCGCGATCCAGTTCGAGGAATTTGTAGAGGCTAAGACGCTCGCCAGCCAGTATGCCTAGAACGCCGGGTCAGCGAGATACAACTCAGTTCTGTCTAGAAAAAAGAGAGCCAGGCTCGAGGCCTGGCTCTTGCGACATATATTGAGACTTATTTCGAGGCGCCAGGGCTGGCAGGCGTCGTAGTAAGGCTCCCTTGTTCGTGAGCCTGTTGCGCATACTTCCGCACTGCCGCCAGGAATGGTTCGCTGCCGTCTGGAGGATTAACTTTTCCGCTCAAGACAGTGGCGAACGGAATCATTTTTCCATACAGAACTCGCGTTTCATCTTTATCTTGCGAGATCCTCGCGCCGCTGAGATCAATTCCGGCAAAAATTCCGCGAGCACGCGAATAAGTCAGCACCTCAGCTTTCAACTTCCAGTCAGTGCTTGCCTCGGTCTGACGGCCCACCGGGCCGGCCGCGGCCGATGCATCTGCTCCAACCTTAAACTTGCTGGAGAGAAGCGCGTCCATACCTTTTTGGTTCATCACTAGCATGACCAAGTCGATCGCCTGGCCACCAATCTGTAAGCCCCAGCTACCGCCAGCAATGCTGAATGGTGCTGGCGCACTCCAGCCAGTTGCAGTGCGACATGTAGCGACGCCCTTGCCATGATTGCCGCCAAATCCGATGGCAATCTTAATCATTGACGGCACCACAGCCACACACATGGCGTCGCTCATGACCTTGTCTGGAATGGCTTTGTCCTTCGTGGCCATAATCTCGTTCAGAACGGTGGCCGCGTTCTCAATCCGCTTTTGAATATCGGATTCGTCTTTCTTGCTGGTCTGGTCAGTACTTTGATCGCTGGTTTGAGCGGCTGGCTTGCTTGTGGTCTGGTCAGTGCTTTGACCGCTGGTTTGAGCGGCCGCCCAACCCGTGCTGCCGAGCAGAAACACTGCCGTACTCAATACAGATACAAACTTCGTGAAAGTCATTTTTGTTGGTCCTCTCCCGGTGCCCGAACGGGCACATCCATTCAGTCTTCACCCTCACAGATGTTATGTACCCCAGCTTGGGGTTCATATCAGTTCTTTGCTGTAGTTGGAGAGAAAACGGCCTCTAAGAGGCCGGATTCGCATAGTGTGGGCAAGGTTCCCACGGAGTGAAGAAAAATTAATAGAGCCGGACGGAGTGAAGAAAAATTAATAGAGCCGGAAGGTGACCTCGACGTTAATTGCCACCGCGACCGGCTTGCCGTCTTTCTGGGCCGGGTCAAACTTCCATTGATTCACAGCCTCAATGGCCTTTTCGTCGAGACCCAGGCCCAAGCTGCGTGCAACGTGAACGTCGCGCGGCTTGCCGTCTGGTCCTACGATCAACGTGACCACGCAGACGCCTTGATACTTGGCTTTACGCGCTTCTTCTGAGTACTCAGGATCTGGCGAGTAGACCGCCTTCGGAGCGCTCACACCGCCACCCACTCGGAAGACACCGCCGCCGATTCCGCCGCCGCGACCTTCACCAACCCCGGGGCCGCTGCCGACGCCAATTCCGCCACCGGAGCCGGAACCAATGCCGCTGTTTGAGCCTGTGCCGTTGGAAGGCGGACCAGAAGGCATA
Source organism: uncultured Acidobacteriota bacterium (assembly GCA_963785655.1). GTDB lineage: Bacteria > Acidobacteriota > Terriglobia > Terriglobales > Acidobacteriaceae > Gp1-AA145. The sequence goes on from CAWAVZ010000002.1 coordinate 1,005,027, forward strand.
GCAGCCGTCGGATTTCCGAGATTCGGCGCATTCAAAGCGATCTTCACCTGCGGCACCATAACGACGCTGGGTTCAACCGGCAGTTTGGGGTGGTCGTTGCGTACGACGATCGCAGGAGGGGTTATTTGCTCGAGCTTGGGCTTAGGAATGTTGCCCTTCGGGGCTTGGAACTTGTCGCGATCACCGCCACCGCCGCCGCCACCAGATTGCGTTTTGGCCGGCTTCATGACCGGCACATCGAGATTGGGCGCGATCAGTGTGACCTGCTGCTTCGGCTGCTCGACCACCTTCTTGCCAAGATAATACGTGCCCACCAGGAGCGCCGTGATCATAATGATGTGGGCGACGAGCGAAAGCGTCGCACCGCTTTTCTTGTAGTTGTAGAATCCCCAAATATCGCGTACCGGCACTGGCTTCGAAGTCAGCACCAGAGGTGGTAATTTCTCCGGGAAAAATGTTTGTTTGAAATTCTGACGGAGAGAATCCCACAGCGAAGGCTCAAAACCCTTCGGCATGAGCAGATGCAGTTCAGGATCGGATTCGGTACGTTGCTGCGGTGGTTTGAATTCCAAGGTTGCCATATGTTACCCGAGTCCCTGGTTCTGAGCCGTTAATTCGGCTGTTCTATTACCTGATGAGCACTCCAATCGCCAAGTTGCATGCCCGTTGCATTCCGACCGCTTAAACTGCTGCGGCCTGCGAATTTAGAACCTCGGCGTAAGAACTCTGTTCCTTACACCAGTTTAGATGCTCAGTCTCGGGAAACGTAACTTTAGGAAAATTGTACACCGCGAGGTCAATTTCTGGGCAGTTACGTTTGGATTTACCTGCAGAACGCCGGTGAATGTACCGTATTTGGGCCATTAGGCTGCGTTTCAGGCCCGTAATAGACGTTTCTATTCTGTGAACCCTATAATGAAAAAAATCAACTATTTGGGAGAATCCTGCAGTTGCCTCTGGACCTGAAATCCACAATTAATCTGCCTAAGACCAGCTTTCCTATGAAGGCAAATCTACCGCAGAATGAGCCCAAGATGTTGCAGGGCTGGGAGCAGATGCGCCTCTACGACCGCATCAGGGAGTCCCGCAAAGGCACCCCGGTCTATGTTTTGCATGACGGCCCACCCTATGCCAACGGCCCACTTCACCTGGGGCATGCCTTCAATAAGTGCCTGAAGGACTTCGTGGTGAAGTCGAAGAACATGGCGGGCTTCGACGCGCCTTATATTCCGGGATGGGATTGCCACGGATTGCCCATCGAGATCAAAGTCGATCAGCAACTGGGTGGAAAAAAGTTGCAGATGCAGGCTCTCGACGTCCGGCTGGAATGCCGGAAATACGCTCAGAAATTTCTCGACTTGCAGCGGCAGCAGTTCAAGCGCATCGGAGTTCTGGGGCGCTGGGACAGCCCTTATGCGACGATGACTCCCGAGTACGAGTCAGTTGTGATCGCGACGTTTTACAAGTTTTTTGAGGAAGGCTTCGTCTACAAAGGCCTGCGGCCGGTTTATTGGTGCATGCATGATCGCACGGCGCTGGCGGAAGCGGAAGTCGAGTACGAGACGCACACCAGTCCGGCGGTTTACGTGAGATATCGGCTGCAGTCGGATCCGCGGACGATCGAAATTCAGAATTTCCACCCACCGGAGAGTAGTCCGCTGGCTGATGTGCGGATAACGAAGGACAAACCGATCTTCACAATTATCTGGACGACCACACCGTGGACGCTTCCAGCATCGATGGCGGTCGCGTTTCATCCCAGCGAAGAGTACGTCGCACTCGAAGCCAACGATGCAATCTACATCGTTGCCGAAAAGCTGGCGAAAGATGTCGCGGTAAAGTGCGGGTTCCCTGACGCGAAGACGATTGCGCGATTTCCCGGGCGCGCGATGGAGCAGACGTGGTTCTACCATCCTTTTCTGCCTTGGGAGCGGCGGAAGATTCTCGGTGTAGTTGCGGATTACGTCACCATGGACACCGGAACCGGCGTGGTCCATACCGCTCCTTCGCATGGTGCGGAAGACTTCGCGACTGGCCAGCGCTACAAGCTCGATACTACTTGTGACGTCGATGCCGCTGGACGGATCCACAATGGATTGCCGGAATATGACGGCCTGCAGGTATTCAAGGCGAATCAGCCGATCATCGAATTGTTGAAGGCCCGCGGCGCGCTGTTGCATGAAGAAAAACTTGAGCATTCGTATCCGCACTGCTGGCGCTGTCACAATCCGGTCATTTTCCGCGCTACCGAGCAGTGGTTCATTTCGATGGACACAAGACTCCCGTCCCAGCACGGGGCCCCCGCGGACGACGCGACTTTTCGCACCCGCGCACTGGACGAAATCAAGAAGATCAAATGGGACCCGGCTTGGGGAGAAGAGCGCATCAGCAACATGGTTGCGACCCGTCCGGATTGGACCATCTCGCGACAGCGGATTTGGGGGGTGCCGATCGCCGTCTTCGTTTGTACGGCATGCAACAAAGCGCTCAATGATCCGGTGGTGAATCGCAGGGTGGTTGATCTGTTCGCAAAATCGGGCGCTGATGCCTGGTACACACCCCAAGCAGATTCGTTAGCTGAAGGCGCAAAGTGCCCGTGTGGCGGGAGTTCGTTTCAGCGCGAAGCTGACATTCTTGATGTGTGGTTTGAATCCGGTTGCAGCTACCTGGCTTTGACGGCGAGCGAGCCCGACTATCCTTGGCCTTCGGACTTATATCTCGAAGGCGGGGACCAACATCGCGGCTGGTTTCAATCTTCGCTGCTGTGCTCGGTGGGGGGCGCGGCAGTGCGTCTTACAAGGGGTGCGTGACCCCGGGATGGACGCTCGACGAGCAGGGCCGAGCCTTGTCGAAATCGCGCGGCAACGATGTTGATCCGGTCGATATTGCCAACCGATTGGGAGCGGAGATTGTGCGGCTGTGGGTGGCGTCGGTGGATTTCCGTGAGGACGTGGTCGGATCGGAAAACCTGATGCAGCGGATTGCGGAAGTTTACCGTGACATCCGCAACAAGCTATTTCGTTTCAGTCTAGGCAATCTGTATGACTTCGATCCTGCCAAGCATGCTGTGGCGTTCTCCGAATTACATCCGTTGGACCGATACATGCTGAGGCAAACGGCCGCACTGGCTGGTGATGCACAACGTTGGTATGAGGAATTCGCTTTCCACAAAATTTACCAGCGAGTAAACAATTTCTGCGTGGTCGACCTCAGCGCTTTCTACTTCGACGTGATAAAGGATCGTCTCTACGTTGCTGCGCCGAATTCACACGCCCGACGCTCGGCGCAGACGGCGGTTTGGCGCATCTTGGAAGCTCTGGTTCGATCGCTTGCGCCGATCCTAAGCTTCACGTGCGACGAAGTGTGGCAGCTTTTGCCGAGGATTGAAGGGCGACCTGAGAGTGTGCACATGTCGGCATTTTTCACTTCCGCAGAGATTCTGAAAGACGCGGGTGCGCAAGACAGAACGGAAATGGAGGACTGGACTACGCTCCACACTGTTCGCAATGAGGTCCTGAAATCCTTAGAGGAAGCGAGGAATCAGAAGCTGATAGGCAAAGCTCTTGAGGCGAAGGTTAAGCTGACGGCGTCGGATGCGCTCTACGCTGTACTCGACCGCCACAAAGACGATCTACGATATTTATTCATCGTCTCGCAAGTGGCGCTCGAGCGTGCGGCCTCAGGCAACGGTACCGCTGGCCTCACGGTCGAGGTCAGCAAAGCTGACGGTGCGAAATGTGAACGCTGCTGGAATTATTCGACTCACGCCGGCGAGGACGCTGAATATCCGACAGTATGTGAGCGCTGCGCTGTCGTATTGAAGGAATTGGAAGCCACGGGAAATTCGGCATCATCTAAGTAAAGGCGGTGCCTGTTTACTTCGTGCTCCTTTGTGGCCTTCGTGGTGATCGTCTTTCAAACCACGAAGGCCACGAAGCTACACTGAGGAATTCTCGACAGGATGCCCGTCCCTCGAATTATGCGCACCTACCATTTTCTAATCGCGTTTGGCGTCCTGCTGCTCGACCGCATCACCAAGCGGGTGGTGGCGAGAGAAATTTCCCTGCACGATAGCATTACGGTGATCAAGCGTATCTTCTACATCACTCATGTGGAGAACCGTGGTGCGGCATTCGGCCTGTTCAACGACTCACCATCGGAGTGGAAGCTTGGCTTACTGGTGTTGTTTTCGATTGTGGCCCTGGTCATCGTCTCGGCGTTGTTGTGGCGTAGCAGTCACTCGATGACCGCGAGCGCTGTCGGTTTATCGCTGATTTTGGGCGGTGCGTTGGGAAATCTTTGGGACCGGCTGCTGAACGGGCGCGTCGTGGATTTTCTGCTGGTTTATATCGGGTCGTATCAATGGCCGGCATTCAACGTCGCGGACAGCGCTATCGTGGTCGGAGCAGGATTGCTGGTGTTTGAAATTCTTTTCGCAAAAACTCCAGAGCCGGAAAAATCAACCTAGATGTCAGCACTCAGCGCGTTAGGGCAGCATCGTGGAAGAGCGGCCCTTCAGGCCGCGAAATCATGAGGTCGGGATCGACGCGACGCTGAAGCGCCCCTCTTCCACCTTCGCTATTATGGTGTTCCGTACAGCTGCCGGTAAACGTTGGCGTTGCGCATGATGGCCTGCACGTACTCGCGCGTTTGAGTGAACGGAATCGACTCCACAAATTCCTGAATGTCTCTATATTTTCCCGCTGCCTGCCAGTCTCGCACGCGATCATCGCCGGCATTGTAGGCGGCCAGCGCGTACTCGAAACCTCCGAACTCATCGACCATGGAGCGGAAATACTTGGTTCCCAATTGCAGGTTAATAGCGGGCGTGAATAGCTGCGGCGGTGAAAAGTGCTTGAGCTTTTGCTGTTTAGCGACGCCCTTTCCGACTCCTGGCAACAATTGCATCAAGCCAAGAGCGTTCTTGTTCGAGACCGCATTCGGATTGAACTCAGATTCCTGCCGGATCAGGGAAGCGACCATATAAGGGTCAAGGGCATTCGCCGAGGAGAAGCGCTTCAAGTCGTTCCAATATGGACGGGGAAACAAGCCTTCCCAGTACGGGCGCGGGAGCGCGGAAAGATCCAATGCGAAATAGTTCGGGATCGCTCTCTTCAGGGTCTCGACTGCGATATCGTAACGGCCGGCGTCTTGATACATGCGGGCGGCTTCGCCTGCGAGCCAGTCGCCCTTTTCTTCTTCCGCGGCGGCCTTCAGTTCACGAATGGCAAAGTCAAGCAAGCCGCCGTTCTCGAGCAAACGCGCTTTTTCGACGCGCAGATTGTCGTCTGGAACCTTTGCATCGCTGACCGCCGGCATTGAGTTAATCGCGGCAACGTGATCGAGAATCGCGTAGTGCGGAGGATCTCCGGGGGCGGCAGAGCCACCTCCGTTGGTGGTGCTGGCCACATTTAATTTGCTGGTCCGCTCGCGTGCCAGGGGGCCGTAATAGTAGTTTCGGAAACGCTCAGAAATTTTCTGATAGAAGGCCGACGCCATGGCGGTGTCGCCCTCCTCTTCAGCCAGCCGTGCACGCCAATAGAGGGCGGCAGGAACTTCTGTCGAGTCGGGATAGAGCGCAACCTGCTGCTCAAACCCCTGCCTGGCTTCGGGAATGCGTCCTTGGCGCAAGCTCAGCCAAGCCACTTTCCAATGCGCGTACGGTGCGCGTGGGCCACCGGGAAAGCGGGCTTCCAGTTCGCGGAAGCTATCGATCGTCTTGTCGTAATCGCGCCGCAGCAAATAGATATTGGCCGCGTTAAGCAGCGCCTGCTCAAGCCACGGGCTGGTCGGAGCTGCAAGGCGAATGTCGCCCACGGTCTTCAGGTAATCGTCGTCATGATCGGCTGCACGCTGCATTTCCCCGATCTCGAACAGCCGTTGCGCAGCGACCTCGGGCGTACTCAATGGAACGGAATCGAGAAACTTCTTTGCCTCGCGGTCCTGATCCGCGCGACGTAACGCGCCGGCGAGAGAAATTTGAATTGAGGGCTTATCGGTTGGAGTTGCCTCGTTCAGCAAACCACGATATGCATCCACCGCTTCCGCATACCGTTTGGCGCGCGCCAGCATGTCAGCACGGTCCTTGCGATCGCCAAAGCTCGGAGGAGATATTCCTGGCGTCGCGGCCAGCTTTTGCAGATCATTTTCGGCGGGGCCTGCCTCAAAGCTGAGCGGCAGAGTGAAATAGAGATGCCTGAGTACAGCGACGGCTTTTGCTGGATCGCCGGCTGCGGCGTAGGCGCGTCCGAGAACGAGTTCGAGATCAGCCCGGATCGGCTCGCGGTCGCTTTCGAGCAAAGCTACCGCCTCTTTCGGACGATTGTCAGTCAGTAGAGCATTCGCATAAAGGACATGCCCATCGCGTATGAGCAGAGATCCAGGAAAAGTCTTATCGAATGTGCCCAGGGCCGCCATGCCCTCGGCGCTGCGTCCCGATTGCAGATAGCTGGCTGCGAGATAGTAAGCGACGTAGTCACCAATTTCTCCCGCGTGCGGCTTGGCGCGGTTCAATGGCTCGATGGCCTTGCCATAGTCATGGTCAAGGAAGTGTGCGTAGCCGACCGCTAGCCACGCCAAGGAACCTGCGTCTTCGCCGCCGTGTTTGCGGGCGAAGGCCTCAACCCCCGAATAGGCTGCAGGTGTCCGGTTCTGAAGCAACTGTTGCGCCATTGGCTTGAGGGTCGTGGAAGCAATGAAGGCCTGGTGCATCCTGCGAAAGCGCAGGGAAGTGCGGCGGGACCTGGTTTTGGCAGATTTGGGTTTCTTGCTGGCAGCCGGTTTCGATGTTTTCTTATGCGAACTGGAAGTGGGCTTCGCGTCTGAAGAAGCAGCCGCCGAGTCAGGGGCCTGGGCTCCGGCCGTTGCCGTGCACACGACCGCGCTTGAGAAGACTACGAAAAGAAAAAACTTGCGAAACCCCACCACGTCCTTCTAATTATCGCCGAAAATTGTTACCTAGAATAGAAACATCGTCTTCCGCCAGGGTGCGTATGAGTTCCAGATTGAAATAGTCTGCGCTTCCGGCGGCGGTATTGCCATAGCGCTTTTGGTACGTAGCCCGGCTTTTTTCGATGTCTTCTTTCAGACGGTCGTACAGGTCTCTGTGTTTACGGCCTTCAGTCACTTTCGCCTGGTTATACAGCTTGATTTCGTCTATCAGCAGGCGCGCGAAGCGTTGGGCCTTGCCATGGACTTCGGCGTCCTCACCCGACGTGACGCTTGATGCTCCGCCCCAGGCAGCGGCCGCTGACATCGCCTGTGCCGCTTCAGAGCCGTGTTGCGCCTTGGAGGAGTGATGAGGTGAATGCGCGGCAAAAGGGTCATTACTCGATGCCGAATGTGATAGCTCCGGGGCCTCCGAGGCGCCTTCCTTACTGGCTTGCTTGCGTTGCGAAATCACTTCCAACCATGAACTGGTCGCACGCACCAGCACATCCAAGGCTGCGGTATCGAGATCTCCGGCATCGACGCCTGCGTCAGCGTAAACCAGCGCTGAAATCTTATCTCTGAGTAGTAGCGGCAGGACCACAGCCCGTTCATCATCCGGGGCGCCGAACTTCGAAACAAACTGCTGGTCAAATTCTGCAACAGTGCCAGTCTCTATTGCGCGAGATTCCATCACGGAGGCAGCCAGGCCGGAGCTCACGTTGAGCGAAAAGTCCTTTATGGCATCGTTGTGGGCGAAACTGACGCCTTGCCATCCCGTGGCTGAGCCGTTCTTAACCACGAACAACGCCGCTCGTCCGCTATACAAGACAGTGCTTTCGAGCAAGGCGCGAAGAATCTCCTTTTGGTTGGTGCCCGACTGGATGGCGGCAATGGCTCTCTGCAGAGTAGCGGTGCCGCTCTCGGGTTTTCCCGGTTTGCCCAGTGCTGGTCCGACCTCGCGCAGCACTTCCTGAACCACACTCTGGCGCAGCGAGGCCAAGTGGCGCTGTAGAGATTGCTCAACGGCGCTACGTATCGTCTCTTCAACGCGGGATTCGGGCATATTGATAGCAAAACCAGTGACAGACTGGCCTTTGCAGATTATAGGTCGAACATAGCCTGCGTTTGGAGATGACTTTGGTCACGTGAAAACCCCTGTGGAATGATGCTTGGAAAAGGGGGCTTAATTTCCCGATTTTGCAAGTAGGCGAGAACGAAAGGCTCGGTCCGCTGGCTCTATAATGCTCCGTTCGATGCCTGGACCATCAGGGGACCGGGTGGTCGGCACCAGAAGGAGCGTCTCGTAAATGCGACTCAGCATACTTGCCGTGCTGGCGGGCTGTGCGTTTGCCGGCCTGCCCGTTTGTTCCCCCGCCCAACAACTCCCTCAAAATCTCGACATGCGCTGGCGGATGATTGGCCCTTTTCGAGGCGGGCGTACTCGGGCCGTCGCAGGCGTACCCAGCCAACATAATGTGTTTTATGTGGGCGCCGTGGACGGTGGGGTATGGAAGAGCAACGATTACGGGCGCACCTGGAAAGCTATTTTTGAAGGTCAGCCCACACAATCCATTGGAGCAATCGCCGTAGCTCCATCAAATCCTGAGATTGTCTACGTGGGCAGCGGAGAGGGACTACATCGTCCGGATTTGTCGGTAGGCAATGGCATTTATAAATCCATAGACGCCGGGAAGACCTGGACTCATCTTGGATTGCATGACGGCCAGCAAATTCCGGCACTGGCTGTCAACCCCAAAAATCCCGATGTTGTCTTTGCGGCGGTGCTCGGCCATCCCTACGGTCCGAATGCCGAGCGCGGCATTTTTCGATCGACCGACGGGGGATTGAACTGGCAGAAAGTCTTGTACAAGGGCGAAAACACCGGAGGCTCGGATGTCGAAATAGATCCCTCCGATCCCGAGGTTGTGTACGCAGGTCTTTGGCAAGCGCGTCTCGGCCCTTCGGAAGACAAGAATGAATTTGCTGGAACGGGTGGCGGACTTTACAAGTCCGTCGACGGCGGGAACACCTGGAGAAAACTCGGGAAGGGACTGCCAGATGATCTTGTCCAGATCAACCTGGCGATCGCGCCCAGTCAGCCGAAGCGGATCTATGCAGCGGTTTCGACCATGCAGCCCACGACATACGCAACCGATGATGGGTTAGGATTTTTTCGCTCCGACGATGGCGGCGAGACCTGGGCCCGCATCACCAACGATCCGCGGCCGGCAATGAAGATTGGCGGAGGCGATCTGCCGGTAGCGAAGGTCGATCCAAAGAACGCGGATGTGGTTTACAGCACCAGCATTGTGACTGTGCGCTCAAGTGACGGTGGCAAGACCTGGGACAGCATTCGTGGGGCTCCCGGCGGGGATGATTACCAGAATATCTGGATTAATCCCGAGGACCCGAAGATCATTCTGCTGGTTTCCGATCAAGGGGCATTGGTTTCAGTGAACCGAGGTGAAACCTGGAGTTCGTGGTACAACCAGCCTACCGCGCAGCTTTTCCATGTGATCACCACAAATTCTTTTCCTTACAAAGTCTGCGGGGCGCAGCAGGAGAGCGGCTCGCTGTGCATTGAAAGCCGGGGCAACGATGGCGAGATTACGTTTCGTGATTGGCACCCGGTTGGAGTGATCGAATACGGCTATGTCGCTCCCGACCCGCTCAACGAAGACATCGTTTATGGTGCGGGACGAAGCGAAGTTTCACGGTTTCATTGGAGCACCGGCCAGGTTGAAAACGTCACCCCGACTCCTCTCGGGGCATCGACGGCCAATTACACTGGAAGGAAAGCTGAGCAGTACCGTTTCGATCGCACTGAGCCGATTGTGTTCTCTCCGCTTGATCCGCATCTTCTCTTCTACGCTACGAATGTGTTGTTCGAGACGAAAGACGGCGGGCATTCCTGGCAGACAATCAGTCCCGACCTTACGCGAAAGGATCCGGGAGTCCCGGCGAGCATTGGAGATCAGGCCGCGCTTAATGCAACCGGCGCCAAGCAGCGTGGCGCGATCTACTCGCTGGCTCCTTCATTTCACTATGTCAACACGATCTGGGCGGGCACCGACGACGGGAAAGCGTGGATTACGCGAGACGGCGGTAAGAACTGGGCCGATATCACTCCGCCGGCGCTGACGCCATGGAGTAAAGTCAGCCAGATAAGCGCGTCGCACTTTGACGACAATACCGCGTATGTGTCAGTCAGCCGCTTTCGAGTTGACGATCTTCACCCGTTGATTTTTCGTACCCATGACGGCGGAAAAACCTGGCAAAAAATCGTGAACGGCTTGCCGGAGAATGCGCCGGTGAACACCGTCCGGGAGGACCCGGTGAGAAAAGGATTGCTTTTTGCCGGAACTGAAACCGCAGTGTGGGTTTCGGTCGATGACGGTGATCAATGGCAATCTCTGCAGTTGAATCTGCCACACACATCCATGCGGGATTTGTGGGTTCACGAAAATGATCTGATCGTTGCGACCCATGGGCGTTCCTTCTGGATTCTGGACGACATCTCACCGTTGCGGGAGTTGAATGGCGCAATTACTGATTCCAAAGCGCATCTGTTTGCGCCAGTTCCGGCTTACCGAGTCCGCCGCGACACTAACCCTGATACTCCGCTTCCTGCAGATGAACCAGCAGGCGAGAACCCACCTGACGGAGCCATCATTGATTACTTCCTGCCGAACGCTGCGAGAAGCGCGGTGACGCTTGAGATTCTGGATGGTCAAGGCAAGCTGGTCCGGCGATATGCCAGCACCGACCAGCCGGAGCGCTCCCCAGCCGAATTGCAGAAGGAAATGATTCCCCCGTATTGGCTGCGACCGTCAAGAACTCTTTCGACCGACGCCGGCTTGCATCGCTGGGTTTGGGACCTGCGCTATCCCGCGCCGGTTGCAACCAGCCACGAATACCCCATCTCCGCAGTGCCACATGCCACTCCGAGATATCCGCTGGGCCCTCTGGTTGTACCAGGAGCCTATACCGTTCGCGTTAGTGCAAACGGCAGCAGCCTCACGGCTCCGCTCACGGTCAAGATGGACCCGCGCGTCAAGGTTTCGCAAGCAGACCTGCAGGAGAAGTTTGATCTGGAGTTGAAGATCTGGTCTGAGATAACACAAAGCTCGCGGGCTGTGAACCAGGCGCGCTCCGTGCACGAGCAGTTGCAGGACATGGCCAAGGCGGCACCAGCTTCACTCCGAGAGGCCGTAGAGGGCGCTGACACGAGGGTTTCTGAACTGCTTGACGGGCCAAAAGAGCCTTCGTCATCCGGCGAGACCAGCGTGCCGCTAAGTAGTCTTAGCGACGATCTGCTCTCGTTTTATAAGGAAGTGGAAAAATCCGATGGTGCGCCTACCACATCGCAGACAACCGCAGCCAATCTACTCAACGACAAGCATGCGCAATCTGTGAAGGCGTGGGATGGGTTTAAGACAAACGAGCTTACCAAGCTAAACGAGAAGCTGCATTCCGCGGGGCTTGCGGAAATCCGGCTCGATCTTCCTCCGCGCGAGCCGGAGCACGCGCACAACGAAGAATAGTAAGGAAGGTCGAAGGGAAGTTTTACTGTAACGCGGCGTTCTTCAGGCCGGCATCGCAGTTTGGGCTCTGAATGCACTCACGGAACGTCGGGACAACCAGCGCCTGCTCAAGCGTGGGATCGTTCACTCCAGCCAGCACCTCGCCCGCGTGTTTAGCGCTCTGAGCATCGCCAGTTCTGCGATATGCGAGCGTCAATAGCCGCAATGAAAGCGGGTTCTGAGTGTCTTCTTCCAGATGGGAGATGGCTTCCTTGTACTTGTGCTCAGAAAACAGCGCAGCTCCGGCAGCTCCGTGGTAGGCCGACTCAATCACTTTGTCGTCTGCCTCGCCTGACATGCCCGTGAGTTTTTCCAGGAGGGCATCGGCTCCGGCGCTGTCGCCTTCCTTGACCGCCAATTCGACCCGCACACGGTAAATTTGCGCGAGTTCCTGCTGCACAGCGATTGCCATCGTATTCTGATGCGCGCGAATCACGGCGTCCGCCTTGTTCAACAAGACAAGGGCCACTTTGGGATCGGCCTGGTAAATCGCCATCTGGCGGTAAGTGTCAGCTTCGACCTGCCCCATTTTGTTGGCGTGGGCGTAATCAGCCAGCGCCTGAAAAGCCGTGTTGGCGCCCTTCAGGTCACCTTCACGAATGTAAGTGAGGGCTTCACGATTCTTCCACTGAACCTGATGCAGCGCGGGCATGGGGAATTTACGAAATCCGATTTCGTACTCCTGGCGTGCACGGGCCTCGTCTCCCATCAGCAAGTAAGTGTCAGCGATCCCGAATTGCGACGAATAAAATTTCGGATTGATGGCCAAGGCGGCGTGAAAGTGCTCGATGGATTGGTTGAAGTGTCCGGCCATGCGCAAAATCTCAGCATAGGAGTCCTGCGGATTAGCGTCTTTGGGCAGCGCGGCCGCGTATTTATCCATCAGCGCGAAAGCTTTATCAAACTGGCGCAAGTACGTGTAAGTGTAAGCGGCGTTGTTATCCAAGCCGGGAGAGTTCGTGATTCCGGAGCGCTCATACACTTCGGCGGCGCGTTCGTACTGAGTTTCGGTGGTAAGCCAGAAATTCGCGAGCATCACAACCCATTTGTCATGCGGATACTGGTTCAACAACTGGTTCATGCTGGTGATGGCGGGAATGATCTTGTGATCGGCAGCGCTTTGGAACCATTCGACCAGAGTTTGCTCCGAAGGGGTCGCGAACGATTTCATGGCCGTTGCCTTGTGCTGCTCCCGGATCTGCTCGGCGGGATTAAGGCTGAATTGCGCGAGAAGCTCGTGACCTACGGCGAATTTCGGGTCGATGCGCACGATCTTTCGCAGGACCACGCAGGCCTTTTCCTGCTCCACCTGGTCCGAGTTCAACACCCAGACCTTCTCCATCAAACGCTGGGCCTTCTTCGAGTGCGTGCTCAAGGGCAGAGACTCTGACGGCCTGGCAGCTTGCGCTACTGCAAGTCCTGACAACAGGAACAACCCCGATACAACTGAAAGTAGCTTGGAGATCATGGTTCATTGCCTCTCAGAAGGTAGCCTTGTTCGACAGGAAGTTTGCTATCGATCTTGAGCACGTTCACATCTTTCGTCAACGAGTAAAGATCAATTACACCGATTGCACCTCGGTTGCTTGAGACGAAACGGATGACAGCCTTGTCAGAATCGGCGACAACGATTGACCCTTTATGCGCCTGGATAAAGGCGTGGGCCTGATCCGGACTCATATTCAAGACCTTACGCAGCAGCAATTGCATGTCACTGGTTGAGGGGTCGCGGACGACTACGATCACTGGTTTGCCGTCTGGCCAGGCACGCATGTGCAGGTTAAAAAGTTTCAGCAGATCGGCGGCGCTGATATTGGTGGTTGTGTTTGCGGTGTCCGTAACCACTGCCAGCTGCTTCGCGTAGAGAGAGCACGAGAGCGCGATCAATGTGACCGCCACAAGAAACAGTCGTGTGCTCCGGTGACGCATGCAGAGCAATTGTGCTTTAGCTGAGAGGGCAGGTAATAGATAACGAAAGTAATCCCGAGCTCAAGGAGGTGTTCCTACTCCTTCAGATCAACGTGCTCGATGTTTGCGACGGAGCGGCCGAGGAACAGTGTTCCCAGGCGTTTGAATTTGTCTACGGAGTCGGTGACGAAGAAGCGGACTTGATCTGCCCCTGCCGGCTGGTTGTTGAGCCTGTCGACTCTGGCAACTCGGTCTCGGCCCGCGGCGGATGATCCAGACGTGACCAAATTGAACACGGCAAGCGCCATCGATTCTGCGGAGTCAACCAGCGCCACGCCGGAGGGTACAACTCTGCGCAGCAGAGGCTTCAGCAGGGGATAGTGTGTGCATCCGAGAAGCAGGACGTCGGCGGAACGAAAGCCGTCTGCGAAAGCCTCATTTAAGTAAATCCGCGACACCTCTTCGGTCACCGGATGATCCACCCAACCCTCCTCGACGAGAGGAACCAGCAGCGGGCACGCCTTTTCGCGGGCTTCCAAGCCACAGGCGGAAGTTGCGCGCTGATAAGCATGACTGGAAATGGTTGCTTCCGTGCCAATCACTACAACCTTGCGGCTCTTTGACTCCGCCCCGGCGCGCGCGGCTCCGGGTTCAATGACGCCCAGAACATTCACCGATGCGGCGTTGCGGATCTCGTCGAGGGCTAATGCAGTGGCAGTATTGCAAGCAATGACTAGAAGCTCGGCGCCCTGATGCTCCAAAAACTTGACTGCCTCACAGGCGTACCTGGCGACCGTCTCCGCAGATTTCGATCCGTAAGGAAGGCGAGCAGTGTCGCCGAAGTAGAGGAATTGCGCGTCCGGCAGGACTTCAAGTAAAGCTTTAAGTACCGTAAGTCCGCCGAATCCGGAGTCAAAGACGCCGATGGTGGGGCGCATCCCTATTGAACTCGCTCTCGTTCAGCGGAGGTGGGCGCAACCTGCCGGGTAGACGCACAGCATTGCCCTGGCGGAATAGGTGCACCATGGGGGCAGGTCTGGGGATGTCCCAGAAAGGCGCAGATCTTGTCGGTGGCTTCAGGAGAAAGAATGTGTTCGAACTTGCACGCCTGCTGCTCGATCTCAGTTTCGCTGTCGAGCGAGAGGCTGTCAGTGAACAGGCGTTCAGCCAGGCGGTGGCGGCGAATGATATCGGCGGCGCGCTGGCGTCCGCGTGGAGTCAGCTCAACCATCATGCTGCCGTCACCAACCGAAACTCCCGAAGGCTTCAACGCGTCATGACAGGGATTCACAAAACGTTTGTGATCGTGAGGTTCGGGTGGATGCGGCGCGGTCGTGACCAGTCCCATCTCGCGCATTCTTTCAACCGCCAGACTTACTGGCAGCGCGCCGTGGACTTCCATGTGCTCGATCTCGGCAGGCTCAGCGTGCTCTTCGAGGACCCAGAGTTCTTCCAGGACTTCGTCGAACTGCTCCTCATCTGCCATGGCAAAAACTTCCTGCGCGGCAATTTTTCCATGGTGTAGTTCGATGCGGCGATCGCTCAGTCGCGCGACCACGGGATCGTGCGTGACCATGACAATGGTGCGGCCCTGGTCGTGCAGGTCGCGCAAGAGCCGCAGCACGATTTCTTCATTCATCGCGTCCAGGTTTCCGGTTGGCTCATCGGCGAGGATAATTTTCGGATCGTTGATCAGGGCGCGAGCGATACAAACGCGTTGCTGCTCGCCTCCGGAAAGCTGCGCAGGAACGTGATTGGCACGGTCGCGTAATCCCACGATGGCGAGAGCTTCGCGCGCCTCTTCTTCGTCGGTCATGCTGTGAAAATATTGCGCGAGCATTACGTTCTCGACGGCAGAGAGGTAAGGAATGAGGTGAAACTGCTGGAAGATGAATCCGATCTTCTCGGCTCGAACCCGGTTCAGCTCGTTTCGGTTTAAGACCGCCACATTCTGCGCGTCGAGCCAGATCTCGCCTGATGTGGGGCGGTCCAGGCAACCGATCAAATTTACCAGCGTCGATTTACCGGAGCCCGATGGGCCCATGACGGCGATCCACTCGCCCGGTTCCACCCGCAGGGTAAAGTCATCAAGCGCGCGAATCATCCCGCCTGGAGCCTGGGCGCGCGATGGATAGAGCTTGCTGACGTGGTCCAGGCGAATCATTATTCTCCCCTCAAGATCATAGCGGGCTGAATTCGGCGCAGCAATCGCAAAGGCAAAAGAGTAGCTATCAACGTGACCAAAAGGGACCCGAGCAGCACGGCGGGGAAAATGCTGAGTCGCGGAGCCACTGGCGCGTTGAAGTTTATTCGGCCGATCAGGGCTGCGATTCCGATTCCGGCCGCGAAACCAAGTATGGTCCCAGCCGCGGCCAATGCTGCCGCTTCACCGGCAACAAAGAGCGCGATGAGCCGATCGGATGCTCCGAGCGCCTTCATGATGGCAAAGTCGCGGCGGCGGTCGACAACCCATCCGGTGAGCGTGGCTAAAACACAGAGCGCCGTGGTGAACACGATAAACGAAGCTGAAGAGAGCAGAGTCAAACGGGTCTTGCCAAGAATCCTGGCCTCGCCTTCGGTGATTTGACGGACCGGTCGCACGTCAGCGTTAGGAAGTTCGCGCTGAAGCTGCTGGAGCAGGGAATCGATTTCTGAATTCGTGCCGGATGCCGCGACTTCGACTACCGATGGCGCAAGGCCGGTCCATTGCTCGAAATCGGAGAGGGAGAGGTACACGCGGCTGTCTTCGCCCGCACCGGTGCGAACCGTGCCAACTGGAGAGACATGAATCTCACGTCCTTCATATCGCAGCGTGAACGTTTTTCCATCCGGCGAAAGAAATTGTGCGGCGCGAGCGCCGACGAGCGCTTGATCAGGAGCATGCGGCCAATTGGTGACAGACCACCAGGGGTTGAGCCTTTGCACTTGCTCAAGATCCGCACCGGCGACTACAACTGGTTGGCCTTTATCGGACCGCGCTACGGCATAGGCGAAAGGAACGGCGAGGCCGCGACCGGCGACCGCAGACTGAATTCGGGCGAACGCATCCGGAGAGAAGCCCTCACCGGGTTTGGCTTCGATGATGATATTCGCGCCAAACTTCCTGAATTCTTTTCGCAACTTAACTTGGACATCCACATAGAGGTTCAACATTGCAGTTGCGGCTGCTCCGGCAATTGCCAGTGCTGCCAGAGCGGCTGCGGCTTGTCCTTTGCGCAACTGGGCAGCGCGGCGAAGCATGCGGAAATACATTGACGCACCGGACCCGTGCCGATTTGCGATCATGCCTCACCTCGAAGCGCAAGCACGGGATCGTATTTCACTGCTCGACGGATCGCGACCGCGCTGCCGCCGAAGGTCACAGCAATTGAGATCCCCAGGATGACGGGCAGCAGAACCGGCTGAACGTCAATGGACGATCCAAAAATCTCCCGGCCGATTTCGCGCGTGAGCAGTGCGCCCATGAGGAAACCGACGACTCCGCCTGCACACGCCAGCAGTACAGATTCGGTGATGAAGATTGAGGAGAGCGAAGCGTGCCCAGCACCGAGAGCTTTCATTAATCCAACTTCAGTGCGGCGCTCGAACATGGCGGTGGCCATGGCCGCGGACACAGCGAGTCCCGAAGTGAACAGGGCGGCAAGAGTAATCAGGAGCATCAGGCCGGTTATCCGTGAAAGCACGTTGCCCTCGTTTTGGGCCACCTGTCGAATTTGCTCGGCGTGCGAGTGCGGAATCGCTTCCTGCAACTGATACGCGATTGACTGCGGATAAGGCGAACAGTACCAGCGGTCGCGGTCGGCGGGACTGAGCGAATCAGGATTGCGGCGCGCGAACGCGTCTTCGGGCTTAGTCACAGCACTAACAAAGATTTTGCGAATTGCGCCGGGTTTTCCAAGAACTGCCTGCGCAACCGGAAGTGGCGCGACCACCTGATCATCCTCCGCGCTGCCGTTTGAGAGAATTCCGGACACACGATGCTGTGCGCCGTTGATCTTTAAGTCAGCTCCGGGTTGGAGGTTCAGCAGCGACGCGAGCCTCTCGCCAACCAGGACGTCCTGAGAATTG
Organism: uncultured Acidobacteriota bacterium; assembly: GCA_963785655.1. Lineage (GTDB taxonomy): Bacteria > Acidobacteriota > Terriglobia > Terriglobales > Acidobacteriaceae > Gp1-AA145. The sequence continues at coordinate 1,022,516 of CAWAVZ010000002.1, forward strand.
TCATCCGGCCATGCACCCCGGACCTTCCACCAGGGAAACGTTGTGCGAGCTCCGGCGGTAAATTGATCGGTCCCGAATTTTACGGATTTCGCAAAATAGGTTCCCAGCAAGGTCGTGTCTGCTCCGTTCAGCTGCACAGTGGCCGGTAGTTCCGGGGTGAATGCTGCGATATTATTTCGCCAAAAAATTCCTTTGATCTTCGGCAGGGCGGATTCGTCGAGATAAGCACCACCGGCGGCTGGTTTCAGATTTACGCTGCCGATCTGAACATCAAGACTATCCTCTTCCGGAGTGACCACCAGATTAGCGCCATAGGCACGGGCTTCGTGGCTAATCTTGTCGCCTATGCCGAGCGCGATTCCGATCATCGCAGTGGAAACCGTAGCGCCCAGGGTGACAGCGATTGCAACCAGCAGCTTGCGCTGCCGCTGTCGGCGAAAGGATTCGTAAACCAGTCGGAAGAACATCGGATGAGATCCTTCGGCGATTTGCGTCAGTAAAAAAACAAAAACTAACCACAGAGAGCACTGAGGTGCACAGAGAAAGACACAGAGAATTCTGTCAACGCTGAAACAATTTCGTGCCCGCCGCCAAGTCTGCCTCTTGAATCACAATTGCATTCCCATCAGCGCTCGAGCGCAAGGGAACCGGATTGCAGCCTCCTGGCGTGCCGACCGACTGACCATTGATCGGCGCAGAACAGTTTTTGCAGACCAAGCCGTTCGGTCCTTTGAAAAAGCCCACTGGGCCGCAAATTTGGCACGCGTCAAACAGAGCGACAACTTTTCCGTCCGGCTTTTGGTAGACCAGGAAGCGAATGTCAGTTCCGGTTTCGCGAGCGGCGAAACGATGCAGCTCGCCATCGGAAACCTGCGACAGCGGAATGCTCAGGCTTCCACTGGTGAAGGTGACCGGCGTTGCGGGCGAGAGGGCGCTGACACTCTTCGCATAGATGAATTCTGCCGTGACCATGACAATAAACAGGAACGAGGTCGCGTAGACGGCGCTCATCCACAAGCGTTCGCGGCGCGCGCTCCACAGAGCTTTGCGGCGCTCGGCGGGAGATTCAGGAACGGGGAGCGGTTGCCGCCTGCGGGCCTCGAAAAGGACCATAAGGGCGGCCAGCGCAACAATGGTTACGAAGAAAAACCATTCGTTGCTGACGATCGGGCCAATGAGGGACATCTCTCGTTTAGAGGAGGGAAGTTTGCCATTCTCCGAAAGCTCGTGAAGGCCGGAGACGACCAACTGGGCGGCGACGAAAAACAGAATGACAGTTGTCACCCGGAAAAACTTCTGCAGATTGATTCGAACCGTACCCTTGACGAACATCACGCCGAACAACACGGCAGCAAAGACGCCTAAGACAGTACCGATGAAGCTGAGCAGGGCATTGGAATTGAGAGTCACCCCGGCGAGCACCAGTACGGTCTCAGCACCCTCGCGCAAGACCATCAGGAAAACAAAAAGAAAGATGCCCAACTGAGAGCCACGTCCGGCGAGTGAACCGATCTTTCCTTCGATCTCGCCTTTCAGCTTCTTGCCGGCTTTCATCATGAAGATAATCATCGTAATCACGAAGAAAGCGGCGCCCAGCATTACCCAGCCTTCGAAGATGTCTTCATTGAGCTGCAGGCGGGAAAGCAGGATGGCACAGCCAATACTGGCGACAAAGGCTGCGGCAAGGGCAGCGAACACCGAACGGCGCAGATCGGTTCGCCCAATCTTATTCAGATAGGCGAGCGTGATACCAACGATGAGGGCAGCTTCGACGCCCTCGCGTAAGGTGATGATGAAGGCTTGTAGCAAAGGAATATCTCTAATGGTTCAAGAGCGTATTGCGAGCTAGTTGCAACCAAGTTGCAACTACTACTTAAGCTTAAGAATACTGCCCAGGTAACGGCGCGTCAATCGAGCAAGATTCACTGCGGTGGGCAGCCACAGAGCAACCCCCCGTCGCAAACAGCACAGCACACGAAGAGTAAGATCGTGCTTGTGTTTGCTCAGGCTGCTTCGATCCAGGCCGAGGTAAGGCGGGAGGCGGCTCCAGTCTCTCCTCAGCCCGGGAAATCAAGCTAGTAAGCATTCAAGAAAGGATGAGAACTGATGAAAAATGCCGCCTTGTTGTTCGCTCTTTTGATGAGTTGTTCATTTCCAACCCTGTCCCAGCCTGCCTCAACCTCCGGCGGTGTACCCGTCAATACTGTGGTAACGGTTGAGGCGCGTCACGGCGGACACCCGGGACCGGTGACGCAACAAGATGTAATGGTGTTTGAGGGCAAAACTCGCGACCAGGTCACTTCGTGGGTGCCTGCACAGGGAGAGCATGCGCAGCTGGATTTATTTATTTTGCTCGACGACTCTGCCGGGCTCAGCCTCGGCAGTCAACTCGGAGATATTCGTGAATTCATCAACTCGCAGCCGACCACAACCAGGATAGGCGTCGCCTATATGCAGAATGGCAGCGCAGAAGTCGTACAGAATCTTACCGAAGATCACGCGCAAGCCGCCAAGAGTTTACGGCTGCCGCTTGGGGTTGCGGGCGTGAACGCAAGCCCTTACTTTGCGTTGAGCGATCTGGTTAAGCGCTGGCCCAACAGCGGTCCGCGCCGTGAGGTGGTCATGGTCTCGGACGGAATCGACCGCTACTACGGAGGGGCCGATCTTCAGGATCCCTACGTTGCCGCCGCTATCGACGACGCCCAGCGCGCCGGCGTTGCCGTATATGCGATCTACAACCCGGGGGTGGGTCATGCGGGGCACAGCTATTGGCAAAACTACTGGGGCCAACTTTATCTTTCACAAGTAGCGGACGCCACCGGAGGAGAATCTTATTACATCGGGTTTACCGGTCCTGCAGTCGCATTTGCGCCTTTTCTTGAAGACGTAGATCACCGCTTGAGCAGCCAGTACCTTCTTACCTTCCTGGCCAAGCCGGAGAGCAAGAGTGGGTTCCGGTCGGTGAAACTACGTACCGAGCTACATGACACTGAGTTGGTGGCGGCACCAAGAGTTTTTGTGCTGGCCGCCCAGTGACAATAGAAGCTCAGGGAAACTTGGTGAGCGGATGGCTGCAGCCGAGGAAGATGGAACTATTTTCCTCCGGCTGCGATCTCACTCGTTTTGATCTTTACCGTAATGTCGATGAACGCCAGAGCTGCGCGGCTTAGGGCTTTGTCTTTGCGGAAGACCAGAGCCAAGTCGCGGCGGATCTGTGCCTCAGCCAAGGGAACCGTTGCCAACACCCGGGCTTGAACGTCCTCCTGCACATGCGATCGAGCGATGAAACCGACGCCAACATCGGCTGCTACAAAGCGCTTGAGCAGTTCGCTCGAATCCACTTCCATGGCGTACCGGGGCTTTAGTTTTTTCTGGTGAAAGAGTTCGTCCAAGGCATCTCGAGTGTGGCCGACTTTTGGCATTACCAGGGGATACCGCGCGATATCGGCGGCCGCAGCCGATTTCAGCTTTGCCAACGGATGCCGCGGGGGCACGATTAACACCAGTTCGTCACGATGGATCGGGACTGCAGTGAGACGAGTGTCGGTGATGGGAAGCGACACCACTCCGAAGTCCACCGAGTTATCGATGACTGATTCCAGCACTTTGGCGTAATCGGCGCGCCGAATGTTGACCGAAACGTCGGGATATTGCTTTTTAAAATGGGCGAATACTTCAGGAAGAATATGCAGGCAGGTGCCCTCGTTTGCACCGACAACAATTTCGCCGCGGGGCACGCGTTCGGTTTCGGCGATGGCGGTCACGACTGCCTTGCGAACGTCAAGAGTATCTTCGGCGAACTTCAGAAACAACTTTCCGGAGGCGGTCAGGGAAACCTTGCCTCCCGAGCGGTCGAGCAAGCGGGCACCGACTTCTTCTTCGAGCGAGCGAATCTGGGAAGAAATTGCCGGCTGCGTGCGAAATCGTTTCTCCGCTGCCCGGGAGAAGCTGGAGAGCCTGGCGACATCGATGAAGGTTTCGAGCTGATCGAAATCCATTGGGATTACTCAGCACTCAGCGTTCAGCTGGGCGAGACCGCTGATGGAAAGCATCGTAAACCACGAAGGGCACGAAGGTACACGAAGGAATGCAAATTGGGAAAATCGTCTGGGGTGAAGGAGGCCAGCGATTGGCCAAAACGGACTGAATGCTGACTTCAGCATTCAAAGTACTTATCCGCCCGATAAAAACAATCAATTTCCCCCGCTTCTACCGCGCCCAATAGACTGTTTGCACGCACACTGTTCGCAAGATTGTAGCAGGTGTAGAATTCCCGGTATTCCCAGCAAACAGCCAGATTCCAGCCGGTGGCTGATCGTAGTGTGTCCGAAATCTATTTTCCGGGTTCGCCCGGCTTCTTAAAGGAGCATTCGCAATGGCAGACGCAAAAACTGTCCTGGAGTTCGCGAAGAAAAACGGAGCCAAACTGCTTGATCTCCGCTTCACCGACCTGCCGGGCTTGTGGCAACACGTTTCGTACCCAATCCATCAGTTGACTGAGGATTCATTCGAAGAAGGTTTCGGCATGGACGGTTCGTCCATTCGCGGCTGGGCGGCAATTAATGAGAGCGACATGCTGCTGGTACCCGACCCCAATACCTACGTGATGGATCCCTTCACTGAAGTGGCAACGCTGGTGATGGTCTGCGATGCGGTCGATCCGGTGACCAAACAGCGCTACGACCGCGACCCACGCTACATCGCAAAAAAGGCCGAGCTTTATTTGAGTTCGACGGGAATTGCGGATACCGCTTTCTTCGGCGCCGAAGCCGAGTTCTTCATCTTCGACAACATCCGTTTCGATCAACGCGAGCAGCACGGTTTTTATTTCATCGACGCGGAAGAAGGCCGCTGGAATTCCGGCCGCGAAGCCAACAATCTGGGATACCGGCCGCGCTACAAGGAAGGCTATTTTCCGGTGCCTCCCATGGATCACTACCAGGACCTGCGAACGGAAATGGTCATGACCATGGAGAAGTGCGGCTTGGAAGTGGAATGCCACCACCACGAAGTGGCAACCGGCGGGCAGACGGAAATCGACTTGAAATTCGACAAGCTGGTTGCTTCCGCCGACCACATGCTGCTTTACAAGTACATCGTGAAGAACGTCGCCAATCAGTACGGCAAGACGGTGACCTTCATGCCCAAGCCGATCTTCCAGGACAACGGCAGCGGCATGCATACCCACCAGTCGCTATGGAAGGCCGGTAAACCGCTCTTCGCTGGCGACGGCTATGCCGGCCTCTCGCAGATGGCATTGTGGTATATCGGCGGACTAATCAAGCACGGCCCAGCTCTGGCCGCGCTGATCGCTCCAACTACCAATTCCTATAAGCGCTTGGTTCCCGGATTTGAAGCTCCGGTGAACTTGGCGTATTCGCGGCGAAACCGTTCGGCGGCATGCCGCATTCCTATGTACTCGGCCTCGCCGAAGTCGAAGCGCGTCGAGTTCCGTCCGCCGGACCCGAGCTGCAATCCCTACCTTGCATTCTCGGCGATGATGATGGCCGGATTGGACGGAGTGGAGAATAAAATCGATCCTGGCCAACCTCTCGACAAGGACATTTACGATCTGGGTCCAGAGGAGTTGGCAAAGGTTCCCTCAATGCCAGGCTCGCTCGAAGAAGCACTCGACGCCCTCGAAAAAGACCACGCCTTCTTGCTGAAGGGCGATGTTTTCACCGAGGAGTTGCTTAACACGTACATCGATTACAAGCGCTCGAAGGAAGTGGACGCGATTCGCTTACGCCCGCATCCGTATGAGTTCGCCTTGTATTACGACATTTAAAGGCAGCTTTTAGCCTTTAGCTGTTAGCGATTAACTTTGGCCCGGCGAAAGCTGGGCCTTTTGTTTGTAGCCTGTGGATCGTTGTTCAACACAGGAAACCCTCGACGCTTGTCATTCCGAGGCGTCTCGCTGCGCCCAAAGCCTCGGAATAAGCAAGAGGAATCGTTCCCAAAAGCGAAAGGCCCGGTCTTTGACCGGGCCTTCTCAATTCTCGGGAACCTCTGGGGAGCCTACATAGCCTTCAGGCGCGGAGGCGAAGGCTCGGTAGGGAATGTCTGGATTCGAGGCAGAGTTTCCGTGCGGGTCTCGAAGTCTTTCAAATCGTTGAGCCCTTCGCAGATTGCTTCGAGCGTGGCATTCGATTTTGCCAGAACCGTCAACAGATACTTGCGCGCGATGGGCCGGTCGGATGGATGAATCAGCTTCCACCAGCGTTTCACAGATTCCTGTACTTCGTCCTGTGACTTGGCGTTCTCGACCAAACTATCAATCAGCCGATAGACCTTGCTCTTGACCGCCTGATACGAGACTGAAATTTCCTGGCCCATGTTGCTCGATTGCCCCCGTACCGTCATGTGCACGAGCCTCGCCAAACCAGTCCTATGATTTTGTGGCACTTAGGCAACAAACATGCTTGTACTCTCCAAGTTGTTGGAGAATTAACAATCAAGAATTATGGTTTTCCGTATCTCTGCTATAGAAAAAATCTGTTTTGGCTGCTGGGTTGTACAATGCCGCATTCCCAAATCGGGGCCGTCCGTCGATTTCTAAAATCGAAATTTCGCATGGCGTCGATCACTTTCTTGCGTTGGAGGCGGTGAATGAAGAACGTCATGTCGGCAGTTCTTGTCTTGATCGTCAGTATCGCGTTGCAAGCGCAGCAGCCAAGCCATGCGGCAACGGACCGCATGTTCTTTCCGTCAGATACTTTCTGGGGGTACGGACAGTTCGATATCGCACCCCCACACAACGAGATTGATCCCAACGTTTGCCGCGCCGATGCTGGCCACTTTGGTGGAGCCAACGCGCCTTGCAATGCCTTCGCGCGATACATGCTATCGGGCCTGGTGGAAGTCCGGCCGTTTGGCAGGGGACCGTTTCGGCGCTTCATGTTGTTCGGCGAGCCCCGTTTCCTGTTTGGAAAGAATGTTCCCGGCAATCTCTACACCTGGTCCTTTGATGGAATTGGAGTTGAGCATTCATGGGGAGCGGCGATTTACATGGGCAAGGGCTTCGAGATGCGTGTGACCCAGCATTTTCTCTTCGACCGTTTTGGAGCGCGTGATCGCAACCTCGGCCCGGCCGATCTCGGACCGAATGGCCCCTGGGGTCGCTATAACGCCATCGGTGTGCGTAAGTACTTCGGCAGCCGCAGGTGGTGAACTCGCAGTTGGCGAACTCGCTTGTGAACTAAGGCTCAGGATTGAGATTCAACTCGCGAGACTCCCTCAGTCCTGCTTTTCGCCGTGCTATGCTGATCTCCCCAGCTAGTGGCGCTCGTCCGCGATCTTAATGCCATCTTCTGAACACTCCGGAACCTCGCAGATTGCAAAGTTCGATACCGGCGCATTCCGCGACCCAGATGCAGCCCGCAAGAATTTCGACCGTGTATCGGCGAAGTTATCGTCCGCGCTGAAACACGCCCTTCCAAGTTTGCTGGCAGAAACGCCAGATCCCGATTCCGCGGTACTGCTCTTCGATCGCTTTATAAGTGAAAGCTCGCCTGAGATCTTACGGCTGCTGGATGCGCATCCCTTTCTGGCGCACTATGCCATTGCGGTCTTCGGGCATAGCTGGTACCTCGGCGAAACCCTGATTCGGAATCCTGACTTGCTGCACGGTTTTCTGCGGGAGAAAAAACTAGATCGCAGCTTTTCGCGAGAGGAGTTCTCTGAAGCTCTCGCCAGGTTCCGTTCCCGGTCTTTTGAACGCGATGGATCTTTGCTCCTGGCCAGATTCAAACGCCGGGAGTACGTCCGGATTATGTTGCGGGACGTACTGCGGATCGCCCCCCTTGCCGAAACAGCCGCAGAAATTTCCGCTCTTAGCGATGTGTTGCTCGAGGAAGCGTTGCGTGAAGCCGAGAGCGAGATGGAACGCCGATATGGCCTTCCCCAGCATCTGGACTCAGAGGGCCGGACCGTCAATACGCCATTTTCGGTACTCTCACTTGGAAAGCTTGGGGGCAACGAGCTTAACTACAGTTCGGATATTGATCTGCTCTTTCTTTTTGGCGATGGACGAGAGTCAACCGCCGCTGAGATTTCTAACCGCGAATACTTTGTACGGCTCGCGCAGCAAGTTACCGAAATTCTGTCCCGCCCAACCGCCGAGGGCGCGGTTTTCCGAATCGACCTGCGCTTGCGTCCGCAGGGGAACGAGGGCGAGCTGGCGATCAGCCTGGCGAATGCACTGCAGTACTACGTCGCGACTGCCCACGATTGGGAGCGCCAGGCTTTGATCAAAGCCAGGCATTCCGCCGGCAATGAGACTCTGGTACGGGAATTTATACGGCGCATCCAGCCGCAGGTCTATCAAGAGAAGGTCAATTTCGCTGCGATCAAGACCGCCTTGGTGAGCCGGGAAAAGATTGAGCGCCGGCGCAGCAAGCAGTCCAACCACACCACTGATGTCAAGATCGACCGTGGAGGCATCAGGGACATTGAGTTTCTGGTGCAATGCCTGCAACGGGTTTACGGTGGCGCGGAGCCGTGGCTACGCTCGGGTGGGACGTTGTTTTCATTGCAGAAGCTGCATGACAAACGTCACATCAGCGGTCACGATTTTCATGAGCTGACGTCTGCGTATACCTTCCTTCGTCATCTCGAGCACCGGCTGCAATTACGTCAGGGACAGCAAGTGCACCGGCTGCCGACCACTGCCGGTGATCTCAGCATCCTTCAACGGTCAATGGAGGGGCTTTCTCCGGAAAACTACCGGATAGAGGACCTCGCTGCTGGGCTGCGCGAACGCATGGCAGCGGTCGCGAGAATCTATCAGCGGATCATCTACCAGCAGCAGACACAACGGAGCTATGAACAGTCGAGTAGCGAATTTCAGCTGCAAAGCGGCGCCGAGAGCTCGCTAGCAGACCAATCGCAGCAGCAGTTGCTGGAAAAGCTTTCAGAAGATGCGCCGGAGCTTTACCAGGCCCTCAAAGCCGAGCGCCCGGGTTCGCTCGAACGCAGGAATGTGTTTCGATTCCTAAGCTCGGCTTACAGCAGCTCCGAACGCTACGGGGCGCTGCTGCGCGACCAGAAAGCGATAATCAGCTCGCTGCCTCTATTTGATATGAGCGAGTACATCACTGAGATTCTGGTACGCCATCCCGAGGAAATCTCCGCTCTGCCCCAAATCACTCAGGAAAACCCAGCTTTCGGAGCCGGGAAATTATTTGATCTGTCCTCCGATGACCGCTTGACCGACCGCGATCCTGTTTTCTCTTATCTGGCCACGTCGACTGCGAGTCACGGTGAGAAAATTGCTTTTCTGCGCCGCCAGTTCCGGCATTGCATGTTTGTTTCCGGGGGGCGCGACATTACCGAACTGCGCCCGGTTTATTCGTCCCTGGCGGAAACCACGGGTGCCGCCGAGGACGCGCTGGCAGCGGCATTTGGCATTGCGGGATCGCCACCCGGACTCGTCATCGTCGCGCTGGGCCGGCTGGGCAGCCGCGAATTCGATTTGCTCTCGGACGGCGACTTGCTGTTCGTCTGCAGCGAGTCACAAGACCGGGAAGCCCTGACTCGCACGACTGAAAAGATTATCTCGGCGCTGTCTTCCTACACCCAGGAAGGCATGGTGTTTCCGGTTGACACTCGTCTGCGGCCGAGGGGAGCCGAAGGTGAGCTGTTGGTCACACCGACGCAGCTGGAAGAGTACTTTGCCGCGGCAGCACAGCCCTGGGAGGCCCTTACCTACACCAAGCTCCGCACTATCTGTGGCGACCACAAGCTGGGACGCCGCGCCCAAACCTCCACCGAGAACCTGTTTCGTCGTTTTGCGGCTGACGAAGGCTTTCCCGCTGCGGTTCGGCAAATGCGCCAAAAGCTGCAGGACGCGAGCGCTCCGGAGAAGAGCATCAGGACCTCAGCCGGCGGACTATATGACAGCGACTTTATCACCAGTTTCTTGCTGGTGAAGCACGGAGTTCGGCCAAAGACCGGCACCCTGCGCGATCGCTTATGGAGGTGCTCCGGAGCGGGATTGATCAGCAAAATCGACGCTGCGATCCTCGATCACGCCTCCGAACTTTGCCGCACGGTTGAGCACGTGCTTCGACTGGCTACAGGCAGGAACAGCCGTTGGCTACCGTCGGCGCCGCACGCACGTCACGCCTGTGAAAAGCTGGCGTCGGAGATCTTGCGCCAAGATTTTTCCAACGGATTAGAAGAAGAGTTGCTCGCCACATTTTCAAAGGTGAGAGAAATCTACGATCGCGTGGTGAAATAAACGGTCATCGGGGATGCTTGGATTTCAGCGAATAATTCCAAGCCACACCAAACGCCGTGACTCCGATATGTCCAATCGATAACCAGCGTTCCATCTTGTGATGTCCGGTGCGGTGAAAAAGGTACGAAATGCCAACCGAAGTGGCGGTCCCTGCCGCTTCAACGGCGGCAAAACCTGCGGAGTTGTTTACTACGTCATCGGGCAGGAGAACTTCGGTTCGCCCGCGCGCTTGGAAATTGCGCGTCGAGGCATAATCCAGACCGCGGAATACAGCGATGCCGGAGAAGAGCAGGATGTTCTCTCGGTCCCAGAAGCGGTGCTCCGCGATCGGCGCTGATGGAAGGGACTGGGTAGCGGGTTTCTCCGCAGTTTGTGCCGCGAGCGATGAGGAGATCAACAGAACGGCTGCCAGGACTGTCATTGAAAGTTGCAATCTATTGCGCCGCCTGAGCCCCGGGCCGATGTTGCAGTTCCGCGATGCGCTTGGTGTAGAGATCGATCAGACAATCAACCCACCACTTGTAAATGGTGCACTGCTTCTCCCGTTGCGCAAGCCATTGGACCTGTTGTTGCCGCATTGCTTCTCGATCCGCGTTTTCTCGCAGAGCCGCCCGGTACAACTTGCCAAGTTGGAAATCGAGAGCCGCGACTTTAGGCGAATAGCAAATCGCACGCTCCATTTCTTTTGTCGCCTTGCTGCAGTCGTAGCTGGTTGTGAACGGTCCTTCGACTTTCATGTGTTCGGTGACGAATTCCTTGCCATCCCACTTGTACCAGATGATGACAGGGTGTTCGCGATCGGAACCATCCATCCAGCGCGCTACAAGCTGCCCGTCTTCAACTGCGATTCCGTAATTTGGATTTCCGAAGACGGGGAGCTTCAACGAGTTCGGGCCGGTAACCGGATCGAGAGCATCGAGGGAGTGTTCCACAATGGTCCCATCCTGACCTCGCATGTAGACGGCATGAACATCAGGCCCTGCGGTTCCGGTCATGCAGGTCGACCCAACGACCACCGCTTCTTTTTGACCGTCTCGGAGAAGATCGAAGTATTCGAGATGATCGATTGCGATCTGATCGAGACTCTCGCAGTCGGAGTTTTCATTGATGAGCTGTTTGATTTGTTCTTTGCTGATGTCGCCGGCGCGATTCTCCTGTGCGCAGGCAATCGCAGTGAGGCAGAAGATGGCAAGGAAGCACTTTGGTAGCGGGTTCGGTCCCATTGCGTGTTCGTAAATTATAATTCTTGCTTCCCATCCACGTGGAGGTCATTTAATGCCGGAGTCGTACAACGGGGTGTCGGTGCCGCGCGACGGTGCGCGAATTACGTATCAGGGCGGACGCATTCAGGTCCCGAGCAATCCGATCCTTCCCTTCATCGAGGGCGATGGAACAGGTCGCGACATTTGGAAAGCTTCCGTCCGTGTGTTCGATGCTGCGGTCGAAAAAGCTTACGCTGGAAAACGCCGCGTGGCCTGGTATGAGATTTTCGCCGGAGAAAAAGCCAAAGCCAAGTTCAACGACTGGCTCCCGCAGGAGTCCATCAACGCGCTCCTGGAATTTCGCGTCGGCATCAAAGGCCCGTTGACCACCCCGGTGGGCGGCGGAATTCGATCGCTGAATGTCACATTGCGGCAGGTGCTGGATCTCTACTGCTGCGTGCGCCCGGTGAAGTATTACAAAGGGACGCCTTCGCCGGTGAAGCATCCGGAACGCATGGATGTGGTCATCTTTCGCGAGAATACGGAAGACGTTTATGCGGGGATCGAGTGGGAGCAGGGAACAGCAGATGCTAAAAAGCTGATCGACTTCCTCAATAACGAAATGCTCAAGGGTGGCAAGAAGCAGGTGCGGGCCGACTCGGGAGTGGGGATTAAACCGATTTCTGTTTTTGCGACTAAACGCCTAGTGCGAATGGCGATTCAACATGCCCTTGAAAGCGGGCGCAAGACGGTAACACTTGTCCATAAGGGAAACATTCAGAAGTTCACGGAAGGTGCGTTTCGCAAGTGGGGATACGAACTCGCGACAGAAGAGTTTCGCGACAAGGTGGTGACGGAACGCGAAAGCTGGATTCTGGACAACAAAGACAAAAACGCGAGTATCTCTGCTGAAGACAATGCCGCATTGGTTGAACCCGGCCTCGAGTTTGCTCCTCCTGAATTCGGCAAAGCAGTCGCAGAGGAAGTTCGCAGCGTGCTCGAGAGTATTTACGCAACCCACGGCCACGGTGCTTGGAAGAAAAAACTGATGATTAATGACCGCATCGCGGATTCCATCTTCCAGCAAGTGGTCACGCGAGCCGACGAATATTCGGTGCTGGCGACACCAAACCTTAATGGCGACTACATTTCCGATGCATGCGCAGCCCAGGTGGGCGGCTTGGGAATCGCACCCGGCGCGAACATCGGCGATGGTTACGCGGTGTTTGAAGCCACTCACGGAACTGCACCCAAGTACGCTGACAAAGACGTGATCAATCCTGGCTCAGTCATACTCTCGGGCGTAATGATGTTTCGATATTTAGGATGGAACGAAGCTGCCGACATGATCGAGCGCGGGATTGAGCGCACCATCGAGCGCAAGACGGTTACATACGACTTTCATCGCCTGATGGAAGGCGCAACCAAGGTCAGCACCAGCCAGTTTGCGGATTGCATTATTGAGAATATGGGCGCGGCCGTGATGAGCGCTGTTTAGAAACCAAAGAACCACGAAGGGCGCGAAGGTACACAAAGGCAGAATTCTTAACTCGAAATTCCTTCGTGAAACTTCGTGTCCTTTGTGGTTGATAGTCGTGAAAGGAAATCATGCGAAAAAAAGTCAGCATTGTAGGTTCGGGAAACGTCGGCGCTACTGCCGCTCACTGGATTGCCTCGAAAGAACTCGCCGACGTCGTGCTCATTGACATCATTGAGGGCGTGCCGCAGGGCAAAGCCCTCGACCTGCTCGAAGCCATGCCGATCGAGAAGCGCGACTCTTACGTAATCGGCACCAACGACTACGCCGATACCGCCAACTCTGACATCGTGGTGATCACCGCCGGCATTCCGCGCAAGCCGGGCATGAGCCGGGACGACCTGCTTAATACCAATTACAAAATCATGGCCGACGTGGTCGGTAAAGTTGTGAAACATTCGCCGAACTGCATTCTAATTGTGGTCTCGAACCCGCTTGATGCTATGGCACAGGCCGCTTACAAGCTCAGCAAATTTCCGCGCGAGCGCGTCATCGGCATGGCTGGAGTGCTCGATTCCGCGAGGTTTCGAGCTTTTGTCGCCGACGAACTGAAAGTCAGCGTGGAAAACGTTACTGCCTTCGTCCTCGGAGGACATGGCGATACTATGGTCCCTCTGCCGCGCTATTCAACGGTCGCCGGAATTCCGATCACCGAGTTGATCGCGCCCGACCGGCTTGCGCAACTCGTGCAACGTACACGCGACGGTGGCGCGGAGATTGTGAAGTATCTGAAGACTGGCAGCGCTTATTACGCACCGTCGTCTGCCGTGACGGAAATGGCCGAAGCCATTCTCAAAGACAAGAAAAAAATCCTGCCGTGCGCTGCGTACCTGGAAGGGGAATACGGAATCAAGGGTCTCTATGTCGGCGTGCCAGTGAAGCTGGGCTCGAAGGGCATTGAGCAGATCATTCAAATCAAGCTCACCTCCGAAGAACAAGCCGCACTGAACAGGAGCGCCGACGCGGTGAAAGAGTTGGTGGGAGTGATTGGGGTGTAATTAATGGGGCCCAAATTAGTAAGCCTTCGTTGCCCAGCCGGAGTCATAGACTCGTTTTGTGCGACTTCTGCGGAACGCTCTTGTTCTCTGGGCGCTAATCCTTCTGTTCATTGCAACGGCTTGCCGTAGGCAAAGAGAATCACAGCCGGATAACCCGCGCCTCACGTCGAGCGTCCGTATGCAGGACGTTACGTTCCACAGCGCGTCCCTTGGCCGAAACATGCCATACCGGGTGATTCTTCCGGCGGCAACAGGTTCTAACGCCAATCTTCCGGTGCTTTACCTGTTGCATGGCGGTGGAGGGAACTACCGCGATTGGTCGAATTATTCCGATGTCGCGCAATACGCCGCAGGCGGTCTAATTCTCGTAATGCCCGAGGGTGAGTCTTCCTATTTCGTCAATGCAGTGGACCGCCCCCAAGATCGCTTCGAGGACTACATCACAAAGGACCTCATCGCAGAGGTTGAAGCGAGATTCCCCGTCGCACCTGGACGCGGAAACCGTGCGATCGTCGGTATATCCATGGGAGGCTTTGGAGCGGTTGTACTGTCTCTCAAACACCCCGACTTATTTGCATTCGTGGGAGGCCTCAGTTCTGCACTCGACGTTCCCAGCAGGCCGTTTTCGATCAAGCGTATTGGTCAGTATCGTGAGCACCGCGCAATCTTCGGCCCTTGGGGAGATCAAAGCCGCCGCGACAACAATCCGTTTGTTCTCGCGGAAAATGTCGATCCACACGGCACACCATTTCTGTTTCTTTCGTGCGGCGAACAAGAAGGGCTGCTTCCAGCGAACAAACGATTTGCGGCCATTCTGAAGAAGCGCGGCTTCAAATACAAGTTCCAGTCCGGCCCCGGCGGACACGACTGGAATCAGTGGAATAGCAGAGTTCCAGACCTGTTCCAAAGTTTGGAGGAACACTTGGGTAGAAATCATTAAAACGTTGTCGCGAACATACCCGGGAAGGGCACGACTTCCAGTCGTGCCGCACGAAGCCAGCCGTGAACGCGGCTTCTAGCCGCTGAGGTATGTTCTTGCTTCCTCTGCCTTCACCGTTTCCTGATCGGCCGCAACCCCAGCGGCTTTAAAGCCGGTGCATTTGAAGCCGTCTGACCGGCACGACTGGAAGTCGTGCCCTTCTCGGTTTCGCTGATGGAAATCGGTACAAATCCGATGATCATTTTGTAGGCTTAGAGGAGAAGGGCATCCCGTGAAGGAAATCACGATTTCGGAATTCAAGGCCAAGTGCTTTGGCATCCTGGCGCAAGTGCGCAGGACATGTCAGCCCATCCGCGTCACTCGCCGCGGACAACCGCTCGCTGAGATTGTTCCAATATCTCCTCGGAAGCCTACGCGGAGGCGGCTCGGCTCCATGGCGGGAACGGCCCAAATCCTTGGCGACATCGTCGGTGCCGTCAGTGACCAAAGTGACGGGGAAGCCGAGCGCTAAACAAACACTATGTGACGCCCGCTCAATCACAAACCACCTTTTCACGACCACCTCAGGGCCGTGACCTCGGAGGCTAAAGCCTGAGTCTGTTAAGATCGCGTAACGGCACGGCTGAAAGCCGCGCCCTCCCGTCTCACCCGGCCCTACACCCGGTCAATCACCACTGACTGCACCTTCACATCTTTACTCGGTCTATCATTCCGCCCGCGGGGAACTTTGACGATCTTTTCCACGACGTCCTGGCCTTCCACAACTTCTCCGAAAATAGTGTGCTTGCCGGTGAGCCACTGTGTCGGCGCAAGGGTGATAAAAAACTGCGAGCCGTTGGTGTTAGGGCCGGCGTTGGCCATCGCCAGCTTGCCGGGCTGGTCAAACTTGTGCGGCGACCCTTTGGTCTCGTCTTCGAACTGATATCCAGGACCGCCCATGCCTGTGCCTTGCGGGTCTCCGCCCTGAATCATGAAATCGGGAATCACGCGATGAAAAATAGTGCCGTCGTAGAGCCGGTCTGAGCTCTTCTTACCCGTGCTTGGATGCCGCCATTCGCGCTTGCCCTCGGCGAGATCAGTAAAGTTCTGCACGGTTTTGGGAGCGTCTTTTTCAAACAGGCGGCAGACGACAGTTCCTTCGGAAGTATTAAACGTTGCGTAGGTTCCTGGCTGGCGTGGCATGGAGATTCCTTTCTATATGGCTCATGCGTCTTGATCTGCAATTTTTTGGAATGACAATTCTACTTGGGCTGTGTAGAAGCCGGTTTCGGCGCAGGCTTATGCGCCGTGGTATGCGGCGCGCTACCGCCCGCGTGCAAAATCGTAATTTTATTGATCTTCGGAGGGTCATTCGGCAGGTCGTTCCCATTGCGCGGCATGCGAGCGACTTTTTTGACCAGTTCGACGCTGGCAGCATCGCATTGTCCAAAGATCGTATAATGGCCGTCCAGGCTTGGATAGGGAACTTCCGTGATGAAGAATTGCGACCCGTTGGTATCGGGGCCGGCATTGGCGTAAGCAAGCCGTCCTGGACGATCAAATGTCAGGTCCGGGGAGGTCTCGTTCTTGAACTTGTATCCGGGGTCGCCTTGTCCGTTACCCATCGGGTCGCCGCCCTGGATCATGAAGTCGGGGATAACGCGATGAAAAATTGTGCCGCTGTAGAGCGGGACCCCGTGCATCTTGCGTCCGGTTGCCGGGCTCGTCCAGTCCTTGGTCCCTTTCGCCAGTCCGATGAAATTCGCCACGCCAATCGGAGCTTTGTCAGGAAACAGTGTGCAGGTGAATTTGCCCGCAGTCGTGTCAATGATGGCTGTTGGCGAGGCAGCCGCGGTTGCAGCGGCAGGTTTCCTGGCCACAGGCTTGGTGGCGATGTGGGTTTGTCCGAACGCCGCAAGCGAAGTAAGAACTAGAAAGACGCTGAAAGTTTTGCGCATGTGTGCTCCTGGAAAATGAAAACGGAAACAGCATTGTACGACATCAGCGCTAGCGGGAGCGTCCAGGAAAGGCGGCCTCATCAATAAAGCTAAGTGTTTGGGGCCAGGAGGGGGCTAGGCCATCAGAGCCGTCATGGCCTTTTGGACGCACACATCCAGCGGCTGGCTGGTGTCGATGATGGTTTTAGGCAGTGTGATCTCCTCGAACCGCGCCTTCACTTGCAGGTACAAATCGAAATCACGATTCGCGGCCAGGTGAGTGCGGTCGCTCTCCAGCCTCTGCTTGGCGAGTTCGTCACTGCAAACGCACTCGAGAATGCGCCACGGCTGGCCAATGGCTTGCGCGTATCCGGTTGCACGATCCAGTTGATAGCGGCGTGAAAACGTTCGCCCGTCGAGGAACACGTTTCGTTCCGGATCTTTCCTGAAAAGATAGCCGGCGACCTTTAGCATCACGCGCATGCAGAACTCGTCTTGTTCGGATGAATACTCAACGTCTTCGGGCGCGAACAGTGCGGCTCGAATCTCGTCTTTGTTAAGGATGGTGCCACCGAGGTCGGCTGCGAGGACCTGGGCCAGCGCGCTCTTGCCGGTACCGGGGAGACCGGCCATCAGAATCAGCATGACTTGAGGATAACGCAGGGAATAACAAGTGATCAGCGTTCAGCGTCCAGAGTGTGCCTAGCGCTGTCCAGTGAGTTGCGGACTGCTGAGCATTGCTACTGAATGGCATCAACCCCAGGGAGGCCGATGGTCGTGATCTCACGAAGGGTTTCTCCGGAATCGTGTGCCCCAGCTGCAATCGCGCGTGAAGCGCGATACTCTGTGTAACCCCCGCCCACCATGATATGGAAGCACCACTGGCGACGCTCTTCTTCGGGCTCGATCAGGCCGAGCTCTTTCAGCGGTTTCAAATATTCTTCAACCCACTTGACTTGCGCCTTGCTCATACCGCGGCGCTGCAGGTCAACGGTAAGTCCGGCCAAATGCGACGACGCGGTCTCGCCGGTTTCCGGTGCAGCATTGCGATTGTGGCGGCGAAGCTTCTTTTGCACGAGGACGGTGCGTACGGCGGAGTTCACCTGAATCTGCTGATGAAACTCCTTGTAGTACGCGGTGCTGATGTCCTCCAGGAACTCCATCGTCCATTGCCGGCAGTAGCGACGACCGGGGTCAAGCGACGGCTGAATGCGCAGTGACTCGTTCGGAACGATTTGAACCAGTTCTCCGCTGAGCTTCAGCTTTTCCAGCTGCTTGTCATCGTAGATGCGCGGCAGGTTGAGGCGATTGATCTCCTCATTCTGCAAGAGCAAAGATTCGTGCGACGGCTTGAAAACCGGATTCCAAGCGATCCGATGAAAGCGGTGCATGCGATGATAACGGGCGGGGACGACTGGCCGTGCCGCAAATGCGCTGCAGCTCATGGCCAGGGTGAATAGAAGAAGCGTCGCGTTCTTTCTCATAAGTCAGTGTTGCAGCAGGCGTTTATTGTAAGGCAATTCGGGAAAAATCCAAGCCCTAAAAAGTGAATTTCGGTGTTACCGTGGGCCTCACCTCGAAAAACTCTGCTGGTTACCTCCTGATTACTATTCATGCGGACGCATATTCATTTGCAGGTGAGATGCCGGATCCAGCTACAAAGGCAGCCGCAAGACATCTTGTTTGCTTTCAATCGGAATTGTTGGGGGGATTGGGACTTGGCCGGCTCGGCTGTTATCTCTGGAGGTAAGGGAGGGCAAAAAAGTGGCAAACTGTTGCGGTCACGTTACGAAAAGTGTCAAGGGTAATCGGGAAAGCGTTATCGGCGGAAAAGGTCGCCCAGAGCCTGCTTCATGACCGCGCCGCCAACCTCAGAGATTGACCGGGTCAGTGGGATGTCTTTCGGGCAAATCTCGACACAGTTCTGCGCGTAGCCGCATTCCTGGATGCCACCATCTCCCATCAGCGCCGCCAGTCGCTCGCGCTTCAGTGCGGCACCGGTCGGGTGCGTATTGAAGAGCCGTACCTGCGAAATGGTCGCCGCCCCGACGAAACCAGTGTGTTCGTTGAACTGCGGACAGACTTCCATGCAGCAGCAGCAGGAAATGCAGCGCGAGAGCGGATACGCTTCTTCCTGCTCCTGCATGGTCACGCGCGGGCCCGAGCCCAGGTCATAGGTGCCGTCGACGGGTACCCACGCCTTCACGCGTTTGAGGTTTTCAAACAACACGCTGCGGTCTACGGATAAATCGCGAACAAGGGGAAATTTCGAGAGAGGCTCAAGGCGAATCGGTTTTTCAAGGTTATCGACCAGCGCCGAGCAGGCCATGCGCGCCTTGTCATTGATCAGCATGGCGCATGAGCCGCAGACCTCTTCGAGGCAGCTCGAGTCGTAAGTGATCGGCGTCGTGGCTTGGCCGTCGCGGGTGACGGGGTTGCGGGCGATCTCCATCATCGAGGAGATCACGTTCATCCCGGGGTGCCAGGGGAGTTCAAATTCTTCCCAACTAGGCTTGTCGCTGGGAGAGGCTTGGCGGCGAATTTTGAAGAGAACGGATTTCGAGTTAGGCATCAGTTTGTAAATTAAATCTAAGGTCTATGTACAACACCACGCTCATGCTCGCTTTGCGTAGCGCTTCAGCACTTTTATTGGGCCTGGGGCTGCACGCCAAAGAACGATACGGTAATGATCGTTGCCCTCCAGCCCGTCGTCGCTCAATGAATCTAAATCGCCGTAGTAGATTCGTGCCCGGTACGCGCCCAGCGGAACCTCGATCCTAGCCGCTTCCGGGAAATAATCGGTGCAACCTGCGATCGCAATTCGACCCGATTTCACTTCCAGGTTACATTCGTTCACTTGGTCCCATTTACTGAAATCGTCATCGGCAGGTTCGGCATCGATCACCTCAACTGTGACGGGTACTGTCATATTCCGAACCGTCCCAACACCGATAGTGCCGTTTGTCGTCGCAAGCAGATGGTTGACCGCCTCCGTCGTCCAACTCTCCGCTAGATTTCCTTCGACATCCTCGTCCTGCAAATAGAACTGGAAGTAGTCAGCGAACAATTGCAGGTCGAGTTTCTGAACCATTGCAACGATTCCCCTCGTGGCTAAAGCCAGAACTTGTTTCTTCCGCTAGCTGGCACGAGTAGAACTCGTGCCCGTCCCGGTTCGCAATGAGAACGGGCGCACCTCAATACTTCCTCGCCCGCGGCGGAATCAGGCTCACGTCCACAGGCTCAAATTCGAATTTTGGCTCGTCGGCATCAGGCGCGAAATATGCTTTCGTCGTCTTGAGCCAGTTCTTGTCGTCCCGTTCGGGGAAGTCGGGCTTGTAGTGTGCGCCACGCGATTCGTCGCGCATGCCCGCCCCCTGAGCAATTACCCGCGACATTTGCAGCATGTTGTACAGTTCGCGCGTGAAGGCAAAAGACGTGTTGGCCCACATCGAGCGGTCGCTCAGGTTGATGCGCTGGAAGCGTTCGAGCAATTCCACGAGCTTAGCGTCGGTCTGGACCAGATTCTTGTTGTAGCGGATGACGGTGCAGTCTTTGGTCATCAGCTCGCCAAGCTCCCGCCATAGCCGGAACGGATTCTCTGTGCCTTCCGACTTCATCAGCCGCGAATTGATCTCTTCCTGACGCTTGCGTTCGAAGTCGAAGTGGCCGTTGCTCGCGGCGGCCGGCTGGTTTTTGGCGTAGCGCATTGCATTCGGTCCGGCGGTAAAGCCGCCGAATATGCAAGACGCCAACGAATTGGCGCCGAGCCGGTTGGCGCCATGATATTGATACTCGCACTCCCCGGCGGCGAAAACTCCGGAAATATTCGTAGCCTGGGTGTTATCTACCCACAGGCCGCCCATGGTGTAGTGCATGCCGGGAAAAATCTTCATGGGGGTTTCGCGAGGATCGTCCCCGACGAACTTCTCGTAAATCTCCAGAATGCCTTCGAGCTTGCGGTCGAGCGTGGCGCGATCGATGTGCGTCAGGTCGAGATAGACCATCGGCTTACCATCAATGCCGAGGTTGTGCTCGTAGACTACTTTGAAGATGGCGCGAGTCGCGACATCGCGAGGTACCAGATTGCCGTACTTTGGATACCACTCTTCGAGGAAATACCAGCGGTCAGTTTCCGGAATCGAATTCGGTTCGCGCTTGTCGCCAAGTTGTTTCGGCACCCAGACGCGCCCGCCTTCACCGCGTGCCGACTCCGACATCAATCGCAGTTTGTCTTCGCCAGGAATCGAAGTGGGATGCACTTGAATGAATTCGCCGTTGGCGTAGTAGCATCCCTGTTGATAAAGCGCCGATTGCGCGGAGCCAGTGCAGACGACAGAATTCGTACTCTTGCCGAAGATCGCGCCGATCCCGCCAGTAGCAATGATGATGGCATCAGCCGGGAAGGTACGGACCTCCATTGAGCGCAAATCCATGGCGCAGATGCCGCGGCAGATGCGCTGCGAATCAAGAACCGCAGATAAGAATTCCCACGACTCGTACTTTGTGACTTTGCCTTCGGATTCGTAGCGCCGTACCTGCTCATCGAGAGCGTAGAGGAGTTGCTGGCCAGTGGTGGCGCCGGCAAACGCTGTGCGGTGATGCAGGGTCCCGCCGAAGCGGCGGAAGTCGAGAAGGCCTTCGGGGGTGCGATTAAACGGAACGCCCATGCGGTCGAGCAGATCGATGATGCCCGGTGCAGCCTCGCACATGGCTTTCACCGGAGGCTGGTTGGCGAGAAAGTCTCCTCCGTAAACCGTGTCGTCGAAGTGCTGCCAGGTGGAATCGCCCTCGCCCTTCAAGTTCTTTGCGGCGTTAATTCCGCCTTGTGCGCAGACGGAGTGCGAGCGCTTGACCGGCACAATGGAAAAAAGATCCACCTGGCCGCCCATCTCGGCGAGCTTTATGACCGCGGAAAGGCCAGCAAGCCCGCCGCCCACGACGATAATTTTCGGATTAGCTGCCATACAAATATTTCTGCTTCCTCCGTGTCCCTTCGTGCCCTTTGTGGTTAATGCTCTTGACCTAACCACGAAGGACATGAAGGTGCACGAAGGAAATCATCGCATCGTAAACGAATCGGTTTCACCGCCCGTCGGCTGAAAAGGCTGTTGAGGCGTTGCGCGGAAAGAATACAGCGTGGCAAATCCGACTGCTATGAAAGTCACGCCGATGAGCGCACAAACGTATCCCCAGCGGCGGCGCGCGATTGGCCCTTGCGTGATTCCCCACTTCGCCGCAAACAGCCACAAACCATACGCGAAGTGCCAGCTCGCGCAAACAATTCCGACCACATAAAACACAAACGCCCAAGCACCAAACAGCTCGTGCTGTACCTTTCCAAACGCCGAACCTGGATAAGTGAGTAGGTGCACGCCAGTGAATCGCATGGTGTACGTGTGCCAGACGATATAAAGGAAAGCAATCGCGCCAGTCCAGCGCTGGGCGTTGTACATCCAATTGCCGGTCCACGGATATTCGGCGACGTTGCTTTCTCCGCGGTACCAGATATAGAAGCCGTACAAGGAGTGAAAAAGAATCGGCAGCCAGATTCCGAACAGTTCAAGTCCGACAACAAAGGGGAAGCTGCTCAGAAACTCGACCTGCTTGCTGTATGCGCCTGGGCCCTTGGTCGCAAATGCGTTGGAGACGAAATGCTCAATGAGGAATAGCCCGATGGGAACAATGCCGGTCAGCGAGTGCAGGCGGCGCCAAAAAAATGAATGTCCCTGGCCGGCTCGCAAAGGGGCTACACCGTGTTGAACTTTGATGACCGGGGTTGTCGTACTCGGAGCCGACGCCACCACACTTCCTTATGCGATCAGAACTGACAAGCGAACCTTTCATTATGTTGGCGGCAGAGAAGGGAAGTCAAATGAAGAGAACTGTTCCGAAGCGGGCTACGTTGAGTTGCTGGTGAGATTCTCAGGCGAAGATCATTCGTTCGGCGGGGTCTTGACTTCCCCAAGCACCATGTTTCGGTACATCCGGTCGACAAGCTTCTTCTGGTCAGGCGTCATCGGACCATCCTCTTTCAGGCCCATAGCGGCCAAGGATCGATGATAGATTTCCAGCCGCTCCTCACGAGTTAGAGTTTTCGCCTTCTCCGGATCGAGCAACTTCAGACCGTTTGCCTGAATGCGTAAGTCGTCGTCTTCTTTTTGCTTGGCTTCCTGTTCGATGCGTTGATGTTCCTCTTCAAAAAGGCGATGAACCTCCGCTTTGGCGGCAGAGGCTTCGCTTCGGACTTCCGGACTGCAACCCTCGAACTCGGAGATGAGCAGCAAAGTGTCTTCCGCGTCCAGGGACATCAGCTTGTGCTGGACTGCCGCATCGTGCACAGAGACGATGGCTGATCCACACTGCGAAGCGAGTCCGAACTGCGCTCCAACAGCAATTCCTGAGTTGCGGCCAGCGAGCGAGAGCAATACCGGGACGTCATCGGGGGTGAGCCTCTTTGAAAGCTGCCAAAGAGACCGCGTGTTGTAGCCCATGCCGTGCGCTCCCAGATGCTGTGTGCTCAGAATAATTCGTCGCACGCGCGCTTCTGAACGCTGTCCCCAGGTGAATGAGACAGCGACGAGCACTAGTAAAGCGATTGCCACACTTCGGAGCTTCATAGCAGCGATTCTACTATTGCACTTTCTCAGCCGACGATATCACCGCTGTACCTGAATTGGAGGTGCGCGCCCATTCCAGAAATTTTCTGAACGCCTGTCCGCGATGACTGTACTGCGCTTTCTCTACTGCGCTCAGTTCTGCGAACGTCTTTCCAATCTGCGGAAAATAGAACAGTGGATCGTAGCCGAACCCGCCTGATCCTCGCGCTGCATCGAGAATAAACCCTTCGGCGACGCCGTCGAAAATGCCGAATGTCTTTCCATCAAGAGCGGCAGCGATACAACACACGAATCGCCCTGCGCGGTGTTCCGGAGGCACAAGTTTTATCTGTCCTATAAGCTTGGCATTGTTTGCTTCGTCGTCTGTGTTCTGGTCGGCTGCATGCGGCTGGTCCGCAGCGTAACGAGCGGAATGCACGCCCGGGGCGCCTCCCAATGCATCCACTTCCAGGCCTGAATCGTCAGCAATCACAAGCTCGCCGGGGACGAATCGGCTGTAAGCCTCAGCTTTTTTTCGGGCATTCGCTTCGAAGGTATTGCCATCCTCGATCACCGGCGGCAGGGAAGAGAAGCCATCGATTGACCGAATCTCGATTCCGAACGGCGCTGCCGCTCCCGCGAAGTCGCGAATCTTGCCGACGTTCGATGTGGCAACCAGGACTTGCTTCATCGCAATTTTCAGCTCCTAGGGCTGATGCAATGCATCAGGTTTTCGCCGCGAGATATAAAAGATTCCAATGACGAGTAGCGCAAGAGCAGAAATGGCGGTTCCGAAGCGGCGGTCCCAATCTTCCACGAAAGTGAGCTCTACCCGATTCTCGCCCGCTTCGACCGGCACAGCAATCTCATGTTTCTCTGTAGTCCCCGTATATACGATACGGCCATTTACTCTGGTCTCCCACAGAGGGTAATAAAGCGTTCGGAGGACCAGAGTCCCGGCCGAGGTGGTGTTGGCCACGACGATCCGCTTCTCTGCCGCCCAGCTGTCGACGACTATCTTCGCCGTCCCTTTTCCAAGATAGATTGCTTTGGGAGCATTCTGATCAAGATCGTAGGGATCAGCGCCGGCGGGCACATACTCGTCAATGCCTTCATTTCCGACGCCGTCCTGCTGATTGTCAACCATTTCCTGGATGTCGCCGCTGGTGTCCCACCAGGGAGGCAGCACGCGGTGCCAAACCCAAATCACAGATCCGAGCGCGATGAGACAAATGAGTGCCCGCGGCCACCAGCGCTGGAAACCGATTACTACGCCCAGCGCGAACACCACGTTCAGACAAAGCAGCCATCGCCAGGGGAACTGCACATATCTGAGTTCGGGCAGGTGCGTCCACAGTGGAAGGGTGATGTTGATCATTAACGCGCTACACATCAGCCCCCAAATTAGCAGCGAACGCCAGAGCGTCTGATTCCTGTTGCAGCGCGATATCAGAAGCAATACCGCAACAATGACAATTTCGCAGAGTGCAACTACCGAAACCAGGCGGTTGAAGCGGTTGTGATCAGGGTCATTCACAACCATGAAGAGAAAATTATCGACTGGGCGTACGCCGGGCGCGAGCACTTCGCCGATATTGACCCATGTTTGCTGACGAAACACCGGCAGGAGGTAAAAGGAGGACAGCGCGGCTCCCAGAACGACTGCTAGGGCCCCATATACGAGCACTTTCCAACTGCGTCGTGAAATTGCGATCCATAGCGCGAGAGCGGCCAGCGAGTAGTTCATCATGACCGCAGTTGGAATATTCGTCAGCCAGCCGGCGGCCAGAAGTAAACCGAGTGGAGCGACAATTCGCCGACCGTCATCTTTCGCACGCCATATGAGCAGCAGCAACAGGGGAAGGCAGGCCGCAGCCAGAAGCTCAGCCATAGCACTGCGCCAGTAGACAATCACCAGATGGTATGGATTCGCAGCATAGATCACGGCAGCGATCAGTGCGTCGTTCCTCGAAAGCCGACGTCTCGCCAGCAAGAACATGGAGCTGCCGCAGAGTGTGAGCGCGACCCAAATGTAAGCGGCAGGGACCAGTTTCCATGGGAGAACTAGTCCGAGGAGGGCTCCTGTGACCCAGGAAATCGGGGGATAAAAAATGAAACGTGCTTCGCCATAGCCGTAGTGCGCCAACGCTGCCCAGTGCGGATAGGCCACACCCTCTTTCCAATGAGCAACCACTTCCAGCCAGGAATTAAAGTGAAACTCGAAATCGTGGCCAGAGGGAATTCCCAGCCAGCAAAATGGAAGCACAACGCAAAAAGCCGCGGCCGCGATCACCGCCAGCGGAAAGAACAACAAAGAGGGACGCGGGGTTTCAGCGGACTCCATGCGCAAAGAGAATACAGGACTCTTGGCCGAAAACTTCCGCTCTGTGTGCAAGAATGTTCCACTTTTTCTCTCGCGGACTCTTTAGTAACCAATCGCAAGTAGCTCAAATTGAAGCGTTTCGTCTCCCGTATTTGGTTCCCATGTTGCTCTTAGTCTGGTGGGGAAGTTTTCCGCAGTGGAGGAGCAATGCAAAGGGTCTCAGTAGCGCTGGTGGTGAGTTTAGTTCTAATTCTTTCGGGGTGTGGCGGAGGCGGCACGCAGTCTGGCTCTAATTCGCCGGCCCTCATGGCGATTCAGGTCACCGGGCCCAATGCCAACATCATTGTTGGCCAGACGGAGCAGTTGAAGGCGACCGGAACTTTCAGCGCGGGCAGTTCGCAAGACCTGACCAATGCCGTCAGCTGGAGTTCTTCGAATCCGAATAGTGTCGGCATCACAGCCGGCGGCATGCTCACGGCCAAAGCCAGCGGCTCAGTTGTGATCAGCGCCAACAAAGGTAGCGTCACCGGTTCATTCAACCTGACGATTGCGCCGGCACTTGTATCGATTGCAATCACTCCAGCCAATTCGACCATCGCACCGGGCACCACTGTACAGCTGATTGCGACTGGAACGTATACCGATAACAGCACGCAGAGCATCACCAGCACAGTGACGTGGGTGTCGGGCACGCCTTCCGTGGCCACTGTAAGCAGCACCGCACCGACCATGGGCTTGGCTCATGCTGTTGCCACAGGGAACACAAGCGTTACCGCCACCCAGGGAATTATCGTAGGGACGTCGTCTCTTACTGTTAGTTCGGCATCTGTAACGTCATTCACAATCGCACCGGTTAATCCGACCCTGGCGCTTGGTGTGAGTCAGCAATTCACTGCGACCGCGGGGTTCTCGGATAGCAGCAACCAGGATGTAACCGGAGTGACGCAATGGCAGTCCTCCGCAACCAGCGTGGCATCCATCACTGTCAGCGGATTGGCATCCGCTAAAAATATCGGCAGTACAACCATCACAGGCAGCTTTGGAGGAATGAGCGCGAATTCGACGCTGACGGTGAACGCGGCAAATCTCAACTCCATCTCCATCAAACCTGCCGATGGGACCATTGCTCAGGGGACGAAGGTGCAACTCGCTGCGATAGGCAGCTTCAACGACGGCAGCACGAGAGATATCACCCATCAGGTGACGTGGAGTTCATCGAATCCGCCGATAGTAAGCGTTGGATCCAGCAACGGCATTGCTTCCGGCATCACTCCGGGGCTGGTGACGATGACGGCTACGTTGGGAAGCAAAACGAGTTCAACCTCGTTGAACGTGTCGAATGCCACGATCACGTCCGTTTTGATCACGCCGACCGCTGTAACTATCCCCACCGGAGGTAGCCAGCGTTTCACCGCTACCGGCGTTTTCAGCGACTCTACCAATCAAGATATTTCAACAGTGGTAGCGTGGAGTTCAAGCGACACGACGGTGGCTACGGTCTCGAACACTTCGACAAATCCTGGTTTTGCCGTGGGCGTAACTGCTGGGACGGCTAACATCAACGCAAGTTTCAGCTATGCAGGAGCGACTGCAACGGGCACAGACTCGTTGACCGTCAGTTCTGCCACGCTGGCATCACTGAGTCTGAAACCCACCACTGCTGAAATTGCTCCAGCCTCAGGGCTGCAATTCACCGCGACCGGAACATTCACGGATGGCACCACGCAAGGCATGAATGCATTGCTTACCTGGACTTCGTCCGACAGCAACGTAGCGATCCTGAATCTTACCGGGTTTGCAACCGGCGAATCGGCTGGAATCGCCACCATAACTGCGAAAACAGGCTCGGTGAGTGCAACCGCGAATCTACTGGTTGAGTCTGCAACCCTGACCTCGGTGCAGGTAACGCCGCAAACCACAAAGGTAGCTGCGGGCTTCCAGCTTCTATTCAAGGCAATAGGAACCTTCAGCAACGGCGACCAGCAGGACCTTACTGGTTTTGCGACCTGGACATCATCAAGTTCCGGAATTGCAACCATCAGCAACGTGCAGTCCACAGCTGGTCGTGCTACCGGAGTACAGCCCGGCACTACGACCATTTCAGCGGCGTTCGCCGGACAAGTGGGCACTGCATCACTGACCGTCACAAGCGCAACCCTGACATCAATTAGCATCACTCCCGCAAGCGCCTCAATCCCAGTTGGCGGGTCACAGCAGTTCATCGCGTCGGGATCGTTCAGCGATGGTTCGAGCTTGACGCTCAATGGGCAAATCCCGTGGACTTCTTCGAATCCGGCTGTGGCGACAATTACATCGGCAGGTGTCGCCAGTGCGCTCTCATCTGGAACGTCCACGATTTCCGCGTCGCTGAAAGGAGTTACGGGCACAGCGATACTGACCGTGCAGTAACCGCCGTAATGACGAGGGGGATTTTGGAGTAGAGAGTCGCAGCGAAGTTATAGGCAGCCAGGAAGTTCGAATCCCTGACTGCCTTTTTTGCTATGTTGCGCGGACGTTCACGATGGGCAATTCGCACGGGACTGAGAGAGTCAAAGAACCGCGCCTCCTTCAATTCACCTACGAGAAAAGATCCCGGCGGATCGCATTAGCCGTTCAGCGCAGGGGCAGGCGCCCGGCTAAAGACGCGCCCGGCTCCTCAATTAAATCAATCAGAAGAAATCACTCATAGATGACGCACTGCCCGCAGCTCCCGGAAAACTGCTCAGACCGAGGGCCTTCATAAGAGTTTTGAGCGTGTTTTGATGTTGATAAAGAGTGCTCGACTTGTGGCCGCCTAAAACGTGCGGCCCGACAACAATGGCCGTAACATGCCCACCGCCATGTTGCGTGTCCGAGTCAACGCTCTCGTCGAACACGATCATGAGAATTCCATCTTTCTGGAAAGTAGGGCTCGCGATCAATGGAGCAATGTTTGACTTCAGCCAGGAATCCGCAGCGCTCAAAGTGCCGTCATGCGCATCATGGAGCAGATTGGGCACAATGAAGGAGTACTGCGGCAAAGTGTGGTTCGCGAGGTCCGAAGAGAACTTGCTGAACGGGACCAGGTTGTACTTTTCGCTGCTGTTGGCAACGTCTGAAAAGTAGGCGAGCGGGTTGTGCTTTTTTACATACGGGTAGAAGCTGCACCCGGTGTAGCCCGCGGATGGCAGGCTTTCCGCATACGATTTCCACGTTTTCCCGGCGGTTAGCAGATGGCGGACGACGTTGTCCTGCGTGAGCGTGGTGCAAAGGCTATCGTCGTTGCTGATGATTTGCCCAGCGGTAAGCATGAAATAGTTCCCGATCGACGGGTGCGTATTCGCGTAGTACTGAGTCGCCAGTCCATATTTCGAAGCCAGGCTATTCAAGTACGGCATAGAAGAACTTCCAATCACGCTTGAATAGCTGTGGTTTTCTTCCATCACGAGAAAAACGTGACTGCTGGCCGGAACCGTGGTCGTCCCTGAAACCGTAATAGTGACGGCAGTCTTGGAACTGCCACCGCATTTGTCCCACTCTTGGATCACGGTGTTGTATGTGCCCGCCCCCAGAGTCAGGTATGTGTTCAGGCTGGCTCCTGAAACTTTGTATGCAAGAACATAAGGCGCGGTGTAAATGCCCATGGAGGAGACGCCGCTCGAGCAACTCGTGGTAGAGCTCGCGACAAAGTGAACAGGGGAAGAATCAGTGCTATTGCTGGCTGGCGAGGAAACCGACACGCTGGCGAATGAACACACTGAGAGTATGAGGAAACAAACAAGGATTCTCATTCTTACTCCGGCAACTCTTGGCGGCGCTGAGCAAATACTGGGACGGCGGAAAGGAAAAAGCCACAGCGCAGCCAAGCAGAATTTCGGGAGACTCTAGCTGGTGATCAACTTACGTTCAACCAGCAGTCGAAATAGTTAGTACATCAGGCGCCCATGATCCCGGATGAAGGGACATAGTTCACAGGCTTCTCATGAAGCAAGAGTTCGGTCGCCTGCACGCGAGGATTAGAGTGGAACCATTCGCGCACGATTCCGTCAGCCAGGAAATTGGCGATGGAAAGCAGGCTCATGCCCTGGTGATGGGCCATCCAGCAGCGAATAATTTCGCACTCATGGCGCCATTTGTTTGCCTTTGAGGCGGTGAAGTCGGCGGACTCATAGAAGCCATATGTTCCGAACCAGCCTTCATTTGCCATTCGCCGCAGATTGTCTAAGGAAGCCTTTGCCGCGCTGGTTATCGCCAGGAAGGTGGAATAGGGAGAGATAACCAGCGCGTCAACGTCCCCATGATGCAGAGCCAACTGAGGGATCCCGAAGGCGTGGTACTGGTAATTGCCGGCTTCGTCCCGGGCCGCGTACGCCGACTCGGAAATACCCCAAGGGATGCGTTTGAGAGATGTGAATTCCTGCTGGGCCAAAACCGCGCTGTGACGCGAGCGATCGAGCAGGGTCCCGGCATAAGTATGCATCCACAATGCAGGCATTAAGTACTCAAACATGGTTCCAGTCCACGAAATCAGCACCGGGCGGCCACGGTCGATGATGTGGGTGCGGGCAAGCAGGAACCAGGTCTCCTGCGGAACGTCGTCTTTAGCCACCGCGATGAAGGCAGCAATGCGCGCCTCGGATGCGAGCAAGTCGTAACAGGCCGAGTGCACCAGGTTTCGCTCGGCTTCGAAACCGATTGACAGCAGCTTGCGGCGCGGATTCCAGAGGAAGTGGAATTCCGTCTGCTCCGCGAATCTCTCCGCATCTGCAGCCAGAGCCTGCAACTCCTGAATAAGGCGTACGGAATCCATGCGCGCGCCCGACACCATCGAGAGCAAACGTTTGATCAAATTCTTCCGACCTTCGTCGACAGCTGGCTCTTCCAGCCAGCTCTGTAGATTCGACGCGAGCTTGTCCAAAACTTCCGGGAGTTTCTTGAGCGCGACATCGTTTGTCGGCAACTTCAAGCGTGCATCCTGCCGCAATACAGCAAAATCTTGTAGCATCCAGGGCATGAATCGCACGATGACCCGGCGCAAGTGATGCAGTCGCTGCCCCGCCCCCTCGCCGAACCATCTCGGATCACCTTCGTGTTTCGGTGCCGCCTCCTGTGAAATTCGCTCCAGTGATGCAGCTGGAAAACGCTGCAGAGTTTTCAGCCAGTCATTGGATATAGCTTTCCGTTCCAGCCTGGAAAACAAGCGGCGTGGGAAGACGCGCAGGTCACTCAAGATACGCAAGTGGTCAATGAAGCCGTCTGCCAGTTCGCTCCGGAGCAGAGGCTGCTCCATCAAATATTCGCATCCTTGCTGAAGCGTCCACAGCGACGCTACCAGGTTTCCACTATCAACTGAGGAAACGAACTTGGGTGGAAGGGGCTGAAGCGTTCTGGTGTCATACCAGTTATAAAGATGACCGCGATGCCGGGCCATGCGGCGCATAGTCGCGAGGGTCTTCGCGGTGAGTTCGGCGAACTCAGGCGCTGTGAGATATCCAAATTCACAGGCTACCTGGCGGGCGTTCAGCAGGAACCCAAGATTCGTAGGCGATACTCGGGCTGCTACACGGTAGGGATCTTCTTGAACATTGTCAGGTATAAGCCAGTTGTGTTCTTCGGTGCTGAACTCGGCAAAGTAGCGCCAAGTTTTGATTGCAGCCCGGCGCAGGAAAAGCTTGTCTTTGTCTGAAGCTTCATTACGCAGCGGTTGCGGCGGAAGATCGAGCCACAGCGAAACCAGCTTGCTGCATGCCCAGAGTGCAAGAATTGGGAGCGCCGAGCTGAGTGCGGGACGGCGTCCGTAGTAAACGATGATTGCGAAAACGCAAGCGACCAGGGGCATCCAGTTCAGGTAAGTGTCAACGGGGGTGCGTTTGCCGCCCCCAACCTCGGCCTCAGCGGCGGTTTCCCATTCCAGCAGTCGTTGCCGGGTGAACAAACGACGGACTAAGGTGCGCACAACCGCGTCAAGCGAAACCAGGGTTTGGTGCGCCAGGAAAATCAAGTTGAGCAAGACACTGAGGTTGTTGGTAAACAACGATGAAAGCGCCTCGCGGGCCACTGCCTTTTTCTGTTCTGCCACCGAACGCACCAGGGCAAACAAAAACTCAAACCACACCGGCACGAACAGAACACAAATGGTGGCGATGGTCCAATTGCGGGCGGAACCCGGCAGCACTAGCCAACCCAGGACAAATAGCAAGAACGTCGCGGGCTCAACCAGACTGCGGCGCAGATTATCGAAAATCTTCCACTGCGCTACGAGCGAGATCGGGTTCGGAACCAGCCGGCCGCTTTCATCGCGTACCCGCGAAAACAGCCAGCTTGTGATCTGCCAATCGCCACGCAGCCAGCGATGCTTGCGGCGATTGTAGGCGCTGTAGTGAGACGGATAGTCTTCGATGACTTCTGTATCGGTGAGCAAGCCCACTCGCGCGTAAGCCCCTTCGATCAAATCATGACTGAGCAGCGCGTTCTGCGGGAACCTGTGCTCAAGGACCCGATGCACCGTGTCCACTTCGTAGATACCTTTTCCCGCGAATATCCCTTCGCCAAAGAGATCCTGGTAAACGTCCGACACCGCGCGGGTGTAAATGTCGAAACCGGTCTGACCGGAGTAAGTGTTTGCAAGCCGGGACCTGGACGCACTTTGCACGCTGACCCGAACGCGTGGCTGAAGAATTCCATAACCGGCGACGACGATATTCTTTTCGGGATCGACGATGGCTTGATTCAGCGGATGTGCCAGTGTGCCGATAAGTCGATGCGCCGAGCCGCGCGGCAATTCAGTGTCAGCGTCGAGCGTAATCACAAATCGGACGTTCGGCATTACTGACAAATCCCCTGCCTTAACCGGGAAGCCGTCATAGTTCCCGCGTAGCATCTTGTTCAAGTCCATCAGCTTGCCGCGTTTGCGCTCCCAGCCCATCCAGACCTTCTCGCGCGGGTTGTAAACGCGATGGCGATGCAGCATGAGAAACGATCCCTGTTGCTGCCCGGAGTACTTTTCGTTCAGCTCTTTAATGAGGTTTGCGCATAAATCCACCAGCGGATCATCTTCATGCGAAGGCACGGGAGAATCGGCCAAGTCGGTAAGCAGCGCGAAGTGCAGGTTTGGATCATGGTTTCCTAAATATCGGACTTCCAGATTTTGCACCAGTCGTCGCACCTGCTTTTCACTCAGGATTAGAGCAGGCACAGCAACCAGGGTTGTGCACTCATCGGGAATCGCTTCCGAAAAGTCGAGCTTGGGCAGGATCTCAGGACGCAGCAGAGCGGTGGTCAGGTAATTCATCAACTGCACCGCGCTTTGCGAACAGGGAAGAAGCAAAATGATCATGGAAAATAAAATCGAGCCGGGGAAAGTAAATCTGCTGGTGAGCAGCAACACGATTGTCGACATGATCCCGAAGGTGAGGACTTCAATTCCGGGAAGATAGAACTCGTCAGGGTGGCTGCGGAGGAACCTCCTGATTTCCTGAATCATGGACGGCCGGAAGCCGATGCGTTCACAAAGTTCGGTGACCCCTTCCCCAGCGATGTAGTAACCGATATGAGACTCTCGCGCCGCCAGTCGCGGGTCGTCACTCTTTCGCTCGTCCGCATTGCGGGCCAAAGTCAGGGCTTGGAGTGCCACTTCCATCTCAGTGAAATCCGAGCGCTCAGCCAGCTTCACCAGTTTCTCGCGGTAAAGATTCCGGCTCTCGAAGTCCATTTGTGCATACGCGCCGACCGGGTCCTGGCGCAGCACCTGGTCAAAAGCGATCTGCGGCTCGAGCACCTCTTTCCAGTGCAGCTGGTTGATCTCTCGCAGGCTGGATACGCAGATACCGACTGATGCAGGCTCCGACTTGTCCAGAAACTTCCTGGCGCGAATCGCCACCTGTTCGAGCAGCACCAGCTCCATTGAAGGAAGCAATGTCCACAGTTCTCGGAACTTCAGCACGGTGGTCTTTTGAAATGCTTCGACGTAGGCGATGAAGGAAGCTTCGCTGAACCTGAAATCGACGGCGTGCAGATAAGCTTCAGCTACGGCTGCTGCGCGCGGAATAGTGGCGCCGCTGGGGGTGCGGACGTGCGGTAAGCGGCGCAGCGCCTTGAATGCGTTCCTGATGTTCCAAAGTTCCGCCCAGAGCAACGCGCTGTTGTCGCGCAACCAGTGCAGGTCGTCGGGATCGGATGGGTTACGCGGTTTCTTACTTGCTTCGTCCATGGCAGGGCGGAACACTGCCGACATGGCGTTCCAGCGTGCAGAAAAGAAGTGAGATGTGTGAACGCTTGGGTTCCAGGCGAGCAGCCTGGAAACTTCTTCGGCGTTTTGCCGCAGCCGGTCAAGGTCGAGTGGAGTAGTAGCCGCGCCTTCGGGTTCCCGTTCGGCGACCTCTTCGATTGTCTCGATGTGCGTATTGTCCGGCATGTGTAATTACGTCTAACGATAGCTGGCGGCTTGCAATTCGAACATTTCGGCGTAACGTCCGCCCATTCGCGTAAGCTGCTCGTGGGTTCCTTCTTCAGCGATACTCCCGTTTTCGAGGACCACAATCCGGTCAGCCATGCGCACAGTGGAAAAGCGGTGCGATATGAACAGCGCCATCTTTCCTGACGTCAGTTCGGCGAAGCGCTGGAAAACCTGGTACTCGCTGCGGGCATCGAGCGCCGCTGTCGGTTCGTCGAGGACCAGCAACTGCGCGTCCCGAAGATATGCACGGGCCAGGGCCAGCTTTTGCCATTCGCCTCCCGAGAGGTCGACACCGCCTTCAAAACGACGGCCCAACATCTGCTCAAATCCCGCGCTTAGCCGGGCGATCACCTCGTCGGCCAGACTCTTTTTCGCGGCCGCCTGTATGGCTGGAAGATCACTCAACTCTTCTATCTTTCCGACCGCAATATTTTCTCGCGCGGTCATCTCGTAGCGCATGAAATCCTGAAAGATGACGCCGATTTCGCGATAAAGCGCTTCCAGGTCGTACTCACGAAGGTCAATGCCGTCGAGCAGAATCTCTCCATGGGTTGGGTCGTACAGTCTTGTGATGAGTTTTACGATGGTAGTTTTGCCTTGACCATTTTCGCCGATCAGGGCAACGCGTTCGCCGGGATCGAGATGGAAATTCAGGCGGTCCAGAACCAGGCGATCGGTCCCGGGATAAACAAACGAGACGTTGCGAAACTCGAACCCTCTCTTGATGGGGTGTGGTGGGAGAAGCGCGTTCGGTTTTGATTGGATGGTCGGCTTCATTTGGAAGAACGCCAGCAGGTCGGTAAGGAACAATGCTTGATCGGCGATCCCCGAGAGCGTCGAGAGCACCTGTTGAATGTTGCTGCTGGCATTCAGAATGGCGGCGGTTAGAAAGTAAAACGTACCAATGCCCCACTGGCCTATCAGAGTGCGCCAGATCACGTACGCGTAAGCTCCGTAATAGCCTCCCGTGCTAATCACCGACAGAATCGAGCCGACGCCGAGGCGTTTTCGCGCGAGATCGACGTCCTGGTGATAAACAATGTCTGACAGCTTGGCGAATCGGCTGGTGAAAAATTCACTCAAGTTAAATAGCTTGAGTTCCTTCGCCGCTTCTTTCGTGGCTCCAGCTTGGCGCAAGTAATCGAGCTGCCGCTTAATCGGCGTCTGCCGGAAGTTCTTGGCGTAGCCCAGGAAAGCAAAATGTGTTTCACCAATGAACGCAGGAAGAACCGCGAAAACCAAGAGGAGCATCAGCCACGGCGAGTACAGCATAACTACAACAGACCATCCGACGGCCGTAATCAATTGCAATTCCAGCCGGCCGATGGACTGGATCATGACTAGCCGGTCGGTGGCTTGCACTCGCGCCCGCTCCAGCCGATCATAGAAGACGGGGTCCTCATATGCGGTCAGGTCCAATTCTGAAGCATGCTTCATGACCTGAATACTGACGTGCCGTGTGTACTTGTTGGCAAGCAGGGAGTCGGAGTAGTCGATCATCCGTGTGACCAGGCTGCTCGCAATCGCTAACCCGAATTCCGCTCCTACCAGCCACCACAGCTTCAGCGGTACAGGGCCCGGGTGCTTTGTCAGCTCGACAAGGATGTCAATGATTAGCTTGGGAATGTAGCCGATACCAACTGGCAGCAACGCGGCGATTACGCGCGCACCAATGCCGAACGCGACCACCCCACGGCCTGAATCCCAGACGATTTTCAGGATGGGCGGCACGTTACGCAGAGCGGATAAGCGCTCGTGCCAGCTGCTCCAGAACTTTTCGTTTTGCGACATTTGGCCGAGTCCTGACCACACCCATCACACAGGAAGTTCGCGCAACGGGAGCCTCTGGCTCACTTACCTCGTTCAGCAATGTCAGTAGCTGCGCGGCGGTGGCACCAACCAGAGATGCCGAAAAGCGCTGCAGAGGTTTGACAAAGAAGGCGCTTACGCCATCTTGGCGCGCCGAGCCACGACTGACAACGGCCATTATAACCAAGCACTCTTCGGGGTAGCTCACGGTACAGCTAAGGCTTTCCTCCTAATTACCGGGGTTATGCGGTGACGTGGGATTCCTTTGACTCAGGTCGCATTCGGCTGGAACATGCGAGCAGAGGAATTTATTCCGCGGCAGGCCCAGGTTTCGAGCAAAATTTTCACGTAATCGGGAAAAGATTTTATTTCTTCCACGATCGTGATTGTCTCTGAACAGCAACTCTGCCCATAATGGAAACCAAAGCCTTCTGATGATTTCAACCCGTCGTCAATTCCTTCGCGGGGCCTTGACCGGAGCTGCAGTTCTTCCCTTGGCGGTGAAGACGCTGGCTTCGACTTTCGCCCTGAGCCATTTTGGGCCCGAGCTCAACGATTCTGTGCTGCTCGATGAGTTGGAGCGCACGGCTTTCGAGTTCGTGTGGAACGAGGCCAACCCGCACAGCGGATTGCTGCTCGACCGCGCAAATGCCAACGGCGGAAGTTTACGGCGGAAGGCGAGCATTGCAGCAAGCGGATTCGGGTTGACTGCGCTATGTATTGGCGCTGAGCGCGGTTACCGTCCACGCAAAGAGATCGAGGCACGGGTCGCGCAGACACTTCAATTTCTGGTCGACAAAGCTCCCGTTGAGCACGGCTTTCTCTACCACTTTGTAGACGAAACTACCGGCGAGCGGTTTGGCAGCTCAGAAATTTCACCGATCGATATGGCCATTTTGGTGTGCGGCGCCCTCACCTGCCGCGAGTACTTCGCCTCAGCAGAAATCCGGAACGCGGCAACGACTTTATATAACCGAGTGGATTGGCCCTGGGCGCTGAACGGTGGGGAAACTTTCGCGCTCGACTGGAAGCCGGAGCGCGGGTTCAGTCGGCTGCGGTGGGATGCCTATTGCGAATCCATGATGATGTATCTGCTGGCGATAGGTTCGGCTACAGCGCCAATTCCCGCGAGTTGCTGGCACGCCATCCGTCGGCCAAAAATGGTATACGGAGGACACCAGTACATTTCCAGTCCAGCGCCGCTTTTTGTGCATCAGTTTTCGCACGCCTGGTTTGATTTCCGTGAAAAGCACGACGACTACGCAAATTATTTCGACAACTCAGTACTCGCATGCCGGGCCCATCGCGAATTTTGCGAGGAGTTGAGCCGCAAGTTCCCCTGCTACTCCGGAGACATTTGGGGAATCACTGCTTCGGATTCCAGCCTCGGTTATGTGGCCTGGGGAGGACCGCCGCTGCTCGGACCGATTGATGGCAGCATCGTGCCGTCGGCGGCTGCGGGGTCGCTACCGTTCATGTTCTCCGAGTCGCTGGGCGTTTTGCGCAAGTTGCGCGCCCAATATGGAAAAGAAATTTGGAAGAAATACGGCTTCGTGGACGCGTTCAATCCACTCACGGGATGGTCAAGCAAAGACGTGCTTGGGATCGATATTGGCATCAGCATGGTAATGGCCGAGAATGCGCGTTCACAATTCGTCTGGAATACCTTCATGCGCAATCCGGAGACGGGCCTCGCCATGGAGCGGGTTGGGTTTTTGCCGGATGGCTTTGAAGTGCCAATAATGGCCTAAGAGGTCCATGTGGCGCTTACCGGGCCATGCTTTCCTTCGTGTACCTTCGTGCCCTGCGTGGTAGTCGCCTCGAGTATCAGAATCGATCAACCACGAAGGGCACGAAGGAAACCGAACGAAGCTGTCGCAAGACTTACTGCTCGGCGAAGAATTGTGCCATCTTGCGGAACTTGTCGTAGCGGGATGCGACCAGGTGTTGAACAGAGAAGGCCTTCAGTTCGCCGAGATTGCTCTGCAGGGCCTCGTCAACCAGCTTCGCTGCACCATCGGGATCACTGTGAGCCCCTCCTGGGGGTTCCGACACGATGGCATCGATGCAGCCAAGCTCCTGCAAATCAGTGGCGGTGATGCGAAGCGCTTCTGCAGCAAGTTCTTTTTTGCTGGCGTCGCGCCACATGATGGAAGCGCAGCCTTCAGGTGAGATGACAGAGTAAATTGCGTTTTCCATCATCAACACGCGATCTGATACGGCAATCGCCAGAGCGCCGCCGCTGCCGCCCTCACCGGTAATGATGGTGACGATAGGAACATGCAGCCGTGCCATCTCACGCAAGTTCAAGGCAATCGCTTCCGCCTGGCCGCGCTCTTCGGCGCCAAGACCAGGGTTTGCGCCGGTGACATCTACGAACGTGAAGATCGGGCGCGAGAATTTCTCCGCGATGTGCATCGCGCGCAATGCCTTCCGATAACCTTCCGGATTCGGCAATCCGAAATTGCGGTAGACCTTTTGCTTTGTGTCGCGGCCCTTTTGCGTTCCAACCAGCAGGACTTCCTCGCCATGAAAACGTGCCATACCGCAAATCATGGCCGGGTCATCGGCAAAACGCCGGTCGCCATGGATTTCGCTGAAATCGGTGAAGATCTTCTCCACGTAATCGAGAAAATAAGGGCGTTGAGGGTGGCGGGCCAGCTCAGTCTTGACCCAGGCTTCACGATGAGACAGTTCATTACGCAGAGCAGTCACCCGTTGGCGCAAGTCTTCGATTTCGCGGCGAACATCTCCGCTCTGGCCGTCGAGCGACTCCAGTTTACCCAGCTGCCGCTCAATTCTCGCCAATTCGTGCGGAGCGGCCGGATCGGCACCATCGCCATTGCGCGCAGCTCGCCGGGTCTCGACCATCGAGAGCAGCAGTTGTGCGCTGGTGAGCACCGCGCTAATGTCGGCTGTCTTCATTGCGTGCAGTTTCACCGTATGGATGGCAACCTCACGTAACCGGGTGATCCGGAGATCAGGTCATCGGATGGTCTGAAAACCAGCAATCGCCGGTAATGATTAACCGATCCCTCGTCGTGCTGTCCCGGATGAATGAACCACATCCGACTGGACGATCAGATCGCCGGATGGCCCCGATCACCCGCCGATCTTATCGATCAATGACTCTGATTCAATCAATCACTCTGACCGCGCCCCGGCCGCAGAGTTCTTCCAGGCGCGCCATAAAGCTACGATCTGGCAGGACATTATAGCCTTCCGCTTCCATTACCACCATGAAATCTCCACCGCGCTCCACATCAAATAGGACTTTGGCCTCTCCCTTTCGTTGCAAGAAAAGGAGATGGAGCTCGTCAACAATCTCCGGCGATGCCGTTCCAGCCAATAGGCGGATGCGAAGGGAGCGGGGAAGAGGCGCCTGGGCCTCTTCAAGGGCGATAACGTCATTTACCGTCAGCTTTGGGTTCGCACCTTCTTCAATGCGCACTCCGCCACGGACCAGCACCGGGACTTCGGCCAAGGATTTCAGCTTCTCCTGCACCTTGCGGTAGGCTTCAGGGAACACCAGCATTTCAATCGAGCCGGAAAGATCTTCAAGCGCAGCCTGCGCGTAGAACTCGCCTCTTTTCGATTTCAGCACGCGCAGGTTGGTGATGATACCTGCGGTGCAAAGGCTCTCATCTTTTCCAGTCGAGGACTTCATCGCGGCCAGGTCGGCGGTCGAAAGGGCATGCAAGTCTTGCAGCTTCTCCCGATACTTTTCCAGAGGATGCCCAGTGATGAAGAAACCCAGGATCTCTTTTTCATTCGCCAGGCGGATGTGCTCATCCCAGTCAGGGATATCAGGCAAACGGTCCTCGTCCGTGCCGCCTTCTTCCTGCTGAAAGACGCCAAACAGGCCGTGCTGCCCGGATTCGGCATCGCGGTGGGTCTTTTGGGCGTGCTCCATGGCCTTGTCGAGCACCGCCATCAATTGCGAACGCCGGCCAAGCGAGTCCATGGCGCCACTCTTGATGAGAGACTCGAGCACGCGCTTGTTGAGCAGGCGCAGGTCGACTTTTTCGCAGAATTCGTAAATGGATTTGAAGGCTGACGGTGTGGGGCGGGCGCCCTCGCCCGCCAATTGGCTCCGCGCGGCAACGATCGAATCGATCGCATTGTGCCCGACGTTCTTCACCGCCGCCAAGCCAAACCGAATAGCCTGACCGTGTGGGGTAAAATTCGCGTCGCTGACGTTGATATCCGGCGGCTCGACGGCAATGCCCATCTCGCGGCACTCGTTGATGTATTTGACGACGTCATCCGTGCTGCCTGTAACCGACGTAAGCAGCGCGGCCATGAAATCAATCGGATAGCGCGTCTTTAAGTAGGCGGTTTGGTAGGCGAGCAGGGCATAAGCGGCGGAGTGAGATTTGTTGAATCCGTAGCCAGCAAACTGCGCCATCAGATCGAAAATCTTCTCAATCTTCTTCGGCGGATAGCCGCGCTGAACTGCGCCGGTGACAAAGCGCTCCCTCTGGGCCGCCATTTCAGACGCGATCTTCTTGCCCATGGCCCGGCGCAGAAGATCGGCTTCACCTAGCGAATATCCAGCCAGCCGGTTGGCGATCTGCATCACCTGCTCCTGGTAGACGATCACGCCCAGGGTTTCCTGCAAGATTTCCTGCAGCTCGGGAAGCTCGAACTCGATTTTCTTACGCCCGTGCTTGCGGTCTATGAAGTCATCGATCATGCCGCCCTGGATTGGGCCAGGCCGGTAGAGCGCGTTCAGAGCGGTTAAGTCTTCGATCGAATTAGGCTTATACCGGCGCAAGACGTCACGCATGCCGTGCGACTCAAACTGAAACACGCCGGAGGTGAGTCCGGTGTGAAAGACCTTTTCGTAGGTCTCGGGATCATGCGGGATGGAGCTCAGATCGAGCAGTGTGGCAGCCTCGCCCGCGGGCTTCTGCTTTATCAGCTTGAGCGTGTCATCGAGGATGGTGAGTGTCGTCAGGCCCAGAAAATCCATTTTGAGCAGGCCCATTTTCTCGATGGCCACCATGTCGAACGCGGTGACGATTTCGTCGTTTTTCGTTCGATAAAGGGGAACTAATTCGTTCAACGGACGGGGCGAAATAACCACCCCGGCGGCATGCACGCCGGCATTGCGTACCAGACCCTCCAGCTTCATCGCAGTGTCGATCAGTTGTCGAACCTGCGAGTCGCTTTCGTACGCTTGCAACAGAGCGGGCGACTCTTTGATCGCGTTCTCGATCTTGATGTTCAGCGTGGTCGGCACCATTTTTGCGATCCGGTCGACATCGCTGTAAGGGACATCCATCGCACGGCCGACGTCTTTGATCGCGGCCTTCGCCGCCATGGTGCCGAAGGTGATAATCTGCGCGACGTTTTCGCGCCCGTACTTGCGGGTAACGTAATCGATGACTTCGCCGCGACGGTTCATGCAGAAGTCGATATCGATGTCGGGCATGGAAATGCGTTCGGGATTCAAGAAGCGCTCGAACAGGAGTTCGTGCTGAAGAGGATCTAGATCTGTAATTTCCAGCGAATAGGAGACCAGTGAGCCTGCGGCTGAGCCGCGACCCGGGCCGACGGGAATATCGTGCTCTCGTGCGTATCGGATAAAGTCCCAGACTATAAGGAAATACCCGGAAAACTTCATCTGTTGGATGATGCCAAGTTCTCGGGCCAGGCGCTGCTCATATTCGGCTACGCCGTGCTTCAACTGGCCGCTTCCGAAGAGCCCACGAAGGCTTTCCAGTCGCCGCGCAAATCCCTCGCGCGTTACATGCTCGAAATAAGTGTCGAGCGTGTACCCGCCGGGCACATCGAAGTGGGGAAACGGATTGCTGACCTTCTCCAGGCGCACGTGGCAGCGTTCCGCGATGTCGAGCGTGCGCGATAGAACGTCGGGAGAATCCTTGAAGACCTGGAACATTTCGTCGTGGTTCTTCACGTAGAACCCGGTGCCCTGAAACTTCATCCGGTTCGGGTCCTGTATGCTCTTGCCGGTCTGAATGCAAACCATCACGTCCTGAGCGTGAGCGTCGTCTTCGCACAGATAGTGACTGTCGTTGGTTGCGACCAGAGGTATTCCAAGGTCCTTCTCAAGGCGGAACAGGTGCGGATGGATCCGGTGTTCCATTTCGAGTCCCTGGTCTTGGATCTCAAGAAAGAAATTCTGTTTGCCAAAAATATCGGTGTAGGTCGCAGCGGCAGAGCGGGCCGCCTGGTACTTGTCTTCCATGAGGAATTCGGGCACTTCGCCCTTCAAACATCCGGAGAGCGCAATCAGTCCCTTGGCATGCTCCGCCAGGAAATTCTTGCTCACTCGCGGCTTGTAATAGAAGCCGTGCAGTGAGGCCTCCGACGTGATCTTGACCAGATTGCGATAGCCCTCTTCATTCTCTGCCAGCACCAGCAGGTGGTTGTAGGTGTCGCCATCTGGAGGGGTGCGCTCGATGCGGTGGTCGTCCTTTTTGCAGACGTACAGCTCGCACCCGATGATTGGCTTGACGCCGGCGCTCTTGGCGGCATTTACGAAGTGCACAGCGCCAAATATGTTTCCGTGGTCGGTCATGGCCACGGCCGGCATGCCCAGTTCTTTTACTCGATGACAGAGTTTCTCGACGTCACAAGCACCGTCGAGCATGGAATAGTCAGTATGAAGGTGAAGGTGAACAAATTGAGGCATTCGGTTAGTTCGATTCTACTGGCACGTGCTCCCACGCGGAAGGCGGAAATTTGGTGTGGATAGTGGAAAAAAGGGCGGCTTTCGGAGCCGCCGGGTTCCTACCGCAAATTACTCAGCCAAATTGGCGCGGGCTACGTTGGCCCAAAATAGAAGGGCGGCCGAAGCCGCCCTTGCTAACTCTAGGCAACTGCTACTTCGCGTACACGAAATGCCCACGCCGGTTCTGTTGCCAGCAGGCTTCGTTCGACTCAGTGCAGAATGGTTTTTCCTTACCGAAGCTGACGGTCTTGATGCGGTCCGCGCCAAGGCCCGCCGCAACCAGGGCGTTCTTCACAGCACTGGCACGGCTGTCACCAAGCGCAAGGTTGTACTCGGTGGAGCCGCGCTCGTCGCAGTGCCCCTCGACTGTAAAGCTGACGCTTGCATGCTGCTGCAAGAATGCAACATCTGCCTGGATAGAGGACTGCTGGTCGGCGCGAATATCGGACTTATCGTAATCGAAGTAGATGTCCTTGACGTTCTGCGCGAACATCTGTTCGTCGGTCATCGAAGTCGTCGGTGGAGGCGGAGGCGGTGGCGGAGCATTTACCGTAACCCTTGCGGTCGCGGTCTGGCTGCCCCCCGCGCCTTTCGCTGTCAGCGTGTATGTCGTCGACTCGGCCGGACTCACTTGCTGTGAGCCACTGGCTTGTACAGTTCCGACGCCTTGATCGATCGATACATCGGTCGCGTTGGTTGTCTGGAATGTGAGCGTCGCCGACTGGCCTTTGTCAATGGTCTCAGGGTTCGCGGTCAGGGATGCGGTTGGCGCAGCTGGCGGCGGTGGTGGTGGTGGTGGCGGTGGTGGCTGCTTCTTGTGGCATGCGCCCAGGAATAGGATCGCACTCAGCGCAAATAGCAAAGCGAAACTTCTCAGTGTCAGTTGCTTCAATTTTTCCTCCCGAATATTAGTGCCATAATAAACTCCCCGTCCTCACCAGAGATATCAAGAACTCTGCTCCAAGTACAAGTATCAAGTCTATTTCCAGCTCCAATCAGGTTCTGAATTGGCTCCGGAGGCTGTGATCTGCTTCTGATTGGTGCCGTCGGCGAGCATCGTCCAAATCTGCAGCGATCCCGAGCGGTTCGACTGAAAGACGATGTGCCTGCCATCCGGTGCCCAAGACGGGAAATCATTTCGCCCGCCGTCGTGCGTCAACTGGACCCATTGCT
Organism: uncultured Acidobacteriota bacterium; assembly: GCA_963785655.1. Taxonomy (GTDB): domain Bacteria; phylum Acidobacteriota; class Terriglobia; order Terriglobales; family Acidobacteriaceae; genus Gp1-AA145. The sequence goes on from CAWAVZ010000002.1 coordinate 1,066,384, forward strand.
TGCTGGCAATGTCCATAATGTAGATATCTTCCGCGCCAGGCGCGCCCGCCCCGTAGTGTCGCATCCAGGAAAATACCAGGAATTGCCCGTTCGGCGACCACGCCGGAGAAACTGCGTATCCCTGATCGGTCATGCGCTGAACGTTGGTGCCGTCCGCGCCCATCGTATAAATCTGTGGCAGCCCGGTGCGCCCGCTGACAAAGGCGATTTCAGATCCCGTCTTCCGGTTCCACCCCGGAGAAACGTCGTGGCCCTTGGAGCTGGTGACGCGGTGCAGATTTCCACCCGACTGATCAACCACGTAAATTTCAGAGTTTCCAGCACGAGAAGAGGAGAACGCCAGCCGCGATCCGTCAGGCGACCAGGCGGGTGTGAGATTGGTGCCGCCGTAACGCGGGAACGACACAATCCGGTTCAGGTCGAAGGAGAACATGCGAATCTCCCACCCCGAGCCGGTAAATGAACTGAAGGCCATCCGCGATCCGTCTGGCGAAATGTGCGGCGAAAGTGAAATGGTGCCAAGTGTAGTCACCGGGTGCTGGTTGGCGCCGTCGTAATCCATGGCCCAGATTTCCTTGTGCCCAGAGGCGCCGCGAACATAATAGATTTGCGTTTCTGCTATCCCATTGATGCCGCCGCCGAGACGAAAGATGATTTCATCGGCAAACTTGTGAGCAATGACTCGCGCTGCTTGCGTAGTCGGCGCATCGGCATATTGCTTGCCCAGGACCTGTGGCGAGGCCACATTCTTGACGTCGTATAGCCAGCCCTGCACCGTGAGAGTGCTGCCCGCCGATCCCAGGTTTCCGAACACCAGCATGGCTGCGTTCGGCGGAGCGCCGCTCCAGGACTCAAATTTTACGTCTGCCGGCGAGCCGATCTGGCCGAGCGGATAGAAACTTTTCGAGACCATGTCAAAGATGCCGGCGTTGTTGAGATCGTTCCAGAGCGTGTCGTTAAAGGTCTTCAGCAGTTCCGTATTCCGGGGGTCCAAGTTTGCAGCCTTGAAGTCTGGTACAGCGATGCGAATCTTCTCGACGCCCAGGCCAGTACCGGTCTTGATCCAGTCTTGCCCGAAGATGGGGAGGGCCGTTAATAGGAATACCGCCGCGGCCAGCGCCGGACGGACCAGAGATTTATAAGACGTTGTATTACGACAGAACTTCAGGTTCAAGCAGTTCTCCTGTGAAACATTTGATTCCCGTGTCGGCGCCGTGATCGCAACAAATTCCCTCACCGCTTGTAATCGAACCAGAACTCGACCGAAACTTTGCTTCCTGAGTAATCAGGCGGAAGCGGCCCGAAGGTGTCGATCCGTTGCAAAGCCCGTACCGCTGACACATCCAGCGACGGCACTCCGCTCGACTGCTCTACCTGAACGTGTGAAGGCCGGCCGCCGCGGTCGATGTCAAACGTCAAGTACACGCGATTAGCGGTCTGGATTCGTGAGTCCACCTCATACTTGAGCCAGTTCTCGGATACTTTCTGATTCACCACGCGGACATACCATGCAAAACGCGATCCGAAATCGCCTCCGCCACCGGTGAAACCAAAGCCGCCTTTAGCCGCGCCGGCGTTGAACATAGAATACGGTCCACTGACCTGGCCACCCTCACCGAAGGGAACGACGTTATTAGCTTCCTCCACGGGTTGGGGCTGCGGCTTGCGCTGGGTTGCGGTCGGTTGCGGCTTCGGCTTGGGTTTTACTTTTGCGTTCTTCTCCGGAATCGCAACTGCCTCGGGCTCTTCGATCTTCTCCTGGGGCTTCGATTGCGAGACTCCCTTTGATTCCGTCGCCAGTACGCTTTTTGTCTGCACCGGATTCGCAGGTAAAGGGACGTTGCTGACCAGTGTCACGCCCATCGCGCCGCCGCCCCCACCCGCAGCCCAATTCGATCCATGTCCGCTGCCGGCGATCCACGCATAAAGAATGATCGACAGGGTGAACGCCCCGTGCAGGGCGGCTGACCATGCCAGGTTGCGCCCCCAGCTTTCGTGCTCGAAAAATATTTCACCGCTGGCCATGTGACTCTAGCGGCTGCGTAACGATGCTGACGTTGGTTATCCCTGACTGCTTTACCGCATCCATCACCGTAGCGAAAGCGCCGAAGGGAACGTCTTCATCCGCGCGCAGGAAAATAGATTGATGTTGGGGGTCGCGCACTTTCTTGCGCAGCGTTGCGCCGATCTCATTGATGTTGATGGGATCGTTCCCCAGGAACACGCGCTGCTGCTTATCGATGCTGATAACCATCCGTTCTTCGGTAATCTCTTTTACAGTGCGGGTTTTAGGCACAGCCACTTCAATGCCTGACTGAAGCACCGGGGCGGTCACCATGAAAATAATCAGCAGCACCAGAACCACATCTACCAGCGGAGTGATGTTGATATCTGCGAGCGCAAGTCGGGTGCGACCGTCAGTTGCGGTGAATGCCATTACCGCCGCACCTCCTCGGGCGTTCGCGTGGCGGTTGGCTGGCGCTCGACAGCGTTCAGCATTTCCAGCGAGAAGTCATCGCAGCGCGCCGCGAAGTCGCGGATCGAGCCGCCGATCAGGTTGTAAGCAATGACAGCGGGAATTGCTGCGGCCAATCCAGCAGCGGTTGTAATCAAGGCCTCGGAAATTCCTGGCGCTACGGCACGCAGGGTCGCCGCACCGCTGGTTCCCAACCCGTGAAAGGCGTCAATGATGCCCCATACTGTCCCGAAAAGCCCGACAAACGGCGTGACCGCGCCGGTAATGGCCAACCACGGCAGGTTACGCTCGAAACGGGTCATTTCTTCGGACGACGCAATCTGCATGGACCTTTGCACCGCCAAAGGATTCCTCAATCCTCCGGAGGCGCCCACCTGGCGCTCGAATTCGCGATAACCTGCGTGAAACACTCCAACCAACGGACTGGGCCGGAATTGTTCGGAGACCGCGTTGATGTCCTGTAAGCGTTGCGCGCGACGAAATGCCCGCAAAAACCTGCCACTCTGCACCCGCGAGCGCCGCAAGACGCTCCACTTGGCGAGAATGATGGCCCATGAGGTCAGGCTGAATGCCAGCAGAAGCAGCAATACGGCCTGAGCCACAGCGCCGGTTTCGCGGACTAAATCAACGATTTCGCCGCCTACAACAAAAGAAGCAGGGAAGAAATACAGATGCATGCGTTTTTAGGGAGCGCCGAGCTTTTTATGCTAAGCCCGATTATAGACGAATGAAGCAGCCGCCAGCCGCCACGTATTCAATCCATAACTGTGGAAGGTGCATCCGCTCGGCAGCCAAGAATGGGCGCATCTTAACCGCGTTTGGGGGCGGAGACGCCCACAGCAGCTTTTCTTGAGCAAGTTAAGCAAACCCCTTACAGTCAGGCCGTTTTGTGGCATTATTGCTGTACCAACGCTAGCGCGCCATGGCAGCCCAGACCATCATCGGCTCTATTTCCGGAATCGGCTCGGGGGTATTTCCCAGCCTGATCTTCGTGCACGGGACCGAGCAGCGCACGCTTTACCTCGACCACACACCTTTCACCATTGGCCGCAAAGTTGAGAAGGACCTGGCTATCGCAGATCCGCGGGTTTCACGTGACCATGCGCTGATCGTTTCGGACAATGGGAAGTTCTTCGTCGAGGACCAGGGCAGCAAGCATGGGACGTTTGTTAATGGCGAAAAGGTGCAGCAGCGCAAAGGGCTGGAGCGCAATGACCGTCTGGAATTCGGCGCGCGCGATACCATCTACGCCGTTTTTCACCCGCAGCACGTTACCACTAATACGGCACGCGATTTTATCAGCCAAATCTCCGGCATTCAGATTTCCAACGAAGTCACCGATCTTGAGAAACTGACAATTTTCCTGGAAGCGGCGCGCAAGCTAAACACCACTGGCGTGCTGGATGAAATCCTGCTCACCTTGCTGGATGTGACTTTGAAGCTTACCGGCGGCGAGCGCGGATATGTGTTTCTTAAGGCTATAGACGGCAAGTTGCATTTGGCCGCCGGCCGAAACTCGAAGGGCGAACTGCTGCTGGATGACAAAACCATTTCGCATTCGATCCTGGAAGACGCGATGCGGGCAAACTCAGAGTTTCTGCTGTCGGACACCAGCCAAAGCCTGGATCTCTCCGGAAGGCAGAGCATTGTTGCCTACGATTTGCGCACCGTGATTTGCATTCCACTTCGCAAGATGCAGGTCCAAACCAAGGGCCGGTCTACGACTGACACTGGTACCGGCGAGGCAATGGGCGCGCTTTATGTGGATTCACGCTTTGCTTCGCGCGATATTTCAAAAGTCAGCGGAGACATTCTGCATGTGGTCGCAACCGAAGCGGCGTCGCTGATGGAAAACGCGCGCCTGGTGCAAGCAGAAGAGGAGTCGCGACGTTACCAGCAGGAGCTGTCGATCGCAGCTTCGATCCAGCATGGGCTGATGGCGGTGACCATCCCTGAAGTGTCTTTTGCGCGCTTGGCGGGAAAAAATCTTTCTTGCAAGGAAATCGGTGGCGACTTCTTTGACGCGGTGACTACGCGTGACGGGCTGGCCATCGTTCTTGCCGATGTTGCCGGAAAAGGGGTTTCCGCAGCGCTGCTGGCCTCGACCCTGCAGGGGATGATCTATTCGCAGCTGGTGGCGGGCACTCCGTTGCCTGAGATCGTCGGTTCTGCAAACCGCTACTTGACCAGCAAGCACATCGGTGAGAAGTATGCGACCGCCATCATTGCGCAGCTGCGGCGCGATGGGGAACTTGAATATGTAAATTGCGGCCACATTCCACCTCTGCTGGTTTGCGGCGGCGAAGTCATACGTCCTTCTCACGGTAATTTGCCCGTCGGTCTGCTGCCCGATGCCGTCTACGAAAGCGATCGGTACAGCCTTCATCCCGGAGACCGCCTTGTCCTGGTCACCGACGGCGTTACAGAAGCGGAAAATGCCGAAGGCGAGTTCTTCGATAATGAGCGCCTGGAGGCGGCAGCCAAGAAGGGAACCATGCAGGACATCTTTGCCGCTGTCTCGCTTTTCTGCGGCAGCACGCCCCTGAATGACGACTGCACAGTCGTCGAAATGATCTACTCAGGCGAGTAAAATCTCAGTTCTCTACAGTAACGGTCTTCAGGAGCCCACATGCGGGTTTTCATTCACGTAGCTTTGGCGTGTCTGTCGTGTCTAGTCGCGGCAGGTCAGTCTTCTCAAACTGCCTCGGGTATTAGCGAAGATGATCTTGCGCGCATTGTCGGCTATGCGTTGGTTGGCGGGGGCGCGCCAAAATTTCTGGAAACAATTACTGACAGGATCGGCGGACGCATCACTGGAAGCCCCGAATCCCGCGCCACAGCCGAGCTGATTCTCAAAACGCTGAAAGAAGCTGGATTCGACAACGCTCACTTCGAAACTTACGAGCTTCCGTCTACATGGCAACATGGCCCTGTAAGCGGCGCGGTTGTCAGCCCCGTACAGCGCGCCATTTATGTTGGTTCCTACGGCTGGTGCCCGGGCACGCCTGGTCCGATTCAAGTACCGGTGGTTGACCTGGGCGCATCGGCGGACGGGCAGTCGCCGTTGCCAAAGAACGTTCGCGGCGCGGCTGTTTTGGTCAGCCTGGGAAGTAACGGCCTATCCACCAGCTACGTGGGAACGCGCTATCTGATTACGAAACAGTTGGCGGAAGCCGGCGCAGCGGCGATGATGATCGTCTCCGACAAGCCCAACCGCATGCTTTATACCTCCGGCTTCCTGTTTTATCCGCATGGCCCGCTGCCTGTCGTTTCCATCGCGGCAGAAGATGCGGCGTTTCTTCGCCGGCTGCTTACACACGGTGAAGTGAAGATTAAACTCGATGTGCAGAATTCCTTTGGGCCCCCGGTGCAGGAGCGTAATGTAGTGGCGGATTTAGAGGGTTCCGATTCGCGTGAAATGGTATTGCTTACGGCGCATTTCGATTCCTGGGACCCTGCGCAAGGGGCGAACGACAACGGGGTGGGAGTCGCTGCCGTGCTTGATGGCGCCCGGATTCTGAAGGCACTCAATATTCGTCCGCTCCATACGATTCGTTTTGCTTTTTTCTCCGGTGAAGAGCAGTCGGACCTTGGGTCACGCGCCTATGTTACGCAGCACAAAGCCGAGCTCGACGGCATACGCGCCATGATTAACACCGATGCCGGTGTGCAAGCCCCTCTTGGCTTCAGGCTTTATGGGCGCAAAGACCTGGAGACTACAACTGCAGAAATACTGAAGCCGCTCGCTTCTCTGAACGCGAACCGACTCTTCCTTGAAGCCGATTTTGAATCTGACGAGGAGTCGTTCATGTTGGTAGGCGTTCCGGCCTATTCTCTGGCCGTAGAGCCGGGCGATTACTACGCGGTTCGTCATCACACCATTGTTGACACCTACGAGCGGGTCGATCCTCGCATGCTGTCGCTTGACTCGGCGGTCCTCACCATCGGCGCTCTGTCTTTTGCCGACGCCGACCAGCGGCCGGGGAAGAGACTTTCGCCAGCAGAAGTGCACAACTTGTTGCAGCGCACGAATTTAGAATCTCTCTTTAAGATGGATTACGGCGACGAGAACCCGTATTGATGCGTTGTTGAGAATGGAATTTCCTAATGCGGAACTTCTGTAGAGTCGTTTTCGTATCCCGCAATCGAAGCAAATATCCACATGAGCACGACTACCGCACCCACTCTCCCCTCATTCGCATCTGACCGGCAGGATTCGCGGCTTCGCTCAGCAATGGCTGTGGTCTGGGCCATTGCGGTTGCAAAACTGCTATTCCACATCTACTTCAACAACCGTTACGGATATTTCCGCGACGAATTTGATTACCTGTCGTGCGGCGAACATCTTTCCTGGGGGTATGTGGATCAGCCGCCGCTTATCCCATTCCTGACTCACCTGTCCCGCGCCGCGTTGGGCGATTCTTTACGCGCGATTCGTTTCATTCCGGCTCTGGCATCGTCGTTATTGGTAGTACAAACCGCCCTGATCGCGCGCGAACTGGGCGGGAAGTTTTATTCATTGATACTCAGCGCAGTTTGCGTGGTAGTTGCGGGGCAATATCTTTCCAATGCAAGCCTCCTTGGGACCAATTGCCTGGAGCCGAATTTGTGGATGGGCTGCGCCTATTTTGCGATCCTGGCAATCAAGCGCAGCCAGCCGCGCTATTGGTTGTGGTTCGGCGTGATCGCCGGCTTGGGATTGGAAGAGAAGTACTCGATCGCGTTTTTTCTCGCAGCAATTGTTTGTGGTCTGCTCCTGACGCCGCACCGGCGATTCCTGTTCAGCAAATGGATTTGGCTGGGAGGGCTCGCCGCATTTCTTATCTTCCTTCCCAATCTGCTGTGGAACGTTCATTACCACTGGCCGTTTCTCGAATTGATGCACAACATCCGTCTCGAAGGCCGTGACGTTGTGCTTCCCGCAGGGCAGTTCTTTCAACAGCAGGTGATGATCGTGAGCCCCTTTACCGCTCCCATCTGGATAGTGGGCCTGCTTGCGCTTCTGTTTTGGCCAAAGTTGAAAGCGTTTCGCGCGCTGGGTTGGAGCTATCTCGTCTGTTATGGGATTTTTTTCGCCTTGCACGGGAAGAGCTACTACCTGTCACCTATCTATCCAATGCTGTTCGCAGCTGGCGCCATTGCAATCGAGGTTTGGCTGAGCGGGCCGGTTGGTCCGTGGTTAAAGCCTGCGCTCGTCGTTATCCTGCTCGCCAGTGGCGTGTACATCGCACCGATTCCAGTTCCCATCCTCTCTCCCGACCACTTCATTGCCTACATAAAACAACTGCCATTCAAGCTGCCGGTGATGGAACACTCTCACATGCGAGCGGTGCTGCCCCAGTGGTACGCAGACCAGTTCGGCTGGAAGGAGATTGTCGAGGAGACAGCAGTGGCATGGGGGAGGCTCAGCCCTGCCGAGCGTGGCGATTGCGGTATTTTTTCCCAGGACTACGGCCAGGCAGGCGCCATCGACTTCTTTGGGCATGAATACGGCCTTCCCAAGGCCATCAGCGGCGATCGCAGTTATTGGATTTGGGGCCCGCGTGGTTACTCCGGCAACTGTCTGATCGTGCTGGATGACCGCCAGGAGGTTCTCGAGCGGCTGTTCACGCATGTTGAATATGTCGGGACGTCAGCTGACAACCCGTACGCATTAGAGCGGCAGGTTCCTGTCTTCATCTGCCGAGGTTCGAGATTTGGCACCCTGGCGGACTTATGGCCACGGGTGAAGCGCTGGCGATAGCCGGCTTGCTGGCGCTTTTCAGTCCTTCCGCAACGATCAGTGATATTCTCGTTCTCTTTTGAGGACAACTATGCGTATTTCCTGCGCAGTCAGCGCACTGCTTCTTGTCGCGTCAGTGTCGGCTGCTGCGCAATGGACTCCGCTGGATCCCATCACCAATGTGACTAAACAGCCGGATGGCATACGCGCCAGTTTTCGTTCGGGCGCGGCACTGAATCTGCAGATTTGCTCCGACTCGCTCATTCACGTCGCATATTCTCCGACTGGCGCTTTTCCGGAGCGCCGTCATGACGTGGTGACCAAGACTTCGTGGCCACCGGCCCCTTTTCTTGAGACGCCTGAGCAGCAGAAGGTGACCCTTTCCACTTCAGCTTTGAAGATCGTGATTGAGTCTGATACCGGCGCTATTACATTTTCATCTGCCGGCCAGCAACTCTTTCGCGATGCCAAACGCATCATGACTCCGGAAAACGTGAATGGCGAAAAAACATATCGTGGCGAAACTGTCGTGGAGATGTACGGCTCGCACGAAGCTTTCTACGGACTGGGCCAGCATCAGGCCGGAGTGTGGAACTATCGCGGCGAGTCGGTGGATGTTTCGCAAGAGAATACGAATATAGCCGTGCCTATGCTGCTTTCTTCGAATGGATACGGGGTCTTCTGGAACAATACTTCCCGTACCCGCTTCAACAATCGGTTCGTGCACGCGCTATACATCAGCTCAGAAGTCGCCGACACCATCGACTACTACTTTATTTATGGGCCTGAGTTCGACAAAATCATTGCCGGCTATCGCGAACTGACGGGCGCTGCTCCTATGTTTGGGCGTTGGGCTTACGGATTCTGGCAGTGCAAGAACCGTTACAAATCGCAAGAAGAAATTCTGGCGGTGGCGAAGAAGTACCGCGATTTGCACCTACCGGTGGACAACATCGTTCAAGACTGGTTCTGGTGGAACCGCAAAGGCGAGCATGTGTTCAACAAGAATTATCCCGATCCGAAGGCGATGATCGACCAGCTTCATGACCAGCACTTCCACTTGATGATTTCCGTTTGGCCGTTTTTCGAGCCGGGTTCGAAAGAGTACGGCGAGATGGACCGCCGCGGATTTTTTATCGATCGCACCAAGGTTGCGAAGCCTCCTTACCACGCGGAGGGAATGGCGGTTTACGATCCCACTAATCCTGAAGCGCGAAAGTATTACTGGGATTTGATGGACAAGGCCTTGTTCAAAATCGGGGTTGATGCATGGTGGCTGGACACAACCGAACCTGAAACAGAAGGACAGGAAGAGAATATCCTTCTCGGGCACAAGCTGTTCGCCGGCAGCGGCGACCGGTACGCGAATGTGTTTCCCCTGGAAACCACCAGAGCTGTCTATGAGGGCCAGCGTGGTGCGTCCGACCAGAAACGTGTTTTTATTCTGTCGCGCTCGGCCTTCGCCGGATCGCAACGCTACGGCGTGACCGCATGGTCGGGAGACGTGCTTTCGGATTGGTTGAGTTTTAAGCGGCAGATCCCCGCAGGGCTGAATTTTGCTTTATCCGGAATTCCGTATTGGACAACCGACATCGGCGGCTTCATTTCTGGTGGTGATCTGAAGGACCCCAAGTTCCGTGAGTTGTTTGTGCGCTGGTTTCAGTTCGGCACGTTCTCGCCGATCTTTCGCGTACACGGAACTCGCTATAACCCGGACGAAAACGAGCTGTGGTCGTATGGGCCGGAGAGCAACATTCTCGCGCAGTATGACAATCTGCGTTATCGTCTGCTGCCATATATTTATTCGTTGGCGTGGAAGGTGACGTCAGAAAACTACACGCCGATGCGGCCGCTGGTTATGGACTTTCGCGATGACGTGAACGCGCAGAACGTCGGCGATCAGTTCATGTATGGCCAGGCGTTCCTGGTGAGTCCAGTTACCGAGCCGGGTGCAACTCAACGGCATCTCTATTTGCCGAAAGGGAAGTGGTATGACTTCTGGACGGGAGCGACAGTCGAAGGCGGAAAGTTCGCTGATGTTCCCGCGCCGCTTGACCGCATGCCGTTATACGTCCGCGCGGGATCGATTGTGCCGATGGGTCCGGCAGAAGAATATTCAAACCAGAAAACAGCTGATCCGATCGAGTTGCGAATTTATCCTGGGGCCGATGCCGACTTCACGCTCTATGAAGACGAAGGCGACACCTACAACTACGAAAAAGGAAAGTACACGACCATTCCGATTCATTGGAATGATGCCGAGCAAAAGTTGACTATCGGAGAGCGGAAGGGATCGCTTCCAGGGATGCTGGAGAACAGAACGTTCAACGTGGCTTTCGTAAGAGAAGGTCACGGATCGGGCCTAGAGCCCTCGCGGGCAACGGATCAGGTGATTCAGTATTCGGGGGGCGAAGTTGCCATCTCGGCAAAATAACCGCATCCCTCCCGCTGTGCTATCTTTCATCCTCGACCCCAGCGAGAACCCCCATGCCACGATACGAATACAGACCGCTTGCTCCCACACCCGCCGCAGAAAAAGCTTTTCTTGAATGGATCGATCAACTTGATTCGGAATTTGCGAATCGCGATCCGGAGCACCGAAGCGATGTCGTCACCGAAGCATTGCATCATCTCTACGGCGCGAAAGAATCGGATACAACTGACGGCACACTCGCACGGCAGGTCGCAACCTACTCACTCGATCCTCGCAATGCGACGGTTGAGCCTGAATATTACGGTGACGTTGACGCGGTTAAGTATGCCGAACGCAAGCCGCTGATCTGGTTCTGGATGATGTACGACCGTTCGCCTGCCGGGCTGAATCACTGGCTGGGATTTCGCTTGAGGTCGATGCTGGCCAAGCACGTTTTTAAGCACTGCGGAAAGAACGTGAAGATCTTTCACGGAGTCGAAGTCACATTCGGCTACAACCTGACCGTCGAAGATAACTGCACGATCCATAAGTATGTCCTGCTGGACGACCGCGGCGATCTCATCATTCACGAGGGCAGTTCAGTTTCCGACTACGCGAACGTCTACACCCACTCACATGACCTGAACGACGGCATGATCATCACCAATCACAAAACGGAGCTCGGACCGCGAGCTCGGGTTACGTATCACGCCACTGTGCTGAGCGGAGTCCGGGTCGCCGAGCATGGAATCGTGGGATCGATAGGAGTTGCATCCAAGGATGTGCCACCGTATCACGTAGTGGGAGGAGTGCCTGCGAAGACGATCAAAGTGAAGACCATCGCACCGGACGCATCCAAGTGAAGGGCGCACAAAAGAAAAACCGCCAAGGTGCACTGATTAGCGGTGCAAATTGGACAGTTCTGTTTAAAAAAATACCGTGGTAGGAACTGTATACCTATCGTGATATAGTTGGGTTGCTCAACTCCCAAACGTCGGGGGCCAGGGCGCGGCCATAGTGGCCGTGGTTTGGCCCTCGACTACTATTTTCACGCTTTCTGCAACGACCCACGGCTATCCTGTTCTCGCACTGTCTTCTGTCTCGACCTTCACTTCGGCAAGCTGCAGCCTGAACCAGAAGATTGAACCGTGACCCAGTTCGCTGCTCACCCCCGCCTCGCCGCCGTGGTTCAAAATAATGTGCTTGACGATGGCGAGTCCAAGGCCCGTGCCTCCAGCTTCGCGGGAACGGGCTTTATCAACCCGATAAAAGCGTTCGAACAAGCGCGGCAGGTGTTCGGACGGAATGCCCGGGCCGAAATCATGCACGTAAAACTCAAGGCGGCCAAGTTTCTCAACTGCGCCGATTTCAATCTTCTTGGCGCCTGACGCATACTTCAGCGCATTATCCAATAAGTTCGCAAACACCTGATGAATGGCGTCGCGATCGGCCAGAACCTGGGTTTCGGGCGAGTGGGTGATTTCAATGGCCGTCCCCTTCGCACGCGCCAGCTCAGCGAATGAGGCCTGTGCATCCTTGAGCAACTCCTGCGCGAAAACCGGTGCTTGTTCCAGCTTATATTCGCCAGATTCAACCCGCGCGAGGGTCAGTAAGTCCTCGGTGAGCCGGCTCATGCGCTGCGCATTGCGACGCATGATTTCGAGGAACTCGCGTTGCTTCGCTTCGTGAGATTCATCCAGCAGGGTCTCGGTATATCCAAGCAATGAAGTTAGCGGGGTGCGCAGTTCGTGAGAGACATTCGCGATGAAATCGCGCCGGGTGCGCTCCACGCGGGCAACTTCTGTGGTATCGCGCAGAACACAGATAGCGCCGCCGTCCGGCAGAGGGGCCGAGGTCATCCCAAACGTCCGCCCAGGGGTTACTGAATATAAGTTCACACTTTCCACATGCTGCTGCTGCAAAACCTCATCGACTACCCTCAAGAAGTCTGGATCGCGGACCGCCCGAATCAGTGGCGTTCCTACTTTGATGGACGTGGCAGCAAGCTTTTTCATCGCGCCATTGAACCAAACCACTTCTCGCCTCGACGACACCGCCACGACGGCGTCTTCCATGCTGTTAAGAAGCGTTTCCAGCTGAAGGCGGCCGCTCTCCAGCCGGCGAAAGTCGCTTTCCAGCTGTCGTGCGGTCTTGTCCAGTGACGTCGCCAGCAGCGCTATTTCATCATCCCCGGATTCCGGCAGACGCGCTGAGAGATTGCCGGTCCCAACCTCCTGCGCGAACGCGACCATTTTGCGTAAGCGCCGACTGACGCTTTCCGCACCGATCAAGGCAATCATCAATCCCACCAGTAGCGCGGTACCGGATGCCTCCAGCAATTGTTTACGCGCTCGCCAAACGTCCGCCCGAATCGCCGCTAACGGATATGCCAGCCTGACAGCCCCAAAGGAGGTTGGCGCAGCCACATAGCGGAAGTCGATCCCAAGTGTGTGGCTGGTGCGTGTGTTGCTCCCGATTTGCCGGTGTTGCAGAGCGGCGATGAACTCGGGCCGAGTGGCGTGATTTTCCATCTCCGCGCTATTGGCGTCGGAATCTGCGAGCACTTTGCCGGAACGATCAATAATTGTGGCCCGCGCACGGGCGGCGGTGCCGATCTCTTTTGCAAGTTGCTGGAAGGGAATTGAGCCGGATTCGCGGTCTGCCCGGACCGCGAACATCTTTACTTTGTCCTCCAAGTTCTGCTGCAGCTCAGAGGAGATCGAATCTTCCCAGCTTCGACGGACAAGAAAATCCAGCGCTATGGTCGAGACTCCAACCACCGCAATAATCAGAACGACCAGTTTCAGGAAGACCCGCTGTCTCACTTAGGGACCTCGAACATGTAGCCGGCGCCGCGTACGGTATGAATGTGACGCGGTTTTTCCGGGTCACGTTCTATTTTCTCCCGTAAACGGCGAATATACACGTCTACAATTCGAGGCGTTACGAATGCGGTGTCATGCCAGACGGCGTCGAGCAGGCTTTTGCGCGTGAACACGCGGCCTGGGTGGGATGCGAGAAATTCAATCAGCCGGAATTCCGTCGCGGTAGTAACTACGGGTGCGCTCCTGACGGTAAGCCGCATAGCTGCGGTATCAATGACCAGGTCGCCGGCGCGGACAATTTCTTTTTTCAGGGGCTGCTCAAACCGGCGCAGCACAGCCTTGACCCGCGCGACTACTTCCTTGGGACTGAATGGTTTTGTAATGTAATCGTCCGCCCCAATTTCAAAGCCGCGCAGCCGGTCCGGCTCAGCGGCACGAGCGGTTACAAAGATGATTGGAATTCCAGCCAGCGCCGAGTTGTTGCGAATAGCCTTTGCTAGGTCCAGGCCATTGCTCCCTGGAACCATGATGTCGAGGATCACAAGCGCTGGACGGCGGGCATACATCTCGTCCAGCAGTCCTCCGCTCATGGGGAACCACGAGATCCCATAACCGGCGGCTTGCAAATGGTGCTTGAGAAGCCCCGCAATGTCCGGGTCGTCTTCAAGGATGAATATCGTCGGGTTTAATGGCTGGGGCGAGCCGGTTTCAGCTTCCCGCAAAACTGTGCCCCGCTCCATGTCGAACATCGGCGCCTCGAACCCAGAATATGACGTCTTCCGCAATGTTGGTGGCATGGTCGGCAACCCGCTCCAAGTTTCGTGCGATTGAGAGTGCATCCAGCGCCTGCGCGGCGTTGTCTGGCTTGCTTTGCATACAGCGAGAAAGTTCAGCAAAGGCCTCGTGGTTCATACGGTCAATCTCGTCGTCGGCTTCGAGTACATGCTTGGCAAGTTCAGTATCGCCCTCGATGAACGAGCGCAGCGCGTCGCGTACCATGGCGCGGACACGCCCAGCCATGGCGGGAATATCGACCGGCAGATCAGTGGGTGAAAGCTCGATCATGTTCATCACACGCTGGGCGATGTTGACCGCCTGATCGCCCACGCGTTCCAGGTCAGCGTTGATCTTGATGACGGCGAGGATGAAGCGCAGATCGACGGCCATGGGCTGCTGCATGGCCAGGAGGTCAATCGCGAGCTCATCCACTTCGCGCTCGGCCCGGTTGATTGCAGACTCGTTATCCAGCACGCGCTTGCAAAGCGCCAGGTCGCGCAGAGAATAGGCCTGCACTGCAAGGTCGATCGCCTGCTCCGCCATGCCTGCCATAGCGAGAATGCGATGCTTGAGTTCGTCGAGTTCCTGATGGAAGCGAATGCGTGTCATCCGAACCTGCCCGTAATGTAATCTTCCGTGCGTTTGTCCGAGGGATTGGTAAAGATTTTCTCTGTCCGGTCGAACTCCACCAGGTGGCCCATCAGGAAAAAGCCGGTGAACTCCGCAACTCGCGAAGCCTGCTGCATATTATGAGTAACAATAACGATAGTGAGTTGCTGCTTCAACTCAAAAATCAGGTCTTCGATCTTAGCCGTTGAAATCGGATCTAAGGCCGATGCCGGTTCATCCATCAAAAGAACTTCGGGTTTGACTGCCAGCGCGCGCGCAATGCAAAGCCGCTGCTGTTGTCCGCCGGAAAGACTTGCCCCAGATTTCTTCTTCAACACATCTTTTACTTCATCCCAAAGCGCAGCTTTCTGCAGGGAGTGTTCGACAGCTTCGTCAAGGGTTCTGCGTTTATGTGTGCCGTTCAGCTTTAGGCCGGCGGCCACATTGTCATAAATTGTCATGGTCGGGAAAGGGTTTGGTTTTTGAAACACCATGCCTACGCGCCGACGCACATCCACTGCCGGCATGGCGTAAATATCGTCGCCGCCGATCTTGACTTCACCGTCGGCCGTGGCTTCGGGATTGGTTTCGTGCATGCGGTTCAAGCAGCGGATGAAAGTCGATTTGCCGCAACCCGACGGCCCAATAACTGCGGTTGCATGCTTCGATTCAATGGCAATATTGATCCCATGCAGGGCCTCGGCCTTGCCGAACCACGCTTTAAGATCGCGGACGTTGACTGCAGTTGCCATACGATTTAGCGAACTCCTCCCAGCATACGGCGCATAAAAACGAACCGAACCAGTGTGGTCGTTCCTACGATCAGCATCACCAACATCAGCGCTCCCGCCCAGGCCTGACGGTGCCAGTCGTCATAAGGGGTAATCGCATAGGTAAAAATCTGCAGCGGCAATGCTGCAATCGGCTGGTTCGCGCTGAAGCTCCAGAACTGGTTTCCGAATGCAGTGAACATCAAGGGCGCCGTCTCCCCGGCAACCCGGGCGAACGCCAACATGACGCCGGTGATTATTCCAGCGCGGGCCGTGGGTATGGTTATAGAAATGGTCGTCCGCCACTGTGGTACACCCAGACCAAAAGCTGCTTCCCGTACCGCATGGGGTACCAGCAGAAGCATTTCCTCGGTAGTGCGGGCTACCGTTGGGACCATCATGATGGCCAACGCCACTCCGCCAGCAAACGCGGAGAAGTGCCTTTGGGGTACGACCACCAAGCCGTAAGCGACCAGGCCAATCACAATGGACGGTACTCCGTTCAAAACATCGGCAGTGAACCTGACCAACTGCCCAAGCCGGTTGCGCCCGTATTCTGCCAGGTAAACCCCAGCGCCGATTCCAACCGGCACTCCGAATATGCTGGCTATGCCCAGAATCATGATGGAACCAATCAACGCGTTGGCCATTCCTCCGCCGGCTTCTCCAACCGGCTTGGGAGTCTGTGTCAGGAACGACCAGCCCAGAGATCCCGCGCCTCTGAGTACCAGGTAGGCCAAAATCGCGACCAGCGCGCAGACGACGATAACGGACAGACCCGCAGCCAAGCCCGTGAAGAAGCGGTCGGTCAGTTGGCGACGAAGGCTGATCTGGCCCTTAGGCATTGGTCCTCGCTGGCGTACCTCGTGTGACAGTCCAGACCAACAACCCCGCGAGAATATTCACAATGATAGTGAGCAGAAATAGCGCCAAGCCGATCTCAATCAGGGCGCTCCGGTGAAGGTCGCTGGTAGCTTCGTTGAACTCGTTTGCGATGACGCTAGCCATGGTATAGCCAGGAGCTAACAGAGACTTTGCAATCGCGGGATTATTGCCGATCACCATGGTTACCGCCATGGTTTCCCCAAGCGCCCGCCCCAGGCCTAGTATCACAGCGCCCATAATTCCAGCTCGCGCATTGCGCAAGACGGCCATACGAATCATTTCCCAGCGGGTAGCGCCCAGGGCCAGCGCCGCTTCCCGCTGAGGTTGCGGGACTACGACCAGCACTTCGCGGGTGATGGAGGAGATAATCGGGATGATCATGATGGCCATCACTACGCCGGCAGCCAGCATGCCGATGCCATAGGCCGGGCCTGCAAATAGACCAGTCCAGGAGAAATACTTCATCAGCCAGGGATCAACGTAAACGCGAAGCAGGGGAACCAGGATGAACACGGCCCATAGTCCGTAAATGACACTGGGAATCGCCGCCAGCAGCTCGGTGGCATAGGAAATCGGCTTCCGCAAGGGCTTCGGACACATCTCCGTGACAAAAACCGCCACCGCAACCGCCAGCGGAACGGCGATGACCAGCGCCACAAGAGATGAAACTATCGTTCCGTAAATAAATGGTAGCGCCCCAAACCCTCCGGAAACCGGGTCCCACTCGCTGCCGAAGAAGAAGTGAAAACCGAATGCGTGCCAGGCCATCCCAGAGCGCTGCATCAGTTCAGAGATGATCAGCCCGACTATCCCCAGGATCGCCAGAGCCGCGATCAACATCAGTCCGCGGAAGGCATTATCCGTGTTGAAGAAGGACCGCTGCCAGGACGGGACTCTCTGTGAGGTGGTCACAAGCGAGATCTTAGGTGATTCGGATGTGCCCATGGGCTTGGTGGACAACGGACCGACCGCGCGCCCGGTTGCTTGCGGTTCCAATATGGGTTTCTCCTCTCAGGTGCTGCTCCCATTACGCCCATTGCTCCTGAGTTGCCGGCTAGAGAGAGGGTCGCTGGCCACTCTCGAACTTAGCAATGCATTTATTAAAGGATGATGAATCGCATTTCCGGGACGGGCCACGCTGGCGGCGGCCCGTCCCGGCCTGAAACCCTACTGAATAGCCTTAATCACCGCAAGCTCCTTTTGCTTGACTGCGTCCGGCAGGGGCGCATAATTCAGTTGCGTGGCCATGCTCTGGCCGTTGTTCAGCATCCAGTCCAGGAAACCAGCCGTGGCCTTCTGTTTGGTTCCATCTTTCCATTGTTTGGGAATCAACAGGTAAGTGAAGCTTGCGATCGGGTACGCATCCTTGCCGGGCGCGTTAGTAATGGAAACCCGGAAGTCCTCACCCATCATCTTTGCTCCGGCGGCTGCCGCGGTCGTCGACTCAAGGCTGGCTTTGATGAAATTCCCCGAGGCGTTTTGTACTGGCCCGTAGGTGATTTTGTTCTGCAGGGCATAAATCAATTCCACGTAGCCGAAGCCGCCTTCCATCTGGCGGATCATTCCAGCCACGCCTTCATTTCCCTTCGCGCCTAGCCCCACCGGCCAGCTTACCGAGGTGCTGCTGCCCACTCTCGATTTCCACTCCGAACTGATCTTGGAAAGGTAATCGGTGAAAACGAAGGTGGTGCCGCTGCCGTCTGAACGGTGTATGACGACAATCGACGTGGAGGGAAGCTTGACGCCGGGGTTCGCCGCGGCAATGGCCTTATCGTTCCAGTTGGTGATCTCGTTCAGATAGATGCCAGCGATGATCTGCGGAGTGAACTTCAGTTCATCTTTCACCCCCGGAATGTTATACGCGGGGACGATCGATCCCAACACGGTTGGGAGTTGAAGGATGGGCATAGGCATCTGTTTCACCGCGTCGTCTTTCAAGGGCATGTCACTTGCGCCGAAATCGACAGTGCCCGCCTTCAATTGGGCAATGCCGCCTCCGCTGCCGATCGATTGATAGTTGATCTCAATTTCCGGGTGCTGCTGGTGATACTCGTTAAACCACTTGGAATAGATGGGATAAGGGAATGTAGCGCCGGCGGCGTTTAGCTTCGTTTGCGCCCCCGCAGGAATTGCTACCAAAAGCAGCGCTAAAACAGGGAAGTACCTTTTCAAGTTGATCTCCTCTGTGCAGTCTGTCTTACGTTTGATTTAAAGGCCGGGATGGTTAAAGGACGATGAACCAAAGGTTAACAGTTGGGTAATTTGAGCGGCATTTAACAGAGCTGGAATCGTGGCCATTCGCGGGCTCACAACGAGGTGCCCCTCCAGCGCCGCAAGATCCATTCGAGCGAGTTAAACTGAGTGTTTCGCCGCAGGGCGAGGTTCTTCTTTGACCATGAGAGTCTGCCGCCACAAGATCACGCTGCTGTTCACGGCTGTCCTCCTTTCGCTCTACGGTTCGAGCCAGAACAGTGGCGTTACGATTTCCGGTTCATCTTCGGTTGCGCAGGACCCTGCGCAGATCATTCGCTTCCTCAGCCACACAATTTCCTGGTATCGCGAGCTTGCGGTCGAACAGCAGTTGGCAACGCAGCCCTCGGATCTGACTTTTTATCAGGAGAACCATCGGGTAGCCGATCAGGTGGTGCAGCTTGCCTTCGACTACGCGCGTTCGCAGGCGCAAGTGTTGGCAAAGAAGCGGGCACAGCAACCCGCCCAATCCGCGTCGCCGGACCAATACCAGCACCTGGTCGAGGCAGCTCAGAAGGTCGATCAGCAGCTTCAGGACACCCAATCAGAGCTGCAGTCGACGCGCGCCCAGCTGGCCACCGCGTCCCCAGCAAAGAGAAGAATGCTCGAGGCGCAGGTAGCCGAGCTTGAAAGCGAAGTGGGACTGATTCAGGCCCGGCGCGACGCTCTTCAGAGCATGGTTGAGTTCGTGAGCACCAGCAACAGTTCCGGCGGCGGAGTCGGATTACGGGCGCAAGTTGAGGAGCTTGCGCGCTCAGTGCCTGCATCTCTGAGCCACCCTGCGGGTGCCAGCCAGACCGAAACCGCCGCGGAACCGGCGGCAACCACGACAACCGCGGTAGCAAAGAAGCCGCAGCCCACCGGCATTTGGGGCCTGGCTTCCGACTTGCTCAACCTTTCCGGCAAAAGCCGGACTTTAAAAGATCAGATCTCGGCAACCGGAGACTTGCGACAAAACGCTAAGGAGCTTCGAAAACCGCTTTTAGACTCCATGCGCACGCTGATGCAGCAGGGTGACCAGGTCTTCGCCGCCGCTGACACCGCCACTCCCGCTCAACTTGCTCAGCAAAGACAGCAGCTCGACGCCTTGACCGCACAATTTAAGCAGACCTCAGCGCAGCTTCTGCCGCTGAGCAAAATCAATGTTCTGTTGGACATTTATCAGCGGACGTTGAGCAACTGGCATGATGCGGTCAAGCAGGAGGCCCGGGACGAGTTAAGGCAGTTGCTGCTGCGACTCGGTGTACTGCTGATACTGGTTGCAGCAGTTTTCGGGGTTGGGGAAATCTGGCGCAAAACGACTTTCCGCTATGTTCATGATGCGCGCCGCCGCTACCAGTTCCTTCTACTGCGGCGGGTAGTTATGTGGGTGGCGATCGGGCTGATCATTCTCCTGACCTTTGCCACTCAACTCGGCTCGGCTGTCACTTTTGCCGGGCTGATTACGGCTGGGGTAGCTGTCGCATTACAGAACGTGATCGTTTCCGTCGTTGCTTATTTCTTTCTCATTGGGAAATACGGCATTCGCGTGGGTGATCGCGTGCAGATTGGAGATGTGACCGGCGAAGTTGTCGATATAGGACTGGTTCGCATGCACATCATGGAACTCGGCGGCGCCGGAGATATGCAGCCCACGGGGCGGGTGGTCGCATTTTCAAATTCGATTGTCTTTCAGCCGACGGCCGGAGTGTTCAAGCAAATACCGGGAACGAATTTCATATGGCATGAAGTGAAGTTGACGCTTGCGGCTGAGACCGATTACGCCAGCGCCAAACAACGAATCACGCAAGCCTTAGATAAAGCGCTCGAGGAGTATCGCGAAAGCATCGAAGCGCAGCGGCAGAATATGGAAAGAAATTTCAACTCAGTCTCTTCCGCCGAACTTCGACCGAAGGTCCACATGCGCTACACTGGGTCGGGAATTGAAGCCATAGTCCGCTTTCCTGTGGAACTCGGGAAGGCCAGCGAGACGGACGACCGCGTTATGAAAGAAATCATGGCTGTGCTGGGCGGCGAGCCAAAGATCAAACTGGTGAGCGCGGAGATGCCGACGGTGAAGGTAGGAAATTAGACTTCTTGCGAAAAATGCGGCCGCCGCTCTTCGACCGCGGCTCGTTTTTGCCGGCGCCGCCTCACGATTGCACGAACCAACAGCGCAGTTGCGAGCAGAAAGCCTGCGACTAAATAGATCAAGTGAGAGCTAACCCAGAGAACAGCAAAAACAACCCTACGAAATTTTGCGGCTTTCGCCACCGAAGCGCCGGGAATGATCATCGGCTGGTTCCAGTCCACGGTCTTCAGTCTGCTTATGAACCCTTGACGCACACAGCCATCAAGGCTGTAGATACCCACCGGTTCTGAGAAGCTGTGGGCCACGATTGCGTCGCGGAGAAACTCATCCCAGTTCAGCGGCGGGAATTTAGCATCCGCAGACGGATCGCCGCTGGCTGCAGTGCTGCCAATTGCGATTGCCTGGGCATCCGGGCCATACTCCCAAATAATGCCTGCGCCGGCGGCGTGAGTGAAACTTGTATAAAGCATCAACAGCTCCTCATTGCCGCGCACATCCACAATGCCAAACAATCTCTCAAGCAATGTTGTGTGCGCCCTACGTTCGTCGGCAATGAATTGAAGCTGGTATGTTTGCACGTAATAGCCTCGCCCCTGCATCTGCTCAATAAGGGCGGCGTAGGCTTCGTGCGGGAGCCGGACCCGGCTTGAATCGAAACCACGGCGCAGCATCAGCGCCAGCAGTCGCCCCTTGTTGCCTGCGAGTTTCGCGAAATCCGTCAGCGTCGGCTCGATATCCAGGCCGAGCGCGGCCCAGCGCAGGCTGTTATCGGTTGTCCATTGATCAAACTGTTTGAAACGAGCCGCCGTCTGTGCGGCGTTGCTGGCGTTGACGTAATAGCCCTCGTCCGCCGGCAACACCAGCCAGGCTGTCATCGGAATGCCGGCTGCGTTTAGTTTGCGCACGAGCTTGGCGCGTTCGGGGGTGAAATCCGAGGTTGACAGCGCAACGCCAGCTTTGAGTTCTTTCAGGTCGGCAATCAGGTCGGGTGTGAAGAGAGCATCGAGGCCACTGGTCGGTTTATCGCAAGCAAAAATCAGTTTGGGGCGCGGGTTGCCACTGTTCTGCACTCGGACATCGTGGTTTTCGGCAGGAGTGCTTCCTAGTGCACGGAGTGCGCTGAACACTGTCAACAACGCAAGTGTCGGGAGTTTCATCGGGACGGTAACGATATTCAAATTAAAGGAGAAAATGATTTCTCAAGGCAAGCGTGTTACCCCTTATAGCTTCCATCAGCGCAGCAGATCAACCGAGCGCCCGGCGTACTCCAGCACTCGATTGGGAAGAACACCGAGATAGATGGTTACTGCCAGGCTCAACCCCAGCGCTAACCCAAGCCCCACCGGAATTGGTGTGACCGGAGCATCCTCGCGCGCTTCCCGCATGTACATGAAGACGATCAGCCGCAAATAGTAATAAGAGGCGATCCCGCTGTTGATCACGCCGATGATGACCAAGCCAACCAGGGGGTGGTTGGCTTGCATTGGCCCACTCTGCAATGCAGCAGTGAAGACGTAAAGCTTCGCGAAGAAGCCGCCAGTGGCTGGAATTCCAATCAGCGACAACAAAAATATTGTGAGAATGCCAGCCAGGATCGGCGACCGCTTTCCGAGTCCGGAATAGTCTTCGAGGCTGACGTAGCGTTCTCCTGCGCTGGCAAAATGCCCAACTACCGCGAAGGCGCCGACATTCATCGCGGCATAAGACGCCGCATAGAACATCGCCGCGGGAATTCCGTTCGCAGGTGCGCTGGCGAATGCGATCAGCAAATATCCAGCGTGGGCGATGGATGAATACGCCAGCAGCCGCTTGACGTTGTCCTGGACGAGGGCCGCGATGTTTCCAATCGTCATTGAAAGCGCGGCCGCTACCCAGATCAGCCAGACACGAGCCGGCTCCGGAGTATTCGCCTCGAACATGATTCGGAGCAGCACCGCGAACACAGCCGCTTTCGGCGCAGTGGACATGAATCCCACAACCGGCGACGGCGCGCCTTCATATACATCCGGCGTCCAGACATGGAACGGTGCCGCGGCAACTTTGAAGCCAAGTCCCACAAACATCAATGCGATGCCGAGATACGCAAGAATTGGCCCGGAGTGGCCGGCGGAATATGGCCGTAGCGCCTCGCCGATTCTTGCAATGCTGGTCGATCCAGTTGCGCCGAACATCAGCGCGACGCCGTAGAGAAAAAATGCAGTGGCAAATGATCCCAGCAGAAAGTATTTGACCGACGATTCACTGCTGATCGCTGACTTGCGCCGGAATCCGGCAAGGATGTACGTCGCGATGGACGAAATTTCCAGCGCGATGAAGATCAGCACCAGCTCCATCGCCGACGACATCAGAGCCATACCGACCGCACCAAATAGGACCAATCCGTAGTATTCCCCGGCGCGAATCTGCTGCACTTCCATGTATTCATACGAACTGAGGATGACGACGATGGTGACCGCAGCGACGATGAAGTGAAAGAAGACGCTGAAGGCATCGACCTTCACCATGTTCCAGAACCCGAAGCCCCAGTACTGCTGTTGTCCCTGGAGCACGGTTGCCGCGAGCGCTGCAATTGCGCCGATGAGTGCTATTCCGCCCAAGGTGCGTTGGCTACGCCGCTCGTCCAGGACGGGATCAAGCAGCATAACCAGCATGCCGAAAATCGATAGCACGATCTCCGGCAGGATGCGGATGTAATCTATGCCCTGCGGAAGGCAGGGCACAGCTTGGAGGAGAAGCGTCATCGCACCACCAGCCCGCCGGCAAATTGTGCGAACGGAACGAGCGCATTGTGCACGGCGGGATCGATGACATTAAGCCAGAGCAAGGGAGCAACGCCCATCACCAGCGCCATTACTGCCGCGGGCCAGAGTGCTACCCGCTCCCGCAGGTTCAAGTCAGATAGGTGCTTGTTCTCATCGTGCAAGCGGCTCCCGAAGAAAACGCGCTGGTACATCCACAGCAGATAGCACGCGCTCCAGATCACGCCAGTCGCGCCCACCACTCCCCACCACATCTTTGCCTGGAAGGCACCGCTCAGGACCAGGAACTCGCCGATAAAGCCATTCAGTAACGGTAATCCCACCGATGCGAGAACGACGAATAGAAAGAAAGTGGAGTATTTCGGCATAGGTGTAGCCAGGCCGCCGAATTCGGAGATTTCGTAAGTGTGCCGCCGCTCATAAAGAATTCCGGCGAGCATGAAGAGCGCTCCGGTCGAAACACCGTGCGCCAACATCACGAACACCGCGCCGTTCAGCCCGGCTTGCGTGAAGCTGAAGATTCCCAACACTACAAACCCCAAGTGGCTGATCGAGGAATACGCGATCAGCTTTTTCATGTTCGGCTGCACCATCGCCACCAACGCGCCGTAAACGATCCCAATCAGCGCCAGAACGGCGATCCAGTCTGCGTTGGATCGCGATTGCTCAGGGAAGAGTCCAAGATTGAAACGCAGCATTCCGTAGGTACCCATCTTCAGGAGGACGCCCGCCAGCAGAACGGACCCTGCGGTAGGGGCTTCCACGTGGGCATCAGGCAGCCAGGTGTGGAATGGAAAGAGCGGGACTTTCACCGCGAACGCGATAAAGAATCCCAGGAACAGCCATTGTGCCGCTCCAGAAAAGCCTTCGACTCCGCCGCTGCGGATTGCGGCTTGAATGGTCACAAAATCAAAGCTGCCGGTCTTAGCGTAGAGCCACAGAATCCCCGCCAGCATGAACATTGATGCGACCATCGTGTACAGGAAAAACTTGACGGCTGCGTAGATTCGACGTTCGTGCCCGTAAACTCCAATCAGAAGCGCCATCGGAATCAGAGTTGCTTCCCAGAAGAAATAGAAGAGGAAAAGATCGAGCGCAACGAACACGCCAATCAGTCCGGTTTCAAGCACCAAAAGAATGATGAAAAATTCTTTTACTCGCTCGTGAATCGACTTCCAGGAAATCAGAACGCACAGCGGTGTGAGAAAAGTGGTGAGCAGCACCAGCCACATGGAAATGCCGTCGATCCCCAGGTGGTAGTGAATGTTGGGAGTCGAAATCCACGAGTAGTTCTGCTCGAACTGAAACCCGGGCTGTTCGCGGCGAAAGTGCGCCGGCAGGTGCAACGACAAAACAAAACTGAGTAGCGAAATCACCAGGGCGAACAGACGAATGTCACGGTCGCGGCGCGGGAAAACCAGCAGCAGTACTGCCCCCGCGGCGGGGACGAATGTGACCAGCGTCAGAATCACGGCGTCGAGTCCGTTCGTCATTACTTTGTGCCCACCCACACCATGTACGCGATCACTGCCGTTGCTCCGATGGCGATCCATCCGGCATAGGAGCGCAGGTTGCCAGACTGCATGTGCCGTACTTCATCGGACAGTTCGCGCGCGCTGTCGGCGCTTGCGTGGAGCGTTCCATCAATCAGGCCTTGATCGACGGTGCGCCAAAAAACCACTCGTGAGATCCCTATCAAAGGCTTGACCAAAATTGCGGCGTAGAGTTCATCGATCCAATACTTGTTCGCTACTGCACTGTACAAACCTTGGGCTGAAGCCGCGATTCGGTCGGGAAGCCCGGGCATGCGGGAGTACAGAAGCCACGCCAGGAGCAAACCAAGCAGGCCCGCAGCCACGGAGACTCCCGTCAGCAGGGTTTCGCGCCCGCTTTCCTCGGCCGGAGATGAAGCTGCTGGCTGTGACGCGGATTCGGCTGCAGCCGATGACTCGGTAACCGTCTGTACCGATCCAGTCGCGGGCGAAAGGAACTGCTCGATCCGGTGCGCCCCAATCCAACCGCCGCAGATTGAAAGAAGAGCAAGAACAACCAACGGGCCGAGCATTACCCACGGGCTTTCGTGAATGCCGCCGTGCCCGTGACCGTGTGGCGTGGGCGCTCCAGCATGCGACGCACCTGCGTGATCCCCGTGCTCGTGCGATTCCGCCGTTCCGCGATATTCACCCGCAAACGTCATGAACATCAGCCGGAACATATAGAACGAGGTCATGAAGGCCGTAGTCACGCCGACCAGCCAGTACACCCAGTTCATCTGGTATGCGCGCCACAAAATTTCGTCTTTGCTATAAAACCCGGAAAGGAACGGGATTCCGGCAATTGCGCAGGTGGCGATCAGCATGGTGATCCAGGTCCACGGGATCTTCTTCCACAGGCCGCCCATCTTGCGCATGTCCTGTTCACCGCCTACGGCGTGAATGACCGAACCTGCCGCGAGAAAGAGCAGGCCTTTAAAGAACGCATGGGTCATCAGGTGGAAAATTCCCGCCGAAAACGCGCCGACGCCGCAAGCCATAAACATGTAGCCGAGCTGCGAGACCGTCGAGTAGGCGAGGACCTTCTTGATGTCGGTCTGGGCAATGCCAATGGTGGCTGCGAAAAATGCAGTGAGGGTACCGATGATTGCCACCACCATCATCGCGCTGGGGGCGTGCTCGAAGATCACGTGCGAACGCGCGACCATATAAACGCCGGCGGTGACCATGGTTGCTGCGTGAATCAATGCCGATACAGGCGTGGGGCCTTCCATGGCATCCGGCAGCCAGACGTATAACGGAATTTGTGCGGATTTTCCGCAAGCGCCAACCATGAGCAGAAGTGCGATTGCGGTGAGAAATCCAATTCCGCTGGTTTCCGCTGCGTATGGCTTCGCGGCGTCGAACACCGTCTGAAAATCCAGCGAGCGGAAATGGTTGATCATCAAGAACAGCGCGATCAAAAATCCGAAGTCGCCAATGCGGTTAACGATGAATGCTTTCTTGCCGGCGGCCGCGGCAGAATCCCGAGTGAACCAGAACCCAATCAGCAGATATGACGCCAGCCCGACGCCCTCCCAGCCGATAAACATCAGTAGGTAATTGCTGGCGAGCACCAGCGTCAGCATGAAAAACATGAAAAGGTTTAAGTACGAGAAGAAGCGGTAGAAGCCGCCTTCGGTCCACATGTATCCGACTGAATAAATATGGATAAGAAACCCGACGTCGGTCACGACCAGCAGCATGACGAGCGAAAGCTGGTCGAGGGCAAAGGAATAATTGACCTGGAAATCGCCTGAGCGAATCCAACTGATTGCATGGGAATCGTTGTATGGCAGAGACAAGGAAGAGAACTGCGCCGCAACCCACAACGCCATCACGAACGCGGCGCCACAAAAGGTCAGCGCCACGGCCGTGACCAGCCCGCGCGAGAAACGCTTACCGAACAGGCCGTTGATCGCGGCTCCGGCCAGCGGAAGCAACGGAATCAGCCAGAGATGGAGGTCGGGCGTCATAGTTTGAGCAGATTTACCTGATCGATATTCAGAGTCCCGCGCGTTCGGTAAACGGCGATGATGATGGCCAGTCCTACTGCCGCTTCGGCCGCAGCAACCACCATCACGAAAAAGACGAACACTTGCCCGCTGAGGTTCTGCCATCTAGCGGCAAAGGCAACGAAGGAGAGATTCACGCCGTTGAGCATCAGCTCAATCGACATGAAAATCGTGATGATGTTGCGCTTGATCAAGAATCCGGTGACTCCGCAGGCGAACAAAATCGCGCTGAGCACGAGGTAGAGCGAGAGCGGGACCACTCAGGCCTCCTTCTTTTTTTCTTGAGCGGATTCGGGGCGCGCGGCAAGCACCACGGCTCCCATGATTGCGATCAACACCAGAATCGATGTGACCTCGAACGGCAACAGGAAATCATGAAACAGCAACTGCGCGATCGTGCTGGGATTGCCGAAAGCTTGTGTGGCGTCAGGCGTAACTCCTAGAGCTACTTTGCCCTGATCGCTGCGCAGCAGCCCCCAGCAGATAAGCACGGTCACGCTCAACATGCCAGGAATTCCGATCAGGGTTGCAACGTGGCTGCCTTGCGTCTCCTCTTCCTCGCCGGCGTTCAGCAACATGATGACGAAGACAAACAGCACCATGATTGCTCCGGCGTAGACGATTATCTGTACGGCTGCAACAAACTCCGCGCCGAGCAGTAGATACTCGACCGCCAACGAGCCCATGACGACGACCAGGGACAG
The DNA here is from genome assembly GCA_963785655.1 of uncultured Acidobacteriota bacterium. Taxonomy (GTDB): domain Bacteria; phylum Acidobacteriota; class Terriglobia; order Terriglobales; family Acidobacteriaceae; genus Gp1-AA145. The sequence goes on from CAWAVZ010000002.1 coordinate 1,094,192, forward strand.
CGCGCTGTTGATCGGATGCCGCTGGACGAGCAGGTTCACTGCTGCGCCGACGCAGATGATCCCGAACACCGAGAATAGGACTAAATGCAACATTGAAGAAATTGGGTAATTTTGTAATTGAGTAATTGAAGAACCACAACAACCCCGTTCCGTCAGGTTTTTGGTTCTCAATTACCCAATTACGAAATTTCCCAATTTCACAATCTGCTATGTCACCGCCACCACTAACGCTGTAATCACCAGATTCGCAATCGCCAGCGGCAACAAAAACTTCCATCCGAAGGCCATCAGTTGGTCATAACGAAAACGCGGCAACGTACCGCGCACCCAAATATAGACAAACAGAAACGCAACCACGCGCAGCAGGAACCAGAACACGGGCAGAAGTTCCTGCAGCCAGTAGGGACCGAATACCGGCCCGCGCCATCCGCCCAGGAACATCAATGACGCGATGCATGCAACCGTGATCATGTTGGCGTATTCCGCCATAAAGAACATGGCAAATTTCATGGAGCTGTATTCGGTATGATATCCCGCAACCAGTTCCGTCTCGGCCTCGGGTAGATCGAATGGAATTCGATTGGTTTCGGCATATGCCGCGGTCAAATAAATGAAAAAGGCGACGATCTGCCCGCCACGGAAAATAAACCAGTTGGGGATGAATCCCCAGGAATGGCCGGCTTGCGCGTCTACGATTCCCCGCAGGCTGAACGTCCCGGCGAGAATCAGCACGCCGACCAGCGAAAGCCCGAGCGCGATTTCGTAGCTGACCATTTGCGCGCTGGCCCGCAAACCGCCTAACAGCGAATATTTGCTGTTCGACGACCAGCCGGACAAGGCCACTCCATACACGCCGAGTGAGGTAATGCCAAGCACGATCAGCAGCCCAATGTTGACGTCCGTGATCTGCAGCGGAGTGTAGATAGGGCCCAGGTTAATCCAGTTGCCGAACGGAATCACCGCAATCGAGGTGATAGCAAAGATCACCGCGATCATGGGCGCAGCAATGTAAAGCGGCCGGTATACGTGTGGCGGAGTCAGGTCTTCTTTGAATAAGAATTTGATCCCATCGGCCGCCGGCTGCAGCAGCCCGAATGGCCCGACCCGCGTGGGTCCCCAGCGGTTCTGCATGTGCCCGACAACTTTGCGCTCGAGCCAAACGGTATACGCGACCGCGGTGAGCAGAACGAAGATCACCAGCGCAATCTTAATGACCGAAACGATGATGAAGGTGAGTATGCCCAAGAAAGTTTGTAATTTGAAAATTTGGTAATTGAGTAATTGAAAATCCTTGGACGCGCATAAAGCGCGTTTTCAAATTACCCAATTACAAAATTACCCAATTACCAAATGCCTTCAGTCTGCCGGCACTTCCGCCGGCTCAGGATTCTTGTTCTCAATGACGGAATTCAATGTGTTCGAATACCGCCCTAATGTTCCGGACGTAAACAGATTGTTCTTTGCGGGAACGATTTCACTCGGCTCCTGTTTCGCGCCCGGTCCCATCGCTTCGATGGAAGTGTGCTGATCGTTGCCAGCGATCAATTCCATTCTTGATACGTCGTAGCCAGGCACTAGCCGCTGAATTTCATCGAGCGTGGCCATAGGATCGAACGGATTTGTCTTCGGCTCAAGCCCGTGAGTCTCCAGCCAGACGGCGTGCTGGTCGGCCTCGCCGGACTGTGCCCCGCGAGACTGACCCATGTCGGAGCGCACGCCGCTTCCGAAGGGAACCAGTTTGTGAACATCGAATCCCATTGCATCGGCGATGCGGACAATCATCTCAAAATCCGATTTGGTGCTAGCGATCTCGCCGGCTTTTTTGAGCAGCTGAATATCGCCGCAGGTATTGGTGAAGGAGCCGGATTTTTCGTAGGCGTTGGCTGCGGGCAGCACCACGTCAGCAAGGCTGGCGGTTTCAGTCAGGAACATCTCCTGCACGACGACGAATGTGTTCTTCAGCGTAGCCGGCCCAACATCCAGCCGAGCCAATGGATTCGCTCCGATCACGTACAGTGCTTTCAAGCTGCCGGATTTTGCGGCGTCGAACATTTGCGGAATGCTCAACCCAGGCTGCGAAGGAACCGTGCCCCATTCGCCATACTGCTTGCTGACTTGGGAAACAGGGAAGTAGCCGGGCAGGAGATCGGGGTAAAGCCCCATATCCGCCGCGCCACGGGAGTTCGCGTAATCGGCCAGGCAGACAAGTTTGGCGCCAGGAACGCTGGCAGCGAATTTCGCGAGCGAAGAAATCGCTGCAGCGGCAACTTCTGAGCCAAAAATGATTACCAGGTTCTGTTCTGCCAAAAGCTTCTTGCGCAACTCGGTCAATTCTCCCCAAGGCAAGAGCTTGTCGGCACTCGCAGCTCCGCTGGATAGAAATGCGGCGAAACTGTTGTATGTTTCCGCGGGAATTTGCGTGAACGAGGTCGCCTGCCGCTGCAGCTTGATCGGATGAGTATTGACGACGTACAGCCGCGCATTATGCAGCCGAACATTGTTTCGAATTTGCCACGCCAGCAATGGATGTTCTTCAGTCGGATCGTTGCCAATGAGCAGAATCGCGGGGGCGTTGTAAACGTCGCGCATGGAAGCGGTGGAGTTTGGTTCTCCGTGAACAGCGCCGGCGAACGCCGGCAGATCCGCAGTCCGATGGTGGTCGATGTTGTTTGTCCCCAGCACCACACGCGCGAATTTCTGCAGCAGATAGTTTTCTTCGTTGGTAGTCCGGGTCGAACCTATCACTCCGATCGCCCGCCCACCTTCTCGATCAAGAATCTCTTTGAACTTTTTCCCAACCACTTCGAACGCTTCTTCCCAGGTTGCGGGAACCAGACGGCCATTCTTGCGTACCAGAGGCTGAGTCAGCCGGTCTTCATGGTGTGCGAAGTCAAACCCATAACGTCCCTTGATGCAGAGAAAATCTCCGTTAATCCCGCTCTTGTCGCGATTGTCGCCGCGAACAATCTCCATCCCCGTGTCAGAGCGTCGTACGCCCAGAGTAGTCTTGCATCCATCGGCGCAGTGAGTGCAGGTTGTGCCTACGTGCGTCATCTCCCACGGGCGCGTCTTATAGCGATAGGCGCCGGAAGTCAGTGCACCCACCGGGCAAATGTCGATGCACATTCCGCATTCTTCGCATTCGAGATGATCTTTCTGGTTGGGTACGATGGTCGAGCTGACGGCCCGGTTATCGACACCGAGCGCCCAAACATCCATCGCCTCGCCGCAAACACGTACGCAGCGATAGCACAGAATGCATCGTGGACGATCGAAATAAACCACTGGCGACCACTGCTGCTCGTCACGGTGAGTCTTTAGATCGATGTATTTCGACTCAGCTGCGCCATAGGAGAAGGTCATGTCCTGCAGTTCGCACTCGCCACCGGCGTCGCACACCGGGCAATCCAGCGGATGATTTCCGAGCAACATCTCGACCATGCTCTTGCGCGCCTGGTGGATCTCGTCACTATCGGTGATGACGATCATGCCTTCGGTGATTCCCGTGGTGCAGGCAGTCTGCAGCTTGGGCATCTTCTCGACCCGAACCAGACACATGCGGCACGCGCCCTGCAACGACAAATTCGGGTAATAGCAGAACGACGGCACTTCAATGCCGACGGTCTTGCAGGCTTCAATGAGAAGCGTCCCAGCCGGAGCAGAAACGGGTTTGCCGTCGACGGTGATGTTTACGAGTTGGGGGCCTTCAGCCATTAAGATATTCAGCTTTCCTTCGTGCCCTTGGTGGTTTAATCTTCGTTCTTTTACTACGAAGGACACGAAGGTACACGAAGGATCTATGCAAAAACTGGTAGTCGCTCTACTGCGCCCGCCTTTTCGAAAGGACAAGGCCGGCCTTCTAGGTGATCTTCAAATTCTTTGCGAAATTTCTTAACAATCGAAATCGTCGGCAGAGCGGCGGCATCCCCCAGCGGGCAGAAAGTCCGGCCCAGCATGTTCTCCGACAAGTATTGAATATTATCAATGTCCTTCTTAATGCCGCCGCCGGAATGGAAACGAGTCAGCGTCTTCTCCAGCCAGTCCGTTCCTTCGCGGCACGGAATACACCATCCACAGCTTTCATGCTTATAGAACTTCATGATGCGCAGGGCGAATTTCACCATGCAGGTGGTGTCGTCGACAATGACAACCCCGCCGGATCCCAGCATGCTTTCCGCTTTCATCAGCGTGTCGAAATCCATGGCGAGATCGATTTCGTCGGCGGTCAGTAACGGGCAGCTCGAGCCGCCGGGCACGACAGCCTTCAGTTTGCGCCCATTCGGAATACCGCCACCAACGTCGTAAATCATCTTCTTTAAGTTGTATCCCATCGGCAGCTCGTAAACGCCGGGCTTGTTTACGTGTCCACTGAGGCAGAAAAGGCGCGTTCCGCCATTCTTCGGTGTGCCCAGTTTCGCAAACCACTCTGCTCCGCCAAGAATAATAGGAGGCACGCTGGCGAGAGTCTCAGCGTTATTGATTACGGTCGGGCCTCCCCACAGTCCGACCACGGCGGGAAACGGAGGGCGAATGCGGGGCACCCCGCGCTTGCCTTCGAGTGATTCCATCAGCGCTGATTCTTCGCCGACCTCGTAAGCTCCCGCGCCCCCATGCCAGTAAACATCGAAGTCGTATCCACTACCAAAAATGTTTTTGCCCAGAAAGCCCTTCGCATAAGCGTCGGCAATCGCCTTCTGCATGATGTCAAGCAGGTAGCGATACTCGCCACGAATGTAGATGTAACCTGACTGCGCGCCCACTGCCAGGCCGGCTATCATCACGCCTTCGATTACAGAGTGAGGATCATGCTCGAAGATCAACCGGTCTTTGCACGTGCCCGGTTCGCTCTCGTCACCGTTGCACAAGATGTATTTCGGTTTTGCCGACGTTTTGGGAACGAACGACCACTTCAGTCCGGTGTTGAATCCGGCACCGCCGCGCCCTCGCAATCCCGAGTTCTTGACCTCGTTAACGATTGCGTCCGGTTGCATGCCGAGCGCCTTGCGCACGGCCTTGTAACCGTCAAGTTCGAGATAGCGGTCGATGTTGGTCGCGCCTTGTCCAAAGCGCTTAGAGACGACCTTTACCTCGTCGGGATGGGAAACAAGAAAAGCCATTTTGTGATTGGGTAATTGGGTAATTTTGTAATTGGGTAAATTAAGATCTCGGCCGATCAACAAAGTCGGATGTTCCCGGTTTCAATTACCAAATTACCCGATTACCAAATTACAAAATATAGCTATGCTCCCTTCCCCCGATAATCTTCGATTATCTGGTCCATCTTCTCAGCAGTGAGGTTCTCGTGAAAATCGTAATTGACCTGCGCCGCCGGCGCCCAACTGCATGCGCCGATGCACTCAACATGCTCAAACGAGAACAGGCCATCGGGAGTGGTTCCTTTATGCCCAATCCCGAGTTTCTTCTCGCAGTGCTCAATCAGTTCGTCCGCCCCGCGCAGCAGGCAGGAAATATTTCGGCACACCTGCACGTTATATTTTCCGCGCGGCTTGGTGGTCAGCATAGAGTAGTAGCTGATCACGTTTCGCACGTCGAGTTCGGTCAATTCGAGCCGCCCGGCAATTTCCGCGATGACTTCCTCGGAGAGAAAACCCACTTCGTCCTGGGCATAAAGCAGGGTTGGGACGAGCACGGAGCGTTTCGTCGGATAGTGCGTCAGCATTTCTGTGAAGCGCCGTTCGAATTGGTCAGAAAATTTCATCGGATTTGGTAATTTTGTAATCGGGTAATTTTGTAATTTAACTGCTCATCGGTTTCGTGCTGTCCGTTGCGAGGCGGTGAACACTGCACTCAATTCGTGCGCCTCTTTCAGCAGTTCTGCCAATTTCGACTCTGCAACAATCTCGCAATCCGGAAGCATTTCTAGCCAAAACACTACTTCGTCAGCCTCTTCGACTACGATACCGATCTTCGAAATCCACTCTGCCCGCGACCTCGCTCGGCATGAGGCTCGGTAATTTGCAGCGACCGAAGTTCCGCATCGCAAAAGTTACTTCCCAAGAACCTGCGCTGCACCTCGATAAGGAAGTGAGTTGTAAAGCCTCACAACCCGAACGGCGAACTTCTTCGTCCGGACTCTTAGTTCCTCGGGTCCCGTGGTCTTAGCGCCTCAGGGTCCAAATTACAAGATTACCGATTACAAAATTACGAAATGTCCTATCTGTCAATCTCTCCCAGCACGATGTCAATGCTGCCGATCGCGGCCACTACGTCCGCAATCAACTTGCCTTCACACATTTTTGGCAAACACTGCATGTTGGCCAGGCAGGCCGAGCGCATGTGCACACGATACGGTTTCGACGAGCCGTCGCTGACCACGTAGTATCCCATCTCACCGCGCGGCGATTCCACCGCCTGATAAACCTCGCCTTCAGGGACCCCAAATCCCTCGGTGATGATCTTGAAGTGATAGATCAGCGCTTCCATCTGCGTCTTCATCTTCTCGCGATCGGGCAGAACAACCTTAGGCGCGTCTGCCTTCACTGGCCCTTCCGGCATGCCGTTGAGCGCCTGCTGCACAATGGAAATCGATTCGCGCAGCTCCTGCACGCGGCACATATAGCGGTCGAAAACGTCGCCCTCTTTTCCGAGCGGCACCTTGAATTTGAAATTGTCGTAGCCCGAATACGGCGCGTCACGGCGCAGGTCGATGTCCACGCCGCTTCCACGCAGCGTTGGTCCGGTGGCGCCCAAAGCAATCGCGTCGTCAGCAGATATTTTCGCCACGCCTTTCGTACGCATCAGCCAGATGGGGTTTCCTGTCAGCAGCCCTTCGTATTCGTCCACTCGCGCAGGGAAGCGATCGGCAAAATCGCGCACACGGTCGAAGAATCCTAGAGGGGGTTCGAGTGCCACGCCGCCAATCCGGAAGTACGAGGTCATCATCCTCTGGCCGCTGATCGCCTCGAACAAACGCAGGACGTCTTCGCGCTCGCGGAAGCAGTAGAGGAAGACGGTCATGGCGCCGATGTCCATGGCGTGCGTACCCAGCCATACCAGGTGCGAGTTGATCCGCGTCAACTCGTTCATCATTACCCGCAGCCACTGCGCCTTGGGAGGAATTTCCATTCCGAGCAACTTCTCAACCGCGAGCACGTAGCAGAGATTGTTGGTCAGCGGGCAGAGATAATCGATGCGATCGGTTAACGGCACAACCTGGTGGTAAAACTTCGCCTCGCAGGTCTTCTCGATTCCGGTATGCAGATAGCCGATATCCGGCATCATGCGCACCACCGTCTCGCCATCGATTTCGAGGATCACGCGTAACACCCCGTGGGTAGACGGGTGCTGCGGTCCCATGTTCAGGATCATGGTGCGGTCCTGACCGGGATCGAGGTTGATAGTTGGGGAGAGATGAGCCATGCACGATTTGGTAATTCAGTAATTGAATTTTGTAATTGGGTAATTTTGTAATCGGGTAATCTAAAATCCAGGCTCCGGAGACTCGGGGCTTCACGAAGAAATTCCTGAAAGCTTGACTTCGTGTACCTTCGTGCCCTTCGTGGTTTTAAATTACCAAATTACCCGATTACCAAATTACAAAATTGCCTTATCTGTATCCCTCCACGGGATAATCTTTTCTCAGCGGATGGCCCTCCCAGTCCTCCGGCATCATGATGCGCCGCAAATAGGGATGCCCGTTGAATCGCACTCCAAACAAATCAAAAACTTCGCGTTCGAAATAATTCGCAGCCGGCCAGACTGATGTCACCGAATCCACTGCAGTCATGTCGCTGTTAAGCCTGACCTTCAGCCGCACACGCTCTTTATTGCGAATCGAAAACAGGTGATAAATCACTTCGAACCGGGGTTCGGCAGGATACCAGTCAACCGCAGTGACATCCGACAACAGATTGAAGGGGCAATTCGCATTGTCCCTCAGCAACGCGCAAGCTTCTCGAATCGCAGAACGCTCGATGTAGATAGTCATTTCGTCGCGATCGAACTTTACCCCGGTGACCGCGTCCGGATTCCATCCCACCAGGCGTGCAACCGCAGGATGTCCCTTAAGCTGCTCGATATTGGTAACTGCCGGAGCCAGCGCCATTAGAGGTCGCGCCTCGAGTTGATTGTCAGTCCCCAGTCCAGCACGCCTTTCTTCCAGATGTACCAGTAGCCGACGAGGACGATGACGATGTAAACGATCATCTCCCAAAACCCGAACATGCCCTGCCCCATCTTTTTCAGGTCTTTCAAAATAATTGCCCAGGGATACAGGAACACGGCTTCCACGTCGAACAGTATGAAGAGCATGGCCACCATGTAGAACTTGACCGAGAAGCGTTGGCGGGCGTCGCCCACCGGGGTCATGCCGCATTCGTAAGCAGACATCTTCGCTCGAGTCGGCTTGCGCTGCCCGATCAACCAAGAAAGCAGCACCATGACCGACGCCAATGCGCCTGCCACAAGAAAGTGGATCAACAGGGGAAGATAACGGGCGAAATAATTGTCGGGCATAGGGGAGCTGGATAAAATGCAACCGAACAAGTAAACGTTTTAGATTAGAGTTCAGCCGAAATAGTGTCAAGCGCGGGACAGGCATTTTGTCATTCCCCGAACTTCCGTAATCATTGCGCGATCCTCTTTTTTGGACGACACTGATATTCACCGCATGATTTTTGGCTTCAATACCGACATCAAGCACGAAGACACGGTTTACCACGTGCAGAGTGAGGCCAGAGAAGCGGACCTCCTGCTGCAGACGCAGGTCTTCGTAAAAGGACGCTGTATCGGCAAACGCGCAACGCCCTATGGCGAGCAGGCGAACAGCCCGGATTTCACCGACCAGAAGAAGGAACAGATTCTGCGGGAGCAGCATCGGCTAGTGCTGGATGCGATTCGCGAAGGTCGTCTTGAGCAAGTTTTTGACAAGCGTGACACGCCGGAATCTCTGGCGGCGATCAAGGAACTTGAGATTCACTGGCTGAACTCGCAGTCCATTCATTCGGAGGAGAAGCTCTCCATGAAGCTGCAGGCGACTGAGGGCGGGCAGGGAATTGCCAAAGCTCGCCTGACCATTCGCCTGTCTCGAACGAATGCGGCCCCGTTTTATACGCAGACCACAACCGAGCCGTCTGGGGAAGCGGAAATAGCAGTCCCCATTGAAGAGTCGGCCCTGGCGGATTCGTCAATTCTGGTGCAGGTGAATGTGGAGGGACGAACGGCGACCAGGAAGTTTCAGTTGAAGCGAGTAGAAGGGTAGTAACTGTGTAGCGATGGCTGATCCGCCGTTAAAATTCCTTCACCCTGAGACATCTCTGGTGCGCTCCAAACTAGATGCTCTTTCCGCCTTGTCTACGGATGAGATCAAGCGATCTCTCCGTCCCGGCGAACAACACTCGCTCAAAGTGCGACCAGACGGCACATTCCTCGACGGTCATCATAGAGTCGCCACATTGCGGTTCCGAGGCGTCGATGTTGACGCCTTGCCACGTGAGATAATCACGAAACAGTGAGCAAAACGCGGAAATACTCGTTGAGCCCCAAGCTATATTGGCTACAGGAATCGCCTATCGGCCACTTAGCGATTTCTGCGCGTCCGCGTGGTGGTGACTGGCTGGAGGATGAAGTCCGAGGCTGGCGTAACCAGGGCGTGGACGTTGTAGTCTCGCTGCTAACGGATAAAGAGAATGAGGAGTTGGACCTGCAGCGCGAGTCCAGTGTTGTAGAGATCAACGGTATTCGCTTTTATTCCTTTCCAATCGAAGATCGGGGAGTTCCCGCGCGCTCAGCTGAATTGGAACACCTGGCAATGCAACTTATTTCGGAGATTGGACAGGGAAAGAACGTAGCGGTTCATTGCCGCCAAGGGGTTGGGCGTTCGTCGTTGGTGTCAGCTGCCGTGTTGATCTCGAAGGGAGAAGACGTCGAAGAAGCGCTCAAGAGTATAGGCCGCGCCCGCGGATTGGAAGTTCCCGAAACTATTGAGCAACGAAAGTGGCTGGAGCGATTTGCGAAGCTTCATGCTGCCAACGGACTTGCGCGCCAGAACCGCTGAATGACCCTTACCATCAACGGCGAAGAGCGAGAATTTACGGGTGTCGCCACTCTGTTCGAGCTTATCGGACAGCTGGGCATGAAGCCGGACCGTGTCGCCGTCGAGCTCAATCGCGAGCTGATTTCTCGCGATCGCTGGGCTGCCACTCAGCTTTCCACCGACGACAAGCTGGAGATCGTTCATTTCGTGGGTGGCGGAAGTGATTGCATCGCCGGCAGACCCAATTCAGCTTCGTTCTTCGTATTAGCTATGTAGTTACCTTGGTTCATCATTCCCTGGCCTTTTCCACACAACTCCGGCCTACAATGTTTGAAACATTTCGTAAGTAGAACGTTTTAAACATTCGCAGGCTGAAATGCAGGGATCGTTCACATCACAGGACGTGATCCGTCTCACCGGAATCACCGCCCGCCAGTTGCAGTGGTGGGATGAGCGCGGCATTGTCGTCCCTGAACGCCAGGGACACCGTCGTGTGTATTCCTTCGAAGATCTCACGGAAGTTGCGGTGATCTGCGAACTGCGACGCAAGGGGTTCTCCTTACAGCGCATGCGCAAAGTGGTCCGTTTTCTGCAGAAGGAATTTAGCGAGCGATTGGCTGAGACGGTCAGCGGGTCCTCGAAGTATCACCTTTTGACTGATGGCCGGTCTCTTTACCTAGAAACGTCACCACAGCAGATCGTTGACATCTTGAAAAACTCGCGGCAGCCCATGTTCGCCATTTGTCTGAGCGACACGGTGCGGCAGGTGCGTGCGGTGGTCAGCGGGCGCAAACGGGCAGGCCGATGCGCCCCAGAGAAAGTTCGTCGCCGGCTGAAATTGGGTTCTTAGCAGTGGATTCGCCCGCAAGGAGGGAAAATGGTTGCTGAACTCGAAATCCTGAGCGAATGGATCCCGGAGCAGATGCAGCCCGGCACGATTTTCGTGCTCGAAAATGCCGGACGGATTGGCGAAAAGGAAGACCCCTACTGGGCCGTTCTCTCCTGCCCCGGCTGTGGCACCCTTGGCCTGATTACACGAAAGCAAATCGCGGGACTGATCGCGGTGATTTGTGGCTCAGGAAAATGTTCAGCGCAGTTTTTTATTCGCGACAGCGAAATCCAGATACGAAAACCATTCTAGGCGTAAACATTTGTTCGGGGCATGACGCGGAGCGGTCGGGACCAGTATAGGCAGTAACCGCCTATACTTTTTGCAGCGCGACCGGAACGTTTTCCACCACTTCGATGTCAAATCCTTCGAGTGCCGCCAGCCGCCGCGGATGGTTAGTCAGCAGCCGAATTCTTCGCAGGTTCAGATCTGATAGGATCTGCGCGCCCAGTCCGATTTCGCGCTGGATCCTACGTTCGCTTTCGGGGAGCGATGCGGACGTCCTGTCGTGGTGAAAGGATATGGCAGCCCGGTCCCCGACCTTCTCAACCGAGAATCCCTTGGCCGACTGGTGCAAATAAATCAGGGCCCCCCGGCCTTCCGTAGCGATGGCCGACATTGCTGCTTCGAGCGTAGCCCGGCAATCGCATCCCGCTGATCCGAATACATCGCCGATAAGGCAGTGCGAGTGCATACGAACCAGCACCGGCGCATCGCCCTTTTCGATCTCGCCGCGAACCAGAGCCAGGTGCGAATCGCCCCCGTCCACTTCGCTTTCATACGCGATCACGCGGAATTCGCCATAGGCTGTGTTTACCAGAGCCTCGCCGACACGATGGACGTAGCGCTCGTGCTGCATCCGGTAGCGAATCAGTTCGGCTACCGTCAACATCTTCAAGTTGTGAGTGGTGCAGAATTCCACCAGGTCCGGCACCCGCGCCATGGTGCCGTCCTCGCGCATAATTTCGCAGATAATTCCTGCGGGAACCAGTCCGGCCATGCGGGTCAGATCGACCGAGGCTTCGGTTTGGCCGGCCCGAACCAGAACTCCACCCTTGCGTGCGCGAAGAGGGAAGACGTGCCCTGGCCGGGCTAGGTCTGACGGGCGCGTTGCTGGGTCAATTGCCACTAGAATGGTTCGCGCCCGATCGTACGCGGAAATGCCCGTAGTCACACCGAAGCGTGCATCAATTGCCTCGCAGAAAGCTGTCCCGTAGTTCGAGGTGTTCTCGGCGCTCATTGGGCCGATGCGCAGATGTTCCAGCCGCTCCTCCGTAAGGGTCAAACAAATCAACCCGCGGCCGTATTTCGCCATGAAGTTGATCGCCTCGGGCGTGACCTTCTCGGCGGCAAGCATCAGGTCACCTTCATTCTCGCGGTCCTCATCATCCACAATGATGATCATGCGCCCCGCGTGAATCTCTTCCAGTGCGGTGGGAACGTCGGTAAATGGCGGCTTTGAGCTCATTCTGCCCCAATTGTAGCAACACAATGTGCACAATTTATAATGCGCCGCATGGTTCGCTTCGGAAGATCAAAGAGCCCCTTTCTACTTATTCTCCTGATGGCAATGCTAGGCAGCGACGCTATCGCACAGAAGCCCCCGGACTTTGCAGGTGAGTGGGTGCTAACTCTGGGGAAGCGAATTTTCCTCGCGCTCAGTCTGACACCGGACCGGGGAGGTACACACTTCTCCGGTTCGATGCTTCGTCCGCAACACTTCTCGTCAGACGGCGGGAGTTTCTCAGGCATCAAAGGCACGGCCATTCGTTACCCAATTGTCCGAAGCACGGTGAGGCAGAATTGCCTATCACTTACCACTCAAAATCCTTCAGATAAGAGTGACGAAGATATTTTCGAGTTGTGCATTACAGGGGAGACTGGATCATTACGAATTGATTCGCCGGGGACCGCGTCTTGGCCCGTAACTAAGCAACCCCGGCCGGCGACCATCGCCACCGACTGGGACAGCGCGCGAACTTACTTTCTGGACGATTCCGATGTCGCCAATCCAGAGATGCAGCAAATCTTCCAGGCCGACCAAAAAGACCGGCAGCCCGGCATTGGAAAGATTGATTGGGCGGTGGTCACGAAGTCCGACACAGCCCGCCGCACAGCAACGGCAAGACTACTTGCGGAAGGAAAGCTGCATACAGGGGAAGATTTTGAAAGGGCCGCGTTTGTGTTCCAGCACGGCGACTCGCCAGATGACTACCTGCTAGCCCATACGCTTGCCATCCTGGCCGTCGCACATGGGCAGGCAAGCGCTATGTGGATCGCCGCCGCCACGCTGGACCGTTATTTGCAGTCCATTAATAAGCCCCAAATTTACGGAACCCAATTCTTGACCAAACCTAAGCAAGCGACTACTCAGGAGCCGTACAACCGCGGCCTGGTTTCGGATGCTGTACGCCGTTATCTCGGTGTGCCCTCTCAAGCCGAACAGGAAGAGCAAAAAAGGCGATATGACGCAGAAAGCTCAAGTAACTGAGCTCTCTATGCGCCGGGATTAAAGAATCGCAGTATCCAGAACACCGCTGCTGCCACTGCCGCCGAGGCCGGGATAGTGAGAATCCATGCCCACACGATGCGTCGTGCCACGCCCCAGCGGACGGCAGAAAGCCGGTGCACCGCGCCAACGCCAACAATCGCACCGGTAATTGTGTGCGTCGTGCTCACCGGAATTCCTGCTGCTGCGGTTGCAAAAAGGGTTAGCGCACCGGCGCTCTCGGCGCAAAATCCGCCGAAGGGCTTCAGCTTGGTAATTTTCGATCCCATGGTACGGACGATGCGCCAGCCGCCGAAGTAAGTGCCAGCCGCAATCGCTCCATTGGCGGCAAGGATGATCCACAGGTGGAAGCGTCCCCAATTCCCGGCCATCTCCGCCTTGCTCATCAAACCGGCGGTGTAGAGCGCGCCGGCAATGATTCCCATAGTCTTCTGCGCGTCGTTTCCTCCGTGACCGAGGCTGTAAGCGGCGGCAGAGACCAACTGGAGCTTGCGGAACCACTTGTCGACGCCGCTTGGGGTTTTGTTTCGCAGCAGCCAATATCCTGCAACGCTCAAGACCAGCGCGATGACCAGGCCCATCAGCGGCGCAACCACGATGAAAATCAGCGTCTTGGTCCACCCTTGAGGAAGGATTACTCCGTAGGCGCTTCCGATGCCGCGATTCAGCGCCGCCCGGACCATGGCCGCACCCGCATATCCACCTATCAGGGCGTGCGATGACGAAGTCGGAAGTCCCCACAGCCAGGTAAGCAAGTCCCATACGATTGCGCCCATCAATCCGGCGATGACCACATATTGCGTGACATCCTCCAGTCGGATCATGCCCTTGCCAATGGTCTTTGCAACCGCTGTCCCCAGCACGAAGGCGGCGATGAAATTGAAAAATGCCGCCCACGCGACTGCGAGTTTGGGCGAAAGCACGCGCGTTGAAACCACTGTTGCAATGCTGTTCGCAGCATCGTGAAAGCCATTCAGGAAATCAAAAATAAGGGCCGTACAGATAGTGATCAGAAGCAGCCAGAGTCCGATGGTCACGCCGGGGAGCACCTCATGTGGGATGTGATCAGAGCGCAGCTCAAGCGCTTTTCAAGACCACCGCTTCCAGCACATTGGCGGCGTCCTCAGCCTTGTCGGTAGCGGTTTCCAGCACTTCATACAACTCCTTGATCTTGATCAGTTGGATCGGGTCCTTCTCCTGGTCGAATAGCTCGGCAATGGCGCGGCGGCTTACGCGGTCGGCTTCATTCTCCAACCGGTTCACCTCAGTGCAGTGGTCGAGCACTTTCTTGTTGGATTCAAGGAGGGACACACCTTTAGAGAGCTCCTCCGACTGCGACACGATCAGCGCCGCCAGGTCCGCTGCCGCCGGTGGTGGAGCCGTAATCCGGTACAAAGCCATGCGCACTGCCGCGCCATTCACGAAATCAAGAACATCATCCAGAGAGGATGTGAGCCGATGAATATCTTCGCGATCGAAAGGCGTGATAAAGGTCTGGTTCAGCATGCGAATGATGTTATGCGTCATTTCGTCGCCGCGGTGCTCGACTTCCTGCAGCCTCTTGGTCCGCGACTGCAGGTCGACCGGGTTCTTCAACATGTCATGGAGTAGGCGCGCGCCCTCGATGAGGTTCTCAGATACATCAGTGAACATCCGGAAGAACTTCTGCTCCCGTGGAATCAATCGCATGAAAACAGAGGCCTCTATTCAGAATTCCGTCTCAGAAAACGACCTACTATCTCATGCCGGTTCAGAAGCGTCAAACAATCGTTTCATGGCTGATATCGCCAGTTCTTGGCGACTGGGAATGCGATTAGATCGAGTCGCGTACACGAATCTCGGGCGGCGCCCCCAGGTCCATAAACCGGACGTCCCTTGCCTCTTGCTGAACTGAGCTGAGCGCGACCAGCACTTCGCGAATGTAATAAATAGTTCCGCATAAAAGGCAAATTAAAGCCAGCACGAAAACTATCACGGCGAGCACAGCCGCCTGCTCCCAATAAATGCCCAATCCCAGAAGCAGGCATGAACAAACTGTTGCAGCCAGCGATATCAGTACCAGCAGGAAACAGCGGCGGATCATCTCGGCTCGTTTTTCGATCGACTTGATCTGCGCGGTAAACGCCTCCGCCTCCTGCAGGTGCCCGTTCTTAGCGGCGTCGTGCTTGGCGTGGACGAATTGCCGGAGCCTGCTCACCATCCCCATCAGGCGAACATTTATGGATAAGACCAGCAGTCCCGTGGCCGAGATAAAAATTGCTGGAGGCAGGAATGCCTGGAAGAGGCGAGAGATATCACTCATGGTGCGCCAATTTTGATTCTAGTCGCGCTTTGACCTCCGGCCACTCGGTGTCCAGAATGCTGAAGTAAACCGAATCACGCTGCCGGCCCTGCCAGGTCAGGAGGTGCTTCCGCAACGTACCCTCCTCTTTCGCCCCGAGACGCAGGATCGCCTGACGCGATTGCTGGTTGAGCGCGTCCGTCTTGAGTTCCACCCGCAGGCATTTCCAGACTTCAAATGCATGCCGCAACATCAGGTATTTGGCCTCGGTATTGATCGCGGTGCGCTGCCAGCGCGGTGCGATCCAGGTTGAGCCGATTTCCACCTTCCTGTTTTGCAGGTCCATATTCATATACCGAGTCGTGCCGACGACCTGCCCGGGGCTTCGCTGAAAGGTCGCAAAGGGAATCGAGAGGCCGCGTGCCTGCTCATCCAGAACGCGAGCATTGAAGTCTTGAAAATCCGAGACCGACTCCAATTTGTAGGGAATCCAGCGGAAGAGATCGGTCAGGTGATCTTTGGCGATTTCCCACAGTAAACTCGCGTGCTCCGACTTCAGGGGTTCGAGGCGCACGTGCGCGCCTTCAAGAATCAAGGGGGCAGATGCAACGTTTGTAGCCAAAGGTGAAACTCCCATTCACTTCGTACGTCTATTATTCTGAACGATTATCTTTTATCTTTGCATCCTGACGCTGGTTTCGTCATCTGAGTTGATAGCTCCGAGCCTTGGTGCATCAGCGGATCCCGAACCTCTTAGAGTCAACTAGAGCTGCTCTTGTGACAGCACACTGTTTCCCATTTCGCCAGGTCCCGCACACCACGCGCCTTTTCCTCGATTATCTGGAACATGCTCCGACGGTACAGCAATTTTTCCCTCGCTCGCCTTGTTTTCTGGACTGGGCACGCGACGAAGTTTCCCGTGTCACCTACCCCCAAGAGCGAAGGGAACGGCTGGCAACGGTCCTGGAGGCGCAGAATAGGCGCTTTGGAGCCTCGTCAGCAACGCTTGAGAATATCTCCGCACTCCGCTCGGGAGCGTTGGCCGTGGTCACAGGTCAGCAAGTCGGACTCTTTGGCGGCCCCGCATTTTCACTCTACAAGGCATTGACCGCAATCAAGCTGACGGCTGACGCCCGCAGGCTTGGCATCAACTGCGTTCCGATTTTCTGGTTGGCGACGGAGGATCACGACCTCGAAGAAGTGAATCACACGCGGATTCCGTCGTCGGATGGGAACCTGGAAACCTTCACCAGCGAATCGCGAGGAGCGGACGACGCGCCGGTAGGCACCATCAGCTTCGGCCCGGAGATCTCCGAGTTGCTCTCGAAGATTCAGAACCTGGTTGGAGATTGCGACGCGACCAAGCTTTTGGCGGAATGTTATCGTCCCGGTGAAACCTTCGGAAGCGCTTTCGCTAAATACTTTGCGCGTCTGTTCGCCGATTTCGGCGTCATTCTTCTCGACGGCTCCGACCCTGAACTCGACCAGATTGCAAGCCCCCTTTATCGGCGTTTGATAGAGCGCTCCGGAGAAATAACGCAGGCTCTCCTTCAGCGCGATCAGGAATTGCATGCCGCCGATTATCACCAGCAGGTCCGGATCACAAGCTCGTCGGTGCCTTTCCTGATAATCAAGAATGGCTCGCGCCTGCCGGTGCACGCGGTCGCGCCGGGAAAATTCCAGATCGGAAGTGAAGAAATCTCGCAACAGCAACTGCTGGATCTCGCCAGCTCTTCGCCGGCGTCTTTAAGCCCGAACGTTCTTTTGCGGCCGGTTGTGCAGGACTTTCTGCTGCCCACCCTGGCTTATGTTGGTGGCTCCGCCGAGGTGGCCTATTTTGCCCAAGCTGCGGCTCTGTATCAGCAACTACTGGGCAGGGTGACACCCATCGTCCCCCGATTTTCGGCAACGCTAATCGAGGCGAAAGCTCAAGCGTTACTTGAACGTTACAAATTATCTTTCGCAGATCTGTTCCAGGGCCCGGAGGCGCTGCGCGAAAGAATCGGAGCGCACCTTTTGGGCCCCACCCTGCAAGCTTCGTTTGAGCAGGCGCAGGCTGCGGTGGAACGCTCGATGGGGGCAGTGCAACAAGCCCTTGCGCATCTGGACAAGACTTTAGTTGAATCGGCGCAAAACGCGACTTCAAAGATGGTGTATCAACTGACCAATCTGCAATCGCGAGCTGCGCGCGCGGAATTACGTCAAAGCGAAGTTGCCGATCGTCATGCGCGGCTGTTGAGCAACTTTCTGTTTCCTGACAAGACTCTCCAGGAGCGTGAATTCGCAGGTGTCTATTTTCTTGCGAAAAACGGCAGGGAACTGCTGGGTGACCTATTGGAGACGATTAATCCGGAGTGTGTGGATCACCAATTGGTCAACCTTAGCGAGGGTGCAGGCTAATTGGCGAACGAGCTTGGGGCGCTCAACAAGCGCCTGGTCCTGGTCATCCTTCCGAAACCGCCGGTTGCTGCTGCGTCATGCAGTGGATTGCCCCAAATCCCCAGATTAGATCGCCGCAGTAAATTCCAACCACGTCGTGATCGGGAAAAATGTCCGACAGAATATCGAGTGCGACCCGGTCATTCGGATCATTAAATACCGGCACCAGCACAACTCCATTGGCAATGTAGAAATTTGCGTAGCTGGCTGGAAGCCTTCGTCCCTCGAAGTAAACCGGAGCAGGCATTGGCAGATCGATGGTGGCCAGCGGCTTGCCGTTTTCAGTCGTTGCGTCGCGCAAGCGGCGAATGTTTTCGCGTAGTGCCTCATAGTTCTCACTGGCAGGATCGGCGTCAACGCAGGTCACAACTGTATCCGGAGAGACGAAGCGGGTGATGTCATCGACATGCCCGTGGGTGTCATCCCCGACGATTCCTGATCCCAGCCAGATTACATTTGTCGCGCCCAGATACTGTGCGAAAACTTTTTCGTAGTCGCGCTTCTTCATACCCGGATTGCGTTGCTGAACACGGCTCAGCAGGCATTCTTCGGTTGTAATCAAAGTGCCTTGGCCGTTGACCTCGATCGATCCACCCTCAAGCACGACACGCTCTTTTCCAACGATCGGCTGGATTTCTTCTGCATCCGCAGCCCGCGCCATTAAACTCCCGATCTTTTCGTCATGACGCCAGTTGGGATATTTGGCCCAGGCATTGAAGCGCCATTTGATGGCTGACGACTGGGATGGCAGCCCTATCCTAGCCCCTGGATTCTCGCGGGCGGGGGCGCCCGCGCCACACGGTTTCACAAATGCGCAGCCTGAATCCCGCGTCCACACCCGATTCGTCGGCCAGCGATGAAATCGAACATTCTCGTTCCACGCATTCGCGCGTTGGAGAGTCTTCCTTGCGAATCTTTCGGCGGCCGCGTCTTTAACGATTAGCTCCACGCGTTCGTGCCGGCCCAGGTATCGAATGATTTCGGCATAGACCCAGGGGATTGGCTCAAACTTCCCCGGCCAATCGAGTTTGTAATGAGGCCAGGCCAGCCAGGTGGCGGCGTGTGGCTCCCACTCTGCGGGCATGCGGAAGGAAGTTGAATTTTCTACGGACGGGAGCTTCGGCATGAGCTTAATCAATCATCCGGCTGGTAATCGGCCCGTATGCGTCAATGCGCCTGTCGCGGAGAAATGGCCAATTGCGCCGGGTTTCTTCAAGAAGCTGCGGGTCGACTTCGCCGATCAAAATTTCCTCTTGGTCGTGTGAAGCCTTCGCTATAACGCGGCCAAACGGATCGGCAATGAACGATCCGCCCCAGAATTCCAAGCCTTTGCCGGACGCCTTGTTGCCGCGAACGTCGCCGTGTTCGAATCCCACACGGTTCACCACTGCGACATAGACGCCGTTGGCGATCGCATGTGCCCGTTGGATGGTCTGCCAGGCGTCGTATTGCGCTTCACCAAATTGCGCCTTCTCATCTGGATGCCAGCCAATCGCCGTAGGGTAGAACAGCACTTGAGCGCCTTGTAGAGCGGTGAGCCGCGCGCCCTCGGGATACCATTGGTCCCAGCACACCAGCGTGCCCACTCGTCCCACCTGGGTATCAAAAGCTTTAAATCCCAGATCACCGGGCGTGAAGTAATACTTCTCGTAATAGAGCGGATCATCGGGAATGTGCATCTTGCGATAAATGCCGCGCAGACTGCCGTCGGCATCAATCACTACAGCAGTGTTGTGATAAACACCCGGCGCTCGCTTCTCAAACAAGGAACCTATCAATACAATGTGAAGAAGCTTGGCTGCCTCAGCAAGCCGCGATGTCGTGGGGCCGGGAATGGATTCGGCCAGATCAAACAGGGCCGCGTCTTCGCGCTGACAAAAATATTGCGTTTGAAACAGTTCGGGAAGACAGACGATCTGCGCGCCTTTCGCTGCTGCCTGATGCAGGCGATCAATCGCACGCTGCAGATTCTTGTCTGGATCTGATGTCGCCGACATCTGCACCAAACCCACGCGAAACTTATCAGCCAAGCATCCTCCTTGCGAGAAACTAGCATAACAACAGCGCGGTTCTCTTGCTACCGCGCGAAGACGCACGGTTGGCAAACACGGCTTCTCAAGAATCTCGGATCTGGGCTGGTGCGGAGAGTTCATGTAGGCATTACGAGGCCTTAGGTTGGTGTTTGTCCTGAGCGGAGATTTGCACCAATTCGCCTGCCGGTCTCTCAACCCAGCGAGGATGTCTCAGTCCGCGGAACTTTCCAACGAATCGACCGATAGCTGCCGACGTAAGCGCGATGTCCTCAACCTTTACGTAACGCGCTACCCGAACACTTTTTACCCAATGCAAGCCGCTGCTGATGGCGCAGCCGCACTGGGAACAGTCCGGATCGCCGCCAAAGATACAAGGTTCTACCCGGGTTTTCAGATCGGCGCTGTAGTTTGTCGACATCCGTGCAAACATGCACTGCCCTGGATTTGCCGGTGGCTGGATTATTGCGCCTGCTAATCCGTCACTCATTAGAAGCTTGGGATGATGGGATTTAGCTTTTGACAGTTCCTCGGCGAGAAAATGGCGGTCCGCGCAGGTCAAAATCTCAGCGGACTGCTCGTGTTTTTGAGGAGTGTAGGCGCTGACCCAAATCCGAACCACTTCAGGACGGGCACTCCAGAAAGAAAGATATTCTTCGATATAGCCGGTCCGTTGCAGCATAGGACGCGTTATCGTCCAGTGAACATTGACTGAGCACCCGGCTAGGTTCTTCAGAATTCGTTCGTAAGTTGCGGGTTTGCGTCGAACATCGTGGTGTTCAGGAAGACCATCCACCGAAACCGTTACGCGAACACGCGGAATGCTCATCCACTCCCGAGGAATGGGTATTACCGCGCTGGTTACCACCATGGTATGAATTTTCTTTTTGCTCAGGATGGGCAACAAGCGGCTTAACTCACGGTGCCGGACCAGCGGTTCGCCGCCGACAAGCGACACGTGCAGCGGACGGTGCTGGTCGATCAGGCCTAAAATTCCATTCACTAATTTATCGCCACTAAAATCACTCAGTTCTCGCAGCACCACTGATCCGCCCAGGTGCGCGTCGCCGTATGCGTAGCAACCGGGGCAGGTGAGTGGACATTCACGAGTGACCTCAATCGACAACATGGGAGTGCTGCCGGTAAGAATCGATTTCCACGCGCTGAGCAATTGCGAGACAAGTAATCCCGGCTTGCCAGAACTGCTATTCATGGCATCCTCCTTGCGCTCCACTCAACTATCTAAAGCGTTGTTCGGAACGCTTCATTGTGTTATTGGCGGGAAAATTCCACCCTTTTCGTTGAGAACAGCCAAAGCAGTTTTCTTCATGACCAGTTCTCGTGCGCGGACGATCAGCAACACCCCGCCATCTTCAAAGCTGGTTTGGTAATACCGAGCATGTTCCCGCGGAACACCAATGGCTTGGCAAAGCCCGGTGAGGTCTGTCATCGGTCCGGCGAGCACACCGACCATCCCGATATCGTCGTCTTCGAACCCGACTTGGTTTAGCTCGTGAATTGCATTTACAGCCGTAAACGGTTCATAGAACCCGACCGTAATTACGCTTTCTGAACTGGAACCTGATTCTTTCAACATTTCTGGTCCGCCTGATTGGTCGCTGGGTCTTCGAGCATCTGAAAATGCTCGCAAATACATCGCTTGAAGAAACGAAGCGAAGACGGTGCGCTAGCAGAGACGGGCGCAAGTAAAGGAAATTAAGTTGCTCCGGCTCCAAGGGGCTATGAGCGAGAACTGCAATAGCGAACCGCTCAGAATCGGAGAGGAAGGTAGAGTGAAGTGACTGGATACAAGAGCAAATGTTTTGTTTAAGGAATGCGGCCCCGTGCTTGGAAGTTCGTCTGGGGCGGGGGTGATCAAGACCACAAGCACACCCAGGGCAGCTATAAGGGCCACAACCACAATCCAGAAGTTGCGACGTTGGTTCACTTAAACCCCACTCCCAGGATATAAGTATAGATTACTGTGACGCGACCGGGAGTTGCATTCTATTTATCGTTTTCGCCCGCCGCTCTTCCACTCTCAGGCGGCCATTCGTTACGTCTGAAACCATGCCGTGATATGAATCTTTCGACTGCGCTCAGGGCGGGTTTTCCCGGTCTCTTCGGGACGAGGGCAGTGGCGCCACACTTCTGCGTGGGAGCCGCGGAATAACGGCTCAAATTCCCTGGTAACCATTCTGGCCTGCGCGCGTCTACTGTTGTAAGTGCCCAATATATTGGACTACGACATATGACTCGGCTTAACGAACTTAAAAAAGGAAGCGCAGAATTGCTGATTCTTTCGCTGGTCGAACCGCGGGCCAGGCATGGCTACGAAATCAGCAAATTGATCGAGCAGCGTTCGGGCGGTGAGTTACGCTTTAACGCTGCGTCACTTTATCCGCTGCTCTACCGTCTGGAGCAGCGTGGCTGGATAGAGGGCCGCTGGGTGGAAAAAGCCAATCAGCGGCGCCGCCGGTTCTACCGCACCACCCGTTCCGGCAAAAAGATACTGCGCCAGCAGCGCGGGGTCTGGAACACATTCGTCGCCGCAGTCAATCAAATCCTAGGACCTGACTATGCCTGACTGGCGTTCTGAAATTGAACGAATCATTGCGCCGCTCGGATTAAGTCCAGCGCGCGAGACGTCTGTCGTCACCGAACTGGAGCAACATCTCGCCGAGCATTACGCCGACTTGCTTGCGCAGGGCGTGCCGGTAGCGAGCGCGCGCAGCACCGTGCTTGGGGGTCTGGATAATCACGAACTGCTGCGGGAATTTCGCAAACTTCCCAAAGAGGGCCCCCCGATTCATTCCGCACCGACAGGTGGAGGGTTCTGGGATGAGCTTAGTCGCGACGTTCGGTTTGCTTTCCGCATGTTGAGCAAGAATCCAGGCTTCACCGCGATCGCGATTTTGACACTGGCGATCGGTTTCGGCGCCACCACGGCGGTATTCAGCCTGGTGGATAGGGTCATGCTCCGGCCGCTCTATCCCGATATGCAACGTTTGCTGGTCTTGGAAGATGTGCCGCTCTCCGCTCGCAAACAGAAGTTAAACATGACTTACAAGATGTCATATCCGATCTATCTCTCATGGAAAGAGCAGAAGGACATTTTTGAGTCTGTCAGCGCTATGGCGGCGCAGGGGCCGTCACTTACGGGAATGGGCGACCCTGAGCGGCTGCAGGCGGCATTTGTTTCCAGTGATCTGCTGCCAACGCTTGGCCTAATGCCGATGATCGGACGTGGATTCCGTTCTGAAGACGAACCCAGCGCTGCGCCCCCTGTAGTGTTGTTAACTTATTCGTTCTGGCGTAGTCACTTCAATTCCGATCGAGGTGCGATTGGGCGCAAGCTAACGCTCAACGACCAGCCGTTCACGATCATCGGAGTTCTGCCAGAGAGCGCGCAGTTCAGCTTTCTGACGGGCGTACCTTTCGACATCGTCGAGCCGCTGCGGGAGACTCCCGAAAGCGCTGTTCTGGGTTTCAATCACCTGGTCGTGATAGGCAAGTTGCGCGCGGGCCTGAATGCAGGCAGCGCTCTGCGGGCGATTCAGTCGCGAGTTTATGCGGTAAATAAGCAATTCGGCAGGGACCGCGATATTCAGGTGATTCCCCTGGAGTTTTACTTGACGAGCGAGGCAAAGCCACTGGTGTTGATTCTGTTCGGCGCGGTCGCGGTCGTGTTGTTAATTACTTGCGCCAACACCGCCAGCCTGCTGCTGGCGCGTGGCGCGGCGCGAGAGAAAGAAATGGCGATCCGAGTCGCGCTCGGCGCTCGGCGAAGCCGGCTATTGCGCCAGTTTCTGACGGAAAGTCTACTCATCTCGGCATTCGGCGGCGCGTTGGGCTTACTCGGAATGTGGGTGACACAAACTGGGCTCAGCAGGCTTCTGGCTAATCGCCTGCCGCCGGGTGTGCTCGTACAAATAAACATGGCTGTTTTACTGTTCACGTCAGGATTGGTCCTCGGTGCCGGCATGATCTTCGGCATTCTTCCCGGCTGGCAGCTCCCAAGGAAGGCATTGCGCGAGCGGCTGAGCCAGGGCGGAAAGTCATCGGTCGCGCCAGTATCGCAACGGACGCGCAATGTGTTGGTTATAGGCGAAATCGCGTTTTCTCTGGCGCTGCTTGCGGCCGCCGGGCTGTTGCTGCGCAGCTTTGTGCGACTGATGAACGTGGACAAAGGTTTCGACGCCGATCACGTGCTAACGCTCAGAATTTGGCCGTCACCCACCCGCTACGCCGATCCGCAGAAATACATTGCATACGTCAACGCAATTCTTGAGCGCACCAAAGGGCTGCCCGGCGTAAAAGCTGCCGGATGGGCCAGCTGTCTTCCGGTTTCCGGCACGTGCATTAGCGGGGACTTTAACATTGAGGGAAGACCGGCGGATATGCAGAACATGATCATGGGATCGAAACAGTTGGTTGGCGGCGATTTTTTTCGGGCCATGCACGTTAGATTATTAAGCGGGCGTTTCTTCGACGAGCACGACAAAGCGGATTCGGCCGCGGTCGCGATTATTGATCAGGCATTTGCTCAACAATATTTTGGTCAGGAGAACCCAATCGGCAAGCACATCAACTTCGGCTGGGGAGGAGATTCATGGGCGGACATCGTCGGCGTTGTCGGCGAAGTGAAAGAGTCGCTGGCAGACCGCGCGAGTCCAACCGTCTATGTGCCTTTGGCACAGAAGCCGGCCATTGTTGGACAACTGGCATTCTCTCTGGCGGTCCGAACGGCTTACGAACCGAGCGAAGCTGCGCGGAGCGTGCGCGATGCGATCCGGCAGACTGACTCAACGCAGATCATCGAGGCGGTTCATACCATGGATGAAGTGGTGGACCAATCTGTGTCATCGCGACGCGCCCCGTTGTGGCTGTTCGGCGGCTTCAGCGGGATTGCGCTGTTCCTGGCCGCGATCGGTATCTATGGTGTGCTTTCTTTTTACGTGGCGCAACGGCGCGAAGAAATCGGCACGCGCATGGCGCTGGGCGCGCAGCGAAGCGATATCTTGCGCCTGATTCTGGGACATGCCGGACGATTGATTGCCGCGGGGGTTGCGGCAGGACTGATGATCACGTTAGCCGGGGTCCGTACCTTGCAGAGTTTGCTTTATGGCACCAAGCCGTACGACGGCACTGCCTTGCTCGCTGTCTGCGCAGTGCTGACGACGGTTGCGCTGCTCGCCTGCGGGGTTCCGACATTTCGCGCCACGCGGGTCGATCCACAAGTGGTTCTTCGCAATGAGTAAGCTCCGCGAGTGCAACGGCGAGATATGATGCCATCCAGAGCTGCAGCGTATCCAAGGCGCTGGTACACATCCGTGGCCCTCTAGTAAAGTAATCCTTCACTCCGATTCGAGGGACCAATGAAGCAGAACAATCATCACGACGGCAGTGGTACGAACCGCGAGCTGCACAATCCTATTGAAGACCGGCTGATTCCACTGGAGCCGCTCGACCTTTCTCGTGTGCGCTCGATTGACGATCTGGTGCGGGCGATGGCGAAGACTGCCTTTACCGGGCGTCAGCTGGGTGAAGCCGCCGACGTACTCGAAGCCATGGCACGCGACAAAGACTGTTTTGTGGTGATGACGCTCGCCGGCGCGATGACCGTGGCCAAGCAGGGCCTGATCATCGCCGACCTGATAGATCGCGGCATTGTGAACGCCATCGTTTCCACCGGCGCGTTGATGGCGCATGGCCTGGTCGAGGCCACCGGGCGATCCCATTTCCGCTACAACCCTGACGTCCCCGACACTGAGCTTTACGAGCAGGGCTACAACCGCGTTTACGACACGCTGGAGCCCGAGCAGAACCTCGATGATGTGGAGCGCGTGATGGCGGAAGTTCTCGGCGATTGGGACCACTCCGAGGTCATGTGCTCCTACAAGCTGAACCGGGCCATCGGAGAGTATCTGGCGAAGCGTTCGAAAGAGCAACGCGGAATTCTGAAGTCGGCTTATGAAAAGGGTGTGCCGGTTTTTGTGCCGGCTTTCACCGATTCCGAACTCGGCTTGGACGTAGCGCTGCACAATCGCATGCGCGAAAGCTCTGGCCGGCACAAGATCCGCTTCGATCCCTTCGAAGATTTGGAGCATTTCGCGTCGACGTTGTTGCGCCAAACTCGGCTCGGCATCTTCACAATCGGCGGCGGTGTTCCGCGCAACTGGTCGCAGCAATTCGGCCCATTTATCGAACTGCGCCATCGCCGACTGGGCGAGAACCTGCCGTTAAAGCGCTACCACTACGGTGTGAGAATCTGCCCGGAGCCGGTGTACTGGGGCGGCTTATCAGGCAGCCCTTACAGCGAAGCCATCTCGTGGGGGAAATTCGTTCCTCCTGCTGAGGGCGGCCGCTTCGGCGAAGTCTTCGTGGATGCGACCGTCGGATTGCCGATCATTGTGGCAGCGGTGCTGGAGCGGCTGGGGAAGGTAAAATCGTCTAATGGCAAAGCGAAGAAAGAAAAAGCCGCGGCTAAGAGGTAAGAGGTCAAAAAGCCGAAAGCCACTCAGCCTGAAGGCGCTTGTTGCTAAGGTCACACCAGAGAACCGTTATGCCGAGATTCAGGTCGGTTTCGAGATCGGCAAAGAGAAAGTTGATTGGTAAAGGCCGCCTAAGTTTTGGGGACCAGGCATCAACCAAAATAAAAATCGCCGCTGGCGATCACCCTCCCCCAGTCGCCTCTTTACGAACGGAACTCGAGTGGTGAGTGAGCTATTTCAGTTGCGGAATATCGATTTCTTGTTCCTTCTTCTGGGCGAGAGAGGATGGCTCAAATGACTTGAGTACAAGCCGACGCTTACTTTCATAAAGAAGGGTTACGCCGTCCTCGTTGAGGATTGCAACGTGTAAGTCTCTTACATCGTTTGCTACTTCAACAGTATTTCTGCCATTCGCGTCGAACAACAAGAGTTTTCCGTTGGCGAATTCTGGCTGATCACTTCGTGGTTTTACCAGCACCGCAGTAGCAATGACTGGCTGCCGCATTGGGTCCTTTTCATCTTTTACGTCAGACCGTTGTGCAATAACATGGTCATTGTCAGGGAGCAACCAGTGCGCCGTCTTCTCGCTAGGGTCTATGAAAAGAACATTTCTGCTCTCGTTATAGCCACCGCTGCTGAAACCTGCTCCTCCTTTATACACGAACAGATCAGCGCGCAATATCCGGCTTCCAAGAACGGCCTCCGCATGTCCTAATGTAAGATCCGGCGCTTTGTCAGCGCCGATTGGAACTCCCGCTTCAGCGTTGTGTCGAAGGGCAGCTCTGCCTCCTAGCTCTTCGGATATCACGACGCCCACCCCGAATGTGATCGCGCCGGCCGCGAAAAGGATCAGAAAAGCATCAATCCGCCAGATGAACCGGAAGAGCTTCTGAGTCTTCATTTTGCGAGAGCTGCTAATCAAAAATAAAGATCGCCGCGGCAATCACCGTTGTCCACAACCCCCGCTTATCGCCCACCGCTGATTGCGTCACGTTTGCTGTGCGCACGATTTTGTTTGAGATGCGGTAAATCTCTTTTTTCTCGTCCCAGGACCGGTCGGGATCGAACTCAACATTCAAAGTCGTCGCCAGCATCTCGGCCGCGAGTTCTTCTGCGTAGTCACCGGCGGAGTCTTCGGTTTCGCCAAACGAGTGGTGCTCGCTTAAATAGCCGTAAGTATTGCGGTCCGCCGGAATCGCCACGCCAATGCTCGCCGCCAGCAGCCGATGCGGCTCGTGGGTAGAGTTCTCGGCGACCACAGAAAACACCACCTCGCCGGGATCCAAATAAGGAAGTCCCTGGGCTCGCGAGATCAACTTACACTGAGGCGGAAAAATGGAAGAAACCCGGACCAGGTTCTGCGCCGCGATACCGGCATCGCGCAGCGCGAGCTCAAACGAAGTCAAACGCTCTTTGTGCTTGCCGTTCCCCTTGGTGAAGAAGATCTTTTTGGGGACCATGTCTTTGGACAATTCAGAAATCCTCCGGGATTTTCGATGCGCGAATCGTCAAATTTAACATAGCCCGGGTGCGATGCGATATGAAAAGCGCGTAAAAATTAAAAAGACGGGCCAACGCTGGCCCGTCCGTCCAATGCGGGAAGGCTCATTTCGCGGCAGTGACTTTGCTGACTTCGATTGTGTCACCGTTCGCGGTGCCGGTAACTTTGGCCTGTTCCCCAGCCAGCTTGTCCAGTTGGTCCTTGGTGCTCTGGTCAGAACTATGCAGGGTGTAGACCTTCTCCCCGACCACCAAGGCATAACTCGAACCCTTTTGCACGCAGGATCGCGTGCAGGCGGCTTTGTCGCCCATGGCGTGTTTCGCTCCGCACATGGCGTCGCTGACTTCGCCGGTGAAGGTTTCCGCCTTTGCAGCATACGCCGTAACTGCCGCCAGCAGCATCGCTGCGAGCGCCAGACCAATTTTTCGAGCAGACCACTTCATTGAGAATTTCCTCCTAGGAAGTTGTGCACATCTACTTTAATGGATTGACAGCCGGCAATAAGGTTACAGGATTGAACGCGATGTGGCATCTGTGGCCAAGGCAGGAGCCGTGTCCCGCGGCAACTCCTTAGCTTTTTGGCACGAAGTGCAGGGTCACCGAAACGGTCTTGTTCTGCTGATTCACCGATTCTTTTGGGACCACGTCATAGGGATGGCGCAGTCCTACGTCGCGGTACATAACGCTGAAAAATTTATGCAGGTAACTATTGTCGTAAGGCTCCCCTTTTTTCAGTTGCCACTGCGCGGCCATTTTTTTCGACGCATCCGGGTCCAGCCCCTCCAACACCAGATCACCCATGCGGTATTGCTCGCCTTCGGTCACATTTAGCTCATATGCAACCGCGGATTGAGCATCATCCATCGCAGGTGTGGGGTCGACGTGGGCGAACAAATATCCCTTGGTCCCATATTGTTTTCTTATGTCGACGATATCAGCGCTCAACTGGACCGCATTGGCTGGTTGACTGGGCTTCAAGTGAATGAGTTCCTGCAGTTTTCCGGCAGTCACTACCGCATTCCCCTGCCATTGAACTCCGGTCAGCTTGTACTGCCTGCCGGGAGAGACGGGAAGACTGACATCAACCAGGGTGCGCGGGCCGTCCTCGACAATTCTCGCTTGAGCTAGGGAAAAGGTCGCTTTCAAGTAACCGCGAGCCAGGTAGACGGGAAGAAAGTTGAACTTCTCCTGGGGACTCATTTTTGTGCGCGAGTAGTCTTGCCCGGAAAGCGCCTTGGCTGCGGCCTGCAGGGCTGAAAGCTCCTCCTGACCTGCACCCGGGAAATCCATATTTCTGATCAGAACCGGATGAAAAGTGACTTTGTAAACATAAGAATCGATCGGCCCGTCAAGTTTCCCGGCCCGAAGATACTCGGCTTTGCCTTCGATCTTCCCTTGCGCCAGAATCGCACTGAGAGAATCCGCAACCTGGTCGGCCAGATTGCCGCTCACAGGCAGTCGCCCTTTAAAAATCGGAAGACGCGCATGAAGCTGCGAAATCAGATCATCGTCGGAAAACCAGACAAGATTGTCGAAGACAATTGGAACCAGGTCGGCGTTCTCCGCGATCTGGAACTCAACCTCGCAGCCTTCGGACGAATAGTGGTAGCTGTAGGTCAGATTGGTGAACAGCCCGGTGTTGCCGAGCCGTTGCAGCGCCTGCTGAAATTCCCGCTCTCCCGCAAACTGCCCTAGCTTCAAGCCGGAGGCTGCGATGAGTTCGTCATCTTTGAGCTGGACCGCACCTTTGACGTGAATGGAAAGGAGCTTATAGCTGAGTTTGGCCTTGGCAGCATTCTGCCCGAGGCCCGCCACGCACAGAAAGAAAACCAGGTAGAGGGAAAGACTCCGGCGACATCGCACGCGCGGAATTGTACAACAACAGAATGGATTTGCTGCGTTCGAGGGGTTTACTGACGCACTTTTCTGAGAGGAGTCGACCATGCTCAAAGTACTTGACGATAACTGCGGAGGCTCGAACTTTGATGATCTAATCACAAAATCCGCAAAAATTGTTTCGCCGCCTCGAGCTGCGGGAACTGGTTCTCTTCTGCTTGAAACTCCTTGGAATGCACGCAGCGGCGACTGCCTCGCAACTTCACCGGGTGTTTCAAGTGCAGCATTTCGTGATAGACGATGTATTCCACGGCGTAGCGCGGCACGCGCGGATGATCAAACACCCGGCTGACCACAATCGCGTTATGCGCGGGATCGTAGTGGCCGAGCCGGTTTCTCGCACGCTCGCTGCTCCACGTCATCTGCGGACGCCCCAACAGCCCGTGAAAGAACCTGATGTTCAACTCTTCAAAAACTGCTTCGAGATCGTATACCTGGCCCTGAGCAGATAGGATGCGCTTCCTCCCTCGCATCTGCCGTAGGAGGTGTGCTTTGCGCGACATGTGGTCGCTCGAAATATACCGGCGATAGCGTACCGCGTGGTCGCGATCGATGGGCCTGCGATACATCTTGGCCAGAAGAATGTGCGCAATGGCGCGCAGAACTGTCTCCGGCGCGCCTTGCAGCAAATCGGACAACCGCACCAGCAGCCTGCCTTCACGCATCCGGATAGTGTTATTGATGGCTGCGAAATCAAAGAATTCGACCTGTAACTCGGGCATGGAAGACCTGGGCCGCAGCTCACGGTGCGTTTCTGAAAACAACCTTAAGAGTCGCTCTGACACAGAATTCATCGCAGCTTAGCACGATACGTCCGAAATAGACGGTATCGGCCTTGACTCACAAGTTTCCCTTTATCAGGACGCTCGCCTGCAATGCGTCTGAGAGCCGCGGTAACTCTTCCGTCGAAGACGGATTTCACTTCCGCCAGCTGATACCCGGATAGAGACTCGGCACGCGATAGGCGCGATAGGCATAGAACGGAACAGGGGAAATATCTAATTGCCAGACTACCTGCGGATCGGCGGTCTGGCTGACTTCCTCTATGCGCGAGGCAAGGTTTGGAGCCGGCGGTGGTCCGGGGGCATTGGCATCAAATTCGACGTTTCCATTCGGAAGTTGGTTAATGCTGCCACCCCAGATAGAAAAGAGGCCGGGCAAGTCTTGCCACGCCAGATCGGCGACCC
The DNA here is from genome assembly GCA_963785655.1 of uncultured Acidobacteriota bacterium. GTDB lineage: Bacteria > Acidobacteriota > Terriglobia > Terriglobales > Acidobacteriaceae > Gp1-AA145. The sequence goes on from CAWAVZ010000002.1 coordinate 1,125,412, forward strand.
GTGTGCTTTCGTCAAGCTTGAACAACGTCGCCCGGGAGTAGCACGTAGTGGTGCATGGGGTACCACTGCCGTCGAGCACGCGGTTGTCGCCATTGTCCCAGACCGTGAGTGTTGTCTGCTGCCCGTCTTGCGAGACGAGAGAAGGGAAATGTTGATAGTAGAACCAGAGACTAGGGTCGTCGCCCTCGCGCAATGTGAAATCACCCTGATAGCCCAGCTTCCAGAGCACGTCGCCATTGCCAATGCCGTTTCTGTAATCGATTTTCATTACCCAGGATTGGTGACGCATGGACAAGATGAGATTTCCATCCGCTGGCGAATAAATTACTGCATTGCTATGGGTCCAATCCGGCAGCCCGTTCGGATGGCGATTGACGTCCAGATGGTCGAACGATGACCAGGCCCACACCGGATTCCAATTCTGATCTAGATCAACCAGGCCGTCGCCAAGCACCTGGGTTGTGCCGGGATATCCCTGAACATCGGTGAAGTTCTGAAAGAAATTGACCAGAACGATCAAGTGTCCATTACTCAGTGGCAATAGATCGTGGTGAAAGCCGGTGGGAGTAAAGCTCATTCCGGCTTTTTGCATTTTCTGGTCTAGAACTCCGGTATCCATTTCGCGAATCGTCTTTCCCGCCAGGTCGACTTCGCGAATGATGGTTCCCGCCGTAACCGACCGGGTAATGCTGAAGATCATGTGCCCGTTGGGTAGCAACTCCATGGTGTAAGGAGCATTGCCTTGGTCAAACCCAACGTCGTAATACCAGATTGGATTCCCGTCGCGGTCGATGAAGAAGCTTTGCATCGTATTATTGCCCGGGGCGAAGATGTTAATCGATTCGATCCCGTCGTTTTCTGGTGCCGCCGAGCTGGGCCGCGTTACTGCAAGGGACGGGAAGGGAGTTGATGGTAAAGGCCCAGTATTGAAAGTCTGGTCGTCTGAGGAGAATGTGTTCCCGGCACACTGCAGAATCGAGTGCATGTGGTAGGTTGAAGACGCCTTCATCCCTGCGACCAGGATTGCATTGATTTCATGGTTGCCGCGAGTGGGCTGCCAGGCGGTGCTACGACCGTACGAGGTGTCCGTGCCAAACTCCACCATGAACAGGCCCGGGCATGAGCTGGTGAGCGAATAACGCGCGACCAACGGATGTTGGGTCGCTGCAATTGAGACAGTCGGGGGTAGGTCGGCCTTGAGCGGTCCACATGCAACTACCACACCTGAGACCGCTAGTACTGCGGTTAATCGAAAAACCCTCACTGCTGAAAAACTCTCCTACTCGTACGTAAATACCTTTTTCACTCTAGCAGCTGAAATAATTTGCGGTCACTATTTTTCTGCACAGAACAAATGTTTTTACAAAAAATATAAGAGAAAGACCTGAGTTCCTGGTTCCAGATTGACGGCTTCTATTCTGCCTGGCTACCCTTATCCTTGTGAACCTTCTCCTTCTTGTGTTTGAAGGTTTCTTCCTGCTCGGCCAGCAATTGGCGATGGTCCTTCGCTCCCGCGTCCACCGCCTCGAGAGCGCTGCCGATCAGAAAATCGTACTTGACGGCATCTTCTTTTGAACTCACCAGCGAGGACTTAAAGGCTCGCAACTTGGCCCCAAACTCGGTGTCGGCTTCGATCACAGGTTTCAGCGGCTTGCGAATATCGTTGCCGCGGTCGGCGAAGGTGTCGACGTTCGTGTTCAACTCATCGTAGATATCCGCGAAATCCTGCAGCGCGGCGCCAGTCTGTTCGTCTTTGTCGCTTATCTTGGGGTCCGACCGCACTTGCTGAAGCTTATCGAGACGCGCACGAGCGAATTCGACATAAAGCTTCAAGCGAATCGCGGGCTCCATTGCCGAATCGCGAATCTTGTCCACCTCGAGTGGGCTCAGGGGATCGCGATGATGCGTCTGCGCGCCGCCCGCCGCGGCCAGCACCAATAGTGAGCACGCGAGCCATTGCAGTTTAGTCATTGTTTTTCGATCCAAACATGCTGTGCAGTAGCTCTGTGCGAAAGCCTTCCAGCCTGTCGATTGCCGCCTGCACTCCCGGCTGCTCATCCACTTCGACGTTCAACTTCAGGTCGCGAAGCTTGTTCGAGATTTCGCGTATTTTTATTTCGGTCCGCTTGATGTGCTTGTCAGAGTGCATGGCGGCCGAATGTGCGTCGCCGGAGTACTTGACCGCTTGTTGCAGCGCCGGCCTGAACTGGTCCCACTGATTGGCTTTATAGGCTTCCATAGCGATCTTAAGTTCGCGGTCGGCGACCTGCATGTAAAGATCGGGTTGCTGGTCGGGCCCGGCCGCGGCTGCGCGAGCAATCAGCTGCTCAATCGTCTCGTCCTTGCGTCCGAACGAACACACCGTAGCGGCGAGCAAGCAAAACAAAACCGCCCCAAAACGCTTTGTCATTCACGCCTACTTCTTAGGTTCAATGGCTATCAGACGGTGCTGGGCCTGCCACTCCTGGTCTGGATACTTGCCGCCGGCCACGTCCAGAAACTGATGATAATACGCCGCCGCTTTCTGCGCGTCGTGAAGGTGATCGTAGGCTGTCGCCCGCAGAAAAAAACTCATGGGAGTATCAGGCAAATATTTGGCGCGCGCGTCCACCGCCTGAATTGCGAGAGGATAATTCTTGTTCTCGTTTGCAGCGACGGCAAGGTCTCCATATGCGGCTCCCAGGTCAGGCTTCAATTGCAGCGTTTTCATGAGTTCCACTTGCGCCTCCGCGAACTGCTTGTGCTTCAGAAGGGCACGCCCAAATCCGTAATGCAGATCGGCATCCTGGGGATAGGAACTCAGCAGTGTGCGATAGAGTTTCTGCGCCTCATCGTATTTTCCGGAGTCGACATATAAATCGGCCAGATCGCGCTGCGCTTTGCTGTCGGAAGGGTCAAGTTTCAAGCCCGCCTCGAGTTCCGCAACCGCGTCATTATTTTTCCCGTCGATGGCGAGCATTCGCCCCAGCTGAAAATGCACACTAGCATCATTCGGATGGGTTGCGAGCAACTTACGCAGCAGAGGTTCAGCCTCCGAAAACCTCCGCTGTCGCATGTATAGGTTTGCCAGGGCAGTATTTGCATCAGTGGAGTTGGGATCGATCGCGATCCCCTGCTGATATTCCTTTTCAGCTTCCGCGGGATGCTGCTTTTCGAGCAGGGAACCGGCCAGCAGATGAGGTTCGGGGTCTTCTGGATCGGCAAGCGCTCCCTGCCGAAAAGCTTCGAGTGCCTGCTCGGGGTTTCGAGACTGAAGATACGTCCCTAGGGCCATCCAGGCGCGCTTGCGCCCCTGCGCTGGTTCAGACTTGGGTTCTAATTTTGTAGCCGCGCGTAAATACTGCTCCGCCTCAGGCTGCCCGGCTTCAGCGAAAGCCAGACCCAGGTTCAAATTGGACTCGAATACGTCGGGCTTCGCATCCAACGACTTTCGGTAAGCAGCGATTGAATCTTCCTTGCGGCCCAGTGCGTGACACAAATAGCCCAGGTCATACCACGCGACATAACTCTGCGGATGCTGCGCCACAATTTGCCTAAGGATTGGCTCAGCCGCGGCGTAGTCCCGCTTAGCAAGATCGTTTTCAGCTTCGGTGAGCTTGGCGGAATCGGGGTCGCCTTCCTCAACCCGATGGTGACGGACAGTCTTGCCGCTGGTTTGCGCGTCGGAATGGAGTGAAGCCTGGATAGCAAAGAATAAAATCGCGAACAGAAACAAGAAGACTGCCGATGTCTTGTGGTCGCGTGAACGCCCGGCCAGTACTAGCGGTGACCCTGGCTTGCACTCTTTATCGATATCGATGCCCATCTATTGCGAGGCCCCATTCCCATTGAGAACGCGAGCCAGAAATTTCCCTGTGTAAGAGTTCGGAATTTTGGCGATCTGTTCGGGAGTCCCTTCTCCTACCAGATACCCGCCGCGGTCGCCGCCCTCCGGTCCGAGGTCAATTACCCAGTCAGCGGTCTTGATCACTTCCAGATTATGTTCAATCAGGAGGATGGATCCCCCTGCTTCGATTAGACGGCGAAACGCGGAGAGTAGTTTACTGATGTCGTCAAAGTGCAACCCGGTGGTAGGCTCGTCAAAGATGTAAAGCATGCGTGAACGTCGTGAACCGTTCCGCCCACGACTGGCCGCGGTGGCCGGTTGCAGGTGCGCCGCAAGTTTCACCCGCTGCGCCTCGCCTCCAGATAGAGTCGTCGCTGACTGCCCCAGTCGCAAGTAACCCAGTCCAACTTCATCAAGCACCCTGAGCTTATCAGCCACCTTGGGCGCGTTTGCGAAGTGATGCATCGCCTCACGCACCGTCATGTTCAGCACTTCATGAATGTTCTTTCCGCGATACCGGACTTCGAGAACCTCCGGTTTGAATCTTGCGCCTTTACACTCTTCGCAGATCAGCTCGACATCAGCGAGAAATTGCATTTCTACAACGACCGTGCCGTCGCCCTGACAGGTCTCGCAGCGGCCTCCCGGCACATTGAACGAAAAATGTCCCGGCGCAAACCCGCGTTTGTGCGCCTCCGGAGTGGCCGCAAACAGCTCGCGAATCCCGTCGAATGCCTTTATATAAGTCACTGGATTCGACCGCGGGGTCCGTCCAATCGGCGACTGGTCCACCAGAATAACTTCGTCGATGAACTCTGCGCCCTCGATTTCACTGACGCCTGTAAGTCCGTGGCTCTGAGCGGTAAAGATCTCACTTGGGCGGGAGCTTTCGTCTGTCTGTTTTCTAGCGGCGCTGAGCGCTTTAAATAGCACGTCGTGCAGCAGCGTCGACTTTCCCGATCCGGAAACGCCGGTGATCGCCACCAGCATTCCCAGCGGGATCTTTACATCGACACTCTTCAGGTTGTGCACCCGCGCGGCACGAATCCAAATCTGCTGCCGCCCCGGCTTGCGGCGGTTTGCAGGCACTTGAATGCGAACCTCATCGGAAAGGTAGCGGCCGGTCAGCGAGCCAGGACTGTGCTTGATCTCATCGTAGGTTCCGGTCGCAATCACCTTGCCGCCGTATTCTCCGGCGCCCGGCCCGAGATCGAGAATGCGATCACTGGCGCGCATCACATCCGGATCGTGTTCAACCACTAGCACGGTATTTCCCAAATCGCGCAACCCGTGAAGAATTCCAATCAGCCGGTGGGTATCGCGGCTGTGCAGGCCTATGGAAGGTTCATCCAACACATACAAAGTTCCGACCAGCCTCGATCCCAGTGACGTGGCCAGCTGGATCCTTTGCGCCTCCCCACCCGATAGTGTGGAGGTCAGGCGATCCAGCATGAGGTATTCAAGTCCAACATCAATCAAGAATCGCAAGCGTGATCGAATCTCATCCAGAAGTCTTTCAGCGATTTCGGCTTCCTCCGCGCGCAGGTTGCCGCCGGACACCGACTTCTCAAAAAACTCGGCCGCTTGCTCGACTGTAAGCGAACTGACTTCACAAATATTTTTCCCCGCAATCTTCACCTGCTGCGCTTCACGACGCAGCCGCGCCCCGCCACACTCCGAGCAGGTCGAGTATCCGCGATAGCGGCTGAGGAACACGCGGACATGCAGTTTGTATTTCTTGCGCTGCATGTACTGGAAGAAGCCTCGGATGCCAGGAAAGTGGCGATCGCCTTCCACGATCAGACGGCGATGCTCTGGGCTGAGCTCCGCCCACGGGACGTTCCAGCGGAATTCCCGCAGGTTTCGCAAACCGCTTAAGGTCAGTTAACAGCGATCGATATTTCGGCTTCGTCCAGGGCTCAATCGCGCCCTCACTTAACGTTTTCGATGGGTCAGGAATCACCAGCGCGAGATCGAAGTCGATAGTGTTGCCGAAGCCCTGGCATCTTGGGCAGGCGCCAAACGGATTGTTGAAGGAGAAAAGACGCGGCTCAGGCTCGTCGTAGCGAATGTTGCACGTTTTGCATTCGAACCGCTGCGAGAAGCGCAGACGGCGCGAAGGCTGATCGTCGCGCGCGGCGGTTTCAAACACCACTTCGCCGCTTTCACGGAAGCTGATCTCGGTCGCGTCAACTATGCGAGCCCGCGAATCGGACGCAATCGCGATGCGGTCCACCAACACAAATAAGGGCTCATTGAAATCGACATCCAGCAGCGACTCCGGCGTCGAGAACTCAAACAGCCGCCCACGCTGGAATAGACGATTGAATCCTTTCTGCCGCAATTCGAACAACCGCGATTTGATCCCTTCGAGCGACTGGTCCGTCGCAACACTCTTTTTCTTCTTCTTTCTGGCCTTGCCGGAACCTGCTTCTCCCTTCAGAACACCACGTTCCTCGCCGCTAGAGGGGTTCGATGTGACACCAGCATCCTTCCCGGCAGACACGCGAGCCGCAACCGGGAACAGCACGTTTAAGCGCGTGCCTTCTCCCAGGGCGAGCACTGCGCGGGATACCTCGTCCACGGTGTCTTTTCTGACTTCCACCCCGCAGTTCACGCAGTACGTCCTGCCGATGCGCGCGAACAGGAGGCGCAGGTAGTCGTAGATTTCAGTGGCTGTGCCCACGGTCGAGCGCGGGCTTCTGGTCGTATTCTTTTGCCGGATTGCTACCGCCGGAGCAATGCCTTCGATATGGTCGGCATCCGGTTTCTCAATACGCTCGAGAAACTGCCGCGCGTACGCCGACAAAGACTCTACATATCTGCGCTGTCCTTCGGCGTAAATCGTATCGAAGGCAAGCGAGGATTTCCCCGATCCCGAGACCCCGGTCACCACCGTCAAGGCGTTGTGCGGGATCTCAAAATCAATGTTCTTAAGGTTGTGGACACGTGCCCCACGTACCACAATGCTGTCGCTGGAATTTTCAGACATCGGGAACCTAAAAGCGGGTCAGCCAAAGCCAATCGCGCGCCACAGCGCTACAGAGGAGCCGGAGAGACCAGCTGAAACCTTCTATTATAGCGGGGCTGCTGGTGTGCAGGAATACCGGCAAATCCGAGTGGGATAGAAAACGAGTTCTACGCGTAGGCGTCGCTGCGCACTGGTTGGAAGAAGTTCTGGTGATCGAGCAGGACTTCAATAGCTCGCACTACCTCACTGCCGGTGTTCTTCGAAACCGCGCCCTTGAAACCGGCGTGCACGGCTTCGGTGGTCAGCTCTCTGGACAGCTGTTGCACGGTCAGCAAGAGCATAGGAATCTTCGGTAAGTTCCGCGAGATCTCTCGCGCCGCCTGGAATCCGTTCATCAGGGGCATGGCGAGATCGAGCACAATGACATCCGGATCGAGTTCGCTGGCTTTGCCTACAGCCTCTTGGCCGTCCTGAGCGTCGCCGCAGATACTCCAGCCAACATGACTCTCGATCAAACGCCGGAGAAGGCGTCTAATCGCTGCATCATCGTCGGCAATAAGGATTCGGACTGCCATGGCCTGGGAGGGGTGAGAATGCGCACGCCATGCAGTCGTTCCCAGGGCGAGAACAGCGCCTACTGACCCGAGCTTCCTGATTATCCCTCGCCAGGTACTACTAGCCGCAATACCCTTAACACCGGATTACTCTGATAGTTACCGTGTGGGCCGCTAAGGCCTACCTGGACAACTTTTTAGCTCTACGACTTTCTTATTTAGTCTCCTGAACGTTTCCCTGAACCCCCGCTGGCAAATCTGAATCGAATGTAGAATCTCGCACGATGAGCTCCCAGGCGCAGGCGATCCCTGAAATCAATCCGTGGCTGATTGCGATCGCGGTCATGTCGAGCACCTTCATGGAGGTGCTGGATACGACCGTGGTGAATGTTTCCTTGCCGCACATCGCCGGCAGCCTCTCTGCGAGCACCGATGAGGCCACCTGGACTCTTACCTCTTACCTGGTCGCCAACGCGATCATTCTGCCGATGACCGGCTGGCTGGCCGGCCGCTTCGGGCGCAAGCGCCTGCTGCTGATGGCGGTGACGGGATTTACCACCGCGTCGTTCTTCTGCGGGCTCGCGCCGTCACTGGGATTTCTGATCGTCTTTCGCATTCTTCAAGGGGCATGCGGAGGAGGACTGCAGCCACTCTCGCAGGCAATTCTGCTCGAGTCGTTCCCGGCCGAAAAACGCGGCCAGGCAATGGCGTTCTGGGCGCTTGGAATCGTAGTGGCCCCAATGCTCGGACCAGTCGCCGGTGGCTGGCTTACCGATAATTACAGTTGGCGCTGGGTGTTTTACATCAACATCCCGATCGGGGTGATTGCGATTCTGTTAACCCAGGCCTTCGTCTTCGATCCTCCCTACCTGCGGCGCGAGCGTACTGGCATTGACTATTGGGGGATCGGGTTGCTGACAGTGGGAATCGGATCGCTGCAGATCATGCTCGATAAAGGCCAGGAGGAAGACTGGTTCGGCTCGCACTTCATCCTGGTGCTGGCAGTTCTCGCCGTAGTCGGGCTTGGCGGGTTAATCATCCGCGAGCTCAAAACAGCTCATCCCATTATTGATCTCAGCGTCTTTCGTTACCGGTCATACGCGGTCGGCACGTTTCTTATGACTGTGGTCGGTTTCGTGCTTTATGGATCGACCGTGCTCCTGCCATTACTCATGCAGGAGTTGCTCGGCTACACCGCAACCCACGCGGGCGTTACCAATCTACCCCGTGGCATGGCGTCATTCCTGTTCATGCCAGTGGTGGGAATTCTGACGGGAAAGGTTGATTCCCGAAAATTGCTTGGTATAGGCCTCTCGGCAACGGCTGGGGCTATGTTTATGGTGTCGACTTTCAGCCTGAATGTCGGCTTCTGGAATTTCTGGTGGCCGCTGATGCTGCAGGGCGCCGGCCTGGGGCTGATTTTCGTCCCGCTGACCACCGTAACCAATAATCCCGTGCCTCGTGAGCATATGGGCAACGCCACCAGCATATTCAACCTGATGCGCAATATTGGAGCCAGCGTCGGCATCTCGACGGTTGAAACCTTGCAGTTCAGGAGGATGCAGGCACACATCAATATCCTGGGAGGGCACGTCAACCAGACCAGTCAGCAGACGCAAACGACTTTGGCGGGTCTGCGGCAACTGTTTATATCTCGCGGGGCCGACCCGGTAACGGCCACTCATCAGGCCCACGGTGCGCTGTGGGGGATGGTGCAGCAGCAAGCCTCTATGCTCGCTTACAACGACGTATTCCGGTTCTTAGGCGGCATGTTTCTGTTGATGCTGCCACTGCTGTTCTTGATGGAGAAGCCAAAGGGCGGCAAGGGCCCAAGCATGGCCCATTAAATTGAACCAGAATTTCGATACGCAGAATCGAAAGTTTAGATGTAAAACTTTCAAAAGGTAAGTTGACATAGACGCGTTTTGTTCTTACCATCTAGAAGCTTAATGAGTCTTTCCCGCCAAATGCGTTGCCAGTGTTGTCCTTGTTGTTGTACGTGTGCCCACACTGGCGCGGGAGAGCAACTGACCTAATAAAAGTTTAGTAACCGGTACAGAAGCCCATCGCCAGTGTTATTCGGCGATGGGCTTTTTGTTTTTAGCGGAAAGCACAGGGATTACGAGGTTCGTTTGGTTACGGGGTTCGCTCGATGACGAGGTTCATTTAATGACGGGCAAGGTTTTCTTAGTCGGTGCAGGGCCGGGAGATCCCGAACTGCTGACGCTCAAAGCGGCAAAAGTGCTCCGCTCGGCCGACGTCGTTCTGCACGATGAACTGGTCAGTGATGAGATCCTGCGCCTGATTCCATCGCGAGCCCGAATCATTAATGTCGGGAAACGCTCGGGCAGAAAGAGCACCCCCCAGGAGCATATCAACCGCTTGCTGCTTGAGCATGCATTGCTGGGATTGCAAGTTGTCAGGCTTAAAGGTGGAGACCCCTTTATCTTCGGCCGAGGCGGGGAAGAACTCGAGTCGCTGCGTTGCGCAGGAGTTGAGGTTGAAGTTGTGCCGGGTATCACAGCGGCTTTGGGCGCTGCCGCGGCGGTGCAGATTCCGCTCACACATCGCGAAGTTTCGTCAGCCCTGATTCTCGTCACCGGTAGCAGCAAGCAATCAGATCATGTTGCCAACTGGCCCGACCGCCTGCCGTCTGATGCGACGGTTGTCGTCTACATGCCCGGGCACGACTTGGGGGCTCTGCAGCGACGATTGTTGGCTTCTGGAGTTGCTCCCGAGGTTCCTTGCGCAATTATTTCCGGCGCCACCAGCAACTCCGAGCAAGTCCATATCACGACGGTTGACGGACTGGCTGCGGCGCCGAGCTTGCAAGCTCCGAAATTGCTGGTCATCGGCGAAGTTGTCCGGTTTGCCGATCACAATCGCTTGAAAGAACAGTTCAGCGGTGTTGCCACCTACTATTCAGCAGCCATTCCCGAACCTACGGAGAGCGTCGAGTGAGAGCCGATCTGGAACGTGCGAAGATTGTTGCCGAAGGCTGGAAGCCGGAGCAAGTGTTGTCGTGGGCGTTCGCCACCTACGGAGAAAACATTGCCCTCGCCACCGGTATGGGAGTTGAGGGAATGGTGCTGGTTGATATGGCCTGGCGCATCAATCCTGGCGTGAAGGTTTTCACCGGCGACACTGAGTTTCTTTTCCCAGAGACTTACGACTTGATGGATCGCGTCGAGAGAGAATACGGCATCAAGGTCGAGCGGCTGTATTCAGATCTCACACCGGAAGATCAGGAACGCGAGCACGGGCCCAACCTGTGGGCGCGCGATCCCGACCAGTGCTGCGCTATCCGCAAGGTGGAACCTCTGCGCCGGAAGCTGGCGACCCTCGATGCCTGGGGGACAGCAATCCGGCGTTCTCAGACCACGGAACGAGCGGGCGTGCGCAAAGTTGATTGGGACTCCAAGTTCAACCTGATCAAGATCTGTCCGCTGGCGGATTGGACGCGCGAGATGATTTGGAACTATGTGGCGGAGCACAATGTTCCTTACAATCCGCTGCACGACCGCAATTATCCGAGCATAGGATGCACGCATTGCACTCGAGCCGTGCAGCCCGGCGAAGATGCCCGCGCTGGCCGCTGGTCGGGCTTCGGCAAAACGGAGTGCGGCCTGCACACGCCGGGTCCCGAACCCGCGCAACTGGTGCAGTTGGCGACGGCGGCGGGAGACGATTAAGCCTTCGTGTGAGTTGATTTCCTTCGTGTAACTTCGTGTCCTTCGTGGTCTCGTTGATCGATCAACCACGAAGGGCGCGAAGGTTCACGAAGGAGCCCGTCGGAACAGGGGACAGCCCACGCTAGCCGCTGGCCACCGATCCGCTATAATTCGGCCCACCAATGGACTTCGACCAACTGATCACGTTTCTCGAAGTAGCGAAGCTGGGCAGCTTTTCGCGCGCCGGGCAGAAGGTTTTTCGCTCCCAGTCTGCCGTCAGCGCGCAAATTCGCCAACTCGAGCAATCTTACGGTGACCGGTTGCTCGACCGCTCTGGTAAGGATGTGACCCTCACACCCGCTGGCCGTGCGCTGTTCGCTTACGCTGAGCGCATGCTGCAAATGCGCGACGAATCGCTGCTGGCCGTCGCCGACCAGGGAAGCACTCCGCGGGGAACTATTACGGTTGGCGCCAATGAAGCCACTTGCCTTTATGTGCTGCCCGACGTGTTCGCGAAGTATTGCAGTCTTTATCCCGGCGTGCAGATCAGCATTTACCGCAACTTCAGTTACAAGATTGTCGAAAAGTTGGAGAATGGCTCGATAGATGTCGGCATCGTAACCATGCCAGTCAAGAGTTCCACGCTGAAGTCGCATGCCATCTACCGTGACCAGCTCATGCTGATGGTTAGCCCACAGAGCCCGCTGGCCAAATTGGAGATCGTTCCGGTCAGCGAAATCGCGAAACAGCCGCTGCTCATGCCAAAAACTGGATTCAGCCGCAGGCTCATGGATAAATTATTTCGTCCTTACGCAGCGCACGTGCAGGTGCGAATGGAACTGCCCAGTATTGGCATGATTAAGAGCTTTGTTGCCGCAGGTCTGGGGGTCTCAATCATCAGTGCCAGCTTTGCTCGCGATCAGGTCCTCGCCGGACGTGTGAAGCTCATTCCAATCAAAGGCGAGGAATTGTGGCGGGAGCTAGGCGTGGCATATCGCCGCGACCGGACGCTGACGCGGGCGACAACAACGTTCATCAGCACGGTAAGGCAATTGGCGGCGGTGTCGAAGTAAGGGTTTGGGAGCGCCGTGGAAGAGCGGCCCTTAAGGCCGCGTTCTCATCCGCATACCATTGACGCGGCGCTAAAGCGCCGCTCTTCCACCTATCACGAGTCCCTCCAGGGAGCCCACACCCATTCATTTTGCTAATCCTGCTCATCAAATTTTCCAATTTCTAATTCTTGTCTCAACTTGCTAAGGTAGAAATAGCCTGACCCTCAGGCCTACGGAGGCCCTCCAATGACTGAACTCGAAACCAAGCTCAACAACCTTTTGGAGGAGCATCAGCACGAAAGCGGGCTGCATATGATCGGGGGACGCCGTCGCCTGATCGACCGTCTGGTAAAGTTCTTCGAACAAGACGTCAAGTCTGAGGAAAAGAGCTCCAAGACGCGCTCCCGATTTGAGAACTGACCGCGCTCCCATTTAGGGCAAACAGAAAGCATTTCGGCATACGGCGCAGTCGCCCGCCATGTCTGACTCCGGCACAGGCTGGGTCTGCGCCGTAGCGCTGCGTGCTACGATGTATTGCCTGCATGGTTCCTCAGTTTCGATTTTCCCCGGCGAAAAAACCTCCGCTCCGCATAGGTATTCTGCTCGACGATGTGAACCTTCTAGCGGTGTTTGCACGCATCGTCGACGAAATTCAAACTAGCAACTTTGCCAAGCTTGAATTGCTGGTTTACCCGAAGAAAGCTGCTTCGAACACCGCTCCTCCGGTGAAGAAATCGAAGCTGGCGAACCTGGCTTCCCGCATTCGCGATCCAAAGCTGCGTAGCCGCACCTTCTACCATCTTTATTTGAAACTCGACAGCCGCATGCGCCCTGCTAACGATCCTCTGGATCCCGTCGACTGCACCAACGTCTTCGCGGGAATCGAGAGCATGGAAGTGGAACCAATAGGGAAGAAATTTATCCAGCGATTTCCCCCCGAAGCCATTGAGCAGATCAAAGCCCGCGAGCTGGATGTGATCCTGCGTTTCGGTTTTAACATCCTGCACGGCGAGATTCTGCAGTCTGCGCGCTATGGAGTGTGGTCGTTCCATCACGGTGACAACGAGTTTTATCGCGGTGGCCCGGCGCATTTTTGGGAACTGGTCGAAGGCGCTCCGCTTTCAGGTGTCATTCTTCAGGTTCTGACCGAGGAGCTCGACGGCGGGCTGGTCTTGTGCAAGAGCCAGTTTGCGACCGAGCGCTCGATCAGTGTTTCTCAGAACCGCTTCGCTCCATATTGGGGCTCGGCTGGCATGGTCATTCAGAAGCTCTACGAGCTGCATCAGTTTGGTTGGGATTATTTGAAAGAACGTGCGATTGCTCCCGTGCCCTATCAGGGCAAGAGGAAGGTTTACCGTACTCCGGAAAATTTGGATGTAGCCCGCTGGCTGGCGCCCATATTGTTGAAGAAAGCAGTGCGTTACCCCTTCCGGCAGAAGAAAGTGTTGCACTGGCGCCTGGCGATTCGCAAGGACGGCCGGCCTTTGTTCGAGGCTGGTGAGAATCCAGACGCAACAAGATTTCGCTGGAACGAAGCTCCCAAAGGCCATTTCTGGGCCGATCCCTTTCTCATCGCACACCAGGGAAGCACGTGGCTGTTTTTTGAGGACTACTCTTATCGAAACCAACGTGGCAACATCGCCTGCTGTGAGGTTCTGCCGGACGGCACCCTGGCAGCCCCCGTGACCTGTCTTGCCGATGAGCACATTCACTATTCCTATCCACACGTGTTTCACGCCAACGGCAGCCTTTGGATGACCCCGGAGAGCTCTGGCTCTAATTCCGTCGACTTATATGTCTGCCGGGAATTTCCTTTGAAGTGGAAGAAGGAACGAACTCTTATTGAAGGGAAGTACGTGGATCCGACGCTTTGGGAGCACGACGGGAAGTGGTGGATGGCAGTGACCACTGCGGAGCCCGAATCCCGTGCCGGATGCCTTCTGCTGTTTTATTCAGAGAGCCTGAGTTCCGAGTGGCGGCTTCACCCCAACAGCCCTATTTCCACCGACATTCGAAATAATCGTGGAGCCGGCGCAATCATCCGTGCCGGCGATCGCCTGATCCGTCCCAGCCAGAGTGGGTCCCCGATCTACGGCTACAGTTTTGGATTTCATGAGATTGTCTCGCTCACCGAGCACCGTTATCAGGAACGTCTTCTGACCACCGTTTCGCCGCAGCGGTTCAAGGGAATGATTGGCGTTCATGGCTACGCGCGTCTCGGTGACTTTGAAGTCATTGATGGTCAACAGTTGCTTCCGCTGAAGAAAGTGTCGAGATAGAAGCGCACTGCTGAGTATTAGGTTTTGAACGAGCTCAACACGCGTGAGATCCCTTCACGGAAGATTCCCGGCTCAGTGATCAAACTCAGCACCAGGAATCCATCGGCGGCAAAATCATAAAAATGTCCGGGATGTACCAGTACGCGGCAATCGCGAACCAGCGTAATGGCTAGGTCTTCATCTGAGCGGGTTACCGGAACTCGCAGCGCCGCATACCATCCCCCTTCAACTTCAAGGCGCGTGCAAGGGCCGTTCGTAGACAGTTGAACGCCCAACTCGAGCAAATTTGCACTAACGCGTCGCATGAGTTGCAGCTGCACACTTTTTGCTTGCCCGAGCAGGATCGGAGCTGCAACCTGCACCGGCGTGTTGACCGATAGATATGTGTCGGCAATCACCTCGAGCTTTGCGACCGCCTCGGCCGTGATTTTCTTCGGCCCACTAACGGCGATCCACGCTAATTTCAATTGTGGTAGCGCAGAAATTTTCGATAAGCCGCTCATCGTAAAGGTGAGCGCTTCAGCATTCCGGGCAAAAGTTGGGCGCATTTTCCCGTCATGTGCGTAGTCCAAGAAGACTTCATCGACGATCAACGCCATTTTGTTCCGGGCGCACAATTCATTCAGTCGCAATCGCTCCGCTGGGCTGACGTAGGAGCCTGTGGGATTATTCGGGTGCACCACCACAATCGCGCGCGATTTTTCGCTGATCGCCTGCTCCAGCCCTTGCAGGTCGATTTGCCAGCCGTGGTCATAAAGCAGTGGGTAGGGAACCAGGGTTACATCCTGCAGATCGGCCAGAAATTGAAAAAGCGGGTAGCTTGGCTTGGGTACCAGGACCTCGTCGCCGGGATTCGCCAGCAAACGGAACGTATATGAGTAGCCTTCACTGGTGCTGGCGAGCAGAAATAAATTTTCGGGGTCTACCTTTTCCTTGCGCTGGGCGTAATAATCCGCCACGGCCTTGCGTGCGCTCAACAATCCTTTCGGCTGAGGGCAGTACTCCAGCGATTCCTGATCGCATAGCGAATCGAGGATAGTTCGCTGATCGAATTGGATGCCCGCGTGCGTCGGATTCGAGACAGTCAAATCAAGAATTGACTCGGCGGACTCGCGCGCGTGGCTGATCGCCTGTGTCAATCGGTTGGACGCGAGGTTCCACTCGGTCCGGCGGGAAAACATGCCGACAATCATAGTCGACAACGATAAGAACATCGCGCAGGCAGCCTTGGATCCCTGCCCCGATGTCCCACAGTAACCACCGAAGTTACTCAAGTGGCATTGTGGTATCCGTTCCTTGCGATTATGTTGTGAGACAAGTACTCACGACGATTCACTCGTCCGATCTGCCCACTTCGGACGCCCAGGTAAGCAAGAATGTCTGTCAAGACGCAAACGCCGGCTTCACTGAAGGACAGGTGTGTGGACGCATTTCTGGTTCTGGTGGTTCTGGTTTCGATGAGTGGACTGGTCTACAGCTTGCTCCATCAATAAGAGGACCCGCCTGGTAGTGGTTATACGTCTTCTGGTTGTGGACCGGCATCAGGACAACATTTCTGGCATCAATCTTTCTCTTCTTCTCCCTTGTGCAGCTGCTGCGACAGAAAATTCTCGATACCCATTTCGTCGATTGCGTGCAGTTGGCCTTCCAGGTAATCCACGTGATGTTCTTCGTCTTTCAATATTTCTTCGAATAGAGCGCGGGAAGTGTTGTCTCCGACGTCCGTCGCAATCTCGATGGCTTCGTTCAAATGTTTCACGGCGCGCAGCTCAAGCGCCAGATCGCTCTCGAACTGCTTTTTGACATTCGTCCCGACGTTGATTGGGCCAACATCGGTCATGTTCGGAGTGCCGTCCAGAAACAGAATCCGATCCATCAGCTTCTCAGCATGGACCATTTCCTCGATGGACTCCTTCCTGTAATAAGCCCCGAGCCGGAAATAGCCCCAGTTGTCGCACATTTTCGAATGCAAGAAATATTGGTTGATGGCGGTGAGCTCAGCTTTTAAGGCTTCGCCCAGATTTTTCAGGACTTTGTCATTTCCACGCATGCGAGGAATTCTACAACACGGAGTACAACGGAGAATCACCACGGAGGCACGGAGACACGGAGAAAAATCAAAGCGTTGCATTGCTATGCGCGCTAATCACGCAGACAGCGTGTGTCCCTGGTGAACTCGACTTTCCCTCTTGGCAACATTTGCGTATGCTATGGGCGTCTAAGCTGTGCGGGTAATTCCCCCGGAGGCACGTGTGCTCAAGGAGCTGCTTTCCCGCTGGCCGCTCATTCAGCAGATCAAAACTGGCGCAAACGGCAACGGTATTGAGTCGATGTCGGAGCGCACGCGTAATCTGCGTCCCAAGTTCGATGGCGCGAAGGCCACGCCTTCAGTTTGCCCCTATTGCGGCGTCGGTTGCGGGCAGCTGGTATTTCACAAGGACAACAAGCTGATCTCGATTGAGGGCGATCCCAAGTCGCCGATTTCGCGCGGCCACCTCTGCCCTAAGGGCGCTGCGACCTACCAGCTACACACGCACCCCGGCCGATTGAAGAAGGTGAAGTATCGCCGGCCACATTCCAGGCAGTGGGAAGAACTGGATCTCGAAACTGCAATGGACATGGTTGCCGACCGCCTCTGGGATTCTCGGAACCGCACTTTCCAGGAAACAAGAGATGGCGAAACTCTGATGCAGACTACCGCCGTCGCACACCTCGGCGGCGCAACTCTCGACATCGAAGAAAACTACCTCATCAAGAAGTTGTTCACGGCCGGCCTGGGAATGGTGTGTCTCTCCAACCAGGCCCGTATATGACACAGCTCCACCGTCCCCGGTCTGGGGACAAGTTTTGGGCGCGGCGGTGCGACCACTGCGCAACAAGACCTGAGCAACGCTGACGCGATCCTGATTATGGGATCGTCCATGGCGGAGAACCACCCTGTCGGATTTCAGTGGGTGATCGAGGCGCGCGAGCGTGGCGCCAAGATCATCCATGTTGATCCACGTTTTACCCGCACCTCAGCGATGGCAGATATCTGGGTCCCGCTGCGCGCCGGCAGCGACATTATTTTCTTGGGCGCACTGGTAAATTACGTTCTCAGCAACAACAAAGAATTTCGTGAGTACGTGGTCCGCTATACCAACGCTCCGACAATTCTGCGCGACGACTTTCGCGATACCGAAGACCTGGACGGGCTCTTCTCCGGCTGGGACGAGAAGGGGAAGAAATACGATCCTGAGACGTGGCTGTATCGCAGCGCGCCGAGGAAAAACGTCGCGGATGCTCCCGGGCACCTGGATGCCAGTGGCGGCCACGCAAAAGATCGCGGCGGAGAAGCGCAGGAAGTCACGAATTTCGATTGGGATTTTTCTCTGGAAGATCCTCTTTGCGTCTTTCAGGTGCTCAAGCGGCACTTCTCCCGGTACACGCCCGAGATGGTGGAGCGCTACTGTGGCGTTCCACAAGATGTGTTCCTAAAAACCGCAGAGACATTCACCTCAGCTTCCGGCCCGGAGAAGACTGCTGCGATTTGCTACGCGCTGGGATTTACGCAACATTCGAACGGTGTGCAGATCATCCGCACTGCGGCGATCCTGCAGCTGCTTCTCGGAAACATCGGCAGGCCAGGGGGCGGAATCCTGGCCCTCCGCGGGCACGCTTCGATTCAGGGGTCAACCGATATCCCGACTCTGTACGACATTCTGCCCGGATATTTACCCATGCCGTTCCTCGGTGCCGGCACCAGCAACTTAAAGGATTACATTAAGAAACACCGGGTTCGTATTGGTGTGTGGTCGAATTTCGATTGCTACATTATTAGTTTGCTGAAGGCGTATTACGGAGAGGCCGCGACCAAAGACAACGATTTCGGCTTCACCTGGCTGCCACGGGTCAGCGGCGACCACTCGCACTTCGGCTATTGGCTGGACATGAAAGACGGCAAAATGGATGGCCTGTTCGTCATGGGTCAAAATCCCGCCGTCGGCGCTCCCAATGGCCGATTGCAGCGCAGCGCGCTGTCCAAGCTGAAATGGCTGGTAGTACGGGATATGGTCGAGATTGAAACCGCCTCGTTCTGGCTGGATTCACCGGAAATTACGCGCGGAGAAATGAAGCCGGAAGACATCGGCACCGAAGTTTTTCTTTTTCCGGCAGCAGGCACTGCGGAGAAAGAAGGAACATTCACCAACACACAGCGGCTCTTGCAATACCGCGAAAAAGCCGTTGCTCCGCCCGGAGATGCTCGCAGCGACACCTGGTTCATATATCACCTGGGCCGGAGAATCAAAGAAAAAGCCAGGAAGGATCAGAGTCCGCGAAACGCCGGCATCAACGCGCTCACCTGGAAGTATCCCGTCGAAGGCGAGGAACGTGAGCCCAAAGTGTCAGCAGTACTGAAAGAGATCAACGGGTGGACGGTTGCTGACCACAAGCAAATACCGCACATGCAGAACTTGAAGAACGATGGCTCGACTGCATGCGGCGCCTGGATTTATTGCGGCGTGTATCCAGAAGAACGACGCAATCGCGCCGACGAACGCAATCCCAAAGATTTGCTTGGCCACGGCTGGGGATTTTCCTGGCCGAACGACTGCCGCATTATCTATAACCGCGCCTCGGCGCGTCCCGATGGCAAGCCGTGGAGCGAGCGCAAGAAACTGGTTTGGTGGGACGAGCAGAAAAAAGAATGGACAGGGCTGGATAATGCCGACTACAAGAAAGATCTTGCGCCCACCACGCCTGATGATTTCGATACCGGAGTGGGCGTAGTCGGCTTGGGCGGCGCTCGGCCATTTACTTTGCATTCTGATGGTGTGGGCTGGCTCTATGTGCCAAGCGGGTTGAAAGACGGTCCCTTGCCCACGCACTATGAGCCGCTCGAAGGGTTGATCAAAAATCCTCTTTACGGGCAGCAAGTCGATCCAGCGGCAGCAAAAAAGGAACGGCCCGATAATCCTTATGCGCAGGAGGTCGGTGATCCACGCTATCCATACGTGCTCACTACCTACCGCCTGACTGAGCACCACACGGCGGGAGGAATGAGCCGCACGCTCGGTCATTTGGCGGAACTGCAGCCTGAGCTCTTTACCGAAGTGTCGCCTGAACTGGCGGAAGAAGCTGGCCTATCGCACGGAGGTTGGGCGACAATCTCCACTCCTCGTGGCCGCGTTCAAGCAAGAGTGCTGGTGACTCGGAGAATGCGTCCGATGAAGATCGATGGCCGATACATTCATCAGGTCGGATTGCCGTATCACTGGGGGTACAAAGGGCAGGCGAAAGGCGATATCACGAATGATCTGCTGGCCGTCAGCGAAGAGCCCAATGTTCGGATCATGGAAAGCAAGGCGCTGGTGTGCAACATACAGCCGGGAATGAGAGCTCAGAGCAACGGAAGTGGTGGAAACGGAAATCGAGCCGTGAAAGAAGAAATTCGGTCTGCGGTCTGAGGACCAGGGTGATTTGTTTCTTTGCGCTCTTTGCGTAGACTTTGCGTACTTTGCGGTTAAATGCTTTTGATTCTTGAGGAGCCAATGCCCACAACCGCGTTTCTTACCGATTCAACACTGTGCATCGGCTGCAAGGCCTGCGAAGTTGCCTGCAAAGAGTGGAACAACGTCGCTGAAGACGGCCTGAACTGGAGCGGATTTTCCTACGACAATACCGGCGCCGTCGGGGCGCAGACCTGGCGGCACGTGAAGTTCGTAGAGCAAAGCCCCGAGCCGGGCTTCGGCGGCAACGCACCGGAGCTGAACTCGTGGTCTTTCTCGTCTGACGTCTGCAAGCACTGCGAGAACGCCGGATGTCTGGAAGCATGTCCGACCGGCGCGATAGTGCGCACGGAATTTGGGGGCGTATTCGTTCAACCGGACGTCTGCAACGGTTGCGGATATTGTGTAGTTTCGTGTCCGTTCGGCGTCGTGGAAAGAAATCAGGACGATGGCCGGGCTTTCAAATGCACTTTCTGTTATGACCGCCAGAAAGTTGGGATGAAACCAGCCTGCGCGCAGACCTGTCCCACGGAGTCCATTAAGTTCGGCGAGATCGACGAACTGCGTGAGATTGCGGCCGAGCGTATGAAAACCCTGGCCGCCCGCGGCATGACCGATGCTCAGTTCTACGACGCATCGGACACGAGCGTGGGTGGAACTCACGCCATGTTCATCGTGCGCGGCGATCCGCGGGCCTATAATCTTCCGCCTAATCCTGAAGTTCCAACGGTATATTTGAAAAAGGCCTGGCGCTCTTCGGCGATTGGAGCGCTCATGCTGCTTGGAGGGACGATTGTTGCTTTCCTCGCGGATAGCAACAACGGGAAATCTGCGCCATGGAAAAGCTGAACTAGCGCGAGACCAGAGCGAGACAACAAAATGAGTGACCCACTCCGCACACCGCCACGCACTCCGGATGACTCGAGTGAGCGACGGCTGTTTGAGATCCGCCGCGACGCCGAGACCAAAGGTGTCGTCAGCGGGAAGGGAACTCGCCCAACTGGCGCACCGTTCCCTGTGGCTTCTCCCGAAACCGGATATTACGGCATTCCTCTTCTAAAAGAGCCGACGTGGACCTGGGAAATTCCTCTCTACTTCTTTGTTGGTGGTGCAGCTGGTTCGGCGGCGGTTGTGGGCGCAATCGCAAACTATACCGGCGCCGATCACAAAATTGTTCGCGATGCGCGCTGGATTGCGGCCGCAGGCTCAGTCCTATCGCCGGCGCTGCTGATCTCCGATCTGGGCAGACCTTCAAGATTCCTGAACATGCTGCGCGTGTTCAAACCTCAAAGCCCGATGTCGGTCGGGGTCTGGACTATGCTCGGATTTTCAGCGGGCTCATCCGCCGCAGCTTTTGCACAACTGCTCTCGGATCGCTACGGTCCGTCGTTTCCGGTGCGGGTGATGGAGCGCGCCGGCGAGGCAGCTTCGTTGGCATTCGGCCTTCTTTTTTCGAATTACACCGGAGTGCTCATCGGCGCGACGGCCATTCCCGCGTGGAACCAGAACGTTGGCGACTTGCCCATTCACTTCGGAATGTCCGGGTTGTCCGCTGCAGTGGGTATGCTCGAGCTGATGGGCAATCGCAAGAGTCGTGCTCTCGAAATCCTGGGTCTGGGCGCCGCGCTCTTCGAGTGTTGGGAAGGCTTGCGAATCGAAGCGCGCAGCAATGAGGCGCTGGAGCCATTGACTCATGGGGCCAGTGGCGCAATCACACGCATCGGTGGCGTGCTCTCCGGCCCGGTGCCCGTCGCGCTTCGCTTAATGCATATGCTTTCCGGCAGCCGCTCAGGTTCGCTACGCAAAGCCGCGGCGATATCTGCCGTCGCTGGATCACTACTTACACGCATCGCCTGGCTCCACGCCGGCCATGTGTCCGCCCGGGACTGGAAGCTGCCGCTGGGAATTTAACGTTAACCACGAAGGACACGATGTGACACGAAGGAAACCCAGTTCGGGAGAGAATGCCTCATCGTTGTTAAAGTCAAATCCGCCGATGCCGTCGCACCAGTCCACCATGCTTAAGTGATTACCTACCTCAAACTTAGTGGCAAATCCGTCGGGCTGCTTATAAACTTCAATGTTGTTCAGTTGAAAGACGGAATCAAGCGATTTGTGAATGGTACGGACTGAAGTAGGCCCGTCCAAACGTCGGCGTTCAGTATTCCTTAGTGAACCTTCGTGTCCTTCGTAGTTGAAAGGTTTGTGAGATGTCCACAGCGACGGCTGCAAAGACCACGGTCCCCGGCGGCAGTTTTCTACTTGAATGCGCCTCTCCTGCAGAAGTTTTCACTCCCGAAGATTTCACTGAACAACACCAGCTCATTGGCCAGACCGCCGAAGAATTCGCTCAAAACGAAATCGTACCCAACATCGAGAAAATGGAGCACAAGGACTTCTCCGTCTCGCGCGCTCT
This sequence comes from uncultured Acidobacteriota bacterium, assembly GCA_963785655.1. Lineage (GTDB taxonomy): Bacteria > Acidobacteriota > Terriglobia > Terriglobales > Acidobacteriaceae > Gp1-AA145. Next base: position 1,147,670 of record CAWAVZ010000002.1, read on the forward strand.
GCTCAAGAAGGCTGGCGAACTCGGACTGAGTTCCGTCGAAATTCCCGAAATCTACGGCGGGCTTGAGATGGACAAGGTCACTGCCGCGGTAATTGCTGACCACATCGCCAAATATGCCGGCTTTGCCACCACTTGGGGCGGACACACCGGAATTGGCACGCTTCCACTTGTTTACTTCGGGACGGATGAGCAGAAGAAGAAATACTTGCCTCGCCTCGCGGCTGGAGAAATCGTGGGCGCCTACGCGCTCTCTGAAGCGTCATCCGGATCCGACGCACTGAACTGCCGCGCCCGCGCAACCCTCTCGGCAGACGGTAAGCATTACGTCCTCAATGGCGAAAAGATGTGGACCACCAACGCCGGATTCGCCGACCTGTTCACGGTTTTTGCCAAAATTGACGGTGAAAAGTTCACGGCTTTTCTGGTGGAGCGCACCTTCGCCGGTTTTTCCATTGGCGCTGAAGAGCACAAGATGGGCATTCGCGGCTCATCGACCTGTCCCATCATTTTGAACGATTGCCAGGTACCCGCCGGGAACGTGCTGGGCGAAATCGGGCGTGGTCATGTGATCGCCTTCAATATTCTCAATGTCGGGCGCTTCAAACTGGGAGCAATGTGCATCGGCGGCGCTCGCTCGTCTCTCAACAATGCCGTCGCCTATGCCAAGCAGCGTAAAGCCTTCGGCAAAGTCATCGCTGATTTCGGGCTGGTTCGCGAGAAGCTGGCGAATATGGCAATGCTCACCTACGTCGGCGAGTCGATGGTTTATCGCACCATTGGCATGATGGACGAAGCGCTTTCGGCGGTCGATAAATCCGCCTCGGACGCGCCCGCGCAGACACTGAAAGCAATCGAAGAATATGCCATCGAATGCTCCATCATCAAAGTGTGGGCATCGGAGATGGTCGATTACGTCGTCGACGAAACCGTTCAGATCTACGGCGGCTACGGATTTGTCGAAGAGTATCCCGCCGAGCGTGCCTATCGTGACGCCCGCATCAACCGGATATTTGAAGGTACGAACGAAATCAATCGCCTCATCATCAGCGGATTTTTGCTGAAACGCGCCATGTCGGGCCAACTCGCTCTCATGCCGGCCATCAAGCAGCTCATGGAGGAAGTGCTCTCCGGACCATCGCTGGGCGAACAGGTTGAAGGGCCGCTTGCGGAAGAACAGAAGCTGGTTGCGTCAGCCAAGAAGCTTGGATTGTTTGCAGCCGGTGCGGCCACCCAGAAGTACATGCAAGCCATTCAAGATCAGCAGGAGATCATGGGCGCAATCGCCGACATGGTAATCGAAATCTACGCTATGGAATCTGCCGTGCTGCGCAGCTTGAAAATTGCCGGCGCTCAGGGCGAAGCTGCTGCCGCGATACCGGTCGCTATGACTCGCGCATACTTATCGCAGGCAATGGAAAAAATTGAAGCCAACGCCCGCAAGATCATCGCCGCGGTCGCCGAGGGTGACATGCTGCGGACCCAACTCGCAATCCTGCGCCGCCTGGCGAAGCATAACCCTTACAACACCATCGAGCTGCGCCAGCAGATCGCGCAGAAAGTAATTGAGCGGGGAAAGTACACCCTGGTGTAAATCGACGTAATCATCCGTCGGCAACCTGGGTTACGGCGCATCAATCTCCCTGCAGCATCCATCTTCCGGCCCACATCTGTCTCGTATCTGCAACATCGATTTTTACATCTGTTCACTTCCACTTAACGTTCCTTTCATATTCAAGTCCCTAGAATGCGCGCATAGCTCGTGGGCGGGAATCGATAGTCGGATCTAAGGAGCGTTTATGCTCAAACCTATCCGTGCGCGTGTCTTTTCCACTTTTGTCCTGATCGGTTTAACTTCCTTTTTCGCCGCCTTCGCAAGTGCGCAGGGCGGTCGTGGCACGATTAGCGGGCGTGTAACCGACTCGTCTGGTGCGCTCTTGCAAGGAGCGCCAGTGGTTGTACAACCCACGGGCGCATCCGCCGTGAGCAATGGACAAGGGGAGTTCTCTATTTCCGGTTTGCCCCCCGGTCAATACACGCTAGCCGTCAGCTATATCGGTTTCGCTGCCTATTCCACGCAGGTGACGGTCGCCGCTGGCCAGATTGCCCACGCCGATGCCCGGCTGAAAGTAAGTTCTAGGAATGAGGAGATCGTGGTAACAACTGAACGAGCTCATGGTGAAGCCGAAGCTATTAACCGCGAGCGCGAGTCAGACAACATTCTGCAGGTGCTTCCGGTCGAGGTGATTACCAGCCTGCCAAACACCAATATTGCTGACGCGGTAGGCCGTCTGCCCAGCGTTACCCTTGAGCGCGACGAGGGCGAGGGCAAATACATACAAATTCGCGGTGCGGAGCCACGGTACAACAACGTGACGATTAATGGCGTGGAAGTCCCTTCGCCGCAAAGTGACGCCCGCCAAATCAAGCTGGATATCATTCCAGCCAATCTTATCGATTCCGTGGAACTGAATAAGACTCTCTCCGCCAATCAAGACGGCGACGCGATCGGCGGCTCAGTCAATCTGGTAACTAAAACCGCTGAAGAACGCCCCACTTTGTATTTGAACGGCGTTGGCGGATACACGCCAATTGTCGGCGGTAGAACGCTTTCAGAGTTCGACGGCTTCGTCGGGCAGCGCTTTGGAGCAAACAAAAAGTTGGGTATTCTGTTTGGAGCCAGTTACGACTGGAACGGTCGAGGTATCGACGACGTGGAACCTGTGCCAGATGTAGTGCAGTGCAGCCCGGGCCCCACGGGATGTAATGAAACCCTTGATCCTAATACCGCGAGCAACTTTATCACGTATCCCACCGAAGACCTGCGCGAGTACCGGTATAACCGGACGCGATATGGTTTTACCGGCAGCGTGGATTACAAATTAGGCGACGTTTCAGGTCTCTACACCCGCTTTCTATATTCTCACTTCGACAATTTCGGTGACCGCTGGGTGTTCTCCCCAACAATCAAAGATAATGCTTTCGAAAACCCCAGTTTGGGCACCATCGACGCCGGGCAAATGTCTTTCAACGCCTCGGCCCGCCGCCCGCTCGAGGTAATCGGCAGCTTGCAGGCAGGTGGAAAGCACGATTTTTCACCATGGCTACTGATCTACGAATTCGCTGTATCGCGTTCAGCGGCAGAAGACCACGGCTACTCGAGCGCTGACTTCGACAACGCAAACCCGTTTCAGTTTGCAGTTGATCCCAACATTCATACTCCGCGGCTGATCCCGCAGGCCGGAGCCAACATCTTCGACACAAGCCAATACACGCTTACGGACTTAGATATCAGTACCACCTACAGCCCACAGCTCAACCTCGAGGGCGCGTTTTCGGTGGCTCGCACCTACAACGTCGGTGGACACTTCGGGACGTTTGAGTTTGGAGCTAAGTTGCGCAATGCACACAAGTTTCAGGATGCATTCGACCCTGCCTATAATTCCGTCGCGAATCCACCGATGACGAGTTTCCTGGGCAGCTTCACGAACTCACACTATTACGATGGACGCTACCCAGGCTCATTTGCCAGCCCCCAGGTCGACTATGGCAAGCTGTTGGCGTATTTCCGTGGGAATCCAACAGCATTCCAAATTGACGAGGCTGGCACGGTGTTGAATACGTTCGGGAGTAACTACGACATTATCGAACGGGTCACTGCTGGATACGCAATGAATACCTTGCAGTTTGGCCGGATACGGCTGCAGACCGGACTCCGCTTCGAAGCCACCAGCGAAAACCTTCTGGGGAATACAGTTGGGGGGACCAGCGACAATCCAACTTTTTCCCCGCTGCATCAGGACTCTTCTTATCTGGATCCCTTGCCGTCTGTGCAAGTTCGTTTTGGGCTAGGCCCGGACTCGGCGATTCGCGCGTCTTACGGTAGAGGAATTGCTCGACCGAATTTCGCTGACCTGCCGCCCACGTTCGGTATTACCGACGTGCCTAAAAACGTACCCGGACAAGAAATCTCTTTTGGAAATCCAAACCTGAAGCCCACTCACTCCAACAACTATGATCTGCTCTTAGAGCAGTATCTAAAGCCACTCGGGCTGATCCAGGCTGGTTTCTTTTTCAAAGATATTTCAGGTCCCATTTACGAAGGGGTTAGAACACTAATCACGCAACAAACAGTGCAACAGAACTCTCTGCTCGGCCCCTATGTGGGTGACTTTCTCACGCAGCCCATCAACGGATCCAGCGCGCATCTGTACGGCTTCGAAATTGCGTACCAGCAGCACCTGACGTTCTTGCCGGGCCTGCTCAACGGTTTTGGTCTCTCCACAAACTATAGCTATACAAAATCGAGTACCGTCGGGATTCCGCTTCGTACGGATCACCCTGCCCTGCAGCGCCAAGCCCCGAACACCTTTAACTTCAGCCCAACCTACGACAAGAACCGGCTGTCGGCTCGTCTCGGGGTCTCGTATAACGGTCCTTACATTTTTGAGTACGGTTTTCAGAATCAGGAGGCGACCGATACCGGAGTATCCCCTTTAGCGGTGCCGTTTGGCCTAAGAGGGCCAAAGGGCGACATTTACTTGTACCAGCACACTCAAGTTGACGCGCAGGCCAGCTTCCGCATGTACAAGGGCTTGCAATTCATTTTTGCGGGATTGAATCTGACGAACGAAGTTTTTGGATTCTACAACGGCAGCCCGCAGTTCCCAATCCAGCGCGAATATTACAAGCCAAGCTACGAGTTTGGTCTGCGCTATACGCTGTCGGGCGAGAGCAAATAGTAAACGAAAATAACTAGTCGCTGAGCTCGACACGCAGCTTCTTTCGATGTAAGCACGCCAGCCTTTTCTTGCACAGGAGGATCCACTGAAACACTTATTCATCTTCATTGTTCTCGCTCTGTCCTTGACCCTTGCGGCCTCAGCTCAGTCCAACGAAAGCTTTCGTATCATCAAGAGAATTCCTATCCCCGGTCAGGGCGGTTGGGATTACCTGACCGTAGACGAAGCCGCCCGGCGTCTGTACGTTTCTCACGGCACTCAAGTCGAAGTGCTCGACGTTGATTCGGGTGCCATCGTCGGCAAGATCGCCAACACTCCAGGGGTTCACGGGATTGCCATCGCTTCGGACGTAGGCCGCGGCTTCGTGAGCAACGGTAAAGCATCCACCGTGACCATCTTTGATCTCAAGACGCTGAAGACCATTGGTCACGTGCCTACAGGCACAGGTCCCGATGCCATCATTTACGATCCCGCCACCTCGCGAGTTTTTGCTTTTAACGGAGACGGCAAGAGCGCAACTGTGATCCAGGCCGCCGACGGAAAAGTTGCTGGAACCATCGACCTCGGCGGCGGGCCAGAATTTGCAGCGGCTGATGGCGCGGGAAATGTATTCGACAACCTTGAAGACGAGAGTCTGGTGCTGAAGATCGACTCTCGCAGCCTCAAAGTGGAACAGCGATGGCCAACCGGTCCCTGTCAGTCGCCTTCCAGCATGGCGATGGATCGGCCTAACCGCCGATTGTTCATCGGTTGCAGGAGCAAAGTAATGGCGGTGATGAACGCGGACACTGGCAAGGTCATCACCACGCTGCCGATTGGTGATCATGTCGATGCTACCGCTTTCGATTCCGAGTCGCGGCTCATCTTCAACTCCAACGGCGAGGGCAACATCACCGTGATTCATGAGGACAGCCCAGACAAATATTCGGTGGTCGAGAGCGTCAAGACCGCGCCGCGAGCCAAGACAATGGCGCTCGATCCCAAGACGCATCAACTATTTCTTTCAACCGCAGAGGCGGGGAAATTCGAAGTATTGGTGGTGGGAGCGGTCCGCGAAAAGGCTTCAGACCCCGTCTTCGTCGGCGCCGGCGACATCGCCAGCTGCGATGATCTTGCTGGCGCTTACGCAACCGCGAAGATAATCGAGCAAACTCCCGGTACCGTCTTCGCCGTCGGCGACCTTGCTTATCCTAACGGCAGCGATGTCGATTTCAAGAATTGCTACCAACCGACTTGGGGCCGCTTCAAAGACCGCACTCGCCCCGCTCCCGGCAATCACGAGTATCACAGCAGTGGTGCATCCGGTTACTCGAATTACTTCGGAGCCACAGCCGGTGACTCGAAAAAGGGATATTACAGTTATGACCTCGGGCAGTGGCACATCCTTTCGCTGAATAGCGAGTGTCGTGAAGTAGGCGGGTGCAGCACGGACTCGCCTCAGGCCAAATGGATGCAGGAAGACTTGCAAGAGCATCGCGCTGGCTGCACGCTGGCTTATTTTCACAAGCCGCTTTTCAGTTCTGGCCTTTCGCACGGCGCCGATCCCGAGGTTAAGCCGCTTTGGGAGGTTCTCTACCACGCCGGCGCCGACATTGTGATCAATGGGCATGATCACGACTACGAGCGCTTTGCACCGCAGGACCCCAACGGAAAGTCTGATCCCGAGCACGGCATTCGCGAATTCGTTGTAGGAAGCGGCGGGAAGAACTCGCACCGCTTCTTCGCGATGATGCAGCCCAACAGCGAAGCCCACAACGCCGATACGTTTGGCGTGCTGAAACTCACGCTGCACGCCAAAAGCTACGACTGGCAGTTCATTCCGCAAGAAGGAAAGACCTTCAGCGATTCCGGCGCCGCAAAGTGCCATTGAGTAAATCGCAGCCTTCGACCTCCCTGCTGTAAACCCAGTTGCACTGAGCTCACCAACGCTGATAGCTTCATCTGTCTTCATTTTTTCCTGGGCGACACAATGGGGAAACTTTCTTCCTCCAAGGTAGTTAATATCGCTGATCTCCGACGCATTGCCGAGCGCCGCATACCTAGAGTTGTCTTCGACTATCTTGACGGCGGCGCTGATGGGGAAGTCACCTTGCGCGAAAACTGTCGTGCGTTCGAGGCAATCACTTTCCGCCCGCGTCAGGCTGTCAAGGCAGAGAACCTCGAGCTGAGGACATCTGTGCTCGGACAGGAAATCTCGTTTCCTCTAATGCTCGCTCCGGTTGGCTACAGCCGGATGATGCATCCCGGAGGAGAAGTGGCCGCGTGCCGCGCCGCCGGCGAAGCCGGGACGGGATATATTCTCTCCACCATATCCGGCCACAAGCTCGAGAACGTCAAAGCCGCGACCTCGCAATTCGCCTGGTATCAACTGTATCTGGTTGGGGGCAGGGAAGCCGCTGAAGGCGCCATTGAGCGTGCGCGCAAGGCGGGTTTCTCCGCTCTTGTCGTCACTGTCGATACCGCCGTGGGCGGCCTGCGCGAGCGCGATTACCGCAATGGCATGAATGAACTGTTGTCGAGCAAGCCATTGGCGAAGCTTCCGTTCCTCCCGCAAATCCTCACTCGTCCGGGATGGCTGATTTCTTTCCTGCTCGACGGCGGTCTGCCCAAACTGGAAAACATCGTTATCCCGGGAAAAGGTCCGCTGCCGCTCATTGACGTAAGCTCGTCGCTGTCTCGCTCGGCGGTGACCTGGGAAGATCTCCGCTGGATTCGCGAGAGTTGGCCGGGACCGATTGTGATCAAAGGCATCCTCATCGGGGAAGACGCGCGCCGGGCGGTTGACGAAGGCGCGGCTGCGGTGGTTGTGTCCAATCATGGCGGACGCCAACTGGACTGCGTGTCTCCGACTATCCGAGCATTGCCGGAAATTGTTGCCGCGGTAAACGGACAGGCTGAAGTACTGATGGATGGAGGCGTGCGCCGCGGAAGCGATATCGCCAAGGCACTCTGCTTGGGCGCGCGGGCTGTCCTGGTCGGGCGCGCCTATGCATACGGGCTTGCCGCCGCCGGATATGCCGGCGTGAAACGTGCGCTGCACATTCTGCATTCGGATCTCGGGCGCACCATGCGTTTGCTTGGGTGCGCGTCAGTTCACGAATTGAATTCCTCATACTTGGATTTGCCCCGCGACTGGACACCGTCGCCGTACCGCGACTCTCTCTCTCATGCGCGGCACTGACGGCGTTGCGGTCGCAGGCGAGTGTTTTTTTCACCTGCAACACAATTGATTTACTGCGATTTCCGCCCATAGGAGGCCCATGTCCAATTCGCGCAGGCGTTTTTTGGCTGCATCCCTGACTTTGCTCGGAGCCGCTGCCGCTCCCAAGAGCCGTGGGCAAAATCCGAATGATGAGCCACCGGGAGAGCCTCCCGCATTCGGCACAGGTCCGGCAGTCGGCCCTGAGGTCTCGACGCAAACCTTTGCCGAAGCCGAGAAACTGGCCCAGTATCCTTTGGCTGAAAACGAGCGAGCGCAGGCGGCGTCCACTTGGCGCAAGAACATGGCATCGCTTTATGAGCGTCGCACCGGCCCCCGCAAGCTGCAGTTGGAATCGACCCTCGCTCCAGCCACACGCTGGAACCCAATTCTCCCCGGATCAAATTCCGTCCCCGATCGTGACGAGTTCGTCCGCAGCAAGGCTGACCCCGGACCGTTGCCCGCGTCCGATGAAAACATCGCCTTCGCCTCAGTTACTCAGCTTTCGCGATGGATCGAACATCGCAAGCTGACTTCCGAGAGGCTCACCAATATCTATCTGCAACGGATTGAACGTTTCGATCCCAAGCTGCGGTGCGTGATTACCGTTACCCGCGACCTGGCGCTCGCCCAGGCCAAACAAGCCGACGCGGAAATCGCAGCAGGGAAGTACCGCGGACCGCTGCATGGAATTCCCTGGGGCGCGAAGGACCTTCTCGATACAGCCGACATTCCAACCACCTACGGCGCTGAACCGTTTAGAAATCGCATACCCAAGGCAGATGCCACAGTCGTGAAGCGTCTGCACGCCGCCGGTGCAGTCCTGATTGCAAAATTGAGCCTGGGCGCACTCGCGCTCAACGACATCTGGTTCGGTGGCCAAACCATGAACCCATGGCTTCTGGAGGAAGGTTCCTCCGGTTCGAGCGCAGGGCCTGGCGCAGCCACGGCAGCCGGCCTGGTGGCATTCGCGATTGGCAGCGAAACCGGTGGAAGCATTGTGGGGCCAAGCATGCGGTGCGGAGTCACTGGGCTTCGTCCAACTTATGGCCGAGTGCCTCGCACCGGCGCAATGACCTTGTGCTGGTCACTCGACAAGCTTGGCCCTATGGCCCGGCGTGTCGAAGATGCCGTTCTTGTGCTGCACGCGATATCGGGCCCGGACCCAGGGGATGTCGCCAGCCAGCCCAGCAAGCTGGAGTTCAACGCGGATGCGTCTGTCAAAGGATTGCGCGTCGGTTATTTCCCTGAGTGGATGAAAAGCAAGCCAGCAACGGATGTGGATCGCGCCGCGCTCGACGCCGTGGCGAAAGTTGGAATGGTTCCCGTCGAAGTTTCTATTCCCAATTGGCCTTACGACTCTCTCGGATTGATTCTCTTCAGTGAAGGCGCAGCGGCGTTCGAAGAACTCGCCATGAGCGGCGGCTTGAGTCAACTGAAAGTCCAGACGCCCGATGCGTGGCCAAACATCTTTCGTCAGGCACGTTTTCTTTCAGCTGTCGATTTTGTACAGGCCGACCGTTTCCGTCGAAAAGTCGCGGAGGAGATGGCACGGGTTTTCTCACAGGTCGATCTTCTCCTTGTGCCTTCTCTGCGAGACGAAATGCTCACCATCACCAACTTTACCGGCCATCCCTCGCTCACATTGCGCGCGGGATTTGTTGAAGTCACCAAAGCCCGCAGCGACTGGGCCCCCGATCCTAGCAATCCTGTCCCGACCTTCTCTTCGCCGCGCCGGGTACCCCATGGAGTTACCCTAATCGGCCGCCTTTTCGACGAGGGAACGCTCTGCCGCGCTGGTATCGCGCTTGAACGCACATTCGGCGTTGCAGACCAAAGGCCGCCCGGGTTCTAATTTGGACGACTGAACCTCATTTCACAATGGCCATTGTCCTTTTTCGAGGGTGCAATTCCGTCTTCGGTAATCTGCCTTTCTCTACAATTCTCGCCCATAATGAGGCGTATGCCGTACCTGCCTCATTCCGCAGTCCGGAGGGCCGACCGAGCCCGCTTGTCGGAGCTCACTCCAGTCGTGCTTAGGTTTATGGACGGTAATCGCGCTGCGGGAACGCTCAAGGTAATATCGGTAACCGGTGGGTTGCTTTCTGTCCCGCGTCCCATAACCCAAGGCGCAAAGGCGAAACTGATGTTCCTGACCCGTGCCGGATCAGTCCTGGGAGTCGCGGAAATGCTGAGCCCGCTCTCCTGGGACCAGCAGCCTTTTCGCTTCGTATCGCTTCACCACGAGGATGCCGCGCGCCTGGAAGCGGCGGTTCAGGCGTCCCGGGAGCATGATCGGCGGGCGCACAAGCACGTTAAGCGCGAACTCGGGCAGGTAGAAAACTTCCGCGCCTGGTAACAGTCAGCTTTTTCCCGCAAGCCGTTGATAGTGGTTGAACTACATACCTTCAAAAACGGGAAACGGGGCCTTACCTGTTTTGGGGAAGCCCCGCCATTCGAGCCGGCATTAATGATTGCTGTTACTCAACCATGCCGACGTAGTGAGAACCTAATTTCCGGAATAATTACCCGATCAACACTTACATTTCAAATGATTGAGGTGAGAGCGTCCATGACGCGGGTCACCTGAGCGCGTGAGTGCCGTCACAAGGCGAACGTAGATCGCATAGTGGAAGATAGTAGAAAGTTGACGAGCCCGATAGCTCAATTCTTGGAAAAAAATCTCACCACACGCGGCACATGTTCGCGCTAACCATTGGCTGTCCCGCATGACAGCCCCAGGCTTTCTGAAACTCTGGCATGTTCTGCACTACACCGTTGGTGCGGTAGCGCCCAGGCGAGTGCGGATCCACATTGACCAGCATGCGTGAAAACTCGGGTCGGCGTTTCTCGCACCAGACCCGCGCAAATCCCAGAAAGAAGCGCTGCTCCGGCGTGTAACCGTCGATTTTTTCACCGGCTTTGCCACTCTTGTCTTCTGCGATCATGTTCTCCAGCGCCATTAGCGCGATTCTCGCGCCGCCGTTGTCAGCTGTGTTCTCACCCAGTGTCAGTTTGCCGTTGAGCTTCAGATCGTCTACTGCGACAAAGCTGCTGTACTCGTCGGCGACGCAGCTTGCGCGTTTTTCGAATTCTTTGCCGTCCTGCTCTGTCCACCAGTCGCGCAGGTTGCCTTGGGGGTCGAACTTGCGCCCCTGGTCGTCGAAGCCATGGGTGAGCTCGTGTCCAATGACCATTCCAGCCGCGCCAAAATTAATGTCGTCATCCATGCTCTTGTCGAAAAATGGCGGCTGCAGAATTCCGGCGGGGAAGACGATCTCGTTGTACGAACCGCTGTAATACGCATTCACCGTCGGAGGAGTCATGCCCCACTCTTTGCGATCCAGAGGTTTGCTGATCTTGGCAATCTGCCGCCGCGACTCAAACTCATTTGCGCGCAGGAAATTGCCCATCAGGTCGCCCTGTTTGATTTTCAACTTGCTGTAATCGCGCCATACATCCGGGTAGCCGATCTTGTTGCGGATTGCCTGCAGTTTTACTTTCGCCTGCTTTTTGGTTTCCTCGGTCATCCACGGCAAAGTGCTGATGTCCTGGTCGAGCGCCTTCTCCAGTGCGTCCACCATCTTCAGCATGCGTGCCTTACCTTCAGGCCCAAAGGTTTGCGCGACGTACTGCTGTCCCAGCAACTCCCCCATCGCGTTGTCAGTCGAGTCAACGCACCGCTTCCACCGCGGCTTGATTTCGGCTTGACCGGTGAGCGCCTGCTGAAATTTAAAGTTGGCATCTACGTACGGCTTGGAAAGCCACGGCGACGCACTGTTCAGTAAGTGGAAGTTGATATAGGTTTTCAGCGCGTCAAGCGACTCTGACTGGACCAGCGCATTTACACCTTTAAAGAAGTCAGGATTGACCACATTCATGTCGGAAAAGCCCGGCGTGTTGACGTCGCTGAAATAGCGCTGTAAATAGAAATTCGGCGCCAATGCAACCGCCGCATCCCGCGTCATTTTATGATCGCGTTTCTTGGGATCGCGGCGCTCCGTTCTGTCCATCGAAGCCTTGGCCAACGCGGTCTCGATTCGCAGTACCGCCTGTGCCGAATCCGCCGCCTGCTGTGCCGATTGCCCGCTTAAGGTAAACAAAGCGGTTGCGTAATCAGTCAGCTTCTTACGCATCTCGACCATCTTCTCTTCGTCTTTTATGTAGTAGTTGCGGTCAGGCAGTGTGAGTCCGCCCTGGTCGATGTAGGCGATCACCATGTCCGCATTGTGCAGGTCAGGAGAAGAATAGAAATTGAACAGTGGATTCGGCCCGAGCAAGTGCACGCGTGCGATTGCGTCAATCAATGCGGCCTTATCTTTCACTCCCGTGACCCGGTCGAGTTCCGGCTTCAGGGGATCGAGCCCCTTAGCGTCCGCGACATGCTCGTCCATGCACGCGCCGTAGTAATCGCCAATCTTCTGGTGTAGGGGGTCGCGACCAGGGCCTCCTGCCGCAGCCTTTTCTAAAATGTCGCGCAGGACTTTCTGGTTCCGCTCATTCACTTCCTCAAAACTCACCCACTCCGGCTCATCACCAGGGATCTCAACGCGTTTCATCCAGTTGCCGCAGGCGTACTGATTGAAATCCACACACGGATCAACACTCTTATCGATGTAATCAACGCTGAATCCGGATGGGTTCTGCGCATTTGGAGAACTCGTGTCTGCCGTGGGAGTTTGTGTTTGCGAAAAAGAAAGAAGGGTGAAAATCAGAAAAGAAGCTGACAGTAGCAATGCTGAACGCATAGTACCTCGCTGAGATGGACTCGCGATTCTAATCCGATCAGCTTTAGACGTTCAAGCAAAGTCTTGGTAATCGAGAAAGTTAGAGATGCCGAGCTCTAAAAAAGTGTCCACGCTGTCCGGAACTGGACAAGATTCGTGAGCCAAGAAGTTCTATTTCGCAAACTGCAGCAGGGCGAAAACGTACAGCCACAGCACTCCCATGAAGTGCCAGTACCAGCTGGTCACTTCGAGCACGATTCGTCTGTGCTCAATTCCGCTTCGCAACAGAGATATCACCCCTGCGTAGAGTAAGGCCATGATGCCAACCGCCAGGTGTGCTGCATGGGCCGCGGTAAGAATGTAGAAAAACGGACTCGGACCGCTGGTAGAAACATGGAATCCATGCACCCGCAGGGCTTGCCACGCCATCCACTGTCCGACCAGAAACAACAACCCCAACGTTACGGTGAGGGCAAGCCAGGGAGGCCGGAGCTCGCGGTCCAGCCTGATTCCAGCGATCCCTGCTACCGGCGCCAAAACCATATCGCGGGCCAGAGAGCGTCGCGCGCATTCCATGGTGATGCTGCTTAGGAGCAGAACCATCGTGTTCCACAGAAGTAGACGCACCGGCAATTGAATGGGAGTCCATTCGCGGATGTAGCGTCCGGTCCCGTGATCGAAGACCACCGACGCTTGCCGCAGAAAGAACACGGCGGTGATAGTTACGAATATCACCGAGATCGAAACGATGCCGAGAATCAGTGCCAGCCGCGCGCGATGCAGCTTACGCCAATAATCCGGATAACCGTCCTCGGGCCCATTATCGCCACCACCGCCGAGCCTCGGCGGATGCACGCCACCCCAACCTCGCCCAGACTTGGGCGGTTCCATCACAATGGGCGGAGATTGCGCGTTCATAACTTACTGATGCTCACGACGCCTTGCGCGGCTAACGAAACGACTTCTTCTTGGCCGACTTACCAAACTGGCGCACGAACTGTATGACCTGGTCAATTTCCTCAGTGCTCAATTGGTCCGCAAAAGAGGGCATATTGGCGCGGCCATCGTGTACGACTTTGTGCAGCTCGGCGTTACTGAGCTTCTGCACATCCTTAGAGCCAAGATTGGCGGCTTGAAGTTGTTTCCCCAACGGCGTATTCCCGCTGCCGTCCGGGCCGTGGCAAAGAATACATTTTGACTTAAAGGTAGTTGCGCCGGCAGACGACTTCTCCTCACCTGCGAGCCAATTGCAAACAGCCAAAAGCAGAAACACGCAAACCGAAACAGTCCATGCGCAAGACTTCAGCGCACGGTGATCTTTACTTTGCTGATCGTTCCGTGTCACCCGATATCTCCTCGTTCCTGGGATTATGCTGCTCACAACTTAAGCTTTGATGATAATTGAACTCGCCGCGGCTCAAAGTCCTGGCCAAATCCGCTACAATTCGCGCTTATGAAAAAATCCGTAACTGGCCACCTCACCGGAATTCGCAAAGCAAAAAAGAATTTCTGCTTCGCCTGCGGCCAGGACAATCGCGAGGGCATGCGCTTGAAATTCCATCTTGATGATGCCGGCAAGCGCTTCGTTTGCCGCTTTCGGCTCGGCAAGCGCTACACCGGACCTCCTCGCCACTGCCATGGCGGAATTATCGCCACTATTCTCGACGATGCCATGGGCAAGCTCAACAAGCTTCGCGACGTTCTTGCCATGACCGCCAAAATGACCGTGGAGTATCTCAAGCCCGTGCCGCTCTACAAGCCACTGCGTGTTGAGTCGCGGGAGATCAGCAAACGCGGTCGTCGCCTGACGCATATAGCAGAAATTCTCGACGAAAAAGGAACCGTACTGGCCCGCAGCCGTGGGGTATTCGTTATCGTCGATCCGCAGCGCGTCTTTGGCCGAAAACCGTAGCCGGATCCCGAACTTTACCAGTTGCAATTGATTCAGCCCCGGCGCAGAATGCCACGGGCACTATGTCATATTCGCAGGACGATTCCCGCAGTTTGGCCGCATTCACCCCTGCTCTCCTCTTGCTGGCGGCCGCCTTTCTCATTAACTACATCGATCGAGGGAACATCTCGGTCGGCGGGGACCTGGTTCGCAAAGAGTTCCATCTCTCCGATTCGCAGCTTGGCATTCTCTTCGCCGCCTTTTTCGCCACTTACACGCTGATGCAATTCGTCATGGGATGGCTGGTGGACCGCTTCAGTGCCAACCGCATCCTTGCCGCCGGTTTCCTTCTCTGGTCGGTGGCGACGGCGACCACGGGACTGGTGCGCGGATTTGTCCTGTTGCTTGCGATGCGGTTCATACTCGGAATCGGAGAATCGGTTGCTCTCCCTTGCGGCTCGAAGATTCTGGCGAAAAATCTACCCGAACACCATCGCGGATTTGCCAGCGGCGCTCTCATGTCGGCCCTGAAATTTGGGAATGCTGCGGGCACCCTTGGCGCGGGTGTTCTGATGGCCAGGTTCGGCTGGCGCCCTGTCTTCATCGCTATCGGGCTGCTCAGCCTCTTATGGCTTCCTGCGTGGAGGAAGTGGATGCCAGCTGAGAGCCGAGTTCAGCCACACTACGAGAACCCCGGCCCTAACTGGGCGACCATCCTGCAACATCGTTCTTTTTGGGGAACCTCAGCAGGGCACTTCTGCAGCAACTACCTCTTCTATTTCATGATCACCTGGTTGCCGTCGTACCTCATCCGCGCTCATCATCTGTCGATGGCCACCATGTCCATGGTCGCGGGCCTCTACTATTGCGTGGATGGAGTCTCGGCTATTTCAACCGGATGGCTTCAGGACTTCGCAATCCGGAAGGGAGGTTCACCAACGCTTGTCCGCAAGAGCGCAATGGCTATTGGATTCTCCCTGGCCGCAATTGGGGTGCTCGCCTGCGCTGTCGCTGGCACGCATCCGTATTTGCCCTGGCTCCTGGCTGCAGGTTGGGGATGTGGGATGACCGGCCCCGGTCTCTACACCTTTCCGCAGACTCTTGCAGGGCCCCAGGCTGTAGGGAAGTGGTACGGCTGGCAAAATGGGTTCGCAAATCTCGCCGGAGTCCTCGGACCGGCCCTCACCGGATTCGTCCTGCAACACACCGGGACTTTTATTGCTCCGTTCGCCATTACCGCGACGGTTTGCGTAGCAGGCGTGGTGGCCTGGATATTCGTCGTCGGCTGCGTGGCACCGGTAACTTGGACCGCCCAATCAGGGCGGGTAATCGCTCCCGCCCGCGCCAACGCATGATGCTATCTGAAAGGCCGCATGCGACGGCCTCGCCAAAGTTGTAAAATGAAATCAATTCAGCGCATCCGTGCTCCCAGTCGTGCGATCAAAGAAAGTACGATCGCGAAAAGAGAATCAATATGTCTCAGAACAACGGTAATTCCACCAGCCTTCGCCTGAAAACCGGCCTCGCCGAAATGCTCAAAGGCGGCGTCATAATGGACGTCACCACCGCGGAACAGGCTGTCATCGCCGAAAAAGCCGGCGCCGTGGCCGTGATGGCGCTGGAGCGAGTGCCCGCGCAAATCCGCGCCGAAGGCGGAGTCGCGCGCATGGCCTCGCCTAAGAAGATTCGCGAGATCATGGCCGCCGTGTCTATTCCGGTAATGGCCAAGTGCCGCATCGGCCATTTCGCCGAAGCCCAAATCCTCCAAGAACTAAACGTGGATTTTGTGGATGAGAGCGAAGTCTTGACTCCCGCCGATGAAGCACACCACGTGGATAAGCATGCGTTCAAGGTGCCGTTTGTGTGCGGCGCGCGGAACTTGGGGGAGGCGCTGCGGCGCATCGCCGAAGGCGCAGCCATGATCCGAACCAAGGGTGAAGCGGGCACGGGAGATGTGGTGCACGCGGTCAAACACATCCGGCAGATTGTGCAGGAGATGAAAATTCTCACCGTCCTCAGCGAAGCGGAACTCTACGCTAAGGCCAAAGAGCTGCAAGCGCCGTACGAACTGGTGAAGCTGGTGGCAAGGGAAGGGAAGCTGCCCGTGCCAAATTTCTCCGCCGGCGGAATTGCGACTCCTGCCGATGCTTCACTGGTTATGCAGCTTGGAGCAGAGGCCGTGTTCGTCGGCTCGGGCATTTTCATGGGAAAGCGTACATCGTGCACTCATTCGCTGGATACCCATCCGTATGACGACAGCTGCGCGATGTCGCCGCCGGTCGAGGCTGAGAAGCGCGCCCGCGCTATTGTGAAGGCCGCCACCCACTTCAACGACCCTAAAGTGTTACTTGAAGTCAGCGCAGACCTGACCGGGGCGATGAAAGGCATCGCAGTTGCCGCGATGGATGAAGCCAGCTTGATGCAGACCAGGGGCTGGTAGATCCGCTGAAACCCTGTCCAGCGTGGTTTTTTCTACGCGTGGTGCTCACACTCTTGTCCGGAAGGTTTGTTCCGCGTGTGGTACCGGGACTTCTGCCGCGGACAAAAACATGCGGGAAGGGCACGAGTTCACTCGTGCCGCAAACGTCGTAGCCAATGAGTTTCGCGCTTTAGCGCCTGAGGTGGATGTGGAGCGGCTGCGATTCCGGGAATCCCCGCGCCACGAAAGCTGGGAAGAAGTTCCTCGCCGGCGAATCAATAAATCAATAGCACGTTCGTGCTACATGCGCGACTGTATAGTTATCGCTCTCGAGACGTGTGATCCTGAGCGGGATGCCACGTCAACCGCGCCGCAAAAAGAAGCGCGCCGTACGCGTGTTTGGGCCAGAAGAGCCCGAAGCGCGTGATGAAGGGCCGCGACTCTTACCCCTGTCCGAAGAGCAGCGTAGAGAATCGCGCCTGGATCACTACGTTACGCTGGCAAACATCGCACTCGGGATTGCAGACCAGGACGGCGTGACAAGCCCTCCCCACCCGAGGCAGAAATGAGTCGTCGTTTTAGCTGACAGGAGAATGTGCGATCGGTCTTGAACCGCGCTGAAAGGCCGCGAAACGTCGCCAACTGCCCGGCCTCGTACGGTTGTGCTGGCCTTCACATAGTGGTCGGCGGCGTCAACTCTACATGCGTTCACCAGCTTTACTCCGCAGCAATCCCGATTGGCAGCTTCGCCTGCAAGAGTTCAAATTGACAGTGTAATAATTCAAGGAGGTCAGTTGAGCCCCGAAAATTTGCAAGGCAGGTATATGGCGGCATTGTCCAGGATCGCCGGAGAGCCAACCTCTGGGGCCACCAAGCGGCATACACCGATATTCCAACGTGATCCCGCGAACACGGAAAAACAATCTATTCAAGATGCCGCCAACGCCCTGGCCGCTCTCTGGAAAGTCCGCGCGCCGATTAAGCGATAAAAAGTTCAACTGTCCTTTCACGTATGTTTCCAGCTTCCTGCCTCATTCGAAAGCGAACGTTTCGTTATGCCTTTTATGATGTCAAGAAAAACTGTGTGAGTTGGCAGTCGTGAGCTAATGCTCGCGCTACGTCCGGAGACACGGCATCTTCGTCCGGTAGAATTAGTAGGCGGCGAACCGGCAACGATCCGGCAGCCGACGACCAAGAAACATTTATGAAGATCGGCGTTTTAGCGCTACAGGGCGATTTCGATGCTCACCGCAAACGGCTCCAGGAGCTCAGTGCCGAAGTGGTGCTCATCAAGAATCCCGAACAGCTCGACGGAATCGACGGGCTTATCATTCCGGGCGGGGAATCAAGCACCTTTCTTAAACTTCTCGGCGAAGCTGGTTTCGAAAAACTCAAAGAATTCGTTCGCGTGAAGCCTACATTTGGCACCTGCGCGGGAGCAATACTTCTAGCAAAGGAAGTAGAAAATCCAACACAGAGCGGGTTGGGCGCGATCGACATCACGATTCGCCGCAACGCCTACGGCCGGCAGATGGACAGCTCAATCCGTGAAGGGACCTTCCGCAGCTCTCCCATTGAGATGGTTTTCATCCGCGCTCCCAAAATTGAGCGCGTCGGCGCGCAGGTGGAAGTTCTAGGCTCTGAGGGCAATGACCCAGTGGTTGTTCGCCAAGGCAAAACCATGGCTGCAACCTTTCATCCCGAGCTGAGTGAAGATATGCAAGTGCATCGGGAGTTCCTGGATCTGGTGAAGAACGGGAGCAAGAACCTGCAGTCATAGGGTCGCGCTCGCTTTCGTAGAGATGCTCAGCTGCAAACTCCCCAACTCAGTCGGCCTGTGAAACTTCCGCCGCGTGGTTCAGAATCTCACGCTCCCGCGACGTAAAGTTGTCGTATCGGCCGGAGTTGAGCCACCGCTGCCGAGCTTCGGGCGGCATCGCACGCAAGAGAACAATTGCATTGCGCACCGGCACACTCAGCCCTGAAGGAAGTTGTGCAGCGGCATCCGCGAGCTGGTGATTAGCACCCGCGACGGCCGAATATTTTACGAGGACGTAAGTCGGATCAGTAGAGCTCTGCTGGCCAGCGCCGTTTGAGGGCTTCGCTGGGGGAGTTTGGCCATTCGGACTGGAATTGCGTGGCGACCGATCGTCGCGATTGCTTGGACGCTCGTGACGATAATCAGGGGTGTAACCCGGATCGGGAGGATCGTAGCGATAGTCGTAATAGTCATAGTCGCCGTACGGTGAGGAGTATGCGTAGGGTCCCCCCCACGGACCAGGACCATAGCCGTAGGCGTACGGATATCCGTACCAGTAGGGAGCAAAGCCGAAGTCAAACCCGTAGAACCAGGGTGAGCCGCCAAAGAAGAAGCGGTCGCCGCGAAAACCCCGGAACCCTCCGTGACCAAAGCCGTCGTGAAACCCACCGAAACCGCCGCGAGAGCCACCGAAGTTCCCGCCGCGAAAACCGCCGCCATGAAAGCCACTGCCTCCACCGTGGAAGCCACTACCGAATCCGCCTCCGTGGAAACCACCGCCTCCGTGGAAACCGCCGCCACCGCCGCCATGGAACCCGCCGCGTTGAGCGAAGGTGGCCTGCGGCGCTGCACATAGCGCGATTAGAACCGCGATTGCCGCAACCAATTTCAAGTAGATGGCTGGCTTCATGGGACTGTCCTCCTACCCTGTGTTAGATGCGCCAGGAGTTCATTTGGCGTCCTCCGGCTGCACCGGTGACCCGGCAGAATTGTATAACTATCGCGCCCGAAGCGGAACTCAGGAAAATTTGTGTACCGTCGCCGTGGCCGGGCCAGGAGAAGCGGCGCATGCCCTGCGCTATACTTGCTTTTTATGGCTGCGCAGGAGAAAACCTTTTATCTGGAAACTTTCGGCTGCCAGATGAACGCGCACGACTCGGAAAAAGTCGTGGGCACGCTTATCTCGCAGGGATACCGCCAGGTACCGACCGTCGAAGAGGCCGGCCTGGTGCTGTATAACACCTGCTCGATCCGCGACAAAGCGGAACAAAAGGTTTTTCATCGTCTCGCCGATTACAAGAAGCTCGAATCACAGGGCAAAAAGTTCGGCGTGCTGGGCTGTGTGGCCCAGCAGGAGGGCGCGAAGATTTTCGAGCGCGCGCCGTACGTTTCATTGGTATGCGGATCGGCATCCTATCGCAAGCTGCCGGAGATGCTGACCCAAATTGAAGAAGCCGGGGCGGGGAAGCGCCTGCGGATTACCGGCCTTGACGATCGTGAAACCGACGAATGCTTCGAGACTGAATTCACCGCCCGCACCAACCCCCATCGCGGGTACATCACCATAATCGAGGGATGCGACAAGTTCTGCTCGTATTGCGTAGTGCCTTTCACGCGCGGAAAAGAACGCAGCCGCACTTCGGAGTCGGTGATCGCCGAAGCCCGCCAGATGGCTGATCTCGGCTACACAGAAATTCAACTGCTAGGGCAAAACGTGAATTCGTACTGTGATCCGCAAGGGAAGCGAACCTTTGCGGATCTGCTGGCGGCGGTGGGCGCTGTACCCGGAATACGTCGGGTGCGGTTTACCACTTCCCACCCTCGGGATTTCGGTAGGGACATTGTAGAAGCGATCGATGCCACTCCGACGCTGTGCGATCACGTGCATCTGCCCGTGCAGAGCGGATCGAGCCGGGTGCTTGATGCGATGCAGCGGCTTTATGACCGGGATCAGTATCTGGAGAAGATCTCCTGGATCAAATCGGCGAGGCGCGACATTTCAATGACCACGGACGTTATCGTTGGTTTCCCCGGCGAGAGTCAGGAAGATTTTGAGGAAACTTTGTCGCTGCTCGACGAAGTGGGATATGACGGGGTGTTCGCGTTCAAGTATTCTCCTCGGCCGAATACACCTGCGATTAGGCTCGAGGACGCAATCCCCGATACAGAGAAATCGCGAAGACTGGCGGTACTGTTGGAAAGGCAGCGCGCCATCCAGCAGCGGCGAAACGTTAAACATCTGGGCGAGATAGTTGAAGTAATGGTTGAAGGGAAGAACGAGGCGCGCCGGCAGTGGATCGGACGCACGTCGCAGAATAAGACTTTGAACTTTACAGCACCAGACTCGGCCGGGGTGGAATCGGGCGGTTATGTCCATGTGGGCGTCACGACCGCTCTCCCGAACAGCCTGGTGGGTGAGATGGTCATCTGAGAGTGTTAGCTTCGTGGAAGGTTGGATAGAGAATCACCAACGAAGCAGAGAGTCGAGGAATCACAATGGAAGTGGAAATGAGAATTCGCGGCCTGTTGCTGGATCCGGTGACCAACACTCCCATTGTGATTCTGAAGGATGCGAACAGCGATACGGTCCTGCCGATCTGGGTAGGAGTCTATGAGGCCAACGCGATCGCCCTGGAAATCGAGAAAGTGAGCACACCGCGCCCCATGACGCATGATCTGATTAAGAACGTGCTCACCGGCCTGGACGCACATGTGCACAAGGTTGTGGTGACGGAGCTCAAGGAAGACACGTTCTACGCTGTTATCTGGATGGAACGCGAGGGCCGGGTGGTAAGCGTGGACTCGCGCCCCTCAGACGCTCTCGCGCTGGCCCTTCGCGTAGATTGCCCGATCTACGTCGACGACGAGGTGTTGAAAAGCTCCAAAAAAGCCGCCAGCGCCTCCGACCCAGCTACCAGCGAAGAGCTGCGAAAATGGCTGGAAGGCCTGGGTGACGAGGACTTGGGCAAGTATCGGATGTGACACGTGCGGACAACTCTCAACCTTGATGACGACGTTTTGGACGAAGTGAAGCAGTACGCCGACCGTCGATCGGTGGCATTGGGTAAGGCCGCATCCCACCTGATACGCCGCGGCCTGAATAGTCCACTTCAAACCAAAACTGTAAATGGATTGCAGGTCGTTGTCCTGCCCGAAGACACGCCAAGGATTGACTCAGCCCGCGTCAAATCGCTGCTCGAGGGCAAGCTGTAGATGCAGGGCAGGACCTAAGCGGCAGATGTGCCCGTTGGACGGGCCACGCGTCAGACTTTACATAATACTTGTTATCGGACATTGCAACGCCGTTTGGCCTCCACGCCAGTGACCTTCTTGTTTTTCGGATCGGCAGCTACTTCCCTAATACTTCCGCAATCTTCGCAATCAGTTCGGAAGGCGTAAACGGCTTCTGCAGAAAGGCAAAGTCGCCATCGAGTTCCTGGATGTCATCGTCCGCATAACCTGACATGTAAAGCACCCGAATCTCCGGCCAGCGGTTCTTTGCCACGCGTGCCAGTTGTGGCCCGCTCATTCCCGGCATGATGACATCGGTCAGCAGCAGATCAATCTTGCCATGGCTGTTGGCAATTAGATCGGTGAGTTCAGCGCTATTGGGCCCAGTAAGGACTGAGTATCCGGCCTGGTGAAGGATCGTTTGGCCCAGTTCACGTAGAAGGGGCTCGTCTTCGGCCAGGAGGATAGTCCCGCTTGCTCGAGTCTGTGACACTGCGACGGCCGGCTTGGGCGGAGCGGCTGGCGGCGCATCTGCGACAGGCAGTGAAACTCGAAATGTCGTCCCCTTGCCTGGCTCGCTTTCGACCGTTATGTGCCCATTACTCTGCTTGATAATTCCGTATACGGTGGAAAGGCCGAGGCCGGTCCCTTTTCCCAGCTCCTTGGTTGTAAAAAACGGCTCAAATATGCGGGCCCGCGTGGCGGCGTCCATTCCGATCCCGGTATCGTGGACCGAGAGCCCAACGTAGGAACCTGCGCGAACCAGGTTTTCATCGCTGCCGATATCGGCCGGCACAATTAAAGGAGCGGTCGAGATGGTCAGTTTGCCGCCGCTCGGCATGGCATCACGCGCGTTTACCACCAGATTGAGCAGCACTTGCTCCATCTGCACCGGGTCCGCATTTACGCAGCCCAGGTCGGAAGCGGTGTCTATGGCCAGCTCAACATTCTCGGCTACTACCCGTCGCAACATCTTCTCCAGGCCGCGAACCACGATATTCAAGTCGAGAATACGTGGCTGCAGCGTCTGCCTGCGTCCGAAGGCGAGAAGCTGACGAGTCAGAGCAGCGGCGCGGTCCGCCGCCTGTTGGATTTCCAGGGCGGCATGAGCATCGGGGCCGTCGCTTCCCTTCTCAAGCAAGAGACTGCTGTAGCCCTTGATGATGGTTAGCAGGTTATTGAAATCATGCGCTACACCGGATGCAAGCTGTCCCACAGCCTCCATGCGGGCACTCTGCGCCAGTCGGCCCTGGAGCTGCTTCTGCTCGGTGACATCGACCAAAACTCCGTGAATGAGGAAGCGGTCATCATTGCCGCGGACCAAGGTCCCACTATCGTTGATCCAGACTATATTTCCGTCGCGGCGAAACATGCGGTACTCGGCTCGAAATGGGTTCCCGGAGAGGGTGGCCTCTTCAGCGCTCGCCACGATCCGGCGGTCGTCGGGATGAACATGTTCGATCCAATTTGCTGAGCTGGCCAGCCACTCATGGGTGCTGTAGCCCAAGAGCGCTTCGATCTGCGGGCTGACAAAAAGCCACTGCCCTTCCAGCCCCAGTTCTGCAATATAAGTTACTGCTGCAAGCTGCTCCACCAGGCTGCGATAGAGCACCTGGGCTTGCTCGCGTTCACTGGCGTTGCGATTGCGCTCACTCACGTCCACAGCAACGCCGATGGTTCCGGTCAACTCACCATCCGGGCTGCGCAAGGGAGCCCAGTGGGTTTCGAAGCATAGCCGTAGCGCAGGCAGTTCGTCGACGCTTAAAAACTCTTCACCGCGGAGAGCGCGGCGCACGTTCTGGAGAATTACCGGGTGGTCACGATACATCTCAAAAACTGAGCGGCCGACGGCTTCCCCCGGCTGCAAGCCCATCTTTTGCAGGGCAGATCCTTCTGAGAGAGTAAAGAATCCCTTAGTGTCGAGCGCAAAAAAGACTACCGGCGCTTTGGTGACAATGGTGCGTAGCCGCTGCTCGGTTTCGGAGAGCGGCATGCCGAGTTGGGCGTAAGGGCTCACAAGGATTCAAAGTACGTTGAGCGTACTCCGGACTGCTCGACAGTTTAGCTGATGACTTGAGCGGGACGAGAGTTACCGAGGTTACCGCGCAGTCCGAGGATCGCATGGCGGCTTGTAATGGCTTTTCCGCCGGGGAAGATTTGACAACAAGAAACGGAGTGTTCTTTATTCTGCGAAACGTAAAATGTCCAATAGGTGCCTTATGGAAAAAAATGAGTTTCGCAGCTCCGGTCACAAGGTCGTGGATATGCTCGCGGACTATCTCGAAGAGATTGAACACAAGCGTGTATTTCCTGACGTTGAACCGCGGATGGTAAACCGGCTATTTCACGAGCCGCTCCCTCAGGAGCCAAGCGCGCCCGAAAGCGTCCTGGCTGAAATCGAAGAGAAGCTGCTTCCCTACTGTACGAATGTCGGCCATCCCGGCTACATGGGACTAATCACGCCTTCTCCCACGCCCGTGGGCGCAATTGCAGATTTCATCTGCTCGACGCTTAATCAGAACGTCGGCGCTTATTCGATTGGGCCCTCAAGTGTGGCGATGGAGCGAAGAGTCGTACGCTGGCTGACTGATCTTTGCGGCTACGGCGACACTGCTGGAGGCAATCTCACCAGCGGCGGCATGATGGCCAACTTCCTTGGACTGAAGATTGGGCGTGACGCGGTTACGGGCGACCAGGCGCAGCATGTCGGGATCCAGGGTCGATGGGCGGTGTACGCATCTGAAGAGCGACACGTTTCAATCGACAAAGCGGTCGACTGCATTGGTCTTGGCCGAAACGCGCTACGACCACTGCCGACCGACGCAAATTTCCAACTCAGACTGGATGCTCTTGAAGCGGCGATTGCCCAAGACAAGAAAATCGGCGTCCGTCCGATGTGTATTGTCGGCGTCTTCGGAACCACAAACACTGGCGCAGTCGATGACATTCGCGAGCTGCGGCGCATTGCCGATCGCGAAGGCATGTGGCTGCATGCGGACGCGGCATACGGCGGCGGAACACTGCTATCTCATCAATTTCAGCTGCGAGACCGCGGACTTGAACTCGCAGATTCGATCACCATCGATCCGCACAAGTGGTTTTACGCCCCGCTCGACGCGGGCGCGGTGCTGGTCAAAGACGAGCGGAGGCTCACGGCATCGTTTGGAATCAAGCCTTCATATCTGACTGACGAGTTCGACCAGGAGAATGAACGGTATCAATACTACGTGCATGGCTTCGAGCAATCGCGGCGCTTTCGCAGCCTGAAAGTGTGGATGAGCTTCAAACGATACGGAGCACGCCAGATTGGTGAATGGATCGACAACAATATTCGCCAGGCAAAACACCTTCACGCATTGGCTGCTGATGATCCCGAGTTCGAGGCCGCCAGCGTTCCGCCGATGTCGGCGATCTGTATTCGGTATACAGGCACGGCGTTGAACGAAGCAGAATCAAAGAAACTTCATGCAGAAGTGGCGCAACGTGTAGAGCAGAGCGGCCGGTTCTGGATTTCAACCACCGAACTCAAAGGCAAGGCGTGGTTTCGCATCAATCCGGTAAACTTCCGCACGCGCAAAGAACACATGGATGAGCTCTTCGCCATGCTGAAGTCGGAGTGCCGCGCTATCTCACAACGAAGCACTGCTACAAGCCGCGCGAGCGACTAGACCAAGCAAGAAGCAGTTAGCTGGCGCACTCCCCCTGGCCGACGTTGAGCTTGAATCCGACGTCCTCGCCCCAGTCGTAGCGCAGCGATACGTCGGAAGGATCCAACTTGGTGAGCGGGTCTACAACGGGCTTGAACCCGTTAACACCCTGGCGCTGCGCGAACACGGCAAATGATTCGCCTTCCTGCCGCTCGCGTTCGTAGAAATTAACGATCCGATCCACGGCTTCAGGAATGCGGCGGGCATGGATTGGGATCAGCTTCTTTGCGAATCCGGGTGAGTTGTGCGCGCCATTGCCGCCTATCAGCAATTGATAGTACGGCGCCTGGTCGCCATCGACTTTTCGCGACATGCCGTGGAAGCCTATGTCGGCGACGTGATGCTGGCCGCATGAATTGGGGCAGCCGCTGATCTTGATGCGAATCTTTCGCGACTCTTCGTCTGTAATCGCCTGCACCCGGTCCCTGAGCACGTCCGCCAGGTTGCGCGATTTCGTAATCCCCAGGTTGCAGGTTTCTGCGCCGGGGCAGCTGACCACGTCTGCAATGTCATGGACGCCAGCGGCATCGAGTCCGGCGGCGGCCAATACTTCATGTAGAGGTTTAAGGTTTGCGAGAGGCACATTTGGCAGGAGCACATTTTGATTAGCGCTGGTCCGCAGAGTTCCATCGCCGTATGTGAACGCCAGATCTGCAAGCTGATAGAACTGGGCTGTGGTAATGGCGCCGCTGGGCAACTTGACCCAGGCGGCGGCCAAATTCGGTTGCTTCTGCTGCCAGACGTTAGTTTCGAACCAAGGTGCACTGTTCTCTTCCGGACTGGCACCCACTGGAGCGATCTGGACCAAGGCCTTGTGATGGCCGTTGCCGTTTCCATTTCCGTTATGATTCGACGGCGCTTCAGCGTGGAACGACAGGGCCTCTTCGACATTCACACCACGGGCAGCGACGCGGGTGAGAATTTCATTCTGAAACCACTCGAAACCTTTTTCTGCCAGTACGAATTTCATGCGCGCCTTGTTGCGGTCCTTGCGATTGCCGAACTGGGCGAACACTTCAACGATCGCCTCGGACCATACCGGTACATCTTCGACGCGAATGAACTCAGCGATGGGCATTGCCGGACGCGGCCAGCTTCCCAGACCACCGGCAGCCATCAAGCGGAACCCGTATTGCTCTTTCCCGTTGACGATTCGTTTGCGGCCGACTAAACCGATGTCGTGAATAGCTGCCATGGCGCAATCGGTGTCGCAACCGGAAACTGAAATCTTGAATTTTCGTGGAAGGTCCTGCGATTTGGGATTCCGCAAAAGGTGCTGCGCGAGACTTAAGGCATGCGGCCCAACGTCGAAAACCTCCTTGCTGCAGATTCCCGCTAATGGGCAGGCGGTCACGTTGCGGACTGAGTTGCCGCAAGCCTCGCGCGTAGTGATGCCGACATTTTCCAGCTCGCGCAGAACGCGGGGCACATCTTCAATCGTGACGTAGTGGTATTGAATATCCTGCCGCGTGGTCACGTGGCCGACGCCCTGTGCGTACTTCTCCGCAATATCGCCGAGCTTCGCGAACTGATGGGCGGTGAGTCGGCCTCCCGGAAGCTTCACGCGAATCATATGGGTGTCGGAACCGCGAACGCCATAGACACCGTGCTTAAGGCGAATCGGCTTGAAGACTTCCGGATCGAGTTCACCGCGCCGGAACTGGTCGATCAGCGCGATGAAACGATCGTTTTCTGCTACATCTTCCCAGCGGTGCTCGGACGTGACTGGTATGTCCGCGACGGCCATTGCCTTCTCCTTGTAGTTCTTCAAGGGCACGGTTTACAGCTGCATCGTTCACGTCCTGATCTCATGAACGCCACCGAAAACCGTGCCCTCCTGCGTTGCCCCCAAAAACACAAAACCCACCTGCCAGCATCTTCTGGCGGTGGGCGTGAGCTTTATAAATTGATTAGGACTTTAGCTCATATGCACCCTATCCCCAGAAGACACACAACAAGTACAACAACAACACATCGCCGTCTTCTGGGCACAGGTCTTACGCATTTGGTTAATAGTATCAGATGTGGGCAGGCCCAATTACAATTCAAAAAATCGATAGGGTTGTGCGGGAAAGCGAATAGGCAACGACGATTGCCTCTTAACTCTCTGTTTCTACGCCCTCATCCTCCCACTGGTTGCCGCATGCAGCGCACGTCCAGACAAACTTTTGGTCGGCCGCAGCCGCGTCCAGGTGCTCGAAGATCACGTCCTCGGAATGGCATTTGGGACAACGTATCGCCAAGTCTTCCTCGGCTTGAGTGTCTTGGGTTACAGGCGCATCTGCAGGTTCGTAGTGCAGCATGGCTTGACGTGCCCAGGGTAGTCCGACCTGCATTACTTCCACAGGCACGCCGCTTCGAAAATTTGCTGTGACGGCTTCGGCGCGAGTGGCTTTTTCTTGTCCCATGAAGAACGGTATCTCGGCTTGATCAAGAAGCGTTTGCAATTTCAGCGCATCCTGTAAGCTCCAAACTGTAGCGATTTCGGTCAACCGCCGGTCTTCGGCATAGGGATCCTCCACTTCATTTTCAACGTCGGGAGGTGGTGGCGGAAGCGTCTCCTGTTTTGCCACTTTCAGCTTGCGTTGCGAGATTTCGGTCGCCAGCGCCTGCTGAGCCATTTCTGTTAGATCGGACGTGTCCTGCGCAATGGCAATCAACTCATCATCGGTAAGCCGTCGATAATGATCGGAGAGACGAAGCGATTCCGCAGCCGGGCCGAAGCTTCCCATAACGTCCACAAATTACACAGGTTTCGGTGCTGGAGCAAATGGTGTTCCTGGAACGCTCAGCGGTACTCACGCCAGCCACGCAGCGCGGACTATGGCTAATAAGCACATAGCCCGCGCATCAGTCTGGACCGTAGATCGGTTATTTACTTCCCCTTGTCCCGTTGGTTGCAGCCGAAGTAGTGGCTGGAGTCGTGGCCGGCTTCTTTGCCGGAGTAGTGGTTTTATTGGTTGCAGGCACGGGCTGCTTCAACGAAGTTTTCGTGACTACTGCGGGCGCCTGCTGATTGACGGGTACATTTGTCGTGGTGACCACGCCGCGTTGTGTGGCACTGGTCGCGATCCCACCTGTTCGTCCCATCGCTCCTGCCTTGGTATTGACCGCAGGAGAGGCAACCACAGCATTGCCCGCAGTCCGCGGCATTGCGGCGTTCGTTGCAGGCGTTGCAGCTGAACCGTTGCTCACGTTATTAACCGGAGTGCACGGAACCGCTGCGTTGGCTGTGTTAGCGGTATTAGCATTGGCTTTATTCTTCTTACGCCCAAAGATGGATCCGAGATTTGAGATCGCCTGGCTAGCATTCGTGACCGCATCGTTGGCGTTCTGATTCTGCGCCCCCGCAGCATTTGCGACGTTAGTCGCCGTGCCGTTGGTGGTAGTCGTCCCGGGCGCACAAGGTTGAGCCGAGTACGCGTTCATTGGCTGACCGGACGCGGGCTGACCGGATGCGGTGTTTGTCGTTTGTCCCGGCACAAATGAGTTCATCGTGGAACCCATCGAGCCGGATCCTGAGCCGGTAGCCGCGCCAGAAGCCGCATAGTTTCCTCCCGAGACCGGGGCCACGCCCATACCGTTGGCAAGGCCTTGATAGTGAATCAGGCTCTCGTCTCCCAGAGTCCACTGATTACCCTCAACCCGATTCATCTCGCGAATCGAAAGCTCAATTTCATAGTTCACGCCAGCGAGCTTGCCATAGGGAGCCCACCACATTTCGAAACGAGAGTCACCGCCTCCGCCTGCGGGCAGTGAGAACTTGGGATCCATATTGTTGCCGGCCACAATTCCCATGCCGCGGACGCCCCCGCCATACGAATTCAGCAGGAAACGGTTCCCCATGTCATCGATGGCACCGCCTGAACCGTCAACATAGCCGAGGCTGATGGGCTGGTTGGTCTTGTTTTGGAAGTGCACCAGGGCATCCAGTATTTTGCTTCCCCGCCCGTCGGTGCTGGTGCGGAATTCGGTTACGGTCGCAACAAAATCGTTGGCTTCATAGCAAAGAGGCTTGTTGGCACATGCCGAAGCCGGCGCCTGTGCAGCTTGCATTTGCATCGCGCCTTGCGGATTCTGCTGCTGCCCCGACTGATCTTGAATCTGCTGATTAGGCTGTGTGGTCTGCTGCTGCGCCTGGGGTTGCGGTACCGGTTTCTTCCGAGTTGAGCGAGTGCTAACGGGGATGACGCAACTGTCACCGCTAATAGCAGGATGTTTACATTACGGACGATGCCGTTCCTCATAATTCTTCTCCTTGGGTGATTCATTTCTCACGACCAGGCCAATAACATTCAAGCGAGCCGCGGCAGTAAGATTCGCGGCTTGCCTCTTTCTGGCATGCCTGCACTGCGGTGCGACTGAAAAAACGCGGGAGAAGTTGCCACCCAAGGTGAACAACAGAATAAACGTCAGAACTCAAGCGGCGCATTCAACCCCTTCTACGCGACGGGATTCGAGGCCGGCAAACAATGTCGCAGAAACTCGATCCCGGAATTGCCGCGAATTTTACACCGATTTCCCGGATTTCTGTACCTTATTTCTGCACCTTTATCTTTCCGGCACAGGTTTTGCGCTAAATTAGGGGCAAATGCGGTGGGAATTTGGGGGTTAAAGGCTTCAATGCAAGCCACCCTCACGCCACCTTGGACGAGGCTGGCCTGGGGAGTCTTACTGCGTATTTGCGCGGATTAAAGTCTTCATCGGATAGGGCCGATACAGGCTCATGACCAATCCAGTCAGCAGTACCCACGCGAGCAACGCGCAACAAACGTTGCAACCGGCGCGTCCAGCGCAGGCGACTCAACAAACACAAAAGACAACCAGTCGACAGGACACGGTCACTCTCAAGAGCACTGGCGACGCCGACCGCGACGGCGACAGCAAGTAACCCACGGCTTTCAGATCGGAGGACGGGCGGGGGCCCCGTCCTCTGCCGGCGATTGGTTTGGCTAGAGCACGGCTGGCCGTGCCCTGAACTTGAGGTCACAAATTGCAACCTCAAGTTTTTTCGGCCAAAGTGCAAGGCGGGCGAGGGTGCCCGCCCCACACAGTTCAGCGCATCACAACAGCTCAGTTCTCCAAGCCCATCCCCTCCAGCGCGCGGATGTACTCGATGACTGAATCGCTCCAGCCATCGATGTTCATCCACTTGCCGTAGCCGACGCCGTTCTTGTAGCTGGCCACATTGATCATGTATGCCCGCTCACCCAGCGGCGCCGGGGAAACCGTCTGCGGATCGCCCTCGCCATATCCCGGCACCGTATTCGTGTCCGAGTAGTGCCACTGGCCGTCAGTGAGCACGATGATGCGGTCGTAGCCATCGCGATTAGCGGCGGCCACGGCGAGTCCGCCACGGCTCCAGTTATTCCTGGTGGCGGCCAGCGCATCACGCAGCGCGAACCCGCGTCGCGGAGCAACCTCGTACGCCTTCTCATTGAAGGCGTACACGTTCACTCGCTCGGCAGTCTCACGCAGCAGAATGGCCAACCCAGCCGCGGCCTCAAAACGATCGAGGTCGCTCTTCTTGCTGAGCCGCGCCATTCACATGGACGGACTGGTGTCGACGATCAGCGCAGTCGTCCCGCGCAGTGGTGGCTGGTTCTTAAGCGAGCGGAACATCGCCTGCTCAAGATCGGCCTCGTGCTTGGGGGCATAACGCGCGGCGGCAATGAAGCGGAACGGCAGAACGCGGTCCGTTTTCATCTCCCGCAGCGCGGCGATGACCACCTTCTCGTTGACTCCGGCCTCGCGCATGTTGCGCAGGTTGCGGAGCAGGGCGAGTGCGCCGAGCTTCTGATCACGCAGTAGGCGCTCCCAAGCCTCACGCTTGTCAGCGCCCTGTGCAGCGGCACCGTCGCTGCCGGCACCAGAGAGCGCAACCTCCCAGGTGTCGGGCGTGCTCAGGCGTCCCCAGATGAGGCGCTTCCACACGGCCGCCTGCGCCGCATCTCGCGGCTTGGCGTGGCAGAGGAAGAGCACGTCACGCAGCTTGATGGGCCCGCCGCGATCGTACTTGGCGAGCTGATACTCATCAAACTTCGGGAACGCCGCGGCCAGCCCCTTCTTCACCTGGCCGGAGAGCGGCACACGTCCGTCCTTCCAGTAAATGGCGACGAACTCAGAGAGTTCGTCAGCACGCTGGATGATGCGAGCGAGAGTCTCCGCAACCGGCACGCGATGCGTCTTGTGACGGGCCATCTCGCGAACGAGCGCCAGCGGCGCATGACGCAGCTTCATCTGCTCGCGTGCCTCGACCGCAAGCGCAGCCACCTTCTCGGCCGCGACCTTAGGCACCAGCTCGGCAATGCGGCCGGCGATCTCGACTCCGTCCTCGTAGAACTGGCTCTCCCAGAGCAGGCACGCCAGCACGGAGCGCCGCAGCTGCATCTCCGGAGAAATGTGCCGGGCGGGCGTGCCCTCGTGGGTGCGAGGTGCAAGGTTGAGGTTAGTGTTCAGTCGGGCCATGGGTTTCTCCTTACATCGTCGTTCGTTCGTCGCAAAATTCGTCGCACGTCGTCCGTCGTTCGGCAAGACACAATGTCGTCCGCTGTCGGCCAAAACAATCGGGAGGGCACGGCTTCAGCCGTGCCGCAATTAACTTGATACGTTGTCATTCCGAACCGCTTCAGCGGTGAGGAATCTGCAGTTCATCCGCAGTTACTCGCCGGGGAATTAGCGACGAAAGTCTATGGCGGATGTTCTGGCTAAACTACAAGGCCGAAGCCTCGGCAGGATTCCATACCTGCGTCGTCCGCTCCCGAAGTAACCCTCGTCTTCACCACCGGCGAACCTGTTACACCAAGACTCCATGATCGCTGGTCACGGTATCCGGGCTTTCGCCTTGTTCCAAGGCCAGCAGCAAGCCCTGAAACTCAGCCATCGTTACAGCTGATCCGGAACTTTCAACAAACTCCCGCGCCTCCACTTCAGTCGCGTCCGGAAAAAAGCGGCGATATAGCTCGATCTTCTGACGGCCACTTGCTTTGCCTAAGTACAGCCGATAATCAATCCGTCCGGGGCGCAACAACGCTTTGTCGAGGACCTCAATGTGGTTCGTGGTCATCACGAACAGCACGTTGGCCGGAGCATGGAATCCATCCAGCGCGTTCAACAGACCCGAAAGTGTGACGCCATTCATCGCAGCACTTCCCTTCTCGGTCTGCGTCCCGTTGCTTGCATTCGGACTCTCAGGCTCGCGCGCCTTGCCGCTCTTCGCGCAATCGATGTCTTCAAACAGCAGCACCGAATTGGCCGGCACCTGGTTGACGGCGTTCAGCAGCGTACGATCGCTGAAATCGGCAAGATTGACGACATAAATCGACAGCCCGAAATGCGCCGCCAGTGCCGAAACCAGCGAGGTTTTTCCCGTCCCGGGCGGCCCATACAGCAAGTAGCCGCGATGATACGGAATTCCTAAGCGCGCATAGCGCTGCTTCGAGGCGCGAAATTGTTTCACGTCTTCAACCAGATGCTCCTTCTCGCCGGGCTGCAAGACGACCGAGTCCAGCAGCCGCGGCGCGTAGCCTTCAACGTGGTCCCAGCCGTCGTTGTAAACGTACAGATACGACTGCACACCAAGACGCGCGGTGTGGCACTGTACAACGTCATTCACGAAGCGTTGCAAGAACATGCGGTTCCTGCCGAGGGTTCGAAAGGTGAACGACTCGACACGCTTGGTCGCGTACTCCCGCGAACTCTCGGTGCGCGAAAACCAGACCTCAAACGGCCTCCCGCCATACCAGAACCAGTGCTTCCCCGGAGCCGGGATCATGGCGATACGCTCGTTGCGCAGCGTCGTATCCAGATCCACGTTTCTGATTCGCGCCAGGAACTTCTGCTCCAGAAACCATTCCTTCACCCAGACGAACGCGGCGTCATCGTCGGCTACCGTGACCAGCATGGTCGTCTCGCGAACCAGCCAGTACCAGATGGTTTCCGGCACGCTGCGGAGATACACGCTCAATCCGCCGATAATCATGAGCATCAGGCCGCCTGAAGCGACAGCGTTCTGACCGCTCAATATGCTTTTTATAAGATCGTGCATCTTGCTCTTTTTCTAACCGGCACGCGGCCGGAGCTATTTGTTGGACAAAAGAAATACCCTTGTCTCACAATTGCTCGGACAAGAGCGTCCCCCATAGTTATTAGGCCGGGGAACAAGCGACAACGGAACATTAGGTGTCTTCCCATTTCGACCACACGGGCGTAATTCCCGTGACAGGATTCGAACCTGCATCACCCGCGTTTCAGGCGAAGTAACCGTAGTCTTCACCACCGGCCGAGATTGTTTATGTCAGGGCACGGCTTCAGCCGTGCCGCGACTTTCCATTTCGTTTTGTCATTCCGAGTGGCTTAAGCCACGAGGAATCTGCGCTACCTGCGTCAGGCTGCATATCCCTACAACCTTTCGCGGACAAGAGTGTCCGCGCCACACGGTCGTGGCCAAACACCACTGACCTGGTAAGTATGCCGGGGGAATAATCGGCGGCGGGGCTTTTGTCGAGGTTCAGTCGAGATGGAACCGCGGCCTTCGCCACCCAGCTAGGTTTTTGTTTTTGCGGAAGAGCGCGCCGAAGGTCAGCCGTTAAAAGCTGTTAGCGCGACCGGAGCGACGCTCTGTAGCAACTCAGCCAGTACGGCCGATGTTGCCCGCTTAGCGATTTAATTGTGAAATCCGCCAAATTGAGCGTCCTTTCGTAAGAAGATGTTTGAAGATGGCATGAAACAAAACTTTTTGCAAGAGAGAATCACAAACTTTTTTTCGCGTGAGCGCGCGCGGAGAAAAAACTACGCAGCTCTGCCGTGAAGTACGGCTTGACGTCGGCGGCTGGAACGGCGCGATCGCCGATATTCCAGGAAACTAAGGATCCCTCCAATCACCGCCAATCCAACCAGCACCAACACCGCTGGTTTGTAATAACGCGAAAAGAAGGCCGTGATCTGGCGCGCGTACAGTGATCCTAATCCGGCGACTAGCGAGTATCGAACCGCGCGGCCCAGGGTGAGCGCGGCGACAAATTTTTTCTTGGGATATTGCAGAGCGCCTGCCGCCAGCAGCACCGGAACCAACGGAAACGGAGGCGGAAGGATCGCACCTGCGAAGACCGCTCCGAAACCCCACCGGTTAAAACGAGCAAACACTATCTTCGCTTTCTTCTGGTTCAGCTTGTGCTCGAGCGCCTCTTTTCCGCCCTTCCGCCCTAACGCATAAGTAATGTAGCCGCCGCCGACGGCACCAACAGTGGCCATGGCCGCATAGTAAGGCCACAAATTGCGATGATGGGCGGCTAGCCACAGGGTCAGCACGTCCATGCTGCCGGTGAGTGGTATGACTGAGTTGTCGGCTATGCCGAGTAGAATGAGGCTCGGCCCTCCGAGCCGAATCATCCATCGCCAAACTAGTAGGGCAGCAAGCGGTAACTCTAGGGGCGGCATTCGAATCTTTAGAGGCTGTTTTCGACGGCGGAGTGGTACGACACGGAACTTTGAGAGACTGCCTGGGGCAGCTATCCTCACACGATGAACAAGCCGAGCGCTCTTCTATAGGGCCTGAGGTGATTTCACAACCGCATGGCTTTCAGTAAACCGCAATTCCGGCACAGTCGGCAGCAATCCGCATTGGTGAGCGTATTGATAAAACAATTGCAGTCCGTCGAGGCAGTCGTCGTCCAAAAAATAATGGATGTTGCTAGTCAGATAGACTCGTGCGTCTTCTTCGCTAATGCCGAGTTTGGGTGCCCACGCTTGAGCGATTTGCGTCACGTTAGCGGCCTCCAGGCCGTGATCACGGGATTCCTGAAAGATTGCCGCGAGATCAAGCTGCGAGTTTATCTGCGCATCTTCGCGCACTGCCCAGAACGCGAATACAAATGGCTCTCCGGTAAAGGCAATCCATTCCTCGGCCAGATCCCAAGTTTTATATCGGGAACGGTCGACTCTCAATGCAGGATCGCCGATCAAGAGCGCCGCGTCACTCGCAAGCAACATAGAGTCGAGGTTGGGGGCGTGCGAAGTGAATTTCCTAGGGCGGCCTCGCCAGTATTTTTGGAACAGTATGCCAACCAGCGCCACCGAGGTTAACGACGACTGATCGAGCGCAACACTTTGGATTTCTTCAATCGGCTTCTTGCTGACCAGCAAGATAGAGCGAACGGGCCGCTTGGAAGCTATCGCGATGCCAGGAAGAATCCGGAGCTTCGGAATCTTTGCATAGGCGAATGAAGGAATGATTCCGATGTCCGCTGTACCCTCGTCCAGTTCCGCAGCGCACCGCGAAGGAATGGTGTAGCTGATATTGAACTGCTTCCCTGCCTCGCCGTGCTCGAAGTCCCACATAAGGGGTGCGGTGTTGAGGTAGGAGATGGCGGAGATGCGCATGGATTAGATATGAGCTGTGAGTCTTGAGCTTCGAGCAACCATCGCTTTGAGTCACTGCCCGTTCTCGGAAGATTGCAGCCCTTGTCCGATTAGGTCCTTTGTTTACCGTTGGCTAGAACGCTCTTGGCTCACCGCTCAATGCTCGCGACTAAGAAAATATTATCACCCATGTGACGCATAACCTTGACTTGGCTTTTCAGCAAAACATAAAGTCGCGCGTGGAGGCGTCTGCCCCGATATGGCCACTTCCGTTCGCGCGTCATCACTGAATACTTCAATAGCGAAACTGAGTAACG
Organism: uncultured Acidobacteriota bacterium; assembly: GCA_963785655.1. Classification (GTDB taxonomy): domain Bacteria; phylum Acidobacteriota; class Terriglobia; order Terriglobales; family Acidobacteriaceae; genus Gp1-AA145. The sequence goes on from CAWAVZ010000002.1 coordinate 1,184,018, forward strand.
AATTGTACTGGCTGGCGCTTACCTTGACGCCGGGCCTTGGTCCCACGCGATCCAAGCGTCTGGTGGATTTTTTCGGCAGTGTTGAAGCCATATTCAACGCTTCGCTTACTGAGCTGGAAGCCGCAGGCTTGCCGGTGCAGGCAGCGCAGGCAATCGGAACTGGAAGAGCGATGGAACTTGCGCACGATGAAGCAGCAAAGGTTGCGGCTGCCGAAATTCAGATTATCTCGATGGATGATGCCCAATATCCTCCGCGTTTGCGCCAGATTTACGATCCGCCGCTGGTGCTATACGTCCGCGGAAATGTCGCGGCAATTTCGCTGCCGGGGATTGCCATTGTAGGCACGCGACATCCGACGCCTTACGGGATGGGCATGGCTGAGCGGCTGGGATGCGACCTGGCATCGCGTGGGCTATCGATCATCAGCGGACTGGCGCGGGGAGTGGATACGTTTGCTCATCGAGGAACAGTCGCGGCCAAGGGCAAAGCGGTTGCGGTCTTTGGGACGGGAGTAGATGTGATTTATCCCAAGGAAAATTCAAGACTCGCTGATCAGATTCTAAGCGGAGGAGGAGCGCTGATTTCGGAGTTCCCTCTCGCAACCTTCGCCGCCCCCCAAAATTTCCCCATCCGCAATCGCATAATCAGCGGCATGTCTTTTGGCGTGCTGGTCGTCGAGGCCGCGGAATACAGCGGAACGCGGATCACGGCGCGGTGTGCGCTGGAGCAAAATCGCGAGGTCTTTGCGGTGCCAGGGAACGTGACCAACAAGAATTCCTGGGGTCCAAATACCCTCATCAAACAAGGAGCAAGATTGGTCGCCACCTGGGAAGACGTTTGGGAGGAACTGCCTGCAGATGTGAAACTTGCGTTGACTCCCGCGGTCGGCGATGAATCGCAGGCCGGGCAAACTGCATCTTTATTCGAGGAACCTTCGCTCTCTCCGCACGAAAGGAAGATCTACCGGGTACTGAAGGCCGACGAGGCCTTGCACCTGGACGAGATCATCGAGAAGCTGGAAGCGGATCTCTCTTCTTCCGAAATTTTCGCGGCGCTGTTCGAACTGGAGCTGGTTGGCAAGGTCAAGCAGCTGCCGGGAAAGAATTTTGTGAGGAGCTTCTAGCTGCGAGCGATGAGCTGTGAGCAACGAGCGAGCTCTGGAGAGGAAGGATTCCATGAAGGGCTTCAAAGAGCTGACTGTTTGGCGCAAGGCACATGAGATGACCATTGCGGTATACGAGACCACGCGAAGCTTTCCACGCGAGGAGCTTTATGGTCTTACGAGCCAACTTCGACGTTCTGCAGCCTCAATAGGCGCGAACATTGCTGAGGGCTGCGGACGCCGATCGGATGGAGAAATGGCTCGCTTTCTTCAGATAGCCCGCGGCTCGGCCAGCGAAATCGAGTACCACGTGCTACTCGCTCATGACTTGCACTTACTTCGTGACGAGGAGTTCCGCCACTTTTCGTACCAGGCTGACGAACTACAGAGAATGCTGACGGCGCTTATACAACGATTCCAGCCTGTGAAAAAGAATACGCAGAACAGTAAGTAATGATGCTTTTGTCTTGCTCACTGCTCATCGCTCACAGCTCGAAGCCGTGGTAGCAACTTGTTGCTGTCCCGCTTTTCGTGCTAGCTTCGGAAACGTAATACCAGAACAACTGAGGTCCCATTGTCAAAAGGTTTAGTCATCGTCGAATCGCCGGGCAAGGTCAAGCTGATTTCAAAATATCTCGGCAAAGGATTTACCGTCGAGGCCTCGTACGGTCACGTCAAGGATTTGCCTAAGAGCACCTTGGGCGTTGACGTGGACAACGATTTCGAGACTGAGTACGTCGTCATTCCCGGCAAAGAAAAAGTTGTGGCTAAGCTGAAGAAGCTTGCCGCCGGCATGGACACCATCTATCTGGCGCCTGACCCGGACCGCGAAGGCGAGGCCATGGCCGCGCATCTTGCGCAAGAGCTCGGCGATGGTACCAAGTCCAAGAAGAAGAAAAAGGGCGACAACGGCGCCGAACGCATTCGCCGAGTCACGTTTAACGAAATTACGCAACGCGCGGTGCGCGAGGCTTTTGAGCATCCAAGGGACATCGATCAGAATTTGGTGGACGCGCAACAGGCGCGGCGTGTTCTCGATCGGTTGGTCGGATACCAAGTTTCTCCGCTGCTGTGGGACAAAGTTCGTCGCGGCCTTTCCGCCGGCCGCGTGCAGACCGTTGCGCTTCGTCTGATCGTCGAGCGCGAACGCGAGATCAAAGCGTTCGAGAAAAAAGAATACTGGACGATTGATGCGCATCTTGCAGCCGCCAAGCCCCCGGCCTTCGACGCGCGCTTCCTCGGCAAGGGCGATGAGAAGATCGAAATTCCAAACGAGGAAGAAGCGGGGAAAATCCGCGGCGCGCTGGAGCATGCTGACTGGGTAGTTCGATCTGCCGAAAAGAAAGAACGACGCCGCAACGCGACTCCTCCCTTCACGACAAGCAAATTACAGCAGGATTCCTCCCGCAAACTTCGCTTCAGCGTAAAGCGCACCATGATGATCGCGCAGCGCTTATATGAAGGTGTGGAGCTGGGCGACGAAGGCCAGGTCGGCCTGATCACCTACATGCGTACCGACTCCACCCGGGTTGCGCCGGAAGCGCTGGCGGAAGTACGAGAGTACATCACGTCCACCTATGGCCCCGATTATCTGCCGCAGTCTCCGAATACATATAAGGAGAAGAAGGAGGCGCAGGCTGCTCACGAGGCGATTCGTCCGACATCGGCTATACGTCATCCCGATCAGATCAAACAATACTTAAAAGAGGATGAGTTCAAGGTTTATAAACTGATCTGGCAGCGGTTCGTGGCGTCGCAAATCACGCCTGCAGTATTCGATCAGACCACGGTTGATATTGATGCCAAGTCCAGTGCCGAAATATTCTGGTTCCGCGTGACGGGATCGATCCTGAAGTTCGACGGCTTCCTCAAAGTTTACGAAGAGTCCAAAGAAGGCAAAGACGAGGAAGATGAGGAACTGAAACACAAGCTGCCACCGCTCGAAGCCGGACAGAAACTGACTCTGCGCTCCCTCAACCCGGAGCAGCATTTCACCGAGCCTCCTCCGCGCTACAACGAAGCCTCGCTGGTCAAGGAGCTCGAAGAGCGCGGCATCGGCCGGCCGTCAACCTATGCCGCGATTCTGAGCACGATTCAGGAGCGGCAATACGTCCAGAAGCTCGGGGGAAAGTTCACTCCCACGGAGATCGGCCTGGTAGTGACTGATCTGCTGGTGGAGAATTTCCGCGACATTTTTGACGTGCAATATACCGCCCGGCTCGAAGAAGAGCTCGACGAAATCGAAGAGGGAAAAGAAGGCTGGACCGACGCTCTCGCTGACTTTTACAAGAAATTCGAGAAGGACCTTCGCTATGCGCAGAAGCACATGGAAAACATCAAGCGCATGGAGAAGCCGACGGACGAAAAGTGCGATCGATGCGGGTCTCCGTTAGTGATCAAGTGGGGCAAGCACGGGTCGTTTTATGCATGCAGTTCGTACGATAAGGAAAATCCCGAGAGCTGCACGTTTACCAAAGAAAATCCGATCAATTTGCCCGATCTCGATTCGGCCGACATACAGGAGACCACACAAGAGGAATACTGCGAGAACTGCGGTCGCGTGATGATCTTGAAGCGTGGGCGCTTCGGGCAGTTCATGGCCTGCACGGGGTATCCAGATTGCAAAACGACGCGGCGCCTCGATCAAGGGAAGAAAGTGCCGGACATTCCGCTGGATGAACCTTGCCCAAAGTGTGGACGCAATCTCATGATCCGCCACGGGCGATATGGCGAGTTCACTTCGTGCAGCGGATATCCCGACTGCAAGTACGTGAAACAGAATTTCATCGGCGTGAAGTGCCCGCTCTGCAAAGACGGCGAACTGGTCGAGAAGCGCGCGCGAAAAGGCAACACGTTCTATGGTTGTGGCAATTATCCCAAGTGCAAATTCACTTCGGCAAATAAGCCAATTCCCGAGAAGTGTCCCAAGTGCGGCAACGAATTTCTCACCGAAAAGTTCCTGAAATCCGGTCCGGTCATTGCGTGTCCGAACAAGGAATGCGATTACGAGCGGCCGAACGAGAATGCCGTGCCGCCCAACTCACGATCCGACGATGCAGGTGGAGAAGCCCACTCCTCCTCCTGAAGGAGCAGCGCTGTGCCGAAAAAAGCGACCGCCGAAGACGCTAAGATCATCATGCATCTCTATGACCTTCGCCGTGAACCCGAAATGCGCAAAGCGCGCCACTGGTATGGGGGATGGTGGCCGGCGAACGCGGATGACATCATGCAGGTTATAGACGCATTTGGGACCCAGGAGAACGCCTGGTTTCGCCAGGTGAACGGTTATTGGGACATGGCGGCCTCGTTCGTCCTGCGCGGTGTCCTCAACGAAGACCTGTTCTGGGACAGCAATGGCGAGATGTGGTTTACCCTCGCGAAGCTACAGCCGTTTCTGAAAGAAGTCAGGCAAAAGGCAAATATTCCTCAAGGCTTTGTGCGGGTCGAGACAGTTGCCACGCGAACCAAGGAAGGACGCGATCGCCTGCAGATGATGCTAAAGCGCGCCGAAGGGAGACGAGGTACGGTGGCCAAAGCGTCTTAGAAGGTGGATTGCCGATGCCGCTCGGTTGTACGGGCGAGACGCCCACCCCTTCAACAACACTGCTTCGTTACGAAATATATTCGCGGATGTAGTGGTCCCTGGTCTCACGGAGACTCTTCAGGTCACCGTCGAAAATAATGTGTCCATCGCGCAGGATCAGAAATCCCATCGGCACTTCCGCCCGAGTATGCGGCGGAAGCGGCTTCATTCTATTTTCAGTGCGATCAAAATAATGGGTCCCCATGGTGAATGCATCCTGCAAACGATGCGTCACCAGTAGCGAACTGATCTTAAAAACGTCGCGCTGCTTCACCACCAGTTCGATGATCGTATTCGAGGTGACGGGATCGAGCCCCCCAGTGGGTGAGTCATAGAGCAGCACTTCAGGATGGGTGATGATGGTGCGCGCAATTCCAACCCGTCGACGCATGCCGCCGGAAAGCTCGGAAGGATACATATCAACCGTGTTTTCAAGCTCGACGAAACTCAATGCCTCGCGCACGCGTTTATCAATTTCGTCTTCGGGAACCATACCTTCCTCATACAAACGAAATGCGACGTTTTCGCGGACGGTGAGAGAGTCAAAAAGCGCGCTCTCCTGAAAAACAATTCCTACGCGCCGGCGCAGCTCGAAGAGTTGATCCTCGGTCATGCTGGCGACCTCTTCGCCCAGAACCACGATCCTGCCCGAATCCGGCTTGAGTAGTCCCAGCGCGAGTTTTAAGATCGTGCTCTTCCCTGATCCCGCAACTCCGAAGATGGCTTTGGTTTCTCCATGCATCAATTGAAACGAAATGCCGTCGAGGATCTGGCGTTCCTCGAATGCAATCGTAACGTTCTCGAATTCAATGGCGACCGTACCCGGTCCTGCGGACCCTGGAGTTACTTGAGTCGCGACCTCCGGAGGACTAGCCATCTTTTATTGCCCGAACAACGTCATTGAGAGCCGGGTGACGAAAAAATCCACGGTGATAATCAGAATGGAAGATGCAACGACCGCCTGAGTGGTGGCGCGGCCCACGCCTTGGGTGCCACCGCGCGCAGAGATTCCGTAGTAGCAGCCGACGGTGGCGATGATAAAGCCGAAGAGCACGGGCTTGACCAGCCCCATGAACACGTCCTGAAAAACCAGAATCTGCCAGGCGGTGCTCCAATACTGGTGCATGTCGACACCGAAGAACAAAGCTGAGGCCACCCCGCCGCCGCCAATACCAAACGCGTCAGAGATGATGGTCAGAAAGAAAAGCATGACCACCGTGGAGAGGACTCGCGGGGTTACGAGCTTCTTCATAGGATCGGTGCCGAGCGCGCGCATGGCGTCAATCTGCTCGGTGACGACCATAGAGCCGAGTTCACTAGCAATTCCTGAAGCGTTGCGGCCAGCAACCATAAGACCGGTTATCACCGGGCCGAGCTCACGGACCATTCCCAAGGAAACCAGCTGGCCTATCAGTGAAAGAGAGCCGAATCTCTGCAAGGTGACGCCGCTGTTTTGGGCCAACGCACCGCCAGTGAAGAACCCGGTCAGCACAACAATGGGTAGCGACCCTACACCGATCAGATCGGCCTGCTGAGTGGTATCGGCCAGATAGCGGGGACGCGCGAACACGTTGGCCACCGCACGGGCAGCAATAACCGAGTACTCCTGCACGGACTGGACTTTTTGCTTAGCCCAATCGCTTGGAGAGATGAGTTCCATCAGCCTGACCGAAATATAACAGAGGCACGAGCCCGGCAGCTATTAGCTGACAGCGTTCAGCATTGCCGCAGAGGGGCTGATCAACGCCCCCTGGGGTGGGCGGCCCAGTAGAAAGTTATTCGCGGGCCTTCTTTTTGATCTCGATGCTGAGGCGTTTGATCTTCTGGTTCAGCGTCGAAAGAGGGATGTGAAAGCGCTCGGCGGTCTCGGTCTGGTTCCACCCGCATTTTTCAAGCATGTCGAGGATAATATGCCGCTCGCATTGTTCCATCACATCGAACAGCGAAGCGTCGCCCCGGTTCTCGATCACAGGAATGGGCGAGCCACGTCCTACGACGGTATCGGGCAGAAGGTCGGGCCCGACCTCAGGGCTGGAGGAGAGCACCACGGCGCGCTCAATTACGTTTTCGAGTTCGCGCACATTTCCCGGCCACGAGTAGTTGACCAATGGGCGGAGCGCTTCCGGGGTTAAACGCCGCAGTGGACGGTCGTTTTCCTGCGAGTACCTGCGAAGGAAAAACTCCACCAGCAGGGGAATATCTTCCTTGCGCTGGCGCAAAGGAGGAAGATCGATGGTGATTACATTCAAACGATAGAAAAGGTCCTCACGAAACTTCCCTTCCCTGACCAGCTGGCGCAAATCAACGTTGGTTGCGGCGATGATGCGAACGTCGGCCTGGATCTCATGCACGCCGCCCAGGTGCATGAACTTGCGGTCCTGCAACACGCGCAGGATTTTGGATTGAGTGTCCACACCCATGGTGCCGATTTCATCAAGGAAAAGCGTGCCGCGGTCGGCAACTTCGAACAAGCCTTTCTTCGAAGCGATGGCGCTGGTGAACGCGCCCTTCACGTGGCCGAAGAGCGTGGATTCGAGAAGATCGGCCGGCATGGATCCGGTGTTTACTGGAACAAAGGTCCGATCACGGCGTGGAGAATTCAGATGCAGGGCCTTGGCGATCAGCTCTTTTCCCGTGCCACTCTCGCCTTGCAGCAACACGGTTGAGCGGCTAGGCGCGACCTGCGCGACCAGATCGAAAATCTTCAGCATGGGCTCGCTCTTGCCCACAATGTGTTCGAAGTTGTATCGCTGTTTGAGCGCGCGCTTGAGCTGGATGTTCTCTTCTTCGGCTCTGCGGCGGGCCACCGCGACACGAACGTCCGCAAGCAGCTTCTCGTTATCCCAGGGCTTCTGCAGGAAATTCGCCGCGCCGGTTTGCATGGCACGGACAGCGTCTTCAACCGTGCCGTAGGCGGTGATCATGATGATTGCAATCTGGAAATCGAGAGCGCGGATTTCCGGAAGCAGTTCAATGCCGTTTCGATCAGGCAAGGCCAGGTCCAGGAGCACCAAATCGAAGGGATGCTCGCCCAAGCGCGCCAACCCTTCCTCCCCGGTGGCCGCGGCTTCGACTTCGTAACCCTCGAGTTCGAGCAGGGTCTGCAGCGACTCGCGAATCTCCACTTCGTCGTCAATGATGAGAACGCTGCCTTGCGAGGGCAGTGCGACCTCGTTCATGCGTCGGGAAATGACCGCGGCCTCAGACATTGACTGCCTTCCTCAACAGCGGAAAGTCGAGATAGAACGTAGTGCCTTCGGCGGGAGAGCTTTCCACGCGAATCTTGCCAGCATGTTCCTGGATAATCCCGTAGGTCACGGACAGGCCTAACCCTGTTCCCCGCCTTTGCCCATCCTGGGGCGAGCTCTTCGTGGTGAAGAACGGGTCGTAAATTCGCTGAATGTGTTCTTGAGCAATACCAATGCCGGTGTCGGAGATCGAGACGTTCACGCCATCGCCGTTGGACGTGCTGATGCGCAACGTGCCGCCTTGTGGCATAGCGTCTCTGGCGTTGAGGAACAGGTTCAGGAAGACTTGCTGCAAGCGACCGGCATTGCCCTGGATTGGCGGCAAATGGGTAGCCAGCTCTTCGTCAATGCGGATCCTTGCGCTCTTGAGCTGGTGCTCGACAAGGTTCAAGGTGTCGAGAATGACGCGGTTGACATCAACTTCAGTGAACTCGGTCGCGCTGGTACGCGAAAAATTCAACAGATTATTGACGATCTCCGAGGCGCGGAATGTCTGGCGCGTGATTTTGTCGAGCAGCGCGCTTTTGGTCTGGTCTCCCTGCAGCTGCTTTGAGAGCATCTGCGCGTAGGAAGAGATGACCGCCAACGGCGTGTTTACCTCGTGAGCAACACCTGCGGCCAGAAGACCGACCGACGAGAGCTTGTCGGCTTGTGAGAGCTGGGCTTCAAGGTCGACCCGCTCGGTGATGTCGTCCATGATGATGAGCCGACCGACCACGCTGAATTTCCTGGTCACCAGGGGCGCGATCGCGACGTTCACCGTCCGCGTTTCACCAGTAGGAGCCGCGAGGCGGAATTTATACAGGTTGTGAATTCCGGGCGATTGGCGCAGGCGATAAAACTCCTGCATGAAGTCTGACGGGAAAATCTCTCCCAGCGGATGCGTGAGCGCCTGCCAACGCGGAACCGCGTACATAACTTCCATCTGCGAGTTCCAGGACTCGATCTTGTCTTCGAGATCAACGGCCAGTACGCCTACATTGATCGACTCGACTATGTTCTCGTTGAAGTCTTTGAGTCGCTCGTATTGCGCGATCTTCTGTTCAAGCGACGCATACAGCCGAGCATTCTGGATGGCGATGGCAAGATAGCCAGCCAGAGTTTCCACCAGTTCCACATCCTCGCTGGAGAGGAAATCGCCTTCAACGGTCTTGCCGAGTCCGAGGACCGCGACGGTGGTTTTCTGCGAGCGGCAAGGGATGTAGTAGTTCAGGTCAAGACGGGCAATTGTTCCCTGGGCGTCAGCGGTTTCGCGGGGAACATGGTGCGTGCTCTCGAAAAACAGGTGGCCTTCAGCGCTCTCGGGGCGGGCGATGCCGAGGAAGCTGAGATCAAGCTTTCCGGTCTGCTGAATACCGAATGATTTCGCCAGAACGAAGCTGTGTTGTTCTTCGCCGCTGGCGAGAAAAATTGCCATGCGATCGACCAGCAGCGTGCGCGAAAGTTGATCGACCACGGCCGTGAGCATCTTGTCGAGGTCGGTTTCGGCGTTAAGCTCGCGACCGAATTCGATCAGCGTGTGGCGGTAATCATAACGAGTTCGATAGAAAAGCCGGTCGATGCGCCCTTGTATCCACTTGCGCATGGGATCGAAAAGGAGCGCGACGACAATAACTGTGAGCACGAATCCCGCAGGTCCCGCGCTTGGAACTCGCGTATGAACCAAAACTCCGGCGAAAGCGACGACGGTAAAATACACCCCGGCAATACCCGCAGCAGCCAGCGTGTATGACATTCCGCGCTTGAAGATAAGGTCGACATCCATCAGCCGATAACGCACGATGGCATAGCCGAAAGTCAGCGGCAGGATGCCGAGCGAGATGACGGAGAGCTTGATCCCGCTGTAGCCGGCCATATACGGCAACGCATAGAAAACCGTAAATGGCACAACCGCCAGGATGGTGCCGCGGGTGACCCACTTGAGCTGCTGGCGCAGGATTGGACGGTCGGCAACTTGGTAGCTGTGGAGAAATACCATGGCAGCGGCGATGAAGTACACCACCAGATAACCCATCTCCCAGCGGTCGATTTGAAAGCGGAGAGTTTCACTGGCGCGTGAGAGTAACCTCGCCGCTACATGTAGTACCAGCAGCAACGCGCCCGGCAGATATACGGACGGGATCAGCCACTGATGCTTTCGCAGGAGCTTGTGCTTCTCCGGAAAAACGAGAGCAAAATGCAGGAACAAGGCCGGCTGCAGCAGCCAGGCCACACTGTTTCCCCAGTAGATTGTCCAATCAAACGAGTTCAGCTTGCCGGTGTACTTGAACGCGTAAAAGACGAACGACACCAGGCAGAAGATGTAGAAGTGAGTCGAACCAGGCGCCGTCCAACGGCGGAACAGGACGTACAAGCCGATTCCGAGATAGATAAGCGCAATCAGTCGAAGCCAATCGTTGGCGCCGCGCTGGGCGGCTTCAAGCGAGGTAGCTGCGTCGAGCTGGTAGCGGCCTCGCTGGAGCGAGTAGCTAACGTTGTGCCATTCACCCACCTGGTACTGACGTGCCACCACGGCTGCGACGGTAGTGGCGGGGCGGCCGTCTACCGCAATGAGCCGATCTCCCGGATGAATTCCAGCCCGGTCCCCGGGCCCGTTAGTATCTACCCTGTTGGCGACGATGCTCCCGTCTCGTTCCAGCCACCAAACGCCATCGTAGGGAGGTACGAACTGACTTTGCTTCCGAAAATTGATCCACGCGAGAGCAATTGCGGCAACAGTCAGGAGGAACAGAAAGGCAGCGGTGAAGCGAGTTTGAAAGTCCCTGTTCATCGCTGAAGCCTGAGGTTGCCTGCTCGCGATAGCGTGCAGCACGACTGATTGTTGCACGTTCGGTGCCAAGCCGACCGAGTGGTTGGACGTGGTAAGTACCATCTTCGTAAGCGCTTGCATGAATTATAGAAGCTGGAAATGGAAGCAGCTATGGTTTTTGGGATGAATATTTAAGAAATGGTAAGTCTCTGTGAGGGCTATGCTTACGAGCAAGTTGCCGAGAAAAGAGCGTCAAAAAAAATCGGGGAGCCGAGGCTCCCCATTTTACAGAAGCGACAGAGGCGATATCTGTTTAGATAGAACTCAAGCGCGAGGGCGAGAGTTGCCTGCGAACAAAAAAACGGTTTGGATTAAACGGTTCTGAACAGAATGGATGAATGGGCTCAAGTCGATGGACTCAAGTTTCGCTTTCAGCGATGCGGCCATGGACCGGCGCTTGTTTTAGTGCACGGACTTCTGGGTTACTCGTTCAGCTGGAGATTCGCTGCGCCGCTTTTGGCAGCCGAGCGAGAGACGTTCGCGCTCGATATGCCGGGCTCAGGCTATTCCGATGTCAATGACGGACTGGACTGCCGGCTGCAATCCGCTGCAGAGAGATTGTTAGCATTCATGGACGCGGTAGGAATCTCGTTGTGTGATCTGATCGGAAGCTCCTATGGGGGGACAACTGCACTAATGGCCGCCGCGCTGGCTCCGGAGAGAATCCGATCCTTGGTGCTGGTTTCACCGGCGAACCCATGGTCGAAGATTGGGCGCAGAAGACTGGCATTGTTGCAGAGCTCATTAGTGGCAGCGGCGTTCCCAAAGGTCGCTCGGCAGCTTCCGCAAGTGCATCGTTATTTCCTTCGCCGGATGTACGGAACTCGGGCCCGCGTCACCGAGGAAACAGTTCGTGGCTACAACCTGCCTGTGTCCCGGCCTGGAGTCTTGGAGCATGCCGTGCGAATCGGGCACAGTTGGAAAGCCGATATGGAAGAACTGCAGGCTGCGCTGCCAAATATGGCCAAAATTCCAATATTGCTCTTGTGGGGAAGTAAAGACCGAGTGGTTGATCCCGCTTCGGCTGAACCTCTCCAGCGGCACCTCCAGTGTGCAGAAAGCGTGGTCATAACAGGCGCCGGCCACCTTCCCTATGAAGAATGTCCGGAAGAGTTCAGCCGGGTGGCTCTAGACTTCTTCAGAAAGTGCTCACCCCCTGCGGTTGTGGGCGGGAAGTAACCTGACAAGGTTACGCGACGAATGCTAGGCTGCAATTGAAGTGAGTGAGACGACATTAAATTCCGGACCCGGCCGCGGCTCACACTGGTTTGTCCTGCTCATGCGCGCGGAAACCTCGGGCGCGTGGTTACGTTTTCTTATCGCATCGGTAGGTCTGGCGTTGGCTTTCGCCGCAGCTATTTTCTCAACGGCGGCGCGCGACGCTGGAAACGTTCCGGTAACCATCATTTTGTCGTCTCTTGCCTTACTGATTGCCGCGGCAGTTGGAATCGGAGTCGTGCCCTACCTCGCGCGGAGGCTCGCCGCCAAACGAGTACGCGAGGCTTTGGATTTCGAGGTCACGCGAGCGGGCGCCGTGTACGTGCTGATTGTTCTCTTAATCGGCGTAGCCGCCCTCAACACTGGCAACAATTTGCTGTACATCATTGTTGCGGCGATGCTGGCCGCAATCGCCGTCTCCGGAATCGCTTCGGCCTTCTGCCTCAGCGGTTTGGAGCTCGATCTCAAGCTTCCCGATCACATTTTTGCCCGCAAGGATGTCGCAGGTACGGTTTGCATTCGCAATCCACGCAAATGGATCCCTTCGTTATCAATCTCGGCTGTACCGGTCGAGACGGCGAACCTGCAAAAGCGATGGCGATGGGTCGCAACTACGTTCCCTGTGCCTCCCTGGCGCCCGCCAGAGCGGCAGTGGTTGCAGTTGCCTGATCGCAAACTGCGCCGGGTTGCAGTCGATTCATCATCCGGCGTGTTTCACGAGTCGGCATACTTCCCATTAGTGCCACCCGGGCTGCAGTTGCAGGCCGAGGTGAAGCTCAACTTCCAAAAGCGAGGAAGATATCAGGAAAAATTTAGTCTCTCGACCCGATTCCCTTTCGCCTTCCTGGTCAAGACCAGGCGCCTGGCACTCGCGCGCGAGGTTCTCATCTATCCAGAGGTCGCGCCATTTGATGAAGTGGTTGAGCTTCTTCCTGTACTTAGCGGAAAAATAGAGGCTTATCTGAAAGGCGTAAGCGCCGACCTGTATCGCATTCGCGAGTATCTGCCTGAAGACTCGGCCCGGCATGTTGATTGGAAAGCGACGGCGAAATCCGGCGGGTTGAAGGTCAGGGAGTACTCGCGCGAGGATGAACGGCGGCTGCGGTTTGTGTTCGACAATCCAGCTCCCAATCAGGTTTCATCTGAATCCTACGAACGCATGGTTTCACTGGCGGCATCGGCAGCGTGGGAGTTGGAGAAGCAAAGTGTCTTTCTTTCATTCATCTCACAGGATTATGAATCCATAGCTGACGTGTTCGGCTTCCTGCAGTACCTGGCGACCGTACAGCCGAAGAATGGCCCGTCAGTCCTCGAAACGTTGCATGGATCGACTGCCTACAGCCTGGTGTTCACGGCGCAAAAGCGCGGCACCATTCCAGCCTCCATGTGGGCCAGCGCCTATTTTGTATTCCTCCAATAGACCTCGACCGGCGCCGCGTATCCCCTATTGGTAACCATGACTTTAGTTACCTCCGTACATTGGACCTCCGCGCGGAAGCTGATACCTTCGATTCACGGACCAGAGCTCTAAGTGCTGAGTTCTCTGGATGCAAGCGATGTCCAGCCCTCTCATACTCGCGCTGTGGATCTCGCAGCCTGTAATCCAGGCGCTGCTTGCGCTGGTGATTATTCGCCGAAAGCTGCACCGGTCATTCTCAGCGTTTCTCGTCTACAACATCGCTCAGATCGTCATGTTTGCCGTCCAGTTCCCTATCCATCGTTGGGGCAGCACCCGGTTGTATTACGACGTATATTGGCTGGCGGCGGCGCTGAATGTGTTGCTTGAATTCAGGATTATTCACGAAATTTTCGTCGACATTTTCCGTCCTTATCCTGCCTTGAAAGACCTGGGTAGCGCGTTGTTCAAATGGGCGGCGGTAGTGATGGTGCTGGTTTCGGTTGTAATGGTTTCGGTCAACCCTGACTGGAACGACTCAGTGACGCTCACGATCATAGTTGTCCAGCGCTGCATACGGATTGTGCAATGCGGCCTGGTGGTCTTTCTGCTGGCATTCTGTAAGCACCTCAAAGTCTCGTGGCAGCGTCAGAGCTTCGGAATCGCGCTCGGTTTCGGCATGTTCGCCGCCACCGAATTGCTCACCTATGCGCTGTTCTCAGGCTGGCGAGTACACGGCACTATGGCAAACGTGACCAGCCTGGCTGGGTACAACCTTGGAATGCTGACCTGGTTGGGATATTCGCTGTTTGATCAAAAAGCCACAACCCTTCCGGTGCTGGTACCGCAGCGATGGGATGAAGCATTGCTGGATCTTCAACCGCAGAGCGAATCGGAATCGCTTATTCCGATGTTCGAGCATATGGTTGATCGGGCGCTCGCAAAAGCACCTGAAGCTTAAGCTCCTGCCATATCACGCTGTATCAAAATGACACAAGTTCCGGCTTTCTTCCCAGGAATATCCTCGTCCGCTTGACAGCAAAGATATAATTCCTGCCAAGAGGGTTTCCGCTCCCAGGGGACCCGCATGCAAGGAGAAAGTCAATGAAACATGCGGTCAGGACTTTGGTCCTGGTGGTAGCCGTATATTGCACGTGCTTGGCAGCAGCCGCTCCGATTCTAAATGCAGCAGGCTATGCTCCAGCGCCGATTTGTGGCCCGAAGATGGACGAGTTCTGCAAATAGTCAAGCTCGGTTCCCGGGTTATTCCGGGACTCATGGGCCCAGAGTTGCGAAAGCAGTCTGGGCCCTCTTTTATTTTCGGTGTAAGTATTTCGGCCACGACCAGCACGTTCTATGCGGCGCGGGCTTGGGCTAGAAGTTCCGTCAACTGATCGACATCGTGCACCGGTGGCCTGCAAGATTGTCCCGAGCACAACACCGCGCACGTTTTCCTCTGGATAACCGCGGGCAACAGCGGAATGGTCGCTGCCAATGATGGTGGAAGGTTCTCTTTGACGGCCTGGCTGAAGGTGAGCCGCAACACTGATTTGCCAGTCTGCGGGGATGCCGTCGCCTCGCGAAAAAGCTTTGATGCAAGTTCGTTCTCCCCGACCACGACGATTTGGGTGTGGGGAGCGGAAAGATGAACACCGGCGATTCCATAAGTGGCCGCAAATAGCCCATACTGTCCGGCTGCTCCAGCGAGAAGTTCCATTGTCCGTTCAGCCTTTTCACGATATTGTGGATCATCGGTGTAGCTGTGCAGGCGGAGAAGTGCGATCGCCGCCACGGGGTTGCCGGCCGGGGTGGGTGAATCCTGAAAAGGCTTGCGAACGGTGCGCAAGACGCCGATGTCGGCTTTGTTTGGCTGCGAATCGAAGAACCCGCCGACGCCGGATTCATAAAAGCGTTCGATCATCTGATCGGTGATTTGCTTGGCAGCGCGGAAGTAGCTGAGATCAGCGGTGGACTCGTAGGCATCCAGGCAAGCGATTGCCGTGAATGCGTAATCATCAAGAAAGCCCGGTGTGTCGCGCTGTGCGGCACTTGCGTCCGAGTATGCAACGACATGGTTCAGTCCGGCTTCGGGTCTCCACGCCTCGGAGAGTATGCGGTCAAGTGAGCGCAGCGCGAAACTTCCTGCTTCCTGCAAATCCAGGGCTGAAGCCGCATGCAGGTACGCCGAAACACACAACGCGTTCCAGCTGACGTAGACTGTGCGGTCAATGTACGGCGTCGGGCGCAACAGGCGTGCGGCGTACATCTTCTGCTTTGCTGATTGCAGAATTTCACGGACGCGCTCTGCGGAGATTTTTAGACGCGCAGCTATCTCTTCGACCGGCGCCCGTTGGTAGAGAACGGTCTTGGCCGGGTTGTGGTGCATTTCGCCAATCTCATTGATGTCGTAATGCAGGCACGCGACCTGCGCTTCTTCTTCCGTGAGGACTGACTTGGCTTCGTCAAGAGTCCAAGTGAAGTAGTCGCCGTCGTCGTCGAGGGAAATGTCAGCGTCCTGAGATGCGTAGAAGCCTCCGCGCTCGCGATCGCTGAGCACTTCATCCATCCAACGAATGATGTCGCGCGCAGTTTTGGCGAAGAACTCGTTCCTGGTGGCCTGATACGCATGAACGTAGTTCTTGAGCAGCTCGGAATTGTCGTACGACATTTTCTCGAAATGAGGGACAATCCAGCGCTCATCAACCGAGTAGCGATGGAAGCCTCCGGCAAGCTGGTCGTAAACTCCGCCGCGTGCCATCTTTTCGAGGGTGCTGGTGAAGACCTGCTTGAGTTGTTCAGGAGTGCAGGGGCGGCCCTCCAGGCCCGCCCGCAAATGCTGATCAATGAGCAAATCAATGGTCGACGGATGCGGAAATTTAGGCGCACTGCCGAAGCCGCCATGTTGCTCATCGAACATTCTCAAGGCGGCGTCCACGATTTCCTGAATAACCTTGGGCGAGAACTCGGCGGTCTTGCCGGTGAATGACTCAGAATGGGCTATTGCTCCTTCGACCATTCCTGCCTGTTCGACGACGTCAGCATTCTTTTCGCGATAAGCATCGGAAATGGATACCAGCACGCGGCGAAAACTGGGACGGCCATAGTGGTCGAGCGGAGGGAAATAGGTCCCGCCATAAAACGGCTTACCGTCAGGCGTGAGGAATGCGGTCAGGGGCCAGCCGCCCTGCCCGCTGATTGCCTGCACGGCGACTTGATAGCGGCTGTCAACGTCGGGGCGCTCGTCACGATCAACCTTTATTGCGATGAAACGCTCGTTGACCAGTTGCGCGATTTCCGGATCCTCATACGATTCGCGGTCCATCACATGACACCAGTGGCACCACACCGCGCCGATGTCGAGCAGGATCGGCTTGTTCTCCCGCTTGGCAAGCTCGAACGCTTCTTCGCCCCACTCGTGCCAGCGGATGGGCTGGTGCATAGCAGAGCGGAGGTACGACGAGGAGGCGTTGGCGAGGGAGTTGAGGGTGGTGGTGGACATCTAAACAGTCTAACCGCGAAAAGTGGTTCCAAATTGGGACAAATTCGCATTCCTCCACTTGTTTTCCACCTGCGAGCACAAGCATATTCGAGGGTAGGGGGAAAGACTACGGTATCTGCGCTGACCCGTCCTGACAACGTTCTGACCTGCGGAACTTAAAGGGGAGCCATAACAGATGAAGTGGAAGAAAAGTACTCCGAAAAAACCTAAGCGACCGCCGGAGGACTACTGGTGCGAGTGCTCATGCTCCAACTGTGACATAGGCGCACATGAACGTTGCACATCGCAAGACTGTCACATGCCCAAATGGAAGGACAGTAAAAAAAGTGACTAGTGATTCTTGAGATTCTTCTGTGCAAATTGGCGGAATTGGAATTCGAATTCTTCTGGCGAGTAAATCCCCTTCTGAACCAGCAACGTATTCATCGCGTAAACAGTAGCGCGAAAGCGCTCATCGCGCGACGATCGGTTCATCGCCTCTTCAAATCCGATTAGGTCGTCCACGCTTTCTGAATTGCGAGACCGCGATGCTAACGTGGTTGCCATAGATACCTCTTAGAAGACTCTATCGAGCAAGCCACACCTAGTCAATTACACTGTCAGGGCTCACAACGGCCTTAGTGGCTGGATGTTCCCGGAATCTCTCTTCTCGCGAGCAGCGAGGATTTACCTATGTCCATGGCCTCCGCTTGCCGGGGGCGGTGCACTCGAGTGTACAGATGGAGATGAGGTCGTCGTTGCGCGGCTATTTCCTCCGGTGGAGGTACGCGAACTACGCGAGCCTGCTGAACCACTTCCGGCCGTCGCGAATCCTGCAGAAGCGTCGGTCCGAATTATTGGTGCGGCATGGACGCGCTCGGTTACGGTCCCACGCGCTTGTACCTGCTGGGAGACTTTCGCGAGATTGTTAATTTCTCCGCGACGAACGCCCAGGCCCGCAGAATTGTTCGGAATCATCAGCTTGCTGCCGGATCGATTGGCCAACGTTGACACTGGCCCACGATTCACAACCACCGTAGTGCGCCCACCAGAAGGAGGTTGTGGCGCGACAAAATTACGGGGCGCATTCAGCACTCGCGGCCGCGCGTACCAGGTAGTCCAAACACCGCCAGGCTGCCAGGCCCAGCCATAGCCGGGGAGGAAGACCCATGTTCCGTAGTGGTAAGGCGTCCAACCCCACGGATAGGCCGAAACCCATCCGAAGCCCCATCCTGGCGAAAAGGCCCACGCGCCGTCCATGAACGGATCCCAGCCGACCCCTGCAAAGTAAGGCTGCCACATCATTCCGTAGCCGGGGGCGTTGAAAAAATTGCCGTAATAGCCGAGGTCGCTGGTCCCATAGGCATAAGGCGAGTAGCTGTTAGAAGAGTTGCTGGCGTACCGCACGTGAAAGTCGCTCTGTTGTTTATCCCAGCTATCAAATGGCTCCTGGTCAATGTTCTTGGCCAGGGTGTAGGTGTCGTCGCTCGAGAGATCAAAGTTTCCGGTTTGGTTCTTCTTAATCTGGACAGTACCCGAGGGGCCCTCGACTTGTATATCTCCCTTGAAGACGGCAACCGCGGCGTCCTCGTCGGCAATTCCGATCCGCAAGTGAGCCGCGTGTGAAAGCCTCACGGTTTCGCGGGCGAATTGGACGGCGAACTCCTCATTCTTGGAAGCAGCGTAGTCGAGGTAAACCGATCCCTTCCTAACTTCGACGGTTGAGGCCTTTCCCCCCGAGTCGCGCAACGAGAGTTGCGGGAATTCAATGGCGGTCTCAGGAGTGAGACGTAGCGTGCTTCCATCCTCAAATTCGACTTCAGCGCGGCCGTCGCTAGAAGTGCGGAGTCTCGCACCCTGCGAGATGGGCAAATTCACCATGGCCTTCTCGAATTGACCAATGCCGCGGTCGATTTGAACGCCACCTTCAATGTAGCTAAGGCGGACGATGCGAACCTGGGAATCAGCGAGCGCGGGAAGCGAGGCCAACAAGAGAAACACAGTTGAAATCAAGAACCGAACGGCGCGGAAGTTGGGGCTGGACATAGATCGCCTCCAAGGGACATCTAATTAGAGCACTTTCCCCGCACATTAGTTGTCATGTCATGTAATGGGCTGCTGTAAACGCCTTCGACGCCGGTTCCGTCCCAGTCTTTCTCACGATCTTAAGCGAACGATTTCGGACTACTTGCTGAGGACCGAAAGCCACACCTAGTTCTTAGGCCGCGAATCCAAGCCGAAGTCGCTTTGCAGGCCGCGGTACCAATTGTCGTCATCGGCGGCATTCAGATCCACCCAGGCCTCGTCGGTCATGCCGCTGCGCCATTGCAGGAATGGGAGAGCGTCTGGCCCCACGGGATGTCGAAGTTGCCAGGTGCCGCTCTCTGCAATCTCCAGAATTTTCGCCGCAACTAATGACGGCGGCACCGGATTCTTCAGTGCGGCGGTAAACAGCGCGGCAAAACGCTCGCGCTGACGGTATGGGGAAGGGTTCGTCGGGACGCGCAACCGCCGCGCCATGGCGGTGTCAATAATTCCCGGCTCTACGATCGCAACCCGAACTCCGAATGTCTTCATCTCGCCGGCCAGTCCCTCGCTCAGGGCTTCCAGTGCCCATTTCGAAGCGTTGTAGGGAGTCAGCGGAGCACTGGAAATGCGCCCACCTATCGAAGTCACATTGATAATGCAGCCGCTCCGGCGTTGCCGCATCTGCGGCACCAACGCCTTAATGCAGCGGATGGCCCCGAAATAGTTGGTCTCCATGACCGCGCGAAACTCATCCAGCGGCAACTCCTCTATCGACCCCACTTTCTCGATACCGGCGTTGTTGACCAGAACATCGATCGGGCCGCGTTCTTTCTCGATGGTAGCGATTGCTCGGGTCACGGAATCGTCGGAATCGACATCCATGGCCGAGACCGTGATCGGCAGTTTTTCTCGTGCAGTCATTTCCGCGAGTTCCGGCGACTGCAAGGGCTTACGCATAGTCGCGTGGACAGTGTGCCCTGCGCGGCCGAAAGCCAGCGCCGCCTCAAAACCAATTCCCTTGCTGGTTCCAGTGATGAGTACCGATGCCATCGCCGCCTCCGGTTAGCGCGTTAGCGCCCACTGATTTTATCCCAGCCGTCGTGGCCCGAGACACCAGCAGCCGGGAAAAAAGGTGTCCGGATCAGGCGGGCTGGAGCGAATGCCGCGCGACCTCACAGTACAAATCCACAGCGTCATGCAACTGCTTTTTTTCTACGTACTCGCCTTCGGTGTGGGCAACATGGATTGATCCGGGCCCGACGAGTAGAGGCTGACCCCAATTGCTGAGCGCGGGAATATCAGTAGTAAACGCGGCGACCATGGTTGGCAATCCTTCGAACGTGCGCAGGCGGACGAAGGGGATCTCGAGCGTGAATTCGACTTTGGCGAGATCGCCCACGGTCTGAGTGATCTCGCGACGGAGATTCTCGGAAGGCCCGATCAGACGGTAGAGCAACAGCGCATGAGCTTTGTCCGGGATTACATTCGGCGCGCGGCCACCGTCGATCAGCCCAATGTTCAAGGTGCATGGACCAACTTGAGGATCGGAGGGCAACTTCATGGCTCGTAGCCGGTGCAGCGCTTCGATCAGCTTGTCGATCGCGGACTCGCCCAACTCGGGATACGCCGAATGCGCCATGCGACCGGTTGCGCTGAGCTCGGCGCGCAGCGCGCCTTTTGAGGCAATCGCAATGCGGTTCTCGGTGGGTTCGCCGTTGATGAGAAACTTGCATCCCTTCGGCTGCAGGTTAGCGACTTTCGCCCCTGCGCTGTCGCGCTCCTCGCCCACCAGAAATAACAATCCGACGTAGATTCCCTCTTGCTTCAGACGTTCGGCAGCGACAATCTGTGCTGCGATGATTCCCTTTGCGTCGCACGACCCGCGACCGTAAATTTTTTGATCGTTTTCCGAGGAACGAATGAACGGGGGGACGGTATCCATATGGGTGGAAAATACAACGGCCGGATTGGGTTGCTGTGGCAACGTCGCGTAAACATTTGCGCGCTCGCCTTCGACGGTCGTTCGTTGCACGTTGTAGCCGAGTTGGCGGAGTTGCTCGGCGAGAAAGATTCCGACCGCGCCTTCGTTGCCGGATATAGATTCGATGTCCACGAGCTGGCGGGTTAGGGAGAAGAGATTCATTTGAAAGGTGCATGCAGCAATTTCGACGAGTGACAAAGGATAAACCACGAAGGGTACGAAGGTACACGAAGGAATTCATCTGGTAGTGGTGCAGTTTGAAAACAGAAATATTTTTTAAAGGGCTAAACTGTGGGAAACTGTCGGCATGGCGAAACGAGACAGAGAACTCGTGATTCTTCACGATCCCAAGTTGCGCGGAGTCTGCAAAGCGTGTGCGCACCAATTCACCGGTACGGACGCTGAGATATTGCAGAAATTCAACGCCCACGAGTGCAACGAGGACGCCAGCCAAGCCGCTGCTCGGATCGTGAGAGAAGCCACAAGCGAGTAGCTGCTATTTAGCTTCCGGAAACGTTTCGGGCACGATGAGCTTCTCAGGGATGACAGGGAGCTTTAGTGGCCCGTTTAGTTCCTCGAAGGCTTTGATATTAGCGGCAAGAAAATCTGCTAGTAGTTTTGCCTCCAGCCAATCCACTGTCACCTGAACGCGGGTTTCAATGATGGCCTTTTCGTCTGTAACCTCGATTACCTCGCCAAAAAGAAGCTTCAAATCAAATCGGGTAGCTGACATGGAAACATTATTTGCGTAAGTTCGGAGTAGTCCCTCCGGGGGCAATCTGTTTTCTATTTGTCTCTGCTTCTTTGGCTCTGCGACGGCTTCTTCGGGCATAGGTGAATTCCTTAAATTGCTATGGGCTGTTGTATTGAGCGGGATGCGCTTCGGGGTGGCGTTAGTACATTCACCGAACCTGCTGATACCGGAGCGGATGGAAATGCGAGTAAAGTCCCCATTGTCGCGCCCTGCGAGTGATTAACGTTTCCAGTTACTGTGACCAGTTCCTGCGTGCTGGAAAATCCAAGATCATCTTGAAATTTGGGAACCTCGAACGACTCCGCTGTCAGTTGTAGGGCATCGTTAAAGACTCTTGAAAATGGCACGAAATCAATCTGAAGGGCCACATCGAATGCAGACGCTACTTTCAGCAGCGTAGAGATTGTTAGCTTTCCATAGTTTGGATCTTCGAGTTTGGAAATCCAAGTTTGGGCCATCCCAGCGCGTTCTCCCAACTGCCGCTGAGTGAGTTCCTGTTCCTCGCGTATGCCCCTGATCTTGAGCGGCAAGCGAGAGAAGATTTGCTCGGCAATGAATGCGTCGCGGTATTCTTTATTGTCGAATTTTGCTGCCAATCCTTTTCTAGCTGAAATCATGTTCACAAGTACGCTCCCTCTCGACGATAACTATTTTTTGTCGCTCGACTGCGGTTTCGCAATCCCGCTTCGGCAGCTTCCCGCCCTTCTCAATGCAGATGAGCAGTAGGGTGAAATCTCTCTTGCTGGGCCCGTAGCATCCGAGCGGTCTGTATTGCACCCCAGAATGAACCATTCGCAATTCATATATACCTTTGTAGCCGCGTAAACGGCTCACGTATTGGGGAGGCCACAGAGACGGCCATGCGCCAAGTGTGGTTAGCAACGAGTCCAGTTTGGCTTGGGCACCTTGAGGGAGGGAAGATATTTGCGCGTGAACTGGATTCGTTCCTCTTGCGTCCAGAAAATCTCGAAATGTCCATTCACTAGGTATTTTTAGCACCCTGCCACCACTTTGACAAGAAAAATCTTATATTATTTTTGTTGACTTAATACAAGTATTTTCTTATATTCGTGTAAGTGGCTTGTACGTAATGATATGAACTGCTTATCAACCCAAAAACGAGAACAGATTGTAGCGGCTCTAGTTGAGGGCTCCTCGATAAACGCAACCTGCCGCATGACTGGCGTCGCTAAGCATACTGTCTTGAAGCTTCTCAAAGACTTGGGCTGCGCCGCAGCATCGTACCACGATTCGCATGTTCGCAATCTCCATGTCCGGCGTGTACAGGCCGACGAAATTTGGGCCTTCGTCTACGGCAAGGATAAGAACCTCACAATGGAGCAAGTGCAAGCTGGCGCGGGAAGCATTTGGACGTGGACCGCGCTAGATGCCGATTCAAAGCTAATCATCTCCTACACGCTCGGAGATCGCGGCGCGGATACTGCACGGGCATTCATGCAGGATGTTGCCTCCCGCGTGAGCAATCGTATTCAGCTAACCACAGATGGTCATCGCGTGTATGCCGAAGCCGTAGAAGATGCGTTTGGCTCTGAGATTGATTATGCGATGCTGGTAAAAATTTACGGCTCGTCGAATGACAACCCTGAATCGCGCTACAGCCCTGCAACCTGCATCGGCTGTCGTACTGGAGTTCTTGCTGGCGAACCGGACCCCAAGCACATAAGCACATCGTTCGTGGAACGCCAGAACTTATCAATGCGAATGGGAATGCGCCGTTTCACGCGGCTGACTAATGGATTCAGCAAGAAAATGGAAAACCATGGGCACATGGTTGCCCTGTACTTCATGCATTACAACTTCTGTCGGGTTCACAAAACTTTACGGGTCACGCCAGCAATGGAAGCTGGTCTTACCGACCACATTTGGACTGTGGAAGAACTGCTTAATCTATTGGTAACAAAGGAGGTTACCAATGTTTAATAATTTTGTGCAGCCGGTTAATCCATCCGCTATAATTGCCTTCGGATGGGTAAATCCTGAGGAATCCGCGACGCCCCTAACCGGGTATCGTAAGCGCGCTGTAAGCGCGTCGGACTCAGGGGCCATCCAACTGATAACAAGCTCCCAGCGATTGGGGGCTTTTGTTTTTTGATGGTATCTTCAGCAATCATTTTCGCCGATGAAAGCGGTGATCTCGGGTGGACATTGGATCAGCCGTACCGGAATGGCGGTTCAAGTCGCCATCTCACGGTCGCTGCTATTTGCGTTCCTCCACAAAAAAAGCATCTCCCAAAACGCGTCGTCAGAGATTTATATAAGGCCTATGGCTGGCCGACATGCACAGAACGAAAATGGGTGGATATGTCAGCAGCGGCGCGAACGGAATTCGCCAAAGCTGCCGTAGAAATGTGCACCAAACACCCTGACATATCTCTCCACGCGATCATAGTTAACAAATGCAACGTCGAAGATCACATCAGGAAAGACCCGAACAAGCTCTACAACTTCATGGTCAAGATGAGCCTTTTAGATTGCCTTGCAAAGTACGACGCCGCGACGCTCGTTCCAGATGCTCGGTCAATCAAAGTCGAGAGCGGAAACAGCCTGCACGATTATCTACAAGTAGAACTGTGGTTCACTAAACGAGTTAAAACCGTACTGAAGACGCTGCCACTCGAAAGCAAGAATTGCTTAGGGATTCAATTTGCTGACATGCTCTCCGGTGTAATTCAGTCCTGTATTGAAGATCGCGGCGAACGCGAACGCGATGACTACGACATCATCAAGGCAGTTTTAAAACCAAAACTACTATTTTTCAAAGCTAGCAAGTCTTCGGCCAGTGCGGGAACCAAATAGATTCAAACTGCACCACTACCATTCATCTCTGAGAGTTCATATCCTTCGTAGTCGTTCGTAGTCGATTCGCGGCGGATATACTCTCCATGCATGGCAGCGCAATCCGGGACAATTCGCTCACTGTTTCTCGATGGCCCGGCGGGACGGATTGAGGCGCTGCTCAACTCCGGCGCTGAGAACGCAACCCATGCAGCGCTGGTTTGTCATCCGCATCCGATGTTCGGCGGGACCATGCACAACAAGGTCGTCTTTCACGCCATGAAGTCGCTCAACATATTCGGATTCCCTGCCCTGCGGTTCAATTTTCGCGGGGCCGGACTGAGCCAGGGCGAGCATGATTATGGCGAAGGAGAAGCGGACGATGTGCGCGTGGCCATTGAGTGGCTCGATCACGAGTTCCACCTGCCGCTTGTTTTCGCCGGATTTTCTTTCGGTGCAGCCGTGGGCTTACGCGTCGCGTGTGAGGATGATCGCGTGAAAGCATGCGTCGGCCTGGGGGTTCCGGTGCGTCCGGTTGACGAACGCGTTTACGATCTGGAATTCCTGCGGACTTGCGGAAAGCCGAAGCTATTCGTCAGCGGCAGCCGTGATCAGTTTGGCCCGCGGGTGCAACTCGAAGAAATGGCAATAATGGCAGCGGAGCCCAAGAAGTTGGTGATCATCGAGGGGGCAGACCATTTTTTTGAAGGCAGAATGAAAGAGATGCGAGAGGCGATTGAGGGGTGGGTGCGGGAAACGATAGCGGCCTGACCACAATCTTGATCCAACTTAGCTGGTCTATCCTGGAGGGCACGGCTTTTAGCCGTGCCGGAAAACCGCAACAAAGAAGTTACGGCACGACTGAACGACGTGCCCTTCCCGTTCGTGCCTCCGGCCAGAATTGCGTTTGCGCAAACCAAAGTGTCGTATGGTAACTCGGTGTAAATTCGCACTTCCAACAAACAAATGAAAGAAATTGCCCGCCATATTTTTGACCATGCCCTGCGCGAATCAAGTATCAGCAAGGCGTTTGCGCGGAACGTGAGTTGTCAGCGAGGCGTGCTGCGAGTCTGTGAAGATCTCTACGATCTGAACTCCTACAGCCGAGTGTTCGTGATCGCAATCGGGAAAGCTGCACACGGCATGCTGATTGCGTTGCACGAGCAAGTGGGCGACCGCTTCGAAGGGATCGTCGTTAGTCCAATCCAACCTGAGTTCCAGGTGCGCGGGTTTCGATACTTTCAGGGTGGACATCCGTTGCCGAATGCGGAATCCATTCGGGTGGCCGAAGCGATGCTGAAGTCAGTGAACACCCTCAATGCGTCCTGCCTTGTCGTTTATTTAATCAGCGGGGGCGGATCGGCGGCTGCAGAGAAGCCGATTGATGATGAGATATCACTTGATGATCTGATCGAAACCTATCGCGTGCTGGTGCATTCGGGTGCGCCCATTGCCGAAATCAACGCGATTCGGAAGCACCTATCGGCCATTAAGGGCGGGCGGCTGGCGCAGGCGGCTTATCCGGCACAGCAGGTTTCGATTCTGATTTCGGACGTTCCCGACAGCACGCCGGATGCGCTGGCATCCGGTCCGACGATGCCGGATTCGACCACGGCCGACGATTGTTACGCAATTGCGGCAAAGCATTCTTTGATCCAGCCCTCCACAGAAAACCATGCGGAGTCGGGCACCCACAACACGATTGGAAAGTTGCCCAGTTCTGTCCGTGAATTGCTCGCGCAACATTCGCTTGAGGAAACGCCAAAATCAGACGATCCGGCGTTTATTCGTGCGCGATGGTGGACGATTCTTTCTAATGCAGCGCTGCTTGACGCTGCTCAGAAAGAAGCGGAACGCCAGGGCTTCATGGTCGAAATTGACAATCGCTGCGACGATTGGGATTACGCCAAAGCCGCGGACTACCTGCTGCAGCGACTGCGCGAATTACGCAAGCGCAGCGAGCGCGTCTGCCTGCTTTCGGGAGGAGAAGTGACGGTGCACGTGGAGAACGGCGGCTTTGGCGGGCGCAATCAGCAGTTCGCGCTGTATTCTGGCGAGAGAGTCGCCGGCGAAAATATTTGCGCTCTCAGCGCCGGCTCAGATGGAATTGACGGCAACAGTCCTGCAGCAGGCGCGATCGCCGATGGGACTACCCCTGAACGAGCAAAAGCCCGCGGACTGGACGTGAAAGCTCATCTCAGCGGCTTCAACGCATATCCCCTGTTCAAAGCGCTGGACGATGCAATCGTTACCGGGCCCACGGGCAATAACCTGCGCGACCTCAGGATACTGCTTGCCTACTAGGCCGTCTTCCTCGCTGCTGGGGGTGGCGGCATCTTGGCCATCGCGTCCTTCATGCCGTGCTCCATTTCTTCTGGCGACATATCTTTCACGTGCGACGCAAGCGACCACTTGTGGCCATAGGGATCCGTGACCACGCCATAACGATCGCCCCAGAACTGGTCCATCAGCGGCATTTTTACTTGTGCTCCTGCCGAGACCGCACGCTCAAAAGCTTCGTCAACATTCTCGGTATAAATGTGAATAGTCACTGGGCTATTGCTGCCCGTCGAAACCGGCGAGAGAACGCCGTACTCCGGCATCTCGTCGTTCAACATCAGCTGGGAGTCCCCAATCTTTAGGGCGGCGTGCATGACTTTTCCATCGGGCATGTGCGCGACTTGGCCTATCTCGGCGCCGAATGCTTTTTTGTAAAATTCAAGCGCCTGTGCAGCGTTGCGGACGGTCAAGTGTGGGGTGAGGGTATGGAATCCTGGCGGAACAGCTTTGACATGCTCAGACATAAAACCTCCTCAGGCAGGAGATTCTAGTCCTGCAAATGTTAAAGGATCAAAATATTTTGGTCACGCCTTCTTCAAGTACCAGAACGCGGTCCTGAATGCCCGCACGGCGGGCCTCGCGCTCCAGCAACTGCAGAGGCTCTTCCAAGGGCTCATGCGAGAGCCGGAAAGATCCGTAGTGCATGGGGACCATCCAGCGTGAGTTCAAATCGAGGAAAGCTCGGGTGGCATCGGCCGGGCTGGTGTGCACATTACGGAATGATGGAGGATTGTAGGCGCCAATCGGAAGTAGCGCTAGCTGCGGCGCAAGACGCATTCCGATTTCGCGGAAGCCGGAAAAATAGGCGGTGTCGCCGGCATGATAGACGGAATGTTTTCCGTCGTGCAAAACATAACCGCCGTAGCCGCGGTGAGCGTCGCGCAAAATGCGTGCCCCCCAATGGCGAGACGGCACGTGCGTGATGGTCAGATTGCGATGGCGGTAGCTGCTCCACCAGTTCAACTCGACCACGTCTCGAAAACCCAGATCGGAAACCAGGTCAAAAACGTGCTCGGGAACCACCACCGTGGGAGCTGACCCGCGCCAGCGCCTGGTATGTTGCACGATCGCCCGCAGCGAAGGACGGTGCAGGTGATCGAAGTGAGCATGGGTAATCAGAACCACATCGACCGGCGGAAGGTCGTCGATTTTTACCCCGGGTTGCCGAAGCCGCTTCAGCACGAAAAGCCAGCGGGCGAAGTTGGGATCAATGACAACATTCTCGCCGCCAACCTGCAGGAAGAAACTGGCGTGTCCGATGAAGGTTACGCCCATTTGCCCGTTCGAAACCAGTACCGGGCGATGAGACTCGCCGGTGGTGGGTGTGAGGGCGGAGTGCCGCACCAGGCGTCCAAATTGCCGGGCACGCTTGCGCAACGCAGGATTTTTGAGCGCCTGTTTCAGCATCGTGCGAAAAGTAGTTGCAGCTTAGAGGTGGCCACAACTGCTCCGAGATGACGGTTTCGAGACAATTTGGGCCGCGTCTCTGCTTATTTTATGTCATACCCTTGACCGTCTCGAAGGAGTCATATCTAATTCTGGTTATCTTTTCGAATTCTGGAGTTGCTCCTAATGCGAGTTGCATTCTTGGGTTTGGGAATTATGGGCCGCGCCATGGCGGCCAATCTGGTTAAGGCCGGTCACGAAGTGACGGTGTGGAACCGAACGCCGGGAAAAGAAGTCGAGGGCGCGCGGGCCGCTGCTTCTCCTGCGGAAGCGACGCAAGGCGTAGAGGTGGTATGGCTGTGCGTCTCTGATACGGCCGCAGTGGAGAACGTGCTGTTCGGCGCAGATGGCGTGGAGCAGTCGCTGACCGAAGGCATGGTGATCGCCGATTCCAGCACTATCTCTCCCTCGGCAACTCGGAAATTCGCTGAGCGAGTCGCGCGTAAAGGAGTGCAGTACGTGGATTCGCCAATGACAGGGTCAAAAGCCGGCGCTGAGAGTGGGACCTTGCTGTTCATGATCGGCGGGGATGAACAGGCGGTCGAAAAATTGAAGCCGCTGTATGCAGCCATGGGGAAGAAGATCTTCCGCATGGGCGAAACCGGCAAGGGACAATCCGCCAAGCTGGTGATGAACCTGCAGATCGCGTTGATCTACGAAGGATTCGCCGAGGCGCTCACGCTGGCTGCGAAGCTGGGCGTCGATGCTGAACAACTCGGTGCGCTGATCAATTCCTCGATGGTGAAATCGGGCGTGATCGAATATAAGTTGCCTTTCGTGCTGGGCCGTGATTTTTCGGCGAATTTTCCACTTCGGCTTATGCGAAAGGATATCCGGCTGGCGCTTGAAGCGGCGAAAGAGGCCAGGGTCAAATTGCCCGGCCTGGAAACGGTTGAGGAAATCTACGATGTAGCCATCGAAGAGGGCCACGCCGATCTCGACTACGCTGCCACTCTGCTGCTGCTGGAAAAATGGGCGGGGGTAGAAGTGAAGGGACAAGCCGCGTAAATCGTCATTCCATTCCATGCCGATAGTCAATAAATGCGCGAAGTGCGGATCAAGTTCGGTGATCCAGCGAGCGATGGTGGTTGATTTCGGCCAAGGCGGCGAGCGGGATCTCAAAGTGCGGGTTGATGCTGATCCGACCGCGATGGTGTTCAAGAAATCAACCCGTTCCGATGTTCACGCGTGGATCTGCGGCCAGTGCGGATACCTGGAGCTGTATGCCGACGATCCGGCCGACCTGTATAACGCCTTCACGGCTTCTGGATCGACCCTCCCCGATCTAAGCTGAACTTCTGCAAGCAACTTGGCCTCGCCTTAAAATACAAGATCATGGCTGACACTCTTTATCTGAGTCTCTGGTTCCAGGACTTTGAGACTAACGAAATGCTGCCGCATTTGTTGCGGGTAATGCAGCAATTTCAGTTTTCTAGAGCTGTTCCAGGAATCACTGCAGCCGCGCTTCATCCCATTTCCTGGGAGCAGCCGACTATTTTGGAGCGGCGATTTCGCCCCGGAATTCCACCTGAAGAAGCAATCCTGGTTGCCGCAGATTTGTTGCACGAAGATTACGCCTACGTGTTCGAAGCCAATTGGGATTTGTGGACGCCAGAAACGCCCGAAGTCGACTGGACATTGAGACCTTCGCCAGTCAGTTTTATTTTGCGGGGAGAAGAGTTCGAGGAGGGCGAGGCGAAGGCAGAAGGACAGATAGAAGTTGACTTCGGGCTGGACACGCCTTTCCTTTACGAAGAACTGGGGCTTACCGAGGAACTCGAATCGCGGGTGCGAGCGAATGTGCAAACGCTAGTCGACTTCATCAGTCGGGTCGAGAAGAATGCCGGAGCCGCTACCCGGCTGTTGTGGTCGGAGTCAGACGAGAACCTGGCCCAGAAGCTGATCAACAGACTACAAAAAGTGCAGTAGCGCCGCGCACTCCCGTAATGTACCTCCTGTCCACACACACACGCGATTGTGGTAAAAATATTTCACGGCGATGGAGTTCGCCATAACCGTCCGCCGGTTGCGGACTGATGACTCCTACCAGAACTCATGGCGGAGACTCCATCGTGAACGAAATTCTCGTCATATCTCTAGGCGCAATCCTCGGGGCTAACGCACGCTGGGTTATCAGCCGTTATGCTGCGCGAATCCTGGGACCGATTTTTCCCTACGGAACTTTGGTGATCAATGTCAGCGGCAGCTTCGTCGTTGGATTCTTCATGATTTGGGCGACGGAGCGGGTGCTGCTCGATCCGCGTTGGCGCCTGCTGGTGGTAGTAGGGTTTTGCGGCGCATTCACCACATTTTCCAGCTTCGCATTCGAAACCATGGCCTATTTCGAGCAGGGACAATGGTTGCTGATGTCGGCGAATCTTCTTTCAAATAATCTCTTGTGTTTGGCGGCTGTGCTCGCAGGAATGGCGCTGGCGCGGGCATTGTAAGCTAGGAAAATGGGAACGCCTGTGATCGAAACTCCGCGCTTGCAACTTAGTGCTCTGGGTGAAGCGGATCTGGCCGAACTGGTGCCTCTCATCGGGGCGCGCGAGATAGCTGCAACTACGCTGCGCATTCCACATCCCTATCAAGAAAAGCATGCGAGGGAATTCCTCGCCAGCGCGGCAAAAGAGAACGAGCTGCGACTGGGAATCCGATTGCGCAACAATGGCCGTCTCTGCGGAGGCATAGGTCTACACCCTGACCCGGCACATAAGCGCGCCGAACTCGGTTATTGGATTGGAGTCCCGTACTGGGGAAACGGTTATGCAACCGAGGCGGCCAAAGCTGTCGTACGGCACGGCTTCCAACATGCGGGGTTGAATCGTATTTTCGCAGCGCATTTTAAGCACAACGTGGCCTCCGGCAATGTGCTAAGAAAAGTCGGAATGAAATACGAGGGCTGCATGCGCCAGCACATATTCAAGTTAGGCGGGTTTGTGGACCTCGAGCTTTACGCGATTCTTCGGGATGAAATGGCTTTGCAGTAGAATGCAGAACTCAATGGCAGTCCAGGTCACGATTTATCTGAACGAATCCGACAAGTGGCAGGGCAAGCCACTCCATCTCAGCATTCTCAATTACC
Organism: uncultured Acidobacteriota bacterium; assembly: GCA_963785655.1. Taxonomy (GTDB): domain Bacteria; phylum Acidobacteriota; class Terriglobia; order Terriglobales; family Acidobacteriaceae; genus Gp1-AA145. Next base: position 1,215,283 of record CAWAVZ010000002.1, read on the forward strand.
TGCACCAGGAGAATGTATTTGCTGCCTGTGTTATGCATGCGGTGGCAGGATTTCTGGGACGTCAGCGCGTGAAAACCAGCCATCTGGTGGATGCCGGCGGCAAACTGCCGGTAGTGATAATTTTCGTTGACACGGACGAGCACGTAAGCCGGGTGCTCCCCAAGCTCAAGGAAATGGCGGCGCACCGGCTCATAGTGAGGGAAAACGTGGTGTTGGAACAGGGAAACCTGGACTGACGCCTAAGCTTTAACCTCGGAGGTAGGAACGGTCGCGACCACGGTTGTGCCCCGCTCGCTGGAAGTAACCTCAAGGCGGCCGCCTAGTTGTTTCATTCGCTCGGTCATGCCTCGCAGGCCAACTCCGGTCGGAGGCAGATGGCCGGAAACCCCGCCAGAGAGAACCGACGGCGGAATGCCCTTGCCCTCGTCTCTAATCTCGAGGGCGGTAGTTCCATTTTTCCTCGATAGCCGGATGTGGGCGACCGGGCTTCCGGAATGCCGGTGAAGATTGGTGAGACCTTCCTGCAAAACTCGGAAGAGCGCCAGTTCTGATTCGCGCGGCAAACGGTCAAAATCAGCAGAAACCTCGAAACTGGTCTGGATTCCACTGCGAGCCGCAAATCCATCCAAGTACCAGGGAACGGCGGCTCGTAGTCCAAGTTCCTCCAGCATTGGAGGGTACAGAAGATAGGAAATGGTCCTGACTTCGCGAATACAGCTGTCCGCCAGTTCAATGCATTTTACGATCTGCTCGCGGCGATCGCCCGCGACGGGCGCGAGCGCCTCAAGATTCATCTTCATTACCGTGAGCACCTGACCCAGGCTGTCGTGAAGATCGCGACCGATGCGCCGCCGCTCCTCATCCTGGCTTCGCAGGAGATGCAGGGAGAGGGACCGCAGCGACTGTTCCGATTCCGCCAGCCTTTGTTCCGCAAGCTTGCGCTCCGAGATTTCGTTCTTCAGATCCTGATTGACGTGGTCGAGAGCCCGCTGGGCCTGCATCCGATCGGTAATGTCGCGGGTCACCTTGCCGAAGCCGATCAACTGGTGGTGCTCGTCCCGCACGGCTGTGATAATCACATTGGCCCAAAAGCGCGAGCCGTCTTTGCGCACGCGCCAGCCCTCATCCTCGAAACGGCCCTCGCGGGCGGCGACTTCAAGTTCCATACGAGGCTTGCCAGACCGGAGTTCTTCCTCAACGTAAAACGTGGAAAAATTCTTGCCAATGATCTCCGAAGCGCTGTAACCCTTGATTCGTTCAGCCCCAACACTCCAGGTGGTAACGTTGCCTTCAGTATCCAGCATGAAAATCGCGTAATCTTGTACGGCTTCAACAAAACGGCGGAAGCCTTCCTCGCGACGCCGCCACTCGCCGCCGCCATCGCCGACAGTCAAATTGTGCTTCGTAGGGGACGCATGATCGTTAGTACTGGGCGCAGTGGTCTCAACACCAGCGGTCCCCGAATGCTCGGCACAGATCTTAAGAAACAAATCGCGACCTTCGGGCCGGAAGAAAATCTGCGCCGGGTACGCGCAATAAACCGACAGCGAATGGGTCCGGGCGAGCATATTCCAAAGCTGCTCAAGGCGAACCGCTGCTTCGGGATTTCCCTGAGCGCACAACAGAGACACCATTTCACCAAATGCGGTGATCCGGTTCTGAGGATCGCGGGAAGCAAGCGACGCCCGAACGATGACGGGAGTCAGAACATCCGCGAAACGCTCGGGGTGAGGCATCCCATTGACCATGAAGCGCGAGAGAGTTTCCGCAGCGTTCAACATCACACACCACCCCTCAGCCGCTGCGCGGGGGAAATTACGCACTTCGCGCTTTAACTCTTGAACCACCTCATCGCAGTGTGAGCGGGTCGCGATTGCGATGGCGGGTTCTCCTCGGTTCAGGGCTGCGCTCATAATTCGAGTGACTTCGCGGACTAATGCCTTATCGTCGGAGTAAAAGCGGACAATGTGTGGATGATCTTCGTGTGCGTCATCCTCCGGCTGGGAGGAATGAAACTGCGGAATTTCCATTAAGCTCATTTTACGCGCGAGCAGAAAGGCTCGAAATGTGCTGATCCAGCAACAACGCAGGATAGCAAGCATGCTGAACGGTTCCCATACAGGGTTTAATGTAGTGGCTGAGTTCCTCGGAGCGAGGCATTGGGCGGGTCATTGAACAGGTCGCGGGTGCGGGTCAGGTATATTTAAAGCCGAATCCATGAGCAAACTTAATATTCTGGCCATCGCGGCCCATCGCGATGACGTGGAACAAACATGTGGGGGCACACTGCTCAAGATGGCAGAGCTCGGTCATCGGACAGGCATCCTCGATTTGACTCAAGGAGAGATGGGAACACGGGGAAGCGCCGAAGAGCGAGCGCGAGAGTCAGAGCAAGCGGCGAGGATTCTGAGGGTCGAATGGCGGCAGGGGCTCGATATTCCTGATGGCCGCGTGGAGAACACCTGGGAAAATCGTCTGAAAGTAGCTCGCGTGATTCGGCAAACGCGACCCGGCGTAGTGATCCTTCCCTACTGGAAAGGCCGGCATCCGGACCACTACACAGCTTCAAAGTTGGGATATGAAGCATGTTTTCTCGCAGGCCTGGCAAAATTGGACATAGAACGAGCGCTCAGTGTTAAGAATTCCGCGTTCAGCCAAGTGGCGTCCGCGGTCGCGAGCGTGGTAGCGGGCGAGAAGCAAACGCGATCCGGAAAGGGCGCGAATTCGCGTAGTGCGGAACTTTCCGGAGCAGTTGAGGACACGCCAAGTGGCGCTCTTGTTAGCTCTGCATCATCTCCGCAGCCGCATCGGCCATTCAAAATTGTTTATGCCACGCTGTACCACGACATCCGGCCAACGTTTGTTGTGGATATCACCGGGCAATTTGAAGCACGTTTTGAAGCGCTGATGGCCTACAAGACCCAATTCAGCGATCAGGAAGCGGGGAAGGACATCTTCCCTGCCCGAGATGAAATTCGCGCGCGCCTGGAAGCTATGGCGCGATTCTATGGAATGCTGGCTGGGGTGACATATGCAGAACCGTTTCTGCAGAAGGAAGTCGGGTTGGTGGAAGACCTGACGGCAATTCCGGTGAAATCGATCTGATCGGCGCCGTGCTCTAAGTTTTCACCGCAACGGCAATACCATCCCTGATCGGAAGAATGGTGGTAAGAAGATTGGGCGTGGAGTATAGCAGGCGATTAAATTCGAGAATCGCCTTGGTGGCTGAGTCAGGTTCTTTGCCAGCGACTTTGCCACTCCACAGCACGTTATCAGCAATCAGCAGCCCACCCTTCCTCAGGCGCGGCACTGCTAAGCGAAACGCTCGCGGATAGTCCTCCTTATCGACGTCACAGAAAATAATGTCCAATTCCTGTTTTTGCTCGGAGAGGATTTCGAGCGCGTCTCCGACCTTGATCGTAATCCGTTTGGACACGCCGGCCCGTTCGAAATAGCCGCGAGCCTCATCAGCGTTTTTGCGGTCGCCATCTGTATAAGTTATTTTCCCATCTTCGCCGACCGCCCGTGCCCACCAGATAGTTGAGTAACCGATGGCTGATCCAAGTTCGAAAACCGTTTTCGCTTTGTGAACCAGCGCAAGCTGATACAGCAGGCGTCCGACGAGGGGACCCACAATCGGAATATCGCGCTTATCCGCTTCCGTTTCCATTTGAGTGAGGACTTCATCCCGCGCCGGCAGCAATGAATAGAGATACTGCTCGACGGGTTCGGTGGTGATGCCGTGCATCATCCAGCGCGGCTTGTCTTTAGACATTAAGTACCGTCCAACTTAAGAGATTGTCTGCCCCGGTTTTATCTCAAGAACTGCGACGCTCTGCACAAGTTTACTCAACTCGCTGGGACGGCCGGTGAGAACCGGAAATGTCGCGAAATGCATTGGAATTACCGTTTCCGGCTTCAGCAAATTGCAGGCATAGGCGGCCTCGCGCGGACTCATCGTGTAATGGTCGCCTATGGGAAGCATTGCGATTGTCGGCGCGTACAAATCGCGAATGATAGCCATGTCGCCGAAGACGTTAGTGTCCCCGGCATGATAAATCTTCACGCCATTGTCGAATTCGATTACGTACCCGCAAGCTTCGCCTCCATAAACAAACTGGTCACCGTCGAGGATTCCACACGAATGGTCGGCATGCACCATCGTGACTTTAATGTCATCGAGCTGCTGGGTGCCGCCTTTGTTCATTTCCGCGGTTTGCCTTACGCCCTTCTTCCTCAACCAACCACAGAGCTCGGGAATTCCGACAACCTTGGGATCGTGCCTCTTTGCGATCTCGACGGCGTCACCAATGTGGTCGCCATGGCCGTGCGTGCAGAGAAGGACGTCCACCGATTTGATGTCCTTTTCTTTCTCAGGGCATGCAGGATTGCCCATGACCCACGGGTCGATGAAGATGATCTTGCCCTTCGGAGTTTGAATGCGAAAAGTTGCGTGTCCCAGCCAAGTGATCTTTATTCCGTCCAATTTCATGATTTGAGAGCTTTCGCCTGCGACTGGAACATTTTAGTGGCAGAGGGGATCGGGTTCAATGCAGCTGCTTAGCGCACGGGCGTAAGATGTTGCTCCGTGGAAGACTTGAAACTGCTTATCTCACGGGATCAGATTGCCAAGCGAACTGCGGAGCTGGGCAAGCAGATTACCACTGATTCCAAGGGTGAGCCGGTGGTTTTTGTCGGCGTGCTGAAGGGCGCGGCGATATTTTTGTCCGATTTGGTGCGCCAGGTTCAGGTTGATGCGACATTCGATTTCATTAGTGTGACCAGCTACGGCATACCGGCCGGCGCGAAGCAGGAAAAAACCTGGGACTCGACCGGCGAGGTCCGGCTTACAAAAGATGTTGAGCAATCGCTTCGCGGCAAGAACGTGATCCTGGTTGAGGACATCCTCGATACCGGCCTGACCCTCGCATTTCTGAAGCGCTTACTGCTCGGACATCAGCCGAGAAGCTTTCGAGTGGCTGTGCTACTGGATAAACCGGCCCGCCGCAAGCTGGCGGTAGAGGCATATTATGTAGGCTTCAAGATCCCTGATGAGTTCGTGGTTGGCTACGGTTTGGATTACGCAGAGCGCTATCGCAACCTGCCAGACATCTGCACGCTAGCTAATGTTTCACTCGGCTGAGAGACTGCATAGGCGTATGTCACTTTCGGGTCGTTGATTAGATAGGCGGCAGACCCGGTCCCGGGATCTGCTTTTCCAGGATCTCGGAAACGGAGAGGACCAATTCCTCCTGCCAGGGCGCTGCGATTAGTTGCACCCCAGTGGGTAGGCTATCGGCCGAGCGAGCGACCGGGACCACAGCCGCCGGCATGCCTAGCAAATTGAACCACTCACAGTAACTCCAGGCGTCCAGGTATTCGACGGTTCTTCCGTCGATTTGCCAGCTTCGCTCACCATGCCGGAACGCCGGTATGGAGGCTACGGGGCACAGCAGCACCGGGAATTTCTCCATCTGCTCGAATATCTTCATGCGCACTAAATCGCGTTCGATCCAGGTATCGAGCAGGGTTTGTGCTGTGTGGGGCGGTTCATCTGCCACCCAACCATTGAACTCTTTTAGTATTGGACTGAGCTCGCCCTCGTGGCCGCGAACCATTGGGCCAAGCAGCATCCCGCCAGCAACACCGAAAAATTTCCACCAGAGCTGGCGCGCTTCTTCAAGAGCGTCGGGGCGAAATGGCTCGACTTTGAAGCCTGCGCCGCGCAAGGCTTCTGCGGCATTTCTCACCGCGGCGCGCGTTTCAGAAGTGACCGGGGTACGGCCATCGTCTTCAAAGTAACCGATTCGGATATTTTTCAGTGCGCCTGTGCTAACCTCCGGCCAACTCACCGGCACCGGTGCCGCAGATGGGTCGCCTGTATCCGGCCCTTGCATAACTTCAAATAAGACTTTCAGGTCCGAAATAGTTCGCGCCATTGGCCCGACAACTCCGAGGAGCGCGAAGGGTCCGACTGACTGGGGAAAGTGTCCCGTGGCAGGAACTCGGCCGGGGGTTGGCTTCAGCCCACAAATGCCACAGAAATGAGCGGGTACCCGGATTGAGCCGCCACCGTCACTGCCCACACCGCCCGCGGAACATCCCGAGGCGATGGCCGCCGCTTCCCCGCCGCTTGAACCGCCTGCAGTGCGCGAAAGGTCCCAGGGATTATTGGTGCGTCCATAAAGAAGATTGTCGGTTTCCCACGCCATAAGAAGTTCGGGCGCATTGGTAACACCAAGAACTATGGCTCCCGCATTCCGCAATCGCTGCACCAGCGGAGCGTCGGTTGATCCGACTGTCCCGGCCCGCAACTTTGTTCCCGCCTCCCACGGCAGACCGGCGACTTCGATTGAACTCTTTATGCTGATCGGGACCCCATGCAGAGGGCCGAGTTGGTCGCCGCGCGTGACAGCCGATTCCGCCTCGCGCGCGTGCTTAAGCGCTGCTTCGGCGTCAACGTGAACGAATGCGTTGATTCTTGGGTTGACTCTCTCAATCCGAGCGAGATGGGCTTCAACAACTTCGACAGGAGACAGACGCCGCGTGCGAACTTGCTTGGCGATTTCGCACGCCGACAGCAAAACGATCTCGGACATGGGGAACGATCATCTCACAAAATTTCCGACTGCTGCCTGCGCTGAGCCCGGACGGGGGACACTCTTGGCTCGGCGGCGAACATTTTCCTTGTGAGGCTTACGTTGGGTTCGCTAAGATCAGCCCACTGTACTAAACCGATTTAATACGAGGGAAATATGCGACGACTTGTCTTTGCAGCGCTCATTCTAATTGCAGGCGGAGTGTGCCAGGCACAAACGGTCAGCGTCGATGTTAGTCACGAGACGAACCGGTTCGTACCAAATCAAACTCTGGGCGCCGGTATTGATCGCATTGCCACCGACGCGATTGACAAAGATTTCGTGCCCGCGACTTTGGAGAAAGTATTTGCCGCGGGATGGCAACCTGTCACGTTTCGTCAGAACACGGAGTTGTTCGTTCAGGCATGGCATTGGAATCCGAAGGGTACGTGGAGCGACCCGAGCGGCAAAGGCTATTTCGTGGGCTCATCGGAGCCTACAGAGATCGTTCGTTATTCTTACGGCTACGATTTGCCGCATCGTGGTTTTACCCGCAACGACGGGACTGGCAATGCCGGTTTCTCACGCCTGACCGACGGCGATATCAACACCTATTGGAAGAGCGATCCTTATCTGACCCGGCGCTTTACCGGCGAGAGCGACGCTCTGCACCCGCAATGGATCGTCGTCGATCTTTCGCAAGTGCAGCAAGTGGATACGCTTCGTATCGCGTGGACTGATCCGTTTGCCACGGAGTTCGTCGTGCAGTACTGGACTGGGGGCGACGATCCCATCCACGCTCCTACGCGAGGAGTTTGGCAGGCGTTTCCTTTCGGCACGTTGAAGAATGCGAAAGGCGGCACGGAGACGCTTCGCCTGAGTGCCGCGCCATTGCCTATTCGTTTTGTTCGCATTCTGATGACGGCTTCGTCGAACACCTGCGACTCGCACGGATCCAGCGATCTCCGGAACTGCGCGGGTTATGCGATTCGCGAGCTCTACCTGGGGACAATGACCGCAGATGGCGAATTCCACGATGTGATGCGGCATACGCCCGATCAGGAGCAGACCACGACCTATTGCTCGTCTGTAGATCCCTGGCATGAGCCGAGCGATCTAGGCTCGACCAAACAGGCGCAGGTTGGATTCGAGCTGTTCTACACAAGCGGGGTCACGCGCGGGCTGCCGGCGGTAATGCCCGTCGCGGTGATGTACGACAATCCCGACAATGCAGCCGCAGAAATGGCCTACCTGAAAAAGCGTGGCTATCCGGTGAGTTATGTGGAAATCGGAGAGGAAGCCGATGGGCAATACACGATGCCGGAGGACTACGCAGCTTTATACGTGCAGTGGGCAACTGCGTTGCACCGGGTTGATCCGTCACTGAAGCTCGGCGGACCCTCGTTTGAAGGAGTGAACCGAGACATCGAGACCTGGCCTGACGAAAGCGGCAATGCGTCGTGGACGCAACGCTTCTTGAATTACTTGCGCTCGCACAACCATTTGAAAGAGCTTTCGTTCTTTTCATTCGAGCACTATCCGTACGATCCTTGCCGAATTCCCTGGGGCAGTCTTTACGACGAGCCGGAACTGGTCAGCCACATCATGGATGTCTGGAGGGAAGACGGACTTCCGGCTGATGTGCCGATGATGATTACGGAGTCGAACCTCTCGTCTTCGGCGAGCGAAACATCACTGGATATATTCTCCGCTGTGTGGCTGGCTGATTACGTAGGTTCGTTCCTGAACAGCGGCGGTAAGGGTCTCTACTTCTTTCACTATTTGCCGGTGCAGATGGAGCATGGCTGCGACGATTCTCCGGGGTCGTTTGCGATGTTCACCGTAGATGCGAATTATCAAGTTCAGCAACCGCTCGCGCAGTTCTTCGCTTCACAGATGATCAACCTGGAGTGGATAAAAGACCCCAAGGCGGAATATCAGGTGTTCACGGCGAAGGGCGACGTAAACGACGGAGCCGGGCACGCACTAATCACCGCATACGCGTTGAAGCAGGCTGACGGGCGATGGTCGCTGATGCTGGTCAATCGTGATCAATTCAACGGGCACAAGGTGCAAATACAGTTTCGAGATGCCGGCAAACAGATGAATGATTCCTTCACCGGGCAAGTGACGGTTGCAACGTTCGGTCGGGAGCAATACCAGTGGCACCCAGCCAGCACGTATTTCATGGCGCACGCCAGCCATGCAGCCGAGGATCCCATTCTCACAAATACGAAGGGATATGCGGATCCGGACGGGCCGATCACGCATGGAAGCGTGAATGCCGGACCAGGGACCTCTTACGAGATCCCTGCGGCTTCAATCGTTGTGTTGAGCGGAAAGCAGGGACAGTAAATCTTTCGTTCTCGCGGAATCAATGTGCGACTGCCGCAAACATGCGTCTGGGCTTCTTTGGTTCGAGCAATGCGCGTACGGAATCGGAGCCGCGCGAGCGATACTTCTTAAGCCACGCTTGCAGATCACGCCGGCACGCAGATGGCATGTGATTGAAGAACAGGCCTGCGCGGCCTTGTTCATCAGCCCAGATAAAATCGCCGGTGGCGTGAACCACCTGGGTGGTGCGCGGGAGCAAGAAACGCAGTTCAACTCCACGCATCGGAACCAGCGGCTCTGCAGCTTGAAGGGAGATACCCTGCTCTGTGAAATCCTGTACCAGGGCGGGAACGGTCCCAGTCGGGAGCTGAAGATAAGCCAGCGTCTCGCTCTTCTGGCGTGAGGAGTTGCGCCGGTCGCTCGGCATGAAGCCTTGTGCCGCCCGGAACGAGTGCAACACCTGCAGCAGATCGAGGGGCTTATACAAGACGAAGTTGGCGCCTGCCTGAAACACATCCGCAATGCAGGTGCTGTCACCCATCATTCCAAACATCACTGGCCGATGTTTACCGAGGATACTTCGTCCGGCCTTGGCGACCTGCGCAGCTTGCGGCAGATCGAAATCCACCACGAGCGCAGAATGGTGCTCGGTGGCTAAGACATCAATCGCCTCCGCGCCAGATAATGCGATTCGATATTCGATACCGAGTTCAGCGAAGGCCGCAACCAGAAGCCTGACAGAGGCCTGACTGCGGGACATTACCAGCGCATTGGCTTTCATGAGAACGCAGCTTAACTGCGTAACTTGAGCGCGTAAAGGTAACAGCTGTAATCGCGGGAGGTTACCGAAAGTATCGCGAAAAGCCCAATAAAAAGGCCGCTTTTGGCGGCCTCTTACATGTGATGCAGTTCGCCTTCAGCGGCTGGCAACCTTCGGTGAACTAACTAACTTCTGCAGTTCCTCTAGTTTCTTCTGTGCACTTGACGCGTCAGCGGAGGCAGGCGCGAGCCGAAGGTAAGCCTGGATGTGAGAAATCGCGGAATCCACATCCCCGCGGCGCGTGAGAATCGCACCGTACAAGTACTCCAACTGCGGCACCCTATGGTTTGAATCCAGGCGAAGTCCATGCGTTGCGCTGCTTTCTGCCTGAGCTACATTTCCGAGATTGAAGTTGGCGGCCGAATTGAGGAACCAATAAGCTGCGTTGGAATCTGGCGAAAGCCGCACGATCTGGTCGGTTGCGTCCGCAAGTTCTTTCCATTCGTGCTTCTGAACGGCTAGCTCGGCGATTTGGACATAGGCATCGATCAAACGAGGGTCCTGCTCAGTAGCTTGATGAAATGACTGTTGCGCTTCTGAGAAATCGTTTTGTTTGAGCTGGGTTCGCCCGAGTTCAAGCCAGGCAAGCGCATAGCGTGGATACGCCTGAACAGCCTTTTTGAAGTAGTCGCAAGCTGCCGTCCACTTCCCTCTTTTCACTTGCTCTTGTCCCTTTTCAAAGTTCTTTCTGGCATTGTCCGGAGCTTGCAGCGAGGTGACACTTACGGAAAAATTGTCCGCCGGCTTCTTCATAGGGTGCAAGACAATAGTCCCCGCCTGTACGATGCCAATCCCGTTAGCACCGGACATCCGCACACGCTGGGAGATGTATCCGGGAACATCAGCATACAATTCGCAATCGTTCAAGTTCTGTGAGGAAATGGATCCGTCACCCTGCGGTTCGAAACGGCTGCCCGGGTCAGTTCCGGTCACCCTAGGCGTCAGAGTGAAGGCACCAGTACGATCGGCATCAATGCGACCGCGTTCTTCGCTTCCGCACTGCAGAATGACCGCAGCCCTGTCAGAAGGCGCGGAGCCCTCCTCAGAGGTCACTTTTCCCGTAATCGACACAATCTGTTGAGTGGGCTGCGAAACCCCGGCCAGGGCCGTGCTTGCCGGACTCAGGTTCGTTTGGGAAAAAAGGAATGCAGGAAACAGAGTCAGAAGAGTGCCGGAGAGCAACTGCAACTTCATGGGACTTACCTTTCGATCCTTCTCTTTCTCTTTTGTCGCTCATGAGATGGTGCGTCAGGGGTTCGGCGGAGCAGCCAAATGACGTAATCGCAAAGGAACAATCGCGTAAATTACGAGGGGAGAAAATTGTACGACGTCATACGAATTGAGCCGGTGCAGGTGGAAACTGTGAGAACGAAAGTCCGGGTATGATGCAGGTTCCGAAACGAGAGGCAAGTACTAAAATAACTCGGCAACTCTGAACACTTGGCTTAGAATAGTCCCACTATTTCGCGTTGTGAGGCGTCTCGCCTCGACGTTTTTTCGGTGCAGGTTGTACCGTTCATCAGAAGATCAATCCGTTCTCTCGCGTGTGCTCCTGGAATGCCGGAGTTGCTGGCCGCATCTCATTGGCATAGCAGCGCTGAGCATCCTCTCTCTTCCCTTGACCCTGCTTTATCCATTGCCATTGAAGATTGTGGTGGACAGTGTTCTGGGAACACAACCGCTTCCGCAATGGCTGGTCAGGGAAGTTCCGGTCCTGGACTGGCATGGAACTTCTCTCGAGGCGGCGATCGCGGTCTTGCTAGGCATCGCACTGCTGGCCAGCGCTCAAAGCCTGGTCGCCTGGTGGCTGCAGACATACACGGGCGAAAAGCTGGTTTGGGACTTCCGTGCGCGGCTGTTGAATCATGTGCAGCGCCTGCCGTTGATGTTTCACGACCGCTACGGCGCGACCGATTCGGTTTATCGGATACAGCACGACGCCCCGGCGATCCAGTACGTCACCATTCAAGGACTGGTGCCCTTGATGACCGCACTGTTTACCCTGATCGGCATGATTGTCGTAACTGCGCGGATGGACCTGTCGTTGGCGATTGTCGCGCTGCTGATAACGCCCATACTGTTTCTGCTCTCGCTTGGCTGCAGCCGGATCGTGCGCCAACGCTCGCAGACCATTAAAGAACTCGATAGCTCAGCGATGTCGGTGATCCAGGAGGTGATCGGCTCGATCCGCGTCATCAAGGCGTTTGGACAGGAAAGCCGTGAGCATGACCGCTTTGTCCGGCGCTCTGCAAGGAGAATGTCGCAACAGGTACGGCTATCACTTCAGCAGGCGCTGTTCAATGTGTTGATCGGATTAACGATTGCTGTCGGCACAGCCGGAGCGCTGTACATTGGAGTCCGCCATGTGCGCGCAGGTACTCTGACCGTCGGTTCGTTGCTGATGATTATGGCCTACATCGCTCAGGTGTATCAACCGCTGCAGACGCTCACATCGAAAGTGACGGACGTGCAGGTATGGCTCACAAGCCTGGAACGCGCGTTTGTGTTGCTTGACCAGCAACCTGAGATTTCTGAGCGGCCGGGCGCACGAAAGCTGGGCGTAGCAAATGGAGACTTCGAATTTCGCGGTGTGAGTTTTGGTTACGACGAATCTGGAAGAGGGCTGCAAGAAATTTCTTTCCAGATCCCCGCTGGCACTCGCGTGGGGGTCGTGGGGGCAACCGGCGCAGGAAAAACAACACTATTAAACCTGCTCATGCGCTTTTACGATCCGACTTCGGGCGAAGTTTTGCTCGACGCCCGAGACGTGCGCGAGTACAGAATTGCCGACTTGCGCAAGCAGTTTGCCGTGGTGCTGCAGGAGCCTGTGTTGTTTGCCACCAGCATCGCGGAAAATATTGCGTACGGAAAGCCTGACGCGAGTGACGATGAAATCGTTGCTGCGGCCAAAGCGGCGGCGTCGCACGAATTTATTCTTCATCTGCCGGAGGGCTATGAAACCCAGGTTGGCGAACGTGGGTCGCGCCTATCAGGCGGCGAGCGTCAAAGGATTTCGCTAGCTCGGGCGTTCCTGCGTAACAGCCCGATACTGATTCTCGACGAGCCGACCAGTTCGGTCGATATCCACACTGAGGCAGCAATCATGGAAGCAACCGAACGGCTGATGTCTGGGCGCACCACTTTCATGATTGCCCACCGTCTGAGCACGCTAAAGAGTTGTGATCTGGTGCTCGTACTGGAGCAGGGCAGGTTGGTTGAAGTGAAACAGTGTGCGCCCGAAGCATGGGCGCAGACGGCAAACTAAGTAGCCGCGCCGGCCGCAAGCTTTGCGCGCGTTTGCTTCACAATGGCAACAAACTTGCGCGCATTCTCGATAATGATGTGGCGCTTCCCTGCTTTCAGGGCCTCATGTTCGACCATTTCGCCGCCGATCCCCAATGCGGCTGCACCCGCCTCAATGAATTCCGCCGCGTTATTCAGATTTACCCCACCAGTCGGAACCAGAGGAATCCTTGGCAATGGTCCGCGAAGCGCCTTAATGTACTTTGCTCCGCCGACTTGCTCACAAGGAAAAACTTTTACAAAATCCGATCCGGATTTCCACGCTTTGACGACTTCAGTCGGAGTCAACGCGCCCGCCATCATTAGTAACTCTTCCTTCACAGCGAACGCGATGGTCTCCAAATCCAGTCCTGGGCTGACCAAAAACTGAGCGCCTGCATCCCGGCAACGGCGCGCAGTGTCAACATCGAGAACAGTACCCGCCCCGATCAGCACGTCTGAACCGCTCGTCTTTGCTAGTTCACGAATCAGGTCAATAGCGCCGGGAACGGTCATAGTGATCTCAGCAATCGGGATGCCGCCTTCGGTGATTGATTCGACTGCGATCATCGCGTCGCGCGGAGACGATGCGCGCACCACCGGAACTATTCCAATTTCCAGAATGCGTTTGTGAACGCTTTGCTTGTCCATCTGTTCTCCGCTAGCGCGCGATCCGGGCGCCGACGCCTTTCATGAGCTGCAGAACTTCCTTCAGAGTGGCCATGCTGGTGTCGCCAGGAGTAGTCATCGCCAGCGCGCCGTGTGCAGCGCCACATTCCACAGCCCATTGCGGGCCGTTACCAGCGAGGAAACCATAGATAAGGCCGGAAGCAAAGGAATCTCCGCCGCCAACGCGATCGAAGATTTCAAGATCCTGGCGATTTATAGCCTGATAAAACTGCTGGTCGCAATAGCAGATTGCGCCCCAGTCATTGCGGCTAGCGGTTTTTGCCTTTCGCAACGTGGTGGCAACGACGTCGAAGGGATAGTCCCTAACGACCTGGGAAATCATCTGCTTAAAACTCGAAATCTCGAATTCAGAAAAATTCTCATCCATGCCCGGGACCTCATAGCCAAGTGCGGCGGAGAAGTCTTCCTCATTGCCAAGCATGACGTTGACATAGGGTGCGACACTGCGGTTGACTTCCTGAGCGCGTTTCTTTCCGCCCAGTGATTTCCATAGCGACGGACGGTAGTTAAGATCGTAGGAAACGATTGCGCCGTGGCGCTTCGCGGCTTGCATGGCTTCCAACGCGACTTCGGGTGTAGTCGGAGAGAGCGCACAGAAAATTCCGCCGGTATGGAACCAGCGCACGCCGTGTTTACCGAACACTTCGTCCCAGTTGATGTCTCCGGGTTTCAGTTGAGAGATCGCAGTGTGCCCGCGATCGTAGGATCCAAGCGCCGCACGCACACCAAAACCCCGTTCGGTGAAATTGAGGCCATTGCGGGCCGCGCGTCCCACGCCATCGTGCTCTGTCCAGCGGAGCAACGACAGATCAACTCCGCCCTGCAGCATCATGTCCTGAATGAGTTTCCCTACGGGGTCGTCGGCGAGAGCAGTGACGATTGCGGTGTCCAAGCCGAAGCAGCGCTTCAGCCCGCGAGCAACGTTATATTCTCCGCCACCTTCGTAGACATCGAAATTCCGTGTGGTTGAAATTCGGCCATGCCCGGGATCGAAGCGAAGCATGACTTCGCCGAGAGCGACCAGGTCCCAGCGGCACTCCTGTTTTGGCCGTATAGACAGTGCCATGCTTCTACTCTAATTCGGTCCCGAAAATCTTGCTGGTTCGAGGCGTGGAGCAAAAATGTGGATGAAGGCAAGAGCAATGAAGTATGCTGCCCCGGCGATGAAAAACGGGACCATGTAGCTGCCAGTCCACTGCAGGGTATATCCGACGATTTTCGCGATTAACATTCCGCCGATAGCGCCCGCCATGCCTCCGAGTCCGACGACCGATCCTACAGCCTGGGCGGGGAAAACGTCGGAGCTCAGAGCGAACAGGTTGGCCGAGAACCCCTGGTGGCCGCCGGCGGCGAGACCGATGATCAACACCGCTCCCCACAAGCTCTCGACGCGATAGGCGAACACGATGGGGAGAATACAAATCGCACAGACGAGCATGGCACTTTTTCGGGCGAAGTTGATGCTTCTGCCGGCCTTGATCAATCTGGACGAGAACCATCCGCCGGCAACACTGCCCACGTCTGCGATTACGTAAATCACCATAATCGGCACGCCGATCTGCATCAACGCGAGACCATGCTTGCGCTGCAAGAAATCTGGTACCCAGAACAAGTAAAGCCACCAGATGGGATCGATCATGAACTTGCCGGCAATAAATGCCCAGGTTTGGCGATAGGAAACGAGCCTTAGCCATTCAATTCGCGCAATCGGTTCAGGAACATCGCTGCGGATGTACTCCAATTCCTGCGGCGACAAGCGTGGGTGCTGCTCTGGCTTGCGATAAACAGCGAGCCAGAAGATGAGCCAAATGAATCCGATGCCGCCGGTGAGGAGGAAGGCCCATCGCCATCCCCAATGAATTGTGATCCAGGGGACGACCAGAGGGGTGACGATTGCGCCGACATTGGTGCCGGCGTTGAAAATTCCGATGGCGAGTGACCGCTCTCTTTTCGGGAACCACTCGGAGACGGCTTTGATACTGGCAGGAAAGACGCCTGCCTCACCAAACCCTAAGGCAGACCGCGCGACTATGAACCCGCCTAATGATTGGCCCGCGGCGTGGCCCATGGAAGCCAGGCTCCAGAAGACCATTGTCAGGGCATAACCGAGCCGCACCCCGAGCCAGTCAACCAAGCGGCCTAGAAGCAACAGCCCTACCGCATAAGCCGCCTGAAATGCGAAGACCAGATTGCTGTAATCAATCTCGCTCCAGCCAAACTGGTGCTGCAGGGTGGTCTTCAGGACGCCTAACACCTGGCGATCCATGTAGTTCTTGGTGGTGCCCAGCAGCAGCAGGGTGCAGATGAGCCAGCGGAAGTGGCCTACCCGAGTGCTCAGCTTCTGTAGAGGCACAGTCATCGACTAGAAGAAAAAGTTCACCTGTCTCCCGAGTTGAAGAATCGAATGTATCGTGAGACTTCGTAAACGACTACTGATTTTTGTTTCGGTTGTACAACTGATCTTGCTTCTCGCCCATTTCCTTCTGTATGAAACCTGGATATTCTCGCCGGGGTCCGAGCCCGCCGCCAGACCGTTCTGGGTCGCGCTGCTGCTCGGCGTTCTCTCGGTGACGTTCGTTCCAGCGTCGCTACTCGCCTTCCGGTACACCAATGCAGTGGTTCGTCTTTTCTACAGGATTGCCGCGGTTTGGGTGGGATTGCTCAGTTTCCTTTTCATCGCCATGATCTCAAGTTGGGCGATTTTCGGCTTGGGGCGTGCGGCCGGTTTCAACCCCAACCTTCACCGGCTCGCGGAAGCTCTGTTTGGAGCAGCATTGATCGCCGGTCTAAGTGGGATTGTGAATGCAAGCTGGACCCGAGTGACGCGAGCCACCGTCCGGCTGGCGAACCTGCCAGATGCGTGGCGGGGACGAAAAGCAGCGCTGATCAGCGATCTGCATTTAGGGCCGGTGCGCAACGGCACTTTTCTCCGGCGGATGATTGCGAAAATTTTAGAAGAAGAGCCCCATGCAATCTTTATTGCCGGCGATTTATATGACGGCACGGCGATCGATGCGGGAAAAGCGGCGGAGCCATTGAGCAAACTGACCGCGCCTCACGGAGTGTACTTCGTAGCCGGAAATCACGAGCAGTTCAGCGATGACAGCAAGTATCTCGAGGCGGTTGCTGCGGCCGGCGTACGTGTACTTCATAATGAAAAGGTCGAAGTGGATGGCCTGCAGATCGTAGGCGTGCCGTACCGAAATGCGCAGCCGAAATCTCTTGCATCGATGCTTCGCAGCGTGGGTTTAGACCGCAACCGGGCGAGCATTTTACTGACCCACGCGCCGGACAATCCGGAGATTGCTGAGCAAGCCGGCGTTTCATTACAACTTTCCGGGCACACCCATCTTGGACAGTTCATACCCTGGAGTTGGATAGCAAGGCGAATCTACCGCCAGTTCGTATACGGCCTAAGCCGAATCGGAAAGATGCAGGTCTTTACCTCGAGCGGAGCAGGCACCTGGGGACCGCCGTTGCGCCTTGGATCGAATCCCGAGATTGTAGTGCTGCAGTTCGAGTGATTTTGGTGGAGCTAGTCGGGATCGAACCGACGACCTCATCGTTGCGAACGATGCGCTCTCCCAGCTGAGCTATAGCCCCACATCTCTGGTGGGCAAAATAATTTTATCATCCGAGAGTCTCTTGATTGCGTAGCCGGGTGCGCCGTCGCCGTGTATTCGTACGGTTTTGCTCGTGCCACCCTGAATTCCCTTTCGGCATCTATTCGCGCTATAGTCTCTGGTCGTTTGCCGGGAGGCGACATGGAAACTCAAGTCAGGCCGGAATTCAAGGCCAGGAGTTTTGGCGAGAACATTGAAAGTGATCTCGCGTCGAAGTTCCTTCGCGTGGTCGAGAACGCTGCGGTGGCCTCGGCGCGCACCATGGGCCAGGGTCAGCAGAAACTCTCGGATAAAGTTGCAGTTGAAGCCATGCGCGCGGCCATGGACTCGATCCCGATGCGGGGCACGATCGTCATAGGTGAAGGCGAACGCGACGAAGCACCCATGCTGTATATCGGCGAGAAGGTGGGCGCAGAATTCTCCGATGGTACGGAAGTCCCGGAAGTAGACATCGCGGTAGATCCGCTGGAAGGCACGAACCTGTGCGCGACCGGCTCGAATGGATCCATTACGGTGCTCGCGGCGTCCGACGCCGGAGGCTTGTTGCATGCTCCTGACTGTTACATGGAGAAGATCGTGGTCGGGCCATCGTGCAAGGACGCGGTCGACATGCAGGCGCCGGTGGCTGACAATTTGAATAATATCGCCAAACGACTTGATCGTAATGTTCAGGATTTGGTTGTCGTAGTGCTTGATCGTCCGCGTCATGAAAAATTGATTGCGGACATTCGGGCAGCGGGAGCTCGCATTCGCTTGATCAGTGATGGCGACCTTTCGGCGGGAATTGCCGCGGCGGTAATCGGGACTGGGGTACACGCAGTCATGGGAACCGGAGGCGCGCCAGAAGGCGTGATTACGGCTGCTGCTATCCGCTGCCTGAACGGATTTATGTTGGGGCGGCTCGTGATCAACACACCTGAACTTGAAGAGCGCATCGCCCGAATGGGAATTCGCGATAAGAATCAAATCTACCGGGCTGAAGACCTCGCCCCGGGTAATCAGCTGATCTTTGCCGCGACGGGTGTTACCGACGGCGCTTTGCTCAAGGGTGTTCGTTTCTTTGGTGAAGGCACGCGAACATCTTCAATCGTCCTGACGCGAATGACCCGCAAGGTGCGATTCATCGAAAGCATCCATCTCGCCAAGAAGCCGGATGTGAAGGTGCGGTTCGCGTAAAGGTCAGCGGACCACCTAGCTCTTCGGCAGCGGCGGCCAATCCTGCGAAGCTCCTGAGAACAGGTTCACCGTCTTTTCCAGACGCTTGGTTCCATCGTGAACTGCAATGTGGTGCGGCTTATCTGCTTCATATCCTTCCCACAGAGAAACGGCCGCGTAGGCGCCATCTTTGCGCAGAATGTAATAGACCATGTCCATGTAAGGCAGGCGCTCGTGGTCATTGTTGTAATTGCGAACAATTCGCTTGATAGCATCCATTCCGGCGTCGAGCGGAGACATGCCGCGACGCATGTTTTCGACAATGGTGTGTGCGCCGGCGACTTTGATGTTCTCCTCGCCATTGCCGATAGCGCCGGCCGAACCCACGTCCTGGTCGGTGTAGCAGCCGGCGCCAATGATCGGTGAATCTCCCAGCCTGCCGGGAATTTTCCACGCCAGCCCACTGGTAGTCGTGCAGCCGGACATTTCGTCTTTTTCATTCAGCGCAGAGCAGTGAATGGTGCCGGTGGGAGGGAACAGGTCACTACGGATTGCTTCCGGTCGATCTTCAACCGGGAATACCGATCTCTGCCGCGACTTGCTCCATGCGGCGCAGACGAAGGTCGCGATCGTCAGCTTGATTTGAACTGCGGAAGCGCTGTCGCCAGTCGGGATTTCCAGGCCGGGCCCCACCAGTCAGAATGGGTTTCTTTCCACAGCAGCCATTCCTCGCGTGACTTTTCGGTAAGAAGGTTTTCGCGTTGAAACCCTGAGCGACGGCGAACCTCTCTGCGCCTTCGCCGACCAGCATGACGTGCCCAGTATGACGCCGCACGGCGTTCGACAGCAGCGATACGTTCTTGATGTTGCGCACCCCACCAACCGAGCCGGCAGTGCGTGTCGGCCCATGCATGCAGCAAGCATCGAGTTCGACGACGCCTTCTTCATTGGGGTGTCCGCCCAGTCCTACGCTCTCGTCGTTCGGATCGTCTTCCGGACCTTTGATGACCTTGAGTGCGGCGTCGAGCGTGTCGGTTCCGCTGGAGAGAAGCTTGTAGCCTTCCTCAAGCCAGTTGTAGCTGTACTCCGAGCAGACCATGATGGGAAGCTTGGCGGCGCGCTTGTTGTCGCGGGCAGGCGAGGATTTTTGTGCGGCGGCAATCTTACCAGCGACTCCCAATGAAACCGAACCAGCCAAAGCTGAACCAATGAAACCGCGGCGTGAGACGGACATGCTTTCTCTCCTCCTGCTAAAGGACAGGTACAGATTTTTCAGAACTGAGAGTTATATCATCGGCGGACACACTCAGCAGCGGGTACACAAATTTCTTTGGAAGCAAGGTGCAACTACGACGCCGCCAGCATTTGGTTGGTATTGCGGTCCGCTCGGAAACGAAGCAATGCAGCGATGTTTCCGATATTGTCCAGGGTGTCATTGGATGGCAGCAGCACCAAAGAAATGCTGTTACGCACCGCCTTGGGAATGAGGGCTTCGCAGACATCGTCCAGTTGCCGCGTCGCACGTCCACACAGAGGACAGTACGGCACCATGTGCGAATCCAAATGCCGGCAATTTGTACATTCCACCGCACGCGCCGAGTAATCACGAGACATCAGCAGGCTGTCAACCTCGCCTAATTCGATGGAGCGCAGAACTCTTCGCAACCCGGTAACCCCGCGCCCGTTACTGCGGGCCTCGTCCAGAGTTTCCCGCAACAATGACGCGTGATGGTCCTCCACGTGCTGACGCCAAACGCGAGTGGCTTCAGCAGCTGCGGTTTCGTTCCGCAACGAGCCAAGGTCTTGCGAGAACCGCCCAATGACCCTTTTCTGCACATCGGGATGCAACTGACTCTGCAGCTCAGGCCAGTTGACATCATGACACCCGACAATCAAGCCCTCAAGTTGCTTGCGCTCGGCAGCGCTCTTCAGGAACTCGGAAACCAAGCGGTAGTGACGGCGAGCTTCGTCGTCGGAGTGCCGTTGCGCGTGACCGGCATCGTAGCCGCCAAATCCATCACTGTGACCGTGCCGAGGGGCCGGGTTCCTGATCGTGCCCTGCTCCTTGATTTCGTCAAAATACATTTCCAGAAATCTTGCGTTTTGCCGGTCAACCAGAGCCACCCACAGGCGCGGATACTCAGAGAAAAGCGAGGCCAGGGGCTTGAGATGAAATCGGCGATTTACAAAGAGGCGGGTTCGCTCTCCAGACGGCGGTAGATCGAACTCCAGCCAAAGCTGGCGTGCGGCGCAGGCAAAAACGGCTTTGGCGCGGGCCTGGTTGCCATGAAGGCGTTCCGCCAATTGTAGAATCTTTTGCAAATCGGTAACGACTTCGCGGCTGCGCCCGTTCACCTCCAGTTCTTGAAGGGTACGGCGGACCAAATCCTTGGCTTCGATCGCTTCCTCGCGATGAGACTTGTCCTTAGGCGTGGCCGGCTGAAAATAAAAGCTGACGGCGATTTCGTTGGGGTGGCGGCATTCGAAATCGGCAAGCCGCAGCAGTTCTTCACGAGAAATCATGAAAGCACCTCGCGTTTAGGGCGTTCCAGCTTCCTGAAGGAGCCGGTTTTTCAGGGTGTTGTCGAAGGGAAAGGCGTGGCGCAGCTTTTCACGGGCACGGTCGATCGCCTGCTGCACTTGCTCTCGCGGACGGTCAGTTATAGCCGCAATTTCAGCAATCGAGAAGCCTTCCAGGGCGTGCAAGATGAATGTCTCGCGGTCATGAGGCTCAGCGGCGCCCAACGCAAACTGAACCAGTGCGAACATCTCATCCGTGTAAGCGATCTCTTCGGGAGTTGCAGTTCCGCGGTCTGGGATGCTGCTCTCGGTCGTGAGAGCTTCATCAGGCTGATGAAACTGCATTCGCGGTTCATCGCTGGCGCCCTCGTTACGCCGTTTCCGCAATCCGTTGAGATCGACCTCCGATTCCGCCTGCGGGAAGTGAGCTTCGAGTTCGTCCATGGCCTGGATGGCTAGACGATAAAACCAGGCTTCCAGCGCGATGCGGTCCGGCTTCTCGATTTTCTCATCAAGCGCGCGGGCAACGGCTTCATCCACAATTTCGTCGGCGCTGATCGACTCCGGTTGAATCTGTCCGGACAATTCGCGCAGTGAGAGCTGGCGTTCTACAAACAATTGCAGACGGCGGAAGTTGGTATTCACATGCGAACGAACCTCCTCGGCACTGGCCGTGGTTGGCGGAATCGAAGCGAGTGTCTGTTCAAACGGAACCTCCGGAGCGGGGCGTCCCTCAGGGGCTCTGCGGCGCCTCCAGCGGTGGGAGTTCCGCAGTAGTTCTTTGTGACGGCTGAGTTGGTCGATCAGATCGTCAAATGCAGCCTTTAGAGCTGATGCGGGAGTCGGAGCTGATTCCTGCGCGGCCATTTGTCCTGACGGCAGTCGCAGGTTAAGAGACACGGTGGTCCCTTCGCGGGCGGAATTCTGCTCCAACAAGCCTTTCAGGTGAATCAATTCTGGACGAAAGACCTGCAGACGTTTCTGGATCTTCGCTGTCCAGTGCTGCATTTCTTTATCAATGTCAGAAGTCCGTTGGAGCTTGTAGCTGATATGCACATTCATGCCGGCCTCGGATCGGGAGTAGATCCCGTGAAGCTTTTGCTACAGGGCGATTCTACACCCCATGCCGAAGTGAAAATCAAAATTCGAGCTTGGGAGGGCTGGGGGTCTCAATTACGGGAAATCCGCTCCAGTTGCCGGGAATAAGGTCCCAAATATTCGGATCGACGAAACAACTCCCGATCAGAACAGACCCTCTAAAGTTGGCTGATGAGGAACTGCTCTTCCATCTATAGGTGTATTGTTGCCATTTTTATCATCGGCATTTCCCTGCTGCTGGGCGGCTGTGGAGGAGGGGGACGATCCGATCCGCCTGCAAGTGGCCAGATTCCCGTGGTTGCACATGTCTTTGTGTTGGTTGAAGAGAACCATGCATACGAGGACGTTATCGGCAACCCCGCAATGTCTTACACCAACACTCTTGCCCAGCAAAATGCACTGGCCACGCAATACTACGCGGATCGGCATAATTCCCTGCCGAATTACTTCATGTTGACGCTGGGTGATCTGGTTACGACGAATGACCTGTTCACTGGACCCGTGAAATCCAGCACAATTACAATTGTGGACGCGCTTGGGGCCGCCGGAAAAACTTGGAAGATCTACGCCGAAAGCTTGCCGGCCGTCGGTTACGTGGGAGACAGCAACGTCCCCTATGCCAAGGACCATAACCCGTTTGCCTATTTCAACACAGTTCTGAACAGCAGCGCGCTAAAGGCCAACATCGTCCCTCTTACACAGCTTCCGACCGATTTGCAGAATGGCACTCTGCCCGACTATGCAATGATCGTGCCTGATCTGGCGAATGATGGGCACGACTGCCCTGGGGAAAGCTCGACCTGCACTGACACCGACAAACTGACGAACGTTGATCAATGGATCAACGCCCACATTTCACCGTTGATTAATAACAGCGTAATGCAAGATTCAGTTTTGATTTATACGTGGGATGAGTCAAACATTGACGATCTCACCAACGTCGGCGGCCATGTCGCGACCATTCTCATCGGCGGCAAGGTGCGAAAGGGATTCAAATCGACGAACATGTATCAGCACCAAAGCACGCTAAAGCTCACCTTGCAATTGCTCGGGATAAGCGACTTCCCGGGGGCCGCAGCGACCGCTCCGGATATGACGGAGTTCTTCTAATCAGATTTTCCTTGAAAAGTCAGACCGCGACCGTGACCGAGGTTTCTGTCCTTGTAACCGGCCGGTACAGCGTATCCCGCTCGACTGGTTCACGACCGGCCTCGCGGATGAGGCGAACCAATTCCTGGCGGCGCATGCCTTGTGGCGTGGTTGCGCCCGCGTCGTGATAAATCTTCTCTTCGATCACAGTGCCGTCGAGATCATCGGCTCCAAAGCGCAGCGCGATCTGCGCGATTTTGGGCGTGAGCATTTGCCAATATGCTTTGATATGGGGAAAGTTGTCGAGCACCAAGCGGCTGACGGCAATCTGTTTGATATCGAGCATGCCGGTGGTCTTCGGCAGGTGCTCAAGCGGGGTGTTATCAGGATGGAATGCGAGGGGAATGAAAGTCTGGAACCCGCCGGTTTCGTCCTGCAGAGCGCGTAGCTTTAACAGGTGATCCACGCGATCTTCGTCGTTCTCGACATGACCGTAAAGCATGGTGGCATTGGACTTCAAGCCAATGTTGTGGGCCAGGCGCGCTGTGTCGAGCCACTGATCGCCGTCGATTTTGTGGTCGCAAATAATGTGGCGCACGCGGTCGGCAAAGATCTCAGCGCCACCGCCGGGAAGTGAATCCACACCGGCGGCTTTCAATTGTTGCAAGGTTTCCGCAATGGATAGTTTTGCACGCTTGGCTAGGTAGGCGACTTCGACCATGGTGAAGGCCTTTAGGTGTACCTGCGGAAAACGCTCCTTAAGTCCTGAAACCAGATCAAGGAAATACTGGAAGGGCAGGTCGGGGTGCAGACCCCCGACGATGTGAAACTCGGTAACGGCTTCGCTGTAGCCAGAAGCAGCGGTCTGGAAGGCCTCTTCGAGTGCCATGGTGTATGCGCCTGGCGAATCTTTCTTGCGGCCGAAGGCGCACAAACGGCAGGCTGCTATGCAGACATTCGTGGGATTAATGTGGCGATTTACGTTGAAATAAGTCTTATCGCCGTGCAGTCGCTCGCGCACGTGATTGGCCAGCCATCCGACCGCAAGGATATCTCCAGTCCGATACAACGCAAGCGCGTCGTCCTGGCTCAGACGTTCGCGGGCCAGCACCTTTTCGCGGATAGGCGAGAGACGCGGGTCGTCAGTCTGGAATGCGTGAGTTTGGAATGAGCGCGCCGAAGCCATTAAAAGAATGATAAACCATACGCCCTTGCCTAATAGCAGAGCGCCCCACACTCACTGAAACAGCAACGACGTAAACGCCGCCAAATTCCGCCGCCACACCATCCACGTGTGCATCCCCGGAGTTTCCACATCCGTGAACTGGACGCCTTTGTCTTTCAGCCATGATTTGAACTGCCGGTTCAGCTTATTGAGGTCGTCGTCGGTGCCGCAGGCGATCCAGAACAGCTTCAGTCTTTTGTTTGTGCTTGCGTCGAGGTTCGGAAATTCCTGGTCAAATGTCTTGAAATCCAATCCACCCGAACTGAACGCCCCTACCCAGGCAAACTGATCGGGATGATTAAGTGCAGCCAGCAGCGACTCTCCCCCGCCCATCGAAAGTCCGGCGACGGCGCGCGACTCGCGACGCCTCTGCGCTTGATATGCCGACTCCACCCGCGGAATAATTTCACCCAGCAGCATCTCGGTAAACCGCGTCATATTGCGCCAGGTGAGATCTTTATCATCGGAGAAACCCTTCCTGCGGTTAATCACTTCCATGTCGCCGTAGCCGAGCGGCATTACTACGATCATCGGCTTGGCTTTTCCTTCCGCGATCAGGTTATCCAGAATCACGTTCGCTCGGCCTACCGCCGTCCATCCACTGGCGTCATCGCTGAAGCCGTGCAGCAGGTACAAAACCGGATATTCCCGTTTCGCGCGGGCATCGTAACCTGGGGGCGTGTACACGTAAAGATCACGATCATCATCGGCAATTTGCGAATGATAAAAGTGGTGGTGAACTTCGCCGTGCGGTATGTTCTCCAGTTCCCACGGCAGCCCAGCGCCTGGGACGTGAACTTCACTCTCTTGCGTGAGCAGATTCGGCTTGAGCAGCGAGTTTGACGGGTCAACCAGTCCAACGCCGTCCTGAACGAATGAATACCCATAAAAGTCAGGTTGCAGCGGCCCGACAGTAACGCTCCAGACTCCTTGCTCGTCTTTCTGCATTTGCGTGTGATCGCGGTTGCCCTCCACGTCTAGGTCAACCTTGGAAGCGTTAGGCGAGTGAAAGCGAAAAGTCACGCGTCCATCCGGTTGCACTTCGGGTGAGACAATTTTTGCCGGCGTTTGACCGAGTAGTGTAGACATTAGGAACATTGCGTACAAACCTACAGAGAGCAGGCCTCTCATATTCCTCCATACGAAATCCTTACATTCTGAAAGCGTGCCGCACCAGCAGATCTGCGGCAATGAAAACGAAGAACACCACGGCGATGACCCCGTTCATGGTGAAAAATGCTGCGTTCAATTTGCTTAAGTCATTTTCTGAAACTAGCGAGTGTTCGTATGCGAGCAGCGCAAAAACAATGACGACCCCAAGCATTGCCACTACGCCAAGGCCGAAAACCCAGACCAGTGAAGCCAGCATCGCCAACATGACAAGGTGAAATGCGCGGGCTATCCACAGCGCTTTGCCGATCCCGCAGTAGCGGGGAATGGAATGCAATCCGGCCTGCTGGTCGAAATCGAGGTCCTGGCAGGCATAAAGCACATCGAATCCTCCGACCCAAAAGGTCACGGCAGCAGTGAGCAGAAGAATGCGCGGGTCAAGAGAACCGCGCACCGCAATCCAAGCGGCAGCAGGGGCTATTCCAAGCGCGAACCCAAGTACCACGTGCGACCAGCGGGTCCAACGCTTGGTGTAGGAGTAAAGCAGCAGGATCGCCAGCGCCACTGGTGAGAGAAACAATGCAATCCGGTTCAACTCCCACGCCGCAACCATGAAAATTACCGAAGAAATGACAACAAACTTCCAGACGAAACTTGGCGTCAGCAGGCCCGCGGGAAGGGCGCGCATTCTGGTGCGAGGATTGGCTGCGTCGAGCGAAGCGTCGGCAAGACGGTTAAATGACATTGCTGCCGATCGCGCCGCGATCATGGCGATGACGATCCAGGTCAGTTGGTGCGCACTCGGCACACCATGTGCCGCCAGCATTGCCCCGCATAACGCAAATGGGAGAGCAAAGACCGAGTGCTCCCACTTGATCATTTCCAGAGTCGCGCCAAGACTTTTCAGGAGTGGCACGGAAACATTGTAAAGAAAAATACCGATGCCCTGTTTTGGCGCCCCGTTGCTAGTAGCCTTCTGCGCCCACCAGCGGAACAAATCGGCACCCCTCAAGCACTTCTACGATTGGCTTGCCATCGCGCTTGCGAACCAGCTGCAGTTCCTGGGCCTGTGGCGGCCCTACCGGAATGACCATCCTGCCGCTTTCAGAAAGCTGATCAAAGAGGCTTCTCGGCAAGCCGGGAGCAGCGGCGCCAACTACGACAGCGTCAAAGGGCGCATGTTCAAGCAAACCGTGGCTGCCGTCTCCAACCACGACTCTCACATTGTTCAGACCGAGTCGGACCAAAATTGCTTCAGCACCCCGCGCAAGGGTGGAGTGGCGTTCGATTGAAAACACAGTCTGTGCCAGTAAGGCCAGCAGGGCCGCTTGATAGCCCGAACCGGTGCCGACTTCGAGCACAGATTCAGTCCCCTGCAGCGCTAAAGCCTGCAGCGACACCGCAATGATGAACGGCTGTGAGATCGTCTGCGCTTCGCCAATCGGCAGCGGATGGTCTTCGTATGCCTGCGACCGGTACTCCGGCAAAACAAATTTATGGCGCGGAATCCGCAGCATCGCCTCTAAAACGCGTTCATCCCGAATGCCGCGATCGCGAAGCTGCACCCGCACCATCTCCGCCCGGCTAGCGACGTACAAATCAGAGTGAACGGAAGAATCACCTGCCATCGTGATGCTTAGGATGCGCGCTGGAACACGTTGAGATCAAGCGATGGAACTGTAGGCGATAACCGGCGTGGCAGCTTGTTACCGTTTCCTGCGCCGAATCTTCACATCGAAGCTGACCACGCCATACTGGTCGCGTATGGCGACGATAGAAACATTGCGCGATAGATTGTATTCAGCGCGGATAACCTGCTGCGAGGTCTGGGCGACATCGGTGGTGTAGGCGATGGTCAGGTTGTCCTTGACCTGTTGTTCGATCGTGACGGCGGGACCGGTCTGGGTCGGAGATGTCTCAGTCGCTAGTCCCTGCGGATCAATTTTTATGCTGCTGTTTCCGAACAGGCGCTGGGTGCGGTTGTTGAGGGTCGCATTCAGGGCTGCGGTCAGCATTGCCGTTGACGCCTGCTGGCTAAAAACGGATTGGTTCGTTTGCTGCAATTGCGCCGAGGTTTCGGATGTCTGGCCAAACGCAAGCAGCGTAATGATGTCGGCGGTAGGCAGCGGCGGCTCGGACCGGTAATTGAGCTTAGGCTTGTCGGCTGGACCGGTCATGGAAAGGATAATGTCGTAATCACGCACGCGAGTTGTAGCTTCGAGATCAAGGAATGGTGTGGTTACAGCAGGATTCGAAAACGTCACCCCGCCGCGCTCCAAGCGATACTTGGTGCCGGTGAAGTATGCTTCGCCTTCGAAGATGTCGGCGCGTCCAAGCAGCACCGGCTTGGCTGCGTTCCCGCGGACCCGCAGGTCGGCATCGCCGCGCAGCCGCAAAACGCTGGTCTGCATCTGCAACTCGGGCGCAGTCACCACGTGGAGATCGAGCCGGATCTTGTTCAGCACCGGATCGGTTTGCGGCAAACTGGAGGTCTGAATTGTGCGCTCCAGATATGCGCCGAAATCAAACCCGGGAGTCACTCCAACCTTTGTGATCATGATATCGCCGGACAGCAGCGAACCCGCGGAACTTCCTGACCACCGCAATGTGGCGTTGGCGGTCGAACTCACACCCGGCGGATAGCGCAGGCGAACTGAGTCGGCGGTGGCGCTGAGATCAAAATTGATCTGCTTTCCAACCAGCTCTGCATGGCCGCTGAAGTTCACCGTGCCGCCGCCGGTACGCGCATGCAGGCCTTGGATGGAAATTTGATTTTGACTGAACAGGAGTGTGCCGTTCATATCGGTGAGAGCGCTGGGCAGATTTACGTCCGAAACCGCTCCGTTCTCGATCTGCAGTTTTCCTTTAACCAGAGGCGCGTCCCGGGTCCCCGTAATGGTAGCTTCTCCGGCCAACGTGCCTGATCCACTGAAATCGCGATCATAGCTTTGGATCATCTGGAGGCCGAGTGTGCCTCGTGCTTTGAAGTCGAGGGCGCGTGCGCCTGATAGCTGCATGGAGCCGCTGCCAGAAAAATCCGTGTTCTCACCGACAATGTGGAGGCTGTCGATTTTCAACTCTTCAGCCGTTAAAGTGAACCGGATAGGGCCATCATTTCGGAGTTTTACTTGCTCAACATCTGCGTAAAAATCGGTCAGATTACCGGAGAGTCTCAGTTGCTGAGGACTACGCAGCGGGCCTTCCAGGACGAGATCGCCGGCGACGGCGGAGTGTCCGGTGATGTGGCCATGTAGATAGGTCTCAATGAAGGAATCCACATCCAGTCGGGCGAAATGCAAATTGATGTGCGCCGGCCATAGCTCGCGCAGGTGAACGTTCCCATCGATTACTAGTTCGGCGTTTTCGAAATCTGAGTGACCGGTCAACCGGAGCTCCGGACCCTGGGTAACAGCGTCAATCAGGTAGTCGCCGGCCGTTTCCTCATTCAGCGTAACCTTGCGCAGGTGAAGGTGCGCACTAACGTCTGGCTCGGCAGTGCTGCCGGATGCTTCGGCGGAGAAATCGAGCTTTCCTCCAACGCGGATTCTGGACCTCTCGATCGGCGAGAACTCGGCCAAATCGAAATTTGTTCCTGTCACGCTGAGCCGAATGGTTCCAGCTGAGAAGTTATATGCTCCCGAGCCCCGGAGCTGCGCCTCCCCTCGCACCACCTGCAGATCTTTAAAGAGCGCTTGTCCGGTGTGAAACTGGACGAAGGACGTTGCAGAATCGAAGGCATGACCGTCAATGGCACCGTTCACCAAGCTGATCGTGCCTTGGCCTTCGGGCTTTGAGATTGTTCCAGAAAAGTCGCCGGTGCCGCTAAGCTTCCCTCGAACACTGACTGGAACTCCGAGCAGCCTGGCAAGCGGGACGGCATCGGCATTCTGGATATCGGCCCGCACGTGAATGCCGCTTTCAGGAATCGAGTCCCAGGCCAGCAGGCCAAGCGTTCCGTCCAGTTTTATGGTGGTGGGACCGCTCCGGAGGACTGCATTGTGAGCCGACAGCATGCGGGATGAGAGTTGCACATCGGATACCAGCGAGTCCCAGTGGACACGCTCCGGGCGTGGCGCTCTTGTTGGAATCAACGTGTCGAAATCCTGAATCTGCACGTTGCCCGCAAAAATCGGACTGGAGAAGTCGCCGCTGACGGTGCCGTTGAACATGCCGCGGCCATTCATTGCGATTGGCACTCCCGCCGGGAACCAGGCTGCGCTTAGAGGCTGCCACTCGCGCAAATCTGACGAGGAAAACGAGAATCTCATCTGGGATGCAGAAGACAATGCGCCTGAAGCATGCAACTGGGTTGCCGGCGTGTTGGCAGAGAAGTTGGCAATCTGAAGGTGAGCGGGACGCACAGCATACGTTCCCTGGAAACTTGCTACGAGAGGAATCTCTCCCTGACGGACACGATCGGGCTTCTTCACTTCAAGCGCCGCTGTGATTTCAGCGTCGCGGATTGAACGCTTCCATCTCACCTCCGAGGTGCCGGAGAGATTGCCGGAGAACTTGAGTTGATTTACCGGTCGAAATTGCGGGCCCAGACTCGCCAGAAGTTCGGCGAGCATAAGATCGTTCACTTTGAGCTTGAGAGCTCCTGATTGTTCCTTGCTTGAGCGCTTTGGCGATGTGGGCAGTTTTTGCCAGTCAGAAATTTCTCCTTCTGCCGTGAACCGTCCGCCAAAGACTGCACCTTGCACGTGCGAAGCCGAAAGCTTCTGCGGATCAAGCGCAAATTTTCCCTCCGCCGTCGCAGTTTTCAAAATGATCGACTGGTTGCGTAATGAGAGTTCCTTCACGTCGAAAGAACCCGCGGAGGAGAAATCACTCCGTGACCATGAACCATCCGCCTTAAGCTCAACTCGCCCCGCTTTAAGACTGGGCTCGCGCGCGATAGCTGCGGCTTGCTGAAGATCCAGCACCAGATCGTAAGTCCCCTTGAAGACTGGGTTGTTCAAGCTGGTGACTGTCCCTTTAGCTTGCAGCCGCGATTTCTCCGAACTCAGGCTCAAAGATCTGATCTCGATGGCACTGCTATTGATCGCGAAGTTAGCCTGACCGGTCCAGACCACAGGACGTAATCCGTCAAATTGAGTTTCAGCTTTGCCTACGGACACCGCGCCGGAGTATCGGCGATGCAAGAAGGAATAGTCGAGGGTTGCAGAAATATCGTTGGTGACAAACTGCAGAGGCAGCGGCTGGTCCTGCCAAAGCAACTCGCCGTCCTTAACGTCAAGGCGGTCGATTCCAATCGAGAACAGCTGCTCGAAGTTTCTGGCGCTTTGCTTCGGGCTCGGTTGGTTCGTGCTTCCATCCGGATAGAAGATCACATGCACAACTGGATGGCGGAGGCTGAGAGAATGGAAAGCAATCCTGGCGCCCAACACGGAGGAGAGGTCGACGATCGCGCTCAAACTATCTACGTGGACGAGCGGAATCTCACCCGGTCCCTCCCGCCCATGAATTGTCAAGTCCCGCACCTCAACCAGAAAACGCAAGGGCACAACGTGAAAACTGCCCAGCTCGGCGCGTCCACCGGTCGCCCGCTCGATTGCAGCCACCAGCCTTGTTCGCACCAGGTTCTGGAAAGAATCCGTCGTGACATACCAGAGAAAAGCGGAAATCAAGAGCGCAAGCAGGAGGCTGGCTAAAAAGAAGTACTTCGTAAAGCGACGCAGATATGTAGTAAACCGGCTCATTGCGAGTCCCGCGATTCCGCTGGTTGAGGCGCAACAATTTGGATCTGGCCCTGCGCCCGCAAGCTCTGCAGCCATGAACTGAGCAACTCATTCATTTTCTGCTGGACCAGCAACTCACGGATCTTAGGCGTGGCCTCTTGCAAGGAAACATGCTCGCCGCTTGAAAGTTTCGGGAGGATCTCTTTCTTGTAGTAGTCCTCCTCGGCAGCGGCGTCGATCTGAATTGAAGGGCGAAGCCGCGCGTCGACTAATCGCAAAGCGTTGAGCTCCATCCCGATGTGAGCTGCGACCTGCGACTCGGGAATTCCGTAGCTCCGTAATCCGGTCTCCCACGACTCGTGACTGTGCTCCTGAGAGTATTGCTGCTTGAGTTGCTCCATCTGTTTAGCAATCTCTTCAGCGCCAGCCGGCTTGAAATCTGTAGCGCCCATTTGCTCGCGCAACAACTCCTGGTCAATCAAGCGCTCAAAGGTCGCGCGTCTATCTTCTGCGCTGAGATCGCGCAGTGAACGACCGGACATGAAGCATTCATAACGCAGCTCATCATCCCAATCACTCTCGAGAATAGCGTGGCCATTGACGGTGGCGACCATCTGATCGAGGATTTCGCCGGCCCTGAGACGAGCCGTCGTCAGCAAAATCAGAGCAACCAATAAGTAGCGTGTAAACATCAGAATGCCTGCCCAATACTAAAGTAAACATTGAAGGGACTCGATTGTCTCGTTCCAACAAACATCGATTGTGAGAAATTAGGAAAGATTGTCGGATTCAGGTTGTATCCCAGATCAAAACGCACCGGACCCACCGGAGTCTTGTAACGAATGCCTAGCCCGATCGCGTGGGAAATATAGTTGTAATCGCATAAGGCGGCGCCCGAGCCTGCCATGAACGGCGAATTCAGTGGCTGAGTACAGGAGGCCTTGTCCTGCCTCCAATGCAGTACGTTATCGAGCATACGTCTTCCATCGATGAAGACGTTCCCCATGTCGTGAAAAATAGCGAAGCTCATGTTGTCCCGGACGAAAGGGAGCGTGGGCGGAGGAAAACGCAACTCGATGTTATTGAGAAAAAGGCCCGCGCCACCAAGAGGAAATCCAGTGAGCGGATCACGCGGTCCCGCCTGATTGAGCCCAAAGCCCCGATGCGAGTTTCCGCCTCCCATGAAAAAGCGCTCGGGGAGCGGAATCTGGGTCAGGTTTGTTGGAGGCGTAAAACCCGGTAGCGTGATGATCGTGTTTGAAAACGGAGTCTCCACGCCCAGCCGCGTGGAGCGGGCAAAGACCAATTCCTTCGTAGACCCGCGCTTCTTCCCAAACGGATAGTACGTGGAATTCTGGGCGAGGATATGGCTGAAGTCCGCCTGCGAGCCGAAATAACGGCTGGCCACACCGGCATCAACCGTGATGTAACTTCCGCGCGTGGTTTCCAAGTCATTATCGCGGTGGTTGCGAATATAGCTAAACCCCGGCTCTCCCAAGCGTACAGGTTGCGACAACAACGGAATTTCTTCGGGGCTGAAATTATTGTTCGGGTTTAGAAACGCTCTTACGAAGCGATAGTTGAAACGGTAATCCAGTACGGCCGACGATGATCCGTCAGCTTTCCGCGCAATAATTTGCTCGGCCTGAGTTATCCCCTCCAGCCTCTGTGAAGTAAATGTGGTTACTTCGACGGTGTGATCAAAGAATGCGGTGAAGGTCAATTTCCAGTCTGGACTGTTGAAAAATTGCGGCGCTTCATAGCTGATCAATCCTCTCTGCTGCAAGCCGCCTATTCTGGATTCGAAAGTGATGGTGTGATGGCGGCCGAGAAAATTCAGGCGGGAAACATCAAACGAAACCAATGGACTGATGCCTGCGGAGCCCAGCGGCTGGTTGCTCGAATTGCTGGGTTGCCCAGTCTGAAACTGAAAGCCAGCCCCGTAGGTGAACGTGTAACGCTTGGCTTCTCGCAGCTGTACCAAAACATTTTTGCGGGGCTCGACTCCTTCGGGATTCTGTACTGCAGTATCCACCTGGCTGAAGATCCCGAGGTCATAGAGTTTCTGCTGCGTCTCCAACAGGCTGCTTTGGCTGAGTGGATCGCCGGGCTTCATTTGAAGTTCACGGTCGATGACGTATGGCCTGGTGAACTCGCGCCCGGCTACCAGAACGCGGTCAACATAAGTGCGCTCACCTTCATGGATATTAAAGACAACGTCCATCTTATTGTCGCCGCCAGGTTTGGCCGCCGCTTCAAAGGTGGCGTTGGGAAATCCACTATTGAAGTAGTAGTTCAGCAGGATGTCTCTGTCCTGAGCAACGTTTACATCGGAGAATGGCTGCCCCGGCTGGGTATTCAGCGGAGGAAAAGAGTCCACAGGCTGGGTCGTGTTACCGACAATTTCCAGCGAACCGACCAGAGTCTGCGGGCCCTCGGTGATGTGCACAAAAACCGCAATTTGGTTGTTGGCTCCCTCGTAGTCATCTTCGGCGTTACTTTCAACTTTTACTTGCGCAAAACCATTGGCGCGGTATCTGTTCTCAATGTCTCGAACATCGCTACGTAACAGCGCTTCGCTGTAACGTCCGTGCAGAAGCAGAAGGTTCTTGGGTTGGACCTGCATGGCGGCGCGAAGGTCTTCCTCACGGAAGTACTTGTTGCCGGTGATTTCAACTTTGACGACTTTGTGCCTTTCGCCGGGGTCGATGCTGTATATGACACGCAGCAGGTTGTGCTTTGGATCGGCTTCGCGTTTCAGGTTCACCGCCGCGTCGAAGTAACCGCGTGACTCCATGTAGGTGAGCAGATTACGTTGGCCTTCGTTCAGCAAATCGTCATCAAGCGCGTTTTCTTCGTACACCGGAATGTTGCGACGGATGCTGCCCTTGCTGAGATGGAACCCTTCTATAGAAATTTGGACTAGAGGACCGGAATCAATATCGAGGGTGAAGTCGACGGCGT
Source organism: uncultured Acidobacteriota bacterium (assembly GCA_963785655.1). GTDB lineage: Bacteria > Acidobacteriota > Terriglobia > Terriglobales > Acidobacteriaceae > Gp1-AA145. The sequence goes on from CAWAVZ010000002.1 coordinate 1,249,452, forward strand.
TACTTTCAGGCTGGTATTGCCGTTCTGCAATCGCCGCCTGCGCCAGCCAACGATCGCGCTTCTGGTATTTTTTCCGAATTCGGTCGATAGCATTGGTGGCGGTCTGCGCGGTAACCGGATCTCCCGGATGCAAGTGGGCGATATCTTCAATCTGCCCCAATGAAAAAATACTCTTTCCCCGAAGCGTGACTTTGCCGACGTGTGCCTGCGGCCCGGGGCGGATGCGGAAGGTGAGTTCCGCCTGCTGGGTCTCGGGCTTTTGCTCTTGGCTGTGAGAGACGCTTGCGCGGTAAAATCCGTTTTCCTGCAGCAGGCGCTGGATGTTCTGAATCGCCCGCTCGACTTTAGCGGAAGTAAGCAGCTCTCCCAGTTGCAGTTTGGAGGCGTTTGCGACTTGCGATTCTGTCGGACGAGCGGGTGCTCCCTCCACAGCCAGCTTGCCGACGAAAAAATTTGAGCTGGTGACGAAAGACAGCGCCACCGTCCCGTCAGCCAGGCGATCACACTCGGCCCGCAAGCTGGCGAATCGGCCGCTGGCAAACATCGCGCGCAGCGCAGCCTGCAGCCCTTGGCGGTCTAGCTTCTCGCCTTCGTGCAGAGAGACGAGCGCGCGCACGTTCTGTTGGTCCGAGGAATTAACGCCAGGAAACTCAATTTTCCCAATCACTCCACCGAAGCAACTGGACTGCTCGAAAGATGGAGAACTCGGCTGCGGCTGTTTTTGTTCCCTAAGCGGATGTGTGCCCGACCACACTTTCCCCGACATCAAGCACGAGGCAATCCCGGCGATTGCAAGAACACGGGTGAAACCCTTCTTATACAAAAAGGCTCCTACGCGAGATTGACAGATGCTGTAAAGTACGATGCCCGCTCAGCCGCGGCATTCCTCTTGCTCCGACCATCGCCACTTATAATAAATGTCCGCTCGCCGCATGATGATGGACGCGCTGGTTCGGCGGCCGGATTAGGGCTTTTGCTTGCACACTGATGTCAAACCCGAAATGGACCAAAGATATTCGCGGCAGGTGCTGTTTCCGGGTATTGGCCGAGAGGGTCAACAGCGCCTACTGGAGTCACGAGTCGCGATTGTGGGGTGTGGTGCGACCGGATCTGCGCTGGCGTCGCTGCTGGCGCGCGCCGGGGTCGGAACCTTGCGGATCATTGACCGTGACTACGTAGAGCCTAGCAATCTTCAACGGCAAACGCTTTTTGATGAAAAGGATGCGGCGGACTCAGTAACGAAGGCTATTGCCGCGGCGCGGAAGATTGCTTCTTTTAATTCGCAGATCATGGTGGAACCACGGGTGAACGATCTGACACCCGAGAACATTGAGGATTTGCTTGCCGGCGTGCAGCTGATTCTCGACGGGACCGATAATTTTGAAACTCGATATCTGATCAACGACTACGCGGTGAAGTCTTCCCTGCCCTGGATCTATACGGCTGCGGTTGGAGGTTACGCCGCGACCCTGAACGTGTTGCCTGGCGAAACTGCATGCCTGGCTTGCATTTTTCCCGAAAGCCCGACCGGCTTGGTCGAGACCTGCGACACTGCGGGGATTTTGAATTCGGCCGTGAATCTGGCGGCATCGCTGGCATCCACAGAGGCAATCAAACTGTTGGTTGGCGCCCGCGAGCAATTGCGGCGGACCCTAGTTTCGTTTGATCTCTGGCGCAACCATCGTGCGGAAATTTCAAGCGACAAACCGCGCCCCGAGTGCCTGACTTGCGGACGAAGGGAATTTCTCCATCTGGCGGGTGAGAGCCGTCCGCACATCACGCTGTGCGGGAGAAATTCGGTGCAGATTCATGAACATCATCGGCCAATTGATCTGGCTGAAATGGGCGATCGTTTGAAGCCGCACGGGACGGTTCGCCGCAACGACTTCATACTGAAATTCTTCAAGGAACCGTTCGAGATGACATTGTTTCCCGACGGCCGCGCCATCATCAAAGGAACGACCGATACGGCGGTGGCACGGAGTCTGTACGCAAAATATGTTGGTGCCTGAGGAACTGAAAAGCCACAACCGGACGCGATCAGCCAGCGCTGTCCGTGAAATGACGATAAAGCGCCACTCGTATAATTAGCGGCTGATCATGAGCGCAGCACAGACGATCGGCTGGCTCTTTGACGGACAGCGTGGGCCGGGCGGCCGCCTGATTCCACGATGGCTGTTTCTGCGCGCCCTGGGATTGATTTACTTCTCCGCATTCTTTTCCCTGGTTTTCCAGATTCGCGGTTTGATCGGTCCTGAAGGTGTTCTGCCCGCAGCTTCCTACTTGCAACAACTTTCCCAGGCTCTGGGCCACTGGGAACGACTCTGGTATGCGCCAACCTTTTTGTGGCTTGGGAGCGGCCCACACATATTGCTCGGCTTGTGCTGGATTGGGATGCTCGCCTCCGTCGCGTTGGTCTTAAATGTCTGGCCACGGGGCATGCTGGCAATTTGCTTTGTCTGCTTTCTTTCGTTCATTGGCGGGGCGCAGGATTTTTCGAGTTACCAGTCAGATGGAATGCTGCTCGAAGCGGGCTTCATTTCGTTGTTCTTCGTGCCACCAGGATTTTTGCCTGGGTTGGGCCAACTGCACCCTCCGTCGCGATTCACCCTGTTCCTGCTGCAATGGGAATGGTTCCGAATCTACTTTCAATCTGGCGCGGTTAAATTGTTGAGTGGAGATCTCGAATGGCGACACTTCACCGCTATGGACGATTACTACCAGAACGGTCCTTTGCCAACCTGGATCGGCTGGTACGTGCAACAACTGCCGCACAAGTTTCACGCCTTCACCGTCGGCGCAACATTGGTCATGGAACTCGGATTGATCTGGATGATGTTCTTTCCCCGGCGCTGGAGAATCGTTTTATTCTTCCTCGTCACGATCTGGCAGGCCGTGGTAATCCTGACCGCCAATTATGCGTTTCTCAACTATCTGGTGCTGGTCATGGGCATCTTGCTGCTGGATGACCGTTTCATCGCACGCGGACTGCCGAGTAGCTGGAAGCGGCAAGTGCAAGTGATTGCTCGGGGCGGTGGCGACCTTGCGCTTGCGGCCCAGCGGGAAAGCACCGGCGTTCTTCCAGAGGCGACAGTGGCATCTTCAGGAAATGTTCCGGTGGCGGCTTGGCGTGAGCACGTGTCGCACCACTGGCGCGCGATCAAGCTCGCGTTGAGTGCGGTGGTGCTGACATGGATGTTTTACGCAACCACAGCGGAATTAATACTGATGTTCGCCCGGGTGCCACTACCGACTTCGCCGATAGTCGCGCTTGAACCGTTCCGAATTGCCAATCAATACGGGCTTTTCGCGGTCATGACTCAAGGGCGTTACGAAATCGAATTTCAGGGTTCGTTTGACGGCCAGAACTGGACCGCGTATCCGTTCCGCTACAAGCCGCAAGCGCTGAATGAAGCGCCGCGGATCTATGCGCCCTACCAGCCGCGGTTCGATTGGAACTTGTGGTTTGCGTCCTTGAGTTCGTGGCGGGAGTCGCCGATCGTTCCCAACACAGAAGTACGTCTGCTGACGAACGATAAAGATGTACTCTCGTTGTTCGCAGGCAATCCGTTTTCCAGCCGGTCGCCGCAGCAGGTCCGGGCAGTGCTTTGGCAATACTGGTTCACAACTCCGGCGGAAAAGCGCGCGACCGGGAATTGGTGGCGTCGCGAGTACCTTGGCTTGTACGCGCCAACTCTGACGCGCGAAGCTGATGGAAACATCAAAGTGATTGAATGGCCCAATGTCGCGCCGCGGCAATAAGCAAAGCTCAGATCCAGTACACAATTGATTGACGATGACCGGTCCGAACAGAAATGCCTACGTGGTTGGCTCCGGCCCAAATGGGCTGGCGGCAGCGATCATGCTCGCGCAGGCCGGACTCCAGGTCGAGGTCTTAGAGGCTGAGGCCATCCCGGGCGGAGCGGCCCGAACCATGGCGCTTACGCTTCCCGGATTTCTGCACGACTTTGGGTCCGCCGTACATCCGCTGGGAGCTGGATCTCCGTTCTTCTCTTCCCTGCCCCTCAGCGACTTCGGATTGGAATGGATCCACTCTCCTGCGCCGCTTGCACATCCCTTCGACGACGGAACCGCGGTAGTACTCGAGCGCGACTTGACGGAGGCAGTCTTGGCACTTGGCGAAGACGGGCGCGCCTGGCGCAAGATGGTCCAGCCATTCGTTGAGCACTGGACAGAGTTCGCGCCGGATGTTCTCAGTCCCATGCCGTCGATTCCTAAACATCCGTGGCTGATGGCGCGCTTCGGTTTTTCTGCACCGGCATCGGCACGAACAATTGCGCATCGCTTTCATAACCAGCGCACGCAGGCACTTTTCGCCGGAATGGCGGCACATTCATTTCTCGGCCTTGACCAACCCATAACCGGGTCATTCGGCCTGATGATGGCTATTCCTGCACACGTGGTTGGCTGGCCAATTCCACGTGGCGGATCACAATCGCTCACCCGGGCTTTGATTGGCTATCTGGAGAAGCTCGGCGGGAACGTGAAGACTTCATCGCGGGTCGAGAATCTCGATTCGCTCTCAGATCGGGACCTGATTCTGTGCGACGTCACGCCACGCCAACTTCTGCATATGGGGCGTAACCGTTTTTCGCGAGCTTACGCGCGCCAATTGCAGGGGTACAGGTATGGGCCGGGCGCGTTCAAAGTCGACTACGCACTCTCCGCGCCGATTCCCTGGAAAGCGCATGAGTGCGCACGAGCTGCGACTGTGCACGTCGGGGGAAGCTTTGACGAAATTTTCGCATCCGAAAAAGCCGCGAGCGAGGGACGGCACGCCGAGCGCCCTTTCATTATTCTGGCCCAACCCAGCTTGTTCGATGAAACGCGTGCGGCCGCTGGCAAGCACACCGCGTGGGCTTACTGTCATGTCCCAAACGGTTCTACGGTGGATATGCTCACGCGCATCGAGGCGCAGATCGAGCGCTTCGCTCCGGGGTTCCACGAGTGCGTACTGGCACGTCGGGTATTTGCTCCCGCAGATCTGGAGCACATGGACTCTAACCTCGTCGGCGGGGACATTCAGGGCGGCGTCTTCGATATCCGCAATTTCCTATTTCGACCTACCTGGCGGCACTATCGGACTGCAACCGTCGGAAGCAGTAGGCAAAAAATTTACATTTGCTCCGCATCGACTCCTCCCGGGGGTGGCGTGCATGGAATGTGCGGCTATCATGCGGCCCGTACCGCGCTGCGGGATTGGAGAAGCTGAAGCCTGCCTGCACCCAGCTTTTGGCATAATAGGTGCATGTTCGCACGCGCCGCGGTCAGAGTTGTGCTGCTGATTGCATGCACAAGCACGATCTGCATATGGGCTCACGAAGCTTACGCAGCACAAGATCCGCAGCCATTACCCAAAGTGAGTTTCACGCTGGATTTTCCCGGAGCCAATCCCAGTCACTATGAGATTTCCGTGGGCCGTGACGGGCACGGAACCTATGTTTCTAACGGCCAGCTAGGCAATACGCCCTCGGGTGGCTGGCCAGCAAGCTCCGCTCCCGCTGATCCGGCGCTCGATTTCAGGCTTTCGGACCGGGTGCGCGACCAGATTTTCGAGTTGGCGCAGCGTGCGCATTACTTTTCAGGCAAAGTGGATTCAGGCCGCAAGAACATCGCGAATACAGGCGCCAAGACACTGACCTACAAAGACGGACAGCACGATGGGCAAGCGACTTACAACTATTCGCCCAGTGTCCCGATCGAGCAGATCACCGCGCTTTTTCAGGCCCTTTCGCAAACGCTGGAATTCGGGCGGCGGCTTGGCTTTTTCCATAAATACCAGAAGACGGCGATCGAAGAAGACTTGAAGCGAATGGAAGAGCTGCGGCACGACGACAGCTTGGGGGATGTGCAGGCGATTGCGCCGGTGCTGACGGAAATTGCGAATGACCAGTCGGTAATGAACGTTGCGCGCGCCCGGGCTCTTAGATTGTTAAGAGCCGAGCCGAAGTAATCTCTGTGCAAACCCCGAGCACGCTCACGTAACCACGATTCCTGCATAACCAACGACCGTGTCGTAGTCGCCGGAGACCTCTGCCGAAGTGGCGTACTGCACCAGTTCTGCATGCATGGCGCCGAGCCGTTTTGCAGCCGTCAGCATCGCCACCGCGGGACCAAAGCCGCACATGCTGATGCTCTCGTTGAGAACGGTTTCATGCAGGCGATGAGGATCGAGCGCGAGAATTCTGTCAATCGCCCTGCGGTCTTTCACGCGAGTGGTGGCGTCGTCCTCGTAATGATTCATGTCGCTGGAAGCGATGATCAGAATTCCGCGCCGCGAACGAGCGCTTCCTTCAATTACGTTTGCGATGCTGTTGCCTAACCCCTCCAGCAACATCAGCCGCGAAGTCCCGACTGCAATCGGAACGAACCTCACATCCGGCCGCAGCACCTGCAGAAACGGCAGTTCAACTTCAATGGCGTGCTCGGACTGATGAGCATCTGAATCGACTACCAGCGCGGGAAAAGCATCCAGAAGCTGAGCGGCCAACTCCGAATCGATGATGACATTCCCCAAGGGTGTCTTCCACTCACCTTCGTCCATCAAAGCGAGGGGATGTCCGCGGCCGGTGTGGTTGGGGCAAAGCACAATGCAGCGGTCAGGAATTTCGATGCGAGAGAACACTGCGCCCGCAACCTCCCCGGAATATATATAACCCGCGTGCGGCACCACACAGGCGCTCGCTTGAATTCGCGTTTGGGGCGGCGACAAATACTTGTTCACATCCGCATGCAGCACCGCCGGATCAGCCGGATAGAAGCGGCCGGCAACGGCTGGCTGGCGCAGCATAATCCTCCTCAGGCGCGCTGCGGAACGGACTCGCCCAACGCACGAAACAAGGCGGCGTTCTGCTCGAGCGACAGTGTTTCGGCGCGTATCGTAGGTTTGATTCTGGCGCGCTGCATGGCTCGCGTGAGATCTCCGGATGCGTATCGGGTCTTGAGATTGTTCCAAAGCGTCTTTCTTTTCTGTCCAAACGAAAGCTTCAGGAACTGGATGAACTCGGCCTCGTCCACGCCTAAGCTCTCCAGACGCGGAGAGAGCACGAGCCGAACCACTGCGGAATTTACCTTTGGCGGCGGCGAGAACGCGTCGGGCGGCACGGTGAATAGCTTTTCGATTCGCGAGTACAACTGGGCGGTCGCGGAGAGCAGACCGTACTCCTTCGATCCAGGGCGTGCCGCCAGACGGTCTCCAACTTCCTTCTGCACCATCAAAACAATGCTTTCAAAATACTTTCTGTACTCGAATAAACGCAGAAGAATGTCCGATGTGATGAAGTACGGCAGGTTGCCGACGACTCGCACACGTTCGGGTTCCGGATCCATCCCCGGGCGGGTGCTGCCGGGTTTGGGACCGAATAAAGTGTCAATGTCGATCGCCAGAATGTCGCCCTCGATGATTTCGATGTTGGGCGTGAGCGAGAAATTCATTCGAAGCTGGGCGGCCAGCACACGATCAGTTTCAACCGCGATCACCCGGCGGGCTCTGCGCACCAGCATGGAGGTTATCGCCCCACGACCGGGGCCGATCTCGAGGACCGTGCTTTGCGAGAGGTCTCCGAGGGCTTCTACAATTCGCGCACCAACGGAGGCGTCCTGCAGGAAGTGCTGCCCGAGTTTCGGCTTTCTCTGGGGAACACGGGCTTTTGATGCCTTCATTGACCCTCGTTCGTCTCGGCAATTAAACTTAAGACGCACGGCTAGCTGCACGTCGTCGCACATATAATATCGCGGCCAGCACCGATGCTGGTTTTCGTCCTCCGCTCATGCACATCGCGTTCGTCGCTTCCGAGTGCGTTCCATTTTCAAAGACTGGCGGCTTAGCAGACGTTGTTGGCGCCTTGCCGCTGGCGCTCGCAGCTGCCGGACATCAGGTCAGCGTCTACATTCCTCGATACCGCTCGACACGGATTCCGCAAGAGCAGACGGTGGTGCAAAGCGTCACGGTGCCGTTTGACGACCAATATCGTTTCTGTTCGATTCTTTCGGGCGCGGGATATCCAGGAGTGCAGTTCTACTTCGTCGATTATCCTCCGTTCTTCGATCGCGAGGGCTTGTATGGAACTGCCTCTGGCGATTTTCCCGATAATGCCGAACGGTTTGCGCTCTTTTGCCGCGCGGTGCTTGAGGGATCAAAAGTTCTGGGGGTCCCGGACATTTTTCATTGCCACGATTGGCAATCGGCCCTGGTGCCAGTGCTGTTACGAACTCAGTACGTCGAGGACCCGGCATTCCACAATGTGGGAGCTGTGTTCACGATTCACAACATCGGGTACCAAGGCCTGTTTCCTCCTGAAATTTTGCCTCTGCTTACGCTGCCGTGGGACTTGTTCACCATCAGCAAAATGGAATTTTTTGGCAACGTGAACTTCCTCAAAGGGGCGCTGGTCTATTCGGATTTGATTACCACCGTGAGCCGAAGATATAGCCAGGAAATCCAAACCACCGAATTCGGATTTGGCCTTGAGGGCGTGTTGAAAGACCGGGCCCAGGACGTCGTTGGAATCCTCAACGGCGTCGATTACGAGGAGTGGAATCCGGAGACCGACAAGTACATCGCTGCACATTACAACTCGGAAGACCTTAGCGCCAAACAGCAATGCAAGCGTGACCTGCTGGCGAGCTTTGGGCTCCAGGATGCGGACGAAACTTTGCCGGTAATCGGCATGGTTTCGCGGTTCGCGGCGCAGAAGGGCTTTGATCTGATCGGCCAGATCATCGACCGGCTCTCGCTGGAGAATGTTTTATTTACTGTGCTCGGGCGCGGGGACAGACTCTACGAAGAAATGTTCATTCGTTTGGTCCGTCGACTTCCTGAAAAAATTGCGGTCAAGATCGCTTACGACAACGCGCTTGCGCACAAGGTTGAGGCGGGCGCGGACATGTTCCTAATGCCGTCGCACTATGAGCCCAGTGGCTTGAGCCAGCTATACAGTCTGAAATACGGAACTGTCCCGATTGTGCGCGCCACCGGCGGCCTGGACGACACCGTCGATCCATGGGACCCACGCACGAAAAAAGGCACCGGGTTCAAGTTCCAGGAATACACCGGAGACGCGCTGCTGCGGGCAGTGCATCAGGCGTTTGAGGTGTACCGTGATCCGACATCCTGGCAGAAACTGATGCGCAACGGCATGAGTAAAGATTTCTCCTGGCGTATTGCCGCGCGGGAGTACATTCGCTTATATGAACGGGTAAAGCAAATGCACGCGCAACCCATTCTGGTTTGAGTGATCGGTCGCGGGGGCGCGACCATTACCCGCGCAAATACATGCACCACATCCCTCACAGAACCGTCTTCCACGTTGACATGGACGCGTTCTTTGTCTCGGTCGAGGAACTCTTCGACCCATCACTCAAAGGCAAGCCAGTCGTGGTTGGAGGCCAGCGCGATGAGCGTGGAGTAGTCTCCGCCGCCTCTTACGAAGCAAGGAAGTTCGGCGTGCATTCGGCCATGCCGCTGCGTACCGCCGCCAAGCTCTGCCCGAATGCAATCTTCGTGGACGGCCATCCCGACCGGTATCGCGCCTGCTCGGAGAGAGTGCATGGCGTCCTGCAATCTTTTTCCCCGCAGGTTGAGATGGTCTCGATCGACGAAGCTTACCTCGACATGACCGGGACCGAACGCCTGCACGGGCCGCCACTGCTGGCCGCGCACAAGCTTCATCAGAAGATGAAGGCTGAAACCCAGCTCAATTGCTCGATTGGAATCGGGACCTCGCGCCTGGTTGCAAAAGTGTGCTCGGGAAAAGCCAAGCCGCACGGCGTTCTTTACGTCATCCCGGGTCAGGAAGCGAGATTTCTGGCGCCGCTTGATGTGCGCGACATACCAGGAGTCGGCAAAGTTACAGAACAGAAGCTGCACACGCTCGGGATCCTGTCGGTGGGTGATGCTGCAAAACTCGACGATTCTTTTCTCGAACAACATCTCGGCAAATGGGGACTCGCGCTCGCAGGAAAGGCCCGAGGTGAGGACGCAGGTAGCTGGTTCGACGGGGTGATCGGCGAAACGGAAAATGCGAAATCTATCAGCCACGAACACACGTATAACGAGGACACCGCAAACCTGGAGCAGATTGAAGCCACGCTGATGCGGTTATCGGAGATGGTGGGACGGAGGCTGCGCGAACAGCAATTCCACGCACGCACCCTGCAACTCAAGCTGCGCTACAAGGATTTCTCAACCATTACCCGCGCGCATAGCCTGGATTCGCCAACCCAACTCGACAACGAAATCTTTCGCGAAATTCATCGCCTGTTCCATACAAACTGGCGTAAAGGCGCGGAAATCAGGCTGCTGGGGGTACAAGCGTCTTCCTTTACCGAGCAGGCCGTGCAAGGCGATTTGCTGGAAGATCAATCGCGTGCGAAGTGGCAGCATGCTTTATCGGCAGCTGACCGCGTTCGCGATAAGTTTGGAGAATCCAGTATCACCCTGGGAACTGGAATGAAGGGCGGCTTCCGCGAACGCACCCACGAAAACCCAGCAGCCATACCCGGCAAATCAAAACCACGCACCGAGCAAGAAAATTAGGGCGAAGTGGGCGGCGGGTCTACGAAGCACGCGGACTGCGGCAGTACAGTCTGCGCGGGCAAATTAGTCGGTGGGATTTTCCACGGACCATTGATGAAATCGAAGAAGCCGGTTGTGGGGTCGTCCATGCCCACCTGGGCTGCATCGCGCTTTGTCAGTGCTGAAAGATTAAATCTGGTTTCAATCAGCTTCAGGATGGCCGTGTAATCCCGCACTTGTGTGGAGACGAAGTTCTTCTTGGCGAATGGTGAAACAACCACTAGTGGCACGCGATAGCCGGTGTGGTTGAAATCACAAGCCGGACCAGCGTTGGGATTTCCAAAACACGGATCGTTGGGGAAAAGGTCTACAGGCGGGATGCCATCGGGACTCGGCATGGGCTGCGGGACCACGTGATCGTAAAAACCGCCGAACTCGTCAAAAGTGAGAATAAAAACGGAATCCTGCCAGCTGGGGCCCGGCGTGCAAGGGTTCGAGGGCGGACTGTTCTGGCCGCACATCACTGCATTAATCAGAGTTGAAACGAAATTCGCGCCGGCTTGTATGGTGCAGCAGGCGGGCTGCCCGGGCGCAGGATCATTATCTTCGGGGTGTTCGTCGAGGCCCGCGTCCGAAGCCGGTTCGATCTGAGCGACCTGGGGCAAAGTGCCATTCATAGCGTCGGCGTAAAACTGAGAAATAGGAACGATGTTTTGCGTATAGGCACTGGGATTGTTCTTGATGGTGGCACCGAATTGAAAATCGTGGATATAGCTGCGGCTTACCAGACACGCAACGTCAGTAGGATTGGCCTCGCAGGGGGTTCCTTGCGGATCAACGTAAATCTTCCAGGAGATCGGCGGATTGTGATTCTGGAGTGCCTCAAAAATTGTCTTCGAAGGAATCAGAGCGCTGTCGGAGGAATTCGCGCCCCTCTGATAAGCGTAGCCGTGCGAAGTGCCCGCAATTAAGTATTCTCGGTTCGGTGGAGTCCGCGTCATTACCGGAGAAAACCACCTGTCGGAAGTGGAAAAGGCGCTCGCCAGAGCGTAGTAATAATTTAGGTCAGTGCCGTCGTAGTATCCCATCGCGCGCACGCCGTTAGTGTCAAAGAACGGGGCGGGTTGTTGCTGGCTATCGGTATGCTGCCTTGCGTCATTGGCGGCGGTATCCACAAACCCGTTCAGCAGAGCATCGGGAGAGACGGGGTCGTTCACATTCCAATCGCGATGACTTTCTCCCCACGAGGGGCTCGGGTTCTCTACACACAGACTTTGATAATGGAACGAGGGAACGGCAGGGCTGGCAGGATTTATCTGGCAAAAAAGAACCGGGTATGGCGATGCGGGATCGCAACCTGGATTCGACGGCGCAGGCCCCGCGTTGGGGTCGCCGGGTGGATTGAATTGCGGGAGACCATCGAATGCCTGGTCGGGAATTCCGTTTTGCTGCCAGTATTGGCGCAATGCACCAAAGTAGCTGTCAAACGAGCGGTTCTCCTGCGCCAAAAAGATGATGTGATTGACACTTTGTAGGCTGGCCGTAAATGTCGCAGTAACGTTGGCGGCTCCGGATACTGTGCAACTGGTTCCGCTTGCAGACTCGCAACCACTCCACCCACCGAATCCGAATCCCGGGGCCGGCGCGGCAGTCAATGTGACCTGAGGGGTGCCGTTGAATGCAGCCTGACAGGTGCCTCCGGTAGAGGAGCAATCGATGCCAGCAGGGGCGCTGGTGACCGCGCCTGTGCCTCCACCGGCGGTTGTGACGCTCACCTGATCAAACCCGGGGACCAGTCCATGGCAACCGCTGAGTGCGGCAATCGAAGCGGCTGCGAAACCAGCGACACATAGTCTGCGAAACATTGATTGTCCTTCTTTAAACGATTTTGGATGAAACCTATGCAGAACTGGTTGGTTTACCGCAGACGGGAGCTACACTTATGCGATAGAAGGCAAAGCAGATTCACAACTTGTAATGGACTGTCGATTTCTGCCGAACCTGTTATTCTGGGCCGGATTGAGCGCCTGGGCAGGAACTCGCATCTAAAACTCTGGTTCCTCCCGTGAGGCTGGAGCGGGGAAATTATCGCATGAAAATGTCTCGTCTCTGTAGGTTCGCGGGCTTAGCAACCAGCGTTCTAATGTTCAGCATCAGCGCTTTCGCCCAAACCTGCTTTACCTCCGACGACATGGATGCAGCCACGCGCTCAGCCTTGAAAGCCGCTGCGGACCACTATTTCCACGCGGTGGTGGCAGGGGACACAGCTTCGCTAAAACAAAACTCCATTCCGTCGGTTGCCAGCAACTTCGCAGGGATTGAGGAGACGGTCAAAGAAAATCAGTCGGGTCTTGCGGGCGCGCACGCCACCGTGCGGGATCCTTTTCTGCTAAAAGCGGAAGGAACCGCGCCGTTGCCTAAGGCCGAATTTCTGTGCGGCGTATTTGGCGCCAATGGTCAGACCAAGAACAGCGCCGAGTTCAGCATCCCGAACCTGCCTCCCGGAAGTTATGGAATCGTGATTGCCGATGTTCCCACGCAGAAGTCGGCTTACACGCTGGCCTTCGTTCTGCAACAGCAGGGGACAGATTGGAAGATAGGAGGCTTCTTCCTGCGGCCTGCACAGATTTTAGGACACGACGGCAACTGGTTCCTGGAGCGTGCTCGCGCATTCAAGGCGAAAGGCCAGATGCACAATGCCTGGCTATATTTTGTGCAGGGCCGCGACTTGGCCATGCCGGTGCCGTTCATGTACACCCAAAGCACCGACAAGCTTTACGATGAGGCGCAGAGCGTGAAGCCCTCCGATCTTCCACTGAACGGAAACACTGTGGATGTGACCGCTGCAAACGGCAAGATATACAAACTGACTACAATTTTCCCGCTCGTCGTGCAAGACGATCTGGATGTGGTGGTGAAGTATCAGGCGGCCGACGTCTCCAATAGCGGCCAGACTTTTCAGGAAAACATGAACGTGATGAAAGCGCTGGTCACCAAGTTTCCGGAGTTGCGTGACGCCTTCCAGGGAGTCGTTTGCCGCGCCGTCGAGTCGTCGGGGAAAGATTACGGATCGTTGATGGCCATGAAGGACATTAAATAAAGCTGCCGCGCGGCCATCAAACGGCGCTCTCCCGGTCACTCGCGGGAATATGCCCAGGCATCAAGATCACCAACCATCTGCCCTGCGGTAAACTTGACCTAGAGCAATGCTTCTGTTGCACTTACGAGAAGCCACCTTTCGCCATCTTAGATACTCGAGAATGAGAGTAAACATAGGACTTAACATGAAAAATCTTCGCACGCGCGTTTGCTTGTTTGTCGTGGCCGCAGGCCTGATCGCGAGCACACCGGCATTGGCGGTGAATCGCGAACTGGTTGAGCTGCAGACACAGGTGCAGCAGTTGCAGGACCAGATCACGAATCTGAAGCAATCGCTCGACGAGCGCATGGGCGTGATCAAGAACCTGATGGACCAGAACACCGACAGCATCAACAAGGTGACGGGCGCCATTACCAACATACAAGTCAACCTGCAGAAGCAGCAGAGCGATACCAATAATCATGTGGACCAGCTCTCCGGGCAGCTGCAGGCTTTGAACGACAGCCTGGACGAATTGAAGGCGCGGCTTGGCAAAGTCACAAAGCAGCTCGAAGATATGCAGTCCGCGCAGCAGTCATTGGCCGCTCAAGCCAACCAACAAGTGCAAGACCAGCAGAAGCAGTTGAGTGTCCAAGCTCCGGATGTTCTCTACAACAATGCCTTGCGCGACTACAACGGCGGAAACACGGACTTGGCCAGGCAGGAATTCGGCGATTACATCAAGAATTATCCGAATACAGACTTAGCTGGAAATGCGTATTTTTACCTGGCGGAACTCGATTTCCATGCAGCTAATTATCCGCAGGCGATCAAAGGATATGACCAGGTTCTGCAGACTTTTCCTGACGGCACCAAGGCCGCGTCGGCTGAATTGAAAAAAGGTTTCGCACTGCTTGAAACCGGGCAAAAAGATGCGGGAATCACGGCGTTGCGTCACGTAGTCCAGCGCTATCCGCGGACCAATGAGGCGATACAGGCCAAGGACCGGCTAAGAAAATTGGGGGTAGCGACGACCACTGCGAGCCGCCGGGCCGAGTAGTGGCTTCACTTGTTTTACGTGCATGCCTTGGTCGACCATCGGTTTGCAGGAGATCGCCGCGCGTTCTTTCGTCCCTTCGCCCAAATCGTAAACCACGCGGCAGTATTGGCAATCCTCGTTCCAGCAGAAGCGTCCGTAGGAGATGACCTCGGGAGCGAGATATTGCAGACAGCGCAGCAGGACATTGTTTTCCGGAACCTCAACCTGCTTGCCGAGAAGAGTGATGGTGATTAAGCGGGAGAAGGGGCGGAGAAAAGTGGAAGGGGTGGTCATCCACGGGGGATCAATAAAGACGAAATGTCACTTGTACATTTATGGCCACTGCGACAGGCTTCCCGTCCTTCATAGCCGGTTCGAATTTCCACTGTTTCACGGCCTCGATAGCCTTTTCGTCCAGCCCCTTACCCAAAGGACGAACTACCCTAATGTCACGCGGATTCCCGTCCACCCCGACAATCAAGGCAAGCACACAGACCCCTTGATAATTGGCCTTCTGAGCTTCTTTCGTATACGCCGGATCTGGAGCCAAGATGGCCTTCGGCGCACTGACACCACCACCTACTCGATACACGCCTCCCGCTGCGATTACAATGTCGCGACCCGGAAAGAAGGAAAATCCGAGATTCACAGTCACGCATTCTGCTGTCACTTGGGACGGAAGCGTAGCAAGGGGCGCGCTGCGACGAATCGAGTCGATCGCTGCTTCGTCCACGAACTTGTCCCCCGAGGGTTGCACCACTCTTATGTCCTGAACTTCTCCACTCCGCAAGATAGTAAATTCGGTCAGTGCAGACCACGCCTTGCCCGGGAGCCCATCCTTTGACTCGGAAGGCTGGGAATTCCAACTCTGTCTGACAGTTCCGACTATTGTCTGCACGTATTGATTGACATCCTTGTTTTCGCCTCTGCCGAAAATAGTAATAGCGGGACAAGCAGGTTTCGACGCTTCCTCGGCGGTGCCGTTCAGGACGACGGCAAAGAGCAGAGCAGAGATCGCAAGCAGCGTTCGACAGTTCATCGAAATCTCCGTTTGAAGGTCAGATCAGGTTCAGGTCAAAGGACTTTCACACCCTGTTCGAAGCGACTGCGTGTTGGCCAATTCCTGGCACCGTTCTTCCCACCACCGCGGCAATCTGCCGGACTTGCGTCATCAGTTCATCGAACTGGTCGGGATAAAGCGATTGCATGCCGTCAGACAACGCTTTGTCCGGGTCGCAGTGCACTTCGATCAACAGGCCGTCTGCTCCCACCGCAACCGAAGCGCGAGAAAGCGGAGTCACTTTGTTGCGCTTGCCAGTGCCGTGGCTGGGATCGACGAGAATCGGCAAATGACTGAGCCGCTGTACTGCAGGAATCAGGCTGAGGTCGAGCGTGTTGCGGGTGTGGTCGGCAAAAGTACGCACGCCGCGCTCACACAAGATCACCTGATAGTTCCCTTCGCTCATCACATATTCGGCGGCCATGAGAAATTCTTCGAGCGTGGCC
Organism: uncultured Acidobacteriota bacterium; assembly: GCA_963785655.1. GTDB lineage: Bacteria > Acidobacteriota > Terriglobia > Terriglobales > Acidobacteriaceae > Gp1-AA145. The sequence continues at coordinate 1,265,613 of CAWAVZ010000002.1, forward strand.
GACATACCGCGTTTTAGCAGGACCGGCTTACGCGCGCGCCCGGCATGCTTTAGCAACGAAAAATTCTGCATGTTGCGGGCCCCGATCTGAATAACGTCCGCGTATTCGTCAACCAGCTCCAGAGATTCGTTGTCGATGGCTTCGGTCACGATCTTGAGGCCGAATTGTTCACGGATTTCAGCCATAATTCGCAGGGCCTCTTCCTCAAGACCCTGAAACGAATATGGCGAAGTGCGCGGCTTGTAAGCACCTCCGCGAAAGAATTGCGCTCCCGAGCGATGCACGCGCTCGGCGACTGCGAATGCCTGCTCACGGCTCTCGATGGCACAGGGTCCGGCCACAATGGCGAGGCCAGTGCCTCCGAAGGTGGCATCGGTTCCGGGGAAGGAAATGACCGTGTTGTCTTGCTTGATGTCGCGACTGACCAGCTTGTATGGCTTGGTGACGCGGATAAGCTCGCGAACACCGGGCATTTCTTCGAGAGTGCCGGGTTCAATCTCGCCTTTGTTGCCAGTGATGCCGATGGCAGTGCGCTCTGCGCCGGGAAGCGGGTGGGCTCTGTATCCAAGCGATTCAATCTTCTCGCAGACCGCGCGGACATCTTCCGCCGTGGCGTGCGCCTGCATTACTACCAGCATGGGTTCTCCTAGTCCTATAAGTTTAAACGTGAGCTGGAAAGGTAGCAACGCAGATGCGAACTGCTAGACAGCGTGGAAACCGGCCTGGCCTTCAGGATTTCTGCAGGAAAGGATTAGAGTCGCGCTCTTCACCAATACTCGTGAGCGGGCCGTGTCCGGGCACCACGATGGTCTCATCTGGCAGAGTAAGCAGCTTCTCGTGGATTGAGGAAATGATTTTTTCAAAGGAGCCACCGGGAAGATCGGTACGGCCAATGCTACCGGCGAAAAGCGTGTCTCCGGCGATAAGTTTCTTCTGCGCAGGGAAATAAAGGCAGATGCTACCCTCGGTGTGCCCTGGGGTCTGCATCACCTGGGCGACGAGTGAGCCCGCTTGCACTTTGTCCAATTCGCTAATGCTGTGATCTATGTCGACGTTTCCCGGCGAAGGCACCCCTATCCAGGCCGCCTGCACGTCGAGCATCCTGAGCAGCGTGTAATCGTTCTGATTGAGCAGAATGGGAGCGCCTGTGGCGGCGCGCAGTTTCATCGCCCCACCTACATGGTCTATGTGCGCATGGGTGACGACGATCTGCTTGACCTGAAGATTGTGTTTCTGAATGAGAGCGAGGACGTCGGCGATATCGTCTCCGGGATCGATGACCATCGCTTCCCGCGAGGCCTCGTCACCGACGATCGAGCAGTTGCACTGAAGCGGGCCGACGGGAAGGATCTCGTGGATCATAGAAGAAGAACGGTGCCGTCAGCATTTAGCGACATGCTCACAAGAACCTGCTGATGATTACTTCTGTGGCTGCGCGGGTTTTGCCGGCTGGTTGTTGGTGGTCGGCGACTTGTAGTTTTGCAGCACTGAACCGTTGCTGGTCTTCCGCGACGCGGTGACCGAGAGTGTAATCGAGGTCAGCATAAAAATGATCGCGCACCAGGTGGTCGCCTTGGTCAGTATGGTGGCTGCGCCCCGTGGACCGAACGCGGTCTGGCTGCCCATCCCTCCGAAAGCCGCGGCAATATCGCCGCTCTGCCCGCTCTGCAGCAGCACGACAATGATGAGGAATAAACAAACGAAAACGTGAATGACGGTGATGAAAATGGACATAGGAAGTAAAAGATATTGTACTAGACAGTCGTCAGCTGTTACCGGTTGATATTGATTTATGGTGCGGAAGGGGGGACTTGAACCCCCATGCCTTTCGGCGCCACCCCCTCAAGATGGTGTGTCTGCCAATTCCACCACTTCCGCAGGTTGGTCAAACTCAGGGTCTGAAAGCAGCGGTCGAAGTTACGTTGCCAATCGGATGAAAACAAGCGTAGTTACAGGATTCAAACGGTTGTCGACGACACTGCTCGACGGCTTCTGCCTGAATTCTTTATACACGCTTGCAGGTTGCTGTTTCAACGTTGCTGTTTCAGCGAGGAGCGACAGCCACTGCTTCTGAACTCAATCGCTCGCGACGCGAAAATTAGGATATCTGACCTGCGGGAACAGCGCGGCACAAGCCAAAATCAGAATAACCAGCAGCGCAATGCAAAGCACGCTGCCTTCCGGCCCCACAGAGCCGCCCGAGAGCCAAGCTAAGCCGTTAGAGCTCGAGTTCAGAAGATGACCGGGAAGGGTTTGACCGCTGTCGGCAACCCCGTAGAAGTAGGTCTCGCCCCAGTCGAAGGCAGTATGGATACCGATGGGCATCCACAGGTTACCCGTCCGTCGTAGCAGTAAGCAGGCCAGCATGCCAAACAAACCGACGTTGAACAGACCGATCCAGTCCTCTCCCGAGTTTCCACGATGGCCGAAGCCAAACAGTGCTGAGGCGATAATTGCTGCAGGCCAAAACCCAATGCCGGCGGAAAGTGTGAACAATGCGTAGCCACGGGAACGAAACTCTTCACGGAGGCCAACCAGAACGAAGAGGGCGGCGTAGATTAAGGCCCATCTCCAAACGTCCACGCCATGCAGCGCAATTCCTTGAAAATGAAACACTCCGAATGAGCGCATCCCCAGCAGCAGAACAGTAATGGCGCCGAAGCCGAGCCCAATTCCCTGCCAGAATTGCATTCCGAACGTACCGCGCCGCGGCAAACCATAGTCGCCAATGCTACGCCGCTCAATCTTGCCCATGATCGCGCTGGCGATCAGGAAGATGAGAAAGTCCATTATTTCGCGCACGACAAACCTGGGAACAGAGTTCGTGTCGGGCAGAAAGTGGCTCAGGATTAGATTGCCAGCGCTGGTCAAGCCGATAACCATGGCCAGGAAAATCATCAGGCGCCAACCGGCCCGGAGCTCGGAGTCACGATAAAACAGGCGACGAATAAACGTTGGCTGCATTGATGGCGCAGCTTCCATCATATGAACATGACCCTCCCCGAGTGAGTACGGGAGCGAAGCCAGGTTTGTTCCGGATAGTTATGAAGTGTCGGTGGTTAACGACTTTTATCCAGCCAGGCGCAGAAGCGCAACTTTCCTGTGCTTTCGGGTTAAAGTTGAAGAGTCTATTGGTGCATTGTCTCTAATCGTGGAGAGTGAGCTGATCCTCATGAGAACGTTCAAAGGCTGGAATAGATTTGGCGGACAAGTGCTGCAAGGGGTTGTAGCAGGGCTTCTGGTGTTGGGGCTGGCGCAAGCTACCGCCTGGGGCCAGAATCCTTCGGAGGAGCCGCAGGGTTACGGCGGGAACGCAGCCAGTGCAGGCGGTAATTGGACCAAACAAACCGCCGAGGACCGCATGACCGCAAAGCATCGAACCCGCTTCGAGCTGCCAGCTGATAACGCGCCAAACAGTGACTATCAAGCCAAGGTCGTCCTTTACTGCACCGACGGCAAACTGGATTTGGCTGATTTCCATCCTGGCACCAGGCTCTCACGGCCAAACTGGCCCGGGTTCTGGGGACAGCCACAAATGCGGGTCAGAGTGCGGGTGGACGACAGCCACAGTGAGCACAGCTGGAACTGGATCCGGGGACACTTTCTTGCCATGGACAAGGGCACCACGCGAGAGCTGATCGGCAGCCACCTGTTTCGAGTCGAGTTCCAGACGCCCGACGGCCCAGAGATCGCCGAATTCTCGCCATCTGGGCTGGATTTAAGGGATGCGGCAAACTCGTGCGGACTAAAGCCGAAGAAGCCATGAACGGATCGGCCTCAACCCGTCTTTAGCGGGATAATTCCAATCGCGAGATTTCCCCCTTCGGGAAAGTGGAACTTCTTATTCTCTTTTAACGATATTTTATTTGCACGAACAAGACACCACCCGACCGAGTGAGTCATCATATTACTTCACGGCCATTTGAGGTGCTGTCATGACTACCCTCTCGCAGTCCCTTCCCGGCATTTCCCACTCGCCCCTCTCGCAAGACGAACTCGCAAAAATTAATGCGTACTGGCGGGCGGCTAATTATCTTTCTGTCGGACAAATTTACTTGTTCGCCAATCCCCTGCTGCGCGAGCCGCTCAAGATGGAGCACGTCAAGCCACGGCTGCTGGGACATTTTGGCACCACGCCGGGGCTGAACTTTATTTACGCTCACTTTAATCGGTTGATAAAGAAGTATGACTTGAACGTGATCTACATCTGCGGCCCCGGTCACGGTGGGCCGGGTATAGTGGCGAATGCGTATCTCGAAGGCACATATAGCGAGCTGTATCCGAATATTCAGCAGAACGAAGCAGGCATGCAGAAGCTGTTCAAGCAGTTCTCTTTCCCTGGCGGAATTCCGAGTCACGACGCGCCGGAAACTCCCGGCTCGATTCACGAAGGTGGAGAGCTTGGATATTCATTGATGCACGCGGCGGGCGCAGCGTTCGACAATCCTGATCTGCTCCTTTGCTGCGTAGTCGGCGATGGCGAGGCTGAAACTGGGCCCCTCGCGACTAGTTGGCACATCAACAAATTTCTCAATCCTGTGCGTGACGGTGCGGTGCTGCCGATTCTTCATCTGAACGGGTACAAGATCGCGAACCCTACCATCATGGGCCGCATGTCTGATGATGAGCTGACGAGGCTATTCACCGGCTATGGCTGGAAGCCATATTTCGTCGAGGGCCACGAGCCGGAGCAGATGCATCAGCTCATGGCGGCTTCACTCGATCACATTGCGGAAGAAATTCGCGGGATTCAAAGTGAGGCGCGGACGTCTCGTACGGCGAAGAACTCTGATTCGGCTGTTCCCGAGTGGCCAATGATTGTGCTGCGAAGTCCGAAGGGATGGACCGGACCCAAAATGGTCGACGGTAAACAAGTGGAAGGCACGTGGCGCTCCCATCAGGTGCCGGTATCGGACATCCAGCAGAAGCCACAGCATTTGAAAGTCCTTGAAGACTGGATGCGCAGCTATCGTCCCGAGGAATTGTTCGATGAACACGGCAAGTTGATTCCTGAACTCGCCGAGCTTCCGCCCAAAGGCGAGCGCCGAATGAGCGCCAACCCAAATGCAAACGGCGGACTACTGCTACGCGACTTGGTGATGCCGGATTTTCGCAAGTACGCGGTCGAAGTGAAGAGGCCCGGAGAAGTCCTCGCCGAATCCACGCGCGTGCTGGGCGGTTTCTTGCGCGACGTTATGAAACTGAATCTCGAAACCAGGAACTTCCGTGTCTTCGGGCCAGATGAGACCGCGTCCAACCGTCTGGAAGCTCTCTACGAAGCAACGCCAAAGAACTGGATGGAGCCGATTCTTCCGGTTGACGAAAACCTTTCCCGCGACGGCCGCGTCCTCGAAATGCTGAGCGAGCACATGTGCCAGGGTTGGCTGGAAGGTTATCTGCTTACCGGCCGCCACGGACTTTTTTCCTGCTACGAAGCCTTCATTCACATTGTTGACTCCATGTTCAACCAGCACGCAAAGTGGCTGAAAGTGACGCGCGACATCGAGTGGCGGCGTCCGATTGCGTCCCTGAATTACCTGCTGACCTCACATGTCTGGCGGCAGGATCACAACGGCTTCACCCATCAGGACCCAGGTTTCATCGACCATGTCGTGAACAAAAAAGCTGACGTGGTGCGTGTATATCTGCCTCCTGACGCGAACTGTTTGCTCTCCGTCGCCGATCATTGTCTGCGTAGCCGCAACTACGTCAACGTCATCGTCGCGGGCAAGCATCCCGAATTGCAGTGGCTCGATATGGAGTCGGCTATCGAACATTGCACCAACGGAATTGGAATTTGGGATTGGGCCAGCAATGATAACGGCGCCGAACCGGATCTCGTTATGGCCTGCGCCGGCGATGTGCCTACGCTGGAAACACTGGCTGCTGTCGATCTATTGCGAAAGCATTTTCCCGAGCTGAAGATTCGGGTCATCAATGTGGTCGACCTGATGACAATTCAGCCATCGAGCGAACATCCGCACGGCTTAACTGACGCTGACTTCGATTCCCTGTTCACCACCGACAAGCCGGTCATCTTTGCTTATCACGGATACCCGTGGCTGATTCACCGGCTGACGTATCGCCGTCACAACCACGACAACCTGCATGTACGAGGCTACAAAGAAGAAGGCACAACCAGCACGCCGTTCGATATGACGGTGATGAACGACCTCGACCGCTTTCACCTCGCCGGAGACGCAGTCGATCGCGTGCCCAAGCTGCAGCGGGTCGGTGGGCACTTTAAACAAATCCTCCGCAATAAGCTCGTCGAGCACAAGCAGTACATCCACGAGCACGGAATCGACATGCCGGAAATTCTGAATTGGAAGTGGGAATATTGATGCTGCCGATCTAATAAGTTCTGGTTTTTCCTTCGTGTACCTTCGTGTCCTTAGTGGTCAAGTCTTTATTAACCACCAAGGACACGAAGGATCACGAAGGAAAATCGCATCTCGATTGATGAAGATCCTCGTCCTTAACTCCGGCTCCAGCAGTCAGAAGAGCGCACTTTTCGGGCTTGGGCCTGACGCATCCGATGACCCTGTCCTGCCGCTTTGGGAGGGCAAGCTGCAATGGGATGGCGACAAAGAAGAGCTTCACATCAGCAGTCGATCGGGCAATGAAATTCGGCGCGAAGGCAAGACCGGTGTCCATCGCGCCGCACTCGAATCGATGCTCGATCATGCATGGTCTGGCCCCACAGCCGCGCTCAAATCACCAGACGAAATCCAGATTGTTGGACATCGAATTGTTCATGGTGGCTCCAAGCTCACGGAGCCCGTCCGCATCACATCGCAGGTAAGGCAGGATATTGAAAGTGTCGCTGCGATCGCCCCACTTCATAATCAAGCCGGGCTTGAAGGAATCAAACTAATCGAGAAGCTGCTCCCGGATATTCCCCAAATTGCTGTCTTCGACACTGGTTTTCATCGCACGATGCCGGACGAAGCTTTCATCTACCCAGTTCCTTACGACTGGTATGAAAAAAAAGGCATTCGGCGTTTCGGATTTCACGGAATCAATCACGAATATTGCGCGCATCGCGCCGCGCGGATGCTGAAGCGCAATCTTTCTGACCTGAAGATCGTAACCTGTCATCTCGGCAACGGCTGTTCCCTGTGCGCGATTGACGGCGGCAAAAGTATCGACACGACGATGGGCTTCACGCCATTGGAAGGCCTGATGATGGGCACCCGTTCAGGGTCGATTGATCCCGGAATCCTCACTCATTTGATCCGCACCGAAGAGGCAAAGCCAACTGAACTTGACAACATCCTCAATCACCAATCCGGATTGCTGGGAATTTCAGGGCTATCCAGTGATGTCCGCGACGTCCTCGATGCGATGCGGAAAGGCAACGAACGCGCCAAACTCGCATTCGATATTTTCATTCATCGGCTGGCGTCTGGAATCGGCTCAATGGCGGCTTCACTCAGCGGAATTGACGTCTTAGTGTTCAGCGCTGGAATCGGGGAAAACTCGCATGACGTTCGTCTAAAGACCTGTGCCAGCCTTGCATTCCTGGGGATCGAATTAAACGATTGTGCGAACGCATCAGCCAAACCGGATGTCGAGATTTCGCCTCCCGACTCCAAAGTCCGTGTTCTTGTCATCCGGGCGCAAGAAGACTGGTCGATAGCCCGGGAATGTGTGCGACATGCAGATGATGAAAAACCATCACTGATCGGCAGAAGGGTGTCGATCAACGGCGATATTGAATCGCCAATTGAACCTCCTGAGGAATGGGACTCGGCTTAACCAGTGCCCAATAATCCAATTGTGCTGCGCTTCCGCGCACGGTATCATGCCGCCAATCCTGCTCGCATTGGGTTCTCAAACAAAGGGAGGTTCGGGTGGATTCTTCTCAAGTGATGGCGTTCGTTTTTTATGGGATCGTGGGGCTGTTCGTCGTAGGCACGATTCTGAGCGGCTTCTTTCAGGTTCAGACGGCCGAAGCCGTGGTTGTGCAACGCATGGGCAGATTCTTGTGCGTGGCCACCGCCGGGATAAATTTCAAACTCCCATGGCTCGATCAGATTGCCGGCCGCATTGATCTGCGGGTTCAGCAACTCGCCCTTGATGTCGAAACCAAAACTAAAGATAACGTCTTCGTAAAGATTCCGGTTTCAGTGCAATACCACGTGATTCCTACGAAGGTTTACGAGGCGTTTTACAAACTTGCCAATCCCAAGCAGCAGATTTCGTCTTACGTCTTTAACGTGATTCTTGGACACGTGCCGAAGATGAATCTCGATGATGCTTTCCTGCAGCAGTCCGATATCGCCATTGCGATCAAACAAGGCCTTGACGACGTCATGCAGACCTACGGCTACGCCATAGATCAGGCGCTGGTCACCGATATCCAGCCGGATGAAAAAGTGAAAGCGGCCATGAACGAGATCAACGCCGCTCAACGTGAGCAGGTCGCTGCCAGCGCGCGTGGTGAAGCTGAGAAAATCCTGAAGGTGAAACAAGCGGAAGCCGAAGCCGAAAGCAAGGCCCTGCAAGGCCAGGGCATAGCCAATCAACGCAAAGCGATTATCGAAGGACTGAAGCAGTCGATCGAAGCCTTCTCCGCCGCCGTAGAGGGCACCACGGCAAAAGACGTGATGATGCTGGTGCTGGTCACGCAATACCTGGATACGATTAAGGAGATCGGATCGCAAGACAAAACCAACACTCTGTTCATGTCCCATTCCCCGTCTGCCATAGGCGATCTATTCAAACAGATGCAGGACGCAGTGATGATAGGGCAAAAGGCGGCGGCTGCGGCGGGCTAGCAGATGCGAACGAACCATGTGGATCGGACATTCTTGTCCAACCCACACGAACATTTTGAGGCCCCGTTGGACGATTAAGCCGCTTTCTTCGATGGCACCTTAGCGCCCTTTTTCCGCGCCTCCGAAAGTCCAATTGCAATTGCCTGCTTGCGACTCTTTACCTTGCCTCCCTTGCCGCCCTTCCCCGAACGCAGCGTGCCGCTCTTCTTCCGGCGCATTGCGCTCTCTACGCTCTTACCTGCGGCCTGTCCGTATTTGCGACCGCGAGACCTTGATGAACTCTTCTTTCTTGCTGGCATGTTCCCTCCTGAACCTTAGACAGCATTCTCAGCCGAGAAGGTTGCGTCTCCGGCGGTTGCGTCTATGAGAGGTACAACTCGGGCTGCATCCGAGCCCTCAGCGCATCCATTGTGCGCGCGTGAATTTCTTCCGGAGCTCCAGTTGCGGAAACCGTAACCAACAAATCGAGGTTCCGATAGAAGGCAATCAACGGCGCGGTGCTGCTCTCATACGCGTCCAGCCGAACTGTGATTGATTCCAGGCGATCATCGTCCCGCTGGTACAGACTCCCTCCGCACTCATCGCATACGCCTTCCGCTCGAGGCGGCTTCGAGACAAGATGAAATGTTGCCCGGCAGCGCTCGCAGGTTCTACGTCCGCTGAGGCGCGCGAGAATCTCCTCCTGTGGCAGCTCGAAATTGACCACAGCATTCAGCGACAATTCTTTCTCATGCAAGAGCTGCTCTAGCAGCTTCGCCTGCGAGATAGTTCGTGGAAAACCATCGAGGATGAAGCCTCCTCGACAGCCAATGCAGCCGACCCGCTCGCGAATGATATCGGAGACGATCAAGTCAGAGACCAGCGCACCGCGCCGCATCGACTCAAGCGCCATTGCGATCGCCGACGTTTGCTCCCGGGCGGCCCGTTCCTTTGCCGCTCGGAACACATCTCCGGTCGAGAGATGGCAAGCCCCTAAACGGCGAGCCAGAAACTGAGCTTGCGTTCCCTTTCCCACTCCCGGCGCGCCCAGCAGAACTAGCCGCCAGGGGGAGTTTCCGTCTTGAGCAACAGCGCACTCCGTTGGAGGGCCCAGCAGCCATGCGGCGCGATCTTGGTTTAAGGAGGTTTCCATAATTTCCTCTGCAGGCGCGTACTGCCACCATCTCAACTGTATACGGCGCAGGGGCCCGTTTCTGTGATGGCAATCACAGGGAGAACGCTCAAAGTAACGCGCAAAGGTAACCTTAAGACCTGATTTACTTCCGAAGTTTTTTGGGACGCCGAGGCGTGGCGGTTTTGGTCTTCCGGCTCTGTCGGACAAACGAACGAAAAGCCTGAGGGCTTGCCAGTCGCAGCAGCCGTTCCCGACGCTTTTCGGGAGACATCTTGTAACCGCGAATTTTGCGCCGCTCTTTGCCGACCTGCTTCACCCAGTCGGTCCACTCTGGCCCGAATTGCTCATCCAATTCTTTGCGAATCCGCGCGGCCAGGGCCGGCAGATTGCCGTTGGTCGAGATTGCAATCTGCAAGAGTCCGCGGCGCACCACCGCGGGGTAAAAGAAATCACAATGCTCAGGATCGTCGACCGAATTGCAAAGCACTCGCCGCGCTCTGCAGGCGCGAAAAACGGAACCGTTGACTTCATGCGAATTGGTGGCGGCTATCACCAGAAACGCGCCTTCCACATCTCGCGAGGAAAACACGCGCCGATGCCACGTAAGCACTCCGGAGCGTGCCTTGGTTCGAATCGCAGCCACCGCGCGGGGACTCACGACCACAATCTCAGTGCCGCGACTCGATAATCCAGCAATCTTCCCCGCAGCCACTTTGCCTCCACCCACGACCAGGCATCTTCGTCCTTGCAGATTCAACATTATTGGGAAAAAAGGTAAATTTTGGTTCACGCGAATTGCCCACGAGTATCTTAGAATGGTGCGCCGCAGGACGCCACCAGCGCCGTTGCCACGCAGACAGGCTTAACTAGATTCCACGAATAGTGCCCGAACAATTTGGAAAATCAACTAAGCAGCCGAAGAGCGTTGCTGCATTTTTTACAATCCTGCTTTAATATGCCGAACGTGAGTAATTGCTGGCGAGCGCTGATCCAATAGGAGCTAAACGCTAATGCGAAATCGTCTTCTCTTTGTACTCTTTTCAATCGCGCTGCTTGGTGGTGCGGCCCAGGGTCAGTCGGGCGAGTGGAAGCAGTTGTTTGACGGGAAAGACCTGACCGGGTGGAAGCACGTGGGACCTGGGTTTATGACGGTTGAGGACGGCCTGATCCACACCCACGGAGGTATGGGCCTACTCTACTGGACGGGCGGGAAACTCAGTGATTGCGTGGTCCGCGTGGTATTCAAGATGCGCGACCACAATGACAATTCCGGCGTATTCATTCGAATTCCTATTGAGCCGCGAGAGGAATGGATGCCGGTGCACTATGGCTACGAGGTTCAGATAGACAACCAGCCGGAGGATTCAAAGGAAGATGACTATCACGTGACCGCAGCGCTGTACTCGCTCACCAAACCCTTAGCGCGCCCCGGGAAACCAGGACCGGAATGGAACACGATGGAAATCACCCTTGACGGCCCGCACACCGTAGTGGTGTTAAATGGAGTGAAGGTCACCGACTACACCGAAGGCCAGCCAGTGCCTGAGAGAAAGTTTAACTTCGAACCGCAACGAGGGCCTCGCCCCATCGAGGGTTACATCGGCCTGCAGAACCATAGCGACAACGACATCGTTTTCTTCAAGGAAGTTGCCGTAAAAATGTTGCACAAATGATGTTGAACAAGTAAAGACTGCTTATAATCCACGGACGCAATCCGCGTCAGGTGTTTCGTACAGGAGAGGACATGAGTCTATCGCGAAGAGAATTCCTGCAAACCGGTGCCACCGCGGCGGGCGCGCTTGCCGCCTCAAAAACCATTCTTCTGGACGCGAGTGCGCCGGGCCCCCAGGGAAATGCCCCGAGTGACCGGGTCCGTTTCGGCATGATCGGCATAGGCATGCAGGGATCGGGCTTACTGAGTGGCGCGATCACGCTACCCGGTGTCGAATGCGTTGGCGCTGCAGATTTGTACGATGGACGGCACACGCTGGCGAAAGAAATTACCGCGAATCCGTCTTTGCCCACTACTCGACGTTATAAGGAACTGCTGGACCGGAAAGATATTGACTGCATTGTCGCCGCAGTCCCTGATCACTGGCATCGGCGAGTTGTGGTTGACGCCTGCAATGCAGGCAAAGACATCTACTGCGAAAAGCCAATGTCGCACACCATTGCCGACGGCTTTGCAATGGTTGAGGCGGAGCAAAAGAACAACCGCATCGTACAAATCGGCTCGCAGCGCGTCAGTTCCAACCTTTGCGCGAAGGCGCGAGATATGTACCACGACGAGGCGATTGGCGACGTAGAAATGGTCGAACTGACATTGGGCCGCAACGATCCCACGGGTGCGTGGGAATATCCTCCGCCATTCGACCTATCTCCTGAAACGCTCGATTGGGACACGTGGCTGAACGATGCGCCAAAGGTCCCGTTCAACAAATACCACTTCGCGCGCTGGCGCTGCTGGCGAAACTACGGCACCGGAGTGGCGGGCGATCTCATGGTCCATCTGATCAGTGGCATGTTGATTACGCTTGGCTGGAATGAGGCGCCACGCTCAGCTCAGTCCCTGGGCGGAATTTATCGCTGGAAGGACGGGCGCGATATGCCTGACCTGCATACGGTCCTGTTCGATTACCATGGCGTTCCGGTTTATGTGCGCCTGGGACTTGGGGCGGAAACTCCAGAACTGGCGCGCTTCATGGGACCGAAGGGAATTCTCGATGCCGGCGAGTTCGACTTGAAATACTCTCGGCAAGCAGGCGTCGACACTGATCCTAGCTATTACTCGGCTGGTTTCCCGGCAAAAATGCGGGAGGAGTATTTCAAACAATGGCATGCTGAGCATGATCCGCAACTCGGCAAGGAACCTCTCCACGAAGACACGCTTTACCGTGGACATGACTGGGACGACATCCGTCCACATCTGCAAGTGTTCTTTAATGCGGTAAGGTCGCGGAAGCAAGTGGTCGAAGGCGCCGTGTTCGGAAACCATGCTGCAATTGCGTGCCACATGGCTAATGAGGCGTATTTCCGAAACAAACCGGTTTACTGGGACGACGCGAGCCGCAGTCTGAAGAGTTGAAGAACTGGCTTCAGCGCATCCGCAACTAACGTTCGGAGAGGAATGCTCTGTTTGCCATTCACTGCGGCAAGTAGTTGCTGACCGCGTCGACTCGCAGTGAGACCGTGCCGATACTCTTCCCATCGCTGACTGCGTTCCAGCTAAGCGTCTGCCAAGTTTCTTTTTGCGATTGCGGCGCTGTGATGGTCAGTTGAACCGGATAGGAGTCGTGCGCCGGCACTCGGTACACCAACGCGTTCGGATATTGGCTCCAGCCCGGTGGCAAAACTGAGTGCAGTTCCACTTGATTTGCCGACTCCGTGTCGTTGCGAATGATCAGCGGTACCCATAATGACCTCCCCGCAACTTGCGCTTCCGGTGGATACAAATCATTCAAGTGCTCAATATTGTGAGCAGGCCAGAAAGAATGGTAGAAGGCCCACGGCCCGCCGAGTTCGAGAGCAAGTTTCTGCACTGGAGGTTCGTAACCGCGATGTTTAGCGTAAGTTATGGGTCCGGGAGTGATACCGTCGAAAATATCGCTTGTAACAGATCCTCCGACCAGCGACTTGCCAAAAATCAGGCGCACCGGTTCTTCGGTGAATTCTTTTAACTGAGCGTCGGTAAAGTCATTCGGCGTTTTATAAAAACCCCACGCCTCAGCGGCAATACGCGAGTACGGAATTCTTCGCGAGGGCGAAGTATCGTTCGTTGGATATTCCGGTCCCTTCCCCTTGAAAAAATCGAAGTGGGTCGCGTCAGAAAAGTAATAGATTTTCTTCGGCTGCCAGGGGCGAAGCCCTTCGCCATAGTTGCTGATGTTCATGCGATCGCGCGGGGCCTCGACCTGCTCAGGAAATGCAACGGGATTCGCCGCGAGATCAAAAGCCTCAGTGGCGAGAACTCCGGCGGCCTGATGGTCATCGTGATTCTCTCCTACGACGTAATTCGGCATCCAGGTCAGAATGAGTTCCGGCCGAGTGATGCGCACCAGTCGAACCACATCGTCCAGCGCCTTACCGTGTCCCCATTGTTCGAGTGAGTGGAGCACGTCTGACCCGGGCGTATCTGAGCCGTGCAAAAACCAAACGAGGGTGATGCCGTAAGAAGCCAATGAATGGCGGGCCTCCATCTCCCGGACGTCGGCCAGCGCATTTGACTGTTCCATACCGGCGGCGTTCCCACCAGAATTTCCGCGCGTCGTATAAACAACCGCCGCACGCTTGTGCTGTTGCTCAATCGCTTTGGCCAAGTAAGGAGCAACTGAAATGTCGTCGTCGGGATGACCGACAACAACCAGAATGTCAACTTTGTAGCGGCTGTCGGGCTCTGGAAGGGGCGGAGCGGTTTGCGAGTGGGCGCTTTGAACTACAGCACAGATAAAAGAAACGAAGAAGAGAAAAACCAAGTCAGGCAATTTCATAAATAGCTTTTATCCTTGAAATGCGTATCAGCAAACCCGAATCGCCTCTATGCTTAGTCTGAAGTTCGCCCGGTTGTGCATTTACTCGGAACCATCAGACATTAGTGCGAAGGCGAAATTGCAGTCCAAGCGGATCGGTTTCGCGACGACTCCAGCACAGCGTTGATGAATTTCACGCCTTCAACACCGTCCGTTACACCCGGAACTAACAGTGAGTCTGGATTGGGCGGACGCTTCTCGATCTTCGCAGTGATCTGTTCGGCGAGGTCGGTGTAGAGTTGCGCAAACGCCTCCAAGTATCCTTCGGGATGGCCGCTCGGAATGCGGGTTGCATGAGCAGCAGCGCGTCCGTACCCGGCGCTGCCGCGTGAATTGTGCGACGCGTTTGTCCCAGAGGGCGTGAATACGAGTACGGTTGGGATCTTCCTGACGCCACTCGAGTCCGGCTTTTTCGCCATAGACTCGCAGGCTCAAGTTATTTTCATTTCCGGGCGCAACCTGCGTCGCCCAGAGTCCTCCCTTGGCGCCCTTCGAGAAACGAAGCATCACGTGAATGTTGTCGTCCAGACGCCTTCCAGGACGAAAGTAGTCACATCGGCCGCCACATTGCTCGCAAGATAATCCGGTGACGAAGCATGCCAGGTTGTAAGCGTGTGTTCCAATATCACCGAGCGATCCTGCTGGTCCGCTGCGCGCAGGATCGGTGCGCCACTCCGCCTGCTTCTGTCCAGTTTTTTCCAGCGGCAGTCGACAGCCAATCCTGTACATATTCGACCTGGATCAACCGGATTGGACCGAGTTCGCCGGCGAGCGTCATTTCACGCGCCTGCCGAACCATGGGATAACCGGTGTAGTTGTGGGTCAATCCGAACACCAGACCGGTTCGCTTTACCAGTCTCGAGCTAATTCCAGTGCGTCGCCGAGCGTGGTGGTCAGAGGCTTGTCACAGATCACATGGAATGCCGGCTTCGAGAAACGCCTTCGCGGGCGCGTAGTGCAAATTGTTCGGGGTGACGATCGACACTACTTCGATTCCATCCGGCTCGTTTCGATTCCGACGCTGCCATTTCTTCGAAGTTGCGATATGCGCGCGGAATATGTGCAGCTCTTTCGCGCCTGCCATGCTTCGTTCGGCATCTGAGCTCAGGGCAGCGGCGACCAGCTCATAGCGATCATCAAGGCGCGCAGCAATTCGATGCACGGCGCCGATGAAACCTCCCGGCCCACCGCCGACCATTCCGAGGCGCAGACGCGATTCTGCTTTTGAGTCGAACCTTCAATCGGCATCAGTCATTTCCTTTCGATCTGGAGACGCTTTGGAAAATTCGCGACGATTCATTCAGCACTCTTTAGCGCGAACGCCACGTAAACACCGCCAGAAGGCGATTTCAAGTCTTTGCCTCCGCCCGCCGCGATCACCACATACTGGCTTGCCATCGACTTGGTAGGTGATAGGCGTGGCGTTGCCGGAGAAGGGAAGCGTGGTCTCCCATAGCAACTCTCCCGGTGGATTTATCGAAGACGCGAAACTTCTTGTCGTAGTTGGTCGCGCCGATGAATAGCAGGCCGCCGGCGGTCACGATCGGTCCGCCATAATTTTCGCTGCCAGTGTTCTTCATGCCCTTGCGCGGCAAGCTCGGGATACTCGCCTAACGGAATCTTCCACGCGTATTCGCCGGTGTTAAGGTTGATCGCATTCAGCGTACCCCAAGGCGGAGCGATGGCAGGATAACCGTCGGGATCATGAAAGCGGGTGTATCCGGAAAATCGGAAGCGCATGAGCGGCGGAGTTGGTTGCCCAGACGACAGCTCTTTGTTCTCGCCCTCGCTTACGATAATTAACCAGCGCATTAATTTCATCCGGAGTGAGATTCGGGAAAGCCGGGCATGCGGCCGCCACCTTTTCGAATTCGCTCTGCGATTTGCTCCTGAGTCATGCGATTGCCCACGCCAACCAACGACGGGAAGAGCGGCGGCGAACCCTTCATGTCATCGCGATGACAGATGGTGCACTGGCTCTGATAAATGCCTTTACCGCTGGACGGATCGCTGGTGTTCTCGATGAGCTTGACCGCCCAGGCCATCTCGTTGGAATTGACGTAGAGAATTCCCGACTCCGGATCGAACGCCGGACCGCCCCATTCTGCGCCGCCATCGAAGCCCGGAAAAATGATCTGTGTTCTGTTTCGTGCTGAGAGGAACGAATTGTCCATCGCTGCGGTAGGTCCGAAATTGTTCGAGCGCCCACTGGTGCGCTTCAGGCGTGCGGTTGGTAAGCATGTCTTCCGTCAGGCGCTGCCGGGCATAGGGCGCAGGTTTTGTCGGAAGCGGCTGCTCGGCGGCGGCGACTTCTCCTGGCAGATCGCTCGCGCGGATATTTGTGAGATTCGACTGGAAACAGCGGCTTGCCGGTCGCGCGATCAAACACGTAAACGAAGCCCTGCTTGGTGGTTTGCGCGACTGCGTCGACTTGCTTCCCATCGTGCGTCACCGTGACCAGCGCTGGCGGCGATGGGAAATCGCGGTCCCAAATATCGTGATGGACGCCTTGAAAATGCCAGATACGCTCGCCGGTTTCAGCGTTGAGCGCCAGCTCGCAGTCGGCAAATAAATTGTCGCCGAGCCGGTCACCGCCATAAAAATCGAAAACCGCGGACCCGGTCGGCGCATACAGAATGCCAGTCTTCTGATCAACCGTCATTCCAGTCCAGTTGTTGGCAGAGCCGCTTTTCTGCCAGGCATCTTTCGGCCAGGTGTCATAACCGAACTCGCCAGGATGCGGAATGGTGTGAAAGCTCCAGCGCAGTTTTCCGGTGCGAACGTCGAACGCGCGGATATCGCCCGGAAGCGCCGGCAATGTTTCCGGCAGGCGGCCGCCAACGATGAAACAGATCTTTGTAAATGACTGCCGGACTGGTCAGAGAAATGAAAGCCGGTTGCCGCATCGCGGCCAAGACCTTCGCGCAAGATCAACACGGCCGTGATCGCCGAAGCTGGGAATCGGTTGGCCGGTTTCGGCATCGAGCGCGTAAACAAAATTCATGACGCCGACAATGATGCGGCGATCTTTGTTATCCGCGCTGGCCCAATAGGCAAGGCCGCGATCGGGTTGCGTGCCCACAATGCCGGAATCAAATTTCCATTTCAGTTTGCCGGTGCGCGGCATCGAGCGCGAAAATTTTCTGCGAAGGCGAAATGCCGTAAAGAGTCCCGGCGATTTCAATGGGACTGGTCTGCAGGCCCCCGGTTTCTTGCGGTGTCATACGACCAGGCAACTTCAAGCTGCTTTACGTTCGACTTGTTGATTTGGGTCAGCGGCGAGTAGTGCGTCTTGCTCTGAGTCGCCACCGTAGGCTGCCCAGTCCTGAGTTGGCTTCGTTCGGGCTCTGCGAATGTGCCGGCAATAGCGCGACCAAAATGAGAATCGCAAGAACCCAAGCCGTATCGAGGTCATCGGCCAATTAAAACATAAGCTTCAAACTGAGTTGAATGTTTCGCGGCCGTTGAGCCGTACCGGCGGCCAATCCTTAACTTATGCATTGAGTGACGCGATCGTTGATCGCATAGCACCGCGAAGCCATACATTTCGCTGGTCGGAGTTGTGTCTGGGATGCCATGCCGCAAGGAAATGAAACGCGTGCAATTCTTGCGGTGCTTTCGCCAGCCGCAACCTGCGATCGTTTTTGATAACTGATGTCATGCCGCTCGTTGCCTGTGGGACGGGTCGGCGAGGCTTACGACCTTGCACAAGCCTATCTGTTTCTGATGAAGGAAGAATTCTCCACCGGCCAGACCGTTGTGGTCGATGGGGGTGCGGTCCTGGTTTAGCACCTCTCCGGAATGGAATTCGGCCATCGCACTTTATTTCACACCAATCCCATCTCCGGCGCTACGGACACCATCGCTTTGTAGACACCACACTGCAGGGTCCTTGCAGCAAAGAAGAACAACAGGGGCGCGAGTTCACCCGCGCCCCTTTTTCTTTTCGTGTCAATTTTGTGGAATGGCCTTGTAAACAAATAGTCGGTTATCGAAGTACACTTTCCCAATGACACAAGCAGCGAAAACTCTCACATCAAGGCGCAGCGTACTGGTTCTTACGCTCGTATGCCAAAGCCTTCTCTGCATTCACGCGCAGAGCCCGGCCCCAGCTTCGCCGGCAATGACCAGCAGCTCGGCGGTTGGTGCGACTCATCCTGCGGAAACGAGAAAAACCAGCGAGCCGTACACCGGCGATCTTTCCATCTTTGATTCTCCGGGGAGAGATGAACGCCTGCAAATTAATCGTGTGATGAAAATCCTCGGCGTCTCGCCGGGAAAGGTGGTGGCTGACATCGGCGCCGGGTCGGGTTGGTACACGGTGAGGGCGGCAAAACGCGTGACGGAAACGGGCGTCGTTTACGCCGTGGAGATCAATCCCGAGGCTATTCGCTACATCAACCAGCGTATTCAAAAAGAGCACCTGCACAATGTAAAGACCATCTTGAGCAAGCCTGACGACCCGCTGCTGCCAGCAAACAAGATTGATTCTGTCCTGCTACTTAAGACGTACCACGAAGTCGCGGAGCCTGTGACCCTGCTGCGTAGTCTGCGCGCCTCGCTTCGAGCGGGGGCCAAAGTTGGAGTCATCGATCGCAACGGAAACGGCGAAAATCATGGGGTGGCGAGTGATGTGGTGATTCGCGAGGCCTCACAAGCTGGCTACACCCTGCAGGAGCAGTATGACTTCGTTAAGGCTGACGGCATGGATTACTTCCTGGTGTTTACTGCGAAATAGGCGCAGCGAGCACTGACTCGCAATCTATTCCGCATTCGTAAGCCTTCGCGGGGCGTGCTAAACTGCGTCCGTTTCAAATTCACTTAAGCGGGAACCCCAATGAGAAAGTCTAGCCGTGCTTCGCTGATTCGACTTCCGGCTTTGGCTCATCTCGCAAACCCGGCGAGAAATGGGCACCCGGCAATTCTCGATTTGCGCCGCATCACCCGAACGAGTTATGAGTTTGCTAAACCTTAGTGGTAACAAAAATCTACCGCATCAAGTGATGTGGTCGGAACCCGCATCGGTCAGACTTGCTATCCAATGTACAAGGAGCTCACTCTATGAAAAATATCCGCCGTTCAACCGCGATCGGTCTTTTGCTTTGCGGAATGCTGGGCCTCGCCGCAAACTCCTGGGCGCAACAGCGCGACCCCATCATCGAAAAAGTGGCCAAAGTCTATGGCCTTGATTCGTATGACAAGATCGAAGCCATCCGCTACACTTGGAACATCGACATCCCCGGACTTTTCAAGGCCAGCCACAAATGGGAGTGGGAGCCGAAGACCGGCAAAATCATTTTCGAAAGTACGGACAAAGACGGCAAGCCGGTCAAGGTTGCGTACGACAGCTCTCAACTCAGCAGCCAGCCTGAGCAGGTCCAGAAGGAAGTCGAGCCGGCTTTCGTCAACGACAATTACTGGCTCGATATTCCCCTTCCACGCTTTTTGGGACAAGAGCGCCACCATTACCAACGAGGGCATGAAGAAGTTGCCGGTCGGCGCCGGCTCGGCCACGCTGGTCACGGTGAAGTATCCACAGGAAGCCGGCGGTTATACGCCGGGCGACACCTGGGACCTTTACGTCGGCAAAGACAACCGAGTCGAGCTACTTGTCTTCCATCACGGCGGCGACAAGAAGCCGAGCGTGGTCACCGCGAGTTGGACAGGCTACAAGAAGGCCGGCGGACTACTGGTCTCGACTGAGCACCGCGGCAACGCCGATGGCAAGCCCCTGCACCTCTGGATTACGAATGTGTCGGTCAAGCTCGCGGGATCAGATAAGTGGGTGGCCGCGCAGTAATTATCGGAAGTGTTCATTCGAACAGAGCGGTGGCCCACTCAAGCCCGCCGTTGCTTGAGTGGGTAATAACATCTCAATATTCGCTAGGATGCCTGCCGTGACAAGACGACTATTGCTGGAATCGCTTTCTTCCCTGCCAGTGCTTTCAGCGGCACTTCTGGCAGCCTCGCAACGTGGTGACGCTAAGGATGCGGCAACCACGATCTACGAACTGCGGGTCTATCACGCAGCGCCAGGAAAACTCGGAGAGCTGCTGGCGCGCTTCCGCGACCACACCGCCAAACTCTTTGAGAAGCACGGAATGAAGAATGTTGCTTACTGGACGCCCGTAGACGACCCTGAAAGGGGCAATATGCTGGTTTACATTCTTCAGCATCCCAGCCGCGAAGCCGCAAACGCCAACTGGAAATCATTCCAGGACGATCCGGAGTGGAAGCGGGTCAAAGAAGAATCCGAAGCCAACGGCAAACTGGCGGAAAAAATTGATTCGACGTTTATGGCGCTGACTGACTTCTCACCACGGTTGCGGTAAGAGAATGGTGGGTATTGCTGCCAGTCATCTGGATACTGAAGCGAACCAGAATTAAAGTAAGCAAGGATTTGCTGGAGGCGCGGGAATGGTATGACAACATTCGTCCCGAGCTTGGGGAGCGGCCTACCCCTTCAGTGCGGGGTGATTCGTCGCAATCCACTGTTCAAGGATTCCGCTGAATTCTTTCGCCTTCGTCACGATCTCTGTTGCCTCCGTCTCGGTAGCGACAAAAGCGTCGTCATAGTCAATTACGTTCCGCTTCCGCCGGCATCTGTCGAAATAATCGCTGTACGGGGCCGCGGCTTTGCCGATGGCAAGCTTAACGACTTCAAAAGAAATTCTGTGGTGCCCAGCGCCCATGACGCGGTAACCCGCACATGCAATCGCCATTTTTGCCGCTTGTAACGCAGCGTTGTAGGCGGTTGCAAAACGCCTGTCTGTCGATACGCCACGCAGAGCCGCGTCGGTCAAATCGCGAGAAATAACAGCCCGCAGCTTGTCCAGTTCGTTTTTCGAAGTTTTGTGTCGCTGAACTTCTTTATTTGCCAGCAACTGTGTCCAGGTCACTCCGCTCACCTTTCACGAACTCCAGCCTGCTCCTCAGCACCGTTGTTAAGAAGTGATCCCGCTTGGCGACTTTCTTACGGAACTCATCCACCGAGTAGTTTGTCACATTCACCTCCCGGCCAAGACGTTTTTCGGATTTTCGTAGGGCTGGCGCGAGGTCTCCTAATCCCACATTGCCAATGACCGCAAGGTCTATATCGCTTGCAGAGTGCTCTTCGCGGCGCGCAATCGAGCCATACACGAAGGCGCAGACGATTTTGTTCGCGAAAGGCCGAAGCGCGATTCTGAGAGTGGGGATTAATCCTACCGTCTTGTCAAATATGCTCCGCAGCTCCCGAAAAATTGGGGACCGCACGTCTGCTTTAAAGTAGGCTCTGCGGCCATCCTTGCGCTGCTGCAATATGCCACTTTGTTCGAGCGAGCTCAATTCGCGTTGCAGGCTTGAGGGCCGCGTGTGGAGGAACTCCGCTAATTCGGAGAGATACCACCATTTTTCTGAGCGGGTTAGAACTGCCGCAAGCACCCCTTGGCGCACGCTCGGGAAGAGACTATCCAACGCTGGTGCCTTGTTACGCATAATGCGTATATTATTACGCAATCTGCGTATATTGCAAGGTTTGCGATCAGACTGCTGGCATATGGCCTACCACCTGGCAATCACTACCGTAGTGCAGGAACTGCGCAGCTTGGGCAAGGTCGCGGTTCGCGGCCATGCGGATCGCGAGTCGCGGGCGTTCGCCGCGAATGATCGGACAATAAGAATCAGGCTGCTAGTAGCGCGCCCTGCAGGCGGCGCCGTCCGGCACATCCGCCGTGGCAGGACTCGCGGAACTCGCAAGGCTGGCACGCGTCCGGAAGAGTGCGGGCCTGCTCGAAGGGCGCAGAGTCGAGAATGTCGAGCCCCATCGAGATCAAGTCCGAAAGCGGCTCTCCCGATCCCGGCCAATAAACGCAGGGCTGTGTTGTGGCGCGCGGCGTAACTCGCACGGTGCTCACGCCACATCCTCCTCGAAGCGGGGGGAGACCAGCCATCGCGCGAACCAGCGGCTCGCCAATAGCGATCACATCGGTCTCTTCAAACAGACGCCGGAACCCTTCCCAGTACTCTTCGTAGCTCAAGGCATAGACGTCCGATCGCACAGCCTGATACACGTTCACTCGCAAAGGAGCATCAAACTGTTTGGCGACTCGCGCCACATCTGCCAGACGCAGGTAGTTCGACTTCATCATGACGGCGATGATGGTTACGGGCACGCCCAGCTTCACGCAACGTCGCGCCTGCTGGTGGATGAGTGCCCAATTCCCGTCTCCGCGCTGCGTATCCTGTTCGGCTTGCGTCGGGTAATCGAGAGAAAACTCGATGTCGTGGAAGGCGCGCAATTCGTCGTCTTCCAAAACAGCAACACTGTGACCGTTGGAAGTGATGGTGAGCTTGACCGGCTTCGTCCGCAGGTAGGCCAGAATTGCCTTGAAGTCGGGATGCATGCCGTTCTCGCCGGTGCCGAGATTCACCGATCGGACGGGCAGGCGTTCCATGACTGACTTCACCTGATCCAGGGAGAGACGATCGGCGCGAGTTGGATCGCGGTAGCAGAAGGCGCAGGCGAGATTACATTCGTTGGTGAGGCCGAGCCCGAGCGAAATGCCGTCATCTGGTGTGGTCAGGCGAGAACCGGACGACGAAGACTGGGCTGTGACGTTGTTCATGCTCCGTCCTTTATGACTGGGCCCTCATCAACTCGATCTGTGCGATGTGCGATGCAATGCGTGTAGCGGGCGATGGCGGCAAACTCCGGCCGGATTCCGAGCTTACGCTCCAACTCCAGAATCCGCTCGTACTCTTCATTATTGTTTCGGGAAACCTCCGACGGCAAGTAATCCGACAGAACCCGAACGCCACGTTCAGCAGTTACCGCGAGTGACGATTCGAGCAGCATGGCTTGAAGGCTCTCCGCCGTGAACAGCCGCACCCTTCCTCCGTATAAAGACTCGTGTGCCAACTCAGCGGTGAGATTTTTTTCCGCTGCGGCCAGGTCGCCGTCTTTTATTGCGGACTTTAACACCTCACCGGCCTGGTTACGAACCAATACCGAGATCATGCTGGACGAATCTCTTAAGGCGCGAGCCGCACCGCGCAACACCGCACCCGGGTCGTCAACATATTCCAGGATATTGTGGCAAAGAATTACATCAAACAACTCGGCATGGAACAGGCTTGCGAACTGGGCGACATCGCCATGTTTCAATGCGATCTGTTCTGAAACTCCTGCTTCGCGCGCGGTACGCTCGGCGAATTCCAGCATCGGCTGGGAGGAATCGAGCAACATCACGTGAACTCCAAGTTTCGCCAAGCGCACCGCGATCGCGCCGGTGCCGCCCCCAAGATCCAGAGCGTGCAAAGGCCCTGGGGCACGCGGCAGAAAATCCTTCAAGTTGGCGAACGCCAGGTCGAGGCGCAGTCGGCCCTCAGGCGTCTCGAGGTAGGCGGCGTACTTGGCTGCGCCGGTCTGGAAGCGTTCGAGGTCGTCATTGGAATTGGAACTGGAATTGGCGGTCATTTTCTTCGCGCGCCACAGATATCCTTCATGCGCCATTTTAGGCGAAGTCGCTCCGATCGACTCGCAGTGAATACCAGAGCGTAATCGAAAGGATCAGGAACGACGAGTCGGCTTGTCGCTAGCAAATCGGCCGATCACGGCTAGCGCGTTGGTTGGTACCGATGTGGCCACGTTCAATCAGCTGTGTTGAGATCAATATGTTGGAAATGTGTCACCAAACATTGGCGCTTTACTCGTCGACTGTTCTTCCGTCGCTTCATTCTGAATGACGTCCCAATGCTCGACAAGGATTCGGTTCTCAAGGCGCACAATATCTGCGGCAATCCAATTTGCAGGAGCACCGAAACCGCTAAATCGCCCGTGCACGATGACGAAATCCCCTTCCGCAACGATCGTTCCTGGCTCATATTTGAGCGTCGGCGGAAGGCTCTTGATGAAGTGGAACAGACCCTCACGACCGGGTGCGATGTGAGCGCTGTGTTGAATGTAGTCAGGAGACCAATAGCCCTCGGCCGCTACGTAGTCTCGTTTGTTGAAGAGAGTGTTGAAAGCCTCGAGGACGAGTGCTTTGTTCTTTTCCTGTTTAGTCCGGCTCATTGAATTTCCTAATTCAGAAATGATCAGGTTTGTTTTTCTTCATCCCCAATACTTTCATGACTCTGCGCTCAGTCGGTATATGATCGCCCGGAATTCTCGCCTGCGAACAGGGGCAACCGGTGCCCCCTGCACACTGGGCCTAAGCGGCGTGAGCCTTCCCGTGATATGCGGGCACAAAGACGTTCCTGCACAAATTTTTCAAACGAAGTCGGTGTGGTGTTCTCCCGCGAACGCGGCTCCTGCGCAGCGAGGACACTTACGTTGATCGCCTTGAACATCTCGATGTACACCGCGGCTTTCTTCGGTGACATGCCCATCTGCTCTAACACCTGCTGCACCTGGTCGTAGGGAAACTGCACGTAGCGCAGATCCGGTTTGCCAATGCGGCGCGCAATTATGGTGGTGGCTTCGGCCATCGACAGGTCACGCTCGCCAAGCAGTTCCCGGGTTTGTTTGCCGGAAAAATCCAAAGCCAGGAGGCGCTTCGCGGCATAGTCGCCGACATCGCGCGTCGTGATCATGGGCAGCTTCAGGTGGGGTAGCAGTGCGTGTCCGAAGATTCCCATCCCCTGAATCATGCTGATCGCCGTCAGATTGTTCTCCATGAAATATGCGGCGCGCAGGTGCAGAACGTTCAAACCGCTGATGGCGTTGAGTTTTTGCTCCGCAGAATGCAGCCCCGTGACTGGCCCGGTGCCTTCCGGGACATGAGCGCCGTAGCTGCTCAAGTAGACCGCGTAACTCAGGCCGGACTCCGTCACTGCCTTCGCGATCGCATCGCTCTCTCGCTCCTGGTCTTCCCGGGAGGTAATCGGCGGCAACAGCAAATATGCTGCACGCGCGCCGCTGAAGGCTTCGGTGAGCGCAGCCGCGTCGCTCACGTCGCCCATGAACGCTTCCGCGCGTTGGCGCACAAAGCGCTGCAATCGACCCGCGTCGCGCCCCACGACGCGCACCTTCTTGCCCTTCGACAACAAGGAATCGGCGATGATCGAGCCGGTGTTCCCGCTCGCCCCCAAAATCACATACGTGGCATCCGTTGAGACTGCGACCTTGTCTTTAAGACTGCTCACATTCGTTTCTCCTTTCTTAAAGTTCACCGAACCGCCCCGTCTGCAATGCCGGTGGTCCTAGCAGTTGTATGTGATGATCATAAGCACATATAGAAGACAAAAAAAACACTGGCTCGACTGCCGAGCAGCACGCAAACATGCTTTAGGAGATCACTTCCACCAGTGCAGCTTTTTTGTGGTGGACCATTTTTGCCTCAATCTTGCATGAACCGTTTCAACGAGCGGACACTTGCGTGTCAACTGCGTGCGAGTAAAGGGTTGCGTGTGCGTTCAGGCATTCATTCCGCCATCCACGGTCAGGTTCGCCCCGGTGATGTATGAGGACTCCGGACCGGCGACAAAGGCCACCAGCGAAGCGACTTCATCGACGCGCCCGTAGCGGTCGAGTGCCGTGCCGGCCTTTTGCGGTGCCGCCCAATCGCTCGCGGCGGGATTCAAATCCGTGTCGATCGGACCCGGCTGCACATTGTTGACCGTGATCCCCCGGCTACCGACCTCTCTGGACAGCCCCTGAGTAAATATCTTCACGGCTCCCTTCGTTGCCGAGTAGGGCACAAGCCCGGGCACCATAACACGTTCACCCACGGACGAGCCGATCATGATGATACGACCGCCATCATTCATGTGCTTCAGGGCCGCCTGTGTCGTGACGAATACACCTCGGACGTTAATGTCGATCACGCGGTCCAACTCTTCAAGCGTGGCCTCTTCGAACTTTTTCGGAATGGCCGTGCCCGCATTGTTCACAAGGACGTCCAATCTGCCGAAAGTCGCCACGGTCTTTTCGACCGCGGCTGCGACGGCATCGGCATCAATGGCATCGGCCTGAATTGCGATCGCCTTTTGGCCCGCGCGTTCAATTGCTTTGACCACGGTTGAAGCCGCCTTGGCGTCCTTCGCGTACGTAATGGCGACGTTTGCTCCATCTGCGGCCAGACGCTTGGCGACTGCTGCGCCAATGCCTCGCGAACCGCCGGTAACGAGTGCTACTTTATTGGCTAACTTAGACATAAAATCTCCTTTGACCGTCTGTGAACAACTCCCGACTCCGCTGAAACCTTGCCCGAAACTCTCGGACTGCCTATCTGATGTGTGGGCAGTGCGAGCAGATTTGGCACTCTGGGGAATAGCAGCTATTCCCAACAGGAATGTCTGGCGCAGAAGAGAAATTGTCTTGAAGGTTGGTGTTTCTACGTCCGAAAAAAGCGGATCGCTATTCCTCGCATAGCATCCATTCCATAGAGGAATAGGGAGGCCGGTGTGGACAAATTGGATGCAATGCAGGTGTTCGTGCGAGTGATCGAAAAAGGGAGTTTCTCCTCTGTCGCCAAGGAACGGGGAATTGGTCAGCCCGCTGTCAGCAAACAAATCTCGGCCCTTGAGGATGAACTCGGCACTGAACTTATCCATCGCACCTCTCGTTCCATTGCGCTGACTGAGGCGGGCCGCGACTTTTACGAGTCTGCTTTGCACATCCTCGACGACGTCGAAAGTGCGACTTCACGAATCGGTCGCGGCCAAACCGCACCGAAAGGGGTTATTCGTGTGACGGTTCCTCCCACGTTTGCTCGGCTTCATCTGGTGTCTAAGCTGCCTGGTTTCTTTGCTGCCTACCCCGACATGGCAATTGAGCTGGCCGCGTCGGAGAGCCCGACGACGATCATCGAAGACGGCTTCGATCTGGCGATCCACTCCGGTGATCTTCCAGACTCCACTCTGGTGGCGCGGAGATTCGCGCAGACGATGATTATTCTCGTCGCGACTCCGCAATACCTCGCACGCTACGGTGCACCGGGATCGCCGGACGATCTCAGCCACTTCGGATCAGTAGTTTTTATCGAGCGTGGCTCCGTGCAGCCGTGGACCTTTGGCTCTGGACACGACGCGAAGCGTGTTATCCCCACAGGGGTCTTTCGTACCAGCGATATTGAACAGATGAGGATGGGGGTACTTGAACATCTGGGAATTGCCCAAGCACCAGCATGGCTCTTCGCAGCAGAACTCAGGGAAGGTACTGTGGTCCGGCTTCTGACTCCCTTTGAGCGAACCGTGCCAATCCTTGCCGTGCGGCCTGCCAGCCGCCGGATGTCCACCAAGGTGCGGATTTTCATCGAGCACCTGGAGAAGACTTTCGCGCTTTGTACTCAGTTCAATCCGCGACCTAACTCTGTGGAGGGCGCTAGGGACCAGTAATCTTATGTCAGACTCTCGTGACTGAACGGCCGTAAAATCGTCATTTTCGAAGTTAGATGCAATAACAAACAATATTTCAAGGAGGACTTATGGCAACGTTAAGAGTGGCGGCAAAACCAGAAGCGGCGCCAATGAAGGTAGCGCAGATTTCCAAGGCTGGCGGAGATTTCGAGATAGTCGAGCGCGAAATTCCTACGCCCGGAGCGAGACAGGTGCGTATCAAAGTGCAGGCTTGCGGAGTCTGCCACAGCGACGTGTTCACGAAAGAAGGGCTTTGGCCCGGAATTCAGTATCCTCGCGTTCCCGGGCACGAAGTTGCGGGCATCATAGACGAACTTGGCGCCGAGGTCAGCGGATGGAAGGAAGGGCAGCGCGTCGGCGCTGGCTGGTATGGCGGGCGGGACAACACGTGTGTTGAATGCCGGCGTGGACGCTTCCTTTACTGCCATAACTCACAAGTCGCCGGCATCAGCTACGACGGCGGATATCAGGAATACATGCTCGCGCCCGTTGAAGCGCTGGCGGCGATACCGGACACACTTAGCGATGCCGAAGCAGGCCCGCTGCTCTGTGCGGGTGTCACAACCTTTAATGGGTTGCGGCACAGCGGCGCGGCGCCGGGTGATCTGGTTGCGGTGCAAGGTGTCGGCGGTTTAGGGCATCTCGGAATCCAGTTTGGAAACAAATTTGGCTATAAGGTTGCCGCGATTGGCCGTGGGCCTGAAAACGCCAAGCTCGCAAAGAAGCTCGGGGCCAGCGTGTACATCGACAGCCAATCCAGCAATGCCGCACAGGAGTTGCAGAAGCTCGGCGGCGCGCAGGCAATTTTGGCAACAGCACCCGACTCGAAAGCGATGTCCGAGCTAATCGACGGTCTGGCGCCGACTGGGAGGCTCGTAGTTGTAGGAATATCATCTGACCCGATTGCAGTCACACCGTTACAGCTAATTGTGGGTGAGCGGGGACTTCAAGGCTCGGCTGTCGGAACACCGACGGATTCCGAAGATACGATGAACTTCGCCGAACTTACCGGCGTGCGTCCCATGATCGAAACTTATCCGCTTGAAAAAGCCAGCGAGGCTTATGCGCGCATGATGAGCGGCAAAGCGCAGTTCCGAGTGGTGCTGACAATGTAAGTTGGCGATCAAGGGAAAGAGGCGGGAATTTCTCCCCGCCTCAGGCTAGCTCGTACGTCTATTGCACGGTGAGACTAACCGGTGCGGAAGGAATGCCGTTTGCCACCACGTACAACTGGCTGGGGCCCGGCTCGACCTGGGCGGGCACGTCGAACCTCGTGGAGACCTTCGTGGTACCAGTAGCTACGCCCATCGCGCTGTGGTCGTGGGTTTTGCAATAGAAGACGTGTCCGGTGGCGCTGTTCACGATGCGGACCAGCGGATAATTGGTCGCATTCTGCATATCATCGCCGTAGGCACTGGCCTGCGTCAGCCCATTAAACTGGGTTCCCGAGATCGAATAGTTCGGCACCCCCGGTGTAACCGATGCAGGCGCAGAGCGAATCGTCGGCTGCCACGACCCTTTATATGTACCAGCGGAGGTGAGGATCTCCACATCGGTGCTGAAATCAGTAAACATGACCTGACCGGTTGGAAGCACGAGCAAATGACCGACGAACGATCCATCATTGACTGCGTTCGGAGGCCCCGGGAACGCGCTCAGCGTCGAGCCGTTCCATTCATAAAAAGTTGAGGGCGGATTGAACGTGCCGCTGAAAGGATTCGTCATCACGATCACATTGCCATTGGGCTCAATGGCAGCGGGAGCATCATTGGCGGCGTCGCTATTGGGGAAGTCAGGACCTTTCGTCCATTTGTTCTTGGCAGAGTTGTAGATTGCCGTATGACCTGGCGAACAGTCGCTGGAACCCGTGTAGAAAACTGTTCCGTCGGGACGTAGAACAGCCGGCCCCACTTCAAAACTCCCCGTTCCCGCGCCGCAGGCGGAATCCCACAGTTGCACGATCGTACTTCCAGCGCTGCTCCAGGCCTGTGTGCCAGGGTTCCACAGTTCTGAATTCGTGCCACTGAAACCCGCCGCCGCGCACCCCGGCTGATCACTTGGGCACGCGACGTAAGCATCTACGGTCAGCACTTTACCATTGGGAAGCAGCGTCCAGCCTTCTTCGTCATATTCATCGAATTTGGTTGTTTGGTTCAACTCCGTCCAGCTCAGGGTCGCTTCATTAAAGTATGCGGCCAGCGGCGCGCTTTGCATTTGCAGCGCTACACCGCAGCAATCCGCCTGCATATACGTTCCATTCGGCAGGACGATGGACTCGGCGTCGCCGATATTTGCCCACAGCGTTGGCGCGCTTGGTGGATTGACCGACGTCCACGTATTCAAGGCGGGATCGTAGATGGCGCCAAGATTCGTCCATTGACCTTCGGGCGCGCACTGCCCCGCCGTTGGACACAGATACTCGCCGCCTTCGGCGATCACTTTGCCATCCGGCAACACCGCCGTGCTGAAGTAAAGGGGAGCGTAGTCCGGCGGCATGCTCGCCACCTGGCTCCAGGTTCCATTGATGTAGCTGCCGCTAGCATCAGGCGTGAGAACATACCAGGCCGTGAAGTCGAATCCGGCACAATTCGGGCCGATATTGCAGTTTGGCTCCTCGTGGGCCAGGATGCGGCCATCCGTAAGCAGCAGCATTGCTCCCAGAGACACTGGAGGAGCAGTGGTCAGTTTTGTCCAGTGCGGGCCGCTACCGGTCTGAGGGCCGGGCTGAGTGGGCGAGTTGCCCAGCTGCACGGTCGTGGACTTCGCTCCGATCGGGAGGGGCGGTAAAACGCCTGAAGAAGTTTGAGAGCTGGCAAATAACGCAGACCCAACCAGAAAACAGAGGGTGATGGTGAGCTTTTTACCGAAATCGCGCATGGCGGCTTTCTCCTTGAGTTTGTTTCCTTGCGGGAATGCGCAGCGGCGACGGAAGGTATTAAGAGGTGTCGAGGGTGGTACAAACCATCAACCTACGATGTGAAATCCAGGCCGGCTCGGTCTATCGGATATTCACGGTAGATTCTGGAGGAACATTCCTGTGTTTAACCCTAGCCGGATATTGGAAAAGGCGGGGATTTCTCCCCGCCAGTTAGGCAAGGCAGCTATTTTCTAGTCGGGCGATCAGGCCGCCGCGCGGCGGGCTGCGGACGTTTCCGCTTGCTCCTCTTTATATAGCCAGGCACCAACCACTGTGGCGAGCGGGACTTCGACCAGTTCGATCAGACTGGTGATCACCAGTAAGCGAACAGGAACTATGCCTATGGCGTAGTTAACCACCGTCGCAAGAAACACCGACATCACCCACGCGACCACGCCTGCGCGAATTGCGGTCATGGGTCCTGCACCGTAGCGCGGCCGGATCGCCGCATATAGCCAAACGCCGGCAATGCCCAGCAGGAATCCCCAAACATTGAACAACACGATTGAGCTCACCGGGAGCGGTGGCCTGCCGAGAGATTGCATGAGTTTTGCCCAGGCGTCGTTCAATATCACGCCGTTGGTAACGAACTCGAAAAGATTGATAACTAAGCCAGCCAACAAACCACCCAAAATTACTCGTCCTCGATTGGTATGGGCCATAGACATCCTCCTTGATGAAACGAAAAACTGTGGAACGAAAAACGATGGAACGAAAAACAGAAAACGGTAGTGCCGGGAACGGCTGCTAAAACGACGGCGGAATTATGGCCTGTTTGATGGAGGTTGGCAATGACAATCGCTAAAGGGAAAGAGGCGGGGATTTCTCCCCGCCTCTGGCTGGAATAGCAGGTTCTCTATTTCAGGCCAAAATCACTTCACTCCTACCATGAAGGTGATGGATTGCGGAGCATAGGCCAGGTTGATCCTGAACGTATAGGTATTTCCGGAACTCAGGTTCATGGTGGCCATGTTGAAGTGCCACTGCTGGCCATCCCAAGTGAACGCCGCGTCGGGAATATCATTGGTGGAAGTTTCATTCACCACCGTGATCGTCCCCCGAATCGCACCCGTCATCGTAAGTGCGCCGCCGGTGCCGGCGAAGACCAGCGCTGGATCGGTAAGCGGCGCGCCGTTGGCGCCGCAGACGTTGAACTTCACCGGGATCGTGCTGCCTCCCTTGCGGTTGTAAACGCTCGTCCCGTCGGAGTTGATCGGCGGCAGAATGACGCCACCCGCTCCGAGGCTGCAAGCGCCGTAAGTAATGCTGTCGGTGATCGTCGTGTTGCCGATGCCGTTGTAGTTGGCAGTGCCGGTGAAGAACCAGTAGTCGCTGGCATACGTGCCGGGATTGGTATGCGTGGTGTGGCTCACGTCGACCGTGCCCACCGTCCCTCCCATCTCCCCGTTCACACCCGTGATCGAAGTGACCGTCGCCGTGTGCGCCTGGCCGTCATAGATCACGCTGTAAGGCGTGACCACCACCACTGCATTTGCCTTGGCGATGCTGTCGGTGATCGTCGTGTTGCCGATGTCGTTGTAGTTGACGCTGCCGGTGAAGAACCAGTAGTCGCTGGCGTACGTGCCGGCAGGGGTGTGCGTCGTGTGGCTCACATCGACCGTGCCCACCGTGGCTCCCATCTCCCCGTTCACACCGGTGATCGAAGCGATCGCCGCCGTGTGTGGCAGGCCGGTGTAGGTCGTGCCCGGACTCATGTAAGGCGTGACCACCACCACTGCATTTGCCTTGGCGATGCTGTCGGTGATCGTCGTGTTGCCGATGTCGTTGTAGTTGACGCTGCCGGTGAAGAACCAGTAGTCGCTGGCGTACGTGCCGGCAGGGGTGTGCGTCGTGTGGCTCACATCGACCGCGCCCACCGTCGCTCCCGTCTCCCCGTTCACACCCGTGATCGAGGTGACCGTCGCCGTGTGTGGCAGGCCGGTGTAGGTCGTGCCCGGGCTCGTGTAAGGCGTGACCACCACCACTGCATTTGCCTTGGCGATGCTGTCGGTGATCGTCGTGTTGCCGATGTCGTTGTAGTTGACGCTGCCGGTGAAGAACCAGTAGTCGCTGGCGTACGTGCCGGCAGGGGTGTGCGTCGTGTGGCTCACATCGACCGTGCCCACCGTGGCTCCCATCTCTCCGTTCACACCCATGATCGAAGCGATCGCCGCCGTGTGTGGCAGGCCGGTGTAGGTCGTGCCCGGACTCGTGTAAGGCGTGACTACGACCACCGCATTCGCCTTGGCGATGCTGTCGGTGATCGTCGTGTTGCCGATGTCGTTGTAGTTCGTACTGCCTGTGAAGGTCCAGAAGTCGGTCGTATAAGTCCCGGCGTTGGTGTGCATCGTGTGGCTCACGTCCACCGCGCCCACCGTCGCTCCCGTCTCCCCGTTCACACCCGTGATCGAGGTGACCGTCGCCGTGTGTGACTGCCCGTCATAAGGGACATTGGTGTAGGGCGTCACTACGACGGTTGCATTCGCCTTGGCAATGCTGTCGGTGATCGTCGTGTTGCCGATGTCGTTGTAGTTGGCGGTGCCGGTGAAGAACCAGTAGTCAGTCGCGTACGTGCCGGCAGGGGTGTGCATCGTGTGGCTCACGTCCACCGCGCCCACCGTCGCTCCCGTCTCCCCGTTCACACCCTTGATCGAGGTGACCGTCGCCGTGTGTGACTGTCCGTCATAAGGGACATTAGCGTAGGGCGTCACTACGACGGTTGCATTCGCCTTGGCAATGCTGTCGGTGATCGTCGTGTTGCCGATGTCGTTGTAGTTCGTACTGCCTGTGAAGGTCCAGAAGTCGGTCGTATAAGTCCCGGCGTTGGTGTGCGTGGTGTGGCTCACGTCCACCGCGCCCACCGTCGCTCCCGTCTCCCCGTTCACACCCGTGATCGAGGTGACCGTCGCCGTGTGTGACTGTCCGTCATAAGGGACATTGCTATAGGGCGTCACTACGACGGTTGCATTCGCCTTGGCAATGCTGTCGGTGATCGCCGTGTTGCCGATGTCGTTGTAGTTGGCGGTGCCGGTGAAGAACCAGTAGTCAGTCGCGTACGTGCCGGCAGGGGTGTGCATCGTGTGGCTCACGTCCACCGCGCCCACCGTCGCTCCCGTCTCCCCGTTCACACCCGTGATCGAGGTGACCGTCGCCGTGTGCGCCAGGCCGGTGTAGGTCGTGCCGGGGCTCATGTAGGGCGTGACCACCACCGTCGCATTCGCCTTGGCGATGCTGTCGGTGATCGTCGTGTTGCCGATGTCGTTGTAGTTGGCGGTGCCGGTGAAGAACCAGTAGTCGCTGGCGTATGTCCCGGCATTGGTGTGCGTGGTGTTGCTCACGTCCACCGTGCCCACGGTCGCTCCGGTCTCGCTGTTCACACCCGTGATCGAAGTGACCGCCGCTGTGTGCACCAGGCCGGTGTAGGTCGTGCCGGGGCTCGTGTAGGGCGTGACCACTACCGTCGCATTCGCCTTGGCGATGCTGTCGGTGATCGTCGTGGCCGCGATGTTGTTGTAGTTCGCCGTACCCGTGAAGCTCCACGAGTCGGTCGCGTATGTCCCGGCATTGGTGTGCGTGGTGTTGCTCACGTCCACCGTGCCCACGGTCGCTCCGGTCTCGCTGTTCACACCCGTGATCGAAGTGACCGCCGCTGTGTGCGCGTGGCCGTCATAGGGGACGTTGGTATATGGCGTCACTACGACCGTCGCGGTCGCCTTGTTTACCGTAAAGCTCTGCGGTACATCCGCGGCGGCGTTGTAATCGCTATTTCCCGATTGCTGCGCGGTCACGGTGCAGGTGCCGGCACCGGTTATTGTGATGGTGCTGCCATTGGTTCCGCTTGCAGTGCACACGGCTGCTGCTCCGGCGATGAACGTTACGGCATTGCCGGAGGCTCCGCCTGTCGCGCTCACGGTAAACGGCGCATCACCGTAGGTTTTATTGGCTAGCGCGGCAAAGGTGATCGTCTGATCGGCTTTATTAACCGTCAAGGATGCAGCTGGAGTGTTGCTGCTGCCCGAATGGGCGGTATCTGTCGGCGTGAAGGTAGCGGTAATCCCATGAGGGCTGGTACCGACATGCGCAGGCGTCACCGTCGTCGAACAGGTTGCCGCGTTGCCGCCGCTCGGAGCGAGCGTACATGTGCCGAACACATCCGTGGCTTCGCTTGAGACAAACGCTATGGTGCCCTGCGGATTCGACTGCGGCGCCGTATCGCCGTCCGTCACTGTCACCGCAACCGTGCTGGGCTGACCGATCGACACTGCACTCGGTGTGAGCGTGATAGCGGTTGTGGTTGTCCGCTTGTTAATGGTTTCCGTCTGGGTCACCAAGGTCAGCACTCCGGCGTGGTCCGCCGCCTGGACTACCGGCGATCCCGAGGAAGTGCCTTTGAAAAAGAAGTTTGCCGAGTTCGCGGAAATAGGAATGGTGACGTTGGTGATCGCTGAACCGCAAGCTGCGTCCGAGAAGAACGCACCGGTTCCGCCCGAGGAAACGCTCAGGTCAGCTTGCACCGGAGCCGAAGGATTGGTTCCAGTTCCACCGGTGTTTTGGGTCTGTACGGTTATCGGACCAAGGCATTGGTTAATGGCGCCGGTGAATGGACCTGTAATGAAACCCAGCTTGCTGATGGGGCTGATGATGTTGAATTGAGTGCTATCCGGAGCCGTGAGGCCCGAGGCCACCGCGTGTAACTGGTAGTTGGTTCCGGCCTTATTGATATTGCAGTCAGGGAAAGTAGCGACACCGCTGCT
Source organism: uncultured Acidobacteriota bacterium (assembly GCA_963785655.1). GTDB lineage: Bacteria > Acidobacteriota > Terriglobia > Terriglobales > Acidobacteriaceae > Gp1-AA145. Next base: position 1,301,048 of record CAWAVZ010000002.1, read on the forward strand.
CGCATTATGGCTCAGGCCCGTGGTGCAAGCGAGAACGGCGCCGGCTGTGCCCGTCCCGGTAGTTATTGACAGGGTCACGGACGCGCTGCTGCTGGTCACTATGTTGTTGAACAGATCCTCTACTTTGACGGTGATTGCCGGGGTAATTGTCGTGCCTACATTGGAATCAGTGGGCTGCTGACCAAAAACAAGTTTGTTGGCGCTGGCTGCGGTTACAGGGATCGACGGGCTTGTGCTGGGCGCTTTTGTTCCGTCGGTTAGATCGGAGGCAGTTATCGTTTGCGATGGCGTGGTCTTCAGAGTCACACTGAAGGTTCTTGTTCCCCCAACCAGCCCGGCGTTCGCAGGAAGCGTTGCATTTGCATCGCTCGACGTAATCTGAATCACATTAGTGCTGCTGACCAGGTTCCAGTTTGCATCAACCGCGTTTACGGTGACATTGAAAGCAGCGCCAGCTACGTGAGAGGCTGGCGTTCCCGTCTTGCCCGTGGCTGTGCCCGGAGCTGCGGTTTCACCGGGTACAAGGAGTTGCAACTGGCTGAAGCCACCAGCGTTGACGACGAGGTTCAGATTTCCACTAACACTGTTCTTCCATTTATTGTTGTCATCCGAGCTGAAATTAACCTTGACATTGGCATTCAGGGCGTCGTCGGGGGTGAGGGTCACAGCACAGCTTGAGTTGTTCGTCGACCCAATCTGCGATAGTGTGCACTGCCCAGTTGCTGGACTGAACGCGAATGTCCCGGACGGACCAGCAAATTGAAAAACGGCAACTCCTTGAGGAAAACCGTTAGTGACCGGTGACGCGACATTGCTCACCGTTGCCGTGCAAGTGGTAGGCGACCCTGCGACCACCGGATTCGGCGCGCAGGATACAGTCGCCGTGGTGTTATCCCCCGCCGCATCCGTGAAGGTATTCTGCGCCTTCAAACCGGACTGAGCTCCCACCGCGCTCAACCAAAAACGGACATTTACGTCGTGCAAATCTGTAGTAAAGCTGCTGTCGGAAACGTTTCCATTGCCGTCTGCCGTAACAGTGTAGGGTCCGTGGGTATCGAGAAGTGGCGATTCTACGAGAGTGATGGCCACGGCTTCGCCAGGTGTAAAGCCGCTGCCGCTGATGTTCACGGTTGTGCCTGGAGGATAATCGGCAGCATCGGTTTTGACTGTCGGGAAGGCGTAAATTTCGGTGCTGGCGAGGGCGTTGCCGGTAGCGTCATTGCCGCCCGCGGTCAGTACCAGACCGTCCTGCTTCATGGCGGCGCCGGTAGCGGCGCGGCGGGGTGTGACATTGGAGCCGGTGGGGTTAACCGCGTAGCTCCATGAGCCGTCAGCAGTCGACACCTGTGGCGTGAAAAGCTCGGAGCCTGCAACAACCTGTCCGCCGGAAGTTCCGCCAACGATCAGGACACTATTGTTGTTGGGTAGCAGGAAGGCTTGATGTCCCTGGCGAGCGCTAGCCAGATTGGCGCCTGCAGATTTGAATGTGCTGGTAGCAGGATCAAAAATTTCTGCCGAAGCCAGATCAGTGGTGCCGCCATTACCGTCGCTGCCCGTGCCACCGATAACCGCCACGCGTCCGTTGAGCAGTGTGGTTGCGGATGCAGCATAGCGAGCAGTTGCCAGGCTCGGCCCGGCGGTGACGTTTCCGGTGGAGGGATCAAAAATATCGGATGAAGCCAGAGGGTTGGTGCCGTCGAAGCCGCCAAGGATAAGAACGCGACCATCCGGCAGCACAGCCATCGCGTGTTGAGTACGCGCGGCAGAAAGCGTTCCAGCAAAGTTAAAATTGCCGGAAGCGGGATCGAAAATCTCAATGGTGTTGCTGGCATTGCCGGAATTATCCCCGCCGGCAATCAGCACCGTGCCATCCTGGAGAAGGGCTGCAGTGGCATTGGCGCGTGCCTCAGCCATGGCGCTGGTGGCCGTCCACGAGTCGGCTGCGGGGTCGTAGATTTCGGCCGAATTGGTCGTGCCGCCGCCGCTGGAGTTTCCGCCGCCGACCAGTACGCGGCCATCGCTTAGAACCACGGCAAAATGGCTGCTGCGCGGATAATTCATCGCCGCCGCAGATGAGACCGTGCCGTCGGCAGCGAAATATTCGGCGGATTGCACCGGACCGCTGCCGCTATCGCCGCCAGTAAACAGAATGCGGCCGTTCGAAAGCTGGACGGCCGATCCATTCGACCGAGCCTGAGTCAGGCTGCTGGTCGCGGTCCAACTGCCCACAATAATTGGCGGCAGCGTGGCTTTAAGAATTCCGGCGAAACAGACAAGGACGAGGACGATCCAAAGGCGTTTCGGCACACTTTTCATTTTTATGACCCCAGGCGAAAAATTCGTAATGCCGTGACACTCCGGCGAAGGAGCGTAGCCAGGCTGGACAAATGCATGGCTCTGCTACTGATCTGCATTGAAAATGGTGCAAGTTGTTGCAACTGCTACTGCCGGTTTTGCGATTGTCCTGGGGGAGTGACGAAGCGCAAAAGTGCAACACTACGATAGGAGCACGGAGACTGCCAGAGTTGCCGATCTGCCGGCACTTTCTGGTTATTACTGCGTTTGCCGTTGTAAGTACCTGGATTGACTGCTCTTTGTACGTGGCGTAGTTGCAAATTTTACAATTGCCTGAGCTCTGCGCATGCCTCGAAAGAGTTACGGTGTAAACAAAAATGCACTTTTGTTCAAGCGAGGCTGTTACCCACTTGCGCCGCGGATTAAGCTAAACGCCCGACGGGAGTAGGATTTCGTGGGTTTCTCTGTACGGCAGCGTACGCTTTGAGCAATCAGGTCGCCGATATCCGGAAGGGCTAAATGGTTTTCGAGTGCGTCATTTTTCAACAGAGGTTGTGAATAACCCCCGGCAAGACACTATTGACATACTCTGTTCATGCGGGGTTCACCTGTTTGCACATGAATCGTTGCTAGTCGCAGCAGGTGCGGATTATCTCGCGGAAAGATGAATGTCTCGTCCCAGGAAGCGCTCGGCGGCCAAGTTGGGCCTCCGGGCTAATTTTCAGCAGTGTTGCGAATAAGCAACAGAACCAAAATCATTCCGACGAATGGGACAAGTCCAGCGGTGATCAAAATCGGATCGAAAGAGTGGGTGGTCGCGGCGGCGCGTGCATCGGACAGGCGTCCGATCAGTTCGAAAGCGATGATGGTTCCAATTCCCGCGCCAGTTCCGCTCAGGCCGCTGACTGACGCGACCGATTCGCTGGGAAACAGGTCTGCGGGCAAGACATTGGCCATGGTGGTGAAGCAGCCGTAACAAAAGGTGGATAGAGCGAACAGCAAGGTGATGGGATACAAATTGGTGGTGAGGACTGTCGGGATAAGCAGCATTACGCCAATCCCGCCGAAGACAATGACCGCCTTTCTCGCTGCGATCACGCCCCAACCTCGCTTGACGAGATAACCGGACGCAGCTCCACCGACAAAGTTTCCTAGGTCGGCGGCGATGAATGGAATCCAAACCGCAATCAGTCCGCTCCTAAGCTCGATGCCCTTGGCAACCAAATAAATTGGAAACCAGTCAGTGACGAAGAACCAGACCGGATCGGTGAAGCTTTTTGCGACGATAGTACCCCAGGTGTTAGGAGATCTCAGCAGGTCGCGCCAACGAGTTTGCGGCTTGGCTGAGCTCACCGGCCCGGAAGGAGAACGATCTGCAGTTATGAGCGAAAGCTCCTCTTGACTGATCCGCGGATGTTTCCCAGGGGAGAAATACAGCCGTCGCCATAGAATGAGCCACGCGAATCCAAGCAAGCCCGGGATCATAAATGCCGGGCGCCATCCCCAACGGAGGTAGATGCCAAGCACAATATAAGGAGCGATGGCGCCTCCGATGGAGGAACCGCTATCGAAGAGCGCCGTTGCCAATGCGCGCTCGCGTTTTGGAAACCACTCAGAAACGGCTTTGGTCGCCGCCGGCCAGTTTCCCGACTCTCCCGCACCCAATAAGAAACGGAAGCTGGCGAAACTGTAAAAACCGCGCGCGAGGGAGGTCAGGATCGAAATGACGGAATATCCGATGACGGTGAGTGTGAGGCCTCGCCGGACACCGATACGGTCCATCAGCTTTCCAAAAACGGTCTGCCCGATCGAGTACGCGACTCGAAACGCGATTACGATATGGGCGTAATCGGTATTTGTCCAGTGATACTGCAGTTTCAGGTAAGGAGAGAGGACGGAGAGGGTCTGGCGGTCGATGTAGTTGATGACAGTCGAGGCGAAGAGAATTCCGCCGATCCACCAGCGCAGCGCCGGAATAGCACGTTTTTTAGTGGGACTCTGCGTTCCCGGATCCGATCGCTGATGACTGTCAGACTTCAGCACCTTATGCGGAAGTCTCGAGCGCCGCCGTCAGTAGCGCGGCCGAGTTTCTGTCCAGATAAATAGTCGCGTTGGAATGCGTGCGCAGAATAGAGGATGGCGCTGATGGACTGATCGGGCCTTCGAAACAGGCTTTGACAGCTTGTGCTTTCCTCGCGTCGGGAACGACGGCGACAATCTCCCTGGACTTCAAGACCTGGCGAACTGACATCGAGATCGCCTGCTTGGGCACTTCTGAAATATCCGCGAACCACCCTTCTCCGACTTGCTGCTGACGGCACGCCTCGTCCAAGTTGACAATCAGGTATGGCTCTTCAGTTTCGAAATCCGCCGGAGGATCGTTGAAGGCGAGATGTCCATTCTCGCCGATGCCGACGAAAGCGATGTCGATCGGCGCGGACGAGATCTCCTGGCCGACTCGCTCGACCGTGCCCACAGGATCGCGGTCGCCGTCAAGCAGGTGATATTTGGTAATGCCAGCTTTCTCGAACAGGCGCTCCAGAAGTATTTTGCGAAAGCTGGCCGGATGGGTGACAGGTAAACCGATGTATTCGTCAAGGTGAAAGGCTTCGACTTTACTCCAATCGATTCCCGGCTCGTGGGTAAGGGCTTCGAGAAAATCGAATTGTGAAGCGCCTGTAGCCGCAATGATTCTGGCCGTGCCGTTCAGTGAAATTGCCTCACGAATGGCTGCGGCGGCGTGATCGGCCGCGGCTTTGCTCATCGACTTCTTGTCATTGAATATCTTTAGCATCAGTTTGTCTCCGGCAGTGGAACGGAAGCCGCACGAATTATACAATCGTTCGCTCGGCAAGACTCCAGGTATTTAGGTGGCCGCGATGAACCATGCTTCAAGACGAGTATTGGCCGTCGGCGCCCATCCTGACGACGTTGAGTTCATGTGCGCCGGACTGCTGGCGCTGCTTAAGACGGCGAATTTCGAAGTCCATGTCGCAACCATGAGTTCAGGCGATTGTGGCTCGCTGGATACAGAGCCGGAGGCACTCCGTCGCATTCGCCAGGGTGAAGCGGAGGCGGCCTGCCGTGTGCTTGGGGCTATTTACCATCCTCTCGATTTTCGGGACTTCTGCATCTTTAATGACGACGCTGGGAACCGGCGAGTAACGGCTCTCCTGAGGGAAGTCGATCCTTACGTGGTGATTACGCATTCTCCGCAGGATTATATTTCGGACCATGAAACCACCAGCACCCTGGTCCGCAATGCATGCTTTAGCGGGCCCGCGCCCAATTACGACACTTCCCGTTGGACGAAAGTCTCACGAGCATCTTCGATTCCCTATCTGTACTATGCCCAACCCATGGAAGGAGTCGATATTTTTGGCCAAGCGATCGCGCCACACTTCTACGTCGATGTAAGCGAGGTTTTCTCCTTGAAGTCAGAAATGCTCAGCTGCCATAAGAGCCAGCGCGAGTGGCTGCGGGTACAGCACGGAATGGACGAGTATGTGGAGAGCATGCAGCACTGGAGTGGCACGTTTGGCGAGCGAGCATCGGCCATCTCGGGAAATACAATCGAATTCGCCGAAGCGTATCGCCAGCATTGCGGGCACGCTTACCCGCGAGGGCCGTTTCTGGCAGAGGTTCTGGGGAAAGCTTTCATTTCCGAGGCGGCCGCGCGACCAGAGTAATGTGTGTTCCGCAGTTCGGCGATTCAGGAGTGCGATCTTTTCTTGGATTCGCGTTCACGCGCCAGGACCATCTCATCGAAGGCATGCAGCAGCGTCTCGCGCTGCGAATAAGGACCGGGTCGGTAGGCGCGTGATTGAATTCCGGCCTGCGAAAGCTCGCAAATTTTCCAGTCTTCTTTGTTGGTCAGGTCCCAAAAATCAATGGCATCATTGGCTTCGAAGTTCGCCTTGCTCATCTCCGCTGGGTGGAAATGCCACTCTGCGATGATCTGCGTCTGGTCCACAGCCAGGGGCCATAGGGTCGCGGTCATCATGTAGTCGGGATGCAGGCTGAGCAGGAAATTCGGAAAAATTGAGTAGTAGCAGACCTTTTGACGTTCGTCCTCATTCAAACCTGGAAGGTAATCACGGCGGCGTTTGCCGTCCAGGCTCATGGTTTCCGCACCCCCGCGAAATCCCATGGCACCACCTATATATGTGGCATGCGGCTGTTCATTGTCCGCGCCAAGATAGTTAGTGAGACGGTTGAGCGCCGGATGCAGCACCGGGCAGTGCAGGCACTCGTTGTAATTGAGCATGATGAGCTTCCAGTTGGCTTTAACGTCGTAAACGATGCGCCTATGGAGTTTCAGGTCTTGCATCCGCCACGAAGTAAACTTTTGCGGGAGATCAGCCAGTTGGTTTGCGAGCGACTGGGCATGAGGATCGAGGTTGATGAAGATATTCCCGTCCCAGATTTCAGCCTGAACTTTGTTCAGGGGATAGTCTTCGCGGCAGAAGCTGCCGGCTTCATCCATGTGAGGAGCGCCGATTAACCGGCCGTCCAGCCCATACGTCCAGCCGTGGTATCCACACTGTATTCGGCCGGAAAACTTCCCTTCCGCATTGGTGACCAGGCGTGTACCCCGGTGGCGGCAGACGTTATAAAATGCGCGGACCTTGTGATCCGCGTCGCGAGTAATAATGATGCTTTCGCCACCGACTTTGCGCAGAAAGTAGTCGCCGGGGTTCGCCACCTGCTCGGTACGCCCAGCGCAAATCCATGACTCGCAGTAAAAGCGCTCAACCTCATCCCGGAAAATCTCGGGATCGGTGTAATAGCGCGCGGGCAGAGTCTTGGCTACGGATTCGACTTGAGTGCTCATGAGAAAAAGAATCCCCTGATTCGGGATTATGACACGGGAGCTGTGATCGGGAAACCTGATCAGACCTGCAGTTTCCGCAGGTACGGAACACTGGCCTTCATCATGTCCAAGTTCATCTCAACAAAATAATTCTTTATGCCGCCGGTTTTTGCAGCGGTGAATATCTTCTTCCAATCGAGAGAGTCTTCCCCGACGGGCATGATTTTCCTGGTTTGCGCCGACCAGCCCTGAACGTGCATCGAAATGAAACGGCCGGGATATTTGTTGAAGTATTCGGCGGCATCAAAGCCCCGGCTAATGGTTGAAACCTGAAATTGGAACTTGACCAGCTTGGGGTCCAGAAGCTCGAACAACACATCGTAGGTTCGCTTGCCGTCGACCGTCGACATCTCGAACTCTTCGTTGTGAAGGCCCTGTTGAATGCCGGCTTTGGCTGCACGTTCTGCAATTTTGTTGTACTCGTCGGCTGCGTGCTTGACGTCGTCCATAGTCGGCTTTTTGGGTCCGCCGAGGCTCGCGACAAGCATCTGAGTCAGGCCGACATCTTTTGCCCAGGCTATGCTGCGTTCCTGATCGCCCCTGAGTTCCTCCATGCCGAAATGAGAACTCACACAGCTGATACCCGAGTCGCTAAGAATCTTCCGCAGCTCCGCACCTTTATATTTGGCGAGGCCGGCAAAACCGGAATCGGAGTAGCCGATTGGAGAGCACAGCTCAATCGTCTGAAACCCGGCGGCAGCGAGCTGCTTGATGGTCCCTGGAAAATCTTTGGCGATCAGGTCGCGGACCGGCCAGGTTTGGCAGCCGATGGGCAAGCCCAGCGGATCGGCTTTCAGTTCCATAACACCTGCGGAAAACAAGCCCGCGGCAACGGCATTGCTTGCGGCAATCTTGCAAAAGTCTCGTCGTGACAGCGAAGCCATGGATGCCTCCCGAGGTTGAAAGCGCAAACTTCGTCAAACGATTCGCCTGCGCATGGCAGACGACTACAGCTCCCAGCCCTTCCGCCGCACCGGGCTGATGTATTTTTGTGTGAAGTCGTCATTAGTGTTGGCGACCTTCATATTCGCGCGGTCCCAACTTAATCTCTGGCCCGACTGTATCGCAACATTTCCCAGCAGTAATGTCTCGGTGACTAATCCTTCAAATTCGAAATTTCCGCCAGGTTTCACTTTGCTGCCTTTGCAGGCATCGAGCCATTCGCGTTCGTTGCCGGGAGACCTGGGAAGCGTTTTTGGCGGCTGCTTGTAGCTGTCCATTTTCGATTGTGGAATCAGCTTGGGGTGGGACCCATTGAATCCGCAAAGGATTTTCCCGCTATCGCCGACGAACAGAAGCCCTTCCTCTTCATCCTCGCCCTCGCCTTTGAATGGGCGGTCTGGCTCTAGTTCCTGAGGACGCGCGGGTTTGAGTCCGCCGTCGTACCAATTGAATTTAACCGCCGGCATGTCGCCGCGAGCTTCAAAGTCGTAGCGGATGATCGAGGCCAGCGGATAGGTTTCGTCATAGCGGTCGGTAGAGCTCGCCTCCACCGTGATGGGCGCTTCGAGCTTTAAGACACGAAAGATCGTGTCGTAGCTGTAGGATCCCATGTCACCCAGCGCGCCGCAGCCGAAGTCGGCCCATCCGCGCCAGACAAATGGTGCGTAGACATGATTGTAAGGACGCTCTGGCGCCGGGCCGAGCCACAAATCCCAATCCAAACCTTCGGGCACGGGCTCGGAATTCTTGGGGCGCTCGATGCCTTGCGCCCAGTACGGACGGCTGGACCAGTTGTAAACCTCGCGCACCGGTCCGATCGCACCAGACCATATCCATTCGCGCAAAAGGCGTGAATCCTCGGAAGCCTGATTAGCCACTGCAATCTGAGTGGCCACGCCAGTTTCACGCGCAACCTGGGCCACGCGCCGGGCTTCGTAAATGGTGTGGGTCAAGGGTTTCTGACAGAAAACGTGCTTACCTTTTTTCATCGCCGCGACGGAGACAGCCGCGTGCAAATTGTCGGTAGTGCAGACCACCACAGCATCCACATCTTTCTGTTTTTCGAGCAACTCACGGAAGTCAACATAGGCTGCGCAGCCGTTATAGTTGCCGGAGCGCTGTTTCGAGCCGTAATACGCGTTAACAATCTTCTGACAGGGTTCGCGGCCGGAGACGCCAGCTGCCGTCCGCAGCGAATGTGTCAGTTGAATGGGAGTATCGGGACTCAGCCAGTCCCAGCCGCTGCTCACACCCAGCAAATTCTGGACGTCATTGCAAAACTCATGGGTGCTCCATTGCGGATGGTCAGCGCCGGTCTTATTCACGTCGCATACAGCAACGCCCTGCACGTCGGCTTCGCGCAAGAAATGCAGCATGACCCGGAAGCCCTGCGATCCCACGCCGATGAAAGCAAGGTTGACTTTGTCGCTGGGCGCAACAAATCCAGCACCACCCAACACGTGGCGTGGGACAATCGAGAAAGTGGCTGCAGCCGCACTCTGCTTCAGGAATTTGCGACGTGAGAATGAGGTATCCAAGAAATTGTCGGGTTGAATTCCGTCGTTCACAAATTCCTCCCTTGGCACTTTGGAAGACGTACAAATTTGCTGATATTGCCGCTTGCGCTCTGACGAACAATTTTGCAACCCGCTAATATAAACGATTAACTACGCGCGTCGTGATGTTTTTCTCACCAGCCCAGCAGCACAGTTGTGGGCGGGGAAAAACATCAACCACTAAGGGCACGAAGGCACACGAAGGAAGTCGCTATCCAATTTGGTTTTCCTTCGTGTAACTTTGTGTCCTTCGTGGTTAATCCCCGTTAGGCCGCTCGTGCCAGTAGGTCTCCCATCCAAGATAGCGAGTCGCGGCTTCGTGTACCGCAGCAGCCACGGTGGAAAAGTTGGCAGCAACGTGGTGCTCGAAGCCGTTCTCGCAAATGTAGTGCAGCAGCTTCTGCATTCTGGGAATTTCAACCACTCCCGCGCCGCCAAAGGTATTCAGCGGATCATCTGTAAAACGACCTTCGCCTACGTAGCCCCGCATCTTGCCGGAAGTGTCATCCGTCGAAAAGCGCGCGAAGCTCATCTTCTCCGGCTTGATAAGCCCAACCACAGTGCCGTAGGTGTTTTCCTTGCCAACCGTGCCGGCAATGATTTCCTGGAAATCCATCTTGAAAGACCGGAAGAAATGTTTAGGCAAATTAGCGCAGTGAAAGCAAACTGCCTTATCGGGATTGGTACCGTAATTGTTATTCCAATCAAGCAGGGCTGAAGGCGTACCGGACGCCAGTTGCAGAGCATGCATGCCCAATACTCCGGCAATATCCACTTCGCAGGCACTCGAGAGCAGTTGCTCGCTCATCATGCTCATCACGGTGCAGGGCACGACGCCAAAGTTCTCTTCGAGGGATGTTCCAGCATTGGACGGCGCTGATTTGCACTTCCGCTCGTGCCATCCATTGATCGATGACAGCGCCAAGCTTCGCCATCTTCATTAACGACGAGTCAGGCACGTCCTTGGAATCAACGTATTTTTTTATCGACGCCAGTTTGGCCTGTGCTGCATCGTCCATGTCCTTCATGCGATCGATGCGGCCCAGCACTTCCGACAAATCCAGCGTCTCGATCGAGATGCCGTTTGCTTCCAGAATTTTTTCGCTGTAGCGGACGGTATTGAATGCCGCGGGACGAGCGCCAATCGCTCCCACGCGAAGATTACGGAATCCGTTTACGATGCGGCAAACGGCTGCGAACCACTGCAGATCACCGGTGAATTCCGGCGAATCGGGCGCCTCGGTGTGGAGAGTGGTTATCGAATAGGGAATGCCATACTGGCGTAGGTTGTTGCAGGCCGACATTTTGCCGCAAAAGCTGTCGCGGCGAAACGCTATTGTCATCTTCTTGGGATCATCCGGTGTCGCCTGGATGAGCACAGGAACTCGGAGATCGGCTAGCCGCAAGGTGTCGGCAATGGCCCGTTCTTCACCGAAGTTTGGCAGCGTAACCACGATGCCGTCAATCCGGTCGCGGTTTTTCTTGAAGAGCTCAGCACAATGGCGCGATTCTTCGCGGGTTTCGACCGCACCATACTTGCTCTGCTCCGGAGTAAGGGCCACTACATCCATGCCCGCACTGTTCAGCGCACGAATCATCTCCTCGCGGCCGCTCTTTGCCAGATGATCAGGAAAGAATCCGCGGTTCCCCACGATGAGTCCCATTGTCATTTTTCTTGCTGCCATAAGACCTCGAAATCTGAAGTGCTTACCAGGTGTTCGTCACGGCGAAAATTGTAAACTTCTACCTCGCCTGAAGCCATTTCGTGCGTGCCGGACTACATGGACCGCTTGCTGTAAAGTTTGGTTAATTGCTCTTCTAATCCGGCTTCGGGAGCGGCCGGCATGGCTCCCGGGCGGGATGCCACCCAGGCACCCATTCTGTTGGCGGTGTCGTTTATTTCCGCCAAAGTTCCTCCGCGCAAGCGTTCATGCACAAGGCCGGCGGTGAAAGCATCGCCAGCTCCAACCGTATCGGCTACTTCCACCGGGAATCCCGGGTGTTCATGCATGCCATTTCTGTCCACCATCAGGCTGCCATCGGCTCCGCGAGTAACACACACCAATTGCAAATCGAATTGATCCAGCAAGTGCTGACAGAAAGAAGATTCGGCGCCGCTGCCTGCACCGAGCATACTCGACAGCACCGGCAACTCTTCATTATTAAGTTTTAGAATGCTCGCGCGTTCAAGAGACGAAGTTACGATGTCCCTGGAGTAAAAAGATTGTCTCAGGTTGATGTCGAACACGCGGAGGGCGTCTGGACCTGCTGCGTCGAGAAACTTCAGGATTGAAGACCGTGAGACTGTCGACCGCTGCGCAAGTGTCCCAAAGCAAATCGCATCCGCTGAGCGCGCCAGCGCCTCCCAGCTTTCATTCCACTCAAGAAAATCCCAGGCAACAGCTTCCGTTATTTGAAAGCTGGGCTGTCGCTCCGAACTCAGCTGGACTTGGACGGTCCCGGTTGGATGGGATGGGTCGGTCTGCAGGGACGAGTCTGAAACTGCCGCCTGTTGCAACGTCTGGCGCAGTTCACGCCCTAGTTCATCGGCCCCAATGCGGCTGGCAATGACCGCTCGACTGCCGAGCAGATGCGAGCAATAGGCGAAGTTTGCAGGCGCGCCCCCGAGTCGCCGTCCTGACGGGAAAACGTCCCACAGGATTTCCCCGAGGCCGATTACAGTTGGCAGCTGGCCCATGCTCGCTCTTACTTTGCGCGTTCCAATTCTCTCTTTGCCGCAAGCAGTTGCTTCCGCACCTCAGGACCGACTTCCGGATACTTAACTTTCAAGTCCTTCAGCGTATCAACAATAGCCGCGGCAACTACCAGCCGCGTGTACCATTTGTTGTCCGCCGGAACCACGTACCAGGGCGCGTGTTTGCTTGAAGTGGCCGCGATCATTTCTTCATACGCGGTCATGTAATCGTCCCAGCACTGACGCTCGCGCACGTCGGCCGCAGAGAATTTCCAGTTTTTCTGGGGAGCATCGAGACGAGCAAGGAAGCGCCGCTTCTGCTCTTTTTTCGAAAGGTGCAAGAAGAATTTTCTGACGACGATTCCGTTGTGCGAAAGATACGCCTCAAAATTGTGCATGTCTTGGAAGCGCTGCTCCCACACGTCCTTGCTGAGCAGCGGATCCGGGATGCGTTCATTTTTCAAGACTTCGGGGTGTACGCGCACCACCAGCACCTCTTCGTAATAAGAACGATTGAAAATTCCGATGTGGCCGCGCTGCGGCAAGCATTTGGTTGTACGCCACATGAAGTCATGGCTCAGATCGTCAGACGACGGAGCTTTGAAGGAAAAGACCTGGCAACCCTGCGGATTCACTCCGGACATAACGTGCTCGATCACACCGTCTTTGCCGGCAGCGTCCATGGCTTGAAAAATCACCAGAACCCCCCAGCGGTTGTGAGCGTAAAGCTTGTCCTGGAGCTCAGCCAATTCCGCTTTGCCCTGGTCGAGAAGTTCCTGCGCATGCTCTTTGGAGCGGAAATGGCCGGTACTGGCCGGATCAAAATCCTTCAGGCGAAATTTCTTTCCGTTATTGATTCGATACGGGTCTGCCAACTTGCTGGCCCAGGTCATACGCCCTCCATTACTTATTGAACAATTCGGGAGTGTACCACCGGAACTCCCTTAAGATGCCCCAGCTGAAGGCTCGAATGATAATCTTTGTCTGAGTACGAGCCCACATTCATGGACGTTCTACAAGAACTTTTCGAGCGCAGGTTCAATGCGCCAGTGCTGCGCGTGCTGCCGCTGCAAGGCCAGCTCAGTGGCTCCGGACGGCGCATTTTCCGGCTCATCGGCGAAAACATTACGGCCATTGGGATTTTGTATGACGTCCGCGAAGAGAACCTGGCTTTCCTGGAATTCTCAAGACATTTTCGCTGCAATGGGCTTCCGGTCCCGGAAATTTATGCGGAGAGCCTGGATCGAGGCGCGTATCTGGAAGAAGATTTTGGAGACACCACGCTGTTCGATTTCCTCGCCGGCAATCGTGACGGGGCGGAGATCGCGCCATCGGTCGTCGAGGTCTACCGAAAAGCACTCGCGGTCCTGCCGCGTTTTCAGGTTGAAGCCGGACGCGATCTGAATTACAAAGTTTGCTATCCGCGGGCGAGCTTCGATCGCCAATCGATCGCGTGGGACCTCAACTACTTCAAGTATTACTTTCTTCGTCTCGCCGGTATTCCTTTCAATGAGCAAGCGCTGGAGCAGGATTTCACCCGACTGACTAAGTTTTTACTGACTGCGCCGCACGACTATTTTCTTTATCGTGACTTCCAGTCGCGGAATATCATGCTGAGAGACGGGCAGCCTTTTTTCCTGGATTACCAGGGTGGACGCAAAGGCGCGCTGCAATACGACGTCGCTTCCCTGCTCTATGACGCTAAAGCGGACTTGCCGTCTAGCGTGCGCCAAGAGTTGCTAGACCATTATCTTGACGTTCTCGCCGGCTTCATTGAGCTTGATCGAGACGCGTTCATGCTTCATTACGATGCGTACGTTTATGTGCGAATCATGCAGGCGCTCGGAGCATATGGATTTCGCGGCTTCTACGAACGCAAGCAACACTTTCTGCAAAGCGTGCCTTACGCGCTGAAGAACATTCGCTGGCTGCTGCACAACGCTAAACTTCCGATCCAGTTGCCCACGTTAATGGAAGCATTCACTGGCATGCTTGCCTCCGATAAGCTGCAGAATCTTGGCTCTGTCGTAGAAACTACGCGTATACCAGAGTCGCACTCGGAATCCGACCCGCTGACAGTTCGAATATTCAGCTTCTCGTTCCATCGCGAAGGCCTTCCAAAAGACGAAAGCGGCAACGGTGGGGGCTTTGTTTTTGATGGACGCAGTCTTCCTAATCCCGGCCGCGAAGAGCGCTTCAAGGCCCTCACCGGAAAAGATGCCCCAGTGATCGAATATCTCGATCAGCAGGCGAGCGTGCATCAGTTTCTCGCCAACGTGCAATCACTGGTGGACTCGAGCGTGGGCGAGTACCGCCGACGCGGCTTTCAGAATCTGATGGTCTCGTTCGGCTGCACCGGAGGCCAGCATCGGTCTGTCTATTTGGCGGAGGAGTTGGCCAAGCACTTGCGCGCGAGAAACGGCGTGGAAGTCGTAGTCCGTCACCGAGAACTGGAGAAGCTGGCCGAATGAGGGCCATGATTCTGGCCGCGGGCCTGGGCACGCGTTTGCGTCCGCTAACTGATGACCGTCCGAAAGCGCTGGTTGAGATTGCGGGCCGGACGCCGCTGGAAATCACGCTCATCCGCCTGCGCGAGTTCGGCATTCATGACGTAATTATTAACGCGCATCATTTTGCGGACAAAATTGTAGAGTACCTCGCGGTCAGAAGAAATTTTGGCATGCATGTCGAGGTTTCTCGCGAGGACATTCTGCTCGATACCGGCGGTGGCCTGAAGAAGGCCGCGTGGTTCTTTCTGGATCCGCCCAATCGTGACGAACCGTTCATCCTTCATAACGTTGATGTGATCAGCAACATCGACTTCGATCGCATGATTCGATGTCACCACGAAGGTCGCGCGCTCGCCACGCTGGCCGTGCAAGACCGGAATACCTCACGATATCTTCTTTTCGACGACGATTCTCAGCTTTGCGGCCGGAGAACCGGGAAAGATGGTGGGACGGAGTTGGTTCGCCCCGCACCGAATCCTAAGCAGCTGGCTTTTGCCGGGATTCACGTGATTTCCCCTCGCCTTCTCAACATGATGAGTGAAGACGGCGCGTTTTCGATCATCTCCACTTATCTGCGCCTCGCAGCAGCCGGCGAGAGGATTCTCGGCTTTGGAGCGGACGAATATTATTGGCGCGATCTCGGCACACCGGAGAACGTCGCGCAGGCCGCCGACGATATAAATAGCGGTCGCATCCCGGTTTAGCGCTCGCAGCGCAAGATTCTCTGCCGGGCAAAGCTCGCCAATACGTGTTTCCAATTACGCCGGTATGTGCTCCCAATCACGGACGGCCTCGATTCGTCGTAGTACAGATGAATTAGACGGTTGGAGTGCGCGCTCGCGACTCCTCCGGCCATGGTTTGTTTGGATTCGTGTCGCGGGTTTGGAGGTCCTTATGAAAGCTACTCATGATGCACTTACAACATTGAAAGGCGAATTGGAATTCCTGGATCGCGGCGGCTATCGCGCTTCCCTTGCGCGCAGGCAGCCGTTGTTCTGCATGGAAACCAGCGTGGATTGGAAGAAGCCTGAGTTCCTGGAAGACTCTCCCAGCTGTCCCAAGGAACGGCACTGTGCTTGCAATCCGGATGGCGATTGCGTGTTGCTAAGCTTTGTGCCAGCCGAGCAACGTCGTGAAACGGTTCCCTGCCGGCATATTCGGCTGAACGAACAGGGCGAGACTATCGACAGTTTAGAGAAGGCCGGCGATCGCAGAACAGTCGAGGCGGCCCTCAAGAGCTGGTTGGTTGAAAATATCAAGAGGCTTGAAAGCCCCGCCGGTACTTAGACTCTCGACTCACGCAGTCAGTAAACAGCGGCTCCGGGCTGAGTACTGTGAATGACCCCATGCTCAACCGAGAGCGAGTAGGCGTTGCCTGCCTCTCCGCGCCACGCCCGTAAATCGAAGTGTGCTCCACTGCCGGCGTGATAAACGGAAACATTCGAAATCGTGAGCGGACGGTTCGGGCTGCACACCGCAGGCGCTTGAGTGGGATGGATGAAATATGCGCCGCGTCCGCTACCGATGACGCTGGCTTCGCCATTCTCGTCCACGAGCACGGCTGATTTCTCATCTACTGCAACTTCACGCGGCGACTTCGACCAGCTGTCTTGCATTATGCGCGCAAGGAAAACCAGGCTACGCCCCATTCGGTCGCGTTTGGTGAAGTGGGTGTCGGTGATCACGTTCTGCAAGTCGGGAGTGTTCAGGAAGTCGCGTACCAGAGTCACGCGCGCATGATAAGGATTCGGCAACACGTTGGCCGACGCGAGATCGGCGTCATTGGGCGCATCGCCTAGTGCCGCGTAAACGAACTCACCCAGGACCGCAAGTCCGGCGCTGGTGCCGCCAATCGGCTTACCCGCGGCGATGTGCGCGTTTAGCGCATCCTGCACCGGAGTGCCGCGCCAAAAATTCACGTAACGGGCCTGGTCTCCGCCTGCGATGAAGATCACCTCCGCGTGTCGAATAATGTTAGCGACTTTGGGATCTTTGGCGGCTTCGACGCTCGGAATAATAAGAGTCGCGATCGAATTAAGTTTGCAAAGGCCGTGGACATAGGGGTTGTAGTCGTCGTCTCCAGCAGCGCGAAGAACCAGAAAATCGCCACCCTGGCTCTTGTTGCATAACCAACGAAAGGCTTCGTCCAGATCGCTGCCGCCCCCCATAAGGGCGATGCCGAAAGCGGGTATGGTGCGAACGTCTTTGGGATTTCCGATTCGGATGTAGCGATAAGCAGCATCGGGCGACGGTGCGAACCGCGCGGCAGGAAAAAAGAGGACGGGAAAAAAGAGGACGAGCAACAACGATGTGAGTCGCATTAGGCACAAATATTACGCGAACACGTAGGCTCGGACGCGGCTGGGCTGGTTGGCGAACTGATATAGTTTGTCGACGATCGTTTCGATAGCGCGCCCGGGTGGCGAAACTGGCAGACGCACGGGACTTAAAATCCCGGGTCCTTAACAGGACGTACCGGTTCAATTCCGGTCCCGGGCACCACCGCTGGGAGACTGAGATCCCTCGGCTGCCCTCGGGATTTCGGCGCGCGGCTCGGTAGTTAGCTTGCCCTGAGAAACTTCGCAACGCGAAGTGCCGAATGGGCCGCGCAAGCGCCTCAACTTAAAATCCCGAGTTCCGAAAGGGACGTGCCGGTTCAATTCCGGTCCTGGGCACCACGCGAGCATCTGCATCTCGACCATGGATACGCCGTCGCCAGGCACGGCAGCCAGGACAGATCGTGGACCAAGTTTTGATTCACGTAGACATAGACAAGAGCGAATCACGTGGTTGCGTAACGCTAGCAGGTAATCTGCATGGTAGATGACGCACCGATATTAATAACCGGGGCAGCCGGCCAAGTGGGGTCAGTCGGACGCACTTCACCGGCCTGCTCCTCGAGCGAGGGTTTCAAGTTCGCGCCATGGTGCGGCGCGAGGACGAACGGGCGGCGTCCCTCCGAGTCGCGGGCGCCCAAGTGGTGGTCGGCGACCTTCTCGAACCGGGTGATGTTTATCGCGCCGTCGGCGGCTGCAGCCGGGTCTACTTCAGCATGTCCGTGAACGCCGCGTACCTCGAGGCGGCCTCGACCGTGGCGCGGGAAGCCGGAGTGAATGCGTTTGTCAACATGTCGCAGATGACAGTCTCCGAGATGAGCATCCAGAACACCACTCCGAGCCATCAGCAGCGGCAGCACTGGTTGAGCGAGCAGGCGCTCGTGTGGTCGGGCCTGCCTGTCGTTTTCATCCGGCCGACGATGTTCCAGGAGAGTTTTTTTCAATTAGCCGCTCCCAGCGTCCGCGCCCGAGACCGCATTGAACTGCCGTTCGGGCGGGGCAAGACCTCTCCGGTTGCAGCGACTGATGTCGCTCAGGTAGTCGCTGCCGTTCTCGCCGACCCTGCGCCGCACCTCGGCAAGATCTACGACCTCACCGGTCCGCAGTCGCAGGATATGGATGGGATCGCACGCGAATTCTCGGACGCGCTGAATCGGGAGGTCACGTACTCTGACGTCAACCCCGAGGAGTGGGAACAGAATCTGAAAAAGGTAGGCATGCCGGAACATCTAACGGGGCATCTTGCAACGATAGGCTGGTTGCACCGGACGGGTCGTTATGACCGACAAACGGACGGCGTCCAACGGTTGACCGGCCATCCGGCGATGAGCGTCCGGGAATTTGTGTCGCTTCACGCGGAGGCGTTTGGCGGACGTCGCTCCTAAAAGGCACAGTGGCGAGTGGCCCGCAGTCTGAGGTTAAACAAATTCGGTGGTACGCTATGTCTCGCGGTGGTCGAGACATGGGGCCTTACCGGCTCGCGGCGCGAATTGTTGTGCCCTTTCACTGTACTGGTACGGTTCAGGAGGAGAGATTCTGTCTGAAACCAACGCTGCAGGCAGCACTTTGAACGAATATATCTATTTCGGGGGCAAGCGCGTGGCCCTGGTCCCCGCCAGTGGCAGCGCTCTCTACTATGCCGAAGATACCCTGGGCAGCTCGCGGGTGATTGTGCAAACGAATGGCACGCTGTGCTACGACGCTGACTTCACAGCTTTTGGCGGCGAACGCGCCTACATCAACACGTGTCCCCAGAACTATAAGTTCGAAGGCAAGGAACGGGACACGGAGACCCAGAACGATGACTTCAGCGCGCGTGAATACACGTGGCGTTTTGGACGGTGGTTGAGCTCAGACTGGTCGTCAACGCCGGTCGCGGAAACCGGGGGACGGAAACCGGGGGACAGACGGGACGTACCAAATTCTAATTCGCAAAAACCCGAGAGTACGCGAAAGCATGGGGCGCCCCGCGAGGATGGATTACCCCTTACGCTCCGCACCACTAATGAGAAGGCGATCACGCACTTGTCAGAGGAGCGGTTGTGCCAGGCGTGGCGGGTTCCGTTCTGAATGACGCAATGGCCGGCTTTGAGAACAACCTCAGCCGGGTTCCCCACCTTCTCAACGGTTTTGGAAAAAGTGGGAGCAGCACCAGGCGCCGTGATCCACCTAAAGGCGGCGTCTTGCCCAAGGCCTTCGCGACCGCCGCTTGGAGGAAACACTTCAAACCTGCCCTCCCGCGCTGTATCCTAAGGACATGAAAGACAGCTGGCTTGCTATAGCCCAGAAAATGGCACACGCTGCACGCGCGGGTGTGGCTATTGAGAAGAAGCGTCTCAGAGAGATATTGAGCAATCCCCAGCCCAAACAGCGACCACAGCCTACGCCCTCGCAGCGGTGAACCGTCCAAGGCTTACCTTCATCGCTGGAGCAAATGGGTCGGGTAAAACCACCCTCACCCGCTGGAACTCTGAGTTATTTCGCCCAACTCCAGTTCTTGACCCTGACGCCATCGCGAACACCCTTCAGGCTGCGACTGCCGGACTCTCTTCCGTCGCTGCGGCCCGGCAAGTTCTTGCAACCGCAAAACGGCACCTAGAAAACGCGCAGAGTTTTGCCGTGGAGACGACTCTTTCCGGGAAGAGTTATTTGCAGATGATGCTTGACGCGAAGAAGCGGGACTTCGAAATCGTTCTCATTTATATCGCCACAGAAAACGTCGAGATCAATTTGGAACGAATTCGAAATCGGGTACTATCAGGCGGCCACGATGTGCCTGAGAACGACGTTCGCCGACGTTATCGGCGCAGCTTCGCCAATCTGCCATTTGCCATGGCGCATGCGGACCACAGCATCCTGTTCGACAATTCGTCCGAGGAAGGCTATCGCCTGATTGCGATCATGAGCGGAGCTGAAAGCGAGTGGTTCGGCGCACTGCCTAATTGGGCCGCGAAAATAAAAAAATAAGTTTGGGTAGAAGTGACGGGCGCTTGAAACCCGGCCGGGCGCCCCCTTTTGTCGGAGACACGACCACTGAGGGGCACCCAGGCTGTCACGAATCGCCGCGTTCGCTGCGCCGCAATTCATGACTGCGTCGCAGGCTTCGCGGTCAAGATGCCGTTGAAGCTTTCGCGGTACTGAAGGAAGACCAGTATCCACAGTACAGAGGCCACCAGACCCGGAGCAATGGTCGCCGGCAAAAGCGTCAAGTGAAACGCAAGGATGTTGTAGAGCACCGCAGCCAGCAGTGTCAGGGCAAGGGGCACGAAGAAGCCGGAGAGCAGCAGCAGTCCACCCAGCACCTGCACGGCGAAAAAGAACGCGGCAAAGTGCGATGCGCTGACGGCAACAAAAAACTGCGTCGCCAGCGGATTCGCCGGAGGCGGCTGGTGGATGAAGTTGAGAAATCCGTTCAACCCAAAGACCGTAAACATCAGCCCCAGCAGATAGCGAGCAACAATTGAAGTGATTTTCATGCGAGTTCTCCTTGGAAGGTCTGCGCGTGCGTCTGCACGGCCTGAAGATGCGGTGCAAGAAAAGCGTTCCGGTCCTGTCCCTGGTTCAGCGCGGCGGTTCCACCTGCGGTGAGGAAGGTCGCGTCCGTGACGCCAAGAAAACCAAATACGGAGCGCAGGTACGGCTCTACGAAATTGAACGAGGCCATTCGCGTCTGGGCGTCGTAGATACCGCCGGTTGCGATGATGAAGGTCGCCTTCTTGCCAGTAAGCAGGCCCTTCGGACCCTGTTCCCCGTAGGCAAAGGTTTCGCCGACTCGCGCAATCTGGTCGATCCACAACTTGAGGACGGAGGGCACGCCAAAGTTATGCATCGGCGTTCCGATGACGTACTCGTCGGCTTGCTCCAATTCGGCGAGCAGCGAGTCGGAGAGCAAGAGTAATTCCTTCTGCTGCGGGGTGCGGGCCTGTTCCGGTGTGTACGCCGCGCCGACCCATTCCGCACTGATTGGCGGGATTGCTGTTGCGTTGAGGTCGCGGTCCATCACCTTTCCATCCGGGTGCGAAGCCTTCCACTGGGTGACGAACGCAGCGGTCAGCTCGCGAGAGACTGACCGGCCGTAGAGTGGGCTGGAATCGATATGAAGCAAGGTCGCCATTTGCTTAATCCTCCTACACGACATATGATTAGTAAACAACATATGTCGATTCACAGAAAATAAACAGATGTCGCTTTACTGGGCAAGAAAAGGTATCTTTAAGGAAGGAAAGGGTATCTTTTGTAGTTAGGAATGGCTCAGCTTCTCCAACCCGAGATCGAAACGACCGATCCGCGCATTGTGCGCAGCCGCCGCATGCTCATGGATTCACTAGCCAAGCTATTGATGCAAAAGGCTTTTGAAGACATCTCCATTCAGGAGATCGCTGATGAGGCAACGCTGAACCGTGCCACCTTTTACCTGCACTATCCTGACAAGAACGCGCTGCTACAGGCGATGACTGAAGCCCGTTTCCGCGATCTGATCGAGCGCCGCGCCATCACCTTTACCGACTGCAACGGAGCACTGCGCGCCATCGCACTCGGCGTCTGCGACTATCTGGCTGAGAGCACAGGCTGTCCCACTCAGTTGGCTCGGATGGCGCTCGAAGGCTCGATCATCCCCGTCGTCGAGGGCATGTTCAAAGAAGGCCTTGCCCTGCATGGGACGCCCCCAGGTGTCGATGCGGGACTGCTGGCGACCACCGCGGCCTGGGCCGTTTTTGGAGCGGCGCGCCGATGGTTTCAGACCCCCAACCCTATCCCCGCCGAGGAGATGGCAGCCCGGATTGAAGCCATGGTGAGTCCGGTCCTTTTCGGCACTTCGCAATAGCTCGCCTGTCGATACCATGAAGAGTGGCAACGCTAAAGCTTCCTCATCTCAGTTAATCAACTCGATATGGAAGTAATTGGATATTCACTTCACGGCCGCGTGAAATACTCTGCTGAGGCAATAGAAGTCGTTAGATGACCGCGGTGCAGAGTTTCGTAGGATTTGCGATGAGTCTGGAAGGTCTGGAAGAGTACTCGCACGCGGGATTGCCGGCTTTTCGTGGTGGAAATTACGCGTTGAGAAAAACGCAAAGACAAGCAGGACAAGGCGCCGCTCGGCACCACGCAAATTAGCTGACATCTAAATGCAAAGGAGTACTTTCTTTTGGTACAGCGTCCAAGCCACGAAAAGATCGAATGCTTTGCGAACACTCTCACGGTGTGCGGCGCATGCTCGTGCTCATTGGAATCGTTCACGCTTGCGGCAGCATTGCCGGCGAGGCTTGTCGATTAGATTGGCGCAGCAAGCGTGACTTTGGGTTGTAATGTGTGCGTTCGCAAACATCTTCTCTCAACCTCCCGACCGTCCGGAATGCCCGTCCCTAGCCATGTTGAAAGGAAAAAGAGACAATATTTTGACTTGACAATTCACTTGCGAAAAGTATCGTATGTCTTGTCAGGCTCAAGCATGTTGACATGATTCTGTGATTCCTTCCCACCGGGAAAACTTTTCAGGGTTTGTATGACAACGAAGAGATTTCCCCCTAATGTTCGCCCACAAGTTCGACTCTCTCAGGAGGATGCCGCATGACCGTTACCTCACGATTTATCACCCTCAGTTGTGTGTTGTTGGCCTTAAGCGTAATCACATTAGCCCAAAAGAATGACGCTGAAGCGCGTGCTGCTGTGGCGGGCGGTGCGCCCCACTTTGCGACCAAAGGGCCGATGAACGTAAAACGGTTCCAGCCACAACTAACCATCAGTCCAGGAACTGTGTTGGATGCCACAACCGGTACCGCCATTGGGACCGGATCCGGCCAAAGCAATGTGCAAATTAATTCTGCCCCCGCCCCGAGCCCGGTGCCGATCGCCACGTTCGACGGTTCGTTTGTTGCTCAAGGCGGTCCTAGTGCAGGGGGCGTATTCCCATTCACTATGATTGGAGGCCAGCCTGCAGCCGGCAAGACGACCACGATCCCTGCGCCCATCTCAGAAGTCTCAGTGACATTACTGAACGCCGATGGCAGCGTGCTGACGACGGTTCCATTTGACCCATTCGAAACGCTGACTCTTCAGTCGCCTAACTTCAACACGACGAACTACCGCTCCGGGACTCAGGTCCAGTTTGCGGACGCAGTCCAACGCGCGGAGTTCTTCAACAGCATGGCATCGAATTGGCACACGGTGCTTCAAGCCTCGGTAGTCAATCGCGTGAATATTGTGGTTCCGCGGTTCGTCAATGTCCAGCTCTCACCTGGCAATATTATCCAGGCCCGCTCTTATTTCATTGGAACGGCGGCTGACGGAAAAACTTTCGTGCTGATGCTGAACCTGGTCTTCAACTTTTTCTTCGGCAACGAAGTCAATAACGAAATCAACCTGGGAAATTTCACGACTGACTCTCTGAACATGACTTTGTTTCCCAATACCTATCTGTTTGCCCTGAACGCCAATAAGCCTGATACTCCAGGGACTTGCTGCGTGCTCGGTTTCCACACCTTCTTTTTCGACCCGAGCACAAGCCCGACAACCCGGTGGGTTACCCAATTCGTCAGCTGGATCTCGCCGGGGATCTTTGTAAACACAAGCTTTTTGGATGTGACTGGACTATCCCATGAAACTTCCGAAGCCTTCAATGATCCGTTCCTTGACAACGTCACACCCCGCTGGCAGTTCCCTGGCGTAACTGCGCCCGCAGGTTCCAAGCAATCAAGGGTCTGCCAGGGCAATTTAGAGACGGGCGACCCAGTCGAAGTCCTAGCGAATGTGAGTGTACCTATTACGCTCCGATCGTTTACCTATCACCCGCAGACCGAGGCGTTATTGCCGTGGTTTGAGATGGGAACCAGCTCAAACGCAATCGATGGTGCATTCAGCTTTCCCGATGAAACTGCACTTACAAGTTCGGCGGTGCCCTGCCCATAGTGGCAGGTGCAGTAATTGTTGAGCGCTTAGCCGATCTGAATGGCCTTGTCTGAGCATCACCGGGCAAGGCCCTTATTTTTTCGATCGCGTAGGAGAATGCCGTCAGGGGGTGCAGGTCTCGATCACCGCAGGAAGTTGTTAAAGCTCAGAATCATGCGAACAACATTTTCTTCGCCAATAGCGGTATTCATCATCGTGTGATATATGGCCCGGTCCGGCCAGTCGACGTTGAAATATTTCCGGATAAAATCGGCGCGCTCGCGATCGACATTATCGACGAGTTCTTCGGCTTCGCGCTCGTCCTTGCCACGAGTCAAGAGTCGCCGGATTTTATCTTCTCGTGGAGCGTAGAGAAAAACACGCAACGTGTCTGGCCGGGTCTTCAGAAACTGTTGCGAACCGCGGCCCACAATAACACAGTTTCCATGCTCGGCCGCGTGCTCAACCACCCGTCTTGTGATCCTCAGTATGGTCTCGCTATCCACGAGATTCAGTTTGGGAGCATTAATGCTGCCTTCATAACTGCCGCGCAGGAAGGACTTCAACAGCCGGTAATAGAGCGGGTCATTGCGCTCCTCGCGAGCTTCGACTACAGCTTTGGGACAATGGGCGAGTCTGGCGATCTCCTCTGTCAGCCGTTGGTCCCAGAGTTTCCAGCCTAAGCCGGTCGCGAGCATTTGCGCGATGTCACCACCGCCGCATCCGTATTCGCGTTCAATGGTGACAATCTTGATCATTTGGTAACCCACTAGCCTGTACTCTCCATTATTACTCCGCTACCCTTGAACCACCCGCACGGGGGTCATTTTTCTTCAACAGAAAAGACAGGAAGAACATGATAGCCGCACCCACGCACAGAACCATAAATGTATCGATGTACGCGAGGCTAGCGGCCTGCGCTTGCAGCGATTGGTAAATCCTGGCGTAAGCCACAGACAGCGCCTCGTGCTTGCCCACGCCAGCTGTAGCGAAGTGCTGAGCCATACTGTTCGCGGTATTCACGAAATTAGGATTATCGACTCTGGCGTGCTCCACCAGCCTCGCCTGATGGAATTGCGAGCGGCGCGCTATCAGTGTGGTGACCAAAGACGTGCCCACGCTGCTTCCCATGTTGCGCATGAAGTTTATGATACCGGCGACGGCGTTGTTCTTTTCCGGTGCGATTCCGATGTAAGCTGCCAGCGTAATCGGCACGAACAGGAAACCGAGACCAATCACTTGCGTGATACGCAGCCAGGTGGCGGCGCTGAAGCTAATCTGCAAATCAATGCGCCTGGTGGAATAAAGCATCGCAATCGATAACGCTAGCCAGCCGAAGGCAATCAAGCGGCGCGCCTGGATCTTCGTCGTCAGCTGGCCCATGATCGGCATTTCAATGAGCAAGACAAAGCCTCCTGCCGAAAGCGCAAGCCCGGCAAGTTGCGATGTGTACCCCACCAGTGTCTGCAAAAACTGCGGCATCAGGACGAGACTGCTGAACAACATAATTCCTAGCATGAACATCATCAGGCTGGAGAAGCCGAAGTTAAAGTTCTGGAACATGCGAACGTCGATGATCGGCGCCTTTTGATACCACTCCCAAATCACCAGCGCAATCAGGCACACCGCCGAGAGAACGATCAAAGTCGTGATGAAGTGCGAGCCGAACCAATCGTCCTCCTGGCCCTTGTCGAGCAGGATCTGCAAGGCTCCGACACCGACTACCAGGAACGCGATGCCGATGTAGTCCAGCTTGACACCGGCGCCCTTGAGCTTGCTTATATAAGGAGGGTCCTCAACGAAGCGCCGCACCAGAAACCACGTGATCACGCCGACAGGAAGATTGATGAAAAAAATCCAGCGCCACGAATAGTTGAAGGTGATCCAACCGCCAAGCGTAGGGCCGATCGTCGGCGCCATGATGGCCGTTATTCCGTATAGAGCAAACGCCAAGCCTCGTTTTTCCGGCGGGAAGGTGTCCGCCAGGATTGCTTGCGCCATGGGCTGCAATCCGCCACCGCCGGCCCCCTGCAACACACGAAAAAGAAGAAGAAAACCGAGACTCGGCGCCACGCCGCAGAGCAACGAGCTCACAGTAAAGATGGCCAGACAGCTCATGAAAAAGCGCTTGCGGCCGAGCGCGCCGGCGAGCCATCCGCTGATCGGAAGAATGATCGCGTTCGAGACCAGATAAGAAGTCAGGACCCAGGTGCTTTGGTCGTTGCTCGCGCCCAGATTTCCAGCCATGTAAGGCAGAGCGACGTTGGCGATGCTGGTGTCGAGCACCTCCATGAATGCCCCGAGTGCCACGACCACGGCGATGAGCCAGGGGTTGTACTTTGGCCTCCAAATGTCCTGATCGAGCGTGATCGCAGCGGAAGACATTGAATGAGACTCGTAATTAACTGAAACTCGCCGAACTCAGAGTATTCAGTGCAGATATACATCCGGTACAACATTCATGCCTGGGCGAAGTCGCCGGTCGCGGTTCTCGCCTTGATCCAGAACGATCTTCACCGGGACCCGCTGCACGATTTTCACGTAGTTTCCGGTGGCATTCTCGGGTGGAAGCAGACTGAACAGCGGACCGGTTGCTCCGGCAACGCTGTCCACGTGGCCCTTTAGAGTCTCGCCAGTCGAATCCACATGGATGTTCGCTCTCTGTCCGACTTGCATATGCTTGAGCTGGGTCTCTTTAAAGTTTGCAGTGATCCATACTTCATCGAGAGGCACAACTGTGAGAAGCTGCTGTCCGTCCTGAATGTTCATTCCAACCACAACCGTTTTGTTCACCTCACCGGTGACCGGCGCAAGGATTTTCGTGTATTGGAGATTGAGCTCGGCTTGCCGGAGCATGGCGCGCCTTTGCTCAACGTCGGCGATCGCGGCCCGCACTCGGGCCTGCGTCGATTTCACTTGCTGCGGTCCCGTCTCCGCGGATTTGTGGTTAGCAGCGGCTTGCCTCAGCCGACTCGCGGCTTGCTGGATGAATGATTCAGCCGCTGACTCATTCGCGCTGGCTGCCACTACGGTTGCCGTGCTGGCCTTCGCCGCTGCCAACGCTTGGTCGTAAATCTGTGGAGCTACCTCCCGCTTGTCCACCAGCAACTCGTAGCGGTGCAAATCGTCCTGCGCTTTTACGTCGTTCGCCTGGGCCTGTTCGAGTTGAGCATGCGCGGCGGCCAGTTGTTTCTCGGCGGCGCGGAGTCCGGCGCTGGCGTCTTCGATCCCCGAAGAAGCAAACTCCAACTGGCTCGAAGTACTCACTGAAGTAATGGGAACTGTGATATTCAGCGATTGCGCCGTGTGCTCCGCATTGGCGAGGTTCGCCTTCGCCTGCGCTACCGCCACCTCATAGTCTGTCGGATCAATTTCCACCAGTACGGTTCCTTTTTCGACCCATTGGTTGTCATTTACGTTGACTCGTATCACGTATCCGGAAACGCGCGCGCTGACGGGATAGAGGTGAACATCGCCCTGGGCGTCGTCGGTGGATTCGTAACTGCTCAAGTAACGCCACAAGAACAGGCCGGCCACAACCACCAGCACCGCGGCGATGAGAATCACAAGATTTCTGCGGCGTTTCCGACGTGCAGCGGGCGAATACTTCCCGGTCGCGGATGGTAATGGATCGGCTGCTCGATTTGTTTCAGGCGACGAAGGCGATGAATTCTCTTCGGCCATGTTCATTTTCCCCCAAAATATTGCTTCACACCCTGCTCGGCAAGACCCAGAGCCCGAATGAAAGAAATTTTCGCGAAATTATAGTTGTACAAGCTTGATATATATTGTTCGTGCGCGCTGGCCACAGCCTGCTGCGATTGCACGACTTCAACCGTGTCGGTTACGCCGGCGGTATAGCGATCACGCGACTGCACAAGCGTCTGGTCTGCTAGATCGATATTGCTGCGCGCGACGTTCACTTGTTGCGCGGACGACTGCAGATTCAACAACGCCGTGCGCACATCCTGTTCGATCTGCGCCCGCAAATTATCCAGACTCTCGCGGCTCTGTTCCAGCCTCGCGTCGGCTTGCTGAACATCACCGTGAACCCTGCCCCCGGTAAAAATCGGAACCGATAGCGTTCCCCGGACGTCGTAAACCTCGGTTGCATTGGACGGATGAGATCCGCCAGTCCCATAGTCTGCGGCGAATGAAAGCGAGGGAAAATAGCCCGCCTGTGCGGCCTTGCGTGATAACTCTGCCGCGCGCACATCACTCATAGCTGCGCGGTAATCGGAGCGCGAGGCGTACGCTCGCTGCAACGCTTCACCTAGCGTGATGTTCTCGAACGGCTGGTACGGCGACTTGTCGGTGAGCTCAAATTCCTGTCCAGGAGACAGTCCTATGACGCGTGCGACCGTGATTTTCTGAATAGCGAAGTCGTTTCTTGCCTGAATCAACTGCTGCTGGCGTGTCTGCAGTTCAACTTTGGTGCGGAGCGCGTCGATGTCCGCCGCCGTGCCGGCGTTTACCTGATCGGTTGCCTGCTCGAAGAGCGCCTGGCCGGTCTCGACTTGAGCTTCGTTGGTTGCAATACGAGCTTCATCGGCGACCGCCTGGAAATAGGCGTTGCCCACAGCCAGGACGACCAGGTCGTGAGCATCTTGAAGAGTGAAGTCAGCAGACTTGACCGTCTGGGTAGCGGCACGCGCGGCGTTGATGGATTTCCAATCGAACAGGGTCTGGGTTACACCGGCACGGGCATCAAAATAAGAGAACGGTCCGACCGACGGTGAGATGTGGAACGCCTTTGTAACGCCCGCGAGGCCGGCTTCATCGATGTTGACCTTCGATGCGGCTACGTAGGGGGACGCGGTAACGTGTGGCAGCAAGGCGCTTAATTCTTCCCAGCGCCGTCCGCGAGCCGCCCCAGTGTCTGCGCGCGAAAGGAGTAATCCCAGATTGCGTTTCAAGGCAAGGTCGATGGCTTGTTGTAACGAAACTTGCATGACTCCCGGAACAGCTTTGGTTGGCACACTTCCCGCGTATGGGTTTGCTCCCGTCGCCGCAGAAGTACCTTGACTCCGAGTATTTGAAATCGGCGTCGTGTACGTTTGCGCTGAGCACACTGCTGCGCAAATCAACGTACCGAAGCACAGTGAACGTACGGGCACTCGCGGAAGAAGCACAAAATGCCTCCTGAACTTCGAAACTGCTCGGGCGGACGGATATCGGAACAGATATCGTAGTTCGACGATCCAGCTTTGGCAAAGGATCCAAACCGATCGCAACACGGAGTTGCACACGAATGTAAATTGTCCGCCAATAACCACAAACACCTGAATGAAGTAAGAACCGAACGTGTAGATGCTTGAACCTTAACAGTGCCTTCCCATAGAATCGTTTCCCCATGAGTGAGCCGCTCGAAATTGATCGGTTGGAGTCTTTTCCGGCGCAAGAAGTGTTGTCGTTGCGCGGACCACTAACTGCCAACAACGGGCCCACATTTCAGAACGCCATGCGGCGTGAGGAGCCGGCTCAGACGGTGATTCTCGATCTCAGTGATGTGCCATATATCGATTCGGCGGGTCTGGGATTGCTGGTTAGCGCGCATGTGTCACGGCAGAAGTCGGGCCGCCGCATGGTGCTGAGTGGAATCAATCCGCGGGTGCAGAAACTGTTCGACATCACCCGCGTTACCGACCTGTTTCTGATCTTCTCAAATGCTCAGGAGGCGGTGGCGGCGCTGGACGGTGCGGCTCAGGCGTAGGGCAGAAAAACTCAGGCACCATCAGGGCGCCCTAATAACATAAGGTGTTTCAGATTCCGGAGCATGCAAGACTCTTCTTTGGTTTCGACCTAAGCCTCAGCCAGTTCGGCGGGTGCTCCGCGTTGTTTTCGGAGTTCCTCCTGAAATACATCGGCGGAAATGTCTGCGCGGGAGTGAAAAAGGGAAAGCAACGGATCTGGCTCTTCGGCGGACTCCTGCCATGAGGAGAA
Source organism: uncultured Acidobacteriota bacterium (assembly GCA_963785655.1). GTDB lineage: Bacteria > Acidobacteriota > Terriglobia > Terriglobales > Acidobacteriaceae > Gp1-AA145. Next base: position 1,331,086 of record CAWAVZ010000002.1, read on the forward strand.
CGCACTAGCGGTATTGTCAATTGCGTCGGGCTTGACCAGAAGATCTGGAACCGCCCCGCTGGTACTGACCAGGGTTTGAATGAACTCTTCGACCTTGGTTCGTTGGGTCGCGGTTTTACGGGTGAATTCGACCCCCATTCCAGCTCCGGGATGCATGATTCGAACCAGCCCTTCTACCTGAAGTTCGAGTTCGCCCACCTTCATGAGCAAATGCAGACGGGTGCGCACCGGGAACGGAGACTCAGTTTGCAAGTAGCAGGCGTTTAGGCTCAGATCGGTAAGCTTGCAGGAAACCGGGATATCGTCAGGATCCGCTGCGGTGAGCTGGCGTTCGATCCAGCGCTTCAGGTGATCGCCAGTTTCTGAATCGAGATCAGAAAAGCGCAAGCCAATGATCTGATTTCCCTCCCATGCCACTTCTGCATGAGGGGCGACGCCCTGCGAAGTACCTGGAAGCGTAAATCGCACTTGGAAGGACGTAGGCAGTTTGCGGTTGGACTTAATTGCCATACCATTCTCGCCCAGGTCAACCGTCGTGGTGCGAAAGTGTCCTTCGTTGCCATCAAAATCAAGCTCAACCGGAACATGTATGGGAATGCGGACATGGCGGCGGCGCTCGCGCTTCATCAGAGCCCGAACCGCGCGAAAGCTGGAACGGGTGCGTTCGAGCGAAATTGGCTTGAAGAGCACGAAGTGCGCACCCATTTCGAAGGCATGCTTCAGGGCGTTCTGAGTATCGTTGGTAGGCAGATCCTCTAAGACCGCGACCGTTACAGCCCGTTTGTTAGCGGGCGCAGAGCGTGTTCCCTTCAATATTGTGGAGGCGATTTCTGGAGTTTCGCAGTCTACGATGACAGCTTCAAAGCGTTGGCGGGTGATCTTCTGGACAGCTGCGTCGGTTGCCGAACAGTGCTCCACGTCTACATCAATTTCGCTCAGGACGCGCCGCAGCACGCGGACGGCTTTGTCGTCCCGGGAGAGCAGGAGGCACTGAAGTCCAGATTGCATGGGCGGGTAATAGTTCAAACGCCGTTCCACCTCACAATAGCAGTTAAGCTTTTCCATCCAAAGACTTGTAGACCAAACCCTGATAACCGAAGTAATGTTACCGCTCACCTATGGACGCGAAGGGTGGAGGAAGGCCAAGATTGGGAATGCCGAATTGCAAGTCGTTTGTATTCAGCAGATTATGCATTTGTTCCGATGTCGTCATTGACTTCCCGAGGTTCTGAAGTAAAATCAGGCGTTCCGCTGACCTTTTTTCTCCGCAAGCTCGGCCCCAGTTTTCATTCCGTGTATTAGTGAGTAGGGCATGAGGATCGGAATCCTTAGCCGGGTCGTCGGAATCTAAAATTATAGAAACTAAAGACAGACGAGGACTATTTCATGGCGAAGCGACGCGGCAATCCCAATTGGGGTAAGCCCGAACCCATTGGCCCCATTGTTCCCACCGTGACGGAGTTTGAGCAGGTGGTAAAGGAGTACAAGCTGACCCCTGACCAGTACCTCCGGTCTACGCGGCTACGTGAGTGGGCGCGCAGGAACAAGAATTCGAAGTACATTCCTGAGCCATTGCTTGAGGCTTGGGGATTCGAAATCGAGTCCACTTTGTAAGTTGAGGGAACTGAGTGGTAGGAAGGCCGACGAAAGGCGGCCTTTGCTATTTGGAAGCGGCGCTTGTCAGTCCAGATCGAAGTCGCGAATCGGCCGTCCAGTATCTGGTGTCTCTTTCGCCTTGCGAATCGCTTCCTGAAACTTCTTCTCTAGTAAATCGGAAGCATGCTTTTGCGCTTCCACAGATTGGCGAAAAATGGAGTCCCGCCGGCTGTCCTGTTCTTTCATGGCGCGTGCGGCGTCATCAAGATCGTTGAACATTTTCGGCTTGACCGGCGCAACGTGCGAGATGACCGCTTCTCTCTCGGAATCCACCTTCAGCACCGCTCCGCAACAGGGACAGGTCAAGTCGAAATTGTGCGGCTTTTTCGGCACGACATCAATGATATCCCAAAGCTTGTGGATCTTGGGCACCCTTCGTGTTCCTTGGTGCCCGTGGTGATTGTAAAAAATGCGTGTCACCACCAAGGACACGAAGTTGCACGAAGGAAACCGGGGACTACGCCATTTAGACTAAAACCATGCCAATCACGGCTTTGTTTTTCGATGTCGGCAACACGCTTCTCTTCCCCAATCGTGAGCGCATGTTGAGGTCGCTGCACACGCGTGGAGTTTTCCCATCCGAAGGGCTGTTGCGGAAGGTTGAGCGGCAAACCAAACCCGAATTCGACGCGCTTCTCGAAAGCCATGCCGCTATCGACCATGGGTTTTGGCAAATGTATTATTCGCACCTGCTCGAAGACCTGGGGCTCTCTGACGAAAGTATTTGTTCGGACCTGGTCGGTTGCACCCGCGTGTCTGCGAACTGGTGCGACATCCGTCCGGGCACTCGTGAGGTGTTGCAGCGACTGGCGGGAAGTTACCGCCTGGGAGTGATTTCGAATGCGGATGGCAAGATTGCCGAAATACTCGATCGCTGCGGAATCGGCGACTGCTTTAAAACCATCACGGACTCGGGGATAGTCGGCAAAGAAAAACCACATCCGGAAATCTTTCGTAGCGCACTGAAGAGCCTTGGCGTGGCAGCGGACGAGAGCCTCTACATAGGCGATCTGTACTCTGTGGATTACCTGGGATCGAAGCAAGTGGGAATGCACTCGGTGCTGTTCGATGTCGCCGGAGCGTACGAAAATCGCGGACTGCCTCGCGTCGAATCTCTCGGGGAGCTTGAATCAGAGCTGTGCCGGCCTGAAAGTCGCCTCGTGAACAGTTAACGCGAAGGCTACAATGTCGGTTGTGACCGAGCCGGCACCCGAGCAGAAGGAGATCAACGCTCCCGACGAAGTCTGGATGCAGGAGGCACTGCGTCAGGCAAAGCGCGCACTCGACGCCGGCGAAGTGCCGGTCGGCGCTGTGGTCGTTCATCAGGGAAAAATCATCGGGCGGGGATTTAACCGAAACATTACCGATAGTGATCCGACCGCACACGCTGAAGTCATTGCGCTTCGCGAAGCGGGTACCGCGCTGGGCAACTACCGATTAGGCGAGTGCGAACTGTTTGTCACGATTGAGCCGTGCGCAATGTGCTCAGGAGCGATCGTGCATGCACGGATCCGGCGTCTGATCTATGGCGCTGATGATCCCAAGGCGGGTGCTGTACATTCGGCCATGCGAGTTCTTAATCATCCGAGCTTGAATCACCATCTGGAGATTCGTGGCGGTGTGCTGTCGGGTGGGTGTGCGGCGTTGCTGCAGGATTTTTTCCGTGCGCGTAGGTCGCCGGGAGTCAGCTGAGCCGCGGGCGAGGGGTGGGATCTTCCATGTTGAAACGCAGGGAATTTCTTCGCACGGCAGCAGGTCTGGCTGGACTCGGATGGGTGTCCAGGTACTCCTCACCCTTATTTGCGCAAAACGCCGATGCGCGAATCGAAGTCTTGCTGGACGAGCCGCTCGGAACAATCTCTCCTAATATCTACGGCCACTTCATCGAAAACCTGAGCGGGGTTGTCTACGACGGTGTGTGGGTTGGCAGGAATTCCACAGTTCCGAATATTAACGGAGTCCGCAAAGCACTGATCGATGAAATGCGCACGATCAGGCCCGCGATCGTGCGCTTCCCGGGCGGCTGCTTCGCAGACAGCTACGATTGGCGCGATGGCATAGGACCGCCAGAGAACCGGCCGCGACGCACGAACTTCTGGCACTCTGGCGAAAGACCTGAAGCGCAGGATGCGCATCGTTACGATCCGAATCAGTTCGGCACAAACGAGTTCGTTCAGTTCTGCCGCGCCGTCGGTGCTGAGCCGTATCTAGCGTCAAATTTACGCAGCCTTCCGGCGGAAGCGTTTTATCGCTGGGTGGAATATTGCAATTCGCCTACAAGAAGCACGACGCTGGCGGACGAGCGCGCTGCAGCGGGGTTCAAAGACCCATTCAATGTGCGCTACTGGGGAGTAGGCAATGAGTCGTGGGGATGTGGGGGCAACTTCACCGCTCAGGAATATGCGGTTGAATATCGAAGGTTCACCGCATGGCTTCCGTGTTATACGCATCCCTGCAATGAACTTAATCTCATCGCCTCCGGGCCGAACGACGACGAGTGGAAGTGGACCGAGGGCTTTCTCGAGGAAATTGTTCGCAATGGTAAAGACCAGCTTCGCGGAATCTACGGCTTGGCCCTTCATCATTACGCCTGGAACCTGAGTCGGGGCAAAACCAGCGATTGGGAGAAAGGCAAAGGAGACGCTCTGAGCTTCGACGCGGTGGATTGGTACGAGTTGCTACGCGAAGGCGAAAGCCTTGAGGGGATGATAAGCGGGCATTGGGAGCGCATGGGCAAATTCGATCCTGAACACCGTATCAAGCTCGTCGTAGATGAATGGGGACCCTGGTATCGGCCAGGAAGCGAACTCACGCCAGGAGATCAGCTCGAACAACTGCCCACTATGCGCGACGCGGTCTTTAGCGGCATGACCCTCGATATCTTCAACCGTCATCCCGAAAAAGTCGGAATTGCGTGCTGCGCACAACTGATCAATTGCCTAAACAGCCTTTATCTTGCGCACGAGGACAAATTCTGCGTAACTCCGGTAGGTCATGTCTTCGCAATGTATGCCGCTCATCAAGCTGGACTCAGCTTGCGCACCGAATTTTCCGCGCCGTCAATTAACTACGAGCGCGACGGAAAGCAGGCAAGATTTTGGGGGCTAAAAGGATCTGCTTCGCTGCAGGGCGAAGAGGTGGTTGTTACCGCCGTAAACCCCAGTGTGAAAGGTCAGCTGGCAACACAGCTGGTAGTTCACGGGACGAAGATTAAATCCGGAGAAGCAACGGTTCTTTCCGCCTCAGACATTCATGCGCACAACACGTTTGAAGAAAGGGGGACGGTCAGTCCCAGGATTGAGGCGCTGAACGTTAATGGCGGTTCGGTGATATTTCCCTTTCCCGCCGCGTCGGTTGTGAAGTTGCGGTTGCAAATCTGAACGCTCGATATCGAGATCATGACGGACGGCCTTGGCTCGGCCAGCCAACCGCGTGCGTTTGCTACAATTTGATGTAAGCGCTGTAGATTGCTCGATCCAACGTCGGTTTCGCCGAATGTCAAGCGCGGAACCCCGCTTCGCTGGTATTGTCAGTTTGGCACGGAGAGGTGCGTGAGTGGTTGAAACGATCCGCCTCGAAAGCGGACATACCTTAACGGGTATCGGGGGTTCGAATCCCTCCCTCTCCGCCAGTTCAGAAACGTCATTCTTTCGGGTTCCTGGCCCTGAAAATGAAACGCCCGCCCCGAAGCAACAGCAGCCTTCCCCGAAAACATTTTCGCCTCCCAGGGAGAGAGGCGTCACTTCATTCGGGAGCGCATCTGCAGGACACGGGCCTGAAGAATTTCAGTCTGCTGGCGCTGACGAATGCTGGTTTCTGCAATGGCTTGTGCGAGATCGCGGACACTGGTAAGCAGGCGGCGGGAATCTTCCAGGGGTTCGCGGCTGCGAGTCACCCGGTGAAACGGAACTTCCAAGCGATGGTCACGCGCCACTTCGACTGTCGAAATCCAGAACTTTAACTCGGCGACCGTGGAGTACACCGGACTGCGCTTGCCTTTGCCGATGCGGTGCACGGGCAGCCGAAGCTCACGTTCCCAGCGCTGTACGGTTCGCACTCCTCGGCCCAGGTAGGCCGCAATCTCCTTCCACGAGTTAAGAAAAACTTGTGCCTGACCGGCACTTTGGCGCATGTTGGCGCACATCAACTTTGCCCCAATGCGGTAGAGTTCCCTTACAGACCATCCGAGTATAAGGCCGAGAGCGTCTCGAGGGAAATGTTTCCGGTCGGGGAGCGGGCTTTAAGAGTGATGTTCGATACCGTACTTCCTGTATGTACAATCGAAATCACTGACCCTTATTATCGCGGATTGAAAATTCAAAGCCGCTGACTGGCGACGGGGTAGGACAGTTTGGCAACAGGCTCTACTTTTTCCATCAATCTTAGGGAGTAGTCGGAAGCCCCCATCTTGAAGACATTCCTTTTCGCATGCGTGCACAACGCGGGGCGCTCGCAAATGGCGGCAGCTTTCTTCAACCACTATGCTGAGGAGGGGTGCCGGGCGATTTCTGCGGGAACGGAGCCGGCTGCAAACGTTCACCCTGAAGTAGTTGAGGCGATGCGCGAGATCGGAATCGAATTCAGCCATGCGCAACCGCAAAAACTCACCGAAGAGCTCGCCCGGAGCGCGGAGTATCTGGTGACCATGGGATGCGGAGAGCAATGCCCGGTTGTTCCCGGACTGCGTGTGATTGACTGGTCGATTCCCGATCCGAAGGGTCAAGCGCCTGAGAAAGTTCGGGAAATTCGAGACCAGATTGAGCGTGCGGTAAAAAATCTGTTGAGCGCCGACTGCTCTGATTGTTTTGTCCCTGAGTCGCAGCCGGAAAGAATCTCAGGTCGGATATAATAGCGGTGCCTCGTAAGTTGATCTTTTAACAAAGTGCCTTTGGGGTTATACTGCGCGACGACTCTAACCCGGTTCACTGCTGCACCTATTCTTAAGCGCTGTGCGAAATGAGGGCTTTATGACGATGAGCGAACGACAGGCCAAGATGTGCGAAAAGTTGAAGCGGCTCGGATACGGGCAAAACAGTCAAATCAAACTCTACGGCGACAAATTCGACATCACCAGCGACCCGCTCGTGATCAATGACAATCTGGTCGTCATAGATGCAGTTGAAACCAAGTCAGGCCGTGCACGACGCGTCCGGATCCCGCTGAACGTCCTGAATATTGCCTTTCAGGAAAAACAGTCAGCGTAATTCGACCAATTCAATTACTCGTGACCAAAACTCCCACCAGCGCTATGGGAGTTTTTCTTTTCACGATTCCATTTCAGATCGTTTCCGCATGACAAACTTTTGACAAACTTGCCATGAGGTTTACCGCCCTTTCATTTCCCCCTAATTAAGCAGCAACACGCGCTCACTACACTGGCAACTCCTTCGTGGGGCAAATCAAAAAGCAGGAGGCCGTAATGTTTAAAAAGCCAGGGCTGGCTGAGTTGCGTCAACATGCGTCAGCGGGCGTATGCCTGTTCGCGCTGCTCTCAAATAGCTTTTCCGCGTTTGGCGCAAACCTCAAGAACACCAAAGCCGAACATATTAAAACAGCAACCCCTATTAAGCACGTCATCGTTCTGATCGGAGAGAACCGCACTTTCGATCATTTGTTCGCAACGTACGTTCCGCGTAAAGGCGAGCACGTGAAGAATCTTCTTTCGGAAGGAATTATCAACGCGGACGGTTCTCTTGGGCCGAATGCCTCAATTGCGCAACAAAACCAAGCGGTCACACCGTTTCAAACTGAGTACTTCATCAGCTTGAGCCCAGACCAGAAGGCGCCATACACAACACTGCCTGCTCCAACTCTGAATTTTTCCCCAACCTTGCCTCTGATCCCTAATAGCGTACCCGCCAGCGCACTGTCGGCGGTCGAACCCTCATTGGAGCCTCAGGATTTGAACCTTTTGTTCACCGGGACAGCATCGCAGTTTCCGCAAACCTTTATTCAGCCTGATCCGGACACTCGGGTTGCCAATTTCAACAACCTGCCAAACGGGCCATTCCCGCTGCGCGGAGCCCAGTTCCCGTACGATTCCTACACCGGCGATACTACTCACCGCTTGTTCGAAATGTGGCAACAATCCGACTGCAACGTCTCCAATGCCACTGCGGAGAATCCCTCGGGATGTTTGAATGATCTTTATCCGTTCGTCATCACGAATTACACCAATCAGTTTGATCCCTTCTTCGGAGGAATTGACGACAACGGTGGCGGGAACTCCATGGCGTTTTATAACATGCAGCAGGGCGATGTTCCCTTCCTGAAGAAACTCGCCGATCAATATTCCATGAGCGACAACTTTCACCAGTCGTTCATGGGAGGCACCGGCGCCAACCACTTCATGCTGGGCACCGGCGATGCGATTTTCTGGAGCGATGGCTTCGGCAGCCCGACCACGCCCCCCTCGCACATCGCCAATCCGAATCCGCTCCCAGGCACGGATGACGTTTACACCGTCGACCTGAACTTTGACGGCAACTTCACCGAATGCGGAGATACCGCACAGCCGGGAATCGCGCCTATCGTCAACTACCTGCAATCGCTGCCGTATAACCCAAACCCGAATTGCGAGGCCGGCCACTTTTATATGATCAACAACGACAGTCCTGGCTTCCTGCCGGACGGAACTGTTGACAGCGCAGGCATTGCCTCAGGCGGTTCGGTCCCTCCAACCAACATCAAGACAGTCGGCGAGTCACTGAACGATAAGGGCGTCTCCTGGGCGTATTACGCCGGCGCTTACAACGCCGCGGTTGCGCTGCGGCACAATCCCGGTAGCACCGATCCAGCAGTACGGGTGGGGGCGGCGTACTGCAACATTTGCAACTTCGAGTCGTATTCAACCTCGATCATGGGCGACCCGACTCAACGCGCAGCTCACATCAAGGATGCGACTGACTTCTTCAACGCCATCGCGACCGACACACTTCCTGCAGTGTCTTTCGTGAAACCTGACGGCCTGCTCGACGGCCATCCGGCTTCTTCGAAGTTCGACTTGTTCGAAGGCATGGCAAAGAAGATTTTCGACAGCCTGCAAGCTAAACCGGAATTGATGGCACAAACCGCGTTCATCATCACCATGGACGAAGGCGGCGGTTACTATGACTCCGGCTACATTCAGCCGCTCGATTTCTTCGGCGATGGCCCGCGCATTCCGCTAATCATTGTGTCCAATTTCACCAAAGGGGGACACGTGAACCACACCTACGCTGATCACGTTTCCATCACCAAATTCATCGAACGCAACTGGGGATTGGGCACGTTGAGCAACCGCAGCCGCGACAGGTTCCCCAACCCGGTTTCGGCAAGGAACAATCCTTATGTTCCGATGAACAGCCCGGCTATCGGCGATTTGTTCGACATGTTCAGATTTGATCAACACGGGGACGACAAGAAGTAACTGTGGGATTGAGCAAACGACGACTCCCACCTTCAACTCGCGAGTTACCGAACGTTGCGAGTTCGAAGGTGGGATTTTAGCTCTACGACGACTCAGGGTGATGGCGAACGTATGTGAGAAACCAGGGCCTGAGACCCACTATTCGTGAGCTGGCGGCACAACCGCTGCTAGGTATCTGGCCTCCAAGCGTGTAGGAAGCCAGGGATTTTGGCGAGACATTAGCTCACTGCTTCTGCCCATTGCCTGCCCTGTGCTTCCTTTTTGATTTTCCCGCCTCTAAGATCCCCTTCTATACAAGCACGATGCGTGGATGGAACAACGTTCCAGCAACCCGGGTTGAGATTGCAATCAGGTCTCGCTGGCCGTAAAAGACTTTTACGTCACGGGCGCGGGAAAGCTCGGGGAGGTTGACGGGGCGTCCATGGCGAATGCGCGAGACGATCTCGTCGGTCGCGGTGACCGATGGCAACGAAGGGAGGAGCTGCCTGGGGTGGACGAGCACATTATCAATTTCGCCGGAGCGGGCGGCTCGCTCCAAATCTTCCAGGGTGTGCGCGCAATCGATTGTGAATTCCGCCACGGAAGTTCTGCGCAGGGATTCCAAATGAGCTCCGCAGCCGGCGAGCTGGCCCATATCGTGGGCAACCGAACGCATGTAGGTGCCTGAAGCAACGCGGGCGCGAAAGTGGGCGCAGTCAGCCTCGAAGCTTAAGATCTCAAATTCTTTGATCTCGACCTGGACAGGTTTGAGGGGAACTTCCTTTTTCTTCCGGGCCAGCTTGTAAGCGGGGACGCCCTGGATTTTCTTGGCAGAAAATGGGGGTGGCATCTGCTCGATGCTGCCAAGAAATTTATGCGCCAGTTCCCTGGCCTGATCGAGGGTCAGTGCCACTGGCTGCGGGCTGCCGATCGGCTCGCCGTCAGAGTCAAAGGTGTCGGTGGCGAAGCCGAACCGGACGGCTCCTTCGTAAGTTTTCTCCGATGCAATATAGAACTGCGCCAAACGAGTCATATTTCCCAGCACCAGAGGCAGGACGCCGGTGGCCAGTGGGTCGAGCGTGCCCAAGTGTCCTACGGAGCGCTGCTGCAGAATGCGCCGCACCCGGCTGACCACGTCATGTGAGGTCAGGCCCGGAGGCTTATCGATGATGAGGACTCCGTTCATGAATATTGAATCATTCTAGTGATTGAAGGATTGAATCATTGTAGAATCTGCGGAACGTTGGAGATGCGTGATCTCGAATTCGACACGAGTAAATCACGCACTGTTTAGATCAGTATGCTTCCTCTTCGCGACGATCAGCCGCGCACCATCATCCCATACGTAAACTGGATAATAATCGCCATCAATATAGCGGCTTACGTTTTCGAAGTGCACTCAGGCGCCGGTCTCCCGCCCAAGAGCATGGATGAATATCAGGCACAGATGGCGTTCTTTAACCATTATGGGGTGGTGCCTCACAATTTTCAGCTGGCGTTCATGGGCGCACCCGGCTACAGCATCGCAGGCGAGTTCGGGACTATTTTGAGTTCAATTTTTCTGCATGGCGGCCCAATCCATCTGATCGGGAATATGTGGTTTCTGTGGATTTTTGGCAACAAGATTGAGGACCACTTCGGACACGCATTGTATCCATTTTTCTATCTTCTCTGCGGAGTGGTCGCGGACATGACGCATATTTATGCGAACCCGGATTCAACGCTTCCCGCAATCGGTGCAAGCGGCGCGATAGCCGGAGTGATGGGCGGCTATTTGTTGCGGTATACACACGCCAAGGTGCAAGTGTTCTGGTGGTTTTTTTACCGGCCGTACGTGTTCTGGATGCCGGCGGTGGCAATGCTCGCGTACTGGTTCGCATTGCAGCTGCTTTCGCAAGTTTGGTCGCAATGGCTTTCCTCAGGGACGAGTCACCAATCGGGAGGGGTTGCGTATTGGGCGCATCTGGGCGGATTCGTGTCCGGCATGATCTTGATCAAGCTTATTCCTGGAAGGACCAAGTACGCCCATGGCGGCTGGATCGATAAAACCGGCAAGGAACTGCTGCCGAAAGATTCAACCAAAGTCTAGCGGAATTGGGTGGGCTATCCACGATTCCCGGTTCCCTGTCCCAGGCGAGTTCATCGATCATTTGGTAATTTTGTAATCGGGTAATTGTGTAATTTGAAACTGCGTTCCGCATCAAATTACCCGATTACCAAATTACGAAATCGCCCCATGATTCCCCTCCGCGACGACCAGCCGAGCTATAGCACGCCGTTCATCAACTATTTCATCATCGGCCTGAACGTGCTGGTGTTCCTGTTCGAACTTTCCATTGGAGCTGAGGGTCGTCGAGCGCTCAACGCATTCGTTTTTGAGTTCGGGGTAGTGCCGGTTCACTTTGAACGGGCGCTCGCGGGAGTAGGCCAGTACACCCTGGCGACGACTTTGCCAACAATTCTGACGTCCATGTTTTTGCACGGCGGCTGGCTGCACATCATCGGCAACATGTGGTTCTTGTGGATTTTTGGAGACAACATTGAAGACCATCTAGGCCACTTCCGCTATCTGCTCTTCTATCTTGCGTGCGGCGTCGCGGCGGCGGTCACGCACATCATCTTTAATCTGAGTTCAAACGAACCGACTGTCGGCGCAAGCGGCGCGATTGCGGGGGTAATGGGTGCGTACGTCATCTTGTACCCAAAGGCCCGCGTACTCACGCTGGTTGTGCTGATCGTATTTTTCACCTTCTGGTGGATACCTGCCTGGGTCTTCTTGGGCTACTGGTTCCTGATCCAATTCCTGAGCGGGGCGGCAATGTCCATCGCAGAAACTAGCCGCAGTACCGGGGGCATAGCGTTCTGGGCGCATGTGGGCGGCTTTGTGGCTGGAATTCTGCTCATCAAAATACTGCCGCAGAGGGCCAGGCGATACCGGTACGGCAGCTGGTAGTTACCTCCTATAATGAATTTGTGAGCTCCTCCGCAAAGCAAATGGCTAGTGCTGACTTCCCCACCCGCTGGGGACAGTTCCGCATTTACGGTTTCCGCCTAGAACCCGACCAGAATGGCCGGCCAGAAGAAGCCGTCGCCCTGGTGATGGGCGATGTTCACGCTTCTCCACCGCTGGTACGGGTGCATTCCCAATGCCTCACCGGAGATGTTTTCGGCTCGCTGCGCTGCGACTGCCGCCAGCAACTGGAACTGGCGCTATCACTAATCGCGGGAGAAGGCGCGGGCATTCTGCTTTACGAACAGCAGGAAGGGCGCGGGATTGGCTTGATGCCCAAGCTGCAGGCTTACGAGTTGCAGGATTCCGGGCTGGACACGGTTGAAGCCAACGAGCGATTAGGGTTCAAAGCCGACCATCGTGAATTTGCTTTGCCGGCGGAAATTCTGAAGTCACTCGGCGTTCACCAAGTGAGGCTGATCTCGAACAACCCGGAAAAGGTTGAAGCCCTGGAACGAGCCGGAGTCAAAGTGGTGGAGCGAGTTCCCTGTGAAGTAGCCGCCAGCGCGCATTCTAAAGATTACATGCGCACCAAGAAGGAAAAGCTGGGACATCTGTTTACTGAAGCACAGTCGCGGGAGAAACAGAGCTAGAATACCGATTCTGGGATTGTCGCAGCCTTCGAGGAGGTCCGCCCTGGTGTATCGACCTGTCCGTAATCTTTGTTTAATACTGCTCCTCTGTAGTCAATCCTTTACCGCGCAAAACTCAACAGAACAACCGTCGCCGGTGTTCAAGAGCGAAACACGGCAAGTGTTGGTCGACGTCGTGGTGAACGACCGTGGAGGGCACTTTATTCCGGGCCTCAAGCCGGCGAACTTCACGGTACTCGAAGATGGCAAAGCACAGAAGATTGCCGCATTCGGTGTGCACGCACAGGCGCTGACTGCGGCGAAACCAGCTGCCCCTATTCAACTTCCGCCGCACCAGTACACGAATTATCAGATTGCAGATCCGAATCGCCCGATCACAATTGTCCTGATGGATGTGCTGAATACGCAGGTACAGGACCAGGCTTACACGCGAAAACAGATGATCGAATTTTTGCGCGACTTGCCCCCGGGACAGCGGGTTGCACTGTTTGCGCTGGGCACTCGCTTGCGCACGATTCAGGGATTCACAGGGGACTCAGACACCCTGGTCAGCGCAGCAAAGATGCTGCTACGGAACACGTCGCCTTTGATGACGAGCGAGGCGCAGCGGCAGAATGATGAGATCACCGCGTCAAACCTGGCGGTCAACGCAGGGCCTGGAAGTACCGGGCCGTCGGGGGGAGTGGGCGGAAGTGTGGATACGAGCGTGGTGTCGCATATAGAGTCCGGCATTCAGAATGCTTTGGTCAACGAGCAGATTTCTCAGCAGATGCAGCGGATGGATTTAACGCTGGCGGCGCTGCAAAGCCTGGCGCGGGCGGTGTCGGCATATCCGGGGAGGAAGAATCTGCTGTGGCTTTCGGCTGAATTTCCGGTCCGCTTCGGCGCAAATTTTGTGACTGTAAATAACGCTTCAGAACAGGCACAGAATGGCTTTGAATCGACCAAGAAAGCCGACGTTCTGCGCACCCAGGCGCCGCCCATCCGACAAACTGCGGCGCTGCTGACGGCGTCGCAGATCGCGGTTTATCCAATTGATATTCGCGGCACCGTCACGATAGGAACTGGCATTGATCTTACCGCTCCGACGGTTGACGGTTCGGTGGAACGAATCGGCAACATTCGGGACCGCACCGCCGCGCGGCAGACAACGATGGCATGGGATGACCATGAAGCCATGAACGACATTGCGCGTGAGACGGGCGGACAGGCTTTCTACGGCAGCAATGATCTAAAGAACGCGTTGTCACGGAGCATGGACGATGGAAGCAATTACTACACCATCGCATACACTCCGCAAAATCATGATTGGAATGGAAAGTACCGAAAGATAGAAGTGAAATGCGATCAGGGTGGGACGAAACTGACATATCGCCGCGGATACTATGCGGTAGCGGATACCCATCTGGCGACGAATGGAAAAGCGGTTGACGACCAGGTTGCGCTGCTTTTCGTAACTGCGATGCACCCGGAGGCGCCCACCTCGACAATGGTGCTGCTGAAGGTGCAGGTGCTGCCTCCGGATTCGTCTCACAAATCGGTTCGGATCGACTACGCCATCAACGCGCAAGATATTACTTTTTCGGATGCGGCAGAGAACTCAAAGCGGGTGATGCTCGACTTGATGGCAGTTGCGTGGGACAAAGAGGGTAAAGCGGCGGCCGAGGATTCGGGAAAGATCGACACTTCAATATCAGCCACTGCTTACCGGGACGTGATGCGCTCGTACATTCCTGCGCACCAGGAAATCCAAGTGAAGCCGGGCACCTACACTTTGCGATTAGGGGTTGTAGATAGAAGCAGTAGAAAGATCGGTACGCTGGACGTGCCGCTGACCGTGCCGGAGTTGGAAGCTTCGGCGAAATAGCGGCTTTGGGAGGTACCATGCCGTACCGTTTCGCATTCTTGTGCGTGATGCTCGCCTGCAGTTTCTTGTCTGCATCCAGCCAGACCACAGCAGCTCCTGGGAATAATTCGCCAACCGCCAATCCTGCTCAGAACCAGCCACCCACTTTTCGCGCGACCAGTCGGCTGGTTCTTGTGGATGTGGTTGTGACCGGAAAAAAAGGCGAATTCATTCGAAACTTAAACCCTGCGGACTTCACGGTGCTAGAGGATGGACACCTGCAGAGTATTACAGCGTTCGCGGCTCACATGGCATCTGCTTCTCCTCAGCCGCCACCCAAGGTGCAGCTGCCGGAACATCAATACACCAATTACAACGCTCCGCCGCCTGATCATCCGATCACCATAATTCTGCTCGACATGCTTAATACGTTGATCACCGAGCGCCCTTATGCACGTGAGCAGATGCTGAAGTTTTTGCGCGCCATGCCGCCGGGGCAGCCCATCGCGCTATTTACTCTGAGTGGAACTTTGCGTATGGTGCAAGGGTTTACACAGAGTTCCGACGCACTCACCGCTGCTGCGAAGTCGATCCTCGACAAGAATGAAAACGCTCACCTGCACACCACAGAAGCGGACCTGGAAGACGCGGAGGCGACGGATGCGGATTTGGCAGCCATGGCAGGGCGATTGCCAGCATCTGCGGTAGCGCTGTCGGAGGGCCTGATAGCAGAGCAACAGTATCAGCTCGACGTTCGCGTGCGCAGCACCCTGGGATGTCTGAAAGCCCTGGCACAATCGGTCGCTGGTTATCCGGGACGCAAGAACCTGATTTGGCTTGCAGGGGATTTTCCAGTAGCACTGGGTCCCGAGGTGGACAGCGACCCTCGCCTATCAAGCCGTTTGCTCTACCAGTCTGAAGTACACGAAACCTCTGGGCTGCTGGCGTCTTCGCAGATTGCTGTGTATCCAATCGATGTGCGCGGTCTGGAGATTATTGGCGCAGGTTTGGGATCTCGCCGGGCGCAAACAGCGATGCAACGCGGTCGGGTACTTGATGCGCAGTGGAACACGCAATTCACCATGAAGGAGATAGCCAAAGAAACTGGTGGAGAGGCGTTTTACAACCAGAATGATCTCAGCCGGCTGATGCAGCGCAGCCTTGACGAGGGCACGAACTATTACACCGTTGCGTATGTGCCACAGAACCACGACTGGAACGGCAGATATCGGAAGATCGAAGTGAAGCTTGCAATGGCAGACGTGAAAGTTCGCCACAGGAGCGGATACTTTGCCTTTGCGGAAAAGAGTTCAGACCGGAACAGCGCGGTGCGCTTGCTGGCAGCCGCGATGCAGCCCACTGTGCCTGAAAGCACCCGGCTGCTGATGAAGGTACAAGTGTTGCCGCCGTCTACTAATCGCAAGACAGTGAGCATCGATTTTGCGGTAAGTCCGGCTGACCTCGCGTTCACTGATGGTCCAGATCAGCACAAACTTACAACCGTGGATTTTATGGCTGTGGCACTGGACAGGAATTTGCGGGAGGCAGCGGAGATTTCCAATACTGTGGATGCGAACCTGCGCCCGCAAACCTATAACGGCGTGCTTAAGACCGGCTTTCCTGGGCATCTCGAGCTCGATCTGAAGCCGGGCAGATATGTCCTCAGGCTGGGTGCAATCGATCGCAATAACGAAAAGATTGGCACCGTGGATGTGCCGATGACCGTGCCTGCTGAAACCGCGCAGAAGTGATCGCGCCGCGTTCGTTTGATCAAGACACGGCTGCGTCCTAGCGAAGGAAATTGCAGGACTAACTCAGTAATTACAAGTAGCGCTCACGCAGCACCTTCACGTGGTGGGTCACGTGGCCGGCAATGATAAAAGCGAGGGCGCGGACAGTGAAGCGGTTGTCACTGGCGATCCCGCTGCGGATCCATGCTTCGGCCGGCATATTGCGAAAAAGCGAAATCGTGGCAAGCCGCACGCGGTGAAATTCTTCGACATGTGCGGCCCATGAAACCCCATCCGCATCGGCACCTGCTGCGGCGATATTTTGATCGTAGCTCGGCAATGGCAGATCGAAGCCACGCGCAAACCAGAGTGTCCGGAAAGCAAACGCACGCTCGGTATCGGTGAGGTGATTCAGCACCTGACGGATGCTCCATTTGTCAGGTGCGTAACGCGACAGCGACTTTTCTTCGGATATCGAGGAAAAAAACGCGAGGACCTCGTCAACTTGAGCCTCGATTAATGCGAGGGCGTCTTCTCCGGGGGCCTGGTTGATGTAAGTGAAATAGTACGGGGCGGCTTCATGCTCCTGGGGGCGTCCGATCATGAATTCCATTCTAACTTTTCTTGCGTTGCGTTGGTGATGAAATGAAAATCCGCCCGGCGCACAGGGATGAGTCAAAACTGCGTTTCACTCCGGCGCTAGCCTGAACCAATAATTCTGCCAGTGCCCGCTCGGGAGACCGTTTTTTTGCGATGGCCCGCCGCGGGCGCGTCCGACCCGTGCTATACTGGAGAACAAAAGGCGAATACCATGGTCTTCTCTTCCCTTGCTCCCGGATTCCGGAACCCGCCTGGTCGGCATTGCCCGGCTGGCGTCACACGGCGAGCATGTCCGCCAGGGTCATGAAGTCGAGTATTTTACGCTCCCGGTTCGGTCGCTTTTGAACCGCTGCACCGGCACGCGCATGCCGTTTACGTGGACGATCAATCCTTACCGCGGATGCGAATTTGCCTGCAAGTATTGTTACGCCCGCTATACCCACGAGTTCATGGAAATGCGCGATGGTATCGACTTCGAGCAGAAGATTTAGGCCAAGCAACACGCTGCGGAACTTTTGCGCCAGGATCTGCGGAAGGTAAAACGCGGTGAGGACATTGCGATTGGTACCGCGACGGATCCGTACCAGCCGATCGAGAAAAAGCTGGAGATCACACGCGCCATTTTGCAGGAGTTGGCGCGTCATTCAGGGCTGGAGCTTGGGATCGTGACCAAGTCGGCGATGGTGGTGCGCGATATTGACCTGCTCAAAGAGATTTCAGAACACAACCACATTTCGGTCAGCTTTACGGTGACTACGGTCAACGCTGATCTAGCGCGGATTCTGGAGCCGCGTGCGCCGCGTCCTGATCTGCGGCTGGAAGCGCTCAGGAGTTTGCGGGATGCGGGAATACGGGCGGGAGTGATATGCGCCCCGGTGCTGCCGGGAATCACCGATTCCTCGCGTCAACTTGAGGCGGTGGTCAAGGCTGCGGCCGGAGCCAAGGCGATCCATATTTACGCAAATCCGTTGTTTCTGAAGCCGTGCTCGGCGGCGGTGTTCCTGCCGTTCTTGAAAGATCATTTCCCCAAGCTGGTGCCGGAGTACGAGAAAAGATTTAAGGACCGAGCATTTTTGCCGGCGGCGTATCGAAAAAGAATCAGTGGGCTGATGGCCCAGCTCAAGGGAAAATATGGAATCAGAGACGACTCGAGGTGGAGTACAGCCAGACCGGCGGAAGAACAGAACACTCAATTGGCCTTGTTCTAGGACCTCTTCATCGCGCTAAACACCGAGCACAGGTCTTTCTCTTGCGTCTCTGTGTCTCCGTGTTGAATTACCCTCTTACCCCTTGAGCTTGAGCTTCGATTTGTTTTCTTCCAGGAATTCGCGCAGTTTGTCGCCGGAATCGAGCAGGCGGATCCATTGCTCGTAATAGAGGGTCACGGGAAAACGGCCCAGTCCGTACACGCTGACGCCGCCCTTCTCTCCGACTCTGAACTCCAGAGCCCCGGTGCGACGAGTGCCCTGTTGCTTCTCCAGTTCAGCCAGCTTGGCTTTTAGTTCCTCATAAGTAGGTTCTGCCATGTTTGCTCTCCAAGAATTGAGTTCGCTACATCTTAATGGAAGGCGCAAGGTGGAAGCTAAGATCGGGAATTCTCAAACCTGGGGACCACGAAGTCACACGAAGGCAATCTCCATCGTGCTACTTTATTTGCATGAACCCTTACGCTTCCTACCTCGGCGATCAGGACCCAATACGCGTGCTTTCCGAAACCGCGGGACGGCTGCGCGAGATTGCCGCGTCACTTGGCAAGACCAGGATCAACCAGCCGTGTGGGCCGGGCAAATGGAGCCCGCACCAGATCATTGTTCATCTCGCAGATGGCGAGGTTACATTTGCGTTTCGCTATCGGCAGGCGGTCGCCGATGACAATCATGTGATCCAGCCATTTGATCAGGACCGGTGGGCGAAGTCCTCTGCAGCGTACACAACTGAACAAGCGCTCTCGGTATTCGCTGCATTGCGCGAATGGAACCTGGCTCTGCTGGGTTCGCTGACACCAGAGCAATTGGCGAGACCGGTGTCACATCCCGAGCGCGGCAGGATGATCGTAAGAACGATCATTGAAACTGCCGCCGGACACGACATCAATCATTTGCGGCAGCTAGAAGCGGCTAAACTGGCCGCGGCCTAATACCCGCTGCAGAACTGGAAGTGCATGGGATCGCGAGAGCGTCCCTGCCAGTCGCCGCCCCAGGTAAACCCCGCCTGTTTGAAAACCGCGATCACCCCAGCGTCCATGGTTCCGGCTGTTCCCTGCTCATTGGCTTCGGGATTCAAATCAATCGCGACCCCCCAGGAGTGAGTTGAAAGTTTCGTGCCAGTGCGCTGCGGACGAAATGCGAAGCAACCACCGAAGCTGGTGAGTTGGGACTGCAGGCCCGCGCGTTGAACGTCGCTGAAGACGGAGCTGAAAGCCTCGGCGATCAGCTTGTGGCAAGTCATCTGGCGAACTGCGCGTGACTTGTCCCATGAAAGTGGAAGGTTGAACGGCAGCTGGATGCGAGTTAGAGATTCGGACTGCCAGCGCGGGTCAAGGGTGTGGTCGGAAAGAATGTATTGAAAGATATCGCCGAAGGTGGCGCGGATTTGATCAAGGCCATGAGGCGCGAGAGACACACGAGTGGGTTCTCCCAGGATTGGGGGCATAAGAATCTCCTTGGTTGTGAATTTGACTTCGACGAACCGGCTGCTATTCGAGTGGCGATCGGTTAAGAGCGCTGACTAGCTAGCGAGACTTCAGCGTGCCGTCCAGCCACCATCGATCAGAAGGGTGTGACCGGTGATCAGTGAAGCGGCATCGGAGGCAAGAAAGACAACTGCTCCGGCTACATCCATCGGCTCGCCGATGCGATGCAGTGCGGCAATGCGCTCGACAGTGTCGGCGCGATTCTGCGGGTTGGCAAGATATTCCTCGGTCCCTGGTGTGTGAATGAAAGTCGGGGCCACGGCGTTCACGGTGATGTTGTACTTGCCCCATTCGACTGCCAGGCATTTGGTCAAATGGGCGATGCCGGCTTTGGTCATGCAGTAAATGCTTTCGGTTGGGAGCGCGGCGAACCCGGCTTGTGAGCTCATGTTGATGATGCGTCCGGATTTCTGCCGAATCATGATTCGACCTGCCGCCTGGCTGGCAAAAAATGTGCCCTTCAAGTTGATCGCCAGGGTCGCATCGAAATCCTTTTCTGTGACGTTCTCAGCAAGGTTGTCGGGCGCGATTCCGGCATTGTTCACCAGAATGTCCAGCCGGCCAAAGTGCTCGGCTGCTTTGGTCACAGCGGACGAGATCTGATCAAGGCGCGACATATCCATCTGCAGCGGCAATGCCCTTCGGCCCATGGATTCGATTTCGTGCGCGAGGCCATCACCTGTGCTCACGTCGCGCAACCCGAGCGCGATATCCGCTCCGGCATGAGCCAGAGCCAGGGAGATAGCACGGCCAAGACCGCGGGCGGCGCCAGTAACCAGCGCGATCTTGCCTTGCACGTCGAATCGAGGAAATCCGTTCATGGAAAAAGTCCTTCGGCTGAATGGCGTGCGGATGAGGACTCCGGATTATATATAATCGCTGGTCGCTCACCACGTCAGAGGAGCACTTTGGCCTATAACGACCTTCGCGAATGGATCACAGCCCTCGACCGTGCGGGCGAACTGAAGCGAATAAAGACGGAAGTTGATCCAGTGCTCGAAATTGCTGAGATCACCGACCGTGTTTCAAAGAGCCGGGATGGCCGCGGGGTCACGGGAGGTCCGGCGCTCCTGTTCGAACGACCTAAAGGGCACGGCATTCCGTTGCTCATCAACCAGTTCGGCTCGCAGCGGCGGATGCGCATGGCGCTTGAGGTTGACTCGCTTGACGAAATTGCCAATCGTATTCGCCAGTTCATGGACGTGAAGTCTCCGCAAGGGTTCCTCGACAAAGTCAAAATGCTGCCCATGCTGGCAGAGATGGGCAAGTTTTTTCCGAAGACCGTCTCAACCGGGCCTTGCAAGGAAAATATTCGCAAGGACAACTTTGATCTGAACCATTTGCCAATTCTGCAGTGCTGGCCCAAAGATGCAGGGAGATTTATCACTCTGCCTTGCGTCATCACGCGCGATCCGAAAACCGGGAAGCGCAACGTCGGTATGTATCGAATGCAGGTTTATGACGGACAGACCACGGGCATGCATTGGCAACGGCAAAAGATTGGGGCGGAACATTATCGGGAAATGCTGAGACGGGCGACCGGAAATCCACACCCTCGTCATTCCTCCCACATTCAGGCCCACTCTTCCGTCGACATCATGGCTCGAACCTCTGGTGGCTCGGTGATTCCCGATGGCGAGATGCCGAAAGGGAAAATGGATGTTGCGGTCGCGATCGGCACCGATCCTGCGATTACATTTTCGGCAATTGTTCCGGCGCCTCCGGATATCGAAGAGTACCTGATTGCAGGATTTTTACGGCAGAAGCCAGTGGAACTGGTGAAATGCGAAACCGTCGATCTTGAAGTTCCTGCGAGCGCCGAAATTGTTCTTGAGGGTTATGTCAATCTTGACGAGCTCCGGACGGAGGGACCTTTTGGCGACCACACCGGTTTTTACTCGCTTGAGGACCAGTATCCGGTCTTTCATCTGACTTGTGTTACGCATCGCAACGATCCGGTTTATGCGACGACCATCGTCGGCAAACCGCCGCAGGAAGATGCCTACATGGGCAAAGCGGTCGAGCGGGTTTTCCTTCCGCTGATGAAGCTGACGATTCCCGAACTCGTCGACATCAACCTTCCCATCGAGGGCGTGTTTCACAACCTGATGATCGTTTCGATCCGGAAATCGTATCCCGGACAGGCGCGTAAAGTCATGAATGCGATCTGGTCGCTGGGCCAGGCTATGTTTACCAAGTGCATCATCGTCGTGGACGAAGACGTCAATGTTCAAGACATAGGCGAAGTCACGCTGAAGGCGCTCAATAATATTGATCCCGAGCGGGACCTCCAATTCACACTGGGGCCGGTTGACTCACTCGATCATGCGTCGCGGCTGCCTAACTTCGGATCGAAAATGGGGGTGGACGCTACCCGCAAATGGACCACTGAAGGGTTTATGCGGCCCTGGCCGGACGAAATCCTGATGGACGAAAAAACGAAAGCGCTGGTCGACGGCAAGTGGAAAGCTCTGGCCAAGGACCTGGGAATCGACTGAATGCCGGGCCTATCGATGATTTCCCAAATTAAAAATAAAAAAACGCACCCGAAAAGTGCGTTCTAATTTCAGTCTAGCGTACTGGATAGGGGAGTTTGACCAAACTTTGCAAGTTTATTTTGGTAATAATATACTTGACTGACTACGGCTTTTCTGCTACTTTGGGTGCATGGAAACACCCAAAACACTCCAAGCGGCCATCCAGTTCTTCACCGACTACGAGAACTGCCGCCAGTTCATGGTTTCGGTGCGCTGGCTTGACGGGAAAGTTCGCTGCCCCTACTGCGATTCCGATAAAGTCACCTATCTGGCGAAGGCGAAGTTGTACCGCTGCTATGGCGATCATCCCAAGCAGAAGTTCTCGCTCAAGATCGGCACCGTGTTTGAGGATTCCCCGATTCCTCTTGAGAAGTGGCTTCCCGCCGTGTGGCTGATGGTGAACTGCAAAAACGGAATCAGCAGTTATGAATTGCATCGTGCTCTCGGCGTGACTCAGAAGTCCGCTTGGTTCATGCTGCATCGCATTCGCCTTGCTATTCAATCGAAGTCTTTCGTAAAGCTAGGTGGCCCGGATAGCGCACCTATCGAAGTTGACGAAACATTCATCGGCGGCAAGGCGCGATTCATGCACAAAGCCAAACGCCAACGCATGAGCAGCAAAGGCGGCATACAAGGCGGAAGCGGCAAAGCCGTGGTCATGGGCATGCTGGTGCGTGGCGGACAAGTCCGCGCTCAGGTCATTCCTGATCGCAAACACAATATCACCGAAAAGATTGTGCGCGAAGTTGTAGAGCCAGGAACAGAGGTTCACAGTGATGAATTCCCAGGCTACTACGGATTGAAGGATGGCTACGTTCACAAAGTCGTCAATCATCTTGAGGGCTACGTAAAAGAGAACGTCCACACCAACGGAATCGAAAACTTTTGGAGCCTCTTAAAACGGGGATTGGGTGGAACCTACGTTTCAGTTGAGCCGTTCCACCTTTTCCGATATGTGGACGAGCAAGCATTCCGTTACAACAACCGCGCCACTCGCGACAATCCATTGACTGACGCGGATAGATTTCAATACGCCTTATCACAGATCGTGGGGAAGCGGTTGACTTTTGCTGAGGTGACCGGGAAGGTGGGTGAAACGAGTTTCTAATCCTTTGCGCTTGAAGCGTGGCCGGAAGCGGAAGATCGCTTCCGCCGCCGTTGCTTCGCTTGCTTCTCGGCGTCCAGTTTCGCCTTAATTTCAGAGTGCGGAACTGCAACCAGACGCTGCATGAATTTTGTGAACTTGCCAAAATCGCCCTCAACATTCTTGGCGGAGTGGGTCGGGCGAGTTGGCTTTTGCGGCACTCTAGGGCTACCTAGAAAGCAGGGTAGTCGTAGTGTGCGGCAAAAGTCAACTCAGTTGGATCGAGCTGCGTTCCGCCCTTGCCTATCCACGCGGAGACAGCGAGAAGGTTTTTGTGATGGTAAAGTGCGCTAGCTTTCTTGAGTCGTACATGGACGATGCAGGCTCTCACAACGGAGCTCCCGTCTCCGTAATCGCTGGATATTTCGGAGGTCATCAAAGATGGAAGCCGTTTCAGGATGAGTGGGAAAAAGTATTACTAAAATATGGCACAGAAGAATTCCATGCATTCAAATTCTGGAAGCGAGATGACAAGCGCCAGCGCGTTGGAGAGTACAAAGGCTGGTCGGATCGAAAAGCAGATGATTACATTGATGAATTGCTCACCATAATTGAAAATAGCACCCGGATTTTCCCTTTCGCGGTTGGAGTTCAGAACTCTGAATGGGATAAACAGCCCATAGCTAACAGGCGAATATTCTCTGGAGCATCAAGAAAATATCCCAGCGGTAAACCATCGAAAAGCATGTTCCTGGCTTTTCAGCGCTGCGTGATTAGGGTAGCCGACTACTGCAAATCCGGTATAAAGGCATCCTACTTTTACGACGATGACCACGGCAAAAACTCAGCATGGGCTAGCATCTGCTATTCAAATCTCAAGGACTATTTCAAGAAGCGCGATCCTGATATTCACTCCTCTATGGGAGATATCACGATGGCGGACGGCGACATTGCCGTGCCGCTGCAAGCAGCCGACCTGCTGGCCTATCAAACTAAGAAATTTGCTGAAAGGTTCCTTAGAACTGGACGAGAGATCGTGCGAATAGAACATGTACGTGCGCTCGCGAACCTACGATCTAAAGAGGATTTTTGGCTCTTTGATCGTAAACGTTTCTCCCAGATTGAAAGCGCATTCGCAGAGATAGACAGAAAGCTGGCCGCCAAGAGAGGGAAGCGGTAGCCACTGTCACGGTTTCAGCAACTTAGCAGTCGGAGCCGTTCTGCGCGGGGGTGCTAAGAACGGCTCCGTCCCCTCGAAACGCTGCGAGAACCACAATCCCACAGATTTGCGGAAACCTCACTACAATTCGGATTTTGTTACGAAAACGGAACAGGTTTCAGCTTGCGCTATATAATTCGCCACGGCTATGGACAGAACATTTATCTGCGTTAGGTATGATCATGGAGTTCTCTTCTTGAACCTCTACCAGATTACTAGAGCATCAAAAGGGGCCGACGAGGATACACTTACGCTTCATCTTAGCGACGGCAGCACGTACCATCTACAGAACAGAGAGGCCACCGAAAAACTCTTCGCCTTGCTCGTCAATAATTCGATGTCCGCAGACGGCGAACCACTGGAATACACTGGACAACAGCTAGAGAGAGGGCGGCTGATTCTGATTACCGAAGGTAAAGCCGCTGCTCCATATTCGACTGAAACTGACACACCGGAAGAATATCTCCAACAGTTTTAATCGCTGCCTGAGACTGCTCCAGGGTTGCGCCTGATTCGCGTAGCACTGCCAGAATCTTCTCACTCAAGCAGAAAACGATCTCTTCTGGCGAGTTTGTTCGCCCTGCCACGGTTTCAACAGGTTAGCATATTGTAGTCAGTGATGTATATTAGTACCTTTATTTTGGTAATAATATACTTGACACACACGAAGAAACGGCGTACATTTTAGACATGAAAGAACCTCAGACTTTGACCGAAGCGATTGTTTACTTTAGCGATCCTGAGCGAGCCTTTGAGTACGCCAAGCGGTTGCGCTGGCCTGACGGTAAGGTTACCTGCCCACGTTGCGCTTCCGAAAAGAACTCGTTTATCAAGACGCGGCGCATCTGGTTCTGCTACGGATGCCAGAAGCAATTCACGCTCAAGGTAGGAACGATCTTTGAGGATTCCGCTCTCGGCTTGGACAAGTGGATGACGGCAACATGGATGCTGGTGAATTGCCGGAACGGTGTCAGCTCCTACGAGATCGCCCGTTCGCTTGGGATCACTCAAAAGTCGGCATGGTTCATGCTTCAACGCATTCGACAAGCTTTGCAGGAAAAGTCCGTTATGAAACTTGGCGGCGCTGGTTCCGAAGTGGAAGTTGACGAGACCTTCATCGGCGGCAAGGCGCGATTCATGCACAAGGATCGCAGGATAAAAATGAAAGTGCGTGAGCACAATTGGGGCAAGGCCATCGTCATGGGAATGCTGGAACGCGACGGCAAGGTTAGCGCCAGAGTCATTGCCGACCGGAAAAAAGACAATCTGCGAACGGCCATCATGGACACCATTGATGCTGGTTCGCTGGTCTATACCGATGAGCACGTCGCGTATCCTGGTGCTATCTCCAATGACTATGCACACAAGATCGTGAACCATCTTGAGCGGTACGTTGATGGCACCGTTCACACTCAGGGAATCGAAAATTTTTGGAGCTGCCTGAAACGCGAATTGACAGGCACGTATATCAGCGTGGAACCTTTTCACCTGTTCCGTTACGTGGATGAGCAGGCGTTCCGATTCAACAATCGCAAGGACGCACTCGGAAACAAGGTTCCCGATGCTGTGCGGTTTGCAGAGGCTATGAGTCGCGTAGCTGGACACCGTTTGACCTACGCGCAACTCACGGGCAAGGATGAATCGCCGCGCCACGGTGAGACAGGGACGGGGACGGAAGAAGTTCCGTTCTAGTTCTTGTCCTGACGCTTTGATTTGCGAAGGCTGGGAGTATCGGCCTTCTTCGTTTTGCGGTTTGTAGGCTTGGGAGACTGAAAAAGAGTTTTCATTGTTTGCTCGAATTTCTCTTTCGCTTCCGGGCCTTCGCGATATTCGGGCATGGATATTACTCCTCACCAGTTTAACGCGCTTCTCCGCGAATTGAAAAGGATTCGTGAGCACCTAGATGCACTCAGCAATGAATACAAACAGCAATCCGAGGCCGACCGTAGCGCTCAGAAAAGAGATGATGGACAGCAATGCAAATTGCCAATTCCTCTGGAGATTAAGCTTGAACAAGATCAGGAAGGCAAGCGTGAAACCGAAAGCGGCAAGCAGCAGACAACACAGGATTCCATAAAACGTGCGACTTTGTGGGCAGTTATCGCTGCTGCTAGTTATGCTGCCATCACTCTCGGCATCGTTGTAGTTAGCCTCTACCAATTGAAAGAAGCCAGAAGAGCCACCGAAAAGGCTGGGGAACAGCTTAAGGCCATCCAACAACAAACTGAAGTGTCCGAACGCCCCTGGATTTCTGTATCCATCGTCCCTAAGGGGCAACTGGCTTTTGGGACCGATAGCGCCAGCCTCAGTTTCGATGTCACCATGAAAAACGTCGGCAAGTCCGTCGCCTTGAATGTTGACCCGATCGGGAAGTTGTTCCCGGCCAATTTCAAAGAAGCGTTCACCAATGCCGAAGCCTCCAAGTGGCAAGCCGAGAACTGTGGACAACCAAAGCCGCCGCCTATCCCCAACCCAAATCCACATCCGTTCGTAAGCAGTCTCTACTTGTTTCCTGAAGAGCAAACCAGTGCCAAGGGATCGGCTACCGGAACGCCAACCAATTATGAGATGGGTACTGACATGTCTAAAGATGAAATTATGAAGGGGATCAACCCGCGCATACCGGGACAGGTTAAGGCATATATTTCCCCGGTCTTGGTAGGTTGCGTAGAGTACCGCTTCAGCTTCCAAGGAGAAGTGCATCATACGTTGTTCAACTTCAGACTTATGCGCCTTACGAAGGAGCGGAACCCAGACCCGGAATCCGTCGGCAATTTTGAAGTGGGAAGAAATGTATCGGCAAGCGAAATTAGACTCGTTCCGTCTTCCTTGGGTGGAAACACAGTAGATTAAGCACAGCCCTGTCACGGCAACCAAAAATAGCAATAAAAGATCATGTGCGTCAAATATATTAGTACCTTTATTTTTGCCTTTGAATCAGGCACTTGCGCAAAAACACACGTTCCAGGGGGCTTGACAAGAAAAAAGTAGACGGGGCTGGGGACGGGGTTAGCAGACCAACTTTTGACACTGTGGCGGGTTCAAACGACCCAAAGGTCGTGGCATTCCTGATATTTTCATAGTCATGGCCATGCTCATATGAAAAGACGCTGCGTTATTACCGGATTGGGGGCGGTGAGCCCGAATGGACGGGGGCGAGCTGCGTTCGCAGAGGGTATCCTCGCGGGACGCAGCGGCGTGCGCCGGATTTCCCGCTTTGACTCATCAGGGATCCAGGTACAGATCGCAGGCGAAGTCTCGAATTTTGACGAACTGGCGTGGGTGGAGAAGAAAGACCGCAAACACGTTTCACGAGTTCTGCCGCTGGCGCTTTGCGCCGCCAGCGAAGCGCTAGAGACTGCCGGGATCAGCAGCGCTTCCCTGCCGATTGAAGAACGACGGCGCTTTGGCGTTATCATCGGAACCGGCGGCGGATCGCAAGAGTTCACCGAAGAGCAGTACCGCCTTTATTTCCACGGTCAATTCAGCAAGATGAGTTTGTTTTGCGTTCCCACCGGAGTGATGGGATCGCTCTCCAGCGAATTGAACGTACGTTTTTCATTGAGAGGGCCAAGCCATGTGATCACGACCGGGTGTACATCCTCGACGGATGCGATGGCATATTCAGTGCGGCAGATCGAGTCGGGACGGCTGGATTGGGTGTTGACCGGCGGCGCTGACGCACCGATTTCGCTCGGTACCGTAAAGGGATTCATTCTGATGAAGATCCTTACTGAGAAGTGGAACGATTCTCCGGAGAAGGGTTCGCGACCGTTCTCAGCAGATCGCGACGGGTTCGTGCTGGGCGAAGGCAGCTGGATGTTTGTACTGGAAGAGTATGAACATGCGAAGGCACGAGGGGCGAAAATTCTGGCAGAGGTCTGCGGTTACGGATCGACCTGCGAGGCTTTTCACCGGGTGCGTTTGATGGAGTGCGGTGAAGAACCAGCGCGGGCGATCGGGTTGGCAATGCAACAGGCGGGAATCGGCCCGGAGAATGTGGATTATGTGAACTTGCACGGGACCTCGACGCAGCTCAATGACCGCATCGAAACCCGGGCGCTGAAGCTGGCATTCGGCGAGGAGCGGGCCAGGCAAGTTCCGATGTCAGCATTGAAATCGCAAATTGGACATCCGCAGGGGGCGTGTGGAGCTGCAGGGCTGGCGGCAACCCTGGTGGCAATGGAGAATGGCCAAATTCCGCCGACCATCAATCTAGACAAAGCTGATAAGGACTGCGACTTGGACTATGTCCCCGACCCCGGCAGGAGAAAACCGATTGAGCACGCGGTATGTAATTGCATCGCTTTCGGGTCGAAAAATTCCGCACTGGTGCTAAGAAACGTCTCGTAGTGTTCCCCGCTAATGCTCCGGACGGGTTTCTCTTGCAAGCCGCGCCAGGCTTGTCGTTCCTAACCTTAGATGGGTGTCTCACCAGATGTCCCAAACTGACACAATCTGTCGCGAACCATGACAAAATATGGCAAAAGAGGGGCGAAGGGCTCGGATAGGCGTGGGTTCGGACAGATGTAAATGGCTGAAAATATTGAGTTGAATCACCTTTTAGAATAAGAACTTTGGTAATTATGGGCATTGGTGAGCGACGTGCGAACATACTGGCCAGTGGGTCGCTGAGACCAAGATTCGAAACAAAATTCAGGGGCGGGCCGAAAGGGCCGCTTCTACAAAACCGAGAAGAGGAAAAAACGAATGCGTAAACAGAAGGGTTTTTCATTAATCGAGTTGCTGATCGTGGTCGCGATCATCCTGATCATCGCCGCGATTGCCATCCCGAACCTGCTGCGCGCCAAGATTAGTGCGAACGAATCTTCGGCCGTCGGCTCAGTTCGTAACATCATCACCGGGGAAGCGTCTTATTCGACCAGCTATCAGCAGTACGGGTATGCATTGACGCTCGACCTGCTTGGGCCTGGAATTGGTAACCTGACTTGCCCTGCGGCTGGCCCGAATCCGACAGTTGGAGCGTGCTTGCTTGACTCCAACCTTGGTGGATCCGCCAACAGCACTAAGAGCGGTTACATGTTTGAAGCGACTGCTGATAATGCACAGCCAGCGGACCCAATTACCGGTATCGTTGCCTACACTGGTTTCACAGCTGCGGGCGACCCGGCGAAGTTCAACCAGACTGGCGTGAGCATTTTCTGCGCCGGCGATGACGGCGTACTGCGCAAGAACCCCAACGTCGGCGGCGGCGTTCAGGGTGCAGGCGTCAGCTTCGATCCTTGGACAACCACCTGTGTGGCCAATCCCTGGACTGTCATTCAGTAAGTTAGTTTAGGCAATTACCTGGGGGAGGGTAAAAGCCAAGAGGCGCCGGATGGAAACATCCGGCGTTTCTCTTTTGTATAAAGGATTTTCGCGACCCAGTGTGCACAGTGCGGTTGGCCTGGCTGGTGGTCAACCAGATCGGTTTCAAATCGGAACCGCGTTCTGCGGTTTCGGAACTTTGGTATCAGCACTGCGCATTGTGGCAGGCAAACTGCAAAAGTAATTGCTGAGGGGTAAAAAACATGGAGCGCGAACGCGGATTTTCGTTGTTTGAGTTGATGATCGTGGTCGCGATCGTTCTCATAATCGCGGTGATTGCGATTCCCAACCTGATGCGGGCGAAAATATCGGCGAACGAATCCTCGGCGGTGCAGACGGTACGGCAGATTGCCACAGCTGAACTCACGTATCACAACAGCTACTCAAACATTGGATTCGCGCCCGACCTAAAAAGCTTGGGTGGCCCGGCAGTCGGTTGCAGTCCCAGCCCGGCCGGGGCTTGTGTTGTTGATAGCGTCGTTACCAACGGCGTTAAGTCAGGGTATCTTTTTTTTGCAGCTGGATTTGCTCCAGGCGGCGCACCTACCAACACCCAGTTTGTCTCGAGCGCAGCGCCACTGCGGTTCAACGGAACCGGGACCCGAAATTTCTGCATTGCGACCGATGATGGATCAGTGCGAACGGTGATCGGTTCACCGGGCGGAACTCCAGCGCCAGATGTACCTACCTGCATCACGTACCCGCTGCTCTAAGAAGTCTTAGTCAGGCTTCCGCACACTTCGGTAATTGCATGCACCTGCGGCACCATCTTCTTTCCTTTGGCATTTGAATATAATTTCCTCAAGCGTTGACTGCTATGGCAGCTATTGAAATTCTGCATCTGGAAAAAACCTATAGCGTGGGCTTCTGGCGGAAGCGGCCGAAGCGCGCCCTACTTCCTTTGGATCTAGCGGTTGAAGAAGGCGAGATTTTCGGCTTCCTTGGCCCGAATGGCGCCGGCAAGACCACAACTTTGAAAATCCTCATGGGGCTGGTATTCCCCACCAGCGGCAGCGCCAGGATTCTAGGCATGGAGCTGGACGACCCGCGTATGAAGGCGCAGATTGGGTTCCTGCCCGAACAGCCGTATTTTTACGACTATCTGACGGCGCGGGAGTTGCTGAGGTACTACGGACAATTGTCGGGGGTGAACGCACGCGACCTTACGCGAAAGGTGGACACGGTCCTTGAACGCGTGGGATTGCGGGACGCGGCAAATCTGCAGCTGCGAAAGTTCTCAAAAGGCATGCTGCAGCGGGCTGGAATTGCACAGGCGATCCTGCATGATCCCAAGGTGGTTTTCCTGGACGAGCCGATGTCCGGACTGGACCCAATGGGGCGGCGGGAGGTCCGGAACCTGATCGAAGAATTAAAGGGAGAAGGCAAGACCGTTTTCTTCTCGACGCACATTCTGGCGGACGCGGAAGCCCTTTGCGACCGGGTGGCAATCATTCATTTGGGAAAGCTGCGCGGAGTTGGAGCGGTGGAAGAGCTAACTGCGGGCGTGGGCGCCCAAGTTGAAGTGGTCTGGGCGGGAACGGTCGTGCCAGCAGGAATCAGAGCGATGGGCAATGAGTGTCACGTAGCAGGGGACACAGTGCGCTCGGTTTTCGCAGCCGATAAGCAAGATGCCGTGCTCGAAATGCTGCGGCGGGAGAGACTGCGGTTGATCTCAGTGACTCCGGTCAGAATGTCGCTGGAGGATTATTTCATCACCCAGTTGGGAGAGCGCGGTGAAATGAGCCTTCTGGCTGGGGCGAAGAGTGCGAACCGCGAGGGCTCCGCCGACAAGTCAGGTGCGAATGTTTCGACTTCGGTCAAGACTGGCGCCACTCCTTACAGCAGCGCGGGAAAATCATGAATCGACGCATCTTTTATATCGCCGCAAATACGTTTCGGGAAGCGGTGCGTGATCGGGTGCTCTACAACCTGATTGCGTTTGCGTTGCTGCTCAGCGGAGCGGCGGTCCTGGTCGGGCAGATATCGATTGAAATCGAGCGTTTGGTGGTCATCAATCTTGGGCTGACTGCAGTTTCGCTGTTTGGGGTAGTCATCGCCATCTTCATAGGGATTGCACTAGTTTCGAAGGAAATCGACAAACGCACGCTCTATACCGTGCTGTCGCGCCCGGTGCGGCGCTGGGAATTCATTGCCGGCAAGTTTTTTGGGCTTTCGGGAACGTTGGTGGTCAATACATTCTTCATGGCGCTGGGAGTGTTTGGGGCGTTGTTCTATGTTGCTCATGCCCTGCACGTCGCCGATTTGCGAGTGCTGGTGGCTCTGTATTTCATCGTGCTGCAGTTCATAATCATAACCGCACTGGCGCTGTTCTTTTCCTCGTTCTCGTCACCCCTGCTTTCCGCGGTATTCACCTTTTCACTTTTTGTCATCGGGACGTTCGCTGAAGATTTGCGCGGCTTCGCCGCGATCGCACATGGGCTTACGCGCTGGCTGGCGACGGCGTCGGCCTACCTGGTGCCAAATTTTTCCGCGTTAAACGTCATCAACCAGGTCGCGCATGGCGAGGCAGTGGGGCGGCAGCTGGTGATTTACAACACCGCATATGCGCTCGCGTACACAGTGACAGTTGTAGCCGGTGCCACTCTGATTTTTGAGCGTCGAAGCCTGAAATGAGCGGATCGAGAAAAGTGTCGATGATCGCCGGCGCAGTGTTTCTTTGCTGCGCGATCAGTTCGGTACTCTTGTTGCGGGAGTTGGACCAGGTACGCAAAGGAGCAACGCTGCAGGAATTTCTCTACATCTCCTCACCAAAATTACTGAAACACTTGAGTTTGGGATACGAAGGCCTGCTGGCAGACGTGTATTGGACTCGCGCGGTGCAGTATTACGGGGGGATGCATCACGCCGGCGGCGGGAATTATCAACTGCTCTGGCCGCTGCTCAATATCACTACCCAACTCGATCCGCACCTAATTCCGGCATATCAGTATGGGGCGACGTTCTTATCGGCCCAGCCGCCGACGGGCGCAGGACTTCCGGAAAAGGCCATCCAACTCATGGAGTATGGAATAAAGCACAATCCGGATGACTGGCACCTGTATTACGACCTGGGCTACATCTACAACGATGTCAAGGATTATCCGCGGGCGGCCGGCGCTTTCGAGCGCGGTTCGCATGTGCCCAACGCACATCCGTTCCTGAAACTCCTCGCCGCTAACATGGCGCAGCATGGCGGTGAGCTGCAGACCGCGCAGATGCTCTGGACTTCGGTTTATGAAACTACGAATGACAAGTACATCCGCGAAAATGCGCTTTGGCACCTGCGTGCAGTGAAGGTGGGTCTGGATGTTACAGAATTAGAAAAGCTAGTCGCAGTTTATCGCAAGCAGACAAGCCATCGTCCGCAGAGTTTTGCCGATTTGGCAAGAATAGGTCTGCTGCGAGGAATACCGCTGGATCCGGTAGGAAACGAATATCAACTGGACGCTGATGGTAACGTTTTTATCCTTGATCCCGAGCATCTTCCTTTCGTGGAAAAGGGCCTGCCGCCTGGGTATGTGCCAAGCTCATTTCCGAAAATTCCTCACGACCGGTAAAGCTCACTTTTTCCCAATCGGGATCGCAGAACTACGGAAGCAGAATTTGGCCCGGGTTCAGATGAAAAGTATTTCACCCTATTCCGGCAAACCTGACGAATATATACTCTCTCCTGCCTTTTAGGTCATTGATTGACTAGGGCACTCATTGTGATGGAGGTGACGAAATGAAGCGGTTAGGTTGCGTGCTGTTCACAGTTCTTTGCGGTTGTGGGTTGGTTGCCGCGCAAGCAGCGAATGATCGGCGGCCATTTGATAAAAACGGAAACGCTGCAGCTTCCAGGACGCCGGTAATCCTTTACCACGGCGGACCAGTGATGGTGGCCTCGAAGCAGCTGTACGTTATTTACTATGGCAGCTTCACGTCCGCGCAACACACCATCCTGGACACGTTCCTGCAAAATCTTGGCGGATCAGGCGCGTTCAATGTGAACAGCGAGTACACGAACGGGCAAGGCCAGGCGGTGACAAACGTCTTGAGCTATTCACCGCAGACCGGGTCCTTTGACGACAACTATTCTCTCGGCACCGTTTTGTCTGGCAGCTTTGATACCACTATCATTCACAATACGATCGCCAGTGGCAATCTGCCCAGCGACGTCAACGGCATTTACATTCTGACGATTTCGCCGGACGTAAAGCTGCCGAAATCAGTGTGGTGCGCATACCATTGGCACTCAACCAGCATTGTTACGGGCGAAGACATCAAGTATGCGATCGCGCCTGATCCGCCACAGTCGCTGTACTCAAGTTGCTCGGGAAATGTGGCGAATTTCAGCGACACTACCAGTCCGAACAATGACATTGGAATGGACGCGGTAACTGACGACCTGATGCACGAGCTTTCGGAGACGGCAACCGATCCCGACGGGAACGCTTGGTTTACGAAGAACGGATTCGAGAACGCCGACCTCTGCAATTTCGTGTATGGAACGACTTTTCTGGCGGGGAACGGATCGCATGCCAATCACGTCTTTGGAAATCGCGATTACCTGGTACAGACGATCTGGGACAGGCTGGGAAGCTTCTGCGCGCTGGCTCACTAGGGCAGGTGAAAGAAGATTCCGTTGAACGAGAACGCCCCCACCTTGGCAGCGGCCGTCAAAAGCTGGTGGCGTGAACAACGGCGCGGGACGAGCTTCTTGGCATCATCACGCAACCTGCTTTTGATCGGGCTCGAATTTCTGCGCGATTCCCTGCCCGACCGCAGACGCCAGCGGTTTGGGGACGTGGACTACGACTGGGAGTATCGCGTTGATACCACCAGCGCGAACGTTGGCTGGCGCGCGAGATTGATCGGGCTGGTGAATTCTCCTTATCAGCCGATTGAGGCTGCTCTGCTGCGCGAGATCCTGAATCAGCTGGCGATTGAGTTTGCGCAGTTCACGTTTGTGGACATTGGATCGGGTAAAGGGCGGGCGTTGCTTTTGGCCGCCGAATATCCATTTCGAAAGATTGTTGGCGTCGAGCTGCTGCCTGAGTTGAACGAAATCGCGCTGGAGAACATTCGGAGGTTTTCGGCGCGGCACGCGCAATGCGGAGTAATCGAAGCAATTTGTAGCGATGCGGCGGAGTTTGTACTGCCTGCAGGGCCGCTGGTGCTGTTGTTGAACAATCCACTCCCAGCGGCAGGACTTCACAAATTCATCAGTAACCTTACGACTTCGTTGCGGCAGGAGCCGCGGCCTGTCTGGTTGATTTACGCGAATCCAACTTTGGAATACATCGTGAGTAGCAGCTCAATGTTTCACAAAATTTCCGGAACACACCAATATTCGATTTTCCAGAATTAGTGGCTCCCGTTGCGATGTGGTTTCTCGGAGCGTAGCGCGGCTTCGGCGAGTTCCATCCAGTGCTGTATTCGCAATCGAACCAGATCAGTTTCCCGGCGAGTGTGAGGCGGGTGATAAGGAGAGAGCCCCTGGAACGAAATCTTTGTGAGGTCACGCCTCCGCTCGATGGCGATTTTTGGGACCTGATCACCCATGTTATTCAAGGATGCCGGAAGCGATTGCGATTGTTCGATAGGGTACAATCCGTACCGCTGCGTGATCGATACTTGAGGCTAGGTAGGGGAAACAGGGTACTGGGCTGCCCGAACGCAATTGCCCTTCCTGCTTAGAGATATGGCGAGGATTTAACCAAGTCAAAGGTGACGAACAGGGTAGTGACGCATCCAAAGCTGTAGGACCCGAATCTTCCCCGAGCGATGAAATTTCCAGCCAGGCTCAACGTCGTTATTCTCTGCCTCATACTCAGCGGAGTTATGAGCGGAGTTGCGCTGGCGCTGCCGAGCCTTCACGCCGTGGCTCAGGCGGTTGACCAGCATTACGACAGGCTGCGCTCATTGCAAGTTGATTTTGTGGAGATCTATCAGGGAGGCGGGGTTGAGCGAACTGAGTCTGGAACTTTGTGGCTGAAAAAACCTGGCAAGATGCGTTGGGACTATCGTTCTCCTGAGGAGAAGCTATTTGTCTCCGATGGGAAAGATACCTGGCTATACCTTCCCGGGGAAAAGCAGGTGCGGAAGTCTTCTATGCGCAAGCTGGATGACCTTCGCTCGCCACTTGCATTCTTACTGGGTAAGACAAAGCTGGAGAAAGAGTTAGATGGCTTGTCATTTGCGCCGGATATGCAGGTTTCGAAGGCAGAGAATTCGATTCTGCGAGGCGTTCCCAGGGGAATGGAAGACCGGGTAAGCCAGGTGCTGCTGGAGATCACTCCGGGGCACACGATTGCGCGAATTCTGATTCATGGGGTAGATGATTCCGTTACCGAATACCGGTTCAGCAACGAGAAAGAGGGCGTTCAGATTCCCGAAGCCAAGTTCCGATTCTCGGCCCCGGCTGGGACTGAGATTGTCGAGGATGAAACTGGTAATTAGCCCATTGGCGGGAAAGTTACTCTTGGGTTATAGCCTGACCCTAAGTAGCGGGAAAATCGGGAGTTTTCGATGTTAAACTGTGGGGGACAGCAGTTTTTTTGAGAGCCAGATGGCTGAATTCTTAGTCAAAGTCGCGGATGATCGCGGCCGCCTGATGCAGCAGGTGGAAACCGGCTACTCAGAGGCGGAAGTGCGTAACCGCTTCGTCCAGCAAGGCTACTTAGTCTACTGGGTCAAGCCCAAAGGACTGCTCACCGGCGGGAAAATCACGCGGCGAAAGCGGGTGAGACCGGCGACTTTCCTGGTTTTTAATCAGCAGTTCCTGACGTTGATAAAGGCAGGGTTGCCGATCCTCGGATCCCTGGATTTGTTGATCAAGCGACAGAAGGACGGGTATTTTCGGTCGGTGCTGCAGAACGTCCGTGAGCGGGTGAAAGGCGGTGAAATGCTTTCTGAAGCCTTTGCCGCGCAGTACGCCTTCCCGAAAGTCTATACAACTACGCTGATGGCCGGCGAAAAGAGCGGGAATATGGACGAAGTTTTGGGCCGATACATCAACTTTCAGCGGCTGGCATTGTCGTTCAAGAAGAAATTAATAGTTTCGCTGGTATATCCAACCCTGCTGGTTGCGGTAGTGCTGATCATGCTGGTTTTTCTGGTGACGTACGTGGTGCCACAGTTCGCCAAGCTTTATCAGGACCTGAACGCGCAGCTGCCGGCGATCACGCTGCTTATGCTCGATATCGGAACCAATGCGCAGAAATATGCGCCGCTCGCGGCGGTGGGTCTAGTGGTGGTTATCTTTCTACTCTGGCGCTGGAAGGCAAGCGACCGAGGTGCTGAACAACTCGACCGGGTGGTGATGAACTTGCCCGTGGTGGGTAACATCATGCTGAAGCACCAGGTGGCCACGTTTTCGCGGATGCTCTCAACCCTGCTTGCAGGAGGCATGCCACTGGTGCCGTGTCTGGAAACGGCGGGCTCTTCAATGAGCAGCCGCCGGATCCTGAACGGGATACAGGACGCGGCAGTGCGGGTGCGCGAAGGCCAATCGCTGGCGCGGAGCCTGGAAGAACAGAAGATGTTCCCCGAGTTAAGCGTTGAAATGATTGAGGTTGGCGAATCGACCGGCGCTTTGCCAGCCATGCTGAACTCGGTGGCGGAGTTCTACGAGGAAGATGTACAGACGGCTCTAGCGGCAGCCATGGTGATGATTGAGCCACTTATTCTTATCGTTATGGCGGTATTTGTGGGCGGAATACTGATTTCGCTTTATCTGCCGATATTCAGTCTGAGTTCTAGCATTCGTTAGATTGGGGCGTCGCGATGGGAAGCATAGCGGAAAAGAAACCAGCACTCGCAACCGGCGGCAACGGACAACCGGCGGCTCCAGGAGGCCAGTCCGAAGATCTTTCGCGGGCGCAGGACGTGGCGCGCCGATATCGTTGCGAGTTCGTAGACTTGCATGACTTCCAATTGCACCACGACCTGTTTTCGAAGATCGATCCGCGGCTGATGTTCCGCTACAACTTCGTTCCCCTCGAAGAAACCCGTGACGGCAAGCTGGCCATCGCCATAGCCGATCCCAGCCAGCTGATGATGATTGATGAGATCAGCCTGCTGCTGGGAAAGCGCATCGTGACCAAAGTCGCGACCCTGGCGCAAATCATCGAGATATTAAAGAAGACCGAGCAGTCGAAGCGCGTGCTCGAAGACGCGAGCGAAGGCTTTGCCCTGAATGTTGTTCGCGAAGAAGAGGGTTCAGACGAGAGCATCACCATCGACAAGCTGACCGCGCAGGGCGATATGAGCCCGATTATCCGGCTGGTCGATACCACGATTTTTACCGCGCTGCAGCGACGGGCCAGCGACATTCACATTGAAACCCGCGACGATTCTGTTGTGATCAAGTTCCGCATCGACGGCGTGCTGACTCAGGCGATGAATCCCATCGCCAAAGAGCACCATTCGACGATCATCTCCCGCATTAAGGTCATGAGCGAGCTCGACATTTCCGAGCGTCGAGTGCCCCAGGACGGGCGTTTCCGCGTGAAATACGGCCAGCCGGAGCGGCCGATTGATTTTCGCGTTTCCATCATGCCATCGATCCACGGCGAAGATGCCGTACTGCGAGTGCTGGATAAAGAATCGATGAGTGAAAAGTTTCGCTCGCTTACCTTGGACGTGGTTGGATTCGATGAAGATGACTTGCGCAAGTTCCGTCGTTATATCAAAGAGCCGTACGGCATGGTGCTGGTGACGGGCCCGACCGGCAGCGGAAAAACCACGACGCTGTATGCGGCGGTGAACGAGATCAAGACCGAAGAAGACAAGATCATCACCATTGAAGATCCGGTGGAGTACCAGATTCGCGGAATTACGCAGATTCCCGTCAACGAGAAAAAAGGCCTGACGTTCGCGCGCGGCTTGCGGTCAATCCTGCGACACGATCCGGACAAGATCATGGTCGGCGAAATTCGCGATACCGAGACGGCGCAGATTGCCATTCAGTCGGCGCTCACCGGACACCTGGTGTTTACCACGGTGCACGCCAATAACGTGGTCGATGTGCTGGGCCGCTTCCTGAACATGGGAGTTGAGCCCTACAACTTTGTTTCGGCGCTGAACTGCATTCTGGCGCAACGGCTGGTCAGGCTGATATGCAATTCCTGCCGCACCGTAGTGCACTATCCGCCAGAGGTGCTGGAGGCGAGCGGGCTCGATCCAGAACAATGGTCGAAGGTGTCGTTTTATGAAGGCCAGGGATGCATCGAGTGCGCAGGCACAGGTTTCCGGGGCAGGACCGCGATTCACGAACTTCTGGACTTGAGCGACCGGATTCGGGAAATGATTCTGGCGAAAAAGCCGACGTCTGAGATTCGCCGGGCGGCGCGTGAGGAAAGCATGCGCTTTCTGCGCGAATCAGCGCTCGACAGAGTGCGCGCAGGGTTGACCACGTTGAAAGAGATCAACAAGGTCACGTTCATCGAGACGATGAGGTAAGAAAATCGCCTCGGAGGACATTTGAGCAGAAGTATTGCTCAAAATTCAGCCGGTGCACAGACGGGCAGCCATTGCGGAATCAAAGGGATTGCTGGGCGAATGCTAACCCTTATGGCCTAGAGCCGTTTTCGACATTTCACTGCTCTGCAGATTTTGATTAAATAGACTTTCACACACAATGAGCCTTAGTTTCCAATCTGCCAGACCGAAGCTGGCCTGTGAGATTTTCGCCGACCGGGTGATCGCGGCGCGGGCGTCGGACTCCGGTCAGGTGCTCGAACTCTGCACGACGAACGAGTTGTCGCCGGGCTGCGTGGTCCCTGATTTGTCGGAAAGCAATTTGCGCCAGCGCAGCTCGGTTGTGAACGCCTTGCGCCAAGCCCTGGAAAGCCTGGGCGGGCGCTCACGGGACGTAGTGGCGGTGCTTCCCGATGCCGCTGTCCGCGTGGTGCTGCTTGATTTTGAAACTCTGCCGGCCAGGCGCGAAGAGGCCGAAGGAGTGGTACGTTTTCGGTTGCGCAAGTCGCTGCCCTTTGATGTAGATCAGGCCAAGGTTTCCTATCAGGCGGAAGCGGCCAGTACTGGTGTACGGGTGGTCGCGGCAGTGTCGCTGAATAATGTGGTGCAGGATTATGAAGCGGCCTTTCGCGAGGCGGGATTCATCCCGGGAGTGGTTTTGCCGTCGATGCTGGCGGCCTTGGGCGCTGCACCCGCAGACAAACCGACACTGGTGGTGAAAGTGGATGCGCTCACCACCAGCATCTCAATTTTGGACCACGGGCAGCTTCTGTTATTCCGGACACTAGAAAATACGCGGGGCGTCACCATCAACGGAGACCAACTCGCGGAAGATGTGTATCCATCGGTGGTTTTTTTCCAAGACACGTATAGCACCAACATTGAGCAGATTTTCGTAGCCGGCATTTCCGATGTGAGCGGAGCGGCCCCGGCGCTGCAGTCGCAAACCGGAGCCGAAGTCCGGGAACTGGTGAAGGCTTCTCAACTGGGGTTGGGCGGCGGTTCGATTCCGAAGTGGAGGATGGCGGGAGTCGTGGGTGCTTTACTGTCTACGAATTAAGCATGCGAATTGATATCAATCTCGCCAGTCAGCCGTACGAGGATTCACGGCGGTTCTGGACGCAGTGGGGCACAGGGCTTCTCATGCTGGGGCTGGTAACCGCACTGCTGGTTTTTCTCGCAGTCACAGGCTTCATACGTGCCGGACACGACCGGGAGCAGATTTCGAAATTGAAGGCCCAGATCAAAGCTTACGATGAGGAGAAAAGCCGGGCCGAAGCAGTGCTCAATCAGCCGCAGAACCGCGCGATGCGCGAGCAATCGCGGTTTCTGAATGACTTGTTTCAGCACAAGGCATTTTCCTGGACGCGGGTTTTCGAAGATCTGGAACGCGTGATGCCGGCGCACTTGCACGTGGTCTCGATCCATCCCGACGTGGCGTCCGACAACAGCGCTGAGATCAAGCTGCTGGTCGGAGGAGACTCCAAGGAGCAGGCGCTTGATCTGGTGAAGAAAATGGAAGGGTCAAAGCGGTTCAAGCAGACGCGTATTGATAATGTGAAATTTGCCGCCGAAAGGCAAGGAAACACCGACCCTGTGCAGTTTGAAATCGTGACGTTGTATGTGCCCTCGGCGACACCGGACGAGGCCAGCGGAGGCATGCATTGATGCCGGATTTGAAAAAGACGCGAGGCAAGCTGGTAATTGCCATCGCAGCACTGGTGCTGCTGGACGTGGTGGCTGTCGCCATGCTGCTGACGCCGCTTGCCGGTTCGGAAAGGTCACGCCAGGAGGAGATGAACCAGCTTTGGTTGAGCCTGAAAACGCGCGAAACGGCGCCCTGGCGCGGGCTGGACAAGAAGATTCCTCAGGCGCAAAAGCAGATTGCCGATTTCTATCACGAGCGATTTCCGGCCGCGTATTCGGCAATATCGACCAACCTGGACAAAGTGGGCGCGGAATCGGGCGTAAGAATATCAGGTGAAAAGTTCAGCCAGAAAGATTCCGGCATTGACGGACTGGATCGGGTGGAAATCGCGGAGGAGGTCTCCGGCGACTACCTGCAACTGGTTCGGTTCGTTAATGCCCTGGAACGAAATAATATCTTTTTCATGGTGGATGATTTAGAGCTGGGAAATGAGCAGAACGGAATCGTGAAGCTGCAGATCAAG
The DNA here is from genome assembly GCA_963785655.1 of uncultured Acidobacteriota bacterium. Classification (GTDB taxonomy): domain Bacteria; phylum Acidobacteriota; class Terriglobia; order Terriglobales; family Acidobacteriaceae; genus Gp1-AA145. The sequence continues at coordinate 1,372,401 of CAWAVZ010000002.1, forward strand.
CTGGAAACATATTTGAGGACGACGTAGTGAAAGTGGGAACGGAAAATCGTACGAAACTGATTGCCGCAGGCGCTTTGGGCGTAGTGGCAATCGCGCTGATCGCGACCCAGTTTGGCGGCTGGTTCGGCGGAAATTCGTCCAGCGCGGCGGCCCCGGTTACGACTGCGTCAAACGACTTCGGGAAAGAGGTTCCACGCGCGCCCAGAAATCCCACGCGTACAAGGCGCGGTGCGAACGGCAAGCAGCAGAGCACGGCGCGAAATCTCGATCCAACTTTACGGCTGGCTTTGCTGAAAGCAAGCGAAGACACGAAGTATGAGGGAACGGGAAGGAACATCTTCAGAGTGTTCGTGGAACCACCGCCGCGGGTTGTGAAAAATCCGGTACTGGACCAGCATCCCGTCGCGCAGGCTCCGCCTCCGCCACCGCCGCCACCGCCGAGCAATCTGAAGTTTTATGGATTCGCGACACCTCAGGGTGGGCTGAAGCGGATTTTTCTCATAAAGGACCAGGACGTCTTTGTCGCTAAAGAAGGCGACATCGTGGACCGGCGATATAAAGTTGTGCGGATATCTCCCAATGCGGTCGAAATCCTGGACGTGCTCAGCAATAACCGCGAGAACATTCCGCTGACACAAGGCTGAAGATCTCTTGAGTTCACTTTTCCGATCACGCGCTCCGTACCGAAACTCACGGGAACGCGGCTACATTCTTTTGGTTCTGCTGCTGTTTGTGGCATTGCTTTCGATCGGATTGATGGTGGCGGTTCGGAAAATTGAGTTCCAGGTTAAGCGCGATCGCGAGGAGGAACTGATTCATCGCGGGGTACAGTACTCGCGCGCAGTGCGCCGCTACTTCAAGAAATTCGGGCGATATCCGACGCGGATCGAGGATTTAGAGAGCACAAACAACATGCGGTTCCTGCGCAAGCGATACAAGGACCCGATGAACCGCGACCCGGAAACTGGGCAAGAGAGGGATTTCAAGTTTTTGCACCTGCAGGACGTGCAATCGTCGTTCGCGGGCGCACCAACTCGCGGAATGGTGGCAGCTGCGGATCTAGCCAGCGCTGACCCTTCACAATCGTCTGCGGAAGTGCAGGCAGGCGCGCCAGGCGCCCTGAACAATACTCCCGGAGGGCCGAGTGGAAGAGGACCGAGCGCTATAACAGGCCAGCAGGATGCAGCAGGCGATCAGGACCAAGCGCAGCAGGACCAAGCGCAGCAGAACCAAGCGCAGCAGAACCAAGCAGGCGCCGGGGCGCAGACGCCTCCCGCGCCCCAACCGCTTTCACAGCGGCTTGGCTCTAACGGTGCTCCTCAAGTGTTTGGCGGAGGGGCCATTGCGGGTGTCGCAAGTTTGAGCAAAGAGAAAACTATTCGGGTCTTTAATAAGAAAGAACATTACAACCAGTGGCAGTTTATCTACGACCCGACTACCGACCGAGGCGGGTTGTTGATGACACCAAATCAGCCGCCGCTGCAAGGCGCCCTGAATCTGAACCAGCAGCAGAGTGGACCACAGGGACTTTCGGGGCAGAATCCCGGAACGAATCCGGCCAGCGGAATGAATCCTGCCGGGGGAGTGAACCCGCCGAACAGTTCTCCGCCTCAACCTAACTTCCCGCCGGACCAGAACCAGTAAACGGCAGTACCGACGCAAAAACAATAAGACCCTCGAATGAGGGCCTTTGTTCATTGTCAAAATTGGAGCCGAATTAAACGCTGAAGGAAGAACCGCACCCGCAGGTGCTCTTCACTTGGGGGTTCTCGAATTTGAAGCCCGCGCCTTCCAGAGTCTCGAGGTAATCCACGGTGCAACCGTTGAGGTAAGTGAGCGAGGTCGCGTCCACGTAGACTTTCAGGCCTTCCATGTCGTAAACCTTGTCCATCAGACCCGAACTGTTCTCGAACGACATTGAGTACGAGAAGCCGGAACAGCCTCCTCCGACCACTCCCACGCGCAGGCCGGTTGGTGCCGGGTTCTGCTGGGCCATGATTTCCTTGACCTTGGCCACAGCCTTGGGGGTCAGGATAAGCGGCGTCTTTTTAGTAGTTTCCTGGGGCTGAATTTCTGGTGTCGTAGTTGTGGCCATTTATGTCTCCTATCGGTTGTCATTATAACAGACGAGTTTCGGGGCGATTAGGATTCAAAAGTGACAAACAAGACACTTAGGGTGCTGGCAGGTTGTACAAACCCTGAGGCCGCAGCCCCCCGGAGAGTACCCGAGCAGCTAAGATTGGATTTTCCTTGGTGTACCTTCGTGCCCTTTGTGGTTGAGTATTTTTTTAACCACGAAGGACTCAAAGGAACTTCTCGTGGAACTCTACGAACCTGAGAGGCGCCTATTTGCTTTGTTTGACGTCGAACATTTGGTTCATTTTCAGCGGCATATGCATCAAAACAGCTCAGGAAAGAACAATCCCGTAAATACAGTGCCTACTGTATTGGAAAGTTAAGCTTTTCACTGTAAGGTCGCTCCCGTTGGAACTTTGTATGCTTGCGCGATGCGTTAACGAAAGCTGTAAGCGCCCGCTGTATTCGTTTTCTGAAGGAAGACTTTTTCAATTTGAAGTGGTTTCTATTTCGTTAGCAGCCAGCGATGAAGGTTCCGCACCGTTCGATGAGAAGCCGCAGCGCGAGACGGCCCATTTCTGGCTATGCAGCCGATGTGCTTCGAGCATGAGCCTGGTTTTGGAACCGGCCCGGGGTTTGAAGCTGGTGACGCACGAGGAGCAGAATTGCGGTTCCTCCGATCACGCAGGCGGCAGCGACGATTTATTGCAAGCGAAACAGTGCTAAGCGTTGTGAAAGCCTGGCGCGGTCCGAGATCGAGAAAGACTGACTAACTTGAACGAAAGATTTACACTGCTGGTCCCGCCGATGGGTTTCGTTTTCTTTAGAATTCTGAGTTTCAAATTTGGCAATATTTGTGCATATCCAGAGCTTCCGGATTCGTTTCAAAGTTGCTGGGCCGTAGCGATCCAGAAGCACGCCATGGGAGGAAGGTATGGGACTGTTCAGAATACTTGTTGCAGATGATCACGAGGTGGTTCGCAAGGGGCTGGTATCGCTGCTGCAAGCCCAACCTGAATGGCAAGTGTGCGGCGAAGCTGGCGACGGCCGTGAGGCTGTGGACAAGGCGCTTCAGTTGAAGCCGAGACGTCGTCATCCTCGACATTGGGATGCCCAGCCTGAACGGGCTGGAGGCGACGCGGCAGATTTTGAAAACCAACCCGCACGCGCGGGTATTGATCCTGACGCTGCACGATTCCGACCAAGTGGTCCGCGAGGTGCTCAACGCCGGCGCCCGCGGGTTCCTGCTCAAGTCGGATGCGGCGCGTGATCTGGTCGCAGCGGTGGATGCCCTGCGCCACGACAAAACATACTTCACATCGAAGGTCGCGGCGATGGTGCTTGAGGGCTATTTAAAGGGCGGGACGCCAGGCGTGCCGATTACGCCAGGAAGAAATCGCCTGACGCCGCGGGAGCGTGAGATTGTACAATTGCTGGCCGAGGGTAAGAGCACAAAGGAAGTCGCGGTAGCGCTGGGGTTGAGCGTAAAGACTGCGGAAACGCACCGTTCAAACATCATGCGGAAATTGCAGCTCCACTCGGTCAGCGATCTGGTGCTCTACGCCGTGCGAAACAACATCGTGCACGTGGTGCAGGCGGGTATTGAGTAAAAAAATGGCAGTCCGTTTCGGCGGACTGCCAAGTTGACCACGGGAAACTCTAGGCAGCTGATTTTCTTCTGGTAGTGCTTCGCCGTGTGCTGGTTTCGGTACTGGCGCCTTCTGCCTCTGCTTGCACGTTGATGTTTTCTGCCAGACTGGTCAGTTTCTGATCGGTCTGCTTCTCTTCTTCAAGCGTTTCTTCGAGTAACCGCGCATCCTCGTCCCGACCAAGCAAGTCTGCATGAGTACGGGCAGTGCCATAGCCGGCAATCTCATAATGCTCGACGCGCTGCGCGGCACCAATGATGGCGGCATCTTTCGTATCTTCCTGCATGTCCTCGTCAAGGACCTTACTGCCTTCCTTAACGATTCCCTCCATTGCTTTGCACTTTTTGCCTTTAGCTTTCTCACCCAAAGACTCGAAGATCTGCTCCAGGCGTTGGGCGTGGGTACGGGTTTGCTCTAAATGCTCTTCAAAGCCTTCGCGCAATTCGTCAGAGGTGGATGCCTCGGCCATCTTTGGCAGGGCCTTGATGAGCTGGTTTTCCGCGTCATACAGATCGCGGAGTTCGTCAAGATACAGGTCTTGTAGCGAGTTGATTTTCACATATTCCTCCCAGAAAGGTTTTGCCTGTTTGGATGCAGGCGGATGAAAGACGCTCAGAGTTTTCGAGGGCGACTGCTCGACGGAGTTCTTGCTGAGGCGAGAAGCAGGTGCCGACGACCCATTGTCTGCCGGCCCCTGCTCGAGAGGAGGGAAAGTTGAGGGCAATGTTCTTGAACATGACAATAGGCGGTGGGTGCAGCTTCAACAATCCTGCCAAGCCTGTACTTTTCTGAAGGAATTTCTGTATCGAGAGAAGGCTTCGCTGCACGACAAATCGGCAGGGGCTGGCGACGGTCGCCAGCTTCGGGTTACGCGGTAGGACATCAGGAAAACCCTGATGTCTGCTGGTTTTCAGCGAACGGCGTGTACTTCGCCGTAAGCTGCGCATCACGCAGGTTTGCTGCACGAATACAGGATTTTCACGCAGGTCTTTGCGGGTCAACGCGATACAGCAACATCTCCAAGTGCATACAGACCTCACCGGATAGACCGTTCGCACAAACAACTTTACTCTCGGACTGTGATCGCGAGAACAGCAAACTCGTCAAATGCCACGATTGGCGGGCTATTTGAAAGGAGCAGTCCAGTGACCACCAGCACCCCTATCATTGTACGATTCGACTCCGACCTAGAATTGGTGAAGCGCGCACAGCAGGGAGATCCAGATGCTTTCGCGTCTTTATTTCACCAACACAAAGCCAGACTGTATTCGGTTTGTTTGCGGATGACGAACAACACCGCAGAAGCCGAAGACTTGACGCAAGACGCCTTTCTGCAAGTGTTCCGCAAGCTGGCGACTTTCCGCGGTGACTCAGCGCTGTCGACATGGCTCTATCGGATCGCAGTGAACACCGTGCTGATGCACTTCCGGAAAAAAGCACTGAAGCAGATTTCGCTCGACGAGCCCTTCAACCAGGATGCAAAGACGGTGCGGCGCGAATATGGAAGCCGTGACGATCGCTTGACGGGATCTGTCGATCGCATTGCGTTAGCGCGGGCGATCAAAGAGCTTCCCGACGGTTATCGGACAATTTTCCTGCTGCATGAAGTCGAAGGCTACGAGCACCAGGAAATCGCCGAGTTGCTCGATTGTTCGGTTGGCAATTCGAAATCACAGCTGCACAAGGCCAAACTCCGCATACGCGAATTGCTGGGCCGCAGTCGTGAAGAGAGCGATGCGGCTGCTGCTCGACAAGTTCGGGCGCGTAACCGGAAGAACGAGAATTCCTGGGACCGAGAGGCCATGGCGGTCACAATGCCTGCCAGACCGGCTTTTGCGCAACCTTTAACCGCCACTGGAGTTTAAGTTCCAGAGCTTTGAAAGAGGCAGCGGACTTCTTCAATGTGGCGGCGAGCCGCGAAGTCGCGCTTTAAAAAACGAGAGCGGAGACAGACACAGTGCGAATTGCGGCGATCCTATCTTTACCGGACGGCAGCCAGGGGGAAGAATCCACTTCTCCTGCGAAATCCACGCCCCACGCGCGATTAGGGATCCTGGGTGGAACGTCCTTTGCGCGGTTCGATATTCTCGGTCAAAGCCTGCTAGATCGGACCCTCACTAGAATCGAACAGATTGGAGCCGTCCCGCACACCGTTATCTCCCAGGGAAAATCGACCGAACTGCTACCTGTGCGCAGTGGCACGCCGAACTCCTTTGTGACCGCTTGGGAAAAGTCGGTAGCAAAGTATGTCAATGATGGCGTCGACCTTCTATTACTAGTGCGCGTGGCCGCGTACACAGACATCGACTTCGCGCAGTTCTTGAAATTCCACTTGGAAGTCAATAGCCCGATCACGCGGCTTTATGCGGGCGAAACCCCTCTAGACGTTGCACTGCTGGACGCTTCCCGCCTTCGCAATGCGGAGGGGTCATACCGGCACAAATTGCGTGCGCTCATTCCACAGCAACGCCGGTTGGACTATCAAGGCTATGTCAACCCGCTCGCCACGCCAGTCGACTTCTACACGCTAGTGGAAGATGGCCTGCGAGGACGCTGTGGTTTGCATCCGGTCGGCCAAGAAACGCGGCAATGGGTCTGGCAAGGGCGCGATGCGGAAATCGACAGCAGCGCCGTGATTACCGGCCCCGCATTTATTGGCGAAGGGGCGCAAATAGGAGCGTGTTGCACGATTGCCGCGGGTAGTTCAATTGAGCGTAATTGCGAAGTCGACTGCGGCACGACGGTCGAGGAATCCTGGGTGATGCAGGGCACGTATATAGGCGCGGCGCTGGATGTCCGGCGCGTGATCGTCGGCCACGATTCATTGTTTCATCTTGATCGGAATATCGAGGTAAAAGTTGGCGATCCGGATTTAATTGGAACGGCGCCGAAATCCGCTGCTTTTTTGGGGGGGCTTGGGTCCCTGATTTGGGGTCATGAAGCCGCGGGTTGAGCGGAAACCTGTTGTTAACAATTGGCATCTTTAATTATGAGAGTTGAAGAAGCCGACTTTTTCGTCACTCGTTAAAAATAGCTGCACTGGGAAGGGTTCATGGAGACAATGTCCGCAATCGTGGTGAAGCTGCCTGAAGTATTCGGCGCCAAAGCAGCGCGGAAACTGGGGCGCGAGTTGAAGAACAAAGTGACAATTACGGCTCCGCATGTAGTGATAGATTTTTCGCGCGTGAAAAAAATAGACCTCAAAGGTCTGGAGGCCCTGTTGAGCTGCATGGAAGAAGTAGTGAAACAGGACGGGTCGGTCCAGTTCGGGGGAATGTCTCCTGAAGCAGCTACGCTCTTGGAGCTCACTCGCATTAACCGCCTGTTCGAGAAGTTTCCCGGGTTTGCGGCCGACGCTCCGGCGTTCGAACTTTCGCCCGAGCTGGTCAGCGAAGAGGAGCAGATAGAAGGATCTGTTCAGGTACCTGTTACGGCGTAAAGGGCGAAGGAGCCGACATGAATCAAACCGTTGCGCGGGTGACAGGAAGTTTCTTAATTTTGGTGGGTTGCGCAGCCGAGCCGTTGTTGGCACAGCAGACTGCACCAGACTCAACTCAGCCGGCGCAACAAGCCCCTGCTTCACCGAGCACGATGCAGCCACCGGTCGAGCTTCCGGACAATCCCGGCTCGAATACACCAGCGAATACAAACCCACAAGAACCGGCGCCCCAGCAACCGGCACCTCAAACTGCGACGCCAAACGGCACACAAACGCCTCAACAGCCCAGTGGGACAGCGGTTGCGCCGCCTGTAGAGGTAAGCGGGGGCGCTGCGTCCAAGCCCGCCGGCGTGGCGATCGCTCCTCCGAAGCAGCGGCAAATTCGTTCACTCCTGATCAAGTTAGGTTTCTTAGCAGGAGCCGGCGTCGCAATTGGGACGGTCGTAGGGCTATCGGCCGCAAGTCCAGGGCACGTACCAAATAGCCCTGGCCATTGAGAAAGAATTCTCGACATGTTTTTTTCGAGGAATGACATTTGAAACCCGTATTGATTACATTTTCCGGAATTGATGGCGCAGGTAAAAGCACACAGATTGAAAAGCTGAGCAACTACCTGAGTGACGAAGGCCTTCGCCTGCGGCAACTGGCTTTCTGGGACCACGTGGCGGTTTTTCGGAAAGCAAGATCCGGCTTCAGCAAACATGTTCTGCAGAGCGACGGAAGCATTGGGAGTCCCGAAAAACCGGCCGCGCGCAGAGACAAGAACCTTCAAAGCTGGCCGTTGTCCGTGGGGCGTTCGCTTTTACATCTGATGGATATGCTGAATTTGTGGCGGGTGGTGCGGAAGGAAAAGCAGCCGGGGACAGTCGTAATTTTCGACCGTTATATTTACGACCAACTGGCGGCGCTACCAGTCGAGCGATGGTGGGCCCGGGGATTTGCACGTTTGTTATTGCGGCTCGCTCCCAAGCCGGACATTTCATATCTGCTCGACGCCATTCCAGAAGAAGCGAGAGCGCGGAAACCGGAATATCCCTTAGAGTTCATGCATAAGTACCGTAGGTCCTACTTAGAACTGTGTGGCCTCGCGGGAATGGAATTGATTCCTGCAGGCGACCCCGACCATGTTCATCTTGTGATTGTTGAACGCTTCAACCAAAGATTCGCGAGCCCTTCGCCTGACGCGGAAGTAGAAACAGCAGTCATCGCGTAATCACTCCGAAATCCTTTGTTCCGATGCAGTTTGGACAGTATTCGACCAACACCTTCCTGCTCACGAACATCCAAGTAGTCGCGTCACCAATTTTTTTTGGGGTCCATCGATGAGTGAAGAGCGAGATCATAAATTAGGGTTAGTCGTCCCCACGCTTAATGAAGCGGGCAATATCCCCGTCCTGTTGGACCGTATTCGCGAGTCACTTACATCGACGCGGATCGGATACGAGATTCTGGTGGTTGATGACGACAGCCAGGACGGAACAGCGAATGTGGTGAAGGAATACGCGAAGCAAGATGCACGCGTGCGACTGTTTGTCCGCAAAGGAGCGCGTGGACTTGCGGGCGCGGTCATTCACGGCTGGAAACAGAGCGACGCACATCTGCTGGGCGTGATTGATGCGGACCTGCAGCATCCACCGGAAGTCTTGCCGTCACTCGTAGCGCCTGTCCTCAATGGCGCCGATATTACGATTGCGAGCCGCTATGCAAGCGGCAAGGGCGTAGGCGAGTGGAACAAGTTTCGGCTATTTGTGTCTCGCGCCGGCACCCTGGCCACCGCGCCATTGCAAAGAAAAGATCTACGCGTGAAAGATCCTCTCTCAGGATTTTTTATTGTTCGCCGCGAGTGTATAGACGGCTTGGAGCTACAGCCGGAGGGCTTCAAGATTCTTCTGGAGATTCTGGTCAAGGGAAGAATCCGCAAGGCGATTGAAGTTCCTTTTGAGTTTGGAAACCGCCACGCGGGAAAAAGCAAGGCGGATTTCAAAGTCGCGTTTCAGTACTTCACGTTGCTAGGGAAGCTTTCACGTTACGCGCTCTTCGGATCGGAACAGCAATGAAGATTTGTCTGGTGACTTCATTTCCACCGAGCCGGGACGCGCTGAACGAATACGGCTATCACATCGCTTGTGAATTACGCCGCATCCCTGGCGTTTCACTGACAGTTCTAGCGGACGAGTATTCTCCTGCTCAACCGGAGCTGGAAGATTTTCGCGTAGTGCGCTGCTGGAAATTTAACCAGCTGGCGAACGTGTGGCGCCTACTGAAGGCGATCTGGCGTGAACGACCCGACGTGGTCTGGTTCAATCTTGGGTTCGCGAGCTTCGGTGGCAAACCGCTGCCCGCGTTCGCCGGAATCGCGACGCCATGTCTTGCACGCCTCACGGGATCGTACACGCACGTCACACTACATCAGCTGATGGAGACCGTCGACCTTAGCGATGCTGGCATTCGTTTTCCCCTGTTGTACAAGGTAGGTGGATTTCTCGCGACCCAGCTGGTGTTATGCGCTAATTCGGTTTCGGTAATGCTCCCCGCATATCGCAATGTGCTGCAGGAGAAATATGGCCGTGGCGCAGTGTACGTGCGCCGGCATGGCATATTCTCATCCAGACCCGAATATCCGGATTTCGCACAGCGAGGCAATCCCGATCATCGCATTCTGGCGTTCGGCAAATGGGGAACATACAAGCGACTTGAACCTCTGGTGGAAGCGTTTAAAACGGTCGTAGAGCACTGCCCAGAAGCACGCTTAGTGGTTGCAGGCACGGACCATCCGAAGACCCCGGGCTACTTGCAATCGGTGCAGAAGAAATTTGCAACACGCAAGGAGATCAGTTTCATCGGGTACGTGTCGGAGGAAGATGTGGCGCAGCTGCTGCAGCGCTCGACGGTAGCGGTACTGCCTTACACTTCTTCGGCGGGATCGAGCGGCATCGCGCACCTGGCGTGCACCTATGGAGTGCCCATCGTCGCTTCAGATATTCCAGATTTTCGCCGCCTTGCAGATGAGGAAGGACTTGCGATTGACTTTTTCGCCGTCGGCGACATCGCAGAGCTTGCGGCGCATTTGGTGGATCTGCTGCAGGACCGCGACAAGCAGGTGGAAATGGCCCTGCGAAATGTTTCAGCAGCGCTGCGCATGAGCATGCCGGAGATCATTCGCCAGTATCTGCGGACCTTCGAACTGCGCCAGGATTTGGACACGATGCGTTCGCTGACCAAACTGCGAAAGCTGCCGCGCTGGTTCCCCATGCGGAAGGCGCTGATCCGGAGAAAAGCGCGAAGGATTGCGCGCTCAGCACAGCAAGACGGGATATCGCTGTCGTCTCCTGACTTAGGCACGGTGCCGCGCGCCGAAGTTGTGTACATGAGCAATACCGTTCGCGGGGAAATTCAACCGCCAAAAACGGGAACCGACGGAATATGAAAAGCCGGCCCGATGTCGGACCGGCTCACCATAAAAACTGAAAATCAGAAGCAGGGGAATGAAGGGGTAGTGACTCCTGACTTCAGCTGGTTAAAAACTGTCTTCTGTTTCATCGCGTACTTTCCGCTGACTAGCGAATAGTGCACCCATTGTACGAGCCCATATTTTTGCGAAAAGTAATACTCCTCTTTATCTCCACAATTGCCGTAGCCGGAATTGCAGTTGTAGCGATAGCTGGAGACCAGGACCTTTAAACTGCTTGGCAGGTTTCCTCCCAGCGATATCGAGTACGGTCCCCAGACCTGATTAACGCCTTTGCCGAGATTTTGCGTCTTGTAATGACTGCAATCGCTGTAGGTCTGGTACGACGTATTGGGCACGTAAATAGTTGAGCCTGGGAATCCGGCTTTGGCACAGCGAGGGACCAGGGGCTCATTGGTGTTATTGGTGAATTTTTTGAAAGTATGGGGATCGTTCCAGTTCAGTTCGGTGATCCAAAGATAAATGTAATTATTATCGAAGAGCTGAATGTCCCAAGGGGTGCCGTTGGCACCCTTCGTCCAATAGAACTTTCCCGGACCCATGTTTGTGTATAAGGGATTGGCACTACCCGACAGGTGATAGCTGCCGCGAATCCCCGAATCGAGGGTCATCCAGTCCAGCATGTCGTAAGTTCCAGATGGGCAGGAAATTGTGCTTTCAGCTTGAGCCAAGGAAGGTTGAAGGCCAATGTAGGTGAAAAGCAACAGGCAAACTAATACCAGAGGACTGCACTTCTGCATTTACCCCTCCGCGAGATAGCCCTGAAAGCGACGGTGCGATGGTCGAATTCAGAACCTTGTAGATTTTGATCTCTGGAAGGTATTGGTAAAGGAATGTAGGCTCAATCAGAGGAACACCTTAGGGGAATACACAAGGGTAACCATTGTTCACAGGTTTGATGACGGTTCGCGCGGTTTTACGCTTGCGTCAGGGCTGCGGTGGACGGGGAACAGTGTTTTCAACCGGAGCGTTGTCGATGGGCGGACGTGGATATGAAGGAGTTTGGCTCTGCGGTGCCGGCTGCTGCGGAGCTGGTTCGGGGGCTGGAGCTGTGATCGGACTGTTGTCACGGTGACGCAGGGCGATAGGCGCGTGGCTGCGGCGCCGAACTTCAGCCTCAGCTTGCAAGTTCGCCTCAGTGCCTTGCGCGTTGGTGGCTGCGACTTGCCCAACCGCTTCGCCGACCATTTCGTGATGGCTGGCAGCACTGACCGCAGTTCCAGCAAGGTTTCCCCGGCGCGCCAGGCCGTAGAACTCATCGGCGGTTTCCTGGTCGCCTTGGGCTTCGGCAACGTAGCCCATGTTGTTCAGTGAGAACGCGCTCTGTGGATCTAACTTGTAGGCCTGCTGGAAAAAGTTCAGGGCCTTGCTGTCATCATTGTGGTTGAGAGCAGACACCCCTTCAACATTGAGGCGCGCGGCACGGTCCTGATTGCTTTGTTCTGAGGCGAGCCGTTCACGTACCGACTGCGAATTCCTGAATGCTATATCGCTAATGGGTTTACCCCGCCAACGAGAATCGAGCGCAACCACGACAGGTTCGATGGAGTGGGTTAGCGAAGCGTCGTTATAGTAGCGAAGCGCTTCCTCGAGATTTCCCTGCCCTTCCATCGCAAACCCGAGATTGTTCAACGTGAAAGGATTGTGCGGATCGAGCTTCAAATTTTCGCGCAGGACGTCTTCGGCTTCCTGGTTGCGGCCCTGCTGAAGAAGCACCATCGCCTGCATATTGCCGCGATTCACTCGCAAATCCAAATTTCCATAAGACGCCGTGATCTCGCTCAACTTGTGGCCTTGCAGCTTGCGCGCACTGGCCTCGGCAATGACCGTTTCAGAGTTGTTTTCTTTAGCCGCGAGCTCATAGTAGCGCTGGGCACGCTCGACTTTTCCTTGTAACTCGGAAATATATCCCAGGTTGTTCAGAGTAAACGGATCGTCGGGATCTATAAGATATGCGCGATAGAAAAGCTTCTGGGCTTTATCGAGATTGTGCTTCTGAACCTCTTTGACGCCCTCGCGATTCAGCTTTTGGACGGGCGTGGCCTCCGTGCGCCTAGGCAACTTGATTCTCAAATCTCCGGAGTTGGCAAATGGCGCTCCTAGGGCAAGAACAAGAGCGAGAATCACGAGATGTACATTCGTAGACCGCATAGACATTGCTAGAGCTTGAATCCGAAAGACTTGGATGCACATCCAGCAGTTCGCGTTTGCCCACGCAGCAGGCCTGAAGCATCAACTCTGGCTATCCTCCCAACGAGAAAACGCATCCAATCCTCGCCTATGCGTAATAGAGCATATTTGTTCTCCTGTATATCGTTGTTGGCGGCAATGGGGTGGGCGCAGAGCCAGCCAAGGCAAAATTCTCAGCCCCCTGGGACGCGTCCCGCGAGTGCCGCGGCGGAGCGCGAGAATTACGACCCATTGCTGGATTTGCCTCCGCTCCCGCGCAATGAAGTGACTCTGATCGGCGGAACCGTGGTGCGCCTGGACGAGATCATGAACCGCATGGTGGTGCAACCGTTTGGAGGCAAGCAGAAAATGAACGTGGCGTTCGATACGCGGACCCACTTTTACCAAAACGGCAAACCGATCACTGAGCGCGAAATCAAACAAGGTCAGCGCATTTACCTGGACACGATGTTGAACGGCAGCAAAGTGTTTGCCAAGACAATCTGGATCCAGACAACGGTCGAAAGCGGAGTCGGACAAGGACAGATCATAGATTTTGACGATGGCAAACAAGTGCTAACTGTTCGCGATGAGCTATCGAGCCAGCCGCTGAAGATGCGGCTGTCGTCTGGGGCTGTGGTCCGAAAGGGAGAGCAACCAGCGTCGAAGAGTGATCTGGTGCAAGGGGCGTTGGTAGCACTCACCTTCGGCCCACAGCGCGAAGTGCAACAAGTGACCGTGCTGGCCACGCCTGGGACGGCATTCACTTTCTCTGGACGGGTGACGTACGTTGATATGTCGCGCAAAATGATCGCGATCGATAACCGCAGCGACCGACAGAAATACGACGTGAGCGTCAACGCGATTCCCCAGAGTGTGTTGCGGCAGGTAAGAGAGGGTTCTGAGGTAAGCCTTTCCGCGGTATTCGATGGCAATCAGTATGACGCGCGCAGCCTAACTCCGGCTACTGCCGCGAGCGCACAGCAACAATAAGCTACGCGAGGGGCCCAGGAATCGCAGTGATCTTTTCTGTAATTCTTCAGCCCAGCCGGAGGTTCATGAACTCCTACGCCGCATTGACCCCTGGCGGCGAAGGAGGCGCTTCGCCTTCAAGGATGGCGGTAGTGAGCTTGTGCCGGTCAATCAAATAGTAGGCAACGGTGTTCAGGGCGTAGCGCCAAAGAGTTGAAAGGTCCGTACGATACCAGCAGCAGTCTGACATTCGCGGCGAAAATCCGCACAGAAAACGAAAGCGCTGGTGCACAGTTTCAGGGGAGACCAGTGCGGCGGCAGTCATTCGGTGATTGCCTTCCAGGATGGTCAGCGGGGTGAATTCATCAACGGTGATCAGAATCACCGGTCTGTACTCCGTGTCCAGAGCCATTTCTGTGCTGAGCGATCGCAGTTTGCCGATAAAAAAATCGCGAGAGCCGGAACGGATGCGTTCGCGTACCTTTCGGGTGATGTCGAGAAGCAGAAAACCCGGAGTGGCATACCTGAGCCACTGATCGCGGGCAAAAACACGAAGCCGATTGATATCTTCTGGCGATAGCTCTACCTCCCACCATTCGACATCGGAGGGAATCTCGCGCCATAGGCGGCCGCGACGGCGGAACAGCAGCGCCCGCCTTATCGAGTTCTCGCGTTCATCAGATAGATCGGGATGGTCTACCAGCTCAGCATATAACTCGCGATATTGGCGGAAATCATCCTGATAAAACTCGCTCTTTAGAAATTCAGCAATGACTTCATTTTCTCGAACTGGCCTGATCTTTCTCAGTCCGGAGGAGCGATAGGCAACTGAATGGGCGGACTCGGCAACAGCGCTTGTGTTGCGTAGGAATGGCAGCGAGACCACAAGCAAGAGAACCATCATGAGCACGAGCTGGACAGTGATTACGGAATGCAGGGTTCCATGGAACAGATAAATTCCGACGATGATGGCGCCGCTGAAGCCCAGCTGTAGCCAGCTCACGCTGCCGATCTTGCGGGAGATCTCGTAGGTCATGAGAACGACGCTGAGCGCATAAAGCGCAGTTGTCAGCGCATAGAGGACCAGCAGAGACGAGTAGAAACCGTGTCCTTCAGTGGGGAATCCCGAGCCCAACAGGACGTGCCAGAGACCGGGCGGAGCGAGCCATGCAGCGAATGTGAACACACCGGATATGACTGCCACCAGGGTAAGGGCGGTGGTAAGGACGGTGCGGGCGTCTTTTTGCTCCTTGCGAATCCCCGCCGAAAATGGGAACATGCTGCTCACGACCGACCAGGAGAGCATGTAGACGACTCTGCCGACCAGCGCAATGGCGGCGTAAACACCGGCCTGGCTGGCGTCGAAGAAATGCTTTACCAGAACGATGTCCAGATTGTTGATAATGACCTGACCGACGAAGAAGGTGATGGCCTGGACGCCTTCGCCTACTCCGGCCCGCAGGCTCGTCTGCTGGACTCTACCGGGATCGTGGTGTTTGCGCGGGATCGCTATGAAGTACGCCACGATCACAGACGCAGTAATTGCTCCCACCACGCCCTTCACGCCGTAGCCGGCAGATATCAACACCACGGCGCCGATAAGCTTCACCATTACTTCGAGCGCGAAGTTAGTGGCCAGCGGGACAAAGTCATAAGTCCCCTGCATGAAACCTCGACGCACACCGAGCGGCACATAGAAGACAATGCCGGTGGCAAGCACGAGAATGAAATCGGTCGTGGGGAGATTCAAGTAGCGGGTCACGCTCGAACTGACTAGCGCAAGAGCTGCGCCTACCGAAATTCCCGCCACCCAGGCCCGACGATGCAGAAGGCGATAAATCGCCACCCTCTCGCCAACCGAATCGCTGCGAGCGACGTATTTAGAGCAGACAAGCTGGAAGGAAAGCGTGACCGACGAAAGCAGCATCAGCAGCGTGTAGATCACGCTGGCGTGGCCAAACTGCCCTGCCCCAAGCTGATGGGCAACGGCGAAGTTGTAGATCAGGTTCATGCCGCCCACAAACACAGAGCTGACCAGCATGATGGCGCTGCCGCTCAGGAGACGGCGTCTAAGCTGAGCCGATTGAGGAGGGTCAGAGCGCACTTCGTCGCCAGCGACCAATGCCGTCGTTGCTGGGACGTCTTTCGGCATGTGGCAATTCCCCGGAGAGACAAGAGACTAGGCCAGAGCTGTTCATCAGAAGAGGGTGAACTGTATGACGGGAAGAACAGTATTGCGGTTTCTTCCGTTAAATCCATAGAAGGATTGCTGCTCAATTCCAAACGAGATACGCATCGGGTAGGTGACCGACACTTCGCCCAAACTGTCATTTACAACCCGCTGCAGCCCTTTGGTGTAGGAAACCACGATTTGGTTACTGACGTTGTCATAGGCGTGAAAACCTTTGCCCTGTGACCATGTGCCGTTAGCATGGACCGCCCAGTGCGACGCCAAAGGCTGGTAGTCGAGGCGAAAGCCGGGACGAAGCGCTTGCGCAACGGCGAAGCTCGCGTCCTGAACCCGCCAGGCGCGAAGGTATTCAGCCAGTACCGCTGCTTTCCAAGCCGAGCCGAACTTGCGTTGAACTCCAATGTAGGAATCGGTGGTGTAGTACTCGCGAATCAGAGGCCGAAAGAGCAGGTCGCGGGCTTGGTAGCCGGTCAAGAGCGCGGTCCTTCCCCACGGACGCCCGACCTGAAATTCGATAGTGCCTGCGGCATCGCGCGAATGAAGATGCTGTTGCGTATACGGCCCGGCTTCCCGAATAGCGCTGCCGCTGACCGAGACCCAGTTTCCAAACGGACTTGTATACAAGTACAAGTACTGGCGGAAAAGATCCTGGTTCATGTCGACCGGTGCAGCTGAATCGCGACGAATGGTAAATTGCACACCCGGGTTCAGGCTTATGGTGTTGCCGAAAACGTGCAAGACCGGGTTGGCGCCGAAATTGAAAATGCTGTCATAGGTATTACGGTTTTGAACAGTGTCGGAGCTGGGAAACAAGAGCTTACCGCGATCATTGCGCTCGATGAACATGGCAGTGATTCCGGGCCATCCGTCGAAGAGCACGTGAGCGCGAGCGATTCCGAGGGTTTCAACGGAAGAGCGCGGCGGCGGCAGCACCGCAGAATTGTGTGCCAGACCACGAATGGTGGAATCGAGCTGGTAGATGTTGATGTCTTCGTAAACGGGATGCAGCAAGAACTCCGGTTCGGCGGTTACTTTGTCCGTGATCTGTCTGCCGGCCTCGCCCGCCAGGCGCAACTCAACATCTTGGGCGTATTCGTTGCCTTGCATGATCTGATTGGCGCGGGCAAACATCCCCAGAGCCTGCGAATCCCGATGCGCCTGCTGATATGCATTCGCCATCGCCAGCAGATAGTCGTAGTCCTCCGAAATATCGGGATCGTTTCCGATGGACTTGAGAAGTGACATTGCGCTCTGCGTCTGACCTAGGGCCAGGTCGGCATCGGCTAATCCGATGGTGACGGATTCCTGATCCGCTCCCTGAGTTTGCGCGCGCTGGAAATACTTCTTGGCGAGCTCGAAGTCATTGATCGAAACGAGAACGCGGCCGGCGTCGACCAGATTCTCCGGCGTGACGGCATTGGCTTCGCCGACGCGAGCTTCGGCCAGTGCAAATGCGACCTGATCTCGCGCATCGTTACGCTTGCCGGATTGCACAAAGAGACGGGCCAGTGCGAGCCGGACTTCAATGCGATCTGAACCCGGCGCATCCAGCGCGCGTGAGTAGCGCTGCATGGCGCCGTGGTTGTCACCAAGGAAAAGCAGCGATTCGCCGGTCGTCATCAGGACTTTGGTGTCATCGCCGTTCTTCTCGGCTTCGGCAACAGCTTTGTAGGCATTGTCCTTCTGGCGAAGCCGGGCATATGCACGCGACATTTCGGCATAGATGATCGATTATTCGAGCTCAGTCCAACCGCACTCTGGAGAGTGGCGAGAGACTCGTCGTAGCGATGCAGACGGTACAGGGCCTCGGCCAGAGCAAGATGTACCTGGACGTCGTTCGGCGCGAGCTTTAACGCAGCCTGATATTCCGTCTCGGCGTGCTTAAACTATGCTGCTGACGATAGGCTTCGGCTCGTGCCAGGTGAATCGGCGCCGCGTCGGGTATAAGCTTGGCGGCCAGGTCGGCCTCGCGCAGAGCGGGTTTAGCCCGACGCAATTGCAGATCTGCAAACGCAAGGCCGAGATGCGCTTCGCCGTAGTTCGGACGAAGTTTGAGAGCGATCTCGAAATCCTGGATCGCGCTGCTGCTCTCACGGAGATCATTGCGCACAAAGCCCCGATTCATGTATGCGGTGGCGTCGTTCGGGTCGATCTTGATCGAGCGCGTGTAAGCCTCTTCCGCTTCCCTTGGGTGGCCGGTGTGCGCAAAAACATAGCCCTCGATTAGTGGCAAGTCACGGCTGTTGGGCAGGATAGGCTCAAACTGCTTCACGATTTTGAATGCGTCGTCGAAACGATTCAAGAACAACAGGTCATAAGCAAGATAGACTGGAGCCTCAGGATCGCGCGGCAATTTTTCGATGACTTTGTAGCCGAGGTCTGCGGCCTCCTGGAACTGATGATTGAAAGTAAGGTAGCGTTCGCGCTCGCGCATGACTTGCGGATTGTCGTTGATAGCGGGATTGGCCGCCGCCTGCGTGACCCATTGCTGCGCCACCGGCAGCATGTGATCTGGACCTTCCAGCGAGGAGTTGATCGCCGAAGCAACGATTAGCGCATTCTTGGGCGCGAGCTCATTGGCTTTCCTGTAGCTTGCCTGCGCCCGATCGAATTGGCGCTGTGACGTGTAAAGATCGCCGAGAGCAAAGTATGCAACGTAATCCCCCGGATAGAGTTCCTCTAATTTCAGGAAGTATTTTTCGGCTGAGACTGGATCTTTCAGGTCGCGGGAAAGATAGCCCAGCGCCGTCAACGCAGCGTGATTGTCGGGATCAAGTTCAAGCGAATGCTTGTAGCGTGCGAGGGCGTCCTGCTCGCGGTTTGTTCTCCACAGCAGATTGGCGTAGTTCAGTTCGAGGTTGATGTTGTTCGGCGCGAGCGAGATGGCCTCCTTCAAGTCTCGTTCGGCCGAGGCATGTCCCCAAAGCCGGACTCGATTAGAGCGCGGAGGCGCAAATATTCCGGACGCGATTCTTTATCCGTCCCCGGAATTTGGTTGAGCGTGTCGCGCGCGGCTTGCAGTTCGTCGGTAGCTTCGGGAGCTTTCTCAATCCGGCGATAAAGTTCCGAGAGACTCAGGTGCAGCGATACAGGATAGAGCGGCCCCTCGGGAACGGCTTGCGGCATGTTTTGGAATGCAGTTGATATTCGCTGACAGCCTCATCGTTGTGGTCTTGCAGACTGTATATCTGGCCGCGAATGGCGTGCAAGCGGTAGCTGTTGGGCTCGGTTGATTCCGCGCGCTTCAGGAAATTGGAAGCTTGCTCGAAACTACCGATATTCACCAGGGACTGCGCTGCGCTCAGCTGTAGACCGACATCTTTCGGCTGACGATTCGCTGCACGAGTGTAGGCATCGGCAGCTTCTTTCTTTTTCCCTGCCAGACCATATGTGTAACCGAGTTCGCCAAGCGCGTCGGGATTTCGCTGCACCGCTTTCTGCAGAGTATCGATTGAGTCGGCGTAATTTCCCGAGTCACGATAATACGCTGCAACCGCACGCAACACATTGGGATCGTTCGGAGCGCGGCTGTGGCTCTGTCCAGATATTGCTTGTCCTGGTCCGGCTGATTTAGCTTTTGATAGCCGCGGGCAACTAACAAATCAGTGCGCGCATTCGGCTGTAATGCCATCAGCACGCTTCAACAGATCGATTGCGGTATTCGGATCGGTGTTCAGCGCCAGTTCGCCGGAGAGTTGCAGGTCGGTTACGCTCTTCGGATTTGCCGCCAGAACTTTTTTCAACAGGTCCTGGGCTTCCGCATTCTTGCCCATCTTGGCGTAGGTTTGCGCCTCGCCGGAAAGACCCTGATGGATGACGGCTTCAGCGCAATCCCCTTTGATAACCCTGCAGGGAAAGGTTGTAATCGTTGCCCAGGCGCGCGGCGTAGCCGAGGAGGAACCACAACTCAGCATTGTTGGGCGCGTGAAGCGCGGCATTGCCGAAGCAATCGCCGAGCGGTAATCTCTTTGCAATGCCTGATCAACCGCGCGGGCTTCACGCGCACTTCAATGCTCGATCCCCAGCCAACCGTTACCATTTTCTTCCGCCGGCGGTTGCTCCGCGGCCGCAGCCTTCTTCCCTTTTTTCTTGGAACTGCTGCTGGACGCGGCGGGCTGATTCACCTCGAACGTTTGCGCGGCGAGCACACAGCCGCGAGCAAAGAAGGACCAACTGCGAGAGAAATTGTTTTTCTGCCATGGTGCAGTGAGCGCCGGATCGGATGCTCTTGCTGGTTCCCCGAATTTCCACTCCGCTCCGAACGCACGCTCAGATGCATTGAGAGTAGCACCGGTTGGATTCAGAGCGTCACCTTAGTGCTGCAAATGCACAATCTACAGACAGTTGCCGAGGTTCGATCGCCGGCAAACGCGGCCGAACCATAGCAAACCTTAGCCGAACTAGTTGAATCCAAGCAGGTGCTCACAATTGCGCGCGAAGGATCATACCCACCTTGGAGACGAGTTATTTTTCGCGACCGATCCCTTTACGGTGATCCTGTTGATGGCGCTGGCGATCCACGGGCCGCTGCTGGCCATGCAGTTGCCGCTGACCAATTCCTACGACGCCAACTTTCACGTGTTTTTTGCGTCGCACTACGCCCATAGCTGGTTCAATCCCTGGAACCCAAAGTGGTTCGCCGGATTTTCACAGACCACGTATCCGCCCCTCGCACACCAATGGATCGCTCTGCTTTCGTTTGTCTTCGGACTGCACATGGCATACCTGCTGGTGCAGCTGGTCGCGATTCTGCTGGTTCCGGTCAGCGTCTACCGCTTCGCGCGCTTATGGGTGGATGAGCGGGCCAGCAGTTATGCGTCGCTATTCAGCATGTTCCTGGGCGCAGTCGGCATTCCTGGTTTATTCCGCAGGACAGCTTCCGACAACCCTTTCCGCTCCGCTGTATCTGTTGGCGATTCCTTACTTCTACGACTGGTCCCGTTCCGCAGACGCGCGCGGACTGATCAAGGGGGTGGTGCTCACGGTGGCGGCCGGCGCCGTGCACCACGTTACTTTGATTTTTGGTTCGGTGCTGTTTGCAATTCCGGTGCTGTGGCTGGCAGTTGTGGACCGTCGCGAAGAGCGCAAGGCCAGTGCCGTAATGATGCGCGGAGTGATTTTTGCCGTGCTCGCAGGCGTCGGACTGGGAATTGTTCTGCTTCCGTACTGGATCTCAATCATCCGGCACCCGATCCAGCAGATGCCGATTCCGCACGCCAGCCGTTCGGACCTGTTGCTGAATATCGTTTACCTGACCAATTATTTCTTTGTTCCTTACGGAATGCTGGTAATCGCGTTGCCGTTCATCCTGTGTTACGGCTCGTCAAATCGTCGCCTGCGACCACTGCTGGTGGGATTCTGGGTGACGTTGATCTTCGGGCTGGGCGGCACAACGCCGATTCCTAAATGGATCCTGGGCCGCGCCTTCGACATTCTGACCTTTGAACGCTTCACGCTGTCCGCTGCTTTCATGGCCTTGCCGATTGTTGGACTGATTGCGGAGGAGGCCATCGATCGCCACGGACGACGCGCGGCGATGGGGTTTGGGGTTCGCCGCAGTTATCACGCTCGTGTTGCCGATGGCGTGGATCTCGATCAGTCCGTTCTCTGCCAACGCCGGCCTCAACGTGGATGCGGTGGACAGTTTCCTGAACCGCGACGGTCACGACCGTTATCGTTACCTCACTTTCGGGTTCGGAAATTCGCTGCCAAAAGTTTCGACCTACACCGTCGCGAACAGCGTGGACGGTGAATACAACTCAGCCCGTTTGCTGCCCGAGTTCACCAACTACGGTACCGCTCAGTTGACCAGCGCGAAATATTTGGCACTGCCGGAATGGAAGCTTTGCGGATGATGCTGCGGCATGCCACTCATTACGGATTGAAGTACATCTTTGTGCACGATCCTTACTACGAACCGCTGGTGAGTTTCGCGGGCTGGCAAAAGGTGGAAACTTACGATTCCGGCTCGATAACGTTTGGTCGCGGGAAGACATTCCTCCGGCGCAGGCCCATTCCGTCAGACGCCATGCCCACGGCGATCGAAGGAATTATGTGGGGAATCTTCCACTGGGAGCAGCATTCTGGCGATCCTGTTCGCTCTTCTGATTCCCGATCGCGAGCGAGTGCGCAACGTGGTATTCGATTTCCACGCTCGCATGAAGAGGAGCAGCGCGCTCGTCCGGGAGGCACACTAATGAATCGCCTACTTCCAATTGTTCTCGTTGTGGTCACCGGGTGTTGATCGTCCTGGCGTGGATTCAATCAGGTGGAGTCGAAAGACGTGAAATGCAATCGGCGAATGCGCCGGACCAGGCTGTGCGGTTAATGTTCTCGCAGATTAAGTCGCACAACTTACGACGCCGCTTACGCTCGCCTCGCGAATCGGGCGACGTGGACAAGAATGCGTTCATTCGCGAGTTTGAGGGCAGCTACGGCAGCCTTCTGACCTATGCGTCACTCGAGAACTTCGATGTGTCGCCTCTTCATACTGGCGATCAGGAATCTTCAGTGCGCGTGCGGCTTCACTATTCGACCGCAGTCGGTCCGCTGGATGACGTTCGCGATCTTAAAGTGGAAAAGAGCGGTGATACCTGGAAGGTTTTCTGGCCGGTCGAACAACGGCACCAAGCTTCCGCCACAAGTGATTGCGGTGAACTACCTGCGCTGGGACGTGATTCGGCGCGGGCCGGTGATGACTGGGGCGTGCAGAACGCCGACACTCCTCAAGTACGCATTCTCTCGATGAATGCCATTCAGCGGCCGGACAGCGTGGTGCTGGTTGGCGAAGTCGTGAACGAGGATTCGGTTCCTGCTTTGTGAACGTCGGAGCCACCCTGCTGGATGCGCGGGACAACGAGATCGCGCAGGAGAGCAGCTTCGACAAGATCGCTCACAAGCTGCTGCCCAAGCAGGTCTCGCCCTACCGGATTGATTTTCCCGGCATGCGCCTGGAAAAAATCAAGAATGTGCGCATGGATGCGAAAGCCTTGCTGGTCGCGGCCAGCGCTGACCCGGTCATCGAAGTAAATCAGCAGAAAGCTCGAAACTGATCCGCTGGGCAAAAAGGTTTGAGCGGGTCAATTGACTGAATCGAAAGCGGGCAGGTCGTGGATATTCCGCACGTGATCGCGGCTTATTACGACGCCAATGGCAAAGTGATCTGGGTGTCGGATGGTTACGTGGCGCAGCCTTTGCTGCCGCAGGTGGCGGTGCCGTTCGCGGTTGATTTGCCGCCGGACATTGCCAAGAACGTTCACAGCTATCACGTGGTGGTAAACCACTTCGAGCGGGTGTCGTCTTAGACATGCGAACCCTGCTAGTAGTCATCATGATGTCTTTCGCAGTGTGGGCGGCGACGGCTCGGAGATTCACGCTCCGGCGCAAGTCACCGCCGGAACCGCAATCACGATCCAGACCAGCGGAGTCCGGAGACGCGACGTTTTATTTGATTGGGCCGGCGAGTCGCCAGCAAAAGCAAAGTGCAAGCCGGGAGCAACATTCCGTGTCGACTCCGATCAACTGGAGCATGCAGGCCGCTACGTCGCGGTCTTGTGCGCCTCGGATGGATGCACAGCGACGAATTTTTCCGTGAATCCGGCGGCCGCGAACCGGCTGAGTTTCCTGGTTCATCCTTCGCGAATCCCGGTTGGCAGCGCACAGGGCATCAGCGCTGTTGCAATCGTTCGCGACAGTTTTCAAAATCTTGTGCCCAAGCCTGAGCCGGTCACGTTCAGCGTATGGCCAAAGGACGAGAAGCCGGTTTCCGCGGCCCGTACCTGCGAGAATGCGGTGGCGTGGGTGCGGCTTACATCAGCAAAAAAGGAAGGGCCCACGAAGCTTGGCGCTCCATCGGGCATGCCGATGAAATTCGCGTAGTGCAACAGGTCGCGGCGGATGCCTGCAATTTGCGCATCAAGGCCAGCCGCGTAAACGTGGCTTTTTGATTGAGACCGATCCGGTGCACGACTGCTCTGGCAATTCTGTGCCCGATGGCACGGTGGTCAGCTTCACTGATGATCGACGCGGACGGAAAAACTACGGTTGATGTGCCCATCAAGCGGGGCGTGGCCAAAGTTGAAATGCCGATCGATGGCCGGGCCAAGATTACCGTGGCATCCGGCGTAGTCACAGGCAACGAGCTGGAGGTCGCAGGCGGACAATGAAGGCAACTGCGCTTCGATACGGTTCACTTTCGTTGGTTTCACGATACTGATTTGTGCGGCTGTGGTCGATTATCGTTGCGCGCCTCGGCTGACGACGAGCTTCCCCGCGAGTCCAGCTGAATGCAGATAACGTTAGCCCACGTCCAATCGAAGATCTCACCGGCAAAAGCGTTCCGCGCGATTACGCGCTGGCGTGGCAGACCATGGCACAGGCGCTCAGAGCAACAAGACCGGCCTTCTCGACGGATATTTCACCGGATTGGCAAAGCAGGATTTCACGCAACGATCAATTCGCAGATCAAATCAGGCCTGCAGACTCGTTATACCGACCGCGGCCACAAGCTCGAAGCCTCGTTCTACTCCCCTGCCGGCGACGTCATGGAACTTCGCGATCACGCGCAGTTTGATATGCAAGTCCTCGATGGCGGCAAAGTTATCTACGAAGAGCCAGTCAATGCCGAATTCATGGTGCTGATGACTCCGGGCGCGGATCGCTGGCTGGTCCGGCAACTGCAGGCTACGAACGGAGAAAGCCTTAGCGGCCCGTTACGCCACTCTGTGCTACTGCCCAGCATCCAACATGAAGGATAAAGTTACAGCATGGGTGGTCTTTCTGGCATTGTCTCCTGGTAGTCGCCGCAATTTTTCTGATCACCAGCGGCTGCTCTCACAAGCGGGCGACCGTGTCCGGCGCGAATGCGAAGGCTATGCGGGAGTCTTCGCGGATTCTGGCTGATTATCAGCCGTGGTTCGGTGATCTCCGGACACATCAAGTTGGATATTCGACACTCGATCCGGCGGTGCTTCGCAAGCAAATTCAAAAAGCGAAAGAGATGGGAATCTACGCGTTTGCCGTGGATTGGTACGGCGACCGCCGTCCATTCGAAGACCGCAGCTATGCTCTGCTGCAGCAGATCACGGCAGAGGACCAATTTCCACATTTGCCTGATGTACGACGAGACTGAGGAAGACAACGGGCAGGCAACGGATAATGCACTGAACGAGCTCGACAAAGCGTATCGCGCTTACATCGGCCCCAACGCTCCCGGCCACGAGGCGTACGTGACCTATCAGGGGCGTCCGGTCATTTTCATCTTCCCCAAGCGCGGACACACAGATTGGGACCGCGTACGCGATGCGGTGAATCAATGGGAACACCCGCCGATTCTGATTTATAAGGACGAGCCGCCGATGCAATACGAGCAAGAGATTTCGACGGCTACTACGCGTGGGTACATCCCAGCCGGGGTGGAAGGCGGACGGCAGCTGATTGGGGAAAGCATTATCTGGAAAAGTTCTACGAAAAAGTGAAGGAGATCCCGGGAAAAATCGTGGTTGGCGCATATGGCCGGGCTTCAACGACACGAAAGCATCATGGAGCCTGAACCGCCACATGGACCGCCGCTGTGGGCAACACTTTGAAGACACATTGAAGATCTTCCATCACTACGACGATCCGGAACATCCCATGCCTTTCCTGCTGATTGCCACATGGAACGATTACGAGGAAGGCACGCAGATCGAAACTGGAGTGTCGGACTGCCACGGAAAAGACGATAAGCGAAACGCGAACTCCGCTGGCGAGCACGCGGGCGGCGGTGATCATTCGGCCAGCGAGCACTCGGCTAACAGCACGACCTTCGACCTATCCGACCATCGCTAAACACTGTTCGCTAAACATTGCTCGCCGCTTGCACGGCTTCTTGACACCAACAGCATTGATCGCTGGCAGCGAAGTTCTGGTACCCTTTCTCTTTCTTCAGTGCGCTTGAGAAAACTCCTGCTCATTATGGTTGTTCTGCCCATCGTGGCAGGACTTGGTTGGTGGTATTTCCATCAGCGCCAGCTCCCCAGCTTCGATCCCGCTTATCGCGAATACGCGTATATCACCAATGGGAAGAGCAATACGGTCTCCGTCATCGACCTGCGAACGTTTCGGCTGACGAAGACGCTGCACGTCGGCGCTTCGCCCACAGGCATTGCCACCAACGGCAAGAAGAACGAAGTCTATGTGGTAAACAGCGGGTCGGCGAACATCAGCGTGATTGACGCAGAACGAAACGAGGTGGTCGCGACCATAGGAGTGCATGGCACGCCCTTCTTCATTGATGTCTCCACGGATGGCAAGCGTGCGTACGTGGCGAATTCGGGCTCGGCGAACCTTTCCGTTATCGACCTAGAGCAGAGGGAGGTGATAGCGACGCTACGTGTCGGGAATTCCCCTGGGCTGGCGAGGGTTGCGCCCGACGGGAAGACGATTGTGGTAAGTAATCGTGGAAGCGATAGTGTTTCTGTCATTGACGGCGGAACGCTGGTGGTCCGCAACACTATTCCGATATGCCACCAGCCCACTGATATTGCGATCCTTCCCGACAACAGCAAAGCATTTGTCGCATGTTCAGGCGGGGGACAGGTAGCCTCGATTGATCTGAGGACCGACAAGGTGCTGGCGCTGCTGGATGTGGGCAAGACACCGGCAGCACTGGCGCTGAAACCCGATGGCGGCGAATTGATCGTATGTAATTTTGATTCCGACAGCGTGTCGATCATCGAAACGCCGACCGATGAAGTGAGCGGCAGCTATCTCATCGGCACACATCCCTCGCGCGCTGTCGTTTCGGACGACAATGCGCGACTGTACGTCAGCAATTTCGGATCGAATTCCGTGGCTATCTACGACATTGATCTGGGGAAGATCATCGCGTCAATCCCTGTGGGTGGCCAGCCGGACGGCCTCGCGCTATCGCAGAGCCAGAATTATCTGCTGGTGCTGGATTCGCAATCCGGGGATGTGACGGTCATTCAAAAACGGAAGCCGCGGGAACTGGAGCCGGGGGAGTACGGCCTGTTGACCATGATTCCGGCGGGATTGCAGCCCAACAATGTTGCCGTGAAGGCGTTTGTAGTCACGAATCCTGTACACAAGTGAACGCTCAAACCTGCGCGAGTAGCTGATAAAATTGTGGGTTGTCAAGGAGCTATCTTGACCTCTGAAGTGACGCAGTACAACGCGTGGCATCATCGGGTGGCGATGTTTATCGCGTTGGTCACCTTTCTGGTGATTATTGCGGGCGCCCTGGTTACCAGCGAAGGGGCAGGTCTATCGGTGCCCGATTGGCCGACCTCTTATGGGCATCTGGTGAAACTTCCGCCCTGGGTGGGTGGCATAGTTTACGAGCACAGCCATCGCATGATCGCCTGGTTTACCGGGATGTGCACCATCGTGATCGCCTTCTGGACGTGGTTCGTCGATCGCCGCCGATGGATGAAATATTTATCGATCGGCGCGCTCGCTACGATCGTTGCCCAAGGAATACTCGGAGGCGTGACCGTATTACACTTCCTTCCCCCCGCGGTTTCAACCGCGCATGCTGCCGTGGGACAGACCTTCTTCTGCATTGCGGTCGCGATCGCGCTGTGCACGGGGCGAGGGTGGGTGGAACAGGCACCGCAAGCTCTGGCGGACCATGGGCATCCGAAACTGCTGGTGTTGTGCTGGTATTCGATCCTGATTCTGTACATCCAACTCATCTTTGGCGGAATGTTCCGGCACCACGGGATGTCGTGGGCCCCGCACGTGATCAATGCGCTCTCAGTGGCTTTGATTCTGACCTGGACCGGAGTGCGTGCCATTATGCAGTTCTCGGGAGTCGAAGCGGTGCGCCGTCCGGCCGTGGCGATGCTGTTTCTTCTGGTGATTCAGCTTTTTCTCGGCTTTGCCGCGTTCTTTACGCGGGTAGTGAACGTGCCCGGAATTTCTCCCGGTGAGTCTTACATGGTGATTTCGACGGTGGCACATGTTGCGGTTGGGGCGCTGTTGCTGGCTACGACGGTCGTGCTCACGTTCCAGACGTGGAGGCATACGGCAATCCTGCGACGGACAGCGATACCGGATGGCAGAGCCATTACGGCTTAGGTCCACAATCGCGTTATCCGCCGATCAGCTTCCTGAGTACGAAGACCTGGAATTCATCGCGAGGGCAACTGCGCAAAACAAATAAATGCGAAGATAGTCTTTCGTGATCACGCTGCAGCCGCGCTCGTCGTAAAATGGTGGTTGACCTCCCAAATGTCTGCTATCGCTGAGGTCGGGTCACCCGCCCGGCCGGAACTCATCGCTGCCCCAGTCATCGCCGTGCAGGAACTCGTGCACCGTTACGAGAGCCGCACTGCACTGGACGGCGTTTCATTCGAAGTACAGCCTGCCGAATTGTTCGTCCTGTTGGGCCCGAACGGTAGCGGCAAGACGACGCTGTTTCGAATTCTTTCCACACTGATGCTTCCGGTTGCGGGACGGGCAGTCATCCTGGGGCACGATTCGGCCAAGGAGCCTACGCAACTGCGCCGCGAGATTGGCGTTGTATTTCAAGCCCAGAGCATTGACCTGAAGCTGACTGCGGCAGAAAACCTGCGTCATCAGGGACATTTGTACGGTCTTCGCGGCGAGGTGCTGCGAAAAAGAGTTAAAGCAATACTTGAACGTGTGGGGTTGTCAGACCGGGCCCGCGACCAAGCCGAGACATTTTCCGGAGGCATGCAGCGGCGGTTAGAACTCGCGAAAGGCCTTCTGCATGGTCCGCGGGTTCTACTGCTGGATGAACCGACGACGGGGCTTGATCCGGGCGCACGGCGCGACCTGTGGCAATACTTGCGCATGCTTCGCGATGAAGAGCAGGTAACGGTTCTAGTCACAACCCATCTGATGGAAGAGGCGGAGCGATGTGACCGGCTGGCGATTTTGAACGAAGGCAAGCTGGTCGCGCTGGGCACGCCGGCAGAATTGAAGAGCGAGATTGGCGGCGACGTGATCGTGCTGGAGAGCAGGAATTCTGATTCTCTGGCCACACGAATCCGGACGCACTTTAGCGTCGAGGCGCGCGTGGTGGATAGCCGGATCCACATCGAAAAAGACAGTGCGCACAGATTCGTGACGGACCTGGTTGAAGCATTCCCAGGCGAAATCGACGCGGTCTCGATCGCGAAGCCAAGCCTGGAAGACGTTTTCATCAAGCGGACTGGGCATCGGTTTTGGAGCGAACAGCAGAAGGAAGACTGATACGGGAATTCATAATGAGCACAATTGCCACCACAATGCCGAGGGCAGCAACCGCGAAGAATGAACTTGTTCTTCCCGCGCTCACGTTGTGGTGGCGGGAAGTGGTGCGCTTTTATCGCCAGCGGACGCGAGTGGTGGGCGTGATCGCTTCGCCAGTGGTTTTCTGGCTGGTAATTGGTTCGGGATTCGGAACGTCGTTTCACACCGGCGGGGTGGGTACTGATCAGCACTATTTGGATTACTTCTATCCCGGCGCGCTGATCATGATTGTGCTGTTCACTTCGATTTTCACCATGATGTCGGTGATCGAAGACCGCAAAGAGGGTTTTCTGCTGTCGGTGTTGGTGGCTCCGGTCTCGCGCTCGGCGGTAGTCCTGGGGAAGGTGATGGGCGGCACGACGCTTGCGACGCTTCAAGGGCTCATCTTCCTGGTATTTGCGCCGTTCGTAGGCGTGCACATTGATGTGCTCAGCTTTCTACTGATTGCGTTGGCTGTGTTTCTGGTTTCTTTCGCGCTGACCGCGCTCGGGTTTGCCATCGCCTGGCCCATGGATTCAACCCAGGCATTTCACGCCATCATCAACCTTTTTCTTATTCCGCTGTGGTTGCTTTCGGGCGCGCTGTTTCCGCTTTCCGG
The DNA here is from genome assembly GCA_963785655.1 of uncultured Acidobacteriota bacterium. Taxonomy (GTDB): domain Bacteria; phylum Acidobacteriota; class Terriglobia; order Terriglobales; family Acidobacteriaceae; genus Gp1-AA145. The sequence goes on from CAWAVZ010000002.1 coordinate 1,402,224, forward strand.
GGCATCAGGCTGGCTACGGGTGATCATGCGCTTGAATCCGCTCACTTATGGAGTGCAGGCATTGCGCGACCTGATGTATCCGGCGAGCCAGGGAGAGTTCTCGCTGGCAGCTTCGATGGCGACGCTGGTGCTTTTTTCGCTGTTTATGTTCGGACTGGCGTTCCTGATGGTGAACCGCCGCAGCACCAAGCCGGCTGCGTGATGCCTGTTCCTCCACAATTCGCGATTTTCCCGGTCATCAATGCCACCCTCAACGGCACCAGCGCGGTGCTCCTGGTGACGGCGCACCACCAGATCAAGGCGGGAAGAATAGTCGCGCATCGCGCGCTCATGCTCACTGCGGTCGCAACCTCGACGTTATTCCTGATCTCGTACCTCTACTACCACTGGAATGTTGGGTCGGTGAAGTTTCCGGGGCACGGATGGTCACGCTGGGTGTATTTCAGCATCCTGATCTCGCACACAATCCTGGCAGCTGCCATTGTGCCACTGGTCATCATCACTCTCAGCCGTGCGCTACGACAGCGCTTTGACCGGCACCGCGCTATTGCACGTTGGACCTACCCGCTGTGGCTGTATGTCTCGATAACCGGCGTAGTGATCTACTTCATGCTCTACCGCCTGTTCGCCGCCTGAAGCTGTGTGTGAAGAGGTGTTCAACCGGCTGGTACGTCAACGGGGCAGCGCATCGTTCAACAACCTGGCCAATCTGATCCCCGCCAAGGCCAATCGTTCATCCACAATGCTGATGTGTTTTCCGTAGTAGGCTTCGTCCACGCGGCTGCCGTCGGGCAGCCAAACGTCATGAGCGAGACGGAAAGACTGGTTGGCCCAGTCTTCAGGGGCGCCGATGGCGCGCCCCTCGAGCCTGCGGCGACTGATCAGGTTTTCGAGATGCAGGATGTAGCCTGACTGGGAGCGGTGGGCGTGTTCGATAAGACCTTCATCCCACAAAGCGTGCAGATTGCACGGGCGGCTTCCGCACTGGTCCGACCCAAATTCGACGACGTGAATATCATTCCCTCCCCGCGCTTCGCCAATCGCATGCAACGGCTGATGCACATCGGCCACAAAGTGGACCAGAAACTTCAGCGCCTCAACGCGGTCGGGCGCCGAAGCATTTTGATCGGCCAGAATTTCGCGGAACATTTCGATGCGATCGACAACGCAATTGTGGTGATCTTGAAGAGCGTTTTTATCCTTCGGGCGGAAGCAATCCCGTGGCTGGTAAAAACCTGTGGAATTCCAGGGAATGTCCACGAAATGCCAGCCGAATGTCTGCGGCCTCTCCCTCCTGATTTCGTCAGCCCAAGTAGAGATGGAGGCAAGATCATCGCTGCCAATCAGCTCTCGAATGATGCGCCTGGCCGACGGACTTAATCGCACTCGCGCAATTTCAGCGACCATGCGGTGCCCTTCCGGGCCCCAGGCGAACGAAGGTATCGGGATGCATAGGTAGAGCAGAAGAACTGCCGCAAGCTTTCCGATAGGTCTTAAGAGTGAAGACATTCGAATTAGATTTTATTCATGCGAGCTTCCCGCAGCAGTGGAAAAGAAATGAGTGTGCGCATTGTCCTGGCAAAGCCTGAAAATGCGAGCGGCGGTCGCAGTCGAAAGAATCTTCCCGAGCATAGAGCAGCAGCGAATTCTGACGGGGGATCTTATGTCCTCCACGCACCAAAGTAACCAACAAGTCGAACGGCTGCCATCACTTCGCAGCATGGTACTCTCAAACTGCTCTGGTGTTCGTTACTCCGAAGCAGGAGTGACCGACCCAAAAGAAAATTTTCGGCGGCTGCTGCGAACGGTTGAAACGCTCTCGGACCTTGGCCCGCAGATGACGGCTGAAGGCGAGTTCACACAGACCGCGCACACCATGCTCTCCGCCCTCATGCATGCGGCGGGAGCGGGCGAAGGTGTGCTGTTTGTGTTCATCGAAAAACCTTCGATGCTGAACTCAATCGCCGCCGGCGGGTTCGCGCTGATACCGGAACCCTCCGTGATTCCTCTTCTTCCCCGCCATGTTCACGCACTCAGTTCGATGCAGGGCGCGATGTTGCTGTCGAAATCCTCATACGATCTTTTTCTGAGCGCGAACGGAAACGTTGCGCCTGAGCTTTTCAAGTGTCTTGCCCCGCTGAAAGTTGCGGGCAAGCTGGTAGGAGCAGTAGCGCTAGGCCGGCGAGATGGAGACTCCTCCTACGAAGAGGAGGGTTTGCAGTCTCTCGATCTGCTGTGCCACTACGTTGCGCTGGCGGTGCAGAACCACGCGCTAACCCAAACGCTGACCGAGCGGGTGGCAGACAACCTGCGGTTGATGGCTTCGTTACATGGGTTCTACGACAGCACGCTCGAAGCATTCGCGGCCGCAATCGACGTAAAGCACATCAACATTCATGGGCATTCGCTTCGGGTCGGGCGCTATGCAGCCGGGGTAGGCGACGCGCTGGGAATGGATGCGAATGAAGTCGCAGCCTTGCGCTCGGCCGGGTACCTGCATGACATTGGCAAGGTCGCGGTTGATAAACGGCTATTCGGTAAACCTAGTTCTTTGGATCCTGAGGAATTTCAGGAGATGGCCGACCACACCACGGTTGGGCATCAAATTGTAACCGGGGTTAGCTTTCCCTGGCCGCAGATCCCTGAAATTGTGCGCTGGCATCACGAACGAGCAGACGGATCCGGCTACCCGGACGGACTGCTCAACGAGGATGTTCCGATGCAAGTCAGGATCGTTGGCCTTGCAGACACATTCGACGCCATGACCAGCCTGCGGCCTTATCGGGAGCCGATTTCGCTGGGGGCGACGTTGAATGAAATTGTGCGCATGACACCACAGAAGTTCGATCCCAACGCGGTGCACGCGCTGCTGGTCCAGATTCGGCGCGACGCGGTCGGCAGCAACCAGACGCTTTTCCTTGAGGACCGCTCGGCTGGAAATCTTGCGCCCACTGATATCGATCACCTGGCGGCCACGCTGCAACACAAAATCACCAACGGCCGCTCGTACCTGACCTGATCCTGATCTCCGATCTGTGCCTCGGAGCAAGTAACAACGGCTCGAGTTCCCGGGGCCGAACCTTTTGTCATAATCAAGGACGAACGGCTTTCTGCGATACTCGCAGCCAGGAGGAACTTTGAACGACTTCCTGCTTTCCATCGTGCTCGGAGTGATTGAGGGTCTCACGGAATTTCTTCCTGTCAGTTCGACGGCCCACCTGCGAATTGCCGAAGCGCTGTTTCACATCAACCTTGGCGATGGATACTGGAAGATGTACACGATCGTCATCCAACTAGGGGCGATCCTGTGCCTGCCGATTTACTTTCGCGCGCGCATTGCCAAGTTCCTCAGCACATTTCCGCATGGCGAGAGCGGAGACCGGACGGCCCTGACGCATCCGCTGGGACTGACGCTGGTTGCATTTGTGGTCACCGCGATTCCCGCGTTTCGTTTGACCAAAATGATCGGCAAGCACCTGGAGAGTCTGTTCATCATGGGCACTTCCCTGCTGATCGGCGGCGTTGTGATGTGGATTGTGGATGCGATAAATGCGGGCTCTGAAAAACTGGGTCCGAACGCTCCGGGAAGCCGGATTCACACTTGGCGGATGGAGGCGATGAGCCTGGGACAGGCGGTCTGGATTGGCGCCTGCCAGATTCTCTCGGCCGTGTTTCCAGGCACTTCGCGCTCCATGTCGACGATTGCGGCTGGGCAAATTGCAGGAATGTCGCGGGCGGCGGCATTGGAATTTTCGTTCTTTCTTTCTATACCAACGATGATCGTGGCGACCTGTTACGACCTGCTGAAATCATTGCGCGGCAAGGGCGCAAACCCGATAGGCGTCTCTCAAATTGACGCGCATGGATGGCTGGTACTAGCGATTGGATTTGCGGTTTCATTCGTGGTGGCCTACGGGTCAGTGGCATGGTTCATGGCCTGGGTGCGCAAGCACGGGTTTGTGCCGTTCGCCGTATATCGGATCATCGTGGGCGTGCTGGTTCTAGTGTTCATGGCGAGATGAACCGAGCATCATGGTTCGATAATCAGCACTCACCTGTTCGCGAGAACGTTGACACTCCGGACCCTGAGATTTGCTAACCTTTACCCACGCAAATAATCTATTCAATGTGCTGCGCAATCCGGTGCGCCGTACATTCTGATTTTTCTGACTGTGGAGTTAAACGTTCTCAAGGAGACCTTATGCTGAAGAAGCCTGTTTTTGCAGCAGTGTTGGTTCTGGCTCTATGTGTTCTCTCTTCCGCGCAGCAGGACAAGAGTAAGCGTCCGAGTCCGCCGGCGCAGGCACAATGCAAGCTTTCTGACGGCAAGACGATCACGGTGGATTACTCCAGCCCGCGCATGAAAGGGCGAAAGATTTTTGGCGGCCTGGTTCCGTTTGGAGAAGTCTGGCGCACGGGCGCAAACGATGCGACCACATTCGTGACCACTGCGAACGTTAGCATCGAAGGCAAGGATGTTCCCGCAGGCAGTTACACCATCTTCACCGTTCCTGAGCAGGACAAGTGGACGCTGATCGTCAACAAACAGACCGGCGAATGGGGCGTGCCATATAAGTACGAAGCCAACGAGCTCGCGCGCCTGCCCATGCAGGCTTCGAAAACCTCGTCTCCGGTGGAGAATTTTACGGTCAGCTTCAACCAGAGCGGCAGCGCCTGCACGCTGCAGATGAGCTGGGAGAACACGCAGGCGTCAGTGCAGGTTTCTGAAAAGAAATAATCACAGCTCTGGCTTGGGTCGGGCGGCGTTAAAATGGCGGAAATCTACGGGAGGTGTTCTATGCCCGCATACGATTATGTCTGCAACGACTGCCATAAAACCTTCGAGCGCGTGCTTACCCTGCACGAGCACGATAGCGAGCAGATGAGATGCCCGCACTGCGGAGGTCAGAACCTCGAGCAGAGAGCCGCGGTTTTCTATGCGGTAACCTCAAAGAAAAGTGCGTAAAAGACAAGCCTGAAAGCCATGTCATTCCGAGGACCTTCAGGTCCGAGGAATCTGCAGTTGCGTGCGTCGCCGGAGTGGCAGAAACTGCAGATTCCTCACTGCTGAAGCAGTTCGGAATGACAAGGGTGTTGAGAGCCGTATAGGGTTAAGGCTTTGCCGAGGGACTCGCATTGCCCTCAGGGCTTCCACCTCAGCACTGGCTTCCTGGCCGCCGCGGTTTCGTCGAGGCGAGAAACCCGAGTAGAGTGCGGCGCAGTCTTTACTATCTCTGCGTCCTCTTCGACTTCCTGCGCAATCGCGTTCATGGCCTCGAGGAAAAGATCCAGTTCCTCTTTGGATTCGCTCTCCGTTGGCTCGATCATCATCGCTCCGGGCACGATCAGGGGAAATGCGGTTGTGTAGGGATGAAATCCGTAGTCGATGAGGCGTTTGGCAATGTCCATGGTGCGTGCGCCCTTTTTTGCCTGCAGCTTGTCGCTGAAGACTACTTCGTGCATGCTGGCGCTTGAGTAGGGCAGATCGTAGACGCCTTCGAGGCCTTTGCGAATGTAGTTGGCGTTGAGCACCGCGTCTTCGGTGGTTTGGCGCAGACCGTCAGGTCCGTTGGCGAGAATGTACGCCAGCGCGCGCACGAACATTCCAAAGTTCCCGTAGAAAGAGCGCACCCGGCCAATCGACTGGGGACGATCGTAGTCGAAGCCCAGAGTGCCTTCCGGCTTCGACAGGAGAACCGGCTTCGGCAGAAACGGCTCGAGGACTTTCTTTACTGCAACCGGACCGGAGCCGGGACCTCCTCCGCCATGCGGAGTCGAAAAAGTTTTGTGCAAATTTAAGTGCATGACGTCCACACCAAAGTCGCCGGGGCGTACTTTGCCAACCAGCGCGTTCATGTTCGCGCCATCCATGTAAAGCAGGCCGCCTTTTGCATGCAGGATGTCGGCAATCTTGTGGATCTCCTGCTCGAAAACCCCCAGGGTGTTGGGGTTGGTGAGCATGAGTGCTGCAACTTCGTCGTTCATCTGCGCTTCGAGGGCGGAGATGTCCACCATTCCCTGAGCATTTGATTTCAGATTTTCCACCGCGTAGCCAACCATGGCCGCGGTCGCCGGATTGGTACCGTGTGCGGAATCCGGAATCAAGACTTTCTTGCGCGGCTTGCCTTTTGAGTCGTGATAAGCGCGCACCAACAGCAGCCCGGTGAGTTCTCCATGCGCCCCGGCTGCGGGCTGCAAGGTGATTGCGTCCATGCCGGTGATTTCGAGCAGGCAATCGCTCAATATCTTGATGATGCGCAGGGCGCCTTGCGAAATCTTCTCGGGCTGATACGGATGCGCGTTGGCAATGCCGTCAAGCCGAGACACGGCCTCATTTACGCGCGGGTTGTACTTCATGGTGCACGAACCCAGCGGATACATTCCCAGATCGATGGCGTAGTTCCAGGTGGAAAGGCGCGTGAAGTGGCGAATGATCTCGATTTCACTCACCTCGGGCATGTTGCCTAGGTCTTTTCTTTCCGCTGAACCGAGGAGCTTGGCCGTGTCCACATCAGGAACATCGAGCGGCGCCAGCTTCCAGGCGGCTTTGCCCGGCGATGACTTTTCGAAGATCAAGCCTTCGTTCTGATTGACGTGACGCGTGGCTTTTCGAGTCATGTGCTTCATCGCGCTACCTCTTCGGGCTCTTCGCGAGCGCTGCGGACGGAACGTTCGCTGTCGGCGACGTGCCCGACGGCGGTATCAATCATGCTGCGCGAGGTCAGCTCGGTGCAGCACCACAGTGAAGCGTTTCCGAGCTCGGGATAAAACTTCTTCAGTGGAAGGCCTCCGACAATTTTGTGCCCGAGTAAGCGCGAATTAATGGCGTACGGATCTTCGCTGGTCTGAATAACAAATTCGTTGAAGCGTGGAGGGCCGGAGAAAAGGACAGTTGCGTGCCTGCCGAATTGTTGTGCAGCATAAGCTGTCTTCGCCAGATTCTGTCGCGCGAGCTCCTTCAAGCCAACTTTGCCGTAGACGGTCATGAAAATGTTGGCCATCAGCGCTATGAGGGCTTGGTTTGTACAAATATTGGACGTCGCTTTCTCACGCCGGATGTGCTGCTCGCGGGTGGCCAGTGTCAGGACGAAGCCGCGCTTGCCGTTGCGGTCGGTGGTCTGCCCAACGAGGCGTCCGGGCATTTGCCGCACGAACTGCTCGCGCGTGGCAATCACCCCGCAATACGGTCCGCCAAAGCCAAGCGGGACACCGAAGGATTGCGCTTCCATGGCGATGACGTCAGCGGAGCGCGGGGGCTCGACAATTCCCAGCGACACGGCTTCTGGAATCGCAACCACCAGCATCGCACCTCTTGCATGGGCGATAGCGGCGAGCGCTTCAACATCTTCAATCGTGCCGAAAAAGTTTGGCGACTGAATGAGAACGCATGCTGTGTCGGAGGTGATTGCGTTTTCGAGTTGCTTCGGTTCGACCCGGCCGCTTTCCGCGAAAGGAACGGTCGTAAGCGGCATTCCTTGATGAAAGGCGTAAGTCGCAAGCACTTCGCGATACTCGGGATGCACGCTGCGGGCGACGGTGACCGAGCGCCGTCCAGTGAGACGAACCGCCATCATTACAGCTTCTGCAGCGGCGGTTGAGCCGTCGTACATGGAGGCATTAGCCACTTCCATGCCGGTCAGCTCGGAAATCATAGTTTGGAATTCGAAGATGGATTGCAGCGTGCCTTGCGAAATCTCTGCCTGGTAAGGCGTGTATGCCGTGAGAAACTCGCCGCGAGAAATCAGGGAATCGATAATGACGGGGCGATAGTGATAATAGGCGCCTGCACCCAAGAACGTCGCGTGGCCGTCTCCGTTTTCACGCGAGCGCTCGCGGAACCAGTCGACAATTTCCGACTCGGCCATCTGTCGCGGAATCTTCAGATCGCGATTCAGCCGGTACTCGCCCGGTATCGGGGCAAACAGATCGTCTATTGAGCGCGCGCCAATCGCCTTCAGCATGGCTTCGCGGTCAGCGGGAGATTTGGGAAGGTAACGCATAAAATCAGCTCTTAGCTTTTAGCCGTTAGCTTTAGCTTGAACCAGTTGTTTTTGCTAAAGGCTAAGAGCTAATGGCTAATAGCTTTTTAGTGCCCTCCTTCTTCGGAAACGAATTTCTCGTAGTCGGCAGGGGAGAGCAATGATTTCAGGTCGTCGGGATTGCTCAGTTTGATTTTCAGCATCCAGGAGTTGTGGGCATCTTTGTTGATCTTTTCCGGGGCGGTCGCGAGTTCGCCGTTGACTTCCGTAACCGTGCCCGACGCGGGCGCATATAAGTCCGAAACCGCTTTTACCGATTCCACGCTGCCAAATGTCTTCCCAACTGTGATGTCGCTGCCGACCTTGGGAAGATCAACGAACACGATGTCACCCAACGATTCCTGCGCATAGCTGGTGATGCCGATGGTCGCGGTCGCGCCGTCGGCCTTGATCCACTCATGTTCTTTGGTGTACCTGAAGTCTGCGGGATAAGGCATTGAAAATCAGCTCCTGGCTTTTAGCCTTCTAGCTTCCAGCCCCTTTTACGCGGTTCTGGAGTGCGTATAGCATCGTGGAAGAGCGGCCCTTTAGCGCCGCGTTAATCTCTTCTTTCGTTATGACGCGGCGCTAAAGCGCCGCTCTTCCACGTGACTCTCAGTCTTTCCTTCGTGCAACTTCGTGACCTTAGCGGTCAAAGTTTTCTCGGATGTCACCCGTTCTTCTTGGGCCGTTTGTAAAACGGTGTCGGCACTACCTTTGCCTTCACCCGGGCACCGCGACACTCAACCTGCAACTCCGTTCCTACAACGCTCAATTCCGGCGGGACATAAGCCAAAGCAATATTCTTCTTAAGGAACGGCGCGTACGAACCGCTGGTCACGTATCCAATTTCTTTTCCGGCCGAATCCAGCACTTTGTAACCGTCACGGGCGATGCCTCGATCAATCATCTCCAGACCAATAAGCGTCCGGGTAATAACAGATGCTTTGGCTTGCGCCAGCGACTCACGCCCAATGAACCCGGGCGTCTCCATCTTGCAGAAGCGGTCCAGGCCAGCTTCCCACACATTGATGGTATCGGAAATTTCGTGTCCGTAGAGGGGCAGCTTGGCTTCAAGACGCAGCGTATTTCGAGCGCCCAACCCGCATGGAATTGCGCCCAGTTCCCTGCCGGCGTTGAGCACCTCATTCCACACGCGAGCGCTGGTTGGCTCATCGCTGGGAATGTAGATCTCGAATCCATCTTCCCCGGTGTACCCTGTGCGCGCGATCAGGATGTTTGGCAAACCGCAGACGGCGCCACGCGTCACCCAATAAAATTTGACCGAGGAGAGATCTGCGTCGGTGAGTTTCTGCAGCAGGTCCACGCCTTTCGGTCCCTGGATCGCAATCTGTGTGAAGTCATCCGACAAATTCTCGACTCGGCAATTGAACTGGCGGGTATTGTCGCGCACCCAGTTGAAATCCTTCTCGCGCGTGCCCGCATTGATGACCAGCAGATACTCTTCTTCGCCGAGCCGGTGCACAATGACGTCATCGACGAACGTGCCCTGCGGATAGAGCAGTGCCGAATATTGTGCCTGCCTGATAGCGAGCCGCGAGGCGTCGTTCATAGAGATGTGCTGTACGGCGGCCAGTGCTTCCGGCCCCGCAAGCCGGATGTCGCCCATGTGGCTGACGTCGAAAATACCGACGCCGGTGCGCACGGCCACGTGCTCGGCAACAATGCCGCCGCCTGAGTACTCGACCGGCATATCCCAGCCGTTGAACTCGACCATTTTCGCGCCCAGCTGGCGGTGAACGGAGTTGAGCGCAGTCTTGCGGATAGCGACTGTGGTTTCAGCAGGAGACAAAAAGCCTCGATCGCATCAGGGATTGGACCGCCGACGGGAAACTCATAAAACTAACATGGGGGAGAGGAGGGCTTCAACCGACGTTACCGACGCGTCCCCGCACCACTCAAGCTAACCCGCGGCTGGCGGGCATCATGCTAGGCTCGTCTTTAGTTTGTTGAGCGGTTTGTTGGGCTTAGCCAGTTTGAGCGATCTTCGCGTTTGGAGGGGAGAATGCGGGAAGAAATTTCCGCGGGCCGCATGCTATTCCGATCGGGGTCACACCTAAGCACATGCGTGCTGCTGCGTGTTGTGCTCGCTCTCGTCAGTTCCATGTTGCTGACTAGCACGGCTGCTTTTGCCCAAGACACGCAGGAGAAGAACGAGCTGGCGGTGGGTGTGGGGCGCACATTCATCAGCGACCAGCGGGTGCCCAACACAAATTTTTTCGATAACACCGTGCATTCCGGCAAGGGGCTTTCGTTCAATTTCCTTTATGCCCGCCAGCTGCGTTTTTTTAAATGGGCAGACAGCTCTGTCGGCGTTGAAGTTCCAGTGATCTACAACCCCGACGAGGACCTGAACCTCGGCCTGAATGTCATTCCCAAGCAGTACAGTTCGGTGTTCCTGACTCCTGCGGTACGGGTGAGTTTTGTGCGGAATTTCTTCGTGTCTCCATGGGTCAGCCTGGGAGGCGGGGTTGGATATTTTTCGTCCAGTAAAGACGCTGTCTTCTTCGGCCCGTACACCGGGCACCGCATAAAAGTCACCGGCGTGATGCACGGCGGAGTGGGCTTTGACGTGCCGTTCCCGGGCAAACTTCACAGCCTTAGGTTCCGATTCGAGGCACGCGACAACTGGAGCGGAGTGCCACCAATCAATGTCGACACAGGTAGGACCCGCCAGCATAACTACTACGTTGGCGGGGGCGTAGTAATGCGGTTCTAGGCAGCAGCCCGATCGGCTTTCTTTCCATATCAATCTGATGTCGCCTTGGGAGTGCTGGCGCGCTGGATTTACCTGCTCGCTTTGATTTCATCGTACAGCTCAGGCAGACGCGATGCTTCATCGGGTGACTTTCCGAAACGAGCTTTCTCGTAGTGCTTTGTAAAGGTCAGCACCTTGCTCTTGAGTTGGGGCTCGCCAATGCTTGAGACGAATTCTTCCGGAGTCTGCGCGGGTGCCTTGTTCCATCCCCGGCGTGCGGTGTGACGCAGCATGCGTTCATACCAGATGCTGGCAGCCATCTGCGGCGATTTCTGTGGACTGTGGGCCAGACTGAATCTGCGCACCATTGAGATCAGCTTGGGGAGGGCGGCGATGACGAAGGCGATAAAGAACAGGACCAGCGCGCGAATACCCCACTTAACGGTTGAGTCGCCAACCTGATCCTCAACTTTGCGCGCCCAGCCGAGCATACGAGCATACTGTGCACGTCCCCATACCTGTGCGCGGCCGACCATAGCACGGCTGCCGCGGCCCGCGTCCTGAGACAGGCGGAACTGGTGTGCCAGATCATAATTGACCACCCACTCGCGCCAGAACGAAGACATTGCGTCCATGTAGAGCATGAAGCGGCTCCAGGTCGTTTGTACCTGCGGAGTGCCCGGCGGGGTGGGGTCGAACTCCATCCAGCCCTCGCCGGGGATGTAAGCCTCAACCCAGGAGTGCGCGTCGCTGGCGCGAATTACGTATCGTGAGTTGACGTCATTGAACTCGCCACCCGAAAAGCCGTTTACCACACGTGAAGGAATCCTGACCGAGCGAAGCATCACTGCCATGGCCGAGGCGAAATACTCACAATGACCCTGATGGCGCACAAATAAGAAATTCGCAATCGGGTCGCGTGGCTCCGTCTCGGGCAGTTGCAGCGTGTATCCGTAATGCGAGCGTAAATAGCCTTCGATCGCAGATGCCTTCTCGACTGGAGTAGCAGCCCTGGCGGTCACCTGCTCTGCCAACGAAATTACGCGTGGATCAACCGCCGGGAGCTGCAGGTAGCTCGGCGGAACGTCCGGTCCCGAACTGGCGTAGGCGGCCCGGTGAGGAAGTGCAGAAACTCGCATGGTTGAATCAGCTTCGTAGGCGCCGACCGAATGCTCGGTGTCGAGATCGAAGACATCGCCGGCACTGTCCTCGGAGACTGTGCGGTAATTTCCCTGCAGAGAGTTAGGCGAAGCAATCAGGAAAAATACTTCGCTGAGGTACGGCTCCATGGTCACGCGGTAATGAACGTCGCGACCGGCGACGAGCGAATTTCGCCAGCGCAGATTGAAGCGGCCATCGGGGCCGCGTTTCAGTACGACCCGGTTCCGAGTATTGGCCCAGCTCTTGCCGTCGAAGTAGTCGAGCGAAACCCCGCGCAACTTGAGTCGCATTGCTCCAGTAGTATCGCCATCCACCTGAACGTGCATCACCACGTTCCTTGATTGCTGGATCTGCCCAATACGTCCGAGTTCAACCCGGTCAGAGAATCCGGTGCTCAAATCGTTGGCTGCGGTGTAGGCGCTCAGGTATCCGGCTGAGACACGAGGCAGAAGGAAAAATATGACGCCAGCACCCATAAAAATCAGCACTAGCAGAACCGGAGCAATGCCGAGAATCGCGAATGACAGCTTTCTGTAGACACGCGGCATCTGCGGGTCGCGGGCCTGCACCGGAGATTTCTGCGACGAGTGGGCCATTTCCATCAGAATGAACGTCCCCACCGCAACTAAAACAAAGCCAGCCAGGGCAAACAGGAATGTGCTGTCGACGGTCAAGACTGCGGCAGAGAGGACCATCAGAAACGAGAGCACGGCGAGGAGGTAATGGTCGCGATCGCGCTGAGCGGAGAACAGCCGCACCAGCATGACAAAGAGTACTAGGTGGACAGTCGCGCTTAGAAATGCGCGCGAGATCAGAAACTCGTCGGCGACGAAGAAGCCGACGCAGCCAATAGTCAGAAGGTTCGTCCACCGCTCGGAGAGGAGCGCCTTACGAGTGCGGCGGCTAAGAGCATACCCGCGGTACAACAGTGCCGATGTGACGAGCGCGACGGTGGGGAGATCGAGACGTCCAGTAGAAGCGAGAGTGCCGAAGCCGGTGAAGATCAGTAAATAAAGCGCGACGTCGAAGTAGCGGCGGACGGCTGCTGTGAGCGTCAGTTCGCCGGTGTCCGAGGTCGCCACACGTGCCCTGGCGGTGGAGTCTCCGTTTTGCTGGCTCGACGGCATGAATATAGGTATTTTCAAGATTCTGAGGGGAAAGGTAAAGGGTACCGAAGGTAACACAGGGCGCGGGTGTGGGCTTCCCGGTTCCAGTCTCTACCCACCCCATAGTCTGGGGCTTGCCGTGACAAGCCAGAGGCGTGAGGCCGGCAGCTGATAAAATGATCCGTCAGGCATCGGTCCCGCGCGACGTTTTCCCGCCAACCCCGCCAGGTCCGGAAGGAAGCAACGGTAACGGGCTCTTGCGTGTGCAGTGGGCCTCCGGTGCCTGGCTAAAAACTACCGCCACGAAGAGCTGCCCCTCTAAAGAAACCAGCCAATTCAGCCGACGATCACTTCAGGATGTCCTCGTCCGAGCCCAAACTTGCGTCTGACTATTTTCACGAATTTTTCTTCGCGTCAGTCCCTATGTGGATATACGTTCCATCGTCGCTGGCAATTGTCGAAGTCAATGAGGCGGCGCTCAAACGATACGGCTACTCACGCGCAGAATTTCTGAATATGACGATACTCGATATCCGGCCGGTAAACGATGTCATGAAACTGGTACGTATTGCGCTGAGACCACACCCGACGAGTGGCCTGATCTGGAGGCATCAAAAGAAGAACGGCATGGTCATTAGCGTGAAGGTTATTTCCGAGGATGTAGATTTCCAGGGCCACCGCGCCAGAATGGTGAGAGCGGAAGAAGTAGTCACAAAAGTCGAGGCTCCCGCGAATGCTGGTTCTGAACCTGCCAACTCTCCATCCGACCGGTGAAACTGCCACCCAGATTGCGAGAAGCGTGAGCTTCCGCCGCAATTGGCGATTCTCCCTCAGGTGCGTACAATAGCGTGTTCACAACCTCAATTGGAGAACCTATCGAGTGAGCCAACGCGCGCGCGCCAAGATCACTGCCCTGGGCATATACGTACCGCCTCGCGTCCTGACCAATGCCGCTTTCGAAAAGATGGTTGAAACCAGCGACGAATGGATCCTTTCCCGCACCGGGATTCGTGAACGCCACGTTGTCGACAAAGGGGTCGCGACCAGTGATCTGGCTGCTGAGGCGGCAAAATGTGCACTGGCCGAGCGCGGCATGGATGCAAGCGAAATCGAGGCCATGGTGGTGGCGACGGTCACCCCGGATATGCTGTTCCCTTCCACCGCATGCCTGGTGCAGCACAAGCTCGGCATGAAGGGCGCGTGGGGATTCGATCTGTCGGCGGCGTGTTCGGCATTTGTGTATGCGCTGCAGACCGGCGCTCAGTTTATAGCAGGAGGAGCGCACAAGAAGGTGCTGGTCATTGGAGCGGACGTGATGTCCTCGATCCTTGATTACTCTGATCGCGCGACTTGCATTCTTTTCGGCGACGGTGCCGGTGCAGTCATCCTGGAACCGGCGGAGGAGGGTGAGGGGATTTTAGATTTTGTCCACGAGATTGACGGCTCAGGAGCATGCGCACTATACATGCCCGGTGGGGGCAGCTTGCATCCCTCAACCCACGAAACCGTAGACAAGAAGATGCACTTCGTTCACCAGGACGGCCAAGCTGTCTTCAAGTATGCGGTCCGCAAAATGGGAGACGCATGCGAGAAGCTGCTCGCACGAAACGGAGTGAAGGCCAGCGATATCGATTGCTTTATTCCTCATCAGGCAAACCAGCGAATTATTAAAGCTACGGCCGACCGCCTGGGCCTTAAGTCCGAGACCGTGGTCATCAATATTGATCGTTACGGAAATACGACCGCCGGCACGATTCCGCTGGCCATGCATACTGCGCGCGAGGAAGGCCGGCTGAAGAAGGGTGATTTAGTCCTGCTGGCTTCGGTTGGCGCGGGATTCACGATCGGCGCCACGCTGCTACGCTGGTCGATATAGATGGGGATTCCGAACTGGATTTTTGCTCCGGTCCGGTTTGCGGCGATTCCTTACGCCTTGTGACCGGAAAAGAACGGCCGAGGCCCAAAATACCTAAGTTTTCCATCCGAACAGGGCCTTAGGCCATCTATTTAAATTAGTCTGCAGCAGTTATGGCTTCCCACCACGAAGAAGAAGTTCTGGGCAAAGCGTACGACAGCCGGCTCATGAAGCGGCTGCTACGTTATTTGCGCCCCTATAAGTGGCGCGTGTTCGTCGCGCTGGGGTCGATTGTGCTCAAAGCTGGAGCGGACGTGCTGGGACCGCCGCTAACCATGATAGCCATCGACCGGTATCTGGCGCCGGCACATCACGCGCCCTGGCTGCTCGCGAAATGGTTAAGTCCTCAGCCGCTTATCGGAATCGCGCAGATTGCCGCGATTTATGTCGGGCTCATTAGTTTCAGCTTCCTGCTCGAGTACCTGCAAACCTACCTCATGCAATGGGCCGGGCAGATGGTGATGTTCGACCTGCGCAGCGAAATCTTCCGCCACCTGCAACGCATGCACATTGGTTTTTACGACAAGAACCCAGTGGGACGCTTGGTCACGCGCGTTACCACCGACGTTGACGCGCTCAACGAAATGTTCACCTCCGGCGTGGTTTCGATTTTTGAAGACATCTTTGTTCTGACCGGAATTCTGGTCATCATGCTTTTTGTGAACTGGAAGCTGGCGCTGATTACGTTTGCGGTGCTTCCGTTCATAGCGATGGCGACAAAACTTTTCCGCGATCGGGTACGCGATTCGTACCGGCGAATTCGTGTGGCCGTCGCACGCATCAATGCTCACATGCAAGAGCACGTCAGCGGCATGATGGTGCTGCAATTATTCAACCGCGAGGAGAAGGCCTTTGAGACGTTTTCGGACGTCAATGCGCAACACATGGAAGCGTTCAAAGACGCGATCATGGCCCACGCGGTCTACTACCCAGTGGTTGAAATTCTGTCGTCGATCGCCATCGCCAGCGTCATCTGGTTTGGCGGACGTGGCGTTATTCATAACGTAACCACGCTGGGCGCACTGGTCGCGTTCATGCAATACGCGCAAAGGTTCTTTCGCCCGATTCAGGACTTCAGCGAGAAGTACAACATCCTGCAATCGGCGATGGCGGCGGCAGAGCGGGTATTCAAGCTGCTGGATACACCCGTTGAGGTCACCGAGAACCAGGTTCCGAAGGTTCCAGAGGGCCCGGGGCGTATCGAGTTTGATCATGTGTGGTTTGCGTATAGGACAGTGCCAGCGAATGGAGATTCCGCGATGTCGAGCTTCGCTCGACCGGACGGGCGAGGACGCTCGTCCCCACATGGCCAGTTGAACTCGACAGCGACTGCCCCCGAGCCCGAATGGGTGCTGCGCGACGTCAGCTTTACCATTGAGCCCGGTGAGACGGTTGCCATAGTCGGCCACACCGGCGCAGGGAAAACCACGATCATCTCGCTTTTGCTGCGCTTCTATGATGTGCAACGCGGCGCTATTCGCATCGACGGCGTGGACATCAAGGACATGGCATTAACCGATTTGCGCCGCAGGTTCGGCGTGGTGCTGCAGGACCCATTTCTCTTCACCGGGACGATCGAGGGCAATATTCGCCTGGGCACCGACTGGATCAGCGATGAAGAGGTCCGGCAAGCAGCAGAGGACGTGAACCTTACCGATTTCATTCACAACCTGCCGAATACGTATAAAGAAGAAGTCCGCGAGCGCGGATCTACTCTTTCGACTGGGCAGAAGCAGCTGATATCGTTTGCCCGCGCGCTGGCGCATTCGCCGAAAATTCTGATTCTCGATGAAGCCACTTCGAGCGTCGATACCGAAACAGAATTCAAGGTTCGTGACGCGCTCAGCAAAATGGTCGGAGGACGAACGTCAATCGTCATCGCGCACCGGCTTTCGACCGTGCAGCGCGCCGATAAAATCATTGTCATGCACAAGGCCCAACTGCGCGAAATGGGCACGCACCAGCAACTGCTGGCGCGGCACGGGATCTATCACAAGCTCTACCAGCTGCAATACAAGGACCAGGAGCTTGCCGCCGCCGGCATTTCCAGCCACCCCGAAGTAACCGCCAGCGCCGACGACTAGAATCAGTCGAGCGTTATAATGGTCACTGGAGTGACCACATGCGGATCACCACAGTGCGAGAGTTCAGAGATCGGGCGACCGGGCTTCTTCGCTCGAAGGACCCCATTCTGGTTACCCGTCGCGGCAAGCTCGCGGGCGTGTTTCTCCCGCTAAAAGACAGTTCCCTGCCTATGGATTTACGTCGCGAGCTCTTCTCCATCTTGTCGTCCGAAATTGCGCGGCAGCTCCGCAAGGTGAAAAACACGGAACGTGAGGTCCTGAGCGACTTCGCAACCTGGCGAAAGAACCGACGTGAGACTCGCCGCCGACGCTAACGTCATGCTCTCGGCGCTGATCGGCGGCCGCGCGCGTCTCATCATCGCCAGTCCCAGAGTCAGCGAGATACTGACGACCGAAAAAGCGCTCGCTGAAGTTGAAGAATATGCCGTTGTTCTCGCTCGTAGGAGACGGATTGCCGAAGACATTCTGCTGTTGGGCCTCGCCGCCATGCCGGTGACGGTTGTTCCTCAGACTGATTACGCCAGGAGCCTGCCACAAGCCCGCCGAAGAATTGAGCGGCGAGACCCGGATGACGTTGACATCCTCGCCCTTGCTCTGCAACTTAAAATTCCACTCTGGTCCAACGATAAGGATTTTTCCAATACCGGCGTCGAATGGTTGACGACAGAAGATCTGTTGCGCCGTTTTGGCCTGATCTGAGGTTCTGACTGTACCCCGCGATATTTGCGCTCCGTAATACGCCCCCGGCGAATATACTGTCGGACTCTGATCAACCATCAACTCCATTCCGCTGGGGAGGCCTCAAATGTCTATAAGAATTTCCTTGCGAAGAGCGCTGTGGCTGTCACTCGCATTACTTCTGCTCAGCGGCGCAACCGCGACTGCCCAACAGGAAGGTAGCGCTCCGTACCGCAATCCCCACCTCGCCATCCCAGATCGCGTGGCCGACCTGCTTTCGCGCATGACCCTGGAAGAAAAGGTCGAGCAAATTGCCGGCGGTGAGTCGAAACAGTTTTCGGTGATTG
This sequence comes from uncultured Acidobacteriota bacterium, assembly GCA_963785655.1. Classification (GTDB taxonomy): domain Bacteria; phylum Acidobacteriota; class Terriglobia; order Terriglobales; family Acidobacteriaceae; genus Gp1-AA145. The sequence continues at coordinate 1,420,252 of CAWAVZ010000002.1, forward strand.
ACCCGACTGGAACGTATACGGACGAGACGGCCCGGCAGGCGTTGGCGCGTTATGAAGATCCGGAGCTGGTTCTCGAGCCGAAGAAAGCCACCATCTTGCGGAACGGAGTCCAGCGCTATTTCAGAGAAAAAACCCGGCTGGGCATTCCGCATTTATTCATGGGCGAAGCGCTGCACGGGTTCATGGAGTACGGAAGCACCAGCTTTCCGCAGGCAATCGGGCTGGCAAGCACCTGGGACCCAGCACTGGTGAAGCAAGTCTTCACAGCTGCGGGTGATGAGGCCGCATCCGCCGGTTCGAACCAGATGTATACGCCGGTGCTCGATCTGGCCCGCGACCCGCGATGGGGGCGCACGGAGGAAACCTACGGCGAGGATCCGTATCTGGTTTCACAATTCGCGGTGGCCGCTGTGACCGGACTGCAGGGAGATGAGTTCCTGATCAATCGTCATCACGTGATCGCGACCATGAAGCACTTCGCTGTGCATGGCCAACCGGAAGGCGGGACGAACACTGCTCCAGGAAATATTTCAGAACGCATTATTCGCGAAAACTTTCTCGTTCCTTTCGAGGCAGCTGTCAAGGACGCTCACGTGGCCAGCGCGATGGCCTCTTACAACGAGATTGACGGCATTCCGTCGCACATCAATCACTGGCTGCTCGATAAAGTATTGCGGCAGGAGTGGGGATTTCAGGGATTTGTCACTTCCGATGGAGAAGGCCTGCAGATGCTGGTGCAGACGCATCACGTGGCCGGCAACTTTGCCGACGCTGCAAGACTGGCCCTGGCCGCAGGTGTTGATTATGACTTATCCAATGGCGCTGTCTATCGCACGCTGGTTGAGCAAGTGAAACAAGGTCTGGTCCCCGAAAGCGAGCTGAATCGCGCGGTGGGGAAAATTCTAGCCGCAAAGTTTCGGCTGGGGCTGTTCGATGATCCATTTGTCGATCCGGATTACGCCGAGCACATCACCAACAGCGCCGAGCATAGGGCACTGGCGTTGAAAGCTGCGCAGGAGACTATCGTTCTGCTGAAGAACGACAAAAATCTGCTTCCGCTTGATGTGAGCAAACTGAAAACCGTTGCGGTTATTGGACCAAACGCCGATGGTCTTCACTTGGGCGGGTATAGCCGCAATCCTGGACGCGGCGTAACTATTCTGCAAGGGATTCAGGATCGTGTGGGACCAAAAGCAAAGGTAGTCTTCGCTGAAGGCTGCCGCTTCACCAACAAACATCAGGATTGGCGGGGCTGGTTCGACAACGACGTCGAATTGATCGATCCGAAAGCGCAGGCGCAAAAAGTCAGAGAAGCGGTGGCAGTGGCGAAGCGTTCCGATGTTGCAATCGTAGTGGTCGGCGAAAACGAGAGCACTAATCGCGAAGCTTGGGCAGAGGTCCATCGCGGTGATCGCGACTCGCTGGACCTTCTCGGCGCACAGAACGAACTGGTGCAGGCGGTGGTCGAAACCGGCACTCCGACAGTTGTATTTCTAATTAACGGCAGGCCATTGTCTGTGAACTACATAGCGCAGCATGCTCCAGCAATACTTGAAGGGTGGTATCTGGGGCAGGAGGGTGGCACCGCCGCGGCGCAAGTGCTTTTTGGTGATGTAAATCCCGGAGGGAAGCTGCCGATCACATTTCCGCATTCGGTCGGAGACCTTCCCGATTATTACAACCACAAGCCTTCGGCAAATCGCAGTTATGCATTCAGCACGCGCGAGCCGCTGTTTGGGTTCGGCTACGGCCTCAGCTACACAAACTTCAAGTTCGAAAACCTGCGAGTTGAGCCGCAACAAATCTACAGCGGAGGAACCGCCAAGGTCAGCGTCGATATCACGAACACCGGGGGACGCGAAGGCGATGAAGTTCCGCAAATGTACATTCACCAGCGGATCGCGTCGGTGACCAGGCCGGTAAAGGAACTGAAGGGCTTTGACCGCATCAGACTGAAATCGGGTGAAAAGAAAACCGTCGAATTCACGATCACACCTGAGAGTTTATCGATGCTGAATGTCGATATGCACAAAGTGGTTGAGCCGGGAGTTTTCGAGATCATGGTAGGTCCGAATTCCCAGCAAACCAGCACAGTAACGCTGGAGGTGTTGGCAAGCGGCGAAAAGAGCGGGGCCGGGTCTGCCTCCCAGAATTCCGACCCGGGGCTGGTAAGCAACTTTGACGACTTGAAAGTCTCTGCGAAATATGGGATGTGGCGGACGAGTTCTGATGGAGAGATCGGCGGCATGTCTAAATCCACGATGGACGCGGTGGAAGGCGGCGCCAACGGAACCCGCGGCGCACTCAAGATTTCTGGAGAAATCGTCCCCGGAGCTCAGTTCAGCTGGGCAGGGGTTTTCTTTCATCCCGGAGCTTCGCCGGAGGATCCCATCGATCTCTCCAAGCGAAAGACTATTTCCTTCTGGGCGAAAGGTGATGGGAAAAGCTACTCGATTGCGGTGCAGACCCAGAGCAATTCCGGATCGGTGCCGACGATCCAGCAGTTTATGACTGGAGCGGAATGGAAGCAGTATTCGTTCCCAATCTCCAGCTTCGACACCGATGGCCACGACATCACTGGAATCGCTTTTGCACGGTCGCAGGACCCAGGGAAATTTGAGTTTGCAATTGATCAGGTGGAGATCAAGTAAGGCCTGTGCCTAGCGTCCCTGGAATTCCAGCGTGAAATCTACTTCATGCGCATCGGGTTTGCCGTTGCACATGGCTGGCGTAAACCGCCACTGATTCGCAATGGTGAGTGCATCCTGATTCAGGTCAGGACGTTCCGAAGTCTGAACGACTGCGCCGTAAACTTTTCCGTCAGTTCCTACGGTTCCTCTTATGACGATATCGACTGTGCTGCCGCCATTGCCAGATTTTGGTTGCGGCATGGTAACACCGAATGGACGCCGGAAGGTCGTGCAGATTCCGTGCATGCTTGCGTTTGGCGGCGGCGCAAGCACATTGCTATCGGCCGCTGTCAGGGCATTCATGGTCTGAGTGATTTCCAGTCGTTGCACACCCGCAAAAGAATACCTGATGGTGCCCGCCATCATGGCGCCTGCAAACGGAAAGAAATCGCCGTACTCGATGAAATCCTGGCCAAGCTTTTGCTGTAAGAAAGTTCCGGTGGCAGCATCAATGCAAATTTCGTTGCTGTCGGTCTTTGGCCCATGGATGGTATCGAACTCGACGCAACGCGCCGCCCGGGCGCCAACCTGACGCTCATCGATGGAACGAACGACGTCTTGATCATCAAAACGGACAAGATTGATTGGCGCGTTACGTGCGACCGTATCCAGGTCCGGCGGCAGGATGCCTTGTGTTCCTTTTACTGCAACTTGTTTCTGCGTCCAGATGTTGATCAGATCGTAGTCGCCTAGTTTGTACTCATCCCTCCGTCCAATCCCCTGTATGACGACCCTGGTGACGCTACCTTCTTTTGTGGCACCCTCGGCGAAAACTCGAAATGTATCTACCCGCTCGAGGTTCGGCAAATTAGGCGATGTGCTGGCCGCATCGGCACGCTCCACCAAGCGAACTGCTTCTTCACGGAGCTTGAGATCCTGCGGAAACGAGAGACTGGAAAACAGCAAAATCGCAACCACGACGAGGGCGGGTCGCATTGTCACCTCCAGCAGCAAGCGCCTGCTTAGATGCAGCAGCAGCATCCAGAGCACAAATTATAGTCCGGAGGTGGCGGCGTGAGTGCCTGTTTACAATACGTGGGTGCGAATCCTGATCTCGGCCGGCGAAGCTTCGGGAGAGATGTATGGCGCGCAGCTGATGGAAGCGCTGCGGACGTGCGGATCTGCGCTTCGCCGGACGGGCGAGGGCGCCCGTCCCCACATAAGCTGTGGCAATCCTGAAGTTGAATTCTTCGGGGTTGGCGGCGACAAGATGCGGGCTGCGGGATGCGAGATAGTTGTTGACTCGAAGGACCTCGCAGTCGTTGGCATCACGGAAATTCTCGCCCATCTGCCCAAGATCTGGGGGCTATTTCATAAGCTGATCGCCGAGGCCGATCGGCGTAAGCCGGATGTGGCAATCGTTATCGACTCGCCGGCGTTCAACTGGAGACTCGCACGGCAAATGCACAAACGCGGCATTCCGGTCGTTTATTACGTCTGCCCGCAATTTTGGGCGTGGCGCCAGGGACGGGTACGCTTGCTTCGCAAGTATGTCAATAAAGCGCTGGTAATTTTCCCGTTTGAAGAAAAGTTTTATCGCGACCGCGGCGTGGAGGCAGAGTTCGTCGGGCATCCGCTGGCAGAGCTTCCCAAACCATCGATTACACGCGATCAATACGCCGCAGAAAACGGACTAGTAGCTGCGAAACCTTGGATTACGCTGATGCCGGGCAGCAGGGTCAAGGAAGTCCGAATGAACTTGCCGGGGATGATCGAGTCAGCGCGGTTGCTCGGACCAGAATATGAATTCCTGCTTCCGGTCGCGCCCTCGCTGGACGAGGGCTTTGTGCGCCTGATGTTGTCTTCCCACCCTTCGAAAACCGCGAAGGGTGGGGCAGCCTCAACAGCCGAGAACGACAATGCTCCAGCAATCGGCACGACTGAAAGTCGTGCCCTTCCCGCCGCTGCACCTGGCCAAGATTTATGCGGCATTCATCTCGTGCCCGAGGCCCTCCCCGCCCTTGCACATTCGCGCGCAGGAATCATTGCCAGTGGCACCGCGACGGTCGAAGCTGCGTTGATGGATCTCCCCTTTGTTATGGTTTACAGGGTTTCGCCGCTGACACACTTACTTGGCCGATCCACCGTAAAAGTGCCCCACTTTGCCATGGTGAACCTCATCGCAGGCGAGCGGGTTGTTCCGGAGTTGGTGCAAGAAGACTTCACCGCAGAGAAAGTCACGGCAGAGATAAGAAAGATTCTTCCAGAGTCTGAGGCGCGTAAGAAGATGCTGGAGGGATTAAAGGAGGTTCGCCGGCGTCTGCAGGGCGGCCAAGAATCGCCGATTCACGCAGTCGATCGGGCCGCGAAGGCGATATTCGGAATGTGGCAGGCCAGGAATGTGGAGAAGACCCTGTAAATCATTGTGACTCAGCATCTTTAAAGGCCCGGTTTTCATCTTACAATTAAGCAGTCCGTGTCTTTTTAGGAGATCCCCTTAATGTTGCTTGCACCTGGGCCACAGCGTCGGAAGGTTCCTGCCTGCCTTGTTCTGGCCTTATTTGTGATTTCCCTACCCGCTTGGGCCGCCGAAAAAGCGCGCTTCCATGCTGACGATTACCAGATTGACGCTGTGCTGAACCCGCACGAGCACAAGATTGCCGCCCGGGCCAGGGTCAAGATTACGGCGCTCGAAGATCTGAATATCGCAACCTTTCAGTTGCATAATGACCTCCGGCTCTCGAAAGTGACCGACGCGTCGGGAAAGCCGCTCACCGCGGACCGCCTGCCCCAGAATTCAACCGTGCGCGTTTCTTTGACCAAGACTTTGCCGAAGAATGATTCCACGACTCTGACTTTTGAATACGAAGGCGTGCTGGATTCGGCGGACGACTCTCCGGTCCCAGGGCTCAAGCTGACCTCGATCAACGAAGACACTTCGTATCTGCTGTACGCCGGAGATTGGTTTCCGGTCAATGATTATGGGATTGATCGCTTCACGGCCACCATCAACATCACTGTTCCCGCACACATGTTAGTGATTGGGAGCGGCACTGTGGGCGAGGGTACACCTGCTTTGAAGGGCGCATCAGCGGGCCCCGGGCCGACGAAGACGTTTTCTTTGAAATACGACAAAGCCAGCTTTCCGGGAACAATCATCGCGGGTGCTTTTGGCGACTACGCCAGCACCGAGGCCGGAATTGACCTGCATGTGTATTTCAAACCCACACACAAGGAATTGGCCGCAGCTTACGCCGAGACGGCGGTAAAAGAGTTCACCTACTTCATAACTCTGTATGGTCCGCCGGCTTCAAACGTTTTGCGGGTGGTTGAAGTGCCAGACGATACTGTGCCGTCAGCGTGGGCGCCGGAAGTTGCAGCGCTGGCCAACCGCGGCATTACTCCGCGCACCAACTATCGTTTGCTGGCAAATACGATTGCGCACCAGTGGTGGGGAGCGTGGGTGAGTCCAGCGTCGCGCGATGACTGGTGGATTGAAGACGGCTTTGCGCGATACTCCGAAGCACGTTACATAGAGAGCGCGGCCGGACAGGGCGGTTTGCAGGAAGCTGTAAAAGACATGTCGGTTGGAGCGCTTTCCTACGATACGGTCCCGCTATCGAGTGCGGGTAAGCTGGATTTGTTTTCTCCCGAGTTCCAATCGTTATCGACTGACAAAGGCGCGATGATCCTGCACATGCTGCGCTGGGTGGTTGGAGACCAGAAGTTCGACCAGACTATGCGGGACTTCTTCACCCAGAATCAGGGAAAACCGGCTACGGCCGAGGCGTTCCGAACCCTGGCTGAAAAAAACTATGGAGACAAGCTGACCTGGTTCTTCTCGCAATGGCTGGATTCTACGGGCGCGCCCGAGTTCAAGACGAAATATACGGTTTACCGGCTGGGTAACAACAAGGGATTTCGCACCGTCGGCCAAATCGCGCAGGACCTGGATTTGTTTCGCATGCCGATCGAATTGAAGATCGATACCGACGGCAAGACCGAAACCAAGCGGATCGACGTTACCGGAACTGACTCAGCGTTCAGCATAGATACATTCGGGCGTCCGCGGAGGATAAGCATCGATCCAGAGAACCGCCTGCTGAAGAACTCTTCGGACATCCGGCTGCGCGCGGGAATTCAGCGCGGACAAGCATTGGTGCAGCAGGGAGACATGACGGGAGCGCTGGCGGAATTCAACAAGGCGCTTGAGATCAACAAGAACAGTTCACTGGCACACTACCGCGTCGCCGAGGTGTTTTTCCTGCAGCACAATTACCAGGCTTCAGCCAATGCCTATCGCGACTGCCTGAACGGAGATGGCGAGCCACGCTGGACAGAAGTCTGGAGTCACATCCAACTGGGAAAGATTTTCGATCTTACCGGACAGCGTGAACGCGCCACGGGCGAATATCGTCAGGCCATTCAGACCAATGACAACACGCAAGGCGCGCTCGACGAAGCCCGTCGCTATCTACAAAAGCCGTACGAGCAGCCGAAGGGCGCTCCCGCGAACGGGCAGTAGCTTACGGGCCCTTTGCCAGGAGACGTCACGCGATTTGACGGTGTGATTCGAACAGACGCGCGGTGGCCGCGCCAAAGATGAATCCGCCGACGTGGGCCAAGTACGCTACGCCACCGGTCTGCACCTGCGCTACAGCACCCGCGTGGACAAGCTGAATTAAGAACCAAAAGCCAATCAGCAGCGCGGCTGGAATGAATGTAATCCGAAAGAAGATGAAGATAAACAGTAGTGACTTAATTTGATCGCGCGGATAGGTGACGATAAAAGCGCCCATCACGGCGGCAATCGCCCCGCTGGCACCCAGGTTGGGAACTGTGGAATGAAGATCGCCGGCAATCTGCGCCAGCATCGCGACCAGCCCACCAATTAAGTAGAAAATTAAATACCGTCCGCGGCCCATCGCATCCTCAATCTCCGGACCGAAGGCCCACAGAAAAATCATGTTGCCGATGATGTGTGACCAGCTGCCATGCATGAACATGGCAGTCAGAATGGTGATCCAGTTGTGGCCGGAAGTGATCTGCGCCGGGACCGCCGACCACTGGGTCACGAATGCATCGCCGCGAGTGAGTTCGAGAATAAAAACAATGACGTTCACCAGAACGATAGCGCCGGTAACGATCGGCATGCGCACGGGGCGCCGAGACGCATCGCTCAATGGAATCAATCCGCCCACGTCATCTCCTCCTCAGGTTGGTCGCGCACAATTCTCCCCAGCAGCCGACGTCTGGCCCGTATCGGCGAGCAACGCTCAGTGAGAATTCCAGGGTCCTAAGCCGCCGTCTTAAGCCGCCATCGATAATGGATGTGAGGCGGCCTTGCGGACGGCCAGCGCAACCATCACCCGGGTCACACCACTGATAATCATGCTGACGCCGACCAACGTGCCGATTGCCCAGGCTGAACTCGAAGGCCATTGCGCGTAAATCATGAACCCCAATAGCAGGCTGATGATCCCATCAAAGAGAATCCAGCTGGATCCTCGAATGGAGCGCGCCTTGAAAAAGAGCGCGAGGTCGAAAACGCCTTCGACCAGGAAAAGTGTCGCCAGCACTAAAGTGAGTGACGCCACTCCTACGGCGGGACGCGCAATCAGATAAACGCCAAAGCAGGCGTACGCCAGTCCCACTAGCAGTCTCCATAGCATAGAACCAGCTTCGCGGGTGTGAAAGGCGACGATCAGATGGACGACGCCGGCCAGGACAATCAGCCAGGCAATGACAATGTTCACGGCCACGGCTGCGATGAGGGGAGATGCGACCGCCATCATGCCGAGAAAAATCAGCAAGACGCCCCAAAGGATGAACAAATTGGAAACCTGTCGCACAACCTCGGACGGACTCTGCAGTGCCATAGAGGCCTCTCCGCGGACGGACGAAAGTGTATGCCTAAGAATGGAAAAATGCCAGAGAGCGCCGGCGGGAACCGCGCGCGGATGCGCCCGGCTTTACATCCCCATCCCTTCGGCTTCGCTCAGGGCAGGCTCTGTCGCAAACGTGACAGGATGGGGCGACCGGCAAGGGCACAAAACGGGAGGGCATGGCTTTAGCCATGCCGCAACCGCGATGTTCGATTTACGCGCCCCAGGGCGCAACTGCCGTGAGTCCCCGGGCCAGTGGTGGTTGCGCCGGCTCGGCGCGGAACTCGTGTGGTGGCCTTATCGGCACGACTGGAAGTCGTGCCCTTCCCGCTCGGTTGAGCTCTTGTTCGGCACTAAAACAAGTCAACATCCCCACCCTGGAGCTAGCTCAACGTCTGAACTTCCACACTCAACACCGCCGGCAAATCGCGCACGATCGGATTCCAGCTATCCCCGGAGTCCGCCGAGCAGTAAACCTGGCCGCCGGTGGTGCCGAAATAAATGCCGCATTTGTCGAGCGTGTCGACGGACATGGCGTCGCGCAGCACGTCGACGTAGCAATCTTTTTGCGGGAGGCCTTTGGTGAGCGGCTCCCACTCATTGCCACCGGTTTTGCTGCGGAAGACGCGCAGCTTGCCTTCGTGCACATAGTGCTCGCCGTCGCTCTTGATGGGGACTACGTAAATCGTCTCGGGCTCGTGGGCGTGGACATCGATGACGAATCCAAAATCTGTCGGCAGATTTCCGCTAATCTCTGTCCAATTGTCTCCGGAATCGTCTGAGCGCATCACGTCCCAGTGCTTCTGCATGAAGAGCGTGCCCGGGCGCTTCGCATTCATGGCAATGTGGTGAACGCAGTGGCCTACTTCGGCGTTGGGATCAGGAATGTATTGCGACTTCAGCCCGCGATTGATCGGTTTCCACGTTTTGCCGCCGTCATCGGTGCGGAACGCGCCCGCGGCGGAAATAGCAATCCACATTCTTTTCGGATTGCTGGGATCGAGAAGGATGCTGTGCAGGCACATGCCGCCCGCGCCCGGCTGCCACTTGGGACCGGTGCCGTGGCCGCGGAGACCGGCGAGTTCGTGCCAGCTGGTGCCACCGTCGGTCGAGCGAAAAATCGCGGCGTCTTCGACTCCGGCGTAAACCGTGTCGGGATCGGAGAGTGAGGGCTCCAGATGCCAGACGCGCTTGAATTCCCAGGGGTGCGGTTTGCCGTCGTAAAACTGGTGCGTGGTCATGGGCGCACCGGTTTCGGGAGAGGTGTCGTAGACGAATTTGTTGCTCTCACCTTTGGGCTGGCCGCCGGGGCCAGTCTCTTCGCCTGGCGGCGTTCCCGGTTGATGCCAGGTTTTGCCGCCGTCATCAGATCGCTGAATGACCTGACCGAACCATCCGCTGGTTTGCGAGGCGTAGATGCGATTAGGATCCGCAGGAGATCCCTTGAGGTGATACATTTCCCAGCCGGCGAAGAGCGGGCCGCTGACGTCCCATTTTTCGCGCTTGCCCTCAGAGTTAAGAATGAATGCGCCTTTTTTGGTGCCGACTAGAACACGTACCTTGCTCATGAGTTGCTCCTTGATATTGCTTCAAGCTCTGCGGAATAGAACCCAGGATTTTAACCACAGAGGACGCGGAGATCGCAGAGCTGTGCGTTCCCTCTGCGATCTCCGCGTCCTCTGCGGTAATAATTCTCAGCTCATGCCGCCTTGTGCGCCTCTTCCAAGCGGTTGATATCAATCTTATCCATCTGCAGCATGGCTTTCATCACGCGCGATGATTTCTCCGGGTCAGGATCGCTCATCAGTTTGCCGAGAGCGGTCGGAATAATCTGCCATGACAAACCATACTTATCCTGCAGCCAGCCACACCGATCCTTGCGACCACCGGCGGAAAGTTTCTCCCACAACTCGTCGACTTCTTCCTGCGATTCGCAATTCACAAACAGCGAAATCGCCGGAGTGAATTTGAAATGCGGGCCGGCGTTTAGAGCATAAAATTCCTGGCCTTCGAGTTGGAAGGCCACGGTCATCACGCTTCCCTCCGGGCCAGGACCGGCCTTCCCGTAGCGGCGAACGGTGCCGATCTTTGAATTCTTAAAAACGGACACGTATAAGTTCGCCGCTTCTTCGGCCTGATTGTCGAACCATAAGAATGTAACGATCTTCTGCATCAATCTTTCTCCATTGATTTTAAAATCGCAAACAATTTGTAGCGGATAGTTTACTCGTTAGACGAACCTGCGCTCCACTTCAGTGGTGCAAGTTTGATGGCCAAGCATTGTGAGAGATACGAACGGTACATCGTAATTCTCGACCGAACGGTCGGATGTTCATTGTAAATTCACAAGTTTAGATATTGACAAAGCAATCACTCCAGATTCAGAATTACACACCATTGCCTCATTCCGCGCGGCTTTCAGGGCGCCGGAGCAAACACTGCAAGTTACTCACGCCGCCACCAAATTTAAATCCGTTAAGGAGATTCTCAGTATGAAAGCACACGTTGTAGCACTCCGGATATTTGTGGCCATGCTCGCCTGTTGCTTCGTGGCATCAGGAGCCGCTCAGGATTCACAGATCGAGCCCGGCAGTGAACGGCCGATGTTCACCAGGTTGAAACCCACGCTTCACAGCCCTAGAACTCCGGTCGAAGCTGCAGGCACTCCGCTGCAGACGTGGAATGGATCATTCACTTTCAACGGGACTACGTTCAACTACAACATGGTGGGCACTCCACCATCGAGCACCAGCGCTGCGACAGTTGCGGCGGTGATCATTCCAGTTAAGATCGTGTTGTCGAACGGGACGACCTTTGACCCCACAGGCATTGTCTCGAACGTGACTGGGTCTCCGATTTTTGCGAATGGAGTAGATTTCACCTCCGGCGGCGTGGATTTCGGGAGCACCCAATACATCAACGCGTTTCAACGCGCAAACTTCTATGGAGTTGGGCACTCTGGGTTTGGAATACTGTTGAGCGGACCCACAGTAAAGCCTTTAGTGACCCTGAATGTTCCCAAGCGATCCGGAAAAACGGGAGTAGTATTCGGCTTCAACGCGGGATTGGTGGACATCAACTACTTTGACGCGCAGCTGCACACGCTGCTTACTAACCTGGGCATCACTTCCAATACGTTTCCGATTTTCGTGACCCGCGACGTTTATCTCACGCAGAACCACTCTTGCTGTATTGGCGGATATCACAGCGCGACCGGAGTTGTCGGTTCTGCGCAGTCGTATGCGCACGCAACCTACGTGGATCATGCGGGTGCGTTTGCACAGGATGTTTCCGCGTTGTCGCATGAAGTCGGCGAGTGGGCGGACGATCCCCTGGTAAACAACAGTGGAAATCCGACTCCGTGTGGCGGCAGTTTGGAAAATGGCGATCCGCTCGAGAACAACTCCAACTTCGGCGCGTTCCCTTACACGCTGAATGGCTTCACTTATAACCTGCAAGATCTGGTGACGCTGCCGTATTTTGGAGCGCCGGCGAGCGCGTCGGTGAACGGAGAGTTCACCTTCCACGGCGAATCGCTGACGGTGTGCCAGAACGGCGCCTAGGAGTTTTGTCTTTGTTGGGAAGCCCGCTTCGCGAGGAGCGGGTTTTTTTGTGACGGTGAAAATGTAGGATTCAGATTGTTCGAATCCCACTTCGGGAACGGTTTTCAGTTTTGTTGTGTTTCGTTATGGTGAGCGCGCACTGAGACTCTAGAATTCACTTGGGCCGGTGGTGTAATTGGTAACATGGTTACCCGTCAAGTAACGCGATGCGGGTTCGAATCCCGTCCGGTCCATGGATTTCTCGGAGAAGGTTGACGGGTACTTCTCCGAAGTAATCATTGACTTTCCGCCATTTTGAACTATAGTGGATTTGACGGGTAACCGTGTTTTTTGAGCCGCCTCGGGACGAAAGTTCTGAGGCGTTGCTGTTTGTAGTGGCTGAAATCCTCACATCAATATCGAATCCAAGAATTGCCTCAGCAATTTCCCTACTTCTTCTGGCTGCTCCCAGGGCGAGTAGTGGCCGGCTTTAGCGACGACTTTCATTTGTGCGCCGGCAATACGTTGCCTCATCGCCTCGGCTTCAGCGACGCCGGTCATGATGTCTTCGTCTCCGGTGACGATCAGCGTCGGCACGTCGATGGTCTTCAGCGTAGAAACTGAATCGGGGCGCTCGGCCATTCCGCGTTGCACCCCGGCAACATCTTCGGCGGACATCTTTCGCATCAAGCGATGCGCGCCTTCGACCAGATCGGGCCGCGAGCGGCGCGTGGTCTCACCCATAAGTTTCTGTAGCATGCCTTCAAAAAACGGCCCGGTACCGCGCTGAAGGACATCGTTCGCGGCTTCGAGGCGGGCCGCGCGGGCTTCGGGATTGTCGGCGAAAGCTTTGGTATTCGAGAGCACCAGGGCGTTCACGCGATCACGAAATCTCCGCCAGAATTCAAAGATGGCGTAGCCGCCGATTGACACCCCGATCAATGGCGCGCGATCAACTCCGGCAGCATCCATCACACGTGCGATGTCAGCGGCATGTTTCTGCATGGTGGCCGGACCTTCGCCTAATGTTGATTCTCCATGGCCGCGCAGGTCAGGCAGGATCAACTGGTATCGCGAGGATAAGAATTTTCCGAGCGGCAGCCAGAATTCGCGGTGCGCGGGAAAGGGATGCAGCAGAACTACCGGCGCACCGTCGCCGGCGACGTCATAGAAGATATCGGCGTCATCACTGCGGATGTGCGGCATAGAGCGATTATAGGTACGATTCTTGAGAGTCGTTCAGCGCCTTCGGGGCCCAGAAGCGTCTTCCCGGTCGCTTCAGCTCGACGAGCAGTCTGCCTCTGGCCGGGAACAGCAGATTCCTCAGGACTGAAGTCCTTCGGAATGACATCGCCGCGGCAGTGGCGCCGCGAGGGCTATGAATTCGTGACCTGCTGCTGTCCGACTGTTGCCTGTGGCGCCTGCGCCGTCAGCAAATAGGGCTCTTCCGGCATCACGATCCAGGCGATGAGGTAACCGAGGAAACCAACGCCGGTGCAAAATGCCGTAATCAGCCACACCACCCGCACCAGGGTGACGTCGAGATCGAAGTATTCGCCGAGGCCCAGGCATACTCCGGCCAATTTGCGTCCTTCACGCGGGCGCACCAGTCGCTTGCGTGCGATCACTCCGCCCACCCGGGTCCCGCAATAGGCGCAGATATTGGCATCATCTTGAATGGACTTGCCACAGTAATTGCAGTACATGGAGACCTCCTTACAAATTAGGATACGCTCGGCTTACCAGAAAGTTCCCTTCAAGGGACGTCAAGCCGGACCGGTTTCCACCGGAACTTCGCGCAGCAACTTGGCCGCGGTCTCAGGCGCGACTGGCGAGTAGTAGACCTCTTTGAAGGTGTAGGACTTGGCTTTGGCGGCCAGGATGGGCAGGATCTCGATGTGCCAGTGGTAGTCCTCGTCGAGCGTCTTCCAGTAACCCAGGCTCGCGGAAGCGTGGTGTTTATTGGGCGCAGTGTGGAAGACCAGATGGAAAGACTCGGTGATGACGCGAATGCGCTGGAGCGAGCGCTTCAGCAGGCCGGCCAAATCGCGCATGCTCGGGGCATGCAACAGCGCAAAGTGCTCGAAGGCGGAGTCGTGGCTGCGGGGCACGATCCAGGTCTCGTAAGGGACGCGGGTGGCGTAGGGACAGAGGGCAAGGAAGTCCCCGCGGGCCTCGACGATGCGCGAGCCCTCATTGATCTCCTGCGCCACCATGTCACAGAAAACGCAGCGCTCCTTCTGCAGGAAGTAGTCGAGGCAGGCGCGCAGCTCGTAGAGCGCGCGCCGGGGAATGAAGGTGGTGGCGGTCAGCCCGGAGCTGGGATGCTCGAACTCCTGCCCCGAGCCCGGGCCGTAGTTCTTGTAGACGCTGATGTAGCGAAAGCGGGCGTCGCCTTTGAGGTCTTGAACGCGCTGGGCCATCAGCAACAGGAACTGCTCGATCTCCGCCTCCTCGGCGGTCCACAGCTGGCGGTCGTGCCGAGGATTTTCGACCAGAACTTCGTGGGCCCCGATGGGCGGCATGCGGTCGTACATGCCCTCCCCGCGCCGCTCCGGAGCTCCCTCGATATGGTAGATGGCCCCGGGATGGACGATGGCGCGCGCCGACCAGGGACCGCCGTGCAGCGGGGGACGGCTTGAAATCTGCTGCAGCTTTTGCTCGGAAAGCGGGCACAGGCAGCACTCGGATGAGGGGCGCGGCACCGTCTCCGGGATATCGTCGCCGGTGAGTACCCAGGAGCGGGTCAGAGGATCTTTTCTCAGTTCCATTGAGGCAGAGCATTATCGCACGATGGTCTCGAGGCCGCGATTTCCACCTCCTAGCACAGGGGGTCGGTTGTTATAATCCGCGCAAAAGAAGCTTTCAGCTGTGAGCTGCGAGCGATGAGCTTTGAGCGGTGAGCTTGACGATATATGGGTGCCGCCGGCTCATGGCTCATCGCTCGTAGCTCGTAGCCCTAGCTCAAGGTACTCCATACGCAATGACCGAGCCCTCCACGCCGCTGATGCGGCAATATTCCGCGATCAAGAAAGAGCATCCTTCGGCGCTGCTGTTTTTTCGCCTGGGCGATTTCTACGAGATGTTTTTCGACGACGCGGTGGTGGCAGCCAAGGAGCTGCAGATCACGCTCACCTCGCGCAACAAGGAAAAAGGCGCGGCCATACCCATGTGCGGGGTGCCCTTCCATGCCGCCGAGGGATACATTGCGAAGCTGATCCGGCGCGGTTATAAGGTCGCGATCTGCGACCAGATGGAGGATGCGCGTCTGGCCAAAAAACTGGTGCGGCGGGAGGTGACGCGGGTGGTCACGCCGGGCACGGCGGCCGGGGCGGCGCTGAATTCTGAGGAGAACAGTTTTCTCGCCGCGGTGGTCAGTTCGGGCGAACGTTCGGGCTTCGCCGCGCTCGACCTCTCAACCGGCGAGTTTCGCGCCACCGAGTTTTCTGGCCAGGGGGCGGAGCAGCGGATCCACGATGAACTGGAGCAACTGCGCCCGAAAGAGGTCTTATATGCCAGCTCGGCGCCGCTGCTCGAAGCCAGCGCCGGTATGGCAGCCTCGCCCCTCCGCGAGGCAGCGGGCTGGGCCGCGACTCCGCTCGATGACTGGGTGTTCGCCCCCGACCACGCCATTCCCTTGCTTGAAAACCACTTCGGGGTGCTTTCACTCGAAGGCTTCGGCCTCTCCGGCAAGCCTGCAGCCGCGGCGGCGGCGGGCGCAATTCTTTACTACGTGCGCTCCACGCAGCGGGGCTCGCTCGACCATGTCGACCGCATCGGATTTTACCAGCGGCAGAGCGCCCTGGTGCTCGATGCGGTCACGGTGCGCAACCTCGAGCTGGTCGAACCGCTATTTGCCGGAGGCGATCCCGGAGTCACGCTTTTTCGTTCTATCGACCTGACCCTCACCCCCATGGGCAAGCGCCTGCTCCGGGCCTGGCTCTTGCGGCCGTCGATTGACGCCAGCGAAATCAATCGCCGGCTCGACGCCGTCGAAGAGCAGCTCAGCCAGACCATCGCCCGCGAGGAACTGCGGCGCGCGCTTACCGGCGTACTCGATTTAGAGCGCCTGCTCAGCCGGGTGACGCTTGAAACCGCGAACCCGCGCGACCTGGTGGCGCTGGCCGCGTCCCTGGGGAAAATACCCGCAGTCAGGAGCTCGCTGGCGCAGCTGGCTGCAGACCGGCTAGGGACGCTCTACGGCGCAATTGACGAGCTCGGGGACGTGCGCGGACTGATCGAGCGCATCATTGTTCCTGAGCCTCCCGTCTCGCTTAACGAAGGCGGGGTGATCGGGCGCGGGGCGGACCGCGAACTGGACGAGTTACACCAGCTCAGCCGGAACGGCAAGCAGTTCCTGGCCGAGATGGAGGTACGGGAGCGCGAGCGCACCGGAATCCAATCGTTGAAGGTCCGCTTCAACTCGGTGTTCGGCTACTATCTGGAGATTTCGAAATCCAACCTGCATCTGGCGCCTGCCGATTACGAGCGGCGGCAGACGCTCGCCAATGCCGAGCGTTTCACCACCCCGGAGCTGAAGCAGTACGAGTCGAAAATACTCGACGCCCAGGAGAAGATCGTCGAAATTGAGCGCCGGATTTTTGCTGAATTGCGGACGGCAATTGCGGCGGAGGCGAAACGTATCCGCCAGACCGCTCTGGCGCTGGCTGAGGTGGACGTGCTCGCAAGCTTTGCGCAGGTGGCCGCGCTCGGCAACTACTCGCGCCCGCAGTTCGACGGCTCTTCCGACATCGAGATCGTCGGCGGCCGCCATCCGGTGATCGAGCAGCAGGAATTTCGCGGGCAGAATTTCTCCGGACACGGCCTCTCGGCCCATCGTTCTGCCGCTTGCGATTTTCAACCGAAAGCCCGCTTCGTGCCCAACGACGTTTATCTGAATTCGACGACCCACACCATTCTGGTGCTGACCGGCCCCAACATGGGCGGCAAGTCCACCTATCTCCGGCAGACGGCGCTGATGGTAATTCTGGCGCAGATGGGCAGCTTTGTCCCGGCGGCCAAAGCCAGGCTGGGGGTGGTCGACCGCATCTTCACCCGCATCGGCGCGAGCGACAATCTGGCGCGGGGGCGCTCGACCTTCATGGTCGAGATGACCGAAACCGCCGCCATTCTTAACGGCGCGACCGCGCGCTCGCTGGTGCTGCTTGACGAAGTGGGGCGCGGGACCGCGACTTACGACGGCCTCGCCATCGCCTGGGCAGCCATTGAATACCTGGCTTCCCGCACCCGGGCGAAGACCCTTTTCGCCACCCACTACTTCGAGCTGACCGAACTGGCCGAGTTGCTGGAGGGTGTCAAGAATTATCACGTCTCGGTGAAAGAGACCGGGGCGGGCATCGTCTTCCTGCGCAAAGTTGAACCCGGCGCCGCCGACCGCAGCTACGGTATTGAAGTCGCCAAGCTGGCGGGGCTTCCTGACGAGGTGGTCGGGCGGGCGCGCGAAGTGCTGGCTGAGCATGAAAACGCCGAATCCCGCTTGAGCGCGCAACTGGCGGCGGGCGGATCGTCGCGGGCGAGCGCGGCACAACTTACCATCTTCACACCGCTTTCGCAGCGGGTGGTAGAGAAGCTGCGCGAGCTCGAACTCGATAACCTGACCCCGCTCGCCGCCCTCAACCTGCTGGCCGAGTTGAAGAATCAGGTTCAGTAGGATTAGATCCCCTTTTCGCATCGGCAACTCTTGGTATTCTTCTGGGGACGGTCGATGGCTGATGAGCCCTGCGCGAAAACCAAATTCCCTCTTCCGGCAAGTTGGACAGCTACTGGTCATCGGTTTCGACGGCGAGGAAATGTCGCCGACGCTCGCCGACTTGCTCACCCGAATTCAGCCGGCGGGAGTTATCCTGTTCGCCCGCAACATCATCAACGCCCCCCAGACCCATAAGCTGCTGAAGGACTGCCGGGCGCTGATCGACGGCCCCCTGTTCACCTGCGTCGACCTTGAGGGCGGGCGGGTCGACCGCTTTCGCAATGTGTTCGGGGGAACGCCTTCTGCCGCCGAGGTTTTTTCAAGCGCCCGCGAGAACTTGTTTCGCAAGCACGGCGAGATCATCGGCCAGGCCTGTCGGGGGCTGGGCTTCAATGTGGACTTCGCTCCGGTGCTCGACCTGGCATTTGCCGCGTCGCGCACGGTGATGAGCTCACGCGCGTTTTCGACCGATCCCGAAGAGGTAGTCGTCTACGCCCGCGAATTTTTGGCCGGGCTAAGTTCGGCTGGGGTCATCGGCGCCGGCAAACACTTCCCCGGACTGGGTGAGGGCAATCTGGATTCGCACCACCATCTGCCGGTGATACGGAAATCGTTCAAGCAACTTTGGGAGGAAGATCTCGCTCCCTATCGCATCATGAAGCGCGAGCTGCCGATGGTGCTGGTCAATCATGCGAATTACCCGCTGGTCACGCGCGACGCTCGTCCGGCTTCGCTTTCGAGTAAGTGGATCACGGAGGTGCTGCGCCGCCGCATCGGCTTTCGCGGCCTGGTCGCCTCTGACGACATGGAGATGGGCGGAGTGCTCAAGGCCGCTCCGATCGGTGAAGCCGCGGTCGAATTCATTCGCGCCGGCGGCGACCTGTGCCTGATCTGCCACGAACAGAAATAC
Organism: uncultured Acidobacteriota bacterium; assembly: GCA_963785655.1. Classification (GTDB taxonomy): domain Bacteria; phylum Acidobacteriota; class Terriglobia; order Terriglobales; family Acidobacteriaceae; genus Gp1-AA145. The sequence goes on from CAWAVZ010000002.1 coordinate 1,438,929, forward strand.
GTTGAAAGCGCTTTCGCAGCGATAGTTCGCGAGGTCGAACGCCGTCCGAAGTTTCGCAGGCGAGTGGAGGAGTCGGCGAAGCGGGTGGCGGCATTCAAGCGCAAGTACAGAAGCCTACTGCTGCCGGCAGCGGCGCCATCGACAGAGAAGATCGCGCGCCTGTCGCGGCGGCTGTGGGAGTTCACCGAACGAGTGCGGTTGCAGGAAATTTCCTCCAGCTCCGGGGCGGGTCGATGATCGTCGGCAGAGCGATGATCGTTGCCGGAGTAATGAGCGGGACATCCGCCGACGGCATTGACGTGGCCTTCGTGCGTCTGGGGGACGAGACCAGAAACGCCGAGACCAAAAAGGCCCGATCCCACCGGCGTGCGCGGACGCCAAAAGCAAAGTCGAAGCCGGAGTTTCTCGGCCATGCTAGCTTCCCCTACCCCGCCGATGTGCGGCGAGTGGTGCTGGGGGCGATGAACTCCCCGCGGGCGAGCGTTGCCGATCTGGCGCGGCTGAATTTTCTGCTGGGCGATCTGTATGCCGAGGCGGTGCTGTCTGCGCAGAAGCGGCTGCGGCTGAAGGCTGATCTCGCCGGCTGCCACGGCCAGACGCTCTATCATCAGGGACGGGCGTCAGTTTTTCTGGGGCGCGAGCTGGCCGTCACCTGGCAGGTGGGGGAAGCTTCGCGCGTTGCCGCGCGGCTGGGCGTGCCGGTGGTATCGGACTTCCGTCCGGCGGACATGGCGGTGGGGGGTAAAGGGGCCCCGCTGGTGCCCTTCCTCGACCATCTCCTATACCGGGACGCAAAAATCGGGCGGGTAGCGCTGAACCTCGGAGGCATCGCTAACCTGACCGCACTCCCGCCGGGTGCGGGGCTTGATGACGTGATTGCCTTCGACACTGGCCCGGCCAACATGGTGATCGATGCGCTGGCGCAGCATCTGTTCGGGTCAGCCTGCGACCGCGACGGCAGAATCGCGGCCCGCGGGCGGGTGCTCGAAGAGGTCGTGGCGCATTTTTTGCGCGAGGCATATTTCCGCCAGAAGCCTCCGAAGACCGCGGGGCGCGAGGAATTCGGACGCGAATTCGCGCGCGAGTTCCTGCATGCCTGCGGGTGGCCGCAATCGCCCAAGAGCGGAAAGCCGGGCCGGGTGGAAAAACCCGACGTGGTAGCGACTGCGACCGCGCTGACCGTCCGCTCGATTCCGGCGGCATTGCGGGCCTTCGTTCTGGGGAAGAAAAAGTTTCACGAAGTGATCGCTTCGGGCGGAGGCACTAAAAATCCGACGCTCATGAACTGGCTGGAGACGGAGTTGAGCGGGCTGGGCCTGCGGCTGCGCTCCTCAGATGAGTTCGGCATTCCCTCGGAAGCCAAAGAGGCTGTGGCTTTCGCGGTGATGGCGTTTGAGACCTGGAACCAACTGCCATCGAATGTACCCTCAGCGACCGGGGCCAAAAGGCCGGCGGTGTTGGGAAAGGTGTCGTACCCATGATTAAGCGAGGAGCCTCGAGCGGCGGGCTTTGAGCACCCATTTCTCGGTCTTCATAAGCTGATCGCTCACTGCTCGTTGCTCAGCGCTTAGGGGGCAGCTTGAAGCCATTCCGGAAGAGTTGAAAAACCATGCCTATCTACGTCGCCCTATTACGCGGGATCAACATTGGCCCTCACAAGCGCATGAAAATGGAAAAATTGCGCGCTTCATGCGAGGGGTTGGGGTTCGAGAGGGTCAGGACGTTTATTCAGAGCGGTAACGTAATTTTCAAGGCGGCGAAGCTGTCGGGTGATGGCATATCGAAGAAGTTGTCGGCGTGCATTCTTGCTGATTTCGGCTTTTCAGTCGAGGTCATCGCGCGCAGCAAAGATGAGATGGGCGTGATCATCGAAGCCAATCCTTTTGTCGGGCAGCGCGGCATTGACGTGAAAAAACTCCACGTGCTGTTCCTCTCCGAAGTTCCCGATGCTGCCGCGGTGAAGAAGCTTGAATCGCTGACCACGACGCCAGACAAGGTCCACGCTGCGCGGAAGGAAATTTACTTTTACTTTCCCAACGGAGTCTCGGGAAGCAGCCTGTGGAAGCACCCGCTCGACCGCGTCATGTCCGTGACCACCACCATGAGGAATTGGAACACGGTGAATTCGTTGTACCAGATGGCCGTCGAATGCGAATGAGTAACCAGCCATCGGCTCTCGGGGGTCAGCTGCCAGCGCGAAGGCGCGGCAGGGTCGTGGTTGCCCTGCTGTGTTCGCTCCTCTTTGCCTGCGCCCGCAAACCTTCTCCCCAGACCCTGGTGATGATCATCGAATCGAGCCCTGCGAACCTTGATCCGCGGGTGGGACTGGACGCACAATCAGAGCGGATTGGCGACCTCCTCTTCGACAATCTGCTTTCGCGCGACGAACACCTGAACGTCAAACCCGGCCTGGCCGAGCGCTGGGAGACGCCGGATCCGCGGACTTACATTTTTCATCTGCGCCACGGGGTGAAATTTTCTGACGGTCGCCCGCTCACCTCGCGCGATGTGAAGTGGAGCTTCGATTCGCTGCTGCAGGGAAAAATTCGCAGCACCAAAGCCGCCGCCTACCGGCTTGTGGATCACATCGACGCGCCTGACGATTCGACCGTAGTTTTTCATCTCAAGGAAGCCTGGGCACCGCTTCTCTGGAACCTGGCCGGAGGAGGAGGGATGGGAATTGTTCCCGACGGCGGCGGAGACGAGATCAGCCGCAACCCCATCGGTACAGGGCCGTTTCGCTTGGTCAGCGCCGAGATGGACAAAGACGTGGTGATCGAGCGAAATGACAACTACTGGGGAGATAAAGCCAAGCTTGACCGGGTGCGCTTCATAGTTGTTCCGGACACGACCACGCGAGCGCTCGAGTTGCGCAAGGGGAGCGCCGACGTTGAAATTAATGCGCTCTTCCCCGACATGGTGTCAGCGCTTGAACGCGAGCCCAATCTGCAAGTTCTGCGCGGGCCGGGCACGGTGCTGGGGTACATGGGGTTTAATCTGCGCGATCCCATCCTGCAGAATTTGCGCGTGCGCCAGGCCATCGCCTACGCGCTTGACCGGCAGCCGCTCATCCATTATTTGTTGCGCGATTTTGCGCGGCCCGCAACCAGCGTTCTGCCTCCCGAGAGCTGGGCCTATGACCCGAAGGTGGAATCCTATCCGCATAATCCTGAAGCCGCGCGCCGCCTGCTTGATGCCGCCGGATATCCGGCAAGCGACGGTGTGCGCTTTCATCTCACCATGAAGACCTCTACCGAGGAGAGCTCGCGCGCCATGGCGGCGGTGTTTCAGCAGCAACTGAGGGAGGTGGGGATCGTTCTCGATATTCGCAGTTTTGAGTTTGCGACTTTTTTCTCCGATGTGACCCACGGCGAGTTCCAGATGTATTCCTTGCGCTGGGTGGGAGGAAACGAGGACCCGGACATTTTCGAATACGCCTTTCACTCGGCCCGCATTATTCCCAACGGCGCCAACCGCCAGTTCTACAACAACCCGCGAATCGACCAGCTAATTGACCACGCGAGGAGCGAAACCGACCAGAACGCCCGCAAGCAGGATTATGCGCAAGTCCAGCAGATACTCGCCGAAGACCTGCCCTACGTGGACCTGTGGTACTTCGACAACGTGATGGTCTATTCGAAGCGCGTACGCAACCTGCAACTCAACCCGTCGGGCAATTACGATTTCCTGAAGACCGGGGAGCTGGCGAAGTGATCGGCCATTCCGTGGAAGACCGATCCTCTTGTCAGTTCCCTTTCTGAAATCATCCTAGGCACGTTGCCTTGAATGCACTATCGCAGCCACATAGCGCGTGTGATAATGGCACGACTCTGAACGCCCGAATGCACACTCATGCCTGATTCAACCTCTAACCAACCAGCCCAGGACGATGGATGCGCGGCTGCTGATCCGTCGAGTCCGCCGCGCCGCTCTTTTTTAGCCGCACTGCTCGGCGCAGGCAGCGCCGGGGTCGGCGCTTTGCTTGCGGTGCCGGTGATCCGCTTTGTTCTGCATCCCATTCTGACCAGCACCACAGAGAAATCCTGGACGGAGGTAGGAAAGGTCGACGAATTTCAGGCGAACTCCGCGCCGGTGAAAAAGCTGGTGCAGTTCGAGCAGCGCGACGGCTGGCGGCGCACTGTGCTCGAAAAGCCGGTTTACGTCGTAAAAGATGCGGCCGGGCAGGTCGCCGTGTTGTCGGCAGTGTGTCCGCATCTGGGATGCACCCTGCCCTGGGTGGAAGATCAGAACCAATTCATCTGCCCATGTCATAAAGGAACTTTTGACAGCAGCGGAAAACTGGTCTCCGGTCCTCCGCCCCGAAATATGGATTCGCTACCTCTGAAAGTTGAGGATGGCGTGGTCAAGATCCAGTATGAGTTCTTCCGCCAGCTCACTTCGAATAAGGAAGTGATCGCGTGAAGTCCGAGGGAACGAGCAAGGCGGGCGAAGGCCAGATTGCACGGCTGGTGCACTGGAACGAAAGCCGCACTGGACTGAATTCACTGCTGCATCACGCGCTAGACGAACCCGTCCCTGGAGGCGCGAAGCTCGCGTACGTGTTCGGGTCCGGACTTCTGTTTCTCTTCGTCTCCCAGGTTGTGACCGGCGTTTTCCTGGCGATGTACTATGTTCCCTCGGCTGACCACGCCCACACCACGGTTGCTTACATCACCAAGGAAGTTTCGGCGGGCTCTTTCCTGCGTAGTATTCACGCCTACGGATCGAGCGCTATCGTAATCGTGCTTTTGCTGCACCTTATTCAGACATTCATGTACGGGTCCTACAAGGGACGGCGTGAATTGCTCTGGCTGGTCGGGTGCATTCTGTTCGCGCTGATGCTGGGCATGGCCTTCACCGGATACCTGCTGCCCTGGGACCAGAAGGCATACTTCGCGACCACGGTGGGGACGAACATCTTCAGCGAAGTTCCAGTGATCGGCAACGGGCTGAAGCGATTGCTGCGCGGCGGCACCGAGATGGGGACGCTGACTTTATCGCGCTTCTTTGTTCTGCATGTTTTCATCATTCCCGCGCTGATCCTGTTTTTTGTGGCGCAACATATTTATTTGTTCCGCAAAGCGGGAGCGGCGGGACCGGCCAGTGCCGATCCGGTCGAGCCGCGCCTACCCACGGAGACGTTCTATCCGAAACAGTTGGTCATGGACATGGGCTTCGCCCTGCTGATCATTGTCGCCCTGGGATTTTTTGCCTGGCGGCTGCCGGTTGTGCTGGGCCCCAAGGCTGACCCTTCGGACACTCTTTTTCTTCCCCGGCCGGAGTGGTATTACGTTCCGGTCTTTCAGTATTTGAAGTACTGGAAGCCGTCGGTCGCGGTGATTGGGATTCTGATCATTCCGGGGGTTCTTGGGCTGCTGCTGGTGGGGCTGCCTTTTTTCGACCGCAGTCTGGAGCGGCGTCCCTGGAAGCGTCCGATAAGCGTAGGGGTATTCGTGCTGGTGTTCCTGGCGCTGGGCTTTTTTGGGCTGCAGAGCCGGCGTGAGGACAGGAAGGATCCCAGCGTCTCCGCTCAACTTCACAAGCAGCATGAGGCGGAAGAGGCCTTCATGAAGGAGCGGTTTGAGCCGGAAGTGGTGCTGGCTGGGGCGGCGGCCTCGCAGCCACCGCCAGCGAATGCCGAGGGCGCCAGTCTGTTCGTGGCTCAGGGATGCAACGCATGCCACGGCGACGCAGGGGTAGGTGGGGGAATTGGTCCCCGCCTGGTGGGAATTGGGAAAAAATATGATAAACGGAAGATAGAGTCACTCTTGAGGTCTCCAACGCCAGCCATGCTTACCGGGGGGATGCCGAAGGTCGAGTTGAAGCAGGATGATCTTGAGCAGTTGATCGAGTACCTGGAAAGCCTACAGTAGGGCTCCACTCTCAAGTATTTGATTTCACATTGAGCAGCAGCTTACGATATTCACAATTAATGTGCACTGGTTTGCATAACCGCCCTCGGATGCGCTCCGTAGATAACGCGTAAGTTACATGTTTTCAACAGAACCAAAGGTCACCTACTTTGGTAACCAATCTGCAAGTGGCACTCTATCTGTGCGTGTGAGTTGTTGGAGACCGGTCCCTGCGCAGAGGCCAGTTAGGTCCCCACGGTGAAAATCCCAGCAAGTTTAGGATTCGGAGGAGAAAATATGAGACGAGTATTTTTGTTGGCATTATTGGCGCTAGCGCTGCCCACTGCGGCACTGGCCACGACAGTTGATTTTGCCTCGGTTGCAACTGCCAGCAACCCGGCAACTCTTACCGGAAGCGTTACAAGCGGTGGTAGCTTCACCCTGATCTTTACCGGCTCATTATCAATCGACGGTACTCCATTCACTGCAGGTAGCATCACATTTTCCATCAATGTGGGAGCTTCCTGTGGCAGCGGGTGTTTTGATATCGCTAGCGGGAGCACAGTCACAGTGATGGACGCCAGCAACACAGTTATTTTCACTGGAACTTTCGCGCCTGGCCCGAGTGACAAGGTAACCTTTTCAGGCTCCTCGCTCGGTATTTTGGGGAACTTGACCAACGGCATCGCCAGTGCGGGCGTTCTCAGTCAGGCGCAATGTGATGCCGGCGAGGGAGTGACCTGCTGGACTGGTAGCGCTGACGTACAAGCAGCGGTTCCTGAACCTGGTACTCTAGCGTTACTAAGTACTGGATTGCTCGGCCTCGCGGGTGTTGTCCGCCGCAGGTTAAGCATCTAGCGTAAGATCAACGTTCGCCACCAAGGTTTACTCGTCTCAGAAATCCCTGCCGCCAACGGCAGGGATTTCTGTTAGTGTTACAGAAAACGAGAGGAACTCTCCTCTGTGAAATAACTATTTGTGCAGCAGTTTGCGCAACTTACGTTTCTCGAGCTGACATAAGGAACCAATTAGCCCTTTATTTTCTTCATTCGTGACGGTAACCTACTTTGGTAATGCATGTGCACAGGAGCTAGTGCTAAGTTTGCGACTTGAACATTGTTGAAGATTGGCTACCGCAGAGCCTACAAGGTCTTCACAAAAGGGTATTTAGAAAGTTCCCCCAAGAACAGCAACGCTGGATACGGAGGAGCAAATATGAGACGAGTAGTTTTGTTGGTACTTCTGGCGCTGCCCTCGGCAGCACTAGCAACAACGGTTGATTTTGCCTCGGTTGCAACTGCTAGCAACCCGGCAACTCTCACCGGAAGCGTTACAACGGGTGGTAGCTTTACCTTGAGCTTTACTGGCTCACTGGCGATCGAAGGTGGTGCGTTCACCGCAGGTAGCGTTATATTTTCGATGAATGTAGGAGCTTCTTGTGGCAGCGGCTGCTTCGACATCGGCAGCGGTAGCACCGTCACAGTGAGGGATGCCAGCAACGCAGTGATTTTCACCGGGACTTTCCAAACCGGTGCAACAGATATCATCAGTTTCACCTCCGGCAGCTCTCTAGGCATTTTGGGGAACCTGACGAGTGGAATTGCTACGGCAGGGGTGCTCCATTTTGCGGGAACCTGCCCTGAAGGCGTCTCATGTTGGACAGGAAGCACCAACGTGGTGACGACGGTTCCTGAACCCGGCACATTGGGCTTGCTTGGCACCGGCTTGGTTGGTTTGGCTGGGATGGTTCGTCGCAGATTGCACGCATAGTTCGAACAGCTTTAACCAACATAACACTTGCCTCAAAAGCCCCGTCGAAAATGGCGGGGCTTTTAGTCACTTGGAGTACCGATTAAGTCGAGAAGACGTCAGGAGATTTCAAATGACGCGACTCCTAACCCTAACTTTGTTAGTTCTAGCAGTACCCTCGGCAGCTCTCGCCAGTAGCATGGATCTTTCAAACGGCGGTCAGCTGGGGTCGACGGCAAGCTTTTCCGGAGCTCCTACTGACGGGCAGCCGTTTTCCATCAGTGACCAACTGAATTCATCGCTGGGCACGGTAACCATCACGACCGACAATCTGGTGGGCTGCGGAGCAGGATGCTTCAGTTTTTCCGGAGGGACGGTCCAAGTCCTAAACAACAGCTCGCAGATGCTATTCCAGGGCACGTTTGGTAATGGCTCAGTCAACACCATTGCGGGATTTATCCTGCTTAGCGTATCGCCTGGGAATGGTTTTCAGTCGGTTCAGCTGGTGATCACCCCGTCGGGAATGGTGTCTGGAAGTGTCGTCCTGACGCCGGAACCGGGTTCACTGGCGCTCCTGGGAACCGGACTGCTCGGCCTGGCGGGAATCTGCCGCCGCAAATGGCGTGCACGGCCTGTTAAATAATCTTGTAAGAGCCAGAGAGCTCAAGTCGAATACTCCGCGTTGATCCTGACATATTCGGAAGTGAGATCTGTTGTCAGAAATTCCAGCGAACACTTCCCTCTTCCCAGCCGCACGATGACGCGGGACTCAGCTTTCGAAAGTTCCTTATGGGCGCGCTGCTCGTCGAATTTGCACGCGACTCCGTTGCGGCACACCGCTTGATCACCGATTAGAACGCTTACTCTTCCCGGGTCGATTTTGATTCCGCTTCTGCCCACGGCTGCGGAATCCTTCCCCAGTTGGGATCAGCGCCAGCCCAGGCGGTCTTTACAAGCAAAGAGTGGGCGACGGTACGCGCCACCTGCAGGGCCTCGGCCCGCGTCTTGGCCCGTTCGATCCTCAGGCGGATGACATGCTGCGCTCCTTCGCCATCAGCCACGATCTGTTCCGCGAGCGAACGGCAAACCTCGAGCAAGGCGGTTTCAAATTGGTTGCGAACGCTGCGAAATGCGACACGACTCTCACCCGAAGCAAGCAGTAGAACCGTGTCATTGGTGGAGGTGTCGCCGTCGACGGAGATTACATTGAAGGTGTCAGCGCAGGCTTTGCGCAGCGCGGTTTTCAACTCCATTGGCGACGCGGAAACATCGGTGAGCAAGTAGACCAACATGGTAGCGAGCTGAGGATGGATCATGCCCGAACCTTTGGCGATGCCGGTAATTGATGCACTGCCATTTTGCAGCGAAAGGCTGGCCAGTTTGGGACGGGAGTCAGTGGTGAGAATGGCATCGGCAAAGCTGCGCAGATGGTCGGTAGATGCAGCGGCAGCAGAGATCAGGGCCGGCAATTTGGCCCTAATTTTTTGCGACGGTAGCGGCACGCCGATGACTCCGGTCGATGAGGGGAATATCTCGGAGGCGCGAATATTCAGGAGCCGCGCTGCCTTCTGACAAACTGAATTGCAGGCACGCCGGCCCGCGAGTCCGGTAGCGCAGTTCGCATTTCCAGAATTTACGATGACGGCTCGAATGCGCCCGCGGCCCCTGGCAAGCGCCTCACGGCCAGCTGTCACCGGCGCGGCTTTAACAAGGTTTGTGGTGAATAAAGCGGCTGCTGTGGCCCCTGGCGGTGCAAGTATGAGAGCAAGATCCGGCTTGCGGCTGGACTTGATCCCAGCGGTGAGGGCGGAAAATTTGAACCCTAGCGGAAGAAAGATCGGGCCCGGCTGGTTCATACCGGAAGTTTGACCAGCCAACTTGCAGCCTCAGGGAGAATCGCGAAGCGCGGGATTTCGCCTTTGACCATGGCGACTTCATCACAGCAGTGATAGCGCGGGCAGACGCAGCAGTCCTTGTTGATTTTGTCAGGCAGGTCCTCGCGTTGAGCGGCGTCGAAGCCAAGCTTCGCGAAAAACTGCGGGCTGCGGGTGAAAAGACAGATGCAACTCACCTGATGTTTGTGTGCCTGCGACATGAGCGACTGCACTAACAGCTCTCCGCCACCGCGTTTTTGCCATGCACGATGCACGGTAATGGAGCGAATCTCTGCCAGGTGAGGGCCATACAGATGCAGCGCGCCACAGCCGATGAGCTGTCCCGCTTCCTCGAGCACGATGAAGTCGCGGACGTTCTCGCAAATTTCCGCCAAGCTGCGCGGCAGGAGGGTGCCGTCGGTTGAGTACGACGAAATCAATCGGTGAATGGATTCTGCGTCAGGCAGCAAGGCTTCACGCGTGTGCATGGGCCTCCTCGCGAGCGGAACTGATTTTTTTGCGGGCGAATGCGATGGCTTCCTTTACCCGCACGGGTGCGGTTCCCCCAGGCACGTCATGAATGGCGAGCACATTTTCGAGTTTCACGAAGACATAGAAGTCGGGCGCGAAATGTGAATCGATGGCTTGCAAGCTTTCGAGCGGAAGGTCCTGCAATTCGCATTTCTTTTCTAATGCCAGGCGCACTGCTTTGCCGACCAGTTCGTGAGCAATCCGGAAGGGCACGCCTTTTCGTGCGAGGTAAGTCGCGGCTGCGAAGGCATTCATGTATCCGGTTTCGGCGGCGGCGTGCATGCGATCGAATTTGAACTCAACCGATTGCAACCATCCGGTGACCAAAGGAAGCAAACCAACGATGGTTTCAGTTGCGTGAAAGACCGGCTCCTGCGTTTCCTGCAGATCTTTGTTGTAGGCGAGGGGAAGGCCTTTGGTCGCGACCAGAAGCGAGGTTGCATCTCCGATGACGCGTGCGGCTTTGGCACGAGTGATTTCGAGCAAGTCGCCGTTCATCTTCTGCGGCATAGCGCTGCTGCCGGTCGAATAGGTTTCGGGCAAGCGCAGGAAGCCATACTCCTGAGACGCGAACAGCAGCATCTCCTCGGCCCAGCGGCTAAAGTGGACTGCGAGCAGGGAGAGAGCGTTGACGAATTCGAGAGCAAAATCGCGATCGCTAGTTGCGTCGATACTGTTGGAAGTGGTGGCGGAGAAACCCAGCTCCGTGGACATTAGTTCGCGATCGAGCGGCAACGTCGACCCGGCCACTGCGCCAGAGCCCAGCGGACACAAGTTGGCACGTTTGCGGCAATCAGCGACTCGATCAGCATCCCGGAAAAACATTTCGACGTAAGCCAGCAGCCAGTGCGCGACTAAGACCGGCTCGGCGCGCTGCATGTGAGTGTAAGCCGGCATAGCGGCCACTCCAGCTTGTTCGGCGCGATCCAGAAACGCGGTTACTGCGGTAGAGAGCGCCTGGCTAACTTCGTCGCACGCTGCCCGCACATACAGGCGCAAATCGGTCGCGATCTGCTCATTGCGGCTGCGGCCACTGTGGAGCTTGTACCCTGCATCCCCGATAAATTTGACCAGTTGCTTCTCGACGAAGTGATGCACATCTTCAGCTTCCGGATCGTCGAAGAACCCTGGTGACGAATTCGCCTGGCGGCCGATCTGGTTCAATCCCTGCAGCACGGATTTGAGTTCGTCAGCGGAAAGCACACCGCACTTTTCGAGAGCGCGTGCGTGCGCAGCACTGGCTTGCAGCTCGCATTCGAGCAGTCCGCAGTCAAACCCGAACGACCGTTGCCAGCTCTCGAAAGCGGGATCGAGCGGCTGGCGGAAGCGGCCCGACCACATTTTCATTGCGCGACCTCTTCTCTTCCCTGCAACGTCTTCGACACCTCCATCGTTGGAGGCTTGGCTTGCATCTTAATCGCCCTTGAGCGGGAGGGCAGGCCTAGAATCCGAATAAATCCCGCTGCATCTTTTTGATCGTAACTATCGCCCATGGTGAAGGAAGATAAATCTGTACGATAAAGCGAATGCTCCGATTCCCTGTTCACGACTGCGACGTTTCCCTTGTAAAGCGAAAGCGTGACCGTGCCGGTGACTTCTTTCTGTGTGCTCTCGACAAAGGCATCCAGCGCCTCGCGTAAGGGCGTGAACCACAGTCCGTAGTACACAAGTTCTGCGTACTTGAGGGCAATGTGCTGTTTGAAGTGCATCACGTCGCGCTCGCAGCACAAAGCCTCGAGTTCACGATGAGCTGCAATCAGCAACGTTCCACCAGGAGTTTCGTAGCATCCGCGCGACTTGATTCCAACGAAGCGGTTCTCGACAATGTCGACCCGGCCAATCGCGTTGCGGCCACCGATCTCGTTCAGCAGTTCAAGGAGCGACACCGGCCCAATCTGCATTCCGTTGACGCCTGTGGGTATGCCTTTCTCAAAGTCGATCTGCACCTGCTCTTCACGGTCGGGTGCCTCCTGCGGCGACTTGGTGATTTGCCATGTACTCGCAAAGGGGGCGTTGGCCGCGTCTTCGAGCTCGCCACCCTCGTGGCTTATATGCCACAGATTTCGGTCGCGACTATGGATTTTTTCGCGGCTGGCTGCGACAGGAATACCGTGCGCCTGTGCATAGTCGAGGCAGTCTTCACGGGACTTCAACTGCCATTCACGCCACGGAGCAATCATTTTCAACTCCGGGGCCAGCGCCTGATAGGTAAGTTCAAAGCGGACCTGATCATTGCCTTTTCCGGTGCACCCGTGGGCGACTGCAGTTGCACCCTCGCGTTGAGCGACTTCGACCTGATGCCTGGCAATCACGGGACGCGCAAGCGAGGTGCCAAGCAAGTATTTGTGCTCGTACACCGCTCCGGCTTTCAGCGCTGGAAAGACGTATTGGGTCAGGAATTCTTCGCGGAGGTCCTCGACCACAACCTTGCTGGCGCCGGTCTTGTAGGCCTTTTCAATGACGGCGTCCAGGTCGTCTGCTTGACCCACGTCAGCGACCATCGCGATCACGTCATAGGAATAGTTTTCCTTCAGCCAGGGAATGATGATGGAGGTGTCGAGGCCTCCGGAGTAGGCGAGCACAACTTTTTCAGGCATGGGCGCTCCTCAGCGGAAGACGGCCGTTGCCGCCAACCAGCATCATTAATACAGCCTTTTGCACGTGCATGCGATTCTCCGCCTGATCGAAGACGATGGACTGCAGGGAATCGATCACCTCATCGGTAGCTTCCTCATTGCGATGCGCAGGCAAGCAGTGCATGAATACGGCATGCGGCGCGGCAATGGCCATAAGCTCAGCCTTGACTTGATAAGGCGGGAATATTTTTGCCCGCTGATCGCTCTCGTGCTCGTGACCCATGCTGATCCAGGCATCGGTGTAAACCGCGTCGGCGTCGCGAACGGCTTTGCACGGATCGGTCATCAGTTCGATGATGGCTCCAGTTTTCTTTGCTATATCCCGCGCATCAGCCAGGATGTCCGGCTTGGGACCGTAGCCTTTGGGCGTGGCAATGCGAATTTTTGATCCCAGCAACGCGGCCGTCAACAGCAGCGAGTGCATTACGTTGTTGCCGTCGCCAACATAAGCCAGGCAGACTTTGTTCAGGCTGCCAAACCTTTCCTGCAGGGTGAAGTAATCGGCCAGGGCCTGGCAGGGATGTTCGACTTCACTCAAAGCGTTAATCACCGGCACACACGCGTGTTCAGCCATGCCTTCGACGGTTTCGTGGTCGAAGGTTCGAAGAACGATTCCGCTGACCCATCTTTCGAGATTATGGGCGATGTCGCTTAGGGTTTCGCGCGCATCCAGGCGTTCGTGTCTTTGGTCCACGAATGACACCGAGCCGCCAAGGCCAGCAATACCGGCTTCAAACGTGAGCCGAGTCCGCAGCGAGGGTTTTTCGAAGAACATCGCAATGTGTTTTCCGGCGAGTGCGGCGCGAAAATCCTGAGGGCGGGCCTTGACCAGGCTGGCGAGATGAAACAGAGACTCGACGTGGCTGGGTGAGAGATCGCGGATTGAAACCAGGTCGCGGCCGGGAAATGCCGGCGCTATTAGTGGCGCGGCCACCTCGGTGGCATATGATTGGCTTCGCAATTCAGTGGCTCCCTTCGTTCGTGTATTGCCAACAGGCCTTAGCGCCTGCGCGTTTTGTTTCCTCTTTGCTTTTTATGGCTGTTGTTCTCGTGGGCGCTAAGAGCACCGTCGAGCGCGTTGATCACTTCATCTACGTGCCGTTTCTCAATGATGTACGGTGGCAGAAAACGCAGCACGGTTTCGTGAGTACGATTGATCAAGATTCCTTTTCGCAGCAATTCGGTGACGGCTGCTTTGGCTACATCTGCAGAATTGAGATCGAGCGCGAGCATCAGCCCGATACCCCGAACTTCTTTCACGCAGGAATGCTTCGCCTGAAGCGAACGCAACAGGGTCAGGAAGTACCAGCCTAATTCCGCGACGTGTATCAGCAGTCCATCCAGCACGCGCAGAAATTCAATCGCGACAGTACAGGCGAGCGGGCCGCCGCCAAAAGTCGTGCCGTGCATTCCTGGATGCATGCCGCTGGCGACGCGGTGGGTGGTGAGCAGCGCGCCCAGCGGTAAGCCTGCTGCCAATGGCTTCGCCACGGTCACAATGTCCGGCGTAATTCCGTAATGCTGATAAGCAAAATATTTGCCGGTGCGACCGAGTCCGCACTGAATTTCGTCAAGGATGAGCAGAGCGCCGGATTTCTGCGTCAGCTCCCTCGCAGTCCGCAGGAATTCGGGGCTGACGGCATTGATTCCGCCTTCGCCCTGAATGGTTTCGAGACAGAGAGCGCAGACACTACCGTCGAACTGACGCTTGAGATCGCTTACATCATTGAAAGCGACGAAATTCACGCCCGGAACCAGCGGCGCAAAGGGGTGCCGATACTTTTCCTGGCCGGTAGTGGCAAGCGATCCGAAGGTGCGCCCGTGAAAGGAATTCTCGAGGGCCAGCAGACGCCATTTTGCTTTATGGCCATTATTGTTGTTGGCGCGGGCGTAGGCGCGGGCCAGCTTGAGGGCGCCTTCCCAGGCTTCAGTTCCGCTGTTACAGAAGAACGCGCGGTCGAGCCCGGAGATTTTCGTCAGTCGCTTCGCCAGTTCGGCCTGGTATTCGTGATAGAAGAGATTCGACGTGTGAATCAGTTTTCCGGCTTGCTGCTTCAGCGCTTTTTGGACGGCAGGATGCGCGTGACCCAAGGCATTTACGCCTATTCCGCTGACGAAATCCAGATAGCGCTTTCCGGTTGAATCCCACAGATACACGCCACGACCTCGAGTAAACAACACCTGCTGGCGGTCGTAGGTTGGCAACAACAGCTTGCGCTCAGCGCGAATTATGGAGGCAAGAGTCATGCTCCAATGACCTCCGTGCCGCACTCGAGCTTTTGAAAATAGAATTGCGGAAGCGCTTCGGCTTGCGTAGCCGGCAGGATGCGGACGCGCCCGACACCGCGTCGTAAGGCATTGCTGCAGGCCTCAAGTTTAGGCAACATGCCGCCGGCAATTACAGACTCTGCGATCAACGCCGGCATCTGCCGGGTGGTGAGCCAGGGCATTACTGAGCCAGCGGCATCTTTCACGCCGGGCACATCGGTCAGGAAAATCAACGTGTCGGCGCGACACGCGATCGCACAGGCAGACGCCATCTGATCGGCGTTAACGTTGTAGTATTCGCCGTCAGATCCAAGGGCAAGTGACGAGAGCACCGGAATGCCGCCTTCATTCCAGATGGCCTCAAACCAACGCGGCTCAACCGAACAGATTTCGCCAACGAAACCGAGGTCATAACCTGGCGTCTGTTTCTTTCGCGCGCGGAATGTCATGCCGTCGCCACCGCAAAAACCGACTGCAGGCAGGCCGGCGCGAACGATTGCGGCCACAACTTTCTTATTCACCATGCCCGCCAGAACCATTAATGCGACGTCGCGTGTTTCGGCATCGGTGATTCGCAGCCCATTAATGAAGTCGCTGGTTTTGCCCAGCAGTTTGAGGGTGCGAGTCAGGGCGGTGCCGCCGCCGTGGACCACAGCCACGCGGTGACCGTCCTTCGCCATCTCGACCACCGCACGCGCGCAGTTGTGCAACAGGTGTTCGTCTTCGAGCGCCGCACCGCCGATCTTGATGACGATTTTCACAGCAACCCCTCTTCTTCCGGCCAGCCGTACATCAAATTCATGTTCTGCACGGCTTGTCCCGCAGCGCCTTTGATCAAGTTGTCTTCGCAGGAGATGATCACCAGCCGCTGACGATCCGGCGCCAGGCAAAATCCGATATCGCAATAGTTCGTATTCAGAGAGAACTGGATCTCCGGCAGCTTTGGCGTTTGAAAAATGCGCACGAAACGGCGCCCTTTGTAGAATTCGCGATAGCAGGCTTCGATCTGCTCGGCCGGCGACGGTTGCGTCAGGTGCACGTAGACAGTGGAGAGGATCCCGCGCGGGATCGGCAACAGGTGTGGGGTGAAAGTGATTTCACTGGTGCTGATCTGCAGTTGCTCTGCGATCTCACCCAGATGCCGATGGGTGAAGACGCCATAAGCTGAGAGATTGTCGGCGACCGAAACGAAATGAGTGCGCGAAGTCGGCTCCTTTCCCGCGCCAGAAACGCCGGATTTCGAATCCGCAACAATGCCCTTGTCGCGATTCGCAAGGCCAGCCTTCAGAAGCGGCGCTAGGGCGAGGATGATTGAGGTCGCGTAACAGCCGGGATTAGCGACCACAGTTGCTGAAGGAATCTTGTCACTGTTCAACTCTGGTAAACCGTAAACGGCCTTTGCTGTAAGCTCGGTTGCGGTCAGCGAATCTTCATCTTTGAATTTGTAAATGGCCCTATGCCGGGCCTGCTTCAGCCGCCAGGCTCCACTTAGATCGACGACACGCATGCCGCGCGCGACTGCCTCCGGAACCAGTTCGCGCGAAGCTTCGTGCGGAGTCGCTAGGAACAGGAGATCGATGCCTTGTTGCTTCAGAGAACTCCAGGAAAGCGGCTGCAGTGGATAGCTACCGTTGCCGGAGAGAGTGGGAAAGATGTCGGCAAGGTTCACAGCCTGGCTTTCGGAGTTCCCACCCTTCGAAAAGCGCAACGGCTGGGGCACCCTCTGTTCGCTATTGTCATTGTCAAAAACTTCGTCAGAAACTTCTCTCCTCCGCAATAGCACAGGCTTTTGCACCCGCGGATGGCGGAGCAAGATCCGGGTCAGTTCCATCCCGGAATAGCCGGTTGCACCCAACACTGCGACTTTGAGCTTCGCGGCCATTAAGCAAGCAATCCTTGAATGCGGTCTGCCAGTCGTCCGGCCGCGCGTTTGTCGGGACAGACGATCAGAATAGTGTCATCGCCGGCAATGGTTCCGAGCGCCTCCGGCCAGTTCTCGCCATCGAGGGCAGCAGCCACGGGTTGCGCACTGCCAACGCTGGTCTTGGTGACAAGCAGGTTCTGCGCCGCACGCACACTGGTGACAAATTCGCGCACCATGCGCGACACCGACGGGAGATCACTCTCACCGGCCACTTCCCTGCCCGGCAGCGCATATCCTTCGACGGTCTTGACCAAACCCAGCTCGCGAATGTCACGAGACAGCGTGGCCTGTCCGGCGTCAAAGCCGCGCTTATGCAACAGACGTTGCAGCTCCTCCTGGCTGGCGATAGAGGCTTGGTCCAGCAGATCGAGGATGACTTTATGGCGTGACAGCTTGCTCATGGATAAATATTCATTACGATGAATAACTATTCACTACTAGTGTATGGAATTTGTTGGATGTGTCAAGGGGAAATCGAAGAAAGGTGATTATTTTCAGGTGACTAGCTCGACCAAGAGTTTTCGTTGGACTGAACTGTGTGGGTTTCATATGATCAAAAAGCGCAGACACTTGTGATTGTGTCAATAACCCGCAAATCCGCCCTGGTTATCGTTTGCCTACTCTTGCTCGTGATGTTAGGTACTCTAGCCTTCCACCCTTGGCGGGGTAGCACCGAGCCGTTGGGCGAATCTCCCCTAATTTCCTATGAGAGCACGTCAGCGCCGGATCCAACGGTCCGGCAATTCCTGGAAGGAGATTTTGCACTCATCAAAGATGTGAATTCCCTGCCCCACCCAGTTCGGCAGGCGTTTACGGAGGCCGGAGGTTCGCGGCTGGTTATGGCAAATCCTGGCCAGAGGTTTGAAGCGACGGACTTTATTCGGGACACGAGCCTGCCTAGGAAACGCCTGATCTTTGCAGGCGTCTCAGGGAACAAATGTTTCGTGCACTATGAGCACGGAGGGCTTGGCCATTCTTTTCTAGTTTCGTTTTTCGAGCTCACTTCGGTTGATACCATGCGGCCTATTTGGGGGGGCCACTGTGGGCCGGCAAGGGATCTGAGTGATCTACGTTTGCAAGTGCATCGCGGATGCCGATAGCAATTGCCTTAGCTCCCCACATTGTTGTCCGACCAGTCAACATTACCGGCAAGCAATGCAGCACGGCGCTTCATCCGCCTACTGCACCTCAACCGATACCAAGTCGCCGCCACCTTTCGCATCCGCGCGGTAGTTCACGCTGACTGGCCGGTTCGTCCACTCACAGGAGAATTTATCGGCCCCCATGACGACCAGCGATTTGTAGTCCGGTGTGCGCAGCTTTAAGGTGGTCGCGCCTTTTGACACCAGCAATGTGGCGGAGGGCGCTTGCGAACAATCGACTGAGAGCAGTTTCGCTTTCAGGAACTTTATCGGCCGCTTGTCGATTTGAGGCGCGGCGGGACCTTGCGTGACTCGAATCTCTGGATTGTCATCTGCCGAGCTTGGTTCGTCTTCATGCCCTGTGTCACTTTTTACCTTATCATGTGTCGCCGTTTTTCCTGGCACTCCCGAACTCGCCTCTTGCTTTGGCGGTGAGTCCTCCTGTGGGGGAATACCGAATCGCTTGAGGTATGGCAGGTCGTGCAAATCTTTTTTCGCCGACGCTGAAATGCTGGCGTCCTGACTGGCTGCCAGCCGATCCAGCAAGGCGTTGGCGTTGTCCCACTTCCTGGCAGCGAGGTAGGCCTCCGCAAAACGCAACTGATATTGCTCATTGCGGGGGCTGAGCTGCACCGCCATCTTCATACTTTCTACAGCCGCGTTGGCGCCGCCTCCGGCCAGTCGCGCCCAGCCGAGCATGTTGTAGGCCTCAGCAAACTCGGGAAAGCGGTCGATCACAATGTGGAGACTCTCCATCATGTTGGCGAGGCCCTGAATTTTCGCGCCTTTTTCGCCGGAATGATAGCTGGCCAGCGCCAGACCGAAGCGGCTCCAGGGATCGGAAGAACTGATCTGCACGGCAGAATTCAGTTCTTCGAAGGCTTCTTTCGTCTCTCCCTTTTGAATGTGCGCCCAGGCAAGCGCACGGTGTGAGACCACGGTGTCGGTCCGCTCATCGGAAGCCAGTTGTTCCAGTTCTTGAGTTGCCTGCTCCCGGCGCTCAGGGATACGCAGCTTCATTTCATCTACCAGCGCTGTGGCTTCTGCCAGGGGAACCTGGTTTGCGGTGGTGCTCACCTCGTCGATGGAAAATGGCACAGCTGATTCGTTGAGCCGCTCAGGGATGGCAGGTTTGTTTGGCAGCGTGCTTGGCGATGGTGAAGCGGGAGCAAGTTTCAAAGCATGAAAGTAATTTTTGACAGCGCTGTCAAGCTGCGCGATGGGCATTCCAAAGGCTTGCTCGACGGCTTGCGCTACTGGGAGATTCTGGAGCTCAACCAAGCCGAAATAGGTTCCGGTTTCAGAGAGCTTGTTCTGGCTGATTAAATAGTGCACCAGGATCCATGACTGCGCGGCGAACAGTTGGTCAGGCGGGGCTTCGCCGCTGCCGACGTGGTTCTTCGACTGCAGCAGGTCGGTGAGATTCATCCAGGATGCGTGATCGAGAATTTCGCCCAGGGGCTGTGGACCGACGCTGTTCATGCGCGACGGGGAAGCGTTGTCAGTGGGCTGTAACCTCGTGTCCTGCCGAGGCGCGCGCCCTGGATCACCGCCCAACTCGGTTTTCAGTGGTGTGAAATACAGCGATGCAAAATACTCCGCAACACCTTCGTCAAACCACGGCTGTGTTGGCGGATAGTTATAGTCCAGAAAATAATGAGCCAGCGGGTGCTCGATGGCGCGCCAGCAGTCGGGATCAGAAGCGTTGAGCACAATAAAAACCTGGTCCTCGCCGGAGAGGTAAAAACCAGGAGCGGTGAGCGGCTGTCCGTTAATGAGCGGCGCGAGTTGGGAGTACCTCGCCGGATCGGAGACGGCAATGATCTCTATAGGCTCTCCCATGCGGACCTGCTTGCGCATGAGCAGTTCCCCGAACACGGCGCGCATTTGCTCGAACCGTGCGGCGATCTCATGACCTTTCTTCTGGTTCGCATCGGTAAGGACAATGAAGTGGTCGGAGCTGATACGAAGCCAGTGCTGGTCGGCAGCGTGAGCGGTGAGGCTTGCGCAGAACACGAGAACAGAGAGACAGATTGGCCGGATTTCTGGCATCTGAGGATGGCCTTCTGGTGCCGATGCTAGCACAGGATTACATCGGGGTTAGTTATCAGAGGGTGGGGTTTGGGGAGTTGCGGAAGTCAAATTCCCACTCCTTCCACTTCGCTCAAAGCAGGCCTTGCCGCAAGAGCGGCGACCAGGGTGGGGTAACCACGTTGGGGTCAGTGTTGAACTGGAGGTTCCAATTGCGCTTTCAGCACGGGTGGCAACTCGTCCCCGCGAAAATATTGCCCTTTGGCCGCTTTCATCTCCGGCATTGCCGCATAAGGCTTCTCATAGTTGTTGTTGGCATTCCAGAAGAGAAATCCGACTCCGCCCTTGTTCTTCGCCGTCAGCACCTGCACTTCAATATATTTCGGAGAATAGGTCTTCGTCCGCCATGCGAACGCCTGCAGCCAGGGACGAATAACCACGCCGCTACCCTTGGTGATCAGCTCAAAGCGGTCCATGGATTCACCGATAAAGTGCTCTGGCGCGTCTCCCGGCCGGGCAATGTTGTCCATGCCAAAGAAGTGCGACGGATAAATCATCGGAGAGAGCACATCGCAGTACTTCGCCATGCGCACAATATCCTGCCCGGTGTGGGCCAGGTCGACGGGACGTTGCCACGCCATTACGCCGAAGACGTCGAGCGAGAGCAGCACGCCTCGGGGGTGGATGGCCGTGTAGGAGCGACGCAGGAAATCGGCGATAACATCAGATCGCTGCCACTCCGGATGTGATTTCTGATATGAAAAACCAGCATCTTTTTGTTCGCCTTCTGCGGGAAAGCGCACGTAATCGAACTGGATTTCATCAGCCCCGCCGGCGATCGCGGCCTGGGCCAGGGCTATGTCGTACTCCTGAACCTCAATCCGCGAGGGATCGGTCCAGACCAGCTTGCCATTCTCGCGCCAGGGCTGGCCACTTTTCTTAGACTTCACAGCCAGCTCGGGATGGGCAACCACCAGGCGCTCGTCGCGGAAGATGGCAATTCGCGCGATGGCGTGCATTCCCTGGGCATGGAGGAAATGAGTGTACTTAGGCACATCGCGGATGTAGGTTTTGTGGGCGCCTAGCAGAGGATGCTCAAAGGGAATATTTACGGTACCGTCACTGTCTTTAATATCGAAGACCACGGCGTTTCCGCCGGCATCGTGCCAGCGGCGCACGATTTTCATTCCGTGGTCGCTACCTGCCATTAATCCGGTGAGATAGATGGCACGTACTTCGAAATCTTTAGGAACGGCAACCGCTTTTTCGGCTATGGGAGCGGGAATAATTCCAGGAATTGTAAGTTGCTGTCCAGATTTCAGGAACGTCCCGTGCACGTCTGGGTTCGAGCCGCGGATTGCCCCTGCCAAATCCGACGAAGTGAGATAGGAAGTCTGCGACAGATAGTGCCGGGCTACAGAAATGACTGTATCCCCGCGATGAGTTTCGTAGAGAGCGGTCCCCGGCAGCGGCAGTCTCGGCAGCGGTACTGATGGGCTGCCAAGAGTCGCGCTTGCAGGAACCAGCTGCGGGGCCTGCGCTGCAGCCCTAATCGTCCGGAATTCTATTATCCCGAAGCTGACGGCGAAGCAAAGAGCGGTGATGAGTAATTTTGACGTGTGCCGGCGCAAGTTTTTCTCCAGAGACATCATTGTTTCGATGCTACTTACGGAGAAATCCGCTGGCCAGTTACGGGTGGTCACGGTCGGCGGGAAATGAGCTTTCTCGGACGGGAAGAGCAATGCACAGCAAACACCTGATGGCAGGAGCCGAATCCCCAAAAACCCGGTTTCTTCCTCCCTGCGCAAAACATTTCCCTTTACACGATCTCACTTGGTAATGTAAGTGTCTCCCACGAGGGAGCTGTGGCATCTAAGTCTTGTAGTAAGCAAAGTTTGGGCTTACTGAGAGTTGGCGAGTTGTTTGCTCTACTGCTGATTGAAAGCTGGTCTGGAAGGTGACAAATTTTGTCACTTTTTTAGAGCGTTAGAGTAACAGCCTCGCTGTGAGAAAGGGACAAACAAGTAGAAAGCCATGAAGACCATAGCCAGCACAGTTCTTGATCCTAGCCGCCGGAGCTCAGACGCTAAGGATTTCGAAGGCGGCCTACGCCGCAAGATTGTCGGCCAGGACGCGGCCGTTGACAAGGTAGTCGAAATTTATCAGATGTTCCAGGCCGGATTGAACGCCCCTGGGCGGCCGGTAGGAAATCTGCTTTTCCTCGGTCCGACCGGATCAGGCAAGACTCGAGTCGTGGAAGCGTTGGCAGAGACCCTGTTCGGCGACGCGCGCGCCTGCATCAAGATCGACTGCGCGGAGTTCCAGCACTCTCATGAAATCGCAAAACTGATTGGCTCGCCTCCGGGATATCTCGGACATCGCGAGACCCACCCACTGCTGACCCAGGAAGCCCTGAATCAGTGGCACACGGACAAGCTGAAGCTTTCTATTCTGCTATTTGACGAGATCGAAAAAGCTTCTGACGCGCTCTGGCAGCTTTTGCTCGGCATCCTCGACAAGGCTACGCTCACGCTCGGCGATAACCGCCGGGTAGACCTCTCGCAGTGCATCATTATTATGACCTCAAACCTGGGGGCGGGCGAGATGAGCAACCTGGTCGGGGGTGGTTTCGGCTTTGCGCCCAAAGAGAACGTGGTCGATCAGAGCTTCGACGACAAGATCGACCGCACCGCGGTTGAAGCGGCGCGGCGCAAGTTCACACCCGAGTTCATGAACCGCATCGATAAAGTGGTTGTATTCAAGACTCTGCGTTCTGAACATCTGCAGCAGATCCTTGAAATCGAGCTCGGCATGGTGCAGCAGCGGGTGCTGATGGCGTCAGCGGCCAATCAGTTCGTTTTCTCGTGCACGCCCAAGGTCAAAGGCTTTCTGTTGAGCGAGGGCACAGATCCACGATACGGCGCTCGTCATCTGAAGCGTGCGATTGAACGGCATCTGGTCTTCCCGCTGGCCAACCTGGTCGCAACCGGCCAGATTCGGCTGGGGGATTTCGTTCGGGTTGACCTCGGCCCGGAGAGCCGTCTTACTTTCGTGAAAGAGGCCGAGGGTGCGATGGTTCCAATGCTTATGGAGCGCTACGGCGCTGCTGCAGGAGCGCCAACCCTGGTCAGCCGCACGGCCCGGCCAATTGCCAAACCCAAAGAGTTCACCGCCTCACCTAGCAGTGAAACCAAGTAGTCTCCTGATCGGATGTTCGATTGAAAGGCCCGGAAAACCTGCCGGGCCTTTCGTATTTTGCTGGTAACAAAGAACATTGCGGGAAGCGTTCGCCCAGCAGGCGTCATCGAATGACGGTGACCAGAACACGAAAGCATTCGTTCCTCAGACATCATTCTTTGACGATTGTGTCCGTCACAGTGCTCCTTTGCTGGATCGTCCTGTACAGCCGTTCAAACCCGAATACCCACTGGGGCTCGTTTTTCGGCAATGCCATTGCCGACTGGACCGGCTTGGTTGTGACGGTGGTCGCGACTAAGTTCATGTACGAGGTTGGCTCGGCCGAAAGCCGGAAGGTGCCAAATCGAGTCCTGCGCCCGATCCTGCGGGTACTCGAAGCCCACTCTCTGACTCTCTTTCTCCTGCTGACTGGCGCGGGTTGGGTAATTCTGTTTGCGCATTCCGACGCAAACTCTAAATGGGGACAGGTGGTTGGGAATATCGTCTCCGAATGGACCCAGATCCTCGGCTTGCTCCTAATGACGAAGAGACTGGTGGAGACCCACTCGAAGGAAAGCCGGAAATGATCGGGTTTCGCACCTGATGAGATTTGCCGCGCCAACGGTGGCAGAGGTTTGCGGCGTTAGGCGAATTCATTTAGCCTCGTCTTTCCATGTCCCACAAAATCACTCTCATTCCCGGCGATGGCATTGGCACAGAGGTCACACAAGCGGTCGTCCGCATTCTTGAGGCAACTGGCCTCCGGTTCGAGTGGGAAACCGTGCAGGCGGGCGCCGAAGCTTACGAGAAATACAAGGAATACATCCCCAAGGCGCTGACCGAGTCCATCGAGCGCACACGGGTTGGGCTGAAAGGGCCGATAACAACGCCGATCGGCGGCGGCTTCGCCAGCATCAACGTGCAGCTGCGCAAACAGTTCGAGCTATACGCAAATTTTCGTCCGGTCCGCAATCTGCCGCACATTCCTACGCGCTATCCGGATATTGATCTGGTAATCATTCGTGAAAACACCGAGGGCCTTTACTCCGGGCTAGAGCATGAAGTCGTGCCGGGCGTTGTGGAGAGCCTGAAGATCATCACTGAAAAAGCTTCAACACGCATCGCCCGTTTCGCCTTTGAATATGCGCGCAAGAATAAGCGCAAAAAAGTCCATTCTATTCACAAGGCCAACATTATGAAGTTGTCGGACGGCCTGTTTCTGCGCTGCTCGCGCAACGTGTCGAAGGAATACCCGGAGATCACTTATGGCGAACACATCGTCGATAACACCTGCATGCAGCTGGTGATGAACCCGTATCAGTACGACGTGATGGTGATGGAGAACCTTTACGGCGACATTATTTCCGATTTGTGCGCGGGACTGGTCGGCGGGCTCGGTCTGGTGCCGAGCGCTAATCTCGGCGACCAGTGCGCAATCTTCGAGGCGGTCCATGGCTCAGCGCCGGATATTGCGGGCAAGAACCTCGCGAATCCCACTGCACTGCTGCGCTCAGCCCTGCTGATGCTGCGGCATATTGGAGAACCAGATGCCGCTCTAAAAATCCGCAATGCCCTGGAAAGGGTGTATCGAGATCGCGACAAGTTGACGAAAGATGTCGGAGGCAAAGCGGGGACGAAGGAATTTGCAGATGCGGTGATACAGGCGCTCTAGCGGCATAGCAGCGCCGCTCCTCTGATGATTGTACTTATCCGTTAGCCCCGTGGCACTTCTTGTACTTCTTCCCTGAGCCACAGGGGCAAGGGTCGTTGCGGCCGACTTTGGCACTGCCACGCACCACTCGCTGGACGGGTTGGCGTTCGCCGGCACCCGCCATACGGGCCTGTTCGAGTTCGCGACGCTTGCGGCGCTGGAAAGCTTCTTCAAGATCGTCGACGGAAGTGGCGACCGAACGGGGCGGACGATGACCGTTTCCATCGGTTCCGCCGCCAGAGCCAAGGGCAGGAACTCCTGCCGGACCGCCCTGGTCTTGATCTTGCGGACCTCCGGCAGTCGGGCCAATTGGGCCTGCATCACCCCGCGTGATGATCTGCATGAGATACAGATAACGGACGGTATCTTCCTGGAAGCGCTGCATCATGTCTTCGAACATGTCGAAGGACTCGCGCTTGTATTCGACTAATGGATCTTTTTGTCCGTAACCTCGGAGACCGATTCCCTCTTTCAGGTGATCCATGTTGAGCAGGTGGTCTTTCCACTGCTGGTCAAGCACGCTCAACATCATCATGCGCTCGTGGTAACGCATCGCTTCCGGGCCGATCAACTTCTCTTTCGTGTCGTAACGTTCTTTGAGCTTGTCGAAGATGGCATCGCCGAGTTCCTGGCGGTTCAGAGTGTCGGGCTTAATTCCTTCTGCCAGGATGTCGACCCCAAAGCGCGTAAAGATCGCGTCCTTGAGCCCTTTGATATTCCAATCGGCCGGATGCGCTTTGACTGGAACATTCTGCTCGAGCAATTCGCTGAGAATGCCGGCAACATAATCCTCGAGAATAAGGTCTTTCTGCTCGACCCCTTCAAGCAAGCGGCGTCGGAGGCCGTACACCGCCTCGCGCTGCTTGTTCATTACGTCGTCGTATTCGAGCAGGTGTTTGCGGGACTCAAAGTGCTGCGCTTCGACGGCTTCCTGCGCCTTTTCGATTCGGCGGCTGATCATGCGGGACTCGATGGGAACTCCCTCTTCCATGCCCAGTCGTTGCAGCAACCCTGAAACCCACTCCTTGGCGAAGATGCGCATGAGGTCATCTTCGAGCGAAAGGTAGAATCGCGACGCTCCGGGGTCGCCCTGCCGGCCAGCGCGTCCACGAAGCTGATTATCGATGCGGCGAGCTTCGTGACGCTCGGTGCCGAGAATGAACAGACCGCCGGCGGCGGTGACTTCGTCGTGCTCTTTGTCGGTTTGCACTTTGTAACGGCTGAGAGTTTCTTCCCACTGGTCGGTCGGCACCATGTACTCGTTGCCGGCGTAGTACCAGACAGTGTTCTTGGTCTCGTCGACGTCGGTGCGGATTTTGCCCTGCGCCGCGCGCAACTGCTGGGCGGTTCCCTTCTTTACGCACTCCTGCTTGGCCATGAATTCTGGATTGCCGCCAAGAAGAATGTCGGTACCTCGGCCAGCCATGTTGGTGGCGATGGTGACCATGCCTTTGCGACCGGCTTGGGCTACGATTTCCGCCTCTTTTTCGTGGTACTTTGCATTGAGAACGACGTGGCGGAGGCCTTTCTTCTTCAACAGGTCGGAAAGACGCTCAGATTTTTCGATTGAAGTTGTTCCCACCAGCACGGGCTGCCCGGTTTCGTTCAGCTTCTGGATTTCGTCTGCAGAAGCAAAATACTTTTCTTTTTCGGTGCGATAAACCAGATCGGGATTCTCCACTCGCAACAGCTGCTTGTTGGTGGGAATAACGATAACGTCCAAGTTGTAGATTTTGCCGAACTCCGTGGCTTCGGTTTCGGCCGTACCGGTCATGCCGGCGAGCTTCTTGTACATGCGGAAATAATTCTGGAAGGTGATGGTCGCTAGCGTCTGGTTCTCGCGCTCGATCTTCACGCCTTCTTTGGCTTCCACCGCCTGGTGCAAGCCATCAGACCAGCGGCGGCCAGGCATCAAGCGTCCGGTAAATTCGTCGACGATGATGACTTCCCCGTCTTTCACCACATATTCGACGTCACGGTGATAAAGAGCGTGCGCTTTGATTGCGGTCTCGACGTGGTGCTTCAGCGCCCAGTTTTCTGGATCGGCAATGTTGCCGATACCAAGCAGTCCCTCGACCTTTTCCCAGCCTTCGTCAGTAACGGTGATGTTGCGATGCTTCTCATCGACTACGTAGTCGCCGGTCATTTGCGCGGGTTCGCCGGTAGCTCCGGGAATTTCTTCGCCCTTTTCCAGCTTGGGAATTATGCGATTAACGCGCGCATACTTATCTGTCGATTCCTCGCTGGCGCCGGAGATGATCAGCGGCGTGCGCGCTTCGTCAATCAGGATGGAGTCCACCTCGTCGACAATGCCAAAGTTATGACCGCGCTGCACGCAATCTTTCAGGTCAAACTTCATGTTGTCGCGCAGGTAGTCGAAGCCGAACTCGTTGTTGGTGCCGTAGGTGACGTCAGCGGCATAAGCGTCGCGGCGTTCCTGATCATCAAGATCGTGAACAATCACACCAACGGTCAGGCCGAGAAAGCGGTAAAGCTGGCCCATCCACTCGGAGTCGCGTTTGGCGAGATAGTCGTTGACGGTGACGACGTGCACGCCGCGTCCGCTCAGCGCGTTCAGATACACGGGGAGAGTGGCGACCAGCGTTTTGCCTTCACCGGTCTTCATTTCAGAAATTGTGCCCGAGTGCAGCACCATGCCGCCGATCAGCTGTACGTCGAAATGCCGCATATTGAGCACGCGACGGCCGGCTTCGCGGACCACGGCGAAGGCTTCTTCCAGAATTTCGCCAAGGACTTCGTTGGTTGCTTTCAGGCGCTCGCCGTCGAGCTCTCGGAGGCGGTCAAGATCGGCTTCGGGCTCGTCGGGAAGCTGGATTAGGCGGTCCTGGATTTTCTTGCGAAATTCGTCGGTCTTGGCGCGGAGTTGTTCGTCCGAGAGCTTCTTCATCTCGGGCTCAAGCGCATTGATGCGCTCGACGCGCGGCATCACGCGCTTGACTTCGCGCTCATTCTTGGTCCCAAAGACCTTGCCTAGTAACGTGTTGATCAAATCCGGAATCCTTCGAAGGGCACACGCCCACTGCTTAGAAGCCTAGCATATTAGATGCTGGCCAGAGGAGTAGGTCGCGAGGGCCAGCGCGTTCGGTCGCGTCGCCGTTTCCCGAAAACTCACCTCTGTGCGATTCACCTCTGTGAAACTCCGCGTCCTCTGTGGTTAGAGCTTTGCGGCGGTTCCGCTTTTCAGCACAACCACTTTCCTGTAGATTGATCGCTGTTCGCCGGACACGCTTTTTTTCTCGAAAGAAAGATCGTAAACGCCCAGAGGAGTTTCCATGGTGATTTTCGACGGGATTTCCCTCCCTCGCGACTTCTACTCCAACTTTCTCATACTCCTCCGCTGGATCCACTTCGTCGCCGGCATAACCTGGATTGGACTTCTGTACTTCTTCAATCTGGTGGGCTTCCCGGTAATGCAGGAGCTTGATCCGGCGACTCAAGGCAAAGTCATGCCCGCGCTTATGCTGCGAGCCCTGTGGTGGTTTCGCTGGTCGGCGTTGGTGACCGTAGTTGTGGGGCTCGCATATTGGGGGGCAGAGGTTTCGGCTCTGGCTCTGGCCGCAGGGGCAACATCGGGTGTCGCCATGGGAAGTTTCTTCGGAATCTGGACGGCAACCTGGGCGGTCTTGTATGCCATGCTGCTGCCCGGAAAAGGCCTGCTGAATAACGGCCGCGTTCTGGCGGTGCTGGTGGCGATTGTGGTGGCTGTAGCGTCCTGTTTGTTCCTCCGATTGAACACTCATGGGTGGGAAACGAATGCCATGCTGGCAATCGGCATCGGCGGCGGGATCGGCTGGGTGTTGCTGCTGAACGTATGGGGCGTGGTGTGGCGCATCCAAAAGCGCTTAATCGCCTGGACTAAAGCCAATGCGGAGAACGGAACACCGATGCCGGAAAAGGCGCAGAGCATGGCCCGCATGGCCTTCCTGACCTCACGCATCAGCGCCTGGCTGACTTTACCGCTGCTGTTCTTTATGGGGGCGGCGAGCCACTACGGGATGTTCAGGTAACAGGTTGCCCTTCAGCGCACGAAGCTAAATCTGCGGTAAAACAAAAACGCCCTTGCCGCAAGACAAGGGCGTTGAGTTCAAGGTACCAGTTTAGAAGTTGTACTTCATCCAGACCTGGATTGAACGACCTCCATCCAGAGTCAGGCTCTTCGGGCCAAGGAAACCAAAGCCGGGGCTGAGCAGGTCGCCATACCCAGAGATGGCATTTTGGCCTGCGTTGAAGTGGTTGAACGCATTCAGGAAATCCGCCCTGACTTGCAATTGATGGCTCTCGCCGAATGGCATCTTGAAATTCTTTAGTACAGAAAGGTTGTACTGCTCAAGTCCAGGCAAATTGATCGAGTTTCGGCCAAGGTTGCCATTGTGACCCACGTTGGCGAGGTAGTGGACCTGACTCATCGAAACGGGCGCACCGGTGAAAAGGTCGGTCAGGGGACTTAGCAAACCGAAATCCGCAATGTCAGTCGGGTTAGTATCAAGCAATCCAATACCGGTGGAAGTGCAGGCCGGATTGCTTAGACAGGCCGAGACATTTACGGGAACGCTGGGATTAACGATGGATGGCCGATCATTAAACCCTTCGCCATCGCCGTTCACGTCGATTCCACCAAAGAACAACGTTTCCGGCGCCCCGGACTGCAGGACGATGCTGCCACTGGTTACCCAGCCGCCAAGCGCCGCATTCAGGAAGCCCTTTGACGGACCGGGCAGTGCATAGACCCAGGTGAATGCTGCGACATTGGTGTGATTGAAGCAGGAAGGCCCACGATCACTGCGCGGGTCTTTGACGTTCTCCCACCGTGTCGCTCCTCCGCAGGTGACAAATATTTCGGAAGAGTTATCAATCGAACGAGACCATGTGTACGAACCCCGCAAACTCAACCTGCCAACGTTGCGTGTAACCTCAGTCTGCAGCCCGTGATAGATGGAATCACCACGGTTGCCACGCACAACAATCGAACCAAAGTTAGGGTTCTCCCGAGGTCCGGGGATGGCGAGAGAACCAGAGTTAATTCTCGGATTGAACTGCTCGTTAGCGAACTCGCCGGTAGCACGAGTTCCTACATATGCAACTTGTGCGATCAACCTGCCGGGCAGCTCACGCTGCACGTTCAGGTTCCACTGGTAAATTCTTGGATTGCGAAGATTGTCTGTAACTGGTTCCCGCAAATTCGTGGGGTCAAGAGTAGATGGGATCGTACTGATGCTGTCCAATGCCTGAGGGAGCCCCCTACCGGGGACGTCGGCCCCAAACAGTTCTCCTCCCGATGCATTCGGGAAAGTTGCGGCGCTGTTGTTGCTGATGTTGGTAAAGAAGGTGTCGTAAAAGACGCCCGCTCCCCCGCGAATCACAGTCTTGTTCTCGCCAAGCAGCCCCTGGAAAAACCGAGGAGCATAAGAGAAGCCCAGCCGAGGACCCCAAGCATTGCGATAAGGCTTAACCTCAACCCGTTGCAGGGGGTTGGCCGTCAAAGCGGTGTTGCGATCAATGGCTGGAAACGCTAAACCATTCTCAGCGTCGGGCGGCTGATATTCATAACGCAGGCCGTAGTCCAATGTGAAGTTCGGGCGTATCTTCCACGAGTCCTGAAAGTAATATGCCTGCTGGCTCGTGGGGGTGGAGAGGCGCGGGTTTCCAAAGGACAACTGAACGTTGCCCGTCGAGCCTGAAAACCCGTCAACGTAGTTGGCCAGGTCAGTACAGTTATCGCTGCCTACAACTCCATTGACGGTGCAGTTTCCGCCGGAGCTAAACAACGCCGTTCCATCCGAATTGAACGGGATCTGATCCTGAACCAAGAGTGTTGTTACGTCAGCTCCGATCTTAACGCTGTGCGTGCCCTTGACGATCGAAACCGCATCCTGGAACTGGTAAGTTTGATGCTCGCGACCTTGGGGGAAAGTGGCCGCGGAAAAACCACCCAATGCCACCACCCCGCCACCAAAAGTGTCGCTACTAGAAAACGTTATCGATGGCGCGTGAGCCAAGGGGTTGGCAAGCGTTTTGGCGGTGGCATCGAAATGGAAAGCGATGGTCTGCTGGGAAAAGCGGAATTCGTTCAGCACCGTCGGCGTAAAGGTATGGGCCCACATGACCCCAAGGTTCCGGGCCGGTCCCGCTTGCTGCGTGTCCTGGGTCGGCAGCGCGGCCGGATTTGCGAACAAATCTGGGGCAAAAGAACTGTACGTGTCAGTGAATCGCGCAAATATCTGGTCATGCTCTGAGGCAGTGTAGTCACCTCGTGCTGTCCATTCGTAACTCTTGAACTGCGTCGAGTCGGTGCGGGTAAAACGGCCGAAATCGACGCTACAACCCGTACACCCAGGCTCATCAGCAAGCTGCACTGGTCCCAAGGCGGTGG
This sequence comes from uncultured Acidobacteriota bacterium, assembly GCA_963785655.1. Taxonomy (GTDB): domain Bacteria; phylum Acidobacteriota; class Terriglobia; order Terriglobales; family Acidobacteriaceae; genus Gp1-AA145. Next base: position 1,470,215 of record CAWAVZ010000002.1, read on the forward strand.
GAGCAACCAAGCCGCCAAGGGAATTGAGTAGGATCTGAACATTCGTGTTATTGGGACTGCCCGCCAAAACCTGCTGCAGTGTCGCAATGCCGTTTGCTGTGGGTATCGTCAAAGTCGATGCGGTTGTAGGAGCACCGAACTGGTGAGTCCATTGCGAAGTGCCGAAGAAAAACAGCTTGTTTTTAACGATTGGACCGCCAACCTTGAAACCATACAAATTGTTGACTTGGTGGGGAGGCGAAGTTATTCCACTCTGTTGTTGTTCAGCAGTTACCGCGTTCAGCGCGGCCCCACTGTATTGCTCCCAAGCCGCGCCGTGGAATGTATTCGTTCCCGACAGGAAGGTCAGATTCGAGACGGAACCGCCGCCACGGCCGTACTCCGCAGCATAGGAATTCTGTAGAACGGTAACGCTTGCGACAGCTTCCTGGTTTGTGGGCTGGAGCGCCTGACCGGTAATTCCGTAGTCGTTATTATCAAACCCGTCGATCAAGAAATTATTTGCGCGCGGACGGAGACCGTTTACTGAAAATCCGCTGCCGTTGGTAAAGTTGTCGCGCTGGTCCGGTTGCGAAACACCGGGAAGAGTTATCGCAAGCGAATACGGATTGCCGCCTACAATTGGCAAGTCCCTGACCTGAGCGGTCGGAATCACTGCGTCGATCTGTCCGTTGTCCGTCTGAACCTGCTGCACCGAGGCATCAACGGTAACCATTTCGGTTGTGGCCCCTACGGACAGCCTGACGCTTACAGGCGTGGTCACCGAAGCGTTCACGACAACGTTTGAGAATTCAGTCGAAGAGAAGCGCTCGGCAGTCACCTTCACGCTGTAAGTACCAGGCGTGAGCGACTCCACGCGGTAGTCGCCGGTCGGGCCAGTGGTGGCTGTTCTAGGCTCTCCGCCCTCACTGCGCTGCACGGTGACCGTGGCGCCAACCACTACGGCCCCGGAGCTATCCGTAACGGTCCCGGCGATGATGCCCAAGGTCGTCTGGGCGAAGGCAATAAGAGAGCCCAGCAGGGCCAGAATGATGCACCCCAGGATGAATCGAAGATTTCGCATACAACCTCCCAAAATTTTAAAAAAATGCTTCAAGAAGCAGGCGGCAGATATGGCTCGTGACTAGCCCCGCACCGACCGACAAAATGGCGCAGCCGAGCGGTTTTACAGACTGATGAACCTGAGCCTTTGTGAAGAGGATTGCAACTGGCTCGCCAAAAGTGCGACTCAGTAACCAGCTCTTAATCCAGTAACTTAGGAACGGAGCAGATTTGGCGCATACGAAATTTAATAGATATTCAAGCGGCGTTATGAAATCTGGAATTAAATGCAAGAAGGGGATGCGACCCACTAGCTGACTTTGCGAACTATGGGCGTGTTCATCTTGTACTTCCGCTCGACCAGGTTTCCATTAGCATCTTTGATCCGCAAAATGAATGTTGGCAGGTCGCCTTCTTTTCCGAAGTCCTCATGCGAGATGGTCACTGGTAAACCGCCATTGAGGCTGCGTTCACGATAAGCCGTTTCATAGCGATGGCGCCGCACGTTCCAGGTAAAGACGCGAACCTGGTTATAGTCGAACGGGAGACCATCTTTCGGCTCCGTCAATAGCATCAGGTATTGAGGAACCTGTTTATCCCCATCTTGGACCTGATTGAGCACGAAGCAAGCAACGATGCGCTGGCCTTCCGCGTATTGTGCGACTTCGAGAGGAGCGTCCAGGTCAATCAACCGTCCGAGCACCCAACCAACATGTCCGTCGGGATCGCGGACCAACCACCAATCCTCCATTGGAGGCGACGTGTTCTTACGGCTTGCAACTGCGCCGGAACCCACCCCGGGGAGAGTTTTCTCAACTGTGGCCCGCTTCAGAATTGAAACCTTGGCTGCTTGGGCAAGCTGATAAAGGTGTTCGGTGTCGCGGCCAGGCTCGACGTGCAGGTTGGTATCGTTGCGAGTAGTCGCTGTGCCCGCTATCAGCGCGTCTTTTTCCTCATGGGCCAGTTTCTGGAAAGCATCGTATACCTGCTGGGTGACCAAGAAACGCTGCTCCACCCATCCCTCGATTCCGCTCGCGGTCCGAACTCGCACAAAACGCCGCTCGCGGTCAAGGACTTCTACACGGTCGCCGTTCTTGGCTGTACCAACCTTGTTATAAACCTGGACCAACTGGTCGCGAAGTACGACTTGAGGAGCGGAGATGTAATCAATCTCGAGGACACGCCTGCGGCTGCGTCCACAAGAGAGAACTGCAGCCAAACTGATCAGGCCCGCCAGGAAGAGTAGTTTATTGGAATTCACGGAACCGAATCATGATAGCGCAGCGGCTCCAAGGAACCAGTTACAAATGTGGGTATGCAGGTAATCCCCAGATCATCCTGGGTAATCGAGTTCAAACGGGCGGATCGCGTTAGTCCATGGCGCTACAGAATGCGTTCATGTACATAGCCGCTGGCGCTCAGCGCCGACAATAACTCAGCAATGTGGTCGGGCCCGCGAGTTTCCATGGTGATGTCGATAGCAGTGTCGCCAAGGTTCACGCCGTAATAGGCGCGATCGTAAGAGGTTTCGACGATGTTGGCGCGATGCTGCGCCAGGATTCCGGTGAGTCGATGCAGTGCGCCGGGATAGTCGGGCAAATGAACCCGCAGGCGCACCAAGCGTCCGTCTTTGACCAAACCGCGCTCCATGATGCGCGAGAGCAGGCTGACGTCGATATTTCCCCCACAAACCAAAACGGCAACTTTGTTTCCGTTCAGCGAGGTCTTGCGGTTAATCAAGGCGGCGATGGCGGCTGCACCCGCGCCTTCAGCCAGGGTCTTTTCGCGCTCGAGTAATAAGAGAATGGCGTTGGCGATTTCTTCTTCGTCAACAGTAACGATGTCGTCCACGTATTTCTGAATGAGCGGCAGTGTTTTTTCGCCTGCGCGACGGACTGCGATGCCGTCGGCGATGGTCGCGGCGGGGCTTAGGGTGACCGGGTGACCTTCTGCAATCGCAACTTTCATCGAGGGCAGGCGCGCCGGCTGGACGCCGATAACCCGCACGCGTGGGTTGGTTTCCTTCACCGCGCAGGCGACACCGGAAATCAATCCGCCTCCACCAATCGGTGCGACGATGGCTTCCACATCTGGAACCTGCTGCAGAATCTCGAGGCCCATGGTTCCCTGGCCGGCGATCACAACCTCGTCGTCGAAGGGATGGATGAATGTCAGGCCGAGTTGCTGGCTGCGACGAACCGCCTCCTCGCAAGCTTCGTCATAGTTCGCGCCGTGCAGGACGACTTCCGCGCCATAACTTTTCGTTGCAGAAACTTTTATGAGCGGCGTGGTTAGCGGCATGCAAATCTGCGCGCGTATTCCATGACGGCCGGCATGATAGGCGACACCCTGGGCATGGTTACCCGCAGACGCTGCGATGACCCCGCGGGAGCGTTCTTCGCCAGTAAGCGTCAGGAGTTTGTTCAGCGCGCCACGCTCCTTGAAGGCGCCGGTGCGCTGCAAGTTGTCGAGCTTCAGGTAAACAGAGTTTCCAGTGAGTTGCGAGAAACCTTCCGAACGCGCACAAGGAGACAAGTAGATTGAATCGCGGATGCGCTCCATCGCGGCTTGAATTTCAGGAAGCGAGACTCCTGGCGCTGCGGCTCGGGCGGGCTTCGTTGGCATGAGGACCGGTTTGGACATTCAGTATTTTTTTCGTCTTCCTTCGATTCTTGATTTGGTTATAAGAACATTTACCACGAAGGACACGAAGTTACACGAAGGAAACGCAGACCAGTCCAGGATTACGCCGAGACCAATTCCCGTTTCGCTCTGGATTTCACTGGCTTGACCTGGACGCGATTTAGGTAAACATCAATCGAAGCTGCCGCCTTCCGCCCTTCCGCAATCGCCCACACCACAAGGGATTGTCCACGTCGCATGTCACCCGCGGCGAACACCCCGGGCACGCTCGACATGCAGTCTTCACCAGTTGCGACGTTGCCCCGCGAGTCGAGTTGCACTCCGAGCTGCTCGATCATGCCGTTGCGGACTGGGCCAGTAAATCCCATGGCCAGCAGCGCGAGGTCACAGTCCATGACAAATTCAGTGCCGGGAATTGGTTCAAACTTTGGCGGAGGGCCGACTTTGATCCCGTGCAACTGCTTAACGCTTCCGTTGGCATCGCCAGTGAATTTCGTGGTCGCAATGCTCCACCCGCGCGTACCACCTTCCTCGTGCGCGCCTTCGATGCGTAATTGCATCGGCCACAGCGGCCACGGCGTTGAAGGGGCGCGGTCGGATGGAGGCATGGGCATAATTTCGAATTGATGGATCGACGCCGCTTTCTGCCGATGAACCGTACCCAGGCAGTCGGCGCCGGTGTCGCCGCCGCCAATAATAATGACGCGCTTGTCCGTAGCGAAAATCTCAGTCGCTGGATCGAGCAAGTCGCCATGGCAGCGCTGGTTAGATTGGGGCAGATACTCCATAGCGAAATGGATGCCCTTCAGTTCTCTTCCCGGAACGTTCAGGTCGCGCGCGGCTTCAGCGCCACCCGCCAGCAGGATGGCATCAAACTCGCGCTGCAGGTCTTCGGCTGGAATAGCATGACCAACGTGCGCGTTAATTACGAACTTCACGCCTTCGGCTTCCATCTGCTCGAGACGGCGATCCACGATGCGCTTTTCCATCTTGAATTCAGGAATTCCGTAACGGAGCAATCCGCCGATGCGATCGGATTTTTCGTAGACCGTGACCCAATGTCCGGCACGGTTAAGCTGTTGCGCAGCGGCCAGTCCAGCTGGGCCAGAGCCAACGATCGCGACTTTCTTTCCTGAGCGGAATTTAGGCGGCTCAGGAACAATGAATCCTTCTTGCCATCCGCGCTCGACAATGCTTTTTTCGATTTGTTTGATCGTTACGGCGGGCCCATTGATTCCCAGAACGCACGCTGCTTCGCAGGGCGCGGGACAAATGCGGCCGGTAAACTCCGGGAAATTATTAGTCGTGTGCAGTTGACGCAGGGCTTCCTTCCAGCGGCCGTTGTAAACCAGGTCATTCCAATCCGGAATCAGATTGTTGACCGGGCATCCGGTGTGGCAGAAGGGGACGCCGCAATCCATGCAGCGCGCGCCCTGGGTGCGCAACTTCTCTTCCGGGAAGTCCTGGTAAATTTCGAACCAGTCGTTTACCCGCTCGGTGACTGGTCGCCGGGTAGCAGTCTCGCGGCCGTATTCCATGAACCCCGAAGCCTTACCCATGCAGCGCCTCCACCAATTCAGGCACTGGAAGCGGGTGGCCAGGAATGTACTGCTCGCGGGTGCGGGTGACGCCCAGCACACGCTTGAATTCATGCGGGAAGATCTTGATGAAACGCGGCAGTACTTCAAGCCAGTTGTCGAGAATGCTTTTCGCGCGCTTGCTGCCGGTGAGTTCGAAATGACGCTGCACCAGGCTGTGAACCAGTTCGACATCTCGCGGCTCGATGACGGGCTCGAGATCAACCGCCGCGAGATTGCAGCGCTTCTCAGTGAAATCGCCTTTTTCGTCGAACACGTACGCGATGCCGCCGCTCATGCCAGCAGCAAAGTTTCTGCCGCATGATCCCAGAACGACGACAAGGCCGTTGGTCATGTATTCGCAGCCGTGATCGCCGACGCCTTCCACAACTGCGGTTGCACCGGAGTTGCGTACTGCAAAGCGCTCGCCGGCAACGCCGCTGAAGAAAGCTTCGCCGCTGGTGGCGCCATAGAGAACAACGTTACCGATCAGAATGTTTTCCTCTGCGGCGAATCGCGACTCTTTCGGAGGATGGACTATGACTCTGCCGCCCGACAGCCCCTTGCCCACGTAGTCGTTGGCATCGCCTTCGAGGGTCATGGTCACGCCTTTGGCCAGGAATGCTCCGAAGCTCTGTCCGGCGGATCCGGCAAAGTTGATGCGAATGGTGTCGTCGGGCAAACCTTCCGATCCGTAGCGCCGCGCAATTTCACCGCTCAGCATTGCGCCCACGGTGCGATGGACGTTGCGGATAGCAAAACTCATCTCCACCGGTTCGCGATTTTCCACTGCGGCCTTCGCGCCAGCAATCAGCTCATGATCGAGAGCTTTGTCTATGCCGTGGTCCTGCTTCTGCACGCAATGGCGCGCCACGCGGCCGGGCAAAGGCGGGTTGTAGAGAATTGCCGAGAGATCTACTCCGCGCGCCTTCCAGTGATTGATGGCGGGCTGCACATCCAGCATGTCAACCCGGCCAACCATCTCGTCAACTTTGCGGAACCCGAGGTCGGCCATGTATTGCCGGACCTGCTCGGCAATGAAGAAGAAATAATTGATCACGTGCTCAGGCTTGCCGGCGAACATCTTGCGGAGTTCGTGATCCTGGGTCGCGATTCCGACCGAGCAGGTATTCAAGTGACACTTGCGCAGCATGATGCAGCCCATCGCGACGAGAGGAGTCGTGGCAAAACCAAACTCTTCGGCACCCAGCAACGCAGCGATGACCACGTCGCGCCCGGTTTGCAGTTTGCCATCGGTCTGCACCCGGATGCGGCTGCGCAGATCATTCATCAGAAGAACTTGTTGGGTTTCGGCCAGGCCAAGCTCCCACGGAACGCCTGCATGCTTGATTGAACTCAACGGCGAAGCGCCGGTACCACCGCTGTCGCCCGAGATCAGCACAACGTCGGCATGGGCTTTGGCAACACCGGCGGCCACAGTTCCGACGCCGATCTCAGAAACCAGCTTCACCGAGATGCGCGCTTGTGGATTGGTGTTCTTCAGGTCGTAAATGAGTTGCGCCAGGTCTTCAATCGAGTAGATGTCGTGGTGCGGCGGCGGGGAGATCAGTCCAACGCCGGGTATCGAGTGCCGCAGGCGGGCGATCACATCGTCAACTTTGTGTCCGGGCAGCTGACCGCCCTCACCGGGCTTGGCACCTTGCGCCATCTTGATCTGCAACTCGTCGGCGTTAACCAGGTAGTTCGTGGTCACGCCGAAGCGAGCGGATGCAACTTGCTTAATCGCGCTGCGACGCCAGTCGCCGTTTTCATCCTTCTTGTATCGCGCTTCGTCCTCGCCGCCTTCGCCGGTGTTGGATTTCCCTCCGATGCGGTTCATGGCGATCGCGAGTGTTTCGTGCGCTTCCTTGCTGATCGATCCAAACGACATCGCGCCGGTGGTAAAGCGCTTGACGATTTCCTTTGCCGCCTCGACTTGCTCGATCAGCACCGGCTTGCGCGCTTTCTTGATTTTCATCAGGCTGCGCAGCGTGGCCAGATTCTGGCTTTGGCTGTCGATCAGCTCGGTGTATTCCTGAAAGGTTTTGAAATTCTGATCGCGCACGCTGTGTTGAAGCTTGCTGATGGTCAGCGGGTTCAGCAGGTGATACTCGCCATTGACGCGGAAATGATAACTGCCACCCACCGCCAGTTCGGCGTCGGCGTCGGTCACTGGGCGGAATGCAAACGCATGCTTCAATTGTGCTTCGCGCGCCAGCACGTCGAGTCCAACCCCGCCGATGCGTGAAGTCGTTCCCGAGAAATATGTGTCAACGAGAACTTTGTTTAGGCCAATGGCTTCAAAAACCTGCGCGCCGCGATAGCTTTGCAGCGTCGAGATGCCCATCTTTGAGAACGTCTTGAGCAATCCCTTATTGACGGCTTTGATGAAATGCTTGACCGCCACATCAGGGGTCATGCTGCCGGGCAGATATCCGCGGCTTGCCAGGTCTTCCAGGGTTTCGATTGCGAGATAAGGATTGATCGCGCTGGCGCCATAGCCGATGAGCAATGCGAAGTGCATCACTTCGCGCGGCTCGCCGGATTCAATAATTAACGCTACTTGGGTTCGAGTCTCTTCACGAACCAGCAAGTTGTGGACCGAAGCCAGCGCAAGCAAACTCGGGATGGGCGCGTAATCCTTGTCCACACCACGGTCGGAGAGGATCAGCAGCGAATACCCTGACTTCACTGCCAGGGACGCTCGTTTGGAGAGTTCGTCGAGTGCTGAGCGCAAACCCGTCTCGCCGTCCGCGGCGCGGAATAGGGCAGGCAGCGTTATCGCCAGCAGATCTCCGCGCGAGACCCGGCGCAACTTTTCGAGATCGCGATTGGTGAGAATGGGATGCGGCAGCTTCAGCGTGTGGCAGTTCTCGGGAGTCTCGTCTAGAATGTTGCGCTCGGTGCCGATGTAGCTGATAAGCGACATCACCATCTCTTCGCGGATGGGATCGATGGGCGGGTTGGTCACCTGGGCAAACAACTGCTTGAAATAATTGAACAGAGGCTGCGGCTTGTCGCTCAGACACGCGAGTGGGGTATCGGTGCCCATGGAGCCAACCGGCTCTTCGCCCTTTGCCGCCATCGGCTCGATGATCATCTTCAAGTCTTCATCGGTATAGCCGAACGCACGCTGTCTTGAGAGGATGGTGGCGTGGTCGGAAGCGTGCACGCGTACCGGCTCAGGCAGCTGATCAAGCGTGATTTGATTTTCTTTCAGCCATTCGCCATAAGGCTGACGTGACGCGAGCCGCTTCTTGATTTCCTTGTCGGCGACAATACGGCCTTCGATGGTGTCAACCAGGAACATCTTGCCAGGCTGGAGACGGCCTTTGCGCTTGATCTTTTCCGGCGGAACAGAAAGCACGCCCGCTTCAGAGGCCATCACGACAAGATCGTCATCCGTCACAACGTAGCGGCCGGGACGCAGACCATTCCGGTCCAGCGTGGCGCCAATCACACGGCCATCGGTAAACGCGATTGCCGCCGGGCCATCCCAAGGCTCCATGAGCGAGCAGTGATATTCGTAAAACGCGCGCTTCTCCGGCTTGATGTGCGGATTCCCTGCCCACGCCTCAGGGATGAGCATGGCCATGACGTGAGGCAGGCTGCGTCCGGCTTGAAAGAGGAGTTCGACTGCGTTGTCGAAGCTTGCTGAGTCGCTCCCGGCCGGTTCAATAATCGGAAAAACCTTTTTGATGTCGTCGCCAAATAAAGGCGATTCGAGTATGGACTGCCGCGCATGCATCCAGGCTACGTTGCCTTTGAGGGTGTTGATCTCTCCGTTGTGAGCTACGTAGCGGTAAGGATGCGCGAGCTTCCAACTGGGAAAAGTGTTGGTTGAGAAGCGCTGGTGCACCAGGCAAAGCGCGCTGGCGGCGTCGGGATCGGAAAGCTCGCCGTAAAACTTCGCGATCTGCGGGGCCAGCAGCAGGCCCTTGTAAACGATAGTGCGGCAGGAGAGAGAAGGAATATAGAAAAATTCCTTGTCTTCGATTTCTGACGCGGCGATTTCGTTTTCGGCGCGTTTGCGGACAACATATAACTTGCGCTCGAATGGATCCTCTTCCATCTCGGGCGGACGACCGACAAAAATCTGCTGAATGTACGGCTGCGATGCGCGAGCGACACGTCCGATGGCGTCGCCGTTGACCGGAGTGTCACGCCAGCCGAGGACCGTGAGTCCTTCTTCGCGGATGATTCTTTCCAGCACACCTTCGCAATTGAGGCGAGGGTGCTTCTCTACCGGGAGGAAGGTCATGCCGACGGCGTATTCGCCGGGCGCTGGCAGGGCGAAGCCGAGTGCCTCGCACTCGCGAACGAAGAACTTGTGCGGGATCTGGATCAGAAGGCCCGCACCGTCGCCGGTTTCAGGGTCGCAGCCGCAGGCGCCGCGATGCGTCAGGTTGATGAGGACCTGTATGCCCTGCTCGATGATCTGATGGCTTTTCTCGCCACGAACACTGGCGACAAAGCCAATGCCGCACGCGTCGTGCTCGTGCGCCGGATCATAAAGACCCTGCGCCGGCGGCAGACCATTATTGGTCTTCCAAGGTTGCAAATCATCTCTCCGGGGACGTTTCGGTCGCACACGTGGTCGAGGCTACGTGTACATCTTTAGTTACAGGGGTTGGAGGGGAAAAGTACAATTCAGAATTTCGATGCCGCGGATGGAAAATTCCGAATGGCAATCACCTGTTGCGCGGCGATGTTCACCAGGCTTGGTTCACGCCGTTTAATACTGTATGACTGAGGTTACCAAGCAGATGACCAACATGGACGATTCCGGCTTCCTCTCGGCGCTGATCCCTAACCGAGGGCGCGCGAAATTAATGCGCGTGGTGGCAGGATTTTGCCTGCTCATCGGTCTACTCGGAGCGTTCACGATAATTCGGTCAGTTGCTTTGGATCTTTATGCACATTCGTACTGGCCTGTGGTCAAGGGCGATGTGCTTAAGTACGACGAGAAGTCTGCGGTTCCACCGGGTTCCAGTAGCCGTCACGACGTGTACTGGATCGAGTTTGAGGTGGAGTTCGACCCCCGCGAACACAGCTGCACAACGGGATCCTCCTGGGGCGTGCCAAGCCAGTTTCCGTGTATTGGCACAATTTCCACACGGAGCACCAGCTCATGGAGCAGCGCACAGCAATGGACTACGCGGCACCCGCGAAATTCTGCAGCAGCATTCCTCTATGACCCGGCAACCGGCAAGCTGCGGTTCGCGGATGAATCCATCAGCGACGTCGTGGATCCGGGGAAATCTATCGCAGTACTGGTGACGACCAGTCTTGGCTTGTGGCTCTGGTTTGCGGCGAACCGGCGACGGCGCTTTCTCGAAACCCTGCCGGAAGATTACGACGCGACTCCGTCTGACCCTCGCCGGGATGCCAAGCCGGACGAACTCACGGATCTAAAATTATCTTAAGTTGCGGTTCTGTTTCGCTTCCCTGCGCCAGACTTACTGTGGTTAAGCATGTCTTACTCATGTTATAATGTAAGATATGAAACAGCTAAGTGCTACCTTCACATCAAAAGGCCAACTTGTGATCCCCGCCGAACTTCGCCGCAAACACGGGATTCGCGCGGGAACGAAAGTCGCAATTTTCGAGGACGCCGTGGGACGTATTGTTCTACAACCGATGACTGAGGACTACATCAAGCGGGTGAGGGGCTGTCTCTCTTTTCTACAATCGGACCTGCTGGATAGTTGGGAGATCGAGCATCGCGCCGATGGCGAAAGGGACAGGTTTTGAAAAGCTATGTTTTCGATGCTGGCGCTTTGCTGGCTCTTCTACAAGACAAATCAGATGCCGCAAAGGTCGAGCAACTCTTAATAGAAGCTCACCGTGGACACGCGCGAATTCTCATGTCCAGCATAAACTATGGTGAGGTCTACGGAACGATCCTTCGTGAGCACGGGCAATTACGGGCATCGCAGGCGGTCGGAACAGTGCGACCAATGCCGATAGAGATACACGATGCGACTTTGCAGCGGGCTTTTCATGCGGCCGAGGTGAAAGCCAAATACAAGCTGTATTACGTTGACGCGTTTGCGGCGGCTCTCGCGCTCGAGCACAAAGCAACGCTTGTCACCAGTGACTCCGATTTCCGGCGATTGGGTCACAGTTTCCCGGTGTTGTGGTTGAAGGCATGAACAAATAGACTTTTCGATCATTCTGATCTAAAAACCAGCTTGATCAAGGTGCGCATGGTTCAGGTATATTGATGTTTGTGATGTCCATGTCCCAGACAATTTCGGCCCTCCCCACCGGTATTACGGGCACACGAATTAGCGTCTGGCGTGGGCGCGATTGAGTTGAACAGAATCACTCGCTCAGGACCCACAGCCAAGCAGGAAACAGCGGCTGATGGGTCTTTCGTTTATGCGCTCTTTTTGTTTGGCGACGCGAAAACAAGACCGACAATGACCGGAGTGCCAGCATGATTGTCATGAAGTTTGGCGGAACTTCCGTGGAAAGCGCCGCGGCAATCGAGGGGGTGGCGGCAATCGTAGCTAGCCGTCGCAAGCTTTCTCCGCTGGTGATCGTGAGCGCCATGGCAGGTATTACCGACCAATTGGTTTCGATCGGACATGCGGCCGCCTCGGGCGACTGGCAATCGGCTTTCGCAGTACTTGAATCTTTGCGTGAAAGACATCTTCGGACGGCAGAGCAGTTGCTGGGCAAAAAACGTGGCGCTACTCTTGCGCCGCGGTTGCAGCCTCATTTCTTCGAACTCGAGAATTTCGTGCGTGGTCTGGCGGCGGTGCGGGAACTAACTCCGCGGGGGAGCGATTACCTGCTTTCATTTGGAGAGTTGCTCTCGAGCATCATCGTGGCCGACGCGTTCGCCATGCGCGGGCTCAATGCCGAGTGGGTCGATTCGCGCGAATGCCTGGTGACAGATGCCGCGTACACGCGGGCCGTGCCACAAATGGCTGACACCCGGGAAAGATGCACCGCTAGGATTACGCCGCTGCTGTCGAAGAAACGTATTCCGATTATGGGTGGTTTCATCGCCGCGACCAGAGACGGCATTCCTACCACGCTGGGACGTGGAGGATCAGACTATTCCGCGGCCGTGTTTGGCGCAGCGCTCGATGCGGAGCGGATCGAAATTTGGACGGACGTCGAAGGCATGATGACCACCGATCCCCGGCTGTGTTCTGATGCGCGAACCATAAAGCAGATCAGTTTTAACGAAGCAGCCGAGTTGGCGTATTTCGGGGCGAAGGTACTTCACCCGGCTACGCTCTTGCCGGCAATTCATCAAAATATTCCGGTATACGTGCTGAATTCGCGCAACGGGAAGAGCACCGGCACCGAGATCACGGCTCATGCTCCCCCCAGCCGCGATGTTTTTCGCGCGATCACGGCCAAGAGGTCGGTAAGCATCGTCAACGTAGTCGCCTCGCGCGGAGTGATGGTGCACGGGTTTCTACGATCAGTATTCGAGGCGCTTGACCGGCATGCGGCGTCAGTGGATATTGTTGCCATCTCTGAGGTGAGCCTCTCGTTCACCATGGAAACCAAGCGGCTTCCGCAGGCCTTACTGAACGACCTGGAGCAGATTGCAGATGTAAATTGCGAGCGCGAGCAGGCCATTATTTGCCTGGTAGGCGAGGATATACACGGGAAGCCTGGTGTGGCGGCGAGCGTCTTCAATACTGTGGCCGATGCGGGTGTGAATATTCGCATGATTTCGCAGGGCGCTTCGGAAATCAACATCAGCTTCGTGGTCAGCGAAGAGGATGTTCCGAAGGCGGTGCGACGTTTGCATGAACAGTTCTTCCCCCGCGAACACAAAAGCGCGCCTGTCAAAACCAGCAGCCGCGTTCACCAGGAGATCAGCAGCAATGGTGACGCGCATTCGGCCCGGGCGAAGCGGACCGTGGAGCGGCAGCCGCGATCGCCGCGACGGGCAAAACGCACCGCGGTTGGTCGCACGTGAGCCTGACGAAAAAGTCCGGGGGCATAGCTGAGAAGAGCGTAGGCGAACCTGTGCAGGATTCCGCGACCATCAGTCGTCACCAAGAGCCAGACAGAGCCCTGAATGTAGCAATTTTGGGCTTCGGTACTGTCGGGAGCTCGGTGGCTCGCATTCTTACCGAACATCCTCCCGCGGGACTTCGTTTGATCCACATTTTTAATCGCAACATACAGGGCAAGCGGGTGGACTGGGTGTCGCCGGGGACCAAGTGGACGGAAGAGATCGGCGATGTGCTGACTTCCGAAGCGGACATTGTTATTGAGCTGATTGGCGGATTGGAACCTGCAGGTAAGTGGATACGACAGGCGCTCGAAGCGGGTAAGTCCGTGGTTACGGCGAACAAACAGGTAATTGCCAGAGACGGCCCGGAGCTGGTTCGTCTGGCCCGCAAGCACGGTCAGCACATTGCCTTCGGGGCGTCGGTTGCCGGCGGTGTCCCGGTTATCGCCGGCCTGCAGGAAGGCCTTGCCGGGGACGAACTGGTCGAGCTTTGCGGAATTCTGAATGGCACTTGCAATTACATTTTGACCCGAATCGAGCGCGCCGGAGTTTCGTTCGATGAAGCGTTGCGCGAAGCACAGAAACTAGGATTCGCCGAGGCCAATCCAGCTGAAGATGTGGACGGGTTAGACGCGCGCGCCAAACTTACCATCCTGGCCCGCACCGGCCTGCAAGTGTCGGTAAAGCATTCAGATGTGCCCGCGCGTTCGATTTCAATGCTGGAGCCCATTGATTTTGAATACGGGAAGTTGCTCGATTGCACCATTCGGCAAATCTCGCGGGCGGAGAAATCTTCTGGCAAGCTTTTGGCAGCGGTCGAACCCATGCTGATTCAGCGCTCCTCTCCGCTGGCCGGGGTTGAAGGTCCGCAGAATCTAGTAATGTCTACGGGAAAGTTTGGGGGAGAGACGGTGTTCGCCGGGCATGGCGCCGGCGGCAATGCAACGGCGGTAGCGGTGGTGTCGGATTTGATTTCGATCGCCCGGTCGCGCCAGTCTCACGGCGGGTCTTTATATGAGAACGCGACTGCAGAATTGCCGGTAAGCGCCGATTTCACCACCCGGCATTATCTGCGTTTTGTTGTGAGGGACGAGCCTGGAATCATCGCGGCGCTGGCGCAGATCCTGTGCCAGGCGGGCATCAATATTGATTCGGTCTTTCAGAAGCCTGGATTCCCCAAATCCAAGCTGCCCTTTGTGATTACGCTGGAGCCGTGTTCAGCCGCCCTGGTACGAGAGTCGCTGAAGCAGATAGCGCAACTGGACTTCCTGGTGCAGCCTTGCGTGGATTTGCCTATTCTGGATTAGGCCCGACTTTTCGGGTACGAATGGCGTCCCCCACGCCAAACTGGGAATGGGCTTGGCCGTGCCTGATCGGTAATCGCTGAAGGGTTGCATCGGAGCGCTGGGATCGGTTCACTGCCGTATAATTTGATTAGTTCCTCTTGATCTGCGGCATGCAGATTCCTCACGGCTGAAGCCGATTCGGAATGACAACCTTTAAGAGGATGTGCCGTCGGAGATGGCAGGAAGGATTTTCTAGTTAATGGCTACAACCGATGTTGGGTTGCGTGAGTCGGCCGGGCGAACGGCGCGGGTGCCGGTTGTCAATAACATGAGCATCCAGGTCGCGACCGTAAACGGCAGCGGCTCGCAGAGTTCGAACAGCGTTTTGCTGCGAAGCATTTTTCAGATGGGAGTGCCGGTCTCTGGCAAGAATCTTTTTCCGTCCAACATTGCCGGACTGCCAACCTGGTTCACAATTCGCGCCAACAAAGACGGTTACGTTGCACGGAAAAAGGAGATCGATCTCCTGGTAGCAATGAACGGGGAAACAGCGCGCGACGACGTGATGTCGCTGACACCCGGCGCGGCAGTGTTGTATGACGAGCCGCTAAATCTGAGTTCATTGCGCAATGATCTGATTTTCTATTCGGTCCCCTACGACAAGCTGGTGGCGCCAGTTTGCCCGGAAGCCAAGCTGCGCAAGCTGGTCAAGAACATGATTTACGTCGGAGTGGTTGCGCAGCTGCTCAATATCGACATGGCTGAAGTCGAGAAAGCGTTGCGCAAACAGTTTGCCAGGAAAGTCAAAGCGGCAAACTTGAACTTGGCTGCGGCACAGGCAGGATTTGATTATGCGGCTGCCAGTCTGACCAAGAACGATCCCTATCGCCTCGAGCGGATGGACAAGACTCGCGGCAAGATCATTATTGATGGAAATTCAGCTTCGGCATTAGGTTGCGTTTTCGCCGGCTGCACGCTGTTGAGCTGGTACCCCATAACACCTTCGTCTTCGCTCGCAGAAAGCATGATCGAGTACCTGAAGCGGTTTCGCATAGGGCCGGATGGGAAAGCGACATTCGCTGTGGTCCAAGCCGAAGATGAGCTTGCCGCAATTGGAATGGTCCTTGGAGCAGGCTGGGCAGGCGCGCGCTCCATGACCACGACTTCGGGCCCGGGCATTTCGCTGATGGGTGAATTTGCGGGACTCTCTTACTACGCGGAAATCCCTGCTGTGGTTTGGGATATTCAACGGGTGGGTCCGTCTACGGGGTTGCCGACGCGGACCTCGCAGGGCGATATTTTGTCGACCGCTTTTCTATCTCACGGCGACACCCGGCACGTCATGCTCTTCCCTGCCTCGCCGCGCGAATGTTTCGAGATGGGGATGGAGGCATTCAATCTCGCGGAAAAATTTCAGACGCTGGTTTTCGTAATGTCCGACCTTGACCTTGGCATGAACAACTGGATGTCGGAACCGTTTACCTATCCGGAAACGCCGATCGATCGGGGAAAGGTGCTTTCAAAAGAGGACCTGACCAGACTGGGGCGGTTTTCGCGCTACGAAGATGTGGATGGTGATGGCATTCCCTATCGCACGCTGCCGGGAACGGAACATCCGGCGGCAGCGTATTTCACCCGGGGCAGCGGACACAATGCCGCCGCGAATTACAGCGAGCGGCCGGAAGATTACGAGAAGAACATGGAGCGGCTGCGCAAGAAGTTTGACAATGCGCGATCATCTGTTCCGGCTCCGGTGGTCGAGACCATGCCGAACGCGGAGATTGGGATCATAGCTTTCGGCAGCTCGCATTGGGCGCTGATCGAATCGCGCGATCAGTTGCGCGACGAGAGCAAGCTTGCAACCGACTATCTGCGAGTGCGGGCATATCCCTTTGCTCACGAGATTGCCGACTTTGTGCGGGCGCACAAACGCGTTTATGTAGTCGAGCAGAACCGCGATGCGCAATTGTTCAGCCTTCTGAAATTGGATTTGGATGGGGACCTGGTGCCCAAACTGCGGAGTGTGGCCCGGCTGGATGGACTGCCAATGGATGCGCGCTCGGTTAGCGATGAAATTGTTTCGATGGAGGGCAAGTAATGGCAACGACACCAGCCATACCTAAAACCAACCGCCTGGGGTTGGCCGTGCTCGATTATCGCGGCGGAAAGAGCACGCTGTGTGCAGGCTGCGGCCACAACGCCATCTCTGAGCGCATCATTGATGCGCTTTACGAAATGGGGGTGCAGCCGGAACGGGTGGCGAAATTGAGCGGCATCGGCTGCTCGTCGAAGAGTCCTGCATATTTTCTCGGCCGTGCGCATAGCTTCAACGCAGTTCACGGACGCATGCCTTCGGTAGCGACGGGCGCGGTGCTTGCGAACCGCAGCCTGATGGCTCTAGGCGTCAGCGGAGACGGCGACACCGCTTCCATCGGCCTGGGACAGTTCATGCACCTGATGCGGCGGAATTTGCCGTTGATTTACATCATCGAGGACAACGGGGTATACGGCCTGACTAAAGGACAGTTTTCCGCGACCGCGGACATCGGTTCCAAACTCAAGACTGGCGTGATTAACGAACTGCCTGCGATCGACACTTGTGAGCTGGCGATTTCAATGGGCGCGACATTCGTGGGGCGCTCGTTCTCAGGCGACAAGAGACAGCTGCACGCAATGCTCAAAGCCGCGATCTCGCACCGTGGTACGGTCATGCTCGACGTGGTTTCGCCGTGCGTGACCTTTAATGACCACGAAGGGTCGACGAAATCCTACAAATACATGAAGGACCACGACGAACCGCTGCAGGAGATCAACTTCATTCCGGTTTTCGAGGACATCGCAGTAGAGTACGACCCGGGGACGACAATGGAAGTCACCATGCATGACGGCTCCCGGTTGAGGCTGCGCAAGCTTGAGGAAGACTACGACCCAACCGACAAGATCCGCGCCATCACGCGCCTGAACGAAGCGAAAAAAGACGGCGACATGCTGACTGGGGTCCTCTATGTAAACACCCAAGCGCCGACTTTTCTCGACATGCTCAACATCACCGAGCAGCCACTGGCGACGTTGCCGGCTTCAGTCGTCCGGCCTGGACGCGAAGTCCTGGAACAAGTAATGGAAGAATTGCGGTAGTTCGCAAGGGACTTTCCTGCAAACCGGGGTAAGTACGGTCGGCAGGAGCGCTGCGTCCAACCCGCATCCGGCAGATCACATCGAAGGTTCATTCGTTCTGACGCGTCGGCGGTCGGGCTATGGATAACCTATTTTCGGACGGCGATACCTATATTTCCCTTCTCTCAGGTCTTCTGATCGGCGGTTACAACGGCGATTTTTCCACCCCAGCTGAAAATCTCCAACCTCTGCATTCTGAGTTAGAACAGGTCGCAAGTCTGAGCGAGGAAAGGTTTATCGAATTCCTGAAGCTCGCCGACATGCACCATGTGACCGTGCGAGCTCTGCGAGTAGTGCAAAAGTTCGCTGCCGAACAGAACAAGAAACAACTGGAAGACTGGTGTGGCACGGCACTGCGCGCGGAAAAAGCGCGCATCTGGAAGGCAGTGGAGTGGCTTTACGCGATTGTACAGGCGCTGGATCTAAACGGCTGCCCGGTTTGCGTGATCAAGTCGCTGGACCATTGGCCGGATCTGGGATCCGACCTCGATTTGTACAGCAGCGGCACGCCCGACCAGGTCATGCGCGTGATGCAGACGAAAGTTAAAGCGCAGCTTGAACCCAGAAGCTGGGGCGACCGTCTGGCAAATAAATGGAATTTCCAGGTCCCCGGTCTGAGTGAATTGGTGGAAATCCATGTTCGTTACCTAGGACAGACCGGCGAACAGAAACTCATGGCTGCGCGGGTATTGGAGCGCGCTGTTACCAGAACCATCAGTGGCCGCAGCTTTCCTGTCCCGGCCCCGGAGGAGAGGATCCTTATCTCCACACTCCAAAGGATGTACCGGCATTTTTACTTCCGGTTGTGTGACATTGCGGACATCGCCTGGCTGGTAGGAAGCGGTGCGGTGGATTTTGCCGAACTTCGGCGCGGCGCAGAAATGGGCGGAATCTGGCCGGGGGTCGCCAGCTTTCTGGTGATTGTTGCGCGCTACGTTGAAGACCACGGAGGATTCGTCGCCCTCCCCGACGAGGTTATCTCCTCGGCGTATTCGCCTTACCTGCGGGTCCAATATCGCGGAAACTTTTTGCGCGTACCTATGAGACCGGCGGCCGGACTATATGGATCGCAACTGTTAAGCGCAGGGCGGCACGGAGACTTGCGCGCCATCTCCAGGCTGCCGCTGCTTCCGCCGTTAGCGGTTTCCGCGCTGGTCGCTTACCGGCTCACAGGAAGCGACAAGGGTGTGTGGTAGCACAGCCCAAAACCGCCCCTCTTTCCCACCTCAGCAAGTCTTTACGGGCCTTCCTGCGGTTGGCGAAGCTGCAAACTAAGCGCGCTCGTTGCTCCTATGAGTTCGACTTTGAGGAGCGGTTGACACCTTACCTTGGCCGTACAGAATCGACCGGATGGCGGAGCCGAAGATAACTCTGTAAAGTATTGATGTTATGAGATTTGCCGCCACAATCGTCGTGCGCTCCACTGGCTGAACTCGCGCCCTGCCAAGTTAACCAATCGAGCAAGACTGGGTCTAAGTTTCAGGCTATCGCCAGTTTGTCTCTACCCGCCAGCGCCTTGATTCAGGAGGAACGCGCCACATGAGAATTGCAGAAGTAGCCCCGCTGTACGAGAGCGTTCCGCCGAAAGGATATGGCGGCACAGAGAGGGTGGTTTCCTGGCTTACAGAGGAACTAGTCCGCCTGGGCCACGACGTCACATTGTTCGCCAGCGGGGATTCGATGACAACGGCCCGGTTGGTCCCCTGCTGCCCTGAGTCACTGCGGCTGGCGACCGGGTGTGTTGACCAGCTCGCGCACCACGTCGTGTTGCTCGAAAAGGTGCTGCAAGAGAAGAACAAATTCGATCTTATACATTTTCATACTGACTACTTGCACTTTCCCATCAGCTCGCGGGAACGGTACTTGCACGTGACCACGCTGCACGGCAGACTGGACATTCCGGATTTGGCGCCGCTTTACGAAATCTATTCGGACATGCCCGTGATCTCCATCTCCGATTCCCAACGCGATCCATTGCCTCACCTGAACTGGCAAGGCACGGTCCACCACGGATTTCCGCCGGAGACGTATACCTGTCATACGAAACCGGGAAAGTACCTGGCGTTCCTCGGCCGCACCTCTCCGGAGAAAGGCCTTGACCGCGCTATTGAAATCGCACGACGCGCCGGGATGCCGCTCAAGATTGCTGCAAAAATCGACAAAGTCGACCAGGAATATTTCGATGCGTGCCTACGTCCGCTGTTGGATTCGAACGATGTAGAGTTTCTTGGAGAGATTGGGTATCCGGAGAAAAACAAATTTCTTGGCGAAGCTGCCGCTCTGATCTTTCCAATTTGCTGGCCGGAGCCGTTTGGCATCGTTATGATCGAAGCTATGGCCTGCGGAACGCCGGTCATTGCCTATCCCTTCGGGTCGGTGCCAGAAGTGGTCAAGCACGGGGTCTCGGGTTACTTGGTTTCCGACTTGCAAGGCGCGGTTGAAGCGACCAAACAATTAGACAAATTGGACCGCAAGAAGGTGAGAAAGTACTTCGAACAACACTTCACTGCAAGCCGCATGACACAGGATTACTTGCGAATCTATGAACGTATGGTGACCCAACGGCAGGTTAACCACAAAAAGCCGCCGCTCAAGGTGGACGATGGAGTCCTGACTTGGATGAAGTTAACGTCTCCCAGCAGTACTACATAGCGACCAAAGCCTCGCCGACCGACGACCGTGCCCGGGTGCTGAAGTACGGCACCATGTTTGCGGTATTCGACCGCCTGGGCGACATTCGCAGCACCGGGATGGGCGAGCAGGGAGTGTTCTTCGAAGGCACACGGCATCTTTCGGAAATGTCGCTGCGGCTTTGGAGAGAGCGCCCTCTGCTGCTGAGTTCGAATATCGAACCAAACAATTTCCTCTTCACTGCCGACCTGGCAAATCTTGATGTCTCCCGCGAGAACACCGTTGTCATCCATCGCGGGACGCTGCACCTTTTGCGATCAAAATTTCTCTGGCGCGGGTGTTTGTATGAGGAGCTCAAGTTCGTCAACTACGGAATGCAATCGCTGGCCGTGCCCATGGACATCTCCTTCACCACTGATTTCGCCGACATTTTTCAAGTAAGAGGCATGAGCCGCGAGCGCAGCGGGGACATCTTGCCGCCAGAAACTGGTCAGGATTCCATCGTGCTTGGCTGTAGAGGGCTGGACGGAATTCTGCGGCAGACTCGCATCAAGTGCCACCCCGCCCCCCAGCAAGTACTTGAGAGAGAGATGAAGTTCCGATTGGAATTGGCACCTAAGGCGGAGACCACGCTGTGCTTCAACATCGAGTGCGATAACGAATCGACGCGGCGCCGCGACTTCAGTTATTCGCAAGCGGTAGGGCGGGCAGAAACAGAAATGAAGAGCCTGGTCCGCTCATTGCCTCACATTGCCAGTTCGAATTCCCGCTTCAACGATTGGATGAAGCGATCCAGCGCCGACGTTCAGATGATGACGATTGGAAATCCGGAGACTAATTACCCATATGGCGGCGTGCCCTGGTTCAGCACGGTGTTTGGCCGCGACGGAATCATCACCGCCATGGAGATGCTGTGGGTTGAGCCAGCAATCGCAAAAGGCGTGCTTGAGTTTCTTGCCAGCACGCAGGCCATCGAGGTTGACCGTTCACGCGAGGCAGAGCCAGGAAAGATTCTTCACGAAATGCGGCATGGCGAAATGGCGAACCTGAATGAAATTCCATTCGCCCGGTATTACGGAACCGTAGATGCCACCCCTCTATTCGTGATGCTGGCAGGCGCTTACTACGAAAGAACCGGTGATCGGGGGCTCATCAAACAGATCTGGCCAAACATTCGTGCTGCGCTGGACTGGGTGAACAATTACGGCGATTTGGATGGAGACGGCTTTGTTGAGTATGCGGCGCACGGTGACCGAGGCTTGATCCAGCAAGGCTGGAAAGACTCGAATGACTCGATTTTCCACGCTGATGGTTCCCTGGCTGAACCTCCAATTGCGCTGTGCGAAGTTCAAGGCTACGTATACGCGGCGAAGTTGGCGGCTGCTCGCCTCAGCAGCGCCTTGGGAGATGAGCAGACCAGTTCGTCTCTCGAAGCACAGGCACTTGAGCTCCGGGACAAATTCGAGGAAGCATTCTGGTGCAAGGACCTCAACATTTACGCGCTTGCCCTCGACGCGAAGAAACGGCCGTGCAAGGTGAGGGCGTCGAATGCCGGACACGCGTTGTTTAGCGGTATTGCTCGTTCAGATCGTGGCCGTGCCCTGGCCGGTTCCCTGTTTGCATCTGATTTTTACAGTGGCTGGGGGATACGCACGCTCGCCGCAGGCGAATCGCGTTATAACCCGCTGTCATATCACAATGGGTCGGTGTGGCCACACGACAATGCTCTTATCGCGAGCGGACTTGCCCGATACGGATTTAAGAATCTCGCGGGCAAAATTTTGCTGGCATTGATGGACGTGAGCAGCCTGCTTGAACTTCATCGTTTGCCGGAGCTCTTCTGCGGGCTGGATCGCCGGGAAGGCGAAGGTCCAACCCTGTACCCGGTAGCTTGTTCGCCGCAGTCTTGGGCCGCAGCGGCGTCATTCTTACTGATTCAGTCCTGTCTGGGATTGACCGTTCAAGGGCTCCACAATCGAGTGGTTTTCAACCGGCCGGCACTCCCTGAGGGAATTCCACAGCTTTCCATTCGCGGTCTAAGGGTGGGGGATGCCTCAGTCGACCTGCTATTCGAACGGCAGCTCGACACGGTGCGCGTGCAAGTCCTAGAAAAACAGGGGGATGTTGAAGTAGTAGCCACACTCTAAACAGAGGGATGTTGAAGTAGTAGCCACACTCTAAAGAAGTCAGCAGCACTCCTTAGTTCCTTTACCGGAATCTTCTGCTCTGCTTACCCCAATTACCGGATAGATAAGCCTCCAGCAGCGGCTTACGTTCGAGATAACCAGCAGTTTGGAGGCGTGCATGACCAGAGCAGTGGTGTTTCTGACAGCCACGTTGCTTTTCGCGTCGCTTGGGGCAGTTGCTCAAAACAGCTCGAACCCAGGCGGAGGCGGAAGCGCGTCGGCGCAGGCCACAGCTCCGACCCAGAACGCTCCACCAGCGGCACCATCGAGCAATGCCGCGGGACAATCTGCGGCAACAGATACTAAGAGAAATGGCATCGAAAATTCGGTACAGAACGGTTCGCAGCAGGACAAAAGTAAAGCAGAATTACCGCAGACTTCAACGATCCTTCCGCTACTAGGTTTGCTCGGTCTAGGATCGCTGGTCGCGGGCCTTTTTGCGCGCCGCTAGTTCGATTTCTTATATGCAGGTCCACAGGACCAGCGTTGTTCGTAGACCGCGCCGCTTTCGCCTAAACCGCTCGCAGCTGGTGCTGAAACCTGACCTGTGGCGGCCCTTTCCAAAGAGCAAGAAATCAGAGCTGATCCGCTCACCTTTCCGCAACCGCAGACAGATTGCTGCACACGTTCTGATCCTGGTCGGGACCGTGCTCTGTACCTACGTTGTCGGGACATACGTCTGGATGTACGCGGAGCAGAAAATCCTGCTGCGACGCTGGAGTGAACACGCCGCTGCGAATTCCCTCACGAAAATTTCCATTCCCAGAATTCAACTGGAAGACGTCGTTCTCGAAGGCGCATCCAGCCATTCCCTGCTGCTCGGTCCAGCGCATCTCACGGAGACTGCAGAACCGGGTGCGTCGGGTAACGTCGTCATCGCCGGACATCGCGACACATTTTTCCGGCACGTTCACAGCCTCCGCTACGGAGACGACATTTACATCGTTCGCGGCAGCACGCGTTTTCACTACGCGGTTAGATCGCGGCGAATCGTGGAACCGACAAATCTCTCGGTGCTACGCCAGACCATCGACGGCGAGCTAACGCTGATCACGTGTTATCCCACTCACGCGATTGGCCCCGCGCCACAGAGGCTGATTATTGTGGCGAAGCTGATTTCTGAATCACCGCTATCGTCGCCGACATTAGCAGAGAACATCAGGATTGGCGCACATCTCGGGCGTCTACTGTGGAAGTCCGACGCGCCGCACTAGGTCGCCAAACCGTGGATCGGAACGGAGACTGTCCAGGGCCGGCTCGACTTTCAGAAATTGCAAGCCCTGCCGCTCGGCGTAGCATCTCTCCAGCCAGAGGAAAGCCTTCTCCTTATCGCCCAGTCGTGAGTAGTCCAGCGCCACCTGCCAGGGGAAATAGAACTCCAGATTGCCAGGATCATTCTGCAGGCTGATTCGATGCTGGGCACATGCATTCCAGGCGATTCATCGGCTTTGAACAACTTTTCGACGGATATACCTGCCCAATAACCCGATGCCACCTGTTCCGAGCAGAACCAAACTCGACGGCTCCGGAACCATATTGAGATTATAAGCGACGCTAGTCAGCTGCCAGGCGGTCACGCCTTCAGCGGTATCCAGAACAATGAATTGCAGTACGGCGGTGCCTGATGCATTGACGTTATAAACGTCGGGTAAAAAAGGTCCGGCACAGGTATCCTGTGACGAAGGATCCGCCACGCACGTCGTAAACGATCCGTCGAAGATTGCAGGGACTGTGACGCTCAACGTTGTCTGGCCCGGCTGGGCCATTGGCAAGATGATTAAGCCCGTTGTAATGCCAAGGCCATTCGGAATCACACGTAGCGTATTGGGATTCGTGCTCGTTCCTCCAAGGCCGGGCAAGAGACCAACCGATCCAGAACAAACATCGCCGGAGAATGCCTCTACAGCGCCACAGAAACTTGCCACACTGGTTGTTGCGGAGAAATTAGCCCCGCCCGGGCCGGAAAGACCAAAACTAAAGAATCCCGTCACATCCTCAACGAACCCATTTGTCAGGCCCGCGAAGCCTTGGGTGAGGCTGATGGTATCCGCAGAACAGGTCGCCGCAAACAGAATTACGGCGCAGGCAATAAGGGAGAATCGGCGCATGACAGCGCCTCCTTAATTTGAAACCTCCAGAGTGTATGTAGCCGAAATTTGAATGTCAATAAGGACAAACGTGGATGAAAAACTTTACAGGGTGCGCAACATTTGCGCTCGCGCCCTGGGTGGGCTGTACGTGGTCAGATCGCGGCGGATCGTGGAGCCAACAAATCTCTCGGTGCTACGCCGGACCATCGACGGCGAGCTAACGCTGATCACGTGTTATCCCACTCACGCGATTGGGCCAGCGCCACAGAGGCTGATTGTTGTGGCGAAGCTGATTTCTGAATCACCGCCATCGTCGCCGACATTAGCAGAGAACATCAGGATTGGCGCAGATCTCGGGCGTCTACTGTGGAAATCCGACGCGCCGCACTAGATCGCCAAACCGTGGATCGGAACGGAGACTGTCCAGGGCCGGCTCGACTTTCAGAAATTGCAAGCCCTGGCGCTCGGCGTAACATCTCTCCAGCCAGAGGAAGGCGTTCTCCTTATCGCCCAGTCGGGCGTAGTCCAGCGCCACCTGCCAGGGGAAATAGAATTCCAGGGTGCGTGGATTACTTTGCCTGTTGATTCGATATTGCAGCGCACCTCGATAACCCGACTTGGCGTAGGCTTCCCTAGATTCCGCTGCGACTGCAGGGAACCCGCTGATGAGGAAGTAGTGACGTTCCTCTTGGGCGGCCGCTGCGTACTCCCCCTTGCCGAGATGCGCTTCGCCCATGAAGAGGTACGCTGTAGCATGGTTCTGATCAATCTCTGTGATCTTCTGGTACTGTGCAATGGCCTCATCGTACTGGCGCCGAAAATAGCGAAGCCGAGCCGCGTCAAACATTACCTCAAGCGAGAGGGGGTCCAATTCCTGCGCGCGACCCAGTTCGCTTTCCGCCTCGCTAAAGCGGCCCATTGAGACCAGATATCGCGAGTAGTATAAGTGGGCGATTGCAAGATTGGGGTTGAGCTCGATGGCACGCCGCAGCTCACGTTCCGCCGCTCCAAATTCCCAAGTGAGCAAGTCGACAAAACCTAACGAGGCATGCGCGTCGGCGAGCCCATCGTCGAGCGAGATCGCCCGGTTCGCGGCTGCCTTTGCCTTCTCAAAGCCCTCTTTGGGCTGAATATCCGATACGGACCCGAGAACCCCATAAACGTCTGCTAGGCCCGCGTAGGCCGCGGCGTAGCTGGCATCCTTGTCGATCGCACGTTGGAAGAACTCAGCCGCCTTCTTCCAGCTGGCGTCAGTACCCCTGTCCATTTCATGCCGGCCCTGGGCGTAGAACTGGTAAGCTTCGGGATTTTCCGTGGGATGGCGTTCCAGGCGTTGCTTTTCTTCTCCACTCAGCCGCAACCGCAACTTGTTAGAGATGTCGCTGACAATCTCCTGTTGTAGATCCGAGACGTCGGCCAGTCTCTTGCTGTATCGCGCTCCCCAGATTTGGCTGCCGTCCGCGACGTTGACCAGCTCCGCATTCACCGCCAGCGTGTCGCCACTCTGCACCATACGGCCGGTCAGGATCGCATCCACTTTCAAATCCCGGCCCGCCTGCCGCGGATCATTATCGCGGCCCTTGTAGCGAAAGACGCTGCTGCTGGCATAACTTTCAAGTTCGGCATCTGAGACAACGCGTCGGTGATGCCTTCGCTGATGCCTTCTTGCAGAAACCCCGTCCCAGAATCGGAGGTCGATCTACTAAAGGGCAGGACGGCGACAGACCCGATCGCGGGGCTGCGCCCGATCCATGCATAGCGCACCACAGCCGCACCTGCTGCGAGCAACAACACGAATGCGGCTGCGATTGCGGCCGACTTTTTCCGCCACCACTGAGTCGCCACCATTGTGGGATGTGCTGCGGTTGCTCCCGAGCTTGAATCGCGCTTTAGCCGCTTCAAATCGGAGCGAATGTCCGCCGCGTGTTGGTAACGGATATCACGATCCTTTTCTAAAGCTTTGTTGATGATGCGCTCGAATTCGCCTGGCAACTCGGGATTCAAACGCCCGGCCGGGACTGGCGCGCCGTGGAGAATGGCGTCAAACACTACCGCTGAAGTGCCGCCGGAAAAAGGCTGTCGTGCTGTGCTCATCTCGTACAGCACAATGCCGAAAGAAAACAGGTCGGTGCGCGCATCCAACTCTTCTCCGCGAGCCTGCTCAGGGGACATATAGGCGACGGTACCCATGGCTGTGCCCGGTGTGGTGAGAAGATCTTCGGCGGTGCCAATCGTTGATGCTGCAGCGGCCGCAACCGCCTCGCCAATTCGACGCGGTTCTGCCGCCACCTTGGCCAATCCGAAATCGAGTATCTTCGCTTGTGCGCGCCGGGTAATGAAAATATTCGCGGGCTTGATGTCGCGATGGATAATTCCTTCAGAATGGGCCGCGTCCAGCGCATCTGAAATTTGAATCGCCAGGTCGAGCAATTCCTCAATCTTGAGTGGCTTGGCTTCGATGCGATGTTTGAGTGTCAGACCCGAGAGAAACTCCATGGCAATAAAGGGTCGCCCATCGCACTCGTCGATGTCGTAAATGGTACAGATATTGGGATGGTTCAATGCCGACGCAGCACGGGCCTCGCGCTGAAGCCTTTCGAGCGACTGCCGGTCGCGGCCCAACTCATCGGGCAAGAATTTCAAAGCAACGAAGCGGCCGAGTTTGGTGTCTCGGCTTTGTAAACCACGCCCATGCCGCCGCCGCCCAATTTCTCGAGGATGCGGTAATGCGAGATGGTTTCGCCGATCATAAAGGTGCGTTGATCTGGCGTTGATGTTAGGCCTGGGTTCGGGGTGAGTCAATTACGGCGAGCACAAGCGTCGATTACCTGCGGTCCGGGAAAACCGGCTTTGTCTGGCAAAAAGGCCATTGGCGGAAAACCTGTCTTACCTATTAAAATAGCCTTTCGATCCAGGTTACCTTCTCATTTAATGTCCGCCATTTAATGTGAAAAATCCTGCATCGAATGTCCAATGGGAGCAATCCAACCAAAAGTGAATGAGCCGGTCTCGGACGAGCTGGCTCTGGTCGACGCGGCGAAAGCCGGAGATGTAGCGGCTTTCGAGGAATTGGTTCGCCGCTATGACCGCAACGTGTTTCGCATTGCGCAGCACATTACGCAAAATCGCGAAGACGCGGAAGACGTCGTCCAGGACGCGTTCTTTAAGGCGTACAGCAATCTGAAGCAGTTCCAGGGGCAGTCGAAGTTTTATACCTGGCTGGTGCGGATTGCGGTAAATGAAGCGCTGATGAAGTTGCGGCGCCGCCGGCCAGAACGCACGGTGTCGCTCGACGAAGAGGTCAAGACCGAGGACGACAGCGTTCCTCGCGAGGTTGCAGATTGGAGTCCCAATCCTGAGCAGCAATATACTCAGGCGGAATTGAGGGAAATTCTGGACAAGACCATTCACGGCTTGCCAGCGACTTTCCGCACCGTGTTCGTATTGAGGGATGTTGAGGGACTTTCGACTGAAGAAACTGCCGAAGCGCTCGATTTGAGCATTCCGGCAGTGAAATCGAGGCTGCTGCGCGCGAGATTGCAATTGCGCGAGCGCCTGAACAAATATTTTCAAAGACGTGAGAGGCCAAATGGATCGCGACCAACAATCAGTGGAGATGGCAACCAGTGAAGTGCTCTGAATTTCTCCACGAACTGACCGACTACCTTGACGGGGTCATCGACGCCCCAACCAAAGCCCAACTGGAAGAGCATTTGGCTTGGTGCCACAACTGCTATGTCGTCTGCGACACGACAAAAAAGACCATAGAAATTTATCGCGACTCCCAGCTTTACGAACTCCCTGAAGACCTCCGGACCAGGCTCCGTTCCGCAATCGTCACCAAGTGCCAGTCCCGAAAAAAGGCAGGGCCGGAAGGCACGACCCACTGAAAGCCTTATCCTGCAAGGCTTTACTGCTCCGGGCTGGAAGCTTCTACTCTGACGAACCCTTTTACATAAACCAGAATCTAAGTAAGTACATGCCGGCCAGCGCTCCCAGCGACGCGCGGCATTCTGTGGGGGTAGAAGGATGTTCTCCAGGATCCTGGACGCGCTGTTTGGGTGCGGACATAAACACTACAGTTTCCCGATCACCTTGAAAAAGGGACGGCGCAGCCCGGCTGCCTATGCTACCGGTACTTATGTGGTCTGTCTCGATTGCGGCAAAGAATCCCCATACGATTGGAAGCAGATGAAAGTCGTGGCCCTTCGCGGCGAGCGTGTGGCAGTTACATCGCTGGCACCGAAAGAAGCAGCGTAAGAAAACTCTCAGTTCGGGCAGCAAAAGATATGGCGGGACATTGCGTCCCGCCATTTTGTTCTGAGGAGATACTGCGAGCTTATTTGTCGTCGTCCGGACGGCGCTTCAAGGTTGGACGTCCGTCGTCAGTGTTGCCCTTATCATCCGTGCCGTTCTTGTCGGTTGAGGATGCGCGCCGCAAGCTGGGTTTCTTGCCGTCCTTCTCATCGTTCAGCTTGTGTTTGTTCTCGATCGACGCCAGCCGCGATTTAACTTCGTCAAACTCCGAGCTAGTCACCATGTACTCCTGCTTGGGAGGAAGAATCTTGGAAATTTCTTCCTGCGATCTCCCTATGCGGTCGGGCGTTTGCGGGTGAGTGGAAAAAGCTTTCGATATTGTGCCCGGCTTCTTCTTCTCCTGAGCTTGCACCTTTTCGAAGAATGCAATGTAAGCAGACGGATCGTAGCCCGCCTTGTACATATATTGAATGCCCAGGTAGTCTGCCTGCGCTTCGAAACCGCGCGAGAACTTCAAGAAAGTAAGAGGAACGGCCAGTCCAGCGCCTTCATAGGCGGCATAGCCGATCGGACCACCCATGAAGATTAGAGGAATGGTCATCATCTGCATGAGATTCGCGCGAGTATTTTCGCGAGCAGCGTGGCAGGCAGCCACATGACCGATTTCGTGGGCCATGACCCCGGCCAGTTCAGCTTCTTCGTCGGCAGCCAAAATCAGCCCCGAATTTACATAAAAGAAACCACCGGGCAGCGCGAAGGCGTTGATGTCATCCGAGTCGATAACCTTGATGGTGAACGGCACCTGGGAGTCGGAGTTCCGCACGATGTTCTGCCCCAGACGGTTGATGTATTCAGAAACCACCGGGTCGCCGATCACCTTGGACTGGCTTTCGACCTGCATGGAAATCTGCTTGCCCATGGCAATCTGCTTCTCGAGGCCGTACCAGTTACCCATGCCCTTGGCGCAGCCTACGTTTCGGTTGCCAATCGCATCCACGTCATCAATGCCGCCGTCATGCGGGGTCTTGGTGGCGGAAGGCTCGGCCGTAACCGGAGGATTCTGGGTACCAGTCTTATTGTTGGCATTGTCTGCAGCGAACGATGCCATTGGTGAATACACCAATGCCAACAGGGCCGCGGTCAAGGTTATTGTTCGGAATTTCATGATGTCTCCAATTCACCCACGAATAGAACCCGCCATGCTGATTATATTCCCTGGCAGACGGAGCAGTGCTCGGATCGTAATAAGGCTCCTTACAGGTTGGACGCAACATCCCAACAAGAAGTTACCTGCTTAATTGGATGATCCATCGGATGGCACAGATGCGCCGTTCGGCTGCAATGGGTTGCAAAACCCAGGCCGATACGAGAACATACCCGTTTGCCCTACAATTCATATTCTTCCAAGGAAAACGCCTGAATGGCTAAGAGCCAAAAATCTACACCAAATACCGGAAAAAATGCTGTCATTGAAGCCGCTAAGGGAAAGCTTGGCGTCATGATCCCCGGAATGGGCGCGGTGGCCACCACTTTTGTGGCTGGGGTGGAGGCTGTGCGCAAGGGCCTTGCCAGCCCAATCGGCTCGCTCACCCAGATGGGCACCATTCGGCTTGGCAAGCGCACTGACGGCCGCTCGCCCAAAATTAAAGAATTTGTCCCGGTGGCCGGCCTCGATGACTTGGTCTTCACGGGATGGGACCCGTTTGAAGACGATATGTACACGGCCGCGCGAAAGGCAGGCGTGCTGGAACGCGATCTGCTCGATCAGGTCAAGCCATTCCTAACCTCGATCAAGCCGCGGCAGGCTGTTTTTGACCGGAATTATGTAAAGAAGCTCGACGGCCATCATGTGAAAAAAGGCAGGAACAAGATGGATCTGGCCGAGCAAGTGCGCGCAGATATTCAAGATTTCAAGAAGAGTTCTGGGGCGGCGCGTCTGATCACCATTTGGTGCGGTTCGACCGAGATTTTTTTACAGCCCACGGCAGCTCACCAATCGGTGAAAGCTTTTGAGAAAGCCATGCAGGCGAATGACGAAGCAATTGCTCCGTCGATGATTTATGCGTACGCCTCACTGATGGAAGGTGTTCCTTTCGCCAATGGCGCGCCGAATTTAACGGTGGACTTGCCGGTAATGCTCGAGCTTTCTCGGCAAAACGATGCTCCAATTTGCGGGAAAGATTTCAAGACTGGGCAGACGTTGATGAAGACAATTCTGGCACCGGGCTTCAAGGCACGACTGCTGGGTCTGAATGGCTGGTTTTCGACAAACATTCTGGGCAATCGCGACGGCGAAGTGCTCGACGATCCGGGGTCGTTCAAGACGAAAGAAGAGTCCAAACTGTCGGTGCTCGAGCACATCCTGCAGCCGGACCTTTATCCTGAGCTGTACGGCAAAATGAGTCACGTGGTGCGCATCAATTACTACCCGCCGCGCGGTGACAATAAAGAAGGATGGGACAACATCGACATTTTTGGCTGGTTGGGATATCCCATGCAGATCAAAGTGGACTTCCTCTGCCGCGATTCGATCTTAGCGGCGCCGATTGTGTTGGACCTGATTCTGTTCCTCGATCTTGCCAAGCGCACTTCCGAATTACGCGGCCGCGGCATTCAGGAGTGGTTGAGCTTCTATTTCAAGTCTCCCATGACAGTGCCAGGCCTGTATCCCGAGCACGATCTTTTCATTCAGTTGATGAAGTTGAAAAACACCCTTCGCCACTTAAAAGGCGAAGAGCTGATCACGCACTTGGGGTTGGAGTACTACGACTAGGGGTGTGGCTTACAGGTGGCCGTGTGGCGCGGGCGCCCTCGCCCGCGATATTTTTCACCAGTTCGGAAACTTCGCTCGAACCTGATCGTATCGCGCCGAAGTCGTCCCGTGCTTCTTGTGATAACCGAGAATCTGCCGTTCGCGCGCAGTAGGCCAGCTCTGCCCTGGTTCTACTCGGCTTGCAAGATAGCCCTCAACATCACTCAGGTTCTGAATCCGATCGCGAGACAATGCAATTTTTCGCCCTGTCGGAGCGACGCGGGCAACTATGTGATTGTTCTTCCGCACCAGCGAATCGCGCTCAGCAGAGAAATCCCTATCCTGGCCCACAAAGTTCATATAGCGAATTGAAACCGGATGCTCGGGACTGAAGTCTCCGTGGGTTGGCACAGTTGTGTATCGGCGGACTAAACGTCCTCCAAACTTCAGCCCTGCATCGAAATTCGAACAGCTCTGATTTTTGCAGTGGATGAGTCCATCGCGCGTTTTGCGCGCGCCAGCGGTGCCGCAGCTGGGGCACTCGATCTTCTCCCCGCCAAAAAACAGGCCGATTAATAAATCCAGCAATCCCATAGCTTCTTCTCGCAAATTCAGAGCACTCAAGGGGACGGTTGTGCAAACGAACCTCCGCTTTAGCGGCAGGTTATTCCATCACACCCATGTACAGGCGGCCGCCCTCTCTCACGGGCTTTTCAGGAGCCGCTGCTTTTGGGCACGGAGAGAAACCGGTAGTCGCGTGTAACGTGCGCCTCCGACTGGCAACCGTCCCCTTGAGCGCTCTGTCTGCTTTCTGTTGCTGCCAGATAAAAAACGGACTCTCAATTTTTCCGTGCAGAATCAACCGTTGTCGGTGCACCAGAGACGGGAGTCCATACCGGCGAAGTTCCTCGTAACTGATCTTGGCGAAGTGACCCTTCTTGTGGCCTCCGAACACCAGACTCAGAATCTCTTCGGCAAGCCAGCGATCCAGTAACCGGAGCTGGTCGCCGTCGGTCACGTGCTTGAGGTAGTAATCCAGAATTGCGACATTACGCACGCCTTGCTCAATGGCCTGGCACGCGACCACAATCAGCGTGCGCGCACGCTCACGGGGATCGGTCAGTTTTTTCCAGCGACGGCGAGCGCGGCGAAAGGCAAAACGGAACAGGTTCTGAATCTTCCGCTGCTTGTCGCGTGACAACGAAACCGACCCACCGTACTCGAACTGCAGACCCAAATGCCGGAATGCCGTGGCTCGCTGAAAACGTGAATCGCTGCTCGCTGACACCTCCGTCAATATCAGATCGGCTTGGTGACTTGCTTTTGTTGTGAGCCGGAGCTTGTTCAAGCCGTCGAGCATCCGCTCCTTGGCCAGCAGCGTTCCTTCCCGGCTCAGCGAAAGCAAGAGCATATCGTCGGCATAGCGGAAGTAGTGAACATCAGGGACGCTCTCGATCTCGCGGTCAAGGTCAGTCAGGTACACATTTGCGAAGACACATGCGCTGGCGCATCCGAAGGGGATGCCCATCGCAGCACGATGTAACCCAGTCTCATCCTGGTAATCAAAGCGGATGCGTTCGGAAATGAGTTGGAACAAATAGTCGGCCGGTGCGATGTGATTCTCGAGCTGCCGCAAGAGAATCTCGTGGTCGACCGACGCAAAATAGTCCGAGATGTCCCGCTTCACGAGATAAACGGGAGACTGCGTGGAGCGCAGCACGGCCCTGATTCGCGACTGACAACGGTCGAGGCCGTAGGTGTGATCGCGATACGCATAGGAGGAAGTTGAAAACCAGTGATGCAGCCGGCGATTAAGCAGCCGATAGATCAACAGATCGACAATTCTCTCTTCCCAGGGAGGAATGTAGAGGGTTCGGCGCTTGCCATTGAAGTTGTATTTAAGACCCACAGACGGGCGGAAATGAAACCGCTCGGTCCGCAGTTGCTCATGAATCGCAGCTAAGCCGTTCAAGCCGCGCGCGGCAAGATCGTACAAAGTCTTGCCATCAGTAGATACGTTGAGCGCTTTTCGCCACAGGAACAGCGGCTTGGTGTAAACCCGGATAGCAGCCTTGTAAAGTTCGGCCTCGCGATAGACGTCGCGCCAACGGAGCAGGCTTGCACCATCGTTGCTGGGCTTCCGGATCACGAGAGAAAAGCAATCTACTCCGAAAAAGTCACAGGAGCAAGCTCATGCCGTCCTGAGCCGGTTCTGCCAATGCGTCCAAAGGAACCACGCTATTCCGCCGACGAGCACCACGAGAATCGCCGCGTCGAATTTATGGAGGTACTTGCCCAGCTCGCGCCAGTTCTGTCCAAGCTTCATCCCAAACCAAGCCAGTGCAAAGCACCACGGCCATGATCCGAGAAAGGTGTAGATGTGAAAACGTCCTCGTGGCATGTGCGCGATCCCCGCAGGAAGCGCGATGAACGTGCGAACTACGGGCAGAAGGCGCGCGATGAAGACTGCCAGATATCCCCAGCGCGCGAAGAAACGATCAGCCCAATCAAGGTCTCGGCGGCCGAGCAGAATCCAACGTCCGTAACGTTCGACCAATGGACGCCCTCCGTAAGCGCCGATCTCGTATGCCACCAGCGATCCTAAATTGCAGCCAATCGCGCCTGCAGTTGCAACCCACACCAGCTTCATCGTGCCTTCGAAAACTAGATATCCGGCGAACGGCATGATCAGCTCGGAAGGCAACGGGATGCACGCCGACTCGATCGCCATCAGGATGACGATGCCGCCGTAGCCGGTGGCCGCGATCAGGGATTTGATGAAGATGAAAAGTGCAGCAAGGATTTTTTCTGTCATGGAGAAGCTTTTAGCTGTGAGTTATGAGCGGCGAGCCGTGAGCCGTGAGCAAACCAGATGCGCCGACACAAACCGCAAGTTATTGACGAACGATATCACGCGCTCTTCGCCAGCGACTGCTCACGATAAAAATGCATGAGATCCATAAGCAGCGGCTCCGCGCCGAGTTGCCGCAGTAGAGTGGTCACCTGCCCGCGATGGTAGGTGCCATGATTGACGACGTGCAACATGGATTGCCACAGCGGGTTGCGATAAAAACCGAATTTCAGTGTCTTATATTCCAGCTCGCGGTCGAGATCGGATTGAGTCAGCCCGCGTACAAAATTCAGCAGGCTCTGTTCCTGCTCCAACCAGTGTTCGCGCAGGGCATTTAAGTCTGGAAACTGTGCGGTGGACGGCAGAGCCGCCGGCGAGCGTCCCTGAAAGCGTTCCAGCCAAATCCACTCCGCGCCGCAAATGTGAGCTAGAGTGTCGCGAACCGACGAGAAACTGGAACCCATGGGCCGGGTGAACTGCTCAACGCTCAGCTTCTCCGCGCCGCTCAGCGCGCGATGGTTGGCCCAGGCATTGTAATCGTAGAGGGTCCAAAGCTCGTCTGGAGTCATTGCGATTGTTTCGGTGCTTAGAAAGAGCCTTCCTGTGTGAATGTGAAACCGGGCAGAGCTGTTCCTTCAGCGCTCTTAGCCACTTTGACTTTCACCGTTGGGGCATCGGGCGCGGTGACCTCGGCAGGACGCAACACGGCATACTGCGTGAACACCTCGTTGTAAACCTTGGTGACCAGATAATCCTGGCCATTATCGTCCTTGCGCCAAACTTGACCCAGCTGAATGGACTTCACCGCCATTGTTTGCCCTCGCTTTCAGAGTAACGGCAGCGGCAAATACCGTCAATGATTGGGAGACACCCGGTTGGCTGTAGGGCTTCTGCTAAGATGGCCCAATTCGGAGCGAATATGGCGAGAGGAATCATGCCGCGCCGCCCGGGAAAGACTGGGCGGCAGGAGAGAGCAGGATCGAATCAGCAGGGCCCTCGAAAGATCGCCCAGGTTAACGGACTCAGACGCGCACGTAAGAATTCTTTCGTCAACAAATCCGTCGAACTCCCACCAGCAAGAGTGAAGAAGACTGCCGCTTCGGTTGCTAAAGCTTACATTTCGACCGCTCCGGAACGAGTTGCTGAAATTCTGAAGCGGCTGGATCAGCTTTATCCGGCTGTGACGTGCGCGTTGACGCACAAAACTGCGTGGGAGCTTCTGGCCGCGACCATCCTCTCAGCACAGTCCACCGATGTTCGAGTGAATATGGTTACGCCGGAGATATTCAAGAAGTACCCGGCGGTTCAGGATTTCGCCAAGCTGGAGCCACAGCAACTCGAGCCGGATATTCGGTCGACTGGCTTTTTCCGGAACAAGTCGAAGTCTGTCGTCGGAGCCGCACGCAAGATCGTGAGCGATTTCGGCGGCAAGGTCCCGGAGAACATGGACGGCCTGCTTACGCTGCCTGGCGTGGCGCGAAAAACCGCGAACGTGGTCCTGGGAACGTGGTTCAAGCAAGCTGAAGGTGTTGTCGTCGATACCCACGTGCACCGTATTTCTCGCCGGCTGGAATTAACCAAGAACGACGATCCGAAAAAGATTGAAGAAGATTTAATGCAAATAATTCCGCGAGAAAAATGGATATTGTTCTCGCACCAGGTGATCTGGCATGGACGCAAGTTGTGCGTGGCCCGTTCGCCCAAATGTGCCGACTGCCGGCTCGAGAATATCTGCCATGCCGAAGACAAGACCTGGAGCACCGTGGACAGGCATCCCGGAGCAAAGGCCTAGGTCAAGTCGAACCCTTGATATCTCCATCACGTCGGAACTTTCAGAATTAGATAGCCGCCCACCAGCGCGAAGATCACGTCTGGAGACCACGCCGCCAGCACCGGCGGCAATTGGCTGATGTTGCCCATGGCCTCGAACAGGCCAGAGACAACGGTGTAGACCACCGCAATGCCGATCGCCGTCGCTACGCCGGCCGTCGCACCCCGCTTCCCAGCTGACAACGCGAAGGGAATTGCCAGCACGCCCATTACAAATGTGATCACGGGAAACGCAATCTTCTTCTGCAGCTGTACTCGCAGCTTAACCACTTCAAAGCCGCTCTGTTGCAGATCGTGAATATAGCGGCGGAGTTGCTCGTAATTCATCTCGAGCGACTGCTTCACCTCTTTCTTGAAATAGGGCGGCGGTTCGGAGACTGCATCAAATGTTGCCACATCGAAGTCGTGATAGTTCTGTATAGCCGCGCCGCTGAATGAGCGCTCCCAACCCTGCGTGCATACCCAGCGATGCAAGCGGCCTTCCCAGTTCGCGCGGTCGGTGTAAATGCGATTCACCAGCTGGAAGGTCGACGGATTGAATTCGAATACCGACAAATCGCCGAACTGATTACGGTCAGAGTCAAATACCTGGTAGTAGTAAATGGTGGAATGCTGGCCGAAAATCCATTTGCGATACGGATTCAGATAGGTTTGCGCGGGCTTGCCTTTAATCGTATTCAACAGCGCGTCCTGGCGTTTGTTGGTATGCGGCAAGTAAAACTGGTCAGAGAGAAAGAGGCCAACCGCGACCAGAATCGCGGCCAGCAGAACGGGGACGATCACGCGATAAATGCTGATGCCGGTCGCCTTCAATGCAGTCACTTCGTTGGAGCGCTGCATCAGTCCCAGCGTAATAAGAACCGCGAGCAGCACGCCGTACTGCGCGATGTTGTAGAGGAAGTACGGCGTCACGTTCAGCAGATATTCTCCGACCACCCACAAAGAGACGTGGTTACGCAAGATGTCACCGAGCAACTCAAAGACGGTGAAGATGAGCGACAAACTGACCAGCGCCCCGACGACCAGTCCGAAATTGAAAACAAAATCGCGAAGCACGTAATCGTCGAGGATCATGGGGAAACCCGCGCTGAATACGCGTTTGCGAGTGGCCGCGCGCTCGAAGGCATTTTCGGCGGGAGAAGCAGGCATCAACAGCGTGCCACCTTGAATGCCTGCCTTGAGCGAAGCCCAGGTGCCCTTCAGCACAGAAATTTCGAAGGGCCGGCGTTCTGACTTCCACAGCAAGAATGCACCGACACCCAGGCAAACAAAATCTGCCAACCACACCCCGATTGCGGGAGATACCTTGCCCTGCCTGGCGAGCGAGACTCCGAGCAGTGAAACGAAGTAGTAGGCGAATACAAGGATGATGGTCAGAACGAATCCCGCAGACTTGCCGCCCCGCTTGGCTGATAGCCCAAGCGGAAAGCCGACCAGCGCAAGGACAATGCACGCTGCGGGCAAGGCAAGACGGCGATGGAACTCAATCCAGTACCAGCGCTCCAGGGTCGGGTTCTTTCGCAGGCGCGCCTGCTGCGGGAGTTCGAACGTTGGCACTTCGGAGATGGAGTTTGGCGGCTGGTCTTTTGGATTTGTGCTCTCCGGCAAGGTGATGGGGATGTCGGTTTCCTGAAAAGTGGAAATCTGGTACTTGTCTGCCGCCGAAGAATCTGTGTCGTGCGACGAGCCATTGATGAGGTGAAGATGGAGAGTGTTCTTGCCTTCGCTGACCAGAATGCCTCGCTCCGCGAGCGTAACTCTGGGAGCGGCGGGGTTCGAGGTGTCGGCGATGAAGACTCCCTTCCAAATGGCCGCACCCTGGGCGCTCTTCACGTCGTGGACGTAGAGCACCATCTTAGGGAAGCCCTCGTAGAAGACGCGCGGCTGAATCTGGAAGGAAACCTGAGATCCCTTGAGCTTGTCCTGAAGCCGCGCCAGAGCTGCCTGGGAGCGGGGAGCCAGATACACGCTGTTGCCGAGCGCCAGCAGCCACGCGGCAAGAAAAAAGATTGAAAGAATCCTGAGAAAGCTCCAGATTCCAACACCGCTGGCCTTCATGGCCGTGATTTCGCTGTCGGCGGCGAGCCGACTAAGTCCGATCAGGATGCCTATCAGCACGCCGGCGGGAAGAGTAATGGTCAGCGCTTCAGGAATGATGAGAAAAAACAGCTCAATCGCGCTGGGTAGCGGCGCGCTATTCCGAACCACCAGTTCCAGGACCTGGCCCAATTCACGGGTGAAAATGACGAAGGTAAAAATACCCGTCCCGATCAGGGCATGTGAGGTGACTTCGCCGAGAATGTAGCGAGTGAGGATCCGCATGTGCAGCCCGAAATTGGAGGATAGCACGGGGTCGGGCTGCGTCCGTGTAGGTCGGACACTCTTGTCCGACGGTTCGAGATTCAGTTTGATCGAACGAGTTTCTGAATCGGGTTGCTGCAACCTCAGGGGCTAAAGCCCCAGTCCTGTGGGTCGCTCTTGGCACGGATGAATCCGTGCCCTTCCCGTGCGTGCATGACCTGACAACCGTGATTGACCATCGCTGCGAACACCAATAAAATCAGAGAGCGGAGTTCCTCCGCGTTCTACGCGCAACCGCGCTGCTGCCCCCTCGTTCAACGGCAGGACAGCTGACTCTGGATCAGCATATCGGGGTTCGAATCCCTGGGGGGCAGCCAAAACAGACCAAAGAGAATACCGCGAACCTGTTTGATACCGAGACAACTGAAGTGCTTCGCCGCTGACGTTGGGTGTTACGACGTCAAGGGATCCCGGATACCGGAATTTCCTGGACGCGTCCATCGGAACACTCCGTCTTTGAGCAGCCTCAGGATGGTTCGCCGGTTCTCGAGAACGACCCGCAGCCACGACGACTTCCTCAGCATCGGAAAATAAATTCCGCGAAAACAAAGACGTGCCAGGAAAATATTAAAACGATCGCCCACATGCCGATCGTCGAGCGCCGCAACTGCTTGGGCCAGCGCTTCCGGACTGTAGGACTGAGCCCAGCCGTAGTTCAGTTCGGCATGCGC
Source organism: uncultured Acidobacteriota bacterium (assembly GCA_963785655.1). GTDB lineage: Bacteria > Acidobacteriota > Terriglobia > Terriglobales > Acidobacteriaceae > Gp1-AA145. Next base: position 1,509,555 of record CAWAVZ010000002.1, read on the forward strand.
TTCTTCTATCGTCATCTTCAACGGAGTGTGCGCCATGGTGAAGGGAACGAAATCCAGCCAGTGGCGAGGGCGCGTCAGCCGTCCAGCAGCCTCCAGTCGCTTGTATAAAGGCGTCGCCGGTAACGGCGTGAGCAGTCCGAAGATGGGCAGGCCAGGAGGCCAGGTGCGGACCTGCTGCAAGGTGCGTTCGGCGACTCCCGGGGTGTCGTTATCCATGCCGAGGATGAACGAGGTGATGGCGTAAATATTGCGTTTTGCCAGACGCTCAAGCACGCCGGCATACTCGCTGGGTTTATTGAATCCTTTATTCACACCCTTCAGATTTACCGGATCGACAGACTCCATGCCGATAAAGATCCACTTGCCTCCGGAGGCAGCGATCAAATCAACCAGTTCTTCGTCGCGCAGCAAATTGGCGCTGATCTGCGCCACCCAAAAAACTTGTGCTTTGGCCGCAACGATGTCACGCAACAGTGACTTGGTGCGCTTTACATTAATGGCAAAGTTGTCGTCGATGAAGAAAACCGCGATCTGGCCTCCCTCTTTGCGGGCGCGGGCTTTCAGCAGCAGCAGTTCGTTGACGACGCTCTCATTCGTGCGGAACCGAATGGAGTCGCCGAAGAATCCGGTGACCGTGCAGAACTCGCAGCCGTAAGGACAGCCTCGTCCCGATTCAACCGGCACGATGCGAAATGTTCCCCAACCTTCCCGGAAATTCTTGAGCAAGGGGTGCATCAGTTTTGGAACGAGATTGAACTGGCTTAAGTCGAGCTTGTCCCATGGAATCGCGGGATAGGGATTCAGGGAAGGTTTGCGCTCCTTGCCCTTAGCATCCACAGGCGCATAGATTTCTTTTAGCTCACCGCGAACAGCATCTTCCACGATTTGCGGCCAGGTCTCATCGGCTTCTCCCAAGGCAACGGCATCGGCATGGCGCGGGCCACCATTGCGGCCGAGAGCTTCATCGGCCTCTTCGGTCACGTGCGGCCCTCCCATAACCACCGGAACTCCCGTCTCCCGAATAGCGTCAGACATGCGATACGCCCTGGCGACCATCCTGGTCATGGCACCGATACCAACCAGCCCGATGTTCTGGTCGCGGACGAATTGCGCAATTTGGATTTCGTCCATTGGTTGGGCATTGCCGTCGATCAGCAGGACTTCATGTCCGGGAGGTGTGAGTGCTTGCAGCAGGAACATCCAGAGGTGGGGCATGAAGTTGCGGGTAACCCCGTTGTCAGGGTTGTAAAGGAGAATTCGCATGACGCTCCTTTATGAATCTCGCTTGCCACGCTCAGTCGGTCACGACGAATGCTGGAAGGCTGAACATCTCAGATGTATCTTGCGAACTAAATGTTGGTTTGCCCATTATCGCGCGTTCCCTAAATCACACAGAATTCCGTCAACGCAGGTGCTGCGAATTCATGGTTGGCGCGATATCGCGATAACGCTCAAAATGCCCACGTGAGGGGGCTTTGAGTCAAATCGCCTGATTACATCAGCCTGACTAGCAAATCGTCGCATCTTGGAGTAGAAAGTGTTCTCGTAGGCACTTTCTTTAGGGAGGACTGCCATGAGAGTGCGCCCCGATTCGGTTTTTGTCTCCACCATCCTTCATACGATTGCTCTTCTTTTCTTTCTCCGGCCAGCGCTGTGGTATTACGGTGCCGCGAGTGACCGCGCTGCGGTGGAGCGATTGGATGCAGGCTTTCAGGGAGAAGCGTATGCGGACCACCGTTTCGGGGTTGCTTGCGTGGCAATTATTCTCATCGGGCTGATTGTTGCATGGATGGGCTATGCGAAGCGCTCTCGCGTTGCGTGGTTCGTGATGTTTGTCATCGTGTGGTTCTGGGCGTTTCCAGTTTTCATCCTTCCCCTTGTTGTACCGCTGGCCCGTCGGGACTTCATGCGTACGTTGCCTGAGTTTTTCTACGACGCGATCTCAGGGTCGGGAATGACCACGCAGATAGCCAGGTCGATCCTGATGTTTTTCATCATGGTAATCGGATTGGCGCTGCCGATTGGAAGGTTCTTTATAGCTAGGAAGGCAAACGAGCCGGTTCATCTGCCTTCGAGGAGACTTGCGGTCTCCTTGCTGATTGGCATTCCGGTGGCTGCGCTCGCGTTGTATTGCTGGTTGAGGGTGGGCATGCTCTACGAGCTTCCAACTGCGCAGTTGAATACGTTCCTAGTACAGCCACCGCCGCCACCGACTCCCCGCAAATGCCCTGATGGAAATTAGTGGGTGGGTTGGCAAAAAATCGCGATAGCACTCAAAATGCCGGGCCGGGGGTGAGTCAAATCGCCTAGTATCAGCAGTTATCCTACACACAGGAGTCCGCCATGCGAACAACGATTATGCTGCTGGCCTTGTTGCTTCCGCTCTGCTCCATCGCACAGAACGCGAAAACCGAACAGATGTGTGGGCTAAGAACGTATTACGACAGCCTCACGCTGATATTTCAAAACGCCGCAAACACGGATGGGGAAGTGCTCGTGACACTGCAAGTGCTGCCTATTTTCAAAAGCGAATACGCTCTCGTAATCAAACGCACGTCGTCTGGGATCAGCATCTTTCGTGCAGCGCTGCGAAAACAGCTTTGGACTCAACTCGGTCCACCCCTACAGGTTTCAAGGACACGGCAGCAGTGCCTAGAAATCGCCAAAGCTGTTGAATGGGACACGGTTCCTATTCCCGCGTCAGCCGAGCAGGCGAACAGACTGTGGGAGACGTTCCGCCGCATTAAACTGGAAACACATAGCACCGGCACTTTTCGTCAGAATCACCTGCTGCCAGAGGACAGCACATGGTATGTTGTTCAGTCAGCGAATGGTCGTTCAGTTCGCCTGCCCGAGATTGTAAGGACAGAACTTAGCGAAAATCCCGCGCTTCTCGACTGGATACACTCCATCCTTAAACTTGCTGGGCAGTGGCAGGAGCCGCGGGGCTTCGATTAACTGGTGAAACATCTCTGTTGCACTCAAAATGTTCCGACCCTGCGAAGCTCCTAACAGGAAAATTCCCCATTGCGAGCTGTGAGGGAAATTGTCCGGGGGGCTTGCCTGACCTGCGCACATCTTGGCACATCTTGACCTACTACCCCGCGTGGCTGAAGTCCATGCAGACATAGCTACTCAATGAGTGATAACGCTGATTTTTGCTATTTGACAACCCTTCACGTTAGATCGGTTCAGCGTTGGTGTTCACGGCAGCCGTTACATTGTTGGGCTTTTCGGAGAAAGACTTGCCCGGCTCGAACGCGAGCTTCTCGTGTTTCGAACCAACCTTGCGAATGACGTCGTGCCAGCCGTCGTCCCAGGCGATGCGGGCCTCACCGTCTACTACCGTCCAGGTTCCATGGTCGGCGCCGATGGTTTTGTGTGCCTCGCCATTCGCTTCCAGAGTGATATAGAAATTTCCAGCCCCGGGACCTTGGCCCACTTTCCATTTGCCCACGAAATGGTTCCGCCCCGGCGCCAACGCCGTGGAAGCAGAGGTATCGAATTCGAAGCTCTGGGTCTCGGACATGCGAAAACTCTTCTGCCCTCCGTCTCTGAAGACCAGGATATCTGCGTCTTTGAACTCGATCTTAGTGATTTCAGCCACGGGGATCGTCTCCCGACGACCATCCTTCATTACCACGATCAGCGACCCGTGCGCGTCTCTCGATGCGGCCTGCCCTAAACTTCCGATGGCCGATGCTACAAGAATGATTCCTAAGAGAACAGCCTTGACGATTGTGTACATATTCCCTCCCAGTAAAATTTGCGCAACTATTGAGGCAAATTATGAAGCAAGCGGTTCCCCTTAGCTCTCACACAACGATACGCATTTTCACGAGGGTTGGTTCCCGGAATCTATGCATCTTGAGCCCAAGCCATTACACATGCTTCGTTGTTTTGTGAAAAATCGCGAAAGAACGCAACGTCGATCATGTGAGTCGCCCTTGAGTCTAAGATTAAGATTAAAGAGGGGATGACGGCGCGGGTTTTTATCGTTTCCCCGCTCGGGTCCGTATGAAGTCCAACGATGTCAGTACGGGCCACGGCATCCCCTGAACTCATCGGCACTATCGCGTGATTCAATAATTACCGCCAAGGTAGCCAGCCATAGAAGTTGGCCGTTCAGCCAAGAATGGAGACGCCAATGACACGCCTCGGAACAGGAAGCCACTTTCAATCTAGAATCATGCAAGTCCTGGTTTGTCTTTGTGCTCTCGCCACGCGTGGCTGGTGCGCCGATTACGGCAAAGTGACGACCTCCAAAGTTGCGGAGGGCGTGTATCTCTTCACCACCTCTCCTTATGGCGATGTCGGATTCGGAGGAAACTCCGTCGCCATTATTACTGACGAGGGCGTCGTCATGTTCGACACCAGTGGCACACCGGCCAGCGGCCAAGCCATTCTCTCCGAGGTTCGCAAGCTCACCAATAAACCAGTGGTCTACGTCATCAACTCTCATTGGCATTGGGACCATTGGCGCGGAAACCAAGTCTTCAAGTCGGCCTTCCCCAACGTGCAGTTTCTGTCGCACGCCAAGAATCGCGACCTGATGATGAATGTTGCGGTTGCCTGGAACGCTCCTGGACTTGAAAAAGACCTGCCGGATTATCTGAACTATGAGAAGCAGCAATTGGCAATGGCTGAGGCGAAACACGCGTCCGAAGCCGAGTTGGCGAAGAACCGTGAGCTGCTGGCTGCGGATGAGAACTTTCTTCAGCAGAAGCGGTCTGTTACCTACACCTTCCCTAACGCGACCTTTTCTGAGTCTGCGACTCTTTACTTAGGTGGCCGCGAGATCAGAGTCTTACATGCTCAGGCAATCACTCCAGGCGACACATATGTTTACCTACCGAAGGAAAAAATCTTGATCACGGGCGACATTCTGGTGAACCCCATCCCGTTTGCGGTTGGCGGCAGCTACCCACAGGAATGGATCGAAACCTTGCAGAAGCTGAAGCAGTTTGAGATCGATACGATTATTCCCGGTCATGGCGAAGCCGAGCGCGACCGGTCATACCTCGAGCGAAACCTGACGCTCTTTCAGCGCGTTCTTGCCGATGTCAAAGCAGCAAAAGTAAATGGATTGAGCCTGGATCAGACCAAGAAGGAATTGATGGATAAGGCAGGCGCTTATGCGGCGGATTTCGGTCTGTCCGAGAAAGATTTGCCTGATTTCAAGAACTATTTTCTGCTGGTATTTGTGAACCACGCCTATCACGAATTGGAGAAGCCGCTGGGGGATAACCCGATTTCTTAGCGCCTGGAGTTTGCCGCAAGTGGGGCCGAACACAGTGGTACACTTCAGCCGTTATTCTCTAGAGGCAGGGAATCCTAACCCCCGTTTACGATAGTAACCGTTTGCTGACGTAACCCCTGCGTTACCTCTTGTGTCGGCACCTAACTCATACTTGCAATTAGGACGAAAATGCCACAAAATAATCGCCTTCCCTTTCTCTCGCGTTTTCATGGAAAAGATTGTCATTAGCTCCAGGGAGCTTACTGAGACTCGGGTTGAACCCGAGCGACCCGGCCGCCCCGAGACGCAACTGCCGCCCGTCGTCCCCCTATGGGCAAAGCTTTCGCTATGGCCGCTGATCCTGGTATTGCCTCTTCTGTGCCTGATTACTATCATCTTGCGGGCGGCGATGCGATCGCTGCCACCCCGCACGCGACACGGATGGACGGCGTTTCTCAGCACACTTCTCATCACCAGTGGATTACTGACTTCCTTGTCGGCGATCGCCATATTCTCATTCGTACCGCTTCCCTCGTTAATAAGTGCTGGACTGGCTGAACTTGATGAACGTAAAGACTTCCCCAGCTTGCCGAATTCAATTGCAATGTCTGCAAAGGATGTTTCGGAGAAACTGAAACCTCTGGTGGCGGTCATCAGTCCGGGCCAGCGATCATGGCTAACCCATGAAGAATTACCTTCGGCCAGCTTCGGCGCCGGCATGCTACTGCAGGCGAATACCGCAGGTTACTTGTTTGTGACCGCGCACCACGTAGTCGATGGGCCAGCGTGGAAAGCGGCGAGCGGAGCGTCACGCGTTCTGATCGCTATGGGCTCTGGAGCCTGGGGAGCTGCAGACGTCATCGCGCGTCACAAGGACCTTGACCTGGCATTGCTGTGGGTGCCGCGCAATTCCGGTGGAGGGACGTTTGCAGAGCCCATTGCTAAACCCGCCGAGGTCACAGATGGCGAGCCGCTGTTTGTCATCGGACATCCGGAGGGACTCAGGTTTACCTTGAGCACCGGAATCATCTCCCGCACTGAGTCAAGCATGATTCAGATGTCCGCCCCAGTTAGCCCAGGGAACAGCGGCGGCCCGGTATTCGACGACAAAGGCGAACTGCTGGGAATTGTGACCTCCATGGTTGACAAGCATGGAGATCCCAACGCTGAAAACCTTAACTTTGCGGTACGCGCCGACGCTTTGCTCGATGACTCGGGCTGGAAATTTGAGAAAGTGGGGCGCAAGCTGCTTTCTGACTATCGTGCGAGCTTGTCGCGGGAGAGCCCGGTTTCACAGCCGGCCAGTCATACTACAGGACGAAATTAATATGGCGAATATCAACGTGACGGTTTACGACTCGACTGAGAACAAGCGCGTACCAGTAGAGATCCCAGATGACGCTCCCTGCAATAAGATCATCGCGGTATTGATTCAGAAGCTGCGATTGCCGACCAATGGGCCGGACGGCGCGCCGTTGAGTTATAAGTTCCACCACAAGAATTCCGGGCGGCAGATTCAGGATTCGCAGACGCTCAGCGAAGCTCAGGTGCAGGATGGCGACATTCTCCGTCTGCAGCCGGAAATTACCGCTGGATAACAGGATCGCGGAATGCGCATTGCAGAATCCGAGCTTCGCGAAGACCGTTTCAGCCGATTGCGGCTGATTCCCTGGTGGGACCAATCCAAAATCGCGAATTGCCGGCTGCTGGTAGTTGGGGCGGGCGCACTGGGGAATGAAATCCTCAAGAATGCCGCACTGCTGGGGTTCCGCAAAGTGGTGGTCGTCGACCTGGACCGCATTGAAGAATCAAACCTCTCCCGGACGGTTCTTTACAAGCAGCAGGACGTAGGCCGGTTCAAATCCGAGGTCGCTGCGCAGGGGTATCGATCGATTGCAAACGACGCCGAAGTCCACTCGCTGGCGTTGAATGTGGTGAACGACTGCGGTCTGGGATTGTTCGAATGGAGTGATCTCATTGTCGCGGGACTCGACAATCGCGAGGCGCGTTTGTGGATCAATCGTTCCGCATGGAAAGTAAATCGACCGTGGATCGACGGAGCCATTGAAGGAATTAACGGAGTGGTGCGCGTCTTCCTGCCCGGAGTTCCGCCTTGCTACGAGTGCACGCTGGGCGAGGTCGACTGGGCACTGCTGGAGAAGCGATTGTCGTGCAATTTGCTGGCCTTGGACCCCGCACCGGAAGGCAAGGTCCCAACCACTCCGACAATTTCGTCGATCATAGCTGGCATTCAGGTGCAGGAAGCAGTCAAGCTCATTCACGGCCTGCCGACCCTGGCCAGCAAGGGCTATGTGTTCGAAGGCATGAACCACACTTCGTATGTGGTCGAGTACAGCGAAAACTCTGAATGTATGAGTCATTACACGCTGCCCGAGATTGTTCATCTGGCGGAAAGCTCGGAACAGTTGACCCTGGACGAACTGCGGCAGCGAGCGCAGGCCGATCTTGGAGCAGGGGACGTTGTGATCGAGTTCAGCCGCGATGTGGTGCAAAAATTTGTGTGCCCCACGTGCGGCACAGAGGAAACGAAATTTGCGCCTATGGGGAGTATCCCCTTTGAGGCCGCGCGCTGTGCAAAGGACGGGCAAATGCGAACCGTAGTTTCGCTGCACAGCTATGCCGGGAACGACGGTTTTGGCGGCCGCCGATTGAGCGAACTCGGTTTGCCGTTGCTGGATATTTTCACCGCCCGTCTCGGCGAGCGCGAGATCGGTTACATCCCCTACGGCGATGCGCCTCTGGTCTTGGGAAACCTGGCTTCGAAACAGGTGCTGCCATGAGCCAGAAAGCGACGCCGGCAAGTAGTCAGCCGGTGCTGGTGATCAACGGACAAGTTGCCCGCCGCATTCGGCAGCACGCACGCGCATCCCTGAGTGCGGAAATTTGCGGCGTGCTCATTGGGCAAGACCGTCCGGGAAAAGTCGCCATCGAGGCATGCATTCCCGGCGCGAACGCCGAGGAGGCCGGCGCCCACGTCACCTTTACTCAGGACACGTGGGAACATATTTATCAAGTCAAAGACCAGCAGTATCCAGACCATCGAATCGTGGGGTGGTATCACTCGCATCCAGGGTTCGGAGTGTTTCTCTCCGATCACGACACCTTTATTCACAAAAACTTTTTTGGTTCTCCCGGGCAGGTAGCGTGGGTGTACGATCCGCACTCAGATGAGGAGGGCTGTTTCGGCTGGGTTGATGGCCGTATTGAACGCCTTTCGCGTGTCACATTTTCTGACGATCGTGGCGGCGAACGGGTGCAGGAGAGCGGGCGCCCAGAGCCGAGATTGTCAGGCGCCGAAGGCCTGCAGGAGCATAAAGTTCCCATCGAACAGGCACGTGAATTTGTGCAGCACACAACGGCTTCCGAGGTTAATCAAGAAACATCGAACGATTCCCTTCTTCGCCTGACGACGGGAATTTTCGCGTTCCTCGCAGCCGTGCTCCTGGGGTTCCTGGTCTCCTGGTACTTCTTTCCGCGAATTGAAGTGGTGCCTATTCCGGTGGACCCGATGACCGGGAAGCCTCTACCGGGATACAGCCTGGAAGAACAGTTAAGCCGTTCCGGCCAATCGCGAGCCCAGCCTCCGGAGGAGAAGAGCGGTCCGGAGAATCAGGCTACTACGCCGAACGACAGCGGCGGAAAGGAGAATCATGCCCAATCCAAATGACACGCCGCTGAAGATCACACTGGATGACATCGCCAAGGTGGTCGTACCAGAACCAGCAGTCTTAATCCCGGCGCAGCCGTCGCCAGGCGTCAAGGTATACGGCACGATCAACGAGACTGCAGAGCAGTTCGTGCCGGTATCGCAGGAGCGAGGAAGCATCCTGCTGCAGGGGTGGTTTTACCTGGGCGTCGCGGGCCTTCTTGGCGCAATCGCGGGTTGGGGAATCGCAGAGCCAGGCTTTGTAGATGGCAAAGGCCAACATTGGGGAAATTTTCTGATACTGCCAGCCATTGTTACCTTGATGTGCTTTGGATTTGCCATGGCGGAGAGCGCGGTCGAACGTTCCGCTCAGAAGGCGGTGCTGCGCGGCGTACTGTCGCTGCCTTTGGGGTTCATTCTTGGATTCTTTTTCGACCTTATGGCCAATCTGATTTACAACGTCGGGTTAAGTATCTGCTACCAGGCGGGAGCGCAGAGCCATCGCAATCCGGCGGTCTGGATCGCGCGCGGTATTGCCTGGATGGTGTTCGGCGCAGCCGGAGGACTGGTCTACGGAATCATTGGACAGTCGGCCAAAAAGGGCTACTATGGCGTGCTTGGCGGGGTGATCGGCGCGGGGCTAGGGGGGATGTTGTTCGACCCGATCGCAATGTTAACCAAAGGCGGAGCCCCCAGCCGGGCTATCGGATTCGCACTGGTGGGTGTTGCAACCGGTGTTGGCATGGGCCTTGTGGAAAGCGCTCTGAAAGACCGCTGGTTCTATGTGATGGCCGGCCCGCTTGCCGGGAAGCAGTTCATTCTTTATAAGTCGCTGACCACCATTGGAAGCCGTCAGCAATCGGACATCTATTTGTTCAAAGATCCGAACATTCTTCCCGAGCATGCCGTGATCCAGATAGCTGGTGCGCGGGTGCAGCTTCGCGCCCAAGGCCCCGTATATTGGGCCGGACAAACAATTACCAACCGCGTGTTGCAGGATGGCGATTTGCTCCAGATCGGACGATATTCATTTCGCTATAAGGAGAAGCAGCGCTCATGACCGCGGAAGTTTGCCCATATTGCAGGGGGCCTCTGCTGGCTGAAGAGCCGGTCACCGAGTGTGAAGGCTGTGGCACGCGCCACCACAGCGACTGCTACGCAGAAAACGGCGGATGCACGATCTTTGGTTGCAGCAAGGCACCTGCGGACGAGCCCAAGCTTACCGTGTCTGCTCCGGACTTGGCCACCGCGAGAGGATCGATAACGAGCAGCGCGGGTGCTGCCACCGCTACTCAAACCGCGGTGGCCCCACCTCCGCCGCCTGGAGTTGCACCTGTGTCGCCAGGTTTGGCTGCACAGCAATCGCTCGATGAGTTGCGCCGGATTTCCAGCCAGGTTGTGCCCTCGATGTTCAGCATATTCGGGCCTGAGGATCCTTTAGCTCCGATTAAAGCCGAAGCCGATCCCATTTCCCAAGGCGAACCGAAGAGCCGCACCACATTTATTGTGTTGGGCGCGTTATTAGGGGCGTTTGGGGCTCACAATTTTTACGCCGGATACACCAAGAAAGCGATCTGGCAATTAGCGATAACCATCTTCACCCTTGGGTTTGCCAGTCCCATGAGTTGGATTTGGGCAATTATCGATATCTGCACTGTGAATCAGGACAAGAGGGGAATTCAGTTCGAATCTTAGGAGGCTTCGGTGGAATATTTCGTAAAAAGAGGAGAGCAGCGGTTCGGTCCATACAGTTTGGCAGATTTGCAACGCTACGTGCAGTCCGGAAACATTGCACCCGATGACCTGACCCAGAGCGAGGGAATGACCGACTGGGTATCGGTGTCGCAGGTGCTCGGGAATATACCTGCAACCGCAGTCACCTCTGGCGGCGCCGCGGCGGCACCTGCGCCAGAGCGCGAACTCGTCCCTCTTCCACCCAACTGGCACTGGGCAATCGTTCTGGTGCTCGGATTAGTTACGCGGCAGCTCTTCAATCTGATCTGGGCGTTGATTCAGGCAAACTGGGCACGCAAGTTGTCTGGCGATAACAAGCCTATGGTCCTGGTCGCGATGTATCCCGCTGGCATGGTCGCCGGCACCCTGATGATGATGCTGTTCAGAGGGCAAGGAATCGCAGGGATCGGCGTACTTTTTATCCTTGCGGGCGGTATTGTGTATCTTGTGGGTGTCTTCAGCATCCGCTCTGCAATGGAGGATTATTACAATTCTACGGAAAACATCGGCCTGACGATGAGTGGGGTGATGACGTTTTTCTTCAGCACGGTTTATATTCAGTTCCACATCAACCGAATTGCCCGTTGGAAGAAGACTGGAGTGCTTTCTTAAACCATGCCGTCTCCTCGGATTCGCCGACTGCTTCTCGATGAACAGATGCTGCGACGCACATTTGAGAACTGGCCGGTTATCCAAATAACCGGAACCGCCGGCGTGCCTGCGGAAATTTATCGATTCACCTACAACCTTCGCGGGCTGTACGTTGCAGGAGGCGGCGAGATTCTCGAACGCGACGTACATCTCTTGGAAGTCAATCTCACCCTTGGCTATCCTCGACGTGCCCCGCAGTGCCGGATGTTAACTCCGGTTTTCCATCCCAATTTTGACAACTCGATGGTTTGCATCGGTGACTTTTGGGCGGCATCGGAAAGCTTGGACGATCTGATCATTCGCATCGGTCGGATGATCGCGTACCAGGAGTACAACACGAAAAGCCCGCTCAATGGACTTGCGGCCAAATGGGCGGCACAAAACTCGCGCTTATTGCCCGTCGATCCGCGCCCGATCGCGCCTCCTTTGAAGACTGCCGAGCCACAAACAACCGACGCAACAACCATCGATACTCGTGATGTTGCGTTGGCGCCCTCAGTTCAGGCCGACCCCTGGGAAGAGAAAATCATTATTAACTCTGAATCATGAGTCCCGTCTCTTAGTCCGGACAATGACTTGGTAATTTCCACTCACGGTCGCCAGGAATATGTCGTCTTTATGGCGAAGCGGTTTTCGTAGAACTGTGGAGGATTCGCAGCTACAAGGCTGGCGAAGCGTTGTCCGGCGGTGTAGATCACAAAGAAATCGCTGTCAGGCCGGTAATTCCAGCGCAGGCGAATATTGGCACTGGCACCCTGGTTGTTGGCTGTGTCCATCTGGAGCAACGCAGAGAGAGTGAGAAAGCGGGAGAAGGAATAATTGGTTTGAAAGCTGCCGAACACGACGGAGAAGTCGCCCGAAGCCGCCGGAATGGGGGCGCCAGTAGGATCAGTTATGGCGCCAAGCCGGAAGCGGTTCCACTGCTCGGCAAAATTGAACGATAAACGTTCATTTGCCCGGTAAGTTGAACGTACCCGCGCCTCGTTCAAAGTCCCGTTATAGTAGCTGCCGAAGCGCTCATAGAAATTCACCATGAAGCGGCGATCCTGCGGAGAACCGTAGGTGAGTTGGTGTCGTGTCCAGTGGTATTCCCCTGCCGGGATTGAAACTTTTTTATAAATGTTAAACGGGGTAAGCAGCCGCTGAGTGAAGACATCCACAATGTCGTCGTCGGTGTAAGAACCGTTATTGAATTCGACCCGAAAAGTATTCTGCCACTCCTGGGTCTGGAGCAAGTGATTGGTAAACGGTGCATGAAGGATGAAGCCCTCGAAGTTCAACTCCCTGACCCCAGAGAGCCGGGGCCTGGGTTTAAAGTTGACATCAAGGTAGTCGCAAACACAATTCGTCTGTTCGACAAATCCGACTTCCGGGTTGAAGTTTGGCCCCACTTTTCTGCGCTGTGCCAGCACCTCCAGCCAGTTGGTTTGGTAATTAAACCCGGCGCCGACGTTGGTCTGTCCAGAGATAAAACCTGGGGTTCGAGTTTGAGTGGCGTAAGCATTCAATACCAGATTTCTTAAGAGCTCGAGACGGGTATCTGCCCCCTCAGTCTGATTAAAGCTGTCGAAGGGATTGCCTGAACGTTTATCGATACCCATGACGCCGATATAGGAACCACCCCACAATGAACGTTTGACCCGCAGGACGGCATAATTCGCGTAAGGATTTGGTCCCGAGCTGCGAGTCTCTACATCCATTGCTCCGAGTTCGAAATTGCCGATGGAGCCGGTGACCTTCGCGCCGCCGTTGATTGGGACTTCCTCGCCCGTGATGGGATCAATTCCAATCTGGCGGCTGAAAAAGAGCAGATCATTGCTATCTGCGCCGAGTGGAAAGTTGAATACGCCGGCGTTCTCAAGAAAAAATTCCCTTTTCTCGGGGAAGAAAAGCTTGTAGGGCGTTAGATTGAACTGCTGCGTATCTACGTCGGCATCAGCGAAGTCGGTGTTGGCGGTAAAGTTTGCCACCAGGTTCGAGCGCAAGCCAAGTTTCACATCCACCCCGCCGGTGTGAAGAGCGCTTGTTCCCGGCGTCAGCCCAGTTCCTGCGGCCGAAGACGGAAAATGGCTGAACCCGAGTAAGCCGTAAGGCTTGACGATAAACAGACGTCCGCTGGCGATTTCTGAAACGCCATGCAACTCGCCCTCCTGGCTGATTCTTGCCGCGCCGTAAACGCGCCGCCAGCCGGACCATAGATCCTCTTCATTCTTGCGTCTAATGAAACGCTTGAAATTAATGCCCCACACCACATCACGCGAGCGCATGAAGTTCAGTGTCGAAAATGGGATGGCGATGGTCGCCGTCCAGCCTTCTTTGGTTATTCGAGCTTCTGAGGTCCACACACCGTCCCATCCGGGATCGCCGTCGCCTGTACTCCTCTCGGTGCGTTGCTCTTCGGTGATCAGAGCGTCGCGCTGCGTTCCCAGCGGATTGATCTGGAAGACGTATGCGTTGCGCCGGTCATGAGCGGAGTCAATGATGATTTCAAAGTAATCATCCAGCTCCTGCGGAACGTCTCGTCGCAGTTCTGTGGCGACGATCTTCCCGGGGTCCGAGTCGAAGCAAGTGACGCCGAAGTAGACTTCACGCTTGCTGTAAAGAATGCGAACTTCGGTTTTCTCAGTGGGCGACTGCCCCTCAAAGGGCTCGCGTTGCAGGAAATTTGAAATTGGGGTGGCCTGCTGCCAAAGAGGATCGTCGAGCGTGCCATCCATTCTCGGGGCCTGATCAACGCGGCTGGCTTGCGCTGTTCGAAGAGCCTCGGGCGCTCCAGCCTGTCTTTGCTGTGTTGTTTGCCCGGTGCGTGCTTGCGCACAAAGCGGCAAGGAAGCGCCAAGCACCGTCAGAAATAACAAGCACCTGGCGTCCAGCCTTGACTTGGTAGGCAATCGCCTCATTCAGGGATTCCGTCTTCACAACCACTCGAGTCGTAAGATCAGGTTACGGGCGAAATTCGGATTGCATTCATACGCCCGCAAGCCGTACCGCAATCGCGATGGAGGCGATCCCGGTCACAGTTGCGATGGAAACAGCAAAATCCGGCGAGCGGCGATGAGCGTCGGGCAGCAAATCGCCGGTTGCGGTAAAAAGAAAAAATCCCGAAGTGATGCCCAGGAAAAGCGCCAACTGGTGTGCGGGCAAGCCGGCAAAGACCACCAGCGCGCCGCCAGCGATGGGTGCCAAGGCGTCTGCCGCCAGGAACAAGAAATCCTTACGCTCGGGTCGCTCACCGCGTGTCACCAGCAGAATAGTGTTCAATCCATCGCTGGCGTCGTGAACAATAATGCCAACCGCCACAATCAGGCCGACCTTCCAGGAAATCAAAGTCGCGGCAGCGATCGAGGCGCCATCAATCGTACTGTGGGCAATTAGTCCGAGCGCACTCATTCGGCCCAGGTGGCGATCGGCTTCGCAGTCACCGTGCGGACAAGTTTGCAGCGCCAGAACCCGCTGTCCGAGATAGAAGATCAGAAAGCCGACTACGGTCAGGGCGAGGACACCGCGACTGGTCCAGCCACGCGGGCCGGCGGCTTCAATAGCTTCCGGCAGCAGGTCGAAAAACGTTGCTCCGAGTAGCACTCCGGCGCCAAACCCGAGCAGCAAGTGGATATGGCGGCGTGCGCGTAGAGCAACCCAGCCTCCGAGTATGGTTGAAAGGCTCGCAAGTGAAGTGAGCAGCAGTATTTTCATCGGCGGTTTTTCTTAAGCGAAGATCATACATGCCGGCACAAACGCCAGAAATCTATTGGTCACGGCTGATCGGAAATCAGTGTTCAAGTTTGCGCGAGGCTGGTACGGCGCTTTTTCGAGTTCTCCTGGTTCAGACCACGAGTTGTGATCCGCTTCCCTCTAGTGCAGCTTTGTCGCCTTCGGCGGCGTTGACGGGTTTGCTTCCTGTCGCGCAAATCCAGCCTTTACGGCGTTCTTCAAATATCTCGACTCCTGTGTAGCCTGCCCTTGAAAACAATTCCCGATGCTCGCTTGCACTAAGGTGCGCAGACCGCAATAACCACATCACCGGCCATTTCAGCTTGTCGTATTTGCCCCCTTTGTACGTCTCGGCAATTACGACCAACTTCCCGTCGGCTTTCAACACACGGAGGATCTCCCGCATGTCTCCAACAAGATTAGGCCAGTAGTATTGGGTCTCAACCGCCGTGACCAGATCGGACGTATCATCAGGAAATGGCAATCGGGAAACGGAAGCCTTTTCGATCGTAACCCGACCCGCTTTGATCAACTCCGCATTGTGCCTGCGGGAAGCCGCAACGCTGCCATCGGCATAGTCAATTCCACAGACCCTCGCGTCCGCTGCAAGGGCCGCCAGTCTGTCTATTGTCCTGCCGCCGCCACAGCCCACGTCCAGTATCTGAAAGTTTTTCCTGATCGCAACGTGCGTTAGTCCCCAATCGGTAAGAGTGGCATGACCTTCATTCATAGCCCGAAGAAAAAGTCTGCCAACCCATTTGGTTGGTTTTCGGACCTGACGAAGTAAGTAAGCCGCCAGCAGCACCCCCACCGTGTACCGCAATACCAAAATCATCGTAGATCGCACCCGCTCACATTTTGAGCATACAAAATATCAGCTGCGGCCTGGATTTTGGCAAGGACGGTGAAATCCGCAAACAGTTTTTTTGATAACTGAGAAGGTTATTCGTGGCGTAACGCTTCGATGGGATTCAGTCGCGAGGCGCGGAATGCTGGAATCATGCCACTGATCAGGCCCACCGCACCAAGGATCAGTGTCGCCGCGATCAGCGTCCCTGGTGCAATAATCAGCCGGATATCGCCAGCCTCTGCATTCTTGGCGAATGCGCTGTACAAAGTGAGATGGCCCACAGAAAGCGCTACTGCGTAAGCCAAAATCACTCCCAGAACTCCGCCAATAAAAGTGATGGTCAGGGCCTCGGCAAGAAACTGCCCAAGGATGTACCGCCGCCGCGCACCCAGTGCCTTCTGTACTCCGATCTCGCGTGTGCGCTGCGTCACCGAAACCAGCATGATGTTCATCAGACCAACGCCGCCGATACCGAGTGTTAGCGTGCCAATGAAACCCATGAGAATCTTCAATCCGATCGTGATGATTTCGAACTGATGGACCTGAGTCATGAGGTTGAACACGTGCACCGCCTGATGGTCCGACTGGTTGAACTTGTGCTGTGTAGCCAGAATGTTGCGGACAGTCTGCTCCAGGCTTTCGTACTGCGGGGTCTGATACGTGAACCAGATGGTATCCAGGTAGTGCGTGCTCTTAACGTCATTCATGGTGGTGAACGGTACGTAGACCACACGATTGATGTCGTCATTGCCCTCCTGCATTTTGCCGCTCAGCACCCCAATCACTTCAAAGCTGATGCCGTCGAGGCGGATACGCTCGCCCACCGCGTTGCGTCCAGAGAATAGTTTCTCCTTGGATTCCGATCCGATTACCGCAACCCGCGCTCGCTGAATCTCGTCCTCCGGGTTGTAGAAGCGTCCTTGGGCGAGTTTCAGTGAGCGCACGTCAAAAACATTGGGATAGTTACCCGTGACTGTCCAGGTGAAGATTCTAGTGTCGTATTGCACCCGTACCTGCTTGTCCACCGAGGGTGTGATGTGGCTGATTTGCGGAAGGTTGGTGGTGAGTGTGTCTACATCATCTACCGTAAAGCGGACAAGATTACCGGCTTTTTGTCCGCCGGCCTGCATGGATGTGCGGTCGGGAACAACGATCACCAGCTTGCTGCCGAAATTGGCAAAAATGTTTGAGCAGGCTTGTCCAAATCCATTGCCGTAAGCCAGCAGCATGACTACGGTTGCAATACCCCACGCCATACCCAACATGGTCAGAGCCGTACGCCGGCGATTGTGGCGCATGGCCGCGTAGGCTTCCTGGAGCAGATCGCGAAACATGTTTATTCCTGCCTGAGCGCTTCCACCGGCTGCAGCAAGGCGGCTTTCCGCGCAGGATAGAGACCGGCCACTACTCCCGCCAGCGTCAGACTACCGATGGCGAGTATCGCCGACATCGGCACTAATTTCGGTGGATCAAATCCGCCTGGTCCGTGAACGTTGCCCAACATTGCCATGAATCCGCCGGCCAGGAACATTCCGATCAAGCCGCTACCCAGCGTCAGGAGTAAGCCCTCCAAAAAGAAATGCATCAAAATATTGCGGTTGGTCGCGCCCAGCGCTTTTCGCAGCCCGATCTCGTGGGTGCGTTCGCTGACCGCAACCAGCATGATATTGACAACGCCGATTGCCCCAAGCGCCAGCGTGACCATGCCCACCGTGCCCAGGAACATATTCATCACGTCGAAAATCGTGCCCACCATGTTTGACTCTTTAATGGAATCCCACTCGTCAAAGGCGTTTTGATCGTTGGAATCGAAGTCGTGATTGCGCCCGAGAATCTTGTGCACGTCCTGTCGCGCAAGTTCGTGCTCGGCAGTTACGCGCGGCTGATATTCAACAAATGAAATGGAGTTCTCGTGGTTTTCTCCCTTGATCGGAAAAGACGCCGCCATGACTGGAAACGGGATGTAGCCGCGCATGTTGAGCCAGGTGTTATCGCCGCGACCGACGTGCAACATGCTGCCAATCACCTCAAACCGGAGTCCGTTGAGCAACACAAATTCGCCGAGCGCGGGGCGGCCGGGGAACAAAGTTTTCAGCAACTCATTGCCCAGGACAATCACGTTCCGTCGCTGTGCAATATCCATCTGGTTGAGCCAGCGCCCTTCTTTCAGTGGAAGATAGCTGATCTCATTCAGTTGCGGCTCGACGCCGAGAATTTCAACGCCGGAAGTAGCGTATTGACTGACTTGATGGAGATCGGTCCTGGAAATCAGAGGACAAGCAGTGCGCATGTGCGGAGAGCTGCGGATATCGAGATAGTCGTGGTACGTCAGTAAATACTCTCGAGCCGAGTTCATGCTGCCTGCCACTGCCGGTGCCCGACCGGGAAAAATAAACATGATGTCGCGGCCAAACTCCGCCAATTCACGTTTATTGCCCGAGCGGAAGCCCTCGCCAACTCCGACCAGCAGCAGGAGAGATCCCACCCCCCAGGCGATCCCGAACATCGTGAGGAACGAGCGCAGCTTGTGCGCCCAAAGATTGCGAAATATCTGCGCGAAGAGGTCCGCTACCGTTCTAATCATAGAAGGCCTCAGGATCGGCCGCGGATGAGCCCGCCGGCTTCCGTCGCTCCCGCTGTACTCTAATACGGTATCGCATACGCGCCAGTTCCGTTGCCCGGCTGCATTATATGCGCCATGGGCGGTCTGCAGCCAGAATTACGGTCCCAATCCTGAGCGCGACCGGCTGCCTGTTGGCGCTTCCTTACTGCGATAGTCTAATGCCACCCAAGACGTAATCTAATCGCACTCGGGGCACCGCTAATTCAAGCAGTTCGGGCGAGAGGTTGACCTGCTGGCCGGTTTCCTGGCGGCAACTTCCCAGTAGCCGACCACTCACCCAGTACCTGATCTTTACGCTACCCATAACCTCATTTGCGCTGTTATCTTAGACCGCGTCGCGCTAGTCTGCGAATGAGGGTAAGATGCGTTTTCACAGACGCCAACTACTACGAATCCTCTCATTTGGTTTTGGGTCGAGCTTCATCTTGAGCCGGAACCCAGGCATCGCGGCGCAGACAGGGACACAGCCAAAGACCTCTTCTCCCGCAGCGGGGGTAGTTGTTAGGAATGGGGTCACTAGAGGAGAGGAAATGGAAAAAGTGACGGGAATCGGCGGGCTATTCTTCCGGGCGCACGATCCGAAAGCATTGGCGAGTTGGTACCAGCAGCACCTGGGAATCTCGCTCACACCATCGAGTGAGGGCGAACACGTTTGGGAGCAAGAGGCAGGCCCCACGTCTTTCACCCCTTTTCCTGAGGCGACCAAGTATTTTGGAGATGGCAACAAGGCATGGATGGTGAACTTTCGAGTCCGGGATCTCGACAAAATGGCAGCCCAGCTACGAACTGCAGGCATAGAGATTAAGGTTGACCCGCAAACTTATCCCCACGTCGGACGGTTTGCCCGCCTGCACGACCCCGAGGGGAATCCGATCGAATTGTGGCAACCTGCATGATCAGAAGCTCCATGCTAGGTTGCTAAGCAGTTCAGGACTGTTTCTGGATTATGGGCAAAACGAAGGAACCTGCTTAAGCTAGCGCTTATGGGGCATGCCCCCCGGCCTTAACAGCGCCGTTCATCGCGCGTTGATCCGGCGTCTTTGCCGGTCAGCCTGACGAATCTCCCGCCTTCGACCCGCGTCTTCGTAGCGCCGCTTCTGTTCGTCCGTCTCCGGAATCACTGGAGGAACTCTCAAATGCCGGCCGGCGGAGTCCACGGCGACGAAGGTCAGGTACGCCGAACTCACCTGCCGCGTCTCTTCGGCATGATAGTTCTCGACCCAAACGGTGACGCCGACTTCCATCGAAGTCGTGAATACGCGGTTGACCGACGACCGCAGCACCACCAGGTCGCCAACGTGAACCGGCGTCCAGAAGTCCAGGTGATCAATGGAAGCGGTGACGACGTAATTACGCGAGTGCCGATGCGCCGCGAGCGCACCAGCCATATCGATCCAGTGCATCAGCCGGCCGCCCAGGAGGGCACCGAGCGGATTAGCATCGTTGGGAAGAACAAACTCGTTCATCTCGGATTGCGAGTCGCAAACCGGACGCGGGATTAGCGGGTCGAGGGAAGGGTTCATAGGTCATCGTTCCATGCGCAACACTACCGTCTTACGCAGTGAAGCTTGTCGATATCGTGGTTGTTTCTGATCCACGATTTCTTTTCCACGAAAAGAGAACCCATTACATGGGATTCTTGTGCTCAATATGTGAGCGCAGGAAACATTCTGCCATTTTCTGGATACGCGGGTCGGGGTGACGCAGAGCCCACGCATCCAGAGAGCGATCGTATTCCAGCCATCCATGACCCGCAGGAACATGTCCCATCTCGAGAGAGAACTGAATAGAAATGCGGGTTTTTGAATCGCCGGCCACCGCAAAGCGAACTGCGTCGCACGTGCGCTGCTTCGGCAACCGAGGACAGGATGTCGCATATCCGAGATTGCAGCATTCCAATTCATGGGTATTGGGTTCATGGGTGTTGGGCGCACGCTGTTCTTGACCGGGCGCCTCGCACAATCCCCTCCACGCCGCACCCAGGGGCAACCGCGCGGGATGTGGCAAAGCTATGTTGTCGACTCGTTCAGTTGGAAAGAAAAAAGGACAGGCCAATGCAATATTTCCCCGTGTGCTGCGATGATTGTACTCAGGGGGAGAAGAGCTTGGAAGCAGTTTCACTCTTCGAATCTTTCTGGACGGTAATATAGACAACATGGACCGTATTTCAGCCCTCAGCGACATTCTCGCCCAGGATCCGAACAACACCTTTGCGCGTTACGGTCTGGCGATGGAATACGCGAATTCAGGACAAGTGGATCGCGCACTGGAAGAATTCGAAAAACTTCTTTCATCTAATCCGGACTATGCGGCCGGCTATTTTATGGCAGCGCAGACGCTGGTCAAAGCCGGTCGCGCCGAGGAAGCCAAAAAGAAACTCGTAGATGGCATCGCCGCCGCCGGGCGCAAGCGAGACGCACACGCCGAATCCGAGATGCAAGCTATGCTGCAGGAGATTGGGGGCTAGCAATGGTCCTGACTTTCGACAAGCCTGACACCGACTCTACGGGCCCTTGGGTGCCATTTTCAACATGCCCCATTCCACCAGTCCAGGGAACAGTTGATAAAGCTTGACTACTAAGTGCATTCCCCAGGGCACGATCACCTCTCTTTTTCGTTTCAAGTGCCCGCGCAGCACCGCACGCGCTACCCGGTCGGCGCTGATGCCGCGCACCGCCGCCGGCCTGACCTGCTGATAGTCGTGCCCCTTGATCGCGTTCGCTCCAAAATCTGTTCGCACATATCCCGGGCAAACAGTCAGGACGTGAATGCCGGTATCCGCAAGTTCCAGGCGCGCGGCTTTGCCGATAGCGTTCATGGCGAACTTGGTTCCGCTATAGATCCCGTGAAAGGGCAGCGGAATATGGCCGGCAACGCTGGAGATGTTGATGATTGTTCCTGATCCCTGTTGTCGCATGATCGGGACCACGGCCTGGGTGCCTTCAATCGCGCCAAATAAATTAGTTTCAAAAGTCTCGCGGCACTCCGCCATGCTCACCTGCGCGACCGAGTCCATCAATCCATGTCCAGCGTTGTTCACCCAGATATCGATTCGATGAAAATGATGCACGATGAGGCCGATCGCGCGGTCAATCTCTTCCCGGTTCCGCACATCGCAGGCAAGCGCGAGGGTCTGCTCCGGCCGGCCGATTCGCCCGCGCGCTGCTTCCAGACGGTTGGAATCGCGGGAAAGCAACACAACCTGCGATCCGTGTTGAGCAAAAAGTTTTGCTATCGCTTCACCAATGCCCATCGAGGCGCCCGTGACGACCGCTACTTTCCCCGCAAGTGAGTTATGAGGCAGTTCGGAAGAAGCCATGCCGGGTTTGTATCCTGCCCTGCAGTTCAAGTCAAGGCGCGTACAATCTAAAAACTGGCGGCGAGACTTGCTCCCGCCCCACACAGACTGATCGTGAGTTCACTCTTGCCATTGTTTCCCCTCGACCTTGTTCTTTTGCCGAACGTGCCCCTGCCCCTTCATGTCTTTGAGCCGCGCTACAAAGAGATGATCAAGGAATGCCTGGACGAGAATCGCCAGTTCGGAATCATCCGCAGCCATGATGAATCGATGGAGACCATTGGCTGCACCGCGGAAATCCTCAACGTTTTAAAGAAGTACCCTGATGGACGCATGAACATCCTGACCGAGGGCAGAAAGCGTTTTGAGTTACTGCAAGTGAATCAGGAAAGATCGTTTCTTCAAGGTAACGTGTTTTATCTGGAGGACGAGGCTGAAACTCCGGCGGCCGCCGACATAGACACCGCGCTTCGTTTACATGGCGAGATTATGCAACTCGCGGGAGCACACCCCGAGGAGATCGCGAAGGAAGATGCCTCGCAACTCGCCTTCCGCCTGGCCGGATCACTTCCTTTCGATCCCGACTTCCAGCAGGCGCTTCTGGAAATGAACTCGGAGGCAAAACGCATTCAAGCCATCATTTCTTTTTTCGAACGCATCCTGCCTGTGTTGCAGCGGAGCGCGCGCGCCAAGGGAAAAGCCGGCGGAAACGGACATGTCAGCTAGCGCCGGGCGCGTATAATCGGCCTTAGATTTGCTCTGGAGTAGTGCCCGATGAGTCTCCCTCGAACGCTTGGCGAACTGCGCCGAAGCCCGTTTTCCGAAGAAAAAGTTTCCAGTCGCCGCGTGAAAGATGAATTGCGCGACAACCTGATCACGAGGCTGCGAAATGGTGGCGACGGCTCAATCTTTGCGGGCATCGTCGGCTACGACGATACGGTGGTTCCGCAGATCGTAAACGCGGTCCTGTCGCGCCACAACTTCATCCTTCTGGGATTACGCGGCCAGGCCAAAAGCCGAATCTTGCGTGCGTTGACTTCCCTGCTCGATCCACAGATGCCGTACGTTGCTGGATGCGAGATTCACGACAATCCCTATGCGCCCATCTGCCGCCGCTGCCGCGACCGCATTGACGAGTGTGGAGAAGCCACGGCCATTGCTTATCTGACGCCCGAAGAGCGGTACGTAGAAAAGCTTGCGACCCCTGATGTAACTATCGCCGACCTGATCGGAGATATTGACCCAATCAAGGCGGCACGAGGCGGGCACGAACTGGCGAGTGAATTGACTGTTCACTATGGACTGCTGCCGCGCGCAAATCGGGGAATATTCGCGATCAACGAACTGCCGGATCTCGCCGGCAAGATTCAAGTGGGCCTGTTCAACATCATGCAGGAAGGCGACGTTCAGATTAAAGGCTACCCGGTGCGGCTGCCGCTGGATGTCGCGATGGTCTTCTCGGCAAATCCAGAAGACTACACTGCGCGCGGAAAAATTATTACTCCACTCAAAGACCGCATTGGATCTGAGATTCGCACCCACTATCCCGCAACTGTGGATGAAGGGATCGCAATTACCACGCAGGAAGCCTGGTCTGCCCGCAACGGTAGCAAACTGGTTGTACCGAAATACGTGCGTGAGGTCATTGAGCGAATTGCTTTCGCCGCGCGTGAGGACAAGAAGATCGATAAGCGCTCCGGCGTCAGCCAGCGGCTCCCGATCTCCTGCCTGGAAAACGTGATCTCAAACGCCGAGCGGCGCGCGATCTCTCATGACGAAAAGTCAGTCGTTCCCCGCATCAGCGACATCTATGCTGCGTTGCCGGCGATTACCGGAAAGCTCGAGTTGGAGTACGAAGGCGAGATGAAGGGGGCTGACTACGTAGGCCGCGAGCTCATCCGCGCCGCCATCGCCAAGACCTACGATCAGTACTTCAATGGCGCGAACATGCAGCAGGTAATTCAATGGTTCGAACTGGGCGGAGAGATTCAGATCGCGGATGGCGCTGGCGCGGCCGACGTTCTTCAGACGCTGCGAAATATTCAAGGACTGATGGACAAGCTGACACGCCTGAACGTGGGACCTAAAGACACTGCCGAAGCGCAGGTTTCAGCCGCTGAGTTCGTCCTGGAAGGCTTGTACGCACATAAGCGAATAGGCCGAAATGAAGAACGAGTTTTCACGGCCGGAGAGAAGCAGCCCAGGGTCGCCGAAAAGCCGTTTGAGAGAGACGATGTGCAGTACAGGCCGAGAAGGCCGTTGAATTAGCCGTCAGCCATCAGCCCTCAGCTCTCAGCCAAACCGGGTCTGTGGTTGCTAACGACTGATGGCTGACCGCTTTTTATGAAACGCATCCGCTATACCAAGTACGTTCCCGATCCGGCAGGCGAAATGAGCATGGAGGACCTGCTCGGCGCGCTTTCTGACTACCTGCTGCAGAGTGGATTTCAGAACTATCTTCCCTATTACGATCTGCCGGACGGCGAACAGACCCTGGAAGAACTCCGCCGTGCAATCGAACAGGCATTACTGCAAGGCGATTTGTTGAGCAAGGAGTTGCGCGAACAACTGGAGCAGATGCAGTCCCAGGGTTCTCTCGACGAGTTGATCGAGCAACTCATTGAGCGCATGCAGCAGGAAGACTACATCAGCATTGACCAGCCGCATGATCCATCAAAGCAGTCGAGTGTTGGCGGGCAGGTGGGCGATGCGCAGCCACAGACGAAATTTGAAATCACCGACAAGAGCCTCGATTTTCTCGGATACAAAACCCTGCGCGATTTGCTCGGGTCATTAGGAAAATCCAGCTTTGGCCGTCACGATACTCGGGACCTCGCAACCGGAATCGAAGCCAGCGGAGCTTCGCGTCAGTACGAGTTCGGCGACACCCTGAATCTCGATATTACGGCGACGCTTTCGAGTGCCATTGAGCGCGAGGGGCTTTCAGTTCCCTTGAACATCGAATACTCCGACCTGCAGGTGCATCAGTGCGAGTACCAGTCATCATGCGCGACGGTGCTGATGCTCGATTGCTCGCATTCCATGATTCTGTATGGCGAGGACCGTTTCACCCCGGCAAAAAAGGTGGCCATGGCGCTCTCGCATCTTTTGCGAACCCAGTACCCCGGCGACTCACTCTCGCTGATTTTGTTTCACGATTCTGCAGAAGAAGTTCCGCTTTCGCAATTAGCGCGAGTAAAGGTCGGTCCGTACTACACCAATACGCGCGAGGGACTGCGCCTGGCGCAACGTGTTTTGCAGCGGCAGAACAAAGATATGAAGCAGATCGTCATGATCACTGATGGGAAACCATCGGCGCTCACGCTTGATGACGGGCGAATCTACAAGAACGCCTTCGGGCTCGATCCGCTGGTCGTGAGCCAAACCCTTGAAGAAGTCTCCAAGTGCAAGCGAGCGGGCATCCTGATCAACACCTTCATGCTTGCGTCCGATTATGGACTCGTCCAATTTGTGCAGAAGGTGACTGAAATGTGCCGCGGCAAAGCCTATTTCACCACTCCATACACGCTGGGGCAATATCTGCTGATGGACTATATGTCGCGAAAGACGAAGACCATCCATTGAGTGGACCGCGTTAGTGTCTACCAATGGTTGCGAAGCATGGCAAACTGCTGATTAACTCTCCTGGATAAATGGCTAAGTGCGCTCAATGTGGCCGCAATCTCCCAGCGTTTTCTTTTGGAAAGCGTATTTGCCAATGGTGCGTCGAATATCAGGCCGCCCAGCGTGGCGAAATCTCCGAAGATGCCGTCCAGCGAATCATGCCCGCACCTTGGGTTCGCGGCGGTACGAACCGGATGGTTACGCAGGCGATCTTTGGAGTCAACCTTGCGGTCTTCGCAGCCATGGTGCTGGCAGGCGTTTCGGTCACCGATCCCACAACGCGGGAACTGATTCACTGGGGCGCGAATTCGGCACAACTGACTCTTGGTGGCCAGTGGTGGCGGCTGGTTACTAATACGTTCCTGCACATCGGATTCCTTCACATTGCGCTGAATATGTGGTGCCTGTGGAGTTTGGGCGCGCTGGCGGAATCTCTGTATGGCCCGTGGACGTATGCGGCCATCTACTTGATCTCCGGTGTCAGCGGCAGCCTTGCGAGCGCCGCGTGGCACCCCTATGGGGTAAGTGCCGGCGCTTCGGGAGCAATTTTCGGGCTTGCCGGGGCTTTAATTGCGTCGTATAAACTCGGCGAATTTTCCTTACCTCCCTCCGTAGTGGCTGGCACGCTCCGCTCCACTGTGGCATTCGTTGGTTACAACCTGGTGTTTGGGGCGATGTCCGGCCGCACAGATAACGCCGCGCACCTGGGCGGACTGGCAGGTGGAGCGCTCATGGGTGCTTTGATCGCTCGCGTCGCGCCTGAAAGAGATGCTTTTGCGAGTCGGGTTGCCATGGTTGCCCTGGGCTTTGCGGCGTTACTTGGCGCGGGCTTCTGGGTGAACCAAGCGCGGGGCTATGACGTTCGCGTAAGCAAAGCGAATGAGCTCATCGGAAAGAACCAGGCGGCAGTGGCAGTTGTTGAACTTCAAGAAATCATCCGTCGCCGTCCGAAGCTGGCATCGGCGCATTTTGCCCTCGCGCATGCATATTTCAATCTGCGGCAGTATCCGCAAGCGGAATCTGAGCTTAAGCGGGTGATTGAACTTCAGCCTCAGGATGGGTGGGCGAGCTACGAACTCGGAATGACATACATAAATGAGAAGCGCTTTGCGGAGGCCAAGGAGGTTTTCACCAGACGCCTGGGACAAGACGCAAATGACGCTAACGCGCACTTTGGCCTGGGTTTGGCGCTGGCCAATGAACACGACTACGAGGCTGCGATTTCAGCACTACAACACGGCCATCCGCCTCGACCCGCAATCTGAGGACGTCTATTACGAGATCGGCAACTCCTACGTCCAGATGAAGAAGTACGATGAAGCAATCACAGCCTTCTCCAAGGAACAAGAAGCCAACGGTGACAACGCGTACATTGAAACCGCGTTAGCGGATGTGTATAAGGCGCAGGGTATGCAACAGAAGGCTGACGATGCGCAACACAAAGCCGAACAATTGCGGAAAACTCAGAATCAGAATGGCAGTACGAACGACTGAGCCTCAGGCCTTCTCGATCTCCCCAATCGCTCGCCAAGCCTGATCAATTGCGCCATCTGTATAGGCATAGGCGCCAGCGTCCGCGTTGGCAATCGTGATCCTTCCAAACGGCTTGCGCGCGATTTCGCACGGGGTGACGCCGCCCTCAAGCCAGAATTTATCCCACAGTGAGTTGTATTCGTAGGCGTATCCATGCGGCCAGCGGTTCACGGTGATGGCCGCGATGTCGCGCGCCGGATCAAAACCTCCCGGACCTAGCGCTCGCGCGAGTTGCTCGCGTATTTTCCGTTCGATGGTTTCAAACTCGGTTGTGAAAAGTTCGACCCGGCCCATGCGGTGCTGATCGCGTGCAGGCAGCCCCGGCTTGCAGGCCGATTTCATCATGTGCACCACGATCGGCTGATCGGGAGCCGTCGAGAAGTGGTAATCGCCGATACTGACAGGAAGATCGAGCCGAAAGTAGGTGTGATAACCGCCGGGCGCATAAACGGCCATTGCTCCGAGCTTCTGAAATGCAGTCCAGTTGTGCAACGCGACGTTGGTGTATAGGAGCGGGACCTTGGTCTCATAGTGCAGTGCTTGTTTCTGTTCTTCGGGCAGTTGAGAACAAATGTACGGAATCATCATGTTCCAGCATGCGAGCACAGTATGGGGCGCACGCACGGTATACAACTTCCCCAAACGCGAATAGGTGATCTCGACCTGCTTTGCACTTGCCGCATTTCCCACGTGCCTGACGCGAACTGCCGTGCTATTCAGCCGAATGCGGACTGGCGACGAGCTGTCATCCAGCTTGGCGTAGTTAGCTCTTGCCGTGGTCACGTCTTCGGCCGTGTTTCCTGGAATCGCGTCCGGAATCAACGTGCGGACTAACAAGCGGGCAATGGTCGCGTTGCCATCGGGAAAGTGATAGAAGTACCTCTCCGCTTCTGCGCTGGGAATGATGTCCCGGTTCATTCCTTTGCCGGGCGTGGGATCGAGATTAAGACCGGTGAATCCGAGAAACCCGAATCCCCAGGCGTCCTGAGCGGAAACCGCATCGATTCCTACGCCGAATAATGGATGGGGAGCACTCTGATACATTTTGACGATTTGCGGATCGACGTGCGCGATATCAGTCAGATACTGCGCGTAGCTGATCCGCGCCATGCGCGCTTTCTTCTCGTCGGAAGTAAGTCCTGGAAAATAGTCGGCCCCCTGACGAAGTGTGTCCAAATCCCGCTTGGCGGCCTCTGAAAGCGGGGCTTCCGAATAGAAACGCTTCCAAGCCTTGTCTGCTTCCCGATCACCTTCGTTTGACGTGCCACCGACAGGCAATGGATTGATGGTGAGGACGTCGGAACCAAACGTTTCCTTGTCGAAAAAGATGTTGGGCTGCAGAGCCCGTGAGCGGTAAAGGTCCGCGTCAACGTGCTTGGAGTAGCCTGACACATCGATTCCAAGCTCATTTATGAGTCCCTTGGCCACGGCGCTGTAAGGGGCAGGGCTCTCGATCGAAAAGGTTCCGCCGTAACCCAGAAGTTTATGGCCATCGACGGTGAATTCATTTCTCTTGGCGTGTCCGCCGAAGTCGTCGTGGTTATCAATAATCAGTATGTGGGCTTTCGGATTGGCTTTGCGGAAGAAATGCGCCGCCGAGAGGCCACTGATGCCACCTCCAACGATGACCAGATCGAAACTCTCTCCGGTTTCGCTCGGCTTTCCTGCTTTCTGCCAAAAATCGCCGTCCCGTACGCTGTGGGCTGCTTCAAACGACCCGACGTGGCTGCCACGCAACCCGGTAAGCGCTGGTGGGTAGTAGTTTGGCGACTTCTCTGGATCCAAATCGTGTTCCAGGGCCGCCAGCATATGAGGATGAAGAATGGATGCGCCAGCCGTAACCGCCACACCATTCAAGAAATCGCGGCGCGTAATTCCGCGATCCATTCCCAATTCTTTATCGGTGCGCAAGTCCTTCTCGTTCGAGTCGCCCATAGTGATTCCCGCTTCATGTCCTCTGGCGTAAATCTATTGTTTAGGGGGACTGGCGCTTCCAGTCTCGTCTGCCTTCTTCACCGCAGACTCTGCTCCCTGGAAGCCGACTTTGCTGTGAGTG
Organism: uncultured Acidobacteriota bacterium; assembly: GCA_963785655.1. Classification (GTDB taxonomy): domain Bacteria; phylum Acidobacteriota; class Terriglobia; order Terriglobales; family Acidobacteriaceae; genus Gp1-AA145. The sequence continues at coordinate 1,538,541 of CAWAVZ010000002.1, forward strand.
CCATCACAAAAAGGTTTGTTCACCGAACCTCCGCAACGGCAAAGTGAAAACGCCGGCTTGCCGGTCAGGTCGTACTTATTTCCGTCGGCATCCACCAGCTCGACAGTTCCCTCAGGAGCTTCAACGCGATAAGGTCCGTTCTTCCGAACAGTGATTTTGACTGCAGACATAAGTCCTCCAAACAATGATGAGCAACCTAGAAAGATACCAGCTTCAGCGACCAAGGTGCCAGCGGGTGTGAAGATCAGGTTGGACCAGCGATGTGCGAAAGATGTTCAGGCGGCGAACGCTTTTCGACCGGCAACGCTGCGATAGAGCTGAATGTAATTGTCAGTCATGCGGTGCGCGTTGTAGCATTCGCGCGCCCGTTGGAAGGCGCGGTTGGCAAAATTGCGCCGTAGCTCAGGATCGCCACTTAAAGCGCGGACGCTATCGGCGAGGCTTGAGGCATCGTTGGTCTCAAAGTAAACGGCAGCCTGACCCCAGAGCTCCCGCAAGGACGGGATATCGTTCAGGACCAGTGCGCAGCGTGAAAGGGCAGCCTCGAGGATGCTCATACCAGATGGCTCATATCGTGAGGTCGACGCATAGATTGAGGCGCGGCTGTAGAGCAGGCGCAATTGGGACTCAGACTGCGGGCCCTTCAGCGCCACTCCCACATTGCCGTCGCTGAAGCGCACGTCGGCGCGGACCGGCGCTTGTGACGGCTCCGAACCCTCATCGCCCACTATGCACACCGGCACGGGATATCTTTCCTGGGTGAGCAGACCAAGTTGCTTTGCGGGATCGAGCAGCCGCCCAATGGCAAGCACCGAGTCTTCCTTGGTCACGTAAGGATTGAAGAAGATAGGGTTGCGTCCGTGATGAATAACACTTTCCCGAGGACCGCCGGAGTAGTGGGACCGGACCGAATTCAGCATCCACTCGCTGGGCGCAACCACCGCCGTCGCGCACGACAAACCTTCCGCGAGCGCGTGCCTATACCAGCGCAACCAGCGGCTGTCTTTCGGTTCACGACCATGTACGGCCTTCCACCACGTCACTACGTCTCCGTGGGCGACCACGATGCGCGGGATGGTAATGGGTATGGCCCCATAGCACAGGTGATTGGAGTGGAAAAGATCAGGCTTGATTTCCTTGACCAGTGAGCACAGGTAGGCGGAGGCGTCTTGAAAGTCCTGCTCGCCCTCTTCCATCCAGTCCAGGCGAAACGCGGTCGGATGATAGGTGAGCCCGTATAGCCGGTCCATCCACGCGGTTTGCTCGGGAAGCGGAATCTCGCCAAAGCTCACGAGCGTCACCTGCATCCCACGCGTGATAAGACCAGCGACGAGTTCCTTGGTATAGGTCCATGTGCCGTTCAGCGTGTCGGACGTGATCAGAATGTGCATGGCGAACCTGGGCCTTGCCTCATTCTATTTTGGATGCGCGCTTTCGCGAAACACTTTCTGCAGCTGCAGGCGTGAAACCACGCCTGTGGCACTATTACCGCAAATGATTGCGCTATTGCTCTCAATAGCTGCACATTCCGTCCCCGTCCGGATGAACACTCTGATCCTGCATCCGCTACAATTCACGGATGTTTCGACTGCTGTGCGTCACGGCTCATCCTGACGATGAGGCGGGCAACTTCGGAGGAACGCTGCGCGCTTACAAAGATCGTGGGGTGGAAACCTGCGTCATCTGCCTGACTCCAGGGCAGGCTGCAACCAATCGTGGCCTAGCCAAAAACGATCAGGAGCTGGCTGCGCTGCGCAAGCTGGAGTTCGCAGCATCTTGCGAGATTCTGGGGGTGTCCAAACCCATAATTTGCGACTACCCCGATGGGCAGCTCTATCGCCAGGAATTGAACCGGATCGTTTACGACCTGACTTTGCAGATACGCACATTCCGTCCGCATGTAGTGCTCACCTTCGGGTCGGATGGCGGCGTCACCGGACATCCCGATCACTCGATGGCAGGAACGTTCGCAACACTCGCCTTTCAATGGGCTGGACGCGCCAACCGCTATACCGATCAATTTCACTCAGGAATCGAGCCGCACCGGACGCAAAAGCTCTATTACGGCACCGCGGATTTCGTTCTCCCCGGAAGGCAGCCGGTGATTTTCCCTCCCCAGACCGCGGTTATCGACATTGGCAATCACCTGGAAACCAAAATTGCCGCGTTCAAGGCGCACACCACCCAGCAACCGCTCTGGTCGATGTTTGAGGAAAACGCGCGCAAGCGAGGACCACAGGAATTGTTTCACCTGGCCGCGTCAGTGAAGTCCGGGCCGATCAAACATGAGACAGACCTGCTTAACGGCTTGGATGAGTGACGAAGTCAGACGTTTCACTTGGCACGGATAATTTCACTCAGCCGGTCTGGTTTCGACTCGTCTCGCACCAGGTTCGGGTACTTTTCACCTTGGTGATAATCCAGAGTGAAGGTGCGGAAGTAATCGGTGTTTTCGATGAGGAGTTGCAGCGGCTGCGAACCATTTTTCCCTTGCGCTAGAGCGTCATGAAAGATCTCAGGAGCAAACCGGCGGCCATTGACGGCAACAATTCTCATCCCCGGGCCAATTCCGGCCTGTGCCGCCGGCTTGCCTTCGATGGTGTCTTCGATAACCCCGTCGTAGCGACAACTGCCGTCTGAGGTTGTACTCTCGCATTGAGTGCCAACCACCAGCCCAACTGAAAACGACGCGTTGATCTTTTGGTGCGTGTCTTCCCACGCCCGTATCATCTCCGAGCGGTCTTCGTTATAAACCACTTTCCAGCCACTGTTTTCCACTCCACCCAAGGGCCCGCCGGGTCCGTGATTGGTAAGTTTCTCGGTCCAGAAACCGCGCCAGTCATAGGGAACGATCTGGTTGAGCGCGTTAACTACATCATCAAACGTGTAGGTCTTGACCATTGGGGGTGTGCTGGGACCGCCGTGAAATAGCTTGCAAAAATCATCGAGCGACTTCGCGCCTTTTGATTGTTCGCGAATAATTGTGTCCGCCCACAGCCAATCAAGTTCGCCTTCGTCATAGTAATCGACGTCGCGCCGCCATGAGTCCCACTGGTGTGGAGCATAGTAAAGTTGCGCTGCGGCGTCGGCGGTGTCTTGCAAGTTGCGCCATGTCCTTCCCGGGCGCATGTCCATTCGCGCGGCAACCTCTGCCAGGTGCTGACGGTACTGCTCGGGCGTCCAAAGTCCGCTGCGCGCGGCCAGCACATCGCCGTAGTTCTCGGTCAGGCCCTCGTACACCCACAGCAGATCGTCCCGCATGGTCTGCTGATAATCAGGCGTGGTAAGGTCCGCGGGCCGGCGATACTTGCCATTCCACGAGTGGGTGTATTCATGAGACAGCAGTGCAGCCTCGAGCTCCCTCATTTCGGGATCGATCAGAGTGCGCTCGCTGGCGCGGCTGTCATTGGCCTCATGATGCTCCAAACCGAAATGCGCCACGTGGTCGCTGAGGCTGAAAAGGAAGTGGTAATCCCGGTAATGGGTCGCGCCGAATAACGCCCCGGCCTGTTTCACCAAATTCTTGTAGTGGTCCCATACCTCCGCTGGCGGTTCAAGCGCGATCGCGCTGTCTGCGGCTATGTCCAACTCGACGGGAGGGTCCTGTCCCGGATTCAGCGGAACCATTTTGAAATACTCCCCGGTGATTATGGGCGAGTCGACCAGCGTGTATAGAGAAACCGGGTTAAAACGAACTTCGTCACCTGACTGCGAGGCCACCGGCAACGGAGTGCCGAACTTCCAGCCAGAGGGAAAACGCACCGACGCCGAATATGTGATCTGGTCAGCCGTCCAGCCTTTGGGGTACAGCAAGACCTGATTCCAGCTGATTAAGGCCATTTTCGCCGTGGCCGAAGCACCAGCGGAAAACAGGCCCTGTTCGGTTTCAACCTCGGAAACAAAGTCGAGGCTCGCGTGGATCTCCTGCACTCCGGTGGGGACTTCTACGCGGACCGTCCAGTTGTCGTCCAGCGCACGGCGCCACTTCAAGAACTGGCCATTACCGGTGAATTTGAGGCCGGTAAGGTCGACTGCGGGCCCGCTCGGCGCGTGCTCGCCGGGAATCCATTTGGGATAGTAGAGCGTCAGTGTTCCCGGGCTGGCGGGTATCGTCAGCTGCGCATGAAGGATCTTTCGCGGCGCATCGGTGGCGTCGAGCGCGATGGTGATGTGTGGCGCGGCAGGTGCAGCGTTCGATAATGCCGTACTTAAAAGCACAAATAATGCCAAGCCAGAAAAACGACGGTGCCAGAGGGTCACGAGGGTCTCCTAGTCTCAAAAAGCAAACTCACGAATATATCAGTAGCCTTGGGTGGCGTCATCCTGCGCTTTGTTATGATCGATGCGTGGGCCCGCGGCGCGGCAAATTCATCACTTTCGAAGGGCTGGATGGCTGCGGCAAAAGCACGCAGCTAGAGCGGCTTGCGGGAAAGTTGAAGGACGCGGGGTTGTCCGTCACAGCTACGCGAGAGCCCGGCGGAACCGCGACCGGGGATAAAATACGTCAGTTGTTGCTCGACACCCGGACCGCAGGCCTTAATCCGATGGCAGAACTCGCGCTGATGTTCGCCTCGCGGGTCCAGCACATGAATGAAGTCATTATCCCAGCGCTGGCTGCCGGCAATGTAGTACTTTGTGACCGGTTCACAGATTCCAGCGAGGCGTACCAGGGCGGTGGACGGAAGCTGGGAAGCAAGGTTGTCCTCGAACTTCATCGCGTGCTGTGCGGCGATCTAAGCCCGGACCTCACGATCTTAATGGATTCCGACGTGGCCGCCAGCGTTGAACGCGCGCGGCGCCGTAATCAGGCTCGCAGCCGCGATGAAGCTGTCGACGAAAGCCGGTTCGAGCGCGAGAATCGCGCTTTTTTTACTCGTGTGCGGGATGCTTACATGGAAATTGCCAAGCGCGATCCGCAGAGAGTTGCCGTAGTCGACGCGCGAGGCACACCCGACCAGACCCACCGCAAAATTCTCGAAATAGTGTCTCGAAAGTTAGGGCTGGTGAATTCTCGCAGCAGACCCGGGCACAAGGACGACGATGCCTTTCTCCGACTTTCACGGTAATTCAGAAACCGTCCAACGCGTTCGCGAGATGCTTGCGCGCGAGCGTTTTCCCCACGGCGTAATTCTGACGGGCCCGGCCGGCTCAGGAAAATACACTCTCGCCACCATGGTCGCGCGTGCCATGAATTGCCTGGAACGTCCTACGACTGACGGGTTGCCAGACTTTTGCGGCAGGTGTTCTAACTGTGTGCGCATCGGCCAAGCGGAAGACCTGGATGTGCTTTGCGCCAACGCCATCGAAGCCCGCGACGCTCTCAAAGAAACCGAGAAAAAAGAAACCCGCCTCTTTATTCAAACCCATCCCGACGTTCTGATCATTCCGCCCGATCCGCCGCAGATGATGATCAAAGTCGACCAGGTCCGCCGCCTCATCGAAAATATCTATTTCCTCCCCGCCGAGGGACGCGAGCGCGTATTCATCTTCACCAATTCAGCCTTCATGAAAGAAGCCGCCAATTCCCTGCTGAAGGTGCTGGAGGAACCACCCGAATTCGCGACAATTTTTCTGCTAGCTGAAAATGCAGGCGAATTGCTGCCTACCATCCGCTCGCGTTGCATGATGGTTCCGCTCCGTCGCTTGTCTCTCGCTGAACTCGAAGACTACCTTGCAAAACATCGCCCTGAGTGGCGGCCACAGCAGCGAGCGTTGGTAGCGCGACTTGCGGACGGAGCCGTGGGCCGGGCTCGAAGCTTTGATTTGGAGGCTTACTCAGCCTCTCGCAATGATGCGCTTACAATCCTCAGAACTGCCCTGCAGGCGAGAGAACACTCGGACCTGTTTAAAGTGACCGAGAGCTACCGCGCCGGAGTTGAGGGCAGAAGGAAAACCGATCTGCTGCTCAGCAGCCTCTACTCGCTCCTGCAGGATTTATTGTTTCTGGATTCCGAATCGGGCAACCTGGTTCGTAATACCGACGTACTTCCAGAACTTCAGAAAATACGGGAATCCGCGGATTTTGACTGGCTGGTGGCGGCGTCTGACCGCCTCAACGAGGTGGAACGCGGCATGCGAAGGAACCTGCTTCGTTCGCTGTCTCTGGACGCATTCGAAGCAGCTCTGGAAAGGACCTAGCGGTTCTTTTTTCCTCCGGATTGCACAAGGCATCTGGAGTATACTGCGCTCAAGACTTCAACTTTTCTTTCCAGGGAACGGCAATCATGAGCTTAAGAGCAGTCGAAGAGGTATCCACCCAGGTTCCGGCAGAAGATTTTCAGGCGCTTGAAGAAAAGGTTTATCGCACTATTGAGTTGTACAAGTCGGCGCGGGAAGCCAGGACAATCGCCGAGCGTGACGTAAAACGTCTACGTGAGCAACTGGAGGAGCGCGAAGAGGAACTGGACAGTTTGCGTCGCGAGATGGTCGGCATCCGCAAGGAACGCGAGGAGGTTCGTTCCCGAGTAGAGAAGATGCTGACGCAGATTGATCGCATGGTGGAAGAGCCGGCTGCAAGTTGAAGCACGCGATGGAGCAAATCATGGCAAGTGCTACCAAACAGCCACATATCCAAAACGCGAACACCGCCAGTGTCCGTGTCGAGATTTTCGACCAGGGCTACAATCTGCGCGGCACCGATCCGGAATACATCCTCAAGCTCGCGGAATATGTTGATTCGAAGATGCGTGCGGTTGCCGAACAGACCCATACCGTCGATAGCGCGCGACTGGCAGTTCTAGCGGCCCTGAACATAGCTGACGAATACCACCTGCTGAAGAGAAACTTAGATAGCGGAACTCCCGATTCCTCCAAGAGAACACGCCAGCTTCTTAATGCATTGGATGAGGTCTTAACCGAGGCGAGACGCGCCGGTTAGCTAGTGCGATCTCCGCAGGAATGACGCTTCCCCGCCGCGCTTGGCAATCGATGTGAGCAGCAACTCCGCGCTCAATCCCCTGGTTCGCAGCCGGTTCGCGACTTTCAGCCGACTTTTTTCCACTGGCAATTTTGGATCGAGAAATATCAACACCGAAGGTCCTGCGCCGCTGAGGGCAACACCCAGTACACCATCGCTCTCGGGGAAATCTTGCAATGCCGGCAATAGCGGGCAGAGTTCCGCCCGATATGGCTGATGAATCCTGTCCTCGAGAGAACAGCCGAGCAATTTACGATCGCCCTGGAACAAAGCTGCGAGCAGCAGCATTGAGTTTTGAATATTGGCCACAGCGTCGGCGCGCGAGTATTCCTGCGGAAGCACGGCACGCGCCTTCTCGGTGGAAAGATCGTCGTCGGGAATAGCCAGCAGCAATGGCCACTTGCCCTTGGGAACAAAGCGCGCCACCAGGGCGTCGGCAGTTCCGCACACCCGCGCCACCGTGACTCCGCCCATCCAGCAGGCAGCGGCATTATCCGGGTGTTGCTCGCGGCGCGAGGCCTCGGCGATTATGCGACTGCTGTTCCATCGCAAATGTCCGAAGTGAACTGCCATGGCGATGCCCGCCAACCGGGCCGCCGCTGACGATCCGAAGCCTTTGCCGATGGGAAATTCGTTGCGGATTGTGAGTGCCAGTGGCGATGCAGCTTTCTTTTCCGCCGCCAGCACATCTTTATAAGTCGACAGGATCAGATGGCCGTCGAGACGGCTGCAAATATCCGAATCGCGCCCGATCGCGACGATAGAAAACTTCTTAGCTTTGACTGCGCGCACCTGCAGTGAAAGATCCAGCGCCATCGCGGCCGCGTCAAAGGCGGGGCCAAGGTTCGCCGAAGTTGCCGGCAGGCTGATATTAAAGTCGCGCATGGTCTTGCTTTACCTTCGTGTATCTTCGTGTCCTTCGTGGTAGGAGATCGAGCAAACCACGGAGGACGCTAATGAACGCGAAGACAGTCTACTTCTCTGCGGATTGCAACAACTCAATTACCGCTTCGACGCTAGGCTCAAGCGTAATCGGCAAACGCTGCTGCGCTTTGAGCACATCACTTTGTTTCTCAAACGCGGTCTCCGCAAACAAATCGCCCCGGTGAAACTTGAGAGTGTACTCCGAATCCTTCAGCACGTGGCCGGTTAGCACTAACACCACAGAGTCGTTCGGCTTAACAAAGCCTTGCCTCACTAACTTCTTCAGGCCGGCCAGAGTAACTGCAGAAGCCGGCTCGCAACCAATGCCCTCGGCTCCGATTTCAGCTTTAGCAGCCGCAATCTCAATTTCGCTCACCTGCTCGACCGTACCTCCGCTTTCCCGAATCACCCGCAGAGCTTTTTTCCACGAAGCTGGGTTTCCTATGCGGATTGCCGTAGCCATAGTGTCGGCGTGAACCGCAATGAGCTGCTCGCCTCCGTTTTCTCGAATGGTACGCACCAGTGGATTCGCGCCTTCAGCCTGTATCACTGAAATTTTGGGCAGACGCGAAATGAATCCAAGCTGCTTCATCTCGCGCAGCGCCTTTCCAATTGCCGATGAGTTCGCGAGATTGCCGCCCGGAACAATGATGTGGTCAGGCGGTTCCCATCCAAACTGTTCCAACAATTCGAAGGCGGAGGTTTTTTGGCCTTCAACCCGATACGGGTTAACGGAATTCAGAAGATATACCGGCATTCGTTGAACGACTTCGTTTAGAACTCGCACACAGCCGTCGAAATCGGTTTTCAGCTGGCATGTGATGGCGCCATAATCCAGCGATTGCGAGAGCTTGCTCCATGAAATCTTGCCATCGGGTATCAGCACCAGGCTATGCAGCCCGCCCCTCGCGGCATAAGCTGCCATCGAGGCCGAAGTGTTACCCGTCGATGCGCAAGCCACCCACTTGTACCCCGCCTGCCGTGCGAACGAAGCGGCGACGGTCATGCCGGTGTCTTTGAACGACCCGGTCGGATTCATCCCCTGATGCTTGGCGTAAAGCCGATCGACGCCGGCGCTCTTGGCGCAATGCGGCAGTTCGTAAACCGAAGTGTTTCCCTCTCGAATAGTGATGATCTGTGGCCGAGCGATTTCAGGCAGAATTTCCCGGAAGCGCCATACCCCGCTCTGGTCAGCTGGATCAAGAGAAGAACGGCGATCGCGCCAAAGTCTTTTCAGCGCAACTGAACTCAGGCCACCGGGACCTCGACCCTCCCAACCCGGATAAATTATTTCCAGCAGGTCGCGGCAATGTTCGCAGCGAAAGCGGTCAGGGAGAGCAGTTTGGCCGCAGCCGATACAACGAAGTTCGCTCTCACTCTGTGTTTGTGCCGCGGATTCCGACATAAGTTAAAAAGGTTTCCCGGTTCGTTCCCGTCGAAAGACCAGGAAGGGCACGGCTTACAGCTGTGCCGAAAATCATACTTAGAAGCCAAACGGCACGACTGAAAGTCGTGCCCTTCCCGCAATCGGCGATGATCCCAAGGTTACCAGAGAAGGGAGTTTATTTCCGCAAATAGCTGTCGGTCTTTGCGAGCCAGTCGGCGCGTGGAGGATGAAAGATGTCGAGGTCAACGGTGTCTTCGAGCGCTTCGGCTTTGTGCGGCATGTTGGGCGGGATGGTCAGTACCTCGCCAGGACGAACCACAATTTCGCGGCCATCAATCCAAAACTTCAACGCGCCTTCAAGAATGTAAGTCAATTGCTCGTTCACGTGGCTGTGCAAAGGAACGATGCAGCCCTTCTTGAGGAGCACGCGAGCCAGCATGACCTCTTGGCCAACAATCAGCTGCCGCTGGAACAAAGGATTGATGTCCTCGAGCTCCACCTGGTGCCAGGGGAGATACTGCAATTCAGACTTCGCAACCTTCTGGGTCATCGCAGTGCGCTTCAATACGAATGCCCGGTCACGAGGTGAACTCTTGCGTGCTGCTTTCTTCGCTGCTGCTTTCTTCACCTTCGTGGGTTTTTCTTTCTTCATACGATCAAAGCCCCTTGTATGCACCACCATCTACCAAAATCGTTTGACCGGTTACATAAGACGCTCGCTCGGATGCGAGCCAGACAATTGCGTCCGCCACTTCGCGCGGTTCCGCAACTCGTTTTAAGGCAGCCTCGCTGGCCCAGGCGCTAAATACTTCTTCCTCGCTCTTGCCTTGCGCCGCAGAGCGGGCACGCGCCAATTCCTTGAGGCGATCGGTCGCAGTATATCCCGGGCCGACGTTGTTCACGGTAATGCCGTCTTTGCCAAACTCGTTTGCCAGACTCTTGACCAGACCAACCACGGCAGCGCGGACCGCATTAGATAGCACAAGGTCGGGCACGGGCTGTTTGGTGCTGATTGACGTCAGAGTTATGATCCGGCCCCAATGCTTGCGCTGCATGTGCGGGATCACCGCGCGGGCGAAGTAGACTGTGCTCAGGAAATTGGCGTCGACTGCTTTACGCCATTCGTCGAGGCTGGCAGCCATAAATCCCTTCGCGGGTGGACCACCGGCATTGGTAACGCAAATATCGACACCGCCGAACTTCTCAATCACGGAGTCGACGAACTTGTGAACTGCGCCGGCGTCGGTCACATCGAGGGCCTGGGTGAAGACTTCCGTCTGTGACTGCTGGCGAATTTTTTCAGCGGCAGCTTCGAGCGATGCAGGATTCCTGGCGCACATTGCGACTCGGCATCCCTCGGCGGCGAAGCCTTCCGCGGTTGCCCTTCCAATGCCCTGACTCGAGGCAGCGACAATGGCCACCCGTGCTTTGAGGCCGGTCTCCATAAGCACTGGATTATAACGTTTGCAGACCCTGCTGCTTGCCGCATCACCGCACCAGGCTTAACATTGGGAAACTGCGAGGGAAAACTGCGAGGCACTTATGAAACATCGGTTTCATCCAGAAACAGAGTCTGTGCGCGGCGGCGTGAATCTGACCAAGCGTCACGCAGCCATGGCACAGCCGATTTATCAGACTTCGACCTTCCAGGTATCGGACTCAGACCAGCAGTTGCGCGCCACCGGCAGCGATATGTATTACACGCGCTACGGCAATCCCACACACACCGCGGTCGAACAAGCTATCGCGGAACTCGAAGGGACTGATACGGCGCTGCTTTTCTCCTCTGGAATGACCGCGATTACCACCAGCATTTTGGCATTGGCGAAAAGCGGTGATCACATTGTTGCGCAGCGCGACTTGTATGGCGGTGTGACGAAATTTCTTTCGAACTGGGCATCGAAGTTTGGCATTGAGACTACGTTTGTAGACACCACCGACTACGACCAACATGCTCGCGCCATTCGTCCTAATACCAAACTGCTCTATCTGGAATCGCCCACGAATCCGACCCTAAGAGTGGTTGATTTGCGCAGGGCTTCCGCCATTGCCCGCGAGCGCGGACTGGTTACGCTGATTGACAGCACCTTTGCCACGCCGATCAACACTCGCCCCGCTGAATTCGGCATTGACGTTGTGCTTCATTCCGGGACCAAGTACCTGGGCGGACACACCGACCTGATTTGTGGGGTTGCGGCTGGCCGTCGCGATCTGATCGACAAAATCCGCGAGACTCGCACCACGCTTGGCGGCGTAATGGATCCGCATGCGGCTTTCCTGTTGCTGCGGGGAATGAAGACGCTCGCGGTTCGCGTCGAGCGGCAAAACGAGAGTGCGTTGCGCATCGCGGAATTTCTCACGCGGCATTCCCAGGTCCGCTCGGTGAATTATCCGTTTTTGCAAGGGCATCCGCAGCGAGCGCTCGCGATGGAGCAGATGAAGGGTGGGGGTGGGCTGCTCAGCTTTGAAGTGGAAGGCTCCGGTGAGGACGCAAGAAAAGTGAGCGAGTCGCTGCAGTTATTCACTCTTGCCCCGAGTCTGGGCGGAGTTGAATCGCTGGTCTCGATTCCGGTGCTTACCTCGCACCTGATGATCTCCGCCGAACATCGCGGGAAGATGGGAATCACTGAGCAACTGGTTCGCCTGTCAGTGGGAATCGAGAACACCGACGACCTGATTGCAGATCTGAACCAGGCGCTGGCAATGGTGGTGACGGCACCCCAGCACGCGAGCGTCGGATAATCGAATCCCGAGGCTTGAACAACGCTGGATCGCCGGAAACCAGTCCAATTTTTTGCTACACTTTCCTCGGGTGCCCAGCCCACTTCAGGCAGAGTCGAGTCATCCAAACTGCAAGCGTTGTAGGAGGTTCACGGCCATGAAGCGAGTACTTAAGTGGATTGCGATCATTATTGCCATCCTGGTTGTTTTGGCCCTTGTCCTGCCGTTCGTCATTAATGTCAATGACTTCCGTCCGCGCATCGAATCAGAGTTGACCAACGCGCTTGGGCGCAAAGTGACGGTTGGAAATTTGAGCCTGTCTCTTTGGTCCGGCAGTCTGGCCGCAGACAACATCACCATTGCCGACGACCCCGCAATCAGCAACGCGCCGTTCGTCAAGGCCGAGTCTTTGAACGTCGGCGTGAATATGATTCCGCTGATATTTTCGAAGACGCTGGAAGTCCGTGACATTACGCTTACTCGGCCGCAAGTTTCGTTGCTGCGGACTCCGGCGGGCAAATGGAATTTCTCCACCATCGGAAGCACGCCTGGGGAACATGGCGCGTCTTCGAGCCCACCGCCACAGGAGCCTGCCGGGAAGCCGGGTACTCCTTCAAAATCCGGCGCCAAGAAGCCTTCTCCCCAGCAGCCATCGCAAACGACTCCCGCGCCGTCACCGCAAGGGAAAAGTTCATCCGAACAAAGCCTGGAACAGAATTTTTCCGTCGGCGCTTTGAACATTCGCAATGGCCAGATTTCAATGGCGGACACCAATGCAGCTTCCAAAGCCCACGTCTACAGCAACGTGGACCTCACGATGAAGAACTTGTCGTTCACTACGCAGTTCCCATTTACGTTGTCAGCCGGACTGCCGGGTGGCGGAAATGTGAAGCTTGACGGAACGGCCGGTCCGGTCAACCGCGGCGATGCATCCACAACTCCTTTGCAAGCCAAGATTTCAGTGAACCAGCTGGATCTCGCGAAGTCCGGTTTCATGGATCCATCGTCCGGGTTCGCAGGCACAGTCAACTTCGCCGGCACGGTTGACTCAGACGGCAGTAAGGCGCGAAGCGTAGGCAATGCGACTGCGGAGCATTTGAAGCTGTCGCCCAAAGGCACGCCCGCACAAAGCACGATCGCGATGAAATACACGACAAGTTACGAACTGGAGAAGCAAGTTGGGCAACTCACCGGGGACGTTTCGGTAGTCAAGGCGAGTGCCAAGCTAAGTGGAGGTTTCGATCTCCGCGGTACACAGCCCGTCTTAAGTATGAAGCTTAACGCTGACAACATGCCGGTCGATGATCTCGAAACGTTGTTGCCCGCCCTTGGAGTTGTTTTGCCCTCCGGCTCAAAGCTACAGGGCGGAACGCTTACCGCTGACCTGACGATCAGCGGGTCCGTGAATCAGCTCGTCATCGCTGGACCGGTGAAACTTGCCAACACCAAGCTCGCCGGCTTCGATATGGGATCAAAGTTCTCATCCGTTGCTGCGTTGGGCGGCGCCAAAACCGGGCCGGATACCTCTATCCAGAATTTCAGCACTCAGGTTCACTACTCGCCGTCAGGAATTCAGACCAGCAACGTCAATCTGGTACTGCCTGCGCTCGGCACCATGCAGGGCAACGGCACTGTCAGCCCACAAAATGAGCTGGATTACAAAATGACAGCCAACTTCAATGGCAGTGTGGTCGGCGGCTTGACCAAGATGGCGGGGGTGAGCGGGAATGGCGCGACGGTCCCGTTCTCGATTACAGGAACGGCCTCAAATCCAAAATTTATGCCGGACGTGAAGGGCATGCTCAGCAACCAACTGGGCAACCAGCTCAAGAAAAATCTTGGTTCACAGGTACCCGGCGGCCAAAACGGTCAAGGCGTGGTGGACGCAATCGGCGGACTGTTCGGCAAGAAGAAGCCCAAACAGTAGCAATCATTGAAGCTTGATGAATGCCACGCTGTAGCCGTTCATGTTCAGAGTCATCGGCGAACTCGCTGAGATCGCGGATGGACTCGGTCCGGTTGCCGCGCTGGTGCTCGAATCGATCATCACCAGCGACGCCCACGCAAAGTTTCCCAGCGCGCTGACATCCAGCGTTATTTTGGCGGGAAGTCCCGCGCCATTGTTGTCCTCCGGCGATGCGACTGCGTGGTTCGAAATCATCACCACAACGCTGCCGTCGGTGTTCTTCACCGGAAGCACCTCGAAGTTGGCATCATCCGAGTTCGTGAACTGCAGAAGTTGCTGGCCTGAGACGGGAAACATTTGCCCGATCCAATAGTCCACCCAATAACTAAGCTGAGTTTGCCCGGTTGAACCGTCTAACTCGCCAAACTCGGCGTCGGCGGCAAAATCCCAGTGATAGAGCGCTTGCGCTCCAACCTTGCCCACTTGCGAAAACACATATGGGCGCCACGCGGCAAAGAAAGCGCTCGACCCGCGCTTGTCAGTCACAAACGCTTGCCCCGGATTGCACGCGCTCATACCATTGCCGGCGTTGAAATCGGCGTTCACGTTATTTTCCGTTATCCACACCGGAACGCCTGTGAGCGCAGCGTTAACAGAAAGATTGTTGTAGATGGTCGTCACACTGTTGGCGAAACTTGGAACGGTGCTGAACAGCTGCGTGTCAGTGTCCCTCTGATTGCAGGAAGAATAATAGTGGGTCGCAACCACATCGACCGGAACGCCTGGCGTCACATTCTGAGCAAAGGTCGTCGCCCAATCTTCAGAACTGCAGCACATTTCCAGTGCAACAAACTTTATGTTCGGATCTGCTGACTGCATCGCGGGAACGACCGCGTTGTACATACTCGTGTAATCCGACGCAGGCGTGTTGCTTGTACTGGTCGTAAAGTTGTTGATGCTCGGCTCGTTGTAGATTCCCCACCACGTGATTGTGCGATTTGGGAATGCTGGTGATACGTGGAGTACTCCATCCGACGACCTGAAGCCGCCGGTGTTGTAGTAGCGGACCAAGTCGGCCGCATATGCCGCGAATTGGTTATACGTTGTATCTAAGAAACTGTCGTTAAAGCTGTTGGCATCGTTGTTTGTGTACATGAAGGGCGGCGCTTTAGCTACCTGAAACTCTGGACTGTGGTCTCCGACCCCAAGCACCGGCTGTGTGATGGCATCCAAGACTGTGAAATCCCAGGATGCCGGACTGGTCTGCGGTACGCCTTGCGAAATTCCCTGCAATCGAATGTGATGCGGCTGCAAATTGCTCAACGGCGTGGTTGCCGCCGGGAATTGCTGGAAGAACTGGAAGTCCCACTCGGCCGGTTGAAACGAGGTTGACATCGCTATATTGAACCCGCCGTTAGTCGCGCTGTTCACAGAAACATCTGCCTTCAATACCTGCTGCTGCGGAGGCGGAGGCCCAGTCACCATGCTTCCGCCGCCGCACGCTGTGAGGGTGACAAGAGCTACAAGGCCGACCACCAACGCGAGAGATTTCATCGCCAGTATTGTAGTGAACCTGAGCTGGCCAGAGAAGATGCTGAAAATATCCGCATAAAACGTGTGGCGCGGACACTCCTGTCCGCGCGCCTGGTCCAAATAAACCTAAACGTATCCCAATCCCGCTAAACGGTCATGGACTGTCTTCTCCGCCTCGCCATCGCCTGAATCACCGCCGCTGGATTTCTTCTCCATGCCGGCCACCAGGGATCGCCCCTGCATGGTCTCGGGAATTTCGTAACCGGCGAGATCCAACAGCGTCGGCGCGATATCCAGCAGGCGCGCGCCTTCGTACTCGCCGCTCAACGGGCAGTTCGGCGCGGCCAGAATAAACATTCCGTACTGCGCATGATTGCAGCCGTCGGGCCCGGTATCGTTTTCCTGAACGTGAATCGCAGCGTGTCCAACCGTTCCGATTGATCGCCAATACAATCCGCCGAAGTGCGCGATCAAATCCGGCGCAACATTGCGCACGTTTTTGTAGAGCTCTTTGGGCTTGAATACCAGTGATTTGAGCGGCTGGCCTTTGTCGTCCGGCAAGGCCTCGAGCCGTAACTTCATCTCATCTTGAAAAGATTCGTACTCCCCAGCAGGAATTACGCCCTGCGGTTCCCTGCCCTGCACATTGAAAAACACTCGCGCGTAATATCCGCCTTCGCTCCATACCCGCGTCTTCGCCCAATTCACGTTCAGCTTGTCAAAAGGCGTAAGCGTCGTCGGATATTCATTCAGCACCAGCAGCCCTTCGCGAATCAGCCACTCGTTGATGGCAATTCCGCCGTCCAGCCGCTGTGCCCCATGATCGGAGACTACGAGAATAACTGCGTCCTCATCCAGCAGTTCGAGGGCTTTGCCAATCTGCTCATCCAGCCACAGGTAATACTCCGGAATTGCATTCTGATAGGGGTTTCCCGGTTGAAATTGCACATGCTTCTCGTCGAAATAATTCCAGAAGCCATGGTGCATGCGGTCCAGTCCAATGTCCACAAAATGAAAATAGTCCCACTCCTGCTCCTTCAGCAGCCAGTGAACCACCTTCCACTGCTTCTCGCTCATTTTGACAATTTCATCTTTGAGCCAATCTTTGCGATCGGTGCGGAAATTCTTGACATCAACCGGATATTCGCCGACCAGTTCATTGATCTTCAACTTCAACGACGCTGGATGGGTGAAGTCGTTCTTAGTCGTGTCAGGAGTTAGAAAGCATCCGATGCTGATGCCGTTGATACGCCGCGGCGGATAATTTGGCGGCACGCCGACGATAATTGAATGCTTCCCTTCCCGTGCCAGTTGGTCCCAGATCGCCAGCGCTTTGATGGACGCCGAATTCGCGAAGCCCAGCTTGTCGTATGAATGATCGATTCGATTACGAAAACCGTACACGCCGAGCGATCCCGGGTCCTGGCTGGTACACATGCACATCCAAGCGGGCACGGTGATCGGCGGATAGACGCTTTCGAGCCGCCCATAGACGCCGGCATCCATCAGCCGGCGCAGATTTACCAGGCGCTCGTCGCCGAAAACAATCTCCGGCGCCGCGCAGTCCAGTCCCAGCACGCAGATTTTCATCTCAGACTAACGAACTCCCTTCCATGGTTTCGGGAACTGAAACTCCTAAATAATTCAGGATTGTGGGCACAAGGTCAATGATTGAAGGAAACTCTTGAGGTTGCCCCACCCTTGTCGCGTTCTTTGCGACAGGGTGGGGTTTCTGATTCACAAACAAAATTCCCGGCACGGCCTCCGGATCGATAATGTGATCGCCGCTCCACTTTCGCATGTTGTCTTCAATCAGTGACCCCGCGAAACCTCCCACCGCGCTCTGCCATGAAACCCGAAATCCTGGATTGAAGTTCACCAGCAGATCGGGAGCGCTTGCGGCGTATGGTCCCGAGTAGAGGTCTTCTCTGCGCGACACATTGCGAACCGCAGCCTTTTGGCTGCTGGCATCCACAATTCCTGCAAGGCCGGATTGAATCGCATTACGCACGCGATCAGCTTCGGTTCCCTCGTCCAGAATTCCGTCGCGCTCACGGCCCTTGAAGTTCAAATAAATACCGCCGAGGCTGACAGCGTAAGCATAGGTTTTGGACCAGTCGACTGAGGCGAAGCCTTCGCCTGAATCGACGTTTGGCCTGCGGCCATTCTTCAGTGCTAACAATCCGTTTTGCCAAAGCCAGGTATTCGTATCAAAAGCACGACGAAAGGTGTTAAAGCCGTGATCGGAAAGCACAATGAGCAGAGTGTTCTCATCGACTTTGTCGAGAACCGGAGCGAGAAGCTTATCGCAGCGTGCGTAGTGCTGTTCTATCAAATCTCCGTACTGGCTGGCCAAATCCCGGTCGTACCCGGGATGCTCCGGGTCGCGAAACCGCCAAAGCATATGCTGCACGCGATCGGGTGTGTCATACAGAAGAAAGAAAAAGCCTTCGCTGAAGCGGTCGAGCTCAAAACGCATCAGGCGCTCGCGCTCGTCGAGGACCAACTCGCAATGCGCCAAGAACGCAAGCTCATCGAACCGACCGTTGTTCAAGCCGTTGTGCTCTTCCGCCATGCCCAGCGTCGAAAAAAGTCCGATTGTTTCCGCCGTGTCCTTGGCGTAGCTCGACGGAGAAGAAATCGGGAACATCGGCGCTGCAGGATCGAAATTCACTGCTGAAACATAGAACTCAATCTGCGGTTCGATTTTTCTGACATAAAACCGCGCAATTCCCGTGACCGACTGCAGCATTGAAAACTTGAATTTGAAGCGCACCCACTCGCTCCATGAGTTCTCGCGGACCTCGATTCGCGCCGGCGTTCCTCCTGTCTCGATCACAAGCGAGCGTGGGTCTTTCTTCGCCTGAACTCTAATTTCGCAAGTGGTGTCGCTGGCCGACGATTGACGCGTGTTGCGGGGACCCATCACATGCGTCTTTATGTCCGAACCCGCGGCCAAAATCATCGCCTGCTCGCTCTCCCGCGCCTGAACATTGTTGTCTTGCGTGTAGAACGTGCCTTTGCTCTGGCTGCCGCGCAGATCGGGCACTCCAACTCCAGCGATCATGCGTCCATTGATATCGTCCGGAGGAAAAGTGCAGGGACACCGAAGCACCACGCTCGGGACTCCGGCGTTCGACAATGTCTGCCACAACGGCACCCCCTTGCGGTTATTGACGACCCGAGCAGGCGAAAACGCGTTTTTCGGTCTTTCAAAGCGGCTTAGAGCCGCATTAGGAAGATAAGTCGCAGGATCGCGCGAGATGAAATCAAAAATTCCGTGCCCGCCGGGATTCGTCCCCGTCGCAAACGACGACCACGCAACTGGCGTTTGCGCCGGATACGTGGTCCGCAGCCGCGAATAAAAGCCTTGTTTCCGGATTCGCGCCAGGTTAGGAAGTTCGCCTCGCTGCAGCATGGATTCGACGATCGTCGGCTCCAGTCCGTCGAGCCCCATTACGATTGCTTTTTTCGGCAATGATGGACCTAGGAATTTTGAGGAGGAGTGTCTTTCTGCGATGTGACCGGCGGGACCGTGGGCGTGCCCCGAAACTTATTCACGATTTTCCCGAACGCGGCCACGACCTTGTGCCAGAAAATCAACAGCATTCCAATAATGCTGGCCAAGCCGGAAGTGACCGTCATCACTTGATCGGGCCCGGCATAAAACGCGAGTAGGACGATATGCATGACTTAATTCTACGAGAGTTCGCTTCCGGTTGCAGCAACAATGCGTGGTTCTCCGCAGTTCCGTGCCGTGGCATCCGAATCAGTCATAGCCTGTCATCCCGAGCGAAGAAGATTGTCCGCAAAGCGGGCGATCTTCACAGTCGAGAGACCTGTTGTTGATCCGGACAAAGCAGGTCCCTCCACGCGCGCGAGGATCGTCGCAGCCGATCCTCCTGCTTGGTCGGGATGACAGTTTGTAGCGAACCCTCAGAAGCAGGTCGTGAACGGGGCTACCTGTCCGGTCGAAAGTTTATTCAGAATCGTCACATTGTCCGGCGGAGCGTAGGTGCCATCCGATTGCAAGGCCTCATGCTGCCACTTCACCAGCCCGTAAGGCTTTGCCACGTGAAATTCTTCTTTGTTCTTGCAAGTCTGCAGGCTGCTGTCACAGCTGTATTGATAGCTGATCACCAGCGTCTGCAAATTGTCCGGCAGATCGCCACCCAACGACTCCGTATACGGCCCCCAAACCGTGTTCACTACGCCGCCGAGCTTCTGCGCGGTAAACGTGTTGCAGTCGGTATGAGTTTCGTAGGTGGTATCTGAGGGTGGAATCGTAATTTTCGACCCCGGAAAACCGGCTTGCGCGGAGCGCGGCACCAGCGGCAAATTGAAATCACCAAGCACCGGATCGTGAAAAACTTTGAATGTGCTCGGATTCTGCCAGTCTAATTCCGTCACCCACAGATAAATATATTTGCTGTCGTAGAGCTGGATGTCCCAGGGAAAACCCTGGCCAGTTTTCGTCCAGAAGAACCGGTCAGACTTTACATCCGTATAAATCGGATTGTGATTGCCTGACATGTGATGGCTGGCCGCCAGGCTGGGGTCCATGGTCATCCACGCAAGCATGTCGTAAGTTTGCGGCGCAGGCGTGGGCGGCGGTGGTGACGAGGGCGGAGGCGTCTGGCTCTGCTGTTGAGTTCCCGTGCTGCCAGGCGCGGCCGAGCCCAGGGAATTCGTGCCGCAGGCAGTGAGCGACACGACCAGCAAGAGCACAAAAGCGTATTTCATCTACGGCCTCAGGAATGTGGGAGTTGCTTGCGAACTAGGCAGGACTTTACTGCGTTATCGAGAAAGCCAACAGGTTACGAAAGGAGACTGCACCATGGTGGACAGGTGTCTGCGCACACGGGGATGCTCTTATTGTGTGCTGCTTTTCGAATCGCTATTGCACGGTCAAAGTCACCGTGTTGCTGTTTACATTATCGAAGGTGGCGGTCACATTAATGACATCACCGATTCCCGCGGATGACGAGATGGTTCCAGTGGTAGTTCCATTCGTCAAAGTAAGGTCGGCCGTGTTGGAAATGACCCAGGTCACAGAGGTAGTGATGTCCTGCTGCGTGCTGCTATTCGGGAAAGTGGCCATTGCCTTGAACGTGACTTGGCTATTGACCGAAGGGGTCAGGGTTGACGCGGTCAAGTTTATCGACGTCGGACTACCCGCAGTGACAGTAAGGGGTGTCGTCGCAGGAGTTATTGTGCCAAATGCGGCATTGATTGTGGCCGAGCATGTCCCGGCTACAGATGCGCTGGGGGTGATGAGTCCAGTATGGCTGATGGTGCCACAGGTCTGACCACCCGAACTGGTCAGGCTCCACGCGACTTTCCCGGTCAGGTCTTTGGTCGACCCGTCGCTATAGGTACCGGTTGCGGACATCTGCAGAGTCTGTACTGGGGTCGCGGTTATGGTTTGGTTCTGCGGCCCAATCGCTAACGACGACAGGGTTGGATTGACAAAAAAACCCGTGCAACCGGCTGCAACCGCAAGCGTTAACACCACTGCGGCGAACAAAATGGTCCGCTTAGAATTAAACATCATCGCAAACCCCTGAACGATGGACGTCAGAATAAGCCCGAATCAGCTTACGAAATTGTAGCAGACGAATTCAGCATCACATCCGCACCTGTACCAATGTGTGACACATCTATGCACCTTTAGGAACGAGGCCGAGCGTAAGGCTTGCAACAGAAATCGGCGGGGCTGAGTTTTAGGATATTAATTTGCCCGTTTGGCCTTCATGATGCGCTCGTCCACTGGCTTGCGGCCGGCAAAGCCTTCACTTACACCATGCCAATGGGTAATGCTCTGCTCTCCGAGCTTCCAGCACAGCAGGACAATTTGACCGTCCACTTCGCAGGGAAAGTCGAGCAGGCCTATATCGAGGTCTTTGACTTGGACGCCCATGGCATCGATTTCAGCCATTGCGTCCTTAACCCGTTGGACAGCCTTCTCGCGCTGCGCTTTCCGTCGGGCCAGGTGAACAACGTTGATCGACATGCCGCCGCTCAGGAAGATCTTGTGTGCGATGGCTTGAAGCTCGGCATCCACAGACTCGATCAATTTCTTGCCATCAATAGCACCCCGCAACAGGGATTCAAGCACGGGGAGCAAGTCCTGGGCTTCGTCGAGAGTGAAGGTGCGGGAAGACATAAGCTGAACCTATTCTACTGCACAACCCAACAGCGGGCTCCAAGCCCAGTTGGAACCCGAGTTCTCGAACTTGGGTTTAAACTACGGTGGCTATGATTCTCCCCACGCAGCCCAATTTTAATGTGGTAAACACCAACGAGTATCGCGAGACTTATGCCAACAGCGTGCAGGTGCGGGTGAACGTCTGGGATTTCTTCCTGGTTTTTGGCACCATGCAACAGCAATCAGAAAACCAGGTTGAAGTGCGGAATTTTCAGGGAATCTACCTGAGCCCGCAGCAGGCCAAGGCCCTGGCGGCGATCCTGCAGCAAAACGTATCCAACTACGAGAGCACATTTGGCGAAATCAAGCTCGATCCTCGAGTTGCCGCGGCCGGCCCGGTGCACTGAAGTTCCGGTGCGCGAGCAGCAAATCGGGCCGCTGAGGTCGGCGGCCTGGTTCCTCCTGTTTGCTGCGGCGCTCATCGCGCTTCACGCTCCTTTGCTGCGGCTTCCTTACTTCTGGGACGAAGCCGGATATTACATTCCCGCAGCGCGCGACCTGTTCGCCGGCTCGCTGATTCCGTACTCCACTCCGTCGAATGCGCACCCGCCGCTGGTGCTGGCCTGGATCGCGCTGGAGTGGCGGGTGTTTGGCGAGAGCCCGATGGTGACGCGTTGCGCCATGCTGCTGTTCGCGGCATTTTCGCTGCTGGGCTTTCTCAGACTCGCGCGCACCGTCTCGAATTCTACGGTCGCCGCCGCGAGCACGTTTCTGGTTGCAATTTATCCAGTCTTTTTTGCCCAGAGCTCGCTCGCACAAATCGACTTGCCTGCGGCAGGGCTGACGTTCTGGGCGCTGGAAGCATATTTTCGGCGGCGAACGGGAGCGATGGTTTTGTGGTTCTCATTAGCAGCACTAGCGAAGGAAACGGCGATTCTGGTGCCGGTCGCATTATTTATTTGGGAGCTGGTCAGAACTCCATTGAGGCTCGAACGGGAAGGGCACGGCTTTCAGCCGTGCCGATCAGAGCCAAAGCAGATTGACGCCACCGCTGAAAGCCGCGCCCTTCCCGGCCCAGCAGGCTCCGCGCGATTTCTGGTGCGATCCGGCGAGGGCACGAAGCGGCTGCTCGTCCCCATCATTCCTCTTGCTCTCTGGTACGCCTTCCACTACGCACGCACCGGTTTCGTCTTCGGCAATCCGGAGTTTTTTCGCTACAACGTGCAAGGAACTCTGCATCCGCTCCGCATCATACTTGCGTTACTGTTGCGACTCTGGCAGACCACCGGATATCTCGGCCTCTACGTTCTGACGCTTGCATGTTTTCTCGCAATGAAAGTTGCGCCTCAAACCACTGCGCGTCCGGGTAGGAATACGAGCATCGCCGAAGACCAACGACCGAAGGCCGGCGACGCAGCTCAGTTGCGTTCCCGAATCCCCATCCCGGTCCAACTCGCTTTCCTCACAATCTCGGTCGGGTACTTACTGGCCCTTTCTGTGGTTGGAGGCGCGGTCCTCGCCCGCTATATGCTGCCGATCGTTCCCTTGTGGATTTTGATTTGCGTTTCGACGATTTGGCGGAGGCTGAGTCCGTGGCGAGCGGTCCTTGCAATTGTTGCGCTGGCGTTCATCGCGTCTATCTTCGTCAATCCTCCATATGGGTTCTCTCCCGAGGACAATCTCGCCTATTGCGACTACATTCACCTGCACCAGCGAGCGGAGGCATTTCTGGTAGCACGCTATCCCAAGGCAAGCGTTTTGACCGCGTGGCCGGCAAGCGATGAACTCTCTCAACCTTATCTCGGTTATATCTCAAAGCCAATTCGGGTGGTAAAAATCGAGGACTTCACTGCGGAACAGTTGCTTTCCGGCGCCGAAGCCCGCCCTCACTTCGACGTGGCGCTGGTATTTTCCACCAAGTACCAGCCGCCAAATGCTTTCTTCGACCACTGGCGCTTCTGGCGGGAATGGAAGTCGCGTTACTTCGGCTATCACAAGGATCTGGCGCCGGAAGTGGCAGCGGCGGTGTTGCGTGGAAAACTAGTTTACGTGAAGCGCAAGCGAGGCCAGTGGGTGGGTATTATCGAGCTGCAAAAAATCGAAGAGGTGATGGCGCGGATAGCCCACCTTGCGCCGCCTTCGCGAGAAGTGGGATCCAAATCACCTTCGAAAACGCGGCAGTAGTCTCACCACACTTTGCATACTTTCTCCGCCGGTTTCACCATGGGCTGGCCTTCTTTGCACGAGAACGCCTGCTGGAATTCGGGCATATTTACCACCACACCATTCACGCGGTACTTCGCCGGCGAATGCGGATCGGTCGCGGCCCGCAGGCGAAGTTCTTCCGGACGATCATTGCTGCAGGCCCACTGCGCAAATCCGACAAAGAAGCGCTGATCCGGTGTTAAGTCGTCAACCGACGCGAGCGCTTTGTCTTTGGTCGCGCCTTTCCAGGCGATGTACGCCAAAATCTCGCCGCCGAGATCTGCGACATCCTCGCCAAGCGTAAGCGCGCTGTTGATACGAATGTCGTCGACGATGACATATTGCGCGTACTGGTCCTGGACACACTTGGTGCGAGCGTCGAACTTCGTCCGGTCCTCTTTGCTCCACCAGTTTTTCAGATTTCCCTCAGCGTCGAATTGGCTGCCTTCGTCGTCGAAGCCGTGAGTCAGCTCGTGGCCAATGGTCCCGCCGGTGTCGCCGTAATTGGGAGCGTCGTCCAGTTTGGCGTCATAAAGCGGCGGCTGCAGCACTCCCGCGGGGAAATTAATGTCGTTCATCTGCGGGTTGTAGTCGGCGTTGACCGTGGGTGGAGACATGTCCCACTCGCCGCGATCCACCGGCTTTCCGACTTTGTTAATTGTGCGCCGCCGCTCGAATTCACCCGCATGCCGCACGTCCGCCGCAAAGTCAGCCCGGGAGATTTCGACAGAACTGTAGTCGCGCCAGTGGTCGGGATATCCAATCTTGTTTCGGATGGCGTGCAGTTTGTTGAGCGCCTGCTGCTTGGTCTCAGGACTCATCCAGTCGAGCTGGCGAAGGCGCTCACCCATGGCATCTTCGATACGGCGCACCATGTCGAGGGTGGCGGCTTTCATCTCTGATGAAAAAGCGGTTCGGACGTACACCTGGCCCAAAGCCTCGCCCAGATCGCGGTCGGTGTACTGAACACAACGTTTCCAGCGTGCCTGCTGCTCTTTCGCTCCACGGAGATACTTGCGGTAGAAGTCGAAGTTCTCGTTGACGAACGCCGGCGCCAAATACGGCGAGAATGAGTCGACGACATGAAAGCGCAGATATGTTTTCCAGTTTGCGACCGGCTCCGCGGTGAGTTGCCGGTTCACTTCCTTCAGGTAATCGGGGGTGGCGACGTTCAAGACTTGAAATCCCGGATATTGCAGCTGCTGGTAATAGACTTTCCACTGGATATTCGGCGCGATGCCAGCCAGCTCTTGGACATTCATTTTGTGCTTCAGCTTGTACGGATCGCGACGTTCCACTCGCGTCAGTTGGGCCCTGGCGAGGGCGTTCTCCATCCGCATGACGATATTGGCGTCTTGTTTTGCAACTTCCGCGTTCTCGCCCATCAGTTCAAGTACCTTCTGCACATGCTCGACGTAGTGCTGCCGGATCTCCTGCGATTTTGCATCGGTCTTCACGTAGTAATCGCGGTCGGGAAGACCCAGGCCGCCCTGATCGAGCTCGGCAATCTGCTGCTCGGCATTGTCGGGATCTTGAGTTGACCCTTCCGCAAAAAGAATGGTCCGGCCGTACGCGAATTGCAGGCGCGCCAGGAGAGGGGTGATGTCCTTCGCGGAATTCAAGTGGCCAATGGCGCCCAGGTCATCTTGCACCGGAGCAAGCCCGCGCTTCTCGATGGCGCTCTCGTCGATGCACGCGCCGTAGAAGTCCCCAATCTTCTGGGTGACCGCGTCACGCTGCGATGCGCTCGACGCCTGCTCCAAAAGGGCCCGCAGGTAATTGAGATTGTCCTGGTAGAGCTTGCCGTAGACCTCCCAGGAAGTTTCGTCGGGAGGAATGGGATTATTTTTCTTCCAGCCGCCGCATGAATATTGATAAAAATCGACACAGGGGTCCGCGGATTTGTCCATCGAGCTGACGTCGAGGCTGGGCGTATAGGGCATCGCCGGCTGCTGGGATGATTGGGTCACGGGATTCTGAGCGGCGGCGAGAGCCGTGACTATTAAGCAAAGGGGTAATGCAAAAGCTTTCTTCGGCATAATCACCTTTAGACTTTCGAGAAGAAAAAAGTAATGAGCGGCAATGGTAATCGAAAGCCCGGCCTTTGATAAACCTGCTCAGCCTGTGCTCAGAGGTGCGGCTTTTGCGCAATCGTTTGCACTCCCACCTTCACGCGGAGCTATAGCAGATAAGAAAACCAGCTAACTCACTGGCAAAGACAGGTAAATTCCACGGAACTGGCGCAGCGCACTCAGACTGGCAGAGTACCTGCTGATGTTCTGCCAGCTACGTCGTCCCAGGAGGTAGGAATGCGTTTAATCACCGGTTCTTGCGCCGCATTGTTTCTATCCGCTGTCGCCCTATGCCAAATGCCAGGGAGGCAAGCTGGCCCGTATATCGGCTATGAGCCTTATGTTCCGCTGATCACCACCCCGCAGATCTCGCTTCAGTCGGTTTCGCCAAATCCCGTCGGAGCCACCAATGCCACCTACGGTCTGCTTGCGGGGGCCAGGAACTCCACCATTTCGATTATTAACGGGAACACCAGCTCCAATTACACCGAAGGGGTGTGGTATTCGGGCGGTGGCGCGCCGTTGATGTCGGCCCCGGAGGTATCACTGATGCCGCACCCATTGCACGGTGGGCGAGTCAGAATAGAAGAACCGCGCGAAGAGGCCCGCCATGAGCATGGAGCTGAGGTCTCACGCGCGTGGACCTACTACGCCGCAGAGAATGAAACCTCGAGCGCGGTTGAAGCGGCTGGGGCTGCAAAAGCAGCAAAGCACGCTGCTCGTACCTACACCAACTCGGATGTCGAGAACGAGAACCAGAAGAACGGCTCGGTGAAGTACGACGGTAAGACGGAAAAAATTCAGTAGGTTCTGACAGCCACGGGGCGGACTGACCAAGTCCGCCCTTTTATTTCTGCAATAAGTTATTTCTGCAACAAGCCGTCGAGCACGTCAAAGAACTCTGGATACGAGATTACTGCGGCATCCGCTCCTTTGATCTGTGTTTCTCCATCTGCTCTCAGCGCTGCCACCGCGAAGGCCATAGCAATCCGGTGATCACCGAATGAATCAATGGCCGCGCCATGAAGCTTTTGCATTCCTGGAATGCGTAGCCCGTCTGCAAATTCTTCGACCTCAGCTCCCATAAGGCGCAGGTTGGTTGCGACACTTGCAATGCGATCGGACTCTTTTACACGCAGCTCTTGCGCATCGCGAATTTCAATTCCGTCCGCGGTGTAGGGTGCGATGGCGGCGAGTACTGGGATTTCGTCGATTAGTGCCGCCGTATCTCCGCCCAAGATTCGCGCACCCTTCAATTGCCCGCCTTGCACCTGCAGTGTTCCTGCCAGCTCTCCGTGGTGCTCCTGAAGGTCTCCCATTGTTAGTCGCAAGCCTAAGCCGATGAGGAAATCCAGCAGACGCGCGCGCGTAGGATTCAGCAGCAGTCCGGGAATTATCAGCTGTGAATCGGGAAACAGACCTGCCGCACACAGGAAAAAAGCTGCGCTCGAAATATCTCCCGGGACGGTTGCTTCGATCGCACGCAGCTTCTGCCCGCCGCTGATGCTGACTTCCCGCATGCGACGCTCAAGCTGCCCGCCGAATGCCTGCAACGCCAGTTCACCGTGATCACGGGTTTGAATCGGCTCCTCAACCCGAGTAATTCCGTCAGCATAGAGGCCGGCAAACAACAAGCTTGTCTTGACTTGTGCACTAGCGACCGGCAACTTGTAGTCGATTGCCTTCAGTTGAGCTCCGGTGATTCGCAAGGGTGGTTTGCTGTCGTCGGAGGACCCGATTCGCGCGCCCATTAGCTCCAGCGGTTTGATAATTCGTCCCATGGGCCGGCGCGAAAGCGACTCGTCGCCCACCAGTTCGCTGGTAAATTCCTGTCCGGCGAGGATGCCGCTCAGCATTCGGATCGTCGAACCCGAGTTCTCGCAATTCAAGGGCGCGCCTGGCGCTCGCAATTTTGCGCCTCGACCGTGAATGGCCACAGACGCACCGTTGCGTTCGCACTCGACGCCAAGCGATCGCAAACATGCGAGCGTGCTGGCGCAGTCGGCGCCAGTTGAGAAATTCTCAAGCTTGGTTGTGCCTTCCGCGATGGCACCCAGCATCGCGTAACGATGCGAAATGGATTTGTCCCCAGGCAGCCGAACCGAGCCGTTCAAGTTCTTCGCAGGATGGATAATTACGGAAGTTTCGTGCCGCATCTCTGCTTCAATATAACGGAAGCAGCCGAGTTGAGCGACGCGCGCACACCACCGCAGAGCACCTTCGCCTGCGGCCAAGCGATCATACGAATCTGAACTAACGTGCTTACACCGGCGGAACATGCCATTTAGCGCGAACTTTTGTTATTTTTGGCCATGATCAAAATCCTGGTGCTGTTGGCTTTGTTTGCTGCGCCGCAGCTCGACCCCTCGCTTACCCCGCAAAAGGCCCCGAAACCCGAGCTGCCGAAAGTTGACGAGAAAGCCTGTCCATTTGAGGGCTGCCAGTTCGGCGTATGGACCGCCACGGATTCTGTTCAGCTTTATTCCACCTGGAAGCCGGATCGAAAGCCCGTCGCCACCATTGCCAAAGGCGAAGGAGTCACCGCGATTACAGGCGTTAACATTACGTTTGAACCATCCGAGATTGAGGTCACCGCCCCCATGCCGAACTACGGCCTGAAGCCGGGCGACAAGATCTTCGGATACAGGAATTATGGCGAGGGCTTTTTCAGCGCCTGGTTCAACGGCTACTGGGTTGAGGAATTCGATGGCAGCGGCTTTAGCAGCCCGGATGGAGGTTGCAATCGAAACTGCACTGGGAAATGGGTAAAGGACGGCCGCGTCGAATGGTGGGTGGAGATGAAGACCAAAGACGGCGCCACCGGCTGGACCAACGATACGACAAAGTTTGACGGCAAAGACGCCCTGGGAGGCTCCGAATAATTTACCCTTTCACTCCACCCAGGTTTACTGCACCAGTTTTTGCAGGTCCTTCCACTTCACGACGATAATGTGGTTGTCTTGCAAGGCTTTCTTGAACTCGGGGCTGGTGACCACATCGTAATCACGCCGGCGCCAGGCGGAGCCGAAGTCTGGATGGCCCACTGTGATTGCTTGCAGTTCAGCATCATCTTGCCCCAAGTGTACGATCATCTCTGTCAGCCCAGGCTTCACGCCTTTAAGCGCATTCAAGTAGAAATCTTTCCACTGATCGGCACGAACTGACGGCTCCGCAATCACTAGTGCATCGAGCACGATATCTTTTTCCGACAGGGCCGATTCAACCTTGTCGGTAACGCCGGGGATTCTTATAGCCAGAAACGGCAGCCGGTAATCATGGGCAACTTTGACGTAGGCAGCGAAAATTTCCGGAGTGGCGATGGCCGATCCCATGTGCGTGTCGAGGTGTGTGGGATGAATTCCCAGCTCCATTGCCCGTTCGACTTGCGCGCGATACTCGATCTCCGCTTCTTTCGCGTTTACATGCTGCGCAACGAGAGGAGTGTCGTTCCAGAATGTTCCTGCCGGATCAAGCAAGCTGGGAACTTTGCCTGAGGATGCGACCGGGCCCCAGCGGTAGGTCTTCCATTCGCTGGTAAGCGTGAGGTGGAGTCCAAGATCGGCATCGGGATGCGACTTCGCGTAGTCTGCGACCTCTGTGACCCACGGACAAGGCATCATGATGCTGGCGGAAGTAATCGCGCCCTTGTCCAGAGCGTCGAAGCTCGCGGAATCGACCGAATGAGCAACCGCCAAATCGTCCGCATGCACGATGAGCAGTTTTGAGTTTGCGGGAAAACCAAGACGTTCAGCAACACTCTTCGATTGAGCAGGCACGTGCAAGGATACAAGCAACATAAACGAAAGCGGCAGGAGTGTGCGAGAAAGCATAAGGCTCCTCGGGAACTTAGTGGGGAGAAAGCCTAACACACTGATCAAGGTTGTGTGATCAGGCTGTAGCCGCCGCGGTTCCGCTAGAGGACCGCGGTTTCTGTGATCATGCGGCCTTCAGCAAAGCGCGACAAACTCAGAAGCGACGCATCGATCAGGTCGGTGGTCCCACGCAAAATCAGGTCGGCAAGAATCTTTCCCGTTGCCGGCGCGTGCATCACACCATGCCCGCTGAAGCCAGTAGCCAGGAAGAACCCTGCAAGCCCAGGAACCGGGCCGAGAATCGGGTGGTGATCGGGTGTCATCTCGTACAGTCCGGCCCAGGCTCGCCGGGGATTGACCGCAAGGTTTTCGAACACCGGTACACGGTCCGCAGCGCGGGTCAAAATCTTTTCTACGAATGCCGGATCGAAGTCGGTTTTAAATCCGGGCGTCTCTTCGGGATCGTTCCATGCCAGCAGGAATCCCAAGTCTTCCGGGCGAAAGTGGAATCCATTGGACATGTCGATGATCATCGGCGCACTATGCGGGAACTCATCGAAAGGCTCGGTCGGAACCAGCATTCGCCGCAAAGGCTGTACCGGTAAATCGATGCCGGCCATTTCTGCGACGCTTGCGGCCCAGGGTCCAGCGCAGTTCACGACGGTTCGAGTACTGACCGAGCCCCGGTTGGTTTCGACTCCGATAATTCCTTGCGCATCGCGCTGAATACCGGTAACCAGCGTGTTTTTCGACAATTCGGCCCCGTGTTCGGATGCGCATGACATGAAGCCGGTCATGGCGCTGTAAGGATCGACGAACCCGTCCGTCGAGCAGAACGCACCGCCGAGGATGTCATCGGAGCGCAACTGAGGGAACATCTTCCGGATCTCCTCGCCCGTAACCAGCCGCGCAGTTTCGAGCCCGAGGCGCACCTGCGTCCCATAATTCGCGCGCAGATAGGCCAAGTGGTCTTCCGAGGTTGCGCAAAACAGATAACCCTGCGAACGATAACCGCAGGGATAACCCAGCCGTTCATCAAATGATGCATAAAAGGGAATGGAGTACAGCGACATCTGAATGTTCACCGGAGTCGAAAACTGGGCGCGCACCCCTCCCATGCTCTTGCCGGTCGAACCTTTGCCCTGCGAGGACTCTCGCTCAATTACAAGAACGTTCTTACATCCGGAGGCAGTCAGGTGGTAGGCAATGCTGGAACCGACAATGCCTCCGCCGATAATGACTACGTCAGCTGTACGCAAGAGCTCGCCTCACGAGGAAACGAGCATTGTAACGGCATCAGAAATATCCTGACGCGGGCGAGATCGAGAGTGCTGAGTTCTTGCCGGTTATTGCTTGGCGGCGACCAAGGCTTGTTGGAGAAGAAGGTTGGCGGCATCGCCCAGAGTCAAGTCTTCCGGGACGCGCTCAAAGTTGCTGTGAATTTCTTTCTGCTGAACCGAAATGCTCTTAAACAGCAGCGCCTTACCATGCATGTTCACGTTGATTTCGGTCACTTCCCAGTCGCCGTTTGCGAGCTCGGCACGTTTGACGGCGAACTGGCCGCCTTTCTCCAGGTGACCCAGCAAGCCTCCGGCGAATTTCACTTCATTCACGAGTTGGCCGTCGATGCTGACTAAACGTTTCTGCCTGGCATCCACCCACATCTCTCCCGCCATCTGCTGCAGAACTTTGCCTTCGCGCGAGGGAGCCTGGAAGTTAGGGTTTGGCCTGAAGGTGATTTTCAGCAAGTCGCCGTTTTGACCAGCGTTCTCGAACACAAAAGCGTTGGGAATCATCTGTAGAAATGAATTGCACTGGTCGGCATCTTTGCGTCTCGCCTGCTCCGCTTTACGCTGCTGCCCTGGATCCCGCGACAACTTCAGAATACGTTCCGCCTCACCGCGCTGCTGGGCATCATTCAGAGGGCTACCCGCAAGTGAAAGCAGTTTGTCCAGTGATCCCGATTTCGTTTCGACAACCTCTCTGGTTTCCTGCTTACCATCCAACATTTTATCCAGACGGTATTTCCAGTGGACTTCATCATGATTCGCTGGATGCACTTCGTTGTAGATAACGGCTTTGACGAGTTCAACTGGCGACGGTTGTCCTGGGGTCTGAGACACTCCCAGGCAACAACTCAGAAGTAAGATGAAGCCCGCGAGCATGATTCGTGAAGAGTGAGTAGTCACGGCTTAAGCTCCTGGAAACATGTCTCAGCCTATGGAACTTGGTCCGCGGCAACAATCGGTGCGATGGGGTAGCAATTGACGGGAGATCACTGACTTAAGGCAATAAGATATGAATCAACCTCAAAGGAGCGATGAAGCATCATGAACGCAGCTCACGGCTGAGCTGTAAAGGCGCAAGGGGCTTATTTAGCAACCAGATGTGCTCTTATTTCACAAACTCCCCCTGCCCTCCGGCTGCCCACGGATCGTAGGTGAGGCTGAAACGGACCCGATCTGGAATCGTCGGATGATCGTAGAACAAGAAAACAGCTACCGGATTGGGGTCAGGATCGCCCAGGTCGACTTCGCCGAGTTTCTGGAAGGCCTGGGCAGCCACTTGGCCGGAATCAGGCGTGAGGCCGTGGGTGACTTCTAATCCATATTGATCCGCCTGGTGTTCGAAATGCCGGCTGAAGGCGCTACCTAAGGGAGTCGAGATGAAAACCAACACTGAAAGCAGAAGCATTAGGACCGGGAGGGATGCCCAGTCATCCAAACCGCGTATTCCCCAGCCGGCGCCCCTGAGGACCAGCACTGATCCCACCAAGCGATAGCCGAGGTAAAAGAACAGCAGCAACACGGCGGCAAAAATCGTCAACATTTTGGGGATGTGCTGGAGCACATAGTGGCCGGTTTCGTGTCCTGCGACGAACACAATCTGGGGCGTGTTCATTTTGGCGATGGTGTTGTCCCAAACCACTATGCGTTTGGAACTCCCCAGGCCGGTAACGTATGCGTTTAAACCCGTGGTCTTTTCGCCGGCGCCCATCCAGAACATACGTTGCCGCGGAATGTCTTCACCCGCACGCTGCACCATTTGCTCCAGACTGGCGGTAAGCTCCGGGTCTTTCTGTTGCAGCGGTTCAAACTTGTGGAACAACGGATCGATCACCCAAGGGCCAATAAAAAACAAGAACACTCCAATCGGGAACGAGATCAGCCAAAAGTAAAACCACCAGCGGCGCGCGCTGCGGCGAATGACGATATACAAAAGCCAGATCAGCACTGTGCCGACGATTAGCGTGATGATCTCTGCTTTTATCCAATCCCAGCTCCAGGAGCCCCATCCCTGCACTGAGAGGCCAAATCGTTTTTCGATAACTTCGCCATAAATATCCAGAGGTAAAGTGAGAACCGCAATGGTCAGGAGCAACAGAGGAACAAACACCAGAGCCTGCAAAAATCCCCGTTGCGAGAAAGTTTCTGCCCAGTTCCGGTATTTGGGAGCGACCTTCCAGTGCAGGATGAGCCAGAGGACGAGTAAGCCGTAAACGAACCCAATCAACGCCAGCTGAAGGAGAATCCGACTGCGGTCATGTGCTTTCTTGTACAGGTCGGGCGGCAGCGTATATGCAGTCACTCTGGGCGACTGAACTGTTGCTGCTTGCGTGTTATCAGCGGTGGTAGAGGGCGACTGCTGGGTGGTACTCGAGTTCGCAGGCGCCGATCGAGCCTGGGTGGCCATCAGGCATAGTGCGAGGACGGCGACTGCGAAAGCCACGACCTGCAGTAAAAGTCGTTTCACGAATGGGCTCCTGTTCAGAGTAGAAGGATGCTACACCTACTCTGGATTTTTGCAAGGCACAGTCGCATCTCACGTGGATCAGGCTTCACGCGTTCAACTCAGTTTTAGTGACGAAACAACCTGCAAATGACGCGCTGCTGCGCTGCAAAAAAGTTCCAACTTCTCGGCCACATCGGAATCTATATAACGTTCAGATGCACGGTGCGATTCTAGATGCACCCGAGGGTGAAAGGAGCGCCCGTGGAGCAAATCAGGCCTCGCGTGGTGATCATCGGAGCTGGATTTGGAGGACTCGAAGCCGCGCGTAGATTGGCGAAACTGCCGGTTAAAGTCACGATAATCGACCGCAAGAACCACCACACCTTTCAGCCGCTGCTCTATCAGGTTGCGACTGCGGGCATCTCGCCGGGAGAAATAGCTGCGCCCATCCGCTGGATACTGCGGGGCCGCAAGAACGTCGAAGTTCTGCTCGGAGAAGTTGTTGCTTTCGACCTCTCGCGAAAAACCGTAATGCTGCCAGACTTTGAAATTCCCTACGATTACTTGATCGTAGCGGCTGGCGCCACGCACTCCTATTTTGGTCATGACGAATGGGAACCGCTTGCCCCGGGATTGAAAACCATTGAGGATGCGCTCGAAATTCGCCGCCGCGTCCTGTTGGCGTTCGAACTGGCGGAGCGAGAAAACCTGGAGTGTGGACCGCTCTGGTCTCTCAACTTTGTGATTGTCGGCGGGGGGGCGACCGGCGTTGAACTCGCCGGAACTCTGGCCGAGATCGCGCGACGCGTGCTGAAAGATGAATTTCAGAACATTGACCCGAGGCGAACACGCATCGTCCTGCTTGAGGGTGGGCCTCGCGTTTTGCCGGCTTACGCGGAGGACCTGTCGCAAAGCGCGGCTCGCCAATTGGAAAAGCTCGGGGTTGAGGTCCGCACCTCGGCGATGGTCACCCGTATTGAAGGTGGAGCGGTCTGGGTGGGAACAGAGAGAATTCCCGCCGCGGTCGTGCTTTGGGCGGCTGGTGTTCGAGCCTCTGAGTTGGGCCGCCAACTGCAGGTTCCAGTGGACCGCGCCGGACGGGTTGCGGTCAATCGAGATCTGAGCATTCCACAACATCCGGAAGTATTCGTGATTGGAGACCTTGCTGCATTCAAAGATGAACGCGGGAACTTGCTGCCCGGAGTCGCGCCGGTGGCGCTGCAGGAAGGACGCGCGGTGGCAAAGACCGTGGCCCGTGATCTGAGAAACCAGCCCCGGAAAGACTTTCATTATGTAGACAAAGGCAGCTTGGCTACCATCGGTCGGGCGGCTGCGGTCGCGCAATTCAGGGGCCTGCATATCTCCGGGTACCTGGCTTGGCTGGGATGGCTGTTCGTACACATATTCTTCCTGATCGGCTTTCGTAACCGGCTTATCGTGCTGATCCAATGGGCCTGGTCGTACATCACCTACGAACGTGGGGCAAGACTGATTACGGGGAGTACGACCCTGCCGGGCTGGACGAAATCCGACAAGTACGAACCGGAAGCTCTCATGCGGAAATGAGCGGGACAGCTCCGGCCCTAACTTGTAAGGCTCGCCGGTTCGTCAATTCCGTGCTTCCATGTCCAGTTTGCGAGACAATATGGTAAGCAGTTCCGCCCGGGAGTAAGGGACATGTGCCTTCGCAGATTGGGATTCATTGCCGTTGCTCTGTGTTTGCTCTCCAGCTTTGCTTCCGCAGACGTGTTGAAAGTGGTGCTGGATGACACCATCCAGGCCGCCACCGCCGAACGAGTCGAGCGAGCTCTCGATCAGGCGGCGGCCCGTAAAGACGATGCCGTCCTGATCGAATTGACCACGCCGGGCGGCGTAATGGACGCCATGCGGGAGATCATGGGAAAGATCCTAGCCTCGCCGGTGCCGGTAATAATTTATGTGACCCCGAGCGGCAGCCGTGCAGCATCGGCTGGCTTCTTCATCCTGGAAAGCGCCGACATTGCTGCCATGGCGCCAGGGACAAACACCGGTGCGGCGCACCCAGTCGGCGCTTTTGGCGGCGACATTCAGGGAACTATGAAAGAAAAAGTTGAGAACGACGCGGCCGCTCTCATGCGCTCTGTGGTTTCGAAAAGAGGGAGAAATGTCGATGTGGCGGAGAGTGCGGTCAGGCAATCGAAATCTTTCACCGACGCCGAAGCGCTTTCGCAGAAATTAATTGATTATGTCGCGCCCAGCGAACAAGAACTGTTTCGTGAAATCGCTTCAAAGCCGGTGAAACGCTTCAACGGTGAATCAATCACTCTTAATCTGGTCGGTAAGCACGAACGCCTAATGGAGGAAACGCTTAAGGAACGCATCCTCTCATTTCTCATGGAGCCTGACATTGCGTTCATCCTTCTGGCCATCGGAGCCCTGGCGCTCTACACCGAGTTCAATCATCCCGGCGCTGTAATACCCGGTACAGTTGGCGTTGTCTTCATCCTGCTGGCCGTCTTCGCGCTGCACCTGTTACCGATCCGATTCGCCGCGGTGGTGTTAATACTTGCGTCATTCGTTCTGTTCGCTCTGGAGGCAAAGTTCGCGACCCATGGCGTGCTTGCCATCGGTGGCATCACCACGCTGGTTATCGGTGCCCTGCTGCTGGTTGACGCGCCCATTCCCGAGATGCGGGTAAAGCTGGCAACCGCGCTGGCGGTGAGTATTCCAGTCGGACTGATCACCGTGTTCCTGATGACGGTGGCGCTACGTGCCCGCAGAAGCAAGGTGATTACGGGAGCTGAGGGTCTGGTGGGCGAAGTTGCAATTGCACAGACTGCATTGGCGCCCGCTGGAAAAGTATTCGTTCACGGAGAGCTCTGGGACGCGGTCGCCTCTGCCAATGTCCTCGCAGGGGACAAAGTTGTCGTAGAGAAAGTTGATGGGCTGCAGCTCCGTGTACAACCTGCGCACGATTCTGAGCGGGTGACGCTGGCCTGAGTCAGGCGAGTAACGGCGCGGCTTCGCGGGCGCGATTCATTACGTCTTTCTGCAACTCAGTGCATCTAACCCGTTAAGAACGCGGTAGCTTTGTGGCCCCAGATAACACGAGGGTTAGGTTAATCTGATCTAGCTTGATGGCGCAGAATAGATCAAAAGTCGGCACTCGCGGGCGACGGCGCTGGCTGTTGTGGCTGCTTGGCGCGGTGGTAGCGGTGATTGTTCTTGCGTCATTCATGTCGCGTGATGATTCTGTGCCAGTAATGACCGCCAGAGTTTCTCGAAGTGCAATTCGCAGCGTAGTGTCGACTAACGGGAAAGTAGAGCCGGTGCAGAACTTCGAAGCCCATGCGCCTGTAGGCACGACGGTCAAGAATGTTTACGTCAAAGAAGGTGACCGCGTAAAGAAGGGACAGTTGCTGGTTGAGCTTGATGCAGCCAGCGCCCGCAGCCAGGCGGCGCAAGCCCTCGTACAGGTGCGGACTTCCGAAGCCGATATGAATGCGCTCGAGCGCGGCGGCACGCAGGAAGAGGTGCTGACGCTGCAAGCGCAACTGGTCAAGGCCCGCGGGAGTTACCAAGCCGCGCAGCGAAATTTGGATGCGTTGAAGCGATTGCAGCAGTCTGGGGCCGCCTCTCCAGGAGAAGTGCAGGGGGCGCAAAATCAGTTAGACGCTACCGCGGCCGAGCTGAAGCTTCTCGAAACCAAGCAAAAGGACCGTTATTCGCGGCCTGAAGTCACCAGGGTTCAGGCGCAACATTCGGAGGCGCAAAGCGCTTTCAGCGCAGCCCAAGATGTACTCAATCAACTTGTGATTCGGGCGCCTTTTGCCGGTATCGTATATTCGCTTCCTGTGAAGCAACACAGTTGGGTGAATCCCGGCGACCTGGTGTTGCAGGAAGCTGACTTGTCAAAAGTGCTGGTGCGCGCCTATGTCGACGAGCCGGACGTGGCACGTCTCGCTCCCCGCGAAAAGATTGAAGTGACGTGGGATGCCATGCCCGGACGAATATGGACCGGAACAGTGACCACGGTACCGGCATCGGTGAAGCTCCACGGCACCCGCAATGTGGGCGAAACCACGTGTATAGTCGCCAATCAGGATTTCAAGCTTCTGCCCAACATCAATGTTGGGGTGACAATTGTCACTGCCGAACACTCCGATGCTCTGACTATTCCGCGCGAGTCGCTGCGGCAGGACGATTCGGTGCCTTACGTCTATCAGGTAGTGAACAACACTGAAATTCGCCGCCAGAACGTGCAAACGTCGATTTCCAATCTCACCAAGGTCGAGGTTACAGGTGGGATTTCTGAGCACGCCGTTGTAGCCATCGCTTCGACGAATTCAAAGCCGCTACGCGACGGCCTCCCGGTGAGAGTTGTTCATTAATATGAGGCGTCTGTTTTCTCTTATTGTTCTCGCCCTGCTTGCAGCTCCAGCCGTAGCTGGCGCCGACGAGAGCGCCCCGAGTCTGTTGGCATCGGGGCATGTAGATGAAGCCATTGCCGCGTTGGACGGCCAGATCAAGCAGTCGCCGGATGATCCGGTCGCCCACAACCTGCTTTGCCGCGCCTACTTCACTTTAGGCGAGTGGGACCGCGGCATCTCCAACTGCGAAAAGGCGGTGCAACTCTCTCCAGATGACAGCCAGTTTCATTTGTGGCTGGGAAGAATTTACGGCGAGAAGGCGGACAAATCGAGCTTCATGACCGCAGCCGGCCTTGCCAGGCGAGTCGCCCGCGAATTTGAAGCTGCGGTCCATCTAAATCCAAAGAGTGTCGACGCACGCAGCGATTTGGCGGAATTTTATCTGGAAGCACCGGGCATTGTGGGCGGCGGCCGTGACAAAGCGGAACAGCAGGCCAACTCTCTGGCGGAACTCGACCCGGCGCGTGCGGACTGGGTGAAAGCGAGGATTGCGGAAAAGCGCAAAGATTTCCCGACCGCAGAAAGAGACTACAAAACCGCAATTGACGCGAGCCATGGCAGCGCCAGCTCATGGCTGAATCTAGGCCTTTTCTACCGTCACCGCCAGCAGGGTGATGATATGGAACACGCGCTGCTGCACGTGCGCACGGCCCATTTAGACCGCCCTGATGCCCTCGTCGATGCCGCGGAGATTCTGATCCACTCACAACGCAATCTGCCGGAGGCTGTTGCCTTGCTTCAGGCGTACCTCAACTCGGGGTCCGAGGTCGAGCTAGCGCCGGAGTTCAAAGTTCATTACCTGCTCGGCACTGCAAATGAAAAGCTTGGCGATAAGCAGAAAGCCACATCGGAGTACGAGGCCGCGCTTCAGCTTGCCAGAGACTATCAGCCCGCAAAACAGGCATTACAACGCGTGAACCGCTAGCCATTATCATTGGTTGTTCGAACTGAGCTTGTTCGAGCAAGACTTCTCAACGAATCGTCTCAGGCAAATTGCATTCTGATTTCCGCATTTTAAGGTGGAGATATGAAACCTGCCTTCAATCTGGTTGGTGTTCTATTTTGCTTTTTTCTTGCAGCTGCGGCTGTACCCGCAGCCAGTGGTGAACCACTCACGCTTAAACGTGCGGTAGAGCTGGCTGTGACTCATAGCCCGGCCTCTGGTCAGGCCGCGGCCGATGAGCAAAGCGCCTTCGCGTCGTTCCGCGAGACCCGCGACCAGTTCATTCCGCAGCTGCTCATCGGCTCAGGCTTGGGAGATTCATGGGGATACCCGCTCAGCCTGGAGGGGTCCGCGCCCTCACTGGTCAACCTTACTGCCCAGTCAGCCCTGTTTAGCCCCGCATTGCGCAGCGGCATACATGCTGCCCGCAGTGAATACAAAGCGGCCCAGATAGGAGCCAAAGACCGTCGCAATCAGGTCGTTCAGGACACGACGCTGGCGTATCTGGAGCTGGTGAAATGGCAGCAGCTGATCGGTCCTTTGCAGCAACAACATCGCGATGCCACGAACATGGAGGAGATAGTACAAGAGCGCATTCAGCAAGGCATTGACAGTCCAAGCCAGGACACTGAGGCACGACTGTCGACCGCCCGCGCGAAACTACGGCTCGCACAGGCGCAGGGCGCGATCGACGAATTGCGCAGCATCCTTTCACAGTTGACCGGCATGCCCTCGGCTTCGATTGAGGTTGTGCCTGATTCCGTACCCGCTTTGCCGGAAGTCGCCTCCAACTCCGCTGATGCTGCTAACTCGATCAAGTCGAATCCCGCGGTGGAGTTTGCTCAGGAGCATGCAAGAGCGGAAACCTTCAAGGCACGGGCTGAGCATTTGGCGCTCTGGCCCTCGGTAGACTTCGCTTCGCAATACGCGGTGCTTGCAAAATTCAATAACTGGGTGACGTTTTTCCCGGGTGGCGCCTTCCAGCGCAACAATGCGTCTCTCGGTGTAGTAATCCGCTTCCCTTTTTTTAATGCTTCCCAGCATGCGCACGCGGAGGCGGCCGATGCTGAAGCCATCAACGCACGGAAACAGGCAGAAGCCACGAAGAACCAGGTCTCGCAAGAGACTCTGAAGCTGCAACATTCGGTTGAGCAACTGACAGCAGCGAAAGAGGTTTCGGAACTGGAATATGAAATCGCAAAGTCGGAGGTGGATGCGGTACAGATTCGAATGAGTTCCGGAAACGCCACCGTCCATGACGCTGCCAACGCGCGGCTTCAAATGGCCGAGAAATACAATGCGTTGCAGGATACCGACTTCCAACTGGAGCGTGCACGGATAGGCCTGCTTCGGGCGACGGGTGAGCTGGAATCATGGGTGGAACAAAGCAAATGAGTTCACCACGGCGATGGTCCTTTTTACCTGTTGGCTGCATCCAAACGCCGTTCGGGGCAAAGCGGTTGTGAAACATCCTCACGACCATTAGCCTTAAATCGCAGAGAAGAAAGGAATTGATCTTATCTGGGCAGCTTCCCCGGCCATTGATCCAGACGGCACCACCGACCGTCCACGGCCGCTTTCGATGCTAAGATAAAGACTCCACACAAATATGCCTTTAAAGACACTGTTCCTGAATCCTCCTTCTTTTGAAAATTTTGATGGTGGCGCGGGTTCGCGCTGGCCTGCAACCCGTGAAATCGAGTCCTACTGGTATCCGGTATGGCTCGCGTATCCAACCGGAATGTTGGAGGGCGCTCGTCTGCTGGATGCCCCCTCCCATCATGTTTCTGCCGACGAGACTATTGAGATGGCGAAGGAATATGAATTTCTGGTGTTGTATACCAGCACTCCGGGTTTTCCGGGTGACATTCGCCTGGCCAAGCGCATCAAGGACGTTAATCCTAAAATCAAGATCGCCTTCGTTGGGCCGCACGTGACGGTGCTTCCGGAGCCGAGCTTGCGTGATTGCTCCGCCATAGATTTCGTGGTGCGGAAGGAATTCGATTACGCAGTCAAGGAGTTCGCCGACGGTAAGCCCCTGGAACAGATTTTGGGAGTTTCCTATCGGAAGAATGGGTCTTTTGAGCACAATGCGGATCGCCCGCAGATTCAGGACCTGGATTCACTGCCGCATGTGACCGATGTGTACCAGCGCGACCTGGACGTCCGGCGGTACAACGTACCTTTTCTGCTTCATCCTTACGTTTCGCTATACACGACGCGCGGCTGTCCGGCGCAGTGCACGTTTTGCTTGTGGCCCCAAACTACCAGCGGACACGCGTGGCGTAAGCGCTCAACCGACGATGTCGCTCGCGAAATGGCCAAAGCCAAAGAATACTGGCCGTTTGTGAAGGAGTACTTCTTCGACGACGACACCTTCAACATTCAGAAGGCGCGCACGGTCGAACTCTGCGCGAAGCTGAAACCGCTGAAGCTGACGTGGTCATGCACATCGCGAGTCACCACCGATTACGAGACGTTAAAGGCAATGAAGGAAGCGGGATGCCGCTTACTGATCGTCGGCTTCGAATCCGGCGATGCGCAAATCCTGAAGAACATCAAGAAAGGCGCAACCCTGGAGCGGGCCCGCCAGTTCACTAAAGACGCACATAAGCTGGGCCTGGTCATCCACGGAGACTTCATTCTGGGATTGCCGGGTGAAACACGCGAGACCATTCAGAACACGATTGCTTTTGCCAAAGAGCTTGATGTCGAAACCATCCAGGTTTCCGTGGCCCATGCCTATCCCGGCACCGAGCTGTATGAGTATGCAGTGAAGAATGGCTTCATGGTGAACGGCAACAAGATGGTGGACGAAGGCGGCCACCAACTCGCACATATTCAATATCCGGGTTTGCCGGCAGATGAAATTCTGCACTCGGTCCATCGCTTCTATGACGAATACTACTTCCGTCCGAAAGCGGCTTTCCGCATTTTGCGAAAAGCTATGTTCACCTCGGGCGAACGCAAGCGGCTCTACAAGGAAGCCAAGACGTTTCTCAAAGTACGGGCCATGCGGAACAAGCTGGTGAAAGACAACGCCGCAAACGGACATGGGACTAATGGAAACGGGACTAACGGAAATGGCGCCAACGGCGGTGCCTCGCCGTCAGACGAGTCCAAGTCCCAGCCGCAGGAGACAGTCCAGGTCTAGAGTCCGTGAACCTCCGAAAATATCTGGTGCTCGCCGGGGTCACCATCTTTGCCCCGGTGGGGGATTCCCTGCTCTCCTACGGAATGAAGCAGGTCGGAAACATCTCGCTGCACGACATTCCCGATCTTCTGCTCGCCATCGCTAATCCCTGGGTCGGCCTGGGAATCATTTTCCTTCTGGGGTTCTTTGCCTCGTACATGACCGCGCTTTCGTGGGCGGACCTTACCTATGTGTTGCCTGCCAGTTCCCTCGGATATGTGCTTCTAGCTTTCATTGCGCGGTTCGCTCTGCACGAAAAAGTAAGCCCGACCCGGTGGATGGGAATTGCGCTGGTCTCCTGCGGAGTCGGATTCGTCACCAGCGGCCCGGAACGAACCAGCCGCAAGCCACGCGGCCGACTGACTACTGACACCGCCCCGGAGCGCTCATGATCCAGCACGCGATGAGCAACCTGAACGCATGGCTGGCAATCCTGGCCGTTGTGCTTTCCTCGAGCACAGGCGATGTGCTGCTTTCGCGGGCCATGAGGAAGATTGGCGACCTCGGCCAATTACGGCAGCGGCGCGGCTTAAAATTCGTGCTCATGCTGATGCTGCGGAATCGTTGCTTCCTGCTCGGCGTCGGTTGCATGGCGATTTCGTTCTATAGCCTGCTTTTTGGTCTCTCATGGAATGATGTCAGCCTGATCGGCCCGGCAGCAGCGTCTCTGACCTTCGTCGCGAATGCGATAGCGGCACGGATTTTTCTGCATGAAACAGTCGACCGGCGCCGATGGGCTGCCGCCCTGTTTGTGGCTGCGGGCGTTGTGTTGATGGGTGTGTGACTCAGTGCCAGATCTGGCGCACGTATCCCCAAATCAGCGGGATTGAGAGAACCGTCATGATCGCGGTGGTTCCCCATGCGATCACGTTGTAAAGCGTCGAATTCACGTATTCGCCCATCAGTTCTTTCTTATTCACCAACAGCAGCATGAAAATGAGAACCGGTGCGATGGCAACACCGTTGACCGCTTGTGAATAAAGATTGATCTTGATCAGAGGAACGTGGGGCAACAGGATCAGGCCTGCTCCGGCAGCGATCAAAATCGTGTACAACCAATAAAACGCGGGCGCTTCAGAAAATCTCTTTCCCACTCCCGACTCAAAGCCCAGTCCTTCGCACACCGTGTAGGCGGTCGAAAGCGGCAGAATCGAAGCCGCAAACAAGGACGCATTAAAAAGCCCGACGGCAAACAATATGTAAGCATAGTCGCCAGCCAAAGGACGCAGGCCTTCGGCTGCATCCTTGGCGTCGTTGATGTTGTGGAACCCGTGAACATAAAGTGTTGCCGCGCACGACACGATGATGAACCAGGCCACCACATCGGTGAAAATGCAGCCGGAGATCACGTCGAGCCGCGACGCTTTGTATTGCCTGCGACTCACTCCCTTTTCAACCACCGAAGATTGCAGATAGAACTGCATCCACGGAGCGATGGTGGTCCCGATCACAGTGATGGTCATCAGCAGATAGTCGTGCTGAAACAGTTCCTTTCCTGGCGGCTTCACCGTGCTGATCGCAGCCTTGATCCACTCACGCACGGCCCCGCCCTCTGAGGCCGAGTGCATGGCCAGAATCCCGGCAAAAATATAAGTAATGTAAATAAACGACGCGACCAGGAATATTTTTTCAACCCCTTTGTATTGGCCCTTCACAACAATGAGCCAGACGATTACGGCAGACACCGGAACCGTTATGTATTTGGAAAGGCCGAAAAGTTCAAGGCTTCCGGCAATGCC
Source organism: uncultured Acidobacteriota bacterium (assembly GCA_963785655.1). Lineage (GTDB taxonomy): Bacteria > Acidobacteriota > Terriglobia > Terriglobales > Acidobacteriaceae > Gp1-AA145. Next base: position 1,582,181 of record CAWAVZ010000002.1, read on the forward strand.
GGCAAACTCACCGAGAATGTTGCCGAAGTTGATGAAGAGAATCGCCAGCATCATGAAGAAGGTGACACGAAAGCCGAATTCCTCGCGAATAAGATCGCTCAACCCCTTGCCGGTGACCGCGCCCATACGGGCTGCGATCTCCTGGACCACAATCAACGCCACTGTGACTGGAATCATGGTCCAAAGAAGGTGGTAGCCGAACTGAGCGCCAGCTTGTGAGTAAGTAACAATGCCGTTGGCATCGTTGTCGACATTTGCGGTAATGAAACCCGGCCCTACGACGGCAAAAAACAGCAGTATCCGGATTTTCCAGCTTCTCAGTAATCTCATCACGCGCACGGTCGCTTTGGATTTGAATGCTTCGCACTGCGGACGTTCAGAATATATGCAGACGCTGGAACTTGAACAGGCTAAAGTTGTCGAGAATCAATTAAATGTGCGAAGACGGAAGCAAGGGAGTGAATTTATGTCTGGCAGCGCCTACTACGATAAACGCGGGCACACAGCGCGGCTACAACTTCGCCCGCAGCAGGCTGATCACATCGTCGGAGGTAATCACACCGGTCAGCTTGTTGTCCTCATCGAGAACCGGGAGTGTCAGCAGGTTGTACTTGTCGAAGAGTTCGGCGACTTGCTTTTCGCGAGCCCCGGCGTGGCAGTAAATCAGTGGTTCCTGGGTGAGCGGGGAAAGCTTATCGTCAGCTTTCGCCAGCACCAGTTTGGCAAGCGGCACAGCGCCCTTTAGGTGGCCCTCTGCGTCGACCAGATAGATCGTGCTTACCGTCTCGACTCCGCCTTCAAAGTGGCGCAATGCCTCAATGGCGTCGTTCACGGTAGCATCTGCGTCGAGGGCCAGGTACTCAGTGTTCATGCGCCCGGCAGCGGTGGTTTCTCCAAATTCCAGCAGGTCGGCAACTTCCTGTCGCTCCGCCGGCGCCATCTCTTGCAGGATTTGAGAGGTGCGCTCTTCCGGCAGGTCGGCCAGCAAGTCGGCAGCGGCGTCAGGGTTCATTTCCTCGACAATTTCCGCTGCCCGCCCGAAGTCGAGCGATTCGACAATAGATTTCTGTACCTTCGGGTGCACTTCTTCCAGGGCGCCTGCTGCGACATCTTCATCCAAGGTTTCGAAGACCGCTTCGCGCTCGTCCGGGGCAAGTTCTTCGACGATGTCGGCAATATCCGCTGGATGCAGCCGGGCCAGGCGTTCGTGAGAAATCTTCAGCTTTATGCGGCGCGCGGGATCAGTTTCGATTAGATCAACGAATTCCCAGGGGATCAGGCGAGGCGGGATCCTTTGCAGCACGGGCCTCAGCGCTGCCATGGGTACGATGCCTTTCAACAAGCGCCGCATCGCGCCGCGGACGCCGACATCCACTGCACCAACTTTCAATACGATGCTGCCACCGCCGTTTTCAGGATGTAACTCGACGTCGTTCACTCGTACGACCTTGCGGCCATGCACGTCGATGATTTGCTGGTCCAGAAGATCGCGCCCCAGCAGGAAGAAGCCATCGGTTTGCAGCGCAGACCATTCCGCAGCAGGCGTCGAAGCCCGGATTCCACCATTAATGCTGGACACTGCGGCAAACGGCAAAACCCGATCGCCCTTTTTTGTCCGGACAATGAAGCTGGAAACCTTGGCGCGGTCTTCAGCCGGGGCAAGAGTCACCTCGCGCACACGTCCGCAAACGACGCCGGAAGCTTCCGTGACCGACACGCCGATCAATTCGGTGAGCGCTATATGACTCATATGTTGAGAATGTGCCGATTATGGAAGTATTGTCAATGATTCAAGCAACAAAATTTGCCCTTCATGCGCGGGGTCGCTGGTCGACAGGCAACAACCGCGATAAAATCCCATTTTCATTCTGAGGCCCTGAATGACTCCTTTCACACGCCGTGATCTGTTGCGATCCGGAATTGCCGTTTCGGCATCTTCGCTGCTGCCTGTGAGCAGTCTGCGCGGTGCCAGTCAGTCGGTTGGGGAAGCTTCCAAGTCTCCATTGCCGGAGAACACCCCTGCGATTGCGCCTCGCGAGCACCTGCTATTCGATTTTGATTGGAAGTTCTTTCAGGGGAACGCCGCTGACCCGGCGCGAGACCTGGACTTCGGCAAAAACCAGAGTGATTTTGCCAAATCCGGCGAATTCAAATTCGCCACGGCAAAATTCGATGATTCCAAGTGGCGGGCTTTGAATTTACCCCATGACTGGGCAGTGGAATTGCCATTCGTGCACGACGACGCCCTGCAGGGCCATGGCTACAAGCCGCTGGGAAGGAGTTATCCCGAAACCAGCGTGGGATGGTATAGGCGCGTTTTTGAGATTCCCAAGGAAGACCTCGGCCGGCGGACCACAATCGAGTTTGACGGCGCTTTTCGCGACACGCTGGTCTTTCTAAACGGTTACTTCATTGGCCGGAACAACAACGGCTATACCCCCTTTCAATTCGACGTTACAGACTTTCTGAACTACGGCGGGAAGAACTACCTGGTCGCGCGTGTGGATGCCAGCTTTGGCGACGGCTGGTTCTACGAAGGTGCGGGAATCTATCGTCACGTCTGGTTGCTGAAAACTGAAGCGCTGCACCTCGACCGATGGGAAAGTTATGTCCGCACAGAGGTGAAGGCCGATACAGCGACGCTACGTCTCGGGACTGTCGTCCAGAACCAGAGCAAGGAAGCAGAAAGCTTTCGCGTGCGCTGGCAAATTCTGGACACCGCGGGCAAGACCGTTGCTTCCGCAGATTCTGCTGCACAAAACTTGTCGGTCGACAGATCGGCCGAGGTCACAGCGATGGCGAGGCTGGCTCGTCCGGCCCTGTGGTCCCCCGATGAACCGAATTTATATACCGCAATCGTCAGCGTTGAAACGAGTGGAAAGCGCGTGGATGCTGAACAGATCACCTTCGGAGTCCGAACACTGAATTTCGATGTAAACAAGGGCTTCTTCTTGAACGGAAAGCCGGTCAAGATCAAAGGGACCTGCAATCATCAGGACCACGCCGGAGTGGGCGCAGCATTGCCAGATCGGCTGCAGTCATACCGGATCAGCGTCTTGAAGGAAATGGGATCGAACTCAGTGCGGACCTCGCACAACATGCCCACCCCTGAGTTGGTGGAAGCCTGCGACCGCATGGGCATGATGATGCTGTGTGAAACCCGCCAGATGAGCTCGAACCCGGAAGGCATGGCGCAGCTTGAGGCAATGATCAAGCGCTACCGCAACTCGCCGGCAATCATTATGTGGTCCATGGGCAACGAAGAGTGGACGATGATGCCGCAGCCGCAAGGCGTGCGCGTCATCGACGCCATGATTGCCAGATCGCATGAGCTTGACCCTACGCGACTTTGCACGGCTGCCGTCAATCAGGATTACGAGACACGGTTTCCCGAGCAGTTGGATGTCATGGGGTACAACTACAACCTGAATGTGATTGATAAATGGCATGCGGCACATCCGCAAACTCCGGGTGTTGGCTCCGAAACTGCCAGCACGGTTTGTACACGCGGGATCTATATAACCGATTCACTGCGTAATTGGGTCAGCGCATATGACGCGAACCATCCGCCGTGGGCGGAACTGGCAGAAGAGTGGTGGAAATTTTATGCAACGCGCGAGTGGCTGGCTGGCGGTTTCGCCTGGACAGGGTTCGACTATCGCGGCGAGCCGACCCCTTATGGTTGGCCGTCGATCAATTCGCAGTTCGGCATTGTGGATATGTGTGGCTTCCCCAAGGACAATTTTTACTACTACAAAGCCTGGTGGGGCGCGGAGCCGGTGCTGCATCTGTTTCCGCATTGGAACTGGGAGCAACGCGAAGGCGAGCCGATTTCGGTGTGGGTGCATTCCAACCTGGAGGAAGTCGAGCTTTTTCTGAATGGCACGAGCCAGGGCAAGAAAAGAGTGGAGCCGCTTACCCACGTAGAATGGAAGGTGAAGTACGAGCCCGGTGTGCTCGAGGCCAGAGGAAGCAAGAATGGCACAGTCGTGCTTTCGGAAAAGCGTGAAACCACGGGCGGACCGGAGTCGATCAAACTATCCGCTGATCGGACAGAGATCAACGCTGATGGCGAAGACGTCGCGGTCATTCGCGTGGAGGCCCTCGACAACGCAGGCCGTCACGTGCCGACCGCTGACAGCCTGATCGTGTTTAAGATCGCGGGCGAGGGAAAGTTACTGGGAGTTGGCAACGGCGACCCAAATTGCCAGGAGTCCGACAAAGAACCGAAGCGAAGCCTGTTCAGCGGACTCGCGCAAGTCATGGTCCAGGCCAACAAGACGCCGGGAGGAATCACGGTCGAGGCTTACACAAAAGACTGGCCGCCGCCAAAATTGAAGCCAGCAACGGTTGTTGTCAAGACAAAGGCGGTCAAATTGCGACCTGCTGTCACGTAGGTGAAAGTGGCCCGGGCACGCCTACGTGATATGTTTTCAGAGGTATCTCTGCACATTCATGACGGCCACTCGTACCGAACGACCGCAAACCGCTTCCGCTGAAATTCCCCCAGTCCCGCTGACCGTTGAGGGATACAGCGTCTTACATCAGATGTTCCGTTTCCGCTGGCAGGCCTGGCGACCGCTTCGCCCGACGCAAAAGGCAGAAATTGCCGATGAAGCCGCCCAGGTCTTGAAGGGCTGGGAAGAGAGCACGTCGGGTCAATCAGCGCTTTTTTCTATGCTCGGACACAAGGGCGACTTAATGCTGGTGCATTTTCGCGAGTCGTTCGACGAACTGAACCGCGCTGAGATGCAGCTGTCGCACCTGCGCTTGAGCGATTATCTCGAGCCGGCTACGTCATACCTGTCGGTCATTGAACTTGGGCTGTACGAATCCACGCTGAAGACTTATCGCGAACTGGCCGACCGCGGCCTTGAGCCGCACTCGGAAGAATGGAACCGGGCGATTCAGGAAACTTTGTCCCGCCAGCGCGAAGCCATGCGGCCACGCCTGTTCCCCGACATTCCCAAGAACCGATACATCTGCTTCTATCCCATGGACCGACGGCGCGGCGAAGACAAGAACTGGTACACGCTGCCGATCGAAGAGCGCGCCCGGCAGATGAACGAGCACGGGCTGGTTGGACGCCGCTATGCCGGCGAAGTCAGGCAGATCATCACCGGCTCGATCGGCTTCGACGATTGGGAGTGGGGCGTGGACCTCTTCGCCGATGATCCGCTCGTTTTCAAGAAACTCATTTACGAAATGCGCTTCGATGAAGTCAGCGCTGTGTACGCGCTGTTCGGGACCTTCTATGTCGGCGTGCGCTGCTCCTGGTGCAACCTCGGCAAACTCTTGAACGGCGAAGTGCCGGAGTAGATGAGCTGGTCTGGAATCGCTGGAGTAATCCTGGCTGCGGGCGAATCTTCCCGCATGGGCCGCGACAAAGCTCTGCTCCCCTGGCCGCCTGCGAGTGCAAATGCGAAACCTCCGGCGGGTCCTCAAAGCACAATTCTTTCTTCGGCGATTCAGGCTTTCCTGGGATTTTGCGATATCACGATTGTCGTCGCCGGCAGGAACGAACCTGCGCTGCGGCCCGTGGTCTACGCCTGCGGAGCCTCGATTATTTCCAATCCTGCCCCGGAACGCGGCCAGTTCAGCTCGATGCAAACCGGCTTGCAGGAAGTGCTGAATCTTGGGCGTGATTCGGCAATGATCACGCTGATCGACAGGCCTCCGCCTCGCAGCGAAACTTTGAACGCTTTGGTGAATGCATTCGCCAGCCGGGAGCACGGCGTCTGGGCGATTGTTCCCGAGTGCGAGGGCAAGCACGGTCATCCCATTCTGATCGGTCGCGAGATGATCGAAGCATTTCTTCGGGCGCCAGCAACCGGAAACGCCCGCGAAATCGAGCACGCGAATCAAAATAGAATCCGCTACGTGGCGGTCAACGACGCCCTGGTCACAACGAATATTGATACTCCGAACGACTACGCCATGTTGCAATCAGGGATATAAGTGACCCGTTTGAAAGTCGCAGCAAAAGTCGAAACCGCCGCCCACCCACTTCAGCTTCGTAATTTAAAATCGGTAACTCAATATGACGACCGCCTCCCCATCCTCTGTGCTGATTGATTCCGTTCTTCGCCTCCGCCCAACTCTCGCTGTATTCGACTGCGACGGCACGCTATGGGCGGGCGACGCCGGCGAGCGCTTCTTCGACTGGGAACTCAATCGTGGCGTCCTAGCACCCGACATTGCCCGTTGGGCACGCGAGCGCTATGCCGAGTACAAGGCCGGCAAGGTCAGTGAAGATGACATGTGCGGCGAGATGGTGACACTGCACAAAGACCTAAAGGAAGCTGAGGTTCTCCGGCTGAGCAAGCAGTTCTTCGAGGAAAAGTTCATGCAGAACATCTTCCCCGAGATGCGCCAGCTCGTCTCCGAATTACAAAACTCCGGCTGTGACATCTGGGCGGTCTCATCCACAAACGAATGGGTCATCGGCGAAGCTATGAAGCACTTCGGAATTCCCCAGAAAAAGATTCTCGCTGCATCAGTGGAGATCGAAAACGGAATCATTACCGACCGGCTGATTCGCGTGCCGTCGGGGCTCGGGAAACCTAAAGCAATACTTGAAGTGATCGGACGCCCTCCCGATGCAGCCTTCGGGAATTCACGCTGGGACGTAGAGATGCTGCAGATAGCTCGCTATGCGGTCGCAGTAAATCCTAATCCTGACCTTGAGCAGGTCGCCCGGCAGCGCGGATGGACAGTCTACTGGCCTGAGGGAGCACGTCCAGCTTGAGATCTCAACGCTTTCACTAAGGCTGCCAGCGCATCCATGGCAAGATGGCTGGCATGTTGCGAGGCTTCGGGCAGTCCCCCCAAATTCTGCATCAATACTTCTCGGGTCAAATTCGCTGCTTCAGCGAGAGTCTTCCCAGCAACCAGTTCCGTTAGGACCGATCCGCAAGCAATCGCCGGAACGCATCCCTTCGCCTGAAAATTAATATGCGTGATCCGCCCGCCGGCGAACCTCGCCATCAATTTGAGCACATCCCCGCACGCAGGATTTTCCAACTGCACCGTTGCATCCGGCGAATCCAGCACGCCGGCGTTTCGTGGATGCTCGAAGTGGTCCAACACCTGGGCAGAATACACAGATTGATTTTACCTTCGTGTAACTTCGTGTCCTTTGTGGTCAAAAAAGTGATTACCACGAAGGACGCGCCGGTGCACGAAGGAAAATCAAATCTAGGCCGAACTGTTCTGCAATACTGATTGCATGCCTTCTGATTACATTCCACGCCGAATCGTGTCGCTGCAACCTAGCGCGACCCTGGTTCTGCGCGACCTCGGGAAGCTGGAGTTGCTGGTGGCCTGCACTAAGTACTGCCTTGATGTCTGTCCTGAAATACAGGAACGGAACATCGCGATCGTCGCCGACTCCTGGACTGCCCAGAGCGAACAAATCCGCAAGCTGCAGCCCGATTTCGTCATCGCATCAGTTCCATATCAAGAGAAATCTGTAATTGAGATCCTGAAGGCGAATACGCCTTTCCTGGCGCTGGCGCCAAAAAAACTCGCCGATATTTATTCGGATATCGCCATCATCGCTCGAATTGTGAACGCACCCAACGAAGGCAAAAAACTGATTCTCAATATGCAGGAAAAAATCGAAGCGGTCCGCCAGCGCACGGCAGATCTGCCAAAGCCGCGAGTTTTCTGCGAAGAATGGGGCAAGCCGCTGATTGCCTCCCAACTCTGGGTCAAAGAGTTGGTCGAAGCCGCTGGAGGTGAATTCGTTGGAACTCCCGGCTCGCAAATTTCTTTCGAGCAAGTCGCTGCGGCCAATCCTGATGTCATCATTGCCGCCTGGTGCGGAGCCGGCGACCGCGTCCCTCTGGAGAAGATCGCCCACAGCCGCAATTGGGAAAGCATATCGGCCGTAAAAAACAGCCGCATCTACTGCATTCGCGACGAATATCTCAACACGCCGGCACCCACTCTTCTCTGCGGCCTGCACGCTCTCGCCTCCGCGATACATCCGGAACATTTTCCACAAGCAGAAGGATTACGATGTATCAACTCCGCGATGACCCATCCGGTCACATCTGATCGTGGACGCTGAACGGGAAGCGAGCGTCCCATATGAAACGTGTCGTCGCTGCACTCATTTGGAAGAACGGGAAGATTCTGATCTGCCAGCGGACTCGGCATCAGCCAATGCCGCTCAAATGGGAGTTCCCGGGCGGCAAAATTGAAGAGGGGGAGCAACCGCGCGACGCCTTGCGCCGCGAACTGGACGAAGAGCTCGGAATTACCGCGGTCATCGGAGACGAAGTGGCGCGCGTTCGTCATGACTACCCGGCTGGGGGATCGATAGAACTACGTTTCTACGATGTGCGCGAGTATTCGGGCGAGCTCGAAAATCGCATTTTCCGCGACGTGGTTTGGGCTGATCCGGCCCGGTTGCCGTCCTATGATTTTCTTGAAGCTGATTTAGAGCTCGTAAACGGACTGGCGGAAGGAAAGATTCCTCAATAAGACCGGCGAGCGACACCTGACTGTGAAGGCTCGCGCCCGCGATCTATTAAGTCACCCTCAAGTCACTCCGACCCGGCGTGAGGGACTCGCCGCAACGTCGGCCCACGCGAGTGCGGCTTCTCGATTCGTAAGCGGTTCTCAATCTGGTTAAGCTTCGCCTTGACGTCCTCGAACTCCGAGGTATCGACCTTGTACTGCGTCTGTGGCGGCAGAAGAGTGCTGATTTCCTTCTGCGTCTTCTCGATGCGGTCCGGCGTCTGCGGGTGGGTTTGGAACGCCTTGACGACAGCGTTCTGCGGACGCTTCTCCAGGGCCTTCACTTTCTCGAAAAATGCGGTCAGCGCCTGAGGGTCGTAGCCGGCCTTGTACATGTATTGCACGCCAAGAAAGTCCGCTTCAGATTCAAACTTGCGCGAGAACTTCAAATAAGTGAGCGGTGTGACAATGGTCATGCTCTCGTAAGCTACGTACCCGATCGGCCCGCCGGCCATCATCATGGGCAGCGAAGCCAGATTCATCAACTGTCCGCGAGTGCGGCCGCGAGCGGCGTGGCAGGCGGCAACATGCGCGATTTCATGCGCCATGACGCCCGCCAGTTCGGCCTCACTATCTGCGGCGAGAATCAGCCCCGAGTCGATGTAGAAAAAACCGCCGGGAAGAGCGAAGGCGTTGATGTCGTCAGAATCTATGACCTTGATGGTAAACGCGACCTGCGAATCCGAATTACGTACGAGGTCCTGACCTAAGCGGTTAACGTAGGCGTTAATGTCGGGATCACCTAGCAGCTTCGAGGTGGCCTCGACGCGCTGAGAATACTCCTTACCCATCGCGACCTGGCGCTCCAGGCTGTACCAGTTGCCGAAGCCGCGGGCGCAGCCTACGTTGCGGTTCCCGACGGCTTCAATGTCGCGGATGCCGTGATCGTGGTAGCTCCTGACAGAAGTGCCTGAAGGCGGCGCCTCCGGAGCCGGGCCGGTGTAATGATTGCTAATGCTGGAAGCCTGCGGTAACGAGAAAATCGAGCAGAAAACCAGCGAAGCGAGAGGAGCGGCAGAGCGGAGCCGCATATTTGCTCCAAGGGCCCTTAATTCGTGAGAGGCACCGTTTGCAGAGAAGTTACTCGATGAAAGCTGCTATGGCAAGCTGAATTTTGAGCAAAACGGCATACGAACCGCGACAGTAGGGCGGCTCAGGGCCGAAGAATGATTAGTTAGACCCCATTAGGCCGTTGGCGGATCAGTGAGAGAAACTCCGTCCGCGTCTCCTGCTCGTCACGGAAGCAGCCGAGCATAGATGAAGTCACCGCCGCGGAGTGCTGCTTTTCGACGCCGCGCATCATCATGCAGAGATGACGGGCTTCGATGACCACGCCGACGCCTTGTGGCTGAATGACTTTTTGGATGGTCTCAGCAATCTGCGTGGTCAAGCGCTCCTGAATTTGCAGACGCCGCGAGAACGTCTCTATCAGGCGCGGAATCTTGCTTAAGCCGATCACCTTGCCATTCGGAATGTAGGCAACGTGGACTTTGCCAAAGAACGGCAGCATGTGGTGCTCGCACAAGCTGAACATCTCAACGTCTTTCACAATCACCATTTCGTCGTAGGTGACGGTGAACAGTGCGTTCTTGAGCATAGCCTCCGGATCTTCGCTGTAGCCTCGGGTAAGAAACTCGAAAGCCTTGTGTACTCGCTCAGGGGTGCGAAGCAGGCCCTCCCGTTGAGGGTCTTCGTCGAGGCGGACGAGCATTTCCTTTACCAAGTCCTCGAATGTGGCGCTGGTTAGGGTCGGGTTTCTGGTTTCGAGTTTAGGAGTCATGGTGTGACATTGAGTAATTGGGTGATTTTGTAATTTGGTAATTGAAAGTCAAACCCACCGAGCGTTTGGATTGCGGTTCCAATTACCCATTTACAAAATTACAAAATTACTCAATCGCGCTATCCCCCCGTCGTACTCAAATGAATTCATCATCGTCTCTTCCAGCCGTACTCTTTCCAGATGTGCCTGAGTGAACTTTCGCTTCAAAATGTCGTGATTCAACAAGTCAAAGATCACGATACACAGGTTCTCCGTAGTGGCGACCGCGTTTGCGAACTCCTCACGCATATTCAGATTTTCCAGATCGAATTTGGCTACAACGTTGCGGTGAACGCAGTCGTCCAGATCGGCCAGACTGCAAACCGTGCCGTTTTGGTCGACTTGGCCGCTAACCGTGACTTCAAGGACGTAGTTGTGCCCGTGTCCATACGGGTTGTTGCACTTGCCATATGTTTCACGGTTCTCTTCTTCCGACATCTGCTCGCTGTGCAAGCGATGCGACGCCGAGAAGCGGTAGCGACGATTCAGATATGCTTTCATGCAGCTTGCATTCCTTGCTCCGCTTGCATTCCTTGTTCTGCGACAAACGGGTTTCTAATGATTCAATCCCCTGATGATTCAATGATTCAATTCTTCACTCCTCTCCATAAAAATCCACAAACAAATCATGGTTCTCATACACCCGCACCCGGTGCAGCTTGGCATTCGTCAGATTGGGGGCGAGGCGCTGCCAGATGGCGATGGCCAGATTCTCGGTCGTAGGAATGCGGGTGGCAAATTCCGGGACTTCTTTGTTCAAGAAGCGGTGATCCATGGCGTCGAGGACCTCGCGGTGCATGGTTTCCTTGAGCTGCTTGAGGTCAACCACGAAGCCGGAGCGGGGATCAATCTCGCCCTTCACCGTGACTTCGAGCACGTAGTTGTGCCCGTGTCCATTGGGGTTATTGCACTTGCCGAACAGGCGCCGGTTCTCCTCCGGAGAAAGCTCCGGATTGTGGTAATAGTGCGACGCGGCAAATTCAGCTTTGCGGGTGAGATAGAGCATTGGGCACTCAGATCATTCAGGCCTAATTGTAACGGGAAGCTTGTGTTGCCGGAATTTCGAATACCTATCTTCGACTCGCAATCCTGAATCTCATCAGATAGTGTCAAAAGAATGAATTTGCATGCCAGGGCTTCTGCTCTCGACAATATCCGCAGTACCAGCAGTTTTTACGATCTGCTGAAATCATCGGAAACAAGAAAGGCTAGGGGTCCGGACCGCATCCCGCCCGCCATGAGCGGTCCGCTCGTCAGCACCCGCCTCGTCCGGAGCGTGGATAATCCGGTCAGAACCCAACTGTCCAGTTTTGAAGCACCAGGTCCGGAACGCGGCTGAACTCTTGCGTATTGTTGGTCACCAACGTTATTCCGAGGCTGCGAGCGTGCGCGGCGATGAACAGGTCATTAGCGCCGATCATGGTGCCACGAGTCTTCAGATACGCGCGGATGTTTGCGTAGTGCGGCGCCGCTTCGTCGGGAAAATCCAGGACGTCTGTGTAGGGGAGGAAGGCTTTGAGCGCGATTTCATCCTGTTGCCGACGCGGCGACATCTCAACGCCAAACAACAGTTCTGATTTTGTAATAACTGAAATGCATACCTGACTTACTCGAACCTGCTGCAATCGCTCGAGAAGTCCCTGGCTAGAGCGCTTCATGATGTACGAACAAATGTCTGTGTCGAGCATGTAGTCAGGCATCAGAGCTTACGCTCTTGTACCGGCAGGTCCTCGACGCCTTCCATGAATGCATCGGAAGCAACGGGTCCATCGGTCAGATATGACGACCAATCTTCCGGCTTCGGCGAGAGGACAACGTCTCTTCCCTCTTTGCGTATGAAAACTTCCCTCGTGTTGAACTGGAAATCTTTGGGCAGACGAACTGCCTGATTGCGGTTATTCATAAAAACTTTGGCGCTTCGCTTCATCGCATTGACACCCTTCTTTTTGGCATATACACAAGTATATGCCACCCTGATTTCTACTTGCAACAACGCGTAAGTGTTTTTACTACAGTAGTTTAAGCTGATACCAATCTGCGGGGTTACGAAACGATTGGGAGTCCCGAAGGAGGGCACAAGCTCACGTGTGCCGGGGCTATCTAGATACCGCTCCTGCGGAGCTAGCGTGAGGCGACTCATGCCGCACCGCATTGGCCGGCATATTTCCGTACTTTCTGCCTTTCCAATTCACCCCGCCAGTTCGGTGCAGGGCCGCTGATCGCATCAGCAGATGCGTAAAGATCGCCAAGCCTCCTAGAGCCAGCAGATTCGAAGCAAACGAAAAATGGGCGCGACGAATTCGCGTCCAGGTATATGCGGCAACGATTAAGGCCAGCAGAAACGTTGTCTCCGCAACTTCGAACCGCTTCATTAGCAAAGACAAGATTCCAGCTACCAGATTTCCCCAAACAAGGACAAACTCTGCCCCGCGAACTAATGCCAATGTGCGCGGCCTTGGAAACAGCAGCGCCAAATTCTTCGTCCAGCCTTCTTTCATCTGTGACCAGCTGCGGTACATGCGGGTGCGGACGGCATCGCCGCCATAGCGGAAGAAGATCTTGCGGCCGGAGGACTTTACCAGGCGCGCCATTGCGACATCTTCGAGAAGATCGCTGGCAATTCTTGTGTAGCCGCCGACCGCGTCGTAAGCCTCGCGCGAGATCATCAGATATTGTCCGTTGGCAGCGGCGATGGCGGAAGCTGGATCGTTCACTTTCTTTGGGGGATAGGTGGATGCGAGCTCGGCAAAGATCACTGGCATGACCGCTTTCTCCCAGAATGTGCGTACCTCCTGCTCGGGAGAATACGAGAGCAGCGCAGCCCCGTGCTGCTCGGCTTCGGCGACGGCGCGCGCCAGCGATCCCGGCTTGTGAACGGTGTCGGCGTCGGTGAATAGCAGCCATTTGGCTTTCGCGTGCGTGGTTTTTGCGCCCGCGGACATCGCGTTGTTCTTGCCAGTCCAGTGCTCGGGCAGAGCCGGAGCAGAAATGAGGCGAAGTTCAAGGCATGATCCGGAAGTCTGGGTGTCGATGACGGGAAGGGCACGGCCTTCAGCCGTGCCGTTAGCCGTGCTGGCTTGCTGTTCGGCACGACTGGAAGTCGTGCCCTTCCCGATCTTGCGCGCACGCTCGAATCGGGCAACGCCCACTTCAAAAGATCTCGCAACCTCAGCCGTCCGATCCGTCGACGCATCGTCAACCACGATGATCTCGAAATTGATCCCAGTCTGCGCGACCAGCGACTCCAGGCAGAGCCCGAGGCACCCCTCTTCGTTCCGCGCGGGAACAATTACCGAAACGACGGGATCGCAGCCGGAATTCACCCTCTATGTTTCCTTCCTATCAACGTGCCCTATTAACCTGCGAATCGGTCATTCCGATTAGCTTTAGCCGCGAGGCAATCTGCTTTATTGAATTGAGACCGGCAGATCACCTCAACCCGAAGGACCTGGGCCTGGGCGTGCCAGCCATAGTAGACCGGTGCTGCACAACTAACGGTATATTATCTCTACGTGCGTTTTTCCGCCCTTGTGGCCACCTGTGCCGCCGCGCTCCTTCTTACTGCCTGCTATCACGGATCAAAACCTCCCAGCATCGGCACTCCCGCCCAGGATTTCACCATCAAAGACTCTGACCACAGCGTCACCTTGAGCCAACTACACGGAAAGATTGTCATTCTCAATTTCTGGGCAACGTGGTGTCCGCCTTGTATTGAAGAGATGCCCTCGCTGGTTCAGTTACAAAAGCAATTGCAGGACAAAGTGACCGTGCTCGGCGTAAGCGTGGACGATGACGACGACGACTACCACAAGTTTCTGAAAGATCACGGTATTGATTTTCTGACTGTGCGCGAGGGAGGTACGAAGACTGACACCGGAGTAGTCTCTCCCATCGCGAATAAATACGGCACGGCAAAGATTCCAGAGACGTACATCATTGACCGCAACGGCGTGGTCCGGCGCAAATTCATCGGGCCGGTGGATTGGAAGCAGCAGGAGATTGTTGAATATTTGAGCCGGCTGCAGTAGGTCTTCATCGCACTAATCTGGGATCCCACCCTAGCCGCAAGAGATGCGGCTAGGATGGGGGCACCCTCACGATTCCTGCGGTTTCAGCATGGTAGTATCGAAGCCAACTGGACTGTCCATTACCAACCCAGAATGACGCTCCATCACGTAGAGATTCTGTTTCAGATAATGGCCTTCATATTCGCCATCAGCGTGCACGAATCGTCGCATGCCTGGATGGCAAACCTGCGCGGAGATCCGACGGCGCGAATGCTGGGTCGAATCACCCTGAATCCGATCAAGCATATTGATCCGGTGGGCACGGTGTTGTTGCCGCTGATTGCCGTTCTCGCTCATATCCCTATGATCGGCTGGGCAAAGCCCACGCCGGTAAATCCGCGAAACTTCCAGAATCCGGTGCTTGATGACATCCTTACCTCCGTGGTCGGTCCGATCAGCAATTTTGTCGTGGCCGCGGGTGCGACAATCGCGCTGCTGATTCTAAAATTTAGTTCCGGCACGGGACGCGCCGTTGTCGGTTTTATTCTTGGCGAACCGACGATGGTCCATACCGACTCGGTACTTGTTCCCACGTGCCTGCTGTTCTACGTTCTTTTGACGATCAACGTTTTGCTCGCGGTTTTCAACTTGATTCCCGTTCCTCCGCTGGATGGCAGCCACGTGCTGCGTCATTTTTTGCCTGATCCGGTGCTGCGGGTTTACGACATGGTTGGCTTTCTCGGTTTGATGGCGTTAGTTTATTTGGCGCCAGGCGTTCTCAGCGCACTCTTTTCACCAGTCATGGGCGCCTTTGAATGGATACTGAAACGGGCATGACTACTCCACAAGGCCAGTCACGGAAACGCGTTCTGAGCGGCATGCGGTCAACCGGCAAGCTGCATCTCGGCAATTACGTTGGTGCATTGCACAACTGGGTGAGCATGCAGGACCAGTACGAGTGTTTCTTCTTTGTCGCCGACTGGCACGCGCTCACGACCGATTACGCCGACACGTCGCAGGTCAAACAGAATTCGGTTGAAGTGCTGATCGATTGGCTGGCGGCCGGACTCGATCCCGAGCGCTGCACCATGTTCATTCAGTCGCACGTGCCGCAACATGCTGAGCTGCACCTTCTGCTTTCGATGATTACGCCTCTGGGCTGGCTGGAGCGCGTGCCTACTTACAAAGAGCAGCGCGAGAACATTAAAGAAAAAGATCTAGGTACGTACGGATTCCTCGGGTATCCAGTGCTGCAGGCCGCCGACATTCTGATTTACAAGGGCGACTTCGTTCCCGTCGGTGAAGACCAGGTCGCACATGTGGAACTGACGCGGGAGATTGCGCGACGCTTCAACCAGTTTTATCAGCTCAAAGGAGGCGCGGTCTTTCCCGAGCCCCAGCCGCTTAAAACCAGACGCCGAAGCTTCCCGGAACCGACGGCCGCAAGATGTCGAAGTCGTACGGCAACACAATTTTGCTTACCGATCCCGAGCCGGTTGTGCGGCAAAAGCTGAAGACCATGGTCACCGATCCCGCACGCGTGCGGCGCACTGATCCCGGCAATCCGGATGTGTGCCCGGTTGGAGATTTACACAAGATATTCAGTGATCGTGAGACCAACGCCAAAGTCGACGTAGGTTGCCGGTCAGCGGGCATCGGGTGCATTGAGTGCAAAGGCTGGGCGGCGGACTCCCTGGTGCAGATTTTGAGTCCCATGCAGGAGCGGCGAACAAAATATGAGCAGAATCCGCGCCTGGCCTGGGATATTCTGGAGTCAGGTTCCGAGCGCGCGCGCATAGAGGCTTCTAAGACTATGAATCAGGTTCGCGAGGCCATGAACATGTCGCTGGATTACGAGGCGCCGAGCAGCGCACAGGGGCAAAATAGTTGATGGCGAATGAAGCTGCAATCAAAGTAGATCAAAATCCCCTCCCTCCCCAGAGAACGGAGAAGGGTGGAGCAACTTCGCATGAACAGTTACCCGGGCCTGTTCCTGTTCCGTCATCTCAGGATCGGAAGCCCGAGAGCGATTCTCCATTCGCAGTCAGTGTTGCAGACGTCTACGAGGGCCCGCTCGATCTGCTGCTCGATTTGGTTCGCAAGCAGGATATCGACATCTACGACATTCCAATTGCCAAGATCACTGCGCAGTATCTCGCCTATGTCGAAAAACTTCGCGAGCTCGATGTAAATGTCGCCGCGGAGTTCATCTACATGGCCGCGGTGCTGATTCATATCAAGTCGAAGATGCTGCTGCCGCGCGATCCGGCGGCAGCTTCTGAAGAGCAGGATGATCCGCGCGCCGAGTTGGTCAATCGGCTGATCGAGCATGAGAAGTTCAAATCTGCGGCGCAGATGCTGATGCAGAAGCAGCAGATCGAAGATGCGGTGCGCTCAAATCCAGCGATTCGCGAATTCATCGAGGCGGAAGGGACCGAGCCGGAGATCGCCGCCGACGTGATCGATCTGGTCAGGACCTTTCAGCAGATGCTCGAACGCGTTCGCACCGGCCCGATGATTCAAGTGGATGAAGAGACTGTGAGCGTTAGCCAGATGATTGAGTATTTGCGGCGGCGACTCTCGCTTGAAGATCGCCCATTGCGCCTGAAGCAGATGCTCGCGCAACGTGCAATCGCGTCAGGCGCTAGTGTGTCTGTTTCTGGCAATGTTGGAGCTGGTGCGCCTGCAGGCCATTCAGCTTCGGCAAGACCGATGTTTGGTGAAATTTTAGTTCGCAAGCATGACAAGTTCGACGCCATCATGGCCGAGCAAGCAGCAGTAAGAGATGATTGGAGATGAGCGTAGTGATAGAGCAGCCATTTATGGCCGCGTTAGATCGAGGACGATTAGAACAAGCTTCAGCTTGGCATTGATTGCGGCACAATTTTGCCGAGCTGAAACTCGTTTCAAGTCTTTGCCGAAGAAACGCGGCCATAAATGGCCGCTCTACACGATCAATCGATCGGGGCGGTGCACGTTGGACAATCGCAGTGGAACAATGTGCGGAACGACAATGACATTGAGACTGATCACTGGGAACTGACAACTGTTTTATGAGCCTTAAACCTAAAATCGAAGCCATCATTTACGCGGCGGAAACGCCATCACCTCGACCAGATGTCGCCTTGCTCAAGGATTCAGCTGCCGAGGGCACTGATCTCAAATCGGAAGCTGCGCGCTATCGAAGAACTGGTCGCCGATTATTCTTCCGAGGCCCATGGCATCGAATTGCGCCAGATCGCCGGCGGATACCGCATGTCCACCAAGCCTGAGCAGCATGACCTGGTGCGTTCGTTCGCGAAAAGTTTGAAGCCGCCGATCCGGCTCTCGTCTGCAGGCACTCGAAACGCTCGCCGTGATCGCGTACAAGCAACCAGTCACGGTTCCGGAGATCAGCGAAATTCGCGGCGTGGATGCAAGCGGCGTAATCGCCACGCTGCTCGACCGCAAGCTGATCACTACCTCCGGACGCAAAGACGTAATCGGCCGACCCATTCTTTACAAGACCACGAAGGAATTCCTGCTCCGCTTTGGATTGAAAGACGTCAACGAACTTCCCAGCATGGAGGAGTTTGAAAAGCTGGTGGCGGAGTCGTTTCAAAGCGATTTGCTGCCGGCTGAATCGTCGCAACCACAAGATGCATCGTCAACTGTCGGCGACCAATCCGAACCGGGGCAGATCGAAGCGAGCAAAACCGCCTAAAATTCTTGACATCGAACGGCTGCTCGAACCACTTATGGCAGCACCACCACCTGACCGACCATGCCCAGGTTGTCGTGCAGGGAGCACTTGTAGTTGTAAGTCCCTGGCCCCATAAAAGTCACACGGAAATGCGTGGGGTTCAGCGCGATGGCATTGTCAGGATTGGAATTTACCGGCATCCCAAACTGGTCGTCCAATGCCTGCAATATGAATCCTGAATGTACGCTGTCACTCGGCGAGTTCAGGACCGCGCGTAACCCGCCGTCCGGATCCATGGTCACGTTCGAAGAAGGATCAAACAAGTCCTGAGGCTCCGGGCCAAAGGTAATAGTATGCGGCTCCTCCGGATCGAAGTTGCTCCACTCGATCGTATCGCCGGCGTGGATGGTGATCTTTCCCTTCACAAACCGTACCAACGAGTTCGTCTGCAAGCCGCCGGGAGTTGACGCAATCTCTCCGACGCCAGCGGTCACATGAGCGTCCGGAGCCAAATTGCCGCCGGAAGACGGGGCTAATCTCTTCCGGTTTTTGGAAAGCCGCTTGGTCGCAGCCAGAACGCGCACGGAAATTGAATTGCCCGCATGCGACATTTCCATACCACTCATGTCCGAACTTGTCGCGTGATCGTTGTCTGTGAGTAGATTGCGGATTTCTTTGGCCGCTTCCTGGTCATAGAACGCCTGGTCATGCGGCAGGGCGATGGAGGAATCAAGAACGTGGACTACACCGTTCATAGTGTTGTGGACCAGGCACTGGACCTTATAGTTACCTGCGGTTGGGAAGCTTACCGTGAAAGTTGGATTGCCCTTGACCGATGGCGGCGTGGTCACGCAAATCGAGCCGTCGAAGCTGGCCTCGCCAAATGAAAAGCCCGGACAACCGACTGGGAACGGCGGAAAAACTTGTCCGACCACCAGAAACGATACGGTGTGAATTTCATCGGAGTTGAAGGTCCAGGTGACGCTGTCGCCGGCATGGATCCAAATTTCGTTCGGCAAGAAAGCCAGCGCCTGCCGGCCCATGCCGGGAGTTTCTGCGCCGACTTTGGCGTGCCAGTCTTGCTGGGCAGCGGCAGTCAGCGGAAAGGTAAATACGGCCAGAACGAACAATGCAGTGAAAACCTGGGGGAAGCGAATCGGATTTACGTTGTTCAAGTAATTCTCCTGTTTCGTCTCAATTGTGATCAAGGACGTTTTTCGCGGACCAAGGCCGCGAGATCAATTTTTCGGGCGAGGTAAGCGAAGATCGGCGCGCGCAGGGCGTGGAGAATGAGACGTATTCTCCCAAACCCAATACCGGAGCGGATTCTAGTCTCCCTCGCTGAATGGGTCAATGTGAAAGAGTTTGCAACGTGAGGTGTGCAGAGCGCTGTTTCAGTTGACGCTCTCGCTCCCGGCCCGGAGCACGTCTATTTCCTGTTACTCTTTTTAGGAGATGTCCACCGAGCGCCTTCAAAAGATCATCGCCGCTGCTGGCATCGCCTCCCGCCGCAAGGCTGAGGAGATGATCACGTCCGGACTGGTCGAGATCAACGGTAAAATCGTCACCGAACTCGGCACCAAGGCCGATCCCGACCGCGATCACATTCGCGTAAATGGCAAGCTGCTGCACGGCGCCGAGCGCCACATTTATCTCCTACTGAATAAACCCAAAGGATACGTCACCACGGCGCACGATCCAGAAGGGCGGCCCACGGTCATTGACCTGCTTCATGGCATCCGGGCTCGCGTGTATCCAGTGGGTCGGCTTGACTATGCCAGCGAGGGTTTGCTCCTGCTTACCAATGATGGCGATCTGGCGCATCGGCTCATGAAGGCGTCTTCGCACGTCCCCAAGGTGTATGTGGTCAAGGTCGCAGGTAAACCCGATGCGGCAGGACTGGAGAAGCTGCGGCGTGGAATGACGATTCCAGCAGAAGGCAGGTTCCTCGCGACGAGAGGTGGCCAGAACGAGGTGGGCGAGCGAGCCAAGCCGCGTCGCAACAATAGAGGCCCGCTGAGGGTGAGGACCGCCCCGGCGAAAGTACGCATAGTGCGAGAGGCCGAGAATCCCTGGTACGAGCTCACCTTGACGGAAGGCAAGAACCGCCAGATCCGGCGGATGTTCGAAGAAATTGGACATCACGTAGAAAAGATCAAACGCGTCCGCTACGGGCCTTTGAGCCTGGATGTGCCACCGGGGGAGTTCCGGCGGCTGAGCTTCGCGGAAGTGGAAAAGCTGAAAGCCGCAACCGGAAAGAGCGAAAGGGTCGCGAAATCTCGCGCCAGCTGAGCGGGCGCAAAGAAATCTTACCCGTGCTTTCCATCACTCGCTTCTGTATCTGTGATCACCGACCCTGCTGGGCGAAAACGCTAGAGTGTTGTCGGTTCTGAATGATGCCGGATCGGCAGACTAGCAGCCACCGCATCTCTACTAACTGCGCCTGACTCAAGCCTGCTCCTGCCGGCCAATCAATGTTCCCAGGAAAGGAGCACTTATATGTTTGCCCGTATAGTCGAGGTTTTCCCAAAACTGGAAAAGAAAGAAGAATTTCTGAAGTTTACCCGCTTTGACGTTCTGCCGATTCTGAAGAAGCAGCCGGGGTTCCTGGAAATTCTGCCGTTTGTCCCAGAAGTCGAGAATGAAAAGATTTTCGTAATTACGCTATGGGCCGAAAAGAGAGACGCCGAGCGCTATGTGCGCGAGGTGTTCCCCAAGGTCTCGGATATGCTGATGCCATTCCTGCTCTCGCCGATCACATCGAGAGACTACACAGTTGAGACGTCGTTCTGCCCGAATTTTATGGAGTCACTGACGGCATGATTGGGTCAACCGGAAGCCGGGGCAGCAAGCAGCTGCTCCGGCTTTGATTGTCTACTCACTCTTTCTGAACCGCCCCACTCCTAGTCTGATTTCAAAGGTGTTGATGCCTGGGTTCAGGTCACCCAAGCCGGCACTGGAGATGTGAAGATAACGGGCTTCTATCGTCCAGGCGTATCGCTTCCCGAGGAAATGCGTGCCTACGGCAGCTGCCGGGGTGAAATTGACGCTGGAGGTCCGGGGCGGAACCTTGTGTGTGGTGAATAATGTTCCGCCACTCAGTTCCACATAGGGAGCGATACGCCCCCGACTGGCGAAATTCCATTTTAGATTCAGTGGATTTAACCCAACGCCGTAAGCCGTATTGGCCGGCTGAAAAATCAGATATGCGGGCACGGCCTCGATCGCGTATTCAAACCTTCCCTTGAGAAAACCCGGCCCGTGCGGGTAGGTCAGCACCCAGCCGTAGCGCAGGCCCGCGTTCCAGATGCCGGTGTTGCCACGCCCACCAGGCACGGAATGGCCGCCAGCCGTCCAGATTTGGATTTCGTGAGCGCCTTCTTCGGGTGTTTGAGCGAAGGCTGTTGCGCAGAACAGTACCACTAACATCATCAGCGAAACTATTTTCATTGCTGTCTTGTCAGCCCTTGTCCTTCACGGGCGCTTCCTGTGGGTGAAGACTCTGCTTTTCTCGAACCACTTACAATCCCAACCCTCCATCGACAAAGGTAATCTGTCCGGTAACGAAGTGCGGCGCGCTAGCAAAAAACATAACCGCTGAAGCTACGTCTTCCGCGGTCCCATTACGTTGCATCGGAGTCTCTTTCGCCATCCGCTTCATGAAGGCCGCAGCCGATTTCTCGCCTAGATCGATCATTCCCGGCGCAACGCAATTTACAGCGACTTCGGGCGCGAGGGCCTTCGCCATGACCCTTGTCAGCATGTGCAGCGCAGCTTTTGACGAGCAATAGTGGGCATGGTTCGGCCAGGGACGCAGTCCGCCGAGCGATCCAAGATGAATGATGCGTCCGCGCCGCTTGCGCAAATACGGCAGTGCCTCTTTGGAGACAAGAAATGGACCGCGAACATTACTGGCGAAGATAGCGTCCCACTGCTTGAGGGTAAGCTTTTCGAATTCGACCGTCTCATAATTGCCTGCATTGTTGATCAGGATATCGATCCCACCGAATTTCTGGACAACCGCTTTGACCGCTGAACGCACGCTTTTCGGATCAGTAACGTCACAACGAATCGCCAGGCCCCGAACTCCTCGCCCCCGCGCCTCCAATTCCCGCAGCGTCTGCTGGGCCTCTTTTCTGGAGTGCAAAAACGTTATGGCAACGTTCGCCCCCGCCTCGGCCAGCGCCAACGCCGAGGCCCTGCCAAGCCGCTTGGCCGCCCCTGTGACCAGGGCCACTTTGCCGTCGAGCGGATTGGTGCCGGGAAGGGCCATGAATAACGGATTGTACCTGTCAGGATTGGAACCCGTCAGGCCCTTGCGGCTGGAACGAAGGTGCAATTTCTGTGGATTCGTCGTTCTGGTTTTGCTAGACTCCGCCGATGTCTCTTCTTCGCGAAGTCATCGTGTATTCCCGCAAGGGATGCCATCTGTGCGAGATCGTGAAAGAGAAGCTCACGAAACTCGAACGCAGGGGCGGCTTCCGTTGGCGTGAAGTCGACGTTGAAACCGATGACTTGCTGAAGCGCGAATTCACGGACGAAGTTCCGGTGGTTTTTATCGACGGGCGCAAAGCCTTCAAGTACCGCCTGGATGAGCAGGAATTCCTCGAAGAAGTTGGCAGGGTAAGGGTTCGCGGTTCGAGTTCAACCCCTCTCAGGAATAACGCATCATTTCTACGGCTTCCGGCATCCTAAGACATGAGGTGACCGAAGGGTGACCTGAGGTGACTGTCGCCTGTAAGCTTTTGTTTTTTCGCATGTTATACTGCACCAAATCAGCCTGCTTGGACGGTCCAGTCGCCCGGCCGAAGGAAAATTGAAGATGCCCCGCAGTTCTCACCGAACTTCCATTTTGATCGTTGCGTTTCTGGCGGTTTGCGGTTTCCTGGGAATGGTTTTCGCCGAAAAGAACCCGGCAACCGCGCACGACAGCGACTCCGATGTTAACCAGAGCCTGAAGGAGTTCACCCAGGTTTACGACATCGTCGAGCAGAATTACGCCGAACCGGTGAACCCGGACAAAGCCATTTACAACGGCGCCATTCCGGGCATGCTGCACGTGCTTGATCCCCACTCCAATTTCTTTGATCCGAAATCCTACTCGTTGCTGCGCGAAGATCAGCGCGGCAAGTATTACGGTGTGGGAATGACGGTCGGTCCCCGAAACAACAAAGTCATCGTCATTGCTCCTTTCGCGGGCAGCCCAGCTTACCGGGCAGGCATACACCCTGGTGACATCATCGCTGCCGTCGATGGCAAGCCCACCGACAACATGAACACCAGCGACGTGGCCGACCTACTGAAGGGGCCCAAGGGGACAACCGTCCATATCACGATTCTGCGCGAGGCCGCTGAAAAGCCGCTGGAATTCGCCATCGTGCGTGACGAAATTCCTCGTTACAGCGTCGACTTGCATTTCATGATTCGTCCTGGCATTGCTTACATGCATGTCATGGGCTTCAATGAGACCACCGAGAAGGAAGTTCAGGACGCGCTTGATGCCTTCTTCCAGCAGGGTGATCTCAAGGGTCTGATTCTTGACTTGCGACAGAATCCGGGCGGACTGTTGAACGAAGGCGTCGGGGTTGCCGACAAGTTCCTGCATAAAGGCCAATTGATCGTTTCTCATCATGGACGCTCTTCGCCGGAACGCCGCTACACCGCGACTCACGGCAACGGCGGGCGGGATTATCCACTCGTCGTCCTGGTGAATCGCGGGACCGCTTCCGCTGCGGAGATTGTTGCGGGCGCGATTCAGGACCATGATCGTGGATTGATCATCGGTGAGACTACATTCGGCAAAGGCCTGGTACAGACGGTTTACCCGCTTTCGAACGACACCGGTCTGGCTTTGACGACCGCCAAGTACTACACCCCGAGCGGACGCTTGATCCAGCGCGACTACAGCAACGTTTCGCTGTATGACTACTACTTCGATCGTGACAGCATCAACGACACGTCCAATAAGGAAATAAAGCTCACCGACAGCGGGCGGACGGTCTACGGTGGTGGTGGGATCTCTCCCGACGTGAAGATTGACGCGATCAAGAGCAATGCGTTCCAGGACGCTTTACTGCAACATTACGCGTTCTTCAATTTCGCCAAGCACTATTCCATCAACCACCGCATCACCAAGAACTTTGAAGTGGAAGACAACGTGATGCAGGAGTTCCGCAAGTCTTTAGAAGCGGACAAGATTCCATTTACCGAAGCAGAACTCTTGCAAAACAACGACTGGATTCGTTCCAACATCAAGAGCGAACTCTTCGTCGATGCCTTCGGCCAGGAAGAAGGTCTTAAAGTTAAAGCAGAGACCGACCCCGAAGTGCTGAAGGGACTCGAACTCTTGCCGCAGGCAAAACAACTGGCAGAGAACGCCAGAAAGATAGTTGCCGAGCGGAATAGTGCAAACTTGAATCGCTAACAAACGAATAGCAGATTTCACAGCGGGAGAGTGTTGTCCTGAGGCAAGGCTCTTCCGCTTTGGTTCTTTAGTCCCGCTCTGGCCGCTCATCTTTACGTTGCACTTCTGCAACCACAAAATCGTTAACGTGAGAAGAATTTTTCAACATGGCTGTGGAAAATTCTGTGGAAAACAAGGAAAGTAGCTGAATAAGTGGTTGCCTGCGAGTTCTTTGCACACATTGCACAAGCAGGAGTGCGGTATTCTGCCGCGACACATTTTTTTGTGGCCCCGAGCTCGACAAAAATTCGCCTGGACAAGTTGCTGCTCGAACGCGGACTCGCTCCCTCTCGCGAGCGGGCGCAGGCCATGGTGCTTGCCGGAAAAGTACTCGTGAATGGCCAAAAGGTTGAGAAATCCGG
This sequence comes from uncultured Acidobacteriota bacterium, assembly GCA_963785655.1. Classification (GTDB taxonomy): domain Bacteria; phylum Acidobacteriota; class Terriglobia; order Terriglobales; family Acidobacteriaceae; genus Gp1-AA145. The sequence goes on from CAWAVZ010000002.1 coordinate 1,607,040, forward strand.
AACCGGAGTCGAAGCGAGCTGCGAAATCACCTTGTTGGGCGAAGACCCGAAATACGTCAGCCGCGGTGGCCTGAAACTCGAGCACGCGCTTGAGCATTGGCGCATTGAGGTGGCTGCGAAGGTTTGCCTGGATGTCGGAGCTTCAACCGGAGGATTCACCGATTGTCTGCTGCAGCATGGCGCGGCACGAATCATTGCGGTTGACACCGGCCACGGCCAGATTGCCTTTAAGCTGCGTCAAGATCCGCGTGTTCGCTTGCTGGAGAAAACGAATGCGCGTTATCTCACTCGCGAGCAAGTCGGGGAGGCTGTCGATCTCATAGCCATGGATGTCTCCTTCATTTCCGCGACGCTGGTGTTGCCGGCGGTTATTGCGGCGGGGTTCCCGACCGATAAGAGTGGGCGGCAATTGCTCGTTCTGGTTAAACCTCAGTTCGAAGCTGGGAGGGAGCAAGTCGGAAAAGGCGGGATCGTACGCGACCCTGCCGTCCAGGATGGAGCGGTTCAGAAAGTACGGCAAACGGTGATGGCGCTTGGTGCGCGCTCGGTGGAAATAATTGACTCTCCGATCCTGGGCGCAGAAGGTAACAAAGAATTTCTTTTATACGCGATTTTCTAATTGCCCCGATTTTCTAATTGCCCCAGAGAAATCTTCTCGCCCTTCGTTTTCTGTACAATTCCAGTTTCGGCATGGCACAGGCTCCCCCATCTCCCAAAGCGGTTGGCATTTTCTCCAAACCAAATAAGCCCGCAGTCGCCCAGATGATGCCACGGCTTATGGAATGGCTGTGCGCGCATGGCTTTGATGTTGTCGTGGATCCGGAAACCGCGCCCTACGCTACAGGCGCGCCCTGCCTGACGCGCGAGGAACTGGGAGCGCGCAAGCTGCAATTCGTCATCGTGCTCGGCGGCGATGGCACTTTCCTGGCTGCCGCGCGAGTGGTGGCCAAGTCAGGAACGCCGATTGTGGGAGTCAACCTGGGCTCGCTTGGCTTTTTAACGGAAATTCCCGCCGACGAACTCTATCCGACTCTCGAAAGTATCGCAGAAGGCTCGGCGGCGCTGGATGTGCGTTCCATGGTGCACTGCGAAGTCGCTCGAAACGGCTCGACAATCGCCAGCTTTGAAGCCCTAAACGACGTAGTCGTGGGTAAAGGCACGATTGCGCGGTTGAACCACTGCGACGTTTACGTCGATGGCATATTTGTCTCGCGTTACCAGGCCGACAGTTTGATAGTCTCCACGCCGACAGGTTCGACCGCGTACTCTTTAGCCGCCGGCGGTCCAATTCTGATGCCGGATGTGCACGCCTTTGTGGTCACCCCGGTTTCAGCCCATTCGCTGACCCATCGCCCACTCGTGGTGCGTGACAGTTCGCAAATCGAAATCGTGGTCATGACTGGATTGGAAGAGGCCTATCTCAGCATCGACGGCCAGGCTGGCATGCCCATGCTTGATGGCGATCGAGTGTATTGCCGAAAGTCCGAATATCAGGTGAAGCTGCTGCACACCAAGGGCACATTCTTCGATGTACTGCACAACAAGTTGAAATGGGGACAGCGCTAATCGCAATGTGACTGACGCTTCACTGAACCGCTCAGCGATCAGCGGTTCCTACGCCGGGTGAGGCACGCTGTCGCTGTACTGGAAGAAGTTGTCCACTTGCGTAATTTTGAGCGTGTTTCGTACACGCTCATTCACGCCCGCAAGGATCAGAGGGTGTCCTTCCTTCTGATGCCGGACGTAAGCTCCGACCAGGGCCCCGACCCCGGCCGAGTCGACGTACGGCACGCTGGTGAAATCAATCACCAGTGCACTTCCAGCACTGGAACGGACCAGGTTTTGAAATTCGTAAAGCGTTGCGATGGTCAGTGGTCCCGAGAGCTTCAGGATGCGTTTTTGATTTTGTAAACCAAGGTCTTCAATTTTTAATGGCTCATCGCGCATAAGGAAAAGATTCTACAGCCGGCATTCAAACTGTCAATGGCAATCACGAAAGTTCATGATCGTTAAACATTTATATTATTTTCTGCATGTTAAAATTGAGTGAATTACCACTCAGAAACCTATGAAATTTGGCGTAATCATCTTCCCTGGCTCGAATTGCGATCATGACGCTTACTGGACAGTCGAGCAGGTATTGAAGCAGCCAGTCACTTTTCTGTGGCACGAGTCGCATGACCTGGAAAACTGCGATGCTGTAATTGTCCCTGGAGGATTTGCCTATGGCGACTACCTCCGCACTGGCGCCATCGCAAAGTTCTCTCCCGTGATGGAGTCGGTGAAGAAGTTTGCTGATGGCGGCGGAATCGTCCTCGGAATTTGTAATGGATTTCAGATTCTGTGCGAGTCGGGGCTGTTGCCGGGCGCTCTCATGCGCAATGCCGGTCTGAAGTACGTTTGCAAGCCGGTGCATGTTCGAGTGGAGAACGCAGACACGCCATTCACAAACGCCTGCCGCCAGGGCGAAGTGTTGTCAATTCCCATCGGACACATGGATGGAAATTATTTCTGCGATGAAGCCACTCTTGCTGAACTGCGCCGTGATAACCGGATCGTGTTTCGCTACACGGACCCATCCGGTAAGGTCAGTTCACAGGCAAACCCCAACGGCTCACTCGACAATATTGCCGGAATCTGCAGCTCCGGGCGCAACGTACTTGGAATGATGCCGCATCCGGAGCGCGCCAGCGAACCCGCTTTGGGCGGCACCGATGGTTTCAAGATCTTCGAGTCTCTCTCAGAAGTTATGGCCACCGCAAGGTAGTCCAGCATCTCTGGACTCGCAGCCTGCATCTATCGACACAGGGAAGTGGAAACGCAGGAAACTGCGTCTCCATGATCAAGCTGCTATAGTACTTGTTCGCCCAAACCTTCAGGAGAATCAACCGAGGCTGATGGCAATCCGGCGGGTGTTCCCTATCCAGAGACAAGCTGCAGTATTTGCCTTTGCCGCTTTGATGATTTGCCCTCTGGCTTCCGCGCAAAGCTTCTTCAAAGTGCCCACGATCGATGTGTTTGCGGGCTACTCCTACTTGCGCTTTGACAGCAAACCCCTGGGTTTCGCCGACCAACTCAACCTGAATGGATGGAATGCTGAGATTGCGCTGCCCAATCTTTATCAGGGGTTCGGTGTCGCGGCCGATGTCAGCGCGCACTACGCTCATGAATTGGCAGCGTACAACTTCCTGATCGGGCCGCAGTACACCTATGAAGTAAAGAACCTCCGAGTCTATGGTCACGCTTTATTCGGGAAATCGCGCAACCGATTAAGTTTTCCGGGAAGTACAGAGTTAGAGCCCTCAAACCTCGCTAGGGACGTCGCACTGGGCGGCGGAGTCGATATTCCCATCGGCGGAAGGCTTTCATGGCGGGCCGTGCAGGGGGATTACGTTATCACCTCGAACTTCGGAGGAACGCAGCATAATGTGCGCGTTTCAACCGGAGTAGTCATCAGGTTTGGCAAGCGTTGATTTTTGCAATGTCACTTCTTTCACCGCCAACTCGGGGCATCGTAAGCAGGAAACGCGCAGCAGGCGCTCGAAGCTTGTGGCTGGGCATCTTGTTACTGCTTGCCCTCGCCGGTCTGAACTCCTGCGGTTCGCAGGGGACTCACCTGGCGTATGTGACGACGGGAACAAACGGCATACTGGGGTTCCGCATTCACAACACTTCGGGCACGGCCACGAACGTCGTTACGTCTCCCTTTCTGGTCGGGGATGCCACTTTCGGCATGGTTGTTCATCCATCAAACAAGTTCGCCTTGGTCGCTAATCAGCACAGCGGCACGATCTCTCGCCTGGACATCGATTTAACTACGGGTGCCTTGACCGAAAAATTACCGCGAACGCCCGCTGGCATTTCACCCGGACCCATGATTCTGGATTCCGGAGGCAACTTTCTATTCGTCGCAGACCAGGGCTTGAACCAGATTCTGGTCTTTTCAGTCGGCGCGGATGGAGCCTTGTCACAGGTTTCGAGTGCCGCGGTGGGCTCGGCTCCCACCAGCTTGACCTTGGCCTCCACTGGATTCCTTTTCGTACCGGTGCCAAGCTTTTCTGCGATTTACGTCTTCATCGTGAGCTCCGGTGTGCTCACTCAGGTTTGCTCGTCTCCTGGCCCAGTTTGCCTGCCGTTCACTGTAAACGACGCCGGTTCGTCCGTGGCGGTTGATCCTGCCGGCAAATTTCTTTACCTCCCGAACCCTTCGACGAATACGGTTTCAGGCTTCACCATCGGTTCAGGAGGCGACCTCACCCCAGTTCCAGGTGTTGCGTTTGCTGCCGGTACGTCACCTGCAGCGGCTGCGGTGGACCAGAGCGGAAAGTTCCTCTACGTTGTGAATTCGGGCTCCACGGCGATTTCCCAGTACACGATTGACTCTGCTGGTGATTTGACGGTCATCGCCGGCACCTTGCCGTCGACCGGTACAAACCCTGGCTTCATAACCTTCGACCCGGACGGGAAGTTTGGGTACATCGGAAATATCGGATCGCAGTCCATCACCCAGTTCACCATCAACTCGACCAGCGGAGCTCTTAGCACAACTACCAACACACTCCAGATTGGTTCCGTGCCTCGCGCGCTGGCGTTGACCAAGTAGAAGGTTTCCCGCGCTCTATGATTCGTTTCGGCATCGCCGGCTTTGGGCTGCATGCAGTCAGACGCCTGATGCCGGGTTTTGCTCTGTCGCAGAAGTGCTGCGTAACTGCGCTGTCCCGCCGCGACCTTAAAGCCGCAAAGGAATCCGCGGGCCAGTACAAGATTCCGCTTGCGTTTGACTCCATCGAAGAACTTTGCCGGTCATCGGAGGTGGACGCAGTCCTGGTGACCACGCCCAATTCATGCCATTTGTCTGACGTGCTTGCCGCCGTCAAAGCCGACAAACACGTGCTCTGCGAGAAGCCAATGGCAATGAGCGCGGACGAATGCCGGCAGATGGTTGAAGCCGCGCGACAACGAAAGGTGCTGCTGGGCATTGCACATGTGTTTCGTTTTGATGAGAGCGTGAACAAGATTCGCGAACTGATCAAAGCAGGCGCGATTGGCCGGGCCGTTTTTGCGCGATCCGAGTTTTCCTTCCTTGCTGGTCCGGCACATCCGCGAAAGTGGCTTTACGATGCGGCCATTGCCGGAGGCGGCCCGATTTTCGATATTGGTGTGCATTGCGTAGATACGCTGCGGTTCATTCTTCAGGACGAAGTGGTTCGTGTGGGCGCGATCGCAGCTCGTGATGCACAATCGGGAACGGTCGAATCGGCCGCGTCGCTTACCTTGGAGTTTTCGCGCGGGACTTTGGGAACGGTTCTGGTTTCGTACCGTGCCGAGTATCGTACCCCTTTGGAACTAATCGGAGACGGTGGCGTTCTGCGGGCAGATGACGCTCTCAACGTCGAACATCCGATCGAAATTCAGGTACGCAGCAACGACGGGAAACTCCTGCGCGAGCACGCCGATAATAAGCTCGCTTATGCGCTTCAGGTGGACGCGTTCGCCGATGCCCTCCAAAGCAAGTCTCAGTTCCCTGCCCCGGGCGAGGAAGGCTGGCGCAATCAAGAGATTCTGGATGCGGCCTTACGCAGTATCCGGAGTGGACGGATAGAGACCGTTCCTGTTATTCCAACTTGAAACTGGACCACGAAGCCAGGATCAGTGTTGGATTGGCAAATCGACTATGGGTTGCGCTGCCGTCGATGTCGGCGCGGGAGGTTGTGACGGCGCTGCAGTCGCCGTTTCTTGACCCGGCGGCGCAGTAAGCACACTTTGTTGAGGCAGCGAATTTTGCGGAACCGGTGTTGAGACCGGAGCGGCAGGAGGGATTCCCCGTGCCGATACCAGCGCCCAGTGCCAATCCTTGGCCTGGCTCAGTTCATCGTTCACCACCGCCCGAAACATCATGATGGCATCAGCGGGAGCAGTCGCTTTCAAGTGGTAGAGAGTCGTTACATCGGGCGGTTTTGTTTCGGGCTGCAGTTCTGTAGCATTGACCAGGCGCGCCGGTTGCAGTCCCGCGGTAGGTTGGTTTAACAGCGTGACTCCAACCACAATTTCTTTCAGCTCCCACTCGCTGCCATTGTGGAGCTTGACTTCCAGGACTCCGTCACGAACTTCGGCCTCGCCTTCGAGTTTCGCCATCTCGTATTGCGGGAGGTCGCTGGAGATGTAAGGCGTCGAGATGAGCGCCGTAGCTTTCGCGTCGAAAGAGAGACTGCAGGTCCCATCCGGAGAAGTCATTCGAAAGCTCTTTCCCGACGGGTCAATCGAAAACACCGGCTTGCCGTTCAGTCGCTCGCCCTCCGCTTTGTCCATCATGACACTGAGATTGTCGTTGTCGATGACCGCAGGCTGTTCTTCAGCGGGCTTCGTCTTGCGGACGGAGCGGGCGAGGTCTCCCAGGGACACATCGTCGTCCTGGGCGCGGCACGGCACGGCTGCACAGAGCAGCAGGATTGCAAACACGATGTTAAAGCGGCGTGACATGAAAAATCGCGGACGGCTGCGAAGCGCAGCAACCGCTTTCTAAATTTTAGTTGGGTTGAGAGCGTGGTAATGGTTACGAACGGACACCAACGTAACAGGGCCAGAAGAGGTCGAGCGGCCGCGCCAGTCTGGGCGGCAGCAAAGACCCGACCCGCTGCTTGACCTCAGAGCAGGCCAGAAACGCGCAGGCGAGCAACGGGATCTGCCATTGCGACTGCTTCCCGCCGGAAAAACCAGCGGGCCACCGCGAACCCCAGCGCTGCATAGCACACGTGAAGAAGCTTCATAACCTCACCCCCACCTGCCACATTGGGGAGAACGAATTATCTGGCCCCAACTTATCCCCGAGAACCCGGAAGGTCAATGAACCAAAGGTGCCATGACACTGCACAGAAGTAATCACCGGGCACTTTTCGAATTGCCCCACCAGAAGGGCGATTCGCCACTCTTTTTACTGAATTCGCCGCCCCATTTACTAAAAGAATCGGCAATAACCAGAGATGATCCCAGTAACCTTCGGAGTTGTACCGAAGAGATAGGGAGAAACCCGTAGACCCTCGGTTATGCCCCTGCAGTCTCGTTGAAGACGGCAGGCGCTACCGCCTCTACCCACTGCAAGGGCGTAAAATAAGGGACGTTGCGGGGCGTACGAGGCGATTCAGTGATCCCATCGCTGCTCAATAAGAGAATCGAAAAACGACCTGCGACCGTGCGTCTGCGCGGCAGAATTCTCTTTCTCACCGAGGACCCGGAACTTATCAAACGGCAGCTTGCCGGAGAAGATCTGCCATGGGATACGGCTAATCCGCAGAACAATCCCAAGCTGCGCGACGACATCTCGACCGACGAAATTACGCCTGCGCATATCTGCTTTTTCTTTGACGAGACGCTCGGCGAATTCCCTTACACCGGCTTGAAGTGCGGAAACGAAGTTCCCATTCAGAGAGGCGACGTAAAGCGCGGCGGTTTTGTGGCCGCGGTGAGTGGAAAACGCCGCGGGAAAGGATCGAGCCGTGAACAGTCTCCCTATGCGGAGTTGTGTGCCGGCATCCAGCTGGTGATCGCGGAGAACATTGAGCGGATTTACAAGCAGAATTGCCAGAATCTGGGCGTGCTGACTTCCACCGATTTTTCTTTAGTCGACAAGATTCGGGCTGGTCAGGAAGTTCCGGTCGCGCAATTTACAAAAGATGAAGACGAGATTACACGACAGATTATCGAGTATGGCGGGCTGTTTCAGTTCAATGTGGCAAGGATGCAGGGGAAGGCTTATCTGCCGCCAATTGAAACCAAGCCGCGGCCAATGACGCTGGCCGAGAAGATTTTCACGAAACACATGATTGCGGGAGACGGAAATATCGGCGTCGCTTCGGTCAAGCCCGGAGACGCGGGGTTCGCCCGCACTGACCTGCGCTTCAGCCACGAATATGTCACCCCGATGGCTGCGATTTTTTTCGATCAGCTGGTCGGAAAAGATGCGCCCGTCAACGATCCTGGCTCGGTTTTGTTCTTCCGCGACCACCTGACTTTTCTCGACGAAGTCCTCTCCGAGCAGAAACGCAAGATGGGTCTGCTCGACCTGGCGACTCAACTCAAGCTCAAACAGGGTGAGTTCGCGGATCGTAAAGGCATTCGCCTGCACGGCGAACTCACCGATCGCAAAGGCGCGGAAGGCATATGTCATTCCGTGGTCCTCGAAAGTTACGCCCTGCCGGGGCAGCTGGTCGTCGGCTCTGATTCACACACACCGCATTCCGGCGCGATCGGCTGTGTGGCGTTCGGCATTGGCACGACAGACGTCTTCAATTCCTGGATCACGAAGGATGTGCGGGTACGGGTGCCCGAATCGGTGAAGATCGTGGTTCGCGGGAAGAAGCGGCCAAACGTGACCGCAAAGGACCTGATTCTGAAGATCCTCAGCCTCGATTACGTTCGCAGCGGGAAAGCTCTGGCCAAGGTCATCGAATATTCCGGCGAAGCAATTGAGGAGCTCAGCGTTGATGAGCGCGCCACTATGACCAACATGGCAGCAGAGATTGGCGGCTTCACCGGCATCGTTGCGCCGGATCAGAAAGCAGTCGAATTCCTAATTGAGCGGCGAGCGACGAGCCGCGAGCAAGCAATGCATTTGACTGGCGGACTTTACAGCGATCCTGATGCCGAATACGCCCAGGTGATCGAAATTGACGCAGCCGAAATCTCGCCTATGATCGCGACTCCCGGAGATCCCGGAAACGGCAAGTTCATCCGCGAGCTGAACACGCCGGTTCCGGTCGAACTCGCCTATGGCGGTACCTGCACAGCCGGCAAGAATGAAGACATGGACATGTACGCGCGCGTGCTCGCAGATGCATTGCGGCAGGGCAAGCGGGTGGCGAATTCCGTCCAGTTTTACATTCAGTTCGGATCGCAGGAAACGCGCGAATACTGCCTGCGCAAAGGCTACCTGGATGTTTTCCAGCGCGCCGGCGCGCACGTTATTGAACCCAGCTGCGGGGCCTGCATCAATGCCGGTCCGGGAGTTTCGACCCGATCAGATCAGGTCGTGATCAGCGCGCAGAACCGCAATTTCCCCGGCCGCAGTGGTCCTGGCCAGATGTACTTGGCCAGCCCGCTCACCGTGGCTGCCAGCGCGGTTGCCGGGTACATCGTTGAGTACGAGCCGAGCGAACAGCGAGAACTGATACCGGCGTAGTGACCCACGCTATGCCACTTTGCACAATTCTTGTTAGAATTGCTGTTCCGGTACAGCCCGTTTCAGGAGATTCATATTCATGGCCTACGTAATAGCTGAGCCGTGCATTGGCACCAAAGACCACGCTTGCGTGGATGCCTGCCCGGTCGACTGCATTCACCCCAAGAAGGACAGTGCGAAGTTCGAAACAGAAGAGATGCTCTACATTGATCCAGTTGAATGCATTGATTGCGGCGCTTGCGTGCCGGTCTGCCCGGTGTCGGCGATCTTCGCACTCGACGATCTGCCGGAAAAGTGGAAGAGCTACGCCGAGCGGAACGCGAAGTATTTCGGAAGATAGCGTTCTAGCCGCCAGCATCTACCGCCAGGAACGCCTGTCGATTCGGCGGACCCGCTCATGCGAAACACCTTGCTTTTCCTGACGGCTGACGGCTGAGGGCTGACGGCTGTATTCTGCTTTCATGCCGCTGAAGGAATCGGAAGCGATCGTTCTTCGCACCTATCCGTTTCGCGAGTCTGATCTGCTGGTGACTCTCTTCACCCGACTCGAAGGCAAGGTGCGCGGCGTGGCTCGCGCCGCCAAAGAAATCCCGGCGCAGATTTGGCGGAGCGCTGGAGCCGCTGACGTACGTCAAGGTCGACCTACGACGATCGCGAGCGTCAGGAACTGGTGCGGCTCGATGCATGTGAAGTGATCGAGCTCGCCGTTGACGTCCGAAGTGAGTTATCCGCGCGCGGTCGCCCTAGGACACGTTGCCGAACTGCTCGACGAATTGTCTCCTGATCGCGAAGCCAATGATGCAGTGTTTCGGCTGGCGCTTTCGGTGCTGGCGCAGATTAAGAGCGAGCGACTTCTGGCTGCCGATTACGTATTTTGACCTGTGGATGGCTCGTCTGATGGGGTATCTTGCCGGACCTGTCCGAGTGTCTGGACATGCGGGCGTCGCGCTGAACGGAAGCCGCGCATATTTTCACGCACTGGCCGATGGCCTGGTGTGCCCTGAACACAAACGGCTTGCATCGTCGGAGATGTCGGCCGACTCGCGCAAGCTGGCGGCGCAGATGCTGTCGGGTGCCATTGTCGAAGCTGACTGCGCACAGTGCGTTGGATTCTGGTTCGTCCGGCTCGGCGAAATCTCCGGCCGCCGACCTGCGAAAATTCCTGCTGCAAACCCTGGAACGGCATATTGAGAAAAAGCTGGCAACCAGAGGAATGCTGGAAAAACTTGGTAACTAGCCCCGACAGCGAGTCCCAACCGCGATTTGCACGGTTGTAACTTATAAGTTACAATGACCTCAGCCATTGAAATCCGCCGATACGTAACCGAATCTGGTAGAGATGTCTTCGGGGAGTGGTTGTCGGACCTGAAAGACGCGAGGACACAAGCAAAGATTGTGGCTCGTATTGACCGGCTTTCTATCGGGAATTTTGGTGACGGCAAACCGCTTGGAGGCGGACTCTTTGAATTACGAATCGACTGGGGACCCGGATACCGAGTCTATTACGCGATGATTGGCCGCACCTGCGTGCTGCTGTTGTGTGGCGGAGCTAAAAAACGCCAGACTTCCGACATTCGGCGCGCCAGAGAATATTCGAAAGACTATTGGGAGAGAAGTCGTGAAACGGAAAAAAACTAGCGTCTCGCACGAAGATGCAATCGTCCGCGAGTTGCGGACAAATCCGGAGTTTGCCGCAGAGTATTTGCGCGCGGCACTTGAACAAGAGGATGAGCATCGAGTGCTTCTCATCGCGCTCCGCCGTATTGCCGAGGCGAGAGGCGGGCTGGCAAAAGTGGCCAAGGCGGCGGGCATTGAGCGGGAAAGCTTGTATCGCGCACTCTCAACCCGCGGGAATCCAAGGTTGTCTACGCTGGTCGCCGTGACCAAAGCAGTGGGACTGAAACTGACGGTGGAGGCGGCACAATAATTCGATTCGGTCGCGGATGAAGGGCACGTCAATGTCGCATCTGGAACAACTGATTGCGGAGTACTTGGAATGGCAGGGATTCCTCGTGCGCAGAAACACGAAGGTTGGAAGATAAAACACGGTGGCTGGGAGATGGAACTCGACACTATCGCTTACGAGCCCAAATCCGGAGCCCTCGTTCATTATGAGCCTTCGATCGACGCCTTGCCCTGGCACAAACGCGAGTCTCGTTACGCGAAGAAATTCGCGGCTGCGCGAAAGTATATTTTTGAGGAAGTGTTTAAATGGCTCCCGCCAACAACACCAATCGAGCAGATTGCGGTTTTCATCACCCATCCAAAGAACAGGCATACCATCGCTGGCGGACGGATGCTTTCAATCGATGAACTTATGGCGCAAATACGCGTCAAGGTCATCAGCTGTGGAAGTTATGGCTAGCAATGCAATACCTGAGCAGTATCCGCTCTTGCGTACTCTGCAACTTTCGCATGCTGGCTACTATCGTGTAATCAATAAGAGCCCAAATAGCTGACCGCCTCGGGCTTCCGTTACAATCACTGATTAATCGAATGTCGAGCCGACCTTGAATCCATCGCCTTCCAACCCGCCGACTTTCCAGGAGCTTAACCTGCGCCTGCAGACTTTCTGGGCGGAGCGCGGATGTGTGCTGCAGCAGCCCTACGATCTAGAGGTCGGTGCGGGCACTATGGCTCCGGAGACGTTTCTGCGCGTGCTGGGACCGCAGCCGTACAAAGTTGCTTATGTTCAGCCATCGCGCCGCCCTGCAGACGGGCGCTACGGGGAAAATCCGAATCGGCTCTACAAGCATATGCAGTTGCAAGTGATCCTGAAGCCTCCGCCAGATAACGTGCAGGAGCTTTATCTCGAGTCGCTGGGCGCGATGGGAATTGACCTGCGCCAGCACGACATCAAGTTCGAAGAGGACAACTGGGAGTCGCCAACGCTGGGCGCGTGGGGCATCGGGTGGCAGGTCATGCTCGATGGCCTGGAGATCACACAGTTTACTTATTTCCAGCAGTGCGGCGGGGTGGACCTGTTTCCGATTTCAGCTGAGCTGACCTATGGACTGGAGCGCATCGCGGCGTTCCTGCAGGATGTGGATTCGATTTATGACATTGTCTGGGCGCGTGATCCTGAAACCGGACACGAAACTAAATACCGCGACGTGCGGTTCGCTGACGAACTGCAGATGTCGGTGTACAACTTCGAAATGGCGGATGTGCCGAGCACATGGAAGCATTTTGAGTTGTGTGAGGCGGAGTGTAAGGCGTTGCTGGAGAAATATGCGGAGCTGACGAAGAGTCAAAATCCCCGCCTTGTCTCACCACAGAGCGGAGAGACAAGGACGGGGCACCCGAGAGAAAGCTCGCTTCCCTCTTCTCGGCGCCTATGAGCTTTGCCTGAAGTGTTCGCATCTGTTCAACATTCTCGACGCCCGAGGCGCCATTTCAGTCACCGAGCGCGTGGGAGTTATCGCGAGGGTGCGCGCGCTGGCGGTCGGAATTGCTAAAGCCTGGGTGCACCAGCAGAGCGGCGAGTCCGATACTGAGAAAGAGGAGCCTGAGCCCGCCGCGAAAAAACAGAAGGCCGCGCAGTTGTCCCCGGTCGGATCGTAATAATCTGCTCGCTACGCCCCGCTGCCTTGTGATGCTGCTCACACTACACCGCCCTTGAAATCTGAGACAATAACGTTTATCCCCGATGCCTGATTTCCTTCTAGAGATCGGAACTGAAGAAATCCCTGCCCGAATGATTGCCGGCGCGCAGGCGGAATTATCTGAGCGCGTGACCAATCTGCTTGAGCGAGAGCGGCTTACGCCGACGGCAAAGCTGGCTGGATTTGATACGCCGCGGCGGCTTGCAGTTCTCGCTTCCGGAGTTCCCGCCACCCAGCCAGAAATTACTGAACAGATAACCGGCCCTGCGCTCACCGTTGCCTTCAAAGATGGCCAGCCCACACCGGCCGCTCACGCGTTCGCCAAGAAAGCCGGTGTGGATATCGCAAAGCTCGAAAGGGTGACCACGCCAAAGGGTGAGTATCTTTCTGCCAAGATCACCAAAAAAGGGCGTAGCGCTTCCGAGATCCTCAGCGAATCTCTTCCCAAAGAAATTGCCTCCATCTACTGGCCAAAGAACATGTACTGGCGCAAGCCGAATGAGCGCTTTGTGCGCCCCGTGCGCTGGCTCGTGGCAATGCTCGATGGTCAGGTTGTTTCGCTAGTGTTCGACGGCGTTCGCGCGGGCAACCAGACGCGCGGGCACAGAATTTTGTCTGAGGGAGAGGTCTCCATTCCACGGGCCGGCTCTGATTACGTTGAAAGCTTGCGCCGCGCAAAAGTTCTCGGCCGCAGTGAGCGTGAACAGCAAATTCGCAAGGCGCTCGATGCGGCAACTCGTACCATCCCCGGCGCACGCTGGCGCGACGACAACGTGCTGCTCGATACAGTGGTGAATCTTACGGAGTGGCCATCCGCGATTCTCGGTAGCTTCGATCCCGGTTTTCTTGAACTCCCCGAAGAAGTGCTGGTCACCGTCATGCGCGATCATCAGAAATATTTTGCGATTCAAAGCGCTGATGGCAAGCTCCTTCCCCACTTCCTTGCCGTGCTGAACACGGACGGCGATCCGCAAGGCCTGATTCGCCACGGCAATGAAAGAGTGCTGCGCGCCCGCTTTAATGACGCCCGCTTCTTCTGGCAGACGGACCAGAAACATCCATTGCGCGAGCGGCTTTCGTGGCTGAGGAACGTAACTTTTCAAAAAGACCTGGGCAGCTATTACGACAAAACCATACGGGTGCAGCGGCTCTGCAGCTGCCTGAGTGAGGCCTTGCGGCAAAGCGGAATCGCGATCCGGCCGGGAGTGGTGCATAAGGCCGTATGCCTGGCGAAAACTGATCTCACGACGGAACTGGTGAAAGAATTTACCGAACTGCAGGGTGTTGTCGGCGGACTTTATGCGAGCGTTCAGGTGCTCGACCGCGATATGCCCGATGCCACTCGCCAACTGATTGCCAAGACAATTTACGACCAGTACAAGCCGCAATCAGCGGAAGACTCAGTCCCGCGCACCGTCGAAGGCGCTGTGCTCTCGATCTGCGACAAGGCAGACACCATTGCCGGAATGTTTGCCCTCGGGCTGCAGCCGACCGGATCGAAAGATCCATTTGCGCTGCGGCGGCAGGCGAATGGAATCGTGAGGGTCATTGCTGAGCACAAACTGCCTGTCACCCTGACCAGGCTGTTCAAGTTGGCGCGGGATATTTACCAGGGTTCAGCGGCCGAGCCGAAATTCAAGCGCGATCTTGATTATGAAAACGCCATTCGGGCATTTTTCCGCGAGCGGCTGGAGTTCTATCTGCGCGATCAGCTGGGTTTTGCCTACGACGTCGTCAACGCCGTTCTGGCCGCCGGCCCGGACGATGTGGTGGATGCGGTGGCTCGCGCGGAAGCGGTGAAGAGCGTTCTGCATCTGCCGGAATTCCTCGCCATCGCAGCTGCATCGAAGCGCATTCGCAACATCCTGAAGCAGGGAGCGGAAAAAGGCCTGCGGGTCGCGTCTGGTTTTGACTCTGGCGCAGACGCTGCTCCCGAGGAGAAGCTTCTGGCCGCCTACATTGAGCGGAATGCGGCTCGGATTGAGGCGTTTCGCCAGGCGCACGATTACACCGGGGCACTGCACCTTTTGGCCACGGCCAGAGAGACCGTCGATGCCTTTTTCGATAAAGTAATGGTGATGGTTGACGATGAGAAAGTGCGTGCGAATCGCCTGGCGCTACTGCAGAAGCTTTTGAAAGAGTTTTCCACTATCGCCGATTTTTCCGAGATCGTGACCGAAGGCAAGGGTTGACTCATGCAGGACAAGGGTGAGCGGATCTTTCTGGGCTTTACTGATCCCTTGGTCCATGTCATTCCGAATGGCTTCAGGCATGAAGAATCTGCATTTTGATGCGACCATCAGATTCCTCACCGCTGAAGCGGTTCGGAATGACATCGGTTAAATCACATAGGTTAAATGGCATCGGCAAGAGTTCTAAAAAGCAGAATTGAAATTTCATAACAAAGGACAGCACTCATGGCCACAATGACGGTTCCAACGGAAGTCGAATCGAGCAGCGCTCCCAAGACCGCAACCAAATACGTTTACTTTTTCGGCGGCGGCAAGGCCGATGGCAATGGCAAAATGAAGGACGCCCTAGGCGGCAAGGGGGCCGGCCTCGCCGAGATGACCAATGCCGGACTGCCCGTGCCTCCGGGTTTCACCCTTCAGACCGAGGCCTGCCGCGAGTACATGCGCAAAGGCGGAGTCTCCTCAGAAGTCGACCGCCAGATGGAAGCGGCGCTTGCGCGACTCGAGCAACTGCAAGGCCAGAAGCTGGGCAAAGGCGAAAATCCCCTGCTAGTCAGCGTGCGCTCGGGCGCAAAGTTCTCCATGCCCGGCATGATGGACACAATCCTCAACCTCGGCCTCAACGACCAAAGCGTCGAGTCGCTGGCCAAGCGCAGCAACAATCCACGATTCGCTTACGATTCCTATCGCCGTCTCATTCAGATGTTCGGCAACGTTGTGCTCGACGTGGAGAAATCTGAGTTCGACGAAGTCTTCGATGCCAAGAAGAAACAGCGCAAAGCCAAGCTGGACACCGAACTTGATGCTAAGGCGCTGAAGGAAGTCATCGCCGAATACAAGAAGGTCGTCAAGAAGCATGCCATGCGCGACTTCCCGCAAGATCCGCAAGAGCAACTGGTTATGGCGCGCGATGCCGTATTCCGCTCCTGGCAGAATGACCGCGCCAAGCACTATCGCCGCATCAACAACATCGACGACATGCTCGGCACTGCCGTCAACGTTCAGGCCATGGTCTTCGGCAATCTCGGCGACACCAGCGGCACCGGCGTCGGCTTCACCCGCAATCCTGCCATCGGCACCAAAGAGTTCTACGGCGAGTTTCTGCTCAATGCGCAAGGGGAAGATGTGGTTTCAGGCGTGCGTACCCCAGTGCACATCCTCGAGCTGGAAAAAATCATGCCGGACGTTTACCGGCAACTGCACGAGATCACCACGCGGCTCGAAAAACACTATCGCGACATGCAGGACTTCGAGTTCACCATTCAGGAAGGCAAGCTCTACATGCTGCAGACACGGAACGGCAAGCGCACTGGGATTGCCGCAGTCCGCGTCGCCATTCAAATGGTTGAAGAAGGCCTGATCACCAAAGAAGAAGCCATTTTCCGCGTGGAACCCAACCAGCTCTACGACTTCCTGGTTCCCAGACTCGACGAGAAAAAGACGAAGATCGAGGTGCTGGCTACGGGACTGCCGGCATCACCCGGCGCAGCCGTTGGGCAGATTGTTTTCACCGCCGATGAAGCGGTTGAAAAAGCCGGACACGGTGCGAAGAAGAATCCCGTGATTCTGGTTCGCGCCGAAACCACTCCCGAAGACATTCACGGCATGGAAGTCGCGGCCGGAATTTTGACTTCTCGCGGTGGCATGACCAGTCACGCCGCCGTGGTCACGCGAGGCATGGGCAAGTGCTGCGTCGCTGGCGCCGGTGACATTCACGTTGACGAAAAGAAACGCGAAATGACCGTCAAAGGCCAGACGTTCCACGCCGGTGACTGGATTTCGCTCGACGGCACTACCGGCCGTGTGATCAAAGGCAAGCTCGATGCAATCCCACCCAAAGCCGACGATCCTGAGCTGCTGAAATTCATGAGTTGGGCAGAGCCGTTTCGCACCTTGGGTGTTCGCGCGAACGCCGATATTCCGCGGGATGCCATCCAGGCGCGCGCGTTCGGCGCCGAAGGGATCGGCCTGTGCCGTACCGAGCACATGTTCTTTGGGGAGAAGAAGCTTCCCCATATGCGCGCCATGATTCTTGCGGATAACGAAAAAGATCGCCGCGCTGCTCTGAAAAAACTACTGCCGCTGCAGCGCTCCGATTTTATCGGCGTATTCAAGGCAATGGATGGATTCCCGGTCACCATCCGCACTCTTGATCCACCTCTGCACGAATTCCTGCCGCGCCGGGAAGATCTCATGGTTGAAATCGCTGTACTCGAAGCTACCAAGCCGAAAGCGCCCAAGCTGAAAGAATTGCGCAAGCTCTTGCGCCGGGTCGAAGAGCTGCACGAGATCAATCCCATGCTCGGCCATCGCGGATGCCGCCTCGGCATTACTTATCCTGAGATCACCGAAATGCAGGCGCGCGCAATCTTCGAAGCTGCAGTTGCAGTCGCGAAAGACGGCGTCAAAGTCCATCCCGAGGTCATGATTCCGCTTACGGCTACCTTGAAAGAGATGGCGAACCAGGCGGCGATCGTGAATCGCGTGGCCAAAGAAGTGTTCGAAGAAAAAGGCCGGAAGGTCGATTACATGGTCGGCACCATGATCGAACTTCCGCGCGCAGCCCTGGTAGCCGACGAAATCGCCCAAGAGGCGCAGTTCTTCTCCTTCGGCACCAACGACCTTACGCAGACCACGTTCGGCTTCTCGCGCGACAACGTCAACAAAGTGCTGCCCACCTATCTTGCCGAAGGCATTCTCAAGCAGGATCCGTTCGCAGTGCTCGACCGCGAAGGCGTCGGTCAGCTAGTCAAGATGGCGACCGAGCGCGGGCGCAAAACGCGTCCGGAGCTAAAGGTCGGCATCTGCGGCGAGCATGGCGGCGAGCCATCGTCAGTCGAGTTCTGCCACCAGGTGGGATTGAACTACGTCTCCTGTTCTCCATTCCGCGTGCTCACGGCGCGTCTGGCCGCAGCCCAGGCCGCAGCCAGCGAGAAGCTCAAAGTCGAGGGCGGCAGGACGAAGTAGGACGGCGTCAGTTGAGGAGCACTCTTTGAGCACATGTGCGTGGTGCCGAGAGGAAGAACAAAGTGGCCGAACGCTTAAGGCTGGGAAGCCGCGTCGATGTCCGATCTGCGATCACGTGTTTCGAGGAAACGGATGGCATGGCGTCGATGCTCATTGGCGCGCCCGTCACAGTCACCTAGCGCGATACGAGGATTTCTGGAACGGTCTGTGCGACCGCCACAGATAACTGAGAGATCAGACTTCCACAGCCAAGAGCAGCTCGACAATGAACAATTAAATATCTCAGGGTCGCCGGGTGCCGGGCTTCTCCCGTGTTTTGGGAGAAGGGGGTTACCTTTCGAACCTTAAGATTACAAGAAGGTTTTGAATCACCGATTTGACATGTGTGTCATTTTGCCGTACACTACACGAAAAGGTGGATCATGGTAACGGCAACTGTTACCCGGGCCGAACGTTTGGACGCTCGGGTCACCCGCGAAGAAAAAGAACTAATCGAGACCGCTGCGAATTTACGTGGCACTTCCGCCTCGGACTTTGTCCGCATGGCAACGAAGGAAGCCGCCCTGAACATCATCCGCGAGCATGAGGTCCTCACGCTGAATGCAGACGCAAAACGCGCTTTTGTGAAAGCGCTTCTGAATCCGCCTAAGCCCAATGCGAGGGCGATTGCAGCTGCCCGACGTTACCGCGCGGAGATCGGCTAATTGGCAGATCAGCCCGCCCCGAACAAACCGAAGTTCATAATTGAGCCGCTCGATAAGAAGAAACATAATCGGGCAGCTTTTTCATGCGGACAGGAATCGCTCGATAGATATCTGAAAGAACGAGCGAACCAGGAAGTCAAGAAGCAAGTTGCAGCCGTTTATGTTCTCACGTCCGATGGCAAAACCATAGCAGGTTATTACACGCTCTCTCAGTATTCGGTCGAAGCCGGCGAGATCCCTTCTGATCTAATGCACGACCTGCACCTTCCGAGATACGACCGACTTCCCGCGAGCCTTCTCGGACGACTGGCGAGGGGCAAGGAGCTCAAGGGTCAAGGAATTGGCGAACTCCTGCTTGTGGACGGACTGAAAAGAGCACTAGAACTTAGTAAACACATCGCTTCCCTGGCCGTTGTGGTCGACGCCATCGATGAAAATGCTCGGCAGTTCTACCAACGATATGGGTTTATCGATGTTCCGGGTCATCCCAATCGCCTCTTCATTCCGATGCAAACCGTCGCACAACTCTTTCCGGAAGCGCCACAGAGGTAAGGGATAGCCGCACCATGGCCTGAAGGCCGCTCGGATGACATCGCAGATTTTTGGAATCTCCACCCTAGTCGCAAAAATCGCGGCCAGGATGGGCGCCTGGCCGTAATACAATCCCTGCTTAAGTTCTCCACATGAACTCCGTTTTCGTCGCCGCCTTCATCGCCGCCCTTCTCGTCCCGTGGGTCTTTGCCGTCGCCATCATCTTGATCGCGTCGCGGTTGCGGCGCGATCCCACCAAGCGCCGGCAAGACTTCCTGACCGCGATGGGACTTACCGTACTCATGGGCGCAACTACCATCCTGAACATGTGGATGGCGAAGCACCTCCCGCACACCATTGACGCTCGGCTCTGGCATTGGAATGAGGCATTGCACCTCGATCCGCTGGTGATGATTTACTTCATCGAGGCGCACGAATATCTCGGAGACTTTATGCAGTTGGTCTATTACTCATTGCCGATCGTAATGGCGGTCGCATGGGTAAAGGAACAGAACTCAACGCTACGCCGCGCGGTGGCAGTCGTCGGCGTTGGCGGATGGATTTTTTCCGCCATCTTTCCTGCCGTCGGCCCACACTGGTATCTCGATGGCTACACCGTGACCATGCGCCACTGCATTCCCGCAGTCGAATGGACGTGGGCGCTGCTGCTGGCGCTGAATGCGCGCTCGCTTCTGCGCGTTCCGCTGTGGATCTATGCCGGCGTGTTCCCAGATGCATCAATTCTTATTGGCGAGCATTATCTCGTCGATCTGATTGCCGCCGTGCCCTACACGCTCGCAGTGCAGTGGCTGACACTGCGTTGGCCGGACTTGGTTGCGAGGTTCAAGCCAGCAGTTGTCGCCGCAAAAACCGCGGGCGAAACAGGTGTGAACTAAGCACTTAGCCGCTGCGGCCAGCCTGAAGAGCGCGTAAGTACACGATGTACCCTATCCCGCGATGCTCCAGGAAAAATTAGGCTAATTAGATGAGCAGCGAGGCCACCGGCGTAGTTCTGCGCCAAACTCTCCGGCAAATGGCGCACGATCTGCAAGGTCTAAAGCTCACAAACGCGCACGAAGACCCCAGAGTCGCAGAGCTATTAGCGGGTCTTCGTTCTGACCTCCTCAAGGGCTACCGGCGGTTCGTCAAACTGGCTCGCTCCCGGTCTACTGAAGCCCGGGAGTCGTCGGCACGTCACACCAGCGACTTACTGGGAATGAAGACCCGCAGCGCAAGAGCCAAGGAACGACTCAGGAAAGCCCAGATCCGGCTGACCCACCGACCCTAAGCGTATAATCAAATCACAACGCATTTAGCCGCTATCCGGACTTCCTGCGTGGCCCGATAAAGGAGCCCTATGCAAGAGTCCACGACGCGACCGACCCTTGCTTCTCGATCTATAAGCTTAAGTGAAACATCCAGTCGACTGGCCAGGGCTTCGCGCGAATTGCTGGAAGACTCACGGACGCTGCGCAAGCAAATTACAGATTTCAGGAACATATCAAGAAAGCGCTTACCGCCTCGGAAAAACCGCGGGTTGTAGCTTCTGCACGTCTGGTAAATGTGAGGACTGCGATGCAGAACAACTTCTTGAAAATCGAGGTAAGGACCAACGACGCGGACCAGAGTTTTGAGACGAACTTGCTTTGCTCGGTCCCGGATTGCAAAAAGACGGTCTTTATCGACAGCCAAGGTCCAAAAAGTATTCAAAGCGTGTCCTGCCCCAAACACGGGTTTCTGACCTCCTTTCCGCATCAGATCGCGCTGGGCGAGTTCGTCAAATTTTTTGCTAATAAAATTCTGGCTGCGAATGGACATGAACTGATCCAGGCCGGCGCTGTCTCGATTTTTGGCGACAATGAAATTCCGGAATCCGTGAACTGAAGACCGCCACAGCACCACTCTTGGAGCTCTATGCGGTTTTACGCACCAACTCAAGCACCGTAATCTCCGGTCGGTCGCCGAACCGGATGGGTAATCCAGTTATGCCAATGCCGCGGTTCATGTAGAGTTGCGCGCCACCGTTTTCGTACAGTCCCCGGATGTAAGGTACCCCTATCAGGCTGCCGAGGTTGAGCCCGCGGTGGATGAAGTCGAGGGACAACTGGCCGCCGCCGTGAATGTCTCCGGCGAGCGTCAAGTCGATGCCCAAGTCGGGTTGATCGAAGCACTGCGGGTAGTGGATCAGCAAAATATTAACGGTGTCAGGCATAATCAACCCTTTGAGTTGCTGCAGTCGGCGGTCGCCCTCTACCTGCTGCTGGGCCTCGGGTGCAACATCGTTCCCGTTGTCTATTCCGATCAGATTAAGCAACTCGTCACCGAGCCGGACAGGTGCGCTCTCTTGGCGCAGCATGCGGATGCCCTGGGCGGCGAACAAGCGTGTGATGGAATCTTCAATCCCCACGTCCGCTTCGTGGTTTCCCAGGCATCCGAAAACTCCGTGAGGCGCTCGCAGGCCCGCCAGTAAGCGAACTACCTCACCCTGGTCTTCCGGGTCCCAACAAACGTAGTCCCCGGTCAACGCGATCAAGTCTGGGGCTAATCCGTTGGTGATGTCGACGCAGCGGCGAATGTAGTCCGCAGTGGTGAAGGGGCCAATGTGAATGTCGGAAAGCTGGGCGATGCGAAAACCATCAAAGGCTTTGGGCAGGCGCGCCAGCCGGACCCGCTGACGAACCACTTCCACATTCTGTCGCTCGTACAGAAGCCCATAGCCGGCGGCGGCGAATGGCGTGGCGCTGACTATTATCGCGGCCCGCTCGAGAAAGCGGCGGCGGTCGGGCGACAGCAGGGCGGCTTCGGCATCAGCAGGCGCAGACTGCTGGTGCCTAGCAGTCCACGCTTTGCGGTAAACCCACCCTGCAGCGTGCGCCAACCACTCTGCTGCCCAGAAGACAATCACTAAGAGAAACGCCGCCATAGATCCCACGGACCACCACCAGAATGCCGCGTGGATAACCACACTCAACAGCCGATAATCGGCGGCACGGATTACGTGACCCTGACCCCACTCCGGATAGCTGTACACGAGGACAAACAAATAGACCAGCACTGTCGTGATCGCGAGCCAGACGCGACGGCGTCTTTCAGGAAAGAACCGCCCTTCGACACGGATGAGGCGCCCAATCCAGAGAATCTGGCTGGCTATAAAGACCAGGAGCAGGGCAAGGAGAATCAACTCGAAACGGCCGAACTCGTCGGAACGTGCGACCAGGAATGCAACACCCACAATGACCAGTAGCAAAATGATCGCGCGCCAATGAACGAAGACGCGCCGACAAATCAAGAGCAAACCGGTGGTCACGTTTGGGACAACTCCAATACTGTAATTTCTGGCCGGGCGCCGATGCGGATGGGAGGGCCAGTGGTTCCGATGCCCCGGTTGACGTATAGCTGGCTGCCGCGTTTTTCGTACCTTCCGCTGACGTAGGGAGTCTCCGGGTATACGAGGGCAAGGCTCCGGTTGATGAACGAGAGCGCCAACTGGCCACCATGGCTGTGCCCGGCCAGCGTCAAGTCGATGCCCAACTCAGCGGCGCGATCAAAGCTGTTGGGATTGTGGCTCAGAAGGATGTTGACCATGTCCGGCATCACCAACTTTTCACTTCCTTCGAGGTAGCGGTCAACCATGTGCCCGTCATGATCTCTTGAGGATCGCCTTTGCTGATAATCGACGCCGATCAGGTTCAGCGCATCGCCGTGCGATTCAATTGGTGTCCGCTGTTGACGGAGGATGCGAATCCCGCCGGCGGCAAAAAGTCGCGTGATGGAATCCTCGGTTTCAGTATAGATTTCATGGTTGCCGAGACAGCCGAAAACACCATACGGCGCACGAAGCCCCGCCAGTGCCTGCACCACCTCCGCTGCGGCGGCGGGATCGTCGGCGACATAGTCGCCGGTTAGCGCCACAAGGTCGCCTTTCAACCCATTGGCGATGGCGACACAGCGGCGAATCTCGTCCGCGGTCATGAAGGGGCTAATGTGAAAGTCGGAGAGCTGGACGATGCGAAAGCCCTGAAACCCTTTGGGCAAGCGTGAGAGCGCAATGCGCGGGCGGGTGACTTCCACGTCGGCCCGCTCGTAGAGGAGCCCGTAGGCCGCGGCCACAAACGGCAGGGCGCTTACCGCGACCGCGGTCTGCTCGACGAACCGGCGGCGGGCGGGCGAGGGTGGGTCAAGAGCCGTGGGGCCAGGCGTGGAAGCGGCGGGGCCTGCCACAGCCCTATGCGCTTTGTGGTAAACCCAAGCTGCGACGCGCCCTCCTCGATCCAGCGTCCAGAAAACCGTCACCAGGGCGAAGCCCGCCCACGACCCGACGAACCACCACCAGAACGGCGCTTCAAACAGCGCGTGGCGCAGCGTCAAATGCGTCGAATCGCCCAGCGGGATGTTCCAGGGGAGGATGTAAGGACCGAGGTTATAAGCGAAGAAGGACAGCCAGACAACACTCGCGAACACCGTAAGCCAGGCGCGCCGCGGCTTTCCGGGTATGAATCGCTCTCCCAGAGTGACGACGCGACCAACCCAGAAGAATTGGCCGCCAACCAGCATCATGAAGAGGACGAAAGCGATTACGAAATAGAAGGGGCCGGCCTCGCTCCAACTCGGGGCCAGCCAGAAGGCGCACAAGGCGACCAACGAATGAGTGATCACTCGCGAGATCACGCGTTTGTGGGCTCGGAAGAAGGTGATCACCATCGTTGCCGTCATCGTCTTTTTGAAGAACACAGCGCGGCGATTATAGGCTCGGAGCCACGTGAAACACACATAAGTTAACCAGCGCGTCGTCCCCAAGGCCTTGCGAGGTTTGTCTGACTATGATTGCCCTTCAGAACTGCGGTATGTGTTTACCGGGGCTGAGAAATGGAGGCGCGGGTGAGAATCGAACGAACGCCGCCAATTTGGAATCAGTAAGTTACAGAAAACACAAAACGCGGGTGCCTCACGATTTCTTAACTTCCGCAGGTCGGTAGCACAAGACTAACACAGGTTTCGCTGTTCGTTCGCTCCAATAACCCACCGTTGAACCCACGTATCTCACACGTGTCCCAGTTGAACAGGGCAAAGTCGGCTGACATCGCTGGTGACAATTTTTGACGTTGTTCTGGGGACGGTAAGTCAGTAGAATTCAGACAGCATCAAGAGCGGGTCGGACTCAGTGCTCCGACTCCACCAGATGAGGACAGACCATCGTTCCACATTGGTTCGGCTCCAAGCCAGATGCGGGGCGGAAGCCCAAAAAGGAAAATCCATTGAACTCATTACAGGAAAAGCAAGTCGCACCGGACGTTCTCGTCCACAACGACGGAACTGTTTTCCTTTTCAACCCGCTGACAGCGAGAGCGAAGGAATGAATAGAGAAATACGTTCAAACAGAAGCGTATCAGTGGTTCGGCTCAACGCTCGTTGTCGAGCATCGCTATGCTTGGGGACTCGCAGATGGCATGAAGGACGACGGGCTGGTGCTGGCGTGAGAAGACCAAAAGACAGGGGGTGAATCTTATGTGCCTCGAATACTACCCCGAGTGCGGCGACGGCGGGGACGGCTGCTGCGAACGGCGGCTGGACATCGCCTTTGCGTACGCCCGACGAGATACACAGCGAAACAGGTCAACCGTCCCCAGCGTTTACTGTCGACGAGTCGACTTCCAGTTGTACGCTTGCTGGGCGGTCAGAGGCGGCATTCGCGTTTCAGAGTTTGTCGATGCTTGCTGTCCCGTATGTCCAAGGGCTGATTTCATTGCCCAGCACTTTTTCGACAAAGCGTTGGACGAACTGAACCGATTGTTTTCGCTCATAGACAACCGAACGTAGAACCTATGACGCCTGAGGAGTTAAACACGCTCTACAGAGTGCGGCACTGACATACGTGAGTGGGCACGCAGGGCATCGGCTGGCACACTTCTGACACACCTACCCTGACAAAATCTACCGCAAAACCGGACCAACAGCAGACCGACATCCATCTAAGTCTCCTGTCAAGGAAAAACACACGTGGCCAGGCGCGCTCGTGAGAGCGCGCACGTTTCGGCCAAGATCTCCAGCTCGCATCGGTGGCTCTCGGCTGTGGTTCCTGCCTCTGCAGAACCAGACATCATTCGCTGCCTCGGGCCGTAAGAGCCTTCGCAGAAGATTGAGTTTGTGTTCTCCGCCAGTTCCGAAACAGTCATGGGGAGAGCCTCTGGAGTCAGTCTGCGTCGCTCACTCGGTCGGCGCGGAACCTGGCAGCCTGCGTACTTTCTGATTTTAAGATTTTCTCTTTTCATAGCGGGTTTTCGCCGACCTCTCCATGCGTCGGAAAGTTCAGGGTTCAGTGTGGACCATCGCTGGAGCATGCACTCTCCGAAATCCTTTCGCTTTTCATAAGCTTGGAATTGTTGGATGAGCATTCTGAAGCAGTTCGAATTACGTGTGCTGGTTGCGTGCGCACGGCTACGTTCGCTTGGTCATCGATAGAATCCGCGCCGTTGCAAGAATTGTTTAAGGGAGTGTACAACCATCCTCCGTCGAAGAAACCCTCAAGCAGATGTTGTACTCGCTGCTGGATAAGGCTGAGCAGGTCCAGCGGCGTCCGGAAGATGGCGGCGCTCTCGGGCTGAGCAATCCCGCTCCTGCTCGGAGCAAGGTAAGAGAATGAACCAAACATGGTGGAGCGGTATTCAAGAACTAAAGGATGGACAGAAAATAATCATCTCCCTACCGCATAAAACTAACCGTCTTGTTCTCGGGCCACCATGCTCGGGAAAACGAACCTTCTTTTGCTACGTGCCAATTATTTTGCTCGCGCTGGTCATCCAAACATTTTGTTGCTCGTGTTCACTCGCTTGCTGGTGCGCGATTGAAAGGTGCGTCAGATGCAGAGGAAGCAAGCTTCGAAGAGCGGCGGGACGAGCTGAATTCACAGGTGGCGGACTTGATTAGACGCATACGGTTTGCAACATCTGTAATGATGATCTTCTTGCCGTCTTTCAGGAATTTCCTGAGATCGCTAGAGTAACCAGCGTGCCCCACTGTGGCTGAAACCTTCCAAGACAAAGGCTCCGGTTGCCGGAGGGTTTGCTCTCCGGGACCCGCAGAAACATTGGCTGCATCCGTCCAAGATCACGACTTTCACCTACTGGCCGGCGATGGCTTTGTTCTGCAAAACACGCACGACCACGCGACGATTTTCAGCCTGTTCTGTCTCTTTATCCCCCGTTTCGACCTGGTGACTTTCACCCATTGCTGCCGGGGCCAGTATCCTCGTTAGCGGAACGTGTGCATGCTGAACGAGAACATTCGTCACGTTGCCGGCACGATCTTCACTTAGCTGTTGGTTTAACTCCTTGCTGCCGACTTCCGAAGCATAGCCTTTCACTTCGATCACGTAACCATTGATGGAACTCGCCTTTTCTGCCAATTGCAGCAGTTGGGGCACGTATTGTTGACCGACTTGTACCTTGCCATTATCAAAGTAGACCGTGACCTCGTCGAGAATATAGTAGTCGTCAAGCTCGCCAAAACGCGCGGCTGCGGCGTCAACTGCCTCTTTGTTTGCGGAAATTCTTTGATGCTGCCGTTGCAGGGCTGAGTCGTGCTCTTCAATCGCCTGTTTGTTGTGCTCGGTCTGCGCCTGAGTCTCATGCAGCCCCGCTTGAATTGCCTCGGCCCGCTCAAGGTCATTGCCTTTGAAAGAAACTGACGTTGCTACCAGCTCACCCTCATCATTGTGCTTTCCTTCTACATTAACGGTCAGGCCTGGAATGAGTGCAGCCATTGTCATTTCTTTCCTACGAACCTGCAATACACCTTGCACCTGCCCAACTTCAGTCTCACTGGTTAGCAGCACTTTAAGGTTTGGCGACTCCACAGTTTGCAAAATCAGAATATCCCCGTTTCGTGCCTTGATCACACCCTCTGCCGTCACCGACTCGGCTGACTGTGCTCCTACTATCGTAGCTAACGACGAGAGCACAGCGAGCAACATGATCCTGGCGAGCGCGGAACTACCCAACTTTAAAACATGCATACAGTTACTCCTTATGTACATCTGATTCTCGTAAGCTCACTCGCTTCCGCCGTTCGACGTTCTATGCCACTTAATCATTAGGAGCATTTCAGAACAGAAAACACTGACACTTCAAACAGGCCGCCTTGCATGCTGAGCTGTTGTTTGCAACAGCGCCTTCCTTCCTGCAGCTTCTACCACTCGCGCTCAACTTGCTAAAAAGCATGAGAGTGCCTCTTTTGGACTCACGTCTGGCAGAGAAAGGAAGGCAACAAATGAAATGGGCCGTAAACGCGCTTTTGCTAGTGAGCACTCTGTTCACTGCAGTGACAATATATGCGTTACTGAAAGGCAGAGTACACCAGAAGTGTTGAGACCACTAGTTGGTATAACACTATGCAAGCAACGGGCTCGGTTGCTGTCCGAGTCTATAACCACAGGATATTCTCAGGTCTGGCAATCTTGACAGCTTTCTTGATGTATTCAATCCGCGAGAATCATTGTCGAACAGGAGTGAGATCATGAAACTAGTAAAGATTGTCTTGATGTTGATCGTAGGCAGTGTCGTTACACCCGCGGTCGCGCAAGAAGCGTCCTGGGCCGCGCAAAACTTCGAAATCACAGGACAGGTCGGCGGTCAGATCAATGGGGGATATGACCTGTCTACCTCCTTATTTCATCGTATTGAGGTTGCGAACGGGGTGAATTACGGCATTACGACCGGATACTTGCTCGGTGAGCACTATGGTGTTGAGTTCCAATGGAATCACAACAGCGCTGACACGCGCGGCCAATCAATCGCGGGCATTTCGAGCGTTAAACTCTTTTCTTTAGACCAGAACCAGTACATGGGAGATTTCCTGTTTCATTTGACATCCAAAGAGGCAAGAATGAGACCCTTTGTCTTTTTTGGTCTCGGTGCGAATGTACTCGATGCCAGCACTAGTGGCGTCAAAGGATCAACACGGTTTGCCTACGCGCTGGGAGCAGGAGCGAAATACAACGTCAGTAAGCACCTTGGACTCAGGGGTCAGTTCAGGTGGGCTCCAACTTACCTGACCACCACCAATGGCGGATACTGGTGTGATCCGTTCTGGGGTGGATGCTGGACAGTTGGGAACAGTCACTATTTACACGAATTTGACATCACGGGAGGCTTTACGTTGCGGTTCTAAACGTTTTTGTTTGGCGTCTTGACTGGAGGTTCCGCCAGCTAATCTCCGTATTCTGTGCAATCTCGCGGTGTGTTCGGTAGCAATCTAACCAGTTCACGCGAGGATTCCGCATAAGCCAACAACTTTCTCACTATTCTCGACGGGGGCGCTGATCATTTCGCAGAGGAGAGTTGTGATCGAAGAAACTAATTTCCGATTGAGCTTCCTACGCAAAATACAACGAGAAGTTGCCATTGCCCTGTGTATCGTACTACTTAGGCCCGGAGAAATTCGCTTATTCGCACAGTCCGAACAACCAAAGAAGGAAGACCAATCAACGGAGCAGAAGGCGGCAAAGACAGCTCCAGACCAACTGGATTCTTTGGTAGCGCCTATTGCCCTTTATCCGGATCCGTTGCTGGCTCAAACCTTGGCAGCATCCACTTATCCTCTTGAAATCATTCAACTCCAGCAGTGGCTTGCGAAACATTCTAAGCTGAAAGATAAAGAGCTTGTTGCAGCAGTGGCCAAGGAGCCTTGGGATCCCAGTGTGCAGGCATTGGCTGCTCTGCCGAATGTGGTGAAGCGTTTAGCCGACGACATTCAATGGACAACCGATCTTGGCAACGCATTTCTTGCGCAGCAGAGCGATGTAATGGATGCCGTGCAGCGCATGCGTAAGAAAGCCAAGGATAAAGGTAACTTGAAATCGAATGAGCAACAAAAGGTCGAAACCAAAGTTGTGGAGAGCAAGACGGTGATCGTGGTCGAGCAGGCGAGTCCGGAAGTTATCTATGTACCTGCTTACAATCCTGTGGTCGTGTACGGCACGCCTGTCTACGCCTACCCAGCAATTTACTATCCACCGCCGGGATACTACGCCGCTGGAGTAGCAATTTCGTTTGGGGTTGGTGTTGCCATGGGGGCAATGTGGAGTGGCGGCTGGGGTTGGGGGTGTGGCTGGGGCCGCAATAACGTTCAGATTAACAACTACAACAGCTTCAACCGCAACGTCAATGTCAACCGCAACGCTAACGTTAACCGCCATGCCGCTGGTAACACCAACTGGGCTCATAACCCACAGCATCGCGGGGGCACACCTTACCAGGACCGGGCAACCGCGAGTCAATATGGTGGTACGGCACGCGGAGAAAACGCTGCCAATCGTCAGGCTAACGCCCGGCAACAAGTCAATCAAAAGTCCGGCAGCACACCGAGCAGTTCTGCAGCTGCAGGAGGCAATACGGCAACCCGACCCAGCGGGGGCGGGACAAACAGCACTGCAAATCGTGATTCCTCGAAAGCTAGCGGTGGCGGTCAGAACGCCTTTGGCGGCAGTGGTAGCTACAACGGTTCCAGTGCTCGTGCAGCGAGCAATCGTGGTTCTTCCAGCATGGCAGGCCGGACTCGCTCCGGAGGTGGCCGCAGGTGAGAAGGTCTTGACGAAGAAAAAAGGGGCGAAGGAGAAGACCGTGTGAAATCCACACCTGTGAACCAAAAGTTTTTCCGGCCAATTCGGATTACCGGCGCGGCGACTTTCTTCTATTTGGCAATACTCGTCGTGGCTCAGCAATCAACAGTAAGCAAGCTGCCAGGGACGACCGGAGGCATCGAGAGCTTTGATAACCCGGAGCAGGCCGCTGCAGCATTGATAAGCGCAGCAGAGAAATTCGATCTGCGCACACTAATTCGTATTTTTGGGCCGACCAACGACGACATTGTCCTCACTGGTGAGTACCCGCAAGATCGAGAGCGTGCCGCGGACTTCGTTGCCGAGGCCCACGAAAAGAAAAGCGTTTCGCTGGATCCGAAGAACCAGAG
Organism: uncultured Acidobacteriota bacterium; assembly: GCA_963785655.1. Classification (GTDB taxonomy): domain Bacteria; phylum Acidobacteriota; class Terriglobia; order Terriglobales; family Acidobacteriaceae; genus Gp1-AA145. The sequence goes on from CAWAVZ010000002.1 coordinate 1,637,179, forward strand.
CCGTGCATTCCTTCTCGTCGGAAGCGAAAATTGGCCATTTCCTGTGCCCATCGTAAAGAAAGGTGACAAATGGTTTTTTGATGCTAACGCTGGACGACAGGAACTTCTGTATCGGCGCATTGGTCACAATGAACTGGACGCCATCAACGTTTGCCACACCTACACAGACGCGCAGGAGGAGTATGCGTTTCGCAAACGCAACGGATATGAAGTCCACCAATATGCCCAACGCATCATAAGCACTCCTGGGAAACAGGATGGCCTGGCATGGCGGGACTCTGATGGCAATTGGGAAGGGCCTCTTGCCGAGAACGTTGCGCAAGCGATTGAACAGGGATACACGAGCTCCGCTGCCCCCTACCACGGCTACTTCTTTAAGATTCTGAACGGACAGGGTCCCGCCGCCCCGCTTGGCGAAATGGATTTTGTGGTTGAGGGGGTAATGATCGGGGGCTTCGCTTTAGCGGCGGTGCCGGCCGAATACGGCGTGACGGGCGTAAATACCTTCATCGTGAGTCATGATGGGATCGTGTACCAAAAGGACCTTGGACCAGCCTCGCTTGTGGAATTTCAGAAGATGCAGCGTTTTGACCCGGACAAATCTTGGACGCCGATCCGAGATGAAAATTAAATAAACGATTCAGTTTGCCATTCTTCTCGCGGATGCTAGAGCGGACACCCAAATTTAAGCAGCACTAGAATACCGAGGCTCCGTGGGCGAGTGAAAGAATCAAGCTATGAAGCCTCCGGTTCCTCCTCTCCTCTTTACAGTGCTGCTCTTAGCCGGAATGCTCATTTTGTTAGAAGCTGGGCGACAGCTCGGAATAAAGTGCCGACAACAAGACCCAAAAGGTGACCAGGGCAACCTTGGCATAATCGAAAGTGCCATCTTTGCTCTTTTTGGTTTGGTGATCGCATTCACATTCTCTGGAGCGGTGTCGCGTTTCAATGAGAAAAGAATGCTGATAGCGGAGGAAGTGAATAGCATTGAGACGGCTTACCTGCGGCTGCACTTAATCCCCCAAGACGTACAGCCCGGCCTGCGAGAGTTGTTTCGCCAATATGTCCTCTCTCGTGAAGAGACCTACCGTAAGTTGCCTGATATGGAGGCCGCCGAAGTGGAAATAGCCCACACCAAAAGACTCCAGGAGCAAATTTGGGCGCAAGCCGTCCCCGCGACTCTGCTTCCGCATTCTCATCCTGATGCAGGCAAGCTTCTGTTGCCGGCGCTAAATAACATGATCGACATCTCCACCACCCGCACGATGGCACTTAGGGTCCATCCGCCTGCCATCGTCTACATGCTGTTGTTCGGTCTCTCTCTCTTTTGTGCTCTGCTTGTAGGCTATCGAATGTCGATCGGTCAACGCCGGAGCTGGCTTCATATACTCAGTTTTGCATTAATGACGGTAATTATTGTGTACGTCATCCTTGATATTGAATATCCGCGCGCCGGTCTGATTCGTCTGGAGGCATCAGATCAGGTGCTTCTGAACGTCCGCGACAGAATGAAATGAGAAAGGCTTAGCTCACAGTGGCGTGTCTACTTCTTCTCCGGGGGATAATTCTTCAACAGTTTCTTCACTGTTTTTGATAAATTCTTTTCCTGCTTGTCCGGCTTAGCATCGACATCTATGGTTTTGGTGGCCAGTCCGCGCCAGACCAGATCGTGATTCGCTGAATCGTACATATCGACTACCAACTGCCCCTTATAGATTGTCGACGTCTGTCCGGTTGTTGTCGAAGACCCGCCTGGTCCATACCAGCCGCCCCGATACCAACCCCCTCCATACCCCCAGTTCGAGTTGTACGATGTAAATTCCTTTTCCTGACCGATTCCGGCCTGGTACCCAACAAACAGATTTGCGCTGTCGTCATCGACTTTCTGCAGGCCTTTGGTCGCGAGTTCTGAGTCAACCGCTTCCTTAATCTGCTTGTCACGCAGATCGTCAACCTTTGCGGCATCTTTGAGAGCTACCCATTTATAAGTCTTGAACCTGGAAAAGTCAGTGTCTTTGTCGAAGTTGTAACGAACATCTTGAGCGCTCGCCGCGCCGGTCGCAAGTAAAGCCCAGAATACCCAAAGAAAGTATTTGGTCATATTGGAGTCTCCCTATTTGAATCGCCGTCAGCCGAGGCAGCAACAGTTTCTGTCCCTGCATCAGGCGCTTCCAGTAATCGTAGGAGAACGACGCAGGGGCGAAACTGTCAGTACTGACGGGGCCCTCCAGCCCCGAGGAAAGTTCCAGGGGAACCAGGGTTTGGGTTCAGACCTGTCGAACAAGTGAGTCGCGGTCAGCTGCCATTTGCGCCTCGAGCTTGTGTCGAAAACAATACACTGTCAGGCTTACCAGCTCACTAGCTCAGTAATCCGGAGGACAATCTACTTAGTCTAGCCGGCCCATTGCTCGGTTTGAAGTCCAACAACTAATGGTAGACCAACCCTGCGTCGCCGCTTCTTCGATCGAACCCCCAGCTCAACAACGAGCGCTATTTCTATCGGCTTACTCCATTGCCGTTGCGGTTTTCTTAATAGCGCTTAGGTGTTCCTGTTATGCCCAAAATATTCCGATGAACCCACAAACTGCGGACAAGCAGATCAATGTAAACTGGCTTTACGGCTCTTATGTCCCGAAGACGGTTCCACTCCGACCATTGAGCGGTGATGAGCGCTTGAAGCTCTACGTACGTCAGACTTATATGACCCCGGGCATTTATATCAAGACAACTCTTTTTGCATTGCACGACCAGATCACAAACAGTAATCCCGGATGGGGCGACGGGTTTGAAGGGTTCGCCAAACGGCTCGGCGATCGGCAGATTCAGTTTGTTATTCAGAACTCGGTCACTTCAGCGGGAAACTTTGCGCTTGGGTGGGAGCCTCGATATGATCGCTGCCGATGTGATGGATTCTGGCCCCGTACGCGTCATGCCATGCTTCGAAATTTTGTAACCTACGACCGTACCGAAGAATCGGTGCGGCCGCAGCTTATGCCGTATCTTGGAGCTTTTGCTGGAGCCGCCCTCGCCACAACGTGGCAGCCGGGAAACCCATCGTGGCAGGTGCGAGGATACCAGGCAGCCATCACTCAGGTTTTCGTCGGTGTGGGCATCAACTGGCTTGGCGAATTCGCGCCCGAGATCGTGAGGGTTGTTCGCCGGAAGAAGGGTGAACAGTCGCCCGTTCCGTGACTGTAGCGATGGCGTTTCGCACTGGATCCGCATTTTCGGGCAGGCACTCGCCAAACTCGCGATCATTTCCCGCGATCATTTCCAACGAATTGAACGAAAACACTTTCCATTCCGGCCGCTGTCAGTTGCGACAGTGAGATGATCTCTGGAGCTGCCATAGATTACTCGGTATAGGGCTGTTCCTCGATTCCCTGGGCAAATAGAGAAGTGAGGTCCATTGACAGAAAGTGGGCTTCCACTATGAGGTCCGTCCCGCACACCAACATACAATGCCAGCAGCACGGAGAGCGAGTTTCGCGTGCAGAGCTAAGCCGGCTGGATTTGCCGGGCGCAATCCTCCAGGCACAATCCTAAGGAGACGAAATGAGATACAGGAGTTGCAGCATATTGATGGCATTAGCGGCGACACTGGTATTGGCACGGACTTCACATTCCCAGACCAGCACCCAGTCCCTCGTTGTGAGTGGCGGCGGCAGCATTCCGATAGTTCAGTTGAACGGCAAAAAGTATGTTGAAGTGGAGGCATTTGCGAGAGCGGCAAAAGGGTCGCTTAGTTTTAACGGGAGTCAGGTGATTTTGACATTGTCGGCGGCGAGTAATGCGGCCGCACCAGAACCCGCGACATCAAGCTCTGTCCCAGATAACCGATTTTCGCCCGATTTCTTGCGTGCCGGAATCGAGGCAATGAGTGCCCTGCGAGAGTGGCATAGTGCGCTGGCGAGTGCAATCGAGAATAGCTACCCTGTAACACAGGTAGGACTCGCTCGCTATGAGGGCCAGGCGACGACTGATCTGCGGCTCGCGCAGGCTGCCGCAAACACCAATGCAGACCACCAAGGGGCACAGTTGATCGATAACGCCCACCGACGGATGAAGGAACTCAGCGAAAAGTACGTAGCTATGCGAGTAAAGATGAATTATGTCGCGACTGATGCCCTTCAGCACGACCCTTTGAATCAGAGCCTGGTTGCATGCGGAAAAGCGCTGGCTGCACTGGTGGCGAGCGGTCAATACTCAAATGAGGCATCGTGCCAATAAGATCCGCTCTTCAATCTTTGGAGACCATGATGTTAGTCAGCTTCCAGGGATTCTGATAGGTCTCGATGTCGACCTGCTGAGTCTTTTTATCCACGATCAATTTGCATGCCGGCAACACGGTGCCGGAACCCTTCCCATCAGGCGTGAGTACCAACTCGATGGCGCCGACGTTATATTCTTTGGAACGCGTATTGTTGTACATTTCACCAAAAGCAAGGTTGCGATCGGTAACGAGACGGAATCGGCGCCCGTTCTCGGAAGGCAATTCGATGATGTACTTAACGTCGTTACCTACGCCCCCACTGGCGAACCGGACACGGCCTTTGGACTTCATGTCTTCGAGGGCATCGACAAGTCCGTCCTGACCGGAACGGGTGAAGGCATCGATCAATACTTTCCGATCATCCTGAGTGGAAAATTGCTCGATGTGGATGTTGACGCTGTAAATCCTGCCCATTTGGGTGCTTGTCCCCATAGCGGTCGCCTGGATCGTCATGCGTTCCTGAGCCTGAACGGTTGTGCCGATTCCCGCCAATACGAATAAGAGGAAAACCGTCATGGCATCAGGGAGAAGCCTGTTGATGTTTCGCATATGCCTTTTCCTTTTTACGGTCATTGCCGCCCGGTTGCCCGCCTACTCCGCTCACGTTTGAGAGCGGAGCTTTGACAAGCCGAGAATCGATCCCTTTTTTCAACGGTCCGGTTCTCTTGGGACCCCTAAACCCCACAATTCAGCGTTCTGCCGAAGCGCTTTGTGATTTCTGCAGATCTAAGATCAATTGCTGTGCTTCCGCTGGCATGGGTACCTTGCCGGCAATAATCTCCTCTGGTTTAACCTTTTGGCTATAGAGATTCTCATTGGCATCACCGTCGGGACGCAAGGTCGATCCAGAAAGGGACACTCCGCCGAAGACACCTTGCGAACGCGAATACGAGAGCATTTGGGCCTGCATGCGTGCGTTGGTCGATGCCTCGGCAGTGCGTCCAACCGGACCCGCGGCGACACTCGCGTCGGCGCCCAGTTTGACTTTGCTGTTCAGCAGACTCTTTGCACCCCCATCATTCATCACAATAATCACGAAGTCAGTGGCTTGCCCGCCGATCTGGAACCCGACGCTTCCGCCGCTGGACGCCATCATGATTGGTGCACTCCACGGACCTTTGTAGTCGCTGCCGGTGCGGCAGGTCATGACCCCGCGCCCATAGCTCCCACCGATTCCGATCGCCATCTTCTTAACCGATGGCAGTACGATGACGCACTTCGAACCGTCTAAAACACTTTTCGGGATGCCCTTGTCCGGTGCGTCGAGGATCTGCTTGAGTACTTCTCCGGACTCCTTCACGCGCTCTCGCTCTGTGCTCCCGCCCTTTTCCTCTTTTTTCTGACTCTCGGACTGGGCGAGGGCAAGGGCTGCAAACAAGGCCATCACTACCAAAACACCAAATCTTCTTCTTTTCATATTGCCCCCACTCTTCGAACTTCTCATTTGTGTTGCGTAAACTGCACGATGCATTTCTACCGGTTACATAACTTAGCGCGCCAGAGTGATAGCTACCACTGTCAAGGTTGCCAGACTACGCAGAATCAAAGTGTCGTCAAGCGCGTTGGCAATTTCTTTCGCGAATGTCTAAAGCCGGGCTGAGGTATGCCGCCGACAAAGCAAACTGCGTCACTCCTGTTTTATCGCAGCCTCTGCAATTCTCTCGAACTCCTGCTTCTGTTCTTTCCTCAGCTCCCGAAGCTTTTTCACCTGAACTTGAGACAAGAAAGCCTCGATTTTCGCGTCCGATGCTCGCACGAGTTTTTCCCAACGGGTCACTTGCTCCTTACGAGACAGGGCAGGATTTCCCAAGAACTGTCCGGCTTCGCCAGCCTCCTGCTCGAGGATTGGCTTGATCTTGATCTGCTGCTCATCACTAAGCCTCAGAGTCTCCGAAAGATGCTGCTGCTTCATAGTGAAGTATTGACTCATCGCTTTTGACCAATCCGGCCCCCGCTCCGTAGTAACTGTTTCTCGGCGCACAATGGGAACTACCGTTGTTCCCGTAAGCTTGCTATTGAAAGTCAACGTGTTGCTCCCAACCAGGACCAGCAAACCGAGACCGGCGGAATACTCCACGCCGTTTGCGCCATTGGGAGGTGTGTACACGACAACGTAAACGGTATCGCCAACTTTCACGGACACATCATATCGGGCAACGTTGCTGTCCGGCTCTCCTGGCGCACTCGGATGAGTGGCAACAGCTGTGACGGTGCCAGGCTGGTACTTGGAAGCTGGCACCTGAGATTGGAGAAGCGGCATGCACACCAGAATGAAAATGAACCACTCCCGCATACACACCTCCACAAGGCTGCCGAAAAGCCTTGGGAACACCCCAAGCTCAGGCCTCTTTCATACATCGATGACACTAAGGAGTGAATGAGGAAGTAACCACTGTCAGCATCGACAGTGCGCATCTCAAACTTAATGCTTGAACTTAGTCAGAAACATTTTCAAAGACGTGCCTTTTTGTCCGCCGGATAAAGCTCGGCCACAAACCCGCGCGTCCGCCCGTTAGGGGGCGACCGTTGCTGACTTCGGAGCGCTGAGGTGTGCTCGCTCCCATGCGCGTACCTTCGTCCGGGCTGCGTCGAAAATACGCTCGTAGTTTCCTTTACGCACCTTTTCGCTCGCGTCATTGTCTAGCAGCTTCCATAGCGGGCCATACTGGTAGTACACCCTGAGATACGTTTGCTGGTCTGACGGCGCCACTTCGTCCGTCCCGAAGAGGAAGCGGTCCGGGTACCGGTTGATTAAATCGGCGGCTATCCTGGTCGATTCGGGAGTTGAGACGATGTACTTTGCGACCTCATTCCAGGAGATATCAAAGTAAACGTGACTGAACTCTGGATCACTGATGATCTCCGCAATATTTGTAGCGTGATTGTTGACCGGCCGAACTATCCGCCCCATGCCAGTATGCGCCCAAATTATGGTCGTGTTCCGGTGTCTTCTGAACAGAGCTTTCATTTCGTCCAGGTACGCGGGTTGCGATTTTTCTTTGGCAAAGGGAACATCCATGTCATTGTGGATTAGTACGACGAGCCCGACCTCTGCGGCAAAATCAAGAATCCTGTCAAGGGCGGGGTCTTGAAGGCTTGCGGTTTCTCCAGCGATCTTAGCCGACACGAACTCCTTATGAATCGAGAACTCACCGATACCCGAAAACACACCGGGAAACGTCTGAAGCACACGCCGGATGTGTTCCGTTGCGTACATATCTGTCGGATTGAAGCCAGTGATCATCGGATCGAAGCGGACCCGCTCTTCTTTGCTGAGAGACTTGTAGGCCATAGCGATCCAAGCGTCGGTAAATGAGTAGTAGTACAGCGGAGCGTCCGTATTTAAATAGTAGGTCGGAGCACGATCGCCATCGACTCTATACGACCATTGCTGCTGCAGCGGAATACCGAATATTGCGACGCGCCCCACTTTCGTTCCCATGATTTCAAGAAACTTATGAATATCTGTGCCCTCTTGAACGTAGTTGGTCAGATGGAAATGGGAATCATTAAGCTCAAACTGGTCCTGCGCTTTACTGGATTGGGCCGATACAAGGTTACACCAGGTGAGCAGGACAGCGACCACACACCTGGCAAACTGCTGTACTGCGCGGCATCGCACTGAACACCGCCTCCATCGGGTTGTGCAAATTAACCGGGTGCTGCACAAGAGTTTCATCCACCGCCCATAAACGCAGGCTACGACGTGCGGCCCCAAGCCTGCGCCTCAATCTTCCAGACGCCGGCACGCTTTGCGAACGTGTACGCGAGGGCACCAGTCCGAACGACGGACTGGCCCTTAATCGTGACAGTGAGAGTCCCCGATATAACAGCATATGCGGACGAGCCCTCGACATTCCAGAAGCCCATCTCGTAGGACAAGTGTTCGGAGGTCACGCCAAGGTTCTCACGCCATTTCGCTACGTCGTCGAGCCAATTGGCCGGAGCATTTGGGTTCAACCAGCGATAGGGCGCAATGCCGTCGATGATGATTGCGGCGTCCCCGAAAGCACTGAGGAAAAGATCGTTGTCGTGGCTGTTGAAGCCGTTGATGTGGGCGTCAATTAGTGTCTGGATCATAGCCGGTGGGCTGCTGGTCGCGTTGGTCGCGCTGGTCACGGTAGCCATTCACCTGCCTCCGGGCGCAGAATACGCCATGAATGGAAGACTGCAACTGCAACAACTAACAGGCCGAACAATGCACCGGAGTCAATGTCCGCTTTCCCCAAATAATTAAGGGCAAAAGTGCTTTTATTGTGCGAAGCTCTCGCCCATCTCGTTTTCGCCGCTGCGGTGCTAACCTTGTTCATCTCCGGTCTCCTGATTTCTTAGGCCTCGAGCACGTCGATATCTCTCAAGGATTTCCGGTTTCTCAGTAAAGCGCGGTCATGCCAATGGAGAAAATCGGTCCGGTTTGCTGACCGACATAGAAGCCGAAGGTGCTATTAACAGGGGAGTGATCGGCATTGATCACCTGAGTGTTCAGCCGGAGGTTCCGTGTGTCCCAGGGATAGTAATTAGTTCCGACGATAAACTCTTTGGAATTCCCATACTGACCGAAAATATACGAGGTGCCCCCATAGAGTTCGAATCTTTTGGGCACGATCATGTCTGCAACCTGAACGTAGAACCCAGAATCTCGGACTTCGTTCACCGGCAGCTTCCCATCCGCAATAAAATGATCCAGTAACCTTCCGTAGCCTTCACCCTGAATCCACAAACCGTGATATTTAATTGCCGCGGCTGCAGAAACCATCTGATAATGCGTTCTTTCGACCGTCACCCCCGGAGCGAGGGCGCCCGTATCGAATACATTGAGACTGTCACTCAGGCGAAGGGTTGTGTTGATGCCCGATGAAGTACCGACCGCCGCCTGGCGGTCCTCGGGGCTGTACGTATAGGCCAGATTGAAGCGGGTCGCAAGATTCTGGTGATTCTCGTAGTCGCCAAAAGCTCCCCTTGGGCCAAATTCACCAGTCGTTGGGTACCACGTTAACGCGCCGCCGGCTGAGAGATTTCGGTCAAGCTTGACGGCGGGTACGTCCAGGTTGCTATTGTTGTTTCCGAACATCCATCTGTACTCAAGTTTCGGCAGCAGATTCCCCTTTGCGAAGATACCTTGCGAGAAGTAGGGCCGGAAGAATTCATCCGCCATTACGCGATCATAGGATTCCCAATAAGGATGAGAACCCTGTAGTGATTGTGTACCAGGATAGGCGTTCCAGCCCAATCCGAGCGTCATAAGGTTTCCAAAGTTGTAATAGAGGGCACCACCCACGGCTACCTGGTTCGTGTCCTGTACTGTCCAAAGGAATGTAGAGTATTGAAACTTGGGGCTGAACAGCCATCCTTGTGAGAACAACATGACCCGATGGAACTGAAAATCTTTGCGAGGAGTTACTTGGATCGGACGGCCCAAGTGATCGAAGGCCGTTTGCTGGGCTGGCATCTGGTCTAGAAATCTTGTAGCCATATAGCCGCTGAGATTCAGTTCGCCGTATTCGCTCCTTCCAACGGTAAATCCGCGGCCGGGATTGAATTCTCCGAAAATGACGGAATTTCCTTCCGAGGCCTGCGGGAGTTGCGTCTTATCATCAGCTTTGCTTGGGTTTTGGCCCGAGGATTGCGCCGTCTGACCTTGGGTTGAGGATTGTGCGCTCTGAGTTTGGCTGGAGGATTGCCCGGTCTGTTCCAGCTTTACGTCAGCAGTGGTTTGAGCGGAGGCAGGTTTAGCGGCTTGCTTGCTCACGTTTGTATCCTGAGCCACAGCATCACGCAGTACTTTGATCTGTTCCATCAATTGATGGTGTTGCTTTTCCAGTTGACGGTTCTGCTCAAGTAAGTTATCGATGGCCTTCAAAGTATCTGTTCTATTATTGTGATCGGATGCCTCATTCGTGGACTGCTGCGCGTGTGCAGCAGCAGCAGCAGCGGCTAGAAGGATCAAGGCCCAACTGAAATGTCGAGTTTTCATAAGGGACGATTTACTCCCTGGATGATCTCTGGACCACGGCTACGCGGGCGCGATCACTTCAATCCCACAGACCGCGGTGAAAACAAGTTGATACCGAGCTTGTCTGCCACATAGGTGATCGTTTTCTGGGCCTTCACGCTGTTACCGGCTTCATCAAGAGGTGGGGCAAAAACGGCGATTGCGCCTTTACCTGGAACCACAGCGACGATCCCTCCACCCACGCCGCTCTTTGCAGGCAAGCCTACGTGCCAGGCCCATCCACCCGAGCCGTCATAGAGACCGGCTACGGTCATTGCGGCGAGAATCTCGGGTACGTTTTCCTTTTTCATCACCTGTTCGTGGGTGATCGGGTTTACTCCGCCGTTGGCCAGAGTCGCTCCCATTACCGCCAACTGCTTGGCAGTCACACCAACCGAGCACTGTTTGGTGTAAACGTCAACCGATTCAAGGGGGTCGGCGTAGATTCGTTCGTATTTGAGTAGAAGAGCGGCCAATGCGCGATTGCCGGTATTCGTCGCTGCTTCTGACTTATAAACGTCCTGCAGTAGCGACAGTTTCTCTCCCGCCGCTTTACTATAGAAATTGAGGATTTTCTCCCATTTTGCGTCAGCGCTCGGCGCCTGTATCAAACTGACCGTGGCAATAGCGCCCGCGTTGACGAAGGGGTTTCCCGTGTGGGTAGGCATATCAGCTACTGCCTCCACAGAATTGAACGGCCGCCCAGTTGGCTCGGATCCTACTTTCGCGAACACCTGATCGGGGCCGAGTTCTTCCATGGCCAAAGCCAAGCTAAACACCTTGGAAATCGACTGAATGGAGAATGCCTGGTCAATGTCACCATCTGAGACAATTTGACCGTCGGTAGTTATGGCGACAACGCCGTACAACTTTGAGTCAACTTGGGCGAGCGCTGGAATGTAATCAGCATTCTTGCCCTCAGTGTCGCCTTTGAATTTCTGATATGCCTGGTTGATCACCGATTGCACCTGGTCGCGGGAAGGCGCCACGGGGCTACGCTGGGTACCAGTCTGGGTAAAGACTACGCGAGTGCCGGCGCACATCAGCAGTGCCACCAGCGCAAGCGCCGCATTGTGCTTCAGGTTTACAGATTTCATTTGTAATCTCCTAACTAAATGCCAAATGCTCAGGTCCCGAAGGTTGAGACTAAGTTATTCAGAGCTGCAGTTGAATGCGGCTTTGAAAGAACTGAGTGTTACCTCTGAGGTCGAATCGATCCAGGTGTCCGTAACCGTAGTTGAATTCCAAGCGCACGTTGTCAGACAGATACCAGTTGAGTTGCTCGGTGAATCTGCCGAACCTGCCACCGCTTAAGGTTCCGCTGTCGAGATTGATGTGCGAATATCGGCTCACTAGCTCCCATGCGCCCGGTCCTCCCTGGAACACCGGTCTGGCAGGCGACACGGCCCTGAAAAATCCACCTACCGTGTTGTAGGTACGTGTCTCCCCCGTGATGATCCAGGTCGCGGCTACATCGCCTCCATTAAATAAGGGATGATGCGTTGAAGGGGAATCAACCTTTTGAATCCAGTATTCGCTCCCGAACAGCCAACTACGGCGTCGGTAATAGACCTCGGGGCCAGCCATGAAGGTTGAGGTCGCCGCGAACTTACCGGTATCGACAAAATAGGGTGCGGGAGAAGCTTCAGGGCGTGACCGCAGTTGGAGCTTGTTCTCAGCCGGCTTTCCGTATCGCAAATTTATGCCTACGTGAAGCAAGCTGTGCGTGTCTGACACGGAACGGATCGGCAGCCACGCAATCCTTGCGACTTCCTGGCTCGAGTAGGACGAGAATGACTGCCCCTTTGAGAAAATGTCGTTGAAGTACCCAAGGTTCCACAGAATCCCGTGCTTCGGGTAATAGCCGAGCCATTTGATTCCGTCGGCTAGTAATGGAACCGTCGCATCGTTCATCGTGGCTCTCTCCATCGTCCAGCCATCGTAGCCAGTCATCACCTTATTCAGAGAGAAGCCTTCCTTCGATCGGCCGATGAACAAGTGCCCCAATAGTTCTGGGAAGGCGATCATGACCCCGCTTTGCCGGACTAACCAGGAATTAGTAGGAGCGTCATACATGAGTCCAGCACTCCACGTGACCGACCTTTTCGAACTCGGAAACTTTCCCGCGAGAAGAAATCGAAAATCACGAACCTTGTGCTTAAATCCGAGCGAGAACTGTTCCTTGCTTTGTTGATCCTGTGCGAACCCCGCCACCTCATATAAGAAGCCGGCCCCAGCCCGAACGGTGAAGTGCGGACCCTGGTACTCGTTCCAACGGACAAGCTGGCGCTTGGGTGCTTCTTGAGCTTCCGTTGCATCGATATCCGTTTCGATTGTTGGATCGGGAGCATTCTTAGTCGCTTTGTTCTTTTTCTGCGACTGTTGAGAGGGCGTCCCGTCTGAATTCTGTGCTCGCGAGAATGCCGTCGCCAGCAATGATCCAATTACCGCTACACATGTGAGCAGCACCTTTTTCATTCTGCTGATTGGCATGGGTGTCTCAGCTCATCTGTATTCAATACGTGGCAAAAAGCTCCTGAATTTGCGCAACCGAGCGGGGTTTCAGGAGTGCCAGCATTAGCAGAATCCGTGACTTCTGCGGGTTCAGTTCATCTGAAGCAACGAAACCAAGCTCGTCGTCCTTAATTTCCACGTTGCGTCCAACCAATCCCGTGGGGACACGGCTGCTACGCACCACGACCACTCCCTTCTTAGCGGCCCTTGCCGCAGCGTCCACCGAGACTTGATTCATGTTGCCGTTACCAACTCCGGCGATGACGATTCCCTTAGCGCCATTGTTCACGCTGGCATCGATTAAGTCCGGCGACATGTCTACGGATCCGAAAACGACGTCTACTCGCGGCAGCTTGGTAACGTTTGATACATCGAACTCGCTTCCGGTGGTGTGCTTCCACGGCGGATTGTTGTAGAAGTCATCTTTGCCATAAGCAGTTACCCCCACGAGGCCGCGTAACGGCGACATGAAGGTCTGTACCGCAGTTGTGCTGGTTTTGGTCAAAGAATGTGCAGCGTGGATCCAGTCATTCATAACAACCAGTACTCCGCGACCTCCTGAATTCGGATCGGCGGCGACGGCGACTGCGTTATAAAGGTTCAAAGGACCGTCGGCGCTAACGGCGGTTGATGGACGCATGGATCCGACCATAACTACCGGTTTGTCGCTTTTCACAGTTAGGTTGAGGAAGTAGGCAGTCTCTTCCATGGTGTCTGTGCCATGTGTAATGACGATGCCATCAACATCATTTGTGGGTAGCAATTCATTGATGCGTTTTGCCAACTTGAGCATAATCTCGAAGGACATGTCTTGCGACCCGACATTGGATATCTGCTCGCCCTTGAGGTTGGCCAGGTCCTTGATGCCTGGAACGGCGTCCAACATAGCATCAATCGTTACCGCCCCGGACGTATAAGCTGATTGCGTGCCACTGGCGGCGGCGCCAGCGATCGTACCGCCTGTGGCCAAAATCACGATGTTAGGTTTCTTGCCTTGGCCAATAACAGCCTCATACGAGGCGAGAACAAACAGCAGAAACGAAATCCAACTTCTGCAAAATCGCTTCATAAGACTTCCTTTCAGAGATTCCTTGTCTCCACTGCTGCTACTTGTTCGTATATTTCGCCTTATCCAGCCCGGTGAGTTTGACAGGATCGAGCAAGTCTTTTATTTGCTGCTCGGTAAGAAGTTTCTTTTCCCGTATGATCTCGAGTACGCCCTTGCCGCTTTTATAGGCTTCGTTCGCCAGTTCGGTGGCCTTGTCGTAACCTAAAACAGGATTGAGTGCCGTGACGATGCCCACGGTCGTCTCCATGTAATGAGCGAGGACCTTCTCATTTATGGCGATGCCGTCGATGCACTTCGTGCGGAAAAGCATCGATGTGTGATAAAGCAGATCCTGTGATTCCAGTATCGACAAGCCTTCGACTGGCTCATACGCGTTGAGCTGGAGCTGACCACTGTGAGCTGCCAGCGTTGTAACGTAGTCATTACCCATCACACGAAAGGAGACCAGGTTCATGACCTCGGGGACCACCGGATTGACTTTGCCCGGCATTATTGAAGAACCGGGTTGCAAAGCTGGCAAATTGATTTCGGATAACCCTGCACGCGGACCCGAAGTAAGCAAGATAAGGTCGCTAGATATCTTCGAGAGCTTGATTGCCAAACTCTTCAGCGCAGCAGAATAGACCACAAACCCTTGCTGGTCCCAGGTAGCAGCCAGCATGTCAGACGCAGGCACAATCGGCTTGTGGGTGAGTTCCGCCAAGTGCTGTGCGCACCTTTCGGGATAGCCCTTAGGAACGTTGATTCCGGTACCGATGGCTGTGGCGCCCATGTTTACCACGTACAAGGATTTTTCCGCATCTTGTAACTCTTGTATTTCTCCGTCGAGCGATGCGGCAAAAGCGTGGAACTCCTGGCCGACTGTCATGGGAACCGCATCTTGCATCTCGGTGCGCCCCATCTTCACAATCTCGAGATAGGCCTGGCCTTTTGTACGGAAAGATGCGGAAAGCATCTTTAGTTGTTCGATCAACTTGTCGTTTCGCAGTAGTATCGCTACCTTGATCGCGGTGGGATAAGAATCGTTCGTGGATTGCGACATGTTCAGGTCGTCATGAGGCTCAAGGAACTGGTACTCGCCCTTGGCGTGACCTGTTGCTTCGAGTCCAACATTGGCGAGTACTTCGTTGGCATTCATGTTGGTGGATGTGCCAGCGCCTCCCTGATACCAATCGACGAGAAATTGATCGTGATACTTACCGGCTAGAATTTCGTCAGAGGCCTTCTGGATTGCAGCCAGTCGATCCGGCTTCATTGCGCCAACGTCGGTATTGGCCTGGGCCGCTGCCAGCTTTACGATTGCCCATGCCTCCACGAAGCCTGGATAGTGATTGATCAAGACTCCGGAGAGTTGGAAATTCTCCAGTGCTCTCGCGGTCTGTACTCCGTAATAGGCATTGGCAGGGATTTCCTTTTCCCCCAGGAGGTCTTTTTCCACCCGAGGTTTACTCGGAGAAGTCTGCGCTTCTTGGGACCACGACGACCCAGCGACAAGAACCAGAAGCAGTGTTAACGCAGTCGCGGATCGGGCCAGCCTCATCAGAGCCAAACGCACACTGGGATTGGGCCGTTGTGTTTTCCGTCTGGAAATGCCGGGTTTCACTAGGAACCTCCACGTTTGAACGAAAAGTTGTACCTGGCTGACAATTGCACGCGGTAATCGTTGAAAGACCAGCCATCCCTGAAGTTCTCGCGGCGCCCCCATTGGAATTCGCCGCCCACCATCATGTCTTTCACCGGGTAGTACAGCAAATTGACGAGTCCATATTGGCCGCGACGAAAAGAGTCCGGTAGCTGCAAGGGAACGTCAGTAATGTTTATCAGCGAATATCCAATGCTGGTACTCCACTTCTCACTCCAGTAGCGGTCGTAAAACGCTACGACTCCTAAAACTGGCAAGGGGTCGCCAGTAATGGGCCGGCGAATATTCGTAGTGAGCTTCGGTGCGATGTCAACCGGGGCGTCGTTCATATAGTTCTCGACACCGTGGCCGTAGATGACGCTCCATTTAAAAGCATCTTTCGCGCCTACGCCGATGTTAGAGCTGACATGTGCCCCCCATCCAAAAGTGTGGCCGGTAAGATTTGTCAGTGCGGTTGGGGCGCTATCATTCCAAGCGATATATCGAACCATGCCCGCCATCTGGAGATAAGTGCGCTTACCGCCGTAGCGCACACGGCCAGAGAGGTCCGGAGCAGGGAAGCGGAACTTGACGCCTTGAAGTATGTCGCGATCTGCGACCGCGCCCAAATCGGCGCTGGCGCCGGGCCGCTCCAGCGCAATCATCACCTGGTGGTTTTCGTTGTGAACCGGCTGCCATCGGAGTTGTACATTGCGGAAGAAGACCATTCCGCTCGGGCCCCAGTACTCAATGGAGTTCGGAAAAACATCCGGATCCATGAACGGGCTCCACGTCTGCCCCGCGAGGAACTGACCAAGCTCCCCGTAGGCATGGCGTAAACGAAACGTAGTCTGGCTCGCATCTACGCCGACGCCGAAGAGCTCGAACTCGAACACCGTTTTCAGGTCACCAAGTTTCGTAGGCACTTTGCTCTTTACCCCAAAGCGCGATTGCCGTACTCCGGCGTAGAAATTGCCGTCATGACCGAACTCGTCGTGGAAGGCTGGCAGCTTGGTGGGTCGCTCAACATCGAACCACGCGGGATCCGTCTGTCCAGCGTCGTAGCCCATGTCGAGCATCGCAAACCCATAAATTTCAAACTCTGGCTTCGTTGGCGGCGATTCTGGGGGTGCAGGCGGCCCGGCATCCTGCGGGATCGCGCTCGATGACGGAGACGTGTTTTTGCTCGGGTCGTTTTCCGCGTTCAGCAAGGCAGTCGTGATGTTGATGTCGGATTGAGCTTGAGCGGCTCCAACGCCGACACAGAGAACAAGCCCAATCACTAAACTAAATAGCCAACGCACATGCCAGAAATCTAACTTCATTTTATTTGGCTCCTTCCCATTACATTGGCGCGCCGCGTCCCTTTCCGTAATAAGTAAACTCGACGAGGTCATCTTTCGGTAATCGGACCTGTTATCCTGTCTCTTGAAAAAATAGTTTGCTGGGACAACTAAGGCGACTGGCAAAAATGACAGCGAAGTTATTCCATCAAAGATTCACGGAAGTTTGCGTCGTGCGGTGAGGGAGAATTTGTGGGACGCTCCGTTATTACCTAACAGATGCATTTCTAGCAAGGATCTTTGCCGCGACTCAAGCGGCAAGCCGAGAATGTTCGCGATGGGATAATCTTTTTGAGGTAAATTGGCGCAAGAGAATCCACGCCAGCAAGAAAGATATACCCAGTGTCAGTAGCACGAGTTCGAAGACTCGCCAAAAGAAATGATCTACTATTCGACGCGATCGTTTGTCGACATCATTAAGGGTTTGCTGGCTGAGCCTGTGCAGATCGCTTACGGCATTAGCTTCTTCCTGGTGAACGGCATCGAGAACGATCTGCCGCTCCCCGCGAAGATCAGCAGTTGCGGCCAACCGTTGCATACGCAGATCCGCTAATGCATTGATTCTTTCCTGTGTCAACGCGTCGATTGTTTGCAAGCGCTCTTCTCTGAAGAATGATTGAGCGGCTAAGCGCTGGCCGTTAATATCGGCCAGGGCAACTTCTCGCGCCCTCGTTGCCAGTTCGGGCACTCGATCCAGATTGCTTGAGGTCTTGTTGAGTGCCTGGGTCAAAACCGCGAAATTGGATATAGCAGCGCCAAGCTGGGGATTGCGAGCGAGATCGCCGACGAGCAGTTCAGCCTGCCAGCGAGCTTGTTTGGGAAGGTAAGTATTATAACTATTCAAGCGTGCCGTAATGTCGCCCAAGCCCTCCTGCAGTGCCTTGATAGAAGCCAGGGCTCCTAAGTCCCCTTGGCCTGTCTGTTTTATCAAGTCGACGTCGGCTGATGTGCGGCCACCTAAACCCGTTTGGATTGGATGCGCATCAGCCCATGCACCAATTCTCCGCCTAAGATCAGGAATATTGGCTGCGGGTGCAGCTGTTAGGACCAATTGTTCCATCTGGGCATCCATTTTGTGGAGTGCATCCGCGACGACGGGCAGGAACACTCCGAATTGGTTTTTCATTATCGGCTGGTCCAAATAAGCGTTCAGTTGAAAAATGAAAGCCCAGGTATCAACGACTGCTGCTACAGGGTCGGTGTTCAGCATAGATATTTGGAGAACCGGAATCGCGTCGGCTTTCCACATTAACGCCTCCCTTCGGGCCAGGGGTGATGGTGAGTCAAGAATGATCTTGTCGGCAGCCCCTTCAATCTCAGACGAATAGAGTGCCAAGAGGGACTGGCTCCGGTAGCTGAGTTCCGCGGCGGAGACTTCAACATTTTTGGCGCTCTTGATGGAGGAAGTCTTTTTCGTCGAACGCGACGCGCACCCGCACAGAACCAGCACTAGCCCACACAGCAGGTAATAGCGTCGCGGGAGGTAAATAGGTGTTTTGGTGCTGTGATTGTGCGACATGTTTGCTCTCTGAGGAGTTCAAGCGAGCACGCAAGGCGGTGAAGCTCTGCTTCACTTGGTCATTGGCCGCTACTTGTGTTCACTTTGAACGTGACGGTTCTGGCCTTTCGTAGCGCACAAATGTACGGCAAGAGCAACGAGGATGTAGCTGCCACTTTTGCCAGTGTGTCTCCATACTGAGAAATCGCATTATGGAGATGAGCGAAAACTGAGAAGAGATTGTCTGTCTGGATAGAGAAGCACATTCAGCAAACACTTCAGCGTGGCCGATGCCTACCAAAGAAGAACTCGCAAAGCCAGGTCGAAGCTACGATATACTCGAGGATGACGATGACTTGTCGCTCGTACTGGGCGGTCCGTTATATAACCTTTACCTTCGCGCTCGGCTCTCGACGCCGCCTCTCGGTCTAGTGCGCCGAAGAGCGGTGATTCTCTCTCTGGCCTGTTGGCTCCCCTTGCTATTGCTTTCCCTGTCACAAGGTCATGCTCTGGGCGGCGTGCCCGTTCCCTTTCTGCTCGATGTGGAAGTCCATAGCAGATTCTTAGCGGCGCTTCCCCTGTTAATTGTAGCCGAGTTAATCGCTCACAAGCGGATCGTCGTAGTCGTAAGACAATTCCTTGAGCGACACATCATAGCTCCCGAAGATCGCGCAAGCTTTGCAGAAATCATCAGCTCCACGATGCGCCTTCGAAATTCAGTACTGTTTGAGGCTGTGCTGTTGGTCTTCTGTTTTACCATTGGTAATTGGGTGTGGAAAGAACAACTTGCCCTCAAGATTCCGACCTGGTACGAGGTGAACTCTGGAGGAGGCACTCATCTAACCGCAGCCGGATACTGGTACGAGTTCCTGAGCCTGCCAGTCTTTCGTTTTATCCTCTTTCGCTGGTACTTCAGGCTATTTCTTTGGTATCGATTACTGTGGCGGGTAAGAGCGTTGCCACTTCACCTTAACTTGTACCATCCGGACCGCGCGGGAGGACTCGGATTCCTTTCAGCGAGCATCTTTGCATTTACGCCCGTTCTGTTGGCACACACGACATTTCTTGCGGGGTTTATTGGCGATCGCATCTTGCATGCAGGTGCAACGCTGCTCACGTTCAGGATGGAAATACTGGGGTCGCTCTTGTTTCTTTTCCTGTTAGTGCTTACGCCCTTGAGCCTTTTTATCGTGCAGTTGGAGAAGGCGCGGCGAGTGGCAATCCGAGAGTATGGCATTTTAGCCAGTGATTACGTCAATGACTTTCGACAGAAGTGGGTTCAGCACACATCACTCGAAACCGAGCCGCTCCTCGGTACGCCTGATATTCAATCGTTGGCTGACTTGGGCAACGCATTCAAATCAATTAGCGATATGAGCGTGCTTCCGTTTGGCAAGGACGCCGTAGTACGACTGGGCGGCGTTTTGGTTATACCGTTGTTGCCGCTGGCTCTGACCATGGTTCCACTGAAGCAGATAGTAGATTGGCTCATAAAGTTAGCATTCTAATCTGTTGGCGAAGCGCTAGAAGGTGATCGCGCCTGAAATCTGTAGTGAGTACCCTTGAAAGGTTGACCTGTCTGAGAATTCCTTAAAATACTTCAGGCTCAGGGTTACCTTCCGCCCTGGTAAAATCACGTTCGACGCGACGCCAAGGGCATTCACCCGGTAATGTGCTGCGGCTTCTTCCAGTGTGATGGTTGGCCCGGTCTTATTCGTCGTTTGCCACGATTCGTAGCCGGCCAACCCTAGCTGCAGGCGTATGTCGTTTGGCAACGGAAATACCTGTGTCAGGGAGTAGTCGAGATCGAGAGTCTGACCTGGATGAATGTGGGTGCCCCGCTGAATCCCGTGAAACTCGTACATCTGGAAAGCTGAGAGAAAGGTCTTTCTGTTCTGGGTCAGGTAAAGTGTTTCGCCCGCCGCAAGGACTGAAGTCCAATAACCGGAGCCAACGTTGTTGGATGTGCCAGTGTTGAATCTGCCTGTCGGCGCCAGAAATCCGTAGATAACCCGAACGTCGGCGCGACTCTTCCGCCAGCCAAGGATGCAGGGCTGATAGTAGGAGTCCGCGAATCCGCCTCCGCCACTGACTGCGCCCTGAACGGTTGAGCTTAACGAATTGTTGGCTATTGGCAGCGTCGCTGCAGCAGAGAATATGGCACCCCCCAGCGCCTTGATCTTCTTCTTGCTCACCCAGACGAAACTGTTCATGTCCATCAATACGGACTGTTGCCCGGTAGCGACGACTTGTCCGTCTGGACTTTTCAGTTGGTCGCGCGAATAGAAGAGGAAAGCGTTTGAATAGGTGAATCCTGATTCGGGTGTGACTCCGGCGTTGGTAGCGCTCATCCCGAGCGGGTATACACCCCTAACTTGGGCATGACCACACCCAACAAACACGCAGATTGTCACGCCGAAACGAACTAAACAAGCCAGATATATCCGCATTCTCTTCCATGCTTTTGCCCCTGCAGACCACACGTGAAGGTGCCCACCCGCTCAACCCAGTCCCACACGTGGACTTCATGCAACACGAGTACGATGTTCCGGCTTCTGGGTGTGAATCCGCCTGGCCATTCGCGTATTCGCAAGGTTGTTCCAGAAATTCTCTAGCGATTGATCGCCACCAAACAATGTAGTGAATATTGTCGAGTCGGCAAACAGAATGTCGCCTGCGCGATTGCCATTCGGCGGCATCCAGAGAAGCATATTGAATTCCCGGTTTCCCGCTTCCGTGAAAGGATGCGGATGGGACATATCAATCGGTTGTCTTGCCAGAACATGAATAAACTTCTGGTCTTCAGTGATCACGGCATAGTGAGGTAAGTGGGGATGGAAATTGAAGGTTGTGACCCCGTTGAGCCAACCCTTAGGGTCGAAATCTTTCATAGTGGTCAGCGGAGCAATCTGATTGGTCCCTTTGACTACCGCGGGACGCAGACCGTAGCGATTCTCGACGGGAGTGTCCAACCCTTTCATGAGGGACCGCGTGTACCTGCCAAAGCGTTGCTGACGCGGCACCAGTGGGTCGCCGTGGTGGGCATATTCCATATCGCGTTCCTTGAGGTCGGATGAGATCCCTACATCATGGTGCGGCCCCAGAATCAAACAAGTCCCTTCCCGGGCGAGGAACTCTCTAACTGCTTCGACTTCCTCCGAAGAAGCTTCTTGTTCCGTAACCATGTGGTCCAGCCCAAATACCATCAAAGTGTCAGTGTCTGAGAGTACTCGTTCGTCCAGCGGCAATTTCTGGCCCGCCTGATCAATGCGCTGGTAGACCGCAACAGGATGCTCTGTGACCTCTCCCACCAGAGTCTGGAACTTCAGGAGAGATAGGTGAAATAGCTCCAGCGTTCCTGCAATACCTTGCAGAAACATCTTTTCCGAATACTCGATTGACTCGTAATCAGGCCACCCTACCCGGCGAACCTCAGTCATGGTCGAGAAGCGATTGTCGAGTTCAGTTATGTCTCGATTGGCCTCCCAGGGATAACTCCATGTCCAATAAATGCTGAATCGTCTTTTGCCAGAAGTGTACTTACGCGGCACTTGGGTCTGGTTGTAAGTCCGTGGTGCTGATTTCAATTTGCTCATCGCAATCATCCTGCTCTTCTTTGTCTTTATTCTTGTAGTGACGTTTGAAGCCTAGCTCCCATCCTCGAGTGTCGCAAGATACCGAAGTGCCTTCATGCCCGGCAGGAAAAAGTAAGCCCCTCCTCGCACCGTGGTAAAAGCTGGTAGGCCTTTGATTTTCTTTCGAATTGGCCGCTTCGGAAGCGTCATGTCGAACGTGCCGTCCTGAGTACCGACGAAAGGATCGCGCTCGTTTTTGAGATCCTTGAACTTGGGATCGTTTACCCACACGTTCATGGCAAATTCAAACTGGCGTACAAGGCTTGCGCATCCGACGAATGCGGCAATTCCACGCTCCACGCCATCTTCCGGCGCGCCTTCCGGTAGCGGGGGGCCGTAGGTGCCTCCTCGCCGGATCATCTTTCGTCGCTGCATATTTTCGGCTGTATCGCGCGGGTTCATACGCCGAATATGTGAGCCCACCGGACAGCCATAACCGTAAGGATCCATCGTTCCATAGTTGAAGTCATTGGTGCGTTGCATGTCGGCGCCTAAGGCGGGATCATCTTTGTCCGTCCTTAGCGTTAGCGGAGCTCCGCTGCGCCAGCGCCCCATTAGTTTGGCAGCGATCAGTTCCTGGTCGTCAGCTGTGTCGCCATGTTCTCGAAGAAAATCGCGAAAGGCACCCACGTGCTCTTCCAATCTGAGGTAGGCCAAGTAGCTGCCGTTACGTGAGAGCACCTCGGGCTGGGGCAATGCTGGTCGAGTACCGCTTTCGTCGGGGTAACCGAGGAAAAACTCGCCCGCTTTGATTGGTGGTCCCGAACCGGGTGTGGGTACGTCGCCCGTTCCGTCAATCGCCGGTTGCGATAGCCGATCGCGGTAACCAAAATGTTCGTGAGCGTAATTAAACGGCGGGATGGCTTCCAAATCCAAAAAGGACAGGACCTCTACGCCGTGACATTCGAAGAGATACTTTCTGTGCTCTCGTATGCTTCGCTCGCGTTCTGCAAGGTTGCGGGCGAACAGCACGACAATGGCGTGGAGATCAGGACTGCCAAGGCTCCCGACCCAATGTTCGGGATGGTTGGCGCCGGTTGTGCCAAGGATCTCAGCTCGTGCTGCCATGCCTTGACGGAACTCTTCGGGAAAGGTCACCAACGACGTCTCATTGACACCGAGGGCCCGCAGACCATTCCAAGTGAAAGCGATAGTTACCCACCTGGAATCTAGTTCGTTGGATCCGACCTTTTTCGCCGTTCCTACCTTATCGAGAATGCCCTTCAGCCACGCGCGTCCACAGGCCGGTTGGTGAAACATCAAGAATTCGTATCGTGCGGTAAGGGCAGGTGGGCGTGAAATCAGGAAATGCTGGATGTCGTCGAGTTCAAGGACTGTGCTCTCCACAACCACAATCTCCCTACTGCATCTGGTCGAGCATGTCGGAAAAGTCTTCCTTCAACCTCAACGCCTTCTTGATTTCGACGGCAGTAACATAAGGATATTCACCGTATTCCAAAAAGCTCGGGCACTGGTGTTCGCGGAGGAATTCGATGAACGCCGGAACATTGGTCTTCCAATCCATGGGAAATCCTTCGAGCTTCTCGAAAATAGTATTGATACCCGTCTGAGTAAACAGTTCCACGGCGTCCTCGGTGTACTTGTCGAAGTCGGTGTCGAAGATTCCCTGATACATGAAGTACTTGTCTGGACCGATGTTAAAAAGAACCCACCGAAGGTAGTGCAACTGGAGGGGGGCAAGAATGTGGGGATCGCCGGCCAACGCATTTTCTAGTTTATTTCCGTACTGTCGGATTTCGTCTTCCGTGCCCGGTTTGATCTTTGCGATGATAGTGAAACCGTGGCCCGCGGGAGTTCTGGGGAAGATGGGGCCGTACCGTCCCTTTTCCAAAGTGAAGTAGCCTTCCATCGGGATAGCCATTGCCTGTGGACGGGACCAGTCGTTCGTCGTTGGTCTCTCAACTAGATGCAGTCTCTTTGGATTGTCCTTTGGTTCTCTTTGTTCCTTTGGTTGGGATCGTTTGGCCATAATTCCTTCATTCTTTGTGCAGTCAAATAATTATTAGGTTCATGCCCGCTCTTCCGCGCTTGATTGACTCGGTTGTGAGAATATTGAGCCTGACTGGGATTCAACAACTGTTAGTCTTATCAGTGAAGGCTAAAGCGATTGGATCAGGAAGCACCTGACACTGACAACCGTTGTCTCCTGCAATGGTTGGAGGACATCGTCACGTATGAGCTAAGCATAGTCCATGCAATGGCCCCGCTTCAGGGCGCAGAATTTCCTCGGATCGAACTGTGCAAATCGAGGAGAGCAGCTATAGCGGGGCTTTCCCGAAGACGACTACTGGTTTTGGCACACAAGATATGTGATTTGTCACAACTT
The DNA here is from genome assembly GCA_963785655.1 of uncultured Acidobacteriota bacterium. GTDB lineage: Bacteria > Acidobacteriota > Terriglobia > Terriglobales > Acidobacteriaceae > Gp1-AA145. Next base: position 1,661,471 of record CAWAVZ010000002.1, read on the forward strand.
GACTCATGGTGGCACTTACTCAGCTGCTGGTTTTGACAGTTTCCGCACGCATCCCATTCGAATAAAAAGAAGTTGGGGGTGCAACTATGCGAAACTTATTGCTGGGGCTGCTTTTGGCCATTTCCACAGAGTGTATGGTCAGCGCGCAGCAAACACCCCCAACTTCTCAGCAAACGCCGCCAGCTTCTCAAGGACAAGCCTCAAGCACCGCTGCAGCACAAAGCGTTACCGGTTGCTTGGTGCAAAACGGTCATGGTTACTCGCTCATGACTGACAGTGGCTCCTACCCCATCGAAACGGAAAAGGATCTCACACAATACGTCAACAAGCAGATAACCGTCACCGGCATTTTGGAGCATCACACCAATGCAGCCCCATCGGCAACAAGCAGTAATGCCGCAGTGATAACAGACATTCGTCTGCGGATCGTTGCATCGGTGGTCGGCGACTGCAATAAAACGGCGAAGTAACACCGGGTTAAGCACAGAACCGCTTGAGTCCGCCGTCCGATCCCGGCAAGCATGTTCGCGCAAGCTTCGTAAGCTTCGGTTAGCCTATGCAGCCTTCTTTGTCTGTTGCGCCCTTACTCGTGCCCATCTTGCTCGAGTTGCCGCAACGATTCTCTTTCGGCCCGCAGGTGATAGTTTTCGCTTCGCTGGAGTGACAATAGTGGGCTTTGCAGCGACGGAAGCATGGGTTTGCCCTCGCAACCTTATCGACCTCGCTGTTTGGGTCTGAGCTATTTTCCTTCGGGTTGCTGGTGAGATTCCTCTCTTTGGCTGACTGCGAGCTGCTGCCCGTGTACTTCGCCTCGCCCATCCTTGAATTACAGAGATCGCTTTATCCAATTGTTCGACCTGTAACTCCGCCTGAGTGTGCTCGTCTCGAAGCTGTCGGAGCACGTTTTCTAGATTTGCCATAGTGTTTCCTCGATTTTGATTACAGCCGTCTCGACGTACCGAAAGTGCAGTTTACGATTTGTGCATGAGTGGTATGGGGCAATTTCCTAGTTGCTGTAAGGTCAGGACACTACCTAGTATAGTGGTATCGTCTCATGTCTCACTCTGTGTTAGTGGAAGACTTGCCATTGCATAGTTCAGCCGCAGCCTTCGGGTGCCGTACAGCAGCATGGAACTGTTGTCTGTAATCGGTGAATTTCGATCTGGCTGAGGAACGAGTCTGATCTTCGAGGTAGCATCGAGCTGTAGAATCATTTTCTTAGCGCAATCGGGGCAAAGCCAAAAGTATTCCGTTTCTTTTGCACCAGGAACGCCCTCGAGCGGTTCGCTTTCAAACCGAAAAAGCGTCCCTTCCTGGAGGTAGCGAAACGACGCAGCACAAGACGGGTTTGCGCATTTTGCGAGCAAGCCCAACTCCTCGCAGGCTGGATAAGATTGGATACCATTACCCAAGCCTCTCGATTTTCGTTCAGGTCGGACACTGCCGACTCCGAAAGAGAATCCAGCGGTATGGTGTGTCGGTGATGTCAAAGCCAGCTTGCACGGAGGTGAACTGGTACAGAACTGTCAAACTTGACAGTCTAGGCTGCGGCTAATTGGCGGAATCAGGCCCATAATCAGGCCCATATCGATCAAAGCCCCCTTTTGAGCGATAGCTGTTCCGTTTTCGTAACAGGATTCAGATTTTTATTTTTCACGGGAGCGGGCTGTTAAGTTCACAGGCCACGGTGAGGCGTCTGTACACCTTGAGGGAGACGTTGTGTCAAGGGCGACGAGGGCCTGTGGCCAGAACTGGCGAAGGAAAAGCGCACAGTTGCGCAAACGCTGCTAACAATAGCCTAAGATCCGTGACGACGATTACATCTAGCAGTGACGGCCGGCATTGCCGTTAGCGTTATGCGTGGGAGAACGTTAAATGTCCAACGTCGGAGGCCTCAATGCTGTGTAGGCGATGCGGTTCCGAAAATCCTCGAACGTTCAATGGCGAAGTGGCGATTCATTTTCTTGGACTTGATAATCTCGACAAACCTATCGTATGGGTTTTTCCTGAACTGGCGGTCTGCTTTCGTTGCGGGTTCACAGAGTTCACCGTTCCTGAGCGGGAATTGCTAGTTCTGTCCACCGGGAAAGCCATGGATGGAGCGGCTGTCTTGAGCAGGAATAGCGAGCGCCGTTCGTAAATACGGGAACGAAAGCTCGTTCATCGATAGTGAACGGCTGAATGTTCTGCACAAAACCGCTCGAAAATGTCTCGGCTCATCCCGCCACGAACCTTGCTGAGGGAATACCCGCACAGGATATGAACATTGTGGGTGTCGCTCAGCTGATTGCCGACTTTTTCAAGTCGAATCGCCGATTCGATCTGATGTTGCTCCCACAGAAGATGGACGCATTCAGCAAAAATAGCAACACTTGCCTGTTCTTCTTTGGCAGCTCTTGCCACCCTGCCAACGAGATCGCCTAAGAGTGTTAAAAAACGATCCTGGTCTGGTGTACGGTTGACTATGAGCGCGAAGAGCGTCTCGGCGGCATCCAATACAACAAACCTGCCCCCCTCAATCGCCGCACCGAAATTCACGCCATAACCCTGTAGGCTGAGAAGGAGGCTGTTCCGATGTGACTCGGTTGCGACAACAATCGCTGCACGCTCCTCCTTGAGGGCATTCCCGATGAATTGCGTAAGGTGATCCGACAGGAATCGATCATCAGAATAAAAACCTACTTCGTGGCTTCTCTCCGTTGGCGGCGAGTTCGGTTCTGGCATTGCTAGTGACGCGAATCTGCACCCGACAAACCTTCCGCCGCGAAGAACGACGTCTATCGCAGTCAATAGCTCAGTTCTCACATCTCCTTTCACCACATATCCATTGGCACCTGCGCGAAACGCCTGGCGAAATACATCAGCAGACTTTTCTTGGGTAACGATGATGATTTTCGATCTGGGAGAAAGCGCATGGATTCGTCGGGCGGCTTCGAGTCCGTTCAATGTCGGAAGGCCAATATCGATAAGGATGAGGTCAGGCTGGAGTTCTTCCGCCTTCTGAACTGCTTCTGAACCGTCCGAGGTTTCGCAGATGATTTCTAGTTCTGACCGTTGCCGGAACATTGACGCGACGACTCTGCGCCAAGGCTCGAAATCGTCTACCAGTAGAATCCGCACCCGTGACGTCGACAAAGGCCCCCCTCCGCCACTCAACCGGGGTGAAATTGACTTCTCTGGCTGGTACTCCGAACAACTTCGGGCGATTATACGCCCTTGTTTGGACGCTAAGAATGCAACAGTTAGTTTGCCCCGCTGAGCTCACTCCCGAATCGGAGAACTGGCGATAATTCCCTTTCTTTAACAATGTCGGCAAAGTCAAGCCACTTTTTGAGCGCACAACTGCATGCGCTCGTAGAAAAGCGCCATTTTGCTCACGTGGATGGTTTGTACTTTCCAACGTGGGCTCGCTCCTAATCTTAGGGGTCAAGAACTCGGTCCGACCCGGCCATCTCTTCGATCGCACCCGCGATCATGATTACTTGTTCGAACTCCCCAGTTCCGGGGAGCGGGATACCCAATCGTTACTCGCAGTCTAGCTACGGCTAATTGGCGAAATCAGCGATCTTACTCACGATGCTCAAGGTGCAGCCGTCACCCCCCCAGGAGTTATTATGCTAAGTCCGCCAGCCAGTTGTCAGATTTCCGAATCCTTGTGCCCCATAGACACAGAGGTGGTATTCCTTACTAAGACTTAAGCCTACCAATGCGAAGCCCAAGTCCAGTAACAAACGCTAGGCCTCCCAAAAGACCTATAAGTGGGAGCAGGCTCCCGGTCTTGGGCAGTGTCTTTGCCTGTGGTTCTTGCGTCGCCGGAGTTGGAGCGGGAGCCGAGACTGGCCGAGCCATGGCAATGATGATAGGTTGGTCTGGGGATGGCGGAGGTGGAGGGGTTGGCATCTTGCCGCTTATCTGCCGCTGGTGTTCCACCTCTACCTGAGGTTCTTCTACGACTTTCGTAGCTGAGATTTTCATTTTCGGTTTTAGACCCCATGCATCTGTCTCGCTACCGTTTATCGTGAACTTTTGTCCCGATGGGATGGTGAACCGCTGAGTACTGCCATCCTCCAGTCGCAGGGTCACATACTTTGGAGGCATCACGTGAAGGACCGTTCCCGTAACCGTTTGTACGGTGGTGACGGTCTTAGGCATCGTCTTAATGGTAATAGCTCGCTCCAGCTTCATGCCAGGTTTGAGGTCATGAATGCTCAGTTGTTTACCGTCAACTGTGACCTTGGTACTTTCCGGTACGCTTGGGAAGTCACGAAGGGAGCCATCTTCCATCTTCACTAGCAAGTCGTTTCCATCCACTCGCACCACTTCTCCACGCTCCACCTGCACCTCAGTGGTCGGCGGGCCGCTTGCCGTGCTGGTTTCGGTTTTTACTTGCGCTATGCCGGCGGTGATCGCAAAGCAAAAGGTTGTCACTGCAAAGAGGCTATATACGGCTTGTGTACTCGGTAAATTCATGGCTGTGCACTCCATCCTCATTCAGAAATATTTTGCTCGACTCCATGCTCACCAAATGACCTCGGGGGGAAATTGACGCATGGATGATGTACCGCTGTGGTGCGTTCCCCACGAAGTAAAACGGATAGCATGTCACCAGGGTTAACGACTGCACCCTAGTGGGATTCAGTACGCTAACGTCCTCGGGGTTCACAACTTGTATGCTATCGACTACAAACGTGTTGCTCTGGCCTTGGGTTACCAAGTCCATGGTGTCCCCAAGCTTCAAGTCCTTTAGGCTGCGGAAGAAACCGTCTCTATGCCCGGCGATGCCAACATTGCCTGGCTTCCCCGGTCGCGTAGTACTGGGTATCCAACCTACGCCACGGTTTAAGGTGACCTCGTCAGTGCCATCCAGCACCGGTACCTCCAGGTCAATGCCGTTTATCCGTAGCAATGCCAGGGTTGGATTGATATGCCCCAGCACCGCCTGTCTGAACGCGTTGAGCCGGTGCTGTGACCATAAGCTGACATCAATTGGAGAAGCATCGCGTACATGCCGCTTCAGTGGGAAGGACAATGACAATGACTCCTGCGACGCTTTGAAATTCTGCACCGCCCAACGCGAGAACACAGCACCTTGGATTTTTACGGACACGCAGTAGGCCGAGAGAGCAATCCCCAGCATCATTAATGCGCGCTCAATCGCCTGACGCCTGGGCGGTCTCGGCTTGCAGATCAGCAGATAAGATGGCGTACTAATGTTCTCTGTTGAATGCGTTCTGACGGAATCATCCATATTCAAGAGCAACGATAGTAACCACTTACAATGTAGGGAACTGCCAGAATTGCTAGTCGGCCTGAAGAGACATGATCCCGTTCCCGGGCGGGACGTGGAGCATCACTGAACAATTGAGGATCGTTGAAGACGAAACGAAAAGATCAAGCCCCGCGCCGTGCAAGTTCGACTCCATGGCCGATGTGGAGCAGCCGGGAGCCTAGCTCACGCAAGTTATGGGCATGTTGCAGAAAATCCTCGGCGCGATCACGTAAGTCTTCCGTCCTCCGGCCAATCGTCTTCGCCGTCTTACGACAGCCGCGACGGATAGCGTGCCGAACTTCCTCCCCACTGCTCGGTGCCAGAACCATCACGACTCCAGAGCCGATTCCAATACCTATAAGAAGAAAGGCGATGTCTCGCACCTTGCCACGGTGGTCGGATCCTGCACTTTCGTTCGATCGGTCGTTCTTCCTCATAGTTCTTTCTCCTAAGAATATTTCCGGAGGGCAGTCAGTCGATCGCAAACGACAGCCCTCTTGAATATCAATGCAAAGTATGCCTTGAACAGCGATTCACCGGGACTGGCAAGAAATGTCAGTGTGCTTGAGTGTCCTCGCCAGACGAACATGGGATCAGAAGCCTCTGCCAGTGGAGGTTCGCTATGAAGCGGGCGGCTCGTATCTTGCTGGTTATGGCGTTGGCAGCCTTATTTTATTTTCGGCCGGTGTCGCAAATAGCGGAAGATCGTGAACACTCTGAAGGGGCTGCCAAAGCACCTTCCGCCGATCAGATATGGGGTTTACTTGTCGATGGAAATAGACGCTTCGTTGCTGGCGCCCAGGCACGCCACGACTTGGTCTCTCAAAGGCTCGCTCTCGAAAAGGACCAACATCCGCTGGTTGCAATCCTAAGTTGCTCTGATAGCCGAGTTCCACCCGAGGTTGTTTTCGATCAGGGGCTAGGTGATATCTTCGTGGTTCGGGTGGCGGGCAACAGCGCCGATGCTCTGGGCATAGGGAGTCTTGAGTACGCGGTCGAACACCTCGGCACCGTTGTGATCGTCGTGCTCGGACATCAGAGCTGCGGCGCGGTCACGGCGGCTTGCTCCGGCAAAGCCCCACCAACTTCAAACCTCGAAGCGGTTGTACAGCCAATCACCCAGTCATGCAGGCTTGCCAAGCAGGAACGCGTAGACCGCAGTCTAGTGGACTTTGCAATCAAAGATCACGTGCACAGGACAGCACAAGACTTGCTGGCCCATAGCACTGTGCTCAAAAATGCTCATGACGATGGGAAACTTGCTATCGTCGAGGCGTATTACTCGCTCGATTCAGGTGCTGTAATGAGGCTGCGCTGATGATCACATTTTGTGGTTCGTAGGCGTCCCGCAGAACCGCACTTCGGACCAGCCCGCCACAGGCATACCACTTCTCGATTCTTCTCTCCTTCATGAGCCTTTCACGCCCTTGGAAATCACGATCACGTCCGGCACTTCCCCGAGCCGATGTTGAGGACGCTCATCCGTGATCAGTTTGCCGTTTCGATTGTTCAAGATTCGCCTACAACTTTCGAGTGATTGACTATTCGGTTCTTGTAGCGTCTAAACAACTGTGATTTCACAACTGCTGTGATTTCGTCGATCAGGCTGGGTCCAAGATGTACATTCAGCAAATAGAGTAGGCGGCGCATCCGAAATTGCTCTGGAGCAATGTCGAACTCATTAGCAACTGGTATTTTCCAGCAACTGGTATTTTTCGCGTTGAACGACAGAATTCGAGAATCGTGCCGGAAATGCTTGACGCAGCTGATCCTGGTGGAAATGAATGTCGAAGTTGTCGGTGAGCTGGTTCTAGCAGTCTAGAGCAGGCTGAGTTTCAAATGGGCACATCCTCAATCCGGGTTCTCGTAGTCGAAGATTTTGAGCCTTGGCGTCGATTCATCTCGTGTGAGCTGCAGAAACAGTCGAACCTGCAGGCAATCGGCGAAGTGTCTGACGGGCTGGAAGCAGTTCAGATAGCCAAAGAGCTGCAACCAGACCTGATTCTGCTCGACATCGGACTACCAACAATAAATGGAATTGAAACTGCCAGGCGAATCCGAGAGGTCTCGCCCGCTTCCAGGGTACTCTTCCTGAGCGAAACCCATTCTGCAGAAATTGCGGAAGAAGCCTTGAAAACAGGCGCGAACGGTTATGTCCTGAAGTCGGATGCGGCAGCCGAATTGTTGCTTGCAATAAAAGCTGTTCTCGAAGGTAAGCGTTTTGTCAGCGCCAGCCTGGCAGGACACTTCCTTGTGGCGACGGCGGTGAGCACCACTCAAACAACGCTTCTGACGTCAATGATTATGCTTGTTTCAGGAATTCGTTGAGGGCACCCGAGATGCTCTTCTCGCAAATTAACCGGTCAGCTACGATGCCCGCTGGGAATTGTGCTGTGACTCAAGCGGCACCCGAACCTCGATCGTCGTTCCACCCATCGGCTTCGATTCAATAGCAATCGTCCCGTTCACCAACCGCACGCGTTCCTGCATGCTGGTGAGGCCTAACCCTTTATCTTTCATCGCTGATTCGACGTCGAAGCCTTTACCTGAATCACTCACGATGAGATGAACTTGATTTGACTCTTCCATTAGGCGCACCTCGACACGTTTCACGTCGCTGTGCTTGACGGCGTTGTGCAGGGCTTCCTGTAGTACTCGCAAGAGGCAAACTCCAATTTCAAATGGAAGGATGATGCCTGCGTCACTTCCGAAATCGATTTCCAGGTTCTGCCGCTCGCCGAACTCCCTGCACCAACTTCTGATACCCGCAACGGCACCCAGATACTGCAGTTTGGACGAGTGTAATTCGTGCGAGAGGGCTTCCACGTCGTCCGAAATGTCAGAAGTCTCTTTTTGGAGTTTCGCCAGACGAATCTGAACCTCAGAAGGATTGTGTAGAAGTTGTTCAAGCTCAACTGCCAACAACGCGAGGCGCTGGGAAATATCGTCGTGAAGCTCTCCCCCGATCCGAGTACGTTCCTGCTCCTGTGCTTCAATCAATTTACGCCGTATGTCGGCCATGGATTGCTCGGCCAGTTTACGATCGGTGACGTCGATGCAAGATCCTATATAGCCAGCAAAAGAGCCATCCGAATCAACTCTAGGCACACCGATATCGAACACCCACCGGTATTCTCCATCCCGCCGCCGGAGACGATACTGCATCTTGAATGATTCACGAAGATCAAACGCTCGCGTGTAGGTATCCAGGCAATCCTTCACGTCTTCTGGATGGACCCCTTCCGACCACCCGTTGCCCAACTCAGCTTCAAGTGTCCGGCCGGTGAACTCAAGCCAGGGCTGATTGAAATAGTTGCATAGCTTGTCCGGACCAGACATCCAGATCATTACTGGGGCTGTGTTTGCAACCAGGCGAAAGCGCTCTTCGCTCTCACGCAGCTGAATTTCGCTTTTTTTTCTTCGCTTCCGCTGCCAGAGCAACCCGAAAATGAGGAGGGTTTCGGCGAACATCACAACGATGCCGGAAATGATGTACTGCTTGTAAGCTTCCCAGACAGTGAGCGGGCGATTCAGCACGATGCTGCTGGGGGGAAGGTTCTTTTCGTTCATCTCCCAGCGCTTGAGTGCCCGCCAGTCGAACATGTAGGCGTGGTTGCTCGTGACGACGGGGATGTTCTGGGGATTCTCGCCGTTGAGAACCCGCACAGCAATCTCTGCGGCGATGCGAGCGTCGTCGGCCCAGTTCACCAGATCGCCACCCACTGTTCCTGCCCTAAGATCCACATCATCCATTACAAAGACAGGAGCATTCGCTGCACTGGCCACCATCGGTATCGATTGAGCTGAATCGATAAAGCGGTCTCCCGCTGCATCTTGAGAGATTGCAGTGTGATAAACAATCGTATCGTTGGGTAGATGCTTGAGCCTCTCAAGCAGTGCAGGCATGGTCAAGTCGAAAAGATACGTGAATTCAAGCTTCGATTCGTAGTTGTGGAAACTCTGCTTAGCGATGGCTTCCCATGCTTCGTCAAACTTACCCACTCCACCGACGACTACCACGTGCCTGGTGTTAGGCAGCAAGTGCAACGCCACATTGAGGGTTCCCTCTGGGCGTAACTGGGCCAAAACACCGGTAAAGGGCATGCCGCGCCTTAACTGGTCCGGAATTCCGCTCCAAATTGTGCAGAAGACAATTGGGGTACCCTGGAATTTGTCGTACAGCGTCGCGATGAACTTCAGGGACTCTGGCCCGGCGGCAATGATCACGTCGGGCTTGCGGGCTGAGTATTTTTGAATAATCTCTTCTCGAAACCTGTCTTGCGAAACTCGGGCTGGGAATAGGATGAGATCCAGGCTCTCCTGATAGAGCTCGATCCGGTACGGAGATTTTTGTAGACCAGCGAGGACTGCCTGATCGACTTCAGCGAAGCCGGGTGAGGAGACAACGCCAAGGTCGTTAATAATGAGGACGCGGCGGACCTCATTAACCTCGGCTGGGGTTACGTTTCGGAACAGGAGAAAGAACGCGAGCAAAAGCACAAACTTCCGAGGGCGACATTGTCTATGCCACCGTTGAGCACGAAGTTCTGGACTATGTCGATCAAACCGCGAACCCATGGACGTCACCTTACAATCCGGTTCTCGCGTTTAACCGGTCAACTATGATGCCCGTTGGGAATCCTGTTGTGATTCAAGCGGCACCGAAACCTCGATCGCCGTTCCGCCCATCGGATTCGATTCAATAGCGATCGTTCCATTCACCAATCGCACGCGTTCCCGCATGCTGGTGAGACCTAACCCCTTGCCTTGCATCGCTGATTCGACGTCGAACCCTTTACCTGAATCTTTCACTCGGAGGTGAACTTGATCTGGCCGTTCCGTCAGGCACACCTCGAGACGTTTCACGCCGCTGTGCTTGACCGCGTTGTGCAGGGCTTCCTGCAGAACTCGAAGGAGGCAAGTTCCAATTTCAAGTGGGATGGTGGTGGCGACATCACTTCTGAAGTCGATCTCCATTTTCTGCCCCTCGCCAAATTCCCTGCACCAGCTTCTGATACCCGCGACGACACCCAGGTACTGGATTTTAGAGGAGTGCAATTCGTGCGAGAGGGCTTCCACGTCGCTCGAAATCTCAGAGATCTCTTCCTGGAGTTTTCCCAGACGATTCTGAACGTCAGAAGGATTGTGTTCCAGTTGTGCAAGCTCCATTGCCAACAACGCGAGGCGCTGGCTAATATCGTCGTGAAGCTCTCTCCCGATCCGGGTACGTTCCTGCTCCTGTGCTTCAATAAGTCTTCTGGTCATGACCGAGAGCCCCTCTTCTGCTCGTTTGCGCTCGGTAATGTCCGCTATCACGGAGAGAACGCACGGTTCGTGTTCGATTTCGATTAATTCTGCCGAGGCCAAGCCCACTCTCTCCGTACCATTTTTGGTCCGATAGCGAACTTCCAGATCGCGAACAGAGCCCTCGGCCACAAGTCGGTTTATCAACTCAACCCTTTTCGTGGGATCTACCCAAATCGAGATGTCGAACGGAGTCCGTCCAATCACCTCGTCACGACGCCAACCAGTTATCCTCTCAAAAGTCTCGTTGACATCGATGTAATGGTGGTCTTTCGCGCCGGTCAGTGTGAGAGCCATCGGGCTTTCTCGGAATGCCTTGGCGAATTTTTCCTCCGACTTCTTCAGTGCTTCTTGTTGCCGTTTTCGGTCGGTAATGTCACGGGCGATCTTGGAAAAGCCCACTATTTTCCCGTTCAAATCCCTAACCGGGAAAATACCTAAGGAAACCTCTATTCGTTTCCCTGCTTTCGTGATTCGGATCGTTTCGCAGTCTTTAATGCGTTCCCCGCCTTTCAACCTTTCATTAATCTGGCGTTTCTCATCCCATAGCTCAGGCGGAATAAGAATGGTAATCGGTTGTCCAACCGCTTCCGATTCAATGTAGCCGAAAATACCTTGCGCACCTGTGTTCCAACTTTCGATAACCCCATCCAGATTCTCGGAAATAATCGCATCCTCGGACGATTCCACGATAGCGGTATGTCTGAGCCCGGCTTCTTCCGCCTTCCTTTTCTCTGAGATGTCCTCCACCATCGCGAGTACCAGCGGAGATGGACCTCCCCTCAACAAAGAAATGCTTAAGCGTCCCCAGACCAACGAGCCGTCGCCGCGAAAATAGCGTTTTTCCAGTTGATAGTGATCGATTGAACCTGCTCGCAATTGCTGAAACAGCCCCCAGTCTTTCTCTGCGTCTTCAAGAGGAGAAAACTGAACACAGTGTTTGGTACACAATTCCTCTTTGCTGAACCCCAGCATTGAGCAAAAAGCTGGGTTGACGAAAAGCGGCTGCCCCTCCAAGTTCTCCACCGCGATGCCTATGGGACTCGCCTCGAAAACATCACGGAAAAGCTCAGTGTCGGGAAGCAACGTTTGAGATGTCTCCGCCATTGCAGACGCTTATAGCACCGTTGATATCAAATGGCAACGATAACGATAAGGAACCGCGAGCGGTGCGCTTTACAAAATTTTACGTGTGGCCGGTCGAAGACCGTAGAGGGTTGAAGCCGCATTGTATTCGGAGGCCTAATGATTACTATGGTAATCAATTTACGAGGCATCCTTCAGAAGACAGGTTGCTGGAATCGTACAGAGATCGCTTTGTGGTATCTGAAGATGGGAGTGGAACCAGAAAAGCGCTTTTCTGACAGACGCACAGCAAATTCGGAGATCAGCGACGAACGTCGGAGGGTCGTTGTCATCCTCCTGAGAGTTCTCGCAGGGCAAGTGAGCAACATGATATCAACTTGGACGAGTGACACTTTTCCCGAGCTCCAACTGCAGGCGTCAATACCCATTGATGTAAGGGTTCCCGCTCTTTACCCACTGGTAGTTGTTAGCGTTACTGCCTGCGGCCCGGGGGGGGTAGATTAATCGAAAAATAGTGAACGAAGTGCCCACTCGTCGCAAACTGAATTTCGACCAAATTCTCGCACTGCTAATGACCACTTGCCCGCACTGTCACACTGAGATTCAGTTTGCACAATGTAAACGAGTTGATGCGAACCACTTGGAGTGTTCGCGGTGCCGAGGGAAGTTCCGACCGAAATCTTTCGAGGATCGAGGAATTTACAATAACCAAAAATGAATTTGTCGAATGCTTCGCGGAGACTCAATACGGCCGAATTTCAGAAGGCGTTTGCGGCTGACCGGCGCCGAAAAGGAATGGGTGTACGGTGTAACAGAGCGAACCCGCGTACACATGAGATCCGGCCGAGAGCACGTTGGGTTGGAACAAAGCCAAAGGCCAAAACTAGAATAACCTTCACCGTGCATGAACGGCTGAATGTTCTGCACAGATTCGTTGAAAAACCTGCTTGTCCATCCCGCCCCGAACCCTCCCCAAAGAATACCCGCACAGAATATCTACATCATATGTCTTAGCTAATTGGTTGCAGAGCTTCTCTACCTGAATCGCGGCATCGGCGCTACCTTGTGCCCACAGCAGATGAACACCTTCTCCGAAAACTGCAACGCGGGCCGGCTTTCCCTTCGCACCGTCTGCCGCCGTCACGATGAGATTCTCAAAGAGGTTCAAAAATCGATCTGGATCAAACACCCCATCAATCACGAATTTCGAGAGCGCGTCAACAGCATCCACCGAGATGTATCTCCCGTGCGCAATAGCGGCAGCAATGTCGACGCCACTTGCCTCCAATCTCAGAAGAAGGCTGCGTCGGTGGGCCTCAGTCGAGACCACAATCGTCGCCTTTCCGGCCTCGAGAGCATTGAGAATGAACTGCGTAACGTCATGCAAGAAAAGTCGATCATCAGAATAAAAGCCAACCTCATGCACGCGGGCTATCTCTATATTCCTTTCGAGCGGTGCGCAGGGATTCTTCGTTAGGAGATCCTGGGACTCGTCCGAACCTGCAACGAAATCATGGCCAGAAAATCTCTTACTGACAAAGCACTCGCCTCTAAAAACGGCATCCACAGCAGTCAGTAGCTCTCTTCCCGCATCAATCTTGATGACGTAGCCGTGCGCACCCGTGCCAAGGGCTGCCTTCACCACGTCGGCGGAGAATTCTTGGCTTACAAAAAGTATTTTGGATTCAGGGGAGAGCTTGCGGATTCGTCGAGCGACTTCGATTCCATTCAGCGACGGAAGGCCGATGTCTAGCACAATCAAGTCCGGTCGCAGTTCCTCTGCCTTCTGAACCGCTTGCAGTCCGTCTGTGGCGACCCCGACGATCTGCAATTCCGGCCTTTTCCCAAGCGTCGAACAAATGAAATTCCGAAACGCCTCGGAATCCTCGACTATCAGAAACCGCCTTGGTGATGTTTCCAAACCGCCCTCTGCAAATTGGAACCCAACCCTGAGAATTTAGTTGCAGGTCGTATTCAGAATCTACAGCTCCGGCAGTTCAGCTGGCGACACGCACACGAACCACAACCAACAATTCTCGCTGGTGGGCTGATACGGAAAAGATTGATTCAAGGCTACACCATGGTGGTCGTTTGCAAAACCCAAATCGGGGGACTGGGGGCAGCTTTTTCTCCTTCCGGCAATACCCTTTTGACGCAACGAGATCTGTGTGAAAGCACGGCCTGGTTTTTTAGGCAACCCGATTTTCCACAAGGCGACCATCACGACAACTAGCTGCCAAATTGGGATAACGAGCGATTTTCATTTCCCAACGCCCGAGCAATATTTCACGATTGCCGGATTGGAATGTTTGCGTCGGCAAGGTTTTTCGCTCGATCTTCGCCTGTTGCGTCATTCGCCCACTGTCATCTTTAACAGGTTCGCAGCGGCGCTGCTGCAGATATTTAGACTTTTAATGATGTGAGACGAGCCCGCGTGATCTGCGTCTTTGTACCGATCCTGGCTATTCCTGGACTCGCGCAGGACCTTGAACCCCGTGCATACTCGGCGTCCCCAGTAGGGTTGAACTTCCTCGTGCTCGGTTTTGGATATTCGACCGGATCGGTTCTGTTTGACCCGACCCTGCCGATATTCAACGTAAAAGCGAATCTCAACATTCCCAGCGTCGGATATGGACGCACGTTCGGTTTGTTCGGCCGACAGGGCCTGCTGACAGCCGGGCTGCCATACGTTTGGGGAGACATCAGCGGCGCCGTATCGCAGCAAAGCCAGAGCATCCGGCGATCCGGCCTCGCCGATTTACGGGTAAAATTTTCCCTCAACCTGCGCGGCAATCCGGCACGTTCACCTGCCGCGTTCGCTCAGCTCGGAAAGCATTCGTTCCTCGTTGGCGCCAGCCTGACTGTCTCGTCACCCAGCGGCCAGTACGATCCCAGCAAGTTGGTCAATATCGGAACGAATCGTTGGGCAATCAAACCGGAGCTCGGTGTCTCATATCCGGCCAAGAAGAGGCTCGATCTCGAGGCCTATTTCGGGGCCTGGCTATTCACGCATAATACGGATTATTTTCCGGGCAACAAGGTTCGCCAAGAGGCCCCGATCTTAGCGCTTCAGGGGCACATCAGCTACACATTCCGTCCCAAACTTTGGATAGCTGCAGACATGACCTGGTATCGGGGTGGAGCGGCAACAGTCGGTCACAGCGAACCGACAGGCGGACAGAACAACAGTCGTGCGGGCATGACCTTCTCGATGCCATTAGGGACTAAGCAGTCTTTCAAGCTAGCTTATAGTGCCGGAACCACCGCGAGAACTGGATCGAATTTCAATACTCTAACTGCTGCGTGGCAATACTCCTGGTTTTGATTACTGAGCGAACTGGCAACGGCCAACTGTGATCTTTGACAGTTCTTGGTCGCTTATGGCGCAGCTTTACTGGAAGAAGAATCCTAAGCCATAGAAGAACTATGACGCTCGTCCAATTTTGGCTTCTGAGTATTGTTGCAATTGGCTGCACGAGTCCTGGACTGGCTCAGAAGGTGATCGTTGGATACAACAAGGCGACGGACTTTTCCAAATTTCAGACCTACAGTTGGGCGAAGCCGCAGAATTCCGCCACGCGTCCGTTGCTGTACTACTACCTGGCCGCCATAATCGATGGTCAGTTGCACGCCATGGGACTCAAGAAAGCCGAGCACGAGGGCGATCTCTCGCTAGTTTCTGCGGGTGGAATTGATTACACCAGCAATTTAGCTGGTGGAACTCGAATCGTGCCGATATACGGAGGGCCACCTCAGGACATGCAGCGGACCATGTGGGCTGGCGACTACTCCCCTTCTGCATCCACCGGATCCAAGGATGCGCAGGTTAGTTTAATCCTGGAACTAGTGGATCGAAGAAGTAATGAAGTGATTTGGAACGGAACTGTCATCCAGGACGTGCATCCCAGCCAAAACGAAGAGTCGCTCCGCCTTCTGGGAGAGGCAGTTATGAAATTGCTGGATAATTTTCCACCGGGCATTGATAGGGATAAAAACCTGTGTACACTCACATGCCGGGCTGCATTGTAGCGCGTCTGCTTTCATTCGTCGTAGTGGTTGGGTCGCTTATCTCGTCTGCCGGTTGTGGAGCCGTTTTCATTGGCGGGGCAATTACGACTGGATCCACTATTCAGGGCACTGTCAGCATAGTGCAACTTGTGGACGTGAATGGGAATATTCAAGTCACGTTCGTGACCTTCTTGCAAAATGGGTTTTCGTCAAGCATGAATTTCTGTGGGAATCAGATTAGCTCTTTACCACTGAACCGAATTGTCCAGGTGAATTTCAATTCCGGTCAACCCTGCGCAACCCTCGTGCTCGTTGTGATTATCGGCTGAGTGTCCTTGGGTCTGGGTGGACAAAAAGTCCCAGGGCACGAAAGCAGACGGACCACCACTGCTCCAACTTACTTGACGTAATACCCTGGCCGGCAGCGAACTCGCCACCGGTTGGCTGCAAGAACTTGAAGTCGATGAAATGTCCTCACAGGTGGATTTGAGAGTTTATAGGCAAGTGCATATTGGCTGCGCAGTTCCCGCCGTATCTTGTTGAATGCACCAGCAATGGTGTCTCTGTGATAATCGAGATAGGCTCCGCCCGTGGCTTCAGCAAGGTTCTTGAGCACCGCCGCGCCCCGCTCGGTCCAGCCCGACACTTTTTCATCACTCACGTTCACCGAGTAAATAGTCGCCTCGGCCTTCAATGCATTGTTGATCGCGGTATCAATCGTCGCTTTGCTTTTGTTTTCCCCTCCGTCGCTAACAAGGATCACTATGTGGCGCGCAGGACCGCGGTCCAAGGCAAGCCATTCGCTCGCATCCGAAACGGCGTCGTACAGTGCCGTCTCGCCTGCGGGATTGATGCCTTTTACACGCCGCGCAGTCTCATCCCAGTTGTTCGTGATAGGGCTCTTCAGTTGGACGTTCTGGTTGAATGCAAACAGCATGACAGAGTCGGATGGTCGTCCAACCGCTTTGAGGAATGATTTGATCGCTTTCTTTTCCTCATCAAACTGATATGCGACTGACGCGCTGATGTCCAGAACTAGGGCAATCTTGATAGGGAGATCTGTCTCGCGTTTAAAGAAGGTCAGCTTCGTCTGCTCCACGCCGTCGTCGAGAATTGTGAGGTCCGACGGCCGCAAGCTGTTCACAAATTTCCCCCTGTGATCTGTGACGCTAAGTACAAGGTTCACTTCGTGAACATGCACATCTATCGTCTCGACGGGTCGGTTTACTGTGCGCAAACTATCAAGACCTGGATCTCCGATTCCTGAGGGCAGAGGTGTCTGAGAGGAGAGGGGACGGACAAGCGCCAGGAATAGAATCCCAATCGCAAATGAATCGAATCTCATAAGTCACATTCGCTTCCGCATTAGCAAAATGTACCGCAGCACAAAGCGGCCGCTTCACTGGCACAATTGACAGTCTGAATGGAATCGCAGTTGCCCTCAGACGCGGAACAGGAGCCATTCGCACCGGTTGAAGAAAAAGCCCCATAATTCTCTGGGGCTTTGATTAATGCGAATACTGCAATCGATCAGAACGACAGCGTTCCCTTTATCTGGATCAAGCGCGGCGAGGCGTCTCCGCCGAGGAATGATCCCAGGGTGCTGGTGGGCACACTCACTGTGTTGATAATTGTCCCGAATGTCGGACTCGAAACATTGGCATCTGGCTGGTCGAAGTTAGGGTGATTTAGAATATTGAAGAACTGGAGTCCCACACCCAAGGTGCTGGCCTCAGTGATCGGAATGTGGAAATTCTTCATCACCGTCAAGTCGGTGTCAAAGTAGTGCGGCCCCCACACTTGGTTTCTTCGTTGATTTCCGAATGCCGTAACCGGGGTTCCCGAAGGCACATCCAGGCCTGTGAACTGGTTGCCGGGGTTAAGGCACGGCGTGGACAACGCGGCGCGCGTGCATACCACGGGGCCGCTGCCGAGATAATTGCCGAAAAACGGGTCGCCGTTGGTGACAGCATAGTTGAAGCCGCTGAGGGTGCTGGTAGCGTTGTCGTCATACGGGGTGATCGGAAGTCCGGTGCGCCAGAAGAGTGTGCCGGAAACGGTCCAATTGCCGACCACTCCAATCCAGCCCTTCTCCTTCGGAGTTGTCCAGACATAATTCAAACTTGCGTTATGGCGAACATCATAGTCAGCATTACCGTAATTGTAGCGGCGGAAGTTGAACGGGTCTTGGGGGTTCGAGGTGTTTTCATTAGTGGCGAAATTAAACGGAAGGAATCCACCGTTGGAAATCATATCCAGAGCGTGGCTAAATGTGTAGTTCGCCTGGAGTTGCAACGAGGAGAAACGCCTCTTTACGGAGAGGGTCACTCCGTTGTAGTTGGCCAGATTTGAGCTTGAGACTTCTGTCACGGTACCAAAGCGCGGATCCGTAGGCGAGAGCGGCAACCCGACAAGGCCGGTTGTGTTCATCAAATCACTGGCGCATGTAGCGGGAACGGGAACAGTCGGGTTCGGTGGATGGATGGGTGAGACGTTGCAATAGGAATTGAGGCCGCCATTCTGAATCGGCCCATAGATCTGATGGTTTCCGACGTAGTTGACGCTAACGGATGTTTTGTCACCTATGCCTTGCTGTATTTCGAGGTTCCACTCCTGAAATTGGGGTGCATGGATCGAACGTGCGGAACTGAATATGGAGGGCGGCACAAAGAACGCGCTCGCCAGGCTGATACTGTTAAGGGTACCGCCGTTGGCGAAACCAGTGACAAATGCAGAGTTAGCACCGGACGCCTGACTCTGGATGTTTCCAACGGTACCCGGCGCAAACGATCCCGGACCAACGAAGAACTGATTGTAAAGCGGAGGATTATTCAGGAAGCTGTCCGCACTCGTAGCCGGAAACACGTCGTGGAAGATTCCAATTCCACCTCGCAACACGGTGTTGGTACCAGCCCCGCGGGGAGTCCAGGCAAAACCGAAACGCGGTTCCCACGCAATATTAGTGTACGAGGGCAATGCCTGGTGCAGCCCGGTGCGGATTGCCTGGTTATACGGCTGAGTTACGTCATGCGAGATCCCCGCGAAATTGCTGTCAAGGCGGACAAAACAATTGGTCTGGCACACTGGATTCGAGTCATGCTCCGCTCTCAGTCCAAACGTGACCTTCAGATTCGGCTTGATAGCCCACTCGTCCTGCGCATACAAACCTAGCCCATACAAAGCAACCGGTTGGGTTGGGCGCGCATTAAAAGCCTGGGTGAAGAGCCCGGCTGTTCCAGAGAAAAAGCTACCCTGGTCTTCCCCGATGACCTCTCCGGTAGTGAATAACCCTGGAGAATAATCGGTGATGTCGTTTCGGCGGAAGTTCGCGCCCACTTTGAGGTTGTGCGCTCCGTACACCTTCGAGAAATCGTCAATGATCTGATACTGGGTAACGTTCCTACCTTGAGGCCAGTCATTCAGGTCATGACCCAAGTCGTAGAAACTGCCGCCGGCGAACCGCAACCGGTATGGCATGAGCGTTGTCGAGGCGGCCAGATTCGCCGGTTTAAAAATTGCGCTGTACCACGAACCGGCCAAAATGAACTGATTGACGGCGTTCGATCCGGTATTGTGAGTCCAATTCAGTTGACCTTCGTACTGCGGTTGATCGCTCTGCGCATTGAATATGCTGGTGAGTGGGTCGGTGTAAGTGGCCTGAACACCATGGTCGGTGCGGAAATGGATATAAGCGCGATCGTTAGCGCCGATGTTCTGGTCCACGCGTGCGGTAAGCAACCATTCGTGGGTGAAGTTGCCGGCGGTGGAGCGGAATTGCAAGGCGCAGGGTGTAGTTACGTCTCCAAAAGGAGTGAAGGCCGAATTGCATCCGGGACCGGATATCGGATTGCCGGTGGAATCAACGCCTTGCGGAAGCGTGTTCTGCGCGCCACTGACTCCCGGCGCATTGTTGTATATTGAAAACATCTGCTGGTAGAAAGGGAGCTGTGCCGGTTGAGTTGCCGAAATGTTCGCCAAGGTTGCTGCTTGGAACTGGGGACTTGGAACGTTGACCTGTACGTTCGTCGGCAGCAGAACTCGCAGCCCTTCGTAATCGACAAAGAAAAATGTCTTGTCGTGGATGATCGGCCCTCCCAAAGCCGCTGACCACTGATTGACATTATCAAAAGGCCGCTTAACGCCATTAAGGTTGTTGAACCAGTTATTGGCGTTCATCGTGCGTCCGTTCCAGAAATAGTTCGCGCTTCCGTGAAAATTATTTGTTCCTGACTTCGTAACGTAATTTACATTGGCGCCCGCCAGACCGCCGTACTGCGTCGAGTAACCGTTGTTGACGACGGTGGCTTCCTGAACGTCATTCTGCCCCAGCAGTAAGTTAGTGGCGCCAGAGTTGTTCAAGTTCAGGAATGGGTCGTTCTCATTCATTCCGTTTACAGTGAAAAGATTAGAGGTCGCGGGCAATCCGAACGTAGAGGAGTTGCCAAATCCCGCCTGTGTGTTCATCACTGCACCTGGCGCAGTCTGGACGATGTAGCTCAGGTCGTTGCCGGGATTGGGAACGAGCTGGACCTGCTCAGGAGAGAATGTGGTTGAAACGTTTCCGTTCTCGGACTGAACCACGCCGGCTTCCGCGGTTACCTCCACAGTTTGTGGAGCGGACCCCACTGATAACTGCATGTTCACGGCGGACGCCTGGCCGACGGCCACTGTCACCGGCTGAGAGGTGGTCTGAAATCCTGCTGCATTTGCACTCACCGTATACGACCCCGGCGCCAGCAGTGAAAAGCGATATGCGCCCGTAGAATTGGTTGTGACTGTTAGGGTTTGCCCAGTGCCGTTGTTTTTCAGAGTCACGGTCGCATTGGGAACGATTGCGCCCGAGGGATCAGTGATCGTTCCAGTTATATCACCAGAGGTGAGGTTTTGTGAGTTTGCAGGAACAAATAGAACTACGGCCATCAGAGAAGCTACCAACCAGAGAAGCAATTGTCGTGCGTACATAAACTTATCCTTGAAATGGAAATGTTCGCAACCAGAGTGGATTCAACCGGCGATAGGGCGCACTGCCGTCAATGATGATCGCGGTGTCGCCAAAAACGCTAAGGAAAAGATCGTTATTTTGGGTGTTGAAGCCGTTGATGTGGGCGTCAAATAGAGTCTGGATTGCAGCCGGTGAGTTGCTGGTCACGACAATCCTCGGCCGCAGAATACGCCGGGAATGGAGGACTGCAACTGCGACAATTAACAGGCCGAACACTGCGCCGAGTCAGCTAACCGTCCGGCACGGCCGCACTCGGATGACTGTCGCAAACAAGCGATTCAATCGGTTCGTAGCACTTTCAAGCGCCAACACCAAGACTCACTTCCGGTGCGCGAAATCATGCGTATGAGATGTGGCGTAATAACCTTTTCGTCCGTGCACCTTGAGCTTTTTTCCGGATCTGTCTGCATTGATTTGAATGCGTCGATAATGGTCATCCAAAGCAAAATGAGCCGGACGGTAAGAGATAGCGTATCGGCTGTGCAGTTCTTCCGCAATGTGAGCGAAGGCTGATCGGAAGTTGTGTGGTGATTCTGGAAATAGCGCCCGTCCGCCAGTTTCTTCGGCTAGTGTCTTCAGGATCCGATCCCCGTCCGCAGAGCCGCTGTGATGCCATGGAGTACGAGTGCTGATCGTATAAATTGTCACGTCGGACTCCTGCGCTACAAGCAGTGTTCGGTGTAGAGTTGCCAGACTAGAGTTTTCATCACCGTCAGACACAACAACCAGGGTGCGAGCAACAAAGCGATGCTCAGGATGGTTTGACAATCGTCTGCATCCCTCGACGACGGCATCGAAGAGAGCAGTACTATCGCCTTGATCGACCAGGCTTTCAACGACCGGCCAAAGCTCTACCGGGCTGCTCGTGAATGTCTGAACTAGTTGGGGATAATCGGCAAACCCCATAACGAAGGCTTCATCACTATCAGAGCGAACGACATCGGTCAGAAATTCGTGGGCTGCGTCTTTTTCGAAGGCAAATCGAGAGTATACCGACGGACTTGTATCAATAAGGAGGCCCATTCGCAAAGGAAGATCCGGTTGAGTATAGAACGCCACCATCTTTTCGGGGGCCGATCCGTCGTCTAGTACTTTGATGTCCTCGGCGCGCAGGCCCGAGACAAATCTGCCATGCGATGATGCGCTGAACAGAACGTATACTTCCTGAACATTCTTGCGATAGGACGAATCCAGAGGTGCCGGAGTATCGCGAAGTACTTTGCTTGTTAGGTGACGAGGTACCTGCCCGACAAGGAACGACGAGAGTACAGATAATACAAAAAGCTCTGCGGCTGCGGCCCTACGTCTACTCGTCTTGACTTGACATACTTTCCTCGCAGACGGGGTAGGTGCCATGAAAGTGGATACTCGTTTCGGAGGACACTCGCGTTTTGATCACGCACGGCCGAACACCAGGAATACTTGGGGCCCAGTGATCAATTTCAGGGTAGACGTTGATTTCACGCTGGAACCTGTCAGAGCTAACAGATTTCTAGCAGAAGCAGCCTTGATCTCAGCGACCAGCTTGCAGGAAACTAAGGCAAGGACGTGATGTAGCAGGGGCCGCTAGTCGGTTGCGGGGGAGGAGTTGGCGGATTGAGATTCGGCTTGTTGGTGAAATCGAAGAAGTAGCTGATATCCGGCTGGGCTGCATCACGTGCGGTGAGAGTTTCCAGGCTGAAACGCCTTTCGATAAAGCGCAGAATCGCGGTTGTATCCATGGGAGTGTGGTCCACATAATGCTGCTTGGAAAATGGTGACACCACGAGGTTCGGCAACCTGAATCCCGTATAGGTAAAGTCGCACGTGGGGCCCTTGGTTGTGGCGCAGCTGTCGTTGGGTGCGAGGACGGGTGGAATGCCGTCGGGAGAAGGCATTGGGACGGCAGGCTCATGATCGTAGGCGCCGCCGGCCTCGTCATAGCTCAAAAAGAAAACCGAATCCGCCCACGAACTGCTGGCCATCAAGGCATCGATCAAGCTCTTTACGTATGCAGCGCCTTGCTGAACACTAATGCCAGAGCCAGGATGCTCATCCACACCTTCTTTCGAATCGCGGTCAATGAATGCAACCTGGGGAAAAGTGCCGTTCGTCAGGTCTGTGAAGTATTGGGCCATGGGAACGATATTGCTCTTGACGTACTTGGCATAAGCGGGGAAAGCCTTTAGCGAACTGCCGTTTGGATAGTCAGGAACATAATTTTTCCACGTGATGCCCGCTGCCTGCAGCTCATCAAAGATCGTCGGTACATTGATTTCTGTGAGGGGCTTGTTCACCACGCCGTGAGAAGTAGCGGCCATGGCATACATACGATTGGCCGGCGTGTTGGTCATCACTGAGGAAAACCAGTGGTCCGATATGGCAAATTGACTGGCCATGAAGTAGTAGTACGGGAGGTCCCTTTCATCGTAGTATCCCATCACTCTCTGACCGTTAATGTCGAACCCCGGTGGGTTGCTGTGGCGCGAGTCGCCGCCGGCCGAATTAGCAAAGCCGTCCATCAGCGGGGTTCCCGAGGTGGGGGCAAAGTGGTTCCAATCGTTGTGGCTTTCGTTCCAGAAAGAGCTCAACTCCTCCATGCACTGCGAGTTCATGTGAAACGGAGAGAATCTCGTGGAGTGATCATAACTGAGCTGCGAGGCGTTAGACGGTGTAACGTCAACATCGCTGCTGAGTCCCTGACTTTGACGATAAACGTTTAGCTGACCAAAGTACTGATCGAAGGAGCGGTTCTCCTGCAGCACATAAATGATGTGTTTGACTACAGTTATATTTCCAACAGATAGAGGCGGAGGATCTTGCTTTGTGCCAGCAATCCCCCCACAACCAGTGGTTACGATGGTCAAACCGAGGGTTACGAGACTGAGAGTTTTCAACATACGCCTCTTGCGCTGCACTATTCTCTTTTCATTAAGCGTGGGGCGTAACACAATTGAAAACTCTCGGCGAGACTTTGCCCTTCTCTTGCCAGCTCAGGTTAAAGCTTCTTCAGATTGCGACCACTGTCAAAAAATGTCAGTCAGTCAGCACGTCAGATTCACATGATGCAAAACTCCGCAGGATTACCGCTCGGGACAGGGATCTGGCAGAGGAAGGCCAGCCAAGATGACAAAGAGGACCATACTACTTCGGGAATCAATCTGAAGGGCGCATTCGATAGCACGGGACCGTATGGGTCCAGCTCTCCTCAGGTAGTCGCTCTGGAGGCGCATGCGCGAGGGGAGATCGGAGCTATCGACGGCAGGCGGCACGATTCAGTAACGATCAATCAGAGAGGGGCTGAACTACCGAAAAAGTTCTAGGGCACTTTACCCTCGATAAAGCCAAATCAATCCCAGCCAAACTGCAACCAGAACAAAGACGGCAACACAGACTACAGAGGCGGCAAAGTTATCATTCCGCGCCCTTGCCCGTGATTCAGATAATGGATGGCGCCATATATTTCGGCGTCGGTAAGATCGACGAGATTCGGCTCTGCAGGTCGTTTTCCGGACATTAGGAACTCGTGTAGCACCGTCTCCGCGAATGACGTGTTGAAGCGACTGAAATGCCTTTGCACCACTGTGCTTAAATTGATTCTTGGCGTTGCGTCTCAAGAGCGAAACTGCCAAGAGTGACAGAGGAATTCTAGCTTTCACGGCGGATGCTGCGGGCGAACAAGTACAACCTATCGCAAAAAGTGGGCGCCTTTTTATATTGCGTGATAAGAAGATATTACGGCACCCACCCCGCGAGCGCCGGACTGATGCGTCTCTCCTCTTAATCCTGTAGAGTGCTATCGAGATATTTCAACAGTTGAGCCCGCACGCCCCAACGCTACAGCGTCGCGAAAGTTTGGACGGCGAGCATAAGGAAAACGTATGCAGTCATGAAAAGGGGAACGCGCTTGATACCGGCCTGCGCCTCTTGAGGGCATTGTGAGTGCTATCGAGACGTACCGCTAATCACAAAGTACAATTCGCGGCATCGTTTTTTACTGCACCGTGAATTATGCGGTATATTTGTGCGTCTTCAAGTGCTCGATAAACTTCCGAATGATCTGATTGCGTTCATCCTGCGCCCTATTTAACTTGTCCAAGGTCTCGTCGGGGTCCGCAAATTTCCTATTCAGTATCTGCACAATTGAGTCTGTACCAGCGTTTAGTTGATCCTGAAGCTGTTGGCATTCGGGGCAAGTCGCCCTCAGGTGTGCTTTTCTCATGTGGAACTGTGGCGGCATTGACCGAGTTTGCCACAGCGGTCAACGCGGCAAAATCTGTGAGATGTGCCAGTCACGAGAGAGGTAGGTTTGACACGAAGGAACAACTGAGCGGATTCTTAGCTATTGCGATCAGAAGCTCGTTCCCAGGCCCATATTCCACGTAAAAATCGAGGCATTTTGAGTGCTATCGAGATTTCTGAACAGTAGGGCCACATGTTAGAGGAAATCTCTTTCCCTTCAGCCCTGAAAAACAAGACAGGCGTTGCAAAATTGGCTATCACGGAAGTTGCGACATTTCTGCAAACATTAACCTTGACAGCGATTTCTACTTCGTCAGACAGCAGCCTGTCGGGCGGCTCACTTCATGAAAGGTTGAGGAGGTTCGCCCGTGACACACACCAGGTTCCTGAAAACCGTGGGAGTTATCGCGGCATTCATTGCCATTATTCTCGAGGGAACGATGACCAGTTCGAAACGCGTTAGTGCGCGTGATCTGCAGACCGAGCCAATTGTCCCCGAAACTCCGGTTTGTACCGGTTGGGTAATCCGGGCCGGTCTCTTATCTCGATTGTTAACCGAGGATCGTCGGACTAAGCATTGCATTGCGAACCGCCGCCGCAAGGTCCTTCTCCTCCTGCATGAGGGGGACAGAAATTTCACAACGCCTGCTGCTCCTGTCGAAATACTTCCCACAGATTTCGCCAGTTTTATTGTGCACTAATAGAACTCTGGCGTCTCGACCGCCGTTTTCGTGAATGAATCTTTTGGTTTGCAATCTTTCAGTCTCAAAAGCGAAATCCCTATTCATACCCAAACCCCTGAGTGGTGAATCCATGTCTGCTATGGCTAGGCCCGAAGCCGACCTTTTAGTGGCGGTGTACCGTCTGGACGGGCAGCCGTACCTTTCAGCACACGCCCTGAGGAGGCGCAGCAACGGGTCCGAGCCAAGTAAAGACTAGCTTTTGATACGGGTAGTGTCGTTGATCTGCAGCAATAATGGGCGTCGGATTCCCGAAGCACTGATTCTGGAAAGCTTCCATCGAGTGCTATGTCGAGGGAAGCCAAAAGCGCTCGTGAGCAACGCTAACCCAGGTTTTGCGTCCAAACAGCCATAGCCCACCCGGTCGGTCTGGGATAGCAACCGTCCGCCTCGCCCCCACACCTAGTGAGCGCTCAGGGATTGCGACAAACTAATCAGATTTTGCGGTCCAACCTGGATTAGGCCTCCGCGGGGACTGTCAATCTCCGCAATAAGTAAGAACGCGACCGAGAGCAGAAATGGCAGAACTGTGAGGAGGAAGGTGCGCTTTCGATCAGATCCGTAACCTACCATGACGTTGGAACAAACAGCGATAATTGCCATCAGGCTCCATGCCGACGCAGGAATTCGATTCCACCACGCGGCCTGGGTATAGCCTGCCGAGTCTTGCACCTCGTTCATTCCAGACGCCACGAGCGACTTTAGCGGAGACGGCTTTGCCCTCGCAGCGGCCTGGACTACCGACCACATCTGCTGCTGGAGTTGAGCCGTGTGGCGGCGAACTTGTGCTAACTCATGAGGGTTGTGCACCGTATAGAAGAGGACGCGCTGCGCCAGATATTGTTTTAGGAGATCGTGGGTTCGCTCGGCATCGCCAAACTCCAACAGGCCCGCGCGATCGTACTCCGTACTGATCACATTAGCTTCGATGGCCTCATAATTCTTCCGCTGGTCGTATCTGCCGATTGCCATGGAAAAACTAAACCCTATAATTAAGCCCAGAAGAGTCAGCGTTGCTGTAAGAACAACGTTGAAATCCTCATCCCCCTCCGGTTCGTGCCAGGCCCACCATTTGTGAAGAGAAGCGCCGATCTGGGTTGATAGCCACAACACCGCCCAGGAGACGAAGAAGAAAATCCACGGGAAATCCCACAGACGCTGCATTACAATCCAGCTGATTTAAGCCGAATCCTCTTACAGTCAATACTGACAAAACATACAGACCTGTAGACCCTTCGGTTTACAGGTGTCATCACCCATCGACTCGGGGATCATCGTCACAAAGCCCTCCTTCGCTGGTGATTGGCAATAATGGGCTGATCAGTTATTGAGAATTTTGCAGGTCTCCTAGGTCAATAAGTGAAATCGGGACCTAACGCCGATGGTGGTCAGCAAGCGCGGGAAAACTAATCCGAGCATCTTGAATGCCCGCGGTGTCGCCAGCAGCTCTGTCCCGTGCGAAGAGAGGCCTATCAGCACGAGCCAAGAACGCAGATTGCTCAGGCGCAACGATATCGCCATCGGCAACAGGTACTCTCTAGTCGGCTCGGCCTTTCCTGGCACAGCCTCTTTAAGACTCTGGCTGAAAGCCGAACCCGTAGACCAAAAGGGGCAACTCAGGGGTTCCCTTCGGTCATCGCAAGCGGTGCCGGATGTTGACGCTGCCATTCAACCACGGTTCTAATGTCTCCGCGGAAGGTGGTAGATGGAACATCCGGCCCTCTTGATCTCGCTTCTTACCTCAGAAAGAGTTGGGAGCGCTCATAACTGCACCTCGGGTCGTCCGCGGAAACACCTGGCACATTTCCAGTGGATTGCTGAGATTCACATTGAGGGAACCGGAAAGGCAGCGAGGTTTGTGCTTTGTGCTTCCTTCAAAATAGCTATCCAGAAGCTCTTTCGCCCACTAGGTCGACTTGTTTTTTGCTAAGAGAAGGCGGACGTAAGGGTGCTCTGGCCTTACAATCACAAAAATTGCAAAGGCTTCTACGCATTCCGTTCTTCTAAACAGGCTGGTGCCTGAGGCTCTGCCGTGATTGGCACCTTGCCGACATTTCACCGCTCAATTCCTGTGGATAAGAAAGCCTCACTGAGGCGCAACAATGAGGCTTTCCACTGGAGATCTCCGCTCACTTTATTTTTCCTCGAACCTCGGGCACAATGGCACGACAGTAACCAGCGGGCGGTTACCGGACTGATTAAATTAAGCCGCTACCGCACCTTGTCCCCGACAAAACAAGGTCAGTGAGTGATATCGCGAGTGGCTGTTGAAAATCTCTTTTCCGCGAAATTCGCAAAAACAAAATCGCGCTAGGATGTCCTTACGGACGACTTTCTCAGTTTTCTAGACCTTTGTCTATCCCCGAACTTTTGTACTTTTTCAACAGCTACGCGTCTCTTGTTAAGTATCTGAGGCGATCGTTTCAAAGGGTGACAGGGAGGACAGCACGATCTTGCCTCGGTATTTCTTGAGAAGCCCAGTTCGCTGCCATTTGCTTAACTGACGGGCGGCGGTAAAGACGCCTATATGTGCTGCGAGGGCGATTTCCTCATTCTTGAGGGCGACTTCGATTCCCTCAGGGCCGGGGTGACCTAGCTGGCCAGCACTCTCGACTAGCACTCGGGCTAACCGTTCCTCTGCAGTTTGCAATTGGCACATGCCAAACATATCTATGAGGCTATCCAGATAGTTGCTTAGGGCCCAATTCGCAGCATTACTCAGGCTTGGGCATCGCGAAATGAGAACTTGGCAGGCCGCTGAATCCCACGTCAGAATAGAGCCCTCTTGAACTGCTTCTATTGTGACGAGATACCGTGCAGGTGCCCTTACGATCGTTGCCAGGCCAAATGCGTCGCCAGGCGCTCCCCAGCGCAGAAAGAGTTTCTCGCCATCACGCGTGAGCCTGTAGACCGCAACCCGTCCCGTCCCCAGTAACCACAAACGGTCGGCCGGCTCACCTTCCTGCTGCAAAACCTCATGAGGCGAAATCCTCACCCACCTCGCCTCCTTAAGAAGCGCCCTGATTTCACGTGACGTGAGCGCGTCGAGAAATGTTGACTTAAAACCGGGTGGCAGCGCGGCGATTACCGCCTTCTTCAGTCGCATGTCCGACCGCAGACTAGCTTTTCTGCTCAGTCGGTGTCATTGCTCACGAGCAATGATCTCATTCATTGCGCCCGAGCAACGTGTTGCGACTGCCAAAACGCTACGCTTTACTCGGCTCGCCTGTCGCGCCATGGGAGAGAGAATGGACAACGTTACATTGATTCGAGTTGTCGCTGGTATTCTGGCAGTGATCGTGTTCGTAATCCTAATCTTCCGGATGGGGAAGAAAGCTCCACGCTAGTTACAAGAAAAAACGAGCAGTAAACCAAGGGCGATAGCGCAATTGACTGCCGGGGCCCCTCCCCGCTGCTGCCCGGTTGTTGGCAAAATCAAGCGATCGCGCAAGTGTGCGCCCTTCCTTCGCCAGTTTTTGAGGTCAATGCATTATGAGAGAGTCCGTTCGGTCCGGACAGCGATCTCCGCCGCTGGGGACTGAAGCTGGCCGAGCGTGGAGGAAGGAACGCGAAGAAACGAGCCATCATTGCAACCGCACGAAAATTAGCTGTCTTGTCGCATCGACTCTGGGTGAGCGGAGAAGTTTACGAACCGTTGCGCAACAACCAGGGTACGATCGCGGCTGCAGCGTAGCTAAGACGGAAGATTAGAAACTACGATGCCCGTTGTGCTGTGACTCAAGCGGCACGCGGACCTCGATTGTTCTTCCGCCCATCGGCTTCGATTGAATAGCAATCGTTCCGCTCACCAATCGCACGCGCTCCCGCACCTTTCCCGTGCATCGTTGATTCCATGTCGAAGCCCTCATGAGACGGAGCGGAAGCAGTTCGCCGGACAGGTGACTTGCGACCCGACCTGATCCTTCTGGACATCGGACTGCCAACAATAAACGGGATTGAAGCTGCCAGACGTATTCGCGAGAGTACTCCGCAAGCCAAAATACTTTTGTCAGCGAGAATCGGTCGTCCGAAATCGCCAGGAAACCTTAGAAGCAGGTGCCGAGGGCTACGTCGTCAAGTCGGATGCGGCAAGCGAACTCTTGCCTGCTATAAAGGCGGTTCTCTAAGGCAAGAGATTTATTAGTGGCAGTCTGGCTGCTCACTTCCTGGTGACTACAACGCTGACTACCATCGAGACAGCGCACCTGTCCGTGGATAACGATCCTCATTTCAGGCATTGGTTGAAGCGTCGTCTGTACTTTCACAAATTCGTCGGTTACGCGGCCACGTGCGGAGAACCATCTTGTAGTAGTGGCACGCGGACATCTATGGCTGTTCCACCCATTGGTCTGGACTTAATGGCAAGTGTTCCATGCAACAAACGAACCCGCTCGCGCATGCTGATTAGGCCCAGGCCTTTGCCTTGCATGGCCGACTCGATGTCGAATCCCTTTCCGGAATCGGTAACTGTGAGATGAATTTCACGTGAGTCTTGCATTATTTGCACCTCGACGTGCGTAACTCCGCTGTGCTTGACCGCGTTGTGCAGGGCTTCCTGCAGAACTCGAAGGAGGGACACACCGACTTCGAATGGGAGCACGCTGGTCACTTCACTTCTGAAGTCGATGTCGATTCTTTGTCGCTCTGCAAATTCATTGCACCAGCTCTTTATGCCCTTAACAACACCCAGATATTCCAATTTTGAGGAGTGTAACTCGTGTGATAGGACCTGTACGTCGCTCGAAATATCGTCCACCTCTCGTCTTAGCTGTTGTAGACGACCGTGCACGTCGGAAGGATTCTCTCGCAATTGTTGGAGCCCTACCGACAACATCGCAAGTCTTTGATTGACGTCATCATGAAGCTCTCTTCCAATGCGGCTGCGCTCTTGCTCTTGCACGTTGATGAGATTGGCACTGAGTCGGCGGAGCGACGCTTGCGTGTGTCGCGCCTCGGTCATGAAGCCCGAAACAAACATGAGCGGTAACACGACCGCACATAACAAAACTTGTAATGACATCACATTCTCTCGCAGAGAAGCCGAGGGGAAGGGTTGCTGCCCGTGCATTACGAACCAAATCGCTGTCACTGAGATGATGAGAAGACATAGGCTCAGTCCACCCGAACCGAACCGTGCCGTTGCCCACATGAGTAAAGCAAGAGGAAGAAACAGGAGTATCGGAGTGGTCGAGGGCAATGTCGGTTTGAAGCCGAAAACCAGGAAAGTAGCCAGCACGGTGCTGACACCTAAAAATCCCGCTTCACAGAAACGACCTAACGTCGCATTCTTGATCCAACGGCCACCATTCGACGCCCAAAGCACGATGACAGGCACGATTGTGAGTTCTGCCAATGCGTTAGTCCAAAATCGCTCTGCCCCTAGTGACAGAAATCCATGTCCCCAGCCCGTGAGCACCACTCCAGCTGCGTCTATAAATGAGGTCGCGAAAGGCGCAATGAAGACGCCAAATAGTACGAAAATGAAGACTCCTCGCACACTGTCGAACACCCTTGTTGGTCGAACCAATTGTCCAATGCAAAACGCGCCGATCAAAGCTTCGCTCGTGTTCGATGCAAGCCAAGCAGCGGCTGTCCAAAAAGGTATTCCGGCCTGGAGTTGAGACAGCAAGTGCGCAGGAACAACGGCAAGGAGAGGCGGCCACCACACTTTGCGTGGCGCCAATAGCAAAACAGCCAAAAGGATTGCATTGGGAGGCCAAAAAGCGGAATTAGGCTGGCCAGTCGGAGTTAAGGTGAACCCTACTCGTGTCCCGGCGTAGTAGCTGAGCCCCGCAATTAGCGCGAATCTCAGGGGCTGCAAGGTTCGCGTTCGCCAAAAGGACGATCCGCTGACTCGCGGTGGATCTGCTGGCGCGTCGGTAGCGGCTGAGAATAAGAAACCCAAGCGGCGAGTGACCACGATGGCACCTTGCGACAAACAGTCGAACGTTTAAGCTGCGCAGCCAAATCTTAAGCTATCTTGTTATTTCGTCAAGCGACAACGTTGGAGCTTCCCTAAAAATAGAAACCCGTGGTACGAACCGCTAGCGCCAGCCTGAAACACTTGTTCTCCCTCGATTTTGGAGCCATCACGCGACAATTGCGCAACTTGCACGGGTTCATTCCGGTCGTTCTTCCGTCCTGGATATGGGCATCCTTCTGGCAGGGATGATAAGGGCGTTCGATCTGGGCAGAACAAAACTCTAGTTTCGTCGGATAACCGTCCGTTCCACCAGGAACTTGTCGAGCACCGAGCGGAGGAATCAGCAGGACGCCATAATATTTCCCTTGCCGTATGAAGCCGAGAGCGTGGTGAAAAGAATTGGCACAATTTAAGCGAACAAATTGGGAGCGCAAGCGCCAATGTGCGAAATTGGATGGGCCCGAGGCGGAAAACGGCCCTCGGCGGCGTACGGCAGTCACTCGGACTAGGGGCCAGTGTCGCGCAC
This sequence comes from uncultured Acidobacteriota bacterium, assembly GCA_963785655.1. Taxonomy (GTDB): domain Bacteria; phylum Acidobacteriota; class Terriglobia; order Terriglobales; family Acidobacteriaceae; genus Gp1-AA145. Next base: position 1,693,550 of record CAWAVZ010000002.1, read on the forward strand.
AGGCGATTGCGCAACTTTGCGCTTTTCATTCTCATAGCAGCGATTTCCATTGCACTGACTACCTTCTGGCAGTTTTGACAGAATTCAAACTCGCCGATCCATGCGTAAGTGTTATTAAGGAGGCCAGTTTTGATCGACTTGAGCTGAATTGCAGTCAAACTGTGTCGAAACGTCGTAGCCTCCTGCCGAAAACCTCTGAGGAGACTCACAAGCAAGCCCTGTGAGTTTCTCCGGAAAATCGTAGCCAACTTTAAACCAATCAGAAACAGGAGGTAAGAATGCGTCGCTTTGCAATGCTAACCATTTGCCTGGCTGTGGTCGTTTGCTTTACTACGACAGCTGCTATGGCGCAAAACGCACACTTTATTGGTACAGGGGTAGTAACCGGCATATCTTCTGACGGTTCTGTCAGCGTGAAATTCAAAGAGGCCGGAGTCGGCAACAATCAACAGATCAGCTATACTCTCGGCGGCAGCTTTTCCGCCGATTACGGCTGCATCAATCATGGTGGCAATCACCCCAGCGCCACAAATAAAACTTTCGTCGCAGACAATTTTACTGTGTCGGGGACATTCTCCTCCGGGAAGAATGGCTCGATCAATGCGACCCTCTCTTTCACACCTCCCGACCCGAACACTGTCTTGAATTGTCCCGGAAATCAGTTTGCAGTGTTGGCTGACATCTCTTTCTCGAACCTGTCACTCTCAGACACCACTGACGGGATCGATGACACCTTGAGCACAACGAGTCTGGGGCCGGTGGTCTTCTTTACATTCTAGAAAAATGAATGTGTTGGAAGGTACTTCTGGGGCGCTCGCGCGCCCCTTTTGTCCTATCAGTCTTATTCTGCGCGAGCGGGTGGCCATCCTGGGCTGAGAGCGTCGTCAAAGAGTTCAGACGATACGCTGGATCAGTGCGAACCGCGTTTCATAGGTGATCTTGTCCCTAGTTGAAGCAAGGGGCGACGGCGCTTCCAGATGCGGTCAGTGCATTATGAGAGAGTGGCCCGTCTGCGCCATGCGGCACCTCAGAACGGAAGGAACAGATAGGTAAATCGGCTGAAGAATGACACTGTACCTTGAGGGAAAGACCCGTTGGATGCGAATGATCTTTCCCCCAAGGAGGCAACTGAATGAGTCGCGAGATCAAGTGATATAGGCATGGATGTGCACAAGGAAGCGATCGTGATCGCCGTCTTGAGGAGCAGTGGCAAGCTGGCGATGGAGTCGATCGTGGAAACCAAAGCTAGCAGGATTCTGCAGTTTATCCACGGTCTGCGAGGCGAGCTGTATGTGACCTGGGAAGAAGGGACCTGGGCGAGCTGGCTCTACGATCTGCTTAAGCCGCAGGTAGCAAACGACAACTCTGGACCTATAGTGGGCTGGGCATTGAGACTCGCGAGAGTGCGCAATATTGCTACGTGCGCGGAGAACTGCAACATAAGAAAAAGCCGCGACAGATTCGTGGTCTCAATCAGAATCACAACCACGAGATGAAAGAGATGATGGTTAGCACTTAAGCCAACGGTTGGCTTGCGTAGCTTCGCAACGATCGGCGTTAAGCGGCCCTACCCCGTGAAACCCTTGAATGGAGATCATTACCGAGAGTTAGCATCGCCGCCGAACTACACGGCGATCCAAAGTACAAAATCAACATCCTTTCTACGAAGAGGGGCCTGGATGCAAGCAACCACACTGGTCTCACGGAGAGGAGTGGAGAAGTGTTGTTTCTTGACATCCTCTCTCATAGGATCAGCGATATGGGGATTTATCAACAGATGACCAAAGGCACTGGATTAATAACAAGGTTAGTCTCTGCACGAGTCTCGGTTTGTTTCCGCTTGAGGTATGGACTTCAGGGTGTCCAACTCCTTGATGAGCTTATGCCAAGCCTTCGAGTTCTGCTTCGTGGCAAAAGGCTTCTTGAGATCCGCGTAATAGGAGAGAAGGTCTCGCCGCAGCGCGCCCGAGACGGCTCTGCCGCTCGTTTTATCGAGCAACTTGGCGTAGCTTTCATCAGTGAGTCTATACGCGCCTGCTCCGGTGTGTGCACCGGTATCAAGATTATCGTTGGGCAATTGCAGCGTGCGTTCCTGTTGCGCAAGGAGCAGCGTTCGATAGTGAATCAAGGCTTCATTGAAGCTGCTCATGTAGAGTTGTTCCACAGCCGGGGTGGGTGGATGAAATGCGAGTCCGCTGAACGGGCCAACTTTTGGTACTAAGCACAAGAAAAAGGCCTTGAGCCGGGCGGTGAAACCTGGTTTTTCATAGATGTGGCCCCACTCTTTGCGGTACCCCGATTTTGAGATGGTGTAAACAAATTCCTTCTTAGTCTCGCTGGAGCGGCCGTTCCGAATCTCATCTTTTTTCAGATGCCATGCTACTTTGGTCATTCGTGGAATAACCGTTGAAACGGCGTGGCGATAGCTGCCGATGGCCAAGTCGACCCGAAAAAAGACGCTCGACACATCGAGAGAATAAGTTCTTGCAAACGCTCTCTCGAGGACTGGTTTTGAGACTTCAAAGCCAATAAAGTCATGATAGGTTTTGGGCGCGTAGTTTCCTTCGGCGACCTGGTCCACATCAAAACCGTATTCCACCTTCATATGGGCGGACGGTTTTTCCTCATAGGTAACAACGGGGCCATATTTCTTTGCCAGACCACGATACAAAATTGCAACCGCTCGGTTGGTGGCGATCCGGTGACCCGAGGTATCGGCGGCGTAGTGCGATAGAGCGCCCAGTGCGAATGCGTATTCGTTTAGGTTCCTTGATTCCTCGATCAAGGCAAGTACAAAATCACCGCTTCGGACATAATGTGTAAGATCACTGAAGAATTTACTGCCGAATGGGTAATAACCCATATCTTGAATAATGGCGCCGCCGTAGGCGTAGGCGTGTGCCTGGAGCAGCTCCTCCGGAGTGGAGCAAGGGAACCGGGTCAAGAGGAGGGGCTCAATCCAGTCCTTCCACGTGGCATCGATAATGGCCTCATGCGTAAGGACGGAATATCCCGCACAATCGGGGGCGGAGGACAATCCCAGGAGAACTGCGAGAATCAGGTGTCCAGACAGTGGGAACCAAGTGAACTGGCTTTGCGCTGACATCGCGTTCGGTTGAAACCCCTCCCGGTTTGAAAGCCCTTCCTTCTTTCTCGATGAGGGCAAGTGTGTTGGGTTTGTAACGCACACGATGGTCGCAAAGGTCGAGGCACGCCACTGTGAAAATTGTCAGTTCGCGTGAGTAGTTCTGCGGCCCGAAGTTCGCCCGGCTCAGTACTGTCGCTCAGCTTTTGAATTCGAGGTCGATGATGAAGGGAACACCCACACAAAAAACCGCTGTCAACAATTAGGAGTCTAGACGAGTGTTCCACGTATCACCATCTCTCACCCATGGGGTCTATAGCACGATGGCGATAGCGCTGGAACATCCCGCCCAGAGAACCGGCCGCCCGGGAGAGAGAAGTAATCTTAGGCGACCCACAACCAGAAGCAAGGCTTCCACGTAATAATCGCTTTCTAACACCCGAAGAAACACTGTCAAAAATGACATTCGGATGGGATCCGATTCTTGACCGTGGGGAGCAGAATCAGCAAGTTCTTTTTGCCTCGGCGGAGCTGTAATAGTCGAGGGTAGGCCGTTGTTCCGACATTCGCTCGGGACAGCGGGTCTTTTTCATTCCGGCCATTGGACCCACTTCTGCAAATTGCTCCAATGATCGTAAGCATGCTGATCCCATCAGAAGCTTTGTGCAGATGGTCTAGGCCCTGAAATCGATCTGTTAAAGAAAGCATCTAGGTGGCTTTGCGCTTCGTGCCCGTCGCGACTTGAGGTCTTAAGATTCGCTCGACCAGCGATAACTCTGGGTCTTGCAACCCTGGAATGTTCCGAGCAGCTCCGCGAGGTAGGGCTTCATATGTTCTCCCGAGGCGATCTTAAGAACAGTCATCGGCACTTTCCACCGGTTCGTTCTCGTGGACCTTCTGCAAACGCACTGTTCCTAGTATTTGCCTTGCATCGGGAAGCCAAGCGGACAGGCATGCGAATTTCTCCTTCACGTCTGGTCGGACAAATTACGGCGCAGTACACAGCCTTATGGTCCGACCGCACGCACTTCTGCCAGTTGTGACCGCGAGACGGTAAGGCTACGTTTTCAGGGAGAACTACTATGGGGAACGGCTCTGGGACTTTGCTGTGATTCCGCCAGCGGTACTTCATTCGAATTTTCTTGCTGATATCGACCGAAAAGATTTGGACAAAATCTTGGCATCAGCCAGAGTTAAGTGTGTCAAGGCGAAGCAGGCCATTGTCACACGCGGCGAGCATGCGCAGTACCTATTCATTCTGCTCAGTGGCCGGGTTCGATACTACAAGATCACGCGGCACGGGGACGAGGTTGTCTTTCGCTGGCTGCTCCCCGGCGACGCTTTCGGATTGGGATCGCTGCTAAAACATCCAACGCCGTATATGGGAACGGCCGAAGCCCTCCGTGACGGAGAAGTGTTGGTTTGGAGCCATGCAAAAATGCGTGCCCTAGTCGCTCTCCATCCGCAACTTTCCGAAAATGCGTTAAAAGTGGTTCTGCAATACTTGCGCGACTACGCCAACCGCCACAGCCGGCTCGCGACTAAGAGCGCCGAGGAACGCCTTGCCGACGTACTGCTCATTCTAGGGCATCAACAAGGTCAAGTCTGGGGAGGCCGAGTGGAACTCGAAGCGACCAACGAGCAACTCAGTGCGTTAGCGGATGTCAGCCTATTCACGACCAGCAGGAGCATGAGCAAGTGGGCACGTAAAGGATTTATATCCAAAGAACGCGGCAAGGTTTTCATCCGCACTCCCGAAGGCTTAGTCGCAGATTAGGTCCGAACCTGACTGTCACAAATGACAGTTCTCGTTTCGCGGCGCACAAACCTAACTTGAATCAACCATTGCCATGCCGCAAGCGATTCAACCAAATGATGGGCTCCGTGATTATATTGCGGACCAGCTGGAGAGCATCCATGCTATTCCGGACGGGATACGCCTTGCCAACTATCCCAGTCACGACGAGACTTGTTTTTGTTGGTGTTACCCTAGCTTGTCTTGGGGTTACCATGGAATGCTGCTTACGCATAAAGACTTGGCTAGCGGCGAGTTCGACTCCTGAGCTTATCTAACAAATATGCACTTCATTGCTCGTCGGCAATGACGGGGCTGCCCCCTGATCTCTGTCCTTCTATTGCTAGAGTGATCCGCTCGGGAAGTAATCTCCGGCTTCCAGTCAGTCGCAAGACCTGCGGCCTATCGATTCTGTAAGTGCGGCAGAAACAGCTTTCGAAAACGTAACTGCTATTCCACTAACTATGGGTCACCTAGACTCACACCGTGCTGGCACTAAGGTGCTGTTTTCAGGAGTGTACCCCGTGTTCCATGGCCACGGCCATACAGCCGCACTGCGTCACATTGATCGCCGACCGCTATTTTCCATGTTGTTTGCGATGTGAAAGTCTTGTGCGCTGTGAATTGATTTTCGACGCCCTGTACATTTCACACCACGAGATGTTTCGGGGCAGAGTGAGCAGGCAATCAAACGTATGGGACAGATCTCATTCGCCGGGTCGACGATTTGAGTGGAGCGACACGAAAGTTCTCCCCAATAGTGCTTCATTGAGGGCAGAAATGAGATCCGATTGTAGTCGTGCTTTAAGGACATACCCTGAAGCGCCAGCCGCAAAAGCAGCTGAAATATACTCCTCGTCGTCGGTGACAGTGAGGAAGACAATCTTCGGAGTGTCCTTCGATCGGCGAAGACTCTGCGCAGTCCGAATTCCGTCGAGGCCTGGCATACTGATATCCATCACGATTAAATCTGGGTGAGTTTGTTTTACTGCATCGGCCACGAGCAATCCGTCTGAGACAACTCCGACAACTTCAAAACCCCTGCTCAGCAGATTCGACACGTACTCGATGACGCTAGGGTGGTCATCGGCAAGCAGAACGCGCGGTCGATTTTCATTAGCCATGAGAACTCATCCGGCCCGAGCGCTCTAACAGATCACGCGCACGTTGGCACACGAACTGATTAAATTGGCGCTGACGTGGAAACATGAAGAATTCAGGCACTGCTCAGCAGAGGCCCCTCTCTGGAGCTGGTTCAGGAAGTAAGCTGACTATAGAGTATGCTGTCCAAGTGCGATTCGCAACACCAACCTCAGCGTTTGGCCACACCTTCGTAACCTCTTGGCGCAAGCAATCGGCACACGCAATCGGTATGCCTTCGTTTTGCGATGGTGAGCGGGTTGATGGTGAAGGCGATCTGGCACATTTGACAGTATGAAAGGTCACGTCGGTCGATGAAATATATTTTCCGTGTCATCATCAAGTCCTACGGGAAAGACACACTCCGGGGGTGTGCGAACCCGATTGAGATCTTGGTACAAAGCACCAAAAAGGAATAGACAAGAGTCGCACGTGAGGCGTATTAACAACAACAAGGATGGAAACGGCACACTTTTGCGAGAGGACTCTTAGGATGAGCCTTCCTGACCTGTCAACGTTAACAGTGTTCGCTCGCTGAGAGCTGTGCTGCGATTATCCAGCAGTAAGACGTTCATAACGCGATCGGAGACGAAGTATGGCAAGACCTCGGGTACTGCTCGCCGACGATCATGTTCTCGTGGCCGAAGCTTTCAAAAAAGTGCTCGAGCCGGAATTTGAGGTTATCGGAACCGTGGCCGACGGCCGCACACTTTTGGAGGCGGCTCAACGACTCAAGCCCGATATTACCCTGCTCGACCTCGGCCTGCCTCTTCTTAACGGAATGGATGCTGGAAAACAGCTGAAGAAGATGCTGCCAAAGGTCAAAATCATCGTCCTTACCATGAGTGAGGATTACGATCTTGCATCTGTAGCACTGAGGGAATGGGCTTCCGGATACTTATTGAAGAAGTCGGCGGCGACAGAATTGATCCAAGCGATGCGCGATGTGTTAAAGGGGAAATCCTACGTCACTTCTTATGTGGCGAACCGGCTGCTTGAAGATTTCGTGCGCGACCCGCGAACCGATCGGATTAAGCACCTTACCCAAAGACAGCGCGAAGTGCTGCAATTGCTTGCAGAGGGACGCACAATGAAGGAAGTCGCTGCGGTCTTGAATGTAACCACCCGCACTGTTGCCTTTCACAAATATAGGATCATGGAAGAGTTCAACCTGAAAAACAATTCTGATTTGGTTCGTTTTGCGATTAAAGAGCATCTTCTGTCGTCGCCATGTTGAGTTCTGGGGAAGCGTGGAGGTTCCAGCCACGGAGAAAGGATGAAGTACATGGCTGTGCCTGTTTTCCGCGATCTCCTAAAGCAAGAGAGTCGGTAATTTATGCATGTTAAGCAGCTCTTCGCATTGATGCCATAGCAATACGCTCAATTAAAGGAGGCCTCCATATGGCCTCTAAGGCTTCCCTCTTAGGCCAGTAAAGACGCATCATCAGACTGAAGGCATCCATCGGAGCAGGAAGCCAGTTCGATTCTCGGTCTTCTCCAGGAAATCCGTGCTGTATATATATGCTCAATGAACCGTCGTGACTGTACTTCAATCTGTCACCGCTGCTAATCGCATATCGCTTGATTGCATTCTTGGCAAAGAGGTGTTTGGAGTTGTACAGCGTGATCGACCAAAAGGCACTGACTGGGGGTAGTTGTCCTTTGAAGAATGTGATCTCGTATGAGTTCTCACCGTGCAACAATTGCCCGTCAGCGCTGCTGAACGCGATGGAGTACATCGCATCTTCTGGCAGATTAGCTCCTAAGCCTCCATGGGCAACAGCCGCACGCCAGAGATAATCCGTGTCGTACCGGCCTGCATCGACCATAAACTCCCAACCGCTCTGACACCTGCTGTGCAGTTTCTTACTTGCTGAAATAATCTTCGTCTGGGCAACATCCACGCTCGATTCGAGGCCCCTCGCGATCCTGGGATCAAGGCTTTCGAGACCAAATTGCTCGCCGGGCCCGATATTCGCAGCCACAAAGCGGGTAAGGGCCTCAGTATCGTCGGCTGCTGGCGGGTTCTGTTTCATAACGGCATTGAGCTGATCAAAAAAGGCGGACGCGTCCATATCAGAGACCTGTTCGACAGGCGGCCTCTCCATATCTAGGTCGCTTCTTACCGGCATATCCTTGGGTGGTCTGTAGCGTCTACCGAACGCGCTCAGCGGGGTCAATTGGTATTGAGCCTGGATGGCGTGAACTGCGGGATAATCGTTCTTGCCGCTGGTCTGGGTATGGCCGATGATCCAAACCATGTTCGTCGGAGACTTGATCCCCTGCACTTCAGCCGGCAAAGTTCCAGCCCAATGCGGCCCGAACACGGCAAAGTGCTCCTCTCGATCACCCGTCGTCCGTGTGCCCGGGGACGCAAACACATTCGTCCACGCATCCAGCATTTGCAGTAGGTAATATCGATCTCCAGTATTGGGAACACTCAACACTATCGGTTCTTTCGCAATATCGAGCCATGCAAACGAATCGAGTATGTCTGTGTTTGGGCGAATGACTGTCGTCATCGTATCGTCAGGAAGAGTCTTAACGTGCCAGAACTGGTTTGCAGGTGCCGCACGCGCACTCGGTCTAGACACATTGGTCGAGATGGCGCGAGTTACATCCATCAAGACCAAAGGATAGCCGTAAATGTAGGCATCAATCCCGAGATTCAGAGCTTCATCTTCCAAAAGACTTGAATAGGCACGAAATTTGGAATCATTTGTTTGCAGCATGATGAACACTGCTCCTTAACTTGAGGCGGTTATGTACTTTTTTCACAAGATAAACAAACTACTGATCGATACAATCTGCCACTATTGACAGCTTGGCGACGCATTAGGCTGAGTGTCTGGAGCTGTTATTTATCAGAGGGAACGGTAGGAGCGCGTCTCGAAAGCGACGCCGAAGACTTGTTATCTTACGCAGTCTCACATTCCCCCGGAGGCGCCGATAGAGCCTAATCTCGGAAGCGTGCACCCGAACCGACCTCATTCTGCGGAATGCAGCAATGCCTCTTCATAGCTACCGAATCACCAGCTGCACTCTGGTCTGATGCACGTCTCAAATATGAGCGACTCGATGGTTTTGGAAAAATCCGGGGGTTTCTGCTCGCTTTGAAAAACCCCCGGGTCCGACCTCGCACATTGTGACTGGAGGAGGAGTCATGTGCGGTCCGTTTTCGCGGATGTTCAATCGGCAATTACTGTGCGGTTCCAGTTCAGATTTCTGAACGAAACCGAACAGTTCTCACAATAGCAAGTCACAACACCAGCGATTAGTCGCAAAAGTACCGGGACGCCTGGCCCGCAAATCTTGGGCACGAATTTATGGCTGAATCAAGCGTTGCATCGGGAATTTTCTGACAACCAGCTGACGGTGCACGTTACTAAACGGGCAGGAGAGTTTTTGTCCAGGACGAACGAGTTGGTTTCTTAAGCCCTTCTGCGCTGTAGCTTCTGCCAGTTGTTCTGCCAGTCGTTCAATCGTACTTTCTCGGCATGTTCCTCTCTGGAGTGCTCTCATGAAAAGCTGGCTACTTATTTCAGCCCTAGTCCTTTGCCCGATCGTATTTGTCTCGCAAGGGCTTGCCCAGGCTTCTACGGCCGTCACCTATGAATATGCCAAGATTGCCTATCCAGGAGCAATCCTCACGTTAGTGAATGGCATAAACAATCACGATGTCGTGGTCGGTTCGTTTTTTGATTCGTTGGACAATGTGCACGGATTCGTTTACCACGATCGCAAGTTTAGGGCCGTCAATTTTCCCGGTGCAACCGCGACTGAGGTGCTGGGCATTAATGATTTGGACGATATTGTCGGAACATACCAATTGCCCGGCCCACTCGCGTTTCACGGTTTTTTGCGGCACAAGAATGTCTTTTACACCATCGATGCTCCTCGAGCGAGCTTCGGTACCATGGCCTTTGGCATAAATGAGAGCAAAGAAATTGTGGGCAGTTATGACAACGCGCACGGATTTGTATATAAGCACAGTGCCTATGCAACCTTGGACGCGCCGCAATTCCAAGGAGAGCCGAGCAACACCCAGCTAAACGGAATAAATAATCTGGGTTGGATCGCCGGCCAGGTCTTCACAGGAGGAATCTGGCGCGGTTTTTGGGTCCGAGGCAAAGATTTAGACTTCGTCGAGCCTGCTGGCAGCAATGACAGTCAGGTCACCGGCATTAACGGCCATGGAGACATCGTTGGGTGTCATGACTCCCAGGCAGGCTTCGTCTCGTTCAATATTGAGAGGCCCGAAGGCCGTGAAACCGCGGACCGTTTTCCTGCGGAAGTACGTCTCGCATCGTGCGCTTCAGCCATTAACTATGCGCGGGTGATCGTCGGAAGTTACTTCACCGTTAATCGTCCATATGGTTTTCTTGCAGTCCCTGAAATGACGCTCAAAGTCTCAAGTCCACGGAATCATTTCTCCTACTCGAACCCTGTACCACTCTCATCTACCGCTTTCGGAATCCACCCAATCGCAGAAATTAAAATCTGGGTTGACTCAAAAGAAGTTTTCCATGTTAAAGGAAACACTCTGAATACTCGTGCTGTGCTCCCGATCGGCGCGAACGAAAGATTTGTTGTTCAGGCGATCGAATCCAGCGGCGTGACCACAAAAGTAGTGGAGACGATAAGTGTGCATTAGAACGATCATTCGCAATGGGTATTGTTGCTGCTTTTCACTTTGCGACGGTTTCCATGAGACGAGCTCGGCCTGTGAGGTTTGACAGTTAGTTTGTCAAACTACGCTGCATATTATTGTTCGTCACACTTCGGCGAATCTCTTCTCCCACAAAGGCGACCTGGTGCCAATATTCGGTCTTCAACCTGCCGGACTCCTGCAGACAATTTTTGAAGATATCGGTGTGGCAGTTGCCGTAATTGACCGTGATGAAAGGGTCGTGTTTGCCAACCGAACCGCATTGGAGTTGTTTGAAACCAACGAAGACGGAAATGCTGTTCACTTCCGAAGCTGGTTGCAACACTGTCATTTTGAGAATTCTGATGGCAGCGAGATTCCAATTGAGAAGTCGGCAGTCATGCGGGCGATGCGGGGTGAACGCATTGAATCACAAGAGCTCCGCGTCGAGATGCCGGATGGGAGGACCAAATGGATTCTCGATTGGGCCTATCATTTCGCTTCGATGGGTTTGGAAGGCGTCATCACCCTAATCGTAGATCAAACCTTTGAGATCCAATTGCGCAAGGCCGCGGCTCAATTGCAGAGAATGGAAACAATGGGATCCTTGGCCGCGGGATTGACTCATGACTTCAACAACATGCTCAACGCGATTGCAACTAACATAGCCATTGTCTCCGTCGATCCAAGCTGCTCGCCAGCAGTACATGCTCGTCTCGAACAAATCTCCGACGCCGCCGAGAAAGCTGCCGGACTGGTCAGACGTTTGATGCAATTCAGCAGAACACAAGACCTTCATCAGCGGAGCCTGCGGGTAAACGACGTTGTTCATGAAGCCTTGCGGCTGGTCCATCCGCTGTTACGAGACAACATTCTGCTGGCGCTGAATCTCGGCGACCATCTCCCTCCCATACACGGCGATTCCTCTCAAATCGAACAAGTCCTCGTTAACCTGATCGTGAACGCCGTGGATGCCATGCCCGCAGGGGGCGAGCTGCAGGTCTCTACTGCGAGATCGCTTCAGCCTCAAAGAGCCTGCGGTTTAGAAAAGTTGCAAGAGTTCGTCTCAATCGCCATTGGTGACACTGGAGTGGGCATTCCTGATGAACTGCAATCGGCGGTTTTCGAGCCTTTCTTCACTACGAAGCCGAAAGGCAAGGGCACAGGTCTCGGACTATCCAGTTCCTATGGAATTGTTCGCCAACACGACGGCAGGATCGAACTGCAAAGTAAAGCCGGCTATGGTTCAACCTTCATCGTGTCTTTCCCGGCAGAAGACTATAAGCCATCGGAATGAATCAGGCGGGTTAAGTCAATTCCGCCGACGATCGCAACCCGCGGAAAATCACAGCACCTTGAATCTTGTGCATTTTCGAGTATCATGCGGCCATCGGTTGCTCAAATTCGCTGGGTGAAGATCCGGTTCGCTTGCGCCTGGAAATAACGATTCCCGTTATAATCCCGCTGACAATCAGGTAAAGAGCAATCGCAGGTGTAGCCAGCTTCTGATTGGGAAAGTTGGCTGTCGCAATCGCCACTGCCAACCCCGGGTGTCGCCACGCAGTGGCCAGTGCAAGCACGTATTTCTTTTCAGGTTCAGGGCCCGCGAAAACGTAACCCACAACCAAGCCGATAAGGACAAATCCAGCCAGCACGAGCAGCGTGCCATTGCCAATTAAAGAGAAAATTGCTCGAGCCGATGCGAACAGCACCAGCACAACACCCACAATGAGGGGTATGGAAGACCAAATGTTGAGGGGCTTGATTGCTCCTGCGGCACGAACAGGAGCGAGGCGTCGCACGATAATCCCGATCAGCAATGGGACTATAACAGTTTCTAGAACCACTGCAGCCACTGCCAGAGGCGGCATTGTCAGCGGCACGCCAACAAGTTTCTCGAATAATTCCATTGTAACCGGGATCGTGACGATCGAAAGAATCGCCATGCCCACCAACAGACCGATTGGGTAATTTTCTCGAGAACCCGCCTTGACAAGTTTACGCGGCAGGAGCGGCGGGACCGGCGATACCGAGAGCGCAACCAGGGCAACCTTTACCGCTGGATGAAGATTGAACATTATTGCCAACGCCAGGGCGAAGAGTGGCATGACAATGTTCATTGATAGAAAGGCACGGATCAGATTTGTGGGATGCCGAAAGAGGCAGACTGCGTCAGCGAGGGTCGCCCTCAATCCTACCGACAACACCGCCAGGACGATGCTGATTTTAATGAACAGGATTGAAATCGCAAGGCTCATGGGGGCGCCCAGCACTCAGAGGGATATCCGATCCGATCTCATGGTTCTCTTGAGCCCACTCTGGTTTCAACGGTTTCTCTCTGCGATTGAGTGAGCTATGGCCCGCTCTTGATTCGAGAACCTTCTATCCGCCAGAGATTCTCAGCTCTGGTCTGCGGCTACGAAACTGGCAATTGTTTCAGATGCCAGGGAGACGTAGCACGCCGAGGAGGAGCGACTGCGAAACGATGCCTACGGGAACTACGCGGCGGCGGCCTGACTGATTTGCCTGTTGATGGGAATACGAATGTGGATCTTTGTACCAACATACGGCGCTGACTGTATCCTGATTTCGCCGCCGATCATACGAGCTCGCTCTCTTACGCTAAGCAGGCCCAAGCCATTAGACGCCAATGGTACTTTCACGTCGAACCCTCGCCCCCAGTCGGCAACCAGCAAGTGCAAGGACTTGGCGTTTCGCCACAGTCGAACCTTAGCTCGCCGGGCGTGACTGTGTTTCGCGACGTTGGTCAGGCATTCCTGAACAATTCGAAATAATGCTATCTCAGCGTCCGGGGTAACTGTTTCGTTAAAACCAGAAGCTTCGTCGAAACTAACCTTTAGTACGTTAGAGGCTGAAAAGTCTTTACATAAACGGCGTAGAGCTGCTACTAACCCGAGATGAGTGAGTACGGGTGGGTGCAGGTTGTGCGACATCAAATGGGTCTCGGATGCGATTGTATCAAGGCATTGTCGAGCTTCAGTCAAGGTGCTCTTCAATTCCCCGCCACTTGCCAGACAATCAATTTCAGTCAGCTTAACAGCAAGTAGCGCCAGTTTCTGTCCGATCGCGTCGTGCAGCTCCCGCCCAATTCGCTTGCGCTCAGCTTCCTGTCCAAGCAGCAGGCTGTCCTGGATCCGAAGGCGCTCAAGTTCGTCGGATTTGCGCATTGTAATGTCCACAAAAGTGCCGATATGGCCAGCGTAGTCGCAGGATCCATTCGACCGGAAATGGGGAAGAGAATGATACATCGCCCAGCCGTAATGTCCCCCGGCGAGCCGCAGCATGTATTCCTTCTCGCAAGCTCCGTGAGTGCGCGCGGCTTCGAGGACGTCCTTTATTGCCCGAGGCCGATCATCGGGGTGCAAAGCATTGACCCAGCGGTATCCAAGGTCCTTCAGAGGGTCACGGCCAGTCATCTGCTTCCAGAAGCCGCTGATGTAGCTACATCGCCCCTGAGTATCAGTGACGAGAATCACGACCGGCGCGGCATTCGCCAGAGTGCGAAGATCGGAGGGGCTTTCGAGCACCGTGTGCTCGGCGGCACCGTTTCGCGTTCTAAAATTGCTGGTCTGCGGCATACGAATTAGTTTTTGAGGTCTCAAAACGAAGCAGCTATCCAATGGTGGCCGGGGAAGGTACGTGAACATACGCCAAACGATTTCCAAAACCAAAAAATTGGTTACAAAAAACCTTCGAAACCGCCATATTTTTTCCTGCACGGCCGTGCTTTCGCAGTGTCCCAGGTTGCGCCACCTCTAGGACGCTCCGTCATCGCGAAACTCCGGTGCCTAAAACACGGAAACTAGTCCGCTTCGAAACCCTGCTTCACTTTCCAGCATGAAACACTGGAGGTCAGGCCAGCAAGGGTAAAAAGCCCTAGAAAAGACGCCCGGTAAAAACACGGGGGGCGGCAAATGAGAAACGAGTCTATCCACATTCCTCGCAAGGTGAACGACGTCCCGCGACGTGAGTTCCCAATGCCGGGTTATTGTCGCCGCTGAGCTCTATGCAAGTTTCATTAGACAATTCGGTCGCATCAACCAACATGGCAAAGAAAGATAAGCCGAGTGCAACGCGATCTCGGCGTCGATCAGCGCGCCCCATATACAGAGGCTTTCTTCGAGGCGCACTTCGTGGTCAGGCAGCCTGGATAGGGGTTACGGTTATAGCTCCGATACGAATTGCATATTGAACCAGTTGAGCATTGGTATGAATACCCAGCACACGCATAATCTCATATTTGTACGATTCGACAGTCCGCGTAGAAAGGCCCAGCAGGGTAGCCACTTCCTTCATGGTCTTGCCTTCGGCCACCAGTTGCAGGACCTCGCGCTGGCGGCGGGTCAAATGCGGACTTTCCTGGTTGGGGCGACGCACCGCTTCGGCGAGAAGAGTGACGAGATCCACGGGAAACGATGAACTCAAGTAGTAGCGGCCGCGCATGGCAGCAGTGATCGCAGTATTCAGCTCCTCGCCAGCCGCCTGCTTGAGCACAAATGCGGAGGCGCCGCAACGAAAAGCTTCGCTCGCAATAGTGACATCGGTGTGCATGGTAAGCATCACAAACTTTCCACGAACTCCAGCCTTGCGCAGCATTCGCAGGGCTTCCATACCGTTGAGCAGAGGCATGGAAATGTCGAGCACAATAACGTCAGGGTCGAGTTCTCTCGCGAGGTTTACAAGTTCACGCCCGTTCTCGGCCGTGCCAATCACCTCGTGCGAAGCGGACAGCAGCTTGCAGAGGGCCTCGGCAAAAATGCGGTGATCATCGGCAATCAGGATTTTCGTGCGCACGGCTAGTTCATTGGCTGAATGGAAGCTGGACTGTGATTTTTGTGCCTTTTCCGATAGTACTATTTACGGCAAACGAACCACCAAGAGAGGTGGCGTGCTCCCTCATATCCGTCACACCCAGGCCAGCATCTGAACCGAGTTCACGAGGGTTATAGCCCACGCCATCATCGCGCACGGTTAACACGACCGAGCGCTCTTGCTCCTCCAATATGACTTCTGCGCTCGACGCGTGTGCGTGTTTAACTATGTTGCGAAGGGCTTCCTGAGCGACCCGATACAGGCATAGAGATATGGGAGCGGAAATGCTCTCGCGTGGCTCTCGGTTGCTGAAATTCACTCGAACATTCGTAGAACCATGAATGTCTTTGCAGAGATCACCAATAGCCCGGTGCACACCAGCTCGCTCAAGAATAATCGGATGAAGTCTGTGTGATACATCGCTTATGGATGATGCAATCTCGCCGACTCGAGTGGACAAGTTTTCGAGTTCGGAACAGACTTCCTCTCTAAATCCGTTTTCCTCGTCGTTTTTTTTGCAAGACAAAGCCAGACGGTTCATTTCGAGGATAACCGCTACTAAATCTTGCCCGAACGCGTCATGGAGTTCGTGAGCGATCCTTCTTCTCTCATCCTCACGTACATTAATCAATTTTCGGGCAGTCCTGGCAGAATATCTCAATGGCTGATAACGGTTTCTTACAGGATTCCCTTTTATCATGATGATCCCTTTCGCCCGAGTACACTACAGAAATGGGAATGAGCAGGAATTCACACGTGCCCACGTGTTCTGGACTTCTTAGCCGTCCTGACGATCAAAACAGAGAATTACGGGTTTGCAAACTGTGAATTCTTACGGTCTTTGCAGTAGAAGTCAGCAAGGGTGGCTGTGCCTCATCGAAGGATCGAACCGCTCATCTAAGTATTTCTCCCCCCCGAAAAACTGGCAACCTTGCCAATTGGCCCTCAGCGTAGCAGGTCATATGTTGCATGTGTGGGTGACCCGTGGAGGAATTACCGCAAGGTCTGTTATTGCCCGCCCGCTCAAATCGCGGCGCAAGGGCGCACCGGTAATCACCGCATGTGGCCTAAATTCCATAAGGAGAAAGGGAAATCATGCGAAAAGAATCAAGGTGCAATAAAAATCCCGACCGTGGCGTCATGAGCATCGGAGCGTGGGAAAATGAGAACCGTGGTGATGGAAAGAGGTTCACCAGAGTGTTTAGGCAGTTTGCTGGGATCGGTATTGTTCTCGCAGTAATGATATGGTTCGGGGCCGATCGAGCACACGGTCAACTTGTTCATAACTTGGAGGTCTCCGGGGGATTCGGATATAGCACCGGCGACAACGGAGTAGCCGGACTTACGGTGGGCACCTCATTGTGGATGAGTCGGCGGGTCTCGTTGGGTTTTGATTACGATTCTTTTTACGACAACAGCTCGATTGGCGCATTCGACCTAACGAGTGCCGGGCACACTACGGTCAAAAGCCACTTACAAAATTTCCTTGTCGGCCCACGAATATTTTTCTCGCCCAAGCGAATAAAGAAATACAGGTTTAATCCGTTTGCAGAAGTGAGGATTGGTGACAGCTTATTGAGCCAGACCATACGGTCTGTGAACGTGGGATCGGCGTCGGCCAGCGCGCACTCGTTTTCTTGGTTGCTTGGCGGAGGAGGCGACTACGCTTTTAACAATCACTGGTCGGGCCGTCTGAATCTTGATCTACTTCGGACCCACCTAGCAGACAATGGGCAAAGCCGGCTAAGAATAGGCCTCGGCGTAGCTTATACCTTTGCCGGTCGGGGGCCAAGGTGATTAGGCAACCGATTGCAGACGAGTTTGGGGCGCGATCGCACCGGCGGCACTTCCGGAAACGTGGCTGCCGGTGTGAGTTAAGCAGCTGCTGCGATCCAGGTCTGTGGTTTTGGCGTAGAATCAAAGACCGGCACTTCGATAATGTTGGCCCGAATCGAATAGAGAACAAGCGGTGCCACATTGTGAATTCCCAACTTTCGCATAAGATTGCTGCGATGTGTCTCAGCGGTGTGGAGACTCAACCCCAGGATGACGGCAATTTCTTTCGAACACTTCCCCTCGGCTAGAAGTTGAATGGTTTCAATTTCGCGCTGGGTCAGCTCGCCCTTCGCGAGGGCGTGGGCTCTCGCGCTGACACTGCTGTGATCCCGCTCCTGAGCCAGATAGCCCGCAAGTATCAGATTGCCAGCCTTTCCACTGAAAAATGTTTCGCCTCGGCGCACCGCATTCACTGCCTCCACCAAATCGCATAGTGGATCAGTCTTGAACACGAGCCCTTTAATTCCAGCCGAGAGGGCAAGCTGCACCAGGGCGTTGGACATCTCTGACGCAAACAAAATAATCCCCTGTCGCGGATTCTGCCTTAATATTCTGCGAGCTGCGGAAATGCCGTTCAAGCGAGGCATTCCACTGTCTAAAATGACGATTTCGGGTCGGATCTTGTCAGCTTTCACAACAGCTTCGTAACCGTCTGCAACGGATGCACAGACGCAGAGCTCGGCGTTGCCATCGAAAAGTGCCTCAATTCCCCGTCGAACCAGTTCGTGATCATCCGCTACTAGAACTCGGCAACTCATAAACACTCTCTCCTGTCCGCTCAATGCATAAAAACCAGCAAAGAGATGAGTGCCTATCCTTGCGCAGGAGCTCCCGATAACCAATCCGAAGAATTTGAGGTGCTGGTACTCCGAAGGAATACTGAGGTTTTCAGAAGATGATTAGTTGTCTAGTCAAGGCCAGATCAGTCAGGTTCTCTGTGAAGGATTAGAAACTGACTGGCTTGCAGAATATTTCTTTACAAAGCAACCCAGGTTTACCGCTGAAATTTAGTTTTACGGAGCGGAATCGGCTCCGGCGGGCGCACGGCGTAAGGTTGGATGATTCGCATTCCCGATCCGCGTGCGGTTCTGCAGTCGAAATAACCGCTCCTTTATGGCTTCAAACTCAGACGTGTCTACTTTATAGGCTGCCTGGGGTGGCAGCAATGTATCGATTTCGGCCTGCGTTCTCCGAATGCGATCTCCCGTTTGAGGATGAGTCTGGAATAGACGTGCAATAGCTTTCGGGTTGCTGCTTTCCATGGCTTTGACCCTCTCGAAAAACGTTGGAAGCGCCAGCGGATCATACCCCGCCCGGTACATATACTGAATAGCCAGAAAGTCGGCTTCAGATTCGAAGGTGCGAGAGAATTTCAACAAAGTCAGTGGCTTGATAATAGTCATAGATTGATAGGCTGCGTACACGATAGGTCCGCCGACCATTGTCATGGAAAACGATGCCAAATTCGCCAGATGCGCACGTGTTCGTCCACGTGCCGCATGGCATGCGGCCACATGGGCAATCTCGTGGGCCATGACGCCAGCGAGTTCAGCTTCAGTTTCAGCTGCAAATATTAGGCCCGTATCGATGTAGACAAATCCTCCCTGTAGCGTAATCGCGTTGACATCCTCTGAATCAATGACCTTGATCGTGAAAGGTACCTGGGCGTCAGAATTTCTGACGAGATTCTGGCCAATACCGTCGATGTAATGCGTCACCTCCGGATCCTCAATGAGTTTCGCAGTGGCTTCGACTCGAGTTGAGTTCTGTTTGCCCATCGCAATTTGCCGATCGAGACTATACCAGTTCCCGATGCCACGATTACACCCAACATTTCTGCGGCCAATTGCGTCGATGTTATACATGGCTCGGTGGCGCGACTGAGCCGCCTCAGCAGGCGCCCGTGAGGACCTCTGATTGTCATCGGGCGGGTTTTCCGCTTGAGAGCGGATAGCCAAGACAGAAATAAGCAGAATGAACGACATAATCCGGATGCACATCTGTACTCCATTCTTGCCCAGTTGTAGGTTGTTAGTCGCAGAACACTTGGCTGATGCGCTACTTCATCTCACACTGACACTGCTTTTGTGTCTAGGTATAAATACTGTATTTGTAGGTTGCGGGAAACACAACTGTAAGAAGATGAAGGCCGCGACTAAGGTAAACAGCCGAGATTTTGTGGATGATTCGCGGTTTGTTTGTACAGTTAAGACCAGAGAGTAAGAGATCGGGGCTTAGCAAATAACTTAGTAAGTGCCCTGTAGTGTATTTTGCACAAGGTCCCAGCGCGGGACCGAATTACTGGCAATTGTGACAGTTCGCGCTGGTGGGCCGCGCCTCTTAGACTAAGCCATTGTGCCGGCGTCGAAGTCACAAACGTCGTCACAATTCGGACGGAACACTATTGTTGCTGCTGAATTTAGTGATCAGAGGTGTTGATCGCAAGGTTCGCACAATCAAGACGACATAGCACAGCGACTAGGGCATGTAACCTGCATCTGCGCAGCGAAGGGATTGGACTATGAGCGACAACAATATCAGCATTCTCGACGGCTCAACCTTCTTGGTTTCGAGTCCAAACGGCGACATCGAGGCCGCTCCTAATGCACCGCAAGGCCTGTTCTACAAAGATATGCGCCACCTGTCAAAGTGGAAACTCACTATTGAAGGGCTAGCCCTGGGTGTACTGTCGGCGGACGCTAACGAATATTACTTCGCCCAACACTTCTGCGTTCCACCTACGGGCACCATCTACAAGAACCCCACGCTTTCAATTGTCCGCCGCCGTTCTGTCGCGGACGGCTTTGTCGAAGACTTGACGGTGCTGAACCATGGCACTGAAGCAGAGGAACTTGAGTTAGGTCTAGAGGTCGGCTGCGACTTCGCGGATCTTTTTGAAGTGAAGGACGCACTGGCGAAGAAGGGAGAGTTTTATCAGAAGATACGGGACCGCCGTTTAATTTTGGGCTACAGACGAGAGTCTTTTGTCCGGGAGACAATGATCGGCTCAACCACACCGCCGACTGAAGAAGCTGTGAACAGGCTGGTCTTCCGAATAACTCTGCAACCAAAATCGTCATGGAATACAAAGCTCTACGTAACGCCATTGGTGGGAGACACTATGCAGGCTGCCCCCGCGATAGATCGTGGAACGGCGATACGTCACGGCCTGAAAGAGTGGCTCGAACAAGCGCCCACAGTGACTTGCCATCCTGAAGCAGAACGCATCTATGCGCGCAATTTGGTAGATATAGCTGCCCTTCGTTTTCGCCCTGACAACATGCCCGACGATTCTTTGCCAGCGGCAGGGCTACCCTGGTTTATGGCGGTATTCGGACGTGACAGCCTGATCACGAGCTATCAAATGCTGCCCTTCGCTCCTGAGTTGGCGAAAACAACGCTGCATGCTCTCGCAGCTTCACAGGGAAAGAAGGAAGTAGAACTCACCGAGGAAGAGCCGGGACGTATCCTTCATGAGCTACGTTTTGGCGAGCTCACTTATTTCCGCGAGCGGCCGCAGGCCCCATATTACGGCGCCAGCGACACCACTCCGCTGTTCCTTGTGCTTCTAGATGAATACGAGCGATGGAGTGGCGACGTGGGCATGGTGCGCGCACTCGAACCGAATGCTCGTGCGGCACTGGAGTGGATCGATCATTACGGCGATCGCGACGGCGACGGTTACATCGAATATCAACGGAAAACGACTCTGGGTCTCGAAAACCAGTGCTGGAAGGATTCCTGGAATTCCATTCTGTTCCACGACGGCAGTTTGGCTCCAACGCCCCGTGCCACCTGCGAAATTCAGGGCTACGCCTATGACGCGAAGGTACGTTGCGCCCGTCTGGCACGTGAAATATGGAAGGACCAAGCATTCGCCTCCAGGCTCGAGGCCCAGGCAGCGGAACTCAAACGCCGTTTCAACGAGGATTTTTGGATTCCGGACCGTCAATTCTTTGCTTTGGCTCTGGATGGCCACAAGAAGAAGGTCGACAGTCTCTGCTCCAACATAGGCCAGTTGCTATGGAGCGGTATTGTAGATGACGACAAGGTAAGTGCCGTGCGGAATCACCTGATGGGTCCTAAGATGTTCTCCGGTTGGGGCATTCGTACCATGGCGGAGGGTGAGGGCGGTTACAACCCTATTGAGTATCACAACGGCACGGTCTGGCCCCACGACTGCAGCATCATTGCGGCCGGCCTTGCGCGCTATGGATATCGCAAAGATGCATCGGATATCGTCGCGGGAATATTCGAAGCAAGCATCGCCTTTCGTTCCCGTTTGCCAGAAGTTTTCGCCGGATACGAGCGCACCAAAACCCGCTTTCCCGTTGAGTATCCTACCGCCTGTCTTCCACAGGCTTGGGCGGCAGGCGCGCCTATGTTGGGAATACGCACTCTGCTAGGGCTGGAACCTAAAGGTGATGTGCTCACCTCCGCCTCCGACGCTGTCCTGCCTTTCTGGATGGGAACCCTTTCGTTGGAAGGCATTCCTGGCCGTTGGGGAAAAACCAATGTAGTCGCTAAGGGCGACGACAAGGCAATGCTGAGTCCAAAACAGATCTTCGAACGCATATTGCAGAATCGCGCCGATCTGGGCACGGAGACACTGGCGGCGTAGGCATATCTGAATCATGTTGAATCATGTTCTGACAGAACTTGCAGGTGACTCTGAGATGGTTAGGCATGAACATCGAGACTGAACACTCGCAAGCGTTTTCGAAACCAAATCCGGCGGGCGGCAGAGTCTAAAGCAGCCTCGCTAATCCATCAAAACGGCGAAAGATAAAAGCAAAGGAGAATACGTATGCCAGTTAAGAATCCAAAGGAAGTTTTTCTAATGCTCCTTAGTGACGCACGCAACAACACAGAACGAAGTGCTGAAGTATATCGAGAGGTCAGTGAGGTCGCCCAGAACCCAGACGTGAAAGAGGCTCTAGCGGCACGTGCGTTTGTGACAGAAAGAAATCTGGAAGCGCTTGATCAGTGTTTCGAAATAATCGGTGAGGAACCGGTCGAACTGAATGGGCACTTGCAAAAGATCTTCGTTGAAGATTTCAAGAGGGAAGTCGCCGAAATACAGTCGCCGGCCGCAAGGCATCTCTACATACTCGCGAAAGCCATTCACCTTGCTCATTGGCGGATGGCCGAGTACACCGCTCTTGTCGCTGCCGCAGACGTAACTGGTCATTACGGCGTGGGTGTTCTTCTGGAGAGCATCCTTGCCGACAAGCTCGCGTTTCTCGAACGGGATCGGCGTCTTGTCCGGCATGTTATCGAAGGAAAAATAGCTGAGCGGCTTGCAGCCTAGCGATTCTCCAAGGCCCCGGCGGTCGCAAGGTTACAGGCCGTCGGGCCGCGGAGAATGTAGCCGTTATTTCCAAGAGCCAAAGTCAAATGTCGCGGCCACCGAGACCTAAGAACTGCGATGCACTACCGGCACCCAGAAGTCGATATCGCCACGCTGCCCTGGACCTACAGCGCAGCCGCGCGGAAAATGCGCTGTTGAAGGACGGGAGCAAGAGCGACCGGATCGATGCCCGCAAGTTAGCTGACCTAATATGCGGCAATTATCTCAAGCCGGTGTATCACGGAGAAAATAGTCTGCACATGCTCAAGGAGTTGTCGCGCACGTAGCTGGCCATCAGCAAAGATCTGGTGCGGGTCATGAACCGACTAAAAGCGTTCTACGAGGTTGGGCATCGCCTGTTCCGCCAGATCGGTTTAAGCACCAAGCCACCGCGAAGTTTGGTTGAACAAGATCACAGAGACTGGGGTGCGCCGGTGGGGCCGAGTATTTCTACCAGCAACTGGACACACTGCAACGGTTACGCCGAGAGGTGCGCCGGAATCTGCTTGTCGGAGAGCCGAAAACACTTCGCGACGAAGATCCTGAGTCAGATTCCAACCATCGGTCCCATCCGAACCGAAATTGTTTCTTCGTGAACATCCATCCCGATATGCTTGACCGCCAGTCATCGGTTGAGCTCCTTGGGGAAAACGTCGTTCTCACCGTACGGCCTTTTCCCGAGGTCAAAGTCCCATTCTTCCCACTCCAGAATCGCCGAAACGGTGTCAACGATCTTGAGCCCGAGGAGCACCCGATGCAGACCGTCGCCACAACCAGCCTCCACTCCCAAGGCTGGGGGCGACTTTTGATAATGCGTCAGTCGAGTATCACAGGCGAGAGTTAATGATGAGTCCAACTCGCCCCGGTCGGATCACGATGACGGCCAATCATGCTTCATCGCAGTTTGTCCGGCGTTTACAGCTTCGATGAGACGCCTTTACCTGTAAACGCGAGCGGGGCAGGGCACCGTCCTGTTTGACGGTGAGAAGCGGGGAGAATCGACTGTGTCTGTGAAGACCACACTAAAAAATTTGGGACGCTGTTTGGCATCGGATGGCTCACGCCCAAACTACACCTGGGCGTTCAACACCACCGTCCGCCCCAGACTCTAACGCCGTCTCTCCGGCCCAAAGATCGACAGCTTCCATTTTCGACCAGCAGCGAATGGCTGCCCGGTCGAGTTCTCTGCCTTGTCTCTCTTGCTATTTCGCGTCAATCCAAAAGTCGTGTGCATTTATAAAATTAAAATTTCCAAAAATTTCACCGCACCCTTTCCTTCGGAGCCGGCAATTTTCCCAGCCAGCATTTCCAATAAGACCGGGAAATCCCGAATCACGAGACAGGGGTGGGCGAAGCGGGGATTCATAAGCCACAAATACGAAAAATACCCCACTAGGTACCGCAAAAATCGAGGGGCGTGTTACAAATGGACAAAACACGGGTCCGTAAGTCCTTATATCCATGATAGTTGACTACGGCTCCGCAACATACCCCTATGGGGTGACCGGCGGTGGCAATCGCTGGCAGTTAAGACCCCCTATCCATTCAAGTCATTGATGTCACTGATGTTATACGTCTACCGGTTGAATTGAAGACGCATGACTCTTTCGGAGTCCCTCCACAGTCCCGGCTTATACCGTGGGTTTACGCCGAACCCGCATTGTCCAATGATTTCAATCGCTTACGGGAAGTCCGTGCTAGAGCTTCGAGCACAAGAGGTCAAATATTCCTTAGTCGTTAACAGTTCACCCTAGAGAGCTCGCATAGTACAGGGCTTTCTCCTTGTGACACGTCTAGGCGTAGCCGCCAGCATACAAGGACGACACGACCGTCCCGGCTGCGGCCTGTCTCATGCTTTACCTTATAACGTCAGGTCGAGCAGTAACGGCCTGTCCTTAGTCCGCGCTCTTTGGCCGACTTTCGACGTTTACACACCGGTTCGACAATGTATTTATAAACGGAGGACTTGCGACGTCTTCTGAACTCTTCGTCTTGAGCCCTATTCTTCTTATTTCTTCCACATATACGGACGTGTTAGGTGTTAGGTGGAACGGTACGGCGTACTGATGGAAGGATGATGGCTTGTGGAAGCGGCTCCATGAACGACAGTGGTGACAGCTTCGCCCGCACTCGATTAGCGCCGATGCCGTTCAGTGGTCACCACTGGATGTCCATCTTATGCTTCCCGCGATGAGTGACCAGTTACAAGGAGAGGCAGGTTAGGCAAACCAGCTAGCTCCTAACCCAGATCTTCCCTTCCAAACCAAAGCCTGCCTTCTCCCTGGCCCTGCTGACGTAGACGTGGTCTTGTTTACGCTTCCGGTCAAATGGGAACCGACCAGCCAGCCCAGCTTCTATCTTGTCGTAGGCATCCGTGGCAGCCAGACGGTCGGGGAAGCCCTCGATGATTTTGACCATCGCTTCAACACAGGTCTGCGGCTTGCGTTTTATGATTATTGACCCGCGATCGGACAGAGTGCTCACAGTCGGTCGTTTCTCTTTCGTCCGATAGAACCAGCTCCCATTCCCCGGTTTCAAACTTGGGTTATTTGCGAGTTTGTGGATCAATGACTTGCCCTTGTCAGTCTGGACGTATTCTTTCCCGCCTGTGATGTCATTCTCAGCCAACTCCGTCAAAGCGACTTCAAGTGACTTTGCTCGAAGGCCCATGCTCGACAATTTGAACGCCCGCCAGCAGAGATAGGCGTAGCGATCTTCGAAGTAGATGTCAAAACCCTCAGCCAGACTCTGCTTTCGCATCGCCGCCCGCTCCTCCGGCGTGTGCTTCTTTTGCTCCGCTTCCTTCAGTGCCAGCTTCCTCGCCCTCTCTGCGTCCACGGCGTCCCAGTACTTATCGATGTCCTGCACGAGCCAATCGACAAGCCATTTCGGAATATCCGGCACCGGGCCATCATCCACAATGGTGTAAACCTCACCACTGTGTTTAACAGAGCCCGACCCAACAACGAGCGAGCCGCCGCCAACTCCTTTCAGGTCGTATAACGTCGGGTGCTTGCCCTCTTCGTCAATCGTCGTCATGTCCTTGACGTTCGCGTTCACTGCTTCCCATCCACCGAATTTCTCGAATGAGTACGACGTTTGCGTGAAGTAGAAGTGCGCCTTGTATGGTTTAGATGTCGGGCTGGACTTCACCCTGTAGCCCTTCGGCATTTTCTCCTTTGTCTCGTCCTCAATCCTTTCGACCACGCCCTGTGCATCGACATCAAGAAAACAGTGACGACCGACGCCACGCTTGCCAACGACTCCGACGTTGTGATGCGGAAAATACTCTGCGTACTTCCGGACATCCTCGACGGTCGTTAGCTGAAACTTCTGCCAGTTCTTCATGACTCCCATCTTCGTCTCGGGATGGACAGGTGTGACACGAAACCCTCGCTCAACCAGAGGCGTTGCTATGGCAACGAAATCGACTTTCTCATTCATTCAGTAATTCTTCCACGCATAATTCAGCCATTCCAAGCAGGACAGCCGTCGGCGGCCCGTGCCCTGCCTGCGCTCGTGGGCGATCATTCCTCGTCCTCAAACCATACAATGTCGTCCCAACGATTTTCAGGGACGTGCGTTAACAGGCGTGCTCGTTCTGCGATCCGCCGATACGCCGCTTTGTCCTCAAGAGTGACACCATTTTGTAGGCCCGCCTTCGCCAGATTCCGGATTGCACGGTCTTCCCATCGGGGTGACTTCCGCCTGCGTTCGGCTCGTTCAGGAACTTCAATCTTGACGGTTGCGCCACTCAGTTTCGCCAGATGACTTTCGACAACCGCTACGGGGATTCGCAGAACGCGGTATCGCCGTTTGCTGGGCGACTCCGCACTGCCAAGGTCGATGACGCCTTTGACTTTTGCAAACCGTCGGACAACCATATCCTCGCCACATTTCAGAACGGTTGCGACATCTTTAACTGTCAGCAACTCAGACATTGGCACCGTCCTCCCAGGTTCCGACCACAAGAGAATCCAACCTGTCCTGCCGAGCGGTCACCCACGGCGAGTAGGATTTTTCCGTGGTCTTGACGCTGGTATGACCGAGCAGCTTTGAGACTTCCTCCAGCGGTATGCCTGCACTCAGCCATTCAACCGCCGCCGTGTCCCGCAGGCAATGCGGCGTAAAGTTTGTGTCCTTCCCGAACGTGGCACGGAATAGGGAGCGGAGGTCGTGCTGCCAATTTGTGACGGCGGAAGTTTCCAGCCCGTTGCCGTTCCAGAACACGAAGCGGGGATTGCCGTTTAGGACGGCGAGAATCTCAGCCGCGATTGCTGGAGGGAGTGGAACGGACACTGAAGTCCCTGTCTTTTGGCGAGCGGTCGCAACCCGATAGATTTTCTTTTTCGCATCGTGTACCAGCTCGCCCCGCTCCAGCGTGACCGCATCCCGAATCGCCAGGCCCGAGTGACGCATTAGTTGAATCAGCGCCCGCACACGCTGCCCTTTCATGCCCTCGAAGGTATTTGGAACCGCCGCAAGGAGTTTCGTGTACTCGGCTTTGGACAGTGGCATGGTGGGCGGTACATCTACTCTGATAGGCGAGAGTGCGGGCGGCCGTTCAATCCAGCCAGCGTCGCGGCAGAACCGAAGGAACCGACGAACCCGAGCCTGCACTTGCTGCCGAGTGGCCGACGAGGGATAGATAGCATCCCAAGTCGCACGGTATTCAGTGAGCAGTTCTTTATCGATCTCAGACGGGAAGAACTTCGAACGGGATTCGAGGTAGTTTTGCAGACGACCTAGTTCCCTCTCGTACTTTTTCAGGACACTGCCGTTAACACCCTCAGTTTTCTTTTCGAGCAGGAACAACTCAACAGCGCGGGCGATTGTCTTGCGGTCATCTGCGACAACCGCCGTGGGCTTCCCGCCTTCCTCAAACTGCCTTTCTAGTTCCCGCTTTTTTTCTTCAGCCTGCTGCCAAGAGCGGGTTTCCGCAGAACGGCGGTATTGCCTGCCGTCCTGTGACCACCGCAAATGTTTACGGCAATCGCACCGCTTCCAGGTCTCGTCGTCTCGATATTTGCAGCTCGGAGCGTGTCGAACAAAGATCGTGATTGATGGAACTTGCACCGCCGTCCTCCCCTTACTGAGAAGCACGGTAGCACAGAATCAACACAGTTTCTAGAAATCTTTGGTAATCGCCAGTAAATATGCGGGGTTTAGAATGGAGGCGCGGGTGAGAATCGAACTCACGTATAAAGGTTTTGCAGACCTCTCCCTTACCACTTGGGTACCGCGCCCTGCCGGACAATAAAGTAGCGTCCTGCGCTGAAAATGTCCACCTGAGCGGCAAGACGACGAGAAAATCTGGAGCGGGAGACGGGATTTGAACCCGCGACTTCGACCTTGGCAAGGTCGCACTCTACCACTGAGTTACTCCCGCTTGGTGTACAAATTATAAACTACCTGCCTGTCCTCATTCGATTTGAGGCAGTGAATCAATCATCATTAAATCGCTCTGAATCAGTGTCCGGTGTGCCACTGCGGGTCCCGCTCGGCGTCGACGATCTCTCCATCACGCATGTGAATGATTCGGTCACCATATGCCGCCGCTTCGGGATTATGGGTGATCATCAGAACAGTTTGGCCCAACTCTTGATTCGAGTGCCGCAGCATCTTCAACACAATCTCCGAGTTCTTCGAGTCCAGATTTCCCGTGGGCTCATCTGCCAGAACGATCGCGGGACGATTAATCAGCGCTCGTGCCAAGGCGACACGTTGCTGCTCGCCGCCCGAAAGCTCAGAGGGACGATGTTGCAGGCGCTTGCTCATGCCGAGAAGTTCCACGATCCTGTCGAAGTGAGCCTGGTCGCGGCTGCCGTTCTTGCCGGCGATGTCGATGGCGACCTCGATATTCGAGCGGGCGTCGAGCGTCGGGAGCAAGTTGAACTTCTGGAACACGAAACCAATCTTCGATTTCCTCATACGCGTGCGAGCGGCGTCAGAAAGCGTGGCGAAATCGACACCATCGATGACCACTTTGCCGGAATCGGCACGCGTCAAGCCTCCCAGCAAATAAAAAAGTGTCGATTTTCCGCTGCCCGAAGGTCCCACTACGCTGACAAACTCTCCCTTTTCCACGCTAAAAGAGATCCCGCGCAGTGCCGGCACTTCAATTTTGCCGATGTGATAGGTCTTGTGGAGGTCAATCGCTTCGATGATTGGCGGCATTGAAGTATCGATCTTACAACAATGCCTGAGTGGAAGAACCGTTCGAAGTACCCGTGTTCTTTTAAAGCCTCCGCGATCTCTGACCGGCAAAAGCCTTGACCAGCAGAGACCGCGAAGAACGAGCGTGGAACAGTTTGACTACGTTAAGCGCACGCGCGAGCTCACATTAGCCGCTCGTGGATCGTTCAGAACTTCTTCAAACTCACGCCGAGGCGATGTTTGAAGGAA
The DNA here is from genome assembly GCA_963785655.1 of uncultured Acidobacteriota bacterium. Taxonomy (GTDB): domain Bacteria; phylum Acidobacteriota; class Terriglobia; order Terriglobales; family Acidobacteriaceae; genus Gp1-AA145. Next base: position 1,722,642 of record CAWAVZ010000002.1, read on the forward strand.
GCGCTGCAGCCGGAGGCGGACCCTGGGTACGTGCCTGGGACCGTTTCGGCCCACGTTTTCGGATTAAAAGCACTCGAATGCGCTCGAGCAAATCGGCGGGAACATCCATGCCCTTGGCGAGGAAGACGTCAGCATTGGTTTCGTGCTCATAGATCTTCACTTTGCCGGACAGCAGGATGGCCGGAGTTTGCGGTGAAATGAGCTTGATGCCGCGGATTAGTTTTGAGCCGTCCACCCCCGGCATCACCAGATCGGTGAGCACCAGGTCAACGCCTCCTTGCGAGAAGCGGTCCAGCGCCTTCTGGGCGTCGGAAAACGCAAGCACGCGATACCCGCGGGTTTCCAGCAGGACTTTTCTGATTGAAAGAGATTGTTCATTATCGTCGACGCAGAGGATCGTTCTTTTTGGTTTCATAGTCGTTCCAAAAAACCGCGCACGAAAAGGCCGCGCGCAAAATCTTCAAATTTTTCCTGGTTCTAGGTGGCCAGAAGTGAATGAATCCTACCGAGACAAAGCTCGCGTGTAAAGTGACGCGAAAGCCAATGCGGAATGTTCATCACGAAAAATCAGCGTGACGCTGCTAAGGCGCGTCCTCCGCGGCGATTGGCGAGTGCGAGCTCAGAAAAAAATCTCTCCGCGTAAAACTTCAACAACATTTCCACCGACGCGTACATTAACCACTCCGTCATCGTGTCGCGAGGCACGAACAAAAATCCGGCTGGCACGCTTCATCTCGATGCCCTGCTCGATCAGCACCCGTTCGTCACTCTTCGCCACGCCGTGACGGACCATCCATGCCGCTGCGCAGCCGGAAGCCGAGCCAGTCGCGGGATCCTCGCCGTTGTAGAACTGCATCCGCGCATGCAGCCGGGCCGCAGGATCAACCGTCTCACGTGTGACGCAATAGAAGAGTTTTCCGCCGGATTGACTGAGATATTCGCCCGACCGTTGCTGGTTGATGGCGAGCCTACTAATAGCGTCGATACTCCGCAAAGGCAAAACTGTGAACGGCACGCCAGTTGAGACGGTCTGTATCGGCAGGTTTGCGTCGATGTCGTCGAGGGTAATTCCCGCGACCTCGGCAATTTTTCCGCGATCATGCACCTGGCCGAAGATCGGCTCGGCTTGGGTCATTTCCCCAAATGACGGTTGTCCGGGAGAATCCTCGAAGCGAACTGGAATTGTACCCACATTGAGGTCTAACTTGATCTCGGCCGCTCCAGTCGCGCCTCGCAGTGCAAAAGCCGTTCCTAGCGTGGGATGTCCAGCGAACGGTAACTCCTCTTGCACGGTAAAGATTCGCACGCGAACGCCGCGCTCCCGCTCGACCGCAGCATCCCGCGGAAAGATGAACGTGGTCTCAGACAAGTTCATTTCGCGCGCTATGGACTGCATTTCTGCGTCACTCAATCCGGTTGCGTCCGGATAAACGGCCAGAGGGTTGCCTTCGAGTGGGCGGGCGGTGAATACGTCAAATTGCGTAAACGGCAGCCGCCGTGGGGAACCAGTAGAAGCGTGCGTCATGCAACATACGATTCGCTGAGGCGAGGTAAGGCGGCAAAATTTTCTACGTTTCACATCGCGCCTGGGCGGCTCGAATCCGGCCATCCTGCTCCGGCGTGCCCGTTGACGCTGTGTCCGTGGCTGCGTATCCTACTATCCATGGTCACCTGCTCAATGCGGTGTTGTTGCACGCGTGCGCCGGCGTGTGGGTAGGCCAAGAATTCTGAAACCCACCCAGCGCGACCCGGGTGGGTTTTTCTTTTCGTCACGTGAAAGTTGCCGGGCACAGGCGAGGCATTCCAGTTCAGTCAAACAGTTCTTATCCAAGAGGAGGCACATATGAGCACGGCAACTTTAACGCCAACCGTTTCCACTGTTCCGCGCATTAACGACACAGCGCCAGATTTCACGGCTGATACCACCCAGGGAACCATTCACTTTCACGAGTGGATTGGCAACGGATGGGCGGTCTTGTTTTCTCACCCTAAGGACTTCACCCCGGTTTGCACTACCGAGCTTGGCGCCATGGCAAAGCTGCAGCCTGAATTTGCCAAGCGCAATGCCAAGATTCTAGCTCTGAGCGTTGATCCTGTCGGCGATCATCAGAAGTGGGAAGCCGATATTGAAGAGACCCAGGGCGCAAAGGTGAACTTTCCTATGATCGGTGACCCGAAGCTGGAAGTCGCCAAGCTCTATGGCATGCTGCCGGCGTCTGCTGGCGACAGCTCGCAAGGGCGCACGCCCAACGACAATGCCACTGTGCGTACCGTCTTCGTCATCGGTCCGGACAAGAAAATCAAGATGCAGCTCAGCTATCCCATGAGCACCGGCCGCAACTTCGACGAGATTCTGCGCGTAGTCGATTCGCTTCAATTGACCGCGAAGCACCAGGTTGCGACGCCGGCAAATTGGAAGCAAGGCGACGACGTGATCATTACCGCTGCGGTTTCAAACGACCAGGCGAAGGAAAGGTATCCGGAAGGCTGGAAGTCACCGAAGCCGTACATGCGAATTGTGAAGCAACCGAAGTAGAAGTAGATATGAGATATGTCCCACCCTTCGAAAAGCGCGAAGGGTGGGGCAGCCTCTTCCCGAAAGTTGCGCTATAGCTAACTTACTTCGTGTACCTTCGTGCCCTTCGTGGTTGATGCGTTTACCGCTTCTTCGGCAAGATCTCACCGATGCGCCGAATCTGCGCTCCGACTCCGCGCAACTTCTCTTCAATGTGCTCGTAGCCGCGATCAATATGATAGACGCGGTCAATGATGGTTTCGCCCTCGGCCACTAACGCAGCCAGCACCAGCGAAGCTGAGGCGCGCAGATCGGACGCGAGCACCGCCGCCCCGCTAAGCGGACTTTTGCCGCGAACCACCGCGCGGCGTCCTTCAATCTTGATGTTCGCGCCCATTCGCACCATCTCGAGCGCGTGCATGAAGCGGTTCTCAAAAATATTCTCGGTGATGATCGAAGTGCCTTCCGCCTGGGTGGCCAGCACCATGTACTGTGCCTGCAAGTCGGTGGGAAATCCAGGGTACTCTTCGGTGATCACATCAGCGGCTTTCAGGTTTCCATTGCCCTCTACCCGCACTGCGTCGGAAGTATGCTTCGTCTTGACGCCCACTTCTTGCAGCTTCTGCAACAAGGCTCCCAAGTGAGCCGGGTCGCAGCCGCAAACATTCAGGTCGCCATCGGTGAGTGCACCCGCAATGATGAATGTGGCTGCCTCGATGCGGTCGGGAATGATGCGATGCTTGGCGCCGTGAAGCTTGCTGACGCCTTTCACTCGAATGGTTGCGCTGCCTGCGCCTTCGATCTTTGCCCCCATCTTGTTCAGCAGATTGGCCAGGTCGGCAACTTCCGGCTCGCGGGCGCAATTCTGCATGACGGTTTCGCCTTCCGCCAGGGTGGCGGCCATGAGCAGATCTTCGGTGCCGGTGACGGTGATCTTGTCAAAGACAATCTCTGCACCTTTCAGGCGCTCTGCGCTGGCTTCTACGTAGCCGTGCTCCTGGTCAATCTTCGCACCCAGTCGTTCGAGTCCTTTGATGTGGAGATCGATCGGACGCGCGCCGATAGCGCAGCCTCCCGGCAGCGAAACCCGTGCCCGTCCGCAGCGCGCGACCAATGGTCCCAGAACTAGCGTTGACGCACGCATGGTTTTCACCAGTTCGTAAGAAGCTTCCGGTGAATTCAGATTCCTGCAACAAATAGTCGTGCGATGCTGTGCCCGGCCATATCCGAGCTCGACCTCTCCGCCCATCGCGGAAAGCAGTTTGCGCGTGGTCTCGATATCGCGCACCTGCGGAATGTTTTCCAGGATGACTGGCTCCTCAGTGAGCAAGGCCGCCGCCATAGCCGGCAACGCGGCATTTTTTGCGCCGCTGATCCGGACCGTCCCCAGCAGCGGATTCCCGCCGCGTATAACGAATTTATCCATATGCTTATGCCGCTAAAAATTTCCTGCGCGCGAACGTAGTCTCACGCTTTCAACCGCCGCTCTGACGCCGCCCGCCCCCTTCAGGACTTTCTCAGCCGTTTTGCGGCTTACCCCAGCCATACTCATCACGATTGCAACCGGAACATCGTTACCTGCGCGGAGCAAAAGTTCACGCGCACGAGTACGATCTACACTCAGCGCCGTCTGCAAAATAATCAGCGCCCGCTCGACCAACTTGCTGTTCTTCTGGCGCAGGTTGACCATCAGATTGCCATAGACGTGGCCCAGCCGCACCATGGCACCAGTGGAGAGCATGTTCAGCACCATTTTTTGTGCAGTGCCGGCCTTCATGCGGGTTGACCCGGTGACCACCTCAGGGCCTGTCTGCAGCACGATTGCAAGCTCGGCAACCTCAGCCAGAGGCGAACCCGCATTGTTCACGACCGCAACCGTCCTCGAGCCAGCGCGTCTGGCAGTCTCGACCGCCGCGATGGTAAATGGAGTGCGCCCACTGGCAGCTATGCCCACCACCACGTCGTTTTTCGTGGGCCGTTTCTTACGAATTTCGCGCGCGCCAAGTTTGAACGAGTCTTCGTCGGCTTCTATGGGTAATCCCAGCGCTCTTGCGCCTCCCGCGACCACAAACTGGATCATTTTCGGAGAAGTATTAAACGTCGGCCCGCACTCAGCCGCGTCGAGGGCTGCAATACGCCCGCTGGTTCCGGTACCGACGTAAATGAGTCGGCCGCCCTTTCGCAAAGCTTCGGAAATCCAATCGATGGCTTGCGCAATCTGGGGCAGCGCACGTTCAACCATTGCTGCAACTTTTGCGTCTTCCGAGTTGATAATTCGGGCGATCTCAAGCGAAGACTTTGTGTCGAGATCAGCCGAACGAGGGTTTGGCTGTTCGGTGACAAGATCCTGAATGCTGTACGAGATTTTCTGCTTTCTCGCGGTCATCAGAAAGGTTCTTTGCCAATCAACTCCGAATCCCTAATGCTTCACATACCGCATCGTGGAATCGCGGCCGTACTTCTTTGATCGACCGGTTGGAGCCATCGGGCCAGGTGCGGTTCGTAAGCAGAGTAACCGAGAGCTGCCGCTCAGGGTCAATCCAAAGCGAGGTCCCGGTGTAACCAAGGTGCCCGAACGAGGACTCTGAAAAGTATTTTCCCGATTGCGACGGCTTCGATGGCGTATCCCAACCCAATGCTCGGGAAGTGCCCGCGGGAGATGTTCCGCGCCGCGTAAAGACAGCGAGCGTCTCTGGGCGAACGATCTGTGGACGAACGATCTTTGGACGAACGCTCGGCGTACCGCCACCAAGCATGGCCTCAGCGAACAATGCGGTATCGGAAGCGGTGGAAAAAACTCCTGCCTGCGGTGAGACTCCGCCCATCACGCTGGCGTTCTCGTCGTACACCTCGCCTTGAATGATTCGTTTGCGGAATATTCGATCATCAGCAGTCGGCGGAATGCGGGATTTCCATGCCCCTGGAGGATTGAACGCGGTCTGTGACATCCCCAACGGGCCGAAAACTTCACACCGGCAAAAAACATCGAGCGGTTCTCCAGCCACTCGCTCCAGGGCCAGCCCAAGGACAATAAACCCGATGTCGCTGTACTCGGCCTGAGTTCCCGGGTCAGCTTTTAACGGAACCCGCATGGCAGCGCGAATCAACTCTTCCCTGCTGTGTGCGTGTAAATAAAGTTTCTCATGCGCAGGAAGGCCAGAGCTGTGCGCCAGCAACATGCGACATGTGATTTCCCGGCGGCGGGCATCTTCATCGGCGAATTCCGGCACAACACCAATCACGGGAGCGTCCAAATCCAGCAGCCCGCGCTGGTAAAGGATCATTGCCATAGAAGTCGTCGCAACCACTTTTGAGACGGAAGCCAGATCGAAAATAGATTCAGCGCTCACCGGTGGCGAATCTGGCTCATAAGTGAACCGCCCGAAGCCTTTCAGGGCTATGATTTTGCAGTTATGCGTGATGGCCGTTGCAGCTCCGGGAAACGCCCGCTGCGCGATTGCCTGCTCAAGGACTTTGAACGCGTCGGCAAACAATCGGCCCTGATCCTGATAGTTCGGGTGCGGGATTCGAAGGGATGTAGACGGAGTATGCAGAATGCTTTTTCCCAAATTCGCTTATAGCAGACGAATTGCGCCATAGTAAAGGCGGAGTGGCTAGGGCGGCACCCCATCCGCCGTAACTTGCCCGGCAGCGATAGCCCTGTTGTAAATTCAAAACATTCGATCTCTGATCACAACCAGGTGGGTCAAACGCGCGGCTTACTTGCTCAGCAGCGCGTTCTTCTGCTGCGCTTTGGCATACGCCGAAGCGGCGAAGACACCTGAGTTGTCGGGCCTGGACTCAGTCATCAACGATTCAATTCAGAACCACGAAATTCCCGGCGCGGTGCTGCTGGTCGGCCACAACGGTCGCGTGATTTACCGCAAAGCTTACGGGCAGCGCTCGCTTGAGCCGGCGCGCTCCGCAATGACCGTGGAGACGATTTTTGACATTGCTTCTTTAACTAAGGTTGTTGCCACGAATACGGCGATCATGCAACTGGTTGATCAGGGCAAGGTGCGGCTGAACGATCCGGTGGTGAAGTACATACCTGAATTTGGACAAAATGGAAAAGCCGACATCACCGTGCGCGACCTAATGACCCACTATTCCGGACTGGAACCGGATTTCGATTTGAACCCACCCTGGACGGGACGTAACGCTGCTTACAGCTTGGCTTTTTCTTCCACACCGATTGCCCCTCCGGAGACCAGATTCATCTACAGCGATATCAATTTCATCGTGCTGGGCATAATTGTGGAGAGAGTTAGCGGGATTGCTCTCGATTCATACTGCGGGCAGAATATTTTCGCGCCGCTCGGCATGGCCCACACTCGATTTCGCCCGCCCGCCGACTGGCTTCCTCAAATCGCGCCTACCGAATACGACGAGCACGGGCAAATGCTGCACGGAGTGGTGCATGATCCGCGAGCCCGCCGCATGGGAGGCGTCGCCGGACACGCAGGCTTGTTTTCGACCGCTGATGATCTGGCAAAGTTCGCGCAAGCTCTGCTCGACGGTGGAGGCCCAGTGCTTTCGCCATCGGCAGTTCAGAAGATGACCAGCCCGCAACAGCCGGCGAACGCCAGCACCCTGCGTGGACTCGGATGGGACATTGACTCGCCGCTTTCCTCGAACCGAGGGGAATTCCTTCCGGTCGGATCGTTTGGCCACACCGGATTTACCGGCACCTCAATGTGGATCGACCCTTCTAGCTCCACATACATCATTCTGCTCGCCAATGCAGTTCATCCTCGCGGCCAGGGAACGGCAATTTCTTTGCGCGCGAAGGTTGCAACTGCAGTGGCAGCTGCGATTCCGCTGACCACCCCCGAGCAGGAGAGCCTGCGATGGAAGAGCATCACCGGGTACAACGAATCAATTATTTCCCAGCACCGTGTAGAAAGCCGTAATGGATCGGTACTAACGGGAATTGATGTTTTAGAGTCCCAGGATTTTGCGCCACTGAAAGGAAAACGTGTTGGTGTACTCACCAATCAAACCGGACTCGATGCTCAAGGACATCGCACCATTGACCTGCTGGCACATGCGCCGGGCGTGCAATTGATCGCAATCTTCAGCCCGGAACACGGCGTCACAGGCACGCTGGACACCACCAGAATCGGCAATTCCCGGGACGCTACGACTGGAGTTCCCGTCTACAGCGTTTATGGAGCCACTGATCAATTACGCCGGCCGTCGCCCGAATCACTCAAACAACTCGACACCATCGTCATTGATCTTCAAGACGTGGGAGCACGCTTCTACACCTACGAAACCACGCTCGGGTATTTCCTGGAAGCTGCGGCGAAAGCCGGAACTGGAGTGCTGCTACTCGATCGGCCCAACCCTGTTACTGGAGCAATTGTCCAAGGTCCGCTCTCCCAACCCGGGCGCGAGAGCTTCGTAAACTACGGACCAGTTCCTGTGCGCCACGGGATGACACTGGGCGAACTTGCGCAGATGTTCAATGTTGAACACAACATTCATGCCAAGCTCGCAGTCATTGCCATGCAAGGCTGGATGCGCGGCGACTGGTTCGACTCAACCGGGCTGGAGTGGACAAATCCTTCCCCGAACCTGCGCAGCCTGACGGAAGCCGCCCTCTACCCCGGAGTCGCCCTGGTTGAGGGCACCAACGTTTCGGTTGGCCGGGGCACAGATACGCCGTTTGAACTTTTCGGCGCACCCTGGGTCAATTCGCGCGAGCTGGCGCAGTACCTAAGTGCGCGGCTGATTCCAGGCGTTCGATTCGTCCCGGTCGCGTTCACGCCAACGGCCAGCAACTTTGCCGGGCAGGTGTGCCACGGAGTAAACATTCTGGTTACTGGCAGAGAATTTCTTGACTCGCCCGAACTGGGAATCGAACTCGCCTCGGCGCTGGCCAAGATCTATCCCCAGCAATTCCACATGGAAAAGATGATTGATATTCTTGCAAATCAGAATGTCTACGACGCACTGGCCCACGGCGAAGATCCGCACCACATTGCCCTTGACTGGCAGGATGAACTGCAAGCGTTCGAGAAAGCGCGGGCGAAATACCTGATCTACAAATGATGCGTTGGCACGATCGGCGGCTGATCTGCTGGTGTGTTTTCCGGTCAATGAGCGATAACGCCTGATTTCGTCAACAATGCAACACCAAAGTCACTTGGAGTTAAGTATCGCGATGATTCACACTGGTTTTCTGCAGCATGAAGAAATCAGTTCGATACGATGTTGTTTCGTCAATCTTCGCGCTTGGTGCCGCCTGCGGTGGAACACACCTGTTTTTGTTTTTCAGCTACTTTAATTCCCATCCGGCGGCCCCAAATAGCGCTCTCGGTCTCGTAAACGCACTAAACAACCACGGTTCCTACGTCTATATCTCTGATACCGAGTGGGTCGGTCTTTCCCTGCTGCACTGGGTGTTCTTCGCTTGTCTGTTCAGCACATATGCAATCCTCCCCAAAGACCCTACTCTCGCACCACCTGACACGCCGCGATGGATTGCACATGCGTTTTATGTAGCAAAGCCTTACATGGTCAACCCTCCGCCCCGCCTGAAAACCATCTTCCTGTGCTCAATCGTGTTTTACCTCGCAGTCATCTACTTGGCAGGACATTTGATCGTTCATCTCTTTGTCTCCCACCGAATTATTCTTGTGTAATCAAGAGGCTTGTTGAGCTGTCGGAAACTGTTTTGGCGCAAAATCCCCATATTGCTCCCGCTTATGCAAAGAAAAGCGCAAAATTGTGTAATCCCGATTACACTCATTCTCGGCATCTTGACGTGGTCTTTTAGACAGATTCTTGCACCCCCCTGCAACGCTAGGCTACATTTGCTAGTAGCCGGCGCATCGTACTTCCCATTACGCCATTTTCCTGCGATGATTTCACAGTTGGAGGTTGCCATGCGCGTTTTCGCCCTTCTACTTGTGCTCGCGTCATTCGCCTTCGCCCAGGACGACGCACAACCAAATCTCGCGTCGCCGAACCTCTCTTCCCCAAACCTCTCGTCGAGAACGACGACCTCCCATGCCAAGGCGCATGAGATCACCATTCCCGCGGGCACCAAAGTCCCGATCGCATTACGTAACGCCATCTCGACCAAAGGCAGCCACGAAGGCGATCCCGTTTACGCTCAGACGACTTTTCCGGTGGTGATCGACGAGCGCATCGTGATTCCTCCGGGAACTTACATGCAAGGCAGGATTGCTTCCATCAAGCCAGCTGGCCGGCTGAAGGGCCGCGCCGAAGTGTTGATGCACTTCACTACGCTGATCTATCCCAGCGGCTATACAGTCGTGCTGCCCGGCTCGCTCGAAGACGCTCCTTCGGTGGATAAGGCCAGGGTAAAAGACAAAGAGGGCACGATCACCGGCGACCACGACAAGGGATCGAAAGCCGCAACCGTTGCCGTTCCGGCGGCTGAAGGCGGTGCTTTAGCAGGAGGGCTGGCAACCGGAAGCCGCGGAGGCGCGTTAGCCGGCGCTGGAATCGGCGCTGCAGTCGGAGTTATGGGAGCCATGCTGACCCACAACAGCGAAGTTAAGCTGATGCCCGGAATAACGTTTGAGGTCGTGCTGCAGCGCGATGTTCCTGTGGATGCGTCGCGAATCAGAGCATCCGCAGTGGCCGAGAGCCAGTAGCGGCGTCACAATCAGGTGAATTAGCTTACTCTGCCGTCGTAGGGTCGATGATCGAAGTAATTTCCGAAATCTTGTTGGCCGGAAACCCTCCCTGGCTGGCGTGTTCACGGACCAATGCTTCATTGGGCGAGCGATAGACACAGTAAATCTTGTCGCCAGTGACATAACTGTGGATCCACTGGATCTGCGGCCCCAGAGTGTTCAGCACACCGCAGGACTTTTGTGAGATCGCCTTAAGTTGATTCGGCTGATAATTTTCCCGCCCCAGGTATTTCCCGTTCGATGAGGTATTTTGGCATGTTGCTCCTGTCGGATGTCGGTTTGCTTGTTAGGAGAGCCGCAGGCTAACAGGTGGATTCCCATATGTGCAATCCGATCCCGTCGGCGAGAAAAGGCTTTAAGCTTTGCCCGCGGAGTAGGCGAAGCGATGGATTTGCTCGTCAATACCTTTTCGCAGATCGTCCCAGATATGCTCCGACATTTCAAGAAAGGTATCCACGACTTGCGGATCGAACTGGCGACCGGACCAGCGCTCGATCTCGTCACGAGCAGCGGAAAGCGGTTGCGCGGCCCGGTAGGGACGGTTCGAGGTGATCGCATCCAGGGTGTCGGCAACCGAGAAGATGCGCGCCCCCAGCGGTATCTCTTCGCCTTTCAGCCCGCGGGGATAGCCGGTACCATCGTACTTCTCCTGATGGGCATACACGATTTCGGCAGCCTCAGAGAGGAACGGAATTCGCCGCAGAATCTGGTAACCACGAAAGCAGTGCTCCCGCATGATGGCAACCTCATCTGGATCCAGCGCTCCCGGCTTGCGTAGAATTGCGTCCGGAATCGCCATCTTGCCAATGTCATGCAGAAATGCGCCGCGGGCAATCACGCGGATCTGGTCTGAGGTCAGGCCCATGGCTCGCGCAATGGCGATGGTGAACGCCGTGACACGCTTGGAATGACCTTCTGTCTCCGCGTCCTTAAGGTCGAGCGCATTGCCTAAGGCTTCGAGTGTAATGTCGTACGAACGCTCCAGAGTGCTAACCGCCTGGCGAAGCTGCTCGGTGCGGGCCGTGACCAGGACTTCAAGATTGGTCTGATATGCGCGATTCTCCAGCTTGAGCCGCCGGTTTTCTAACGCGCGCCGGACGGTTGCCAGCAACTGCTCGCGATCAAACGGCTTCAGCAGATAGTCATAGGCGCCATTACGGATCGCGTTCAAAGCGACCGATATGTCATGCATGGCCGTTACCATGACCACCGGCATGTCGGGAAACCGTTCCTTAGTCGCGGCTAGAAGAGCTTCACCGTCCATGACCGGCATCATCATGTCGGAAAGCATCAGCTCAAACTCTTCCCCGGACTGCAGCAGGGCAAGCGCTTCCTTGCCGGAACAGGCCTGGCTGCAGACAAAATTGGCAGACCCCAACATCGAGCACACCACTTCCCGAATCGGGTCTTCATCGTCAACTACAAGAATTCGCTCGGCTGGCATGGTGACAGATAGTGTATGGCCGATTGTACCCCAATGGCTTCCTATCGAAAGTAACCAAAGGGCAGGGGAAACCCCATTAATTACCCTGTTCCCCATGCTAAAACCTAAGCTAGCTAGGTCTGCATACTTATGAACACGGTTGTGTGGCACGTCCGAGGTGTCCTCGGCGGACTGGCCACGTTCAAACTCGTGCCTCGAGAGATGGCCCTGCTGATCATCTTGGCGGCCAGTCTGCTCGTTTTCCGCAGCTTACGCGAACGCTGCCTGATGCTTTGGATCGCTGGCTGGATTGCCTACCTGGTCTCCCAACACACTTTGCTCTCCACCGGGCCCTATGCAGTTCCCGTGGGTCATGCAGAATTTATTCTGGCCGTGGGACTTTTTGCCGCTGGCGCCTTTATATATGCCGGAGTCCGCGATTGGCTCGGACCGCTACTCGGCATAGGACTGGCACTCATCCTGTTTGCCGCTCTTCGCGCTACCCTGTGGCCGGACTCACCCACGCTGCGGTTTGCGCTCGAACTCTCCTATCGAATTCTCATATTGGCTGCGGCGATCGCAATCCTGCGTATTCAAAGGGCCAGGAGGGAAATCGCCCCCTGGATTCTGGTGTTGGGATTGTTATTCTTGAGCTTGGATTGGCCCGTCGTCGCCTCGCGCTTGCCTGCAGAGGCAGGACTAATATTTGACCTGGTTCTAGGGGTTGGCATGGTAGCCGTGGTTCTAGACAAATCACAGCTGCAGGCCCGGCGAGTTGCCGCTTTAAACGCCCTTATGACCGGCATTTCCCGCAGTAGCCAAAACGATGCCGCCGGCGAGAAAGCATTACGCGCCCTGGCTAACGTCACCCGCGCCGATGCAGCCTGGTTTAGAGCGAACAACGGCCATCGCCTCACCATTTTTCAGCAGGTCGCACTATCGCCCGAATTCCTTCGCGACCGCGCGACTGTCGCATTCAACGATCCCGCTGAGGGTCTGCCTGCTGACGCCCGCCCGGTTGCGATCTTAGGGGGGAAGGCTGGCGACTCTGCCCAGCCCATTTTCAGGCGCGAACAATTGCAGCAGATCGTTGTAACCAGGGTTCCGGGACGCAAAGTGCCAGTAGGGGTTCTGGTTCTAGGCAATCGAAGAGCAAAATCCCACGCCCCCGATGAATTGGACTTCCTGGTTACGTGTGCCCAGCAGCTGGGTTCAGCGCTGGAAAATGTGCACCTGGTAGAGGAAATTCTGCGGTCGCATCGGCAGTGGAGCAATACCTTCGAGTCCATCCAGGACATGGTTTTATTGCACGACTCGCAGTACCAAATTCTAAAAGCGAATCCCTCGCTACTCAGCCGTGTGGGCAAGTCGCAGTCAGAAGTAGTCGGCCAGCTTTGCGAAAGCGTGCTGCCCAAGGATGAAGCCGAATGGGCGAACTGCCCATATTGCCGCGGCCAGGAGGAAGGGTTTTACGAAGGTCCGGATCCCTTCGGTGGCTTCTCGGTCACTTCCACTTCCAGCTACATTGACCAGGGTACCAAGCAAAAGGGCACGATCCACGTGGTTCGTGACGTCACTGAACGCCGAGCCGCTGAGCGGAAGTACCGTTCCCTGTTCGAGCAGGTACAGGAAGGCGTATTTGTGACTGCGCCGAACGGCAATCTGCTCGATTGCAACGACGCTTTTGTGCGCATGCTCGGCTACCCCAGCCACGAAAATCTGCTGGGTCGCAATGTGGACGCGGAGTTTTATACCTCGCCTGAGCAACGAAAGAAATTCCGCAGTGAAGTGGAAACGCACAACTTCGTTCGCGACTTTGAGGTCACGCTGCGCCGCAAAGATGGCTCGGTGATGACCGCCGTCGAAAGCAGCTTCGTCATCCGCGATGATGATGGGAAAATCGAACGCTATCAGGGATTCCTGTTGGATGTTACCGAGAAAAAGCGCGTAGAGGAGGAAATCCGCCGTCGTAACCGTGAGTTGAATGCGCTTAATGCAATGGCGGTGATTGCAACCCAGACTTTCGACCTCGACGAAATCCTGAATCTTACCTTGCGTCAGGTGATTTCACTGCTCGGCGCCGAAGCCGGCTCAGTCTTCCTGGCAGAACCAGAGCACCGGTTCAGGCGGCGTGCCCGATGGGGGCAGCGGGTGACCGACCGCAAGCGGCGAGTAGTGGAAATTTCCTTTCCGGAAGGCTTTGGCGATCTGGTCATGCGCTCCCGCGCTGAAGTACTGACTGCGGAATACCTGCCCCATTTGCCGAAAGCGGTTTCAGAATTCGTGCGCGAGGCCGAGCCCGGAGCTTCTATCTGGGTCATTCTCTGGGGAACAGATAAACCTGTTGGCTTAATGGGCATCAGCCGCGACCAGACTGCCGAGTACACAAGTACCGATGAGAATCTGCTGGTCGCCATTGGTCGCCAGCTTTCGACCACAATCGAAAAAGTGCGGCTGTATGAAGAAACCAGCAAAGCCTATGACGACCTCCGCCGCGCGCAAGAGCAGCTTTTGCAAAGCGAAAAGATGTCGGCCATCGGGCAGCTGATCGCTGGTGTCGCGCACGAGTTGAACAATCCGCTTACCGCAATCCTGGGCTACGCGCAGCTGCTTGAGTCGGAGGCGCTCGACACCAAAGCCAAAGAGTACGTGAGCAAGATTTTCAAACAGGGTCAGCGCACCCATCGTGTCGTCCAAAACCTGCTCTCGTTTGCGCGGCAGCGCACGCCTGAGCGGGAACAGTTTGATGTCGTCCGGGTGTTGGATGAGGCGCTCCTGCTGCGTGACTACGACATCAAGGTTGGTAATATTCACTTGGAGCGCGACATCGAGCCTGGTTTGCCCGCGGTCTATGGAGATCCGCACCAACTGGAGCAGGTATTCCTGAACATCATCAACAACGCCATCGATGCCATGACTGATGCCGGCGATGAAACATCGAGTGAGGTCCAGAAACGCGGCCTGAAGGTTCGAGTCTCTTCCAGCGAGAGCAATGTTGTCATCCAATTCGAGGACGCAGGCCCGGGAATCCAGGAGCCCCACCGCATTTTCGAGCCGTTTTACACCACCAAGAACGTCGGGAAAGGCACTGGCCTCGGCCTGAGCATCTGCTATGGGATCATCAAGGAGCATGGCGGGGAGATTACCGCCCGTAATGCAGACTCCGGCGGAGCGGTCATCGAAATAAAACTGCCCTCGGCCGGCCGCGCTGCGGTCGCAGCACCAGAAGTTGCGCCTGGGCTGCGGCATGAAGTCGTACTTAAGGGAAGCATTCTTCTGGTGGAAGATGAAGAAAGCGTTCTCGAGTTCGAGCGCGACGTGCTTGCTGGAGCCGGGGCCGAAGTAACCACCGCCACCAGTATCGAAAAAATGAAATCCGCTCTGTCGGAGCAATCCTTTGACGCTTGCATTCTGAGCGGCAAGATGCCCGGCGCAGGCAGCGTGCAGGAAACCCACCAGTGGTTACTGGAAGCCTGGCCTGCCTTTTCCGGACACCTCCTATTCACTTTCTCGAGCCTGGCCGAACCGGAGGTTCGAAGTTTCCTGGAGCAACACAAAGTTCCCTTCCTGGCCAAGCCGTTCGAGATTGGAGACCTCATTGCTAACGCCCGCAAGCTTCTAGTCAGGAGCCGCGCCGCGACTGCTGGATACTGATTCACTGCTCTTGATTAACCTGCCCGGCTTGCAGCCTGATTCCCTGCCCGATATGCTTCTGGTTTATGCAAACTCTGGTGGAATGCGTCCCAAATTTTTCTGAAGGACGCGATAAATCGAAAGTAGACGCGATCATTGAAGCCATGAAAATGGATGGCGTCTACCTGCTCGACCGGGAAATGGATGCGGACCACAATCGCTGCGTGATCACCCTTGCCGGTGAGCGGGATGCGGTGCAGGAGGCGGCGATTCGCGGAGTCGGCAAAGCTTCTGACCTGATCGATCTAAATAAACATCAAGGCGCGCATCCGCGGCTGGGAGCGGCGGATGTTGTGCCGTTCATTCCTATTGAAGGCGTAAGCATTGCAGATTGCGTCGCCATGGCCCGCCATGTGGGTGAGCAGATATGGAAGCGCTTTCAAATACCGGTTTATCTCTATGAAGCGGCCGCTGCTACCCCCGAGCGCCAGAACCTGGAGAACATACGCCGCGGCCAGTTCGAAGGCATCCGCGACGATATTGCTATCAATCCCGCGCGCAAACCTGATTTCGGAGATCCCCGGCTGCATCCATCGGCTGGCGCTTGCGTGGTGGGTGCGCGGAAATTCCTGATCGCCTACAACATCTTTCTGAATACGTCCGATGTCGATATCGCGAAGAAGATTGCCAAAGCTGTCCGCTTCTCAAGTGGCGGTTTGCGCTTCGTGAAAGCTGCAGGATTTCTAGTGCGAGGCCAGGCACAGGTTTCCATGAACCTGACCGATTTTGAACAGACACCAATCCATCGCGTGTTCGAGATGGTAAGCGCTGAGGCCGAGCGCTACGGCGTTGTTCCCTCCAGCAGCGAGATCGTTGGACTGGTCCCCAAGAAGGCGCTGGAGCAGGCTGCAGAGTGGTTTCTGCAGGTGGAGAACTTCGACTCTTCTCTGGTCCTGGAGAATCGCCTCTCGTCGGTGATGGGCGGAAAGATGGCTGTCGGCGGAATCCGCGCCGGCGTTGAGCCTTTCATCGAGCAGTTGGCGGCCCCGACTGCGACTCCCGGCGGTGGCAGCGCGGCAGCCGCCAGTGGCGCAATGGCTGCAGGTCTGGCGGCAATGGTCGCAAGCATGTCCCGCGGGAAAAAAGCCTATGCGCAATATGAGCGGGAATTGAGCGAAGCGATTTCCCGGCTGTCGCAACTTCGAGAGGAGCTGAAAGCTGCGATCGATGCTGACGCCGAGTCTTATACCTCGGTGATGGCTGCATACAAGAAATCACGAGAGGCAACTGCTGCGGACGGCTTGATCGACTCCGCTCTGAAGCAAGCCACCGCCGTACCGCTTAGCGTCGCCGAGAAATCTCGAGAAGTGTTGCGCATTGCACAAGGCCTGGGACCTATTACTAATCCGAACATGAAGTCGGATTTGATCACTTCCAAGGCTTTGGCGCGCGCTGCGATCGAAGGGGCGCTGGCGAACGTGGAGATCAACCTGGAGTCATTGAAGGACGCGGATTTTGCCACCCAGATACGCGGACGCGCGGCAGCGCTGAAGCAGTAGTGTTCTTTCTTCGAGAAGTAAAGAGGTTACTCTGGTCTTTAGATTGAGCACTTTTCCGCCCATTTCGGTCTACAATTGACTAACTTGCGGGTGACCGCTGGAATCAGCTGCGCATCCAACTTTGTAAGCCTTTGAGGATGACTATGACCGCCTTTCCACGCCAATGCCTTATTGTCCTGTGCCTCGCATTTTTCTGCGTAGGCCCGTTCGCCGGGCTTGGAGCGGCGCCTCTGGCCTCCTCGGTTCGCCCGGCGATTCCAGCCGAAGTGCAGCAAATTATTTGCGTGGACTATCGCGCGCTCAAGAATTCTGATACCGCCCAGCAACTCAAGGCCCAAGTTCTCCCGGATAACGTTAAGCAGTTTGAAACCGCGCTCCGGGGAATTGGGATCGTTCCCGACCGCGACGTTGATACGCTGACCTTCATTTCGTATCGGCATGCCAAGCAAGGTGTAAAGGTTGTAGGTGCGGCGCAGGGAGTTTTTGCCAACAAGACGGTGCTCAAGAGACTTCGCCTGAAGAAAATCCGCCCGACCAAGTATCGCGATGCCGAGCTTTATCCCATGGCGGAAGGCATGGAGATGAGCTTTCTCGACGACACCACCCTGCTCTTCGGCGACGGTGGCGCCGTGCGCGGCGCTCTGGATGCGCGCGATGGTTATGTGACCACTCTCGACTCAAACCCGGATATTTCCAACCTGATCAGCGACGTGGAATCCGGTACGGTGTGGAGCATTCTCGACCAGAAGGGCACGCAAAACATGTTGATATCGGCTCTCGGAGACGCCTCGAAGTTGGCCGATTACGAGACGTTGAAGAAGCACATCCTCGGCTCGCGCTACACCATGAACTTCCAGAACGGCGTGAATTTCGATCTGGACGTGATCACCTCGGACTCAGTAACGGCCGCAACGCTGTCATCCCTGGTGAAAGCTGGAGTGCTCTACAAGAAGATGACTGCCAGCCCAGTCGAAAAAGCGGCACTGGAAGATGTTTCGGTGAATTCCGACAGTTCCAAGCTGCAGATGCACTTCAAAGCCGACGACAAGCAGTTCCAGTCGCTGATGCGTACGAACTTGTTTGCCGCGGTCTCCCGCTAGGGTCTGAAAAGGCTGCGCTGCAAGCCCCGACAAGCGCGATTTCCGCACCAACAAAGGGTCGCGGTAAGCGGCAGTGTCTAGATAAATCTGGACAAGTCTAGATTACTCCAGATAAAATAGGTACGGGTGTTTCAACTATGCCTGCTCTTAAAAAAATGGGCCCGGCAATTGACGCCAAACTCCACCGCGAGTTTGTCGCCGTCGCCAAGAAGTTTGGCCATTCCCAGCGCTTCCTGCTGGAGAAGGCCATTGAGTATTACATTCACAATGTTCTCCCCTCGGAACACGCGCTCCGGCCAGAAGTGATGGCCGCTTATCGACGCTCCAACGAAAAGTTCAAAGACCTTTATCGCAAGCTCGCGGAATGAGCCGAATGGATCGGATTTACCTTACGGTTGCCGAGGTCCTTGCTATTCACCATTTGCAGATCGAAGAGTACGGGGGAGCCCACGGTGTTCGCGATTCCGGCCTGCTTGAATCCGCGGTGTTCCGGCCTCAGTCCGGTTACTACAACAACATTGTCGAAGAGTCGGCAGCCCTTATGGAGTCCCTCGCCAACAACCATCCCTTTCTCGACGGCAACAAGCGAGTGGCGTTCGCCTCAACTCACACCTTCTTGCTGGTTAATGGCTTCGATCTCGATGTCGCACCGCTTTCCGCATTCGAGTTTATGGCTGGCGCCATCGCCAAAGGAGAGTTTCGGTACCCTCGAATTCTGCAATGGCTAAACCGACACGTGGTGAAGATTAAATAATGATTAGCAAAGTATTGTCAGCCGGCTCGTTCGGAAATCTGCGTTTTCTGGACGAACACTCCTTCGTAATTCACGAAGAAGCATTCGACCTGCAGCCCCGGAAAAGCGGTGTTCAGCAACCCTGCCGCTCTTTGTAGTTCGTGGAAATGATGCTCTGCTTCGGCGCTCTGATTCCCTTTGAACGCTGCCAGTCCTCCGTAAGTCGCGCAATCCGAATGGCAGAACAGGTATGCCCGCTTGGTGCCGTGGAGCAGGATCGACATTCTGACTTGCTCAAGAATAAAGTCGCGCTCAAAGTCGTTTCGCGGAGAAGCCAGCGTCTTTGCTCCTCCCGCGACGACGATCATGTCCGGCCGCAGAATTCCCTGCCGTTGCAGAAATTTGTTCACTGCCGTCCGGATGCGCTGGTCGAAGCAGCTGAGCACCGCAGCATCGGCAATGTAGGGGGCTGACGGAGAATCGAAGTGAAAGACCTTGTCCATATGAACCTCACATTGCACCAGTCGTGGCGGTTTTGCTCGTGAACTCACGCTGCCCACTAGACTGTTTCAATATCCAGCTTGCCACTTTTTCAAGCACAATGGGAGACATAGTTTCCTCAATCTCGGAATACTCCGCAATGCGTCCGGTTTTGGCGGTCTGAAAAAGATGGTTCAGTCCCGGCAACTCGTCGATTTCGAAATTTTTGTTTCCACCTGATTCGAGCGCCTTCCGAATCGGCGGAAGATTTTGCTGCAGTGGCACCTGCACATCTTTTTCTCCATTTAGTACCAGCACAGGACACGTCAGCTTGCTCAATACCGGCGCAGGGTCATATTGCAACAGGCTGCGAAACCAGGGCGAACTCACCGCCTTCACCTGCATTCCCATCTGCGCCTCCGGAACTTTGCCCGCCAATGTTTCGCGCAAATCCTTGTCGAGTGCGGCGTCGTCTTTGTCCCTCTCTACCATTGCAAGTATCTCGCTTTGTAACGCGACATCCTTCTCGATTTCGTCTTTGCTCTTCCCCGACGATTCCTCGATGCGGCGCATCTGTTCCGGCAAAAGTTGATCTCCGGGAACTCCTGGTCCAGCCATCATCACCACAAAGGCTACGTTGGAGTTGTGTGCCGCCGACATTGGCGCTTCCACCGCGCCTTCGCTATGTCCGATCAGACCGATCTTATGTGGTTCAACTTCGGCGCGCGTTTTCAGATAAGCAACTCCCACGTCCGCGTCCGAAGCAAAATCAGTCATCACCGCTTGCGAATAGTCTCCGCCGGATTTTCCGACGCCGCGCTTATCGGCCCGCAGCACGACTATGCGTTTGCGCGTGAGATAGTCGGCGAGCACCAGGAACGGTTTGTGCCCCATGATGCTTTCGTCACGATCATGCGGCCCGGAGCCAGCCATCAGCAGCACAGCTGGGAACGGCCCTTTCCCTTCGGGAATTGTGATTGTCGCGGCAAGTTCGATGTTGGCGGCAGAATTCTTGTAGCTCACTTCTTCTTCCTTGTACGGGTATGGCTTCACCGGAGTCTGCGGCCGCCGGAGCTCAAGCTCAGATGCATCCTTCACACGTTTGAGAATCAGCGGAAAGGTCTTGCCGAGTTGGCTCCATGTGCCGGTGAAAGCGCTGAGGTCGGTGCTGATCGCCCCGTCGTATGAGCCGCCGATTGTCTTGATCTCGAACTTCAGCGACGACCCGCTGCGCGTGATGCTGGTAACCGGAATTCCTTTGGCATTCTGGTCGAGGCTGTCCATGGTCGCGTTCAAGCCGTCTTCAGTGTTGAGAATATGCAGCACCACACGCAGTCTGCCCACTCCAGTGTCGATCGTGCCGAACCAGTCGCCGTCGATGTCGCTGGCTTTCGCCGGTTTGGGCTTCGGCTTCGCAGCAACCACGCCACGGTGGAAATTGAGTGGGAGCGAGGCGCCTTGCGTCCATGTACCGGCGATCTCGCTGGCTTCGGCAGTCACTTTACCTTCGTAGCTGCCGTTCACTGCACTTACTTCGAGGCTTAGTTTCGAATCCTTCAGCGTGATGGAACTCACAGGAATTCCATTCGCTCCCTGATCAACGCTGTCGAGTGTGGCCTTGAGGCTGCCATCAGCGTTCTTCGTGATATGCAGAACCAGCCTCAGTTCCCCGCCATTGACGCTGAGCTTGCCGTTCCAGTCGCCGGTGACGTCCTGGGCAGCGACGGCGAGTGCTGAAGATACGACGATAATTGCGATGCTGAAAGGTCTTTTCATAAACACTCCTTCTTGTGTGATGCTGAACTCACTCCGCTCAGGACAACAGATGCCCTCTATTGCGAGCTTTCTACTGCGCCAAGCTCGTCGAGCATTCTCTGCAGGCAACGCGCCGCCCGCGCGTTTAGTCTCCATACAAAGATGAAGAACGCGGCCATAACTGCGTACCAAAAAGCCACCACGGACAGATGGCGCAGGTGTGTGTCGTGCAGCATTGACGCGATCATCGACAGTAGCAAGCCGGGAATGAACGGCCCCAAATACCACGTCCAGACATTGCTCGCGAGGTCACGCTGCCGTTCCAACTCGCTCCGGTAAAACTGCAGCGACGGCCCCATTCCCATCACCACTGGCAGGTTCTTCGCCTGCCCATGGCGATGCAGCTGGTAAAGCGCATACCCCATTCCCACAATCAACAGTGCGAATGCGATGCGGTCCAATGGATTGTGAGCGCTTGCCAAAGAGAATCCGAGCAACACGGCGGCGATCGCTCCGGCGACGTACTCGCGGACGTTTCTCCACCAAATCTTCTTTTCAAATTTCGTCGCGCGCCCGCGGATTTCTTCAACTGACATTTTGATACCCTCCACTGGCTGGCACTGCCAGATCTCTTGCACATTGTTTTTGGGAGATTCAGTCATTGTCATTTCCTCCCGCATTGAGTCGGCGAGCGAGAATGCTCTTGATCCGATGAATTTTGGTGGCGACGTTCCCGGCTGAGAGACCCGTGATCTCGCCAATTGAAGCCGCATCCAACCCTTCCAGATACGACAGAATCACCTGGCGATCGAGCGGCTTCAGGCGCTGAATCAAGTCCATTAGGCGGTCTAACACTTGTTTGCGGCCCGCGTTTTCTTCGCTATTGTCCTTGTCGGGCAGATCGTCCAATTCCTCTACCGAAACCAGTCCGTGCCCTTTGGTCCGCCGTTGCCGGATTACATGGGACGCAGCGGCGTTGTGGGCCACGCGGTAAATCCAGGTCCGCAGTGAGCATCGGCCGTCGAATCCTTCAAAGCTGCGCCAAAGCGCGATGTGAATTTCTTGCAACAGATCGCGCCGAATGTCCGCATCGGCTTCGTAGGCATTCGCCAGCCGCTCAAGTGCGGCGCCATAGCTGGTTGCGGCCTCCTGATAGAGCTCGTCCTGCGTGGACTTGGCCGCCGTCATCGCGCCAGTTTCGCTCACGTTCATGGCCTCAATTGCGCTCACATTAAGGTAGTCGGCGGGGAAAGAAGTTTCTTACAGGAAAATTGCACGCGCGGTTTGTTGCGTCGCCTGACGTTGCATAGATCCTTCAACTCCTCTCAGAATGACATCGCCTCAGTTGCATGGACTCACTTCATTCCATCCAGAATGGAGCCGACAATGCCTCCCACTACGCCGCCTTCGACAGTTCGTCTCTCCGTCTGATGCGGTAAATATTGGTCGATCGCGTGCGCCAGCTTGGCGATTGGCAGTGTCTGCAGCCAGATTCGTCCCGGCCCGGTGAGCGAGGCAAGAAAGATTCCGTCGCCGCCAAAAATCATGTTCTTGATGCCCGGAACAGTCGTGATCTGAAACGACACGCCGGATTGAAATGCGCCGACGTGACCCGGATGAACGCGCAAAGTCTCGCCCGGTTGCAGGTCGCGGACCACGAGTTCGCCGGACAGTTCGAGCCATGCGGTTCCCTGCCCACTGAGTCTTTGCAGCAGGAAACCATCGCCGCCGAAAATGCCCGCGCCCAGCGATTGCTGGAATCCGACCGAAATCTGAATTTGCGGCATCGCGCATAGAAAACCGTGGCGATGAATCATATATTCGTGCCCCGGAGAAACTTCAACCGGCACGATGTGCCCCGGCAGCTTGGTCGCAAACGCCACCTCGCCGGGAGCGCCCATGGCGCGGTACTCGGTCATGAAGATTGAGCCCCCGCCGGCCACGCGCTTTATCACGCCGAACAATCCTCCGCCGCCGGCAAACTGTGTGTGCGTGGTCATCTGGATGGAGCTGCCCATCCATGAAAGCTCTCCGGCCTCAGAGATGACGGATTCGTTGGGATCAAGCACGAACTCCAGGACGGGCATTGTGGTTCCAGTGATGCGGGATTGCATGAGTGCTCCTTGGTTCTTTGACTATTTCGGGTCTAGTGGGCGAATCGTTTCTCGTAAGCTTCGCCAGCAGTCTTAAGCTCGTTACCGAGTGCGCGTACTCCAATGATGTTTACGGGATCTTTGGCTAGGGTTAGAACGTTGTCTGGCAGAATGTGCGCTTCTACCATCACGCGAGACATGGTTTCTGCCTGTGCTTGCAAACTCTTGTTATAGGCGTTCATTACGCTTCGGTACCAAGCATTAGAGCGGATCAGAAAGTCAACGGCCGATTCACCGGAATTCCGTTGCGGAGGACTCCCTTGTGCTGCCAAAAAATTGAAAATCTCGTCGGCGATGTTCACGCCAGCGGCTCCGGTATGGCCATCCACAATGGCGACCAGGCCGGTAGGGGGATTTGGTACTCCGACTGCAACATTTTTCCCGACCAGTCCCGGTGGGGGAGTTGTGTTCCGAATGTACTCAGCCACTCGCTTCGGGAGCTCGTTAAGTGTCGTTTCGTTCTTCTCAGCCGCGTGCACCGCACGCGCGGTCGCCCATACAGTGAATGCGATCAATACCACCGCGCTAACACCGACAATAATGCGCTTTGCAAGTGGAGCGGCCTCTGCGATACCAACCCAGGCGAGTACTATGGTGCAAAGTGCAATTCCAACCGCAATCAAGATATCCAAGTTGTGTCTCCCGCTACTAGAAAGGTCACGCCACCCGCCTGATCCGGGTGTCGGACACTCTTATGATCCTGCATTCGCGGGGCGTGATGTTCTTTCCAATACTTCTGCGAGCATTCTGCTCTTCGATTGCTGAGTAAATCATGGTTATCACGCTCTCGAATTTCTTCGTTCGTGTTGCATCCTCGTACTTGATTTTCACTTCAAATGGAAGCTCCATTGTTTCCTGCTGGCCGTATTTGTCGAAGGCGCTTGCCAGCTCAGACAGTATGTTTCCTGCGGACAAGAAGTGCCCTTGAATTTTCGGAAGCAGATTCTTCCTCCCTGCCATGTCAAGGTGATCCACGTATTCAAAGCAAACATTCGGCACGGCCTCTATTGGCTCGATCGTAATGGCGTGTGCTATATTTACCCGCTGCCCCCTGTTAGATATCTCGAAAAGCAGAATTCCAGTTTTCATGAACTCATCATTGAGAGGGTCAAGATAAACCTTAGGATCATGTTCTGAGAGGTGATCTGGGCCTTGGGCTAATCGCGATAATTCGACGTTTCGTCTATGTATCGCTTTGTGGGCACCTTCCAGTAAGACAACGATCAGAAGCACCAGTATCCCCATTAGCCAGGTACGCCACTGCATGTGTGGAGTCATCTTGACCACCGTCAAAGATTGATAGTTGTCGGGTAGGAACTCACTCTTTATCAGATCCCAGACTCCTATGAGGCCCCAAAGAGCAGCTACTATCGCGACAGTCTTACCCCAGAAGATTTCCTTCCATGATCGTAAGCGCGCCTCGACAGATAGCTGCATTCACCACACCTCCGCCTGGATAAAAGAAACAAGTCCTGTGGAGTCTTTGTCTTTCCCGTTTGATTCCTCGACGGAGGATCTGTTTGATGCCGTCATTGCTCGAAGCTTCCCCGAGGTCGCTCGCCGCTGGGCTGATAAGCAAGCTGAAAGGCAGGAAAAGCGAGGAGGCGATTGGCATGGAATCGAGTTTTGGCAGAACAACCTGGATTTTGAGATGAACTGGCTATTTTCGCCGCGGGAAGTGGCCCTGGTAACGCAGGTCAATGTTCCCCTAAGCGGATTGGGAAGCTACTGGAGCCTTGCGGATGTGGCGCTCAATATTTCGTTCCTATTGTGTGCAGCGAATTTGCTTTGGGAGGCGCTGGACTTCTATGGGGAAGCGCGAGTTGCGTGCGAGTTGAAGATCGGGCAGCTAAAGCTGTACCAAGCGACGGCTGGTTTCTATTCGATTTTCTACAACTCTGAATTGTGTGTGACGTCCGGGATCATCAAAGGGGAATCGTCGTCGTCGTCGCTCGCCACCGCCGAAGTTGGAACCACCTTCATTTCGAGAACTGGCGACCTTGCTGGGACCGTCTCAACGATTACGAACCAATTATTGCGCGAACTGGGGTATTCCGTAGACCTCAACGCGCTTCGTGCCGAAGTGGAGCGCTTGTTGCGATCTGCGAATGCGACCTATCCGTAACGAGGTGGCGTCGCCGAATAACTGAATGTGCTTGACGCTTTTGGGGAAGAGTGTGCCATGGCTGTGCTTGACAATTCCGCAACCCTGCGAAGGAAATCAGATCTTCAAGATCGAGGCTCGCTAAGTGGTCTCTTTGCGACAACCTCAACATAATTGAAGTCGACAATTCATATTCGCGCCGGCATTTTGTTCGCCCACTTTCACCTTTTCTGATCTTCGCCTCCGGTGCCGATCTGCTTGACGAGCTCCGTCATCGTGTAATGCACAAACTGGGAACCCAGTTCAGTTAGCACGTACGTCTTGCTGTCCTCGAAGGCCGATTCCATGGTATTTCCGCTGCCCCCGCGCCGCGGCGCTCTCCTTTGTTTGACGAATCTTCCCATGCCATCCGACTCCCTGGTTTGTCTGATCACCCCGCCTGTTGAGAGATCCCTGATAAGCATCTTGTACAGGTCTGCTTGGGCGGAATCATCGCGCGGCACAGACGCGCCATAGACAGCTGTCCAGATGTCATATCGAGTCGGCTCCTCATTCTTGTAAATCTCACGAATGACCGCAAAGTGCGCTTCGTGATAAGTATCCAGCCAGTCTAGGAACAGCCTCACGATGTCATCCTCCGCCACTCTTGTCCCAGCGGCGTTCGTAATAAGCTGCACCAATAAACGACGCTTTTCCTTGGTATCTGCCGTATCCCATTGCCGAAATGTCTTTCGCACTAGCGTCAGATACTCCTCACTCGTTATTCTCTTCTCGACCTCTCCACCGAATCCCTCGACTCTGGTGATTATTTCCTCAAGCGTCGCCCGCAATGTTTGCAGTTTTTCTTGATGTTGCTGCAACCATTCCCGAAGCAGTCCCTCCTTCTCAACAGCCGCTTCTCCGTCTCGATATTTACCAGCCGCGGCCGATGCCGCCGCGATCACGCCCCCAACCCAAGGAATACTGCCCAATGCAGCCAGCGCTATGGCCTCAAAAATCCGTTGCCGCCGCGAAGGACTAGAAAGTTCTATCTCAGCCTTGATCGACTCCACAACGTAGTCCAGTGGGACGAGCTTCTCATCGTCTTCCATGCGCCTAGAATAACCGACTGTCCCATCGAGACAACAAATGCGACTCTTCCCTGACTCCGACGGGGTTCGTTTGCGGGGGTGTGGTGTGCCAAATCTAAAAGGGGCGGGTCATCGGATGGCTTACTGTCGGTCAGGCAAGCACCGCGTTTCAGTAAAATTTTGTTGTATCGATGTGCCGAGAGTGTGCTGGAGCGCTGTGTACTCTGTGAGCTCTGGCTTCATTACAACCAAACTGCACAAGTACTTGTGATCGAGAGACGACACACCACAAGGCATTGTTAATTTTCGGAAAATCTATTTCAATCTTGCCTGCACCAAGGCCGCACCAGACTTTGGTGCAGGTTGGTGTACTGGTGGTGCAGCACTAGTGCAGCAACAGTGTGCACTTGGTGCTGCACTAGTGCTGCACCAAAGTTCTTGACCTCTCTCTTCAATACGCCGCAAGCTGCACCTATATTCGTGCATGAGGACATAGACCCGAGACCGAAAGAAAACTGATCGGTAACGGAAGTTAACCAATTGAGGCATTTAGATGAGAAGTTCAAATTATGCAAGCCCCGGGAGGGCTACTCCCCCGGAGCCATCTCGCGAGTCTCCTCCTGAAAGTGAGAACCGCGCCTTTGAGCGGTTACTGAACAGTGAGGAAGCTGCGGCTCTTCTGAAGATCCATCCCAAGACTTTACAGAAGCTTGCTCGTAATGGCGACGTGGATGCCCTTCAGATCGGTAAGCTATGGCGTTTTCGTGCGTCGGCCCTTAATCGTTGGCTAGAAGAAATCTCGAAATAAAACAACGTGAGACTGCCACAAAAATGTTGCCACCGTCCACCAGTGGACTATGATGGGCCCAGGCGATCGGCGCCGTTTAAACGAGGAGGTTTATTGTTTAAACGGACGACGTATCAGCAAGGAAGTCTAAGGCTCGAAGAGCGGAAACGAAGGTCACACGTTTGGATCTTCCGGTGGTGGGACACCGATGCCAATGGCAAGCGAGTGTACCGCAAGCAGCAGGTCGGCGACCTAAACGAGTTTCCAACCGAAGCTGCGGCCCAGGCCGCGGTTGACGCTGTTCGTTTGACAATCAACCATCAGTCGCACCGAAACGGCACGAGGCAGATGACGGTGCAGTCTCTCTGGGAGCATTACTCCCGTGAGGAGCTGCCCTTCAAAGATTTTTCCACCCAGGACGCCTACAGTTCGTACGCCAAGAACTGGATCATACCGCGTTGGGGTCAGGTGCTTCTTCAGAAGGTCAGAACCGTCGAGGTTGAGTGTTGGTTGCGGGACGCGCCTGGTGCAAACGGCACAAAGGCCAAGATCAAGTGTGTCATGTCTGCTTTATTCTCACACGCCGTGCGATGGGAGTTCATTTCCACCAATCCCATCTCTTCAGGTATTCCTGTGGGCTCGGGCGGAAAACGTGGCGCGAGCACAGGAGTTCGAGTGAGTGCTAAGCGGGCAAGAGCGCCAACGGTCTTGTCGACCGACCAACTCAAACTAGGTCTCACGAAGCTTGAATTCCGAGACCAACTGCTGGTTCTTCTGAGTGGCGCACTGGGAACGCGCCGAGGTGAGCTTGCAGCGTTGCGGTGGCAGGACTGCGATTTTGAGAACGACAGTTTTCAGATTCAGCATTCCTATTACTGGCGACACGGCGGCATTCTGAAGAGCACGAAAACGGAAGCCTCCGCTAAGCCTCTCCCCATGCATCTCGCACTGAAGGTGGGACTGCTCGAATGGAGAAAGCAAAGTCATCGCACTGAACCTACGGATTTCGTGTTCCCTTCTCGGCTGTATGGTGGTTCCAAAGCTCTCGACCTCGCTGCAGTGTTGAAGAGGAAGATTCGACCGGGGTTCGAGAAACTAGGAATCACCAGCATCGGTTGGCATACGTTTCGACACACCGTCGGAACGCTGTTAGCCGAATTGGGCGAGCATCAGTTGACGATCCGCGACTACTTGCGCCACAGCAATCTGAGCGTGACGAACAAGTATTTGCAGGCGGCGTCAAAGACGAAGCAGAACGCTCAGGCGAGATTGGTCGAAGCTATTCTGCCGCTCCAGTTAATGCCGGGCAGGACCTCCGAGACGGTTGCACCCTAATTGCACCCAGATTCGGAGACTGCCAATTTGTAAGCCATTGAAAGGAATGGCGGGGACGACGGGACTCGAACCCGCGGCCTCTGCCGTGACAGCACCCATTTCACTCGTAACTAACAGAAAACACGCGGCACGGATGGCGTTTCAGAAACGTTTTGGTAAGGTTTGGAAACAATTCGTGGACTGTTAATGGACCATAATTTCGCTGACATGCGTTTCGCAACTGACGAAGTGCGCAGACGTCAAAACGGGAAACTCGCGAAAATGGATACCGAAGTCTTCGAGTGGACTCGGGCCCCCTAAAATTCCCAGCTTTCGAGCCGAAATCTCTTCTACATCCTTAATTAGCGAATTCATTTCGTGGATAGTAGCTACTCGAACCAAGGATTGCTGGCTACGCATTTGCGCGATTTCGAGATCGAGTTTCTGGATCTCTCGTCGTTTCTTTCGAAGTTCCCAGCCGAGGAAAAGTATCACGGCTCCTAGCATCGCGATCCAGGGGCGCGCGTCGGTCCAATTGATCGCCCTGAGTGGTTCGAGACTCTTGACAATCGACATTGTTGGCATCTCCAACACAGTGATAGCTAGGCCCATCATCCTCTCGTACTTGGTTCTGCTTGCATTCTTCAATAACATTTTTTAATCCCCTGTTCCGCCGGGTAGGCTGTTTTTGTCTTTCACTTGAGCGGCAGCGAGACAAAAACAGATACCGGTGGACACGGGGAAAAACGCAGCCCAGCGACGGGTGGCAGGGCGCGAGCGTCGGCGCGGTGAGTGCCAAAACGCTCTTGATTTTTGTTTTGGCGCGAAAGCGGCGCTTAGACCTCGTGACCGTCCGAGCCGTGGCGGAACGGCGCCCACCTGAGCGCAGCGGAGTGAAATCAAGTTAAGAGAAGAACTTGAATTCCATGTTTGGCACGAGGTTCGCCGCTAGAAACCCATTCCGGCATGCCCACAACTCATACAACCCGAATAGGCACCTGAAGAACCGGTCGCAGAGGCTCTAACGAATTTCTGTACCTGAGAAAGATTTGATCGTACAAGTCCGGCATTTGCATTGCTCTCACACTGACAATCAGCGCATACGGTATCGGCTTGGCATCCAGATACTTGTGCCCACTCCTCCTCGCGTTGTAGTGAATATCGAAGGTTGGTTCATTCAAGCTTGATGGCCTGAACTTTCGTGTACGCTTTACCGAAGTTTCCCATTGATGGGCGTCCCGACGAAGCTCCTCTTCTGTGTTGTACATAGCCTTGAGCTTAAAGAATGAATCTGTATCCGCATGCTGCGGGACCTTCCCATCTTTCCCCGGTGTGCGCTTTGTCCGATCTGGCCTGAACTTGATGTCCAATCCGGCGCGCGTGTAATTAACGGGATCTTCAGGATCCGTTTCCGACGCGTAGCAGAAGGTCGCCGAAATCTCGATCTGGCCCTTCAGGGGACCCTTTGGCAAAGGAATTCTGGCGCGAATGTATTTGCCAGGCTCCAACTCCCCTTGATAGACGATGTGAGCCTCTCCAAGGCCGCACGTAATCAGATCATCGATTGCTGAGGGAACACGCCCCCAGCCGACCTCTTCGGAATCATGACCGGAATCACGGCTGTGATGAACCAAGAGTGCCTTCAGCGCGATCGGCTTTATGACCGAACCCAAATGAGCACGTACTCCGATTGCGGTTCGCAGCGCATGGGGGGCGGCAAAACTGGTACCAGTGATTGGATTTGAATAGCCGGGCTTGTCGCGGCTCACCACCCAAAACGGCTCCGCGCCGCAGCCCCCGAAAGCCAAAATGTCAGGTTTGATGATACCCGGATTTCTTCCAGGTCCCAGCGAGCTATACGGAGCTCGCTTCCACTTGCCTTGAATTGAATCGCTAGCACCAACTCCAACTACATTCACGCCATCGGCCGGAGCTTGTATTCGAGCATTTCCAGAGGCTCGGTCTCGCTGTCCGCTGTTGCCAGCCGCAACAGTAACCAAAGTCTGCCCGTCGGCGAATAACTGATCAAGCTGCGCCGTCCAGACATGAACCTCATCGTCTTCGATCGGGATATCCGGCCCTATGCTGAGGTTCACGAACTCATACTTCTTCTGTGTCAGTACCGCCGTGACTCTCTCAAGAACATCAAAATAATCATCCTGCGGGTCATCGCGGGTACTCTCATCGAGAACGCGATAGTGGTCAACCATTGCAAAAGGAACGTCTGGAACAGTTTTCGCTGCTAACGGGCCAAACAGAAGGGCGGAAGTTACGCCGAGTCCGTGTTCCTGGAACTCCGGGACAGGCTCGCCCATGTTGATGCCCTTCTTCCGAGAAACCCACGGCTCAAGAACACTGTTCTTGGGCAGCCCTCCGTCAAATACCGCCACTTTCAGATCGGCATTTAGCGCCCCCCCTTTGGGCAGCTCCACCGAAAAACTCTTAACTGACGTTGCTCTAATGGGGCTCAATTCTCGCAGCCTAGGCATTTCGCGCGCTATTCGAAGAAAGGAATACTTTGCCATTTCGATGTGAAGTGCGCGTGGGACCCGAACGGGAAGAAAGCAAAGCCCTTGCACTTGAATGCGGCGGTCCAGATTCACCTTCACATCGAGACTTAGGAGGTAGTCTCTGAAACCCTCCAAGATGTAGTCATCGGTTGCATGCAGCACAACTTCGAGCAGCGGCAGGTCAGTTTTCGTCAACATTGGCCTGAGCCGTTCTTCTGGAGGAATCCACCGCACATCTTCCAGCCGAATTATCTCGTCGTGCCCCAGTTCTCCTTCATGCCACCGAGTAATCGCGCTCGCCCAACGTCTAAATGTGGTCCGCGGCGCAGCCACAAAAATCTCGGCCGTGGGCGACTTCGGCTCGCTAGCTAAACTCTTGCCTTTGGGAACCGGCTTTGCTCCCTTTTCGGGACGAATCTGCCGGGATCGGCTGCCGACAGCTTCCAATCCGATGGTCTGTAGAAGCCCCACGGGGAAGTAGGACTTCGCCAAATACGCCGGGTGAAGAGTAAGAACTGCTACGGTATTGTTCTCAGGGCAGGCCCCCCTAGGGAGTTGCTCCACTTCCTCAGCGACTGACGCGATTCGAGGACTCAGCCGTGCCTGCGCTTCGATAAAGGTGTAGTGGTGCTTCTTGCTCGGCCTCAAGCGAGGAGGCTCCAGCGGTTCCGTCAGCCGCTCTCCATAACCCAGCAGGTAGTTCTTTGATTGCGCCATCAAATCTTCCTCTCCAACATTGCCTTACGAATCGTGTCTCTGCTTGCGCGCGTCCAATCGTGTGCCTCTCTTTGCGAAAGCCCTCGCTTCATCAGTTGCAAGGCCAGCTCAGTACGGGCTGCAGGTTTTAGACTCCTGTGCCGATCCTGTACCAACCGCTTGAGTCCGTCCTCCAACGGCTGGGCACCAATAACGACTTCCCGACGCATCCGTTGTAATTCCCGACTGATATCAGCAAATGACAAGCCGTCCAGAATCCGTGCCAGCACTTCTATCCACTCACCAATCCTGTCGCTTTCGCCGAATTGCTGCTGAACAGCACGGCGCACCAAGTCCTCTGACGGCATTGGAAAATCCATGACGACGTTCAAAGCGCCTCCACACTGCTGGATCAAGCAAGTCTTTGTGATTTGTCGCCGCCACAAGCAGGCCTGTGGCCGGCCAACTGTCAATCTCCTGCAAGAGAACAGTGACAAGCCTCTTTAGCTCTCCGAGCTCAATGGGATCATCACGACGCTTGGCGATGGAATCAAACTCATCTAAAAGGAGTACACAGTCTAGACCGCGCGCATAGTCGAGCACGTTCCTGACGTTGGTACCTGTGCGCCCCAAGAAACTGCTCATCACAGCGGACAGATCCAAAACCAAAAGCGGTCGATCCAAAGAGCGCGCGATCCATCTGGCCGCGAGCGTCTTGCCCACTCCAGGCGGTCCGGTGAAGATGATTGACTTGGTGGGATGCAGGCCAGCGTCCTGGAGCCTCACTTGCGCCTGCTCTTCTCGTTCCGCAACCAGCTGATCCAGCGCCTTTCGAACGTTGTCTTCCCAGATTGGCTCAACGTCGAGTCGGACAGGATACTCAGGTCGGAGCAGTTGAAGGCGTGAATCTGAGTCGACCGGAATGCTTTCCATGGTACTGCTCTTCAACGGAGACACGGAACGCGCATGTTCCCGCAGCATTCCACTTAGCTGTTCCGCAAATTCTGGTGTTGTGTCACGATACCGTCTGGCCAAGCGGCGCACGAACACGATCGCGTCTTCCCGCTTTCCTTGCAACGCAAACCGGACCAAGTGGACTAATTCGTCACGCCTAGCCTTTTCATCGTCCATCTTGATTTCTTTATAATTCAATGGTATACATCCTTTATGGACTGATTTTATATCTGTTATATATTTTAGTCCATATAAAACTCGACGCATGCCCATTCAGTACACAAATTTTCTTTTCCGCACTACCTGGAAGCTCAGTGCAACAGGTCGATCAGTCACCGACCCTTCGTCCTGGAATCGCACCATGGTCGAACTCGAATCCGCAGAGTTCTGTAACGCCAATTCGTTGAAGTTCATAGGGGTTGGCTACGGCCTTTGAGAATCTCAATTCGCCAGAGTTTCTCCGGGAACTTCAAGCCAACTCCCAACCGGCGGTCAAGCAGCTGGTTGATGCCTTGGCTTCCCCCTTGGTTGGGTTTCTGCGCTTTGCTATGGATGTGCCTGAGGCAGACGCCGAAGAACTCGCCTCCGATGTTCTGTTCACCGTTACCTGCAGAATCCACAGCTTTAGCTGTGGCGGCAGGGCGAAGCTCACAACGTGGATCTACAAAATTGCGAAGAACCGTGCCATCGACTTCCACCGCAAAACTCGCGTTGAAGAAGTGGAATTCGACGACAATACTAGCGGGGACCAGAACCGAGAATCGTTCGCCTGCCACAATCAAACTATGCTTTCATGGCTTGAAGACGAGCTCACGCACTTTTCGGATGCTGATCGTCAACTCCTGCTCTGGCGCGCCAGAGAAATAGAATATGCCACCATAGCCCAATGGTTGGGGATAACAGAGGGTGCTGCCAGGACACGGCACGCACGGGCACTAGCCAAACTTCTCGAAGCATCCAGGGTGGGGGTTCGGAAGGCAGAGCGCTGACATGGACGAGAAAAAAATCAATCAGCTTCTTTCGTCGGCCGTGAAACACGGAGATATTCCCATTGAGCTAACCGACTCCGTCGTGGACAGCCTGCTGGAGCATCCGCTAGGGCAAGTCGCTGACGATGCCACCGAACGCGTAAGAACCAAGCTTGAAATACGAATACAAGACGCTGCGATTGCGCAAGCTGGACAACAGGTTACCGATCGAGCATTACCTTTTGGACGTTTCCTGGAGACGGTGCGCGAAAAAGCTGGGCTGACCCGCACGCAAATAGCTCGTCGATTGGGAAGCATCGACACTGATCTTCAGCGACTAGAACGAGGCGACATAACTCCCCTGGCGATAGCCCCGCGATCGTTCGCTGATGTCTTGGTGTTGTTCCATCTCAAACTGGCCTCGGCTACGCCAATGGTTGTTGCAAGCATACGGGTATCTGATTCCAAGAAAACCTATCGCCCTGCTGCTCGCTCCCACGGGGGCATTCTTCGGGAGGCTCGCAGCGACGATATTGAGAAAGCGCTTGACGCGTTCGCTAAGAAAATGCAGAAGAGCAACAATAGCCGAACCGATTTGCCGGCTGACGTTGCTGCCTATCTCGCTCGTGTACGAAATGAGTTGCAAAAAGCTGGTCGACCTGACCTACTTGAATAGTCGTCCCATGTGCCGACTGATCGCGATCGCAACAACCTGCTCGCTTACCACAAAGGTTTTGGAGATCGCAGGAATACCTTCGTGTATATGCTTTCTAAGCATATCCAAAGGAACTAGCAGTTCGCCGGCGAAGAGGTCAGCCTCAATCTCTGCTGGGCCCTTCGACTCAGATCCACTCTGCTCCGCCGGAGGGTTGTCGATATCTACCAGATCCGGCATCGGCCCATCGCGATGAAGAAAATAGTGGCCCAGCTCGTGGGCCAAGGAGAATCTACGCCGGTGGAGATGCTGCCTACCATTTACCGCTGCGTAAACTTTCTCTCCGTCCTCAATAATGAGCGCATCGACGCTGTCAGGAAAATCTTCAACTTCCTCGTATTGAATCCCGTGAAACTTGAGAATCCGAACTAGGTCCACAGGCGGCTCTTTGATCTGACTGTCAGCAAGGACCTTTCTGACCATCTTGCTTACGAATTGTGCTCTGATCTGCGCCACCCGATTGCCGGGACCAACCGCTGCGATGTTAATTCAGTTTACAACGCGTCAATTTCGCGAGGGATGGCTGATTGCCTCTATTCCACACCAGCTTTAGCTCCGAGTTAGATCGCTGTAACGCGAACTCGTGGTAGTCAGTGAGAAGCAGCTGAGTCACACCTCAGCGGTCTCGAATTCAACCATTGCGGATGTGAACCCAAGTCCGCAAAAGGGGAACAAGCTTATGACTGATATTGCAGAAAAGAAATTTTCCATCGAGATCGTCTACAACGGCGTGACCAAGCCCTTCCACGTGGAACCGCACGAACAAGTAGCGGTCCTTCTGAAGAAGGCCATTGAGGCCTTCGGCATCACACAGAATCCACATCTTTTGTCCCTTTTTCGGCAGGACGGTAGCGTCGTACCCGAAAACGAGACGGTCGAACGCGCCGGCCTGAGGCCCGGTGAAGTCCTTTTACTTCGTCCAAATGCAGTAAAGGGAGGAGGTGACCCTCTTCGCCTAGCGCGAGAGGTTGTGCGCGAGAGCTTTCGTGTGCTCCGCGAATGTGGACGCGGAGAATGCGAGTGCGCGGTCTACTGGACTGGTCCGGCGTTCGACGATCTGGTAGATAGGGTCGAGCATCCTGTTCACAAACGATCCGCATTTGGTTATCAAGTCGACGACGGCTGGCTGACCGAATTTTGGAAGCGCCTCGGCACATCAAAGCGCAGCATAAAAGCACAGGTGCATACCCACCCCGAAGAGGCCTTTCACTCAGCCACCGATGATCAATGGCCAATTGTGTCTCAATCGGGATTCATTTCGATCGTAATACCCAATTTCGCCTCCGGGGAGCCATCGCTAGACAACGCCTGGGTTGGTCGCCTCCAGCCAAACGGTAAATGGCGACAGTTGGCATCCGCAGCTCAAGCGCTCGCTGTCGCATGAACGCTCTTGAACAACTCGATCGGACCATCCTCCTCTGCCGAGACCACGTCGCACAGGCAATGAGCGATGAGGAAATCTGCCAGATCCTTCAATCGACGCAGATTCTCTGTGTCTCTGACACGACGAGCATGTCCTCACATAGCGGGCAGACGGCTATTGTGACCCTCGTTTCTCTCCTGAACCGCATGGGAATGCAGGTTGGACTGAATGTACCGGATGTTCCCATGCTGTTACCCCAACCGCCTCTGTTAGGCCCGTCGCTCCTAAAAGCGCTGACTGCATCCAGCGAAACCCTAATTGCTGGCGCGAAGGTCCGACGCGATTCCGATTTCAGTCCTGACATCATCTTTTTCCTCGGAGACATGAAGCCCAACCAAGAGCATGCCGCTTCCTGGCGTCTCAGCGGGAATGATTGGTATGGGGCCTTGGCCATGGAGGGCGTGTTGCAGCCACAGGCCTGGGCCGCTTGGTGGCCCGTCGGTGCGATGGTCAGCGCTGCCTTGGCTGCCAATGAGGCATTCAAGTTCGTGATGCGTCGGATGTCCCTCCGTAACCCATCCGACAAAGTCTTCTTCGAGCCGTCACGATTCTGTCAGTGGAATTTCGGCCCTTTGCACCTACCTCAAGAAATAGTAGATTTCGGGCAGGTCGACGTAATCAGCGGGGGTGCAATCTCGCAAGCCTGCCTGTATGCTCTGATGCGTCTTCCGAATATCCAAATGCGGGGACGCGTCTTCGATGATGATCTGACAGGCCCGTCCAACCTGAACCGGAACATGCTCACCCTGGGGAGCGATGTTGGCTCATTCAAAGTAGACACAATCGCCCATCGTTGTGGCCCCAAGCTAGAACTTCAGCCTATCCCGAATCGATTCACATGTCAGAGTGCAGAAGTCAATAAACTCGCACCACGCGTTTTAGTGGGCGTTGATGATATTCCCAGTAGATGGAATGTTCAGCGCGACGCCCCCGCATGGGTAGCGGTAAGCGGCACAAGCCACTTCGGCGTTTCATCATCGGCCCATAGTGCTGGCAGTGCTTGCAGCGGTTGTTTGCACCCAGTTGACGATCTTGCTGCAGCAAATCAGATCCCGACAGTCTCTTTTGTTTCTTTTTGGGCAGGACTCGTTATGGCAGTTCGCCTGTTTCGTGAAGTCATTGGCTGTCCCTATTCCTCGGACCAACAACACCTCTGGCTCACTCCCCTTAGGATGGATCAGCCCCATGCAGCAATGTGGTTACCTGTTCCACCACATCGAGATTGCCCAGTCCAATGCTCGGCCTCCCGCGCGATCTCACATCGGGCCGCTGTCCGGCATAAAAGCACAGGGGCGTAGGCACGCCACCTATGACTCTTCAAATCCATGATCTTTGAACTTCAGTGTCCGGCAGTTCTCCGTCACAGTCCGAACCACCTTATCAGGCACTCCGCCCTGGACAACAGCCGATATTTCAAGCGTCACAGCCACATCCGAACCAACCAGCCCCGCTAGATGCGCAATGACTTCGTCGGCAATTCGCCCGGCATCGCGTCCCACCCTGGTCGGCTCCAATGCGACGTTTCCGTGAAAACGTCTAGGCTGTGCCGTCGGCGGAAGAGGTAAGCCCGACGTTGATACAGGAGCCGCGTCATCGCCGTCGGCTCCGCTCATTTGGAGTGGTGCTGCTCCCGATGTAGGGCCCGTACTTCGTGCAGCCGCTTCAGCGGCGATCTGCCGAGATGCCGCCTCGGATTTCACCAGCATTCCTGAACTGGTATCGGTGAGAGTCACGCGTTGCCCGTATCGCAGACCACGATACCGTCGGCTCGTTTCATCGTAGCTGTCAGCAAAAGCAAACGTATCTTGCTCCCAAGTGAGCAAGCTCAGGCCATCGCCGATCGCGTCCAGCAGAACCTTTGTCTCTACTAGTCGTGGAAGATATAGGTAACGCGCAAAGTCCTCAACAAGTTGCTTTACCGCAACGTGATCTCCGCGCCATAGCGGTACACGATCAAGGGGCATACGCAATACGGTTCCCGCGAGCATCGTCACAAGCAATTCATCATTCCGCAACTTCTTACTTGCTCTCATCGCCAGTGGATCCTGACCAGACAACCGGAACGCCTTCCACTCATGCCCGCTTTGCGGCGACGCCTGCGTCGGAACTAAAAGCCATTGGTATGCTTCTGGGAGTCGTGACGAAACGACGCCATCGGCGGTTTCTTTCTGTTCCTCCCCCTGTTTGATCTGGTGGGGAGTCAGTTCCAGCGATTCCTTGTCCGTGAGAATCGACTGCCATGCCAAGTATCGGCGCACAGCTTCATCCAAATCTTGTAGACGCACTTGGTCGATTGCCAAGAAGACCAGCGTGTTCTGGAATAACCGGGGAGTATTGCCGCGCATCTCCAGCATGGTTTTTGCAGCGGTGACCGCCGCGTTGTCGGGTTCCTTGCTGTAAGCGTGATCGATGCTAAGAATCACCAGGCGCGCGTCGGTATCGTCACCAATCTCCTGGCCGGATTGAGGAAATGGGTGAACGCGGTTGAAGTCCCCACTCTTTCTTACGTCTACCCTTACTCGCGCTTCAATCTCTTTCGCCACCTTCTCTGGCTCGCGAATGAGCTGCTCGGCTCGATCCTCTGCGATTTTTGTGACCGTTGCTTGAGTCGAAAACCAGTATCGGGCACCATCCTGGTACAGGTAAGTTGCAGCTGTGGCCAAGCGGCGTAATGCATCGCCGAAAACCGCTGGAGACTCACCGGGCATCACGCATCCGAGTTTTATGCGTCGATCCTCGATACCGCGGTGCGCCGCTGTCGCGGTGGGCGCCGAGCCTAGATAGATCGTGCGTGCGACACGCCGACACGCAGAGTATTTCCCAAGGTTAGGGATTTCTCGATCGAGTCGCAGGGGCAACGCATTTGGACCATCAACGTCCTTCTCGATAACCGGAACCCAGTTGTCCGAAAGATACCGTGTCAGCTCGAACTGCACGCGCGGGTCATCGATCGCGATGTTGCACGGCAGTATCAACGGGTTCCGATCACCCTTCTCCCACAAACTGTGAATCACTGCCGCCATCAGCCGCAACACGCCACGAGTACGTTGAAACTTCACCAGCGTGGACCAATCGGAATAAAGCCGGTCAAATATCTCTGGATGGATTGGGTACGCTGCTTTCAGTCGTCTCTCATAATCGGAGTCCCGGCAATCCGGGGGAAATTCCTGATGCTGAGTGCGATAGAAATCGGAGAACGCACGCGCGACAGTATCGCGTCCCACGAACTGAGTCTTCTCCACCAACGGCTCAAATAAGCGCCGTCGCACAATCTCAAAGCCTTCTTCAGCACTCGCGGGTCGCCAAGAAGCCTCTACACGACCCACGGCGTTGCGCAGCCTATCCAGCGCCGCGCGACCTCGCTCGCCGCCGACTTCTACATCGTCAGCAACGGCGTGCGGCGATCCCGTTGTATCTGAGGCAGGCAGACTGATGACCAGCAGGCATTGTTTTGCGGACTTCGCCGACTCCGTGAGCGCTTGAGCAAAGGTGAAATGAGTTTCAAAGCTCCCCGCAGGCAGGTCACCTTGATCGTGTAACTGGCGTGCATAAGAAACCCATTCGTCGATCAGGATCAAGCAGGGCGCATAATCGTTCATTAGCTCCCGGAGAACATCGCCAGGACTGGTCGCCTTCTCGTCATCCGCTTCAATCCGTTTGTAGGCTTTCTTTGCCTCTTTAATTCCCCCTGCAACAAATCCCAATTGCCAAGCCAGTTCGCCCCAGAGTGTACGAACCACCGTCCCGTCCGACTTAGTCACAGGGTTACCCGGAGAGATCTTGTTTCCGACAAGAACCACACGGCTCACTTTTGATGGGCGGGAAACACCCGCTTCCTTTAGCACCTCATCAATACCGACGAGCTCGCCGGGGGTAGCATTAGAGAAAAGGTGGTACAGCGCGAGCATTGAGTGGGTTTTCCCACCACCAAAGTTCGTTTGTAGCTGCACTACTGGATCACCACCTTGCCCAGCCAGACGTTGCACAGCGCCGATCAGAAGTTGATTGAGGCTCTGCGTCAAGTACGTCCGGCGGAAGAACTCGACCGGCTTTCGATATTCGTCAGAGCCTTCCCCTAGATGAACCTGCCAAAGATCGGCCGCAAACTCCGCTTGTTGATATCGACCACTGGCCACGTCCTTATGCGGAGTCACGACTTCCCGCCACGGTTTCAGGTTGCCGGTTGCCTCGCTCTCGATGGCTGTTCCAGCAGTCTTTCGCTTCTCACTGCGCACCTGCTCGTCGAACCGCACGCGCAGCAACTCCATCTTGATCTTTTCAACTTCCTCAGCTTGCGGAGCTGAAACGGCGGTTAGGAGCCGACCCGCAGAATCGAGGGAACGGTAGGCGTCATCGCTGGAGAATGGCTTTTGATGCGCCCAACGGTTACGAACGTCTCGAAGCTCACTCACCAGTGTTCGTTCCGCCTGGCCGAGCGTCTTTCGGAAAACGACGTTCCATTGGTTCCACATGACGGAGAGTAGGGATGCGGAGTCCCACTGCGGTTCGTTCTTTCCGGAGAACAGGTGCGTCTGTGTCTCTGCCACTGACAATCGAGCCTGATCGAGCCACATTTGTGCGTGTTGTGCCTTCATCTCGCGCTCGACGAACGGCTGAAGACCATCTTTCAGCAGATCAAGCGCCTTGCCAACACGCTCGTGATTTGTGATTGCCATTGGTTATACCTATTGAAACATTTGCTCTTGCGCAGCTTGTGGTATTCGTTGCTCTCGCGCCAGGCGGCTGATTTCTGGCCAACTCTGGACAAGCGCGTTATACGACAGTGCCTCCGGCGCTCGCTTCTTGCGCTCGCAAATTGTGTACAGACGGTACGCAAGTTCGCGAGCAACCTCCGCGACGCCACCAAGGACTGATACAAGTTCTGCCGCGGCCGCTTCACCTTCGGATTCCAGGCTGCGAACCAAATGATGAACAACTTCCCAGACGGTGAGTCGTGGATCGCGAACTGGGTCCCAATCGCTAGGTAGCTCGTTCGGTCTCAGTAACCGTACCCTACCACCAGAAGACTTCCTGTCGAGGATGCCGGCGTCCTTCATGCCTTGCACGCTTGTATTCTTGGCTTTTGATAATGTCTCGGCCAGGCCGTACTCTCCTGCGTCGAACCCGGACTGCTCGAACCATGCGAGCGCCCAGCGTGTGTCAGCATCGAAGTCGCCTTCCTGCTCCATCAACACCTCGTCGAGAGTCTGATTAATCAGCGCGAGGGCCTCTTTTACAGTGACAGGCTTGCCCGAGGCATCGAGGACTTTGGCATACCGCGTGTAAACCGCCATACCAGGGCCGATTGCAGCTTGCGCGAGATCGACTGGGGCAATGTTTCCATGCTGAAGATGTTTCAGAGCTGTCGGCAATTCGCGCTTAAGAGCGGCAATGAATTCGGCTCGTGTTGCCAGTGCGGCTTCAGCTAGTCTGCGACGGCCGACGACAAAAATTGCCGAAGCTAGTGCGTTAGTACCTATACCGATCATTCGCGTGTCAGTTGTTGTCCGCACTGGCCAGGTCGCGACGATTGCAAGTCCGGCATCCACAAGTCCGCCAAGGAAGACCTCCCATCCCGTCGACTGAAGAGTGTCTTCATCAGCCTCCTCAGCTTGCTTAATGGCATAGACAATAAGAAACGGAAACCGGGGGTCCGCCTTTTCAGCAAGAGGTTGAAACACCTCAGCAAATCCGGATCGAAAATACTCGTTGGCGCGATCGGCGCTGCCGCCGTGACGAAAAGGGGTTGCGATAAGCTCGTTGTCCTTCGGTGTCGCGATCGTATTAAACAACTCAGGAAACGCAGGTTTCAGTGCTTCCCTGAGCCACAAATAGAAGAAATCCGACAGATCGGCGTACCCGATGTTCGCATAATATGGTGGATCCGTTGCAATAACGGAATTCGTGGGAAGGCGGGCAGCCGCAATTCGAGCATCCTCCTGAAGCACCACGGCTGGCGGCGCATCCGTAACTAACAGATCAAAAGCCCTCAACGCCGTTTCAAGCACAGGTCCGGACCAGTCGCCCACCGAGCCACC
Source organism: uncultured Acidobacteriota bacterium (assembly GCA_963785655.1). Taxonomy (GTDB): domain Bacteria; phylum Acidobacteriota; class Terriglobia; order Terriglobales; family Acidobacteriaceae; genus Gp1-AA145. Next base: position 1,764,245 of record CAWAVZ010000002.1, read on the forward strand.
AAAGGGGTTCGTTTCAACGAAGTCCCATACCATCGGTATTGCATGTCGGTCAAACGCTGGTGTGGCTTTTCCACTTCCATTCCTCGGATCGATAAACCAGCGAACCAGGATGTTATTACTCTGAGCCATTTTGCCAACACAGAGCCCCAGAACTGCCGCGACTGCGTCCGCGTATGCGCGAGCACCGCTGCCTCCGGCCTCCAAGCTGATGTCGTTGTCCGTCAAACCGGCTGCGATAGCATCTGAAACAATTTGTCTGTGCACAGTCGGTATCAAACGAGCAAACGTACTAAGTGTGTGAATCTGACGTTTGGTAAAAAGATCCAGAAAGTTCTTAAGGCCATATTGCTGCACACGGAATCCTAATGCTGCCTCAGGAAGTTCGATTCCGGAAACATGGGCTGATGGTACGTCGGTCGCGGCTAATAGTTGAGTCGCATCGGGTGTGACATACACGGTTTCGTGACTGTTGCGCGCGCCGATGGCAAACAGTGTCTGCTGCAGTTTACCGGCACGTCCTTCCTGTCGAACGTATTCGAGTGGAATTGACGTCTTCGAGAAAAGGCAGGTTGCACCTGACCGACCTGTGGTCGCCGCGGGCGCATCGCCGTCCCTCTCAACACTGAATCCAATGTTGTTAGCATGGCGAAGAGGTTTTATCCACGCGCGCAACTTTCGGTGGCGAGAGAGCCACCAGTTCGACACTAGGGGTGTGTGCTTGCCTTGCGTCGCGGGATCGGGGCTTGCCACGGTCCATGCCCATCGATAAGCAAATGGAATTGCATCATCAACTTTCGGGTAATGCTTTTCGAGCGCTCGGTACGCGAGCTCCCGAACTTGAGAAGCATAATATGTAACATCGGCCTTAAACGCGGCAAGCCCGGAATGTTCCCGCACCAAATCGCGATCAACGCCGCGCCCCACAGCCGCCCTGTTCGCGAACAGACCTGGAACTCTGCACAATACGGTCGTGATCAAGACCGGCACGGGGTTCAGATCCGAGGCCCGACTCGCCAAGCCAAGACGTTGCGCTTCAACGATCGTGGAACCACCGCCACAGAAAGGATCAACGATCGTGACACCGTTTGTTCCGACCGCGCGGGCAATCTCTGCTCGCACTTGCTCAAGAAGGATGCGATCTTTGTTCGAATCGAAGGAGGAGAGCCGTGCGATCAAATCAAGCAACCGATCGCGTTCAGGTCCAGCAAGTTCTTCAGGAAGGTGCTCCCCAGGGTCGTCAACGAGCGCCGCGAATAGCATTGCCCTCCACGAAGGCAACGGCATTGGCGCAAACCACTTGTGCAAGTTGCGGATATGGCCGGTCTTTCGATTCTTATCTTCCTCGCAACCCCGATTAACTGCGTCTAGCGGCAGCGCTACTTCGATTAGCTTTCTGGGCATCTTCATCCGGTTGGCCCACCCGCTACTCCATTTTCAGTCGCGTTCTTCGGTCCTGTTACGCGTTGAATCTCTTCCCCGAGTTTCCCCTGCCGCCAAGTCAGAAACTGTTCGAAGTCATCGCTCAGTAGAGGTGAGTCGTATCCCGTCGGAAGACAATGCGATCTCAAGACAGAATCAAACGGGAAATTCGGGGTGTTCTTGATCTCAGCCAAGTAGTCCGAAGGCGCACGGTCGCTGATAATTTGGTTAGTGGTTCGATCAATCAGAGTCCGGTTCAGTACGCAATCACGGCGTCTCGTCTCCGTTACGCCCTTTTGTTTCTCCAAATATGCGGCAGGGAAAATGTGGTGATCGTCAATACCTTCCTGTTCAATCAAGTTGCCGGTAATCACTGACTGAGTATGGAAGTCTCGAGCTCCTCCCGCACAGCCCAGAACCAGACAAATAGTGCTACGGTAAATCGCACGCTGCCGCGGCGTTGTGTCGCGGAGCATACTCGGATCAAACTTAAACGAGGTGATCGCCTCCGGCTCCGACCCACCTGTCAGCCAAATCATCAGCTCCGCGACATCTTTGGCAGACGTTGTGTTAGGGGAACTCTCATATTGCTGACCGAAGACTGAGCACCAGAACCAACGTTTCAGCTGCTCTAGGCGGGCACCGAACTCAGGTTTTTTTGCCGTTCCCACCCTCGCAATAGTTGCCGCCAGCGGAGCTACCATCGTTTGATAAGGTAGCCACTTCGCGCTGACAACAGAGCAACCCTCTCGAAGAAGCCTCAAACCCACCGCAAACCCTTCAGTAACCTTGTCCCACCATCCGTTGATGTCCACAGCGGTAAGATCTAACACATCCTTACGTTTGCACGATGGTGTCGGCCGCGAAGCAAGCGAGATCGCTTGAAGGAAATAATAAGGATCGACATCATATTCCTTAATGATCGGCCACTTCACGACGGCTTCGTCCCAAAGTTTCCTCAAGTTGACGTTGTGTGGCCAAAACCGCGCTGTCAGTAGTTCGAACACGCTGAGCTTTACCCCTGTGCGGTTCAGGGTCTCAAAGATAGTGCACAGCGCGTCAGCTTCGGTCTCGTCGGAAAGTGTTACGACCGGAAAATGGTAATCGTCGATGATCTGAATCCAGTTGTCATTGATCGCCTCAAGCGAGTCGATCATGTGAAGTCGCTCATCGGCAGGTAGATGGTGTGTGGCGGAGTGCATCCACTTCAGATATCCCCCCGCACCTTTCTTGAGCGTCTTCAATGGCAAGAACAGCTCGCTTTTCTGCACCGCTAAATCATCCAGTTCCTTGGCCTGCTTCGAACCCGACCGCAAGTGGAAGATGGCTTCATCAAAGTCCCCCCCGTCGACGAGCTTCTTCAATTCGAGAAAATACTCATGCTCGCCTACGCCGTAGAAGGCCTGATACAGAGAAGTGAGCCGCTGCTGACCATCAAGCACCAAAAATGTATGAGTGTGTCCGCCCAAGTTTGGGGCTCCTTCAAACTCTCGCGCAGCGAATACATGCTTCTTGTCCCGAACGCGGAGGAGACTCCCTGCCGGATAATTGTTCGCGATTGAGACAATCAACTCCTGCGTCGCCGCCGGATCCCACACGAACGAGCGCTGGAAGTCAGGCAGAACCATAGTTCTCGAATGAATTTCACTCAGCAGGTCTTTAAGTGCTCGCGGGTTGGTATCCTCGAACAGGCTCATGGCTTCCTCGTCGCTATAGCTTATGCTGGTTGCTCTGCTCGCCCCACCAATTCGCCAAAGTCGTAGTTAACGCTCGTGACACCGAAGTCGGGCTCGCGATGGAAGGGGCGGCGAACATAATGGACACGGTGCGTACCATCGGCCCCGAACGCGACAACCGCAAGAATGAAGTCCTCTGGTTTGTTCAGAGAGTACAGGATTTCGTTCTTCGTGACTGTAATCGTTTCCGCGTCCGACCTTCGCCCCTTCACTTCAATAAAGCGTAGCTTGCCCGTACCGGCAACCCGGCTCTCAATGTCATACCCTAGCTTGTCGAATTCACGGTCCACAGGCTCAAAACCGAGCTTCCTCTCAATATCCATGACAATCGCTCGTGCTTTCGCGGCAACGGCTTGATTGTCCACAGATTCTGTCGTGGCAGGCACGGGACGGCCCGTGATGGCGGACACCAAGCCGACGGGCACCACGAGCATTCCGCCCAGTACAACAGGCGGTAACGGCGAAATCTGGCGCTCCAGCTTCAACTCCGTCATTCGCTTTTCGAGTCGTCCCTGGAGTGCATCGGCTCGCTTGCGAGCTTCGTCAGAATTCAGGCGCGCGTTCGGCCTACCTGCTTGCTCCTGGAGTTTCAGCGCTTCGGCACGATGATCCCAATAGCTGATCTCTTTGGTAAGACGCTCTTTAACCGCAGCCTCGGTCTTGACGATCAGTTCCAGCTTGCGTCCCCGTACCTCTTCAAGGTGTTCCGGGACAACGGTCGCAATGGCGTGTCCCTGTGCTTTCTGTTCAAGTTCGCGGGAAATCCAGGCCGCTTCGGAACGCGCGAGAATCGCATCAACTCCAGGCTCATCGGCGTTTAGCGGGCGGTAATCGAGATAAGGAGCATAGTGCAGGTGCCGCGCGTTGCCAGCGGAATCGAGTTCCACGTAGAGCATGCGCTTCGAGATCACCCGGCGTTCGCCAGCGCGAGTAACGCCGGCGTCCTGAATGGCGTGCTCTAGATAGAAGATAACCCGAGGCTCAATACCCGGATCACGCTCGTCAACCAAAACCGTACCTCTCCGGAGAAGGTCTCGCTGACGTTCCAGGGTTAGGTCAATGGTGGCATCGAGCAGTGGATGACCAGGGCAGACGAACGCAGCTAGTGCTTCTCCTTGGAGCGCTACCAGGCTTTTTTCAAACGCAATGCGCTCATACTTTGGCAGTACAGGCTCACCGATACCGATTGCACGATCACGATTCCGTATCACAGCAGGGACGTGCGTAACCTCGTAGCGCCGCGGCTCCCGTTGTTTTACCGATCCACCCAGCCGGTGAAAAGCCTCTAGGAAGAAAGATTCGATGTAATGCGGCTGGAGACGACGCGCCTCCGCACGCTCCATATCCTCCCGGATGCGATAGACTCGGCTGGCATCCATCGAGTCCTGCGCTAAAGCACGCTCTTCGATAAGGTCACGCAGTTGATCTCGGTCAAACGCATTAGCGATCACCTGATTGAGACGCGCACGGACGTCAGGCTGCGCACCATACCGAACCGCCTCGATCAACAACTCGCGTAAAGGCTTCCCTTCGAATTGCAGCTTACCAAGAACGTCGAACACTTGCCCGCCCAACGCTTTTCGAGCTTCATCAAGCTTTTCTAGGAGCGTGTGGTAAACGTCGCCCTCACGCGTTTCGTCGGCGACCAGGTTCCATAGGTGACAGACCTCCGTTTGACCGATGCGATGAATTCGGCCGAATCGTTGCTCGATACGGTTTGGATTCCAGGGCAGATCGTAGTTCACCATCAGGTGAGCGCGCTGCAGGTTGATGCCCTCACCGGCAGCATCCGTCGCCAGAAGAACTTGCACCTCGGGGTTATGCCTGAACCCTTCTTGTGCGTTCATCCTGTCTTCGCGGCCCATTCCCCCGTGGATGACAACGACAGCGCCGGTCCTACCTAACACCGTAGAGATCTTCCCTTCCAGATAATTCAGAGTGTCGCGGTGCTCTGTGAAAATGACCAGCTTCTGACTGGGAGAAGATACGATGGGTGACACTGTGGCTGAGTTCACCTGGCCTTCTTGCTGGACCGGCCCAGGTGTGAAGACTTCTCCCAAAAGACTAGCGAGCTCCCGCCACTTCGTATCAGCGCCGCTCCGCCGTACTCCAAGAGCGAGGCCTTCTAGGCGCTTGAGCGTTTCGATTTCAACCTTTAACTCAGCAATCGTTCGAGCAGCCGTCGCCTGGTCGAGAATCTGCTCCTCCGCGACTTGCAGTTCGTCATCGGGAGCTTCGTCCAAGTCCTCAACATCTTCCTCATCGAGGTCTCGCATGTCAGTTGTAGCTGGCATGCTCTGTCCCGCGCGTTGCAACAGCTCCAACTCTCGAAGCCGGCTCTCAAGCCGTTCCCGCCGCCGCCGCAAAGATTGATAGATTGCTTCCGGCGAAGAGGCCAACCGACGTTGCAGAATAGTCAGGGCAAACCCGACAGTTCCGGCGCGTTTGTCGTTCTGAAGTGCCTCCGCTCGATTGAACTCTTCCGTAACGTACTCGGTGACCGCCTTATACAGTTGCGCTTCTGACTGCGAAAGCTTGTAGGGCACCGTGTGGGCAATTCGTTCGGGGAAGAGCGGGGTGGCATCAAATTTGAGAAGCTTTTCCTTTACCATACGCCGCATTAGATCGGAGACATCTGCGACGTGAGCTCCATCGCGAAACCGCCCTTCGAACCTATCGCCGTCTAGAAGGGCCATAAATAGCTGAAAGTCCTCGTCCTTGCCGTTGTGGGGCGTCGCGGTCATCAGAAGAAAATGCCTGGTTAACCCAGACAGCAATTGCCCGAGTCTGTATCTCTTCGTGAACTTAACCTCTCCGCCGAAGTACGTGGCAGACATCTTATGAGCTTCGTCGCAAACGATTAGATCCCAGCGACAGTCTGGAGCGCTCAGCTTTTGCTGCACGTCCTCGTTGCGGGACAGCTTGTCTAGCCGCGCAATGACGAGGTTCGTTTCCAAAAACCAGTTTCCCGTGCGCGCCGCCTCAAGTTTGTCATTGGTCAGAATTTCAAACGGCAGGTGGAAGCGACGATAGAGCTCATCTTGCCATTGCTCCGCGAGGCTTCCTGGACAGACGACAAGACAGCGCTGGAGATCACCTCGGGCGATGAGTTCCTTGATGAACAGGCCAGCCATAATCGTCTTGCCAGCGCCTGGGTCATCAGCCAAGAGAAAACGCAGCGGCTGGCGGGGAAGCATGGCGTCGTACACAGCCGTAATCTGGTGCGGCAACGGCTCAACCATTGAAGTGTGGACAGCCAGTACCGGATCAAACAAATGCGCTAACCGAATTCGATGCGCCTCGGATACCAGCCGAAACGTGGAACCATCCCCATCGAAGCTCCACGGCCGACCCAGCTCAACAACCTCAACCCTAGGCTCGTCGTGCCTGTACAGAAGCTCATTCGCAACTTTACCCGCGGGAGTCTTATAGGTGAGTTCCAACGCAGAGGATCCGAACCATTGGACATTAACAACTGTAACCAGACAATCTGGAAGGATGCCACGAATTGTCGAATTGGGTTGAAGCGCTTCGAGTTTACTCATTGGAAGCAGAGCGATTTCTGCACGATTCTATCAGCTACAAGCGCTCCTTCTCGGTCCCCCAAAATGACGCGCGAGACCCTCCACTCCTCTTGAAGAAGCATTAGAATTGGACTGCTTTGCAAGTTCGACGCCCAAACCGGACCTTTCCTTCAACGCTGTCAGCGAAGCAAAGCTAAGGGAAAATAGCTCGTGTCTTGGTGACGAAAGACCGCCACTAAGTTACCGTCATGGCTGACGGCTTATTCTTCAGAACGGCGAGTTTTGCTCCGTTTGACACAAGAAACATCCTTAGTTAACTGCTCTCGGCACATCGGGGGTTTCAGCGGCTCGATACAGATAGGTGCTCACCGCAATGGCCGATTACAATTTTCTCGCGCTCGGCATCCCAATGAAAATGAACCCTGATCGTTCTTGTAGCATCATCGTCCGCGCCGATCTTTAAATGTCGGAACATCTCGACCTTCTTGCCTTCGTACTCGAATGTTCTCTCGCGCCGCATTGCCTTATTCGCCATGACAGTTTCAGATTCTTTGGCGGCATACTCGCTTTTACCGAAGACAGTACGCGCCTTGCTATCCCCTCCTTCCATGAGAGCGGCGCGGTAATTTGTGGCTAACCGTTTTAACAACTCCAGCAACTGCCTACCGTATAGAAAACCCTGCATCTTTTCGGCACTGTTCCTGGCAGTTGGCAGTACAGTGCATCGGTCTCCGTATATTTTTTCAATCATGACGAGACAATCGAGCGGCGACGGAGGGTCCTCGCGGCTCACTAGATCCACGACCTCCTCGGCGTCGATGCCGGCCGGCCGGTCCCCATTGGCGCGGTTGAGCTGATCCTTGAGTGACTGGATCGTATACTCCCTCTTGGCCAGCTCATCATGCGCCTCGACGACATCATCCTTGAACGCAGAGACACTCGTTTCCAGTTGTGAGTTCTCCTCCACCAGTTCGTCGAAATATTTTGCCTGTTCGGCTGCCTGTTTGGCCGCCTCCTCAAGTGCTGTCCGTAGCTGAGCCGCGTTCATCTCCTCGCTTTTCGCGTGCGCAGCCTGCATGCGCCGCCGCAGCGCAAGCTGCAAGACTCCCTCTGGACGGATATGTTTGCGGAGGCGTGCAATATTCGTGTTGTTCGTAACCAAAGCGAGTACCTGGGAAATGCGTGCATACTGGATGTCCCCCCAGGCAGTAATCGCGTCGGACAGGAAATAACGTCCGGGTATGTGCCCCGTTGCTGTGGGCATATACAAGATGTTGATCGCTCCACCCCACGCGGACTGGGACTTCCCGAGAACCTCCGACATGTCGTAGCTATTGAAATCAAGAGAAACCTTTACGACCTGAGCCAACCCGGTCAATTTCTGCTGAAGCTCCTCCGGGCGCACCAAGTATTCCCCGTCTTTGGTCGGGCTGACGATAACAATCGGTCCTTCCCGGCCAGGCCGCTCGATCTCCACAAGCAGATCGTGGTATGAATCTGTGTCCTCGCCAACGGTTTTCACCTCGACGCCCGGCACCGAAGGCGCAAAGCCAGCACCTTCGATATGTTGAATGTTGCTCACCACATACCGGATAAGACGCGGTTGTGACGCACTGACAGGGCTTGCGACCAGCGTACTGTACTCGCCCGTTTTTACGACGCAGGACAAATCGAGATGCTCCGCTTGGGCCTTCACGCCGACCTCGACGATCCACTGCCGACCCCGCACCTTTTCGTCGGAAAACTTCAGCACCCAGGAATACAGTTTCGGCTCTTCGTCGGCAGTGGTGAGCACTCGCAGCCACGAGCGCACGTCACCGCGAGTGCCGTTGAATTCACCGTCCTTCCTCAGTTGGTCTGGGTGCAGCCCGAAACTGAGTTGTTCTTTCAGCCAGCCACCAATCGCCTTGAAGACGGCGTCTTCGGCTGCGGAACCCTGAACGCTCAGGTGATTTGCATAGACAAGCATTTCGGTGGCGGACTGTTGTCTCCCCTTCGTGCGTCATTGTAATCGCGGGCAGCCCGCACCACCTACCTGTCATGAACACAAACAAGGCCGGCCGCATAATCCGCAAGGCAAACTTGCTGTCCTATTAGGTAGCTTCGCGTCTTCTTTCCACTGCGCCTCTTCCGGGTGGACCGCCGCTTGGCCGCGGCTCGGACGGGCGTTTCGGACTGCGCCGGTTTCGCGCCAAACATAAAGCAAACGCGTTTGGCACTCACCGCGCTTTCCCTCACGCCCTGCCACCCTCCTTCGCGCTCCGTTTCGTCCCTTCGCCCGTGTCGCCTTGTTTTTCCTCGCTGCCGCTCAAGTGAAAGAAAAAACAAGCCGACACCGGCAGAAGGGAAAAAACAATGAAATTAGAGGAAATCAACAACAAAACCAACGAGGCATTCAGCTTTCTAGTAGCGGCTCTGGAGTCAGGCGAAAGTGAAGTGTTGACGCAGTATTTGCACGCGATGGCACGGTTTCACACCTACAGCTTCGGCAATATCATGCTCATCGCTCGCCAGAAACCTACGGCAACTCGGGTTGCCGGAATCCGCACTTGGAACTCGCTTGGCCGCTTCGTGAAGCGCGGGGAAAAAGGCATTCTGATTCTTGCCCCGATGGTTGGCCGCAAGAGGCCCACTGACGCAATCGCCACCGAAGTCGAAAGCGACAATGCCGCCGACGAACGCAAACCACAGCAGCAGCTATACGGGTTTCGTGCCGTGTATGTGTTCGATGTCAGCCAGACCGAAGGCAAAGAACTGCCCACCCTCACTGATGTTGAAGGCGATGTCACAGGCTATCGGGAACGGCTCATCGAGTACGTGGAGAGTCAGAACGTAAAGCTCCGCTACTCGGAGACAATCGCACCCGCGAAAGGCTTGTCCTCTGGCGGCAGAATCACCCTGCTTGCGGGAATGCAGCCAGCCGAGGAGTTCTCGACCCTTGTGCATGAAATGGCGCATGAGATGTTGCACCGCAGTGAACGGCGAACCCTGACCACAAAAAAGGTGCGCGAAACCGAAGCCGAGGCCGTGGCTTTCGTCGTGTGCCAGTCGGTCGGACTTCAAACCGGAACCGCATCTGCCGACTACATCCAGCTTTGGAACGGCGATGCCAAGCTGCTTGCCGAGAGCTTGGAAGTCGTACAACGCACAGCGGCAGTGATTCTCGGAGCGATCAGCCCACGACCCGCAACCTCTGAGGATGCGGAAACAGCCAACCAGACTCAGGCAGAACCCGCCCCTATCGCTCAGCCGCCAGTCAGCGGCTGAGGCGTTATCGGGCATTTCCTTCTAGTCACAGACGGAACCCACAACCAACTTTCAAAGAAAACAAAATAAAAAGGAGAAGGTGTATGCAAAATCACAAGACGCAAAACAATGGTGAATACCGCAATGTCTCAATCGAAGTTCTTCGGGAGTCGCCCAGCAATCCCCGCAAGCGATTCAATGAAGAAAGCCTGAAAGAGTTGGCGGAGAGCTTCAAGTCGCAAGGCATTATGCAACCACTCGTCGTCAGGGCAAAATCCGGAGACGCAAACAAGTACGAGGTCGTAGCCGGAGCAAGACGGCTCCGAGCGGCACAATTGGCTGAACTCACAACTGTACCCGTGCGAGTCGTCGAACTCACCGATGCGGCAGCCATTGAAGCCCAAGTTGTCGAGAATTTGCAGCGGGAGGACATCCATCCGCTAGAAGAAGCGTTTGGATTTCGTTCGCTGCTCAACCTCAATGACCAGAACTACACAGTCGCTTCTCTCGCAGCAAGAGCGGGAAAGAGCGAAGCCTATGTGCTAGGACGCATCAAGCTGACGGAACTCATTCCGCCAATCGCCGATGCTTTCCTTGCCGACCGCATCACCATCGGCCACGCCTTGTTGATTGCGAAACTACCCGCTTCGCAACAACAGGAAGCCTTTAATGCCAGTTTCCGGCAGATGTGGACGGCTCAGGGCAACACCCAAGTGCTCATTCCCGTGCGGGAGCTTGCGGCTTGGATTGAGTCAAACATTTTGCTGGAATTGTCAGTCGCACCGTTCAGCAAGAGCGATGAAGCCCTTGTGCCCGAAGTGGGAAGCTGCGCCAATTGTCCGAAACGCACCGGATTCAACGCCCTGCTGTTCTCCGACGTGCGTAAGGACTCGTGTACCGACCCGCAGTGCTTCCGCTCTAAGGTGGACGCGCACATTGCCAAAGCAATGGAGAAGAAACCGGAGCTGGTGCAGATTTCTTCGGCATGGCACAGCCGGGATGGAGCGCCGCTTGGACGTAACCGCTACGTCGAGTTGGAGCTGCGAAAGGCTAAGACGCAGAGCCAAACCGCCAAAGCGAATCCGGCGCAGAAGCCGTGCGAGAAGATGACCGAGGCCATCGTCATGGATGGGGGTAAGCGTGGACAGATCACAAAAGTCTGTGCTGACCCAAGCTGCCGGACTCACTACGGCAACCGACCTTCACCGCAAGCGATTGAGCGCGAAAGAGCAGAAGAACGCAAGCGCATCGAGAAGGAGAAATTGGCCATCACTATCCGGCATCGCATACTCGCTACAACATTGGAGCGGGTGTCCGCGCCACTAAAGAAGGCCGACCTGCTTGCAGTCGCTCAGTACCTCATCGCGCATCTGCCGTACAACCAGACACCGCAACTGGCCAAGCGGCACAAAGTTGAGGTCGAGAAAGACGGCTTACCCGAACAGCAGTTAATGAAGCGCATCAGTACCTACGATGAAGTTGCGCTTGGCCGCTTGCTGCTGGAAGTCAGCTTGCTCGATTCCGCATATCAGCGTTTCGGACGCAACGACGACGATGCGCTGGCGAATGCCTCCAAGCGGTATCGCGTGGACACCGAGAAGCTAGCGAAGGCAGTTGCTCAGGAATTCGCTGCCAAGCACAAGAAGCAGGAGCGCAAGACAGCGAAGAAGAAAGTGGTTGCGTAATAACCTAGAATCATTGAGCGGAGTGCGACGCACTCCGCGCTTTTTTATATCCCGCCCGCCCTCCCTCGTGTTCAATAACACGCTAGAAGAAGAGCCGATTCTGAATCTCGGCTAGTTCCACGGGCGTCGAGCATGCTTCGTCGTCATTGGCCACGTGATTGATTCGACTGCTTACGGGGTAGCAACGCATCAGGCGGGCATCATAGGGTTTTAACAGTTCGGCTGCGGCGCGTACATCTTTCATCCCAGGATCGAGCCACAAGTCGTAGCTATCCGGATCGAGAATGACTGGCATACGGTCGTGGACAGCTGCGGTCACAGCATTAGGGGTTGTGGTCAGAATCGAGAATGTCTCTAGCGCTTTTCCACTTGGTCCTTTCCATCTGTCCCATACTCCGGCAAACGCGAACAACTCCCCTTCTCGAACTTCAAAACAGTATGGTTGTTTGGCACTTCCACTTTTCTGCCACTCGTAGAAAGCGTCCGCGGGAATTAGGCACCTACGGAATCTCAACGCGTCGGAGAATGCGGGCTTCGTGTCCGCCGTTTCCGATCGTGCGTTGATCATCCTGGCAGCGGCAGAAGAATCTTTCGCCCATGAAGGAACGAGTCCCCAGCGTGCTAGCGACAATTCCCGGTGGGGTTCCTTCGGATACTGCCGGATGATTGGGACAGACTGAGTAGGGGAAACGTTGTACCGAGGCTCCCACTCTTGCTCCTCTGAGAAGCTGGCGAAATGCTCTTCGATGATCTGCTTCCTTCGCGATAGGCGATAGCGACCACACATAAGGAGATTATGCCTGACCGGGACAACCCGACGTTGGAGGCAGGTCCGGTTGGATTGTGAGCGCTTTGAGATTTTTCGCCAATTGGCGCCGCTTCTCATCTAGCGCCCTACCACGTCTCCAAGGATGCTCCTTAAAAAAAACGCGCGATTTCCCTCCTTTGGGTGCCGACGAGGAAGAGGGATCACTGGCAAAAGTTACAGTTGTTAGTTCTGCCACTGTCACTGCATCCTTCGGTGGTTGGAAGAGATTCCTGTGTTGATTATGCAGTGTATTTTCGGCGTGGCTCCTTGCGAGGGTTCGATAGGTCTGACATGACCACATGTCTTCGTTTAACGCTTGCGCTGAGTATCGGACTCACCACCAACGGTGTCATTGCCATTGCTCAAGAGTCTGTTAAGGGCACCTCGGAGCCGAAAGACACTCAGAACGTAATCCAAGCTGTCGATAAGCTCATTGAACAAAATCAGCAACTAGAGAAACAAAATCAGCAGATAGAGAACCAAAACCAACAACTAGAAAAGCAGAACCAGCAATTGATGGAACAGATCAAAGTTCTACGCGGTACTGTGGCTCAGGATGCAAGCAAGCAAGAGGCTCTGCTGTTCTTCCATCACTTACTGATAAACTTTCAGGCAACCCGGCTTTTAGAGGGACTCGTAAGGAGGCAGAAATCTTGGTCCCGATCACGGTAAGTAGCTGCTCTTCCATATTATAGATGCGAGAAGCGTATGTGGGCTCTTGACTTACCGAAAGTTTTATTGCAGAAAGGAGAATATGCTTTGCTTTTTGATGAAGCTTCGACAGAGGTACGGTTCGATTGAGAAGTGTATTATCAAGCATAATTTACTCCAGGCTGATGGCATTGCTCGGCTGAGACGCAACATGATTGTTGACGCCTCCAAGAACCATTCAATCGTCGGTAAGTTCTGAAGTTTTAAAACTTATCTTTTAGATTGAGATGAGGTTAAGCTAATGCTATCCATTTGGGTAAGATGCATGGGATGAGACGGATTTTGCGTGACTATTATGCTTGTTGACCGGGGCTCTAAATGCTGATATAGTGGTCTGGGGTATTCTGAGTCCAATTGATGACATGTAAACTAGTGTGCAAGATGTTAAATAGAGGTGTGCTTTGTTACTGGATAATATATTGACACTCAAAAGAATATAAATTCCTGATTGCTATTTGGCTGTCCAAGAGCTAGTCCATTTGTATGCGCCTATTTGTAGGCCATTGATGGCATAACCCGAAATGAGACGGACTGCTGCCTGCGCACAACAACCAAAGACGCAAAGGATCTCAGCGCTGTCTCTATACTCTTCTTAGCATCGCTTTTCTCTCTTCTCGCTGCTCTTTCAATCTCATCTTCAGCATAAGTGAATGGGTTCGTGTCGAAATTTAGTCGCCATTCTCAGCTCTCTTCGTGTCCCATGGCAACTCCAAGCAGCAATGCACCAAACCACAAAATCATCGGCACCGAAGACCCAGCCAAAGCTTACACCGATCGCACATCCACTCGTGTCGTGGCCCTCCAGCCCTCGGGCGAAGTCGCAATAATCTACGTCAAAGAGGGAAACTATTATAAACTCCCCGGCGGCGGCATCGAGGCAGATGAAAGTCTCGCAGATGCCGCCCTGCGCGAGGTCAAGGAAGAAACCGGCGCGATAGTCGCTCTCCGTAGCACCGACTACTTTGCCACGACTGAAGAGTTTCGCTTCCACCAACATCAGATTTCTTATTGCTATTTGGCCGACGTTGTGGATGATACTGGGGAACCGTGTTTGACGGAAGAGGAGCTTGCTGATGGGTTTGTTCACCAGTGGATGACGATTAACAAGGCCTTGGAGGCCATGTCTGCGGCTGAACCAACGACGGAGTTTGGCTGTTTCGTTAAGGAGCGAGATATGTATGTTTTGACTGAGGCTCTGAGACTTGTTGAAACGTCATGTTAGATTGTATGAGATCTCTCATATCGAGTTATCTCTACTTCCGACCTCTTTGCCTTGCATTTGATCATGATGGTGATGAAGTTGGCAAAAATGGAATCAATATTAAGAAAAATTATCACAACCTTTTGATATATTTACTTAGATATTGTTTCAGAAACTCGTCACGATCCATTGCTAATACACTTATGACCAAAACAGCAACACTCGCCGCCCAAACACAACAAAATCGAGCTTTCTACCTTCGGATGTATCAATTATCGTAGCCGTTCCTTCTCCTCGCTCTTCTGCCATCATATGCTTTCGCACTTCTGTCCCAGCAGTCCCGCAGGGATGAATGCCATAGACGGCCTCTGCCAGCATTCGTAGTTGCATTGGAAACAGGCGATCTCCGTAGTGCTCAATGATCTCTCGTTTCTTGGCAGTGCATCGCAGATTTTGCCATTGCGACGGATCCATCCCGAACTGTTCGCAGGCTGCCCTTTTCTCTCTGTTCCACCGACGGAGGCAACAGGCCCGGAATAGTAGCAGCCTTTCTCAAGAACTTCCGGAAGCTGCGTCGTCCGCTCTTGCAACCGGCATAGACGCTGTCCTCCATCGCTTCGCCTTTGAAGATATGAGTATCTTCAACACGAAGGCGATAAGCATCAACCAGGAGCTTATACACATCGGTTTCTGGGCGATTGTGAAGCCACGTGCCTTCGTCAAGGCGGGTAAAGGGCATGGGGATGGGCAGCTCGAGCCCTTTTGTGGGCGATAGGCGAATGTTTTCTGATTTCGATGCTTCATCTGATACGTTTGGCGATTGATCTTTGGTGTTGGGCTTTGTGGTATAGTTTCTAAGCATCTGGCCTGAATTCAGTCCGTATCTCACCTGATGCAGTCGGCTTGGACTCGACCAAGGCAACCTCTTTGCTAACGAATATTCGCCTCGACCGACACCCTGCCAATATCGTCCCGCCCTTAATGCCATGGCAAAGCGGCTCCTTGAGGTAGTTATTCTCATCTTCTGCTGGATTCGTCTTTTGATTCAGAAATGCTGTACACGAAAATCTGAAGAAAATACGATTACATGCGGAGGAAATGATAAAAGAGGCTATCGCTGCCTCAACAACTATAAAGAAGCAAAGATAAAATGACGACAAGCTCCAGGCGCGATGCGAAGCTGCTGAGCGGTATGAAGAAAGAAACCCTCAGAAGAAGGCTGAGTTGGCGCTGTGAATGATGTAGCAAACGCGGAGATTTGGGCCAGTCAATGGGCCGGCCGCCAAAAGGCAGCCGCATAAACGCGTTTCACCTCTTAAAAGTGAGCTGCATCTCAGGCATCAAATCATATGCGGCCGCGATGTTTATTGGCCGAGCTCACATGCACGCTGCAAGTATTCTTACCATATGGCGTCGATTGGCTATAAAGTCATGAGCACGCCTCAATGTTTATTATCTGCATAGACAGTCAGATCGAAGTCGATGTAGCAATCTGGATACAGCCTGAGTCACTTTCTCAGATATATGCGAGTGGCATATAAGCTCATGATGGATGCAACATAAACCTTCAGAGATGTCATGTTGAGCAAAATGATGGTAATTTTATTAGAACCTATCAATCAAGATTCAAAGGAAGTGGTTCAATCACTCAAACCATAATCCATTATGCGAGTGTATAAGCTACTACTATCGAATTTCATTGCTTTGAGTACAAATAGTCAATAATACATATATAGTGTCCTTCTCCTCCTAACATGCTTCAATAATCACTCGGCAGCGAACAATACCACTTCCATTTCACGGATGCTTCAACAAGCCCTCAAGATCCAACATGCAAAACCAGAACCCCAACATCTTTAACTATCCAATGAACGGCACACTCCGTTGCTTCTCAGTCCTTCGCAGCAAAATCAGCCCTCTCAGCATCCGACATGGGGGCAAGACCCATAGACTTCCGTCTAGCATCCTCTTGAGGACAGTCCGGGCAATCGCAGTCCGATTCAGTGCCCAAGTTCTCGCAACACTTTTGAAACACGTTGAGCTTATCGAAAATGTCGCCGTCGCAGTTGTCGTTGCTGAAGAATCCGCCAGTGTAGGTACAGCAGGCGTGCGTGTACTCGGAGACGGTTCTTCCGCGCGAGTTCCAGCACTTGCAAGCGTCTGCTGCAGAGAAGAGGGCGACGACGGCGAAGATGGAAGAGTAGAACTTCATCTTTACTATGAATTTTAAAAGAAGCCGAATAGAAGATGTTTATTTATTTGGTGCGGATGTTTAGTAGCAGGTGACTTGTCGTTATAGAAAGTGAGGTGTATGCTTTTTGGAGTCCTTTTTCGAGCTTTTTATAGCCCTTCTTCTTACAACTCTTCTCCAAGATAGAGTCTCAGAATCTTTAAGCTTGCGTATTCATGACTTCATTCATCTCCTGACTAGATTCATGTGCCATGCCTGAGAGAACACGATGAGGCGCTGAGACATGTACGATATTCACCCATACCATTAGATCAAGAGCAGGCTATCCCAAGAATGTGCACAAGGACCAAGTCTCATTCAACGGCATGCTAAAAACATGCCTAACCGAACCGTCATTCACATGCCAGCTCAACAACCTTTGTCCTTGTGATCCTCATAAGAACCGTGGCCTTCCGTCATTTCAACCCCACACCAATCAACCAAATCTCTATTGTCTCAAGCTTTTGTCCCAAGACTTGACCTCCGAATTCCTTGCCTCTAAAAACGTGGTGACCATGGTCAAGCCATAATCACTCGATATACGATCACTCGGATTGGACAAAGACTTGGCATTAATAACTAAAATGGCGAATCATTTTTACTGAATATGCATCTATTCAAGAAATGAAAGAGGTAGGTAACAAGCTCTTTTTACACCACTTGATCCTGAAGAGAATAAGAAAACATTTAAATGCTTGCATTTGTACTTATCAATAACGTAATAAAAGAGGGAAATATTTGGGAACTTGTAGCAAGATAACAGTGTAGAGACATCCCAAGCCCAAAAGCAGTCAACATGGCTAGAAAAGACGCGCACCACTTCACCTTCAAGCAAGCAGTAAACCAGCCAACACAGCCGCTTGGGCAACCGCTACAGTGCCAAGTCTCTCCGAGATTAAACCACTCGCAGCATTGTTGTCATCGCCACCAGAAGCTGCACCGCCAGTTCCGGTACTATTCGCTCGTTCAAGAACAAAAATCTCTCCAGTAGCATCAGACGAGAACCAGAGACGGCCAGAAGAGTCCCAAGCTAATCCCACAGGGCGAAAGCATTGATTGGGACAGTTCGAAAGATTTGCATTAGTGATGATGTCTGTAACAGCGCCAGTGCTGTTCTGTAGAGCGGTGGGCTGGCCATCGGAGTCAAAGGCAAGGGAGACGATGCGGTAGCCAGTAGGATCATTTCGGTTCCCTTGATTGAGTTAGTATCGGTCTGCATCTTATAGAAAGCCCAAAGGATGGCTTACAGCTACCGTGAAAGCTCACAAACGCCTCCGAGGCATTGGAGGTGAATTTGATGTCCAAAGGAGCCGAATGCGCTTGGAACGCAATTCTAGGAGAAGAACAAAATCGGCATTACAGCTGGTGTCCGTCACATTAGACGGCGCGCCATCGTCGGCAAACTGGTCTCCAAACTTGGAGATCTCCTAGGTCAGGAAACCCAGAGGTCGACCAGACGGTATAGCAGTCAGGGTAGCCATAGTTGCCTCCCTGGTGATCACTAGAACCTAACACGCCGTGGTAGTTGAGCTCTTCGCCAGGGTTGTCTTGGTGAATATCCCGGTCATGGCGTTGAAGCTGGTCGACATAGTTTTCCCACTGACCAAATACCTCCAGAAGAAGAATGCTCCAGCAACACCCACAGAATTCCTCAACCCCCAACCAATAAGGTGTCCATCGAGAAAGTCGAATGGTGAATCCCCAGGCCCAACTTGGGTAATGTTGTAGCTTCGAATCTGAGAGTGCCCGCTAGTGATATCACGGGCATCGTCGTCTTCATTCGAGTTGCTACCGCGAGAAACGAGGAGAGTATCTGGTTGTTTCTTGGATACGAGCAGTGTGCGAGTCGTGTGATCCGAATTACTCATGTTAGTAATGAGAGTGAGATTAGAAGATAGATCAACGGAGATGGCCTGGCTGTCGTATGCGAAGGAATAAACGCTCGAGGGCGTGGAGACGTATATGGTTTTGCCATCACCCGAGAGAGCAAGCCCATGGTTGAGCTGGTGAATTATTCATTAGCCTAGCTGACGACTCTTTATTATTTTGAAGGCATCCATCCCATTTAGTATTATCATCTCATCACTTACATTTTGATCCGCAATCAGCGTCTTATTGCTCTTCACCCGTCAAGCACGTCCCGCCCTCATCGTTAAGCGTCCAATGCGTCAACCCAACCCCCGATTCCACCACCAAAAGCCCCCCATCATCATCAAAGGCAATCCCCCTGGGCCTCCTCAAGCCATTCGCAATGAGGCGGTATTCCCAGCCACTCGCCGCCACTGGCGCGGGGTACGTAACGTTGAGCTTATTGGAGCATGTCTGTGCCGCGGTGCCCTGTTGGAGCAGCTGCATCAGCAACAATATTGAGAAGAATTTAGCCATCGTGGCCGTGGTCAGCAGAAACGATGGTCAGAGTCTCGTCTTAGAAGCTTGTCAGATCGAAATTACGATGCAATGGCAATCTTCTGAGCGTATCAACGGGATATACGTCAACGACGCATCCCAGAGGAGGCACGGAGGTGTTTGAAGACCGAGACACGCGCGTCGGACTAGAAAAGTAGCAGCTACGGGCCATTTTTCATCCCTTCCTTACGCCTAAAATACGTCCATCGTTCCGTGGTTAAAATCACGACAAGAGAGATCTCCGTCGCAACGTCCAAAAGAAGGGAGAGGGAAAGCTGAAGGGCTGGGACTTGCTGTCAAGAGCCAAGCTTTTGACATCCCTGGATAGCCGTTGGCCGAGTGGGGTTTGCCCGGATTGGGGCTAAATAGAGTTGCGGAATAAACTGGTTAAGCATATAATGCAACCATCGTAGCCTCTTGGTAAATCATCGAATCACGTATCGTCCGTGGTCGATGTGGGCAGCAAACTAGAAAGATGTCTAGGAGAAGAATCAAATATACTGTATGCACCTAACCAGAGTCTATGTGTATGTTAGCCAATATCAAATAACAGCACACTCATACTTCATATCTCATGAGTCAAGGCTCATTCTCGGCATAAGGAAAGAGACTTCTCTTCTTCAGTATATACAAGGCAGATAGTAGTATAGAAAATCGCCAAGTCCAGCAAAAGTCCAATCCCCTCATTCATTCCTACCTTCCCCTCCCGCTTCATCGCAACCCTACCCTCGGCCTCTTCAGCGGGTGTGCTTCGGTATTGAACACATACTCATCCAAGCTGATAACGTCAGGAGGCGAAAAAATGAGGTAAAAATACTTGAGCGTCTCAGCCATCCAAAAACTCTAGAAAACGAAGAAAGCACACATTAGTCAACGCTGTTCCCGAGTAAAAACAAAGTCCGTCCCAGTAAAGATAAAAACTCACCTCCATGGAATCAAGCTTCCTCGTCGGTCCCGAAACAGTCACGTCATCTATCGCAGAGTTCGCCAGCTCCGTCTCCGTCGCCTTCATGATGGCCTCAAACATGTCCCACGCGGTGTCTTGCAGATCCGCCTTGCCTGTGATGCGATACAGCACAAACAGGCTCTCAATTGCCTCCGGTCGTAAAATGTATCGCGTGTCCCGCGCGTGCTTGAACCCCTTGGGCATCATCTTGCTTCCCTCTTTCGCCCAGCGCGCCTCGTCCCACTCACACTTGTCCAATGTCTTGCACGGCAGCATGCCGAAGATCTCGGGCATGATGCCCGTGGGAAAGCGGCCATACGCCCAACCGCACCCGCGCGCGAGACGCTCTCCGACGTCGACGTGACCGTCGATGTCGAAGAGCTTCCCGCCAAGCGCAAACATGCCTCCGACGAAGCACGTGAGGTGCTGGCTGTCAGCCTGAAGCCCGCTGCCAGCACTGAACTCGCCGCTGAATAAGATGTCGTCTTGATCCGGCAGCATGGGCCTAAAGAGGAGATGGTTCACCGCCGCGTCCATGG
>CAWAVZ010000003.1:0-991154 GCA_963785655.1 uncultured Acidobacteriota bacterium
GCTCGTTGGCCAACCCATCTCAACTGCTGGGCTGGAGACGAAGGACATGGAGCAGCTGTCAGCGAAGGTGCAGAAGGAAATTGAGAGTTTGTACTACGGGAGCGATGCGGCTGATCGGCAGGTTTGATCAGCATGTCTGAAGCCCCTTTGATTTAACACTCAGCCAGGGCATCGCCGAGTAGCCGCCCTGCGGAGCCCGCATCCCCGCGGTTTTTTGTGATAGTGGACGATCTTTTTCGTGCTACAATCCGAAACTAACTCTCGGGTCCCGAGAATGGGGTGTGCTCTTAGCGATGTTTGCATTTACTAGGAGGCGCCATGTCTCGGAAGTACCTGATCCTGATCCTCTCGATTTTCTTCCTTCTTGTAGTCTCGTCAGCGGCGGCCAAAGACTTTATTCCAGCCGGCACCATTCTGCATTGCACCATGGACGAGCCGAACTTTTCGCCTAAAACTGCCATGGTCGGCGATCCGGTGCTTTGTCATCTTGGCCCCCTGGGGTCGTTTGGACATTCGATTTTTCCGCGCGGGGCGCAACTCGGTGGTCATCTTCAGGACTACAAGTCCCCTGGCCGCTTTGTTGGCAAGGGATGGATGGCCATTGAATTCGACCGCCTGATCCTGCCGAACGCCGAGGTCCTGCCGTTGGCGGCGAAGGTTATTTCCGCACCCCACCTCAAAACCGACGCGCAAGGTGACATCCACGGCAAAGGGCATCCCAAGCGCGATGCGGCGTTGTGGATGGTCCCGCTGTTCTGGCCGGTGAAAGTTTTCACCTTGCCGGCGCGCGGACCGTATCCGGCGCTGAAAGGCGAGAGCCGGTTGTCATTACGGTTGATGGAAGATGTGGAAGTGCCATTCGCGACTACGCACAATTATCCGGCACCACCGTGGAAGGACGAGCAGAGCAGCTATAACTCAAACTCGTCTTCGATCTACCGGCCCGCCTCGACGACAGCGTCTAGCGCTCCGATTCAGCGCGTGAATTATGGCGCCGCAAAGTCGCCGGACAACGGCGAAGTGACGGTGATCGCGCTGCAAGCGGGCGGGGCGCTGCTGGCCCGCCGTTACTGGCTGCAAGGCACGAGCATTCATTGTGTTTCAGCAGCCGGAGCGGAGCAGGATGTGCCGCTAAGCATGATTGATCTGGCGGAGACGGTGAAGTTGAATCAGGAGCGGAATGTGGAGTTTGTGCTGGATTCGAAAACGGTGAGCGTGAAAACTTCGATTGAGCAGTGAGCGACCGGGTGATCTGGTCATCTCGGGACGGGCATTTGGCGATTTGAGAGGGGAAGGGCACGAGTTTCCGGTTCCGGAGTCTCGTGCCCGAAGCCTTAGTAATATACCCGCACCGAAGAGATTCAGGAAAGGCACGGCTTTCAGCCGTGCCGAGCAGTTCTGAACTCGAAATGACGGCACGAGTAAACTCGTGCCCTTCCCGTGCCATTCTTAGTCCAAAACATCCATTGACCTTCTTCGCGCCTCGTAATACCCTTTGTGCCGTCTGGAGGGCCTATGCTCAGCGGCTTCAAGCAATTCATTCTCCGCGGCAATGTCGTGGACATGGCGGTTGGTGTGGTCATCGGAGCGGCCTTCGCAACCGTGGTTTCAGCCTTCACCAAAGACCTGCTGACGCCGCTGATTGCGGCTCTAGTCGGCAAGCCGGATTTTTCGGCGATCAGCTTCACCATTCACAACAGCCAATTCCCTATCGGGGACTTCATCAACGCGGCCATCTCATTCCTGCTGGTTGCGGCGGCGGTGTATTTCTTTGTGGTGACGCCGGTGAACATGCTGGTGGCCCGCATGCGCAAGGCGCCGGCACCGGCTGACCCGACCACACGGAAATGCCCGGAATGCTTGAGCGAGATCCCGATTGACGCCCGCCGCTGTGCGCACTGCGGACAGCCGGTCACGCTGGCCCACGCCGCGTAAGATCGTCCTGTCATCGTGGGCAAAGCGAACGATCTATATGACCGGCCGAAGTGCATAGATCCTTCGTTGGTTTCGCTTCGCCAGCGAAGCTGCAGCCTGCCTCAGGATGACGGTGGGAGAGGGCGGCAAATGACTCGATCTCCAGAGTGGCGCCACAGCCAAACTTCTTAACTGATAAAATTTCCTGCTGACGCTCTAAGCCAGCCAATCTGATCTGAGTTCCCCGAGTGGGTTGCTGCGGGGACTATCTGAGGTTCGCAATGTCACAAAAAATTCAGCGTGCCATTCTCAGTGTCACTGATAAGACCGGCCTTGCAGATTTTGCCCAAAAGCTCGCCGGCATGGGAGTGGAACTCATTTCGACGGGCGGCACTGCCAAGCTGCTGCGCGATTCGGGCATCGCGGTCAAAGATATTTCCGAGATCACGGGCTTTCCCGAGATGCTCGATGGCCGGGTGAAGACGCTGCATCCGAAGGTCCATGGCGGAATTCTGCATCGCCGGGAAAACTCTGCGCACCGGACCGCGGTCGCCGAACACGGGATCCAGCCGATCGATATGGTGGTTGTGAATCTGTACGCTTTTGAGAAAACGGCCGCTAAATCCGGAGTGCACTTCGACGAGTTGATTGAGAACATCGACATCGGCGGACCGTCGATGATTCGTTCAGCGGCCAAAAACTTCCAGGACGTCGCAGTGGTAACTTCTCCCAGCGATTACGACGCGATTGCGGAAGAGATGTCGAAATCCGGCGGCTCGCTTTCGGCGCAAAGCAAGTGGCGGCTGGCGCAGAAGGCGTTCGCCACAACCGCTGCCTACGATTCGGCGATTGCGTCAACTCTGGAACGGGTGAGCGCGAACGGAAACTTCGAGTTGCACACGCCTGAAGGGTTTCCGGACAACTTGCGGCTCTCGTTCACCAAGGTCGCGGACCTGCGGTATGGCGAGAACCCACACCAGAAGGCTGCGATGTATAGCGACGGCTCGGGCACGGGCGTCGCCAATGCGCGACAGGTGCAAGGAAAAGAGCTTTCGTATAACAACATTGTTGACCTGCAGGCGGCGTGGGACCTTGCACAGGAATTCGAGGAGCCGGTTTGCGCGATCATCAAGCATACGAATCCTTGCGGCACCGCGACGGGAAAGACGTTAGCAGAGGCTTACAAGCGGGCGCTGGAGTGCGATCCAGTTTCGGCATTTGGCGGAGTGATCGGCGTGAATCGTCCAGTAGACGGCACTGCTGCGGAAGAAATGGCCAAGCTGTTTCTGGAAGTTATCGCTGCGCCCGCATTCGAAAAGGCGGCGCTCGAAAAGTTTGCGGCGAAGAAGAATCTACGGCTGGTTGAGATCGCGAACAGTCAGCAGAAGTGGGTGCTGAAAAATGTTTCCGGAGGAATGCTGGTGCAGGATGCCGATCTGCATCAGTTGAAAGAATCGGACCTGAAGGTTGTGACCAAACGCCCGCCTACAGCGGAAGAAAAACGAGCTCTGCTGTTCGCGTGGAGAGTTTGCAAGCACGTAAAGTCGAACGCCATTCTTTATGCTCGTGATGGGCAGACCGTAGGGGTGGGCGCGGGACAGATGAGCCGGGTCGACTCCTGCCGAATCGGCGCGCAGAAAGCTGTGCTGCCACTGAAGGGAACGGTCGCGGCGTCTGACGCATTTTTCCCGTTTCCTGACGGCGTGGAAGAGATCGCCAAAGCCGGGGCCACGGCGATCATTCAACCTGGCGGGTCGGTGCGCGACCAGGAAGTGATCGAAGCCGCAGACAGGTTGGGATTAGCGATGATCTTTACGAGTGTGCGGCATTTTAGACACTAGACTCGCGTGACCTGAGAAGCGGGCAGTTCCCGAACTTCGGTCATCTTGATTCTCTCAATCGCTGGGCTGAAACTGCTCTCATGGGCAGAGTGTGGGTCAAGGCGACTCTTTCATTTGTAGTTGCCTGCATGGCGATGTCGGCGTGCTCGAAACCGCCCTCGCGGCAGGCTCCCGCTGAGTCGAGCGCTCCCCATTCGTCCTTGGTATCTGCTCAAGCGGCGACTACCGCCTCGTCTGCGACGCCTGCTGCACAAAGCGCTACAATGGCCGCACTTCCGGGTGAGCAGACTGCGACGACCTCGACCCCGCCCGCAACGCAATCTCAGCCATCACAATCTCAAACCTCAGCCGCTCCGGCTCTACTTGCTTCTGACGAAACCCTTGGCCCGTTCCATGTCGCCGACCAGATTTTCACGTTTGTAAAGCACGTGCAAAAGATCCAGGGCTCAAAGTCGTCGGATGATACCAGCGTGGAATGGTGGGAGTTGCGCGACGCCTCCGGCAAGGCGGTTCAGCGACAGCAGTATGGCCTCAACTTTCAGAATGGAACATTCGAGGAGACGGAAGAGGTCGGAGCGCGGGAGCTTAAGGGAAAGTTTGGACAAGGAATTCTGGTAGATGGCATGTCACTGCCTTCAGCACCCGGCAGCGGCTGGTGGGTGCAACTATTTGGGCTATTTGATAAGAAACTCGTTCCCTTCAGCCCGGTCATCAGCACGGATGGGGAATTCGTTGGAGAAGACGTCTCCACTTTTACGCCGAGCGCGATGTTTCGCGGCCAACAGATGCAACCAGTCGCGCACGATATTCTGAAATTCCGCCTTTGGACGGGCAGCTTCAGCATTTATTACAACCTAATCGTCGATTGGATTCAGGGCAAAGTGCGGCCCGAGTGGATTTGCTCGCAGAGGACCAGCAAGGGACCGAGTTCCGCGTGCCGCTACAAAGTTGAGGTAGAAGCACATCGCGGCAGCGAGATGACTTTTGTCCGTCTCTTTAGCGAGCCCGATGAGGGATTCACGCCCAAGCACGCTGTCATTAAGCCAGACTCGAAGGTTGAGTTCATCGAAGCACAGTTAGCTGTTTCCTGGAGCTCCGATCAAAACAATATTTCGTTCGGTGTGGCAAATTCCGACACAATCTGGCTGCATATTAAAGTCGACGGCCAGGATGGCTGGATCACCAGCGAAGAAGACTTTGAGGCTTTGGGCCTGTCAATGGCCGGATAACAATACGCTCAAGCGCCTCAGAGCCTGAAGGCCCTCACCTCCTCGCCGATCTCGACGCACGCCTTAAGGCTCGCTGCACCTTAAATCTGCTAACATTCCCCGCGCTGGTTTATCTGATCGGAATGCACACTTTCGCCATAATTGCCGCCGTCATCATCATCTTTGCCGTCCTGTTGGACGCGTTTGAAACCGTCGTTTTGCCCCGCCGGGTGCAAAGGCAGTTTCGCATCACCAATTGGTTCTATCGCAATACCTGGCGGCCGTGGGCGATGCTAACCAGCCACATCCAATCGCAGACGCGGCGAGAGGCGTTCCTCGGATATTTCGGTCCGCTTTCCATGATTGCACTGCTTGGTCTCTGGGCTTGCGGCCTGATTTTTGCTTTAGCGCTGTTGGAGTACGGCAGCGGTGCGCACCTCTCGGCAGGGAACACGCCTATTACTTTCGGCGTAATTCTGTATCACAGTGGCGAGACGTTTTTCACTCTGGGCTACGGCGACATTACGCCTGTATCAGGTTTCTCACGAGCATTGTCGGTGGCCGAAGCGGGAATGGGATTTGCCTTTCTGGGCGTGGTCATAGGATATCTGCCCACAATCTACACCGCATTTTCGCGGCGCGAGATCGAAATCTCGCTGCTTGACGCCCGCGCCGGCTCGCCTCCCAGCGCAGCCGAGCTGCTTACGCGTGCCGCCGACACCATAGATCGAGGGACCCTCGACCTGCTTTTTCATGACTGGGAGCGCTGGGCCGCCGAAGTTCTCGAGAGCCACCTTTCTTATCCCGTGCTGAGTTTTTATCGTTCGCAGCACAGCAATCAGTCGTGGCTGGGAGCGCTCACCGTGGTTCTCGATGCAACTGCGCTGGTGATGGCGGGAATTGACGGCGTCAATAACGAGCAGGCGCGACGCACATTCAAGATAGCCCGACACGCGGTGGTCGACCTGGCGCAGGTGGTGAATGCGCATTATGATCCTAGCCTGCCCGACCGCCTGACTCCGCAAGACCTGGCGGAGCTGCGCACGCAGCTTACCGAAAAAGGTCTGCGCCTGAAGGGGGATGCGGATGCCGACCAAAGGCTGGCTCAACTTCGCGCCTTGTATGAACCCTACGTGCAGGGAATCGCAAGGAATCTGTTTATCTCTGTGCCGCCGTGGATCCGCCATGACGCAATCCGTGACAACTGGCGCTCTGGTCCGTGGGACCGCGTCATCCAGGCACAAGCCCTGGGAAAGATAGCCGGAACGCAACACAGCATGATCGACGATCACTTCTAGCGCGCCTTGGCGTTTACTTCCTCCTGGCAAAGCACGCATTGTGTTCTAACAGTCACTTATGAATTGATTCTCCCGGCCCTATGATCTCTACGGGGAGAATCGCATGACCATCTTTGACAGCCAGTCAGCGCGTGGACACGTCATCAACGGCGGTCCGCCGCGTGCTCTTTTCGCGCTCATAGGGTTGGGAATTCTTGGCCTCGTAGCAGTAGTTCTGCTCTTCAACTGCATAACCCGTGTGGGCACCGGAAGCGTTGGAGTTCTGACTCTGTTTGGCCGTGTGACCAGCGAGACGCTTCCGGAAGGAATCCACATTATCAATCCCCTCAAGACGGTCAACGAACTGTCGATACGCTCGCAGACAGTGAAAGAGTCAGCCAACACCCCCTCGAGTGAGGGCCTGATGATGAGCCTGGATACCTCGCTGATCTATCACCTGGATCCCGCGCGGGCTGCGGAAGTTTTCCAGAAAATCGGGCCCAGGTACGAAGACGTGGTGGTCGAACCCTCATTGCGCTCGGCGATTCGCGAAGCAACAGCCTCGCATACGGCAAATGCCCTTTATAGCAGCGAGCGCGATGTGGTGGCCAAGCAGATCTTCGATCAACTCAGTACCCAGCTCACCGCCCGGGGTATGGTGGTCGAAAACATTCTGTTGCGGGATATTCAGTTGCCGATGACTCTGAAGCAATCCATTGAGTCCAAACAGCAGGCGGAGCAGGAGGCATTGGCGATGAACTTCCGCCTGCAGAAAGAGACTCAGGAGGCGGCTCGCAAGCGCATTGAGGCACAGGGTATCCGCGACTTCCAGCAGATAGTGGCGCAGGGCATCACGCCGTCGCTCTTAGAATGGAAAGGTATCGAAGCGACAGAGAAATTGGCGGACAGCCATAACGCGAAAATCGTGGTGGTGGGAAATCCTAAGAATGGGTTGCCACTGATTTTGGGGCAATAGGAACCGGTCGGACAAGAGTGTCCGATCCACACGGTTCGCGGTCAGACCACATCAATCTTCTCATCTTCCAGCTTCTTATCGTTCTCGTCGGTGCCGGTAAGTTCGAAGGAATTTGTCAGCGCCGCTTTGCCCTTCTCGACGCTGGTGATCACATAGGAACAGCCGATCCAATGGGCCTCAGCGTGGTCGGTTTGCGACCACTGCGCGGGATGATCGGGATGGGAATGGTAAAAGCCGATGATGTCTTCTTGACGCTCGCGGGCCTCACGCTGAATGCGTACCAGTTCCTTGGGATCGATGTTGTAGCGGTTCTGCGGCGAGTCGGTGCGGGTGTTTCCGGCGCGCGCGATCGAAGTGACGACGCGGGTACCGTCGTCCTCCATGCGCCCGAGGAGCACGCCGCAGCACTCGTGCGGATAGGTTTCCTCGCCGTGCTGGCGAAGCGCGTCGTAGTGGGATTGGCCAAGTCTCAACATCAGCTTTTAGCTGTTAGCCTTTAGCTCTTAGCTGAACCAAGTCGCTTGGCTAAGAGCTAACGATTAGATGCTAAGTGCCTGCTTCTGTCCAGAATCTTTCGCTCAGGTACTTGTCGCCGGAATCGGGGAAAACCGTCACGATCACCGCCTCTTCATTTTTGCGCAATCGCCGCGCCACGTGCATGCATCCGGCAACCGCGGCGCCGGCAGAGATGCCGATCAGCAGGCCTTCCTCACGCGACAGGCGAATGGCCATTTCGTACGCATGTTCAGTGGAGATTGCGAGTTCTTCGTCAGCCAGCTTGGGATCGTAGATCCTGGGAACGATTGCGCTGGCCATGTGCTTGGCGCCCTCGATTCCGTGGAATGGCGAATCTGGCTGCAGTGAGGTGCAGCGAATTTGTGGGTTTAACTCTTTGAGCCGCCGGCTGGTTCCCATGAAGGTCCCGCTGGTGCCCAGCATGGCCACGAAATGGGTCACACGCCCCTCCGTCTGTTGCCAGATTTCGTTGGCTGTGCCATGGTAGTGAGCTTCCCAGTTGGCGTCATTGGAGTATTGGTCAGCGTAAAAATATTTTTCCGGCTCACGGGCGTAGATTTCACGGGCAACGCGGATGGCGCCATCGGAACCATCGTCCGCGGGCGTGTAGATAATATTCGCGCCGTATGCGAAGAGAATGCGCTTGCGTTCGACCGAAACATTCTCCGGCATGCAGAGTGTTACCGGGAAGGCTTCAGCGGCGCCGATCATTGCATAGGCAATACCGGTGTTCCCGCTGGTAGAGTCGAGAAGAGTTTTGCCAGCGCTAAATTTTCCGCTGCGGCGGCCCTCGCAGACTATGTTGTATGCGGCGCGGTCTTTAACCGAGCCGCCAGGGTTGTACCATTCGGCCTTAGCGAGCATCTGCACATTGGGAAACTGGCGCGAAATGTGCTCCAGTCGCAGCAACGGTGTATTGCCGATCAGCTCGACGCCACGTACTCCCAGCCTGGCGCTGCTTGCGGGGCCGTTAGCCTCGACGAATTTTGGCGAAGGATGCATGAAAGCAATTTGGTAATTTTGTAATCGGGTAAGGTGGTAATTCTGCGAACCGCGGCCGACACATGTCGCGGTTTCATTTCCAAAATTACACGATTACCAAATTACAAGATCGGACCGGGCTCAGGCGTTTGCATCTGCTCGGCCCGTGACTATCGTAACCTTGCCGCACAACACAAAGCGCCAACTTGTCGTTAGATTATAAAGGTGACCGGATGATTCAGGCCGGGTCATCGCACCCTACGGCGATTGGTGGTCGGGTGATCAGTTTCATGCTATACAGCAGTTCGGGTATGGTTCGACGCAAGGAAGGCGAGCATCTAACATCTACATGGCTGAAAGTCAGGAGCTGTTCTTAATGGCAACCAAGGTTGAACAACGAACATTTGAAGACGCCACTCAGTGGCTGCGCGATCATGGATTCGATTTGATCGAGGCGCCCGGCATGAAGGGACGCGTGTTCCTCAAGAAGTACAACGTGTCCGCAGCCATTCAGAAAGATGGCGACGACGGCGTCAAGATATTTGCTTATCCGGGATACCTGATCAACGGCGAAATTTCCAAGCTGATCAACCGCGGCTACCAGCAGACGCTGAAGACTTCGAAGACCGAGATTGCAGCCACAGCCGACCACCTGCATGCACTCCAGCAATTCTCTGAAGAGTTGAAGGAAGCGCTCGGCCTGCCCAGCTTATATAACGAATCGTTGGGCACGGTGAGCGAAGCCTATCACTACGACCGCATCCAGGACCGCGATAAACCAGAGCCGGAGCGTCCGAAAAGGCCCTGGCAGCGTGTACGGGTAGTTGGTGGAAAGAAGAGCAAAGCTTAGGGCGACTCTTCAGCCGTATCTTTTCCTCATTTAGCAGGTATGTATTCGGGCCGGAAGCGCAGCAAAACGGATTTGTATTGGCGCTTGCTTTCTTCGGCGAACTCGACCTTCAGTTGGTGCCTCTTGCCATCAATTACTTCCGGCTTGAACCCCCAACTCGTACCGGAAGTGGAGCTGAAGTAGAACGCTCTCGAGTGCAGTCGAATAAAGTTTTGGATGAACAGAGAAGTACTGGCCTCCGGTGGCGGCGGCGAGGTAGTGGAGTGCCGAAAGTACCTCTCCAGTTTTGCTGGCTCCGGGCGGGACCGCAAGGAAATCGCGTATATCCGCATCCTTAATTCCGAACACAATTCCTGACGTTTCCAGCAGGTCATCTACAATTTTGGCGAATTCCGGCTGAGGTATCCCTGTGTAGTCGCTGTGCAGGCAAAAAATCACTGGCAAAGGCTGGGGATTTCTCTGGTGCGCGTCTTCAATGATCAAGCGCAGAAGGCGCTGTAACGTAAGCTCGCCCAGCCGCCTTTCGCTCGCCGGTGGGGTGTCATAGTCGAAAGGCTTGAGTACCTCCGTCAGAGCGGAAATTGCTGCATCACGGTTGTTAGAAGGCGGAAGATCAAGACGGGCGTCGCCGTTATCGCACCAGTGAGCAACCCCTACTCCATCGTTCTTGTCGAGACCTTCTAGTGCTGGCCGAAACAACGCCTCTTTACCGAGGAAAGACCCCGATGCCTCCTCACCGTGCGGCCCGTTATTTTTCTCATTGCAGAGCACGACAAACCATAACGCAATGGGTCTGGTATTAAAGTGAGCACCACTATCGAAAGTGCCGATCGGGACTTCCTTCTTGTCGTCGAACAGCCTAAAGTCCTCTTTGCGAAGTGAGTTCAGGGGTATGCCAGTCTTCCGATCTTGAGCAATCACGTCCACTAGAACGAGCGAGGTTCCTGCGTGGAACACTGGAGTGGTGCTCTGCTCGTCTTGGAGTGGCCGATTGGATTTTGGCGAGTCTTGGCTGTCGAGAACTGCGCACAAGAGCAGCACCATTGCGAGCAGATGGAAGATTCTTGTCATGGGGAGGCTATTGAACTTCGATTGACACTACAGTGCCCATCGTCTCGCCCGTTTCGCGATAGTTGATTGCGACTTTCTGCTTTTTCCAGTCGCAGGAGAACGCGTCTGCGCCGAGCACCAACGCATGCTTGGTATCGCGAACCGTCATCGTCCAGGTTGTCTTGGCGGAGTCCACGGTCAGAGTAGCGGATGGCGATGAAGAACAGTCCACAGTGCGGAGTATGCCTTTCAGGAACTTGATCGGCGTCGGTTCGGGAACGGCGGGATGCGAGTCTTGATTTCCAACTGCTTTCTCGACGCGCACAGACTCCGTCAGGGCAGCGTCGCTCACGTTATTCGGAGCCTCGCGTCGAATAATCACGGGTGCAGCGGAGCGGGCTTGCATCGCCGTTTTGAACTGCTCGGCTTGGGCGAGCGAGTCCTGCGCGCGTTGCGCCATCATGGGCTCTGAGCACTTGCTCAGCGCCCTAAATATCGCGATCCCCTCATCAACCTGCCGGTTGCTCATGTAGGTCTGCGCGAGATTAAAGCGGTAATTCAGGTTTCGCGGGCTCAAATTTATCGCCTTCACCATGTTGGCCAGCGCCTTGGGCATGTCTCCGGCCCGCACTGAGGCGTACCCGAGCAGCATGTAGGCGTCCGCAAATGTTGGGTCCAAGGCGATGGCTGTTTCCAACTCGCGCGTCATTTCGGACGCATCCGCGTGCGCACCTGAATCCTGGTTCATCAGCAACGCCGAGTAGTAATGGACTCGAGGGTCGGTGGAATTAGTCTTGGCGGCGCGCTGGAAGTACTCTTGCGCTTCACTAAACTTTCTGGCCCGAAGGTAGATATAGCCCAACCCGCGTTCAGCAGCGGCGTTGTTGGGATCTTGCTTCAAGATTGCTTCGAATTCGGCCGCGGCCTTATCGTGGTAATCAGGTGAGTGCAGATGGATATCGGCAATGACTGCGCTGCTGTCGGATGCTGCAAGAGGACGTACGCTGTAACCTTTTTCTACGATATCGCTCGGAGTCGGCATGGCAAAATACTTGTATCGACCGCTACTCAAATAACCATGAAAGGCTTTGTCGAACTGGGCCGCACTCATGCCGAAAGTTCGCTGAATGGCCTCCTCAACAGGCACGCTCTGATCGATTTTGAGCGAAAAATAGGTTACCAGCTTGGGAATGAGGTTGTTGTCGTAAAGGTAGTGCATTAGCATGCCAGACTGCGCGTAAAACACTGTGCGGTGATCGCCGCTTTCGTTGTAGACGGCAGAGTTGTGCTGCACTTTCAGGAGATCGGCGATTTTCATTGTTCCCTGTTGTCGCAACACGTCGTACTCATCCTGAGGCACTTTGCCGATCCTGGCTTGCTTACCGTCAACCTCGATACTTGAGAAGTATTCCGCAAAGCCCTCGTCAAACCAGGGGTCAACAGGGGCGCCGAGATTGCCATTCAGCAGTTGGTGGGCGTATTCGTGGAAGACTACCGTCCAAGGGTTCTCGACCGACATATCAAGCATGATGAACGACCGGTCTTCTCCCCCCTGAAACAGTCCGGCAACCTGGATGGGTTTGCCGTGCCACAACGGCACCACCTGCCGTAGTTCCTTTCCATTCCGAAAAGCTACGATTTGCAGGGGGACTGGGAGGTTTACGTTCGCCTTGATCATTA
Source organism: uncultured Acidobacteriota bacterium (assembly GCA_963785655.1). Classification (GTDB taxonomy): domain Bacteria; phylum Acidobacteriota; class Terriglobia; order Terriglobales; family Acidobacteriaceae; genus Gp1-AA145. Next base: position 12,294 of record CAWAVZ010000003.1, read on the forward strand.
AGGCGCCGAATACTGCACGCATCTGCTCAAAGCGTATGGCGACATCTCGTCCGCGCCGCTCACCGGCGTCAGTTACAACAGAAAAATGGGGAGACTTTATTTCCACCCACTGCGGCTCAGCGGAAGCGCGGGGCGCGATGCTAAAGCAGACGGAGAGCACTAGGAGCAGCAGTAAACGTGGGCGGCTAGCGCTGGAAGACATAACCAGGAACTCTGGCCATAGTACCTCAGCAAAATTGACATACAAAGACATTTTTGATCAGGATGCCCGGCAGGCTCCGCGGGGAGCGAATACCTCTGAAAGTGCCGGGTTTAGCCGGCCTGACCTTCGCATAAGATAAAGTAGATAGTGACCATTATCTTTGTCGGGAAATTGGAAGGACCCTTTTGACTTTAAGCATTCGCAACATAGCAATCATCGCGCACGTTGACCACGGCAAAACCACGCTGGTAGACGCCATGTTGCGGCAGAGCGGCACTTTTCGAGCCAATGAAGCCGTGGTGGAGCGGGTCATGGATTCGAACGAGCTCGAGCGGGAGCGCGGCATCACGATTCTGGCCAAGAACACGGCGGTGTTTTATCACGGGACAAAAATCAACATTGTGGATACCCCCGGCCACAGCGACTTTGGCGGCGAAGTGGAGCGAGCGCTGAAGATGGTGGATGGCGCCATGCTTCTGGTGGACGCCAGCGAAGGCCCGTTGCCGCAAACGCGCTACGTGCTGGGCAAGGCGCTTGAGGCCAAGCTCACTCCGATCGTGGTCATCAACAAAATTGACCGTCCGGATGCGCGCCCGCAAGAGGTGCTGAACGAAATCTACGATTTATTCATCGATCTGGATGCTGCGGAAGAGCAGCTGGATTTTCCTGTGCTCTACACCAATGCCAAGGCAGGCACGGCTTCTACGGATATTAAGGGTGGCGGCGAAGACCTGCAGCCTCTGTTCGATGCGATTGTCGAAACGATTCCTGCGCCTGAGGGCGATGCCGCCGGGCCGCTGCAAATCCTGGTCGCGAATCTCGACTACAGCGACTACCTCGGACGGCTCGCCATTGCGCGCGTCTTCAACGGTACTCTGCGAACCGGTGAAGAAGTCGGAATCGCCAAACTGGATCACTCCGTGCAGAAGACGACTATTACGAAGCTATTTTCGTTCTCGGGTCTGAAGCGCACCGACAGTACCGAAACCGAGCTCGGCGACATTGTCGCGATCGCGGGAGTGGAAGGCATCACCATCGGCGAAACCATCACCAGCGCGGAAAATCCGGCGCCGCTGGCGCACATAGCGATTGACGAGCCGACTATAGCGATGCAATTCACCGTTAACAATTCTCCGTTCTGCGGCCGCGAGGGCACTTACGTTACTTCTCGCAATCTGCGGGAACGGCTCGATAAGGAGTTGCTGACGAACGTTTCGGTGCGCGTGGAAGAAACCGACAGCACCGACTCTTTCAAAGTGATGGGCCGCGGCGAATTGCAACTGGCGATCTTCATCGAAATGATGCGGCGTGAAGGCTACGAACTGATGGTCGGCAAGCCGGAGATCGTGACTAAGCGCGTCGACGGCAAGCTGATGGAGCCGGTCGAGCACCTGACCGTAGATGTTCCCGAAACATTCGTTGGCGTGGTCATGCAGCAACTCGGCGAACGCAAGGGCGAAGTGGTCAACATGCATAACCACGGCTATGGGCGCGTCCGCGTGGAATTTCGCGTGCCCAGTCGCGGGTTGATCGGCCTGCGCAGCCAGTTACTGACCGACACGCGCGGCACCATCGTGATGAATTCTCTCTTCGATGGATACACGGAATGGCAGGGCGAAATTCCGCATCGGCCGACCGGCGCGCTCATCGCCGACCGCCCCGGAGTCACTACCTCTTATGCGCTGTGGAACCTGCAAGAGCGTGGAGAGCTCTTCGTTGGGCCGGGTATTGATGTGTACGAAGGAATGATCATCGGCGAGAACGCCAAAGACACCGACCTTGACGTAAACGTAGTGCGTGAGAAAAAGCTGACCAACATGCGCGCCTCAACCGCTGACGAAGCTATTCGCCTGGTGCCCTTCCGGCAATTGAATCTGGAGCAGGCGATCGAGTTCATCACTGACGATGAATTTGTCGAAGTGACGCCTAAATCGCTGCGCCTGCGAAAGAAAGTTCTGCAGGCGAACAAGCGGAAGAAAAGCTCTACCCGAGGCGCGTTGGTGGAGAGTTAAGCGTTAATTTCTTGGGAATAACAGCTGGGTTTCCCCATTCTGTGCGCTCAATAAATCGCGATGTTCACTCGCGACCTGCGTTCTGACGGAATATTCCTGTGTGCTTAGCGCGGGAATAGGTGTGGGAACAGGTGAAGATACAGAGCGAAGGCGAGACATCCCAGCAGCGCAACCAGACCCATCACCAGCTTGGATTTTCGTTGTGGCACCGATGGCTCCCACTTTGCCCCTGCACTCGTTGCACAGTCCTTACCAGGTTTGGCTTTGCAGAAAGGACAAGTCACTTTCACTGGACTAGCCGGCATCTCAGTTCCAGGTTTTGGCTTTGTCACTTGTTGGCTTTAGCCTGCTTACGCTGATTTTCTGTTTGGGAGCGGTCGCCCCGTTCTGATGAGCTCTTGCGTTTCCCGCAGTTCCTTGCAGCTTTGGCAGTTTGGGTCGGAACAATACGGCGACCCGATTGGGATGTGCGGTGAACTAGGTCGCGGACTTGAAGGGCTTGCCATTGCATGGACTCCTGGGCAAAACGTATCCGTTGCACATGAGACCGACGCCACAGGCTCGGCGGAGTTATGTGGAAGAGATGTCAGCAGCTTACGATATTCGCGCGGTCCGCGGCTGTTCGCGACGGACATTTGGAAGCGCCAATAAGCGCCACGGGGACGATGACGGGCGGTTTCGGAGGGGTTGTGGAAAGACATTGGCGGTGGCCCACCCGCCAATTCTTCTGAAACTACCGCGACTGATGGTGTCCCGCTCTTTGGTTCTTTGCAAGGGGGTTCTTTGCAAGGGCGGGAACCTCGAGCCTGTAACTCTGGATTGAATCTTTTTTGACCAGAATGGATTCTCGGTCCTGGCTGATGCCGCCGTTCCCCGGCGCGCAATAGATCTTCTGCAGCCGCGGAGACTGCCGCAGCTTCCACACTAACGCATGCTCGCGTCCGCCACGACCAATGACCAGAACTCTGATAAGAAGAGAACAACAAGGTTAGGGTCAGACGGAAATCCATGTCAAACCGGGATTGGGATGGTGTATGGGCGGGGCAAAATACTCCCTTCCCTTGGATGTGAATCAAAGATACCTCTTCCTTCTTGTTCACGCTGGTAAGACGCGCGTCAATGGGGAGGCGAACCCAGTGCGGGAAGAGGCCGGAAGAGTCAACCGTCGATAAATTCAAGTACGATTACTTAGTCTCCCCGAGCTATACTTACACGCACTTAGGAAGGGGAGGCATCGCCATGCTGTCAATCCACAAGCTTATCTTTGTTCCGCTCTTAGTCTTGGCGTTTACGGCAGGTTCGAATGGCGCGGATAAAGCACCTATCAATACGCTGTGGAGCAAGTTCGAAACCATGCGGAAAGGAACGGCCACCTTACATCAGGAGTTCGAAGTGACGCAGCACTCCTCCACATATCACGAATCCTTTTCCCGTTACCAGGTCGCAGTTGATCTTTCTCAAAACAAGTGGCGCAATAAGATTGTGGGCGACTTAGGCGATTCGACTCAATCTTCGATGGTCAAGATGTTTTCGAGATGGAACCGGAAGGAACAGAATACAAGCGCGTAAATGACCAAAACGACAAAGATGAGCCCCTGCCGGAACCGTATGGCCTCAGACTCGATTGGAACAAAGCAAAGGAGCTGCAACGATTGCCGTGTGGGTTTCCCGGACAAGACCGCGCATGCGTCATCATCGAAGCACCGATGAAACCGTGGATGCGGCCGTACAGGTCCTCAGGGGTGACCAAAATGAATAGCGGGACGGCCCGAGTCATGATTGACACCGAAACCGGCATGTGGCTGCGCTGTCAGTTGGAAATGCTCTTTGAAAGGACATTTGGCAGCAATCATGTGGTAAAGACTTACGCGTTGAAGCGGTTTAGTTATGGTGCAACTCCCGACATGTCTCTTTTCAAGTTGCCTGAGGGTCTGCATCAGGTGAATGACTTCAGGTCCTGGGACGAAGGCCGTATTAAGAAAGAATTGGCGGGCAAACCTGCCCCGGAGCTGCGGGTCACCGACATGCAGGGGAATGCAATCTCGCTGGCAGATTTGAAAGGCAAGACGGTGCTGCTTGATTTCTGGGCGACCTGGTGCCCGCCCTGCCAGGCTGATGCTCCCGCGATCGATAAGTTGAACGCAAAGTTCGGCGATAAGGACTTGAAGGTGATTGGGATTTCTATGGACGAAGACCGGGAGACGGTTGAAAAATACCTAAAAAAACATGCCCATAACTTCCCGATCGTGTTGTCGAGCGATAATCTGATGCCCCGTGCATATCAGGTCCACGTATTTCCCACTTACCTTGTGATCGGGCCCGACGGCACGCTCGTTACAGCAGAGCAAGGCGATCAAGGTTTTGGCAGTCTGCAGAAGACGCTGAAAAAATCCGGCATGCAAACCGAGTAAGACCTTAATTATTTGCATCGCATGCAAAGTTGGGCAGAGCGTTTTCTTTCTAGGCTAGAATGGCGGGGTGGCCCGTCCTAACATTTGAAGGTGCCCCGTCCAAGCTCTGCTTGGGCGGGGTTTTGCCTTCAATTCTTATCTAAGCGTTGTCTACCTACTGTGACTATCCCTGCGGTCGCCAAGCCCACTCCAGCAGGCCGATCCTCCGCAGCCACATTTCGCGCTTGTCGATGATCGTGGAAAGAACTTCGCGCGGCATCTCCAGAGTTGTTCAATTTTGCGGGGTCGATCAATCGCGATGTTCATGCCCCTGCGTTCTGATCCAGATCGAATACCCCTGCGTGCTTTAGCGTGCGGATAGGTGAAGATAAAAAGCGAAGGCGAGACATCCCAGCAGCGCAACCAGACCCATCACCAGCTTGGATTTTCGTCGTGGCACCGATGGCTCCCACTTTGCAACTGCGGCCCTGAGTTCCTCAATCCGCTCCTCTTCATCGACGTTGCGATAAAGGCCCGACTCAAATGCTGCCTGCAACGTATGACGATGGCTTTCGGGCAGCTCAATGAAACGGAAAGGCTGTTGTGTGCTGGTCACAGGCGTGAGCATTTCTACTGTGCCCAGCACCGGGCCCCGGTGGGTGTGAAACGCCAGTTCAACAACATTGCCCCGGTGCACCGGTGACGGCAGGAGCAGCAAGCCACCGTGGCGGGATATGACGTGCAGTTCGCCAGCCATGCGGAGACCATTCTCGAATTGAAGTACAGCGCGAGTCGTCTCGGTGAGACGGAATCGCGGAATGCGCCTATCAGCAAACAGTCGGGGAGAAATGCTCATTTGCTCAGTATGTTACGCAATCCCACGGGCGCTGGAGATTACGAAAGGAGTTGTACCAGTCGTTCGCTACCGAAGCTGAGTGAATGCGCTGCTGAGGAATCGCTGCGCCATCACTGCTGTCAATCGAATCTACTTGAACTTTTAAGTTGGCGCCACATCGGTACCGCTCCGAGATTGCTCCCGGCTTTTTGCTTGAACAGAAAAACTTCGGGAATCATTTTGCATGATTCAAATGCCGCCTCACGCGCTCGACTACCATACCGACCAACGCATACGTGATGGCATTCGCTGCTAGAGCCACATACAGACTAATAGGATAATGTCTGCCGGCGATCGCAATCGGGCAGGTTAAACTGACCAGGGTCCAGACATCCCGCATTCGCTCGTTTGTAGAAGGAAAAGTTGCGAACGCAAAGAGTGCCCAAGAGCACGCAACTAAAAACCCTGCACTCGCCCACAGACCGATTCGGAATTTCATGTTGCCGCTCCTTCACTCAGCATCAATTCTATGACTTCCCGTTTCGTAAGAGTAACTGTTGTAATCAGCGTTACCACTCCTCGATCTGTTTGGCCTGCAACCAGCGCTGTTGGCGATGCGCTATCAGCAACTCTTCTGACCCACTCCAATCGCCCGTGGCCTTTCATTGACTTGCCCTACCCTCCGTCCTAAGATTGCCCGACCTCATGATTGGCGAGACCATTTCCCACTATCGCGTCCTCGAGAAGATCGGCGGCGGCGGTATGGGGTTGGTTTATAAAGCAGAGGACATCAAGCTCGACCGCTTTGTTGCCTTGAAGTTCCTGCCCGACGAAGTAGCCAAAGACCCGAAGGCCCTCGCACGCTTTCGCATAGAAGCGAAGGCGGCCTCGGCGCTGAATCACCCCAACATCTGCACTATTTACGAAATTGACGACCAGCACCGCGCCGCGTTCATAGCCATGGAATTTCTCGACGGCGTGACGCTGAAGTATCGCATTACCGGAAAGCCAATCGAAACCGATGTTCTGCTGGGCCTGGCGATCGAGATTGCTGACGCACTCGACGCTGCCCATGCTAAGGGGATCGTCCACCGCGATATCAAGCCAGGTAACATTTTTCTAACTAACCGCGGTCACGCCAAGATTCTCGACTTCGGGCTGGCGAAGATTACTCCTGCCGTGAGTTCTGAGAGTCAGCTGGCGGAGGCGAATACCGCAACCACCGAACACCAGCACTTGACTAGCGCCGGCACCACTCTGGGGACAGTCGTTTACATGTCGCCGGAGCAGGTGCGCGCCAAAGAATTGGACGCGCGGAGCGATTTGTTTTCATTTGGAACCGTGCTCTATGAGATGGCTACCGGGCAGTTGCCATTTCGTGGCGAGAGTGCCGCGGTTATCTTCAACTCTATCCTCGAACGCACCCCGGTTCCGCCGGTGCGACTGAATCCCGATGTGCCGCCTGAACTCGAACGGATCATCAACAAGGCTTTGGAGAAGGACCGCGATCTCCGCTATCAGCACGCGGCCGATATGCGAAGTGATTTGCAGCGGCTGAAGCGCGATTCTGACAGCTCTGGCACCCCGCCCGCGGCACAAGCCCCTGCGGCTCGGTTTGCCAAGGTCTGGCAGATTTGGATTCCTATTCTGATCGTCACCTTACTCGTGGCCGGCGGCTTCTACTATCGCTCGCGTCAAAGCAATCGCTTGACTGACAAAGACAGCATTGTTCTTTCGGATTTCGAGAACAAGACCACCGACACCGTATTCGACGGCACGCTAAAACAAGGACTCTCAGTGCAACTGGAGCAAACACCTTTTCTCGATCTGGTTTCCGACGACAAGATAAATGAGACGCTCAGGCTGATGGGGCGCCGCGTCGGCGAGAAATTAACGGCTGACATTACACGCGAGGTCTGCCAGCGCGTGGGCAGCAAGGCGATGCTGACCGGCTCGATTGCAGAGCTGGGTAGCCAATACGTGATCGGCTTGAAAGCGGTGGACTGCAGCTCTGGAGACGTATTGGCGGAAGCACAACAGCAGGCGGCGGGGAAGGAATTGGTGCTTAAGGCGCTCGACAGTGCGGCGGTCAGCATGCGAGGCAAGCTGGGCGAATCGCTCAGTTCCGTGCAGAAATATGCCACACCGTTGTACGAAGCGACCACGCCTTCGCTCGAAGCGTTGCAAGCATACACGCTCGCGGCAAAGTCCCTGGCGGAACGAGACGACAATCCCGCGACCGTAACCTGGGCCCAACGCGCCGTCCGTCTCGACCCGAATTTCGCCATGGCTTATAACTTGCTCGGAGTAGGCTTACACAATCTCGGGGAATATAACTTGGCGGCAGAAAATGTTCAAAAGGCTTACGAGCTGCGCGAACGGGTCAGTGAACACGAGAAGTTCAATATCGACGCTGGGTACTATAATTTGGTCACTGGCGATTTGGAAAAGACGCGCCAAACCTGTGAACTCTGGGCCCAGACCTATCCCCGGGATGACGTGCCCGATGCCATCCTGAGTGGTCTGTATTTGGTCGTTGCCCAATATGACAAGAGCTTGGAAGTAGCCCGCGAGGCGGTTCGGCTGAATCCATCCAGCGGCAACAATTATGAGAACCTTGCTAACGGCTATTTCTTCCTAAATCGTTTCGACGAGACCCAGGCCACAATCCAAGAGGCATGGGCGAAAAAGCTCGATACTCCTTTCCTGCACATGCTTGAATTCACTCTTGCTTTCTTGAAGAACGACTCGGCGGCCATGGAGCAACAGATGGCATGGGTCACGGGCAAGCGGGGGATAGAAGACGTGTTCTTGTCCACTCGGGCTGATACAGCCGCCTATTCAGGACAGCTACGGAAGGCCGACGACCTTTCGCGCCGCGCAGTGGCTTCGGCGCAACAGGCGGAGAAGAAAGAAATGGCGGAGGCCTACGAAACCCAAACCGCATTGCGGGAAGCGATCTTTGGCTATCCCCGCGAGGCGCGAAAGCGGGCCACTGCTGCGCTCGAAAATTCCAAAGGCCTCGATGTGGAGTACCAGGCAGCTTTGGCGCTGGCGTTGACCGGTGACACCGCGCGGGTGCAGTCGCTAGCTAATGATTTGAACAAGCAGTTTCCACAAGATACGATCGTCCAATTTAAGAAGCTGCCCACTCTGAACGCACAGCTTGCTTTGAACCGCAACCAACCTTTAAAGGCCATCGAAGCTCTTCAGCCGGCTATCCCATATGAACTGGGGATCATGGGTACAGCCACTGGACTGTATCCCGTGTATGTTCGCGGCCAAGCTTATCTGGCAGCGCGCGACGGCAGCAAAGCCGCAGGCGAGTTCCAGAAAATCGTTGACCATCGCAGCATAGGAGTGAATCCACTCGGCGCTCTCGCCCATCTAGGGTTGGCTCGCGCTTATGGGTTGCAAGGCGACACTGCCAAAGCCAAAGCCGCATACCAGGATTTTCTTACGATCTGGAAAGACGCCGACTCTGACATCCCCGTCCTGAAGCAAGCTAAGGCGGAGTACGCGAAACTGCAGTAGAGAACGATGGATCTCTTGTGGTTGCGCCCGCAACCGCTACGCGGGTTACCTGGCGTTCGGCAACAATCCCTTTTCAACCAGTGCCGGCGGCCTGCGGTGATGAGTGGCTTTCTCGTAGGCGTACGCCCAACTGAGCAAGTCGCCGTCTCTCCAAGGTCGCGCCGAGATTTCCAATCCAAACGGCAGGCCACTAGGATAGAAACCGCCCGGCACCACAACCGCGGGAACACCGATCATGTTCACCCAGGCGGTGTCGCTGTGCGGACCTTCACTGATCTTGCCGTATTGCGGCATAGTCTCATCTGGCGGAGGCATCTGCGTGGCCGGATATACGAAACCGTCCAGGTGGAACCGATCCAGGGTCTCGTTGTAGATGGCAAGCGCATCCCGGCGTGGAGCAAGCACGTTGGCCTCAGCCTCAGGATCCGTCTCGAACACCGCTTGCTTCACCGGCGGCCGTTCTTTGGGAGCATTCTCATCTGGGCCACCGATGATCGTCGGCGGCAATGGCGACCCGACGGCTTTCTGGTACTCCTCCGGCGAATGATATTGCGCGGGACCAAACTCGGCCAGGAACTTTTCCGTCCCCTCGCGAATATAGGGCGTGGTGCCGACACGAGCCACGGTCATCGCGAAGCTGTCAGGTAGGATCCCATCGTCAAAGACCACAGTGGCCCCGGCAGCACGCAGCCCCTCAATGGCTTTCATAAATGCATCACGCGTCTCCGGTTGCAGCGGGATGCGCGCCATTGCCATGTCCGCACTGACCTGAGTTGGCGACTCAGACGCCGGAATGCCTTGAAACGGCGTTCCTGTCCCCTTCAGAATGAATGCAGGAACGCCGAAGCGTTTCCCCTTGAGCGCGTCTGCTTTCAAGTACTGTGTATAGGGACCAGGCTGGGCTTTTGCAGGTGAACCCATCGTGCGAGGATCCAGCGAATCTTCACCAGCCATCACTCCGAGAGCAATAGCCGCATCCGTCACGTCGCGTGCAATCGGCCCGGTGTTATCCAGCAGCCAGTCGAGCGGCGCGATACCGGCGATACTGACCAGCCCTCGCGTCGGGAACACCCCGACCACAGAACTCGTCGCCGCCGGCATGCGGATCGAGTTGCCGGTGTCAGTTCCGTTGCCCAGCAATGCGAAATTCGCAGTGACCGCGGTCACCGTGCCTCCCGATGAACCACCCGGGCTGAAGCGAACGTCATAGGCATTCCCCGTCCGCCCATAAGCAGTGCTGCGATTGGTGTCGCTGGCCGCGAAGTCCGGCATGTTCGTGTGCCCCAGAATTACAACTCCTGCAGCCCGCAGCTTCGCTACGATCGCCGCATCTTTCGGTGCGATCAGTTCATGCCCGGGGATCACGTAGCCCTTCCATCCATCACTTGTGATCAAGCCTTCAATGCTGGTGTTCGCCTTGATCACAATTGGAATGCCCCACATCGGACCCCGGAAAAACTTCGCGCCTCCGGACTTGGCTTCCGCATCTTCGCGGGCAGCCGTGGCCAGGGCTCCCTTTTCATCTATCGACTCCACCGCCCGATAAATTCCGTTGTACTTCTGAATACGAGAGATGTACCAAGCAGTGACCTCGGTGACTGTGTACTTGCGATCGCGATACAGCTGCTCCAGTTTCGGAATCGTGACTTCGAGAAGGTCGCGGTCCATCGCCTGCTGACGAGCGCCTTGGGAGGAGGGCTTCGCCTGAGCATGCGTGTAACCGCTGACGGAAACTGCAACCAGCAACAGCACGCGCCACCAGTGCGCCTGTAGCTTCATAGATATCCTCAGCACTGGATGGATATTAACCAGCGCAGAATTTTTGGCGTTCGGTCACAAGTCAAGCCCGATAAACCTGCGCGAACACTTCACGAAATCTCTTCATTTCAGCATCCGTTCCAATGGTCACGCGCAGCATCTGCGTGAGTGGCGGAAAAGGCCGTCCCACCGCCACGCCATTTCGTCGCATGTCACGTCCGAATTCCCGCACCTCGCGGCCCACATCAATCATCATGAAATTCGCGTGAGGTTCAATGTACCGGACTTTTTTCTGCCCCAGCCAATCGCACAATTCGCCGCGAATTCGGGCGACGTTGCCTCTTCTCTCTGGCACCAGGCGGTCTCGCTCGGCCAGTGCTGCGGTTGCGCCTCGTAGCGCAAGCACAGGAATGACCTTATCCATAAAAGGATTCAGCGCCTGAATGATATCTGGCTTGGCGCAGCCGAACCCCGCGCGCGCACCAGCCATGCCGTAGATTTTCGAGAATGTGCGAGCGACGATGACATCCTTGTTCTCGCGCACATGCTTTATCGCGCTATCGATCTCCGACGGTTGGACGAAGTGAATATAGGCCTCATCCACCAGCAATACCGTCTGCGGCGGAAGGTTCGCGACCAGCCACTCGACGTCGGCCTTCGGCGTGAGCGACGAGGTTGGGTTATTGGGATTACATAAATAAATCAAACCGCCTCCGGCTTTGGCCCCCTCCTCAGCTAACTTGCGGACATCAAAGCCCCAAGCCGCGGTCAAAGGTACTTGCACTACCTTCCGTCCTAAGCTTCGAGCCAGGTCTATCGGGATATCGTATGAAGGTGCCGCAGTAATCAGCGGAGCCGTGGCCGAAGTGAAGGCGCAGATCGCCGCGTCGATGATCTCGGTTGATCCCACCCCGAATAGAACCTGTTCGGGCCTCAGGTCCTCGCTTCGGGCAAGGGCTTGCGTAAACCCGTCGAATTCGTCGAAGTGATATCGCGCGATCGCCGCCGCCCCGTCTGCGATCGCCTTGATCGCTGAAGCCGGGGGGCCAGCGGGATTTTCATTCGCGTCGAGCCATACCATCTCTCCATGGCTCGGAATGTCAGCATTCAACCGGCGCGCCAGCAACGACTCGCTGGCAAATTGCCCTGCTACGGCGAGAAAACCCAGGTCCTGTATCAGCCGACGGCGGGTGAGCATATTTTTCTCCGGCAAGGGAGTGTTGAGCACCGAGAGTGTACCTTATCCGTTCTCAGATCACGGAGACAACGCTTGCCGACAGCCTTTACACGTGGGTTTCGTGGTCGATTGAGAGACACGCATACCCGCCATCCTGTAGCTGCACTCATGCCACAAAATTACTCAGTCGAGTGTTACATTTTCTGCACATTTGAATCTGATTCATAGAGCAACTGTTGGTGCCGTATTGGGGTTCCAAGATTATGAGATCGGAAATCACGCCACGCAGGAGAAGTAATGGAGTCCGCTGCTACAACTACTGATGTGCGTCGCCTGTGCAAGGCGGTGTCTGAGGAAGAAGACAATGCCCGCGTGCAAAGCCTGCTCGACGAGCTGCTTGACGTCCTCGAGGAACGCCAGCTGATCGCGTCACTGTTCTAGAGCAAAAGCGCAGCCCTTGGCGGCGTTCGGTAGCACGGGGCTAAGCGCGGCTACAAGGGCTACGCGTGACGATCAGGAAGAAAATAATGTTGACTTCCTGTGGATCGCAAGCGCCGCGAAACGCCAGAGCTGAAAATTCGCGCAGCCCTGAACACGAACCTGGATTAAAACGCTAGCCTCTCTTCCCACCCGACCGACACCACCCGGAAACCTAACCTCACAATATCGAGGTCTAAACGATGTCACCCGTATGGCAGTTGGCCTGCTACTGTGTAAGCAGCTGGCCATCAGCAAGGCCGGGGAGTTGACCACGCCAGCCTCCAGGAATCGAATGGCTGCCGTGCCCACCAAAAACTGGCCCGAGTTTCCTCCAAGCGCTGGAACTACTGTTGATCTCACCGAAAAAAAACCCCGGGTGCTGAATTCGTGGAATGAAATCGCCCAATATTTGGGCCGTGGTGTTCGCACCGTGCAGCGCTGGGAGAGAGAACTCCAGCTCCCGGTGCACCGCGTTGGCGCCGGTAAACGCAGCCCGGTCTATGCGGTCGTTTCCGAGCTGAAGTTCTGGATGGTGACCTCGGCCGCCAAGCAGGACGTGAACAAATCACGCACCAACGGCACTAAAGCTGCTGCCGGCCCACAGGACAAGCGTTGGATGCAACTGACAGAACGGCTTTACGAACTTGCGCAGCTGGTTGCTCAGAACAGTGTTCGCCATCAACGGCAGGCAAAGGAGCTGCGGCAGCGCATTAAGGCGCTGCGGTCCGGGTTAGCGAGCGGACGAAGCAGGGGTTGAGTTTCGAGCGCCCGCGAGCCTTCGCGTAACTTCGTGACCTTCGTGGTAGAAAACGAAACTTACCACACGAACGTTCACGAAGGAGGACGACATCGGCCTCTTGTCCCAGGCAAATTTCGGCCCTCCTTCCACGTTTTCCTTGACTTTCCACAAGGAATATTATTCGTCCACAGGATTCGCACAGCCCTCCCGCGATTTGCCGTTGCTCAAAGTCTCTGGATGGGAGAAAGTGCTGTCACTGCAGGCGTGAAGATCACGCTGCCAGTGATCGTGCAAAGCTGGATCTGCAGCAGTTTACGAGGGTGAACTGCTGAGCGGTTCCCAAAGCGTGTAAGCGTTGCGGGCACCCGGGCGTTGCGGCCTCCTCAGAAAAACGGTCTCGCATGGCGGGACTGCAACCAGCGAGCACGAACAGGCGCGTTGCATTCAGGTGCGACCGTGCCGCCGGCGCTGAGAGTCGGCTTAAGGGTGCACGTTCCTCGGAACGCGCAATTAGGCTGATGGGTAACACGGAACGGCAGCGGTGAGTTCACGCAAGCAAATGCGGTTCGGGTGGCTGGCCCGGACCGCATTTCTATTTTCCGCCCGGTGCTGCGGCATTTCAGAACTCTTTCGCTTGTGTTCTTAGCGGCCCCCTCGTGAGCGCGGAATCTGACTGAATCGAATAAAAATTTCGTTCCTGTACTTCGCGCTCGTCTCAACCCGCCACAGAAGCCCTGTCTGAATTTGGGGGGAGCCAAACTCGGCAGCTGGCGCGGATTTTCACAGTTGACAATCGCCAGAACCGAGAGCTAAATAGCTTGCGGCGAGTTTCCACAACAAAGTCGGGCAGCGGGGAGTTCCTCATGAAACCCACGTACAGCGTGCGATCTGAGGCAAGCGCTTCTGTCCGGCACGCTTGACGAATAACCCGTGGGGCTAAACGCTGAGCGACAAGGAGACCTCCCCAGGAGCAACGATGAATAAAGCAGATCTTATTGACCGCATTGCTGCGGGCTGCGGCATCAGCAAGACCCAGGCTGGCAGCGCAATCGACACCACCGTAGACAGCATCACCGGCGCACTGAAAAAAGGAGACCGTGTCGCCCTTATCGGGTTCGGGACGTTTTCAATTTCTCAGCGGAAGGCGCGCAATGGACGCAATCCGCAAACCGGGGCCACTATCAAGATTGCCGCCCGTCGCGTCGCCAAGTTCACTGCTGGCGCCGAACTGAAAAAGGCCGTCAATCGCGGCAAGTAATCGAACTCTTCCAAAATGCACGGCAGGGGATCGGCCCTGCCGTCTTATTTTTTGCGGTCAGCCCTGGCCGCCAGCTCCCTGTGTTATGTTGGGCGGCGCTGCCCGGTTTAGCCCAAGGCCTCACCCATGGCCGACAGCCTGTTTGCTGAATCCCGCGCCTATCTTTTAGAATCAAATGGTTCAGCACGATTATCTGGAGACCCCATGAAGGCAGCCATTCATCCCGCATATAACGTAGTGCGCGTGCACTGCGCCTGCGGCAGCACATTCACCACGCGGTCGACTCATCGCGGCGATATTCACGTAGAAATCTGTTCAAGTTGCCACCCGTTTTTCACCGGCAAACAGAAACTGATGGATACGGCCGGCCGGGTCGAGCGTTTCCGCCGGAAATACGGCAAAGCCACCCCAGGCTCCGGCTTGGACAAAAAGTAAAAGTTTTGTCAATTACGAGCAGCCCTCGCAAAATGCGAGGGCTTTTTGTTTTGTGCGTAGTGTAGGATGTCGGAACCGAAGCCCACTATGATGGACCAAATGACTCGATCCCTCGTGTTGTTAGTACTAGGTGTGGGCACTACTGCGTTCGCCCAACATCCTCCCGTGGAGTCTCCGTTGCTGGATCGTCTTGCTGGGAAATGGGTGTCACAGGCAGAAATCGCCGGCCATAAGAGTACTCGCTGATATCGAGGGCGAATGGGTCATCCAGCATCACTATCTTCGGCTTCACGAAGTCTCGCGGGAGAAAGACGCCAAAGGCCAGCCCCGATACGAAGCGATGGAATATCTCACGACCGGGCCGCAGCCGAACCAAATCCAATGTGTGTGGCTGGATGTGTTCGCCGGGGGCCCCGGCCTAACCACCCTTGGTGTTGCTGACCCGAAGGGCAACGATATTCCCTTCGTCTTCAAAGACGACAAAGGCGAGATTAATTTCACCAACGACTTTACCTACGATCCGAAGACGGATAGCTGGCAATGGACCATGAACAACGTCGACCACGGCAAAGCTATCCCGTTCGGAGTTGAGAAGCTGGCCCGGGCGGGAAGCTCGAAATAACACCGTTCAGCCTGCGGTAGTGTTCAGTGCCGCACTTCCGCCATAAATTCCATCACATTTCCTTCTGAGTCGCGAAACCCGGCAAGCCATAGGTCATGGTCCGGCATTTTCGCGACCAGGTTCGGCTCGCCCTCAGTTTTCACTTTTTGGCTGACCAGCCATGCATACGCTTGCTGAATGTCGTCCACCTTGAAGTACAGAATCGAGGAAGGATGGTCGAACTCTTTGCTGGAAGGATGCGTGAGCATCAGGCGAACTCCACCGCACTCGAAGAACGCGAGCTGACCGGCGGTGAAAAGCAGCTTCAGTCCTAGGATGTCGCGATAGAACGCAACTGCGCGGTCGGTGTCGTGCACAACAATAGCAATCTGTCCGATGTGCCGAATTTCAGGTCTGCTGGGATCTGTCATCCGTCTTTCACTCAAAATGAATCGTGCTGCTACTTCGATAGTACAGACAGAGCCTGCCGGAACATCGAATCGAACGAGCCATTTTTCTCGACTGTTCCCAACGCCTTCTCCGCCGGCGCTCGCTGGTAGCCCAGGTTGACCAATGCCGATAGCACGTCTTCCTGCAGCGCGCTGAAGGAAGGCATGACTGCTGCCGGTTCGTTTCCGGCAACTGCCAATTTGTCGCGCAGCTCCAAAACCATGCGCTCCGCCGTTTTCTTGCCAATTCCAGGAATTTTCGTAAGCCGCACAACATCATTGCCGCGAATCGCATTCACCATCTCGTCCGTCGGCATCCCGCTCAAAATGGTGATCGCCAGCTTCGGCCCAATTCCGCTCACCGTCAGCAATTTTTCAAAAAGCTGCTTCTCTTCCGGCCGCAGAAATCCATATAGTGCGATCTGGTCTTCCCGCACATGGGTGTGGATGTGCAGTGAAACTTCGCCTCCGAGAGGAGGAAGCTCACTAAACGTCGGCACAGAAATGGTGACGTTGTAACCGACACCGCCGGCATCCACAATCGCCTGATTCGGATGACGCGTTATCAATCTTCCACGCAGGTGGGCAATCATGCTGACAGTATCTTAGCTTTAGAAACAGGTCACAGCATCTTTACTGTACTGACATTCGCGTTCACGATAAAGATGCGGCTGTTGTTGGATTCGCGGTCCGCGGGAAACATGAAGAATCCCAATTTTTTCGGATTGTATGCCTCGCTGGTTCCCAGGATCTTCTCGCCATCGGGGCAGGTGACTTCGAGCTTCCGGCCATGAGCCCCTTCCATGGAATCGTAAGAATCTTTGCGCTCGCGGTTGCCGCCAAAATCTTTAACAAAGAAGATAGCTTTTACGTTACGCAGCTCAAGGTCGGTTCCCGCTGATTGAGGACTGTTGGCTTCAGGGAACAGGCGGAATGAATCTCTAAGGGCGGAGAAGTTAAAGACATACCCTTTCAGTCGCTGCCCATCGAGGCGTGCGACAACCACTTTACTCGCGCTGCTCATCGACGTAGCTGATGTGGACATGGCGTTGAACTCTGCTTTCAGTAAGAGTTGAACGAATGCATCGCATTCCTAACTGATAGCTGACGGCTGAAAGCTGATGGCTAAAAACTAAAACAACGAGCTCTGCCTTCGGTTCGGCGTGATGCCGAAATGCTCGTATGCAAGCTGCGTCGCAACCCGCCCCCGCGGAGTCCGGTTCAAAAACCCAATCTGAATCAGGAACGGTTCGTAGATTTCCTCGATCGCATCCGGTTCTTCTGCCAGCGCCGCCGCCAGCGTGTTCACCCCAACCGGCCCTCCCTGGTATTTCTCAATAATCGCCAACAGGAGCTTGCGGTCGACCTCATCAAATCCATACTTGTCGACTTCGAGCATCTGCAACGCGGCCTGTGCCGTCGGCAGATCGATCTTCCCCGAGCTTCGCACCTGCGCGTAGTCCCGCACCCGTCGCAGCAATCGGTTCGCAATCCGCGGAGTCCCTCGCGACCGGCTGGCAATCTCCAGCGCCCCTTCACGATTTATCTCTACCCCTAGAATCTCCGCCGAGCGTTCCACGATAATCAGTAAATCCTGGTGACTGTAAAACTCCAACCGGAGCACGATCCCAAACCGTGACCGTAGTGGCGCCGAGAGCAATCCTGCGCGCGTGGTGGCGCCCACGAACGTGAACGGCCTCACATCCATGGTGTGGGTGCGCGCCGCAGGCCCTTGCCCGATCAGGATGTCGAGTTTGTAATCTTCCAGTGCCGAATAAAGGATTTCCTCCAGCGCGGGCTGCAGACGGTGGACTTCATCAATAAAAAAGACCTGCTTTTCGCGCAGATTCGTCAGAACGGCGGTTAGATCGCCCTTGATTTGCAGCGTTGGCCCGGAGGTCTGCTGAAACGCCACTCCCAGTTCATTGGCAATGATTGTTGCCAACGTCGTCTTGCCGAGCCCGGGCGGCCCATACAGCAGAACATGGTCGAGCGCCTCGCCCCGAGACCGCGCCGCCTCTATCGCAACTGCCAGGTTTTCCTTTACTTTAGGCTGCCCAATGAATTCCGCCAGGCGCTGCGGGCGCAGCTTCAACTCAAATGACGAATCATCTTCCACCGGCGCTGCCGAAACCAGCCGATCGCGTGTGTCCGGAAGTTGGGGAGTGTTTCTGACCGTAGCCACTGCCGGATGTTAGCACGAAGCGAACGCCTTCCATCCGCAAAGTAAACGCTGAGGGAATCAGCTGTGTCCATGCGGGGGAAGCGCGATCGACTGCCCCGCCGACCGCGACCCGGCAACCTCGTAACTATCTCTGGATCTTCCCCGGTTTGGGGTATGCGGAGCCTTCAACCGGAAAAAACTCTTCGCAGCGCGGAACTTTCCTTCCTCCTGTGCGTATTACTTCTTTGAAAGCGCAGGTATCCGTCCAAACCTGCCAGGGCGAGGATCGCCCGGCTCGAATCATGTTCGAAAGGAAGATCCTATGACAATTCTCAAGAAAAGTTTGCCGGTCGCCGCCGTATTAATCGCTGCGGTCACCCTCTACGCCTCCTCTGTGGAGCGCTATCTGCACGTCCGCGTAAGCAACCCCAGGACACACGAGTTAGTCCGCGTGAATTTGCCGCTTTCACTGGCTGAGAAAGTCGTCCCCGCCATCAACCATGGGCAACTGCAACACGGCAAAATCCAGGTTGGAGATTTCACCACCGACGTGGACGTACGCGCAATTCTGAACGCGCTCAAGACTGCTCCCGAAGGTGAATTCGTCACTGTTCAAGAGAACGACAGCGATGTGCGCGTGGCGAAAGAGCACGGGCAGCTGGTTGTCCACGTGGTCGACAAGGCCGGCAAAGAGAATGTGGATGTCACCATCCCATGGGACGTCGCCGAGGCCCTCATCTCCAACACCACCGGCAACGAACTTAACGTCGAAGCTGCCATCAAGGCGCTGGAAGCAACCGGTGACCACAACCTTGTGACCGTGACCGGGCAGGAAGAGTCCGTCCGCGTATGGGTCGATTCCAACAGTTCCGACAAGCAATAGCTGCGGGACGCCAGACGCATGTCTCGGAAGAGCGACGCTTCAGTGCCGCGTTTAGGACATTAGGGAGGGCACGGACCGTGTCGGGAGGGCATGGCTTCAGCCGCGCCGCACCGAGCTCCAAATGAGTATCGGGCTTTAGCCCCTGAGGTTCACTAACGAAATAGGAGAAACATCATGATCTTCCTGGCCAAACTTGGAATCGGGGCCATGAGCACCGTGCTCGTTGCCGGCGCCGCCCTCTCGAGCGAAGGCTTTATTCACGTGCGAGTTCACGAGAGGCAGGCGGATGGCACGCATCTCAACTTGATTATTCCTGCCGCCCTGGTATCGACCGGCATCAGGTTTGTACCTTCTGAGCGCCTTGCCGAAGCCTCACAGAACGTGCGTCCTTATCTGCCAATCATCGACGCTGCTATTCCCGCGCTCGAAGATTGTCCGGACGGTGTGTTTGTCGAGGTCACCGACAATGACGAGCATGTTGTCGTTGCCAAGCGCGGCGGCTCAATCGTCGTCGACGTCAACGATCACGGAGATACTGTGCACGTATCCGTTCCTTTGCGCGCCGCACAGAGCTCAATCCACGAGATCGCAGCAGCAAATGGATCGATGTGAGGTCGTCGCACGCGCATATCGGTGTTCGCCATGGAGTAACAGCCATTCATGGCCGCGTAAGAATTGACCTGCTTTTGACTCGTTCCACCCCTTTATAGTTTGTCAGAATTGTACAATTATCCGTAACGAAACAGTATGTAAATTATTTATTTTGTTTCATATAAGTTATGCTAGGCATATTTCAATACTTTTTGCTATAATATATACATGCCGTTAAGCATCAAGAATACAACCACAGAGCGGCTCGCGCGCCAAGTCGCCGACGAAACCGGAGAGTCTATTACCGAGGCGATTCAGAGATCTCTTGAGGAGCGGTGGGAGAGATTGAAGACCCGGCGTCGCGGTCGGGTTCTGACCAGGCAGATAGAGGATCTCTTGCGGCGTGTTGATGCTTTGCCGACGCTTGACCCCCGCCCGCCGGACGAAATTCTAGGATACGACGAGCACGGGATGCCGCGCTAATGGTCATCGACACGTCAGCGTTCGTGGCCATTTTTCTCGGCGAGCCTGAGCGCCAGTCGTTTCTGGCGGCGATGCTTAACGCCGAAAGCCGCTCGGTTTCCGCCGCTAACGTACTTGAAACCGGCGTGGTGCTTGAGGCAAAACGAGGCGAGGGGGCGGGACGCGAATTCGATTTATTCCTGGTGCGCGCGGGTGTGCGCATCGTTCCCGTAGATGAAGATCAGGTCGAGGTTGCCCGCTCAGCCTGGCGCAATTTTGGCAAAGGCCGGCATCGAGCCGGACTCAACTTCGGCGATTGCTTTGCTTACGCGCTGGCCAAGTCCTCCGGCGATATGTTGCTGGCGAAGGGCGAAGACTTCAGACTTACTGACGTTGAGCTCTGTCCACCAGAGTAGTTGAACCTGAATCCTACCTACTCCTCCTCTTCCTTCACATCTCCCCGCGCCGCCTTGGCCTTCTCAATAATCTTTTCCTGCAACTGTCCTGGGACAACATCGTAGTGATGCATCTCCATGTTGAAACTGCCACGGCCCTGAGTCATGGCGGTCAGGTCAACCCCGTAGGTCAGCATCTCTGACATTGGTACTTCAGCTTTCACCACCGTGTTGCCGCCCTTGTTGTCCATGCCCTGAATGCGGCCGCGCCGCGCGTTCAAGTCGCCCATGATCGACCCGGCAAATTCGTCGGGCACGGTAATCTCGACGTGCATTATCGGTTCAAGAATAGTCGGCTTGGCCTGTTCCATGGCTTTCCTGAAAGCGATCCTTCCCGCCATTTGAAACGACATATCGTTCGAATCCACGTCGTGATACGAACCGTCATAGAGCACAACCCTGAAGTCAACCATGGGAAAGCCGGCCAGGTATCCGCGCGATGCGGCATCCTTAATACCTTTCTCGATCGCCGGGATATAGTTCTTGGGAATCGCGCCGCCAAAGATGTCATTCACAAACTCGAATTCCGAGCCGCGGGGCAGCGGCTCCATCTTGATTTTGCAATCTCCATACTGCCCGTGCCCGCCAGTCTGCTTCTTGTGTCGTCCCTGGACGTCTGCGCGCCCGCGAATCGTCTCCCGATAGGGCACCTTCGGCGCCTTCAAATTGACTTCGGTGTGGTAGCGCTTCTTCAGCTTCGCCACCACCACCTCAATATGCTGCTGGCCGGTGCCCGCAATCAGGAATTCTTTCGTCTGCGCGTCACGAAAAAACCGCAGCATGGCATCCTCTTCCATCAGCTTGTGGATACCGGGCCCAAGCTTGTCTTCATCCGCACGGCTTTTCGGCTCGATGGCAAACGTGATGGCCGGCTCCGGCAGCTTGACCTTGGGATACTGAATCGGCGCAGACTTGTCCCCGAGCGTGTCGCCGGTGAGCGTGTCCTTCAGCTTCGCTACTGCGCCAATGTCCCCGGCGTGCAGCTCATTGACCGGAACGGCGGTCTTCCCTTGCATCAGTGAAATATGCGCCAGCTTCTCTTGTGAGCTACGGGCAAAATTGAGCATCGACACATCATTCTTCAAGACGCCGGAAAAAACTTTGAAGTACGAAATCCGGCCTGCGAACGGATCTGAAACTGTCTTGAAAACGTACAGAGAAACCGGCTCCGAATCCGACTCTTTGCGCGACGGCGGCTCGCCATTTCCCGGCGTGACTTCACCAGTAACCGACTCGTGTTCGGTTGCCGCGGGCGTGAACTCCACAATAAAATCCATCAGCCGGTCGGTGCTGACGTTTCCCAGGCCCGAGGCAAACAGCACGGGGAAAATCTTGTCCTCGCGAATTGCGTTGTGCAGCGCCGGAACCAGATGCTCCTCCGGTATTGTGCCCTTGTCGAAGAATTCTTCCATCAGCGCATCGTCGCCTTCCGCAACCAGCTCCACCAGCTTCTCGTGCGCCGCCTGAGCAGCGTCTTTCATGTTCGCGGGAATCTCGCCTTCTTTTCCCTTGCCATTGCCGCCAAGCTCGTAGGTGTAGGCCTTCATCCGCACCAGATCCACCACGCCCGACAGATTCTTTTCCTTGCCAATCGGCAGCTCGAGCGGAATCACGTTGCGCCCGAATGCGTTGGCCAGCGATTCGAGCACCCGTTCCGCGTCGGCGCGCTCGCGGTCCATGCGGCTGGCGACCACAACCCGTGGCATCTTGTACTCTTCGCAATAAGTCCATACCCGTTGTGTCACCACTTCTACTCCCGCCACGCCGTCCACCACCACCAGCGCGGCATCAATTACCGGCATCACCATCTTGGCTTCGTGCACGAACATGTTGAAGCCCGGCGTGTCCAGGAAATTGATCTTGGTCTGCCCCCATTCCGCATGAGCCAGGCTGGCCGAGATCGACATCTTGCGGGAAATCTCTTCTTCGTCGTAATCAGTAGTGGCGCTGCCGTCGTCCACGCGCCCCAGCCGTTGAGTTGCGCCAGCCGTGTAGAGCATCGCCGACACCAACGAAGTCTTGCCGGCGTGCCCATGGCCGACTACCGCGACATTCCGTACGTTTTCCCCTGCATAGACTTTCACGATGAGCTCCTTGGAGCGAAGCAGAGAATCTAACACATGCGAAATTGCTGGCTCAACTCAGGTTGGCCGGCGCTCTATGGGTCGTGTGGGTCAGTCAGTCCTGTCCGACAAAATATGAGTGCCGACTCCTTGCTAATCTTGTAGTGTCCGCGATGAGGCCCCCATGTTCACTCAGCTCGCTCGCTTTACTGACCTCGGCTTACTTCTGCTCCGCTTCATGAGCGGCATTGTCTTCTTCACCAGTGGATGGAACCACTCGAAAGATCCCGCCGGACGCGCTCAGAGCATCGGCATGAGCAAAGGCTTTACGGTCTTTCTCGGTGCGGCGGAACTCGCAGGTAGTCTCGGAATAATCTTCGGCGTGCTGCCGCAACTCGCCGCCATCGGACTTATTCTCATCATGCTTGGATCCATTTACAAAAAGATCTTTGCCTGGCACACCGGCTTCTGGGGCGACAAGGCTTCGGGATGGCACTACGACTTAATGCTGGCAATCATGTGCCTGGTAGTTCTATTCACCGATGGAGGACGATACGTTTTAATCCGATAGCTGATCCGGGCTCTTACCGGACCGGAATTTACAAATGGATTACAACTTTTGCGCAATCCCTGCTACTATGCTGGCTTAATGATGCGGCGGCTAGCAGCCCATTTCGCGCTCGCAGCAATCTGGCTGGGATCACTCTCTCCGCTGGTTTATACAGCGCAAATTCGAACCTGCCTGCATGTTGCCGCCGTTCCGGCCTGCATCACTGCCAGGCGCCGGCAAGCGAAAGCTCTTCTAACGTTGAATTTCGTTCAACTGCCGCTGGCTGTCCTTTTTCTGCTCCGTTGACGGTTACCAGCTTCGCTGGTTTGGAGACGTCCAAATTCACCGTTGCCTCTCCCAAGATCGCCAGGTTCGTTGTCCGGCAAACATCGCTATCCGGATTTCTGTCGTCGGTATCGGTTCTCCCCGCCCGCGGACCACCCGTTCTCCTCTGATTTCCCTCACGTAAGTATCAATAAGTATCAGAAGACCGTTTGCTGAAAACCTTGTCATTCCGAAGGACTTTAGTCCTGAGGAATCTGCTTTTCACCCGTAACAGCAGATTCCTCACCCCTGAAATGGGTTGGAAAATGACGAGGGTTGTGGTTCAGCGAGTGGTCTGAGTTCGCGAGTTGCCGCCGCAAAGAAAGACGCAAGAGGAGAACATGATTCGCAAGTCAATCGTCTTCGTAACATGCTTGTTCACGCTGGCAACATCGCCGGCCCACGCCACTATCTTCGGTTCCGTCCGCGGCATTGTTCACGATCCCCATCATCGCCCGGTTTCCGGCGCTATGGTGATGCTGCGCTCGCAAACCTCGGACTGGGAAAAGACCGCAACCACAGACAACAACGGCGAATTCCAGTTCAACGCGCTGCCGCTTGGAGAATATTCCATCACTGTCGCCGCACCCGGCTTCAGCCAGGCTTCGCAAAAACTCGTAGTGCAATCCGGCACCGAGCCGGTTCTGCATCTGGAATTGCGGATCGCTGCACAGAACGAAAACGTCACGGTTTCAGCCGCGCCCGAAGCCGCTCCCACCGACTCAGCCACTCCCACAACTCTGGTTGATCGCGCCGAAATCGCGCAAACCCCTGGAGCAGCCCGCAGCAACAGTCTCGCCATGATCACTGATTATGTTCCCGGGGCCTACATGACCCACGATCAGCTGCACATTCGCGGAGGCCATCAAACCAGCTGGCTCATCGACGGCGTGCCGATCCCGAACACAAACATTGCTTCCAATCTCGGCCCGCAGTTCGACCCCAAAGACATCGACTACATGGAGGTCGATCGCGGCAGCTATGGCGCCGAGCTCGGCGACCGCACCTACGGCGTCTTCAACATCGTTCCCCGCACCGGATTCGAGCGCAACAATGAGGTTGAGCTGGTCACCAGCCTCGGCAACTTTTACCAGACCAACGACGAATTCAACATCGGCAGCCACACTCAGCGATTCGCCTACTACGCCAGCGTGAACGGAAACCGCAGCAATCTCGGAATCCAAACCCCCGTGCCGCGGGTCGTGCACGACGCCGAAAATGGCTACGGCGGCTTCGGCTCGCTGATCTTCAACGTTGATCCGTCAAACCAGCTGCGCTTCGTGACTTCTCTGCGCAAGGATTTCTACCAAATCCCTTACGATCCATTTCCCAATGACATCGAAAACGCCGACCTTCCTCAAAATGATTTTGCCGCTCAATATCCCAGCATTGGTCTGCGCGATTCAGACCGCGAATCCGATGCGCTGCTGAATTTTTCCTGGGTCCACACGTTCAATTCGCAACTGATGCTCACCGTCTCACCGTTCTATCACCGTAATTCCGCTAATTACCTGAGCTCACCCGCAGACGTACCGGTTGCAGCTTCGCAAGACCGCGCGTCAACTTACGCCGGAGCCCAGGTCAGTTTCAGCGCCAACCTGGCGCGAAATAATTTTCAGGCAGGACTCTACAGCTTCTACCAGCAGAACCACGAACAATTCGGCGCGATTTTCAACGACAGCAGCGGCAACCCGCCCTTCACCGATTCCGAAAGCCCGAGTGGCAGTCTGGCCGCATTGTTTGTCGACGACAAGTTCAAGCCATTTCCCTGGCTCACTCTCTCGGCTGGAATGCGGCCGACACATTTTTCGGGCGCGCGCGGCTTCTCAGAAAATGCGATCAGTCCACGATTCGGCGCTGCGCTGAACATTCCGCACCTCAACTGGACGTTCCGCGCCTTTTACGGAAACTACTATCAAGCGCCACCGCTGGTCACCGCCTCCGGACCTCTGCTCAATCTCTGCAATCAAAGCGACTGCGGATTCATTCCTCTGCACGGCGAGCGGGATGAAGAACACCAGTTCGGTGTAAGCATTCCATATCGCGGATGGGTCCTCGACGCCGACACCTTCCGCACCAGCGCCCACAACTTTTTTGATCACGACGTAATCGGTGAATCGAATCTGTTCTTTCCGCTCACTATCGAGCACGCCTTCATCAATGGATGGGAGGTCACGCTGCGCTCGCCTCGAATCGCCAATCGCGCGCGAATTCATCTTGCGTATTCGAATCAGACGGCACAAGCCGGCGGCGCAATCACCGGGGGCCTCACGGACTTCTCCGTCCTGGACTTTGGCCCGCTCGATCACGACCAGCGCAACACGCTTAACGTGGGCGGCGATATTGCGCTTCCCTGGCGCAGCTTCGCCTCAACCAATATTTATTATGGTTCCGGTTTCACCAACGCCTTTCCCGGACAGCCCTATCCTGGCGCTTACCTGCCGCCGCACACCACCTTTGATCTTTCGCTTGGAAAAGACTTTGGCGAGCGCTTTTCTGCCTCGCTCAATGCACTCAACATCGCCGATCGCCGCGTCGAACTGGACAACAGCGTGACCTTCGGCGGCTTCCACTGGAATAACCCGCGCGAAATTTATGTTGAATTACGGTACAGGTTTCACTATTGAAAGATGCGGATTACCACTAGCCATGTAGAGGCGGACGTCCACGTCCGCCGGGTAGAGCGCAGCTCGACATACTCTTACGAAGCACCGGAGGCAAAAATGAAACACCTGACGATTCCAATCGCGGTCGCGTTACTCGTGTCGTGTCTAATTTCCTGCAACAGCTCCAACCAGCCCACGGTCGTCGTGCCTTCACAAGTGAAGGCTGCTGCAAAGCGCTACCACCTCACCGGCAAAGTCGTCTCCGTGGACAAGCAAGCCCATATGCTCAACGTGGACGGCGAGGCCATACCCGGCTTCATGTCCGCCATGACCATGCCGTACAACGTGAAGCCTGAGTCGCAGCTGGATAAACTAGCTCCCGGCGACTCTATTACTGCCGACGTGGTGGTTCAGGACGACAATGCCTGGCTGGAGAACATCGCGGTGACCGCACATGGCGCAGCGCCGGCATCCAAGTGATCATGTGGCGCGGGCGCCCTCGCCCGCGAATATGTTAAGGGATAAATCGGAGCGAAGGCTTCCGCACAGTCGCGTTGTTCGAAAGGTGGAACCATGGAACCTGAGTACAATCAAAACAAATGAAATTCGTTCTTATCGTCCTCTGTCTTCTCGGAATCGCCGCGGCCGCTCTCGCCTTGCGCGAGCATTACCGGCCATACGGAGAGTCTGTCTGCGACATTAACGAACGCTGGGATTGCGGCATCGTCAATCACAGTCCCTATGCGGTAATTCCTCAAGGATCTCCGAGAGGCATTCCGGTTGCTGTGATTGGCATTGCAGGGTACCTTTTGCTCGGCGTTCTGGCGGTGAAACGCGCGTACAAAATAATGCTCGCGCTCTCGATTCCCGCGCTGACTTTCTCGCTGTATCTGGCCTCGCTCGAAGCCTCGCCGAACAAGCTGGGCGTGTGGTGTTTGTATTGCGCCATCTCGCTCGGAACGATTTCGCTGATGACTCTGTTGCTGCTCATCACCGTCTTACTTCGCCTCCGGCGCAAACCTGCGCCGGCGCATTAAACCACGAATTGCATCGGCAACGACCAACAACGAACGATCAACGACGCCTTTCGAAACTTCGCAAGGTGGACTCGAGGTGACGTTCCTTATAATGAGTCGTTTCACGGAGGAAGCTGATGAAACGAGTTGCTGCAGTCGTCGTTTTATGTTTCGCCGCTCTTGTTGCACACGGACAGGAAACATGCACACACCCAAAGATCGTCAGGACCACGGGGACAGCGGAATTGAAGGTCACCCCGGATCAGGCGTTGATCCAACTCGGTGTTGAGCACCAGAGCGTCACGGCAAAGAACGCCAAAACCGCGGTGGCTGCCGCGTCGAGAAAGATCCTGGCGGCGCTGAAAGGGCACGGCATCGACGATAAGGACATCCAAACCGACTATCTATCTCTGCAACCGATGATCGATTACCGAAAAGGCCTGCGCATTACGAACTTCACCGCTGAACAGTCCTTGTCGGTAAAGGTTCGTGATCTTTCCAAGCTCGACGATGTCATGGATGCGGTAATATCTGCCGGAGGCAATAACATCGGCGGAATCCAATACCAGTCGAGCGATCTGAGGAAATACAAAGACCAGGCACGCGATGCAGCCGCCCAAGCGGCACGCGAAAAGGCGGATGCCCTGGCAAAAGCGTTAGGAAATCAGATCGGCAAGACCTACTCCATCGAAGAGGTGCAGCAGAGCGAGGGGTCCAGTTTTTATGGAGGGTTGGCCGCGAACACGGTGATGGAAACCTCACGGTCGCGCGCGCCCTCAACCGCGCCGGGAGAGCTGACGGTAAAGGCTTCGGTGATAGTCACCTTCGATCTTCTGTGAACTGGTTTGGCCAACGACCGACGATCAACTGAATGTCATTCGCAAGCGAATGACATTCGGCGCTCAGGATGACAAGGTGAAGTGGCAGGATAACAGGTTGAAGGGACACGAGGCTTTCGGGCGTGTCCGCCTTGACACCCACGCCGGTATTGAAGTACAGTCCGCAATCGCGGGTTAGATTTTAGGCTGCCGCGCCTTTCCCTATAGGGTTTTCCCTCCGTTCGCACCACGTTTTTTTCGAGGGCAGTTTCGACAAGGTCTCGCCTGAGCCGTACTTCTCAAGGATGCTCTCAAGGATCCGGATTCAACAGTGCGCACGGGGCCCTCTCCGGTAAGCTCGCGTACCCGAGCAGAACCGCACAACATCAGCGAGCGCCATTCAAATTCAAGAGGTGAAGTATGACTCGGGTAATGCAATTTGCACGAGCGCTAATGGGTGTGGTGTGTGCAGGGTTCGTCATTGAAATTGGAATTGGAATTGGCGTGCTCGGAGCTGCTCCGGCTGCCAACGCCGAAAGTACCATCTCCTGTCCTGCAGGAACTTACGACATGCTGGATTGGATGACCATGGATTCCGGTCTCCGTTCGACTAACCACATGGAGGGGACTTCCAACCCCTTGTACACGGTCATGGAGTCGGGCAAGTTTTATTGGGTGAAGGGGCCGCAGGGCTACCCGTGGGACATTCAGCTTTACGACAGCAAGAATGTTTATTTATGGATCACGGAGCTGTCCTGGACCGTCCCCCAAAGCTATAAGAAGTTCACCAACAATACGAACCTGCCCCTGGTACCGCGGTGCGCAGTCGCGGGTTCTCCGGGATCCACGCTCAAGTCGGCGAATACCAATTACGACCTGCATACAAATTGTTCGAATAGCTGCTCAGTGACGCTCGGCCTGCAAACCTCAATTAACCAGGTTTGGGGACCCTACACCGTCTCGCTGGGCGGGAGTTTGCCGGCCAATCTGCCAGTGCTGGTGATCAGATACAACTACAACTGCAATAGCTCCTACGCCAATTGCCTGGACCGGGAGGAGTATTGGATAAACCAGCGCTATGGTCTGGTGCAGTGGGACCATTATGTTCGGGCCAATGGAACCTACGTTCAGCTGCAGAAGACAATTTTCAATAAGCTGGTGGTGGGAGTGGTCACGCCATACTTCCCGTGCTTCTGAGGGGACCACATCCCAAAAACTGTCATCCCGACCAAGCGTCAGGATCGCTGCGACGACCCTCACGCGCGTGGAGGGACCTGCTTTTGCACCCTGCTGCAGTGAACGCGGCGCGCATGGGTAGTGAGGATTCCCTGAGGCATTATTGCCACTCCAAAATTGAGAGCAGGTCCTTCGACTTGAATGTCATTCGCAAGCGAATGACATTTCGGCGCTCAGATGTAATGAAAACAAAAAAGGCGTGCCTCCAAGGGTAGAGTACGTGCTCGAAGCACAAGCCCTGAAGGAGGCACGCGATGATCCACGTTGGCGTAGATCTTCACCAGAGATTTTGTTACATGACGGCGTTGGAAGCAAGAGGCAAAATCGTTCAGAGCGGGCCGGTGAGCAACGAAAAGCTGGCCTTGCGAAAGTATTTTCGGCGGTTTCGCGGGCAAGCGGTGCAGGTGGCGGTCGAGGCCTGCGGGTTCTGGCCGGCGTTTCGCGAGGTGGTGGAACCGGAGGTGAGGCGACTGGTGCTGGTGCATCCGGAGCGGGTGAAGGCGATTGCCAGTGCCAAGCTGAAGAACGACCGGGTGGATTCGGAGACGCTGGCGCACTTGCTGCGCTGTGATTTATTGCCGGAGTCGTGGAAAGCGGACCGGGAAACCCAGGCGCGGCGGCAGCAGGTGCGGTTGCGGGCGACGCTGGTGCGGCAGCGGACGCGGCTGAAGAACCAGGTGCACGCGGTGTTGCATCAGCAGGGGCTGCGATCTCCGGTGACGGATTTGTTCGGCCGGCGCGGGCGACTGTGGCTGGCGCAAGTGAAGCTGCCGGCGCAGGCGCGGGAGTCGGTGCAGGTGTGCTTGCGGCTGCTGGACGGCTACAGTGAGGAAATTCAAAAGCAAAACCTTCAGCTAAGTGAAAGAGCAAAATCGGACGAGCGGGTGGCGTGGCTGATGACGATTCCGGGGATCGGCGAGTGTTCGGCGATGATGGTGCTGGCCGAAATCGGAGACATCGGACGATTCCGGGATAAAGAAGCGTTGTGCAGCTACGCCGGGCTGGCGCCGCGGGTGCGGGAATCGGCGGGCAAAGCGGCGCGCGGCGGGATCACGCGGCAGGGTTCACCTTGGCTGCGCTGGATGATGGTGGAAGCAGCCCAGGTGGCGACGCGCAGTTCCCCGGCGGCGCGGCGCTACTATGAACGCTTGCTGCGCAAGAAGCACAAGCACGTGGCCCGGGTGGCGCTGGCGCGCAAGTTGTTGACCGCGGTTTACGTCTTGCTGCACCATGGCGAGAGGTTTGACGAAGACAAGTTTGCGGCGGTGTAAGGGGAATCCGTCAGCTCGTTGTCATCCTTGCTCTTCGAGAGCGACGCTCAGAGGGAGCGGCGGAGTCCGGACATACCTTATGTGCCTCGAGCACGAATAGAAGCCTGTCCGCATCGCCGCAAAAATCCCTATGGACAGGCACGCCCGTTTTCATAGAAGGATGACAAGGTTGGAGGGCAGGACGACAGGTTGGAGGGCAGTACAAATTATTCCGAATTGAGTGTTTCGAACAATAAAAAGCCTCCCTTGCGGGAGGCTTTTTCTGGGAGGCCGCCGAGTGTGCGGTACCCGGCGTCCTGAAGCTCTGTCGCTAACCAGGCGTTACTTTGCCTGGACTGCACCATTCGAACTTGAGGCCAGCTGCTCGAGATCGTTCTTCATCAAGCTGACTTCAACTCGTCCGCCGCTCATGCGTTTCGGTTTTGCACCCTGGTCCTGAGCGGTGTTTGCGCTCTGGATCGGTGCGTTGCCCATGCCGAGCACGTAGATCCGGTATACCGGAATCTCGTGGTTCTCGACC
Organism: uncultured Acidobacteriota bacterium; assembly: GCA_963785655.1. Taxonomy (GTDB): domain Bacteria; phylum Acidobacteriota; class Terriglobia; order Terriglobales; family Acidobacteriaceae; genus Gp1-AA145. The sequence continues at coordinate 43,123 of CAWAVZ010000003.1, forward strand.
AGGTAGCGCACAACGGCATCGGCCATCTTGCGCGAAGTGGCAATCGCTTCCTGCCCTTTGCCGGACGAGAAGCCCTGCACTTCCACGATGTATCCGCGCTGGCCCTTTAACGGCGTCGCGATGTCATCCAAAGCCGACTTGGCGTTCTTGCTCAGCACGGTCTGTCCCGGGCGGAAGCGAATTTCCGTCTGGTTGGTGGACTTGTACTGATCGATGTTGCTGACTACGCCTTCGACGGTGGTCAGGCGATTGTTGGCCTGGGTCGCTGTAGTTTGCGCCTGGGTAGCCTTGTTGCCGGCGTCGACGGCGTGCTGGTCGGCCTCAGTGGCCTTTGCCGAAGCCTGCTGAATGCCCTGCTGGGCGCGGCCGTCCACATCCTTGATCATCTTCGAATTGGCGGATGTGAGCTCATCGAGCTCGTTGATGCGGTCGCGAATCGGCTGGGTCTGGCGCTGAACGTATTTCTTGCGGGCAAAGGGGTTGACCTTTCCCCAGAAACCCTGGTGGCTTTCGTACTGCAACGGAGCTTTACCAGTGGCGGTGTCGCCGCTGGGGGTGGTTTGAGACGACGTGGCTTGCGACGATTGGTCGCTGGTCGTCGAGTTAGCCGGCTGTTGAGCAAGCGCCGGCAAAGAGAGTAAGAATGCGACGAACAACGCTACCACTGCGCGATTTTTCATTTTCAACATCCTCCGTGAAGGAGCTTGCGGGTCTGGCCTACGGCCTCGCTTGAGCTCCGCACTGCACGCCATGCGCGGGCGTGATCGCGATTTGGTGCGTCCTGGAAAACGGGGCACGTGGTCAGCCGGAGTGCCTCTGAACTTCGCTCAGTTTGTGCCCTGAGCCTGGGAAGCTTAACCCGACTTTTCACTTGTGCCTGGCCAGCGCTGACGCTACGCTGAACCAGAAGCTAAAACCTGAAATCACAGCGCCGAACACTTGCGGAAAGCCGTGATTACTGCGCTTTCCTTCTACTAACGCCTAAGATGCTGGCGCCTACTCTGACGTATATCAACTGCGATGCCAAACTCAACAAATGCTAAGTTCTTGATTTGCTAGGGACATTCTAGCCCTTTTGCGCCATCCTAGGGGTACCGGAAGCGTAAATGCTGGCACATTATGTAAAAAGTGCAGGGGGTGGCACAAGAACTGCAGTCAGCGGGAGTCCGCCAGAAATAGAAACGGCCCCGATGACTTAGTCGGGGCCTTGATACCTGGACAATGTCCGCGAAACACTTCTAGGATAACTCGGCCAACGTCGGTGTCAAGTGCAATCAGTGCTAGCGAGTGACGACAGGAGGGCAAGGGAGTTGAACCCTAATGGCTGAAAGCCACTCGATGTTTCGCGGACACCGTCCAGTACCCACTGGCAACACCCTCCAAACGCTGTCCGCAATCAGAATCTTACGAGGGAATTGAATCTTTCAAGATGAGCATTCCAAATAATTAAAGCTCCCGTTCCGATTCGGGAAGCTAAGAATGGGAAACACGAATTCGGCAAGGATTCGTCTAACCAGAATCTCCAACCCAAACACGAATGGTCAGCGGCAGTATTTCTCGTACTGCTCAGTAATGTACGTGTCGGTCATGCCCGCGATGTAGTCGCAGACGATGCGCGCCAGAGGCTCAGACCCGCCTTTCTCCTGGTAGCTGGGCGGGAGCTTTTCCGGCTGCTTCATCCAGAGATCGAACAGTTCGCTGATAATGCGCTCGGCATCGGCTTTTTCGGGCTCTAGAGTGGGGCTGAAATAAAGATTCGGATAGAGAAATTCTTTGCTCTGGCGGCGTTCGGTCTCGATTTCGGGACTGAGGGCAGCCAAGCGGCGCGGGCAAGCGCGAATGTCGTCGAGAGTAAGGGTGGGGCGGTTTTGTGTGGGGCGGGCGTCCTCGCCCGCCATTGGCTGAGTTTCAGGAGAATGCCCGCGGGCGGCGGCGTCCGCGCCACTTTGGTCGCCCATGCCACCTTGGGCAGCTACCCTTTCGATCTCCGCTTCAGTGTTGTGGATTAAATCTCCGACCCAGCGATCCAGAATTCGCCGCAGCACTTCGTTGAATTTCAATTTCTTAGGCGCATCCGGGTACAGCTTTTCTACTTCGCGAAAGAGTGTCGCAAATACCGGCACGCCGTCTTTGATCTGCTCGAGGGTCAGAAGCCGCGCTTCGTAGCCGTCGTCGAGATCGGCAGTGTTGTAGGCGAGTTCATCGGTGATATCGATGAGTTGCGCCTCCAACGGCGGACGCTGATCTAGCAAATACTGGGCAAGCTCTGGAAACTGCTGGGCGCTGTAATCGCGGGAATGCTTAATAATCCCTTCCCGCATCTCGAAGGTGAGATTCAGGCCGCGAAAGGCCGCATAGCGCAGTTCGAAATCCTCCACGATCCGCAGCGCATGCAGATTGTGATCAAAGCTCAAGCCGTGGGCGCGCATGGCCGAATCGAGCGCCTGCTCGCCGGCGTGGCCGAATGGCGGATGTCCGATGTCGTGTACCAGCGCGAGCGCTTCAACCAGATCAATATTCAAGCCAAGCTGCGCGGCAATGGTGCGCGAAATCTGCGCCACTTCAATGGTGTGAGTGAGACGGTTGCGGAAATGGTCGGAGTAGCGGCGGGTAAACACCTGGGTTTTCGCTTCCAGGCGGCGAAACGCCCGCGAGTGAATTACCCGGTCGCGGTCGCGCTGAAAGTCGTTGCGATAGCTGTGCGGCGGCTCGGGATGGCGCCGTCCTCGCGAATGCGAAACGGCGTAGGCAGCAAGGATCGGGCGATCAGGTGATCGGGCCATCGGATGATCAAAACTCGGGGAAGGAGTGACGCCCGATTGCGATGTTATCAAATCGCCCGATGATCCGATGGTTAGCTGACTCGATTATTTACTTTCCTGAGCCAGCCTCACTTTTGCGGACTCGAGCTTTTTCTGCACTTTGGCCAGTGCTTCCTGGTCAATTTCGGGGGTGACCGTCTTGTTCCACTCAGTCACCGCACGCTCCCAGTGTGAAGCCGCCAGCTTCAGGCGCCCGGTCTTCTGGTAAAGATCGCCAAGGTGCTCCTGCACGGTTGGGTCAGCGCCCATCACGTGCTGCGAGGCTTTGAGCAGGTTATCTTCGGCCATATCGAACTTGCCAAGCTTGAAGTACGCCCAGCCGAGTGAATCGAGATAGGCTCCATTCGACGGATCTTCATCTACCGCCTTCTTGATCATGGCCAGCGCTTCGTCGAGCTTGGTCCCATGGTCGGCGAGCATGTAGCCGAGGTAATTCAGGACGGTTGAATTGTCAGGATTCTGGTCGAGGATCTTGCGGAAGAGCTGTTCGGCTTCCTCGTATTTTTTCTGGCGCTCGTACCCGGAGGCGCGCAGGAACTGGGCCGTCTGCTTGTCCTCGGGCTTTATCGAAAGTTGTTCGGCTTTGTCGAGCGCGGCTTCCGCTTCCTGCCAGCGCTTCAGGCGGCTGTACATGGTTGCCAGATTGATGTACACCTCGCGGTCCTCAGGCGTACCCTTGAGAAGCGATTTCACCTGTTCCAGCGCTACATCTGGCTGGCCCGCGTCCGCAATCTGGCTAGCGTAAACCATCTTGAGATCACGGTCCTTTGGCAGCTTCTCGCTGGCCGTCTTGGCGGCATCGGTGGCTTTCTGCCACTCCTTGGCCTGACGGTAGGTATCGATGATTTCCTGATAGCCACGCTTGGCGTTATCGTCCCCGAGCGCCAGCATTTTCTGGAAGGTTTCGATCGCGGCCGGCTCATTATTATTGTCGCGATACACGCTGCCCAGGCGCTCCAGGAATATTGCCCGGTTCTCCTGCTCTTCAGTCGTGTACTTGCCGTCGGGTTTCTCGGTGGATTTCAGCAGCGATTGCAATTCCTGCACTGCATCGTCATACCGGCCTTGTGACTGGTAGATTTCGGAGAGCTCGTAGGAAATCTGCTCCGAATCTTTCACCATGGACTGGGCTTTTTTCAGGTTCTGCAGTGCGAGATCAAGCTTGCCCTGCTTGCGATAAATCTCCGCGATGCGAACGTAAGTTTGCGCGTCTTCAGGATTCGCATCAGCGATCACTTTGTATTGCTGCAGGGCCCTCTCGGTCTGGCCGTCGTTCTGCAGAGCGTCGGCCAAGCCGCGGATTGCTTCCAGGTTGTCGCGGTCGAGAGCGATGGCGTGCTGGTAGGCATCAATCGCCTTCTTGTAATCCTTTTGCTGATCGTAAGTACCACCCAGCGCGGAATACAGCTTCGCCGAGCGGCCAGACTCAGGAACCGTGGCCAGGGTTTCAGCGGCTTTCTTGGTATCGCCCTCTTCGTTGTAGAGCATGGCGAGCGCCGTGACCCCTTCTTCCGACTCCGGCGCCAACTTCACCGCGGTTTTCTCTTCGTCTTCTGCCTTTTTCAGCTGATTGTCCGCATGGTAAAGCCGGCCTAGCATAATGTGGTCGTCGATGCTGCTGGGATCGAGCTTTACGATCTGCTCATACTGCTCGATAGCCAGCTTCAACACACTGTCTGATCCGCTGCCGCCCTGCATGTCTCCCAGGGAGCGGAGATAAATATGACCGAGCAACCGGTGGGCTTCCAGGTTCTTGGGATCGCGCTTCAGCAGGTCCTGAGCTTCGGAAACTGCGTCGCGAATTCGCCCGGTACGGGCATAAAGCTCTGCCAGGCCCGAGGTCAGGTACTCAGAAGTAGGGTCGGCCTCGAGCGCAAGACGGTACTCGTCAATGGCTTTGCTCACCAAGTCGCTGCGACCGTAGGCAGCCATCTCCTCTTCATACATGTGCGCCATGGTGAAGTGATAGTAAGCAGCGGCTTTATCGACCTTATGCGGCGCCGCGTCCGCAGACGGGGCGGGGTTGGCCGAGGCTGCGCTATCAGGCTTTTCGGCTGGTTGTTGTGCAACGACTAAAGAAGATGACAGCAGTAGCAATAGGAGAAAACTTTTCATGAAATACCTGTGTGGACTCCGTGCCCCAAGCTCATAGCGGATTTGATGCTCAACCCTTGCAAGTGGGTGCTTAATGCTTATTTTACAGTGCGCATTGCGCGAAAGGGAAAGAACGGGGGTAACGTGAACGGGTCATCGCTGAATGGGTGCTTCGGGCGAAATCGGCCTCAGTCTTGAACCCGGGTTCATCGGCGGGTATTCTCCATCACTCTTTTGCTTTTCTGATTGCAATGCCCAATTCCTTCAACTGGGCTTCACTCACCGGAGTGGGTGCGTCTACCATCAGGTCAACGGCGCGGGCGGTTTTGGGAAACGGGATCACTTCGCGCAGGCTGTCGGCTCCGGCCAGGATCATGACGATACGATCGAGTCCCAGGGCAATGCCTCCGTGTGGAGGCGTGCCGTACTCCAATGCTTCGAGGAAGAATCCGAAGCGTGCGCGGGCTTCTTCGTCGCTCATGCCGAGGGCCTGAAAGATCTTCTTCTGAATGTCCTGGCGGTGAATACGAATGGAGCCTGATCCAAGCTCGGTACCGTTGAGCACGACGTCGTATGCCAAGGCTCGAATTCCACCCAGCGGTGACTTAGGATCATGCACGGAATCGATGTTCGCTTCCAGCTTCGCCATGTCCTCTTCGTGCAATGTGGTGAAGGGATGGTGCGCCGGATTCCAGCGCTTTTCGCCGTTATCCCATTCGAACATGGGGAAGTCGGAGACCCAGAGGAAACGGAAATCGGTTGCAGGATCACCCGTTTTTTCGAAAGCCTTGTGCCTGGCCGCGTATTTCTGCGCGAGATCTAAGCGCAGGAAGCCACATTTTTCGCAGAAATGTTGCAGGCTCTGATCTGCGCCCGCACCCTCGCCACGCGCCGCAGCCAGCAGCCAGAGATCGTCAGCTTCAACTTTCCCAAAGCTCACAATTTTGTCCGACAAGGCTGGATAATCTTTTGCGAAGCGCTTGGGATCGGTCATCAACTGTACGAACGTCGGTCCCTGCACGTGCTGATATGCGCCGTAGGTCCCTATCGTTCGCCGCTCGGTGCCAGAAATGTCGCCGGCGTGCGGGATGCGAATCAGTTGCACGGGGAATTCTTTGCGCACGCGAAACTTGGTCGCGAACTCATCCACCTCTTCCGGCGTGAGCGCCTCGCGCACATCGACCATCGCGGGCAGGCGCATCTCGGGCTTGTCATTGCCGTAGCGGCGAATAGCTTCGTCGTAACTCATTCGCGGGAACGGCGTTTTTATTTCCTGCCCCGCAGCCCTGATCGCAGCGGTCAAAAATCCCTCGACCACTCCCCACACTGTGTCCGTCTGCGGGTAGGTCATCTCAAGATCAATTTGCGTGAACTCAGCCTGGCGGTCGGCACGAAAGTCTTCATCGCGGAAGCAGCGCACGATCTGAAAATATTTGTCGAAGCCCGAGATCATGAGAATCTGCTTAAACATCTGCGGGGACTGCGGCAATGCGTAGAACGACCCAGGCTGCACCCGGCTAGGAACGAGATAATCGCGCGCGCCTTCGGGTGTGGAGCGGGTCATGAACGGGGTTTCAATTTCGAAGAAACCCTGCGCCGACAAGTAATCGCGGATTGCTTTCGAAACCTTGTGCCGCATTTCGATGTTGAATTGCATAGCATCGCGGCGCAGGTCGATGTAACGGTACTTCAGGCGCATTTCTTCGTTGGGCAGAACGGTGTCGCCGGGAAGAAACGGCAATTGCTTCGATTCGTTCAAAATCCGCAGCTCTTCGACGACCAGTTCAACTTCGCCGGTGGGGATATTCTTGTTGACGGTGTCGGCGTCACGTTTCTTCACCGTGCCAGCCACGGCGATCACATATTCGTTGCGCAATTGCTCGGCCTTCTTGTGAGCGGCGGGATTCAGCTCGCGGTTGCACACAACCTGGGTCACACCGGTGCGATCGCGCAGATCAATAAAAATAATGTTGCCAAGATCGCGGCGGCGGTTGACCCATCCCATGAGCACGGCTTTTTTGCCCGCGTCAGATAGACGCAGAGCGCCACACATGTGTGTGCGTTTTAGATCACCTAAGAAGTCGAGCAAGCGTTGCCTTTCGGGAAAATAGCTGTCAGCCATCAGCCGTCAGCCATCAGCTAAACACTTAGAACATCGACTTCTGTTCGGGCTGAGGCTAAGTTGAATGCGGCGGTGGGCCGAATGAAAGATTATAAACGCTAACTTCGGGTGGGCTCGATTAGGCTGGGTTGAGGTCAATACATCGCCCGCACAGGTGTCACCTGTTCGAATTTCAGCTTCCAGTCCCCGCCCTGCTGAACCCACAGATCAGAAACCCGGGAGTATCGGGGCCAAGTCAGATTGTCGTCCGCCAGCTCTTTCAAGGCCGCGTCGGACAACACCACCGACGAGTTGTACGAAACCAGCACTGAATCGTTGTCGATTCGGAATGCCTGCGGGTTGTAAAAGAGAAAGTCTTTCAAGAAGCCTCCCTGGGCTGCCCCCAGCACTCCTTCCCGGCTGCCAAAATCCCCGGCCATATCAACGCTGCGAAAGTCATTCGCGAGCAATCCGTTCAGCGTTGAAGCGTCCTTAGCCTTCATCGCTTCCAGGACTGACTTAGACTTTGTGATCATTGCCTGTGCGCCAGCATCGTTGGCTTGTGGCGGGGCTTGAGCGAAAGACGCCGCGCAGAAGATCATGACAAATGCCAAAAAGGCGAATGATTTCATTTTTCCTCCGATACGTTTTGGATCCTCACCGCCAGATCAGGGCGCGGCACCGATTCTTGTTTGCCAGTGGCCAAATGTTTGAGCGCAAAAACCCCAGTGCTGAGTTCGTTCTCGCCGGCAATCAGAGCATACTTTGCGCCAAGCTTGTCGGCCGTCTCCAGCGATTTCTTTAGGCGAAAAGATTCGTCGCCGAGCTCGACCACTATATCGTGAGCACGCAATTCCCTAGCGAGGCGGGCGGCTTCTTTATTCATGCCCGGCCCGAGCGGCGCGATGTAAACTTCCGGACCGCGGAATACGTCTTCACCTGATTCGCCGAGCGACATTACTAACCGGTCTTCGCCAATTGCGAATCCGATTCCCGGAGCCTGCGGACCGCCCAGCATCTCTGAAAGCCCATCGTAGCGGCCGCCGCCGAGGATTGCGTTCTGAGCGCCCAGAGCGCCGTGGGTGAACTCGAACGTGGTGCGCATGTAATAGTCCAGGCCGCGCACCAGGCGATCGTTTTCCTGAAAATCGACATCGACTGATTTGAGGATCTCCTTGACCTGGGCAAAATGCTGGCGGCACGGTTCGTCGAGAAACTGGCTGATGCGCGGCAGCTTGTCGATGATGGGCTGGTCTTCCGGAACTTTGCAGTCGAAAACCCGGAGCGGATTGGTCACCGCGCGGCGCTGGCAGTCGGGGTCCATCCTGTCTTTCACCGGGGCAAGCGCTTCACGAAGAGCCTTGTCATATTCCGCGCGATCGTTGGCACATCCGATGGAATTCAGCTGCAGCTGCCAGCCGGTGACTCCCAACCTTTTGAGCAGTGTGGCCAGCAGTTCGATTATCTCGGCATCGCGCGCAGGAGACTCGCTTCCGGCGCTGGGTGGCCCGATGATTTCCGCGCCAATTTGGTAGAACTGGCGGTAGCGCCCTTTCTGTGGCCGCTCTCGCCGGAACTGCGGCCCAATGTAGTAGAGCTTGTTCAGTCCGCGTTCCCAAAGCTTGTGCTCAATATAGGCGCGCACCACGCCGGCTGTGTTCTCAGGACGAAGGGTGAGCGACTGCGCTTTGCGCTCTTTTTCAGGCCGAATCGCGTTGGACCCAGTTGTCGCTCGCAGCTGGACTGTCTGTCCATCGGACGTGGCAGAGATACTCAGTTGCGACTTCGGCCCATCTGGTATCTCGGATGGGTCTTCGCGATCAGCCCGTCCCTGGTCCGTCCACGTATACATCTCTTTCGACACAATGTCGGTTTCTTCCCCTACACTGCGCATGAAGAGTTGGGTGTCCTCAAAAATGGGAGTGCGGATTTCGTGGAAGTTGTAGGCGCGAAACACATCACGCACCGTGGCCTCAACAAAGTTCCACAGCTCGGTCTCGGGGGGGAGAAGATCGCGGGTTCCTCGGACTGATTTAATCATTGCGGTTGTTCGTCGTTGGTCGTTGGTGCAGCCGCTCCGCCAGATATTCGTCTTTATATCCCAAATAATTCTTTGCGTAGCGCAGAATTGTTTCCTGGTCTTTCTGATCCAGCTTGCGGCGAAATTTTCCCGGTGAACCCATCCATAACGAATCCGGATCAACAATCGTCTTCTCGGGAATCAGCGTGCCAGCGGCGATAATCGAGCCCGCTCCGATACGCGCTCCATTCAGAATGATCGATCCCATGCCAATCAGGCAACGGTCTTCGATAGTGCAGCCGTGCAGGGTGACCGAGTGCCCAACGGTGACGTACTCGCCCAAGAAAACGCCGTATTGCTCCTTCATTCCGTGGAGCACGCTGCAATCCTGCACGTTGGAATGAGCGCCCACGCGGATCGAGTGTACGTCACCACGCAACACGGCATTCATCCAAACGCTGGCGTGTTCTCCGAGCACCACGTCGCCGATGATCTGCGCAGAATCATCAACGTAGCAGGACGCCGGAATGATTGGCGAAATACCTTTATAGGAGCGGACCATAAGCCAGCGCCAGTTGGCATTTGCACCTTAGCTCTATTAATCGACACTATTACAAAAAAGCTAAAGCGCAAATTCCAGCTGCTGATTACGAGTTTTAAATGCTAACAAATTTCCCGCAACGGGAACTCATGCCATTTTTTCCGCGCTCGTCACAGAACTCTTGGTCCGACCGTGTTATACGGGAAGGGTCTCCCGTCGAGGCTGGGCTCACTTGTGTATCGGAGTGGACCCATGCGCCAAGTCATTGTCTGGTTTGCGACTGTTGCACTTGCCCTGCCCTGCGTCGCGCAGGATGTTTCGACCGGCGCCATCCACGGCACGGTCTTCGATCTGTCTAATGCACGGATTCCGCACGCCAGCATTGTGTTGGTGAACAATGCGACCGGGCTTCGATACGAGCGGATCTCAGACGGCGGGGGCCGTTTCGGCTTCGAGTTGCTGCCACCCGGCGGATATTCAGCTCGCGCATCCGCGGACGGCATGTCTCCTCAATTGAGTCCTGACCTACGCGTGAATGTCGGCGGAATTACAGAGATTGACTTCAAGCTGACAATTGCTGGTGCGCACGAAAGTATTACGGTTTCAGCGGAAGCCAAGATGGTGGAAAACGAGCCGCGGGGCGTCTCGTCGGTGGTAGATGAGCGCGCCATTCTCAACCTTCCGCTTAATGGGCGCCGGTTTACCGACTTGACCTTGCTTATTCCCGGAGTCACGCCAGACCCGCGCGGGCAAAATTCGACCTCGAACGGGGACCTTTCATTTGGGGGGATTCGCGGATTCCAGACCAGCTATCTTGTCGACGGCGGCGACAACAATAATGCATTCTTTGCTCAGGCCCGGGGACGATACCGTGCTCCATACCAGTTCTCCAATGAGGTCATTCAGGAGTTCCGGGTTTCGCAGAATTCAGGTTCGGCGGAATCAGGCCGGGCGGGCGGAGCGGTGGTCAGGTGCACACCGCTGGCCAGTTCTTGTGCGGTTCCGGCGAATCTTGTGCCTTATGCAGAAAGCGAGATCTCGGCCTTCGCTCATGATTTCCGTACGCCCGAAGTTCACCAGGCCAGCCTCACGCTGGAAAAGGAAGTTGCGACGCGTATAGTGGCCGAGGTCTCATACACGTTTGTGCACGGGCAGAACCTGATCCGGGCTCGCGACGTGAACCTGCCGCCCCCTACGAATGTTCAATATCCGATCCTCGATTCTTCAGGAGTGAATCTGCTGGGTTATGGTTCTGTCGCTACGTTTGCCGACTGGCAGTTCACTCGTACCCTGAGTTGCCCGTTTCCGCCGTGCATCAATCCATTGACCCGGCCAATTTCGCAACTGGGTGCGATCAACGTTTTTGAAAGTGAGGCGTCGAGCGTGTATCACGGCGCAACCATCTCACTTCGTCGGCAGATGACGCACGGGCTGTATTTCCGTGTTGGTTATACGTACGCCCACGCCATTGATGACGGTCAGGACGCCCTTGTCGCCAACCGCCCGGCGACCGTGCAGAATTCATATTCGCCGAGCTCAGAGCGAGGCAACAGCGTCACCGATCAGCGCAACCGGTTCGTACTTTCCTGGATTTATGAACCGCGCGCACTGGATGGTGGCCGGGGCTGGCTGGGAAAAATAAGCAAAGGATGGAAAAATTCCGGTGTCGTCACCGCGGGCAGCGGCCGTCCCATAAATGCCGAAGTCGCGGGCGATGCAAATCAGGACGGCAACAGCAACAATGATCGGATTCCCGGCGTTCGCTGCAACTCATTCGTGGGCCCGAACTACGCCAGCGCCGATATGAGGATTGCCCGCAGGCTGTTCGCGAGGAATGGCTATAAGCTGGAATTCACCGCCGAGTCCTTCAATCTTTTAAACCGGGTTAATCGCCGATTTCAGATCACCGATGACGGTTTGATGAGCAATGCTGCCCGATTCGCATACGGCACTAAGCATATTGGAATCAACTTCTTCCCTGCTTATTACCAGGTACCGACCAATTTCATGAAAGCAACCAATGCTTACGCGCCTCGACAACTGCAGCTTGCTCTGCGCCTGGCATTTTGATTGCGTCCGTTTCGGGGACGAGAAAGCCAAATTCTTCCACATAATCCTTGACTTTGAGTGTCTATCTTGCAATAACTGACGAATCGCACAGGACCGGTTTTAGGGGTGTAGTTTTCGTTGCTTGGGCTGTGGCCCAACCTTCTGAACCGAGCTGATCGGCTGCGCAGTCATTGACGTTCCTTGCAGGGCTTAGTTGAAGTACCCGCACACTTCCCCGTGCGGCGGGCCGAACCCAGGGTTGTAGATCATTCAAGGGGGCAAGAAACGCGCATTCGCGTGAGCTTGCGCAATGGTGTGATCGCGATGCGCTGGGCCAAAGGAGCTCGCAATGGAATTCCAGGACAGGATTCTGAAGTGTATTGACTGCGGCAGCGATTTCGTTTTCACCGCCGGGGAACAACTCTTCTTCCACGACAAGCAATTCCGCAACGAACCCAAGCGCTGCAAATCATGCAAGACGAAACGGGTTTCCGTTTTCGGGGCGTCCGTGCCGCGGCCGCCGCGAACTAAAATTGAAACCAATGCCGTCTGTTCGCAGTGCGGGAAGGAAACCACCGTTCCCTTCCGCCCAACCCAGGGACGGCCGATATTCTGCAGGGAATGTTTCCGGGAACGGCGTCAGGCGGCTAGCGCTTGAGTTCCTGAGGTTGTGGCTCGGCTACAGGGAACGTGGCGAGATCCGGAACCGCAAAGTCTAGCTGGCCTTCTGGCGGTTTTCTTTGGGCAGCGCTTCTGTAACGACTCGTGCGCGTTCGAGGGCTTGCTTTTCATCCTGCTGTTGCACCAGCAGCGCCTCGATCTGGCGCAGCAGGTCTTGTGTGCCTACCGGCTTCACCAGCAGTGATTGCACTCCATTGTTTTTCCAATCGGCGTTGGGAGGAGGGTAAGCGGTAAGCAGGGCGGTTGCGGGTCTGTAAGCTTGCTGGCGCGCGGCTCGAATCACGTGGAAGCCGGCATCGTCGGTTTCCATGCGCGCATCGGTAATGACCATTTCATAAACGCCGGACGCTAGCTTTTTCACAGCGTCGGCCGCTGAACTCGCCGTCTGAACTTCAAACTCGTGCAGTTCAAGAACAGCCTTGAGGGTCAGCAGGACGGTGACATCGTCATCGACCAACAAAATTCTGCGCCGCATAAAACCTCACTGCTCCACTGCCTAAATCAGCGCAGTCCGCATCGCACTACTGCGATGTATATACGCTAGTATAGTTCCGTGGCAAGCTTTTATATAGAAAATTTCGGGTGCCGCGCCACCCAGGCGGACGGCGCCGCTATTGAGCAACAGTTCCGGGAACGAGGCCACGAACGCGCTAGTAACCCAGCCACGGCGCAATGGGTAATTCTAAATACTTGTGCTGTAACCGCCGCAGCTGAACAGGATGCGCGCGCAGCTATTCGCCGGGTGCGACGAAGCAATCCCACTTGTAAAGTGGTGGTTACCGGATGTTACGCACAGAGGGCGCCTCACGAAATCGCGCAGCTTAGTGGGGTTACTAGCGTGGTCGGTAACTCACACAAGTCCAACCTGGCAGAGATCGCCCTGGGAAAGTCGCTGGAGAATGACAATTATAGAAATGGTACGTTCGTGCCGCTCAGTGACCTGAGCATTAAGCAAGACGGCAACGAACCGGGCGCGGATATCTTCGTCTCCGATATTTTTGCGCACACCCGGTTGCTGGCTGCTCCGGTTTTCGATTCGGCCAACGAACGCACGCGTCCAAATCTCAAGATTCAAGACGGATGTAATAACCGGTGCTCATTCTGCATCATTCCTTTCCTCCGGGGACATAGCCGCTCACTGCAACCGAACGAGGTGCTACGCGAAGTTCATCAGCTCGTGTGTGCCGGATATCGCGAGGTTGTGATTTCGGGAATCAACCTCGGACGCTGGGGCCGGGACTTGAACTCTCAGCGGGGCGGAATTGCGGCGAGTGAAGTTGAACCAGACCAGCGTCCGGCGAAACTGGAAGACCTGGTTCGGGCCATTTTGGAGCAGACGTCGCTCGAAAAACTCCGCGTCTCTTCTGTAGAACCTATGGACTGGACGGATTCGTTCATCCGCCTGATGGCCGAGTCGCCGCGCATCGCGAAGCACGCACATGTCCCAATGCAATCTGGAAGCGATGCGGTATTGCGGCGCATGCATCGCAAATATCGTCCCTGGCACTATCGCGAGAAGATTGAAAAGATTCGAACGGCTATGCCCCCGGCTGCGATCGGCGCGGACGTCATGGTCGGCTTCCCCGGTGAAACTGAGGCGGAGTTTGCAGAGACGCGGCGCATGATCGAAGACCTGCCGTTTAGCTATCTGCATGTGTTTACTTTCTCTGCGCGCCCGGGGACAGCGGCGGCGGTTATGTCTGACCAGGTTCCGGTGCATGTTGCGCGGGAGCGCAATCGAATCCTGCGGGAGCTGGCGGCGGAAAAGAAGCTCGCGTTCATGCGCTCGTTCGTTGGACGCGAATTAGAGGCAATCACGCTGGAGAGTGGTGGCGGGAGCGAAACTCTGGGTAGAGCAACTTCTGGAAGGGCACGACTTGCAGTCGTGCCGACAAACTCACTTCCACCGGAGTTCGGCACGGCTGAAAGCCGTGCCCTTCCCGTTCGTGCCCAGTATACGAACGCGCTTACGGAGAATTATCTGAAGCTTCGATTGCAGGGGGCACATCAACCGAATCGTTGGGTCAAGGTTTCGATTCACGGCGTGAAAGATGACGCGCTGGTTGGAGACGCCGCATAAGCGCCCAATTCTGTACAATGCTCGAAGTTTCCGGAGTTTTCTCCGTCTAAGATTTGTTGCTTCCTTCTGCCGCACGCCGAAGTCCCATATATTTATGCAAATTGACGAGATCCGGCCTACGACAGCAGTCTTCAAAACTGCCGCCATAATGTTTGTGGTACTCGCCTGCGGCTTCGCGCAGGCACCAGCTCCGGCGGAATCCTCGCCAAAATCTGCGGACACTCAGTCCTACCTCGATCCCTTGCCGCAGGACACCGGCACTGCCGCGCTGAAGCAAGAGCTGCGCCGCTTACAGAACACCGGACGTTTGATGATGGTTACCGCGCATCCCGATGACGAAGACGGCGGCGTACTTACGCTCGAAGCGCGTGGCAAAGGCGTGCATGCGCTGTTGATGACGCTGACTCGGGGCGAAGGCGGCCAGAACGAACTCGGTACTGATCTTTTCGACAAGCTGGGAGTTCTGCGTACGCTCGAGCAGTTGGCATCGGACAAATACTACGGAGTCGATCAGCGGTTCTCGCGGGTGGCTGATTTCGGGTATTCGAAGACAGCGGAAGAAACGTTTCAAAAGTGGGGCGGCCACGACGTTCCCCTCGCCGACATGGTGCGGGTGATTCGCGAGTTTCGTCCCGATGTGCTGATCGCGCGGTTTTCCGGCACCGATCACGACGGCCATGGACACCATCAGGCATCGGCAATTCTTACTAAAGAAGCTTTCCGCGCCGCCGGCGATGCGAACCGTTTTCCTGAGCAAATCAAGGAAGGCTTGCAGCCCTGGCAACCGAAGAAGCTGTACGTCGGCAACGTCTGCGGATTCGGCGCCAGCACCTGCGCCGATGAAAATTGGTCAGTCAAACTGAACACCGGCGAAGACGACTCGGTGCTGGGTGTGCCGTACTTTCAGTTTGCGATCGAAGGCTTGCGTCATCAGAAATCGCAAGGACTCGGCGACATCAGCTTCCCCTCCCGCCCGCGCTACGCGTTTTACAAGCTGGCGGATTCGACGGTGCCGAAGACGACGGACGCAAGCGGGCACGAAAAAGATTTCTTCGATGGGATCGATACGACGCTGACGGGATTGGCAGCAAGGCTTGGCGATTACGAGAAGCAGGTGCCATGGCTTCGTCCGGAGTTGAGCAAGGCCGCAGGGGAGATCGGCGAGAGCGTCGGCGGGCTGGCGAGCCTGGCCGCGCATATCGAATCGGTAACTGCGCTGGTTGAGCAAAGCGATTTGTCCGATGCGCAAAAACAAATGCTCGGGCTGTACTTCTCTGAGAAACATGATGAAGCCGAAACTGCGCTCAACCTGGCCTTGAACGTCACAGTCGAAGCGACCGTCGCGCCTGCGCAAGGACCTTCCGCTTCTCTGCCCACCGAGAAAAATGCGCTCACAAATGTATCGCCGGGATCTCAAGTCGAAGTGATTGCCAAACTGCATAACGGCTCCAAGTATTGGCTGACAATCCAAAATGCCGCACTCAGCCAGGACTGGGCGAAAAAATCCCACGCGGACCAGGCGACGATAGGACCCGGCGAAGACTACTACGCCAACTTCCTTGTGGTGGTCCCTGAGGATGCGCCTCTAACTCGTCCTTATTGGCACCGCGCCAATCCAGAGACGGAACCGGTCAACCAGTTTGAGGGGCAATATCAGACGCTTGCCCTGCCGCCTTCACCTCTGGATGCAAAGATCGAATACGAAATCAGCGGACGTCGCGGACTGCATTCTCCATTGCCCGATTTCCTAAGAAAAGGAAAAAACGAGATCCCGCAAGGAAGAACATCCGCGCAGGTTGTGGTGCCGTTCGTTGATGAGCGCGGCGTGCCACGGAAAAGAGAACTGGCAATTACTCCGGCAGCTTCGGTTGCGCTCGAACCAGGCGAG
The DNA here is from genome assembly GCA_963785655.1 of uncultured Acidobacteriota bacterium. GTDB lineage: Bacteria > Acidobacteriota > Terriglobia > Terriglobales > Acidobacteriaceae > Gp1-AA145. Next base: position 59,399 of record CAWAVZ010000003.1, read on the forward strand.
CAGATTATTCCAGTCTCAGGCGCAGCGGCGCGAAGTGTGAAAGTTGGTGTGAGCTCCACGTTGGCATCTCCATCGAGTGGAACGTTGGGGCTGCAAATGCCGGAGGGCTGGCGCGCCGAGCCGGCCAAATCAAATGTCAGCGTTCCCAAACGCGGCGGTCAGAATGAAGCCGAGATCCAGGTATTTCCCGGAAATCTCAAAGAGAGCCGCGCCAATGTACAGGCGGCGGTAGAAGCCGCTGGTAAGTCTTACTCCGAGCAATACACGCTCATCACCCGTGAAGACCTCGGCTCATTCTACTTTTATCAGCCGGCGGTGCAGCACGTCAGCATTGTGGATGTAAAAGTCCCGAAAGATCTGAAGGTCGGCTACGTGATGGGTGCGGGCGATGATATTCCCACCGTGCTTCAGCAGATTGGGATGAACGTAAAGCTGATTCCCGCGGACAAGGTCGCCAGTGAGGACTTGTCGCCGTATGGAAGCATCGTGCTGGGTGTACGCACGTATGAAACCCAGCCCGCGGTGGTCAAAAACAACCAGAAGCTGCTGGAATTTGTTTCGAACGGCGGAACGCTGGTGGTGCAAAACAATAATGACGTGGGCGATTTCAACAGCGCGCACCTCACGCCTTATCCAGCGGAACTGAGCCGCGCGAGGGTTTCGGTCGAAGAAGCTCCGGTCACGGTGCTTGCGCCTGACGATCCAATTTTCCATTCTCCCAACGAGATTTCGCAAAAGGACTTCGACGGCTGGGTGCAGGAGCGGGGTCTTTATTTCATGGGCACGTGGGACGAGCACTTCAAACCGTTGCTGGCTTGTCATGATCCCGGCGAACCCGATCAGAAAGGTGGACTGCTGGTCGCGAAGTATGGGAAAGGAATTTATATCTACACCGGGTATGCTTTTTTCCGTCAGTTGCCTGCAGGAGTGCCGGGAGCGATCAGGTTGTTTGTGAATCTGGCGAGCGCGAGATAGTGGTTAGTGGCTAGTGATTAGTGGTTAAAAGACATTGACCTAAAAAGTGGGACTGGAAACAGATTTTCTTCTGTAAACAATCTTGTGCTCTTGCCTCAAAATTTTAACCCTTGTCATTCTGGGGAGTGAAGCGACGAGGAACCTGCTGGTTCCCGACGAAAAGCAGATTCCTCACCGCTAAAGCGGTTTCGGAATGACAACGCCGAAACATTAAGTGGATCAGACATCCCAACCCGAATCCCCCAAGCTGATTCGCGGCATTGGCCTGGGCACGGCCACTGCGCTGAACATGATCGACATGATCGGGGTGGGGCCGTTCATCACCATGCCGCTGGTGGTTGCGGCTATGGGCGGACCGCAGGCGCTGCTCGGCTGGGTCATAGGTGCGGTGCTCGCGATCTGCGACGGCCTGGTCTGGGCCGAACTGGGCGCAGCCATGCCGGGATCAGGCGGGTCATATCAATATCTGCGCGAAATCTACGGCCCACAACGCCTGGGCAAACTGGTCTCGTTTCTTTTCATCTGGCAACTTTCGTTCAGCGCACCACTCTCGATTGCATCCGGCGCCATCGGATTCGCAAAATACACCGCCTACCTCTTACCCAGCCTCGAAACTCAATACGCCACGCGAGTGTGGAGCGTGCAACTGCCGCTGCTTGGCCCTTTGCGCGTGGGTTGGGTAGTCGCGGGCACAACATTTCTGGCTATCGGAATTGTGCTCATCGCCATGCTGCTGCTCTACCGGCGAATCACGCAGATCGGATTCATCTCGAAATTTCTGTGGCTTTTTGTGATGGGTACTATTGCCTGGATCATTATCGCCGGACTCACTCACTTCAATCGCGCGCAAGCCCTAAGCTTCCCGCCCGGAGCGTTTTCTTTGACCCGCAACTTCTGGTTCGGCCTTGGGTCAGCCATGCTGATTGCAACTTACGATTACTGGGGCGCATACAACGTCTGCTTCCTCGGGGACGAACTCAAGGATCCGGGGAGGACCATCCCTCGCGCTGTCCTGCTATCCATTCTGCTGGTTGCAGGTCTATATCTGTTGATGAACATCAGCGTTCTGGGTGTGGTGGACTGGCACGAAGTTATTGCTGCGGCGAAGTCCGACAATAAGCTCTACGTATTTTCCACGTTCATGCAGCGCATTTACGGAGGCTGGGCGGCGAACCTGATTACCGCTTTAATCATGTTGACGGCCTTCGCCTCGGTTTTCTCTCTGATTCTGGGCTACTCGCGCGTGCCTTACGCCGCGGCGCTCGACGGCAATTACTTCAAGGTTCTTGCACGCATCCATCCCGTGTATCATTTTCCTCATATTTCGCTGTTGGCGCTCGGGAGCGTGGCGGTGCTGTTTTGTTTTTTCCGGCTCGCCGACGTGATCGCCGCGCTGGTGGTAATTCGGATCCTGCTGCAATTCCTGGTGCAGGCCGTGGGCATAATCGTGTTGCGCATTCGACGGCCAGACCTACCTCGTCCCTTTCGCATGTGGCTGTATCCGCTTCCGGCCATTCTGGCGATTGTTGGATTCACCTACATCGTGATCAAACGTCCCGATTCGCTCAAGGAGATTCGGTACGCCGCCGTTATTCTTATAGTTGGACTGATCATTTACATGCTGCGGGCGTGGCGTAATCGCGAGTGGCCATTTCGGGCCGTGCTTCCATCGCCTGCCGAGATTCGGGCGAGCTGATGGCGGATTTCCTACGCGCGTCTTCGCCTGGCCTCCGCACTCAGGCAAGCCATTCAGCGCTCGCACCCTTGCGCGAGCCCCTATTTCGCTCTCTCTGGATTGCCGCGGTCATTTCGTACATTGGCAAGTGGATGCAGATGGTCGGGGCGGCGTGGCTGATGACCCAGCTCACCACATCGCCGTTCATGGTGGGATTGGTCCAGGCATCGATCATGCTCCCGGTTTTCCTGGTGATTTTGCCGGCCGGCGCACTGGCTGACATGGTTGATCGCCGCCGCTTCCTTTTGGTCACTCAAGCCTGGATGGTTGCGGCTGCGGGAACGCTCGGGATACTGACCCTGCTGGGCTACGTCACTCCTTGGCTGCTGGTGCTATTCACGTTTCTTCTCGGCCTGGGTGCGGTCATCAATGATCCCGCGTGGCAGGCCATCACGCCCGAAGTGGCGTCTCCACAAAACCATGCCAATGCAGTTGCGCTCAATTCAGCGGCGTTTAATGTTGCGCGTGCCGTCGGGCCGGCCGTTGGCGGTTTCATAATCGCGGCCACGAATTCAGGGGTCGCGTTCCTGATGAATGCGCTCGGCTTCTCCGGCGTAATTCTTTTCTTGTATCGCTGGAAGCGGCCGAGCTATGAACGCGCGGCGGCCGGACGCTTAAGTGAGTCGATGATTGCGGGCCTGCGTTACGTGCGCTCGGCTCCGATGGTGCATTGCGTTTTGATTCGGACGGCAACATTCAGTACGGCCGCAAGTTCTTTGCTGGCGCTTCTGCCGGTCATCGCGCGTCCGTACGGCGCGTCGGGATACGGCCTGCTACTCGGGGTGTTTGGTCTTGGAGCGTTGGCCGGAGCCGGCGTGCTGCCGAGGCTCCGGATGAGGCTATCTGTCGATGCCCTGGTGGTCGGAGCGATTATTTTGTTCGCGCTGGCGACGTTTGCCGCCGGGAGGATCCAGGCATTCGTCTGGCTTTCGATCGTATTATTCGTAGCGGGTATGGCGTGGATCGGAATTGTTGCCTGCCTGAACGTGGCGGCGCAAATCATGACTCCAAGCTGGATGCGGGCGCGCGCGATCTCCATGTATCTGCTGGTGCTACAAGGCGGAATGGCGTTGGGGAGCGCCGGCTGGGGTGCGCTGGCGACAAAAGTCGGCGTACCAACTACAATGCTCTGTTCCGCAATAGCACTGATCGCAGGCCTAGCTGCGGTACGACGCTATCGGCTCACTTTCGGAGAAACCGAGCTCGCTCCCTCTGTGAGCGCCGATTGATTTGCGGCACTACCTATCTGGGGCAAGATAATTTCAAACCGAGGAGAAGCAACATGCGTAATGCGAAGTTGCTGTTAGGGATTTTTGTTGTTCTTGGTTGTTCAGTGTCCGCGTTTAGCCAGATGGCCATGGCGCCGGCTAAAACTCAGGGCGAAGCCATCAATGCGATTCTCGACATAGGTTCTGCCGAGTTTATTGGCGCTGCCGACGCCATGCCCGAAGACAAGTATTCGTTCGCTCCCACCGCCGGTGAGTTCAAAGGGGTCCGGACGTTTGCTCAACAAGTGAAACACGTGGCGGCGGTCAACTACATCTTCGGGTCGACCATCTTGAATGAGAAACCACCGATCGATGTTGGCGGCGAGAATGGCCCCGACTCGGTCAAGAGCAAAGCGGAAATTATGAAGTTTCTCAAGGACTCCTTTGCTTATCTGCATAAGGCGGTCGCTTCGATCAACGACAAGAACGCACTGGATGAGGTTTCCTTGTTTGGAATGAAGCCGACCCGTTTGGGCGTTGGGGCCTTCTCCACTGCGCATCCATTCGATCATTACGGCCAGATGGTGGAATATCTGCGGATGAATGGAATCATTCCTCCGGCCAGCCGCCCGCAAAGCAAATAGAAACTTGCCACGGGTTGCACGGACTATCACGGACCGAACTAAATTTTAGTTAAAGTCCGCAAAAATCTGTGTAAATCCGTGGCTGGCTATTGCAGGGCTGGAATGCAACCTTGGTACCATCTTTTTCGCTCTCCCCCCTTGCGAAGTTGCTGGACTTTGCCTAGCATCGCAAATGTAAGCCGACCTGCAAGGTTGGTGATGGCGGTCACCGATTTTTGAACCAATGCTTGAATGAACGGGGCCCGACTCGAAATTAGATCCGGTGTGCCATGCTCCGCCATGCGGAGAGGCCTAAAGGGTCGCGGAGGGCTCCATACGTCTACCGACGGTTCATTCTCGGCCCGTCACACGGTCTAGTGGGTCGGCTTTCTAGCTGTCAGCCCTCAGCCATCAGTCTTATTTACCTTATTTACGCGCTTTACGCGCTTCTAAACTTGCTGAGTCGCCCGCGCCAAACAGTGAAACCGCGCCTGATAACAGAAATTATGCTGAGGACAACCGTGGCTGCGCCATTTCAAGCCGCGGCCGCGTGAACTACAGCACGCGCTTTCTCGACTAGCGCTGAAAGACCCTCGGTTTTCGATATGAGTCCAGCAACTCCCGTTTTACGAGCTTCGCGCTCGGAGAACACATCGCTGTAATCGCTGAACACAATAATGGGTGTCATGGGCATCAATCCTTTCAACGCACATGCCGCCTCTATGCCGTTCATCACAGGCATCGAAAGATCAAGCATGATCAAGTCCGGGTGCAGTATCTGGGCCATTTCGACAGCCTCTTGCCCATTCTCCGCTTCTCCGCAGACTTCGAAATCGGCCTGAGAAGCGAATATCAAACAGAGCATGTGACGGATAACTTCCTGGTCGTCCGCGATCAGTACTGATTTCATCATTGCAGACACCTCCATCACTGGCATTTCCAAGCGGGACAGCGCAGTGATACTTGGCCGCTTTGTGAAGAGAAGGAACTGCGGGTACAAGTAAGAGTGCGACTCTCGATTTGGCAGGGCGCAGTGAGCTAATTGAGTCGCGTCGATTTCGTTGACTGAATTTTGACGGTGCTCGAAAGGTCGGGGTTGCCCCAGAAACGTGAGCTGGCGTTTGATAACGCTTGCAATCCAGAGCAGAACTTTGTCCGCGAGCGCACGTATTCCGGGGCTGTTAGTTGACGATCGCGCTAAGGACGATCATTGCTGATCGCCCCGCACAGACCCGGACAGGCGCTCATTCGCGCATCCGGTTCTTCATCTCGGATAATAGCCCACGAATAAAAAGCGCACACTTGTGCAATCGGATGATTACAACAGTTACATGTACGCTGGCTCAAGGCAGCGTTATTCCGTACCAGAACAGTACGGTTCCGACAGAGGCCCAAATAATAGGCAGGATCAAACGCGGCCTACCAGCAAGGCTGACGACCGTTCCCGCAATTGGAAGCCACACAACCACCGAACTCAATCGCGGTGCCGGAGTGAAGCTACTAGGCCCAATGACTGGGTGAGCCAGTATCCGATCCACAAGGCCGAGAATCAAACTTAAAAGCGGCATTGACAGTCCGACGACGCTTGCGTGCGAACGCCAAGTCGAACGATCCGGAAGACGCAGATATTGCACCCAACCCCATACGAGGAAAATAGGAGCAAGAAACCAAACCGCGTTGATAAGGCCCCAGCCCATGTTCAAATGGTACGTAGAGCGCATCCTAGCGTCCACGTTACTTTCAGCACTGTGGTTGTTGATAAATCCCCATATCACTCAAAACCCCGGCTCCCGGCGAAGAAATGGCGCAAGCTTGTGCTATCGCCGATTATGCGAGCGGGTGATTGCAATGGGGACATTCCGACTCAGCGAACTGGGTTGTTAACATCTCTTGAGCGTCGCACGGCAACGTCTTTACTGGATTTCGGCAAAATGGGCATGGGGCAGACTTTGAAAAACGGCGGTTGAACGCCACATGCTGCCCACCGTGGAGAATGAAGTAAGCGTAGATCATTGCTGGGAGGGCGAGCGCCAACAATATGCAAGCAATCAACCCGTGTCGTTTGATCGGCGCGTCTGCTGGCGAAGCCCACACGCTCAGCGCACCAACGATTAGGCCGATGGCCGCGAACACATGGATATACTTTGGCAGCCAGAAGCGAGTGCGTGCCCAGAACGTCAAGCAGCCGACTGCTCCTAATATTAAAAGGACTCCTTCGAGAAAACGGAGATTGTTGAACACGTCCTTCCCCACTGTTTGTGGCTAACCTGCGCGTGGACATCATTTTATGATGATTGTTGGCGAAAAATCCCCATTCCACTCATCACGCGTCTCGCTTGCCCCTGAGGTAAACTGGGACAGCAGCTTTCATCACCATCGCGCATCCAACTAACTAGTGTTCCCTCGTCTCTTTCATATCGGCAGTTTTGGCATTCCTACTTATGGCGTGCTGGTTGCCTTGGGTGTGCTGGTTGGGCTTTGGATCAGCGTCCGTAATTCTGAAAAGCAGGGGATCAAGGCTGAGAACGCTTGGGATTTCGGTATTGCCGTGGTGCTGGCGGGCATTCTCGGCGCGAAGATTCTTTACATACTGGTTGATTGGCATACATACATGGAGCACCCGCGCGAGATATTCAGTCTCTCGACGCTGCAGGCGGGTGGCGTCTTTTCCGGTGGGCTGATTGCGGCGCTGATCGTAGCTGCGTGGTTCCTTCGCCGGCACCATATGCCTGCGCTGGCTACCTGTGACGCATTCGCGCCTGGACTCGCCATGGGCCACGCCATCGGGCGACTTGGCTGCTTCGCGGCAGGTTGCTGCTTCGGGAAACCGACCACCCACTTCTGGGGCGTGACTTTCACGAATCCACTGGCGGCGCAGTATGTGGGCACGCCTCTGGGCCAGGCGTTGGAGCCGACACAGTTGTTTGAGTCCGCGGTGGAGCTGATTATTTTTGCAATGCTTACCTGGATGTTGTCGCGCAAGAAATTCGACGGGCAAATCTTCGGGGCTTACTTGTTTCTGTACGGAATTGCGCGCTTCCTGCTTGAGTTCCTGCGCGGCGACCCCGGCCGCGGAGGCCCATATTTTGGCGGATTGCTGACTGGGACTCAGTTGATTGCGATTGGTCTAGTCCTTACCGGAGGGATCATCTGGTATTTGCGGCCCGCGTCGAAAGTAGCCCTCGTTTCAGCAACTGTGCGGTAACTCATCGCTGCCTGAATTCCGACCATGGCCTTTTTCGCCGCGTCATAACTTAACCCTGCTGTTCGCTAGAGCGGGGAGGGCGGGACTTGCAGTCGTGCCATTACAATCCACACAGAAGATTTCGGTGCGGTGTAAGCCGTGCCCTTCGCGGTTCGCCGCGCATTTCGGCATACAACCGATGTCAGGCAAGAAAATCATCGCCGTCACACCCGAACACGCCGGCCAACGTCTCGACCAATTTCTGGTTTCGCAGATCCCTGATATCAGCCGTTCCCGGGTGCAGCAACTTATTTCAGGCGAAAATATTTTGATTAACGGAAGCCCGGCTCGAGCTTCGCTGAAGCTTCGCGGCGGCGAACAAATTGAGATTGCCGGCGAAGTACAAAGACCACCTCTGCGTGCGATTGCTGAAGACATCCCGCTCGAAATCGTTTACGAAGATGACGACCTCGCCGTCGTTAACAAGCCTGCGGGAATGATGGTTCATGCGGGCGCAGGCTCGACCGAAAGCGAGCGCAATCGCGGGACCCTGGTAAATGCGCTGATGCACCGCTTTGGCGCGCTTTCGAATGTAGGAGGCGAGTTGCGGCCCGGGATTGTGCATCGGCTGGATAAAGAAACCAGCGGGCTGATCGTAGTGGCAAAGAACGACAGTGCGCATCGTAAATTGGCGGCCGAGTTTTCCGGACGCCGAGTCAAAAAAAAATACATTGCCCTGGTTCACGGCTGGCCGAAGAAAGATCGCGGAACCATCGCGAGCGCGATCAGCCGTGACGCCATCCGTCGGATTCGCATGACCACGCATCGCACCGGTGGCCGCGAGGCGATCACGCATTATGAAGTTCAGAGCCGCATCGATTCACCGTACGGGAAGTTCGCGCTAATGGAATTGAAAATCGAGACCGGGCGCACGCATCAGATCCGGGTGCACTTGGCATCGTTGGGGCATCCGGTAGTGGGCGACAGTCTTTATGGCGCACCGCGCGAAATTGCTGGCAACTCTGCCAAGCCCCTCTCACTCAATCGCAATTTTCTGCACGCGGCCGAGCTGCAATTTGCGCATCCACGCGACGGCGCGTCCATAAAGTTCTCGGTTCCGCTTCCGGAACAGCTCAGCGAGTTTTTGCGCCTTCTGGGTTAAGTTCAGTGGTCCAGTTACAGATATAATGACCTCAGTGAAATTGTTCCACTTCTTCCGTATTGTTTGGCTGCCGCTGCTGATCACGTGCGCAGTAACCTCGTGGACGCAGAGCGCAGACGAACTGCCGTCAGCGCCTTCAGCGGTGAATCAGCCCAAGGCATCGCCTCGGCCTTCCCAAGCACAAGCTCCCGCGGCGACTCCGCAGTCAAAGTCTTCGACGCCTGATTCCGAGGCAAGCACGTCTACGAGCGCGCCCACTGGCAATTCAGACTCAGGGTCAAAGTCAGCGGACACTGGAAGCCCGGATGTCATCGATCAGGGCGGCACAACCATTCGCGTGCCTGTGAATGAGGTCAGCGTCGTCTTTACGGTGACCGACAAACACAACCATTATGTGAAAGATCTCACGCGTAAAGACTTTTCGGTGCTGGATGATCAGCAGCCGGTTGTGAACGTCCGCAGCTTTCGCCGCGAAACTGATCTGCCTTTGCAGGTTGGTTTATTGGTGGACGCCAGCAATTCAATTCGCGACCGTTTCAAATTCGAGCAGGAATCGGCAATCGAATTTCTGAACCAGACTATTCGCCCGAAATACGACCGGGCCTTCGTCATCGGCTTCGACGTTACGCCTGAAGTCACACAGGACTTCACGGACAAGACAGATTTGCTGGCGAAGGGAGTGCGTGCGCTGCGTCCGGGGGGCGGTACCGCCATGTACGACGCACTTTTTTACGCCTGCCGTGACAAGCTATTGAAGTCGCCGCAAGCCAGTTCTGTGCGCCGGGCCATCATTTTGGTGAGCGATGGCGACGACAATGCCAGCCATGCGACCCGCGAAGAAGCCATCGAGATGGCGCTGCGTGCGAACACGATTGTTTACACGATCAGCACGAATTTTCCCAGCGGAGGGGGCGGCGACAAAGTTCTGCGGCGAATCGCAGAGGCCACTGGTGGACGGGCATTTGAGCCCTTCCAGCTTTCAGAGGTTGCGAACGCATTCGCGCAAATTCAGGATGATTTGCGGAGCCAGTACGAGCTTTCGTATCGCCCTGAGAATTTTGCGCACGATGGCCGGTACCGCGCCATAGCTATCACCGCTTTGCACAAAGGATTGAAGGTGCGAAGCCGCAACGGGTATTACGCACCGGTGGAATAGGAAAAGGCGTCGTACGTCGTTACGCTAGATTTCAATAAAATACGTCGTACGTCGCACGTCTTGCGTCGTACGCTGGAGTCAAAATCTTATGTCCGGCTCCGGTTTGTGTGGCAGCCGTGTTCGGCTTTGGCGCACGACGCGCGACGAACGACGCACGACGGCTTTTGCTAAACTTCAACCTGCGAACTGAAGGAAACCGTGAGCCCAACCGAAACCGCAGCCAGCACTAAACGCGAGCTTGAGATCGAAATACCGGTCGAGGATATCTCGCGCGAAACCGACACCCTGATCCAGAAATATCAGAAGGTCGCACGCATTCCGGGATTCAGAAGCGGCCATGCTCCTGCGTCCATTATTCGCCAGCGCTTTGCGCAGGATATTCAGAACGACGTAATGGATGCGCTTGTGCCCAAGTACTTCCGAAAAGAAACCGAGCGCCTCGGACTTATTCCGATCTCGCAGCCTCGCGTGACCGATCTGCACGCCCACCAAGGCGAACCGATGCGTTTCAAGGCCAGCTTCGAAGTCATGCCCGAGATCAAGGTCGAAGGCTACAAGGAACTGCGGGCCGAGCACCCGGCGATTTCGGTGAGTGAACAGGAAGTGGAAGACGCGCTGAAAGCTCTACAGGAGCAGAAGGCAGCGTTCTCTCCGGTCGAAGGCCGAAGCATTGCCGACGGTGATTACGCTCAGGCGTCGCTCGACGGAGTTCCCAAACCCGACGAGCCCGGAATGAAGCCGGTTCACATGGATGAAGTCCTGGTCGAAATCGGCGGCAAGAACACCATGCCGGAGTTTACCGAGAACCTGCGCGGCGCGAACCCTGGAGACGAGCGTAGTTTCGACGTTCGCTATCCCGAAGATTTTTCAGACGAGCGGCTTCGCGGCAAGACTTTTGCGTACAAGGTGAAGATCATTGCCATAAAGCAGAAGAGCCTGCCGGAGCTGAACGATGACTTTGCCAAGGAGTTAGGAGAGTTCAAGACGCTTGATGAAGTCCGGCAAAAGATCCGCGAAGGCATGGAGCAGGAGCGGCTTCGCGAGGCTGAGCGTGAAGCCAAAGACAAATTGCTCGGTGAACTGGTTCGGCGCAATGAATTTGAAATACCCGAGGCTCTGGTCGACCGGCAGATTGACGTTCGGCTGGACCGGGGGCTGCGCGCTCTCGCTTCCCAGGGTATGAAGTCCGAAGACATGAAGAAACTGGACTTCGCCCGGCTAAGAGCGGGACAGCGCGACCAGGCTTTGCAGGAAGTGAAGGCAAGTTTGTTGCTGGAAAAGATCGCTGACGAGGAGAGCATTGTGGTTGGCGACGAAGAAATTGATCACGAGATTGAAGCACTGGCGAAGCAGACAAATCAGGCGCCGGACGCCATCCGCGCACGTTTGACACGTGATGGAGCGCTGGATAGAATCCGGAATAGAATCCGCAACGAGAAGGCCCTCGATTTCCTGTATCGTCAGTCCGCATAAACGGAACGCTTCAATCCCCTAACAACTTCCGGAGCACCCGGGCATGAGTGTGGCAAAAGGCGCATGCAAGACAGAAAGGAGCACATGATGCTGGTTCCCATGGTCATTGAGCAGACCGGGCGGGGTGAGCGGGCTTATGACATTTACTCGCGGCTGTTGCGCGACAACATCATTTTTATCGGTACGCCGATTGACGACAATATCGCCAATCTGGTCATCGCCCAAATGCTGTTTCTGGCCCAGGAGGACCCGGAGAAGGACATCCAGCTCTATGTAAATTCTCCCGGTGGGTCGATTACCGCCGGTATGGCAATTTACGACACGATGCAGTATGTGAAGAACGATGTGACTACAATTTGCATCGGGCAGGCGGCGAGCATGGCAGCTTTGTTGCTGTCGGCGGGGGAGCCGAAGAAGCGACTGGCGCTGCCAAATTCGAGGATTTTAATCCACCAGCCCTCGATGGGCGGGTTGTCGGGCCAGGCAACCGACATTGATATTCACGCCCGCGAAATCTTGCGGATGCGCGAGATAACAAACCAGTTGCTGGCTAAGCACAGCGGCCAGAAGCTGGACAAGGTAGAGAAGGACGTCGAGCGCGATTTCATTATGAATGCGCAGCAGGCAAAGGAATACGGAATCATTGACGATATCATCTATAAGACAAGATAGGCTGTATGATCGGCCTTCGGATTGGCGGCAGGGCAGCCGCCGGTCGCGGTCTTCAAGGGGTGCGGAGTGAAAAACAGGACAGGAACTGAAGAGATTCTTCGCTGCTCGTTCTGCCACAAGTCGCAAGATGCGGTTGCCAAGCTAATCTCCTCCCCCAGCGATTACCCTCGTGCCTACATTTGCGACGAGTGCGTGGCGGTGTGCAACTCGATATTGGAAGACGACCGGGCGGCAACGCCTCCAGCGACAACCCCGAACCAGCTGCCCAAGCCGCAGGACGTCAAGACGTTCCTCGACGAGTACGTCATCGGCCAGGAGCAAACCAAGAAAAAGCTGGCGGTTGCGGTCTACAACCACTACAAGCGCATTTACATGAATCGCCAGCGCACCAACGATGGCATTGAGCTGACGAAATCGAACATCATGCTGATCGGGCCTACTGGCACGGGCAAGACTCTGCTGGCACAGACACTGGCGCGGATGCTGGACGTTCCGTTCGCGATCGTGGATGCGACCACGCTGACCGAAGCTGGATATGTCGGCGAGGACGTTGAGAACATCATTCTTAAGCTCTTACAGGCGGCAGACGGCGACGTAGGCCGCGCGCAAACCGGAATCATCTACATTGACGAAGTCGATAAGATCGGCCGTAAGGATGAGAACCCTTCGATCACTCGCGACGTTCTCAGGCGAAGGCGTGCAGCAGGCCTTGCTGAAGATCCTTGAAGGGACCATCGCCAATGTTCCTCCCCAGGGTGGGCGCAAGCACCCACACCAGGAATTTACCCCTGTTGACACCACCAACATACTTTTCATCTGCGGTGGGGCCTTCGTAGGGCTGGATAAGGTGGTAGCACGGCGGGCCGGGAAGAAAGCCCTCGGCTTTAAAGCTGAAGAAGAACAGCCACCGCAAACTCCTGCTACCGGCACTGTCGAAGGCAGGCAGAATTACGAGCTGCTTAGCGCAGTCCAGCCGGAAGACCTGATCAAGTTTGGCCTAATTCCTGAGTTCGTGGGCCGCTTACCCGTTGTAGGCGTGTTGGAAGAGCTCGACGAGGCTGCCCTGATTGAAATCCTCACGCGTCCAAAGAACGCTATCGTGAAGCAGTATCAGCGTTTATTCGAATTCGAGAATGTGCGCCTCAAATTCAGCGAAGATGCTCTTCGGGCGATCGCCCGCCAGGCTATGGTCAGGAAGGTCGGGGCCCGCGGATTGCGTATGATATTAGAAGAGCTGATGCTGGATCTTATGTATCATTTGCCCAGCCAGAAGAAAGTAAAAGAGTTCGAAGTCACCCGGGAAATGGTTGAAAAACGCAACGTTTCGCTTACTATGATGGAGAAGGCGGGATAACTTGCCCAGCAACGAGCGGTGAGCAACGAGCGATCAGCTCTTGTTCGCTCAAAGCTCACAACTCATCGCTGCTTTTGGAGTTTCATTGACTACTGCCAAGGAAAAATTCGAGACCAGAAAACTTCCGATGATGCCCATCCGGGACGTGGTCATCTTCCCCTACATGATGACGCCGTTCGTGGTGGGCCGCGAGTCAAGCGTGCGCGCCCTCGAAGAAGCGCTGGCCTCGGATAAAAAGATCTTCCTCGCCACCCAGCACGACGCCAGCATCGACGAGCCCAAGTCGAACGAAATCTATCAGGTTGGCACCGTGGTCAACATCGTGCAGAGCCTGAAGCTCCCCGACGGCAATATCAAAGTCCTGGTCGAAGGCATTGAGCGCGGCAAAGTTCTCCAGATCGCCGACAGTGAAGGTTTCATGCAGGCGACTGTGCGCCTGGCCCGGTATGCGATTGAAACCAATACCCAGACCGAGCAGGCAATGCAGCGGGTCACCTCGCTCTTCGAGCAGTATGTGAAGCTCTGCCAGTCGCTGAATTACGAAACCATGATCGCCGCGGTGCGCATGGAAGATCCGGCGAAGTTGACGGACACGATTGCGGCGAACCTGCAGCTTTCGATCGAAGAAAAACAGGAGTTGCTGGAAATCTTCGATCCCGCTGAACGTCTGACCCGTATCGGAGACGTTCTCGACGTGGAAATCGAAAAGCTGAACATGGACCGCACCATCCAGTCGCGGGTGAAGCGGCAGATGGAGCGGGCGCAAAAAGAGTATTACCTGAATGAAAAAATCAAGGCCATTCAGAAAGAACTTGGCCGCGGCGAAAAAAGCGAATTCGACGAGCTGAAGAAGAAAATCGAAAACGCCGGCATGCCGAAGGAAGTCAAGGACAAGGCGGTGCAGGAGCTGAAAAAGCTCGAAGCCATGCCGCCGATGTCCGCGGAGTCGACGGTCTCGCGCAATTATCTCGACTGGCTGCTGGCAGTGCCGTGGAAGAAGCGGTCCAAAGAAATCCGCAACATTTCACGCGCAGAAAAAGTCCTTAACGAAGATCATTATGGCCTGGAGAAAATCAAGGAACGCATTCTTGAATTTCTCGCAGTACGCCAGCTGGTGAAAAATCCTAAAGGCTCGATTCTCTGCTTTGTCGGACCTCCCGGAGTTGGCAAAACGTCCTTGGGAATGTCCATTGCCAAGGCCACCGGCCGCAAATTTGTGCGAATGTCGCTTGGCGGCGTGCGAGATGAAGCTGAAATCCGCGGCCATCGCCGCACTTACATCGGCGCGTTGCCCGGCCAGATCATTCAGATGATGAAGAAGGCCGGAACCAAGAATCCGGTCTTCATGCTCGACGAAGTTGACAAGATGTCGATGGACTTTCGCGGAGACCCGTCGGCCGCGCTTCTCGAGGTGCTCGATCCGGAACAGAATTTCATGTTCGTCGACCACTACCTCGACGTCGAATACGACCTTTCACAGGTCTTTTTTGTCGCCACCGCCAACGTGATGCACACCATTCCTCCGGCTTTGCAGGACCGCATGGAAGTGTTGCGGCTGCATGGGTACACCGAGCCGGAGAAGGTCGAGATAGCGAAGCAGTTCCTGGTCAAGAAGCAGATGGAACAGGCGGGGCTGAATCCCAAGAACGTTAAGTTCACCGATGAATCTATCGTTACGTTGATCCGCAATTACACTCGCGAAGCCGGTGTCCGCAATCTGGAACGCGAAATCGGCAACGTTTGCCGCAAGATCGCACGCAAGGTGGTTAAGGAAGGCACGAACTATAACGTCACGGTGACCGCCGAAAATGCTGCCGACTTCCTCGGGGTTATCAAATTCCGCGATACCCTCGCTCACGAGAAAAGCGAAATCGGCCTGGTTACGGGCCTGGCGTGGACCGAAGTTGGCGGCTCGATTCTCAGCACGGAAGCCACGGTGGTCGACGGCAAAGGCAAGCTGACGCTCACTGGCAAGCTGGGCGACGTGATGCAGGAGTCCGCGCATGCGGCCATGTCTTATATCCGCTCACGCGCGCAGCGTCTGGGATTGACTCGCGACTTCTATCGCAACTTTGACATTCACGTGCATGTGCCCGAGGGTGCGATTCCCAAAGACGGCCCTTCGGCTGGAATAACCATCGCGACCGCCATTGCGAGCGCATTGAGCAAAATCCCGGTTCGCCGCGATCTTGCGATGACGGGCGAAATAACGTTACGCGGGAAAGTTCTTGCGATCGGCGGACTGAAAGAAAAACTACTCGCCGCGCATCGCGCCGGGCTGTTCGAAGTCATTCTGCCCAAGGACAATGAAAAAGACGTGGCCGAGGTCCCTGAAAATCTTCGCAGCGCAATGAAGATGCACTTCGTGGACACCATGGACCAGGTGCTGGCGGTCGCACTCGAGCAGGCTTTGCCGATTGTCGACATCCCTGCGGATGCGGCGCAGCCGATGGCCCCGCCGCTGGGCGATGCAGCGGAAGGTCCGGCAACGACGCGCCAGTAGCTCCCCGCGGCACGCTCGCCGATTCACAACCACTCCTGGCAGGAATACAATTTAGCTGACGCAGGTTTGCTGACCTATGCTGCCAGGAATGAACATCAGCGTAAAAGGCACGACAGGGCTGATCATTGCCGCGGTAATAATTGTCGCTGTGCTGGTGAGCTTTCCTGCGTACCGCGCTTTCTTCGCAATCAGCGTGGGCATTGGAGTGGTTGTCGCTGCCCTTCTGTATTTGCGCAACAAGTACCGCCCGATCACCGATAAGGATGTAGAGAACAAACGGCCGCTGGGACTGAGCTGATCCTGCATCGAGACTCGCTGCGCTCCATCACCAGTAGTCAGGCCTGTGCCTTCGCGCTGCGTCATCCCGAAGTCCCGCGCTTTTTCCAGCGGGGCGAGGGATCCCGCGTGCAGCACCCAAGTTCTCGCGCCCAGCGAATGTTCCTCCGTTACAGACTGAGACGAGGCCCGCTTGCTAGAAACAGCAATGACGCCCCGCGCGAGATCCCTCACTCGGCTGAAGTGCGCCGAGTTTCGGGATGACGCATTGGTGAAGGTAGGCGAGTTTTGTACTTGCGCAACAAGTACCGCCCGATTACCGATAAGGACGTTGAGAACAAACGGCCGCTGGGACTGAGCTGATCCTGCATCGAGACTGGCTGCGCTCCCATCACCAGTAGTCAGGCCTGCCCCTTCGCGCTGCGTCATCCCGAAGGCCCGCGCTTTTTCCAGCGGGGCGAGGGATCCCGCGTGCAGCGTTTCCGCAGCCGGGTGGTGTTCACCCGTCACAGACAAACCAAAGTACAACTGCTACAAACAGCGTGATGGACCCGCGCGAGATCCCTCACTCGGCTGAACTGCACCGAGTTTCGGGATGACGCATTTCAGGGGAGGTTGGGTATGAGAAAACCCAAACTGTTTCACGTTTACCTCATGAGCAACCGGCCGCGTTCGCACGTACTCTACACGGGCATCACCGGGAACCTCGGCCGCCGCGTTTTTCAGCACAAGAACAAGCTCATCCCCGGATTCACCAGCCGTTACAACCTCACCCGTTTGGTTTATTTCGAGTGCTTCGTATATCCGGATGCGGCCATTGCGCGGGAAAAGGAAATTAAAGGATGGCGCCGCAGCAAGAAGATTCGGCTGATCGAGTCCCTGAATCCGCACTGGCATGATCTGGCGGAGTCGTGGATGGACGTATATAAGCCAGGGGTTGAGCGTACAGGTCTGATACGTCCCGCGCGAGATCCCTCACTCGGCTGAACTGCGCCGAGTCTCGGGATGACGCATTCCGAGAGCGTCCGGGGGGCACGCGAGGCAAATGCCGCCTCCAGATGGCGTCATCCCGAAGTCCCCGCGCTTTTTCCAGCGGGGCGAGGGATCCCGCGTGCAGCGCCCACTTGCACAATCCTAGTGAAACCCCGAAACTAAATCGTGCGCGTTCTCTCCAGGTTTATGACCGCGGCCACGAGCGTGGACCATTTTCCCGCTCCAGCCCTCCCCGAGGTTGCGTTTCTAGGGCGCTCGAACGTTGGAAAGTCGAGCGTGATTAATTCGCTGCTGGGCGCAAAGATCGCAAAGACCAGTTCGTCGCCAGGGCGGACGCAATCCATAAATTTCTTCGAGGTGCGCTGGCCGGGAAAGCCGCAACCAGAGGTCGTCTTCGCCGACCTTCCGGGATACGGTTATGCGCGGGTACCGCGTGAAATCACACGTCACTGGTCCAGTTTTATCGATCCCTATTTGAAAGAACGCGCCTGCCTGGTGCTTTGCCTGGCTCTGGTTGATGTGAATGTCCCGCCGCAGGAGAGCGACAAGCAGTTGCTGCAGTTTCTGGCTTCTGCGGGTCGCCCATCACTCATAGTCGGCACCAAGGCGGATAAACTTTCCGGCAATGCGCTACGCAAATCCATGGACGCGTTCGCTGGGTTTCTACCCGGAGCCCAGATCGTTCCTTACTCCGCACGCACGGGAACAGGGCGGGAGGAATTGTGGCGGGAAATACGCGCGGCGGTCACCCCGCGGGACAATCCAGACGAGAAGGCGTTCGCGTAGCACGGACATCCCCAGTTGCTTGAACCTTGTCCTCCGCCGTCGCTACAAACGAGAAACAGAGACCAAGTGTCAAAAGTACTACAATCATCAATGCGCGCATTTGTTTGCCTTCCAGATTTCACGGATATTCGTTGATAGAAAGATTAGCAGCTAGATCACGAACGCCCAAATTCGTTCACTCCGCCCCTCTGATTACCTTTCTGCCTGCCCGACTCTACGCCCGCTCCGCTAATATTGATTCATCATGGCCAAGTACCTGATCACCGGCATTGCTGGATTCATCGGTTCATCCCTGGCCCGGGCTGTGCTTGCCCAGGGCGATGAAGTACGCGGTATCGACAATTTCGCGACCGGCAAACGCGAGAACATCGCGGAGATTCTGAATCAGGTCGATTTTCGCGAAGCCGACATCGGCAACCTCGACTCACTGCACGAAGCCTGCGGTGGTGTGGATTACATATTCCACGAAGCTGCGATTCCATCGGTTCCCAAGTCTGTGCTTGATCCGCTCGGCAGCAATCGCGCTAACGTGGACGGCACTGTCCATCTGCTCATTGCCGCTCGAGATGCGAAGGTCAAACGCGTGGTCTACGCCGCGTCATCGTCGGCGTACGGCGATACACCGACGTTGCCCAAGCATGAAGGCATGACGCCTAATCCCATTTCGCCTTACGCAGTGGCAAAACTCGCCAGTGAGTACTACATGAAATCTTTCTACCGCTGCTACGGACTGGAGACGGTTTGCCTGCGCTACTTCAACATCTTCGGCCCAAGGCAGGACCCCAGTTCGACCTACTCGGGAGTGCTGGCAAAGTTCATCACCCTGATGCTGCAAGGCGAACAGCCGACCATTTTCGGAGATGGAAAGCAGAGCCGTGATTTCACTTACATTGACAATGTTATTTCTGCCAATCTGCTGGCAGCGAAGGCTCCGGCGGCGCAAGTGGCGGGAGAAGTCTTCAACGTGGCTACCGGCGCGCGTTTCGACTTGAGCCAGACTTTTCAGTTGCTGAAGAACATCACCGGTTACAGCGGAGATGTGAAGTATGCGCCCGAGCGACCTGGGGATGTGAAGCATTCGCTCGCGGACCTATCGCGCACCGAAAAGCACCTGGGTTATAAGCCCCTGGTGAACTTTGAGGAAGGCCTGCGCCAGACGGTGGAATGGTATCGTCGACAGCCCAAAGCTAAGGGGGTTTAGAACTCACGGCGAGGGCGATCGGTAGGGTAAACGCGCAGGCCTAACGCTGAAGTAACCTAGCGAGATGCCAAACTGGCCTGCTGAGAAATCCCGCCTCTTGTGAACTCGAACAAGATAGTCCACTGGCTGGGGACGGGTTGGCCATTCTCTCGTGGCGGAGTGAACTTCCACTGCTGTGCGGCCTGCAGCGCCAGCCGCGCAAAATATTTGCTGGGGCCGGGGTTGGTCAAGTTTGCGGTGCTCACATTTCCCGCGGAATCGACTCCCACTCTCACTCGCACCTTGAGCCGCCCGTGAATCGTCCTGAGTGCATTCCGGGATGCGTTTGGGGGGACTTCTTGCAAGACCGTTCCTGAGGGGCTTCCGCTCGTCGATGGTTGTGCAGATGGTTTCACAGGCAAAGTCCGCGCAGGCGAACTGGCAGAAGCAGCAGAGGCCGTGACCTTGGCTTTCTGTGCAGGAGAAGGCTGTGTAGCAGCGGGCTGAGCGGGAGCAGGCTGTGCAGGACTTCCGCTGCGGACCAAGCCATAGATTGCGGCGATAATCGCCAGCAGGATGGCGGCCAGCGCGAGCGGCAAGAAGCGGCGTACGTGCGGCCGGATTTCCGCAGCAGCAACCTCGGGCTTTCTCGGTTGCTCCTCTGTGGTCGGCGTCCTCAGACGAATTTCGATGTCGGTAAGAGTCCAACGCGCGGAGGGCTCATCAAGCAAGCAATGGTGCACGATTTCCGCGAACGGCTTGGGCAAACCGGTGTATGCGCCATTCTGACGTGTAGTCTTTGGCGTCAGCGCCTCGGTGAGGGTGGCTCCCAACGACCAAACGTCGCTGGCAGGCGAAATCTTGCCAGTTTTTAACTCCGGGGCGTCGTAGATGCTGGCTTCAAATGGCCCTTTGAGCTCGCCGACGGGCCGCAGTCCGTCAGTCGAAATCTTCAGCTGATCATTGGCCGCCATTACATTCGAGGGCCGCAAATGCCCATGCGCCAGGCCTTGCCGGTGCAGGTACTTGAGCGCCTCCAGGATCGGGCGCAGCATGGTATCGCCTTCGGCCGCGCTCAGGGCACGCCGCGGGAGCACCTCTCCCAGATTTTCGTCGGCGTGTTCCATGACGACAAATAGCAAGTCATTGCCGGCGAGCCAGCAGCGGCCACCATCAAAGATCCGGATCAGGTGCGGGTGTGAGAGTCTGGCGGCAGTGCGCCACATGTCCAGCTGGGCCTCTGGATCGCATGAGTTGACGGCCAAGAGTTTTATGACGGCCTTGGCGCCCTCCGCGCCGCCGATCTGGGTAAGGAAGACAGCGCTGGCGCGGGAACCTCCAAGATATTTTTGCAGCGGAAAACGGCCATCGACGCTCTGGCCGACCCAGGGCACACCAAACCCGACGTTTCTGCCAGCGCTGGCCGTCGCCTGCATACGCCAGCATTGTACGCGAGCCTGCGGCCCAGGAATGCTGTGAAAAAAAATGGGTAAGACATCTGCTGCCGGTTATTCGAAGGTGAGGGTAAAGTGGGCTTCCACCGGCACGGTTACCGAGGGGGAATTGCGGATGACCAAGTGATATTTCTGGCTGTCGACGCGGGTCGGGCTCAGGGCAATTGCAATTGTGCCCGAGGGACCGTCGCAGGCGAATACCGCCTCACCGGAGTCTCCGTGGATGAAATCCCGAAATTGCTGATCGGAAAGTACCAGTAAGCCTGCCTTGGGCGAGTGCGTGTTTCGCAACTGTTTGTACGTACCCGATAGCCGCGGAAAGCTGGCGTGTGGCGGGACATCGAAGGGAATGTCGCGATAGCCCTCCACGGTCAAACGGCCTCGAAAAATATGCAGCGGAGGCAGTCGCTTCAATCTCCCAACCAAATCGACACCTGACGGAGTTGCAGGCACGGGTGTCGCGGTAACCGAGTCTTGGGTGAGTTCGCCGGCCTCGGGGGAATTGGAATCTGGTTGCTCATCCGGAGCCTGTAGCTTTCCGGCGAGTGGGCCGATGACTTTCAGTTTCGCCGCCTGAATATCAGGGTCCCGCGCTAGCGCGGGATCTATTGGCGGAACGTACGCTTGCGTGGGTCGACCTATGACCTGCTTTCGCCAGACTGACTGCCATCCGTTGTGGAGGTAAACGGCGCCGTATGCGAATGCAAAGACGAAAGCAGCAGTGAGGAGTAGCCGAAAAACTGACGCCGCGCGCGCACGAAACTTAGACAATGCCGGTCACCAACGAACTCCAACATTCTCTCGGGAAAACTGGCTTCAGAAAAGATTACGAGTGTAATGGGAAAAGCATGTGGGTTGTGATGTGCCGATATTTCGGCACGGCTATGGATTAGCGCTCTTCACACGTGGTCAAAGAGCGGCCAGCGTTCGGCGGTATCGGCGCCAAACAAAAATCGCCGGTAATGCGAGGACCGCTATCCAGATCAGGATAGTCGGGCCGTTCACCGCAAAGAAGATTACTCCTCCGAGCAAGGTCTCTGACGCGTTGTGATAGCCATCTACGAACGCGTTGTAAATGCGAGTAGAGATGGAAGCCGCCGGTGGATTCAACTGCGCTTTGTATTCTTCCGTGAGCTGTAACGCGACCGTGGCGAAACTTACGCGGTGTTCGAGTTCTTTCTGCTCTCCTTCCATCGTTTCAATATCACCACGAACGCGCGCGATCTCCTGTTCCACTTCGAGGACGTCGGAAAGTTTTCCGGTGCGCTGCTGAAGGATGGCGCGGAAGCGCTGCTCAGTTTCGCGAGAAGTTTTCAAGCGAGCTACCAGATCAAAGTGCTGCTGGGTAACTTCCTCGCCGGATTGCGATTCGGTTTCAACCCGGCCGAGCTTTTTGAGATCGGCAAGAGCGGCGGGGAGTTCGGACGCAGGAATCCGGAGTGAGGCTTGCAGATTGCGGGCAGCGTTCTCGGGAGTGCTGATGTTGAGTTGTCCGAAATAGCCGTGATGCCGTGCCAGCACGCTGTCGAGAAGTGATCGCGAGGCGGCGAAATCTTTTGCGACGATGGAAAGCGAGACGGTGCGCGCGATCATGGGAGCATTGGTGCTCAGTTGATCGGCCATTGGCTGGCCGTTAATGACAGAAGGTGAGTTATCCACGTGATCTTCGCGGCCATGAGGAGTGCCGTTTGGGACGGCAATAGCCGGCGGCGGGGCTGACGCCACGAGTTCCACTCCAATTCGGCTAGGAAATACCTTGGATTGCTGCTCGGTAATTGGTTTTCCGGCGTAAAGATGACCGATCTGGCTTGCGCCAGAGTTAGCTTTGTCAGCCGGCTTGTTGTCGTAATAAGCAAACTCTGCAACCGTTCTCGATCGATGCAAATTGGGCATGGAAATGGCGATCAACAACAACAGTGCCGCGACCGCTCCTCCGCCAGCGACGGCCCACTGGTTCCAACTCCAAAAGCTGCTCCGGATGAAGAAATTCGGTTTGCCAAGGTCGAGACTTGAACCAGCTTTGCCTATTGAGTCCGCAATAGTCTTCTCCAGTTTCACTGGAACAGCCTCAACGTTCCAGCGGGCAAGCGACTGTGACGCGCTGCGGAACTGCTCGGTCAACTTGGCGCAGTCAGCGCAGTGCTCCACGTGCGTGGAAACGGCCTGAGCCTCTGCGGCGGAGAGTTCGCCGTCGAGAAAGGCCATCACTTCTTCGGGGGCCACGGGATGTGCAGTGATATTCATACCCTTTCCTCGGATTCAGTCAGCTCTCTAGCCGGCAGATTGGGCGCCGGCGCGGCAAGCAAGTCACGCAACGCGATACGCGCCCGGAATAAACGCGAACGGACCGTGTTGACCGGCAATCTCAGCAGCTCGGCAATTTCCGCATAGCTCAACTGTTCAAACTCACGCAGCATCAGAATTTCCCGGTCCAACCGCTCCAGTTTCCCTACAGCCTGACGCATAAATAATTCTGTGTCGGCGGTGGCGGGCGAGGCCGGCTCGCGAAATCCAGTGGCCGCTCCTAGGAATGTCGCCCGAAACGCCGTCTTCCTCCGGTGCGCGCGCAAGATCTTGAAGCCGATCGCGTAAAGATAAGTTCTAAACAGGGCGCGCGGTTGGTAGCGCGAGGACGCCCGAAGTATGGCAAGAAATGTTTCTTGAGCCAACTCTTCGGCCTGCGCGGGATCGGGGACCCGCCGCCGAAAAAATCCAAACACAGGCTGCTTGTACCGCGAGAACAGCTCGCTGAACGCTTCCGTCGATCCCCGCGCGAACGCGATCATCAACTGCTCGTCAGTCTGGGCGATCGCGTTTACCTCGTCGGACTTTTCGGCCGCTTCGCTCATAAAACGTTCTTTGGGATCCGAGTCTAGAACGAACGACGTCAGTATCTCTTGCATAAGTTGCTGTTTGAGCTTCTCAATACTGGTAATGTCGCGAGAAGGGGAAAAGTTCCGGGAAATAGGCGATTAGAATTTGTCGGAAGCTGGGCATTGTGGAAGGGCGGGTCCTTTCAGCGCCGCGTAAGTCATGCGTGCAACCGCTCTTCCACGGTACCCCGCGGTGCTTGGGCCATTTCGAAGGACTGCAGTTCTGAGGAATCACACCGTGCTTAGGGGACAACGCTGGAAGCTGTGCGCGCGTTTAGTTGGTGCACAACTTTCCTCTGTGCGCCTCTCTACTCTCTGTGTTCTAATTCCCAGCGCATGCGCGCCGCTGCGATACTAGGGCCGGGAAATGTCGCCAAGAGTATGCTGGCATTTCAGCGGGCGACCAAGGTGCAATGGACGTCCCTGATTGAACAGGCTGACGTCATCGTGGTCTTCGGCGGCGACGGAACTGTCCACCGCCATCTCTCTACATTCATCGAGATGGATGTGCCGGTGCTGGTTGTGCCCTGCGGCAGCGGAAATGATTTTGCCCGCGCTCTGAACATCCGGAATGTGCGTGACGCCATAAAGGCCTGGCGAAAGTTTGTCGACCACGGGAGCATTCGCGGAATTGACCTGGGCCTGATTCGCGGAGACACGTCGCAAGGCGTGCCCCGTGCGCAGCGCTACTTCGCTTGCGTTGCTGGCGTCGGCATTGACACTGTAATTGCGCGACAGGCTGACACTCTTCCGAAATGGCTGCGGGCACACGGTGGCTATGCGCTCAGCGCTCCACGCGAATTTTTCCGCTTCGCGCCGTTCCCTATGAAGATTTCCTGCAACGGCACGGCAGCCGCCTTCTGCCCGACAATTCTGGCGGCCGTGGCCAATGCACCGGCATATGGCGGAGGAATGAGGATCGCGCCGCAAGCGAAACTTGACGATGCCAAGCTTGACCTGTGCATTGTTAAGGCGATGGATGTTTTCAAACTATTCTGCCTCTTTCCCACGGTTTACTTCGGGCGCCATTTGGGCTTTCGCGAGGTCGAGTACATGCAGACCTCAGGGGTAAAAATCGAAACTGAGTTGCCCTTTGATGTTTACGCGGACGGCGAGTACGTTTGCCAAACTCCGGCCGAATTCGGGGTCGCGAGCCGGGCCCTGAATGTCCTCGTCCCTGATTGACGTCACTGGTCCTCGCGCAGTGCTAAACTACAGGGGATTTTATGGCTGATAACGGACGCTCGCGGGTATGGCTATGGGTGTTGATTGGAGGAGGAGCATTCTTCCTCTTTGTGCTGGCCGTGTTCACGCTGGTCTATGTCACGCTGCACGCGGGCGGACAGCAGGCCGGCATTCACGCCTTCGGCGACAAGATTGGCGTGGTCGATCTCGAAGGGGTCATTATGGACCCCAACCAGACTGTCGAACAGCTCCGTAAGTTTGCCGAGGACGACTCCATTAAGGCGATCATCATTCACGTAAATTCGCCCGGTGGCGGAGTCGCCGCATCCGAGGAGATTTACCGGCAGGTCAAGCGAATCCGCGATGAGAAGAAGAAGTACATCGTTTCGGTTATCGAGACGGTGGGCGCGAGTGGAGCCTATTATGTCTCCTCGGCAACCAACAAAATTTACGCCGATAACGGCAGCGTGGTCGGCTCCATTGGCGTGATCGCCGAGTGGGTCAATTACGGCGATTTGATGCGCTGGGCCAAGCTGAAGCCCGAAGTCCTGAAAGTCGGTGAATTCAAGGACACAGGAGATCCCACTCGCGAGCTTACACCTGCCGAACGTCAGTACTTGCAGGGCTTGATTGACAACATGTATGGCCAGTTCGTCAGCGCCGTCGCCGAGGGGAGGCACACAAAAGTAGCCGACATAAAGCCTATTGCCGATGGCCGTGTATGGACCGGCCAGCAAGCGCTTGGCATGCACTTGATCGATCAGATCGCAGATTACCGCACCGCGGTTCTGGACACTGCAAAATACGTTAAAATCAGCGGCGAGCCGGTTCTGGTTCATCCCGAACGTGACCGCAAATCATTACTCGATTTGTTATTCGGAGATGTTTCTCCCTGGCTGCCGAGCAAGGAAAAGCTACTGGATCAACAGATCGGCTTTTATTATCTCTGGAAGTAGAACGTACCCTGAATATGTCCGTCGCGCACGTCCCACTTGCCAACAAGCCCTGAAATTTGAGAAGGTTATCCGGACTAGGCTTTCGGCACCAGGACCTGTTGCCCGTCATTCGCGTTGCAGCGGCGGCTTCAGTTAGCCATTGCGGTTGCCGAACAAAAAAAATAAATATGGAGCACAGAGGCCATGACGAAAGCGGACTTAATCGATGAAATCTCGCGCCTGGCGGAACTGACCCGCAAGGACAGCGAAGTGGTTGTCGAAACCATCTTCGACAGCATCGTGCGTTCGCTGCGGGCGGGCGATAAGATTGAAATTCGCGGATTCGGCAGCTTTCGCACTCGCCAGCGCAAGCCTCGCATCGGACGTAATCCGAAGACCGGCGACCGGGTTGAAGTTCCCGCCAAGAAGATCCCATTCTTCAAGCCCAGCAAAGAATTGAAAGACCTGGTGAATGGCGATGCCTCCGCGGCCGAGCACGCACCCGCTGCTGTGCCGCCTGCGGCCCAGTAACCACCGCTAGCCAGAGTAATCTTTCATGTTTTCCCGCAGAGTGCGTGTGCAATACCAGCACGATGGCGAACTTCTACCCTGTCCCGTGAAGTGGCTCGATAACTTCTCCATGCGCAACTTTACCAATGCCAGCATGTTCGATGACACGCTTCCGGTACAGGATGGCATCCTGGAAATCGGAGAACGCGTGCCGCTCGACCAACTGAAAAATGCGATGGAGGACTGGTTTCGGCGAAAAGGATATTTGCCGGCCGGAGCAGGTCTCACTCTGGACAAAGCTTAAGGCACTTTCGCCATTCTGTAATCCAGCGCGGCTTCAGCGCTCGGCTGCTCAAAGATGAGATTGACCGCTTCTTTTGTGCCTTCGATCTTTACCCAAACATATTCTGCACACCCGACCAGACGCACGGCCTGAGCAGTAAGCTTCGCGGCATAACTCGAAATGATTCGGATCATGTGATCAGGCCCGCCTACGTCCCCGAACGACAGGGTGCCGCGATTCCCCGCCTCATCAAGCCGCTCCAAATAGGATTGCACCGCAGTCGCGCTGGCGAGGCACGGTTGCGCTTTGCACTCCAGCATCTGCTCGATAGCCAACAGGGCGCGGTAATCAATGCTGGACGCGAACGCCATGTGCACAACGCTCGTGCGGCGGCTGTAATGAATCGGGACCATACCGAAACGCTGGAGAAGTTGCAGCGGAATTGCACAATCGGCAATGCTGGCGGGCAAAGCTGGCAGTACCGGGCACGACCACTGCACGCCAAGAGCTGCCGTAATCTGCGACTCCTGCGCGTATCCGAGTCGCTGGATCCACTCGCCGATACGCCCGCAGCCATGCCGTTTCTGTTCTTCGAGTGCGTGGCGCAGTTGTTCGCGGTTCAACTCACCTCGGGCAAGCATTAATAGTCCGAGCGGGACCCGGTGCGGAGGCATGACACTTCGATTGGACGAAACCCGCATCCCGGTAATTCGTCGCCCTAGCTCCTGCTTAAAGCAGGTGGGATAACAATACCGGCGGCCATGCAGGCGAGCGCTTGCCATGTTGTCAGAGATGCGGCCCCAAAGCCGGCGCGGATCGTGGCATTCCGGCGCGCTGCAGGAGAGGCGTTCCTTCCAGATTTGTACCGCGTCTTGCCAATGTGTTCGCAAACTGAGCATATGTCTTCTAGGCGGCGAGTTGTGGGCCGGCGAGAACTTCGGTCACGCGCAAGCCGTAATTTACATAGACATCAACCACGTTGGTCGACGTATCGAAAGACAGGTTCCATACGTGCTCGATGATCATGGGGCGGCTGACTCGCCTGCCGGCATTCAGCATCAGGTATTCGAGCAGGGCGAACTCCTTCGTAGTCAGCTCAATGCGTTTGCCTGCCCGCTCCACCCGCCGTTCGACGCGGTCAAGCTTCAAATCCTCCACTGTGACCACCGATGCTGCCGGAAGGTGGCAGCGCCGCAATAAAGCGCGGATTCGTGCCGAAAGCTCGGCGTAGGAAAATGGTTTACCCAAGTAATCGTCGGCGCCCAGATCGAGGCATTGCACTCGATCTTCAACCCGGGTGCGGCTGGTCAGCACCAGAATCGGCATACTCGGCTTGCGCGTGCGCAGATGCCGCAGAATGGCGATTCCGTCAACCCCTGGCAGATTAAGATCGAGCATTAACAGGTCGTAATCCATCTCGCCCGCCATCGCCCGGGTTTGCTCCCCGTCATGACTGACGTCAACCGCATAATGCTCCGCTTCCAGTCCTTTGCGTACAAAACTGGCCAGTGCCACATCATCTTCTGCAATCAACACCCGCATGAGGATTCTCCAATAATGAAAGATGAATCCATTCTTAAAGACCTGAGTCGGTTGCACAAGCTAATGCAATCGCACCATTGGCTCAGTCGGTCGGGATTGGAACACACGTTCCATTGCCGAACCTGCCAAGCCACTTCGCATCGCCACACAAACCGCCAGAGGATAATGGAAGTCTGATTCAACTGTCATGGAGTTCTGGAGCCAGAGGACTTTCAAATCGATTCTTCTACCCGGCGGCATCGTTTTGCTCGGGGCCATTCTGCTGCTCGATAGCGCAGCAAAGTATTTCCCCGCGCCAGGAGTCAACTTTTTCTACGATGCCGTCTTCGTTGCCGCGCTTCTGCTGGCGTGGCGATTTCACTCTACCCGCGTCTTGTTCTGTACGGTGGTTTTGCTGCTCAGCCACCACGCGATCAACTGGTACGCAGTTCACTACATTTCCGCGCCCGGGCCCGCCCACGTTGCCTTCGAGGCGGTGGCGCTCCTGGTCCCTTTAGATTTCATTTTTCTTACGTTTTTCCCGGAGCGCGGCTCCGAAGGGCGCACTTTGTTCTGGTTCCTGGCATTGCTTTTCTTTGAATCTGTATTTGTGGCAGCCCTCGCGCGGCCCGATCAGCCATCGGAGTTCCTGCACTTTTCGCCAATTCACCCCTACGATTGGCGACTGCCCCAGCCAGCGCTGCTGATGGTCATCGCTGCGGTCACGCTCATCATTGTGCGCCTCGTCCAATTTCATAAGGCGATCGACAACGGAATGCTTTGGTCGCTGGTGGCGACGTGCCTGGGACTCGAAGCCGGCGGCAGCGGCAAGATGGGGACAGCTTACTTTGGGGTTGCCGGATTCATTCTGGCCAGCTCCATTATCGAGAATTCCTACTCGCTGGCTTATCACGACGAACTCACCGGTCTCAACTCGCGCCGCGCATTCAACGATGCGGTGGTCCGATTGAAACCGCCGTACGCGATAGCGGTGGTTGATATCGATCACTTCAAGAGCATCAACGACACTTACGGCCACGATACCGGCGATCAGGTGCTTCGGTTAGTGTCCTCCAGGCTTGGCCGAGTAAGCGGCGGCGGCCAGACATTTCGCGTGGGCGGAGAAGAATTTACCATCCTGTTTCCCGGGCGCACCGCGCTGGATATTGCCGATCACCTCGAACTTCTGCGCATGGACATCGAGAGTTCCTCATTTCGCGTGCGCGGCGAGCAAGATCGGCGCAAGGCTCCGCGCGAGTCAGACCGCCGGACCGCCGGGCCGCGTAGAAAAAAAGACGCTGCTCGATCAAGCTCTGGGTTTCTATCTGTCACCGTCAGTATCGGAGCTGCCGAGTCGCATTCCAAATTGAGCGTTGACGAAGTGATCGAGCATGCCGACAAGGCTTTGTATAGAGCCAAACAAGGCGGCAGAAACCGGGTACAAATGACGGTGGTCCAGCGAGTGAAGAAACCAAAATGAGGCCGGTATCTTAACCGCCGCCCTCGTTGGTGCGTTTAGTGCGCTCGATAGCCGAATCGACTATGGTTTCGATTAGCTGAGTGTAGGATCGTCCCGACTTTTTTGCCGCCATGGCAAACTCGTGCTTGCTCGAAAGCCACGGGTTGGGATTAGCTTCGATTACGTAAACTTCGCCCTCAGGCGTGAGCCGCATATCGATGCGCCCATAGTCGCGTAGTTTGACTGCTCGATAGGCCGCCACCGCAGTTTCCGAAAGCTTTTGTGTTGTCGCCTCGTCCAGATCATCGGCGACTTTTGATTTGGTCAGCTTGTAAGCCTCAGAATCGCGTTCAAATTTCACATCGCGGCTGGCGATTCGCGGCGTACCTTCGGGCAATTGCGAAAGATCTAACTCCACCAGCGGAAGTACTTCCGTCTTCTCGTAGCTGCCAAGAATCGCAGCGTAAATCTCGCGCCCTTCGATGTACTCCTCAATGATTGCGGGCGAGTCGAACTCGTTTTGCACATACTCGACCCGTTCCATTAGCTCCTTGACGCTGTTCACCACCGCTTCTGCGTCAATTCCAATCGATCCATCTTCCAGCTGCGGCTTCACGATCAGGGGAAACTTCACGTCATGAGCGTGGTCAATATTCCCGCGATACGCGGTGGCAAAGTAAGGGGTGCGGATCTCGTGAAAGTGAAACATCTTTTTGGCGGTGGCTTTATCTTGCGCGAGAAAATGCGCGTGCGGACCGGCGCCCGTATAGGGCAACCCGATCAAGTCCATGTAAGCCGCCACGTTCATTTCTTTGGTGTCATCGCCCGCGTAAGACTCCGTGAGATTGAACACCAGGTCAGCGCCGCATTTGGCGAGCCCATGTAAAGATTGCGGGCGTCCATCGAGCACGTAATAGGAAGCTTCGTGGCCGAGCTTGGTGAGCGCGTCGAAAATCTCTTCGCGATCTTCTTTCTCTTTCCGCCTGCGTCCAGGCTGCGCCGCCTTCTCCGACTCGGGCGTCTCCTCCTCGCCCCACTGGTCGTACAGCACAGCAATTTTCAATTTGTCATCCATCGAAATCCCGTTTTATCCCGTCCCCTGTTTCTAGCTTACGCCTGAAAAGCCTTGCTCCGAGCCAGATGGTTCATCACCAGTGTCGTTGCGAATACCGTGAATTCCGACAAATACTCCGCATCTTTGCGCTTATCAATGAACAACCCCATCTCGCCGCTGCGCTTTTCAATTGATTCCATCAATTTGCGCAGCAAGGGACGCTGCATCGCCGTCCAACTGGCAAGCTGATCAACTAACATTTTGCGATGACGCGCGAGAAAAGCTTGCGCGGGTTCGGCTGACCGTTTCTTCTTTAGTGTATTGAACAACGCGGCGAGATCATCATCCAGATTCAGATCGAGCAATGGAATCTGCTCGGTCACGTGACGATAGAATTCGCCGACCGTCACTTCCATGTCCGCAACCGTAATATCCGGTGACCCGCGCTTACGCAGCGGATCGGCATTCCCCAGTTCGCGCGCAATCCGGTCCATGTAATTCAGTTTCGCCAGCGCGCCCCATCCACGATATTTCTTGCGCCAGCTCGAGCGCGGCGTCATCCACACTGCAAAGGTTTCGGCAAAATCTTCATCTGGATGTTTTTGCGCATACCACCCCGGCAGGTAGCGTACGTACTCCTTCGAGAACAGAACCGGCCGGTAGTTCTCCCGGTACGGCCTGCGATACGGCCCGAACAGCTGCTTCCACTCCGGAGTGCGATGCAGCTTGTAAGCGTAATTGAACGCGTGCCCGGCCTCATGCCGCAAATACTTCATGATCTCGCGGCTGTCTTCCAGGTCATTGTGCTCGCTCTCGATCTGCGCCAAGTCGGGCCGCGCCAGGTAAAACGGAATCCCAATAGTCGGTTCGCCCGACGGACATCCCCACTCGTCTGTCAAATAGCATGGTGGACGAAACTTCAGGATCTTCTTCTGCTCCAGCTCGCGATAGAGCTGCTGCACGAACTTCTCGACCGCCGAGCCTTCAATCGTGAGGCCAAGGTCGGAGATGCGTGTATCGAGCAGCGACGGCGGAGGCGGTGCTGCCTCCGGCTCAATCCGCGGTTCGGGATTCGGCGCTTCTTTCGTCTCCATCAACTTGGGATAGTGTATTAGAAGGTCAACAGCAGAAAAAGTGTGGGGCTAGTGACACCGTCAAACCCACGTAACACATGGCTCTTCGGAGTAATGATGTGAGCTTGCGGCACCCTCGAAAGCAAGCTCGTGATATTTTGAATCCAGCTCATGCACAGGTCTTTTTTCCTCGCTCTAGCTTTATTGATCGCTACCGCCGGCGTCTTGGCCGAAGATCTTGCGCCCTTGCCGTCCCCGCTCTCAAACAACGCAGCAACTGCCGTCAAAGTCAAGGGGACCACTCTGGTTTACTCGTTCATGGGCCTCGGGCCGGAACGGACGTCGGGTTCTGTTAGCAACGTCGGCTACGCACTCAATCTCAAATACAACAAGTGGACGACAATCCGCTCGGCCCCAGGTTCCGGGCGTCTGGGCACCGTCGCCGAAAGCGCACGCGAGCAGGTTTTCCTGATCGGCGGTTTCGTCCCTGACCAGAGCGGAATGCAGGCGATCGTTGCCGACCTCTCGATCTATGATCCTGTCGGACTGCGCTGGTACCGCGGCCCCGACCTGCCGACACCGGTGCGCGATGCCGTGGTTGGCACATCTCATGACCGCTACATTTACGTAATCGGGGGATTGGCAAAGGGTGGCCCCACTAACGCTGTGCAGGTATATGACGTAGAGGACCAACATTGGTTGCAGGCTACGCCGCTGCCGGGAAGCGCGGTGTTCGGACACGCCGGAACCGTTGTAGGCGATTCCATTATTTATGTGGATGGCGCGAAGAGAAACGCTCAGGGTGGTAAGCCTGCCTATATTCCTTCCGACGAGTGCTGGATCGGCAAACTTGATCGGCACGATCCAAGAAAGATTCAGTGGAGCAAATTGCCTCCGCATCCGGGCGATGCCCGATACCGCATTGCCGCTGGCGGCTCAGATCGCGACATGAAGGCCTACTTCGCCGGCGGCAGCGCGGCAATTTACGATTACAACGGGATTGGGCTGGACGGAAAACCTGCTGAGCCATCTGCACAAGTATTCGCCTTCAACTTCCGTACTAACTCGTGGGAGACGATTTCAAATAACGTTCCCAACCCCACCATGGATCATCACGGGCTGATTGCGACGGGAGACGGATTGATCATCGTCGGCGGCATGGCAGCTGGGCCGAAGGTAGTCGGCGATACCGTGCGCCTTCCAAAAGCGCCCAGCGAGCGGAAATAAGTACAATCACTCTATGTCCAAGCCTCTACGCTATACGCGGGAACATGCCGAAGCCGGGCTGGACGCGGACTTTCCCGAGATTGAAACCTGGCCCAACCAGTTCCCCGGATATGAAATTGTGATTGATGATCCCGAGTTCACCTCTGTCTGTCCTAAGACCGGCTTGCCGGATTTCGGAGTGATTACCTTGCGCTACATGCCAGGCCGGCGTTGTCTCGAACTGAAGTCCTACAAAGAATATTTGCAGTCGTATCGCAATCTCGGCATCTTTCAGGAAAACATCGTGAACCGCGTGCTCGAAGACGTAGTGCGCTGGGCGCGGCCGGTCTGGGCTGAAGTCAAAGGAGATTTCCGCCCACGTGGCGGAATTTCAACCGTAGTCGTCGCGAAGTGGCCCCGACCGAAACGTTCTCGTTGAACAACGTTATTACAGGGCATGCTTCAACGCCGCACGTGCGAGCAGCCGAGTGGAGTCAAGCGCTGGCAGCGGGGAATTCGAGTCGTTCATCACTAGCGGGATTTCGGTGCAGCCGAGCACGACCGTATCGCAGCCCTGATCCTTCATTCGCTCGATCACTTTCTGAAAGTAGCCAACCGCCTCTGGCTTAAAAACCCCGCAAACCAGTTCATCCATGATGATGCGGTTGATCTCGTCACGTTCGTCATCGCTGGGCCGAATGTACTCGAGTCCGCGTGCGCTCAGTTTTTCAGGATACACATCGCTATTGACCAGATACTTTGTGCCTGTGATGCCGACCTTCTTGAAATTGCGAGCCACCGCCTCCTCCGCGACCATTTCGGCTATATGTAGCCACGGCAGAGGGGAACGGGGCCGGACGTGGGGCAGCGCCTGATGGATCGTATTGTCCGGACAAATCAGAAACTCGGCGCCAACTTTCGCCAGCTTCTCTGCAGAGGAGAGCATCAGCTCACCAACTCCATTCCAGTCAGAACGGTAAATGCACTTCATGTATTCGGCGAGCGAGTACGTATGCATCGAGACTTCAGGATGATCGTGCTCCCCCATAAACTGTGCGCCTTCGGTACAGACGGTCCGGTAGCAAAGCGCAGCGCCTTCCGCGGAGCAGGCGACGATCCCGATGTGCTTGGGCATAGTAGTCGGTGTGAGTAATTCTACTTTCTCTTATGCAGTCGCCGTCCGCGGTGAAAAATTCGCGAGTCGTAGAGGAGCGGTTCGGATTCGAGGACAACGATCTTGCGAAAATCCGGATGAGAAGGATTGATCACATAGTTATGCTCGCTTGGCGCGACGGCGGAGGGCACGACTAACAAGCTGCATTCGGCGCGACCCACAAACTCGTCGCCGAAACTCGCCAATTCCGGTGGCGCTGGAGAATCACGCCAACCCTGGTGAAGTTTTTTGGGATCAACTCGTTGGCGAGCTAGTTGGTCTGGAATGTCGGCCTTAGCCATGAGCAGGTCCGGGGGCGGATCGCCGGCGTCCAAATGAACAAAATATTCAAGCATCGCTAGCGACTCATGTTCGGATGCATACGCCACCCGGGTCCCGGCACTCGACCAGCGCCCGCCGTAGCGGTACGCGCCCTCCCCGTCAAACGGCGTTTGCGCATAGGGTTTGCGCAAAACCCGATACACTCGCGTCAACTAATTCCGCCGTAGGCTATCCGGCCCAGCACATTCTCCACTTGACGCGCCCCCACTTCAGTATCGATGGCGGCAACCGGCGCAGATCCGCCCAGCGCCCGATTCGGACGCTTCAGCCATCTCAGGGCAAGATCGCCGCTGCCCAGATTTTGCCGGGCCAGCGCGACTATACGGGCTAGGCGATAGATTCGGTCCGATTCAAACCTCGCCAACCGCCCGCTACGTCGCCGTCGCTGCAGGCTGCGAGCGGAAAGATCTAGCGACTCCGCCAGCTCCTTCAGGGTCAATCCCGAAGCCTGCATGACCTCTTCAACCACCGCCGGAGGAAATCCTTGGCGAATAGCCTCTTGCAAATCGCGGTCATTGGAAAGCGTCCTACCCAGAACCTGGCGGCCCCCGAGTTCTTTTACCACGGCTTGTAGTTCATTTGCCATTTGTCGTATATTATAGCGACAAATGGCGTATTAGTCAACTTGGTGACCGCTTCCGAAATCATCACGTGAACGGCATGCTATATTCCTCTTTCCCAAGTGACTCAGACCACGCTGCATCCTAAAACTGCGCTGTTCTTGCTCACCGCGCTGAACCTGCTGAACTACGCGGACCGCAACGTACTTTTTGCCGTGCAGCCGTTAGTCCAGGACGAGTTTCACATCACCAAGGCGCAAGTGGGATACCTTACCAGCGCTTTTTTATTGTGCTACATGGTTGCCGCGCCGTTTGTGGGGCCGTTGGCCGATCGCTATTCCCGAAAACTCATAATCGTGCTGGGCGCGTTTTTCTGGAGCGGTCTCACATTGCTTTCCGCTGTCACTCACACTTATCGCGAGTTGCTGGTTCGCCATACTCTTGTCGGGATTGGCGAGGCCACGTTCGTTACCATTGCGCCGACTTTCGTCGCCGATCTTTTTTCCGAGGACAAGCGTGGCCGGATTCTTGGTGTCTTCTACTTGGCAATTCCTGTGGGATCGGCGGCAGGATATCTGCTCGGCGGCCACCTGGCGCCGCTACATGGCTGGCGTTTTCCGTTTTATATCGCGGCCGCGCCTGGATTTCTCATCGCGACAGCCGTTTTGTTCTTGAAAGAACCTCCGCGCGGGCAGTTCGACACACTGAAAGAAACCCCAGAGCGTCGCAGCATTCTGGGCCTGGCTCGCAATCCTGCATTTTTGACCGCCACTCTCGGCATGGCCACCATGACATTCTCCCTCGGCGGAATTCAGGTCTGGATGCCGCAATTCCTTTATAGCGAACGCCATTACTCACTCGAAACTGCGAACCTTTATTTCGGGGCAATCGTCGTCGTAGACGGACTTCTAGCTTCACTCGCGGGCGGATGGCTCGGGGATTTTCTCTTGCGCCGCACCAAAGCTGCGTATTACCTGGTTTCGGCGGCGAGCATGGCTATAGGCGTGCCATTTATGATTTTTGCCCTTTTCGGCCCGGGGAGAACCATGCTGCCAGCCATTGCCGTTGCAGCATTCTTCCTTCTGTTTAACACTTCTCCGCTTAATGCAGCGGTCATCAACTCCGCGGGCGCGCACATCCGCGCCACGGCGATTGCAGTGAACATCTTCATCATTCACATTCTAGGGGACGTGCCGTCGCCCACACTGATGGGATGGGTCGCCGACCGCCACTCGTTGCAACTGGCTTTTGTCCTGCCCGTGATTGCGATGGCGCTTTCTTCGGCCATTCTGTTCTATGGCATCCGCTTTGCCCCTCCAATTGCTGTCGAACATAATTCCCGCCCCGTTTCCACCCACGCCGGATGAGCCACTTCCACTGGATTGCAGGGGTATCCCTCGCGCTCATCTGGCTGTCGCGAGTGATCGATGCCGGGCTCGGTATGCGAACTCTCGCTGACATTTCGCAGCCGGAGTGGGACCGCATGCCGGATCCAATCAGCAACTCTGTCGCAATCATTGTTCCAGCGCGAAATGAAGAGGCCTCTGTCGAGCAGGCGCTACAGCGGCTTGTCTCGGTCGATTACGAAAACTACCAGATCATTGCCGTCGACGACCGCTCCACCGATCGCACCGGCGAAATCATGGACACGTTGGCGAGCACCTCCCAGGGCAAAGTCGACGTGGTCCACATACGCGAGCTTCCGCCCGGCTGGCTGGGCAAGACTCACGCCATGTGGACTGCCGCCCGCCAAACCAATGCGGGTTGGCTGCTCTTCACCGACGCCGACGTCATGTTCCGCAAGGACGCGCTTCGCCGGGCGATTGCCTATGCAGAAGCCGAACATGCCGATCACGTCGTGCTTTTTCCCCGCATCATCATGAAACGCGCCAGCGAAAGAATGATGATTGCGTTCTTTCAACTACTCTTCGTCTTTGGACATCGTCCGTGGAAAGTCGCCGATCCCAAAGCCAAGGACCACATGGGTGTGGGCGCCTTCAATCTGGTCCGCCGCAGTGCGTATGAAGCAGTCGGAACCTACGAGCGCCTGCGGATGGAAGTGGTAGATGACATGAAGCTCGGCAAGGTCATCAAGAATGCCGGGTTCCGCCAGCGTGTCGTGTTCGGAAATGATCTCATTGAAATCCGATGGGCTCGCGGCGCTCGTGGCGTGGTTAATAATCTGACTAAGAATTTTTTTGCCGTGATGTCGTTTCAAACCTGGCGCGCGTTGCTTTCGTGCGTCGGGATGGCTCTCTTGAACCTCATGCCGTTTATTGGGGTGCTGATCGCGCCGGGTTGGAGTCGCATCCCGTATGGCATGGCTTTGGCTTCAATGTTCTTTCTCTATGCGGGAGTTTGGCGCCACGTCGAAATTCATCCCTGGTATTTTCTATTGCACCCGGTTAGCACCACGCTGTTTATTTACACGATGCTGCGCTCAACATTCGTCACCTTGTGGCATGGCGGAGTGGAGTGGCGGGGAACGAAGTATCCTCTCGATGAATTGAGAAAAGGACTAGTTTAGTCTTCCACATCTGCGGGGATCTCTGCAGGCACCGTCGGACTGCCTCTTTTCTTACGTGTGCTGCGGCTGCGCTTGGCGCGAAATTGACCGGCGCTGAAGTGCCCGCGCTCTTCGACGTCGAAATTCTTCGGCATAGGCGGAAGGCTCACACTCTGGCCGCTTAACTGCTTGCGGCTTTCCAGAATGATCTCCGCACGGTCATCGTAATCTTTCACCTCACCACGAATTTCAACGACCTTACCTGTAAGCTGGCGCACGTCACCGATGTTCTTCATATCATGCGCGAAGATAACCACCGAAAAGGGACAGAACCGGTAGTCCTCACAAAAATCCAGGTAGTGAACTCCTTCACTTCCCGTCTCAACCCGAATGACCTTTCCGGTTACGCACTGAGTCTCGCCAAGATGGTTGCGCGCCTGGTCTATGGGAAGGCAAGAGCCGAAGATTCCAGAGGGGCCAGCAAGAAAGATCATTGATGCAGCAATGATGCGCTTCCAGGCAACATTCCTTTTGGCACAGATGCTCATGGCAATCACACCTACACAACTGCAATGGCATTGTAAGAGGGCTGCGAGGAATTATGTGCCGACTTCAGAGGGAAAAACCCAAAGGTGTTCCAGAAGGGGAATAAGGGCCGGACAATCATCCGGCCCGCGAGAATAATTTTTACCGGAACGCCTTTATCGCCGATGCCTCATCGTCCCTAACATCAAAGACGGTGTAGAGCTTGGTGATCTGCAGCAGGTCGTGAACTTTTTTCGTCAGGTTCAGCAGCTTCAGTTCGCCGCCCTGGTTCTTCACCGTGGTATAGGCGCTCACCAGTTCTCCGATACCCGAGCTGTCGATATAGTTCACGTCGCCGAGGTTGAGCAGAATTTTCTTATTCCCCTTGCCGAGCAGATCTTTCACAATGTCGCGCAGCACAATGCTGCCCTCGCCCAAAGTGATCCGTCCGCTGCAATCCACAATATTGACGCCGTCAACCTGGCGTAAGCTGGTCTTCAAGTTCACTGGGAAGCCTCCTTGCCGCCCTCGGATGGCCCGTGGACGTGCTTGATAAGTTTGATTTCTGTGCCCGACTGAGAAGGATGGATCTCCACCGAATCCATAAAAGAGCGTATTAAAAAAATTCCCCTGCCCGACGTTTTCAAAAGGTTCTCTGGCGCCAGCGGATCGGGAATCTTCGCCATATCCATGCCTTTGCCCTGGTCGCGGATGGTGATCACCAGGGCCTTAGGCGTGCGCTCGAATTCTAAATCAACTTTCTTTTCTGGATCGTAAGCGTTGCCATGCAGTACGGCATTGACGGCAGCCTCGCGCACCGCCATGGCAATTTGCATGACTTCGTCGTCCCCGAAGCCGCTCTCCGAGGCGATGCGGCTGGCGGTCTGTTCCGCGCTGTCTACGGTATCCAGCGTCGAATCCAGCTTGTAGGAGAACCGGTCTCCGGCCATAAGCGAGGGTTTCAATGAGTTCGCGAAACTGAAGCCAGCAATATTCCGCCGACGGCCCTGCGTGTCGCTGTCTCGTTTCGCGCTCGCCGGAATGCGAATCTACACAGTTCCGGCACGCTACAGACAGCAGACGAGTGGCTCACCAGGCAGATTCGGTAGTTTGAACCTCCGCTGTGGAAAAGTCAACGGGGCGATTTTGCGAAAAACCAGAACCTAAATCAATTCGTTCAACTCGTTTGCAATGTCCGGCGCTGTGTCGTCCCAATAATGAGTATGCGCGCCAGCCCCAATGCAGAATTCAACACGCTTTCCGTCAGTGTCGCTAATTTTCTCTATCGCTTCGGGGTAGATGCCATCATTGTCGCACTTGTCCGTACGCCGGTACCATTCATCGAGCCACAGAGAACGTCCTACGTAATCTCCGCTACGATATGCGCTCACCCATTTCTCGACGCCTAGGTCTGCCGGATTGGGCAGCGGCGCGCCGATTTCGGCTGGCGGCTTCTCGAGCGGCTCGGGCAGCGGGTTAGAACCATTATCGGGATTGTCACGAATCCAATCGTACAAGTATGGGAAAAAGCGGTTCAGGAGTTGGCGGATCGGATTACCCATCGTGAAAAGCGTCATTGGGACTTTGTTTTCCGGTTCGGTTGGGCCGAAACCGAGTTCTTGAATTTGGGGATCGTTCTTCTGGTGATTGAGAAGGTTCAGGAGGTCTCCAGAAATGAGCGCCCCGAGGCTATGCGCCACGATTACTACGTGGTCATAACCGCGTCCATCTGCTCCCTTGTATTGCGCGATGTGCCGCAACAGTGAAACATATCGCTCAAAGATTTTGGCGCGAGGTGTGGCTTCGATGGGTCCTGTTCGCAGGTAAGTATCAACGTCGAGAATCACCCGCAACACGGGGCTTGAATTGTGAACTAGGGAAGCCAAGATGGCTGTGGTGGTTGCAACAGCGATCACTCGGCAAACAACGATCGCAGTGATGTAGTTGGAGTGTGCGCGCAGTTGGTCGAGCCACTGAACGCGCCCGAGCGGGCCAATATACATGAACGCGAGTGGAACCACAAAGATCGCGAACCATGACAGCCAGGTTACGATTGCGATAGAGTCCAGTCCCCGCGACGTCCAAGCTCCCATCCACATCGTTTCTTGATTTGTCGAGTTTCTCGGCGGCTCGGTTTCCCTGTGCTTCACGTAAGTGTCGTATCGACGGCGGGGGGGGAATCTCTCTGTCAGAACAGAAGGCAGCGCCCACCACACGAGAATGACCAAGCCTGTCAAGGTGATCAAAACCACGATGTAGCTGCCCGAGCCAACGCTCCAGGCTAGCGCCGCCTTCAGATAGTCAGGTTTCGTTTCCTGCGAGCAGGAACACGTATTGTGATTTGGCCCAGAACAAGTCAGCTTCGGATCCTCACAACTCTGACCAAAGCGCCTCGTGGTGCTGTCCCATGCGGGGAAAATGTCAAGGTATTCTGGTGCCTGTTTTGCGGATGAGCTCTGGCTTATGACTGGCGTGGTTGGGTGAACAACGTCCTCATCATAAAACGGCTCGTGGATCTTGCGCTCAATCGAAAACAATCCTGCCCAAATCAACGATGTCACGAGCACAAAGAGAAATGCCGGCATCGCCAATGCGAAGCGAC
The DNA here is from genome assembly GCA_963785655.1 of uncultured Acidobacteriota bacterium. Classification (GTDB taxonomy): domain Bacteria; phylum Acidobacteriota; class Terriglobia; order Terriglobales; family Acidobacteriaceae; genus Gp1-AA145. Next base: position 99,920 of record CAWAVZ010000003.1, read on the forward strand.
TGGTCCGCGCCGCGGCTCTCGCCTTGGACTGTTCCGCACGCGACTTCGCGTTCCGCCAGGCAATAGCACCCAGCAAGCAAGAAAGGATGGCAAGCAGCGCAAAGCATATCCACGATAGGCGAAGAACTGTGAGTATCCACTGGACGGTCCAGAAGCTACCCAGTTGCAGCCACGAAGCAGCGTATCGGTGCTCGGGACCGCGGGCGTGCACGCAAGCAATAATGAACCCGGCTAGCGCGGCACCATACGCGGCTAGCCCCCAGCCAAAAATTCCAGGGCGAGTGCTTTGGTAGGCCTTAAGCGCCCACCATACTAAAACCAACCCCAGCATCCAAATGGCAGCTGAGAGTAAGATAACGTCGCCGGAGTTACTCGGTTGTGTAGGCGAGGGCGGCGACTCGTATAAACGAACGACGCAAAAAGCTGCTACTCCAGCGATGAGCCCGGGTAGAAACGACGCCAGTATCCAAGTTGGGCGGTTGCGGAAGACCGGCCTTCGCGCTTGATTCATCGCTATCAGGCATAACAGCGTAACTATAGTTCCCGTGACCAATGCCGAGACTAAATTGAGCTGTTTGACCTGTGTCACGGCAGGAATCGCGGCCGATACAGCGACCAGCAATAGCACCTTCGTTATGGGAAGCGCCATCTGCAATAGCCAGCTCGCATAACGGTGTACCTTCCTGAACCGGGTCCAGCGGCGATCTGGGTTGGGTCGCGAATCGATGGCCATACGGCTCAGACTAGGCACGTGCAGAATGAATTGGAACAATGCCAGCAGGAAACTGAGCACAGAATTGGTTGGCTTGGCTAGGTCTGCCCAGAACATCTCATAGATGTGAACTTCGGTCGAATCTGCTCGCTTACCTTCAAGCCGAGTGGTGACGTATTTATTGCTATCGGCTGCCCCGTAGTAGTTTTGCAGCAGCTGAATACTCAAGGTTCGCCCGACTTGGCCCGGCTGGTCACCGATTTGTCTGTTCCGAGCAAGATACTCGCCGAGTTTGTAGCTGCCCTCTTGTAACCGGAATATCGGGCTAGGACCCTGGCTCAGCTTCGGGTCGACACGGTACGATTCCTTTTCACCCTCTTGTCTTTCTGGACCAAGACACACTGGTTCCACTGTGATTTGAAGTCCCTTTTGGGCGAAGTGTTCGAAAGTACGTGGCTCCCTTTGGCTACAGTGGGCGTTCGGGTCCTTTGGATTGAACGACGGAAGAGACAAAAGTAGGTCTGCCATGTCATTGGCAGTTTCCCCCGGATCGTGGTGCGCAACGCCATGGACGCCGATTACGGCTACACGGCGCGGGAGGGGGCTTGCGGGGTTCGCTTCGACGCCCTGAGTTTCTAAGTCGTCCAGCATTGTCCTACCTCCATAACATCTCTTAATCGCCATGCGAACGGGAACACAGGTTCATTGCGGTGCCGGCACCGTGCTTGTAGGAGCAGGTGTAATTCCTGTGGACGAAGGTGTTCCTGCTGGCGGTTGATTTTGGTGCGGTTGATTTTGGTTCGCTTGCTGTGGCTTGCGCAACACTTGAATGAGCTCAACGAAATCAACACCGAAGCCAACGCGATAGTAGTCGCGATCAGCTTGTGGAGTGGTAATCACAACCGCATTTTGGTTTGTTGGCAGTATTCCAGTTGGCGCTGAGTCCAACAGAAAAGGATGTGCAATCGTCGCGTGCGCCCCCGGTTTGAACATTCCCGTTCCGAACAGGTAAAGCCATGTCAACTTGTCGTAAGGGATTGGAACAAAGCCTTCGAGACGCATTACTCCGCCGTGAATGCGTCCCCCAGTGATCGATTCATTAAAGCCGTAGGTCAGATCGAAGGTTTCCGGCGCGCGAACACGCGTGTCACCGATGAAATGGGTCATTAAACGTATCCCGCCGTAAGCCTGCCGAAAGAAACGGTCCCGATCCGAAAGGGTGAAAGCCACGAACTGCTTTCCCGATGCTTCTGGGTAGCGCTGGAAAAACGCTGGCTGATTGGACGGAACCGCAAACAGTTGTACTGACTGCTTTGGGGAGAGAGGTGTTATTACACCTCCACCCAGGATTAAATTGCCGCTGACTCTGGCGTGTACATCTGTATCGTGGGGGTCTGTGCTTGCGTAGCCAGGCCTGCGCCTCGATGCCCCGAAGCGATATTGCAAACCTCCCAGGAATTCGAATGCTTGCGCCACCTCATTTACTTTGAGCTGGCCAACCTTTTCAGCAAAACCGGCCGCAAACGTCGCGACGTCGGTGCTGATCTGTTGCGGGACACTGCTGATGCGTAAATCGCCCCAGGAGCGGAGCGCAGGTCCAAGATCAATATCATTATTGTGGAGGAGCGGCCGATCATAGTAGATATCCAGGAAGAAGTTTTGCTGACTTTGGGCAGAGCTCACCCCGGCTTGCTCGAAACCGACAATCGTTCTCAGCCATGGGCCTCCGCATGTTCCAGTCGATCCCGACGAAGTCTTGCACATTCCCGCTGCTCCGACCTGTACCGGTTGCGCAGCGGTCCGCCCGTGCAAGTGAAATTCGAGTTTCTGCGTCTGCGGCGGCTCGGACGAGTCAATCACGGTTACAGTGAATCTGAATTCCTGGTCCTTGTTAATGGTCGGGGTCCCACTGAGTAAACCATCACGACTCAATAACAATCCCTCGGGCAGTTTGTCGCCGGGCACAGTCGCGTTGATCGGAGTAACCGCCAGAAACTTCAGTTGGACGCTATAAGTGACGCCGTTAACAACGTCAGGCAAGTCGGTTGTCTGAGCGAAAGCGAGAGTCGTGCCTGCAAATATGAAACTGAAAGAGATTGTGACAAGCAAGAGAACGTTTTCTGTCCTCGAAGACGGGGTGCCAGATTTGTGCACGTATTCTCCTAGTAGAAAATGACGAGGGCGTAGCTGCGCCCCACACGTCACCTCTGGGGCTGCCCCTCGGGCCCGTGGAATTTCGTCAATGCGGGAAAGCATCGGTCTGCGCCGTAAACTGCGGAGCGTGACAACGTAACAACTACGCTGTACTCACTCGAGCGCGGACGACGACACTAGCTCCTGCCATTGAGCCAGCCAAATTTCAGTTTTTCTATCGAGAACTAACTAGGGAACCCAGATTCAAAACGCAAACGTGCGGGGAAGGAGACGAAGTGCGTTCAAAATCGCTGGGATTATGATTGACTTCAAAAGTGCTGTCAAGGTTTTTCTGAGAAGTTATTGAAAAAATGTTGAAGCGGTCACGGAGCAACAGTTTCCAGACTCTGAACCAGGATATTTCTTCCTCATGAAATTAACTCTCGGCCGACCCGAAACAGATTCGGTCTCTGTTCACATTCTGTGATACAAACCTGCGGTGCCCGAACCGCGCCAGCCCAGCCTCGTACGTGCCATCGGCCGGTGGAGTCTGGCCGCGCTCACGATCAATTGCATCATCGGCAGCGGGGTATTTGGCCTGCCGTCGGTGATTTCCGGACTCGTTGGCAGTGCCAGTCCCTTTGCCTGGCTCTTCGCCGCCATCGCGACCGCCCTGATCATGGCTTGTTTCGCGGAAGTTTCATCGCGCTTCGATCAAAGCGGCGGGGTCTATCTTTACTCACGCACCGCTTTCGGCAGAACCACAGGAATCGCGATTGCCTGGCTCGGGTGGCTTGGACGCCTTACCGCTGCCGCCGCCAACGCAAGCCTCTTCATCATTTACCTGGCGGAATTCTGGCCTGCAGCAAAGAATCCGATTCCAAGGGTCACACTACTCACCGTTCTGCTGGGGTTCTTGACGGTAGTGAACTATGTTGGCGTGCGCCGCGGAGCAGTTTTGAGCAATGTCCTAACGGTCGCAAAGCTGACAACCCTGGCGGGGTTCATCGCAGTCGGTGCGTGTTTCCTCGTATTGCGGCATCAGCCTCTGCTGATCAAGTTGCCCTCCGGCCCGTCGGCGAACTGGTTCCACGCAATATTGCTTTTGATGTTCGCGTATGGCGGATACGAAGCTGCTCTGAGCGCTGGCGGAGAGGCGACTAATCCGCGTCGCGATTATCCTCTTGCCTTGTTCGTATCTCTTCTTGCATGCACGTTTTTGTACACCATGACCCAATGGATCGTGATTTCGGTATTGCCAATCGGCAGCATGGGCGAGCGGCCTCTGGCGGCTGCAGCATCCGTTATGCTTGGGAAATGGGGAGCGAACCTCGTCGCATTTGGAATACTGGTCTCGAGCTATGGCCTGCTGGGAGCCAACATCCTCGGGTTTCCACGACTCCTGTTCGCCATGGCGGAACAGGGCGACGCCCCGTCGGTGCTGGCTCGAGTGCATCCAAGGTTTCGCACGCCGTACGTAGCGATCGTGCTTTTCGTGCTGTTGGTTTACGGCTTTGCGCTGAGCACGACCTTTCAAGGGAATGTAATGATCTCGGCCATTGCACGGCTGCTCTATTACGGATCAGTGTGCGCCGCTCTGCCAGTGTTGCGCAGAAAAGCTGGCGTGCCGCGCGAGCAGTTTCATCTCCCCATGGGAGATCTGCTCGCGGCGCTTGCGGTAGGGGTCTCGTTACTGCTCTTTCCTAAACTGGACAGAATCGGCCTGACGATCATGGCGGTAGTGTCGGCAGCAATCATCGCTAACAGCCTCTGGGCAGCAAGGCGAGAGCGTGCGAAGCAAGCAAAAGCATCGCCCATACAATAATCGGCCATGAAACACGTATGAACGTCGGTGATCATCTCCGCACTACCGGCAGTGCCCTCAAGAACTGGGCCGTCGCGCAACTGCAGGACTCGATCGCTGTCGGAGTGCTCTGGCTCGCCGGACTTTACGTTCTTCACATTCCCTGGGCGCCATTATGGGCGCTGTTGGCGGCGATGCTCCAGATTGTGCCGCACCTTGGCCCCATTCTCGGGCTGATCGGTCCGGCGCTCGCGGCAACAATCGCGTGGAGAGACTGGGAACATCCGCTGTACGTGCTGATGCTCTATGCCGGCATCGTCGTGATCGACGGATTCTTACTACAGCCCTACATCATGAAGAGGACGGCGAAAGTTCCCATCTGGGCGTCAATTGTGGCGCCGATCGTCCTCGGAATTGTGTGGCCGTTCTGGGGAGTGTTGGTGGCTGCGCCGCTGCTGGCAATTGTGTATGCGTACAAGGCGCGGTATTGACAGAAAACATTTCAGCGGTGATTCTCAATTCAGCGTCGAATCACGAGTCTTCTCTTTAAAATTCCCGCTATGCACGTCAAGCCCATCAGTGTCAGACCGAGGGTACCGGGTTCGGGAGTAATCGCTCTTTCCGCGGTGAGCTCGCCTAATGTAAACACGAAATAGTCAGGAGCTCCATCTTGGCCTTGCACACCCATAAACTGTAAGTTCCAGCTCCCGTTGGTAGGCAAAATTAGGTTGAATTGGAAGAACTCAGTATCCACTCCAACACTTCCGGTTGCAAACCCCCCCACGCCGCCGTTATCGGTAAAGGGATTACTCAGAACAAGCATCTCCGGGTCGTAGCCTTTTCCTCCAACCAAGGCATACGCGAAACTATCGACAAAGATCTGCGTGAGATTGACGTTGTTGAGGTCGGTCGTCCCCGCGGATGAACACCAATCCCAGCAGGGCATGCCGCCGCTGCCCTCGATGAGCACGCCGGGGCCGCTAAAATAGAACGCCACATTGTCACCTTCGCCGTTGTTTTGGGCCATGTACATTATTACTTGGGTGATTTGAAAGGTCTTGAAGGTATCAGCGCGAGAGAATCGGGCGGAGAGCGCGAACATTACAACAACGAGTGCCAGCCGGAGGTAATTCATGGCCAACTCCTATCCACTCATCAGAACGGTCCCCTTGTGAGATCAAAAGCTGCCGCTGAGTTTACTCCCGTAGGAACGGCTTGACAATGAGTAATTGTCGCAAGAACGGTGGTTTTGCCATGTCCACAGCCGCGTCGCGGGACCGATGATCGCCCTGTGGTTTGCCCTACCCTACCCGCGTTCTTTGCGGTAGGGTAGGTTTTTGATCAGAGGACTGTCGCGCTACCCGTAAGCCATAACTTCTCAGCGTTCAGGCGCCATTGAGTGAGCAGCCTGATTCAGCCCTAGCGCCTCAGCATGTTCTGGTGTTAAAAAGAAATAGTTCTGACTACGTTCTCCCGGTTTGCGTTCAAGTATCGCTTGTCCGTTAAACCAATATGCTCCGTATCCCTCGTTGCGCAATAGTTCGAAAGTAGTGAAAGCGGTAGTTGTTGGATTGTCAGGGTCGGGATTGACTTCAATGAGCAGGGCTGGATGCGAGGCGCGAATGGTCTGCAGCGCTCCTCTCAAGACCGCAAGCTCATGAAAGTTGGCATCGCACTTGATGAAAGCGATCTTCGGAATTGACCCTTTGTCAGCGAAAAAATTATCTAAAGTGCGGCTCTTGATATCAAACTGCCGCCATGCCGGGTTTGAGGTTGCTGTCTTGACCTGCGCATCGTACCAGCACTCCTGACCCCAACGATACGTCGGGATAACCATGGTTTCTGTTTTGTCGCCATCGGAGAGAGCCAAATCGACGCACTCGACATTCTGCAATTTCAACTTTCGCATGTTGGCAGTTAGGAAATCGAAAGTCTGAGGTATCGGCTCGAAGGCGTAAACTCGACCGCTTGGCCCGATTCGTTTTGCCAGAAATTTGGAGAAATAACCCAGACTGGCTCCAATATCGAGCACGGTGTCACCTGGAGCAACAAGGTGCTCAGCGATGAAAGCGTCCCTTTCGATCCAGTTTTCTGGAGTGTGCGAGATAAGATATGCGTAATACGGCTTCTTGAGCCTATGCAAGACGCTTTCTGGGAGGACACGTAGAATAACCCGGCCCAGCATGACTTTGGGGTTCCACTCCGTCTCCGCCCTCATCAGCTTGTACAGCACAGATTCTTTGTTTTCGGACATGAACCGGTCTCCTAAAGAAGGTTTGAACCCGCGGGGGGAAGAGCGAAGGGCGTCAGACTCAGATGCATTGGCGGAATTCTGTCATAAGTTTGACTTCAGCACAATCTCTGCCAGAACTGTTGTAATTAAGTGACAGCAACGGCTGCTACGAGAGGCTCATTGTTTCACAGCCGCGTGCTTGGCGGGAACCACGGCGATAGCGCAAACTGGCTGCGGTTCTATACCCCACCCTCCGCCTCCAGGCGTTTCAATTCGGATCACGTCGCCCATCTTCGCCTGCAAGCTCGACTTAGCGCGAAGATCTTCTGCGCGGACAGCGGTGTCCGCGCCACACGACCCTAACTGAATGATCGCTTTCCCTGCCGCGCCCGGTTCTCCTCCGGCCAATCCATATGGACGAAATTTTCTCCGATCACTCAGCAGCGTGACCTGCGCGTCGGCAAGTAACTCGATTTCCCGTACCAGTCCATCTCCGCCGCGAAATTTCCCTTTGCCACCCGAGCCGGGACGATATGAATAACTCAGCACGCGAAATGGGTAGGCATACTCCAGCGACTCAACCGGAGTATTGAGCGAGTTCGTCATGTGCGTATGAACGCCGGAGAGTCCGTCGGCATTTGGCCGCGCGCCCATTCCTCCGGCAACGGTTTCGTAATAAGCGAATGGCTTCCGCGAGCGCGGATCAATTCCGCCGATGGTCAAATTGCTCATCGTCCCCGAACTCGCTGCTGGAATTCTTTCAGGAATCGCCTGCGCCAGAGCGCGAAGCAGCACATCAACGATCCGCTGCGATGTCTCCACGTTTCCCGCCGCGACCGCCGCTGGGAAGCTGGCGTTCACAATAGTCCGGTCGGGGGCGCTGACCGTAACCGGCCGCATCAATCCCGCATTCGCAGGAGCATCTTCCGGCAGCAGGCAACGAAAAACGTAATAGGTCGCAGAATAAGTGATGGCAAACACCGCGTTCATGCTGCTGGCCACCTGCGAACTTGAGCCGGCAAAATCCACTCGCGCCGCCGACGCTGCTGGATCGATTTCGATCTCAACCGCAATTCGTATCGGCTCATCTCCAAAGCCATCGTCGTCTAGGAAATCCTCGGCGGTGAATCTTCCTGCAGGCATGCTCGCCAGCTCTGCCCGCATTAGCCGCTCCGAATAGTCGAGCAGCTCGGCACAAAGGTCCTGGGTCTTTTGCAGGCCATATCTAGCCGCGAGTTCCTGCAGACGCATTTCGCCCACTCTGCATGCGCCGATCTGCGCAGCCAGATCACCTTCCCGCTCTTCAGGAGTGCGCACGCTGTTCAGGATCGTTCGCAGCAGTTCCTGGTTCGTGACTCCGTGTTGCACCAGCTTCACTGGAGGAATTCGAATCCCCTCTTCCGTAATTTCGCGGCACAGTCCCATGGAACCGGGATACTTGCCGCCAACATCGGCATGGTGAGCACGGGCCGAGACATAAAAAGCAGGCGTCTGCTGCCGCGAACTGAAAACCGGCTGCACCATTGTGATATCCGGCAGGTGCGTTCCCCCGGTGAACGGATCATTGAGAATCGCTATGTCCCCCGGCCCGAGTGAAAGCGCGTCAATCGCCGCTCGCACCGACATCGGCATCGATCCCAAATGCACCGGCATGTGGTCGCCCATTGCAATCAGTTGGCCAGCGCCGTCGAAAATTGCGCAGGAGTAATCGCGGCGTTCCTTGATATTTGGAGAGAACGCAGTTCGGCGCAGCGCCGCGCCCATCTCTTCCGCAACCGAGCGGGTCGCGCTTTTGAAAACCGCCAGATCAATTGGATCGAAGGATTTCATACAAGAATGTGCGGGGCACAAGAATGTGGGGCGGGCGCCCTCGCCCGCCAATCCCCTCAAACCTCTATCAAGATATTCGAATATTCATCCACTTCTGCCCGGCAGCCCGGCGGCACCACTGTCGTCGCGCTGTACTCATGCACAATCGCCGGACCTTCAAATCGATTTCCGGGCAAAAGCCTTTCGCGATCCAGGACCGCCGTGTCATGCCATTCACCGCCGAACATCACACGTTTCCTTTTCAAGATTGCTGGTGAGCACTCCGCCTTAGCCTTTACCCTGCGTGGCAACTCGATGTTTTCCGCCGAGGCGATCATGCGTACACGCACGTTCACCACTTCCACCGTCCTGCTCTCATCGGAGTGGCCGTAGCGCTTGCGATGCGCCTCGTGAAAACTCTCCAGCATCTTCACACTGGCTGGCACATTGATCTCATATCCCTGGCCTGCATAGCGCAAATCAGCCGAGCGAATCGCAACTCCGGTCAGTCCCTCTTTTCGAAACTCGGCCGCAGCTTTGGCTTCAAGCTCGGCGAAGTGATGACCTAACGCACTAACCGGGTCCAGAGTCGAGGCTGCTCCACCCTTCGCGGAAGGGTAAGGAGTTGTATGTCCCACCTGGACCATAACCGTCCGTGAATAATCGCGCACTACGTCAGACATTAAAATGCCCAACGCCGAAAGCGCTCCCGGCAATGACGGTACCAACACGCGCGGGATCCCAAGCGACCTTGCCAGAGAACACGCGTGTAGCGGCCCAGCGCCGCCGAAGGCCACTAGGCTGAACTCTCGCGGATCGTGGCCGCGCTCCACCGAAATCAACCGAATGGCTTTTTCCATCTCGGCTTCCGCCAGCCGCACAATGCCGGCGGCGAACTCTTCAACTGATTGAATCAGCCCGCGCGCTTTTTCCATGTACACCCGCGCACGCGCTTCATCAATTCTCACCGTCCCGGCCAGCGCGAGTTCAGCATCGAGCCTGCCCAACAATAAATTCGCGTCGGTCACCGTCGGCTGCTCACCACGCCCGTAGCAGATCGGGCCGGGATCAGCTCCCGCCGACATGGGACCGACATGCAGAATGCCGCCGCGATCGAACCACGCCAGCGAGCCTCCGCCTGCCCCAACAGTGTGAATGTCGAGCATAGGCACAGAAATCGGAATGTCGGAGACGTGCGCCTCGTTGGTAGTCTTCGGGCCCGAGGCGTCGATCAACGCAACATCGGTCGAAGTGCCTCCCATGTCGAATCCGATGATGTTTTCAAACCCGGCAAGCTTGGCGACGCGGTGCGCTCCAATCACTCCACCCGCTGGGCCGGAGAGCACTGTGCGGACAGGTTCTCTCGCCGCAATCTCCGCCGACACGATCCCGCCCGAAGACTGCATCACGTAAAGCTCGCCTTGGTGTTCCCGCTGGATTGCGGTTTGCAGCCGCTGCATATATCCGCCGGCCTTCGGGGCAAGATACGCATTGACGACGACCGTTGCCGCCCGCTCGTATTCGCGGAACTCGGGAAGGATTTCGTGAGAGACGGAAATGGGAAGTGATGGATGTTGCGCTCCACCGGCATTGCCGTCTGCGCCTTCCATGTGGGAACGGGCGTCCACGCCCGTTCTGTCGAGCGAAGCTCGACTTGGAATTGCCGAGCTTTGCTCGGCCGGACGGGCGAGGTCGCCCGTCCCCACATGGCCGGTGCTGGCTCTTAGTGCTTCTGTCACTCGCGTCTCATTCTCCGGATTCGCGAATGAGAACAGCAACGAAATTGCCACGCTCTCCGCACCACTGGATCGAATTTGTTGAACCAGTTGCGCCAGTTCTTCTTCGCTGGGCGAAATTAGAATCTCGCCTTCCGCGCTGACTCTTTCGTTAATTCCAAATCTCAACTCCTGTGGAACCAGGCACGGCTTGGGAGTTGCCATCCAGTTATAGAGGTCCTTCCGCGCCTGGCGGCCGATTGCGATGGTGTCTTCGAATCCGGCAGTGGTTACAAAAGCTACACGCGCGCCCTTGCGTTCTAGCAGAGCGTTGGTTCCGATGGTGGTCCCATGACGAACTTCGAGGCGATCATGGGGATGAGTTGGGCGGGCCGGGAGGGCCGCCCCTACACGAGCGGTAATCTGTCGAATGGCATCCGGCACCGATCGAGCGGGATCATCCGGCGTAGACAGCAGTTTCAGAACAGCAATCGCGCCATTATCAAGGTAAACGCAATCTGTGAATGTCCCGCCGGTGTCGATGGCAATGCGCATGACTCTGGGTGAAACATTCTACTCAAGGGAAAAGTTGGCGGTCTAACTCCCTCTCAGCGCCTCTCTCGGATCCACTCTCATGGCTCTTCGCGCGGGAATATAACTGGCCGCAATTCCCACCAGCAGAAACAACACTGACGCTAGCGCAAACGTCGGCAGGTCTCTCTCGCGCACTTGATACAGCAAGCTCGACATCACGCGCGTCGAGGCGAGCGCGCCGATCAATCCTATAACGATGCCGGCGGTGGTAAGAAATAGTCCTCGGGCAACGATCAGCCGCATGACGTGATTTCGTTCCGCGCCCAAAGCCATGCGGATCCCCAACTCATGCCGGCGTTGCGCAACCGTATATGCAATCACGCCATAGATTCCAACTACCGCTAAAATCAGCGCCATCGAAGAGAGCGTGGACAGCAGAAAAACCGTGAAGCGCGGCTGAGCACGGAAGGTGGCAAGCAGTTCGTCCATGGTTTGAACTTGCCTGATCGGCTGATCGGGATCGACCGCGTAAACCTGTTGCCGCAGCGTTGCGACCAGTTGACGCGGATCAATTGCCGTCCGCACCAGCAGGTTCATGTTCCCCCACGGCAGTTGCGGAAATGGCAGGTAGAGTTGTGGCGCCGATTCTACGGCCAAACCCGTGTTCTTCACATCGCCGGCAACTCCCACCACTTCCGCTGCAGTCTGGCGTCCAACGATAATATGTTTTCCGATTGCATTCTGGTTTGGCCAGAAGCGACGGGCCAGAGCTTCGTTCACGACGACAACTCTGGGCGCCTGCGCATTGTCCGCATCGCTGAACGCCCGGCCCATCTTCAAAGGAACTCGCATGGTCTGAAACCACTGCGATCCGATGGCCTCAATAATGATGAATGGACGTTCTGCAATCGGAACTTCCGGCTGCCCCTCCGGCAAAATCGGGGTGATCCGCTTTGGCGTGAGTGGAAGCGCGGCTGAGATCGACGCGCTGCGCACGCCAGGGACCGCGTTCACCTTGCGCAAAAGCTCATCGAAAAACGCGGTCTGCTGCTCCGCCTTCGCGTACTTTACGGTAGGCAAAGAAATGTTCATGGAAACGACGCTCGCGGGATCGAAGCCAAGATCAACGCGCTGCAGGTGTGCGAAAGTTTGAATCATCAGGCTGGCGCCAATCAGCAGGAGCATGCATACCGCAATCTGAAAAATCACCAAAAGATTCTTCACCTGCATGCGCCGGTTTCCGCCCGTGTTCCCGCGACCTTCGTCGCGCAGCTCGGAATTAATGTTCGTCCGCGCCAGCTTCAGAGCCGGAAAACTGCCGAAGATCACTCCGGTAAGCACTGAGATCAGCGAAGTAAAAATCAGCACTCGCCCGTCCACCGAAAAATCGAAGCCGCCGGGCAGGTTGGCCTCTCCGTAGCGGCCAAGAATCTTTGTTCCCCACACGCCGAGTCCCAGCCCCAGCGCTCCGCTGATCAAAGCCAGCAGCATGCTCTCAATCAGCAATTGGCGAATGATGGCGCCACGCCGTGCACCCAGTGCACTGCGGATGGCAATCTCTTTGCTTCGCCCGAGGGCGCGCGATAGCAGCAGGCTGGCAACATTGGCGCACGCGATCATCAGGACCAGGCCGACTGCAATTGATAGAACCACAAACAAGCTGTGAACGTTAGCAACCGTCAGCTCCTGCAGGTTTCCGACAACCATCGCGATGTCCCGTCCAGAGTCGGGAAATTTCGGGAACTCCTGCGCGTACTGCCGATTCAGGACCTCCATCTCAGCGGTCGCAGACTTCATCGACACCCCTGGTGCCAGCCGGGCCACGGCTGTGAGGTAGCCAACGCCTCCCCGGATGCGTTGGGGAGACATGATGGTCAGCTCAAAGTAACGCGGTGACCAGACATCCGCCTGGCCGACGAACGGGAACTGAACGCCTGCAGGCAGCACGCCGATGACGCTGTAAGGTTGGGTATCGAGCGTGACCGTCTGACCAATTATGTTTCGGTCCCCTCCGAAATGGCTGTGCCACAGAGCGTCGCTGATTATCACTACCAGCGGCCCAGCCACTTGACCGTCTTCGCTGCTGAAAGCACGGCCCAGTTGTGGAGCCACGCCGAGCAAATCAAAAAAGTTGGGCGACACTCGAGCCACTGGCACCTGCTCCGGTTCGCCACGTCCGGTGAGATTGAAAGAATCAATCGCCCAGACTGCGACGCCCGAAAAAGAATGACTACGGTCACGAATCATTTCATAGCGGTTGAGGGTAAGGCTTGCACTCTCGTCTGGGCTTCCACGCTGCTGCGTATTAAGCATGACCAACCGGCTGGGATCTTTGTAAGGAAAGGCCCGCAGCAGCAGGGCATCGGTCACGGTAAAGATCGCCGTGTTGCCGCCGATCCCGAGCGCCAGGGTCAAGACAGCAGCGGCGGTGAAGCCGGGATTTTTGGCCAGCATTCGAAAGCCAAACTTCACATCTTGCAACAGCCCAGTGATCAAATCGCTAGCGGACATCGTTCGTGTGCTCCTCGGGTGATTTGCCATCCTGCGACACACTATTGTGCCTCAAACCGAGTCGTTCCGATCCCGGGTAAAGTAACATCGGTTTCGCGGTCAATCGCCTCAAAACGTCACTTTCTATACTTTTCCGAAACCTATCCTTCGTTCTTAGCATCCCAATACCGCTTCTCGGAGCGAGATCTGTCGCCGCTCCTGAGGCAGCTGACCGCAAGGAGAAAGATCTATGAAGCAACGATCGCATGTTGTCGCGTTAGCCTTGTTTGCGCTCGCAAGCCTGGGTGTTGCCAATGCCCAAGGTAACCCTCCGGCGAAGGCCGAGGAACGGATTACAAGAGAAGTTCGCCACGAACTGCTCATGCTGCCCTACTACGGCGTATTCGACAGCATCGGTTTCAAGGTAGAGGGATACAACGTTACTCTGGTCGGTCAAGTGGTCCGGCCTTCTACAAAGTCGGATGCCGAGAATGCGGTAAAGCACATTGAAGGAGTGGAGAAAGTCGATAACAAAATCGAAGTGCTGCCGCCGTCTCCATCCGATGATCGCCTGCGACTCGTGCTTTACCGGACCATATACGGGTACCCAGCTCTCGAGAAATATGCGCTGGGCGTGCAGAAGCCGATCCGCATTATCGTAAACAATGGTCACGTTACCCTGGAGGGCGTGGTTGACAACGCGACCGACAAGAACATCGCCGAGCTGCGTGCTAAAGGCGTCCCGGGAATTTTTTCTGTGACCAACAACCTGCAGGTCGTGTCGTCGAAATAATAATAAAGACCGGCTCGCTATCGGTGCTCCGGGTTGTCGGCAAGAAGCCATAAAGCAGATCTTCGCTTCTCGGCTGCCCGGACTTCTGTTTCGCTCACGTTGCGCTCACGGCCGAAAGACCTGCTTTTTGATTTTCAGTGACAACCAAGCATTGACCTGATTCGCGTTGCGCTCGTATTCATGAATGCTCCTTGCTCGATCGTGAAATCCTTTCCCGTGTGCGCATTCACTTGGGAGATGAAATCATTCATGTCGCTGCAGGCACCTGGGATTGGGTCCTGGAGCGCCGCTCTCAGCTTTGTATCGAGACTATTCGTTAATCCATTTGCAGGAAACAGATTACCGATGTAGCGCATCAAGTCGAAAATCTGATCTTGTCTGCCTTCTACTATGACAATAAAGGTAGCTGTACCGGTATTGCCGCTTGCGTCGGTTGCACTGCAGGTATCGAAATTGGTGCCTATCGGAAACGTGCTACCGGATGGAAGAGTGCAGGTTGGGACTAGATTGGGCTGACTCTCATCGCGAACAGTGGCAGTGAAGTTAAATACCGCACCAGCAAAGCTTGTTGCGTTAAGAGTTATGTCCGACGGCACCGTAACGGTCGGCAGATCGGTATCCAGCGAAACAAAAGTTACAAATGCGTCTTGAAAGCCCGCAAAGGGAATCTGAAAAGGCCCGGATGTCGGATATCCGCCCGTGGTGATGCCGGTGAGCGCGATGCGCTGGTCACTGGCCAGATACATTCCATTGGCTTCGTCGTCGTTCGGGCCGCCGAGGAAAGTCGCGAACTGAAAAAAGCTCCCATTCGGCTTGGTTAGGTCGAATTCCACTAGAAAAGCATCCTTACCGCCTGCGAGTTGAGCCTGCATAGCGGCAAAGGTTGGAAAGCTAACGGATGCAGTGTACCCTGTCACATAGATCCGTTTTGTGGCGTCCACAGCAATGCCAGCGCCGGAATCCGGTCCTCGGCCACCGAGATACGTGGAAAATACCAATCCTCCGGCACCAGGAATCGTCGGATCTATTTTTGCAACAAACGCAGTCACGTTCCCAGCAGCAGCTGAACTGGCGCTCTGGAACGCATTACTGGTCACGGGGAAATCAGTCGTAGTCTCACCAGTTATGTACACCGCTCCCGAAAGGTCAACAGCAATTGCGCGGGCGAGGCCGTATCCGCTCCCTGCGATCATGGTTGAATAGATAAGACTGCCATCGGGTCCAAGTTTAGTCATGAAAGGATGAAGAGCCAGGGTCGCAGTCGCTTGAAAAGCATCCGGCGTTACAGGAATACCATACTGAGTGGCTCCAGTAAGATAAGCGTTGCCGCTCGAATCAATCGCGATCCCCGTGCCGATATCTTCCAGCCCACCCCCAAGATACGTGGAATAAATGAGGGATGCGGCTCCTGAGAGATTAGTATTGATCTTGGCCACGAAAACATCGCTCTTGTCCCCTCCGAACGTGCTTTGGATTGCATTCAAGGTCGGGAAATCAGACGAGTTAGTATTGCCTACGATGTATGCCGTCCCGTTGTCATCAACTGCAATTGCCCATCCCGCCTCATTGCCCGTTCCTCCCAAAAACGTGGAATACACAATCTGTCCAGTTGGGTCGAGTTTAACAAGAAAGGCATCGTCGAACCCTCCAGCCACCGTCGACTGAAATCCATTCACAACGAGGAAATCGGGCGATCTAGTCGCGCCAGTGAGGTATACATTCCCCTTCGAATCGACGGCAATCCCACCAGTCGTGTCAAACAGGGTGCCGCCTATGCGCTGGCAATATAGCAATTGGCCCGCGGAGCTAAATTTTGCGAGAAAGGCACCTGAAGATCCTGAGAACACGCAATTTCCAGGGAGAGAAGGAGAAAATGTGACTCCCGTGAGGTATACGTTTCCGGCCGAGTCGACGGCCACCGCAAGGGGGTCGTCGTTACTGGTGCCACCAAAATACGTGGAAAAGAAAGTTTTAGGTGTGGGCGATGCAGCAGCAGATTGAAATGAGCAAAGCAGCAAAGCTATGAGCAGAAACAGAAATATCCCACGAAAGGCCGACATGAGAACACCTCAGAACTAAATTTGGCGGGGAAGAAAACCCATCTTAGGCTTAGCCGTACGATGCGTCAATGAACTTGTAGTAACCAATGGCCGATAAAGTAATCATTACTACGCGCAACTTGCGTGCTCACCGGCACACTTCTACCGCTGCGCTCGACAATACGCACTATTCGACCTAACGCCAAAACTACCCCTCATATGGACATTCCATAGGGAGCATGATACCCTCATTTGGCCAATCCAAAGGAACAGCCGGATTGGCCAATGCTGAGGGAGGAACGGAACGACCCATGGACATAAAGAAGTCGGAGGTGCTGCAGGGCACGCTGGACCTGATGATCTTGAAGACGCTGCACGCACTGGGCCCGATGCACGGATTTGGAGTTGCGCGCCGGATCGAGCAGGTGAGCCGCGACATTCTTCAGCTAAATGAGGGCACGGTGTACACGTCGCTACTGCGGCTGCAACAGCAGGGGTGGATTACGGCAGAGTGGGGGACGTCGGAGAACAACCGCAAGGCGAAGTTTTATTCCATCACCAAGCGCGGCCAGAAGCAGCTTGAGCTCGAGACCGAAAACTGGGAGCGGATTTCCGGCGTAATTGGCCGTGTGCTCCGGCTCGAAGGAGAAAGATGATGACGAGCACAAGCAGAGAGTCCGGGCTGCGCGCTTTCGCCGCCAAAGTGCGTGGTTTCCTGAGCGGACAACAGCACGACGATGAATTCGATGACGAAGTCCAGGCGCACCTGCAGTTGCTCACCGACAAATTCGTGCAGCAGGGCCTGTCGACCAAAGATGCCGCAGCCGCAGCGCGACGGCAGTTCGGCAACACGACGTTATTGCAAGAGGACCGCAGAGAAATGCAGACGCTCCCATCCATTGAGGCGTTGTGGCTCGACCTGCGCTATGCGCTGCGCACGCTCTGGCGAAGCCGGGGATTCGCGATGGTATCGATCGCCACGCTCGGATTGGGAATCGGCGCAGCCACCGCGATTTTCAGCGTAATCGACAACGTGCTGCTGGAGCCGTTTCCTTACAAGGGAGCCGATCGCATAGTTTTCCCGCGGATCCATGGCGCGCAGCAAAGCCAGGACGAGGGCCGCCAGGGATACACCGCGGCCGAGGTCTTGCAGTTCGCCGAAAACAATCACGTCTTTGACGGGACCACCGCCGCTGCCGAAGACCTGGTTCTTTATAAGCACGGAGGAGGCACAGAACAGTTCGACGGGGCGCGCGTGACTCCGGGCACATTCGAGTTTTTCGGAATGCCCGCGCTACACGGACGTGTCCTGCAGCCGAGTGACTACGAACCGGGAGCGCCGCCAGTTTTTGTAATGCGCTACAAGACATGGAAGGAGCGGTTTAACGGAGACCTGGCGATTCTGAACCAGCCTCTTGTGCTGAATGGGACCGTCCGAACCCTGGTCGGTATCATGCCGCCCCGGTTTGGGTGGTACGAAGCGGACGTGCTGATTCCTGAGAAGCTGACGCCTGGAGCGAAGGGAAGCGGTTCTCAAATCGAGTGGTTTTTCGTCGGACGCATGAAGCCAGGAGTTTCCGTCCAACAAGCGGAATCGGACCTGACCGTGATCGCGAACGGCTTGGCGAAAATCTATCCCCAGGACTATCCAACGCACTTCAACGTACACCTGAGAAAACTGGGCGATACGGTTATAGGCCACTTTGCGGCCACGTTGTACACGGTGCTGGCCGCGGTGGGGTTGCTGCTGCTGATTGCCTGCAGCAACGTGGCGAATCTGATGCTGGCGCGGGCCACCACGCGAGAAAAGGAATTCGCGTTGCGCGCAGCATTGGGGGCGCGACGCGCAAGACTGGTCCGTCTGTTGATGGTCGAAAGCCTGGTGCTTGCAATTGCCGGGGCGGCGCTGGGGACATTCGTCGCATGGGGTGGTCTGAAGTTGCTGGTTGCGGCGATGCCGCAGAACTTGATCCCAACCGAATCGGTAATCGAGCTGAATGGGCCGGTGCTGGCGTTTACGCTTTGCATCTCGGTGCTGACCACGCTGATTTTTGGGTTGGCGCCGGCGTTGCAATCTTCCCGGCGTGACCTGAACGATTCGTTGCGCGACAGCGGCAAGGGAGTGAGCGGCGGCTTCCGCGCCAGGTGGGTGCGCGACACAGTCGTGGTGATGGAAGTTGCGTTGTCTTTGACGCTGCTGATCGGTGCAGGGCTGCTGATGCGAAGCTTTGAGGCCTTGCGCCAGGTGCATCTGGGATTGCAACCCGACCACGTCTTCCAGACCGGGCTGGTGCTGCCCGCAGATCGCTACAAGACTTCCGCGCAGCTAACAGAATTTGTCCGACCGCTGCTCGCGCGGGTGAAGTCTTTGCCCGGCGTTGTAGATGCAGGCGAATCAAACACGCTCCCGCCCGTGAACTTCGCGGCGAGCAATATGGAAATTTCCGGAAAAACCCAACAGGATGACTGGCGGGTGTTGTTTCAGAATGTCAGTGAGGAGTATTTCCGGGTATTGGGAATTAAATTCAAGCAAGGACGGGCCTTCAGCGAAGCCGAGGTCAATGACGCGCGCAAAGTGGCGGTGGTAAACGAAACCTTCGTACGCAAATACTTGCCCAACGAAGATCCTGTCGGCCAGCGCGTTCGCCTTGTCAGTCTGGAAACCTCTGCCGATCCGGCACATGATGCACATGATGCAAGAGAGTGGTTCGAAATTGTCGGCGTAGTCGGAGATGTAACCAACAGCGGGCTGCAGGTTCCGATTGAGCCGGAAGTGTGGACGCCGTACACCATCACGGCATCGGGACCACTGGTTCTGTTTGCGCGCACGTCGCAGGACCCGGGGACAATGATGAATGCAGTCCAACAGGCAGTCTGGGCGACGGATTCAGGAGTTGCTCTGGCTTTCCCGAGCACCCTCGAGGAGCGTCTCAACAAGTTCGTCTATGCGGGGCCGAGGTTCGGCTTTCTGTTGATGACAATCTTCGGATGCATCGGGCTGGTTCTGGTGACGGTTGGCGTTTACAGCGTGTTGGCGTACGCGACCGCGCGGAAGACGCAGGAGATTGGCATCCGCATGGCGCTAGGTGCAGAACGCGGTCATGTTCTTGGAATGGTTGTCAGGACAGGGCTGCGCCTGGTTGTAGCCGGCATGGCGCTTGGGATAGCAATCAGCTCGGTGCTTGGGCGAGTAATTGGAAACCAGCTAGTCGGCGTCACCGCATACGATCCCGCGACCCTCGCAGCGACCATATTATTGCTGATGCTGACGGCCACGGTAGCTTGCTGGCTCCCGGCGCGACGGGCGGCGCGTGTTAATCCAACGGTCGCGCTTCGCTACCAATAACGGATGGCAGCATGAATCGGCGCACCGCCGTCACGCCGAATTGTGATCGTGATCACATTGTACGATGGTGCTTCGGATTACAAACTGAAAGTATAGAAGCCGATTCACGAAAGATGCTGGGAGGTGAATCCGGCCGACCTGTGGTAGGCTGCGCGGCTGACTGGCGACAGGAAACTCGCAGCCTTTTTCTATCCTGACAATTCCCCAAATCAACTGGTCACCAGGCGGGTGAATCAGCACCGGTGCTGTTCCTGTTCCTGCTGAACCTGGAAACTCTCCGCCATCGACGTCGGCGAGGCGCGGCGGACGATCATGGCGGGGGCCATTTTTCTTCGTTGGAGGGGGCGTCCGAGAGCGCGACGGTGACGCTCACGCTGAGTTCGCTTATCTCGCGTAAGCTGCGCGACGTTTCGTCTTTTCTTTTTCTTCGGACGTAGCTATTTCACCTAATCCCTTTATTGCAATAGGCTCTTGGTTTGGAAATTGAGCGACAATGGTTAGCCTTCCTCCAACTGCCTCTATATAGTTCCGCAGCGTGGAAAGCAACAGGTCACTTCGCTTCTCCAGACGGGAGATTCCATCCTGACCAATGTTGAGCGTACGTGCCACGGCCTTTTGGGTTTTATTGACCGCATGCCTGAGTTCTTGTAGAGACTTCTCGCGTGCAACTAGTTCACGGGTCCGAACTCTAATCTTTTCCTGCCTCGCAGGATTGATCTCATGAAGCTTTTGCTCCAAAGTTTTCATCTCTACTTGGCCCCCCTCTGCTTGGATCGTTCCGCCTTCAGAAAAGCAAGGTGTCTATCGAACCTTGCGTCTGCCTGTTTAATCAGTTGCCGATAAAAGCGCTTCTCGCTGCCACCTGACTTATCTCCTCCGACGAGCAATATCGCTTTTTGCTCAGGATCGAAGGCAAATGCTATTCGCAAAACCCCGTCCGCTGCCTTGAACCTCAACTCCTTCATGTTGTCGTGCTTTGATCCGTGAAGGGTATCGGCGGCAGGGCGCTTGAGCAGGGGCCCAAATTCTTTCAACAAATTTGCGTGCGCCAGCAACTCATCCTGAACCTCTGGGTCAAACGCATCAAATTCGGCTCGAATTCGGCGTGGAAAAATACTTGCCACGACACAACCATAGTATGCATTGTAAGACATATGCTGTCAAGTACATACTACCGGGACTACGCTGAGTTCGCTTTCGGCACTGCGGATCGAGGAGAAGTACGGCCACGCAAGCGGTGAACCAACTATGCTTAGGACTGGCATCTTGCTCGATGCCGAGGTCCGGCTTCTAGGCATCTCAGATCAAGCCTTGATATCGCAGGCCTTTATATCGAAGGAGAAGCAATGCAAAAGCGCAAACTTGGAAAGAGCAATCTGGAAGTCTCGGCCATTGGCCTCGGTTGCATGGGACTGAGTTTCGGCTTAGGGCCCGCTGTGGACAAGAAAGAAGGGATCTCGCTGATTCGAGCCGCAGTCGAACGCGGCGTCACATTCTTCGATACCGCCGAAGTCTACGGGCCATCGACCAACGAAGAGCTGGTGGGCGAAGCGCTTGCTCCCTTCCGCGATCAGGTGGTGATCGCCACCAAATTCGGCTGGGCGCCGAATCCGGAAGACGGAGGCAAGTGGACCGCCTTGGATAGTCGGCCAGAGCACATCAAAGAAGCGGCCGACGGCTCGCTAAAGCGGCTCAAGACTGATGTGATCGATCTGTACTACCAGCACCGGGTTGACTCGAACGTCCCCATCGAAGACGTCGCCGGAGCGGTGAAGGAACTTATCCAGCAAGGTAAGGTGAAGCACTTCGGCCTTTCTGAAGCGGGTGTGCAAACCATCCGCCGCGCCCACGCAGTCCAGCCGGTCACGGCGCTCCAGAGTGAATACTCGCTGTGGTGGAGAGAGCCTGAGAAGGAAATTTTGCCGGCGCTCGATGAACTCGGGATTGGGTTCGTTCCATTTAGTCCCTTAGGAAAAGGGTTTCTTACGGGCAAGATCAACGAAGAAACGAAGTTTGATAAGACAGACTTCCGCAATATCGTGCCGCGCTTCACACCTGAGAACCGCAGAGCCAATCAGGCTGTGGTGGATTTGATCAGCAAGGTCGCAGAACAGAAGAAGGCCACGTCCGCGCAGATTGCGCTCGCCTGGATTCTCGCCCAGAAGCCCTGGATGGTCCCCATCCCCGGCACAAGCAAGTTGCACCGGCTCGAAGAAAACATCGGAGCCGCTCTTATTCAACTGACCGCCGACGATCTCCGGCAAATCGACAGCGCTACTGCCAGGATTCCGGTTCAGGGAGCGCGGTACCCGGAGAACCTGCAGAAATTGGTCAACCGCTAATTCGGCAGGCCTCGGTTCTTAGCACGCGGGAGTTTGACTTCGCGTCCATCTGCTTCAGCCTTGCCATGCCGGGGCCGCCCGGCATCGCATCGTTCGAGAAAGGAGTAGTAAATGCCAGCAGTGAACAATGCTTTAAAAGAACGCCTTTCCAAATCCAGCGAAATCAGAATTACAGTAACCGGCAGAAAATCAGGGCGCCCAGTCTCAATCCCGGTTTGGTTCGTATTCGGCGATGACAAGCTTTACCTGCTGCCGGTGAAGGGGTCGGATACGCAGTGGTACAAGAACGTGCTCAAAAACCCGTCGCTTCGGATCGACGCGGGCGGCTCAGATGCTGAATTGAAGGCCGTCTCTATCACTGACGCCAAACAGGTGGCGTCTGTGGTCGAGAAATTCCGCGAGAAGCACGGGGCCGGTGACGTGAAAAAGTACTATTCAAAGTTCGACGTTGCCGTTGTCGCACAATGACGGCCCTACCGGACCGAAGCTAATCGAATCCGCAATCGAGGACCTCTGTACCCGGCTCAGAAATTGAAGCACTCGAACAGGTCGCCAATCCGCGGGTCTGCGTCGCGAGGAGGCGCTGGTGGGCCGGCCGTGGCTCCGCTCGGGGCCGCGTCGTAATTCCCGCCAACCGGCGTAGCCGTGTCGAACATGTGGTTGACCGAGGCTAGCGTCGGCAAATTGAACAGGCGTTCTATGAACTTCAGGGTCGAGGTGTGCTCGAACACGGTCGGCTCCAGGTGCGCGGGCTTCGCGTGCGGAGAAATCACCCACATCGGAACCCGGATGCCCAGTCCGAATGCGTCGAGTTGCGGCGGAGCCACGTGGTCGAAGTAGCCGCCGTGCTCGTCGTATGTAAGCAGAAACGCGGAACTATCCCACGCCGATGACTGCTGTAGCGCGGTGATCAGATCTTGTTGAATGCCCATCCCGACGGAGACGTCAGCAGGCGGATGTTCGTCGAGCCCACGGGCGAAGCTGGGAATGATCCATGACACTTGGGGCAGTCTCCCATGCTTGAGGTCGCTGAAGTAGTCGCCGCGCGTGCCGTGAGTGCGGTTGTCGTGCGCGAAGCGCTTCCAGAAGACGAAGACGTTGTCGGTATTTCCGAACGGGACGCTGTCCCAGGTATTGTTGTAGACCTTCCAGGTAATGCCGGCCGCATCGAGCAAATCGAGAATGATTGGGAAGTCGAAAATCCCATACCCCCAGAGGCTATTGGTCGTGATCCCGCCCGAGGTTCCGGCGGCGAAATAAAAACGGTTTGGCCACGTCGGACCGAGTAATGAGCAGAAGTAGTTCGCGCACAGCGTGAACTCGTCGAGCAGGCTGTAATAAAACGGCAGCTCGGCAGCGGTGTAGTATCCCATCCCGTTGATCCCGTCGGTGGTGAAGAAGCCGTCCATGGCGCCAGCGTTCCACTCGCTGTGAACGGCCCCCCAAGAGTGGCCGATGTCAGGCGTCGAGAGGCTTGTGAACTCGAATGGGGAGACGGTTCCACCGTTTCCATCCGGCTGTGAATAGCCCGCGGGTGGCCCGAACCCGGCATTCTGAACCTGCGGCGCGAAGCCAAAATAATGGTCGAACGAGCGGTTCTCCTGGCAGGAGATGATCACATGGTTGATCGGGGGCTTGGCCGACGGCAGCGTGCCGGCGCGCAGGATCTTAGGCAAGAGTGTCCCGCCCATAACGGCGGCTCCACCGATCCCGGCGCGCTGCAGAAACGAGCGGCGGGTCAGCGGCGATTCGAATGGCTTGCGTGGCTGGGTCATCGCGATAGCTCCTTGCGTTTTTCTACTGCTCGGTGTGATTGATTCGGATGAAGGATGGCTGTCCTTATTTGTCTGGCCAGGGGAAATTTATATCACCCGCTGTCTACCCCCAAACATTAATTTCCCAAAAAAATTATCTCCTCCGCCAAAACAGCTGTTGATAGATTCCTTCTCAGAACTTCGGGATCGTCACCGAAACGAGAAGGGGGACAGCAGCACGACAGCACGTACGAGGAGCCTCTCCCGGCGAGCGCATGGCATTGGCGGACGGTTCGGGCACATGGGTGGCAACGTGGGCTATCAAGCGACCATCGTGATGTTCAGCGATACCGGCGACGGCGTGGTCGTCATGACCAACTCCGATGTCGGGCTCGCTGTCAGCAACGTCCGACTCGATCGGATCGCGGAGGTCTATGGTTAGGATTACGTTGCGCCACCGCCCCCGTAGATCTTGACCCCAGTGGCAAAGTACAGACGTTCTCCAGCGATTGGGCTAGATCGGTGGCACGCGATTTAGCTGGAATTCATCTTCCGACTCGCCAAAAAAGGGCGGTCTGGCCCACCTTTGTTTTTTCGTGCGGAACCAGCACAGCTGAGGGTGCCCCATTCTTGCGTTCTCTGCAAGGGTGGAAACCCCGAACCCATCAGTCACACCATCGGAGATCGATCTGATTAACTGAAGAACGGAAGATTGGTCGGGGCGATAGGATTTGAACCTACGACCCCCTGCGCCCAAGGCAGGTGCGCTACCAGGCTGCGCTACGCCCCGACATCGATCTTGCCGCTCGGAGGGTCTCCCTCGATCATAAAAGCAAGCTGGCATTCGGGCAAGGCGAGCGCTTTTCGGTGAATCCCACCAGAGTGGTCCGCAGCTGCATCTGCCGGCGAACCTCTACCGGCCAACGTCACCGGCAAACATCTGCCGCACCTGCCCGGTACGCACGCCGCGCTACCCCAGTGTTTATAATTCTTGTTGCCCATGTCTGAGCAGCGGCGCTACGCCCTGGTGGCGTACGTGAAAAACGAAGTTGGCGAGTTTGTTGAGAAGCTCCGCAAGGAACTCCATCCCGAGCTGCCTCATTTGGCCGCGCATGTCACCTTGTTGCCTCCGCGGTGCCTGCGTGAGACTGAATCTGCGGCCCTCGGCGCACTGGAACAGTGCTGCAAACGTATTGAGCCTTTCGAGGTGTCGCTCGGCGAAGTTGAAACCTTCATTCCGGTCACGCCTACGGTCTTCATCCGCGTCGCCCACGCTGCCTATCGCATGCGCGAGCTGCACGATTTGCTGAACACGGAAGCCCTCGCCGTCTGCGAGGAATGGCCGTATATGCCCCATCTGACGATCGTGAAGATGGGCGCCGAGGAGCAGGCGCAGTATGCATACCGGGTGGCACGGGCGCGTTGGGCGGAATTTAAGGGAAATCGGTGCATTGAAGTCCGCGACCTGACCTTCGTGCGCGAAGAAAGCCAAAACCGCTGGGTGGATTTGGCGGCCGTTCCTCTGGGAACGGAACAGGCGACCCACGGTTCCGGATCGCGGCGGTAATCCGGTCCAATCTCTGAGGCCCTGTCCAGTTTGTGCGTGCCGATGCTACAGTATCTCTCCTCTACAGGTTGATAGCCACAGGAACGCATGAAAATCGTTGATGCCAAAGTTATCGTGTGCTGCCCCGGGCGGAACTTCGTCACCTTGAAGCTCGTGACCGAGGACGGCATACATGGGCTGGGCGACGCAACTTTGAACGGACGCGAACTTGCTGTCGCCAGTTATTTGAGCGATCACCTGCTGCCGCTCCTGATTGGACGCGATGCGCGCCGCATCGAGGACACGTGGCAATACTTGTACAAAGGAGCGTACTGGCGGCGCGGCCCGGTGACCATGAGCGCGATCGCCGCCGTTGATACCGCGCTATGGGACATCAGGGCCAAAAGTTTAGGCGTACCTCTTTATGAGCTGCTAGGTGGCGCCTCGCGCGAGGGCGTCCTGGTTTACGGGCACGCGAGCGGAACAGATATTGAGAAGACCGTCGGCTCGTTCGGCCATTTTCTTAGCCTCGGATACAAAGCTGTCCGCGCGCAATCCGGCGTTCCAGGATTGAGCAGCACCTACGGAACCGGCGGCAAGCAAGCAGGGCTGGGCTACGAACCCGCGGAAAAAGAGGCGCCGCTGGAGAACCAGTGGTCGACCGAAGATTACTTGCGCTTTGTGCCGCAGCTTTTCGCGCGCTTGCGAAAAGAATTCGGGCCAGAAGTTCACATGCTGCACGATGCCCACCATCGCCTGACCCCGATCGAAGCCGGCCGGTTGGGGAAAGAACTCGAGCCATTTCATTTGTGGTGGCTGGAAGATCCCACACCTGCCGAGTTGCAGGAAAGTTTTCGCCTTATTCGCAAACACACCACCACTCCGCTGGCGGTTGGGGAAGTGTTTAATACGATCTTTGATTGCCAGCAATTAATTCAGGAGCAGTTAATCGATTTCATTCGTACGACAGTGGTACATGCCGGCGGGATCAGTCATTTAAGGAAGATCGCGAACCTGG
This sequence comes from uncultured Acidobacteriota bacterium, assembly GCA_963785655.1. Lineage (GTDB taxonomy): Bacteria > Acidobacteriota > Terriglobia > Terriglobales > Acidobacteriaceae > Gp1-AA145. Next base: position 126,188 of record CAWAVZ010000003.1, read on the forward strand.
CAGAAATTTATCAGGTGCGCACCGGCTCGCATGGCGCAACCGACCTGAGTCCCGTCTGCATGGGGGCGGCGTTGCACTTCGATCTCAGCGTGCATAACTTTGGCATTCAGGAATACATGCCACACACTCCGGAGACGGACCTCGTGTTTCCGCACGCCTACTCGTTCAAAGATGGATTCATGTATCCCGGTGAGGCCCCAGGAATTGGCGTGGACGTTGACGAGAAATTGGCGGCCCAATATCCATACCAGCGCGCGTACTTGCCGGTGAACCGCAAGCTGGATGGGACTATGCACAGCTGGTGAAGCATGATTTGAACCCGCGGCGTAAGGGAGTGAGTTGTTGATGAGATTTGAATGGGGCGTATATCTGAAGACGCTGTTGACGGCCATTGCCAGCCTGTTCCTGGCGGTCTTACTGCCGAGCCTCGCGTCCTTGCTCCGGCTAATGACGAGCCAGGAATCGACAGGACTTGCTGCAGTCTGCGGCGGCCTGCTAGAGAGGGCATTGTCGCCTTGGTTCTGGATTTCCTATTTGCTCTCCCTGTCGATGTTCTATGTAACAGCTGGGCTGGAAAACAGGATGCTACGGGTTTTCTTCTTCTGGATCCCTAGCATTGTGATTTGCGTTGCAGGGTTCGGGTTTTGGGCGCTTTTTCTGTATGTAATGACGCGGGCCCGGACAGCAGGTTAAGGCCTTGTGTCCTTGGTTGATGGCACACGCATTCCAGGCATTTCTAGTCCAAAGAACTGTCGTGCATTCTCAAAACAAACATTCCGGACCAGGCTTCCGATCAGCTCTAGATCGTTCGGCAGCTCGCCGCGTTCCATTTCTTGCCCAAGCAGATTGCACAGCACGCGCCGAAAATATTCATGCCGTGGAAACGACATGAACGACCGCGAGTCGGTGACCATGCCGACGAATCGCGACAGCAGTCCCGTGTTCGATAGCGTATTGAGCTGCTTCTCAATTCCATCTCGCTGATCAAGGAACCACCAGGCGCTGCCGTACTGTATTTTCCCCGGCGCCTTGCCGTCATTGAACGATCCCGCCGCAGTGGCGAAAACATAATTGTCAGCCGGATTCACGTTGTACAGAATCATTCGCGGCAGAGCGTTTTCGCGGTCCAGCAAGTCAAGATATCCGCACAAGGCGCTCGCTTGCGGCCAATCGCCGATATTGTCGAAGCCCGTATCCGTGCCCAGTTCGGCGACTCTGCGCGTATTCACCGAACGGAGAGCGCCCAAATGCAACTGCTTGGTCCAGCCTTGCGCTGCATCGAGGTGACCGAAAAACAGCATGAGAAAAGAAGCAAACTGCTGTTGCTCATCGCTCGAAGCCGGCGTGCCGGAACGCGCTTTGTCGAAGATGGCTGCGGCCTGCCGTTCGCTGCACGGGTCCGCATAGCAGTGCGGAAGGCCATGGTCTGACATGCGTCCACCGGCTGCGTGAAAAACTTGGTGACGCTGCTTCAAGGCATCCAGAAAAGCGGCGAAGGAATTGATGTCGATATTACTGGCCTGTCCCAACCGCTTTGTCCAGCCGTTAAATTTTTCCGGCTCGTGTACTTGCAAGGCTCTATCCGGACGAAAAGTTGGATAAACGCGGAAGCTTAGCTTGCTTGCATTAATCTTTTGATGATGCACGAGATCGTCGCAAGGATCATCCGTGGTGCAAACTACACGCACCTGAAATTTCTTCAAGATTCCCCTTACGCTGAGCTCATTGGTGCCAAGCAGTGACTGGGTTTTTCCCCAAGTCGCCTGCGCCGTCCGCTCGTCCAATAGCTCATCGATTCCGAAGTAGCGCTTCAACTCCAGATGTGTCCAGTGATAGATCGGATTGCGCAGCGCAGCAGGAACACTACTCGCCCATGCCTGAAATTTCTCAAATGGAGTTGCATCGCCCGTGCAGTAGCGCTCGCCGATTCCGTTTGCGCGCATCAGTCGCCACTTGTAGTGGTCTCCCTCCAGCCAGATTTCGGTCAAATCCCGGAAGCGCCGGTCTTCCGCGATCTCGGCGGCAGGCAAATGGGAATGAAAATCGAGGATTGGTTCGCCTTCCGCGAACTCGTGGTACAAGCGGCGCGCGGTCTCGCAATGCAACAAAAAATCTTCGTTGATGAAGCTCAAAGAATTCCTCGCCGCACAGAATACTACCCGAATTCTTGCGGAAGTTTTCTCTGTCGGTGCAGGCTGAAAACCACCAGCTAAGAATTGAAATCGAAACTGATATCATTTCTTGATTTTGAAATCCGCTGCAAGGAATTGATATGAGCCACCCTGGGCTCGACCTGTCATCGAAAGTCGCCGTGGTAATTGGCGGTACCTCCGGCATTGGGCGCACGCTTGCGCTTGGTCTTGCCCAAGCCGGCGCTGACGTGGTTGCCACCGGACGCCGGGAGGAACTGGTGCGGTCGGTAGCCGAAGAGATTCGCGCGGCAGGGCGGAAGTCACTCGTGGCGGCGGCGGATGTTTCCAACCGTGGCAGCATCGAAGCATTCCATTCGGCCGTGCTCGCTGAGTTCGGTCAGGTTGATATCCTCGTGAACTGCGCCGGTATTACCAAGCGCACGCCCTCAGTGGACGTAAGCGAGAGCGAGTGGAACGGAATCATAGAGACGAATCTGACTGGGACCATGCGCGCCTGTCAGATTTTCGGCCGTAAGATGATCGAGCGAAAATACGGCCGCATCATTAACGTCGCCTCTGTCTCATCCGGCCGCGGATTCTTTGAGGTTGCTGCGTATGCTGCGAGCAAGGCTGGAGTCGTTTCGCTGACGAAAACCTTGGCGGTCGAGTGGGCGAAGTACGGGGTCTGCGTCAACGCGCTCGCTCCCGGAGTTTTTCGCACTGACATCAACAAGGCCCTGCTCGACGGCACCCCCCGCGGCCAGGAGTTCCTGATCCGCACCCCGATGCATCGATTCGGAAAGTTAGAAGAGTTGGTGGGAGCCACAGTTTTTCTTGCATCCGAGTCGGCCAGCTTTGTTACAGGCCACGTGCTCGTAGTAGACGGTGGTTTCCTCGCCAGCGGAGTAAACCAATAGGTTTATCCCAATCGAGAACTATGGCGAGTTGCTGGCGGTCGGTGTCGCCGACGGCTTGGCAAACACCTCATCTCGGATCGCAGGATTTGCTTCAGCACTCGTAATCTGAATTACGAAACGGCCCGTCGGCGCTGCTGATATCCAGTGAAAAGGGATTTTCACTCCTGCAACATCGCGGTAATCGGAGTAGTCGATCCGGCTCGGGTTGAGCCCGAGTGCTGAGGATTCATAGCGCACAATTCTCGTCAGCAGCCCGGTTTCCGCGTCGAAGTACATATCGACGGGAGGCAATCCGGCGCGTCTTCCAGTGAGCAATATCGCGTCTCTGTCCCCGACCTTAACTTTGTTTTCAACCTGTATCTCGGCAAAAAAGGCTTTCATGTCAGCCGCAAAATGCAAGTCAGCATCCATGCGATTTGAATCTGCTTCGCCCGCGCTCATTGGGCGCGGAGCGCTTCCCGGTGAAAACATCCATCCCGCCGAACCGTCGAATGTAGCTTTGCTATCGGCCGCCGGGAAATGCGCGATAGTTGCAATTCGGGCGGGCGCTTTGATCGATATCTCGATAGGGAATTTACGTCCGCCCGCGTCCATGGAGCCTTGTTCATGAAGGCTGGTCAGCTTTGAAAGCGCCTCAATCCCACCCTTCGCCGCGATGTACCTATCGACGATTTCCAGGGGCTTGGGCAAATCCGGCGGATTGGGTTGGATTTCGGGCAGCGGCTCATTGAGCATCTTTGTTGCCGTGTCAGTTATCGCGGGAATCGCCTGCGGCTTCGGATTGCCCCGATGGCACGAATAGCAAGTGACCTCCTGGTGCCCATCGAAGTTGTTGGCGTTAATCGAGAACATCATCTGCATCATCTTGCGGGCAGTCTGTTTGGGCTTCTTGTCGTCCTTGTCGAACGCATTTTCCACATGACAGTATTCGCAATGCACCCCGAGAGCAGCAGCGATGAATTTCATCGAAGGAATGAGTTGATCGGAAGGCACATCCTTGAGCACCTGCACATTCTTGTAGACTTCGCTGCTCTTTTTGTCCGCTTGAGGCGTGGGAAGCTGCGCTAACGCTATAAAGCAGCAGCACAGAACTGCTGCGAGAAGAATCCGCGTAATCTTCCTCCCGTCATATTTGTTTCCACGATGGGCTCGCATTGGAATTCAGCTCTCCTCAGGTGTCTTATTCGTCTGGAAAAAGTTTGGCGTCGCGAACAATTCGAATTCGATGATCAGTAAACGGAGAATGCATCTGTGGCAATTGATATTTTGGCATGTGGCAGCTGGCGCAATTAGTTGCACTCACCGGACATCCGCGCCCGGGATGATCGGCGGATGCCGTCACGGCCGCCGATTTGACGTGACAATTTAAACATTTCTCGTCGTAGGCAGAGACCTCGGTCACCAGCGGCTTATGCGGATTGTGGCAGGCGATACATGTGATGCGGGAATCGCCTTTGCCCCAGCACCGGCTGCCCTCCAGCCGGTAAGCGGGAAATCGAGCGTTTCGTTCGCCGCGATAGGATAGCTGATTGATGTCCCACCAGGTGCGATGACACGAGCCGCAAAAGTCCACGGATGTAGCAGGATCCAGACGGCCCGGGTTCGAAATCATGCCGGGATTGCCTCCCGTTCCAGCCCGGGCCAGTGCAACGTGGGCTGCTCCGGGGCCGTGGCACCCTTCACAGGAAATTCCTGGAATCATCTCGCCAGGGCCGAAGCGTTCACTGTTCATCACCGCAGTCGCGTGACAGCCGAAACACTTGGGGGCCTCCTCTTTATCGATCTTCCGGCCCAGCGCAGCGTCTAAAGAACCGGGAATCTCCTTGGGATGATCGGGTGTTATGTCGAAACCGATGCCCCGGAAAAAGCTGATACGCGCCTCATAAAAATCGTCTTTGTTCTGGTAGAGAAAGCTCTGCCCATGCGTGCCGCTGCCGAATGCCCAGAGAAGAGGGGCCGAAAACGACTGGCTTCCATTTGTGACCGTGTATGTCGAAGTTCCTTTTTCGACGGCCATCGAATAGTGGAAAGGCCCAATGTCGAAGCTGACGGGCTGCTTTAGCCCTTCCGATTGCGACGCTGGCATGGACGTGTGGGCCATAGCATGCTGTTGCTGGCCCTGTGCAATTGCGGAGTGACACTCTGCGCAAACCTCGACCCCGACATATTCCTTGCGCGCGGCGTCTGCTTTGCGCGGCCACCATCCGGGCTTTGCCAGATGTTCGTCGCTGGTCAGTTGATCGGCAATTGTCGCGGGTACCTGAGCCGAAGCCGGCAACGATACAAGCGCGAAGGTCCACGTAAGCAGGCACAGCCCGGGCATCATCCATCGGCGGAGTACATCTCGAAGGGAACAATGAGCACGAAGCCTGAGCATTCGAATGTAAAGAAGAAGCGCTTGTAAAGGATGCCACAAAGGTGAGACAGACGAAATTGTAAGTACAATCAGACTCTCCGGCAAGGCACGGAAATTCGATCGAAGCGGTCGATTTATACTGCTTGCTTCGGAATCGGACTCGGGAGGCTCAATGAGGCAGGTGCTGTGTGGCGTTCTGTTATTTTTCGCAATTCCATTACTTGCCCAAACTCACTCTGTTCCGCTCCTCGCCGATCCGCCGAGCCGCACCACAATCAGTCTCGATGGCACCTGGAACACCATCGTTGATCCGTACGAGAGCGGCATCCCCAGCCGCTACTTCGAACCTCCCAAGCCCAAAAGTAAAAGCGAGCTGGTCGAGTTTGATTTTGATCATTCTCCCAAGTTGCGCGTGCCCGGAGACTGGAACACTCAGCGCGAATCACTACTCTTTTATGAAGGGCCGTTCTGGTATCAGCGCAAGTTCTCGTATCAAAAGCGTCCGCACATCCGCGTATTCCTTTACCTTGGTGCTGCGAATTATCACTCACGCGTTTGGTTAAACGGAATCAAACTGGGTGAGCACGTCGGCGGATACACTCCTTTTGATTTCGAGGTGACCAACGAAATCGGCGAAGGCGAAAACAGCCTGGCAATCGAGGTGGACAATACTCGCCACGAGGATGGCGTTCCCAGTACGCATACCGATTGGTGGAATTACGGCGGGTTGACGCGCGGTGTAAAGCTCATCGAAGTTCCAGAAACATTTATTGAAAACTATGCTGTCCATCTGGTTCCGGGCAGTTGCGGAAATTGCGAACGCAAGCTCGACGAAGTTGAAGGCTGGGTGCAACTCAACGGAGCGTCGCAAGGCGAGTCAGTCACTATCGAGATCCCCGACGCGCAAGCGAAGCAAACCGCGGCTGCGGATGCGTCGGGACGGGTAGCGTTCAAGTTTGCGGCGAGAATGCTGCGACTGTGGACCCCAGAAAATCCGAAACTTTACCGCGTCACAATTTCTGCCGGAAATGACAACATCACTGACGAAATCGGCTTCCGCACCATCGAAACGCACGGAACCCAAATCCTTCTGAACGGCAAGCCAATCTTTCTGCGTGGAATTTCCATGCACGAGGAAGCGCCGTTTCGCAGTGGCCGCGCCTTCTCTGAGGAAGACGATCGCACTCTGCTCGCTTGGGCGAAGGAACTGGGCTGCAACTTTGTCCGCCTCGCACACTATCCCCACAATGAAGATATGCTCCGCCTTGCCGACCACATGGGCCTGCTGGTGTGGGAAGAAGTGCCGGTGTATTGGGAAATGCAGTATCAGGACCCCGCCACGGTAGAGAATGCGAAGGCGCAGTTGCATGATGTCATCGCTCGCGATCAGAATCGTGCAGCGATTATCTTGTGGTCAGTGTCGAATGAAACGCCCATAGGCCCGGCGCGGAACGCGTTTCTCAAAACATTGACGGAATACGCGCGCAGCCTCGATTCAACTCGCCTGATTACCTCCGCGTCTGACAAGTGGCACTTCAAGGACCCGCAAACGGCTGAGTTGAACGATCCTCTGGGCGAGTTTCTCGACGTGATCGGAGTAAATGAATACATCGGCTGGTATGGCGATCGAAAATCCGAAGATGCAGACCACATTCAATGGACGTTCTCTTACAACAAACCGGTGATCGTGAGTGAATTTGGCGCCGACGCGTTGTACAACCTCCACGCCGATGCGCAGACCAGGTTCACGGAGGAGTATCAGGCCGATCTCTACCAGCATCAGCTCGGGATGTTGTCGCGGATTCCCGCGCTGGCCGGGATGTCTCCGTGGATCTTGATGGATTTCCGCTCGCCTCGCCGGCCTCTGCCGGGGATTCAGGATTACTTCAACCGCAAAGGATTAATTTCCGATCGAGGACAAAGGAAGCAGGCCTTTTATCTTCTGCAGAAATTCTATCGCGACAAGGCGGCGCAGAAATGAGCCGCAACTTCGACCCGAAATTCCCAACCTGATCCGCCGCCACGCCTTCACTTGTATTATGAATAAACTGATCGAGGACAACGAAAGATGAAATATCGCAAGCTCGGCCGCACCGGATTGGACATCAGCGACATTGCTCACGGGCTCTGGGGAATGGGTGGTTGGAGTGGATCAAACGACCGTGACTCGCTCGAAGCCTTACAGCTCGCCGTCGATCTGGGCTGTAATTTTTTTGATAGCGCGTGGGGCTATGGAGACGGCAAGAGCGACGCTCTGCTGGGGCAGGCCATCGCCAACAACAAAAGCAAGCGTCTTTTCGCCGCGTCTAAGATTCCGCCAAAAAACCTGCAGTGGCCGGCATTGCCGACGTACAAGTACCACGACGTTTTTCCTCCCGACCATGTCTTCAAGTACGCCGACCTGATCCGGAAACAGCTCGGCACCGATTCAATCGATGTCTTGCAATTCCATGTCTGGGATGACACCTGGACCAATGAACCAGATTTTCGTAACACAGTCGAAAAGTTGAAAAGTGACGGCACAATCCGCGCTTTTGGGCTAAGCCTGAATCGCTGGGAGCCATGGAACGGGATCAAAGCAATGCGCACCGGGCTTGTGGACGCGGTGCAAGTAATCTATAACATCTTCGATCAAGCTCCCGAAGACGAGCTGTTTTCCGCCTGCCGGGAGTTGAATGTCGGCGTCATCGCTCGCGTGCCTCTGGACGAGGGCGGCCTGAGCGGCAAGCTGACGAAAGATACTAATTTTCCGAAGGATGACTGGCGCTCCGGATATTTCAATCCCGAGAATCTGGCGAATACGGTCGATCGCGCGGAAAAGCTCCAAAAAATACTTCCACCCGAAATGACGCTGGCGGAAATGGCTGTCCGCTTTGTCCTCTCCAATCCTGTCGTGAGTACGCAAATCATCGGCATGCGCAAGCTCGAGCACGTGCGTCAGAATATTTCGTTCAGCGACAAGGGTCCGCTAAGTAGTGATTTGCTGCAGCTGTTGAAAGAACATCGCTGGGACCGAAAACCCGCGCCCTGGTCAGATTAGATTTGATGATGGGAGTAACAGCAGCTCAGTGACGCTTGCCTTTGGCCTTGGTGCCCTCCGGGTTGAGGCTTCCCTCGGCGGTGATGCGCGTGGCCTTGCAGACTTCCTTCGCCACTTTTAAAGCAGTGTCGCGCAACGGCGCACCATCTGCAATGATGGAGCTGGCAGCCAGGGTGAATTGAAGCGCGTCTTCTTGCCGGTCAAAATAAAGCACTACTTGACTCGCTGCCATGGCTGAAAAACCTCCAGGAACTTCTTTTTCGACATCATAGGCGGGATTTTGCGCCAAAGCGTGTACTGTTTAGGTGCCTGCCTGCGCAAAACTCGGCACCACGGGTCCGCTGCACCTTAGGACCGAATACAGCCAACTGGGTAGAGCGACGTGTTCCTGCCGGGTGTAAAAAGGGTGCGGCTGATGTTTCACTTGCTGCGCCAACTAGACGCGACCTGCGGTTCACACATCCAAAGCCAGTCAGGAAGTTTTATGGCTCGCTTCTCGATCACGCTGATTGCGGTTCTGTTTTCTGGCGCGCTGGCGTGTGCGCAGCAGGCTCCAAATTCAGGCCCGCTGTTCAGTTCCGATCTGATCGCTTGGTCGTTCATGCAGCAGCCCCAGCAGCCGGAACAGCAACCCGCGCACCAGCAGCCGGCGCCTGATCCCAATCCGGAAACTAAGCCGCCTCAGAATCCCACTCCGGCTCAACCCTCGTCCCCGTCCTCCCCGCAGGCGAAAAACCCAGCGGACAATCAGGCCCCCACAGCTCAGACTTTTACCGGAACGATCAGTAAAGACACAGACAATTACGTGCTGAAGGTGTCGGAGACCGCCTCATACAAGTTGGATAATCAGCAGCAGGTGCAAGAATACGACGGACAACGCGTTCGCGTCACAGGAACGTTGGATTCATCGATCAATCTCATCCACGTTGATCGCATCGAGCCCATTTCATAATCCGGAAGTTCTCCGCGATACCCAGCGCATCCATCTCAATTAATGTTTCGGGCTGATCTAAAAGAATTCCACAAATGAATCTGTTACCTCAGCGCCGGCGTTATTCGCAATTCGCATCGCCTGGCGCTCCACGTTTTTCATCAGGCCATCGAGGTAGCCACGAGAATCCGAAACGCTGACGATACCAATCGGCGCCTGGTTCCATGGGGCGGATGCATCCCACCGCCGCGGTTGGTCCCTTCAGCGAGCGCGCCGCTTCTTCGTCGCTGCTTTCGACCGAAACGTAAATTCTTGCCGAGCGCTAGCCCTCGGCGAGCTTCAGTCAAAGGAGTGATGCGGGGAATCGGATTTTGCTAGGGAATGCCGTGCGCGTATTTACGACGTCGTAGCTTTGTGTACCTCGATTGCCCATACCCTGCCATCTCGAATTAGCACGGTCGTAGTGTTGAGGGCTCTGAAGGACTCGCCCTTGATGACTTCCTCATGTTCGTGAACATACAGCAGAGTCTCTTTCAGTCGAGTTGTCGGCTTACCAAGAACCCGCAAAACTTCGACTTCGGGGATTCCGAGGCTTAGTGCTAGGGGTAGTTTGACCGTGCTGTCAGCCCGTGACAGTGGAGCACATCGTTCATCAAAGGTCGTCCCGCGTGGAACACGCCGCCACTGAAAGGAGCCTACGCTGCCGTCGTCGATTTCGCCGCTCTCTAGCCAAAGAACCCATTGCCCGGCTGGGTCCACGCCCCGAAGGCATAGCCATTCCAGCGCATCGCCCGCATCGCCCTCGTCACCCAGGGTACCTCCAAAACGTGCTTGCGCGTCTTTCATCTCTGTGTCTTCAAGGACAATATCCAGGTTTGATACCTGCAGCCTTCCGACCATTTCCTTAGGAACCGTAGCATTGGGCAGGTGGGATCGAGAGTCAATAATGCGGAGTGGCTTCCAAACCGAACCTTTCAGCGACCCGCTCTGTGCAAGAGCCACACAAGTTGCGACGCAAAGAAAGGCAATACCGGCGTTTCGAGCCATAGCGAAATCGTACATCGGGAAGTTGGCGCCGTCCAAGTTACGTTGGCTCAACCGGACCGGCTACAAAAACTCCACCCAGGAATCCGTAACCTCAGCGCCGGCGTTATTCGCAATTCGCATCGCCTGGCGCTCCACGTTTTTCATCAGGCCATCGAGGTAGCCACGAGAATCCGAAACGCTGACGATACCAATCGTCGCCTGGTTCCATAGGCCGGATGCATCGAGCTCCGCGGTTGCGACATTGAAATGCGCGCGCAGCCGGTCTTTCAGGCTGCGGACGACCTGACGTTTATCTTTGAGGGATTGTGCGTGCTCGATACGGAGTTCGAGGGTGAGAAGAGCAACCATAAAACCGTCGTTGGCCGTTGGTCCTTAGTCGTTGGCCAAGACCTTTAGGTGCACACGGTTTTGCCAACGACCAACAGCCAACGACCAACGACTTTCTAGACCATTACTTCCGCCGCCACTCTCTCGGTCACGAAAGCCTCGATCACATCCCCGGTTTTGATATCGCCGTAGTTGGCGATCGAGATGCCGCACTCCATGCCATTGGTGACCTGGCTTGCATCGTCTTTGAAACGGCGCAGCGAGCCGATCTTGCCCTTGACGACGACGACGTTGTCGCGCAAGAGTCGCACTTCAGAGTCGCGCTTGATCAACCCATCCGACACGCGGCACCCAGCGACTGTGCCCACCTTCGGGATCCGGAACGTCTCAAGCACTTGCGCGCGGCCCTGATAGGTTTCCTTGATTGTGGGTTCGAGCAAGCCGGTCATGGCTCGCTTAATCTCATCCTGCAATTCGTAAATGATCGAGTGCAGGCGGATATCCACTTTTTCCTGCTCCGCCAGTTCCTGCGCCTTGCGCTCCGGGCGCACACTGAACCCGATGATGATCGCGTTCGATGCCGACGCCAGCAGCACGTCGCTTTCCGTGATCGCGCCCACGCCTGAGCGTAGTACCTTCAGGCGCACTTGTTCATTCGACATCTTCGAGATTAGGTCGCTGATCACTTCTACCGAGCCTTGCACATCTCCCTTCAGGATGATGTTCAGCTCTTTCATGCCGGCGGTCTTCAACTGTTCCGCGAGCCCTTCGAGCGATACGCGTGAGCTCTTCGCCAGCGTCGCTTCACGCGCCTTCTGCTCACGGTAATCGGAAATTCCGCGAGCTTTCTCGCGGTCCCCAACCACCAGGAATTGATCGCCCGCCTGCGGCAAACCTTCCATGCCGAGAATTTCAACCGGCGTCGAAGGCGGTGCTTCAGTCATCTGCTGCCCGCGGTCGTCAAACATTGCGCGAACTTTTCCGTACACATTGCCTACTACGAAGTTGTCGCCGGTACGCAGCGTACCGTTCTGCACCAGGACCGTCGCAACCGGACCTCGTCCACGATCTAGCTTGGCTTCGAGCACCACACCGGCTGCAGGACGTTCGGCAACCGCCTTTAACTCTTGCAGGTCGGCGACCAGACAGATCATTTCCATCAGCAGATTGAGGTTGGTCTTCTGTTTTGCGGAGACGTCGACAAACACCGTCGTTCCGCCCCAATCCTCGGGCACAAGTCCGCGATCACCCAGTTGCTTCTTCACCCGATCGGGCAGTGCACCGGGCTTATCAATCTTGTTGACGGCGACGATAATCGGCACTTCGGCGGCGTGCGCGTGGTCAATGGCCTCAATCGTCTGCGGCATCACCCCATCGTCGGCAGCGACCACCAGCACCACGATGTCGGTTGCCTTCGCGCCTCGTGAACGCATTCGCGTAAAGGCCTCATGGCCAGGCGTATCCAGGAACACAATCTGCCGCCCGTAAGCCGGCGAGTCCTTGTCCTGAATCGTGACTTTGTACGCGCCGATGTGCTGCGTAATTCCGCCCGCCTCACCTTCGGCAACGCTGGTTGAGCGGACCGAATCCAGCAACGTGGTCTTGCCGTGGTCCACATGTCCCATGATGGTGACCACCGGTGGACGTGGCTGCCCTTCGACGGCTGCGCCTTCTTCCCCTGCCGAGGTTTGCGCAATCTCTTTCGCAGTCTGCTCTTCGAAGCTGATGACGTTGGTCTCAGCGCCGAAGAAGCGCGCCATTTCGCTGGCCAGCTCTGCGTCAAGCGTCTGGTTGATGGTCGCGAACACTCCGCGGGAGAGCAGGCGTGCAATCAGGTCCTTCGCGCGAATGCCCAGCTTCTCGGCAAGGTCTTTGACGCTGATGCCCTCTGTAATCGTGATGCTGCGCGTGATCGGCAGCGGCTCGTTCGAAAGCGAAAGACGCGGCGGAGGCACGAAGCCCTTCATCGGGCCTTCTTTTACCCCTCGCGGAACGTATCGCTGGCCGGGCCTCCGAGAAGGACCTCCTGGACGGCTTCCAGGACGCGTCGGACCCGGCGGCGGCAACCCTGGTCCCACGCCAATAGGGCGTGGACCCGCTGAGCCTTGCCTGGTCGGATGCATCGGCCGCCGCTCACCCGGCCGCAACGCCGGGCGCGGTCCCGTAGGAGCTGACGGACGCGGACGCTGGAAAATCGGCTGGCCCGGAATCGGTCGTCCTGGCGCAGGGCGGTTCGCTATTGGGCGATTCGCAATTGGGCGATTCGCAATTGGGCGATTCGCAATTGGCTGTCCACTCGCAATCGGCGGCGCTTTGTACACAGGACGCGGTCCGGTCTGCGGCACAATCATTCGCGGGCCAGGAGGCGCAGGCCGAGCAGGCGCAATTGGCTGTCGTTGAACAGGCGCTTGCGGTGCAGCCGACTGAGTCGCGCTGGGCTGAACCGCAGATGACGGCGGCGGTGGAACCGGTGCAGTCGGCGGAGGAGTTACACTCGTCGGCGCTGTCGGCGGTGTGCTTGCAGTCGGAGCACTCGGTCTTGGAGCAACTGGCGGCGTCACTACACGTGGCGGCGCTATGCTCGGCGGTGGCGCAGTCGCAGCCGGTTTTGCAACTGTCGCGGGTGCAGGCGGCTTTGCCACCGGCGGCGCGGGCTTTGGCGTCGGCGGAGGAGTAGGTTGTGCAGAGGCGGTGCCTTGTTGCTTCCCAATGATCGCCTTTAGTACATCTCCAGGTTTGGAGATGTGTGAAAGATCGATCTTTGTCTTGATTCCTTCAGGCTCAATGCGGCCGGAGCGGACAGACTGCCTGGCCGAGCCGTGACCTTCGCTCGTCCCGCGCAATTGGGCGCGCACCTTCTCCGCCTCGTGATCCTCGAGCGAACTGGAATGGGTCTTCTTTTCCGTTACGCCGACTTCCTGCAAGACATCGAGGATAGCTTTGCTTTTAACTTCTAACTCCCTGGCCAGGTCGTTAATTCGAATCTTACTCATCCGCCTCTTATTTCCTCCGCAACCTTCCGCTAAGTCTTCATAGCAACCTCATGGCTTACTCTTTCTTCTCCGCTGGTTCAGTGCTTTCTTCCGCTATCACCTCAGAGCCTTCACCTTGTGGGGCTTCGTCACCTTGCTCTGGCGCGGCCTCTTGCTGCTCCGGCGCCGCTTCCGCATCGGCCTTGATTTCCTCAACCGAATCAGGCTCGGCTTCAGCGCTCGCCTCTGCAGCCAGTTCCCCGCCTTCGTTCTCAGGCAACGCTACTGCATCTACACCTTCCAGACTGGCGAAGTAATTATTGACTGCAACACTGATTTTTTCCACCGTCTTCGGCCCGATTCCTTCGATTGCCTCAAGCTGCTCGGGTGTCATATCAGCCAATGCTTCTACTGTCGTCACACCTGCTGCCTTCAGCTTCTCCACCAGGCCCTCGCCCAGCCCCTCGACGATTTCAAGCGGCGTAGCCGCAGCGCTGGTGAGCTGCGACATCTGTTGCTCAACTTCCTGCCGCTTCTCTTCTTCACTCTTGATGTCAATTTTCCAGCCGAGCAGCTTGGCGGCCAGCCGGACGTTTTGGCCCTTCTTGCCGATAGCCAGAGAAAGCTGGCTGTCATCGACCACAACCTCTAAGTGCTTGTCCATGGCATCAAGCACGCTCACCCGGCTGACCTTCGCCGGTTGCAGAGCTTTCTCGGCGAAGACAACGGGATCTTCGTGGTACTCGATGATGTCGATCTTTTCGCCCCGCAGCTCGCGGATGATCGACTGAACTCGCATGCCCTTCATGCCCACGCAGGCGCCGACCGCGTCGACTTCCTTGTCTTTGGACATGACCGCGATTTTCGTGCGCTCGCCGGATTCGCGGGCGATTGCCCGAATCACCACTGTCCCGTCGTAAATCTCCGGCACCTCGGTCTGGAACAAGTGCTGCACCAGTTCGGGCGCAGCGCGGGAAACGATGACAGCTTGTCCCTTCGACGCCTTCTCCACTCTCGTGATAACTACCCGCACCCGCTCGCCGATGGCAAACGATTCCAGGCGCGATTGCTCTTTCCGCGGAGCCTTGGCTTCTGCCTTGCCGATGTCGAAGATCACGTCAGGCCCCTCAATGCGCTTGACGCTCGCGTTCACGATCTCGCCGACACGATTGATGTACTCGTTGTAAACCGTGTCGCGCTCGGCCTCGCGGACCTTCTGGAAAATGACTTGCTTTGCGAGCTGCGCCGCGATGCGCCCGAGAATTCCTTCCGTCGGCTTGGGAATCTGCAACTCTCCCCCAACCTGCGCTTCAGGATCGGACTTCCGCGCTTCATCAATCGTGACCTGCAGAGTAGGATCTTCCACCTGCTCGGGCAATTCGACAATGGTCTTCACCGCAAACGCGCGAATCTTGCCTGTGTCTTTGTCGAGCTGCGCTCGCAGATTCTCCTGGGTCTTGTAATACTTCCGCGTGGCCACAACGATGGCGTCTTCGACCGCGTTGACCACAATTTGCGGATCAATCCCCTTCTCTCTACTGAGAGCGTCGATCGTGTTATAGAGCTCGCTGGCCATAGAAAATCAGCTATTAGCTGTTAGCTTTTAGCTGAACCACTCGAGGTCAAGCTAAGAGCTAAAGGCTAAGAGCTAAAAGCTCACAATTCCGGTACTAGATTCGCCTTCTCCACATTCGCCAACTCAATATCCAGCTTGTGTGGCGCCGGCGCCTCGCCCGGGTTCTGTCGCGGGCGAAACTTCTTTCGTGCCTCTGACAAATCCAAAGTCAAGCGGCCGAATTCAAAATTCTCCAGGCGCCCTTCAAAATGCCGGTTGCCGTTCACCGGATCTTTCGTCGTCAGCTTCACCCGGCTGCCCCGAAATCGTTCGAAATCTGCCGCCCGTGACAACTTGCGATCCAGCCCCGGCGACGAAACTTCCAAAACGTAAGCGCCGCCTGGCATCGCGTCTTCCACGTCAAAGATCGTGCTGACCTCGCGGCTCAAGCTGGCGCAGTCCTCGTGCGTCACGCCCGCGGGCTTGTCGATAAAGATCCGCAGCATGCGCGATTTGCCTCCTCCGCGCAGCTCGATCTCTGTAACCTCAACCCCCAGCGAGGCCGCGACGCGCTCCACAATTGCGCGTACGTGATCCAGATCAACTGCCATAAACACAGGGACTTAGACGTAGCCTGGGCAACGAAAAAACCCGCACAACAAAAAATGGGCTTGCGCCCACTGGTGTGTTCCGCCAAATCCTGGTACTACACAACAGTTCCAGTGCTTAATATACGCCCGCCCTGAGCAAAAAACAAACCCAGGACCCTGCGGAAAATCGTGCGACTGAGTACGCCATCGCACATCGAATCTGCCTGAACTTTCTACCCCCCGGGCTGCAATGGAGCACGTCTCACCTGTCCCCATGCGCAAAGTGTTTGCTCAAGGAGTCGTGGTTCAAAGTCGTGCCTTCCCGTTAGCAACCCAAGAGCTCTAGCCGGAGCGCTTGCAGCCTTAGCGCAGCTTCTGTCGGGAACAACCGGAGGGCTAGATATCCAAATTCTTCACATCCAGCGCGTTCTCTTCGATGAACTTGCGGCGCGCTTCGACGTCTTCGCCCATCAGCGTGGTGAAGATGGTTTCGCACTCGGCGATGTCTTCGAGTTTTACCGACAGTAGCGTGCGCCGCTCTGGATCCATGGTGGTTTCCCAGAGTTGCGGCGCAGTCATTTCGCCCAGCCCCTTGTAGCGCTGGACAGTGAATTCCTTTTTGCCTTCGCCCAGAACGTAGTCGAATAGCTCACGCGCAGTGGCTTTTTCGACTTCTTCCTTGACAGGCTTCTTGCTGGATTTCTTCGCAGACGCCTTTTCGGCATCCGTCGGGCGGGTCTGGAGACCTGCCCCTACCTGAGCATCGGAATCTTCGGCAGCGCCTTCCTCGTCAACGCCGGCGCCGCTGGCTGACCCCTTGGCAAGGGTTTCAACGATGAAGGGCGGCTCCATGTAAGGCTCGATCTGCTTGAACTTCGCGAGCATCTGCCGGTATTCAGGCGCGGATGCGAGTTCCCAATTGATGAGGTGCTCAGCCCCCTGAGAGTTCAGGTAGCGGACTTCCCACAGGTTGTGTTCTTCGTCGAAGCGGGCTTCGACTTCCTTGAACTGAAGTTCCTTCTGCAGCTTCTTCAATTCCTTTTCGAGCTTCTCGATCTTTTTCGGCTGAGTCTTCTTGTCGCCTTCGAAATCGGCGCGCTTGGCGAGATCGAGCTTCGGCAGCAGATCAGTCACCCGCTCAGCACGAATGCGCTTATTCACCTTGTCGTAAAAGGCCAGGTACTCGTTCAGCACGGTAATAAACTTCGCCAGCGCCGAGCCTTCCAGCTTGGCTGCGCCTTCGCCATAGCGGACGATCAAACCTTCGGCCGCGCGCTTCACCATGACTTTCACAAACTCGCGTTCGTCTTTGATGTACTGCTGCGATTTGCCCTTTTTGATCGAGAACAGCGGCGGCTGTGCGATGAAGACGTTGCCGCGCTTGATCAGGTCCTGCATGTGGCGGAAGAAGAACGTGAGCAGCAGCGTGCGAATATGGCTTCCGTCCACGTCGGCATCGGTCATCAGGATGATCTTGCCGTAGCGCAGTTTCGCGGGATCAAAATCCTCTTTGGAAATTCCCGTGCCCAGTGCAGTAATCATGGCGCGAATTTCTTCATGCGCCAGCATCTTGTCGTAACGCGCCTTTTCGACGTTGAGAATTTTTCCTTTGAGCGGAAGGATGGCCTGGAAACGGCGATCGCGTCCCTGCTTGGCGGTACCGCCTGCGGACTCGCCTTCGACCAGGAACAGTTCGCAGCGGTCTGGCTGCCGTTCGCTGCAATCCGCTAGTTTGCCGGGCAGGCCTCCGCCGTCAAGCGCGCCTTTTCTACGGGTAAGGTCACGCGCTTTCCGCGCGGCTTCCCGGGCGCGCGCAGCGTCAATCGCCTTGTTGATGATTTTTCGCGCGACTGGCGGGTTCTGCTCCAGATACGCGCCCAGTCGCTCATTCACAAACGCCTGCACAATTCCCGCGATATCGGAATTCAGCTTGCCCTTGGTCTGGCCTTCGAACTGTGGCTGCGACAGCTTTACGCTGATCACCGCAACCAGGCCCTCGCGTACGTCATCGCCAGTCAGATTTTCTTTCACATCTTTGAAAAGCCCCGTCTGCTGCCCGGCATAATTGATGGTGCGGGTAAGCGAAGTACGGAATCCAGAAAGATGGGAGCCGCCGTCAACCGTGTTGATGTTGTTGGCAAAACTGAAAACGCTCTCGGAGTAGCCATCGTTGTACTGAATGCCGATTTCCATGGCCACACCGTCGCGCTCGGCTTCCATGTAGATGGGCTTGTCGTGCAGTACCGTCTTTCCACGGTTCAGGTGCTTGATAAATTCTGCGATGCCGCCGTTGTACTTGAATTCGGACGATTTCGCTTCGCCCGTCTTCGAATCGGTCGTGCGCTCGTCAGTGAGCGTGATCAGCAAACCTTTATTGAGAAAAGCCAGTTCGCGAAGGCGCTGCGCCAGCGTGTCGTAGTTGTACTCCACGTTGCCGGTGAAGATGCTTCTGTCGGGCAGAAAGTGGACCTTGGTCCCGGTCTTGGCTTTCACCGCACCGGTTTTCTTCAGCTTGCTGGTGGGTTCGCCTTTCGAATAGGTCTGCTCCCAGGTGAAACCATCGCGCCAGATTTCCAATTCCAGTTCTTCACTCAGCGCATTGACGCAGGAAACGCCAACGCCGTGCAATCCGCCGGAAACTTTGTAGGTGGAGGAATCAAATTTTCCGCCCGCATGCAGCGTGGTCATTACGACTTGAGCCGCCGGAAGCTTTTCGCCATCTACCACCATGTCTCCTACCGGAATTCCGCGGCCGTTGTCGACAACCGTGATCGAATTATCAATATGAATGGTGACGTCGATTTTGTCGGCATGCCCGGCGAGCGCCTCGTCGACTGAGTTGTCCACGACCTCGTAAACCAGATGGTGCAGCCCCAGGTCACCGGTCGAGCCGATATACATAGCCGGCCGCTTGCGGACAGCCTCCATCCCGCCGAGAACCTTGATCGAATCGGCCGTGTACTCGCCGTTGCCGTTCGCGGCGGCTTTGCCGTTTTTCGTTTTATTTTCCAGAATTGCTGCTGAATTAATCTCTTTGGTTGCCATTCGGAAGGAAGCCTGTCTTTTCTCCCACCCAGCCACAAAAACATCAGGGCGAGGTACTCGCGATTCACAATGCCCGAAAATGAGTCAAATTGCTGAAATTACGAATACTTAGGGGCACCTGTGATACTTAGAATTATACCACGAAAATAGCTGTTTCTCGCGGCTGACCGGGAGCCATAAGTCCCATTTCTGCAGTGACTTTTAAGCTTCCTTAAACGCCAGTATTTCGCATCCGCCCTTCGCGCAGCCGGACGTAGAAAGACCCGGCCGAAAGTACCAGGCCAGCTCTACCGACAGCAGTCGGCAGTAGCTTAAGAGCTAAAGGGCAATGGCTAAAAGCTGAGAGGATCTCCTGATAACATAGAAGTCATCCAATTATGAGTGTTCCTGTTTCGCAGATGTGGACGGTGGCCAGCTATGTGGTCGGGCAGAAGCTTGCCGGGCGCAAGCAATACCCGCTCGTGCTGATGCTTGAGCCTTTGTTTCGCTGCAATCTGGCTTGCGCCGGATGCGGCAAAATCCAATATCCCGCGCACATTTTGAAGCGCCAGCTCACGCCCGAAGAGTGCTTTAGGGCCGTGGACGAGTGCGGTGCGCCTATGGTGTCGATCCCGGGTGGCGAGCCACTTCTGCATCCGCAGATTGCAGAGATCGTCGAAGGTCTGGTCGCGCGCAAGAAATACATTTACCTGTGCAGCAATGCGCTGCTGCTCAAGGAAAAAATCCATCTATTCCAGCCTTCCAAATATCTGACGTTCAGCATTCATCTTGACGGCCAGCGCGAACATCACGACATGTCGGTCTGCCTGGAAGGTGGCTACGACAAAGCGTTTGAGGGCGTGCGCGAGGCAGTCAATCGCGGTTTTCGCGTGACCACCAACACAACATTGTTCGATGGGGCCGATCCCAAGAGCGTGCGTGCCTTCTTCGACGAAATGATGGAACTCGGTGTCGAAGGCATGATGCTTTCGCCGGGATACTCGTACGACAAAGCCCCTGACCAGCAGCACTTTCTGGGTCGTGCCCGCACCCGCAAATTATTCCGCTCCATTTTGGCGAATCGTAAGAAGACCTGGCGCTTCAATCAGTCGGTTCTTTTCCTCGAATTCCTGATGGGCAAACGCCATTACGCCTGCACCCCCTGGGGCATGCCGACCTATAACATCTTCGGCTGGCAGAAGCCTTGCTACTTGCTGCAGGACGGTTACGCGGACACATTCAAGGAATTGATCGAGACCACCGAATGGCAGAATTATGGCACTGAGTCAGGCAATCCGCGCTGCGCCAATTGCATGGTGCACAGCGGATACGAAGCGTCCGCGGTGAACGAGACGTTCGGCTCGCTGCGCGGCTTTATGGATACGGTCAAGGCGACGTTGTTCAGCCGTTATGAGGATCCGGGCGCGACGCGTTTGCTCGACGAATTGTCTTCGCCCGAACACGCCGGACCGCTGGTGCAGATCGAGAATCAATCGTTAGAAGAGACACGGGCGTAATGATCTTTGTCTAGGGGCGGTCGTCCACGCCCGCCCGGTCGAGCGTAGCTCGACAATGTCCCGTCGCTTCGGGGACTCAGGATAATACCCGAAGAGTTCCCAGCCCCTGACGTGCTGGGCTAATTAAATATCGCCGCTGAAGCGGCTGCGGCTTTTCAGGTGCAAGTTGCGTTTCTACACGAAAGAAGAATGCGAGCAATGGCTGCACGATCGAAACCGGGTCAAGCCCGATGCAGCGGCTGGAAGCGATGCCGAGCGGGTTCTTTATCCGAAAGAGCCACACAAGATGTTCTACGTTGCTCATTGGATTGCTTCCTCGCTGACATACCGCAGGCCCACGCTGCTGTGGATCACTGAATGGGGTATCTGGCCAAGCACTGAAAATTGGCATTTGTATTACAAGCTGCGACAGAGCTACCTCGATCCACGATTGCTTCATGAATCGCCGGGCCATCTCTTTCTGGAGCACGAATCCGAGGATCTAGCATCGTTCTTGCAAGTCGCGATGTTGAACGGATGGGGTGGGTACATTCTGACGGAGGCTGACTACGTAAATGCGTTCTTCAGCTACGATGAGTACATGGATTTTTACGACCAACACCGCAACCATGTGGCGGAAATTCGAGCAAATTTAACTCTGAAAACACAGAAAGACGAAACCGCAAGAGTATGAGCGTACCCCAACGTGGCACCACTGATCCCGAAGAGCTCGAACACGCGCCCGGTCGCGAGCGCGAAAACCTTGAAGGCTGGATTCCGCAACTCGCCACGGACGAAGAAATCCGCGCGTCGTTAGAAAAATCCTTCGACTACCGCGGCGACGTTTCTATCACCCTGAAGTCCGGCGAAAAAATCGAAGGCTACATCTTCGACCGCCGCACTGGAAAATCACTCGCCGACTCGGTGGTCCGCCTTTATCCAAAGTCAGGAAACCAAAAACTTTCGATCACCTACTCCGACATCGCCGCCCTTGCCTTCTCCGGCAAAGACACTGCCGCCGGCAAAAGCTGGGAGGCCTGGATGAAGAAGTACAACGAGAAGAAAGCCGCTGGAGAGAGAAACATCGGCCTGCAGCCGGAAGCGCTGGAGTAGTCGCCGGTCGCGGGATCCATCGGCAAGACAATCAAAATCTGGACTCGCTTATTTCGACTCTCCTGAGCTGTGCGGGACCTGCTTTTGCTGGCTGCTTGCTGCGAATTTTAAATTTCCGATCAACTCCTCCACCTCATCCTCGCTCCCCGCTACCAGGGTGAACGACACGATTTGCCCCTTCTCGATCGCAACCAGCGAACTTTGCCACATACTCAGCTTGCCGCGTTCCCCTGTGAAGTCCTCACGCACTACCTGCCTGCTCCCAATCGAGGACGCGAAGGGCTCGCTTAAGGCTTTCAATCCCCGCTGTCCGGCAAGGTCGCCGATCGGTCCGAAATAATCCGCTGCAGTCTTGACCGATGGATAATCCGCTCGCGGCTCGGCTGCAATCACTACTGCTGAGTTGATGGTTTCACCCGCCGCCTGCGGTGGGCGCTCGAAGACCGCCAGCAGAATTTCCGACTTGCCACTGGATGGTGCCGCCTCTGACCCAGGAGAATGTTTGTCCGCTGCGCTGTCCGTGGTTTCGTTTGGCTTGGCATCGCCCTCTTCCCTGTCAGGCATTGCCTCGGCGTCAACGTTTGAGTCCTGCATCTCCTGCGTGCGTTCTACCCAGCCAAACGGAACGTCGTACGTGAATCCAAACTTCGGGCATTTGAAGACCTGGTCGCTCAAAGGCCCGCAGGCTTGAGCCAGTGACGGCCTTACCGAAGGCTTTTTTTGTGCGATAGAGAACCCGGCCAGCAAGGCACACGCAGCCAGCCACAGGCAAATTTGCTTTCTCACACTTCGATCTTATCGAAAAGGTAGGATGTTTGGATTCAAGTGCGAAGTGCTATAGCTTCGCCCGGGCGCGCAGCTTCACCTTGCCATCCTGCACTTCAATGCTGTACTCGACCTTCGGGCATCCGTGCTGCTTGCGGATTTCGCTGGTCTTCTTTTCGACGAAGGACTTGAAACTCGACAACGACCCGGAGACCTGTTCACCGGTTTTCTTTTTGGCCTCGGTCAGGGCGACGAAAAGCTTTTCAACCTGTTCGCCCTCGGCTCGTGGTTCAGTGCAGTGCACGGTAAACGGCGCGCCAGAATCGCTTCCGGTCGCGGAAGGATGGCTCAGGGCATAGGCCTTGTGCTTCGCCTCGTGCTCCTCGAGCCTTACACCTTGCACGGAAAGTAGCGCGTCCTGTGGGCGGCGATAGCCTTCCTCGCGGATACGCGCCTTTTTTCGCCACAGATCGCTATAAACCGCATAGCGTTGGGCTATTTCGTTGTAGCGGAAACGTTGGGTAAAACTCATCCGCCCGCCGTCAGAGAACTTGCGCAATAGCGTGAGGACTTTCCACTCAATGTCCGATGGTGGCTTCTTTTGCGGATTGCTGAAAAAGATTTCGTACTCTATTTTCAGCCGCCTCAGCTGGGTTTCGAGCACGTTCAATTCTTCGTCGACAGTCATCGCTTCTTCCCGTTCCCGAGCGGCGCCGGGCGCATTTAGGGGAACATGGCAAGTCTAAGGGAGATTTGGACAACCGGCGAGGTACCGGCCGGGCACCGGAGGCATAGAACCAAAGTAAGCAGAAAGCGGTGCAGGGATGTGGCTGCAGAGAGTCAGGACTGCCAATACGGAACCACAGCGCTACTTCATAGCCATTTTCTTGACCATGGCGATCACCAGCTTGCGGTCGCTGTCATTCAAACTCGCCGAAAACCGCCGGACCTGAGTCAGAAAACGAAGCTCGTCATCGGAAAGCTGGGGGAGGGCCTTCGATCCGTTGCTGTTTCCCGGCTCGGCAAAAAAATGCGAGAGTGGCAGTTCCATGGCGCCGGCGATTTTTGAAAGCGTGTCCAGTGAAGGCACCGTGTGCCCGTTCTCTACTCGCGAAAGATAACAGCGGAGCAGACCGGTGCGCTTTTCGATATCACCCTGCGACATGCCTCTTTCTAATCGGAAGTTGCGGATTGTCACGCCGATATTCATTGCGAAGGAATCACTGCATAGTAATCAGAGTAGTACCTATTGGCAAGCGAAAATTTTTGTTATTCCCACATG
Organism: uncultured Acidobacteriota bacterium; assembly: GCA_963785655.1. GTDB lineage: Bacteria > Acidobacteriota > Terriglobia > Terriglobales > Acidobacteriaceae > Gp1-AA145. Next base: position 149,735 of record CAWAVZ010000003.1, read on the forward strand.
CGCTGCACAGCTTTTCCAATGAGGTCCGCTAAGAAGCTTAAACCACAGAGGACGCGGAGTTCCACAGAGGAAACACATGGAAGCAAAGCCTGCGACAACCAGCTCTGTGGCGCTTCTCCGTGTACCTCAATGGCCTCTGTGGTTCCAGCCTTTCGGTCTGTCCTACTCTTTTAGGTTGCTGGCAAAAAAGCTTACGATCTTCTTCCAGGCATCAGCCGCGTCCTTTGGACGATAGCCATCTTTGTTGTTGGGATTTTCGAACGCGTGCCCGGCATCGGGGTAGATGGTGATATCCACCTTCTTCCCCAATTTTTCCGACTGCGCTGCGAAATTCTTGACCTCGTCAGCCGGAATGCCGCGATCCTGCTGTCCAAAAAGCCCCAGTATTGGAGAATTGATTTTTTTGAGCGCTGATTCGTCCTTTGCCAGGCTACCGTAATCGGCAACGCCATAGTTGATAACGTCGGCCGCGAGTTTGGGCTGATTGAGTGCCAGATGCAACGCATATCCGCCGCCCATGCACCATCCGATCGCGCCTATCCGGTCCTTCTTCGCGTTGGATTGCGATTGCAAATAATCGAAAGCTGCTTGCAAATCGCGCGCGGCACGATCTTGCGGGACCCCGCCCATAAACTCATGTGCTTCATTCGGCGTGGTGGCAACCTTGCCGCGATAAAGATCAATCGCCAGCGTGATGTAGCCCTGATCTGCGAGCTTCGACGCCTGTTCCTTCACCCAATCGTTCAGCCCCCACCATTCATGAATGACAATAATGCCGGGGAATGGCCCCTTGCCGTCCGGAGTGTAGAGAATTCCTTTGACTGTTTCGTCGCCGCTCTTGTACGAAACATTTCTGGGAGTGGCGGCGAGGGCCGACCCGGTCAGCGATAACGCGAGGCAAAAATGCAGCACTGTTTTCACGTGATTTCCTTTCATAGTTGTAATTCCATGTACAGAGCACCCTCAATCGGATTCCGCCGGTAGGGCGCGATCTCGCGAAATCCCAGGCTTCGGTACATAGCCACCGCCGTTCGCATCACCGGCTCGACCGTATCGAGACGCAGCTGCTTATATCCCATCTGGCGTGCCTCCGCGATAACGCGCTCCGCCAGAATTTTACCCACACCCTGGCCGCGAAACTGCGGCCGCACGTACAGCCGCTTCATCTCGCAGATGCTGCCATCAATTTTGTGCAACGCGACACATCCCGCAGCATCATTCGCAACAGTGAGCAACAGCAAGCGTCCTTCTGGGGGAGCATAGTCGCCGGGAAGCGCCGCCAGTTCCTGATCGAAGCCTTGAAAGCACAAGCTGAATCCAAGCGATTGCGCGTACTCCCGAAACAGTTCGCGTACGCAGGCGATCTGCGAAACCGATCCCGCCTGGCAAATTTCGAAACCGCCGACCGCCGCCGACGGAGCAAAGCGTTGCTCGGTTGCGAGTTGGGAGCCGGTTTCCGAAATTCGTGACATTGTGTTCTCTATGTCCAAACTATGTTGCACCGCTGATTAGTGGTTTTGCAACTCGCTGTCCGGACTGCTCTAACTCGCTCACTTGATATTCCTAACGTCGGTCACGTGATATACGGTGCGGCTGTTGTGAACGCAAAAAGCCGCTGCTGACGCGCTTGCGAACAGAGTACCCCGCACCATCGTTATCTTGTGAGGTCGCAAGAAAGATGTTTCCATGAGGTTGAAAGGGAGCGATACATCGCACGACATTCGGTGGGCTTATGCTGCGGCTCGATTACATCTCTTGCGCTCTGACTGTGGTCTCCACGCTCATGGTAGGCAGGAAGTTGTGGCAAGGATGGATAATCGCCGGGGCAAACAGCGCGATCCTCTGCTTCATAGGGTTTCGCACTGCTCAGTTTGGCTTTATTCCCGCGAATCTGTTTTGCATCGCGCTGTATTCCTATAACCTTCGCGCCTGGCGAGAATAATCCGAATACAGGGGAGACGGCCCGCAACGAAATGCTCTCCGCTCCCGTGGGCTTCAGTTCCCAACGCTGATCATGCCTGCTACTACAGTTTGCGATGGATCTGCCGATAGCACTCCTGTAATGGACAATGAGAGAACCTGCACATCGAAGACTGCTGCTAGTGCTGAGCGCAGCCATTCTGCTGAGCGGCTGCGGCAATGACAAGACTCTTCCACCGGTAGGATTCGTCAATCGAACGCAGCACACAGACGAGCAGCTACAGACATTGTGGAAAGCTGCTCAACAGGAACTCAGCCAGCAGATTGACTTAAACCCCGTGCAGCGGGTCTTGTCCAATGCTTCGCCAGAATTGTTGCCCGGCGACCCGCGAGTCTGGAGCATCTCGCCTCACCAGCTAATCGTATCCTCGCAGCCGGACGCCTCGTCTGCCCAGCTCTTGGCAGCCACTGGTCTGCAGCGTCCAGATCCCACGGGCCTGATCGCCTGCCCACAGCCTTGCAATGTGCACTATGCTCCGGCGTATTCCCTCTACTCGCCGCCGGTAAGCCGATATGCCGCCTCCTGGGAAGTTTCCGGCAACAACTTTGATTTCATGGTCCAGTACGAGTTTGAGAACCAGATATTGAAGGCGCTGGGATACGACATGAGGTGGCGGTGAAGCGGAGTCCAGGCAGGTAAGACCTACTTTATAAGAGCTGCCTTATTCGTACGCCAGCGCGTCAATGGGATCTTTCTGCGCAGCTTTGAAGGCGGGATAAATCGCCCCCGCAATCGCGCCCACGATCGCAATGATGGTCGCGCGCAATACCCACCCGGAACTGATATCCACCGGCATGGTGGTCCGTTCCCGGATCGCGGCACTCGCGGCAAAGCTGATAATAATCCCGCTGATTATTCCCGCGATGGCAAGCACCGTGGTCTCTCGCAAGATCACATTCACGATGTAGATTTTCGAAGCGCCCAGTGATTTCAATATTCCAATCTCTCGTGTGCGCTCCATCACCGCCGCGTACATCGCCTGAAAGATCACGATGAATCCGATCGTCACTGAAATCCCAATCACAATGTGCAGGAACGTGGGCAACATCGGGTACTTGTCTGGCGTGAAAGTGGAAAGATACTCGCTCATCGACTGCACCACGTAACCGGACATGCCATGTACGCTCTTGATCTCGTCCAGTACGGTGGCAATATTCGCCGAGTTGTCAGCTTTTATGTAGAGAGCGGATGCCATGCCTGGCCTGCCGCTGAGTTGCTGTAATGTCCCAAGCGGCACGAACAGGCGTGCCCCCTTGCCGTGTACGACGATGCCAGCCACACGGAATGTGTGATCAAACAGTTGGACAGGGTCGCCGATTTTAACGTGCTTACCATTCGTGTAAACGTCGTCAACCAGAATGTCATCTGCCTCTTTTAATGGCCCGCCCTTCAGGTACACAAACGGTCGGAGCGCGTCGAATGACTTCAAATCAATGCCCCACAGGGTTTGCAGAGTGCCGGCAGTCGAAACTTTCAGAATTACGGGCGACACCACGGCCACATGTGGCAGCTTCAAGAGGACGTCAGCAATCTTCACGGGAATAGCGGCGTCGCTGAAGCTAATGATGTTCGACGAATTCGGAGGCAGCACAATCACGTCCGCCCCAATTCCTGCCTGGCGTGAGCGCGAATCGTGGAGCATACCCAGCGCGAAGCCCACGATCAGCAGAATCAGCGTTACTTCGAGTGCGATCGCAAGAACGCTGATTCCCGACCGCACCGGCCGGTGTGCCAGGTTCGAAACGATCATCTTGTTCATCATGAAAGCCAGCTCTGGCCGTCAGCTCTTACTTTCCGGCGCGCGGCAAGGTTTGTCACTGGGCAGTATGCAATCTGAATTCTACTGAATTCCACCGTTGGTGCTCGCCTGCCGGTGGTCCAAATGGATGACCTCCGCTCCCGGCGGCTGATCGAGCACGAACTTGTCGTTACTGAGGGGCTGGTTCATTTCGAGCTTCACAATGCCCAATGTGATGTCGTATTCCTCCTCGGGCCGTTTGATCTCGATCCGCGATGGGAACAGGACCTCGTTGTAGTCCTTGTAATTCGAGTAGCGCGCATCCGTCACAACGTTGCCTTTTTCGTCATAGATGAGCTGCCGTTCCGGAAGCAGGTCAACGCGGTTGAATACAATCTTGCGCGAAAGCCAGCTGTCCGACCCGTGACCGCGGACCACGTCGATTACATAGTCAGCCTGCTCGTACTTGCGGCCTTTCGGGCCCGCCACCGGCTCTGTCCCGTTTTCGAGCACAGCCGTCTCATTCTGCGGATCAATCTCCCGCATCAGGAGCGCGTCATAAATAATCTGTGGGCGCAGGTTCTCGAGCGGTTGCTGCGGATTTGGAGTCATAAAGTCGTTTCTGCCCACGACGAAGCGGTTTTTCGGCGGAATCCAAACCTTGAATTCCTGCCCGTCGCTCACCATGTCAAAGGCGCGATTGCGCACAATGGGAAGCAGGCCGATCATGCGCAGCATGGCCGGCTTGCGCGCGAGCACATATCCACGGATCTCTTTGTATTCAGTGATCTTTCCTTTTTTCTCGCCGCCAACCGCGGTATCAATGTCAACGGTGGCCTGCATGGTCTGAATTTTTGCGGCTTCAGAATTGATGTACGAGACCAGCTCCGGCTTGGTGGCCGACTTTAGCGCGGCCGGGCTCATACTCTGCTCAACTTTACGAGTGCGAAACAGACAACCGCTTAATAACAAAGCAGGGACCAGAACGAGTAAAGCAGAAAGTCTAGACGTTAATGGCATGCTGATGGTTGGATGTCCTTCTAGTATAAAGGACTCGCCTATAAGTGACTCGCTGTCAACCCGTTACTTACCGCTGATGGGCGACCACTCGCCGTAAGGCTGCCACATTCCTGTTGTGCTCTTCGAGGGTGGTGGCAAACCGGTGGTGGCCATTTCCGTCGCTGACGAAGTAGTAGAACCTGGTTTGCGCAGGATTCATGGCGGCAAGCAGGGAACTCTTCCCGGGATTGGCTATTGGGCCCGGGGGCAGACCCGCATGACGATAAGTGTTGTACGCGGAATCAAATTGCATGTCGTTATGATGCAAGGCACCGCCGTAAGTTCCACGAAGCAGCTCTGCATAAATAACAGAGGGATCGGCTTGCAGAGGAACGTGGCTCGCCAGCCGATTCATATAAACGCTTGCTACTTCTGGCCGCTCTTCGGCAACCGCGGTTTCCTTCTCGATGACTGAGGCCAGGGTCACGATTCTCGCCACGTCAGGGTCGTGGGCCCCCGCAGTTGGTGGGCCGTGCGATAAGCTGATCTGCGCCGCCACTTGCCGGAACTGCTTCACCATCTCCGCGGCCATATCGTGCATGCTTTGCGTTCGGGTGAATTCATACGTATTGGGGAAGAGATAGCCCTCGAGCGAGGTCGCCTGCGGGGCAAGATCAGCGATCAGCGCAGCGTCACTGGTGGCCACTTTCAAAAAATCCTGAGCGGGGCCGAGACCGGCGCTCTCTAGCGCCTTAGCGATATCGAAAATGTTGAAGCCTTCTGGGATTACGACGGTGTGTACGTTAACATCGCCGCGGGCAAGGCGCGCGTGTGCATCGATCACATTCGCACTGTGTTCGAATAAATATTCACCCGCCTTGAGCGAAGGCCGACGATGCAGCGCATGCCAAAGGACGAACGCATTCCGGCTGCGAATCACGCCTGCTGCCTTCAGTTCTCGCGCGATGCGCCGGGTCGAGTATCCCGGACGCAGCATGACAAACTTCTGCCCGTCCGGAGAAACCGGCACTAGGAGACCGAGTGCCAGCCATGCTGCAGCGGCCAACAGCAGAATGAACGCGAATGCCAGCAATTTTCGCACTGTAAATAGTCTAGAGGATGCGAGAGTAGAACGCGTGTTTACGGAAGGGCAAGCCCTATCGGATGGGTTGCGCCGTCTGGAGTGGAACTGAATTCAATCTACGCTGGTGTTGAAGCCGTTTGGCTCATGGCTTTCCACGCGTCGAACCCGCCGGTAAGGTTCGCGATATCGCGAAATCCCGCACGGCGCAGAATGCTGGTTGCGATCGAGCTGCGGTAGCCGCCCTTGCAGTGAACCACCAGCAGTTTGTCGCGATCCAGTTCCGCGGTGCGTTTTTCTAACTGCCCCAAAGGAATTCGGACCGACTTCTCCATTGCGCCGGCTTCGACCTCACCAGCTTCGCGGACATCGAGTACCTGAATGTGATCTTTTTCCTTCCCTAGCAGTTCCGAAAATTCCTGCACTGAGACTTGCGGAATGTAATCCAGCTCATAGCCGCCCGCAATCCAGCCGGTAATGCAGTCTTCGAGGTATGCATGGACATTTTCAATACCTACTCGGGCCAGTCGCATCTGCGATTCGCGCAGATGGTCCGAGTCTTCTCCGACCAGAATGATCTGCTTCTCCAGCCCCAGAATTCGCGCAGCCCACGATGCATACTGCCCCGAAAGTCCGATATGAACCGATCCCGGCACATGGGCTACCGCAAACTGCATCGCAGGACGCGTGTCGAGCACAATAGCGCCCTCTGCTTGCAGTCGAAAAACCTCTGGCGCTCGCACCGGAACCGGCGGCGGGATTTGGTCGAGTGCGCCGGCGCCCTGGCGGTTCATTTCGACGTTGTGGCCGAAATACTCGGGCCGAGGCGGAAGACCATCCGTCAAGAGTCGGACGAACTCTTCGCAGCTGCCGGCCTGAAGCGCATAATTACTCACCCGTTCCTTGCCGATGGTGGACGACCGTTCAGTACTCATCTGTCTGCCGCACAGCGACCCGGCCCCATGCGCGGGGAAAATTTCCGTCTCATCCGGAAGTTTCAGCAACTTGTCGTGCAGGCTGTGGTAGAGCATGGCGGCGAGATCTTGCGGAGTGTGCTCGCCCGAAAGATCCGGGCGCCCGACATCTCCTACAAAAAGCGTGTCCCCGGTGAAGACCGCCTTTGGCTTCGCCGGCTCACTCAAGTCGGTCAGCACAATGCAGATGCTCTCGGTGGTGTGGCCGGGTGTGGAGAGGAAGTCGAAGCGACATCGGCCAAACTGGATCGAGTCGCCGTCTTTGACCGCCGTGTGAGGAAAGACCGCACCGGAGCCGGCCCCGAGATAGATGCGCGCCCCAGTGCGCTCCGCAAGCTCGTGATGACCGGAGACGAAATCAGCGTGCAGGTGGGTTTCAATGATGTGTTCGATCTTAAGTCCCTTTTGGCTGGCAGCTTCAACATAAATATCCACGTCGCGCTGTGGATCAATGATCGCCGCGACGCCTTCAGAACTGACCAGATAGGAAGCGTGTGCCAGACACCCCAGGAAGAAGTGATCTACCGAAACCGAAGCCATAGGTTTGCCCCGCCGTAGTGTAATCCATGCTTTCGGCGAATGCGGGGGAAATCTGGTTTGTAGGGAAAATCTGGTAACTGACGCAGTAGCGTTTCGAAGCAGAGACTCTTGGCAGGTTCGACTCGAGGGAAGATCAGATACTCGGGTCGGAAGCCGCGAACCTACGAGCATTCGCGGTTTCCGCCTAAGCGAAACACAAGTTAGTCCTTCTTTGGTTCAGCCTTTTTCTCGGCGGCCTTCTTCGCTGCCTCTGCCGTCCACGGCGGGACGATCCCGTTTTCGCGCGCATAAGCCACAGATTGGCCGAGATGTTCGTGAGCGTCAGCCACCAGGATGTACACCACATCGCCGGCGTTTGCCTGTGGGCCCAATTTCGGCAGCAGCTTTGCGAAATCAGCGTTAGTCATCCCATTGATCGTCTTCTGAGCAAAGTCCCAGGACCGGTTCAACTCGTCAACAATGCGGGCCCGGTCAGTGGTGGATTTCTCAAATCCCTTTGCCGGGAAATCCGAAGGTGGTGTCGCTCCCATCAGAGCAAGTATCTGATATCGCTCACCCGCGACATGCAGAAGGACCTCAGCAAACGAACGCGAGTCTGCCGAAGGTCGCCACGTGAGCTTGTCGGTGGGGACCGTATTGGCCAGATCGACAAACTTTTTCTGGACTATCTGAAGGTCTTGCAACGACTGCGCCTTCATGTCGTAACTGGGAGCAGTGCGGTCCGCTGCGGCGGCCGAATCGTTGGCCGACGCACTTATCGCCCCCACACACAAACCGATCAGCATCACCGGCAAAAACAAGCGTTTCATTTTGGTCCTCCTGTGAAGAAACTGCCTCTGAAGAAACTGGGCTAAATCGTCCTCAAACGCTGGGAATCGTTTTTCGAGCTCGAATCACCTTCTGTAAGGTGCTGCTTTCGCTTTTGCCAATCTGTGCTCCGAAACACATGCGGCCCAACTTCGATCAACCGCGGTATCATCTCGAAAATCGATACTGCGCTCCACTTCGTGCCCTGGCGCGTGCGGAATCCGCGGCGGTTAATTTCATCGGCAATGCGCGCGTAGGAGCCTTCCTGAACGATCAGTTCCATCAGCTGAATCAGGATTTCCCGCTCCGCCGGATTGGTTTCCAACCGTGCAGTGTCCGGCGCGATGTGAAGTCCGAATGGGACGTTGGATGGCAGACCAGACTCCGCACTCTCTACCTCGCGTTCCCACTCGATTGCCACCAGCTTCCAACCTCTTTCGGTGTGCTCTTTGAGTTTTTCCGCTTCAAGTGGGCCAGAGACGGCCTGACGCATGCGCTCCGTTTTCTTCATTTCGCGACACCTGGGGCCTAGAGTCTGGCTACCTCAAGAGCATACGGATTTCCAGAGGGGGCAAAGAAAGGTGCTTTATCTGCAACGCGTCAGGGCTTCAAGAGCACCGGAACTGTCCGCTTGTGGACTGTGGTGTCCGCGAACAGACAGCACGGGATGCAAAGAAAAAGGCGGGCGTACTGCCCGCCTTCGCAGGTCGTGCCGCTTTACTGGGTGATGCGGCGCGCGATCAGGTTGAACGCACTTCCGGTCCAGAACAGAAGACCACGCACGCGAACCATACTGCCATTGCTGACAGTCCCGAAGCGATTGTCGGTTTTCGGCTGTTGAAACACATGAACGGCTGTTTGTCCGGAAAGCAGAGCGACATACGACGATACTGGAAGGGTGAGATCGAATGTTGCGGCTCCTCCCGAACCGGCAACGAAATTCGATACCGTCCCAGTCATCGCCTGCTGTTGCAGCTTGACTTTGTCGGCAACGATCGTCCCCGCCGCGGCCGGTACTGCCCCTGCGCTCTCGACTTCCGCCCGCTGTCCGGCCTTAACGGTCGTTCCACTGAACGGGAAGTTCGGAGTTCCAGGGATTCCGCCCAAGCCACTGGTGTCGATATTTCCCATATCCACCTTGAAGCTTGCGCCGCCCACGTTGGCTGTGAAGCTGGCGCCGACTTTGGTGGAGTCCATCCCGCTACCGACTCCGTCCTGACCAACCACCGTCAGTGACGCAGCGGGATTGCCCGAGACGGCGGTCACCAAGCCTTCGAGTTCAGCGCCGTTCTGATTTTCAAGACCTTCGACTTCCGACGCCAGCAGTTTGTTGTCGGCCTGGGTCGCCCCCTCAACCTTTACGATCTGGTTGAGAGTGCTGCTGACGGTAGTGAGGCCGTCACTGAACTGCGTATTGGTGTCGGTGGCGAATGTCAGTTGAGCGCCGCTCTGTCCAACATTCATGGTGAAGCTATTGCCGGAAACGTTTGTGACCAGGCCGGTGACATCTTCGAGTTCTCCGTCATCATCCTGCTGATTCGCGGCTGCTACCGCTTTCGTGCTGAAAGTAAACGAAGATGCCGAGAAGTTGAAGCCGGTGATGTTTCCCGAAGCATCGGTTGCGATGGAGTTCGCTACGTTCAGGTCAATACTGACTATGGCGGGTGAGGAGCCAATGGTCAGCGCCGGGCTGAACGTAAGTGTGACCGTCTGACTAGCGCTGCCCTCAAGAGTGTGAGCCACGCTTGCGTTGTCGAGAAACACGATCTCCGGATTCGAAATCGTGATTGTAGCCCCAGTGTAAGTCCCCTGAGGCGCCGAAAGGACGGCCAGTGGTTCACTCTTGGCCGACATATGGCTAATCTCCAAGCGGTTTGAGCCAAGAGTTACCTGCGCAGTTCCGCCGCCCGATATCGCAAAAGTCATTGGGCTGGCGATAGTGACTTCAAATGAAATCACACGATCAACCGCTGCATCTCCGATTCTTAGCTGGGTTGCAGTTTTGCCGGCTATGGGCGGCTGAGTTGGGGTTCCTGATGGACTTCCCGAGCTGCCACCACCACATCCGATAATTGTGACTAACAGGACGAGCGTTGAGAATAAAATCCCGGCACGACGCCGGGGAAACCACCACACAGAAGTCTGGGACATGAGGTTCTCCTAATCTGGATCGAATTGTTGGCTTCAACAGAACCGGTAGCTTCTGGTGGCTTTCGGGCGGTTACCAGCCAAGATTGCAGCAGACGTTGCGGAATGCAGTGATCGTCATCACCGTGCTTGGTGATTCTGATCAACTGATTCGGATCAGCTAATGATGAGAGAAGCAGTTTCGGGATTGCCGACCACCATGGGCGAGCGAAAGTAGTCCCGGTTACGCTCTGCCCATCAGCCGGCGGCTCCGCCGGGTACACCGTCTTGATAGATCACCGGCACACCCTCTTGCGTTCTTTGCAAACGTGGGAACTTCGCACCAATAATTGACGCTAACAGCAGCCATCGAACTAGAATAAGCACAACTGCGGGTGGCCTTTATGCGACTGTACTTCGCGCTCGCCTTCTTGTGTGTTGCTCTCGTCTCGTCCTCCCCTGCGAAGAGCAAGCCGAACAACATGAGCATCTGGATCGTGCCACTAGAAAGTTGCGATGCCTGGTTCTATGTAGAGCAGGAGCCAAATCCGTTCTTAATGAATGTGGTCGAATTCAAGGAAAAAGGGGTCGTTAAGTCCCGCAGCGATACGAAGACACTCGAAAACTACCCCGATGAGATTACCCTGCGAATCGAATATCGAGTAGACGCTGCCTTCTCTAAGCCTACCCTCTCCACAAAACCGCCAAAGGTTTGCGACCCGATTGACCCCGCTCGCGTAAGGTTCAAAGCCACGTGGAGCAATACTTCACGAACCCTGGCCGCTGATGGAACTGTTCTCCAGCAGAAAAATGTTGGACCGGAGTCTTTTTGCGAACTGAAGTGTTCAGATTTGTGGGTCTACAAGCTGCGAATCGAGTCTAAGGATGTGCCGCTGACAGACAACCTGATCATCTTGATTGATTCGCCAGACGGAAGACACTTTGCAAAACTCGTGGGCGGATTAGGGCCGCTTGACCATGCCGTGAATCCCATCATCCCTTGATGTCACTTGCTGCAAACACGCGATTACACCACTGACTCTCCCCGCTCACATTCCGAGCGAAGGTTCGAAATGACAGAGGTGTAAATGGTCACATCGTGGATTGAGATCCAAGTCACTGCAGAGTCTCCGCAGCTGGCGTCCCATCCGACCATTTGCCAACCACGACCATGAAGATGGTGACCCGCTCTTCAGGATCGTCTGCCGCCAGAACCGGCGAGCCGGGGAGATCTGCTCCCCAGGTTTTTGCTACGTCGCCGCGAACAAAAAACATCACATGTGGATGCCAGCTCATGCCGCGGTCGTTCAAGTACTGCTGCCGGGAGAGCATGTAGCACATCTGCACCTGGCTCCAGCGCGGGCAGTTCATTCTTGTCCAATGCCGACGCGGTCGCCTCGACGATCTCTGGCTTGGATTTTCCCGCCAGCACCAGTCTGGTCTTCATCAGGAAAATGGGCGCAAAAGTCTTTGCGGCTTGCGGATTGAAACAGATGGGAGCGCGCACTTTGGGATTCCAGAACTCCGCCTCATCGGTGGCGGCGCCCCATGATCGTTCCACGATGCAGAGAAAGCCGTTCGTGCCTTTGATCGCGGTGGTGTATCCCTTGGCTCCGAGCACCATCACTTCGGCTCCGTCCGAGATCGACGCCGGTGCGGCGCTGCGGGCCAGCGCGATTTCGGAACTCACGTCTGGCATTAGGTACTGGTCCAGAGGAGCCATGTTGGGATAGGAAGCGGCGGGGTAGGAAGCCTTCTCAGCCTGCGCCTGACAGGTTCCGCCGGGTAGGACAGCTAGCACGAGGAATGCTAAAGCCGGAAACGTGAACGTCTTTTTCTGCATTGAACCCTCTCGCGCGGATGGCCTGTTTATTGGAAGCCATCACGACTGAGGGTGCTCCACTCTTGCGTTCTTTCGCAAGGGTGGAACTACTATAGGATCGGAGTAGGAGCGAGTCGGCTAAGTGCCAATTCAAGCAGTCGGTCGTCGAAAAGGCGAACTTTCCGTTCGGCGGCCGCTTCTCCGGCTGGCCATTCACGCAGCCCTGCGCGAATAGCTGGAAGATTAGGTTCTCTGTGCTCTTTCTCGATAAGCCAGTCAACGGTTGCCAAAAGCTCCATGCCCAGAGGCGATTCGAAACCGTCGATGCGCTTCTCTGTCTCGTCAAGGACTCTGTTCAAAGATGCTGAAGTGTCCTGTTTTAGGAATAGGTCAACGTGTCGTCGTCGTCCCTCGTCGAACCAGATTGTGTCTGAAGGGTCAGCATCGCTGAGTCGCTTATCACAGTGCAAATACGTCCCATCGAGGGCATCCAGAAGATGGCGGAGACGGTCTGAGTACGGCCCGTATTTGTCCGCTTTGAACTGCAATTTTAAAGGATCTTCGACTCCCAGACTATGAATGGTGCGCTCCAGGAACCATCCAAGCTTCTGCACTTCTAAATAAGTACACTCGATGCCAAGCACCCAATAGCGTCGAATCATCTCCGCAATAAGGACACGAGCGGGCGTGAGTTTTTCGACGCCGGTTCGCTTGGCCACATTCTGATATTTTGCCGTAGGCTCGTATACAACGATCTCGACACTCTGCAGGTCGCCCAATATACGTTGGACTTCTAGGCGAACATCAGGCCACTGAAGGCCGCCGTTGCCTGCCCCCAACGGGGGCAGTGCGATCGATCGAATATCATGCTCCAGAATCACACGCTTCAGATCTTGTAAGCCCTCTATAATCCAATCCAATTTGGAAGGTTGCCGCCAGTGTCTCTTAGTAGGAAAGTTAATGATCCAGCGCGGCCCCTCGAATCTCCGGTTTTCGGTCACAAACATGTGCCCGATCTTGACCTCCTTGCGTTCACACGCATCTTCGTAGGCACGAAAATTCGCAGGAAAAGCCTCCTTAAACATAAGTGCGATCCCTTTACCCATGACGCCAACGGTGTTGACCGTATTCACTAGAGCTTCAACCCTGGCCTCAAGGAGATTACCTTGAACAAATTTCACTTTAGAAATACCATCCGTTATCAATGATAGTCTTCACGTCCAAATTACGCTCGGCCAGACGAGCTTTTATCCACTCGTCCACCGTGTTATTACAACTACAGATTCCAAGCAAACCTGCCAAAGGTAAATGCTTCCAAACCAGCGCCTCAGCCTGGTAGCGCTCTTTCTTACCGGGATCGTCCGGATCGTGCCTAAAGTTCTTACTGTTGAGAAGATCCCAATGCACTTCGTTCAAATCATCCAACTCAGTGAAGTATTGCGCCATCATCGGATATGCGTGTTGGTTAGTAAAAACAAACGGAATTCCGAGCTCCGACAAACGCAATAACGACGAAACAAGTATCACGATTTCCTCGTTGCGGACCCGTTGTACGTTATACCCCGTATGGATGTTGTACATCATGATCGAAAATGGAGTGAAATAAAAGGGTACGTAATCGCTTAACGTTCCCCCAGTACCGACCGCGACAACACGATGAGCGGCTTCTGGATCAAATCGACATTGCCAATGTTGCGGTAGTCTGGATCAGATACCTCGCCGTTTTGGGCGTGTAATCCGTGATCCAGTATCCACGGCACATTGTCCCGATGGGTGATCCGGAAAATGAGTGCTTTCTCTGGATTGAGTGGCCCTGCCATAACGCGCAATTCGGCTGCCTTGGCCGAGGCTTTCTAGTCAACACGTCTACTTCAAGCGTTGTTGAATGTCTGACAAAAGAGACTTTGCGATTGAGCCCCAGCTTCTCCACAGTTTTCCGCTCATCGAAGCATCCGCTCTCCACAGATTTTCTCCCGTCTTAGAATCCATTACGTACAGGTGCCAATGCTGGGTCTGCATGTTCCCAGCAGCGGTCATCGTTGTCCCAGACGCCGATTGTCCTGACGCCGTTGCCGAGGAGGTTGTTACTACGACTGGCATGGTGTCTGAAGGACTAAGCACCAAAACTAAATCAGCCTTTCCCCTGTCTCCGACGACTTCCCAGCGATTCCAAGATTTGATCTGCCGGTACAGGTCATCACCAAACCGAGCCGTTCCGCTCTCGTTTATGAAGAAGACGGTTTTCGCAGCGACGATTTTGTCAGGGAGGGGAGCGTAAATCTTCTTCTCCGCCACCGCTGTTAGGGTACACAGCAGCAGGTAACCGAAAACCACAGTGGTTAGAGTTCTCATGGGGCTCTCCAGATTAGCCCGCTCACTTTAATTCACGAGGAAGCATCAGTAAAGCAAGTGTTTGTCACAGGCGATAACATTCACCCTACTTAATCACTCCCCGCTCCGACACCTCAATAAACCGGATCAGCATCTCCACATCCTCGCCGCGGTCCGGCTCGGACTTTAACTTTTCGAGCGCCTGCGAAGTGTTCAGCTTTGACGCCAGCAGAACTTTATACGCGTGGTGAATCTTGCGGATGCGGTCTTTGGTGAAACCGCGGCGCTCGAGGCCGGTGGCGTTCAGTCCGTAGGCGTGGGTGTCGCGGGCGGCAACGGTTTTGGAAAACGGAAGCACGTCGCGGGTGATGGTGGTGCCGCCGCCAATGAAGGAGTGGGCGCCGATGCGCACAAAATGGTGCACCGGACAAAGCGCGCCCACCGTGGCCCATTCTTCCACGATGACGTGGCCTCCCAGAGTTGCGGCGTTGGCCAGGATGACGTGGTCGCCGATTACGCAGTCATGGGCGACGTGACAGTAGGCCATGATCAGCGTGTGATTGCCGATGCGGGTCAGGCCTCCACCCTTGGCGGTGCCGCGATTGATGGTGACAAATTCGCGGATGGTGTTGTCGTCGCCGATTTCGAGGCGTGTGGGCTCGTTCTTATAGCTCAGGTCTTGCGGGGCGAGTCCGATTGAGGAGAACGGGAAGAAGCGGTTGCGGGTGCCGATTTTCGTTGGGCCTTCGACTACTACATGTGAAATCAGTTCACAGCCTTCGCCCAGTTCGACTCCAGCGCCGACCGTGCAGTACGGCCCGATTTTGCAGGATGAATGAATTTTCGCGCTGGGATTGAGAATGGCTGTGGGATGGACGCTCATCAGTCGATTTCGTGAGCCCACTTCTCGCAAAAGCCGCGAGAGGTGGGGCACTCAGATACTCTGCGAAAATCTTAAACCGCAAAGATCGCAAAGGATTCGCGAAGATCGCAAAGAAAATCTCTGACGCTGCCCGGCTTCTCTTCGCGAACTTTGCGGCTGTTCTTTGCGTCCTTTGCGGTTAAAAGCTTTTTTCTGCGAATTCTCCGGTTAAGAGCGCTCAAGCAAACTAAGAAAATCCGCCCTAACTCTCTACAAGCTCGGCGCACTCTCCGCGTTCGCGGCACTCCCGGCTTTGGCGACCAACTGGCAGGTCACGATCGCTTCCGCGACTTTTTTGTCCCCCACATAGGCAATGCCCTCCATGCGGACCGCATTGCGGTCGCCGCCTTCGCGCCAGGCTTTCACTTCAACTTCAATGCGCAATTGATCTCCGGGAACAACCGGCCGGCGAAAACGCGCTCGCTCGATTCCGGTAAAGACCATAAGCTTTTGATGGCGGTCCGGCACTTCGGTCAGCAACAGCGCGCCCCCGGCCTGCGCAATCGCCTCGACGATCAGAACTCCCGGCATGATTGGCACGCCGGGAAAATGTCCGGCAAAAAACGGCTCATTAATGGTTACATTCTTGATCGCCACAATGCGCTGCTTGCGTGTGAGATCAATCACGCGGTCGATCAGCAGAAACGGGTAGCGATGCGGCAGGATGCGCAGAATATCGTGAATATCGAGCTTGATGTGCTCGGGCTGAGGCGCGTCAGGGACTGGGCTCAAAGGGTCTGTCATTCGAGGTGCGTGGCAGACGATTATAATGCATCACGCAGTCGCGCCCGATCCAAAGAAAAACAATAGCTCATGGGGACAGCCTTCGTGTACCTTAGTGTCCTTTGTGGTTTCAGCACTTTTCGAGTAACCACGAAGGACACAAAGTTACACGAAGGAAGCGTTTACCCTCGCTATGACCGCGCCCCTGCCCGCCGACCAAGTCCGCTACTTCCAGAAGCAGCAGAACCAGATTATCGACACCATCCAACAACTGGTCGAGATTGAATCGCCCAGCGACATCAAGGCCGCAGCAGACCGGCTCGCGACCGTGCTGGCTTCGCGGTTCAGCGAACTCGGTGGGAAGGTGCGTGTGCATGACGCTGAAAAGTTTGGCAATCATTTAGAGATTCGTTTCAAATCACGCGCGCACAATAACAAGCCTGTGCTCCTGCTCGGTCACATTGACACCGTGTATCCGATCGGCAACATCTCGCGAATGCCGTTCCGCGTCGCCAAAGGACGCGTCTGGGGACCCGGCGTGCTCGATATGAAAGGTGGCATCGCTCTGATGTTGCATGTAGTCGAAGCGCTGCTCGCGTGGTCGGACGCGAAGCTGCCGCGCCCAATCACAGTTTTTCTGGTCTCTGATGAAGAAGTTGGCAGCCTGTCTTCGCGCGCAATCACCGAAAAACTGGCGCGCGAGTCGGCCGCCGTGCTGGTGCTCGAGCCTGCACACGGTCTGAACGGCGCAGTGAAAACATCGCGAAAAGGTGTGGGCGAGTACGTACTGCACGTTACTGGAAAAGCCGCACACTCGGGACTCGATTTCGAAAAAGGCCAAAGTGCCGTGCTCGAGCTGGCGCGACAAATTCTCGAAATTCAAAAACTCGTTGACATGCAACGCGGCATCACTTTGAATGTCGGCAAGATCACCGGCGGCACGCGAGTGAATGTGGTGCCTGCGGAAGCGAGCGCCTCGATTGACGTGAGGATTACCGAAAAAAGTGCTGCCTCGGAAATCGAGCGGAAGTTGAGAGCGTTAAAGCCCGTGAACCCGAATTGCAAGCTTCAATTGACCGGCGGCATGAACCGGCCACCGATGGAGCGCTCTCGCGCGGTTGCGACCCTGTACGAAAAGGCGATCTCTGTTGCCAAGCAATTAGGTTGGGCTCTCGATGAAGCTGCGGTTGGTGGAGGCTCTGACGGAAATTTCACCGCCGCCCTCGGAATCCCGACTCTCGATGGCCTGGGCGCGGTCGGCGAAGGCGCGCATGCTGAGCATGAGTCGATTCTGATTTCCGAACTGCCGCGGCGGGCCGCGCTGCTGGCTGGATTGATAACCGCAATTTGATGACACAGGCCATGTAGTGGCGGGTCTCCAGACCTGCCCAAATCGAGCGAGCCGATCGCTCGTCGAGCTTCGCTCGACCAGGCGGCTCTGGAGAGCCGCCTCTACATGGCCTGTGCCGCGGATTAAACTGTTACCGGAGAAGCCATGACTACCGCTACCCGCACTGATCCGCTCTCATATCTCACAGATCAATTGAACGACCTCAAGACCAAGGGCACGCACTTCCGTTTGCGCGTCCTCGAAGACGAGCAAGCACCGGTCTGCACGTTTGATGGGAAGAAGGTCATCAACCTGGCTTCAAATAATTATCTCGGCTTGACCACTCATCCCAAGCTGCGCGAGGCGGCGCTCGAAGCCACTCGCAAATACGGTGTTGGCTCCGGCGCAGTGCGCACTATCGCCGGCACCATGAAGATCCACATGCAGTTGGAAGAAAAAATTGCGCGCTTTAAAAACGTTGAAGCCTGCGTGGTCTTTCAGTCCGGATTTGCGGCGAACGCCGGCACGGTTTCTGCGATTCTCGGCAAAGACGATTTCATCATCTCCGACCAACTGAATCACGCTTCCATCATCGACGGAGCGCGGCTTTCACGGGCGAAGATCCTGGTCTTCGAGCACAAGAACATCGCCGATGCCGAAGCCAAGCTGGCCAGCATAAAAGACCAGCCCGGGCGCAAGCTACTAATCACCGACGGCGTCTTCTCCATGGACGGCGACATCGGCCCGCTGCCCGCGCTGTGCGATCTCGCAGAGAAATATGGGGCCATCATGATGGTGGATGACGCGCACGCTTCGGGCGTACTCGGCCGCAATGGCCGCGGCACCATTGATCATTTCAAGGTGCATGGCCGCGTGGATGTTCAGGTTGGAACTTTATCTAAAGCTGTCGGCGCGCTCGGCGGATATGTTTGCGGCTCGCGCGATCTCATCGATTTTCTGTATCACCGCGCGCGGCCATTCCTTTTTTCAACTTCGCACCCGCCCTCAGTAGCCGCGACCTGCATCGCCGCTTTCGAGGTCCTTGAGCAAGAGCCCGAACGCATCGACAAACTTTGGGAGAACACTCGCTTCTGGAAAAAAGAACTCGCCCTGCTCGGTTTCGATATTGGCGGAAAGACCACGCCTCCAAGTGAAACTCCGATCACGCCCATAATCATCGGTGACGGCAAACTGACCATGGATTTCTCAAAAGAGTTATTCAAAGAAGGCGTGCTGGGGACCGGGATCACTTTCCCCACTGTCCCAGAGGGCAAGGCCCGAATTCGCACCATCATGACCGCAACCCATACGAAAGATGAGTTGAAGCAGGCATTGGAAGTGCTGAAGCGTGTCGGAACCAGAATGGGGATCTTGCACTTAGCGGCTTGACCAGCTAGATCGAGGAGGTTTTGTGCGCAGACTATCGACACTAATTGTCGGATTGCTCGTTCTAGTCAGCGTAAGTTGGGCCAACGAAGGCCATCATCACGCCCTAACCGAACAAGAAGTCGGTTCCGTCCATTTTGAAACTTCGTGCTCGAAGGACATTGCGGCGAACTTCAATCGTGCCGTTGCCCTGTTGCATTCATTCCAATACGAGCAAACACGGCAGGCGTTTACGCAAATCGCAAAGGACCATCCTGACTGCGCCATGGCGCAGTGGGGAATTGTCATGTCGCATTATCACGGCCTGTGGGACAACGGTGACTACGCTGCTGGCCGTGCCGCTCTTCACACCGCGCAGCAGATTGCAGCGTCGAATTCAGCCACCACAGCGAGAGAAAAGGCCTACATCGAAGCGCTGGCCGAGATCTACAAAGAAGACGGAAAGGACAAGACCGCACACGCTCAAGCCTTCGAACAAAGAATGGCGTTATTGCAATCTGCCTTCCCGGAAGACAACGAAGCTGCAATCCTCCATGCTCTCTCGCTGGCAATTACCGCTCCCAAAACTGACAAGACCTTCGCTAACCAGCGCAAGTGCGGAGAGATTCTCGAACCTATCCTGCCAAAGCTACCTAACCATCCCGGTATCGCTCACTACATTATTCATTGCTACGACAATCCAGTGCTGGCGGAAAAGGGACTAGACGCTGCCCGTATGTACGCGAAAATTGCGCCTGCCTCGGCACACGCGAACCACATGCCTTCTCACATTTTCACGCGAGTGGGATCGTGGGATGAATCGATCAGTTCGAATCTAAAGTCTGCCGAACTCGCGGCCAAAGACGAAGCTGCCTCAGCGAACGGCGAAGCCCGCGACCAGCGGCTTCATGCGATGGACTATCTGGAATATGCCTACCTGCAAAGCGGACGCATATCCAAAGCGAAATCTGTCCTGGATGAAATGAATTCGCTGAAACCCATTCCCGGCCTGTCTCTGACGGGGGGCTATGCGAATGCTGCGATTCCGGCTCGCTATGCCCTCGAACGCGGCAACTGGGAAGAAGGCAGCAGGCTGAAGCCGATCGGAGATACCGTTCCCTGGGCACAGGCAATTACCTGGATGGCAATTGGCATCGGCAGGGCGCGAACTGGGAAGTTGGATGGTGCGGCTGAAGCCGAGCGCACTCTCGCCACGCTACGCGACTCCGCGCGCAGCCAAAGTGTCTACTGGTCAGATCAAATCGAAGTTCAGCGTCGCGAAGTTGCCGGCTGGATTGCCGAGAAGGGCGGCAAGACTTCGGACGCAGTCTCGCTGATGCGTTCGGCGGCAGAACTCGAAGAGAGCATGGATAAACACGCTGTCACCCCCGGCGCGGTAATTCCCGCCAGAGAGATGCTGGCTGAGCTGCTCTATTTACATCATCAGTTTGATGAATCTTTCGCAGAGTACCAGGCGGTCCTCAAAATCGCTCCGAACCGCTTCAACGCGCTGTATGGGGCAGCCAATTCCGCCGAGGCATCTGGAAATGCAACCGCGGCGAATCAATATTTTCGAAAGCTAACTGAAACCGCAGTCGGAGACGAACGTCCGGAGCTGGTTACGGCCAGAAAGAAGATTGC
Source organism: uncultured Acidobacteriota bacterium (assembly GCA_963785655.1). GTDB lineage: Bacteria > Acidobacteriota > Terriglobia > Terriglobales > Acidobacteriaceae > Gp1-AA145. Next base: position 170,116 of record CAWAVZ010000003.1, read on the forward strand.
AGTCACCGCACAAACCGGGTCCCACTAGTCAAATCTGTTAGCCCGCAGTCGCCAACACACTGCTGAAGCGATTTATCCGCGGTACACTACGCGTCCTCCCACTATCGTCGCCACTACCTTTCCCGTCAGCTGTCGTCCGTCAAACGGGGTATTGTGGGACTTCGAGCGCGACTTCGCGGCGTCAAATGTCCATCGCTTCTTTGGATCAAAGATGGTCACGTCGGCATGGCTGCCGCGGAGAAGTGTTCCGCGTCCACGAAGATCCAATACCCGCGCCGGGCCGGAAGTAAACAGCTCGATTATGCGCGCCAACGGTATGCGGTGTGCGTGTAACACGCTAATGGCCAGGCCCAATGCAGTTTCAAAACCGGTGATCCCAAACGCCGCCCGGTCGAATTCAATAATTTTCTCGTGGAGCGCATGTGGCGCGTGATCGGTGGCGATTGCGTCTACAGTGCCATCGGCCAACGCAGCCAGCAGGGCCTCACGGTCTTCCCCCGAGCGAAGCGGCGGATTCATTTTGAAATTCGTATCGTAATCGCGAATGTCGGCGTCGGTCAGCGCAAAATGATGCGGCGTCACTTCGCACGTCACCCGCGCACGATTCTTTTTGCCGCGTCGAATAGACTTCAGCGCCTCACCGGTCGAGACATGCGCGACGTGCAGGCGTGCTCCATTGAATTGCTGGGCCAGCTGGACATCGCGGTCCACAATTCCGGCCTCCGACATCACGCTCATGCCCCGAAGCCCCAGACGGAATGAAGTCGGGCCTTCGTTCATCGAACAATTCTGCGTAACCCGCGTATCCTCGGCATGTTGAACCACGGGGAAGTTAATCTCGGCGGAAGCCCGCAGTGCGTCGCGCATTGTGGTCTCGCTCAGCACCGGCTTTCCATCGTCGCTGACGGCGACCGCTCCCGCACGCTGCAGAGCGCGAAAATCGGTCAATACCGCGCCCTTACTGGCTTGGGTCGCAGCCGCAACCGGAAACACATTCACTACCGCTCCGCGCTGCGGCTGGCGCACCCAGGTGACCCACTCGGGTGAATCGAGCACCGGCGTGGTGTTCGGCATACAGCAAACGGACGTAAAACCGCCCGCGGCTGCTGCGGCTGTACCGGATGCGATCGTCTCTTTGTAGCCCTGTCCAGGCTCGCGCAAATGTGCGTGCAGATCAATAAATCCAGGCGCAACAATCAGGCCGCGAGCATCGATTTTTTCGTCTGCATTCACGCGGATCTTGTTGGGTGGTGCGATTTCCGAGACTTGGCCGTCGCGCAAAAGCACGTCCATCAGCGCATCTACGCGCGCCAGCGGATCAATGACGCGCCCGCCGCGAATCAGCAGTGACCCCGGTCTGTTATCTTTCGCCATACTTATCTTGCCTTGCCCAAGGCCCGCGCTAACACGGCCATGCGCAGCGGGACACCATTCTTAACTTCTTCGACGATCACCGATTGCGGGCAGTCAGCCACTTCCCACGTCAGCTCGAGCCCGCGAATAATTGGCCCGGGATGCATTAGGAGCGCATCCGATTTGGCCAGCCGCAGCCGGGCCATGGTGATCTGGTAGCGGGAAATGTAATCGGGCAGGCTCACCTTCAATCCCGCCAGACGCTCGCGCTGTACCCGCAAGACCATAACAATATCGGCGCCGCGAACCGCTTCTTCGCAGCTTCGGCTGATTCGCAGTCCGTCAACAAGTGTAGTGGCAACATCCGGCACCAGTTCCGGCGGACCGCACAAGGTTATCTTCGCTCCCAATTTGCTTAGCAGATGAATTGCCGATCGCGCAACTCGGCTGTGGTAAACATCTCCCACGATCGTGACTTGCAGGCCGGCCAGTTTCTTCTTATGCCGCAGGATTGTGTAAGCATCCAGCAGCGCCTGCGTGGGATGCTCGTGCATGCCATCCCCGGCGTTAATCACAGGAATATCCACATGGCTGGCCATCAGATGAGGCGCGCCGGAATTCGGATGGCGGACCACAATCGCATCCGCGCCTACAGCGCGAAGGGTGTATGCCGTATCCAGCAGCGACTCACCCTTCTCGACACTCGATCCGCTGGAAAGAACAACTGTGGTCGTCGCCCCGAGCGATTTAGCCGCAATCTCAAACGATGTACGCGTGCGCGTCGACGGCTCATAGAACAGCAGCAGCACGCGCTTGCCTTTCAGCAATGGGCGTGGCTTCTGCGGATTCATTTTGCGTGCAAGCTGAACCAGCGCGTTGATTTCCGCTGCCGGCATGTACTCAATGCCAAGCAGCGATCCACGAGATGCCTTCATTCCATTTTGTCTTTGGGTTGCTGGCATGGTGCTGGGCTAACTCACTCTTTCCATCAGCAGGACCTTTTCGGCTTCGTCCACTTCACGAAGCAACAACTCGATTCGCTCCTCGTGTGTCGTTTGTACTTTGCGGCCCACAAACGTCGCCTCTACCGGCAGTTCCCGATGGCCGCGGTCGATCAACACGCAAAGTTGCACTTGCTTTGGGCGACCCTGACGAAACAGAGCTTCCAAAGCCGCTCGCGTGGTTCGTCCCGTATAAAGAATGTCATCGACCAGGATGATTTTCTTGCCAGTGATCGGAAAGCCTATGTCGGTTTTCTGCACCACCGGCTTGGCCAAAGGAGAAAGGTCGTCCCGGTAGGCCGTAATGTCTAGGCTCCCCACCGGCACAGAGACTTTCTCGATCCGTCCAATTTTTTGCCCAATCCGCTGCGCCAGGAACACCCCCCGGCTGCGGATTCCAACCAGACCCAGGTCCTGTGCGCCATCGTTTTTCTCGATAATTTCATGCACCAGCCGTACCAGCGTGCGCTCGATCTCTGACGATGACATCAGCTGCGCCTTCTGCCGCATCGCCGGTTGAGAAACATGGTTCCGCGAAGCCATGAACGCTGCATGATACGCGGGCAGGCCACATGAGAGCAAGAAACTCGCCAAAAACACAAGAAAACAAAGGGCTAACGCGTTCAGCTCCGAGGTCCCTTGCGCCGCAACAGAGCTGCCGAAATACTCCCCCCTACGCCGGAGAGGACGACAAAGAGAATTGCCATCAGGACCAGTCCGGCCACCATCATGACCATCAGGCCGTGCGGCGTCAGAAAGTATTCGAGCATCTGCCGTGCCTGCGGATCCGGGTTGCGGGCCTCTTGCCGGTGTACCGCTTCGACCATTGCATCGCGGAGTTCGTTCTGCCCGCGCGAAAGCGCCAGTTGCGCCGCAGCTACAAATAGAAATATGGCATAGCCGAGTATGCCGCTGAGTGCCCCAAGCCGAAAGGCCGCGCGGGGCGACGGATCTCCCGACCAACTGCGCCGGCGATAAAGCAGAACGGAGAGAAACCCTCCTAACGGCGCGCCGATGATGAAACCCAGCGGCAGCAGGCTGAGAATGGCTGCAATCCCACCCGCCGCCAGAGCGGCCCGGACAGCGCCGTTCTTATCCAAGCCAGCCAGGGGGAAAGCAGGTTGAGCCCGGATCGGCACCGGTTCGTGAGTCTCGGGCGTGTTGACCCTGAAAAGTTGTTCAGAACTCTCAGCCGGCGCAAACCGGATCTGTGGCGTTCCACAGTGCGGGCAAAAAGGAGAACTGTCGTCGACTACAGAACCGCAACGCTGGCACAAATGTTCCACCGTGTTTACGATTATCGCAGCGAAACTAACGTAGGCAAACTCGCGGATGAGACGCTGAGGATCAGGTCAGGTTTGCAGCGGCAATCATCGCTCCAGAAAAGCGCTTAAATCGTGTCATCCTTCCCATGCGTGTGCACATAGACCAAAGTAAAGTCAGTCCCTTTGCTCTGGGGTTCAATGGCAACGATGTGCTGATTGCCTTCACTGCCCGATTTGAGCTCGACGATGTTGCCGCTGTTGTCCCCCGTGCACTTCAGTTCCCCCGAATTGCGGTCGCGATTAAGGCCCCCGCCGTCGTAATCGCCATGATGTGAGGTGTGGCACTGCAAAACGCTCCCGTATTTCTTCAGTTCTCCCTCATAGAACCTCTGCACTTTCTGTGCAGCATCGTCGCTTTCGTACTTCAAGACCACAACCTTGAGCCCGAATCCGAAAGCCGAGAGGTTGACGTTCGCGTTGCTATCGTCAGATCCGGTCTTGGGTTTCGGCCGAGCACCCGGATATACAGACAGCCCAGCATCGCGTGAATCCGCATTCTTCTCCACGTGGATATCGGTAAAGGGCGTTTTGATGTCCACGTTCTTGTCATCCCCACTCTCACCCTTCTTCACATTCACGCTGCAGGCAGAAAGAAAAAGACTGGCGGTAAGAATCAGAATTGCTGCAAAGTTAAATTGCATGAATCCTCCAGGATTTCGCTCGGTCCCGCTGCTTGGTTCAAGGTCCCGTCCGGTGCGGCCGACCAGAAAAGAATTCGATTCGTATGGCGCCTTCACACCCCAGAGCTTAACGTCAGGGGCGGAAGCGCTTCGCACACCATTCTGCGCCTCACAAGAATTCTGCGCCAGTTAAACATTGTGCGGACTAAGAGTGCTGTTCAGGTAGGCGAAATGGGCAATGCTAAGAAATTAGCTGACACTGCAAGCACCTACCGACCCTATCGCACTCTGCAAGTCTGATACGGAAAGGTAGGGCTAGTGGTTCCATTCTTGTGTAAATCCGATTGGGGAATGTCGAGTCTGCAGTCTCTATCCGGTAGGCGCATCTCAAACATATTGCTGGACTTTGTGCACTCACGCCGTGGCAGACTGAGCCTTGGCTGTATTACTCGCCGCCTCTTCTGCCTGGCTTTCCTCTTCAGAAATGGTGAGCTTGTCTTTGATTCGATTTGCCACTTCGTTGATGCACCTGAGCCGTGCCATAGTGATCTCGTCCGGACTGGGCTCACTTAGCGCAATCCCGCAAGAGAGTAAGAGGGCGGTCACCTCGTCCTTCAGCTCGTTTCGCAAGGCAATGCGAGCATTATGTCGCGCCAGCATGGTTTCCCGGCCGCGACGGTTGAGGGCCGCCCGCAGCTCGCGCACGATCCGTTCGACTCCGCTGATTCCAAAGTTTACGAACACCGGCGCGGCGGTCCCGAGGTGGTGGAACAAGAAGTCGGCCTGGCCAGGCTCTACTTCCGTTATCCACTGGTCGATGAGCACCGCTGAATACTCTTCAGTCTGCAGATGTTCGCAAGCTTGTTGCAGATCCGAAACCACACGCACCTGCCGCTGAAACGCGCGTTCAATTGCCCTGGCACAATCCTGGGCCCGATCTGACGACCAGATTAAGAGAATCATGCAATTGCAGAAAGCAAATGCATTGCCAAAGCGCAGCGCCCTGAAAACAATCACCAAGCGTCAGCACTAAGCGGACTGCGATGGCCAAATCGGAACATGCTTCCCGTTCTGGATTAGAACTCGGCTCCGTACTCTTTCAATTTCCGGTACAGCGTAGTCTTGCCGATCCCCAGCAGCTTCGCCGCCATGAGCTTGTCTCCATTCAGATGCGTGATTGCACCCAGAATCGTCTGCTTCTCGATTTCCGTCATCGGCAGAATTCTCGCTTCCGGCGCCGCGCTTGTCAGTTGCATCGGGGCACCGGTAATTGCACTGGGCAGATCAACCACATGGATGACCAAGCCCGTAGTCATAGCGCAGCATCGCTCCAGGCAGTTCTCCAGTTCGCGGACATTTCCCGGCCAGTCATAGGCCAGCAGCGCCTTCATGGCGTCATCGCTCAATTCGTGGGTTCGTCCCGAAGCTTGCGAGAGTCGCTCAAGAAAATTCGTGGCCAGCAGCGGAATGTCCTGCAGGCGCTCGCGAAGCGGCGGAATACGCAAGCTCAGCACGTTTAAACGAAAGTACAAGTCCCGCCTAAAGGATCCCTGAGCAACCCCTTGTTCCAAATCCTTGTTGGTCGCCGCCAGGATACGCACATTGATGGGAATACGTTTCGTGCTGCCTACCGGACGGATCTCTTTCTCCTGCAGCGCGCGCAACATCTTCGCCTGAAGATCAACCGGAAGCTCTCCAACCTCGTCGAGAAAAACTGTTCCTCCTTCTGCGATAGCCAGCAATCCTTCCTTTGACTGCATTGCCCCGGTAAAGGCGCCCTTCACGTAGCCGAAAAGTTCGCTTTCAATCAGAGTTGGTACCAGCGACCCGCAATCGACAGGAATGAACGGCTTGTCACGATATGGGCCGGAGTGGTGTATGGCACGCGCTACCATTTCCTTACCAGTCCCGCTCTCCCCGAGGATAAGTACGGGGTGAACGCTGTGAGCGGCCTTCGCAATAATCCGGTACAGCTTATCCATCTCCGGCGCTCGGCCAATGATGCTGCCAAATCCCTGCTTGGATTTTATTTTTTCCCGCAGCATGCGGTTTTCGGTCTTGAGCCGCAGGTGCGCCGATATTCTTTGCAGCAGCACTTTCAGTTGGTCCATGCTGAACGGCTTGGTCACGTAATCGTAAGCTCCCAATTTCATCGCCTGGACGGCCGACTCGACCGTTCCATGGCCGGTCATGACGATCACTTCGATATCTGGCCGGCGCTTCTTCAATTGGCGCGAAGCGTCCAGACCAATGGTTCCGGGAAGGTTCAGGTCCAGAAACACTACGTCAATGCTTTGCGTCTCGGCCATGCGCAACGCTTGCTCGGCAGATTCGGCAGCGCTGGCCCGGTATCCGAGCAAGGATGCGATCTCGCGGCAGGCATCGCGCACCGATCGTTCCTCGTCCACGATCAAGAGGTTCAGCAGCGTGGGCGTCTCAATCGGACGTGCAGCGGTCATTGCGAAGGCAGTTGGGGCGACGGCAGCGGTCATAATTCAGCACCTCGTTTAGCGTTGGTTGACGGACTGGTATGGTCAGCTTCAAGAGTTGTTGCCTGATCATTAGCTTCAATAGCTTCAATTTCCGGGAGCCGGACGGTGATTTGTGTTCCCTCACCCCGGCCACTCTCTACGGAGATCATTCCGGCCGCTTTTTCGACGATCCTGCTCACTGTGGCTAAGCCCATGCCGGTGCCATGTCCGGCGGCCTTGGTCGTGAAGAACGGATCGAAAATGCGTGATGCGGTTTGCGGATCCATGCCCGCGCCACAGTCCCCGACCGTCAGCTCAAGATAGGGGCGGGTTGATCCGTTCGTTTCGAAGAGGCGCGATGCAGTCTTCAGCCAGATCTGCCCGCCCTCGGGCATGGCGTCGCGAGCATTGAGCACCAGGTTGAGTATGATTTGTTGCGCCTGAGCGCCGCTGATCCCGATCGGTGCGGCTCCTGCATCCAACTCCGTGCTGACGTGAAAGTTCTCGCCGATCAGATGCCTGAGCAGCGGGAAAAACTCTTTTACAGTTCGGTTGAACTCGACGAATTGCGGCGCGTCCTTTTCTTCCCGCCCGATCATCATGAGTTGGCGAATCAGTCCTGCGCCCTGTTCTGCGGCTACGCGAATTTCATCTATTTTCCGGGCCAGCGAGTCTGAGGGCGCAACTTTTCCTTCCATAAGATCGCAATACAGCAAGATGCCGGTAAGCAGGTTATTGAAGTCATGGCCACGCCACTCACCAGGCGGCCCACCAGCGTCAGATGATCGGAATTGGTTTCGAGCATTCGCCCGGTGCCGGTCAATAGCTGAAAGTTACGGCCGTCCAGCATGAAGTCAGTGTGGCGCGACGTGAAATTGCCTGAGGAAGCTATATTCGCCAGCTGATCAGCGGGGCCATAAATCTCCACGAAGCTGTGGTTCTTGTAAATGATCTTCTCGTTCTCGGCGATCGCGAATGTTTCCGGATACACATCGAGCGCTGCCGCAATCACGGCAAGACTGCTCGCCTTTTCTCCATCGCCCGGCTGTTGAAACCGCAATAAAGCAGTACTCACTTGAGATAGCCCTCCGAGTCGTAGTCCCAGTGCTGAACTGCGCTCCCCATTTGGGAAGCTTACGAACCAAATTGGTTCCGCATATAGGACAGGTGAACCCCGCGATTGTGACGGATGAACGCTGATCTAGGACAAAAGCTGTGGAAATTGTTCGAGAATGTCGGCGGGTTCAGGACGTTCGGTGTAATCGGGATTGGCTGAGGCGTAAAGAACCTGTGTGGCGCAGAGCCTGCCCTGAGCGACCGAGCGAAGCGAGGGAGTCGAATGGGCGCCTTCGCCCGCGGATTTCTGTCGGCCAAGGATGTACGCCGCTGGAATCGGCAACTCCCACGACGAATCGCCATTCACAAATGGCAGATTCACGAAGGCCCGGCCGTAGACTTCCTGCTGATAGTCGGGTACGCGATACGCCAGACCAAACTGCTTTGCGAGTTTGTTTCCAGCGTCGCTGAGAAGAGGGAAGTGAAGTTTGTGCTGGTCCGTCATCAAATAGTTCTGGTGAACTGTCTGCGGCGAGATGGCGACCAGCGATACTCCGGCTGCTTCAATTTGCGGATAGATCGCATTCATCGCTTCCATCTGCCCCACGCAAAACGGGCACCAGCGTCCACGGATGAAGCAGATGACGAGCGGCCCGCGCTCCAGCAGTTCCGTAGAGCGCACCAGCTTGCCGTTGTGGTCTTGCAGTTCGAATTCCTGGGCAGCGTCGTCCGGCTTCAGCGCATGCTGGGCTATGCCGGATTGTCTGAGCTCATCGACAACCCGCGCGTGAATCGCTTGAATATCCACGGGAACGTACTTCGCAATCAGCTCTTTGCGTTCGGCGTAGATTTCGCGCAGAGTGCGCGTCTCTTCCGGTGTCGATTCCTCGAGGGAGCGCCATTTCATAAATGAGCTGCTGACATTCAGCACTAAGCAATTCAGCAAAACTGATTGTCATTTCGCGCGTACAGCAGACGCTAGAGAATCAGCTATAGGCATCACCTGATCATTATCAAGAAGCGCCGTTTCTTCCGGCCGAGCGGGATTTATTCTGATGACACACCTACTTTCTAATGGAAAACGTGACGCATATTCCTTTGCAGATTCCTTCCAGAACAAATCCCGTTTGTGATAATCGCAAAAGTATCCCCCATTAGATTGATACGTGATCAGAACCTCAACCAAACCTTCTTCTCTGGTTACGCTTCTTACGAGTCCTCTTACGGGAACCCAATGTGCTGCTTGTCGGAGCTTACGCCGTCGCAGAACTGACCGTCCCAGATACCTCACGGCGCGCCATACGAGTTCAATCAGATACTCGCCACCCATGGTTCACCTCTGACGACTGCTAACCCTGAGCTATGACAACTTCATCCCCGCGAGCTTGCGCATCATGTTGCCCTTGCCCATCTGCTTGAACATCTTGCGCATCTGCGCGTATTGCCGGAGCAGATGATTTACTTCCTGCACCGTAGTTCCTGATCCCCGGGCGATGCGCTTGCGGCGGCTGCCGTTGATTACGTCGTGGTGATGGCGCTCGTAGGCGGTCATCGAGTTGATGATCGCCTCAACGTGATTGATCTGCTTCTCGTCGATCTTATCGGCGTGTTTTTGCAGCCCGGCAAATGGGCCAATGCTGGGCAGCATACCCATAAGGCTCTGCAGCGACCCCATCTTCTTGACTTGACGCAATTGGTCGCGAAAATCTTCCAAGGAGAAGCCGCCGCCCGAAAGCGCGCGCGCGGCGATCTCCTGCGTCTTCTTCTTGTCGACGGTCTGTTCCGCGCGTTCGATCAGCGAAAGAATGTCGCCCATGCCGAGAATGCGCGACACGATGCGGTCGGGATGGAAGGGCTCCAGTGCGTCATATTTTTCGCCGACACCAATGAACTTGATCGGCGCGCCGGTGACTTGCCGGATCGAAAGCGCCGCGCCGCCGCGGGCATCGCCGTCCATTTTTGTGAGGACGACGCCCGTCAGCGAAAGCTTCTTATGAAATTCATCAGCCGAGCGGACCGCGTCCTGTCCAGTCATGGCGTCAGCGACGAACAGAATTTCCGACGGATTCAGCATCCGCTTCAGCGACTGCATCTCCTCCATCAGCTGATCGTCGATGTGCAAGCGGCCGGCGGTGTCGACGATGAGCACGTCGCAGCCGGTATTCACCGCTTCTCGCCGGGCTTCTTTCGCCAGCTTTTCAACCGTTGCCGTATTCGCTTCGCCAACTTCGCCCTGGTAAATCTGCGCTTTGATCGCCTGCGCTACAATTTTCAGCTGCTCGCGCGCGGCCGGACGATATACGTCTACCGAAACCAGCAACGGGCGATGTCCGCCATTCTTGAACCAATGCGCCAGCTTTCCTGAGGTCGTCGTCTTACCAGAACCCTGCAATCCGGCCATGAGCACGACGGTTGGCGGCTGCGACGCGAACTTGACCCGCGCAGTGTCTTTGCCCAAAATTTCCATGAGCTCGTCGCGGACAATCTTGATGACCTGTTCGCCCGGCGAAAGCGCCGCCAGCACCTGCTGCCCGACCGCCTTGGCCTGCACCTGGTCGATGAACTGCTTTACCACTTTGAAGTTGACGTCCGCTTCAAGCAGCGCCAGCCGCAGCTCGCGCAGCGTCTCCCGCATATTCTCTTCGTTGAGAACTGCCTGTCCGCGGAGGGATTTGAATGTCTTTTGTAGCCGTTCCTGAAGGTTTTCAAACATAGGAGTAAACAGTAATTTTAACAGCGCTGGCGAAGAAGCTCCGTGTCATCGCTCCTATACCCCCAAAAAGCGCAGAAATGGCTGGCCTGTATGTGCTTACTGGAAACCTGCTCGTACCGATGTTCGTCCATGCCGCTACAGACTTGAGAGCGCTGCTCATCTTCTGGAAGGGAAACGATGAGCAGGCAGCGACTGCCGGAGCGGTCTAACTACCTGTCGATCCACAGAGTCAGCAAATGCCGGTACAACCAGCATCGGTTTCAGCCGGACTAATGCATAAATCCTTCGGTCCCGACATGTTCCACAAGCGGCACCCGCCACTCCTTCAGGATGACGATCATGCAGTACAGCGTAGTTCTTGCGTCGGTCACGTGGGGTGATCACGTGGAAGAGCGGCCATTTATGGCCGCGTAGGTTCGGGCCTCGGATTGAACGAGCTTTAGCTCCGGCCGGCTCTGAAGAGCGAATCAATTCTCATTCGCTTACGCGGCTCTTTTCAGGGCCGCGTTAGCGGTTGCACGCATGGCTTACGCGGCGCTGAAGCGCCGCTCTTCCACGGTGCGCACTCGCATTGAGACCAGCTTGTCAAATCTTCTCGGGAGACTTTTGGGTACAGGGACTGAGCGGTAGTGCAGAGATCCTTCGACTTCGCGGAACGCTTCGCAAGCGGATCGTCCTACTGCTCAGATGACAGGGCGAACTAAACAAATATGTGGACGTTCTTAATTGTGCGACCCACACGAACGACTACGTCATTACTGATCTTCAATTTCATAGTCACCTCCGTCACTTCCGCTCCATTTACCTTAACTGCACCTTCTTTGATCTTTCGGGCTCCTTCAGTGTTCGAGCTAACGAATCCAGCCTTGGACAGCAGCTTATCAATTCGAATTGGCCACTCCATCGTGTAGAGAACATCCTTAAACTTAAATGGATCTTCACTGCAAACGGCGGCGAAGGGGACCTCTACTCTAGGAATTTCGATCGGCACCTCATCCTTCTGAAACTGCTTTGCCCAATCCTCTGCCGCCTTCTCCGCAGCTTCGGCAGAGTGAAAGTCCTTCACTATCCTCTCCGCCAAATCTTTCTTCGCCTGCATGGGGTGCGCTTCACGTTTCATGCGCTGGATTTCTGCCATCTGGACATCAGTGAGCAGCTCGTAATAGCGCCACATCATTTCATCGGAAATGGACATGATCTTGCCGTACATTTCGAGCGGCGCCTCTTTGATTCCGATGGCGTTGCCGTATGACTTCGACATCTTCTGCACGCCGTCGAGGCCTTCGAGGATGGGCATGGTTAGCACCACCTGCGATTCCTGGCCGTAGCTGCGCTGCAAGTCGCGCCCGACCAGCAGATTGAATTTCTGGTCGGTACCCCCGAGTTCGACATCAGCTTTCAGCATGACCGAGTCATATCCCTGCGCCAGCGGATAGAGCAGTTCGTGCAGTGCGATGGGCTTTTCATCCTGGAAGCGCTTATGAAAATCCTCACGCTCCAGCATCTGTGAAAGGGTGGTTTTTGCCGCCAGTTTGATCCAGTCCGCCGACTTCATTTTTTCGAACCATTCGTTGTTGAAGCGAATCTCCGTGGTCCGCGGCGACAGGATCTTGAACACCTGCTCCATATAAGTCTTCGCGTTCTTCATCAACTCTTCGGAACTGAGTGGGGGGCGGGTGGCCGAGCGGCCCGTCGGATCGCCGATCATTCCGGTGAAATCACCAATTAGAAAGATGACAGTGTGCCCCAGGTCCTGAAAATGTTTCAGCTTGCGAAGCAGGACAGTGTGGCCAAGATGAAGATCGGGAGCGGTGGGATCGAATCCAGCTTTGACACGAAGCGGCTTGCCTGACGCGCGAGACTTCTCCAGTTTTTCGCGCAACTCAGACTCCTTTACGATTTCCGCGGAGCCTTTCTTGATGTATGTCAGTTGTTCGTCAACAGGGGAGAAAGTTGGCATGCCTGTGCATTATATGAAATTGCAGCGTGGATAGTTGTCCATGCCGATCAATCGCTCTTTGCTTGAGGCTTTCCCTCGTGTACCTTCGTGCCTTTCGTGGTTAATTGTTTTGACTTCTTTCAACCACAAAGGGCACGAAGGTACACGAAGGGAACCCTACATCGCGATGTAATCAACTCGGACACCAGGACGGCGTTTTTGTCCGAACCACGATCTTGAAATCAGGCGACTCAAAACCGTCCCTCGCCAGCAAAGTGCAGCCCGCCGCAGTGCGAGGCAAGACCCACACAGACCTTCGCGGATTGACTCCTCACGTTTTTGACCGACGAGCAAATCTCCGACCAGTAATTTCGTATTGGCCTTCAAGAACGATATCGACCGCCTCCGAATAAGCAATATGTTCCTGCTCCAGGATTCGCGCGGCGAGTGTGTGCTCATCGTCGCTGTCGAGCACGGGGATGGATTTCTGCACAATGATGGCTCCATGATCCAGTTCCTCGTCGACGAAGTGCACCGTACAGCCGGTAACCTTCACTCCATAAGCGAACGCCTGCTGCTGCGCTTCGAGTCCGGGAAACGCGGGAAGCAACGAGGGATGAATATTCAGAATTTTGCGCGGGAATTGCTTTACAAACCAGGGCGACAAAAGCCGCATATATCCGGCAAGACAGATCAGGTCGACTTTGTGATGTTGCAAAGCTGCGACTACTTCGCGGTCATGATCTTCCCGTTCCCTGCCTTTTGAAGGAACCACCAAAGTTTCGAGACCAAGGCCTTTCGCAGTCGCGATCCCTGCGGCGTCCGCTCTATTGGAAATCACTATCGCGATGCGCGCGTCGGGGATCTTTCCCTCAGCGACGTTCTTAGCGATCGCCTCAAAGTTCGAGCCCCGGCCCGACAACAGAATGCCGATGTTCTTCATCTTGTTCCTGAAGCTAAACGCTGGCTCGAAGGCAGTCAAACGGAGCAGTTTGGTGAGCAGAGGGCGGCAGGGTTACACGTGAAGTCTAGCGAGGACAGTTAAGAACAGCAGGATGGCGAGACACAGAGCGACCCAGGCATTGACGCGAACCAGTTTGTGGGTGGCAGGCCAGGGGAACATGAGCACGTCAAAAACCGCGACCAGTTTTTCCGGCCAGAGCAGGCCAGCAACTCCGAATACAAGCGACAGTTGCACGATCAGCAACTGAACCATATGGCTCATTCCAACGCTCCAGCACAAAAACTTCGGATGGGGAATCCGTTGCTAAGAGTCTAGCGTGTGCGGGGCGATAGAAGTCAACTGGAAAATAGAATTTGGAAAAACGAGAGTTAGCTGTCCTTTCGTCCGGTCCCGGCCAGCCAGCGGAAGAGCATGTTCACCAGGCTAAGGACAATGGCTCCCCAGAATGCAGCGGCGAAAGTGTCCACCCGAAAGGCTGGCGACAAGAGCCAGGAAGCTAATTCGAGCATCAATGCATTGATTACAAGCCAAAATAGTCCCAGCGTAAGAATGGTCAGCGGGAAGGTTACGATTTTTAACAGCACACCGAGTGTAGCGTTCACTAATCCGATGACCAGCGCCGCGATAAGTGCGGCGGGAACGCTGGACACGTGAAATCCAGAAATAAAACGCGAAACCACCCAGACTGCCAGCGCGCTCAAAAGCCAGTTGATCAGGTGTCGCAAGCTTCGCCCTCCGCCCCGAAAGCATAATGAGAGTCCGACCTGGTTGCAATGTCAAAATGTTGTTAACAAAAGTGGCAGGCCCCGTTCGGCCTGCAATACGTAGTAAACTTTTTTCGCCTTATGCCGCAGCTAACTTATCTCGAAGCCATACGCCAGGGAATTTCTGAAGAAATGGAGCGCGATCCCGCCGTCTTCTGTTTGGGCGAAGACATCGGAATCTACGGCGGCGCATTTAAAGTCACCGATGGATTCATCGACAGGTTCGGCCCCGAGCGGGTAATCGACACGCCAATTGCCGAGTCTGCCATTGTTGGCGCGGCATTTGGCGCGTCGTTGACCGGAATGCGGCCGGTCGCCGAATTTCAGTTCATGGATTTTATTGCCTGCGCCATGAACCAGATCAGCAACATGGTGGCGAAGACGCACTACTTGTGGGGAGCGCCTGCGCCGCTGGTTTTGCGCGGGCCGAGCGGCGGCGGCGTCCACGGCGGCCCCTTCCACTCCCAGAATCCGGAGATGTGGTTTGTTCACAACCCGGGCCTGAAGGTCGTCTGCCCGGCGACGCCTTACGATGCCAAAGGCCTGATCAAAGCTTCGATCCGCGACAACAATCCGGTTGTGTTCTTCGAGCACAAATACCTTTATCGCCGGATCAAAGAAGAAGTTCCCGAGCAGGATTACCTCGTGCCACTCGGCAAAGCGCGCGTGGCCCGGGAGGGCCGGGACCTCAGCGTGATTACTTATGCCGCCATGGTGCACACTGCGCTTGAGGCTGCGGAGCTGCTGTCAAAAGAAGGTATCGAGCTCGAGATCATCGACCTGCGGACCCTGGCGCCACTGGACCGAGACGCGATCGTGCAGGCAGTGAAGAAGACCAACAAAGTCATCCTTCTTCATGAGGACACGCGGACTGGCGGACTGGCGGGAGAAATGGCAGCAATCATCAACGAAGAAGCTTTCGATGATCTTGACGGGCCGATCGTCCGGATTGCCGCACTGGATACGCCGGTGCCGTTCTCGCCGCCCCAGGAAGAGCATTTCCTGCCGCAGCTGCGGGACGTGGTTGAAAAGGCACGCTGGTTGCATTCGTACTGATTGAAGTTGTAACCGATAACGCCGAAGTTGCTCTACTCCTTAGGAGGTGAAATGCGAGGCTTCATCCTCGGAGTAATCGTCACGCTGGTTGTGCTGGGTGCAGTGGCTCTTCTGGTGGCTGAATTCGGCTTCATACCGACGAACGCCGATGCCACTCCGCCGGAGTTCGAGACGCGCATCGCCTCTAGCGCGTTGGATGCCGCTATGGAACGGCACGCGCCGCGCGTGAATAGTCCGGTACCTGCAACCGACGACAATCTGATCGGCGGTATGAAGATTTACACCATGAATTGCGCCGTCTGCCACGGCACCATGGATTACAAGCCCAGCCTGCTTGAACACTCGATGTATCCGCCCCCTCCGCAACTGCTGCTTGATCCCCTGGATGATCCCGAATGGCACATCTACTACTCGGTCCGCACGGGCGTACGGTATGCGGGAATGCCATCCTGGAGCCACGCCCTGAGTGATCAGGATATGTGGAAGGTGACCGGATTCCTCTCACGCGTAGAGAAGCTTCCCCCGGCCGTACAAACCTACTGGAAGAACGCGTATGGGAGTTCCCCGCAAAGCCACCAGGGCGAGGAGCACGAACAACATGAGCATCACTAGGGTTGTCGGCAGCCCGTAATAGTACCCATGCTTCGGTGCTCAAACAGCTCGGACTGCTCGACGATTCGAAGCAGCTGGTCTAGGGCTGAGCCCCGCACGTAAAGTTGCTGATCCAAAGTTAGTCAGGAACTGCATCTCACTTCTGTGAGTTGGATTGCATCGGAGGCACATACTCATGAGCAGGCTTCGTTTGTCTATATTTCTGACCACCATGCTTTCACTGCAGCTGTACGCGCAGACCTCCAATGAACTTGCAGCCAAATACAAGAAGCTCGCAGTCTATGAAGTCCGACCTGGAATAATGATGACAGCGAGCTTTGGTGACAACAGCCAAGTTTGCGAGATGGTCCTGCAGAAGAACCGTTACCCATCAGAGAACCGGGTGGACCTTATCACCAGACAGCCGAAATTTAGTGAGCTTGTCGACGAGTTAGCTCCGCCGGTCGAGCGGGGGGCAGTAGTTAGAGAGGGCTTGCCGGGAATTGTTTCCGGCAACGTCTTCCAGACTAAACGCAATTACGAGAATGTCTCGATAGAAGAGGTCGGAGGATTTTCTAACCCCTGCTTTCTCGGCACGGCTGTAATCATCATTCGCTGGAAGAACAGGGGCTGCGTTTTCCCGAAGCGTGCGGAGCCGCGCAACGAAGCGAGTTCTCGCTCAACGGTACCGAAGTGACTGCTACTGGCCACGATCCGTGACCGATGGCGGATTTCGCCTTCGATATAATTACCAGTTGCGTTCCGGCCAGACTTCAAGCATGTGATGTCCGCATTGGGCCGCACGGAAGAGGAACTATGGCTACCGACATTGTTATGCCGCAGATGGGCGAATCGATCGTGGAAGGCACGATCACCAAGTGGCTGAAAAAGCCTGGCGATAAGATTCAGCGTGATGAGCCGCTTTTTGAGATCTCCACCGACAAAGTGGACGCCGAAATTCCTGCGCCCGCATCTGGCGTGCTGCAGGAGATCAAAGTCACTGAAGGCACTACGGTGCAGGTGAACACTGTTGTGGGCACGATCGCGAGCGATGGCGAGGTGACGGGAAAACCTGCTCCAGCGGAGAAAAAAGCCCCGCCTGCACCGCCTGCGGCAAAGGCGCCTGCACAGTCAGCACCAGCGCCGGCTTCAGCCCCACCCAAAGCAGCGGCTCCGGCGCCCGCCGCGCCTCGTCACGAAGAGGAAGATCACGCGCGCTCGTCTCCGCTGGTGCGAAAAATTGCCCGCGAGAACAACGTCGAGCTTTCGCAAGTGGAGGGCACCGGGCTGGGAGGAAGAATCACCAAGCAGGACATTCTTGCGTTTATTGAAAGCCAAGACCAAGGAAATGTAGGGGCGGCCCTCCAGGCCCGCCCCGAGACACCTTCCGCGGGTGCCCCATCCTTGTCGAGTGGGTCAGCGGAGAGACAGGGTGGGGAAGTTACACGGCCCACCCCGGCAACCATCCCCGGCGATCTGGTCCCCATGACCAACATGCGGCGCATCATTGCGCAACGCATGATCGAGTCACGCCGCACCAGCGCCCACGTCCACGCTATGTTTGAGGTGGATATCACCCGCATCGTTAATCTCCGCAACAAGCTCAAGTCGAGCTTCGAGCAGCGCAACGGCGCACGCCTGACCTTCATGCCGTTCTTCGTTCGCGCGGCCATCATTGCGCTACAGCAGTTCCCCATCGTCAACGCTTCGATAGAAGGCGAGGGGATCCGCTATCACCGCCATGTGAATGTCGGCATCGCGGTCGCGCTCGATTGGGGACTAATCGTTCCCGTGCTCAAGAATGCTGACGAGCTTAACTTTCTCGGATTGCAGCGCGGAATCACCGACCTCGGCGAACGCGCCCGCAACAAAAAGCTGAAGCCGGAAGAAGTGGAAGGCTCGACGTTCACCATCACCAACCCCGGCCAGTTTGGCGCGGTGTTTGGTCTGCCGATCATCAATCAACCGAACTCGGCGATCATGGGCGTGGGCGGAATTACCAAGACTCCGTTGGTGGTCACCGACGCCGACGGCAACGACTCCATCGCCATCCGCTCGGTCGTTCATTTGACTCTGGGCTACGACCACCGCCTGATAGACGGCGCCGTCGCCGACCAATTCATGGCGTTTGTGAAGAAGACGCTGGAGGGGTGGGGGAGGATGTCGGGTAGGGGGTCCTCCGAGGAAGGCAAACCTCAGCGGCTAAAGCCGCAATCTATAGGTGGCGCTTGGCACGTCTGAAGACGTGCCCTTGCCGAGTGAAGCTGCCCCACCCTTTTCGCGCTTTTTTCGCAAGGGTGGGACCACAACTCTAAACATCATGAGCTTTCCGCACATCCTCACAACACTTACCCGGTGTCATCCCGAACTCGTCCGCCGAAGGGGGACGAGAGAGGGACCTTACGATGCGAGGGGACGCTTCACGGCGCGTGCAGGAATAGCAACCAGCGAGCAGGCGTCTGTGCGTCGCCAGACTGCACCGGAAGTTCACTTAGACGTTAGGTCCCTCTCCCGACTTTCAGTCGCGTTCGGGATGACATCGTGGAAGAGCGGCCATTTATGGCCGCGTTGTAGAACGCCAAAGAATTCGCCCTTTAGGGCCTGACGCCCAATCCCAGCCCTAAAGGGCGTCCATCAACGCGCACTTTAACGCGGCTCTGAAGAGCCGCTCTTCCACGGAGCTCCCGGCCTTGGCAAGAACGGCCCTAGGCGGTGCTCCCGTTTATTGTCTAGGCTGGTAACAACTCAAACGCCGGATATCCTGCAGCAATCTTTGCGAACTCCTCAAGCGGTGCGCCAGGAGCAATCGGAAAGAACTTCTGTACGGCGCTCTTGTAATTATTCAGGTACGCCTTCAGCACAGGCGGCTTCTCCGAATCGTCCAGCGCCCGCAGCCGGAACGTCCGCCGGGATCTTCGCTTCAGAGTGACTTCGCCTCCCGCTTCCGCATTGCGAACCCACTGCGTCCGGCCGCGCGGCGCGACTAAGAACTGCTTGCCATCGAGTTCGAGTAAATTGACCGCGGTGGAATATAGCTTTCCCGATTTTCTGCCTCTAACTTCCAGCAGATATATGAATGAAGGAGCTATTCCCAGTCCGGCTAGAAATCCAAAAGCACGGTTGAAGAGTTTCTCTACTGTCGAAGGCGCGTCGTATTTCCGGTCTGCTGGCATACACGGTATTTTATTCTGCGAGCTGATCCTAGCGCGTCGTGGTCTCGCAAAGAGAATCCGCCCGTTTAGGGTCTGAGATTCGCAACTCCCGCCCTGAAGGGAGTGCATCACACTGCGCTGGGACGCGGCTCTGAAGAGACTGGTGTCACAACTTGAGGCTGCGCGGAGGGTAACAGCTTTTTGTGTGGACTCCGAGGACGGCAAACCTCAGCGGCTAAAGCCGCAATCTATAGGTGGCGCCTGGCGACACGTCTGAAGACGTGCCCTTCCCGGATTAGCTGCCCCATCCCTTCGAATGCGCTCCGGGGAGGTTCAAAACCCCCACGGTCGCCAAGAACGCGACAAGGATGGGGCATTCCACGTCCGTGATTTGCGACTGTGGAAGAGCGGCAACCCTGGCCCTGAAGGGCGTCCATCAACTCGCACTTGTGACGCGGCTCTAAAGGAGCCGCTCTTCCACTGTGGTCCCCGAGGGCTCAAGAGATGAAATAAAAATTCCCACCCGTGGTGCGGCTGAAACAGGCCTCTGCTATCCTGCTGCGCATGGCAGGGTTCAACGGACTGCGAGTGCTTTCGTTCGAAAGCCGTCGCGCCAAAGAGATCGGGCAACTCATTACCAATAACGGAGGCGTACCCATGGTGGCGCCTTCCACACGAGAGGTGCCGGCTGGCGCCAATGAGGATGAATTGAAGTTCATCCGCGGCGTTCTCGAACGGCGATTCGACGCAGTGATCTTCATGACGGGAGTTGGCTCGCGAGCGCTGGTCGAAGCCGCTGAATCAATTGGCCCGCGCCAGGAGTTCCTGACCGCTCTCGGTCGTACCCGAGTGGTGGTGCGAGGGCCGAAGCCGGCGGCTGCGATGCGCGAATTTGCGGTCCCGGTAGCGCTCACCGTCCCCGAACCTAATACCTGGCGCGAAATTGTGCAGGCGCTTGATGCCAACAAACAAGCCGTGCCGCTGGAAGGCAAAACGGTGGGGGTACAGGAGCACGGCGAACCCAGTCCTCAGCTTTATGAGGCGCTGCGCGAACGCGGCGCTGAGGTCGTGCCGGTCAGGGTTTATCGCTGGGAATTGCCGGAAGATACGGCGCCATTGAAGGACGCTATTCGTGCGCTCGCCAACGGCGAGATCGATGTCGTGATGTTTACATCGTCGGTGCAGTTCGTGCACGCGGCCCGGATGGCCGAAGAAATTCGCCTGACAGATAAGTTCACGAATGCGTTGAATCGAAGTGTGGTCGTATCCATCGGCCCCATCGCTTCAGAGACGTTGCGGAAGAACGACATCAAGGTGGATTTCGAGCCATCGCATCCGAAGATGGGTTTTCTGGTAAAGGAAGTTGCAGAAAACAGCGCGGCGTTGCTGCGAAGAAAAGCTGACGCGAGAGCCACGGGTTAGAGAAAAGCGAGCAAAAAATGGGGCGGACCTTTCAGTCCGCCCACATAGCCAAGCCTGTCTCAAGTCTTAGTAATTCAACTCCCCTGTTAGTAACTCAACTCCCGCATGCTGACCTCAACATATGGCGAAGTGTTGGGTGTATTGTTCAGGGACGTATCCCAGAAAAAGTTGGTGCCGCCCTGGTCGTCAATGGTTTGGGCAACGGCCGCTCCGTAGAAGTCGCCGCCGCCGGTGAATTTCAGATTCGAGTTTGGAGCATTGATTGAGGCAAACACGCCCGAATTACCGTTAATGATAATTGTCGGGTTTGAGGTCGGCGGCGTAACCGCGGTATTGAAGGTCCCGGTCCCGCCGTAGTTGATCACCAGATTGCCGGGAATGTTGCTGGTGTTGTTGAGCGAACCGCCGGTGAAGTTGATTACTGGATTGGTCCCGATATTGTTGCCGGCGAAGTTAAGGACCACCGGACCGTTGATGGTTATGGTTGAGTTGCCCTGAACGCTAAGGCTGTTGATGTTGTAAATCGCAGGGGTCGATGGTGAAGCGCCTCCCTGCAAGGTGAGATTGGTACCACCGCTTAGGCTGATGTTGCCGTAGGTTCCTGGCGTTAGGATGCCAGCTTTCTTGCCTTTTACGTTCCAGCACGGGGTTGTGTTGTCACATGTATTTGTAGGCACGTTGTTAGGAATTGCCGGAGTAGCTTCGGTGAACGGGGCCCCAAGCTGTGAAGTTTGGGGAGTTCCCGTGATCTTGCCGTTGCCATTGATAGTGACGCTGGTGTTCGGGCATGGCCCGGCCGTTCCAGGCGCAAGCGTGGAGGAAACGGTCCCGTTGACGGTGGAGCTGGTGCCAAGCATGCTTATGCCGCCGTTAGCCCCGATGTTACCGCCAGTGGTCAGGGCCGTACCATTAGGTCCAGTCGTTGGTACTACGCCGGGGTTGGCTGCTGAATTGAAGCTGTAAGTATTGGCGTTGCCGCCGAAGATAAACGGAATAACCGGCGGATTACCGCCTGCGCCACCGCAGCCGTTTCCAGTGGCAAACAGCCCTGGAGTTGGCGTGACCGGAGTCTGCGCCAGGTCTGCCTGGATCAGGCGGCGCGCGCCGCTCTGGCTCACAGCCAAGGCGGTGACCAGGTATACCGGGTTGCCAGGTGTGGGCATCTTGTCGCAGCTCGCTGCCGTAAGTGGCTTTTCCGAGCTTCCGTCCCAGCAGACTGAAATGCCGGCAGCGCAAGGGTTACCCGGCGCAGTCCCATCCACGCAGTAAGGCGAGCTGTTATTAGCTTTTAGGGTGATACGCGCCCATTTCCAGTTCAGCGGGTTTGAAGATGCACCCGTAGTCCAGTTCGGTGCCGCACTCACGCCGGGGGCGCCAACGGGAAGGCCGAGCCCTCCTACGGCACCACCAACTCCCAGCCCCGGGATTGAATACCACGCAGCGCCAGCGGGCAGATTGTTGCAGCGGACGTTGGGTGGTTGAGGCGTCATTCCGGCAATTGCGTAATCGTGGCAGAGTTCGTCATCCACCATGCATCCCGGTTGCCCGTTCGCGCAGCCGGTCACGTCCCCGAAATTCGTCAGGCTGTTTGTGGTCATCCTGCTCTGCAAAAGGTAGACGACCTGTCCAGGGCCGGCTCCGGGCAGCAGGGTCGGCAGATAGCAATTCGGGCTACCGGGACACGGCGGATTTGGGCCTGCGGCCAGGCCGTTGATCGAATATGGAGCTACCCCCGGAATCATGCGGTCACGAATCTCTTCGATACTCGCGCGCGCCGCGAAATACTGAATTTCTTCGTTCTTGAAGTTGGCATTCACGGCGGTTTCGGTGGAGGACATATACATCATGGAAACCGCAATCGCAGACAGCAGCAGCAAGGCGAGAAT
Organism: uncultured Acidobacteriota bacterium; assembly: GCA_963785655.1. Classification (GTDB taxonomy): domain Bacteria; phylum Acidobacteriota; class Terriglobia; order Terriglobales; family Acidobacteriaceae; genus Gp1-AA145. Next base: position 192,429 of record CAWAVZ010000003.1, read on the forward strand.
CGAGAGCAAGAGTGCTACACCCTTTTGATTCCGCTCAATCTTGGTTGACATAAGCAACGTCCTCCTTCATTTCCGGACCTTAAGACGTCGAACTAGAAATTGATACGGGCCTTCGATGTAACCGAATAAACCCGAAATTGTCTGGTAGTGGGGTCGGCATAGCCGGGGGCAACGTTCACGGTAATTTGCAAGCTGCGAATTTGGCTGCAGTCCGGAACTGTGCCGGGATTACCGGGGATAGCCATCCTACAAGGCACCACGATCGGTGTTGCATTGGCATCATAAGCGTCGAAAACGTCCGCCGTCGTGTACGGCAAGTAATTTCCCGGGCCCGTTAGAATTGCCGGAAAGATCGCTGCTCCCACACCGTTGCCACTGTTCAGAACGCCATTTACTGTGGTGAAGAACTGTGGAAGTACAGCCGGGGTGGCGATCCAATCCAGCTTTCTCCGAACTCCGCGTTGCAAAATGCACGGACACGTGACTGTGTTGGTCCCGGGCACGAGATTCAGGAAGACGACGGAAACCGTACCCGTCCCATCGAGGTCGGCCTCGTAAATGATATTAGTCTGGCTGTAAGTCGTAATTCCGCAGGAGATGTTCGGGTTCATTCGTACGGCGGCGTTCACGACCCCGAGCTGAGGGTCCGTACAGTAGGGATTGGCGCCCTGCGCGGTCACACGCGGAGGCGGGAAGCCCACTCCGTGTATGTCGCGGACCATCTGGTCGATGAAGTCACGCGAATCCTGAACCGCGTCCACATTTGAAGTCTCAGCGAAGTTGCGACGCTGCACATCGGTCATGCCCCGGACTACGACGCCCAGCACGACCATCAGCAAAGCCACCGCAACCAGGATTTCAATGACGGAAAAGCCGCGTTGCTTTCCGCCGATATGATCGGCTGCCGCCCGTTGATAGATAGCTTTTTTCATTGGCAATCTTCCGTAAATGTTCCGTTCAGTCCACAGTGCGCAGATTGACGGGGAGAACGTACCTCAAACCTCCCACTTGTCGAGAGGCCATAGGGCGCGCTCCAATGACGGTCAGCCGATTGTTAGCGCTCCCCGGCATTTGAATCACGTTCCAGCGCACGTCATAGGACATTTGTCTTCCGTTTGCACCGCATGCGACATATTCGATCGCATAGGGGGCGCCGGATACCGGATCAGTAGGAACCGCGCCGAATGCCTGCGTCCAGTCAATCAGGCCATTGGCGGTCAGGGTCGCGCCGTTTCCGCCGAATGCACCGCCATTGCCCGCGCCGAAGTTCGCGCGAGCGGTTGCGACGTTCCGAACGTTTAATGCGCAGTCAGTGATTTGCAAAGGCGCGTCGACCTGAAGACCCTGGGCCGTAATCTGCTCAAGGATGTGCTCAGCGATCATGGTCGAACTGGTGTCATGGCTCGAGCGCTTGTCGGTCAACATCGCGGTGACGAGCAGAACCAGAACCCCGGCCAAGCCCACGCTCAGCACAACCATTGAGATCATGAGCTCGATCATCATGAAGCCGCGCTCAACGCCCGCGCGAATTCCATTGCGGCTACGCTTCTGCATGCCTTGCCCGAAATTTTTGCGAAAGACTCTCATACGATTTAGTCCAAGGGTTGCCAAGTGGCATTCGACGCCTGGTAGCGCCACTCTCGAATTCTTCCTGACGGGTTGATGGTGATCGCTTCCCAGGCGCCGGTCAGGACGTTCTGCAAGAATGTTTCGTATGCGACCGGCTGCGGAACACCAGCATTAGGAAACGAATACGGACACGTTCCTCCTCCACCGACCGCCGGAGCAGCAGGCAAATAGCAGGGCAGGCCTCGCGGTCCGAAAGTCACGACTGATACACCAGGCGTAGCCCAGAGATCGTTTGGATTAATGGTCACGAACGCTAGTGCAACCCCAGGCATGTACCTGTTTTCCAGATTGACGATCGCGGGTGCCGCACCCCTGGGTCGAAGAACTACTGCCGTATGGTTGAATACCACGCCAGTGTCCACTAACGGCACCAGTGCATAAGTCCCGGTCGCACCACCCAGAAGATTCAGGTCTGTGAAGGCGTTAAAGCCCGCCCATGCAGCGACCGCACCATTATTCGTCGACGCGTAGATTGGGTAATAACGGTCATTGGCCACCGCCCGCATACGGCTCTGTTGCAGTAAGTTGGCGTACTGTGTGCCTGCGCCGCGCAGACGATAGACGTTGATGGTCGTGTTGACCAACGGGGCCGCCATGCCGACCAGTATCATCCCCACCGCCAGAGTAATCAGCAATTCCAGCAGTGACACGCCGAACTGGCGATGGCGCTTTACTCTGTTTGTAATTTCTGTATTAGTCATTTGGGCGCGCATCTCGCATCATTGCGAGATGTTCTTATTTCCACCGGAATACAACTATCCCCGGCATCAACTGTAGTCATGATAGGCAGAAGGGGGAAGCTAACCTACGTACCCAAGGTGTATCGCCAAAGGTAACCCCGGCACATCGGTAACGGCTGCCAGAAACGGCTAAAGGATTGCGACTTAGCGGAACCTCTGCATTTGCTGTTCATGGGCCGATTGCATGGATGCAAGTGTTGCCAGACGTCGGCCGGGGGTGGCTCCGCAAAACAACTCTGAAAAGAGCAATTGATACACCGAGGCAAGAATGAGGGCTGTAGTGACAAAAAACGTCGTGGCCAGCGGCCACGCGGGCATACTGCCCATCACCGCGAGAGAACTGGTGCTGAACAGCAGAATGGCGCATAGCAGTACGAGCGCATCAACAAGAAAAGAGAAAGTGCGGATTGAGAGGGAGAGAAGTCCCCAGGTCACGCGACGGGTTTCGGTCTCCTCCAGTTCAGATGGCTCAACTAGAATTGCGGGCCTGGACGCGGACGATAGGATCAACTGCGGCTCCAGCGCTTCAAAAATCGAGTCGCGGCCCGAGATTGCAGCGGATGAGAGCATCTGCGTCAATATCCAATCGCGAAGGGCGCGCTGCGTGCGCGAGCTCAGGGCAGAGATTTCAATACCTCCCTGGCCGCTGGGGTGGGACCACGCAACCCGGCCGGTTGTTTCTATACGGACCCGAGGCGACAGCAAGTCAAATGAACATTTGACTTCCCGGTTGGGCTGCAGTGGAGCAACCGCCTGGATGGCAATTCCAGATTCTGTTAAGTCGCGAACGATTCCGCCGTTCGCCTGATCGAGCTTCACATATGAAAGCGATCGCAATGGGAAACGGGGATAGCGGCGGCGCTGGGCATGCGTTTGGAAATCGGCTTCCGCAATCTCGGGACCATACATCATGATGAAATCTTAGCTATGGGTAAGGCGCCTCCGCAGTGACGGATGTGGTTCGGGCGCGCCGATTTAGTGAACGCGCGTTCCTCCGGGAACAGGTGCGAGGGGCAAGTCTCAGGCAGGTCGTTTCTCTGTACCTTCCTGTTTTCCAGTCTCCCAGGAGATGAGCCGATCCAACTCATAACTGTAAGGACCGTAGGCGCGAAATGCCTTTTCATCGAAAAGCCGTTTGATGCCGCAGCCGAGGCAAACCTGATAAGAATGCTGCTGGTAGCGCACCGGCCAGCTCATTTTGCGATGCCAGCAACCGCGAAAAACCAGCACTGCAGCGCCAGCTACTCCAGAGGCTACCAAACCGAGGGGGACCTTCCAGCGTGACTTCTTTTCTTCTGCCATCAGAACCCGAGCCAAAGCGAGGAACTCAGATTATTCTAGCAGCGTCGCCAGCCCGGTGAACCACGAAATACCAGCACTGAAGGCGTATTCGAGCAAAGAGAAACGTTGCGATTACGCAAAATCCCTTGTAACGTACAGCTTAGAATGTGCCTGGAGCAGGCCGAATTGCTCAAGGGCTGATTTGTGCGCCGGTGAGAACGCTGGCGACCCTTCGCGGCAGTATGAACAGTGAATGAGCGCTACTCCGAATAATACTGGAGCGGCATGGAGCAAGCCGCTCTCACAATCTGCGGTTTCCGGTACTGACCGGGGCAATGACGGCGGCCAGAATGCGCTTCAGGCGCTGTTGGCATTCGCCTGCATTCACGCACAGGCGGTCCGGCGACGCCAGCTGGACTCCGCCGAATCTCCGAGAGCTCAACTTGCAGAAGATCACAAAGAAGAGCAATTTGCTCTCGATGAAGTTCTTCAGCTGGTAGCGGCGCGTGCAGTTTCAATCACTGGAGCAGATGGAGTCGCCATCGCGCTGGCGCATGATGACGCGATCGTCTGCCGCGCATCATTCGGCCGCATCGCTCCCGACCCGGGAGTGAAGCTTGATCCTGACGCAGGATTTTCAGGAGCGTGCTTGCGCAGCGGGCAAACTGTGCGTTGCGATGATTCTGAAAAGGACCCGCGCGTCAATGCCAAGATATGCCGATCGCTGGGCACGCGCTCGATGATTGCAGTCCCGCTGACCGCAAGAAAACGCGTAGTCGGCCTGGTGGAAGCATTCTCGACGGAACCGTACGGATTCAACGATAGTGACGTCCGCAGTCTGAACCTGCTTGGTGAGTTGATTCTCGCAGCCATTTGCCCAGAAGAGGAAGATCGTTTGGCGGAAATTGCCGGACGCATAGTTGTCCCGGAGACCGTGCCCCCTGCTCCGATCGAAGTGGCTCCGGTGGCGATATCGCCCGCTTCGCATTCGGCGGCGCGTGTCATTGTTGATGAACAGTTTGTGCCATCGCCTGGGCGCGGTGAGTCTGATAAGCCCGCTCTTGCAGCGCCCGTCATAACGCCACCGCCAGAGGTTGCGCCGAAGATAGAAGAGGTACCGGCTACAGTCCCCGCCGAAGAACCGGTCGTTTCTGCTGCTACTTCCGCTCCTCTACCGTGGTTTCAGCGACTGCGGTCACATACTGGAATCGGCGTGGTCGCGGCCTTACTGCTGATCGCGGCCGGATTGGCTTGGGCAGTTTGGGCAAAAATTCAGCACGCAGAACAGGCCATCAGCGCTAATACTCAGCCTTCGATCGAGATCAAGACCGCCGACGGAGAATCCAGGGAAATAATTCTTCCCGCACCAGCAGAAGTTAAGACGGGTCCAGCCCCTCAGGTCACGGGACTGCGACACTTCTCCTCGGGCGACACCAGCACGGTGGTCGTCGATCTGCAGGACCAGGTGCAATACGAGGCGCACTCCCTCGATAATCCCGCGAGAATTTACTTCGATCTTCACGACACCAAAATCGCACCCGGGGTGGCGAAAGAGAATATCGAAGTGAACGACGTTCTGCTGAAGCGTCTGCGGATGGCGCAGCCAGTTGAAGGAGTCACGCGCGTGGTGCTGGAAACCAAGGAGCGGGCGGAATTTTCTGTGAGTCTGGATCCGAACCCTTATCGGCTCACGATAGAGGTGCGAAGGCCGAGCATTGCGACTACTTTAAGCGCCGCTTCGACAGTCCTGCCCAAACCTTCTCCCGGTATTTCTCTTTCGCCCAAGCAGCCAAAAGAAACGCAGCCGGTGAGTGCCAGGGAATTCCAGGTCGTGCTTGATGCTGGGCATGGGGGCTGGGACCTGGGTACGGTTGGGAAAAAAGGGCTGCTCGAAAAAGATCTGGTGCTTGATATCGTGGATCGCCTGGGGAAACTGCTGGAGAACAAGCTGGGAGCGCAAGTGGTATATACGCGCCAGAATGATTCTTACGTGCCACTCGAAAAACGCGCGGAAATTGCGAACCTCGCGGCCGCGGACCTCTTCCTGTCGATCCACGCAAATTACAGCGACCTCGCCACCGCGCGAGGAGTGGAAACGTATTATACGAACACCTATTCCTCGATTAAGGCCCGAACTGCTGATTTCGATCCCGCAGTGAAACAGGTCGACTGGACGGGCGTGGACATTCGCGCGAAAGTGATGGACTCGCGCCGACTGGCGGTGGATGTGCAGCAGGCGCTATGTGGTGGGCTAGTGGCCACGAATCCGGATCTGCGAAATCGCGGCGTTAAAGAAGCGCAGTACGTGGTGCTGACCGGGACGCAAATGCCGGCGGTGCTGGCGGAAGTCTCATTTGTAAGCAGCCCCACAGATGAGGATTATCTGCAGAATTCTGAATATCGGCAGCGAATTGCTGAAGCCCTCTATCGAGGAGTGGCCAAATATCGCGATGATTCAAAGTCCAAACACACCAAGCTGGCCAGTGCGAAAACGGCTGAACGCTAAAAAATTCGGCCAGCCCTTGGGTCGCCCAGTCTTTTTGTTCGATGTAATACACAATTCCCTGTATTTACAACCGTCGGTAATTTAATCAACATTGAAACAACGCCGCTTTGTGCATGTTGACGCATCCCGATCCGTCGGTCCAATTTCGTGCCAAGACCCTCGCTCAAATCTACCCTTGAAGCAGTCCAGCCGCAGCCGTCTTCAAAGCCGGTGATACTGTGCATCGAAGATAACCCGATCTATCTGACGCTGCGGAAGGCAGTCTTGGAGCAGGAGGGGTATGACGTCATCGGGGTGACCACAACCAGCGATGCCCTGAAAGCTCTTCGCGAAGCTTCGATTTGCGCGGTCATTGCCGATCACATGCTGTACGGAACCTCCGGAACGAACCTTGCCAAGAAAATGAAGGCTATCAAGCCCAGGATTCCCATCATCCTTTTTTCCGGCACGGTTCCCGAAAAACTCCACAATATAGACGTTTATCTCAACAAGGGCGAGCCAACTGCTGAGGTCCTTAAGATCGTACGCAGCGTAGTCGATCGCTACCGTTCCTGAAGCCATACCCAGTCCTTGTTGTTCTGCCTCTGCGCATACATAACTGATAGCTTTTGAACTCAGCGCCAGGCGGTGCCGGCTTGTACGCGCTCGAAGCGCAGCTTTCTTTTCGCGCCACAAACGTATAAAACAGGTGCCATGCAGCGGACGGTCCGAGAAGTGGCAAAGGCAATCGGAGCGCGTGTTCTGGGCAATGATCAAGTCGAGATAGGCCGGGTTGCGAGCATTGCAAACGCCCGGACCGGTGACCTTGTGTTCGTTGAGGACAAGAAGCACCTGGAGTCGGCGCTGGAATCGCATGCGTCTGCGGTGATTTGCGAGAGCTGTGAAGAAACTGTACAGAGCGCGAAGTCGCTATTGATTTGTAAAAATCCGCGCCTGGCCTTTGCGCACGCTGCGAAACTTCTCCAAGCAGAAAGGGCGCAGGAGCCGGGAATTCACCCTAGTGCTGTGGTGGACGCATCGGCGGACTTGGGCGAAGGAGTCACTCTTGATGCGCGCGTTGTGATTGACGAGGACGTCAGCGTTGGTGAGCGCACATGGATTGGCGCGGGATGTGTGCTCGAGGCGACAGTGACCGTCGGCGAAGACTGCGAAATCCATCCTAATGTCACAATTTATCCCGGAACACGCATCGGCGCTCGGGTGATTATTCATGCGGGCGCGGTCCTCGGTAGCGATGGCTTCGGATATGTTCGCGATCCAGAGACCGGGCGTCACCAGAAATTTCCGCAGGTGGGAACGCTGGAGATCGAAGATGACGTTGAGATCGGCGCCAATACCACCATCGACCGTGGCGCTTTGGAACGTCACCCGCATCGCCCGCGGTGCGAAGATCGACAACCTGGTCCACATCGGACACAACTGCCTGATCGGCGAAAACGTCATCATCGCCGCGCAAGCGGGATTTTCCGGAAGCATCACGGTTGAGAACAATGCAGTGATTGGAGGCCAGGTCGGCGTGGGGGAACACGCGCGCATCCAAGAAGGGGTGCTACTCGGAGGCCAGAGTGGAGTTCTGCCGAAGAAGGTCCTGCGCGGCAGGGGCATCGCGTTCTGGGGGACACCGGCGAAGCCTCTACGAGAGTATTTGAAGAGCTTGGCAGCGTTGGCCAAGCTGGGGAAATCGCAAGGCGAAAGATAAACCGGCTTCGAACAAATCATGGCTATCGTGGTGATCGGCGGGCATTCGCGAAACGTCGGCAAGACCAGCGTGGTCGCCGGCCTGATCTCGGCGCTGTCCTCATGTAATTGGACCGCATTCAAGGTCACGCAATTCGGCCATGGGCGGTGCTCCTTGAACGGCAAGCCATGTCATTGTGCAACCGCCGACCACACCTGGGCGATTTCAGAAGAAAAAGATCGAAGCGGAAAATCCGACAGCTCGCGATTTCTTACCGCCGGCGCGAGGCGATCTTTCTGGGTGCGCACCGAGCAAGGCCGGCTCGCCGAAGCCATGCCGTCAATCATGCGCCGGTTGGCAGAATCCGAAAACGCTATTCTGGAATCCAACAGCATTCTGAAATTTATTGAACCCGATGTTTACATCAGCGTGCTCGATCCCGCAATTGAAGACTTCAAACCCTCAGCCCTTGGAGCCTTACGCCGTGCCAATGCTTTGCTGGTGAATGCCGCTCATAATGGGAACTCCGCATGGAAAGGCGTTTCGATAGATGCGACAGCAGAGCGCCCGGTCTTCGGCATCCGTCCTCCGCAGTACATCACTCCTGAAATCGTCGAGTTCGTGCAGGTCAAGCTCGGCTTGCTTCCTTCTTCGATTCCCATGTCCTGATATGCTTTTCGACGATGCTGCGAATTGAAAGAAGTGCGTGGCTGCTGGCGATTTTCTCTGCAGTTCTGCAAGTCGTCATTTTCCCGTTGCTGGATTTGTATGCACTGAGCTGGATCGCGGTTGCACCGCTGCTGATAGCTCTCCTTCGTGCACGCCGGCCGGAAACTCTGCAACTGGAAGGCAGCGCGAAACTGCTCCCTGCGCGGCCTTTGCAGGGCTTCGTGCTCGGCTATACATGCGGCATTTTCTGGTACTGCGGCAGCTGCTATTGGATCTACAGCACTATGAAGCAGTACGGAGGCATTAACGCCGCGGGCGCTGCCGGGCTGCTTCTGCTTTTCTGCCTCTACCTTAGTCTCTATCACGGACTTTTTGGCCTGATCATCAGCGTTCTGGCGAAGCGCTCGCTACGGACCGCGCTGGTAGCTTCGCCATTTGTCTGGGTCGCGATTGAGCTGGCGCGTACGCGCGTCAGCGGGTTTCCCTGGGACCTTCTCGGTATCGCTCAGGTCGACAATGTTCCGCTGGCGCAAATTGCGCGCGCGACCGGAGTTTACGGCATTTCTTTCGAGATCATGGTGGTGAATGCGGCGTTCGCGTCCGCATTTCTGGTGCGCCGGAGCCGTCGCAACTCGCTTCTGCTGGCGGCGGTGGCTGCGTCATTCGTCCTGCAAACCGCACGTTGGATACCGGTTGCACAAGTTCCTGCAGACCATACCGCGATACTGGTACAGGAAAATATTCCCGTCCTGGATAATGGTGACTGGACGCGCCAATACTTTCAAGACACGCTCGCGGACCTGCTTAAGATCAGCCAGCAACTTCCCGCGGGAGAGCGTTTGCGCAGGCCGGATCTCATCGTCTGGCCGGAATCGCCGGCGCCGTTCTATAGCAGCGATCCGGTTTTTCGCGGTGCGCTGACACAGCTTACCCAGAACACTCACGCCTGGATCGTGGCCGGAAATATTTCTGTGCAGAATTCCGGCTCGGCAGGCCCGGGCTCGAATCAGGTTTTCAATTCTGCCTCGCTGGTCAGCCCTGACGGCGATTGGACCGCGCGATATGACAAGATCCACCTGGTCCCATTCGGCGAATATGTTCCGTTTAAGCAGGTGTTTTCGTTCGCAGGAGGTTTGACTAAGGAAGTGGGAGATTTCTCGCGCGGAACATCGCGTGCACCGTTGGCCGCTGGCAGCGAAAGATTAGGCGTCTTCATCTGCTACGAATCCATCTTTCCCGATGAAGTGCGGCAGTTTGCAAACGGGGGCGCGCAAGCATTCGTGAACATCTCGAATGACGGCTGGTACGGAGACAGCGGCGCATACGCGCAGCATCTCAAACAGGCTCGCATGCGGGCTATCGAGAATGAACGCTGGCTGCTGCGGGACACGAACACCGGCGTGACCGCTTCCATTGATCCATACGGAAGAATTGTTGCAACCGTCCCGCGCAAAGTCCGCACCGCACTGATTGCTCCCTATGCTTTGGTGACCGGGACCACGTTCTACACGCGGCATGGCGACTGGCTGGCGTATGTGTGTGCGATAATTTCTCTCGGAGCAGTTGTTTTCTCGCTCACTCCCGTCAAAGGCACAGCAAAAGCATGATTCAGGAACTCGAACAGGAATACTCAGGGTTGCAGCAGAAGGTTCGCGAACTCCGGGAGTACCTTTGACGGCGGCAAACTCCGTGAGCGGCTGGCTGAAGTAGATAAACTCGCCGCCGACCCCAATCTGTGGTCGAATCCGCAAAACTCCCAGCAGGTCATGCGCGAGAAGAAGCGCCTGGATGACATGCTCGCCACTGAATCTGAACTGGTCCGGCGCACCGGGGATATTTCTGCGTATTTTGATCTTGCCCGCGAAGGCGAGAATGTCGAGTCTGACCTGCGCCGGGAAATGGATTCGCTGAAAGAACAAGTTGACCGGCTTGAGACGGAAACCTTGCTGTCCGGCGAGAACGATGCGCGAAATGCGCTTGTAACCATCCACCCGGGAGCTGGCGGCACGGAATCGCAGGACTGGGCCGAGATGCTGATGCGCATGTACCTGCGCTGGGCCGAGCGCAAGGGATTTCAGACGGTGCTTTATGACTACCAACCGGGCGAGGAAGCCGGGATAAAATCAGCGACTTTCGGCGTAAACGGCGAGTATGCATTCGGCTTGTTGACCAGCGAAATTGGCGTGCACAGGCTGGTGCGAATCTCTCCCTTCGATCAAGCCAAGCGGCGGCACACCTCGTTTGCCAGCGTATACGTCTCGCCGGAAATTGACGATTCCATCGAGGTCGTGATCAAGCCGGACGACCTGCGTATAGACACGTATCGCTCAAGCGGTAAGGGCGGGCAGCACGTGAACACGACAGACTCCGCGGTACGCATCACACATATTCCCACCGGGATTGTGGCTGCCTGTCAGAACGAGCGTTCGCAGCACAAGAATAAGGATCGGGCGATGAGCATGCTGCGGTCGAAGCTCTACGAGTTTGAGATGGAGAAGAAACGCGAGGCGACCAAAAAGATTGAAGACTCAAAGCTCGACATCGATTTCGGCTCGCAGATTCGATCCTACGTTCTGCAACCCTACCGCATGATTAAGGACCATCGCACCAAAACTGAGGTCGGCGATGTCGACCGCGTGATTGATGGCGACCTGCAACCGTTCATCGGAGCCTATTTAAGGATGAGGCGCAATACAGGCTCAGCAGGGCCCACATCTTCCAAATAAGTGTCCTCAGGGACAATGACGATAGTTTCTTAGGTAACGTTACTTCGCCCGAAATCACTGGAAAGAGCCACCGCCATGCGAGATTCTGTAGTGTCCAGGAGTTTATCGATCGATGTCACGCATGCTTGAGTTGATTCGTGCCTCAGCGCTCTCGTCCCATCAAATGATGTCCGCTTCGAAGGGGGCATTGCATGTGCCTGCAGTGGAGATGGTGGAAATTCTCGTCTACCTGACCGAGCACAGCAAAATTTTTGGCGAAACCGCTAGGATTACTCTCGCTGGTTGGGATGAACAAGTCTGCAAGACGATTGCCGCAGATCCTGCGACTCCAAAGGAAGTACTCGATTATTGGCTCACGCCCAACAACATGCGTCCAGCCCTGCTCGCTATTCTGCTGGAGAACCGTGCGGTGTTGAATTCTAAGCTGGCGGAACTCGCGGTCGTCACAAAGGGCGAATATGTTGACGCCATGATCGCCAGCCCGCGGGTGCGCAACTCGCCGCCGATCCTTCAGGATTTGAATACGAACCAGCATCTTTCCGGGACCCAGGCTGCTCGCGTACAAGCGTTGATCGCCGGCATAGCGGAACCGATCGAGCTTGCGGAAGGGGCAGTTGGTAGCGATGCGCTTCCTCATTCACCAAAAGATAGAACTGCGGAATCCGCATCGGACGGGGCCGCGCAAGTTTCAGAAGGTGAAACCCAGCCCAAGATGGTGTCAGACGATCCTGAGGCCGACAACGCGCTGCTCGCTTTCTTTGCGGAGCACGCTACCGAAATTGCCGCCGAAGCCGACAAGCCTTTCCAGCCAATCGGGGGCATCTACGAGGATGTGCACGTTGAGAATGAGCCGAAGGCGGCTGCGGCCTCCTCTGCAGCGGCGTCGTCCACGCAAGCGCCTTCGCATCCCGGCGCCAAGCCCGTCTTCCACAAAAAACTGGTGAACCCTCAGGACGAGAAACGCGGAAGCGTGTTGCAGAAAATCGCCAAGCTTGACGTAAAGGGGCGCATTCAGCTGGCGATGAAAGGGTCAAAGGAAGAGCGCTCGATACTGATCCGCGATGGCACCAAGATTGTGGCGCTGGCGGTACTCGATTCGCCCAAGATCAGCGACGGAGAAGTGGAAAAGTTTGCTTCGCAAAAGAACGTGTTGGAGGCGGTGCTGCGCGCCATCCCAATGAAGCGGCGATTCGTTAAGAATTACGCGGTGGTCCGCAACCTGGTATTCAACCCGCGTACTCCGCTCAACGTCGGCTTGGGTTTGATGAAAAATCTGCTCATTGCCGATCTGCGGAATCTCTCGGGCAACAAAGAGGTTTCAGAGACGGTGCGCAAACTCGGGCTCCGCATGTTTAAGCAAAAGAGCGACGCCAATAGTAAGAAGGACTAGACGGGAACGACCGCTCATCCGCAGGCCCGAACTTCGGCCGCTCTTTGCTGACCAGCTCTCTTCCGGGGTAGTTGAACTCTCCTACCACGTGTAATGCGCAGTGTAGGTCAACGTTTTTTCGCCACCTGCGGGAACATGCACACGAAATTCAGCGGTGCGGCTGTCCGTTTTGAGGAAGTCGTCCGTCTTCTGTGAGATCTCCCAGTTCAAACAGCGATATAAGTGCTCCACCACGCGTACCGTGGCCCCTTCCTTCTTGTGGTTGCGGATTTTGATTTCAAATGATTCATCGATTTTGTGTCCGTTCAAGTCGAGCTGATAGTTGGTTTGGCGACGCTCCCCGACAATATCAAACGCATTCCCGGTGGGGATCCGCAACGTTTCATCCAGCGGGGTGTGCTTGATCTCGTTTTCGCCGACAAACTCGAGAGCGCCGTCGGTATCGCGCCGATAAAACCGCACACGCCCTTTAGGGAGCGGAATGCCGAGATTATTGGCTTTGGTATTGTTGATTTCCTGCATGACCCAAACATCTGTATTCATCTCGGTGCCATACTCGCGATTCTGGCGGATCTGCTCATATCCCCAGTACTGGTACTGCTGCAGAAGCCTGGCTCCGTCGTATACATAAACCCGCTGTGCCTTAACGTTTGAAGCGCGTATGAACTCGACCTGCTTGGTTTCGCGGTCATGAAGAGTGACTGGACGCGGCAAGGTGTAGAGGTGATATTCGTCGAAGGCTTTCTCCTGCACTTGCGGCCCGCCCTGTTCACGGGCGTCCATCGCGACCGCGGCACTTATCGCATACATGCCGTTGTTAGGCTGAATTTTGTTGACCTCGCCCGCCATGAGCTTAATCGTTGCCTGGTCGAAGGTCTTGCCGGACTGATTGTCCATCGTGACCCATCCGGTTATGTCCAATGTATCGCCGTGCTCAGGCGCTACCGCGTTGTAGTCCGCAGCCCAGGTCATGCCACCGGTAACGTAGCTCAGTTCAGCCCCGACTTTACCAGCGGAATCTGAACGCAAAAGCCAATCGAGGGTTGGCTTCATGAGCGAATCATTGGTCAAGCTGGGGAAGATCGGCCGGCCAGGCAGACCGAATTGAATTTGCCCATCGACTTCCACGATCGGTGACCCTGCCCCGGCATCCGAACTCGCGACCTGCATTTGCTGGTATTGATACTGCGAGCCGTAACGCTGAAACGCGTTATAGTGCGGCACATAACCGCTGCGAATAATTTTTGCTTTGATGATTTGCGGCGTGCCGTTCCGATTGACCTCGAACTCGATTTCTTTGCCCTCGTAGGCGGAGAGCAGCCGGGCCTCAGTCACCGGGTCATTGCGATAGTTTTGTTCGAGAATTTGCAGTTGGTGCTGCCCGGTTGGGTCACGCAGTATCACCGAATTGGGTTCGAGATGAGCTGTGGTTTCCGAGTATTGAATGTGGTTGGCGCCCTGCTGCAGATTCAGCTCAACTGGCTGCCGCACCACCGCGAACTCCTGGTTATACAGCGTGAGCGCCAAGCCGGTCGGCGCTGCGATGTCAGGTTTCGCGGCGTGGAGCTTGGTGATGGCCAAAACCGCCAGTGACAACATTGCGCAAGAGACTGCCAAAGCCAATTTCTTTTGCATCTTTCCTCCCCGAAAGCCGGCAGTGCTACCGCATGCCGGTCTTCATAAGAACGTTCCGGGCGAGGTTTGTTGCAGGAAATAAATCAGGCGGTCATTAGGCTAGAATGGCAGGCTAGAATGGCGATTGTCCCGTCCATGGCCGATTCGGACCCAATTCGCGACCTCTTGGCGGGTGCAAAGACCATCGCTGTGGTTGGGCTATCGGACAGTCCTCTGCGCCCGAGTCATGGGGTTTCCGCCTACATGCAGAGCCATGGATACAAGATCATTCCTGTAAATCCCAATATCGCTGAAGCCCTTGGCGAAAAATCTTACGCGTCGCTTTTGGATGTGCCTGAGAGGATTGATATCGTGAACATCTTCCGCCGGCCGGACTTTGTCGAGGAAGTTGTCGACCAGGTGGTCCAGTTAAAGGTGCCGGCGGTTTGGATGCAGGAAGAAGTCATCAACGAGCGCGCTGCAAAGAAAGCTCGCGAGGCCGGAATATTTGTCGCCATGGACTTGTGCATTCTCAAAGAGCACAAGGCACGGTTCGGATGAGCCGATTTACCACGGAGACACGGAGTCACGGAGAATGATTGAGCAAATTCGCGTGACTTTGTGATTCGCGGCTGAAGGGTTCCCGCTAGTAGGTGCATGGTTTATTTGCTTTTCTTCGTTTTACTCCGTGTCTCTGTGCCTCCGTGGTGAATCGCTCTCTTTTGCCGCAATGCGATTTTTCCTGATCTCCTCCAGTCGCTCGCCGATTCGTTTTTCCACTCCTTGATTGGTCGGCTGGTAATATCTCCGGTCTTTTAGATTGTCCGGCAGGCACTGCATGTCCGCGACCTTATGATCGAGTTCATGGGCATATTGATATCCCTTTCCATAGCCGAGATGTTTCATAAGTCCAGTTGGCGCATTTCGCAAATGCAAGGGCACGGGCTCGGCCGCGGTACGCTCGACGTCAGACTGAACCTCGCCGTATGCGGTGTAGAGTGCATTCGATTTCGGCGCCAGGGCGAGATAGACGACGGCCTGCGCCAGCGCGAGATTGCCTTCCGGCATACCGACGAAATCCACGGCATCGCGCGCCGCCATGCACAAAGACAAGGCATTCGGCTCGGCAAGACCGATGTCTTCAACCGCCATGCGCACCACGCGCCGCGCAATGTAGAGCGGATCTTCTCCTGCCTCGAGCATGCGCCCCAGCCAATACAACGACGCATCCGGATCGCTGTTGCGCACTGATTTGTGAAGGGCCGAAATTAAGTTGTAATGCTCTTCTCCGGACTTGTCGTAAAGGAGAACGCGCTTCTGCAGAGCATCCTTGGCTATGTCAGATGTGATTTCGGCACCGGCGCTTACCCTTGAGTGTTCCAGCGCCAGCGTGGACGCAACTTCCAGCACATTGTAAGCATTGCGGGCATCGCCGCTGGAGTACGCCGCAACCTGCTTCAGAGCTTCATCGCTGGCTGAGAGCCGCATTTCGCCAAGGCCGCGCTCACTGTCCTCGAGTGCACGGCGCAGCAAAATAACAATCTGCTCCTCGGAAAGAGGATTCAGGACATACACCCGGCTGCGCGAAAGCAGGGCCGAAATGATTTCGAATGATGGATTCTCAGTGGTCGCGCCGATCAGGCGAATATTCCCTTTTTCGACGTGTGGCAGGAACGCATCCTGCTGTGCCTTGTTGAAGCGATGAATCTCATCGATGAAGACAGTAGTGCGAGTGCCATACTGGCGGGCCCGTTCGGCGTCGGCCATCACCTGCTTGATTTCCTTGATCCCAGAGAGCACAGCGCTGAACTCGATGAAATCCGCTCGAGTCATACGGGCAATGATTTTCGCCAGCGTGGTCTTGCCGGTTCCGGGAGGGCCCCAGAAAATGAGGGAGCCGACGTCGTCGCGTTCGATTTGCGCCCGCAGGGGTTTGCCCTGCCCAATCAGATGTTCCTGGCCGACAAACTCGTCTAACGAGCGCGGACGCATGCGGTCGGCCAGAGGAGTTCTGCGATCACTGGGACTATCAGCGCTCGGAATGGGCTGGAAAAGATTCATACATGCTATTCACCACGGAGACACGGAGGCACGGAGAAAAACCAAAGATATCTCAAAAACCCTGTGTCTCCGTGGTGATTAAGATCTTTGCCGTGCGGCTTCATACAATATGATGCTCGCCGCAATACCCGCATTGAGCGATTCCACGCGGGGCGAATGAGGAATCATTACCAGTTCGTCCATTTTCCCCAACAGCTTCTTGTCGATTCCCGCGCCTTCGTTTCCGACGAAAATTGCCGCCGGCCCACGCAAATCTGCTTCATGCAAGGGAACTCCCTTGTGGGACGAAGTAGCGATGAGCCGGAGCCCGCGCTCATGCAACTCAGCGAGCAGAGGTTCCAGTTTGGCATTCGCAATCGGAACCCGGAACACCGATCCCGCAGAGGCACGCACGACTTTGCTGTTGTACGCGCTGACCGTACCTTCGCTCAAAAGAACGCCGTTAGCTCCGAAGGCTTCAGCCGAGCGAATTATCGTTCCCAGATTACCGGGATCTTGCAGGCCGGCGACGACCAGCAGAGGCCCCACAAATGTGGTGCCGAGGATTTCATTCACGGTAAAAGTCTTTAGCTGTACCAGCGCGGCCACTCCCTGGGGACTCTGGCTGGGAACTGCAGTCTCAAACAGCTTGTCGGGGAGAAGCAGGGTATCCACATGAGAATTGATCTGTTGCAACAGTCGCGGGGCACGCGGCTCCGCTGATTCGCTGAAGAACACAGCCCGGAGTCTCAAGCCGCTGCGCACGGCTTCCTCAATAATCCGAAAGCCCTCGATGGCGCATTCGCCCGTAGAGGCGACCTCGCCGCGACTGAAGGCCTGGCGCAACTCTTTCACCAGGGAGTTATGGCGGCCTTCAATTCTCCGCAAGCGCCCGGAAACCGCCGACACAGGGTTCACTAAACTCGCCTCCTACCGCCAAGAATCATACGCGAGCCAGCAGTCAGGCGTTTAGCGGGCGGCAACCTGTGTGGTATCTTAGCTTTCGCAAAACTTCAAAGGTTGGAGTGCCCTCGTGCGCGTTGAAATGCTGAAGATCGACAGCGAAAGACCGGAGCCGTCGCTGATCCGATACGCCGCCGACCAGATTCGCGCCGGGCAGGTGCTGGGGATGCCGACCGACACTTTCTACGGGCTGGCCGCCGATCCCTTCAATCTGCGCGCCGTCGACCGGGTGTATGAAATCAAGACTCGGTCCCGGCACAAGCCGCTCTCACTGCTGATTGAGGACGTGGAGCAGGCGGAGGACCTGGCCAAGCCGCTGCCCGAAGAATTCGCCGCGCTGGCAAAAAAATTCTGGCCTGGACCGCTTACCATCATCGTAAGGGCAGCGTCGCGCCTGCCGCTCAAGGTCACCGCCAACACCGGCAACGTCGCCCTGCGCGTGCCCAACGCAAAAATTCCGCATGAAGTGGTGAAAGCTGCAGGCATTCCGATTACCGCAACGTCTGCGAACCTGAGCGGCGAGTCAGAATGTACGACCGCAGAAGCAGTACGCGTTCAGCTCGGAGTTCGTATCCCCATCATCGTTGACGGCGGCACCTCGCCGCGTGAAATCGCCTCAACCATTGTTGATCTGACCGATGAAGAGGCACGATGGAAGATTTTGCGCGAGGGCGCTATTTCGTCGCAGGAGATTTCGGAATTCTTCGCGCAGGGGTAATGCAACAGCCCGCAGTCAAGCGCCGGGTTCGCCTTTTCTGGACAATCATCCCTCTAGCTTCCTTTGCGGCCGTGATCGCTTTCTTGGCCCATGCCATCATCCACGACTCGCATCGGCAAGACCTGCACCCGGCTGACGCCATCATTGTTTTCGGGGCCGCTGAGTATGACGGGCGTCCGTCGCCAGTCTATCGAGCACGGCTGGACCATGCCTACGAGTTGTTCCGCCAGGGTTTGGCGCCATTGGTAATAACCAGCGGGGGATTCGCTGCGGACCCTAATTTCAGCGAGGGCGGAGTGGGGCACGATTACCTGATGCGCCGCAGCGTGCCAGAGTCTGCCCTCATAGCGGAGACGCGCGCGTCTGATACGGCGGAATCAGCTGAACGGGTGGCGGTCATCATGCGGACCAATCATTTAGAAACGTGTATCGCGGTGAGCGATGCATACCATGTCTTCCGCATTCGCAAAATGCTGGAACACGAGGGAGTGAAAGTTTACCTTGCACCGCGATTGGATTCCCGCCCCAGATCAGTCTGGCAGCGTGCGGTCGCAATATCGAAAGAGAGCGCGAGCTACCTGCTCTGGCGGATGGGGGTCCGCGGCTAGATATTGCGAGGCGCAGTCACATCACAATCACCGCTGCTCCATTGATCGAGTCAGTCTTGACGGCAAGCAGCGCCTCGTTCACCTTGTTGAGAGGGAATGATGTCACTTTCGGCTTCAGCTTAATTTCGGCGGCAAGCTGCAGGAAATCGCGGGCATCGGTCCGGGTCATGTTCGCGACGCTACGGATCTGGCGCTCGCCCCAGAGCAGTTGGTCATAGTCAAATTGCGGCATGCGGTCGAGGTGAATCGCATTGATCGCGACCACGCCTCCTTTGCGCAGGGTGGAAAGCGCGGCGATGACAACGTCTCCACTGGGAGCAAAGGTGACCGCGCGATCCAGTTGCACCGAAGGCTTGTCGTTTTCCGTTCCCACCCAGGTTGCTCCAAGTTCGGTGGCGAGCTTGCGATGAGATTCTCCGCGAGTGGAAACGTAGACTTCGCAGTCCCAGGCTTGCAGTACACGAATCGCGAGATGGGCGGAGGCTCCGAAACCGAAAAGTCCGACGCGATCCCCCTTCTCTACGCCAGCGACTCGCAAAGCGCGGAAGCCGATAATTCCTGCGCATAAAAGCGGCGCGGCATGAAGATCATCAAGCTGAGGGGGAATGGGAAAGCAAAAGTCGGTGCGGGCGAGTGCGTACTCAGCGTAGCCGCCGTCAACTGTGTAGCCGGTAAAGGTCGGAAAATCGCAGAGGTTTTCCATGTCACGGCGGCAATACCAGCAAGTTCCGTCGATGCCGCCAATCCAGGAAACGCCGACGCGCGAGCCAGGTTTGAGACTAATTGTCGAGCTTCGCTCGACCGGGCGGACGTAGACGTCCGCCCCTACACGGTCACTGCGTGGGTTAACGTCACCCGCGACAATTTCGCCGACAATCTGGTGACCAGGAACCACTCGAGGATTACGTGGCGGGAGTTCCCCCTCGACAATATGAAGATCAGTGCGGCAGACTGCACAGGCGAGTACACGCAGCAAAACGTGACCTGGCTTTGGCTCTGGCGTGGGGACATCTTCGAGGTTGAGCGGAGATTCCGAAATTGGGGCGGGCGTGGTAAGAACTGCGGCTTTCATGAACTCTAATTCTATTCCGGAAGGATGAAAGCTTCGCGGGCGAGGGCACCCGCGCCACATGTTTTATCGGAAGTTGCTGAACATCACCAGATCCGAATCGTTCATGCGCGAGCGGCTGATCGCGACTTGTTTGCCATCGGGCGACAGCGCGTAGGATGCGACCCAAAGCGGCTCGGTGTCAAAGTGCGTGAACTGGGTAAGCTTCCCGCCATCAAGCGGCTGATAGAACAGGTTGGTTCCGGCTCCGGAGCGCTTCTCAACGATGAGGGCGTGGCCGTCCGGCGCCCACCAGGGCCTGTGAACAATTCCTTCCGAGGAGAGCATAGTCTTGTTTCCGCCGTCGATGGCTTGAACTACGACCATAACTTTGTGCGAACTCCCGCTCCCCGAAAATTGATAGTAGGCCATGCGTTTTTCGTCAGGCGATAACGCAACCCCTTGGCCCGAATTTGTAGCGACTACCTCGGGTGTGCCTCCGGTCGCAGAAACCCGCTTCAAAACGAAAGCGGAGTTGTCGTTGTAGTAAAGCGTTTTCCCATCTTTCGTACACACCGGCCATTCCGCATCGCGTTCGAACGTCAACTGCTTGGTTTCACCGGAAGCGATCGTGAAACGGAACAGGTTTAGGCTGTTGTCGCGCAATGTGGCATAGATGAAAGCTTCGGGGCCGCAAGGAATCGGAAATGCGGCGCTGGTATCGCGGTCCGGTACCCGCGCGCGGGAACTGCCATCAGGATTCATGTGAAAAGCATGGAAATCTTCGTCATCGAAAAACAGTTTTCCGTCGCTGCTCCATTGCAGCCAGCCGCCTTCCGCCTGGCCAGTCGTGACTGGAGTGGCGCTTACGGTAATGTCACCTGGCCATTTAGCCGGTGCAGCGCCGAGGTAAATGCCAACTGATTTCTGCTCCTGAATCGTGGCCAGAGATTTCCCATCGGCGGTGACAGTGATGTCCTGATACTCGTTCAGGTCATTGGTGACGTTCTGCAGCTCACCTGAAGGATAAGGTTGAAATCTGATTTGCTTCCGAAAATTGGACTCGCGTGACCGGACCTGAAGAAACATCCCGCTTGAGTCGGGCAGCCACGCGATTCCGTCCACCAATGCACCAAGCGGGACCGACTTGACCAAAGCTCCGCTGGGCGTAAGCACCAAAACCGAGCACAGGTTGCTGCTGGAGAGGTTGTACTCGGCAACCGCAATGTACTTCCCGTCACCCGACCACGAAATGCTTGAGCCACCCACGCCGAGGTCCGGAGGTTCCGGTATCGCGTGGCGATTTGATCCGTCGCTATTAGCAAACACAATCTCCGAGTTTTTCTCCCCGGCATCGTGGTGCACAAAGACGAACTGCTTGCCGTCTGGCGAAAAGCTGATGGCCGTTCCCACGTCGCCGAGGAGTCGCTGCGGCGTCCCACCCAGGCTGGGCACGGAGTACAGCAGAGTGTTGTCTTCGTTCTCCGGGTCAGTATGCGCGTAAAAAATGTAATTGCCATCGGGCGAAAATGTGGGGCGATAACGGAAGGTCCCCGTGCCGGGCGGTATCACCAGGGCTTCGCTTCCGGTAGCGATCTGTTTCATCCACAAACTCGGATGCTCGCCTCGCTTGAAATAAGCCAGGTAGCGGCCGTCTGGAGAAATTGCGCCGTTGCTGGCTGCGCCGCTCTCCGTCAGCTTGGAAATGTGCATGGTTAGGGGATTGATGGCGGTCTGCGTGGAGGCGAAATGTTTGTACAGGGCGAATGCGACGATAACCAGCGTGATGGCGATGGGCGACAATATCAATCGCCACTTGTGTCGTCTGGCTTCGGCCAGAATCGCAGTGCTGGATGAGTTCGTGGACTGACCGTCTCGCCCGTCCTGCGCCGAGGGGATACCCGATGCTGACATCCGCGTCTGCGCGCTGCTGAGAGCGCTGCCGGACGCGCTCACTGTAGCTCGTCCCGCTCGCTCTGATGAACCCGACCCGCGCTTGATGCGTTTCAGATCGGCGCGCAGTTCGGCGGCCGACTGGCAGCGGAGGTCACGATCTTTCTCAAGGCACTTGGAAATGACTTCATCTAACTGCGGCGGGAGCAGGGGGTTCGCTTCAGTGGTAGGCGGCGGATTTTTCTCGAGGATCGCATGGAAGATTACCGCTGATGTGGGGCCGTCAAAGGGAAGCCGCCCGGTTGCCATTTGATACAGCACTGCCCCGAAGCTGAACAGATCGGTGCGCGCGTCCACTTCTTCGCCGCGCGCCTGCTCAGGCGACATATAGGCGACGGTGCCTACGGTCGAGCCGGGGCTGGTAAGCATCGGGCTATCGATGGTTGCTCCTGCGGCGACGCTGGCTTGCTCGTGCTCGCGGCTCAACTTGGCCAGGCCAAAATCCAAAACTTTGGCGCGGCCACGTGAAGTGATGAAAATATTTGCCGGCTTGACGTCGCGATGAATGATTCCCTTGCGGTGGGCAGCATCGAGCGCGTCGGCAACCTGGATTCCTATTTCGAGGAGTTGGTCGTTAGTGAAGGGGCGCGCCAACAGTCGTTCCGACAGCGATGCACCTTCCAGCAATTCCATAGCGATAAAGGGCTGGCCTTCGTGCTCGTTGATTTCGTAAATTGTGCAGATATTCTCGTGATTTAGAGAGGACGCAGTTCGGGCCTCCATACGAAAGCGGTCGAGGGCGGGTCCACTCTGCGCGACATCACGGGGAAGGAATTTAAGTGCAACCCGGCGCCCAAGGGTGAGGTCCTCGGCCTCGTATACCACACCCATGCCGCCGCTGCCGATTTCACGAGCGATTTTGAAATGCGAAACAGTTGAGCCGATCAAGACGAGTCCATAGTAAGGACGTGCAGCAGGCAGGTCAAACTACTAGAAAATCAGATCAAAGATGACAGACTTGGCAAGGCAACACGAGTCTGCGCCGATCATTTCTCCATGAAGTCAGCGAATGCTCCTGTCTTCTGGTAATACACTCGCAGACTGCATTGCTTGGCAGACATGTGAGCAAAAGAAAGCTGCAGAGTTTTTGTGGCTTCGGGAATCTCCCCTACGTCCATCGGACTCCTGGCGACGTCTTGTGCCGAGTTGTATGCGGCACCCGGGGCTACGCCCTTGTTGACGATCAGAGTCCAATTCTTCTTATCGGGAATGAGATGAATGGAGTAGGCGCCCAGCCCAATTTGTGAGCCTGCCAAAGTGAGCGGCGTTTGCACGAACAGAGTGATCCCGGGGGACCACACGCGTCCGTTGTGAGGCTGGTCTTTTACTACAGGGATATATTGAACGCTGACCTGATTGCCATCTTCGAAATTGCAGTACGAGGTCTGTGGGTCCTGTGCCACTGCGTTTGCAGCAACGGTAAGCATCAGAACCAGAAACGAAATGAGCTTGCGCATTTCCCCCCTCTTAAATCCCCGAATAATTTAACACCACTCGGCGGAATTCCTCTCATTTTTAAGAAAATCGGTATCCCGGGGGCGTGGCCTTCGGTTACATTTTCAAGCCGGAGCGCGATTGTTAAGGTCTTTGGCAGGGAGAGAGGTCCCAGCATGTCAAAGACGAAAGTCCTTTACGGTGAGCTAAATGAGCAGGTTTTGACGGCGGAAGCGGAACTGCTGCAGAAGGCAGGCTACGCTGTGCAGACGGCGGTGGGGCGCAAAGGCGTGCAAGACGCCGTTCAGCAGGGAGCTTTCGACCTGGTGATTCTGGGAGCGACGCTGACTCGTGACGACCGGCACCACCTTCCGTTCGTGGTCAAGAAGGCCAACGCCGGCACCCAGGTGGCGGTAATGCACACCGACGGATCGCGTCACCACTACGTTGACGTGAACACTGACAGCGGAAGCAATATGGAAGAAATGCTGCGCAAGATCAGCTCGATGCAGCAACCTAAAGCAGCCGCGGCCAGGGCCGGCAAGTAATAGGAAGGATCAAAACCGCTCGATCTTCCAATTGAGCCAATAAACGGTCAATAATTCGCCCGCGCTACTCCACACTGTTCTCGACCAGCCGTATCGTCGTAAAATCCCTGTTCTACCCTTAAACGGAGAACAATCGGGATGGGCGATATCGGAAAATCAACTCAGAAGACTTACGTCACGCTCGGCGGACTTCCGCTGCTGATCGAGCTGAAATATCCATTTCACAAGTCTGGCTCAGGCGCGGACTTTTGGGTGCTGCACGGCGACGTTCAGCTAGGCAACTCAGAAGGCCTGCATGCGCCGGTGGCAGTCAACCTGTCGGCAACCGTTCGCGAGGTACTGCCCTCGCTCGAGCCCCACGATACCGAAGCCCCGGTGATTAATACATTGCGCAAAGAAGTCGATCGCAGGCAATTGGAATTCGTGAAATCAGGCAAACTCGTCCCGGTGCAGTTTTCCAGCCGCTACTACGATTTCAAGAGAAACAAATGGGTGTTTGGGCACGCCAGCGACGACGACATCAATCAACTGCTGACCCGGAAAATATTCTGGCACACGCGGCTTGTGGGGGGAAACGTGTGGGTCGGAGATCCAACGGAAGCGCTTTATGTCGAGAGCACGGTCGCACGAGTTTTGGAGATCGCGCGCGGATTGGCTGAATCGGGGTTGATCACGCTGGAGGCTGAATGGGCATCGGCGAATGCATCGCTGATGGCTCAGGCTGAAAAGTTCGAGGCAGATATGAAGGGCACCCAGGCAGAGCTTGAGAAAAAACACGCCTTTGAAGATGCGAGAAAGGCAGTCTAAATCTTAGATGGCACGTGGCAGGTGAATGTGATGTGCATGAGAATTTCCCGCTGTGTTCAGGTCCTCGCATTAGCATTGTTGGTCTTTTTGATCGGTCTGGTCCCCTCTTCTATCGGTTCCGACGCTTCGGACAAGTCGCCGCTCAAGAAAGGCGCAGATCTTCCTTTACCCGGGCCGGCGGTCCGCTTCGATTACCAAAGCCTGGATAAGTCTCAAGGGCGGCTGTACATCGCGCACATGGGCGCGAATCAGCTGGTTGTATTCGATACGCGAAAGCGGGTGGTGATCGCGAATCTCGACGGCTTCCCAAGTGTTCACGGCGTCTGGGCAGTTCCAGAACTGGGCAGGGTCTATGCCTCCGCGACGGGCGACCACCAGGTGGCGGTCGTTGATGCGATGACACTGAAGACAATCGCCAGAATAGGGCCAGTCAAATATCCAGACGGAATTGCTTATGCTCCCCAGGCTAATCGGGTCTTCGTGTCGGACGAACATGGAGACGCGGATGCAGTCATCGACGCAAAGACCAACACGCTTGTGACGGCTATTCCGCTGGGTGGAGGCGCCGGGAATACGGTCTACGATTCCGGTTCAGGGCACATCCTGGTGGCGATTCATGGAAAGAATGAACTGGCAACAATTGATCCAGCCACAGTGAAAATCATCGGGCGGATGCCGGTGACCGGAGTTGAAAATCCGCACGGGATTGCCATTGATGTAACCGAACGACTGGCCTTCGTGGCAGGAGAGGAAAATCACAAGCTTGCGGTCGTTGACCTGACCGCCATGAAGGTGCTGGCGACTTATTCAGTTGGTGAGGACCCTGACGTTCTGTCGTTTGACCCGGGATTAAAGCTGCTGTACGTCTCTGCCGAGTCCGGCCACGTTACCGTGTTCAGAGAACAAGGGAAGACTTTGGTAAGTGAGGGTGAGCTTTTCATGCCTCACGCACACACCGTTTGCGTTGACCCGGATACCCATTTGGTCTACTTCCCTCTGCAAGATGTTGGTGGCCATCCCATCCTGCGGATTATGGAACCGGTCCGCAAATAATCGCTGACTTTAAGTCCTATGCAATGCCAGACCCGCGACAGCTGAACAACCGATGAGAATGGGTTCGGGAACCTTCCAGCGAAACAGTACGGCCAGGCTCACAATGCAAATCAGTGCTGTCGGAAGGTCGTAAACGGAGCGACGTGCGAGCACGACTACCGCGCCGGCAATGGCCCCGGTCGCAGCCGCGGTCACCCCTTTGACGAAGGCATTCAGTTGGGGATTGTTGGCCCATCGTTTATAGGACGGCGCGAGCACGACGACGACAAGGTACACCGGCAGAAAAATTCCCAATGCGGCTGCTGTCGCGCCACTGAGGCCGGCCACTAGATAGCCGATGAACGCGACCGTGATGACTACCGGGCCAGGTGTAATCATGGCCACGGCGACTGCATCGACGAACTGGTGCTCGTTGAGCCAGTGATGCCCCTGCACCACTCCTCCATAAAGGAATGGCACGACAGCCAGTCCGCTGCCGAATACAAACATTCCCGCCTTCGCGAAATAAAGAAAAATCTGCAGGAGAATGCCGCCGCCGCTAAATATTGCTCCGGTGAACAACAAGGGGGTGTTTTTCGCCGCCGGTAATCGCCTGAGTGGAGCTTTGACCAAAACGGCTATAGCTCCCGCCAGCAGAAAAAGCCAGATGATTTCGTGTGAAGTCCACGCCGTTGACAGGGCAAGGGCAGAAAAAATACCCCACAGCAATTTGTCTTTGGCGAGCGTCAGTTTGGTGAGCTTGACAGCGCTGCGGGCGATGATCCCAATCACGGCGGCACCGATGCCGTAGAACATGCCTTGCATCCATCGCAACCCGCCGTAGCGAACATAGGCCGCCGAAAGCGCGAGCACCATCAGAAATGAGGGCAGAATGAAGGCAATCCCTACTGCAGTGGCGCCCAGCACTCCCGCGCGAACGTAGCCGAGATAAATGGCGAGTTGCGCCGCCAGGGGCCCCGGAGCGAGTTGCGCCAGTGCAAGACCGTGAACATAGTCGTCTTTGTTGACCCAACCGCGGTCATCGACGAGGTCCTGCTGCATGTGCCCGGCGAGGGCAATGGGGCCGCCGAAGCCCACTGTGCCCAGCCACAAGAAATATCCAACGAAGCGGGGCAATGACACACTGTCCTCGGTCGGTTTTGTGAAGCGATATCTCACTTGGACTCAAGCAAGAGTAGATATTAAGGGAACTCCACATCGCAGTGAAGACGAACCGTTCCCGTCTGAGCTTACTCGCTCTGCACTGCCTCAATCATCTGAAACAGCTTGGTGCTGTCGGTTACCTCGATGAACGGGCGCGCCGGGTTGCGCGTGCTGACTACGTAAATGGTTGGAGTATGCGCAATGCCAACTTTGCGGCCAAGTTCTTTGTCGGCATTGACCTCGGCAGCCAATTTGCCTTGTGGGTCGACCACGAACGGCAGATCGGTTTTATGCTCCGAGGCAAATTTCTGGGCAAAGCCCTGCAAGCTATCGGGTGTGATTTCGGGCTGGTGCTGAAAAATGTAATCCCGGAACTGGTTGCCCAGGTCTTTGGATTGCGAATCGAAGTAGCGCGCGATCACCGCCGCGTTGAACGACCAGTTGTGCATGGGCAGGGGAAAGTCGTGACGTACCAGGGGAATCTTGTGGGAGCGCGCAGCCTGTTCCTCAAGCGGCGAGTCGGTGCGGCATTTCGGACATTGCAGGTCCTCAAACACGATTAGCGCGACCGGCGCACCTTTCGGGGGACGGAGCAGAGTTGGGTCTTGTGCCAGGCACAAAGCATTCAGCAGCACAATCAACGAGAGCAGATATTTCTTCATATCGGATTGGATGCGGCGAGTAGCCGTTTACTTATGGTAACCGAAGTCGCGGGCGGGCAGCATTGTAAGCCCGGAATCGTGGGCTGGACTCACTACCCCCGGCTTGCTCCTCCACTGGCCGAGCGGTAGCATAAAAGGTTCCCAGGAGGCTTCTTAATGGCTGCTGATACTCTGACCAGCCCGGTCATTGCAGGTACTTCTAACCGCCCGAACATTTATCACAATTTTATCGATGGCGAATGGGTGGAAGCGAGCACCGGCCAGACGTTTGAAAACCGCAATCCAGCTGACACCCGCGATGTGGTCGGAATATTTCAGCGCTCGGCAAAGGCGGACGTCGATGCCGCCGTTGATGCGGCTAAACGGGCGTTCCTGAAGTGGCGGCTGGTTCCCGCGCCTCGGCGGGCTGAAATCATTTACCGCGCCGCGGAAATCCTGTTTGAGCGCAAGGAAGATTATGCGCGTGACATGACCCGCGAGATGGGAAAGGTTTTAAAAGAAACCCGCGGCGATGTGCAGGAAGCCGTAGATACCGCGTATTACATGGCGGGCGAAGGCCGGAGGTTGTTCGGACCCACGACACCCTCGGAGCTGCCTAACAAGTTCGCAATGGCCGTGCGCCAGCCACTGGGCGTGTGCGGGATGATCACACCATGGAATTTTCCCATGGCGATTCCGTCGTGGAAGCTGCTTCCGGCGCTGGTCTGCGGTGATACTTGCGTGATCAAACCGGCCCAGGACACGCCGCTTTCGACGTTCAACCTGGTTCGAGTGCTGGCCGATGCCGGTGTCCCCAAGGGCGTGGTTAACATCGTGAGCGGATTCGGCGGCGAGGCGGGCGCGCCGCTGCTCGAGCATCCCGAAGTGCGGGCGATTTCGTTCACGGGATCGACTGCGGTCGGACGCACGATTGGTACCACTGCCGCGAAGAGTTTCAAACATTGCTCGCTCGAGTTGGGGGGCAAGAACCCAATGATCGTACTCGATGACGCCAACCTTGATCTGGCCATCGAGGGCGCCTTATGGGGAGCGTTTGGTACCACCGGACAGCGCTGCACCGCGACCAGCCGCATCATCGTTGAGAAGGGTGTCTATCGAGAGTTTGTGAGCCGATTGGTCGAGCGCGCGCGAAAATTGCGCGTCGGCAATGGGCTGGATGAGACCACCGATATGGGCCCAGCCATAAATGAGAAACAACTGCAGAGTGATCTGGAATACGTCGAAATCGGAACGGGCGAGGGCGCAAAGCTCCAGTGCGGCGGCAATCGGCTGGACAAGGGAGATTATCAGTATGGCTTCTTCATGGAGCCGACCATCTTCACCGACGTTGATCCGAAGATGCGCATTGCGCAAGAGGAGATCTTCGGGCCGGTAGTTTCGATCATTCCTTGCGAGGGCTTTGAAGACGCTGTAACGATCGCCAACAACATTGAATACGGACTGTCGTCCGCAATTTATACGCGGGACGTGAATCGGGCCTTTACCGCCATGCGCGATCTCTATGCCGGGATCACCTATATCAATGCGCCCACTATTGGGGCAGAGGTCCATCTTCCTTTCGGCGGCGTGAAGGCTACGGGAAACGGTCACCGGGAGGGTGGAATAGGCGCGATCGACTTCTATAGCGAGTGGAAATCGGTCTATGTTGACTATTCCGACCGCCTGCAGCGCGCTCAGATTGATAGGCCCGAATAGCACAGAACCAGGCCAGGAACGGGTAAATTCGGCTTATTCCCCCGTATTTTGCGAGATTCGCTCCAGTTCCCCCCCGGGGTGAATTCGGAACTGTGGGGCCGATCTCCCGAAAAGCCCGTCCGGACGCCCGGTCAACAGGTTTTTGGCGCGAAAATTCTTCGAAAATTCTCTTCGAATGTTCTATTCTGGACATAGTTTTTGTGTCGGGTCGGGTATACTCGCCACTCTCCAGGATCAGCGATGCCCTGGAAAAGGTCCCGAAAGATGCCTTCGCGTAAGCGTGTTTTGTTCGTTGATGATGAGCCCAGCATCCGGCTGACGCTTCCTCCCGTCCTGGAAGAACATGGTTTTGACGTGCGAGCGGCGGGCAGCGTGGCGGAAGCGCTGGTTGAAATTAATTCACTACCATTTGACGCACTGCTTTCCGATTTGAATATCGGTGAGGAAGGCGACGGCTTCCTGGTGGTCAGTGCCATGCGGCACATTCAGCCCAGGTGCGTCACGGTAATCCTGACCGGCTATCCTGCCTTTGATTCAGCTCTACAAGCTCTGCGGCAACAGGTGGACGATTACCTGGTGAAGCCTGCCGAGGTAGAAACGCTGGTCCGATGCCTGCAGGAAAAATTTGAAAGCGGCAACGGACGAACTTCCGAGCGCAAACAATTGGCTGCATTGCTTCGGGAAAATTCACCTGCCATTCTAGATCGGGTACGAGAGGCACTGAAGAACAGTGATGACACCACGCTGAGGGCCGACGACAAGGCGCGCCTGGGCGAATTACCGCAGATACTCCAAAGCTTGGCGGGCGCGCTCGAGGGTGGACGCGGCGAGCTCAGTTCCGAGCAACTGGCCGCGGCTGCCGGGCACGGAATCCTAAGAAGAGCGCAAGGCGGTTTAGGCTCGGCCATTGTCACTGATTTTGAGCTGATCGAGAAGCAGATCTACGAAGTGATCGAATCCAACTTTATGAGCTTTGGCGACGGCAACTTCGTTTCCGAGTTAAAGCGAATGCAGCAGGTCCTCAACTCCCTCTTGAAAGCCGCGATTGCCGCTCGTGAGGAAGAGCGGGACAAACGTATGCGGGCTTAACGTGGCGCGCGTTTCAAGCCCAGGGCGGTATCGGCCAACTCAAGATAATGTTCCAACCGTGAAGGCTCTTTCGAGCGATCGTCCAGCGGAATGAGGCGTGGGCCTTCGTCCCGGGCGGCCGGTTCGGTGGGAGGAATCGCCTTCAACATGCGGCGATTCTGGACAGTCTTATTCTTTAGCCTGGATTTCAGACCTCGCGACATCTTTACGACTTTCGCTCCGAGTCCTGGTGAAACGTAACCGAGGCGGTGGCTTTGGTTTCACCGGCGGTGAATGCCAGCCCGCGATCGTGCTCTGCAGCCGGAGCGCCGGCTAGAGCGCGTTTACGGTTCTCGACTTCCCGCAGCTCGCGGATGATGGCCGCCTCTTCCTCAGCGTACTGGTCTTCGCCGATCTCGCCCGACTCGAGCTTCAATTGCAGCTCCAAAAGACGCTCTTTGACTGGAGCATCGTCGGTATACTGCTCCTCGGCAATTCTCTGCAACGTCCGCATCACGAAGCCAAAGCCCGAGAAGGGAAGCATCAAGAGATCGTCAATCAGCAGCATAGGTATCAGCTTACGCGATAAGACACGCGTACTCCGCTGTTAGTACAGTATCGCGAGTACAGCAAGATTTCCGCCCAAGCTATCCGGCGGCAACGCGCTCCAGTTTCAAACGTATGTTCACGAAGTTGTACGGCGGCCATGGGCCGGTGTATTTGAACTTCAGGCGCTGGCCGTATTTGCGGGCAATCTTGTTGACCGCGTTGTCAAACTCCGCTTCCCGATCGCGTTCCACCAGAAAAGCGGCGTTCATGATCATCTTGTCGCCGATCGGCTGGTTGTCGCGGGAGGCCACGCAGACGCCCCGTAGCGCCTCGTAAATTTCGCGTACGTAGGAGATGGATCGCTCGGCCAGGGCTTTGTCGATCATGCGGCCCAGCTGCATCCTGGCGAGATAAGTCGATTGCAGGTGCTTGCGGATGATCTCCTGATGAAATTGCCGGATCTCCTCATCTTCCTGCTTGATGTCTTCGATGATCTGATCACGGTCCCAATTGACCTTGAGACCGAATTCCAGCTTCCCAGCCATCTGGTGCAAAACGTCTTTCAAGGACGGGTAAATACTTTTGAGAACTTCGCGGATGTCATCGTCAGTGCGGAAAACCGTACCGAAGCTCATGGGGATAATGGTGTGGTTCTTCATCACCGTTTCGATCACGTGCTCATGGGCGAGTGCGTTTTCGCGGGTCGGATCGAATATGAACACCGATGTATTACTCACGACGGCGGCGATGTCCTGGTAATTAACCGTGTAGACCATTTCGCCGCTGCCGCCGATGCCGATCTTGCCAAATGTCACGGGATCTTTTGCCTGTAGGATTCCATAGACGTAGCGTCCGCCTTCGCCGGGCGCAATTGCGGGCAGATCGGACTCCTCGGCGATTTTTACGTGAACATCGTCTTTGGACGCCTTCAAACTCTTGCGTAACCTAGGTTGAGTTGTGGTAGCCATTGCTTTCGCCTTTGATCGCTTCATGAATTGAAGAACTCCGCCCATATCGTGTTGTCTCAGACGTGCGATTGCGGGAAGATCAGCTTGAAAATCGTGCCCTTCCCGATGCTGCTTCGCACCTGAATCCTTCCGCTGTGGCCCTCGACTATGCCTTTCACAATCCATAGGCCGAGGCCAGTTCCCTTTTCACCTTTGGTGCTGACGAACGGGTCGAACATGGTGTCCCGAATTTCCGGCGGGATGCCGATGCCAGTGTCAGCAACGAGAATGCTCAGGTGGCCGTAGCTGGCACGCGACGACTTGATATATCGAGTCTTGATTGTGAGCTGTCCACCGCCCGCCATGCTGTCCTGAGCATTAACCACCAAATTGGAAAGCAACTGCCGGAACTGGTCGGCTGATCCTTTCATGGCAGGAATCTGACCCAGCCGCTTGTCAACTGCCACGCCCGACTTCGACAGCGGGCGCGAGAAAAGTGCCAGCGTGTCTTCGACAATTCCATTGAGATCAAAGCTGCCCAGTTGACCAGCATTACGATAAAGCCCAAGCATTTGACGAACGATGCGGGTAACCCGCTCGGTCTCGCTCCTTAGGGCTTCGTAAATAGGTTGCGATTCTGGGTCCAGACGCGTCTTGAGCAGATAAATCGCATTCTTGATCGCTTCCATGGGATTGTTGATCTCATGGGCAATGGTGCCGGCGAGTTTTCCAGTTGCGGCAAATTTTTCCATCTCGAGCATGCGGCGCTCCATCTGCAATTGCTCGAGCTTTTTCCAGGTTGAGAAATCACGGAGCACGGTGACCGTGTATGCAACCTGGCCACGCGCGTCGTAAATCTTCCCTGAACGCGCCGCATACTCAATGTCACCTTTGGAAGCCGGGCTATACAGATGTAGCGCTTTATTCTGGCGGTCGAGGAAAGAAAATGTGAAGGCAGTCAGGTAGGCGTCGAGCTTGGCCTCGTTCTTCACCACCTGCGGATCGCGCGTAGTCCCGGCAGGACCGAATAACTCCTTAGCCAGAGGATCGAGCAGCACAATCTTGGCGGCATTATCGGCGACAACGATGGGATCGCCTACGTTTTCGATGACCAGGTTGAGGCGGTCGCGGTCCTGGCGAACAACTTCCTCGGCAGCGCGCAGCTTCTCCAAATTCGCGCGTACTTCCTGATCGGCGCGCCGCAGGTCGGTGACGTCGCGCATCACCGTGACCATGCCAGTGCGCGTCTGATTGACGTACGTGGGAGCGCATACCGCTTCGAACAGCACTTCTTCGCCTTCCATGACGTCGACCAGAGTCAGGTCGCGAGAACTATCGGACGCGCTAACTACCATGGACGACAGTGCCGCCGAGAACAGCAAGTTATTGAACTCGACTGCTCTTTTGCCGCCTTCACTGATACCTTCCGGGACGCGAAAAAATCGCTCAGCGGCGCGGTTCTGAATAATGACGCGATGCTGATTGTCAGTAAGGATCACAGGGTCGGCCATGCTCTCCATGACGGTCGTCATACGAGAGATGGTGGTTTCCATATCGCGCATGCGGTTGTAGTAATGCTCAACCTTGAACAAGCGCGAAAGATGGCGGTTGGCGCGGTCGGCAAGGCTACGGAACTGGCGCAACTGGGTTTCAGTGGTGCTGCGCCCCAGCTGGCCCACCACCATGCTGACGTAAGAACGCATGCCGCAAACTGAACAGACCTGCTGCTGAATCTGCAGTTTGCGTTTGGGATCGGTATTCTGCAGCGCCAGACAATCAGACCGCCGCTCGCGCTCGGCTTCCCAGCAGCGCATATGGCTGCGATAAACCATGGGCTGCGCATAGAGTGATCCCGCCCGCAGCTTTCCATCGGGAAGCAAAACTGGCTTTAGATTCTGCAAAGCCGTCACGAGGGGATCTTCGCTCGCCCAAAGGGAGGTCTGGACATCTTTCAGGAAGGAAGAATCGAAATTCAGAGAAGCCGCAGGTTTGATTTCGCCGGTATCGAAGTCGACGTTCGAGTACTGCCGCGCGCGGAAAACCGAGGAAAACGATCTCCTCCAGGAGGATGGGGAAGATTTCCTCGGGCCGTTCAGCCGCAATCAGGCGCAGGGCCGCCGATTCGTTTGACGACCCTGGTTAATGAAACGTTCGCGTTTCGGTCTGAGCACGGGGCTCGCCATCGTCACTTCGTTCCTTCAACGCGAGAGTCTAGCCCCTGCGCGCCCTTGCGCGCCTAACGACCGGCGCACGCGACACCCGCCGGGTCGTCTCCACTTCGACTTCGGGTAGCTCTTCGCCCGTCAACTGTGGCCGGGAAACCAGCCCAGTTAATCCGACAGCATCCGCATACTTCAAATAAGTGTCAATGGAAGCGACGACCACGCGCGCTTCGACGGTTATAAGATCAATGCCGACCAGAGAAATGCGGACCCAGGCATCAATCACGATACCTTTGTCGAGAACCCGGTCGAGCACGTCAATTAAGCTCGATCCGCCCGATACCCGTTCGACCGCCATGTGAACCTGTCCTCCTGTTGACGACTTGCTACGCTAACGGCGGCGAGGTGCGCGGCCAGGCTTGGCAGCATTCCGCGTCCGCGCGCCACGTGCCCCCTGGGGCAATACGGGCACAACCGGCGCCTGCATCGTAAGGTGCGGGTCGTACTTCCACCAGTTCAGTCCAATCTGCTCGGCTTTATCGACAGAGCAAACCAACAGCCGAATCCGGATGGTCAGCAGTTCGACGTTCGCTAGAGAAACGCGCACATCACCTGCGATTACCAGTCCCTTATCCAGCACACGATCCAGAATATCGACGAGGTTGGTAGTTCCCGAGGTTGTAGGCACGCGCTCCACCGGCTGACTTTCCGACTGCTGGATTTGGTGCAAATCCGCTATTCTGCGGCCTGATGCTAATTCACCAGCAAGTACGTGTCAACGTGGTAAAGCAATTTACGCGCGATATTACCCACACCGGACTTCGCCGCGACTTCGATTCAGAACTGCTGGATAGCGTTGCCTGAGAGTCATTTCTCGAGCAGGTTTCCGAGGGGGCCCAATTCGAGATTCAGGTCGGCAGGCGTTAGCCCGAAATGCCCGGCCAGTTCATGGATCTTGGCCTCCAGCTTCATCAATGCTTCACCCATGTTTTCGATCTGATCTTCGCTGAGAGATCCGCCTTCCATGCGCCGGATGGCCTGACGCTCCAAAAGCTGGCGCAGGAGTTCGATCAGGGTCAGAACCAGCTTGGCCAAGCCTTGCTCTACATTCTCTGGCGTGCAATCGATTCGCGATTGCGCGAGTTCCGCAGCCAGCTTGGGTTCGCCACCCGACAGTACAGTCTCTTGCATATCAGCTCTTAAAATCCAGAAATTCGGCCACCGGCCACGGCCCGCTCACGCGAGCGCTTAATTGGGACGGCATTGCGACCGTCCTCATTCTCTCATTGAACTCCTGAACCTGTTTACGTTCAACCAATGCGAAGCAGCGCAAACCGTTCGCTATCGAACGCTGGCGCCAGTCTTTCGCCAGAGTACCGGCCTCGGAGTGTAACAGGGTTGTGAACTCGTCAAGTGTGCGGTTACGGCTCTGGCGCTCGCGAAGATAGTCCGCTCCGGAAGGCGGCGGCGAACTGGCCGTCTGCGTTACCGTGATATCGATCTGTACGAAGCTCGCGAACCTGGCGAGAAGGCGCCTGTACTCGCCCGAACGCTCCTCAAGGTGCGCTCGCAATTTGTCACCGTCGTCCAGAATTGTGGGGAAGCGAAACGGAATGATTGCAGGCCCCCGAAATATTTCCTGCTGAACGCGGTGAAACTCATTGGCAGATTTACTCAGCGGCGTCTTCAACCATAAATCGCTCGTCGGGTTCTCGGAAAAAAAAATTGTAAGGCCGGAATGATCGAGGTGCGAAACAAGCGAACCTGCCACGCCGGGTTGCGTGTGCATGGAAGGAGAATCGGTAGTGACGCAATATAAGAGGATGGCCACTGTATGTTCGGGCTTTTGAGTTAGCTGCTGCGACCCGGTTCCGTAAGCGCTCCCATATGCCGCAACGCTGTTTCGACCGAAGTCAGGATCACATCGAGGCCCACATAAACCAAGTCGACGCCGGCCAAAGAAATCACCAGGTTCCCGCGCAAAATAATTCCCTGATTCAGCACGTGATCGAGAATGTCCAGGAGCGAAAGCTGATCATCGGCGCCCGGGTCTGAGAACACCATGCTGCCTGGCTGTGCGCTCATTCTGGATCAACTCGCAGGTCCGACTGTGAAACGAACGAATATGGCGGCCATGGTCCGGTGCATTCGATCTGGCGCTCTTCGGCCCAGCGCTGGGAAAATTTCTTAAGCACGGCTTCCAGTTTTTTCCGGTCCTTCCGTTTCACCAGCAGCGACGTCTGGAAGCGAAGCCCGCGCTGCCCACTGCTGACGTTTCCAACCGCGGCAGAGTCTAGCGCCACCCGACGCAGTGCATTTTCAAATTCCGTGAATTCGCCGTTGCTGTCGGCCCGAGATCTCTTTTTCGGCAGCAGTGCGGCCTTGGCTTTGAGATAGTCCTTACCGCTGCGAACTGCCGGCAGAGGAGCTACGCGGGGGTTTGCTGCAAAAACCTTTACTCCCCATTCGTCGGCGCCCTTTATGCGTTTGAGATTCCTTTTGATCTCAAGCAGCCGCTCACGGATGTGGTTTCGAAGCGATCGCTCGCTGCGAAACACGGTACCAAATCTGGCAGGAAGAATTTCCACTTCCTGCGCTATCGCGGAAATCGCACGCTGATGGGCAACACTGGCGGTAGCCAGCCAGTCCAGATTTTCCATATTGCTGGCGAGATCCGTTTCGAAATCAGTGGCGGAAACGCGGCTGATCCAGCAAATGACGCCTTCGCAGTCTACTGACTCGATCTTGCTCTGGACGTCCACGCCGGGCTTTTCAATAGGATTCCCGGCGCGCGATTCAGTGACACCGTAGAAATACAGGACCCGGTTGCTGGAATTTAGTTCAGCCGCCATAAATTAGTTGTCAGGTCACGCAATCGACGCTTGCCCGCGATCTCGTAGTCGAACTCGCGGATGGCAAATATTTTCATTCCGCGAAATCGTCGCTTTAATCCGCCCAGAATTGCCGCTTGCCATTGCAACGCGTGCAGACAGCGATTGCACTTCTCAGCCGCCCGTGGCGACAGCACCCGGTTTACGAAAACTGCGCTGGGTGAAAGTCCCAGATCTTCGAGCTCGCCCAGCAAGCGTACGGTCTCGTGGTCCGGAAGAGGCTCGGGTAACATCACAGAAAAAATCTGCGCTTTGCGCGAGCTCTTCAATGCGGTCGATAGCTCGCGGGCCCGAACCTCCAACTCCGCAATCTTGACAGCAGCTTCTCGGGCCAGCGCCAGTTTACGGTGCGCTGCGAGGCTTTTCAACAGCAGGCGCGCCCAGACCAGTATGCGCTCCGGCATTCGCAGCAGCAGCAGCGCATGCCCGGTGGGCGCCATATCAATGATTACCTTGCGGGAGGGGCCGAGCATTTCGGTGATACGGAAGATCGCCAACACCTCGTCCAAGCCGGGCGGCACAATTTCCAGCAGCTCTGAAAAGAGCTTGCGCTCATACGACAGGTCAACATGCACCCCGGAATACTGAGCCGTGGTTGCCGAGTCCACTTCCGCGCGAATTTCTTTTACCCAGTGCTGGAAGAGCGCCACCGAGTCCAGCTCAGAAGCTTGCAGCCCGGGGTCGCCGAGTACTGAAGTGGGCCGGTCACCAACAGGAGTCTGAAAAATGTCGTCGAGTGAGGGCGCGGGATCGACCGAGCAGATCTCGATGGGCTCTGGAGAACGAGTGCGCGCACAGTAGGCGAGGCCGGCTGACACCGTGGTTTTTCCGACTCCCCCCTTGCCGACAATGAAGGTGAGAGGCGCGGTCAAATCGGTCCAGGGAGCAACATTGAACTGGACTTGGGCTTTCGTTTTCAGCTTCGGAGCGACGGTCTTTAACTTCAGTCGCTTGCCGCCAAACACATTCGAACCAAAACTGCGTAATTCTTCGACGCCGAGGATTGGGACGCCCGGATCTTCACCCACATAGAATTGAGTGGACCTAAACTCTTTGCGCAGCTCTGCGCGCGCGGAATTCGTGGCATGGGCACGTCTTCTGCAACGAGCGCAAGTTCCAGGATGCAAAACCGCGCGGTTGAGCACGACGGCCCGAAGAGCAAGCTCGGGGCTGCTTTGGCGCAACCCTCGCACACAGCGCATAGATTCGTTCAAGGCGAAGCGCTCGGCCGTAGTCACCAGAAACAAGCCGGCCGTCGTGAACGCCCGCTGTAACTCATTAATCTTCAACCGCCAGTCACTTACAAAAGTGCTATCGCGATCTTTTACACGCCCGCCAAAGTGCTGGGCGAGAACCTGATCGCGGTCCGCAGATAACTCCAGAAAATTGAGCAGACGCAGAAACTGCTTGGGCAGCTCAAACAACCGCAGGGTGTGCCCGAACGGCGCGGTGTCAACCACAATGTCGGAATATTCTCCGGACTCGATTGCCTCCTGAATCGCGAGTAGGGCGCTGATCTCAGACATTCCCGGCAAGGTGGTTTCCAGCAACGATGAAATCTCCTGAGCAGTAAACAAAGACCCACGCTCGATTGCCTCGACCAATTCCTGCTTATGCCGGTCGAGGAAGCGGCGAAACAATTTGGTGGAATCGATCTCCCAGGCGGCAAGCTTCCCGCGACCTTTTTGCGGGATATTCGTTCGCGAACGGCCCAGCTTTTTCTGCAAAACGTCGGCGAGAGAATGCGCCGGATCGGTCGACACCAGCAGCACTCGTGAACTGGATTGTTGTGCAGCCCGGTGAATGGCGTACGCAGCCGAAACCGTTGTCTTCCCTACCCCACCTTTACCAATAAAAAAAGCTAGCTCCGGCACGAGAGGATTCTACGGGTTTTCTCGCCGATCTAGTGCGACACTGCAGAGCGGCTCTTGAGCAGTTCTTCCAGACGGGCAAGCAGGTACTGGGGATCTTCTTCGCCCTTGCGGATCCAAAGGTCGGCGATTCCAAGGCTTTCATCGAGCAGTTCGCCATATGCGGACAGAATGATGATGGGGACAGCAGGATTCAGTTTGCGGATTTCCCGCGCAACCTGCATGCCATTCATGTCGGCCATCCAGTAATCAAGCACGACTGCTTGCACCGCCGCAGACCTGAAGGCGTTGATGCCCTGCTTGCCAGACTTGGCCGCAAGTACGTTGTAACCTGCTGATTCAAGTAGGTGTTGGCGTATTTGTAACGCGGTCTGCTCGTCATCAATGCAGAGGATAGTGGCGGGCTTCTTTTGCATTTCCGTGGCGGCGAGCACAAGGGTCCCTCGAAGGCCCTGATCTTGGTTAGGGTGATACATATGCCTTCGTCTTTCAATACAGTGGTTGCTGTAGAAGCTCAGGAAACGAAGTCGATTACCTTACAGGGTGGCCTCACGACGCCTCACTCACTGCGGCTCATCTGAGGAATGCCCGATATGATGGGAGTGCAGCCAGTCTTCGGCCCGCTTCTGTTCGGCGGCAGTTTGCGCTGGGCTGAGGTGCGCCGCGCTGCTCATCACGATAGCGGGGCTGGTCTCATCGCCTCCCGCCTGCGCCAGCAAGGCCCAGAAATAAGCTTTCCTGTAGTCTTGCGGGCCGCCCCTCCCGCCCCAGAATGAGGCCGCAACCTTCGCTTGGGCGCGAACGTGGCCGCGCTCGCCGGCGCGAAGGAACCACTGCCGGGCCTGGTTGTCATCCGGCTTTACCCCATCCCCATTCGCGTAACGCATGCCTAGCGAATATTCCGCACCCACATTCCCGCTGGTCGCGAGTTTCCTCACATCTTTGAAGCTCAAGGTGGCGAAAGAATCGGGCGAGGAGTCTGCTTCGGCCGCCGGCAAAGATGCGAAATTCGACGTAGACGAACCCAATTTTGCGATCCACGGCGCCAGCAACCAGAGCACTGCAGTCATACATACGATTCCGGTCAGCAGCAAGAGTGCTCTTCGCTGAAAGGACCGTTTCGGAGCCAACAACTCCGGGTTGTCAAAAGACCGCAGGCTCCCCGTTGAATCAAACTCCGATTCGCCGAATGGAAAAGAAAGCACATCGGCGCGCGCGTGCTCGGCGCGGCGAACTGCGTGTGAAACCACATCAGCCAAACGCCGAAGGATGGTAACGTCATTCTCCCAGAAGGCGGCGGGTTCCTGGGAGAAGACTTCAATAATGCCGATGATCTCGTCGCCACGCTTTACTGGGCAAGCGAGAATGGAGCGGATGCCCAAAGCACGGCAGCTACGGCGGTCGACGCGGGAATCGTATTCAGTGTCGTCACAAACGATGGCCTTTCCCGAGCGAACGCATTCCCCGGAAAACCCCGAACCTGATTCGAGGATCGCGCCCAGTTCAGGAGCGTCTGTGCCTGCGCGAGCGCGGCAGAACATTTCCGACGGCCTCAGCTTGTTGATGAGGGCGATGGCAGTTCCGCTCGCCCAGGTCATGGTAAGCGCGCGTTGAACGATGATATGCAGGGCCGGATCGAGATCCGGGCCGCAAAGCTCAACCTCTTTTTCGATTTCTGACCACTCAGCCACAAGGGAGGTGTAGGAGGAAACAGATCCCGGCTTGGGTTGGATGGGGCGGTGCTCACCACTATCCTGCTTAGCATTTCCTGTTTCCACGTCCGAAGCTATTGCTTTCTCGTTTGCTGCAAGCCACTCGCGCAATTGCTTTCGGCATGCGTCCGACATCTCAGGAAAGCGGACACCGGTCTTGCCCGACGCCTCCGACCAGACAACGTGCCCTACCACATGAATGCGCGCTTGAGTCTCTGAAAACTCCAGGCACAGCGGGAGTAAGCGGTTGGTTTTCATCTGCGATGAGGCTTGGATACACATGCCGTTTTCGCTGATGTTGAGGATTTCGCAGAGGTCCAATACAGCGCTTTGCGCGCTGCCGCTTAAATTTGCGTAAGCAGGGGTGTGTGCACGGTGACGGCCAAGGCGACGCCGGTCCCGGCCAAAAATTGAATTTCCCCCGCTGAGGTCTGGCGGACTAGCTCCCCTGTGCATACAGAATTGTTCTACATCTTACCCCAAGCAGCTCAGGTTCTTCACGCAATTAAGTACGGGGTTAGAGCATGGGGTGGCGAGCGGGGGCAGCACCCATCCGGGAGACGCGGGCAATGGCTGTAACCATCATGCTGGAAAGCAGTTGCATAGTTGCAACATCTTGCGCATTGAAGGCGTTAGGAGCTGCCGAAAGCACTTCGAAGATACCCATGGTTTTCTGATATTCGCGTAGTGGGGCGGCCAGGATGGAACGAACTCCGAGGCGCTGGCAGCTCAAGCGGTCAGCATGAGGATCGTCCTCGGCATTGTTGCAAAGCACCACTTCTCCGGAACGTAGACACTTGGCGGAAACGCCCGCCTCAGTTTGCAAGCGGACGCCGAGGTCTGGCGCCGTCCGTCCGGCGCGGGCGCGGCAAATGACCTCTTCGCCTTTGCGCAAGGCGATTGCGGCGCCAGTCGCCCCAGTGAGCACTTGCGCACGCTCAGTAATTAAAGCGATGGCTGGCTCCAAGTTAATCTGCGGCATTGTGGCTCGAGCGGGAACGGCCGTGGCTTCTCCCTCGGTGCGCAAATGATGACGCGACGGCAAATGGGCTAGCACAGGACTGTAGTCACGCTCGAGTTCCGAAGATGGGATCGTGTAGAGAAGATCGCGGACGAGCTGGTTCAGCTCGACGTCTTCAATAACTCGGGCCGTTGGCTGGGCACGTAGTGACCCCCCAAAAATTCGTGACAGGCCCAGGACGGATTTACTTCCGCAGGCAAGACAGTAAGGAGTGGTATTTGCGCTGATCAATTCGCACTGAACGCAAAAAATGGCAGTCTGCAGCGACAGAAAGTGAATCTGGTGAGCCGAAATTCTCGCGGACATCGGACAAGACTCCTCCCAACATACAAAGAACGTCTTACAAGGAACGTCAAAGGTACGGCTGCGGGTCTGTCGAAAAAAAGTAGCGGCGATGGTACGCCGCGGTCAGCCTGCCTGTGCGGAGGCGAGAGCGGCGTTTTGCGGTGCAAGTATGAATTCAATGTTGTCCGGCGCGGTGCGATGCAAGGCTTCGGCGAGCGTCGTGGGAAAAACTGAAGTCAGAAGATTGATGTCCAGTTGCAAATCGCGATTCACATAGCTGCGAAACAGGCTCAAGTTGCCACAATGCTGGTTCGCCGCCGTCACCAGATCGAGACTGACGCGCCACGTGTTGCCAAAATTAGCAACCGGGTGCACTCCAGGCTTGGTCCAGCTCAGGTGGGGAATATCGGTGGCTTCCACGATCTGCAGAGTCCGTGCTGGGACTCGCACTCGCAGCTCAAATCCGTCGAAGTCGTTGGCGCCGAATGCGGCCGTCAGGATTCTGGCGACTTGCGGAAAATTTTCCGCTACTTTCAGCTCTTCAGTGGCGCGGCGAATGGCAAGATTGTTTACGAAGATGTGCCGCTGCTCGATCGTGCGCAGTGCCACGCGACGAATCTCGCCGAACTCGAGATAACCGAGGTGCTGCACCCCAATCCAGATGCCGGTGCCGAGCACCGCAAGCACCAGGCCCAGCGTACTTCCTGTCGGCCACAGCAGGAAAAGACTTAGTAACGCAAACACCGCCGAAACACCGTAGAGAATGATTACCGCCTGCCGGTGCGACCATCCGCGTTGCAGCAGCTTGTGATGGATATGCTCTCGATCAGCGGTGAATACCGGTCTGCCGCTGATGAACCTGCGAACAATCGACAGGGCGGTTTCAAGGATGGGCAGGCCGAACGAAACCACCGGAATGGCGACGGCAACAATCGTCGGAGCTTTTTGCGCGCCCTGAAGAGCCAATGCGCTCAGAATGAATCCGATAAACAGGCTTCCACAATCGCCCAGAAAGATGGTCGCGGGATTGAAGTTGTAGCGCAGAAATCCGAGCACGGCCCCTGCCAGCGCAAGGGTCAAGAGGGAAACGAGCGGTTCGTTGCCCAGTAGAGCGACGACGAACATGACAAGGGTGGAGAACAGTGCCGATCCGGCTGCAAGTCCATCCAGTCCATCAATGAGATTGAATGCGTTGGTAACTGCCATCACCCAAAAAATTGTGAGCGGCAGGCCGACAAACCAGGAAAACTGGTGGGCACCGAAGAGGAGGGGCAAATCCGAAATCCGCAGCCCTCCGGCAAAGAGCATGGCGCCTGCGACCGCCTGCACAGAGAATTTCAAATATGGGCCTGCGCTGCGAAGATCATCGTAGATTCCGAGAAAAAAAATCAGCAGCGCAGGGGGCAGGATTGTCAGCAACGGGTCAGGCGAAATCTTGCCGCCGGAATGCGCAAATAGACCCTCGCAGAGCAAGGCAATAGCTGTTATGAGAAGAAACGAAAAAGCGATGGCGACGCCGCCCAGCCGAGGCAGCGCGTTACTGTGGAGATGACGTTCGTGCGCTGGGCCTGAAACCCATCCTTTGCGGACGGCGAAGTCGCGTACAAATTTTGTAGAGATGAATGAGACGGCAAGCGAGCCGGCAAAGGCGCCGAGGAAGAGGGCTGTCAAGCCAGTCCCCCGAACGACGCCTGATTGATGCGGCCCCGAACTTCTACGCGATTCACTCGCTGCATCAGCGTTCTTTGATCCAACTATAGGCCGAGCGCCGGTCCGCAACTATTCTCTTTGTAGATACTGCTGCGCCGCAGACTGTTTTCGATCTGTATTCGTCGAAGCCGAAAGCTTCGAGTATCCACAAGGCGCTGTGCTAGACTCCGCCCAAATGCGCATGATGAAAAACCATGGTTGCGTCAGGAACTGCGCGCGATTGCTGTGCGTTGTTGCTGTTTGCGTAGTGCCGAGCCTGGCACAGGTGCAGCCTCCGAATGCAGGGATCCCCGCCGGAACCGTTTTCCCTGGCGTCGAATCCGGCGCGCCAAAACCTATTGCGATGGTTGCTACAGGCGATTCGACTGTCCGATTGGGAATCGGAGATTTGATTGAGGTCAGTGTCTACGATGTCCCCGAACTGAACACGCGTACGCGCGTTGGCGCCGCCGGTGACTTATATCTTCCTCTGATTGACGAGGTCCACGTCGACGGGCTCACGGTAGAGGAGGCGGCACGAGTGATCGAAAAGCGCCTCGAACTCGGCGGGTTTGTTCGTAATCCGCACGTTCAGCTATATGTCTCTGAATATACCTCTGACGGAGCAAGCGTTCTCGGCGAAGTGATCAGACCTGGAGTTTACCCCGTGCTTGGGGAACAAAAACTGTTCAATGTGATTTCAGCGGCTGGCGGGTTGAGTGATCGCGCAGGCAAGAGCATGACCGTCACTCACCGCGCGCAACCGGACAAGCCCGTTACCGTGGCGCTGTCGCGCAACCTGGAAGATCATCCTGAAAGCAATATCTCGGTCTTCGC
Source organism: uncultured Acidobacteriota bacterium (assembly GCA_963785655.1). Lineage (GTDB taxonomy): Bacteria > Acidobacteriota > Terriglobia > Terriglobales > Acidobacteriaceae > Gp1-AA145. The sequence continues at coordinate 236,366 of CAWAVZ010000003.1, forward strand.
CGGCGACACCATCATGGTCCGCCGCGCGGACGTCGTATATGTTGTCGGCGAGGTCGGACACCCCAGCGGCTTTCTTATGGACAACAGCGGGCGCTTGAGCGTTCTGCAAGCCATTGCCCTGGCGGGCGGTACCACCTCGAACGCCAATTTCAGCGGAACGCGAATCATTCGTAAGAGTACCTCGGGGCTAAGCGAGATCGCCGTACCGTTAAAGAAGCTGCTGCAAGCCAAAGCTACCGACGTTCCCCTGGAGGCCGACGACATCCTATTCGTCCCGACCAGCGCGAGAAAGATTATCAGCGGGCGCACGGCTGCAGCTGCGCTTCAAATGGCAACTGCGGTCAGCATAGTTGCGATCCGGCCATAACTAGGCTGCGGCCTTAAAGTGAACCTCGCTCTGGAGTAATCCCCGCAGCACCTCAAGATAGCCAACAGCCGTGTGCTTGCGCGAGAGGTTCTCCACAATGTATTCGCGCCCGTTGCCTCCGAAGGCTTCGCACATTGCGGGATGGTGCGACAGCCGAAGAATGGCGCTGCAGAGCGCATCAGGATCTTCCGGAGGAACGTGAATCCCGCTGCGGCTGTTTTCGAGAATGCGCTGGGCTTCGCCATTTACCCCGAGAATCACTGGCCGTCCGCAGGACATGAATTCCAGCATCTTCGTGGGAATGACGGTTTCAAAAACTACGGATTTTTTCAGCAGCACCAGGCACGCGTCAGAGGCGGAAATGTACGCCGGAATTTTCTCCCGAGGTTGCTGCGGAACAAAACGGATGTTATTCAGCTTTTTCGACTTTGCCAGGGCCGTGATTCGCTCGCGCTCGGCACCCTCACCTACAAGCAAGAAGAGCACTTGAGGCGCCATTGGCTGTAGCTTTTCTGCAGCGGCGATTAGTGTCTCGAGTCCATGAGCTAGCCCCAGAGTGCCGATGTAGGAAACCACGAACTTTCCTTCCGCATTCAGGGTTGCTCTTAACGCAGGGTCAGGTGCTTGCGGCTTGAACAGGTTGGTCTCGACTCCATTTTGGATAACCGAGATCTTCTCAGGCGGTACTTGCCAGTTCTCAATTAGCCGCCGCCGGAACGCAGGCGTCACCACCACTATGTGATCAGCTGCGTTATAGAGAAATCGTGCCAGCCGGGCGAGGGTTCGGTGTAGCAACGAATCGTCGCTCCCTACACCTACAGCAGACAGCGACTCCGGCCACAAATCGCGTATCTCCAGAACGAACGGCACCTTCTTGATTTTAGAGACCCACCAACCCGAGAGTCCCACGAGAAGCTGTGGCGAGGTGGCGATGACGACATCGGGGCGGTCAAGGAAGGATCCCGTCAGAGCCGCGGACGCGCAAAACGAACTGTAGTTGAGCATGCGCTCATACGCTTTCCGATTGGGAAAGGGCAGGAGGACGGTGCGGACAACCTCGATTCCCTGCACTTGCTCGCGAAAAATTCCACGGCAAAAATGCCTGCGATATTCCGGGCGGACAACTCCATCGGGATGGTTTGGGAATCCAGTGAGAACCGTCACCTTGTGTCCCGCCTGGACCCAATACCGCGACAGCTCAGAGACGCGTGCTGCGGGCGCGCCGATTTCCGGAGGGAAGTATTGCGAGATGTAAAGGATCTTCAGCGCCGGCCTCAGTAGTAGCAGAGTTTGAATGCGCCTTTGTAGCAGAGGGCGCGAGTACGCTTGGAGCGGCTGCGCGCATACTTCTCCCAATGGCTGGCGTAATCGTTGAAAAATTCTTCCTGCGTAATCCTGTGCATCACCCGTAGCTGCGTGATGTGCAGCTTGTGATAGAAGGGACTGGCAATCATCGGGAGCATTGTCCCCGACTGCTCATAGAGAGACCAGAAGCCCAGATCGTAGTGGTGAAGGTTCGCTCGGAGGGTTGCGACTGCCTGTGCAAACAGGGAGACTGCTTCGCTCGATCCGGTGGCAAGAAAAAAGTCGTACACTCCCCATGCCGCCCAGAGAAAACCGTTCAGTATGTGCGTTGGCGGACTCACCACATACTCTTCGAACCAGACATTGCCCTCAGCATCTTTGAAGGCGACGCCGCCACACGCCGTGCCGGCCAGGAAACTACGAAAGGCCAAATGTGCGGCCCTCATGTACCTGGCATCTCCGGTTTCAGCATGGGCCCGCACCAGCAGCGAGATTCCCTGGCCTTGCGCCAGCGCTGAATACCAGGGCGCGCTCAACTTCTCGCGATAATCCCAATCAAAGTTATGGTTCCAGGTGTGAATGCCTTCACGGTTCGGCTGCAGGTGATTGCAGAGCCAGTCACTGGCGAGAATGAACTTGCGACCGGATCTCGACGCGCGAGTTTTTCGGTAAAGGTTGAAGTTGCCCAAGCCCCATTGCGCGATGGCAATAGGGTTGTACTGCAAACCGATGCTGCCGTGATAGTTGAGTAGCGGAATTCCATCGGAATCGCTGGGCCCTGGGTACTCAGCCTTGAGCGCGAAATTCATGAAGTACTCGCCAAGAGAGTTGACCGAGGCTCGAGAATTCAACTCGGCGGCATCATGCCAGAAATTGAGCTGGCTCTGGCCGGGAAAAAGATAGGCGCGGAATACGCGGCGGTAGTAATTCAGTTTGCCAAATGCGGGCATGAGGAACTGGCCCGACTATAGCATCGCAAGCGCGCCGCCACGGCTGCGAGAACCTGGTTGGTCAATTCGTTGTTCAAACGACAATCGTCCGCCAAATGCTGGTTCTCAGGTCCGCGTCATTGACCCCGATCGTACTAACCGCAACCAGGTCTGTGCTGTTGTGTCCATCGGGAAGGAACGCGTTTCCATACTGGAAGAATTTCATCGGCCACTGGTCTTTAGACCACTCCGCGAGCCGGTCCCAGTGGTCGCTGTTGCTGCTGCCGAAGACGGTTACCATGCGGCTGCGGTTTACGCGGCTCGGCTCGACCATCGTCGAAAAAAATATTCCGTTGCTGTTTCTACACGCGTAAATCGACGAATTTGGTATCGCGGTAAGTCTTTGCACACGGGCGCTGCGATCGACGAAATAGATGTAGTTCTGCTCCAGGGGTGTGTCAGACGCGAAGAATACGCCATCTCTCACGATTACAGCTGCAACTGCTCTCGCCTGCTGGTTTCCGCTAAGAACTTCATCAACCCGGCTGAAATCCGGGGACGCGCGCAGGATTCGGCACTCGCGTCCGTAGTCGCCAGTGAAAATCCATAGGCAATTCTCCCAGCGGTCATAAATGATGTTATGCACGTGGCGAATTGAACCCACGCTGAACGTGTACTCGACATTCCACGTAAGCCCGCCATCCGATGAGGCATAGATATGAACCTCGTCGCGATGAGAATTGTCGAAGTATTCTCCCCAGAAAACCCGGCCATCGGGAGCACTGGCAATGTGCAAAGGCCGTGTCCCGCGCAGCAGTCGATGGGTGACACGAAATTCTGTTTCTCCCCGGCGCAAAGTGACGATTGCTCCGGGGACGGCAGCGACCAGATTGCCTTCAGCCGTGGTCGCCAGCGCGTGGAAACCGTCGCGGACCAAACGGAAACTAAGCGCATGTTGGCTGCTCAGCTCCCGCCACCACTCTGGCCGGTAATGACCGGCATTGGCCCATTTGATTTCACTGCCGTTCATCCGGGCGGAAACCACGCTATAGCCGCGCGAAGCGTAGAGGAGATCGCCATCCCAAGCCAGTGCGCGCATCTTTGGGAAAGCGGCAATCGGCATGATCTTGATGCCCTTTTGTGCTACCGGAAGTGAGAGCGCCTGCGCCGCCATTTCAATTCTCGGACTTCAAAGCAAAAAATGGGCCCACCGCGATTGCGTCCATTTTGGTCCGCTTAAAGCAACTGATGGCCTGCTCAGGTTCGCAAACGATCGGCTCATTCTCGTTGAAGCTGGTATTCAATATCACAGGAATACCGCTCTGCCGGTCGAACTCGCGAATCAAATCGTAGTACAGCGGATTCTCGTCGCGGCTGACGCTTTGCAGCCGGCCAGTATCGTCCACATGATTTACTGCGCATAGGCGGCTGCGCTTTTCAGCTCTGATCTTGTAAACGTGCAGCATGAACGGCGAAGGATGATCGTGCTCGAAGTACTCTGCCTGCCGCTCCTCAAGAATTGAAGGCGCAAACGGACGAAACCATTCACGCCGTTTGATGCGCGCGTTGAGCACGTCCTTCATGTTGGGTAGGCCGGGATGCGCAAGAATCGAGCGGTTCCCAAGCGCACGCGGGCCCCATTCCATTCTTCCCTGAAACCAGCCGACAACGTCGCCTTGCGCAATTCTCGCCGCAACGGTCTCGAGCAACGGCCGTCGCTCGAACTTCGCATATTTCATTCCTGCACTTCTCAGAGCAGATTCGATTCGCGCCTCTGAAAACTCGGGACCAAGATAAGAATGTTTCATAACAAAGTCGCGAGGCAGTTTCAGGACCGCGTGATATGTATGCAGAGCCGCGCCGATAGCCAGGCCTTCGTCCCCGGCTGCCGGTTGGATCCATGTATGCCGAAATGGTGTGCGGGTAAACAGTTTTCCGTTGGCCACGCTGTTTAACGCGCAGCCACCGGCCATCGCCAGATTTTCCAGCGGGACCTGTTTGTGCAGTTTATTCAGCAGGTGAAAGAAGACTTCCTCGAAACAGTGTTGCATGGCATAGGCGAGGTCCATGTCCCGCTGGGTGATTTCTGACTCCGGCTCACGCGGCGGCCCGAACAATTGAGCCATGCGGCTGGAGAAGTGTCTTGCCAGTTGCACGGTGCCATCGGGCTTGATCTGCATGCCTTCATTGCTGCCCAGCGGTTTGAAAAAGTCGAGCGCGAGTTCAAATCCGGAGTCGGCAGTCATCAGCAGATCGCGAATCTGGTCGCAGTAGGTATCGCGGCCATAGGGCGCAACCCCCATGACTTTGCCCTCGTCCCCGTATTTGTTGTAACCGATGAACTCGCAAATCATGGTGTAGAAGCTGCCGAGAGAGTGCGGAAGAAAAATCCGGTCTAGGACTTTGATCTCGTTTCCGCGGCAATGGGCCATCATGGTAGAGACGAAATCTCCTGAACCGTCATAGCTGAAGCCAGCCGATTCCTCCCAGGGTGAGCAATAGTATGCGCTGGCGATGTGCGCGATGTGGTGTTCGAGATGATGTTCCTGAAAGCAAAGTTTCTGAAGATCGCAGTCGAGCGCCCTGGCAATGAGCTGCCGCACATCGCGCATTTCCTGCTTGCGTCGCCGTAGCTGAATGAAGTTAAGTAGTTTGGCGGGGTTAGCAATTGCGTAGCGGACTTTCTCGGCAAGATTCGCATCGCTGTCCTGGCCAACCGCGACGTGGTCAATGTCATTGACTTTGGCGCCCGCCGCGTTCAGGCAAGCTTGAATCGCCAGCGCAGGAAAGCCGGCGTAATGTTTCACGCGGTTAATCCGCTCCTCGGCAATCGCGAACAGAACTTTCCCGTCCTGAATGATCGCTGCCGATGCGTCCGCGTGAAACATGTTTAAGCCCAGGATCAACATTGCGTGAGTGCCCTCGGGGAAGTCATGAGACGAGTGTGGCGGCAAAGCTGTGCGGCGCACGAGCTATCACTTTTTCCTCCCGGCCAGACCGGAGCGACTCGGCAATCCGAATAGTGGCCAGGGTGGCGGCGGTGATTTCTTCGAACGAAATGGGCGCGGGGCTGCAAGAGGCGACGCATTCCGCAAAAGCTTTCCATTCCGCCACGTGTCCTTTGTCCTGCTTCAGCCACGAACGGAGCACTTTCTTCCGGCCACCCTTTACAAGTTCCAGTCGCCGGAAGTCATCGAGCACAGCCACGCAGCCTCCGCCAAAAATTTCTATGCGCTCCTTTGAAAAGGCACGATCGCCATTGCAAATGTAGGAAATAGATCCCAATGAGCCGTCGTCGAATCGGATCGTGATCTCTACGTCCTGCTCGCCCGCAGCGGACGAAACTGCCTGCGCATGGACCGCTTCCGGCGTCGCGCTGCACAGGAACGACAGGAGATCAACGAAATGGCAGACCTCACCGAGAATGCGTCCGCCTCCCTGCTCGGGGTCGTTGATCCAATGATCATTTGGTAATCCACCAGCGTTAACGCGATAGTGCATCACGAATGGTCCGATCACGTGCCCAAGGAAGGCTTTCATTCTCTGCGCCAGAGGAGCAAACCTGCGGTTGAAGCCCACCATCAGCTCTCGCCCGCCGCACTGCTGGTAGGCGTCTTGGATTATTGAAAGTTCGTCCTCAGTCAGGCACAGGGGTTTTTCACAAAAAACGTGTTTGCCTGATTCGAGCGCCCGAACAATCTGCTGCGCGTGTAAATGATGACGAGTGGCGATGACGACCGTGTTGATCGTCTGATCGAAGTAGATCTGCTGCTCGTCGCTGGTGCAGAACGCGAAGCCAAATTTTGCAGCCGCAGCATGGGCGCGCGCTCCACTGGAGGTGCACAGCCCCACCAGTGTGGTCTTCTGCGACTGCATCATCGCAGGAATGAGTATCCCTTGAGCGAAACCTCCGGCGCCGAGAACTCCGGCTCGAACTTGTGCGCTTGCATCGCGGATACGTTTGCCATGGCTAATTTCTATCCGCTGCGTCGGGCGTACTACTTCGCTTGGATAGCTGATCAAAATTCCAAGATGCGAGGATTGCACGCGTCCAGTTATCAACTCATACGCCGCAATTGCATTTTCGATAGCAAACGAATGCGTAATCAGCGGGCGCATGTTCACCTTGCCGTCTGCGAGAAGCTGCAGAAAGGCTTCCATATTCCGGGTCTCGCTCCAGCGCACATACCCGATCGGATAATCGCGTCCTTTTTGCTCGAAAGCGGCGTCGTAGCGGCCGGGGCCGTAAGAACGCGACACGCGAAAGTCGAGTTCCTTTTCGTAGTAGAGCTTGCGCTGCAAGTCCATCCCAACCGTACCCACCGCGACCACAATTCCTTTGTCGCGTGCCACTGCGGACGCTAGATTCACTGGGCCGCAGCTCCCGGTTTCAGCGGTTATCAGGATGGAATCGACGCCATGCCCGGCTGAGTGCTGATGGCAAAGGTCGCGGAACTCCGCCTCTGATGCCGTGGCCGCGAGCGCGCCCATTCTTGCGGCGAGGTCCGAGCGTTCCTGTATTGGATCCAATCCAATGGCCCGGCATCCGGCTGCGTTAAGCACCTGGAGAGTGATTTGGCCAAGCAGACCCAATCCAATCACGGCGACAATATCGCCAAGCTTAACTTCAGCCGCGCGTACGCCATGAATGGCAACTGCCCCGAGCGTGGTAAATGCAGCGCTCTCGAACTCCACTTCTGCAGACGGGATTCTGGCGACCAGCATGCGTGGCACACAAGCGAATTCCGCATGGACGGCGAAATTTGCTCCGGCGCAAGCGACGCGGTCTCCAACCTGCAAATCATTAATTCCTTCCCCGACTTCTGCGATCGTGCCTGCACTGCTGTATCCCAAAGCAATCGGCTGATCGAGGCGGCTACGTACGGCGGCAACGGCTGAGAACAAGCCATCGCGCCGAACTTTGTTTACCACCTCGCGAACCAGATCCGGGCGTGACTTCGCCTTCTGCAGCAACCCTTTCGAGGCGAATTCTGATGACGCCCGCTCAGTTCCGGCCGATACCAGAGATGCTGCAATACGCACCAGCACGCAGCCGGGCAGGACCCGAGGAGACGGCACTTCCGCGACGCTGATCTCGCCAGTGCGAGCGCTTTGCAGAAGTTGCTTCATGCAATCGCCGCCTGCGTATCTTCGAGTGCAATTCGGCTTGATGAGCGGTCGATGAAGTTTTGCATCCACAGCTCCAGCGTGAGAAATTGCCAAATCTGCATCGACCTGTCTTGCCGGCCGTCGCGATGTTCTTTGACCAGTTTTCGCACCGCCTCAGGGCGGAACAGGCCTCGATCCCGGACTCGCGTCTCCGACAAAAGATCATCCGTCATTTCACTCAAGTCGTTAGCCAGCCAGTAATCAATGGGCGCTGCAAATCCAGCTTTTGGCTGGCGAAGAACTTCTTCGGGAAGGACATCTTCCATGGCTTTTCGAAAAATGTGCTTCGTGGTCGGCTGGAGGACGCCCTTCAACTTCAACTCCGGGGGCACGTTCCAGGCGACAAACTCCGCCAGTTCCCGGTCCAAAAATGGCACCCGGACCTCGACCGAACAGGCCATGCTCATTTTGTCGTTGTAAGTCAGATTCAGACTGGTCATGAAAATCTTCGTATCCAGATAGAGCATCTGGTTCAAGAAATCGGCACGGGCGACATTCTCGAAAGCGCCTCGGTGCACGCGGTCCGCATCGACACATTCGATTTCATTTTGCAAAGCCCGCGTGTAGATGTTCGCCCGCTGCGAGGGATCCAGGTATGTGCAGTTTCGGATGAAGCGCTCCTGCGGCGGAAGGGCTGCGCTGCGCATCATCTTCTTGATGAGCCGGAGATGACCTTTGGCGCTCGTCCCACGCAGGCTGGGCAACCTGGAAACGATAGCTTCCGCAGGGTGACGGAAAAGAGCTGGAATTCTCGCGTAAATATTTGCCCAGGAATGGGCTGCATACTTGCGGTAGCCGGCAAAAAGCTCATCGCCACCCACGCCGGAAAGCAGTACGGTTACGTCACGGCTTGCCTCGCGGGAAACCAAGTACGCAGTAATGATGGCTGGATCTGCAGTCGGCTCGTCCATGTGCCAGCAGAGCTTTGGCAGAAGGGCAGCGATGTCTGGCTCGACCATGATCTGCTGGTGTTCGCATCCCAGCTGGCGGGCCAGCCGCGCTGCCACGCGAGGATCGTCGAGCGTGTTCTCCCCTTTTCGATATTCTTGCGGGAAAGTAATCGTGTAAGTGCGAATTGGCTTCTTTGCGCTTCGATTCATCATGGCCACGATGCTGGAGGAATCCAGACCCGCGCTCAGGAACGCGCCCAGCGGCACCTCGCTGACCAGTTGTCGCTCAACCGAATGACGGAAACGCTCGCGTATTTCATACGCCAGAGTTTCTTCCGAGAAGCGGAACTCGTGTCCGTTTGGGGGAAAACTTAAATCCCAGTATTGCGAAATCTCGAGCTGTCCATCGCGAAACGTCGCCGTATGCCCTGCCGGAAGTTTGCAGATACCCTCAAACAGCGTTTTGGGATCGGGCACCCACAGGAACGATAGATATTGGTCAAGTGCCAGCAAATCGATTCGCGCTTCGACCTCTGGAATTTCCAACAACGCCTTGGCTTCAGAGGCAAAAGCAAATCGCCGGTCCCGGCTGGTGTAATAAAAAGGCTTTATGCCGAAGTGATCGCGCGCCATGAACAGCAGAGGCGTGCTGCCCCGCAAATCACAGATCGCGAACGCAAACATGCCATTCAGCCGAGAGACGCAATCCTGGCCCACTTCTTCGTAAAGATGAACGATGACCTCAGTGTCGGTATGCGATGAGAAGCGGTGGCCTTTGCTCTCCAACTCGCGACGCAAGTCGGCAAAGTTGTAGATTTCTCCGTTGTAGGTGATCCAGATGGTGCCGTCCTCGTTCGACATCGGCATGTGCCCGTCGGCGGAGAGGTCGAGAATGGAAAGACGGCGGCTGCCAAGACCGATGTAAGAACCGTCTGGCGAGCGGTGGTCCCAGAGGCCGCTGTCATTCGGCCCGCGGTGCGCTTGTACCGCAGACATGCGCGCCAATGTTTCGCGATTACCCCAATTTGCGAGCCCGCTAATGCCGCACATAATTAGGCAGCTACTTTCTTCTTGTAAGTTCTTGCTTTGGTGTGAGACTTCTGCACCGCTTGCAAGCCGCAATAAATCAGCCCCGGAACACTATCCAATATTGTGCTCACGCTTCGGCCGCCACCTGCGTCGCCTCCAAGGCTTGGACGAGCTCCAGCATCTGTGGTCATCTTAATGAAAAGTGCCTTGCGGAAAACGCGGTGGGAGTGCACAACTTTGTACTCGGAAGAGTCTTTGCGATGATCTATTCTCGCGCCTGTAGGATCGATCGAGAGGAAGCAGATGCCCGCCTCCGTCAGTTCTCAGCCATGACAAAGTCTCCCGCAACTCTTACTGGAGACATACTGACACTCCTGGTTTGCCCCAGAGACAAGCTTCCACTACGCTGCGACTGCAAGCGCTTGCTCTGCGCAAATGGTCACGAATATGCAATCGTGGAGGGAATCCCCATTCTCTTGCTGGGTGAGGCTGATCAGACGCACGTGGAAGGCGAGCGCTCACTGCGGGTCGCGGAGACCAGGGACGAAGCGTCTCTGCCTCAATTCGACGTTCAACCGGGGAAGATCGATCCATTCGTCAACCGGGCGATCGGCGCGACTAATGGTTCGCTGTACCAGCACCTGGTGGGGCATCTCAAGGAGTATCCAATCCCCGAATTGCAACTGCCGCGCAGCAATCAGGAACTTTTCCTGGAGATTGGCTGCAACTGGGGCAGGTGGTGCCTGGCCGCGGCGCGTCTCGGATATCGTACTATCGGCATTGATCCATCGCTCAAAAGCATCCGCGCTGCGCGGCGTGTTGCTTCACAGTTGGCTGTGCATGCGGATTTTGTCGTAGCCGACGGCCGCTTCTTACCGTTTCTTGACGGAACTTTTCGGCAGGTTTATTCCTACAGCGTTCTGCAGCACCTCTCGCGTGACAACGTGCGCCTCACACTGGGTGAAATTCGCCGAGTACTAAGTGCTGGCGGAGAATATCGCGTGCAGATGCCCAACGCCTTTGGCCTGCGCTGCCTTTATCACCAGGCACGGCGAGCTTTTCGGGAGGGGCAAGATTTTGACGTGCGCTACTGGCGCCCAAGCGAGTTGAGGTCTGTTTTTAAGGCGATCATGGGATCGGCGCGATTATCGGTGGACGGCTACTTTTCCCTCAACGCGCAAAAAAGCGATTTCCGCTTTCTGCCAAGAAGATATCGCGCGCTGGTGAGAACGTCACATGCGCTGCGACAACTAAGCCGTAACTTCCCGCCTTTGCTATACGCGGCTGACAGCCTTTACGTAAGCTCTGCGTGAGGCCGGCTTGCTTCACCGGCAATCTTCAAATCAAGCTGCAAGCCGTCGTGGAGAGAGCTGGCTGGCGAGTGTAATCAGTTGGTCCACATGGCTGCCCCAGGAGAATTTCACCGGTGACGCTGGCTTGGAAAGTTGGGTGAAGCTGCCGGCACTAGCGGCTTGCAGTACGCAAAGGGCAATTTCCTGCGGCGAAAAACGCGAAAAGTACAGTGCCGAATCGCCAGCAACCTCCCGATGCACTGGAAGGTCAGACGCTACGATGCGCAGTCCGCTGGCTTGCGCCTCAACCACCGGGTGAGCAAATGTTTCCGCATACGAGGAAGTAACGTAAACGTCGCAGGCGCGATACACCTGGTGCAATTGCCGGTAGGGAATCGCGCCGAGTTCGACGACTTCTCTTTCGATTCCCAGCTGCCGAACCAAGCCCCGCGCTGCCTTTGTTTTGTATGAGCCGGGATTTTCGCCATCCTGCAGCTTGCAGGTCAAGAACAGGCGCACATTTCGTCCACCCAGCTTTTCGCGAATTAGGGGCAACGCCCGAAACAGCGTTTCAAAATTACGGAAGTAGTTGTAATGGGTCACATACAGCAGTTTGAGATCATTTTGCGTTGCATCCAGTTTGGATCGAGTTTCTGGAGGCAATCTCGTTTTATCTGAAAAGAAAATATCCCGGTCAAAGCCGTGGTGAATGCTGGAGACCTTTTGACCTGTCCAGCGCTGCAATTCCTGCGCGAATGCCTGCGTAGGCGCCACCGTGCAATCGGCCCAGGTAACAGACTTCCTGGCGACGAACGCTCTTATTCGGGTGTCGAGCCACATTCCGTATTCATGCCGGGAACGCAAGTCACGATAGAAATCATCCGAGGTGTAAAGCGAATTGCCGCTGAGCAGGATTTGCGGGACCGGCGAGTTGCGCACCGCAAAATTACCGGCGGAGATCAGCACTTCCGCGTCGACCTGCCGTATCAGAGTAGGCAGCCGCATCTGCTCAAACCAGAACCGCCGTGCCGCGCCGCGCAAGCCGAGTATCTCTAAAAAGGCTATGTTGCGTAAGCACTTGAATTCTGCTTGTACAAACGGGTTGGCGGCAATGGTGGTGCGGGTGTCGGCACGTTGTTCCAAGTAGGGCAGTACATTGCGCAGATACGTCAATCCGCTGGCTGTACTGGCGCCGAGGGCATTCAAGAAGATGTGCATTACGGAACCGAGGCCGCGGGCGCGGTTTGAAACTGCTGATCGGCGATGCTGAACGGCATATCTGCGTAAACTGCGGACGGACGCGGCACGAGATCGACCAGAATGAATGCAATGCTCCAGAAGAAGACACAAACGTGATATCCAACCGCAAACATCCAGTCCTCAAAAGTCGCATGAACAAGGCCGGCTATGACCACCGCCGCCGCCGGAACAGCCGGGGAAAAGTAGTCGCCCGTGCGGCGCATCCAGAAAAAAACGGCGGCCAAGTTGCGTATCGCCAGGAGCACCAGGCAGAAAAAAGGAACGACGCCTAACAGGCCTACCCATTCGGTGATGGCAAGATAACTGTTACCGTGCTCCCGGATTACCCACGAATCTATGTGGTTCTTGGCGAAAGCCATTTTGGTCATGTCGCTGGTGGTAACGCTGGTGCCGTAGCCGCTGCCGAACCACGGATTCTCTTTTATAACGTCCCAGGTCTGGCCCCACACTCCCCGCCGCGATTCCATAATCCCGCCGTCCTCGTGTCCTTTGTACAAGAACATGGACCCAATCGCCTCTGAGCCAGTCCACAGGGGAGCATCCGCCGGTTGCGGAACGAAGGTTGCTGCAGCGACAGCCAGCAGCAGGCTGGCGGCGATACCTTTAGCCAGCAGCCGGTACTGCCGCGTTCCAAGACACAGAAGGACGCAGGATACCAGTGCCGCGCCGATAGCAGCTCTGGCAAAGCTGTTCATCAACAGCAGCACGGCAAGTGCGAGCTCTGCACCCAAGCGTCGGCGCGCTCCAACAGTTCCAGCAGAAATGAGACCCCAAAGCATCATAGGAATGACAGCCACCGCCATTACTGCACCCAGCGAGTTCGGATTTCCAAAAAACTCCCACCGAAATGCGAAGTAGGAAATTGCAGTAAAGACCGTAAGAATCTCGCAACCCACCAGCAGCCTGCGAAAAAACAGCTCTGGCTGCGACATTGCTCCGGCTGCGCGGCCTCCGAAACCTGCATAGACGAACAAAATGGCCAGGCTCAGCGCTTTCAGGATCGCTTCCTCTGGATAAGCAGACACTAACGCAGAAACAATTGCTGAGACGACGCAGAAAAATGCCACGAGGTGAAAGGTGCCAAAGTAGTGGTTGCGATCCTTCATGTAGACTGCCACACCGGCGACGGCACCGAAACCGAGTATTAACCAGCGTGCATAGAGGAAAGCCATTTGATATGGAGTGGAAATACTGGCGCACAGGAACATTAGGACCAGCAACGGAAAAAACGCTTTCCGATAGCGCGAAAGCGCCAGGAACATTATCTGAGCGAGAATCATGGCGCCTAATACAGAGTAATTAGCCAGATATCCGGGGCCTGCGAGCAGCAACAAGCCCACGGTCAGAACTCCCCCGAGCAGGATCATCAGTTCCTTTGATCGCATATCACGCATGGAGATGCGCTCCTGAGGTAACCGCCGCTTCTGCGATCCCTGCGGCACAAGCTTCAGGCGAGTAATTCTGGATCAGCCTGACGCTCTCTCGAGACATGTACCGCCGAAGATCGGCATCGGTAGCCATAGTGCGCATTGCTTCCGAGAGTTGGCGAACATCACCCGGAGCCACGCGAATTCCATTTTCACGTACCAGGTCTTCGGCACAACCGGCTACGTTAGTGCAGATCACCGGTAGGCTGCACGCCATCGCCTCGTTTACAACCAGGCCCCAGGGATCAGTATGGGTCGGCATCACCAGGCATTCTGCCAGCGCATAATAGTTGGCCAATTCATCGCGTTGAACAAAACCGGCAAAATGCACTGAACCGGGATAGATGTCCCGCGCGAGCGCCTCAAGTTCAGCGCGCAACGGACCATCGCCGGCGAACACTAAGCTGATCTGCGAGCGTAACTCTGGGTTCAAATCGCTGTAAGCCTCGATCAGGTCCACGACGCCTTTTGAGCGGACCAAGCGGCCCACAAAGAGGAAATATCTCGCAGGGAGTGCAAGCTCGCCACGCAGCCGATCTGCGGTTCGCCGAATTTGCTGTTCCTTTGCGGCAAAGAGGTCGATGTCTACTGCGTTGCGGGCAAGGAAAATTTTCTGCTGGGGAGAGGCAAATTGCTTCAAGTATTCGAGCGCCGAGTGTCCGGGTACGACGAAGCCATCGCAATTGTGCAAGAACTTCCTTTTCAGCCATTCAACCAGCGAATGTCGGCCACGGCGGTCCTGTGCGGTGCTTTCGCACCACAGAAGAAACTCAACTCGGTTGCGGTTGGCCCAGTTCATCGCCTGCCACGCCGCCAGATAGTTGTATCCTCCGCAGACGAGGACATCCGGGTTGGCCCTCCGCAATGCGGTGGTCACGCTGGAGTTCAGCAGGAAGTTGTATTTTCCAACTCTTCTCCTCCAGCAGGGAAGTACTTCGTAAGAGAACCGTATTTCATCCTCATAGACGCGCCAGTCACGCATGGAGCGGTCGGTCCTGGAGAGGAAAATGACGTGAACATCGATTTCACTTCGCGTGGCAAGTACGTTAAACACTGGAATCCGATAAGGCGCAATAATTTCGGTGAGAATCACCACGCGCCGGCTCATGCCACACACCCGCGATAAAGACGGTCCAGCTGCGCGGCCTGATGTTCCAAAGTGTGCCCATGGAGCACCGTACTGCGTGCCGCGCTTCCAATGCGGTCGCGGAGGCCCTGATTCTGCAGGAGCATTCTTAGGGCATTGCTTAACTGCTCCCCATCTTGCGGCCGCACCAGAAGGCCGTTAACTCCGTGCTCGATGAGCTCGTCGATGCCTTGCCCCTGGCATGCAATCGCGGGCTTTGCTGAAGCCATGGCCTCTAAATAGACGCAGCCTAACCCTTCATAGCTGCTGGGAAGGGCAAAGACTGCACAACGCTTCATCGCCTTCGCTACTGCTTCACGACGCTGTTGCCCTAAAAAAAGAACTCGGTTGCTAATTCCCAAGCGTTCGGCGAGTCGCGATAGAGACGAGCGCTCCGGGCCGTCGCCAATGATTTGAAGCTCGCTGTCGGGGGCATCCGGCAGCACCTGAGCAAGAGACCGCAACAACGACGCGTGACCTTTGGTGGCAATCAGATTGCCGACACTCAGAATTACAAGTGGCGATTTCTGCTCCTCCCCCGGTGAAAACATCAAGGCATCGACACCATTGTGAATCACGGTGGTTTTCGCGGACTCGTCTGCGAGCGTGTCTCGCACCTTTTCGCTAATGCAGATTATGGAGCGCGCGGAGCCATAGACGCGTTCAGAGACGCGTCGGCACCAACCTCCAAGCAGCTTTCCGGCTTGACGCTCGGAGAACACATCGAGTCCGTGCACCGAAACGACGAATGGGATGCCGAGTTTTTCGCGGAGAATTGCCGCGGCGTATCCGCATGGCAGAGCCCCGTGCGCGTGAATGAGGCCGAAATGTCTGGTCCGGTGCAGCTTGGTTACGCTGTCAAGCAGCCTGCGTGCCAGAAAATCGCCCGCAACCGGCAGCCCCAGATTTCCAGGCACACAGAGGAATCGTTTCCACTCACACGCAATGCTTGAAGCTTCGGCAAGAACCTGGCCCCGGTGAAACGGCCGAACTGCGATTACCTCATTTGATATTCCCATCTGCTGAGTGAAGGGCAACACCTCAGCAATGAAACAGCCCAGGGTTGGATTGGTAACGTTCGGATAAAAAGGAGTAAGCGTGAGCACGCGTAAAGGCCGGACTTCCCGCCGCAGAGGGGATGCTAATTGCGGCACGTCAGCAGCCACAGGACTTGGGTGTGCCGCGCTCAAGAGGCCGCCCTGAGCCGTCTGTTGCGTGTCAGTTCCGCAAATGCTGTAGCCCATTGCGCCGTAATGCAGTCCCAATCGAACTTCGTGCTGTGCTCTCGCCCCGCTCTACCGAGTCGTTCCCGCAGTGCTGGCTCGTCAAGCAGTAACCGCAAGTAGGAAAACATCTCTTCGTTCGAGGCTGCCTGAAATCCCGTCACTCCATGAATCACTGTCTCAGCCCTGTATGAGTCTCGGATAATTACCGGTAATCCGCACGCAGCCGCTTCCACCACGACTTTTGGGGACCCTTCGAACGTAGAAGGGAGCAAGAAAATATCCGCACTGCGATACTGGTCGCGCAGCGCCACCGGGCCCAACGCTCCAGTTAACGCGACGTTACGAAGGCCTTTGTTCGCAATTCGCGTCGCCAATTCCTTGCGCATATGACCTTCGCCCACCAGTGTGAAATCTGCGTGTGGAAATTGTGCCGCTGCGGTGAGCACAACTTCAGGGTGTTTCCGGCGACACAGCGAACCGGCGAACAGAACGCGCGGCCGCGCGTTTGACGTGCGCTCCCATACCGGCGTGTAGAAGCGTGTGTCTGCTCCGGTTGGGATCACGTCGCTGTTGCGCCCATACTGCAGTTGCAGCGAGCGCTTGACGAAGGCCGAGTTGCTGTACAAATGATCGCAGCGCAGAATGGTCTCCTCCCACAACTGGATCGCTTCCGGCAGAACGCCCGGCTCCATCTTAAAAATGCACTGCGATTCGATAGTGCCGACAGTCGTGCGGCGGTCGCGCCACTTCTTGCGCAGGCTGGAATACCATTTGCTCGCAGGAGACGCCTTCATGTAGAAGAGCAATTCGTGCGATCCAACCAGGAATTCCGAAAGAATTCTTACGGTTTGCCTACGTTGCGGAAGCTGGATCAGCCGCGTATTTTTACGAGCAACGATGCGAGGGTCCGCCTGCCCCAGCACGAACGTGCTCACGTGAAAGATATCGGGATCGAGGCGGTAAATGATCTCGCGCGCATTCCCCATTTGAGCATTGAGCAGGCCGGCGTCGGCAAAGCTGTCTATCAGGATCCGGATTGGCTGCATGCACACTCCGCTCGGGAATCAGTTCCCAAGACTCTGCCGCGATGATTGCGCCCATTCTAGACGCAGGTCACGCAGCATTGCTGCAGTACGTCTGTCGAAATCCCGTGACTGATGAGATTCCACCACATGCCGCCTGGCGGACTCGAGAAGCTGCTTCCGAGGCGATTTCGCCGTTTGCGGAGGAAGCGACTGCCGCTCACCTGGGTCACATTGCAGGTCAAAGAACTGGTCAGCGCCGGACGAGAAATCAATCACGAGTTTGTAGTTGCCGTTTTGCACCGCCAGAATTCTCGGCCCCTCACGGTTTTGCGAATGGAAGGGGTTCGAACATCCAAAAACGGCTTCAGCGATCACCGGACGTTTTCCCCAAGAACTTCCCTTTTTCGGCAAGCAACTTCTGCCTCGAAAATCCGCAGGGGAGGGGATTTGCGTAATATCCAGCAACGTTGGCGCAAAGTCGATGAGACTCATTGTTTCTTCGATTTCAACGTGAGGCGAGCCTGGCACTCGCAGTAACAGCGGAACATGAATCAGTTCGTCTGTCAGTTTTACGGGAGTGTGAAAACGCCCTCCGTGATCCAGGAATTCGTCCCCATGATCAGCAGTCACCGCTAGCAGACATTTGTCCCAAACGTTCAAGTCAATTAGTTTTTCCGTCAATCTCCGGATCTGTTCATCTGCCCACCTGATGCCCGCGTCATAAAGTTTGATGATGTCGTCCCGCTTTCCGTAGAGACGCTGTTGGCTGATCCTGCTTCTGGCCCAGTATGAGTTCAGGTACAGGGCCTCCCTTGCTGTGATCTGGCCATCCCCCATCATTTGCAGCGCCTCTGGCTTGGGGAAGTATGGTGCGTGAGGGTCCATGAAATGCAGCCACAGGAAAAAAGGCTTACCAGAGTTCTCGCTAAGCCAGTTGATCGCGCGCTCCACGATGACGTCAGCCGAGGGGAATCGCCGAAGGCTGTCCAGCGAGCCATCCTTCCCATTTGATTGCAATTGACAATAGCGAAAATAAAATTCGTCGTAAGCCGACCCTAGCGCAGGAACCGAATGGCACATCTTCGAAATAAAATGGTTTGCGCGGCTGTGAAATCTGGCACTCTCCTTAACGTGTTCCGACTGGTCTAATTCGTGCCCGCGAAGAAAGTCGCAGAACACTTCAAACCCCTGATCGTAGCCGAACTGCGCGCTGATGTAAGGATTGCCCGCCGTGAACGCTGCGGTTGCAAATCCGTATTCCTGAAGCACGGAAGCAACTGTACTTTCACCGGGTGCGATCCCGATCAAGTCGCGCCCTAAAGCCAGGGGATAGCGCGAGGCCAAAAGAGCAGGCAGCGAGTAGTAAGTAGGTGCTCCGGCGGCAATCGCGTTGCGGAACACCATGCTTTCCTCCGCCAGACAGTCCAGAAAAGGCGTGGTCGGACGCGTGTACCCCAAATGTCCTACATGGTCGGCGCGCAAACAATCAACGGTGACGAGTACCACGGAACGCGGCGCCGTGCTCATACTGCTCCCTGAGCCGCAAGCCGTGTGCTCCATTCCTGGCGGCGGACTGTGATCGGAATCTTTGTCGTGCGACTGCGAAATACTCCGTGTGTAACGATTTCATAGAGGTCTTCATCGTGCACATACAACAGTTCCGGGTATTGCGACTCCAGGGCCTGCAAAAGCTGGTCGAGGGCTGCAATGGTCGGCGTGCGAAAGTCCTTCAGCGTCGAATGAAAATTGATGGAATGAACGGAAACGATCAGTGGAAGCCCTCGCGAAAAGCAGACCCGAGCGACTTCCAGGTACTTGTCCATATCCAGTTCACGCTGGCTGGGATCGAAGTCAATCGTCCGATAGAGATGGAGGATTCCGAGATCATCCATGTGCGGCGCGCGCAAGCCGCTACCCGTACCACTTTCTGCTACGTGAATTCCTGCTCGCGCCCACGCCTGATGAGTGTCGCGATTTGCGCGGTAGCCGGGAGCGCAGGCCGAAGCAGGGCGGATGTTGAAGAGATCGGAGAAGTTTTGGACAGCCTGGTCAATCAACTTCCCTTGATGATTGGCAGCGAGAAAGCCGGCGCGGGGCTTTTCTGGATTCCAGTATTCGTAACCGACCCAGGGCATACGCCAGTAGATGTAGGGCGTCTCGGCCTCCCAAAGCAAACGTAGCAACCGCGCTCGTTCGCCACCGCCCGCAAGCGCATTCTCAAATGCTACCGGACAGGAGTGGCTCATTCCGTGCAATGCAGGGTAGAACGCCTGTTGCTCAATTCCCTTGCGATAGGCCTCGAACAATCCCGGCCGGGACCAGCTACCCGGCAAGCCTTTGCTCAGTGAGAGGAATTTCGCAGCCTGATATCCTTCGGCGCGCATGCTATTGAAATCGAGATTAGCGGTACAAACATTCAACACCAGGCAGGGCGGCCTCCCAGCGGAATCGTGATGGCGCATTAGCAACGCGGTGACCGCGTTCACGTCGTCAGCGGATTCCAATGTATAGAGATCGTAGGGGTGCTCTCCCAACCTGAGGCCGGCTGAACGTATCTGCTCATAGCCTGCGCGGTCGCGTACGCCGACACGTCCCCAGTCGTCGCTTTGGAGTACTACGAGCGGTCGCGAGAAGGTGAAGCCTGGCGAATCAACTCGTGACCTGAACAGATTGCGAACGAAATCTACCAATTAGTCTCCAGCAGTATCAGATATAGCCGAGCCCCTTTAGTCTTTCCTCGATGATGTGTTGTTCCTTTTCGTCCATGGCCATCGCGTTTTCCTGAAGCAGTTCCCTAAGCAGTTCCGCAACCAATTCGTCTACGGTGCCAAAGCGGTGTGCGAATTTCTGCTCTGCGGCGGCGCAAAGTTCTTCGGGTAGAGCCACAGATCGGACAGTGCCCATCAGCCGGTTGCTCCATTCCTTCGAACTCTTGTTCCCAGATGGCGCCACAAGATGGCCGCAAATCTTCGATCATCCGGATCGAGTCCAAAAAGCAAGAGTGCTCCTAGAAATGAGACGTATGCGGCAACAAATCCAATCCCAGCGATGATCAAAGGCGGCTGGGCAGGTGACAAGCCACGCATGCAGATGAAAAGAACTGCGGCTGAGATCAAAGCGCATAAGATCAGCTTTCGGTACCCGGCGTTATAGGGGAACAGATGCAAGGTGCGGGAGACCGCCATGAGCGACCAAAGGTTGGTAGTAATGACCGCGACCGCAGAGGCCACTGCCGCGCCGGCAATGCCAAATCGCGGCACAAGAAACAAACTGAGGCCGATCATAAGGGTAGCGTTGCAGCCTTGAATTTTGATGAGTTGCATCTGATTGCCGGACATCAACAGCAGAAATCCCACCGAACCAACGGCACAGTTGAAAAGTTGTCCGCAAGCACCGATGGCCAACACTGCCGCGCCGGCTTCGAAGTCGTGACCGAAGATTGCAATGAGAGGCTTGGCGAAAATCATCATGGTGAAGGCCAGCGGCAGTGTGAGGATCACAATCCACTTTGTAAGAGTGGCATAGAGTTGCTGCAGCAGCGCGTGATTGCCGCTTGCGTGCAACTCCGCGATCATGGGCGCAAAGATCTGGTTGACCGACTGCAGTGCGATCGGCACGAAGCCAACCAACGCTATGGCTACGGCGTAGACCCCAACCTGGCGGGGGCTGAGATAAAAACCTAGTACGATTTTGTCCGCCTGGCTCAGAGCAAAATCGACGGCGGCAATTCCTAAGGCAGTAGCCGAAAACGCAATTACTTCCTTCTCCATTGTGATGGACTCTGTCGTCGTCCGGGCTTCGACTGGGGTCAGACTCCAAACCGATCTCCCCAGCAGCAGGAAGACGAGGAGAGCGCTTGCGACCTGCGCAACGAGATATCCTCGCAGGCCCCATCCCACACTGATCAAGATCAGCGCACAGAGAATGTTTGCGGGAGTACCGATGAAATGCGTAATCACTGTGCGCCGCGACACGTCCTGGTATCCGGCCATGGCCTGGCCCAGGAAGGTGTTTAGCACTCCAAGAAACATGATCGCAACGAATGAGAGGAAATACGAGCTCAGAACGGGTGCATGATAGAAATGGATCGCGATCCACGGTCCGACAGCCAGAACCACTGCCCCGAGCACCACGTTGCCGATTGAAAGCAATCCCAGACTGGCACGCAGGAAACCACCCAGCCGAGAAAAATTGGCGCTGGCGTAATACTGAGCCACAAATCGGGCCGCAGCGGCGGGCAATCCGACCGCGTTGAACAACCCAAGGAAGCCGACAATACTCATGCCCAACGCGTAAAGCCCGAGCGCTTCTGCGCCGAGCCTGCGGGCAAGATAGATTTTGAAGAAATATCCCGCGGCTGCGGTGAAGATCGTCCCGCCAAAATAAACTGCAGATTGCCGCGAAATGCTCGTAATGCGGCGCCGAAATTCCGCCGATTCTTCCGGAAGCGATCCTACAATCGCAAGTTCTGGCGGTGCCGGAATGTTGGTTGCTGCGCTCATGCCTGGACAGGGGGACCAAGGTTTGCGGTTGCTGCTCGCTTGCGACAAACTCGGACGATCTTCTCGAGGCGGGGTGATTTCTTTACGAATTGAACGGCATAGTAGCGAAAAGCGATGCGCTGCCGCTCGACCCTCGAAGAGTGCGCCGTCATTTCTACGGTCTGACACCCCGACACGGTATAGCGACGTTTGTAATCCTCATCCCCCAGGCCGAGATCGACGATTCTGATTTCAGGATTCGCCGCCGCCGCCGCGATGATTTCCGACAGTAGGCAGGTTCCCGGAGACAGCCGCTCGAGCCCGTTCACGAACGTGGGCTGGTAGTAAAACCACTTGGATGCAAAAATGAATCCATAGTTCCAGGCAATGGTTTCGCCGTTGAGTTTCAGTGTGCTTACGGCCAGCCATCCCTTTTCGGAAAGCAGCTTACCTAGTTCAGCGAGGAATACCTGACGCT
This sequence comes from uncultured Acidobacteriota bacterium, assembly GCA_963785655.1. Lineage (GTDB taxonomy): Bacteria > Acidobacteriota > Terriglobia > Terriglobales > Acidobacteriaceae > Gp1-AA145. The sequence continues at coordinate 258,370 of CAWAVZ010000003.1, forward strand.
CCGGTTGAATCAGATTGCTGGATTGATTCATTTCTGAGAAGCGTGCTACGTGCGCTTTTACGTACGCGGGAAACTCGAGAGCGAACTCATCCCATCGGTGCTCGTGTCTTACAGTGAGTTCACCAAGTTTTGAGCCAACCGCAAGAAGTTTTTTCAAGCGGCGTTTAGCAGAGTTGGCGGCGGAAAGCCTGGCGCTCTCGGAATCCAGACTGATCTGTGCGCACATATAGGCCGGACGCGCGAATAGTGAAAAGCTGCAACCTTTCACCGCCGACTTTATACCTGCAATCGACGCCGAGTTGGCCGGAACATTCGCTAAACGCAATCTAGGCAGATTCATTCTTCTCATCTCGGACAGCAGCCGCCGCAAAAACTCTTGTCGATCTTTAGGGTGCGAAACAAAGTCACAATAGTCAGCTGTCGTATTCGCAAGAAATGAAAGGTATCCGTCGGTATCGAATTTGAGAGCGGCTACCCCGATCAACTCGTGCCCACGATATGCCGCGAAAGTCATCGGCTCCACCCGGGCGCCATAGGCATGCGAGACCGCCCTGGCCCACTCCCAGGTGTAAAAGACTTCGGGGGACTCCATCAGCATGACCAAGTCGTTCCACTGCCGGCGAAATTCGCTATCTTCAGGAATCGTGCGGTACAGAACAAGACGTATATCGGCGCTCGCACAACGAGCATCGCCATCGCCAACTGCTTCATGCCGGTCGCGCCACTTCATGACCCGCTCGCAATGGCAAATCGGGAGTATTTCTCTTGGAGGCCTCGATGGAGGCCGGAGGCGTGTGCCTCAATCTCCGCCAGGGTCATTCCTCGCGAGACGTGAATGCGTGGAAGCAAGAATCGGTTCCGTTCTAATGACTGCCCGTTCATAAATGCGCATGCGAATCCAGCCCGCTGGGCCAAGCTGGCCTCTCGCGCACCTGCCGCTTCTGAAGTTCCGAAGGGATACGCGAGGGCCCACACTGCACTGCCCAATGCCTTCTCGAGTTGAGTTCGACTCTCTGAGATTTCGTGGAACGCTTCAGTCTCGTCCAGCTGGGCGAGCATGGGATGAGAAACTGTGTGCGCTCCGATGGTCACCCCTGCGCCTGCAAGTTCCTGAAGTTCCCGTCGATTTAGCATGAAAAATCTGAGCCGTAACGGCTCATTTTGAGAGTATTCCGAGTGCCAGTTTTCGGATATGCCGATCTGGATTCTCACTTGACCAAGCACGTTCTCACGGGCGTTCGCGGGCAACGCGGAGAGGTTGCGCATTGACTCTTGCCATAGTGAGCATTTTTGCGGACCGGTTAGAGCAACGTACGGCTCCCTTCGCCAAGGCATCTCGAGTCTGATACTCCCCTTCGTTTGTGACAGCCAGAGAAAAAGTTGCTCGTACCAGAGCATGGACGATTTCTCCAAGGCAGAAGCTCCGGTCACAAAGAAGAGGAAGGGCAGCCCAACCTCGCGCATGATTGGCAGCATGTCGGTCAGTGTGTTGAGCAAACCATCATCGCAAGTGAGCAGAACTGATCGCGGGGCTAATTCGACCTCGCTATCACACCAGAGCCGAAACTCCTGCGGAGAGATTACGTTGTACTTTGTTTTTAACCAGCGAAGTTGCGATCGGAACTCCTCGGCGGTTAGCAGGTTGCCGTCGAACACGGAATCACGAACCGCATAACCCGGCGGCAGTATCCCATGGTAAGTAAGGACGGCGGGCCCGGACCCGGCAGGCCAGCGCAAATATCCTGTTTTGCTCAATCCGGGATACACAACATGCTTAAGAAGCGTACTGACGATCCTCATTCCGTCCCCACAACTTTCCGGGCGAGCCAGTTCTCACAGCGGCGTACGATTCGCATTTCAAGCCTTCAATTCAACCGCAGTTCAGTGACTACGCGCTTGGCTCCGTGCCCATCTACAAGATTTCGCGCATTTTGCGACATCGCTTCCCGACGGTCCTGTGATTGGAGCATGCGCTCGACCTCAGCCGCGATAGTCTCCGCCCTGACCTCCCTGGCATTTCCCAAATGAACGGAAACCTCACGACTCGTCAAAGCTGCGGCTATGCGACGCTGGTTGTCTGCAACGTCAATCAGCACGGCAGGCAGGCCGAACATGCACATCTCCCAGCAGGTCGAGCCGGCAGCAGCGACTGCGAGATCTGCCCACGCCATAAGAATGGGCATACTAGAGTCAACCTCGACCCTGGCGGTACATTTACTCTTTTTGCAAGCGGTGATTAGCTCGGAAATACGCGGGTTGCTGCCGCTGACCGCGATTCGAACCTCCAGGTTTCTAATTTTGACGAGTGGGACTGCTTCGAGAATTCTTGAAGTGAGGTCTTGAGGATCGGTTCCGCCCATTGTGATCAATAGGCGACGCGCGATGGACGGAATCTCGCGCGACCATCCCAGCCATTTTGTGAACTCGCGCCTCAGCAGTGCAAATTTCGGCCCCAGCAGCAGCTTTGCATTGGGTCCCCGGCCGACGTACATTGTGTCGCACGCGTGCAGATTTTGATTTAGAAGGAAGTCACAGTGAAACTCCTCGGTTTCGCCGTTATCGTCAACTACAAGCAAATTTCCACTGGCCTTCATTAGTTTTTGGTATTCACACCCAAACCCATAGCCATCGAGCACCATCAAGTCCACGTTGTGTGATCGGCTGAGCCCAAGCGTGGATTGCGCATCTTCGGAGCTGCCCCTGCGTGCTCGAATGCCGATGGCTTCGAAGCCTTCGGAGGTCAGGCGTGCCAGAATTGCAGGTGTGGATTCCGCCAATACGAAGATCGCAGTTCCACCTGCATCCTGCCAGGCTTGCGCTAAGGCGAGACAACGCATGACATGACCAGTTCCAATTTCTGCGCTGGCATCGGCTCGAATGCACATCGTCCCTAAGCTCAAGCTATCTGCTCCCCACGTTCACACCGCCTCGGCCATTACCACCGAACCGGAAAGCAATTCTTCCAGGCGTTCCGAGGTAATTGGATTGCACAGATCATTTGTATTAGCTGGCTTAAAATTCTTGATCAGCGCGGGAATTTGGCGAATATCATTCGGCGAGTCAAGGGCTGTCCCAGCTCCGAATTTCGCAAACTGCTGCGAGTAACCGTACTGCGAACAATCCAGCCACTGACACAAAAACACTGGAATTCCGCGCAGGGTGCAATCGACGGCGGTTGTGGAAAGGACCGTAACTGCGCACCATGCCTCTTCCAGCAGTTCGTCACTTAGAGGGCCGGCTACCACTCGCGTGACGATTCGCTCATGCTCCGAAAGAACAGCATTGATCAGACGCACGCGTTCGCGCCGGCTTTCGAATGGATGCAGCTTCACAACCAACTCGTGCCCAGTTGCTGAGGCAATCCCGGCAAGACGCGGAAGAATCTCTTTGTAGAGCTCGGAGCAACTTCCCCCCACGATCTCATAGGGCTCTGAGAAAAATACGATGAAACGCTTCGGCAGCGCAGAAGTAGTCCGAACATTAATCAGCGGAGCGCCAATCTTGACCTTTGCCGCATCAACTCCGCAATGGTGCACCATGTATTCGTGCTCCATGCGGCCTTTGGCCAGAAACACATCGGCGCGAACTCGCATGAAACGGTATCTCCCGTCGAGCGCACCATGATGGCAGGTAACCGTCGGCAGGCCACGGTGTCTAGCGATCAGCACAGGAAGGCAAGTGAAGGCATTGGCTTCGTCGGCGCACAGAACCGCGCTCACCGGTTCCTTCTCGAATACTCTCAGCCATGCGTTTCGGATTGCCAGACCGTCTTGCAAAAACTTAGGGACGCTGTCAATGGATCCAACACGATCAAGGATTGCGAATTCCTCAAGACCCATCAACTCATTTTTTAGAGTGGTCAATTTGCGCAAGAGGACTTGAAACTCGATGCGACCAGAGTTGCCGGAGGCGTAAGAAGACAGGTTTGCCATCTCGACATTGTCCGGCCGGACGGCCGTCTGGCCGCTCGAGCGCGTATTAACTAGGAGAAAATTCGACTCCGGCAGCATCTCTGCGTAGCGCAGTACGGTCCGCGAGGCGTTCACATAAGCAGATGGCAATAACACCACCGGACGCGCACAGCGTTTGTTTCTTTGAGCAGCGAACCGGCGTAGCCGATAACCCGCGTCGTACTTATCAGCAGTGATTTGCAACAGTTCATGAACCGAGAATTTTCCGAACACACGCGCGTAGTGGCGTAGCCTTGCGCCAGGCGTGTGCCGCGGGTGCAGAATGCGTACCGGCCGTTTCAGGAGTAATTCGAGAGCATCGGCATGAATGCCGGAGCGAGTCACAAACAGCTCATCGCGCTCTTCGATTTCAAACGCAATCTTTTTCAACGTCATCAGCATCTCCAACTGCTGATGAAATTCCATCGAGGCCAGCTCCCACCAATCGATCCCGTGATCATCCACCACCTGGCCCAATCCGGCAGAAAACAGTTCGCGAATTCTCGCGAAATCGGTGGAATCCAGCTTTTGCGGAGGTTCAATCTGACAGTGAAGGACTTCCTCCAAGGATTCACGCGCGGTCTGTCCCGAAACCCCCAGATCGATGACGCGATCAAATTGTTCGTGGCAAATACGTGCGTCGAACGACGCGGTTGGGTCCGCAACCAGCACCCGCACTAGCTTGCCACCGCTTCGGCGATAGCGGCCCAGGTAAGGCATTCGCCGGCTTTCAGCGGGATGCTCAACCTTCTTCCCGTAACTCTTGGCAGATCGTAAGGCGCCACGCTATTCCTTGGTGCCGGACGAAGCGCCTCGAGCATCTCGGGCTGCAGCGTGGTGCCAGCTGAAAGATCCGCGGTTGCGCGCAAACATCGGCGCTGCACCACCACGGTTTCCTTCTCGTTGGGCTCGAGTTCTTTGCGGGAAGAACCAAGCGCCATCTCTAATTCACGCGTCCGGTCCACCATCTCGCGCCAGGTCGTGGGATTCATGGCAAACGGGTGGTCCGGCCCTACGCGGCTATTGTCATCGGTAAAGTGTTTTTCGATCACGCGAGCGCCAAGCGCAACTGCCCCGAGCGTAGTCGCGTGTCCCAGGGTGTGGTCGGATAGGCCGAGCACCACCGAAGGGAACAAGCTGCGATACGTCTGCAGCACTCGCAAATGTATATGCCGGAAATTCTCTTTGCTCGCAGTGTAATTCGTGTTGCACTGCATCAGGACGAGCTGATCATTAAATTTCAGGATTTCCTCGGCCGCTTGCTTTACCTCATCAAGATCCGACGCTCCCGTAGCCAGTAGCACAGGTTTTCCTTTTGAAGCAACTTTTCTCAACAACTCAGGCCATGTGATGTCGCCGGAACCAATCTTGAACATGTCGACGTAGGCATCGAGCATGTCGACAGCCTCCGCGTCATAAGGCGTCGAGAAATAGTCGATGCCGCAAGCATCGCACTGCTCCTTCAGCAAAGGCGTCCATTCCCATGGAACAGTTGCATCGTGATAGACCTCGAAGACGCTTTTCTTCCATCCTGCCTGATGCGAGACCTGCGCGCCCAAAGCGCGAAAGCCGCGATCGCTTACGATTTTGGAGGCGCGGAAATTCTGGAACTTGGCGGCATTTGCGCCGGCCTCGGCGCAGAGGCGAATCAAAAGCTTGGCACGTTCGAAATCCGCGTCGTGATTTGCCGCTATATCCGCGACGAAATAAGTTGGATGGTCGACGCCGACCATTTGCTTGCCCAATCTCAGCGAGTTCATAGTTATGCTCCTGCTCAACAACTCTGAACCTTCTGCACGTGTTCCGGTTCGCAAAGGGCGTGAAATCTCTGGAGCCCGCTATCGACGCCAGGCATAGACTGTCCCAGCGCTCGTGAAATTCTTTCAGTGTTCAATGAGGTGTCACGCGGACGCCGCGCGCGGAGTTGTGCGTCAGCAATCTTGCTTGGAACGACCAGGGTGGGATTGAATCCAAAGACCGTCGCTAAGCGACTGGCAAACTCATATTTGCTGACCTTCTCAGCTCCGACCACGTGATAAATCCCGCCGAGATCACGATCGAGCATTTCGAGAATTATCTCGGCCAAATCGTTGACCAGGATCGGGCAGAAATAGACATCTGTGAAACCCGGCACGGGCTTCCCTTGTCTGAGGTGGTCAAGCACCCACTCGGCCAGGCTTTGCTTCGGCTGGACATTCCTGCCGTAAAAAGTTACCCGAACGATCAACACTGACGAATGCGCCCGCTGCACCTCTTGTTCGGCCAACAACTTGGTTTGCGCATAGACGTTCACAGGAACTGGCAGGTCCGTTTCCGAATAGTGCCCGTGGGTTCCATCAAACACGCTATCGGTCGAGACATACACGAATTTCGCATTGATTTCGTTTGCAAGCTGAGCCAGGAAAGAGGAAGCACTTGTATTCATGCGATGCGCCTCTTCAGGGTGGTCTTCGCACCAATCAACATTGGTCGCGCCAGCGCAGTGAATGATGGTGGATGGCCGCAGGGTTGCGACCGCTGTTCGCGTCGCATTGAAATCCGTTAAGTCGATACTGTGACTAGCAGCGCCAGACGGGCGAAAAGGATAGCGGTTGTAGATGCCAACCACCTCTTTCTGCATTTCAAGTGCCCGCAGCAGCACACTCGATCCCAGCAAACCGCTTGCACCAGTCACCAGAATCATCCGGCACACTCGCCTCTGACAATCGAAATGGATGACCACCGCACAGACTTTTCGGTTCCGTCACCCTTCTTGCAGAGCTTTCTGCATGACATGGGAGTTCAATTCCAACAATTCCGGTCTTCGATGCAGCAGCGATAGCACGTCACGCCAATAAAAATCTGGATCATTACCCATAAGCTCGTAAACCTCACGAATGAACCTGAGATCGTCGGGGGTATCAACCGTCCATCGCTGCCAACTGTAATCCGCGTCTCCGGTGACGGATACAATCTTGAACTGCTCGGGATTTTCGTAGATGTAAGCGGTCACGTGGCTTCGCTGATACGGCCTCTGCGCCTTTTGCCAGGTTCGCTCCAACGCATCAAAGGTGAAGACTTCGGTGTCGAGACCCCGCGGATAAGTTCTCTGTACCGCATTGCTGGCGTAATCGGGCCGCTGCTCAAGGAATGTATCAATCACTCTGTCAGTGACTTCGGGCTCAATCAGCGGACAATCCGATGTGATGCGGACGATGACCTCAGCGCCGAAATGCATCGCAGTCCGATAGTACCGGTCCAGAACGTCTCTTACTTCTCCCCGAAAGAACGCCACTCCGAGGGCCTTGCACTCTTCGACAATCACATCATCTGCCGGATCAAAGGTGGTGGCGATGATCAACTCGCCAATCAAACTGGCGCGCCGCAAACGCTGCACAACCCGGGCCAGAACGGTTGCCCCGCCCAGATCCATCATTACTTTGCCGGGCAGACGAGTGCTCCCCATTCTCGCCTGGACGATGGTCGCGGTTCTCATGAGATTGCTGGAGCGGATCGCGGGCTAACACTGCGCTCATCCAAGGGCATGACCGAAACCGGACCTGCAACTGCCGAGGAATCAGCGGCCAACAGCCGGTTCAGATGCTCCGGGGTCAGCCATTGTTCGTTGTTGTCGCTGGCGTAACGGTAGCCTTCGGGCAGAGCGCGAGCATTTTTCCAGTTCTCTGTTTTCCACCACGAATGCGCCGGTGGAATTACGAACATGTCATCGGTCTCGCGAGCGTTTCGCGACTCGTCTTCCGAAAGCAGCACTTCGTGCAGCTTTTCCCCAGGCCGAATCCCGATGCAGTCGATCTCGCAATCGGGAGCGACCGCTTGCGCCATATCGAGCAGCTTCATGCTGGGAATCTTGGGAATGAAAATCTCGCCGCCGTGCATCTGTTCCAGGCAACGAATGACGAAGCGTACGCCCTGGTCGAGGGTGATCCAAAACCGCGTCATGCGAGGATCGGTAATCGTGACCTTGCCGCGCTTGCGCTGCTCCATGAAGATCGGCACCACACTGCCCCTGCTGCCGACCACATTGCCGTAACGGACGCAGCTGAAACGTGTCTCCCGTGCGCCGGCGTAGGCATTCGCCTGTACGAACATTTTTTCGGCGCACAGCTTGGTCGCGCCATACAGGTTCACCGGGCTGACAGCTTTATCGGTGCTCAGCGCCGCAATGCGGCGCACTCCCTGGTTGATGGCGGCATCAATTACATTTTTGCCGCCCATAATATTGGTCTGGATGGCTTCAAACGGGTTGTACTCGCAGGCGGGAACCTGCTTCAGAGCCGCGGTGTGAACGATGACGCTCACTCCGGCAAAAGCTCGCTCCAGCCGCTGCGGATCGCGTACATCGCCCAAGAAGTAACGCATATTCGGCGCGTCGAGCCCGGCCGAACGCATTTCGTGCTGCTTGAGTTCGTCGCGGCTGAATACGATCAGCTTGCGAGGACGGATTTCGTTCAGCATTATTTCTACAAATCTCTTGCCGAATGATCCGGTTCCACCTGTGATGAGTACAGTTTCCTGCGACCAGTTCATTGCCCCTCTTGGATGAAAAGCGCTCGCTGCTTGGGCAAGTATAGCGACTCTCTACCGGCGCACCCCTGTGAATCTCCCTGTTTTCACAGCTCTGGAACCAACTCAATCAAGCCTGATCGAGTCGCTTCTCTGCCATACTGAAAATTCGCCGACTTGTCGGCACGCGCATGTGTGCCGATTTCGCGTGGCTTCACAAAGGGGGCTGATGGAACCAGCACCGGTGTTCCAGCCGAATACTGCGGGCTTGCGTGATGTGGTTCCCGTGCCTATCCAACTGAGTCGGAACTTCGCTGCTGTTCACCCATCTTTGGCAAGCAACGATTCCGTCCTCCGCGATTACCTTCGCGTCTTGATCAAGCGCATATGGATAGTGGTAGGAACACTTGCGATCGTGTTCGGCGCCACGTTGATCGCAACCCTACGAGCCACGCCCATTTACGACGCGATGGGCAGCATTGCTATCAATAAGCCTGATCCCATGCTGACCAATCTTCGGGATGGCAACAATACGATGGACTATTACGATCCCACAGATCTGGACACGGAAGTTCGGATTCTGCGCAGCGATCTTTTGGCCCTTCAGGTAATCAAGCAGCTCAACCTCGATCGGCTCCCAGAATTCGGCGGCCACGGCGGCCCAACCTCTTCTTCGCTGGAAATGACGACCGATACGCTGCAGCCCGATTCCGAGCGTGCGAATCTATTACTAGGTGCCTTCAAAGGAAGCCTGCGGGTACTGCTGGAACCTAACACGCGCATCATCGATGTTCATTTCCGCAGCCCCAATAAGGAATTGTCGGCGCGGGTAGTAAACACGCTCGCCAATACTTACATCGAACAGAACTTCAAGACTCGCTTCGAGTCCACCATGCAGGCCTCCGACTGGCTCTCACGCCAGCTGGTTGACCTGCAGATGAAAGTCGAGACCTCTCAAGAGAAGCTGGTCAAATATCAAAAAGAGCACCAGATTCTCGGCATCGATGAAAAGCAGAACATCACCACCGCCAAACTGGACGAACTGAACAAAGAACTCACCATCGCCGAATCCGAACGCATGGAGAAGGAGTCAATTTATCAGCTGGCAGCGGCGGGCGACACTGAATCGGCAGCAGCGGTTGCCAATGGCGCTGCGCAGAACAAGGACTTCGCCAACACTTCCGGTCTGCTGGACAAGTTGCAGGCGCAAAAGGCCGACCTGCAAATTCAGAGCGCACAATTAGGCACTCAATTTGGCCCCGCTTATCCGAAAATTTCGCAGATCAACAACCAGCTGCACGAGATTGACGCACAAATTCAGGCCGAGATGAAGAAAGTCGCCGGCCGTCTGCGAGGCGACTATCTCGCGTCTCTGCAGCGCGAAAATATGCTGCGCGCAGCTTTTGAACAACAGAAGCAGCAGGAAAATAAGCTCAATGAGAGCTCAATCGAATACAGCCTGCTCAAGCGCGACTTTGAAACCAACCGCACGCTCTACGAAGGACTGTTGCAGAAACTGAAGGAAGCCGGAGTCACAGCAGGGTTGCGCTCGAACAATATTCGCGAAGTGGATGTCGCCCGCACACCGGGCGGCCCCGCAGAACCGAATATTCCTCGCAATCTAGGTTTTGCTTTTGTTCTTGGGCTGACCAGCGGAATCGGTCTGGCTTTTCTTCTGGAAGGCATCGACAACACCGTCCGCACCCCGGAGCAGGCGCAAGCCATCTCCGGGCTGCCATCCCTCGGCATGATCCCACTCGGCTCAAAGAACAATGCGGAGAGCGGGGCCAAAGCTGGACCCGGACTGATGGTTGCAGCTTCCAAGGAAGCGGTGGAGTTGATTACACAATCACGTCCGCAGTCGCAGATGGCAGAATCCTATCGGGCGTTGCGGACCTCGCTGCTGCTGACTTCACTGGGAGCTCCACCAAAAACTATTCTCATCACCAGCGCTTTACCGCGTGAGGGCAAGACCACAACCAGCATCAATACTGCGATCGTGCTCGCACAAAAGGGCGTCAGGGTATTGCTGATCGACGCCGACCTGCGCCGTCCCAGCATTCACAAGACTCTGGGAATGGGCCCACGCGTAGGCCTCAGTAATGTTTTGACCGGTGGTGCAACTCTGCAGCAGGCAACCATGCGTTCTCCGGTTTTGCCGAATTTATACGTTCTGCCGGCCGGGACACCGCCTCCGAATCCTGCCGAGTTGATGGCCTCTGTACAAATGAACGACATGCTCACGCAATTACGCGATCAATACGACCACATCGTCGTAGATACTCCCCCAACCCTGTCCGTCACCGATGCAGTTGTGCTTTCCACCCGGGCCGACGCGGTTGTGCTGGTAATACGTTCCGCTCAGACTACAAAGCCTGCACTGCGGCGCGCACGAGATATTCTGGCCCAGGTCAACGCCCGAGTTTCTGGCGTGCTGTTGAACGCGGTGAATTTGGATTCGCCCGATTATTACTATTACTACGAATACCAGGGTAAGTACGGGCACCGATATTACGATGAAGACATGACCGACAAGGACTCCGCACAAGCGGCTTCGAGCAGCGCGTGATTCGTACGTTGAAAAGAGAGTAATGCAGGTAGAGCTTCGCAGCCCCGCGAAGAGACGGACCGCTCTTGCGGCGGTCCTGGTGGTCGCCGCCTTGTACATCGGCTTGGCTGCAGCGCAATTTCTCTCAGCTTATTTCTCCACCGCATCAGATGCCATATCGCTGAAACGTGCGGTCCGCTTGGACCCGGGCAATGCGGAAGCCAGATACCGGCTGGGTAAGTTCGAGTTGCTGGCGCGTCAGTCGCCACAATCTGCATTGCCGTGGCTCGAATCTGCCGCGCGGTTGGACCCTCATGCCGGCCGCTACTGGACCGACCTTGCCACCGTGCAGGCCTCGTTGGGCGAAAGCGATTCCGAGCAACGCTCTCTTCAACACGCACTGGAGGTTGACCCACACACCCCTGAATTAGCCTGGGACGCGGCCAACCTTTATCTCGCACTCGGCGCCGTCGACCAGGCAATGAAAGAGTTCCATGTGGTTTTTGAGAACGATGCGACCTTGACTTGGCCTGCGCTTCGGACCTGCTGGAAGATTCGCCCCGACATCGACTACCTGTTGGCCAACGTTGTCCCGCCGGCTGTCTATCCGGCAGCGCTGGAATTCCTGGTCGCAAACCACGAGACCGCCGGCGCCTCGAGAGTATGGGACCAGATTTTCTCGACCCAGCAACCTATGGAGCGCAAAGACTTGTTTGGTTATGTGCGCTACTTGATCTTGCATCACGAGGCCGCCGACGCTGCGCGGGTATGGCAACAGGCGGCAGGCATCACGGCGCTGCAAGCGTACCAGCCATCGTCGGAGAATCTGCTCGTCAATGGAGATTTCAGCCTCGACATTCTCAACGGCGGCTTCGATTGGGTATATCAGAAAACCGATGGAGTCTTGCTTGCATTGGACCCCAGCGAAGCGCACTCCAGCGCCCGGTCGCTGCGGATTACATTCGATGGCCCGGGAATACGCGACGCCGGCATCTCGCAAGTGGTCGCGGTCGAACCTCATGCAACCTATGAATTTTCCGCCTTCTACAAAGCCAGTGACATGGATGGCGCGGGAGGCATGGTGTTTGCTGTCCAGGATGCTTATAAAGAGACTCCGCTTTTCATGAGCGAGGAACTGAGAGACGCGGATTTCTGGAAAAAAACCGGCGGAGCTTTCACCACTGCAGACGATTCCCAACTGGTGATGGTGCGGGTTGTAAGAGTGCCCAGTGGCAGTCCTATTCGCGGAAAGCTGTGGATTGATGGATTGCAGCTCGTACAGAGCAATGTCATTTCCAGCAGTCATAAGGACCTGCCATGAGCGCAGCTGTGGCAATTCCGCAGACGTTTGAAGTTGCTCCTCAACCCGTGCTCGTGCCGTCGCGTGACAGAAATGCTGTTCCATATTTAGTCACAGCGCTCCTCATGTTCGGCCCTGTTGCATTCGGCGCAGTCGAGCAATGGGCGATTTTCGTTCTGCAGCTTGCAGCAGTTGTTTTGCTTGCTCTCTGGGTGGTCACTCAGGTGCGTTCTGGACAGCCAGCCATCATTTCCAATCCCGTTTTCGCACCTATGTGTGCTTTTGCCGGACTGATACTTGTTCAGTTGGCGGGGACCTCTGCATACCAGCACGCAACCTATTCTGCGTTGCTGCGTTATGTGGCTTATGGCGCCGTTTGCTTCCTGGTTGCGCAAACTCTGCAGCGCACAACTCAGGTCCGCAGGCTGGGGCACGCGCTCGTCGTTTACGGATCGTGCATGGCGGTGTTTGCTGTGCTTGAGAGCCTCAGTTCGGGCGGGAAACTTTATTGGATAAGAACTCCGCGGTTTGGCGGCTGGATATACGGTCCTTACGTAAACCACAACCACTACGCGGGATTGATGGAGATGCTCGTTCCCATCCCTCTGGTGTTCGCATTCAGCCGCTACGCCAAAGGACGCAAACGCTGGCTGGCCGCTGCCGCCGCCGCATTCATGGCGTCGACCATTTTCCTCTCGGGGTCGCGCGGAGGCATGGCAGCTTTCGCGGTCCAGGCTGCGATTTTCTTTTGGCTACTGTTTCGCGAGCGCACGCGAAGCGGAATGGCATTGTTGCTTGGCGGTTTTCTACTGCTTGCTCTAGCTTCGATAGCCTGGATCGGCGGCAGCGAAGTGTCCGCGCGGATCGCGACTCTTGGGCCTGCGAAACACGCCGATGTGGCGGCTGATATTCGTTTCAAGATCGACGCCGATTCATTTCGGATGTTTTCGCATCGGCCAATCCTCGGCTGGGGTCTGGGCACTTTCCCAAACGTTTATCCGGAATTCCGAAGTTTTTACACTAATTCGTTCGTCAACGCGGCCCACAATGATTATCTGCAGCTGCTGACGGAAACCGGCATTTTGGGCTTCGCCATCATGGCTTGGTTTCTTGTTGCCGCGCTCCGACCCGCAATCAAGAAGACACAGAACTGGCCGTCAGACGTGAACGGGGCAGTCTCGCTGGCAGCCTTGCTTGGTATAAGCGGGATACTTGTGCACAGTTTGGTGGACTTCAATCTGCAGATCCCCGCGAATGCGATGTGGTTCTATGTCCTGTGCACTGTGGCTGCGATGCAACCAAGGTTCCGTAATCATCGCCGCGAGCGGCACAAGCACGTTGACATCGAACCGGCCAGCGCGAGTGCGCTTCCTTAATCTCCCCTGGCTGCAGCCACCGCTCGTAGCACCGCCTGTGCCTTGTTCATGCTCTCCTGATATTCCGTGGCCGGGTCCGAATCAGCGACAATGCCGCCTCCCGCCTGCAGGTACGCTTTCTTGCCTTGCATCAGCATGGTACGGATGGCAATGCATGAGTCCAGGTTTCCGGCGAAGTCGGCGTAAAGCACCGATCCGCCATAAACGCCTCGGCGTGTGGGCTCGAGTTCTTCGATGATCTGCATGGCGCGAACTTTTGGCGCGCCGCTTAGAGTTCCTGCCGGAAAACATGCGGCGAATGCGTCGAGCGCGTGCAGTTCCGGGCGCAACTTGCCTTCCAGAGCAGAAACGATGTGCATGACATGCGAATACCGTTCCACGTACATCAGATCTTTCACTTTCACCGACCCATACTCGCTCACCCGGCCCAAGTCATTGCGTCCGAGATCGACCAGCATGACGTGCTCCGCTCGTTCCTTTTCGTCGCTGAGCATCTGTTCCTCGAGCTTCAGGTCCTCCGCTTCATCGCGGCCGCGAGGGCGAGTGCCGGCAATTGGACGGTATTCCAGCTTGCGTCCGCTGACCCGCACTAGCATTTCAGGAGACGACCCGAGCACGTGCGTGTCGCCCATCTTGAGGAAGTACATGTAAGGGGAGGGGTTCACAGTCCGCAGCGCGCGATAAATATCGAACGGTGCGACGCCAGGAGTAAGATCCAGGCGCTGCGACAGCACGACTTGAAATATATCGCCCGCCGCAATGTATTCCTTTGCCGTTCTGACCGATTGTTCGTAATCTTTCCGACTGGTGAGCGGATGAACCTTGAGGTTGGTGGATGGCCTTTTTGGGCGCTTGCCCCACTCCCGAACCGCCGTTCCCGAGCTTAATTTCTTTTCCAAACCGGCAATGTCTCGGAGGGCACGGTCGTAAGCCTTGCGTGGACTCTCATTCGAGACATCTGCCGCCGCAATGATGTGGATCTGATGACGCAGGTGGTCGAAAGCCAGCAGCCGGTCATAAAACATTAGTACGCAGTCTGGAAGATGCAGGTCGTCTTTCGTGCTGTCACCGATCTTTTCCAGTTGACGGATGATGTCGTATGAGCAGAATCCCACAGCGCCAGCGGTAAACGGTGGCAAGCCGGGAAATGCCGCGGGCCGGTGCTGTTGCAGGAGGAGTTTCGCCACCCGCAAAACATTTCCACGGCGAACTTCGCGTTTCTTTCCCCGCTCGATAATTACTTCATCGCCACGTGCCCGCAGTCGCATGTAAGGTCGCGCACCAAGGAACGAGTACCGTCCGATCCGCTCGCCGCGTTCGATCGATTCTAAAAAGAATGCGTCTGTTTCCCGGCGTGAAATGGCCAGAAAGGCAGAAACTGGCGTGAGCAGGTCCGCCATCACCGACTTTACGACGGGGACAAGCGTGGCCTGTCGCGCAAGCTGCGAAAATTCTTTGTAGTCGGGTCGGATCATCGACGAACCGGAAACGGAGCAAACATTATAGGGGAAGAGTTCGGCGCAGTCGTCACGGACGGTTCATACGAAAAAGCAGATTCCTCACTGCTGAAGCAGTTCGGAATGACAGGTTTTCGAGATCAGAGAATCTTCTTCCCAAACGCCGAAAGCGCCAGTTCCACGGCCAGGTCCGCAGTTTGGTTGTGCTCATCAATGACTGGATTCACTTCGACGATTTCGAAGCTCACCATTCGTCCGTGGTCGGCAATAATCTCCATCGCAAGATGGGCCTCGCGATAGGTGGCGCCGCCACGGACCGGAGTACCCACCCCGGGAGCGTCTTCCGGGTCGACCCAATCCATGTCGAGTGAAACGTGATAGCCCGCAGTTCCGCGCCCTGCAATACGCAAAGCTTCTTCCATGATGGTCCGCATCCCACGCTCGTCAATGTCGCGCATGGTGAAAACGTCAATTCCGGCTTTGCGCACATTTTCCTTCTCGACCGCGTCAATGTCGCGGACCCCCACCAGTACGCAATTTTCTGGAGCAATCTTCGGAGAAAAATTCAGAATGTTCGCCAACTCAGCGGGGCCCAGACCCATGATGGCTGCCAGCGGCATGCCATGTACATTGCCGCTGGGAGAGCTTTCCGGCGTATTGATATCGGTGTGCGCGTCGATCCAGATCAGCCCGATCTTTTGGTTTTGCCGGCGATAGAACTCCGCCACCCCCGCAACCGTTCCCGCCGCGACCGAGTGATCGCCGCCAAGAACAAGTGGGATCTTGCCGGCTTCCAACGTCTTTATCACCAACTCCGCCTGCTTGGTACAAGTCGCGGTGATTTCCTTCAAATACTTCGCATGCGGGTCGCCTTCCTTCTTCTGCTCCGGAATCGCGACTGCAATGTTTCCAGCGTCCTCGACCTGGTGCCCAATCCCTTCCAGTCGCGCTTCAAGGCCGGCGACGCGAACTGCTGAAGGCCCCATGTCCACGCCCCGACGCGATTGCCCAAGATCAAGCGGCACACCTATGACGCGAATCTTCTTTGGAGTTATATGTGTTGCCGTTTTGGTCGACATCATCATAGGAGTGTCTACTTACCCAGTGCGTCGGGCAAGCCCTTGTAGTAGCGAAACCCTTCAACCGGCTTGCCGTTTTTCATCTCGATGCGGCTGCGCGCGTAATCTTTCAGTTGCTTTACGTCTGCCTCTGAGGGATTCGGATTGTATTTCTTCCATCCCGGCCCGTACTGGCTGGCGTAATGGGAAAATGCATTGACCTTCTTATCAGCAAAGTCGCTGATGTCGACCAACGTGTTCTCGTCGCCGTGATCGTAGTCGTTGTAGAAGAGATACTCGGGAACCATGTACTCCTTCAGTCCCTCTTGGGTGATCTGACCTTGGAAGAGCAGGCGCCACATGGCGGCTCGGGCTGCGTCCGCGGCCAGATATGAGGCTGCTCGATGGTCAGACTTGTGCCAGCGTTGATAATTCTTTCCCGGGTCCCAGGCCATGAGGACATCAGGGCGCAGCTTGCGAATCCACCGCACCAGATTTTCAACCACCGATTTGCGGTCTTCGAACTCCAGCAATCCGTCATCGTAGCCGAGGTTGATGTAATGCTCGCCGGGGATCCCCAATTCCGCCAGCGCAGCCAGTTCTTCTTTCCGTCGAATTTCAGCCAGTTGAGTTCGCGAGAGGCTTGGATCTTGCGTCCCGACGTTGCCAGTCGTAAGAGTCACGATATAAACCTGATTTCCGTGCGCTTGCAGCAACGCCAGCGTGCCGTGCGAGAGCGCATCGTCATCGGCGTGCGCGCCTATGAGCATGACAGTTTTGCCGGTCCATTTTTCGACCGGAATATCAGGCTTCTGCTCAGGGGGTTGCGCTAAGCTCGGAGCGGAAGCAACAAGTAACAACAGAGCAAGCAAAAGTTTGTTGATCATATATGTCGATGACCAGTGCTTTCCTTCGTGTAACTTCGTGTCCTTCGCGGTAATTGGTCTTCAACCACAACGGGCACGAAGGCGCACGAAGGAAAACAAAACTGTTTACGGATACAGCCGGTGCAGCGTTCTGGCGAAGGGAATTGTCTCGCGTACATGCTCTAAACCGCAAATCCAGGCCACGGCGCGTTCAACACCCATCCCGAACCCGCCGTGCGGAACGCCGCCGTACTTGCGCAAATCCAGATACCACTTGAAAGCCTCCTCAGGCAAACCATGGTCGTGGATTCGCTTCAGCAACAAATCGTATGACGCAATACGCTGCGAGCCGCCGATGATTTCCCCGTAGCCTTCCGGCGCAAGCACATCCACACACAGCGCCAGCTCTTGCCGCTCGGGATCAGGTTCCATGTAAAACGCCTTCACCTGTGCGGGATAGCGATGGACCATGACGGGTTTGTCGAATTGCTGCGAGAGGTAGGTTTCGTCGGGAGAGCCGAGATCACTGCCCCACTCAAACTTATTCTCGAGGGCGCCTTTCGCATGGGCTTCGTCGAGCATCTTCGCGGCTTCATCGTAGGTAATGCGGGGGAACGGCGGAGAGATCTTTTCCAGCGTAGAAACATCACGCCCAATGGTTTGCAGATCGGCGCGGCGTTTCTCGAGGCATCGTTGCACGATAAAGCTGATCAGTCCCTCGCCTAAATCCATGAGGTCGTCAAGCGTGGCATAGGCGACTTCAGGTTCGACCATCCAGAATTCTGTCAGGTGGCGACGCGTCTTGGATTTTTCCGCACGAAAAGTCGGCCCAAACGAATACACCTTACCCAGCGCCATGGCGGTGGCCTCGATGTACAGCTGGCCGGACTGCGTGAGATATGCCTGCTCGTCAAAATAATCGACCGGGAAAAGCGTCGACGTACCCTCGCAAGCCGCCGGCGTCAGAATGGGCGGATCGGTCAAGGTAAATCCGCGGTCGTCGAAGAAATCACGGCATGCTTTGATAATTTCAGCGCGAACCCGCAAAATCGCCGCCTGGCGCGGAGTACGCACCCACAGATGGCGATGATCCATCAGAAAATCAACGCCGTGCTCCTTTAACGAGATGGGGAATGGATCGCTCTCGCTGACACGCTGGAGCACTTGCACTCCAGTCACATCCAGCTCAAACCCGCCGGGGGCGCGCTTATCGGCACGAACTTTGCCTTCGACGATGACGCTCGACTCCTGGGTGAGCCCCTTCACCGCGTCAAAGACTTCGGGTGCAACAGCATTTTTGGCGACCACACCTTGGATAGTTCCGCTACCGTCACGGAAAATGGGAAACAGCAGCTTGCCACTCTCGCGCAGATTGTAGAGCCACCCGCGAATAGTGACCGCCTGGCCTTCATGCTTGCCGATTTCAGCAATTGTAGTAACAGGGTTCATCGATAAAAAAATTAATCATTGAAGCGTTGAGTCATTAAAGCATTGAAAACTATTCACAGCCCTCAATGATTCAATGACTCAACGACTCAATGATTCAATTACCGGCGCCTACGCCGGTACCAGGTTCCCAAAAATCTCGCTCATCTTTTCGGCTGGATTAATCTTCTCGTTCTCTTCAATCTCCAGCAGCAATGGCGGCTTATGCGGCGATTGGGTCAGCAAATCCAAAGTCTGCTTCCAATCGATAGTTCCGTCGCCCGGCCACAGATGAGAATCCCGATCTTTGGCATTGTCGTGCACATGGGTCGAATGGACGTATCCCTTGAGAGTTTCGAATGCCTGCGGGACGTCGCTCATCATGTGCGCATGCCCGGTGTCGAAGCAGACGCCCAGATCATCGAAGTGGGTGTTGCGGATAAACTCTACCAGGCGCTCGGGCGTGGAAAGCTCGTTGGGGATGTTCTCCAGCAGAAGCCGTACGCCCAATGGCTTCGCGAAGGCGCGCAGGTGCTCGATCGACGTCATGGCCGATTCAAATTTGCGCTCATTGAACGATTCGTTCGCCACGCCCACATGCTGGATTAGAAATCGAAACGGGATGTGCTCGGCGACCTCGATAGCACGCTTGATTTCATCCATTGCTTCGATTCGTGCCGCCCGGTCGGTTGCCGCCACGTTGATGGGCGGAGACCCGGTCCGTCCCCATTCGTAGTCTGCATATAACGGCGCATGCACCGAATGCAAAGGTACGCCGCTGGTTTTAAACCAATCGGCAATCTCGCGAACGTGCTGTTTGCGGTTAGCGTAATCCAGGTGCTGGCGCGCACCGAATATTTCAATCGCTTGAGCTCCACCACTGACCAATTTGTCGAGCAAGCCGGGATGCAGCCGCTCTTTCACGTACACGTATGTCGAAATCGCCTTTAGCATGCTTTGCAGTTTTCCCGTACCATCGCGCCAGCCTCGGGGAAGTAAGGCCGGCGCGAACTTCTGAGGCTAGCTTAGCAGCAAGAGCGCAGTCAAATCCTTCGCCTCAGGGCTAAAGCTCAGACCTGCTGCCGCGCTTCTCCCAGCGTGACTTCGACATCCATCCGGCGCTTTCCACGATAAATAGTTACCCGCACGGAGTCTCCCGCACGGTGGTTGTTCATGACTCGTGAAAGCTCCTGCTGGTCCTGAACATCTTGTCCATCGATCGCAATAATCAGGTCGCCTCCCAGCATGATGGGCGTGTTGCCGAGGTAGGCGCGCTCGGTGCCGCCCTTCAGGCCTGCGCGTTCCGCCGCGCCGCCGGGGACTACGCGGATAATCAGCAACCCGGAATCCGAAGCCAGACCGAGCTGGTCAGCGATGTCCGGGCTGATTGGGAGAGTCACGACTCCCAAAGCCGGGCGCCGCACTCTTCCCAACGTGAGCAGGTCGTTTAACACGGCTTTGGCAGTATTGATAGGAATGGCAAAGCCGATGCCTGCGTTCTGCCCGACGCTCGAAGCGATCATGGTGTTGATCCCGATCACCTCGCCGTGAGAGTTCAGCAGCGGCCCGCCCGAATTGCCGGGATTGATCGCCGCGTCAGTCTGAATAGCCTCGTCAATGGTCATGCCATCCGGTTCCTGGACGGAGCGAATCGAGCTAACGATGCCACTGGTCAAAGTCCCGGACAGCCCGAAGGGATTGCCAATCGCATAAACTTTCTGTCCCACTTGAAGATTTCTCGAATCGCCCAGCACCATGGGATTCAGATCAGGGGCCTTGATCTGTATGATCGCGAGATCATGTGAACGGTCCGTGCCGACCACGGTAGCGCGGTACTTCTTGCGATTATGCATGGTGACTTCAACCTGCCGGGCGTCGGCAATCACGTGGTAATTGGTTAGGACGTGGCCGTCGCGGTCAATAACGAAACCCGAGCCTTGTCCTTCCTGCGGGACGAGTCCATAGAAGAAATCAAACGCTACCGCCCGCGAAGTCACGTTTACCACCGCCCCGATGTTCCGGCGGTAAACGGATATGTTGTTCTGTTCCTCCGAATCGAGAGGCTCAGCGGTGGCCGCTTCAGTGATCTCCACTTTCGGAGCGGGTGAGCTTACCGTTTTAAAGGTCCCCGAACGGTAAGTTGTGAAATAAAAAAAACAGCCGACCAGCAATACCGCGATAGCAATCGGTCGAAGGAACCTCATGAGTAGACGTACCCTGCCTTTGCTTCAAAATTCCAGGACGTTGGCAAAGAAGATATTCTACTGTGCTTCTGTACCACACGCTCTAATGCGCTGGTGACAGCGAGTATCGGTTTGACAAAAAGACGCGCATGTCTCTACGGTAAACGATCTGGCTCATAAACCCTTTAGTAGATTGAAAGTCGCGGCCGGACTGACGCTGCTCACGCTGGGAGCGCTGGCGGTCCAGGGCTATCATCCTTACGCTGAAGATGCCGAGATCTACCTGCCGGGCGCCGAAAAGCTATTGAATCCAAGTCTGTTTCCGATCGGCACAGAATTTTTTGAGTCGCACGCCAGTCTCACTCTCTTCCCCCACCTCATTGCTGCTTCAGTGCGCATCAGCCACATACCCTTTAATTACGTGCTATTTGCCTGGCATCTGGCCTCCATTTTTCTGCTGCTCCTGGCAGTGTGGGAACTGGCCGGCAAATGTTTCGCATCTATGCGGGCCCGCTGGGGCGCTGTGGCTTTCATGGCGGCATTGTTGACCTTGCCGGTTGCGGGAACCGCGCTGTATGTGATGGACCAGTACATCAATCCCAGAAATCTGGCCGCATTCGCGGGCTTGTTTGCGGTCGCTCGAACGATCGAGCACAGGTATCTGCGGGCTGGGTTATGGCTTGTATTCGGCGCTGTGTGCCACCCACTGATGGCGGCTTTCGCATTTTCCTATTGTGGGCTGCTGCTGGTTTTTGAAAAGTACGAAGCTAAGATTCCGGCATTCGCTCTGCTCTTTCCGCTGGCACAATTTTTTGCGCCGTCAACTCCGGCTTACCATCAGGCGGCACGTTTTCACGGATTTCACTACATCACCAATTGGGCGTGGTACGAGTGGGTTGGGATTCTAGCTCCGGTGCCGATTTTTTGGTTCATGGGCCGGGTTGCCAGCCGGCGCAGCCTGGTTAATTTAGCCAGGATGTGCCGCGCTCTGGTTATCTATGACTTGTGCTACTTTGCCGCAGCCTTGATTGTCTCAGTGCCCAAGCAGTTCGAAGCGCTTGCGCGAATTCAGCCTTTGCGAAGCCTGCATTTGCTTTACATGCTTTTGATCGTAATCGGCGGCGGCTTTCTTGCAGAAAATGTGTTGAAAGATCGAACGTGGCGTTGGTTAGTATTGTTCGTACCGTTGAGCGTTGGAATGTTCACGGCACAACGCTCGCTTTTCCCTGCGAGCGCGCATATTGAATGGCCCTGGTCCGCGCCGAAAAATCCATGGGAGCAGGCATTTCTCTGGATCGGTGACAACACGCCGCCCGACGACATCTTTGCTATTGACCCCATGTATATCAAGATCCCCGGAGAAGACACCGTCGGCTTTCGCGCTCTGGCTCGACGAAGCCGACTGGCAGATGCTTACAAAGATAGTGGAGCGGTTTCGATGTTTCCTCCGCTCGGGCATGAATGGTGGGAGCAATACCAAGCCCAAAGAAACTGGATAAACTTCACGCGCGATGACTTTCTTGGGCTTCAGCAGAAATATCAGGTGAACTGGTTCGTGCTACAAGCTCCTGATTCTCGGGGCCTGACTTGTCCGTATCGGAATTCAGCAGTGCTGGTTTGTCATACAGACCGCTAACTGCGAAAGACTGCGACTCTTTCCCGAACAAGGGCTTCGCGCGTCAGAGAGCACCTTCTTCTTCGATCTTTGATGGAGTCTAAGTAGCGAATCCTATAAACTGAATTACTAATGGCCCAAGCCACAACGATTTCAGAACGGCCCTTTCTTTATTGGAGGTGGAACTCCCGCCTCCCCGAACTCTCCAGGCAGTACGCTACGAACCAGCCATTCCCGCACATACATTTGCCGGAGTTTCTTGACTCGCGCATTGCGCAGGCGATCTCCGATGAGTTTCCCGTCGCCGGAACCGACGCGTGGACCCAATACAAGCACCATAATGAAAACAAGCTCGGTATGGCCAAGCGGGAACTGTTCCCGCCGCGGATACGGGCAGTTGCCGACGAACTGAATTCACCCGAGTTCGTCGCCTGGCTCTCGGCGCTGACGGGAATACCCGGCCTGATCCCCGATCCCAGCCTGGAGGGCGGCGGACTGCATCAGTCCGGCCGGGGCGGATTTCTCAACGTCCACACTGACTTCAGCATGCACCACTACCAGAAGAACTGGCGGCGGCGGGTGAACGTGATTGTCTACTTGAACCCCGCCTGGCAGGATCAATGGGGCGGAGCGATTGAGTTCTGGGAGAAGGGCATGCAGCGTTGCGCGGCAAAATATTCTCCGCTGCTAAATCACGCAGTGATCTTCACCACCGACGAGCGCTCACTCCACGGGTTCCCTGATCCGCTGCGTTGTCCGGAAGTCGTGGCGCGAAAAAGTTTGGCATTCTATTACTACACGGTCGAGGAGCACGCGAAAGCCTCCTCTCACTCCACAGATTATTTCGCGCGGCCAGGCGACACCTGGAAAGAAAAGCTCTTGATTTGGACCGACAAGAAGGCCGTCGATCTTTATTCCCGGGCCAAAACCCGCTTGGGATTCTCGGACGAATTTGCCAGCAGGATTTTGGGATTTTTGTCCCGCAAGAGATAGGATTTGGAAAGCACGTTCACTCGATAAGGTCTGTGGTGAGCTCAGCTCACGATCCCTGTCCTGCTTCAACCACGCCGCGCGCGTAGTACTCGGCAACTCCAGGCTCCAGCTTTCTGCCCGCCGGATCGAAAATGTTGAAGCGCGCCAGCCCCCACTTCTGCAGCGCGAATTGCAATGAGGTAGCGACTACGCCAAACCCATACTTCACGCTGCGCCGAAAGTTGATTGACGATGCCTCAGGGAAATACTTGGTTGGACAGGAAACTTCGCCGATCCTGAACCCAAAATAAGCGCACTGCGCCAGCATCTGATTGTCAAAAACGAAATCGTCCGAGTTCTCGAGCAGCGGAAGTTTGGTAAGCACATCGCGGCTGAAGGCGCGGTAGCCGGTGTGATATTCGGACACTTTGATCCGCAGAAATAAGTTCTCAAACGCGGTCAGAAGGCGATTGAAAACATACTTATACAGCGGCATGCCTCCGCGCAGCGCCTGTCCGCCGATGATTCTCGATCCCAGCACTACGTCGAAAACACCGTACGCGACCATGCTGGCCATGGCTGTCACCAACAGCGGAGTGTACTGATAGTCGGGGTGCAGCATGATTATGACGTCCGCTCCCTCAGCCAGCGCCTCGCGATAGCACGTCTGCTGATTGCGTCCGTAGCCATAATTCCGGTCGTGGACGAAGTGGACCAATCCAAGTTCGCGAGCGACTTCCACAGTGCGGTCGGCGCTGAAGTCGTCAACCAGAATACGGACGTCAACAATCTCCGGCAGCTCGTCTACCGTCACACGCAGGGTCTTCTCCGCATTGTAGGCGGGCATTACGACGGCGATTCGTTTTCCGTTAAGCATTGTGAACAGATCGGTGGCGCAGCTGATTTACACTCAATCATAAATCATGACTTCCAGTACGCCGTCTCTCAGACGAATTCCCTATACAACCAGCGGCACCGTCCTTCTTCACGTCGACTTTCTTTTGACGGGAATTGTGATGACCTTTCTCGGGCCGATGCTTCCGATTCTCGCCGCCCGTTGGTCGCTCAACGACTCTGCGGCCGGCGCGCTGATTTTTACCCAGTTTCTCAGTTCCATGTTTGGCATGTTTCTTTCCGGTCTGATGGTTGAGCGCCAGGGATACCGGATAACGCTTACCGTAGGTGCCGTGCTTATGGCCGCTGGTATGACGCTGCTGGCGACCGGAAACTATTCGACAGGCCTGCTGTCGATTTGCATTCTGGGTTTAGGGCACGGAATCACCACGCCTGCGGGGAATTTAAGAACGGCGGAACTCGATCCCGCACGTAGCGCTTCTGCGCTGAGCGTCATCAATGCCGTCTGGGGAATCGGAGCAATGGGTTCTCCGTTCTTGCTTGCTATCGCTCAGAAGGTGCACCGGACAGAGTTGTTTCTCTATGGAACCGCCGTGGCCTTGATTCTGCTCGTGCTTTCCCTCGCGCTCTCACGGTTTTCGCCAGATTCGCGCAAGCAGGTTTCTTCGTCATCGCCAGCCGCTGGGCCCGTGTGGTCGTCTCCCATGCTGCCGCTTATCTGCGCTTTGTTCTTCATTTACGTGGGAAGCGAGACATCATTTGGCGGATGGGCCGCAACTTACGCGCACCGCATCCAGCCGGCGGAAAATAACTGGTGGCCGCTGGCGCCGTCATTCTTCTGGGGCTCGCTGCTTGCGGGACGAACTCTCGCCGCTGTTGCACTCAGGTTCAAGCCGGCCACACTCATCGCTAAAATTGGCCTGACCCTGGCGTTGGTGGGCGGTGTGACGCTGGTCAGCGCCCAGAATCTGCAACTGGTCATGATCGGGGCCATCTTTGCTGGTCTCGGGCTGGCCTCCATTTTCCCTATCAGCGTTTCTCTCCTGCCCGTCTGGTTCGGAGACTCCGCGCGTCGCGCCAGTGGCGCGGTGTTCGGCAGCGGCAACATGGGTGGAGCGGCCCTGCCCTGGGTGGTTGGCGCTGTTTCTACACATTTCGGCAGCTTGCGAATTGGATTACTGGTGCCGTTATTCGGAGTGGCTGCGATGATTGTGTTTTACTTTGCCGGCAATGCATCCCGCGATTTACAGACGGTCCTGAAGACCAGCACGAGGTAAATTGACATCTCCTGCGCTTCACCCCCATCCTGGTTATTGATAAACTTGTAACTGCTCATGCCGCGTACCTTGTTTGAGAAGGTCTGGGACGATCATCTCGTTTCCACACCGCAGGGACAACTCCCGCTCCTGTTCGTCGATTTGCACCTGGTGCACGAGGTCACGTCGCCACAGGCGTTCGATGGACTGCGTGCGGCAGGGCGGAAAGTGCGTTCCCGAGAGCGCACCATCGCCACGGTAGACCACAATGTTCCAACCGAGCCGCGTGGCACGCCGATTCTGGATCCGATTGCAAGAAGGCAGATTGAAGCCCTCCAAAAGAATTGCCGTGATTTTGGCGTGCGCCTGTTCGACATTGACTCGCCTGAACAGGGCATTGTGCATGTGATCGGCCCCGAACTCGGATTCACCCAGCCGGGCATGACCATCGTCTGCGGCGACAGTCATACCAGCACCCACGGCGCATTCGGAGCCCTGGCGTTTGGTATCGGCACATCGGAGGTTGAGCACGTGCTGGCCACCCAGTGCCTTCCTCAGCGAAAGCCGAAAACTCTCCTGATTCAGGTCAACGGAAGATTACCCGAAGGCGTTTCCGCAAAGGACCTGGCGCTTGGGATCATAGGCAAAATCGGTACCGATGGCGCCAGCGGGCATGTCATCGAATATGCGGGCGAGGCTGTGCGTGCGCTTTCTGTCGAAGGCAGGATGACGCTGTGCAACATGAGCATTGAAGCTGGCGCGCGCGCCGGCATGGTGGCTCCGGACGAAACCACCTTTGCATATATAAAAGGGCGGCGGTTCGCGCCCAAGGGCAGTGAATGGGAAGCTGCCATGGCTCGCTGGCGGACCCTGCCATCAGATGCCGGAGCGAAGTTCGACAAAATTGTAGAGATCGACGCCTCCGATCTCGCGCCATTTGTGACTTGGGGAACGAATCCCGGGATGGTAGTTCCAGTCACCAGCCGGGTGCCTGAATTGCCGGCCAATGGATCCGACCGCGCCAGCGCTGAGCGCATGCTGGAATATATGGGCCTGCAACCGGGAACGGCGATAGAACAAATTGCAATCGATCGCGTGTTTATCGGCTCATGCACAAACTCTCGTCTGGAAGATTTGCGCGCGGCTGCTCGCGTGGCCAAGGGCTACAAGGTCGCTTCTGGTGTACGCGCGATGGTGGTTCCAGGGTCGCAAAAAGTGAAGCATGCCGCCGAGCAGGAGGGCTTGCACAAGGTTTTCCAGGAAGCCGGCTTCGAATGGCGCGAGTCAGGCTGCTCCATGTGCTTGGGGATGAATCCCGACATCCTGCAGCCGGGAGAGCGCTGTGCCTCAACCAGCAATCGCAACTTCGAAGGCCGTCAAGGACGCGGCGGACGCACGCATCTGGTCAGTCCCATGATGGCTGCTGCTGCCGCGGTGGCGGGCCATTTCACCGATATTCGCAACTGGCGGTTCAACTGATGCAAGCATTTCGCAAACATACCGGCAAAGTCGCTCCGTTATTTCGCGCGAACATCGACACTGACCAGATCATCCCCAAACAGTTTCTGAAGCGAATCGAGAAGACCGGCTTCGGGGAGTTTCTGTTCAACGATTGGAGACTCGGCGCCAATGGCTCGCCCGACCCAGACTTTCCTCTCAATAAGCCGAGGTATTCGGGTGCAAGCATTCTGGTGGCGGGAAAAAATTTTGGCTGCGGATCATCGCGTGAACACGCCGTCTGGGCGCTTGCCGATTACGGATTTCGCGCAGTGATTGCTCCTTCCTTCGCCGACATCTTTTCCAACAACTGCGTTCAGAATGGTGTGCTCACTGTGGTGTTGACCGGGGAGCAATGTGATGAAATCGCGCGGCGAGCCTCCGAGGTGCCCGCTTACGAGCTGACTGTCGATCTTGAGAAGTGCACCATCAATGATGGTCGAGGCCTGGCGACGAGCTTTTCGGCTGACGAGTTCACGCGACACCGCCTGCTTCACGGTCTCGACGACATCGGATTGACACTGCAGCACGAACCCGCCATCGCGGCTTATGAGGCCGGACATCCCGTATCCTCCTCCTGGAAATCTTGATTTGCCATGCAGCGCATCATTCTCAAGACGGCCAAGAAACGGCAAGTGCTGGACATCACCGACGTTGTGGAAGATCAGCTAGGAAACAGCGGCAACGAATCTGGAGTGTGCCACTTATTAGTCCTGCACACGACCGCGGCACTCACCACCGCTGATCTTGATCCCGGCACCGATCTCGACCTGCTCGACGCGTTCGAAGCAATGGTTCCAAAGTTGAGCTACCGTCATCCACACAACCCTGGGCATGTTGCCGACCACATTTTGTCGGCATTGATTGGCACGTCGGTCGTGTTGCCATTCCAGAATGGCAAGCTTTTGCTGGGGACGTGGCAACGCGTAGTTCTGATCGAACTGGACGGACCGCGTGAGCGCGAGCTGGCTGTGACTATTTCGGCGTCGATCTGACCGGCACGTTACTTGTGGTTTGTTCTTTGAGGAGCGACCGGAGCCGAAGCACCGGGCGGCTTCAATTCCTGTTTCACCGAATCTGAGAGCTTGTCGGCGTTTGCCAGCATCAACGTGATCTGCCACATTTGGGCTGTGCTCAGGGTCTGACTGAAAGCCGGCATACCGGTCAATCGGATCCCATTGGCAACTTTCCAGTAGGTCTCCCCCGGCTGGTCGTCGGTCACGCCTTTCCCGCGAAACAGGTGTGGAGGCTTGGGGAACATTCCTTTTGCGATCGGACCTTGCTCCATGCCCGGAGAAGCATGGCAGATGGCGCAGTGCTCGCCATAAACTCGTGCGCCGGCGCGAAAAGTTTCTTCATTCGCGGGAATGGGAACCGACTTTGGCATCTCTCGATCCACACGGACGTGCAGTGCGCTGTTAGCCAGCTGCTTCTCAAATGGAAGCGGCGGGTCCGCGGTGGCGACAGGAGCCCGGCCCGAAGTGAGATAGAAATAGACGGCCAAGGGCACGATGGCAATTCCAAGCACAATACCTACGATGAAGGCTTTCAATCGGCTTTCTCCTGATGTACTTCAAGAAGAGTAATTGAAGTGGGCTTGATCGGAAAACTAGGGAAGGCGGAACAGAGGTCAGGAAGCCCCTTGATTGCAAGGTGGCGGTTTCCTTCGGACCAACTGGTTCCAGAATCCAAATAACTTGCATCACATGTAAGTTACCGGGTTCGGTGAGGTCTCGAGCGTTGGCGCCCGCCAACAAACCGCCGTGATCATAAAAACCTTCGGAGACTCTGCTCGGGCGTAGTCAGCCGAGGTACCTGTTCACTTTTCATTCGTCGTGAACGTTCGTCGTTTTCGCGGCAAAAAAGCGCAGGATGATCGGGGCTGGCCTGATCATCCTTACCCTTCCGGTTAGAAGGGGACTTACGAAATAAAGCATAACGGCTGCAGATTGCAGCATGATGTAAGCCGCGTAAATTTCACGTGAACAATATTCCCGAACCAGGCACCCCGCCCGAATTACAAAAATGCTGCACACCCGCCCCGACCGCCAAGTGAAGCGCAGTTTTCCCAGCAAGGGTGCAGAATAATCCCAAATTGCTATAGTTATAAAACTCAGGATAGACTCTGGAACTTTAGACCTATCCGCGCCCTTCAACTGCGTCCGGAGCTAGTCTTGCCAGGCCCGGACGGGAATTCCATCGCTCAAAGATTTTAGTAAGAGGAGGAATATGGCACGCAAGTTCGACGAAAGCCGTCGCCTGCAAAAGCGCGCCGAGCAGCTGATCCCAGGCGGAGTAAATTCGCCGGTGCGCGCCTTCAAGGCTGTAGGGGGTGAGGCTCCATTCATCGTCCGCGGCGAAGGCCCGCGGCTTTGGGATGCGGACGGGAACCAATACATCGACTACATCGGATCGTGGGGCCCGCTTATTTTTGGCCATGCTGAACCCGGCGTGCTAGAGGCGATTCTGAACGCCGCTGTCAATGGAACCAGCTTTGGCGCCTCAACCCCTTCGGAGGCCGACCTAGCAGAATTGGTGATCGAGGCATTTCCCAGCGTGCAGAAAATCCGCTTCGTCAGCTCCGGCACTGAAGCCACCATGTCGGCGATCCGACTGGCCCGCGCCCACACCAAACGCAAATACGTGGTCAAGTTTGAAGGGTGTTATCACGGGCACGCTGACTCCCTGCTGGTGAAAGCGGGATCGGGCATTGCTACGTTCGGAATTCCCGGTTCGGCAGGCGTCTTGGAGGAAATTAGTCAGTTCACCATCGCGTTACCGTTCAACGACGCAGAGGCTGTGGAGCAGGCGTTCAGCAAGTATCGTCATCAGATTGCGTGTGTGATTGTGGAGCCGGTGGTCGGGAACATGGGTTGCGTTCCGGCGAATGGAGGTTATCTTGCCGGCCTGCGCACGATTACCCAGCGTGAAAACACCGTCTTGATTTTCGACGAGGTCATGACTGGATTTCGCCTGGCATACGGCGGTGCGCAAGAGCTGTACGGGATCAAGCCCGACGTTACGACGCTCGGAAAGATTATTGGCGGCGGCCTGCCGGTGGGTGCCTACGGCGGCAGCGACGAAATCATGGACTTGGTTGCGCCGCTCGGACCGATGTACCAGGCGGGAACCTTGTCCGGGAATCCGCTGGCCATGGCGGCGGGAGTTGCGCAGTTAAAACATTTGCGCGAGAAAAAGGGCGAAATTTACCCGAAGCTGGAAGCGCTCAGCGCGAAGCTAGTCGAAGGCGTAGCGGAAGCTGCAAAGCAGGCAGGTGTGACTCTTTCTTACAACCGAGTTGGATCGATGTTTACCTGGTTCTTCACGGATGGGCCGGTAACGGATTGGGCCTCGGCATCAAAGTGCAACACAAAGGCTTTCGGCAAATTCTTTCAAAAAATGCTCGATGCGGGCATCTACCTACCCCCATCGCAGTTTGAAGCGGCATTTCTGAGCGCCGCTCATACAGAAGAAGACGTGCAGAAGACGGTAAGCGCAGCAAAAGAATCTTTCAGATAGATGTGATTATTCGCGGGTCATCGGATAGTTCTTCTCGCGCCAGCCACGGACGCCGCCATCCATTGAAATCACATTGGTGTAACCCATTTTCTGCAGGTTGTCCGCGGCCAGCGC
This sequence comes from uncultured Acidobacteriota bacterium, assembly GCA_963785655.1. GTDB lineage: Bacteria > Acidobacteriota > Terriglobia > Terriglobales > Acidobacteriaceae > Gp1-AA145. The sequence continues at coordinate 288,864 of CAWAVZ010000003.1, forward strand.
GGAGCGGAATCCGCCGCCACAGTAAAGGACCAAAGCCGCGTTCAAATCAGGTAGGCGGGCCTCAATGTCGCGCTCGATCACGCCTTTTCCCAAATGGATTGCACCAGGAAGATGATCTTTAGCGAACTCGCTTTCTTCGCGAACGTCAACCAGCATGATCTTCTCGCCGCGATCAAGTTTCTGCTTGACCTCGTCTACGCTCGCCTCTTTGACCCGTGATTTCGCGTCATTAACCACTTTGAGAAAACGTGGTGCGTGCTGCATGATTACTCCTTTTCGAACTCACTAATCGTCGGCGCTCAGCGCATCAGCCCGAACGCCGGCCTACCCAAAAGTGCATTCGCCCATTCTGACCGATTGTCCATTAGCTTGCTTGCTCGGCGAACGTACAGTCCTCGGGATTTTTGTCCTCCCGCAGTCCGATAAACACCGGGGCGCGTAATTTCAGTCCACCTTCGTCCGTTTCGTGCGTCCACTCAGAAAACTTTACTTCTGCAACCCGCATCGGTTTCACCCAGTGCGCCTGCTTCGGCTCCACTGGACCCGTAAATGGATTCTTCGGGCTTTCTATTTCCTTGAGCGCAGTAAATATCTCTTTCAGCATCGCCTGATTAAAGCCGGTCCCGGCGTTTCCCACATGAATCAACTGCTTTTTCTTGTTGTATAGACCCAACACCAGCGAGCCGAAGTACTGCCGCGCGCCTTCAGGATTGGTGTAGCCCCCGATCACGCAATCCACGGTTTGCGTAATCTTGATCTTCAGCCACTCGCGGGTGCGGCGCTCCTCGTAGCAGCTGTTACGTTTTTTCGCGATGATGCCCTCCAGGCCTTTTTCCTTGGCGGCATTGAACAAGGCGAGGCCTTGCCCCGCGTAATGATCGGAGTAGCGCACAATCTCACCGTCGCGAAGGACCTGCCTCAGCACGCGCTTGCGATCGTCGAGATTCATCCGCCGCAGATCATAGCCGTCGAGATAAAGTATGTCGAAGACGTAATAGACAATCGGCAACTCGCTACGTGGTGCGGCCTGACGACCGTGGCTCCGGATTCCGGTGCGCTGCTGCATCAGGCTGAACGACGGTCGCCCGTGCTCATCAAGGACGACGACTTCTCCGTCCAGAATCGCAGACTTCGCATTCAAAAACTTCGGAAGAGCTTGCAGCTCTGGATAACGTCCTGTCAGGTCATTCTGGTTGCGCGAGACCAGGCGTACTTTGTCATTCTCAAGAAACGAGACTGCCCGATAGCCGTCCCACTTGATCTCAAACAACCAGTTGGGATCGTCAAACGGCTTCTCAATCACGCTCGCCAGCATAGGCTGGATCGCACTTGGCGCTTCTCGCTTGACTGCACCTTCTAGATTCTTAAGCGCAGAAATTGAAGGGGCGGCATTGGTGGGCGGACTGGCGCTACTGCGACCTACCTTTGTTGCTCTGTTTGGCTCTGTGCTTGCCGGCGCCTTAGCTTTTACTTTTTTTTTATCCAGCTTCGCCAGGCTCTCTGCAAGCCACGCCGCCTGTGCCCGTCCGCGAGAGGCTTTCTTGTGGCTTTGCCATTCTGCTGATCCTTCATCGCCAGCTATCTCGGCCATTGTCTTGCCACTGAGTACGGACGTCTCGTACTCATCGATGTTGAATCCGGTCACCACATACTGATCGTGCTTCTTGATCAGCAGCCATTCCGTTCCTTTGCTTCCCGATCGCCGCGACTTAATGTGGATGAGGGCAAAATCACCGTTCAGGCGCTTGCCGTGCAGGCGAAACTTGAAATCGCCTTTCTTGAGCATTGCGGCGGCTTCCGCTTCGGTGGCCGGCAGGTATTTGCCATTTACGGCCTCGGGCGACAGTGGCTCCCATGTACCTACCTCCCAAACCATGACCGTGCCTGCACCGTAATTGCCTTCGGGAATTATTCCTTCAAAGTCGAAGTAGGAAACCGGATGGTCTTCCACCTGCATAGCCAGACGCTTATCGGCTGGATCGAGCGACGGGCCTTTGGGCACAGCCCAGGATTTGAGCACGCCCTGCATCTCCAGCCGGAAGTCATAATGCAGGCGGGTCGCGCGATGGCGCTGTACTACAAATCGATGGCCTTTTTTCTTCTCGACTTTAGGCGGAGGCTCGGGCGTGTCGGTAAAGCGCCGCTTACGTTTATATTCTTCGAGGGCCACAGGAGAATTCTAAATCCCGGGAATCCTGCCAAGCCACTTCGGGGCTGCTGAATCCAGACGCCCTCTTGTGGCATCATCTATCCATGCCAAAGATCCACATTCCTACGCCGTTGCGGCAGTACGCCGGTAAACAGCCGGCAGTTGAAGTCCAGGGGGCGACCGTTGGGGAGGCCCTGAGCGGCCTGGTGTCGCAGCACCCCGACCTTCGCCGGCATCTCTACACGGAAGAAGGCAAACTTCGTGCTTTTGTGAACGTTTATCTGAACGATGAAGATGTCCGCTACCTGCAGAAGGAAGCCACGGCGGTCCAGGATGGAGACAGCATTTCCATTGTGCCGTCGATTGCTGGAGGAGCAGCTCTTAGCTGTTAGCTGCTAGCTCTTAGCCGAGCGGTTTGGCTAGAAGCTAATGGCTAAAGGCTAACAGCTTTCACTTTGCAACGAGAAATCTAAATCAATGGCTACACTCACAGAAGTCGCTCCCGCAGCTCTCAACAACGACGAAATTCTGCGCTACTCGCGCCACCTGATCATGCCCGAAGTCGGCATGGAAGGGCAGCTCAAGCTGAAGGCCGCGAAGGTGCTCTGCATCGGCGCGGGCGGCCTTGGCTCCCCGCTGGCGTTGTATCTTGGCGCTGCGGGCGTGGGCACGCTCGGAATCGTGGACTTCGACGTCGTGGACTACACGAATCTGCAGCGCCAGATCATTCACTCGACCGCCGACGTGGGCCGTCCTAAGCTCGATTCTGCTGCCGAAAAGCTGAAGGCGATGAATCCGTTTCTGAACATCAAGAAATTCAATACTCGCCTTTCCAGCGACAACGCGCTCGAGTTGTTCAAGGAATTCGACATCATCGCCGACGGCACCGACAATTTTCCGACGCGCTATCTGGTGAATGACGCCTGCGTACTCACCGGCAAGCCGAACGTCTACGGCTCGATTTTCCGCTTCGAAGGCCAGGCCAGCATTTTCGCCACCAAGGAAGGCCCGTGCTATCGCTGCTTGTATCCCGAGCCGCCACCGCCGGGGTTGGTTCCCTCGTGCGCCGAGGGCGGAGTGTTGGGAATTCTGCCCGGATTGGTCGGCGTGATGCAGGCCACAGAAGTGATTAAGCTCATCCTGGGCAAGGGCGATCCGCTGATCGGACGTCTGCTGCTGATCGATGCGCTGGGCATGAAGTTCCGCGAGCTAAAACTGCGCAAGAATCCCGATTGCCCGGCATGCGGAAAAAATCCTACAATCACCAAGCTGATTGACTACGAGCAATTCTGCGGAATTCGTGGCGAGGAGGTTGAAGCTGAAGTGACCACAGATGAAATGCAGGTGGAAGAACTGAAGCAGCGGCTCGATCGCGGCGATGATATTTACGTTCTGGATGTCCGCGAGCCGCACGAATATCAGATTTGCAACATCGGTGGCCACCTTATTCCCTTGGGTGAGTTGCCGAACCGCGTCAACGAACTCGACACCAGCCGCGAGATCGTGGCCCACTGCCGCTCCGGAGTGCGCAGCGCCAAAGCCGTGAACTTCCTGCGCCAGGCGGGCTTTAAGAAGGTGCACAATCTTGCAGGCGGAATTCTGGCGTGGGCTGATCGGGTCGATCCAAGCATGCCGAAGTATTGATGTGTGGCGCGGGCGCCCTCGCCCGCGTGTTGATCAAGAGGTGTGGATCCTGCCACCGGAAGATTTAAGCGCTGAACGCCCGCTCGGCGTGACGGCGGTTGCTGTCGCTTTCCTTTTGTCGTCTGCTTACCTTTTCATTTTGGGTTTCATCAGGCTTGTGGACCGCGATGCGATCTCTCTGTCCCTGGGAGCGCCCCTGCTGCACGGTCTTGAACTGGCCGGCCCATTTGCCTTCTTGCTGGCCGCCGCTGCTGCCTGCTTCGTGGCAATCGGTCTGCTTCGGCTAAACAATCTCGCGCGACGTGCTGCGATCGTGATCTGCGCGGCCGGCATCGTGATGCTGGTCCCGAAAGTCTCTGCCGCATCAAGCGATATATCGTTGAACTTCTTCCTTGCCGGTTCAATGATCATCATCCGGGTGATGATCATCTGGTATCTCTGGCAGAGCTGGACGGCAGAAAAGTTCCGCTGAGCGGCGGGACTGCAAAACAGATTCCTATGACTCACGCAGAGAAAAAGCGCCTATCCGCCGTTCTCCACGCTACCGAGTACCTGTTCCTGGAAAACATGGCCCTGAAGCTGGTTCTCGAACATCGTGCAGTTTCGAATTGGCAGAAACTGGTTGACCATCTATTGGCAGACAAAGAAATGCTAGGTGGTGTGCGGCTCACATTCAGAGACCTGTACCGTGAAATTGAGGACTCAAGCGATCCAGCGGCAGCATTGGAGTCCTTTCTGGGAAGGATGCCACAGAAAAAGGCGCACTAGCGCTCATAACGCCAACTACGACCTAAGCTCTAGCTCTTCGATCGCTGCCAGATTCTTCGTCGTGGGTCTAGAAGCACTCCTGCGAGCAAGAGAATAGGAGCGGGAAACTCAAGCACATGGAGCAGATTGTGCTCATTGGTCGTGAGGTATGTGACATAGCCGCGATTATCCTGCTTGTAAATTCTGCCTTCGCTTGCCTCCGCTAGTCTCGGGCGGGTATAGCTGTAGTAGTAGAACAGACCGATGTAACCGAACCAAACCAGAGCTGACAATCTGAGCAGAACCTTCGCCACTACTTCACGGTTCTGGTTGACATGGGTTTTCGTGTCGGGCGCACTTGATTCTCGAAACGCTGAACTTGTGTGTTCGATGAAAACTCCGTTTGATGTCTGCACGTGATTTTTCAGGAAGTCCGCGAGAATCGGTATACGTCCGGTCTCGTTACTGGGACCGAAGCGGATCGGAAAATGGTGGAAACCGAAGCGGTAGAATTGGGTTCGGCCATTCTCCGCTGCGAAGTACTCAATTCGCGAGATGTCCCTCCATGGCACCGTGTTCCACTTAAGAAAAATCTTATAGCGCAGGCCAACAGCATCAACGAAGCCTGCCGCTGAATCCTTCATAGCGAAAGCTAGCCACCCTGAAATCCGGTGAAAAAGGAAAGCTTCGAACAGTACTACTAATATACCTCCGGCCAATACAAGAATCGCGAAAAAGATATTCTCTGGCCCCTCGCCTAGAACGTGGCGTATGAACTGAAGGATGACCAAGTACAGTATCGCAAGACTGCCAACAGCAGAGACAAGCAAGCATGAAAAGCGAACCAGAGATCGCGAACGCGAGCCAATATCGTATCGATTTGGCGACGCAATATGAACTTGTTCCACTCGATTCTTGTAGCACAACGAGGAGTCTTTAACGTCGCACTCCGGTGCAGCAGCAGGGATTGGTCTTTCGTACCTCAACAGATCGTCGGAAAGCAGGCCCGTAGCTCACTTGTTGAAATCAGGGTGTTTCACTTAGTGAGGGTTTTTGAGTTGGTCATGGCGATATTATGTCAATTGGCCTGAGCAAGGCCGAAGTGCCAAGAATCAAACCGACGCTCGTTCTATTCTCCATGAGAGCAGAACGACCTACTGTAGGGGACCGGTTTTCAGCCTGTCCAATAGTCTTCTAACTTCTACCTTCGACAGCAGGAACTGCGGGTCGTCTTTCGAGTCAGCAAGGAATGCAAAATACAGGTCTTCCAGTGCATCGGCGGTCTCGGGAGGGAAATCTGCTTCGCCTTTCCATTCTGCCTCAATGACGAAATTGTGAACGTCATCCCACTGTTTCCTACCGGCAAGAAAATCTCGGACGAGAGACTCGAAATCAACGACGCGGAACGTAGTCACAAGGGTAGTTTACCGCGAGGACGGAATAACTGTGGAAGAACTCGCGATTTCATTTACAGCTTGGGCAAAGATTAAGACTCTAAAAAATGAAATCAGCAATCACGCAAATGCACTCAAGCCAGAGTGGCCGAATATAATTCGTACACATGCGCAGCGTATTCCGTTTGCTTTGGATGGTATCAGTGCTGGTCATTGTCGCATTGCTGTCTGCGCTGACAGCGATGCGGCTGGCCATCCATGGACGGGAAGTCATCGTTCCTGATATGCAGGGAAAAACGCCCACGGAGGCGCGCCGCATGGCCGAGAGCAGCGGCTTGGAAGCCGACGTCGAGCGCGAATATTACAGCCCCACGGTTCCTGAGGGCAAGGTCCTTTCGCAAATGCCTGCAGCCGGAAGCACAGTGCGGCGCGGATGGCAGGTCCGCCTGGCGCTCAGCCTGGGACCGCAGCGCGTCGCCATCCCGCAAGTGGTGGGCGAGAGCGATAGAGCCGCCGCAATAACGATTTCACAGCGCGGGTTGACGCTTGGCGGCGCGGCTAGCCTGGAGCTTCCAAACTCGGCGCCCGGACAAGTCATCGCCCAAAATCCTCAGCCGAATGCAACCAATGCTTCAGCGCCTAAAGTCAGTTTGCTGATCTCGCAAGCGCCTGCGCCGCAGAGTTTCGTAATGCCGAGTTTCGTAGGTCAGCCCCTCGGAAGTGTCACCTTGGCTCTGAAAGACGCCGGATTCACGGTCGGGAAAGTCACTGTCGTCCCCGTTGAGAATGCGCCGGAAGCGACGAATGCTGCATCGGTTCCTGCTGCACCAGCTCCTGCACCAGCGACGGCAAACCCAGCGTCTGCGCTGGTACCGAGCCCGCCAGTTTCTGTTCTTGTTCCGTCAGCGGCCTCATTTATCGTGTCGCAGGATCCAGTTCCGGGCGAGAGAGTGTTTGCGGGTACGGCCATTAATTTTGTGGTGAAGTGAGTTCGCAGCCTGCGTGGTACAGCCGGCACTAATTTTTCTCGAGGATTGCCGCAAAGAACCCATCGCAGGGATGAACTCCGGGAATGGTGCGCAAATATCGGCCACTCAGCAGTGACTCCGTGTCCTTCCATGCCAATTCGCCGGCTACGCGAAGTTTTTCCAGTTCCTCGCCGCAATCAACTACCGCAAAGGTAGGATCACCTGCCAACGCGCTTTCCACTACCTGCTCGTTCTCTTCCGGCTCAAGGGAACAGGTCGAATAAATGATTCGTCCGCCCGAAGCAACCTGCCTCATAGCAGCGCTCAGAATTTCCACCTGATAGGTGTGCAGTCTGGGTAGGTCTTCCGCTTTCAGTCGCCACTTGATCTCGGGATTGCGCGTCAGGGTGCCGGTACCGGAGCATGGTGCATCGACAAGGACGCGGTCGAAACAACGGTTCAGAGGGACCGCTCGGGCATCGCCGGCAATGACGCGAACGTTTTCGTGCGGGACCAACTTTCGCAGCAACGCAGCCCGATGCGGATGAAGGTCCAGCGCGATAACGTCGGCCTGCGGATTCCGTTCCGCGATGATGCGGGTCTTTCCGCCCGGCGCCGCACAGCAGTCGAGAATAGAGTTCCCGCTACCCAGCAGCAACGCAATCAGTTGAGATCCTTCGTCTTGAAGGATTAACCGCCGTTCACCAAAAGCGGTCGTGCCGGTGATGTAGCCACCGGTAATGCGAAATGAGTTCGTAAGAAAGCTGCTCCTCTGTAAAGAGATGCCTTGTGCCTGCAGTTCATGAACCAGGGACGCATCTGTAACGCGGACAGTCGCCGCAGGCGGCAATTGATCGAACCTGCAAATTTCCTCTGCAGCCCCATCTCCATAGTCCTTCTTCCAACGTTCTACCAGCCATTCAGGATGCGACGAGTAAATCGGCAGAGTGCGAGCATCCAGTTTCGTCTTGTCGATCTTTCTCAGCAACGCATTTACAAATCCCGACGCCGACTCTTTGCGCGCACGCTTGACCAATTCCACGCTGTCATTTATCGCCGCATGCGCAGGAATACGATCGAGGAAAAGCATTTGATAAAGTCCAATGCGAAGAGCGGTGAGCACTTCGATATCCAGCCTCGCCAGCGGCTGAGAGGAACGGGCAGCGATCGCTTCGTCCAGAGTTCCGCGCCAGCGCAGGACGCCCATCACAATTTCCGTAAGCAGGGCGTGGTCCGCAGGAGAAAGCTTGGCGAAGCGCGGAGAATGCAGCAACTCGGAACCGTACGCGTCTGTCTTGTGAATTCGCAGCAGGAGCTCAAAAGCTGCGGAGCGAGCAGGAGAAATGGGCACGACTGCGGTTAGAACCCCAGCTGCAGGCGGGCAGCTTCGGACATGCGGCTCATATCCCAAGGCGGATCGAACACAACTTCTACATGGACTTCCTTCACCGAGGGAAGCCGCGAAAGCCTGCTCTCCACATCAGCCTTAAGAACGTTTCCCATGCCGCATCCGGGAGCGGTCATCGACATTTCTATATCGATCTTCCTGGCCTGGCTCTGTACTTCGGCAGGCTCGATCTTGCACGAGTAGATCAGGCCGAGGTCGACGATATTGACCGGAATCTCGGGATCGTAGACTGTTTTCAGGACATCCCAGACCATCTCGTCACTGAATTCGCGCGTGTCCGCCGGCGGTGTGTCGCCGCTCCCGGGCTGCAATCCCAAAGAGTCCGCATCTTTTCCGTCGACTCGGTACATCTGTCCGTAATCGGTCCAAACCGTGTAGCTATCGCCGCGCGATTGCATGATCCGCACCGACGTGCCCTCAGGAAGCGTGCTGGCGCGCCCGCTGGGAATTTCGATCACCTCGCAGGTGCGGTGCAGCCGAACTATAGTCCCGGAAGTCATTTGGGTTTCTTTTACGATTCTGTGGAAACTGGATCCTGCTTACCCTCGAGTGCCGCCTGCAACGTGTGCCAGGCCAGCGTCGCGCATTTCACGCGTACTGGAAATTCTGAAACTCCAGAGAACACTTCAAGCTTGCCCAGGTCGGCGCGATCACCATTCCCTTCGCCTGCGGTAACTAGTTTGTGAAAGGCATTGAACAGTTTCTTCGCATCTTCTTTGCTCTTGCCTTTGACAGCCTGGGTCATCATTGAAGCGGATGCCTTGGAAATCGCGCATCCGGAGCCTTGAAAACCGATATCGCGGATGGCATCGCCTTCGATGCTCAAATAAACAGTGAAGTGATCACCGCACAGTGGATTGAAGCCCTCCGCATGCTGGTTCGCGCCGGAAAGCTCGCGATAGTTCCGCGGAGCTTTGCTGTGCTCCAGAATTACTTCCTGATACAGATCGCGCAGGTCTGCCATCAGGCAAATACCTCTTTCACTCTTTGGATGCCCTGGACCAGCGCATCGACCTCTTCTTTTGTGTTGTAGAAAGCAAAGGATGCGCGCGCGGTTGCGGGAATTCCGAAACGCTGCATGATCGGCTGCGCACAATGATGCCCGGTACGAATCGCAATTCCTTCCTGATCGAGGATCGTGCCAACGTCGTGCGGATGAACCCCTTCGATCACAAACGACAGCACGCCGGCCCGTTCTTTGGCTGTCCCGATCAACTTCACCCCCGGGATGCCCGAGATTGTTCTGACGGCATAGGCAAGCAACTCATGCTCGTATTCGGCGATGTTGTCCATCCCGACTCTATTCAGGTATTCGACTGCCACGCCGAATCCGATCGCGCCGCCAACATCAGGAGTGCCTGCTTCAAACTTGAAAGGCAGCTTGTTGTATGTCGTCTTTTCAAATGTGACCGAGCTGATCATGTCGCCGCCGCCCTGGTATGGAGGCATAGCTTCAAGCAAACGCAGCTTTCCCATGAAGAACGCCAATGCCAATCGGGCCAAACATCTTGTGGCTGGAGAACGCGTAGAAATCGCAGTCCAGGGCACTGCACGTCAACCTTCATGTGCGGAACAGCTTGTGCTCCGTCGACCAGCACGGGAATATTCTTCGCGTGCGCCAGTTCGATGATCTTTGCCAGAGGATTTACGCTTCCCAGCGCGTTCGAAACGTGGGCGCACGGCGACAATCTTGGTGCGTGGGCCGAGAAGCTTCTCGAATTCTTCCAGCATCAGTTCGCCATCGTCGTTGATCGGCGCGACTCGCAGCTTCGCATGCTTTTCGTCGCAGAGTAATTGCCAGGGCACGATGTTGGAATGGTGCTCCATGGCAGTGATGAGCACTTCATCCCCGGCGCCGACGTGGGCCCGCCCGTAGGTTTGAGCCACCAGATTGATGGCTTCGGTCGTGCCGCGAACAAAAATGATCTCTCGCGAACTCGTCTGCGTTGATGAAGCCGTGCACTGCCTGGCGCGCGCGATCGTGCTTCGACGTGGCAAGTTCTGATAGAAAGTGCACGCCGCGATGGATGTTGGCGTTTTCCTGCTCGTAGTAGCGCGTCACTGGCGTCGATAACTGCTCGCGGCTTCTGTGAGGTAGCAGCGTTGTCCAGGTAGACAAGTTTCTTGCCACGAACATCGCGTGCAAGGATCGGAAAGTCGCGCACGGATTTTTTCGACGTCAAATCCCTGGCTCACAAGGTTGAGCGCGCGAGGCGGCCTCGATTGGAGGGAGTTTGGCGGCAGTGTGTCACCCATCTCCTCCCAATTTCTGCCCCGGTTCTTGGCTCCGGCACTCCGTCCGAGATCTTGGTTTTCGGCCTGGATTGCTGTCAGCCTGCAGCAGATGCTCGTGAATCAACTTCTCGACATGGATCGCGCGCCGACACTCGCGCTCATGCGGTCCAGACACTCGCTGGCGAAAGCCATCAGCAGCAGCTTTCGCGCGGAGACTTCATCAATGCCACGCGAGCGCAAATAAAACAGCGCATTCTCTTCAATCTGGCCGATGGTCGCGCCGTGCGTGCACTTCACGTCGTCGGCGTAAATTTCGAGCTGCGGCTTGGTGTCGATTTGCGCGTCGTCGGAGAGCAGCAGGTTGCGATTGGTCTGCTTGGCGTCGGTCTTTTGCGCGTCTTTGTGGACGACGATGCGTCCGTGAAAAACGCCGTGGGCATGATCGTCGAGAATGCCGTTGTAGAACTGACGGCTGCCGCAGTGCGGGCTGGCGTGCTCGACCAGCATGTAGTTATCGAGATGCTGGCGGCCGTTGCCGATGAACAGGCCATTGATCAGGCACTCTCCGCCTTCACCGGCCAGCACCGGATGCACGTTGTTGCGCACCAGTCCTCCGCCGAGAAGCACAGAGTGCGACGAAACGTTCGCGCTTCGTTCCCTGCTGAATTCGCAGGGTGGAAATATTGAAAGCCTTGCGGTGCTCGCGTTCGATCATGTAATGCGAAACGACTGCGTTCTCGCCGGCAATCAGTTCGGTCGCGGTATTGCAGAAAGCAGTGCTCTCGCCGATGGAAACATAGTCTTCGACAACCGTGGCCTGAGCTTCCTGCTCGACAACGATCAGGTTTCGCGGATGCGTCATCAGCGGCTTATCGCTCGCGGTCGAAATAAAGAGAAGGTAAATCGGGGCTTCTAGCACCACGCCTCGGCGCACGTGAACGTAGCCGCCATCTTCCGCGAAAGCAGTGTTCAACGCGGAAAATGCGTCGCGCTGAGTGTCCAGGTAGCGTCCCAAGTGCGATTCGACAGCCTCGGAGTTGACTTGATTTCTTCCGCCAAGCTATTCACTTTGACGCCGACAGGAAGTTGGCTCGATAGCGGAGAGCTCGCGAACGAAACTGCCCATTCACAAATACCAGCTGGCAGGCAGCGCCGGCGACCCGAATTGCTCTAGTTCATGCTTCGTCAGCTCTGCGCATCCGCGAGATTCAAACGGTGTTTGCGATGGCCGAAACGTTTGTGAATCGCCAGTCTTCGTCGTGAGTAGTCGGAAATCCGACTTCGCAGAAACGCGCGAATGCATTCTCGCGCAACTTTCGCAGCCAGGGCAGATCATGGCCCGCCAGCTCGCTTCTGGAATTCGGTGAAACTTTCGAGATAAGTTCCGAGTTGTTCGGTTGCAGTAATCACGTTCTTGTGAAGTCCCTCTGAAATTTTCCTTGCGTTAAACCGGCATCGGCTGACGGGCGTCTTCAATGTCTACGTAGCCCTTCTCTTCGAGCTCCAGCGCCAGTTCCGGACCGCCGGAGCGCACAATTCGGCCATTCACCAGCACATGCACGAAGTCCGGCACGATGTAGTTCGAGCAGCCGCTGATAGTGCGTGACCACGATCATCGCCCGCTCTGGGCTGCGCAACGTGTTCACGCCTTTGGCAACGATTCTCAGCGCGTCGATGTCGAGGCCGGAATCGGTCTCGTCGAGAATCGCCAGCTTCGGCTCCAGAACTGCCATTTGCAGAATTTCGTTGCGCTTTTTCTCGCCGCCGGAGAAGCCTTCGTTGACCGACCGATTCATCAGCTTCTCATCCATTTCGAGCAGCTTCAGCTTCTCGCGAAAGAGGGGCAGAAAATCCATCGCGTCCATTTCATCCTGCCCGTGATACTTGCGAATGGCATTCAGCGCCGAGCGCAGAAAGTACGCGTTGCCGATGCCGGGAATTTCGACCGGATACTGAAACGCCAGAAACACGCCTTCGCAGGCGGCGTCTTCCGCTTTCATTTCGAGCAGGTCTTTGCCGTTGTAGAGGATCTGCGCCTTCGGTGACTTCGTAGGCTTCGCGGCGCGCCAGCACCTGCGCCAGCGTGCTCTTGCCGGAGCCGTTCGGCCCCATGATCGAGTGCACCTCGCCGGCGATTTACGGTAAGATCGATCCCTTTGAGGATTTCGTGGTTGTCCACCTTGAACGTGCAGATTTTTAATTTCCAGTAAGCTCATTGATTCCTTTTCTCTTACTAAGCTTGGGAACGTCGTGCGCTGTTCGTTCGTACGTCGTTCGCTAAAATCAAATCGTCGCGCGTCGTGCGTCCCACGTCGCAAGAATTGGCGTGGCCCTCGATCGATGGTTTGTGCCCGTCCCAAGAGCGTACGACGGACGACGTGCGACGCACGACGGTTTACCCGACGCTGCCTTCCAGACTCACGCTCAGCAGCTTCTGCGCTTCGACCGCGAACTCCATCGGCAGTTCGCGAAACACTCGCTTGCAGAATCCGTTCACGATCATCGACACTGCGTCTTCCGCCTTCAACCCGCGCTGGCGCAGATAAAACAGCTGGTCTTCGCCGATCTTCGATGTCGAAGCCTCGTGCTCCATGCGCGCGCTGGAATTCTTCACTTCGATGTACGGGAACGTGTGCGCGCCGCACTTGTCGCCAATCAGCAGCGAATCGCACTGCGTGTAGTTCCGCGCTCCAGCCGCGCCTTTCAGGATCTTCACCTGCCCGCGATAGGTGTTCTGACCGTGCCCGGCCGAGATGCCCTTCGACACAATCGTGCTGCTGCGTGTTCTTGCCCAGGTGGATCATCTTCGTACCGGTGTCGGCCTGCTGATAGTTGTTGGTCAGCGCAACTGAATAGAACTCGCCGACCGAGTTGTCACCCTGCAGAATGCAGCTGGGATACTTCCAGGTGATCGCAGAGCCAGTTTCAACCTGCGTCCATGAAATTTTCGAATTCACGCCACGGCACGCGCCGCGCTTGGTGACGAAGTTGTAGATTCCGCCCTTGCCCTGCTTTGTCGCCCGGATACCAGTTCTGCACGGTCGAGTACTTGATCTGCGCGTTGTCCAACGCGACCAGTTCAACCACCGCCGCGTGCAACTGATTCTCGTCGCGGATCGGCGCAGTGCAGCCTTCCAGATAGCTGACCGACGCGCCTTCGTCGGCAACGATCAACGTGCGCTCAAACTGGCCCGTCTCGGCCGCATTGATGCGGAAGTAAGTCGAAAGCTCCATCGGGCAGCGCACGCCCTTGGGAACATAGACAAACGATCCGTCGCTGAAGACCGCCGCATTCAGCGCAGCGAAAAAGTTGTCGGTGTACGGAACCACCGATCCCAAATACTTCTTCACCAGTTCGGGATGGTTTCGCACCGCTTCCGAGAACGAGCAGAAAATGATTCCCTTCTCGGCCAGCTTCGCCTTTGAATGTGGTCGCGACTGAAACGCTGTCGAACACCGCGTCCACGGCCACGCCCGGCGAGCATCTTCTGCTCCTGCAGCGGAATGCCCAGCTTTTCGTAGGTGCTCAGAATCTCCGGATCAAGCTGGTCCAGGCTGTCCAGCTTCGTCTTCTGCTTGGGCGCCGAGTAATAAACGATGTCCTGGTAATCGATTGCGCGGATACTTCACATTCGCCCACTTCGGCTCGGCTTCAGCCTTTTCGAGCGCGGCCCAGTGACGATACGCCTTCAGCCGCCACTCCAGCATGAACTCCGGCTCCTGCTTCTTGGCCGAGATCACGCGGATGACATCTTCGCTCAGACCTTTCGGAATCCGTTCTTCTTCGAAATGTCGGTGATGAATCCCCATTTGTATTCGCTGCTGTGCGAGATCACGGATTGTGTCAACGTTTGTGCTCATTGCGTTCTTCCAGAAGTAAGGCTGAGAGTTGGTATGAAATTTCCGCTAGAAGTTTTGATGGTCGTCACCTGTAATGGATGCACCATATCTAATGGATGCACCATATCGTGCAGCGTCAGTTTTTCCAGAGCGCCGCGCACCACTCGATTGATGATCTGCTGATTATGTTTGATCGGGCAGCCACGCTCGAAATCGCAGATCACGTCGGTACTGCAATCCGTCAAAGCAACTGGCCCTTCGATCACGGCAATGATCTCGGAAACCGAAATCTCCTGGGGATCACGAGCCAGGCTATATCCGCCCTTTATTCCCCGTGTCGAAACCAGGAAGCCGCCCTGCTGCAAAATCCTCAGTAACTTGCTGACGGTCGGTACTGGCAGGCCCGATTCCACGGCTAAGTCTCGCGCCGTGTGCAGGTTGCGCTTCTTGCTGCGGGCGACATGGCCCATCAGCACCAAGCCGTAATCCGTAAGTTTGCTGAGTCTGATCATCTTGGCGGTTTTCCGAACCGCAGTCCAATATAGGACTAAATTGGTATGGTTTTATTTTAAGGCTTGGACGGCGGCAACGCAAGCGGCCGGTAAGGACAGATCTTAAAGACCGAGAAAAAGCCCCGCCGAGAGGACGGGGCTGCGAAAACCGGTCGGAGGACCTACTTAATGGGCGGCAGGGGGATATCGTCATCTACAAAAGCATTCAATGGAGTACCAGCTTTAACCTCGACGTTCTTACCGTGTTTGATTAGGCCGATCGGCCCGAAAAGTACAGTCAATGCGACTGCTGTGCCCTCCCAAGCGGTCCACGCGTTACTTGCCTACGGGTGTTAGTTCCGCGCTTATGTTTACGTGCCCAGTTGAAACTGTGACTTTTCGGATCCAGTCCGCGAAGCCACTTTTCTTAACCGCTATGTCGTGATCTCCTGGCGAGACACTAATGGATGAGGGCGTGCTGCCTACGAATTTGCCGTCAATCTCTATGTCGGCACCCGTTGGTGTAGAAGCTAGGTCGAGCAAGGCTGCAGCGACCGTGTTGGCGGCCGCTACGTCCGTCTTGCCGCCCTGAAATTTCGCCTGATCCAGTCGCGTGTCGCCGTTGATAAAAGCCGTGATCTCGGTCCCCTTTGGGATCGTGATGTCTTTCCCATGCATGAAGAGGAATAGTGGTGCGGCCGGGAAGAAGACGATCGCGGTTCCAACCATGGCTCCGGTCATGGCACCTGTGTGGCCGCCACCTTTAACATCTTTCACCGCACGCAGAGCCGCCTTTTCGCCATCGTTCAGACGGACAGAGTCAATATTTACGTCCAGCTTTCCACCACGTGCCATGCGACGCTTTGGTTGCGCTTCTGTGACAGTGCCCCATGCTATGCCGCCCTTCGGAACTACCAGTGTCCCTTGGGCGAAAACATCCTCCAGGACCTCGAAATCCAACGTGTCGCCCGTGTGAGCGTCAGCTGACGAAATCGTGCGGGCGGTCCGCAATTTTACGGGGGTGCCGTCTTCCAGCCCGAAACCCTGCATTGCCGGTTTGGGAGCCGCAGGGGGAGCAGTTGCTGGCGCTTGCTGCGTAGCTGTCGTAGAGTTTGTCCCAGCAGATTGGGCCACGGTAAGCGAGGAAACAAGGCAAACCACCACAACCGAAGAAACAATTCTTCTTAACATGACACTTCTCCTCCTGGGCGGGGACTCTCGGAGATGAATTCGAGGGGAAGGAGTCCGGAAAAGCCCTCAACGCGTGAACAGCGCTATTATGCGCCGGGCGCAAGAATTGTCAAATGCTTGTGCGATTTCGAGATAACGAAATCTTGCAACTCCCGAATCACCGCTGGCTCATGTAGTAGAGATCAGCATGCCCGCTGGGCCGGGTGTAAACGATGGTGGAAAGGTCCTTAGAAAAGTCATATGCATTTCCCGAGTAGCCTTGGCGGAAGGCGAAGGGGAGTTTCATTGCTGTCTGGGGAGGTCCAACAAGTTTACCGTTGTCCAACGGCTGGCGATAGATAACCATCTCTCCGTGGGAGCCAATCGCATACAGAATAGCTTTGTTGTCGGAGGAAAACTGAATAATAAAAACCGGGGGCACGGACGTCAGCAGACTGCAACTTCGGTCGGCCACAGATATTCGATATATATTGACCCCGCGCCCCGACTGGCTAGGCCCTTCTGACAAAAGGTACCGGCCATCTGAGGAGATGTCCTGGACGTAGCCGCAATCGCTGGCCAGGGTTTCTGTCTTGGAGCCATCGGTAGCCGCTTGCCACGTGATCACCTTCGCTGGATCCTTCTCATAACCGCTGAAATACAAGGTTCTGGCGTCCAGGCCCCAAGCTGCCTGGCCTATGAAAGTAGCCGAGTTGGGTATTTGCCGCAGGCTGCCGTCGTCTATTTTGACGACATAGAGTTTCGCCGCTCCAGCGGCGACATCCGCAAACGCGAATTGAGAGTTGTCGCGCGACCAGGACAACGTCAGGAGGATCCCTGGGGACGCGAGTTTGACCTTCTCTTTTCCGTCGACGTCTGATACCCATAGTTCCTGCTGTGACCCGTTTCCAGCCGGCATCAAGTAGGCAACGCGTCGGCCATCCTTGGAAAGTACAGGCTGAATTATGTCTTCCGTGACCAGATCGAACGACTGCTTTGTGCGCGGGTGGTAAACGGTGAGAGCTCCGGAGTGGCGTCCATTCACAAAATAAATGCCTTTTCCGGTGGGATCGGGCATGGGGGAGATATCCGGTCCTGCGCCTGAGGTCACTTGTCGATAGGTGTGAGTCTTCAGCCCATATTCCCAAAGGTTGGTAACGTCATTGACCGTGCGGCTGAACAGTAGTGTCTCCCCAGGTGAATCCCAGACGATACCCGCCGGTCTGCCAGATATCTCGTCCAATTTTTCGATGTGGAGAGTTGCTGCGTTCAGTTTATAAAGGCCTGGACTGGATGAAACCATGGTAAATTCGCCAGTTCTCCCGCCAATGACGAGTAGGTTTTCCCTATCGGGAAAAGGCAGAATTTGCTCCGGCAGGAAAGTGCCACCCGGGCTGTAAGTGAGGTCCTCTTGAAGGCTTGCCGCCTGCTTGCGGTAAATCGTATGACTATCAGATTTGAAAAAAAACAACGAATTACCATCCGCTGAAGGCACCAGGCCTTGCCCGGATGTAATCCGCGTAACCGTCCCTCCAAGCGTCGGAACCGACCAGATCTCGTCGCCGAAAGTTTCGTAGAAGATTTGTGTCCCATCGGGAGCGAAGCTGTCCACAATTTTGTTTTCAGAGTCATTCGTGAGCTGCAGCGGATCTCCTCCCGAGGCCAGCATCACGAACACCTGGTCTACATCGCCGACCGGAGAAGTGAAGGCTATCGTGCGACCGTCCTGCGAGAGCGTCGCATGATTCATCGGCTTGTTCCAGTGGCTGATCTGCCTGACGGTCGCGGGGCCGGCTGCTGGCGTGCGGAAATAAGCGACCGCAGCTGCAATCAGAACAAGCGCGCCTATTCCAGCAGCCACGTACCACTTGCGCAACGAACGCGCAGGCGCCGCCACACCGCTGATGCTCACTTTGCCGCCGCTTGAATCGGCCGCCGCGACCGGCATTGTTCCCGAGAGCGAAGAAAGCGAACGTCCTGACTCCGTGTCCCGCTTCAATCGCTTAAGATCGCTGCGCAGCTCAGACGCGGACTGATAACGAAGATCGCGGTCCTTCTCCAGAGCTTTATTGATAATTCGCTCGAATTCCGTCGGCAACTCAGGGTTCAGCCGAATTGGCGAAATCGGCGCCTTGTGCAGAATGGCATCGAACACCACCGCCGAAGTGCCGCCTGAGAAGGCCTGGCGCGCAGTGGCCATTTCGTACAGAACAACGCCGAATGAAAACAGATCGGTGCGTGCGTCCAACTCTTCACCGCGTGCCTGCTCAGGGGACATGTAAGCGACCGTTCCAATCGCTGTTCCCGGCGAAGTTAGCAGTTCTTCGGTGGTGCCTATAGTGGCGGCGGCCCCGACCGCCTCGCCCACGCGCAGCGGTTCTGCCGCGCGCTTGGCAAGCCCAAAATCCAGAATTTTTCCCTGACCGCGAGCCGTGATAAAGATGTTGGCCGGCTTGATGTCGCGATGAACAATGCCCTTCGCATGCGCGGCATCAAGGGCGTCGGCAATATGAGTCGCAAGCTCGAGAAGTTCATCGGTCCGGATGGGCTTGCCCCCGATGCGATGCTTCAGGGTTATTCCTTCCAGATACTCCATGACAATGAAGGGGCGTCCATCCTGCTCGTCAATATCGTAGATAGTGCAAATATTCGGATGGTTGAGGGCGGACGCCGCACGTGCCTCGCGTTGTAGCCGTTCGAGCGCCTGGCGGTCGCGCGCCAATTCATCCGGCAGGAATTTCAGGGCGACCAGAACGTCCGAGCTTAATGTCTTCGGCCTTGTACACTACGCCCATGCCGCCGCCACCCAGTTTCTCGATGACGCGGTAGTGCGAAATGTTTTGCCCAATCATGAATCGCGGCCATCTTAGGCTGGCCGAACAAAGCAGTCAAATTAGTGCTGATGCGGTGTATGTGCAGGCAAATGCTCCCTTCCCGATGTTCTGCGCCGGATAGCCTGTCACTCGGACGCAATCTCGTGAGGGCCGGGGCAATCTGCGCTTCCGACCGGAAGAATTGCGATGAATTCTCCTAACACCCTGCTAATTTTGGATCATTCGGGATTCGAAGGCGACGGAACCAGGGACGGACATCTCGACTTCTGTCCCGGCTCCCGCACGGCTCCGCACTCTGAGTCTGCCGCCAACTCTTTCCGCGCGCTCGCGCATACCCGGGAGTCCCCAATGTCCATCGCGTCCCGAATGCAGCACTTCAGGATCGATCCCGCAACCGTTGTCGCTGACGACTATCCGAAAGCGCCTGGCAGTGTACTCAAGTTCGACTTCGATGCAGGTGGCTCGGGAGTGGCGGAAAGCATTCACCAATGCTTCGCGGCCGATAAGATAGACCTCGTCACGAATGACCGAGCGCAGTTTTCGGGACGAACCTAGCACAATGACACGAAAATCAATTTGCACTTCGATGCCCAGCTCTTGCGGGATCCGGGAAAATGCCTGCCCCAGATCGTCGGAGCCTAAATTAGATGAGCGGAGTCCTCGAATCGCGTTTCGGCCTTCTTCCATGACGTGTCCCATCAATTCGAGAACACGGCTTAACCGCAGTTTTGCGGGCGAATTCGCGGGTAACAGGTCTACGGCGACATGTAGCTGCATAGCTGCGCTGAGAATGCCTTGCAGCACCGTATCGTGCAGGTCTTGGGCGATTCGCGTACGCTCTGCCAGGCGTTCCTCGAGTCGGGCACGCATCTCCCCGAACGTTGGCAGCAAACGAAAGAAATAGGGGCTTCTATACCCAAGAGACAATCCATCGAGCCGCATGACAAATCCTCCTTTGCAAGAGAGACTTTCTTCCGGTCTCCTTGCGCTCACCAGCCGGGAGCCCAAGCGCGCCGCGACTCATCGGACATCACCAGCGCGCCCAGGTTCGAGCTTTTACTCGTGAGCATGGGTGGATATTGTCAGGAACCTGCCCCACAGGTCTTGGACGATTTCGCTGCGGTCGGGACGTTTTTGCTCAATTGCGAAGAGACGTTTTCGGGATGGCGGGGTTGTGTCCTTCGCCTAACGAACGGTTCGATGTCCTGGGGTGCTTCACAACTGCTTAAAATCAAATGACTTATGGTTGCGCCCAGCGGACAGCGCCTGGGGACACGCCTGTCACCCGACGGAAGTGCCTGGCAAGGTGGCTTTGGTCAGAAAATCCCGCTGACAGTGCGATCTCCGACATCGGAAGATCAGTATCGCGAAGCATTTTCTGGGCGTGTTCGATGCGGCGTTGCAGCACGTAGCAGTGTGGGGGCATGCCAACCGTTTGCTTGAATGCCCGCGCGAAGTGGTGTATGGGCAACCCGGCCATTTCCGCCAGCGCTTCGAGGCTCATGTTCTGGTCGAGATTGGAGTTGATGTATTCGCAGATTCGGTGTGCACGCGCCGGCGAGAGTCCGCCACGGTTGGGGGGCGGGGGCTCCGGTATGGGCGCGTAACGGAGTATGCTGATCCTCGGCCGCGAGTGAACAGCCACGTCCGCTGGAGAACGCCAAGCCCTCGAGCCGCACAGCGGAGGAGTAATCAGCACATGCCACCACTCATCGGTGCCGGTGCGCGTGAAGCGAGCGGCGACATCCTGTTCGCGATTGCAGCGGAAAAGAGACCGATCATGGTCGAAGGCCGTTGATAGCAGCACGCCGCCACTCAGGCTTTCGTCATCTAGAGCAAAAGTCATGCGCGCGACTCGGTCAGCACCAACAATCCGCAGGTCACTATCGACAGCCAAGAGCAAAGCTGGACCGCTGTCGTCGGATGGCACCGCTGCAATCGTCCACACGTTGCGAAACCAATCGCGAAATAAGCGCTCTTCCACTGCACGCGCGGCAACTTTTGTCGCAGCCAACGCCAATGTGTGCGACTGGTTCGTCGTCATCGACGAAGTGTCCAGCACCAACTCCAGCCTACCGGTGGGGTCGAAGATTGGCGCGCCCGCACAGCTCAGCCCGATGTGACGGGTTCGAAAATGTTGGTCACGATGGACGAGAACTGGCCGCTGTTCGGCAATGCAGGTGCCGATCCCATTTGTGCCTTCGACTTTTTCCGACCAAACTCCTCCGACCCAGATTCCCCAGTATTTGAACTGTTCGGCCTGCGCTTCGTCGCCGCGGTGGTGAATAGCTATTCCGTCGGTATTGCACAACAAAACGACATATCCCTCCTGGCGGACGATCGTATAAAGACGATCGACTTCTTCCTGGGCATACACAATGGCTTTGCCGAGCGGTTCGCGAGAAACCCTGAGTTCGCTGTCGGTTACGATGTGGGGAGCCGCCCGTCCATCTGGCTTGATAAGGAGTTCTGCTGTGCATCTTCGCCAGGAGGCTGACACTTCTTCGAGACCACACGTCGCACCTCCACCCTGAACAACCGATTCGATTTGGTCGAGATGGCGCGATTCTGTGGTTCTATGGACTATGCAGAGTTTGGGTGCCGTAGCCATGTCGGCGTTGAGGCCTCCGGGAGACTGGCGACGATGCGCGATTCTAGGTTGGCTGGTTGTGCACTGTCAAGGAAACATCATAGATTGGAAAACGCTGGCTCACGTCATCAACGAGGAAGGCTACGACCATGACTTGGGCGAGGGGAATATTTCTTGCGATTCCGTCCGCTGTGTGGGTTGTGATGCGCGTTTCCGATTCCGGTACGTCGGACTTCACGCTGATTATTGATAATTCCCTGATTGCAAGCCTTGACTTCCGAATTGCCCGTGATACGGTTCCGATATGACGATCGTTTCAACATGCTTTCTGTAACTGAACGAACCCCCAGTACAGGCACCCGTGCGGCCTGCAGCGTTACCGTAACAAGTCGCTTTGACGAGAAGAACCGTTTCGCTGGGCAGAAGGTAAGCGCGGGCGAGTTCGCGTCGGTGAAGTACACGACCACGGCGAGCGGCGACATACGCGAAGTCGGAATTCAGTCTCAGGATGGTTTCGAACATCTCTTTTTCAAGGACGCAGGATACGCCATTCGCGAGGACTTCAGCCGTGGCAAGAGGACCGTCTGGAGCCTGCGACGCGTGCGAGATGCACAAACCAACACGGTACTTGACGTGCGCTTGCAATGTCGCGGAGGAGAGACTCAGGTGCCAGTGAAGCTGGATGGGTTCCTGGAGAAGAGCCAGCTGTACACCCATATTTCTCCGGTTACTGTCGGCACATCGACGGCAAAGGCAAATCCGAGGAGAAGAACGTTTCATCCAGGCTGGAAGCGGGAGCTGTCGGCACACCGTAACAAATTTTTACCGATGCCCTCCGAAAGAAGGTTTTGTCAGAGGCTCTTGGAACAGTGGATGGTAGGTTCCCAGGGCTGGGGAGTGTTTAGTTATCGAATAGCAAGCCGCATGGCACAGCGGCGTTCGGCCGGGAATCCCCGCTTTATCTCAGAACGCAATATTTGATTGAGGCGATCTCCGGCTTCCTGGTTATCCAGGGTCTTAAAGCCCAAGGGTGCATAAAACGGCTCATTCCATGTCACGTGGCGGAAAGTCGTAAGTGTGATCGCCGCGCAGCCGCGCACCTTCGCTTCCTGGATGGCTTGTTGGATCAATTTGCGTCCGATACCAGCGCCCTGGCGCTCGAGGCGAACAGACACTTCCCAAATGTGAAGCTCTTCTGCCAAGACCTCTGCGCTCAAGAAAGCGATTGGACGATCCTGCGGGTCAACGAAAACCCAGCTGGTTCGCTGCGCAATCAATCGCAGATGATGCTCGATCGGTAAATCGTCCCCGTCCGCAATCCAGGCCAGCTCAGGAATCTGGCGGAACCTTTCTCCCGCCGACCGCTCGATGACAGGAAGCAACCCTGCGTCATTGATTTCTGCCAGGCGGATACAATCTTCAGTCATAAATTTTGGCCGTAGTTAGAAACTGCACGATTTCCGGCGATGCTGCGCCGATCATGTGCGGCGTCCAGATTCGGTTACGATTAATTGATGTCGGATATTTGCATCAGACTCGCTCAGCTGTCGCACCGCTGTGTGCATTCCCGTAAGACGTTGTGAATGCATCCTGAGGCCCGGCATTTTAATTTGCGCTAACAAATCTCGATTCGCGCGTCGTTGCTTTGAGGGATCTCCCAACGTCGTTTCACTCGAGGGAGACTCCCGTTTTGTCTCGCAGCAGCTTTAACACCTCTTCCATTTCCTGCGAGAGGTTCTCTGTAAATCCCCTAATTTCAAGCACTCGGCTCGTGAGCCACAAACGAAGGAGGCGTGATTGCCATTGTATTGACCGGCTCGTGCTCAAAGCGCAAAGTCGCCGGGTTGAAGCGGCGAAACGGGTGGCAGCGACAGTCGTGACTTGCACACCTTCTAGCGCCCACCTTCACAAAAGGAGAAGCGCAATGAACGCACGAAAGCACAAATTCTTTTCGGCGGTCTCGGTGACTGTGATGGCCCTCAGCCTTTCGGGCACTCTAGCCATGGCTGCCGAGCCGGATGGTGACAACGATCAAAAACGCAGCACCGCACAAGATTTCCTGCAGCTTAACGTGCGTCCTATTGCCATTGGTCATCATGGCGTTGGTCCCAACACTGGGCAAGATCCATCCTTGCCCATCGAAAATACGGTTGACTCCGTACGCCTTGCCTACAATTCGGGCGCACGCGTGGTTGAGGTGGACGTGCAGCTCACCAGGGACGGTCAGCTCGCGGTCTTCCACGATGACTTTCTCAGCGACTTCACTTGCGTCCATTCCTTGACGCTCGATCAGCTTCAACAGCGCCTGCCCTACGTGCCGGAGCTTCGCCAAATGATCGATGTCGCAAGGGAGTTTAACAACCGGTCCGCCGACGATCTGGGCGGCATCCTGATTGTCGAACTGAAGGCCTTCTCGCCGCATTGCGATCCCGCGGATCAACTCGAGCAGCCGCTGGTGTCGGCGCTTATTTCTGAGGTGCGCCAGACCAAGATGACCGATAAGGTGATTTTTGATTCCTTCTCGCCGGCTCTGCTGTACCTTGCCGCTCAAGCCGCGCCGGGAATTCCACGCGAGCTGGATATTTCGGGTCTGCAGTTATTGACTCCGGCGCAGATTCAGGCCATTACTGGACTGCCAGTCACCATCATTCAAAAGAACAACTCTTTGGGTCTCCAATGGGCTGATATTGGACAGGTATTCCGTCTGCCCGGCTATACCGATCCGCTGCAGTTCCTCGGGACGGGATTAGCCCTGCATGTCCGCATCATAGGCGGCGAGATGGACTTCCTGGGTCCAGCCGAGCAGCTGCACCCCGGAAGTGGCAACGCATTTGTGGCCGCGGCCCACTCACTCGGCTTGCGCGCATTCGCCGATCCAGCGAACACGCTGGACGATTGGAACTTCTTTGCCTCGCTTGGGGTGGACGCAATCTATAGCACCATCCCTATGGGCTTGCAGCTACAGCCGGCAATTCCCGAGCCCTGATCCGGTTAAATTTAGTCACGTGGGAAACGACTGTTGCCTTCAGATCATGCAGGTCTTACGGCGCTGGAACATCTTCAAAGGAACCATCATGACGAGTAAGAACATCCTGATTGCAGTCTTAGCAACGTGCATGCTGGGCTGCAGCGGCGGAAATGGGGGCAGCGCAGCGCCCCCGAATCCTAATGTGACGGTCACTGTCACCGGTTCTTCTTCACTGCTGAACACCGGAGCAACTCGCACCTTTACGGCAACTGTGAAGGGGACGCCCAACACAGCCGTGACTTGGGCGGTTGTCGAAAGCGCTGGCGGCTCCGTAACTCAGGCTGGCGTTTATACCGCTCCAGCAGTACCCGGGACTTATACCGTCAAGGCAGTTTCTCAGGCAGATTCCAACGCCTCCGGCAATGCAACCGTGCCGGTGATTCTCCGGGAGGGAAACATCCCAGGTTACAACGTCGGTGTGGACTACCATGCGACCGGCACCGATTTTCTGCACACCGCATTTATCACGATTTACAACCAACCTGGCGTGCGGCAGACCGTGCGCACTCAACTGCAGGCAATGGCTGACCGCGGCGCCAGCACCATTTCCACTCGCATCTGGTTTGTTACCGAGCCAGGCACAAGTAACTTCGGCGAAACCTGGCGTGCAACCTTCCCCATGACCGATCAGGAGCAGGCGAACTTGCATACTTATGCCCAGGATGTGGCTGCCGTACAAGGTGTTGGCGGAAATCGCTTACGGCTGAATCTCTGCTTCCTTTGGCTCGGCGCGGCGGACTACACAATGGGAACTCCTTCCACCGGGCTTGGATTTACTCCGATCACAGGAACAGTATTCACCTCGCGCCTTCAAACCACGACTAACAAAGTGCTCGCCGCCGTAACCGGAGTCAATCGTCCCGATGGCGTTTCCGTAGTTGACATCATTTACCTCAACGGCGAAGTCATGATCGGCGCCAAAGCCAACGAAGACTGGTTCATGACGACGCATTACCCGAGATTTGTTTCGGCGGTGACCAAGGCTGGCTTTACTCCGGCGGTTTACTTCATTGTTGCTGACACCCAGGATGATGTTCTGCAGAATGATTATGTCGGCGCGGTATATCCAATCCTGAATAATCATCGCTCCATGTTCTGGGTGTATCGCACCATGAGGTTCATGGTTGATACCGGCCTTCCGCTTCCGGCCCGTATCGATTTTTCGTATTACGTGCCCTCGACCGGGGCCACTTATCCGCAATTACTTACTCGGGTGCTCGATGATGCCGATGCGACCCTGCCGTCGCTGGGCGCGATGCAGTCTTACGCCGCCGCAGAAACTTTTTACTTCCTGGACGGTACGCAACGCTTGCAGTTCGGACGAGCGTTCACAGCCGAAGCGGCGGCGAGTCAACGCCTGAAGTCGGTAACTTTTTGGACCACCCCCGATGGCGGAGGAGCAGGAATCAACATTGGCTACCCGTTTGCTTTCGAAGACTATTTGCCGCCTCCTTAAACCCAGAAGATGTCGTGCGGACGCAATCGATCGAAATTAGTAAAGAGCGAACAATGACCATCTTTCCAGCTTCAAGTCGGGAACCGATGGCGTTCCGACCGTCTATTCCCAGCGCGTCGATCCCAACCCATACCAGAATGTCAGTGCACCAATATCGATAACCTCGTTCTGGTGCCGAATCGGCCTATCATTTCTAAACGAAGTGGCAGGAGCTTCCCAACATGTCCATGAATCAGGTAGTGCTTTACTTTGACGAGCAGGAGGATGCTCTGCTCTTCACCGTGGCTGCGAGTTCAATCATGTCCACTGAAGGGACGCTCCTCGGCAGGGATGCCGGAATCAGGATGGCCGTGGAGATTTCGAAAGCCAGCCGGATCACTACCAAGGGTGGTCTGAAGATCACTTGAAGGGTAGAAACAGAAGGGCAGAAACAGAAGGGGCAAAAAAGAAATGATGCGAAAGGCTTTGCTGCAAATCGGAGTCCCGGCGCTACTCGTCTGCATGGCGTTGAATGCCTACCTGGCTGTCGATCACTGGCGACAGATGCAGAAGATGGAGGCGCTCACGCTCGAAAGCTCAATGATGCAGGCAAGTATCTCTGGTGTTCTGAAGGATCTGACCGATATGGAAACCGGTCAGCGCGGATATCTTCTGACCGGCGACCGGGCTTACCTGCAACCTTATAACGCCGCAAAGGACAAAATCGCGAACGACTTCGGCACGCTCCGGGGGAAGTTAGCTGGCCGGCCGGAGGACGAACGATCACTCGAGTCGCAACTGGAATCGCTAGCCAAGGTGAAGCAGGCTGAGATGGAGCGAACGATCGATTTGCGCCAAAAAGGCTATCGCCATCGTTCATTCATGCTGGTAAATACAGACGAAGGCAAGGGCTACATGGATGGGTTCCGCAGCGTTGCAGCGTCGCTCTCGTCAGCCGAAAGCAAGAATTTCATCAGATTCGACGGAGAGAATGCGGTCGCATTGAAGAAAATATTGTCAGCAACGATTGTTGCTAATTGTGGGCTGCTTTTGCTGGCGATAGGTCTGTTCGCACTGATCCGCTATGACGGTCGGGTGCTGGCAGAAGAAGTCGCTCAGAGCAGACAAGAGCTAGGAGTCCGCGATTCACAACTAGCGAAGTTAACTTCTGCCCTTTCCGGCCAGGCGCGTTTCAGCCTTACCGCCCTGAATACGAATTCGCGGCTGCTGCTGGAGAATTATGGCGGGTTCCTTCCGCGACAGGGGCATGAATATGCTGAGCAGATGAAAGAAGCAGCGACAGAAATGGAACGACTTAGAATAGATTTAGTCGGCAATGGAAGCCGGGAGGATGAGGTTACCGCAGCTTAGCGACTAAAAGGGCACCACTCCATTGCAGAGAACAATGTACAATGAATTAAGAGAGAAAAATCCTGACTGAGGCCCACTTCGACGCAGAAACAATCGAACGCTTGGAAGAACAGAGCGGACTACTCCGAAAAAAATACGAGGCGGAATTCGCTAAAGACCCCTCTAGCCCTGCTACCGAATCCAATCGCAGCAACATGATTGCTTTGCGCCACAGCATTCGCCAAATTTACGGGAAAGCTGCGGGCCTTGAAGTTGATAATTCCTCAGATTCTGCTAACCATAGTGTGCCTGCGGACGAGGCCCGTTAGCCTGTCCGTGGTGTGCAAGATGGCATTCCAACGCTAAAGGCGTTTAGTTCCGGAGGCTCGACAATGACTATCTCGACAGTGGCTATGAAGAAAATCAAGTTTCTCGTGAAAGTTAATCGTGGCGGTATTCGCATCCCGGAATATGTGCGCCGGATTGATCGGGCTCCGATAGAAATGACTACCCGTCGCGAGCAGGCGCTGCTGATGGGAAGGTTCACCGCTGAAGATGCGGTCAAATCCATTCAAACTTCACGCTGCATCCCGGAGTTAGTTTCCGTGGTGGTTGCCTAGAGCTTCGGCGAGGGTCGCCTTCTTTCGCTTTTCGGAGTTGAGCCCGGCGAGATCGTGACCCTCTGTTCTTCCGTCGCTATTCGGGCTCTCTGCGAATCTTTTTGCGCGCGCGCTTTCGCGCCAAAGCTTGCTTCACTCTGCGCTTCGCCCCGGGCTTCAGGTAGAAGGAGTGGCGCTTTACTTCCTTGATGATGTCTTCCGTCTGCACTTTACGCTTGAACCGCCGCAGTGCGTTTTCTATCGACTCGCCTTCCTGCAATCGAACTTCAGCCAAATTATCGCCTCCAACAAAAATGTACAGACATTATAAAGGAAACCCTGTTTGTGCGGCGCTTGGTCGAACTCACTGAAAATTTAATCAAACTGCCCTAGTCGGTTCTACCGATCCCTCGCGGCACTGTGGCAACCCGAGTCCAGGTTCTGCCGTCGGAAAGGCGGAGAACTCCAATGCGTACCTCACTGGCTTTATTGATTCTGGCTTCAACCTGCTGCTCACTTGCTCAAGAGAGTCCCAACCGGGCTCCTGACCGCGATCCGAACCCGAAAAGCACCACGCCGTCGGCATATCAGGGATGCGTGATCAGAGAGAACGGGAACATCTTGCTGGCGGATCCGTCCAACACCAACTTCAAACTGGTGAGCAGCGTGGGTTCGCTCGACAGCTATGTCGGCCAGGAAGTCCGCATAACAGCGACGTTGATGAACCCGCCTGATGCGTCATCGGGCGAGAAGAGCGTCAGCGGAGGAGAGCCGCAGAAACCTCCCAAGACCCTCGACGTGGAAGATATCGCGAAAGTCGGTGACCACTGTACTTCGCCCGAGTAGCAGTACCCAGGTGGCAGTTACTTCTGCTCTGGTTCCAAGACTTTGAACGTCCGCCGAGTGAAAACGATAGTTGCCGGCCATCACACAGGTTGCGTAACCCCGCAGACTGCGTTGCCGGTCGGTCAGACGTTCAGTCCGCTTCACCTTGTAAGTGCGCATGGTGTAGCAAACGTCGTCATTGGTTTGTGCGCGAGATCTAGTTTCAGCAGTCAGATCAAGGTCGGAATAGACTTCGCCAGAAAGCTTTGCCTCATTTGAGACTGTCGCTGGACTGGCTTTCTCGTTGTTATCGGCCGCGGTCGCACCGGTTGCCACCAAGGCCAGGAAGAGCGACAAGAGGATTCTCAACACAACCATAACTTACCTCCTGCGAGCAAAACTTAGAGGTCCGACTCTGGGCGCTTGCGGTTCACCTCGTCTGCTGCGACTGCAACGCATCAATCGCCGATAGCACTTCCGCGCTGTGCCTCGCTGGATTCACGCTGGCGAAGGCCCGCGCTATCCTGCCTTGAGGATCGATCAAGAAAGTGTTTCTTGCAGAAATTTGGGCCACGCCAAAGTTCATCAATGAACCATATTGCTTCGAGACCTGATGTGAGGTGTCGGCCAGCAGCTTGAAATTGAGGCCCTCCTTAGCGCAGAACTTCCGGTGCGAATCTGCGGTGTCAACGCTCACTCCGAGGATTACTGCATTTCGCCTGGCAAATTCAGCCTGGTCCCGCTGGAAATTGTGCGCCTCTACGGTGCAGCCGCTGGTGAAATCCTTGGGATAGAAGTACAGCACTACCCACTTGCCGGCGTAATCCTTCAGCCTGATGACGGTCCCATCCTGTGAGGGAAGCGCAAAATCCGGGGCGGGCGAGCCCGCCTGCGGTATGGTTCGAGAAGAAAAGAAACGGGAGGCTGCGAACCCAGAGAACCCAACAACCACTAGCACGAGAAGTACGGTCCACATGCGCACGGGGCCTCCCGTAAGAGTCTGTACTTCTACGCTGATTTCTGCATGTTTGCCATTCGCTCCTGCATTTGTTGAGGAGAGACATCCTCGACGTGCGTCGCGACAGTCCAGACATGTCCGAAAGGATCTACAAGAGTGCCGCTGCGGTCTCCGTAAAACTGATCGACTACCGGGCGACTCTCCTTTGCACCCAACGACACGGCATTCTTAAACGTCTTGTCCACTTCAGGCACATAGATCATAAGGCCGATGGGGCTTCCACCGAGAGCTTGGGGGTCACGAAACTCGCCTCCAACCGGCGAGTCCGACAGCATCACGACCGAATCGCCTATCTTGATTTCGGCATGAACGATTGTGTTGTTCGGCCCGGGGAAACGCATGATCTCCGTCGCGCCGAACGCCTGTTTATAGAAATCAATTGCGCGGACCGCGCCTTTCACGATGAGGTATGGAGTGACTGAGCGATAGCCTTCAGGAATAGGTTTTACTGCCATAACAGCCTCCTGTTTTAGATTCGTATTTCTGCAGGTTATCAGATTCGCGCCCCCGTTTCAGGTCTGGGCCAAGCTCGTAATCCATAGTTTGCGGTTAGCATCCAGCAGCTACTGAGAACAGCTCAGCTTTCTTCCCAGCGAGCAGCTACGTGCAAAGCCGCACGGATTTGTGCACAATAGCTAGTTGCCCGCGAATCAGAACTGCCGAACTGGCACGCCCACTGAAAGGCATCTGAATCTTTCCAGGTTAGTAATCATCTTTCAAATTCGGAGGAAGAACCATGGCGCACGAACTGCCCGCTTTGCCGTATGACTATTCTGCCCTCGATCCCACAATTGACGCTCAAACCATGAAGCTGCATCACGACATGCACCACGGCGCGTATGTCAAAAACCTCAACGCCGCACTCGAGAAACATCCCGATCTGCAGTCGAAAAGCGCCGAAGACCTTATCAGCGATCTGAGCGCAGTCCCCGAAGACATTCGCACCGCGGTCCGCAACAACGGCGGTGGACACGTGAACCACAGCATGTTCTGGAAGATCATGAAGCCGGGCGGGGGCGGTGATCCGCAAGGCGGGATCGCAGACGTGATCAAGAAAACTTTCGGAACTTTCAACGACTTCAAAACCAAGTTTAACGACACAGGCGTCAAACAGTTCGGCAGCGGATGGGTGTGGCTGGCAGGCAAGCCGGGCGGCGAGGTGCAGATTATCTCTACCCCCAACCAGGACAACCCGTTGTCACAAGGCATGTTCCCGATCTTCGGCAACGACGTCTGGGAGCACGCGTACTACCTGAAGTACAACAACCGCCGCCCCGAGTATCTCGCGGCCTGGTGGAATGTGGTCAACTGGGACGAGATCAACCGCAGATATCAGGAGTTCGGGAAGAAGCGGTAAGAACTCGGCGAAACCTTATTCTGGTTGCGGTTACACCTTGAGGATGCAATTGAGTGTCGCGCAAGACCTGCGCGGCATTCACATCTAGCGCCTGATCCAAAATCCTCCACAAGAGAGCCACTGGGGGAGCGCAAGCTCCATGAGCAACGCCCGTCCCCGTTGGGTGCTATCATTTCTTTCCATCTTGCATGCGGCTCCGTCGAAGGTTCCCGGTTCTGTTTGGTTTGCTGCTGCTTATCGCGGCAGTCACCATCGCCGTCCAGCTGCGCAAGCATGCTCCGCCTGAACCCGCGCGCCTGCTTCCCAGCGCTGACGCCTTTCTGTACATGAATCTCAAATGGATGCGGGTTGCCGAAATGGCAAACAAGCTCCCGCCCGTGCCTCACGATCCGGACTACGAACAGTTCGTACAAGCCACTGGATTTCAATTTGAACGCGACTTGAAACAGGTGGCTTTTGCTATGCATTATCCGAGCCCGGAGACAGCCGGTGAAAGACGCTTCTCGGAGATATTCATCGCACACTTTGACGGAGACAAGCTGCGGGCGTATTTGAAAACCCTCGCCAGGTCGACTGAAAATTATCGGGCCGTCGATATCTTCAATATTCCGGTTCAAGATCGTACCGTTCGAGTTGCGATTCTCGGTGTCGACACTGTGGCTGCGTCGAACCACAACGATGCCGGAGTAATTCGCGGCATAATCGACCGCTCGCGCAAGCTGGCATCTCCTTTTGGCGGGCCTGCGCTGCTACGGCAATTCTATAAATACGTACCGCAATTGCCGCTTCCGAGCCTGGGCTGGGCGATTTTCAAGGTTGACCCGGCTAATTTGCCGCCAGCGATTGCAACTCCGTTAACAGTGGTCGCTTCCGTGCGGTATCTCGGAGCCGTGCACTTTCGGGCTGAGGTCTTCACCAAAGACGAACCAACTGCCGAGCAACTTGCTGCGCAGGCTAGCAGCTTTCTAACAGTTTTTCGGTCCGCGGATGTTTCGGTCGCCGGGCACACCACCGATGCCGACTTCAAACGTGCCATGGATAGCATCAAGATCGAGCACAATAAGCAGCGGGCCGTGCTCACCGCGACCTTGCCCTCGGATTTGATCCGCAAGATTGTTTCTGAAGCGCCGGCAGAGTTATCTCCCAAGAAGCCGTAAGATTAGGCTCAAATTAAGATAGGCTCAATTAAGACAGGCTCAAAAAACACCCCCACAGCCTCTCCGCGAGGCTTCAGTTGTCATTTGTCGATGACAAATGAGTACCTGAGTTCGCGTACAATGATCGAGAATGGGCAATCTTCCGCTTCCAATCGCCGCTTTTCTGGCCGGTCTGGTTTCGTTCCTCTCACCGTGTGTGTTGCCGCTGGTGCCTGGTTATGTGTCGCTGATTTCAGGGGTGGGAGTTGAGGAACTGAAAGTCCAGGAAACAGGCATCTTCCGGAAGCTGATGTTGAACTCGGTCGCCTTCATCGCGGGTTTTAGCATTGTTTTTATTACGCTGGGCGCCATTTCGACCGAGGTCGGACAACTCGCGGCGCGTTATAAATCCACGCTGGCGGAAATTGCAGGCGTGGTAATCATCGTTTTTGGCCTGCATCTCACCGGCATTCTCCGCATAAGATGCTTTGTACGCGGACAAGCGCTTGCACAGCGTAAAGGGCGGCAGTACGCCTTGGGGAGCATTCCTGATCGGATTTGCGTTTGCCTTCGGATGGACGCCCTGCGTGGGGCCGATACTGGCTGTGATCCTTGGCTTCGCCGCAGCGCAAAACTCGGTAAGTAAAGGAATTCTTCTGTTGACCGTGTACTCTCTCGGGCTCGCCGTGCCGTTTCTTTTGACGGCCCTGGGTATTGAGCGCTTTCTAAAGTTCTATGGTGGCTTTCGCCGGCACATGCACGCGCTCGAAGTCGTCAGTGGAGGGCTGCTCATTGCCCTCGGAGTGCTTTTGGTTTTTGGCAAGTTCACTTTGCTTTCACACTATTTTTCGTTCTTGAACCGCTTCGCTTTGTAAAGGAGTTCCGTGAAACGAGATCCTGTCATTCTGATTGTGGTGGCGGTTGTCATCTCGCTGATGCTGGTCTTCGGAATTCAGAAGACCCGCCACTCCTCGTTCCAGCCGGGTGGTGCGGGCAAAATTGCAGGGTCAACTGGCTCCCGATTTTTCTTTGGCCTCGGTTGACGGCCCCACGCTGAAGCTTTCCGATTATCGCGGAAAAGCTGTCCTGCTCAACTTCTGGGCCACTTGGTGCGAACCTTGCAAGATTGAGATGCCATGGTTCGTAGACATGCAAAAGAAGTACGGGCCGCAAGGTCTGCAAATCCTGGGCGTTGCCATGGACGATGCCGGAGCCAAAGAGATCGGTGAGTTCGCTAAGAAGCTGGGAGTAAATTATCCCATCGTGCTTGGGAAAGAAGCCGTCGGCGATCGAATACGGCGGCCTTCCTTACCTTCCTTCCACTTTTTATATTGATCGCGAAGGCAAAGTGGTGGACCGCATTTATGGCCTGGTAAGCCGCTCGGAAATCGAGGCTGATATTCAGAAGGCGCTCGGATCGCAGGTGGCGACCAAGTGAGGCTAGCGTCAATTCTGTTGATCTTGTCCCTCAGCAGCCTTGCGGTCTCGCAGGATTTTGCCGGAAGCAAGCAGCCGACCATCACCTACCATGCCCCGGCAGTCACGACCATTGTTCGCGGACATCCGAGTACGGTGCAATTGAATTTCCGCATCCCTGGCGGGTTTCATATCAACTCGAATCAGCCCAGGCAGGAGTACTTGAAAAAGACTGAGCTGAAGATGGATCCGCCGACGGACATCGCCATTGAAAAGGTCACTTATCCGCAGGGCGAAGACCGCAGCTTTCCGTTCGCCCCAGACGAAAAGCTGAATGTGTACACGGGAGACATTGCAATTGGAGTTGTTGTTCGGCCGCTCAAGACCGTGATGGCGGCGAGATACGCAGTCCACGCGACACTCAAATACCAGGCTTGCGATAACGCAGCTTGCTATCCGCCAAAGCAATTGCCAGTGAGTTTTGAAGTGAAGGTTGTGAAAGGCTCAAACGAGCATAGAAGGCGGATCCCACCCCAAAGCCCGCACAGCCACACCTAGGCCTCAAGGGCTCACGTTTTTCCCACCGCGACTCTGTTTGCAAGTTCCTCTACATTTTCAAGGCGTGACACCGTCTGCGTTTTCCCAATCGCGCACATCACCGCAAACAAGCTCGGAGCTACGCCTTGTCCAGTCAGCGCGACCCGGGCCCCGTTGATTAGCGCTCCAGCCTTCACGCCTTTTTCTGCGGCGAAGTCGCGGAGAACCTGCTCGGTTTCCTGTTCAGTAAACTGCGGCAGGGCCGCGTAGCGCTGGGCGAGTTCCACCAGCAATTGGCGGACGCCGGCATCTTTCAGGAATTTCTCGATCGCCGCGGCATCGGGTTCGAACTCATCGCTGAAGAACGCGCGGAACGATCCGGAAAAATCTTTCAAGCTGCGGGCCCGCGGCTTCAAAAGATCAATGGTCGCGATTAACCAGCTTTTATCTATTGCAGCAACATTCAGTCCAACTTTTTTCCATTCCTCTTCGATCAATGGCAGCAGCTTCTCGGCGGGATATCTCCGAATGTATTCCGTGTTGAACCAGTCCAGCTTGGCGCGGTCGAAAACGGCGTTGGAGCGGGAGATCGCATCCAGACTGAATCGGCGAATCGAATTCCTCGTCACCCAGAATTTCCGGAGATGCCCTCCGGCGGAGTCCATCCCAGCAAAGCTAAAAAATTGCGGAAGGCTTCAGGCACGATGCCCTCATCGCGATAGGCCATGACGCTGGTTGCGCCATGACGCTTGCTGAGGCGGGTTTTGTCAGCCCCAAGAATAAGCGGAACATGCGCAAACACCGGCATGAGCGCGCCGAGCGCCTGATAGAGCAAAACCTGTTTGGGCGTATTCGAAATGTGGTCTGCTCCGCGGATGATGTGCGTGATGCGCAAATCCACATCGTCTGCAACCACGCTGAAGTGGTAAGTCGGGCTGCCATCGGAACGCAGCAGGACAAAGTCTTCGAGCTCAGTATTTGCGAATTCAACCCTGCCGAAGACTGCATCCTCGAAAACAGTGCTGCCGATTCCGGCACCGCAAAGCGCACTGCCGCGGCCTCGCCCGCACTCTTCCGCTTCGCCGCATCCGCGCGATCGATCTTGCGGCAAGTGCCTTCATAGCGCGGCGGACGCCCTTCTGCCGCCGCCTTGCTCCGCCGCTCCTCTAACCTTTCTTTGCTGCAAAAGCAGTAGTAGGCCGCGCCCTGAATCGATGAGCCGCTCCGCTGCCGAGCGATAGAGTTCGACACGTTTGGTTTGGTAATACGGTCCTTCGTCCCAGTGAATTCCCAGCCACTGCAGGCCTTGCAGGATGCCGTCAACCATCTCGGGGTCGAGCGCTCCAGATCGGTGTCTTCGATTCTCAGAACCAAAGTTCCATCAAAATGCCGGGCAAAAAGCCAGTTGAAAAGCGCCGTCCGGGCTCCTCCAACATGCAGGTAGCCCGTCGGCGACGGAGCGAAACGGACGCGAGGTTTTTCAGCGGAATTGCGGGACGGGCCAGCAGTCATTTGGGTAACCAAACTGGATGTTACGGCCCGTGCCTGGGAGCGTCAAGCAAGCCAAGGGCTTACCTATAACTGCAACGAAAGACGTTACTTCGCGCGCTCCAAAACAGTTGTTTTACGCCCAAACGTATGAAACCATAAGTCATGGTCTTCCCCCATAAGAAAACCAGAGAGACGGTGAGCCATCGCCTCATGAATAGTGTCGTCATCAGCGCCGTCGTGCTGCCGGGCGTAGTTCCCCTACTGCTCTTCCTGGTATTCACCTATCTGCACGAACAGAGCCGGCAACCGTACTTCCGCGCGTGGCAACTTGCATGGGCTGCCTACACCCTGCATTTCGGACTGGATTCCTGGTCGAGAGCGCTTGGTACTAACACCCTGCTGCAGTTGGTCGCGTCAGTGTTGCTGGTGGCAATGGCAATTTGCATTCTCGTATCCACTCGACTTACGCGGCGGCTCACGACTTCTGAGCGCATGGAAGCTTTCCGCCTGAGGTGGTACGAACTTCTCGTAGCAGCCGTTTGCATTGCGCTTGCATTGTGGGATCTGAAACCGGGCGCCGAAGCCGTGGCCCTGGCCAATCCGCATTTTCACCTTGGGATCGGGATCGCTGCCGTACTCGCCTATAGTTCCTTCCATTTCTATCTCGCGGCCCAGCGCCGCAGTTCGCCAGCTTTTTATCTACTCTTTATTTCACTCGCGTTCTGGGCCGTGCTGATGATGGTTGGGCAATTTCGCCCGGTGCTTTCGGAAATGTTCGGCGTCTCAGGCCAGTTGGGCCCGCTGCCGCAAATGCTGCTTGGCATCGCTATGGTCATGGTGTTGTTTGAGAGCGAGCGCAATGCTGTGCAGGAAAACGCGCTGGCGTTTTCTAAGCTCGAACGTCGATCCCATGCGCCTGCTAACCGCTAAAGGACTCGCCCCCAGCATGCAGAGCATTTTGGATCGGCTGGTAGCGCCGCTTCCCACGAACCGCGCGGTGATCTGTATTTCTGAGCGCTGGCGTGCGGTGCTTCCATCCGTGCAGTTGGGATTTTCACCGGACTTTGCCGCCAATCTCGACGCCAGCGGCGCCGGCGAATATGTCTGTGAACTGGCTTACCGGCGCGGAGGGTTTGTAACTTTCCGCAACATCCCTGAAATGTCTGAACCTTTGCCGGCGTTTCCCGGCGGACGCTTTGAGCAGTTTCGCCGCGCGCTAACTGCCGAAAACATCCGCAACGTGACCGCAGTCAGCCTGCAAACTCGCGAGCACAACTTCGGTGTCGTGCTGTTTCCTCACGCGGAACGGAGGCTGTTTGGTGACTCCAACCTGCGGCTGCTGATCGGGCTGGCCCTGCAGATCGGGCTCACCCTTGAAAATTACGTGGTCATGCACGACGCCCAGCGTCGGACCAAGGAATACCAACTTCTTACCCAGATCGGCCAGGCAATCAGTTCCCGCTTAAACCAGCAGGAAGTCTTGCGTACTGTGCACAAGGAGCTGGGACAAATCTGCGACACAACTAACTTCTACGTTGCCTTTCAGGAAGGTGACGCAATTGTTTTTCATATCGAGGTTGAAGACGGGCAGTTTCTGACGCGCCGTCAGCGCAAGATGGATAACGGTTTAACGGAGTACATGTTGCGTACCGGCCAGCCTATTCTGATTCGATCCGATATTGATCGCGCCCGCGAAAGGTTGGGAGTCAGCTTCGTTCCCAAGCGTCCGGCAAAGTCTTATTGCGGCGCTCCCATTCTGGTCAACGGCAAAGCTACGGGAGTCATGGCCGCCATGAGCACCACCCGCGAGTACGTCTTCGAGCAGCGCGATTTGGACGTGCTTAAGACTGCCGCGGGCCAGGTTTCTGTGGCCATCGAGAATGCGCGTCTTTTTGCGGAGGAGCAGCTGCGCTCGCGGCAGTTTGCTTTCCTGAACAACGTTTCTAAAACCGCGATCTCGAGCGAAGACGCCGAGCAGATGCTGGCGGAAATTGTGGGGCATATTCAGAAGAACTTCCGCTTCGACCACATCGGTATCGCCATTCTCGACTATGCCACCAAGGAAATCGAAATCAAAGCCGAGGCGGGCACCACCGCCCGTGAGACCGGGAAAAGGATCCCGGTCAACGTGGGGATCATGGGCAAAGTCGCGCGGACAGGAGAGGCCGTCTGCATTAATGCAGGCGATCCGGGGCAGTTCCAGGCCCTCCTGACGAGCTCGCGCAGTGCGCTGTGCATTCCCATCGCATATGGCGACACCTTGCTCGGCGTGTTGAATGTTGAGAGCGAACAGGAGCGCGCGTTCGCCGAGGAAGACCGGCTGGTCATGAATACTTTGGCCGATCTGCTCGCTACCGCGCTGCACAATTCTTTCGTATTCCAAAAGCTGCAGCAGCAGTCAATCACTGACGGGCTGACCAGTATCAAGACGCGGCGGTTTTTCTGGGAAGCGCTTACCGGAGAGTGGAAACGCGCCTCCCGCTCGGGCCGGCCCTTTTCGGTCGTGCTCATCGATCTGGACAAGTTCAAGGAAGTTAATGACACCTTCGGACACATGGAAGGCGACCTGGTGCTCGCGCGGGTGGGGCGGCTGCTTGAACAGAAGTGCCGCCAGTCGAACGTCGTCGCTCGATACGGCGGAGACGAATTCGTCATTCTGATGCCCGAGACCGGAGTTGAGCAGGCGCAAATTCTCGCTGAGCGCCTGCGGCTTTGGCTGGCCACTGATCCTATGCTCAGCGAGCACAAAATCACGGGAAGTTTCGGGGTCGCCAGTTTTCCTCTGCACGGATTCACAGCTGAAGACATCATTCGGGTCGCCGACGCTGGCATGTATGTGTCCAAGAAAGCGGGAGGAGACCGGGTTTCAACTGCCGAGAATTACGACCAGGACCAGGACTCGATCATCCAGCGGCAACTCGTCTCCGGCTACATCGAGGGCTTTCTGCAGCGCGAGCGCACCGGGCCGGAACAGGTTGAAGAACTGGTTGGAAGTTTGCGCAAGCTGTCCGCCGGAGGCCAGGAAAAGAATCTTCCGCTGTTGCGCGACTCAATTGAGGCGCTGGCACGCGCGGCGGAGTCACGTGAGTTGAACGCCCCCGGACACGGAGAAGCGGTGGCGCAGTATTCGGCCATGATCGGCCGGGCACTTGGACTCTCTCCAGAGGATGTCCGCGAGCTGGCCTTTGCCGGACGCGTGCACGACGTGGGAAAAATATTCGTTCCCGAGAGCGTTCTGAATCACCAGGCTTCACTTTCAGACGATGAGTTCCACCAGGTGAAAATGCACAGTCGTCTGGGCGGCGAGATTGTCAGCACGCTTCCTAAAGCCGAGCGCGTCCAAAAAGCTGTCGAAGGGCATCACGAGCGGGTAGACGGCAGCGGCTATCCCGCTGGTCTGTGCGGAGAAGACATTCCTCTGTGGGCGCGCATCATCGCGGTTGCGGATGCCTACGTAAATCTCACCAGCGACCGCTCCCTTGCTCCCGGTAAGACCAGCGAACAAGCAATCACCGAGCTCGAGAAAGCCAGCGGCGTCAAATTTGACGGCATGTTAGTGCGTATTCTCACTCGTGAGTTGAAATCGGAGCGCAGCCTGCCAGGCCTGGGCACTTAAGCGGCCAACCGGCAAGCATTCCACCATTTGCCAAACTAACACCGCAGGCCCGAAACTATCCCACTATGCCTGTTGCCCTGTCTTTGGAAGGTAAAGTCGCCTTGGTCACCGGAGGATCACGAGGAATCGGCGCGGCCTGCGTGCGGATGTTCGTTCAGGCGGGGGCGAAAGTTTTCTTTAATTACGAGAAAGCCAAAGCGGCAGCGGAAGCGCTGGTTCGCGAGTGCGGAGAGAAAAACTGCGCGGCCACGGCCTGCAGCCTGAATTCGGTTAATGCTGCGCAGGAGCTTGTCTCTGCGTGCCTCTCCCGCTTTAGCCGTCTCGATATTCTGGTGGCAAACCATGGCATCTGGCCGCCCGAAGACATGCCTATCGACAAAATGCCTGACGAGCAGTGGCACCGGACGGTTGCGGTAAATCTCGACGCGGTCTTCGGCTTAGTCAAGCATTCGGTCGCCGAAATGAAAAAGCACGCCGCGCCACAGTCCCCCAAACATGTTGTTCTTATCAGCTCAACTGCCGGCCAGCGTGGCGAAGCCTTCCATTGCGATTACGCTGCGACCAAAGGCGCGCTCATCAGCATGGTCAAAGGCTTGTCGACTGAGCTCGCCCGGCATCATATATACGTAAACTGCGTCGCTCCCGGCTGGGTGGATACCGATATGTCGCGTTCCACGCTTGACGATCCTGAGAGCGCGAAGAAAGTCTTGAATACGATCCCCTTAGGACGGGTGGGTACACCCGACGAAATTGCCGCCCCTGTGTTGTTCCTGTGCACTCCAGGGGCTGGTTTTATCAGCGGCGAAGTCTTTAACGTGAATGGAGGCGCGGTCCTGGCAGGATAGACCGGCGCGGTCAAAGCCGCCGAGACTCATTCAAAAATTGCATCTAAGATAGTGAGTGATGAAATATGCCGCCGCGTTGTTGTTGCTGACCGCGCTTATCTTTACCCAGAGCGCCTTGTGCGCAGGCCAGCAGGGCCCATCTGAAGGCGCTCCCGACCAAACTACTTCCTCAATACCGGTTGATCAAGAAAACGTCCGCAAAGCTAAAGCAGTTCTGGACCAAGCCATTCAGGCGCTTGGGGGCGATGCGTACCTGAACTGGAAGGAGATGTCGCAGGAAGGTCGCGCTTATAGCTTCCATCACGGCCAACCCAACAGCCTGGGGACACTTTTCTGGCGCTTCAAGCAATTTCCTGATAAGGAACGCGTCGAACTCACCAAGAAACGTGACGTGATCGAAATTTTCAGCGGTGACAAGGGCTATGAGATCACCTATAAGGGCGTCCGCAATCTGGATCAAAAGGACGAACTCGATCCTTTCCTTCGTCGGCGCCACTATTCACTCGACCTGGTCCTACGTGAGTGGCTGCACCAACCGGGCATCGCACTGTTCTATGAAGGGCAGACGGTAGCCGCGCAGAAGGAAACCAACCAGGTCACTATCATGAATGCGAAGAATGAGGCCGTCACCTTGAACTTTGAAATCAATACCCACCTTCCGGTAAAGAAGAGCTTTGTCTGGCGGGACCCGGTGGACAAACAGCGCAACGTCGAGGAAGAAATATTCGACAACTACCGATTGATACAGGGCATCATGACCCCGTTTGACCTTACCCGCACCTTCAACGGGGACATGTCCGCGCAGTCTTTCCTGACCTCTGCCAGCTATAACCAGCCTGTACAGGACAGCTTCTACGATCCTCACGCGTCGGCGCCCAAACACCGCTGAGGTGTTTCTGTTTCAGAAACCATACGGGTTAGAGCTTTGGTGCGCCGCAAATCATCGCAGTGAGCGTAAACTGCTTGTTTTGCGGTGTTTGAACGATATTCCGCGCTTATTACGCGGAAGCTACTGTGGCTAATTTGCCACAGACAAAATTCTATCGCTAGGCATTAGCCTACTTATTCCAACACCCCGTTTTGATTCAGGAACAAACAATTCGCTCCGCCGCCCAGTGCAGCGGAATCGGGCTGCACTCAGGCGCGCCGGTCAATCTGAAGATACTGCCCGCTCCCGCCGGAACTGGCATCGTCTTCCGACGCACTGATCTTGACGGCTTTGAAGTCGAAGCCATCAGCCGTAATGTTGCCCGCGTCAGCTACGCCACCAGCTTGATGAAGAAAAGCGTGCTCATCTCTACCACCGAGCACCTGCTATCCGCCTTTGTAGGCATGGGCATAGATAACGCCATCGTCGAGCTCGACAACCTGGAACTTCCAATTCTGGATGGAAGCGCCCGGCCCTTTGTCGATCTGGTCCGCCGTGCGGGAGTGCGTAAGCAGCGCCGGCCGCGAACTTACGTCCGTATTCTGCGGCCGCTCGAATTGCGGGATGGCAACAAGTTCATCGCCGTGTATCCTGCCGACCGTTATTCCGTCTCATACACCATCAATTTTCCGCATCCGCTGATCGGGCGCGAAAGCCACGCGCTCGAGCTGACCAATGGCCAGTACGTTTCTCATATCGCTCCGGCCCGCACCTTCGGCTTCTTGCACGAAGCCGAAGCCATGCGTCAGCAGGGTCTGATTCGTGGCGCATCCCGCGAGAATGCGATTGTGCTGACGCGCGACGGTGTGGAAAATCCCCCTCTGCGTTTTAACGACGAATTTGTACGCCACAAGATCCTCGATTTGATCGGTGACCTGGCGCTGGTCGGACATCAGATTTTGGGCAACGTTGTCGCCGATCGTGCCGGACACGCCATGCACACCGCGCTGGTTTCCCGTCTTCTGCGGGACAAGAGTCTCTGGGAAGAAACAACCCTTTCAGAAGAAGAATCCAGCGAGTACGCGCAGCCTGAAATCTCCGCTCATCCGATCCAGTGAACCTTGGCTTACCTCGCCTCGGAGCCCTTGCCAGAGTGGGACGTCGATCTTCATCGGATCGATCACCTCTTGATATCCGAAGACTTGATATCCGAGAACGTCGCTTCCTGCCACTCGGCTGCTGGAGAATACCAGTCGCTCGCCCCTGCCTCGTGATTATTGCCACCGCTGCCGTAGCCGACAGTTGGATCCCGCCAATAGTCGAAACCTATTTGCAGAAGCGCGCCGCTAGAAACTTTGGCACGAATTTTCACCGTGCATCCTTCGAAATGGCCTTGCGGAATAGCAGCGCGCGAAGATGCAGCCCAAAAATGCCATACCCGGTCAGGACGGCTGCCGACGTGGAGAACCACAATCTCATGGTTATCGGAATAATCGAGTGGCATGGGATCGTGAACATCTGTTCCAAACCATGGGAAGCGGCGGTATAAGCCTCCACGTACCGTTCCTTCGTCATCGTTCAGAACGAAGTTGTGGGCGTCGGCACGGCAAATGAGTTGAGTGCTTGCGATCTCAATCGTTGCCTCTCTGTAGTTGGGCACGCGGGTATCCGCAATTGCAATTCCCCACAGCATCGCCGACGCGAACTCCGGCGGCTTTGGAACGGTGTTGATATATCCCGACTTGTATCGGACTTCGGAAGGTATGCGTAGATCGGCCTGTGAGAATAGAAGAGCACTCCCGAAGCAGCCTGTGAGAGCGGCGACGATTCCCAGCACTTTGCTCCGTCTCGATGCTTGCGGCAAACGGCGCATCAGAATATCCTTGCATCGCTGAATGCCGTTGCGGCCGGAAAAATTGTTATCGTGGGCACATTTTCCCGAAATCGTACTGGGATCGATCTGCAGCACATATCCAGGAACAAACATCCGAGGAACCACGATGCGGACTCGCGACTCACTTGCGGGTGTTGCTTTCGAGCTTTGTTCCTCGATACTATGTTTCCTCTGTGGAGGATTAATGACGACGCAAGAATTCTTTGAGCAACTGGATGCACGCATTGCGCAATATGACCTGCTTTGCCATCCCTTTTATAAGGCGTGGGCGGCCGGCGAACTCACCCGCGAGGATCTGCGCCAATATGGGCGCGAATATTACTCGCATGTCGAGGCGTTCCCTTCGTACTTGAACGAATTCGCCTCGCGTACTTCTGACGCGCCACTGCGCCGCGCCGTGCTGGCCAACCGCGATGAAGAAATGGGAGCCGACGGATCGCGACCCCACCAGGAACTCTGGCTGGATTTCGTGGAAGGCATGGGTGGAGAGCGCACCAACGCGAACGCTGGGCTTCCTGATATGAAGGAATTGGTGAACTGGTTTGATCTTGTCGCCCGTGAAGGCGCTTCCGAGGAGGCCCTGGCCGCGTTTTACGCTTATGAGTCGCAGGTCCCACGAGTGGCGGCAGAGAAAGCGCGCGGTCTGCGGGAAATGTACGGCGCTGACGAAAAGACGTGCGAATATTTCACCCTGCACACCACCGCCGATGTGTATCACTCGCGGGTGTGGCGGAGTCAGCTGGCGAAGCTGATTGAAAAGAACCCCGAAGCGGGCGCTGCCGCTCTCAATGCTGGAGAGAAAGCCGCAAAGATGTTATGGGCTGCCCTCGACGGAATCGAGGCCGAGCGCCTGGCCAGAGCAGCATAGCTTCCCACAAAAGACGCTGCGTCCAGAAAAAGGCCGGCGGTTCGTTCAACCGCTGGCCCTTCGATTTTGCGAAGGAATATATGAAACGCGTTCCCATCGGCGCACGCGGCGAAGCGGAAGAAACCGTCGAATTCAAGCACACGTTGACCGCTCACCACCCGCAACTGCCGCCCGTCTACTCGACACCTGACATGATTCGTCTTATGGAAACGGCAGCATTCCTTGCCTTGCAGCCCTACTGCGAAGGCGACGAGATTAGCGTGGGCACGGCCATCAACATCGAGCACCGCGCCGCATCAGGCATCGGAGCAAAGATCAAAGCTGAGGCAATTGTGGAGAGCTTTGACGGACGCTTTTATACCGTGAGAGTGTCGGCGAGAGACGGCGAGCGCGAGATCGGGCGCGGCACGGTGGGACGGGCCGTGGTAAGCGTGTCCACCTTTACTGCACGGACAAAGTCAAAGAAGAGTGCGGAGGCGTAAAGCAATCTGCATTCTGCAGTCAGTCTCCGAGATCTTAATTCTCCGCCTTCTACCGCTTAGCATTACCATTGACCCGTGCACCAGCTGGCCCAATCAGTGCTGGGATTTATCCGAAAGCATGATCTCTTGCAACCTGGAGACCGCGTTGGCGTAGCAGTTTCCGGGGGCGCAGATTCAGTCGCGTTGCTGCGAATTCTGCTCGAACTTCGCCCTGACTTGGGCATTGTCCTCTGCGCCGTTCACCTCAATCACCAGCTGAGAGGCGATGAATCCGACGCCGATCAGGAGTTCGTGTCCAAA
This sequence comes from uncultured Acidobacteriota bacterium, assembly GCA_963785655.1. GTDB lineage: Bacteria > Acidobacteriota > Terriglobia > Terriglobales > Acidobacteriaceae > Gp1-AA145. The sequence continues at coordinate 333,399 of CAWAVZ010000003.1, forward strand.
CTCGCCGCGGCCCATGAACTGCAATTCATCTGTGAAAGCGTAGACGCGAAAGCCCATGCGAGCGCAAACAAGCTCAGCCTGGAGACCGCTGCCCGGAAATTGCGCTATGACTTTTTCAACAAAGTTCTGATCAGTGAGGATCTCGGCCGGATTGCCACGGCGCACACTCTCGACGACCAGGCCGAAACTGTTCTGCTGAAGCTTGTACGGGGGACCGGGACGAGAGGGCTAGCAGGAATTTTTCCAAGCCTCAGCAGTCCGCAGTCGTCAACGGGTAGTTTGCGAAACAAGGCCGTAGTCCGGCCATTGCTGGGAGTTCGCCGTCTGGACATCGAAGCCTACTTGAGCGAGATGAAGCAGGTCTGGCGTGAAGATTCCAGCAACCACGAGCTTCGGCACACGCGCAATCGCCTTCGCCACGAGATCCTGCCACGTCTGGAGCAGGAGATAAATCCGCGAGTTCGCGAGGCGCTGGCCGAGGCGGCGGAAATCGCACGTTCCGAAGAGCAATACTGGTCGGACAAGATCGCCCGTTTGCTTCCCCAAGTCTGGAACCAATCTAAGAACGGCGGCAGTTTGAGTCGCGACTCGATCGCGCAACTTGAATTTGCGGTACAAAGGCGAATTGTTCGCGCCGTTGGTGAATCGCTCGGCCTCAATTTCGAATTCCGGCATGTGGAAGAAATTCTTAATCTGCATGAAGCCAACGACTGTGCCAACCTGGCACACGGCTGGTCAGCGGTGTTGCTCAATCGGAAGGTCCGTTTTGAACGCGGGGACAGTGAGCCGCGAGACTACGAACATGCGCTGTCGGTGCCGGGAAGAGTGGTTGTTCCCGAAGCCAATGCCGTCATCGAGGCGGTTATGGTCAGCGAACCAGACCCTCAGTACGCCAACGAACACTTATTGAACAAACATTTCGCCACCAAAGGACTTCTCGTCCGCAACTGGCGTCCCGGCGATCGCTTCTGGCCCGCAAATCGCAAGCAGCCCAAGAAAATTAAGGATCTGCTGCAGGGCCATCACATCACGGGCGAAGTGAAGAAGAGCTGGCCTGTGGTAGCCAGCGGGGACGAAGTCGTTTGGGTCCGCGATTTCGGAGTTCGTCACGACTTTCAGGCAAGAGGCACAGAAGGGGTGCTCATTACCGCATTAATCCTTGAACCTACGTCGTAAGGCCCATTAGCGTCCGTTGATTGATCGTTCCCGCCGCTGCTTGCAGTCCTAAGTCGGTCCCAGTTCCATGATGAACTTGTGACCTAAGTTATCCGAACAAGCTGCCGCATTTTTTCTTGGAGCGGCGTAGAATGGGTTAGCGTCATTTTGTCGATCTAAATACCGGGGCGAGCATCTAATCCAGTGGGAAGGGTGCAAATCCGCCGGGCTCCAGCCGGAGTCTAAGCATTTACCAGTGCACCGGGGCAGAAGACAAGGCGGCCTTTCTCAGGAGCTTTTCGAGTGAATTCAACGGTTAAAACGATCATTTTTTGGGTAGTGATTGCGGTTTCTGCCCTCCTGCTGTGGCAGGTGGTCAGGCAGGCCAACTCCGGCCAGAAAGTCCAGGAAATCAATTTTTCGCAATTCATGAGTGAAGTTGATCAGGGCAGCATTAAGGAAGTGACCCTGACCGGCCAGGAAGCTACCGGGAAAGAAGCCAACGGTGCCAGCTTCCATCTGATCGTTCCTGCCAACTACCCGGACATGATCAAGAAGCTCCAGGAGAAAGGCGTCAGTATCACCGTCAAGGATGTGAGCAGTGGCAGTTGGGGCTGGCTGGTGAATCTTGCGCCGCTCGCGCTGCTGGCTGCGCTCTGGTACTTCATGATCCGGCAGATGCAGACCGGTGGAAACAAGGCCCTGTCATTCGGCAAGAGCCGGGCGCGCCTGCTCTCCATGCAGCAGAAAAAGGTCACGTTTAAAGACGTAGCCGGCGTGGATGAAGCCAAAGAAGAACTGAAAGAAATTATCGAATTTCTGCGTGAAGCTCAGAAATTTCAGAAGTTGGGTGGTCGCATTCCCAAGGGCGTGCTGCTGGTCGGGCCTCCGGGAACAGGCAAGACCTTGCTGGCCAGAGCTGTAGCCGGCGAAGCCAATGTGCCTTTCTTTTCGATTTCGGGTTCCGACTTTGTCGAAATGTTTGTGGGCGTGGGAGCATCCCGGGTCCGCGATTTATTCGAACAGGGCAAGAAGAATGCTCCTTGCATCATCTTCATTGACGAAATCGACGCGGTCGGACGTCACCGCGGCGCCGGTCTTGGCGGCGGCCATGACGAACGCGAGCAGACTCTGAATCAGTTGCTGGTCGAAATGGACGGCTTCGAATCGAACGAAGGCGTCATTCTGATGGCCGCGACCAACCGGCCTGACGTTCTCGATCCCGCACTGCTGCGGCCCGGACGCTTTGATCGCCGCGTGGTCGTAAATCGTCCTGACGTTCGTGGCCGCGAAGAGATCCTTCGCGTACATACGCGCAAGATTCCTTTGGCGGACGATGTTGATCTGTCGGTTCTGGCTCGCGGCACACCCGGCTTCTCCGGCGCCGATCTTGCCAATATGGTTAACGAAGCGGCTTTGGCAGCGGCCCGGCAGAATCGCAAGGCCGTGCTGCAATACGATTTTGAGCTGGCCAAAGATAAAGTGCTGATGGGAGTCGAGCGCAAGTCGCTCCTGCTCTCAGACGAAGAGAAGAAAGTAACGGCTTATCACGAAGCCGGCCACGCGCTGGTCGCGGCCAAGTTGCCGAATTCCGATCCACTGCACAAGGTCACGATTATTCCTCGCGGAATGGCACTGGGCGTGACCATGCAGTTGCCGATCGATGACAAGCACAACTACACCAAGGATTATCTCGAAACCATGATTGCGATCATGATGGGAGGCCGCCTGGCGGAAGAGATTTTCCTGAACCAAATGAGCACCGGCGCTGGGAATGACATTGAACGGGCAACCGAGATGGCCCGCAAGATGGTTTGCGAATTTGGCATGAGCGACCTCGGCCCCCTGACCTTCGGCAAGAAAGAAGAGCAGATATTCCTGGGACGTGAAATCGCGCAGCACCGCGATTACAGCGAAGCCACGGCCATTAAGATCGATCAAGAGGTGAAGCGCCTGGTCGGCAAGGGCTATGAGGCGGCAAAGGGTATTCTCGCGACCAATAATGACGCTTTGATTCGCATCGCTATGGCGTTGCTGGAGCGCGAGGTCCTCGACGCCAATGAAATCAAGTTGCTCATTGAAGGCAAACAGCTACCGAAGATTGTGCCTCCGCCGAAGTCTGACGATAGCGGCGTACAGCAGGTGCTCAAGCCTGAACCGGGACGTCCGGGCATCGCCAAGGGCGGCGAGCATCCGGCCCCAGCGTAAGTCTGCACGTCAGTTGGAACACGCATCAGGGCGGCCCGAGTGGCCGCCCTTTTCATTTGCTGGCGATTTCTTGTTCCCAATCAGTCCATGCCAGCGACGACTTATCCCGCGTTAATCAACTGCATCATCTGCTCCGAGTAGCGTTGACCCGCAGCGATACCACGGGAAAAGTGCTGTCAATTTGTTTCAGTTCGACTTCGCTCAAATAGACATCGAGCGCCTTTGCGTTCTCCTCAAGGCGGCTGCGGCGTCGAGTGCCGGGGATCGGAACAATGTCATCGCCTTGGGCGAGGACCCAGGCAAGCGCAAGTTGCGAAGGGGTGCAATTCTTCTGACGCGCAATCTCTTCAACTTTCTTAACGAGATCAACATTCTTCTGAAAGTTATCTCCCTGAAAGCGAGTAATGCCGCGCCGGAAGTCATCAGGCGCGAAATCTTCGAAACGCTTGATCTGCCCAGTAAGAAAGCCGCGGCCAAGCGGACTGTAGGCGACAAACCCAATACCCAGTTCGCGGCACGTGGGCAGAATTTCATCTTCGGGATCACGGGACCACAATGAGTATTCGGTTTGGAGCGCCGTAATGGAGTGGATCTTAGCCGCGCGGCGAATGGTCTTCGGACTAGCTTCAGACAAGCCGATGTGACGAATCTTTCCTTCTTTCACCAGCTCCGCGAGAGCGCCAACCGTTTCCTCAATTGGAGTGTTGGGATCGACGCGGTGCTGGTAATAAAGATCGACATAGTCCATCCCCAGCCGTTTCAAGCTGCCGTCAACCGACTTGCGAATGTAATCGGGCTTGCCGTTCACGCCTCGGGCTTTGGGATTATTGGGATCGCGCACGATGCCGAACTTGGTCGCGACGATGGCTTTATCGCGCCTGCCACGGAGCGCCCGGCCGACCAGTTCTTCATTTTTGAAGGGACCGTAAACGTCGGCAGTGTCGAAAAAGTTGAGACCGAGTTCGATGGCGCGATGAATGGTGGCAATGGATTCGGCTTCGTCCCCTGGGCCATAAAATTCCGACATCCCCATGCAGCCGAGCCCAAGGGCAGAAACTTTCAGACCGCTGCGACCTAGTTCGCGGTATTGCATTTGCATCTCCTGCTCGTGGATTTCAGCAGTTTTAGATGCAGGAAGCGATGCAGGGACTTTTTAGTTAGCTCGGGAGCTTCACCTTGGCAGAATAGGAGCGCCTGCCGGCGTCAAGGCTGCCTCAAGTTTCTGCAGGGCAGGAATGCCGCTCATACCTGCATAAATCCGGTACAGAGCATAGCCGTGAAAAGCGACTGCAAGAATGTCGCGAAAGTAAAGCATTACCAGGGCATCGACTGCGTATAAGGCCATCCCAACCAGAAATGCCCATTGCTGTCCCTTGCGGGCAAAATTCCAGAACAGAAAAAATACGCCCGCGACGAAGCCATTGATCACCAAGTCAAGTGCTATCCCACTTTGCCCTGCTTGATGGGCAAGACCATCCACGAACTGGGCAATCCCCAGCCCGAAGATGAAGCGGATTCCAGCGCCGCTCATTGAAAGCACCGAGTTGATGATGGACAGAATCGCCACGATGCGAAACCAGCCTGCGCCGGTTTTCACCACTCGTTCTGCCCGGAGCTTCTGTTCCACGAGATTAGTAAGTGAGGCCTGCGGCGTGCCACTAAGCCCAAAACCAGGACTGGACATTGAATCCTCCCATTAGTCGAATGTGGGGAAGTTCGGGAGATAGTAGCACAGCAGGTTTATCCGTCAATCAAGAATCTTGGTTACTTCGGTGTGCCACACCTTCAAGGCAGTTGCAAGTCGAGAGCATAGATTTCCTGCGCGCTGGTGTCGCGCACGAATATTGGAGTGTCACCGGGCCCGAGGCCCGTCCATGAGCCCGGGCCGAATTGGCTGGGAAACATGCGAATTCGTTTCAGGTCCACAACAGTTTCGAGCTTTCGATCAGGAACATGCAATCGCCGATAAGCAGGGTTTGGCTCGAGCGCAGTATCGAAGTACAGATAATGACTATCTGCTGACCACGCGAGGTAGCCAAGAAAATTACTGTGTGTCAACGGTACCCATTGATTCGTTCTTAAATCCAGGAGCAACAGCTTGCTGCCGTCAGCCGACAATCCAGCTATATAGTGTCCATCCGGCGACCAACGAGGCGCGAACATAGCTTGCGAGCCTGGCAGCCGCGAAATATTGCGGCTTTGCACGTCGAACACCTCAATGAACGTGTGCTCCGCGGAATCTCCAGAATGCCCGAATGCCAGAGACTTGCCGTCTGCTGACCAGGTGGGGTCGGCCTCGGTTGCATCCCCATCCGCTGTTAACGCCGTCGGAGTACCACCATCCTTTGAAAGGAGAAAGACTTTCCATGGCTTGCCCGGTACTATCCCGGAGAAAGCAATCTGTTGTCCATCTGGAGACCAGTGCGGCAGGCTGGCGCGCATCGAGGAAGAGGAATATGTAAGCTGCAGCCGCTCGCTGCTGTCGAGCCTGCTCCGCCAGAGAGTATCTTCCGGATAACTTATGTAGGCGACCCATTTTCCATCACGGGAGAAATCAGTTTCGCCGGCCGAAATCCCGCCGAGAAAAGGAACAAAATCGCCAGAGCGGGCATCGTATCTTACCAGCTCGCCTCGCTGCTGCACTCCCTCGACAAAAAGCTTCTTTCCGTCCTTACTGGGAATGCCACCGTAGAACGCCAATGGGCCAGCGGTGAGCTGGACGGGGGTTGGCGACGCTTTGCGCCAAAAGCTGGATCGTTCGTTGATGATCCAGACGTTCGAGGCCCCGTCCCGAACGCTGTCGAAGACGTAGTAGTTCCCGTCGTCCGTCCACGTGCCGCAGCATTCATTCGGGGTTCTGTTCCAACCTGCTAACAACCTATGCAGGCCGCTGCCGTCTGCTTGGGCCTCCCAAAGTTCAGAGATGTTAGCTACTAAATTGAGCGCTGCAAACCTGATGCGCAGTCCGTCCGGAGAAAAGGCAATCCCGGCGGGTAGGGCCGGCGCGGTCAGCAGCTTCCTTGGTGAAGAACCGTCGTGCTCCGCAACATAAATGTCGTTTCCTTGGCCAAATACCAATTGCCCGTGTGGCCCCCAAACTGGATCATGTCCAATGAGCGAGCCCAACCTTCGAGGAGATCCTGCAGGAAGTGGCAATGACCAAAAAGGAGCCCCTATTTGCGGTGGATTCGGGGTCGTAATCAGCAGCTCGGATCCATCCGGAGAAACATCCGCAATTGTAGCGTTCTCGATGGGGATATTGATGGGCGCAACCTCACCTCCGCCGCTCGAAACCTGTACCGGGAAGAGTTTCGGCCCCGAGCTTTCGGTGAGATACAGCCGATTCCCATCCGACGCCATTGAAGTTTTCTGAAAGCCGTCCGAGGTAATCTGCTTCGAGCCAATGATCTTCGGTGCAGGCTGCACGGGGCGAAGCATATACGCCACAACTGCAAGGAGCACAACCACGATTACGCAGGCGACCATGATCACACGCCGTGAGAGGCGTTTCGCAGTAGCTGGCGCCGTGGAAACAGCGCCACTGGTGAGAACCCTCCCTGACTCGGTGTCACGCTTGAGCCGCTTCAGATCGGCCCGCAGTTCGCTGGCAGATTGGTAGCGGAGATCGCGGTCTTTCTCGAGGGCTTTGTTGATAATCTCTTCCAGCTTGGCAGGCGCGTCCGGGTTCAGGCGCACCAGTGGGGTCGGCTCCCGATTAAGGATTGCATCGAATATCGCGCCCGATGTTTCACCACGGAAGGGCATCAGCCCACTCGCCATTTCATAGAGCACCGCCCCGAAGGCGAACAAGTCGGTGCGAGCGTCGAGGTCCTTGCCTCTGATTTGCTCGGGAGACATATAAGCGACGGTACCGAGCGCCACGCCCGGACTGGTGAGATGCTCCTGTGCCATGGTGGTCGCTGCAGCGGCTCCCATCACCTCAGCGACTGGCCGCGCAAGCAGAGACTTCGCCAGACCAAAGTCAAGAATTTTTGCCTGCCCGCGAGTCGTGACGAAGATGTTCGCAGGCTTGATGTCGCGGTGCACAATACCTTTGCTGTGGGCTGCGTCGAGAGCATCGGCGATCTGGATGCCAAAATCGAGCACAGACTCCATTTCCAAAGGTTTGCCCAAAATACGGGAGCCGAGGGTTTGTCCCTCCAGATATTGCATGGCAATGAATGGCTGTCCATCATACTGCCCGAAGTCATAGACCGTGCATATGTTGGGATGGTCGAGAGCAGATGCGGCCCGCGCCTCTCGTTCGAAACGCTCCAAGGCTTGCGCGTCCTTCGCCAGACCTTCTGAAAGGAATTTCAACGCCACGCGACGGCCGAGCCGTGTGTCTTCCGCCTCGTACACCACACCCATGCCCCCACCGCCTAATTTGCGGATTATGCGGTAGTGCGAGATGGTTTCGGGAATAATTGGTAGGACTCCAGGCCGGCAACGAATGGTAGGTCGGTTTCCGCCGGCAAGTCAAGAATCAAGCCGGTGCGTACTTCGAACTATTGGGTCACGGTTATCAGAGAACCGCGCTTCGGCACGATTTTCCCAATGTCGGCAGACGGCACGCCTGCTGACAGCAGCGCTGACTTGAGGGCGTCCGACTGTTTTCCATCAACGGCAATTAGCAGACCTCCTGCAGTTTGTGGATCGAAGAGTATAGTCTTGAGTTCTTCCGGGAGCTCGCCCTCGTAGTTAACTACGCACTCGGCAAAGTCGCGGTTAGCTTTGAGTCCTCCGGGAATGTGACCCGCGCGAACGCAATCCAGGGCGTCGTCAAGCAGAGGCACGCGGCCGGCATGAATCTCAGCGGAAACGTTGTCTGAGGCCAGCAGCATCTCGCGCAAATGTCCGATAAGTCCGAATCCGGTGATGTCGGTAAGGGCGTGAACAGGGAAGCCGTCGTCCGTCGTTCGTCGTCCGTCGTCCGCCTTGGAATCGGAGGCGCGAGCGTTTTCGGTTTTTGCAGAGACGGAGGCACGATCACCGGTTATTACTTCAGCGGCGGTCTTGTTCAGTGTGGTCATAGATTTCATCGTTGCGTCAATCCATTCCTGCTCGGCCACTCCTTTTTTAATTGCTGTCGAAATCACGCCAGTGCCGAGTGACTTCGTAAGCAGTAAGTGATCTCCTGGCCGCGCGCCGCCGTTTTGCAGCACTCGTTTCGGATCGATGATTCCAGTAACCGAGTATCCAAACTTGGTTTCATCATCGCGAATGCTGTGGCCACCGACGATGGTGCAGCCGGCTTCGATCATCTTCGATAATCCGCCGGCTAGAATTCGCTCCAGAATTTCCAGGTCGCCTTTTTCTGGAAAGCAAACCAATGCCAGTGCCGTCAGCGGCTTCCCGCCCATGGCGTAAACATCGCTCAAAGAATTCGTCGCGGCAATCTGGCCGAAGGTGTACGGATCATCAACGATTGGAGTGAAGAAATCGACCGTCTGCACCAATGCCGTGTCAGGCGAGATCTGATACACGCCGGCGTCGTCGGCATGGTCGAAGCCGACAAGAACATTCGGATCATGTTGCCGGGCTAATTTCCCAAGCACTTTGTCCAGCGCCGCCGGACTCAGCTTGGAAGCTCAACCCGCAGCTTTGACCGTCTCCGTAAGACGGACAGTTTTCTTCTCCGACATGAGGACATTGTAGAGGAAAGTCCCCGTTTACCAATTGCCCCGCTCAGAGCAACTCAGTATGCGCGAAGAAAGAAATAGATCGTCATGACTGACCCAATGGCAATCACGAAGCTGCGCACCCACGGTTGAGGCAGGCGAAGAGAATAGCGCGCCCCGAAATATCCGCCGAGAGCTGCACCTGCGATCATCACCACGGCTTGCCGCCAGTACACCGTGTGCGACAACATGAACACAATCACTGCTACGCCATTCGTCGCACTGCTCAATACAGTTTTTAAAGCATTCATGGCGTGTATGTCTGCCATGCTGAACGCTGTCAGCATGGCAAGAATCACGATTCCCATGCCGCCGCCAAAATATCCGCCATATATCGCGACCAGTAATTGAAAGAACGACGCCAGGGCAATCGCTTTCACACCCGGCTCGCCGCTGACCGATCCAATCGTTCGGGAACTGCTTCCGCCAAAAATAAAAAGCAGAGTTGCCGATAGCATTAACCAGGGCAGTACTTTCATAAACGTCTGCGCCGGCGTTCGCAACAGGAGAACTGCTCCCACCATCCCTCCGGCCAGGCTGACAGCGAGCAAAGCCCATAAGACCCGCGGGCGCACGTTCAAGTGCTGGCGAAAGGCGCCACCGCTAAAAACCAGCCCGGTCCAGAGTGCGACCGTGTTGGTGGCATTTGCTGGAACCGGCGGTACGCCGCTGAAAAGGAGCGCCGGAAATGCAATAAAGCTTCCTCCTCCGGCGACGGCGTTCAAGGCACCGCCGAGCACAGCTGCAGTGAATAACAGAACGGCGGTCTCAGGACAGTTGAAACTTGCGAAAGTCAACGATCAAAGATGTACCACAATCAAGTTACGTCCCACAATTCTTCTGCGGCCATGTCCAAAGTTATGAATTTCTGCCGCTGCCCATTTAACATGAAATGCTCCAACTCACTTTTCTAGAAAAATGATCAACCTTTAGGGAAGGAAGGTCTCGTGGCCTGGTTCTTCGTCTTCTTTTTTGTGTCCGGGTTCTGCAGCATTTTGTATGAGCTGGTTTGGCTACGGCTATCGATGGCGCAGTTCGGAGTCACGACTGCCCTGGTCTCGATCGTGCTCTCGATGTTCATGGCCGGACTCGGCCTGGGTTCCTGGATCAGCGGACGCTTGCTTCGCAGGTATGAGCTCAATCGTTCATCAGCATTGCGAATTTATGGTTCGATCGAATTCCTGATTGCCGTTTCAGCGCTGCTGGTGCCAAAGGAATTATTCTTCGGACGGCAGTTGCTGCAGCATCTTGAGCTCTCTTCTTCACTTCGGTACTATCTCGCATCCGGAATCTGGCTTGCTTTGACACTGGTTCCCTGGTGCGCTTGCATGGGCGCAACCATTCCCGTGGGCATGCAAGCGATCCGTTGCGAATTCCGCAGCGAGTCACCACGTGCCTTCAGTTTTCTATATCTCGCAAATGTCCTTGGAGCCGTCGCAGGAGCGACCATCCCTCTCCTGATTATCGAGGGATGGGGGTTTCATGGCGCACTTGCGACCGGGACGGTATTGAATGTACTGATCGCATTCTCCGCCACCGCATTCTCTTTTCGCCGACCCTCTCCTCAACCCGCAGCTCTTGAGACTGCAACGCCTGTAGGCGAGAAATCGAATTCGTCCTCGCGCAGTCCCAAATTGCTGGCGCTGCTGTTCACCACCGGGCTCACCAGCATGGGAATGGAAATTGTCTGGATCAGGGAATTTACGCCATATCTCACGACGGTCGTGTACGCCTTCGCCTCCATCCTGGGTGTGTATCTGTTGTCCACATTCGCCGGGTCGCGCGTTTATCGACGCTGGAGCACTACTCACACGCGAGAACAAAGTGCGGTATGGATGCTGCTTGGCTTGTGTGCTCTGCTGCCGCTGGTTACGGCGAGTCCGAAGATCCACTTATTTGCCCCGATAAGGCTCGTGCTCGGGATCGCTCCTTTCTCCGCGCTTTTGGGTTTCGTAACTCCCATGCTGGTTGATCGCTGCTCGCGTGGCGATCCTGATCAAGCAGGTAGTGCTTACGCGGTAAATGTTGTCGGCTGCATTCTCGGTCCGCTGCTGGCCGGATTTGTGCTGCTTCCACTTTTAAGTGAGCGCTGGGTCTTATTCGTTCTATCACTCCCGTGGTTGGCGATCGGGTTGTACCCAGGATGGCTGGCAGAGCCGAATTTCCCGGCCCAACCACATACCAGGCGTCAGTCGTACGCGGTCGCGGTTGCTGCTCTCGCCCTGTTATTGCTCGGCAGGGACTATGAATCCCGCTTCCACAATCGGCAAGTGCGGCGTGACCACACCGCTACCATCATCGCAGCAGGTCAAGGAATGCAGAAGCAGTTGTTGGTGAATGGCGTCGGCATCACGGTCCTCACTCCTGCGACCAAGATGATGGCCCATTTGCCGCTTGCCTCCATGGAGCGTGCCCCGTACAACGCGCTCGCAATTTGCTTCGGCATGGGGACCAGCTTTCGTTCTCTGCTCTCGTGGAACATTCCCGTGACGGCGGTGGAACTGGTCCCGAGCGTGCCCCGGTTGTTCTGGTATTTCCATGCCGACGCGCCGGAATTGTTGAGTTCACCCCTGGCCCACGTTGTCATTGATGATGGACGACGCTACCTGGAAAGAACATCCGATCAATATGACGTCATCACCATCGATCCTCCTCCGCCGGTTGAGGCAGCTGGATCAAGCCTGCTTTATACGGTGGAGTTTTACCAGACGCTGAAGCCGCGTTTGCGGACGGGGGGAATCATGCAGCAATGGCTTCCCCGCGGGGACAAGGTCGACAACGCAGCCATTGCTCGCGCCCTCCAGGAGTCATTTCCCTACGTTCGCGTGTTTTGGGAGGATCCGCAGGACCGGTGGGGCACTCACTTCATAGCCAGCATGCAGCCATTGCATAACTGGACATCCGCAGAACTGGCACAGCACATGCCAGATCCAGCAGCAAAGGATTTGATCGAATGGGGGCCTGAGCCCAATGCAGAACGCCAGTTCGCAGCGTTATTGAAAAACGAAGCTTCGCTGGAGCAGCTAATAAAACAAGCGCCGGGAACCCCGGCGCTTAAAGACGACAAACCTGTGAACGAATACTACCTGGCCCGGCGGAGGATCGTGCCCGCTTTGAAGCATTACTTCTGAACCAAGTGGTTCTTCAATGGCTATGTGCCGTAGTTCTTAGATTCTGGCCCGCGCCTTTCCTCACTGAACTTGTCCCGCACGCGGTCGCCGAATTCCTGCACCTTGTTTGAAATATTGCCGCGGGTCTCTTCGCCACTCGCAGGCGCAAGCAGCATGCCGACGCCGACACCTACTCCAACCCCGAGCAGCAGCGCTACCGCGGTATTCACACCATGATGGTCTTCGCCGCGAATCACATCCGAAGCCCGGCTGACCCTGCGCGAAGCTTCGCCGTAGGTGTCGCGCGCACGGTCGCTTATGTCGTCGAAACCGTTACTAAGCCTGTCTCTTAATGAATCAATCAGATACACGCCCGTCCCGAGCAGCACGTTCCAGAGAATATTCTCTTTACGTAATCTCATCCTTCGCCTCCACGTTAAGTTTCGTGCATATATGGAGATGCGGAAGCATGCAAGGCGGTTGGAAGGATTTCAACAGGAACAAGGTTGACGCCAGACTGAAGTCAATTCGTCAGTCCTACCCGTTGCAGCAGGTTACGGAAGCGAGGATCGGAGCGGAGATTGTCGGTCCGCAGGTCAGGCTTAAAGATCCAGGCGACATCCAAAGACTTCTCCCGATAGGCCTTTTCGATGAGGTCTAATGCCTTGTCCTTTTCGCCGAGTCCAGCGTAGATAGTCGCGGGAAGATACGGTGACGCTTTACTATCGCGCGCTTTCTGCTCCAGGTTGCGGAGAATTTTCTCCGCATCGGGGCGGCGGCCTGCGACCGCATAGGCGTGGCCCAATGAAGCCACCGCATTGAGATCGCCGCCATTCGAGAGTTCGACGGCTCTTTGATATTCAGCGATAGCTTCAGGGAACTTGCCCGTGCCTTCGTACCCGAGGCCGAGATTGGTGTGTGTCAGCCAATCGTTGGCATTCGAAGCTAGCTGCTGGCGACCCGAATCAAGCAGACTCCCCCAATCCCGCAATTGAATAAATACGGCGGACGCGGTGCCAGCGGAGTCCGGTCCGGGGTCGAGTATTTTGCTTTTTTCGAGCTCAGCAAGCGCCTCATCCCGTCGGCCCATCAAGGCCAGAAAAGCTGCTCGGTCCTCATGGGCGCAACTATAACTTGGGGAGAGAGTAATGGATTTGTTGAACGCTTCGTCTGCGGCCTTCCAATCATTGTCGGCATGCCACTTCAGTACGCCGAGAGCGTCATACGCTTCTCCATTATTGGGGTCCAACTCGAGAGCCTTGCTGACTGCTTCCCGTGTCAACCTAAACGCTTCGGCAGACGAAATCGATTGTTGCCCGAATAGCGCCATCCAAACGTAAGTCTCGGCTGCACCCGAATAGGCAGGCGAAAAGGTTGGATCCCTTCGGATGGCTTCTTCAAATGATTCCTTCGCTTGATTGAGCACTCTCGGGTCGGTGAACGATTCGTTATAAAGATGGTAGCGGCCTCTGAGATAGGAGTCATACGCTTCGGGATCCATGGACTGCGCGGTGGCGAACTGCGCTTTCAGCCCAGGTGTCAGCTGAGCGCGCACTTGCCCGGTGATCGCCCGCGCCACATCGCTTTGCAATTGAAGAGCATCGCCAAAATCGCGGTCATAAGTCTCCGCCCAAAGATGCTGGTCCGTGCTCGCGCGAATGAGCTGGGCTGTGACTCGCACCCGTTGCCCTGAGCGCACGACCGATCCTTCGACGATTCCATCGACGTTCAATTCACGCGCTATCTCGGGAAGCTTCTTGCCGGTGTGCTTGTAAAGAGCGACGGTGGTGCGAGAGGTCACGCGTAATGAGCCAACCTTGGCAAGGTTGGTGATCAGCTCATCGGTCATCGCATCGGCGAAGTAGTCTTGCGCAGGATCGCCAGACAAGTTGTCGAGTGGCAGGACAGCTATCGAGCGGATCGGGGGTGTCGCGCTTGCTTGGAGTCGAGATCTAGCCACAAGCCAAAACGTCAACCCGGCAGCCACCGTAATCAAAATGCTTAGTGCGAGAATGCGCCGGATTTTCGTTCGCGACGCGCTTACGGGCAGTGCGGTTTTTCGCGCCTCCGCCGGCTCGACGATCAGCAGGGCCGGCATTTCAAGAGTTGGCGCCACTATCGGTGCAATGAAACGATAACCCCGGCCGGTCACGGTTTGTATAAAGCGAGGGTTCTCCGAATCGTCATTCAGCACCTGCCGAATCTTGCGGATGGCGCCGTTGATGCTGTTGTCAGTATCAAGAAAAACACCCTTGCCCCAAATCTTTTCGACGATCTGCTGTCGGGTAACGAGTTCGCCGCGTTGCTCAATCAGCAGGGCCAGAATTCCGAACGGTGTCGGTTCCAGCTTGAGCGCAAGGCCGGAGCGGCGCAGCTCGTAGGCGCGGAGGTCGAGTTCGAAGTCCTCCCCGAACTTCATCGGCTGCTGTACTCGTACCGGCTCTGTAGCCACGGACGCCCCCAGGTGAGCGCCGCAATTCTACCGCCAATTCCGCCTTTCGCAACATCACTTCTGTTTTCTGCGACTTAAGAGCACATAAAAAATTAAGACGGCCAACAGGCGGCCACTATTGAGCGCAAAAGTGTGATCTGCAAGTATGCACAAGAATTCCTCGGGTGCCGCCACAGGTTGCCCGGCAGAAAGCCGAGGACAGGGAGATTCGCCATGAAAAAAACATTGATTCGACTCGGTTTGGTCGCCGGTTGCCTGGTCTTCGCAGGAGCAATTCAGCCTGATAGCCCACCCACCATCGCCCAGATCGTCGCCTTGGACGAATGCGATCCGGCCTCCTTCAACCAAGCGATCGGGCCGGACTTCTGCAAGAATGTCGCGCTCGCCCCGTTGGGATTTGCCACCACGATTCAGGACTTGTTCGCTAAAGCCGCGGCCGGAACTCCGGATCCCAAATGGGACTTTGAGCCCGACGAACTCACCATCCACAAAGGTACTGTCGTTTCGGTCGTTGACCAGGGGGGCGAGCCGCACACGTTCACGGAAGTGAAGCAATTTGGTGGCGGCTTTATCGCTGGCCTGAACAGCGGGGAAGAGCCAGTACCTGAATGCGCGGGTGGATTCAACGACCTCGCCGTAGCCAAGACCCGGATCATTCAGGGCAGCACATCGCTGTTTACAGGATTGTCCAAAGGCACGCACTACTTTCAATGCTGCCTTCACCCCTGGATGAGAGTGAAAGTTGAAGTGAAGTGATCCTTGGCGGTTCGCACACGACATGGACTCGAAGGACATGTCAGATATCGTCCGGGGCAGTTGCAGGAAAAGATGATTGAGAAAGCGGAAAGAGGAGAGGGGACGGAAGAAGAGTAGGCGTGATTCAGATCTTCAGTCCCTCTGCTTTTGCCAGTTTTGCCTGGCGGTCGTCGAAGGTCCAGAAGCGGTCGGCTTTAAGTTCCAGGGCACAAGCGACGTGCAGAGTGTCGAGCGTGCGTAGGCCGAGTTTTGGGCAGTGCTTGCGCGCGAGATCGGCGCAAAGGTCAAAGGCGGCTTCTGGTATTGGCGTTACGATCCAACGTCCGGTTTGTTGGTGCTCTTCCAATCGTGCATGCATTCGCTGGGATTCAGAGAGCGAAAGCTGTCCCCGAAAAACATGCTGGCCTAAAACATGCGCCCACTCAGCATTGTGGAGTGGGGTGAACCAAAGACCTGGGGCCGACTTGACTCGTCGGCGCGATTCCGCAGAGTGCTGGTCGGTCAAATACAGAGACACCAAGAAACTGGAGTCCACATAGATGTTCAATAACGCCCCCGTTCCTGAATCAGCAGATCAGCTCCGGGTAGAACGCGATCGCCGATAATCTCTTTTGCCAACGCCTCGAAATCGGGCCACTCGCCAGCAGCTTTCGTGTGATTTTCGGGCACGATACGAGCGATTCGCTTGTTCCGATCGCATAACTCGATGGTCTTTCCGGCACGCAGCCAAGCTTTCAGCCGCTTGGTGTCGCGCAGCTGACGTATATTAACGGAAGGCATGATAATAATGTGACACATTATGTGTCACATTGTCAAGAATCTGAAAATCAAAGATCTAGGGGATGTCTGCTCCTTGGAAAACCATGCTCGTCGTATCCGAGAATCTCATCCGCAGATCGAGTGTCGAGCGTCGGCATGGCATCCACGCGCCGGAGAATTTCTTCGATTTGGCGCAACAAAACGTGACCTTTACGCCGCACATTCATTTTCTCCCAGAGTTTAGTCACGCTGGCTCTCATCATTTTTCCACTCGGAAAAGCCTGTGCTCTTAATACTGAAAGCTTATACGCGTGTGAGTTGCGGAAGCGCGTCGAAATGGGCGTCGCGGTCGCATAAAGCCAATGAATGTTGCAGCGCCAACGCCGCGATCCACATGTCGTTAGTGGGAATGGGAGTGCCTTGTTTGCGCAGTTGCCGATAGATCGCCGCGTAATGATGAGTGGTCTGCTCGTCTGGATAAAGCACACCCGTTCCGGACTTGAGAAGAAAACGGCGTAGGAGCGCCTCGTTATGCGGTCCCTGGGTGCCGATTGCAAACCCGGCGCGCAATTCTCCCACAACGACGAATGGCAGCCAGACCTCATCGGCCAATTCAAGAGCCTTGACAATGGAAGCTTCGCCGCGAGAAAAATCGGTATAACGATTCGTGTCGAGGGCAATCCTCACGCCGCGGGTCCTATACGCGCCAGGTTTTGGCGTGCCGCGGTTATCACCATAAATCCCCGTCAATCACATCCTGCTCAGACACAGCACTGTCAAAGAGCGGATCCTCGCGCCAACCTCCCGCGAGGTCACTCAGATCACGCTGCCGGCATTGCTGCTCGCCCAATCCCGCTCCCAGAGCCAAAGCCTCGATTGCAACGTCATTCAGGCTCTTGCCCTGTTCGCGGGCTTTGCGGCGAAGGGCAACGTCTAGACGCTCTGGCACATTTCGGATGGTGTACTGCATGCACTTATTGTAGGCTACGCAGGCACTAAATGCAAGCTACCGTCTACTGTATCAACCCACCGTTCGGCTCCTCATCCGGCGGAATCACCACAGCCGCCGCCACGCGGTCGCCCGCTTCCATATGAAGCAGACGAACGCCCTGAGCGCTGCGGCCAGATTCGCGGATGGTGCCTGAATCCATGCGGATGATTTTGCCGTACTGGCTGATTAGCATGACTTCCGATTTCTCCGTGACCTGCGCGATGCCCGTGACTTTGCCGTTGCGCTCGGTGGTCTTCACGTTGATGACGCCAGAGCCTCCGCGTCCCTGAAGACGATATTCGTCCGCGGGCGTGCGTTTGCCGTAGCCGTTTTCGGTGATCGACAAAATCAACGACCCTTTGATTGGAATGGTCGCGTCTGTCGCGGTCGCTTCCGGGACTCCAGCTTCGGCCTTGGCCTTTTCAAGTTCGGCTTCGGCTTTCTTGGGATCTTTGGGCGTCGTCGCCATGCCGACGATGTAGTCTTTTTCGTCGAGCTTCATGCCGCGAACGCCGTAAGCCGGGCGTCCCATGTCACGCACGTCAGCTTCGTCAAAGCGAATGGCTTGGCCGTCGTGCGAGGCAAGGAAAATAATCTGGCTGCCGTCGGTAAGGGTAGTGCCGACCAGTTCGTCACCTTTATCAATGCCGATGGCGATGATGCCACGCGACATCACATTGCAGAAATCCTTCAGCGGCGTCTTCTTCACCGTGCCATTGCGCGTGGCGAAGAAAATGTAGCGGCCTTCTTCTTCGAGATTGCGCACCGCAAGCATATTGCGCACGGTTTCGCCCGGCTGCAGCGAAACCAGATTGGAAACGTGCTTGCCTTTGCCGGCGGCGCCGACATCGGGAATCTCATAAACCTTCAGCCAGTAAACGCGCCCAGTGTTCGTAAAGATGAGAATGTAGGCGTGGGTCGAAGCAATAAACAGATGCTCGACAAAATCCTCGTCGCGCGTCTTCATTCCGGTGCGACCCTGGCCTCCGCGTCGCTGTTGGCGGTAAGTCGAGATCGGGGTGCGCTTGAGATATCCGCCGTGGCTCACCGTGACCGCAACCTGCTCGTCAGCGATCAGGTCTTCCAGTTGGATCTCCGCAGCTTCGTCTTCGATCACTGTGCGGCGCTCGTCGCCGTAAAGCTTCTTGACTTCTTCCAGCTCGGTGACGATGACTCTGCGCAGCTTTTTCTCGGAGCCAAGAATCGATTCGTACTCCGCGATGCTCTCTCGCGTGACGCCCAGCTCTTTGTTGATTTCGTCAATCGAAAGCCGGGTCAAGCGGTGCAATTGCAATTCGAGAATGGCGTCGGCTTGAATTGCGGTAAACGGCTTTTCGGGATTGAGCTTGGGTGCACGTCCGGTCGTATTGATCTCGATCTTTTTGCCACCGAAATACATCACCAGGTTCTCGCGAGCCTCGCCGCGATTCGCGCTGCCGCGAATAATCACAATCACGTTGTCCAGATGATCGAGTGCGTTGAGGTACCCCTCTAAAATGTGCTCGCGGTCTCTGGCTTTCTGCAGCAGGTACGCAGTACGACGGCGCACCACATCGACGCGATGATCGATGAAGTGCTGGAGCGCCTGGATCAGCCCCATTTCCTTCGGCTGGTTGTGCACCACCGCGAGCAGGATCATGCTGAAGCTCTCCTGCATTTGCGTGTGCTTGAAAAGCTTGTTGAGCACGATCTGCGGCTCGGCCCCGCGCTTCAGTTCAACGACGATGCGCATGCCGTCGCGATCACTCTCGTCCCGGATGTCCGAAATGTCGTCAACCGTCTTGTCGTTCACCAGTTGTGCCATGCGCTCGATCAGTCGCTTCTTGCTGATCTGATAGGGAATTTCGGTGACAATAATGGCTTGGCGGTCCTTGCTGAACGTCTCAATCGCCGCTCTTGCGCGCATCATGAAACGTCCGCGACCCGTCTTGTAGGCTTCAAGAATCCCGCTCTTGCCATGAATGATTCCTGCGGTCGGGAAATCTGGCCCCTTCACGAACTTCAGGATTTCGGGAAGTGAGGTCGCGGGATTGTTCACCAGCGTAATGGTCGCGTCCACAATTTCAGTGAGATTATGCGGAGGAATGTTGGTCGCCATGCCCACGGCGATTCCATTCGATCCGTTTATCAGAAGATTCGGAACTCGCGTCGGCAGGACTGCCGGCTCCATGTTGGTTTCATCGTAGGTTGGGCCAAAATCTACGGTGTCTTTATCGATGTCGGCATTCAGGTCCTCCGCCATGCGGGTCAGGCGGCATTCCGTGTACCGCATTGCTGCCGGCGGATCATCATCTACCGAGCCGAAGTTACCCTGACCATCTACTAGCGGATAGCGCAGCGAAAATGTCTGCGCCATGCGGACTAGCGCATCGTATAGCGCAGTGTCGCCATGCGGATGATATTTACCCATGGTCTCGCCGACGACCCTGGCGCACTTCACATAGCGCCGGTTGTGCAACAGACCCGTGTCGTACATGTGATACAGAATCCGTCGATGCACTGGCTTCAATCCGTCCCGCACATCGGGCAGCGCGCGGCCGATGATCACCGACATCGAGTAGTCGAGATACGACCGCTTCATCTCCTCTTCAATATTTACCGGCTGAATGTTGGCCGCGCCCGGCCCACCATCGCCTGGAGGAGGTGTTAAAGGAAGCTCTGGATTCTGATCGTCTGCCATAGAAAATTATTACCCGTAACCCTATAGTTGAACTCTGGAAATGGCGCTCAATCGTCGCCGGGATTCCACATCGATCAAGTCTGTAACTAGTTGCAAATAATGTGTTTAGTTGCTAATTCGGGACTGACCAATTATACCACGTCACAGCACGTTATGCCCCTTGCTTGCCAGCCTCTGAACCACCGATGGCATACCGAGAAACCGATCGTAAGTTTAGACGCCTGGCCGCGACCGCAGAGTGCGGACTACCTGTTGGTGTGCGGACTGCAAATCTTGTGCGGACCGCAAGTCGCAATCGAGAGCGGCGCTGCGCACGCCAGTCGCTTCCACTCACGCTCGCGCACAGGTCGTCGTCTCGTGGAGTATCTCTGGTGATAAACTGAACCTGCTAACCCAACCCCTGCACGGAGAGATGGCCGAGTGGCTGAAGGCGGCGGTTTGCTAAGTTTTCAAGCTTGCCAGCCCTGACGTACAATCACCGACTTAGACGCGCTTCCCCGCCCATTGACAGCCGTCATTAGGGCAGGTCGGATGCCCGTACACAGTCGGAATACACAATCAGCGAAGCGGTATCCTGTCGCTGTGTTTTGGGTGTTCGGAGTCTATAATTACGCGAGCGGTAGAGCGAAATTCTTTGAGATTTCTGCCTTCGTTTTGAGCGTACAGAACTCGATAGGTCTCCCGACAAACAGAGCACGTGAGAATCTCGGTATCCACCTGGAATCCGATGTGCGGTCCAGTGTCACTATTCACCCGTAAAGCAAACACGGCTGCTATCACAGATCCTCACTATTGCTCATTTCACGAAGCCTAGCACACCGACCGCTTTGGAAATCGGCTTGACTTTGTGGGAAAATCTTTTCCGCCAAATCGCGCCACTGGCGCTGGTTTTCGTCACTCTCTAGTAATCAATTCGTGTAGGTTACTCACCGTCAAGTCCTTTAGAAATGGCGGCCTTCGTTTGGCAATGGGAGTGCTATTTAGACGGATGCTTGGCGAGTGGGCGAATAGGTGCCGATCTCGCCGGGATTCGTTGCCGTACGTTGATCGAAGCTGTGCCTCCAATGGGCCACCGCAAAGGGGTGCTAGGACGCTAAAGGCGTCGCTAGATTAAATTCGGGGGCGCTCGCCAATCGGGCCATCAACGTGAATCTCCAGAGCCTTGGAGATTCGTGTGTCCACCCAGCCGTTACTTCTTTCCATTTCAGAAGCCGCGTCACTACTCGGCTTAACCAAACAATCCCTCTATCAACTAACCCGTCGCAGAAGTCGCATCAGACAAGCCCGTCCGATCCCTGTAATTAGGTTAGGAAAACGTATCGCTTTCCGATACGAATCGCTCGTGCGCTGGCTTGCCGAATTGGAAACGGGAAGCGAAGTGCGGCAATGACGCGCCACACCTGTTCCAAAACCGACCGGCGAGCCTACTGGAACTATGTGCGGTTCAGTCTTGCGGCACAGTGTTCTCCGATGTCGGCCCGGCATTGGATGCTGCTAACCCAAAGCAGCGTGGACTTCGCGGTTAAGAAATGGGCGGCCAAGGAAAAGGCTGTTTTAAGGGCGCGAGTATGTTTTGACTCGGCCTCCGATCACGACCGGCCCTGGGCTAAGAAGGCCAGAACGCCCCGACCCGATAGCGTAATGCTCGCCCATATCGGCGAGCTCAATAAGCAAGGAGCGCGGCCAGGGTGGGTTATCGGGGAACTGCGGGACGGATTGGTATACCCAGAGAGACGTGTCCGCTCCCAAACGAGACCCAAAGGGGGAAGGCTACTCCAGAGATTTTGCCGATCATGCCAGACCCTTCTATGCGGCGATCAGTTTAGCTGCAACGGCAAACCCGCAGGCCGCGCCATCTGCAAGTCTTGCGACAACACCCAAAGAATTGAACGTAGGAAATTGAGTAAGACCGCTGGCAGGCGGACAATCGAGCTTCAGCGTGCCGGCGCTGAGAACCCCAAGCCGAGAGCATTTGTGGACTGCCATCCACAGTGCTACTCGGCTTTTTCTATTTGACCGCGCCAAGCCGCTCGCGGAGACCAGCGGCACAACCCGAAGATGAGGAAATCAACATGCCAGACCTACAAGAAATCGCCCGCCAGATAATTTTGCTTCAACAGTACACCGACAAAACCGGCGTCAAGACCATTCGCAGTCAAAGCGACTTGCTGAAGAATCTTGACGGTGCCCAGACTGTTGCTGTTCTCGAAATGGCCATCGCTGCCGAGAAGGCGGGGCGGTGAGCTATGTGGACATCAGAACAAATAGACAAGGCAGAGCGGTCCGAAGCCGCGTTTGCCATCGATGATAACGAGAACGGGCAAGCCCTTTACGATGCCCTGGAGGCCGAACTAGGGGAAGATCGTGTGGAGGATCTATTCGGCTTCGTGCAGGACCGCCAGAAGGCCGAACCGGTAGCGGCAGCGCCAAAGGCAACTCCGCCGGAACCCGCAGAAACGTACGATCTGCTGCCCTTCAATATTTATGACCCCAAGCTGCAAACTACGGTGCCGGCAACGAACTACATGATCGATCAGCATTGCCGACCACACGGCACTGGCGGTCGGTACCGGAAGCGCGGTCCTCTAACTCATCAGCACACCTGGGTAAAGCGGAAAGGGCGAGAGCCAGCTTTCTTCAACGGCTACTGGTTAAGTCTCGGCAGTCGCCAACGGAAGGTGACCGATCGGTCCTTAGCAATGTCACGCCTGCATGCCGAAAGGGATAGGCGGTTGCGGTAACTAGATTGTAGTTACACAGAGTCCCTTACGGGGTGTAGGTGAAACCCCGTCGTGGACTCCGGGGTTCACCCACACGAGAACCTTTATTCAACTGCACCGTCTTACGCACCGGCCTTGCACCGACTCGCCGCGCGGCCTGCGAAACCAGCGCAGGTTTTGATTTGCACTCGCTTGCGTAAAGGAGTTGCAAATGACCTATGTCCAAGAAGTCGAGTTGTTGTTGGGAAGGATAGTCCTAGAAACCTTCAAGCCGGAAATTCAAAAATTCCTAAGACGATTGGCACGCGCTATCGCCGGTCAGGTGCGGCAGATTGTCCCTCGAATCGCGCTCTGCTGCCCAAAACAGACACAAAAACAGCACACAGCGGCATTGCAAGCCCCTGCAAACGCGGCACTTGCAGCCGTGTAGAGGTTAGCTGAACCGCTCACGGAGACTTCCAACCCCCATAACATCAATGGTTTACGGGACTTACGGCTTGTTGCCCCGGTTCTAGGGCCAAAGCCGCCGTCAATCCTCTCGTAAGTCACAGAAAAGGAGTCTCTTAGCCTATTAAACAGGCAGGCAGGCTCCCCCGAGCCGGGATCATTAGCGGGCGGGGCGTAGCGTTAAAACTTCGGTGTAAAACCACGGAGAAAAGTTGGGGCTGACCTCACTTTTCTCCAACAAAAACGGAGATAAAAGCATGCGGAAAGTGAACCTCAAAAACCTACGAGTGAACGGCAACCGGGTGCCCCAAGGCGTGTGGGACCGAGTAGCCGAGATCCTTCTACCCGGCCGGGAGCCATCCGAGGCAGACAAGAGGCACGGTAAAAGCAAGTCTGCGGTGCTCAAGCGGATCGTTGCGACCGACGCGGCCATGCGAAAGCAGTCCCTCAAGCTCTCAGCCGAGCTTATGAGCGCGGACGCAAAAGCCGAGGCTGCCGCGTCCGGTTGGCTGCCCAAATCCGCCGCCGACCTGCCGAAGCTACCGAACGGTGAAGTGGCGCCCTGCTCGGAGTTTCCAAACGGTCTCCATGCCGACGGGAGGGACTATGTTGCTTTGGTCGCCGAACTGAAGGCGCACATGTCCCCGAGGGCGGCGATCATGCTTTGCGGTGTCTGTGGCGCCCGCCTTCACCTTCGGCAACGCGAGGGGCTAACCGACGGCAATAAACCTGCTCCGAAACTAAACCGTCTGCTCGTGTTCTATACCCTTTGTGAGCCTTTAAGGGGGGCTAAACATATGTCAAGCCAGCCACTTTCGCATCAGCCAGAGAAACTAGGGTCGCCGTATTGCGCAGACCCGGAGTGTGAGTATTGCAAAGAGTTGCGGGAAGCGGAGGAAGAAATCAAGCAAGCGACCGCCTCCGAGAAGAAAGCGTAGCCCAAAAGGACGCTGATCCACCGGCGAAGCCTGCCGCCGTGGGTAAAAATATTGCCAACAAAGCGAACCTTTATTCCGAGCCGATTCTTCTAGGCTCACCGACCACTCATAATGGAATAGACGAGACCCAGCGCCGACCCCAGCACCACCGCAAGCAGTAGGGCGTCAATTAGCCAATCCCGCTTGTTCTTCTCGCTCACGGCCTTTCACGTACCGCAACTTAAGAACCAACTCACCCGAAGGACAAAAAATGAAAATCCCACACCCGTTCAGACCCGTTCCCAACTTTCCAGCCTATGAGATCAACCGTCTAGGCACCATCCGAAGAGGCAGCAAATCCCTTGGCCGAAAGAATGGAAGCCTCACCCTCGAACAGGGCGGCAGAAAACTCAACACAACCCGCCGCGCTCTGCTTGCCAAAGTGTTCGGCCCCGACGCTGTATCGCCCTGGCGCTACAATCTCGCGGCTCTGTGCGGCAGCTTCCCCGGCGAACGCAACGGCAACCACCGATATACACCGACCATCGTTCGAGAAATCCGCGAACTCTACGCAATGGGAGATTGGTCACACCGGCAGCTCGCCGGGGTGTTTGAAATCCCCCGCAGCACCATCGCTCAAATTTTGAGCGGCAAAACCTGGAAACATCTGGAGAAAACTAATGACTGAAACTAGAACCCTCGCGATTGACGATTTGCACGCGGCCAGTTTCATCGCCACGCGCTGCCGTCTCCTGGCAACCACGCAAAACGGCCAGCGAACAATCTTCCACTTTGGAGATGCCGACGGGAGAGCATCCGCAGCGAGCTTGGACTTTATCAACGGCCCAACCGTCAACCTCCGCGAATTTCTTGCTGCATTTCGAGAATTAAAAAGTGTTTCTTATGCCGCCCGACGAACCGAGGTAAAGAAATGACAATCTCACTAGAACGCGCCGCCGAACTGTTGGGCAAGATGCCACAGCCTGACGGCCCTCCGTTCAGCAACGACCAACATCTTCAAGCTGCCCAAGTCCTTCGGGCGCTACTCATCGAGTGCCAGATATACCCTGCCGAACAACACAGCATCGGCATGACACTCGCCAAGATCAACCTTCCGTAATTCCAAACAAATCACACAAGGAGATTCAAATGCCAATCGTAACAATCAACGGAGTAGAAATTCCGATGCCCCAAGCACCGGCAGACTCGAGCAACTGCCCAATCAATGAGCTGAGGGCGTACCTAGACCGTCAAGCGATCTTTGAACAGAGATGCCTTGCAGCCGCCGATGGCGAAGACCTTTCGCAGCCCGTCGCCGCTGCCGCCGATGTTGAACGTGAACGCCGCTACGAAATGCCAATGGAACAACTGATGGCCGAAGCACAGGCCGAAGCCGCGACCGAGTCTGTAAAAGCATTAGAGGCAAGACGGACGCAGGCCGCAACCACGGCAGTGAGTCTGACACCGGCCTACAAGATGTGCCCCGAGAACAGCAAGGTCGTAACCGAGGAATTAAACCGCCGAGGTTTGACCGGCAGTGTTAGTGACTTTCTAGCCTTGTTTGGTGAACTCGCCGCGCAAGGAAAGTTGAAACTCAATCCAGTGCCGCTGACGCCCGCGCGTGTCTACACCCGAGCGGAATTGGAAGATATGCCCCTCGATCAATGCCGAGAAGCAATCCTGGAGATGGCAAGAAATGATGTGTACTGATGCCCCGTAAAAAAGGCTGCCGCGCTAGTCGCAAACTGTGGCGAAGGATGAGAGCCGCCACACAACTCAAATTGAAACGCCAACGTAAGGCCACTAGATAACCGACCAACAAACCCCATTCCAATATCACCCCCGCCGGTTCACGCTGGCAGACCACCATTCCAACTTTCACCAAAAAGGATTTTCAATGTACTCACCCGATAATTCCGCTCCCGACGCAGCCGCAACCGCAGCCTCAACCGACGCGCAACCGCAAGCCCCAAGTATGCAGGACGTTCTCGGCGGTTCAACCCCCCAACTTCCTGCCGATGTTTCAACCACCCCGTCTCTACCGACCATGCCCGCGCCTTCCTTCGCCCCACAACCGGACGGAAAACCGGCTTTGTGGAGAGGAATTTTATCGGGCGCCCTTGCTGGACTAGCCGGGTCCGCAAAAATGAACGATGGGAAAGGCGCTGGTAGCTTTGGCGCTGGCCTCGCTGGAGGCGCAGCCGGAGAACTAGATGCTGTACAGCAGAAGAAAGAAAATGACGCCCGCGCTGCCGAACAAGCGAGTCAGTTCAAGTTCCGCGATCTTCAGGCCGCTAACCTCGCGGCAGAAGCAAATATCAACAGCATTCGTGCTCACGCCTTGCCGGGACAACTTCAGCAGGAACACGATACCAACGCCCTGGCGTTTATCAAAAACTTGCAGGACGCAGGCGTCAACCCCTCGCTCACAATCCCTAACACGCATGACGGCGCCGTGGCCGCCCTCGCTGATATGACGAAAGCAAACGGTTCAGTCGGCAGCATCAACACCGTCGCACTCGGAGACAAACTCGTCGGATTTAATCTGGATCAATTAGTGGCCCCGAAATCTGCGGATGACCCGGCGCTAAACCAGATCGTCAACAAGGCTGGATTGCTCAGTGGTAGACCGCCCATCTCAATTGACGCCTGGAAATCCATGACGCCAGAGGCAAGGACGAATCTTCTAAAGACCTCGTTCGACGCTATCAACGTCCAACCACCTACCGCTGAAAATGCCGTCCTCACTTTTGGCGTCGGCGACCAACCAGCTCAGCACCTACAAAGCCCAGCCCTCCCAGGACCCGGCGATGCTTAGCTTCCTGCAGAACAAAGTTAATTTTTATACGAAGGCCGCGCCACAACTCCAACAGCAACAGGCTTCCCAGAAAGCGGAAATTGCAGGCCGGGAAACCAAAGCCCGCGCGATTGCAGCCACAGCGGGAGCCCCGCATTCGTTGGAGTCGGACGCGCTGGGATTCGTGCCGAAAGTCGGTCCTGGCGGCATCAAGGATTACGTCAGCCGGGAGAAGTCCTTCAAGAAAAACGCCGATGACCTGGCCGGCACCGAACAAACCTTTCAACAGTTCGGACAGATTCTTTCCGACGCAAACAGCGGCAAGGATTTGACTGGCGCACAGTCGGTAGTAGCTCTGTTCAACGCGATTGGAATTTCTGCCGAACCGTTGCGCGGTAAGGGATTCCGAATCAACCAGTCAACCGTTGAGGAACACGCAAACGCTCGCGGCCTTGGCGAGTCTTTGTATCAGAAATTGCTGAGACTCAAATCGGGTGACGTTATCACGCCCGATCAGATTAAAGACTATGCCAGCATCGCAGCCCAAAGCAGAGAGAACAAGTACGTCTCTCTCGTCAATGAGGTTCACAACTCGGGATTGAATGCAGATCCTTTTCTACCAACCGGTAATGGGCAAGCTCTCGACCCCAGCACCGCGAAGATTTTCCTTCGTCTCGCAGGCGGTGACCAGAATAAAGCCATCGCAGCCGCGCAGAAGAAAGGCTGGAGGTAAAAATGTCAACAACACCAATGTCCAGCGTTTTCTCTCAAGCCGCTTCAGAAATGAACGGCTCCCAGTCATCCTCGCCTTCGATGGCGGGGGTGATGTCTCAAGCGGCTTCCGAGATGAATGGAACCGCGCAACCACAACAAGCGCAACCCGTCGCGCAGCCCACAGGCATTTCCCGTCTGTGGACTCCCGACAACCCCGACCCGAACGCAGCGCCCGTTGACAACCTTGGACAAATCAAGGATGCCGCGATTGGCGCTGGCAAATCACTGCTGAAAGGCGCAGGCGTCATAGGTGATATCGTGACCGGCGGATTAACACACTTGCTGCCCGGTTCCGACAAGGCCAGCGCGGGAATCAATGCCCCTGGCACCGCCCTCACCGCAACGAATGACAATCAACGTTACGGCGGCTACGTTGGTGATGCCGCAACGTTCGAGCTGGGCAGTGGAATCATGGATTCGCTTGCGCATCTCCCGATTGGTGAGGGAATCATTCAGGCTGGGAAAGCCCTCAAGGTCGCGCAAGAGCATCCCGTTCTTGCTTCGATTGCTGGTAATGCTCTCAAGAGTGCAGCCACGACAGGCGCCGGAACGCTCGTAGCTACCGGCTCGCCAAAGGCGGCAGTCGCAGGCGCGGCCCTCGGCGGCACCGTCGGGGCTGCTACGGAGTCCATTCCCTCTCTGTATCGCGGGGTCACCGGCGCAAACGTCCAACCCGTTCTGCAAAAGGGTGTGCGTGAGGCTCTGAGTAACGTTGCGGATGATGTGGGAGTACCATCCAGTGCACCCGCGTCAATACGAGACGTTGCCCAATCGGTCGCTGACAACACGCTTGCCAAGTCGAAAGACTTGTACGCGCAGATTGATTCCGCCACATCGGGGAAGTTCTCACCGATCCAGGACGCCCTCGTCAACATCAACAAAGAACTTCGCAACTCGTTTGGACTAGACGAGGCTGCAGATTCCAAATTGATGGCGCGGAAGACCGACCTGGAAGGCAAGTTGGATGACGTTTTTGAGCAAGCCAAGAATGCCGGCCTCAATGAGAACACCATTACCGATGCGAAAAACGGTTACAAGCAAGCGCAGGCTCTTTACGACCTCGATGCAAATATCAAGGCGTCCGTGAAGGGTATGAGACCCAATCTTGCGAAGCCGAACTCAACTCCCGAGACGGTAGACCCCTCAAAGCTGAGCTTGCGACTAAACAAGATGTTCGACAGTGGACGGCTACAAGAAGCTGTTGGTCCTGACATGG
Source organism: uncultured Acidobacteriota bacterium (assembly GCA_963785655.1). Taxonomy (GTDB): domain Bacteria; phylum Acidobacteriota; class Terriglobia; order Terriglobales; family Acidobacteriaceae; genus Gp1-AA145. The sequence goes on from CAWAVZ010000003.1 coordinate 362,062, forward strand.
CGGAATCGTTGCTTCAGCATTCCGACAACGCCGAACGAGCGGGCCGACAGCTCAAGACGCTCAAGACCGTTCGCAATGTCGCAGGAGTTGTTGGCGGTACCGGCGCGGTCGGTGGGGGTGTTACAGAGGGCATAAAGCACGTGCTCGGCGGCAAGTAACGGTTTAGCGGGCCAGGTCGCCGCGCTTGAGAGAACACTTTCAGGCGCGGCCCGCCGTGAAGAATACCGGCCTTTTCTCTTTGCGAGGCCCTTTGTAAGCGGCTAATATCGAGCTACTTTCCCTTTCTTTGGAGGCTGCGTTTCCATGAAGGACCCTTCTCCTATCGTGAGCTGGATTCAAATTGGGCTGTGGGCGATTGCATTAGTGGTATTCCTCATAAGCGTTATTCGCGGGGAACTGCCGGGGTGGTTGGCTTGGCTTTCTTCACGGCAATTAGTCGGCATAGCCATCTGCGCCGGTCTAGTTGTTTCCCTCGTATCTGTGTATTTCAGCTATACGAAGGACTGCGCGAAACTACCGCCGCCCATTAACCTTGAGAATATCTATGGCCGGGCGTACAAGAATGAGGAAGTGCAGCTCGACGGTAAGAAGTTCGACCATTGCACGTTTGAAAACGTCACCTTCGTTTTTGAAGGTAAAGCGCTTTATTCATTTGATGGCGTGAGGTTCATTGGAAATCCGCCTCACGTTCGCTCTGACAATGCTGTTGTGCACGGCGCCCTTTACATCGTGCAATTTTTGAATAGGGCTTATCCGGGGCAAAACATTCAATGGGGCAAAACCGACGAACACGGGAATCCAATCCTTTGACGCGCTGCTGGGGTAATTTTGAAGGCGGCGTAAACGGGAGCCAACTTAAAGGCTGCTTTGTAAAGGTTCAAAATTAGGATGCCGCTATTTCTCGGCCAGAACGTTCAGAAACAGCGGCATTATCCCCAAGGGTAGTGCGGCTGAGGGTAAGTCTGAGGAGAGGGCTTCAGCCGCTCAAATCTTTGCTCGTAACCGCCCTGTGTGACAATCCCTCGAAAGGTGTACAGAACACTTCTCTCCTGTCATTCTTGACAGTGTTTCTTCTGCCTGTAGAAAGCGATTCTTTTTCTGGCAGTGACGCGTAGCAGTGGGCCGCCTCACCTGTCATCTGGCCTTTTTGCTCGTTGAGGCGGCCCGTTGAAAAGACCGCGCCGGCCCGCCGATCTTAAAACGGGAGCCGACTTAAAGGCTGCCTTCTGGCCCTCAGCCCGCTCCCGATTAACCGCGTTTCCACGTACCGCCGGATTCCATTTTCACCAACCCCTTCAACTCACCATATAGCAGGATAAGAACGTCGGACTCCGTGCGCTTTAGTTCCTTCGCTACTTCCTCAATCGTCATCGGCCTTTGTCTGAGCAGAGCGAGAATGTCATCGGCGAGCATGCGTCATCTTAAATGAGCGGAAAGTGGAAAAAGAAAAACCGCCCTATGTCCGGGTGACTGCGGGGCGGTTTAGACCACTACTTGGTTTAGTGTTCCAGCAAAATTATACGCCGCCTCTCCGGTAGTAACATGTGTAATGGCGTTTGTTGGCGTTTCGGCCCCACTCTCTAATTTTCCGCCGGTCGTCGCTTAGTAATACAGAATGTACTGTATCGAACCTCGGGCTGTACCTGTGTAGCATCAATCAGCATCTTAGGCACGGCGAGTCTTCCGTGCGAAAAGTTCTACACATGCCCAAGCGAGCGGCAACGCCGGAAGACCTGGGGAAGACTACAACTCCGGCTCGCGTGATATCCATCATTCCAGATGCAGAGGAAGAGCATGCCTCACTTGCGACTATAAACAGGTGGGTTTCCCTCGCTGACTCCATCCTGACCGAGGCCAAGGCCCAAAAGAAGGCGTAGCGCAATTTCCAAAACGAGGGCCTGATGTGAGTAAAAATAAATCGGAGCTGGCGTTTGTTGGCGCTTTCTTTCTTCCGGCCCCGTGACATCCTGAGACCCGCTCATTTAATACAGGAAGTGAGCAAACCGAGCTGACCCGCCGGTGCGCGAAAGTTCGCACTAAGCCGGTCAGCTCGTCCAATGGCCAGGGCCGGACGCCTCCCGCCCACTACCCCGAGCAGGCGTACCGGCCCTCTCTAGTACGGTGAAAGACCAGAACGCTCAATTGGCTATGGCGGCGTCCCGCAGAATACAGGAACGCTCAAGGACGCTTGTGCGCGAGTCCTCTACGCTGATCGCAACCGCGATTTCACTAGTTGAGGATGCGCGTGCCGCTTGCGGACAGAGTAAGCCCAAAAACCCTCGCACCCGGAGCCCCAATACAAAAATGGGAAAATGATTGTTAACCCAACGGAACCGGACGCAACGGTTGCAAAAAAGCGGGCCGCCGACTAGAGACAGTAGGGCGGCCCGAAACCGGGTAAAACTGCAACCGAGAATACTTCAAATAAAAAACCGGAATCTGTTCAATTTTGCACACCTCTAAAAATAAGAAGGGCAACCCGATCAACGGGAAAAGAAAAACCGCCCTATGTTCGTGCGAATCGGGGAAGGGTCACAGGGCGGTTTAGAGCTGCCACTTGGTTTGGTTGCTCCAGCAGAATTATACGCCGCCTTAAAGAAGGCCCGGAGCAGATGAGGCACCTCCTAACACACGGTGCCCGACCCGCCCCGGCTTATTCGTAGGGGACCACCCTCCCCAAGGCGGCCCACTACTACCTACACAGTTCGCAACCCGGAAAACCTTGAATCAGTCGAGCCGAATGCCTAAGGCCCGTGCGTGGAACTCGTCGGCCTCGGTGAGTAAGGCGCTAAAAGGTTTGCGCTTTACCACCGGTTTCCGCTTTGTGCCGTGTTTTCGCGCCTCAAGTTTTTCCCGCGTATCGGAGTTGTATTGCGCAACAAGCTCCTGTGCTTCCTGAAAAAGTTCACCGAAGGGCTTGCCACTAAAGATGATTCTCTCCATCTGTGCCACAGGAATGCCGTCCCGCTCGCAAGCCTCGCCAAAGGTTTGAATCTCACTGTGCATGCTATGGGTGAAAGCCAGGGCTTCCTCATCGGAACGCCCCCGTTTGCGGCAATGCTTGTAGCACGGATGTTTTCGAGTGTCCAACATTTTTCCTCCCTGCCTACCCAGGACCGACGGGAAGACCTTTTAGTGAGACATGCCAAGACGAACACCGGCAGCAATTATCCGAACGGCAATTGCGCCATAGACGGCCCACTGCACGACGTACAAAAAGAACTTGCCGACATCCCGCCGGAAGGTTGGCATTGACCACAGAGACGGTTCCGCTGGTTTGGGCTTCTCGATGATGACCCAACTGGCCGGCAGTTCAACACGCGCCGCCCCGTAGATCACGAATGCCCCCAGCACGACGATGATGCCGACGATTGCAAGTGTGTAGCCGTCCATGACGCCCTCCAATTGCTAACCTGGTAAGCATATGCTTAGGGGCTTAGCACGTCAATGGTACGTTAGTACCGTGCCAGTAACTTGCCTCGGGATGCTTAGGTGGTTAGAATCGCGGTGTGGCGGTCACAACCAAGTGTGAGAAGTGCGGGGCTGAGCTGGTGTGCCATTGCCCGGTCTGTGAGGGGAGGACTGGCGGTAAGAAGGCGGCACGAAGGATGACCGCCAAACAGCGCAAGGACCGGGCTAGGAAGGCAGCACAGGCTCGTTGGGCAGCTCCAAAGGCGTGAGCGGAGTGCCGCAAACCGGACAGAAAAGCCAACAGTCCTCGGAATAGTAGGTCATTTTGCAGCGGGAACATTCGGATTTGTAATCCCCGTCTCGGGGCGTCTTGCTTGCCATGCTTCAATGACACTCTGCAACCGGCCTGACGGTCAAGCGAATACTTTTGCAACAAAAAAATCCATTCGATACTTTCATGGTCATCTAGAAGATCGTGGGACCAGACCGAGACGGGAAGGAAAATAAAAGCCGTCCCTAGTGAGAACGCTTCAGGCCGCCCACGCCGTTTCCCCAGGAATGAGCGGCAGAAGCGTTTGTTAGGGGGTTTCGCCGACATGATAGTTGCGTCAATTCGAGACAGAACAAAAATTTCGTTTCGTCGGTGAACCGTCCGCCGTTCAGTACAATCGGGGCGACCCGTGCCTATCGTGTTTTCTTCTGCTATTTGTCGGTTAGCGACCACGCACCGGCCACGTGCTCGACTAAACGCTCTGCACACAAGCTCTCCAAAGCCGCAAGGACTGACTCTTCTGGCGTGCCAAGTTTTCTTGCTAATTCGGCGGAAGTTGCCGGCGCGGGGGCCAACAACATCATCACCATTTGTTGCAATTTAGTCGGTTCGGTCAGCATGGCAAAAGAAATACCCGCCGAAGCTGTTCCCCTGAACAGTGTCAGCGGGTAATACTCTTGGGAGTTGAGCCAAAATGATTTATATCAGCAACCGTATATTAAATAGTATGGCACTTTAGTGGGGCGGGACGGATCACCGCCAAACAGCACAAGGACCGGCCCGCCCGAGATTACGAGGGCCGTCAATAAGTAGATTTCTCCGCCAGTTTGTTCTTGATTGCGGTTATGCGGTCCACAGTCTTTCGGTGCCGCTCAAGGTCAATCTCGATGTTCGCGATTTCCTCGTCAATCGCGTCCATGATGGTGCCGAGCTGCACGGCCCGCGAGAGTAAAGCCTCCTTAAGTGTCCGGTGCGGCTCGGCAGCGAACACGAGGCCTTGGTCCTCAACATGAATAGACGTGTTCTTGCTGCCCCCCGTGTTTCCGTTTAAAAACTTCGTTTCTGGCGAAAATACCGCTGGAAGCGACGACACGGATCTTCCGTTCTTTGCCATCTTCTGACCTATAGCTGACTTCGAATAAGTTCATCGTCGCCTATTGCACTGTCTCCGGCGGTTTGGTCGCCATTTCCTCAACCGTCTTGAGCGCGGCTGCGATGGAAGCCTTCTGAGCGCGTGTGTAATGCTTGAGAGCGGTAATCGGTGTGCTGTGGCGAAGCAGCCCGGTTGAGTTGAGTGCGTTCTTACTCGTGTCGGTGACAAGCGAACTGATACCGCGCCGTCCGGGATAGTAGCCCCGCCACTCGATACCAGCCTTCCGCATTGCCGGAGTGATTACGCGCATATTCAGCGAATCGAGACTGAGCGGCTTGCCTGCTGCATTCTGCAATATAAAACCGTCCGGCGATTGTGTGCGGAGTTTTTCGAGCAGTGACCTGAGCGGTTCAATCACCGGCACGCTCGCGGCTGAATCTTCCGTCTTGGTTTCACCGACCACATTGCGCCATACGCCGCGCCGGATGTTCAATTCACTGCCGTCGTAGTCGGCCCATTGCAACCCGCGAATCTCAGCTGGCCGCAAGGCCGCGAAGTATGCCAGCGCGACGGCGACGGCTGCGCGGAGGTCAAGGGGTTCCAGGATTCGCAGCATGGCGAGAATCGTTTCGAGCGAGTATTCCGTCTGCTTCTCAGGCCGCGCCACTTTGACCAGCCACTTTGCATCAGGAACAGGATTGGCGCCAGTCGGTACGATGCCACTAGCCATAGCGTGAACGTACACGCCGCTGAGGAACCATTTGATGTGTGAGAGTGTGCGACTGCCGAGTCCGTTCTTTGCGTGAGCCTTCGTTGCGTGAGCCGTAAGCACCGCCGTTACTTGAGCCGTGTTCACGTTCACTAGCGCGACGGTGCCTAGAGTCGGCTTTAGATACCGCTCCCACACTTGTTTGTATCCCCGCGCTGTGGCGGCTGACTTATTGGCATCACACCAGGGCAGGTAGTGATTCTCGATAAAGTCGGTGAGGCTCATGCGGCCCGTCGGCACTTCAGATGAGGCGTTGACGCGCTCCAATTCGCGCTCGATTAGCGGCGCTACATCGGTCCACGACCGGTATAGGTCCGACTTGTCCGCGAGCTTCACACACTCTTGTTTCCGCTCGCCATCTTGTGTGCTAACGTAATATCTGAGAAAGAAGGCCGACCGCGTTTCTATGCGCTGCCCCTTCTGTTTTCGCGGCAATCTGTTGAGCTTGAGCAACTCTGGATTCATGCCGCAAGTATGCTGTACGGCGGTTCATTGTGCAATAGCACGAAAGTACCGCACAGTAGCCTGTCCGTAAGTTGTTGAGGAGAGATGGCCGAGTGGCTGAAGGCGGCGGTTTGCTAAACCGTTATACGGGCTAACACCTGTATCGAGGGTTCGAATCCCTCTCTCTCCGCCATCAATACAGAGACTTAGAGAGTCTGCAATCCGTCGTGCAATCTGTTAAAGCGCCAATCCTGCGACCGTTGAACTGGCCTGTGTCATTTCATCGGTCACAACGTCGCCGTACACGGAGATGCGGCCCTACTCGTTCCCAAACTTGGTTCTGGCGCAACCTCCAGGTCGCAGCGGAACGCGCTAACGTAACAAGCACGGACACTCATGCATTTCGCCACACGTACAGATCATGGCTGGATGCTGTGGGGACTCCGATTGCCGTGCAGCAGAAGCTCATGCGGCATACCGACATCAGACCAACGATGAAACCTTGCCAGACCCACACATCACGGAAAGGCCCTATCAGCGCTACCCTCTAAACGGCCTTCATTCTGTGGAAATGGCGGTAGCTGCTCAGCTGCGAGACTACCATCTCCTGTTGATGGGGCGTAATGTCGTTGTAAAATGGCAGTCGCAACAGCCGTGCGCTCATGTCTTCGGCGACCGGACATTCAGCTGAACGCGCCCCGAACTTCTTTCCCGCCCCGGAAGAATGCAGCGGAACATAGTGGAATACCGACAGGATCCCTCTGGACTTTAGGTGGGAAATGATTCCGTCGCGGTAATCGCTCGAGGGTAGCACGACGTAGAACATGTGGTAAGCCTGCTTGCAGTCGGGCGGAACAACCGGCAGGCTGGCCCCGATCTCCTCGGCCCATTCCTGCAACATTTCAAAATAGAGATTCCAAACACCACGCCGCTTTGCCTGAATGTCTTCTCGTGCTTCCAGTTGCGCGTACAAGAAAGCCGCCAGAAGATCGGACGGCAGATAGCTGGAGCCGATGTCGATCCACGTGTACTTGTCCACCATGCCACGAAGGAACTGGCTGCGGTTTGTGCCCTTATCGCGAATAATGATGGCGCGTTCCACCAGTTTCGGGTCGTTCACCAGCAAAGCCCCGCCTTCGCCGCAGGTGAAGTTCTTGGTTTCATGGAAGCTCTGCGTCGCCAGACAACCGAACGTTCCGGTGTATTGGTTCTGAAACGTGGCGAAAAGACCGTGCGCGTTGTCCTCGACAACGTGAATGCCGTTGCGCTCCGCTATGGCCATGATCCGGCCCATGGCGCAGGGGACGCCGGCATAGTGAACCGGAACGATGGCCTTCGTCCGGCAGGTGATCAGCGACTCAAGTTGTTGTTCATCCAGGTTGAGCGTGTCCGACCGAATGTCGCAAAAAACGATTCGCGCGCCTCGTAAAGCAAACGCATTTGCAGTCGAAACGAACGTGTAGGAAGGAACAATCACCTCGTCCTCGGGACCGCAGTCGAGCAGCAGGGCGGCCATTTCGAGCGCGTGCGTGCATGAGGTAGTAAGCAGCGCCTTCATTGTCCCCAATTCAGATTCAAGAAGGCGGTGGCACCTCTTTGTGAAAGGACCGTCACCGGAGGCATGGCCGTTGGCAATGGCCTCGGCAATGTACCGATACTCATTACCGGTTAGGCAAGGCCGGTTAAATGGGATTGCATAACTCATAGTTTCTCGAAGACGAACAGTTTCTGAGTTCCGTAGTCTCCGGCTGCAGGTAGCTGCGAAAACCAGCGATTCCACTCGGCATGGGGATCAGCGATATTCAGAGGCGCGTTTGTGGCTTTCGCCAAGAGAGGTTTCAGCACTCGAGTGCCTACGTAATACGTGCTCGCGAAGTTCGAGACTTCCACCAGCTTCATGGTGCCAGCCAGTTCTTGAGCGACCCTGTCTTCGTCCAGATACTCATTGAACGGGGGCATAGGAATGTCCTGGAGTCCCCATTCTGCTCGCATTGAGTTGAGCCGGTTCCAACCTTGGAGCGTAGCTTCTGACAGAAGAAACATTCCTCCCGGACGAAGAACACGAGCACACTCGTGCAGAGCTTGTTGTTGCCGGTCCCAGCTACCCAAATTGATCAGGACGCGAATGACAACAACCTTGTCGAAAGAGGCGTCTCGTTCTCTAAGTTCGGTGATGTTGCCGACCTCAAACTCCACGGTGCCTTGCATTTCGTCCTTCGCCAGATGAACCCGTTCGCGGGCTTCCTCAATCATGCGAGGAATGTAATCTAGCCCGCGCAGACGGATCTTTCGTCGAGACGCAAATTGCACCGATGAAAAGCCGTTTGCGCAGCCAATATCCAGAACGCGGTCCCCTTCATTGAGTCGCTGGCTGATCTCTGCAACTTCCATTTCAATGACGCGAATGTCAGACCATGATGCCGAAGCAGACTGGCGGTGTTCGGCCGCTTGCTTCGTCCAGAAATCATAGATTTCCGTGTTGCTCAACCTTGCCGTCATAAAGAACCAGTTCCCACTCTCTTGGCTTGGCCCTGCGCTCTAAACTGCCGGACTACGTAAGGTGGTTTCTGCATGCTTCTTAGGTGAATCCTCGCCAGGTATTCGCCGATGATTCCGAGGGCAAACAACTGTGCACCCGCGAAGAGCCCAACGATCGATGCCAGGAAGGGGAAACCTGGTACAGGGTTTCCGCTGAAAAGGAATCGCAGCACAACATAAGAAAACACGACGAACGAAAAGAACGTGAATGCGAAGCCCACCCAACTTGCAATCTGCAGGGGCATGGTTGTAAAGCCGGTCATCATGTTCATCGCATGCGTGAGCAGCTTGCGGAACGTATATCCGGAAGTGCCCTGGCCGCGTGGCTGGTGCCGGACTGGAATGACGGAAAAGCGGTTGGTTCCCCAGGTAAGTAAAACGTCAATAGACACGAAATATCCCTCGTAATGCGCAAAGGAAGTACACACTTCGCCGCGGAATGCGCGGAACGCACAAACATTTCGAGCGATTTCGGCTCCCATCACGTTCTGCAAAGTGATCTTGGTCGTGATCGAAGCTATGTCGCGCAAAAAACCATGCTCTTCACGCTCAGGAACGCCATATACAACATCAGCGCCCTTGGCGAGTTCCCCCAGCAGTTTGGGAATCTCCTCAGGAGGGTGCTGCAGATCGTCGTCCATCGTAACGATCACGTCGTAAGACGCAGCGCGAATCCCGCACAGCAGCGCATTGTGTTGCCCGTAGTTGCGCATCAAGTTGATTGGCTTGATCTCAGGGTGGAGGGCGGCCAACTGCACAATCGCCTCCCAACTGGCATCCGGGCTGCAGTCGTTCACCAGAATGATCTCGCGCTTGGCTGCAATTCCTGGCAAGACTACATTCAGTCGCCGCACCAGTTCCGGGAGGATATTCTCGCTGCGATAAACCGGAATCACAACCGAGATACCGACCACTCCCGCTTGCGACCTGTCACCCGGCGCGATGACAGTGACGTTCATCGCACGCACTCCATGATCATGTGCGAGTAGGGAATGCGCAGCAGGTCATGCCGCACGCTCGGTTTAACTCTCCCGAACACTTGCGACGCGATTCCAAGGTATTCCTTTTCGCTGCGGACAAACTCACCGCGATCTCTCGCCAGCAGCCAGCGGGCCGCTTGTGACTGATCGCGAGTCCACACGCCATCGACCGTGACCAGCTTGCCTCCAGGCTTCAGTGCATCGTATGCAATCTGAAACAACTGCGTCGCCTCACCATCTTCCAGGTGGTGAACGATACCGAGGGCAAGCACCAGGTCAAAGCTGTGGTGTTTCGCCAGCGAGAACTGGCCGACACGTTCGCAAACGAACTTAGCGTGAGGAAAGCGCTTCCTCGCCATGGCGATGTACTTGGAACTCAAATCGAATCCCAGGTACTCAGATTGCGGCAGATATCCCAGGATGGTTCCAGGCCCACAACCGATTTCAAGGATGTGAGCTCCTGGCATGGGCTGGATGTACTCCTGAACCAGCACCTGGGCCCACGCCGGTCCGCCCACCAGCTTCCACCACAGCCTGTAGGCCGCGGGCACGGCCAAAATGGAACGAAAGGAACGCAACATCTTGCGCCATCCGAATCGCGAGCTAGCTCGCGAAATTCAACTGTTCGTTGATATCTAACACAGTCCTGCCGTGGCTTCTGTTGCTTTTCCAGTGACGCAGCCTGTTGAAAACCGCCGTCGCTGATAACCCCGAAACCAGAAGAAAAATTGACTGAACTGCCGTTATGGGCACAACCTGTAGATAGCCGTATCTGGAGTCTTTCTCCATGTCGTCAATGTGGTACTCAAGTGCTGCAATGCATCGCCGGATGCGACGATCCAGCAAACCCGGTCCTTCGTCAGCCGCCCATATCCAGCGTCGCTGATCGTGCCGTCCATAAACGATTGGACATCTGCGCGCCTTTGCTCGTAGATCCGTTTCGCCTGCTCAAGCACGTCCGCGTCGTCTCGCCCGTGCAGCCCTGGAACCGCAAACGCGATTGAGTACGTTTCGGATGAGACGTAGCCGTCAAGGCCCGTCAATGCAGAGATGGTGAAGTTGGTTGTTTCGCTTGCACGACCCAGAACGGGATCTTCGATCAACCCACTTGGCATGTAGGCAACAACTTGGTCTGGCGGAGCCAAGGTGCGAATCTCGGCTAAGGCATTCACCGTCTCACCACTAAAGACCGCTCTGCGTCCGAAGTTGAATGCGCCGAGGGCCTGTAGCCAGGCGATCCCGAGCAGTCCCCAGAGCGCAAACGGCCATACGCTGGCTTTATGGTGTTCCAGCAATGCGCCAATTGGAATAAGAGAGAACAGACCGAGTATCCAGAGTGTCGGCTGAACAAAAATGACTGCAACCCCGCCCAGGGCCTTGTAGGGGAAGAACGTGCCCACGAGGAATGACAAAACCAGAGCAATGGCGAGCATCATTGCGAAGCTCCGGTGCCGCGGCTCGCCCAAGTCGGCATGCAGCATTCTTAGAAAACCGAACAGTCTGACTCCATAGGCCAGGATTAGAAACAGAACCATGGCAGTGATCGGCACCAGCACAGCTGGCAAGACTCGCCCCAACAATCCGCCCCACAAGCTCGTTGTGAACTCCAGATTCGGCCCACGGAAGGGAAAGCCAGGTGCGGGATTATGGAATCCCGCAAGCAGCATTGACAGAATCACGGCGAAGCTGCCGATCAGAATGAACCAAGCGAGCCAGGCGAGGTCACGCGCGTAGTCTTCCTGCTGCCGCAACCAGAAAAATGCGGCGGAAAGCACAGCGGAAACGCCAAAAGTTGCCGCAAGGGTAAAGTTGAATCCGGCCATCAATCCCAGCAGCAGGCCGGCTGCGATCCAGTGGCGACAGCCTCGCTGGATCTGCAGGAGGAGCGTGATTGCAGCCAGGGAAATCAACAGACTGTGGTAGTGTGCGGGGCGATGAACCAGTGGCAGGATGACATCTACTCCGTTCCACGATGTCCACTCAGAAAATAGCCGCCCTCGGGCCGCAACAAAATGTGACGCGTGCGCGACAGTCTGCAAGGCGCCCAGCAGCCAGCCCAAGCCTCCCCCGCCCAGAATCACCAAGACGCTCAGGACTCCGCCGATCGTTTTCCCAAGTAACTGCTGGCCGACGCGATAGGCCAAAGCACCGAGAAGGAAATACAGGAGAGTGGGGTAGCACCGGTAGTACAGGTCGAAGATATCGGTGCTGCCGAGGTGAAGTGTGCGTTGTGCACTCAGAATGAGCGCGAGCGTAAGGTCGTCAAAGTAGTGATACACCGGCGCACGAAAACCCGCCATGAGGAAGTTGTCGGGCGGCACGTGATGCAAGAGGCGTTGCAGCAAAGTCACGTGAAAAAGAGGATCCTGCCCGGCCGGGCCATAGAAGACGAAGTTGCTACCCGAAAAGCGCCCACTTCTCCAGTAAAGGAGCGCGACGCTCAGAGCAGTCAAGCCTCCCGCAATCACGCCCTGCATATCCTCAGGTTTCCAGAAGCCGGGCGCTGCGATTCGCCTTAAATGACTAAGCAAAAGTAACAATCCAGCGCATGAAAATACCGCCGCAACATACGGGAAATGAGTCCCTATGGACAGGCGAACCGAAACATCGTAGGCCGTCACAATAATGGCGATGCCGAAAACGGGGCTCAAGAGAATCCGTAAGGGCCCGTCGGGAGTTCGTAATAGGCTCAGGAACGCGTAGCCGGGGAAAAAGAATAGAACAGCAAGAAGCAGAAAACCTGCGAGCAATCCGGTCGCGTTGTTAGCCAGCGAAAGGGGAATGAGAACCAATGCCACAAGGAACAATAAACTGGGCCAAATGGCGAGCCGTGAACCCTTACGATGATCCTGACCTGGCATGTCAGCGACAACTTAGCAAAGGAAGGCGCCATTGTTTAGCAGCAGCGATGGTTCGTCAACGGGGCCTTGGCTGACAGAATTGGAGATGTGCTTCACGCGGAAAAAATCTGGGGGCGAAACGTGCGGATCAGGGCCTAGACCTTCAGATTCATGCGCTCAGGCGATCTCCCAGCCTCGCCACCACCGATAAAGAAATACATATTCGCTCATGATCGTTTCTCCTTACTCGATTGTGTGCCACGAACTAAAGACATTTGAAGATCAAAAACGCGGACATTTGTCTCGAAGCACCAGCGCTGGGACGTCGATGGCAAGCGCGTTGGTGTAACTGCCGCGGATGGTTTTACCGACAACCATTTTACCGTCGCTGCCGCACCAGTATCCTCGCTGCTTCTGTCAGGCAGCACGGCCAGTTCTCGAATTAGACATGCTGTGCTGAGTCCGTTTATTGCCCGGAACGACGACGGGAATTCGGGTTGGGCGGGGTTCTGCGGCGGGAGATTCGAAGGCCCAGTGTGAGTATGCGTTTGCCGCCAAATCTGAATCCCTCCTTAGCTCGCGAGCATCTTTAGTTCAACGGAAGAATTTCGAGGTGCGAAGATGAAGCCGTTCTTTCTTATTCTTGTGGGTCCGGTGATTCTATTCCTCTCTTTTCTGAGCACTGGGTGCAGTAGTACGGAGGCAAAGCAACCGCCTCCGCAGGCAATGCCTGTAAAGACCGAGACCGTTAGTCTGGCTGCGGTGCCACGCGCCGACGAGTACGTCGCCACCATCAAGTCTCGCCGATCGGCGAGTATCCAGCCGCAAGTGGATGGCTCTCTGACCAGAATTCTGGTGAAATCCGGCGATCACGTGCGCGCCGGGCAGATCTTGATGACCATCGATCCGCTGAAGCAGCAGGCCACTGTAGACCAGCAACGCAGCACCGAAGCGCAAAAAAAAGCGACCTTCGATTACAACAAAACCGAAGTGGAACGACAGAAGGGTTTGTATGAAGGTGGTGTGACCAGCAAGCAGAATTACGATCTCGCTGTTCAAGCGTACGAAAATTCCAAGGCAGACTGGGAGGCGGCAAAGGCTGCGCGGGTTACTCAGGAGCGCCAGCTTGCGTATTACAACTTGGTCGCGCCCTTCAGCGGGATCGTCGGCGACATTCCAGTCCACATCGGAGACTACGTTTCTCAGCAGACATTGCTGACCACAGTGGACGAAAATGCCGACCTCGAAGCCTACATATATATTCCAACTGAGCGATCGCGCGACATTCGCCCTGCGCTCCCGGTGCAAATCGTCACCAGCCGAGGCGAAACCATCGAAAAAACAAACATAAATTTTATTTCGCCGCAGGTAGATAACGGGCTCCAAGGCATTCTGGTCAAAGCTCCTGTCCACAAATCCTTGGACACATTCCGCAATGAACAATTAGTAAAAGCGCGAGTCGTGTGGAGCACCGCTCCCACGCCGACAGTACCAGTGCTGGCAGTCACTCGTATCGGCGGACAGTCCTTCGTTTATGTCGCAGCCGATTCGGACAAAGGAACGGTAGCCAAGCAACGCGCCGTCTCTCTGGGAGATACCATTGGCAACGATTATGCGGTGACAGACGGATTGAAGCCCGGTGACAAAGTCATCATCTCTGGAATTCAATTCTTGATCGATGGCGCGCCCGTAAAGCCAATCAGTTAACTGGTGGATTGCGACTCCCCCGCGTTGAGACGCGACTAACAGAGGAGGGTCTTCTTTGGTAGATTTTTTCATTCGACGGCCCATTTTCGCGACGGTCTGCGCGTTGCTGATCATCCTGGCAGGTGCGGTTTCCATTCCCACACTGCCGATCTCGCTGTATCCCGCGCTGGCCCCGCCGCAGGTCACCGTCAGCAGCAACTACGTGGGCGCGAACGCCAGTGTGGTCGAGTCAGCGGTTACGACGCCTCTCGAGCAACAGATCAACGGTGTCGAGGGCATGCACTACATTACCTCGACCAGCTCCAACGACGGCACCAGTACCATCAACGTGACCTTCCGCACCGGATACGACTTGAACATCGCGGCGGTGGACGTTCAGAACCGCGTAGCCACTGCGCAAGGCCGGCTTCCACAGGAAATCAAGAACACAGGCGTGACGATCACCAAGGCGAATCCAAACTTTGTCTTCGCCGCTGGATTCTACTCGCCCGACAACAGCCTTAGTAACCAGTACATCTCAAATTATCTGGACGTTTACGTAAAGGACGCTTTGAAGCGTATCCCAGGCGTCGGCGACGTCCTGATTTTCGGCGAGCGCAAATACGCGATGCGCATCTGGCTCGACCCGACAAAATTGGCTTCGCGGCAATTGACAGCGGCCGATGTAGTTTCGGCCTTACAGGAACAAAACGTCGAAATTCCAGCTGGCCAGCTGGGACGCCCTCCTGCGGACCCGAACCAAGCTTTCCAGGTAACCTTGCGCGTGGTAGGACGCCTCTCCGATCCAAAGGAGTTCGAAAGCATCATCATCAAAAACACGCGGAATGGCATCGTGCAGCTTAAGGATGTCGGCCGTGCCGAGATCGGCGCCGAAAGCTACGACACCAATCTCCTCTATAGCGGGCATGAGGCGATTGGTGTTGGCGTCCAGCAGCTTTCCAATGCAAACGCACTTGACGTTGATAAAAAAGCTAAAGCGGCGCTGGAGGAACTCTCCAAATCTTTCCCGCCGGGAATCAAGTACGTGATTGCCTTCGACACCACAACCGTCGTAGGCGATTCGGTCAAAGAAGTTGTTACGACGTTGGAAGAGGCAGTCCTCATCGTTATCATTGTCATCTTTCTCTTCCTCCTGGACTGGCGCGCGACCATCATTCCTGCCGTAACCATACCGGTGTCGCTCATTGGAACGTTTGCGTTTATTAATGTATTTGGCTTTTCGATCAATTCGCTGACCCTGTTCGGCATTACTCTCGCGACCGGATTAGTGGTGGACGACGCGATCGTTGTCATTGAGAACGCTCAACGTCATATCGACGCCGACCACACCAATCCGCATGCGGCGACCTCGGCGGCTATGGCTGAAGTGGCAAGCGCGGTAGTGGCGACATCGTTGGTGCTTATTTCAGTGTTTGTGCCTGTCTCCTTTTTCCCCGGAACCACTGGAATTCTCTACAAACAATTCTCTCTGACTATCGCATTTTCAATCGCCATCTCGTTGTTTAACGCGCTTACTCTGTCCCCGGCCCTGGCAGCCATTCTGTTGCGCAGCGAAGAAAAGAAATATTCAGTTTTTGACTGGACACATATCAGCTGGATTTCGAACGGTTACCGGAAGTTCGCTCACGGCGTCACCCGCGGGATCCAGGCCCTCGCGAATGGATACGGGAAAGCGATTTGCAAAGTATTGAGTTTTCGCTACCCAATGGTCGTGCTGTTCTTCATTGGTCTGGCCGCGACTGCCTACATGTATGTTCACGTGCCGACCGGATTCGTACCGCAGGAAGATCAGAATTATTTCATTGTCGTCGTGCAAGCGCCGCCCGGAGCTTCGCTCAGTTACACCACGAATATCGCCCGTCAAGCCGAGCAGATTCTGCGCGCCGATCCCGACGTCTTCGGAACCTTCGCTGTTCCCGGCTTCTCTCTCTCCGGAGGCAGTTCGTCCAATTACGGCTTGGTGTTTGCTCCGCTCAGGCCGATAGACGAGCGCCGAGGCAAGGGGCACGCTTCAAGCGACATTGTCGCGCGCGTCTCGCCGAAACTCTTTGGTATTCCCGGCGCCATCGTGGCCGCGTTCGAACCGCCCGCGATCAATGGCATCGGAAGTTTCGGCGGATTTCAATTTGAATTGCAAGACCTCGGCCGCAACACTTTGCAGGACATCGACAACGTGGCGCACAAGATCGTAGCTGGCAGCCGCCAGCGCCAGGATCTACGGGGTTTGTTCACCAGCTTCACTGCTAATGACCCGCAGCAGTTAGTGCAGATTGATCGCGAAAAAGCAAAGGCCATCGGAGTTCCGATTAATCAGATCACTCAAGCGCTCGGCGTATACATGGGCTCACAGTATGTGAATGATTTCGATTTCAACAACCGTTCGTATCGCGTTTATGTGCAGGCCGACCAGCCATTTCGCATGAGTGCTCGTGATCTGCGTCAGTACTATGTGCGCTCTGACACCAATGGATTAGTCCCGCTCGCAAATATTGTTGCTCTGAACGAAACTTCCGGCCCCCAGGTTATCAATCACTACAACCTGTTTCGCTCTGCGGAAATCGATGGCGCCGCCGCGCCCGGATTCAGTTCCGGCCAAGGCCTGAAAGCCATGGA
The DNA here is from genome assembly GCA_963785655.1 of uncultured Acidobacteriota bacterium. GTDB lineage: Bacteria > Acidobacteriota > Terriglobia > Terriglobales > Acidobacteriaceae > Gp1-AA145. The sequence continues at coordinate 378,728 of CAWAVZ010000003.1, forward strand.
GGAACTGTCGAAGCAAAACATGCTGCAAGGCATGACCTTCAGCTGGACCGGTCTGGCGCTTGAAGAAGTTGAGGCTGCCGGCAAGGCGATCATTATCTTTGGTCTCGGCATCCTGGTCGTATACCTCACGCTCTCCGCGCAATACGAAAGCTTTGCCCTGCCCTTCATTATTTTGCTTGCCGTTCCCATGGCGGTACTGGGCGCGCTGCTTCTCATCTCTGCACGCGGGTTGGTAGACGACGTTTATGTGCAAATCGGTCTGGTCATGCTGATTGGGCTCTCGGCCAAGAACTCAATTTTGATTGTCGAATTTGCCGAACAACTGATCGGCCAGGGCCGTACCATTATCAACGCCGCTATCGAAGCTGCCGAGCTTCGCCTTCGTCCCATTTTGATGACGTCGTTCGCGTTCCTTTTCGGGGTGCTTCCTCTGTACTTTGCCTCCGGCGCCGGCAAGCTCGGCCGGCACTCGGTTGGGACCGCAATCGTCGGCGGCATGTTATTCTCCACCGTCCTCAACCTGTTTTTTATTCCCGTGCTCTACGTCATCTTGAAGACGTTACTGGTCCGGTTCTCGAGAAAAGATCAAAAGGCAGAAATACCAGAATTGGTTTCACAACCTGCAGCTGACTAGTACGTTGAGAATCGGCACTTTAACGCAACTTTTCTCGAGACTGAGGGAAGCCACGCCGTCTACGCGTCGCAGCCGCAGGCTGTAGCAGTAATCCGCAGGTCACAACGGTCGAGCGAACCAGTTCGAGTTTTCGATCGCGGGTCCAAAAACATCCATACCATCCATGCCAAAATACCTGACACAATGAAGCTGATAGTGGCGTGTGTGGAAGTTGAGGAAATCTGTGGAAGTCCGCAACCCCTTAATGATTGAAGAATTAATGATTGAAGAATTTAAGAGCAAACCAGTGGAATGACTGGAACAGGCGCTTTCGATTTCGCAGTCTTCGGGTCGCCCACTGTGTTGCGCCACACCGATCGACTGGCGTTCAGCCAGCCGAGTGATTCTTCATCTTGAGCACACTCGTAGGATTCCGGGTTATTCCTCAAAAGTCACGACTGGCAGTCAGATGCAGTGACACTTGACATGCGAATTCGCGCGAAGAGGATTCGGGTGGAACAGCCTTTTGCGCTTATTGATTGTAACCAAAGCAGATCGGACTTCGTCGTGTGCTGTTCCAGGCCGACGGCATTGCCTTGGTTGACTGGGTGCAGCACTGGTGGTATGTTTGTGCCGTTTTCCTGCGATTTACGCCTTAGGCCCTTCCCATTCGCTGAGCTGGCGACTTCCGGCGCAGCGGCTCTCCCTAAGACGCAATTTCTGAAGTCGTTCATAGAGAGCTGGACGCTGAATGTTGGTCTGCCTATGGTGAAGCTCTACCGTAACCCCGACCCCCCCGGCGGAACTGGATTAACATCGCTGCCACTTAGCCCTCAGTCCGATGAGTCGCAAGATCTGCGCGACCGGGTAGAAAAGCTTGAGGAGGAGCTTGCGCAGGTCAAGCAGAGCAAAGACGAGCTTGCCCAGGGCGTGGACAGTTTGCAGCATGAGCTTAGCCAGAAAACCGATTCTCACCAGGATTTAAGCCAGGAGTTGACAACGACCAAGGCGGACTTGGCCGCGAAGACCGAGTCTCACGGAGCGCTACTCCAGAAGCTGAAATCGACTGAACAAGAATTGGCAGCGGCGTTGAACGAAACGGGTAATGGTGGAGTGCTTCGGACCTGGTGGGGAAAGCTAATAACCGGTCTGGTGGTCGCCGCGGTCACTGGTTCCGGGGGATTCACCCTGGGACATCGGAGTTCGACCGATCAGAAGACGGCACAAGACTTGACTGCTAAGCTTGCGAACAGTGAAAGGCAAGTACAAGATATTAGTAAAGAACGGGATTCGCTGAAAGAACAGTTGAATCGAGCTGCCGCTGATACCGGGAAAACTTCTGCGGACTTGGCCGCCAAAGACACTCAGCTCAAGCAACAGGAATCACAGCTGCGATTGACTAAGAACCTGATCGCAGCGATGAAGGAAGATGTGAAGCAGCGGACCACTCGCGAAAGCGAGTTGCAGCAAAAAATTACGGGTCAAGCGCAGCAGTTCACTCTACAGGATCGGACTAACAGGGACCAGGCAAGACAGATCGCGGATATTCAACTACGCCATCCGTCTTACAAGTACAACGGGGTGACGTCGCGTCAGATAGATTGGACGGTCAAGTTGCCTAATAGCAAGAACAAACCGGCGACCGCTTCCCTTGTTGTCGATCATGATTTCCCCGGAGTCCCGTGTACGGTTTGGATCACCTCGCATGGTGGAAAGGCAGTTTCGATTCTGGAACCGCCCGGCGAACCGAATCGGTGGAAAAAAATTACACTATTGGTTGAAGGCAACCCCAACAGTACCGTGACAGGGCGCGTTACCTGGAACGTCCCCTGACGCCAGCGTCTAATCCCTTCCTGAATCGAAGCGCGTGCAAAAAGATATTCACAATTGACAAGTGGCTGAGTTTCGCGTAATTAAGCTGCGACTATCTTCGAGATAGTCTAGCCGCTTCCCCAAGCACAGCTAAATAGGGGTGAAGTGTACCCCAGGGGCCTTTTAATGCGGCTATGCCTCGCAAATTTTCGACGCGATCATCCTTGTCAGCGGTCGCGTTCCTCTTCTCCAGGTATTGCCCCGGCGCTAAAGATTCTTTCTGAGGAGAATTTCCCATGCCAGTAAGCCCGACATTTCCAGGTGTTTATATTGAAGAGATTCCCAGCGGCGTGCGGACGATCACCGGCGTTGCCACCTCCATCACCGCATTCCTCGGGCGAGCAGCGCGCGGGCCGGTGAGCGAGCCAACCACTATTTTCAGCTTCGCCGACTTCGAACGGCAGTTTGGAGGACTCGGTGTTGACTACCCGATGAGTTATGCGGTGCGCGACTTTTATCTGAACGGGGGAAAGCAAGCAATCATCGTGCGGCTCGTGAATACACCCGTGGCGGCACCGGCGCCTCCCGCCCCCGCGCCGCCTGCCCCAGCCCCTCCCGCTCCAGCCCCCGCGCCACCCGCTGCACCTGTGGCCAAGGCAGCGGAAATCACGGTGAAGGCCATAGCTGGCATTCCGAAAATCAAGCCTGCCGACCTTTCCCTGATCGCGGCAAGCCCGGGAGAGTGGGGCAATGCTCTGGCGGTGGCTGTGAACTACAAAACGAGAGAACAGTTGCCTCTGGATCCAAAGACTAACCTGCCGACAGATCCCTCCAAAGCAACCGTTTTTAATTTGGTTGTGTATGAGCAGGATGCTTCGGGAAACTTCGCTCAACAGGAGAGCTTTCTTAACGTGTCACCGGACGACACCGACGCTCGGTACTTGCCGCGTGTGCTCAAGCAGAGCTCGAACCTTGTGCGAGTGAAGAGACTGGCGAACAACTCTGACTGGATGCCGTTTACTTTGCCATCAGCGACTTTGCCACCGGATCCGAAAGGCGTCACAAAGTTTTTCACTGCAGATGGCAGCGGTGCGGAAGGCGCGGGATTGGGTTCCACGGATTTTGAGGGTGACCCGCTGCAAAAAACTGGGGTCTATGCCTTGGAGAAGGCCGATTTGTTCAATCTGCTATGCATCCCTCCCGACCAGCGAGATACCACACTTGATCCGTCGGTCAACCAGACTGCATTGCAGTACTGCCAGGGCCGTCGCGCCATGCTGATCGTGGACTCGCCCGCCGAGTGGAGCGCCAATAAGGAGTCTGCGGCAAGCAATGCAAGGGATGGCCTTGGCGGCCTGGGACTCTCCGGAGATATCACGCGCAACGCAGCCCTGTATTTTCCTCGTGTCATAGAGGCCGACCCCTTGCGCGGAGGCCAGCTGGATGAGTTCGTGCCTTGCGGCATTATCGCGGGGGTAATGGCCACGACTGACGTTCAACGTGGAGTGTGGAAAGCTCCGGCGGGAATTGATGCAGGTCTCAACGGTATCGCCGGGCTTAACGTCAACCTCACGAATGATGAGAACGGATTGCTCAACCCCCTGGGCATTAACTGTCTGCGAACATTTCCGATTGTTGGCACGGTGGTTTGGGGCGCGCGCACTTTACGCGGCGCCGACATGTTAGCCGACGACTACAAGTACGTGCCCGTCCGGCGACTTGCTTTGTTTTTGGAGGAGAGTCTGTATCGCGGCACGCAGTGGGTGGTGTTCGAACCCAATGACGAGCCCCTGTGGGCGGAAATCCGGCTCAATGTCGGCGCCTTCATGCACAACCTGTTCGTGCAGGGCGCGTTTCAGGGGCAGACTCCAAAGGATGCCTACTTCGTGAAGTGCGACAAGGAAACGACAACTCAGAATGACATCAATTTAGGCATCGTCAACATCGTGGTGGGCTTTGCCCCTCTGAAGCCCGCGGAGTTCGTCATCATTAAGATCCAGCAAATCGCAGGCGATATCCAGACCTAGTTAAAGGAGCGCGAGAATGCCACAATTTAGCGTTAATACGAACCGTTTCGATCCTTACAAGAATTTCAAGTTTCGCGTCAAGTGGGATGGTAAGTACGTCGCCGGCGTTAGCAAGGTGGGTGGGCTCAAGCGGACCACCGAAGTTGTCAAACACCGCGAAGGCGGCGACCCGAGCAGTACTCGCAAATCGCCCGGGCGCACTGAGTACGACGCCATCAGCTTGGAGCGTGGCGTGACCCACGATACCGAGTTCGAAAAGTGGGCAAACAAAGTGTGGAATTTTGGCTCCGGCCTGGGCAAGGAAGTTTCTTTGAAAGATTTCCGTAAGGACATTTTGCTCGAGGTCTACAACGAAGCCGGGCAGCTGGCGATTACCTACAAGATCCACCGCTGCTGGGTTTCGGAGTACCAAGCGCTTCCTGACCTGGATGCCAACGCCAATGCAGTGGCGATCCAGCATATCAAGTTGGAAAACGAGGGATGGGAACGCGACTTGGAAGTGCCCGAGCCGAGTGAACCCACGTTTACCGTGCCGGCCTGACCGATATGCAAACTCCGACTACCCAAAGCCTGCTTACTGCTTGGGAGCTGGGCCGGGCCGAGCCGCATTTGATCGAACGCGGTTTGCTGTTGCTGCTTGCTGCTTACCCCGGCACCCCGCGACCTACCCTTGCGCAATTGAGTATCGGTGAGCGCGACAGCTTGCTGCTTGGTTTGCGCGAGCAGGCGTTTGGCCCTGGGCTGACCGCGCTGGCGGAGTGCCTGCAGTGTGGCGCGCGGCTGGAGTTCCAGTTGAGAGTGGCTGACCTCTGTGTGCCTCGTGAATCTCCAGACCTCGAGACGTTGACGCTAAGCGTCGGGGACTACGAGCTGGAGTTTCGCTTACCGAACAGCTTTGATCTTTCAGCCGTGCGGGAGACGACAGATCTCGACGACAAGAAACAGCGCCTTCTGGAACGGCTCGTCTCCCGTGCGCGTCATTGTGGCCTGGAGATCGGGACGAAAGAACTGCCGGAAGAAGTCATTGCCGCCATGGAAGACAGAATGGAAAAGGCCGATCCGCAAGCTGTGGTGCAGTTGAGTGTGCACTGCGATTGTTGTGGCCACGAATGGAAAACAGGATTTGACATCGCGTCCTTTCTTTGGACTGAAGTCGATTCGTGGGCGATCCGGATACTACGAGAAGTGCACTCTCTGGCGCGGGCCTATTCATGGAGTGAGACGGACATCTTGGCCATGAGTCCGTGGCGGCGACAGTGCTATTTGGAGATGTTGGGCGCATGAGCGGTTATCTGACAAATCTGATTGCACGGACATTCGAACCGAGTGCTGCAGTTCGTCCACGTCTTGCCCCGCTGTTTGGAACGCCGCCACGTGACCCAGACTGGCAGGCAGCCAGCGCGCAACTGGATCTTCACCCGAGCATCTCGGAGCAATCGCCACACGAACCTTCAACGACCAGTGTAGAGACTCCAATACAGCAAGAAGCAAAGGCCCGGACCGCTGCGCCTCGATCGAAGCAGCCGCGTCCGAACCCAGGCTCAGATGACAGCAAAATCGGGCAAAGAGAGGAGCTGGACGTACAAGCTTCGATCATCAAACCAGTACAGAACGAAGAGTATCTCGACAGGCCAGTCCTTGCTGAATCCCTTCCGCCGAAGGCGGTGGATAGCCGGCAGCCAACAATTTTCGAAATACACCCGCAGGGTAATCCGCTTCTGCTCCCGACAGAGAGAGAGGTATCGGCGTCCAAGTCTGCAAGAGAAGACCTGACGGAGCTCGCAAAAATTTCCGGAAGCCCGGATCGAGCGGTAGTTGTCCCGCATGACGTGAAACCGAACACCTCCAAGCCAGCTGCATCGCCGGATCAAGTTTCTTCTCGAGTTGCAGAGGATCTCCGTAGTGATTTGCAACTTTACTATTCCGTCGATCGCCCGCGCTTAGGCGGCTTTCTCGATCCAATCGCAGATGTTGTGCCTGCGAAACCTGTACTGGTGCCCGAAAGTCAGCAATCTCATTTCGCAGCGGGCTCTGAAACTGCGCGGTTCAAGTCGCTATCTCCGCCAGGCTCCTGGCATACTGTGGAGCGTACATCTCCCACTCCTCCCGAGCCGACTATTCATGTGAGTATCGGCAGGATTGAAGTTCGCGCGATCTCGCAGCCCCCAGCCAAGAATTCCCCGCGACCGCCCTCCACCGGAATCGGTCTCGAAGAATATCTGCGCCGGCGATCGGGGCGGACTCGTCCATGAGTAATCCCCTCGCTATCGCCGCGGTTACGGCCACGCTCCGCAATCTTTTGACCAAGGGGCTTGCGACTGACCCAGACCTTGCCGACGCTACCGTCACTATGCAGCCTCTGGATCGCGCACGAGTGAATGGGAATAACGCGAACCAGATGAATGTGTTTCTCTACCACGTCCTGCCCAATGGCGCGTGGCGGAACCTGGACATGCCCGGTCAAGTGAGATCGGGAGAAACCGGCGTGCCAGTTCTGGGACTCAATCTCTATTACCTTCTGACTGCATTCGGCCGTGACAATGACACCCAGCGCCCCTTCAGTCATCAGCTGATGGGCCGGGCGATGAGTGTGCTGAACGACCACCCGTTGCTGGGCGCTGACGAAATTAAAACAGCGCTTCCCAACAACGATTTATGGAAGCAAATCGAGCGCGTGAGATTCACTCTGCAACCATTTTCAGTCGAGGAGATTGCCAAGCTGTGGACGGGATTTCAGACGGTGTACCGGCTATCGGTGGCGTATGAAGCGGCGGTCGTGCTCATCGAGAGCGCGCGCCCAGCGCGAACACCTCTGCCGGTGTTGATGCGAGGAGCAGGTGACAGCGGAATTATCGCTCAAGCCAACTTGCTGTCTCCATTTCCTACCATTGATGAGCTGCTCATAGATGAGTTGCTCATACCGGGAGGTCAACCAACTGCAAGCCTGGGCAGTGTGCTCACTCTGAACGGACACAACCTGGTCGGCGATCAAAGCAATGTCCAATTCTCGAACCGGTTCTTCACGACTCCCGTGCCGGTTCTCCCCGAAAAAGGCGGGACAGACAGCCGGCTGACGGTGCAGATTCCAAATAAGGCTACGGATTGGCCGGCAGGAATGTATACCGTCACCGTAGTTGTTACCCAAGGTAAAGATGATCGCATAAGCAATGTAGTAGCCGTGCCGGTAACGCCGCAGATCACCAGCAAACTTCCCATGAACGCCAAAGCCGTGAACGGGAACGTAACCCTCAAATTGACATGCTCACCAGAAGTCAGACCAGAACAGCACGCAGCCTTGCTTTTGGGGGGGACAAGAGGTTTCAGCAACGGAACATCCTGCGCAGACCAAGCAGCTCAGTTTTGCGGCACGGGGTGTGGCTGCAGGTGAATACTTCATCCGCTTGCGGGTGGATGGAGTTGATTCCCAGTTGATCGATCTCTCTTCGAGGCCGCCGAAATTCCACGACAAACAAAAGGTCGTGATCACATGATGGATCTGGCTTCTTGGGAAACTGGCAACTCGAAGTACCTCTCTCTAGCGCTGGCATGCGTGAGATTGCGTTTAACGCGTCAGGCAGATCTTCGGATGCGTGATCAGATCCCAAATCATGGAGCACCGGGCGAGAGCGCACTAACCGCTCTCAACAGTAGGTCAGCCGTCGATGTTGCGTCGCAAGCTACCGCGGAACTGGCTGAACTGAAAGCCAGCATGGACCCGCCACCCGCGCTTGAACTATTGCGCCAGAAGCTGGGGCTGTCTGAGTTTGAACAGAATGTGTTGCTGCTCTGTGTGGCGGCGGAGCTGGATACGACTATCCCAGCGCTGTGTGCTGCCGCGCAAGGCGAGTCGAGCCGCGCCTATCCGACATTTGCACTGGCGCTCTCAGTTTTTGAACAGCCCACATGGGAAGCGCTGTCGCCGGAGCGGCCGTTGCGTTTCTGGCGGCTGATCGAGATTAACCAGCCCGCTGCCCAGGCGCTAACTACAAGCTCATTGCGAGTGGATGAACGTATTCTCAACTACGTTAAGGGGCTTAATTATTTGGACGACCGACTGGCGCCTTATGTTGCGCTGATGCTCCCGGCGTGTGCCCAGGCAAAGATGCCGGCGTCACAACAAGGGTCTGTCGACCAGATAATTTCTCGATGGCGCCAGCCACGAACCGAGCCGCTCATCCCCACCGTACAACTCCTGGGCGCTGATATGGCCAGCAAACAGATGGTAGCCTCCCGGGTTGCAACCATCATCGGCCACAGTCTTTACCGAATGGCGGCGGATGCGCTTCCTCATCAGCCATCTGATCTCGAACTCCTGGCGAGGCTTTGGCAGCGCGAGAGCGTGCTCTTGCCAGTTTCGCTTTATGTCGATTGGCAGGAAAACGACAACGCTTCTTCGGATTCCCAGTCCAGCCCAGTCCGGCGTTTTCTTGCCCGCTCTGATGGCTTCTTCTTCCTGGCCTCGCGAGAAGCGGTTCCCAGGCTGGGGCGTGATTCCTGGACACTGGACATTGCAAAACCTACCGGCCCAGAACAGCAATTGGCATGGGAAGAAAGTCTTCGACCCAGCGACCGGAAAATGTCAGCATCGCTGGCCGATCAATTCAATCTGAATGTCTCTGACATTCAGCAAATTGCAGAACGAGCTAAGTCCGAGGCCGGCCCGCACAACGGATCAGTCAAAGAACGAGTGTGGGACGCGTGCCGCGTCCACGTCCGCCCGTTTCTCGATAGCTTGGCACATCGCCTGGAGGCAAAAGCGACCTGGGACGATATCGTCCTGCCCAGCGAAGAGATGGCTCTGCTGCGCCAAATTGCTGCCCAGGTGAGACAACGCGGCAAAGTCTATCGCGAGTGGGGCTTCGCTCAGAAAATGAATCGCGGCCTCGGGATCAGTGCTCTTTTTGCGGGCGAGAGCGGCACCGGCAAAACCATGGCCGCGGAAGTGATCGCCAATGACTTGCGATTGAATCTTTATCGCATTGATTTGTCCGCCGTCGTCAACAAATACATTGGCGAGACGGAGAAAAACCTCCGTCGTTTGTTTGACGCAGCCGAGGATGGCGGCGCCATTCTGTTCTTTGACGAGGCTGACGCGCTCTTTGGCAAGCGCAGTGAAGTTAAAGACAGCCATGATCGCTACGCCAACATCGAGATCAACTACCTGCTGCAACGGATGGAATCCTATCGTGGGCTGGCGATTCTTGCCAGCAACATGCGGAGTGCGCTGGATGCCGCGTTCACCCGCCGCTTGCGTTTCATCGTAAGTTTCCCTTTCCCCAGCGCTGCCGAGCGCAAGCGCATCTGGAAAAAAGCTTTTCCGATGCAGACGCCGCTCAAGCCTTTGGATTACGACCGCTTGTCACGCCTCAATTTGACTGGAGGCAGCATTCACAACGCCGCGATCAATGCTGCTTTCATAGCTGCGGAGGCCGGCAAATCCGTGACCATGACCGAAACATTGGCAGCGGCGCGCAGCGAGTTCATCAAACTCGACCGCCCCATCAGCGAAGCCGACTTTCACTGGTTGGAAGCCCGCGAGGTGGTGGCATGAACATTCGCTTGCACATTGATCGACTCGTCCTGGACGGACTGCCGGTGAACAGCGTCCAGAGTCCCCAGGTAAAGGCCGCCGTCGAGGCCGAGTTAACGCGACTGCTGACGGCGGACGGTTTGAACAGCGAAATCCGGGGAGGCGGCGCTGTGCCGCGAGTTTCGGCGAATGCATTCCACCTGTCACAGCATGACTCACCGACTCGTGTCGGTAGGCAGATCGCACAATCGGTTTACGGAGGCATTGGCAAGTCGAAATGAGTGAGCGCTCCATCGCGGCAGCTGCAAAACCGGGGGTCCAGGTGTTGTCGCCAGTGCAAGGCGGCATCTTGCAGCGTAGGTGTGCTTGCGGTCAACACGCGATGGGAGGCGAGTGCCAATCTTGCCGGATGAAGAGGATTCCGTCGCGGCGTCATGCCAATGATGGGGAGCCCTTTTTTCGAGGCTCTCAAAGCCTGACGCGGATTCAATCGCTGACATTGCAGCGGCAACCAACCGCAGGCTGGACCGGCTCCGGCAGCCTTAACGCGGGACCAGGTTCGGTGGGAAGGATCCGGCGAATCCCTCTGAGCGGGCTACAACAAGGTCACCAGACCGGTTCTGGTGCGACACCAACGGGCAGAGCCATCGTACTGCTGCCTAACAATTTTGACCCCACCCAGCCGACCCAGGTTCTCATTTTCTTTCACGGCTGGGCCCCGCCGCAGGGATATGTGGAAAGCGCAGGATCTTATCTCGACCGAGACGTCCATCGCCTTGAGCAACAAATGGAAGCGAGCGGCAAGCAGCAGCTTATCGGTATGTTGCCCCAGGGCGATGCTAAGTCTTCGTTCGGCCAAACCGGAGGCAAGAAGTCGTTCAACAGCGACGCCTTCCTGACGGAAATCCTCGGGGTGTTGAAGGCCACGCAGACGTGGTCGAGCGTGCCATCGGTTACGAGCGTGATGATCTCCGGCCACAGCGGAGCCGGAGAACTGATCAACGAGCAACTTCTGGCATCGTCCGCTCCCCCGGTCGGCGTCCCTTTGGTCACCACCTCTAGCCTGCCATCGAAGGTCGGTACGCTGAAAGAAGTGGCGCTGTTTGATGCCATCAACGGACCCAAGGAACTGGCCGCGGTCAAGAGTTGGCTACAGAAATCACTGGGCGACGATCTGACCGCGCTAAACGGTTTCTCGAGTGATCAGGACAAGCTCAAGTATCTCAAGAGCAGCACGCGGTTTCGCGCCTACTACAGCCACACCAACAACGATTCCTATGTTGCGCGGCACATTGTGGCACGCAAGATCATCGACGATTGGCTAAGTTCGCACGCTGCCCAGCTCGGCAGCGTGGGCTCGCCTGTCTACACGGCCCTGGACAATAACTACAAAGTGTTTGACGTGGGGCACGCGGACCACTCGGCAGTAATGTCGCGGGGCAACAAATTGCAGGATGCACTGAGCGTGCTGCCCAAGAGAAAAGAGGGCGTTGAGCCCGGGCAAACGATCGTTCCCTCGCAAGTGCACGAAACACTGAGTTCGGGCGGGCATCCGCTGGATAGTGAAACGCGCTCCTGGGCGGAGAACAGCTTTGGTGATGACTTCAGCCAGGTGCGCATTCACACGGGAGAGAAGGCAGCAGAATCGGCTCGCGCGGTACAAGCGTTGGCCTACACGGTAGGCCGCGATGTAGTGTTTGGTGAAGGACAGTATCTACCCAGCACAGCGAGTGGACGAAAGCTGCTGGTGCACGAACTAGCGCACGTGATGCAGCAGCGAGGAGTTTCCACTCCGTACCCGAGCACGTTGAAAATGGGGCCCGCTAACGATGCGTTTGAAGCTCAGGCCGAACAACACGCACGGCAGTTCTCTACCGACTGTCCCTTTGGAGCAACCGCGACGCCCACTTTGCAGCGTGCGCCTGACGACAGCCCCTTGAAGCGATCGGTCTGCGAAACCACCAGCAATCCTCCCGATGCCAAGCCGGGAGACTGCATCTACAAATTTCCAGAGAGCTGCCCTACTTATGAAAACTGGATCAGCACTTTCGTAAGTCTGAAAACATTTGAGGCCCGTGCAACCCCGACGCCGGAAACGAAAGGCGGTCATGTCGTCGGCCCGAATGTGTTCCCGGTAATCGGAGCCGAGGCAGCGCCTCGAGATACCAAGAAGGACGGTGGAAAAGCCGCCCCACGCCCCACGACGCAAATCGCGCCGGGAGAGAAGTTCATTGATCATCCCACGGATGTATGGGTAAAAACCTGCTTACCGTCAAACCTGCGCGCAACCGCATATCAACTGCCTTCGGACTGTGCTGACATTGCTATTATCTTGCGTCACGTGTGGCTGGCGGCACACAAGCGTACGGAGACTTTTGGCAAGTGGACCATCGGCGACGCAGCCGGAGGCGCTGCCTCCAGCCGCGTGCGGGAAGTAATCAAAGATGTCTCGACTCTTAACGTGGCCCTGATGGTGAATCCATATACCGATAAGAGCGGCCAGCCTGTCGTGTCTTTCAATGCGCTGCAACCGCTGTTACACGCTGGAGACATCCTGGTCTGGGAACATCACGACAAGGGATTCGATAAGCCCCGCACCGGAGGGCATACCCTCACAATAACGCGAGTGGAGCGCGATCCTGGTGGGAAAATCGAGTCCATCTCTGCACTGCAAGGAAACGAGCCAATTTTTGGAGACCCAGACAGAGGCCCCGCGGCAGATGACAAGGCCAAAATCATTAAGGCATTGAAACTCAAGGATACGAAAGCAAACAGGGACGCACTCGGCAGTGAGCCTGGCCGCCGAATTGAAACAAATGTTCTGAAGGGGAACGATTTGAAGGACAGCGATCCCGAAACTGACAAGACGAGTCAGAAAACGTGGAAGTGGGGTGCCGAAACAATCCTGATCGCCGCAGGCCCACCCAAGTCCGCGCAGCGGCCCAAGATGCGGAAGGAAGCGGGCAAAGTAGTTCGCCGCCTTTCTGACTGGTTCTCAAAGCTCAAGACTGCGACTCGCGCCGTCGTGCCCGGAGTTTTCGAGGCTGTGCTGGCAGAGGCCCGCTCCATGATCGAGGCCGGAGAGACTGTCGCTGATAGTGACTTGCAGATAATCGGACAGACGACTGGGGAACGAGTTTGGGAATTGGCCAACGCGGACAAGGGTTTGGGAGACCAGTCGCACTTCGCCTTACAGAGCCAATTGAGGTCTACCCTAAAGGCATTTATCGATAGTCCGACCGGCGGCAATCCTTATCGGATCCAACTTTCGTTTGGAGTGATTGACGCAGCTTTCAATCTCGCCTCGCGCGGTGGCACAGACATCCGATTCGCGCAGACTGCACCTCCCAAGGGAGAACTGGTCAAAGTATTACTTACCGGATTTGATCCTTTCGATCCCAGCGGCAGCCTGGCACCGCCACAGCCGGGCGCATGGAACCCATCCGGGGCGGCCGTCCTGGCATTGGACAACCAAGCCATTCCGGTCCCGCTGGATGCCGGAAAGAAAGCGGTAGCCGCGGTTGAAGGAGTGGTATTGCCGGTGGACTTCAATGATTTCCGCGGCGGCTTGGTGGAACGCATGCTGAAGCCCGTCGCAAAGGAAGTGGACGCTGTGATCACCGCCAGTCTCGACCCCAGTTTGCCTCTCGGAGCGCCGGTGCGCTTGGAACGCTACGCCGTGGGCGTACATAGTTTTGGAGGAGGTGAACCCATCCCGGCTGCGGAGAAGGGCAGCCTTGGGCCGGCGATCATCGAATCCTCTGCTCCTTTGGAACAAATCAAAGCGGAAACCAGGCAGGTTGCCTCAAAAAGAGCGGGTGAGATTTCCGAGCCTGTTATTGGCGAGAGTATTACCTTCCGATTTGACGGAGACGCGGACGCAGCTGGCGCTGCGTCGGCTTTGATCAACGCGTCGAAGGACCTTGCGGCAGCGTCCCGGATTCGACAGGCGGGATCAAACTTGGTGATCTCTGACCATGACGCCATTCAGACCATAGCGCGGACTACGACGCGTGATGCAAGAGGGCGGGGATTGGACTTCGAAGTAGCCGGCCGCAAATTTCACGCATCCCTGCTGCACGGCCCAGGAGGAGATTTCTTGTCCAATGAGGTGTCTTTCCGCACCCTGCGCCTCTTGGAGGAAACCAAGAGTCTCAAGTCGCCAGTTTCCTTCCATGTTCACACCGAGCCAGGCAATGTGATTCCGCAGGAATCAGGGACCAAGGCTGCTAGGAAAGAGCAAGCAGGTGCCATGAAGAAAGCTACCGGCATTCTCGATCGACTCATAGGCACATTGCGAAAATTGATTTCAGTGGTAACAAGACTCATTGTGGCAAAGAGGAGCGGAAACGTCCCGGGGTCCCCTTAGTTGGGAGCGGTGACACATGGCAAGCGCAGAGCAAGTGGAACCTGGAGTTTCGAGGCATCTATGAGTGAACGGCAATCAGCGCATGGAAAGGGATTGGCATTGACGCCTTCATTCACCCCGGTCCCAAGCCGCGTACTGCAACGCAAGTGTGCCTGCAGCCAGCACGCCGGAGGGGGTGAGTGTGCGGATTGCAAAAAGAAACACGATGTGTTGCAGCGCCATCCGGCAGGCAATTCACAAGTAACTCACGTGCCGCCGATCGTCTACGACGTGCTTCGCTCTCCCGGACAGCCGCTCGATGGTCGTATCCGTGCATTCATGGAGCCCCGAATGGGACACGACTTCAGCTCGGTTCGCGTGCATGCCGGCGCCGCCGCAGCGGAGTCTGCGGCCAGCGTCAATGCCTTGGCTTATACCGTGGGCAACAATCTGGTTTTCAATCGTGGTCAGTTCGCTCCTGGCACCTTTGAAGGTCGCAAGCTCATCGCCCATGAGCTGACGCATGTAGTGCAGCAATCATCAGGCACCGCTTCAGCGCCTGGCGATCTGCGCATTAGTGACAGCAATACGCCCCAGGAACGCTCCGCGGACCTGACAAGCTCTCGGGTCATGAGCGAAGCGCATGGTGATAGCAGCGTGCACAACGCTTCGATGGCAGCGGGTGGCGGCATTTTGCAACGTCAGCCTTCGCCTGGAGGGGATCAATCCGGCGGACCTGACTATGGGATTAAGTGCGACATTTTGAGCGGTAAATGCACGGCCACAGCCGGCGGCGTCGATGTTCCGCTGAGTAAAGAACAATATAGCTGTTGGGCGCAAGCAAGAACTCCAGGGCATTGCCCCAAGGAGTGCGTCGATGTTTTGAAAGACACGGGCGTTCCTTGCACGCAAACCGAGGCCCCAACATTCCCGGGGAAAGAAAAGCCTCCGACCATCCCCGGTTTACCGGACTGTGCTCCGGGGAAGATTCCCATTGCCGGCCGGTGTGTCTCATTCCAACCGCCTTCAAAAGTTCCTGATTCCACGCCTACGTCTACACCTACATCCACACCTTCGTCTACGCCCTCTCAGCCCAGCAGCACGCCTCGCAGGCAGCCGGGCAGACACGGGACAATCGAATCGGCGACGTTCGACAGCTTCGGTCTGGATGTGCCTTCCACGCCGGCCGGACACAAGGATGCACTCGACCACCTAACCGGGTTGCTCAACATCTACCGTGAGGTCGAAGTGCATATCGAAGGACATACCGATGGGAGCGGCCCTGAGGCTCACAACGAGAAACTGGCGGGCGACCGCGCAGAGTCCATCAAGAAGGAGCTGCTCTCACGGGGCGTGGTGGATCCGGCCCGTTTGCACACGCAAGGATTTGGTTCGCAACGTCTACTAGTTCATCCCGAGAGGACTAAAGCGCAGGAACCGCGGAACCGAAGAGTAGAAGTCTGGTTCATCACAGCACCGTCAAAAGGCCTGGGGGAGGGATTGCGGCTACCAACGACACCATAGGTCGGCTGAAGCAGGTATTCGAGTTAACTTATGACCACATTCCCCGGTTCACCCCGACTTCTGAAAGGCGGCATCGTGCTGCTGGACCCGACTACCAGCCAGCCAGTGCAGACGATCGTGTTGCAGTACAACCCGGACACGCTCACGCGCACGCTGCAGTTACAGGGGATTGGGCCAGAGCCGGGAGATCGCATGGAGGCTTTGCGGCTCAAAGCGCCGCCACTCGAAACCATCAAGCTCGACGCGGAAATCGATGCCACCGACCAGATGGAAACTGCCGATCCCATCACTTCGCAACTGGGAATCTATCCCCAGTTGGCGGCGCTCGAGACGATGGTATATCCGTCCAGCAGCCAATTGCTTGCCAATGACAGCCAGTCGCAGATGGGCACTCTCGAGATTGCTCCCATGGAAGCTCCGCTTTCCTTATTTATATGGAGTGAGGTGCGGGTGCTGCCGGTGCGGCTCACCGATTTCAGCATCACTGAAGAGGCTTTCGATCCCAACCTAAACCCCATTCGCGCCAAGGTCAGCCTTGGCATGCGCGTGCTTACAGTCAACGATCTCGGTTTTGCGCACAAGGGCGGCAGCCTGTTCATGGCCTATTTGCAGCGAAAAGAACAACTAGTGAGTAAGGCCCCGCGCGGAACCCTAAGTGCGCTCGGGCTGAAAGGAAATCCATGAGCACTCTTCCGCAAAACCTGCGTGCACCGACTGCAGTAAGTACGACGGTATTTCCTATTACCAGCCGTTATTACGGCATTGCCACTGCCACGCTTCAGGCTGTTGATGGCAAGACCATCATTTATCTGATTCGTCGGTTTCTGCCATCCGCCGACAGGTTTGCGCTACTGCAGGAACATTTCGTCACTCAGGGCGAGCGGCTGGACAACATCGCCGCCCAGTACCTCGGCGACCCCGAAGCATTCTGGCGGCTTTGCGACGCCAATAATGCGATGCGTCCTGACGAGTTGACGGAGACACTTGGCCGACGGCTGCGCATCACGCTGCCAGAAGGGATCCCGGCGCAACGCAATGCTTAGAGGGTTCTACTTAACGTTATTGATGGGACCGATGGTTCCAATCCCCGCGCCACAGCCGGTGGTTGACGCGCTGACCAACGCCCAAATCACCACCAGCGCGGGATCGGCGAGCGGGTTTCAACTCACTTTCGCGATCAGCAAAAAGTCCCTGCTGAACCAGGTGTTGTTGCCAGCAGGGTACTTCGATCCCAAGATTCGCGTGATTCTGGTCCTCACTATGAACGGGCTGCCGACGGTCCTGATGGACGGGGTAATCACCCAGCATACTGTGACTCCGAGTAATGATCCGGGGCAGTCAACCCTGAGCGTGACCGGCCAGGACCTCACGCTAGTAATGGATTTGAAAGACCAGAAGATGTGTTTTCCCGGCATGCCGGCGGAAGCTCGCGTTGCGCTGATCTGCCTTAAGTATTTTCTGTATGGCATCGTGCCCTTGCCGATACCGACCGTGCTGATGGACATACCGAACCCCATCGAGCAAATTCCCGTCCAGTCCAGCACCGACCTCCAGTACATCCAGGCGTTGGCCGAGGAAGCTGGGTACGTGTTTTACATCGACCCCGGCCCGCTTCCAGGTATGAACATTGCCTATTGGGGCCCGGAAATTCGCATTGGAATTCCCCAACCTGCATTGAACGTGAATATGGATGCCGAGAGCAATGTCGAGTCGCTGAGCTTTACTTGCGACGGACTGGCGAAGAAACAGATGGCGGTCTCCATCACAGAGCCGAATACCAAGATCACGATCGACATTCCAATTCCCGATATCGGCATTCTGCGACCGCCCCTGGCTGCACGCCCGATCTTCCCACTCCGCACCATGCCGGTGCCTTGCTCGTCGAAGTGGAGTCCGGTACAGGCTATGCTGCTGGGTCTCGGCCAGACCGCGCAGGCCTCGGACTCTGTCAGCGGTAGCGGCCAGCTCGATGTTCTGCGCTACGGCCATATCCTGAAGGCGCGGCAATTGGTCTCGGTTCGCGGCGCTGGCCTTGCCTATGACGGGTTTTATTACGTGAAAAGTGTGACTCACAACTTAAAGCGCGGCGAGTACAAGCAGAGCTTCTCGCTGGCACGCGATGGAATGATTTCATTAACTCCACAGGTGATGCCATGAATGGAAACGGGGATGACTCGGACAGCAGTTGCGGCCCGAAAGGTAAACCAAAATTCTGGGGCCGGTACAAAGGAACCGTGTTCAACAACGTAGATCCTATGCAAAGGGGCAGAATTCTGGTCTCGGTGCCAGATGTGTTGGGCAACGACCCGTGTCTGTGGGCGGAGTCAGCCAGCCCGCTGGCGGGGTCGGCGATGGGTCTCTACTTTGTCCCTCCGATCAAGTCCGGTGTCTGGATTGAGTTTCAGCAGGGAGATATTGACTACCCCATCTGGACCGGCTGCTGGCGCGGCAACACCCTGGACTTGCCCCCGATCGTGAAAACGTCTCCCCCGGTCACACCGCCCATTGTGCTAGGCACCTCCTTGCAGAACCTGATTCAGATCAGCGACGTTCCGGGACCTACGGGCGGGATTTTGATCAAGCACATGAGTGGGGCATTCATTTCCATAAGCGACCTCGGGATCACGATCTCCAATGGCAAAGGCGCCATGATCACGATGGTTGGTACCAAGGTGGACGTCAATAACGGCGGCTTAACGGTATTGATGTAGGCAATTCAGGAGGCAGTCGATGCCGGGCTTTCTGTTTCACAAGTTGGCTGGCGCCCAGTGTCCGCACCAGGCGCTGGTAAATATTACTCCGACGCAGACTCGCGTCACCGTGAGCACCCAGTTTGTAGCGACGGCCAGCAGCGCCCTTACAGTTGCTGGATGTCTGTTCCAGGTTCCAATTCCAGCCCCGCCAGGGACGAAGCCCCAACCCTGCGTGCGGGTTCAATGGGCACTGATGTCGGCTCGAGTCCGGGTGAATTTTGAGGCGGTCTTGCTGCAGCCTAGCCTTGGCTCAGGACCCGGCTCTTGCCTGAGTGTCGAGCAAATCCCGGCTGGGCCTCCAACGGTCAGCGCCATGCAGCAGCGAGTGATTGGATCGTGAGTCTATGAACATTGACTTCCCATTTCGCTTTGATCGACGTGGTAGCACCGCCGCCGCGAATGACGAAAAGCATGTGCGCGACATGATTGAGGAGCTCTTGTTCACTAACCCTGGAGAGCGAGTAAATCGTCCTGATTTTGGAAGCGGCGCCATGCAGTTGGTGTTCGCGCCCAACAGCCCGGAACTCGCCGCCGCTCTTCAGTTCACGGTGCAAGCGGCGTTACAGCGCTGGCTGGGGGACTTGATTGAAGTGCAGAAGTTGGAAGTCACCAGCGAAGATTCAACCTTGAACATTGAGGTCCAGTATGCCCTGCGCCGGACCAATCAAGTCACGACGGCGCGGTTCACGCAAACGGTGTAACGAATGATTCCGAAACCTGACGCAATTTGCCTGGACCCGCAAAGGCGGGTGGAAGTGCGCACCCACGGGCTCAATGGAATCGACTACGTGGAAGTCAGCGACGACCACCGTACGCTGACCGTATATTTCTTGCGCCAGGCGCCTGAAAACATCGAGAAGGAAAACATCGTGATCAGCGGCGGTACCCGCAGCCAGGGAATCCGGGCGGTCGATCTGCGCCTGTGCTCGGCTGACGATCCCGATCAGGATGATTGCATGCTGGTGATGGTGGACAAGGCGGGCGACTTTTCCACTTACACGTTGCGGCTGGCGGAAGTGGATGAGAAGGGACAGCCGACCAGCAAGCCGCTTGCGGGACTTGATCCCCGACATGCTCAAATCGATTTTACTTTCTCTGGGAGCCGTCACAGCGATCTGGACTGCAAACAAGAATCCACCTGTCCTGCGCCGCAGCTTCCTTCACCTGACATCAATTATCTCGCCAAAGATTACGCGAGCTTCCGGCAGTTGCTGCTTGATCGCCTGGCGCTGATTATGCCCGAGTGGCAAGAAAGACATGCGCCCGACGTGGGCATTGTGCTGCTCGAGATCCTTGCGTATGTCGGCGATTATCTCAGCTACTACCAGGATGCGGTGGCGACCGAGGCCTATCTGGACACCGCCCGTCAGCGCATTTCT
This sequence comes from uncultured Acidobacteriota bacterium, assembly GCA_963785655.1. GTDB lineage: Bacteria > Acidobacteriota > Terriglobia > Terriglobales > Acidobacteriaceae > Gp1-AA145. The sequence goes on from CAWAVZ010000003.1 coordinate 398,714, forward strand.
GTCCGCAGGCATGCTCGGCTTGTGGACTACCGAATGCATGAGGGCTGCAACGCGCGCACTTGGGTTTCGGTGGAGACAACTTCTGAAGTGGCAGAACTTAGTCCGCAGGACATCATTTTCATTGCCGGCTACCCGATCGCTTCTCCGCAACGAGGGGTCGTGCTCAGCGACGCAGATCTTGCCAGTGCCAGCAGCGATAGCTACGAAGTTTTTGAACCCGTGACTACAGGTCCCATCCGCCTTTACCAGGCCCACAACGCCATACATTTCTACACTTGGCGAGATCGGATTTGCTGCCTGCCCGCAGGCGCGACATCTGCGACTCTCCGAGATGAATGGGAACTGGCTGCGACCGCAACCCATGAGACCCCGCCGGAGGCGCCAACCCAGGTAACCGGCCGAAAGAAGCAGCCGCGTTCCGCCGATCTCGCAACTGGGACTTCCCAACCAGATGCTAAGAGCTTTCCCGGTCGCGCTCGAAGACTCCAACTCAAGCGCGGGGATGTATTGCTCTTCGAAGAGGTACTCGGTCCACATACGGGTTCTCCAGACGATGCAGACCACTCACACCGGCACTTTGTTCGCCTGACAATGGTCGAGCCGAGCATCGACCCGCTCGATGACACTCCAGTCGTCGAAATCAAATGGGCAGTGGATGACGCCCTGCCTTTCCCGCTTTGTCTTTCAACAATAGGGCCGGCACCGGAATGCGCTCACCTTCATCATGTCAGCATCGCTTGTGGCAATGTAATTCTGCTCGATCATGGCCGCTGGACTGAGGAAGAGGACGTAGGAACGGTCCCGCTGGCGTCCCAAAACCAGACTTGCCGGCGGGCGAAGCACCCGTCCGACTTGCAAATTGTGGCTGGTAAATTCCGTCCTTCGTTGAAACTGGCCCCTTTAACATTTCGAGAAAGTTTTAAGGAAGGAACGCCGGCCGCGCGTTGCCTGCTACAGGATCCGCGATCCTCAATACCTCAGATTGAATTGACAAGCATTGCACCTCGTCCCGATGGCACTGGTCCCATGTTCAGTTTCAGTGACCTCAATGATACGTCGGCAAATCTGGTCGAGAAGTTGGCGGCCGGCACAGACCCTGCTTGGCAGCTTTTCCGTCAAAGTATCTCAGTCAGCACACAGACGGCCCTGAACCACTATGACCCCGCGAAAGACGATCCCAAGAAACTTGCCGAAGTTCTGCGCAACGAGATGAACAGTTTTGTCCGCCACTGGACTCCTAAACCCGATCTGTTGCGAAGTCGGTCGCAAGACCGCGACTTCGTGGTGGAAATGGACGATAGCGGAACTGCACATTTGCGCTTTGGCAACGGAGAACTAGGCCGCGCTCCGGAAGCAGGAGAAAGCTTTACTGCGACCTACCGTCTGGGAAACGGAGCGTCCGGCAATATCGGCGCCGAGATCATTGATCATGTTTTCTTTCCCCGTACGCCGATTGACGGGTTGACTCCGCAAAACCCGGTGGCGGCGCAGGGCGGCACTGCCCCGGAATCACTGGATGAAGTGAGGATGTTCGCCCCGGGTAATTTTCTAAAGCAACTGGAACGTGCGATCACCGCCGATGACTACGCTACTTTGGCCGAGCGCCACCCCAAAGTACAACGAGCCGCCGCCGTGCTCGAGTGGACGGGAACCAGATACGAAGCGAGGGTTGCAATCGATCCTCTCGGCACTGATGAAATGCAACCTCTGCTGCTGGATGAAGTGCGAAAGTACTTGTACCGCTACCGCCGCATTGGGCATGACTTGACAGTTGCGCAAGCGACTTACGTCCCGCTTGCGCTTGAGATAAGTATTGGGGTCTTGCCCGACTATCTGAGCGCGCATGTAAAGTCCGCGCTGCTGGATGTTTTCAGCAACCGCATTCTGAACACCGGAGCCAAAGGATTTTTTCATCCCGATAGCTTCAGCTTCGGTGACGCGGTCTATCTCAGCCGTTTAGTAGCAGCCGCGCAGGCAGTCACCGGTGTCGAGAGTGTTGTTGTCACGCGGCTGGAAAGAATGTTCGAGGGGCCGAACTCCGAACTGGAAAACGGTCTTCTTCCGATTGGGCCTCTAGAAGTTGCGCGTTTGGACAATGATTCCCGATTTCCAGAGAACGGCACACTGATTCTCAGCCTGCGAGGTGGGCGATGACACTGCCTTGTGGATGCTGCCAAGGAATCGAAATATTGAACCCGCTGCGGACCGCCAATCGCCCTGGCTTAGACAAACTCGCCTATCGGGTCGGCACTTACGGTTCTTTCTTCGAAACGATGTTGGCCAGGCTGTCGAGTCGGGATTTCACTGTCAGTTTGGCAACGGCGACACAGATTCCTGTCGCGGGAGGCGCATCTACCGACCCGGTTCCAGCTACGAACACACCCCTCTCGCTGCTAAAGACCCGGGCAACGAATGATCCTGCTATAGCTCTGCTCGATGCCTGGGCGATCATTGCCGACGTTCTGACTTTCTACCAGGAACGCATTGCGAACGAAGGCTATCTAAGGACTGCGACCGAACGGCGCTCGGTTCTGGAGCTGGCGCACCTGGTGGGATATAGCTTGCGCCCCGGTGTCGCGGCCAGCGTGTTCCTTGCTTACACACTGGATCAAGACAGTGAAGCCACCATCCCTATCGGCAGCCGCGCTCAGAACCTTCCCGCCCAGGGTGAGTTGCCGCAGTCGTTCGAAACCTCCGCCCCACTGTTTGCCCGTGACGCATGGAATAACTTGACGCCGCGGTTGACCCAGCCACAAATGATTACGCTTGGTTCCACGGAGGTCTATGTCGAGGGAACTAATGTAAACCTGAAACCGAATGACCCGCTTCTGGTCATCGCCAGTCCAGGGACAGTGCGCCGCGTGGCGAATATAGATGTTGATTTCCAGAAGAGCCGGACAAAAGTTACGCTGCAAGATGGACCGCCGTCCCTACCAGATCTTGCAGCCCCAAAATCTTCATTCGTTAACGTAGTAAATCTAGTCTCGCCCAGCGCGCCCCTCATCCAGGCGCCGGCAGAACATCCTGCGAGTTCCGCGCATTTGCCGCGCAGCGTTTCGAAAACCTTCACACCGCAGGCTGACATGATCCCAGCGCTGCTCAAAGCTTTCCACCCCGAAATCGGCCAAGACCTATACACAGCGTTAGAGAATGCCACAGTTACCTCGAAGCCTGCCGCTCAAGTCCATGCTTTCCGCGTGCAAGCGGCGCCATTTGGCAACAATGCGCCATTAAAGCCGATCACTAATGACAAAGGCATAGTGACTGGAACAGAAGAATGGCCGCTCGAGGATAGCTTGACCATCAGCATCGAGATGTCTTCTGCGGCGGAGCACGAGGTTGCTGGCGGTCGAATCACGGCAGCGCTCATGTCTGTTGTCGGACACGCCAATGCGTTGATCAAAATCATCCGAGGCGGGGACACCGCCAGCGCAATGGTCCCCCTTTCACAGAAAGAAACCCCGCTCGGAGACTGGAAGGTCGTGATCTCGACCGATCCGAAAGGCAGCATTACATTCGATTTTCCGGATTTCAAGGTCAGCTATACGATCAGTGTCGGGCCGAAGGGCTCGATTGATGTAAGGGTGAATATGAGTAAGCCCATTCGCGTTCCGGATGGACAATCAGTGACGTCCCCAAGCGGTGACCATCGCATATCTATTTCTCTTTCCAAGATGCTAACCATTGTCGATGAGTCGGGAGTGGAACCGCTTCATCCCGACATCATGCTTCTCGATTCGGTTTACGACCAGATCGTCAACGGCAGTTGGGCAGTGATTGAGCGTCCTGACTGGAAAGAGGCGAAGGTCGTCAAAGTCACCGACGCTCAGAAGGTCTCGGTGACGAAGTATGGGATGTCTGCCCGGGTGACTCAACTTACCTTCGATCAACCCTGGCTTGATCCGGCGCAGTATCCGCAGGACCGAAGCTTATCAGTGGCCCGCAATACAACCATTTCCGCGCAAAGCGAGCAACTGGCGCTGGCCGAGGAGCCAATCTCCGACCCTGTTTCAGGTTCGGAGATTGAACTTGGAGCTCTCTACAGCGACTTGCAATCCGGGCGGTGGCTCATCGTTAAAGGAGAACGCACAGATATACCCAACACTAGCGGCGTAACTGGAGCTGAGTTAGTAATGCTGGGTGGTGTTAAGCAAGGCGTCAAGCAAGTGCGGGCAAATGCCGCGACTGCAAGTTCGGTTCCCGTTGATCCTGCCAATACCGGGGCCTTGGCTGCAACTCAGGACCTTCCTGGAGATTCACCCCATTCTTTCCTGCAATTGGCGAACCCGCTCTCCTATCAGTACAAGCGCGAAACCGTGACCATCTACGGAAACGTGGTGAACGCTACCCACGGCGAATCGCGCAGTGAAGTCCTGGGTGGTGGGGACAGTTCGCAGGAGTTGCAGCAGTTCATTTTGCACCAAGCCCCAGTTACGTTTGTGGCTGCACCTACTCCTGAAGGCACCGCAAGCACGCTTCAGGTCCGCGTGAATGATTTGCTGTGGCATGAAGTTGACACATTAGCCGACGCCACTCCCACCGAGCGTTGTTACGTTACCCAGACTGATGATGATGAGAAGAAAACAATCATCTTCGGGGATGGAGTACACGGCATGCGATTGCCGACGGGGATGGAAAATGTAAAGGCGGCATATCGCAGCGGCATCGGCTCCGGTGGCAACGTAGCGGCTACGAAGATCAGTTTGCTAGCAACGCGGCCTCTGGGCGTGAGGTCTGTGATCAATCCGCTGCCCGCCACTGGTGGCGCGGACCGCGACACTCGCGATCAGGCGCGTCGTAATGTCCCTATCGCCACCGCCGCGCTGGATCGGCTTGTTTCCGTGCAAGACTATGCCGATTTTGCCCGCACCTTTGCCGGCATCGGCAAGGCTAGCGCTACACACATATCGGACGGCAAACGCCAAGTCGTGTTTGTGACCGTTGCAGGCGCGGAAGACATTCCCATTGGCGACGACTCCGACCTCAAGAAGAGTTTGGTTCAGGCGTTCCAGCAGTTCGGCGACCCGTATCTCCCACTCGAAGTGGAGGACCGTGAACTCATGGTCCTGGTGATTAGCGCAAAACTAAAAGTGCTACCCGATTACCTGTTTGAGTCAGTGACCCCTAAGGTCAGAGCCAGCCTGCTCGAGCAATTTGGTTTCGACCGCCAGGAACTCGGGCAATCAGTGCCGTTGAGCCAGATCATCAGCGCCATCCAGGCCGTCGAGGGCGTGGCCTACGTGGACGTTGACGTTTTGGAGAGTATCAGCGAGGCAGACACTGCGGATCCGGATCGTCTGGACGCAAAACTCAAAGCTATCGCTCACGCACGAGCGCCGAAACAACGCATTGACGTACGTCTCGCGGAATTGCCGTCAGGCTCCGATTCAATCAGTTCAGCACAGTTGGCCTATCTCAATCCCAAGTTGCCGGACACGCTGATCCTCACGGAGATCACCTCATGAGCGCACATACAGATCGACTGTACAACCTGGTACCGATTGCCTATCGCATGCGGGACGCGCAGCAGGGATATCCGCTTCAGATGTTGTTGCGCGTGATTGAAGAGCAGGTAGATGTGGTCGAGGACAATATTACGCAGCTCTATGAGAACTGGTTCATCGAGACCTGTGAAGATTGGGTGGTCCCGTACATTGCCGACTTGATCGGCTACCGGACTCTTGACAATCAGGAGACGCAGGATTCTACGGTTTCCGCGCTCGAAAGGGTCCTGGTCCCGCGCCGACTGGTTGCCAATACAATTGGCTATCGCCGGCGCAAGGGCACTCTGGCATTACTCGAAGATTTGGCCACCGCAGTCGCAGGATGGCCGGCCAGAGTCGTGGAATTTGAACAGCATATCGGAGTAGCTCAATCTCTGAAACACCTGCGGTCACGGCGCGGCCATACCGCTTCACTGCGATCAGTGGAGGCCCTCGATCTGATCGGCAGTGCCTTTGACTCCTTCAGTCACACTTTGGATATGCGCAGGATCAACTCGCACCGCTCGCAGAGAATGTACAACTTACCCGAAGTCGCTGTCTTTGTTTGGCGGCTGAAAGTCTTTTCTGCAACTCACACACTCGCTAATTGCGTGGAGGGAGAAGGCGATTGCTTTACTTTTAGTATTTTGGGCAATGACGTCGCGCTCTACAACAATCCTGTTCGTGAAGTCGAGCCCGACCACATTGCCAACGAACTGGATCTGCCCACGCCTATCCGCCGCCGGGCCTTTGATGAAACCAGCACTCAAGACGGGGTGGAACACCATCAGGCGAGTTCGAAGTACTATGGTGCCGACCGAAGCTTGGCTATCTGGGCGGGAAATTGGGCAGGTCTTGATCGCACTCAACCAATTCCAGCCGCCAGAATCATCCCCGCGGATTTAAGTGATTGGAAATATCGCCCCAAAACGGGGCATGTGGCGCTCGATCCTGAACTCGGTCGGATCACATTTCCGCCGGCCCAATTACCCAAGCACGTCTGGACTTCTTATCACTACGCGTTCAGCTCGGAAATCGGCGGTGGGGAGTATGAACGCCCAGTCATCGTTCCCGTCGGCTCAAAAATCACATACTCCGTGGGTCCTGGCGCATTTTCCAGCATTCACGAGGCATATCAAAAGTGGGTGAGCGACAATCGTCCTCACGCAGTCATTGAAATTACCGACAGCGAAGTTCACAAGGACCAGGTCAATATTCATCTCGGGAAGGACAGCAGCCTTGAGTTGCGTGCCGCAAATGGCGCCCGTCCCGTCCTTCTGGCAGACCGGCGGACCGCTCATCCGGAGCCCCTGCTCATAACGGGAGAAGCGGGCAGCCGGTTCATACTCGATGGAATCCTGGTCGCGGGACGCGCCCTTGAAATTCGCGAACATGTCGACGAGGTGATTATTCGCCACTGCACGCTGGTTCCAGGATGGTCGCTACACCCTGACTGCGAGCCTCACCGCCCCGGCGAACCGAGTGTGCTGCTGATGGAATCGTCCTCCAGGGTACAGATTGAGCACTGCATTCTCGGCCCGATCGCCGCGTTCCAGAAGGAAGATGCTCACCTCGATCCCATATCGCTCACCATCAGTGACAGTATCGTCGATTCGACGAGACCAGACCTGCCGGCGGTCAGGGCTCTCGAGGACAGGATCGCTCCATTCGCGCTCACCATCCAGCGCTGCACGATCATCGGACAAGTTCAGGTGCACGCTCTCAGCCTTGCGGAAGATTGCATCTTCACGGGAGAACTGCTGGCCGCGCGGCGTCAGCAAGGTTGTGTGCGATTCTGTTACGTCGCTCCCGGCTCACGTACGCCGGGGCGCTATCACTGCCAGCCGGATCTTGTAGATGATGCCGCACTTGCTGTGACCAGAAAACACCAGCTCACACATTCGGAGAAGATCGCGCTGAGGGATGAGGAACGCCGTCGCGTGGAACCCTCGTTTGTCAGCATGCGCTTCGGGGACCCCGGTTATTGCCAACTGGAGGAGAACTGCGCAGATGAAGTGAAGCGCGGTGCCAGCGACCGATCCGAGTTGGGCGTTTTCCATGACCTCTATCAGCCGCAGAAAGAGGCGAACCTGCGCACTGGACTTGATGAGTACGCGCCCGCTGGCATCGATGCCGGAATTGTTTTTGTTACTTAGATGAGGAGAGATTATGAACGGCGATTTTAGTCGCGACAGCTTCAATCCGGCCAAACATTTTACCCGCGTCTTGATGCAGCAAGGGCGAGTGCAGATCGACGCCGACTGGAATGAACAGATTTCGATTTTTTGGCAGTTCTGGCGTTCCTTTGTTACCGATTCAGTGGGCCCGCACGCCGGCCCTGAGAAGGACTGCGGTTTCTACATCGCAGCCCTGGGGGACTTACAAAAACTGCAGGTCACCAGCGAAGAGCGAAGGCGGCTGCAATCCATCCTCGGCAGACAGGGTGATTTCTTGATCTCGCCGGGACGTTATTACCTCGATGGAATCCTGTGCAGCAACGGTGAGTACCTGCTCTACTCGAATCAGCGATGCAATCCAGAACCACTTGTGACCAACGGGCCGCCGTACTTAATTTACCTGGACGTATGGGAGCGTCACATTACACATCTCGAGGACGATTCTATTCGGGAAGTTGCTCTGAATGGGGCTGACACCTGCACCCGGGCCAAGGCTGTGTGGCAAGTGCGCGCGGAGCCGCTTGAGGGCGAATTGCCAACCGACATTGACCGCCGTTTCGTTGAGGATCAATGGACAAAGATCGTAAACAATTGGCAGCCGGGCAACCGCGGACGCTTGAAAGCCAGGGCCAAAGAAACTCAGGAGGACACCGCCCCAAACATCGTCTCCCCTGAGTCTCGCTACCGCGGCCCCGAAAACCAACTGTATCGGGTGCAGATTCACAATGGCGGTACAGTCGTCGGAGACTCAGCCAAGAATGGCCCCACGTTTAAGTGGTCCAGAGACAATGCCAGCAATACTTATGGAGTAGTGTCGGTGGAGGGCGCCGTCGTCACGCTCGACAATGTCGGTCGTGATGCTGGCTCCGGATTGCGGCCCGGGGATTGGGTGGAGATCATCGATGATAAGTACGGTTGGCAGAACCAAGTCGACCCTCCGCCGCTCTTACAAGTGGAAAAAGTCGACCGCGGACGCTCCCAGATCACACTGAAGACGCAGAGCGGCTACCCCTTCGACAAACACTCGCACCCGGTGTTGGTACGCTGGGATCAAAAGGCAGGCGACCCCAGGAAAGGCGACACTGAGCTTTACCATGGGGCCGCACTTATTCGCGAAGAAGCTGGCGATAGATTCTGGCTCACCTTAGAAGATGGCGTCCAAATTCAATTCGAGAACTCCGATCCGCCAAACACATACCGCACCGGAGACTATTGGCTGATTCCAGCTCGAACCGCGACAGGAGATGTCGAGTGGCCCCAGAAACACGGCAAACCGCACGCCATCTCACCGCATGGCATTGAGCACCACTATGCGCCGTTGGCCATTGTTAAGTTTGAGGGTAACGTCTTCAGCAATCAGGCAGAGTGCCGCTACCAGTTCAAGTGGCATCGGACTCATGCAGATCTGCCTCACAGTTGAGAAGTAAGGACGTTACTAAAACCGCTTCGAACGAGTACTCGGTGCAGTTCCGCCGCAGTATCGCCCGTTCGATGTGCCTATTGCATGTGACGGCAATATCCACTAACGACACAAGTTCCCTTATTCAGTGACCTACGAGACAGACATTGCGGATTGCAGAGCGCAAGACGTACTTTCATTCGTAAACTTAAATCCGTGCTCGGCCCCGGAGTATTCGGCTGGAACAGCGAAAAGGTCTTGTAGTGGTGGTGTGCTTAGAGTGACGGGAGTTACCGCGCCATTAGGCAACAGCGCCATAACTCGGTAGTCGACGCTGGCAAATATCTTCAAAGCTTCCGCCAAATTAGTTCGCTGAAGATACTCAAACATTACTATTCGAGGCCTGTCCGTGACCAATAAGTGGCGCATACCCCGAATAACCGCGACTTCATGGCCTTCAACATCTATTTTCACCGTGCTCACTGGTGCCTCAAAAGGACCGTGCTCGGCCAAGAAGCAGTCGAAACTGGTCCGCTTCACTATTCTGGTTGGAGCAGCAGTAGAAAAGTTGATCACCGTTCGGTTGCAGGTGTTGACGCCCCCTACGTCCTCGAACGGAATGGTTCCGGTCTCATCTGAGAGCGCAATTTCCTGAACTTCAAAGGGAAAGCCGTTGATGGCGATATTTTCTTTGGCGCGCTCCGCCGCGAGCGGATTCGGTTCGAATAGCACTGCATTTTGAACCTTGTCCGCGAGTAACATGCTCACGAGCCCTACGTTGGCCCGAACGTCTAAGAAGGTACCGTTTCCGTCCATCCGGCTCCGTAAAAACGAGAGTGTTCGATAGTCAGGCAAACGCGAATAGAACGTTGCTGAAGAGCACGTGCAATCAGGGTACGCACGAAACCTTACGCCATTGAACAATCGCAGCTTTACTGGCTTACGAACTAGGCGCTTCCAGGCTTGCCATCCACCAGCGAGGAGAAGTCGACGCAACCGTTGGCCTCGGTTGGACTCGTCCTGCAGTATCAGCATGCTCATCGAGCAAATATCGCGCAATCTCAAATCCACCTAGCAAGGATCACAACTGCATGCGAAAGATGCAAGTGACCAGCTTGTTACTTCTCCCCGCTTTGGGAGAAGTGGGAACAACAATCAACCCCGCTTCTGAAGCAGGAACTGCTCTTACCGCTGGATCTTCAGCCAGGCCGATGGCTCGGTCGTAAGCGTGCTGGGCTTCAATGGTCTCTTCCCAAGACGTTGTAGGAGATGAGCGCGAACCGCCCAATAGGGTTGATAAGCAGAGACTGCATCGTGATCGATTGCATCCAGAACTGCGAGGCCCGGTTCCGGTCCATTGGCTTCGGCAAGAGCCGCGGCGTATCCAGTTTGCCGGCCGATTGTCGGCGATATGCGGATCAGCTGGGCGTAGAACTGAACAATCGCTGCTCCATTCAACACGACCGCCGCGTGCCCGTTCGGCATGTACCGACTGAATCGCCGCTTCGAGTTGAAAGCGTCCTGGGCGACCATATTTGGACGCCTCTGCGAGATGGCGCTCCGCCTCTTCTATTAAAGGGAGCGACCACAGTTTCGGATCCTGCTCGGAAAGCGGAACGTAACGGCCATCTCGATCGCGCCGGGCGGCACGTCGCGCTTCACAATGGAGCATGAGCGCCAATAATCCTTGAACCTCTGCTTCGCCAGGCATTAGCTCGAGAAGCACTCGCGCGAGCCAGATGGCTTCTTCGGTGAGTCCGCGGCCGTGCTGATCGGCGCCCGCCATATCGTCCCAGCCAATGCCGAAAGCTGCGTAAATCGCTTCAAGGACCGCATCCAGCCTCTGCGGCAGTTGCTGCCGCTCCGGCACCTCGAACCGGATGCCGCCGTCGCGGATCTTGGTCTTGGCACGCACCAAACGCTGTCCCATAGTTTTCGGTGAAACCAGGAAAGCACCGGCGATGCGGACGGCATCGAGGCCCAGAACGGCTTGCAGCATGAGAGGCGTATGCATGCCAGGATCAATCGCCGGGTGCGCGCAGACGAAGAGTAATTTCAGTCGCTCGTCGGGATAGTTTGTTTCCAAAGGGTCTTCCGCTGAGTTTCGGGTAAGGAGCAGGAGGTTAGGTTCGCTGTCTGACACTACTCGTTGATGACGGAAGAAATCGATGATCGAGTTGCGCGCTGTCGTGAGCAACCAAGCCTTCGGGATTTTGGGGCACGCCGTCTCGTGGCCACACGGTCAGCGCCTTGAGCAAAGCCTCGCTCAGCGCATCTTCGGCGCCCGCCAGGTCCTGGGTGTGCACGGAGAGATAGGCCACAAGGCGACCGTATGACTCGCGTGCCACTCGCTCGACGGTTCGATGAACCTTCTCTTCATCACTTCCATTCATTCCACGATCCTGCGCCTGGTTTCGGAAGCGAGCGGACGCACCTCGACAGCACCGTACGAGGCAGCCGGACAGCGCGCTGCCCACTCGAGGGCCGCGTCAAGGGATGGCACCTCTATGATCGTGAATCCTCCCAGCTGTTCTTTGGTGTCAGCATACGGACCGTCCTGCACGCCGCGCTTTCCGTCCTTAATTTTTATCGTGGTTCCCGTTTCCGGTACCTCCAGCGGATCGCCGCCGACGAAGACGCCTGCCTCGACGAGAGCCTTATGGTAGGCGCGCCAGGCGCCGGTGTAGGCGTCACTTCCGTCGCCTTTCCGTGACGCGAAAGCGTCCGGCGATTCGTAGATCAACAATGCAAATTTCATCGTCTTTCTCCTTCTGGAAGATAGTTTTACATGTACCTGATCGTATGACGTACAGGAAGCCGAGATTTCGACAACGGATTATGAAGAATGTGACGATCGATGGAGTATTGTCGGCAGACCGGAAATTAGCCGCCTGGGACCTCGGGCTTCCGCTTCTGCAGATAGGTTATTGGTCTCCCACGGAGCCGCGTAGCACCGTAATAGATGCCATCGGAAGTTTGTAGAGTGTTTCTGCGCCGCCGGTTACCTTCGAATTGGAGGGTGGTCCGTCGGGGTCTGCGTGGCCGCGCTCCCCTTCGGGGTGCCACTGGTATTCGGCGGACCCGAAAGTAATCCGGTCCACCTGTCCGGAGAAATGGCGGTCGCGCTTGGTTTCGGGATCGTTGAAAACCACCTTCACCGTGTGTTCGTTGTACTGGTCCCGGTTGACCAGCATCACCGACCACTGTCCATCTGGACGCTCGACCGCATAGGCTGTGACCAGCAAGGTTCCCGCAGCGTCGGTTACGTCGCTGGAGACTTTGAAGAGTTTGTGCGGAGCATCGACGGGTTGGACCCACTCTTTGGTGATCACCTGTGACGCCATGTACTGCGGAGGATAACCCTGTCACGTTGTAGTTTTCATCGATTAGAAGAAGAGGGTAAGCGCCGTTGTAGTGGCCTGGATAAGGCATGTAGTGGAAATAGTAAGTGGCCCCGGCGCCCGCGGTCATCATCGATCCGACATAATCAGCGAGCCATAGCGCGCCCTTCACTGTCGAAACCCCAGCACCGCCTCCGATGTTGCCCTCGGTCATAAAGAAAGGAATATTCGGTGGCAAGCCGTTGTCCTTCCAGACTTGAACGATGTGACTGACGTATCCGGGCTCCGGGTACAGGTCGGCCCATGAGTAGGTGGGCTTGTCCTGGTAGGGATAATGCTCAAAAGAGAAGAAGGTGAAGTCGTTCAGCCGGCCGTGGGCTTTGAGGTAGTCCACGAACCGTCCGAGCCATGAGACTTTCCCGTTCGCGTCCGGCCACACTTCAACGTCATCAAACGTTCCCTCGAAGGGCGGTCCTCCCAGCTTCGCCTCGGGAACGAGCCGGTGAATCGCGGTGGCGAATTGGAGGTACAACGCGCCGTAGTCTTCGGGCAACATGTGCTGCCCGTCGGCTTCTTCTCCCATTTCGATCCAGGAGATCGGATAGTGGCGTTTGTACAGATAGGCAATCTCGTTCGCCGCATCCTCGGGCGTGGAATACAACATCGCAATCGGAACCATGGTGGGAAGTCCGCGAGTGACGCCGCTGGTGAAGAAGAAATCGAATCCGACCTGGTCTCCTCTCGATTCGTCCATATCGGTGGCCGCGTGCCATGGGTCAACCGAAGAAGGCCAGGTCACGGTCTGATTGCGGCTGGGGAAATGTGTGACGTAGTCATTGAACTGGCCATCTGCCGAGAGCGCCCCGGCGTAGAGTTCATTGATCGCGTAGCCCACACAGTTTCGCTTGTCGGCGGAACCGTGGGTGTCGCAGGTGTTCGAAGACTCCGTCATCCAGATGCGGAGGTATCTCACGGGGATCATCCAGGAAACCAGCTTCAGCGTGACGGTGCCGCCCTTGCCTTCGGTGATCGCGCCCAAGCGGAAAAGTTTGCCAGGTGCCCTTGGTGGTGCCGTCATAGAAAGGTTCCAGTTCACCGGTCCAGAACTGGACTGAGTAATGCTTGGCATAGGGCTCGGCCCAGGCAATTCGTATGGCGTTGACGGGAATTTTGCTGCCCAGATCGATCATCACCCACTGCGGATGCAGCGAGTCGTCTTCGCCGGTAAAGGCTTTCGTGAGGTACGGATTACTTTTCCAGTAGGATTTCGGGTCACCGTCGGTGAGCCGCGACCAGCCGTTTCCGTCGCCCCGGCTGAAGCCACGGTGCGGTAGCGGAGCTGCCCACGAATGGCGAATCATCTCCGCGGTCGGCTCCGCGCTGCCTACAAAGTAGCCCTTGCTGTTTCTCCGGGTCGCTCCAGTCACCGCGCGGGTTCCAGTGCCAGGCCTCGACCATTAATTCTGTGTTTTGCCGATAGGTCACGGTTTGCCATCCTGCGCCGAGAATCTCCTTGAGAACCGGGTCGGTCAGCAAATGGTCAGGCGTTCCAGTTTTCAGCCGATCAATCGCCGCACCCAACGAGCGAGGGGACTGAACGTGTTGGCGACGTGCGAAGGCGCAGCGTCGACCACGATGGTCTGAGCGAGAGCCGCAGTGCTGGTACAGAGGCTTGCGGCCAAAAGAAAGAGCGTGATCCTAACGCAAACTTCAACGCCTCTGCCGTTGATAAGTGACGCCATCCCCCGCCTCCTTGCGTTTTCTGGCCTCGAAATCGTCACCAGTAGAAACCAACGATACCAGCTTTCATTTCAAAAGCCGATTCATCGGGAAGCGGTTTGGAGAAGTGGAGACGGCGCAATGCGGACCAACGCGATCCCTCGGGCTCTAGTTTTCCGGTTCACCCGTTTGGCTCAGGCGACCTCTCGTCTCTGCAGCCGTACTTCAGCTTCCATGGCGGCTTCAGCCTGCAAGCTTCGGAGATCGCGAGAGATCGTCACGACGGCGAGAGTCCGACCGCCTTTCTTGTACGCCACGGCGCAATCGCGCGCATCGAGGCTGCCATCGACCTCGATAGCGTCCCACTTCTCAGCGTGGCCCACGTAATTGATAGCCACGTCGTAGTGTTGACTCCAGAAGAATGGGACAGCGTCAAATTTCTCGCGACGGCCGAGAATATTCTTAGCTGCCACTTGCCCCATGCGCTCAGCAACCACCCAGTGCTCGACGCGAATTCTCTCGCCGGTGTGCGGATCGGGCCAGCGGGCGGCATCGCCAGCAGCGAAGATTCCGGCCACGCTGGTTTCGAGGTATTCGTTGACTGAGATACCGCGATCGACGGCGAGCCCGGCTTGCTCGGCCAAAGTCAGCGACGGCCGCACGCCTACACCCAGGACAAGGAAGTCTGCGTCCACAGTTGTTCCACTGGTTAAGGTGACTGCGCGACCATTGACCCGGCTGACAGTCTCCCCCAAGTGAAAGGTTACGCCGTGAGCTTCGTGAAGCTTACGGACGAAGTCGCCAACCTCAGCTCCCATTACGCGTTCGAGCGGATGGCGATCAGGTGCTACTACATCTACCAGGATTCCGCGGGCGCGCAGCGATGCGGCAACTTCCAAGCCGATAAAGCTGGCGCCGCAAACCACCACACGTTTGGCTGAAGCCGCCTTGGCAATGATGGCCTTGCTGTCAGCGAACGTGCGGAGATAATGGACCTGAGACTCAGTCGCGCCTTCAATCTGCAAATGGACCGGGTCGGCTCCGGTGGCCAACAGGAGAGCGCCAAATTCGAGCGCCTTGCCATTCTCAAGCAGTATCCGCCGGTTTTTTGTATCAAGCGATGACACGCGTGAGTGAAGGAGAAGATCAATCTTGCGGCCGCGATAGTAGTCTGAAGGCCGCAAAGGAATCCACTCTTCTTGAGCCGTGCCTGCCAGGAAATCCTTGGAAAGGTTCGGACGATCTACGGGCGGTGAGGCGTCGGCACTCACGATGGTAAGAGGACCGCCGTAGCCCTCACGCCGCAGCATGTCGGCGGCAGCCAGACCAGCCGCGCCTCCGCCCACAATCACAACCGAGCTTGGACCCTCGGTTTCGCGCTTTGGAGCCGGTGGTGCGACTTTCTCGCGAACAAAAATCTTGTCGCCCACTTTTTCAACCCGCCAACACGAGATCGGGTCGAGAGCGGGTGCTCGCAGCGCCTCGCCAGTCCGAAGATTGAAACATGCATGGTGCCAGGGACAGCGCACGGTGTCGCCCACGATTAAGCCTTCCGCGAGCGGGCCGCCGTAGTGGGTGCAGTGGGCGGCGATGGCAAAGACCTCATCACCGAGGCGGGCAAGAACTAATTCTTCGCCGTCGGCCTGGCCCGATATCGTGGTGCCATCGCCGAGATCGCGAATCGGAAATCCATTTCTGAAATCGGGCTTCTTCGTCTCTGGTGTCTCTGCCATGATTTGCCTCCCGAGCCGATTTCGATACTACGGTAGATTCAGATGCTGGTTGTCATCGCCTTGCACGGCATCGCAATTCAGTTTCTCTTATGCGGTCCGGGAGAGGGTTGCACGATAATCAGCGGCGAATTTCTCAATGCCTTTGCGTGTGAGCTCGTGTTGTATATCAAACGTTTCCCACGGCTGTTCCAGGTCAAGCTCCTCATAAGGGATCGACTTACCGGAAGCTGTGTACTGAAACTGTTTGTCGGGCATGGGGAAATTGGTGTTCGCCCACAGTTCCAGAACCTTCGCAGGCACGGTTACAAGCTCGCTTTCGAGCGCGAAACAGTAGAGCAGGTGTTCCAGGCTGCGGATGCTCGCTGCCAGTACCAGAACATGGCCGTCACTCTGCCGGAACATCTGTTTTATATTCTTAATAACATCCATACCATTCTGGCCTATGTCGTCCAAACGCCCAACAAAAGGTGAGACGTATGCAGGTTGCTTTGTGCCCTTGGTCGCCGCATACACTGCGGCTGCCTGTTGCTGCGAAAAACAAAGAGTGATATTGACTCGCATATCTTGCCTGACTGACATCTGTGCCGCACGCAGGCCTTCCGCCGTGCATGGATATTTGATGTAGGCATTGGGAATCCACGTAAACATTTCCCGGCCCTGGTCGAACATCTCTTGCGCTCTTGTCTTCTCGTCCGAGAAAACTTCGATAGACACTCCAGCATCGCCAACCAATGGAGAAATTGTCTGCACGATTTTCTTGTATTCGTCCAGTTCTTCGCGGTTCGAAAGTTTGTGCCCCGATGCGATTAGTTCCCTGATGTGCGGGTTCTTGGCAATCAAAGATGGGTTGGTCGTCTGTCCATCGACAAACCCCAACCGTTCCTTGGCCCGCCGAGTCTCCTGCGGGTCGCCACCATCCACCAATATTTTCGTCTTGGGTCGAATCATTGGAATGCTCCTTCTCTATGTGAACCTCAAGCCTACGCCCATTCCGCCATCTCCTTCCAGCGCCCCGGAGCGAGATGAAATTTCATTGCGCTACCAGCGACGAGCGGAGCGCCACATCACCGCGGCGAGCCAGAACTACGCCAAGCTACTCGACGCCACAGCAGATCGAAGTTGGTGGCACTGCTATTTCTTTCGTGCAATCGAGGCCGCTTCCACACTGGCCTGCTTGTTCCACCCGTGGAAACGCGAGAGGTCACCCGCATTCCACGCCTCGCGGAGTCCAGGAGTACTCAGATCCCAGTCTGGGCGGATTTCACTCGTCACGGCGCGCAGATCGTGCCAAAGATCGATGACCGATGGACGGCCCCAGAACCAGTAGCCGTTATAGATGCTGTAGATCACGAGGCCCGGCTTGAGCACGAGCGTATGCGGGATCATCGGATTGTGCTCGGGGTCGGTGTACTCCTGGATGTCGAGATCCTTCTGAACCGTTCGGTCGGGGTCCGAAAGGAAGGTCCACTGGGCTCCGACTGACGCACGGAATTCCTGCAGAGTATGGTGATCGTCGGTGGCGATCGTGGCGATCTGAGTGTACGCCACCGCGATCTTCGGGTAGAACGCGGCGAGTTCCAAATGCTGCTGGTGCTCCTTTGGGCAATAGTGGCCGCGCGCAAGCGTGAGGATTAGCGGATCGTCGCCCTGTAGCTCGCTGAGCTTGCGCAGCTGTGCCCGTGTGATCGGGCAGTTCGTAGTCGGGGAAAATGCCTCCGGGCACAATATCAGAACGCATGATTGGACTCCTCCCGTTTCTCTCAAAGATCTTCTCTCAAAGATCCAGAGTGACACCCGCGTTTGGCTGGGAACAGCATACGAGCACGTTCCCGGGAGCGGGCCTCTCCAGCGGCTCAGGGTTATAAGTAATCGATCCGCCAATCAGACCAGTCATGCAGGTGTGACAGACTCCAGTCCGGCACGACCATCTGACCGGAACGTCGCACGCTTCCGCCAGTTCAAGCAAGCTCGCGAATTTCGGATCCCAAGCGGCGGTAATCCCGCTACGCGCGAATGAGACTGGGGGGCCAGATCCGGGCGGCCCTTGCGGCAGGTGAGGAGTGTGAACAACCTGCGCCATACCAGGGGTAATAGCCTCGAGAGCACCGAAGATTTCCGTGTGCACATTCTCGGCGAGCACACCCCAGTTTCGCAGCCCATCGCGCATGTTCTGCAAGAATGAAGATGGGCCACACAGATAGAAGTCACTACCCTGTGACACGCCAATTCTCTCCAGCAAAGCTGTGTCAATGTGCCCGGGAGCATCGAAGTCTGCCCCGACTTGGTCGATTGCAGCGGGCCTGCTGTACACGATGTATCCTCGTCCGCGAGAGAGCTGTTTCAGTAATGAACGCGATTCTTCTGCAAATGGATGGTCGACGCGATTGCGCGCTCCATAGATCCACCAGATCTCTCGTTGCGATCTTTCAGCGGCGAGTGCGTGCAGCATCGACATCACGGGCGTTGCGCCCACTCCAGCGCTCAGCAGAACCACAGGACTCTGGCTGGGACGCAGAGTAAAGCTTCCTCGCGGCGCACTCACATCCAATACATCGCCTTCTCGCGCACGGTTGCACAGAAATGAACTTCCAATCCCGTTCAATTCGCTCTTGACGCTGATGCGGAAATGATCGGCTGCCGGCAGATCAGACAACGAATAGCTGCGAAGAACCGGCGGTTTGTCCGGATCGACGAGCAAGCCGCAAAACAACAAATTGACCCGCCTGGAAGAGAGGAAGAGGCTGCCCATCGATCGGCGCCAGAATGAAGGAAGTTACGCTATCGCTTTCCTTATGAATATGCGCGACTCGCATCTGTCGAAAGCCGGGCCATGCTGGCGCTTGTTCCTCATTCGCGAGTCCCGGATTCCCCACCGCAGTTTTGGAGCTCAAGTCTTGTTGGAGCATTGCCTGGAACGAACTCTGCCAACCCTTGCTAAGTGCAGGAATCCGCAGCGCTCGTTGCAGTTGCTCGCGGGAATGTCCCGGCAAATACAGGAGGGCGTCAACGTCGGCCACACTGATTCGCTCTGGACCGTCAGCAATTTTTACGATGTCATCGCCTGCACCAACTTCTCCTTCCTGCAACACGCGAAAGTAGAATCCTGGTCTGTGATGTGCTACGAGCAGGGCTGGCATCCGAGGTTCATTCATGCGGATGCCGACGCGGTAGCACGTCACGCGTGGCTGCGTTACTTCAAATATCAGCACCACCGATGCGGTATCGATCGCCGATGCACACCTCGTTATCAGGAAGTCCCTCGACGGTGAAGTTTTCTCCGAACTGGCCGAAAGTAAAATCGTTGCGGCCCAGAAAGCGCTCCCAGTAATGGTAAGAATCCATCTGGTAGACGAATACGGCGCGGTGCTCCCCGCCGTGACCGGCGAGATCGGCTTGCGCATCACCATCGATATCGAGCTTGCGCACCATTCGCCGTCCATCAACTGGAGATTTCCAGACTGACGTTCGGACAGTTTTGCCGTTCCATGTCACGTCGCGCGGAAGGCCGACATTTACTGAAAGCAATCGGGGCATTCGTACCTCGTCGAAGTCCAGCGTCTGGTTAGAATCCGACAACTATGCCGCAAACCGCAAATGACGCTGTCGTTAGCGCCTCGAGATTATGTGTCCATCCGTTCGACCCATTGAGCACGCCATGCGGGAGCCACGAATGGGTCCGCAAAGTACTGGGTTTCCCGCGCAACCTTGTCGCCCCTGAACTCCATGATGCTCACGGTGTAGGACGGCTTGCCGTCATATGTCAGGATGAATTCGGTGACCCAAAGATCACTGCCGCCAATGATTCGTCGGACAGCAAACCGCTTTTTGCTGGGCTGACCGGCGCGTTGGTTCTGTATGTTGCTTCGACCGCGGGTTCGCTCGCCTGACTGCGGGTAATCCAGCACTGCGTCCTCGTGATAGATGCGGTGCTCGGTTTCAAAATCGTTGGCATCGGAAGCCGCCCAATGCTGATCGAGTGCCGCACGGATCTCTTGATCTCGCACTCCAGAATACTGCTCCTTCTTTTGTTGATCGTTCATCTGTCGATCCTTCATCTTGAGCCTTCAATTTGACAAGAAGCTAAATGCTTCCGCGGAATCGGAGTGTACGAGTCGTCGCGGGAACGATATTGAATTGTCTTGCTGCTACCAACGACGAGCGGGAGCGGCACCATCCACGTGGAGTATCTCTCCGCTCACATGACCTTGCTTCGACCAGGTAAAGAACGGCATCGACAACATCCTTTACCGTCGCCATTTTCATCGGCTGCAACGCCGAGTCCTTGGGATCATCCCGGTGCATTGGTGTATCCACGACGCCGGGGGCTACGGCGTTAAAGCGAATGCCATCTTTTGCGTACTCGATTGCGAGATTCTGGGTTGCTGAATTCAAGCCACCCTTCGTAATCATCGAAATCGAGCCGTTTACGCCGGCGATTGGCCGATCGGCAAGCGCCGCAGTGATGCTCACAACGCACCCCGATTTCTGTTTCAGCATCTCTTTCACAGTGCGCTGAGTGATGTAAAGGAATCCGAGCAGATTGGTGGAGACAAGGGCGTTGAAGTCCTCGGTAGTGAAGTCAGTGAAAGGCTTGATGCGGAAGATTCCGGCGTTATTCACCAGAACATCGATGGTTCCGAAGTTGTTGATCGCATGCTTCCGACGACTTTGGCAGCAGTTTCCTGCTTGCCGATATCGCCATCGACGAGAACCAGGCTGGGTGAGGCAGTCAACGATCGACTGGTATCACGAGAGGTTGCGACGACGTTATAACCTTCTCTCAGAAAGGCCTCGACCAAACCCGCACCAATACCCCCCGATGCTCCGGTGATGATTGCTGTTTTCTTGCCCGACATACATGCTCCGTTATTTGCAAACGCTGGGATCTGCCGTACGAGAGAACTAGAGGCCCAGGTCGCTCAATCCTGGATGATCATCGGGACGGCGGCCAAGCGGCCAATGATATTTGCGCTCTGACTCCAAAATCGGGAGATCGTTGATTGAAGCAAACCGGAAGGCCATGAGGCCGTCGTCATTGAACTCCCAATTCTCATTGCCATAGGATCGATACCAGTGACCGGAGTCGTCGTGCCACTCGTAAGCAAAGCGCACCGCGATGCGGTCGCCGGTGAACGCCCACAGTTCCTTGATGAGCCTGTAGTCCAACTCCTTGGCCCACTTGCGAGAGAGAAAGGCGATGATCTCGTTTCGTCCGTTGATGAACTCCGAGCGATTCCTCCATCGTGAATCGGTCGCGTATGCCAGAGCTACTTTCTCCGGGTCGCGGGTGTTCCAGCCGTCCTCGGCGAGGCGTACCTTTTGAATCGCACTCTCGCGCGTGAACGGAGGCAAAGGTGGGCGTGTCGGGGTAGGTGTTGTTGCCATTAAGTTCCGCTCCCAGCCGGCTTCGCCTCTGTCGTTACACCGAGCTTCTCGCCGCGGCGAAAAACGGAAAGTTAAGATTATATTCCTGAAGTTTTCCGCACACATTTCCGATTCGCGGCAGGACCGATCTGCTCTCCGGCATCAGGACCTGTGGCGCCGACGTGCCTAAACTTCCCCGATACGGCTGCGCGTCAGGGTCGGAAGCCCGGGTAGATAGAGGTCTTCGGGCGCTCCGGCTAGGTGGGAAGGCTACGATGCCCGTGTCTGCTTGACGGGATGAAGCCGAGAGCGGTGCTTTTCCTTCATTTGTTCCGTCGAGACAACTTTGCGGCCAAGGTCGGCTAGTCGAACAAGCTCATGCTGGATGGCCTGCAAGCGTTCATTCCTTTGCGCGTGAGCGACTTGGGCCTCGGCTCCATTCAAGCTCTCACGCCGAAACTGCTCATTTAATCTTTGAATGTCAGCGATCTCCTCTCGGAGATGTCCAATCTTTTCCCGAAGAGCCAGTAGATGATCCATGTCAACAGAATAACTCATCTGGACAGCAGTTGAAGAGCCAGCCGAGATTTTTACGTTAAAGGCGACGTTCTCGCCTGCCGCTGCGTTCGCCTTTCAGCGGCAAAAGGATCTTCAGGCGCGTTTTACCGCGACACCGAAATATTTAGACAGCGCTTCACGCAGTTTGACGCGAGCACGCCATAGCCGGGCCTTGACAGCGACGGCGGTGGACTCGAGCACCTCGGCAGCCTCCTCGGTCGTGAGCCCTTCTATATCACGTAATATGAAAACGACTCTCAAGCCAGGCGGCAGCTCTTGCAATTCGTTTCTTAGAATGGTCCGCAACTCAGATCCCCGGTAGAGTTCTTCCGGGTTAGGGGTCCAATCAGCTAACTGGGAAGCAGGACTGTCGTCCTCGCTCTGGAAATCGTCGTCAATCGAGAACTCTTTGCTGTGACGCTGCTTTCGCAGCTTCATCAAAGATTCATTGACTGCGATCCGAGTCAGCCAAGTCGAGAATTGTGAATTCCCGCGGAATTGAGTCAGGTTCCGAAAGGCCTTCAAAAACGCATCCTGGACCGCATCCTGTGCGTCCTCGCGGTTGTGAGTGATATGTTGGGCGATGCGAAAGAGCTTGGTGTCGTATCGCTTCACAAGTTGTTCGAATGCAGTAGTATTCCCCTCTTTGCACGCCTGGACGAGCGCCATGTCGTCATATGCCATCGTTGCCACCGTGCAGGATCCCGATTTCAAAGCCACGCCGCTCGTTGCCATCACTTTTTTCTCCTTTGTCGGACAGGACGCACCCTTCGACTCTCGCCCAATGTCCGACTTATTAACCGCTTGGGTCACTACCGCTGCTCTGCTGTTGTTGTTGTGCATTGACCAAGGTCTTTGCTCATTTTGTGGACCTCGAACGTTGGCTCGCCCGACGTGCCCTTTACTTTCTTGCCGAGTACTTCGACCCGCTCTCCGGGTTTCAGCGACTGGTTTAGCTTGTTGGTGAGGCTGTAGGTCTGGTTGTTCTTTTCATCGACCAACTTGTCGCCATCACCGGCCACGCAGCCTTGCAGCTTGGCTCGACTGTGAAGCTTCCAGTAAAGCAAGCCGGCACCGACAGCTGCCCCGGCTGCGACTCCGCCGATCACAGCGCCTTTTGATCCGTAGCTCGGAGATGCTCCGCCACCGGGGTACTGAGCAGCCGCAGTGGCCGGGACCAAAGCCAGCAGAGCAATCGCCACAATCGCGCGGCGCGAATTGCCGAAGAACAAGATTCGTGAAAGAGACTTGTCTTCCTTTGTTTGAATTAGATTTCGGTTCATTTGTAGTTCTCCTCTTTTTGTTATTTCGATTTGTCTCGCCACGTGGTCCGTCATATCTGATCTTCGCACTCGAAATTCTGTCAGGTTGCTCAGGCCCACGTTCAACTTATGCGGTACTACTTAAGACTGTCCTTAATAGCAATAAATTCCAAGACTGTGGGGTGTGCACGCGAAAACCACCAACTCTTCGCAACTTTGTGCGCAGAACCCCGGAATTTCGCCCACAGCGGATAACCATGCCTTAGTTGTCCGCGCGAAAAAAGTAGTAGTCGGCCGTGTAGGGCACGAGCTGAGTCTGACCCACGGTGCAGACGGAGGTAGGAGCAGCCCCGCCGCTGGTGTTCAGGCGTTGGATGAAAGTGGTGTCAGCCAGCAGGTTGCCTCCGGTTGACCCTTTCTTGTTCCCAACAGATTGCAGCAAGAGGCATTGAATCGAACCCAAATTGCGGCAACTCTCGACGTTGGGGGCAGGGTCGATTCCGTTCACCCTTATCGCCCACACTCGGCTGCTATCCAGCGAACTCTGCCATGTCGCGTTCCCACTTTTCGGAGGGATGACGTCCGGCTTCGGGTTTTCATTGAAGCTCTGGAAGTGTGTGATCTGGAACCCGCGCCCGAAGAAGTCTGCAAAGAGGGTGGCTTCGGGGCGGGCGGTGGAGTTCCACGCAGTGCCGCCAGCAGCCGTCGGTAGGCAGGTGTAGCCCTGGCTGCCGCTGGCGTGGCCGACCAAATATGCATGGTTTCCTGCCGGGACTGCAATCTTGCCTGGAACGGATGGGGCCGTGACTTGCGCCATGGCGCGGTTGACGGTGCCCAGGGCACATGCGAGCAAGAAAGCGGCCGTGAACAGGCTCCGGACTCGCGCAGGTTTTCTTGTTCGCTGACTCACGTTACAGGTCATTCTGTGCTCATTTCCCTTCGCTAGATAGAACGAGTTCTGCCTGGCTTTTGCTTTTTCGTGAGAGCCCTTATTCGCAAAATAAGTGCCCGGCTCTTGAAACCGGGCACTTTGCCATACTCAGGTTATTGCTCTCGAACTCCGCCTAACTGCGTGGCATTTGTAATTATGGTTTGCAAAACAGAGTGACGGCATCTTGCAACGCGGGCACACTCGAGAATCCGAGAACCGAGATAGCATTATCAAGAGTGCCAAACTGCTCAGACAGCGCAGAGATGGTCTTGCCTTTACAGGTCACGGTCTTGGGTGTTCCGGCGTTGGGAACAGTCTCACCGTTGAGAGCGAAAGCCATGTTAAAGGTGCCGGCATTGAGAATAATGTCAGGTGAACCGATACGCAGCCAATCCGGATTCAGGGTGGAATTGCGAATCCAAGCCTGGCGATCTCCCAGGAAGGCATTGCCCGGAGGCACAATCGGTCTTGGCGCTGACAACAAGAGGAAGTTGGCATTGGCATCGTTCACCGAGACTTCGGGACGGAAGAAGTAGGTGCCGGCCGGCAGAATAATCGGAGATGTGAACGTGACAGTAATCTCGACTTCTTCACCGGTCATTCCGGTCTCGCCGGCGTTGACGCTAAGGTTGTTTACTACCGTGTGGTCAACTGAGAAGCTCGCATTCTCTACAGTTGGCGAGAATTTGAGCGTTCCCGCGTTCGCGTCTCGTGTAGCGGTCCCGATTTCTACGTCTGAGGGTGAGTTGGTGCGCGACGGCACTTTGCCGGAAAAAGGTGCAGAGTCCAACGGGAAGACGTGATATATCTCCACCTCCACGTCCTTAATCTTCTTCAGGTCCGTGTCGGTGGGAAGTAATCCCTTAATGGTCGCCTTATTGATAATTGTCGTCTGTTGTAAAACGAAATCATCGGCGGTTTCAGTTTCAATCTTTCCCGGGCTGGCAGGGCGGGTCGATGCGCCGACCTTTCCATCGGGATCGCCAGGGGTAAAAGAGAAGGTTGCGGCGGTCGCGAGCTGTGCAATCAGAAGGATCGAAGCCATCATTGCTGCACAACCGAATGCTTTCCGGACTCGCGTAATTGTTTCTATTTGCTGACCAAGGTAGTTCATATTCTCTGTGCTCCAGTTCTGTGGGTAATTTTCAAAACTCAGGGACGAATTCAGGCTGTTCTGAGACGCACTACTGGCTCGAAGGCTGTCGCCCCATTTACTGCACTTGCACCTAAGGGGTCTGACCGTGAGAGTGTCAGTGTGACTGTCTTGTCGGTGTTACTCGGATGGTCATCGTCCTCACTAGACTTAACGAGAGTGCGTGAGGTTTTGCTTTTCAGGGATCAGGGTTATTCGTTGCTTGAGCGGTGATTCATTCTGTGACTGCCTGGGACTAGAGCAGAAACCGGCTACCATTCCCAACCGCAGTGGCAGCGAACAGAGTGGCTCAGGTGGGGTTTCAGCATTAACTTCTTGCACAGGGCACATAATCTCATCCACATAACTTGCTCTTCGATGCGTTCCTGACCTCGAGTTGTTTGACTTATCACTTTCCTGAAAGTTCGAGGGCCGCACTTCCCAGGGACATACACAGTCCCGGAAACGTGCGGCCCGAACCTCAGGTTATTTCCCTACTTTGGTCTTGACGCTCCCGATTCCGGTGCAGAGGTCCCAGCCCACCTTGCCAGAGAATCCTGCGGTGGGGCCGCAAAAGCCGTTGCTGATGTCGTTGAAATCGGTAGTAATCGCCAAATTGTTGTAGAGAAGGTTTAGTTCCGCATGGCTGGAGCCGAGCTTGGTTCCAGCTGCGTTCACAATTCCTGCCAGGGCGGGCGAAGCGAGACTGGTCCCTCCCACAATGAACCACCCGCTGCCCGCGCCCTGCACCGGCGTGCTATCAAACACCCATGCGCCGGTAACCGGATTAGAGTCGAAGGACAAGTCTGGAACTCCACGGTGAGTTCCCACGGTCGCCTGGATGACATCCTGATAGACAGGCCGCGCTTCAAAGGCGCTGAGACCGCTGCCGGCAAGATCCCAAGGCCGTTCAGAAAGGAAGTTGGCGGTGGTAGGATTGCGCGCCGTGGTCGTGCCGCCTGCCGCCACCACGTTGGGAGACGCTGCCGGATACTCCACGCCCGGTTGATCGCCGGACGACGCGAAATAAACTACTCCGGCAGTTGTGAAATTAGAGTCGAACGAAGTTTCGCCGGAGAATTCGGCGCCACCCCAGCTGTTGGAAACCTCTCCACCGCCAGCACTTGCCACCAGATTGCCGGCAACCCTTTCGGCGGCGAAAAGATCACTGAAGCTGTTCGACCTGGCCTCTACCAAGAAGAGTCTCGCGTCGGGCGCCATCGCGTGTGCCCACTGTAGATCGAGTGACTCTTCCAGTTCCCATCCCCCGCTAGGATCTTGTGCCGGCTTGGTGCCGCTTGCGAAAACTACGGTCAGGTTGGGGGCCTTCAGGCCGAATTGAGTCGAGAAGATCTGCAGGTCTGTTAATGCAGTCGGATCGTGAAATGCATCGACCAGGGCTATCGCACCAAATCCACCGGTGGGATTCGCGAAGACCAGGTTCGGATTGCAAGAATTAGCCCTGGGCACGAGCGAGTAGACACATGCAAGCGATGCCGGGGTTTCAAAACCCAGACCAGCAAAAGGAGGCCCAGCGAACGGCGTCACCGTCTGCTCGGGAACGAAAACCTGCAAGTGCGTGTGTGCACGCAGACCTTTGTCACTCGCACGAGAAATGCTGGAGCCAGGGGCTATTACTCTACCCCGCGGAAACTTATCTTGAGCTGCGGCGAGCGGGTTCTGATCAGCAAGCCCTTGGGTTTGAGCCATACCAATAGTTGATAACGCAACGGCGAATGACATAACGGCGGAAACTACACGAAATCTTTGAGCGTGCACGGCGAATTCTCCAGTTTCTTATTGAGAGTTTTTGGCGAGATACGCCGCGAACAGCGTAATCGACCTCACTAGACTTAACGAAATCTTGTGACGCTTTCCTTTTTTTGAAGAC
This sequence comes from uncultured Acidobacteriota bacterium, assembly GCA_963785655.1. Lineage (GTDB taxonomy): Bacteria > Acidobacteriota > Terriglobia > Terriglobales > Acidobacteriaceae > Gp1-AA145. Next base: position 425,704 of record CAWAVZ010000003.1, read on the forward strand.
ATTCGGGAGCTGAAAGAGTGCAGCTCGGGAATCATCGCGACAACACACTTGATTCAGTGGAATCTGGACTTGCTGGCGCGATCAGGAAATTCTACTTGAGAAGACTCACTGCAAAACAGACTTGGAGACACCTTGGGGAGTATGCAAGGGAGTCGGTGTCTGGCCAAGATCACGGTCTCCCATGGCGGAATGGCAAACCATGCAGGATCCCTGCGTATTGGTTGCTTCCTGGGAAACCAGAGCATAAGTCAATCCATGCATCGACCAGGTAACAACCTTATAGCCCTGAACCGTGGTGTAATGGAAACTCACCTTCTTGTAATCAACCTGCAGTCCTCCTGAGGCGACAGCGACAGAATCGCGTGTCACCATCAGGCTTGCAGGCATCATCTGCACTTTTGGCGTCCCCACCTCGTAAGCGATAAAAGCAGCGGGCTTGCCGGCGATTTTCACGATCCGTGCGCCCTCCAAACTATAAGGCCGCACCTCGCCTGCGGCCGCCGGAGAAGTTGGCAGAGCCAGGGGGAACCGTGACTTAGTATTGAAGAACTGGTTGATAGTCTGCTGCGAATCGGAGCGGACCTCAAGCGGAAGTTTTCCTTCGACATGCTGCCGGTGAGTGGTGACTGCGAATTCGGCGTACTCTGTCCCGGAAAGTGGTTTCGACGATGACCGGGGCATCGCCATTAACAATCCAAAAAGCAGGACCAAAGCTGCTGCAGGCACAACGACATGCCATGACAGAAACCTTCGCCAACCAGGCGACCGCCCAGCCTTGGGAAGCGGTCCTTGAGCGGCTCTCATCGGGGGCCGCGAGGGCGCGACCAGTTCCGCCAACATCCGTTCTTCCTGGGGGGTGGGATCCAAATCCACCGACGCGGCTGCGCGAAACAGTGGCCCGCAGTGGTCGCAGAGTGCGGCATGTGCGATTAGCTGCTTTGCCTTCAACTCCGGCCATAGTCCCGCAGCCACTTCATACCAGTCGACATCTTCTTCTCGTGGGCAACTGGAACTCGGCGGTGCATCTTTGGAAACCACCCGATTTGCGACCGGGTCTACGAGTAGCCAATATTTCGAGACTTTGCTGCTGCAATCCGCACACAAGTGCACGTGACGCTCTGCCTCTCGGATCTCGTCCGGAGAGAGCTCTTGCAGCCCCCGGCCATTCTCGTAGGGCGAGGGCACGAGGGCGTTGAGTTCTCGGTTATCAACATGTTTATCGAGCGGGCGTCCCAACTTTTAATACTCCCAATGATCCTAATACGAGTTCGCGACGGAATTTGCTTTTGACTCCAATCCCCCGCCATGGACGGAGCCCGAACGACTCCCCGAAGGACCCCTTATGATCTGCTCCCGAATGCCGTGTTTCAGCCGCTCAATGACGCTTCCAACCCCCTTGGGACCCAGCCCAATCGTCGGTAGGGAGGCGATTTCCTTGGTGCTCATTCCTTGTCGAAAGTACAGCCAGAAGATCGTGCGGTCACGCTCCTGGTCAGACCCGGTTAGGCATAGCTTCAGATGTTCATCGATTTCGTTCAGGAAAATGCCGAAAGCGATCCTTTCTTCGCTGCCCAAAGCCTCATTCCCCGCCTGAGGATCAAAATCGCTGGTGGAAAGGTGGGTCTCGCTACCCCCGGATGATTGACTTCGACGATGCTTGAAGTGGTCGTGAGTGGCATTGGCCGCGGTTTTCTTCAGGTATCCCAAAATCGATTCGGGGTGCTGAATCGCGAAGTCCCGCAGGAGACGACAACCATCTTCCCAGAGTTTGAGATAGGTCACCTGGACCAGGTCTTCTACCAGCGCCCGAGAAGGCTCGCCCCACTGTGAGGCCGTACGCATAACGGTGAGGCTTATGGACTTTCCGACACGGGAAACGAATTCCTCCCAGGCATCGTCATCACCGGGTGTGGCGCATAGACAGATGACGTCTTTCAGCGACAATGAAGCATACCGTGTCGATGTAAAGCTATTTTTCATTCTGTTCTCTCTGGTGAGAGTCTTTATCATTTGCCAATGCCACAAAGAAACTGAAGCGCGACGCATCTCGATTCGAACAAGTCTTGCCTGGTTATGTGGATTGGATGATCGTGAGTACCCTCTGCGTGTAAAAACTCTGTCATCCCAATGTCAATGTATGCGCAACTGGAACCCCTTTCGCCACTTTTGTGGCATTGGACCACTTTCGCTAGAGCTTCGTTTAATCGCCGCCAGGGGCCCTTACGCAGAATAAACTTAGGCGATGTGACTCAGGGCAGTCCTTAGCGGCCCATAAGAAAATTGCAAGAAAATTCTAAAGACAGGTATGTGTATGCAAACAAAGGTGTTGTACGCTTCCAGAGTGCGCGAGGGATGGAGAACGACTGACCGGTAGAAGACGATGCCGACTGCAATATCGTGCGTGACCTGTTTCGAGGCTCTTGAAAGAGGGTTGATTTCTGGGGTCTCGCAGACTCTTGTGGCATCCCTCCGCTTCCACTAGATTCTCGCCTATCCGAAGAGAGAAGATTGCCCGACCCTGAAGTTCAGGAGAGCGTGACAAAGCCAGGAGTTCCTACATTAATTTTCTTACATTGTGGAAAGACGCCGACCCCGGCATCCCTTCCTGAAGGAAGCCAAAGCAGAATACGCGAAGCTGTAGCTGTGAGATTCAGTTCCGTGGTGAAATTGTCCCGAACAGGCCGTGATCTTCACCGCTCGACCCTGCAGTGAAATAGAGAGTGTTGGGGTCCCCGACTCCGTCGGAACGGAAGGCCAGCGCCCACAATCCAGGGTTGGTGATGACATTACCCGACGGATCCTTAAGCTGGCCAAGAAAATTTCCCGTACTGGGGTCGAAGGCGTTGATCGTGCCGTCGCCAAAGTTGCCAATCAGGATGTCGTTACTGAAGCGGCCGAAACTCGCGCTTGCCTGGACGATGCCCCAGGGTGCGTTTAGCGGACCGTTCGAGGCAAATCGGCGGACGAAATTGCCTTCCTGGTCGAACACATTGACAATGCCGTTTCCCGCACCAACTACTGGGTTAGTCCCATTGGCGTCTTGCACTGCGTAGGTTACAAATACCTGCGTGCCTATCTGCTGAATGTTGAATGGCGCGTAACCTGGCGGCAGATTTTCATCTTTGAAAGATCCCGGAGCACTCAGCGGGTTGAATCCGACATCATAAGTCGCAATGAATCCTTGGTGAAAGTTGGCTAGTGCCAAATACTCGCGGCAGCACTGAGGAGTCAGGATGGCGAGGCCCTTGTACACGGCTCCAACGGCGGAGTCATCCTGCGCCAACAATGCGCTTGAGGGAAGGTTGCCATTGACGGTTGACCACGTGGAAATTGTGCCGTCTTCGGTCGCAAACAGAAACTGCGCGGGTGTGCCGCGAACCAGAAAATCCTCGGCGATGGGATTAAACACAATGCCCGTCGGTGTAGAAGGCAAGACGCTTCCTGATGGCGTTGGAATGCCCACTGCGGCAGCAATAGCCGGATTGCCGGCAGGGTCGACCACTTTGGCACTGCCCCGATTGTTAACCGCAATCCAAAAGGACTGGCCGGGTTCGAATGCGATCCCCCAGGGATTCAGCAGATTCGGATCGTTGTGCGCAGCGGTTTCTGCAGTATCTGAGACCAAATTAGTCTGTCGAAAGCCGCCACCGTTTGAGATCGGCGCTTGCATGTTTCCGCCGCCGCAGCCCAGAAATGCACCGATCAGGCAGAGAGTAGCGAAGAGTGCCGCAACGCCCCCATTTGCCCGGAAGTGCGCCTGTAGCTTCATACTCATTAGACTTTGCAAGCCAGCAGACGGTGACAGCCGAATTGTAAGAAGGGGCATACATGCCGCAAGCACGACGGAGTGACCCCTCGAGCTACATCGCGCGGGCTTCGATTTAGGGGCAGGAGGTGTGCAGTGGCGGCACTCTTAAATATCGCCCTTCGAATTGGTTGGAAGGGTGAATGAGAATACGGATCCTCGCCCCAACTGACTGGTAACTCCGATACTGCCACCGTGTGATTCCACGACCGCTTTGGCAATGGCCAGACCCATTCCGGTACCTTGGACCGAATAGCGCTTGTCCCTTCCGCGATAGAACTTATCAAAGATCAGCGATTGCTCTAGTTCGTCAATTCCGGGTCCGCGATCGGCGATGCTGACAATGACCTGATCGCCCTTCTGTTCTGCTGAGATATGAATTGGAGATTCCGGCGGCGAATACTTGGCGGCGTTCTCCAATAATTGTGAAATCACATTCGAGATGAGTTCGAGATCGAATTCGATGGACGGAAGGCCGTCTGCGATCTCCAGCTTGACTGGGTGTGCGCCAATCACCTTCCTTCCCGCTTCCACGGCTTGCTCGATGGCCTCGCTGATACGGTGTGGCTTGCGAGTGAGTTCCACCTGGTTCGATTCTAGCCGCGCCATTTGTGTGGCTTCTTCAACCAGATGATTCATGCGGTCGGACTCTTCGTTGATGACAGTCAGTAGCTCGTTTTGCTGAGGTCCGTCGAGGGTCCCGGTCAGAAGGCTGGTCGCTGAGGCTTTAATCGCCGTCAGGGGAGTACGGAATTCATGCGCGATGGAATCCAGAATGGCGGAATGCAGTTTTTCATGCTCGCGCGAGGCTTCGGCTTTACCTACGTTTTCAATAGCGCGGGTGCGTTCAATCGCAATTGCAACTAATGTGGAAAGGGCATCTAGACTTTCCTGCGAGAGAGTTCCCCCGGAAATTCCAATCGAGCCTACGCTTCTCACTCCCAAGCGGAGTGGAACGAAAGCGAGCGCGTTTTCAGAGTCAACCAGCGGTTCACCGCGTGCAGCCACCAATTGCAGCCGTTCAGTGTCAATTTCGCGAGTCTGCGAACTGGAGCGATACGCATCAGGCCGATCTACTACGTAGATTGCTGCGCCTCCGACCCCAAAAACTTCGACGATATGACCGGGCACCAGATTCAGTAATTCCGGAACGCTTTCAATGGTGAGTAATCGCTGGCTAAAGGAGTACAGCCGCTCAATTTCTGTGCGGCGTTCGTTTGCTCTCATTGCTTCTCGCCGCGCTCGTTCGGAAAGTTGTCCGGCAATCATTGCCGTCAGCAGAAATGCCAGCAACGCCACCCAGTTTTGCGGGTCAGCTATGGTGAAAGTGCCAAACGGAGGAAGAAAGTAAAAATTGAATGCCAGAGTAGAAAGCACCGCCAGAAACACCGCGTACCAAAAGCCCCAGTTGGCAGAAACCAGGAGCACCGCAATCAGAAACGTCAACGCGACTGTGGTTGCATTCGCATGGACGCCATGCTTGTAGAACAGTACGACAGCGGGAACAATGCCAAGGCAGGCGATGGTCTTGGGGCCAACTCTCAGTAGCCTTTTCACGCGCCTGATTGTATCTCGTCAAATATCAATGGTGTGCCCTTTCTCGACAAACCCTGGAAGTCAGATGACAATGGATTTGTGCAAAAACGTCCCGAACAGTGGCTGGAGGAAGTTGCCCCGGAGAAGAAGCAAGGCATTTTCAAGCTGTTCCTCGGATATGCGCCTGGCGTTGGGAAAACTTACAGCATGTTAAGCGAGGGCATTCGACGCTACAGTCGTGGCGAAGATGTGGTTATCGGAGTTGTAGAAACCCATGGGCGCAAGGGGGTTGCTGATCTGGTTGTGAAACTGGAGGCAGTCCCGCGCAAGCAGATCGAATACAAAGGGACTATTTTTAGCGAGATGGACGTGGATGCGATTCTCGCGCGAAAGCCCGCGGTGGTCGTGGTGGATGAACTGGCGCACACCAATATTGAAGGTAGCAAGAATTTCAAACGCTATCAGGACGTGATGGAGTTGCTGGACGCAAAGATCGATGTGCTCTCTACTGTTAATGTGCAGCACATCGAGAGCCTCAATCCACTGGTCGAGCGCATCACCGGCGTGCATGTTCGCGAGTCAGTGCCCGACTGGGTGATTCATCGTGCAGAAGAAATCGTTATGTCGGACCTCACACCGGAAGCTCTGCAAACCCGGATGCGCCGCGGAGATATTTATCCACTGGACAGGGCGGAGCGTGCGCTTGGGAACTTCTTTCGTCGTGGAAACCTGATTGCCCTTCGTGAATTGGCTCTACGGCAGGTAGCCCAGGTTGTCGATAAGAGCCTCGAGGCACATTGGGTCCGCGAGGGCCTGGAGGCAACCGTCGCTGTTCGCGAGAAGATTGCGGTGTGTATCAGCTCTAACCCGGTGGCTCAATACCTGATCGCGCGTGGCGGACGGATGGCACACGCTATTGATGCCGAGTTCTATGTTGTATACGTCGAATCACCGGATGATGCAGACGGAGATAACCGGCGTACATTGCAAGAGAATATACGTTTTGCCGAGAACCTGGGGGCGACGGTAGTTCGATTGTCCCGAGGAAATATTGCCGAAAGAGTTGCTGATTTTGTTCGCGAGAAGCACATTACGCAAGTCCTTTTCGGGCGGTCGGCACAAGAAGGCTGGCGCAAATATCTCTACCTCACGGTGATTCAGAAATTCCTGCGGCGCGCCCCTCCAATTGATGTCCACATCGTTACGCAAGAGGCAAAATGAAGGCGGGGGACCATCGCCGCATTCTCATTGTGGATGATGAACCGCAAATCACGCGGGTGCTGCGGACTTCGCTGGACGCTCATGGCTACGACTTGCGCGTCGCCAACGATGGTCAGACCGCATTGCAGATCGCTACCGACTGGCCGCCCGATCTTATGATCACGGACCTTTCAATGCCGGTTATGGACGGACTTGAGCTATGTCGTCGCTTTCGGGTGCGATCGCAGGCGCCAATTATTGTGCTTTCGGTGAAAGGTGAGGAGCGTACTAAAGTGAAGGCACTTGATGCTGGCGCCGATGACTACGTAACCAAGCCATTCGGCATCAGCGAATTGCTTGCGCGTGTCCGCGCAAACCTGCGGCGTGCTCCCCAGGATGAAAGCGAAGCTGGCGTCATCGAGGAGGGAGATTTTCGTGTCGATCTCGATGCTCATGTCGTTCTTGTGCGCAACCGCGAAGTGAAGCTCACGCCCAAAGAGTTTGAGCTACTCGTTTATCTTGCGCGGCACTCACATAAAGTCGTCACCCATCGCAAGCTGCTCGCGGCGGTGTGGGGCGCGAACAGCACCGAACAGCCCGAATATTTGCGCGTCTTCATTGGGCAACTGCGAAAAAAGATCGAAACCGATGCCGCCTCGCCTTCATACATCCTCACGGAACCCTGGGTGGGCTACCGCTTTGAACCAAATAGCGTGAATTCCCACTAGAAACATCGGCGTGTCGCCTCCAAAAATACTCCTCATCGGCTTTATGTCTTCTTTATGTCTTCTTTACGAACCTTTTAGCCCGTCTTTATGCCCACGCTGATGAAATAAATATTGAGTTCGCTTGTTTGTTGGCGGAATCACAACATAGGGATATGGAAGGTCTTACAATTTTTGCCGTGCTGGCAGGAGCAGGATGCACATTCCTGATTTGTTTCCTTTTCGCCCTGTTGCGGGATTTACGGACCCGCCGAAGAGGGCTGCAAGTGGAAGTCATCAGACTGCGCAGCAAATCGAGTAAAGGCAAGCTGCTTGACCTACGCAGCTCCAGAGATCTCTATCCTCGAGTAGGGAAAACAGGCTGAGGAGGACCAAATATGCAGGATTTCATTTGGATAGCAGTCACCATCGCCTTCTTCGCATTGTCAATAGCGTATGTGAAATTTTGCGATTGGGTGAAGTGAGGCACAACAGAACATGACCCTGGAATCTCTCATCATGCTTGTCGTGAGTGTCGCAACCGGCATTTATCTCTTGTACGCGCTTTTGCGTCCGGAGAAGTTTTGAAATGACATTAAACGGATGGCTCCAAATCGCAGTCTTCTTCCTTGTGGTACTCGCTATCACTAAGCCGCTCGGAATCTTCATGGCGAAGGTCTTCAACCGCGAGCGCACATTCCTGGATCCGATATTGCGCCCGCTCGAGCGGCTCATTTACCGGCTGACCAGGGTCAATGAAGAAAGCGAAATGCCCTGGACGGAGTACGCAATTGCCATGCTGCTGTTCAGCACGGTATCCATGTTGCTGCTGTACTTGATGCAGCGGGTACAGGGATTCTTACCATTTAATCCCCAGAAGCTCGGCGCTGTCAGCCCGGCCCACGTCGCCTTTAACACCGCAGCCTCGTTTACCACCAATACAAACTGGCAGGCCTACTCGGGTGAAACCACCATGAGTTATTTCACTCAGATGGCGGGCCTGGCTTATCACAACTTCGTCTCGGCAGCGGTCGGCATCGCTCTAGCTATCGCGCTGGTCCGGGGTATCGCTCGTCGCGAGAAGGAAACTATCGGCAATTTTTGGGTGGACCTCGTCCGTTGTTGCGTGTGGGTATTGCTGCCGTTTTGCGTGGTCGGGTCATTGGTTTTGGTTTCCCAGGGTGTCGTGCAGAACCTGAAGGCTTACGACACGGTGAAGATTCTCGAGCCGCAGCAGGTGCCTAAAGTCGATGCCAATGGAAAACCGGTCATCGGCCCGGACGGCAAACCAGCCACCGATACCGTTACTACTCAAACTATTGCGCAGGGCCCGGTGGCTTCGCAGGAAATCATCAAAGAGTTTGGCACCAATGGCGGCGGATTTTTTAATGCCAACAGCACTCACCCGTTTGAGAACCCAACTCCGCTGACAAATCTGATCGAGCTAGTGGCAATTTTCGCAATTGGAAGTGGATTGACCTACACCCTGGGGCGAATGACCGGCTCTCAAGCCCACGGGTGGGCGGTCTGGGGAGCCATGGCAGTGCTGTTTTTTGCAGGGGTCACCACCGCCTATTGGGCTGAGTCTCGCGGTAATCCGCTGCTGGCAGGCGTGGATCAACATGTGAGCGCGCTTCAATCCGGCGGCAACATGGAAGGTAAAGAAGTCCGCTACGGAATTGCCAATTCAACTCTTTGGGCCACGGTCACTACTGACACCAGCTGCGGAGCGGTAAATAGCTGGCATGATTCCTACACTCCACTTGGAGGCATGGTTCCGCTGGCCAACATCATGCTCAGCGAGACGGTGTTTGGCGGCGTCGGTTCGGGATTGTATGGAATTGTCATTTATGTGGTGCTTGCAGTTTTCATTGCAGGACTGATGGTCGGTCGCACGCCCGAATATCTGGGCAAGAAAATTGAAGCCTACGACGTGAAGATGGCGATGCTGACCACGCTCATTTTCCCGCTGGTAATTTTGGGCTTCAGCGCTATCTCCGTGGTGAAAGGTTACGGGACTTCCAGCATTCTGAATCCCGGCCCACATGGTTTTTCAGAAATTCTCTATGCCTTCACTGAAGGCGCCGGCAACAATGGCTCCGCGTTCGGCGGCCTGACCGCGAACACGCTGTGGTATGACACGACGATCGGCTTGACCACCCTGGTCGGCCGCTTCTTGATGATCATCCCCATGCTGGCGATCGCCGGAAATCTGGCGAAGAAAAAATATGTTCCGCCATCGCTTGGGACGTTTCCGGTAACCACGCCGCTGTTCACGTTCCTGCTAATCAGCGTGATCCTGATTGTTGGCGCGCTCACGTTCTTCCCTGCGCTGAGCCTCGGGCCGATTCTGGAGCACTTGCTCATGGGTGTAGGCAAGACGTTCTGACAAGGAGTATGGATTGACGCATGACCCTTCTTTCGGCGTTCGGCCTGTTCGCAGTAACAGCGATGTTGGTCACTTACACATTCGAAGACCGGAGCACGTGGTTCGTCTTGGCCTTTGCCTTCTCCTGTGCGTTGGGTTCCGCCTATGGCTTTCTCCAGGGAGCGTGGCCGTTTGGCCTGGTTGAGGCCATTTGGTCGGTCATTGCAGTTCGGCGCTGGTGGTTGAAAAGGATGTCAAAGGAATAGCAGCTTGCATGCAGCGGTTAGCTGAAAGCTGATGCCTGAGAGCTGATGGCTAATTTATGGCGATGAGACAAAAAGCAGTTTGGGAATGGAAGATCGTCGGGCAGGCAGTCTGGGACTCATTCGTAAAGCTGAACCCACGCAAAATGATGGGCAATCCCGTCATGTTCGTGGTGGAGATAGGCTGCGTGATCACCACCGCTTTGCTGCTCAAGGGCGGAGCGGATTTTAAATTCAATTTGCAGATCACGTTGTGGCTTTGGTTCACGGTCCTGTTCGCCAACTTTGCAGAAGCCATGGCGGAAGGGCGCGGTAAAGCCCAGGCTGACACCCTGCGCAAAGCGCGATCTGAAACTCTGGCGCACCGAATTCTTAGCAGTGGCGCTACCGAACAAGTTCCCAGCTCGAAGCTGCGTGCAGGCGATTTTGTTCTCGTATCCGCCGGCGAACTGATTCCTTCCGACGGCGAAATCATCGAAGGCGTCGCTTCGGTCGATGAATCGGCGATCACCGGTGAGTCTGCGCCAGTAATTCGCGAAGCAGGCGGCGACCGATCAGCCGTGACCGGCGGCACCCGGGTGCTTTCCGATCAGATCAAAGTAAAGATCACCTCGAATCCGGGCGAGACTTTCCTGGACCGCATGATCGCGTTGGTTGAAGGCGCCGAGCGCCAAAAAACTCCCAACGAAATTGCTCTTAACATCCTGCTTGCAGGTCTCACCATCATTTTCCTGCTGGCCGTGGTTACGTTACAGCCGTTCGCCATTTACTCCGGCTCGCCTCAAACTGTCTTTGTCCTTGTATCTCTGCTGGTCTGCTTGATTCCCACCACCATCGGCGGATTGCTCTCCGCCATCGGTATTGCCGGCATGGACCGTCTGATTCAGCACAATGTCCTTGCCATGTCAGGACGCGCCGTCGAAGCGGCTGGTGACGTGAACACGCTGCTGCTGGACAAGACCGGAACGATCACTCTGGGAAATCGCCAGGCATCGCGTTTCGTCCCGGCGCCAGGAGTCACCGAGCAGGAGTTGGCGGATGCTGCGCAGCTCTCGTCACTTGCCGATGAGACTCCGGAAGGCCGATCTATCGTCGTTCTGGCAAAAGAGAAATACGGACTGCGGGGGCGCGAACTTGGTTCCCGCGACGCCAACTTCGTTCCTTTCACCGCGCAGACCCGCATGTCTGGCGTTGACCTCAACGGTTTCGAGATCCGCAAAGGCGCCGCTGATTCGATTGCAGACTATATCTCGAAAAACGGCGGCACCATTCCCGCGAGCAGTGAGAAGCACGGTCGAGGAGATCGCCCGCTCTGGCGGCACTCCTCTCGTGGTCGCGGAGAAAGGGCGCGGCGCGATGGGCGTGATCGAATTGAAAGACATCGTTAAGGGCGGGATTCGTGAGCGATTCAGCCAGCTCCGCGCCATGGGCATTCGTACAGTGATGATCACTGGCGACAATCCGCTGACCGCCGCAGCCATCGCCCGCGAGGCCGGGGTGGATGACTTCCTCGCCGCAGGCCACTCCGAAAGACAAGATGGACCTGATCCGCCGCGAGCAAGCCGACGGCAAGTTGGTGGCGATGACCGGCGATGGCACCAACGACGCGCCCGCGCTGGCGCAAGCCGATGTTGGCGTGGCCATGAACACCGGCACCCAAGCCGCCAAAGAAGCGGGAAACATGGTCGATCTCGATTCCAATCCCACCAAGCTGATCGAGATGGTTGAAATCGGCAAGCAACTCTTGATGACTCGCGGCGCGCTGACGACATTCTCTATCGCCAACGATGTTGCCAAATATTTTGCAATTATTCCCGCCATGTTTGCGGGAACGTTTCCAGTTTTGAACTCACTGAACATCATGCGACTTGAAGACGCCGGAATCCGCGATCCTGTCGGCCGTGATCTTCAATGCGGTCATCATTATCGCGTTGGTTCCGCTGGCTCTGCGTGGGGTGAAGTATCGCGCCCTGGGTGCTGCCGCGCTGTTGCGGGACAACCTGGTGATTTATGGGTTGGGCGGAGTCATCATTCCGTTCGTCGGAATCAAGCTGATCGACATGCTAATCACCCGAATCGGACTGGCCTAGGAGTCATATGAAACGCAACTTCATCACCGCCGTGCTCATGACAATTGTGACCACCGTCCTGCTCGGCATCGTCTACCCCTTAGTTGTGACCGCCTTGGCCCAAGTTTTCTTTCATGGCAAAGCTAACGGGCAACTTATCGAGAAGAACGGCGACACAATCGGCTCGCGGATAATTGGACAGGGCTTTACTTCGGACCGCTATTTTCACTCGCGGCCTTCAGCCGCAGGCAACGGTTACGACGCTGGGAACTCCGGCGGAACGAATTTCGGCCCCACCAACCAGAAATTGATCGATCGCGTGAAGGGCGATGTCGCCACCTTGAAAGCCGAGAACCCGAATCAACCCATACCAGCTGACCTCGTTACCACTTCAGCGTCAGGCCTCGATCCTGACATTACGCCCGCAGCAGCTCTCTTTCAGGTCCCGCGCATCGCCCGAGTTCGGGGTCTTAGCGAAGATCGTGTCCGGGAGCTGGTGGAACGTCACATTCAGGGACGCCAGCTTGGTTTTCTCGGAGAACCACGCGTGAACGTGCTGCAGTTGAACCTCGCCCTGGACGAAATAAGCGCGAAATAAGGCGGTTCACTTGGTGGTTTACAAGAGATTTCTGGGCCTCAAGGTTACGAAGGAAAGCTAAAGCAGTGAGCTCGCGAAACCGAAGATACCTAATTAGCGAGCGGATGGTCTAAGCATGTTTCATTACGGCCCCAACACGATGACTATGAGATTGAAGCATTGCAGGAATCTCTTGGCGATTGCTCTTTCCTTTGGACTGGTATCGGTTTGCTATTCGCAGACTACGCCTGCCCCGCAGACGCCCGACCAGCAAAACGAAGCCCAACCCACCGCTCCTCCAAGTCCGCTGACCACTCCTGCGATTACCGGCCCATTGCAAGCCGCGCCCCCAATCGTGTTTGATGGCGGACCGTTGGGCAAGCTCGACTTGAATGGGATCGTCAGCGGGATGGGGTTATGGCAAGGTAATCACATTCCCGGCGACGACGTAGGGCAGGCGGCCCTGAGCAACGGACAAGTCTTTATCCAGAAGACCACCGGCTGGTGGCAGTTTTACGTGCAGGCCGGTGCGTACAACATTTTGGCCTTGGGAACGCCGTTTCTCCCTACGGACAAGGCGCTGACCGATCTTTACGGCCCCGTGCCGGTCGCCTACGCGAAGCTGGTGCCGGGGAAAAACACCTCCATTGAGATCGGCGCACTGCCTACCCTGATGGGAGCTGAATACACCTTCGACTTCGAGAACATGAACATTGAGCGGGGACTGCTGTGGAACCAGGAGAACGCGGTGAATCGCGGAATTCAGCTGAACCAGACCATGGGGAAATTCACCGCTTCAATTAGCTGGAATGACGGCTACTATTCCAATCGCTATTCGTGGCTGAGCGGTTCGTTGGCCTATACGAAGGGGCCGCACAGTTTATCGTTCATTGGCATGGGAAACCTCGGGGAGACAAGGCGTCAGACCCTCGCAACCCCGGTTCAAAACAATGGCAGTATGTATGACCTCATATACACGTACACGAAAGGTAGTTGGATCGTTCAGCCCTATTACCAATACAGCAGTGTGCCAACCAATCCGAACGTCGGCGTAGCGCACGGAGCATCGACCAACGGCGGCGCGGTCTTGGTGAGTCGTGCCTTCAAGCACGGCTTTTCGCTCGCGGGGCGCGGAGAATACATCGCAAGCACGGGCAGCGCCTCTCAAAACTCCGTCAACCTGATGTACGGTCCGGGCAGTGCGGCCTGGTCGATCACGCTCACACCAACCTTTCAATACCAGCGATTCTTCGCTCGCGGAGACCTTTCGTTTGTGCGGGCAACCAGCTTCACGCCTGGTGACGTGTTCGGTCCGCGCGGCACAGACCCCAACCAGCCCCGTGGCGTAATCGAAGTTGGTTTCCTCTTTTAGGGTCCAGTTGTGGCGACTGACGCAGGCTGATGTCCGACTGTAAGGTCGGTCTGAGCGGGTGAACCCACAGAGGTTGAAAACGCAATGGCACAAAAGTTGTAGATGTTGCAAAGGTACGGCTTACCTCGATTACCAACCCCGCTTTTCTATTGACAAAACCACCGTTAACGACGAGAATTGCCGCGCTGCACGGGCGATCTGGCCAATTAGGGGGGATCTTTCGCACACGTGCAGAGACGAGCTGGCTGACTGCCATGTCTCGAATTTTGTCCTGAATCCCAGTAGCGCTGAGAAGCAACTCCCGGTTCCGGCGCAACTCCGTGTGACTTCAATAACGAATGGAGAATACATGAAATCCTTGCGCGCGCACTTAACTTCTGCAGGTTGTTGTTTACTCGTGGCGCTAGTAGCTTTGGTTCACCTTCCAGTTCTGCTACTTGCACAGTCAAACACCAATACGCCGCCCCCAGATTGGAACAATGGAGATGTTTTTGTCGGGGTTTCAAACGGCAGCTACCAGGTTTGGCATAGCGCCAATCCGACCTCAGGCAGCCCTACATACAAGCTGGTCAACACTATCAGCGACAGTCTTACTGGAGCCACAAACGGGTGCGGATTCGACTTAGCCTACCGGTTCTTCGGTACGAACTCGGCTAAAAATCTTGTGGACCGGTACGCCATCGACAATGAACACCCGCTCGCCCAGCAGTTTCCAACTGCTAATAACCCCGGATCCGGGGCCAGTTTTATTCAATCCGTCGCTTTTGACGGCGGGCCAAATGCATATGTCGCGTATTCAGGCGCGCAGAACGGTTTTGGCACAATTGAGCGCTGGACGAAAGACACGAATCCGGCACATGTAAGTTCAACATTCGGTTTATACACTCTCACTGGCACCTTTAGCGTCCCCGTGGACAATACGAACGGGCCAGGTTGGATCGATTTGGCGTCCGATGGCGTGACACTGTACTACACTTCGCAAGGTCCCAATATTCGCACAGTCAATACCTCGACGACTACCACCGGGACTTTCGCGAGCTTATCCAACGGAACAACACTATTCGCGCTCCGCATCCTGCCAACCGGCGACGTACTGGTTGCAGCACAGGGAAATGCATTGGAAGTCAACTCAGCCAGCGTCGTGGTTAACAAATATCAGTTCGGAGGCGAAAAGAACCTGCAAGCGCTGAGCTTGGACTCGATCGTCTCCACTCGCGCCTGGATCGGCGATGCCAGCAGCAACGATTTCATCCTCTTCGACTACACCACCAAAAGCAAGATTGCGACATTTAACACGGGAACGGGTTCAGCAGGACCGCTTGGCGGCGTTTGCGTTGATGGAAGCTTCAGCGCGGCAGAGGTTGCACAGCAAGGTCCGTCGCAAACTATTCATCAATCGGTTACCGCAGACTCAAATGTCGTGACCTTTACGAATTTGACCTTAGGCACGTTCAACGAGACGTTCACCGGCATATCCAAGAACCAGACGATTCAGGTGACCGTACGGGACTCAATCGTCGATCCATCACTCGCTTTGTCCGATCCCACCGTCTTCTCATTCAATCCCGGTAACCCGGTACAGGGAAGTTCCCTGCCAGGCAATATGGTCTGTGACACGGGCGTAACCTCAACAAAATTCCCCGGCAAATGCGAGTTGTTCGAGGTAGAGGCTAGCCCAAATTCCTCATACAGCGGTGCGAATACCCAGATTGAGCCGGCCAACAGTTCTCCAGCCAACCTGGCCAATACCAGGCTGCTCAGAAACCTGGATGAAGACATCACAGACAACGTCGACTGCTGTTCGGGAACAAGAACCACCAAGTGCGTTTATACCGTAAACGAGCAGGTAATCGCTGGCGGCTTCGTCGATCCCACGTTCCAGATCTGCAGCTTAACGCCAACGGATGGGACGACCTTCTCCAAGGCTGCTGGCACTTCGACCATCACGTTCAAGTTGCAGGTCGAACCTACAGGGCAGTGCGGTAGCAACAGTGGCACACCGACCTTCCTGCAGCCCTTGTTCATGATTGTGCAGCTGCAGACCAACGGTACAGCTCCGGTTTCAATCCCTGTATTCATAGCTGGCAAATCGGGAGGGCCGCCGGTTATGACCCTGAGTGGAAACACTTATCAATTGCAGATAAAGACGACGGATATACCGGCGGGCTTCACTTATGTAGCCAGCGTGGTGGATCTGAGCGCTAATATTACTTCTACCGCCGTACATTTCACTATGGCGCCGTAATGCGGTTTGTTTGAAAAGAGCCAGGCCTTGCGCCTGGCTTTTTTTGTTGGCGCAGAAATTGGGCGGGGTGTGGCGCGGCTTGCCGGCCAGATGCACAACTGGTTGAGAAGATCAGGTCAGCAGAAACCAGGTCCCGACACTACTTCCCGGGACTTGCGATCACTTTGCCGATTCGGAGTAGATCGTGCTCAGATCGCTGCGTTTCAGGAAGGTGTCGCTCTTCGCTTCTTTATTGATGTTGTCCAATATGCGGTGCGCATTGGCATACTGTTGGGAAGCATCCGCACTATTGCCCGCTAAACGAAACGCTGTCGCCAGAAGGTAATGACCTTTAGCCTGGAGCATCTGCAGCCCTAGTTTGTCGCTTCGAGCCAGGGCGCGGTTCAGTTCTTCCTGCGCTTTTGCGTAATCTTTTGTATTTAGAAGTGCCTCGCCAAGATAAATCGAGCACTCAACGGAGAGATATTTCAAGCCCGCTGTGTCGGCCTGCTCGGCCAGTCCGCGCAAAACAGCGATACTTTCCCGCGAACGCCCCTGTTTGACAGCTACTTTTGCCAGATTAATTTTGGAAACCAGGCTGAGTCTGCGGTTGCTATTCCGTGATGCAATTGCGAGAGCCTGCTGGTAGCGTGCGGCCGCTGCTTTCAAATCGCCACGGTAAAAGAAAACGTCCCCTTCAAAGTTGAGGTTCTGGGCAATGAAAGAATCGTTCTTAACCTGGTGTGCCAGATCAAGCGCTTCAGCAGCGCTTTTCTCCGCCTCCTGGCTGCGGCCGACGAGCGCAAGCGACTCTGCATAACCGCCAAGCATCTCGGCTGTTTCGACCTGATCCTGAACTTCGCGAATCGTCTTCAGAGCTTCGGCTTTAGCATCCAATGCGGCTCCCGGCCGGCCCTGTTGCTCAAAAACATTTCCGAGCCCGTAAGAAGCATAAGCACCATGCCGCTTGTCGTTCAGGCCGCGCCACAACTCCAGGGCTTTCATATAGTGCGGCAGAGCCTGGTCGTATTGGCCAAGTTTCGTAAGCGTCTCCGCCATCCCAAAATTACTGTCCGCAATTTCCCCGGGATCTTTTAACTTCTCGCGCAGTTCGGCGCCTTGCGTGAGGTAGGTAAGGGCATCGTCATACTTGCCCTCGTCCGCATAGTTCACGCCGATGTTGTTCAAACAAAGAGCCTCGTAGGACTGGTTCCCCACTTCACGCTGTATTTGCAGAGATTCCTTGAGCATGGTTAAGGCTTGCTCGTTGTGGCCGCGACTCTCATGGAAATTGGCGGAATCAATCAGCGTGTCACCGATATCACGCTTGTTCCCAAGGTCGCGCCTGATTTGCAGAGCTTCCTGGAAGCTCTTCAACGCATCGGCTGATTTACCGAGCGCGTCCTGAATCTGGCCCATGCCATTTAATGTCAGGGCAATGTCGCGCTTGGCGCCCAGTTGGCGCTGAATCGCCAAAGCGCTTTGGTAATTTCTCAGCGCTTCCTCCGGCTTGCTTAAGGTGCCGTAGGTTACGCCCAGGCCATACAGCAGTCTCGACTGCTCTTGGGCATTCCCCAGTTCGATACTTAGCGACAGGGCGCGGTTCAGATAATCAAGCGCATTCTGTGAGTTCCCGGAACTGATTTCGACACTAGCCCGGCCATACAATGCCTCAATGTATTTCGGATCGCGCGCCAGCAGCTTGTCATAGTGTGCGCGGGCCTTGTCGAACGAGCCGACAGTGTTGTAAAGGTCGGCGAGAGCGAACTGGACGTCGGAATCCTCCGGCAATACTTTGGCAACCGTTTCATAGGCATCGATCGCTTTCTGCGAGTCGTTAGTGGCTTGAAAATGAATTGCGGAAATCAGATATTTTTCCTGCGGCGGCAAGTCTTCACTGAGGTCAACTGCTTTCCTGGTCGCCTGCTCGGCTTCGTTCGCGTATCCTTGGTTAGCGTAGGCTTGCCCCAATTTCGCGAATGCTAAAGCGAAGTTGCCGTCCTGCTGAGTTGCTGCCTGAAAACTCTTTTGGGCGTCGGCGAATTTTGCCAGCCGCAACGACTGAACCCCCTCGTTGTAATACCTCAGGGCGGGCACTGACTGCGATGAAGGCTTAAGCGACTTCGCCTGCAGTTCCTTAATCGTTTCAGGAGCTAGCGACAGGACCTTCTCCACGGATTCGGCCAACTGTTGGAGAGCCTTCGGAAGTTCCTTCTCGTTGGCGGCATCGGCCTTGAGAGGGAAATTTCGTTGTTGCTTCAAGTCCCGCAACGTTGCGTCAATCCTTATCTGGTCACCGAGCTTGATGTATTGGCCCCAGATAATGCGGTCCGATGTAGTGAAGTCTGCCACCTGACGAAGAGTGTTCGGATCGATAGTTGTATCTGGCTCTATCCGCAAATCGTGCAAGACCTGATTTACGCGATCAGAGCCCACCGTGCGCAAAGAAGCGGATTCGCCGATATCCGTTCGCAGCATCTCCGCCAACGTGCCGCCGAGCCAATTGATCGACGGATCGCCCGAGGCGTTTTTGAAAGGCAATATTGCCAGGGAGACTACGGGCCCCGACGCTGCCGGTGCCTTCGAAGCAAGTTTTCCGCGCAACATGAATCCGACGGCCGCTAGCAGCACTACTGCGGCAACCCCTCCCACCCAATGCCATGGAATTGTCTGACCCCACGGATGCTGGCTTGCCGGAAAGCGCAGCGTCGCCGCTGCCCGGCCGCCCTGCCAAGCTTCCAAATCGTCCAGGATTTCACGAGCGTTCTGGTAGCGTATCTTTAAATCCGGATCAAGGCATTTAGAGACCACGTTGCTGAGCGCCGTCGGTATGCTGGCATCGTGGGTAATTACGGGAGCGGCGCGTTCCTGGGTTCGCTTGAGCAGGCTGGCGATGGCGCTCTCCGCTTTGTATGGCATCTTCCCGGTAAGCAGTTCGAAGAAGATCAAGCCCATGGCAAAAACGTCGGAACGCTGATCGAGTCCCTTTCCCAGCGCCTGCTCCGGGGACATGTAATCCATGGTGCCCACGAGAGCGCCGGTCTGGGTCATGCCGTCGCCTTCGAGGGTCCGGGCCAGGCCGAAATCCATCACCAGAATGCGTCCGCCCTTGTCACGCATGATGTTCTGCGGCTTCAGGTCGCGGTGAATGATTCCCACCGTATGCGCGGCGTCCAGGGCACGGCAGACCTGAAGCATTATCACGACCGCTTCTTCGGGAGAAAGCTTCTTCTGGCGAATGAGTAAGGAGCGCAGGTCCTCGCCCTCGACGAACTCCATGGTGATGAACTTCAAACCTTCGGATTCGCCGAGATCATAGATACGAATGACGTTCTTGTGCGTGACTTGGTGCGCCAGCAATAGCTCCTGCTTGAATCGGTCAACAATGGACTGATTTCGCGCAAGCTCGGGGCGGATCACTTTCAGCGCAACTGGCCGGTTCAGTTCGCGATCGCTCGCTTTGTAGACTGCTCCCATGCCGCCTTCGCCAAGAACTGCTGTGATCTCATAGCGGTTCGCAAGTAAAGTCCCGAGAGGAAGCAGAGGCTGCTCAGTGGAAATTTGAATCGCGCTGGGTGAGCCAGGAGCTCGCCGCAAATCGATCTGAGTCGGAGCATCCTGTACGCTTGCCGGGGGCCCCGAACGAACCGGCACGTCCACAAGCGTCGGCGAATCAAATGGTTGGCCGATCAGGGTTGGAGCGTCTGAGAACCCGGTATTTGAAGACGAGCTTTCCCCCGGGGGTGGCGTGAGCACGGCAGCCGCATTCAGGTCATCCTGCGCGGCACGTTGGGGGTCACTTCCCCCCGTTTCGGGTTTAGACGATGGCTTCGGCAAACTGGCCATTGCGGCGCCAGGGCGAGACTCGCAGTGTTGAAAGTATATACCGGCAATCCCGCTCTGGAAGCTTTTTTTGAAGGGATAACCCAACCACGAAACCGCGCGAGGGCTGGCATTTCAAGCATAATGGTTGGAATTGTACGAATGCTGCTGCAGGTTTAGAACGTGAATCCCGAGGCCATCCGCAAACTTTTGCAACAGGTACGCGCCGGGAAGCTCTCCCCGGATGACGCCGTGCAACGCCTGCGCCATCTCCCCTTCGAAGATCTGGGCTTTGCCAAGGTTGATCATCACCGCGCGCTGCGCGTAGGCATGCCGGAGGTGGTTTTCAGCGAACGCAAAACTCCGGCGCAGGTGGCGGCAATTTTCGAACGCCTGGCGAAACATGGCAACAACGTTCTTGCCACCCGGGCTACCAAGGAGCAGTTTTCAGCGGTGAAGAAGATGGCTCCGGCGGCGAAATTCGTTGTTGAAGCTCGCGCCATAGTGCTTCGCAGGGACCGGAAACGATATGGCAAAGGACTTATCAGTGTGGTTTCAGCCGGCACCAGCGATATTCCTATTGCAGAGGAAGCCGTGGTCACCGCCGAGCTGATGGGCAATCAGGTGCAACGGGTTTACGACGTTGGTGTCGCGGGCATTCATCGGCTGCTTGCGCATCGCAAGTCCATTTCGAAAGCGCGGGTGGTCATCGTCTGTGCAGGAATGGAAGGTGCCCTCCCGAGCGTTGTCGGCGGACTTGTAGGCGTTCCCGTAATCGCTGTTCCTACCAGCGTAGGATACGGCGCCGCATTCCAAGGTCTGGCGGCCCTGCTCGGCATGATGAACTCGTGCGCCTCGAACGTAAGCGTCGTGAATATCGATAACGGCTTCGGAGCCGGGTATGTGGCGTCAATTATTAACCGTCTGTAATCCTTCCCGTCGCGGAAAATTTGCACAGATTTCTCCGAATAAGAACTTGCATTCTGGCGCTCAGGTGTAAAAATAACAATCAGGCAGGGGGGAGAAGGAGGTGCATGATGGTTTCCAAGTGCGCCAACCCTGAGTGCAGTAACACCTTTCTATACTTCCACAAGGGCAAACTCTTCCGTGTGGAGACTTCGGCTCCTGGCACTCACGAAACCAGCGACGACAATGGCATGAAGAAGCCTGTGCGCCATCTGGAGTTTTTCTGGTTGTGCGATGACTGCGCCGGCAAAATGACCATTGCCTTTGGAAGAGGGACCGGCGTTTCTGTCTGCCCGAAGTTTGCCAGATCCGCGAGCGCGGGCTAGTCGCCTGGGACGTTGTATTTTCCCGTAAGCCCGTTCCAGCGGACCTTTACTGCCTCGGCAAACATGCGCAAGCCGTCCCGAAGCGGACTAATTCTGGTTCCTCCCGTGTGCGCCCAGCTAACCGGTATCTCAACCACTTTCAATCCTGCTTTGCGGGCTAGATACAACAGCTCGGGATCGAATCCCCAGCGCTCAATTTGCTGAAGCGGGAAAATTTTACGAGCAGCCTGCCGGGTAAATGCTTTGAATCCGCACTGCGTGTCTTTGAAATTCAATCCCAGAAGAACTCGAAGCAGTAAGTTGAACAGCCGCCCATAAAACTGGCGGAGCAGCGACTGACGCTGAGTTTGCAATTCAGGCTGCAGCCAGCGTGAGCCGATGGTCATATCCGCCGCGCCGGATTCCAGTGGCGCAAGCAGCTTTTGCGCTTCTTCGATTGGAGAAGATAAATCAGCGTCGCTGAACAGCAGCAGTTCGCCATTCGCATGCAGCATCCCATTTCGAACGCTGTAGCCCTTGCCCCGGTTTCCAGGGTTCTCCAGCAGTTGCAGACAGGGATGCCTTTTCGCATAATCGCGGACCAGATCAGCCGTTTGGTCGCGCGATCCGTCGTTCACTACGATCACCTCAGCGTCCCAGCGCTGAGCGGAGACGTACCCGAGCACGCGTTCCAGTGTCCGGCCCAGGCGCGTTGCTTCGTTATATGCAGGAATAATGATGCTGTATTTCGGCATCAGCCATCTGCCCTTAGCCGTCAGATGAGTTGGCTGGGCTGGTAAGAACTTAACACGTAAGAACAATTTGACGCGTGTGGGGTTACGCCACTTGGCGCTGTTTCTCGAGCATGGAGAAGAATTCGAGGACCAGTTCCTCGTCCCATAACCCGGCGTGCGCCTCGTCACGCATTGTGATGGCTGCCTGATCGTGGGTCAATGCGGGCTTGTAAGGGCGGGCTGTGCGCAGCGCGTCGTAAACGTCAACCACCTGCAGGATTCGCGCGAGCAAGGGAATTTCTCGCCCTTGCAAGCCGTCAGGATAGCCGCTGCCATTAAAGTGCTCGTGATGACTGCGAATAATGGGCAAGACAAAACGCAGCGACTTCAGCGGACGGCAAATGTGTTCACCCGTCACCGGGTGCCGCTTCATGATGATCCACTCTTCCGGCGTTAGATCAGCGCCTTTCTTTAGGATCTCATCCGGGACCGCAATCTTTCCCAAGTCGTGCAGGTAACCACCGCGCCGCAGTGCGATGATCTCTTCTTCATCGAGCAAAAGATGCCGGCCCAGGTTGCTGGCATTTTCTGCCAGGCGCTCGCAGTGGCCTTCGGTATATGGATCACGGCTTTCAACGCTCAGGCCAAGCGTGCATAGGATGCTCTCGGCGGTCTCAAGTTCATCAGTAAACTCTTTCAGCTTGATCAGCGACTTCACGCGGGCGAAGAGTTCTTCCGGAAAAATCGGCTTGCTAAGGAAATCGTCCGCTCCCGCCTCGATCCCACGCACCCGATCTTCCCGCTCGCTCAGCCCGGTGATCAAAACGAAGGGCACTAGCCGCGTCGCAGGATTTTCTTTCAGCTCCCGGCAAAACTCGTATCCTGACTTGCCCGGCATGACTACATCCGACAACACTACGTCAGGCACGCGCCGCATAATCTCTGCTTCAGCCTGGGCTGCGTCTGGCACGGCGACGACGTCATAACCGCGCGTGGAAAGCAGGTCGCGCATTAACGTCATTGTGTTGGGATTGTCGTCTACGACCAGCACCCGCGGAAGTCGACGGCGTAGAGAGAGATCGCTCGCGTTTGCGCTTTGTTGGCGCCGGGAATCGATCGGGGACAGCTTCCTGACTGGGTCCATGGCAGTACTGCCGAACACCTTATTGTAAGCGAAAAGCCGCCGCTCGCGGGCAAGAAACAACCTGCAAAGTCAAGACGCGCAGGGGACAGCCGGGTTTTCCCGCTTTGGGATTTTCGTCACAATTTGTCCAACTTACCTTGCCTTTTCACGGACCGAGATGTTCACCTTTCTAGTAATGGCTCGATTCCTCTGTTGCTTCGTCTGCATGATGCTGTTCAGCCAGGCGGTCTCGGCTGCTCCCAAACCGCATGTAGTTTCATTCGGCAGGTGGACGGCCATCAAGTGGTCCGTCGGTGAAGACGAGAGCCGGGTCATCGACTTGAAGGTCAGAGCGCTGCTTGTAGATGGCCGGCCTAAGGAGTTCACGATCGGGGCAGTGCACGACATTACCGATCGGACCTTCGTAGTGCAGAGAATGTATCGTCTCAACGACTCTCTCGAGCAGGATGGCAACGCGCCGCGCTGGCGCTGGGAGCGCGGCGGCTGGCTGATGGTCGACCGTGTTTCCGGCAAGGTGCAGGGGATAGCGCTCCCGGCCTTCGATTCCTACTATTCGGCTGCGGTGTGGTTTCGTGACTATGTAGCCTATTGCGGGATCTCCGACGATGGGAAGGGTGTCTACGCCGTCGTCTCGCAAGTCGGGAAACGGAAGCCGTTGTTAAAGAAGTCCATCAGCAATGTGCCTGAAATCAATACGCCCGGATCCGCCTGTCCAGCTCCGGCTTGGCAGCGTGGCCCATCGCGAGTGACCTTTGCCCCGCAGAACGATCAGAAATTTACCTACACGGTGCGAAGCCACGAGATTGGCCTTCTCCCGGAAGAGGATGACCCCGGAGAAGAATAAATTCCTCTCCACGAATCCTGAAACTTCGCACGGGTCAGGGCTGTAGAATCAAAGCAGTTCTATGTGCCTCGCCATACCAGGAAAGGTGCTGTCTATCGAACAAATCAACGGCCTGCGTATGGGCCGGGTTGAGTTTGGTGGCATCATCCGCCAGGCTAACCTCGACTTTGTTCCCGAAGCCAAGGAAGGGGACTACGTCATGGTGCACGTGGGGTTTGCGATCAGCCGGGTCGATGCCGCAGAAGCCGAGCGCACTTACCAGCTCCTGGAAGAGATAGGCATACTCGAAGGCGAACTGCCTCCGGAGGGCAGTTGAGCGTTTCTGTTTAGTGGCCGATATGAAGTACCTTGACGAATATCGTGATGCGCGCGTAGCTCTTGCGCTTGCAAAGGAAGTAGCCGAGTGCACCACGAAGCCCTGGGTGCTGATGGAAATCTGCGGCGGCCAGACTCACACCATCATGCGTTACGGGCTGGATGAACTCCTTCCAAAGCAGATTGAATTGGTCCACGGGCCCGGCTGCCCGGTCTGTGTCACTCCACTCGAAACCGTCGACAAAGCCATCGCGCTGGCGCTGCGCCCTGAAGTCATTCTGGTTTCGTACGGCGACATGCTGCGGGTGCCGGGTTCACACTCAGACCTGTTTCGCGCCAAGGCTCAAGGCGCCGATATCCGGATTGCATACTCACCCATGGAAGCGGTGAAAATCGCGCGTGCGAATCCGCAGCGGAAAGTCGTCTTTCTCGCCATCGGATTCGAGACTACCGCGCCCGCAAACGCCATGCCGGCATGGCAAGCTAAGCGCGAGGGGCTGACTAACCTGTCGCTGCTGGTTTCGCATGTGCTTGTCCCGCCCGCGATCCGAGCCTTGCTCGCGTCTCGGGCAAATCGGGTGCAAGGCTTCATCGCCCCCGGCCACGTTTGCACCATCATGGGTTACGGCGAGTACGAAGCGCTTGTACGCGATTTCAATATCCCCATTGTGGTTGGCGGGTTTGAACCGGTTGATTTGCTGGAATCTGTGCTGATGCTGGTCAGACAACTGGAACGCACCGAAGCGAAAATCGAAAACCAATATGTACGCTCAGTGACCTACAAAGGCAACCAACGCGCGCAGGAGATCATGCGCGAAGTGTTCGAAATCGCTGACCAGAAGTGGCGCGGCCTAGGCATGATCCCGCAGAGCGGCTTACGACTTTCACCCGCATATGCGGACTACGATGCCAACCGGATTTTTGATCTGGAGCTCATTTCTGCCGATGAGCCGGCCGAGTGCATCAGCGCTCTGGTGCTCCAGGGATTAAAGAAGCCGACCGACTGTTCCGCATTTGCCATACGCTGCACGCCGGAGAATCCGCTGGGTGCGCCTATGGTTTCTGCTGAAGGGGCTTGCGCCGCCTATTATCACTATCGCCGGCACGCAGGAGAAAACGCGTTGTCGAAATCGGCGGTATAGAAGATGGCGGCTTATGCCTGAATCTCTCAAATCCATCACCGAACTCAGTTGTCCCGCGCCGCTGAATACTCGCGACCGCATTCTCCTCGGCCATGGTAGTGGCGGCAAACTCAGCGCCGAATTGGTTCGCGATATTTTTCTGCCCGCCTTTAATAACCCCGCGCTGGCCAAGCTCGACGACCAGGCAATCGTGAACATTAACGGCTCGAGAATCGCACTGACGACTGACTCGTTCGTAGTCAAACCGCTGTTTTTCCCCGGCGGTGACATTGGCTCGCTGGCGGTGCACGGCACTATCAATGATCTTGCAATGGGTGGGGCGCAACCATTATTTCTTACCGCTGCCTTCATTCTGGAGGAAGGCTTTCCAATGGAATCATTGCGCCGCGTGGTCAGTTCTTTGCGACGTGCAGCGGAGCACGCTGGCGTCTCCGTTGTCACAGGCGATACAAAAGTAGTAGAGAAAGGCAAGGGCGACGGCCTGTTCATCAACACGACAGGAATCGGCGTGGTTCCGCCGGGGCTTGAGCTCTCCGCGGATCGTGCCCAGCTCGGCGACAAGATTCTTCTCAGCGGGACGATTGGCGATCATGGGATCGCAATTCTTGCGCAGCGCGAAGGGCTTGAGTTCGAGAGTGCAATCGAGAGTGACAGCGCTGCATTGCACAACTTAGTCGCCGAGATGCTGAAGGCTGCGTCTGGGATCCGCTGCATGCGCGACCCCACCCGCGGTGGACTCTCCAGCACGCTGAACGAAATTGCCGCACAATCGCATGTTGGTATCGAACTTGATGAATGGTCGATTGCGGTGAGAGACGACGTTAAGGGCGCTTGCGAGATGCTTGGCCTCGATCCGCTGTATGTGGCCAATGAGGGCAAGCTAGTGGCGATCGTCCCGCCGGAGCAGGCGGACGCTCTCGTTGAAACAATGCGTAAGCATCCGCTGGGAAAGCGGTCACAGGTGATCGGAACCGTGAACGAGAAGAACCGCGGCTTGGTCACCATGCGCACAAGTCTGGGCACGACTCGCATTGTGGACATGCTTTCCGGCGATCAGTTGCCGAGAATTTGCTAGGTGAACGTGTGAGGGACGCAGCGGTCATATATGCACGAGCTCAGCATTGCTCAATCCGTGATCCACACCGTTGAAGCGGAGGCAACTCGCCACCCTGGCGCCAAACCCACCAAAGTAGGTTTAAGAATTGGAGAGCTCGCGGCCATAGATCCGGATGCCCTGAAGTTTTCCTTTGAAGCTCTCACCCACCAGACCGAACTGGAAGGCCTGCAGCTGGAGATCGAAGTCTGCCCACGCCGGCACCGCTGCCTGGATTGCGGAACCGAATTCAACATCAGAGATTTTGATTTTCGCTGCTCAGGGTGCCAGAGCACGCGAAACGAATGTGTCAGCGGGGACCAGATCGAGATCGCTTATCTGGACCTGGAGGAACATGAACCGAGTATCGCTTGAAAAGAAGGTGTTGAGCGAGAACGACCGTATCGCCGCCGAACTGCGTGAGCGTTTCCGCCAGAACGGGCTCCTTTGTTTGAACCTGATCAGTTCGCCGGGCTCGGGCAAAACCGCTTTGCTGGAGAAAACACTCGATGCTCTGCCGAAGTCCGAACGCGTGGCGGTCCTTACCGGTGATATTCAAACTGAGAACGATGCCGCGCGGTTGCGGCGCTTCGGATTTCCGGTGAAGCAAATTACGACCGGGGGCACTTGTCATCTGGATGCGCGGATGATTGAACGCCATCTGGCGGACTGGCGTCTCGACGAAATTGATTTGCTTATTTTTGAGAACGTGGGAAACCTGGTTTGTCCGTCCAGCTACGATCTAGGCGAGGCGGCGAAGGTGGTTTTGCTCAGCGTGACTGAAGGCGAAGACAAGCCGTTGAAGTATCCGTCGATTTTTTTTAAATCCGAATTGCTCGTGATCACAAAGATGGACCTGTTGCCCTACGTTCCTTTCGACATCGATAAGGCCGAGGAAAATGCCCGCCGAGTGCATCCCGGCATGCAGATCATCAGGACCTCCTCCACGAAGGGCACTGGATTGAACGACTGGCTGGGCTGGCTGGAGCGCCGCAAGAGCACAGCGACCGCGCGGGCGGGAACATTGTCCTGAGAGCATTATGCAAATCCGCCGCCAGATCGAAGTATCAGGCATCGTGCAAGGCGTGGGCTTCCGTCCTCACGTTTACCGGCTTGCAACCGAACGCTCTTTAACCGGGGCGGTTCGAAACACTTCTTCCGGAGTGACAATCGAAGTGCAGGGGACGGCATCGGCTGTGGATGACTTTGCCGCCCATCTACTGCTCGATGCCCCACCGCTGGCCCGTATCACTGCCGTCGTCGCGACCGATCTCCCCTGCAACGGTGATCACGAATTCTTGATAATCCACAGTGCCGCGCGAGAGACCGTTCGCACTCTGGTTTCTCCGGATGTGGCCACGTGCGGCGATTGTTTGCGCGAGATGTTTGATCCGCGCGATCGGCGCTATCGCTATCCGTTTATTAACTGCACGAATTGCGGCCCACGGTTCACCATCATTCACGACATTCCCTACGACCGGGCCCGTACTTCCATGGCGGATTTCAAGATGTGTGCCATCTGCCAGGAAGAGTATGACAATCCGCTCAATCGCCGGTTTCATGCACAGCCCAACGCGTGCTGGGACTGTGGGCCGCACCTTGAGTTGTGGGATAACAACGGGCGGAAGCTTGCCATTGGAGATCCCGCTGCCGCCACAATTACAGCGTTAAAAGCTGGGCGCATCGTGGCTGTAAAGGGTCTTGGCGGATTTCATCTCGCTGTAGATGCGACCAATGAAACAGCAGTCGCTTTGCTGCGGGAGCGCAAACGGCGAGTCGGCAAACCATTCGCGATCATGGTGCCGGATGTGGCAACAGCTCGGGGCATCTGTGAATTCAGCGCAGCCGAAGAACTGGCGCTCGAATCTTTTCAGCGGCCGATTGTTTTGCTGCGGCGAAGGACTGACGCGCGCGCCCGTGCCGGGAAGATTTCAGAAGATGTTGCGCCTGGCAATCACTACCTCGGCGTCTTTCTGCCATACACGCCGCTTCAGCATCTCTTGCTTAGCGATGGGCAATTTGGTGCGCTGGTGATGACCAGCGGTAACCTGAGCGAGGAGCCGATTGCGATTGCAAACGATGAGGCGTTAACGCGCCTCAGCGGAATTGCAGATTTTTTTCTGATGCACAATCGCGACATTCTCCTCCGCTGTGACGATTCAGTAGTGCGCGTTCTTCCTGAATCGCCCGCGGCGTCCATGAGAGCTCCGCGCACCCTTCGTCTGCGTCCTAACCGTATCTCTAAGCGAGATCGCGCAAAAGGCGCAGACAAAACCCAACAGCTTCGCCGTTCGCGCGGATTCGTGCCGATCCCAATTTTCCTGCGTGATGAGGTCCCCTCCATTCTTGCCGTAGGAGGCGAACTGAAGAACACAATTTGCCTGACCAGGGACAAGCACGCTTTTCTCAGCCAGCACGTCGGCGACTTGGAAAACCTGGAGAGCTATAACTTCTTTGAAGAAGCCATCGAGCACCTTCAAAAAGTCCTGGAGATTCGTCCCGAAATTCTGGCTTGCGACTTGCACCCGGATTACTTTTCCACGAAGTGGGCACTTCGTCAGGCTGGCCTGCCGCTCGTCGGCGTCCAGCATCACCATGCGCATATCGCGAGCTGCATGGCTGAAAACCATCTTGAGGGAAAGGTCATCGGATTTGCCCTCGACGGCACCGGCTACGGGACCGACGGCAACATCTGGGGCGGAGAAGTCCTGATTGCCGGATATAAAGATTTCGAGCGGGCTGCGCATTTTGAATATGTCCCCATGCCAGGCGGGGCTGCTGCTATCCATGAGCCGTGGCGCATGGCGGTCAGCTATCTGGTCCATCATTTCGGCAACAACATCGTGACAACGAGGCTTCCTTTTCTCGAAGCAGTGCCGCGTTCCAAACTCGATGTGCTTCTGCGAGCGCTCGAACGCAGAATCAACTCGCCGGTGACCTCCAGCTGTGGGCGCCTCTTCGACGCAGTGGCGGCGATCGCGAGAGTTCGCCAGAAGGTAAGCTTTGAGGCGCAGGCTGCAATCGAACTGGAAATGGCTGCACAATTCGATCTTAAAGATCGTGCAGCCTTTGCAAAGCGCGCCAGGACAGCCGCTCGCGCAAAGGCAAAGCCCGAAGAAAGACTGCTAGACGCCGCTTATCAGTTCGACTTGCTGCCTAAAGAAGGTAGCTTGATTATCAGTACACGGCCGATGTTCGAGGCATTAATCCGGGATGTCCACAATTTATTGCCGGTCCGCGAGATTAGCAGAAAGTTCCACGAGGGTCTGGTGAACCTCTTAGTGCAGCTCGCTGAGCGCCTCCGCGAACTGACTTCGCTGCAGCGGATATGCCTGAGCGGCGGGACCTTCAACAACTTGTACTTAACAACGCGCCTTGTATCGCGACTCGGGGCAAGTGGCTTTGAGGTTTTCACCCAGAACGACGTACCGGCGGGCGATGGAGGTATTAGCCTGGGCCAGGCGATGGTTGCAGCCCATCAGGCGTCAAATCTTACGGCTTAAGCCTGTGGCTGGTATGCGCAGCATGGCTCCTGCGCCAATGGATCGTGAGCGATCGCGAACGCCCGTGCCCTTGATCCGCCGCAGATTTCTTTGTATTCGCAGCGCCCGCATTTGCCTTTCAGTTGTGAACTGTCACGCAGCGCGAGAAACAGCGGTGCATTCTGATAAATTTCTGCGAGCGGCTCCCACAACACGTTTCCAGCCGAGACCGGCAGGAATCCACTGGGATAAACGTCCCCAGTGTGGCTGACGAACATAAATCCCTTGCCGTCATTCACGCCCCTGGGCGCGCCCGCGATCAAACTTTCCTCGGACTTTGCTAACGGACTCTTCGCTTTCTGCTGCAGGACGTAACGGCGATAGTGCTGGCCTTCAGTGGTTTTGATGTGAAACTTGACCCGCTTTGAGGCTTCGTACAGTTTCGCGAAGACCTGTTCGTGCTCTTCCGCGGTCAACAGATCTGCCAATTGGGCGCGCCCTGTCGGAACCAGAAAAAATACGCTCCACAGCACCACTCGCGACTGGACCAGCAATTCGATCATTCTGTCCAGGTCATCTATATTGCGGCGCGATACTGTCGTGTTCACCTGTACCGGAAGCTCCGCTTCATGGCACCACTTGATCGCATCAAGCGACCGCTTGTAAGAGCCGGGTACGCCACGGAATCCGTCATGCAGCTCGGCAGTCGAACCATCCAGACTTATCGCCAGCCGCATCAACCCGCTTTTCTCGAGTTCGAAAACCGCGTCTTTCACCAGCAGTGGCGTGGTGCTCGGAGTCAACGATGTCCGCACCCCACGCTTGCACGCATATTGCACAATTGGCAGCAGATCAGGCCGTTTCAGCGGATCGCCTCCGGTCAGCACAAACAGCGGTACCCTCATGTAGGCGATTTGATCGATAAGGTGGAAGGCTTCAGCGGTTGAAAGCTCCAACGGATGCCGCTGCGGCCGCGAGTTCGCGCGACAGTGCGCGCATTTCAGGTCGCAGGCCTGGGTCATCTCCCAGATCACCAACATTGGACGCTGATCGAAGTCACGAGGCTTGAGGGAAGCGAAATCCGTGAATCGGGTCTCGCGAGCGGCGCTCGCGAATTGATCGCCACAGCTCAAACTACAGTGACAGCCGCCGGCAAGAGTAGGTTCCATGTGGCAGATGTTAGGTCACTTCTCTGCCGGCTGGCTGTGCCACGAAGTACCGCAAGTTGTGACAGAGATCACAACTGCGCTTGTGACCAGTGTCACGTAACTGTGTGATGTCGCGCCTAGTGCGCTGTTCCGAAACCTGTGAGTCTAGGACAGAGGTTCTCCCAGTGCTTCTTAATCGTGAAGTTATGCTCCGAACCCTGCAAGCGGAATTGAATTTCCTCGAGCGCGGCGGCTATCGCGCTTCAACTTTCTCACGCTGGCGCCGCCCATACGTTTTCGAGGAAACTCCCAGCTGCCCGAACTTCGCCGATTCAGCGAGTCCCCACCAGTGCAAAGATTGCTGGCTGATGCGATTCGTTCCGCTGGACTCTCAAAATGAAGAAGTGCCATGCCGTTATATTCAGCTCACTTCCGATGGCGTCACTGTCGACTCTCTTTACCGATACGGCACGCGGGAGGAGACCGAGCTGACCGTTCGCGACTGGCTGCTGCAACGTATTGCCGAACTGCGTGCGGAACGGGACGCCGATTCCTTACCATTCACCGCCTTGGCCAGTTGAACAGCTGGGCTGTGATCTTAGTCACAGTCCAAAGTGATCTCGCCTGTTTAGTGTTACTCCTGAATAATGGACAATGGAGTCTGTTCTCATATCTGTCCATTCTTAAGGAGGCATCGTGGCACTTGGGACCATGAGCATAACCACTGCAACATCTCTTCGACCCTCGATCGGAAGAGGTCTGGACGCGTTTTTTTCTCCCAAGAACGTGGCGGTGATAGGCGCAACCGACAAGCAAGGCAGTGTCGGACGCACCGTTCTGCTGAATCTCACCAGCGGCCAGCTGGCAAAAAAAATCTATGCGGTGAATCCCAAGCGCAGCGAAGTGCTTGGCGTGCCGGCGTTCCCGAGTGTCGCGAAGCTTCCAGAACCATTGGACTTAGCCATCGTGGTAACTCCCGCGACGACGGTCCCCGACATCATTGGAGAGTGCGTAGACGCCGGCGTCAAAGCCGTGGTCGTCATATCCGCCGGATTTCGTGAACGCGGGGCAGAAGGCACGGAACTCGAGAGACGGATTCGTGAGCACCTGCGTCGCGGCAGCACTCGGGTAATCGGTCCGAACTGCCTGGGAATCATGAACCCGGTCATCGGGCTCGATGCGACCTTCGCCAAGCGCACGCCCAAGCCCGGCAACGTCGCATTTCTGAGCCAAAGCGGCGCACTGCTGACAGCCATTCTGGACTGGGCGATTCCACAGGAGGTCGGCTTCAGCGGAATCGTCTCAACCGGGTCCATGCTCGACGTGGGCTGGGGCGACTTGCTTAGCCACTATGGCGAGGACCCAAACACTCACAGCATTCTGCTCTATATGGAGTCCGTCGGTGATGCGCGCTCGTTCCTCTCCGCCGCCCGCGAAGTGGCTCTGAGCAAGCCGATTATCGTAATTAAAGCGGGAAAATCAGAAGCGGCTTCAAAGGCTGCAGCGTCTCACACCGGCGCGCTCACAGGAAGCGACGAAGTCCTCGATGCCGCGTTTCGCCGCTGCGGAGTTCTCCGGGTGCAGCACATCGCTGACCTGTTCTATATGGCAGACGTGTTGAGCAAGCAGAAGCGTCCAAAAGGCCCGCGCCTGACAATCGTGACTAACGCTGGAGGTCCGGCAGTTCTCGCCACGGACGCACTCATTGCCATGAACGGCGAACTTGCTCCCTTAGCGGACCAGACATTAAGCGCCCTAGACGGATTTCTACCCAGCCATTGGAGCCACAACAATCCCATCGACATCCTGGGAGATGCGGATGCCGAGCGTTACGCGAAGGCCCTCGATATCGCCGCCAAAGATCCGAACAGCGATGGGCTGCTGGTTGTGCTGGCGCCGCAGGGAATGACCAATCCCGCCGAGGTTGCCGAAAAGCTGACGCCTTACGCGCAGGGTAACAAGCCGCTGCTCGCCAGTTTCATGGGGGGCGAGAGTGTAACCGAGGCCAAGCCAATACTCAACAATGCCGGGATCCCTCTATTCCCTTATCCCGATACCGCCGCCCGGGTCTTCTGCTTCATGGCCCGGTACAGCTATAACTTGCGCGGCCTCTATGAAACCCCAGTTTTGGCTACAGGTGATAACGAGAGCACCTCGCGCGATAAGGCGCGAGCCATCATTCAGGACGCGCGTGCCCACGGACGCTTCCTGTTGAATGAACATGAATCCAAGCAGCTCCTCTCTACATACGGCATCCCCACCGTCGATACTCGTGTGGCCCGCAACGAAGACGAAGCTGTAGATCACGCCGGCAACATTGGCTACCCGGTTGTGCTCAAGCTTTTTTCTGAAACCATCACCCATAAGACCGATGTCGGAGGCGTCAAACTCAACCTAGCTGACGCGGCTGAAGTGCGCCGCGCTTACCAGGAAATTCTGATCAGCGTTTCGCAAAAGGCCGGCCCTGAGCACTTCTCAGGCGTAACCGTCCAGCCGATGGTGCGGACCGCGGGATACGAGCTGATCCTGGGCAGCAGCGTGGACGCGCAGTTCGGGCCGGTTGTGCTCTTCGGTTCCGGCG
Organism: uncultured Acidobacteriota bacterium; assembly: GCA_963785655.1. Classification (GTDB taxonomy): domain Bacteria; phylum Acidobacteriota; class Terriglobia; order Terriglobales; family Acidobacteriaceae; genus Gp1-AA145. Next base: position 459,398 of record CAWAVZ010000003.1, read on the forward strand.
GACAGCTGGTTGAAGTTTATAAGGACCGTGCTCTCGCTCTGCCGCCGCTAAACACCACTCTGGCGCAGCGCATGATGGAGCAGACACGGATCTTTACCGCCCTAAAAGGCGTGCGCGGCCGGAAGCCGGTGAACTTCGTTGAACTTGAAAAACTTCTGGTGCGCTTCAGCCAGTTGGTGGTCGAGCAGCCCTGGATTTCAGAAATCGACATCAACCCATTACTGGTTTCCTCCGATCGCTTGCTTGCGCTCGACGCACGCGTGGTGCTGTTCGGCAAAGACATGACCGAAGATCGCCTGCCGAAGCCCGCCATCCGGCCTTATCCAGTGCAGTATGTCTGGGATTGGGCGATGAAGGATGGCACCGCGGTCACCATTCGCCCGATTCGTCCGGAAGACGAGCCGCTCATGGTCAAGTTCCATGAAACCCTCTCCGATCGTAGCGTCTATCTCAGATATTTTGGTTCGCTGAGTCTGAAGACACGCATTGCTCATGAGCGCTTGATCCGCATCTGTTTCGGCGATTACGACCGCGAGCTGGCGCTGGTCGCGGAGGTCAAGGGTTCCGCAGGCCCTCAGATCGTGGGCGTGGGACGCTTGAACCGCGCCGCTGCAACCGATGAAGCCGAAGTTGCCGTGCTCGTGACCGACGCGTATCAGGGTCGAGGCTTGGGTGCAGAACTGCTCCGCCGCGCCGTTCGGGTCGCCCGCGAAGAAGGTATTCGTGCTCTCACTTCGGAGATGATGGCTGACAACTTGGCCATGCAGGTGATCAGCAAAGCCCTCGGCTTCCATTTACAAATGCAGAATGGCTTCGCCTCAATGCGCGCACGGCTGCAGCTGTAACCGACAAGGTTTTCCCATTAAGGGAAAGACCCGTGAAAGTTGCTTGCGACTGCCTGAGTTATGCGGTAGCATTCTGCCGTCTCACTGCTGGAATGTCTCCTGCTGAAAATTCATCTGGGTCTTCCCGGCTGCCCGACGCCGCGAACGAGGAGGATCTCGGCCATCCTCGTGGCACTCTTGCCATCGTCATCATCTTCGGCTCACTGTTCCTGCTGGGGTGGCTGGCCATGTACTTCTATATGTTCCTCCAGCGCGGAGCTCTGCATCCTTGAGGCGGTGCACGCATGCATGTTGAGTTGTATGAGCGGATTTGGATGTGGGCTGCAGTGGGCCTGATTGTGATTTTTGTTGGTACGCTGCTCGGCATGGCAGCCTCTAGCGCCGTGCATCCTCCCAGCCACATGGAGACCATTGATCCTGGCGCGCTTGCTGATTCGCCAGAATTCAGTAATCCTGCGGTCGTCGTCCGTCCCGACGGCGCTGTGGTGGTCAGCGTCGTTGCTCAGATGTTCTCCTTCAGCCCGAACCCCATTGAAGTTCCCGTCAATCAGCCTGTGACCTTTCGTCTTACCAGCGCCGACGTCGACCACGGATTCGAAATTGTCGGCACCAACGCAAACGCGATGGCGCTTCCCGGTTACGTCAGCCAGTTCACCGTGACTTTCACCAAGCCTGGGACCTACACCATCGGCTGCAACGAATATTGTGGCCTGCTGCACCACAACATGGTTGGCATACTGGTGGTAAATCCGCCGGGGGCAAGGGAATGAACGGACGCTACACTCTTGCCGGAAGCCATATCGGTGTCGCGGTCGCAGCCTTTGCCGTCGCCTCCGCCATGGGCGTGCTGCAGGCATTGTCTATTGCCGATATCCAGTTTCCCGGGCGCAGCGAATCTCTCTATTACATTTCCGTGACCGCCCACGGCGTTTTAATGGCGCTGGTGTTCACGACGTTCTTCATTATGGGACTCGGTTACGTGCTTGCGCAGGAGGAACTGGGCCGCGTTATTGGACAGCGCTTCGCCTGGTTCGCTTTCTGGCTCGCGGCTGCTGGTTCCACCGCCGCTGCGGTCACCATTCTGCGTGGGCAAAGCACCGTCCTCTATACGTTCTACCCGCCGCTGCAGGCGCATCCGCTGTTTTACATTGGCGCAACCTGCCTGGTGATTGGTTCCTGGATATGGGGCGGAGTGATGATAGCCAGCTACCGCTCGTGGCGTCACGAAACCCGCGAGTTGCCGACTCCGTTGTCAATCCACGGCATGCTCGCGACCATCATCATCTGGTACTTGGCCACGGCCGGCCTCGCGATTGAAGTTCTGGGAATGCTCATCCCATGGTCACTACATTGGGTCAAGACCATCGATCCCTTATTGGCCCGCACTTACTTCTGGTGGTTCGGTCATCCTCTGGTTTATTTCTGGCTGCTGCCAGCCTACGTGCTCTGGTACACCGTGCTTCCCAAAGTTGCAGGAGGCAAGCTGTTCAGTGACACCCTGGGACGAGTGGTGTTCATCATGTTCGTGCTGCTGTCGGTGCCGGTGGGTTTTCATCATCAGTTCACGGATCCCGGCATCAGCGCAGGATGGAAGCTTGCCCATACCGTGCTCACGTTTTCTGTGATGTATCCCAGCTTTGTGACCACTTTCACCATCATTGCTTCGCTTGAAGTTGCCGGACGCATGAAAGGCGCAAAGGGCCTGTTTAATTGGCTAGGCCGGCTTCCATGGTCAGACCCGTTCTTTGCTTCCTGTGCCCTGGCAATTATTGCTTTTGCCTTCGGCGGTTTTGGAGGAGCCATCAACGCGGCGTACGCGATGAACTCCATGGTGCATAACACCGCGTGGATCATGGGCCACTTCCACGTGACCCTTGGTACAACCGTGGCCATGACGTTTATGGGCGCGACCTACTGGCTGATGCCGCGCATCTCGGGACGACAGCTTCGTCTGCGTCCGCTAGCCCAAGCCCAACCATACTTGTGGTTTGCCGGGATGGTGCTCTTCAGTACCAGCTATCACATTGCTGGATTGCGAGGACTTCCCCGGAGGGTATACAGCGCTTCGCTACCTGGCACCGATGGTGCCCATTGGCACACGTTGACTCAGATCGCCGCGGTTGGCGCGGTGCTGTTATTCATCAGCGCGTGGTCGTATGTCATTGTTGTGGCTGCGACTTGGCTGTCAGGCAAACGGGTTCCCGCCCCGCTTTTTGAATTTGCCACTTCATTGCGGCCGCCGGTTCCCAGCATCTGGGACCGCTACGGCCTGTGGACAATCATTGCAATCGTGATCCTGATCGCAGGCTATGCCTACCCAATCATCCACTTGATTTCCCAGCATCGTTACGGATCGCCTCCCTATCAGCCCTTCTGAGCTGTTTTGAGGAGCGCTAACCAGCGCCACACCCGGCTTCTCCACGCCTGATCCGGATTCCACAATTCACCTTGTATATAATGAAGCCCCATCAGCGGGATCGGTCCCAGCGGGAAGTCTTGCCACCAGCAAGCAGCTTATGAGCGAAGAAAAGAAAGCAGGCAACTCCAACGGCACCGTCGTGACCTTGAAGGCTGTCGCGGCGCACCTGGGGTTGTCAGCGGGGACTGTTTCCGCCGTCCTGAATGACGCCCCTTCGGCCAAGCACATTCCCAAGCACACGCGTGAGCGGATCCTCGCCGCTGCTACAAAGCTGGACTACCGTCCAAACTTTTTTGCCCGGTCGTTGCGCAAACGGCGCACGCTGACTATTGGAGTAATGGCGCACGAAATCGGAGACGGTTACGGCTCCAGCGTCATCGCCGGAATCGAAAGCGGCGCCCGGCAAAAGGACTATTTCTTCCTGACCGGCGTGCATCGCCACGATCCCCAACTTTTTGAGCGCTATTGCCGGTTGCTGCTGCAGCGGGGCGCTGAGGGAATTATCACGGTTGATTACAACCTTGCTCATTCACTTCCAGTTCCAGCGGTTGCCGTTCCCGGTCACATGGACAACGAGGGTGTAACCAATATTGTGCTTGACCATCACTCTGCGGCCCAATTGGCCCTCGGCCATCTGCGTGACCTGGGCCACCGGAAGATTGCGATCCTGCGAGGTCATCCGGAAAGCGCGGACTCCAACCACAGATGGAATGCCGTGCAGGCGGTCGCCCGCGAGATGGCAATCGAACTCGATCCGGAACTTGTGGTTCAGATCGATTCCACGGACTCCAGTCCTAACGTCGGCTATCCCTACGGCAAGCAGTTGTTGGAGAAGCACAAGCCGTTTACCGCCCTTTTTGCCTATAACGACATTTCCGCAATCGGTGCGATTCGAGCTTTCCAGGAAGCCGGATTCCGTGTGCCCCAGGATATATCCGTAGTAGGCTTTGACGATATTCCCGCCGCCGCTTTCCATCACCCAAGCCTGACTACGGTGCGCCAGCCGTTGCAGAAGATGGGTGAGATCGCAGTGGCAATATTGATCTCCCGCATCGAAGGCGAAAAAGATCAGCCGCGCGAAATTTCAGTGCAGCCGGAAATCGTCGTTCGCGCGTCTACCGCTCCTGCCCCTGGAGTTTAGTCCTGCAATTTTCTCAAGGGACTAAAATAAAAGCAGATGTCTTCCCTCCGCGACATTCTGAACCAGCACGTCCGCGAAGGCGGGTTGTGGGAACCGATTGAGCGCAATCGTATTCGCTGCTTCGCCTGCGGACACTGCTGTCCCATTGCTGAAGGACAAGCCGGGGTATGCAAAGTCCGCTACAACCAGGGCGGGAAGCTCTACGTGCCATGGGGCTACGTCGGCGGAGTGCAATGCGATCCCATCGAGAAGAAACCATTTTTTCATGCCTTTCCCGGCGCGCTTGCCTACAGCTTCGGCATGTTGGGATGTGACCTGCATTGCTCGTATTGCCAGAACTGGGTGACGTCGCAGGCTTTGCGTGATCCGAACGCCATTTCTCCGCCGTTAGAAGCTTCTCCCGAGTTGCTGGTGCGGGACGCACTGCGCCAGGGCGCAAAAGTTCTGGTCAGCACCTACAACGAGCCGTTGATCACCGCTGAGTGGGCGGTCGCAATTTTCAAGGAAGCCAAAGCAGCAGAGCTTAAGACTGCGTTCGTATCCAATGGAAACGGCACTCCGCAAGTGCTCGAATATTTACGGCCCTGGATCGATTTCTACAAAGTGGACCTGAAGAGTTTCGATGACCGGCACTATCGCCAGTTGGGCGGCCGCATCGCTCCAATCCTTGACACCATACGCCGCCTTCACCAGATGGACATCTGGGTCGAGATCGTCACCTTACTGATTCCGGGATTCAATGACTCAGATGACGAGCTTCGCAGGCTTGCCGAATTCCTGGTTGGTGTTTCGCCCGACATTCCCTGGCACGTGACTGCCTTCCACAAAGATTACAAAATGGCTGACCCGGATAACACTCGTCCCGAAGACCTGATGCGCGCGGCCGAAATCGGGAAGACAGCTGGGCTTCGGTACATTTACGCGGGGAATCTGCCCGGCGAGGTCGGCGATCTCGAAGATACTTGCTGCCAGAGCTGTGGGCACACTCTCATCCGGCGTTACGGATACTTTATTGAGGAATACCGCCTGACTCCGAACGGTTGCTGTCCAGATTGCGGAACGGCTCTTCCAGGACGATGGGGAGAGAAGTTCGACGGCCAGATCGCGGACCGGCCATTTATTCCTCGCGGAAATTTCGTCACCCTCAGCTGATTAACGGAGTGGCCATAACATCGTGGAACGCAAAATCTTCTGGATACTTTTTGCTGTCCTGGGAATTATCGCTGACGTTGTCCTGCCGGTGTGGTGGGCGCTGGCGGCAACCATACCCATTGGCGTATTGAGCTGGTGGATAGCGTACCGAAGCGACTGGTTCTAGGAGCCCAGGCGAAACGGAACGAGTTTTTCAGTACTTCCTGAGTACCCCGATGACCCTGCCCTGAATATCAACATCCCTTGCGTGGACCATGATCGGCTTCATTTTCGAGTTTGACGGCTGCAGCCGGACCTTTTCGCCTTCGCGATAAAAACGCTTGAGGGTCGCGTCGGAACCTTCCACCAGCGCGACTACGATGTCGCCGTTGTGAGCGATCTTGGTCTTCTCAACCAGCACGTAATCGCCATCAAGGATGGCTTCGTCCTGCATCGAGTCGCCCCGCACCTCGAGCACAAAAACTTCCTTGGAACGCACAAAGTCCGCGAGAGAAATAGTTTCCGGACGCTCAATGGCTTCAATCGGCTGGCCGGCGGAAATCCTTCCTAACAGCGGCAGCACCATGCCAGTGTTCACCGACATGGCTTGCTTCAGGCGGCCTTTGGGAGGGAGCAGATCAATCGAGCGGCTGCGATTGTAGTCGCGATTGAGCAGGCCTTTTTTCTCAAGATTGGTGATGTGCTTGTGGACTGTCGCCAGCGAACTCAACCCTAAACCGTCGCCGATTTCCTGGAATGACGGAGTGAACTGGTTGCGCTGCACGAAGTCCGCGATAAAGTCATACACCTGCCGCTGACGCTTGGTGATAGCCATGACTGAATTGTAGGCGAATATAAGGCGAAGTCAAGACCCGAGCGGAGAGGCGTTAGCTTTTCGCATCAACTTTACAACCCGGGGTGGCACCTACCTGCTGCGCTTGATAGCTCTCGCTAGTGTCTCATCCAGCGCTGCCTTGGTCTTGGCGTATTCCTGATCGGAAATTTGCCCTTGCTTGTGTTCGAGTTCCAGCTGGAAGATTTCTTCTTTTAGGGCCGCAAGCAGCGCGGTGGGAGCGTTGGAACTTGCGGGGGCGGTGGTCGTCGCAGGCAGGAGAGGCGCAGAAGCGTTAAGCATCGCAACCGCCGTCTGTTGTTTTGTTCGGCCGCGATTTACCGTATAGACCGCTCCGGCAACCAGCACCAACCCCAGTCCGGCGAGAATAAACGCTCGGTACTTATCGAGCGGATCGGGCGCTTCAATCGGCGTGCCGAGTCCGCCGCCCGGGCGATTGTCTGGTGCCGCTTCGCCGCCATTCGACGCCTGCTCCTGGCTCTGAAACACACCAGTACCGGAAACTTCAAACGACAATTTCTGCCCGGGATCAGGATTATTGGCGATTTGCGCGATGCCATCCGGCTGATCAGGCGGTGGATGGCCCTCGTACACTCCACTCTTCGCAGGCGAGAACGTCATCGACTTCGGCAGGATTGCCACAAAATGTTGCAGCGAGTAGATTATCCGCGGATCGATGGTCCGTTTACCCGCATACGGCAAGTGATAGCTGACCTGGAACTGCGTCTGCCCGGGGCGCAGCGGAAAAACAAATGCGTAGCGGCCCTTTTGTGCCTGCGGCGTTGGTTGAACGTTGACGCTCTGTCCCCCCGCGGTCTGCGCCTCAGCCGCATCGATCTGCGCATCCTCGGGAACGTAGAACTCGAAATTGGCGTCGTTCATCTGCGTGCGCGGCGGCTTCGATGTATTGTCAACTGCGAAAATCCGGGTTATACCCAGACTGCCCGCTTTAGCTTGGATGTACATCACATCGGCAACCTGGTGGACGTCGGCGAGTTTGGAGTTGACGTTGTAAACCTGAACCTCCACCGTGGTCGTCCCCGGAGGCGCAGGCGCATGGTAAGTCACGCCTTGATGGACCGCGCGCACGAGATGTGGCGCGCTATTGTCGTCGAAGCTGAAACTGAATTTGCCTTGGGCGTCGGTCTTGGCGTGACCAACCTCTTCCATTCCGGCGGCCAGCTTGATCAGGATGACCTCGTCTCCTGCGGAAGGTTTGCTGGTGGTGCCATTAGTGACGGTGCCGGAGAGCGTCGCGGCGTGAAGCGCCGGTGCAAGTAGAAAAAAAACGGCAGCGGCGAAGGCAATGGCCTGCGGGCGAAAACCAACGCGAACGGCACGAGTTTCAGCCGCGCTGAAAGGGATGACCTGTGGGCGAGAACCAACGGGAAGGGCACGAGTTTCACTCGTGCCGAAAACAAACGGGAAGCGATGGTCGGCGCGGCTGAAAGCCGTGCCCTTCCCGATCGGTAATAGGGCCTTCAAGGTCGTCCTTTCATGAGAACCGTGCCCGATTCAATCTGCGCGATTTCTGCCAGCAGTCCTGCTGCTTCGTCTTCAAGCGAACTCTTCATACTCAGATAATCCGTATCTGGGACCTTGCCGGCGTTGTATTCGAAGTTCAGGTCGCGCAGGTTTTCGTAGACCGCTTCTTTGCGCTCGCGCAAAAATGCAGCGCGGGTCTGCTCCGGCCCTGCAACCAGCAACTCCGGCAAATCAAAAATGTAGTAAAGCGCCGCGGCGGTAACTGCCAGGCACATGATCGGGATCACGGTTCCGTCTCCTTGCGCGCCTGTTCGCGGAACCGGTCCAGATCTGACGGACCTGGTGCTGGGCTGGTCGACCTCAAAGGCACAGCCAAACGGACTCTCCAACTGCGTACCAGCAGACCCACTCCGCTCACGCCGAGAATGAGCACCACGTATGGAATGATCCAAGCCACGCTATCGAATCCCGTCTTCGTCGGCGCCGCCAACACGGTCGCGCCGTATTTCTGTACAAAAAATTGCAGCACGCTGCTGTCGCTCTGGCCCTTATCGACGGCTGACGTCAACTCGCTTCGCATCCGAGTGGAGTAAGCACACCCAACGTGGTTGCAGTCGAGCAAATACTGATTGCACGCGCCACAAACGCACACCATCTGATGGCCAAGCCGCTCGATGCGGGTGGAGTCGTCGCCCGCGCCCATCAAGACAATAGTCCCGGCGAGCAGGGCACTCACTAAACGAAAGCGCGAGATTCCAAGAATGTATTTCATCAGTCTCCCGCTCCAACTGGGGCAGGCCTTACGCCGACCTTTGCGCCAGCATGCTCGGTGACCGCAGCCCGCACCGGAGCTGTAGCATTCGGCACTAGCGCAGTTGCAGTCCCGAAAATCATTACCAGAACGCCGATCCATATCCAGGAAACTAGCGGGTTCACATGGGCTTTGATAATGGGCCGCCCGGTATCAAAGTTCTGGCCTTCATAGACGACATAGAGGTCTTCCAGCAAGGTAGAGCGCACGGTCGGAATATGCTGCGGTTGTTGCGTGGAAGCATAAAACCGGCTCTCCGGATAAAGCGTATCGATCTGCTTTCCGTTCTTGAACACCTGCATGATGGCAAGATCAGCGGTGTAATTTGGGGTTTCCTCCTGCGTGTACGACTGGCAAACCAGGGTATATGGACCGACGGTGAGCTTGTCGCCAAACCCCATTTCCTTTTCCGCGCTCTGGTTGAATGGCGTGCCCAGCACTCCGATGAAGATGAGAGCAATTCCCACGTGGACGATATATCCGCCGTAACGGCGGGTGTTGCGGTGCCACAACTGCACCATCGATGTGGGCAGGCCGCGTCCGGTATGCCGGGAAATTACGAGTCCCCCGCGAATGAATTCCGACGCCACGGTCAGCACCACCATCGCACCTAACATGGCGGCCATTAACGAGTAAAAATATGCGGAGTCCCTCCACGGGCGCATTCCAAAAAACGAGCCCCATGCCGGCGGCGTAGCCATAAGGAAAATGCCGACCACAACCGCGCCCAGTGCAGGCCATAAAAAGTTTCGCCTCAGGCTTTCAAGGGAAGTCTTGCGCCAGGCGAGTAGGGGGCCGACTGCGGTCAGCAACAGCAGAAGCAAGGCGAACGGCACGGCAACGCTATTGAAGAATGGAGGCCCGACGGTGATCTTGTGACCTTGTATCCACTCCGAAAGCACCGGAAACAGCGTTCCCCACAACACCGTGAAACAGATCAGCAGGAACAACCAGTTGTTGAAAAGGAAGCTCGACTCACGTGAGATTAGCGACTCGAGCTTATGGTCGCTCTTCAGATAATTGTGATTTTTCCAATAGAAATAAATGCAGACGACCAGGATGATCGCCAGAAACGTAACGAACCAATCCCCGATCGAGCTTTGCGCAAACGCATGCACCGAATTCACTACCCCGCTTCGCGTAAGAAACGTGCCGAAGATTGAGAGCATGAATGTCGAGAAGATCAGCCACATGTTCCAGGTCTTCAGCATGCCCCGTTTTTCCTGCATCATGACCGAGTGCAGGAAAGCCGTGCCGGTGAGCCACGGCATCAGTGACGCATTCTCGACCGGGTCCCAACCCCAATAACCTCCCCAGCCGAGTACGTAATAAGCCCAGTGCGCGCCGAGTGGAATCCCAAGCGTCAGAAGGCCCCAGGTCACCATGGTCCAGCGGCGGGTGATGTGAATCCACTTATCGCCGGGGTACTTCATTGCCAGCGCACCCAGTGCGAAGGCGAACGGCACGGTGAATCCGACGTATCCGAGATACAGCATCGGCGGATGTATCACCATCTCGGGATATTGCAACAGCGGATTCAGGCCGCTGCCGTCGGCCGGCAATTGGCCCTGCATGATTTCGAAGGGCTTGGCGGCAAAATTGAGTAAGAGAAAAAAGAAGACCTGGACCGCGGCAATTACCACAGATGCATAAGCAAACAGCCTTTGATCAGTTTTGTGGCGAAGTCTCAGGACCAGGCCGTAACCGGAAAGCAGCAGCGACCAGAAAAGAAGTGAGCCCTCCTGCCCCGACCACAGCACCGCAAACTTGTAGGGAAGGGGAAGGTCGCGGTTGCTATGGTGAAAAATATAGGCGATCGAGAAATCATTGCGAAAGGCTGCGCTGACCAGCAGGACCGCGCCGATCAGGACGGCGCCGAAGCTGGCAATGCCCGCCCGCCGTGCCGTCTCGCTTAATTCCTCGGAACTCGGCCGTTTGACGAGAGCTATCAATCCGGCGAGAAAGGAATATCCGCTCAGTGCCAGGGCGAGGACGAGCACAAAACTTCCAAGGGTGGCCATGTAGACACTCTATTTTTTCAGACTTACACACCCGTGGCAACCGCACGAAGGCATTAATGCAAGTTTTGCCCATTTTAAGGATATGCGGTGATAGGTACAAAGGCTGGTCAATTTACGCGGCTTTTCTGTGATGCCTGCCGATGGCACGCCGAATTTCCGAAATCAAGTCTTCGGGTGCGCAGGGCTTGTGCAGAAATCTCACGCCCAAGCCGGCGTATTCCGGTTCAGCCTCATCCATGCCGGTGATCACAAGCACCGGCACGGACGGACTGAGATTTCGTAACTCGCGCACGAACACATCCCCGCTCGCGCCCGGTAAGACATGGTCGGTGAGGATAGCTCGCAGTCCCTTGCTGATGGCGCGGTCCTTAAGAATATCGAGCGCCTGTTCCGCACTGTAAGCAGTCACGACCGAAAAACCGGCCCCGCGGAGCACTGCTTCACGCACACCTAAATGCGTGGGGTTGTCGTCGACGATAAGAATTTCAGGCAAAGGAGCCTCTGCATGATAGTACGCCGTACCTGAGAGGCTCAAAAAATCGTTGGTACCGATCAGGCAGTATGTTGCTCTTTTCCGTGGCGCGCCAGCACTTCCTGCTCAGCGTCGAACCAATCCTGCTCGGCACGGCCGTTAGTGTATCCACGCTGCTCGTAAATCTCATAAGCACGCAGTCGGATCTCCAATTCCAGTTCGGCGCCATTTCCGCCATTTTCCGGCATGTGCAGCACTTTGTTTTCTGCTTTTGGTTTGCTCGTTCGGGGGGTCTTTGCTCTAGCCATTTTCTACTCCTTCATCGTCGAATGGTGTGGCCACACATTGACGCAACAACCGAATGGCTGATTACATCCTTTGTGGCGGGTGATATCTCCATGATACAACCGAGGGGCTGTGGAATTTTGAATTCTCGGAGAAAAAATTCTGCTTTCCATAAACGGAATTTTTGCAATCACATATCCGATTCCTCTTACATACTTCGTTCAATAACTTGCTTGACTTTAGTCCGGAGGCAGATTGAATTTCCTGCTGCGTGGCTTTGCGATCATTCCCTTGCTGATCATGCAGTTGCTCGCCCAAGCCACACCGGGCGATGTTTCCAAGCCCAAAGCGCAACGGCCACAGGCGCAATCTGACACGGTGGTTGTGACCGGAACTTTTGAGCCCCTTCCGGAGACCGAGATCGATCGTTCGGTCACTGTGATCGAACTTCGCGAAGACAATTCTCTATACAAGAGCTGGGTCGACGCTCTTGAACTTGCCCCTTCTGTCGACCTGCGGCAGCGCGCGCCAAATGATGTCCAGGGCGACTTCTCGATCCGTGGCTCAACCTTCGGACAGGCGCTGGTGCTGGTAAATGGCCTCCGTATGGATGACGTGCAAAGCGCGCACCACGACATGGATTTACCTCTTCCCACCGATTCGGTGGCGCGGGTTGAGGTACTGCGCGGCGCGGGCTCGACTTTGTACGGCTCGGATGCTATGGCGGGATCGCTCAACGTCATTACCGCGTCACCCGATCACTCTGATCTGCGTGTGGGCACGGCGGTGGGAAATTTCGGTGTCAATCAGCAAAGTGGATCGGCAGCACTACTTTGGAAAAAAGTAGACAGCCAACTCGACGGCGAACGCGACTTCTCGAGCGGCTTCCGCCCGGACCGTGATTACCGGAGCTTCACGCTTTTCTCTACCACGCGCGCGCAGACCGGACTTGGCCAATCAACGCTGATGTTGGGATACGCCGACAAACCCTACGGCGCCGACCAGTTCTACGGTCCGTTCAACTCATGGGAGCGGACAAAATCTTGGTTCGCTGGAGTAAAACAACAGTTCGGCAGCAGCACCGAATTAGATTTTGGATTTCGCCGCCACACTGACGAGTTCGTTTTGTTCCGAAATAATCCCGCAGCTTTCGAGAACAATCACATCGACAAAAGCTGGCAGGCAGATCTGCGGCGGCGCAACCGCATTTCGCCCAATTCGACTCTGTTCTACGGTGCTGAGGGAATTCACGAAAGTATCACCAGCAATAATCTTGGCAATCACGATCGCAGCCGCGGCGCCGTCTATCTCGACTATGACGTTCGCGCTCTCAAGCGATTCTCATTCTCAGCCGCCGCCCGGGAGGAAATTCTCAGCCGTTCACATGGGCAATTCAATCCCACGCTCGCAGGCGGGGTTTGGTTGAGGCAGGGATTGAAACTGAAAGCCAGCGCCAGCCGCGCGTTTCGCCTGCCCAGCTACACCGACCTCGATTATCACGATCCGGCAAATCTTGGGAATCCTTTGCTTCGACCGGAGAGTGCGTGGGACTTCGAAGGCGGCGTGCTGTGGACTCCGGGCGGCCGCTGGAAAGCTGAGTTCACCCTGTTTGAGCGCCGTGACCGCGGCGTTATTGACTACGTGCTGCGGACTTGTTCGGCGATTCCCGCGCAAGAACTGCCTCCCGGCATAGCTTGCGCTCCGCCAAGCGCGACCATCTATCACGCAGAAAATTTGCAGGGTTTGAATTTCACCGGCGTGGAAACCTCTCTCGATCTTCGTCTGCCGCGCGACCAGCACATAGAGTTGGCGTATACGGAACTCTACGGGGTGCAGAAAAGTCTGAACGGATTGCAGACGAGATATACGTTTAACTATCCAGTTCATGACGGAGTGATTGCCTGGAATGGCCGCCTGCCGAGAAGGTTTGTGGCACGCACCCGCATCGGAATCTTAGACCGGTACGGTAGTGATCCCTACGCGTTGTGGGACGCTGGCGTAGTGCGCGAGTTCAATCACGTGGCCGCACACCTGGTGTTATCAAATCTCAGCGATACCAAATATCAGGAAATTCCCGGCGTGATCATGCCGGGCCGCAGTGTGGTTTTCGGGATGGATTTCTTCTTGCGCGGGCGATGAGACGAGTCAAGCTGCTATTGATGGGCTAATGAAAATCGTGCGAACTGCTCGGCGCGCGAGTGATATTCAAAGTCGCTACGCGGTCCGCTTTCACGGAAATAACTCCATCCTGATTTTGTAAAGTTCCCTCAATCAGAAGAAATTGTTCCGTGGCCAGCAAAAGGCGGTTTTGCTGAAATAAATCCGGAGTGATAATCGCATTCGCGACTCCGGTTTCATCTTCCAGACTTAAGAACACAAATCCTTTGGCAGTGCCGGGACGCTGGCGGGCAATGACTCCTCCCGCGGTCCGGACTCTGCGTCCGCCGGGAAGATTTGCCAACTCGATGGCGCGATGCACGCCCATTTTCTCCATGCGTGCGCGATGATATGCCATTGGGTGGGGACCGACAGTCATCCCCGTGCCGCGAAAATCTGCGACCAGCCGCTCTTCGTCGGTCATCATCGTTAAAGGAGATTGCTCATCAGGGGTGGCAATCTGTTCAAACAGCGGCCGGGACGGATTAGCCGCTGCGGCAGCGCCCCACAGCGCATCGCGACGATGAAAGAACTTTTCACCACGGAGACTCTGAGACACGGAGAAATTCTTAACCGGCAAATCTTCAGAGAAATTGTTTGAAGTAGTTTTCTCTGTGCCCCCGTGTCTCCGTGGTGAATTGTTTATCGAATTCAGCGCTCCGATCTCTGCCAGCGTGTTCAATTCATTTTTTCGTAGCTCCGGCACCCGCCGGACGAGATCGTGAATCGAAGTGAATGGAGCAAGTTTGCGTTCACGTGCAATGGCCTGACCGGCATCTTCATGCAGACCACGAACATAGCGGAGTCCAAGGCGGAGCGCGATGTTGCCAGCGCGACCGGCAGCCGAGTTGATGGCTGATGGCTGACGGCTGACGGCTTCTTCCAACGTACAATTCCACTCCGACTTCATCACATCGATTGAAAGTACTTTCAACCCGTGCCGTTGCGCATCTTTTACAAGCGTCGCCGGACTGTAAAAGCCCATCGGCTGGTTATTCAATAGCGCGGCGGTGAACGCTGCCAGGTAATGACATTTCAGATATGCGCTGGCATATCCGAGTCAGGGCAAAGCTGGCGGCGTGCGATTCGGGAAATCCATAAAGCGCAAATGAGGTGATCGACAGCACGATTTGCTTCCTGCGCCTGGGGTGAAATGCCATTCCGCGTCATTCCCGCCCGCAACTTTGCTTCAATCTCGCGCATACGTTTTTCCGAGCGCTTGAATCCCATGGCACGGCGCAACTCTTCAGCCTCGCCGCCGCTGAATCCCGCTACCACCATAGCCATCTTCAGTAGTTGTTCTTGAAAAAGCGGCACCCCGAGGGTCCGCTTCAGTACCGGCTCAAGCGATGGATGGGCATAGGTCACTGCTTGCCGCCCTTGTCGCCGCTCTAAATAAGGATTCACCATCTGTCCAACAATCGGCCCGGGACGAATAATTGCGACTTGAACCACAATGTCGTAGAACTTTTTGGGCTTTAGCCGTGGCAGGCACGACATCTGCGCGCGGCTTTCGATCTGGAACATTCCAATTGTGTCCGCCTTCTGTAACGTGGAATAAACTTCGGAATCGTTTGCCGGCAAATGCGCCAGGTCCACGTCCTCGCCGTAATGATCGCGAATCAATTTAAGTGAATCTTTGAGCACCGCCATCATGCCCAGGCCGAGCAGGTCTACCTTGATGATGCCGAGGTCGGCGCAATCTTCCTTGTCCCACTGCACGACCACACGGCCCGGCATGGACGCAGGTTCCAGAGGAACCACAGAATCGAGCTGCCCCTGGCAAATGACCATGCCTCCAGAGTGCTGGCCCAGATGCCGCGGCAAGTCCTGAATGGTTTCGCACAGCTCAAAATATTTGCGGATGCGGGGATGGCGCAGGTCGAGCCCGGCATCGCGAAAACGATGGTCGAAGGTGTCGCTCGCGTCACGATATTCCCAATGCGCCACCGCGGCAGAAACTTTGTCCAAAGTTTCAGGATCGAAGCCGAGCACTTTGCCGATTTCGCGCGACGCCATGCGGCTGCGATACGTGATCACGTTGGCAGTCATCGCCGCACCGCGCTCCCCGTAGCGGCGATACAAATATTGGATCACGGTTTCGCGATCGTCACCGCTGGGCAAGTCGAGATCGATATCCGGCCACTCCCCGCGTTCTTCAGAAAGGAAGCGCTCAAACAGCAACTCCATGCCGACCGGATCAACCGCAGTGATTCCGAGCGAGTAACAGACCGCGCTGTTGGCGGCCGAGCCCCGGCCTTGCACAAGAATGTTCTGCTCGCCGCAAAAGCGCACCAAGTCCCAGACGATCAGAAAATATCCCGGCAGCTTGAGTTTTTCGATGAGCGCGAGTTCACGATCAATCTGCCGCCGGGCGCGTTCTTTCAAATCAGCCGGGGCATGCCCATAACGCGACTGAAATCCTTTCCGCGCGCGTTCGCGCAGAAACGACATCATGTTCTCGCCTTCGGGCACGGGATACTTCGGGAATTCGTAGCCTAAGTCTTCCAGGGTGAATTCAAGCCTTGAAGAAAGCTCCACGGTATTCGAGATCGCTTCAGGCAGATCGGCAAAAAGCGCCTGCATTTCTTGCGGCGACTTCACATGGCATTCGGAGTTGCGCGTGAGCAACCTTCCAGAATCGCTGAGCGTGCAATGATTTTGAAGCGCGGTGAACACATCGCAAAGTTCGCGGGCGGCTTTGGTCGAATAGCGAACTCCGTTGGTTGCCAGGAGAGGCAGACGCAATGAGCGCGCAATTTCAATGGCAGCACGATTCCGCAGTTCCTGCTCGCGATGGAAATGCCGCTGCAATTCGACATAAACATTTCCCCGCCCAAAAATGTGGAGCAATCGTTCGACTGAAAGACGCGCTGCTTCAATGCCACCATTTGTGAATGCGGACGCAAGCGGCCCGTCATCTCCTCCAGTCAGGCAAATTAGACCTTCAGCATGATCTTGCAATTCATCTTCATAAACTGCGCCCTCATTCTTGGCAGCGCGCAGCTTCATTTTTGTGATCAAGCGGCAAAGGTTCTGATATCCAGGGCGGGAGGCGACGAGAAGTGGAATCCTGACTTCACCACGGAGGCACGGAGGCACGGAGAAATTTAAACCTTGGTTATATTGTGCAACTCTGATCCCGCCTTTTAGGTTTTGAATGAGTTTTTCGTTTTTCTCCGTGCCCCCGTGTCTCCGTGGTGAGAAATCTGTTGTCACTTCCGCGCCAATGTGCGCCTTCAATCCAGCCTTTTTGGCTGCCATGTGAAAGCGCGGCGCGCCATACACGCCATCGCGGTCGAGCAGCGCCATCGCCGGCATTTGTAGTTCGGCGCTGCGCGCCATCAGGCTTTCAGGCACAGACGAGCCTTCGAGAAAGCTGAAAGCAGATCGAGAGTGAAGTTCAACGTACATCGGGCGATCTGGTCATCGGGTCATCGGATGATCTCAACCCATTAAATGACCCGATGACCCGATCATCCGATCGATTCAGTCATAGCTTCCTTCCAGCATCCACTTTCCGCCGACTACGTCATGCACCAGGCGATACAGCGCGAGTCCGGTCTCTACGTGCAGTGCAATGTCCCATTCATCGCGCATCCATGCGTCCCGTTCCCACCAATCTCCGGAGGAGCGCCACGGCCCTGCGGCCCACAACACCTCGCCGAAAATTTGATCGCGTCTGCCTGCTGCAATGTGCGACGGCCTGCCGTTTTGATGACTCACTCTAACCACAACCGGCGGACGAAAAATTCGCAATGCCGTAACCAACTCCTTAGGAGTAGGACCATTTCCATTTTTCGCTGCAGACGGCGTGAAGTGTTTCATCTCAAATGCCTCCCGCCGATGCGTGTTGAGCAATTCGGGAGAACCGGCCCGCGCTTCGCCCACAATTCCTGAAATTCGCGCCAGCGTGAGCTCGAGCTTCTCCGGCTCCGGCGAAGATGGCTGGAAAAGGCCATTCTGCGCTGCCCGCGGCTTGGCAGGCTCCACGCGCAAAATAATTTTTGTTACCGGAGCGCCGGCAGGATGCGCTTTTAAATCCAGCTGCAGCAGCTTAAGAAAAGTTTTAGGATCGAGCAGGGGAATGGGCAAATGGATCGTTCTTTTAAAAACTCCATCCGATTGTTCAGAACTCGAATATTCACATCCATTTTCGAGCATCAACTCCAGATGCAATTCCTGCGCTGCCAGGGCCCGCGCCTGCAGACGCGCGCATAACTGCTCCAGCATCCGGTTCAGAGCAAAGGCCAGAGGCTCGAGCAAAACCAGCGGATACTCCAGTTCCAGGACCTCTTCGAAGATGAGCGGCGAATCGGACGTCACAAAAGTCCGATGGCTCACTCCGCGAGATCTTCTCTGGAGCTCGATTCCCCACTGTCCAAGCCGTTCGCTCAATTCAACTTCAGGCAAGGCCGCCAACTCGCGCAACCGGTATACACCCCATCGCTCGAATGTCTGCAAAACCTCTTCCGCTTTTTTAGGATCGCTTTCATCCGCGAACAACACCTCAACCCGCAACCCGCCGAGACATTCAGCTTCTTTTCCCACCGGCATGACCGTGACTCCACTGAATCCACGCGCCGCGAGAATGGTGGCTTCCAACGTGCTGGCTACAGCGACGTTGGTTTGCAAACCCATTGCGTACGCACACTGTGAAATTTTCCGGGCAATTTTCGGCACTGTGCCAAACAGCTTTTCCAGTCCCGACAAATCCAGCAGTACCGCGTCTGGCGTGACATCTTCTACCCGAGGCGAAAAAGAGTGTGCACAATCGAGCAGTGCACGATGCGCCGCCGATTCCTGCAGCTCTGAACGATCGCGCAGCGCCACGCTTTCGCAAAGCTCAGCCTGCAACTTGGTCATCCCCGGATGGACTCCCTCATGCCGCGCTTCTTCATTCACCGACACAACTTTTTCAAGCGGCGGCTTGCCTTCGAGCACAGCCACTGGGTGGCCGCGCAATTCTGGGTCGGCGCGCACGATTGCCTCAACCGGAAAGTCAGGGACGAAGATGCAGGCAAAAGGCATAAAACGTCATGCGTCGTACGTCGTGCGTCGTCCGCAAAAGATGTCGTCGCGGATGTCTGCCAAGCCGAAATTCTCGCAATAATCACCCGGCGCGAACGGCTCGCGCTGTGAATCTTGCTTTCACCGAGTGCGCTGGCTTACGTTCCAGGCGTGACCGTACCAATTCCGTTTCTACATGCATCTTTTCGAGAATTTGCGTGTGCGCGGGTGAAGCTGAGAGCTGATTAGGACCGATCCCCCCTGTCTCTTCAAAGGACGGGGAGACGAAGGTGGAGTACCCAGCTGATGACTTACTGCCAAATTTCAGAATCAGTGCGGCACAACTCTCGGCGCAGCGAAACTCGCTGATCACCAGCAGCACGGTTTTGGTGTGCTCCACCGCGCGCTGAAAGTGGAACCAGGAGGCCAGCGGAATCCGCCGGACAAATTTTTCCGGAATTCCCGCCAAATCAAGCGCCACCAGCCCGAACCCGCCGCTCTGCAAAATGAGGTCGGTGGTTTTTAAAACTTGTTCGAGCTGGTGCCCGTTATTTTCTTGAAAACGATTTTTGTTGTTGTGGTTGGTCGTTGGCTGTTGATCGTTGGCCTTGCAGTCGTAAGCGGACGACGTACGACGGACGACGTACGTCGACTTACCAAAATCTCCGCATCGCACCCAAAGCAACTTGCCAAAATCAATTCCTGCAGCCTGCCCCGAAGCTGGATCGAAGCTGTCACTGGCATCGACTAAAACGCAGGTTTCATCCCGCCGGGTGGCGGCTGCAATCGTGGCCAGCAGCATGCTGGTTTTTCCCGAAGAAGCTGGCCCATAAATTTCGCTGAAGCAGCCCCGCGGAATTCCGCCAGTCATAGCGTCGATTTCAGGAATGCCGGTGGTAAGCGTCTCCGGCTTAGGACGCACTTCAAGGCGCGATGCCAGCCGTACTTCGGCCAGCCGCTCCGAGCGGGCAACGTGTCTTAGAACGCTGGCCCTCTTCTGCGCTAAATCCTGGAACTGTGCAGGAAAGACGGGAAGATCACCGGCATTACATGGAAGAGAAGACATGCGGACCTCAGGCAGAAAATCAGGGCTACAACTGCCTGGAAACCAGAGGAGTTTCGCCTTTTATTCGCCTATGAGATTCTGCTACTGCCGCCCGAAGTTGTCAAGGAAAGTAAGGCCAGAGAAATGTGCAGATTAGAAGGTTTCAGATACGAACGGCCTTCCCGCCCCGTAGCAGGAAGGCCGCGTATTTTGCCCCAACTGTTAGAACACGAACCGCGCCAGTAGATAAACCGAATTATTGCCGCTGGCGTTACGACCAGCCGCGTCGTAGTTGTTGCTGCCACCGTTAAAGCGTGTGTAGCCGGTGTACTGGACGGCCAGATCAATGTTCTGTTGCGGCCACCAGGAAAGATTCAGAATGTATCCCCGGCTCTGCGGACTACCATTCGCGCTGCCCGAAATCGGCGTTCCTTGCCCGAACAGCAGCGGATCAGCCGTTCCTGTCACACTGAACAATCCCACCGTCCCCGAGAGTTTAGTGCCGAAGTGATATTCGGCTTCTCCTTGAACTGTGTTCAGGTGATGACTGGGAAATCCTGCCAGGGTGTCGACGGTACTGGCGATCAGAGAAGAGTTCTCGCGAATGTATGTTCCCCGAATCGACAGCACATCATTTTTCCACTGCGGAATGGTGCGATCGTACTGGAAGTCCACCGCCCAATCGGTGAAGCCGTCCTCAAGCCCGGTGATTGCATTAGGTGTGCTCTTGACGTGCATGCCATAGGTGCCGACCTCAAGATTGTTGTTTGCGCTCGACGTTTCATACGCAAGCCGCCAGTACGGAGCCACGCCGCGAATATTGAATCCAAAATCCGTTCCGGGATTCGGCTGTGATCCTCCGATGTGCTCGGAACGATAGAGCGTGCCGGCAAAATACAGGTGATCGTTCCACATGGCATAGCCACCAAGACCGGCCACGTCCTGCCCCAGCGTTCCATTGATTATTGCTGCAGCCGTTGGTGATGGAGCACTGTCGCTGGAGGTGAATGGAAAACCCCAGGCCGGCGTGCTGTTCCACAGGTCCTCAACCGTTGGATTGTTGTTGAGCGTGACCCCATAGGTGAGCTGCTTGCCGAACAGACGCCCAGTGTTGGCAGCCGCGCGGATGTCAGTATTATCCCAACTGAAGTTATCGGCCTGCGTATCGTATGTGACCTGAACGAAGCTGCCTACGTGACTTCCCCAGGCGCCCGCAAGAAAGATAGAGGCGGCCTGCGGGAACTCGAAGTTGCCGTTCTGAGTATCCGGCTGCGGCGATTTCGTCGAGCTGAAAGAAGTATCGAACAAGAACGAGATGGGAAACGCCTCCAGTATGTGCAGGCCGGAGTTATGGTCTTTCTTGTCTTCGCTGATTTCAGGCTTCGCGGTAAGCGTATATCCCTCGAGTTTGAATTTTCTGCCAAAGGGTGTCAGCTCCGGCGGATTGTAATGGCAGGACGAGCATGCCAGTCCTGTCTGCCGCGAATAGCTGGGAACGGCATGCGCGCTTGGCGCCCAAAACGCCGCCAGCAACACGATTGCGGAAAGCTTTGCTAAAAATTCTGCGGTGGAACGTCTATTTGCGATTCGTAGCATTGGATAGGCTCCTTCGTTTCAGCTTGGGAATTGAGGAATTCTGGATCTTTGAAGCTGGTTGTCCACTTTGCCGGTTGGTGCGGCTGCTCCCGGAGGCACCCCCCGGGAAACGAGCAGCCTCGGCCAGCGTCAGTCTGCCGAACTTTTCCTGGCAGGATGTCATTAACTTCTGTAACGCGTGCAAGACGGGGGAGTCCCGGTCTGGTTCTGCCGGGTGCCGGGCCAGAAAGAAGTCGATGACTTCGCCCATGGTGATCTTCTCCGCCGGCACCGCCAGCTGGAATCCGCCCCGAATACCGCGGCGCGAGGTGATGAACCCTGCCCAAACCAGCAGTTGCAGGATTTTGGCGGTTTCGGCCTTGGGCACGTCAATGCGTTCTGCGATTGCCGGCGACTGCATCGCGGTGCCGGCTTGTGCCAGGCAGCACAGGGCCTTCAATGCTGACTGCAGCCGTTTCGGAAAACCAGGCCAGGTCATCTGTTTCATCCTTTAGGACTCGATTGTCCGAAATGATGCCGGGGGCGGTCTGTGACGAATGCAACACGTGAATGTGATTGGGATCACACGAAGTGCTGAAATTTCGCACAAGAGCTGTGATTTTCACCCGCCTCGCCGTGGAATTTTCGAATCTGGCCCGAGCGCGTGTTTTCTACCGCCCGTATAATTTGGGGTACATGAAGAAAATCTTTTCTGCGCAATGGATCGTCGTGGTTTGTGCTTGTCTGCTCTGCGGCAAGGTCTCTTTCCCGACGCATGCTGCCGCAGCCGAAACCTCGCAGCAGGTGCCGATCATGGACGGTGAGGCCGGCCCTTGCTCGCTGGAACTGACCGTGACTGGCCCGGACGGAAAACCCGTCTACGCCGCCAAAGTCAAAGTTCACATGGCCTACGGTTTTGGCGGAATCCGCCGGCTTGATCTCGAAGGCGGCACCAACTCCGACGGAAAGCTGAGGTTCACCGGACTTCCGTCCCGAGTGCACCGGCCTCCACTGGAGTTCCATGCTTTCAAGGACGATCTAGAAGGTGTGGCGAGCTATGATCCGTCCGCCGAGTGTCAGGGCAAGCACGACATAACTATTAGTAAGCCTAAACCTGGCGCTCAGTAACAAAGCCTTGCGTTCCGGGGTCGCACGCTTGGCGATATCCCGGCGCTCTGGTGACCAAAATCACGTCCCGACGTAAGTTTGATCACCCCGTTTGCCACTCGCTTCAGTTAGCCTGTTATTGATAAGCGTGGCCTTGAGCCAGTTCGCTACGCAGCAGCCTTCATAGGGAGGAACCGTTTTGGCAACTGTCTTCGTAATTGGCGCCGGACCCGCCGGACTCTTCGCCGCCCAGAAATTCGCCCTTGCGGGGCACGAAACCGTAGTCTTCAACCGCGACGTGAAACCCGGCGGCCTGGCGGAATACGGTATCTATCCGGTCAAAGACAAGATGAAATTCGGCCTGCGAAAGCAGTTTGCCAAAGTGCTTGCGCTTCCCAATCTTCATTACTTCGGCCACGTGCCGGTGGGTTCGCGATCCGCGGTCTCGATTGATGCACTTCGCGAATTGTGCCCGGCAGCGATGGTGTTCGCGGTCGGCGCGCAGGGTACGAAAAAGCTCGGCTTGCCCGGAGAAGATGCCACCGGCGTTTATTCCGCCAAAGATTTCGTCTACTACTACAACCAGTTGCCGCCGTTTGCCTCGCAGGATTTCTCCACTGGCAAGCGGGTCGCGATTGTTGGGATGGGCAACGTCATGGTGGATATCGCCCGGTGGCTGCTGCTCGACGCGCCGGATTGCAAGACCGAAGAAGTGATTGTGATCGCCCGCCGCGGTCCACTCGAAGCCAAATTCGACGAAAAAGAATTTGCCCACATTGACATGTTTCTGGACCGAAAGGCATTTCAGGACGAACTGCAGAGGGTTAAGGAGCGCATGGCGGCCGTTGGTCAGGACATCGCAAAAGTTCCAGAACAGACTTTTCCGTCTTTGCTGAAAACTCCAGAGCAGTCAGGTATGGATGCGCGGCTGACGTTTCGCTTCCTGAATTCGCCCACGGCAATTGTTCCCGGCCCGGATGGAAGAATCGCAAAGCTCACCGTCGCCGAGAATATTCTGGTCAGCCGTGATGGCGGCACTTCGGCAAAAACCACAGGCCAGACGACCGAACTCGATGTCGACACTCTGATCTTCGCCATCGGCGACATGCACGATCAATCTGTCGGGCTGCCGTTTGGCTCCAGCGGATACGCGACCAATCCCAGCCCTGAGCCCGGAGCCAGTTATGAAGTCTTTGATCCCGCCAGCGAGAAGGTGGTTCCCGGCACTTACGTAGTGGGTTGGGCACGCAAACCCAGTGACGGACTGGTGGGAATCGCGCGCCATGACGGCGAAGTGGGGGCCGCGCGTGTGGTTCAATATTTATCCAGCTGCCGGGCGCCGCAGTCCGCCTCGGCAGACCAGATTGCAAAGTTCCTGGAGCATCGCGGGGTTCAGGCAGTTTCGAAATCTGACTTATCACGCTTAGCCGCTGCCGAGGAGCGCGAAGCTCGCTCGCGCGCTCTAAACTACTTCAAGTTCTCAGATGATGCGGACATGCTCTCGGCTATCGAGCAGGAAAAATCAATGACGCCTGAGACAGTTTCTTCTCTGGGCAAATAACGATCCGCAAAAGCTTTTTCATGCGCTCTGCATTGCTCGGGCACGCACCTCCTCCGGCCTGCATCCGTTCTCTCGCAACGTGCGGATGCTCAGCGCATCATTCCGTTTGGCGAGACGCACGCCGGCTTCATCGCGAGCCAGATCGCAGTGATAGAAATTTGGAACTTCAAACCCGAGTGCACGATAAAGTAGAATTTGCCGCGCAGTAGACTTCAATAAATCCGCGCCGCGGACCACTTCGGTGATCTTCATCGCAGAATCATCAGCAACTACTGCCAGGTGATACGCCGGAACATCGTCGCGCCTCCAGACTACAAAGTCGCCGAAGTCGTGGCCCGCGACGTATCGCTGCTGGCCCAAGTGCAAATCCTGAAACGCGATTTCTTCGCCATCCGGGACCCGAAAACGCCAATTCACACCGGCTGGCTTCTCGAAGCTTCGCGCATCATCTCGACCCCGGCACTTTCCCGGATAGATCGGCTCATCATCAGCATCGTTTGGGGCGAATGCCGCCATCGCCAGATCTTTGCGGCTGCAGGTGCATGGATAAATCAGGCCTTGGTCGCGCAACTGCTTCCAGGTTTGCAAGTATTGCGATCGCCGCTCGCATTGCGAATACGGCGCATGCGGTCCGCCACGGTCCGGGCCCTCACTCCATGCAATTCCCAGCCAGCGCAAGTCCTGGTACATGGCTTCGACGTACTCGCGCCGGCAGCGCTCGGGATCCAAATCTTCGTTTCGTAATACGAGCATTCCCCCAGCTTCGGCAGCACGCTGCGCCGCAATCAGGAAAGTGCGTGCATGTCCCAGGTGCAAGTAGCCGGTCGGCGACGGCGCAATGCGTCCTCGATACTCACCGCTCATCAGGCGCATTCTAGCGTGGGCTCATGCTGGAGAAAGCAGAAGTTGAGCCGCAGAGTCTCAAGTGCGTGGCAAGATGGTTCAGAGGGAAATCAGGCGATCACGCAGCGGCAATTCGCCGGATCAGATCCTCTTGTTCATTGCGGCTCTCGGCCCCAATGGTGAATGCATCGAGCACGCCGATTCCCAGAGCGTGCTTGATGGCTTCATCCTGCCGGTTGCGAAGATCGCCAGCCCCCAAAATCTTCATCCCGACAACCGCTTTTCCCGAGGCCTTCATCTGCTTTAGCACGCCAATCACCGTGGCCGGATCGGCATCCATGTTCGACTGAATGGGATTGATGCGCGCCAGGTCGACCTCCACCCAGGGCGAAGCCGCTGCCGCACGCAGCGCCTCAATCGAATGGCAGGAGCAGCCATGCGCGCGAATGATGCCCTTTTGTTTCGCCTCCGAAAGCACATCCATCACGCCGCGATAACGCGTGGTCCAGTCGCCTTCAGTCAGGCAGTGCATAAGCATGATATCGATGTGGTCCGTGCCCAGTTCTTTGCGGAAGCGATCCAGATCGGCGCGCATGGTAGCAGGATCACGCGCCCAGGATTTTGAAAGCACCGTGACCTTGTCGCGCGGGACATGCTTGAGCGCTTCAGCAACATGCGGATGGCTTCCGTAAGAATCAGCCGCGTCGAAAAAGCGCAGGCCATGATCGTATCCGTTCCGCAGCAGATCAGACAGGCCCTTGACTCCGAGCGCAGTCTGGTGCGAATGATGCCCGACGCCCACGGTTCCCGTGCCCATGGCCAGGCGACTGGTGCGAATGCCGGTGCTGCCGAGGACAACTGTATCGGAAGCGCTAAATTTTTGTGTGAGTGTCGGGATCGCCAGGACGCGAGCCGCTCCAGATCCGAGCCATCTTGTGCCCAGCCACGCCGCACCGACTCCGGCGGCCGTAGTAGTGATAAATTCCCGGCGCTTCATGAATGTCCCTCGTTTTCGAAAAGTATACGCTCGCGGATCAGGATCAGAGCAGCCTCTGAGCCTTGCTAAACTGATTGGAAAGCGCTAATGACCGCCCCCCTCCACCTCACCGATACCGAAGTTCGCGTACTCGGCTCCTTGATCGAGAAGGACATCACTACTCCCGATTACTATCCTCTTTCGCTCAATGCGCTGGTGAATGCGTGCAATCAGAAGAACAATCGCGATCCGGTAATGAGCTTGGATGAAGATTCGGTACGCCATGCGCTCAGCTCACTTCAGGAAAAACGGCTGGCAGGACCGGCTGGCGGGGCCGACAGCCGAGTCACAAAATACGAGCATCGTCTGCAGGAAGTCTTCAACTTCGACCGCCGTGAGACCGCGATCGTGTGCGTGCTCCTGCTGCGCGGCCCGCAAACTCCCGGAGAACTTCGTGGTCGCGGCGAACGCATGTATCGCTTCGACACCCTTGATGACGTGCAATCCACTTTGCAGAAGTTGATTGATCGCCAACTGGTCAAAGTTCAGGCGCGCCAGCCGGGAACAAAAGAATCGCGCTACGTGCATTTGTTCTCCGGCGATGTGCCCGACGACGTTCCGCCGACTCTGCCGCCCACGAGAACATCAGCTTCGGCAGACGATCACGTCGACGCTCGCATCACAGCACTGGAATCCGAAATCAGCTCCCTGAAAGATCAGATCTCCGACCTCCGCCGCGAACTGAACGAATTCAAGCAACAGTTTTGACCCCTTTGCGCTTCTCTGCGAACTCGGCGGATTCTTTCTGCGACTTGTGGGGCCAATGAGTGATATCGCGATGTGTCGCCAACCATCTCACCAGAAGATTACTGTGCCGCACATTCTAATGGGCAGCTGAAACAGATTGCTTGAACAGATCGGAGGCGATGTGGTCGCCTAGCTCCCAAGGCTTGTATGAATCAAGATTTGACAACACAAGGATGCAGACTCGGTCGTTGGGATAGCGCTGGATGCTGCTTGAAAACCCTTCGACCCCGCCCCCGTGATAGTAGAGCAGCTTTCCAAACTTTAGCCGCGAGATTACGACTCCATACCCGTAGTGCTGCCCTTCGTGCGTGGCCTCTGGATACTCGGTGAACATGTGTTGTAGTGAGTCCGCCGATAGCAGTTTCCCGTTCTCGGAAAGCGCTTCGTTCCAGCGATACATATCCTCAACAGTGGAATAAATACCGCCTGCAGAGAATGGGATGCTCATATCTATGAAGTCGGCATTCGAGAGATGGCCGTCCACTACGTCATATCCAGAGGCCCTTTGCCTGATAACGGTTCTTGCGTCGTCGTACCCGGAATCAAGCATTCCCAGTGGCCCAAAGACATTGCTCTTGAGGAAGTCCGCATAGGACTGACCCGAGGCCTTTTCGATGATCATGCCGAGCAAAATATAGCCCGTATTGGAGTAGCTCCAGTTAGTACCGGGGGTGAAGCCCAATGGCTTGTCTTCGACCAGTGCAATCATTTGCTGTGGAGACGCTCCGGTGCGGTCGAGCTTTGCGATTTCAGGACTGCTCGTGTAATTCGGGATTCCTGATGTGTGCGTAAGGAGTTGATGAATGGTAATTTGTTGCCAACTCGTCGGTAGCCCGTAGAGGTATCGCGAGATTGCGTCGTGTACATTCAAAGCCCCACGTTCTTGCAAAAGCAAAATGCAAACAGCCGTAAACTGTTTCGCCAGTGAAGCGATCCTGAACTTGCTATGGATAGTGTTCGGTGCAAGCCATTCTTCATTACCCGACCCGTATGCCTTCTCAAAAACAATCTTCCCGTTGACACCGACGAGAACGGCACCACGGAAAAAATGATTAGCGGTTTCCGAGCGAATGTATACATCTTCTTTCTCGAACAGCCTCGCGCCAACATTTTGGCCAAAGGTGTTCGGCGCAGCGACGGTGCTGCAAAAAATCAACCCTCGAAGCGCAATGCCGAGAAAGCGTGGTAACGAGGCCATCCGGCGATTATCGCTCCTCTCGCTAGAAGCGGCAAAGAAAGCTAACTATTGTAATCAGGCGATTAAACTCATTGACTCACGCGTCGCGCCCCGCGCCCGGGCGAGCCAGAGGCCTGGGGAGCGAGACAAGCGGAATGATGCGCCCTGTTATGCCAGGCTGCTAGGCGAGCCTGCGTGCAAATTCCATATCTTGCCGCATGTCGTCGTTCACGTCGCCCTCCTTTTCGTATTCCACCGCCACCAGTCCCGCAAAATTCTGCCGATGCAGTTCCTGCATGACCGCAGAAATTTTGGAAATCCCTGTTCCAAGCAGCACGTTCACTTCTCCGTCCACGGCTTGAATATCTTTGAGGTGCACCAGTATCAGACGAGGCCCCAATTTCCGCACGGCGTCGACGGGATCATGGCCGCAAGATGCAAAGTGTCCCACATCTGCCGTGGCGCCGACGGTTTTGGAAAGTCCCGCGAGAGCGCTCAGCACATCCTCCGGACTCTCGTAGGCGAACTTCTCGCCCTTGAAGTAATGATTGTGGATTCCGAAGGTCAACCGTTCCTGCGTAAAGCGCCAATCGATTCGATTCAGAATGGTGCCGGTAGCATCGCCTGTGACATTGCGGCTGCCCAGCAGCCTGGCAAACCGCACAGCGTTTTCTAAATCCTGATCTTCTTTGATGGTTGCCGTGTAGTAGGACACGCAGCGGATTCCCGCTCGGTCAAGTTTGGTTCGAGCCGAACGAAACAGTTCCTCGGTGGGGTGGTTCATCAGCATGAACTCACCGCGCGACATTTCGATTTCCCCAACTCGCAGCGCA
Organism: uncultured Acidobacteriota bacterium; assembly: GCA_963785655.1. GTDB lineage: Bacteria > Acidobacteriota > Terriglobia > Terriglobales > Acidobacteriaceae > Gp1-AA145. The sequence continues at coordinate 487,952 of CAWAVZ010000003.1, forward strand.
TTCAGCTGAACGATCATTTCGTCCATCGAGAGATTGTGATAGCTATAAGTGCCAATGCCAACGTTCAGCCTCGCCGCGGCGTGCAGGGGAAGTGCGGTTGCAGCCAAGCCGCCGGCCGCTGTCCTCACAAAACTTCTTCTTGTGATCGCGTCTTCCCGAATCAATGATTCCTCGCTGTCTTTGCTTTTTCGCGCTAGTTTGCGGGCAGCGGACGGGATGTCAGTTCTGCATTTTCCAACCCCATCGCCCATTTGATGGCCTCGGTAATCATTTGTTGGAACTCCGGTTTGTCCCAGTTCGCTTCGACGTGCCCAAGTGTTGTGTAGTAGACGCGCCCTTTGCCGTACATCTTTGCCCAAGTCACAGCAAAATCGCCATCGGTGCGATGGACATTCTTGTTCTTCATGTCGAGCTTGCTGACATCGAGCCGCATCAGCACCCGCAGCTTGTCGCGTGAGTAGTTTTTCATCTGGTAAATTTCGTCGCGCAAGGTAAAAGAATGCGGGAATTGTTGCATGCCCGGAAAGCCCGGGTCCTCCACCAGAATGGGGGCATCGAAAGTAGTCCACGGGTGCTCGTCGTAAGTCCCGCCAACCATCTCCACAAATTCGGGCCAGTCCACGAAAGTGATGGCAGCGCTGTGCACACCAATGAATCCCTTGCCCTCCTCGTGGATGAACGACAGGAAATCGGCCTTCTGTTGGGCATTCATTTCGAGGTCGCCCCCGGTAAAGAAAAGCACGGCGTCGAAGTCGTTCAAGTTCTTTGCGTTGTATTCCAGCTTCTTCTTCGTTAGTACCTCGGTGTCGGTGCGAAGTGTGGTGTCCCACAGCCCGCTTTCCCGCCCCAGTCGCTCGATGGTCGCCATGGCATGGGACAAGGACTCGTGCCGGTATCCTTTTTCTTCACCGATGACAAGGAGGTGTTTCTTTGGTGGGGGACCAGACTGAGCCGTGGAAAACGCAGAGAGCACGGCGAGGAGGATCAGGGCGCGAGGAGCAATCTTCATATTGGAGTTGTCGGTGCTTCTGAATGTTACCCACCATCGCAGTTCACGCAGGGATCAAGTCCTGGGCTAGTACGAGTTTTCTTCAGTCGGCCCCGGCTTTTACCTTGTGCGCTTCAACGAGGACTCCGATGCAGATTCGCCGAATTTCAATATGGCTGTGGAAGTGGACGCTAAAGCTTCCCAAGAGCATCCGCCAGCGTTGAGGGCTGAGAAGCATGACTGTGGCCCCGGCCTCGCAATCTACTAACTGTCGAAACCAAGCGATCGCCCTCATTTCCGCGCCGCCCTGCTGGCAAGTTCCCGCCAGGTGATCAGCTTGACGTTCTCTTGAACCAGAATCTGGCGAAATTGATTGCTGGTAAAAAAATCGAAATCGCGCTGCCTCCAAGCCGAGCCCCAGGTTGACCGCTCCCTGGTGGCCGCGCGCAGTTCCTCATCGTCAAAGCCGGGATGAATGACGAATTCGGTCACGCCGGGTTTCAAGTTTTTCAGCGCCGAAATGTAAAAGTCGGCCCATTTTTCCGGCTGTACCTCGGGTCCGATCGTGATCGTATGGTCAAGAACTATGTCGTCAGGACCGAGGCCCTGCTGTAGATAAGGATAATCAGCGAACCAATCTCTGTTTACGAAAACCGGCAACTTGTACTCATGAGCCACTCGTACCATCACGTCGAATAGTTCCTTACCATTCATAATCAGCCGATACTGATGCGAGTCGAGGTGGGTAGGGCGAACACCCATCGCAAGCGCACGTTCAATCTGGGCGCGCAATTCGATTTCCACCTCCTTCGCTTTGATCTGCTGGTTATGTTCCCAGTCATGATGGAGGTATCCGTTTTCGTCCAGAAGACTCGGCACTTTATCGGCGGGAGCTACCGGACCCCAACGGTAATAAACTCGCTCACTCGTCAGCGTGAGATGAAGTCCGAAGTCTCCGCTGGGATGGGTTTTGGCGTAATCAGCGATCTCGGGGAACCATGGGCAGGGCACCATCAGGCTCGCGGAATTGACCGAGCCAGCCTCCAGAGATTTAATAGCCGCAGCATTCACTGCATGAGTTTCACCAAGGTCGTCGGCATGAACGATGATCAGCTTTGTGCCGGGAGGATATCCCAGACGGTCCGCCAGGGTTTGCGCAGAGATTGTCCTCGGAGAAAAAGATAGAAAGGAACCAACGATCAATAAGGCGAACGTGAACTTGTCGCCCTTCTCAAACCGATTGCGATATGACATACGACCATTACTCTACTGCGGGACTCGGGAGCTTTCCAGATCTCTGTTGATAACAGGATCGATAACGCTCATCAGCTCCCTGAAAGATCAGATCTCCGACCTCCGCCGCGAACTGCGCGAATTCAAGCGGCAGTTCTGGCAAAAAGACGCCGCCCAGCCTGAGACGAACACTGGACGGCGAACAGCAAGGACTCGGAATCTCTTTTCTGAGGAGACTCTCCAATCTTTATGCTTTTACGTCGACTCTTGACAATCCCTCGAACGATGTAGATTCACGTTACGTTGGTAACCGTCGGGTTGTTCGAGCATACGAATCGAACGATGCGATGGTATGTACCTGTCGCAAATGCGATGCACCCGATTCCACAGAGTTTCATAATTCTCAGGTACAAGAATAGGAATCGACGCTTTCGAGATCGGTAAAACAAGTTGCGAATGCAAAACTAGACTTGAATCCGAGCATGGTTCCGCGATCATAGACATTACCTCGGGGGAGATTTCACCAGCACAACTTTCAGATGCAATTGTGCTCGCTCAGTCGCGCGATTTACCGATTACCGAAGACCAGTTTGGTGTGAAAAGTGGTCGATCCGAGGACTGCCTGCGGGACAGCGCAAAGCTTGCCTTTTGCTCGTCGGAGATTGTCGATGCGTCCTATGGGATTTAACGCCAGTTAACAGAACCTTACTGTCGGCGGGCATAATGGCGACCAGTGCGGTTGGGGACCGTGTGCAAACGATGCAGTTTTTTCAATCAAGAAAAATCTCATTTATCCAGTACAGTTCCTCGTTGACTCACCAGGCGTTTCCTGATTATCTCGGCATTCTCCGGTTTGACTCCCACTTCTTCCAGGGCTGCGCGGAAATGCAGGAGGAACTGGTCGAAGTGCGTGTCATTTAGACCACGATCTCTCGATAGGGCATGGGCGTCACGAATATTCTTGCCTGTGTACACTGTTCCAGCCAGGAGCATGGAAATGAACATACCCTGCCGAGACCGGAGGTGTGCCATGTCAACTCCTTCAAAAAAGGACCGCAGCTTATCATCTTGCAAGACTCTGTCGTAGAAGCGTTCCGTAGCAGCTTCGATGATAGTGCGTCCGCCGATCAGGTCAAATAAGTCTTCAATCATTGTTTCCTCGGTTCAAACGGGTATGAAATGGCGCTCAGGTCGCAAAATTCTTGAGCACAGGAAGTATGTTACTGCTTCCCGATTCGCTGCCACAGATCAAAAGTGAATCCGCAAAGCTGTTGAAGCGGTGAATCGCACTCGTTGACCCCCGAACCGGGTTTTGAGTGCTATGGGAATTTTGCAGCAACTATTCACGTATCGAGCACTTCCAGGGGTAAAAGCATTTTGGAGATCGCACCCTCTTCGTAACAGTGCCTATTGGGTCACAAATACATGTTCGTTCGGTTGCGACGGTGATCTGTGTCTGCGGCTGTCCTCGCTCATCCGACGATGGCGCCTGCTGCTCTACCTGAGTGGGAGCTCCAAATCCATCGCAACAACTGCCCTTGGAAGTGCGCTTGAAGTCGTAAACCAGCGTGTAGGGATGAGGAGCAGTGCACAGGCGGCATTCGAAGCGCGACTGCGCGGCGCTGTCGAGAGCAGCCTGCTTAAGTAAAAGTGGGCCGCTAACGAAAGTCGCTTCGCTCGTTCCGTCCTGCTGGATAATAACGGACAAAACTACAGTGCCCTCGACGTTTGCGATTCGTGCCATTTGCGGAAACGTAGGCTTGGAAATGGCTAACAATACAGCTTGACCGTGCGGCGTTGCGGCTTGCTGGCCCCAGCACCACGACGTGAAAACTGCAATGGATGTCAGCAAGAAGCCGCGAATGGAACACTGGTTCACAACAGAAGTTTACTCCGCGGTGGAAGCCGCTCGATAACATTGATACCAAGCGGATAACGCTTCATAGACTCCGCGAGGCCACCCCCGTCCCGAGCATTTCCCCCTGTTACTAAAGTCCAAATCACCGCAGCGCTTCCGGAACAATCTATCCAGAGTTGGGTTAGCTAACATCAAGGATACGTATGCGGGGGTTGACGAGGCATTCTAAGTTGTTTGCTTTCTGTCTGGCGGCGATCATCGCCGGGACACCGGCCCAGTTGCGCTCGCAAGCTACTCTGCTGCTTGAAGAACCCTACAGTTATGACGGCACTTTCGCCGGCACCGGGCACTCGGCCGTTTACCTGTCTCGCATTTGTGCAGCAACGCCTACCTTGCTTCGCCGCTGCGGACCGGGTGAGCAAGGAGCCGTCGTCAGTCGGTATCACGGCGTCAACGGGCGCGATTGGATTGCAGTCCCGCTGATCCCCTATTTGTACGCGGTCAATAGTCCGCAAGATATTCCACTTTATGCTGATGCCAAACTCATCGCGTTTTTGCGTACTGAATATCTCAGGAGCATAGACATCAGCGGCGAGGCCTCTTATCAGGTCGCCGGATCAGCATATGACCGCACCACTTACGGCTTTCGTATCGCAACCCGGCCGGAACAGGACGATGCATTAATTCGATTGCTAAACTCTGCACCAAACTCCGAGTCGTACAAGTTGCTGAGCCGCAACTGCGCTGACTTCGCAAAACAGATCATCAACTTTTATTATCCGCATGCTATTCATCGCAGCATCATTGGCGACCTCGGGATTACGACCCCCAAGCAGGCCGCGAAATCGCTGGCGCATTTCAGCAAGCGCTATCCTCAGGTGCAACTGACCACCTTCATCGTTCCGCAGGTGCCTGGGCTCAAGCGCAGCAAGCCGGTGCACGGAGTCATTGAATCCCTTGTACTGGCCAAGAAGTACGTGACTCCGGTCCTCCTGTTTCATCCGTTCGTCGTCGGCACAGTTGAAGCGGCTTACTGGGCGGGATGGCGATTCAATCCAGCGAAGGGCGCTTTAATTTTTGATCCCAACTCGCCAGACCCTACTTACAATCTGCAGCCGCCGCTTACAGACGCGGAGCGCCGATCTTACGAGTCGATTGTGCTCCGGGCGACAAGAGCGAACACCGAGTCGCACGACCGGCCAGATTGGCGAAGAAGCGTCGAGTCCACCGGGGTACCTGAATTTGATGCCGCTGGTAAGCCATTCATCAAACTGCAGATTGGCGGCGAAGCGGTGCAGCTCGGCATCTGCCGCAGCAACACCCTGCGTCTCTCTGCTCCTCCTGAACTGATTGAAGATCTAGTTCTCGCGCGCATGCAGCAGGAACTAAAACCAGCCAAGCCGGCCCGGACCTCGATGCTTCAGGTCAATAGCGACTGGAAGCTGATCGAGGCGGCCCGCGAGGCGCAGGAAGCTGCTTTGCTGCCCTCCGCTGCGTCATCTTCTTTGAAGTAGAAAGCCATTAGATCTGGGAAGAGACGCCTCTTGCGAGTGCAGCCAGCATGGAAGTTAGGATGACTCGGTTCGGAAGTTCGGAAACTCCAGCTTGAATGGCCGCTTCATCGTTATTTCGGCGCGATGAAGACAACCCGATCGTTTACGAAGAAATTAACAATCGAGCACAGGACGATTGCCGACGCGTTCGCCGTAAGATAGCCGGCTCCGGCGTCAACCAGCAGCTTGGTTAAGATTATATTTCCCGCTAACGAAAAAACTCCGGTGGTGAAATTAAATTTCCATAATCGGCGCGCGGTTGCGCCCAGCTGCCGGTCAGCCCAGGTGAAACGCTCGTGCCAGAAAAAATTGTGCAGGACTGCGGTCTCCACTGCCAGTGCGGTTGCAAGCAGGTAATTCATCCCCAACCCGGATCGCAGCCCGGCGAGCACTCCCAGCTGCACACAGATCCCGATCGCTCCGACGGCATTGAATTTCATCCAGCGCACCAACCCTTGCCTGCGGGAGTTCATCAGATACGCTCCTCGTTATAAAGACGGATGGTGTTTCGGACAGTGAAGAAGACGAGCATGGCAGCCATCCCCGCTATGCCGATTGCCCCGCCAACGTCAAATAGCCGGAAATGCTCGTGCCAGACCAGTGGCCACCGCAATACCGCGAGATTTCCTGCCGCGAGCAGGAGTCGAAGTTCCGTCGGCCCGAAGCTCCAGAACGACATCCGGAACTCACCCAGGGCGTAGGTGGCAAGGTACGACTGGATGGAAAGCAGTAGAAAAAGGACTAGCAGGCCAATCGCGATCCAGGGATGCATGAACCCTGAGAGGGCCAGCCCTCCCATGAGCGCGACACTACCTATGCTGTCGAGAATATGGTCTACATAGAAGCCATATCTTGGTCGTTGCTGCTGGCGCACGCGGGCCAGACTCCCATCCATGCTGTCGCCAAACCAGTTCAGCGCCAGAAAGCCAATTCCTGCCAACAGCCACAACTTATTTGACCGGGCCAGCGCATAGCTGACTCCAGTCATCAATTGCGATGCAAATCCCACTGCGGTCAGGTGGTCGGGTTTGATCCAGCCTGGGGTGCGCTCAGCCATCCAGATCAGCAGACGTTTCTCCAATCCTGCGACCATGCTGTCCTGCAGCCGTTGAGCCTGAACAAACCTCGGTGTCTTAATCGTGAGAGTTCCAGCTGCCATCTCTGTCCTCCATTGGTCGCATACTCCGTTTTTGCGGCAACAGAAGCAATGCCCCGCAGGTAAACCGCGGGTCAAATAGTTATCAACACGTAAGCCATTGAAAAGTGTGAATCTTAGATCGCGTAACATCTGGGAATAACCGGACTTTAAGCGAGAGTCGCCGCCAAGATTCCTGAATCTTTCCAGAGAAGGTTTACTGTGGTGCGGAAGCTTCGCCGATAGCGGCTGCCAGTTGCTCGCAGGCCCAGCCGATTTGTTCTTCGCTGATGACCGCCGGGGGAGCAATCAGAATGTGGTCGCCGCAATCGCCGTCGGCGCAGCCCTGAACCGGATAAACCAGCAACCCGCGCTCGGTCGCCGCCTGCGCCACATGTCCGCTGAAGTTCTTTTCGAAAAGGAAGGGCGTCTTTCTCGCTCTATCTGAGACGAACTCAACCGCCCAGAGCAAACCAATGCCGCGCACATCCCCTACAACTTTCAAGCTGCTCAGACCCGCGAGACATTCCTTAAGCTTTGAAGCAATCGCGGCAGGACGTTCCGAGTCAGCAGCTTCCACCAGCTTATTTCTTTCCACGTAGCCCAATACCGCCCGGCCGGCTGCGAGCGAAATGGGATGCGAACTGTAAGTAAAGCCATGAATGAACGAACCACTGCCGCTGGAGATGGCTTCGATCACGTTTCGTGAGACTATGACCGCGCCCAGCGGCGCGTATCCACTGGAGAGTCCCTTGGCCGTGACCAGAATATCCGGCGCAACCGCCCAGTGGTCCACTGCGAAGTTCCGGCCGGTACGCCCCACGCCACTCATGACCTCATCGGCGATCAGCAAGACCTCGTGCCTGCGGCAGACTTCGGCAACTTTCTCCAAATATCCGCGCGGAGGCACTACCGCCCCGAGCGTTGCTCCGCTCACTGGCTCCAGGATTACAGCCGCGACCTTGCCACCCGCCGCCGCGATCGCCGCCTCCACTTCCAGAGCGTATTCCTGGCCGCAGTTGAAACAGCCGTCGGTGCAATCGTAATTACAGCGATAACAATACGGTGTGCTCACGGTGCTGAACTCCCGCACCATAGGGCGATAAATCTCTCGCCGCCGCTTGTTCCTGGAAACCGCCACCGCTCCCAAGGTGGCCCCGTGATAACTCTGCTCCCGGCTGATGATCTGCGAGCGCCCAAAGTTCCCAACTTCCACCTGATACTGCCGGGCCAGCTTCAGAGCAGTCTCAATTGCCTCAGATCCGCCACTGCAGAAGTAAACTGCTCCGCCGCGAAAATTCTCGCCGGCGAACGCCAGCAATTCACTGGCATATTGTTCCGCAATCGGCGTCGTGAACTGAGTGCCGTGAACAAACTCGAGCGACCGGGCCTGCTCGGTCATGGCCTCCACAATTTCGGCTACTCCATGGCCAATAAAGTTGACCGCCGCTGATCCGGAAAAGTCGAGGTACTCCTTTCCTTGCGCATCCCACAGGTAAGCGCCCTGGCCGCGCACGGCAGGAGGGAAGATTTTGCGGAACGAACGCCGCAACAAGGCGGAACCCGCCGAATTCTGTGCAGTTGCCTGGCCTGACACGGTTGGGATTATCCGGTCTATTGATTCGTTCTGTCAAAAAAGAGTTGCCGCACGTGTGCCGTTTCGGGCACCGGAAGGTGCATTGGTTCCGTGTAGAATCGCGCTTAATGCAGTCTCCCTCTGAGGCTCTCAACTCCCGCCCCCGCCCCCTGTTTAGGCGTGTCCTGGAGCTGTTTCATCCCTCGCGCCAACACACCGCCTTCTCTGCAACCCTGCTGCTGATTACCACCATCATGCTCTCCCGAGTGGTCGGGTTTGTGCGGGAGATGTACATCGCCTGGGCGTTCGGGGCGACGCCAATCACAGACGCCTACAACGCCGGGTTCACGATCCCAGATTGGCTCAATTATCTGGTTGCCGGCGGCACCGCTTCCATCACTTTTGTCTCGATCTATACGCGTTTTCTAGCCGAAAAAAGAGAGGACGAGGCGCGCCGCACCTTTTCCGCGGTCATCACCATCATGACTGCCGTGCTGGGAGCCGGAGTCATCCTGGCTGAAATTTTCGCTTCTCAGCTCAACCACCTCATGTTCAGCAAGTTCACTCCGGAGCAATTTGCGTTATGCGTCCACCTCACGCGAATTCTTCTTCCCGCGCAGCTGTTCTTTTATGTGGGTGGCGTGGTATCTGCGGTCCTGATGTCGCGCAGAATGTTTCTGCTACCTGCCATCGGCCCACTCTTCTACAACGCAGGCATCATTGTTGGCGGAATCCTGTTTTCCCGGAAGCTCGGAATTTCCTCTCTGGCCTACGGCGCAGTGGCCGGCGCATTCGTCGGAATTTTTCTGATCAACGCCATCGGCGCAGCCCGGGTGGGCGTTGGATACAAACTTTCCTTCGATGTGCGAAACCCGGCATTTCGTGAATGGGTGCGGCTGTCGATTCCTCTCATGCTGGGAGTCTCTCTGGTCAGTGCGGATGATTGGATCCTGCGCTATTTTGCTTCCGGGGCGGTTGGCGACATTACGCGCCTGAATTACGCTAAGCGACTCTTCCAGGTCCCAATTGCTGTTCTTGGACAGGCTGTCAGCCAGGCTTCACTGCCGTTTTTTGCCCGACTGTTCGGCGAGAAGCGCATGCCTGAGTTTGCGCAAACCGTAAACGCGTCCATCTACCGGATTGTGAGCGCCTCGCTGCTGGTTTCCAGTTTCATGATGGCAGCAGCCTTGCCCCTGATCGATCTGGTATACCGCCGCGGGCATTTGCATTTCTCCGACTCACAAACCACTGCGGTCTATTTCTTTTGGTTTTCACTTTCACTTGCGTTCTGGTCAGCGCAGGGCTTGTACGCGCGCGCATTCTATGCAGCGGGAAACACTCTCACGCCCATGGTCGCAAGCACGGTCATTACAGCGGTTTCTATACCAATCTATGCGGCCCTGTTCAGCCGCTTTTCAACTGCCGGGCTGGTAGTAGCGTCTGATTTCGGAATCGCCGCTAATTGCCTGGCAATTGCTTTCCTGCTGCACCAGCGCGGCTTGGTTTCCGCGCGCGGACTGCCTTGGAGGGAAATCGGCAAGGCACTACTAATCGCCGTTCTTGCCGGATTCTTTGGCTTGCAAGTCGCAAAGCTTGTCGCAGTAGATGGCAGCCGGGTAGCCGACATAAAGGCGCTCGCACTGGCTACGCTCGTATGGATTATCACGCTGGTTGTGGGATTGTGGTTAACAAAATCACAGTTGCTGAATTCCTTGCGCAGGCGGCCCGCGCAACCTGTCCCGTCACCTGGGTAAGCTTGCTGCGGAAACTTGGCTGAACTCTGGACTCCAACTCGCTTGAGCCCAGTGGACTTGTTGCGCCGCCGCAGTTTATCCTTCTTTCTCCGAAGCGGAGGCTCTATGAAACGTGGCGTCCTGATGGTGGTTCTTCTCTCTGCTGCAGCTCTAGCCCAGCAGTCGAAATCTCCTGTTTCCGATGTTTTGCGCCAGATGCTCAGCGGCCGCGAATCCAGCACAGTGGCGGCGTTTGAGGAAATGCCGAGCGACAAGTTCGACTACAAGCCGACCCCCGATCAGATGACTTTCGGGCACTTGGCCGCGCACATTGCGGAAGCCAACTATTACTTCTGCTCGAATGCTGGCGCAGTGCAGGAGCCCAAGACGGAAGAACTCAAGGGAACGGAAGGCAAGGAAAAGCTGGTCGCCGCGGTCAAATCCTCGTTTGAGTTTTGCCACACCTCGCTGGCCAAGGCCGACGATTCAAAGATGGGCGACGACATCAAGTGGTTTGACGGCAAGCCGCGGGCTCGTGCCTGGGCGCTGGTTGGTCTGGGAGCCAGCTGGGCCGATCACTACGGCATGGCGGCAATGTATCTCCGGTTAAACGGTCTGGTTCCGCCGACAGCGAAAAAAGAAAACAAGAAGTAGGGCGTCGCCTGCAACCGCATGACATCGTTGGCGAAGACTTCAACTCCGGGCCTGCAATCAACCGTTCCGTTTATTGCGATTGACCACGTTCAACTCGCTATGCCTCCCGGCTCCGGGGCGCGCGCTCGCGACTTCTATTCCGGCCTGCTTGGAATGAAGGAAGTCGCCAAGCCTGCAGTACTGGCCAAACGCGGCGGATGCTGGTTTGAAAGTGGCAAAGTGCAAATTCATCTGGGGGTCGAAGCAGATTTCCGTCCCGCTCGGAAAGCGCATCCGGCGCTACAGTGTAGTGAGTATGCTTCTATGCTGCAACGCCTGCGGAAAGCAGGCATTGAAGTGACTGAGCCTGACGATATCCCCGGCGTTCGGCGATGCCATATTCACGATCCGTTTGGCAACCGGATCGAGTTGACCGAGTAAGACTCGATGTGAAGCCGCAGCGAGTCTGTTACGCACTTTTCCCGGCAGCAGCCTGGTTGCGCGATGATTTAGGGCCGGTAAACAGCTCATCGTAAGTGGCCTCAATCTTCGAAACCACTTCCTCCCATAAGTAGTGAGCTTTCACCCGCAGCCGTCCCTTTTGCCCGTATTCCTCTCGTAACTCTGGACTGTCGCACAACACGCCGAGCATGCGAGCGAGGTCATCTACGTCTCCGCCCTTGAAGGTAAATCCGCAGTCAGCGATGGCTTCGCGGTTTTCGGGATTGTCGCTCGCAAGCACGCATATGCCCGCACCCATGGCCTCTAGCAGCGAAAGCGACAGCCCTTCCAGGTCCGATGGCAGGACGAACAAAGCCGCATTTGTAAGTACTTCGTGCAACGCATCTCCGGAAAGCCACTGCAGAATCTTGACCCTGTCATTCTCTCGGCTCCGCAGGCGGGCAGTGTATTCATCCGGATAAGCGGAACCCCCGGCGAGCACTAGTTTCATCGGCGTCTGAATTTGCTCAAAGGCGTCAATTAGCAGATCGCAGTTCTTTTCCGGAGAAAATCTCCCAAGAAACAAAATGTATCGATCCGAGGTCAGTCCCAATTGCTCGAGATGTGGCCCGAGTTTCCGCTCGCGCAGCTCGGTCCCGTTGGGGATATACACATACTGGCGCCGGTACTTTGACTGAAACCTTTCCTGCAACGTGTTCGAGACCAGGACAGTCTGGTTCGGCATACGGCTAGCGGACCATTCACTCTTCTTCAGCACTGAACGCGCAAACCACGACCATTTTTTCCGTTGCCAGTCGAGACCCTGCACGGTAACGATTGTCTTTTTTCCAAATAGACGTGGGACGAACGAAAATAATGAAGGTCCTAGTGCTTGATAATGGACCACATCATGGCCGCTGAAACACGCGTGTATCGTACTCAGTAGTGTGTGGACCAGCGTCTCCAGGTGCTTTGAGCGGATCGTCGGCAGACGCACGATGCGCATTCCGTTGTGGTTTCGACCTGCAGGCGTGAAGTGTCTGCGACAGTAGACAGTAACTTGGTGGCCTCGCCTTGCGAGACGCTTGCCGGTCTCTTCGTAATAGGTTTCGATACCGCTGTATTTTCCGATTACGCCGCGACCGCCGATGTATGCAATTCTCAGATGTGAAGATGGACTGCTCGGTCTGACGCCGACTGCAGCGGAAGTGTTCGATCTTATCTGCTGTTCACCCGCGCGGGCATTCGCGAGTCGTTCGTAGATCTCGGTCAGGGCGAGGAGGTGTTGCTCCGGAGAGTGCCGTTGTCGAACGAATTCGCGCCCGGCCTCTCCCATCACGCGCGTCAACTCTGGCCGTTCGCAGAGAAGTCGAATGGCGTCCGAAAGCTGGGTTATATTCCCCACCTGGTACAGCAGACCGGTTTTTCTTTCTTCGACTAGTTCACGCCGGGAACCGAGGTCCGATGCAACAACGGTGCGCGCTTGCGCATACGACTCGAGAATGCTTTTGCCCAGCGTTTCGTAAGCGTGCGATGGGAAAATCGTGAACTGAGATCCGGCAATGAGCTTGTGCAGGTCCACTCCATGTATATGCCCAACAAAAGTGACATTCCCAAGGCCGCGATCTGATACTGATTTCTCCAATGCTGCACGTAAAGGCCCATCCCCCGCGATTAACAACCGAAGTTTCGGAAACATCGCCATGGCCGAGACCAGATCACTCACGCCCTTTTCAGGCGAAAGACGCCCAAAATACAAAACAGGAGCATCGGGCCCGGGATGTGGTGAAACTTCTGCGGGCAATTGCTGAAAGTGCGGCAGCACTTGTATCTGTGTGCCATCCCACCCGTTTTCAATCAGTTTCTGCTTCACAAATTCGCTCGGGGCGAGAAACAGGTCCACGCATTTCTCATACGTTTTCAGCCAGCGATGAAGGTAAGCTTCAAATGCCAGCACCGTGGCTGCGCCGCGGCCTCCGGCGTAACAACCCTCCGCAACCACGTTCCAGAAGCCGCCTCCTTTGCATCTCTCACACGTCTGACCTGAAGCTCCAACCATGTTGTAGGTGGGGCACACCAGCTTCATGTCATTCAGGTGATAGATTACCGGCACGTTCTGGGCCTTCAATTCCCAGAGAATCGAAGTCGAGAGGTGGTGATAAATATTGCGGAGGTGCGCCACATCCGGCCGGAAGTCTTCGATCATCTTCCGAATCTGCTGGCGTGTGTGGATCGAGTAAATCGCGCGCCCCACCCGTTGCGCCCGCGCGGCAAATCCGCCCAGCTTAAAGTCCACTGGTGAAGCGAAGTGCTGATCATATGGTGTGGGCTCGCCACGCGAATCGCGCATCGAGAACAACGCGGCCTGGTGCCCCCGTGCGCGCATCAGGTCGATGGTGTCGAATAGATAGTTTTCGGTCCCGCTAAACCGGAAGTTGTATTTGTTGCAATATAGGATTTTCATCCGCATCTCTTTCGGCTAGAACAAGTCCTTGCGATCCAGCCGCGTTGATGCGTTGCAGGAAACTGGCGGCAAAGTCTCTTACGTTTTGTGAACTGCTGAATGCCCGCTCCACCTTCGACCGCCCGGCCCGCCGAATCCGATCCAGCGAATCTCCAGAGTGCAGAGCAAGGCGGAGTTTTTGCAGGAAGTCGTCCATCGAGTTGCATCTGCCGCTCAAAAAAATCCTGCTGCCCCGTCGGCCTTCGGATTTCCGTGTGTTTTGCGAGGTATGCCGCCGCCAACGATTTCAGGACAGCAGCTGACAGGCGTGGGTCTGACGAGTTATACGAGATCGCAATGACATGGGATTTCCGTACCGGCTGGACGCTGATCTTGCCCGCCAGGCGCTTGACCGCCCTTGCAATCTGCTCTTCCCGGCCGTTTCTACCGAGCGGCGAATACCAGTGCTGACTTTCGGCAAGCCCGCTCGCCAGCACAACCTTTCTCAGAATGTCCTCGTCCTGAAGAAGTTCTACCTCCGAATTCATCTCCTCTTCAGTGACATCCTGGCGCTCCACAGCTGAACCCGTTTCCGTCGGCGTAACCGTGGCATCGATTCTTCCCCTGCGCACCAGGACTTTCATTTCGGCTTTGTAAGACGGAACAAAGAGGGCATATAGCACTCCTATGCAAAGAACGACTGCAAATGAGATCAAGAAAAGTTTCCTTTGGCGGAAGAACACCGCAGCAACATCACGAGCGGTCGTGGTGCCTTCGTAATTCCGCATGGCGACGATTTCCAATTCTTCTGGCATAAAAACTCAGAACTGCGCGGGCGATAAGAACGCGCTCAGGCTCGAAACCGGCAGGAACTTCTTGATCTTCGAAATCCGATTTTGTGGAACGAACAGCATGTCTCCCGGTTTCAGCTCCAGGTCTTCTTCCAGATTCTTCGAAGCGAGCATTGCTTTAATGTTCAAGACGTGCGATTCCACGATCCCATCGGTAACTGCTCGGAACACGACGACCTGCGAGTGTTTGGACTGCTCGGTAAACCCTCCAGCGATAGCGATCGCCTCGGTTACTGTGGTTGGCGACCTCAGCTCGTATTTCCCCGGGTGCCCTACCTGCCCGCCCGCAACGAAAAATGGCTTCTCGAAATCGCGGAGAATTATGCTTACTTCCGGGTCGCGGAGAATTTGCGCATAAGCTTGGCGAATCGAGCCTCGTAGTCCAGCGATCGTGAGTCCCTCGGCGGCAATGTCCCCTATCGCCTTCGCAGAGACATATCCATCCGGCTGCACGGTTAGGGTTTGATCGAACTCCGGCGAGAACGTAAATCGCACGTCCACAACGTCGCTCTTGTGCAACCGGTACAGCGGACGGCGTACCCCCGTCAGGGCTGGACTGTTTTCAGGAGTCCCTTTGCCGTCCGCCGCGCTGGCTGTATCTACACTTGCTGCTGCGGAAGGATTTCCTGCCGCTCCGGCTGCCACCGCAGCCGACAAAAGCATTGTGACAAGCAGAGTTGTAGAACTGATTTTCATAGCCCCTGTGCTTCGCTTCGGCACCGACGCGATCGGTGGTCAGCTTTGGTTTACTGCAGCGTGCTCACGAAAAGTAACGCCGGGTACCCAACCCAACAAGACACGCAAAGTTCGGTAGCCAGAAGTAGCCAATGCCGCTTCCATACAACTTTGGTTGCACGACTAAGAGAAGTGTCTGAAAACAGAACGAATCAGTGAGGGAAAGATCGAGGCTGCCGACTAAACGCGGTATCGTTCGCCTGTCACCAAGCGGAATAAGCAGTGCCCGTTCTGGAATTTTCCACAGGTTGCGAACGTTGGATTGTTCTTAGGTCACAGAACCATAGGCGCAGGACAAATACACTCGCTAGATTAACGCCACTCTTTTGCGAAGGTAGGTTATGGAAAACGAAGCCCCTTCTGTCACTCGTGTCTTGCTCTCAGATTCCAAAGTGCTGGAAAACCAGTTGCTCGCCGCCGCCCTCTGCCGTCATGGCTTTCAAATTTTCCCATGTGACGGCGAACCGAGTTCAGTTTTGGAACTCGCCGACCGCGCGAGCATTGATGTCGCCGTCGTAAGTTGTCCGGTTTCCCACTCCGGTTTGGCCGATTTAGCTGTCCTGCGCTCTCTTCATCTCACTCATCCGCAGATTCCCATGGTCTTCCTGATGCAATCGGAGGATCGCGACTTGATAGTCCAGGCTTTCCGCTCGGGTGTGCGCGGAATCTTCTCCCTCTCAGAGTCCTCCTTTCAATTGCTTTGCGAATGTATCGAGCGCGTACATAAGGGAGAGATTTGGGCCAACACCCAACAGCTCAACTATCTGCTGGATTCTATCTGCCAGGTTGCAGGGGTACGAGTACTCAGCGCCTCCGGCGAGAAACTTCTGACCTCGCGCGAGGAGCAGGTCGTCGCCCTTGTTGCCGACGGTCTCAGCAATCGCCACGTCGCCTCCGAGCTCGGCCTGAGTGAACACACCGTAAAAAAGTATCTATTCCGGATCTTCGAGAAGCTTGGTATTTCTAACCGTGTCGAGCTAGTGCTCTACGCGATGAGCCACGGCTCTCCCCAAGCCGCCGAGTGGGTGGCGCGCGCATAAAGAGCCGGCGCAAGGAGGTCGCCAGCAGTTCCCCGAGTGCTGTCCTTGTACAATTCGAAATTGATGAACTTGCCCGTGAAAGATGTAAATGCACTCGATCAGGAAAAACAGCTGGCCGCGCATGCCGCTGTGCAGCTGGTTGAATCCGGCAATGTTGTCGGCCTGGGGTCCGGATCAACCGCGACTTATGCCATCCGCTTCCTGGCCGAACGGGTAGGGGAAGGTCTGAAGATCGTCGGCATCCCCACCTCGCAGAAGACCATGCAGCTGGCTGAGCAGCTCGGAATCCCACTCACCACCCTCGATCAAAATCCGCATATCGACATCGACATCGATGGTGCTGACGAAATCGATCCGCAACTCAATCTGATCAAGGGCGGCGGCGGCGCTTTCCTTCGCGAGAAGATCATCGCCTCAGCCTCCCGGCGTTTTGTTGTGATCGCTGAATCCACCAAACAGGTTTCACGACTGGGGAAGTTTCCCCTTCCGGTTGAGGTCATCCCTTTCGCCCAGTCAGTGATTCAGGCCCAGATTGAGGGGTTGGGCGCCCAGGTCGCCTTACGCCGATATTCCTATGGCAATCCTTACGTCACCGATGAAGGACATCACGTTCTCGACTGCAGTTTTGGCGAAATCCCAGATCCCCCTGCACTCGCCCAAAAGCTGCGCTCAATTCCGGGACTGGTCGAGCATGGCCTGTTCATCGGAATGGCCGAGATGGCGCTGATTGGAAAGAACGGCCAAGTTGTCCAACTCCGCCGCTGAGAGTGGGATACCCTCATCGGGTTGCGCTGATTCCCTGCCCGTCATGGCCCCTCTTGTTTCGCGTTGGAGCCACGAACCAATTTGGAATGTTGCGGTTACCTAGGTTCCGGTTAAACCCTCCTGCTTCTGTCACTTGCCGGTTTAACCCCCAAGACCTGAACATTTCACTAGCACCTGAGCACGATCCGCGCCTTCGGGATCCGTTCGCAATATAGCCAGCGGACCCCGGCTGTTAAATACGCCGGTATGAGGACGGAAGGGTGCGATTTCATTAACTTAAGGGGGTAAGAATGAAGAAACTTATCGGCGTTGCAGTTTTGCTTTGTATGACTTCCATGTTTTCGATGGCTGGGGAAACTCCCAAGCCGGAAGTGTTCGGCGGTTATCAATTCACTAGTTTGGACGGTGGCTGGCATGCCAGCGGTTGGAATGGCGCCGCCAGCATGTACATCACTCGTTATGTAGGCATCACTGGCGATTTCAGTGGAGTTTATAAGACCGGCCAGAGCATGCACACCTACACCTTCGGACCGGTGGTCTCAACCCACAAGGGCAGTTTCTCGCCATATGCTCACGCTTTGTTCGGCGGCGCGCACTTGGCCGATGCCGGCCTAGGCGATAGCGGTTTTGCAATGCTGTTCGGCGGCGGCGTGGACTTTGGAAAACGCAAGCTGGTTTTCCGCGCGGTCCAGCTCGACTGGATGACACTTCGCTTCAACGGCTTCACCGACAAGAACAACGTCCGGGTGAACACCGGAATTGTCTACCGCTTCTAGTTTTTGATCTGAAAGCACAAAGGCGGCCCTGATTTGGGCCGCCTTTATTTTTTTGCTCCAAGAATTGGCTCAGCTCTTCACTTCATCGCGCTCCACCACACCGTCCTTTATGTAGATAACCCGGTGCGCATACTCGGCAATGTCGTGCTCGTGCGTGACCAGAACGATAGTATTGCCTTCCGCATGCAATCGATCAAAGAGCGCCATAATTTCATTGCCGGTCTGCGAGTCGAGATTTCCTGTCGGCTCATCCGCCAGAATGATCGACGGGCGATTCACTAACGCGCGGGCAATCGCAACCCGCTGACGCTGCCCGCCGGAGAGTTCATTGGGCTTGTGGGTCATCCGGCTTTCCATGCCAACCGCCGTCAATGCAGCTCGTGCGCGCTCGGCGCGTTCCTGGGACGGCATGCCGGCGTAGATGAGAGGCAATTCCACGTTGTGCAGCGACGTGGCACGAGCCAGCAGGTTAAAGGTCTGGAATACGAATCCAATTTCCTTGTTGCGAATCCTGGCCAGCTCATCGTCGTCCAATTCGCTCACCAGTTGGCTGTTTAGCCAGTATTGCCCCTGGCTCGGACTGTCCAGGCATCCGATGAGGTTCATCAAAGTCGATTTCCCCGACCCTGAAGGTCCCATAATCGCGCAATACTCGTTGCGGCGGATCTGGAGGTTTACACCTCGCAGCGCATGTACCTGCTGCTCTGAACCCATGTCGTAGGTCTTCCACAGGTTCGAAGTAAAAATCATGGCGGACTCGGGTGGTGCCGACACCTGAGGCTGATCAATGCGAATGACTTCTGCCGTGGCCATCGTTTTCTCCTGCTTCACCGGGGACACCTGGTCTTTGTAAGTTACTCGCCGCCAAGCCCCTTAGGCGTTGGACGGGCGACTTGGCCATTAGTTAGGCAAAGCTGCCGTGCGCAAGGCTCACAGAGGTGTCCGCGCGGCTTCCACCTTAGGAAATACGACGAGTCCGGCTGAAAAGTTCAGTCCAAAAAAGCCGATTCCAGCAGCTTCGACGATTATATCTCCCAGATGTGCGGTTAGATGCTGGAGGTGCCGAATTTGCAAAACTGAGTATTTACCCCCCTCGACCCATCAATTTTGTGAAGCATGTACAACCAATTACCTGAGTGAAGGAATCTGGCCATTTAGGGCTGGGGCGTCGTGAAAATGGCATACCTTGTTTTCCCCTCCCCAAAGACATAGAATTATGCCCACCAGCAGTGTTTTCGAAGGAGTCCCAGGCATTATGTCCCGTTCAGGTTTGAGTCTGACTTTCGCTATTCTTGTGCTCGCGTTTACCTCCTTCGCAACTGTCGCAGCACAGGACAAGACCTCGGGTCAGGCGACTGCAGAGCAACCCAAACCAGATCACGGCAAAGACGCTGCCCAGGACCAGTCCGGTGATCCCCTCAAGCGGCCGATAACTGAGAAACGGCGTCGAGAGAACGCCAAGTCACTTAAACATGAGTTGAGCAAAGAGCACCGCACCTGGCTGGACCAGGACGTCCGCTGGATTATTACCGACACCGAACGCAAAGCGTTCCTGCAACTCTCCAACGACGAAGAGCGTGACAAATTCATCGAAGGTTTCTGGGACCGTCGAAACCCCAATCCAGATAGCGAAGATAACGAATTCAAAGACGAGCATTATCGCCGTATCGAATACGCGAACGAGCACTTCCCCGCCGGGATTCCGGGGTGGAAGTCCGATCGAGGGCGAATCTATATTGTTTACGGCCCCCCGGATGAAATCGAGTCGCACGCCGGCGGCGGCACTTACGAGCGCCCGATGGAGGAAGGTGGGGGCGAGACTTCGACATTCCCGTTTGAGGACTGGCGCTACCGTTACCTTGAAGGAATCGGGCAGGAAGTCATCATTGAGTTCGTAGATACGTGCATGTGTGGCGAATACCACATGACGATCGACCGCGGCGAAAAGGACGCCCTGGCCAAAGTCCCCGGCGCGGGTCTGACCATGTACGAGGAAATGGGCCTGTCGTCCAAGGCGAATCGTATTGGGAACGGATTGGAAACGTTGGGCGCCGGCCCCAATTCAGAGAGCCTGGCTACCAAACAGTTTGATCGCCTGGAGCAATACGCGAAACTGAACGCCGCTCCCGCGATTAAATTCAAGGACCTGGCTGAAGAAGTCGGTCACCATATCACGTACAATCCCATGCCGTTCGATGTCCGCACCGACTTTGTGAAGATCACCAGCGAAACCGTTCTGGTTCCAGTGACCATTCAGATCAAAAACCGCGACATCACTTTCGTTGATAAAGACGGGGTGGAGCACGGGGTAGTGAACATTTTTGGCCGAATCAGCAATCTGACCGGCAAAGTTGTACAGACATTCGAAGACACGGTTTCAGCGGACATCCCCAGCGAACTGCTGGCACGGGAAGCTGAAGCCTCGAAGATTTACTCGAAGGCTGTGCCCCTTCGCCCGGGGCGCTACAAGATTGACGTGGTCGCAAAAGACGTAAACGGCGATCGCATGGGAACCTACAGCCGAGGTATCATCGTTCCCGACTTCTCCGAGGACAAGTTGGCCAGCTCCTCCCTGATTGTGGCCGATGACGTCGAGCCGGTACCCACCAACAGTGTCGGCACCGGTATGTTTGTGATTGGCACGACCAAGGTGCGCCCGCGGGTTTCTGCGGCTGATGGTAAACCAGTTGTTTTCAAGCGCGGTCAGAAAGTAAATTTTTGGATACAGGTCTATAATCTCAGCGTGGATGAGAAGACCCACAAGCCTTCAGCCACGTTTGAATACGACGTTGTGAATGCCGCAACTAATAAAGCGATCGTACACACAGTAGATTCGTCCGAGAAGATGGGTAACGTCGGCGAGCAGGTCACCCTCCAAAAAGCACTCGCTGCTGCCAATCTGGACCCAGGGGTGTATCGTATTCAGATTAAAGTGAGTGACAATATCTCTAAGCAGACGCTCGATCCGTCTGCAACCTTCGCTGTCGAATAACGAGGCTATTTGATCGTGCGGAAGCTCGGTTATTTCGTCGTGATGCTCGGTATGGCGCTCCCGTCTTTTGGCGCTGACCGACCCGCTTCGATCTCAGGCTACGTGCGAAACTCGGCCGGCGCTCCACAGATGGGCGCTGCAGTCGAAGTGCTTGGGTCAGCGTTGCAAAGTCTGAAGATCTTCACCGATGAAAAGGGCTTCTTCTCAGCCCGTGGTCTGACTCCGGGAACTTACACCATAAGAGTCTCTGCTACTGCTTTTCTCCCAACCCTCCGGGAAAAAATTAGCGTGCGCGGCGGCGCCAGCCTGCTGCTGAATCTCACGCTGACGACATTGTTCGACGCAATTAACTTCGCTCCCCGCCGCAGCTCCGCCGAGGATGGTGACTGGGATTGGGTGCTGCGCTCGAGCGCAAACCGCCCGGTGCTTCGTATGCTGCCGGATGGCTCGCCGGTGATGGTGACGAAAACTGCCGCAAGCTCGTCGGATCTCCGAGGCGCGCTTTCTTTCGTCGCTGGTTCTTCCTCGCAAGGCTTCGGCTCGGTTTCCGACATGAGCACGGGATTCCTGGTCGAGAAGTCCTTCTTCGCTTCTGACACCTTGCGCTTTAAAGGCGATGTTGCCTATGGTCCAGGCCTGCCTAATGCGGTCGTGCGCACCTCCTACAAGCACCAGATGGGAAACGGTTCCGCGCCCGAGATTTCGTTTACCCTACGCCGCCTATCGACTCCCGATTTGGGACTGCACAACGCCGATTTGCAGGCGCTGGCGCTGAGCACATCTGATCAAATTGCCATCGGTGACGTGCTGGAGTTGAAGTTTGGTAGTGAGCTGCAGAGCATTCAGTTTATGGGCAAGGTGAACGCTTTCCGGCCCTTCGGTTCGATTACTGCGCACCTGTCTCCCGATACTGTAGTCACCTACCACTACTCCACGTCGCGTCCTGACAGCCGAGCAGAGAAGGGCTTTGAAACGGCTCCTGCAGATTTGAGCGAGACCGATCCGCGAGTAAGCATGGCGGGATACTCTCCGGCCATCGAGAAGGCCCGTCACCAGGAAGTGGCGCTTTCTCATCGCGAAGGCCGCACCAGCGTGCAGGCTGCGGTTTACCACGACAGTATTACCGATCCCGCCTTGACCGGAGTGGGCGAGTTTTCCTCGGTGAACGGAGAAGTGCTGCCCGACCCGCTCTCTGGCACCTTTACGTACCAGGGTCACGATTTTCAGACGCAAGGCATGAGGCTGGTTTTCCAGAGAGAGGTTGCGAGCGACGTTTCGGCAACTCTGGACTATAGCTACGGCGGAGCTCTCGATCTCGAAAAACCTGAGGCGCGGTTGCAAAATGTCCGCGACAACAGCGCGGTTCGCTATCGCCATGCGCTTGCGGCAAAGTTGAGTGGCACTGCTCCATGCACCAAGACGCATTGGATCGCATCGTACGGTTGGACCAGCGGACGAGCGCTGACACCGGTTGATTTATTCAATACCTCGGCCGGTCAAGCAGACCCATTCCTGAACGTTTTTGTACGTCAGCCCATTCCGGGTACCAGTTCACTTCCAGGTCACATGGATATTCTGCTCGAAATTCGAAACCTCATGGCGCAGGGCTACGTGCCCGTATTCGGCCAGGATGGCCGCACTGTGTACCTGGTTCAATCGGCCCGCGCGGTCCGGGGCGGTGTGGCTTTCAGCTTCTAGCAATCTGCTTGCACCTTCTGCTGCATCCCACTACGGTTTGTAAGGTATCAAACACTTCTCGCTGTCGGGCAAATTACTGAAAACACGCAGGTTGACCAGCAATGATCCTTCTGGCAATGGATCCGCACCTACATTTTCCGCTTGCGGGATATAAACGTTTCGCCTGATTGTCGGCATACCAAGTTGAGCGTCAAAATTCTGGTTCTGGCTGTTAAAGGAATCCAGAACCATGCTGCCAATACCTATACACTTTCGCCTCGAAGCCGCGGACGGGCACGCCGCGGAGGAGTATCGCCTCCACCAGCAAAATATTGAAGTTCGCCGCCTGCAACCAAATCAGCGTGAAGTTGTCTGGCATCGCTTGACCGCAGATGAAATTGCTGGTCACGTGAAGCGCAACACTGTAGTCGCTCGCTGGCTTGAAAGACGGCTAGGCTGGCGTCGCCTACTCTGGGCATGCCAGCCCGAGGACAGCCCTGATGACAGTCAGAGCCCTGACCAGGTAAGCCAACAGGTCAGCGATCACTTCGCGGCCTGACTACCCATCATTCGTCACGCGCATCTCCAGTCTTAAAAAAGTGGTCAATCGCTGTCTCTAAAAGCGTCAATCGGTGTGTCTCCTTCAGAGCACAACCAGCAGAATCCAATTAGCGGCTGGAAGAAGCTGATGTTGTTGGGTTACAATCCCCGCCATCCACCAATTCTCGTTTTGAACGGGGGCATAATGAAGCGATGCTCATGTTTCATTCTCTTTCTTCTGCTGACTTCTGGATTTCTATTCGCACAAACCTTTCGCGGAACCATCTTGGGTACAGTGACTGATCCCCAGGGAGCGGTGATTGCAGGCGCCAAAATCACCGTCAAAAACGTGAACACTGGTCTGGAGCGCACCACCCAGACCACCGCTGACGGCAGCTATTCAGTTCCCGAGCTGCCGATTGGGACGTACACCGTGACCGTGAATCAGAGCGGGTTTCAGACCTCATCGGTCACGAATGTCGCCGTGGACGTTGCAGCGGAGAAACGTGTGGATGTCGCGCTGCTGGCAGGTCAAGTAACGACCACTGTCGAGGTTTCGGGCGAGACTCTTCCGATTGTAGAGACCACAACGAACACGTTAGGTGCGACATTTACGGCTGAACAAGCAAAGAACTTGCCTTTAAACGGACGTGACTTCCAGAAAATGATCTTCCTGACTCCGGGCGTAGCCGGCTCTCCAGACGAGATCACCGACTCGCCAGGATCGTTCGGCGTCTTTTCCATGAACGGGGCGCGTGGCCGCGCAAATAATTACCTGCTTGATGGCACCGATATGAACGATGGCTATCGCAACGATCCGGCCATCAACGAGGCGGGCGTATTCGGCACCCCAGCTACCATTCTTCCGGTGGACGCGATACAGGAGACTCAGGTGGTTTCCAACTTCATGCCGGAGTATGGTCGAAACGCTGGCGCGTCAGTCAATATCGTCACGAAGAGCGGGACGAACGCTCTGCATGGCACCGGCTTCGAGTATTTTCGAAATAACGGGTTGGACGCGCGAAATTACTTCAACAATGCGGGTCGGCGGGCACCATTCCACAACAATCAGTTCGGCGGAGCGCTGGGTGGTCCTGTCGTCAAGGACAAGACGTTCTTCTACCTCGATTACGAAGGGCAGCGCGAGAGGGTAGGAGTAGTGACGCTGGCTTGCGTGCCCGAGGGTTCGGGAGCTGGGGGATCACTTAGTCCTAGTGATGCAAGCGATCCCGTCATCTCGGCCTTGATCGCTCAACACAACCCCTGGCCTGCCCCGAACATCCCTGGCGTCCATTCGAACGATACGGGTTGCCCGAATGGTCCTAACGCCTCCGTGATTTCGCCTTCATACAACAACCTGACGAGCGCCATCGCGAAGATTGACCACAGCTTCAATGCGAGCAACCTACTCACTGGCCGTTACTTTTTCGGGGACAGCAAGCAGTCCTTCCCGCTGGCCCTAACTGCCTCCGGTGGAGAGTTGCCAGGTTTTAACACGAATACTCCCACTCGAGTACAACTCGTCGCGCTTTCCTATGTCCACACCTTGAACACGACACAGGTGAATGAGGCACGCTTTGGCTGGAATCGTTTTGCGGAAGGATTCTTTCCGCAGGACGCGAATTTTGACCCCAACAGCATCGGGTTGTGTAACGTCAACTCTCTTGCGAGCTCGTGCCATTCATCGGGATTGCCAATCATGCTGGTTTCAGTAACGCCAAGCGGGAGCAGCAGCTTTTTCGCGCAGCCTGGCGCAACGTCGGGTGACCCACGCAGCCGAGTCGACTCGAATATTCAATTCGTGGACAACTTCTCGTGGAAGCTTAACAAGCACGATCTGAAGTTTGGCTTCGAGTTCCGGCGTACGAGCATTCAGCAGCGTTTCGACAAATATTCGCGCGGACGCCTCAGGTTCGCGGACTTGAGCAGCTTTCTAGCCGGCGCTTTACATGACGGCTTTCAGTACACCGGCAACACACTACGGCACACTTCCGAGAACAGCGAGGGGTTATTTTTTCAAGATACGTTCCGGCTGAATTCGCGGCTGACGCTCAACTATGGGCTGCGGTGGGACTACTTCGGGGTTGTCAAGGAGAAAAATAATCTTTTCAGCAGCGCGACGAATCTCGATCCGGTGGCGCAAACTTTCACGTTGACTCAGGTGGGGCAGCCAGGATTAAGCCGGTTATATGAACCTGACTACAGAAACTTCGCTCCGCGAGCGAGCATTGCCTGGGATGTCACCGGAAAGAGTAGAACCGTGCTGCGCGCAGGGTGGGGCATGTTCTTCGATTCCTTCTCGCAAGATGTGTTTCTCGGCCATCTACCCTATCCTCCTTTCTTCGATCCTGGGCCCGCCTATAACCCGGTTGGACCAGCGCCGATCTTAGTTTCCGTAAATACCACCGGAAGCGTAAGCTCAGGTCCCGTTTATGACGATGCAAACGACTGCCAGGCGAAAGAATGCGATGCATTTACCGTCGATCGGCACATCCAGACACCATACATGGAAAACTACAACGTAAACATCCAGCACCAGATCGGCAACAAAGTGGCCGTGCAAGTTGGATACGTGGGATCGCAGGGGCACCGATTGTTCCGGTTCCGGGACTTGAATCAGCCCAGCCAAGCGGCAATTACAGCGTCCGATATTGCCGTCGCTCAGAGTGCGGGTTGCTATCCCGCCGGGGGGCCGAATTGCGTGGAGCAAAACAGCTATGGAGTTCCGCGTACTTATGGCGGAGTGTTTGGCGACAACAACTCCTTTGCGGCGTTTTATTTGATGCAGGAGGAAGCGACGGCGAAATCCAATTACAACGCGCTGCAGGCGAGCCTTCATTTGACGAACTGGCGGGGTGTGACCTCGATGGTGAACTACTCCTGGTCGAAGTCACTCGATACTGCAAGCGATCTTGATGACATCGAAAACAATGCGGCCCAGCCGACTGACAGCACACGACCGAACCTAGAATACGGACCATCAGCTTTCAACGTTCCGCACCGTTTTTCCTGGATTTTCAGTTACGACTTGCCAAAAATGGGGTCGAGCCGGCTCCTGAACGGATGGGGTTTTAACAGCTCGGCGATTCTGCAGAGTGGCCAGCCTTTCCAGCTGAACTACAACTTTGAAGATGATTTCAGCGGGAGCGGTGAAGGCAATGATCGTCCGGATGTGGTGGGTCCGATCGTTTATCACAAGCACAATCCAGCCAACTTCCTCGATTTGACCGCGTTTGCGATTCCATGCACGATCACGACGTTTGCACAAACGAACGGCGCAACCGGCACGGCTGACGACTGTGTTCCTGGTACTCGCCATTTCGGTAGTCTCAGGCGCAACTCTCTTTCTGGCCCAACCTACAAGCAATGGGACTTGGCCATCTACAAGAACACCGCGATTACGGAGCGTTTGAATATGCAACTCCGCGCAGAGTTCTTCAATGTTCTTAACCATCCGAATTTTTCCAGCCCGCTCCTGCCTTCGTTCGTCGCTGATCCTGGGTCGAACCTAAGCAACAGCTGTAGTTGCGGCTTCCACACCGCCGGGAATCGCGAAGTGGGAAATGGTGGGTACCAGATCGTCGCCACCGGCAACGTCGGCGTCGGGAATCCCTTTCTGGGCGGAGGCGGACCGCGGGGGATTCAGTTGGCGGCGAAGTTCACTTTTTAAGCACCGACGCTAAAGCTGATAGCTGTCATTCCGAACCGCTTCAGCGGTGAGGAATCTGCTGGTTTCTCGTTGGTGAAGGAAAAAGCAGATTCCTCGGACCTAAAGGTCCTCGGAATGACAGTTGCTTTTGAGTTTGAACGCTCCTACTTTTCCGCTCTTCCCAAACATCCCGCGCGAAACGAGCGATCATCCAGTCGGTGCAGGCGCTTCGCCATGGCTGGCTTCAGCAGCGGAAAATGCCGGATAGTAAACAGATATTCAGCGATGAACCATAGTTGCTGGGCGGTTGTCATCCAACAAAAGCCGTCGAAGCGTGTGAGGTTGACGGGATTAGAAAACGTGCGCAGCGAACGCTCGCGCCGCATGTTGAAATAAACGTCGAAATAACTCAACGCTAATTCTCGCAACGTGCGGTAAACCGGCTCACGGTAGCGGCATCCGGTGTAGTTGGATTTCGCGATCGACCCCCAGTGGCCGTGCTGTTTGTAGACTGCAATCACGTGATCGGTATCGTGCTCGGCTTCAAGATCGATGATCAGCGGCGGATAGCCGTTTACACGCAGAGCAGCCGCGCCGAACAGCGCGCCTTCAAAACAGTGGGATGTGTTTTCGTGCAAGACTCGCCGCGGAGACCAGGCCGTATCTGCCAGGTGATAAGGCTGAGCATCTAGGAAGCGCTGGATTCCGTATGGATCTTTCAGGCTTCGCAGCTTGCGGAGTTCGGTTCCCGTGAAGCTCGCGTTGTAATCTCCCATTGCGTCTGAGTGTAACGGACGGGCGCGCCAAGAGCGTTAACCACAGAGGACACAGAGAAAAACCAGCAAACCACGAAGGTCACGAAGGCACACGAAGGAGAGCCCAGAGCCGAGAGCCGAAGAGCCGAGAGCCGAGAGCCGAGAGCCGAGAGCCGAGAGCCGAGAGCCTACACAAACAACTCTCCCAACTGCTGTGGTGTCTCTACCACCACATCCGGAGGGACCTCGCACAAGTCGTGCGGAGCAAAGCCGTAGGTCACGCCGCAGGTCGCGATCCCGGCGTTGCGGCCCGTCAGCACGTCGATCGACGAATCTCCAACGATCATGGCGCGTTCAGGCGCGGTTCCGGTCTCCCGCAGCAGCGTTTTCACGCCCAGCGGGTCTGGCTTCTTGGTTTCAAAGCTGTTGCCTCCGTAGACGCGCACGAAGAATTTTCCCAGGCCGAGAGCCTCGACAATGGCGCGTGATGGGTTCACAGGTTTGTTGGAGAGCACCGCCATCTTGCGTTCGCTGCCATTAGATTCGACCTGCTTCAGTGCCTCGGGAATTCCTTCGTACACGGTGGTGTGATCAAGTTTGTGGGCGCGATAGTAAGTGAGAAAAAATTCCAGTGCGTGCTTGAAGAACCCTTCATCTTCAGGATCGCCCAGGGCCCGGCGGACAAGCATTGGCGCGCCATCTCCCACATAAGACGCAACCACATCGCCCGGCAGTTCGGCCCGCCTGAACTCCCGCAGCATTGCATTCACCGATGCGATCAGGTCGAGCCGCGAATCGACGAGGGTCCCATCGAGATCGAAGATAATCAGCTTCATTGCGCTGGGATCAAAACGGCGATTGAAGCGGGCCATGCAATGAGAATAGCGCAGAGATGGCCCAGGATGCCCTGACAGGCTGATGGCCGATGGCTGACGGCTGATTTACAATAATCTCCGGCACCGATAACGCTACTCCCCGAACGCATGCCCACCCGGACGCACGGAAAATCCGGCGCTGTTGCCGAGGCCAATAAGGCCGGCAAGGCCTACGAAGGCCTTTCTCGCCAGCAACTCATCGATGCCTATCGGCTGATGTACACCTCCCGTCGGCTGGATGACCGCGAAATCATGCTCAAGCGCCAGCAGAAAATCTTTTTCCAGATTTCCGGCGCAGGGCACGAAGCGGTTACCGTCGCCGCCGGTCTCGCCATGAAAGCCGGCTATGACTGGTTTTTCCCTTATTACCGCGACCGAGCGCTTTGCCTGGCCCTGGGCGCGACTCCTTACGAAATGCTGCTGCAGGCGGTTGGCGCGGCTGAGGACCCGAGTTCAGGTGGCCGCCAGATGCCCTCGCACTGGGGATACAAGCGGCTGAACGTTGTGACCCAATCCTCCTGTACCGGCACGCAGATTCTTCATGCGGTCGGCTGCGCCGAAGTATCGCGCTACATGATTGCGCACCCGAATGCAGCGCAGAAAGCCTCGGGAGACTATCGCGAATTCAAGGATGTGACGTTCTACGGCGACGAGGTCACCTATGTCTCGCTCGGCGATGGGACCACCAGCGAAGGTGAATTCTGGGAGGCTATGAACGCGGCGGCAAACCAGCGGTTGCCCATCGTCTTTCTCGTCGAAGACAACGGATACGCGATCTCAGTGCCCGTAGAGGTTCAGACCGCAGGAGGCAATATCTCCCGCCTGGTCTCCGGATTTCCCAATTTTCACTTGGAAGAAATTGACGGCACCGATCCCGTGGTCAGTTACGGCGCATTTTCTCGCGCAGTGGCGCATTGCCGGGCGGGCGTTGGGCCATCGTTTATTCATGCGCACGTGATTCGGCCCTACTCACACTCGCTGTCGGATGACGAAAAACTCTATCGTCCTGATATCGAACGCCAGCGTGATGCTGCGCGTGATCCGATTACGCGCATGCAGCTGTTCCTGATCCGCGAAGGCATTCTCGACGAAAAAGCAATTAACAAACTCGAGAAGGAAGTCGAGGAAGGATTACAGGAGGCGGTCGATCGTGCGCTGGCCGCTCCAGTCGCTTCGCCGGAGAGCATAAAACAGTTCCTCTACTCGCCCGACATTGATCCCACGTCTTCGGCATTCGACACGCAAGTGGCGGTCGTCAGCGAGACCGCGAATCAAGAAAAGAAGCCCGCTCCCAAGACCATGGCTGACCTCATCAACGCCACGCTGCGCGATGAGATGAGGCGCGATGACCGCATCGTTATTTTTGGCGAGGACGTCGCCGACTGCAGCCGCGAAGAATATCTCCGCCAGAAGATGGTCAAAGGTAAAGGCGGCGTCTTCAAACTGACCTCGGGCCTACAGTGCGATTTCGGATCGGAGCGGGTCTTCAATGCGCCACTCGCCGAGGCAAGCATCGCGGGCCGCGCCACTGGCATGGCTGTACGCGGTTTGAAGCCGGTCGTCGAGATTCAGTTCTTCGACTACATCTGGCCGGCGATGATGCAGTTGCGTAACGAACTACCCACTATCCGTTGGCGGTCGAATGGCGCATTTTCCGCTCCTTGCGTTATCCGCGTGCCGATCGGCGGGTACCTGACTGGGGGCGCAATTTACCATTCACAATGCGGCGAAAGCATTTTCACTCATACGCCCGGGATGCACGTTGTTTTCCCGTCGAATGCACTTGATGCTGCCGGGCTGCTGCGTACAGCAATTCGCTGCGACGATCCCGTAATGTTTCTAGAACACAAGCGGCTTTACCGCGAGAGCTATGGACGTGCGGCGTATCCGGGACCGGATTACATGATCCCGTTCGGGAAAGCCAGAGTTGTGCATCCGGGAACGGACTTGACGGTAATCAACTATGGCGCAGTAGTTCCCCGCGCGTTGCAGGCCGTGCAGAAATTGGAGCGCGAAGAAGGGTTGAAGATCGAGCTCATCGATCTGCGTACGTTGAATCCGTACGACTGGGAGACCATTGCAGGCTCGGTGACGAAGACTAACCGGGTGATCGTCGCCTACGAAGACACGCTGAGTTGGGGCTATGGCGCAGAGATCGCCGCACGAATTGCGGATGAGTTGTTCGATAAACTGGACGCCCCTGTGAAGCGCGTGGCCGCGAAGGATACTTTCATCGCGTATCAGCCGACGCTGGAGAGTGCGATTCTGCCGCAAGTGCAGGATCTGTATTTGGCGATGAAGGAGCTGGCGGAATATTAGGATTTCTCTGGTGGAAGAGCGGCGCTTCAGCGCCGCGTACCCCTCCAATTCCCGTTAACGCGGCCCTAAAGGGCCGCTTGCCACATTACCTCACAATTTCGGATCGCACGGGCCGCACTGTCCCCGTCTGACGGATGTAAGAAAGCTCAAGATACTCCCTATTTCCGGGTAACAGTGCCTGTGCAATTGGGTCCGTTTTTGTCCAGTTCGAAGGTAATGATATGCGTTTCTACCGGCTTGCCGTCGACCAGAATGTCTTGCTTAACGTTCTCCTCACAACCTCCAAAGTGGAGGTCACTGGTTAGACCGCACATCGTCAAAGTGTCGGTGCAGCCTGCTACGGTGCCACCGGCGCCAATTGTGCAGGGTGTTGGTTGAGGCCAGGTGAAATTCGACGGAGTACAGCTATGACCGTCTCGGACGGTCGCCACTCTTTCGGATACGGTCAGCCCAGCCAACGGGCAACTGGCGGGGCTTACGGACACATTTGTGATCTCATAGATCACTCGTTTGCCACAAAGAGGTCCTCGAAGTGGGCGGTTCTCGGCTCGCCATACAGTGTCGCAATCTACTTCGACGGGATTGGCATACTTGACGGAATACTTACAGCCACCAGCTCCTGTGCCCGAGCCGGTCGACGTACCAGGAGAACCTTGACCCGCCGAATACGCACCTGGCTGCGTGAGTGTCGGGTCGAGATGAAGCCCGCCAGGTGTGGAAGGCTCCGGCGGCATGAATTTCGGGTCCAGCGTTAGTTTGTTTTCGAACGGAGACGGCTGCCGCGGAAGAGGAACGCAGTTGCCACCGAATTTTATTTGTCCAACCGGGCAGTCCCTGCCCGGCAGGGTGACGGGGAAACATGGCATGCCTTTTCCCATACGCATCTGCCCACGCGGGCAGGGTTCCTCTTTGGCATCGGGATTCGGATCCCTTTGGAGGACTTGCGAAGCCGCACCTTGTTGTACGGTGTGAGTCAATTCGTGGGCCAGCAGCCGGCGGCCACTTGGTGTGTGTGTGTGTGTTGTATCCCCCAGCGTCGAATACCAAGTGGTGCCCAACCGTAAAGGCTCGTGCCTGTATAGCTCTCGCCGAGCGCTCAGCCAAAGAATCTGTATGGACGCGAACTTTACTGAAGTCATATCCAAAGCGTCGTTCCATTGACACCCTGGTCACACCATCGAGCGGCTGCCCCGGCGCACGCAAGGCTTCGTCGACGATGGCAGGCACGCCGTCATTTGCGGCGGCTGGCGGTGACTTGCGTTGCAGGTGTTCATCTTCGGAATTGTCTTTGCAATTGGCACAGGTTCCCCCGCAGGCGCATGCCCGCTGAACCATGCCGATACGGCTAATCGGGACAGGTTTTGCAGCGATTGAATGTCCCGGGCCACTGGTGACATGCTCGGACATGCGATCCGCTTCGCGCTCGTAGGCGTCGTCGGGAGGATTGATTCGTAGCTTCGCCTGGATGCATGTTTTGAAACCGGGAAATGCTAACGGCGTTGGTTTGCCCGATTCAGCGATGTTGGATGCGCGGTTTACGCTCGGTATTGTCGGCCGAGAGATGCCGGATTGCTTTTGGAGACCGCAATGCACCATACAACTCGCCTCATCGGAGGAGGTTGGGGAACTTGTCGGGGTCGTACCGTGTTTTGCTGATGCTACAAGCTTTTCGCAGTCCGTACAAGATTTCCGGTGGCCTTTAGCTGGCGGCGATTGGCCCACCCTTATTGCCCTCTTTGCGATAGGTGGGTACCAATCCGAACCCGCATTCACTCTTTCCTTCTGCTCCTTCTCGGACTATCCTGTCTGCAATTTCGCACGATCTACGACGGAGGCGACAATGCACAGATTTTTTCGGAAGACTTCTTTTCTGCTGATTTCTAGTTTTCTGCTTTCGATGATGGCGTTGCCCGCGTTCGCTCAGTGGGAACGCTGGCATCTTTCCCAAAACGACCAGGCACGCTTCGACAGTTACTACTCCCGCTGGCGCGAATACCGCGAAAGCAATGACCGCGATCAGATTGAAAGCATGGAAAATCGCATGCGGGGCATCTACCGGGACTACAACATCCCCGGAGATACACCTTTTTGGCGCGTGGCCTCAAATGCGCGTGAATATAGGCATCGATTTGAGCGCAAGCTGTCACAGCGTGATCAGGCGCGCTTTGACAGTTACTTTTCGCGGTGGCAGAACTATCGCCGCGATAACAACCGCGGGCAGGTCGAAAGCATGGAGAAGCGGATGCAGGGCATCTACCGGGACTACCAAATCCCACCCAGGACACCTTATTTCATGGTCGCGTCGAGTGGGCGTGACGAAGACTGGGACGATTGGGAGCGCAGACGGTAGATTCTGTTCTAAACCAAATTCAAAATCCCCACCCTGTCTGGACAAAAATGTCTTGACAAGGGTGGGGGCATCCTTTGGGAGTCGTGAACGTGAATCAGGTAAGACTAGTTTGAATTCCGAACTACGCCACTTATAGGGTTCGTTCCGAAATGCGTTGTTGCGTTACCACCGAATGTCAGCTTTATATTTGAAAGCGTGACGCTATTCCCGCCGGTCACATCAATCTGCAAGGTTGAAGCCCCCCCAAATGGCGGCGGAAAATTACCATTCCCGGTGATGGTGGCCGTGCCCGTTACCCTAAAACCATTGGCGAGGGGCGTCAAAGTGCCGTTATTCACGGTAATGTGATGAGTGTGAGCGTTTCGGGCCGTGGCGCTGTTTAGATCCCCGCCGCCATTCACCATTACCCCCAGGTCAGAGCGGCCCATGGTCAGCGCTGCAGAGAAGTCAGCGACACCAGACGCACCCCTCAAGAGCAAAGACCATTGACCTCGCACCTCCCACGGCCCACCGACGCTGGCGGGTGTATAGTCGCTCAGCGTACCCCTGAGCCGCACGTCACCTGGAACTTGGGCGAGCGCACAGATACTGGCAAGCACGAATATTGTTGTTAAGCCTAAGCGCGACCAATTGTTGCAGTTCATTTTTGACCTCCGAATGTTTTTTATTGGGTTTCGCATGAACTGCGCCCAAGCGCAATCTAACGTGCCATGTCCGCAGCGCGTCCGTGCGTCTGTTGCAGAGTGGAGCAATACCCGGTACCGAGCAAGCAGCAAGAGGCCGCGCAGGGCGGATGCAGCATAATGCGGCGTCATTGCACGGCGTGTATTCACTGAATACAATTTCAAACACCTGAGCTGTCGCTTCGGGCAAGTAGCAGTAGTTATGAGTGATCCCTCCCCAGCCCCCTCCTCCGAGCCTGCCGAACAGGCTTCCGAAGTCCAATTGGATTCATGGAAGGAAATCGCCAGTTATGTAAGACGGGACGTCAGTACCGTTCAACGCTGGGAAAAACGTGAAGGCATGCCGGTCCACCGGCACCTGCATGACAAGCGTGGGTCGGTTTATGCGTTGGGTTCGGAACTGAATGCCTGGCTGGAGAGCCGCAAGGGTACTTTGCAAGAGGAGGAAGCCGAACCAGCGGAGGCTCCGGGCGACGAAAAAGACGAAACGCGGCGAAAAGATCCACCGATGTGGCACCGGCTTGCAATCGCTGGTGCCGCTCTACTGGCCGTGCTGGTCGCCGGCTACTTCATCAATAGTTGGCGGAGCGAGCACGCCGCCAAAGCCAAAATTACATCGCTGGCCGTACTACCTCTTAAGAACTTGTCCTCCGATCCCGCCCAGGAATACTTCGCCGAGGGAATGACCGAGGCTCTCATCGGGCAGCTTTCAGGGATCCGCGATTTGCGGGTCACATCCCGAACATCGGTGATGCGATTCAAGGACACCCAGCTCTCGATCCCAGAGATAGCCGGCAGCTTGCACGTTGATGCCATAGTCGAAGGCTCTGTGATACGTGAGGGAAACCGGATTCGCGTCCACGCCCAGTTGATTCGTACGGCTACCGACGAACACCTCTGGGCAGAAAGCTACGATCGCGAGTTGGGAGATCTGCTTGCACTTCAGAGTGATGTGGCACTTGCGATCGCCGAAAAAGTCGAAGTTTCAGTCTCGGGCCAGGGGCGCCAGAGGCTTAAGGCGGTTCGTTGGACTTCACCCGAAGTTTACGAGAACTATTTGAAAGGCCAGTTCACGCTGGGGAAGAGCAACGACAAGGCAAGCGTGGACAAAAGTATTACGTATTTCCAGGCCGCGATAGACAAAGATCCTGGTTACGCGCCCGCGTATCTGGGGTTGGCCGAAGCCTACGGTGAACTTAGGACGATCTTTATCGGCATTCGGCCGCAGGACGTGGACGCGAAGATCCAGAGTGCAGCTCAAAAGGCGCTGGAGTTGGATCCGGAATCTGTAGAAGCGCATGTGTTATTAGGAAAGATCGAGGACCTTCATTGGCAATGGGCGGACGCGGAGCGCCAGTTACGACGCGCCCTTGAAATCAGTCCTAACAACGCCAATGCTCACGCCGCACTATCCGATTGGTTCCTACACCAAGGGCGGACCGACGAGTCGCTGGCGTGGGCGGAACGAGGCCGGGAGCTAGATCCAGCCAGTTTTTCTGGCGACAACATCGCCTGGATTCTGTTCTGTTCACGACGGTATGAGGAAGCCATCCGTGAATTTCGCACCGTTCTCGCTGTGCGGCCTGATGATGCGGGCGCACTCTGGTACCTTGGGTTTGGTCTTATTGCAGATAATCGTCCCGAAGAGGCAATTCCGGTGCTTGAAAAAGCTCTGACTGCTTCAGAGGGAAGCCCCGGGATCATGGGTGTTTTGGTTCGCGCGTACGCGCACGCCGGAAGACGCGCGGATGCGCTGCGCGTGCTCGGCGACTTGAAAAGAAGGAAGCTGCACAGTTACGTCCCCGCTGCCGCATTCGTCAATGCTTATCTGGGACTCGATGACAAGGAGCAGGCCTTCGCGTGGCTGGACCAGGCTTACAAGGAGCATTCAAACATTCTGCTGTTCGTGAAAGTACATCCGTATTTTGACCCGCTGCGGAACGACCCCCGATTCGCAGCTTTAGTCAGCCGAATGGGTCTTTCGCAATAGATATTCGCTTTACATAACGCTAACACGCGGGCTGTGGACCGCACACGTGAGTGTCTCTACGCAGCCCTGGACCTTCTTTCAACCGGCAGGCCAGCGGCATTCCAAGCATCGAATCCACCTTGCAGTGCATAAGCCTGATAGCCGCCTTCGCGAAGTTTTTGCGCCAGACTGGCGCTTGAGCCTTCGTTCGGTCAAGTACAGTACGCGACGATCGGTTTGTCATGCGCGAGCCTGGGAAGAGGCTCGCTCGAATGCATATCGATACGAATTGCGCCTCGAGCTTTGTCTGTGGCTGCGGCCCAAGCTTGCGGATTCCTGACATCAACGATTGTGAACTGCTCGCCCGCTGCCATTCTCTTGTTTAGTTCGTCAGCTGTAATCCTGAGATTCTGATCACTCACGATGCTCTCTCCTTGCCCCAATTCTCGCCAAAAGTAATAGATGCAGTCGGTTGATATGTGTGCACTGCCCCTACGAAAAAGACCTGAGGCCACAGCAGGGAGTTTTTAACTGAGGCTTGGCAAATCCAACCTCCGGGTACGCACGGGCCTCATAAGACGGTGACCACGCACGATAAAACCGCTCATTGCCGGAGGATTTTATGAAGAGATTGCTCGGAATCCTCGCGCTGGTTTTCCTATTCGGACTGCCTGCTTTAGCGCAGATCCAGCGCATGACTCCTGATGACGAAGCTCAGTTCAATGGATACTACTCACGCTGGCTGCAAGACCGACAGACTGACAACCGCGATGACATGGTCAGCATGGAACATCACATGCAAGACCTCATGAGCAAGTATTCAATTCCATCGGATACTCCTTACGACCAGGTCGCGAGCCAAAACAGTGCTGCTCCGCCGTATGGTTATCGCGATCGTGATCGTGACCGCGGCTACGGCTACGCCGGGCAGTGGCAAGGCCGGCTTTCGCCTGACGATCAGAACAAGTTCAACAAGGAATATTCGAAGTGGCAGGAATCGAATGCCAAGAACGATCGTGATGACATAGACAAGCACGCGCGCAACATGGAACAAATCATGCAGCGCAACGGAATCCCTCCCGATACACCGTTCGACGCGATCGCAACCGGAAACGGCTACAACCGGCACATTGATATTCGCCAGTTCCAGGGCCGGATGTCACCCGACGACCAGAAGAAGTACGACAAGGCTTACGAGAAATGGCAGACCGATCGAGCCAAGCACGATCGTGATGACCTTGCTAAGGACGAAGGCAAAATGCAGGAGATGATGGCCAAATACAACATTCCCCGCGATGTGCCTTACGACGCCCTGGCCTCTGGAAACCGAGGATATTAGTCAGGCAAAGAAAAGCTCAATGCTGCCCCCATCCTTCGCCCAACTTTGGCGGAGGGTGGGGATCTATTTTCTATGACCCCGACTTGCCGCCTTTGCGAAGAATTTCTAGCGCCAGGGGCCCGGGGCCATAGCTCATCAGTGTGAAAGCGATCGCAGCCAAGGCAAGCGGAAACTCGTATCCATGCTGCGCCAGCAACCCATTCTTCCAATGCACTTTCCAGATCGCGACCATCATGTCGATCAGAATCGCGGCCGCTGAAATTCGCGTGAAGAATCCCAACAGGACGAGAATCCCGCCGAAGAATTCTGCGAACGCTGAGGGAATTGCCAGGAAGCCCGGCAGACCAAGAGACTGGACGCGATGGTAGTGCTCCACTAACCCACCGCCGAAAACTTTGTGATACCCATGTCCGATCATGATGGCGCCGAGGACGATCCGAAGAAACAGCAGAGCCAGCGGTTGCAAACGATCCAGGTAGCGCAAGAGCCCTCCGAATTCCAAGAATATCCTAACGAAAACAGTAGCAAGACCTCGAAACGAAGAAGCAGATCAAGCCAAATGGGGTTCATGCCATTACCTTTTCCTGCGCTCTTCCTTCTAACTTCTGCATTCCACTCACAATCCCGCGTACACACACCTTAGTACCGTGCATTGAACTTCGGTTATCTGCACAAGCACCAACGGCGCACCTTTTGAAGCAACACCACCATATATCCGCACCAAACAAGACAATTCCACAACAGATTGACGGCTTTTGCAACTACCCCGAAGAGCATTTCCAGAAAACATGCATAAAAACCAGCAAAACACGGATATTCACCTTGACCTCTTCTCAACCCCGGTTGATATATGCTCAGTCCACTTAAATTCGCTCGAAGCGGTGTTTTGAGCGGATTCTTCTCCCAATGAACGTCCTGCAAGGTGGGCATGGCAGGACGGAAATCTCTGTGGAAAGGACGACTATGGCTGATTCACGCGAAGTCATGAACATTCGCCAGGCTTCACAGTATCTGGGCGTAAGCCCGGACACGCTCTACAAGTACGTGAACGAGCAAAAGATTCCGGCATTCAAGTTAGGCAACCGGTGGCGCTTCAAGAAGTCGCGGCTGGACCAGTGGATGGAAGAACAGTCCAGCGAGATGGAAGTACGGAAGGCGAAGAAGGCGAAGGCGGCCACGCAGGCTGCCACATAAAAGGCGGAGAAAACATGTTTGGACTCTTCGGATCGAAATCAATCGTTGGCCTGGACGTAGGCTCTTCGAGCATTAAAGCGGTCGAACTGAAAAAGGGCCGCAACGGGATTGAAGTCGCGCACCTCGGGCTGGAAGCTCTCGCTCCCGACATTGTCGTGGACTCGATGATTGTGGACTCGGGCACGGTGTCGAGCGCGATCTCGAAGCTGTTCGCCGAGAATTCGATCAAGACCAAGAACGTCGCCACCGCGGTCAGCGGCCATTCCGTCATCGTCAAAAAGATTTCTCTGCCGGCTATGAGCGATGCCGAGCTGTCGGACACGATCGAAAAGGAAGCCGCACAGCATATTCCCTTTGATCTGGCCGACGTGAACCTCGATTACCAGATCCTTTCGGAAGACGAAGGCCAGCCGCAGATGGATGTTCTTTTGGTCGCCGTCAAGAAGGACAAGATCCTGAACTACACCAACGTACTCTCGATGGCCGGCAAAACTCCGGCTATTGTGGACATTGATGCTCTGGCGCTGCAGAACTGCTACGAGTACAACTACGAGCCCTCACCCAACCAGGTGGTCGCTCTGCTGAACCTCGGAGCCAGCGTCATGAACATCAATATCGTCAAGGGGACGACACCGTTGTTCCCGCGCGATGTCAGCGTAGGCGGGCATCAGTACACCGACTCGCTGCAGAAAGAGCTGGACCTGAGCTTCGATGACGCAGAAGCGTTGAAACTCGGGCGTAAAGTTGGAACGGTGAGCGAGGACGCGAAGACGCCGATCCTGCAGCAAGTGACTGAGATCATCGTGCTCGAAATTCAGAAGACGTTCGATTTCTTCCGCGCCAGCGCGGCGGGCGAGCACATTGAGAGGATTTACGTTGCCGGCGGCTCGTCCAAGGTGCCGGGTTTGCTCGAAGCACTGCGACAGGAATTTGCACTACCGGTCGATATTCTGAACCCGTTTCAGAGGATCGCACCCCATGCCGAAGGAGTGGGTATGGACTTGATCGAAGGCAACGCCGGCCAGCTGGCGGTGGCTGTGGGCTTGGCCCTGAGGAGCTTTGAAGAACTATGATCCGAATCAATCTGCTGGGGACACCTAAACCGAAGAACCGGCGTTCGGCATCGCCTTCCGCACCAGCGATCGAGATTGGCGATGTCGGATCTCCGATGGTGAAAGTGTTGGTCGCCGTCCTGCTCGCGGCGGGCGTGAACGGCTTTGAGTGGTACCACCTGAACAATCAGGCAAAGAACATCGCCACGAAAATGGCGGCCGCCGAGCAAGAGAACCGTGAATTGGCCGACGTGAAATCGAAATACCTGGAGCGTCAGAAGCAGGCCGACAGCTACAAGCGCCGCGTGGATGTGATCGACCAGTTGCGCGCGGCTCAAGTTAATGCCAGTCCGGTTGACCTGCTGAACACCATTGGCGACACCATCAATGGCACTGAGGCAGTTTGGCTCAGCACCATGAAGGACACCGGCGCGAACATCGATATTCAAGGAATGGCCTTGAGCACCGACGCAGTGGCCAACTTGATCAGCAATCTGCAGAAGACCGGTTACTTCAAGAATATTGAAATCAAGGAAACCTATCAGGACGAGCAAGTGAAGACCATGCAGGCATTCCAATTCACACTGACCTGCGAAAAAGGCAAGTCGTAAGGGCGAACCGACTATGGCGAATTTCAGCGAGATTTCGGGAATCAAGCAGTGGGGACTGACCATCGGTGCAGCAGTGCTGGTCAGTGTTGCCCTCTACTTCACCTACTTTAAGACGCAGCGCCAGGCCAACGATGCCGCTCAGGGGGCATTGACCGCCAAGCTGCAGGAAAACGCACAGCTGGCGCCTTACCGCACCAAACTGGCTGATATTGACCGTCAGATCGCGAACCTCAAACAGCAGCTGGATATTGAGCAGCGCATCGTGCCCGATCAGAAGGAAGTGGATGGCTTCATGAGGATGCTGGATGCGGAAGCCCTGAAGGCAGGAGTTGAACTCCGCCGCTATACCGCGTTGCCGGTGACCAGCAAAGAGTTTTATTCGGCAGTGCCTTTCGAGGTTGAGCTCGACGGTCCTTACTACTCAATGCTGACCTTCTTCGATCAGGTGGCCAAGCTGGAGCGCATCGTGAATGTCTCAGGCTTACTGGTCGCGAACACCAAGAAGCCGTCAGAGGCGAAAGCTAAGCACATGTATCAATACAACCCGAATGAGAGCGTGGTAGCCACTTGCACGGCGACGACTTTCTTCAGTCACGACACGACTCCGGCTGCAACTCCGGCTAAGGCAAAAGGCAGGATCTGATGAAGAGGACACTAGCATTTTCGCTGTTCCTGGCATTAACGGTCACCGCAGTGGCGCAAACGCCGACTGTGGTCGAGAAGCCGGCGCCGAAGACCAGCGCCGCCAAGCCCGCGGCCCAGACTGCAAGCGCGAGCGCTAAGCCTTCGCCGGTGACGGTGAAGACGGGCGCTGCTACAGCGCAAAAATCTAATACGGTCGCAGCGCAAAAACCAGCTGCGGCAGCGGCCAAGCCGGCCGTCGTCGCGGTCCAGCCAATTACGGCCAAGCCGGTTGCAGTTTCAGGCGCGAAGGCGACCCCGAATGCCAAGGTAGTTGCAGTTCCGGCGGCAAAGAGCAACCCGAACTCGGCAGCAAAGCCGGCTGTAGCAGTGAAACCGATGCCGCAGCCTGTGCCGGGCAAGTCCGGGCACACGGTAGTGGCGACTCCCGCGGTCAAGGCCGTCGGTCCCCAACCCGTGAAGGCGATGCCTGTTGCGGTGAAGGGAAGCCCGGTGAAGGCCGGGTCGAAGGCGAAGGATCCATTCAGCGCCGGGAAGAAAGCACAGCCTGTCGCCGCTAAGGCACCCATGACGACGGTTGCAGTAAAGGACAACAAGCCAGTAGCCGTCCAGAAACCAGCGCCGAAGAAAATTACCGCGGCGGGCCGCCGGGACCCGTTCATAAGTCCAGTCGTAAATATGGGCGCGGTGGGATCGGGCTGCAGCTCCGGAAAGCGCTGCCTCGCCATCGACCAGATAGCTTTGAAAGGCGTGGTCAGGTCTGACAATGGAATGATTGCCGTGGTCGTGAACGCGATGGACAAAGCGTACTTCCTGCGCGAGAACGATCCGGTGTTCAACGGATATGTAGTCAAGATCACAGGCGATTCGATCGTTTTCAAAGAAACGTTTAAGGACAAGTTAGGTAAGCCGCTGACGCGGGATGTAACCAAAAGCATCAGACGGCCGGTGGCGTAGTCATGCCGGTAAAT
Source organism: uncultured Acidobacteriota bacterium (assembly GCA_963785655.1). GTDB lineage: Bacteria > Acidobacteriota > Terriglobia > Terriglobales > Acidobacteriaceae > Gp1-AA145. The sequence continues at coordinate 529,330 of CAWAVZ010000003.1, forward strand.
ACAGAAGGAATTCGCGGTCTAAGCAGACCAGAGGCGGGGAGACGGGAAATGCGAAAGCAAATGCTGGGAACCATAACGGCGCTGTTGGCTGTCGTCCTGATGGCACAGGCGCAAACTCCGGGCGCGGAAGCGTCGCGTGCTGCTCTTGAAAAAGTGAGCGTGGCGCGAGTCGCAACCGGCGTGGAAATCGAGATGACCACCCGCGGCGCGGTCACGCCCAAAGTGGAGACTTTGTCGTCTCCGGCGCGGCTGGTCGTCGATCTCCCCAATACCGTCCTGGCAACGTCGGTCAACCGTATTGCGGTTGGAAAAACCGGCGTGACCGGGGTGCGTGTGGGACGGGACGCGAGCTCCACGACACGAGTCGTCGTGGATATGGATCGGCTCTGCAAGTATGAGCTGGTTCCCGGACCTGGCGACAAGCTGACGCTGAAGATCCAATCCGCTGCCGTTGCAGCCAGCCCAGCTCCCGCAGTTACGAAGCCAGCTACGACCGTGACCACCGCGACACTGGCACCTCAGCCCGAGCTGAAGGCCGTGGCCAAGACAAACGCTCAGGACTTCGTTATGGTCGAGCCTTCGTATAGTCCTAAGAAGGCCGACAATCCGGCGCGCGCGGTTGATGCTGCTTCCAAGTTCGTTGAGCGTCCGGAAGGCAATCTGCTTCCTTCGCCCAACGCCGCCATGCAGGCACAAGCGTCCGCTGCTTCGTCTGCGGCTGCGCCGGCTGCGAGTTCGTCCGCCGAACCAGCAGTGAACATGGCTGCTGAACAGAAGACGCATCCGCAACAGGCAACATCAGGGCCGAAGTATACCGGTGAACCCATTTCCGTCAATTTGAAAGATGTGGACCTGAAAGACTTCTTCCGATTGATTCATGAAATCAGCGGTCTCAACGTGGTTCTGGATCCAGACGTGAAAGGCTCTCTCACCATCGTCCTTGATGACGTGCCGTGGGACCAGGCTCTGGACATCGTTCTGAAAAACAACACGCTGACTCGCCAGCTCGATGGCAACGTGCTCCGCATCGCCTCAGTTGACACCATGCGCAAAGAGGCCGAGGCCCGCCGCGCGCAGCAGGAAGCTGAAGCTCTCGCTGTCGACAAGGTAACGGTCACACGTTTCCTCAGCTATGCGCACTCGAAGGATGTTGTGCAGGTGCTCAAGAAATTCCTGAGCCAGCGCGGCGACGTAGAAGCTGACGATCGCACCAACGCGATTATCATTAACGACATTCCTTCAGTTATTCCTCCGATTGACCGCTTGCTGACACAACTAGACCGCAAGACCCAGGAAGTCGAAATCGAAGCTCGAGTGGTCGCCGCAACCCGCAGCTTTGCTCGCGATATCGGCACCCAGCTGGGCTTCGGATACGGTACTCATGCAAGCACTCTTGGTGGCGCACCTGGCATTGGCACATCGCCGCTCGGAGTCTTCGGTGGCCCTCCGCCGCTGTATGGCATCGTCGGTAGTTCAGCCCCCACCGGCACCACCTTGAACCAGATTCCGCTGTTCTCGAATATGCCGGCAATTGGGCCGACCAGTGGATTTGCGTATCAGGTCTCGAGTGGCGCCTTCCGTCTAGACGCACTACTTACGATGGCGGAATCTCGCGGGCTGCTGAAGATACTTTCCCGCCCGCGAGTGGTGACCCAGAACAACATTCAGGCAATCGTGAAGCAAGGCGTGCGCGTGCCTGTGGTGACGGAATCGCAGTTAAATGGACCGCCCACGACTTCTTACGTGGATGCCTTCCTGCGTTTGACTGTGACACCGCAAATCACGGTCGAAAACACCATCTTCCTGAACGTCGACGTTGAAAACACCACGCCTGACTTCGGCCACCAGGTTTTGGGTAACCCGACACTGATCACGCAGCAGGCTACCACCCAGGTATTGGTCACCGACGGTGGCACCGTAGTCATCGGTGGTGTTATCCAGACCAATAACTCAATCACGATTCAGCAGATTCCGCTGCTGGGAAGCATTCCGTGGCTGGGCAACTTGTTTCGTCGTCAGGCAGTCAGCACCACCAACCAGGAGCTGATCTTCTTCATTACGCCACGGATCGTTCAAACATAGATCGAAACCTAAGTTAGCAGTAAGCAGCCGCCGGCCTGAAACTTCAGGCCGGCGGATTGTCTTTTCCCGCTGTTATTCCTGACCGAAACGCAATCCTTAGCAACAGCCTAATGCTGGTTTGCTGAGATAAACTCTTCGGCATGGACTATAAGGCGCGGCTGCAACGTGCTCGAACCGCCCTGGTCGAGAAACGTCTGGACGCTCTCGTGGTTACGCACCTTCCCAATATCCGCTATCTGTGCGGCTTCAGCGGAAGTGCGGGTGTGCTTGTCCTGAGCGTGGGCAACTGCACTTTCTTCACTGACGGACGTTACACCGAACAGGCACGCCAGGAAGTCCGAGCGGCAACCATACGCATCCGTAAGGGGAAGTCCGCGCTCGCGGCCGCGACCGAGTGGCTGGGCCGCCAAGCCTCGCTGCGTCGAATCGGGATCGACGGGCTGCACCTGACAATCGCCGAACGAAACGTCTTGGCCAAGTCACTGCCGCGGGGTGCGAAGCTGGTTGAGGCTCCGCCACTGATCGAGCAATTGCGCTTGGTTAAGGACATCGACGAAGTCGCAAAAATCCGCGCTGCCTGCCATCTTGGAGTGGACCTGTTTAAGCGCGTCGTGAAAGTTGTTCGTCCGGGAGTTCGTGAATCTGAACTTGCCGGTGCGTTGGAGTTCGAAGCTCGTAGGGCCAACGTGGATCAGATGGCGTTTCCAACCGTTGTCGCCGCCGGCCCACGCTCGGCGCTGCCGCATGGGCGAGCATCGGGAGCTCCAGTGCCACCCCGGGGATTCGTCATGTTCGACTTCGGTGTTATACTCTCGGGCTACTGTTCTGACATGACGCGCACCGTGCATGTGGGGCGCGCGCAGGCAGAGGCTAAGCGTGTTTACGAGGCCGTCAGAGAAGCGCAGGAAGCGGCACTTGAGCGCGTGAAGCCCGGAGTAGCTGTTGGCGAAGTGGATCGTGCTGCCCGTAAGCTATTACAAAACAATAACTTAGGGCAGTTTTTTACGCACTCGACAGGCCATGGATTGGGTCTTGAAATCCATGAAGCGCCCAGAGTCGCAGCCGGTCAGGACGAGCCGCTGCGGCCTGGTATGGTGATTACAATCGAGCCTGGCGTGTACTTGCCCGGCCGATACGGCGTCCGCATCGAAGACACGGTCGTGGTCACGGAGACAGGATGTGAAGTCTTGACGCCCTGCTCCAAACAGTTGGTAACCATTTAATCGGATTCCTGTGCGCGGCTGGCGAAACCGCGCACTTCTTGCGTTGTAGCATCCAAAACTGGACTGCCATTAACCATGAATCTGAAAGAGATCAAGGAACTGGTGCAGTTCCTGAAAGAAGAGGAAATCACCGAGTTCGAACTGGAGCGCGGTGACGTAAAGCTGCGCATTAAGCGTGGTACCCCGGAGATCGCCCAGGCGCCAACTGAACGGATCATTGCTGTCCACCCTGCGCCGGCATCACCCGCCCCAGTCCCAGTCGCTTCCGCCGCTCCGCCGGTTGCCGAGCCGCCGAAGCCCGAAGCAGGTCTGCACACGGTGCATTCTCCCATCGTGGGAACATATTACGAATCGCCCTCGCCGGGATCGCCTCCTTTCGTCAAGCCAGGAGATTCGGTCGAAGCCGGCCAGGTGCTCTGCATCGTTGAAGCGATGAAGCTGATGAATGAGATTGAAGCCGATGTCGCGGGTGAGATCGTGAAGTGCCTCGTCAAGAACGGGCAGCCGATCGAATATGGCCAGGATCTGTTCGTTATTAGACCCAAGTGATCCGAGCCAGCAGCTGTGAACGCTCTGCGATTGATTGAGGCTCAAGCGAGGATGCTGTGGACAACGGCGCGGTGAACTACCCAAGAGCAGCAGTTGCGGCCTTGGTCGGCACGCTGGTGTATTACATGATCGGCTTCTTCACGGAGGGGTGGTTGTTCAGTGGGGCATTCGCGCCTTATTCAGCCGTCTACCGATCCTCTGAGATCGTAATGCGCTACATGCCTTTAGGGATGATCTTCATCTTCGTGGCAACGTTTGCCGTCACCATGGTCTATGCACGGCTCGGTCCAGGAAGGAAGGGCATAGTTGAGGGCGCGCGGCTGGGCGCACTGATTGGAATATTTGTTGCCTGCGTCTTTGCCGGCATCAACTATGTGATATTGAACATTGGCGGCAAACTTGCGCTGCTGCAGGCCTTTGACGCGTTTGTAGAGTGGACAGTAGTTGGCCTTGTGATCGGACTCATATACCGGCCTTTGTCAGCCGCCGCGAAGTGAAAGTGTATTCCAGATGTCTGAAGCACGCGAACCGCGGCTGTAGCTGATATTTCAATTCATGTTCAAGAAAATCCTCGTAGCTAATCGCGGTGAAATTGCTTTGCGGGTGATATGTGCCTGCAAGGAGCTGGGCATCAAGGCGGTCGCAATTTACAGCGAGGCGGATCGCAATTCGCTCCCAGTTCGATTTGCTGACGAAGCCATATGCATCGGCCCACCGCAGCTTGCGCAAAGTTATCTCAATATTCCCGCGGTAATCAGCGCGGCCGAAATAGCCAACGTGGACGCCATTCATCCCGGCTACGGTCTGCTTTCCGAAAACGCAAACTTTGCCGAAGTCTGCGAAACCTGCAACATCAAATTCATCGGCCCTTCACCCGAAGTCATTCGCCTGATGGGGGAGAAGGAAAAAGCCCGGGCGGCAATGAAGAAATCCGGCGTGCCCATCCTTCCCGGCTCGGAAGGCGTGCTGTCTGGCGAAGGCGAGGCGCTGGAGTGGTCTCGCAGCATAGGTTTTCCAGTGATCATCAAGGCATCAGCCGGAGGTGGTGGTCGCGGCATGCGTATCGTCCGCACAGAAGAAGAACTGCCTTCGTTGTTCATGGCGGCGCAGAGTGAAGCCGCGGCGGCGTTCGGCAACGGCGATCTTTATATGGAGAAATATGTCGAGCATCCGCGCCATATTGAATTCCAGGTACTTGCCGACCAGTACGGCACGGTTGCGAGCCTGGGCGAACGCGAGTGCAGCATTCAGCGGCGCCATCAGAAACTACTCGAGGAGTCGCCGTCAACCCAGGTAACCGCTGAAGTGCGCGAAGAGATCGGCGGAATTCTGTGCAAGACACTTTCTGATATCGGATACATGAACGCCGGCACCATCGAATTCTTAATGGATAAAGACCGCCGGCTCTACTTCATCGAGATGAATACGCGCATTCAGGTCGAACACCCGGTCACAGAGATGGTCACCGATGTAGATCTGGTGAAGAGTCAGATTCTGATCGCCGCCGGAGAAAGTTTAGAAAACGTGCTGCACGGGCCGATTGTGCATCGCGGTCATGCCATCGAGTGCCGCATCAATGCCGAGCATCCGGAAAAGTTCACCCCTTCGGCAGGCAGGATTACAACGTTCAATCCCCCGGGAGGGACGGGCGTCCGCATCGACACAGCAGCCTACACCGAAGGAGTCATTCCCCCCTATTACGACTCTCTGATTGCGAAGCTCGTAGTCCGCGGCAAAGATCGCGATGAGGCGGTCTCCCGCATGTCGCGCGCCTTGGAAATGTTCATTGTTGAAGGCATTCACACGACCATTCCCTTGCACCGCAAGATTCTGCACGATCCTGAGTTTCGCGCCGGACACACCGACACCGGATTCATTGAGCGCTTCCTGGCGAAGATCCATCAGGAAAAAATCACGTAACTCCAGTCGCCTTACCCAATTTCGATTACAAGCTTTTACTCTAGCTTGACCACTCTTTACTTACGTTCAGCAACTCTCGATCCGGTGCTTCGCATCAGTCCCGCCTAGAGTACGAAATTCCATCACATCTAAGGAGAGCTCGTGATTCGAATGAGGAAATTTGCCTCACTTGCTGTTGGATTGTTTTCATTGAGCACAATTCTTCTAGGCTTGGGATGCGGTTCGAGTTCAACGCATGCCCGGCTAATGAACGCCAGCTTCGGAAATCCAAGTCTCGATATGTTGGTAGACAGCAAAGTGGTTGCAAGTGCGGTGGGCTATGGAACAGCTTCGGGTTATGTGACGGTCAGCTCCGGATCCAGGAACCTGCAGATCAATCTTGCGGGAAGTGCCACTTCACTGACCAATCAAAACGCCACTTTCAGTTCGGGCACCAACAGCACGGTTCTCGCTACTACATCCGGAGCGTCCGTCTTCACTGACAACAAGACAGCGCCATCATCCGGAAGCATCGCCATCCGGGTGATCAACGCTTCGAGCACCCTGGGGACCGCCGATGTCTATATCGTGCCTAGCGGGACGGTCATTTCAAATACCTCCCCCACCATTTCTGGGCTCAACTATCAATCTGCTTCCAGCTATCAAACCTTGACCGCGGGAAGCTATCAGGTAACTTTCACTTTCACCGGACAAAACGCCGCCGTCATCAATAGCAATCCCATCTCCTTTAGTTCCGGCCAGGTTCGAACCGTGGTAGGACTCGATGACCCCGCTGGCGGCTTTACCACCGCTGTTCTCTCGGACCTAAACTGACGGGTAGCGGTCGAAGCTCTACTCCGGCACCGACTCTCCGGCTTGGGTATATTCCTTGGGTACAGTCAACGGAGCGACTCAAGACCGGGGAGAGACAGGTGGGTTGGTTTGACCGGAGCAGTTTGCTTTATGCGGTGCTGGATGCTTCGAGGTTTCAAAGCACGGACGAGCTGGCAGCGACCGCAAAAGCGCTAGTCGATGCGGAAGTGAAACTGCTTCAGTATCGCCACAAGTCAGGAGACGCGCGGCTTCTGCTGGAGCAGGCAAGTGTGCTCAAAACCGTTGTCGGAACCAGGGCCAAGCTGGTCTTCAATGACCGCGCGGATCTCTGCCTGGGTGCCGGATTTGACGGCGTGCATGTTGGCCAGGACGATCTCCCGCCAGATATGGTGCGGAGGATCATCGGTCCCGAGCGAGTCTTGGGGGTTTCTACTCACAATCCGGCGCAGGTAATCGAGGCCGACCGTACATCGGCGGATTACATTGCGATTGGGCCAGTGTTTGGCACATCCAGCAAAGCAAATCCCGACCCGGTTGTAGGGCTTGAAGGAGTCCGGCAGGCGCGTACGCTGACCCACAAGCCGCTTGTGGCGATTGGCGGCATCACCCGGCAAAACTGTCGCTCGGTCATCGACGCCGGGGCTGATTCGGTGGCGGTGATATCCGATCTGATACGGGATCCTCGCAAATCAGCAGAGGAATTTTTGCGGATTCTGGGGTAAAGTCATTTAGCTCTGATCGTGTGGCCAAGGTCGTGTAGCCCCGGACGCCCTCGTCCGGGGTGAGCGGGCGCTCGCGCCCGCTCATGAGAATTTCAACGCCAGTGAGCACAGCCGTAACCAACTCGGTAGAAGTTAGCCACGACCGCGAATTCATCAAAGGCCTCGGCCTGACCAGCGCGACCATGCTGGTAATGGGGTCGATGATCGGCTCCGGCATTTTTCTGGTGTCGGCGGAAATCGCGCGTGAAGTGGATTCGCCGGCGCTGCTGATCGGTGCCTGGGTCGTGACCGCGTTCATGACCATGATTGCGGCGCTGAGCTACGGCGAGCTTGCGGCCATGATGCCGCACGCCGGCGGACAATATGTTTATCTGCGCGAAGCACTAGGCCCTCTGTGGGGATTCCTTTACGGCTGGACTTTGTTTCTGGTGATCCAGACTGGCACGATTGCTGCAGTGGGCGTGGCTTTCGGACGATTTCTCGGCGTTTTCTTCCCCAGCATTTCTTCCACCCACTGGATCATTCATTTCGTGAAAGTCCCTGCCATTCACCCCTTCGGCATTCAGACGCTGGTTTTGGGAAATATGGATGTCGGCCTCAACACCCAAAACTTGATGGCTGTTCTCCTGGTGGTTGTGCTCTCGGTCATAAATATCTTCGGAATCAGGACGGGCGCGATCATTCAGGACGTCTTCACTTTTGCCAAGGTCTCAGCCCTTCTAGGTCTGGTGATCTTCGGTTTGTTGAAGGGGCGCAACGCCGCTGCCCTGATAGCGAACTTCGGCGCGAACTTCTGGCACAACGTTCATAGCCTGCATCCGGTGCAGGTCGGCGTAGGCGGACCGGTAGTACTTGTCAGCACGCTCACCATTCTTGCAGTCGCGCAGGTCGGATCGCTTTTTTCCGCTGACGCCTGGAACAACGTAACTTTCACTGCCGGGGAAGTTAAGAATCCCAAGCGCAATCTGCCGCTCTCGCTGGCCCTGGGCGCCGGAGTGGTGCTCGCCCTCTACATCGGCTGCAATTTCATTTATTTGAATGTGCTTCCGCTCGAGGGCAGCGCCAACGCCACTACAATCCTTGGCCGTGGAATTCAGTACGCAACCGAGGACCGCGTCGCTACTGCGGCTTTAAGCGTGATGTTCGGTAGCATAGGCGCATACATCATGGCGATCGCGATCATGATCTCCAGCTTTGGCTGCAACAACGGATTGATCCTGTCCGGCGCGCGCGTCTATTACGCCATGGCAAAGGATGGTTTGTTCTTTCGCGGGGCGGAGAAACTGCATCCCAAATATAAGACACCGGCCGTTTCGCTCATGGTGCAGATGGTCTGGATCTGCATTCTGTGCGTCTCCGGCAGCTACGGGCAGTTGCTCGACTATGTAGTCTTCGCCGTGCTGGTCTTTTACATTTTGACGATTGCAGGATTGTTCGTATTGCGATATAAGCAGCCCAATGCAGAGCGGCCCTACAAAGCTTTCGGGTATCCGGCGCTGCCGGCGATTTATATCGTGATGGCGGTTTTTATCGACGCTGTGCTGTTACTCTACAAGCCGCAATTCACCTGGCCGGGACTGATTATCGTGCTGCTGGGCATTCCGGTTTACTACATCTGGCGTTCGCGGCCGGCGCGACAGCAAGCGCCCGTCGCCTAAGGAGAACATGGCAAATCTGTTCGCAACCAAGTCGCTAACCGCGCTTTGCTCGGAAGCTGCCGAGTCGGGGCAACATAGTCTGAAACGTACCCTGGGCGCTTTTCAACTTACTGCGCTGGGCGTGGGCGCGGTGATTGGCGCCGGCATCTTCGTAATGTCCGGTTTGGGTGCGAGTATGGCGGGCCCCGGCCTCATGCTGTCATTTATCCTTTCGGGAACCGGCTGCGCCTTTGCCGCGCTGTGCTATGCCGAATTCGCGGCCATGATTCCTCTGGCCGGCAGCGCGTATACATATGCCTACGCGACCCTGGGAGAGTTGTTCGCCTGGATTATCGGTTGGGACCTCACGCTGGAATACGCCATGGGCGCCAGCACGGTTTCGTCAGGATGGTCGAACCACTTTATCGAGTTGCTAAACATTTTCCACCTTAAGATGCCATTATGGCTGGCTTATGACCACTGGACCGGACTGCGCATCGCCGAAAACGTAATCGCGCGCCAAATGGCGCAAGCGTCAGACGCATCGCTGGTGCCTGGTACGCAGGCTTTTCTAACCAAGGTTGCCGACATCATGGCCGCGCAGTCTCCAGAACTGCTGCAGAGGGCCCACGGGCTTCTCAACGCTCCGCAACTATTTGGCGCAGAGATCGGCTTCAATCTTCCAGCATTCCTGATTGCACTGGTAATCACGGCCATCCTCGCGGTCGGCATCAAAGAGAGTGCGCGCTTCAATACCACCATCGTAGTGATTAAAGTCTCGGTTGTGCTTTTCGTGATCGGCCTGGGTGTCCGGTACATCAATTTTTCCAACTGGGGGCACGATTGGTCGTCTTTCGCCCCCAACGGCTTCGCGGGTATTGGAGCAGCGGCCGCGTACATCTTTTTTGCCTACATCGGATTTGACGCGGTTTCGACCACCGCACAGGAAGCTAAGAATCCACAACGCGATTTGCCGATTGGAATCATTCTTTCGCTGCTGATCTGCACCGCTCTCTACATCCTGGTGGCCGGAGTACTGACCGGAATGGTGCCATGGCGCGATGTAAATATCGAAGCCCCGGTGGCGCGAGCGTTCCTGGACCGCGGACTCAGCGGTGCGTCTCACATTATTACGCTGGGCGCGTTGGCCGGCCTGACCAGCGTGATGCTGGTGATGTTGTTGGGACAAACCCGCGTGCTCTACTCCATGGCGAATGACGGATTGTTACCCAAGAAATTCTTCGCCGCGGTTCATCCCAAGTGGCGCACTCCGTGGAAAAATACCATTCTGGTCGGACTTCTCGCCGCCATGGTGGGCAGCGTCACGCCGATCGACGATATCGGAAAGATGGTCAACATTGGAACCCTGCTTGCGTTCGTGATTGTGTGCATCGCCGTCATGGTATTGCGCAAGACGAACCCGGCGCAGGCCCGGCCTTTCCGCACTCCATGGGTGCCACTGGTGCCAATCCTCGGAGTCCTCTTCAACGGCTTCATGATGTATAAGCTCGGTTGGGTTAACTGGGCCAGGCTGATTATCTGGCTGGTAATCGGGTTGGTGGTGTACTTCACCTACAGCGTCAAGCACAGCAAGGTGCAAGCCTTGAATCTTGCCGATGCGACTCGGCCGAAACCCCAGCCCACCATGGCAGACTAAAACACGCCTCAGCCAGGGAGCTTCGATTCACGGGTGTCGAGCAACGAGTGTCGAACTAACGTCCCTTACCGGCTCCTAAACAAGCCTGACAGTTTGGTTTGCTGGGGGCTCGACGCTCATAGCTCGAGGCTCGAAGCCGGCTGCGCAATGGATTCCAGTTCGGAATCTATTGTTCCGCTCTGAATCTGTTCAGGCGTAAGCTGATGGACGAGAGCTGACCATCTCCCATGAGAGTTTTCCGCAACCTCAAGCGGATTGCCATCGCACTCGCCATCCTGTCCTCGATCGGCATGGCCGGTTTCCACTACCTCGAAGGATGGTCGTGGTTCGACGGTTTCTACATGGTCGTGACTTCGTTCACCACCATTGGCTACCAGGAGGTGCATCCGCTCTCCCATGCCGGACGAGTGTTCAACGTCGCCCTGATTCTAGCCGGCGTATCGCTCGTGTTTCTCGGCATCGGGTCGCTGACCCAGGCCCTGCTAGAATTCTCGCTCAGAAGCTTCTTCGGGCGGCGGCGGATGGAGCGCGATATCGATCGGCTCAAAGATCACTACATCATCTGCGGAGCTGGGCGCGTCGGCCGCAGTGCGGCCCGTGAGCTGGCGCGCAGGCCCGCTCCCTTCGTGATCCTGGAGCAGAATGAAGCCAAGGCAGCGCGCTTTGGCAACGACTGGCTGATGCTGGTTGGGGACGCTACCCAGGAGCAGACGCTCCGCCAGGTCCACATTGAGCGCGCTCGCGGTCTGGTCGCAGCCACTACCACCGACGCCACCAACCTTTACATCGTCCTGACCGCGCGCGGCTTGAATCCACAGCTCAAGATAATTGCTCGCGCCAGCGAAGAAGAATCAGAGAAGCACTTGCTCAAAGCCGGCGCCGACTCGGTGGTTTCCCCTTATCATTTCGCCGGGCAGCGCATTGCGCAATCGTTCCTCCAGCCACACGTCGTTAGTTTTCTCGATTCTGCTACCACTCATCTCGGCATGGATCTTGAAATCGGCGAAATCGTGGTCGGTCCCGCTTCGGAGTTCGCGGGCAAGACAGTGGGCAGTTCTCGACTGCGCCAGGAGCGTGGGGTCATCATTCTCGCTATCAAGCGAGGGCAGGGCATGCACTTCAACCCCTCTCCAGATGACGTGATCGAGCCTGGCGATTGCCTGATCGCCATGGGTCAGCCGGCGCAGTTGCGAGAACTGGAGAAGGCCAGCGTGCTGCCTTAGGGTTTAAGCTGACGGCTGATGGCTGAAGGCTGACAGCTAAAAATGAAAATCGTCACCACTGCGGACATGCGTGAGATCGACCTCGTCACCAGCGAGCGCCTCGGCGTTCCCTCGCTCACACTCATGGAAAATGCGGGAGCGGCCGTCGCAGAATTTGCTCTCTCGACTTATCCCTCGGCCAAGAGTTTCGGCGTGATCTGCGGCAAGGGCAACAATGGCGGCGACGGATTCGTGGTTGCGCGCAAGCTGCACGAAGCGGGCAAGCAAGTCATGGTTTTGCTGCTTGCCGATCCCTCGGAATTGCGTGGAGATGCAGCGCAGAACTACAAGAAGCTGGCATTGCTGTTAAAGTCCACAGCCCTTCCCAACAAACGCAAAAAAAGTGCGGCAACCGCACGCCCTCGATCCTCGGCCCCACGCTTTGCGATTTTCAAAGGGTGGGAGAAAGCCGCTGTAGAGTTCGTCTTTAATTGCGATGTATTAGTGGACGCCATACTCGGCTCAGGTTTTCGCCCTCCCGTCAGCGGAATGTATGCCCAAGCGATCGCGAAAATTAATGCCACAACTGCCCCGGTGATCGCAGTCGACATCCCCTCGGGCGCCGATTCCGATGTGATGGGCGGACAAACCGGTTCAGTAGCGCGCGCGGATGCGATCGTCACCTTCACGGCACCGCGTCCTGCACATGTTTTTGGAAATCTCACTTCCGGTCCGACCGTAATTGCTCCCATCGGTTCTCCCGACGAAGCCATTCACTCCTCGCTGGACCTTAATCTGATCACCCCCCAAGACATTGCCTCGCTGGTCGGCCCACGGCCGCGAGATTCAAACAAAGGCATGTACGGACACGTGCTCGTAATTGGCGGGTCGCTGGGAAAAGCCGGAGCAGCGGCTATGGCGGGCTTCTCCGCGCTGCGTGCGGGCGCGGGCCTGGTGACGGTTGCAACCGCGCGCTCAATCTTGCCGACCGTGGCGTCATTTCATCCTGAACTGATGACCGAGCCACTGGAGGAGACCGGAGACGGAACAATCTCGGTTCACGCTCTGGAGTTGCTGCAACAGCTCGCCGAAAAGAGAACTGTGCTGGCAATCGGGCCGGGAATTTCCAGGAATGAAGAGACGGCGGAGGTAGTGCGAACAGTTGTGTCCGAGTCCGATGTTCCGGTGGTGCTTGACGCCGATGGCCTGAATGCGTTTGAAGGCAGGGCAGAAGATCTTAACCGCAAAGAACGCAAAGGGACCGCCAAGGGCGCAGAGAAAAGCCCGACCCTTGTCCTCACGCCACATCCCGGCGAGATGGCGCGGCTGACAGGACTGAGCACCAAGGACATCCAACGCGACCGCGTGAACATAGCCCGTAAATTCGCACAGCAGCACCAGGTCATTCTCGTCCTCAAGGGCGATCGCACCATTGTCGCTTCACCCGATGGCCAGGCGTGGGTGAATCCGACAGGAAATCCCGGTATGGCCACCGGAGGCACCGGAGATATTCTCACTGGAATAGTCGCGGGAATTCTGGCTCAGAACCCGCATCGTGCATTTGAATCCGTGCTCGCGGCTGTTTTTCTGCACGGCCTTGCGGGTGATATTGCCGGTGAGCGCCTCGGCGAACATTCTCTAGTGGCCACTGATCTCATCAAAGCCCTGCCCGAAGCTTTCCGGCAACTTCGGGTGAAATCGGCAGAAAAATGGGTAAAACTCGAAGGCCGATTCGGACTGTGAACTTGTACATTGGGCTTCGGTAATCTCGCTCAGCGCCTCCGTCAATGCCATAGTGATCTTCGGCATGACCCACTATCCCCAGTGCAACCCCAGCCATCGTGCGACTCGCGTTCAACTTCCAACCACGCCGGCCCTGATCAAATCCGGCGACGGCAATCGCGCTAAAGCCAGGCTGCAGGTCGTTTCCATTACCGGAGGCCTTCTGCAACTTACCCGGGCTTTCGATGAAGGTGACTTTGTCGAACTGGCTTTTCAAACGCAATCTGGAAACGTGAACGGCATGGCGGAAATGCTGAATCCAGTGCGGTCATCGCCCGGTAGCGTGTTTCAGCCGTTTCGCTTTGTCGCTCTGGGTGATGATGATCATAAAATGCTGCATACCATGATCGAAACCGCAAGCGACCACAGCTTTCAAGGACTTAGGTCCACCGACTGGGCGCCTCGAAGGTTCTAGCCACCGCCGTCCGGCTATACTGTCCCTGAATCACCCGGATGCAGCGCGAATTCACTACAAAATCTGCTGAAGAGACGATTGCGCTGGGGCGGGAGCTTGCCTCTATGCTCGCGCCGCCGAAAGTTGTTGTGCTGCGCGGTGATCTCGGAGCAGGGAAGACCACGCTGGTGAAGGGAATCGCCGAAGGTTTTCAAGCGGCGTCGGAAGATGATGTCACCAGCCCCACTTTTACGCTGATCCACGAATACCGTGGCCCGTCGGCGACCCTCTATCACATCGACCTGTACCGCGTTGATACTCCGCGTGAACTGGAGACGCTCGCGCTCGACGACCTGATGGGCGAAAGCAGTGTCCTGCTGATTGAGTGGGGAGAGAAATTCCCGCGCTTTGAGCGCGACCGGGATGTGGAGATTGAACTTAAGCGCGTTTCCGAAACTAAGCGAATCATTTCCATCAAAGCTTAATCTCACAGCTTTCCTTCGTGCACCTCCGTGTCCTTCGTGGTTAACCGTTTTGTGTTTTAAACCACGAAGGGACACGAAGGAAAACAGAAAAGTTTCAGAATCCCATAATGTTGTACCCGCAATCCACGTGAATCACTTCGCCAGTAATCCCGGAGCTGGCATCAGAAGCCAGAAACACTCCGGTCGATCCGACCTCACTCACATCCACGTTGCGTTTCAGCGGCGCTCGTTCCGAATGCGCCCGCAGCATGTCTCCAACGCCGGAGATCCCTCGCGAAGCCAGCGTCTTGATCGGCCCGGCCGATATGGCGTTAACCCGAATCTTTCGTGGCCCCAGATCATTGGCCAGATACCGCACCGTACAATCCAGAGCTGCTTTAGCAACCCCCATCACGTTGTAGTGTGGGACAACTTTTTCTCCGCCGTAATAGGTCATGGTCAGAATGCTGCCGCCGGCCTCATCAGTCATCAGCGGAGCCGCGGCGCGGGAAACGGCTATCAGTGAATAGACGCTCACGTCATGCGCTACGCGAAAGCCTTCGCGGCTGGTATTCACGAAATCGCCTTTGAGTTCCTCAGCAGGCGCAAACGCCACGCTGTGCACCAGCACGTGCAGTTTGCCGTAGCGTTCTTTCAACTGCGAAAACAGGCGGTCAATCTCTTCGTCCTTGGAAACGTCGCACATAAACGCCTCTGCGCCGGGCAGAGACAAAATCAGGTCTTTGGCCTCCTGCTCCAGGCGCTCGTTCTGATAAGTGATTGCCAGCTTGGCTCCGGCTTTATGCAATCCTTGCGCGATTGACCAGGCGATGCTTCGCTTATTGGCAACTCCGAAGACTACCGCAGCGCGACCTTCAAGGCTGAACGACATGAACAGTCCTCCTCCGTTCCTGAGCGCCGAAACTGTTCGGGAGCTTACAGAATGGAGAAGGATATCAGCGGCGTGGCAGAACACGCCAGTTCGCTGGTGCGGTAGAAACAGCCCGTACCGGCCGCGCTGCTTGGGGCGTGCTCGGGTCGGCGGCCGGCGGGCATGTTGTCGTGCTGTGAAACCAAACCCGCCCACGCCGGTGGAGTTTCGGAGGAAATCGAAAAAAACGTGAGTAGATCAATCCCAGCCAAAGCGCCCTTTCTTGAAAAGCCGAGCGCTAAGCGTTTCAAAAGCAGAGACTACGACTCTGACCCTTGCGCAGTTCAATGCCCAGCGCTTGCGGCTATTGCTTTGCGCGGGGTCTGCGCCGCGCGGGGTTTGCTCTCGCCGCGAGGCGGGGCCGCGCCGTCACCAACTTTGAAATTGGAAACTATCTTTTGCAGCTCGAAGGCCATGCCGGAGAGGTCTTGGCAGGCTTGTGCCGACTGTTGGGCGCCCGACGCAGACTCTTTCACTAGACTCGAAATCTGCTCCATGCTGCGATTGATCTCGTCAGTGGCGCTCGATTGCTCGGTCGCCGCCGTCGCGATTTGTGCGATCATATCCCCCACCTGCTCTGACATTTGAATGATCTCGCGCAGCGCTTCGCCGGCTTTGTTGGTGGTAGCCACACCTTCTTCCACCTGCCGCGTCCCTTCCTCCATCGCGCCCACCGCCTGTTTAGTTTCCTGCTGCACGGTCTGGATCATCTGCGCGATTTCCTTGGTGGCGGTAGTCGTCCGTTCCGCCAGTTTGCGCACCTCGTCGGCGACCACGGCGAAGCCCCGTCCTTGCTCGCCGGCCCGAGCCGCTTCAATAGCGGCATTCAATGCCAGCAGGTTGGTCTGATCGGCAATGTCGTTGATCACCCCGATAATGCGCCCAATCTGGTCGGAGCTCTTGCCTAATTCCTCTACCCGTCCTGCCGTGCTGCGCACCGATGCTGCAATCACCTGCATCTTGGCCAGGGTTTCATCCACGATGGCTCCGCCGTGGCGTGCGGTTTCGGCGGCTTTGCGCGAAGCGTCAGAGGCTTTGCTCGAATTCTCCGAAACCTGCTGTACCGTGACATTCATTTCTTGCAGGGCGGTGGCCACCTGGGTGGTCTGGTCTTTTTGGGTCGAGGCACTTTGCGCTTGCTGCTCAGCGGACGAGGAGATTTCCTCGCTCGCGCTAGCCACGTGGTCGGCCGTACCGGCGAGCGATTGAATGATCCCGCGCAGATTGTTCTTCATTTCGTTCAATGCCATCCCGGCGTGCCCAATTTCGTCTTCCCTCATTGCGAGGTCTTCTACTGCCAGGTTGTTGGCAGCGAGTTCCTGAATCACAACAATGATTCTGGCAATCGCCCCGCTCACCGACCGGGAAATCACGCCACTGATCAGCACTCCAGCCATGACGCCAACAACGCACAGAATTACGATGATGAGTTTGGCCTGGGCCACGTCCGCGTCCTGCCGCTTATCGACGTCTTGTTTCGTCTTGACCACGTGCGCGCTGAAACCGTCTGTAGCCTCATCCAGCGCCGCGACCGCTGGCGCAGCTTGTGTGCGCATGAGTGCGACCGCGTCACTCTGCTTGCCGTCGCGCTTGAGTTGGATCTCGCGGTCGGCAACGGTCATGTAAGTTTCGTGGGCTCGCTTGACCTCGCCAAACAGGCGCTTGCCTTCTTCGGACTTGATGTGGGTCGTCAGTTCATCGACGACTTTGCCGTAATCGCGTTTTGCAGACTCGTATTTCTCCAATTCCTTTTCGTCGCCGGTGAGCACAAAACCCCGCACCGCAGATCCCTCTTTCAATGCCAACAAATCCACGCTGTCATTCAGGGTGCGCTCCTCGGTTTTCCGGTCAATTTCGTTTGCGGCATCATCGATGACCAGAATGCCGCGATATGCAGCGCCCCCCAGCACCAAAGCTATCGCAATCAAAACTCCGAATCCGAACAGCAATTTTGCTCTTACGCTCAGGCTTCGCATGGGATTCTCCTGGTGACCGAAGGGCTCGACTGGCATACTTCGCATTTTCTGCTGGGCGCCTTCAGATAATTCAATCGGCAGATGCCAGTTTGTCTTTACATGTAGTAGTGTTCGAGCTGATGGGGCATCGGTGCGAAGTGGCGCGAGGGTATGAGATGCCCGCGCGTGCAGCGTCCAGATCTTTCAATCGGCGTGGATGGCGGAAGCTTTATAGACCGGCGGCAAACCAGGGGGCATGGACTTAATGTGGGCCGAGGGGCACTAGATGAAATTCCATTTACCACGCCGGTATTCGGGAGCGACTCTAATTGGTGTTGGGGTCACTTTTCGCGGGATTGGAGTCCTTTGCAGCGGGGGTGTTTTGCTGTCGCCATTGCTTGAGTTCCTGCAGGTCCCGTTCGGTTTCCTGCCAATCCTTCTTGTTCTTCGTGGTGGGTTGCGGCGTAGTACGCTGCGGCGCATTTGGCTGCGAGTAGAAGGCAAGAATGTTCTCCCGCAATTCGGGTGTGAGCTGCGCAAAAGTCTGTTTCTTTAGGTCATGCAGCAGGCGGGCATACGTCTGGTCTGCCAGCGAATACTCCTCAGGTTGCGTGTTCCTGCCGGTGTCGCAGTCGGTGTTCGGAAACTTTATCTCGCCGCGCTCAACATCGCGAATCAGTGCATGGTAATTGTCCATAGTCTCATTCATGCTCTTGATGTACATATCCTCGGTTTTCGTACTGGGGACTTTGAAATTGAGAGCGGTCGCGGGCCCTCGCTTAGGAATGATGCGCAGCAGGAATGCCAGGATGCGCGATCCCAATCCTGGCCGCCGATATCCTTTCCCCCACTCCTTCTCGTAATTGCTGCGTGATACGCGATATAAGAACTTCTTGCGGTCGAAGTTGGGGGTCTCGCGCACGATGTCGGCGCGCCGGTTGATCAACGCAGCCCGCGTCATCGCCGGAATAAAGTTACTCACCGCTCGGCGAAAACTACCGATCGACAGGTCTTCGTCCCCAAGCACATCCTGCAGCGTCAATCCATAGGTTTCAAGAAAGGCGCGTTCGAGCAATGGCTTTGAGATTTCAAACCCGATAAGGTCGTGGTAACGATCGGAGGTGTAGCGGTTCTTGGCCACCTGCACCATGTCAAACCCAAACTCCGTCCGGATATGGGCCTTAGGGTCCTCGGCATAGGTTACTTCGTTGCCGAACTTCTTCCGCAGCTTGGGGAATTCGATAGCAGTGATGCGGTTGATAGTCGGATGCCCGACGTTGTCCGACGAATAATGCGCCAGAGCTCCTAAGGCGAACGCATACTCGTTGACGTCGGATGAATCACGCAGCAACGCATCTACAAAGTCGCCGGTTCGCACATAATGCAAAAGATCACTGAAATATTTCTTGCCGAAGGGATAGTAGCCCATGTCTTGCACCAGGCTCCCGCCGTAGGCAAACGCATGAGCATGGCGCAGATCGTCGGGCGTGGCGGCGGGGAAGCGTTTCAACAGCATCGGTCGAAGCTGGTCTTCCCACGCCAAATCCACTACTTGTTCATGAGTAAGGACGGAATAGCCGCGCAATGGCAGCGACACGGCAAGTACGGTCATCAGTGCGGCAGTCAGGGCCCATGTTTTCATGCGGCAATGTGAGATGCAGAATCAGGAGATCGGGTCATCGAATTATCGGGTGATCTGGTCATCGGGCCATCGGGTCATTTAAAGTTACGCGTGAAGACTCACCCCGGTGCCGGGAGCCTCATCGGTACAGTTTTGGCTGGCCAGATGACCCGATCACCCGATGGCCAGATTCTTATTCACTTTCCAACCACCAGCACCTCAAAGCTGTCAGGCAGGACCGGCGGTCGCGGACGGGGATCCTTCGCGGTCGCTGCGGGACGCGGGCCGAATTTCGCCGCGACCAGATAAACCAGGTGAGTCTTGTAATCCAGCGCCATGGTGCGCGCGCTTTTCTCTGTGGGCACAGTTTGTGCCACGCTGAACTTGTCCGGTGAGTCCTCATGGACAACCGTCAGTACACCTTCGCCGCACGAGGCATACGCGAGTTTGTTGTCAGGATCAAAGCGGCCGGCATCGACGCCATCGCCAATCGGCAACGTTGTGATTACTTTTCCATTGTCGGCGTTGGTTACCGCCATCAGCTTGTTGTCGCATCCGGAAAACAGGCGACGATTTTTCACGTCCATGGCCAGCCCGCTCGGACTTTCGCATGGCGCAAGCGGCCAGCTAGACTTTACTTTAAGAGCCCGCGGATCGATCGCCGTCAATTCGCTCTTATCTTCGATGTTGACGAAGATTTCTCCAGCTGCGGTGCTTACCGCAAATTCAGGTTTGCCATCTAGCGGAATCTGGCCGGCGATTTTGCCGGTCGCGGCGTCGATGGCGGTCGAGTCATGACCGTGTCCATTGAACGTGAAAACCCGCTTACTCGCAGGATCATAAAGAATTGCGTCGGGACCGTTGCCGACATTCTGAACCTTGTTGATCGTCTTCAGCGTCTTCAGATCGAAAATCGTGACTGAGCCTTCCCTGCCGTTGCTGATAAACCCGCGTCCAAACTCGGGTGCGAGCGCGATGCCGTGAACGCCAGGAGTATCGGGAATATCGCCCACCTGCTTGCCGGATTCGGTGTCAACCACCATCACGTGAGTGGCGCGCGAAATGAAAAGATGGTGAGCATCAGAATCAACTTCCAGATAATCCCATCCTCCGTCGCCGCCCAGCTTGAAGGTTTTGATTACGTGCAGGCCGGGATCGGCTGCCAGCACTGATTGGGAATAGCAAGCAAACAAGAAGATGACAGCAACACCACTCCAGAAGCGGTTCATGCCAAGCCTCACTGTATGGTCCATTTTGAACGATAGGCGGCGCGGAGAGAATTCTACCGTTTTTCGGGCGGTTGGGTTGCGAGCAGGTTTCTAGTTCCCAAAAATGATTGTCATCCCGAACTCGTTCGCCGCAGGCGGATGAGAGAGGGACCTTACGAAGAGCGCGCGCAGTCACGGAAGTAAGTTGGACAGTCCCTTAACTTCAACTTCAAGATCAAAATGCCCTCCCCTTCGACTTCGCAAAGGGTAGTCCCTGCCTCGCAGGAACCGCGAGACAAGGACGGGACACTTCGTCCTTACTCCATCATCTTCGCCACGTGCAGATCGAAACCAGTGTTCGGCAACAGCGATGTCAGCTCGAACACTTTGAATCCTTCCCCGGAAACTTCGGTGTGACGGTACAGCCCAGGCTCGTTCTCGACAACTTCTCGGCGTCCCTGCAGACGGTCCAGAAATTCCTGCGCGGCTTTTACGCTGGCGGAGCCCGATTTCACTTGCTGAACCACCGACTCGGCGGCATAAGAGCGCACCAGCTTGGGCCAATATTTCTCGAGCAGCTTGGTGCTGGCGAAGACGTCGGCCCAAATCACTTCGCCATTCACTGCAACTACAACGCCTACCGCATTCTTGTCGCGGAGCTGCGAGATCACGCTTTGATAGTCATGCTCGACCGGAGCGGCGACCGAATCAATTTTTCCCAGCACCGCGCCGTTCTGCATTACGCGCGCGTACGAAGAGGTTTGTTCTACTTCCACCGCTTCGGATTGTGACTGCACGGTGACTGCTTCCGCCGCTCCGGCGCGCGCTTTGCCAACCTCGTCCCAAACCTTTTGCTGATTTTGCGCAGCCATAGCCTTTGAGCGCACTGAAGGCTGCACAATTCCTCCGATCGTCCCGGCGCTGCCAAATTTGGCCGAACTGCCCACCCAGCGCCCCGGCTCAACACAGAAAACGCCCAGATCGATAGGATCGCTGTCCGCAGGCACGAGCCGGTCTTTACCGATGATGCGGTCCTGTTTGCCTCCGGTAACGATCTCACCGGCCAAGAGCAGCAGTGGTCTCTTCGAATTATTCACCAGCACCAGGCTATTCACCTGCGCGCCATCGTTCCGGCGATTTTCCTGCCACACCGGATGAGGATGACGCGGACGCACCAGCGGTGACACATTTCCCGACTCGGTGACAATGACCTCGCCAGATCGCAGACCTTCATCCAGGGTAAGGAACTGGCTGGTATCGTGGGTACGCGCCGCAACTACTGGAAAAATTGTCAGATTGCCGTGCCGAATGGGTGCGAGCACCTGATAGCTCATTCCTGCCCCGGTTTCACCCGCCCGCAGACAAGGAATCACAACCGCCAGCCCGAGCAGCGCGACTGCACACGCGACATCAATCCCGATGGCCCTTTTCATATCTTCCTCCCGCAAAGACAGACACCAGCGCAAGCGCGTCAGTTCCTCGTTGGAGGCCCGCGCTGCGATGCCCTCATAAATCTTCTGTTCTACGAACGACAAAAATTCAGCTTCTTGCGTCTAAAAAATTGATAGCATCCCAACAGAGCATGCCGGCGGCCCTACATCCCGACAACAACCAGCAAACCGCGTTGACGCCCGGACTAATTGAGCTGTACGACAAAAGCAAGGCGGCTGAATTCGGCATCAGCTCCAGCGAATTAGTCGCAATGCTGAGTGACATCGCGGCGAAACACGCGCCAGGCAGAAGCATTCAGGAGTTCTGCGCAACTCTTCGACTGGAAGACGTTGCGCTCGCTCGCGCCTGTGCCGCCGGTAACGAACGAGCCTGGGAAGTGTTCCTGCTCCGTTTTCGCGAGAAGCTTTACGACATTGCTCGGCAGATCACCCGTGAAGATTCCTCCGGAAGGGAACTGGCCGATTCGGTCTACGCGGATCTCTACGGCACCAAAACCCGTGACGGCGCTCGCGTTTCCAAACTGGCTTCCTATAGCGGACGCGGCTCTCTCGAGGGATGGCTTCGCACCGTGATCGCCCAGGAGTTCGTCAACAACTATCGTAAGCAGCGGCGTCTGGTGAGCCTTGATGAGGAGACGGAAGAAGGCGGTCAGTTTGCAGCGGCGACTCCGGAAGAGACCGTTCCCGCGAACCCTATGCTGGAACGCGCCACCGACGAGGCATTGCGGGCCCTGAATTCGCAGGACCGATTTGTGCTCGCGTCCTATTTCTTGGACGGACGTACACTTGCGGAGATCGCACGAGCGCTTTCTGTACATGAATCGACCATCAGCCGCAAGGTGGAGAAGCTCACGAAGAATTTGCGTAAGCAAATTCAAAAAAATCTGGTGCGCTATGGCATGAATCGGCGACAGGCCGAGGAGGCACTTAGTACCAACGTGCAAGATTTGACCCTGGATTTACGGGCCAGCCTGGCGCAAGATTCGGCTGCCGCCGCGTTCTCAGAGAAAGGGGCAAAAGCTGGTGATGGTGGAAGGTGATCAAGGGATGGAACCGGTGAAAAAACTCGTGTCTGCGCGGCTGCGGTCGCAAGCCACCGGACCGCATCCCGATGCGAATATGTTGTCCGCGTTCGCAGAGCAGGCATTGTCTGATGGCGAACGGTCACAGGTTTTCGCGCATCTGGCAAACTGCCGCGATTGCCGGGAGGTTCTTTATTTGGGCCTCCCAGACTCGGCAGCGGCGCAGAAGGTGCTTTCGTTTAAGGGCCGCCGCAGATCCCGCTTTTTCGTGCGCTGGGGAGCGGTCGCCGTCGCGATTGCAGTAGCAGCGGTGCTGTTCGTGGGCACTCGCCGCAACAGCAATGTCGCGCTCTACAAACAGCAGACTCTTGAGAAGGCCCCCGCAGCAACTTCCGCCGAGCTGAAGACTCCCAGTGAGCTGCGCGACATTCTTGCTTCACGCGATGATCGTGCAAAGGCCAATGCTCCGCGCGCAGCCGATGCCAACAAAATAATTCCGACGCCGAAGCATATGACCGCCAAGCCGTCGGCCAAATTTGACTTCGATCAAACCGACCAGGTGCGCATGGCTCCCGAGTCGCACCCGGTTGAAGACGACAAATTCATAGCGCGAGACCGGAATGTCAACGCATTAACCAAAGTGCAGCCAGGCGCGGTAGCGGCCGCTGGTACTGGTGCGGCGGTCGGTGGTTCCATCCGGGGTCAGAACGCGATTCAGTACAACACAACTTCTGGTCAGTCGCCGGCTGCACTTGCACAAATGGCACAAGCCAATCTTGGCGGGACTATCGTCGATGGCTCTGGCGCGGTCATCGTCAACGCGAACATCACGATGGATGGCCCGCTCGGAAGCAGGCAAACACAGTCAGACGTCCGCGGCCAGTTTTTATTTGATCGGTTGATTCCAGGGTCGTACTCGCTAAAAGCCGAGGCGCCCGGGTTCAAGACAACTCAGACTCAGCAGGTTGCTGTGGCCGTCGGAAAACCTTCGGCCCTGCAAATGAAGCTCGAGCCAGGGAGCGTTTCTGAGACTGTCGAGGTGAGCAGTGCCACCCAACCAACCGAGGTCAGGGCAGACCAGAGGTCCACCTCAACTGCACTGCTGCAAGCTGCGGCGGCGCCAGCTCCTCAGTCCACCACGTCAGCCGTCTCTAATACTCGCGCTAATGAGAAGCAATCTGATCTTGCGAGAAAGAAGACCACGGCCAACTACGAAGTGTCTGCAGCCAGGATGTTCTCGTCGCCCCTGCAGTGGACGCTTTCGCCGAGCGGCGCCATACAGCGCTCTTTTGATTCCGGCAGCAGTTGGCAGATCGTTCCCGTCGGTAAAAGCGCGTTCCGGGCGCTTTCTGCAGCCGGCGCTGATGTCTGGGCCGGCGGAAATGCAGGCATGCTTTACCACTCCTCCAACTCCGGACAGACCTGGGCGCGAGTAAAGCCCGTAGCCTCGGGCAGAAAGCTCGAAGCCGACATCACGCGCATCGAGTTCTCTGATTCTTTAAACGGCACGGTTGGCACCGCTGGCGGCGAGATTTGGACCACCTCAGATGGTGGCCACAGCTGGACGCTTCAGTAGGCGACTGCCACTGCGCGGCTGCTCTAAACGCAAGCAAAAACCGCACGGCAACCGCCTCTTCCGGCATCCGGGCTGCATTACCGAAGTGACATTTACACCCCACAGGCCTTCCTCTACTATCCAAGCGTGGTTTGGGCAGTTCTGGGGGAGGGCTGCCGAGCGTCCTGAACTGCGGTTCAGGGCGCTTTTGTTTGCTATGGCTTGCGAGACGCATCCGTGAACGCGCTGCCTGCCGCGCCATGCGACTTTCCTGCCCGTTCAGCATCAAATATTTAGTGCTACGATAACAAGGAAATCGATTCTGATTTACGGATCGAGGGGCGGGAGGAACAATGGCAGGAAACGGGATTGTGGAAGTAACGGACGCGAATTTCGATCAGGATGTCCTGAAGTCGGAAACGCCGGTGCTGGTGGACTTTTGGGCCACCTGGTGTGGGCCATGCCGTGCCATCGCTCCCATTGTGGAAGAGCTCGCCACCGAATACGCCGGAAAGGTAAAAATCGGCAAAATGGATGTTGACCGCAATAACGCCACTCCTATGCGATATGGCGTGCGCGGGATCCCCACGCTGTTGCTCTTCAAAGGGGGCCAGGTCCAGGAGCAGATCGTCGGCTATTTGCCCAAGGACCAGATCCAAAAGCGTCTCGAAAAACACGTTGGCTGAATTCTAAAATTTATGTTCGAAAATGGACGCCTGGACTCGACTCCAGGCGTTTTTCTTTTTCCCGCTGCCGCTCAGCGGGTCACGTGGGATAATGCTGTCACCATGCGCCGACACCTGATGTCTGCTTCCTGCATTTGCATTCCTCATTGCGAGCAGCCGCAAAGCCCCGGCCGATCGGTCCCCGGAGCATGAGTTGAATCATATTGCGATTGGATCCCCGTCATTGACGGAGGAGGAATATGGAAGCCACTGAACAAGCACGCTTGCGGGCGCTCCGCAGCTATAAGATTCTCGACACCGACCCGGACAAGGCTTTCGACGACCTCACCATTCTCGCATCGCATATCTGCGAGACTCCGATCGCGCTGATCAGTCTTATCGACTCCGATCGCCAATGGTTCAAGTCGCGAGTCGGCGTAGATATCGCCGAAACGCCTCGCGAGCTTGCGTTCTGCGATAAAGCCATTCAGCAGCCCGACCTGTTTATCGTGCCCGATGCCACCAAAGATCCCAGGTTCAGTTCCAATCCCTTCGTGGTCAACGATCCCAAAATCCGCTTTTACGCGGGCGCTCCCTTCAAAAGTTCAGACGGCTACACATTGGGAACGCTGTGCGTGGTGGACATGGTCCCGCGCCAGTTGACTGCCGGGCAGCAAACTGCGCTGCTCGCGCTCAGTCGCCAGGTACAGGCGCAATTTGAACTGAGAAAGAATTTGTTGGAGCTCCGCGCCGCGCTGCAAGAACGCGACAAGGCCGAAGCAGAGAGAGATGAAAGCATAGTTGAACTGCAGCACGCGCTCGAGCACGTGAGCCGCTTGAGCGGACTGCTGCCCGCATGCTCGGCCTGCAAGCTGGATATCACCATCCCCGCCGATCCCAACGCGATTGACGGAGTTGTGGATGGCGTCATGCAAATTGCCCGGCAGATGAAATGTGGTAAGGACAGTGAATTTCAGATTGAGCTTGCCCTGCGCGAAGCCCTTGCCAATGCCATCGTCCACGGCTGCAATAACGATCCCACAAAGAAAGTGGAGTGCTGCGTGGCCTGCACCGACGCTTCCGATGTGGTGATCGTTGTTCGCGATCCCGGCCAGGGATTCAACCTCAACGAAGTTCGCGATCCGCTGGCCGCCGAGAATCTCCAATCCGACCACGGCCGCGGAATCTATCTCATCAATGAGTTGATGGACGAAGTCTCATTCGAACGCAACGGCGCCGAAATTCGCATGCGCAAGGCGGGATCCGCCTCCGAGGATTCAAGTATGAAGGCGATGGGCACCGGAGATTGATTCAGTCCGGGTGCCCCATCCTTGTCGCGTTCTTTGCGACAGGGTGGGGATTTTTATTTCCCGCCATTGGGTAGAGCGGCGCAGCGTCCGGTTGCCTGATCTCAGCCAGCTTTTGGCTAGGGTGGGAGGCAATAAAAGTGTTACCCCACTAAATCGCGCTTGGGTCAGGCAGCGATGTCTGGCATTCGATTGGCACACCTCCAAGAACGTTTCGGTATTCGTTGAGCGTCATGTTGTAGGTTGTCTCTGCAGACTGGCACTCGTTCCCGGTTGGATTTTGCGCGCATGCGCTGTCTCTGTCCTGCCGCGCGCTCCTGAGTCGCACAATAATGTTCTGCGTGCCGGCTGAAGCGATTGTGCAGTCCTGACAAGAAGCGCCGACCCTGGTCTGGCCCGGCAGGCATTGCTGTGCCCCCACGCCCGCGCATTGAGTGCCGTTCCAGACCTCGCCTGCGGCGCATGCCTGCTGGACGGCGTTTTTCGCGCCCCCGGCACCACTCACGCTACCATTCTTGACTACGCGCGCCGCCGCTGCGCAGGAGCCATCTTTCCCCTCCACTTCTCCTGCAGGACAAGCCTTGCAAGCTCCGTCCTTACAGATCTTGTGGGGCGGTTCAGGTACTACGGGCTTTGGCTGTACTGGCTTAGGCGCAGGCTCCTGACACGGTCCGTCTTTGCAGACTGGACGGCGAAGGTCGGACTCGACTGGGGTTGACGCGTGGTCTTTCGTCGCACTCTCGCTTACCGGGACACTATTGATTTTGCGCTCCACGCCAACAGCTTGGATTTCCGGAGTCGAGCGCTTGACATCAGTTGCGGACGGGCGCGCCGTTGTGGCCCGGGAATCTTCCCGGCTCATGTTCGAGTTCTGCGCGGGAGGTTCGCTGGTTGAGTGTTGCTGCTGTTGCGTGCGTTCCTGCTGTTCTCTTTGCAGTTGATCGAGCTGTTGTTGCTCCCGTTCCTGCTGCTCTCGCTGTTGTTGGTCACGCTGCTGCTGGTCTCTTTCCTGTTGCTCCCGCTGTTGCTGATCGCGCTGCTGTTGCTCACGTTGCTGCTGCTCACGTTCCTGTTGCTCTCGCTGTTGCTGATCGCGCTGTTGTTGGTCGCGTGCCTGTTGCTCACGCTGTTGTTGGTCGCGCTGTTGCTGCTCACGTTCCTGTTGCTCTCGCTGTTGTTGGTCACGTTGCTGCTGATCACGCTGCTGCTGATCACGCTGCTGTTGCTCACGCTGCTGTTGGTCGCGTTCCTGTTGTTCCCGTTGTTGCTGATCACGCTGCTGTTCTCTTTCCTGCTGTTCCCGCTGCTGCTGATCACGCTGTTGTTGCTCACGTTCCTGCTGCTCCCGCTGCTGCTGTTCCTGCTGCTGGTTGGTTTGCCCAAAGCCTACTTGAGGGGAACCCGTAGCCAGCGCAAGGCCAAGCAGAAGCACGCCTGCCCACCTGGACTTTCGTCGCCCGTTTATCGGAACAAGCACGAATTGATCCTGCAGAATTTTCGCCATAGTCGTCGCCTCGATATCGACGGTGTTGCTCTTATTTCAGGGAGACTTCGGGGAAGGATCGCAGATGCAAGACGTTTCATAACCAGTTAGGTGCTGCCCTGCACCCAAAAGGATACTTTCAAACCATGTCAAAGTACTTAGAGATTGGTAAAGATTGGTGTCAGCCTCTCCCAACTCCACATCCTTGATGTGACTTGGGTGGTCAACGGATATCCGAGCTGATGCGCCAGCATGCACACCTGTCCGCGATGATGGGCTTCGTGAGAAATCATGTAGCACAGCATTTCCTGGCCAACCGGCCAGGGCTTGGCCCAGCCGTCTCGGAGAAACTTCTTGACGCGTCCGCTGCCACCGCCGAACGCTTCGTCAATCATCTCCGCGCACCGAGCGGCGCTTTCAGCTAATCCCAAACGGGCTTGCTCCGACGTGCAGTGCGCGCGGTTGAGCTGTTGTGGAACCTTCAGATGCGGAGCTGTAAGCCTGATCCACTTACAGCGGACATTGTGCATGTGGGTGAAGATCGCCGCGATATTGCGAACGTTACCGGGTGGTCTGGCTCTCCAGGCTGCAGGGTCAAGATGTTCGATCAGCATCTGGTTGATGCGGTCGTTGAGCAAAAAAATCTCGGCGGCAGGGCTCCGGACTGCGGCCACGTGAACTTGAGTCTGAGCCTTCACTTTCTTGACGACGTCTTTACGCTTAGTCACGGGTGCCGCTCCTCAAATCAATACAGTCCCTTCTCGCCCTTTGGACGGGTCTTCCATCTCCGGTGCACCCACAACCACTGGTCGGGATAGCGGCGAATGTAGTCTTCAATAACCTTCGTGAACAGGGCTGTGTTCGCCACCACGTCAGCTTCTCTGTCCTTGGTGCGGACCAGTTTCACCGCCGGATCGAAGCGCAGCCGATACTTCTGCAGTTGTGGGTCCCAGATAGTGAAGCCGGGTATGACTGCGGCGTCCGTCTTCAGCGCAACTCGCGCCATGCCGCTGGCCGTGCATGCGGGGATGCCGAAGAAGTCCACGAATACACCCTGGCTGGCGATCATGTTCGTGTCCATGAGGACGCCGACGGTTTCCCCTTTGCGCATGGCCGCGATCAGGCCCCGGGCGAAATCCTTGTCCACAGCCTTGTTGCCGTGCATGGTGCGATAACGGCGCGTCAGGCGGTCAAGATATGGATTGTCCAGCGGCCGCATCACGATGTTCAACGGATGTCCATAAAGGGAGTGAGCGAACGCCGACAGCTCCCATGCGCCTAGATGTCCAGTCAGAAAGAGCACGCCTTTGCCGCGGGCCACCGCACGCTCAAAATTCTCAAAGCCTTCGTACACCACAATTTTGCTGACATTCTCGGGCGTGTATTTAGGGAAGAGGCAGACTTCAGCTACCTGGCGTCCCAGAGATGTAAAGACCCCGTGCAGAATGTGCTTCCGCTCGGCCCAGTTTTTTTCAGGAAACGCCAGCTCCAGATTGCGCAATCCCACCCGGCGCAGCTTGCGGTGAAGCAGATAAACCGTCCAGGCAATCGAAATTCCGGCAGCGCGTGCCAGCGGCCTGGGCAATGCGCCGACAAACTTTATGAGGATCCACGCCAGTGCGTATTCGAGACGGTAGCGCAAAGGAAGGCTGACGGTAGCACCTAGGAAATTCTGCTGTCAAACCGGCGGGCTGATCGCCGAGGAGCGGACACCCTCTTTCGCTCGGACCTCACCACTACAGGCCGGATCCCCTTCAAGCCCTAAACCCACAGCGCCTGATCAATTCCACAAATCGCGGATCGCTCTGGCACTCATCCCATTTCGCGTCGCAGGTCAGAAATGCCAGATGTACGTCATGCGCATCGTAAGCCCGCTCCAGATACTTGAAGGCCAACTCCTTTTCTCCCAACCCGAGATAGATTAGCGCAATCGCGTACGGTGGAACGTAACGTTCCCTGGAAGCAGATTCTTCCAGCGTGTGCAGTAGCTGAAGCGCGGCATCTGCTCTTCCGGCCTTGGCCAGCACATAAGCCCGCACCGACACGGCCTTGCTGTTCCCGCTCAAGCGCGCAGCGTTGATCAGAGTTTCCAACGCCAGGTCGGTACGACTTAGTTGCTCATATGCCTGCCCCAATTGGATATGCCCGATCCAAAACTCCGGATCGAGAGCAATCGCCTGCTGCGCAAACTCGACCGCAGCAGCAAAATCGCGTCCCGCGAATACAATCTGCGCCGACAATGCATAATGCCCCACATTCAGTGGATCCAGTTCGCGGGCCCGTTTGATCGCCGACCGCGCTTCTTCCTTCCGATTGAGGTGAGACAGCACAATCCCCAGCATGCGGTGTCCGAGCGCATAGCTGGGATTGGCCGCGATCGCCGCGCGGAACGCGGCCTCTGCCGCAACCCAATCCCAGTCCAGCCAGAATTTTACGAACCCCAGTGAAGTCTGGGTCTCAGCCATCTCCGGCGCGGCCTGCACCGCCCGCTGAGCTGCCTCGCTGGCACGCGGCCAAATTCGCAGTGGAGGCGCATCGCCGGTAATCGGACTGGTTGCCAGCGCGTCGGCAATCCCTGACCAGGCCAGAGCATAGCGGGGATCCAACTCCGTAGCCCGGCCGAAAAACTCCAGCGCCCTCTGCGTCGTCGGTGCTGACAGCTGATTCCAGAAATACCGGCCTCGCAGATACAGATCGTATGCTTCCGGATTCTGTGCTTGCTCCCGCTCCAGCACGCTCACTTGCTCTGGAGAAATCCTCAGTTGCACGTGGTCTGCGATCGCCATTCCCAAATCTCTTTGTATCGCAAGGACACCGGTGAACTCGCGATCGTATGTGCAAGCCCACACATGCGTCTGGTCACTCACCCGAATCAACTGCGAGGTTATCCTTACTTGGCCACCCTCCCGGCGGACGCTGCTTTCTAGAACGTACTCCACCGCCAGTTCGGCGCCGATCTCGCGGATGCTCTTCGTCGTCCGCTTGTACGCCATGCTCGTGGTTCGCGCGATCACTCCCAATCGCTCGGGACTCATCCTTCCCAGGTAACTGATTGTCTCTTCGGTGAGACCGTCGCTGAAGTATTCCTGGTCCGGACTTGTGGACAAATTCTCAAACGGTAATACCGCCAGCATGACCCGGGGCTGAGGCTGCACCGGCGCTTGCGCAGCGGCTTTTGATTTCTCGGTCGTGACCGCGGCCACAAAGCGGTAGCCCTTTCCAGAAACGGTCTCGATGAATTTCGGCGCCTCCGTCGAATCGCTTAACGCTTGCCGCGCCTTGCGAATGGCCGTGTTGACCCCGGTCTCGACGTCCACAAACACGCCGTTGCCCCAAAGCCTGCCCACAATGTCGTCTCGCGAAACCAACTGATTTCGCCGCTCCACGAGCAGAATCATCAAGTCCATCGGACGTCGTTCCAGCCGCACCGGCTTCCCCCGCCGACGCAGCTCGTAGGCTCCGACGTCAAGCTCGAAATCGCCGAAACGAAAGACGGTAGGGGACTCAGACGGTTTCATGGAAGGCACTTCGCTAGTGCCGAGATTCTCTCATGTCGGCGGCCTACAGAAAAACTACACAGTAACTTCATACCCGCTTCATGGTCACGCCCCGCGCGGGATGGCACTATGCCCCTGCATCCGCCGCACCATCCGGCGAAGCTCGAATTGAAAAGGAGATCGACATGAAATCAGGAGTTTCGAAGAGATTCACAGCCGCTGCCAGCGCCCTTCTGGCAGGCGTTCTCGTCCTGGGAGCTGGCATGACCGCCCGCGCTCAATCCGAGCAATCCCCCAACGGACTGGAAGGCACCTGGCGCGTACAGGTTGTGCAGTACAACTGCGCCAATCCCGCCATCACCTTTCCGCCGTTTTACTCGTTGCTCAGCTTCCACCGCGGCGGCACCGAAACCGAAACCACCAGCAACCCCGGCCTCCTCCCCGGACAACGCACTTCCGGCCATGGGTTTTGGAAGCTTGTCGGCGACGGCCAATACCTTATGGTGGTCGAAGCCTTCATCCTGTTCGATTCCCCTACAACTCCTCCGGGCTTGAAGACAGGCACCCAGAAGATCGTGCAGGCGGTTGTCGTCACCGACGAAAACCATTTCGCCTCTGACGGGACCGTCAACTTCTTCGCTGTGGACGGCACCAACTATCGCAGCGGCTGCGCCAAGTCGTTCGGCACCCGCCTGACCGCAGGCAACCAGCCCTAAACACACCGGGGGTAACGGGGACCTGCGAGGAGGGTGGACTTCGGGCCCGGTAGCGCAAAGGAAGGCTGGCGGCTAGCGCCCGGGAAATTCCGCTGTCAATCTGGCCGAAAAACTTAACCGCAGGGGTCACCAGGAATTCGCGAGTTGGAAGAGAGAATCAGGTGCAGTCTTCTCTCAGCCTTCTCCGCGGCAACCCAGTAATCTCTGCGGTTAAGAGTCTTTTCTTTCAGCTACTTGCTTGCGAGTTTCGCCCACTTTGCCAGGTCGGTTAAGAAAGGCAGTGCTCCCGCCGGCGAACTGACTGTTGTCAGGCTCGTGCTGAAGGGCTGCATGTGGCCGTAAAATTCGAGCGTGCTCTCGCGGTCAATCTTAACCACAGCGCCGTTGAGCTCCAGGCCCGCAAATGCGCCCCGCGCCCGCGAATAGCTGAGCACCTGCGCCCGCATCTGCCAATCCGTATCTGCTGCCGCATGGCGCCCCACCGGGCCGGCAGCCACGCTGGCATCGGCTCCCAGCTTGAACTTGCTGTTCAGGAGGTTCTGCATCCCCCGGTTGTTCATAACCAGCATCACCAAATCGACTGCCTGGCCGCCAATCTGCAAGCCGAAGCTGCCGCCTTCAATGGTGAAGAACGCCGGGTCGCTCCATCCTTTAGGGGTGCGGCAGCTCGCCACTCCACGGCCGTAGCGCGCCCCGAAGACAAAGCCCGCCTTCAGCATGGAAGGGACCACAGCCACACACTCAGCTGATCCCATCACTTCGTCCGGGATCCGGGTGTCAGGCGCGGCCTGGATCTCTTGCAGGATCGTGGAGGCGGCCTTGGTGCGGTCAGCAGCCTTGTTCTCGGCGTCCTCAGCCGCAAAAGTGAAAGCGGAAAGGCCCAGCACGGTCACAAGCACAAGCAGCTTTTTCATGGATGTCACACTTTCCTGAGCGAAGATTTTCGAGTGTAAACACCTGATTGTAGGAAATTACTCTGTGGAAAGAACCACTATTGCCGCGATTGTGGCGGAAAACTGTTGGCGATTCGGGTACTTTAAGCCCCAGAAAGGCAAAAAAATGCGGGGTTAGCAATAGCGGACTAGCCGCCACTTCCAACCCCGTCTCCCAGGTTCTGTGGTAGGTGATGCGAGTATGGGCCTGAAGAGGCGAGGTAACAAGATTACCTAGGGCGTAGTCCTTTAGTAACGTGAGCGGGACATCTCACCTGTCGCAAAAAAACACGACGGCGGTGAGTCAATAGCATGTCTATGGATGGGCCCTTCCTGCCCCTGCTTGAGTCAATTAGTGATAACGCTGATAGCATCAACTGACTGCAATGAACGGCTAAACTGCTTGGCTAAACCGATGCGCGTTATCAAGATGATTGTTGGATCTGTGGCGATTTTTCTCATTTCTGGCGGTTTGCTCTTATGGTGGGCAGGACGGAAACCTGCAAGGCCAGAGGACAAGCCAGTGAGCGGCAACAACTGTTTTGAGACCTGGCACGCTCGGCGTGAGGCGAAGAATCCGCCGGGACTGACCATGACGCTCGATACAGCGGATGGCAAGCGCACTTATCCAGAAAGCGAGTACATTCCACTCCTTATCAAGTATTCCAGCAGCATGTTCCGCAAATACAATATTGAAACCGCCATCGGCTCGAGCGCTGCAGGTCAAAGCCAGCGGTTGCATGCGGACGGAATACGTTCGCTTTCCCAAATGGGCAGCTTTGCTTGCTGCGGAAGTCTTCCGCGAATTCTCGATTCAACGCCCTACGTGTTCACTCCCAGAATGAGAGTTCGGCTCGTACCAGGGAAGCACGAACTTTATATGACGGCGAGCCAGGTGTTCTCCAGGCAGCCGGGAGCGCAGACAGTAGGGGAGACGACATCGACCATATTGTGGTTAGACATTACGCCTGATCCAGGTTGGCAGCAGCGCGAACTCGTGAAGCTTCAGAGGGAATACGCAACCGAGAAACGGATGGAGTGCCACGAGCTTTCATCCCTGGATAATCCCGACGCGACCACGGAAAAGCTCAAGTTGGTAAAGACAGACCGTTGTCCCATGGCTTTGACCTTTCGACCATCGGAGTACGCCATAGCGGTGCCAAGAATTGAGCGGTGGATCCGAAAGCCTAATCATGCAGTCACTAGGACGGAATTTGAAGCGCTCGCAGCTTCAAGACTGAACAAGTATCCGGAACTTGCGGATTTGGATAATCCCAACAAAGATTACGGGAACTTCTGGACGACCGCCACCAACACTGTTTACTCAGCTGTCGCACACGACGTTTGCACCCTACCTCGAAAGACCGCTACGGCGCAGAGGTCAACGAATGCGACAGTCTGCAACTTTTTTGCGGGGCTCGTGAGTGACGAATCATTGAAGGCTACGAATTGCAGTTGTCCAGCCAAGCCCAGAACCCGTTAGTTGGCGACAAATCGCCATAGCGCTCATTTGCGCGAGAAGAGGCGAATGAAAAGCGCACACTTGCGCTATCGCCTGATAGTGTCAGTTGACACCATCAACGGCTATCATGCTGCTTGGTGTCAGAAAGTATGACAAGCGCTCAACCACGCGATTCCGGCTGCACACTTAAGACTGCGGACTGTACCGGATACGGAATGGCATGCCGCTAACGAACTCTGCATTACCGTCACTGAGTCCTGCTAAGGAGTGTGGATTATGTCCGTCTTCTGCAAAGCGGTCGTATATTTGCTTTTGGCTTTGCCTGCTGTCGCTCACTCGCAAGCATTTGCAAAGATCACCATAAGGACAGCAAGCTCAGCCGACCCACGCAACATGCGGATGCAAGTGCTGCCTAACGGCAACTTGAGTGCGAATGCGGTCCCTGTGATCATGCTCTTGAGTTACGCTTACGACGTGCCGGTCGATCCTTCGCCGCGTCTTTCCCCTCTTCCTGACTGGACCATTCGTGAGAGGTACGATATCGAAGGGAAAGGGATTGCCAACCCCAGCGCCCCAAGTCTTCAGGGCAGCGATTCGCGAGGCCGAATTCAGCGAAAGATCCGCGGATTGCTGGCCGATCGTTTCAGACTCGCGATGCGGGTCGAGAATAAAACGATGTCAGTTTATGCTCTCACCGTTGCCAGCAGTGGTCCGAAACTTCAGAAGTCAGCCCTCACCGATAAAGAGTACACCTTCGATACCGACCCGCAAGGTTGCCATACCTTTGTTCCCGGCTTCGGCCATCCCCTAAACGCGAAAGCCATAGATATGGAGGACCTTGCCCACTACATTGCGAACTGGACGGACCTGCCAGTGGTGAACCACACGTCGCTGAGCGGGCTCTTCACCGTAAGCACGGAAGGTTGGTTCCCGATGCGTCTGCCCCCTCCGCCACCGAACGCTCCACCGGATGTGAACCACTTCGCCGGCCTCCCCACAATTTTCACGGTCCTCAGCAAACTCGGTCTCGGATTGAATCGGCAACAGGACACCTTGCCGGTATATACCGTGGAGCGCATTGAGCGCCCGGCCGCCAACTGACAATCACTGTCGTAACATCCCGATATCACTCATTGACCGCTGGCCAAGGTAGGAAGACGCTTTCCAGTCCTCTGAAGGGCGTTATCTCGACGTACCTCGATGACGCAATCCTCTGCGACACATTCAAACGTCTTGTCTCGAAAATAGAACAGGAAGTGGTGGAGTTCGCATGTGGCGTTCGTACTCACCGCATGCCAGTCGGTTGGGCCTTTCGTGCTCATTTCATCACCAGAAACCTCGTAAAACTCTCCCCATTCCGGTGCGATTCACAAAGAACCGCAGCAAGATGTCTTTGCCTAATACGTCGATGTGAGGATCGGGCGGATTCGGTTCGGCGTTCCAATCGATATCAAGTGGCACAAAACTCGGCTGCATGGCCCAACATCATAGAAGAATCGAGCCTCGCACGGTCAGTGTTGATAAATCCCGATAGCACTATTGTGACCATCGCTCGGCACCCCGCTCGACAGCCGGAAGTTCCACCGCGTCTGGAATAAGCGAATGCCCGATTCAGGAGGCTACCCGAAGCGGCTGTTGGCAGGGCGTCGAAACGCGCCCATGAAATCGTCCAGTTCTTGGAGCGAGAACGGCTTTTTCAAAACGGGGGAACCCGTCATAAAAGCAAATAGCTGTTTTGGATTCTTCTGAAGTATGGCATCAATGAATTTCGTGCCCCCGGCACTAGAACCGCGAACGAATTTCAACGCGATAAGAACCACATCGTAGGGTCCTCGGTTGCAGTAGGTACGGAAAGCCTCGTCGCAGTCGGGCGCGAGTCCAGCTTCGTACCCCAGCTTATTAAGCATGAGGCCGGTGGCTTTCAAGACCACGTCTTCTGCTTCGACTACCAAGACCTTCATCCGTCTCCTCTCACGTCACGAACGAAATGACATCGGCATCTGTGAGTAGGCTTCCTCGACTTTGCTCATTTGGCTTGTATTTTGTCACTTTGGGGAAGTAGTGTCACCAGTGTTCGTGTTAACTGTTGCAAAATTGCCATTGTACTCATTGACGCCAGTGATCGTCGCCGGGTCTTCAATTTCTGGTTGTGCGTTTATCGACGTTCTCTTTTTGCCCTTCGAAAATCCCGAGCGTGCACACTGGGGTGCTATGCGGCGTGTGTATTCCTGAAGGCGCGTCCCAAAAACGAAGCCAGATGCCAGCCGTCGAGGTATTTGTAAGGGGCTTCGCCGATGGAGTAGTGGCCACAGGGAAGCGCCCTAGCTTTGTGGTCCAGTTGGTGGCGCTTGAATTCGGCGACAACTTGCCGGGAAAATTCCGGCAAGAACGTCAGATCGTATCGCGCGTAAACGATCAGCGATTTTCGCGGGAAGCGGGCAAACTGCTTGAAGTACGAGATTGGACTGATAGCCGTCCACAGCCCGCGCAATCTTTCGAGATCGATATGCGGTTCGAGTCCCTGACGGATATGGCGCGTTGATTGACCGCGCCAGACGACGTCCGCGAAGTAAGTTGAAGCGTGGTTGAACGCAGCGACTTGGATGCGCGCGTCATGTGCTGCAGCCAGAAATGCGTAGCACGATCCCAGGCTCGTGCCCAGAATTCCCAAGCGTTCATAACCTTGCGACTGTAGCCAGTCGAGGCAGCAGCGAACGTCGAGCACGCCTTGACGTGCCGCATCAAGCGTGCGGCCAATGTTGGCGGAAACTGCGTAATCGGCGCGGCGAATTTCGGCGGGCCGGCGAATGTCGTGGTACGGCATGCTTAACCGCAGTACCGAGATTCCGAGACGGTTCAGAATTCCCGCCAAGCCGTTGTGACTGAGCGCGTCGGAATTCCACTGTGGCAGCAGGACAATCGCACTCTTGCCCTTGGCCGGGAACCAACGCGCGTTGGCGAGATTATTCTCCGGGTGCGGTGTCCGCACAGGAGACGTAAAGCGAAGGAACTCGCCGTAAGTGCCGCGAACTTTTTTCTCCAACTTCGGGTCGGGAATCTCACGGGTGCTGAAGACCTGAACTTCGCGCCGTTCCAGCTGGAAATCCGAAGGCGTCAGGTAGGAGAAGAATTCATCGCTGGATGCGACCGCGCGCAAGTTGTACTCGCGCAGATAGCGTTCGCGTTCTTCTGGTGTCTGGGCGGGCAGAAATCCGTTGCGGCACGGCCACTCGCCCGCCCATTCAATCCCCCAATCGAGCGGACGCACCACGCGATTGTTGTCAACCGCGGTCAGCCGCGTTTCCCAGTCGTACATCCAGCGGGCGTAGGGAGAAAGCATCCTTACCTAGGGTAGCAAAGC
This sequence comes from uncultured Acidobacteriota bacterium, assembly GCA_963785655.1. GTDB lineage: Bacteria > Acidobacteriota > Terriglobia > Terriglobales > Acidobacteriaceae > Gp1-AA145. Next base: position 566,941 of record CAWAVZ010000003.1, read on the forward strand.
GAACAGCCGGTGCGCTCAGTGCCAGCATCGAGTGGTAGTAATCGGCATCCAGCGGGTAGCATTCAGCGTCGAGAGAACAATTCGAATCCACATGCGGATTGGGTTCTTGGAACTAGCTCAGGCAGCCTACCCAACCATGTATAGAAACAGCAGATCCTTCGGGCCCGAAGGCCCTCGGAATGACAAGTATGCAGTTACCGTGTGCTCCTCGACTTACTTCCCGGCTATTTCCACGCATTCCTCGAGCACATCCATGGCAACGTCCGCTTGCTCTTTCGTAGTGATCAGAGGAGGCGAAATACGGATCGTGTTCGGTCCGCTGCCGAGGAACAGTACCCCGCGCTCGAAGGCCATCTCAACCACCCGGTCGCGCTCGGCGGAAGCCTGATGCTTTGTCTGCTTATCGGAGACAAGTTCAACGCCAATCATCAGCCCGCGCCCGCGAACATCTCCGACCAGGCGGTGCTTCTTCGTCCACTCTGACATCCGGCGAAGCATATGATTTCCGACCTCTTCCGTGTTGCGCAACAGCCCTTCACGTTCGATGACGTCCAGAGTCGCGAGCGCCGCCGCAATGCAGACCGGGTTTCCGCCAAAAGTGGACGCGTGGGAGCCGGGGACCCAGTCCATAATGTCGGCTTTGCTCACCGTAACGCCCAGAGGCATGCCGGAAGCGATTCCCTTCGCCATACAAACGATGTCAGGATGCACACCGCTGTGTTCGATTGCCCACCATCTACCTGTACGTCCCGCGCCGCTCTGGACTTCGTCGGCGACCAGCAGGATGCCGTGGCGGTCGCAAATCATCCGCAGCTCCTGCAGGAAAGCCGGTGGTGCAGGCACGTATCCACCTTCGCCCTGGACAGGCTCGATAAAGATTGCGGCAACCTCCTCCGGCGGAACTGTGGTCTTAAAGAGCTTGTCTTCGATAAAGCGTGCGCACGCCAGCGCGTCCTGTTCGCCTTTGCGGTAGACGTCAGGGAATGGGACGTGGGTCACTCCCGGCACCAGTGGAGCAAAGCGGCGCCGCTGCTGTGGTTTCGATGCCGTCAGCGACAGAGCTCCCATGGTGCGGCCGTGGAATGCGCCGAAAAAGGCGATCACCAACTGGCGCTTAGTGTGATAGCGCGCCAGCTTCAGAGCACACTCGACCGCTTCCGCACCGGAGTTGCCGTAGTACACGCGATGCGGCCCCGGCATAGGCGCGATTTTCGAGAGGCGTTCGGCAAGCGTCACCAGGCTCTCGTAATAAAAATCAGTTCCCGACATGTGGATCAGTTCGCCAGCTTGCTTTTGAATTGCAGCAACTACATGGGGATGACAGTGGCCGGTTGAAGTCACTGCGATGCCGGAGGAGAAGTCCAGGAATTCGTTCCCATCCACATCGGTGATGACGACTCCGCGCCCTTGCTTCGCAACCAGGGGGTAAGAGCGTGTGTAGGAGGGCGAAATATAGCGCTCATCGCCTTCCAGGATGCGCTTGGCATTTGGTCCAGGCAGCGGCCCTTTCATTTTCGTCCTTCCATTCTTGCTTCCGGTGATCGGTCCATCGATGACCGATGTGCTCTTGGTTGACATGGAATCCTCCTGTATGGCGCTCATAGATCGTTGAGGTCGGTCGTCGGCTTGAAGTCGTTATTAGAGGACCGCGACGTTTTACTCAGGAGAGGAGGATTGATTAGTCGCTTCCGAAAAGGCTGGGACGCGAATGCGAGGGCAACACCGCCAAGTACCGGCGCGGGCACACCAGCATGTGCAACCAGCAGGCGGGCAGATGCGAATTGGCATTGCGGAAAGGCATCTTTGAGTATTGTAACCGACTATTCCAAAACTCGAAAAACTATTCCGGAATCGCTTGGGGTTTTACCTTCATCAGCTCAGTAAATCGCGCATCCTTGCGCAACTCGGCAAATTCCGGATCCGTCAATGCCTCATCTACTTTCTTGTAGCCGTCTTCCATGGCTTTGCGGAGATACTCCAACGAATGGTCGCTGTCGCCCATCTTTGCATACAGCTTGGCCAGGACGTAATCGTAGTGGGCACGGTCCTCGGGTGAAGCCATTTGCGCGGCAATGCCGGTGTGCGACGTATGCTCGAAGATAGTCGGATCCAGTTCAACGGCTTTCGCATAGGCCTGGCTTGCCTGCTCGAATTTCTTATGGGCAAAATAGGCGGCGCCTAAGTTTGAATAAAATGACGCTGAATCGGGCGATATGGCAATCGCCTTCTTGTATTGTTTGACGGCCGCGCCGTACTTGCGCTTTTCATATTCGACCACCCCACGGTTGTTGTAAGCCTCGGCGAATTTGCCGTCCACTTTGATTGCGCGGTCAAAGCTTCTTCCAGCCTCGCGAAAGCGCTGCAGCATCAGCTCGGAAATTCCGATCTTGTTAATAACCGAAGGCTTGTCCGGGGCTTTCGCCAGCGCGGCATGGAAATAATCGATTGCGTCGAGATACGCCTTTTGGGCGCGCAGCTCGTCGCCTTGCTTCTCTAATTCCGCAGCCGAAGCCGTCGGCGATGGTGACTCTACTTGCCGCATGGGCGGCGCAATTTGAATCTGGTCCAGCTGCGATACCTGGGCGAGAGCTGCCCCCGACAACAGCACAGTCGTAAAGAGAAAAGACGCAGAGCGATACATAACTCACGCCTCCTGATGGATACCCCATTAGATCATGACATCAGGGGTATCTGAGAAGTTCCTTCATCGCCCTGGTTATCGCCTATGACGGCTGACTAGTGCTCGACCGAACCTCTAGTGAGTGGGCGTTTCGGCAGGCTTGGGAGGAGGCGTGGATTGCTTATCGTCCTTGAAAATACCGGCAATCTTGCCAAATAAGCCTTTTTTCTTCTGGTCGGCTGGGGCTTGCGGGTCAGCCCCGGTCGGCGGCTGTGGCTGAGCGTTGCCCAAGCCAAATATCCGCGAAAGCACCCCTTTGACACCGGTGTTCTGGTCGCAGGTGTTGGTGGGTTCAGTACCCGTAATGAATGCGGCCGTATAGGTCTGCGGGCATGTTGGAGTCGCCAGTAAATTGGTGAGTTTATCCAGTTGCACATCGACCACACCAGTTGGTTGCGAGAACTGCTTCATGTCCGTGTAGCGGGGGACAATGGCCGCCTTCTTCATGAACTCGGTCCAGATTGGGGCAGCCGTTTGCGCTCCGCTCAAGTGCAGGTCACTGTAGTCGTCGAAGCCCACCCATACGATACATAGAAGATTGCTGGTATATCCTGCAAACCATCCGTCATGCGAACTGCCGGTCTTGCCTGCGGCGGGCCCTTGGAAGCCGCGGCCTCGCACCGCTGAAAAGCCCAGCCCGTTGTTGATGACGCCTTCCATCATGTCAGTCATGACATAGGCAACGCGTGGATCAAGAACCTGCCGGGTGTCGGTATTGAGATTCATGACCGGATCGCCTGATGCTGTCCGCACTGACTTAACCATGATGGGCGACACGCGCACACCGTTGTTGGAAAAAACCGTGTATGCCGCCGCCATGTCCAGCGGCGTAGCGTCATAGGATCCAAGCGCCATCGCGGGAGTCGGCTTGACCGAATTTATGCCGGCAGACTTTGCCAGCTCGGCCACTTTGTCGTAACCCACTTCCTCGGCCAGTTTCACGGTCGCATTGTTTAACGACATGGCTAGCGCGTAGCGCGCGGTCACATCGCCGTGATATTCCTCTTTGTAATTGCGAGGCTCGTATATCTGATCGCCGTAAGCGAATGTGCTCGGCTGATCGGGAACGATGGTCGCCGGAGTAAACACCGGATTGCTGCCGTCCAGCGCGGTATTCATTGCCGCCGCATAAACAAACGGCTTAAAGATTGAGCCGGTGGGACGCTTTGACGTCGCATGGTTTAACTGGCTCCAGGCGTAATTGCGACCGCCAACTAACGCAAGCACGTCCCCGGTATGCGGGTCCATTGCAATAAGTGCAACCTGAGCTTGCGGGCCCTGCTCGACCTGGGTTTCGTACTTTGCCGATTTCCCTTTTCCGATCTTGATACGTTTTGTACGGCGCTTATTGACCTGATCGTCTACCAGCTTGATTCCGGTTTCGACGGCTTGCGCAGCCGCGCGTTGCAGTGCCGGATCAAGCGTGGTGTAAATGCGATACGCCTGGTCATTCATCTCGCGCTCAGGAAGCTTACTGATCAGAGTGTCGCGGACGAGATCAATGAAATATGGCGCGTCACTGGCCTCGACGTTCGGCGCCGCCAGCTTCAGTGGGGTCGCCTTGGCCTTTTCATCTTGTTCTTTGGTTATGGCATGGGTCTCAACCATGCTGTCGAGCACTACATTGCGCCGGTCTGTCGCGCGCTCCGGGTGGCGATATGGCGAAAGATAACTGGGGCCTTGAATGATTCCTGCGAGCAAAGCGGCTTCCGGTAGCGTAATGTCTTTGAGATCTTTATTGAAGTAAGCCCGTGAAGCCTCCGCGAAACCGCTGATTTGAAACGATCCGCGCTGGCCGAGATTTACCCAGTTTCCGTAGAACTCGAAAATCTGCTGTTTGTTGAACTTTTGCTCAAGTTCCATGGCGATCAGCATTTCCGTAAGCTTGCGCTTGATCGTTTTCTGGGGGGTGAGAAAAAACCCCCGGGCGAGTTGCATGGTGATCGTCGATCCGCCCTGCTCATGGCGCTGGCGGGTGACGTCAATCCATGCCGCTTCCGCAAAGCGAACGAAGTTCACGCCGTTGTGCTGGAAAAAGCGCCGGTCTTCGATCGCCAGCACCGCGTCAACCAAGACCTTGGGCATTTCGTTGTAGTGGACTACCTGCCGCTTCGAGCGCTGGTCACCCTCAAAAAGCGAGGTGATCATCTCCGGCTCGAGTTCATACGCATCAAGCTGGCTGCCAGAACTGCCTGCAATGCTCTCGATACGCCCTTCATGGAGGCGAATGGTAGCCGCCTCTGGACTGTGATATGAACCGGGGCCAGGAGCAATCTGAATTGTGCCCCCGCTAACGTGGTAGCTGCCCATCTGCGACTCGCCGCTTTTTTCGGAGTACCCGGCGTGCCGCAGCTCGGCGGCGATTTCCTTTAATTCAGCCTTCTCACCGACTGCCAGCGCGTGAGGGGCGGCATAGATTTTGGCCGCGTTCGCGAATACCGGACTCTTGAAGCGTGCTTCAATAATGCGGTCGTATTTGACGTAGAAGTACGAAAAAAAGCCGATAAAAAGCAGCGCCATGGCGGCGAAGCACCCCAAAGCGAAGCGCAGGACCGGATCGCGGAAGCCGCGCCCCCTGCCGGAGCTGTTCTTTCTATTCGGAATTCGAAGCTTGATGGCCACGTTGGCTGGCGACACTACCCTCACGGTTTCGACAAAATCCTATTACTGCTTGTGAGATGACGCGGCGCGGGAATTCGTTTCCAGAGCGTGCTCCCAATAGCTACAGGAGCGTCGTGCGTCTATTCTAAACGATTCTGAAGGTTGATTTTGTACCGGGAAAGCGCCTGAACCTATTAAAACACGCCCTTGTTTTCCGTAGATGCATCGAAGTGCAGATCCAGCGGATACCCCGGCAGGTCAACGTGCACTATGTACGCAGCGTGAATGATGACGGTCCCATTGAACTGCATCCCCTGACGCTGGACCTTAATGGCGTCGTGCGCAATGGGAACATCTAGTTCCTGCGCCTTCTTAAACACGCTGTCGCGTATATCGTCCTCGGTCTTACTGGCATAGCTGTCGTGAGTCGCCTCGTCTTTGATCGCATCCTGGAACTGGTATGCCTCGAAATAGGGCGGTACGACTTTAAAAGCGGTGTACATGCCGCCCACGATCACGAAGAGTCCGAACAACATTTTGATTCTGGCCATAGCGCTCCGCGGGGCCGCGGCGCTATTTCTGCTGTTGCGCCGGGCCGAGCATTTGGTTAATGTACTCTGCTATTGCGCCGATGCTAACATCGGCACTTTCGCGAGTCGAGCGCCGAACCACTTCCACAGTATCTTCGGTAACTTTCTTGCCTACATTTATCCGGAAGGGTATGCCCACCAGGTCAGCATCTTTGAACTTTACCCCTGGCCGTTCGTCCCTGTCGTCTAGTAACACGTCGTAACCGGCGGAGTCCAGGCGTGCGGCGATGTCCTCGGCGGTTGACTTGACTTTCTGGTCGGAAACGTTGGTCGGCGTAACCACGACGTCAAAAGGCGCAATTGGCCGAGACAGCCAGAAGCCGTTTTCGTCGTTGTTCTGTTCGATGGCGGCGGTGAGGATTCGCTCAATGCCGATCCCGTAACTACCCATGATAGGAGTGACCTCTTTGCCGTTCTTATCGAGCACCCGGGCCCCCATCGACTGCGAATACTTGTAGCCAAGCTTGAAAATGTGCCCGATTTCGACCGCGGTATCCATCTTCAGAGTCGAGCCGCAATTAGGGCAAGACTCGCCCGTGGCGACGCTGCGCAGATCGGCATAAGCAGTCGGCTGAAAGGTCTTTCCTGGAGTGATGTTCTTGACGTGGTAGTCCTCTTTGTTGGCTCCGGCTATCACGTTCGTGCGGCCTTCAAGCGCTTTATCGACCAGCAGGACCGGTTTGCTTGCTTCGTCAAGGCTCTTCGCCCAATCAATTCGCAGCGGCCCGAGAAATCCTGCCGGCGATTTGAAGAGCTGCAGAATTTCGTCCTCCTGCATGGGCCGCGTTTCCTTGCCCGCGAGCGCAGTCGATAGCTTGGCTTCATTCAGTTGATGATCGCCGCGCATAAGAACAACAACCGCCCGCGACCGTGGCTGGCTCGTGTGGGCACGGGCGGCCTCGCCCGTGCGCTCTGCTTTCGAATCAATCATCAATGCCAGCGTCTTGATTTTGTTTTTCGGGGAAACACCGAGAAAGCGCGCCACTTCTTCAATCGTTCTCATCCCCGGAGTGTGGACTTCAAGGGGCTCGCCATTGCCCTCCGGCGCGAGATCGGCGACTGGTTCAAGCCCGGAAGTGGCTTTCTCCAGATTTGCTGCGTATCCGCACTTAGCGCAGCTCACCACCTGATCTTCTCCCGCGGGCGTGTACACCATGAACTCTTCCGATTGCGATCCACCCATCGCCCCGGAATGTGCTTCAATCACGAGATACTTCAACCCGCAACGGTCGAAGATTCGGCAGTAAGCGTCACGATGTTTTTGATACGAAACGTCGAGGCCAGCAGGATCAATGTCGAACGAATACGAATCCTTCATCATGAATTGGCGCACGCGCAATAGACCTGACTTTGGCCGGGGTTCATCGCGGAATTTCGACTGAATCTGATACCAGATTTGCGGCAACTGTTTGTAGCTGCGCAGCTCTTTGCGGGCAATCTCCGTCATAACTTCTTCTTCCGTCATGCCGAGGCAAAGATCGGCGCCTTTGCGGTCTTTAAGGCGAAACAGGTTGTCGCCCATCACCGACCAGCGGCCGCTGGCTTCCCAAAGCTCACGCGGATGCAGTGCCGGCAGATAGAATTCCTGCCCGATGCGGTCCATCTCTTCACGAACGATTCCTATGATCTTGTTGAACGAGCGCTGACCCAGGAAAAGATAGGAATAAATACCAGCAGCCAGTTGCCGGATGTAGCCCGAGCGCACCAGGAACTTGTGGCTGGCGACCTCGGCGTCAGCCGGCGCCTCGCGCAGAGTGGGAATAAACAGCAATGACCAGCGGTGCATGATTTAATCCGAAGAGAGTCCCGAGTGAAAGGGAATTGGGTATTGTACAGGGTTGGATCACCGAGTGGTGTCCCACAAAAGGCGAAGCGGTATTGCCTTTTGCCGCTCCGCCTTGGGTTTAGGCTGCCTCGGACGAACTCTGGTCAGAATTCTCTGATTCGATCAGAAGCTTATAGGCGAGTTGACGTGCCTCTCTGAGGGATAGCAAAACGGTTCTGTCCCCCTTTCCTGTATTTCCAAACCCTGGAATTCGCAATTCAATGCTGGTTCCAAATCTGTTGACGCCGACTGGCTTGCTCATGGGCAGAACGACTCTCTTCTTTGCAAGAGTTATTTTACTTGAATTACAATATATATGGTACAATAACAGTAAATCAGGAATATATGCCAGTTGCATTGGATTTAAAAGTCGCCGACGAAGTATGGATCGCAGCCGCGTTGCTACATCGTGAGCACAGCGACCGAAACGATTTCACAATTGAGGAGATCGTCACTCGGGCAAAGCGCGAAAAGTTAAGTGTTCCGTTCAGGCAGAGCGTTTACGTTCACGTGGTTCAACACTGCGTTTCGAACCGAGCGCCAAATTCAGGCCGTTATCGAATGTTATTGGAAACGGCTCCAGGACGGAGACGATTGTTTCGCGGAGGGGATCCTTACGATCCTCGTCGTGAAGGATCAAAGACGACGCCCGAAAGCGACGATTTGCCGGAACAGTACAGGAGCCTGCTCGACTGGTATCGCGGCTGGAACTGCGATACGGAGGATCGGCTCAACAACGATCCCCTCCTTGCCCTCTACGGGTCAGGGAAAAAGCTTTGGGCCGACGAGCACGCCGACGAGTACGTCAAGCGCCTCCGCGAGGGCTGGGAATGAGTCGCATCTTCTGGGACACTAACTTGTTTATCTATCTCTTCGAGGGCAGTCAGCAATTCTCCCCAGTGACAAAATCCCTTCGGAGCAAGATGTTGGCGAGAGGAGACCAGTTGCTGACCTCGGCGTTCACTTTGGGCGAAGTTCTGGTCAAACCCCTTGCCAGAGGTGACATGGCGCTGTTCCGCACTTACGAAGACGCAATCACAAAGTCTGCTGTGGTGATTCCTCTTAACGCGCAGGCGGCCCGGAATTATGCGAGTATTCGTCAGGATCGCACAGTTAAGCCGCCGGATGCGATTCAGCTTGCCTGTGCCGCAAGCGCTGGCGTCGATTTATTTGTAACTAATGACGATCACCTGAAAGGGAAACAGGTTCCGGGCATTCAATTTATTGTCGCTTTGGATCGGGTCCCCATTTAAGACTGCACCCTCAATGGCTCTCATCTCCCGCCGGTGCAAGATCTGACGTATCCACTCTCTGCCCAGTCGTTCGCGGCGGCAGGTCCGGCGGCGGCTGAAACTGTCCAGGATCTTTTCCCGCCAGGGCCACTTTCATAAACTGCATCCAGATCGGCAAGGCAGCCCGCGCGCCGGTTTCCTTTGCGCCTAAAGTTTTCTTTTCGTCGTAGCCAACCCAGACGCCCGCCGTAAGTGACGGCGAAAATCCCACAAACCATGCGTCGGTGAAATCATTGGTCGTCCCGGTCTTTCCCGCCAGCGGCAACTTGAGTGTGGTCGCGGCAATTGCAGTCCCGTGCTGCACGACCCCTTGGAGCATTGAACTCATGAGCCGCGCGGTCCTCGGACTGATGACGTCTTTGACCTCGGGATAGTCCTCCTCGAGCACGCGGCCATCGTAGTCTTCAACTTTCTTGATCATTCGCGGCACCAGGCGCACCCCGTCATTCGGGAATACGCTATACGCCGAGGTCTGTTCTTCGAGCGTCATCTCAGCAGCTCCTAAAGCCACTGGCAGGTACGGAGGTAATGGTGACGCAATTCCAAATTTGCGCGCGTAGTCCTCCACGTTGCGAATGCCAAGTTGGTCTGCAAGTTTTAGAGCGGGAATGTTTCGCGATTGCGCCAATGCCCGCTGCAAAGTAATTGTGCCCTCGTACTTTTCATCATAATTGTGCGGAAAATACGGCCCGGAAGCAGTTTGAAAAATCACCGGAGAATCGAGAATCGTGTCATCTGGCCGCGCACCCTGATCGATAGCGGCGGTGTACACGTAAGGCTTGAACGACGAGCCGACCTGCCGCAACGCCTGGGTAGCGCGGTTGAACTTTGAGAGTTCGAAGTCGCGTCCGCCCACCATGGCCCGAATTTCACCTGTGGTGTTGTCGATTGCCAGCAGCGCACCTTGCGCTCCGGAATCCTGCTCCAGGCTGACGCGCGCCTTCGCGCTCGACTCGATCGACAGAATTTTCACATACACGACGTCGCCGGGCGAAAGAATGCGCCCGAGCTTCTGCTTGGTCCATTTAACATCGGCTTCATTTAGCAAAGCCGAATAGGGGCCGAATTTTGTTGACGCTGATCCCGCCGAAACAGACGTGATCAGGGCGTGCGTATAGCTGCCCACCTCGAATGGATTGTCCCAGTCAGGATGGCGATAACTCGCCAGCGTCTGTCCCCCAAGGAGAACATTCTCCAGATGTCCGCGCCAGCCGTGGCGCCGCTCATAAACCGCAAGGCCATCGAGCACGGCTTGAGTTGCGGCCCGCTGCAGGTCCATGTCGAGGCTGGTGTAGACCCGCAAGCCGCCTTCGTGTACCTGATCGGTGCCGTATTTGTTCTCCAGATAGCGGCGCAGTTCTTCTACAAAATACGGTGCGAGCGAATTGGGATCTGGAGCGATGTTCAAGCCCAGTGGTGCACTGCGAGCACTCTCGGCTTCACCCGCTGTGATCTTTCCATCCTCCAGCATATTGTTGATGACCAGATTGCGGCGGTGTTGCGCCCGCTCAGGATGATTGATCGGAGAATAAAGCGCTGGAGACTTTGGCAGACCTGCAATCAGCGCGGCTTCTGGAAGAGTGAGTTTCTTTGCTGGCTTGCTGAAATAAAATTCCGATGCGGCTTCGAATCCGTAGACGCCATGGCCAAGATAAATCTCGTTGGCGTACAAAGTGAGAATCTGCTCCTTAGTGAATCGCCGCTCAATTTGGATCGCCAGCAAAGCCTCTTGAATCTTGCGATGAAATGAGCGGTCAGGGGAGAGAAACAGGTTGCGCGCCAACTGCATGGTCAAAGTGGAAGCGCCCTGCACTTTGCCGCCGGATTCAATGTCACGGTAAGCGGCGCCGGCAATTCTCCAAACGTTAATTCCCCAGTGGCGATAAAAGTCTTTGTCCTCGGTTGAAATCAGCGCCTGAATAAGTACAGGAGGAAAGTCGTTGTAAGAAGCCACCGCGCGCCGCTGGAGGGCGAAGGAACCAATCGTCCGCCCATTGATGTCGTACAGCTCGGTGGTTGAGATCGGCCGATAATGTTCAAGTTCTTCAACCTGCGGCAGGTCGTTCGAATACACCAGCAGCAGCCCGCCCATCGCACCCACCAACGCCGACAATAGCACCAGAAGCCCGAATACGAACCGGCGAACAATTTTCTGGCGCGCAGAGGCCAATGAAGTGGCTACTTCTGCTTCGTCAAGGACTGCTTTCATGGGGATTGTGCCTAGGATAGCAGGGCAACAAGGGCGTTCACCACGGAGGCACGGAGGCACGGAGAAGAAAGTGTAGCAATTTCTCTTAACACCGTCTCTGCATTCTTGGATTTCAAGGTCGCCAGCGTCGTGACATCCAGGATTCCATCTTCTCCGTGCCTCCGTGTCTCCGTGGTGAGAAACTCAGTGCATCTGCACGACTGGCAACTCCACAAAGCTTGCCTGCCCGTGCTCGTGGTAAATCCGCTGCGTGGCCTTCTTGAAATTCTCTGCTTTGGCCCAGAAGATGTTCGGGACAAATGTCTGCGGATTGCGATCGTAAAGCGGGAACCAGCTCGACTGCACTTGCACCATAATGCGGTGCCCCGGAAGAAAGACATGGTTCGCCGTTGGAAGAGCCCAGCGGTAAAGCAAAGCCTTGCCCGCCTCAATTGCTTTTGGACGCGACAAACTCTCGCGGTACCGCCCACGGAAGACGTCTGCCGAGATCATCAGCTGATATCCGCCCAAGTGCGGGTCGCCAGCCACCTCGTCCGGATAAACGTCAATAACTTTAACCACCCAATCCGAATCGGTCCCTGACGTCGACGCAATCAGGTTCACCATTGGCTGGCCGCTGATCTTCACCGGTTTAGTTAGGACATCAGAACTGAAAGCCAGCACATCGGGACGGCCGGACTGCTCGCGCTGATCGTCAACCAGCCACTCCGCCCAGGTCAGTTCGCCTCCGTATCCCATCTGCTGAATGGGACGTTTGCGGTAAGGCACAGGCTTGGCCGGATCAGAAACGTATTCTTCGTAAGCCGTGTCGCCCGAGGTTGGCGCGTCGAAGCTGGCTTTCATATTGCCGCGCAGGTAAAGCGGCGCCGGGTGAACCGCACACCCGTTCGCGCATCCCACAGGCCACGAGGGCAAATCCAGCCATCGATTGGTTCCCGTTTCAAACGCCGATACTTTGGGCACGTTCATCTCGGGCGCATCATCCTTCAGGTAGTGGTCCAAAAAAGGCCGCAGAATGTGTTCACGGAAATAAAGTCCGGTATCACTGTCAAAGTGGATCGCCGCCAACGAGCTACCATCTTCGATTTCCTGGCCGTGGTGCCAGGGCCCCATCACCAGAAAAACTTTGTCATTAGAGGCGTCTTTAGGTTTGAGCGCCTTGTAAACGGCGATCGCGCCATAGATATCTTCCTGGTCCCACAGGCTGTGCACCAGCATGACCGGAACTTTGAGCGGCTGAGCAGCCAGAATCTTGTCCATCGCCTGCTCTTGCCAGAAATCGTCATAACTCGGATGCGCAATCAGCTTGTTCCAAAAGCCAAGCTGCTCCATGCCATGCAACCTTCCCAATTCACCGGCTGAAACGGAGTTCATATAAACGTCATAGTCGTCGAAGTGATCAGTCCACCAGCGCTCCTCGTCGCCGCCGAATCCGGACTTGCGAGTGGCCTCCTGCTCGTACACGTATGGTATGTTCTGCTCGCGGAAGGCACCGTTGTGGAACCAGTCGTCGCCCATCCAGCCATCGACCATGGGATTCATCGGAACCGAAACTTTCAGCGCGGGATGCGGATTCACCAGCGCCATCAGCGGTAGAAAACCGTCGTACGAAATTCCGAGAATACCGACTTTGCCGTTGCTCTCAGGAACGTTTTTCACCAGCCAGTCGATAGTGTCGTAGGTGTCAGTAGAATGATCCACCGGCGTCGGGTTCAACGGCCCGTGGAGCGGCCGGTTCATCACGTAGCCGCCTTCCGAGTTGTAGCGGCCGCGAATATCCTGCACCACGCGAATGTACCCGCCCTCGACGATGACCTCGGTAGCGTTGTCATATCCCCAGAGCGTTGGGCCGAGGTGAGAGCTGTGCGCGTTGCTCGTTTGGTGGTCCGCGTCATAGGGCGTCCGCGTGAGCAGCATGGGCGCGTTCTTAGCGCCCCTGGGAATCAGGATCACCGTGTGCAGCTTCACACCGTCGCGCATGGGGATCATCTCTACGCGCCGGATGTAGTCAAAGCTATCCGTCTTCGGCTGGAACTTCTCTGGCGTCTCGCTGGGGTAATTCGGGTACTGCGCAGGGGTTGGCTGCGCGGCTGCAGCTGCACAAAACAGGCCTACCCAAACCATCAGCTGAATTCCGCTACCCATTGGTTTCATTGTTCCCTCGCGTCGGTAATTGATTGGTTGCGCGCGCTCAGAGTTCCGTCTAGCATCGTGGCGCACGGCGCAAAAACATAAATATTGTTTCTGTATGACACTTTCTTGACATGACTGAGCCTGGAAGTTGCTTTAATTTGAGAGTCCAAACTGATTTTAGACAGGAGCTGAGCATGAAACGGTCGCTAACCCTCTCAGTGCCGGTGCTCGCATTATTGTTCGCCATCGCGGTCGTACCCGATTCGCGGGCGCAATCGACCGCCAATTCTGAAGCGGTTCAAGTTATCACAGTTACCGCTAAAAAGTACGAGTACGATCCCTCGCCGATCCGGGTAAAGCAGGGGACAAAGGTGCGGCTTACCATCACCGCGATCGATCATGCGCACGGATTCAAGATCAACCCATTTCCTGAAGGCGCTGAGAAAAGCGGCGAGCCAGGCTTGGAGTTTTCAGCTGCGCAGGATTGCACCAAGATCGAGAAAGGCCAGACTGCAAACATTGAGTTTGTGGCGCGAAAGCCCGGAACCTACGCATTCCGCTGCTGCACGGTGTGCGGATTTCACCACCATTCCATGAAGGGCGAGCTGATCGTAGAGTGAGGTGGAACTCGAACCAGGCTACTTCTGGGTAATCACAAGTTCGCCGTTTTGCACGCGCAAGCTGCCGACTCCATTCGGCAACTTCAACTGTTCGCGTTGTTCTGCAAGCTTCTTCTGCAGCGCTGAATTTACCAGTGAGACCGGAATGCTCAGATCGCCAACCTTGAACTCGGTGGGATCGAAGGTCACATAACCATCCTGCGATCCGAGATGCCCGGCGAGCGTGACGTAAATATCTTTACCAGCGACTTGTGTCAGGAATTGCCCGTGAGCAACATCACCTTCCAGCTTCACCTGATAGTCCTTGACCTGGACGTCTCCGGGCGCGACTTCAGCATCGGGTGAGTTCGGCGCAGAGTTGACTGGCTTGGTCGCCGTGGCAGGAGCAGGTGGCGCGGCGCCGACTGCTTGCGCCATTTCTGCGCTCACTTCTTCGGAGCTGAAGTGTACTTCGGCCGGAGCGCTACCGTCAGTCCTCGGTGCCTGGAGTTGCTCAAGTTTTTGATCGAACGATTGAACGTTGGCGCGCGCGGTCTCAGCGCTCTGCGGAGTGGCCACCGGACGAGGCTTACTCAGGAGTTGGTAAGTGGTGATGACTGTTCCCACAGCCATTACGATTGTAAAAATGCGTTTGCCAGTCCATTGCATACGTTGGCTCCGACCGCTTTGGGCGATGAGAAATGGTATGGGATTACTTGCCCGTTTCAGATGTAACGGAGGTTGCTGCCCAGCCGGGTAGAGTCAGCCTATGGTGGTTTCAATGACCGCTGAGACGCATGCGGTAACTCTTTCCGTCAGCGCGCTGGCGGTAATTTAGAATCAAATCATGCCCGCAACTCAAAGTAGAGAAATCAGCCCAGCTCAGCGGCTCGACAATCTGCGTTATGCAATTCGTGATCTTGCAACCCTGGCCGATGACGTCATCAAGCAAGGCCACAAGGTCCTGCATTTGAACGTGGGCGATCCCAACGCCTTTGATTTTGTCACGCCCCCGCACGTCGTCGAAGCCGCGTACCGCGCCATGCGCGATAACAAGAACGGCTACGCGCCGTCACTCGGCGTCGCTGAAGCGCTGGAGGCCATTCGCGGTGAGGCTGCGCGGAAACGAATCACCACAGTCCAGGATGTTTTCGTCACCAACGGCGCGGGAGAGGCAGTGGATGTTTGCCTGACCGCGTTGCTCAATCCCGGCGAGAACGTGCTGACCCCCAGTCCTGACTATCCGCTCTATGCGGCGGTGCTTTGCAAAACCGGGGCAGAACTCAATAGCTACTATTTGAACGAAGAGGATGGATGGCAGCCTGAGCTTGACGACATCCGGCGCAAAATAAATTCGCGCACTCGCGGGATTGTTCTTATCAATCCCAATAACCCCACTGGGGCGCTATGCACCCGGCAGATGCTCGAACAAATTGCCGAGCTTGCCCGCCAGCACAATCTGCTGATTATCGCGGATGAAATTTACGACAAGCTGATTCTGGATGGCGGCGAGCAGATCTCAATCGCCGCGGTCGCTCCAGATGTTCCGGTGCTTACCATCGGAGGACTGTCGAAGAATTATCTTGCTCCCGGCTGGCGCATTGGTTGGGCGATTACCAGCGGCGATTCTGCCGCCGTGAAGCCCTATGTTGAGGGCATGCACAAGCTTCTTCGCGCCCGCATTTCCGCCAATCATCCCGAGCAATTTGCCGTAAAACCGGCGCTGGAAGGACCCCAGGACCACCTGATTGGAGTGATCGGCAAACTCAGCGCGCGCCGCGATCTTACGGTTTCAAGCTGCAATTCGATTCCACACATTAGCTGCGTTCCTCCCCGCGGCGCCTTTTATGCGTTCCCAAAGATTGACATCCGAGAAGGCGATGATGTTTTTGTGAAAGAGTTGCTGCTGCAAAAACATATCCTCGTCGTTCATGGGTCCGGCTTCGGGCAGAAGCCTGGCACCAGACACTTCCGCATTGTGTTCTTACCGCCAGAACAGATGCTGGCCAAAGCTTATTCCGAGATCGGTGACTTCGTGAAAGAGCGCTACTGATACTTGTACTTGGCCATTGCGCCCGACCTTGCGAGTATGCGGAATACTTTGAGTCTTTCCGATGAATCTGCTTAAATCGCGAGTGCGTGGTCGATATTCACTGCCATATCCTGCCTGAGGTCGATGACGGCCCAAAATCCTGGGAAACTGCCGAACAGATGTGCCGCATGGCCGCGGAGGATGGCACCGAACACATCGTCGCCACTCCTCACTGCAACGACAACTATTTCTACGATCGCAAATATCTCTCAGACTTGCTGGACCGCCTGCGGGAACGGGTAGGCGATACTCCGAAGCTCAGCCTTGGCTGTGATTTCCATCTGTCGTTTGAAAATATGCGGAGCGCTCTCGAGACTCCACAGCAATACTGCATTGCGGAGAGCCGTTACTTGCTCATCGAATTCAGCAACTTCGGTATTCCGCAGCAAATTGATGATTGGATGACCCAGATGTGTGAGAGAGGGATTGTTCCCATCATCACGCATCCAGAACGAAACCCGCTTCTGCAGCAGAATACCCAGCGGATCATAGAGTGGATAGGCTTAGGCTGTGCCGTACAGGTGACTGCCTCGGCAATTCTGGGAGGTTGGGGAGTCAAGGCTCAACAAACAGCCCAGTGGCTCTTCAAGAAAAAAGCGGTGCACGTTCTTGCCAGTGACGGACACGACACAATTCGCCGTCAGCCGCTCCTCTCACCAGCGCTGAAGGTCTTGACCAAGGAATTGGGCGAGGAAACTACCAAGGCACTGGTCGACAGAAATCCGCGGGCCATCATTAGCAACGACCAGCCTCCATGGCTTTGATTTGTGAAGTTAGCGGGAAGGTGTTACGTCAGCCGGTACAGCGATTGCTCTTGTGCCCGGCGCTGCCTGGACCGAAACGCTGGAACTCGCCGACGGAGCAGAGCTGCGTACGGTCGCCGACGGACTAGGACGTGGCAACCGTGGCTCGCTCGTCATTGCGCTCTCCGGATTCAGCAGGTGCTGGTGATCGGGCCCAAGCCCCAGACGGATAAGCGCACGGGAATCTGGAACTGTCTTGCTTTGCCAGCCCTGCGCGGCCTGAAAGCGTCGCAGGGCGTCCTGGGTCGCGCTGTCCCAGGTTCCTGAAGGCTTCCCGGTCATGTAATGCTCGCGAACCAAAGCTTCCTGGATCTCTCGTGCACGAGAGCTGTCAATCGCTTGCTGTCCACGCGGACGGCGTTTTTTAGCTTTCTTGGTTGAATGATGAGCAGGCTTCGGGGTCTCAGGATGTGCCACCCGCGATTCATCATGCCGCACCGCTTTAGGAGCCTCGTGACGCGTGGCTGGATGACCCTTGTGATGAACAGGTTTGGGGTGATCTTCGGTGGTTTGCGCGTTGGCTAGAGACAACGATGCGGTTAGCAGCACCGTCACAGCCATGACCGGCAACTTGGTTGACCGCAAAGATTTCATCCGCTGGTGCGCTCCGTTCTGCATGGAGTCGGCGGCGTTCGCCGCCTTAGCCAGGCGGTGTCCATCATCTCGTGATCTCGGCTTTGCCGCCAGTGCCATTAGTGCAAGTAACTGTTACGGAAGTGTGCCCGCCAGGAAGATCGTCCCGTCGTTCCGTCCTGCCCCGCGTTGCCGAACCAGGAAAACCACGTCCTGGCCGCTCTTGACGCTGGACTGAATGTGGTCGAAGTCATCCTCGCTGTTTACCGGCTGCTTGTTGATTTCCAAAATAATATCGCCCCGGGTCAGGCCAATGTCGTCTGCAAACGAGCCCGGTTTCACATCCTGCACCACTACACCTTTGCCGGAGGTGACATTCAGCCGATCGGCAATCTCTGGCGTGAGTGGCCGCACCGTAGCTCCGAACTTGCTTTGCTTCGGCGCCGTTGATTCGCCACCCTCTTCTTCTTCTCCCAGGCGAGAAGCGAACAGCTTCGCCCGGTCCGCCACGGTTACCGTGGTCTCTTCTTTCTTGCCGCTGCGAACGTAACCCAGATTGATCTTAGCGCCGGGCTTGCGGCTGGCGATGTCGCCAACCAGTTCATCGCCATTCTTGATCGTTTTGCCGTCCACCGAAACGATGGTATCGCCCACTTTCAAGCCGGCACGGTCTGCCGGGCTTCCAGCAACTACACTCGAAATGGTGATTCCCGATTGCACTCCATACACGCGCGAAATCGCAGGATTCTCCTGCGCATTGAATTCAATTCCAATCGAACCGCGCTGGACCCGGTGCTCAGGGCCGGTCAGCTGGTTATAAACCTGGACCACGGTATTTGAAGGAAGCGCAAAGCCAACGCCCGCGTAGGCGTTAGTGTCGGTCAGGATGGCGGTGTTAATACCGATCACTTCGCCGTCCATGTTGACCAGCGGACCACCTGAGTTACCGGGATTGATAGCGGCATCCGTCTGAATAAATGACTGGAACTGCCGGTTGGGAACGATGTTGCGGCCCTTGGCGGAGACAATACCTGCGGTCACCGTCGCCTGTAGGCCAAAGGGACTGCCGACTGCCAGCACCCAATCGCCAACTTGCATACTCTCGGAGTTGCCGAGCTTCGCTGTCGGAAGCCCGTGCTCGACGTCAATCTTTATCACGGCCAGATCAGTTTCCTGATCGCTGCCTACTACCTTCGCGTCATGCTGGACACCGGGTGGGTCGTCCTGCAAACGCACCCTGATTCGATCGGCCTTCTCAACCACGTGCCGGTTGGTGACAATGTAACCTTTGGAATCGACTAACACACCTGAGCCCAGCGAACGCTCGCGAATTGGACCCGCGTTGTCGGGATTCCCGAAGAATTTGTCGAAGAAATCGCCGAAGGGATTCTCTCCGCCCTCTTCATCTCCACCTGGAGCTTGACCCCGACGGCGCGCGGTGGGCTTGATCGTCGATTCTGTATTGATATTTACCACCGCTGGTTCCAGGGTCTTGGCAATCTGAGAAAACTGGTTCGACATCTGTTTTGGCGAAGGCACAGTGAGCGGAGTTGCGTCCGCAGACCGTCTCTCCTGGCCCTTCACACCTACTGAAACCACGGTTCCAATCAAGATGCCAACGCCCAGGGTGAGCAATGTCACAATGGCGAAAATTGCCCGGTTGGCTTTGAAGTGCCCCCACAGGGCATTTACGCGTTCTTGCATTTCAGATTGCCTCCGATTCCAAGCTCTTGATTATACCGCCGCCATCGGCTGGCAAGAGCCAAGGATGACTTGGTCTTCCCAGTTTAGACGCTGTTAGTTAGACGCTCGAGCAGGTAAAAGTGTTGTGACCTACTGGTCAGTAAGAACGGTGAAGGTGAAGCCGCTTCCGGATGGGTCGTCGAGTCCTACCACTGTCTGGTTGGCGCTGGCTAGCAGATTGATAGGCCCGGTACTCACGAATGCATTCTTGGTATTAGGAGCAGTCATGAACACTTCATAGGCCCCCACCGGGACCAATTGATAGCCGGTATCGGAATTGAATGCCAAATTTGCCACCGTAGGCGGTATCCCAGCGATACTGGTGCCGGAGGGGACGATGTAAACGTCAGCCGGCCCCATACTGCTCGAAGCATTCACCACCCGAACATGGGCGTCACCGGTTGTTGCCGTGGTGCCGCCGTCAGTGAGCAGGACGTTGTGAATGCCGGCGGCAGGCCCGCTGACGATCAGGGTTTGATTGCCGCTCGCAGTGATCGTAAAATTCGTATCCAGAAGAGCAGACGCGCCACTCACCGGAACCGCCTGAACGTGACGCGAGCCGGACTTCAGCGAGATATAACCCGTGGCGTTGATGTAGCCGATATTCGTGGCTACCGATTTGCCATCCACCAGCAGGTTGACCTGGGGCGCGTCGGGCGATCCCTGCAGGAAACGCAAGTTCCCACCCTCGCTGCTGCGGCTTCCACCACAGCCCAAAAGCACGCCCAAACACACAACTAAAATGCCGGCACGAACGCCCAAAGCTCCCCTCCGGTCCATTCTCTTGTTTAACAGAAATTGAGGAATTCAGGAAATGAGATGCAGGCGCGGGACAGAAACGATGTGCGTGATTCGCAGGGAAGTTTACTTACCGGATGGCCCAGGCACGTCGAAGCCGTACCTCACGAAGATGTCACGCACAGCCGCGGTTTTGATGTACGCCAAGAAATCTTGTGACAGTTGTTTGTTCTTCGCTGACTTGAGAACCACGCAGGCCTGTTCAATGGGCGGGTAATCGCTCGTGGGGATCTCCGCATAACGACCCTGATCTTTCATATTCGGCGAGAGAGCCAGAGAGAGGGCCACAATTCCGACGTCCGCGGCTCCCGAGACCACGAATGACGCGGTCTGAGAAATATTTTCGCCCAGCACGAATTTGTCTTTGAGAGTTTCGTAAATGCCGGCCTTCCGCATCGCCGCAACCGCCGCCTGCCCGTAAGGGGCGTGCTCCGGATTAGCTATGGCAATTTTCTTGATTGAAGGATCGAGCATTGCGCGTACGCCAGAACTTAGATCGATAGTTGAATCCCTCCGTACCCAGATCACGATTTTTCCCCGAGCGTACTGGTAATAGGTGCCCGGTTCCGTCAGGCCGGCCGCATCAAGTTTTTTCGCGTAATCGAGGTTCGCAGAAAAAAACACGTCAAACGGCGCGCCGTTCTGAATCTGCTGAAAGAAATTTCCCGACGAACCGTAAGTCACCCTGACCGCCTTGCCGGTTTGCTCCTGAAATCGGCCCACCACGTCTTGCATCGCCGACTGAAGGTCCGCTGCCGCAGCCACCGTAATATCCTGTCCCGCGGAGAACTTCGCAGCAAGAATGAGCGCTAAAACCACAGCTAACCCAAGTCGTCGAATCGACATGCTCCGAATCCTTTGGCTAAAATACGATTATCACATTAAATCGTATATATGTGGAAACAACATCTGTGTATCAAATATTAGTTTGAAACTGTCTCAACCTTCGGAGGATGAATGCGCAGGAAAGTTTTGCATTTCGGAATGCTGATTGTGCTTTGCGCGCCAAGTGTAGCAGTTGGGCAAGACGGCTATTTCGCAGGCTGGTTCGCTCGCGTCGATAAAGCCAAAGACGAGCAGCCCCACTGGGTCACGCCAATCGCCACCACCACGCCGCGACTGGAAGAAGAATATCGCTACGACCAGTTGTGGCAGACAAATACCAAGGGCTTCACCACCAATAACTACGATGGCGGCAAGGGACTGGAACTTATTCCTTTCGAGCGAGTCGAAGTCATTTTTAATGTCCCTCCCTACCTGGTCCACAATGATCCGGCAGTCCGCAACGGATTTGGCGACGTTGCATTCCTGGTCAAATATCGGCTTCTTTCGGAAAACGAAAAGCACGGCAATTACATTCTCACCGCGTTCCTTGGCTGGAGCCTCCCGACCGGCGACCACAAAAACGGAGCGCTGCACCCGGTAATCACCCCGACAATCGCTTATGGTAAAGGAATCGGCAACTTCGATCTGCAGGGCACATTTGGAGTCGGCCTTCCAACCGCCGATACCAGTCTCCTTGGCCGGACCTACACGTGGAACAACACATTTCAATACCGGGTGCTGCGGAAATTGTGGCCCGAGATCGAGCTCAACTCAACCTTTTTTCAGGACGGGAAAAACCATGGCCAAAAACAGAATTTTGTGACC
Organism: uncultured Acidobacteriota bacterium; assembly: GCA_963785655.1. Taxonomy (GTDB): domain Bacteria; phylum Acidobacteriota; class Terriglobia; order Terriglobales; family Acidobacteriaceae; genus Gp1-AA145. The sequence continues at coordinate 588,529 of CAWAVZ010000003.1, forward strand.
CCTGGCCTGGTTCTTGGAAGGTTTCGCCTTTGGGGCCGGGTCGGCTTTACATTCGGTGGCGGATTCCAGATTGCCACCACCCGTTTCCATACCACCAATCACAACGGAATCCTGTCAATTCGCTTTCCGTTTTAGGAAAACGTGAAGTCTTCCGGCGGTCCTGTTGACGGGCTCGCTCGTCGACACTAGGATTCCTGCGATGCGAAAGAATATGCCAACCAGTAGGCCGGAATCGCTGCTCCACCTTCGCGACGCGGCATTGCAACTCGCCATTAGCTTTCCCACCATCAAGCAGTGGATTTACAAGAAGAAGATCCGCAGCGTTCGGACCGCAGGAGGCCATCATCGGATTCCTCAAGCCGAGGTCGACCGTTTGCTCTTCCGCACCCGCGGCAGAACTCAGGCAGAACGCAAGCAAGTCATTCGCCAAGTCAGCGGACGCAATCAGTTGGTCGGTCGCATCGAAGGAGTTCGCATCAGCGGTTTGATGGCCGAGGTCACGCTTTCTATTGGCGGCCAGCAGATCACGTCCATTATCACTTCGCGATCGGCGCGAGAGATGGGATTAAAGAAGGGGCAGTCGGCGGCCGCGCTGATCAAAGCGACAGAAGTGATGATCTTGAGGGTCTAAGGGCGGACGTACGCGTCAGATGATCTATCTATTTCACGGGCGACGGCGAGCAGCCGTCAGGGTCCTCTCTCTTCCGCCTGCGGCGAATCATCAAAATAAAACAAAACCCCGGATTCTGGCGAATCCGGGGCGCTTAAAACAACTCCCGCTCGCGACTACGGAATGTAGTAACGGAACGAGGTCCAGACCATATTGTCGACGGCTTTAGGTGCGAAACCGAAAACAGGCTTGCCGTTATTCCCTGACCAGCCGTTCTTAGCAAAGTAGGAATACTGCAGCCCCCACCGCAGGCCGCCCTTCGGACCCTGGAAGAACTTGTACCAGAATCCAAGAGTTCCTTCTTCAATCAGCCGGGTATCGCCGGCGCAGCTGCCGCCGCCCGAAGGTGTGGTGACCGGATTAAGACCGCCGACGATAGTCCCGCCTATGGTGTTATTGGGTGCTGCTTCCGTCAAGCAGCCGGTGTTGTTCGCAAATGGGGAGCCGTAGCCGCCGATCTGGTTCAACTTGAAAGAGGTGGTAGTGGTTCCCGGAATTGCGCCCGAGGTCGCGCTCGCAGGAATTGCCGCCGTCTTCACGACAGTGATGGTGTCATAGCCGATGTATGAGGCGCGAGCGCCGTATTCAGCGCCGCCGTACACGAATGCGTCAAGCTTCTTTGTGTGGTACTCGAATCCCGTCATCCCATGGGCGGTACGGATGAGTGCTTCCGTTCCATTGGGCCGGAATGTGAGGTCGGCGATCTGAGCTGAGCCGTAGCGGCCAACACCGTCGCCAGCCATTCCCTGGACTTCGAACTCCAACACCTTGGGAACGAGCGGCATACGGAAGTTGATGCCGACGCCACCGCCAACGCGGGTATCGTTGTAAGCACCCGTCGCGCTGGAGGCTACGGTACCATTCACGGGACAGGCAATCTGTTGCAAGGCGGGTGGAATACCCGTCGCGGTAGTATCTTTCTGGTTCGTTCCCACCACTCCGCAAGGGAATATCCGGTTACGGAACGGGCTCACAACGCCGTACACCTCATAATGTCCCCAACCCGGATCGGCGGCTGCCTTCACGACGATATCGGGCGACTTGTTGACCGTATATCCGCTGGTATCAACAAAGTTGAACAGACCGCCGCCGGATCCGGGCGCGTTTATAAAGGTGTTGGTCTGATTGTTGACTGTGCCTTTCGTGTAATCAATTGTGGTCAGGGTATCGAAGCCGCGCCCGCCGAAGGTAGCCTGGGGACCTTCAGCTGCGAGTGCGATGGCAAACTTGCCGCCGAAATCCTTCACTACACGCGCGCCGTATTGCCGTGCCCACGAATAGCCGACTTGGTATTGCGGGTCAATCGTCAGCGGCTGTATTTCTTGCCGGTTGTCGATCCCTTTCCTATCTTCCGTCACCAGCGACCACATCTGGCCGCCGCTGAAGCTGAAGCCATTGTCCATCTTTGCCTGGCCCCAAATCTGGCGTTGACGCATCACGTAGCTGTTGCTCTGACGGTTATTTGAGGTAACGCCGGTGCCCAGCCAGTCAGCTTCCCAGTAGCCGGTCAACTTCACGTTGCCAATCTTGCTTTCTCCGAGCAGGCTCAAGCGGCTCTGGCGCCCCGTGAAATTGTTCTCCCATACCTTGGAAAGCGAGTTGCCAGGGTACGGGATGCCGGTGAATGGCGTGTTGATGTCAGAACTAGCGGCGCGCTGGCGCGTAACACTTTCTGCCGCTGCGAACCCGCCCGGAGTGATGGTGATGCCCTTGTAATGAAGGGCGGCAGGGCTTTCAAATTGCTTGCTGATGTTCTTCTGGGTTTCCTGCAAGGAGACTGCGGCGTTAGTCGAATTGCTCTTCAGGTCGGCAACGTCGCTCTTGAGTGAATCGACAGTCTGCGCCTGCGAGCCGGCTTGTGAGGCCGCAGCGTCCGCCTTAGTTTCAGCCTGCGAGCTTGCAGACTGACTCTGATCCACCTTTTGTTGCAGTTGCTGGATCTGCTGATCCCGGGTCTGCAACTGGTCGCTGAGCTGCTTGATCTGCTGCTGCTGAGCGTCGATTGCCTGCTTCAACTCGCTAAGCTGGGCTGAGACCGCGGAATCTGATCTTGCAGCCGTCTTCCTTCGGGTGGTCTTCGCGGTAGCACCAGATGTGCTTTGCTGAGCTTGCGCCGCGAACGCGCCGGCCAGCATAACGGCCAGTGCCAAAACCATCGCTTGCTTCATTTTTCTCTCCTCGAGTAAAGGCTCGTTTGTTTTTTTCGGTACATCCAAAGACTACAAACTGCGAAACACAAGATTGCATCGCTTTTGGGCGCACCACACCCGTTGTCGTCTAAAAATCACGGGGCACCATATCCCCGGTCTGCATTTCGTAAGCACAGGGGACATTCAGGCTATCGTCAATGCCACCGTTGCTTCTTTAAAAGTTCGTGAATCTTTGGTTAGTAGACGATTAAAATCCCGGATTTTGCCCGCGAAGGGGGCCCAGGGATGCGGTGTGGCTGGGGTCAACTAATCGGGCGCCGACCGTAAAAAATTGTAAAGTGATGCGACCTGGGATTCCCAGGTGAGCTTGTGTGACTTAATATCCGGGAGAAGGGGCCGAGCTAATGCCGCGTTCAGCTGTAAACGTTTAAATCCATGTGCCGGGATGCTTCATCTAAAAATTTAGCTGCTTTGGCCTTTTAAGATAAGCCCGTCGAGTTCGCCCGCAATTTACCCAGGTCCCGCTCATGTGGATTGTTGCTTTAGCTTTGCGCCGGCCGTACACGTTCATCGTGATGGCCTTGCTGCTGCTCATTCTTAGCCCAATTGTCATTCTTCGCACGCCGACCGACATTTTTCCGGAAATTAACATCCCTGTCATCAGCATTGTTTGGAACTATCAGGGCCTTTCGCCCAAGGAGATGTGCGATCGGATTACCTACGCCCACCGAGCGGGGCCTTACGACGCTGGTGAACGACATCGATCATATTGAGTCGCAGTCGATGAGTGGGATAGCAGTCGTGAAGGTCTATTTCCGCCCCAGTGCAAACATTCAGACCGCGCTTGCCCAGGTGACAGCGATTTCGCAAACGGCTTTACGGCAGCTGCCGCCGGGAACCACTCCGCCGCTTATCATTCAGTACTCGGCTTCCAGCGTGCCGATTCTGCAGCTTGGACTGAGCAGCAAGACCCTGCCCGAGCAGCAGCTCAATGATCTCGGGCTCAATGTTCTTCGAACCCAGCTCATCACCGTCCAGGGCGCCGCCATTCCGTATCCTTACGGGGGCAAAGTGCGGCAGATCCAGGTTGATATCAATACCCCGGCTCTGCAGGCCAAGCATCTGACACCCGTCGATGTGGTCAACGCGTTTGGCGCGCAGAATCTGATTTTGCCTTCAGGAACGGCCAAGATTGGGCCATTGGAATATCAGGTCGAGCTGAACGCCAGTCCCGAGACCATTGCGGAATTGAACGATCTTCCGATCAAGACCGTGAATGGCACTACCATCTACGTTCGCGACGTGGCCCACGTTCGAGACGGGTTTTCACCGCAAACCAACGTCGTGCGGCAGGACGGGGTTCACGGGGCGTGCTGCTGAGGGTGCTTGAAGAACGGCGGCGCGTCGACGATCGACATCGTCAAGAATATCCGGGAAATGCTGCCTAGGCTGGCGCAACGCTGCCGCCAAGGATCTGAAGGTCAAGCTGCTGTTCGATCAGTCGTTGTTCGTGCGCGCGGCCATTCAGGGCGTGCTTAAAGAAGCGTCTGACTGCCGCGTGTCTCACCGCCGCCATGATTCTGCTTTTCCTCGGGAACTGGCGCAGCACGCTGATCATTGCGATTTCGATTCCGCTCTCGATTCTGACTTCGGTGATTGTGCTTGAGCGCGCTGGGCGAGACCTTCAACATCATGACGCTGGGCGGTCTGGCGCTGGCGGTCGGCATTTTGGTGGACGATGCCACGGTGGAGATCGAGAACATCGAACGCAACCTAGGCATGAAGAAGGAACTGAAGCAGGCAATTCTCGATGGCGCGCAGCAAATTGCTGTGCCGGCATTTGTTTCGACGCTGGCGATTTGCATTGTGTTCGTGCCGATGTTCTTTCTGACCGGCGTGGCGCGATATCTGTTCGTCCCGATGGCAGAGGCGGTCGTTTTTGCCATGCTGGCTTCGTATCTGTTGTCGAGGACCCTGGTTCCAACCCTGGTGATGTACCTTTTCCGCGGGACACGAAGCCGATTCGCACAAACCGCCTCCACATTCCTGGGGCGATTCCAAAAACGATTTGAGCGACGTTTTGAGCAATTCCGCCACTCCTACCGCAACACTCTGGAAGCCATCATGCTCCACCGAGGCGCCTTCGTTTCCATTTTCCTCGCCTTCTGCGTGGTCTCGGGCGGCTTGGTGTTCTTGCTCGGACGCGATTTTTTCCCCAGCGTGGATGCCGGCCAGTTGCGCCTGCATGTTCGCGGGCGCGCCGGCCTGCGTATTGAAGAGACCGCGCGCCTGGTTGATCAAGTCGAGCAGGAAATCCGCCGCAAGGTGCCCAAATACAGATCAGGACCATCGTCGACAACATCGGTCTGCCCTACAGCGGGATCAACACTCTCTTACAGCAACGCTGGAACCATCGGTACCTCCGATGCGGAGATCCTGGTCAATTTGTCTGCACGAACACCGTCCGACCGAAGATTACATTCACCAACTGCGAGAGTCGCTGCCCCAGCAGTTTCCAGGGGTCGAATTCTTCTTCCAGCCTGCTGACATCGTCAGCCAGATTCTGAATTTCGGCATTGCCTGCTCCGATCGATATCCAGTTAATCGGCCCCAACTATGCGGAGAATTACGTTATCGCGCAGCAGATCGCCAACCGTTTGCGCCACGTTCCCGGAGCGGTTGATGTCCACGTGCAGCAACTGATGAACGATCCCACGCTGCACCTGGACGTGGACCGGGTGCGAGCCGCAGCAGGTGGGACTCACTGAGCGCGACGTGGCGCAGAACCTGTTGGTTTCGCTCAGTTCCAGTTCGCAGACCACGCCTACCTTCTGGCTGAATCCAGCCAATGGTGTCAGCTATCACCCTGGCGATCATGACCCCGCAGTACAAGATGGACTCGCTTCAGGCTCTGATGAATACCCCTATCAGCGCCGGCGCGGGATCGTCGCCTGCAAGTACTTGCCAATCTGGCAACCGTTATTCCGACCATGACACCCTGCGGTGGTGACGCATTACAACGTGTTGCCTGCGGTGGATGTTTACGCCAGCTTGGACGGACGCGATCTGGGTGGCGTCGCTTCGGATACTGCAAAAGGTGCTGGCTCGATTCCGCAATCACCTGCCGCGCGGCACACAGATGAATGTAGTCGGCCAGGTTGAGACCATGACTTCGTCGTACTAGGGCTTGCTCATTGGACTGGTGATGTCGATCGTGCTTGTATATCTGCTGATCGTGGTCAACTTCCAGTCCTGGCTTGATCCGTTCATCATTATTACGGCGTTGCCTGGAGCCTTGGCAGGAATTTTTTGGATGCTGTTCCTGACGCACACTACGCTTGAGCGTTCCAGCACTGACCGGCGCGGTCATGTGCATGGGAGTGGCAACCGCCAACAGCATTCTGCTGATTTCGTTTGCCCGGGAACGGATGGCCGAAGGACTGCATCCGATTCAGGCGGCGGTTGAAGCGGGATACACTCGCATTCGGCCCGTCATTATGACGGCTCTGGCCATGATCATCGGCATGTTGCCTATGGCCATGGGCTTTGGTGAAGGTGGAGAGCAGAACGCTCCCCTCGGTCGTGCCGTCATTGGCGGTCTGGTTTTCGCCACCGTCGCTACGCTCTTATTCGTTCCGGTGGTTTTCAGCATTCTTCATGGGCGCCGTAGCAAAGCGCGCTGCTAGCGAAAGGTCAAGGAGATAGGTATTCCTTATATGAATGGTCGCGTGCTAGAAACCGAGATCGCAGAACCGGAATTCAAGAGAGAAACTCCAGCACCGCGCAGGCGCCGCGGATACCTTATCGCTGCTCTGCTCGCGGTTGTGTTTCTGGTGCTCGCAATCGTAGGGCTGGTCAGCCGCTTCAGCGAACGTCGAGCTCTCGCCAAGGAAACCGAAATCCTCGCGGTAGCCACGGTCGGTGTAATTCACCCTAAGCTCGAACCTCCCCAGCAGGAATTGACATTGCCTTCGAGCTTGCAGGCATACACCGAGTCGCCCATCTACGCCCGCACCAATGGATACCTGCTGAAGTGGTACAAGGACATCGGCAGCCGAGTGCAAAAAGGCGAGCGCCTCGCCGACATCGAGACACCTGAAATAGATCAGGAACTGATGCAGGCGAAGGCGGCGCGCGACCAGGCGGCTGCACAAGTAGAGATCGCCAAGACCTCGGCCAAGCGCTGGGAGAATCTTCAGAAGATGGACGCGGTCGCCCAGCAGGAAACTGATGAGCGGACGAGCGCCTACGCGCAGGCACAGGCCAGTTTGGCAGCCTCATCCGCCAATGTACGCCGACTGGAAGAACTGGAATCCTTCAACCACATCTATGCCCCGTTTTCGGGAGTGCTGACGAAACGAAACGTAGATATCGGGGCGCTGATCAATGCGGGCAATACAGGTTCCAATCAGCAGCTGTTCAACATCGCGCGCATCGATCCCATCCGGGTTTATGTCAGCGTTCCCGAGATCTATGCATCCTCAGTTCACCCGAAAACTCCGGCTACCCTCGAACTCACTTCGCTGGCAGGGCAGCGGTTTTCGGGAAGTGTGGTGAGAAACGCAGAGTCTATCGACCCAACTACTCGGACCCTGCTCACGGAAATTGATGTTCCTAATCCGAAGGGCGAACTTCTGCCTGGTGCATACGCGCAAGTCCGCTTCGATTTGAGCATCAAGGTAGCCAACCTCTCCGTTCCGGTAAACGCTCTGATGTTTCGCGCGGAAGGGGCACGCGCGGCGGTAGTCGATGCGAATGGCAAGGTGCATTTGCGGCCGGTCACCATCGGGCGCGATTACGGGACCACGCTTGAAATCGTGGCGGGTCTGCAGCCGTCGGATTCCGTTGTGCTGAATCCCAGTGATTCGCTCGAAGACGGCCAGCAGGTCGCAATTGCGCAGGGTGCGGCTCAATGAAGTTTGCAGCCTTCTTGTTGCTGCTTTCCAGCCCGCTCGCATTTGCCTGCGGCTCAAAGTACAACAAGCCCGACGTTACCGTACCGCAGAATTGGCAAGCGCCGTCTCCCTGGGGCGAAGCTGCTCCCAAAGATTCCATTCCCAAGGGTTCATGGTGGACTCTGTTTAATGACCCGGAACTCAACCAATATGAAGACCACGCTATGGCGAGCAATCAGACGCTCAAAGCTGCGGTCGCGCGCCTGGCTGAAGCGCGTTCGTTTGCCCGCATCACTAGCTCGGACTTCTATCCTCGTCTGACCGGCGGCATTTCCGCGCAACGCGAGAGACTTTCGGGAAACCGTCCGCTACTTGGCGGCACAACCGCACAACTTCATCCGGTTACCCAAAGTGATTTCCAGGTTCCATTCGATCTGAACTACGAAGTTGATCTATTCGGTCGCGTACGCCGGAATGTAGAGGCGGCCAATGCTTCCTATCAAGCTTCGGCGGCGGATTTGGAGAACGTCCGCTTAACTGTCAGTGCGGAGTTGGCCGCAGACTTCTTTCAGTTGCGTGAAATCGACGCCGAGATGGCGGTTACCTCTAAGGCCATTGATTTTGAACAGAAGGGGTTGCAGTTAGTCGAGAACCGGCATAGTGGCGGCGCAGCTTCGGGCCTGGACGTTGCCCAGCAGCAGACCATTCTCGACGCGACCATCGCGCAGCTCGCCTTATTGCGACAGCAGCGCGATCAGTTTCAACATGCGATCGCTGCTCTGCAGGGTTTGCCTGCATCAAGTTTTGTGGCTCCGGTGCGGGCCTTGGCGGCCCTGCCGCCGCCCGTTCCGCTGGCCCTGCCCTCGGAGCTACTCCAGCGCCGGCCTGATATCGCAGAAGCTGAGCGCAACGTCGCCGCTGCGAACGCACGCATCGGTGTAGCGCGTGCGGCTTTTTATCCCAGCATTCCTCTAACCGGGTCAGGCGGCCTGGACAGCCGCGACATTACAAGCCTGGTCACGGCGCCAAGCGCGTTCTGGTCGCTCGGAATCTCCGCTCTGGAGCCGCTTCTGAACGGCGGCCGCAATCGCGCCACGCTCGCCAATGCGAAAGCCGTCTACGACGAGAATGTCGCAGGTTACCGCGAGTCGGCCTTGATTGCCTTCCAGCAGGTGGAAGATGCTCTTTCCGGCTTGAATGCTTTGGCGTCCGCGTCTGAAGCTCAGTCGCGGGCAGTCACTGACGCAGACCGCGCGCTGACTTTGGCCAACGCTCGCTACAGCGGCGGACTTGTGAATTATCTGGATGTAATCACCGCACAGGAACAACTGTTGAACAATGAGCGTCTGGCGACCCAAATCCTCGGGCAGCGCCTCACGACCTCTGTGCTTCTGGTCAAGGCCCTTGGCGGCGGTTGGGACAGCGCCAGCCTCTCCGCGGTCGGCGTGAAGCCAACTCTCAAGCAAGCCATACAACAGTAGCCAAACCAGCCTGACACCCGAATACCATTCCTGCGGACAATTGCCTGACACTGCGCTAAACTAATGCCTCTGTGGAGCTGCTGCTTAACTCTCTGTGGCTGGCAATAGCCGCTGCGACGTTGCTGTCATGGCTGCGCGCCCTCCCAACGCGCCGAAGCCAGGTCTTGTTGGGATTAGGTGCGCTTTCCTGCGTGCTGATCTTGTTGCTTCCCGCAGTTTCCATTACTGACGATCTTCATCTGGAAAAAGTCGCGGTCGAAGATGCCAGATGGGCTAAGCGGATAAGCGACACCGTTCCACTCACGGCACATCTCTATCCGCCATTCTGGTCAAGTTTAGCGTTGCTCGCGTCGTTGTTTGCGGTGTTGCGCCAACCGCAGTGGCTTGCAAACGAAAACTCCACTCCAGAGTATTTATCGCCTCTATGCAGCCGGTCCGCTCACGACCGTGCTCCGCCTGTTCTTTGCCCTAACTAGGCTCCTAACTAGAACGCGCCTCGATAGCGCGTGTCCCTTTTTCGCACAAATTTAAACCAGTTCGTCGAGCGCGCCGCATGCGCGCCCGGTGTGCTGGCCGCCTTTAACAAGCTTGCTGGCGAGGAAAACTTGCCGTGCAAGAAAGCAGCGGCGATGGCTGATAGATACCCCCATGAGCCTTCTATCGTCGTCGCCCTGCTTTTGGTTTATTCGCGGATCGATCTATACCTAGAAAAACGATTTTCTACGGGACATATCTCCTGCTATACTGGCACGCTGTCCAGCAGGAGGCTTTATGCTGCAATCTCGTTCGCTTATTTCTGCCCTCGTAATTTGCTTCCTGTTCTTATTCTTGCCTGCGGTGCCCGCGCAGCAACCCTCGCATGAAGACACCGAACAGCGCATCGAAGGGCTGCTCCGGCAGATGACCATCGAAGAGAAGGCAGGACAGCTTACTCAGTTTGTAAAGCATGATGCCCCCACCCTCGACTTGATTCGTCAAGGCAAAGTTGGTTCTCTCCTGGGCGTGCTCGGCGTGAACGATACCAATGAAGCGCAACGCGCCGCCCTACAGTCTCGCCTGAAGATCCCATTGATTTTCGGCTACGACGTTATTCACGGCTACCGGACAATTTTTCCGGTGCCGCTGGCGAGCGCATCCAGCTTCGACCTGAAGCTTATTGAACAGGCTGAGCAGGTGGCGGCAAAGGAGACGACTGCGTCTGGTGTTAAGTGGGTCTTTGCACCCATGGTCGACATCGCTCGCGACCCACGCTGGGGTCGAATCGTCGAAGGCGCAGGAGAGGATCCTTACCTGGGTTCAATGATTGCAGCAGCCAAAGTCCGCGGTTTCCAGGGCAACAACATGGCCGATCCTGACCGGGTAGTCGCGTGCGCGAAACACTATGTCGCATACGGCGCAGTCGAGGGCGGACGCGACTACAACACCGTCGATATTTCCGATCAGCTCCTCCGCGAAGTTTATCTGCCCCCGTTTCATGCCGCCGTTAATGCTGGCGTCGGCACGCTGATGTCGGCATTTCAGGACCTGAACGGAGTTCCGGCTTCAGCGAACCATTACACACTGACCGAGATTCTTCGGGACGAATGGAAGTTCGACGGTTTCGTCGTGAGTGACTATGGCTCTCCGCACGAACTGCTTGCGCATGGCACGGCCTCCGACGATGCCCAGGCGACGCTCGAGGCCCTGACTGCCGGAGGAGACATGGACATGGTGGATGGCTCCTACCTGAAATCAATTCCGGACCTGGTCAAGTCGGGGAAATTGCAGGAGAGTGTTGTCGATGAAGCCGTCCGCCGTGTGCTGCGGGTAAAATTCAAAGCCGGACTCTTCGAGCATCCTTTCGCCGATCCCAACCGCGAGAAAACTGATTTGCTTACCGCTGACAGTCTGCAGGCGGCGCGTAGCCTGGCGCAGGAATCCATGGTTCTGCTGCAGAATCGCGGAAACGTGCTGCCTCTGAACAAGGGTCAGACCGTCGGGGTGATTGGACCTCTTGCCAACGACAAGGCTTCTCAGCTTGGGGCATGGGCAGGCAACGGTCAGGCGAAAGACGCAGTGACTCCGCTCGAGGGAATCGCAGCCAGGATCGGCAAAGAACACGTCATCTATGCCAAGGGTGTGGATATTCCGCCCTTCGAAAGAGGGCTGGCAGCCGGAGAGGCTGCACCCGCTCCTTCGACGGCCACTGGCGTTATAGGAACAGAAACCACAAACAAGCCCGCCAGCATTCAAGACGCAGTTAGCGCTGCGAACAAGGCCGATGTGGTGCTGCTTTTCGTTGGCGAGCTGGCCGGAATGACCGGTGAAGCCAGTTCGCGATCGTCGCTGGATTTTCCTGGAGACCAGATCAAACTGATAAACGCAGTGCTGGCCACCAAGAAGCCTGTTGTTTTAGTGATTGAAAGCGGCCGTCCGCTCGATATTCGCTGGGCGCCAGAGCAAGTCCCTGCGATCCTTCAAGCGTGGTTCCTCGGGGTCCAAGCTGGCAATGCTATCGCCGACGTGCTCTTCGGGGATGTATCTCCCAGCGGGCACTTGCCCTTGAGTTGGCCGCGATCTGTGGGCCAGATTCCTGTTTATTACAATCACCGCAATACTGGCCGTCCCAGCGCACCCGACCGCTGGCACACTGGATATCTCGACCAGAGCAACACGCCGCTTTTCCCGTTTGGTTACGGGCTGAGTTACACAACCTTCAGATATGCCAACCTGAAAGTGGATTCACCGACCATTGCTCCCGACGGAACTCTTGGAGTGAGTGCGGAAATCGAGAACTCCGGGAGCCGCCAGGGCACGGAAGTTGTGCAGCTCTATATTCGTGATCGGGTGGCGCCCACTTCACGCCCGGTGCGGGAATTAAAAGGATTTCAGCGAGTCGCGTTGGCTCCCGGTGAGCACAAGCAAGTCGAGTTCAGGGTCAACGCCAACGACCTCGGCTCGTACGATCCGCAAATGCATTGGATTGTGCCGCCCGGAACCTACGACGTATGGGTCGCGCCGGACTCCGCCAGTGGAATCCAGGCAACGTTCGAAGTGAAGTAAAGTCGCCGGGTCAGCAAGGGTCAAACAGTCAGGGATTTCCCGCAGCACACCCATGCTTATAGAAGTTTCTTCTCACCGCCACGCCGGAGTTATCTCACCAGTTAATGGATTCGCGCGGAATCCTCCGTACAATCGTTAACGTCCCCCGGCGTAGAGCGTTCATGAGTATGGCGAAATTGCGGACCATGCGGCCAACTCGCACTTCGGTGCGTGCCGGCAAATTGTTGGCCGCTGCCACATATCTTCTCTTCCTGTGCGCCGTGTCGTGGCACCTGTACAAGAACCCGCTATACCGGATGGACGCGCTCCAGTACGCGGCGAACGCACTGCTCATTCAGAAAAGCGATATTGTCGAAATTCATCGTCAAATCTATGACGACGTAAACAAGTCCATTCCCCAGCCGTCCCGCGATTACCTGCAGGGCCGGCAGCCCGGTGCCCCGGCAGACCAGAATCGATCGCGCGAGATGCGATCGAAGCAGCCCCATTTGTTAGGAGAATTCCTTCCCCTGTTCGCGATCCGCCCGCTGTATATCCAGGTCATCTATCTCATGCACGCGGCTGGCGTGGGCTTGATTCGTTCCACCATCTTGATATCAGCAATTTCATACTTTCTTTTGGGGGCACTGCTGTATTTCTGGATCCAGCCCTACTGCGGCCCGCTTTTCGCTATCGTCGTATCTTCGCTGCTGATGCTTTCTTCACCCATGACGACCCTGGGCAGCGAAAACATTTCGGATTGCCTTGCCACCCTGGTTGCATTCACCGCGATCTACTTAATTCTGGAGAAGAAGTTACTCACGCCCGGGCTGACTGTGCTCCTGGCATCGATTTATTTCAGGACCGACTTTGTCGTGCTGGCCGCTCCTGTGCTCGTCTTGTGCTGGCGGAAGCGCTGGCTCGCAGCCTGGCAAACTGCGGTGCTGGCGGGCGTTGCCCTGGGATCCGTTCTTCTAATCAACTACTTTGCTGGCGACTACGGAATGGGAATGCTGTATTTCCGTAATTTTCATGGGGTGCCGGTTGCTCCCGGAGAAATGAGCGTGCCGTTCTCGTTGCGAGAGTATGGTTCGGCATTTCGCCATGGAGTCACCCTGGTCCTCGGCAGCTTCTTTATCCCATTCTTGTTGGCGGGACTTGTAGCCGTCTCTCGCGCTCCACGCTCGCGGGCTCTGTTTGCCGTCGCCCTATCGTATTCCGCTTTGCACTTTCTGGCGCTGCCCAATTGGGAGGAGCGATGGTTCTGTGTCTTTTACCTCTCAATGGGAGTTGCTGCGGGGATGGCCTTAGAACGCCAGCACTGGGTGGTTCGCCTCAACTCCACAGATGGCGATTCTGCCCATCGGCACCCTGAAGAGATGACCTTGGGGGCTACCGCGTCGGCGAGCATTGCAGTATAGAGTTGGCGTCCGATACAGCTTCAGCTTCTCACTCCCACGACTGCCATCATGCGTCCAGTGACGCCATGCTCTGCCCGATGCGAAAAGAATAAGTCCCGCCGGCAGCAGGTGCACAAATCCAGGTCGACAATATTCTTTGCTGGGACTCCCGAATCAACTAACTGACGCCGGTTCGCTTCAGCGAGATCCAAGAAGATTTTTTTGGGAAGTTCGCTGTGGCCGGGAGCCCGCGCGCTCAAAAACAATAACGGATACTTCCGCCTTACCTCGTCGCTTTCCTGGGTTTCGCGAAACAACCCGTCAGAATAGCTGAACTGGCCGGCAAATTTTTCGCGGAGTTCGGGGCCAACCTGGTAACAGCATGCACGAATGCCTGGCCCAATCACAGCTTTCATCTCGTGCGGTCGGCTGCCGAAATGGCGCCGCATCTCACCGACCCCCTTCTCGACAATCCGTTTCAGCGTACCGCGCCAGCCCGCGTGAAATACGCCCACGGCGCGCAACCTGCTATCCACAATAATGATCGGAAGGCAATCGGCCGCAAGCACCCCCAACAGAATGCCGGGAGTCCGGGTGATTAGCCCGTCTCCCGAAAGAGCCTGCGACGGCGGTCCAGAAACGCAGTGGATCAAGTCGGAGTGAATCTGCCGCACCGTGACCAGTGGCCACAAGCGAGAACGCTGTGCCGAAGAAGCTCTGGTCGCTACCACAGCTTTGGCAAATGCTCGCCGGTTCCGTGCCACCGCGCTCTTGGTGTCTTGAACGGTGTAACCGAGATTCAGAGATTTGCCGCCATAGACCTTCGACGCACCGCCTTGCCTGGTGCTGAATCCGTGCACTAGCCATGGGATTCGGGCCAACGGCTCCGCACGCAAGGTTTCAATCGTGCTCCCCGAAGTGCGCTGTGACTTGATGGGCACACGCCATCTTAACAACTGCGGGCGGGCGCTCGTCGTATAATCTGCTTCTTTGTCGTGATCATGCCTGGAGAGAATCATGCGTCTGCTTGTTTCCCTATTGTTCATCGCAATTGTGATCGCATCGGCCCCGGCACAACAGTCGAAGCCGGACACGCAGCAGGCCCAGCCGGCTGAACAGAAATCCTCAAAGAAGCAGCCTGCCCAGAAACAGCCGCCGCAGCAGAAGACTGAGGAACCATCGCCGAAGGCCGCGGAGCCCGCTCCACAACCTGCGCCCAAGTCTGGTGACGACAAAGATAAGAAAGAAGAAAAATATGACATGACCGAGGTCGCCCCGGTCGTGACCCATCATCAAATCACGCTCGAGGGTAAGGCGCTCAAATACACCGCGACCGCCGGCCGTCTTGCCATCAAGCGCGACGATGGGAAGATTGAAGCCGAAATGTTCTTCGTTGCCTATACGGTCGATGGGCAGGAAGGAGCCCGGCGCCCTCTGACGTTCGCCTTCAATGGCGGGCCGGGATCAGCTTCAATCTGGCTGCATATGGGCGCGCTGGGACCGCGTCGCGTTTTCCTCAAAAACGACGGCTTCCTGCCTCCCGCGCCATACAGACTTGAAGACAATCCCTACACTTTGCTCGACAAGAGCGATCTGGTCTTAGTTGACGCGATCGGAACCGGATTCAGCCGCGCCGAAACCAGCGAGGTCGCGAAGAAGTTCTGGGGGGTCAAGGGCGACATCGACGCATTCTCCGAATTCATTCGCATGTACATCAGCCGATATGAGCGCTGGAGTTCGCCGCTGTTTCTGCTTGGCGAAAGCTACGGCACCACGCGGTCAGCGGGAATCGCAGGCAAACTTGCTGAAGAGGGAATCTCGTTCAACGGAATCACGCTGCTCTCGACGGTGCTCAATTTTCAAAGCCTCGCCGACACCAAGACCAATGACGAGCCATATATTTTCCTGATCCCTTCATTCACTTCAACTGCCGGTTATCACCACAAGCTCCCGCCCGATCTGCAGCAGGACATGAATAAGGCGCGGCAGCAGGCCGAGCAATGGGCGGTCAATGAATATGCGCAAGCTCTGGCGAAGGGCGATGCCATGTCAGCGGAGGAGCGGCAGAAGACCATCGAACAGATGGCGCGTTTCACGGGATTGAGCAAAGAGGTAATCGATCAGGCCAATCTTCGCATCGACGTCGCAAAGTTCACTCATTATTTGCTGATCGATCAGAAGGTCCGGGTTGGCCGGTTGGACGGGCGCTACACCGGCCCCGACCCGGATGGTGTTCTGGACACTCCGTTTTATGATCCGACTAACTCGAATATCGTGCCGCCGTTCACTTCGGCGTTCAACAATTATGTGCGCACTGAATTGGGCTACAAGACAGATATGCCTTATTTCACATTCGCCCGCAATGCTGGGGTTGAAAAGTGGGAGTGGGGATCCGGGATTGAAGGCTTCCCCGACACTGCTCAGGCGTTACGGCACGCCATCGTTCGCAATCCATACTTGAAGGTACTGGTCATGGAGGGCTATTACGACATGGCAACGCCATATTTTGCGGCCAATTACACCATGGACCATCTTGACTTGCCTGCAAAATACCGCTCTCAGATCTCATATGCCACGTATGACGCTGGCCATATGGTCTATTTGCCCATGGACAGCCTCAAGAAGATGAAGAGTGACCAGGCAGGCTTCATGGAGCAAGCCGTCGCAGGACAGTGAAGTTCAGTACACTTAACCATAGAAACAAGTGACCATTGGCAGTTGGTCACTTGCCTCCTTATTCCCGATACGATAAAAACGGCTCAGGCAGATATGTTGCGTTGGTTTGCTTTACTCATCGTCGTTCTCTTTGCGTCTGCGGCTTTCGGTCAAGTGCCCCCTCCGCCGGCGCCGCCAGCTGCCACTCAGGCGGCAGTCGACCACTCGCAGGAATCGTTCGTCATTGAGAAGCTGCATACCTCATATCGTTTCGAGAGCGACGGCACCGGACGCCGGGAAGTCAATGCCCGCATAAGGGTCCAGAGCGAAGCCGGAGTCGAGCAGTGGGGACAGTTGGTTGTCGGTTATAGCTCCGCCAATGAGCGCGTGGAGATTCCATTTGTCCGGGTGCTCAAGGCCGACGGCTCAACCGTCACCGCGCCTGCGGATGCTGTTCAGGACCTGAGTATTCCACTCGAAAAGGAGGCTCCGGTTTATACCGACTTTCGCCAGAAGCATATTACGGTCCCCGGACTCCGACCCGGGGAAGAGCTGGAATATGAATTCGTCACCATCACAAACCCTCCGCTTGCGCCAGGGCAGTTTTGGATGGAATACGACTTCCAGAAGAATGGGACGGTGCTGGACGAGCAGCTCGAGCTTGACGTTCCGAAAGACCGGGTTATTAAGCTTAAGACCAAGCCGGGCAACGATGCCAAGATTACCGAAGCAAACGGCCGCCGAATTTACGCCTGGTCAAGCTCGCATGTCGACAAAGATGAGGACGAGAAGAAGAAAGACAAGCTGAAGAAGCCCAAGAAAGAGCCCGACGCCCCGGCCGTGCAGATGACGACCTTTAGCAGTTGGGAGGAAATGGGACGATGGTACGCCGGTCTGGAGAAAGAACGGCGCGAGCCAACCCCGGAGATTCGCGCCAAGGCGACAGCCCTGACGCAAGGCAAGGCCTCTGATCTCGATAAGATTCAGTCGCTTTACGATTACGTCGCGACCAACTTCCGCTATATCAGCTTGTCATTCGGGGTTGGCCGTTTTCAGCCGCACCCGGCGGGCGATGTTCTGCACAATCAATATGGCGATTGCAAGGACAAGAACACGCTGCTGGCTTCGCTGCTCAAAGCTTCAGGCTACGACGCGTCATCAGTGCTGATTAATTCCGGCCGGAAACTTGATCCGGACATTCCCTCGCCTTCGCAATTTGATCACGTGTTCACGATGGTGCCGTTGGGCAAAGATGAAATATGGATGGACAGCACTACGGAAGTCGCGCCGTTCCGGTTGTTGTCGGCAGTGCTGCGCAAGAAGCAGGCGCTCATCATCACTCAGAACGGCGTCCCTCACTTGGAGGAAACACCCGCTGATCCTCCCATGACCAACCTGCAGTACTCAGACATCAGCGGAAAAGTCAGCGAATTAGGCAAGCTCGACGCCCATGTTCAATACCAATTCCGCGGCGACACCGAGCTGTACATGCGAATGCTCTTTCGCCGCGTTCCACGCAATAAATGGACCGAGTTCATGAAGCAGATGAACATGTACAGCGGACTCAGCGGGGACGTTTCCGACGTCAATGCAACCGACCCGGCTGCCACTCACGAGCCCTTCAAACTTGAGTACAAGATTGCCGCTGCCAACTTTCTCGATTGGTCAAAGAAGAGGAGCGACCTGGTTCTGCCGCTCTCGCAAATTAGTTTGAACGATGCGGATGAGGACGATACCGATCCAGTGCAAATCGGCTCACCAATCAGTTACGAATATCGCCTGCGGCTCGAATTTCCTGCAAAGTACAAGGAAACTGCGCCACTGCCCTTCGCCATGAAGCGCGATTACGCGAATTACCAGGCGAGCTACAAAGTGGACGCAAACATCTTCACCGCTGAGCGCAAGCTGGTCACGAGTGTGAATGAGCTTCCGTCGGTGCGGGCGAGCGATTACATCGCATTCCGCCGGGCGGTTCTCTCGGATGCTGAACAGCACGTCTCCATCGACAGCAGCGCTGCCGCGACGCCGATTTTATCTGCCGACCTGAAAGGCGACGAACTATACGACGCTGCCAAGGCTGCTTTCCAGCGTGCCAATTATGCTTCTGCTATCGAGCTGTTGCAGAAAGTGGTTGCCGCCGACCCCAAACACAAGACCGCATGGATGGATTTAGGCCGCGCCCAAATGATGCTTCGGCAGACCGACGCTGCCATCACCGCTTTTAAGAAACAGGCTGAATTGAACCCTTACGATGAGTATGCCTACGCTGCGCTGGGCTGGGCGTTTACCACGCAGCGAAAGTATGACGATGCTGCGACGGCGTTCAACAAGGCTATAGAAATTAATCCCTTGAGCCAATACGCGCATGCCGCGCTCGGTGGCATGTACCAGGAGTCGCACCAGTACGAGAAAGCTGTCCCCGAGTTGGAGAAGGCAGTCTCACTCAAGTCCGACGATGCCGCGTTGCAGGTCAACCTAGGTGATGCCTATCTCAACCTCGGCCAGGATGAAAAAGCGTTGGCCGCGTTCGATAGAGCTACCCAGATTTCCGGGACGCCTGAAGTCTGGAACAACATTGCATATCAGCTCTCGCTGAAGGGCGCGCACCTCGATCGTGCACAGCAGTATGCCGAGTCGGCGGTAACAGCTGTAGCGACCTCTCTGCGGAACTTGTCATTGGACCAGATCTCGGACCGCGACCTTGCGATGGTCTCCGCCCTGGACGCCAACTGGGACACGCTCGGCTGGGTGTACTTCGCGCGCGGTAATTTCGATAAAGCCGCAAAGTACGTGAATGCCGCATGGGTGCTCGGCGGGCACGGGGAAGTCGGAGACCATCTGGCACAGATCTACCAGAAGCTGGGACGTAAAGATGATGCCGTCCGAACTTATGCGATGTCCATGTCTGCACTCCGCCCCGCCAATGAAACCCGCAGCCGGCTTGCATCACTGGTTGGCGGCGAGAAAAAGGTGACACCTGAGGTCGAGCAGCATCGGCTAGATTTTCAGTCCTTGCGCACCATCAAACTGGGCAAGATCGCGCCGGCAGCTGGAAGCGCCGACTTCTTCGTTGTGATCGCCTCTTCGGCTGGAATTGCCAAAGTGGAAGCCGCCAAATTCATCAGCGGTGAAGACAAACTAAAACCGCTCACCGAAACTCTGCGCAGCACTAAGGTCGATTTCGCCTTTCCAGATGACGTGCCCACGAAAATTCTGCGGCGCGGCGTGCTCTCCTGTTCAACAAATACCGGTGAGTGCGAGTTTGTGATGATGCTGCCCGAAGACGTGCACTCGGTGGATTAGTTTTTGCTATCACTCTGCTCTATGTCATTCCGAATCCCTTTAGGAATGAGGAATCTGCTTTTCTCCCGCCCCCTCATACATCCTCGCCACCTGCAGCACCTTCGCTTCTCCTCCTGCCGACCCGACAATCTGTAAGCCTATCGGCAGCCCGTCAGAAGTAAACCCACACGGAACTGATATCGCCGGCAAGCCCCAGACGTTAATCGGACGCGTGTTTCGTAACAGCAAAATCTCCGCGGGACGCAGTCGTGTTAAGTCCTTCATCAAATCGGAAATTCGTGGGGCCGGCACCGGAGTGGTCGGAGTGATAAAAACATCAACGTCCGAAATTCTTTCCACAATGTCGCGCCGCATTTTCTGTAAGTTCTCCAGCGCACGTTTGTAATCGTCCTCGCGGATGTCTGCGCCATTGCGCACGCGCCGCAGGGTTTCAGGATCGTAGAGTTCCGGCGTCGACGCAATCTTGTCCCGATGATAAGCATGCGATTCCGCCAGGAACACGGTGCGGTCCTCTTCGACGGGCAAGTCAAGTTCTTGGACTATGCACCCCTTGCTCTCGATCAAATCAATTGCACGTTCCACCGCCGCAAAGACCTGCGGATCCACCTCTTCAAAAAAATATTTTCGCGGAATGCCCAGCCTGAATCGCTTGTTTCCCGCGGATAAACTCTCACGATAGGTGGCAGGGGTTTCAGTGATCGCATCCAAAACGATTGCCGCGTCTTCAACGCTCCGCGTGATCGGGCCTGCATGGTCCAGAGAAGTCGACAGCGGAATAATTCCATGCGTGCTGATCAGACCGTAGGTCGGCTTCAACCCGACCACTCCGCACAAAGCCGCCGGCTCGCGAATCGATCCAGCCGTATCGCTTCCAATTGCGGCAAAACACATGCCAGTTGCCACGGCGGCGGCCGAGCCGCCCGAAGATCCTCCAGCAATGAAATCGGGATTCACCGGATTTCGCACCGGTCCGAAATGACTGATCAGCGAACTGCCGCCGTACGCGAACTCATGCAGATTCTGCTTGCCGATGAGCACCGCTCCTGCTGCTTTCAACTTCACCACCACATTCGCATCTTGCGATGGAACCCGATCACGAAATACGGCGCTGCCAGCCGTAGTGCGCACGCCCGTGGTGTCGATCAAGTCTTTTAATCCAATTGGAATTCCGTGCAGCGGCCCGCGCCAGTTGCCCGACTGAATCTCTCGCTCCGCCTGCCCCGCTTCCCGCAGCGCAGTTTCGGCCGTGACGGTAATGAACGCATTCAACGCAGGATTGAGCCGCTCAATGCTCTCCAGACACTCGCGCACGAGGTCCACGGGAGAAATCTCACCCGACCTGATCAGCTCAGATGCTTCCGCTATCGTTCTAAGTGAACCCGTCATTGTCAGAGACTCGTCATCGTAAGTGAACTCGTCGTCGTCCCTATCGCGTACTCTTTTCCGAATCTTGTAAATCAAAATCGCCATCGTACTAAAACACGAGCATACCGTGGCTCGCGCATTCTTTCCCGAGCTTGCCTATAATTGGATACCCAGCGTCGGCTACAGAAGTTCTGGAATTCCGGAGGACCCGCATGGCGCAGATGACAGCAACCCCAGTCCGCACGCGTGGCTTTTATCTGCAAGGCAAGTGGATCGAAGAAGGCACTCCGGTTGAAATCCATGCCCCGTACGACGGTACGCCTTTGGCAATCGTCTTCCAGGCTACACGCGAGCACGCTGAAAGGGCGATTCAAGCAGCGACAAAGGCGTTCGGAAGCACGCGAAGATTGCCCGCATTCGAGCGGCAGCGCGTTCTTCGGTCAATCGCACAGCACATCTTGGCGCGGAAAGACGAGTTTGCCCGCACCCTGGCGCAGGAAGCCGGCAAGCCGCTGAAAGCCGCCCGCACCGAAGTTGAGCGCGCAATCTTCACCTTCACCGTGGCTGCGGAAGAGACCACGCGCATTCCCGGAGAGTACATTTCTCTCGATTGGCAGCAATTCACGGTTGGCCGCTGGGGAATTGTGCGCAGGTTTCCAGTGGGGCCAATCGCAGGTATCACCCCATTCAATTTTCCTTTGAACCTGGTGGCGCACAAGGTGGCGCCCGCAATCGCCAGCGGCTGCACCATCATTCTGAAGCCGGCACCACAAACCCCGCTCAGCTCGCTGCTTCTGGCCGAAGCAGTTGAACAGGCTGGCTTGCCCGATGGCGCATTTAACGTGCTTCCGCTCTCCAATGAAGATGCCGGCCTGCTGGTTACCGACGACCGCATCAAGCTGATCAGCTTTACCGGCAGCGCGCCTGTGGGCTGGGAAATCAAGCGTCGCGCGGGAAAGAAAAAAGTTGTGCTCGAACTCGGCGGCAACGCCGGAGTCATCGTGCATGGAGATGCCGACCTCGCCTGGGCCGCTGAACGATGCGCGACCGGCGGTTTCGCCTACGCCGGCCAGACCTGCATTTCGGTGCAGCGCATTCTGGTGGAACGGCCAGCCTTCGCCAAATTCCGCGATCTGTTGCTCGAAGGCGTGAGCAAACTACGGGTCGGCGACCCCATGGATGAATCCACCGACCTTGGTCCGCTGATTCGCGAAAGCGATGCCATTCGCGCAACTCAGTGGGTGCAGGAAGCGGTCCAGGACGGGGCAACCCTGCTCTGCGGCGGAAAAAGGCATGGATCGATTCTCGACCCGACCGTCCTCACCGGGACCAGGCCGGACATGAAAGTCAACTGTCAGGAAATCTTCGCGCCCGTGGTGACACTGGAGGCCTACGACAATTTCGCGCAGGCCTTGCGGCAGATCAATGACTCTCCTTATGGATTGCAGGCAGGCTTGTTCACCCGAGATGCCGGCCGCATTTTCCAGGCCTTCGAAGAACTCGAAGTCGGCGGCCTGGTGGCCGGAGATGTCCCCAGCTTCCGCATCGATCACATGCCCTATGGAGGGGTGAAGGATTCTGGATTGGGACGCGAAGGTCTGCGCTATGCAATCGAAGACATGACCGAGCCACGCTTGCTGGTGATGAATGTGAGGTGAACAATTTCGCCATTACTGTTCGTGAGCTGGAAAGATAATTTTCAAACTGCTGCAAGCTGTTATAATTCCCAGTTTTAAAAAACCAGACTGCAATTTTCGTGATGAAGTTCCGGGTTGAACGCTAAACCGACAGGAGATCCTGCTGTACCGCAAGATCTGACCGATGCAGATTTTCCATCGCAGCGCTAACGTAATTTCGCGGGCCTCGATTTATGCGGGCATCTTCACGCTCGCATTTGGTCTGTGGGCGTGCATTCAGTGGCAGCGCTCGCCTTACGTGACTTACGCCGGAGTGGTGCGGCCGCAGCCGGTGCCGTTCAGCCACCAGCATCACGTCGGCGGACTGGGAATTGACTGCCGCTATTGCCATACCTCGGTTGAGACCTCGGGCTTCGCGGGAATTCCGCCGACCAAAACCTGTATGAACTGCCACTCGGAGATCTGGACTTCGGCACCGTTGCTTGAGCCGGTGCGGGAAAGTCTCCGCAGTGGGCGTTCGCTCGAATGGAACCGCGTAAATGATCTGCCGGACTTTGTCTATTTCGACCACAGCATTCACATTAATAAAGGTGTGGGGTGCAACACCTGCCACGGGCCGGTCGACCGCATGCCCCTGATGTTTAATTACGCATCGCTGCAGATGGAATGGTGCATCCAGTGTCACCGCGGGCCGGAGAAGAACCTGCGGCCGCGTGATCAGGTTTTTAACATGCGTTATCAGCAGCCGACGAGCGACTTGCCGGTTGTTGTAGATGGGAAATCGTTCAGCGAGCAAATGGATTTAGGCAAGTACCTGGCGCAGAAGTATCATCTGCGCTCGGTGCTCGATATTACGAGTTGCAACACGTGCCATAGGTAAGGCAGCTGTTAGCCTTAGCCTTTAGCTCCGGAGGAGCGGGCCAACTTAGCCCAGCGCGGAAGCGCTGGGTAAGCGAACAAACGAGATTGAGTCCCGTAGGGACGACCGAAGATGAATAACGACCCAAAATCCGGCCAACCGCACCGCGAAGAAGTTTGTCCCGGCAAAAAGGACAAGCTCGAACTCGCCTCGGCCACGGCTGAAATTCAAAAGAAGAACGGTCCCGAATTCTGGCGCAGCCTGGAAGAACTTGCCGGCAAGCCGGAATTTAAGGAGATGATGCACCGCGAGTTCCCCAAAGGCGCGTCCGAGTGGCTGGACGCAGTTTCGCGGCGCGGCTTCCTCAAATTAATGGGATCGTCGCTGGCGCTCGCGGGCATGACTGCCTGCACCAAGCAGCCGTTCGAATCGATCGTTCCTTACGTTCGCCAGCCGGAAAATCTCACGCCGGGAGTGCCCAAGTTTTACGCCACCGCATTCACGCTTGGCGGATACGCGACCCCGCTGCTGGTCACCAGCCGCGAATTTCGTCCCATAAAGATCGAAGGCAACGATCGTCATCAGGCGACGCAGGGAGCAACTGATGTTTTCGCACAGGCCTCGCTGCTTGATCTTTACGATCCTGATCGCTCGCAGAACGTGCTCTACATGGGCGGCATCAGCGATTGGGGCACGTTCACCGGACAGATGCAGGCCCCGCTGGCTGCACAAAAGGCGTCGGGCGGCGCGGGCATTCGCATTCTGTCGCGTCCATTTTCTTCGCCCACGCTTGCTGATCAAATGCAGCAGGTGCAGAAGAATTTTCCGCAAGCCAAGTGGCACTTCTACGAGCCGGTCAATCGCGACAACGTCTATGAAGGTGCGCGCATGGCCTTCGGCCAGGCGGTCGAGACGATTTACAAGCTCGACGCCGCTGACGTGATCGTCTCGCTCGACGCAGATTTCCTGCAGTCCGGACATCCAGGCCAAACGCGCTACGCCCGCGATTTTGCCAAGCGCCGCGACCCTGATTCCGAAAAGATGAGCCGCCTGTACGTGATCGAGAGCACCCCCAGTGCGACGGGAGCGAAGGCGGACCATCGGTTGCGGTTGCGCGCCGGTGATATCGACCGGTTTGTATCCTCGATCGCAGCAGGTTCCACCGGAAACAATCCCTATTCCTTGACTTCCGAGGAGTCTGGTTTCCTCAAGACTGTGGCGACCGATCTCGGGAGCCACAAAGGAACGAGCGTCGTGGTCGCGGGGGATCACCAGCCACCGTTCGTACATGCCTTCGCACATCTCTGGAATTCAAAGCTCGGCAATGTCGGCAAAACCGTTTTTTATACCGATCCAGTCCTCAACTTCACCAGCAACCAGAACGATTCGTTGAAAGAACTAATAGCCGACATGCGCGCGGGCAAAGTCGAGTTGCTGGTCATTCTCGGCGGCAATCCGGTCTACGACGCGCCATCCGATTTTGAATTCCACGACGCGCTCAAGAACAGCAATGTCCCTCTGCGCATCCATCTCGGGCAGCAGAATGACGAAACTGCCGAACTCTGCCACTGGCATGTGAACGAAGCGCATTACCTCGAAGCCTGGGGCGACGCGCGCGCTTATGACGGTACGGTCAGCATTGTGCAGCCGCTGATTGCTCCACTCTACGGCGGCAAGAGTTCGATCGAACTGCTCTCGTTGTTTGCAGGACAGGGCCAGGCCACCGGCTATTCGCTCGTCCAGAACTACTGGAAATCCAAGCACAGCGGCGCCGACTTCGATATGTGGTGGCGCAAATCTCTCGAACAGGGCTGGATTGACGACACCACTTCTCAGCCGAAACAAATCTCCGCGAAGAACACGAACTTCCCAGCTTCTGCCCCCAGCGCGGCTCAGGGTGCGACCGAAATTATTTTCCGTCCCGATCCTTCCATCCACGATGGTCAATTTGCCAACAACGGCTGGCTGCAGGAACTTCCCAAGCCAATGACCAAGCTCACTTGGGACAACCCGCTGCAGATGAGTCCCGCAATGGCCGACCGCTTGGGCGTCACCAAGATGGACATGGTTCGCGTCGAACTTGAAAACGGCAAACACATGGATCTTCCCGTCTGGGTGCAGGCCGGGCATCCTGACAACTCGGTTACAGTCTTTCTTGGCTACGGGCGCACGCGTTCGGGCCGTGTCGGCAACGAGCAGGGCTTCAACACCTACACGCTGCGCACCAGCGACGCTCCCTGGTTCGCGACTGGAGCGAAGGTCACGAAAATCGCCGGCAAATATACCCTTGCCAGCACGCAGGGTTACCAGACGATGGATGTCGGCGAGGACCAGCGTCAACTGGTTCAGACCGCAACTCTCGAAGAGTACAAGAAAGGCGCAGATTTCAACGAGGACCGGCCGACGGAAACCCTCTACAACGAGACCCGTCGACAGCAAACTGCGCTAAATGAACCTTACGCCTGGGGCATGGCAATCGACATGAATTCCTGCGTCGGTTGCAACACCTGCATCATTGCATGCCAGTCCGAGAACAACATCCCGATCGTCGGCAAGGACCAGGTCAATCGTGGACGCCACATGCACTGGCTGCGGGTTGATGCCTACTATCAAGGCGATCGCGACAATCCCAAGGCTTATTTCCAGCCGCTGCCCTGTATGCAATGCGAGGATGCACCGTGCGAACTGGTCTGCCCGGTCGGTGCGACTACGCACTCGACCGAAGGCTTGAACGACATGATTTATAACCGCTGCGTAGGGACGCGCTATTGCTCGAATAACTGTCCTTACAAAGTGCGGCGCTTCAATTTCTTCTTATTTCAGGATTGGGACACGCCCCAGTTCAAGATGGCGCGCAATCCAGAAGTTACCGTGCGCAGCCGTGGCGTGATGGAAAAATGCACGTACTGCGTGCAGCGAATTTCGCAGCATCGTATCGACGCCGAGCGCACTGAGGACCAGAACGAAAAGAACACGATCATCGGATCGTTGCAGACGGCTTGCCAGCAGGCCTGTCCGGCGAACGCGATCGTGTTCGGCAATATTAATGATCCGAACAGCCTGGTTTCCAAGTGGAAGGCAAAGAGCCGTAATTACGAACTGCTGGCAGATTTGAATACACGTCCGCGGACAACGTATTTGGCTGAGATTCGTAATCCGAATCCGGAGATGGGAAAAAGCTCTTAGAAGTGAGACGCAGAGCGATGAGCATCGAGCGATGAGCAAGCTCACAGCTCGTTGCTCACAAGCTAAGAGCTAAGAGTTAAAAGCTGAATTTTTCATGGCCAGACCTACAGAACTCGAAGTCGGCGAGCATAAAGCGCCGGTAATCCAGCCGGGGCACACCTTTGCTTCGATCACCGACAAGATCGCATCCATCGTGCTGCGTCGCCCGGTCACGCTGGGTTGGGCATTTGGATTGTTGGTGTGCTTCGGAATTCTGCAATGGTTTTTGTTTGCGGTCTGCTGGCTTTTCTATAAAGGCGTCGGCGTTTGGGGCGTGAATATCCCTGTCGGCTGGGGATTCGCCATCGTCAACTTCGTTTGGTGGATCGGTATTGGCCACGCCGGGACGCTGATTTCAGCCATTCTGCTTCTGCTCCGCCAATCCTGGCGCAATTCCATCAACCGTTTCGCCGAAGCCATGACTCTGTTCGCGGTCGCCTGTGCTGGCATGTTCCCGCTGCTGCACCTGGGCCGCCCGTGGCTGTTCTATTGGCTGTTTCCGTATCCGAACACCATGAGCTACTGGCCGAATTTCCGCAGCCCACTGGTGTGGGACGTTTTCGCGGTTTCGACCTATCTGACGATTTCGCTGGTGTTCTGGTTTGTTGGATTAATTCCAGATCTTGCCAGCATGCGCGACCAGACCACCAATCCTTATCTGAAGTTCGTCTATGGCTCGCTGGCCATGGGATGGCGCAACTCGGTCCGCCACTGGAACCGCTACGAGACGGCGTATCTGCTCCTGGCCGGTTTAGCGACGCCACTCGTGCTCTCCGTGCACACGGTTGTGAGCTTCGACTTTTCCATCGGCATTGTTCCGGGATGGCACACTACCATTTTCCCGCCGTATTTCGTGGCGGGCGCAATCTATTCCGGATTCGCCATGGTGCTGGTGCTGGCGATTCCGATCCGCAAGTTTTACAACATCGAAGACTTCATCACCGACCGTCACATCGAGAACTCAGCCATGGTCATGCTGGCCACGGGATGGATCGTCGCTTACGGCTACGCGATCGAGGCATTCGTTAACTGGTACGGCGGCGATCCGTATGAAGCTTTTCTGCGCTGGAACCGCCTGCACGGGCCCTACGCTTTCTGGTATTTCCTGCTCTTGTTTACCAACATCGTCGTGCCCCAGTTACTGTGGGTCAGGCGCATTCGCACCAACACCCTCTGGCTGTTCCTGATTTCACTCGACGTTCTGGTGGGCATGTGGCTTGAGCGTTTTATCATCGTCGTCGTCAGTCTGACGCGCGATTTCGTGACCTCTTCGTTTGGCCAGTACTACCCCACGTGGAATGACTGGTCGATTTTGGTTGGCACCTTAGGATTTTTCACCGCCTGCATGTTCCTCTTTTTACGCGTGCTGCCGGCAGTTTCGATTTCTGAATTGAAGACGCTGATTCCGCAGGCTGAAGTCACAGTCGCGCACCCCGAGGAGGTCCACGACTAATGAAGGACCTCAAAGTTTACGGGCTGATGGCAGAGTTCGATACCGTTGATACTGTCATCGCGGCGGCGCACCGCGTGCATGCGGCGGGCTATCGCAAAATCGACGCGTACTCGCCGTTTCCGCTCGAAGAACTCTCGGAAGCCATTGGCTTTGAGAAGAACGGCGTTGCTCTGGTGTGCCTGATCGGTGGCCTGCTCGGCGGGACAGCCGCGTACGTCTTGCAGTGGTGGATTAATACCATCAGTTACCCCACAAATATCGGCGGTCGGCCGTTCCATTCCTGGCCGTCGTTCATCATCGTCACCTTCGAGATGACGATTTTGTTTTCTGGCCTTTCAGCGGTGTTTGGCATGATCGCGCTCAATGGGCTGCCAATGCCATATCATCCGGTGTTCAACGTTCCGCAGTTTGATGCGGCATCAAGAGACAAATTTTTCATCATCATTTTTTCAACCGACAAGAATTACGACCCGGTTCGCACCCGGCAGTTCCTCGAAGGTCTGGATCCGATCTCAGTCGCAGAGGTGCCCAGCTAAAATGGCGTCCCTCCGATCACAGGTTACAGGGTGGCCCGCCTTACGCGGTGTTCGTAGGGTGGGAACGTATGCCGGACTGTTCGGGGTCCTCATCCTTGCCGGCTGCCGCCAGGACATGCACGACCAGCCGCGTTTCAAGCCGCTGGCGAAGAGTGACTTCTATCCCGATCTGCGTTCGGCCCGTCCGCCGGTCGAGGGCACGGTCGCCCGCGGCGAATTTCACGAAGACACATATTTCTACACCGGGAAGATGGGCGACAGTCCCGGCGACTACATGCCTTTCGCGGTCACCCAGGCCGATCTGGATCGCGGACGCGAGCGCTTCAACATTTACTGCGCACCGTGCCATTCGCGGACCGGAGACGGAAACGGAATGATCCCGCAGCGAGGCTTCCGGCATCCGCCCACCTATCATGATGAACGGTTGCGCAAAGCCCCGCTGGGATATTTTTTCCACGTGATAACGGAAGGCTTCGGCGCCATGCCCGATTACGCTTCACAGATTCCGCCGCGCGACCGCTGGTGCATCGTTGCTTATATTCGCGCGTTGCAACTGAGCCAGAACGCGACCGTTGCCGATGCCCAGGGTCAGCAGATTCCAAAAGCTGCGCCCGAATTTGAAGAGCCGGGATCAGGGGCCACGCCGGCTATGCCACTCCCGCCATCCCCTGCTGAAAAGGGGATTGAGACGCCGGAGCAAACCGGAGAAAGGCAGAAATGACGGCGACCCGCCTTACAAATCGTGAGTTGATGGCGCCGGAGGTTGCGCAGACCATCTACCAGCGTTCGCTGGGGGTGGGGCTTGTGTTGGGTGTACTTTCGCTGATCACCGCGATGCTTCCCGCCACACGCGATCAGTTTTTTCATGCCTATCTTTTGGGATTTATGTTTTGGCTGGGAATCAGCCTGGGCAGCATGGCGTTCTTGTTGATCCAGCACCTCACCGGTGGCAAGTGGGGCATGGTGATTCGCCGCCAGCTTGAAGCGGCCATGAAAGTCTTGCCGCTGATGCTCATTCTCTTTCTTCCTATTGCCGCTGCAGGCATTCCGCATCTGTACGGAACGTGGTTGCATCCCGACCAGAACGACAAGCACCTGGTCATGATGAGTCACTCGTATCTGAACCCGGGCGGTTACGCGGGCCGCGCCGTGATTTATTTCGCGATTTGGCTCACATTGTCGTTCATTCTGAACCGCTGGTCGGTCGAACAGGACAGTCCGCCGATCCAGAACCTGAGCCCGCGCTTTCGCAAAATAGCTGCGCCGGGGCTGATTCTTTACGCCTTCACCATTACCTTCGCCTCGATCGACTGGGTCATGTCGCTCGATCCCAAGTGGTTCTCGACCATTTTCGGATTCATCATCATCGCTGGCGAATGCCTTTCGGCAATGTGTCTGATGGTTGTGGTTGAACGCATTCTGGTGCGCTACCAGCCGGTGGCTTCATGGTTGAAGCCGAAGGAAGTCCACGATCACGGCAAGCTGATGCTGACCTTCATTCTGCTGTGGGCATACTTTAGCTTTTCGCAATTGCTGATCATCTGGGCAGGGAACTTGCCGGCAGAAATTCGTTTCTACGCGCGGCGTTTGAGCGCGGGATGGCAGATAGTTGGGCTCGGGCTGGTTGTATTTCACTTCGGAATACCGTTTCTGATGCTGTTGTCGCGATCATTCAAACGCGATCCGCGCCGGCTGGTCTGGTTGGCGGTGTGGCTGCTGTTTATGCGTTTCGTCGATTTGTTCTGGTACATCGAGCCGGTATTTAATCCGGTGGCATCGTTTCGCTGGGGATACCTGATCGACTTGCTGGTCCCAGTCGCGATTGGCGGACTCTGGCTGGCCACGTTCTTCCATAACCTGCGGACGCGGCCGCTGCTGCCGGTTTACGACCTGCACGCGCAGGAATTTTTGGACTATGCGGGAGTCGCCCATGAGTGATCACCGCGACAAGCTTCACCCAGATCACCCTGGGAACGATCTCGGCTTCGAGCGCCAGGACCTGGGGTCGCGTTCTATTTTCGGGTTTCTGGTCTCTCTCGCGATTTTTGGT
This sequence comes from uncultured Acidobacteriota bacterium, assembly GCA_963785655.1. GTDB lineage: Bacteria > Acidobacteriota > Terriglobia > Terriglobales > Acidobacteriaceae > Gp1-AA145. The sequence continues at coordinate 619,229 of CAWAVZ010000003.1, forward strand.
GTGGTCACGTATTACGTTGTTTGGGGAATGTTCCATTTCCTCGATGCCTACAATCGCAAGCACCAGGCGCCAGTCAGCCCTATGGTCCAGTCTGAGCAGGACACCCGTAATGCAAGTCCAGCAACCATACAGAAATTTCCTGAGCCGCGGCTCGAGGATGACGAGCGCACCGAACTGAACGGATTTCGGCTTGCCGAAGAACAAAAACTCAACAGCACCGGCTGGGTAGACCAGAATGCCGGGGTCGTCCACATCCCGATTGAGCAGGCGATGAAACAGATTGCACAACAGGGTTTGCCGACCACACCAAAGGCTGGGACTATGCCGCTCTCACCGGTGAATCTGGCGCGTGCGGCGGCCATGGCTTCGGATACTAGCGGCATGCAAAACGCTCCCGCTCAGCAACCGCAAAACGAAACCAAAGGAAAAAAGAAGTGAGCAGTGGTTTTTACAATTCGATGTTGATAGAGAGCACTTCCTCCGACTGCACCAAGGGAAAGCCCGGTCAGGGCACGAGCGGGAAGGGCACGACTTTTAGTCGTGCCGAAAATCCCGCGCTCACGGTTGTCGGCACGACTAAAAGTCGTGCCCTTCCCGTGTTTCCACAGGCAATAACTTTGGCAGCACTAATCCTCCTTTCCGCCATCTCCGCCCTCGCCCAGGGCATGGGCCAGGGAATCATGTCGCCGCCCGCCAACGTGCGCCCGCCGGGCCTGAAGAACGTTGGCATCGAGCAGCACCTCAACCAGCAACTCCCGCTGGATCTGTCTTTCCGTGATGAAACCGGCAAGACGGTACAACTCGGCGACTATTTTGGCAAAAAGCCGGTGATCCTCAGCATGGTTTATTACCGTTGCCCCATGCTCTGCAGCGAAGTTCTGGCCGGACTTACCGGGTCACTGCGCGCCCTCCGTTTCGACGCCGGTAATCAATTCAATGTCCTGACTGTCAGCTTTGATCCCAAGGACACGCCGGGAACTGCCACCCAGAAAAAGGCGATCGCGCTGAAAAGTTATAAGCGGCCGGGCGCAGCTGAAGGATGGCATTTCCTGACCGGCTCGCAGCAATCAATTGACGCGCTCACCAAAGCGGTCGGATTTCAATACGAATACGATCCTAAAACCGATCAGTTCGCTCACACCACAGCGATCATGATCGTGACGCCGGAAGGCAAAATTTCGCAGTATTACTTCGGCATTGAGTATCCGCCCACTGACATGCGCCTCGGGCTGATCCAGGCTTCGCAGAACCAGATTGGCACGCTGGTCGACCAGCTCATCCTGTACTGCTATCACTACGACCCCCAGTCGGGGAAGTACGGCGCGATCGTCAGCCATATTTTGCAGCTGGGCGGGGGCCTGACGATCTTGTCCATTGGAATTTTGCTGGCCCTTTTGATTCGCCGCAGCCCGAAAAATGACCTTCAGGAGCTGAACAGGTCTCACCACTATGTTCGATAACTTTCCACTTTGGCCGGCCAGCGCTTCAACGCACTCGTTGCCCGTTGACCTGCTCTACATTTTTCTGATCGTGATTTCGGCGGTGGCAACGTTTGGGATCGCGGCCGCCATTCTCATCTTCGGCATGAAGTACCGGCGCCGCCATGGCCGCGAGGCGCAGCCGATCGAAGGTTCGCTGATTCTGGAAATTGCCTGGTCAATTATTCCGCTCGGCATTTTTATGGTGGTGTTCGTGTGGGGCGCAGTGCTTTACTTTGATCTCCGTACTCCGCCTCTCGATTCGACTGAGATTTACGTTGTGGGCAAGCAGTGGATGTGGAAGCTCCAGCACATCGAAGGCATGCGCGAAATCAACCAGCTGCACGTGCCCGTCAACAAAGACATCAAGCTGATCATGACCTCGCAGGACGTCATCCACAGCTTCTTCGTTCCCGCATTCCGCATCAAGCAGGACGTCCTCCCTGGCCGGTACACGACTCTGTGGTTCCGGGCGACCACGCCGGGTACCTATCATCTTTTTTGCTCGCAGTACTGCGGGACTATGCACTCCGGGATGATCGGCGAAGTCTACGTCATGAATGCTACTGATTATCAGGCTTGGGTGACCGGCTCAGCGCCGGTTGGGTCGCTCGCGCAGGATGGCTACACGTTGTTCCAGCAGCTCGGGTGCAATACCTGCCACAACATGGAGGTCCAGGGCCGCGGGCCGAACCTCCGCGGGGTCTATGGCAATCCGGTGCAACTGGAAGACGGTCGGGTTGTGACCGCCGACGATAATTACATTCGCGAATCCATCCTTTCGCCCGCAGCCAAGGTGGTTTCCGGTTTCAAGCCGATTATGCCTTCGTGGCAAGGACAAGTGAATGAAGAGCAGTTGAACTCGCTGGTGGCCTACATCAAATCGTTGAATCCGCCGCCGGTGGGAGCAGCCGGGACCTCGGCCAACACTCCGGGGCTGGCGACAGAACCAAGGGATTAGCAAAAATGGCAACCACTGCAGTAAGCGTCGAAAAGAAGAATTACATCAACGCCGAGTACGGCATTCGCTCGTGGCTCTTCACCACCGACCACAAGCGCATCGCCCTGCTATACCTCATCTCCATCACCGCCATGTTCTTTATTGGCGGGTTCTTCGCCTTGCTCATCCGGTTAGAGTTACTGACTCCTGCCGGAGACTTGCTCACCGCCGACATGTACAACAAAGCGTTCAGCATGCACGGCCAGATCATGGTTTTCTTCTTTCTGGTGCCGTCCATTCCGGCGACGCTGGGGAACTTCCTGATTCCCATGATGGTGGGAGCCAAGGACCTTGCTTTCCCGCGAATTAACTTGTTGAGCTGGTACATCTACATCGCTGCTGCCGCCCTTTATCTGTGGTGCCTGGCCAGCGGCGGCGTCGATACCGGCTGGACCTTCTACACGCCGTTTTCCAGCCAGTTCAGCAATACCCACGTAGTGGAAGCGGCACTGGCCATCTTCATTGCCGGGTTCTCCTCTATTTTGACCGGCCTGAATTTTGTGGTTACCGTTCACCGCATGCGGGCGCCCGGTATGACCTGGAGCCGCCTCCCGCTGTTTGTGTGGTCGCACTATGCAACCAGCATCATCATGCTGCTGGGCACGCCGGTTATCGCGATTACCCTGGTATTGGTCGCGCTCGAGCGGACCTTGAACCTCGGCATCTTCGATCCCACCCGAGGCGGCGACCCAGTGCTCTTCCAGCACCTGTTCTGGTTCTACTCGCATCCCGCTGTCTACATCATGATTCTTCCTTCAATGGCGGTGGTCAGCGAAATCGTGCCCTGCTTTTCGCGCAAGCGCGTCTTTGGATATCACTTTGTAGCGATGTCGAGCATTGCGATTGCCGCGATCGGATTTCTGGTCTGGGCGCACCATATGTTCGTGGCTGGAATTTCCGTCTACGCCGCCCTGGTGTTTTCGTTCCTTACCTTTCTTGTCGCGGTCCCGTCAGCCATCAAGGTCTTCAACTGGACCGCGACCATGTACAAGGGTTCCGTCTCGTTTTCAACCCCCATGCTTTACGCCATGGGCTTCATCGGGCTGTTCACTATCGGCGGCCTGACCGGTGTCTTTCTTGGAACGCTCGGCGTCGACGTGCACGTGCACGATACATATTTCGTGATCGCGCACTTTCATTACGTGATGGTCGGTGGCGCGGTGCTGGGCTTCCTGGGCGGCATCCACTTCTGGTGGCCCAAGATTTCCGGCCGGATGTATCCGGAATCCTGGGGGCGGCTGGCCGCGGTCATCGTCTTCATCGGGTTCAATCTGACATTCTTCCCACAGTTCATTCTCGGCTATGTGGGAATGCCGCGCCGCTACTGGGACTATTCGCATATGCCGGAGTGGCAGGCCCTGAACGTGCTCTCGACAGCCGGCGCCAGTATTCTGGCCGTGGGTTATCTACTCCCAATGGTTTACCTGTTCTGGTCGTTGCGCTACGGCAAACCGGCGCCGGACAACCCTTGGCAGGCAACCGGCCTGGAGTGGAGGACGGCATCGCCGCCGCCAACCTTTAACTTTGACGAAATTCCTGAAGTGACCTGGGAAGCTTACGAATACGAGAAAATGCCGCTGCCCGAAGAGGTGACACTTGAGCGATAGTCACACGATCGGCGAAGCCCCGCTCGCCGTTGAACACGAGGAACGTCCCGAACTGCGGCACCACTTCGCCGATGTCGAGCAGCAGCGCAACGCCGCTACGCTTGGCATGTGGTGGTTTCTGGGGACTGAAATCATGTTCTTCGGCGGCATGTTCTGCGCCTATTTGATTTACCGGCGCTGGTACTTCCCCGAGTTCGCCGCTGCCAGCCGGAGCCTTTCGCTACCAATTGGCACGTTTAATACGACTGTCCTGATTTGCAGCAGCTTGACCGTGGCCATGTCGGTGCGTGCCGCGCAACTCGGTAATCGCAAGATGCAGGTCAGAATGCTGCTCTTAACCCTGGTCTTTGGTCTGGCATTTTTAGGGATCAAAACTAAGGAATGGAGCGACAAATACCGCGAGCACCACATCCCCACTTTTGACTACAACGTGGTTGGCGGCGAAGGGGACTTGATCCAGGAAAACAAGCATCTGCTGGGCATCGACAAGGTCGAGAATGACCCGGTAAAGCTGCGGGCTCGCGAGGCACAGATCCAGCAGCATACGAAGGTTTTCTACTCTCTGTATTTCGCCCTGACTGGCATGCATGCTATCCACATGCTCATCGGCGTGGGTTTATTCGGTGTGGTCACTTGGATGGCGCACAAGGGGCGGTTTACGCCGGAGTATCACACTCCCCTTGAAATCGCGGGCCTGTACTGGCATTTCGTGGACATTGTCTGGATCTACTTGTTTCCCTTGCTGTATCTGATCGATCGTAAGCCGATAAGTTGAGAGCACCCTATGACTGAGCCTTCAGAGCATATCGTTTCAGCGAAATTGTACTGGTTTATCTGGCTGGTCCTGATCGTTGGGACAGTGGTTACCGCTTTAGTAGCTCGAGTCGATCTCGGCACATTTCACGGTATAGACGCCAATACCGTGGTTGCCCTCTTGATTGCAACTTTTAAGGCCTCGGTCGTCGTGCTCATCTTCATGCATGTGAAGTACAGCCATGAAAAGATGGTCAAGCCTCTCTTGATTGGATCCGTATGTTGGCTTCTCCTGCTACTGATCCTCAGTCTGACTGATTACTCATCGCGCTACGCGGGATAAAATCTGAAAGGCGCCGAAGGTTTACTTCGTGTACCTTCGTGTCGTCAGTCGTTCGCGCTCTTCAAATAACAACCTGTGACGCCCGGGCAAACGCTAACCGACGAACGGTCGAAGTCACTCGAAGCCGCTCTGCGCCGCGAGATCAGCGGCGAGGTCCGCTTCGACAATGGCAGCCGCGCTCTCTATGCAACCGACGCTTCCAATTACCGGCAGGTTCCAATCGGTGTGGTTCTTCCCAGAGACACCGATGATGTCATCGCCGCGATCTCCATCTCCCGCCAGCACAATGCACCGGTGCTCTGCCGTGGAGGAGGCACTTCGCTAGCGGGACAATGCTGCAACCTCGCCGTAGTCCTCGACTTTTCGAAATACATGGCGAAGATCCTCGAGCTTGATCCCGAGCGCCGCATCGCCCGCGTCCAGCCGGGAGTGATTCTCGATCACCTGCGCGGAGCCGCCGAAAAGCACAACCTGACCTTCGGTCCCGACCCGGCGTCGCACAGCCGCTGCACTATTGGCGGCATGATCGGCAACAACTCCTGCGGTGTGCACTCAGTTATGTCTGGCAAGACGGACGTGAACATTGAGGAACTTGAAGTCCTCACCTACGACGGTGTGCTCATGCGCGTGGGGCAGACCAGCGAGGCAGAACTTGAAAGCATTATTGCCCAAGGCGGACGACGCGGTGAGATTTACGCAGGGCTGAAAGCGATTCGCGATGAACACGCTGACTTGGTCCGGCAGCGTTTTCCCAATATTCCTCGTCGCGTGTCCGGCTACAACCTGAACTTTCTCCTGCCTGAAAACGGCTTTCACGTCGCCCGCGCTCTGGTCGGTTCTGAAGGAACCTGCGTCACCACGCTTGAGGCTACCTGCCGCCTGGTCGAGAGTCCGCCGGAACGCGTGCTGCTTGTGATCGGCTGCCGGGACATCTACGAATGCGCTGATCTCGTGCCTGAGGTCTTAACTCACAAGCCAATCGGGCTGGAAGGAATGGACAACTGGCTGGTCGAGTGCACACGCAGAAAGAATCTCAATCCTGACGGACTCGCGCTGCTTCCGGAGGGCGGCGGCTGGCTGATCGCTGAATTTGGGGCATGGACAGCGGCGGAAGCTGAATCGCAAGCCCAGCGCCTGAGCGAGAAGCTCGCCCGAGGTACGAAGCCGGTCACCACGCGGGTTATCACGAACAAAGACGAAGCACGAAAAGTTTGGGAAGTCCGCGAGTCTGCACTCGGCGCAGTCACCTATGTTCCCGGCGAGCCGCCGAACTGGGAGGGCTGGGAGGACTCAGCCGTAGCTCCCGATAAGCTGGGCGCATATCTGCGCGACCTGAGAAAACTCGCCGATTCCTACCAGTATCGGTATTCGATGTACGGTCACTTCGGTGATGGTTGCGTCCACAACCGTTTGAGCTTCGACTTGCACTCTGCCGACGGCATAACAAAATTTCGCAGCTTCATGGAGCAAGCCGCAGACCTGGTGCTTTCCTACGGCGGCTCGCTCTCCGGCGAACATGGCGACGGCCAAGCCCGCGCTGAACTCTTGCCGAAAATGTTTGGCCCGGAGCTGATGGAAGCTTTCCGCCGCTTCAAGGCCCTGTGGGACCCCGATTGGAATATGAACCCGGGCAAAGTCGTGCTTCCCAACCGCATGGACCACAATCTGCGCCTCGGTCCTGCCTACAATCCGTGGCAGCCGCAAACTCATTTCAAGTTTCCCCAGGACGATGGCAGTCTTGCTCAGGCAACTTTGCGCTGTGTTGGTGTTGGAAAGTGCCGCCAATACGAAGGCGGAGTCATGTGCCCAAGCTTCCGCGCGACCCGAGACGAAAAGCATTCAACTCGCGGCCGGGCCCGCTTGCTCTGGGAGATGACGCAGGGCGAAGTAGTTCAAGGACAATGGCAGGACGAGGACGTAAAGTCGTCACTCGATCTGTGCCTCTCGTGCAAAGGCTGCAAGAGCGATTGCCCGGTCGGCGTGGATGTCGCGACTTACAAAGCTGAATTTCTCTCGCACTACTACGAAAGCACCCGACGCCGGTTGAATCATTATGCATTCGGCCAGATTGACTGCTGGGCGCGGCTTTCGGCTCCGGTGCCCTGGCTGGCAAATTTCTTCACCCAAAGCGTGGGACTGAGAAACCTCGCCAAGGCAATCGCCGGTATTTCGCCGCATCGGCAGATTCCAGCGTTTGCGCGCCAGAATTTTCGTGATTGGTTCTGGCGCAGCCGTGCGGGATCAAAGGCAAGTCCGAGCGCTGAGGCCGTCGTTCTTTGGCCCGACACCTTCAACAATTATTTTCATCCTGAAACCGCCATTGCAGCGGTCGAGGTGCTCGAGGCCGCGGGATATCAGGTGAAGTTGCCTTCGGGCAACGTATGCTGCGGTCGCCCGCTCTACGACTTCGGAATGCTAGAGCGCGCAAAGAAGTTGCTTCTCAGAATTCTGGACACTCTGCAACAAGAAATCGCCGCCGGCACTCCAGTCATCGTGCTTGAACCTAGCTGCGCTTCGGTTTTTCGCGATGAATTGCCTAACCTGTTTCCCGATGATGATCGCGCCCAGAGGCTTTCGTCACAGGTTTTCCTTTTAAGCGAGTTTCTCGAAAAGAAAGCACGACATTTCCGAATTCCCCAAAGCCCGCGCCGGGCACTGGTCCACGGACATTGCCATCACAAATCAATTATGAAGATGGCAGACGAGGAACGGGTGCTAGAGCGCCTGGGCATCGACTACGAGATGCCTGCCCCAGGATGTTGCGGCATGGCTGGCGCATTCGGATTCGAAGCAGATAAATACGGAGTGTCCCTTGCCATCGGAGAACTGGAACTTCTGCCGGCCGTACGCAGTGCGCCCTCTGACTGGCTCATCATCGCCGACGGATTCAGTTGTCGCGAACAGATTCAGCAATGCACCGGAAGAAGTACGCTGCACCTCGCCGAAGTGATCCGAATGGCAATCCACCCATGACGCTGGTGCTCGTACCCGAGATTTGAGTCGCTATAAGTGTGATATTCAAAGCCTAGGCCCCCTTAAAAACCTTCGCAGCAGCCTGATGCCTCTCACCACGCGATACATGGGAAACAGCCGATCGGGAATGGAAAGGGTTTGCCACTCCCCAACACTTGGCGTAAGAGTCAGCCTGAATGCAAATCGCGCACGATCTTGCCAGCGTTCCCGCAGCCGTAGCATCGTGCGGAAATAGTCGAGTGAATCGGTATCGGGCTGGTCGCCATTGCGCAGTCTGCATTGAAAACCGTCGGCCAACTGCTCGCAAATGCCTATGTCATCACCTACACGGAAAATATCGGGCAGCTGGTATCCAAGCAAATCTCGCGCAAGCAAGAGCGAGATGAGCAAAATTCGCAAAATGCCCAGCCGCCGCGCCTCATGCTCGACCCGATTCCAATCCAGATCAAGTCGGCCAATCGCAGCGATGTCGCGGAGCATGCCCAACCGCGACCATTCATGCTTCGCGGCATGGACGCATGCGACCAGCACCAGGTCTTCTTTTCGAAGCATGCGTGCACGTTGGCCTTCAAACTCAGTCTCAACCGAGCGCGCAAACAACGCATCCATATCGAAGCTGACTGAATAGAATCGCGGCAAAATTTGCCATTGCAACTCGATCAGATACTTTCCGGCATCACATCCAAAAACGTATTCGTATCCCGAACGCAGGTAAGCTCTCTCCTGTCGTGCAGAAAGCTGCAGGTTTGGCTCGTACCCGAGTTCCTGAAGCGCAGCTCGAGCTCGTGGGATATCTCTGCCGCGAATCAACAAATCAAGATCCCCAAACTGCCGCATGGTCACGTCGCCAAACAGAAACTGGGCCAGCACCGGCCCTTTGTGTGGCAGCACCTCGATTCCAGAGCGCTCAAACTTTTGCAGGATCTCACTCAGCTTGGCGGCAAAACGCAAGGCATTTCGGACGTTCCGTTGAAAGCGCGCCTTGACCGCAGATTGAATGCTGGCGGGCACGTCGGGCCGGTCCTGCAAGAGATTAAAGACCGCGGGAATCACGCAGTGCCGCTGCGCAAGGCTCAGAAGCCGCTCCCACCTGATCGGCGTCCGCAGCAGCGCAGCCAATTCCGAGTCGCTGACTGCCTTTCCACAGCATGCGAGCAACAATTCGAATTCCGGCTGCCTGGCCGCGGGCCCAAGGGGCACCGGCCCATGCCGAAGGTTCGCCGCTGCTGCCAAAGAGCCTCCTGTGAACTAAGTATGTGCGCCTGTTAATTCTTCGCTCGCAGACGGCGCTCCTGTACCTAGAATCTTCTTACGGTAAACGGATTTTCAGAAGTGCCTGTTCGTGAACCGCCGCCCTCAATGCAAAGCATCGTCTTCGATTCCGTTCACAAAGTTTTTCGCCGTGGCGGGTTCTTTTTTTCGCGGCAGCGCTCAGCCGAAACCTATGCTCTGCGCGGCCTTTCACTGGAAATCCCCTCCGGCGAGATTCTCGTCATCCTAGGGCCGAACGGCAGCGGGAAAAGCACGACGCTGAAGCTGATTTCCACCATGCTGCTGCCCGACCGAGGCCGCGTCTTGGTGAACGGGTTCGATACGCGAAAGGAGTCGCGACAGGTTCGCCGGCAAGTTGGGCTAGTCCTGGCTGCCGAACGTTCCTTTTTCCCTCGTCTTACTGCGCGCGAGAACCTCGATTTGTTCGCGGCTCTTGAGGATGTTCCCCGGCGTGAGCGCGCAGCCCGTGTGAACTCGGTTTTGGCCGACGTTGACCTTGCCGACGCCGCAAACAAACAAGTAATGAAGCTCTCCTCCGGCATGTATCAGCGGCTGGGGATCGCGCGGGCACTCATCAAGAATCCATCCATTCTGGTGCTCGATGAGCCAACGCGCAGCCTCGACCCTTCAGCAGCTATGAGTTTCTGGGAACTGCTTCGTGATTTGCGCAACTCGGGAATTACGGTCCTTCTGGCTACTCACAGTTTCGCCGAAGCTATTGCTGTTGCCGATCGCATTATGGTGCTCAGGACAGGTGAACTGCTGGATCTGCGCGATGCCAGCGGATTGACGGTCGAAGGTCTCCGCGACTACTACCTGAGCCTAACCGGTGATTATGCACAGCCATGGATGGAAGAGGTGCCGGCGTGATCCTGGACAAAGCCGCAGCCGTTCTCAAGAAAGACGCGCTCACCTCTTTGCGCTACCGCAATGGCTTCGTGATGAATGCGGTAGCCCCGGCCGTGCAGTTGGCAACGTTTTATTACCTGTCGCGAGCCGTCGGACCACAGTATCGCCCCGAGGGCATGCCGTATTTCGTCTACCTGTTAGTCGGGACAGGTTTCTACACCTTCCTGCTTAGTGGCATGTACAGCTTTCTGCGAAGCATTCAGGAAGCCCAGCAGAGTGGAACCCTGGAAGTACTAATGACGACTTCCACCAGGCCTTCAACTCTGCTTGCGCTCAGCACTATTTCGGCCTTTGCCAGCGCCTTCATACAACTTCTCATCTATGCCGGACTTGGAATAATCATTTTCGCGCCCGGTGCGCACGCGAATGTTGCGGCGGGGATATTTGTGTTTACGCTTTCTGTCGCTATTGCCGTGGCGATCGGCATCATCGCCGCCACTCTGCAGATTTCTATTCAGAAGGGTTCTGCCGTGCTTTGGGCGCTGGGTTCATGTTCCTGGTTGATGGCTGGGACCTTGTTTCCCGTCTCCGCATTGCCTCGCCCGGCCCGCGTTCTCTCTAACTTGCTGCCCTTCACGCATTCTTTGACGGGCATGCGATTGGCGATGTTTCAGCCCTTAACTTCTCCCTTGTTGCAGACAGAGTTGCGGACGCTCGCTTTATTTGCTGCTCTGCTTCTTCCCGTCAGTATTGCTTTCTTTTCCTGGACAGTTCGCCGGGCACGGCAGCTCGGGACGTTGTCCTATTACTAGCTCTGGACCGTCCATCCGCCAGGCCTGCCATTACTTTCGTTTCTTCGCACATGTTGTAAGCAATTGATTTCTTGCATCGTCCCGATACATTTGGCCTAGACTGATAGTCAGGTGAGTACTCTACTGCAACGGCGGTACGGAACGCGCGTACGAGCACAGATCCCACTGCGCCTCACCAGCATTGATCCCGAGATTCGCTTTTCAGAGAATTGCCACACAGTACTGGTAAACCCCCGGGGTTGCGGAGTTCGTTTTGGCCGCGCACTGAAACCGGGCCTTCGAGTCCGGGTAGAAGGGCTGCCCGGCGGGGGCAGCGTGATCGCTCGGGTCGCATGTAACTTGCCGCCATCGCCCGGAAGCAAATTCTGGATGGTGGGCATCGGCGTGGATTCTCCCGGAAATTTGTGGTGCCTTGCTCCCACCCCGGAAGACTGGGGAAATTACTCCTCTCCTGCAACCCGTTTCGCCGCACTAACTGCATATTCGCCCGCCAGCTACTCTCCTTCTGAAGCCTAAGACCCCTGAAGTAACAAACTTTTTACAATCGTCTGTAAAGCAACCCTCAAGAGTGAACATAAATCCAATCTCCGTCGCGTGACTCCGTCCAGCGCTCGGTTGCGCTGTGCATTACATTACAAAGATCCGGAAAAGAGTCGCTTTGCGGCCGTATACTTCACTCGCATTCGTGCTGTTACTCGTATCACCGGCGCTTGCCAGCCTGGGCGACGACGTCTCCTCAGTTCAAGCCGATCAGGTACATCTAAAAGCTTCTACCCGCGTGGTTGCGCGTCAGCTTTACTCGGTCCATGAAATGCAGACGCAAAGTGGAAGCACCATTCGCCAATACGTGTCACCTGCGGGCTCAGTGTTCGCGGTGACGTGGCAAGGTTTCCCGCCCGATCTCAGGCAGTTGCTGGGTAGTCACTTCGACGAATACATGACTGCAGCATCGCAGACCGTGCACCGCGGTCGTGGTGCTCACATTGAAACCGGAGACTTGGTGTTTGATTCGGGCGGGCACATGCGTTACGTGGTCGGGCGCGCTTTTCTGCGCAGCAAGTTGCCATCAGGAGTAAGCAGTGATGAACTCCGCTAGTACACGCGCGCAGCTGTGCTTATTCGTTGTTGCCGCACTGACGTTCTCGACAGCGTGCGGTGGCGGGGGCTCTCGAAATTCTTCCGGAAGTTCTCCCCAAAGTTCGTCCGCTAGTAATACCCAGGCCGTGGTGGCCAACGCCGGTCCGGACAGTAATTATGCCAACGGCTTGTTTACCACGGTGACAGTGTGCGCACCAGGAACGTCGAACTGTCAGCCCATCAATGGCGTCCTGGTGGACACTGGTTCGTTCGGATTGCGTATTCTGTCCTCCGCTCTCGGAACATTGAACAACTCGCTGCCGCAACAGAACGACGCCAGCGGAAATCCAAATGTTGAATGCGCGCAATTTGTGGATAGCGTGCTTTGGGGGCCGGTGAAGAACGCAGACATCATGATGGCAGGTGAGAAAGCGTCGTCAGTTCCCATCCAGGTGGTCGATTCCAGTGTCGCGGCCATTCCGGCTGCCTGCAAGGCGATCGGCCCTGCAGAGCAGGACCTCAAGAGCTTGGGCGCAAATGGAATTCTGGGTATTGGATTTTTTATCTCCGATTGTGGAGGCGCCTGTGCCACCGCCGGGTCTCAAAACCCCGGCTTCTACTACGGCTGCAGCGGTTCATCATGTAGCGTGGTTGCAGTGAGTACAACTCAGCAAGTGCAGAACCCGGTTGCGCTTTTTTCGCATGACAACAACGGCGTCGTGGTGCAACTGCCTTCGGTTCCTGGCAGCGTGCCGAGCGTTAGCGGGTCGCTCATCTTTGGAATTGGCACGCAATCAAACAATGCGCTCGGCTCAGCCCAGATCTTCAGACCCGACAACAACGGGAACCTGAAGACGCTTTTCAACGGCGCTACATATGAAGGTTTTCTCGACAGCGGATCGAATGCGTATTTCTTCCTGAACACCAGTGCTACCGGATTAACCGATTGCGCCAGTCCGGCACAGGGCTTCTACTGTCCGGACTCGCCGATGGACCTCACCGCCACCAACAACGCTGGGTCCGGATCGGCCGCAACCAGCACTGTACATTTCACCATTGACAACGCTAATCAGCTGTTCTCGAACGCGACCGCATTCGTTTTCCCCACACTTGGCGGGCCTAATCCAGGACTATTCGATTGGGGGCTGCCATTCTTTTTCGGACGAAATGTTTTTGTGGCCTTCGAATCGCCGGCTGGCTCGGGCCCGTATTGGGCGTACTAAACCTACTCCCCGATTCCGGTCAGCGCGACGAAATGGGGCACATTCCGGTCCGATGCGATGATCTCGAGATTGCCAAGCCGCTCCCCTGAAGTCGCGGGCTTAAACACAATCTGGATCGAGCACTTTGTCCCGGAGGCGAGCTCTTCTCCGCAGTCATTGCTTTGAGTGAAATCGATTCCAGAGATGATGATCTCCTGTAACTGAATCGTCGAACTCGCAGGATTGCTGAGTGTGAGCGTCAGCGGCGGACGCTGCGAGCCAACCTGCAATTTCGGAAAGCTAACGGTGGCTGGAGAAATGTCTAATGTCGCCGCGCTCTGGCCAAGTCCTCGCCCTGCCACTATCAGCAAGATGGCCACGAGGAGTGGGCGAATGGATCGTGCTTTCAAGCCTTGCCCCGCCCCGGTTTTCTCTCACCAAAGATCGCGGTGCCCACGCGAACGCAAGTTGAACCCTCTTCGATGGCAATCTCAAAATCGTGAGACATGCCCATTGAGAGGACTTCCATGCGGACCGCTGCTACCTGTCGCCTGGAGATCTCGCTGACGAGTTGCTTCATCTGCCGGAAGTACGCCCGAGACTCTTCTGGATCATCGCTGTATGGTGGCACTGCCATCAGCCCACAAAATTCCAGCGACTGTAGTTCAGTAGCCGTGCCGAGCAACTGTTCCAATTCCGCCGAATCCGGCGCTATTCCGCTCTTAGACAGCTCTCCGCCGACATTGATCTCGATAAGGACTGGAAGCCTCTTACCACATTGCTGCGCGGCCGAATTCAACTTCTGCGCCAGTCGAACTGAATCGATGGAGTCAACCGCATCAAAAAGCTCTGCCGCTCGTGGAGCCTTGTTGGTTTGTAAATGACCAATCATGTGCCATTTCGCGGCCGCAATATCGCGCAGAGCGCCCTGTTTTGCCTGAAACTCCTGCACGCGATTTTCACCGAACAATTGCACGCCGGCATAGTGTGCTTCCCTGATGCGATCCGCAGAAACCTCCTTCGTGACCGCCATCAATTGAATTTCCTCGGGTTTGCGCCCTGCCCGGAGCGCGGCGGCGCATATTTGCTCACGCACTCGCGCAATGTTTTCAGCAATAGACATGGAAGCAGGAACCACTAAGAGATAGTACGGTACACCGATGGAATTCAGCTCGTAGACTGGCTTGTGTACTACGCCCCTTGCGCCTACATCATCGCAGTTGGCGGTGCGGGCTCGCTGGGATCGCCGGCAGCGGTCAAGGGTAAAGCTATCATCAGTGCTGCGAGAAGTGCCATTACGATGAGCCCTGCGCTGTATCCCGGATGTTTGAAAATGGTGGTTGACGTAACACGGGAAGCCCATGCGGCTGCAGCATGTAACCAATGCTGCTGCGAAAGCGACAACGCGACTACCGCCGCCCACAGAAGACCAAAGACCGATTCACCAGCGATGAGACCGGATGCCGTCAACACTCCCGCGTTTTCAACCCGTGCGCGTTGCGCGTCGTTGAATGCTCTACGTTTTGATATCCAATCTCCCAGCGATCGAAAAACCCCGCCGATAAAAATCGCGAATGTTGTTTCGAACGGCAGATACATTCCGACCGCGACCAGCATTGGGCTGCGCACCTGCATCATGATCATCGATATTCCGAAAAAGATGCCAACGCCCACCAGCGGCCAAGGCATATTTCCGCCGACGATTCCCTGTGCAAGTGCAGCCATGAGTCCGGCTTGCGGCGCAGCCAATTGGCGCGAGCCAAAACCGAATGCAGTATTCAGAAGCGCCAGTGGGAAATACATCACCAAGCTTGCAACCACAACTGCAATCAGTTCCGCAGTCTGAATTTTTGCCGGGGTCCCGCCGAGAATGTATCCCACTTTAAAGTCCTGCAGGAGTTCGCCGGCCACAGAGGATGAAACACAAACCACCGCGGCTACTCCCAGTACTGTGGTGACTCCTGACGACCCGGTCACGCCGAGAGAAACCATCAGCAATGCAGCGATAAGTAACGTCGACAGGGTGAGACCCGAAACCGGGTTGTTCGATGAACCAATAAAGCCGCACAAGCTGCCGGAAATTGTGGCGAAAAAGAAACCGACAATCAGCATCACTACTGCCGCCAGGATCGCCGGCGTCCTCAATCCTGAGATGTGGATGTAAAGAAAGCACATGAGCACAAACATCACTGCAATCAGCCCGAACACCGTTTTGGAACTCATGTATCGTTCTGTACGAGCGAGTTTGGCTTGATCGGCGGAGGTCTGGCGGAGGTCGGCAAAAGCTCTGCCTAAACCCATTTTTAGGCTGTTGTACATCTTGATCAGCGTGTAAGCCGCCCCGACCAGCATGCCTCCCACTGCGATTGGTCGTACGATGAACCGCCAGATTGCCACTGCCATCCCGGCCCAATCATCAGGAGTGTCAGCCGGAAGATATTGCTTCAGACCGGGGCCCATAAGAAATATGAGCAGCGGGACAATTAGTCCCCAGGCCAAAACGCCACCGGCAAACTGGATGGAGGCGAGCCGTAGACCAATGATGTATCCCACACCCAGGTAGGCTGGGCTGACGCTCGGCGCTGCGAAAGTGCTTGCGCCGCCAGCCGCCAGTGTCTTTGCGTCAGCAGTTGTGCCCAGCCGGATTTGACTACGCCCAATGTTCCCTACATTGAAGTGAATATCCTGGTCGGCTGCGAACAGCCCGAAACGCCCCAATAAGTAAACAATGCCGCCCACGCCGATGTTCCAAAAGAGGTATTTCGCGGCTTGAGCTCCGCGCCGTCCGGCTTTGTGAATTTCGGCCGCAGCGACAGATTCCGGGAAAGGTAATTCAGGATCTTCAACCATCCCGCGGCGCACCAGGGAGATAAACAAGACTCCCAGAATGCTCCCCACCATGATCAGCAACGTCGCCTTCCAGTACGTGTTCCAGTCCGTGACTCCGAATGAAGTCCATGCTCCCACGAAGACGAAAGCAGGAATTGTGAATATCGCTCCTGCGGCAATGCCCTCCCCAATAGTTCCTGAAGTTCGGGCAATGTTTTCTTCCAGGACAGTTCCTTTCCAAAGGCGCAATACGGCCATGCCGATCACGGCCGCGGGGTAGGTTGCGGCGATAGTGATTCCAGCGCGCAAGCCGAGATAGGCGTTAGCAGCGCCCAGAATCACGGTCATAAACAGCCCCAGCAGCACGGCTCGCAAGGTGAATTCTTTCATCTCCAGAGTTTCGGGGACGAACGGCTGATGTTTTCGTGGAGCCTCAACGGGGCCAGGCTTGGAATCGCTCATCGCTTCATTATCCAGACAACCTGAATTTATCCGCGCTGCACCTTAGCATGCACAAAGGCCGATTTACAAGTGCAATACGACCGCAGAAGGGGGGGCTTGGACCCGGTTCTCTGCTATACTTCTTCCCGAGCCACTTGGTTTGGCCTGCCAGAAAGCATTGGAGGTGTAAACCTTGTTCATCAGCCGATTTCAGTGTCCCGATTGCGGTACGTCAGAGGCATTTCGTTCCCGGCCTCGCACCCTGTTGGAAAGATACGTTTTGCCCCTGCTATTTCTGCATCCTGTCCGTTGCGCCAAGTGCTTCCGAAGAACTAACGCTTCGACTTTCGCCCCGGTTCGGGAGCGGATCCAGAAGGCAGAAGCCGCGCCGCGGGCTGCTGCCTAAGTAGGAAATTGCTTGTACCCGAACTCCCCGATATACTGAATACAATTCGTCCGGCTGGAGCCTGACCAGGCGCCGGGTGAGGGAGGCAGGTCTTCAGCAGTAGCGGAGACATAACTCGTACCCCCGCTCGCACGCCCCGAGCCGTCAGCGCCGGGCATTCAGGGCACTTCGCAGGACGAACCCTGCTGAACTGGGCGGCATCTGGAAGCACAACCATTGCGCAAGGCTTGTTCGCTGCCCTGTTCCCCTCCGATTGCCGTCTTTGTGGCACCCCACTTCTGAACGTTTCGCGGCTGCCGGTCTGTAAGACATGCATTTTTGCGATGACCCCGGTTTTGGGAGAGACCTGCAATGTTTGCGGGGAGGGACTGCCGGGACTTCGCCAAACATCCGACTTCCAGACTTGCAGCGCGTGTCAAGACTCCCGGCCCCTATTCGCCAAAGCCACGGCTTACGGCGCTTACCGTGGTGAGTTGCGCGAGCTCATTCACCTGCTCAAATATGAGGGTGTGCTTCCGGCCAGGCACGTGCTGGGCACGATGTTGGCCGAGGCAATCGGCAAGTTGAGCATCGGGGAAGGTCCAGTGTTGGTGGTCCCGGTCCCGCTATATTCGTCAAAAAAGCGGCAACGTGGTTTTAATCAATCGGAGCTCATCGCCCGTACCGCCCTAAAGAACTTGGGCCTGAAGAACACGGGCAGCCGCAATTTTCAGCTGCTCACCGATGTGCTAGTGCGCGAGCGTGATACGGTTTCACAAATCGGCCTCACACGGCCACAGCGGGCAGAGAATATTCGTGGTGCATTCAGGGTTGCGCATCCAAGCAGAGTAGCGGGGCACAAGATCCTTCTGGTGGATGATGTCCTAACCACCGGGACCACAGCATCAGAATGCGCCCGGGTTTTGCGCAAGGCGGGCGCGGAAAGCGTTTGGGTCGCAACCGTCGGTCGCACGCTCAAAGAGAACATTGCGATTTTGCAAGTCAAGCCGCAATTTGAAAATACGGCTCAGGTTTCATAATGTCGGTGCACAGGTACAACTCGGGAGCAGAAGACAGCCGCCACTCGGTGACTGCAGTCTTCGGAATTCATCAGGAGAACGCCCCGCAGGCGCTGCACGCCCCCGTGTTGGTCCTGAACGCCTCTTATGAGCCAATCAATATTTGCGCTGCGCGGCGCGCAATCGTCCTGGTGCTGAAGGGCGTTGCCATGGCTGAAGAAGAGAACGGGCATTTTCTTCATGCCGCGCGGCTGGCGTTGCGCGTGCCTTCGGTGATCCGGTTACTGGAATATCGTCGAATCCCGCACCAGACGCGGGCTCTGTCGCGCAAGAACATTCTCCTGCGTGATCGGAATACTTGCCAGTACTGCGGGGAGTTGTTGTCTTCGAGTGAATTGACGCTGGACCACGTCGTGCCACGTTCCCGCGGCGGAGCCTCTACCTGGGAGAACCTGGTCGCTTGCTGCCATCCTTGCAACCGGCGCAAGGGCAATCAAATGCCGCTCGAAGCCGGCATGAAGCTCATGCGCGAGCCCCACGCCTTCAATCTTCACACCAGCCGCCACATCATGCGGCTGATGGGAAGGTCGGACGATAAGTGGCGGAAGTATCTGTTTTATTAAGCCGCCGCCAACCCACAATTGCCGACTGCGTTACCGCGGCTTTTGATCATCTGCCGGTTTCTGCTCCTGCGCCCCCGGCAACTGCTTGCCTTCGTAGGTAATGACCGTCTTTGAGCCGTAACGTTTGTAGTCGGTGTACTTGATGATGTCGCGGATGTGGACATCCTGAAATCCGCCCGTTCGGAAGTGAAGGGTGTCGTCAGCTTTGGTGTAAGCCGGAAACCAGTACTTTCCATCCACCTGCTCACGCCATGTGGTGAACTTCGGAAACAGGTTCTCATTGTTTTTCTTGTGGGTTTCCGGTACAGGTTTACCGAAAGTCTTTACGATCTGCAGGTCTCGGTCGTCAACCCAGATACGGCCCTGAAAATACCGGCGCTTGGGGTCGATCTTTTTCGGGGCGATATCGAAAACGTAACAGTGAAGCTCGTCCTCCTGCTGCTGCCCTACATAAAGAATGTCGTAGTCCTGAATCTCATCAGAGGTCAATACAAACGGCATAGTGTGCCGGATGTCCTGCAGGTCCTCGGGCGTCATCTGAATTTCGCTCAGCGTGTTCTGCGGCGCGAAGACCACGTTCTCCAGGTGGCGGCTCTTGTCGTCGTAGGTCACATCGAAAACCTCGCGGTACTCACCTGTGACCGTGTCGCCATCGAGCGTCTGCACGCGAACATCCTGACGGAAGGTGTAGTTGTCGCGCGCTTCTTTGAATTCCTTCTCTTTCGCTGCGAATCTCTGAATGATCTCCTGCGTGGTGATTCCCTTAGGCGGATCAGTGACCAGCTGGCCTTCTTGTGCGAACGCCAGCCAACTGGAGAACAGGACACTTGCGAACAGCGCTATTGCAATGCGTATGGGTTTCATATGGGTGGCAAACGAATTAATGATAAGCCTACTCTAATCTTTAGATGCGGTGAGAGGACCGAAGGTGCCCAACCTGATTGCTGCACCAACTCACGTTCAGACCCATTCGAGACGATACGTTGTAATATGGCGGTTCAGTCCATGACCCCGTCCCCGCATACCCCGTTCGCCGACTCGGCGCCGGAAGTACAACAGGAAATCGCGGAACTGGCGGCGTTGCCCAATGTAGATGCGGCCCTGCAATGGTTCCGCGGCCAGGAGCCTCAATTCACGCGCTGGCAGCTCGAATTGGCGCGTATCCCCGCCCCGCCGTTCACTGAGGCAGCCCGGGCAGCCTGGGTGTCTGAAAAATTCAGTTTCCTGGGATTAAAGAACGTGCACCGCGACACCGTCGGCAACGCGCTCGGCATGCGTCCCGGAACCCTCGATTTGACCGTATCAATCAGCGCCCATCTGGACACGGTTTTTCCTTTGGGAACTGCTATAGAAGTCAGGCAGCAAGGGCCCAGGCTTTACGGTCCGGGGATTTCCGACAACGCGGCAGGGGTCACGGCATTGCTCGCCATCGCATGGGCATGCCAGGAATTCGGTCTCACCCATGACGCGTCGCTCTTGTTCATTGGCGATGTTGGTGAGGAGGGCGAAGGCGACCTCAGGGGGATGCGTCACGTCTTCTTCCATTCGGATTGGAAAGACACTATTCGCGCCAGCGTCGTTATTGATGGCGCTGGCTCGGACACGATTGTTGCCCAAGCGCTGGGGAGCCGCCGCTTCGAAATAGTTATTCATGGTCCGGGAGGCCACTCGTGGAGCGATTTCGGTGCGCCTAACCCGATTGTGGCGCTGGCTCGCGCCATCGATCTTTTCTCGCAGGCGCGGGTCCCGACCACTCCAAAGACGACTTTCAACGTCGGAGTGATCGAAGGCGGCACCTCGGTGAACTCCATCCCCGAGTCGGCAAAAATGCGCGTCGATATTCGCTCCACTTCCGCCATGGAGATCGAGCGCCTCGAAATTGAATTACGGCGCGCGGTCGAGCAAGCGGTCGCAGGAGAAAATGCGCATTGGCAACGCGGCAACGCTGGCCATCGCCATGAATGCTTGAGGGCGGAAATTAACACTATAGGCAGCCGTCCAGTGGGTGAACTGGACAGGCGTGCGCGAATCCTGCAGCTTACGCGGGCGGTTGACGCCCATCTCGGGAACGTCGCGCAGATCCAGAGGGCGTCTACTGACGCCAATATTCCCATCTCGTTAGGCCGCGAAGCCATTGCTATTGGCGCCGGAGGCGGCGGTGGCGGCGCGCATACCCTGCAGGAGTGGTTTGACGTCACCGGAAGAGAATTGGCGTTACGCAGGATCCTGCTCATCGTGCTTGCGCTCGCCGGCTGTCCGCCGTCAGGAGCCGGGAAATGAAGGCAGTCTTTATTACCCTCGCGATCCTATTTCTTGTCATCATCAATATGTTTGCCCAAAATCAACCCTCGCCCAAGGCCGACATTATCTACGTTCACGCCAACATCTACACGGGCACGACTGGCACTTCTTCGTTCCACGAAGTGCAGCGCGCACATGCCATGGCGTTGCGTGGAGACCGCGTTCTCGCGGTCGGTGATGAATCAGAAATTCTCAAGCTCAAGGGACCGGATACCAGGGTCGTCGACCTTAACGGCCACTTTGTGATGCCTGGTTTCAACGACGCTCACATCCATCTGACTGAAGTGGGATTCAAGAAACTCACAGTTGATCTCTCCGGAGCGCGGACGCTCGAGGAGTTTCGCGACCGTATCCGCAAACGGGTTGAAACCGCCGAGCCCACAGAATGGATCCTCGGTTCCGGCTGGGATGAAACCCTGTGGCAAGGAAAAGAACTGCCCACGCGCTGGGACATCGACGAGGTCACCAGTGATCATCCCGTTTATCTCGACCGGACCGATGGCCATGTTGCGGTCGCAAACACGCTTGCATTGAAGCTGGCAAGAGTAACTCTGGCTTCCAAGGATCCGGAAGGCGGAGAAATCGGGCGCGACATCAGTGGGCAGCCGAATGGCATTTTGCGCGAAACCGCACGTGATTTCGTCACCGCGGTGATTCCGGCGCCTACGCCCGACCGGCGCCGCCAGGCACTCGAGGCCGCATTACAGAACATCGCCTCTGCGGGGATTACATCCGTGCAGGACAACTCCGACGCGGAAAATGGCGACGCTTACTGGAGTGATTTTCAAATCCTTGAGCAACTCGAGCGTGAGGGCAAGCTTACGGCCCGCGTCTCCGAGTGGCTGCCGTTCAATGCGCCGATTGAAACCTTGAAGTCTCGGCGCGCCGCACACTCGCAGTCTGATCTGATGCTTCGTACCGGCATGCTGAAAGCATTCATGGATGGCTCGCTCGGGTCGCATACCGCGGCAATGTTGCAGCCGTACTCGGATGATCTGAACAACTCCGGGATTCCTCGTTATCAGCCGGCGCAATTAAATCAGATGGCGAAAGAAAGACTGGAAGCAGGCTTTCAACTCGGGTTTCACGCGATCGGGGATAAAGCAGTCGAAATGGCCCTGGATGCGTTCGCGGAAGCCGAAAAGGCCGCCGCTGCCGATGTGTCGGCGTCACGTGGAGCCGACTACCGGCTTCGTATCGAGCATGTGCAGGTCACCAATCCGTCGCAGGTCACGCGCTTCCGTGAGTTGAAGGTGATTGCCTCAATGCAACCCAGTCACCTGCTCACCGACATGCACTGGGTGAACGCCCGGCTGGGACCGGTACGCGCGCAGCATGCTTACCCCTGGGCGGATTTCACAAACCACGGTGTAACGTTGGCTTTCGGTTCAGACGATCCCTTTGGGCCGCTTTCGCCGTTGCTTGGCCTTTACGCCGCCACAACCCGCAAGAGCGAAGATGGAAAGATGGAATTCCATCCCGAGCAGAGGCTGACCATCGAGCAGGCGCTCGCGGCATATACCACCGGGTCAGCGTTCGCCGAGTTCGCGGAAAAACAGAAGGGAACGCTTGCTCCAGGCATGCTAGCTGATTTTGTCGTGCTTGACCGCGACCTCACCGCGGTTACGCCGGAAAAAATATTGGGAACGCGCGTGCTGCAAACTGTGGTCGGCGGGAAAACCGTGTTCGAGGTCAAGTGACCGCGGGGACTTCCAAAAAACTAGCCACTTGTCATTCCGAACCGCTTCAGCGGTGAGGAATCCGCTGGTTACCCTGGCAGCAGCATGCCCTTTTCCAGGTGCCGGGTCACGTGCGCGTAAGAAGCTGCGTGCGGATCGTGAGTGACCATCACCACCGTCTTATGAAAGTCTTCGTTCAAGCGCTTCAGAATTTCTAATATTTCCGTGGCTGAGTGGCTGTCCAGATCGCCGGTTGGTTCATCGGCCAGCAATAAAGTCGGATCACTGACGATGGCCCGCGCAATCGCTACGCGTTGTTCCTGACCGCCCGACAACTGCTTGGGCAAGTGATGAACGCGGTCCTCCAGTCCCACCAGTTTCAGTGCCGTCATTACGTGATCGCGGCGTTGCTTCGGATTAAGTTTGGTCAAGAGCAGCGGCAACTCTACATTCTCAAATGCGGTCAGGACGGGAATCAGATTGAAGGTCTGAAATACGTATCCGATATGCTCATTCCGCCACTTGGCCGATTGGCTGTCGTTAAAGGTGAAAACGTTCTGCCCAAGCACCAGCAACTCTCCCGTGGTAGGCCGGTCGATGGCGGCGATCATATTCAGCAGCGTCGTCTTGCCTGAGCCCGAAGGGCCCATCAGCGCCATGAATTCGCCACCAGCAATTTCGATGGAAACATCATCCAGCGCCTTCACCTGAAAAGCATCGCGCTTGAAAATCTTGCTGACGTGGTTTGCCTTTACAACTTGAGTCTTCGTAGCGATGTTATTTGCAACGGCTGTGCTCATGACTGTCCCTTGATCTTGATTTTGTCCCCGTCTTTCAAACTCTCTGGCGCGGTAGTAATTACAGTTTCGCCGCCGTTCAATCCGCTGACCAGCGCTCCCCCACTGCGTTGCGAGAGAACTTTTACGTCGCGCTTCATGGCTTTGCCGTTAAACGCGATGAACACATATTTCTTTCCATCCAAGTCGCGCAGCGCAGCGGTCGGAACATATGCGCCGGCCGATTGCGTGTTCGCGCTCTTGTTTTCTTCTGCGATGAACCTGACCGTAGTATTCATCTCCGGACGAAGATGCATATCCGGATTCAGGATTTGAACCTTCACTTCGATCGTTGCCTTTTGCCGATTGGCTTCCGGCGAGACCTCGGCAATTACCCCGTCCCACTTAAGATCGGGGAAAGCATCCACCGTGACGACTGCTTTTTGATGAGGAGTCAGTTTCGCGAAATCATCCTGCGCAACGTCCAGATCGGCTTGAATGTCGTCGAGATTGGCGATCGAGAAAACCGGCCGCGCAGCGCTGGCAAACTGGCCAGTGAGCAATTCTCCCTTTTCCACGCTCCGGTCGAGAATGGTTCCGCTGATGGGTGCTCGAATCACGGTTGCATCGAGCTGCGACTTAGCATACGACGCCTGGCCTTCAGCCTGAGTGACGGCGCCTTTGGCGCGGGCGATTTCCTCGACCCGGGGACCGATACTCATCAGCCGATAGCTTTGCTCCAGCGAGTGAACACGCTGCTGGCTGGCCTCATATTTTGCGTTGGCGTCATCTAGAGCCTGCTGGGAGAGCACACCTTGCGCAACTAAGGTTTTCGTGCGATCGAGGGTGAGCTTATCGTTAGCCGCAGTGGCCCGAGCTTCGCTCAGATTGTGTTCCGTCTGCTGGATTTCTTCCGGGCGCGATCCATGCTGCAATTGCTCGAGCTGGGCGCGAGCACTATCTGCGGCGCCGCGTGCCTGATCATATTGCGCCCTGAATTCTTGGTCTTCTAAGCGGACCAGGACTTGACCTTCTTTGACCTTGTCACCTTTTTCGACGCCAATCCAGGCCACGCGGCCTGTGACTTTGGAGTTGGCTTCGATCTTGTGATGAGGAATGATGTACCCGGTTGCGGTGAGCACCACTCCGCCAATGTCACCGCCTTCGGCGGTGGCGCGAACGACATCCACTTCCGGCGTTGATCCGGCCAGAAAGCGGTATCCGAGTGCGGCGACTCCCAGCAGAGCAATAATGCCGATTCCTGCCAGGACGTAAGTTTTCGCCCACATCGGAGCGGTGGGCTCGGCAGAAGCAGTCCGGTCAATCCGCAGTCCTTCCAGGTCGTTGTGTTTGGTATCAATCGCCATCGGTTCTTAGTCTCTCAATGCTGCGAGAATCTCACGCCGTGCCGCACCCCAAGCAGGAGCCACGCCGCCGATCAATCCCATGGCAACCGCGAACCCCACCGCCGTGACCACCACCTGCAGCGTGATGCGCATGGTGAACTCGACCTCGCTGAACGTGACTTGGTTGGAAGTAGAGGTACTCATGCCGTTAAACGGCAACATCAACACAATTCCGATCGCGGCGCCCAGCAACGCAAGCAACACCGACTCAAAAACGAACGATGTGACAATGCTGCCCCGACGGAAACCCATAACGCGCAGCGTGGCAATTTCGCGAGAGCGGTAAGCCACAGCGGCGTACATGGTATTCGCGGCGGCAAAGATCGAGCCGATGGCCATAGTCAGTTGCAACAATAACGCCCATCAGTCGAATCCCGCCGCCGTTGGCGGTTTGCTTGTCGTAGTACTCGGTTTCGAGCATGCCATCGAGTTGAAGTTGCTGATCATCTGCGACGCGATGCTTCAAGGAATCCGCAGTGGCGGCGTCGGTCGCCCTAAGGTAAGCGTTTCCCACCGCGCCTTGACGGTTGAACTGGCTTGCTACCTGGTTAATGTCGGTCCAGATTTCCGAATCATAAGCGGATCCGCCGCCGTCAAAAATCCCGGTGACCTTCCATGCTCCTTTTCCGAAATCAATCATGTCGCCGACGTTGGTATGTGAAAAACGGTCATGAATGGAGCGGCTGACCACGACCTCACGTTGTCCTGAAGCAAACCAGCTTCCTTCAACCAGCTTGGCCTTCTTGTTCCGCAGTTCCAGGCCATCCTGCTCCATGCCGCGCAGCGTAACGTTCACCTCGCCCGTGCTATCCCTATGCGGAAGCACAACTACAACCACCCACTCGCCGGAAACCATCGGTTGCCCATGACTGTCCATCGCAACGCCTGGGAGCTCGCGAAGGATGGGCATCTTGTCCTTGGTGAAACCTCCAGTCAGTTCTGAGGTCGAGCCCTTGCGCAAAACCAGCACATTCAAGGGATCACCGCTCGATACGAAAGCTTTACGCATTCCCGCGAGAAGCATCATCAAGAAAACCGTCGTGGTGACGGTGAGCGCGATTCCCAGCGCCGTCATCATGGTGAGGCGCTTGCGAAGAATCATGTTGCGGATGTTGTAGCTGATGGGTATCGCCATTTTGAGAACCTTCTAGCCGATGTGCCGCAAACCTTCTACAATTCCGGTGCGCGAAGCGCCGTAGGCTGGAATTGCCGAACTCAACAATCCAGCTAAGATCGCCACTCCCCAGGCAGCTGGAGCCGTGAACTTCCACTCATGTAATGCAATCACGAAAAGATTGGCGCCTTGCGGAGCGTGGGTCCCGAACGAAAGAAACAAAAGAGCAATCAGCGTTCCCATGACGCCCCCAACTGCAGCGATGGCGACGGATTCTCCTATAAAGATTCCAAGTATCGTTCCCCGAGTAAAGCCGAGCGTCTTCAGCACTGCCACTTCGCGGGTGCGCTCGCGGATCGACATCGCCATGGTGTTGCCGGTTACCAGCAAAATGGTGAATACCGCCGCCGACGAAATGATCAGAATGAAGGCCTTCACATTTCCCAGCATGGCCAGGAAGCTAAGCCCAAAGGCTTTTTCGGTTTCCGTCCTTGTAGGTTCGGGCGCGTTGGCAAACGCCGCATCTATGTCGTGTGAAACGCGACTCACATTCTGCGGTGAATCCACCAGAATTGCGTAAAATCCCGCAGCCCCCTTGGCAAAAGGCACTCCCTCTTCAACATACTTTTCATTGAAGTAGAGTGAATTGTTTGGAAGCTTCGCGGTAAACAGCCCCCGCAAGGTCAGTTCCAGGCGAATGGGATAAATATCACCCTGCAATACAATTCGGTCCCCGATCTTCCAGCCATATTTCTTGGCCAGTTCTGCGTCCGCGACACAACCCGCCTGGTCTTTCTTCCAGGCGTCTTGCTGATCTTTGGCAAGGGACAGCTCAGGATACACATCGAAGAACTCATCCGGATCGGTGCCAAAACGAGCAAAGAAATTCTCTGGTTTTGCGTCCTTATAGATTCCGCCAAACCAATTCATCGGCAGCGCCCGGGCAACGCCAGGGATGTGGCGAATCTTGTCCCGATACGAACTTGGGATGAGATTGGTCAGCGATACCTTGTGCCGTGTAATCAGGCGCTGGTTGGACTGCTCACTGCGCAGGTCGTCGGCGTAGAACGCCCTCCAGATCGACATGAGAAATGAAAGCAGTAGAAGGGGAAAAGCGATGCTCAACATCGTCAAGAGGGTGCGTCGCTTATTGCGGAATGCGTTCTTTCTAACAAACCGGGCAAGAGTCATAGCCGATTCCTGGGAGTGCCGGATGTGCGCTGAAAACGAAAGCCTGGGAGCAGGCCATTCAGGATAGCCCAAACACTGCATATCAACAACCGGGACTAAGTCTTGAGCGCACTCGCTGACAATCGCCAGCGGAGGTCCGGCGCTGTGACCTTAGTCCAGTCTCTAGATACGGATACGATCCGAAGTTTGTTCGCTTGAATGGCATTCGCTGAATTAGCCCTCAAAATGACGCGTCTGCCGCGAACTATCTGTGATTACAGGCGTTTGGAGCGCTTCAGGCAGTGACTTCGGTAATTCCCGCCTTCCCAGCCAGAGAACTTATGATTATCCAAGCTGCGCTTCCCCGCGTCCTGAGAATGAACCGAAGTTCAGGCAGGTATAGGCACAAATGGCGGACAAAATTGGGCGTTTCGAAATAATCAGTCAGCTTGCGCAATCTTCTTTCTCGACGGTCTACAAGGCGCTCGATACGGAAAGCCAGCAGACCGTCGCGCTGAAGGTGGTCCAGCTCGATCGGCTGAAGGATCGCGATACTTTGACGAAGCTGGTTTTTGAGGAAGCAGATCAAGCCAAGCCGCTCAGCAGCCACAACATCGCTGCACTCTATGGGGTCGGGGACGAAGGCGACCAGTTGCTCGCTGCCATGGAATACATCCAAGGCAACTCCGTCGCAACCACATTAGCTCGCCACGATGGCTTTTCGATCTGGGACCTGCAGGATATTGCCCGGCAAGTTAGCCAGGCGCTCGACCATGCGCAGGGGCACAAGGTCGTCCACCAGTCGCTTGAGCCGGCAAAAATCATGGTGCAGTGGGACGGCATGGTGAAGATCCTGGGTTTTGGGACTTCACTAATGAACTCGCAAGCCATGGACCTGGCGGGCACTGTACCTGAAGTCCTGCATTATTCCTCGCCCGAACAATTGCGCGGCGAGAAATGCGACCATCGCTCGGCGATCTTCAGCTTTGGCGCGATCCTCTATGAAATGGCTGCGGAGCAGAAGGCATTTGCTGGAGAAACTCCGGATCAAGTTCGCGGCGTCATTCTCGAGGGTACACCGCCTTTGCCGCACCGGCTCAAGCCGAATGTAAATCCGGCCATGAGCGCGCTCATCATGAAGGCAATTTCGAAGTCTCCGGATGAGCGCTATCAATCCGGCCAGGAACTGGTGCGCGACCTTGAGCATTGCAAAACCAGCGCCTCTGCGGCGGCTTCCGTCCCAACGCCGGTACCACAAAAACCCGTAGCCAAAAGCGTCTCTGCTGCCGGCGCCGCCGCGGCGCCTGCACGCAATGCATCGTCGGCGCCAACTGCGCCTGGTGCAGCTGCACCGCGCCGCTCGAAGCCAACATTTGCGGTTGATCCAATGATGGCGGCAGCTGAGGACGATCTCGCGCCGCCCAATAGTTTCTCTGAAATAAGCGAACTGCCGCCGCTCAAGGAAGCTTACGTAGCTCCGCCTCCGCCACCTGTCGAGGATGAGCCGGAGGTCCTTGACCCTGCAGTGACAGCAAAAGCCGCCGCGGACCAGAAGCCCAAAGTTCAGGTACGTGAAGCCGCGCGCAAGGCGGTGCGCGAAATTCGCAAGACTCCGCCCAGACTCTATTTCTACGCAGTCGGCTGTGCGCTGTTTGTGGTTGCGTTGTATCTCGCGGGAATGGCTTTCTATAACTACATCGAAGACCATGACAGCGGTGCATCGACGCCGGTTTCTTTGCCGCAAAGTTCTGCTAATCAGCCGCAAGCCGCGCCAGCACCGCAAACTCCTGCTGCTGCGCCGGCTCCTGCTGAGACTCAGGCAGAGCAGACTCAGTTGGCTGAAGCTGACGACGAACAAAGCGCGCAACCCGCAAACGAGAAGCACTCTCGGGGACGAAAAACCCGCAGCCGCGCTGTCGCTGCGATCGTGCCCGCGCAGCTTTCAATATCGTCAACTCCGGCGGGCGCGCAGATTTCATTCGACGGTTCGGCGCTTTGCCAGACACCCTGCACCTTGACCGGCATTGCTCCAGGGCAGCACACGGTCACTGCAACTAAATCCGGATATTCGCCAACAACCCGGAACCTGGCAATGTTATCGGGTGCGAACTCCTCGGTCTCGCTCGAACTGAGCCCGGCGGGCGCCACCCTTTCAGTGGCGAGCACGCCTGCAGGCGCCGTGATCGTAATCGACGATAAAGATAGTGGCAAGCTCACGCCTTCGCAGTTCAGTTTCAGCAAATCGGGAGCTCACAAAATCACTCTTCGCCGCGCCGGGTATCTCGATCAGAGCAGCTCGGTGAATGTTGAAGCCGGCCAGCCCGCAACCGTGAACCTGAAATTGACCCAGCTGGGCAACACCGACGAAATCCGTTCAGCCGGAGGCAAGTTCAAGAAAGTCTTTGGGCGCGGCGCAGAGACTTCCGGCATGGGCACTGTCAGCATCAAGACTCAGCCCAAAGGCGCGCAGATCATGATCAATAACCGCGTGCTGGATAAGACTACGCCTTTCGATTTTTATCTCAATCCCGGAACTTACGTGCTTGACGTGACCCTCTCCGGCTATCAGCCTCTCCACCGGGTCATCACCGTTGAAGAAGGCGAGAAGCTGGCCATTCAGGAAACTCTGGCTCCGGAATAGCTGCGCCGAAATTAAAAAGGCCGCCCGGCTCTTAGCCCAAGCGGCCTCTTCTGCCCCGTGCAACTCTTAGCGGTAATATCCGTTGCGATAGCCCTGATAGGCCCGTGAATACCCGTCGTAATACGCTTGAGAGTATTGCTCGCGATATTCGTGGCGGTTGCCGAACTCACGCTCGTAACCTCGGTCGGCGTGGTTGCTGCCCCGCGGACGAGGATTGAACGGCTTGCCTCGCCATGAATCTTCGCGCGCTACCTGCGCTCCATCCCGGTAGCCAATTTCGCGTGCCCGGTGGTTGCCCTCGCGAAAGTCGTAGCGATTGCTGTCGCGGTATCCGTCGTGATCGTAACTGCGCTGATATCGGTAATCATCGCGGTCGTAGTAGCGGCCGTCCTGGGCGGCTGCATAACCGATGGTGCCGGCAAAAACCGCGAACGCCAGCGCTGCCAAAGTAAGCTTGCTTTTCATTAGGTCCTCCTTGCGGGGCGTTCGGTCCAGCTCCTCGTCCCCGGCTGCATTCATCACTCTTGAACCCTCCCCAGCCGTGAAAGTTTCGAAACCAAGGAGCCGCTGCCCAGTGGTAGACTCGTTTGTTTTTCATCGAACGGAGCGAGGCAATGGCAATTCAGACAGTCGGAGTAATTGGTGCGGGGACAATGGGTAACGGCATCGCGCACGTGTTTGCGCGGAACGGCTATCAGGTAATTTTGTGCGATGTTGAGCAGAAATTTCTTGAGCGGGCGCTGGCCACGATTACCAAGAACCTCGATCGCGAGCTGGCGAAAGCCAAAATCAGCGAGAGTCAAAAAACCGAGACGCTGCAGCGCATTACACCGGTAGTTGACCGCGCTGCTCTGAGCGGCTGCGATTTCATTATCGAAGCAGCTTCCGAGAAGTTGGAGATCAAGGCGGAGCTGTTCCGGGCCCTCGACCGCATTTGCCCTCCGGATGTAATTCTCGCATCGAATACTTCGTCGATTTCAATAACCAAGCTGGCCGCCACAACTTCCCGGCCGGATAAAGTTATCGGAATGCATTTCTTCAATCCAGTCCCGGTGATGAAGTTGGTCGAAGTGGTGCGTGGCCTGGCAACTTCTGGCGAAACCTTTCAGACGGTGCGCGAGCTGGCCATCAAAATTGAAAAAACGCCAGTCGAAGTTAACGATGCCCCCGGCTTCGTCTCCAATCGCGTGCTCATGCCGCTGCTCAACGAGGCTATGTACGCAGTGATGGAAGGCGTGGCCACGCCTGAAGCCGTCGACGAGGTATTCAAGCTGGGCATGGCCCATCCCATGGGGCCGCTGACGCTGGCTGACTTCATTGGCTTGGACGTTTGCCTCGATATCATGCGCGTGCTGCAAGCTGGGCTGGGAGATCCCAAATACCGGCCATGTCCGCTGCTGATCAAAATGGTCGATGCAGGCCGCTTGGGCAAGAAATCCGGGCAGGGGTTTTACAAATACTGATTATGCGGAACGCCTTAATCTATGCCCTCGCCGTGCTCCTCGGTCTTGCCGCAGGAGTTCTTGAGATCACTATCAGTGACCTTTTGGTTACGGCGCTGTTTGTCATGATTGCGACCATGGTGCTGGGGTTCGTGCGTCCGCACCGCGCCTGGCGCTGGACTCTGATTGTCGCGGTGTTTGTTCCCCTAGCGCGGCTCGGCGCCTACTTCCTTTTGACCCAACACTCCGACCGTGCGCAGATTTGGGAGTCTGCGTTTGGCTTCCTGACTGGAACAACGGGCGCGTATGCAGGCGTTTTGGGGAGGCTCGGAGTCGATACGCTCTTTCGTGCTGAAGAAAAAAAGCCAGTTCACCACGGAGACACGGAGACACGGAGCGAACCTGATGAGCTAACCTGAATGATTAAATTCCTCTTCTCCGTGGCTCCGTGCCTCCGTGGTAAATGGTTTTCCGGAACCGTAGGCGCATATGCCGGCGTGCTGGGAAGGCTCGGAGTTGATACGCTCTTTCGCGCTGAAGAAAAAAACCAATTTACCACGGAGGCACTGAGTCACGGACACACTGAGACACGGAGCGAACCATGATTAAATTCCTCTTCTCCGTGGCTCCGTGTCTCCGTGGTAAATGGTTTTAGAATCTCCGGCTTCAATCTCGTTTACATCCGCTTAACCCAATAGTTACTCCCGTTTCCACAGCTAACGAATGTATGCTGGCGAGCATGGGAGTTTCCGTCTCAATCCTGGCCAGCGGCAGCCGCGGAAATACTGCGGTAGTCGAAAGCTCGCAGGCCCGCATTCTGGTGGACGTAGGAATCTCCTGCCGCGAGACTTTCAAGCGCATGAAGTCCGTCGAGATGGACCCGCGCAGCATCTCCGCAGTTCTCATCAGTCACGAGCACACTGACCACGTCTGTGGACTGGCAACCCTGGCCAAGAAACTCGATGTCCCGGTGTTCATGACCGGCGCAACCCATCAGGCATGGGCACGCTCGCTGCGCGATGAGGCCGGCGAACTCCCCAAGATTGCCAAACTCGAAGTCTTTTCCTCCGGACGCTCTTTCCAGATCGCCGACATCACCGTCACTCCCTTCACCATTCCGCATGACGCGGCCGACCCCGTCGGCTTCACCTTCCGTGCGGAGGGCGTAAAAATCGCCATCGCCACCGATCTTGGCTACATGCCGGCCAGCGTCTGCGACCACCTGCGCAAATGCGATGTGCTCATGATCGAATCGAATCATGACCTCGAAATGCTGCGGGTCGGCCCCTATCCCTGGTCGGTAAAGCAGCGTGTCATGAGCCGGGTCGGGCACCTTTCTAATGAATCTCTCGCTCAATTTTTTGCGAAAGACTATGATGGAGGTGCATCTTACATAGTATTGGCGCACCTGTCGGAGCAGAACAACCATCCCGAGATTGCCCGGCGTGCAGCGGAGACGGCATTGGGGCCGCAACAAACGCTGCTGCAGAACCGGCTGATGCTGGCCGTGCAGGATGCGCCTACCGAGTGTATTCGGTTGTGATTCTCACTTCGGAGGCGCGGAGTGCAGCAAGTGGAGTTTGGGCACGAAAGTGATTGGTTTTGAATTACTCAATTACCAACTTTCCCGATTACCAGATTCTTCTCCGTGTCTCTGTGACTCCGTGGTGGGCCTTGGCCTATGAGCACATGCGTTGATCCGGTAGTCGGAAAAATTCTGGCTGGCTGGCGTTACGATATTTCCAGCCTGGCGTCCGAAATGCGCGGCGACTACGAAGCCCACTTTGCCGCCTGCGAACATTGCCGCTCCCGCCAGAAATTACATCGCATTATTGATGTTTCGCTGATTGCGCTGGCGTCGGTTTCTGCGGGAGTCTTCCTGCTGGCTTTTGGCGTCATCCACCACTTCGCGCCGCGACACAGCCTGATTCTCGAGTTGATTGCTCTCGGCGGATTTGCGCTCTCTGCGCTGACCTGGCTGATTGTGGCGGTGGCAACTCCCGCGCCAATTGTCATGGTGGATGCTGCCAGGATTGGCGCGCGCCACGTGCATGACCGCCTGCCGGCGGAAATTCGCGAGAGACTTCCGGAAGAGCTAAGGATGAAGCTGACCGGGTCGTAAGCTAACTAGAACAGGCAAGGCTGCCCCACCCTTCGCGATATTCGAAGGGTGGGAGTAACAAGTCCTACTATTTGGCAATATGGCAGCTCGCCAATCCGCGCTTCTCCAGATACTGCTGGTGATAGTCCTCGGCTTCGTAGAAAGTCACCGCAGGGACGATCTGCGTCACAATCGGACGGCTGAACTGTCCTGACTTTTCCACCTTTGCTTTTGACGCCCGCGCCTCCTGCTCCTGCTCCGGCGAGTGATAGAAAATCGCTGAGCGATACTGGGTGCCGTAATCCGGCCCCTGGCGGTTGAGCTGTGTGGGATCGTGGTTCTCCCAGAAGACATTCAGCAACTGATCATAAGAAACCTTTGCCGGGTCGTAATCCACCTCCACCGCCTCGGCGTGTCCGGTGCCGTCACCGCATACGTCTTTGTAAGAGGGATTCTTCATCTCCCCGCCGGTGTATCCAACGCGCGTTGCCGTCACGCCATCAATTTGCCGAAACGTCGCTTCTACTCCCCAGAAACATCCAGCTGCAAACGTAGCTTTTGCCATGAGTAAACTCCCTGTCGGAACTGCTAATTGGATGCTCATCGCCGCCAAAAGTGGCCAGGGCCCGATTGGCCCCTAATATTTTCTCTGTGTTCTTCCTCTGTGCAACTCTGTGTTCTCTTCGGTAGAGGTTTTGATTTTCCCGGAAACTCACCCCTGCATTGCGCCCGTCAGCTCGGCAATCCGGGCAATTTCGTGCGCCGCGCACCACCGCTCCAGTTCGCTGACAATCTTCTCGGTTGCGCGTGGGTCCCAGAAACTTGAAGTGCCCACCTGGACAGCCGACGCACCCGCCAGCATGAATTCGATCACGTCAGCCGCGGTCGAAATTCCGCCCAGGCCGATCACCGGAATCTGCACCGACTTTGACGCTTCATACACCATGCGCACCGCAATCGGCTTGATCGCCGGCCCGGAGAGTCCGGCAGTCACGTTGGCGATACGCGGCCTGCGCGTTTCCACATCAATCGACATCGCCACAAACGTGTTGACCAGGGAAATCGCGTCTGCCCCGGATTCCTGCGCCACATGTGCCATCTGGCCGATGCTGGTCACGTTCGGCGAAAGCTTTACGATCAGCGGCCGCTGCGAAAAACGTTTTGCGGTCGTCACCACTTCATCCAGCGTTCGCGGATCGCTGCCAAACTGGATGCCGCCATGCTGCGTATTAGGGCAAGAAACGTTCAATTCATAAGCCGCGATTCCTTCGCCCTCATTCAGGATTTGTATGGTGTGCTCGTAATCTTCGCGGGTATATCCGAAGACGTTGGCGATTACAACGATGTTTCGCATCTCCCGCAGCTTGGGCAACTTCTCGTCAACGAAGGCCCGCGCCCCGACATTCTGAAGTCCGATTGAATTGAGCATCCCCGCCGCGGTCTCATAAAGCCGTGGCGGAGGATTCCCTATGATCGGCTCGCGCGAGAGTCCCTTCACCACGAAGCCACCCAGTCGGTCCAGGTGCACCACGTCTTCGAATTCCAGGCCGTAACCGAACGTGCCGCTCGCGGCAATGACTGGGTTCTTCAGCTCGATTCCAGCAAGACTTACTCGGAGGTCAGCAGCCATTCAGGCCTCCGGCGGAATGTCTTTCGGAGCAAAAGTTGGCAGGGGCGTTCATTCAGCGATGTTAGTTTACACGCGGCAGTTTACACGCGACTAAGTCCGCGCGAATACAATCTGGGGAAGGAGGAAGTCTGAAAACCGCGCGTCTTGCCATTGCCGCTTTCGTTTATTGCGCGATTCTGCTCGCGCTTGGCATTGGGTTTCATCGTTCCGCGAGCCTGGCGCTCTCGGGAATCAGTTTTTCCCGCGCATTTGCAGCCTTTGCATGTTTGCTGGCGCCGTTGTGGTTTTTTGGATTTGGTGCGGCTGAACCACTGGCCTCCCTTGGCTCCACGGCGAAAATTGTTGGCGCGGGCGTCCTCGCCATTCCTTACTTCGTCTTTGCTCTGGGAACGCCGGACTACAACTTGCGCGCTGCCGTAATCGTGATCGCGTTGCCGGTGCTGCTTGCGGCGTTTCTCGAACTGCCCAAACTTCCGCGAACCATGACCTGGCGCGATGCTGCGGTTCTGGCAATTGTGGTTGCCAGTTATTTTCTCAAGTGGCTGCAGGGCGCCTGGCCAAATCCTGCACTGGCCTTGCTCCCAAAGCTCTTCCTCGCCGATATAGTTGCCTACTGTTTGATGGTCATCCGTAATATCGATGGTGCCGGCTACTGCTTGGCGCTGAAGCGTTCTGCGCTGATTGTCGGGCTCCGCGAGTGCGTCTTTTACTTGCCCATTGCGCTGATTCTTGGAGAGTTGACCGGCTTTGTCCATTTTCACGGCGCAATTCCATCATTCGGCAAAGTGCTTGCCGCCATCATCGTTACCTCTCTGCTGGTTGCGTTGCCTGAAGAACTTTTCTTTCGCGCGGTCCTGCAAAATTTGCTCGAGACGCGGCTAGGAAAAACCGCCGCCCTGCTCGTGGCCTCCGTCCTTTTTGGGCTTTCACACTTCAACCACGCTGCCACCTTCAACTGGCGGTACGTGCTGTTAGCCAGCATCGCCGGCGTATTTTACGGGCGCGCCTGGCGCCACGATCGCCAGATTCTTGCTGCAATCATTACCCATACCGGAGTCGATGTCGTATGGTCACTCTGGTTTAGATAATTTTGCTGTCAACGTCACCCAAATCCCGCGAGTAAAAACCAGGTCCTGTCC
Source organism: uncultured Acidobacteriota bacterium (assembly GCA_963785655.1). Taxonomy (GTDB): domain Bacteria; phylum Acidobacteriota; class Terriglobia; order Terriglobales; family Acidobacteriaceae; genus Gp1-AA145. Next base: position 655,291 of record CAWAVZ010000003.1, read on the forward strand.
ACTCTCGACTCGCCTCCAACGCGTGCAATCACCCGGTAATTCCATTACATTATTCTCTCCATGCTTGACCTGAGTTTTGTTCGCGACAACGTTCCGAAAATCGAAGACATGCTGCGCCATCGCGGCATGAATCCGGATGTTGTGCTCAAGGATTTCCGGACGGTCGACGCGCAAAGAAGGCAGGCAATTCAATCCGCGGAAACGCTGAAAGCGCATCGCAACCGGTTATCGGAAGAAATTGCGACCCGCAAAAAGTCCGGGCAGGATGCCACCGATCTGATCGCCGAAACCAAAGACATGCGCTTGCAAATTCAGGAGCTGGAGAAAGCCGCGGAAGAATACGACACCCGCATGAGCGAAGTGCTGGTCGGCATTCCCAACATGCCGCACGAAACTGTGCCGGTCGGTAGAGGTTCTGAAGGCAACGTCGAGGTACGGCGCTGGGGAAATCCGCCCAAGTTTGATTTCACTCCCAAACCGCATTGGGAACTTGGCGAGCAGCTCGGCATCCTGGATCTCGAACGGGCCGCAAAGCTCTCCGGCGCCAGGTTCGCGGTGTACTGGGAGGCGGGTGCGCGCCTGGAACGAGCGCTCGCCAACTTTATGCTCGATGTTCACACTCGCGAGCACGGCTATACCGAAGTGCTTCCGCCGTATTTGGTCAACTCTGAGTCGATGTATGGGACGGGGCAGCTTCCCAAGTTCGCCTCTGACCTCTTCCGCGTGCCGCACGGCGACAAGGACCTGTGGCTGGTCCCTACCGCGGAAGTCCCAGTTACAAATCTTTACCGCGATGAGATGCTGGACTACCCCTCGCTCCCGATATCCCTGACCGCTTACACGCCGTGCTTTCGCAGCGAGGCCGGCTCGTACGGAAAAGACGTGCGCGGCATCATACGCCAGCATCAGTTCCAGAAAGTCGAGCTGGTGAAGTTTGCCCGGCCTGAGGACTCATACGAGCAGCTCGAGAAGCTGACGCACGACGCCGAAGAAATACTCCAGAAGCTTGGCCTGCATTATCGGGTCATGGTCTTGTGCACTGCGGATATGGGCTTCTCCTCGGCAAAGACCTATGATTTGGAAGTTTGGCTTCCCGGCCAGCAGCTTTACCGCGAAATCTCCTCCTGCTCGAACTTCGAAGCATTCCAGGCCAGGCGCGCGAATATACGCTTCCGCCGAGAAGGAAAATCCAAGCCGGGTTTCGTGCACACTCTCAACGGAAGCGGCTTAGCCGTCGGCCGTACCTGGCTCGCGATTCTGGAGAACTATCAGCAGCCGGATGGTACCGTGCTGGTCCCCGAGGTCCTGCGGCCCTACATGGGAAGCGACCGCATCTTGCCCAGGAACCGTTAGAAAGGCAACTCGGGCTATCGGGAAACGATCTACACTATGAGTGGCGCGTGCTGCAGTTCGCCCCCGTGAGTTGATCGGGAAGGAGTAGTTATAAAGGCAGACCGAATCCAATTGACTGAAACCGAAACGCTGACGCCGGAAGTGCCTGTTCGCAGCATCTGGCGCACCATTCGCGGTTTCATTCTGTGGTCCCATGAGCGCGGAACTGTTCAGTATGACGTCATGGTGACGCTAATCCTCTTGTTTGTGTTTCTGTCACCTCGCGTCATCGACTTCAATGACCGTCCGGTGGAACGCAATCCTCACTCGACCGGAGTCGTTGTCTTTCCCGACGGGAGCGGCGGGCTGGTCTATCAGGTGGATGCGAAAGCGATTCAGGGTGACAATGAAGCTGCCGTGCGGACGCAATTGCTTCGAGTGATTGAGCCGGTTTCTGGCGGCGTCATCATCACGCGCTACGAGCCTGTACCCGACAGTAGGGGCCACATCACCGCATATAAAGTCTGGGTGGAAAGGCAGTAACAGCAAGACTCAGAGAACATGGTAATGTTCAGAGCCATCGTCATTGTCGCGCTGCAAGCTTCGGCTTTTCTTGCCGCACAAACATCCTCGGTGCCGGTCAGCCAGAGTTCCCAACCGAACCCCATATCTACCCATCCACCATCGACCCACAACAGTGCTGAAACCGCCACCAAGCAGCAGAATCCGCAACCCGGTTCCGTCCCGCCGAAGCCTGAATCGAAGAACCCGGAGCCGTCCAAGGCTGACCAGGACAAGGATGCACTCGAGAAAGTTCTGAAGCGGATGGATCAGACTGCAAAAGAGTTCCGCTCTACCCAGGCCGAGTTCGTCTGGAAGATGTACAACAGCGTAGTCAACGAATTTGCCGAGACTGACACCGGCAAGATCTACTTCCGGCGGGCAGGCAGCGAAGTAGAAATGGCCGCCGAAATCAACCAGCCCGCTTCAAAGAAGGTGCTCTTTTCGAAAGGAAAGATCCAGGTTTCACAGCCCAATGGCCAAATCGATGTCTACGACGCCAGCGCGCACCGGGAGGAATTCGAAGCATTCCTGGTCCTCGGTTTCGGCAGCAGCCCTGAGGAAATGAGAAAATCTTTCGAAGTGAAATACGTCGGAGTAGAAAAAATTGGCGATGTCGCGGCCGCAAAACTTGAACTCACGCCGATTTCACAGAAGATTAAAGACCGTTTCCCGCGTATCGAGCTGTGGATCGATCCCCAGCTGGGTCTTTCGCTGCGCCAGCAATTGTTTCAGCCGGATGGTGACTACCGGCTGGCGGACTATTCCCATTTCAGGGTCAACCAAAGGATTTCTGACAACGCATTCAAACTCAAACAGTCTGCCAACACCAAGACTATAACTCATTAAAATCAGTCACTTAGGATTGTCTGGCGCTAAAAATTCAAGCTGCAGAAACGCAAGTGCAGCGGTATACTCGGTAAGCGCCATTCAACTTCAGCTAAAACCAATCCCGTTCTAATCCGGAGCATCATGGCCAAGGTATTTACGATTCCCGTCCCTCCCGATGTGACCCGCAAGCCTCGCGAACGCACGTCCGATCCCCGCTACATGGAAGGTCAGAGAATTTTAGTAGAAGCCATGAAGTACTTGGCGCAGAGTGATCCGATGGCGAATCGGAAAGCGATTACGCTGCTTTCGGAGCATGTGCGCACGCGTTTCCGCATGAGCGATTCCCCGTTGCGGTAAAAATTTGTGGAGCTCCGAAGTTCGCATCTTCTAAGAACCACGCATCACTGCGGCTGCAGCCGGTAGGCTGAATTGATGTGATTGATGTGACGCCGCCGTCAACTCATGCGGATAAGTTTCATCTATGCCTCTTTGCCGTCCCGTGCATGGGCTAACAGGCCCGCAGCCGCCAGCACAATAATCACAGGGTACATTTCAAGCGTATATCTTGGCTCCGGATTTTCCAGGCTTCCCAGAAACAGCGATCGCAGTACCACAAACAAGGTCAGCAAGCCAAGCCAGTTTACCGCGCGCGACCGGAGCCATCCCACAACCGCGAACGACAGGTACGCCAGATTTATCACGCCAAACGAGATGGCCAGTACGGACCACTTCCAGTCGTCGTTGAATTCCCACCAACGGCTGTCGCTCGGGAGCGTCTCCGTTCTGGGGCGAAGCCACATGTCCAGGATTCGCAGCGCTGGAAGCCCCAGGTAGTAGCGCACAGGATGTGCTCTGATGCGCTCCGACGCGAGAGTCTCGAAGCGGTCATCAAGCTCCGGAGAAATATGCAAGTCATTGTTGTAATCCGAAATGACCTCCATGGTAGCTTCGCGCTGTTGCGGATTGTCGAAAGCCCGTGCGGGAAGCCGTTGGGCTTCTATTGGGCTTCCTGGCACAGGCCAATAAATCTCCTCCACCGATGTGTAATCCGCCATCCAGGTCTTCACCCAGCGGTTGAAACCCATGGGGACGAACTCGTCCTCTTCGTTGGCGTAGCGCGGCGCGAGCGGCTGAAAGCGCTGGAACACGCGCCAGTTTCGCAGCGTCCATGGAATGAGTGGCACGACCGAGATGGTTGCGACTAGCAGCGCAGCGGCTATGAATTTTCTTGGTGAGATTTCTTGATGCCACCGCTTACCAAAGCAGGCGGTCCACGCCAGGTAACCGGTGATCGCGATTACCAGCAGCGCTCCATCGGGCCGCAACAGGATAGCCGCGCCGCAAAGAATTCCGCACAACCACCAGCGCCACAGCAGTTCCCCTTTATCCAACGCCGCCAGAGCGCAATCCAACGCCGCCGCACTGAAGAACACCTCGAGCGTTTCGGTCAGGGCGGCAGCCGAATAATTTGCCAGAAAAGGACAGAGCGCAGTCAGCAGGAATGCAAGCTTGGCAATCCTCGCACCGAACAGCCGCCGGGCGATATCGGCGCACAAGAAACAAGTACCCAGATCAACAAAAATCTGCGTGATCAGCACGGTTCGGTAATGCTCCATGCCAAAGATCGCGAAAATGATGGCCAGAAACGCCGGGTAGCCGGGCAGCCGTATATATGTGGGAGAAATCTCGTCAGGACCGCTGAGCCCATAAATCCCGTGTTGCAGCCAGTTCTTTGCAATGTCCCCGTAAACGAATGAGTCGGTTACCACTGCGGGAAAGCGGATCAGGAAGACCAGCCGCAATAGGAGCCCAGCCGCGGCCCAGACCGCAAACCATCGCAGGTTCCTGCGCACCAGTTCTCGCACTCTGGAAATATAATGCCTTTTCTCAACCACGTCCTGCCGCTCGCGTCCCCAGCATCTAACTATCAAGGATGTTCTTGAGGTTTGATTCTGCCCAACTCTACCGCTAGGATGTCTTTGGTTTCATTCGCATGCCGCATCCGGTTTTCTACGACCCCCGCAAGGCGCGATGGCGCCGGCTGAGAACGTTGTTCGACGTCGCCGGGGTCTTGCTCAGTGCGGTCATCGTAGTTTTCATTTACACCGCACTGCGCAGTGAACCTTTGCCCAAGTTGCTCCTGCAGTTTCAAAAGCACCCCTTCCATGCACTAAAAGAGAACGAAAAAGAAAAAGCCAGAGAGCACCGCAAGCAGCTGGTGCGTCGCTCCCATCGCCGCACCAAGGCCTCACCCTCGAGCGTCGAGTTGAACACTGATGAAGGCATTCGAGGAGCGTTCTATGTGCCCTGGGATGCCGCCAGTTTCTCCTCACTGCGTGAATATGCACGACAAATAGATCTGCTTTATCCGGAGTGGCTGCACGTGCTCACGCCTGACGGGCATCTGCAAAGCGTCGATGAACAGACCAACAAGCTGTTCGACGTCGTTCAGAACGGCTCATTGCATTCCGTAGACGACAAAGTCATGTCCTTCCTTAAATCTGAGGACACGGGCACCGAAGTTTTCCCCCTGGTGAACAACTTCGATGGCACCAACTGGATTGACATCTCCGACTTCCTCAACAATCCTGATGCGCGCGCCCGTTTCCTCCGGGAGATAGACGCCTTCCTGGCCACTGACAAGTTCCACGGGCTGATGGTGGACTTCGAAGATTTCCCGTTGCCCAAAGCGCAACGCGGCTTTTCCGACCTGCTGAACCAGCTATCTCAAGACCTGCATGCCAAGGGGATGAAGTTGTATGTAAGCGTGCCGGCGGGCAACGACGAATTTCCCTATAAGGCGGTGTCAAAGGCTGCTGACGGCGTCGTTCTGATGAACTATGACGAGCATTATGCCGGTGCCGGAGGGACGCCTGGGCCGGTGGCTTCTCAGGACTGGTTCACCAAGAATCTCACACAGGCCAGGAAAGTCATTCCCCTCGAGAAGCTCATTTGCGCTATTGCCAATTACGGCTATGACTGGCCGCAGCGCACCAAGCAGGGCAAAATTTCTTCCAGCGAAAAAGACGTCAACGTGAGCGTACAGGAGGCCTGGCTTGACGCGCGCGACTCGGAGGCGGACGTTGATTTCGATGGCGACAGCGCGAATCCGCACATCATCTACATCGACGAGCACAATGTGCAGCACGACATCTGGTTTCTGGATGGTGTGACCGCGTTGAACCAGATGCGAGCGGCACGCCATCTCGGAATCCGCACCTTTGCGCTGTGGCGGCTCGGCTCAGAAGACCGCTCTCTATGGAAGATCTGGGACTTCCCCATGGACAACGCGGCCCCTTCGAAGCTGGCTGACGTCCCTGCCGGACAGGACGTGGATTTTGAGGGTAGCGGAGAGATTCTAGATGTCGAAGCCACGCCCGAAACTGGCAAACGCAAAATAACTTTGGATTCGTCTGGCCTGATCAGCGACGAAACCATGGACACTCTGCCAGAGCCCTATCGGGTCGCGGAATACGGGTCCAGCACCAAGCAGGTTGTGCTCACTTTCGATGATGGACCTGACCCACAATGGACCCCGAAAATTCTGGACGTGTTGAAGCGCGAGCATGCGACTGCGACATTCTTTTTGATCGGTAGTCAGGCTGAAAGATTCCCGTCAATAGCATCCCGCATTTACCAGGAAGGCAACGAGATCGGCAATCACACCTTCACCCATCCCGACATCAGCGAACTTTCCGATCGCGTAATCCGCTTCGAGCTGAACCTTGACGAGCAACTGCTGGTCAGCCGCTTGAGAGTTCGCACGTTGCTTTTTCGGCCTCCATATGCGATCGACCAGGAGCCGGACACAGAAGACCAGGTCCGGCCGCTCGAAATCGCCGGCAGCATGGGATATTTCACCATCAGCGATAAGATCGATCCCAACGATTGGCGCGACAATCCCCACCGCAGTGCCGAACAGATTTCCAGTTACGTGTTAGATCATGTGCCGCCTTGCCGCCCCGGAGACCGGGCTTGCGGCAACATCATTCTCCTTCACGATGGCGGCGGCGACCGTCGCGAAACCGTGCGCGCGCTGCCCATGATTATTGAAGGCATTCGCGCCAAGGGGCTGCAGATCGCCTCCGTCAGCGATCTGCTGCACAAAACTCGCGCCGAAGTCATGCCGCCCATTCCCAGCAGCGAGCTTTGGTCAGCCTGGCTGACGTTTGTGGGTTTTTGGCTTTTTGGCACAGGACTGCAATTTATTGCCATTGTATTTTTCGTCGGCGACTTGCTGATGACGGGGCGTCTTTTGTTCATTGGCGCTTTCGCTACATATGACCGGTTGCGCCCTCTACGCACTGATATGGCCGCTGCGGCACAATACACTCCGCGCATTGCGGTTCTTATTCCGGCTTACAACGAAGAAAAAGTTATCGAGCGCACCATACGTGCCGCCTTGCGTTCCAGCTACCGCAATTTGCGCGTGATCGTGATTGACGACGGTTCGAAGGACCGAACCCTGCAAGTGGCGCGTGACTGCTTTGTGCGAGAAGAAGCTGCTGGCCGGGTGCTGATTCTCACCAAGCCCAATTCCGGCAAAGCCGACGCCCTCAACTTTGGCCTGCAACATCTGGAACGCGATGAGGAAATTTTCGTCGGCATCGATGCTGACACGGTCATCGCACGCGATGCCATTTCACTTCTGGTCCCGCACTTCGTGAATCCGAAGGTCGGTGCGGTCGCTGGCAATGCCAAAGTCGGCAATCGCGTCAATCTTTGGACTCGCTGGCAGGCGCTCGAATACATCACCAGCCAGAATTTCGAGCGGCGCGCGCTGAATACCCTTGGCGCGGTCAGCGTCGTGCCTGGTGCAATCGGCGCCTGGCGAACCTCGGCCGTGCAGGCCGGCGGCTATCACACCGACACCGTCGCCGAGGACGCTGATCTGACCATGGCGCTTTTGCGAAGCGGCTATCGCGTGGAATACGAAGACCGCGCGCTCGCCTACACCGAAGCGCCGGTCAACGCGAATGGCTTGATGCGCCAGCGCTTCCGCTGGTCCTTCGGAATTCTGCAGGCGGTGTTCAAACATCGTGAAGTCTTCGCGCGCAAAGGCGTGCTTGGCTGGATCGCACTGCCAAATATCGTCATTTTTCAGATTCTCCTGCCGCTGGTGTCGCCTTTCATCGACATCATGTTCACGGTGGGCGCGCTCTGGTATTTCGTGCAGAAGTATTTTCATCCGGAATCCACCGATCCCGCCAGCTTCCAGCGCTTGGTGATTTTCTTCGGCGCTTTTCTGATTATTGATTTCATCACTTCGGCGATTGCGTTTGCACTCGAGCGCAGCACCCCCGACACCCGCGAGGATCCATGGCTGCTGAGCCAGGTCTGGCTGCAGCGTTTCGCCTACCGCCAATTGTTCTCGCTGGTCTTGTTCAAGACGGTGAAGCGGGCGCTCGAAGGTGCGCCCTTTGCCTGGGACAAACTGGAACGCACCGCCGCGGTTACGTTCAAGGAAGACGAAGAGTCCGTGCACGTGCCGTGAATCTCGAGTACATCGATTTGCTTCGTGTTACTTCGTGCCCTTCGTGGTTCAATAAGTCTCAATGCCACGCACCATCATCGAGCCGTTCCGCATTAAGAGCGTCGAGCCGATCCGTTGGACCACACGCCTCGAGCGCGAAGCGCTTCTTCGTGCCGCACACTACAATCTCTTTCTGCTTCCCGCCGCTGACGTCCTGATCGACCTGCTCACCGATTCCGGCACCGGCGCCATGTCCACGCACCAGTGGGCCGCGATCATGGAGGGCGACGAAAGCTATGCCGGCAGCAAGAGCTTCGATCGCTTTCGCGACTCGGTGCAGGACATTTTCGGCTACCGTCACGTAATTCCCACCCACCAGGGCCGCGCAGCGGAGCGCATTCTGTTCGGCGTGATGTGCAAAAAGGGCGACGTCGTACCCAACAACACTCATTTCGATACCACTCGCGCCAATGTCGAATTCGTCGGCGCCGAAGCCATCGATCTGCCTTGCATCGAAGGCAAGCAACCGAGTGCCCGGCATCCCTTCAAAGGCAACATGGATGTCCCCGCGCTGGAAGCATTGATTGAGCGAGTCGGCCGCGAGCGCGTGCCGCTGGTGATGCTCACCGTCACTAACAATTCCGGCGGCGGTCAGCCGGTATCGATGGAGAACATTCGCCACGTCAGCGCGGTTTGCCGCAAGCACAGAATTCCGCTCTACTTCGACGCCTGCCGTTTCGCCGAAAATGCCTACTTCATCAAGCTGCGCGAGCAGGGATACGAATCCAAAACGCCCAAGCAGATTGCGCAGGAAATGTTCCGCTACGGCGATGGCTGCACCATGTCGGCGAAAAAAGACGGCATGGCCAACATCGGTGGATTTCTCTGCACCAATGACGACCTTCTCGCGCAGCAGGAAAAAGACCTGCTCATTCTGACCGAGGGCTATCCCACCTACGGCGGCCTGGCCGGACGCGATCTGGAGGCAATCGCGGTCGGTCTTCAGGAGGCGCTGGAGGAGGATTACCTGCAATACCGCATTGCCTCGACTGCTTATCTCGGCAATCACATTTCCGACCAAGGCGTCCCAATCGTGCAGCCGCCGGGCGGGCACGCCATTTATCTGGATGCCCGTGCCTTCCTGCCCCACATTCCTCTCGAACAGTTCCCTGCAGTAGCGCTGGCCACGGAACTTTATCTTGAAGGCGGAATTCGTTCCGTCGAAATCGGCCGTCTCATGTTCGGCGCTGCGGCAAAAATGGACCTGGTTCGCCTGGCGATTCCGCGCCGCGTCTACACCCAGAGCCACGTGGATTACGTGGTAGAAGTTATTCTCGAAGTCTGGAAAAAGCGCGATTCAATTCGCGGACTGAAGCTCACCTACGAAGCGCCATTCCTGCGGCACTTCACAGCCCGGCTGGAGCCGTACGGCTCCTAAACAGTCCTGTAACAGGTTTACGTAACCCCCGCCGCTGTTGGCTTGATGTTCTCAAACACATCTTCAGCGCGTCGTAGCGCCTGGTCCACATTGGCGCAGATATTCTCGCGGCCGACTACATCTTCAAATTCAGCCTGATGGATCAATTGTGCCGGCTGCTCACGGGCCCCGCACAAGATCAGTGTCCGGCCTGACTCATGCAGCTGTTTCGCGATTTCCTCCAGCGCGTACAATCCGGTCGCATCGATTGCTGTCATATTCCGCAGCCGGACTATCACCACCGGCGGCAGCTTGTGCATGTCCTGGGTTATCGCCGTAATCTTGTCCGTGGCGCCGAACAGAAACGGTCCGTGAATCCGGAAAATGGTCGCATAATACGGAATATCTTTGTCTTGCAAAATGTGGATGCGTCCATCTTCAATGTAGTCGTCGGTCACCTGTGACACTGTAGTCGTGTTCGCCACGCGTGTAATGAACAGCAGGGCCGCCAGAATCATTCCAGCTTCCACTGCAACCGTAAGATCGGCAAACACCGTCAGCCCGACTGTTACCAGCCACACGCTGATATCTGTCTTTGTGAGCTTCAGCAACTGAGGAATTTCGCGCCACTCGCCCATGTTGTAGGCCACAATCAGCAGAATTCCGGCGAGAGCAGCCATCGGAATATAAGCGGTAAGCGGGGCCGCGAACAGCAGCACGCACACTAACGTGAGCGAGTGAATGATCCCGGCTATCGGCGATTGCGCTCCCGCTCGAATACTTGTAGCCGTTCGCGCAATAGCTCCAGTTGCAGGCAAGCCTCCAAACATCGGCGAAAAAATATTGGCGACCCCCTGACCAATCAGCTCCACATTGGGATTGTGGTGATCGTTGCTCATGCGATCGGAAACCACAGCCGACATCAATGATTCAATTGCACCCAGCATCGCAACCGTGAATGCCGGGCCAAGCAACCCTTGCACCATCGACGCATGCCAGCGCGGAATCACCATGTGCGGCAGGCCGCTGGGAATTCCGCCGAATCGACTTCCCACAGTTTCGACTGGCAGCTTGAAAATATAAGCGGCCACAGTTGCGGCAAGCATGGCGATGATTGGCCCAGGAATGCGTCGAGAAATCGCGCGGCATACCAGCATCACCGCAACCGTACAAACCGCAAGCAGCGTGGCTTGCCACGACCATGTGGGCGCGGCAAATGCCAGGGCCTTCATGCGTAGCCAGAATTCGCCTGGAACCTTCTGCAGACCCAGGCCGAAAAAGTCCTTGATCTGAGTACTGGCGATCAGTATCGCGATGCCGTTAGTGAATCCAATCACCACCGGACGCGGAATAAACTTCACCGCCGAGCCCATACCGGTCGCGCCCAGAATCACAAGCAGTATGCCCGCCATGACTGTGCACATGAACAGTCCATCGATGCCGTGCACGGCCACGATTCCGGCGACCACCACTACAAATGCCCCGGTTGGTCCGCCAATCTGGGTTTTCGAGCCGCCCAGCGCCGAGATCAGAAACCCGGTGACGATCGCGCAATAGATCCCTGCCTGCGGAGTCAGTCCTGAAGCAATGCTGAACGCCATCGCCAGGGGAAGCGCCACCAGGCCGACTGTGATCCCAGCAATCAGGTCCCGAACAAACTTGTTCAGGTTGTAATCACGCAGGCAAAGAATGGATTTGGGCAGCCAGCGATCGTCGATGGCAAGTGAAAAAACGCGAAGAGACATACCTTGTGCCCATTATGACAGATCACCCCGCGAGGTCGGGCCATCGCTTCCGCCCAAAGTAACAAAGCAGTTTCCACCTGTTCCATTCAGTAAGATAGAAGTTGAACCCACACATGGATGCGCCTTCGCCACGGTTAGAACAAAATGCAGATGGGAGCACTCGCGTTGGAACCGACAGGGGACCCGGAGCCCATCCCTCGCTCGAAGGCTTGCACAGCACGGTCGAAGTTCCTCACCACCAGGCCGGATTCTGGCAGCAATGGCGTGCATTTATCGGCCCTGCCATTCTCGTCAGTGTTGGCTACATGGATCCCGGAAATTGGGGGACTGACCTAGCCGGCGGCGCGCAATTCAAATACGACTTGTTATGGGTGGTTGGCCTTGCCAGTTTGATGGCCATCTTCATGCAAGTGATCGCGGCCCGTCTGGGAGTGGTCACCGGGAAAGATCTGGCGCAGTGCTGCCGCGATTGGTATCCGCTCTGGACGCGCTGGCCGAATTGGCTGTTGTGCGAATTGGCGATTGCTGCGTGCGATCTGGCAGAGGTGCTCGGCAGCGCTGTTGCCATCAATCTGATGTTTCACATTCCGCTTCTATGGGCGGTGATCATCACCGGTCTTGACGTGATGCTGCTGCTTGCCTTGCAGCGTTACGGCATGAGGACGATCGAAGCCGTGGTCGTGTTGCTCATCGCGACTATTGGCGTCTGCTACCTGATCGAAATTTTCATCTTGCCTGAAACGCAACCCAACTTCCTGGAGATGGGTAGGGCCTTTCTTACGCCCGGCTTTCGTCACCTGGGAATGATTTACATCGCCATCGGGATCATTGGCGCCACGGTCATGCCGCACAATTTGTACTTGCACTCAGCCTTGGTGCAAAGCCGCAAACTGCAGAAAGACGATGCATCCATTCGCAGCGCCGTCCGCTTCAACACCATCGACTCGATCACCGCATTGACCGTCGCGTTTTTTGTGAACGCCGCCATTCTTGTCCTCGCGGCCATGGTGTTCTACGGGAAAACTGCGATCACAGTTCCGGGTGGACGCGTCATCACATTCACCGGTAACAGCGACTGGATTCGCATCGCCTATCTGACCCTTGCGCCTCTGCTGGGGACTGCGCTTGCCAGCACATTATTCGTCGTAGCGCTCCTGGCCAGCGGCCAGAGCAGCACGATTACCGGCACTCTGGCTGGACAAGTCATCATGGAAGGCTTCATGCACTGGCGCATTCAGCCCTGGCTGCGCAGGTTGATTACACGAGCGCTGGCAATTATCCCAGCGATTTTAATAATCGGGGCTAGAGGCGATGCGAGCGTCAACGATCTCTTGACGCTTAGCCAGGTGGTGCTCGCATTGCAGCTCCCGTTCGCCATGTTCCCACTTTTGCATTTCACCAGTTCGCGTCGGCGAATGGGGACCTGGAAGAGCGGACTATTTCTCCTGATTGCAGGATGGGCCAGCGCCATTCTGATCACCGCGCTCGACATTTGGGGGCTTCCGGATTCGTTGCGAACGGCCTGGCACGTAATTAGCGGCAGTTAGTTTCTGCGCGGGGCCTGGCACCCGTGCTTGCAATGTCAGACTTGGAGTGGGCAATGTACAAAACCATTCTCGTGACCGTTGACGGAACATCAAGCGACCGAGCGATCATCGAGCACATAAAGCTGCTGGCAAAACTCGCCGGCAGCCGCGTCGTCCTGCTGCATGTAGCCGATGGATGGGCGGCGCGCACCTATGGCGCAGACGCGGTAAGCCGCGAAATCGCTGAGGACACAGCCTACCTGAAACAAGTGCGCGAGGAACTGCAGGCAGCGGGCATCTCGACAGATTCTGAGTTGGCCTACGGTGATCCCGCCAAGGAGATCGTGAAGTGGGTTGAGCAGAAAGGATGTGACCTGGTGGCCATGAGCACTCATGGGCACCGTTTCTTGGCCGATATATTCCTTGGGACGACGGCCAGCCGCGTGCAGCACAGTATCAGCGTGCCGGTGCTTTTGCTCCGAGCCAAGTGATGAAGCGTTCTCTGCCCACGTTAACCACGGTTCTTGTCCTCGCCATGGGCGCTGCTGCGCAGGCATCGCCAAAGACTCCTGCTGATACCTCGGCGTCTGAGTCCGACGCGCCCATTGCTAATCCTGGCCGGCCCACCATCTCAACCCCTGCCACCCTCACTCCCGTGGGCTATGTTCAGTTCGAAACCGGAGTTCTCAGTGCGTGGAGGTCTCCAGAATTCTCTTCACAGACCAGCATGAACGAAGTGGTGAAATTCTCCGTGGCGCGGCGCATCGAATTACTGGCTGGTCTCGAGCCGGTCGCCCACAGTCGCACTGGATCGGTCTCGAGTAACGATGCAGGGGGGGCGTTGGTGGGGGTGCAGACAGTTCTTTACCACGGTGAGGGAGCAAAGCCCACGTTTTCAGCTAGCTACTTCCACAGCGTTTACGGAGGGACTGCGCCTGATCTTGATATTGGCAGCCCGACCAATTCAGTGCTCCTGCTCGGCAGCGCCGATGTGAAGAAGTTTCACTATGACGCAAATGCGTTCTTCAACGAAGTCGTCAGTGATCCGGTGCGGCGGGCGCAGTTCGGGCAATCGCTCTCGGTTTCACATCCGCTGAGCGCGAGATTTGGACTGTCAGGCGAGATCTGGCGCTTTTCCCAGCCTTTTCTGCACGGCAATGCAGTCGGAAACCTGTGGGCCTTGAGCTACAGTCCAAACAAAGACTTGGTCTTCGACGGCGGTTTCGACCGGGGGCTTACCAGCACTTCGACGCGATGGGAGGTTGTCGCCGGGTTCACCTATTTGCTACCCCATAAGATTTTTGGTCATTGAGTCCGGTTCCAGGCAGCACGGCATGAGTCCCCAATTGTTAAAATGTGTGCCTTCCTGAGGTAATCAACCTATGCCGAGAGCACTGTCATTCGAATCCAAGGAAGACCTTGTCGCTGCCTTAAGTCAGATCAGGTGGAGGGACGGACTCGAGAGGGCGCACCAAAAAGAACCGGATCTAGGCCCGTTGACCGCAATCTTCGCGTCAGTTGGTAAAAGCACCTATCGCGCTTTTCGAAGTCAGGGCGACCACACACCATCAGCTGTTTTCAGGAGTTGGGCGGCTGACCAACTGTATGGATACGCCTTTGTCTAGACTGCGTGGCATCGAATCTAACGACCAATACCGAAGTTGGGCCCGAAGTCTCTCTGGAAGTCTGATCGATCGGTGGGCCAAATGCCGACGTCCATTGGAGGTTCCAAGAGCGTTAAAGCTTATAAATCTGCTAGCAAAAGGACTCTGCGTCGTTTCGCCAATTTGGCCAGATGACACTGACCGCGTGATCGAGCATTTGGACGTGGCGCTCGACCAGTTTTCGCTTCGCCCTCTGTCTTGTATTAAGAAATGGGACTCGCTGCGGAATGCAAGCATGGGTAGCGTCACTTCTATCGAACAATACGCAGAGATACAAGAAACCATACGAGCTCTTTGTCGGCAAGCGGGGGTGCCAGCGATCGCATACGACTTTCTAGCCTGGGACGCTGCTCACAAAAAGGAACCACTACTCACCGTTAATGCGCAACATGCGCCCAAATTCCGCCGCAAACGACTAAACTAATCTGTTGATCTCCACGATAGAAATTAATAGCGGAAGGCTGGGTTTATGGATAGCTTTCATTCTCGTTCTACGCTCAAAGTTGGCGGGAAAGACTACGAGATCTTTCGCCTGGACGCGCTTGACCGGCAAGGGATTTCGACTGCGCACCTGCCTTTTTCTTTGCGAATTTTGCTTGAGAACCTGCTGCGTACCGAAGATGGCCGCAACGTAAAAGCCGACGATATTCGTGCCCTGGCGTCATGGAACAGCGCTACCAAGCCGGAGAAGGAAATTGCCTTCACCCCCAGCCGCGTGCTGATGCAGGATTTTACCGGGGTTCCCGCCGTCGTCGATCTGGCTTCGATGCGCGATGCCATGACCAAACTCGGTGGCGATCCGGCACTCATCAATCCTCTACAGCCGGCAGAACTGGTGATCGACCACTCCGTACAAGTTGATGAATTCGGCAAACCCCAGGCATTTGCTTTAAATGCTGAACTCGAATTCCTGCGCAACAAAGAACGCTACGCCTTCCTGCGCTGGGGCCAGACCGCGTTTCGCAATATGGCAATCGTTCCCCCCGACACGGGCATTGTCCATCAGGTGAATCTCGAATTTCTCGCGCGAGTGGTTTTTGTCAAAGAAATAGATGGCAAACGACTCGCCTATCCCGACACCCTCGTCGGCACTGATTCTCATACCACCATGATCAACGGGCTGGGGGTATTGGGATGGGGTGTAGGTGGAATTGAAGCTGAGGCGGCAATGCTGGGCCAGCCGGTTTCCATGCTGATCCCGCAAGTTGTCGGAGTGAAGCTCACCGGGCGGCTGCATGAAGGCGCTACTGCCACCGACCTGGTGCTTACCATCACCGAAATGCTGCGCAAGCATGGAGTGGTTGGAAAATTTGTCGAATACTTCGGACCCGGATTGCGCGACTTGCCACTCGCCGACCGTGCCACCATCGGCAATATGTCCCCCGAATATGGCGCAACCTGCGGGATCTTCCCGATTGATAGCGAGACGCTGAATTATCTCCGCCTGACCGGACGCTCAGAAGAGCAGATTGCCTTAGTCGAAGCCTATTGCCGTGAGCAGGGCCTGTTTCACGACGAGCACACGCCGCAGGCGGAATACTCCGAGTTGCTCGATCTTGATCTCGCGAGTGTTGAGCCGAGTCTCGCCGGCCCCAAGCGCCCGCAAGACCGCGTTGCTCTTTCCGATTCCAAGGCGTCGTTTGAGAAGGCGCTGCCGTCTCTGCTCAAAACCAGCACTGGTGTCGAAGCAGGTAACGGAAACGGCCACCTGCATCATGGCAGTGTGGTCATCGCTGCAATAACCAGTTGCACCAATACTTCGAACCCGTCGGTGATGCTTGCCGCCGGGCTGCTCGCGAAGAAAGCCGTCGAGCGTGGCTTGCAAATGCCCGAGTGGGTTAAGACATCGCTGGCGCCCGGATCCAAAGTGGTTCGCGATTATCTTGATGATGCCGGCCTGACTCCTTATCTTGAAAAACTAAAGTTCCATATCGTCGGCTACGGCTGTACCACCTGCATCGGAAATTCCGGGCCGCTGCCGGAAGAGATTTCCAATGAGATCGACCGCAAGAACCTGGTTGTTGCGTCAGTACTTTCGGGCAATCGGAACTTTGAAGGGCGTATCAATCCTGACGTTCGCGCCAATTACCTTATGTCTCCACCGCTGGTGGTCGCGTTTGCATTGGCCGGACGGATCGACGTTGACTTGCGCCGCGATCCGCTCGGGACCGGAAAAGATGGCAAGCCGGTCTACCTGGCGGATGTCTGGCCGTCACAACGGGAAGTCGAAGAAGCCGTGCGCAAGATTTCTTCCGCGATGTTCCGGCAAAGCTATAGCGATGTTTTCGCTGGAGACGACCACTGGCGTTCGCTGCCGGTTCCGGCGGGCGACACTTACGCCTGGGACCAACACTCGACTTACATCCAACGCGCGCCGTACTTTGACGAGATGGCGGCCAAACCGGGCACTGTAAGCGACATTAGAAATGCTCGCGTGCTTGCCGTCCTCGGCGACAGCGTAACTACTGACCACATTTCTCCGGCGGGCTCGATTAAGAAAGACAGCCCAGCCGGAAAATATTTGCAAGAGCATGGCGTCAAGCCCGCAGATTTTAATTCCTACGGCTCGCGCCGTGGCAATCACGAAGTTATGGTGCGCGGAACATTCGCAAATGTCCGCCTACGCAACAAGATGGTCCCGAACATCGAAGGGGGATTCACCAGGCACTTACCGGATGGCACCGAGATGACGATCTTCGAGGCGTCAGAAAAATACATTGCGGAAGGCGTGCCCCTGGTAATTCTCGCGGGCAAAGAATACGGCTCGGGTTCATCGCGCGACTGGGCGGCGAAAGGCCCGCTGCTCTTGGGAGTTCGCGCGGTCATCGCCGAAAGCTACGAACGCATTCATCGTTCGAACCTGGTCGGCATGGGAATTTTGCCGCTGCAATTCTTGTCTGGCGAAAACGCGGAATCGCTGAGCCTGACCGGAGACGAAGTCTTCGAGATCGCTGGCATTCGTCCGTTGATCGAGAAGTTTGCTTCAGGAAGTCGCGTGAAAGTTCGCGCGGGCGGGAAAGAGTTTGAGGCGCTGGTTCGCATCGATACCCCGCAGGAGGCCCTCTATTACGCCAACGGCGGCATTCTGCAGTACGTGCTGCGGCAGTTGCGCGCGGGAAGCCGGGAAACCATAGGCTCGTTAACGTAGCATATTTACTGCCAAATATGATATCATTATTGATATGAACCATGTAGGGGATTTTCAAACCACTACCGTTAGGCTTCCAAAGGAGCTATACGAGCAGGCACGGACGGCTGTGAAACAGTCCGGGGCGGCATCCAGTATCAACGACTTTGTTATCGAGGCTCTGCGGGAAAAGTTGTCCGAATTGCGGGAACAGGAGATTGATCGGGCCTTTGCCGCAATGGGCAACGACCAGGAATATCAGACTGAGTCTGTCGCTCTTGCCCGCTCATTTGCAGAAAGTGATTGGGAAGCTTACAAAGCCGCAAACCCGAGTGTTGCTATCGATGAACGCCGCCGAAAAAAGAGCGCCTCCAAAACCCCGTCGCGGTGACGTTTTTCTGGCGCGGTTAGACCCTGCTGAAGGCAGCGAACAGGCGGGGACAAGACCCGTGGTAGTCCTTACACGGGACGCAATCAATGCCAACAGCCCGGTCGTCGTCGTTGTCCCGTTTACGCATGCCATGAATCCGAAGCGTATTTATCCCAGTCATGTCTGGTTCGCCAAAGGATCAGCGGGATTGCGACTGGACAGCATTGCGAAGACCGAACAGATCCGCGCCATCGAACTCTCACGTTTCCTAATCTATTGTGGGAAGCTATCGGACTCGCAGATGCTTCAGCTCGAAGAAGCCGTGCGGATCACTCTCGCGCTCCGATAATCTGCCTCACCCGCTGCTATAATCACTAATTGCCCTCATGCCTTCTAAGCGCCTGATACGCTCCACTACAGTTCTTAGTGTTCGCCGGGACGGCAAAGTGGTCATGGCCGGGGACGGACAAGTCACCCTCGGCGAGAGTGTAATCAAGCATTCGGCCAAGAAGATCCGCAGGCTCTATCAGGACAAAATTCTGGCTGGATTTGCCGGTTCTACCGCCGACGCATTTTCGCTCTTCAGCCGCTTTGAGGCCAAGCTGGAGCAGTATCATGGCAATGTCGGACGCAGCGCGGTTGAACTCGCCAAAGACTGGCGTACCGACAAATATTTGCGTCACTTGCAGGCGCTGTTGCTGGTTTCTGACAAAGAGCAAACCTTCATGCTGAGTGGTCAAGGAGATGTAATCGAGCCTGATACTGGAATCGCCGCCATCGGCAGCGGCGGCGCGTATGCACAATCGGCGGCCCAGGCTTTGGCAGAACACACGCAGCTTTCGGCGCGCCAGATCGCCGAAGAAGCAATGAAGATTGCCAGCAAAATTTGCATCTATACAAATGACAAGGTGACGATAGAAGAATTGTAAATGCGTCGTGCGTCGTCGGTCGTTCGTCGTGCGCAATCAAGCGCCATTAATGGACGGCGTACGACGTGCGACGAAAGACGTGCGACGGTTTTTATGGCAATTTATCTCCCCGCTACCGCCGAAGAAGAGCAGCTTGCGCTGGATGAACTGACGCCGCGTGAAATTGTCGCTGAACTCGACAAGCACGTCGTCGGACAAAAGGACGCCAAGCGCGCGGTCGCCATAGCCCTGCGCAACCGCATGCGCCGCCAGAAGTTGCCGCCCGATCTCGCCGAAGAAGTCATTCCCAAGAACATCATCATGATCGGACCGACCGGCGTCGGGAAGACTGAAATCGCACGACGTCTGGCGAAGCTGGCGAATTCCCCATTCCTGAAAGTTGAAGCTTCCAAGTTTACCGAAGTCGGATACGTCGGCCGCGACGTGGAATCGATGATCCGCGACCTGCTTGAGATCGCCATCGACAACATTCGCGCTGAGAAACTCGAAGACGTCGCCGATAAAGCCGAACTGAACGCCGAAGAACGCTTGCTCGACATTCTGCTTCCACCTGCGGCGCCGTCACATCCGGAACCGACTGGCTTCACCCTCGAAGCGTCATCCGGCGATTCCTACTCGCGTACTCGCGAAAAATTGCGCCAGCAGTTGCGCGAAGGCAAGCTCGATGACCGCACGGTTGAAATAGATGTTCGCGAGCGAAATTTTCCTTCGTTCGAAATCATTTCCAATCAGGGCGTTGAAGAAATGGATGTCAACATTAAGGACATGTTGCCCAACCTCTTCGGCCAGCGCACCAAGAAGCGGAAGATGAAGGTGAACGAGGCTTTCGAGTACCTGATCCAGGAAGAAGAGCAGCGCCTGGTTGACATGGACCAGGTCACCCGCCTGGCGATCGACCGCGTGGAAGACGCCGGCATTATCTTTCTCGACGAAATCGACAAGATCGCCGGCCGTGAAGGCGGCCACGGGCCGGACGTTTCCCGAGAAGGCGTGCAGCGGGACATTTTGCCTATCGTCGAAGGTACGACCGTCAACACGCGCTACGGCATGGTGCGCACCGATCACATTCTTTTCATTGCCGCCGGTGCGTTTCACGTTTCCAAGCCAAGCGATCTGATCCCAGAACTGCAGGGACGTTTTCCCATCCGCGTCGAACTCAAGTCGCTCACCATGGAAGATTTCATTCGCATTCTCACCGAGCCGAAATCTTCGCTAGTCAAACAGTACACGGCGCTGCTTGAAACCGAAGGTGTGAAGCTGGAATTCACCAAGGACGCGCTTGATGAAATTGCCCGCTTTGCCTTCAAGGTAAATGAAGGCACCGAAAACATCGGCGCCCGACGCCTGCACACGATTATGGAGCGAGTGCTCGATGAAATCAGCTTTTCCGCATCCGACAAGAAAGGCGAGCACATCGTCGTCGATGCGGAATACGTAGGCAAAATGCTTACGGATATTGTGAAAGACCAGGATCTGAGCAGGTATATTCTGTAATGTGGAATGTGGAGCTAGCTCTCTGAGAGTTGCCCCTTCAAAAGCTCCTCCAGGTATTTCGCCAAATCCGCAACATCGTACTGACCTTTCTCATACGCGAGGTCGGCAGCTTTCAGCCCTGCAATATAGGGCTCCCTATTTTCACGGATGCGCTCAGGAACTGTTTTCTTGCCTCCTAGTATTCTGCCCTGTTTCATGCAGATCAGGTAATAACAGGCAGCTCTGGCTGTCCTACCATTACCCTCGATGAAGGATGTATCCAGTTCAAATTCCACAGAGCAAACGCAGGGAGTAGAGTCGGGTGATCGAGGATTGTCCAATTCTCGTGGATTAGTGAGAAAAATGCGTCCATCAGTCGGGGAACGTCATTGAAATGCGGCGGAACATGATTCCCGACTCTGATGGGACCCTCGCGAAACCGTCCGCCAAGCTGGCAAATATTCGAGACCGCTGCGTAGTTTAGGGCCCAGAGCGAATACTTGTCGAAGGCTTCGATGCCTTTTTTCAGGCCAATCTCGATACAATTTGACAGCAAGTCGTACTGGCGCAGAAGATTCTGCTCTTGAATCTTGGTGTACAGTTCAGGATCGTCCTTTTCGCGGACGGACATCGAAGTATTCTCAGGAAGACTTATGGAAGAAGCTTAATATGCTCTGACGCGATTCGTACGCTTTCCTTCGTTATGCGGTTTTCCGAGCTTTGGGGGGCATTTCCGTAAGCGAAGCTGATGCGCTGTTCGCGTAATTCATCTTCGGTCACGCGAACTGCTTTAGATTCTTCCAACATCTTTGCTAATTCTGGGTCGGGAGGTATGGTGCGTAGAAATTGTTTACGGTCAGCCATTTCTGTTACCTCCTCGCGGAGGATGATCATACGCCTTCTTTTCGCCTTATTTTATCATTTTATTTCCACAGAGATTTACACTCTTGGGACTGGCATTTCGTTTCAACCTTCGGTTGTATCAGTGTCGCAACAGTTGCTTGAACGTCACGGGATCTGACTGGCCAAAGATGGAATCAAAAACTCCCATGAAGTCCATCAACCGCCCCCGCCTCGCCGCGCTCATGCAGCGCGAGCAGAAAAAGTTCATAGACGTGCGGCCGAAGTCCAAAGCTTTGTTCGAACGCGCTGGGAAGTCTTTGCTGGCCGGCGTTCCCATGAACTGGATGGTCAAGTGGGCAGGCGCGTTTCCGCCGTTCGTCCGCGAAGCGCAGGGCGCGCACTTCTATGACGTCGACGGCCATCGCTACGTGGATTTCTGTCTGGGTGACACCGGGGCCATGACCGGGCATTCTCCCTCTGCCACCATCAAGGCCGTCGAAGAGCAGTCTAGACGCGGCATCACCCTGATGCTTCCCAGCGAGGACGCCATCTTCGTCGCTGAAGAGCTGCAACAACGCTTCAGATTGCCCTACTGGCAATTCGCACTCACCGCGACCGACGCGAATCGTTTTTCCATTCGATTAGCGCGGCAGATTACAGGCCGCCCGAAGATTCTGGTTTTCAATTGGTGCTACCACGGCACGGTAGATGAAACTTTCATCACCCTGCTGCCCGACGGCACGTCGCGCGCTCGCAGCGGGAACGTTGGTCCTCCGGTGGATCCGTCCGTAACCACCAAGGTTGTCGAGTTCAACGACATTCCCGCGCTTGAGAAGGCTCTTGCTCCAGGAGACGTTGCCTGCGTCCTTGCCGAGCCGGCAATGACGAACGTCGGCATCGTGCACCCACAACCCGGATTTCATGATGCCCTGCGAGAACTCACGCGCAAGCACAATACTCTGCTGATCATCGACGAGACCCACACCATTTGTGCTGGGCCGGGCGGATTCACTCGCGCCGAAAATCTCAATCCCGATATCCTCGTGTTCGGTAAGGCGGTTGGCGGCGGAATTCCAGGCGCGGCTTACGGATTTTCGCAGGAAGTCGCCGGCCGGATCGCAGCCAAACACAATCTGGAAGACTGCGACGTCGGCGGAATCGGTGGAACTCTGGCAGGTAACGCCCTGTCACTCGCCGCCATGCGGGCGACGTTGGCCAAGGTGCTGACCCAGGAAGCGTTCAACCGGATGGTCCCCTTGGCAGAGCGCTGGACGGCTGGTGTGCAGGCGGCAATCACCGAATCCAACTTGCCGTGGCATGTCACTCGGCTGGGATGCCGCGCCGAATATCTGTTTTCGCCAGAGCCTCCGAAGAGTGGCCAGCAGGCGCATGATGCTATGGATTTCGAGCTGGAGCGTTTTATGCACCTCTACGCCATGAACCGCGGAATCCTGCTCACGCCCTTCCACAATATGGCCCTGATGTCGCCCCAGACCGAAGCCGAAGACGTTGATCAGCACACCAAAGTATTCCGCCAGTGCGTACAGGAATTGATGGGATAAGCACTTTTCCGAAGGGATCGAGGCACTCAATTAGGTGGAGTAAGCGCGCGTTACGGCCGGATCATCACTTCGTTCGGCCCGGAGGGTAGTTCGAACTTTACTCCGCGCTGCTGGTTTTCTTTGAGGGTCGCGGGAATGTCGAGATCGGCGATCTGAATCGTGCGTGTCCACGCGCCGTTTGTCCAATAATCAGACTTCGTGTAAATAGAGCTGCCAATGATCGAATAATTGGTCAGCTCTTCGTTGTGCCCATCGCGGTAGACCAGGACAGTAGGAGGAATTTCTTTTACCGCAGCCGGAACTGCAGATGCTAGTACCGCAGGCTCACTGGTGGTCGTGTATCCATTGACCCGCACCCACTGATTTCCCCGCCACTCAAGCAGCACGGGCTCCGGCGGCGGTTCTGATTTTGGTTGGGGAACGGCTGCCTGCACCGGAGGCTGCGCTGGGGGAGGTGCCTGCGGCTCATACGATTCGTTGTAATCCGCGTAGTCAGGGTACAAATAAGGCCAAGGATAGAGGACGCCGCCTGAGTGGTGGAATCGATGTCCGCGGAAGCCCTGCCCAACTGGAATGCCGGAACCGGCCGTTGGAGGGTTCGAAGGCGGCGGAAAACCGTGATGCGTACCGCCCATCGGCCCTTGCCCGCCCTCATGTCCTGAACGGCTCTGAGCGCGCAAGGTCGAAGCGCCCAGCAAGACCAGCGCCGCAACTAGCCAAATCTTCGTCATAACCTAATTCAACTTCGAGCCGGCTGGAAGCTGGAAAGCCACTCCGCGGTCGTCATTGTGCTTCACCGTCGCCGGAAGGTCAAGCTGCGCCAGTTCCACCTTGAGCGTGCGGCCATCGCTCAGTTCGTACAATGTGGCGCCAATAATCGCGTAATTCTTTACTTCCTGCTCGTGGCCATCTTTGAAAACCAGCACCGTGCTGGGCTGGTCAGTCACCGGCTCAGGTGGAATAGGTTGGATCTGCGCCTGGTTGGAGTTGAGATCAGCGCGATAGTCCTCGCCGCCCCGCGGTTCAGGTCTGGGGATTCCCGGCCCACGACGATCGAAAATTGTTGGGCCACCGCGATAGTCTTCTTCCATGGAATCGTCGACGCCCGGTTCCGCTACGTTGTATCCCGCGTAATCATCGTAAGGGACATAGTAGCCCCCGTAGACGGGAGTGAAAAAAACATCTTGCCGGTGGTGTTGGTGCTGAAACCGTGGTGGGCCCGAACGGAAGCCGCCGAAACGAGAGACATGGAAAGGTGCATCGCCAAAACCTATAGAAGTAACACTTGGCGGCACGCCGTGAAAGCCGGGAGTCCCCCCAAAGCCGAACGAGGTCACGCTGGGAGGAACTCCGTGCAGGGTGCTGCCACCGAAGGTGTTAGTGCCGAATCCGTTCATTTGGGCAGACGTTGAGGTGGTTAGAAATGCCGAGACTGCAAGGAGAGCCAAAACTGCGAACTTGCGTGCGCTACGCATATCGCCCCCTATCTGATTAGAACGACCTATGGTCGCGCAGGTTGCGAGAATTCCTCTAAATATTACATCTTTTACAATGATTTAAAGTCGGATCTTTGCCATTCCGACCAGATTCCAGATAGCGTTGGCCGCCAAAAGTCCCGCCATTACCGCCGCAGCCACTTCGCGAAACCTGGTTTCCAGGCAGTCCGCGGCAATTCCTGCAATAAACAAGAACAGAAAGACCACCGCAATCAATCCGAAGACGGAATCGGTTTCGTGCGGCGAGCCAGCGCGTAACACGAGGAACAATATGGCCACCACCAGCGGCGCGGTGTTGCCAAAATACCTCGGCCGGCGCCACAGCACATACCCTAGCAGAGCTGTAGGAGCCAAAAGAACCAGTACCGGCCCGCTCTCAGCCATCTCCCTGAACACAAGCCACCAAACTCTGGACATAGCCAGCGCCGGAACGCTTACCTCGATCCACTTTGCATGAGCCAGGCTGTGCTCGAGGGTCTTCCATTGAAAACGGTACGCGAGCAGCAGCAGGAACGCGCCGATGCCGCAGGATGCAAAGAAGATCGCTGTGGCTGCGGCCCGTCGCTCCCAGGCAACATAAAGCATGAACACAAGCAGAAGAGGCAGAACGATTGCCAGGCCGAATCGAGATCCGACCGCCAGTACCAGTGAAATGGCCAGCAGCAAGATGCGCCGCCAATTCCACAAAATCACTTCTCGCGGCGCATAGAGCGTATGTGACACCGCAATCCCGGTGAATACCGCTCCAAAAGTTCCCCATGCTCCTGCGATATTCGGCTGTACAAACCACAGTACGCTCGATCGGATCACCGTAGGAGAAAAGCAGTACAGCCCAAGGGCAATATATCCCCCTACGTTCCCATACAGGCGCCGTGAAACATACCATAGGGAAGCGCCGAGCAACGTTCCTATCACCACGCACGGAAGTCGAGACAACCAGATTCCTGCAGTCGACGTAAGATCCAGGCCGAAGATTGCCAGCGGCGCGGATTCGATCAGGTACCACAGCGGTGAATGATCTGGATCGTAATCATTCCCACGGTTGTTGACTTCGGCGGACCCGCCGCTTGAAGCGAAAGTTATTCCTGCAATCGATTTTCCGTGCCACTGTGCCAGGCCTTCCTGCACCCGAGTGAACTCCTCGCTGCTGACCGCACCCGGTGGAATATGCGCCACCAGCCAGAGACACTCGGCAACAAATGCCAGCAACAGCAGCCCGGCAAGAATTTGGGGCCTGCCGAAGCGCTCGCGGCTAAACAATCTCTGCATTGAAGGACTGATTGTTTTACCATGTTCGGGCGCGTGGCGGAACTTAGCTCGTCAAACGTGACGCAACCAAATGGAAACAGCCAATCAGGAATCGACTAGCGGGGGCGCAGTCCCGCCGCCCTCCGCTCCATCTGACCGTGCTATCTTTTTTGGCCCACATGGATTGCGCGCAGGCTGGCGACTGGCAATTTACGCGCTCGTTTATTTCGCGTTCGTGTTTGTAATTCTGCCGTTGGTCACTCCGGTATTCGGGATTAACCGGCTTCCTCCGCTATGGGGATTCTTTGTGTACGAGTGCCTGCTGGCGATGGCAGCGATTTTGCCCGCAATATTCATGAGCCGCATTGAAAGTCGTCCATTTGGCGACTATGGACTTCCCCTTCAGAGCACATTCGGCAAAAATTTCTGGGCAGGCGCCTTATGGGGATTCGTCGCGTTCACCGTACTGATACTCGTGATGCGCGGCGTCGGCCTTGTCTCCTTCGACGGCGTCGCTCTTCATGGCATTCGTGTGGTCAAATTCGCTGCGTTCTGGGCCGTAATGTTTGTAGTCGTCGGCTTCCGCGAGGACTTTCTGTTCCGCGGCTATAGCTTGTTCACCTTGAGTGACGGCATTGGATTTTGGCCAGCGGCGATTGCGCTTTGCATCGCCTTCGGCGGCATTCATCTCACCAATAAAGGAGAGGCGTGGGTCGGCATACTTGGGGCCTCCGCAATAGGCCTGTTCTTCTGCCTGACCCTGCGGCGCACCGGCAGCTTATGGTTTGCCATTGGCATGCACATGACCTGGGATTGGAGTGAAACCTATTTTTATTCTGTTCCGGATAGCGGACTGGTCCTGCCCGGCCATCTGCTTAACACTACATTCCATGGACCGAGCTGGTTGACCGGGGGCTCGGTTGGACCTGAAGGCAGTGTGCTGCTCTTTATCCTGATCGCTGCTCTTTGGCTAGTCTTTGACCGCGTGTACCCGGCGAAGAAGGTGGCGCCACAGAATTATCAGCATCAGGAGAAGACGGCGTAAAACGATCAGTTAAGTCGAAACCATCGAATAGTGCAGTTTTCGCCAAGCCCGGGCCTCCGCTATTGCTGGCCCGGGCTGTCAGGCGAACCTCATGATTAGTGGATAGCAATGTCCGCGATCAGGCCTCCTCCTATAGGCTTGCTCGCCATCATCTCCTTTTCACGTTTGCTCATGGGCGTGATCTCGGCCGTCCCATTGAAACTGACGGCCTGCAGGAACCACTTGTCCCCATAGCGGTTAAATCGGAGATAGTTTCGATTGTCGCCGGGTTGGTATGAGCTGGTTGTGAGCATAAAGATTGTGAATTTATCGGAGCTCAAAATAAGCATGGCGCGGCTCCGGTCGATTGCCACCCTGTAGTTGCCGGCCGGCGAAACTTTATCTCCGGCCATGAATGAGAAAGGTACAGTTGCCTGCACCTGTTGTGAGATTTGGCCACTTGCCGCGGCTGCTGTGAGCAGTATCGCGACACCGACGAACTTCCCGATTTGTTTTTTCATTTTTCCGGCCTTCTCCTTGTGTGCGAGCGCGGGCATCGCGCAGGCCACGAACTGCAGCGCCCACGAACTGCGGTCGATTCCCCGCTCGTACTCCCAACAAGATCGGACCCTGCGCAGAAATCTGTAGCAGTTTGTCGTCAGAATTTAGTACAGGGGCAGGACAGGAGAAAG
Source organism: uncultured Acidobacteriota bacterium (assembly GCA_963785655.1). Classification (GTDB taxonomy): domain Bacteria; phylum Acidobacteriota; class Terriglobia; order Terriglobales; family Acidobacteriaceae; genus Gp1-AA145. The sequence continues at coordinate 682,604 of CAWAVZ010000003.1, forward strand.
CGATGAGTGGCAGTGCGCGAATGCCTGACATGAGTGGAATTTCGGGCCAGTGGAAATGCGCCGATGGCCATTGAAGCGCAGGAGCAGGCGGCACCAAGCTTCTCGCAAAGTGTTGCCCTGCAAGGGGTGAAACCGGGGAGGGCACGGCTTTCAGCCGTGCCGAAGCAGGTGGAGGGATGTGTGCGGTACGAGGAACATCTTGAATCCAAAAACTGCGATTTTCTTTTTCGCCTTTCTGCCGCAGTTCGTCAGTCCCGCCGCAGCATGCGCGATTTGCCTCCTCCGCGCAGCTCGATCTCTACCACCTCAACCCCCAGCGAGGCCGCGACGCGCTCCACAATTGCGCGTACGTGATCCAGATCAACCGCCATAGAAACAGGGACTTAGACGCAACCTGGGCAACGAAAAAACCCGCACAACCAAAAATGGGCTGCGCCCACTGGTGTGTTCCGCCAAATCCTGGTACTACACAACAGTTCCAGTGCTTAATACACGCCCGCCCTCAGAAAAAAACAAACCCACCGCCCTGCGTAAAATCGTGCGACTGAGCACGCCATCGCACATCGAATCTGCATGAACTTTCTGCCTCCCGGCCACGACCTCTTTCTGTTTGTCACCGCAGCCGCGGTGCTGCTTCTCATCCCAGGACCGGCGGTGCTGTTTATTGTGACGCGAAGTGTCGATCAGGGGCGCATTGCCGGACTCGCATCAGCCGCTGGCATCGCGACGGGCGCTCTGGTCCATGTAGTGGCAGCTTCTCTCGGCCTTTCAGCCTTGCTGCTCTCGTCGGCTACCGCATACTCCGCGGTGAAATACGCAGGCGCAGCATACCTTTTCTACTTGGGAATCAAGAAGCTTCGCCAGCGTCCAACCGCCGGAAGTGCAATGGAGCACGTCCCACCTGTCCCCATGCGCAAAGTGTTTGCTCAGGGAGTCGTGGTAAACATCTTGAATCCAAAAACCGCGATTTTCTTTTTCGCCTTTCTGCCGCAGTTCGTCAGTCCCGCCCGAGGTCACGTGACTTTACAGTTCCTCTGCCTGGGACTGCTCTTCGCCGTGATGGGATGGGCAAGCGATAGTGTGTGGGCGCTTTCAGCCGGATCGGCAGCTCACTGGCTGCGGGGCAATAGACGCTTCATGGCTGGCCAACGCTACGCCGCCGGCACTGTATACATGGGGCTCGGCTTGGCCACGGCGCTCACCGGCTCGCAGCACAAGTAAGTTCCTCAGCCTTCTTCGTCACCCGCCGGCCATCTCGACCCGGCGATCCGCCAATTGCAGATGACAAGCGCGCTTAGCGGAACCTTGATCGAACGTACTTTTATAATGACGCTCAGTCCGTCGAAGCATCCGTAATCGACGCATCTTCCAACCGTCCGCCCGGCAGCAGCAGCAGATGCAGCTTGAGTGCGTGGCCACCGACCGTTATGTTGTAGTCCCTGGTCTCCAGGCCGTCTGTTACGTGCGCGCTTGCCACCGTAAAACTTTGCACCGGTCCAAGCGAACCCAGGCTGGATCGATACTCCGTAAGCATCGCATCGCTCATGTACTTGTCGAGGTCTTCGCTGAAGACCGACCTGTCCGGCTGTCCATGCTGAAGACCTGCAAATACCTTGCGAGCAAATATCTCATCTTTGTTGGGAGGTACAAGCAAATAAGTGAGTTGGTTGGCAATCTTGAGATATGTTGCTTTTACGTTCGTGTTTGTCAGGACGACAAATGCCATGTGAGCTTCGGGGTAGATGAGATTGATCGCTTCGAATCCAAGTCCCTCTCCGGTGTGGTAGTAACGGATTGGGCTATCTTCACGGGAAACAAATAAACCAAGCGCGGATGGGTAGGTCCCGCCGTTCGCCAGCCGCGCCATCGTCACTTCTTCCGCTGCTTCCCGTTTGGGAAGTACGCGGTGCTGCAGGAAAGCCGCATCCCAAGTGCGACGTCCTCAGCCGTAGTCACGACCTGCCCTGAGCCAAAGGACCACCCAGGTCCCTCGTAGGGCGCAGGCTGCAATGGAGCGAGCGCAATTTGGATGTAGCCAGTTGCCAGTGCCATACTGCCGTTCGGGATAGTGTCCAAATCCATCGTCGAAGTCATTTGAAGCGGCCCGAAGATATGCGCCTGCATAAACTGGAATAGCGGCTCGCCAGAAACTTTTTCAACGATCCGCCCAGCGATCTCATACTCCAGATTGGAGTAGTGGAATTGTGTTCCCGGTGGGAAGAGCAGTTGATGGTGCCCCCATTCGTTGATGATGCGATCTGGCGATGCCGCAGCCCCTTTTGGGCCAGCAGGGTAGCTTTCAGGATAGTGGTCAGGGTAGCCGGAGGTATGGTTGAGCAACTCCCGGACGGTGATTTGAGAAGCGCCCGTCAGATCAGGAAACCAACGACGGACCGGATCATTGAGCGAAAGTTTGCCATCGGCCACCAGCAGCAAAATCGCCTGCGCGGTGAAAGTTTTGGAGATTGAGGCAAGCTGATATCGAGTCGCGGTCGAGGCTGGTAGAGGTGGTGTCAGAACGGCATCCCCGAAGGCGATTGCGTAGGCAAGATGGTCGTCCGTTACGATTGCTACAGATGCCGAGGGTGTGCCATCGGCTTGGAGGCATCGCTGGATGGCCTGATCGATTTGCCTGCGCATGGCCAGATCTATGGTTTGTCCATACGCTCTCGCGGTGCTCGTCAGTATTAGGGCCACCAGAAACATGTGCTGTAGAAGCCGCTGCATGGGACATAGGCTAGCATGACAAATCCTTTGGATACTGAGTTGAATAACCCCTGCAGCATTCGATGGGTAGAGGTCTTCAGGTAAGAGTCTGATCAGAACATGCGCCCTGCTAAGTTGGCTTCTCGGATGCGCTTGCGGCCCGTCCCGAATGACGGACCACCCAGAAACTGGCCCAGTAGCTCACCTTCCGTCTGATCCCTTGACAACGTTCCCGCCGCGGACGAGGGCCGCTTTGACAAACCTTTCGCCTCAATTTCTGATATTCTCATCCGTTTTTAGCTGAGGTGAAGGGTGGAGAAGCGTGGGGCCAAATATCACCGGGGGCGGTTGGGAGAAGCCCTGCGCGAGGAAATTGAAACCATTGTCGAAGGCGAGCTGGGCGATCCACGCATTGGCCTGGCCAGCGTGACCTCCGTGGAAATGGCTGAAGATGGGCGATCGGCGCGGGTGATGATTGACGTGGTCGGAACCGACGAAGAGTGCCAGAGCAGCCTTGAAGGACTGAACGCTGCCGGCGGCTTCATCCGGCACGAAGTTGCTGACCGCCTGCATCTGCGTCGCGCTCCCGAACTGTATTTTCAGTTGGATCGTTCACATGGATACCAGGCGCGAGTGGATGAGCTGCTGAAACGCACAAAGCGGAAATGACCGATCCCGTGCGCGATGGATAGATGATAAGCCATGCTTCAGGAAGTTCTAAATGAGATCGCCCGCGGCGAGCGCTTTGTGCTCACCTCTCACGCCCGTCCGGATGGCGATGCTATAGGCTCGACTCTTGCCTGTGGCGAAATCCTGCGCCAAATGGGCAAGCACGCAGATACTATCTTCCGCGACGGTATCCCGCGCGTTTATCAGCAGTTGCCTTTCGCCTCCGACGCTATTCATGGCGACCGCGTCCGCGGCAACTACCACGCTGCCATCCTGCTCGAGTGCGACAACATTCAGCGCACCCGGGTGGAAGGCCTGGAGAAATATTTTCTTATTAATATCGATCACCATAAAAGCGGACGCAATTTCGCCAACCTTAATTGGATTGATCCCCAGGCCGTTGCCACAGGTGAACTAGTTTACAAATTGGCGCGCGCAGCTGGAGTCAAGATTTCTCCTGAGATTGCGACCTGCCTCTACACCGCCGTGCTCACCGATACCGGCGCATTCATGTTTGAGGGTACCAACCAGCACACCTTCGAGCTCGCCCGCGAATTGGTGCTCGCGGGGGCCGATCCCGCGCGCTGCGCCCGGAACATTTACTTCGGACATTCAACTGCGAAAATGCGCCTGCTGGGCGCCGCACTCTCAGCCCTGCAACGTGAGGGCCCGCTTGCCTGGATTTGGGTTACTCAGGAGCAGATGGAGCGGGTTGGCGCGAAGGAAGAAGATTGCGAGGGGCTGGTGAACTACGCGCTCTCTATCGGTGATGTCGAAGTCGCCGTGTTCTTTCGCGAGCTTCCCGATGGAAGATTCCGAGTGAGTTTGAGGAGCAAAGGCAAGTTGGATGTGGCGCACATCGCCGAAGAATTTGGCGGCGGCGGGCATACCTGCGCCAGTGGATGTTCGGTCGAAGGACCATTGCATGCCGCGGTTGAAAGCGTCCTGGGAAAGATTCGGCCCAGGCCGCAGTAAACTCCGCAGTAAACTCCAAAGAGCTGCTTACCATTGACCTCTCGCCTCCGCATACCCGACTGGATTCTGTTGTCAGCATTCTGCGTCTTCTTCTTTCTTTGGAAGCTCTCTAGTTTCGGTCTGATCGGCGCGGACGAGCCGCGGTATGCGCAGGTCGCCCGTGAGATGCTCGCCCACCACGATTGGGTCACGCCGATCCTGGGCGGAACTCCCTGGCTGGAAAAGCCCCCTCTTTACTACTGGCAAGCCATGATCGTGTACCGGGTGTTTGGCGTGAGCGACTGGGCTGCCCGCCTGCCGTCCGTCATCGACGCGTCTGTCCTTATCTTTGCGGTGTACTACTTTCTTCGACGCCTCCGCCCCGCAAGTGCTCTCGACGGTGCACTGATGCTGGCGTGCTCAGCGGGAATTGTTGGTTACGCGCGCGCGGCTTCGATGGACATGCCGCTCACGGCAACATTCACCATCGCAATGATCTCCTGGTATGCGTGGTTTGAGAGTGGCTCCCGCTTGGATCTCGCAACCTTCTACGGATCCATCGCACTCGCAACGCTCGCCAAGGGGCCGGTAGCGCCATTTCTTGCGGCAGTCATCATTATTCTCTGGATTGCCCTGCAGAGAAGTTGGCGCGCCATGCGGCAGACCCTATGGCTCCCAGGAATCTTGCTCTTCTTTCTTGTGGGACTGCCCTGGTACCTGCTGGTCCAGTTCAGGAACCCGCAATTCTTTCGCGTCTTCATTCTGGAGCATAATCTTGCCCGCTTCGGCACCAACATGTTTCATCATCCCGAGCCGTTCTGGTATTTCGGACCGGTCACGCTGCTCGGTTGGGTGCCGTGGGCCGTGTTCGTAATCGCCGCCTTGATTTGGGCTATTCGACGATTCCGCCAGCCCGACTCCGACACGCTGAGCGTTTTTCTCGTGATCTGGATTGCGGTGATAGTGTTGTTCTTCTCGATTTCACAATCGAAGCTGCCGGGATACGTTCTGCCCGCCATTCCTCCGGGCATCATGCTGCTGGCTGACTATTTGCGGGACCAATCGTCGCGCCGCCCCCGCCTCAGCCTGGTCACGGTGCATTCCGCTCTCGCCGGCACGCTGGTCATGGCTGCTTTGCTGACGCGCTTTGCGGTTCTGCATCATCATCTGCAATGGAACTCGTCGCTGATTGCCCCTCCGATCGCAGCGATGATCGGCGCAACTTTGGTCGCAGTTTTCACGGCGATAGTCTTCTTTAAGACTGGATTCACTGGGCTGCGCGTGGTGACCAGTGTCGCGGCGGTCATTGCGCTTACGATAGCCCTTAGGTTGGGCGCGTCGGCTCTCAACGAAACCCTCTCCGCGCGCGCAATCTCAGAGTCACTATCGCGGCTTGCCCCTTCGCAACTCCCGGTCGCGGTGGTGCTGGTTTCGCGCGAGACTGAATTCGGGCTGCAGTTCTATCGTAACCAGGAGAAGGTCCCACGATATGAGTTACGCGAAGCTCCAGCAGGCGAGCATTTGGTTGTAGCAGCGCAGGGTTTCAGGAACGCCTTCGCCAAAAACATTCCCGGCAGGAAGATTGTCTATCTGGGAAGTTCCCCAACTCAGAAACTCGAAATCTTCTATGTAGGTCCCTAGAAACGCCTGTGAACCAGTTGCACTTCCTTGTTCACAAGGTTTGATTGCGAACATTCGCAACCACTACACTCATGGGTTCCCCACCCGCGCCGCACCGTGCCCGGATCCCTGGCACAGCGAACGCCCTGGGGTTACAGGAGTCCGATGGAGATTCTCGACATCAGGCATTTCACCTCGGCTGATCTGCGGCCGCTGCTTGAAGACGAAATCAAGGTGTGGGCCGACCTTCTGTGCTGGGATTACAGTGGCTCGGCCGAAATGATTCTCCGCTACATGGACGCCAAGTTTCTTCCCGGGTATGCGGCGGTTTCGCGCGGCAAAGTTTTTGGCTATTCGTTTTTTGTCTACGAGAGCAACAAGGGCGTGATTGGAGACCTGTTCGTCAGCGAAGGCGAGAACGGCGCGAGTAAGCAGGAGGTCGAGGCCCGTCTGCTTACGCATGTGATCGAGACCCTGCAACAGTCGCCGGGTATTCAGCGAATCGAAGCCCAGCTCCTGGCTCACGACGCGGGCGCTGCCGCCCAGCCATTTCTCGACCAGGGCTTCAGCCGCCATGCGCGCCTGTTCATGTCGCTGCCCCTCTCGACCGCTCAGATGGATACAAAATTAATTGCTGCGGACATCGAAATCCGCCGCTGGACGGAACAGGAATACCAACCCTCGGCTTCGGTGATCACTTCCGCCTACCGCAACCATGTCGACTCCCAGGTCAACGATCAATACCGGACCTTAAGCGGCTCCCTGCGGTTTCTTAATAACATCGTCAGATTTCCCGGCTGTGGCACTTTCGATCCGGAGTCTTCCTTCGTTGCAGTGAATCGCCGCAATCACGCTCTGGCCGGCATTATTCTCTGTTCGCGGGTCCGCTACGACACCGGGCATGTGACCCAGGTTTGTGTGTTGCCTGAGTATCGTCGCCTGCGGCTGGGCAAGGCGCTTCTCGCAGCTACGGTACGCAACCTGGTGCAAAGAAAATTCTCTGCCTTGTCGCTCACCGTGACCGAAGCCAACACTCCCGCAGTCGAGCTTTATCGCCACCTCGGGTTTGAAACCAGGCGCGTGTTCGACGCCTTTGTGTGGGAAGGCTAGCCAGCCAGGACTTTAGGCCACTACTGCCGCTGGCAGCTCAGATTCATCCAGCAGCCTTTCGAACTCTGCCAGCTTTGCTGGGATCGGCTGCGCGGCCTCATACTCGCCACTGAGCACGTCGGTCGTCTTCAATCCATTGCCAGTGATGCAGAGCACCGTTGTCTCATGCGGCAGAATCCGATCCTGCTTGTACAGCTTTTTCGCACAGCCCACCGTGACTCCGCCCGCGGTTTCGGTAAAAATGCCTTCGGTCTCAGCCAGTAGCTGAATGGAATTCACGATTTCCGGGTCAGATATATCCTCGGACCAGCCGCCGCTCTGGGTGATGGTCTTGATTGCATAGTGCCCATCCGCAGGATTTCCAATGGCCAGCGACCTTGCAATCGTCACCGGCTTCTGCGGTTCAATCTCCGCGCTGCCCAACTTGACCGCGGTCGAGATCGGAGAACATCCCGTCGCCTGGGCACCGAAGAACTTTACCGGCTTTGGTTCGACCAGGCCCAGCTGAATCAATTCGTCAAAAGCCTTCTTGATCTTGATAATTAAGGAACCGCCCGCCATCGGGCAAACTACGTTGTCCGGCAAGCGCCAGCCCAGCTGTTCGGCAATCTCATATCCGAAGGTCTTCGATCCTTCGGAATAATATGGCCGCAGGTTGACATTCACGAATCCCCAGTTATGTTCGTCCGCTATCTGTGAGCACAGCCGGTTTACCTGATCGTAGCTGCCGGAAACCCGGACCAGCTTTGCCCCAAAGACTTGCGTGCCTACAATCTTTGCAGGCTCAAGATCGGCCGGAATAAAAATCCAGCACTTCAACCCATAGCGAGCCGCCTGCGCCGCGGTGGCGTTGGCAAGGTTCCCAGTCGAGGAGCACGAAACCGTATCGAATCCAAAGCTGCGCGCGTTGGCAACAGCCACGGCGACCACACGGTCCTTGAAGCTCAAGGTTGGAAGGCAAACCGCGTCGTTCTTGATAAATAAATTCTTCGAGCCGAGCTCGCGTCCCAGCGCCGGGGAGGGGAAGAGCGGAGTAAATCCTACTGGCAGCGTAGGCTTGAAATCCTCCGGAAGCGGCAGCAGGGCCGAATACCGCCAGATGTTGCACGGGCCGGCGGCGATACTTTCGCGAGTGAACTCGCCAGAACTGCGAATCGAATCGTAGTCGTAAAAAATTTCGAGCGGCGAGAAACAGTCTTCGCAAATCGATTTAGGCGCGTTGCCCCAGCTCTTGTGACATTCCCGACAGCGCAATTCGTAACGCATGGCCCAGCCTATCCGAGTGAGAGGGCCCATTTCCGGCCTGGCAGAGTCCTAAAAGCCAAAATCCTCTTTCCCCGGGAATGGGAAAAGAGGCTCAGGAGTGCTGAAATAAAATTTGCGCATCCCGAATCTCATGTCCCCCGTTTCCGGGTCGAGAGTTGGCACCTGGCGGCCGCGATATATGATCCCGGTCCGGTTGCCGTGGCGTCTTAGGGCTCGTCCCTCAGCCACTCTGCATGAAATCCAAGGCCTGCTCCGAAGAGCAGACTGGTGAGATAGATGATACGAAGCGGGCGCGGGTTCGTCAACCGCGAAGAACTGATCATGCGCATCAGGAATTCAGTGCACACCAACTGCCCTGAATCGCCTCTGCCCAAGAGATTACGGGCGAGCTCTTGCAGTGGAGGGAACCCACTTTGACAGCAAGGCGAGAGGGAATCAAGAGGATTACTGGTGGTCAACAATGTCGCGATTGTGCTCGCTCTGGCGATCTTTTAACGCTGCCAGCGCATCAATCAGCGGAGAAGTGGGAAAAAATTCCAGAAATGCATTTGATTAGATAAGCAAGAGCTCAGATAAGCGAGTGCTCTCTGAATCAGAAAACTCCCTTTGACACTCGCCAATCAGCCCTGTTCAGGGGCAACGTAGTCGGGTGGTGGTGCGGCGCCTTCGCCAAAGAAGTACTGCTCCATTTGACGGATGATGACTTCCTGATCTTCTCGTCGTGCGGGGTTCAAGCGATATTCATTCAGCAGCATCTTGCAAAATTCCGTCCACTGGTTCCAAGCCTGCTGCGACACGTTCTCGTAGATCTTGCGGCCCAGTTCCGTGTCGAACGGCGCTTCGTCCAACCCAGGGAGTTCCTTGTGCAACTTGACGCAATTCACGATGTGTTGTGCCATAGATGACCCAGCAAAGATAACCCAAAAATTATCTCATGAAGCAGCATTGAGAGACGGTGCCCCCCTCCCGTCTTCAAGGCTATGATTAGCTGCTATGGTGAAGTCCAGCAGAAGGAAACCAACCGTTGGTCTTGAGTTCCCCAGCGTCGTACCTCGAAAACGCGCTCCTCACGAATTCGTTCTCGAGAGCCTCGCCCCCGCATCGCCCTGGACTCGCCCCATGTTTGGCTGTCTTGCAGTGTACGTAGGTGACAAAATCGTGATGGCTCTTCGCGATAAGTCCAGCGAAATTTCCGACAACGGCGTGTGGCTCGCGACTACGCAGGCCCACCACGAAAGTTTGCGGCGGGAATTTCCCAGCATGCGGTCCATCAAGCTATTGGGGAAGGACGTCACCGGCTGGCAGGTGCTTCCCTCTGACGCGCCAGATTTCGAGCAGGCCGCGCTGCATGCCTGCGAACTTATCCTGGCCGGCGACGATCGCATCGGTAAACTGCCGGGCGCGCGGGCTCCGCGCCGACCAATGCAAAAATCTGCGAAGCCCAGGCAGCGCCGCTGATCGCTCTGCCGTGTACAATCGCACTCGGAGATGACCGACTCGCCTCCTCGCAAATTAATCATTGCCATCGATGGCCCCGCAGGCGCAGGAAAGAGCACAATCGCTTCCCGTCTCGCCCGCAAACTGGGATACGTGAACCTTGAGAGCGGCGCAATGTATCGCGCGCTGGCACTGAAGGCAATTCAGAGCGACATTTCATTCGACGACGAAAACGCCCTTGCCGAACTGGCGCGCCATTCTCGAATCAAGTTGGAACCGACCATTGGCGGCAATCGTGTCTTGGTCGACGGGCGCGATGTGACCCAGCGTCTGCGCGAGACCAACGTCTCCGAAGCCGCCTCCCGCGTTTCCGTACATCCGAAGGTGCGCGAGTGGATGGTTGCCCGCCAGCGTGAACTTGGCGCCGATGGCGGAATAGTAATGGAAGGCCGCGACATCGGCACCAAAGTTTTCCCGGATGCCAACGTCAAGATTTTCCTCGACGCCGACCCCGTGATCCGCGAACAGCGAAGGTCAAAGCAGTCGCCGAGTACTACTCCTGAAGCCATGGCAGCCGAGTTGCGCGAACGTGACCGACGCGACCGCACCCGCGCCAACTCTCCCCTTGAAGCCGCGCCTGACGCGATCGTCCTCGATTCGACCGCATTGTCCGAGGACGAAGTGCTGAGGCGGGTGGAAGAGTTGGTTGAACGCAAGCTGGCCTAGTGGTTGGTTGAACCTAAGATGGCCTAGCAACAAACCGCTGGACAATGGGCAAGAATCATCCGCAGCGGCTTCAGCGCCGCAGAAAAAGTTGGCATGGGTGGAGCAGCGCTTTAGCGCTGCATAAGAGCCGAAATCCGGCGGGAATATGTGACTGTTTGACATAAATCTGATAATCAGATAATCTGATAAACATGCGAAAGGTCATAAATGTCACCGAGGCCGCGCGGAACTTCGCGGATTGCGTGAATCGCGCTCATTACCAGAACGTCACCTTTGTGCTGCTCAAGGGTGGGTCTCCGGTGGCGCGCCTGGTGCCGGACAACGAGAAAGTTTGCACCGGCCGTGACCTGGCCTCTGCACTGTCTGCCGCGAAACTTCCGTCCGCTGAAGCCAAAACCTGGAACCGTGACCTCCGCGCGGCGCGCCAGCGCCTGAAACCAGTCTCTGACAAATGGCGATAATTCTCGACGCCGACGTAATCATCCGCGGCGAAAAAGGCACGTTCGATCTCGATAAATGGCTCGCATTGCATGCCGATGAACCATTTGAGATTGCGGCCATCACCGTTGCTGAATTGTGGCACGGAGTTGAGCGCGCAAACGCGGGCCACAGAGCAGTCCGCGAGCACTATGTGCGGACCCTGATCGATGCGCTTCCAGTGATTCCTTACACCGAGCAGACTGCTTACCATCACGCCCGTGTTTGGGCACAACTGGGGTCATCGGGCAAGATGATCGGTCCGTATGACTTGATCGTCGCGGCGACGGCGGTGGAACGTGACAGTCAACTTGCCACGTTTAACAAACGACACTTCGCCAACGTTAAAGGATTACGAGTAATTGAGCCGAAGTAAATGCACCGTGTGGCGCGGGCGTCCTCGCCCCGCGAAATCGACCCACTCGATGCTCTTGTCCGACGCCCTTGATCGTGTGTGGCCCCGGCATCCTCGCTCCAAAAGTCCAGTACCAAGGGCTGAAAGGAGTTTTAGAAGAGTAGTTGGCTCACAAAACTAAAGGCCTCGATTGGTCGAGGCCTTTAACTTGGGATAAGCAGCACCCCGCGACAAAGCCAGTATCGCGCCGCCTGTGCAGTCAGAGTCAAGGTTACTTTTGTCGGGAGCTCATCCTCGCCTTTAGTCCCACAGAACCAGCACTGCACAAAGCGGAGCGTGGACCCGACGGGATTCGAACCTGCATCTGCGACCGTCGCGAGATGCTGAGGTGGGTGGAAGAGTTAGTTGAACGCAAGATGGCTTAGCAGCAAACCAGTTGGACGAGAATCATCTATCGTCGTCGCTCTTATCTGGCTCGGTCTCGCTGACTATTGCTTAGGTGTAAAGAACGCGACCTCCAGCTCCCATTCCCTCTTCGCGTTTGCAAGTTGGGGAATACTTGGTAGAGGGCCGAAATTGGCCCCCTTCACGTACTCTTTCGCATCCTGCACAAACTGCTCGTCCCCGGACAGAACCTTAACGTGATCTACTCGCCCATCGCGGCCGATGTTGATCTTGAACTGAACAATACCGTCCAGGCCTGGCCCTTTTTGATCTTTTCGGTAGGCAATTCCCTGAACCGTTCTGCCGTGGATGATTGTTGGAGCCATCGACATTGGGCCGCGCAGCGCTGTTAGTTCTTCGTCCCAGAAAGGATAAGTTCCACCCACCCAGCGAAAACGCCCTTCCACATAGACGAACCCACTGACCCACGAAGGCGGCCCATGCTTCGGATCCGAAGACGTTGATGTGAGCCGATAGTTTTCGATGTTTACCTCGTCGAGCGGCTTTGGCAAAAGAGACTCAAATCCTACATCGCGTAGTGGGCTAGGTTTGTCCAGCGCCTGCGCGGTCAGTCCAAAGTCGTCGAACTTCGAGAAATTGGCTCCCACCCAGGCAACATGCGACTGGAACTTTGCGAGCGCAGCGACATAGTCGGCTGGAAGCTGCGTGAAACGAGGATCAAAATGCGCAGCAAACCACTTATCGGAATTGGGAATCACGAGAGAATCCAACGCAGTCCGGGCAGCCATCTGGTCCGCCCCGGCGTGAATTATGTCGATTAGCTCAGCCTGCAAGCCCTGCGCTGAATCGGGATAGGACTGTTCAGCGCTGGCGATCAACGCTATTAACAGGAAGAAACAAATCAACGAGAAACGAATCAATCTCGTGTTCCGAATGCTTGCCATCTTCTTCTCCAGAAAAGGCGGTGTGAGTTTACCATGTGGCGCGGGCGCCCTCGCCCGCGAAGGTAGAGCGCTCTAATCTCCCTCTCCCACTTTCAACACCGCGAGAAACGCCTCTTGCGGAATATCCACCCGGCCGATGCGCTTCATCCGCTTCTTGCCTTCTTTTTGCTTTTCCAGGAGCTTGCGTTTGCGGGAAATGTCGCCGCCATAACATTTGGCGATCACATTCTTGCGCATGGCGTGTACGGTCTCACGGGCAATGATCTTGGCGCCGATTGAAGCTTGAATGGGCACTTCGAACATCTGGCGGGGAATAAGCGCGCGCATTTTTGACACTAACGCCTTGCCGCGTTCGTAGGCAAAATCGCGATGCACGATGATCGAGAGCGCATCCACGGGATCGCCTGCGACCAGAATGTCAAGCTTGACCATGGGCGACTCCCACGCGCCGGAGAGGTGGTAGTCCAGCGAAGCGTATCCTCGCGAGACCGATTTCAGCCGGTCGTAAAAATCGAGCACGATTTCGTTCAGTGGCAGCTCGTATTGCAGCATGACCCGGTTTGAAGTCACGTATTCGAAGCTCTTCTGTTTGCCGCGTTTTTCTTCAACCAGCGCCAGAATTCCGCCAACATATTCTTCGTTGGTCAGAATGGTCGCGATAATCACTGGCTCTTCGATCTTCGCAATTTCGCTCGGATCCGGCCATCGCGATGGATTGTCTACTTCCAGGTGCTCGCCGTCGGTCTTGGTGATCTGGTAGCGCACGCTGGGGGCAGTGGTGATGAGCTCAAGCCCGAACTCGCGTTCGAGGCGCTCCTGAATAATTTCCATGTGCAGCAGTCCGAGAAAGCCGCAACGGAAGCCGAAGCCAAGCGCGGCCGAGCTTTCCGGCTCGAAGAAAAACGACGAATCGTTCAGCCGCAATTTGTCGAGCGCCTCGCGCAACCGGGTGTGCTCGTGTGCGTCCACGGTGTAGAGGCCGGCAAAAACCATCGGCTTTATTTCTTCGAAACCGGGGAGCGGCTCGATCGCGGGATTTGCGTCGTCAACAATGGTGTCACCGATTTTGGTGTCGGCAACGTTCTTGATATTCGCGATCATGAAGCCGACTTCGCCGGCTTGCAGTTCGCCAATTTCGACGGGCTTGGGCGTGAGCACGCCGAGCGCTTCCACGTCGAACACGCGATCGTTCCACCAGAAGCGGACCTTCTGCCCCTTGCGTAGGGTGCCTTCAAAAACGCGTACCAGCACGATCACGCCGCGATACGCGTCGAACCAGGAATCGAAAAGCAGGGCTTGCAGCCGCCGCTCAGGATTTCCTTTCGGCGGATGAGTGCGCTTCACGATCGCTTCAAGCACATCCGGCACGCCTTCGCCCGTCTTCGCGCTAATGAGCAGCGCGTCAGAGGCATCCAGTCCAACCGCACTCTCGATCATCTCTTTAGTGCGGGCAACGTCAGCGCTGGGCAGGTCAATCTTGTTGATGACCGGAATTATTTCGAGTCCGTGATTGATCGCCAGATACGAATTCGCCAGCGTCTGCGCTTCCACTCCCTGCGAGGCATCTACTACCAGCAGCGCGCCTTCACACGCCGCCAACGAGCGCGAAACTTCGTAGGAAAAATCCACGTGCCCCGGCGTGTCAATCAAGTTGAGCTGATAGATCTCCCCATCGTGTGCGGTGTACATCATCCGCACCGCATGCGCCTTGATAGTGATACCGCGCTCCCGCTCCAGGTCCATCGAGTCGAGTACCTGCGCCTGCATCTCGCGCGCAGTAAGCGATCCCGTCAGCTCCAGCAAACGGTCCGCGAGCGTCGACTTCCCATGATCGATGTGGGCGACAATTGCGAAGTTGCGGATGTGCTGGGAATCCATAAGGGGAGCGGTAAGTATCGATTCTAACAGGCGAAATCAGGCGGTCCGGACAGGCGCCCCTGGGCGGAGGAGGGCACGCAATCTGGAACGGAAGCATTTATTGGGATTTGGGTAGTTCAACAGCGCAGGAAGCTGCGCTATACCATGCTAGAGGGCACATTCAACGCGGAACTCTAGGCTTCATTCGGCCCATAAAGAACCCGACCGCAAACACGGCGGCAACCGCGCTACCAACTCCGAGAAGAGGAATGACGTCGACTGCGAGATTATTTTGAAGATGCAGGAGCACCGCAACCAGCAATACCAGCAAAGCTCCCGCAAAGGCGGCGATGCAGTATGCCGCAGCTACATTACCGAACCGAGCCGCCAATTCCGGTTCTTTGCGCTCACTCTGCAGTGGCGCTGTAATCTGTAATCTGTTCAATTCCATGTCAATCTCGGAAGTAAGCTTTATAAACAGCGTACCCTCCGAAAAACAGAAATGCAAGGATGAGCCCCATGTCCGCACCGTCAAATAGAAACCTAACTGGAACCACATCGAATAGCAGCTTTTCGCTGGTTCGCCACAGACGCTCGAGCGTCCATTCAATTAGTCGAACGGTAACAAGGATGAGCATCAACATTGCTGTGTGGCAAAGCAGTTCGATTGCGCCGCGGGCCAATTTCCTGAAAGGCTCGTGCCAGTGCCCCTGATGGGATGTCATACTCCATCCGAGTTTGCATTAAGCCGCGCAATCAGTCGATGGCGAACTTCGATTTAAAAGGTCATCTGGGGCCAAAATGGGACTTAGAGCCAGGCCTCCTCCTGCCTCTCGTTGCTCGCTTTGGCTCGCCGACGGCTCTTGGATTCACATCTAATTAACCTCACGGGCGGAATGTCTGTGGTAAGTGTCCGCTGAGTTCAATACCATCTTCCACATACACATCTCCCATGCCTGAACGATTTCACTTTTCCGATCTCCGCGAACTGTTTGCCAAGGCGAACGAAGAAAAGTCTGGCGATGAGTTGGCGGGCATCGCCGCCGCATCGGAGCAGGAGCGCGTCGCCGCAAAAGAAAAATTGGCTGACCTCTCGCTGGCGGAAATCGTCGAGCACCCACTCATCGATCCTGATGAGGACGACGTAAGCCGGCTAATCCTCGACAGCTTCGATCGCGAGGGGTTTCGCACGATTCAAAGTTTGACGGTCGGAGAATTTCGCGAGCGCATTCTTGATGACGCGACCGGCGAAGCGGAGTTGAAGCAGATTCAGTGGGCGATCATTCCCGAAGTCGCCGCGGCTGTGGCAAAGATCATGAGCAACAAGGACCTGATTCTGGCCGCGGCCAAAATTCGCAACGTCACGCGTTGCCGGAACACGATGGGGGAACGAGGGGTGCTGGGAATCCGTACGCAGCCGAACCATCCCAGCGACGACATTGGCGGAATTCTGCTGGCGGCATTCGAAGGGCTGCTCTACGGCTGCGGAGATGCAGTCATCGGCGTGAATCCGGCAACGGACTCGGTTGAGACGGTGAGCGCAATTCTGAACGCGCTCAATCGGCTGGTCGAAACATATAGGGTACCGACGCAAACCTGCTGCCTGGCCCACATCACAACGCAACTGGCGGCGATGAGCCGGGGCGCGCCCGTTGATTTGCTGTTTCAATCGGTGGCCGGGACCGAAGCCGCGAATCAAAGTTTTGGAATCACGCTGGCGATGCTGAAAGAAGGCCGCGAGCAGACGCGCGAACATCACAAGCAACGCGACGTAGCGTGGGCGGGAAACAATGTGATGTACTTCGAAACCGGCCAAGGCAGCGCGCTTTCAGCGGAGGCGCATCACGGTGTAGATCAGTTGACGATTGAAGCCAGGGCTTATGGCGTGGCGCGGGCATTTGATCCGTTCCTGGTGAATAGTGTGGTCGGGTTTATCGGGCCAGAATATTTGTACGACGAAAGGCAAATCATTCGCGCGGGTCTCGAAGACCATTTCATGGGCAAGCTTCTCGGCCTGCCGATGGGCTGCGACGTGTGTTACACCAACCACGTCGCGGCCGATCAGAACTCGGCGGACAATCTTCTAATTCTGTTGACTGCGGCGGGCTGCAACTATTTCATGGGAGTTCCCTGCTCGGACGACGTGATGCTCAACTACCAGTCCACCAGTTTTCACGATGCGCTGGCCGCGCGTCGGCTGTTCAATTTGCGCCCCGCGCCTGAGTTTTTGGCGTGGCTGGAAGAGATGGGTGTTTATCGGGACAACGAACCGGCAACCATCAGCGCGCCCGCGCGGCGGCAACTCATGCAAAGTTTGGAGGCGTCTCTCGGCTCCGAGCAGAGGAAGACCGTAGTAGGTAGTGGGGAGACGATTTGAATGGCAGACGACCCGGATGATCTCGCGCTCTGGTCGGATCGAGTAAACGACTGGCCGGAGATTGTGCGCTGGGTGCGTGCACAAACACCGGCACGATTACTCTCCGGCCGTGCCGGCGCAGCATATCGGACTAAGACTCAACTCGAACTGAGGGCGGCTCACGCGGCAGCGCGAGATGCGGTGCGCGCTGAACTTCATCTGGAAGGAGACTTCGGCGCGGAATGTGTCGAACGCTGGAATCTGTTCGAAGTTTCGACCCAAGCTCGAACTAAAGACGAATATCTTCTGCGCCCGGAACTTGGCCGTCGTTTTAGTGAAGAAGGCCGGACGGAGTTGCTCCGCCGCGTGGCCCGAGATCAAGACTTGATCATCGCGATTGGTGATGGGCTTTCGGTCGCTGCTGTTGCCCGGCAAGTTCCTCCGCTGCTCGAACTCCTGTATGCGCAGGCAAGTGAGCGCGGGTGGAAGATCGGCCAGCCGTTTGCGATTCGCTACTGTAGGGTAGGAATACTCAACGAGATCGGGCGTCTGCTCTCCCCGCAGGTTGCGATCCTTTTGATCGGCGAGCGTCCGGGACTGGCGACGGCGGAAAGCTTGTCGGCGTATTTAGCTTTCCGGCCTCAACCGGGCGATACCGATGCCAAGCGAAACTTGATTTCGAACATTCACTCGCGAGGGGTGCAAACTAGAGATGCGGCATTACGGATCATAAATCTCGCGGCCAAGATGATGAAGGAAGGCACGAGTGGGTATTTAGTGAGAGAAGTGCCTTCGCGCACGAGGTTGGGCTAATGATCGGCGCGAGCAGTTACCCTGATTCAACTCATTAACGCTTCAATCCGGTACAATCCTGCCCAGTTCTGGAGGAGCCATGCGGAACGTCCTTTTGTTAGCTCTAATACTGTGCTGCGCATTTGCCGCCGCGCAAACTCTATCGCCGGAAGTGAAAGAGTTCGTCAAAGTGAATTCTCCGGTAGTAGCTCTCGAGCACGTGCGCGTGATTGATGGTACCGGCAGCGCACCGAGCGAGGACCAGACGATCGTGGTGTCACACGGGAAGATCGAATCGATATCGAACTCTCCTTCCGCAAATACTCCTCCGGTAAAACGGCCGAAAGACACACTCGTGCTCGACCTGCGCGGCTACAGCATCATTCCCGGCCTGGTCGGCATGCACGACCACTTGTTCTATCCCATGGGCGACGGGGTTTTCGGAGAAATGGCCTACAGCTTCCCGCGCCTCTATCTTGCTGGCGGCGTGACCACGATCCGCACCACAGGCTCGCTGGAGCCCTATACCGACCTCGAATTAAAAAAGGAGATCGATGCCGGCCGGATTCCCGGCCCGAAAATGCATGTGACCGGACCTTACCTTGAGGGCCCCGGCTCGTTTGCAGTCCAGTTGCATCAACTCACCGGGCCTGACGACGCTACAAAAACCGCGAACTATTGGATGGATGAGGGTGTCGACAATTTCAAGGCCTACATGTTCATCACCCCGGCTGAGTTGTCGGCGGCAATTACCGCGGCGCACAAGCGCGGGATAAAAGTCACCGGACATCTTTGTTCAGTTGGATTCCGAGAAGCTGCGTCGCTGGGAATTGATGATCTTGAGCACGGACTTCTGGTCGATACGGAATTTTTTCCCGGCAAGAAGCCGGGTGAATGCCCCGCCGACCAGGCAGACGACATGGCATTTTATGCCAAGCTCGACGTTAACTCAGCTCCAGTGCACGAAATGATTCTCGATCTGGTCCGCCATCACGTGGCGCTAACCTCAACGCTGCCGGTCTTCGAGGTTGAAGTCCCCTCCCGTCCCGGGGTTCAGCGGCGGGTGCTCGATGCGCTCACGCCGGGGGCGCAATCGCAATTTCTCGCTAATAAGGTCCGCATGGCGGATACGGCCCGTTTGCAAAGGCTATATAAGACGGATGTTTCGCCCATGATCGCGGCCTTCAAAAACGAGATGGAATTCGAGCATGATTTCGCCAAAGCCGGAGGCCTGCTGCTGGCAGGTCTCGACCCGACAGGTATTGGAGGAGTAGTTGCGGGATTCGGCGATCAGCGTGAGATCGAGCTCCTGACGGAAGCTGGATTTACTCCGCTCGAAGCCATCCGAATTGCGACTTACAACGGCGCGCAGTATCTGGGTGATGCCGAGCGAGTAGGCACAATTGCTCCTGGCAAGCAGGCGGACTTGGTCGTAGTCAAGGGCGACCCCTCGCAAAAGATTCAAGATATCGAGAATGTAGAAATCGTGTTTAAGGATGGCGTCGGCTACGACTCCGCAAAGCTGATTGAATCGGTCCGCGGGGTGGTGGGAAGCCGATAACATCCGAACCTGCCAGCGACTTTGATATATTTTTAACTGCATGTATCGCGACTTTCACGCCCTCGACCGTTGGACCAAGAAGCAGGTGCATTGTCTTTATCAGGCACTGGTGGTTGCGGTCGCAACCCGCCATGCTGATGCCGTGGATATCAAGTTCCTGGTGGATGGCCGTCCGGTGTGGGTGGCCCTTCCTCTGGTGGCGTGGTCTGAGTACAAGAAGCGCACCGGCAAGACGATTACCGACCCACTCGCGATCGCCATGGCAGGACATTTCTTAAAGACAGCGCTGGAGTCCGGCGAAGGCGTGGGCCGCGAAATGTACTCATTAACTGTGCCCCAGGCGCTGCAGCATCTCGACGCCGCGGTTAATGCACCTGAAACCGTCGCCGCCCGCTAAGACACAGAAAGTCTTCACAGCTGCAAGCTCATTTCTTTTCGGCATCCGTAATCTTGCCTACTGCCTCCTGGGTCTTGCCTTGTTCAGCATCTTGGGAATCCACATACTGCACGATAAGGGAAATGCGCCGGTTTGAGGGGTCGAAGCGGTCAGCCGGTTTACGTGGAAGCTGGTCGGCAAAGCCGCGCACTTGTGCAACCTGGTCCAGCCTGAGCCCGTTCTCCTGCATCAGGCGGCGGGCGGAATTCGCGCGATCGGTGGAGAGCTCCCAGTTGCCATGGTTACGTTTGCCACTGAACGGCTTCGAATCGGTATGCCCCTCAATCGAAATCTTGTTGGGCAGCTTGCCGAGTTCTCCGGCGAGCAGGTTCAGAAGTTGCTTGCCATCGTCGTTGGGATTCGGCGCGCCCAGATTGAAGAATGTCCCGCTCGCGGACTCCAGCAGTTCAATTCGCAATCCTTCGGATGTGACTGTGATCTCGATCTGGTCCTTGAGCTTTTCAAAGTTAGGCATCTGCCTGATCGCCCTTTCAAGCTCCTCCTTGAGTTTCCCCATGTCATCTTTGGGCTTGGCAACCGCTTCTCCCTTTCCATCAACGCTGGTGCCGAGCAGGTTGGCGGTGCCCGACGGATCTTTGAAATATCCGGCGATCGCCTCGCGGGCTGGCTTGTTCATATTGAGCAGCCAGAGCACGATAAACAGCGCCATCATCGCAGTCACGAAGTCTGCATACGCGACCTTCCAGGCGCCGCCATGATGACCGCCATGCGCGGCTTTTTTCTTGATGACGATGATGGGACGCGATCCCTCCATCTTTTATCCTCCTGTGGATGCAGCCTCAGCGGATGCAGCTTGAGTGTCTTCCGGCGGGGTTGCGGGCGCATCCGCGGCAGGAGTTGCGGGCGCTGCCGAACCGTGCCCGCGGCATGCTTCCTCAAGTTGCTGGAACGACGGTCGCACGTGGCCAGGAGTAGCTCTGCGCGCTGCTTCGACGGCGAGGATGGGCGCAGTGCCTTTGAGAAAAGAAATGATCACCACTCGCAATACGTTCAGATATGCCCGCTCGTCATCGGCGATCTTGGCCATGTTAGAGGCGATGGGACCGACTAATCCGTAACACAACAAAATCCCCAGGAATGTACCGACCAGCGCGGCGGCCACCTTGCGGCCAATCTCCTCTGGAGGCCCGCCCAGCGCTTGCATAGTGATGACGACGCCAAGTACTGCCGCCACAATCCCCAAGCCAGGCAGCGAGTCGGCAACGGTGGTGAGCGAGGCCACGGGTTGAGTTGCATCATGATGAAGCACTTCTATATCCAATTCGATCAGCTGATCAAGTTCGAACGCTTCCACACCGCTGATCGCCATGCGCATACTGTCGCAGAAGAAATTGCGCACGTGAGGGTCTTTCAGGAAGCTAGGGTCTTCGGAAAAAACCGGGCTTTTGTCCGGTTCTTCGACATCCGACTCAAGAGACATGAGTCCTTGCCGCCGTGCCTTGTTCAGCAACTGATACGCAATCTTCAGAGAAGAGAGGTAGCGCTTACCCGTGAACGGCGACCCTTTGAAGACGGCGATGGCGCCGATTGCGATTTGTTTGAGGACATGTAAGGGATTCGCGACCAGAACGGTGCCGGCCGCGGCCCCGCCAATGATCAGCAATTCCGCCGGCTGCATTAGCACCTTGAGGTTGCCATGCTCCATCAAATACCCGCCGGCCACAGCCCCGAAAACGACAATAATCCCAATAATGGCAAACATTGCAGGTCCGGATTGAGAGATGAGCGATAAGCAGCCATTGTTTTCATCGGCAGGCCGGTCGAAACACTTCACGCGGTAAGGTGAGTAGCTGGAAGGACTTCGGCGACAGCCGCGGTACGGCACTCATGTGGGAATCGACTGGGCTTTGCCCAATAAGCCAGTTTTGCCCATAAATTCGTGTTTCTGCCCAAAAAGTCACTGCCGTACCTTGAATTCGCTGGAACCGTAGCAATCCATTGCACCATTTTTTGAGAATTACTTCAGTCGCATGGTGGTATTAGCGTCTTCCTAACTATGTGGCGGCATGGTTTTCGTGGGCCAAGGTTCCTCTCGCTGTACTCGCTCCTCGAAGACCTTCAATGCCGCTCGGAGTTCTTTGATTCGCCATCTTGTGTACGTAACGGCATCTCCCCAGCTATCAATTTTTGCGAGAGATTTTTTTGCTTTGGCTATTGACAAACTGTTTAGACCGTCTAATATATCAGTCTTAGGTGACGATTTCATGGGCAAGTCTCCAATTGCAGAAATGTTGGACGCGATGTTCGCAAAACTTGACGAAGCCTTGGTCGGGTATCGAGAGGCCGAGAAGTCGGTAAAAGACCTGTCGGGTGCTATCGAAGCCGTTGCGAAGCTTTGTGAGGATGAAGAGCTTCGGGATGAATACCTGTTGCGACTGGAAGAACTCACTGGTAAACAGAGTTTCGTTGCTGCTATTCGCCATGTGATGACGAGCGGCGCGGCGATGACTCCTACTCAGATAAAGCAAATGATTGATCTCACAGGCAAGATGAATCTGAAAGGCTACGTCAATCCCATGGCGAGCATTCATACCACGCTTCGCCGGATGAAAGACGCGGGCGATATTAAAGAGACCACCAACAGCAAGGGAGAAAAAGCCTATGCCATAACGCTGGTCGGCAGAGTCCGAAAAGCGCACACAGATGTTCCTAACCCATATGGCAAGAATCTCTCTGAGATGCTGAAGGAGACCAAAAAGAAATGAGCTGAATTCGGAGCGCGAGTGAGAGGCAAACGTTTGCGAAGCGCACCCCTCACCCGCACCGTTGACCGCGCCATCGTCTAGCGGCGAGGACATCGGCCTTTGAAGCCGACTACGTGGGTTCGAGTCCCACTGGCGCGACCAAACTTTTGAAAGATCACCGCGCCTTGAGTTTGTACTTGCGCGGTTTGTTCCAGTATGGCGATTTGCACTTCGGGCAGACTCTTGGTTCGCCCACCGTACTCTGTCGCGGCTCCCACTCGTGGGAGCAACGATTACATTTATACCCTTTTCGCTTGAGCGTGACCATGCCCATGTAGCTATCTTACCAGAAAGTAATATATTGTCAAGTAGAAGATTGTGCTTGACAGATATATACCTATTTAGTAATATATTGTCTAGGTAAGCGAGGAGCTTATGGAACCTAGACAACAGCGCGGACTTGAGATTGCTAATCGCTGCTACGTCAATGAGCAGAATGGATTTTGGTTCGTCCCATCTCAGAGCGGCAATGGACGGTATCGCGTGGATTCTCGTGAGAATTCCACCTGCAATTGTCCTGACTTTGAGCTTCGGGGAACCAAGTGCAAGCACATCTACGCGGTCGAGTACACGATTGA
Organism: uncultured Acidobacteriota bacterium; assembly: GCA_963785655.1. Taxonomy (GTDB): domain Bacteria; phylum Acidobacteriota; class Terriglobia; order Terriglobales; family Acidobacteriaceae; genus Gp1-AA145. The sequence continues at coordinate 705,618 of CAWAVZ010000003.1, forward strand.
ATATCGCCGTAACACCGACCCTCTGTCTGTGATGAGAGAGACCATTGAAGTCTCGAAAACGGTTCGCCACACCTACCCGCAGAATTGGCCTGCCTACAACGAAGCCCAAACCAGCGAGAAGCGGCTTTTCCAATCCTTGCTGCATGATCTCTGCGCCGGACTCCCTCAGCCGCAACAGGGCAAGGGCAGACCGCGCATCCCGCTCTCGGATGCGGTGTTCGCGGCTACTTTCAAGGTCTATTCCACTTTCTCTGGCCGACGCTTTATCACTGACTTGGAGGATGCCAAAGCGAAGGGATTCATTCAGCACGTACCGCACTACAACAGCATTTTCAATTACCTTGAGAATCCTGAACTGATGCCGATTCTTAATGACCTGATTACTCGCAGCGCATTGCCGCTGAAGGCGATTGAAACTCAGTTCGCCGTGGACTCTACCGGATTCATGACCTCGCGTTTCACCCGCTGGTTTGACCAGAAGTACGGCGTCATGCGACAGAAACACGATTGGGTCAAGGCGCACATCGTGTGCGGAGTGAAAACCAACGTTGTGACTGCTGTCGAAATTCACGGCCAGCATACGAACGATGCTCCCATTCTGCCTAGCTTGGTCGGCAAGACTGCGCAGAACTTCAACGTGATGGAAGTCTTGGCGGACATGGGATACATAAGCTCTAAGAACCTTGAGGCCGTGCTCGGCATGGGAGCTACGCCGTACATTCCGTTCAAGTCGCACACGACCGGAGCGCACAGGGGAGGCACATGGGAGAAGATGTTTCATTTCTTCTCGCTCAATCGAGATCAATTCTTTGCCCATTACCACCAGCGGAGCAATGTGGAATCCACCGTCATGATGATTAAAACCAAGTTCCGCGACCACGTTCGGAGCAAAACCGAAGTTGCTATGAGGAACGAGGTTCTGTGCAAGGTGCTCTGTCATAACGTTTGCTGTCTCATCAGTGCCATCTATGAACTCGGCATCAGTCCGGCATTTAATCAAATCGCGCACTAGCTGGTGTATAGTTCTCGGCACTTATTTATGCGTCTAGCGTTGCTGGCAGTTCTTCTAGTCACATCCTTGTCCGTACTAGGGCAATCTCGGCCCGAACAAAAGGCCCCCACCCAAAAGGAAAACAATGAGACTAAGAACAGACAACTTCCTGCTGCCGTAAATTCGCAACCAAGCCCCCAGCAACAACAACAGCAGACCAACAAGAACCCGTGTAATTGGCCACCATTTACCGACCCATTCTGGTCGAACTGGGCACTCGTATTGGTCACCGTCGGCGGCATCTGGATTGCCTTGGGCACCTTGAGAGATTTGAAAAAGCAAACCCAGTTGGCTGAAGACGCGGCTCAGGCCGCAAACAAGAGTGCTGATGCCGCGCTGAAGAGTGCTCAGGTACTCATTGAGTCCGAACGTGCGTGGGTTATGGTTGATGTATTTCCCAGTAGCTACGGTGTGCAGAAGTCCACAACTCCGTCTAATCAATACACTCTTCTGTCCGCAGTCGTCGTCTGTATAAATAGAGGCGAAACTATTGCGTGGGTGACCGAGAAAGGCTACATCTTCAAAAGTGTTAAATCTCTGCCGCAAGAACCAGACTTCAGCAACATCTACATCTTTCATCAAGAACCAGAACCGCTGGCACAGGAGGCCGACTCCAAATTTCGATTGGAAGCAATGTGCGAGGGCTGGTATGGCGAAGGCAATATCGTTGCTTTTTATGGCAGGGTGTTTTACCGCGATATCTTTGGGGTAACTCGCGAAACCAGATTCGGGTATGGAATTAATCTCGACGGTAAAATTGAGCGGCTGACAGGCTACCCCGAATACAACAAAAACCTTTAGAATCTGCCCAAAAAATACCAGTCCTGCCCAATAAGCCCTTGGTTTTACTGGGTTATTAGGCAAAGCCAATCGACTGGCACCTTCGTGCTATTCACAGGCCGAGCCGGTCAAAGTACCTTGTGAATCGAGCAGTTCTGGGGGAGGGCTGCCCGGGCGTCTCGCGACTCACTTGAGTCGAGGCGCCTGTTTTCTTTTTTAGACAATTTTAATTTGTGCCAGATGTGACGTTGAATGCCGGCTAGCGATCTCTCAACACGCCAGCTGCTCGCGGGTGAGCCGCAGGCCGTTAAGGTTGCCGAGGATGGTCACCGCGATGTTATCTGTCTGGAAGAAGTAGTTAGCCAGCTCCTGCAATTCGTCCGCAGTCACCGATTCGATCTTTGCGATCAGTTCGTCCAGCCCATAGAACCGGTCAAAGTACATTTCTTGCCGGGCCAGATTCGACATCCGCGCGGTGGATGATTCCAGCGACAGCATCAAACTTCCTTTGAGCTGATCTTTGGCACGGCGCAACTCTTCCGGCGAAACCATTTCCTTTTTCAATTTGCTGAATTCGGAAACGATACATTCGACCACCTTGGTCGCGGAGGCCTTCGAGGTTCCCGCATAAACCGATAAACATCCGGTATCGCGATAGGGATTCAGGTCGCTGTAGATGGCGTAAGCCAAACCCTGCCGCTCGCGGATATTTTGGAACAGTCGCGAGCTCATTCCGCCGCCGAGAAGCGTATTCAAGATGTAAGAAGAATGGCGTTTCTCATGGGTGATGGGGTATGACGGCACGCCTACACAAATCTGCACTTGCTCCAGCGACTTCTTATTCCGCAGAATGATGCGCGACACGATTTTCGGCGGAGCGCTGTGCATACCATTGCTGGCAGGCTTCATGCCCTCGAAATGATCGCGTACCAGTTCGACAAAGCGATCGTGGTCCAGATGCCCGGCGGCAGTGATGATCATGTTGCTGGGAACGAATTTCTTTCCGTACGATTCCAGGACCGGCGTCCGCTCGAATCTACGCACCGTATCGCGAGTTCCGAGAATGGGCAGACCCAATGGGTGGTCTTTCCAGAAATTCTGCGTAAAGATCTCATGGACGAGGTAGTCGGGGTTGTCCTCATCCATCTTTATTTCTTCCAGAATGACGCCGCGCTCACGAGTGATGTCCTGATCGTCGAACACCGGGTTCAATACCAGGTCGCCCAGCACATCGAGCGCGATAGGCAGATGTTCATCGAGGATCTTAATGCTGAAGCTGACGCATTCTTTCGCGGTAAATGCGTCGATGTTGCCGCCGATCGAATCTACCTGGCGCGCAATTTCTTCCGCAGACCGGTGCTGCGTTCCCTTGAAGACCATGTGCTCGACAAAATGCGATATGCCGTTCCATTCCTTGTCTTCATCGCGCGACCCGGTCTTGACCCATATCCCGATGCACACCGAGCGGATATGTTCCATCTGCTCGGTGATGACGCTAAGTCCGTTAGGCAGCACTTGGCGCCGGATATTTCGGTCTTGATCCATTGCTTCTATTCTCACACACCTGCACGTCCGCCGCGAATTAGCCCCTAAGTATCATAAGAAAAGGCAACTTAGTGGCGCTCCGGCCTGTACTGGCTCCGTTTTCCTCTAAAATCAAGAATGCGCTCAGGCCGATCAGCGAAGTAAGCGGGTTTTAGATGCCCCGAATAAACCATGCAGAGAAATCTTTTAGGCCTTGATCTTCAAGAACTTACCGCACTTGCGAGTGAGGCCGGACAGCCTTCCTATCGAGGCCGCCAGTTATTTCATGCTATGTACGCCGATCGTCTAAGTCAGATCGATCACATTTCAACCTTGCCGAAAGATTTCCGTTCCTGGATACAGGAACAGAACTTTGCCTTGCAGTTACCGGACATCGAGAAGAAGTTCGTCTCGGCGGATGGGACTGTCCGCTATCTCATGCGAATGCTCGACGGCAACACCGTTGAAACCGTATGGATGCCGGAGGGAGACGATGGAGAAGCCGGCGATGGAAGCGAAGCGGGAGAGCCTGGCAAAGGGCCTGGCAAAGACCCTGGCGCTCGTGACTGGAGGCGGGCAACTATTTGCGTCTCAAGCCAGGTTGGCTGTGCGGTGAATTGTCAGTTCTGTCTTACGGCGCAGTTAGGCATCACACGAAACCTGAGCGCGGGAGAAATCGTCGGGCAGGTGATTGCGGTTTTGAGCGACCAACAGGTCTCTCCGCCTGAAGAGCGCGTCAATTTAGTCTTTATGGGGATGGGCGAGCCTTTTCTGAACTACGACAATTTTGTTAAGTCCGTGCGCCTGCTGGTGGAGGGAGTTGGAATACCGCAATTGCGAATGACTGTCTCTACCGCCGGAATCGTGCCGCGCATTCACGACCTCGCGGCGGAAACCATTCGGCCCAAGCTGGCCATATCGCTGACCGCTGCAAACGACGAGCTGCGTACCCGCCTTATGCCGATCAATCGGAAATGGAAGCTCGAACAGCTGATGGCCGCGGCGCGCGAATTCCCGCTCCGCAATCGTGAGAAAGTGACATTCGAATATGTCTTATTGAACGGCGTGAATGACTCGTCGCAAGACGCCCGCGAGCTCGCGGAACTGGTGCGTGGCATTAGGGCCAAAGTGAATCTTATCGCGCTGAACCCGGGGCCTGGAATCGACTTTGGAACGCCCGCAGACGAAGCCGTACGGAATTTTCAGGCCATTCTGGTCGACGCCGGAGTCCCGGCCTTTATTCGCAAGCCTCGCGGGCGCGACATTTACGCGGCTTGCGGGCAGCTCAAGCGCACTACAGAAATGACTACTTAGCCGTCTCGTATGGCTAATCGCCAAGCCTTTTTTTTGCCATTTGTGAGCTTAATCCGGTATGCTTTAACCCTCCCCCGCGACCGTGCTTCCCGGAGAATAATCTGGCTGATCAACCTGTGCTTGCAGTCGCTGTGATTGGCGTGGGAACTTTCGGGCGCAACCACGCGCGCGTGTACCACGAACTAGCTCAACAGGGTGAGCCCATTCGCCTGGTTGGCGTGGTCGATTCCGACCTCACTCGCGCCGAAGCGATTGCCAAAGAGTTCGACTGCCGTCCGTTCGGTTCCATCGAGCAACTCTTATCCACCCACAGCGAGGTGCAGGCCGCATCGGTTGCTGTGCCGACCGTTCACCACTTAACGGTGGCGAGCCAGTTGATGGAAGCGGGCATGGATCTTCTGATCGAGAAACCACTCGCGCCATCGCTTAGCGAGGCCGACGAACTCATAGCACTGGCCACGAAATGCGGCCGAATTGCTCAGGCCGGCCACCTTGAACGTTTCAATCCTGCAGTCCGCGCTGCGCTCCCGCTCATCACCAAGCCGATGTTTTTCGAAGTTCACCGCCTGAGCGTCTTCACCCCCCGATCACTCGACGTGGATGTGGTCCTCGATCTCATGATCCATGATCTTGACGCGGTGCTTTCACTCGTAAACTCGCCAATCGCTGAGGTGCGTGCCGCCGGACTGCCAATTCTGTCTAATAAAGTGGACATCGCGAATGCCCGCATTGAGTTTGAGTCTGGGTGCATTGCAAACTTCACCGCCAGCCGGGTCTCGACCGAGCGGGTTCGCAAGCTGCGTTTCTTCCAACCGCGTCAGTACATTTCAATCGATTATGGACGGCAGGATGTCCTCGTCTTCACCGTCGGCGAGGGCGGCGGCACTCCTTCGGCCAATCCTGAAATCAAGGTGTTTAAGCCGCCCGTGTCGCCCGAAGAACCTTTGCGCGCCGAAATCCGCTCCTTCTTACATGCGGTTCGAACTCGTGAAACCCCCGTAGTCCCGCTGGAAGATGGTCGCCGTGCTCTGGAAGTGGCGCTGAAGGTCCTCTCTCAAATAGACGAACACGCTCAAAAATTGAACTTAGCCGGGTAGGTTCAGACCAGCCGCAATCTTTTACAGTTCTTGACAGCGGGGCCCTGAGACTCCGGGTAGATTTAGGAGGGTAAACGCGGCCGTCGGGGCGCCGGCTCCTTAATTCGTCCAGAGTGGGAAGGGAATATCTGTGCGACCTGGACGGTCAAGCTTACTGCAGTGGGAAATTTCTGGCTAAGTGCCTGGAGTACAAGGACCCTAGAAGGTTCTTGTCCGCACCCAAAAGATGAGAGAATACTAGTAAGTATTCTCGCATCCTAATCTTTATCACCCTCGATGCCGCTGACCCAAATCCCGCTCGAGCCGCCACCTCAGTCCCCGCAGGGGCATCATCCCGACCAAGGCGATCTATTCGATACAACGTCGTGGGAATCCGCTTATCGAGAGTTGCACGATTTTCCCACCCTTTTGATTCAGACACGCGACGAACTCTCGCGTGCACGCAAGCGAGAAGCACTCTGGATTTCGCTGATCGCCCATTTGGTGCTCGCCATAATAATCATTAATTCGCCAAAATTTGAAAAATACCTTCCGCATCGGGCGGTGATGATGGTGCACTCAGGGCGAGAAAACGAGAAGCTCACTTTCCTTGAGACGCCGCCAGACGCGCAGAAGCCGGTGCAGCCGCCAAAGACCAACGTGATGTCGGACAAGAGCCGGATGGCGATGTCGCGTGCGCCTAAGCTTGATCAGAAAGAGCTCAAGAAAATATTGGATGCTTCCCGCCAGGGACGGCCGGGCCCGGTAGCTCCACAGATATCACAGCAGCCCCAAACTCCTCCGCCGTCGGCATCGCAATCTGCGCAAGCCGAGCCTCAGCAGCCACCTCAGCCTCCATCGCCTCCGCAGCAAATGGCGAAGCTGCAGGCCCCGCCGGTGACGCGGAAGCCCGCGCCGAATTTCAACACCGGGCCTATGTCCGCCAGCAAGGCCATCAACGAAGCCGCGCGCCAAGCCGCAGTGAACCACGGCAGATTCGGCGGCGGTGACGCTGGCGACCTTGGTCTGGGCCAACGACAGCCCACTATGCGCATGGGCGATGTCGATATCACCAGTGACACCATGGGCGTGGATTTTGGGCCCTATCTACAGCGGGTGCTGCATGATGTCAAACAGAATTGGTACAACCTGATCCCGGAGTCGGCCATGCCGCCGCTGCTGAAGAAAGGCAAGTTGTCGATTGAATTTGCCATTACCAAGACTGGACAAATTGCCGGGCTGCGCTACGTCACCAGCTCAGAAGATGTGGCTCTGGATCGCGCCGCGTATGGCGGAATCACAGCATCAAATCCGTTTCCGCCCCTGCCTCCGGAGTTCGGTGGTCAGTACCTGGGACTTCGCTTCACCTTCCTCTACAATCCCGATCCGAACCAAGCTGACCTGCACTAGCGCTGACCTGCACTAGCGAAAGCTCCCACCAATATTGCCGATGCTCTTCATGGCTTTCGTGGATAAGCCATGCGCACCACTGTTCGTTGCGCGAAGGGCACGTATAGCAGCGCGGCAGTTGCGGCGAATGCGGCTCCGTATCCGATCTGCTTAAGGATGAGGAACGGCGAGATCGCCCAGAGTTGGTCGAGCACGAACAGGCCAAGAAAAATCTTGTGGAACTTCTCTCCCAAACGCGAGTAGTCGAATGCTACCGCTGAGAGCAGATATAAACGTACGGGAATACCCACCGTCGCAGTGACCAGCACTACGATCAGGACCCTCTCCGGACCAACCCCGAGCCACGAAATATTGTCTATGCCTTCCCAGTGAATCAGCGCCTCGAGATAGAAGATTAGATACATCACCTGGATGAGTCCGAACAATGCTCGAGGAATTATGCGATGCAAAGCTGGAATCTCCAGCTCAGAAATGGCCGGCGCCGGATCAGGTCCTGCTGCCTGCTTCGATCCGGTGTCCCACTGCACCTCTGCGATGAACCGATATCCTCGGCGTGCCACTGTCTCAATAAAACGCGGGCTGCTGGCCGAGTCCCCGAGTACTTCCCGCAGCTTGTTTACCGCGGTATTCAAGCTGTGGTCGAAGTCGACAAATGTGTCCGCCGGCCAAAGGTGCGTCCGCAACTCCTCGCGCGTGACCACGGCACCCGCGCGCTCCAACAGGAACGCCAGCACTGCAAAGGGCTGGTCCTGAAGACGCACCCTGCGGTCCTGTTTGCGGAGTTCTCTTGAATCCAGGTCAGCTTCGAAGACGCCGAAGCGGGCGGTCCTGGATGTTCGCACGAATGGAGTCGGAGCAGACACGACGGTTAGTTTAGCCCTAAAACCGCTTGCTTGAAGCACAACCTGATTTCGCGGAGCGGGAAATACTCCGGAGTCAGCGCCTCCGGTAATCACAGGTACCTAAAGCCGGATTCCACAAAAGCCGATGGACAAGATGCCTTCGTCCAACTTGCGTCTTTGGACTTCCAAGATGCCAGTATTTTGTGTCGACGAGGCAAAATCGTCGCCAGGAGAACCGGAAAATGGATCAGCAACCTAAGCACGAACTCATGGCTCCGGCACGCGCCGACCAGCCAACCGGTGCAGAAGAACTTCGCCAGATCGTGAGCTTCCGGGTGGGAGATGAAGAATTCGGCTTGGATATTCTCCGGGTGCAGGAAATCATTCGTCACCAGCACTTGACGCGGGTACCCAATTCATCCGACTTCGTGGATGGCGTAATCAATCTGCGAGGGAAAGTCATTCCGGTCATCGCCCTGCGGAAGCGTTTCGGCATTACCCAGGAGCCCAGCGATGGCCAGGCGCGAATTGTCGTGCTTGAAGTGCAGAACATGATCTTAGGTTTCATCGTCGATTCTGTACCAGAAGTCCTGCGCATTCCAGAAAGCGCGGTCGTTCCTCCGCCAAGATTCGGGAAAACTGAACGCGACTACGTGTCAGGAGTTGCGAAATTGGACCAGCGGTTGCTGCTTCTGCTGGATGTGGATCGGATCATGAGCGTGGAGGACAGCCAGGCGGTTGCCGCCGCGCAAGCTTAAAGAAGGTGTGTGAAGGAGAACATGGAACCGCTCATCAATGACCCGGTGCTACTGCAGGAGTTTCTAATCGAATCGGAAGAACTGCTGCAGGGTGCTGACCAGGATCTGGTCGGGCTCGAGGCCTTACCAGACGATGAAGAACTGCTGAATCGCGTATTTCGCGCGCTCCACACCATTAAGGGGACCGCCGGGTTCTTAGGCCTGGATCCGGTAGTCCAACTCGGGCACCGGGCCGAGGATGTTCTCAGTAATCTTCGCCGCGGACAACTGAAACTTACTCAACCAATCATGGACGCGCTGCTTGCAGCGCGTGACCAGCTCGGCATAATGCTGGCGGATATTCGAGCGGGCGGGTTGAAGCAGTATTCGCTGGAGCCCTTGCTAGCCGAACTGCAGCGGGTCTCTTCCAGCGTGCCAGCCAGCGTGCCAGCAGTTCCTGCTCCGCAGGACGGCGCCGAGGCAGACGCTGTTGTGCATGAAATAGGAGACACCCCGGATGTCTCACCTAAACCCGCGGCAGATGAAGAAACCGTCCCCATTCAGCCCGGGCAGAAGAATCCGGCGGGGCCGGCGCTCACTGCCCAGAGCATGCGTGTGGATGTTCGCAAGCTGGACGAACTGGTCAACCTTATCGGCGAGCTGGTGCTTGAGCGGAACCGGCTGCTGCAGCTGGCCAAGGAAATCGGCAGCGGACGCTACGACGGTCGCGGATCGGACTCGCCTCTGAGCCATTCGGTGGCCCGGCTGAGCTTTATCACCGAGGAGTTGCAGGCGGCTGGCTTACGTACGCGCATGATCCCCATCGAAGCTGTGTTTTCGAAGTTTCCCCGCTTAGTTCGCGATCTCGCCCGCTCCGTGGACAAGGAGATCGAACTGGAGATCCACGGTCAGGAGACCGAAATCGACAAGAACATGGTCGATCTGATCAGCGATCCTCTGGTCCACCTGGTGCGGAATTCATTGGACCATGGCATCGAGCTGCCCGCAGAACGGGAGCGTCAGAATAAGCCGCGGCGGGGAAAAATTCGGCTCGACGCCAGGCAGGAAGGGGACCATATTCTTGTCACCATTTCGGACGATGGGAGCGGCATCGATCCCGATCGAGTTCTGCGCAAGGCCATCGAGAAGGGCCTAGTGAGCCGCGAGCGCGCCGCCAATTTGAGCATGCGGGAAGTATTCGACTTCATCTTTTTGCCCGGCTTCAGCACGGTGGAAAACGCCACTAATCTGTCCGGGAGGGGCGTCGGCATGGATGTGGTCCGGTCAAACCTGAAAAAACTTAACGGTTCGATTGAGCTCGAAAGCAAGCTCGGCGAAGGCACGTGCGTGCGCCTGCATCTGCCGCTCACACTGGCGATCATGCCCGTGCTCCTGGTGAAAGTTGGGGAAGAAATTTACGGGGTGCCGCTGCGCTCCATCATTGAAACCTCGCGCTTTGCGTCTCAGAGCCTGCATCGGCTTGAAGGCCGGGAAGTCATATGTCTTCGCAATGAAACCCTTCCGTTGGTTCGTCTGGAAACACTGTTTTCCAGCCCTGGCCAGGAGGCCGATAACCAGGAGAAGAAGATCGTCGTCATGACCGTGGGCGACGCCAGAATCGCTCTGCTGGTCGACCAGTTAATCGGGCAGGAATCGACGGTGGTGAAGCCCCTTGGCCATTCGCTCGGGCAGTGCCAGGGAATTGCCGGCGCCACCGTGGGAGGTGATGGGCGAGTGCGGCTGGTGCTGGATCCCGCCGGCTTGCTGCTCTCTGCGGCTCAGTCAAGCAGCCAGGAAGTGCTGCAGTGACACCGCCCGTTGCAACCGCGCGTCCCGGGCCCCCGAAGCCGTTCTCAAAAGGCTTTGTTCCCGCTCCGCTGCTCCAAATACGCGACGTGATCTACAACACTGCGGGAATTTTTCAAGCCGATAACCGGCTGCATGTTCTCGAATCCCATTGCGGCAAGAGAATGCTGGCTTTGGGGGTCGGCTCACTGCGCGAGTATCACGAATGCTTGACCTCACGTCCCATGCACCGCGCCGAGCTGGTGAGCCTGCTCAACGAGATCACGATCGGGGAAACCTGCTTCTTTCGTAACCGGCCGCAAGTGGATGCTATTCGCAAGATAGTCCTGCCTCGCATCATGGAAGCGAAATCCAGTATTGCCCTGCGCCATCTGCGCATTTGGAGCGCCGGCTGCTCGACTGGTGAGGAACCTTACACCATGGCCATGATCCTGCTCGATGAATCCCAGAAGCAGCTCAAGAACTGGACCTTCGAAGTGATTGCCAGTGATCTGAACGAGAACTCGATTGCTCACGCCCAGGCCGCCTGTTACGGAGATTACAGTGTGCGCAATACCGAGCCGCTCATTCTGCAGAAGTACTTCATTCCTCAAAACGGGAAATTTACCCTCAAACCGGAAGTGAAGGCGGTCGTCAATTTCAAGCGCGTTAACTTGTCCGACGACTCCCGAATGATGTTCATGAAGGGGATGGACATAATCCTGTGCTGCAACGTTCTCATATATTTTGACGCGGTTTCAAAAGGCCGCGTCATTCAGCACTTCTATACCAATTTGGTCAATCACGGGTACCTGTTTCTCGGGCATGCCGAATCTCTTTTTGGGATCAGCGATGAATTCCAGTTGGTACACCTTCCGTCGACTACCGCTTACGTCAAGGCGGAACAGCGACTGGTAAAAGGAGAAGGGAAATAGCCTATGCCCGCTGAAAGCCCAATCCTGCAGAAACTTCGGTCGACTCGCGAGCTGCCGACGTTGCCAACGGTGCTGATGCCGTTGCTGCGCTATCTTGACAAACCCCTCGAGTCCCAGGATTTGCACGAAGTTGTGCGTCTAATTTCGCAGGACAAAGCTCTCGCTGCGCGCTGTTTGCAGGTCATCAACTCGCCTTTGTATGGATGTATGCGCCCGGTAGAAAGTGTTCAGGCTGCCGTGGTGGCTCTGGGCGTGGAGAGGATTCACGAAATCGCCGTTTCTTGCTCGCTGCTTAAGCTGGTGCCCACAACCAAAACGGAGATTGGACCAGCGGTGTTTTGGGCCCACTCTTTGGCGTGCGCCATGATCGCCCGAGATCTCGCGACCAAGATCGGGTTTCCCGACTCGGCCAAAGCGTATTCTGCCGGTCTGCTCCACGATCTTGGGATTGCAGCGCTGCTGTGGGTTGCGCCCAAGGAATTCCAGAGCGCAGTGCAGCTTGCACGTACCGAAAACATTCCACTGCACATAGCTGAAACCCAGACGCTCGGCTTCTCGCACGTTGATGCCGGCAAGATCTTGGGGGAAAGCTGGCATCTGCCAGAGGACCTGACTGAAGCCATCGCTTATCACCACAACCCGGAAAAAGCCCCGCGAAACTGCGCTCTCGCGAGCATTGTCTTTTTCAGTGACCTGCTTTGCCGGCTCGGCGGAATCGGGTATGGGCTCACCGAGAACGTGCAGGCCAAGTTCACTGATGAGCCTGCGCTTGCTGTTCTTGGTCAGCAGTTTTCCGCCGTGCATCCCTTCGACTGGGCACGCTTCACTTTCGAAATGGAAGCGGTTGTCGAAGAAGTGCATGGCGTGGTTGCTAGCGTGTACGGAGTTAGGCAATGAACGCGTCTGCTGAAAAAGCACAACCGGAAATCAGGGTATTGATCGCCGACGACAGCGCGGTCATGCGGACTGCTCTATCCCGCATGATCGAGTCCAGCCCAACAGTAAGAGTGTGCGGCACTGCCAGAAATGGGCTCGAGACGGTTGAAAAGATCAAACTGCTTAAACCTGACGTCGTCACTCTCGATATTCGTATGCCAGTCCTGGACGGCATTGAGGCGCTGAAGCGAATTATGGGCGAATGCCCTTGTCCAGTCATTATGGTCAGCAGCCTCACCACGGAAGGCGCGGAAATCACCGTTGAGGCGCTTTCGGCGGGGGCTTTCGATTACCTTTCCAAGGAAGACCTGCAGGGCAATTCCGATATGCTCCAGCTACAACGAAATCTTCTCGAAAAGATTGAGGCGGCTGCACAGAGCGTACTGATCAGCCCGATCCGGTTGCGAGCGAGCGTCGCGCTGCGTGAGAAATCGCAGGTTGTGCCTCGGATCGCGATTATTGGCACTTCAACTGGCGGACCCAAGGCTTTACAGGCAATTATTCCCAAGCTGCCGGAAGATCTTCCGATTCCAGTGCTGGTCGTGCAGCACATGCCGAAAGGCTTCACTGCTCCACTCGCTAAGCGCTTGAATGGGCTTTCAAAAGTGAAAGTTTGTGAGGCATCGCACGGAGAGCCGCTCAAATCTGGGACGGTTTACGTTGCTCCTGCGGGCCGACAAACCACTCTCTACAGCTCTGGTTCGCAGATTTGCGTTTGTCTCTCCGACACTCCCAACGACACCACCCACAAGCCTTCGGTTGACGTCACCATGTCCTCGGTAGCGGTGGTTTTTGCACGCTACGTGCTCGGCATTATTCTCACCGGCATGGGTTCGGACGGGGCCAGAGGCATGCGTGCAATTCAGGATGCAGGCGGCATCACGGTTGGTCAGGATGAGGCCACCTGCGCGGTATACGGCATGCCGCGAACCTGCGCCGATAACGGGGTCCTGCAAAGAGTCGTGCCACTAGACGAGGTTGCGAGCGTGATCCTCGAAAGCGTCCGCTACCGCGCCCGGCAATGAGCCGGCACCCTGGTTCTGACTGAAAATTCCGCTGATAATCGGCATCAATGTCGACGACGAATAGGGTTTCGCGATGAATGCAGTTCCACCACCGTTTTGAAGTTGTTGCTCCGGATCCGCCAACGGGTACCCGGACAGGAAGATCAGCTTGAGATTTGGGCACTCTTGCCGGAAGCCTTGCCCCATAACGATCCCGTTGCCATCCGGCAAAACTGCATCGCATAGCACCAGGTCAACTTCGCTGGCGTACCAGGAAAAAAGTGTCTTTGCGGTTGCAGCGTTTTCTGCCCACAACACGTGATAGCCGCGTTCTTCCAGCAGGTCGCAGGTTGCCTCGCGCACAAAAGCTTCATCCTCGACTACCAGAATGGTTTTTCTTACATGTGGCGTTCCACGCGACCGGCTTTGTTTGACTCGCGTACAGTCCGGAATGGCGACGCAATCCATAACAGCTCTCGAGGGTTGTGTTGCATTACGGGTTCCATCTCATTGCGGGAGTTATGGGCAGCGATTTCAATGGCTTGTGAAAGTCTAGAAACGTTGGCGCGCCGGCGATTCCCAATTCACTACTAACGGCCCTACTTTTCGGGAATTTGTTCCTGAAGCGAACCTGTCGCAGCGCGGAACTCTGGCACTTTGTCGCTATTTACCGCGCGCGAGCAGCGTCTGTTCAGGATCAATCAATATTTTGCGAGTTCCAGAGGAGGCCGTCACATGAAACTGCGTCTCGGGTCCTTCAACGAATACTCTCGTCAGGAAGGTGTTTTTGCCCGACGCGGAAGAGTAAATCGGAACTGCCGTCACCAGGCTGTCGGGCGCATGTTCCTGGACGATGGTTCCAGTCACCAAGGTTGAGCCTGCCTTGTCGGTGAATTTCAGATCGCGCAAGCCATACGCTGGAACGGAACTCCCGTTCACCCATCCTTCATAAAACCAGTCGAGCGATTTCCGGCCTTCGTACCACAAGCTGCTGGGGAGCTCCGACTCGAAGATGCTAATGAAATCAGCGGTGGTCACTGGTTTTCCTTCGTATTGCGTTCGTAGCTTTCTAAGAGCGCGAAGGAAAGCCTCGTCCCCGCCGCCCTTCGGCCGCGAAGTCCTGCCGCGATCAGCATCACGCAACATGCAACGAAGCATGTGAATGAGCCAGGTGCCACGCCCATAACTAATGGCCTCATAGCCATTGGGAAACTGCGAAGATGACAGTCGCACACCCAGAGTTACGGGACCAGCAACGGTCAACTGCTGCCCCCTCGAACTCTTCGCTAGTAAATCATCGCGAAATTTCTGCAGCAATTCACGAAACGCTGCGGGATTGCGCGTTTCCAGCAACATCAACGCGCTGTAGTTTGCCAGCGCTTCCATGATCCACTGGTCACGATAACTGTCCCAGGTCACCAGATCGCCCCACCATTGATGCGCGACTTCGTGCGGGACAGTGAGTTCGAGTGCGAGCCGGAGTTTGGGATCGGGTTGTAAGCGCTCGCGCTCGGTGGGATTCAAGAAAGCGTAGCTGAACAGAAAGATCATTCCAGGCCAGCCCTGGCTGACATTTCCTGGAAACTGTGTCAAGGCGAGTTCGCTGTAGGGGAATGGTCCGAAGCGTTGCTGGTAGAACTCAAGCGCCTTCGCCGCCGAGTTTCCGACCACTTGCGCATTGCGGGCGGGGGACGGACGATCGATCTCCGGACTGGGTGGTTGAGAGTGCCGGTCGCGCAGCAGACCTGGGATCACAGGCTGTGCGTCCGCGGTTTGAGGAAAACCTCGTTCAACATTGCTGGTGGCATAAGTCGCCACCGTAGCCGTGCCGGCCCGAGTGGTCGTCCGGGAATACTTTCCTAGATTGAATCCCGCAACCGGAATCGGCCGTTCCGACGCCCATCTCGCAATCTGCTCCGCTCCTGCGGTTCTGGAATCCTTCTGATGTCCGGTTGCGATCAGGGTCCAACCCACGGGATAGTTGAATTCCAGTTCAAAAGCAGCCTTTGCGAAACCAATGTTCGGATACCAGGTGCCGTGCGCGCCTACAAACAGCAAACCGTTTGCGGCCTCAGATAACACCGCCCCCGAGTACTCGAAACTTAGCTCCAGTTTCTGGCCTATGTGCGTGGGTGCCGGCAAAATAACCGCGAGAACATCGTTTCCTTGCCGGGCAAGCTGCGATCCCTCAATCGCCGGGTTATGAATGAACTCCACCGCCTGCCCACCGGCTTCGACCTTGCTCACCTGGAGCAACCGCGAGAGTTCGAACAGCAGCAGGCGTTTCCCGTCCTGGTGTGGAAGAACGGTGAGCACCGCCTTTGCCTGAAGGTCTGTCGGTGGCCTGATCTGGGCTTGGATTTTGAAATCACTTATTTCGAAGTCGCGAATACGGGCACTCGGACTGGATATCGCCTTGCGCGTCGCCCTCGCGGATCGCGTGGCAAAAGACGTCCACAGGTCGTAGAAGTCATCTCCCTGCAGCGTTCTGTGCTCACCGGCCGAGATCTGCTCTGTCGCGAGCGAGTCATAACGCACATCGAAAGTTCCGAGGCGGCTTCCTTGCAGATAGGCGTGCAGAAAGCGGTCAGTATCCGAAGTATTGATAAAACTTGTCAGTTCGCGCAGAGCATCTTCCTGGGCGAGATTCTGTGCGGTCGCATTCCACCGGGAAACGAAGGTAGCGGTTTCGTCCGGGGTCCGGAATGCGCTCTTCAACTGCTCGAACACATCGTCGTTGAAGCGAAAATAGGCAGTCGAGAATTTTTCTTCCAGGATGGCTGCTCCGGTAAAGAAGGCCAGCGACCCTCGCTCAGTAGTATCCGGCGGGGTCAGCAGAATTTCTCCCTCGCCGGTAAAAAACGCTCCTGTAATCCGGCCACCGACATCAGATGTAAATGCAATGGTTCCATCGTCGAGCGAAATGTGGATGGCCGCGCGGTCAAGCGCTCCATCCCGAATTTTGTAAACCCGCGTCTTATCCAGGCCGACAGAGCGCAGTTGTAGATACAGGGCCTCGGCAGCCAACGGACTGGCAACCGCGCTTTGCGAGAACGCCGGAGAAACTGTCAATGCCAGCAAACTGGCCAGCAGCGCGGCTGTAAGGGTTACCTTGGTCACTTCGAGACCGTCGTCTTGCCTTCTAGAATGCGCCTGAGTGCGCACATTTGTCATCCCGGCCCTCTGGCTTGCCCTTTCGGCGTGGTTCATAACCCCGGTTGCGGGCGAAGTGATTCATTTGAAAAATGGCGACGTGATCTACGCTGACGAAGCCAAGGATAACGGGAAAAGCGTCACCTATGCCGTCGGTGATAATAGCTTCACCATCCCCAAGTCGAAAGTGCAAAGCATAGACGCAAGCGCACCTCCTGTCCGGAATTACCCCAGCATCGCCGACCTTCCTCAGCTGACACCAGAAGATCACCCGGGAGGAGAAGATCAGCTTCTCGACAAAATCGTGCGCGACAATCAAGTTGACCGCAGCGCTCTGACTGCAGTCGAGTCTCGCGGACGCACTAACGAAATCGCACTCGCGTACTACATTGCAGCCCGGGCGGAATTCCAGACCGGCAGGTACTACGATTCGCGGCGCGACTTTGAAACTGCATTGCGCAACGATCCCGAAAACCCCGCAATGCTGAACTATTACGCTGCTTTGCTGGTGCGCACGGGAAACCCGCGTGACGCGATCCCGTACGCAGAGAAGGCAACACGCCGAGCCCCTGACTCTGCCGACGCTTATGCTGTTCTGGGCTACGCGCAATTCTCAGCGGACCGGCCCAGAGACGCGATGCAAAGCTGGAAAAAATCTCTGGCGTTGCGCCCCGACGCGTCCATCCAAAGATTGCTGGAACGGGCTGAGCGCGAGGCTTCGGCGGAAAGCAGGTTTTCCGAGCGCGAGACCGGCCATTTCGACCTTCACTACGAAGGCGGACAAAGCTCCGAAACATTTCGCAGCCAAATGGTTGAGCTGCTGGAAGCGAATTACCAGGACTTGAGAAGACAATTCGGGATGGAGCCGCGTTCGAGTGTTCAGGTCATTCTTTATACCAATCAAGCGTTCTTTGACGTTACTCGCGCCCCCTCCTGGAGTGGCGCACTGAACGATGGCAAACTGCGGATTCCCATTGATGGCCTAACCGGCGTCACTCCTGAACTGGCCCATGTGCTACGCCACGAACTCACCCATTCTTTCGTAAACCAACTCACCATGGGCCGTTGCCCGCACTGGTTGAACGAAGGTGTTGCCCAGATGCTTGAACCGCGGTCGCTGGGGGAAAGAACCTTGCGCATGGCGGAGCTGTTCAAACTGGAACGTGAAATTCCCCTTAACGAGTTGGAGACCAGCTTTACGTCCTTCAATACCATCGAAGCAGCGCTAGCCTACGACGAATCTCTGGCCGCCGTCGATTACATGCGGAACACCTATGGAATGGCCGACCTGCTGCGCATCCTGCAACGCATTGGCCAGGGCGAATCGGCGGAGGCCGCAATGCGCGCAACCATACATGCCGATTACCGGCAACTTGCGGAGGAATTGAGAGTCTATCTGGCGCGGCAGGGAAGTTGACCAGCCGGCCATCGCTACCTTGGTGCCGAAATCTGTGCAGGATTTCATTGGCCATTCGCCGCAGAAGTGCTAAGTTGTTCCTGCCTCTCCCATGGCGACGGTACTCAATGACGGCGTGGATCTTGCGCCCGGCAAGGACCCTGTCCCGGCCAGCATCCCCAAAATTCGAAACGGTAGCATGGCCGCGGTTTACTACGGCCAGCGCCGCAGTGGCGACTTCTACGATTTCGTCCGCGTAACCCGCGACCGAGTGCTCCTGGCCATGTTCGATGTTGCGGGTGGACTGCAACAAGCCCACGCCATCATGTTCCCGCTGCAGCAGGCATTTCGATCTGGGGGAGAACTGCTCTTCAGCAGCCCCGCAACCAACGAACCAGAGTCACTGCTCGATCTCTGGCTAAGATTGAACAAGGCGGTCATGAATGCCGCCAAGGGCGTCCATTCCTGTCCTGCCTTTTTGGGTTGCTACAACGAAGATATCCGCACCCTGAGCTATGTAAATGCGGGCCATACGCCTGCACTCTGTCGGGCTGGCGAGAATATTCGCGAACTCGGGACCACGGCCCTCCCCTTGGGACTTTTCTCCCATTCAGTTCCGGATTCTTCCCTGGTTGTCCTCGCCCCTGGAAACGCGCTCTTGCTGGTCTCAAAAGGAGTAGTTGAGGCCAGGCGGCGCGGAGATGAGTTCGGCATCGAACGCACTCAGCAGTATTTCAGCGAAACTCGTTTCGATAGCGCTCACGAGACCTGTGTAGGCTTGCTTGCCCGCGTGCGCCAATTTATGGGCACCGCACCTACCCACAACGACGTGACCGCATTATCTATGAATCTCCTGGCCCAACCTGAGTAGTTGCAGGTTTAGCCACCAGCAGCATCCAACCAGACAGGTTACAATTTACTTAACCCCTTACTCTGGATTTTGCCCATGCTCAATCGTTCCCGGTGCTTCCTTTTGCTGTGCGCTCTGCTCTCGCCGATTCTGCTACCGGCTGACACGGTAGTGGAGGAAATCATCGCGCGCGTGAATAACCAGATCATCACTCGCACCCAATACCAGCACGAGCAGGAACAGCTGAAGACCGAAGCCGAGCGTCAGGATGCCGCCCATGCCGACAAGATCGTCGAAGAGGGGCAGAAAGATGTCTTACGCGGGCTGATTGATCGCCAACTGCTGCTCGAAAAGGGCAAAGAAGTCGGCATCAGCGCCGATACCGAACTGATCAAGCGCCTCGATCAAATGCGCAAGCAGATGAACCTTGAAAGCATGGACGACCTCGAGAAAGCCGCCCAGGCGCAGGGAGTATCTTTCGAAGACTTCAAAGACAACATGCGCACCGAAATCATTACTCAGCAGGTCATTCAGCGGGAAGTCGGTTCGCACGTCAACATCAGCAAGGAAGAAGAACAGAGGTTTTACCAGCAACACAAGTCCGACCTGGCCCACAACGAATCGGTGAGACTAAGTGAAATCCTCATCTCCACTGACCAGGCCGGCGACGATCAGCAAAAACTGGATGCTGCCAAGGCCAAAGCGGAAGAGGTGTTGAAGCAGGTCCGCGGCGGCGGAGATTTTGCTGAGATCGCAAAAAAACAATCGCAGGATGCCTCCGCCGCACAGGGAGGCGATTTGGGCGATTTCGAGCGCGGCAAGCTGGCGAAGCAGTTGGAAGATCTGACCTTCGGCATGAAGAAGGGTGACGTCTCGGATGTGATCCGGACAAAACAGGGCTTCGTAATCCTGAAGGTGGTCGATCACGTAAGCGCCGGAACCCCAGCTTTCACTGAGGTGGAGAATCGGGTGCAAGAACAGGTCTACATGCAGAAGCTGCAGCCTGCACTTCGCGACTATCTTAAGAAACTTCGCGAAGAAGCCTTTATTGATATCAAGCCCGGCTACGTGGATACCGGCGCCAGCCCCAACCAAACCAAGCCGGTCGTGACCACCGCCGCCAAAGAAGCCAGCGCCAAGGAACTGAAAAAGAAAAAGAAACTGGGAGTGTTTTAGGTTAAGCTTGGCGGAACCCCTTCTCTGTCGCGATACAAAGGAGCCGCCAACATCCTCATGAAAGAGTTTTTCCTCTCCGACTGTCCCCGATTCGAAAATAAAGTAGTGACCTCGAGCTTCGTCGTCATCAGCAAACAGGTCAAGCCTAAGAAGACGGGCGAGCCTTACCTGGCGCTTACGCTTGGCGACCGTTGCGGGCAAATCGAAGCCAAAATGTGGGACAACGTCGAGGACGCGCTCGGCGCCTTCGAGCAGGAAGACTTTCTCAAAATCAAGGGGCTGCTCAATAAGTACAAGAATCGCTTCCAGCTTACGATCCACAAGCTGCGCCGATTGGGCGATTCCGAGGTGGATTTCGCCGATTATCTTCCCAAGACCACCAAGAACATCGATGAATTGTGGCTGACTCTCGGCGAGTTTGTCAGCACCTTTCAAAATCCGCATTTGAAGACTCTGGTGCAGTCGCTGATGTCCGACCCTGAAATCGCGACTGGATACCGTTCCGCTCCGGCCGCAAAGAGTCTTCACCATGCCTTCATTGGCGGCCTGCTGGACCATGTGGTTTCACTCTGCCGCTCCTGCGACCTGGTCTCTCGCAATTATCCGCAGATCAATCGCGACCTGCTGCTGACCGGCGTTTTTCTGCATGACATTGGCAAGATTTACGAACTGGCCTACACTCGCTCGTTTTCCTACACCAGCCGTGGGCAGTTGCTGGGACACATGGTCATCGAGCTGGAGATGCTGCACGCCAAAATCGCGCAGATCCCCAACTTTCCCGATGAGCTGAAGACGCTTCTGGAACACTTGATCATCAGTCACCACGGGCAGTATGAATTTGGCTCGCCCAAGCTTCCCATGTTTCCGGAGGCGCTCATGCTGCATTATCTCGACGACCTCGACTCCAAAATGGAGAGCATGCGCGCGCACTTCGAGCGTGAGGCCGAAGCCGGATCGAGTTGGACCACCTACAATCCATCGCTGGGCCGGATGCTGTTGAACACGTCGAAGTTTCTCAAGGGAGAGAAGGAAGAAGCGGCCGCAGCCGCAGCAGGTGATCCGGCTTCAACCGGCGGTGCTGCCGATGTTGAAATCCCGTCTGAAAGCGCGTCTGCCGCCGAGGTAGCTCTTCCGTTCACGGAAGAAAAAGTGTGACGCACGTGCACACCGAGATTCCTGTACTGATGTAAGTTGCCCTGCGGGGCCTAAAATCTCGATAATCGTGTTTCGACGATCAGTTTCGACAATCGTGTTTCGACGATCAGTTTCGATAATCATGTTTCGATAATCACGGAGAAGAGGTGCAGTTTATGAGATCGCTCATTGGAACTTTTGCCCTTGGCGTGCTCCTGCTGCTGAGCGCGTCCTGCAGCAAGCCGAATTCGAATCAGCCGAGCGACAATACCGCGCAGAATCCTGACAACACAGCGGCGCAACCAGCTGCTGACAACAGCCAGCAGCCAGCGCCCCAGGCTCGTGTACCCGTCACCATTACGGTGCCTGCGGGCAAAGTGCTCACGGTGCGTCTGGCTGACGAACTTGGCTCGAAGATCAGCCAAGCCGGGCAGAGCTTTGGTGGGACCCTGGCCAAACCGGTCGAAGTCAACGGCGAAACCGTGATTCCCGCGGGAGCTCGAGTCCAGGGAGAAGTTGTGGATGCAAAGCCGCTGGGCCGGTTCGCGGGCGGTGCCCAGCTGCAGTTGAAGCTGGATTCGGTGCGGGTGGGCGGACAGGAGATGCCGATCCAGACCGCCATGTTTACGCAGACCCTGAAAGGCAAAGGTAAACGCACAGGCGTGATGGTCGGCGGAGGCGCCGGCTTGGGCGCGCTGATCGGTGGCCTGGCTGGAGGCGGCAAGGGTGCCGCCATCGGTGCCGCTGCCGGTGCCGGCGCTGGCGGTGCAGGAACTGCTTTCACCGGCAACAAAGAGATTGTCTTGCCAGCCGAATCGGCTGTGGCTTTCACGCTGAAGGAGTCATTGAAGATTCGTCGCTGAGTTGAGGCGCTTCGCCATTAACAAGATCGCGAGTCAGTGCTCCCGCCCGGTATGTTCTGACAATCTTCTTTGTGTCAGGCACTTCCCGAGCGGGAGCGGCGGTGCGTCATTTCTGTGTTGAGCTGACGCCGAGCGTTTATGGACCCGTGATGGTCCTGGTAATGTTCGTTCCTTGCGTGAGGTTACCGAGTGTACCCTGCGGCACATCGCTGCCGAGCATTGTGCCTGTCGCCGAGGCGAAGAAGACCACCGTTGACCCGTTGGTTACAAACCCGCCGCCTCCGGCGAACATTTGCCGGCTATCCCCATGGTTGGCGATGGACCCGCCAATGGAGGCCGGCAGTTCGACCCATGTAATGTTGATAGGTCCGCAAAGCCCGAAGCTGTTCGAGAGGTTGAGAGCGCAAGTATCCACGTTCAACGTCACCGTCACCTTTACGGAATTGAGCGACCCCCCTGACACACTGACGTCGGAAGCCGGAATCGCACCCGACCCGCCGGCGCTGATTCCGCCGCCAAAGTCGTATATGTTGTAACTGAGCATGTAGCCACTGTTAGTCCTTATTACGGTGGCGACGTAGAGCTCGGAAAAGTCGGAATTAAACCAACCAGTTCCCGCGTCGAAGGAGTGAGCGATTACGGCCTGCGCCTGCACCGGAACCGACGACAATACCGCCACAACTGCGAGGCCCATTACAGTAAGCATTGTTCTGACAAATTGTTTCATCTGTTTCCCATCCTTTCGACTAGTGGCTTGCATAGTGATCTCCTTGATCGGGGGAAAGATCAGCCGGCCATACAGAGACCGTCGAAATCGCCCCACTTGATTTGGCCCGGAGTACTGGCGACGAAGGAGACCTAAGTTCAATTTTGCAATTGAATCTTGGGTTGCCAGATATCCGTTCCTACTGAGATAAGCGGAAACGGCGGATGAAAAACCGCAAGAGCGAAAAGAATATTTGGCCAGGGGCACCCAGGGGTGCTAACCTTCTGCACAATCACTGGGAGCCGTCTCTCAGATAACTCCTCTCGCGGGGAAAACAACGAATCAGGTTAACGTCCAGTGGCAACACCCTCGTCTAGCGAAGTCTCGCAACTTCTTCAAGCCTGGAACGATGGGGACGAAACCGCGCTCGAAAAACTCATGCCGTTGGTTTACAAGGAACTGCACCGCATGGCGCGGTTCTACATGGCGCGCGAGTCGCCCGGCCACACGCTTCAGACCACCGCCCTGGTGAATGAGGCTTATGTGCGGCTGGTGGATTCCGGGCATGCAAATTTTCAAAATCGAATTCATTTTCTAGCCGTGTGCGCCCAGGCGATGAGGCGGATTCTGGCGGATTGGGGGCGGTCTCGCCGGGCCTTGAAACGAGGCGGAGAGATCTCGATGCTTCGCCTGGACGAGGCTTTGGACGGGGCGGAGCCGGAGGGTTTGGATTTCGCCGATTTGGATGAGGCGCTTAACGCTTTGGCTAAAGTGGATCCGCGGAAGAGCCAAGTGGTGGAACTGCGCTTTTTCGGCGGTCTCAATGTGGAGGAAACGGCTGAGGTCCTGAAGGTTTCCAGCGATACCGTGCTGCGCGACTGGAAGATGGCCAAGAATTGGCTGCGTTGCGAGCTGAGCGGGGAGAGCTTGGATGGAGCCTGAGCGTTGGCAGAAAATCGAGCGCTTGTGTTATTCCGCGCTGAACGAGAAAAAGAGCGCGAGGGCAGCCTTTCTGGAGCAAGCCTGCGCCGGGGATGAAGCGCTGCGCCGGGCCGTGGAATTGCTTCTGGCGCAACACGAGAAAGACGATGACTTCCTCGAGGTTCCGGCAATGGAGGTCGCCGCCAAAGTCCTGGCCAGGGATCAGCAAGATGATTCGTCCGGATTGCCGCCCGCTACCTCCGGCGGGACTGCGGCTGACCCCGCTTCAGCAGAAAAAATTTCCTTCGGCCCGTATCGGCTGATTCAAAGGCTCGGCGAAGGCGGCATGGGAGAGGTGTGGCTGGCCGAGCAAAGTAAGCCGGTGCGACGCCGCGTGGCTCTCAAGCTGATCAAGGTCGGGATGGATACTCGTGAGGTGGTAGCGCGCTTCGATTCGGAGCGGCAGGCGCTGGCGCTGATGGATCATCCTGCAATCGCCAAGGTCTTCGATGCGGGATCCACGCCTGAAGGGCGGCCTTACTTTGTGATGGAGTACGTCGCGGGTATTCCCATCACTTCTTATTGCGACAAACATAAGCTGACCACCCGGCAACGCATGGAACTGTTCATCCAGGTCTGCGACGGTGTGCAGCACGCGCATCAAAAGGCGATCATTCATCGCGACCTGAAGCCTTCGAACATTCTGGTCAGTGAAGTCGACGGCAAGCCGATGCCGAGGATCATCGACTTTGGCCTGGCCAAGGCCACGTCACAGCGGCTAACCGATGGAAGCATGTACACGCGCGTAGGAACACTCCTGGGCACGCTCGAATACATGAGTCCAGAGCAGGCCGACTCGGCAGGCGAAGATATTGATACGCGTACCGACGTGTATTCGCTGGGCGTGGTGCTCTATCAGCTTTTGGTTGGCGCACTTCCGCTTGATTTGAAGAAGCTGGCCTATGACGAGATGTTGCGCCGGTTACGCGATACCGATGTCCCGAAGCCCAGCTCGCGTATTCTGGCGCAGGGCGGCGACTCAGCCATCGCGGCGAAGAATCGGGGCACCGATGCTCCTTCGTTGACCCGTCAACTTCGCGGCGATCCGGATGCGGTTGTGCTCAAGGCGCTGGAGAAGGACCGCAAACGGCGCTATGGTTCGCCTTCGGAACTTGCCGCCGACCTGGGCCGATACCTGCGCAATGAGCCCGTGTCTGCCCACACGCCCAGTGCCGCTTATCGCACGCGGAAGTACATTCGACGGCATCGGCTTGGCGTCGCTGTCGCCACGGGTCTGTTATCGATCCTCCCGGCCTTTGCCGTAGTGCAGCGCGTACAGTTGCAGCGCACCAGGCTCGAGCGTGACCGCGCCAACCGCGAGCGCGATCGCGCCACTCGTATCACCGACTTCATGACTGGAATGTTCCAGGTGTCGGACCCCAACGAACAGCGCGGTAATAGCGTTACCGCCCGGGAGATCCTGGACAAAGCCTCGAACGACATCAAGACAGGGATGACGAAGGACCCGGATGCTCAGGCGCAAATGATGCAGGTCATGGGGGACGTGTACAACAGCCTCGGTCTGTTTTCACGCGCAAGAGACTTCGACCAGCAGAGCCTGGACATCCGGCGGCGCGTCCTCGGTCCGGAAAATCCGGACACACTGAATTCGATGAGCGATTTGGCGGATGCGCTGAATCACGACGGCCACTACGCCGAGGCGGTGAAGTTGAACCGGGAAACGCTCGAGATCCGCCGCCATGTCCTCGGGCCGGAGAATCCGGACACACTGAATTCGATGAGCAATTTGGGGGATGCGCTGCAGGCCGACGGCCACTACGCCGAAGCAGCGAAGGTGGATCGGGAAACGCTCGACCTCCGCCGCCGCGTCCTCGGGCCGGAACACCCGGACACAATAAATTCGATGAACAACCTGGAGGTTTGTCTCATCTACTTGGGGCGCTATCCCGAAGCGGAGAAGTTGGGTCGGGAAACGCTTGACCTCCGCCGCCGGGTGTCGGGGCCGGAACATCCGCAGACCCTGAATTCGATGAGCAACCTGGCGGGTGTTCTGTCGGCTGAGCGTCGCCTTCCCGAATCGGAGAAGTTGAATCGGGAAACGCTCAACCTCTACCGCCGTGTCCTCGGGCCGGAGAATCCGCAAGCCCTGAGGTTGATCCACAACCTGGCCTTTGTTCTGTCCCTGGAAGGTCGTTACACCGAAGCGGAGAAGTTGGATCGGGAAGCGCTCGACCTCCGCCGCCGCGTGCTGGGGCCGGAACATCCAGCGACCCTGGAAACGATGAGGGACCTGTCGGTTGATCTTTCTCGGGAGCGTCGCTACGCCGAAGCGGAGAAGTTGATCGGGGAGACGATGAACCTCTCCCGCCGCATTCTGGGTCCGGAGAACCAGGTCACGGCTTCGACCGTTTACTGTCTCGGCGGCATCGAAGCTCGCAAGGGAAATCGGCCAAAGGCACTGTCACTCTTGCGACAGGCGCTTGACACCGGGCTAAATCCATCCGACGCGCTCGAAATGGAAAATGACCCCGACTTCACGTCGCTGCACAGTGACCCTCGCTTCATCGCTATGGTCGCCGAAGTCAAGCAACGCGCGGCCGCAGCCCCAAGATGAGTGAGGCGGGTGTTAGTTGGAATGGCGGTTCTGATCATCGTCACAGTGGTTTTACCTGACAAGAAATTGCCGGATGCCGCTAGGGCTCGATGATCCAATCTTGTTGGTGACAAATCTCTGATTACACCAGCGGCATGAAGCATTTTGTCATCATTTGGGTGTCTAATCGAGCAGATGAAGAGTCACACTCGTCAAGCGATTGCTTCCATTCTCATCCTATGTCTCGTTGGGATCGGCATAGCCGCAGTGTCGCTCCGCACTCGGCAACACCTAATCCGCGTTCGCGCTCAGCATACGATGGACGAGATTCAGAACCTAGAAATCGGGTCTTTACGCGCTTGCCAAGTCTTTTCCGAGTGGCAGACGGAATGGGGATCTCACCTGACCTCCCACGCATCGTGCAATGATCCTGATCACTTTTACATGGACATCAACGTCCAAAATCCCCCTTCTGTTTTGCCTTGTTTCGAGGGCCATGCCGGCTACATTCGCGTTTTGTTGTTGTGGGCCAGTTGTGGAGTTTACGAGGCATTGTCGGGAAATCTGATCGTTTTCACCGCACGTATCGAGGCGGTCCGAGGGGTGGTGACCCGTAAAGTGTCGGAAATTATTACCGTGAAACCAGACGAAAGCCCCGGTCAACACAAGACCGCCCTAGTAAGTGCAATCGCAATGACTTCTGCGCGATTCGGTAACGTACTTAGACGCCAGTCCGCGATACAACAGCAGAGCCTGCATCCAAATTATCTCGTCTCCGTCGGTACGAGTCGGGTAAATGCCGACTTCATGCCCGGCGCAAGGGTCTTCTATATAGAGGCGGAGGTAGGCCCTCATGCTGACAGGGCTGATACTGAGCGGCTGTTCCGGTTCGATTTGTCATGCATTTCACGCACTCGTCCCTGTTCCCAACAGGATCTTATGCCTGGCGCATACGAGCAATACCAAGTTGACGCGCAAAGCCCGCAGCCGAAAATCCCGGGCGCAGTCGAGGGACCTCGGTAGGTTCTGGGTTCGGTAGGGTGGTGGGCCCTCTAGGATTTGAACCTAGGACCAACGGATTATGAGTCCGCTGCTCTAACCGCTGAGCTAAGGGCCCGTTACTTTGCCTATGATATAGGACGTGATCGCACTTCACGAAACTGCCGCCGGGGTAACCTTCGCGATCAAAGTTCAGCCTCGCGCCCGGCGGAACTCGGTGGTGGGCGAGCTCGGCGGTGCAGTGAAGATTGCCCTGACTGCGCCTCCGGTTGACGGACGTGCTAACCAGGCCTGCATTGAATTTTTCGCGGAACTTCTCAGCCTGCCGCGCTCCGCCATCGAAATTGTTTCCGGACAGAGCAGCCGGAGCAAGATCATTCGCGTTGCTGGAATCTCAGTTCAACAACTTCGAGTTCTCGTCCATCGAGTTCTCTCCCAGCGGGTACAATAACTCTCAATGGATCTAGCCGCCATTCAGTCCGCTCTCCGCGAGCGCAACATTGACGCCTGGCTTTTCTACGACCATCACCATCGTGATCCCATTGCTTACCGGGTCTTAGGCCTGCCTGAGAACCTGATGGTGACCCGCCGCTGGTTTTATTTGATTCCAGCACAGGGCGATCCAAAAAAACTTGTTCACAAGATCGAGTCGTATCACCTGGATTCCTTGCCAGGAGAAAAAAACACCTATGCAGCCTGGCCCGAATTGTTCGACGGCCTCAAACGGCTGACGGAGTCCCAGCGCGACATTGCCATGCAATATTCGCCCAACAACGGGGTGTTTACGATTTCGCTGGTTGATGGCGGCACTTTGGAACTGGTCCGCGGCATGGGGAAAAATATCGTCAGTTCGGGTGACTTGGTTGCTTTATTCGAGGCGACCTGGACGGAAGAGCAGATTAAGACGCATTTCGCCGCCCGCGATTCAATTGATGCAATCACCGCCGGCGCCTTCCAGGAAATTGGCCGCAGAGTTCGTAACGGCGGCACCAACGAGTTTGAGATTCAGCAGTGGATTCTTGAAGCCTTCCGGCGCGAAAACATAATTACCAGCGATGCTCCGGTCGTGGCCGTGAACGCCAACAGCGCCAACCCGCATTATGGGCCTGACAGTTCGCACTCTGAGCGCATCCGTGAAGGCGATTTTGTCCTGCTTGATATTTGGGGCAAGAAGAATCTTCCCGGCGCTGTCTATTACGACATCACCTGGACCGGTTTCGTTGGTAAGCAGCCATCGGACCGCATGCGCGAAATATTCGAGATCGTCCGCTCAGGGCGGGATGCCGGAGTGAAATTCGTGCTGGATTCAATCCCTGCGGGCAAACCGATTTCCGGGTGGCAGGTGGACGATCCTGTTCGCCAATCCATAACTAAAGCGGGATATGGCAAATACTTCGTGCATCGCACCGGTCATTCCATCGGAACCGAAGTCCACGCCAATGGCGCGAACATGGATAACCTTGAAGTGCACGACGAGCGCCTGGTCTTGCCGAATAGCTGCTTCTCTATTGAGCCAGGTGTTTACCTGGACGATTTCGGCGTGCGCAGCGAGGTCAACATGCTGGTCCGCAGGTTCCATGCCGAAGTAACTGGTAAAATACAAACCGAGCTGGTGATTATCTGATTTCGGCTGGCGCGCGAAAGTGGCGCGTGAGCTTGAACTAGGCCGCCGGACCAAGATTTACCGAACCAAGATTTACCGAACCAAGATCTGCCGAATCAAGATGCCTGAAATCCCTGTAAGGAACGACTCAATTCCCGCCAAGCCGGCAGCAACTTCCAACATGTCCGTGTTGGCGCCGGCTGTCGCGTGGCTCATTCCAGGCGCGGGCCACCTGATTCAAAAGCGTTGGATACGCGGCTTTTTGCTGATGGGTTCAGTGGTAATTATGTTCGTGCTCGGATTGCTGATGCAGGGACGCGTGTATCTGCCCAATGGCGGCGACGTTCTCGACATCCTTGGTTTTGTCGGCGACATCGGCGCAGGCGGGCTTTATATTGTGACTCGGGTCTTGGACCTCGGGCACGGCATTGTCGCGCACGCCACCGCCGATTACGGCACCAAATACATAATCGTGGCCGGGCTGCTGAATTTTATTTGCGTGGCCGACGCGTATCACATTGCAATCGGGAAGAAATCGTAATCCGCTCCAACTGATGCTGACCACCGGGAAAACATTTTGATGATTGCTCTCTCCCACTTCAACGCTGCTTTGCTGTTTTCGATATTTGCCTCGACAGTCTTCGGCATCACTCAGCGTGACAACACTCGCGAACAGTTCCGCTACGGCCTTTACTGCTTTGCCATGTTCATGGCCGGATTACTTGTAGCCGGCTGGGTGATGTGGGCATTGCGGCACTAAAGACGTTTTCAGTCTCCCGTCGGCGTCAGCATTTCCTCAGGCGGAAAGTCGATCGGGGGCGGCATATTGAAAAACTGCTCGGCTTCCGTGGATCCGTCGAGCGCCGTCGTCGAAGCCAGTCCGCTGGCCACCACTTGCGTCACCAGATCGAAATACCCTGTGCCAACGAACTGCTGATGCTTGGCCCCTTCGTATCCTGCCGCCTCGCTCGCGAATTCTCTCTGCTGCAGCTCCGAGTACGCCTGCATGCCTCGATCCTTATAGCCTCGCGCCAGCTCGAACATGCTCAAGTTCAGAGAATGGAATCCGGCGAGGGTGACAAACTGGAATTTGTAGCCCATCGCCGCCAATTCTGTCTGGAAACGGCCAATGGTCGCGTGGTCCAGCTTCTTCTTCCAGTTAAATGACGGCGAGCAGTTGTACGCCAGCAATTTTCCTGGATACTGCTCGTGCACGGCTTCAGCAAAGCGTCGCGCTTCTTCGAGATTCGGCTCTGACGTTTCGCACCACAGCATGTCAGCATAAGGCGCGTAGGAAATAGCCCGCGCGATAGCGGAATCCAAGCCGCCGCGAATCCGGAAGAAGCCCTCGTTCGTCCGTTCGCCAGTCAGAAATGCACGGTCTCGAGGATCAACATCACTGGTCAGCAGATGTGCGCTGTTTGCGTCGGTGCGCGCCAGAATAAGCGTGGGCACGCCCATAACGTCTGCAGCCAGGCGTGCGGCAACCAGCTTCTGGATGGCGTCCGACGTGGACACCAGCACTTTGCCGCCAAGGTGTCCACATTTTTTTGCCGAAGAAAGCTGGTCTTCGAAATGGACGCACGCCGCGCCCGCTTCAATCATCGCCTTCATTAGCTCGAAGGCATTCAGGTTGCCGCCAAAGCCGGCCTCCGCGTCTGCCACCAGCGACACAAACCAGTTCACTCCGTTTTTCCCTTCGGCGTGATGCACCTGGTCGGCACGCTGCAGTGAGCGATTGATCTTCCGCACCAGCGCCGGAACGCTGTCGCTCGGATACAAACTCTGATCGGGATACATCTCGCCAGCTTCGTTCGCATCCGCTGCAACCTGCCAGCCGCTTACGTAGATTGCTTTCAGCCCAGCGCGCACCTGCTGTACGGCCTGGTTCCCAGTGAGCGCACCCAACGCGGGCACGAAAAATTCGCTGTGCAGCATCTTCCAAAGCGTTTCCGCTCCGCGACGTGCCAGCGTGCATTCGATCTGCAGACTTCCGCGCAGGCGCTCGACCTCCGCCCAGCCATACGGGCGCGTAATTCCGCGCCAGCGCGGGTGACGGTCCCAGGCATACATTTCGTTGTGATTGGCTTTGCCGTTGCTGCTCATATGCGTTCTCTCTTTCGGGCCAGACAAACAGTGTTCAGCCATACGAACTAGATTGGATCGAACTTCTCGCGCATCACCATGGCTTCCGCGATCTGCCGTGCCTTGCGGAAGGTTTGCTCATCCCCTTCCACGGCATATTTTGAGTCAGAAAGAATTTTCTTGAGCTCCTGATCGAAGAGCCGGTGCACAAATTCCGAAGTATGCGGCACCAGTTTCCCGGATTCGTCAACCACTCCGCCATGCCGCATCCGTTGGGCAATCATCAGGCGGTAAATGCGGTCGGTCGCCAGGTCTTCCATATATCCGTCGAGCAGGCTTGCGCCGCGCCCATTCAACACTCCATTGCGATAGCGAATTACGGTACGCACCGCGGCCCGTGTGCCTTCCACGGTTCTTTCTCCTACGCCATTCAGCGGCGGCCGCAGATTCGGATAGCGCTCCCCATGCGGATTTCGCGCCTGCAATTGATTTGGAAACGGAAATTGCTCGATCGCAATTTGGTTCTGATCGGGATGCCCCGTCCAGGCGCCGTCCATACCGCATGCTGCTTCGTTCTTCTTGTCTTTTTCCAGAACTGCCAATGCCCGTTCATTCAGCTCGGCATCAGTGCGACTAGGGTATAGAGCAGTCATTCCGCCGATCGCGAGCACGCCGCGCTTATGGCAAACCTCCGGCATCAGCGTGCGCAGGTTCTGAAAGAACGGCACGTCATGCGGTATGGTATTGCGATCGGGCAGCACCCAATCGGGATCTGTCAAATTGAAATCAATCAGGCTGGCCATGTAATCCCATCGCCCAAGGTTCAGGCCGACGATGTGCTCGCGAAGGTTATAAAGAAACTCCTCCATCTGAAACGCCAGCGGGTGCGATTCCACCAGCGCCATGCACCTGATGTAATCGCGTGGCCAGTCGCGCGCCGCAGCGATCGCCTGAAACAAATCCCGCCACCATAGCGCTTCTTCCGCCGACTCAGACTTCGGAATGTAAAAACAAAGCGGATGCTTTAGTTCGGCGGCATCGACCGCGTACGCAATTCGCGCGACGTCGAAAAGCGACGCCGACATCGGTTCGTCGAAAACGCTCGCTTGCTGGATATGCAGCCCACGCGGCCGGATCCAGATCACAGTTGCACTGGGTTGAATTCCAACAACGCGGTCGCGCTTTTTATCCACATACGTCAGCGTCCCGCGAAGCGCAGCCAGAATGTTCTCAGCGCCCAATTGCTGGTGCTCCCATTCGTTGACTGTGGAATCTTCAAGGTCCAGCATCACCCCGGGCGCGCCGGAGTTCAGCATTTTGACCACAAGCTCAGCATCGTCAGCCGGGCCGGTCATCTGGTTTCGCTGGTCCTGGCACCACTCCGGAAGCTCAATTCGCCAGCCATTCCGCACCGCCGGTCCAGGGTATCGATGAACCGGCTTCATACCGGAATGCGAATCCCGCAGCACCATTCGCCGCTCTTCGGCAAGGTGCGTCCGCCGAGGCGAAAAATTGCGATGTAACAGCGCGAGGAACTCGAGGAACCCTTCCTCAAGATCGCGTTGGGGGAGAAAATCCTGCGGTGGAGTATTTAAACGGAAGCCCGGGATCGCATCTTCCGTGACTGTAATAGCGGCCATCTTTGCTCCGTTCAAGCCGGGAATCGGCTGCAGCGGGGGACCTCTGCCTTGGCAGAAGCGCGCGAACCCGCGTGCATGACCGATCTTGCAGTCATTGCTGCACTGCGTCAAACGGAACCTTTGAATCGTCCTGATAAATAATATTTATCATGCAGTCTCTACCTGATAAGAATATATTGTCAGGCTGACGGAAAACGTATATAACTGCTCAGGAATCTGAGAGGCTGGAGCAAGAACTTTGGAAATCTCGCAAGTCGAAACATTTCTCGCGGTCGCGACGTTTGGCGGCTTTCATCGCGCCGCAGAAGCATTGCGCATTTCGCAGCCGGCGGTGAGTTCGCGTATCAAGGCGCTCGAGGAATCGCTTGGAGTGATGTTGTTCGTACGCTCGCGCAATACTTTGACCCTCTCGACCGCCGGGCGCGTGCTGCGCCCGCACGCTGAGCAGTTGCTGAAAACCGCGTCGGTCGCGCGACAAGCGGTGCACGAGCTTCAGCCGGGAAGCGACACTCCTCTGCAGATTGCTGCAGGGCTGTCGATTTCCGTGTACTTCCTTCCTGACGTTCTCAAACGGTTTCAGCAAGCATTCCCCAGGTTGAACATCAGCATCCGTCCCGGACATTCAAAAGAAGTCCTGGAAATGGTCCTGAATGAGGAAGCCGAAATTGGCCTCGCCCGCTCTCTCCAACATCCCGAAGTCGAAACCATAAGTCTCCGCGACGACCCGCTCATTCTGGTCGCCCATCCTACTTTGAAATTGGGCATGTCGCGCCGTGCCCGCCTGGAGCAAGTTGCCGGCTGGCCGCTGATTTTTTACGAGCGCGGATCGAGCGACTGGACTCTTACCCGGAGCCTGTTCCGTCACGCCGGGCTTGTACCCAACGTCGCTCTCGAAGTGGACACGATTGAAACCGCCAAACGCATGGTAGAACGCGGCCTGGGAGTGTCATTTCTTCCGCTCATGGCCGTGGGGCCGGAAATGCGCAAAGCAGAGCTTACGCCAATCAAGTTGATTGACGCCGAACCGCTTCACCGCAGTCTGGATTTGATCCATCCTCGCCACCGCCCCTTGCGCGCCCAAGCGCAATCATTCCTGCGCGTGGTTCGGGAGGTCGTGAAAGAGCGGTCGAGCACGACCAAGAACGGCCATGCTGTTCCGAAGAAGTGAGGATCTTTGCGGCCGCGCGTGAGACTTCCTCAGTTGTCCACAAGCCATCCCACAACTCCACAGGTTGTGCACAGAGCTTCCGTTCTGGGCACTTGCGCAAAACCAGTCGCACGGTGCAAAGTGAAACTGAGACTAAGTGATGAAGGTTGCAGCTGAAGTTTGCCCGGTTTGTGGTGGAAGTGGATGGAAGTTCACCGGTGCTGACCGCCGCGTGACGCGTTGTGATTGCCGGACCAAGCCGCGGGCCGACGCCTTGCTGGCCGCCGCGCGCATTCCCAAACGATACGAACATTGTGAGCTTTCGAACTTCGAATTCGAGGGTCCGCACGCGCACTTGATGCGCGCCCGCATGGCGGCTTGCCGCTTCACTGAAGAATACGGCCTGGACAGTACCAACACCGGCTTGCTCCTCATCGGCAGCATCGGCGTGGGCAAAACTCATCTTGCAGTCGGAATTATCAAAGAGCTGATCCTCAGCAAAGCAATCTCGTGTTTGTTTTACGACTATCGCGAGCTGCTCAAGCAAATTCAGAATTCCTACAACGACTCAGTAAAGGTAACGGAACTCGACGTCCTGCGTCCTGTCTTCGAGACCGAGGTGCTGGTGCTAGATGAACTCGGTGCCGTCAAACCCACCGAGTGGGTCTGGGACACGGTGAGCCTCATCCTGAACACTCGCTACAATGACAACCGCACCACCATCATCACCACGAATTTTCCAGATCTTCCGGAAAAGCAGCGTCCCTCGGACCATCGGGCCACCAGCCGTGAAATGGCCAATTATGCCGCCAGCCAGGATACGCTGGGGGACCGCATCGGCAATCGCATGCGATCACGCCTTCACGAAATGTGCCGTACCGTAAAAATTGAAAGCGAAACTGATTTCAGAATAGCCGTGAAGAGCGCCAGCTTCCGCTGATCTCACGAATCCATTTTGCAAATTGACCCGGCGATTATATTCGCTTATTCTTCGCTATAAGCAGGGCCGGGGTGTTGCTGCTCTTTGCGCAGTTGTTGTCCACCGCAGGATTTCCGGCGCGCGCAAGTGCAATAAAGGTCCAAAGCAATCATGCGTCCGAAAAAAAATAATTTCGGATTGTTTTTCCAACGCAATTGCCGCCCTTCCACAACCACAGTGCGCGTACTATCGCTTTGCGTTGGAACGAAAACTCCCCTGAAGGAACACTACAAGACAGACTAAGTGGCCACCGCTGACTACATCTCCGCGCAAGCTCTTCCCGTGAACGTTGAGGCCGAGCGCGCCATACTAGGCGCCATCCTGCTCGACAATCTCGCCTACAACCAGGCGGCGGAGCACCTGAAGGCGGAAGATTTTCTGCTCGATTCCCATCGCCGCATCTACTCCCGCATAGCCGACCTGGCTGAGTCGTCGCGCTCGGTCGATCTGATTACGCTGTGCGAGGAACTCGGCCGTCACGCGGAACTCGAATCCATAGGCGGTGCGGCATATATTTCCGGCCTGCTCGACGGTGTTCCTGACCGCCCCAGCATTGAGCACTATGTGAAGATCGTCCGCGACAAGGCGCTGCTGCGCGGACTCATTCATGCCGCCACCGCCGCGATCGCGCGTGCGTCGGAGCAAAGTGATTCTGCCGAAGAAATCCTGAATGATACTGAACAGCAGATTTTCCAGCTCTCGGAGAAGCGCATCGGCCGCGGCTTCATGGGCGTGCAGGAGATCATCAGAGAATCATTCGGTTCGATTGACGCTCTCTTGCAACGCGGGCGCCGGATTACCGGACTTGAAACTCACTATGCCGACCTCGACGAACTCACCAGCGGTTTCCAGAAGTCGGACCTGATTATCATCGCGGCGCGTCCTTCGATGGGCAAAACATCATTTGCCATGAACATCGCCGAGAACGCATCGATTGAAGACGCAAAGACGGTGGCCGTGTTTTCGCTCGAAATGTCCAAAGAAGCCTTACTGCAAAGGATGCTGTGCTCCGCCGCTCGAGTGGACTCGCACCGGTTTCGCACCGGGTCTCTGTGGCAAGACGACACACGCAAGATAGCCCAGGCGCTCGAGAAGCTTGCCCAGGCACCCATATTCATCGACGACACCCCCGGCATCACTTTGAGCGAGATGCGTGCCAAAGCGCGGCGCCTGCTTCAGTCGCATGGTTCACTGGATCTTATCGTCGTCGATTACCTGCAGCTCATGTCTGGCGGCAGCAAACGGTATGAGAACCGCACTCAGGAAGTTTCAGCAATCTCCCGCGGACTGAAAGCTCTGGCCAAGGAACTGGCCGTACCGGTCGTGGCGCTTTCGCAGTTAAGCCGCGCGCCCGAGAGCCGTGGGGCAGGGGACCATCGCCCACAACTCGCCGACCTGCGAGAATCCGGCTCAATCGAGCAGGATGCTGACGTGGTGGCTTTCATCTTCCGCGAAGAGGTTTACAAGCCTGATGATCCCGCACTCGACGGCGTCGCTGAAATCATTATCCGCAAGCAGCGTAATGGCCCTACTGGTACCGTAAAAATGGCTTTCCTGAAGAGTTCCACACGCTTCGAATCATTGGCTGGCGGCGTTTCGGACGTGGAGTAGTCGCGAATATCGCGTCCGGTACAGAAAGAAATGCGGCCTGGAATGGGCCTGTGGAAAGGTTGTGGAATCCTTTGATGTTCAGGCGGAATTTTTTGTAACCGACCACTTGGTCGGATAGCACGAAAGTTGTACGTGAAAGCAACTACTTTACACTCAAAAGCTTACAGCAAACTGCTACAGGCGGTCAGCCTAAGTCCTGATATTACAAAGTTTTAATAATCCCAAAAAGTTTTGCACACCCACCAGCGGAAATCGCGTCTCTTCATGCTCATCCGCCTAGCGCCTCGAATATAATCGAAACGTAGGCAGCTGGACCGGACGACCGCTCGCTGCACGTCAAGTACGGCGAGAGGAAAGTCCGAACTCCACAGAGCAGTGTGCCGGATAACGTCCGGGCAGCCGGTTTCAAAGCCGGTGGACGGAAAGCGCCACAGAAAATATACCGCCCGCAAGGGTAAGGGTGAAAAGGTGCGGCAAGAGCGCACCGCCGTGGCAGCAATGCCGCGGGCATGGCAAACCCCACACGGAGCAAGACCAAATAGGGAGGAAGCCTGGTTTCGACCGGGCGCGTATCGGCTCGACACGCTAAACCTCCGGGTAGGTCGCTTGAGCCACACAGCGATGTGTGGCCTAGAGGAATGGTCGTCCTGCGGGTGGCTTAGTCGCTGGCTTCGGTCGGCGACGGAGCGTCTCTGCAGACAAAATTCGGCTTACAGGTTCGGCTGCCAACATTTTCTTCTAGGTCCTTCGACTGCGCTCAGGATTTCGGCAGCGGGCTCAGACGCCCGCTAGTCGCCTCAACTTACAGCTCCGGCTGCTTTCTAACACCGTCGTTGGGCGTACGTCGTTGGCAAGATCGTTGACTCGCCAAGACCGAAGCGTCTACCGCCGGGTTTGAGGTTTGGCCAACGACCAACGACGAACGACCGCCGACGCTTTGCCAACGCATTTCCATCTTGTAAGCGAACATTCACTTTCGTAACAAACCAGAGTAACCGATCCCGTTGTCTTGTTTGTGCAATCATTGACGCATGGCAAGCGCCTCCGGAATCCAGGCTCTG
Source organism: uncultured Acidobacteriota bacterium (assembly GCA_963785655.1). GTDB lineage: Bacteria > Acidobacteriota > Terriglobia > Terriglobales > Acidobacteriaceae > Gp1-AA145. Next base: position 742,950 of record CAWAVZ010000003.1, read on the forward strand.
GTGTTGACCGCGGACGCCTCGTTGGTCACCAGTTTCGCTGATCTCTCACGCGAACTGGGTATTGAAGCACGCAGCAGCGGGGATTCTCAACACATCTCGGACCAATTCAACGGAGAAAAATACGAAGCCCTGGTTCTGGACTTTGATACCATCCCAACCGCCAAGTCAGTGCTGGGTCTTTTGCGGAAGGCACCGCGTAATAAGAATACGGTCGTGTTTGCCGTCGCCACCAATCTCGAACACCGCGAGGAGGCGTTGCGCGAGGGAGCCCATTTTCTGCTGCAGCGGCCTATCGATGCTTCAACCATGCGGGAAACGTTGCACGCGGCTTACGACTTGATGCGCGTCGAGCGGCGCAAATATTTCCGCTGCGTAGCTGATCTGTCGGTTCTCCTGACCCTGCATGCCTCAAAACAAACCATTCAGGGCTCAACCACGAATGTGAGCACTAGCGGCATGGCTGTAAGCACTGCGAATCCGCTTACGCTGGCTGAGACCCTGGACATCGCTCTTTTTCTGCCCAATGGATTCACCATGCGCGCTACCGGCATCGTGATCTGGGATGACAAGCATGGAAAGAGCGGCCTCAAATTCTCATGCAGTGGGCCCGAGATGCGTAAGGAGTTGGATGCGTGGTTGGATTCGCAATTCACCGCCAAAGCAGGCGAAGGCGCTCACCCGGAGGGTTCGCAATTTCAATAGCGTGTGTTGCCGCAAGTTAACGGTCCACAACCGCCGCCAGCCATCTTGTTCTATAAACCCGCCCGCACCATTTAGATGGGGCTACAGAATGTACTGTATCGAACGCTCGCCTGAGTTGTGGCACCATGTGGCGACTGGAGGAGGCTATGCGTGAAACCTCGTTTCTCCAAGCGCTACGAGATGCAATGCAGCAAGCTGTCCGCAATCTCGAGAATCTGAAACTTGTCAGACCCGGTGAAGATCCTAAGATTGAGCGGTTGATGCGGGAATTGCGCTCTGCCATTCCTTATCGCGAATCGGATCGCGAGACTATGAACGCAGACTGATCGGCATTTCACTTCCGCCGTTGGCTGTTGGCCGGTCCGGGGCCGCGAATTGCTTGAAAATCCGCTCGGCGTTTACGTGATACACCTTCTCAAAAACTGAGTCGCGTGGCTCCAAATTTGATTCCCGCCACTCTGATGGCCCGGTTGTCGAAAAACGCCATGTCTTCCACAGGTGTTCAACAAAGAATGCACTACTCCCGTTGCAAACATTGCCGGAAAAGGTACCCGTGAGCGCGACTTTGCACTTGCGAATATTGCGCATGCTTTCGATAATGTGCGCAGAGTTATTTTGCGACGTGTACCGATACACTCGAGAAGACGTAACCCGCATACTTCGCGTTAACCCGCGACAACTGGCCGCTTGGGAGCGGGCCGGACTGCTTTCGCCTGCCGCCGGCTACACTTTCTTTGATCTGCTGCAGGTAAAGAAGGTGCGCGACCTGTGCGCCACGCACGTGCGGCCGGTCGAGATCCGCCAATCGCTCTCCGCCATGCAGAAGCAGGCCGCTGGAATGGAAAATCCGCTGCTCGAGGCCAGTACCTTCACCAGCGGGCGTCACCGAGTGGCATTTCGCCATCAGGGCAGGCTGCTGGAGCCGATCGCTGGGCAATTCGTATTTGATTTTTCACCCAACGAAAAAGTCATAGCCAGCGTTCCGGTGACCAGGAATTCATCGTCCCCCGCCGGAAACGAGCAGGTTTCTTCAGACGTGGCTACGCTGTTTTCGCGGGGAGTCGCCTTGGAAGAAGATCCGCGCAATCAGACCCAGGCCATCGCGGTTTACGAACGCGTCATCGAGCTTGATCCCAGGCATGCCGCCGCTCACATCAATCTGGGCACGCTCTATTACAACCGCCAGGACTACAAAGCTGCTGAGGAGCACTACCGTCAGGCGATCGCGATCGATTCGCGCTATGCGTTGGCGCATTTCGATCTCGGCAATGTGCTCGATGAGACTGGCCGAGTCGCCGATGCAATCCAAACTTACTTGACCGCCCTGCAACTCGCGCCCACTTATGCCGACGCACACTACAATCTTGCGCTCGCATACGAAAAGACCAAAGAGCCGCGCAAAGCCCTGAAGCACTGGCAAGCCTACGTAAAGCTCGACTCGACCGGACCTTGGTCAACGCACGCCCGCGCTCAGATGAAGCGCATTTTGAAGTCGGATCCGCTGCGCCTGGTGCACGGCGCAAACCCGCCGCAAGATTCCTAATTGAATAGCAGACCTTTCCTGCTTCTGATTCCCGCAGGCCGCGCAGAGGAATTCTTAGCCGAATCTTCTTCAGTTCTGCGCCGATCAGCACCTCTCATGCAGTGCTAGAATTCAACCGAACCATCTGTGAGTTCTTATGCCAGAGACAGCTTTGCAACCGCCTCCTGCGCCCCTTGTTTCTATCACCGAAGATGAGGCTCTTTTTCGTGACAACGTGCGCCAATTCGCCGAGGAAAAAATCCGTCCCCTGGTCAAGGAGATGGACGAGAAAGGCGTCTTCGATCGCGAACTGATCAATCAGTTTTTCCAGCTCGGCCTTATGGGAATCGAGGTTCCCGAGCAATACGGCGGTGCGGGAGGCAAGTTTTTCGAGACCATCCTCTCCGTCGAAGAGCTTTCCCGCGTCGATGCTTCCGCCGGTGTTGTCGTCGATGTGCAGAATACGCTGGTCAGCAATGCTCTGCTGCGCTGGGGCAGTGCGGAGCAGAAGCAGCGCTACCTGCCGCGCATGACATCGGAAACCGTGGGCTCCTATGCGCTCAGCGAGGCGGGATCAGGCTCAGACGCCTTCGCATTGCAGACGCGCGCTGACCTGCACGGGGATGACTACTTTCTGAACGGACGCAAGCTCTGGATCACTAACGCCAAGGAAGCCGGCGTTTTTATTTTATTTGCGACGGTGAACCCCGCAGCCGGATACAAAGGAATAACCGCTTTCATCGTCGAGAAGAATTCGCCGGGTTTCACGGTGGGGAAAAAGGAAGACAAGCTGGGCATTCGAGCCTCTTCAACCTGCGAGCTGATTCTTGAAGACTGTCATGTGCCCAAGGAAAACGTGCTCGGCGAAGTCGGCAAAGGCTACAAGATTGCCATTGAAACTCTCAACGAAGGCCGCATCGGAATTGGGGCTCAAATGCTGGGCGTTGCTCGCGGCGCCTGGGAGTACGCGGCCAGGTATGCGCAAGAGCGCAAGCAGTTCGGAAAGTCGATTTCAGAATTCCAGGGCATTCAATTTCAGATCGCGCAAATGGCGACCGAGATCGAAGCCGCGCGCCTGATGGTCTATAACGCCGCCAGAATGAAAGACGCCGGAATGCCGTTCGTGAAGGAAGCCGCAATGGCGAAGCTGTTCGCCTCGCAAGTGGCCGAACGCGTGACCTCGCTGGCCATTGAAATTTATGGCGGCTATGGTTTCACCAAGGATTATCCGGTCGAGAAGTACTGGCGCGATGCGAAGATAGGCAAGATCTACGAGGGGACGTCGAATATGCAGCTGGCAACCATTGCCAAGCTGCTGATGGGAAAGTAACCATCTGAAAACTGTCATCCCGAGCGACGGAAATCATCGCATTGCGAGGATTTCCTAGTCGAGGGACCTGTTGTTGGAGACAACGATGAAAGCGGGTTCCTCCACGCGCCTGACGCTTGGCCGAGCCAATCATCAGGCTTGGTCGGAATGACAAAGTTGATGGACCAAGAATCTCTAACTGATCTTCTCTCCCACCGACTTCGCCTGCGTGAATAGCAACAGGTAGTCCGGCCCGCCTGCCTTCGAGTCCGTTCCAGACATGTTGAATCCGCCGAACGGATGCGCGCCGACGATTGCGCCCGTGCACTTGCGATTGATATAGAGATTGCCCACGTGGAATTCACGCTTGGCCACTTCAATTTTTTCCGGCGAACTGGTGTAAACCGCGCCGGTTAGGCCAAATTCAGTGTCGTTGGCGATTTCCAGTCCGTGCTCGAAATTGCGCGATTTAATTACCGCCAGCACCGGACCAAAAATTTCTTCCTGCTCCAGTTTTGAGCCGGGCTTTATATCCGCAATAACCGTCGGCCGAATAAAGTAACCCTCGCCGGCCGCATTGTCGCGAACGCCACCCGTGATCAGTCGCCCCTCACGTTTGCCGACTTCGATGTAGTCAAGGATCGATTTCATCGAGCCCTCGTTGATTACGGCGCCGGTGTTTGCATTGGCTGCTGGATCGCCGATGCCGATCTTCTCGACCCGTGCCTTCAGCCGCTCCAGGAATTTGTCGTATACCCGCTCATCGATGATCGCGCGCGAGCAGGCTGAGCACTTCTGCCCCTGGAATCCAAATGCCGCCTGGGCCACGCCTTCCACCGCCGAATCGAGATCGGCGTCGGCGTCAACTACAGTCGCGTCTTTGCCGCCCATTTCAAGGATGGTCCGCTTGATCCATATTTGTCCAGGAGCGCGGTCGGCCGCGACTTTATTGATGTGCAGCCCAACTTCGCGCGATCCCGTGAACGCGATGTAGCGCGTTTTCGGATGCGCAACCACAGCATCGCCGAAGCTTCCTCCCGCGCCGGGACAGAAGTTCACCACGCCCTCTGGCATTCCGGCTTCTTCGAGGATTTCCACGAACTTCGCCGCAATCGTCGGCGAATCGCTCGAAGGCTTAAGAATGACTGTATTTCCGCAGACGATCGAGGCCAGCGTCATGCCGGCCATAATTGCGCAGGGGAAGTTCCAGGGCGGAATCACCGCGCCTACCCCCAGTGGGATGTAGAAAAGCTGATCGTGCTCGCCGGGCAATTGCACAGCGGTTTTCGCGTGCAAGAGTTGCTGGGCCTGCCGCGCGTAGAATTCGCAGAAGTCAATCGTCTCGGCGATGTCGGCATCGGCCTCGGCCCAATTCTTGCTGACCTCGTAAACCAGCCACGCCATCATTTCGAATTTACGCTTGCGCAGGATGTCAGCCGTGCGGAACAACAGCGCAATGCGCTCGTCCCATGAGGTTCGGCTCCAGCTCTCGAAAGCCTTCAACGCCGCTTGCATCGCTGGTTCCACATGCTCTTTGCCGGCGCGCTGGTGAATGCCGACAACTTCCGACGGTTTCGCCGGATTCAGCGAGCGGATCTTTTCCGTCGTGCGTACGCGATGTCCGCCGATGATCAGGTCGTACTCACGCCCCAGTTGTCCCCGGACCTGGTTGAGCGCATTGCGCATCTCGCGCGCAACATCGGACTTCGAAAAATCGGTCATCGGTTCGTTGCGGAACGGGCCTTCGTGAGCGCGCGTGCGTGGGCGGACTGGAGCTTCAAGGGTTGCCATGGATTCACCTCAGACAGGAGTAGGACAAAAATCTATTTTATACCCCTGCCCAGGTGCTGTCGGGCCGCGAGAGGTTAGGAAGCGACGCAAACCCGCAAAAAGCCCTGCCGGAGGTCAATGAGCGTAATCGCGATTTTTCACCAACTATCCACCTACAGCGGTTCCCAACAGAACTCAATGTCGTCGGCTTCAATCGACCAGCTACCACCTGTCAGGGTCACCTTGTGTTTCAAAACATCTGCTTTTCTTAGTTTCAGAGTGTCCTCTATCCACGTATTTCCATTAGAGTCACTTGTTCCAAAGCCCTCAATGGAATACTCGCGAACGTTTTGATAGGTCAATTTGACTTTGCCGTCGCGCATCCTTCCGATCAAAGTGATGTGAATAGTAACCGCCTGTAGTGCATTAGTACCGATACCTGAGTCTATGTTCAATTTCTCCAACATCGAGCCAATTGGCGAGTCGGCGCCCTCCGGATTGTCGAGCCAAGGAACAGCACCGCAATTCTTTAGTGACATCCGTTTCGTTTCAGACATTGTCGTTGCCCAGTGCCGTGAGCATGGCAACGATTCTACTGGCAAAAGAGGCTTGTCTACAGGTGATTGTCGTAATATGCGATTACACTCAAAACTCGGGTTCCGGGAGCGAAATGCTGCTGAGTCACGCGCTGTTGCGCTTATCCTCGCCCTGAACGGATCTCTCCGGCTTGGAGTCGGGCGGTCGTTTATTTCGGATTTTCCACTATTTCGGATTTTCCACCGAAGACCTGAGGAGCCATACCGAATACCACCACAGGCTCTACCTGTTGTTCGGGAACAGAGCAGCCGCTCTCTCGCATCCATACTATTGGGGCAGTGCTATGGTCCAAGTCTATGTTCCTAGAGTTGAGTTGCTGGATGCCTTAAAGGGGTGTCTGCACGACTTGGAGGAACTGAAGCTAATCAGTCCTGGTGACCTCGACATCATTGACGAGAGACGAATCCTCCGCCGAAAAATAGCCGAATTGGAAGAGGAACGCTGATGGGCCTTTCATTTACTCCGTCGAGCTGCTTCGGGCGAGTTGCAGGCGTCGGTCTTTCTCCCCCAACATCCGGTTGATTTCCTTCACCAGCGCAAGCAGCTTTTCAGCATCCTGTTCAACGGCTGCCTGTTCGCAGAGTTGCATCCATTGTTCTCTTGCTTTTCCTTGCATCACCTGCGCACCTCCGATCTGGCAAGCATGGCCAGAGTGTTCACGAAAGGCACATGAGTTTTTGCAAGCTTCTTGCCAAATTTGGTACCGCCAACGAGTGCTTCTACAGGCACTTAAAGGTTGCAATTCTTTTCACAACCGGCATGCAATCTAGCGGGATGGAAGATTTCTCCGGTTTACAGGGAAAATCGCTCTACAGCGGTTCGGGTATTCTCTGGTAAGACATTACTTCCTTCGTAAGCTCGATTTCCAACTTTGCTCACGCAACCGCCATTTCTCCCCGACCGTCCAACCCATTGAAGCAAGGGAATGTGGCAAAACATTGAGCCTGAAGCCAAGGCTTTCTGCTTATTGCCTGCCCGACTTCTAATGCAGGCAATACCATTCTTGCTCAGACGGATGGTATGTGGAGTGCAGGGTCAAGATGTGGTTGCAGCCGAATTGCCCAGCAGCCCAGAAATCGCTTGCCCACTTTAGAGGACCGAGCTCCGGTGAATCGAATTACACCAATACGGGTTATGTGCTTTTTGCTCTTGGCTACCTCTGGGGCGTTGTGCCAGAGCAAAGGTCCTTCCGCTGACTGGCTTCAAGGATTACAGTTTGATGGCCCAGACCCACACAAAGTGGAGCGCCAGGAGCCGCGTGCGTGGAAATCCCTTCCCGATGCCCCGTCAGCACAGGCTCCAACTCAAGCAGAGAAATTTCGCGCGTTTGTCGATGAAGCGCGCTCGCCTTTGACATTGGGAGCGGCTGGCCTCGACGCGGGCATAATGCGCGAAACCGATCTGGGACGCCTGCCTTCCGGACGCACAGCCAGCCTGACTTCTCTGTATAGAGGAGCGCTCATTCAAAAAGAGTCCAACGCCTTTTTTAGTAAGTACTTGTATCCGGCACTTCTCAAGCAGGACCCGCGCTATCACCCTTCAAGCAGCCAGAGCTTTTTAGGCCGCGCTACATACGCAGCTTCACGCGTGTTAATCACGCGGAACGACTCCGGAAAGACGACACTGAACACGTCGTATTTCCTCGGGGTGCTGACTTCGGTCGCGATCTCCACTGCTTACCGCCCATATTGGACGCGCTCCACCTCGGCGACCTTCAAAACTTTTGGCTCGACCATTGGCAGCGACGCGGGTATTAACGTGCTGCACGAGTTTGCGCCCGGCATTCGGCAAATGGTGAGGGACCACGGGCCGAAGTTTGTCTCCCGGATCGAAGAGCGGGTCGAGCGCATCACCAACCACCAGCCCTTGAACGACGTCAACACGACTCCAAGATAGGTTTTGCTCCCACCTGACTTAACACCACCCGGCCTTCTCATGGAAGGCGCTATCACTCATAGACCGACGGCGCCTGAGCATGTCTTTGCAGAAACTCGGAAAATCGGAGACCGGGTATTTACAGGGTAAAACCGGCGCTCTGGTAACACCCTCCCGTCATCTTGAAGCCTTCGACCGGTAGCTCTACGCTGGTTCCATGCAGGCCACAGAAACCAGTTTTCTCGCTGAACTTGAGCGGGTTGTACGCGGAGAACGTACCACGGTGGATCCTCGCGCGCTCTTGTTCGTGGCCGCAGAAGTCATTCTCGAAGGCCGCAAAGCCGACGAACGGGACTTGCAACGCATCTGCAGCGCCAGTGCCTCTGGTGGTAATGTGATAGCGTTCCCACGGCGGTGAATCGGGCCTGCAGTCATCACTTTGCTTCGCGCCGCGTCCCGGCGAGGCGAGGCTCGACGATTACGCTTCATCTCCGGCAGTCTTACCGGACGCAGTCTCGCTGGGATAGTTGAAGAAGAGCTGATTGCCGTCGGGATCATCGACCACCAGAAGCCGGTAGCCCCACGAGCCCTCTTTGACCGGAACGCCCTTCGCCTCGAGTTCCACGCGCAGCGCATCCAACGCGACGACCGCGGCCTCGTCGCGACTGCGGCTCGACGTTCAGGGAAATGAACATCAGCCCCTTGCCAATCTTCTCCGGCCACGTGTCGGCCAGGATAAGCGCACAGCCCTGCCGATCGACCTGTGCGACATACACTTTGCCGTCGTCGTCATAGCGCCAGGGGCTGGTGAAGCCGAGCCGGTCAACGTAAAAGCGGAGCGAGGCCTCAACGTTCTTGACGTGTAGGACGGGGCGCGCGAACCAGTCTGTCATAAGCTATGCATCCTCGAATGAAGCTACTGTGACCAACAAGTGAGGAACACTACCTTATCTTTAAACCATACTTCTGCGTCATTGGCGGAACCAACCCGTTCATGCGCAGGTACTCGACCAGCTGCCCGTAGTGGTCGGTCACATGCCAAACTGAAACTACAGAAATGCCCAGCTTTGTGTTTGGCCCGGCGTATCGGCCTTCGATTCGATCCAGAGCGTTGTCAGGCGTAAGGCCAGCGATCACGCGATTCGAATAGTCGAATGAGTTCTTTAAATACTGGATCAGCTCTGCCTTGGTCTTAGCCGCATCATGCCCGCCTTTCTCGCAATCGTCGGGCGGCTTCTTGCCCTCAAACTCGTTGAAGAAGGCGAACTGCGCGCAGGCGACGTGCTTCACCTGTTCGCCAAAGCTGCGCACGCCGTCGAACTTCCCCGAGGTGGGAACGTAGTCGTATTTGTTCTCAGGCATTGCCTCGGCCACACCAAGAAAGTTGCCTTCTGCGAACTTCAGTGTTTCGGCAACGCTGTCAGCAACCGTCGTGGGTACGTCGCCCACAAACGACCGCTGCGGGCGCTTTACCTTTTCCCCCGAGTTGGTGTTGGTCTGCGACATGCAAACCCCCACAGTAGCCAGCACCAGCAGAATGAGTTTCGTCTTCATCAATCCTCCGGCAACTCCTTGTAGTCTCCGACGCGCCGCCGACAGTCTTTTGTTGAACAACGGAAGGTTCACGCTCTCAGCCATCTGCGTCGCGCTCCCCATTCGCATACCAAAATCCCGGCACGGGTATGACTATTCACAAAGGCGTAACAAGAATAACGCACAGCTGCTGAGAACGGCGATAGCACTCGCCGCCGGGGAGATTCTGTCCCAATTGTGCTACAGCAGAACGAAGTCAACCCTTAGACAACAGCGTTAGACAAATCCTACCTGCCCATTTGTCTTACCATTGAGGCCGCCGCATGGATCCAGTGCAGGAGAGCGTCGCCGAAATTGACTCGCTCTATCGCGAGCACGGCCCTGCCCTCCTACTGTTCGCGTTGGCGATTGCGGGCGAACGAAGCAAAGCCCAGGACGCGGTCCATCATGTCTTTCTGAGATTGCTTGAGAAAGGTGATCTTCGTCGAGCAGCCGACAAGAAAGCTTACCTGTTTGGTTGTGTACGTAACGCCATTCTCGACGAATTTAAGCGCCAGGATCGCCAACGCCCGCTTGATGACTCAGCATGGTTTAACCCTCCACGTCAAGACTATGCGGGAGAGCGAAACCTGCGGCGAGCAATAGCAACTCTACCTGATGATCAGAGGCAGATAGTTGTCCTGCACGTTTGGGGCGAACTCACGTTCTCGCAAATTGGTGACCTGCTGGAGGTCAGCCCGAACACGGCAGCCTCACGCTACCGATATGCACTCAGCAAGCTACGAGACTTAATGTTACCGAGGGAGAATTCCTGTGCCGGATCTCGATGATGAACGATTCGAAAAGTATTTGAAGCAATTTCGTCCGCTGGCGCCAGACGGCCTTCCGGTAGAAATCAGGCCGGCACCACGCCGCCATTTAATCCTCGCGGTGTGGGCAGTGGGCGCGGTAGCCATGGTGATCTTCGGAGTTGCTATTCTACGGATTCGGGAACACCGGGTTCCCGATCAGCCAAACCAGTCTGTTTCGGTTAAGTTGGCCGCGCCAACGCCGTCACTAACCATGCGAAACGCGAACGACCTGCTCGCGACAGCTCCATCGTATAAAGCTGTGATGAACGAGTTGGCATTTCTCAAGAAGAGTTCAATCATTTCAAAGGACAAAACGAGCGCGCTAGCCGTGCTTAGCAAGGAGAAGATCAAATTATGAGACGCATTAATGTGATTGGATTAACGGCGGTAGCTGTGCTCCTAACTGTCGGGACTGCAATGGGCCAGCAGAAGGTCTCACTGGCGGATAATGCAGCGCTCCGCTACTGGGCGGCATTCTCGCAGCTCCAAGACGCCGCTATAACGGACCAGCAAGCTAAGGAATTGAACTCAGTGCTCGACAAAATGGGACCGTTCGACATTTCAAAGTACAACGATTTGATTCAGAAGAACACGCCGGCTCTTGACATCATGGCGCGTGGGACCTTGTTGCCGAATTGTGACTGGGGATTGGACTACGGGCTAGGATCAGACGTTCCCGTCGATTACGCGAGAAAGGCATTAACCCTGGGACGGTTGAATATCTTGTATGCTATGCACCTTTATCACAGCGGCAATAAGGACGAAGCAATTGGCGCGCTGGCGGCGGGCTTGCGATTTTCGCACGATCTGGCCAACGGTGGCTCGCTGTTTGCAACTCTAGCTGCAAAAGACCTCCTCGTCACTCATCTGACCGCGGCGGGCGATGCGCTCCGCATGGGACAGCTTTCTGCAGCCCAGCGATCGCGGCTACAGAAGGCGGTCGCGGCACTCGGTGGCGGGCTCGACTGGCCGGCGGCCGCGAAGAGAGACCTGGATGCTCTCGCGGCACATTATTCTGGCGACTCGCGGGCCTCTTTAGCCTTAAGTCGCGTCGTTTCCTCCTATACTGCGTTTCTTAAAGATGAGTCCGATCTACCAAGCCTGATGGATGCAATCAATCATGCGCCGGAACTCGCACAATTGATTCCGAGTCCGAAGCGGGTCGAGGAACAAAAGCAGGAACTCTCAGATAAGATTCAGCAGACGCGCATGCTCCTGCGATGAAATGAAAAGGGCCGCTGAGAGTTTTACAACGCACCCAGCGGCCCAAATCATAATTCCCGTCCCAGTTGACGGCTCTTTTTTGCGCCGCAGGCAAATCGAAGCGATCGCGGTTCATCACCTTGCTCCACGCCGCCACGAAAAAGTCTTTCACGAACTTTCCCTTGGAATCCGCGCAATCATAAACTTCCGCGATTGCCCGGAGCTGTGAGTTCGAACCGAAAAGAAGGTCGACACGTGCCGCCGTCCACTTCAGTTCGCCGGTCTTGCGGTCGCGCCCTTCGTACACCGCTCCAGAGCCATTCGAAGTAGCGGACGGTTGCCATCGCGTGCTCATGTCAGCAGGTTGACGAAGAAGTCGTCGGTCAGCGCCAGGCAATAAAGCATGGCAGGTTGTGATCAAGAGAAGCTATGATTTGGTGAGCGAGGCTACACCCATGAAATCCTCTCGGGTCTTGATCGCTCTCTCCGTTCTACTGCTCAGTGTCGGAGTTCTCGCGGTTCGGCTTATCTGGGATCGGGTCCACACGTTCTATCCCACTCCGGAGACGGAGAGCACGTTCCTTAAGAATTACACTCCCACGAACGTGCTAAACGAGTTCAAAGAAGAGGAAGGCGCGTCGTTCGGTGACAGCAGAGCCGCTGGAGCGGGCCAAGAGTACGTCACGCATGCAGCGACCTTTGAAGGGTATTTTGCCCTGCGGTCAGAAAAGTGGATGCCCCTGATGAACGCACTCAGGGACGACGCGGCGGTACAGTTGGTGGGAAACGGGGCGCGTATTCTCAGCCAAGGCGGCGATGCACGTGCAGGATTTCACTTTGACTACAAACTCGGTAAGACAGTGGGCTCCGTGACTATTTCGCCCTTAGCGCTAAGATCTCTGGTCCATCGGGGAATGCCGCTGCCGATTGGCATGGTGGACACCCACACCTCGATAGAGGTAGCCGAGAAGTGGTTTTCAAAAGAGCCGGGCTTGATCCAACTCGAATTGAACGACTCCGTTCGGTAGTCGTTGTGCCGTGATCCGAGTATCGGGATTCCTGGGATCGTCCGGCCGAGATGGGTCAAACTATTGTTTCCGGCGGTTGCACTGATCGACAAAGAGATTATGTCCCAATATCGTGCTACGGAGGCGTGATTTACATCGCGCCTCCTTGAATTCGCCCGCGTGCTTGTCGCCGCCCCTTAGGCCAGGTCAAAGCGATCGCGGTTCATCACTTTGCTCCACGCCGCCACAAAGTCTTTCACAAATTTCTCCTTCGAGTCATTTTGTGCATAAACTTCCGCGATTGCCCGGAGCTGCGAGTTCGAACCGAAGAGAAGGTCGACACGCGTCGCCGTCCACTTAACTTCGTTCGTCTTGCGGTCGCGCCCTTCATACACGGTTCCAGAGCAATTGGATTGCGAGGACGGCTGCCATTGCGAGCTCATGTCGAGCAAGTTGACGAAGAAATCGTTGGTCAGGGTCCCGGGCCGCTTGGTGAAGACGCCGTGCTTCGACTGCCCGAAGTTCGTGTTCAATGCCCGCATGCCGCCCATGAGGACCGTCAATTCGGGAACGGTCAGCTTCAGCAGCTGAACCCTATCCAACAACAGCTCCTCCACAAATCGCTTCTCTCCCTTCCGGACGTAGTTGCGGAAGGCGTCAGCAGCCGGCTCCAGTACAGCGAACGAGTGCACATCAGTCTGCTCCTGCGACGCGTCGGTGCGTCCCGGAGAGAAGGGAACCTTCACCTCGTGTCCAGCTTTTTTCGCAGCTTCCTCGACGGCTGTGTTGCCCGCGAGAACGATCAGGTCAGCCAGCGAAACCTTCTTGCCTTTGCTGCCATTGGTCTGAGAGCTGTTGAACTCCCGTTGGATCGTCTCCAGCTTCTGCAGTACCTTTGCCAGTACCGCCGGCTGGTTCACTTCCCAATCCTTTTGCGGCGTGAGGCGAATGCGGGCTCCGTTCGCGCCACCGCGCTTATCGGACCCGCGGAACGTCGAAGCCGATCCCCAGGCAGTGGTAACCAGTTCGGAAATCGAAAGTCCCGATGCGAGAATCTTCGCCTTCAGGACAGCGATTTCCTTGTCGCCGATCAATTCGTGGTCCACCGCGGGAACCGGGTCTTGCCAGAGCTGGGGCTCCTTCGGGACGAGCGGGCCGAGGTAGCGCGAGATCGGTCCCATGTCGCGATGCGTCAGTTTGAACCAGGCTTTCGCGAACGCATCCGCGAACTGGTCTGGATGCTCGTAAAACCGCCGCGAAATCTTTTCGTAAGCGGGGTCGAAACGCAGAGAAAGGTCCGTGGTCAGCATGGTGGGCGCGTGACGCTTCGACGGATCATGCGCATCCGGAACCGTGCCTGCGCCAGCGCCGTTTTTCGCTACCCACTGATGAGCACCAGCCGGGCTCTTGGTCAGTTCCCAGTCGTATTTGAACAGGTTCTCAAAGAAGTTGTTGCTCCACTTCGTCGGCGTGGTTGTCCAGGTGACTTCCAGCCCGCTGCCGATCGTGTCAGCGCCAAATCCCTTACCGAATTTATTTTTCCACCCGAGGCCTTGCTCTTCGACGTCAGCAGCCTCTGGTTCGGGGCCGACATACTGGGCTGGAACCGCAGCGCCGTGAGTTTTGCCGAATGTATGTCCGCCGGCAATCAACGCTACTGTTTCTTCGTCATTCATGGCCATGCGCGCGAACGTCTCACGGATGTCCCGCGCCGCAGCCACTGGATCCGGCTTCCCGTTCGGCCCTTCCGGATTTACGTAAATCAGGCCCATCTGGACCGCTCCGAGCGGATTCGCCAGGTCGCGATCGCCGCTGTAGCGCTTGTCGTCCAGCCACTTTCCTTCAGGTCCCCAGTAAAGCTCTTCAGGTTCCCAGACGTCCTCGCGCCCTCCGCCGAAACCGAAGGTCTTGAAGCCCATCGATTCTAATGCGACGTTGCCGGCGAGAATCATCAGGTCGGCCCAGGAAATCTTCCGGCCATACTTCTGTTTGATCGGCCACAGCAGGCGACGCGCCTTATCGAGATTCACGTTGTCTGGCCAGCTATTGAGAGGCGCGAAACGCTGCTGCCCAGCTCCAGCGCCGCCGCGCCCGTCGCCGATGCGGTACGTTCCTGCACTGTGCCAGGCCATGCGGATGAACAACCCTCCGTAATGCCCGAAGTCGGCTGGCCACCAATCCTGCGAGTCCGTCATGAGCGTGTGAAGATCTTGGATCACCGCATTCAGCTCAAGGCCTTTGAATTCCTTGGCGTAGTCGAACTCTTTGCCCATCGGATCGGAGAGCCCCGAGTGCTGGTGCAGGACGTTCAGGTTCAGCTGATTCGGCCACCAGTCGGCATTGCTGTGGGATTTGCGAGCGCCGTGCGCTACCGGGCACTTGGATTCGGCGGACGCGTTTTTGGTCTGATCTTTGTTCTGATCTTCGGGGGAAACAGTTCCCGAGGAAGAGGCGAGAGTGTTTTCCATATGCTTTGCATTTTCCATATGATTTTTCCTTTGAATTAGTTCGAAACTTTGATGATCTACGAACCCATCAGACTGCGGTTCGCACCGTTAGCTGCCGACGTTCTTTCCTGATCGGGTGGGCAAGGTCCGCCAATCTAAATACTCAACGAGAAGCGCGCTGAGCGCACTTCGCGCACAGCCCTCGGAAAATGAGTTCACATTCGCGTACCACCCGCTTACCCAGCGCGCGCGAGGGCGGCTTGGGCACGTCGTACCAGTCCACGTCCTCGACATTGCCGCAGCGGTCGCAGATGAAGTGGTGATGCTGCGTTCCCGTGGCATCGAAGCGCGCGGAGCGGCCCTCGACCGCCACTTCGCGCACCAAACCTGCCTGCACCAGGTCCCGCAGATTGTTATAGGTTGTCGCCCTGGAGGAGCGCGGATCCACCCGATTCACGGCTTCGAAAATCTCGGCAGCCGTGGGATGCCGCTTCGATTCCATCAGGAATGCCATCACCGCGTAGCGCTGTGGAGTACACCGCAACCCGCCACCCTCTAACGACTGTTTGATCGCCGTAGCGTCCATGAAGAAGCTAGAATATATCTAATGTGACACTTTGTCGAGGCGTGCACTTGTCCGCGGCTGAGCGCAGGAAACTGTCGCAGGCGCCGTCTTGAAGTAGAAATGCCAAATCTAAGTGGACTCACTCTCTTTGAACTACTCTTCGGGCGCCGATTACCGGTGTGGATGCCTTGTGAGTGCGACCTGAGTAGTTGCGCAAATAACGGTTCATTGGTTCGGAGTAGAAACGTGCCACTGCTGCCCCTAGCGCACCCGCCACAACAATTGTTACCACGAACAGTACGGGCACCAGACGCATCGGTTTGCCGAGATCGAGAAACAGCCCGAACATGGCGAAAACAACGAACATATGCGTCAGATAGACTTCGTAGCTATATTGACCGATTTTCAACAATTGCCTGAGAAGGCGTGGACTTCTCCATTGTGTTTGCGCTGTGGCAGCGATGAACATGCAGGTTCCTATGCCGAGAACCGTCATATTCAATCCAGTGCGGCCAAGCCAACCGCTGTACGTCTGCCAAGAAAATATTAGGCTGAACAACACAACGGTTGCGCCGGTGATACCCAAAGCGCGGACGACCGCGGGAGAGAAGCGAATCCGCGAGACGATGAGCGCGGTAAGACAACCTAAGGCAATGCCCTCCATGCCCCCGAGGTAGGAATACTCCTGCCAGATCTCGTTTTCGTGGGCGAACACGGTGCGGCCAAACGGGCCCAGAACCACAAACATGAGGAGAATGGCAATAAATAGTTTGCCTCGTCCGAATGCCCAGCCAACTAATGGGAAAAACAGGTAGAACATTTCCTCAACGGAAAGCGACCAGAGGATGTCCCAATTTCCCGGAAGATACCAGGTTCGGGCTTCGAGAACATTGACGCGGAAGGTGGAGACTGCCAGCAGCGCCCTGCCCAGCCCTCCAGTTCTTGCAGTCACGACGTAGTTGTGGACGTGAGCGAAATGCAGGCCAGTAAGGACAGCCAGCAGCAGGAACAGCAACGGCGCAATGCGGGCAAAGCGGAGGATGTAGAAATCGCGCACTCTGATGTTCGAAAGGGGTGTCCATCGCCGCAGACTTATGGATGTAATCAGAAATCCGGAGACGGCGAAGAACATCTGAACGCCGAGTTGACCATTCCAAACCAGCAAGTGTACGAACTGCGCCGGAAGAAACTTGGTATAAAGCACCTTCGCACTGAGCAGACGAATGTTTACGTGATTCATCAATACGAAAAAGATCGCGAGTCCACGTAGCAAATCTATTCCGTCTAAGCGCTTCCAGTTAGCAACTGGGGTTGTCGATTCCTCCGAAGCCATGTTACCTGATTGTGCCATCAAATCGAGATGCGGCATCGCGCAATTTCAGAGAGAAACCCTCGTGTTAATTCGAATCGTTGCCTCGAATGATTTGTAGTCTTGTATTTACGTGCGACTGAATCCCTGAAGAAGTGTTGAGCGTGCTCGACGCCCTGCAGACTAAAGGCTGTGTCCCAGCAACTGGCACAAGGGCGTAGCCTAAGTTGAAAGTTGCGTAAACTAGACACATGCGGGTCGCGATCTTCGGCGCCACCGGTATGCTGGGTCAGGCGCTGCTGCGCCAATGGCGAGACGATGAGATCGTCCCGCTGGGAAGCGCGCAGGCCGACATTCGCAATCCAGATCAAGTGCAGAGAGCGATCGAGCAGGCGAAGCCGGATTGGACCGTGCTGGCCGCTGCTTACACCGACGTTGATGGCTGCGAAATCAATCCCACGCTGGCTTCCGCCGTCAACACTCACGGCGCAATGAATGTGGCGAAAGCAGCAGCCCTGGCGGGATCGAAGCTGGTCTTCATTAGCACGGACTACGTTTTCGATGGTAAGAAAACTTCGCCCTACGAGACCAACCACGCACGAAATCCAATCAACGAGTACGGCCGAAGCAAAGCCGCCGCAGAAGAAAAGCTCGCTGAAATTCTTCCTGATTGCTGCATGGTGCGCACGTCATGGCTGTTTGGGCCAGGAGGGAAATGTTTTCCGGACACCATCCTGAAGGTTGCCGCAACCCGCAAAGAAATCGAAGTCGTCAACGACCAGCGCGGCTGCCCCACCTACACCCTCGACCTCGCAGAAGCGATCACGAAACTTTGCAGATTAAACGCGCACGGCATCGTTCACTGCACCAATGCAGGTGATTGCTCCTGGTTCGAGTTCGCACAGGAAATTATTCGCCAGGCGGGTTTGACAACTGCGGTGAAACCGACCACCAGCGACAAGTACGTTCGCCCCGCCGAACGGCCAAAGTATTCCCTCCTGTCTGCTGCGAGCCTGCACGGTTACGGCATCGAAATGCGCCCCTGGCAGGCAACTCTCGCCGACTATCTCCCCGAACGCGCCCGCTCTCATGCCGAGCTTGGGTCTTCACTCAGCAATCGTGCGTGACGAAATCTTCGATACAGGGTAGGATTTCGGGAAACCGGAAATCGCCGGACTCCGCGTAGCTACACTCGCGGCTAGCACTGCACATCGGAGACCAGATGCCTCTCACCGCAATGGATTGGGTGGTAATCATTGGATATTTGCTGATCAACCTTGCTATCGGCATTTACTACCGCCGGCGCGCGAGTGGCAACACCGAAGAATTTTTTATCTCGGGCCGCGATGTTTCCTGGTGGCTGGCGGGCACCTCCATGGTCGCGACCACTTTTGCCGCCGACACGCCTCTGTTTGTCTGCGGGGTGGTGGCCAAGCAAGGCATCGCCGGAAACTGGATTTGGTGGGCGTTTTGCGTGGGTGCGACGCTGACCGTTTTCTTCTTCGCCCGCTACTGGCGCCGCGCCGAAATTCTCACCGACGTGCAGTTCGTGGAAATGCGCTACGGCGGAAATCCTGCGGCGTTTCTTCGCGGATTCAAAGCGATCTATCTCGGCCTATTCATGAACTGCTTCATCCTGGGCTGGGTAACCAAGGCCATGGTCAGCATCATCACCGTGCTACTTGGCCCGGCCATTGCTGAAGGACGTCCGTTTGACCTTGGCATCCTTGGTCACTACACGCTGGGTAAACCCGATCACACAGCCCTTGCAATCTGCGTTTTCATTCTGATTCCATTCACCGGAATTTACACCTTCATCGGCGGCCTATGGGGCGTGCTGGTCACCGACCTCTTCCAGTTCGTCCTGAAGATGACAATGATCATCGTGCTGGCCTGGGTGGCGGTCGCAAAGATCGGCGGCATGGACGCCCTTCAAGCGCGTCTGCACGTCATCGAAAACAATGCGCGCGCGTCCGGTGCAGTCACTTCGAATCCCACAGCATTCCTGCCCGATTTTCATCAGGGCTTGACCGGCGAGGCCTTGTGGACGCTCCCATTGCTGACTTTCATGGTCTATCTCGGAATGCAGTGGTGGCTGGCCTGGTATCCAGGTGCAGAGCCAGGCGGCGGCGGCTTCGTTGCGCAACGAATGTTCAGCGCCAAAGACGAAAAGAACTCGCTCGGTGCGACCCTGTGGTTCAACATTGCGCATTATGCGCTGCGGCCTTGGCCGTGGATACTCACCGCGCTTGTGGCCCTAGTCGTGTATTCACCCAACGGCGGCTTGCATCCCAGCGCCGCATTTGCGGCCAATCCCGAGCAGGGATACGTCATGATCATGCGCGATTATTTGCCGCCGGCACTTCGCGGCTTGATGGTCGCGGCATTTCTCGCGGCATTTATGTCAACGGTAGGAACGCAGCTCAACTGGGGCTGCTCGTATCTGGTGAACGATCTCTACAAGCGCTTCATGGTGCGTGACTCGACAGAGAAGCACTACGTATTCATGAGCCGCATCTTCACCGTGCTTCTGGTTCTGGTGAGCGGATACACCGCCTCGCAACTCTCCTCGATTGGCGCAGGATGGGGAGTTGTACTCAGCATCGGATTTGGAACCGGCGCGGTTTACATCCTGCGCTGGTATTGGTCACGCATCAACGCATGGAGCGAAATTTCGGCCATGCTGGCTGCGGCCGCAGTCACCGTCCTTCTCAACACCCATTATCACGGTCAGCTTCTCATTCCGTTCACCGGCAGCGACTCGCTGGTTTACGCGAAAAGCAGCTTGCTCACCGGCGGAGTTACCACGGTGGTTTGGCTGATTGCGACATTCATCACTCGGCCAGAATCCGATGCAACGCTCATCGCTTTTTACCGCAAGGTTCATCCCACGGTCTACGGCTGGAAGCGCATCGCCAAACTGGTGCCCGAACTTCCCGAAGTCCGCGATGTTGCCGCTAACGCATTTGACTGGATCATGGGCATCATCCTCGTCTACGGCTGCTTGTTCGGGATTGGCAAACTGGTGTTCTCGCAGTGGCTCCAGGGAGCCGCGCTTCTAATTCTCGCGGCCGTCGCCGGGTATCTGATCTTCTGGGACCTCTCTCGCCGCGGATGGGAGACGCTGTCGGGCAAGCAGACCCCGGCGACCCCTCATACGGTCAGCGCCGACTGATCTCGCTACGGTAATGTGGCTGCATTAGTTCGGAGTGCTGCTCTTGGGTGGTGCTCCGCTCCCCTGGCCCGATTTAGCGCTTTTTGTTGATTCGGAACTTCCGGGCCCTGCCAGGGGCAACTCCAGTGCTGCTGTCAGAATCGAACTCCTGCTTAGTATGGCTCGGAGTGCCATGTACCGACGAACCTGTGTAATCTCCATTCTTTCATTGTGCGCAACCTTGATCGCCTGTGGGGGCGGTAGTGCCTCTAACGGCTCCTTTCAACCGCTGCCGCCCCGGCCACCGGCGGCCCAGGTTCCGCGGTCAGGAATTAACCACCTGATCGTGGTGATAATGCAGAACAATTCATTTGATCACCTCTTCGGGACCTATTCAGGAGCTAACGGCCTTGATCCCGGCGCCGCCAGCTATAACCAGGTTGACCAGGCTGGCAATACGGTTCATCCGGTTTTGTTGACCGACCTGAATCCACCTGAACTCAATCACACCCGCGACAGCTACCTGATCGCCTACGATTCGGGAAAAATGGACAAGTACGCTTGGAAGAATGGCGACATCTCCATGGATTACTACGACAGCACCACGGTTGGGACCGCCGCTGACGGGCAAAAGTTTGGGATATCGACCATCTGGGGTTACGCACAGCAGTATGCGCTTGCCGACAACTTCTATGCTTCAGCCATGGCCAGTGAGCCCAGCAATATGCTTTACATGATTTCCGCCGATGTCGGAACCGGCAGCGATCCTTATGGATACCCTCAACTCGATGCCTGTACCGCCGGCCTGTTTCAGCAAAACCAGGGCGCCGGGGCGAATATCACCCCTCCGCTCACTTTCCCCAACGTCGGCGACCAACTCTCGTCCGCGAAAATTTCTTGGACGTGGTATCACGAATTCTTCTCGAGTGAGCAGAATGGAACTTGCGTGGGCTATGTGCCGCAAGAGAATGCATTCCAATATTTTCAGTCGACCGCCAATACGCCAAATGTGCAGGACTTCACTTTGGCTGACTTCCAGAGTGCGCTGTCTTCGGGGAGCTTGCCATCAGTCACGTGGGTGACAGCTTCGCCTGCGCATAGCATGCGGCCCGGCCACGGAAACATCGCGAATGGAATCGAGTGGCTGGATAGCTTTGTTCAGGGCGTAAAAAACTCCTCGCAATGGGCAGACACTGCGGTGATTGTCTTTTGGGACGAAAGTGGTGGCTGGTACGATCACGTTCCCCCACCGCAACTGAACAGTACCATCGGGCTGGGCGCCCGTGTCCCCGTGCTTGTAATTTCTCCGTTCGCAAAGACCAACTACATTTCTCACCAGCAGATGGACTTTGTTTCCATTCTTCGCTTCATCCAGTGGAACTGGGCGCTGGGCGCCTTCTCTGGCCCCACCCAATCGGCCCGCGAGCAGCAAAGCGGCGACATTTGCGATCTTCTGACCTCGGCTTGCGGCGCACCCTAGCAGGTAGCTATCGTCAGCGATGGCCATGTAGCGACGGACGCGCTCGTCTGTCGGGGTCGAGCGAAGCGCGACAATTCAGAAAGAATTATTCAGGAAAGAATTAAGAGAGTTGCGGCTCTACGCCATGGCGCTGGCTGAGCGGCCGCCCGCGGTGGCCGAAGCTGGAGGATGCGGCCCGGCAAACTCAGCGAATGCTTCCATCATTTCCGGCGTAGGCGTGCTCACACGAACGTCGGTTACGTCCACGATCGCGTACCAGTCGCGGCACAACTGGCCAATCTGCTTGGGATTGACTTCGAGCAGCAGATCAGCGCGCTGCGCATCTCCTGACGCCGCCGCGTGAATATATGGAATCTCGATTCCACGCCGTGAAACCGCGGTCAATATCCGCATCAGCGTCCCTTGGGTGTTGCGATAGCGAATGTGAAATGCATTCATGTGTTCGTCTCCGATCCTCTTACCCGGCAAAGGTCATGTGGCGACGGGCGTCCACGCCCGTCGGGTCGAGCAAAGCTCGACACACCCCAATCCCTCACTCTTCCTCGAACAACATCTCCGACAACGCCGCTCCCGCCGGGACCATGGGATAAACATTCGCCTCGGGAGCGCAGTCGAACACCAGTAACTCAGGTTCACGCGAACGCAAAAATCTTTCCAACGCGTCGCCGGTTTGCGGTGCCACCGGAAATTCTTCCATAGCCTCTTCATTGAGGCGGTCGGCATTGATGCGGTACGCCTTTGCGATTTCGACGAAATCGGGATTGTCGCTCAAGTCCGTTTCGGCGTAGTTGCGCTGATAGAACAGCTGCTGCCACTGGCGGACCATGCCGAGATATTTGTTGTCGACAATAACCATCTTGATTGGCAGGTTCAGGCGGCGGACGGTCGCCAGTTCCTGAATATTCATTTGAAAGCCGCCGTCGCCGGAAACGCACAACACGGTGGCGTCAGGTTTAGAAAGCTGGACCCCAACCGCGGCTGGCAGCGCGAAACCCATCGCGCCCAAACCGCCGGAGGTGATAAATCCGCGCGGAGCGTCAGAGCGATATCTCTGCGCCGCCCACATCTGGTGCTGGCCAACGTCGGCGATGACTACGCTGTTCTCGGGCAAACGACTAAAAAGTTCGTCGAGAAAACGAATCGTCGGCTGCGCCAGTCCCCGAGGATCGAGCTCGGCGCGGTCTTCGCCGCACGCCAGCGCTCGCCACTCGGTCCAATCCGGCAACTTCACGCCTCTGACTTTTTTGTGAAAGGCGGGAATGGTCTTCGCCAGGTCGCCGATGATCGGCAACTCGCATTGCCGCACCCGGTCGAGCTGCGCAGGATCGATTTCAAAGTGCACGATTTTGGCATTGGGCGCGAAGCGCGTCGGATCTCCGGTTACGCGGTCGTCAAGCCGTGCGCCGAACACCAGCAGCAGATCGGTTTCGTGCAGCGCCATATTCGCCGCCCGTGTGCCATGCATGCCGACCATTCCCAGGTAATAAGGGGCAACAGGATCGACCGCGCCCAAGCCATGTACCGTTGCAAACGCGGGAACGTTCAGATCGTCGAGCAAACGGCGAAGGTCAGTAATTGCGCCTGACAGCTTCACCCCCGCACCGATCAATGCCACCGGCCGCTGCGCCTTTCCTAGCAGTGCAATCAGTTCGTCGGCGAATTTCGCCTCGCCTTTTGCGTCAGAGGGCCGAGGCTGAGGCACAAACTTCGCCGGGCCGGAGAACTCAATCTTGGCTTTCAGAAAGTCGGTCGGGATATCTATGACCACTGGACCGGGCCGTCCCTCACGCGCCCAATAAAATCCTTCCGCGATTGCCGAAGGAATCTCCTCAATCGAGCGAACCAGGCGGCTCCACTTGGTAAGCGAAAGCGTCAACCCGAAAACGTCGGTTTCCTGGAAGGCGTCAGTCCCGATGAGCGCGCTCCGCACCTGGCCAGTAATGCAGACCAGCGGAACCGAATCCATCTTGGCATCGGCAATTCCGGTCACCAGATTGGTCGCGCCCGGACCACTGGTCGCGATCGCCACACCAACTTGCCCGGTAGCGCGCGCATGGCCTTCCGCGGCAAACACTGCGCCCTGCTCGTGACGGGTAAGTACGTGCCGGATGCCGCTGCCTTCGAGCGCGTCATACAATGGCATGATCGCGCCGCCTGGGTAGCCGAAAACCAGTTCCACGCCCTCGGCGCGCAGGCACTTCAAGAAGATTTCCGCGCCCCTAAGCATTCACGACCTTTTTCTGCGGAGCAGGTTCGGTTTTCTGCGCCTGCTTGGAATCCTTGATCCACGACATCATGCCGCGAAGGTTCGCTCCCACTTCCTCAACCTGATGTTTCTTCTCCGCCTCGCGCAGGGCAGCGAAATTCTTCCCGCCATTCTTGTTCTCGTCGATCCACTCGCGGGCAAACGTGCCAGCCTGAATGTCGGCGAGGATCTTCTTCATTGCGCTCCGGGTCTCATCTCCGACAACTTTCGGTCCACGCGTAAGATCGCCATACTCGGCGGTGTTTGAAATCGAATAACGCATGCGTCCCAGTCCGCCCTCGTAAATCAGGTCAACAATCAACTTCATCTCATGGATGCACTCGAAGTATGCGATTTCCGGCTGATATCCGGCTTCAATCAGAGTTTCAAAACCTTTCTTCATCAGAGAAGTCAGCCCGCCGCAAAGCACCGCCTGCTCGCCGAACAGATCGCTCTCAGTTTCTTCTTTGAAAGTTGTCTGCAGAACTCCGGCGCGGGTCGATCCGATCCCATAGGCATAAGCCAGGGCGAACTCATGCGCGCGGCCACTCGCGTCCTGTTGAATGGCGATGAGCGAAGGCACGCCTCGGCCTTCGGCATAGACGCGTCGCAATAGATGACCGGGGCTCTTGGGAGCGATCATCACAACGTCAACGTCTGCTGGCGGCACGATGGCTTTAAAGTGAATACTGAAGCCATGAGAGAAGCCAAGGATTTTGCCCTTGGTCAGTCCAGGTTTGATCGCAGACTCATAGAACCCCGCCTGGGTCTCATCCGGCGTGAGAATCTGTATCCAGTCAGCGCGCTTTGCGGCTTCGGCCGGAGCCAGAACGGTGAAGCCGTCAGCTTTGGCCTGCTTGGCGCTGCCACGGTCGGGATCGAGCCCTATGATGACGTTGTACCCGCTGTCGCGCAGGTTCTGTGCCTGGGCGTGACCCTGGCTGCCGTATCCGAAGATCGCAATAGTTTTGCCCTTAAGGGCTGAAGGATTGGCGTCGTGCTCGTAAAAAATCGTAGCCACTGTGTGTCTCCTGGGTCGGGGATTACTGGATTCGATCGGCGCTGGTTACCTTTAGAACCGACCGGTCGGTCGGTACTCGTAAAATGCTACTTTCCCCAAAACTGAAAGTCAAGTACGAAGTTACGCCCGAAGTTGCACCCCATTTATGACGCGCGGTTGGCCTATTCCTTTGTCGCGCTTTTTGGGCGCCAGATTTGGGGCCCCTCGCGACCTCGATTATGCCAAAATGTCCTTTCTGCCAGAGGCTCCCTATGACTACACCGCCCAAGACCTCCATCTCCCCCATGCTTTCTGTTCGCAACGGTGCTAAAGCCGTCGAATTCTACAAACAGGCCTTTGGCGCACGGGAGCTTTTTCGTATTGAAAGCGAGGCTGGCGACGTGGTCGCCCAAATGGCTGTGGGAGAAGCCGATTTCTGGCTAGCCGACGAATCGCCTGAAAACAAGAATTTCAGCCCGGAGTCGCTCGGCGGTTCCACCACTCGTCTGGTCATGGTTGTCGACGATCCCGATGCAGTCTTCGCACAAGCGCTCAACGCAGGGGCCACCGCCGTCTGGCCGGTTGCGGACCAGCCTTACGGATGGCGCGTCGGCCGCCTGGTTGACCCCTTCGGCCATCACTGGGAAATCGGCAAGCCTCTCCCGTGATCTGATCCGGACCGCGGACGCCCGTGATTTCCAACGATTCACGATCACGCTTCAAGACAGATGCGCGCGATTTTCTCT
Organism: uncultured Acidobacteriota bacterium; assembly: GCA_963785655.1. Lineage (GTDB taxonomy): Bacteria > Acidobacteriota > Terriglobia > Terriglobales > Acidobacteriaceae > Gp1-AA145. The sequence goes on from CAWAVZ010000003.1 coordinate 768,265, forward strand.
TTGTGCGTCAACTAGGCTCGTACTCGGCACTTGACGGCCAGCGCGAGACAGGGCAGCGGGTCGCAGCTTGCTCAGGCGTTCGCCGATTTAGGGCGGGCGTGTTCCAGGCGCTCGCGAACCGTTTCGAGAGACGGACGCGAAGCAGCCAGAAAATCATAAGTATCAACGGCAGGAAGCTCAAGAAATAGAGGGTGCCGGTCTTGCGCATGATCACCGGGAACAGATGCTGGCGTGCCAGAAATATGGATCCGGCGGCGATGAAGAACGCGAAACACATTCTCCAAAGATGACGCGCGATGCGCCGCGTGCCGGCGATGCCACCGCGCACGAGCAAGCGAATGTCGCCAATCGTAGCCAGCGCAGCGACGGTACCCAGCATGAAATACGGCCCGGCGGGATATCCATATCTCAGTCCGGTTGGGGCTATTGCGGCCTGGAATCCGTAGGTGAGATTAAATGATGCGATGGTGAAGACGACCAGCAGCGCACCCCAATCGAAAATGCTGGTTCCCGCATTGCGTTGCTTTGCCGTGATCCACGCGGTCGCGACCAGATAGAAAGTGAGCGCGCCGCCGAGAACATTGCCGGGCTGGGACTTCATCGCACCAAGCCAGGTGCCGCTGGCAGCCAGGCAGAGCATCGAGATCACAAATACGGTCCCCGCCAGCGCATGTCGCCGCGAGCCTTTATGCAAAAAGACTGCCACAAACCCGGACGCGCAGCCCAAGGTCCCCGCGCAAATGTGAATGAGTAATATCGCCGGCCTCATGGTTTCGTAGTCCTCTCCTTGATACGCTTACGATCGAAATCAAAACCAGCACATCAGATCGGCCCTCGATAACGGCGCAGCCGGACTGCGGCAAAGAGAAACGCCGCAGTGATTGCCAGCCCAATCCAAAGGCTTGGGCTGGTAAGGAATTTCGCCACCGTAGTCTGTGTCGTCGGATCCATAGGCATGGTGCCTGGCGCGGAGAGCGCCTCCACGCCTCCGGTGAGCCGGTCCAGCAGCATCAAAGCGAAATGCGAGGTGTTGAATAACATCTTTTCGAGTACGCAAATCGCGAACGGGGGCACGAAAGCCCATATGAACGTCGCGCGCCGGGCCCACGATGAGACCATAAGCATCCACGCATACATCGGCGCTTCCAAAAGAACATGCACGGTAAAGATGTGATACAGCAGCAGCAGCGACATGCGGAAGAATGACAACTCGCTCCATGTTGTGGCGATGCCCTGGCCATTGGCGATGAGCACCGCGCTGCCGAACGCCGCCATGATGAGTTGGGTGACTACCGTGACCGCGACCGTAAACAGCGGCAAAATGAGGAACGGGATGGTCGCCTTGGAGAGTACGACCGTGAGATCGGAGACCGGCAGCGATTTCCAGAACAGAATGCTGCGATCACGGCGCTCGCCGTACAGGGCGTCAAGGCAATAGAACACCGCTACGATCAAGAAGGTCACCATGATCAGCCCTGCCGCCATATCGAACGGTTGCTCGATCAGTTCGTGCCGTCGCATCGGGTCGAGGGCAGAGGCGGCGCGCATGGTCGCCGGCAAATGCCTTAGCGTCGCGAAAAACCCAAAGAGCACGACTCCCGCAACCGCCAGCGGCGCCAGGTAAATCGAGCGGTTCTCCCAAAGTTCACGGCGCAGTGACCAATAGAAGGGAAGAGGCGTAGCACTCGCGCTTGGTGCCACGGCACTCGACTCGATCGCTTCGGGAACGGCATTCGATTGAATGTTCATCGAGTTGCTCCTTGTGCCTGGGCATGGTTGCCGATCACGGCGATGAACAGATCGCTAATGCTGGGAGTGCGCGCGTCTCCCATCGCGGCCAGTTGCTTGCGATCGGCGCCGTCAAACAACAGCATGCTACCGCCGATGCCCTGGCGCTCGTACATCGGCTTGAGCGCCCGGGCTGCAGCGATCCGCTCCGGGCGCACCATCACTTCCACATAGCGCGACTCGACCTCGTCCATGCTGGTCTGGAACACGATTTTGCCGCGGTCGATGAACAACAGGTCGGAGAGCACGTGCTCGACTTCTTCCACCTGGTGGGTAGCGACCAGGATGGTGCGGCTGCGGTCGAAGTAGTCGTTCAAGAGCGAATCGTAGAACTGCTTGCGAAAGAGGATGTCGAGGCCGAGCGTTGGCTCGTCCAGCACCAGCAATCTCGCATCGATAGCCATGACGATGGCCAAGTGCAGCTGTGCCACCATCCCTTTCGACAGTTCCTGCACCTTGCTGGTGCGGTGAATCGAAGTCCGGCCCAGAAAGCTTTCTGCCTTAGCGCGATCGAAGCGCGGGTGGACCCCGGAGACATAGTCCAGCAGCTGCGAAACCCTTGCCCATCGCGGCAACACGGCCACATCCGCGATGAAGGAAACGTCGCACATCAGCCGGTCGCGTTCGTTCCAGGGATCGCGTCCGAGTACGCGCAGTTCTCCCTGGTATGAAGTCAGACCGAGAATCGCGTTGAGCGCTGTGGTTTTTCCTGCTCCGTTGGGACCGACAATTCCGAGAATGCGTCCTTCTTCCACACGCAAATCGATCCCATCAAGGGCGACGGTCGCGCCAAACGCCTTCCGGAGACCGCGAGCTTCTATGCAAGCCATGGGGTCAGCGCTCCTCCTCTTTCTTGTCTTTGTTTTGCGACTCTTTGTTTTGCGGCGAAGTTTCTGCGGGCGAGCGGGGCTTGGAACCATTCAACAGTTCTTCCGGTTTAAGGCCAAGCCGCTGAATCGTCTCTTGAACTCTGGGCCATTCTTCGGCAAGAAACTTTCGACGCTCGCCTCGCAGCAGCAGACTGCGCGCGCCCAACTTAACAAACATGCCGAGTCCGCGGCGCTTTTCGACCAGATCCTCATCCACCAGTTCCTGATAACCCTTGAGGACGGTGAGTGGGTTGACGCGATACTCGGTGGCGACATTGCGCACCGAGGGCAAGGGATCGCCCTCTTTGAGCACGCCATCGAGTATCATCGCGACCATCCGGTCACGAAGCTGGCGATAAATCGGCTGGCTGTCATTCCACTCACGGTCCATTAGAGTTCCAATTCGCTTCGCGCGAAAATATCCTCGATCACTGCGCCCGTTTCAGGTCCAAGTGTGCGCGGATGGGTTTGTCACCCGGCATCATATACGTCCAGTCCTCGGTATGGTGATTGGAGTCGATGATGGTGAAGACGGCATGCTGCATGTGTCCGTAAGCAGTGCTGCCGGAGACCTCGAGAAGATCGAATTCCAGCGTCTTCCCGTCTGAGGAGCGCCGGGCCGCCATGCGCGGGCGATTTCCGGCGTCGCAGTAGTGAGTAAGCAGCAGGCGATCGCCCTCCATATAGAGCATGGTTACCGGATGGTCGTAATGTGTGGGATCATTCGCTTTTCCGGGTTCATACATCTCGTGCACCAGCGCGTTTCCGCGGGAAGTCACACGCAGCGAAACTTGTGCAACCGCGCCATCGCCCATATCTTTCATTGGCGGGTCAGTGGTCACCGATGCTTGCCAAGTGCCGGCAAGAGTTTTGAGCTGGTCAAATGATTTTTGCGTGTCAGAAACTGTACCGGCCGATTGGCCAACGGACACGGCGCAGAGCGAAATCAGAATCAGCGGCAGCGTAAACCGAATGGATTTCATCTTCATTCTCCTCGAATATTTCTTGTTTTTGCGGATTTCATGGGTCACTAAGCTCGCTAGTTCCTAGCTGAAGTAATAGTGTTATACATAAGTATAACACCATATGTAAAGAATTATTTTGCCCCATCCAGAATTGCCGTAAGTAAATGATTCGCTGTGGTTTATCTGCCCATAGGTGTCGATCCATCTAAGGACTGCGACAGGGACAACGGGCAAAATCGGTGTCGCCCAGAGCCGCTACCCGGGTGTGGCGCAATACCTTTGGCATCCACTTCATCGAAAGCAGTTCGTCCCATTTCGCTCTTGACAAGCTCTCCTGCTCGGGATACTTTGCACTGTAAAGTGAGTGCGAAATGAACGACCTCAACAAAGCCTTGGTCGATATCAGCAGCATGCGCCGCCAGATGGCGCGCAGCACTGAGTTTCGTGGCTACGGTCCAGCGACTCTTGCCGGCACGGCGGGTTTCGCAGTTTTAGCGGCTACAGCGCAGTCCTTTTGGGTGCGGGATCCCGCGACTCAGATCGAGACATATCTGGGCATCTGGATATGGACCGCCGCGGTATCCGCGGCCTTAATCGGGATACAAATGCACACTCGCTCCCGCCGTATTCATTCGGGTCTGGCAGACGAAATGATCCGCACTGCGGTTGAGCAGTTTCTGCCATCGGCGATTGCGGGCGCGCTGCTCACGATCGTCCTGGTGCGGTGGGTTCCGCATGCCCTCTGGATGGTTCCCGGAATGTGGCAAATAATCTTCAGCCTCGGCGTATTTTCATCGTGCCGCTTTCTGCCGCGGCCGATGATCGCTGCGGGAGCGTGGTACCTCCTGACAGGGCTCGCGTGCATCGCGATAGGAGACACACGTGCGCTTTCTCCCTGGGCTATGGGGATTCCCTATGGTGTCGGCCAGTTACTCGTGGCCACAATTCTGCTCTTGAACTCGAAGGACGGTGGCGATGCGATCTAAACCTCCATCGAGTGAAGGGCGCTACGCCTATGAAGGATTGGATCGAGTGATCCACGAGCGCGCCCGGCTTAGCGTGCTTACGTCCTTGATTGCGAATCCCAAAGGCTTGACTTTCGGAGATTTGAAACAGTTGTGCTCGCTTACTGACGGCAATTTGAGCCGGCATCTGCGGGTGCTGGAGCGCGCGAAATTGGTCGAGATCGAGAAAGGACACGACCATAATCGCCCGCTGACAGTCTGCAGAATCACCTCCTCCGGCCGCACCCGCTACCTTGAGTATCTCCAGACGCTGGAGCAGGTGGTTCGCGACGCGGAGAAGGGAACTAATCCAAAGCACTCTCTCAAAATTGTCGGCGAGCTAGCGCCATCGCGGGCCTAAAATTTTTTGTGCGCGCACTTTACGGTGCAAAGTAAATGTGCGATGAACAGCAACACAGTGGAGGCAACAAATGAGTGATCTTTCAGCATTGCAATCGGTATTGCAGTCCAAAATCAGGTCAGTGGGCGTGAAGCTCTTCGTGGTGTCTTTCCTAGCTCTCCTGATGCTCATTCCTGCGCTACTCGTCGAGGGGTTGATCGAAGACAGGACCAGGCGATCAGAAGATGTAATCAAGGAAATCAGCGCGCATTTCGGTGGCCAGCAGACTTTCCTCGGGCCCACGCTTGCCATTCCGTATGTGCAGCCTCAGTATCCAGGGACATTCACAAAACACGGCATGTACTTTGTGTTTCCGTCACTGGCCACCGCTAATTTCAAGATCACTACAGAAGAGCGCCGCCGCTCGCTCTTCAAGGTGCCGGTCTTTCGCTCCGACTCGAAATTCGACGCGACCTTCGATCTGACGGGAGTGCCATCGGCGCTTCCACCCGGAGCGGAACTCGATTGGAGTAGGGCCGAGATTCTGGTCGGTGTGAGCGACGCGCGCGGGGCACTGGCTGACGCTACGCTGACCATCAACGGAAAAACATCGACGTTGGTTCCCGCCGAAATCGCTCAAAACCTATCGATCGGCGGAGACCAGAATCCGCAGTTTCGGCTGGCCCTTTTCGGTTCCAAGGTCGAAGGTATCGCCAAGCCCAATGCACAATTCAACGTGACATCCAATTTGCGGTTTTCCGGCGCTCAGCGAATTGCGGTGCTTGCCTATGGCAAGACAACTCATCTCTCGGTGCAAGGCGATTGGCCGAGTCCCGGTTTCGATGGCGGGTTCTTACCTGTAAGCCGGACCGTCTCCAGCAGTGGCTTCACCGCCGACTGGTCCGTTCCTTTTATCGCCCGCGGAGTTCGAGCTGAGGGCCAGAGTGACACCATCGCCGGCTTGGACGGGACGGCGCTCGGGGTTTCATTCATTGAAGTGGCAGACCCATATCAGTCCGTCAGTCGATCGCTTAAGTACGTGCCACTTTTTCTGGGATTGGTATTTCTTTCCTACTTCATCTTTGAGGTGACGACCGGCAAGCGAGTTCATCCCGCACAATACGTTCTGATCGGAGTGGCACAGATCATTTTTTATCTACTCCTCTTATCTCTTGCCGAAAGAATCGGCTTCGACATTGGGTTCTTAATCGCCAGCACCGCTACCGTGATTTTGCTCTCCTCCAATGCGGGATGGATATTCACCAGCCGACTACAGGGCGTGAGGGCTTTGGCAATCTTTACTTGCGTGTACTTGCTGATCTACATGCTGTTGCGGCTGGAGGACAACGCACTGCTCGTCGGCGCAATCGCCAGTTTCCTCGCGATCGCAGCTGCCATGTACTTCACTCGCGGGATCGACTGGTACGGCTCGCTTCCACACACGGGCGATCCCAGGAACGGAAAGACCGCGCTGTCTTCGGGAGACGCGGTGTAAGTCGAAGTGCGCGTGTCGAAGTGTGCGTGTTGAAGTGTGCGTGTTGAGGAACTCTAAATTGCCAAGTGAAACACATGACGGACTGCACGTAGCCATCATCATGGACGGCAACGGCCGCTGGGCCACCCGGCGCGGATTGCCGCGTGTAGCCGGACATCGTGCCGGAGTAACCACGGTGCGCCATGTTGTCGAGCGCGCACCAGACTTCGGTATTCGCCGCCTGACGCTTTACGCATTCTCATCGGACAACTGGAACCGCCCTGCGCTGGAAGTTGAAAGCATTTTCCACCTGCTGCGTGTCTACCTGCGACTGGAAACGAAAAGACTGAAGCAACGGGGTGTCCGGCTGCAAATCATTGGCCGGCGGGAGCGTTTGCCAAAAAAATTGCTGCCTGAAATCGAGCAGGCAGAATTCGCGACGGCGCAAGGCGGGTGCCTGCACTTGCGGGTTGCTGTCGACTACTCTTCGCGGCACGCCATCGCCCGCGCCACTGCGGATGCGAGCGCCGCGCTTTCATCCCATGCACGGCCATCGCCCGACCTCGTACGTGACATGCTCACCGAGGCACTGACCGCAGGCTGCGGAAACGTCGATCTCCTGATCCGCACTGGCGGCGAGAAGCGGCTCTCCGACTTTCTGCTGTGGGAGTCTGCTTACGCTGAACTCTTCTTCACAGAGCGCATGTGGCCAGACTTCGACGCCGCTGACCTCACGGCAGCGGTTCAAGAATTCAGGCGCAGAGAGCGGCGCTTCGGCGGTGTTAACCCCTGGAATTCTGCGGGTGCCCCAGCCTTGTCGCGCATTTAGCGACAGAGCCTGCCCTGAGCGAAGTCGAAGGGGTGGGGATGTTGACTCTGCATGAGGCTAGCAAGATCCCGTAAGCCGATTCGGCTCGTATCGCGGGGGCGCACTTTCCCGTGCCGCCTACTCTTCTCGCAACAACACCATTGGATCAACCGAGAGCGCGCGCTGGGCTGGAATCCATGTGGCCAGAAGTCCCACCAACGCCATTGCCAGTACAACTCCAGCCAGCACTAGCGGATCGCGGGGAGTCGCCTCGTAAACGATGAATGCGAGCACTCTGCTGGCCAGAATTCCCAAGAGCAGTCCTGCCGCTGAACCAGCTACCAGCAGGTTGAAAGCCCTTCCCAGCACGGCTTTCAGCACTTCGTTGCGGCGTCCGCCAAGAGCCATCCGAATCCCCAATTCGCGCAGACGCTTGCTTACTGAGAACGCCGCCAAGCCAAAGATGCCGGTGACCGACAGCATCGCTCCCATAATTCCCAGCACGCCCAGCGACACGGTGGCCACGCGCGAAGCAAACAGCGCAGATTCAAGCTCATTGGTCCAAGTCTGGATGGTTATCGGGAGTGCCTCATCCAAATCGTGTATCGAACTTTTGATTGCCGCTGTCAGTTGCTGCGGGTCGCGGTCAGAGCGCACCACAATCGCTGTCTCGTTCGAAGGCACTTGCAGCACGGGCAGAAACATCGCGGCCTCGGGATCCTCAGCCAGGTTCGAGTACTTTCCATCTTCAACTATGCCAACCACTTCTACCCGCGTTCCATCCGGCATCTTGTAATATCCGCCCACCGCCTTACTTACAGACCCGAACATTTTGCGCGCAAACTCCCGGTTGACGACGGCCACGCGCGGCGAATTCTTTTCGTCGTGCCAGGTGAAACTCCTGCCCGCCAGCAACGTCGTCCGTGCCGCGTCGAAGTACTCGGGAGAAATCTTGTATGTGGAAGCTTCGGTCGCGACGTTCGACGGCCTGAGGTCCGTCGTTTTATCGCTAAAGACATTCGACCCGTTCGCTCCGTAATACAACGGCAGGCGATCAACCGATCCCACTGAATTCACGCCCGGTATCGCCTCCAGCGCGTCGATCATTCGCTTTTGCATTATGGGAACACTGTCGCCGCTGTAACCCGCCATGCTCAGCGCTGTCTCTACCAGCATTGCGTTTTTTGGTTCAAAACCAAAATTGCTGTGCAGCGAGCGCAGCAGTCCGCGCACCGCCACCAACGAGGAAGTCACCAGCACTGCACAAATCGCAATCTGAATTACCAGCAACGCCTCTCGCAGGGTTACGCGACGCCCAATTCTGCCGGAAGATCCCGACTTCACGACTTCATAAGGATTTGTGCGCAGCACCTGCCTGATGGGTACGGCGCCGAACACGAATCCGCTGACCAGCGCCAAAAGCAAGGCGACCGCGTAGACATTGGCGTCTGGGTTTACCGCGATAGTCAGTGGCGCGGTCGGAAGCGGGTGCCACACTCTCAGACGGTTCAGCAAGACCACGCTGCCCCAAAGTCCAACCGCCCCTCCTGCTACAGAAATCAGCACGGCTTCGGTAAACAGATCGCGCAGTATGCGTTTGCGGCTCGATCCCAGCGCCAGCCGAAGGGCAACTTCACGGGAACGGTCTGCAGCCCGCGCGGCGAAAAGGCTGCCCAGGTTCGCACATGCTGCCATTAGAATCAGACCCGCCAGCAACATCAATCCTGCGAGGAATCCCTTCAACGGACCGCCCAGCCAATCCCCGGCGAGACCCGGACGTGCCAACGTAAACGTCATGTGGCCGTCTTCTTTGGGATATGTTTTTTCCAGCTCCGCGCCGATCGAATTCAGATCGGAGACTGCCTGGGCGGGAGATACTCCTGGCTTTAAATGCCCCAGCACCATCAAGAGTTCACGCTTCGCACGCTCGTTCAGAAGGTTCGCTCCTTCCGCCTGCTCCTGGTTCACCAGCGGGACCCAGAAATCGGGAAAGACAAACAACAGCGTGCCGCGGAAGTCAGCCGGCGCAACCCCGAGAATGGTGAAAGGGTGCTTATTCAGCTGCACAACCCTGCCCGCCACGCTGCGATCATCTTGAAAATGTGTGTGCCAATAGGCGTAGGTGAGCACGATGTAAGGAGCGCTGTTCGGCCCACGCTCATCTGCCGAGTGGAAGAAGCGGCCGAGATACGGCTGAATGCCCAAGGCGGCGAAGTAATTTCCCGTCACTTCCATGATCCACACCGAGCTCGGATTTCCACCCGTGTCCAGCCCGGCGATAGCGAGGTTGTAAGCTGCGAGCGATTCAAAGCTGCGGTTGCGGTCGCGTAGGTCCTCGTAATCGGGATAGGAATGATTTACTGCTTTGTCGGGTCCGCGCTCGATCGCGTAAAGACTCTCCGCATGCGGCACATTCACCGGACGCAGGATCAGCGCGTTCAATACGCCAAACACCACGGCGTTTGCGCCGATCGCTAAAGCCAGAGTCAGGACCGCGGTGATGGTGAATCCGGGCGAATTACGCAGCTTGCGAAGACTCAGCCGCACATCGTGCATGAAACTGTCGATAAAATTGGCGCCGAGAGCGTCGTAGCTGTCCTCCGCGATTTTTTCCAATCCGCCGAACTCGATTCGTGCGCGGCGTTCTGCCTCAGCCCGGTCCATGCCGGAGCGTTCAAGATCATCAGCGCGGTGTTGGATGTGCGCGCGAACTTCTTCTTCCATGTCATCCGCGAGTTCGGAGCGCCGGAAGAGCTTACGGCCCATAGAGCGAAGGTAGGCAAGCAAGCTCATACTTCCTCCGGTTGGGCGGCAAGAGCACTGGCAATAGCCTCGGCAAGCCGGTTCCAGCCTTCAGTTTCTGCACGCAAACGCTTGCGGCCGGCCACCGTCAGCTCGTAGAACTTGGCGCGACGATTGTTCTCTGATGTGCCCCAGTTGGCTTTCAGCAGGTCCTGCTTCACCAGACGGAACAATGCCGGATAGAGCGCTCCCTGCTCGATCAGCAGCGCTTTCCCGGAGATTTGCCCTATGCGCAACAGAATTCCGTAGCCATGCAGCGGCCCCAGCGAAACTGCCTTGAGGATCAGTAGATCGAGCGTGCCGGGAAGAAGCTGGGCCTGATCATTCATGCGCTCTCCTAAGCCGGTTAGGAGTTTAGCGCGCTCTCCCCTAAGCTGTCAAGGAGAAGGCCGTGTGAGCCCGAATTCGGTACAAGCCAGTCGCATAGCGTGCGAATCTGAGCCCCGAGGCATCACCGGTAAGCCAAAGGTGGCAGATGGCAGCCGAGTCGCTGTAATATTATCCGCCAATGCCTCGTGAAGCCATTGCCGATCCGCGCCAGGAGATTCTTCGCACCGCTGCCCGCCTTTTTCAGCAGCAGGGATACGACGGTACCTCCATGAACGATGTCGCCGCCGCGCTCAAGCTGAGCAAGGGCGGCCTCTATCACCACTTCCAGAGCAAAGACGAAATCCTCTTCGACCTGATGAGCCACGCCATGGACATCACCGAGGAGCGCGTACTCAACCCGGTCCGCGCGATCGCGGACCCAGAGGAGCGACTGCGCACGTTGATCCGCCGCCACATTGCTGTGGTCCTGAGCGAGCGAGACCGCGAGATCACGGTGATGCTGCACGAGAACCATCCGCTCTCGCCGCCGCTACGCAAGCGCATCAACGCGCGCAAGAAAGACTACGTCCATTTTGTGGAGAACCTGATCGCCAACGTCCACCGCAACCGCAGTTCAAGCGCAACCGTTACCCCGCGCGCCGCCGCCTTCGCTTTGCTGGGAATGATCAACTGGATTTACCAGTGGTACCGCCCGGATGGCAGCCTGCAGGAAGAGAACATCGTGCAGCAGTACACGGAAATATTCTTCCAGGGCGCGCTGGCATGAGCGAGGTCTTTGAAGTTGGACCGTTGCTCCATCGCATCACCCGCGACCAGCCTTATCACGAGTTTCTCCGTGTCCCCGCCATGAGTGCAGGCGTTTACGTTCTGCCCGCCGGAGCTACAGATCGACAGCGGCCCCACCAGCAGGACGAAATATATTATGTGGTTCGCGGCAAGGCGAAGATGCGGCTGGGCGAAGAGGAGCGCTCGATTCAAGAGGGAAGCGTGATATTTGTCGAGCCCGGCCTCGATCACCGTTTCTTCGACATCGAACAGGAGCTGGTGCTTCTGGTTGTCTTTGCGCCCGCAGAGACCAGTTAAGCACTGACCTTAGCATCCCTGGAGGAAGGCTGGAGGCGTAATTATCCCGGCCCCATCAGCGACCAGTTCCCTTGCATTCGCCCCGATTGCCACGAGCCGGTCACCTGCTTTGCCAGGGTCTGGTTAAGCATGTCCTCGAAGGTCTTGCCATCCGTCATCTCGGAGGTCCATGTACCCGAGAAGGCCCTTCCTGAGTTCAGCCGAGCTGTCCAGGTGCCTTGCCAGCCGGCTGACGACTTGCGCATGGACCAAGTGCCTTCGAGAACGATTTGATTACCGTCGCTGAGCAGCGTCCAGGAACCACTGGCCGCGTTGTGGGTTTTGGGAAGAAGCTGTCCCGTCCAACGCCCGTGAAATGTGCGTGGACCGGCTGTCGCAACCCATGCTCCGCGCCAACTGTGCTCGTTCTCGTTCGCGGGCTGCTGAGCGAACAAGCCGGAAGCCAAAAGCACAATGCCAGCCCAGCTCTTGAGGGTTTTGTATCTCATAGCGATGCGAACATGGCCAGTCGGGAAGAGGCCCGCTGCGGGATACTACTTGGCCGCGCTGGTTGCCAACTCGCTCCCCAGCAAGGACCTCGGAAACAAGATTGCATTAAATTCCGCGCCGATCAGGATGACCAGCGAGATCATGTACATCCACACCAGCAGGGCGATGGCAACGCCCAGCGATCCGTAGATGACACTGTAGTTAGCGTAGTTCTGCACGTACCAGCCAAACAGCATGGTCACGACGAACCACAGTCCCGTGGCGAGGGTGGCGCCGGGAAGCACGCTATGCCACGGCTGGGTGCGCGGCACGGCGTTGTGATAGATGAGCGCGATGACACTTACGCTGGTGGTGATTGCGATCAGCCAGCGAAGGAACATCCACATCAGATAAATGTAGGGGCTGAACTCGTGCCCGATGTGAAACAGAATGCGGGTTTCAATGCGATTACCGAACGCCACCAGGATTGTGGCGAAGCTTAACGGAATCCCGGCCAGGATGACCAGCGAAAGGGCAACCATGCGTTCCTTCACTAGTCCCCAGATTTTTGGCAGTTCGTAGCAACGACGGAAGCCTTCCATCCAGGAAATCATTACGCCGGAAGCCAGCCAGAGCGTAAGCACGGAAGTGGTGACCAGCAGTCCAACCGAGCGCCCAGTGCTGCCGTGAAGATACGCCTGCGCCGCCGTGCTGCCGGCGGGGAGGATCTTCGCCAGGGCGTCTGAAATTTCGAGCAGGAATGGCTGGGTGTTTCTCCGGGCAGCGAGAACCGATCCAAGAACCAGCAAAGTGGGGAAGAATGTAAGAATCGATGAATATGCCGAGGCTTTGGCAATGGCGAAGGCGTCGTGTTGAAACGCCCGCCACACCGCTCTGCGCAGCAGACTAAGAAAAGGAAAGAGCAACGGTGACAGAGTAGAGTCGTCAGGCGCTTCAAGCAAGCGCAGACTCGGAAGAGGTTCCTCGTCCTGCAATCGCTGTGGGTTGGCGTGCATTCGGCGTTACCGCCAATTTCTCCCTGTAGTGAAAGTTCGAACGAATTCCCGGAACGTGGCGATCAGGATAGCTGGGATTACAGGCCAAGCATAAAGGATCAGCTTGAGTACCCACACTGGAGGAGGTGGTTGCCCGCGCCATCCGACCGAAAAATCCCATCCAAGGAAAAGGGTGGCAACCCACAAGCCTGTGACAACAACCCAGGCAAGCCCAAATACTTTCGCGAAATGAGTCAGCCGTTGCATTCTGGTTCAGGGCTTCTGTGGCCTTTCCTCCGTGCACCTCCGTGTCCTCTGTGGTGAAGGGTTTTTGAACGCTTACCACAGAGAGCACAGAGTTTCACAGAGGAAAACCACAGAGGGCAAAGCAAAAGGGCGGATTGCTCCGCCCTTTATGCCGTCCCGAATTACTCCGCTGTGAGTTCCTCCGTCTCGCCTTCCGTACGCATGAGTTCGAGCGCGCGCTCGGCCTCTTCGTAGGCCTGCGAAACTTCTTCCTGTACCTTCGCGGCAGCCTCTTCCATCTCCGGCGAGAGGCGCACGTTGCGGTAATATTCCATGCCGGTTCCGGCCGGAATCAGGCGTCCCACAATGACGTTTTCCTTCAGACCGCGCAAATGGTCCACCTTGCCCTGAATCGATGCTTCGGTGAGCACTCGCGTTGTCTCCTGGAACGACGCCGCCGAGATGAACGAATCGGTCGCCAGCGACGCTTTGGTGATACCGAGCAGCAACGGCCGGCCGGTTGCCGGCTTGCCGCCGTCACGGATCACGCGCTCATTCTCCTCGCGGAAGCGGAATTTATCCACTTGCTCCTCGAGCAGGAACGCGGTGTCGCCAACGTCCTCGACCCGCACCCAGCGCATCATCTGGCGAACGATCACCTCGATGTGCTTGTCGGAGATGTTCACGCCCTGCAGCCGGTAAACTTCCTGGATTTCGTTCACCAGATACGCCTGCAGTTCTTTTTCTCCGAGTACGGCGAGAATATCGTGCGGGTTCAGCGGACCGTCCATGAGCGGCTCGCCCGCTTTTACCCGCTCGCCTTCCTGTACGTTGATGTGAACGCCTCGCGGAACTGAGTATTCCTTCTCGGTTCCGTTGTCGGCTTGCACATAAAGTTTGCGCTGGCCTTTAGCGATTTCACCGAACTTCACCACGCCATCGATCTCGCTGATGATCGCGGTTTCGTGCGGCTTGCGCGCTTCGAACAGTTCGACCACGCGCGGCAGGCCGCCGGTGATGTCCTTGGTCCGCGTAGTTTCACGCGGAATCTTGGCCAGCACATCTCCCGGAAATACCGTGTCGCTTTCAACCACCATCAGGTGGGCTCGCGAAGGCATGAGGTAACGCTTGCTGCTCTTGCCCTTGATCACGATGGCCGGCTGACGCTTCTCGTCGGGCGATTCGCCCACCACGTGACGCGACAGGCCGGTGACTTCGTCGACTTCTTCGTGCAGCGTGACCCCTTCCTGCAGGTCTTTGAACTGCACGGTTCCGCCGATTTCGGTCAGGATCGCGAAGGTGTACGGGTCCCACTCGACCATGGTCTGTCCGAGTTGAACGTGATCGCCCTCGTTGACCTTGACCTTGGCGCCGTAAAGGACCGAGTAGCGCTCGCGCTCGCGGTTCTTGTCGTCGACCACGGCAATCGATCCCTGGCGATTCATCACCACCAGATCGCCCGCTTTCGACTTCACCGTCTGCAACCCGATGAATTTAACCGCACCGTTCGTCTTGGCTTCCAGGCGCGACTGCTCAGAGACTCGCGACGCCGTACCGCCGATGTGGAAGGTACGCATGGTGAGCTGCGTCCCCGGCTCGCCGATAGACTGCGCGGCGATGACTCCAGTGGCTTCACCGAGTTCGACCAGGCGTCCAGAGGCCAGGTTGCGGCCGTAGCACATCACGCAGACCCCGCGCTTCGATTCGCAGGTCAGCACGGAACGGATCTTCACCCGCTCAATGCCTACAGCCTGAATCGCACTCGCCAGGTCTTCGGTGATTTCGTTGTTGATGTCAACGATCACGTTGCCGTCGTAGTCTTTGATTTTCTCGAGCGACACGCGGCCAACAATTCGGTCGCGCAGCGGTTCGATAATTTCACCGGCTTCGACGATTCCAGAGACGTAAATTCCGTCAACCGTCCCGCAATCGTATTCGCTGATGATTACGTCCTGAGCAACGTCAACCAGGCGGCGCGTCAGATAACCTGAATCGGCGGTCTTAAGCGCAGTGTCGGCCAGTCCTTTACGCGCGCCGTGGGTCGAGATGAAGTACTGCAACACCGTCAATCCTTCGCGGAAGTTGGCAGTAATTGGCGTCTCGATGATTTCGCCCGATGGTTTTGCCATCAAGCCGCGCATTCCGGAGAGCTGGCGAATCTGCTGTTTCGATCCGCGGGCGCCGGAGTCGGCCATGATGTAAATCGGGTTGATCAAGCCTT
Source organism: uncultured Acidobacteriota bacterium (assembly GCA_963785655.1). Classification (GTDB taxonomy): domain Bacteria; phylum Acidobacteriota; class Terriglobia; order Terriglobales; family Acidobacteriaceae; genus Gp1-AA145. The sequence continues at coordinate 783,658 of CAWAVZ010000003.1, forward strand.
CCTTATCGCGCTGCTGCATCTGGCTGAACATTTCGTCGGAAACTTTCTCCGTGATCGCCGACCAGATTTCAATGACCTTGTTCTTGCGCTCGCCGTCGGTAATCGCGCCGTCCAGATACTGCTGCTGAACGCTGACGACTTGTTTTTCCGCGTCCTTCACCAGCGTCTTCTTGTTGTCGGGAATGACCATATCGTCAATTCCAATCGACAATCCGGCGCGAGTCGCGAAACGGAAGCCAAGTTCCTTGACCTCGTCGAGCATCTTGACGGTCATCTCCAGGCCGTACTTCAGGTAGCAGAAGCTGACCAGCTGACCGATACCTTTCTTCTTCAGCAGGCCGTTGATGTACGGCATGCCCTCGGGAAGGTGATCGTTAAGAATTGCCCGGCCCACGGTCGTGTTCAGGAACGAGCGGTCGTACATCACCGGATCGGTGTGCACGATGTCCTGATCGTCGTATGCGGTGGTCAGGTCGATCACTTCGCCGGTGTAACGCAGACGAATGGGCGAGAGCGTTTCGACTTCGCCCGCATGCAGCGCCAGCAGCACTTCGTCGATATTGGCGAACGCGCGGCCTTCACCCTTGGCGCCGGGTTTGCCTTTGGTCAGGTAATAAAGCCCAAGCACCATGTCCTGCGTGGGCACCGTGATCGGCTGACCTGATGCCGGCGAAAGAATGTTGTGCGACGAGAGCATCAGCACGCTGGCTTCGACCTGCGCTTCCGGAGACAGCGGAATATGCACCGCCATCTGGTCGCCGTCGAAGTCGGCGTTAAACGCGGTGCACACCAGCGGGTGGATCTTGATGGCCTTGCCTTCCACCAGCACCGGCTCGAACGCCTGAATGCCCAGACGGTGAAGCGTGGGAGCACGGTTCAAAAGCACCGGATGGTCTTTGATGACCTCTTCCAGGATGTCCCAAACAATCGAGTCCTGCTGCTCCACCATTTCTTTCGCCTGCTTGATGGTCGTGCAGTGGCCGGTTTGCTCCAGACGGTGATAGATGAATGGCTTGAACAGTTCGAGCGCCATCTTCTTCGGCAAACCGCACTGGTGCAGCTTGAGCTCGGGGCCGACCACAATGACGGAACGTCCCGAGTAGTCAACGCGCTTGCCCAGCAGGTTCTGGCGGAAGCGTCCCTGCTTGCCCTTCAGCGTGTCAGAGAGCGACTTCAGCGGACGGTTGTTGGCGCCACGCAGCACGCGTCCACGGCGGCCATTGTCGAACAATGCGTCTACCGCTTCCTGCAGCATGCGCTTTTCGTTGCGTACGATCACTTCCGGCGCGTGCAGGTCCATCAGCTTCTTCAACCGGTTATTGCGGTTGATGACGCGGCGGTAAAGATCGTTCAAATCGGAGGTCGCAAAACGCCCGCCGTCCAGAGGAACCAACGGCCGCAGCTCCGGTGGGATGACCGGAATCACATCCAGGATCATCCAGTTCGGCTTGTTGCCGCTCTTACGAAATGCCTCGACAACTTTCAGCCGCTTGGCGTACTTCAGCTTCTTCTGCAGCGAGCTTTCGTGCTTCATCTTCTCGCGCAGCTCGCTCGAGAGCGAGTCAACCTCAACCCGCTTGAGCAATTCCTTAATCGCTTCCGCGCCCATCTGCGCTCGAAATCCAGCCGGACGATACTGCTGGTCAAGTTCGCGGTACTTGGCCTCGTCCTTAATGACTTCGTGGTCTTTCACCGGCGCGTCGCCGGGTTCGACCACCACGTAGGCTTCGAAGTAAAGAATCGCTTCCAGATCGCGCAGAGAAATATCCAGCAAGTGGCCGATGCGGCTGGGCAATCCTTTGAAGAACCACACGTGCGAGCACGGAGATGCCAGCTCAATGTGGCCGAGGCGCTCGCGGCGGACTTTCGAAAGTGTCACTTCCACGCCGCACTTGTCGCAGATCACGCCGCGGTGCTTCATGCGCTTGTACTTGCCGCACAGGCACTCCCAATCCGTGACTGGGCCGAAAATGCGGGCGCAGAACAGGCCGTCGCGCTCCGGTTTAAAAGTGCGGTAATTAATTGTCTCGGGCTTCGTCACCTCGCCATGCGACCAGCTCCGGATCTTCTCGGGAGAGGCCAGGCTGATGCGAATCGCGTCGAAATCTGCAATAGGATTTGCGAGGTCAAATGGGCTCGAACGGAACAAGATTTCCTCCACTCCTGCGGCGATTTCGCTGCCGCCCGCGGCCCCGTAAAAGTGATCAGTGGCTGGTGGTTAGTTGCTAGTGCCACGAATCATTTGTATCTGGCTGAGATCTTGGGAGCGAATAAGTGCCCAGCCTTTTTTCTCAAAGTCTGTGTAGCGGCGCGGCTGGCGACTAATCACCAGCCACTAGCCACTACTTAATCTGCGTCCAACAACACGCCGCGAGATTTCTGCGCCAATGCGAATCCATCTCCTGGCGCCGCGCTGACCACCGGCTTCCTCTCGCCGGCTTTGATCAGTTCGACATCCAGGCACAGTGACTGCAACTCGCGAATCAGCACATTGAACGACTCTGGCACGCCCGGCTCCATGGCAGCTTCGCCCTTGACGATGGCCTCATAAATCTTGGTGCGGCCATAAACGTCGTCAGACTTCGCCGTCAAGAGCTCCTGCAGGATGAACGCTGCACCGTAAGCTTCCAGCGCCCAGACTTCCATTTCTCCGAAGCGCTGTCCGCCGAACTGCGCCTTACCACCCAGAGGCTGCTGGGTGATGAGCGAATACGGCCCGATGGAACGCGCGTGAATCTTGTCGTCCACCAGGTGCGACAGCTTCAACATGTAGATGTAGCCGACGGTGACCGGCTGTTCGAAGCGTTCGCCGTTCATGCCGTCATACAGCCACGTCTTGCCGGACTCCGGCAGCCCTGCGCTCTTCAGCAGCGCCTTTATCTCGTGCTCGCGCGAGCCGTCGAACACCGGCGATCCGGTGAACACGCCGCGGGTAAGCGTTTCAGCGACGGCCATGAGTTCATCGTCCGGAACTTCGGCGATCTCCTGCTCCAGGGTCGTGCCCTTGAACAGCGTCTTCAGTTCACGGCGAACGGTTTCCTCGCGACTGTTTTCCTTCAGCAGCTTGGCAATCTTGCCGCCCAGTTCGTGCCCCGCCCATCCCAGGTGGGTCTCAAGAATCTGGCCCACGTTCATACGTGAGGGAACGCCCAGCGGATTGAGCACAATCTCCACCGGCGTGCCGTCTTCCAGATACGGCATGTCTTCATCCGGCAGAATTCGCGCAATCACGCCCTTGTTGCCGTGACGGCCGGCCATCTTGTCGCCAACGCTCAGCTTGCGCTTCATGGCGATGTAGACTTTGACCAGCTTGATCACGCCCGGCGACAGCTCGTCGCCCTTGGTGAGCTTGTCTTTCCTCTCGTTAACGATCTTCTTCAGAACGTCGATCTGACGCGAGGTCATCTCTTCGATCTCGTCTATCTGCTCATTCACCCGCGGATCTTTGTCGTTGTACTTGATACGCTTCAGGTTCCGCGTGGAGATGCGCTCGATAGTGTCGCGATCGACCATTGCACCCTTGGTCAGCAGACGCTTGTTGGTGCGCTCGTCGTGCAGGTCGGCCTGCACTTCTTTTCCGCCAAGAATGTTCTCCAGACGCTTCAACCGCTCGTCGGTAAGAATTCGGATCTCGTCGGAAAGGTTCTTTTCGAGCTTTGCAATCTGCGTCGCTTCAATCGCCTTGGCCCGCTCGTCTTTCTCCTGGCCTTTGCGGGAGAAAATCTTCACATCTACGATCACCCCTTCAATTCCCGGCGGGCAGTAGAGTGAAGCGTCGCGAACGTCTCCGGCTTTTTCGCCGAAGATGGCACGCAGCAATTTCTCCTCCGGCGTCAGTTGAGTCTCACCTTTCGGCGTAACCTTGCCGACCAGAATGTCGCCTTGCTTCACCGAAGCGCCGATGCGGATTACGCCGGCCTCGTCCAAATTGCGCAGCATGGATTCGCTGACGTTGGGAATATCGCGCGTGACTTCTTCCGGCCCGAGCTTGGTATCGCGAGACTCGATTTCGAACTCCTCGATGTGTACCGAGGTGTAATAGTCGTCCTTCACCAATTTCTCGGAGACCAGAATCGCGTCTTCGAAGTTGTAGCCGCGCCATGGCATGAACGCGACCAGCACGTTGCGTCCCAGAGCCAGCTCGCCGTGATCGGTGCAAGGCCCGTCCGCAATGACCTGGCCCTTAGTGACGCGTTGGCCTTTCAGCACCACGGGTTTCTGGTTGATACAAGTGTTCTGGTTCGAGCGCTTGAACTTGGTGAGCTGATAAATATCGCTGCCCACTTCGCGCGACAGCTGTCCGGGATGGTGCTCGCCCTCGACGCGCACGATAATGCGCTCCGAGTCGACTGAGTCAATCACGCCGTTGCGCCGCGCCAGAACGACTGCCCCGGAGTCGCGGGCCGTGACCCCTTCCATTCCCGTGCCAACGATTGGCGCTTCCGCGCGAAGCAAAGGCACGGATTGCCGTTGCATGTTCGCGCCCATCAGTGCTCGGTTGGCGTCATCGTGCTCAAGGAATGGCACGAGAGACGCAGCCACTGAGACCAGTTGCTTGGGGCTGACGTCCACGTAATCAACTTCGTCCTTGCTGACCAGCACGAAGTTACCCGCCTTGCGAGCATTGACCAGGTCGCCGACAATGCGGCCCTTTTCGTCCAATTCGATATTTGCCTGCGCGATGACGTGCTTGTCTTCTTCCCACGCAGACAGGTAGAAGGAAAACGGCTCGAGTTCTGCGGAACGCTTCTTGCGGTCCTTCAGTTCGCCGTTGACCTTCTCGGCTTCGGATTTCTCGATGTGATCTCCGGCCTTGTAATCGCCGTCGCCGGCATTCACCACGCTCACGTAATCGACCACGCGGGCGTTCTTCACCCGGCGGTATGGCGACTCAATGAATCCGTAGTCATTGATCCGCGCATAGCAGCTCAACGACGAGATGAGTCCGATGTTCGGACCTTCCGGAGTCTCAATCGGACAGATACGGCCGTAGTGCGTCGGGTGAACGTCGCGGACTTCGAATCCGGCGCGCTCACGTGACAGGCCGCCCGGCCCAAGCGCCGAAAGACGGCGCTTGTGTGTGATTTCCGAAAGCGGATTGGTCTGGTCCATGAACTGCGATAGCTGCGATGACCCGAAGAACTCGCGGATTGCCGCCATCACCGGTTTCGCGTTGACCAGGTCGTGCGGCATGGCCGTCGACATCTCCTGGTACACGCTCATCTTTTCTTTAATGGCGCGTTCCATTCGCACCAGGCCGATGCGGAACTGGTTCTCCAGCAGTTCGCCGACCGCGCGAACGCGGCGATTGCCCAGGTGGTCGATGTCATCCACCGAGCCGATGTTCTTGCGCAGTTTCAGCAGATACTTGATCGTGGCATAAAAATCGTCAGGATCGAGCGTGCGCTTGTCGAGAGTGGTCGCGTCGCTGTTCTCAAACAGCTTGATGTTGAACTTCAGCCGGCCTACGCGCGAAAAATCATATTTCCGCGGATCGAAGAACATCCCGTGGAACAGAGCGGTTGCGGTGTCAAGCGTCGGCGGATCACCCGGACGCAGCTTGCGGTAAATCTCGATCAGGGCTTCTTGCGGCGTCTTCACTGAGTCGCGGCGCAGCGTCTGGCTGATTACCGTGCCTACGTCGTCGCGCTCGGGGAAGAACAGGTTCATCTCAACCACGCCCGAGTCGAGGATCTTCGATACTTTGTCGGCGGTCACCTCAGTGTTGGCTTCGAGCATGACTTCGCCGGAAGTCGTATCCACCACATCAGCGGCAGCCCACGCGCCTTCAAGATCGCTTATGTCAACTTCGATTTCGCTGATCTTCGCCTTCTGGATTTCCTTCAGCGTGGCCGCGTTGATCTTCCGGCCCGAGTGCGCGATCTCGTCCCCGGATTTGGACTTGATGCTGTGCGCCAGCTTCATGCCGATCAGGTTGGTAGCTTTCTCGCTCGAGGGATCAAGTGTCCAATAGAGCTTCTTGTCACGAACGACAAGACGATCCACCGTGTAGAACGTGCGCAAAATGTCTTCGCTCGAACGCAGGCCGAGAGCACGCAGGAAAATCGTGCCCAGGAATTTGCGCTTGCGGTCGATACGCACATACAGCACGTTCTTCTGGTCGTATTCGAACTCAACCCACGAGCCGCGATAAGGAATAATCTTGCCCAGGAAATACGTGCGATTGTTCGCCGTCTCGAAGAACACGCCCGGCGAACGGTGCAACTGGCTGACGATCACGCGCTCGGTTCCATTGACGATGAAAGTCCCGTTCTGCGTCATCAAGGGAACATCGCCGAAGAAAACTTCCTGCTCTTTGATATCTCGAATCGAGCGGTTCCCAGTCTCAGCGTCTTTATCGAAAATCGTCAGACGCATGGTGACCTTGAGCGGCGCAGAATACGTCATGCCGCGCTCTTCGCACTCAGCCACGTCATACTTCAGCTGCAAGCCGACCGGGTCGCCGCACTTGTTGCAGAAGTCCGGCGTATTGGCGTTGTACGTCCCGCACTTATGGCAGAGCACGTCGCCAGGATGAAACGGATCGGTGATCACCGTCGATCCGCAATTCTTACAAGTGGTGCGCAAGTGATGCAGGCCCTTCAAGTGGCCGCACTTGCACTCCCAGTTGCCGATCGCGTAATCAACGAACTCAAGCTGAGAGACGTTGCGGAAGTCGGTGATGGGAAATACCGACTGAAACACTGACTGCAATCCGCCGTCGTCGCGTTCGCTGGGCAGGCGGTCCATTTGCAGGAAGCGCTCATACGAACGCTTCTGCACTTCGATCAGGTTCGGAATCTGAATGGTGGCTGGAATCTTGGAAAAATCAAAACGATGACGGAATCCGTTCTTCTTTGACATTCGGAGTAACTCCCAAACTTTTCTGCGCAGCCTGGGGCTGCGTCACAGCAGGTACGCGGGGCGGGAACTGCAGCTTACAATTGCAGCAACCATTCAGCCGGCTAGACTGAATGTTGAGCGCTGGCTGGTAGATCTTTTTCGCGTGCGCACGAAAGCGCGCCCGCAGGGACAGCATGTCCCTCAGGCGCCGCGTAGAGCGCATAGCCAATTAAGTTGTGTCTTTGTCGCGCCAGTATGTCTGTTCCCGTCCCGCCGCCCGCAGGACAGTCTGCTAATCTGTTTAGCGCAGCCTCTTTCCGCTTCCCTGGGTCAATTCGCGCAGAGTCTGCTCACTTGGATGAAAGTGGGAAGCGGTGCCGATAGTGACAATAATAGCACTGCTACCGGCACTTTGCCAAGTAGTGGTCGAAAAATTGCTTACGAAGTAGAACCTGTTAAAAACAAATGATTTAGCGAGCGTGTGCGGCGGACACCATCGCCCGCCCACCCCGGCCGCAATGACCGAGGTCACACGTTAATCACTATTTCACTTCGACGGTCGCACCGGCGTCCGTGAACTTCTTCTTGATCGTCTCGGCTTCTTCTTTCGTGACGCCTTCCTTTATCGCCTTAGGCGCGCCATCGACCAGGTCCTTCGCTTCCTTCAAGCCCAGGCTGGTGACTTCCCGGACGGCCTTGATCACGTTGATCTTGTTAGCGCCGACCTCTTTCAGGACAACGGTGAACTCGGTCTGGGCTTCAGCCGCCGGGGCCGCCGCTGCTGCTCCTGCACCACCGGCAACCATCACCGGGGCCGCTGCCGCCGCCGAGACTCCAAGGCGTGATTCCAGTTTCTTCACCAGTTCTGCCGCATCCAGCAACGACAGCCCAACGATCTGATCTTCTAATTGCTGCAAGTCTGCCATATCAATTCTCCACTTTTTGAGTTATCAGTCTTCTTAATTTGTTACCTGTTTCAACCTGTTACCGGCACAAGTTTCCAGTGCGACTCGATCTCGATTGCCGCGCCAGACCACGCCGCAATTTCGGATCTTCGCAACCCTTGACCTGATAACTAAAATCATTTGCGCTGTCATCCTGAGGTGGCTTCAGCCACCGAAGGATCTATGCATTTCCGAAAGAGAGAGCATAGATTCTTCGCTTCGCTCAGAATGACAATTAAACTCCCGACGGAGTCGCCTCTCCGCCAAACTTTTCTTTTTCCACTCCCTGATTGATCACCACAGCGATATCGCGTCCCACAGCGTTCATCACTGTCACCAGGCGCTGCGCCGGCGCGCTCATCAGGAACAGAAGCTTCGAATAAATTTCTTCCTTCGACGGCATGGTGGCCAGCGCCTGAATCTCTTTAATCGAGATCACGCGGCCCTCAACCACGCCCGTCTTAAAAGAAAAATCCGGATTATCTTTGGCGTATTTCGCCAGCGCCTTGGCCAGCGCGACCGGATCGCCCTCGGTGTATGCAATCGAAGTCACGCCCGACAAATCCTTCAGCGCGCTTTCGACCTTGGTGCCCTTGGCCGCCCGCTCTGCCAGCGTGTTCTTCACCACTGCATATTTCGCCCCGGAGCTGCGCAGCACTTTTCGCAATTCATAATCCTGCGCCACCGTCAGCTTGGTGTAGGTGGTGACAATCACCGTGGAAACCTTTTGCAAGTCTTTCCCCAGTTTGTCGACCTGCTCAACTTTTCTCGCTCGAGTAACCGCCATAATCTGTTCCCTTCACAACTCGTGTGGGGACGGGCGCCCTCGCCCGTCCGTCGGCCTGCAAGGCCGAGTTAAGACCTATACCTTCGCAGCCGTCTCAATCGGCGTAGTATCCAGCGCAATCCCCGGCCCCATGCTGGAACTGAGATAGCATCCTTTGATGTATTTGCCTTTCGCGACCGAAGGCTTCGCCTTGATCACACTGGTAATCAGCGTGGTCGCGTTATCGATGAGCTTGTCGGGTGTAAAAGAAATCTTGCCTACCGGAACGTGCACCAGCGCGGTTTTGTCAGTACGGAATTCGACTTTACCGGCTTTAACTTCCTGCACCGCGCGCGCGACGTCGAAGGTTACCGTTCCGGTCTTTGGATTTGGCATCAGCCCCTTCGGGCCCAGCACTTTTCCCAGCCGTCCGACTGATTTCATCATGTCCGGGGTTGCAATCAGCGCATCGAAATCGGTCCAGTTTTCTTTGGTGATCTTCTCGACCATGTCTTCGCCACCGACGAAATCCGCGCCAGCCTGCTGCGCCTCGCGCTGTTTTTCGCCCGATGCAATCACCAGGACTTTTTTCGACTTGCCCAGGCCATGGGGCAGCACCACCGTGCCGCGCACCATCTGGTCTGCGTGCTTCGGATCGACGCCGAGACGCATGGTGACTTCTACCGTCTCGTCGAATTTCGCAAACTTTACTTTTTGAAGAAGAGGTACAGCGTCCGCCAGCGTGTAAGCACGCTGTTCGACCGCTTTCCTCGCCTTCTCGATATTTTTTCCAGCTTTTTTCATCTTCTTCTCCGTCTCCCACCGCTGAACGTTGTTCTGATCAGCCGTGGTCTTTGTGACTGTGTGACGCGGGCGCCCTCGCCCGCGAACCTCAGGGGCTCAAGCCCCAATTCAAAACCATCTCTGCGGCACGACTGAAGTCGTGCCCTTCCCGCTCTTGCTGAACCCAAACGATTTACCCGACAACTTCAATTCCCATCGACCTTGCTGTGCCGCGCACACTCTTGATCGCCGCATCCACCGACGCCGCATTCAGGTCCGGCATTTTTTGCTTAGCAATGTCCTCAACCTGCTTCAGCGTGACCTTGCCGACCTTATCTTTATTAGGAGCGCCGGAACCTTTCGCGATTCCCGCTGCGCGTTTGAGCAAAATCGAAGCCGGAGGCGTCTTCGTAATAAACGTAAACGACCGGTCGCTATAGACCGAAACCACCACTGGAATAATCAGCCCTTCCATTTCCTTCTGGCTGGTACGCGCGTTGAACTGCTTGCAGAATTCCATGATGTTGATCTGCGCCTGTCCGAGCGCCGGACCCACTGGAGGCGCCGGCGTCGCTTTGCCCGCCGCAATCTGTAACTTCACTGAACCTGTAACTTTTTTCGCCATAATCCTTCCCTACCTCGAACCGTGTGGGAACGGGCGCCCTCGCCCGTTCGGTCGAGCAAAGCTCGACATCTCTCGATCTGCATGCAGCGCTGGCATCACGGTCGGAATCAGCTTCTTCTGTACCGGATCTGCAGCCAGCCCAAGCCCCTCGATCGTGTGCACGCCTATCACTTCCATATCGCTGGGCTCGGCCATAACAATTATGTCTGGAGCCTTGAAATCATTGCTCGCCACCCAGACCGCAGCCGTCTCACGTTCGAGAATCGAACCATCAATCGCGCGGAATCCAATTCGCCGCAATCTCTCAACGCCGAGCCGCTCTAACCGATCTCGGTGCATCCATGAGAACGCTGCACCAGTGTCGACCAGTGCATCCAACTCCTCGACCTTCTCAGGAGAGTTCGGATTCCATACCCGCAATTTGGCGCTAAAGCTACCCATTACTATCCCTGCTTCTCCACCTGCTTGAATTCCAACTCCACCGGAGTCGAGCGGCCGAAAATTGTGACCATCACCTTCAGCGTTTCGCGATCGTCGTTGACGTCATCAACTACGCCCGTGAAGGTCGCAAACGGGCCTTCGGTGATGCGCACCGTCTCGTTCTTCTCGAACTTGACCTTGAGCTTGGGCTTGTCCTTCGACTCGCCGGCCTTATAAACAATGTGCTGAACTTCTTCATCCGAAAGCGGCGTAGGCTGCTGCCCCGTGCCTACAAATCCTGTGACTCGCGGCGTCGACTTGACCACGTGCCAGACGTGGTCGTCCATGTCCATTTCCACCAGCACGTAGCCGGGATAGAACATGCGCTCCACGGTATATTTTTTGCCGCCACGAACTTCCGTGACAGACTCGGTTGGAATCAGCACTCGGCCTATCTTGTCTTCGAGACCGAAGGCATGCACGCGCGATTCAAGTGATTCTTTGACTTTGCGCTCAAATCCCGAATACGAGTGGATGATGTACCACTTCATGTTGGGATTGCGCGGCTTCTCGGCAACTGCCGCGGCCGTGTCCTGCGCCGTAGTCGATTCTGCCGCAGCGTCGTTTACGTTTTTTTCCTCGTCCTGCATGGCACCCTTTACTTCGTGAATGTGTGGAAGAGGAGATCGACTCCTCTGCCGATTACGTTGTCGATAATGAAAAAATAAACTCCAAACAAAAATACCGTCACGATAACCACCGTGGTTGTTGCCTGGACTTCCTTGCGGCTCGGTGCCGTGACCTTGCGCATTTCCGTGCGCACATCGTTGTAAAAAGACTTGATGCGCTCGGGGTAGGATTTGAGCTTCCCGCCAAAGCTGTCATCGTTTGCGGCGGCAACTGTGTTAGCCATTTTCTTCGTTCCTGCTCCCATCACTGCACCTGACTCTCTGCTTCTCCAATACTTCGTCCAAAACTCTGGCAGGGGCGGAGGGATTCGAACCCCCAAGTTCGGTTTTGGAGACCGACAGTTTAACCGTTGAGCTTACGCCCCTGTTTCCCATCGGGTGATCGGATGATCAGGTCATCGGGCGAAGTACAGATCACCCGATGGCCAGATCACCCGATCGCCAGATTATTTCACTTCCTTGTGCGGCGTATGCTTCCTGCACCGCCGGCAGAATTTGCTCAGTTCCAGCCGGTCCGGCTTGGTCTTGCGGTTCTTGGTAGTCGAATAGTTCCGGTCTTTGCAATCACCGCACTGCATCGTAATGATTTCTCGGGGCATAAAAACAGCTCCTAGCCTTCAGCCGTCAGCTCTCAGCCTTCAGCTTGAATCAAAATCAAACCTAAAACCTTTTGTTATCCTAGGGCGGCTTCAGCCGCCGAAGGACCTATGCATTTCCGTGTGGCGCGGGCGCCCTCGCCCGCGAACAACGTCAAATCACATCTTCCCGTGATTTGTACTTCTTGTCGCGGCCCTTCCAAAAAAATTCGTATATGGACGACCACGGTGCTACTCCGATCGCACCGACCAGGAGAATCCCGAGAATCCAAAATGTATCTCGCATTCCCGCCGCTCTTCGACTTCCTCTGTCGGCCATTCGGCTCTTGCCAACGACCAACGACGCACGACCAACGACGGTTTTCTCACTGCACAATCTCCGAAATCGTACCCGCGCCCACCGTGTGCCCGCCTTCACGGATAGCGAAGCGCAAGCCCTTCTCCATCGCTACCGGCGTGATCAGCTCAATCACCAGCTGCACGTTGTCGCCAGGCATCACCATCTCAGTTCCCGATGGCAGCTCGGCCACTCCGGTCACGTCCGTGGTCCGCAGATAAAACTGCGGACGATATCCCTTGAAGAACGGCGTATGTCTTCCGCCTTCTTCTTTGGTCAGAATATAAACTTCCGCCTTGAACTTCGTATGCGGCGTGATCGATCCACCTTTCGCCAGCACCATGCCGCGCTCGACATCGTCTTTGCCGATGCCGCGCAACAGCAATCCCGCGTTATCGCCCGCCAGGCCTTCGTCGAGCTGCTTCTTGAACATTTCGACGCCGGTCACCACCGTTTTGCGGGTATCGCGGAAGCCGACGATTTCCACTTCCTCGCCCACTTTCACTTTGCCGCGCTCGATTCTGCCGGTTACCACCGTGCCGCGTCCCGAGATCGAGAAAATATCTTCGATCGGCATCAGGAACGGTTTATCGAGTTCGCGCGCCGGCTGCGGAATGGATTTGTCCACCGCTTCCATCAACTCATCAACTTGCTTCTCCCATTTGGCTTCGCCATTCAGCGCGCCCAGAGCCGAAAGCCGAACCACCGGAACATCGTCGCCCGGGAATTGATACGTCTTCAGCAACTCACGAACTTCGAGCTCCACCAAGTCAAGCAACTCAGGATCGTCAACCGCATCGCACTTGTTCAGCGCCACCACGATGTAAGGCACACCCACCTGCCGTGCCAGGAGCACGTGCTCGCGGGTTTGCGGCATCGGACCATCAGTCGCAGCCACAACCAAAATCGCGCCATCCATCTGCGCCGCGCCGGTGATCATGTTCTTGATGTAGTCGGCGTGGCCGGGGCAATCGACGTGCGCGTAGTGACGGTTCGCCGTCTCATACTCCACGTGCGCGGTCGCAATGGTAATGCCACGGGCTTTTTCCTCCGGCGCGTTATCGATCGAATCAAACGACCGGAACAGGATCTTGGGATTGTGCTTGGACAACACCTTGGTGATCGCCGCCGTCAGCGTGGTCTTGCCATGGTCGATGTGACCGATGGTGCCTACGTTGCAGTGCGGCTTATTGCGCTCAAATTTCTCTTTTGCCATTTCTGTTTCGTCCTCTTGAATCAGCTCTCGGCAGTCGGCCGTCAGCTCTTAGCTTTTAGCTCTTAGCGTTTAGCTCTAAACCTAAATCCCTTGTCATTCCGAACCGCTTTAGCGGTGAGGAATCTGCTGGTCCCAAACCCCGCTCGGGCTCTCGCCCTCGCGTTCTTCTTTCGCTGCGCTCACCCGGCACTCCCGTGCCGGGCTTTCTATATCCCGCCCCTTCGGGGCTGGGCCTGACGTGATCCCGTACTCCGGGGACACGCTCAAAGCGGATCGGGTCAACAGCAATCAGTCATGATCGGTAACAGCAATCAGTAATACTGATAAATCTTCTGATACTTCGCCCTCAGCTCTGGGCCTACTTCCTCAATCTTCGACAGGTAGAACTCTTTCATCTGCCCCTGATCGGTCAAAGTCAACGCCGCATAGAGATCTTTTGCCGATCCGGCTAACGCTCCAACCTGCTCGAGCACTCGCTTAACCAGCACCGCATCGAAATCCCGAATGCGCAATCCCGCGCTTGCCATCCGCTTCAAATACTTCTCAACACTCTCAGGGGCGAATGCCCGGCTGATCGCCGACTTCAGCTCCTGGAATTCCTTTTCCTTCTCAACCTTGATCGTCGCTTGTTCGAACATTCTTTGTCATCCTGAGGCGACTCGCTTTTGGTCGCCGAAGGATCCGGGCGCGCCGTGCGATCGCCGCGCTTTTGCGGCGACCTAATCGCACGCTTGGCGCGCTTCCATATTCCTGGAGCGGGAGACGGGAATCGAACCCGCGACCAACAGCTTGGAAGGCTGTGACTCTACCACTGAGTTACTCCCGCCAAAAAACGTCGTTGGTCGTCCGTCGTCCGTCGTCGGTCGTCCGCCAATTCCAACGCTCCGCAACGCCAACTCAACCGCAATTTCTGGAGCCGATGATCAGGATTGAACTGATGACCTCTCCCTTACCAAGGGAGTGCTCTACCAACTGAGCTACATCGGCTTACTGCTCACTCCCACTTTCGCCATCCGGATGCATCACGTCTTTCCTTCGCATCCAGGTCTTGACCGCGAACATTGCCAGGATTGCCAGCGTTACGCCGCGCACTCGCGGATCGTCCAAAGTTCTAATCGCCAACACCGCAATCGCGGCATAGGCCAACCACGCCAATACCAGTCTCTTTGTCACAACCTTGCCTGGCTCAATCCTGCGCCACAAATCTCGCGCAACAAATACTGGTGCACAGGGAAGGATTCGAACCTTCGTACCCCGCTAGGAGGAGCAGATTTACAGTCTGCCGGCTTTAACCACTCACCCACCTGTGCATTAGCGGTGAGCGTTGAGCAGAGAGCATTGAGCAATCACTTGCCGGTCGCTCGTAGCTCATCGCTCACAGCTAGAAGCTCACTCAGACACGCCGCGACCACCGGTTTCGCGACTGGCCACTGGGATCAGAAAGTGCGCGTAGAAAAATCCCGCGCTAACCACTCATCTGGAAAATTCCCTTATGGTGTGCTGATGGAAAAGCTGTCCGCCGCCGCCCTGCAAAACTCTTTCTTGGCGTGAGATCCTTTGCTTCGCTCAGGATTTCGGCTGCGAGCTCCCGCGCGTCTCCTGCGGAGACCCACTCACGCCCGCAATTACGCCTCAATCTGGAGCTGGCGAAGGGATTTGAACCCCTGACCCTCTGATTACAAATCAGATGCTCTACCAGCTGAGCTACGCCAGCGAGCAAGAACCGAGGCCCGCTTTCAGCTAAAGACCCCGCCTCTCACACTAATCCCTTTTTCTTCAACGGGACAATTATAGAAGTTACCACAGGGGTAATTGAGGTGCAAGGGCGAGATGCCAAAGGCCGTCTGGGTCGGACATTCTTGTCCGAAAAGATTTTCATTGTCGCACGATTCTGTGTGGCGCGGGCACCCTCGCCCGCGAGAGGACGGAAAGATCGCCGCTGTCTTTTCTCCGTTCTTGGTTGGTCGGCGTGACTTTGAGCTGAACCTGATTAAGCGTGTGTGAACCGATTCGCGGGCGAGGGCGCCCGCGCCACACCGGCATCTAAGATTTCCACGATGCCTCACGAAGTCTTCCATCCTCGGAGCTGGCGCTGCCGGTCTTTCCGCTGCCCTCGAACTCGCCCGCGCCGGCGTTAATGTCGAGATCCTGGAACGTGCTACCTAACTGAAGGAACCCCTCTGGCCCGTTCGACGTACCTACAAGCAGAATGCGGAAACTGTTACGGCTGCTCATCCCCGCGAGCGTAATTTACATCCTCCTATGTGCGGCGGCGGCCGTTTTCCTGGCAGACACCACATTGCATCCCAATCGCCGGCCCCTTCCGGCTGATGCGGAAGTCCAAATGCGCGACACCGCTGCAGAATTGCAGTCGGAAGTTGCAGATGTTCAGATATCGGCAGCTGATAGCTCTGCTCTCAGCGCTTGGTTCATTCACCCGCGCCATAGCAACGGAGATGCAGTAATCCTGCTGCACGGACTGGGGGATAACCGCCTGGGAACAATTGGGTATGCCGAACTGCTGCTAAAGCACGGCTACAGCGTGCTGATGCCGGATGCAAGGGCTCATGGAGCGAGCGGTGGACGGATTGCAACCTATGGCCTTATCGAACAAGATGACGTGCGGCGCTGGTTTGAGTGGCTTGCAAGAAACGAACAGCCAGGTTGCATTTACGCGCTTGGAGAATCCATGGGAGCGGCACAGCTCTTGCAGTCGCTGAAAGCCGAATCGGGTTTCTGCGCTGTTATTGCGGAGTCTCCGTTCTCCAGCTTCCGGGAAGACCGGATCGGTCAGCAGTTTGACGCCGGTCCCTGGGTAGGACGGACAGTTCTGCGGCCCATTATAGAAATCGCGCTCGGCTTCGTGCGTTGGAAATATCACTTGAATCTCGCCGAGGTCGAGCCGGAACAAGTCGTCGCTCAGACCCACGTTCCCGTCCTGCTGATTCATGGACAAATCGACAGCAACATTCCGGTCCGCCACTCGCGCCGAATCAAACTTCGTAATGCTCAGGTTGTCCTTTGGGAAGTGCCAGGCGCCGACCACTGCGGTGCTATTTCTGTCGCTCGTGAAGAGTTTTCTAGCAAGGTGCTGAAGTGGTTTGCCGCTCACCGAAGAGTCGAGCCATCTCGTGGGCCATCACTCGTCACAGCTAATCGGTGACCAATTGATCCCTGCTCTGTATTTCCTGTGCTTGCCGTGTGGATAAACAGGTTAATCAGGCATGAAGGGCTCAAATGATTGCGCGATCACGCCACAGGACCGAACCCAAAGGCCCGCCAGTAGCGGCTTTCAGACCGCTCGTGCCCTCACCCAAAACGGGAACTTTCTTCCACAACATTTTCGTCTCAATTCTGTTTTCACAATTGACCGCCCCCACTAGTCCGCGTACATTCGCGTCACTTTGAACCAATTCCAACTGGCGGTTTCGACTCAATGATTGACGTACGAAGCTCCACCGGCATCAGCCGCATGCCTTCTAGAGCCTCACACCAGGAGCAAAGTTATGCCGGATGATTGGAACATATACCGCACCCGCTTTCTCGTACGCGCCAGACAGCTGACTCAGCCTCTGGCGTTCATCGATCCGCTTGGGCGTGAGCAGCGCGGCTCGCCGGGAGACTATCTGGTGCAATCCTCTGAAGGCCTCCTGCGAATCGCATCCAGAGAAATTTTCGAAGATGTTTATGTGCTACTACGGCAGCCGGAACCGGGTCAGCAGTCGCTTAGCGCGTCTGATTTGACTCCAACCATGAATATGGACAACCAGCCGACCTGTTAGTTGTGGAAAACAAAGGCTTTATTTTGCTGCAGCAACATTAATCCAGTGTTAATTCAATGGGATACAATATGTAGTGATTGTGTATTGACATACACAACATACAGCAGTACTGTTTCTATCCCAGAGGCAGTAAACGGGCCGAATTCAGGGGTGCTCATAGCTTGACGGTGAGCGAGGAAGCGGCTCGACGCAGCACACGGACGACGCCTTCGGCAGAGGTGGCCCGGCGCCGCCCAAACTTCAACCTGCGGTGATCGGCTGCAAGACGCGCGTCTTGCCAAACGGAAACTCTTAACTTCGGAGCCAAAGCTCCTCAACGTCTGACAAAACACGAGAGTGGTCAAGATGGAAAACATATACAACTTAGTCAACCAAACCCTGGCGAGTGGGATTCATAAGGTTGTCCCACCCTTGTCGCGTTCTGTGCGACAGGGCGGGTCAGTCGACGCGAATCCCGAGGGTGCCCCATCTTTGTCGATCCCGATTTTGGCGAGGCAGGGTGGGGAAGTTGACTTTGCGTCCGTGAGTGAAAGCCCCACCGTTACCCCCTCCTTGTCGCGTT
Source organism: uncultured Acidobacteriota bacterium (assembly GCA_963785655.1). Taxonomy (GTDB): domain Bacteria; phylum Acidobacteriota; class Terriglobia; order Terriglobales; family Acidobacteriaceae; genus Gp1-AA145. Next base: position 801,221 of record CAWAVZ010000003.1, read on the forward strand.
CTGTGCGGCAGGGTGGGTCCGGTGACTCTGGGTCTCTGAACTCGAATCTTGACCACACTCGTCTCCAATGGTCGCGCTGGTTTCGTTGTGAATCCAGCTTCAGCGTGCTGCTCGTGCCTGCCAAGGCCGGAATCTTCGCATTAGGCGAGGAGATGGTTCCTGCCGGTGACGGCAGCAAGCGCATGTTGGCGCTGTTCGAAATTTCTGCAACTGACGACCTTGGCATGACTCTCGGTCGGCTGTTCTTACCGGGAAATCCCTTGCTCGCAAAGTTAAACGCTGGCCGCTGTTTTGTCCGCTACACAGTAATAGAAGATGCAGCCGAGCGTACTGCCGTCTACAGCGCATTTAGCCGCTGGATGCAAGACTCCGCCGAAACCGCATCCGGAATCGGTAGCTTGGACAAACCATGTGGGTCGGAGCAGCCGTGTGGCGCGGGCGCCCTCGCCCGCGAAGTCGCCCAGCAAGAACCATGTGGCTCGGACATTCCTGTCCGAGCCCCGTCTGGAGTCGAAACTGACTCCAGTAGTTCGATCAACGCTTTGAAAAACAATTCGCCTTCCACTTCCTCCGCGTGGGGCGTGGGATTTACGGAAGCACCGAATCGGGAAGCAACAGAAGTAGTTCGCCGTCCAAGGCCGCTGCCATCCGGCTTTTGACGGCACAATAGGCAAAGACGTACGAAATAACCGGACGCAAGATCCGGGTTCTTATAGAAGACACCAGGGAGAAAGAAAGATGCCCGAAATCCAAACTCAAACAACCGCAACCACCGCCGCCACAACGTCGAAACAAAAAACCTCCGGCCTCTCGTTCCGCCGCTTTTTCACCAAGGCGGGAGTCTCTCCCTACGACGAGATTGAATGGGAAGAGCGTCTCGCGCAAATCACCGACTCGAAGGGCGGAATCATCTTCGAGCAAAAAGACGTCGAGGTCCCCAAAGACTGGTCGATGACCGCGACCAATATCGTTGCGTCCAAATATCTGCATGGCGAAGTCGGCACCGCGCAGCGCGAAACTGGCGTACGCCAACTCGTCGGCCGCGTCGCCGAAACTATCCGCGACTGGGGATTGTCGCAGGGCTACTTCCGCACTCCCGAAGACGGCGCGACGTTTCACGATGAACTCGTACACCTTTTGATCCGCCAGTACGCCGCCTTCAATTCGCCTGTCTGGTTCAATGTCGGCTGCGATCGCATCGAGCCTAACTCCGACGGCCAGAACTGGCACTGGAACGCAGCTCTCGGCCGCGTCGAATTCGGCGTCACCGGATACAAGAAGCCGCAGTGCTCTGCCTGCTTCATCAATTCAGTGCACGATTCGCTCGATTCGATTCTCACCCTGGCCAAGACTGAAGGCATGCTCTTCAAGTGGGGATCAGGCACCGGCACCAATCTTTCTCCGCTGCGTTCATCGAATGAAACTCTCAGCGGCGGCGGCACTGCCAGTGGTCCGCTCAGCTTCATGAAGGGTTTCGACGCCTTCGCTGGCGTCATCAAGTCCGGCGGCAAGACCCGCCGCGCCGCCAAGATGGTCATCCTCAACGTCGATCATCCCGATATCGTCGAGTTCATCGAGTGCAAATCCAAAGAAGAAGCCAAGGCGCACACTCTGGTCGCCGCCGGATACGACGGTTCTTCTCCCGACGCCGAAGCCTACAGCTCCATCTTCTTCCAGAACGCCAACAACTCCGTACGCGTGACCGACGACTTCATGTACGCCGTCCTGCGCGACGCCGATTTCTCCACGCGGGCTGTGAAAGATGGACGCCCCGTCCAGACTTTCAAAGCCAAAGAGCTGATGTTCAAAATTTCCGACGCTACCTGGCACTGCGGCGATCCCGGCATGCAGTACGACACCACCGTCAATCGCTGGCACACGTCGAAGAACACGGCTCGCATCAACGCTTCGAATCCTTGCAGCGAATACATGTTCCTCGACGACTCTGCCTGCAATCTGGCGAGTCTCAATCTTCTGAAATTCGCGCCCAACGGCACCTTCGACGTGGAAGCCTATCGCCACGCCGTAGATGTCCTGATCACCGCGCAGGAAATCATCGTCGACAACGCTGGCTATCCGACGGAAATGATCATGAAAAATTCGCATGATTATCGTCCGCTCGGCTTGGGCTACGCGAACCTCGGTGCGCTGCTGATGGCTTGCGGCTTACCCTACGACTCCGACGGCGGCCGCGATTATGCCGCCTGCGTCACTGCAATCATGTGCGGCGAAGCTTACCTTCAGTCTTCGCGCATCGCCGAACTTTGCCCGCCGCTCACACCCGCGACCGAACCAACCAAGAAAGGCCTAGCGGATACGAATCTCGGCTTCACCACAGGCAATGTAGGGGCGGCCCTCCAGGCCCGCCCGGCCGAGCAAAGCTCGGCTCCGGCCACCATGCCCGGCGGCGCCTGCCCCGGCTTCTACATCAATCGCGAGCCGTTCTTAGACGTTATCCGCATGCACCGGGCGTCGGTCAACAACATCAACAAAACCAATATTCCCAGCGCGCTCTTCGAAGGCTCCAAAGCCTGCTGGGATGAAGCCCTCGCCCACGGCGAAAAGCACGGCTATCGCAACTCCCAAGTCACCGTCCTCGCCCCCACCGGCACCATCGGCTTCTTTATGGATTGCGATACCACCGGCATCGAGCCTGATCTCGCGCTGGTGAAATACAAGAAGCTGGTTGGCGGCGGCATGATCAAGATTGTGAACAACACCGTGCCCACGGCGCTGTTCAAGCTGGGCTACACACACGATCAGGCGGATGCGATCGTCAGCTACATTGACGCGACCGGCACGATTGAGGGCGCGCCGCTCGTGAAGGACGAACATCTGCCCGTGTTTGACTGCTCGTTCAAGCCGGCTAAGGGCACGCGCTCCATCGCGTACATGGGGCACTTGAAGATGATGGCGGCGGCGCAGCCCTTCATCTCCGGCGCGATCTCAAAGACGGTCAACCTGCCTGAGGCGGCCTCGGTCGAAGAGATCATGGACGCCTACATTCAGGCCTGGAAGCTGGGCCTGAAGGCGGTCGCAGTCTATCGCGATGGATGCAAGAAAGCACAGCCGCTCTCGGCCGCGGGTACCAAGACGGCAGAAGCTGCAGGCGGGGGCGTCCGCACCACACAAGCACAGCTTGAAGAGCAGGACCTGCATGCTCCGCCGCGAGCCGTGCGGCACCGGCTCGACGACGAGCGCATGTCCATCACTCACAAGTTCAACGTCGGCGGACACGAGGGCTACGTCACCGTCGGCCTCTACCAGGACGGCAGCCCGGGCGAAATCTTCATCACCATGGCGAAGGAAGGCTCAACCGTCAGCGGCCTGATGGACAGTTTTTCATGCGCCATTTCGCTGGCTCTGCAACACGGCGTTCCGCTCAAAATGCTGTGCGAAAAATTTGCTCACACCCGCTTCGAGCCCAGCGGCTGGACCAACAATCCTGACATCGGCTTTGCCAAGTCGATCATGGACTACATCTTCCGCTGGCTGCAGTTGCGCTTCTTGACCGGCCAGCAGCAGTTGCTGTTCGAGAATCTCAGACCGAGGCTGGCAGGAGTCAGCTCGCAGCCGTCAGTAGGGGATGTACCGGGCCCTTCAGGTTCCGGGGTTGGTTCTGCGCCTTTGCCAACGACCAACGACCAACGACCAACGACGGGTCCCATTCACCCCGCCGACGCCCTAGCCGGAATGATCGACCTCGGAGACGCGCCCACCTGCCACGTCTGCGGCTCGATCATGGTGAGAAACGGCAGTTGCTACAAGTGCATGAGCTGCGGAAGCACGAGCGGATGCAGTTAGGAACAAAAGATGACTGCACCAATCACTTCGCTGACGGGAATACACGTCCCTATACGTATATATACCCATAGGGACGTGTATTCCCGTCAGCGAAGTGGTTGGTGCATATAGGGTTAAATATAGCCACGACCATCCTTCCTCCAATATCAATCTCGCACTATATTAATCTAACGTGGATAGGTATGTATACCTATCCACGCGACATCGTAATCTTTTGGGTATACCCTCTTAATCAGGTAACTTGCAGGTCATGATATGATGTCTCCGTAGGTATATATACATACGGAGAACACGTAATGCCAAGCCCGCCATCTCGTCTGACAATCGCGAAGCCTGACATTGTTCATCTCTTTGAAGATAGCGCCAAGCGAGTCTACACTTGGGCTGATCTCGGTACAGTGCTGTCGAAAAATCGCGATGGCTGGCGCCTAACTCAAAGGACGACAATAGACGCCTTTGCAAAGTTTCTTCAGGAGAAGGCTCAACTCAAAAAAATAGAGCTAAAATCTCAGAAGTACAGATCCGTCACTCGGTACGTTTGGAATCGACCTTCCCCCTACGAGATCGGCCTTTCTATTAAGCCTCGAGCATACCTTTCGCACGGGACCGCAGTTTTTCTTCACGGTCTAAACCAGCAGATCCCGGCCACAATGTATGTCAACCAGGAGCAATCTCCCAAACCAAGACCTGCCGGTCGATTGTCGCAGGAGGGTATCGATCGTGCATTTTCGAATGAGCAACGGCAATCGAGCTTTACGCTCACTTACAAAGAGTGGCAATTCCTTCTCGTTAGCGGAAAAAACACAAATCGCCTAGAGGTCGGAAAGATCACTGGCCCAGAGGGAGAAACTCTCGACGTCACCACAGTCGAGCGAACTCTAATCGACATTACAGTGCGCCCCGCATACGCCGGAGGCGTTTACCAAGTTCTAGAAGCATACAGATCCGCGAGGGATAAGGTTTCCGTAAATACACTGATCGCGACGCTTAAGAAACTAGATTACGTTTATCCTTACCATCAAGCCGTCGGCTTTTACCTAGAACGCGCTGGTTACGAAGAGAGTAGGTGGCAAAGGCTCAAAAGCCTTGGTCTCGCGTTTGATTTTTACCTATCACACGGGTTGGTGGATAAGGAGTACGACCCGAACTGGCGCCTATTCTATCCAAAGGGATTTTAGAGCTTGCGTTTGCTCCACCACAAAAGAGAAGTAGTCGTCGAAACTCTTCAGAGATCCAGCCACGGATGCCTGGACCGATGGCCAATCCGGTCGATGTTGCTCCTTGGTCTCGACGATATGTTGAATGAGCTTAAGCGGTACGTCCTTGGCTGCAAAAACGTTCCGCGCAAGCTCTAGATTTTCTCTGCGTGAAAGATCAACGTGAGCCTGAGTGATGAGTATGAAAATATCGTAGAAGTCTCGAGCGCGTCCCGCCTTTTTCAGTCGGCGTTGGTACTCCGGCATTTGTTGACAAAGGGCTCTTAGCTTTTCGATGACAATCATTTCGGGCGTATATACGTAAATTGTGTAGTCGTCCAGCTGCGCCTCAGCCTTACCTCGACAAAATTCATACTTGCTGAAATCAATCGTGAAGGTCTTGCGCTGAAGAGGGCCCGTATCCAGCGCGTTTCGCCGACTCGCATCTATATCCAACTGTAGCTCACGGTGTTTCTGCTCCTCGATCAGCTTGAACTCCAGGATGTAACCTCCCCATTCCTTATCCGCGCGCGGATCCTCGACGGCGGGCCGACGCTCAAACCTCTCATCAAACACAGCATAGCCAGCAGCCCCAAATCGCTTCTGTAAGGTCCGCACTATGCGGGTTCGGGCGTCCTCGAAATCTGCAAAATCTCCATCGATCGAGAGGTCCACGTCTAGTGAAGTTCGAGCGCCGAGGCCATACACCAATGAAAGGGCGTTTCCTCCTTTCAGAACCAACTGCTCCATTAGACTGTCATCTGAAAACATCGCTGTGATCGTCAGGCGACGTACCTCAGCAAGATCCATTTTCGGAATATAGCATTAGGCATCAGTCGCGGGCTTGCCCACTCTGGCGGGTGGCCTACTCAAGCCTGCTCTCTTGGCTTGAGTGGGGCGACAGGCTGCCCCACCTTTCGCGGTTTTGGAAGGGTGGGAATATCCACGAATCGAGCCGGAGGAAAACTACGACCAAAGACCTACAAGACCTGCTTGAGACGGCAAAGAAGGTTGTTCTTACTCCAGAAGAAAAAGAACAGCAGCGGCGGAGCTTCGCCTACGGCAACGGTGTAATCGAAAATCTGCGTCACGCGCGAGATGGTGGACCGCGCCGCCGACGATCTCGGCTCCCCAACTATCGTGACTGACGGGTGGCCCACCTTTTTAGGCGTTCGACGTGTGTATCAGCAATGAAGTGGGTGCCCCGTCCTTCGCGCTTTTCGAAGGGCGGGAACCACAGACCTTTGCAGCAACCAGTTTTTTGCGACGCAGGGAGCAATTAAACGAAATTCTTCTCTCAACCCTCGGAACTAAGCTACAAACAGTATCGTGTCCCACCCTACGCGAAAGCAGCGTAGGATGGGGCACCCTCTTTCGTGGTGATGCATGGGAGATCAAGGGCGGGGCACCCGGCGGCGCAAGCGCCTCAACTTGAGTGGGGCAGTTCAGTCGAAACACGAGGAGGTGGCAAATGGATAATGCAACGCTCATCAGGGTCATTTCAGGCGTGCTAGCTGTTTCCGTATTCCTACTGCCCCTGTATGTCTTACCCACGATACTGGCGTGGAAGAAAAAGCATCGGATACCGGTCCTTTTGCTGAACCTGTTACTCGGGTGGACTCTGCTGGGCTGGGTCGGAGCCCTAGTATGGGCACTGATGGACACGCCAGCCGATCCGGGTCTACTGAGCACGGCGGGATTTTGTTCAAATTGCGGACAGAACACGCCAGCCGGTGCTCAGTTCTGTTCTAGTTGCGGTCACCGTTTAGCAAAAAATGCCATGACAACCGCAAGCGCGAGCCGCGCTTAGGTGCGCCGTTCAATGTGCCTCAACTTGAGCGGAGCTGTTCGATGGCCGGACTGAGCTTCGGCTACGGCAACGGTGTAATCAAAAATCTGCGTCACGCGCCAGATGGTAAACCGCGCCGCCGACGAACTCGGCTCCCAACTATCGTGACCGCTAGGCCTAGCGGCCTCGCGTAAATCCGAATCTCAAACGCTATCCCAGGGCTGAGGCGCGATCGCCGAGAAAGCCAGTCTGAGTGCCGCACAGGCTTGGATTTACTTACACATCCATATGTGTAATAATCTACACATGGCCACCAACCTGGCATTAGATGACAAACTGATCCTAGAGGCGCAAAAGGCGGGCCATCATCGCACCAAAAAGGATGCGGTCACAGCGGCCCTTTCGGAATACGTGAAGCGGCACAAGCAGCAGCGCATCCTGGAGGCTTTTGGCAGCTTCGATTTCGATCCTCAATACGACTACAAGGCGGAGCGCCGGCGTCGGCGATGAATCTGCTGGTGGACACTCCGGTGTGGTCGCTGGCCTTGCGGCGCAAGCACGCCGACTTGAGCCCTCGTGAAGAGCAAATAACCCAAGCCCTGAAGGAAGTGATTCGTGATGGGCGGGCCCGATTGGTCGGCGTGGTGCGGCAGGAGCTGCTTTCGGGAATTCGTGAGGAGGAGCGGTTCAGAAAGCTGCGGGACTATTTGCGGGCCTTTGATGACCCAGCGCTTGAAACCGGGGACTACGAAGCGGCGGCGCAGATGCACAACCGCTGTTGCGCACGGGGGATCGCTGGGTCGGCGATTGATTTTTTAATTTGCGCGATGGCAGTTCGCCGCAATTGGCAGATTTTCACCACCGATCAAGACTTTGAGAGGTACGGTCGAGTTCTGGGAATGAAGCTGTACTCGCTTTGAGTGGGTAAAGAAGCACGTCTGGAGACGGGTGCCCTCGCCGGTCCGAGAGCAAGCGTCGCCACAAAAGTTGAGGGACACAAACCGCAATCCTAACGTCGCTTTTCGATACGCAGGTTTCCGGAAATCTATTGCCCACCCTTTGCGGCAGCAAACGTTTGCGCGACAACCTTGCCAATCAGCATCTGGCCGGACTGGCTGGGATGAACGTCGCAGGTGAACTCGCTTGCCGGCGATGCATTCAGCAGACCCACGTTACAAGTCTTGCCTCCGGCAGGGACAGTCGCGGTTTGAAAGGCAGTGAACACGTCGGCAACCACGACGCCTGCCTGCGCCGCAGCTGCAGCCAGCGCATCGTTGAGTGCAGATGTAAGCGCGGTTTCAGTGGGGTTCGAATAGTCAACGGAATAATAGTTGACCACGATGATGGTTCCGGTGAATCCGGTCGCGCGCAGATCGGTGAGAATGGTTTCCATATTCCCAGTTACGCCGACAAGCACCGCAGGAAGATTGGTCTCGATGCACAACGGATCGCCCAGGCACGCAGCTCTGAGTAAGAGAATGTCGTTAGCTCCGAGGCCAACGGTTATGAGCCGCGTCTGCGGATGCGATTTCAGGAAAGCAAGGGCGAAGTCCAGTTGTGTGGAAGAGTAAGAAACGTGCAACTGTGCGCCCGCAGTCCGAAATTGCTGGCAGCCATCGTCCGGCGCCGCGGAAGAAAGAAAGCTGCCGGTAGTTTCTCCGGGACAAGCCGCGTTAATGACATTTAGCTTTGCGCTCTGACCCGCGTAAGTGGGAAAACCAATAAAGTTATCTGCATTGACGTATTCAAAGCCCGCCTGAGTGATAAAGCCGAAACTAACGCTATCGCCGAGCGCAAGGTAACGTGGTCCGGATGCGCCTTGGGCCGAAGCTGCGATGGTTGATCCAGCGAGCATGAGTAGAAGAGCAAGAACACGAGCACGATACATGACAAACCTCCAGGGCTGGGAATCCGAGCGATCAAGCTCGGCGCTTGTGAGCAGAAAAACGGCGCGATTATACACCGTTCCTGAGGCGGTTCCGCAAGCCAATTTGCCAAGCTTCGATGCCGTGGGAGCGTGTTTGCAACTTTGCCAATCCAGCTGTATTTAATGATGTATGAAAACGATGACATGCAAAGAGCTTGGCGGTCCGTGCGATCAGAAGTTATCGGCGGGGTCATGGGAGGATATGGTCAACACCATGGTGCAGCATGTTATGACTAACCACCCCCAAACGGCAGAAGAAATGAAGAAGATGCACGAGCAGGATCCGAAGAAGTGGGGTAGAGAGACGAAGCCGAAGTGGGATGCGGCCCCGGAAGCGTAGGCCACGCTGCTCGCTGCGGACGGAATCGCCCATCTACACCGGAACCTGCAGGTGTGGCATGGGACGTCCCGCGAAGAGATGCCGGCACGGCTTTGCCAGCAAGCGCACCCATTTTCCCGAGCGAGAGACCCGCGCGCTGTCGGTGGCGATCCCGGTATCGGCGTACATCTGGCGATAAATTTTCGAGATCAGAAGAAACGCCAGTCGTCCGCGACTTGACTTGATGAAGCTGGAACGCTTCCAGATGGAAGAGAAACTGTAGAAGTTGTCCCACACCTGCTGCGTTCGCGAACGGATTTCCTCGTGTGACATTACCGGATGGTCCCAGTACAGCTTGGGGCGAAATTCCTGCGGAATCAGCCAACGGCGAGTCAGGGGAATGCCGGCGATTGTGGGAGGATTTGCTCCCAGGCCTTTTTCCCAGCGAGCAAAATCCACGGTGCCGGGATACGGGCTCAGAGTCACGAACTGGGCGAAGGTCACATCTGCCTCTTTCGCTGCCGCTGCAGTTGCATCGAAGGTTTCCGGACGATCGCTGGGGAGTCCGAAGATGAATGATCCCAGCACATGCACGCCGTGCTGCCGAAATGTTTTCAGGCGCTCAATCAGGCTCTCCCCGGCAAGGTTGAAGTCTTTATAAACATCTTTGAGTCCAGCGGGAGTTACAGATTCAACTCCGACGAGAGCGCCCTTGATGTGCGCGGCCTTCATGGCGCTGAGAAACTCCACGTCTTCGGCGGCTTCCATGGTGATCTGAGTGAAGAAAACCATATCGTCGGGAAGCTTGGCTAAGCGATTCATGAGTTCAAAACGTTCGCCGCGAAGCGCTTTGAGTTCGTTGAGACGGACGGTGTTTTTCTGTTGCTCGGCGAGTTTGAGATCGGTAATAGTAACGGGATAAAAATTGTCGTCCGCCAGTGCGATGAAGCGAAATCCGAGTCGGCGCAGTTGCACGATCTCTTCAATCACAACGTCTGAAGTGCGTTGGCGCGGGCGTTGGCCATCGGTACGCCAGACGGAGCAAAATGAGCAATGCTTTGGGCATCCGCGGACCGTCTGCACTGACGCCCACATGTAGCGGTTGCGAGGAATCAAGTCCCACCGCGCCTTAACAAAATCGCTGGCCTCGATCTGGCCGCCGAGATAAAGCGGTTGGGGAGTGCCGGCGCGGCAGTCCGCCAGCGCCTTTGCCCAGACAACGTCTCCGTCACCTTTTACGACAGCATGAGCGCCGCCGAGTTCGCGCGCTTCCGCGGGATAAAGTGTGGCATGAATTCCGCCGAAGATCACGTACGCTCCACGCTCTCGCGCCAGTTTGCCGATTTCGTATCCCCGCAATGCATTTGCAGTATGAATGCCGATTCCGACGACATCTCCATGCTGAATTCGAGCAGGATCCATCTGAAACAGCGTCTCATCCACAAGAATGGGATCGCCAAAGCTTTTTGGAGTTGCTCCGGCAAGCACGTACTGCCAGCGGGGAGTTATGACCGCAGTCCCAAACGACACGGTGCTCGGATTGATCAGGTGCACATTCATCCCTGCTCTCCTATCCGCTTGCTATTTTTTTGAGTACACTTACCGGAAATTGCGGAGTGCGCGAGTTTGACGTGCGATGGTGCTGGCTCGGCGAGGTCCGTGCCTTCGCGAACACGAGTATACGCGAGAACCAGGCAGTTCTCGCAAAATTCGCACTCACGCGCGGGCGTCTGGATCAAGAAGGCATGTGCTGAGGGCTGATAAGGAAATGACATTCCCACTTCTCGCAACAACTGCGAGAAGTGGGCAGGCGGCAATCCGATTACAAGCTACCCGATCACGAACACCAAAATTCGGATGCCAGGATGAAACGTGTCGATAAGGTAGTAATCGTCGTCAACGTACTCGATGTAGCAATCGTCGTCGAACGACCACTCAGCCGGCCAGGGATTGGCGAGTTCGAAGGTGTAGCCGCTGTATACGAACTGGGGTTGTGGTTGGTTTATGATTCGCGCGCGCTCGACGTGAAAATGATGTTCGCGTCCAAAGCTGACGCGGAATTTTTCTTCAGGGATGCGCTGTCCGCGATGCTGGCCACGCCCCTGTTCACCTGCTACGCGTTCTCTCTGTTCGCCACGGTTTTCCTGTCGGGCCTGTCCTTCGGGGCGGGTCTGCTCTTGCGGACGGCCGGCGTGTTCATCACGCCGCTCTTCTGGCCGCGTCTGCTCTTGCGGACGGGCTGCTTCAGGGTGCTCACGGTTCTCCGGTTGGCGAGCATCGTGACGCGAGTCATCACGGCGGTTTTCATCTGGCCGTTTGGTCTCATCGTTTTGCTTGGGCTCAGCTCGATCTTTGTCTTTGTCCTTGTCTTTCGCTTTTTGGTCTTGCGGGTGATCGGGCCTGTCGGTGCCCTCCTGCGAAAAAGCTGGCGCCGAGGTCAGCACAAACAGAAACAGCAATACGGCAGTGATGGTGGCAAAAATTCGCATGTAATCCTCCAATGAAAATTAGCAACTCACACCTTGTCGTCGGCTATTTCGGATGTGAGTGCGATGCGTGGGGATGCTCACCTTCTGCTGAGGTTTGAGCGGAAGATAGGGTACTCGCCGTGGGTGACGCTGAAAGGACTAGTTATCGCGGACCTATCAGCTCCCCTTTCTTGCTTCAGCGTCGGCGAGCCAGCCCCGGCGCAGCGACCGTTCAGGAACGCTGGAAAGATAAGGCTTGATGTCGAGCACTGGCGTGCCGTCGAGCATGTCAACCCCACGGACACGCAACTTCGGGCCGTCACGCCCGAGCAATTCAACTGTGGTCAGGCCGATGGGGTTGGGTCGGCGCGGCGAGCGAGTTGCGAAGACGCCATGGGGACGGCCATCGTCGCTTGGTGGCCGGGCAATCAGATCGAAGTCCGTCGACTTATCGAAGACCCAGATAACAAACAGGTGCGAGAAGCCTTCGATGTCGGCAAGGCCCGGCGCAAATTCGGGTAGGATTTCCAGAACGCCTTCGGCATCGTGTTTCGCGCCCAGGCCTTTCGGGATTTCCGCCGTCTGCTTGTAAGGACTTCGCACGTACCCTATCGCATGCGGATTGAATAAAGGAATGGTCATGCAATAAATATACGGCGCGGGGAGTGCGCTCTGTGGTGAAACTGAGGCAATGTCGCGGCTGCAACTTAGGGGTGAATCTCGAGAGCAATATGGGGCTTTTCCGTGAAAACGGAACCAAGCTCTATGGGCTGGTTCTCGCTGATCGAGCGGAAGGAATAGTCAGCGCCGGTAATTACGGTGGGGACAGAAAGCAGGCACTTGTCGGACATGCCATCAATCTTATTCTTGAAGTTGCCAGCCACCATGTTGGCGAGTTCGCCCATGGCATCCCATGCGTGCTCGCCAGCGTCTTTGGCAGGCAAACCGAGCATGGCAGAAGCGACATGGGTGGCCGACTCATGACAACAGCGGATGCTCATCACGCCACATACGATACCGGCCAGCCCCACCATCGCGGTGAATTCTATTCCGGTAGCAGGTTCGGGACCGCCGGGTTCAAGCTTGGTCTTCAGCATGATGTCGAAGACTTCGTGGGCAGAGTGCTCAAGCAACGCTAGCCACTTATCGGGAGAGAGTTCCGGCGCTGTGCTCATTTCACGCCTTCCACCAGCGGCAGGATGTGTTCTTTTATCTGGTCCGCGGTAAATGGTTTGCGGATATATCCGCATGCTCCCGCGGAAAGCGCCTGTACCACGTGGGTCTCGCCGCCTTCAGTGGTAATCATGATCACGGGGACGCCTTTGGCATTGGCAACGCCCTTTAAGCGCTTAACAAATTCGAGCCCGTCCATCACAGGCATGTTGATGTCGCACAAAATCAAGTCGACGGTTGTATTGGCAAGAAGCGCAAGCGCCTCAGCGCCGTTGCCGGCCTCTTTAACTTCAGAGAGATCCAGTCCGGCTTGCCGCAAAGAGCGCTCGACAATTTTGCGCATCACCGAGGAATCATCGATGATGAGCGCACGCAGGCTTTTCATTCAGTTCACCTATGGAGTGCCGGCCCAGGCAGGCACGTGCTACCGGATATATCGGAAAAGGATGGGCGAACTTTAGGGCTGCGGTTGGCGCTGCCGGACAGCGGACAGGCGAGATGCTACTGGGAATAGTGCAACAGCGAGAAGATATCGTAGCCTTTCAGTTTTTGGCGGGGATTCAGGAAGTCGAGTTCCACCACAAAGCCCATTCCGGCGATCTCCGCACCCAGTGATTCAGCGAGCTTGGCCGTGGCTTCGGCAGTGCCGCCGGTCGCCAGCAAGTCGTCCACAATGATTACGCGCTGGCCCTTTTGAATGGCGTCCTGGTGAATTTCCAGAGTATTGGTGCCGTATTCGAGGGCGTAATCGAATTTCTTGGTTTTCGCTGGAAGCTTGCCAGGTTTGCGCACCGGGACAAAACCGGCATTCAGGCGATATGCGACTGCCGGGCCGAAGATGAAGCCGCGCGCTTCCATTCCCAGCACCAGGTCAACATCCTTTGCGACGTAGTGCTCGGAGAGAGCGTCGATGAGCGTGGCAAAACCGGTCTTGTCCTTCAGCAGAGTAGTGATGTCGTAAAACAGGATACCGGGCTTGGGAAAATCCGGGATCTCGCGGATCAGTTGCTTTAAATGTTCACAGCTGATGCCTTTTGCTGAAACCGAATTCGACATTTACCAAGCTCCTTCAATACGAAATGTTTTGACGCCAGTTACTGGTTGGGATTCCGATTCTTCCACATTGTCCACTCGGGCTGCGCGCGGACCTTGTTGCAACTGGGAGCGCAAACCGGCCAGTTGGTCACGGGTGCCCATTGCGAGTACTTCTACACTGCCGTCGGCATTATTGCGTACCCAACCCGCAATTCCCAGCGTGTGCGCTTCTCGTTCAACAAACCAGCGAAAGCCGACACCCTGCACACGCCCGCGAACAACAAAACGGCGAGCCTCAGAAATCGGGTGATCGGGTGATCGGGTCATCGGGCGATCTAAAAACTTCAGGCTTCTAAGACTTTCCGCGAGCCGTTCTGTAAGATGCTGCAAAAATTGCGACCAGTTCGTTTGCCTCTGTCAATAGATCCTGCAGAAGCTCCCTTTTCACAATACCCGTTTCGATTAGACATTCCAGCCAGAACACGCTCTCATCAGCTTCTTCCAGAACAATCCCGATTTTAGCGGAGAATTCCGCTGCCGACCGGGCCCTTCCGGCTGCCCTATAATTCGCCCCTACAGATGTGCCGGAACGTAATAGTTGTCTGCCTAAAATCTGGGCCTCAGAGCTTCGTGGAAGATTCTTAAAGAGTCTTATAACGCGCAATGCAAACTTCTTAGTTCGCGCTCGCAGCTCTTCTTGTTTTCTTTCCATTGACAGCAGCAATTGAAGCTCTTCAGATCGCCCGATGACCCGATCACCCGATTCTTCAGGCTCGCGACAAATACGTCCCCTCTGCCGTGTCTACGCGAATCTTTTCGCCTTCGTTGATGAAGGGTGGGACCTGCACCACCAGTCCGGTTTCAGTCTTAGCGGGTTTGGTTACGCTGGAGGCAGTGGCGCTCTTCAGGCCCGGTTCAGTCTCAACCACAGTCAAATCCACCGTCTGCGGCAGTTCGATGCCAACCGCTTTGCCATCGAAAAATTCGACTCTGATCTGCAAATTGGCCGTCAGGTAATCCACCGAATCGCCCAGGATGTCCCGGTTGAGATGGAGTTGCTCGTAGTTCTCCGTGTTCATGAAGTAGTAATCACCGCCATCGGCGTACAAGAACTCCATCTGCACTTCGTCCACATTAATCCTGTCGATGGGATCGGGCGAACGGAAGCGGTGCTCGAACATGGCTCCGGTGCGCAGGTTGCGGAGCTTGGCCTGGATAAACGCGCGCAGATTTCCTGGGGTGCGGTGCTCAACGCTGAACACCGAATGCAGGTCGTTGTTGTGCTTAATAATCATGCCCGGACGTAGTTGTGTTGCTGGAATCGACATCGCTGAAATTGTTCTCCTAGCTGATTTGCGGCCTACCGGGAGCGAAGCCGAACGGCTTGCCCGCAGCGAGCCACAGGGCCGAAAGGGACAAACGTCGCCGCTGTGGGCCTAAACTCTGTATTTTATACGACTTGTCCGGATTTGGGAATTGGGAGTGGCTGCGCAATTTCCCACTGCTGCTACGTACAGCTAGAATGACGGGATACGAATCCAAGCATAAACTCACAGGATGAGGTGCTTCATGCGAGAAGGCAAATATGAGTCAGGCAGCAACGTCGGAACCGCAATCACTTTTCTGCTAATCGGATTGGGCGCGGGAGCGGTCGTGGGTATGCTATTCGCTCCCAAGCCGGGCCGCCAGATGCGCCGGGACCTGCGCCGCGGCTACGAAAACGCACGTGAGACATTTGACGACTGGAGAGATACCGCGCGTGATTTCGCAGAAGATGCCATGGAGCGCGGCTCAGATCTGGCGGACGATTTGAAAGAGCGGGTACGGCCTCTCGCGCGGGGAATTCGAAGAGGATAGTTCTCGATCCGCTTTGATCTTTGATCGATGGCCGCTTGGCTCTTTCAGTGGAACATTCCGCCGAAGAAGTGCTTCATCTTGCCAAAGAAGCCTTTGTGCGTAGTCTTGGGATCGGCTGCGGGAGGCAGAACCACGATTGCGGGCAAGGGATCGGAAGGTTTAGCAGTTAACGGAAGCGCTGAGGCCTGTGCGACCGGTGCCGCCGGCATGCTTGCGCTCGCGCGGGCTTTCGCAATGTCCCTGCCACTGAACACAAGTGGAGCCTCAAGCGACACCTTCATATGATTATCGGGCGGATCAGGGCTCGGTTTGCTCACCGGATCGACATCCGGCAGCGGAGAAGTGCTGGGAGGACCGGGCTTAATCCCCGACGCGTCTGAGTTTTCCAGTTGCAGCTTTTGTGCTGCCGTCTGTTCTGGCATGACCATCGAGGGATCGACCGCCGCGCGCAGAATCGGTTCCTGCGCCGGAGGACATCCGCACGAAGTTACCGCAGGTTCTACGGTGTCGAGTCGCCCCCGCCGAAACATGATTTGCTGTTCAGGTTTGATTTCGTAGGTTCCGTTGCCCAACAGCTCGGCGATCACCGCCGAGGATGTGCTGCCGGGCAATGAGCCAACGCAAGTATTGCCATGCGAGTCTGCGCTGACCGCCAGATTGAATTCTCCCGGTCCCGGAAGCACGATTCGGAAGTCTGGAGTCAGCACCGAATCGACCTGCTCCTTAAGTCCGTAGTGGGTCTCCAACGCTCCTTTGCTCATTCCCAGCATTAAATTCTGGCCATTGGTCGACGTCGAGACTGAGACCGTAGTCCCGGGGCAGACGCGCACTTCGCCGCCACGGCTCAATCGCAGAACGGCCGTTTCTTCGCCGGCGATGATTGAGGATCCGGAGGAAACCCGGCTGCCCACTTCAATCAGCGACCCCGAGCTGCCGATCGCCACTGGCACAGCCACCGGTTTCGGACCGATAGTTAATGAAGGCACAGAGGGCGGCTTCGCGCTAGCTGCATCGTCAGCTCGCAGGCGTATGCGGAGGCGGTTGCCCATGGCGTCCCAGGTGTAGCGTACCGGCCCAGCTAGATCGATCACCACGCGTGCAACCGCGGGATTGGTCTGGTACTGGTCCATGCGAACGCCCTTGATCTGCTCGTTGCGGAACGGAATTTTCTTTCGAGGCGTGTTGAGGGTCGAGTCGGGAAGGTCTACAACCAGCCTCAGGGGCCCTTCGACAGTTTCCAGTTTAGGTGTGAGAGGGCTACTGGCAAGGATTTCGAGAACCGGGCCAGTGTCGCCGGGAACAACCCGAACGGACTGCACCTCGATGGTGTGGCGCGGCTTCGTGCGGGTTTGGGCAGCGATCGGGAGCGCGGCCAAAGCGACGAAAATCGCGATTCGACTTAGAGGTCGGGCGCAGAACACGGGGACACATCCCCCAAAACGACTGGATTTGGAGCTTTGAAAAGAGAGTAGCACTACTTTGCTGCTTTATAAAGACTTTAGCGGTGGAAGTCAGTATTTCCAGGACTGCGATCGAGTGCCCTTTGGCTTCCTAAGCCATTTAAAAGCCTCTGGAATAATTGCCCACGCTATTGAACCATCGAGCGGCCGGAAGGGGAGGAGATTAAAAACCGCAACGGCGGCACTGAGGGGTCCCAGGATTGCCAAAGACAGCGTTAATTGACTCGAATTTGGAATAGCCGAAGAGATTTACGCCAATGATTATTGGTACCGCGACAATGGCCTGGGCAATAACTCCGCCCCACGCAATGATGCAATGGTCAAGCTTCGACCAAGGAACCTGAAACTGCGTGACTCCAAATATCGGGTATATCCGAATCGAATCGACATCACAATGGAGGCGTTGTGCGGCGACGGCGTGACCGCTTTCGTGAATTACGAAAACACCGAAATATGCGATCAACGCGAGGACCGATTCGAGCGGGTGCCGGATAGCATTAAACAGAATGAGCAGGGTGATCAGCCAAACGGACCAGTGGATATAGACCGGCACGCCGCGAATTCTCAATATTTCCGTCAGCTTGTCTACGCGGATGGGTAATGGCAGTTCGACCAGTTTGCGATACGCAGCGGCGCGCATTGTGGGCTACGATTCTGACAGGAACTCGTACTCGTCGATCACCGCCGCGACCGGAACCTTGGCATCGGTGAGTCCAGTGTCCACGCGAACCACTTTGCCTTTGCAGCGCACTCGAATGCTCTCGGTCAGGGTGATTTCAGGGGGGAGGGTCAAAGTGAAATCAATGTCCGAGCCGACAGCAAGGGGCGCCTCCAAATAGAAACAAATGCCGCGGGCGCTTACATCGCGGGTTTGCGCCGACAGAGCAGGGCCTGCATTGCCGTTGTAATTGACGGAAACCGGGAGTCGCAATGCGAAGCGACGGGTAGCTCGCTTTTCTGCCTGCTGAACTTCCACGACCATGGGGGAGACTCCTAAAACTATGTAAGCATCAAACTTCCAGAGCTGCCTGTCAAGCTGAACTTTAGGCCAGGGGTGCGGCATGGCAGCGGAACATGGGTCTCGACTGGCCACGGTACAGGGGCCGGTCGGTGCTCCGACGAAAGAAGCGATAAAATTGCTGTAAGCTGCTGAGAGAAGACATGGTTCTGGTCCTCGATAATTACGATTCCTTCACCTACAACCTGGTGCAATATCTGGGCGAGTTGGGGTGCAAAGTGGAAGTCCGCCGCAACGATCAGGTCACGGTGGGTGAAATCGAGGCGATGCGCCCCGAACGAATCGTGATCTCCCCTGGCCCGTGTACGCCGCAAGAGGCAGGCATCAGCATTGATGTGGTGCGGCACTTCACCGGCAAGCTGCCGATCCTGGGAGTATGCCTCGGGCATCAGGCCATGGCAGCGGCTTTTGGCGGAAAGGTGGTCCGGGCGTCGCACCTGATGCATGGCAAGACCAGCCAGGTGACCCATGATGGGCGCACCGTGTTCAAGGACTTGGAAACTCCATTCACCGCTACCCGCTATCACTCGCTGATCGTCGAAGAAAAAACCGTGCCCAAAGAGTTCGAAGTCAGTGCCTGGACGACTGAGCCGGATGGATCAAAGACCATCATGGGCATGCGTCACAAAAAGTTCCCGGTCGAAGGCGTACAGTTCCATCCCGAAAGCGTGCTCACCGGCGAAGGTAAGAAGCTGATCAAAAATTTTCTTGCGATCTGAAGTTCGCACTGGAGATCTGAAGTTGTACTGACCAAGACCAGCTTAACTTCGGAACAAATTTCGTGCTACGAACACGACATTTGCCGGACGTTCTGCAAGCCTTCTCATCAGGTACGGATACCATTCTGTGCCGAACGGCACATACACGCGCATGTTCCATCGTTCGCGAACCAGAGATCGCTGCAGGTCGCGACGGATTCCGTAGAGCATTTGGAACTCGAATGAATCGCGGGGAATCTGCTCCTGCAATGCGAACGCCTGCGCTTCACGGATAATCTTTTCGTCGTGCGTGGCCAGGCCGTGGTAAATGCCGCTCTTCAGCAGGATTTTCATCAGCTTGATGTAGTTAGCGTCCACCTCTGACTTGGCCTGGAACGCCATCTCGGCAGGTTCCTGATACGCCCCCTTGCACAACCTGATGCGGATTCCCTCCCGCAGTAATTCGGCAACATCGTTTTCGGAACGGCGCAGATAACTCTGGATGACCGCGCCAACACATCCGCGGTTCTCCGGTATCCGGTGCAATTCGTGAACTAACGCCAACGTGCGGTCGGTGTATGGAGAGCCTTCCATATCCACGCGAACAAAGTTCTTGGGCTGCATGGATGCCGCTTGCGAGACCAGGGCGCGAACATTTTGATATGCGAGCTGCGGGTCAACGTCGAGGCCCATGTGCGTCAGTTTTGCGCTTACATTGGCGTTCAGTCGGCGCGCAGAAATTTCCGCCAGCAACTGCCGGTAAAGGCCTGCGGCTTCGCGGGCTTCCTCTTCAGTGCTGACGTTCTCGCCAAGATTGTCAACCGATACGCTCAGCCCGGCAGCGTTGAGGGTTTGCGCCACCCGCAAGGCATCTTCGACCTGGGTACCGGCAACAAATCGGCTCGAGGTGCGCTGGCCAATCGAAGAGCGCTCGGCCAGTGCTCGCAGCCAGCGGCTTTCAGAAAGTGCGATGAAAAACGCCCTTAACACGCCGCCGCCGCAGAAGACCTGGGGAAGATTCGCAAGCTTGCGATCACAGGATTTTGTATCACAAAAGCCGCGCACTTTTAATGGCAGGAGAAACCAAAACGGGAGGTAACAAGAGTACAGAAAAGAATGGCGCGCCGTTTAACTTATGGTTTGAAGTTAAATTCGATCTGCTCAGCGGTTTCGTGGTCCAACTTCTCCCATTTCCAATTGTTGAGAGCCAGACGTGCGGACTGCACCAGAAGCGGGCTGCCACCTTTTACCTGAATGGCTTTTACCGTCCCGTTCGCGTTGACTACGACTTCTAGCCTTACCGCGCCGGTCAAGTTCATGTCGCGGGCGAGATGCGGATATTCCGGAATGACCCTGTTGATCACTTTCCTGCTGCCGTTCGTCGAGTCGCTTTGGGCGTACCCGGCCCGGGGCGCGACGGCGCATGAAACCAGCAGAAACAGGGCCAATGAGATGGTCTTCATGGGCAAAGAATATCGGTGACTTCTGGGGGAGGGGAAGATTACCGCCGGGAATTCCCGCTAGAAACCAAAGTAATATCGACTTTGCTGGAATGGGGACGGACCGGACTGGGAGTACAAGCTATCGCGTTCAGAAGAAAGGAAATGGTAGGCGCGGCAGGACTCGAACCTGCAACCGCCGGATTAGAAATCCGATGCTCTATCCGTTTGAGCTACGCGCCCTCGGGGGACAGCTTCCAGTGCAATTTTATCCTGCTCTGATCGCTGTCGGCGAGGGCTATAGCTCAAGTCCCATCTGGGGCCACTCTAGGCAGGCGCCGCGTGAGACGGGAACCAGGTGCCCACACAAACAACTTGGGGAGAGAACACAATGGGTGAAATCTTAACAATTGATGTTGGCCGCGATGTTGAAAATGAGCAGGCGGCAAATCTACATATGATGAGTGAGCCCCGGTCCCATTTGGAGTTGAGCTAGGGTATGAAATGAGCGACACCGGCTGCGGCTCCACGTGTTCGCACATGCTTCTTCGTTGCCGTGGCTTTTATTTCAGTGTGTAGCCCTAATTTCTCCGCGAAGATTACCAACATTTCCAAACTGAATTTCGACATCTTGCCACGCAATAGATCACTTATCCGTGGTTGCGTGGTGTCCAAGAGCGTTTGCAATTCATGTTGTGAATGTTTGCCAGCACGCTTCACAATGGCAGTGTGCAGATCAGTTTTGAGTTTTAGTGCTACGGCTTCTTCTTGTGAGAATCCCAAATCCTCGAACACGTTGCGGCTCATAAAAATCGCTCTCCTGCTACCCATTCGTTAGACCGTGACCATCAATGCTTTTTCGTCTTTGCCAGTTGTTGCTTCAAGTCGCTCAGACGCTTGCGCCCAATTTCAATGTCACCCTGAGGGGTCTTGTTGGTTTTCTTGGCGAAGCAGTGTAGAACGTAAATCACCTCACCACGGATGTGATAAAACAGCCGATACCATAGGTCCTTGTCCTCTGTACGCAACTCGAACACCCTCGGTAAAACAGGAGCCATCGGGCCTGAATCAAGCGGTTGTTCACCTTTTTCCAATCGTTGTAGTTCGCCCCCGAAATCCTGACGGGCATCGGCGGGGAAGTCCCTTATGATGCTCCTTGAGTTGCCTAAGAACTCAACTTTCTTCAGGCGGACTTCGCTCACAGGATCAATCTAGCAGATCACGGGTCAATTGTATATAAAAACTTATATAATATTTTCGGGAAATAAACAACTTTCGCCATTGATTCTCGCCGGTCCGATAAGCGGTCCGTTTAGAAAAGACTGTAACGGAAGCTAAGGAAAATAAAGGGTTGAGGTCGGAAGAGAAGTAACCGTAACGCATTGAAACGGCTGACTTTAATTCAATTAGAAATCCGATGCTCCATCCGTTTGAGCTACGCGCCCTCGGGGACAGCTTCCAGAGCAATTTTATCCTGCTCTGATCGCTGTCGGCGAGGGCTATAGCTCAAGTCCCGTCTGGGGCACTCTAGGCAAGCGCCAGTGAGACGGGAACCAGGTGCGGTGCTCATCAGCAATTATCGGCGGTCGTGGTCCCGGTCGTCGCGGTCGTGGTCCCAATCGTAGTTGCGGTCCCAGTCACGGTCGCTGCGCCACTCGCGGCGATGCGGATCGTACCAGCCGTGGGATTCATTCCAACAGCGCTCCCATTCGCTGTTCAGCCTGGCTTTTGCATCTTCGGCCTGGCGGCTGTGTCTGCCATGCTCGCGCAATTCGTGGCGATAGTGTTGCTCGGCTTTTTCAGTCCGATGCTGGCAATTCGAACGCGAGTCGGCTGCTGCCTTGCTTGGCGTTGTAACGAACAACGCTGCAGCTATGGCAAGCGCGGCTACCGTACCGGAAAGTTTCAGTCGGTTCATTAAACAGATCCTCCGTGTAAGTGATTTCAGAAAAATGGCCCGCAAGTCAGATAGGCAATCGTGAGTGCGGGGTTGCTCTTTGAATTCCGTCAATTGCCGAGGGATAAAGCTGTAGCCGGGCCCTGCATTTAGAATTCAAATGTGGCGACACCAACGCTTTCAAGACTAGGTTCTGTGGAGTTCCGCCCCAGGCGCTGGCTCCGCGGTGGTCACATTCAAACCATCGCCAGCTTCCTGTTGCCGCGCCGATTTGCCTTCTCTGCGCCGGAAGAACGCCTGGTTGAGGTTGAGCCGGGAATTCAGGTTCTTTGCCATTGTCATTGGCAGACAGAGCGACGGTCTGCGCTTACGGTCATCATCATCCATGGGCTCGAAGGTTCGAGCGAATCCAACTACATGTTGGGGATTGCGGAGAAGGGGATGGCGGCGGGGATGAATGTCATCCGCATGAACCAGCGCACATGTGGCGGCACTGACCGGCTCGCGCCGACGCTCTATCACTCGGGGCGGTCAGGCGACATGGTTGCGGTGGCGAAGCATTTCATCGAACGCGACCGGATCTCCCAGTTCGCGCTTTGCGGGTTTTCTATGGGCGGCAACCTGGTGCTGAAAGCTGCGGGCGAGTGGGGAGCTAACCCGCCGGCCGAGTTTGTCGCCGTGGCCGCGGTCTGTCCAGCGCTGGACTTGGCAGCTTCCGCCGATGCACTGCATTCGCCGGCAAACCTCCTTTATGAACAATATTTTTTGTGGAGGCTGAAGGCGCGCATGCGCGCCAAAGCCCGCTGTTTTATCGGGAAGTATGACTTGTCTCGACTGCGCGGGCTGAAGAGCTTGCGTGACTTCGACGACAAAGTTACGGCGTTCTATTGTGGATTCGATGGAGTTGCGGACTACTACGCGCGAGCGGCGGCTTCGAATGTCGTCGATAAGATTTCGGTCCCGGCCCTGATCCTGTACGCCAGAAATGATCCCTTCATTCGCATTGTGCCGGCGACGCGGGAAAAGATTGCGGCAAATCCCAATATCACATTCATTGAAACTGCCGACGGCGGTCATTGCTCGTTCATAGGTCAACGGAACGGCGACGACGGGCATTTCGCGGAGGGGACGGTAGTGCAATTTCTGCAACAGTTCGGCTGAGCGCGTGCTGCAGACGTTTCGGATTCTACACACCTGCTCCTGTACAATCACCGCGATGGCTCGGGCACGAATCCTTCTAGCGGTTCTTCTATTTGCCGCAGTCTTAGTACGGGCCGAGCCTGTCTCCCAACTCCGTCCCTCGAATTACGTCAACGATTTCGCGCACGTACTCAGCGATCAGACGGTCGCTGAGCTGAACGACGTCTGCCGGCAACTGGACGAGAAGGCGCACGCCCAGGTCACGGTGGTCACGGTCAATTCCACAGATGGCAAGGACATTTTCGACTATGCCGTGGCGCTTTATCAGGCATGGGGGATTGGCGCCAAATCAACTGATCGGGGCGCCCTGATTATCTTCGCTATAAAGGACCGCAAATACGGGACCTCAGTCGGCTACGGCTTAGAGCCGATACTTCCTGACGGCAAGGTTGGCGGCTTTCGTCGCGAAGCCTTCCCACTGCTAAAGCAAGGAGATTACGACGGAGCGGTGCGGCTGATGACGTTGCGGGTTGCCGACGTGATCGCGAAGGATGCTGGAATTGAACTGACCGGAGCAGAGCAGCCCACGCGCTCAGAACGACCCTCTGCGGGAATTTCGCTTGGCGGAATATTGGTATTGATTGTCATCATCATTATTGTTTTAGCCACGCCGCTGCGAAGCATTTTCTGGCTGCTGCTATTCAGCAATTTCGGCGGCGGATATCGCGGCAGCAGTTGGGGCGGCGGCGGGTTCGGCGGTGGTGGTTTCGGCGGAGGTGGCGGGGGCGGTGGTTTTGGGGGATTCGGCGGTGGATCTACAGGTGGTGGCGGATCGTTTGGCGGCTGGTGAGGAGAGAGCATGGCCAATCATAAAAAGACAGAACTCACGAACGAATTCGTCAGCAAGATTCGCGCGGCTGCGGGCGACAACATCACCAGCGTGATACTTTACGGCTCGGCAGCGGAAGGCGAATTCCATCCTGAATATTCGGATTTGAATTTGCTCTGCATCGTTCGTGATTCGTCGTTCGCTTTGCTGGCGAAAATCGCTCAAGTCGCCGAGTGGTGGCGCGGCAAGAAGCACCATCCGCCGCTGATCCTGACCGCCGAAGAACTGCGCGCGTCGGCGGCTGTTTTTTCCATCGAATTTATCGACATGAAGCAGCGCTATCGCGTGTTGTACGGAGACGACGTGCTGCAAAGCTTGCGGGTGCCAATGGCATTTCATTTATTTCAGTTGCGTTACGAGTTGCGGGAAAAGCTGGTTCTACTGCGACAGCATCTGTTGCTGGCGGCGAACAAAGACAAGCAATTGTGGGAAGTAATGCTGCATTCGTTGTCTTCATTCACCACTCTGTTTAGACACGTGTTGGTCGAGATGGGTGAGCAGGGCCGAAAGCACTCTCGGGAAGCCGTCACTGAGCTTTCGACGCGGTTGAACTTCGATGCTTCGCCATTCGTACAACTAATGGACGTACGCGCGCAGAAGCTCGACAGAAAACAACTGTCGGTTTCCGGGGTCGTTCAGCAATATTTAAGCGCAATCGAGAAAGTTTCCGCGTCAGTAGATACAATGCAGAGTTCGCGTCAAAGTATTTAGATCGCCAGGATCGAGGGATATCTCATGAGCAAATTTACGATTGTTCTAATCGCGATTGCGGTCTTGTTGCTGCTCGCGTTTAGTAAGTACGTGAGCGTGAAAAATACTCTGGTGGCGAAAAATGAAGCAGTGAAGTCGGCGTGGTCACAGGTGGACGTAGTGTTGCAGAGGCGCGCCGACCTGATCCCGAACCTGGTCGAAACCGTGAAGGGAATTACCAAGCAAGAGCAGGCGGTGTTTGGAGAGATCGCACAGGCGCGTTCGCAGCTGCTCTCGGCGCAGGCACCTGCCGATAAGATCGCTGCCAATCAGCGACTGGATGGTGCTCTGGGGCGACTGCTTGCTATCGCCGAAAATTACCCGCAGTTACGGTCGAGTGAAAACTTCCTGCGCCTCCAAGATGAACTTGCCGGCACGGAAAACCGCATCTCCGTCGAGCGCAAGCGCTACAACGATACCTTGCAGGATTACAACACCTACGTGCAGCAGTTCCCCAACAGCGTGTTTGCGCAATGGGCAGGATTCAAGCCGAATACCGCATATTTCCAGGCTACTGAAGCCTCGCGCACGGTTCCAAAAGTTGATTTCTCGAGTCCGCAAACGCAGCCTGCACCCGCACACTAAGCTGCCTGGGTTCCTTCGTGTAACTTCGTGTCCTTAGTGGTAGAAATCCTTGCGACGACGGTCAAAAGCCGTATTTCGCGATTACAGACTTTTCTTTCTTTCCGATCAACGCGAGCGCCGCGTGTTCAGCCGGAAGTGTGAAGGTTATGCGTATTCCCGTGCTTTTATCGCGCACATCGATCTGGCTGTCGCTGGCGTAATCAGAGACGAAGATGTACAAGACCGAATCTTCGAGCGGCATGGGATACACCATGACGCCGGGAGAGAGCGGCCGAACTTCATCAAATTGCGGCTGAATGCCCGCCGCACCTGCAACTGGCGAATACAAGAGTCCAGTCCAAAGCTCATCCTGCGCTAGCTCGACCGGATTGGCCGCCCAGACGATGGCTCCTTTTCCGCGCGTTGCCTGCTTCAGAGACGATCCATCGGGGAAATGCAGACACTCCATCCAGCTTTGTACCTCCTGGCTAAACGTCAGATCCAACGCGATCTTTCCAGTTTGATTTGTCGCTTGTTGGGCCGTGTGGAAAGTGAGCGGCTGAGCGGTTGCTCCAGGAACTATTTCCCCTGCGCGATTTACTTTTTGCCAATGTTCGTCGCGATCCACCGGACCAGTAATAAGCAGGTTTCCGCCGCGGTCAACGTATTTCAATAGCGCCTGCCAGGTCTTTTCGGTAATAGCTTGCGCCGAGGGCAGGACCGCCAATCTCGGCGATCCCATTTTGTCGATCTGATTCTCATAAACGATGTACGGAGTCACGTGATCGTAATACGCCAGTGCACGCACCGATTTTCGTTGCGCTTCGATCTGTGCTTCGGCGAGCGCCGAGTACTGCGCTGCTTGCGAGGCTATCACTGCGACTTGGGCCGGCTGCGGATTGCGCAAGTGATCTTTTATCTGCGCCGCGAATTTTGCGAAATTACGCATGACCGTGGCCTCGGGCTTTTCGGTGCCGTCTGCGCGAACAGCTCCGATGGGAGTTTCGTTACCCTCGGTCATATAAGAATTCGTGTTCCACAACCATTCGATCGCGCCCGAGCCCTGCACAAATGACATCGCAACTTTGCGTTCAAACAGTGCGGCTTCGCTCTCCGGTGTACGCCGCGAGGTTTCGTCAAGATTCAATTCGCGCTGCAACCCGGTTTCCTGGATGAGCATGGCTTTGCCGGGCTGCTTGGCAACGAGTGAGTCCCAGAGAAGGGAATCGTTCTGCCACCAGGAATGGTTGGTAGTGAAATCAACGGAAGACGCGAAGAACGCGGGAGAAAGCCGATCTTGAAACCCACCTTCGTCCTGCCCAACGGTGATGAGTTGTTGCGAACCAGACTCATGAATGCCATCGCGCATCTCCTCAACCCAATGCGCAAAACTTTCCTGCGCAAACATTTCGTAGTCGTAAATCTTGAGGGAGTTGTGGCCGTTGTACATACCACGCGGATTGAAGTCAGAGTCCTCGGGTAGCGGTATCTGGCCTTGTAGCGAGTTGATCGGCACATTCCACGCTGCCGCCAGCGCCTCGCGATTGGGATAGTGCGCGTTCAGCCATTCATTCCACTTCTGCGTTTCAATCCAGTCGCCATTCGGCCGCATCGTCCAGAGATGTTTTGAGAAACTCGGCTCATTGATCAGGTCGTAGGCAAGAAAGGGTACATCGTGGAAGCGTGCCGCAACAGAAGAGATCAGAGTTCGTTGTTTGCGAACCGCTTCCGCATCGAGATACGGATTCACTCCTCCAAGAACTTCCGGCAAGAACGCGAAAAAGTTGAACTGCACTGGCAAGCCGTATCTGCGGGCGGTCATCAAATAGGCTTCGAGCGTGCGCAGAGTGCGCTCATAGGGCACGCCGTTCTCATCGGCAAATTTGTCCCAGCCCGTCCACCAGCCGGTGCGGATCATGTTCAAGCCGGCATCGTGGATCTGGCGCAAATCGCGGTCCCAGACGTAAACATTGGGATGATCGAAATAAAGCCGCTGCACTTCACTCGACATGTAGGTCGTGCCGATCACTGCGAGCGGCTTGTCGTCGAGTTCAAAATAATCTTGATTCACGCCGAGCTTGGGGCCGGAACGCAGATCGTCGAGGTCGCGAATCCAAAAAGCGGAGTGGTAGATGGCGCGGACTTTCCCGTCTTCTATGAGTTGCGCCTCGATAAAATGAAGTCCCTTCTCACGCGGAGCAGGTAGCAGGATGGGCGACGACAGCAGAGGCAGGTGCACAGTGATCTCAGACCGAGCTTGCCGGTTTTGTTCAGGGAACGTCGAAATTTGAGCGGTCACGCTGGTTTTTCCACCCTGCACGGCAATCATTATCGGCTCACCATTTTTGCCGCTCGTGTAGACGGCCGTGCGGTTTACCTCTTTTGGTTCCCAGCCAAATTCAAGCGCGACCGGCTCTCCCGGTAAATACAGCGGCAGAACGGGCCGAACTGTGAACTCCTCCGCGCCCCGCAATGCCTGGTCAGCAACTTTTGAAATCAGTTCTCCAGCGGCCGCACCCGAATAAGAATCCGCTCCAAGCTCCGCAGCCACAAAAATCCATCTTCCGCCATCGAACCCGTTTCGCAGATGATCGATCTGGATCACCGGCGCAGACAAGCGGCGACGATCTTTTGTTCCCCAAGCAAGCGCATCAAGATTCGAATCGATCGATCCCGCCGAGCCGCCGCGATTGTAAAGATCGACGGCGCTCAAATGAATGATGGGGCTGAATCCCTTGTTCCACGCGAACTGCGGCAAACCAAGCGGAATGTCGGGATTCGACTCGAACTTCAAATCCTGCGACCCGGGCGTCTCCTGATATTGATCGATCATCAGCGGCCGGGTGTAGCGAACGCTGTAATCCCGCAGCTTCCAACTTGAGCCATCTCGGTAAGCGGCGCGAGTGAACGGACGTCCTCCAAGCACCAGCAGATTGCCGCCGCGTTGAAGGAAGTTATAAATATCGCCCCACGACCCTTCGGGAAACGTTGAACCGTAGGGCAGAACCAGGAGTTTTGCAGAGGTCAGGCGGCCCCTCAGTTCAGCGGTCGAGGCGAACTGAGCATTGGAGAATACGTGGTGCAACAGAGCTTCGGGCACCGGCGCGGAATCGGCGGAAGGGAATCCGCCTTCATAAAAAACAACAATGCCAGACTGCGCAGAAGCAAAGGTTGCAAGAACTATCGCCAGAACAAAAGCCCACAGCATGTGCTTTAAGAGCATTGGATGTCCTCGAAGCTTCTGGTTGCCAGTAATGAATTTTCAAGCGCACAACGCAGCGCCGCCTGCAATGCCGGAATCCGCGCCGTAACGGGCAGGCACAATCGGGACTTCCATCGCGCGCGGATTGAGCGTAATTTTCGCCACACGCGCGCGAATCTGATCGAAGAACGGTTGATAGAGGGCTGCCGCTCCCCCGCCTATGACGATCACGTCTGGATCAAGCAGGTCAATCATATTGCTCAGCCAGACCGCGAGCATTTCCGATGCCTCGCCAAGGATCCTTTTCGCCAGTGGATCTCCCGCCGCGCTGGCCTGTGCAACAATTTCGCCCGTGATGGCATTACTCTCTCCGCCCGCGAGCTCTAACATGCAGGATTTCTCTCCGGCAGAAACTCGCTCCCGTGCGCGCTGCGTAATTGCCGTTCCGGAGGCAAGAATCTCAATGCATCCAGGTTTGCCGCAGCGGCACAGTGGGCCATGATAGTCGATGCTCACATGTCCGCCCTCGCCTGCGGAGCCGGTGCGTCCGTGATAAATGTTTCCGTCGAAAACGATGCCCGTACCGATGCCGGTACCGATCGTGGCATAGAAAACCTGCTTGTAGCCGCGCGCCGCTCCCCAGCGGGCTTCTGCGAGAGCAGCGGCATTAGCGTCATTATCAACTTTGACCGGGACGGAATGCAGTTTCTGCACCGATTCAGCGAGCGGAAAGTTGCGCCAGCAAGGGACGTTTGGAGGATTGAGAATGATGCCGGTTTTTGGATCGAGCGGCCCAGGGGCACAGATGCCGATTCCGGCGACATGAGCCCCGTGGTCGGGAATTACTTTTGCAATGGCCGCAAGCACGGCTTGCAGTCCGTCAGCTGCGGAAGAAGTGGACACCATGGGGACGCGCGCCTGCGAGGAAATTTCTCCGACCCCATTCACCAGCCCAGCGGCAACCTTGGTGCCGCCGATGTCCACGCCGACAAAGAAACTTTTCTCCACGCCTAAGAGCGCGCCTCCGCCTTGGCGTAGCGTTCGCTATTCGGCTTAGAGCCGCTGACCGCATAAAACAAAATGTAGAGATAGCAAACGGCTGCGAGGATCAGCGCGTAGTGAATACCTTGTCCCCAACTGGTTTCGCCCTGAATGGTTGAAGGATAGTAGGAGTGGTTGATGGCGTCCCCGATTCTGCCGACTACCCACGGGATAATGGCGCCGCCTACAATCGCCATGTTCAGGAGTCCCGATCCATCGCCGGTTAAAGGCCCCAATTCCGCGATGCCGCTGGTGAAGATCGACGGGAACATGATGGAGTTGAACAGCCCGATTGAAAGTACCGTCCACATTGCGAAGTGTCCGTTGGTCAGGACTGTGATGACAACCAGTAACGCCGCCATGAGCGAACAAAATCCGAGCACAGCCGAGGTTCTTACTTTTTGCAGAACGGCTGAACCGATAAAGCGTCCCACCATTGCGCCCAGCCAATAAATCGAAATATACCTTGCAGCGACCGCCAGCGCCGCGCGGTATTGCGTCGCGGGATCGGCAATATTTGACGCGAAATGTCCAATGTTAGGCAGAGCGAGATAGTTCGCGATTGAGCTCCCGATCGCAACCTCCGCGCCTACGTATACGAAGATGGCGATTGCGCCGTAAGGCAGGTTGGGATGTTTCCAAACGGAGTCGTTAATTTTTTCGCCCTTATGACGCTCGGCGGACTCGATTTTCGGCAAACGGAAAACCGCGAACAAGATGGCCAGCAACACCAGTACAATCGCGAAAAAGTAAACATACAGTTTGATCACCGCGTCTTGCGACGCACTTTGTGCCGCGGCGCTTACGGTTTGCCCCAGGATCAAGCGGGCACCAACGAACGGAAAAACGGCAGTCCCCAACGAATTAAAAGCCTGCGTCAGATTCAACCGGCTGGATGCAGTCTCAGGCCTGCCCAGCACCGCAACATACGGATTGGCCGCAACCTGCAGTACGGTGATCCCGGCGGCTAGAATCATCAGCGCAGTTAAAAAGAAGGGGAAAGAAGGAATTTTGGCGGCGGGATACACCAGCAAGCATGCCGCGACCATTGTGCTCAGACCCACTATGATTGCGCGCTTGTAGCCGATCCAATCAATGATCTTCGCTGCCGGTAGAGAAATGATGAAGTAAGCGAGAAAGAACGCCGTCTGAATGAGCATGCTCTCAGCCAGATTGAGGCTGAATACATGCTGGGCAAACGGGATCAGCACATCATTTAGCGACGTCAACGATCCCCAGATGAAGAACAGCGTCGTGAGCACCGCCAATGCGGGAACGTAACTGGGAACAACTTGGTTGGTAGTCGAGACCGTTGCTGAACTTTTCACGCTAGTAATGGCCATAGGCCGGCATGGACCTCGCAGGAAGCGATAAAAGACTCCCATTTTTATCACGAATTGACGGAAAAATCGTTTTTTTCAAGTTTGTGCCGGTTTGGCGGGATGATCTGACCGGCGGTACAGGGATTTAATGGACAAAAAAAGGGCCAGCTTTCGAGCTGGCCGAGGGGTGATTGGTCAATAAAAATCGACGTGACTTCGCGAAAAATCCTGGCGTCAGTCACGGCTTACTACTTGCAGAATAGGGTTCCGGAACCCTGCCACCAGGAACGAGCCGAAGCAAGACCCGTTCTGAATAAAAACAGGCTAGGGGAAGCCTGGGGTACGTTTGTCACGTTTCTGTAAATTCTTTGTCCAAAGATCTGGAGACAGAGTAAATTGCCAGCAAATCAATTCCCGGTAATCAAGGGTGAACATAGCCCGGACTGTCCGGAGTTGGCGGTTCATAGTCCATTCCATACTTGTTCTTATGCGAATTAACGGCATCTACCGCCGGTCCTGCTGGTATCTGCAGGATGCCAAGAGTGGAGCTTTCTGGGGTGATGGTGATCTCTCGGGTCATGGCGACAAGAGTGGTGGGAAGAGCGGTTTCGTACCAGACATGCATTGTGTACCGCCCAGTCGGGACTCGTGGAATGACAACTTCCCCTTTACGATTGGAAATTCCGAAGTAAGGCGTGTCCAGCGCGATCACAACCGCGCTCATCTCGGCGTGAATATTGCAAAAGATGTAGGAAATTCCGCGGCGATCGAAACTCACCCGCCGCGTGGTGCCCGCCTCATAAAGCCCTAGATCAAAGCGCTTGCCTTCGAAGAGCGAAAACACGTTGTGAAAAAAAGGATCGTGGTTGGGGAATTCAACTACCGCCCCTACAGGAACTACGAGCACATGTGGCTCAAAGCTTTTATGATGCTGGGTTAGTCTGAGTGGCGAGGAGGAGAAGGGTCGCGCCGAAGGTTGAGGTTCCGCAGCACTCAACCACACGACCACATTTTCCGCGTGAGAGGATTCAATCTGGTGCTCGCCTTCAACTATCTTTACTCGCCCCGAAAGTGAGACCTCGGGAGCGTCAGCTTGCAGTTGCAATCTCTGACTGGCGCACGAGAGAACGCATATAAGTAATACTCGGCCGATTCGGCGTGCCCTCAAAATAGAACTCCCATAACCAGATTTACCTGATCAGCGTCGTTGATGACACCAATTTGTGATGTCCGAAGGTGGCGATACTCCCCCGATAACAGCAAATCCGATCGTGGACGAAAGATAAAGTTCATCATCTCACTACGGTTGGAGGTCAGCACCCGCGGGTATGGAGTGACTGGGGCTAAGATGCCGCGGAAGTCCGCGGAAAAAGGGCTATCCATGCCAAAGACTCCGTTGAATTCCAATTTCGGTGTAGCAATGACTTTCAGTTGCGACCACCCGCCTACGGAGTTCAAGGGGCGAAACTCAATGTTCGAGCCAAGCGGATTTGAACTGGCATTTGCATCAAAGACCACGGACTGCCCAATGCCGGCGCCGATTCCTCCCGCAGCGAGGCCGCGAAACAGCTCTCCGGATAGCTCCAATCTAGAGGTGAATGGAATTTTCCAATCCGTGGCTGCAGTCCATCCAGTTGCATCCCACCTCGGTCCCCAGTGCTGACGCGATAGATAGCCGCTGGCGCCGAATGCCAGTGGCCTTCCGTTGATAATCCGCGTCCAACCGGCCCGCGCCGCGTATGCAGGTTGAGCAGTGCTCTCCCCGGCCAGCGGCATACGGTTCCCAAGTTGAGAGGGCTCGCCGGTAACGTTATCGAGGATTCCGCTTTGAAGCGATAGGATCTGGTCTGGAGCCAGCTTGAATCTGCGTTCCACTCTCAATTGAGGCGTCCACGCCCACAAATTCCCTGAATATCCGAGACTGGGAATTACCAGAGAGGCCAACGAGGTCGGGTCCAGGGGCGATATAAACAAGTTGTCCTGACCAGCAATAATCGAGGTATTTTCCCAATCCAGGCGCATGCTGGCGGTGCGCATGCGCACCAAGCCGGTATTTACCCCGCTGAGGGTGTTGGCTGGAAAGCCGCCGCCAAAATCAAACTGGATTTGCCCGCTGCTCTTGGCGCCGGCAATTTGTGGCCCGAAAACCTCCAAACCGAGTTCCGATTGCCGCAGGGTTGCGCCAAAAGTCTCTCGCCGTCCATAGTTGTTGCCGGACGCGGAGTATGTCGGAAAATCCTGGTTGTCTACGAATCCGCTATTCCGAAACAGGTTCATGAGCACCAGGCCTGAGAGCCTTACCCGATACTTGGAGGCGCTTTCGATTTTGGTTTGGTACTGAGTGCGAACTTCCGTTGCCAGAAGTTGGGTGTTTTCTTCGACTGCTGAAAGCCGGTGCTCGGTTGAGGCGCTCGATCCTGTTCCTGGCTCGTTAGACGAAGCGACGGTCGCAGTTCCCGCGGCCGCAGAAGGCGCGCGCAATTTCTGCAGTTCTTTGCGCAACTCCTCGCTTTGCGACCGGTACTCCGACGCTTCTGATTTCATCTCCGCAACCGCCGCGCGCAGTTCCTGCACTTGCTGACGCAACTCTTCAACTGATTGCGACAGGGTCTGCCCGGATGATTGTGGCGTGGGCTGCTGGGCTACCACGAAGCCGTTCCCGCTGGCCAATACCAAGCACACAACCAGAAGTCTGGAAGAAAGCGAAGTTGAATGGCTCAAGGGGCCCTCCCAAAGAGAAATGTGCCTGCAATTCAGAGGATCAGGACTCGGAAATCACTCGTGCTTCGTCGAGCCTACCTGCATTCCCGCCGTGGGCGACTCTTCATTTGCGACAGTATCGCTCACACGTGGCGCCGGGAAAGGCAGCGCAATTCGAAACACCGTCCCCTGCGAAGAACTGCTCTCGACCGCGACCTCACCGCCGTGGTCCTGAACGATCTTTTGTACGACGGTCAAGCCTAGGCCGGTCCCGTTCTCTTTTCCCAGGCTAACGAAGGGTTCAAACAGTGTATTCCGGATGGAGTCAGGAATACCACGCCCACGATCGGTGACCACGATTTCAACTCCTTGCTCGTGACCACGCAATTCAAGCTCGATCTGGCCGGAGCGATCGGGCAGGGATTCACAAGCGTTCAGCAATAGGTTGAAGAACACACGCTCGAGCTTCCGATGGTCGAACCAGCCTTCAGTGCTGCCGGAGTGACGAACTTGAACGTTCACGGCGTGGAACTCGGGGTTCGCGCGCAGCGCGCGAATCGCGTTGTCGACGGCAGTCCGAATGTTTCCGTAAGTAGGACGAAGGGAATTGCTGGTACGCGAGAACTCGAGCAGGGAATCGATCAGCTCAGTCATTCGGTGTACCGCCGACTGTACTTCTTGATAAAGCTCTTCACGCTGCTCACCCGAAAGGTTCAATTCGCAAAGAAATTCCGCATTCGCGACAATGGCAGCAAGCGAGTGACGCAAATCGTGAGAAATAGAGTTGGCCATCCGCCCAATTGTGGCCAGGCGCTCCGACTCGATCAGGTTCTGCTGCGTCTTCAACAGGCTTTCTCGCATACGGTCGAACGCCCGTGCGAGCGAGCCGACTTCATCATGGCTGTGCAGATCGAGGACGTAGTTAAAATCGCCTTTCTCCAGTGCGGATACTCCAGCCAGCAGGTTGGAGAGAGGGCGTGTGAACGTGTGTGAGATGACGAAAACCAGCGCGCTTCCCAGCAGGACTGCGAGCAGGCCCAGTGCCAGCAGCAGGCGATTCAGCTTCTTCAACAGCGCATCTGCCTCGTCATAGGACCTCAAGACCGTGAGCTGAACTGCAGGAATGGCATGCGGAGCCAGTTGCAGCGTGCTTTCCAGGAAGCGTTCATCGCCGATTTGGATGGGTGTTGGTCGCGAAATGCCGGCAGCGGGCAACGATTGCCGGGCCAGGGCGTCCAAGCTCGAACCTAGCGTGCTGGCGACAACGGCATCGCCGTAATAAAACACCACTTTGCTGTCGGCAATGCGGCTAATCTGGGACGCCACTGCCTGGTCAATTTCATAGCCGATCACGAGAAAACCAAGCAGATGATTCTCAGCTGCCGGGCCAAAATAGATCGGCTTTAAGAAGACTTCATATAGATGTTTTGACCCAAACCACCAGCGCTGCTGTTTCTCGAGCGAGGTATTAAAAGAGACTTGCGCCATTTCGGCTGTGAATCCAGGAGTGTTGGTATTGAGCGCAACGATCTTGCCTGCGCTGTTCGCCAAGACCAGCAGATCGCTGCCGGCCAAGTGCCAAAGGGGAACCGATCCGTCCTGAATAGTCGCATCATCGGGCGCCGTCATGAGAGCGCGAAGAATGGGCAGGTCAGCCAGTAGGTCCGCGGAATGGCTGAGGGTGATTTCCTTTTCGCGCTGAAAACTCTGGAATGTGCTGACTGAATTGCGCAGGTCAGAAAACATTTCCCGCGTGATCTGGGATTGAACACTGTGCCGCACCAGCAGAAGGCTCAACGAAGTGAGCCCAGCGGTGATAAGAACCATCGAGAGCAGGAACTTTGTTCGTAATCGCGCTCTCACCATGCGGCTCCCCAGTGTCTGGCGTCAGCTTACAAACTTATAGCCTACACCGTGCACGGTCCGGAAATGCACCGGATTGGCCGGATCCTTCTCGATCTTTTGCCGCAGCTTCAGGATATGGTTGTCCACGGTCCGGGTGGAAGGGTAGTTGTGGTAGCCCCAGACTTCATTGAGCAACTCGTCGCGCGTGATAACGCGTTCGGCATTCTGGACCATGAATTTGAGGGTCTTAAACTCTTGCGCGGTCAGGGTCACAGGCTTGCCTTCGCGGACAACTTCCATCTTGGTGAAATCGATGTGAATGCCGGCGAAGGTAAACTTTTCCGTAGTCGTGGGGCGTGTGGTCCGGCGCAAAGCTGCGCGGACTCGCGCCAGCAGCTCGCGAGGGCTGAATGGCTTGGTGACGTAATCGTCGGCGCCAAGCTCCAGCAGCAGGACCTTATCAGAAACGTCGCTGGCGGCGCTGAGCACAATGAT
This sequence comes from uncultured Acidobacteriota bacterium, assembly GCA_963785655.1. Taxonomy (GTDB): domain Bacteria; phylum Acidobacteriota; class Terriglobia; order Terriglobales; family Acidobacteriaceae; genus Gp1-AA145. The sequence goes on from CAWAVZ010000003.1 coordinate 837,249, forward strand.
AGGCACGCTCGGGGCATGCTTTTTCAATTCACTGCAAACTTCCCTACCGGGAATGCCCGGCAATCGCAAATCCAGTACCACCGCCGATGACGGCGAACCGCGGAACAGCTCAACGGCGGCAATGCCGTCCGAAACCGCGTTCACCGCGTAGCCTTCGGCTTCAAACAAACGCTTTAACGCCCGCTGAACCGCGCGGTCATCCTCGACCACCAGGATGGTGTCCACAGATGGAGCGCTTACTCGGTAACCAAGCTTCTGTGGAAGGCTTTGGAACCCAGGCGACGGCACGTCCTCAGCAAAGCGCAGCATAATTCCCCTCTTTAATCTACCTTCGGTGGCAGAACTACTGATAAATCAGATTACTACCGACACCCAAAAGAACCGGTTTATTCCCTTTACTTGACAAACTTTTTACAACTAGAGGGTGTGGAGAGGCGAAATCAACGATTAATTTGCAGTTTGAGGGGGGCCGAGCCGTTCGACCGAAGCAAAGTTAGGTCGCCATATCCGGAAATGATCCAATCGGCGCCTGCTTCCTGGAGTTCAGATTCGGGCGAAGTAGTCAGCAAGGCAACCACGGAGGCGCCGGCTGTCTTGCCGGAGCGAATCCCGGCGGGTGCGTCCTCAAATACAAGGCACTTGCCGGCAGGAATCCCAAGCAGGGCAGCGCCCTTCAGATATGGCTCCGGATCAGGCTTGCCTCGCCGGATGTCATCCGAGGTCTGCAACCGAGGTGGAATTGGCAGCCCGGCGGTCTTCAGGCGGACTTCCGCCAGCGGACGGCTACAGGAGGTCACTATGGCCCAGCGGTTCGCAGGAAGGGAATCCAGAAGTTCGCGCACACCCGGCAACGCGACTACTCCGTCAGTATCTGCGATCTCAGCGCGCAGGATGACCTTGTCTTCTGCTTCGAAATCAGCGTCGGGCAGCAGGTCGCGCACGGTATCTATGCTTGGGCGTCCATGCGCTACACGGACAGTCTCAGCAGGATCCAACCCGTGGGCCAGTGCCCATTTTGCCCAGACCCGAGTCACGGCGGGAGTCGAGTCGACCAGAACTCCGTCCAGATCGAAGAGCAAGCCGTCGCAGGAAATTTCGATCATGATTTAACAATAACAGGCACGACGGTGAGGGAGCATTCGGGGACCGCACAGGATTTGTTCGCTTCAGGCCGACCGCTAGCCCATGCGTGCGAACAGCGGTTTCATAGCGGGATACAACAGCCGGTAATTCTCATACTGCTTCTGCATGGTTGAGGACGAGGCGCCATTCGGCTGCACCCGCGTTTGGACTTTCACCACCGCGTCGCAAGCCTGCTCGACCGAACTCCAGAATTTCGCCCCCACTCCTGCGAGCAGCGCAGCGCCGTAAGCAGCGCCTTCTTCTGCCGCGAGAATTTCGACTTCTCGTCCGTACACATCGGCTTGGATCTGCCGCCATAAGCTGGAACGCGCGCCGCCGCCCCCGAGCCGCACGTTTCCCACCGGGACATGCATCTCGGCAAATAGTGAAAACGTGTCTTTCAGACTGAACGCCACACCTTCAAGCACAGCCCGCACGATGTGGCCACGCGTATGGTTGGCGGCGAGTCCGGTGAGTGTGCCGCGCGCATTTGGATCCAGATGCGGAGTGCGTTCGCCCATGAGATACGGCGCCCATAGAACGCCGTCGGAACCCGCGGGCACGGCCGCGGCTTCACGCGTGAGCTCATCGTATGAGAGATTGCCGGAATTTTTCAGCAGGTCGCGCAGCCAATGTAACGACAAGCCTGCTGCCTGGGTGACCCCCATCACATGCCAGCGGCCAGGCACCGCGTGGCAGAAGGTGTGCACGCGGCCTTTCACGTCCATTGCAGGTGAATCAGTGGCGGCGAATACTACGCCGGAGGTCCCGATGGTTGCACTCACCGCTCCTGCGCGGACGATTCCCATTCCCACCGCGCCACCGGCCTGGTCTCCGGCGCCAGCCACCACGGGCGTGCCAGGTTTCAGACCCGTGTGGGCCGCGCCTGACTCAGAAACTCGCGCGCAAATTTCCGGCGACTCGTAGAGTTTTGGCAGACAGCTCAGCGGCAGCCCCGCGGCTGCCATCATTTCTGCAGACCAGCGGCGCTGGGCGACGTCGAGCATCAGCGTGCCCGAAGCATCTGCCACATCCATGGCGTGCGCACCAGTCATCCGCAGGCGAACGTAGTCCTTCGGCAGCAGCACACGGCGGAAACGCTCCCATATCTCGGGTTCGTTGTCGCGCACCCAGAGGAGTTTTGTCAGGGTGAAATTCGCCAGAGCGGGATTGCAGGTGAGTTCGATAATCCGCTGTGCTCCCAGTTTCGAATTTAGCCAGTCGCACTGGGCTTGCGTGCGCTGATCGCACCAGATGAGCGCGGGGCGGAGCACCTCATCTTTCTCGTCGAGAAGAACCGCGCCGTGCATCTGGCCGGCGAGTCCGACGCAGCTCACTTTTGCGTCGGAAACATTCGAGAGTACCGCGCGGATTGCTGACCCAGCAGCTCGCCACCAGTCGTGCGGGTCTTGCTCCGCCCATCCAGTGTGAGGAGAGGCGAAGGGAATATGCTCGCAGGTTGCAGAGCTTGCGATTGCTCCGTCGCGGTCAACCAAAACTGCGCGAGTGCCACCGGTTCCAACATCGATGCCGAGAACGTAATCCATGAGACGAATCAGCCTGTGGGCGAGCGGGCCAGTTTAGCAGAGTCGCCGTTGCCGATAACTCTCGCTAACTGAGCAACCCGACCCGACGCCGCGGCGTCTCAGAATGCCGTTTTTGTTTGAGAATCCAGGAGGAATATCTATGCGTAAGAAATTTACTGCGACGTGCAGCGCCTTGGTGGTTCTGGCGGGATTGAGCATTTATTCCGTTGTGCACGCGCAAGACCGGCAGATGGCCATTCACGAGCCTCACATGAGCGCCGCCTACGGGCACCTGCAGCAAGCCAGGGCAGAGCTGGAGAGAGCTGCCCCGAACAAAGGCGGTCATCGAGAGAGGGCAATGCAACTAGTGGACCAGGCAATGCGGCAGGTTGAGGAAGGCGAGCAGTATTACCAGCATCGCCGTTAGTTAGAACTTATTTTGTGTGTCTCAGACTACGCGGTACTAACATGGAGGAGCACCGCAGCACCACGATTCACATTAGTTGTTCCCGAGTAGCGCCCAGGACTCGCCCTGCCGGAACTGCTCCATCTTTTTCGTCCCGCTGCTTGAATACCAGTTGCGCCAGGTGGCGGGATCATTGGGGAGACTCTCGTCCGTAATTTCACGAAGAGCCTGGTAAACCCAGGAGCGAGTGGTCGCGTTAAGAGCGGGATCGTCGGTGAGTTCCAGAAGGCCCGGGACTGCCTTCATGCGCTGCTCGCGGGTAAGCATTCCGGATTTTGCCAGGCTGCATCCGGCGCGCTCACGCACCTCCATCGACGGGTCGTTGCGCAGAACGTCGAGAAAATTCTTGATGGTGTCTTCGGTCCCGATGTGCGCCAGTCCCTCGACCGCCCAGAAGCGTACCTGCTGATCTTTATCGTGCAGGGATGCGGCAAGCCATTCGTGAATAGGCTCAGGCTGTACTCCCCGGCTGGCCAGCATTCCAAGCTCCCACTCGTACCAGGGACGGCTGCTCGGCTGCTGCTCCGCCGCTTCCATCAGCCGTGAAGCAGTGTCATCGGTCTTTTCAAAACTATTGACCACGAGATTGATTTCAATGGCTGCGGCCCGTACCCGCAGATCATTCGAGTAGAGTGCGGTAGTTTCCAAATCTTGCCAGCGCTGAGTTCGTTTCAGCTTCCCGCTCCATGACTCCGTATATTCCGCAATCAAGTTCGTCGCACCCTGGTCGTGATTGATGGCAGCGCCGAAGAGAAATTCCATCTGCTCCTGCGCAGGTTGCGTCTTCAGCCAGAGGATGTTGTGTTCGGAGAGCTTGGAGTGATCGGGCGGAATGGGTGTTCCCGGCAGGGCAATTGGTGCGGTAGCCTGATCTTGCGGCGGCTGCTCGGGTTGCTGAGCGCGCGATGGGCCCATGGACGCGACCATGTACACCAGAATGGCGCAAAGTACAGCCAGCCAACAGAGCAAGACCTTCCGGACGGCGGGTTTGATGATCGACTCACGCATACAGCGAGTCTAGAACTCTGCTTACAGAAACCAAAGTTACGTGTGTCACAACTGGAGATATATTTGATCTTTATCCCAGCGGTCTCGATTCATCCGTGACAGACTCGGTTTGTGATCGAAAAGTACACTTGATGCGCGAAACGCCGATCTTCACCATCATCAACTCGGTCTTGCTTGAGCCTCTGCCTTGTCCAGAGTTAAGGCGGTTAACTGTGTGTGGTTCGGCACCGAAGGCAGAATTGGAGAAAGCTGCGGCGAACAAGGGTGGTCATCGCGAGAAGGCGATGCAGATGGTGGCACCAGGCCATGCGACAGATCGAGGAGGCGAACAGTACCAGCAGCAGCACGGAGCGAGATAGTTAGCGCGGCTTTTATTTTGGCCGCCTTTCCTCTGTGGACAAAGGCGCCACGTCGGCAGGCGGTTCGGTGTGACAAACGCGAGCGCTCACACCACTTAAAAGTCATCGGGTCTGACCACTCGCCGGAGTCGCCTTTCTTTTCAATAAAGTCACGCCGAACTCCTGCATCCCATCCGTCGAGTACCAGGCACAGCTGGTATACGAATAGCTCTGTTCTTCCAGGCTCTGGGTGTCACACTTGTCCGCCTGTAAGTCAGGATCCACGCTGATGCCCCAGCGCTGAGTCTGGCGACTTAGCACGACATGCGCGGCTGTCCCTACCTTCTGCTTTCGCCATGACTGATCGCCTTGAGACGACAGTTTTTCTGCTGCTGCAGCGGTCATTGCCTCTGCTGCGGCGTATTGGCCCCCATCGATCAAGCGCTCGAATTTGCGCTGGCGAGCGCCGCTCCATTCATATGACAACGCGTGTTCGTCACAAGAAATGATCGCAGAATCCGGCAGCGGCGGAGTGATGGGATCACAGATTTGCTGGGTGATCGAATCACCAGCCTGACCGGGCTCTGCAACCGTGTACTGGTCTAAATAGTCCTCCGACGTCCATTTCAGAACATCTCTGGGAGGCCGTGAAGTCGAGTCTTGTTCGTTAGTGACCACGCCTTCTGACACACGAACTTTCTGCTTCCAATGCGATGCGGCTTGCGCGACCACTGCCTGCATTGGCTCATCGCATTCTGACTTGCAAGCATCTAGCCGAGCTAAGGCCTCCAGCTTGTTCGTTTGGGGCTTCCACACCTCGGTGCTGCATTTGAAGCTGCCGCCGGCTGGAACAGCCGTCCGCTGTGCAGAGACATCACTGATCTCCTCGATGACCAGCAAATTGCAGCAGCCGAGATGCCCATATCCACGGTCACCGGTTTTTGCCAAGAACAGTCCAGCGAATGTTGCCGTTACGCGATAAAAGTTGCACCTGTAAAAGCATCGCTCGCCGTCGGGTAACCGATTTCTGCTGGCTTCCAGAAAATGTACAAAATGTTTGTAATTGGCGTCCTTCAGCAGTGAAATAGGTTCGCCATCAATCTTAAGCATTTGGCCCGGTGTGCGGGAGTGATCGCCGCAGCAATAAGTGGCGATATCCGAAACATCCCCGCCGAACGTGAGCCATACGGAGTTGTCAGTCTTGCAGTCGGCGCCGCCCAAGGTAAAGTCCTCGAACCCAAGGTTTGCAACGGCCCGTACTGTGACCAACTTATTGTCGAATTGAAGAGCGTTCTGCTCAAGTTGGCATAAATTCACGTCTTTGGGGCCTTGGGCAATCGAAGTTGCATTCGCAAACAGAAGTGACACACAGCAAGCCAAAAGGATGAGTCTCATTTATTCCTCTTAGGTCACGCTGACTTCGGTGTAAGTCCCGTAGGTTTGGCGCAAGGCGTCGCAGATCTCCCCGATGGTCGCATAAGCGCGAACCGCCTCGATAATGTAAGGCATAGTGTTCTCAGAAGAAACATTTCCGTTTGATTCGGCGCGTGGATTCTGCGAAGCAGCTTTCTTCAGGGCATCGAGCCGCCGTTGCACTTCGTCATTCGAGCGCCGGCTGCGCAAGATCTTCAATTTTTCTGATTGGTGCCGCCCGACCGATTCATCGATATAGAGAGTAGTCGGCGACTCTTCTTCCACCACAAATTCATTCACGCCCACGATGACCTTCTCTTTCGCTTCCGCTGCACGCTGGAACTGGTACGAGGCTTCGGCAATCTCTTTCTGCGGATATCCGCGCTCGATTGCCTTGACCATTCCGCCCATAGCATCGAGCTTTCCGAAGTAGTCGAGCGCGCCACTCTCCATTTGCAGAGTCAGATTTTCGAGGAAGTACGATCCGCCGAGCGGATCCACGGTGTGGGTCACTCCGGATTCGTATGCGATGATCTGCTGCGTGCGGAGTGCGATGCGAGCGGCCTCTTCGGTGGGAAGGGCCAGAGCTTCGTCGTAGGCGTCGGTGTGAAGCGATTGCGTTCCTCCGAGCACCGCCGCCAAGGCCTGAAGTGCCACTCTGGCAATATTGTTCATCGGCTGCTGCGCCGGCAAAGATACGCCGGCGGTCTGCGTGTGGAACCGCATCAGCCAGGTCCGCTGATTTTTCGCGCCAAAGCGGTCTTTCATCACCCGATACCAGATTTTTCGCGCCGCTCGGTACTTGGCGATCTCTTCAAAAAAGTCATTGTGGGCGTTGAAAAAGAAACTGAGACGCGGCCCGAATTCGTCGACATCCAGTCCGCGCCGCTGCGCCCACTCAACGTATTCGATGCCGTCGTACAGGGTGAAAGCCAGCTCCTGCAGCGCGGTTGAGCCGGCCTCGCGAATGTGATATCCGCTGATCGAAATGGTGTTGAATCGCGGCGTGAATTTCGACCCAAACTCAAAAGTGTCGATGACCAGGCGCATCGATGGCGCGGGTGGATATATGTATTCCTTTTGCGCGATGTACTCCTTCAGAATGTCGTTCTGAATGGTGCCGGAAATTTTTGTCCAGTCCGCGCCTTGCTTCTCCGCGACCACCAGGTACATCGCCCACAGCACCGAAGCCGGCGAGTTGATGGTCATCGAGACCGTCGTCTTCTCAAGGTCGATTCCGTTGAACAGGATCTCCATGTCTTCGAGCGAATCGATAGCCACGCCGCACTTGCCGACTTCGCCTTCGCTCGCAGGATGGTCAGAGTCGTATCCCATTAACGTGGGCAGATCGAAAGCCACCGAAAGGCCGCTGCCCCCGTGTTCCAGCAGATATTTGTAGCGCTGGTTAGTTTCCTCCGGCGACGCGAACCCGGAAAACTGACGCATGGTGTAAAGCTTGCCGCGATATCCAGTGGCGTGAATGCCGCGCGAAAAAGGCGGCTGCCCGGGATAGCCGAGATATTTCTCGTAATCCCAATCTTCGGGAAGATCAGCTTCGGTGTACAGGCGGCGGATTGGAACTCCAGAAATCGTAGTGAAGCGCGCGCGACCGTGCTCGTCCAGATTCACCCCGGTGGGTGCGCCGATCGGCTTTTCCGGAGCCTTCTCAAGAGAACGAAGCAGAGTCTTCTCAGCCCAGCGCTTTTCGGAGTCGGAAGGGCGGCGGTTTTCGTTGATCTCTGAAATCGGGCTTTCCGGCACCCCAGGCGCGTTTTTCTTTGCCATAGTTACTGATTGGATGATAGGAGACGGGCTCACTGTGGGCAAGTTGTGAAAGCGACCGCTTGGTCGGGAAGTCATTTACCACGAAGGGCGAGAAAACGAATTGACCACGAAGGACACGACGAAGGAACACGAAGGAAAACTAAAACGCTAACGCTCTAACCCGAGAAGTGGGCTCTGCCTCCATGATCCACCACCCCGCCCGCAAACAATGGACTTGTGACTTCATGGTTTCCTTCGTGTTCCTTAGTGTCCTTCGTGGTTATTAGCCTTTCTCGCCAACTCCCACGCCTTCGCATACTTCCACGAAACGTAAACCGCGTGATAGGCATGCAGCAAAAAGCCTTCCCGCCCATCGAGGAATCCCAGACGAAAAATGTAGTTGTACAGAAACGTCAGCTTGGGACGCAGAACGATGTTGATCAGATTGAAGCCGCGATGGCCTTTCACCACCGCGACCTCCGCACCCGACGACGAATAGCTGTTCATATGATCGATGTAGCCGCGCAAGGTAGGATAGGCGTTATGAATGAGCGCGTGCTTCAACTGCCCGGTCGGCCCATTCACTTTGATCGTGGGATGCGCGCCATATTCTTCAAATTTTCCTGCACCGCGGCGAATGAGGCGTAACTTGCGGTCGGGATAAAAGCCACCGTACCTGATCCAGCGGCCGAGAAAATAATTCTTGCGCGGAATCCAGAAACCCTGCAACGGACTGCTTTCAACCGCAAGCATTATTTCGTCGGCCAACAGAGGCTCAAGCGCTTCATCCGCGTCCAACTGAAGTACCCAGTCCGCCGCCGCCTTCTCCATGGCAGAATTTTTTTGCCCGGCAAAACCTTTCCAGGGCCCGATGAAGATTTTCGCACCGAACGAGCGAGCTATCTCAAGCGTGCGGTCGGTTGAGCCTGAATCAACCACGATGATCTCGCCATTGCCATTGCCGACAATCGGCATCACGCTTTCGAGCGTGCGCGGAAGGTTTGCTTCCTCGTTGAGCGTGATCAAGGCAATCGAGATTCGCACGCAACGAGCATAAATGTGCGTGCAACCTGAACACAATTGGTCTTCGTCCGATTGGTCGTTTGCGCCGCTCTTCCACGCTCGGTCAAGGCAGCTACGGCGCGCTCGGCTGTACCTCCGCCCTTGGCTCGACAAACGGGGTCTTCGGCATGTGTGTGACTTCGCCCTTCTCCGCGTCCGACATTACGATTCCGGCATTGTCCAGCAGCAGCCCGGTGGCGCGGTCGAGTTCGACACGGGCCTTTGCGTAAGCCGCCATGGCCGAGACCAGAGTTGATTCCGTCGTGGTCAGCGAAGCCTGCATCTGCAACACAGCGGTCGGATTCGAAACACCGGCCTCGAGCTTTTTCTGCTCGGCATCCAGCGTCTGGCGCGCTAATGTGACTGCGGCTTGCGCGGCATCAACGCTGGCCCGGTTCTGCTGCACATCAAACTGCGCGTTTCGTACTTCAATGCGAATCTGATTTTCCAGTTGCTGCAAGCGAACTTGTGCCTGGCGAAATTCCAGTTCCGCGCGCAGCTGGTTGGCTTGTGCGGTGCGATTGAGCAGGGGGATCGTCAAGCTCACTCCCATGCCTTTGTCCGGGGCAGTCGAGTTCACCAGCTGGCTGAGAGTGTCGCCATAACCCACAGGCCCTGCCAGAAAGCGGGCGGGGATGCGGTTGCGGCTGATGCAAACACCGGAAGTGGTGGGGCCGCAAAAGTTCGCGCCGGAATTCAGATCGCCGCCTAATCCGCTCCCGCCGTAATACGCATACAGATTGAGCGACGGTAGCATGGCATTGCGGACAGCTTTGATATTGATATCGCGGCTGGTCAAATCAATGCGCGACTCCGCCAGTTCCGCCCGGTGCTGCAAGCCATCGTCGATCAGATCTTCTGTCGGGATAACCGGTTCTTGCGCTGGCAATTGCATCGTCGACGTGGGGATAACGTCCGCGCCGGCCAGAGCGGGATCGTGCAAGTTGCGGCTGAGTGCATTCTTCATCAGCAGTTCCTGCAGCTCCAGATTCGTCTGGGCGACGGTGAGCGCCTGCTGATTGCTGGCCACCGTGCTCCGCGCACTCACCACCTGGATGGGAGGCAATGTGCCAACCTGCACAGCTTTTTCGTTGTCCGACAGAGTTTTTTGCGCAAACGCCAGGGCCTCCTGCTGTACTCGCACATTTTCAACCGCATAAACCAGGTTCCAGTAGAGGTTTTCGATCTGGTCGACGGTTGTAAGTACCTGCAGCCGGAAGGCGACATCGGAAATTTCACGGTTATTTTTGGCGATGCGAATGAAGCGAGTGTTGGGCAGGAATCCGAAGCCCTGAAGCAGTTCCTGCGTGACTCTGAACTGAAGCGCCGAGCTTACGGTCGGGCTGAGCGCGCTTAGCGGATTGTCGGTGGTGAGGTGGCTGTTGTTGAAGCCGAGCGAAAGATTTGTTCCTGTGTGGAAGCCCTGCTGATAGGTGAAGTCGGCGACGCCGGTGTTGTTGTTTGTGACTGCGCGTCCGCTGAGGGCGCTGCTTGAGAGGACGTAATCGCGATCCATTTGCAAAGTTCCCGTGATCGTCGGATCGAAACTGGTGATCGGCGGACCGATGCCCAAAGTTGAAGTCACTAGGCCATTTGTCCCCGTGCCCGCCCCTCCGGCAGCCACACTGGTCCCGCCTGTGCCCGATCCCACAGTGCCGCTCAGTCCGCCAACGCCGCCGCCCGGTGTGTTTTGAACAATGCCGGTGTTGACACCAAGAATGCTCGATCCCGCGCGGGCCCGCAGAATATCGGTATCCGCGATGTTCAGGTTGTAGCGCGCGAGCTCCAGGTCAAGATTGTTTTCCAGTGCCAGCGCGATGGCGTCATCCATGGAAATGTAAATCTTTCCGTTGCGCACGAGTTGATCGATACGCGGCGTGTTGGTCAGGTTCGGATCTGGCGCATGACGCGGCTTATAAGGAGCGAACACGTCAGGGAAGGGCCGGGCCGATTTCGAATAGTCATGAATCAAATGCTGGGGTGGCGCTTGCTGAGTCTGCGGGGCCGCAGGCAATGATGTGTCAGTTGGCGGCGTGGATGAAGGCGCCGGTTGCTGTGACCAACCCTGAATCGCAGGCACAAGCATGCAAAGAAAGGCCACTGGGGCAAGAGCTTTCAATCCTGACATTTTTCTTCCTCTCATTAGCAGATGTTCAGAGTTTTTGAACCAGAATTGGATGCGCAAACCATGCGCACGTCCCGAGTTCGGACGCTCCAGTGTAGATTCACTCCGCAGTCGATGCGGAACGTAAAGATTTATAAAGAGGGAAGAGTCATTTTTCGCGATCGCGAGGTCTGCGCGTTGGCGGCAAATACAGCTTCCTCGGAACCGAAGGTCCGAGGAAGTTATGGGTCTATGAAGCGGTTCCCCATCCTTGTCGCGCTTTTGCGACAGGATGGGGTGTTGACCGGCTTTACTGAGGTTGCGGCGCCGGTTGTGGCTGAGATTCAGGCTGAGGCGCGGACTGGGCCGGCATACCCGAGCTCACGTCTGCGCGAGGAGCAACAAACGGCACCTTTGGCATATGGGTCACTTCACCTTTCACCGCATCCGACATCACGATGCCAGCGTGTTCAAGCAGGAGACCAGTCGCACGGTCGAGTTCAATCTGCGCCTTTTCATAAGCTGCTTCTGCTGAAACCAGGTTCGACTCCGCCGTAGCGAGTCCCGATTGGTTTTGCAGTACCAGGGTAGAAGTCGAAGCTCCCAACCTGAATTTTTTCTGTTCCGCATCCAGCGACTGCTTGGCTAATTCAACTGCCGCTTGAGCAGCCTGAACGGCAGAACGATTCTGCGTGACCGAGAACTGCGCGTTACGCACTTCTATCCGGACCTGGTTTTCGATCTGCTGCAGGCGCATCTGTGACTGGCGATATTCCAGTTCCGAACGAACCTGCAACGCTTGCGCCTGGCGATTGCGGATAGGAATATTAAGAGTAAAACCGGCGCCTTTGTCGGGAGCGGTCGAGTCAACCAGTTTACTCAGCGTGCTGCCGTAGGAAACCGGGGGTATGGCCCCGTTAAAACCTTGGCAGAAACCCGAGGCCGCCGATTGTGGGCTCAAGCAGACATAGCTTGGATTTTGGGCGCCGCCCAGCCCCGAGCCACCGTAATAGGCGTAGAAATCCAGACTCGGCAGTAATGAATTCTTCAGCGCCTTTTGGGTAATCTCACGGTTGTTCAAATCAATGCGCGATTCCGCCAGTTCGGCTCGGTGCTGCAAGGCCTCATTGACAAGATCTTCCGTCGGAACCACAGGTTCCTGCTGCGGAAGCGCCATCGTGGTCGTGGGGATGACTTCTGCGTTAGCCAGCGCAGGATCTTGCAATGTCCGGCTCAATGCATTTTTCATCAGCAGCTGTTGTAGGTCCAAATTTGTCTGCGCCTGAATCAGGCTCTCCTGGTCTGCGGCGACCGTGTTCTGAGCGCGCACAATCTCAATCGGCGCCAAGCTGCCAATCTCGACTTGCTTTTGATTATCGGAAAGCGTCTTTTGCGCGAACGCCAGCGCTTCCTGCTGCACCCTCACGTTTTCATACGCGAAAACCAGGTTCCAGTACAGGTTCTCAATCTGATCGACGGTCGTAATGATCTGCAGTCGAAATGCCACGTCGGTGATCTCGCGATTGTTTTTCGTGATTCGGATCAGCCGGTCGTTCGGTGCGAATCCAAAACCCTGCAGAAGATGCTGCGTCACCTGGAACTTAAACCCGGAGGTCAGGTTGGGGCTGACGGTCGTAAATGGATTGTTGCTGGTTACGCGCGAATTTGTAAATCCCACTCCCAGGTTGGTGCCGGATTGCAGCCCCTGCAAATATGAGAAGTTGGCCGTGGTGGTGTTTTGAGCCGAGCCGCAGAAAGGGCTGCTGCATTCGAATCGCGCGTGATCACTTTGCAAGGTGGCGCTCACAATGGGATCAAAGCTGGTGATTTGTGGACCGAGGCCCTCTGTCGTCGCGCCAACCCCGAATGTGCCGGCGCCAATTCCGCCCTGTCCTGAGGAGGTGCCCCCGGGCCCCGAACCAACATTTCCTCCGAGGCCACCAACCCCTCCCCCCGGCGTATTCTGCACAATGCCGGCGTTGACGCCGAAGAAATTATTGGAGCCGCCTTTGGCTCGCAGGATTTCCGTATCTGCAATCCCGAAGTTGTAACGCGAAATCCCGATATCCAGATTGTTCTCGAGTGCCAGGGCGACGGCATCGTCCATGGAAAGGTACAGCTTGCCATCACGCTGCAGTTGCTCGATCCGCGGAGTATTGGCCAGCTCAGGCGCGGGGACGTGGCGCGGCGTATACGGCGCTATCACATTCGGGAATGACCGCTGGGGTTTCGAATAATCGGTCACCACAAATTGGTGCCGTGAAGTTGTGGCTGGCGCTTGGGGAAGGCTGCTGGGCGAAGCAGATGGCGCGCTTGCCTGATTCTGTGTCTGCGAATCCTGCGCCATCAGGCCCGCCGGAAAAACACACATTAAGGCGAGCGCGACCAGTTGTCGAAGGCTATTCCGTAAGGCACAAGAAAACATTTCTATTCTCTCCGTAAACGATACTGGATTGACTCTGGCCCTCGGGGCAAGAGATTCCGCGTCCAAGACTGCACTACGCAAAAGTGTGCCGCGTAGTTCCCTTGGGTGCGCACGTGATGCCGGCCGACTTTGAAGTTATGTGAAAAAGAATGCAACAGTATAGCCGACGCACACCAAACACACGCGCGACGATGTAATCTTGGATGCTCTTGCAACTCTGAAGATTCGATTTCTCGATGCGCAACTTGAAGCTCGTACTGGCATACGACGGAACCGATTTTTGCGGCTGGCAAATTCAGCCCGACGCTCCATCGATTCAGGGCACTCTCGCGTCAGCTATTGGACGGATTACCAGTGAAAAAGTACTGCCGCAAGGTTCGGGACGCACCGATGCTGGAGTGCATGCGCTGGGGCAGGTTGCAACTTTTCAGACGGACTCTGTGATTCCTGCGGCGAATCTGGTAATTGCGTTGAACGATATTCTTCCGGTCTCAATTCGCGTGCTGGAAGCCGACGAAGTGCCAGAGGATTTTCATGCGCGCAAGTCCGCCAAGGCCAAGACCTACCGCTATCGAATCTATCGTGCCGCAATCTGCCCGCCCTTTCTCGCCAGGCATGTGTGGCACTACCCTTACCCTCTGGATTTCGAGGCTATGAAGCAGGCCGCACCAGTGATCGAGGGCGAGCACGATTTCACTTCATTTGCGGCGGTGGATCCGGAAAAAGACCACCACGAAGGACACGAAGGTGTACGAAGGCAAGCCAATGTACGAACAATTTTTTCTTCGAGATGGCGGCAGGAGTCCGCTGAATTCATCTACGAAGTGCGTGGCAATGGCTTCCTTCACCACATGGTGCGAAACTTGATTGGCACTTTCTTGCTGGCCGGAAAAGGTACTCTGAACACTTCGGATGTGAGTAGAATTCTGCAGGCCAAAGACCGCTCTGTTGCTGGAGCAACCGCGCCCGCGAACGGTCTGTATCTTGTAAATGTTGAATATTGAGGCGTTGTTTTCCGAAGCATGAGCGTGGGAACTGAAATTAGCATTCGACGCATTCAGGCGGTGAATCCGGCGACGGGCGAAATTCTGCGCGAGCTGGAGTGCGCGGACTCTGTCCAGGTACACGACTGTGTCGCCCTCGCCCGTGCCGCACAACCGGAATGGCGAGCAACTGCCGTCAAGCAGCGGCTTGCGATTGTTAAGAATTTTCAGAGCTTGCTGAACGAACGCAAGCTGCGCATCGCGCAGACGATCACATCGCAAACCGGCAAGCCTGTCGCCGAGGCGCTGTTGACGGAAGTGCTGGTTGTGCTCGACAGTGCTCGGTTTCTGCAAAATTCAGCATACGACTTTCTGCAGCAGCATCCGGTGCCGCACGGCAGCCTCGCCACCAAGACAAAAAGAGGCCGGCTGCTACGTGAACCACATGGCGTGATCGGAATCATCTCTCCGTGGAACTATCCATTTTCCATCCCCGCGACCGAGGTGCTGGCTGCCCTGGTGACGGGCAATGCTGTCGTCTTGAAGCCTTCTGAACTCACTTCACTCTCGGCGCTTGAACTCAGTTCCTTGCTGCGCGACGCCGGCATTCCCGAGCATGTATTTCAAGTCGTGATCGGCGACGGAGCAACCGGCGCAGCGCTGGTCGAATCCGGAATTGACAAGCTGGTTTTTACCGGCAGTGTCGCCACCGGCAAGCGAATAGCTCAAAACGCAGCCGCCCGGCTCCTTCCGGTTGTGTTGGAACTGGGAGGCAAGGACCCCATGATCGTGCTGGAAGATGCAGACATCGATGTTGCCTCCAGCGGCGCAGTCTGGGGAGCGTTTGTGAATGCGGGGCAGGCGTGCCTGTCAGTCGAGCGCTGCTATGTTCACCAAGATATTTATGCGAAGTTCGTATCCTCATGCGTTGAGAAAACCAGGCAGCTTCGAGTAGGCAACGGCATGCATGACGAAACCGACCTCGGACCGTTGATCCATGAGCGGCAACTTCGTATCGTCGAGCAGCACGTCGAAGACGCCGTCTCGCAAGGTGCACGGCTGCTTATTGGCGGAGAGCGGCTGAAGTCCCTGGGCCCGAACTTTTATGCACCCACCGTGCTGGCCGATGTGAATCACCAAATGCGCATCATGCGCGAAGAGACATTCGGTCCAGTGCTGCCGGTCATGGCTTTCAACTCCGATGAGGATGCTGTGCGCCTGGCTAACGACTCCGAGTACGGTCTGGCGGCCAGCGTGTGGACGCGCAATCGTGCTCGCGGCGAAAAAATTGCCCGTCAGATTCAAGCCGGAATGGTCATGATCAATGACGCGGTTTCCTGCTTCGGCATCAGCGAGGCTCCGCATGGAGGCGTCAAGGCCAGCGGCATCGGACGCACTCACGGACGTTTCGGTTTGGAAGAAATGGTGCGAGTGAAGTACATCGATTCAGACCTGTTGCCTGGAATGAAAAAGCCGTGGTGGTATGGGTACGGGCCCAGATTGTCGGCTGCAGTTGAAGGATTTCTTGACTTCCAGTTTGCCTCAGCCATCAGCGCACGAATACGTGGTGCAATCCGCTCGGTAGGATTGGTTCTACGCAAACGGCGTTAATGTTTTTCCACCGCTTCTTCCAGAATCGACGCTGCATGGTCGAGAGATGATGTCAGAGCACGCAACTGCTTCGGGAGTTCAGAAAAATCCTTTTCGTCGATCGAATCGTTTACGCCAGGGATAACCGCGGCTGCGTATCCCGCATGTTTGCCGGGAGCAAAAATTGCGTGACGAAACCAGGGACGGCCCGGAAGGCCGCCCTTAAGCAGCAATGCGCGGTCGGCCTCGACCAGCTTTGCGTTTAGGCCGGCGACGTTGCCTGAAGTGTTCTTCTGCACGGCAGCCATCCTTGCGCCAGCTTCGGCCAGGCGCTTCGCGGCCCCGGATGCGCGTCCGAATTCCGGCAAGTTCCCGGCGGGCAAAGCCGCAGCACGGTTTTCAGCCGCGGCGATGTATTCCCCAACTTCTTTTCCATACTGTTCGAAATCGTAGGGCAGCACATCGCAATCCGCCATGCGCAGGATTTCCAGGCCGAAAATCCTGGCCATCTTCTGCTCGTGAGCGAATGTGGGGTCGCCGAATTTTGTGAACCATGAGAAGTTGTCGAATGCGGAATGATAGACGCCGTAGTCGCCGACGGAACCAATGTCGGTTGAAGCGATGCCCAGATGCTGCAGGAAGACAGTAAAATCCGAACCGCTTCCCAAGTCGCTCACCGGAACGTCGGTGCTGGAGGCGAGCGGCGCCCGATAGGTGCTGGTGCTGGTTTCGCGCGAGTCAGTCTTCGCTGCACTTCCGCTGCTGAGCACCTTCCATCGCTCGTAAACGGTCCCACCATCCGGATCGGACACCGCCTTGGTAATGTCTCGCACGAATTGCTTCAGGCTGGGCACGGCCGCTGCTCCAAACTTGGGCCCTGACACCGCCATGTCAGTGTTGAAATACGCGACGGCACTCTTCTGCAGTTCGGGATGCTGTTCGCCCCACTCAGTTGATCCAATCAGTCCCTCTTCTTCCGCGTCCCAACTGCCGAGCACGATGGTGCGCTTGGGTTTCCAACCTGATTTCAGCAAGTCAGCGAAAGCGTGGACCGCTTCGAGCATTGCTGCCGTGCCACTGTTCGGATCAACTGCGCCGTAGACCCAGGCATCGCGATGATTGCCGGCGATGACCAGCGAGTCCGGCCATGTGCTCCCGCGAATAGTGCCGATGACGTCCCAAATAGTTCGAAATTGAAAATCCTGTTTGAGGTGCAGCTTGATTCGAACCGGACCCGGGCCAGTGTGATACTCAAACGGCAGTCCGCCCTTCCAGTCATCGGGAACGGCCTCGCCTGCGAGATGCTGCAGAATCGGAGCCGCGTCGGCTGCGGAGATTGGCGTCGTCGGAATCTTTGCCATAGCCGCTGAATTTTCCGCCTTGATACGTTGGGACGGATCGATCGACGGCACCGAAGCGATGCCAGGCGTGGTCACGTCGCCCGAAAACTGCCAAATAGCGCTGATTGACCCGCGCTGCACGCTGGTTTCAGGACGCCACGGGCCGGCGGGATAAACCGGGCCGCGCTTGCCGCCATCGTCAGCGGGATCAGAATAGAGGATCAGTCCGGCTGCACCATATTGGTGCGCGAGGTCTGCTTTCACGCCGCGATAATTCTGCCCGTAACGGGCGATAACAATTTTCCCGTGCAGGTCGATCTTCAGGTCCGCGAGTTTCTGGAAGTCCGCCGGCGTTCCATAATTTGCGTAAACCACATCCGCTTCGACGTCCCCTGAAGGAGACATTCCACTCACCGGAGTGACTACTCTGGGATCATCCTAATACGGGTCGCCCGCAACGTGTTCGCGCGTTGGCCCGTGCATGTGGACGTTTGCGGGCGCGGTCACGTCAACGGAAATCTCTGCTGGATAATTCATCCAGATTTTGTACTCCACAATCTCCGTACTCAGGCCTGCTTCGCGGAATTTTTGCGCGACATAATCTGCGGTGGCCTTGTCTTCGGGAGTCCCTGCCATGTGTGGAGCTTGCGTGAGAATGCGCAGGTGCTCTTGAGCCAGCCTGCGATCGGGAACCGCCAGGAATCGTGACTCGAGCGCTCGTTCCTCATCCGCATGAGCAAAGCCTCTCAGTCCGGCTGAGGCGGATGAACTGGTTTGTGAATCGCCGCTAAAAAGTAAAGCGGGAAAAAGAAGAAGAACCACCGAAATCCGTCTTAGCATAGAAGTGATTGACTATTCAGAAAACTGTCCAGTAAATCAGTCGCGCGTTTGTCCATTGCCAATAATCTGGTATTTCGAGGAAGTCAGCTCCCGCAATGCGAACGGGCCGCGGCAGTGTAACTTCTGCGTGCTGACACCCATTTCCGCACCAAAGCCAAACTGCGCGCCGTCGGTGAACCGGGTAGATGCGTTCCAGTAAACCGCCGCGGAATCTACCAGGCGAAGAAAACTACGCGCATGATCCTCATTGGCCGTAATGATTGCCTCAGAGTGCTTGGTCGAATACCGGTTGATGTGCTCGATAGCAGGTTCGACGTCCGGCAATACGCGAATGGCCATGCATAAACGCAGATATTCCTCGCTCCAGTCTTCTTCACTCGCAGGCTTCACCTCTGGCGCAAGGCGCAATGTAGCCTCATCACCGCGCACTTCGACGCCGGCGTTCGTCAATTCGCGAACGATTCTGGGGACGAAGACCGACGCCACAGCTGCGTGTACCAGCAGCTTCTCGGCCGCATTGCAAACTGACGGGCGCTGGGTTTTCGCGTTCAGCACGATTCGGCTGGCCATGTCGAGGTCTGCGGACTCATCTACAAAGATATGGCAATTCCCGGCGCCGGTCTCGATCACCGGGACCGTAGCGTTCTCGATTACGTGCGAAATAAGCGCCGTCCCGCCCCTTGGGATGACCACATCCACCAGTCCGCGCGCGGTGATGAGCTCTTGCACAGTGTCTCGAGTGCTTGAGTCCAGCAACTCGATTGCCCCGCAGGGTACGCCAGCTACTGACGCTAGGGTTTCCGCGAGCGCGCGATTACTCCGCACAGCTTCTTTACCGCCGCGAAGAACCACAGCATTGCCGGACTTGAAGGCCAGTGCCGCGGCATCTACCGTGACGTTGGGTCGCGACTCGTAAACGATCCCGACGACGCCCAGCGGCACCCGCACTTTTCGGATATGCAGACCGTTGAGACGATCCCATTGCTCTATCACTTCGCCCACTGGATCGGGAAGAGCAGAGACCTCGCGAACTGCTGCTGCCATTTCTTTCATACGCTCCGGTGTGAGCAGTAGCCGATCGCGCATGGCGCCGGAGAAATTCGCACGCGCGATGTCCTCTTCATTGGCTGCGAGGACCAGCGGCGTCTGCGCCTCGAGAGCGTCTGCCATCTTCAGCAGCAGATGATTTTTCTGCTCGGTTGAAAGCTGCGCAAGTCGAGCCGCCGCAGCGTGTGCCCGCTCCAGCTTTTCGCGAGTTGCAGATGCAATTGCTGCGATTCCGGCCACGTTACTGCCTCGCCTTTTGTGGAGGAAAATAGGTTCCGATCTTTCGTGCCAGCGCCTTCGCAATGGCCTGCGGATCGCGTCCGTTCACGATTGCGACGTTCACTCCGGCCTGGCTCGCCATCTGCGCAGCCTTCAGTTTCGAGCGCATACCGCCGCGGCCCAGCTTGCCATGCCCATTGCACAACGACTCCATTGCCGGAGTGAGCTTTCGAATGGTGCGGACGAGTCGGGATCGCCGGCCATTTGGCGTATAGAAGCCGTCCACATCCGTAAGCAGGAGCAGCCAATCGGCGCCCACTGCGGCCGCAAGCAGCGCGCTCAACTCATCGTTATCGCCGAAAGCGCCCACCAGTTCGCGGACGGAAACGCTGTCGTTCTCGTTCACAATCGGCACCACGCCCAATCGCAGAAGCTGGCGCAACGTGTTTTGCAGGTTCTTGTATCGAGCAGGAGAAGTGAAGTCGTCACTCGAGAGCAGCAGTTGGGCCACCGTTTTCTTTCCGAAGAAAAGCTGCTCGTAAGTGTGCATGAGTGCGCTTTGCCCGACCGCGGCGCACGCCTGCATCAATGGCACGCCCGCAGGACGTTGCTTTAAACCTAACTGCGCCATACCCGAAGCGATCGCCCCCGAACTGACTATCAGGAAGTCATCTTTCGGGAGATCGAATTGGTCGACCAGTGAGCGCAATTGCTGCGCATCGATGCGCCCTCCCGGTGCGATCAGGCTGGTGCCGACTTTGATCACCACTCGCATGGTTGTGTTTACTTTAGCAATTCAGCGCTTAGCCGTATAGCTGTGATACCCGCGCGGCCTTTCCACGTACGCGCCATTTGAAAATTCCTCTTCCGCGTAGCATAGTATAACTTCGTCATTTAGCTAACTGATTAAATGTCAATTACCGGAACACTTCGGGCGCTTGGCAACCGCCGCCGGCTTCAGATTCTCGAGTGGCTGAAAGATCCGCAGCGGCATTTCCCGGCGCAGCGCGACGGAGACCTGGTCAAAGACGGCGTTTGCGGATTACTGATCGCCCGCAAGCTGGGGGTGAGTCATCCGGCGGTGACCGAGCACCTGAAAATCCTGTCTCGGGCTGGGTTTCTTCGCGGCAAGCGCATCAAGAAATGGACGTTTTACAAACGAGACGAGAAGGCAATCAAGAGCTTTAAACGCGTAATTTCTCAACGCGTTTAAAAAAGGAGAGACGACCATGAGTACCGCCACCCAGTTTCCTTACGACACCCGCCTCAACGTTTTGTATCCTCATCTGGAAGTCATCGACGAAAAGGCGCTTTCAGACGCCGCCCCGCACAAGTGGTACAACCAGACGCTCTGCCAGGTGAATGGATCAGTTGTCCGCGTTGGCGTCATTCAAGGCGAATACCACTGGCACAAACACGATAGCGATGACGAATTTTTCTATGTGGTCGAAGGCAAGTTGGTCATTGACCTGGAAGGCCGCACCATTGAACTCGCTCCGAGGCAGGGCTTTGTCGTCTCTAAGGGAGTGCTGCACCGCACGCGAGCGCCGCAGCGCACGGTAATTCTTATGGTCGAAAACAGCGGAATCATCCCTACGGGAGACAAATAATTTCGCAACTCGTGTCTAATAGAGACACTGCACCAGCGCTGGAGTGTAGTCGCGCAATGCTGAAAATCGGACCCACTGAACGGTTTTCCTCGCGGGTAGCGAACTACGTCCGCTTCAGGCCTTCGTATCCGCCGCAAGTCGTCGACGTGCTCCGCCAGGAGTGCGAGTTTACGCCGGATTCCGTGGTTGCTGATATCGCGTCCGGCACCGGATTTTTCACGCGCTTGTTGCTGGGGAACGGCAATCGAGTGTTTGGGGTCGAACCAAACCACAAGATGCGACACGCGGCCGAACAATACCTCTCCAATTATCCGGAATTCGTTAGCGTGGCCGGAACCGCGGAGGCGACCACGTTAGCGAGCCATTCGATCGATTTGATCACCTGCGCGCAAGCGGCGCATTGGTTCGATCGCGAAAAGGCCTTGCCCGAATTCCAACGTATTCTGAAACCAGGTTGCCATCTTGTGCTGATCTGGAACGACCGGCGCGTAAAAGGTACAGCTTTCGGCGAGGACTATGAGCGTCTGGTCGTCCAGTACGGCACCGATTACACCGAGGTGCAGCGGCTCGGGCGAGTCGTCGAAGGAAATGAATTCTTCAACCCCTTCACCTGCGAAAAACGAGTACTGCCCAATCATCAGGACCTGGACTTCGAAGCGCTGGAAGGAAGGTTGCTCTCCTCTTCGTATGCGCCTCAGCCCGGTGATGCCGCGTGTGCGCCAATGCTCGCCGACTTGCGCCGTATCTTTGAAACCCATCAGCAGAATGGTCAGGTTCGGATCGAGTACGACACCAATATTTACTTTGGCAAGCTTTCTTGAACTATTTTCTGATTTCGGCGGAGAACGCAATCAATGGCAACAAATGTTCAGCAGAAAATCTCGCATCACATGGATCCCGAAGAGTTTCGGAAACACGGCCATGCTGTCGTCGACTGGATTGCCGACTACTACAAGCGCATTGAGTCTTTTCCGGTGCTCTCGCAAGTTGAGCCCGGCCAGATTCGAGCTTCCTTGCCGCCCCAGGCTCCGCAGCAGGGCGAGCCTTTTGACCGCATTCTGCAGGATGTTGAACGGCTGATTCTGCCCGGAATCACGCACTGGCAGTCGCCCAATTTCTTCGCATTCTTTCCTTGTAACGCATCAGGTCCCGCGATTTTAGGCGACTTGCTTTCCTCCGGGTTTGGCGTGCAGGGCATGTTGTGGGCAGCTAGTCCGGCGTGCACCGAAGTTGAATCGCACGTGCTCGACTGGCTGGTTCCTGCGCTGGGCTTGCCGGAAAAGTTTCTCTCGATCAGCACCGGCGGAGGAGTCATACAGGACACTGCATCCAGCGCGACCCTGTGTGCAGTTCTCGCTGCCCGCGAACGCGCCACCAAGTTTCAATCAAATCGCAGCGGAATCTCAGAGAAACTCTGTGCCTACACTTCCAACCAGGCGCATTCGTCAGTCGAGAAAGCGATTCAGATCGCAGGAATTGGCCGTGCAAATCTGCGCCTCATCGATGTCAACGAGCGCTTCGAGATGAGGCCCGACGCTCTGGCGCATGCCATCAAGCAAGACCTTAGCGCCGGTCGCACGCCGTACTTCGTTTGTGCGACCGTGGGAACAACTTCCTCGAACGGCATCGATCCGGTCGCGGAGATCGGAAAAATCTGCCGCGAGCACGAACTGTGGTTGCACGTGGATGCGGCGATGTCCGGCACCGCGGCGCTATGTCCCGAGTTTCGTTACGTTCACCACGGAGTGGAGTACGCGGATAGCTACTGCTTCAATCCACACAAGTGGATGTTCACGAACTTCGACTGCGATTGCTTCTACGTCGCCGATCGCAAAGCGCTCATTCAGGCCTTGAGCGTGGTGCCGGAATATCTGCGAAACAAAGCTACTGAATCAGGGGCGGTGATCGACTATCGCGACTGGCAAATCCCTTTGGG
This sequence comes from uncultured Acidobacteriota bacterium, assembly GCA_963785655.1. GTDB lineage: Bacteria > Acidobacteriota > Terriglobia > Terriglobales > Acidobacteriaceae > Gp1-AA145. Next base: position 860,042 of record CAWAVZ010000003.1, read on the forward strand.
CAGGCGTTTTCGGTCGCTCAAACTATGGTTCGTGCTCCGCCATTACGGGATTGAAGGTTTGCAGTTTCATATTCGCGAACATGTACGGCTGGCCCAGGGGCTCGCATCGTGGATTGAAAAGGATTCACGCTTCGAGCTGGCCGTACGTCCTCCGCTGAACCTGGTGTGTTTTCGCCTCAGGTCCGGAGACGAAGCAAACCAGAAGCTGTTGGACGCGCTGAATCGCAGCGGCGAGCTTTATCTCACGCATACAAAGCTGAATGACCGGTTCACCCTGCGACTGTGCGTTGCGCAGACCAACACCACGGAGCGCTACGTTCAAAACGCTTGGAAGGTGATACAAGAGCAGGCGAAGAGGATCGAGAAGTAGAGACTGTCCAGTCGTGACTTTTCTACCTGGGCTGAATTTATTTGTCTCGTGCGAGCCCGCGAATTGCGAGGATGGCCAGCACTCCCACCGCAATCAGCATCGCCGCCCACAGAACGAAGCTGTGGCGCTCCGACCACGGCCGTTCATCAGGACGGCCAGTGAATCGGCTGTTGGCCTCCGCCTCGCCAAGTTGTGCAACCGATGCTTCGGTGCCCGGCTCAAAAAACTTGGCGTAATCGTAGGACGGAGCATTCAGCTTCTGGTCGCCGTAATACAGGCGCAGGGCTGTCTTACCCGCCGGATTGAAATAGACCCGGCGCTCTACGGAAAGCGCTTGGACCTGCTGCACCCGCAAAGGCTGGTCGTCCCCATTCTCGATGGCTACACGAAGCTTGCTCCCAGTTCGCGGATACAAGTCAATTGCAAGCTCCTGAGACGTGACCGTCTGACCGGCTCTAGTCAGACGCACGCGGCTGATAGATCCGCGTTCAACTTCGTCGCCTTTTTCGTCGCTCACCATCACGGCCCGATTGAAATTGACTGTGCCCGCCTCGATCTGAAACGCAAGCCGTTCAAGCGGCATGCCGGGAGACGTAGAGCACTCGAAGACGCTTTGTTTGGGTGGCCCCGAAGTCGCCAGGCAGTTGCCTGCAGGCAGCCACGCTGCCTTGGTCTCCGAAAAGCTGGCGATGTATGCGCCTTTAATTTGCGCCGGACGAATTCCCGGAGCCAGGCGCACGTGCAAGTAAGGAAAATTTGCCGCCGGAAATTTCAGAACAGAATTCGATCCCAGCCCTTCGGCAGTGAAATCGTAGAGCGTGGTGCTCCCCAGGTCGGTCCCCAGACGGTCGTTGGGGTTCTGCCGTCCCTGGACCTGTGCCGTCGAGATAAAGTTCTTGGCCTCCAGATTCAGGCGAACCCGGCTGTATTCGGTCATGCCGCGGACATCCAGATCGAACTCGGCGTGCCCTGAAACCGCACCGAGATTGAGGAGTTTGGCCGCGCTCTCCTCGCGCGAACTGCCCCCGGTCTGCTTCTTCAAGGCATACGGAACTTGCGACTCGCCATCGTAAAGACGAAGGTCGGCGAGATCGGGGCGAGCGAATTTCCAAATGTCAGGGTCGACCACGAAATAATTCTGGCCGTCAGGCGATATATGCGCCACATCGCGCGCGCGGCTAAAGAACGCGATGGCCGGTTCATAACTGCTTCCGGCCAGTAAAACTAAAAGCACTGCCGCCGCGGATTTCATATGCCGTTGCCCTTGTTTGCCGCAGGCTCTTTTCCGGATGGTAACTTGAGCAATCCCCGCTGGTATGCGAATGAAATTGTCAACAGCAAGATTCCCAGAACAATGAAGCTCAGGATGCGGTAGACGCGGTCAAGCTCCGAAATGTCATACACGAACACCTTGCCGATGGTGAACGCGATTAAAACCAACGCCTGCCAGCGTAGAAAAGCCGAGGCGCGCCAAAAGCCAATCGTCATCAACATGGCCCCGTACGCCATCCACAGGGCCGAATAAGTGAAGTCGCGGGTAATGGTCAGTGATCGCGTCATGGACACCGTGTCCGGGCGCCAGATGCCCGGTCTGAGCGCCATCATTTCTTGATAATAGTAATCGCCAACTTCCCGGCTGAGGGCGATCAGTGCAAGCAGGTTCATGGCAATGATGGCGATGGCGCCAACCATCTTCCCGGCCTCGTCTTCTCGCTTAACACTCTGGTAGGCCACAAAACCCAGAGCAGCGATCGCGGTCGTATAGACGGCCATCCGGATGTTGAAGATCAGGCGGCTGAATTCAAAGTTGTCAATTAACAGCAGGCGACCTACCCCGAGCACTAGCGCGGTAAGCGCAAACACGTTCAACAGATCCGACTTGATGCGGCCCGCAACCCACAGCAGTACCGCGGATTCGACAAACCACCCGATCGTGATCCAGTGCGCCTCCAGGCGAATAGGAATCGCAACTGTGATTAAGCCGACGGCGAGCGCTAGGTGCATCATGCGCAGGTTGCGCTCGGCGATCTCGTCTGCATGCCGAGGCCGTGCGCGGATCAGCAACAGATAAACCGCCGCAAGCAGCAGCGAGAACCAGGCCATTGCCGTGTGGCTGATTTCCGTGATCATCACGTATGCCTGCAGGAAATAAGTTGCGGCATTTACCAGCGCCAGACCCAGGGGCATGGTCCCTTGCGCGTGCTCTTGCGCCAGCATGAACAGGGGCGCAAGGGCAAAAATAACGAAAAAAATGCTGGCGAAAATGAGCGTGGGTTGAAACTGGCTGCGCTCGTAAAACTCTGCGGACCATGAGACATAAAGGCCCAGCGTCCCCACGAAACCCAGGAGCAGCAGTCTGCGCCAGGGCTTGACGATAGTGAGCGCAAGGATGCCAATATCAAGCAGCACCAGGTACGAGAACAGCGCGATCTCGCGGTTCTGCCCGGTTGACAGCAGCACGGGAGTGGAGAACGCGCCGGTGATGGCAAAGACGGCGAGAATTTCTGCATCCTGCGAGAGCGCCAGCACGCAAGTCGCTGCCGTGACCACGACCATGCAAGCGAAGACGACCCCCGACGGCATCAGGTGGTAAACCTGAAACGCAGCCCAAAGCGACAGATAAAGCACGCCGATGCCTACTGCCTTGAGCGAATAAGAAAAAGCCCGGTAGCCGCGGCCGCGGAAGCGCTCACTCCAAACCACGACCGCGATTCCTGCGATCAGGCCAATCGCAATCCGTCCGGTGGGGCCGATCCAGTTGTTGTCGAATGCCAACTTCAGGAAAAACGAGACGCCAAACAGCATAGCGGCAATGCCTATGCGGTTTAGCCAATGCGACCCAATTCTCGACTCCAGATCGTCCGCAGCTTCGGGTGCGAGTATGGGCGGAACGGGTGGCGGAGGGAACAAAGGTGGTGGTGGAGGTGCGGAAACCGCGGGAGTCTCCGACTTTGCGAACTGCTCAACTTCAGCCGACTCAGGCTTTGGAGCGACCGCTGGCGGACTACCGCGGGGCGAAGCCTCCGAAACCCGAAGCAGGCTCTCCAGCCGGTAAATCCGGGCGGTTAACTCGCGAATTTGCTGAACTAATTCCTGAAATTCCTGCTGAGAGATCTCCAAACGGATCTCCTGAATGCAGGGCTGATTATGCACGAAAAGCAGGCGATTTTCATCAGCTGGTTCTCATGCTGGTATCTGGTGAATGACATGTAAACCTCGTCTAACCGGCTAGCGCCTGGTTCGATAACCAGAGTAACCCTGCCCGTTACCCCCGCCTGTGATATAAAAAATCAGGGTACAAGCCACAAAATCCTGACCACCGCGACCCATGCGCGCGGGATCGCGCAGGCTCGGGAGTGAAGCGTAAATGGCCGCCCTCTGGGGAAAGTCTTGAGTTTCATCAACTTCGCAGCCCGCGAAATTAATTGCAAGATCGTGTATTACGGCGCGGGCCTCGGCGGCAAGACCACCAACCTGCAGCACATCTACAAAACCACCGCCGAGCAGCAGAAGGGCAAAATGATCTCGCTTGCCACCGAGACTGAGAGAACTCTGTTCTTCGACTTTCTGCCTCTCGACCTTGGTTCCGTGCGTGGGTTCAAGACCAGAATCCACCTCTACACCGTGCCCGGGCAGGTCTTTTATGACGCCAGCCGGAAGCTGATTTTGCGCGGCGTCGATGGCATCGTGTTCGTGGCCGACTCGCAGCAAGAGCGTATGGACGCCAACACCGAAGCGCTCGAGAATTTGATGACCAACTTGAAAGAGCATGGTTACGACTTCAACAAAATTCCTTACCTGCTGCAGCTCAATAAACGCGATCTTCCCAATATCCTTCCGGTCGAGACTCTGGCCAAAGAACTCAAGCGCAAGAACGAACCCGTCATTGAAGCCATCGCCTTCCAGGGAAACGGTGTCTTCGAAACCCTCAAAGAAATTGCCCGGCAAGTGCTGGTGGAGTTGAAGAAGGGTAGCTGATCTCGCCTGTTGATTCGTATATACAATTAATGTATATTGTATATATGTCAGTTACGTTGACTTCCATTCGACTGGATACCGAGTTGGCGGACGAAGCAGCCAAGGTCCTCGGGGTGAAATCTCGCACTGAAGCTATTCATGTCGCACTCAAAGAAATCGTCGCGTTACAACGATTTAAAGACCTTTTAACCAGGAACGCCGGCAAACTTCGCTTCGAAGGGTCCAGTGAGTAGCGTTGCCGTCTTCGACACCTCAGTATTTGTTGACCAACTGCGAACAGGGCGCCATCAGGCCCGCATACAAACTGTCACTGGCCGCATAAGAACATCCGCAGTTGTTCTTGCCGAACTTTGGCGAGGAGCGACAACTCCCTCGGAACGCAAATTTCTTCACGCCCTGGAACGCAATCATCCGATACTCGGAACAACGGTGAAGAACTGGGTTCGATCAGGCCAAATTCTAGGAAGAATGCGCACTGAGAAGGGATTCTCCCCTGAGAAGTTGCGCGACCTGCATTTCGACGTTTTAATCGCTCTTACCGCCCAGTCGAATGGTGCTCGTCTTATCACATCGAACGGGACGGATTTTCAATTGATCGACAAATACGTTCCTCTCAAGCTTGAGATTTGGTCGTGAGCAGCCATGTCCCCGTAAGGCAGGTTCGACCCAAATTCGTTCCCGTATAATCAATAAATTCAGCATGACGATTTTGGCTGACATCATCGCCGCCAGGCGGCGTAAGGTGCGCGAGTCCATCTCCACGGCGGACATCGGCGGCCTGGAGCGGCAGGCGGAAGCGCACGTTCCGCGCGGTTTTCGTGGAAGTTTGGCTGCGGCAAGCCATTCCCGGCCGGCGATCATTGCCGAACTGAAAAAGGCGTCGCCATCTCGCGGGCTGATTCGCAGTAACTTCGATGCCGAGTCGCTGGCGCGGGAACTGGAGCAGGCAGGGGCGGCTGCGCTTTCAGTGCTGACCGATGAGGAGTTCTTTTCGGGCTCGCTGGCCAATCTGCGCAACGCGTCTGCCGCCACACAAATTCCATGCCTGCGCAAAGACTTCATCATCGATGAGTTTCAAATTCTTGAGGCGCGCGCCAATTGCGCGGATGCGATCTTACTGATCACTGCCGCGCTCTCGCAGGAAGAGTTAGTGTCGCTGGCAAAGAAAGCCGCCGAGTTCCAACTGGACGCTCTTTGCGAGGTCCACGACGAAGAAGAACTGGGCCGTGCGCTTGAGGCAGGCTGTGACCTGATCGGGGTAAACACCCGCGATTTGCAAACTTTTCAGGTTGACCTGGGAACTGCCTTCAGGCTTGCAGACACTATGCCTCCGGGCGTACTCACGGTTGCGGAGAGTGGCATTGAGCGTGGAGGCGATATTGCGCGGCTCCGCTCGGCGGGATACGACGCTTTCCTGATTGGCGAGACTTTGATGAGAGCGGCATCACCGGGAGAGGCGCTGAAAGCACTGCTGGCGGAGGCGGGCTCAGCGTCGGCAAGTGCTCGATGATCCATAACGTTTATAGCGGATGCAGATGCATAAGCTGATCAGATTTCTGCTGAATACGGGAGGGCGCGGCTTTCAGATGCGCCGCAAACCGTGATGCAGGATGATCGGCACGACTGAAAGTCGCGCCCTTACCGAGGACCGACGACCGAGAGCCGACGACTGTTTTTATGACCTGGATCAAAATCTGCGGAATAACGAATCTCGAAGACGCACTCACGGCGGTTGAGTCCGGCGCGGACGCACTGGGGTTCGTCTTTTATGAGAAGAGCCCGCGAAGGATTGATCCAGACAAAGTGCGTCAGATAGTGCGGGAAGTACCGGCTGGCATCGAAAAGGTTGGCGTGTTTGTGAACCAGACCGAAGATACAATTTCTCGAACCGCACAGCAGGCGAGCCTCAGCGGAGTCCAACTGCACGGAGATAACGAAGACCCGCATGTCGCAGATCTGGTCGCACAACGGTCTCAGTTAAAAATATTTGCCGCGATTGCAATGAACGGACCCAATCCGCAAGGCTGGGCGATGACGTGGCGACCTGAAGTTGTTCACGGTTTCCTGCTCGACTCTGGAAGTTCATCGGTGCTTGGCGGCACGGGTAAGACTTTTGATTGGCTTACCTCGATTGACGGGATTAATGTGATCAAACGCTTGGGCAACGTGGTGCTGGCAGGCGGATTAACGCCGGCGAATGTCCACGATGGGATGCGGATAACCCGTCCCTGGGGCGTGGACGTCTCTTCCGGCGTGGAATCCAAACCCGGCAAAAAAGATCCTGAAAAGATTCGCGCGTTTGTGTCCGCAGTGCGTGATGCCGACAAGGTGAAAAATTAATGGCGACCGCTTCCATCACGAAAAAACGCGCACGCCGCTCAATCGCAGTTCCGCATTCTTCAAAAGTCAAGCGCGGCTCACTCACGCTGGTTCCTCAGCCCGGCCGCTTCGGGCCGTGGGGCGGACGCTATGTTCCTGAGACACTCATGGCCGCTCTTGATGAACTGGAGCGCGAATACGAGAAGGCGAACCGCGATCCCAGATTCAAAGCACGTTTAAACGAACTGTTGAAGACCTACGCAGGACGCCCCACCCCGCTGTATTACGCGCGGCGGCTAAGCGAAAAACTTGGTGGCTCTAAGATTTATCTGAAGCGCGAAGACCTGCTGCACACCGGGGCGCACAAGATCAACAACTGCCTTGGCCAAGGACTGCTAGTCGAGCGGATGGGCAAACACCGCGTGGTGGCGGAGACGGGCGCCGGGCAGCATGGCGTCGCAACTGCGACCGTTTGCGCACTACTCGGATTCGAGTGCGTCGTCTATATGGGCACCGAAGATATGCGCCGCCAGGAGCTGAATGTTTTTCGCATGCGGTTGCTAGGCGCTGAGGTGCGCGGAGTGGAAGCAGGCTCGCGCACTCTGAAAGACGCCATCAATGAGGCCATGCGCGATTGGGTCACGAACGTCCGCACCACGCATTATCTTCTGGGTAGCGTTTTAGGAGCGCACCCGTATCCGACGATGGTGCGCGACTTTCATCGAGTGATCGGGCGCGAAGCACGTGCGCAAATCCTCAAAGCCGAAGGAAAGTTGCCGACTGCAATTATTGCGTGCGTTGGCGGCGGGTCGAACGCCATCGGGATTTTTTACGACTTCCTCGGCGACAAAAAAGTCAGGCTCATAGGGGTTGAAGCTGGAGGGCGCGGAGAAAAACTCGGCGAACACGCAGCGCGTTTCCGAGGAGGAATGCCCGGCGTGCTGCAGGGCACGTATTCATACGTCCTGCAGGATGAAGCTGGTCAGGTTTCAACCACGCATTCGGTTTCCGCCGGACTTGATTATCCCTCGATCGGCCCAGAGCACGCCTGGCTGGCGGACAGTAAACGAGCCGAGTACATCGCCGCTTCTGACGCTGAGTCTCTGGATGCGTGCAAGCTGCTGGCGCAGACCGAAGGGATCATTCCTGCGCTCGAATCGGCGCACGCTGTGGCAGAAGTGATCAAACGCGCACCGCAGATGAAGAAGTCAGAGATCGTGATTGTGAATGTCTCGGGGCGCGGCGACAAAGATATCGGAATCCTGCGGGAAAACCTAGACTTGGATTAATTCTGAATTTTCAGGAGCTATGTCATTCCGAATGGCTTCAGCCATGAGGAATCTGCTTGTCCACTGGGAACAGCAGATTACTCACCGCTAAAGCAGTTCGGAATGACAAAGTTTTCAATGATTCAATGACCCGATGAATCAATGACTCAATTGTGATGGCGATCTCCTTCACAACCCGTCCCTCCCTCGTCGCTTACCTCACCTGTGGCGATCCTGATCTGCGCACTACCCGCGAGATCGTATTGGCGGCAATTTCAGCCGGCGCAGAAGTAATCGAGCTCGGTGTCCCCTTCAGCGATCCCGTGGCGGACGGCCCGGTGATTCAGCGCGCCAGCGAACGCGCATTGCGAAATGGAGTTTCGCTCGAACATGTATTGAACCTCGCCGCAGAAATTCGCCGCGAAAGCGATGCCGGACTTATCGTCTTCTCATATCTGAATCCGATCCTGCGCATGGGCTTCGAGAAGTTTGCCGCACGATCCGCTGAAGCCGGCATTGACGGCGCCCTCGTCACCGACCTGCCGGTCGAGGAAGCTGATGAATATCTGCGTCACATGCGCAAGCGAAATCTTGCGACTGTGTTCCTTGCTGCTCCTACCAGCACCGACGAGCGACTTGAGTCGAATTGCGGAACGTATCGACCGGATTTGTGTACGCCGTTTCGCGCACCGGAGTGACCGGCGCACGCAAAGAATTGGCCGACGATGCGCAAAAACTGGTCAAGCGGTTGCGCAAAGTTACGAAACTGCCTATCGCCGTGGGCTTCGGAATTTCTGCGTCCCGAGCAGTTCGCCTCCGTCGGCAAGTTTGCCGATGCCGCGGTCGTCGGCAGCGCTATTGTACAGACAATCGAAAGCAATCCCGGCACGGAAGCGGAAGCTGTGGCAGAATTTATAAAACAGCTCTCAGCCCTCAGCCGTCAGCCATCCGTCAAGACAGATAAGGGTGGAAACGTTCGCCGCGTCGCTGGCGCTGACTGAACTGCTCACGCGTTGCTGACGGCTGAGAGCTGAGGCTGACGGCTTCTATGGATATCGCTGATTGGCGGCGGCAAATTGACGAGATCGATCGCAAGCTGGTGGAGTTGATCAGCCAGCGCGCCAAGTGCGGCGCACGAAATCGGCAAGCTGAAGCGCGATATTGGAATGCCGATTTATGAGCCCGACCGCGAAAGCGCAGTTTTTGAAAATGCGCGCAAAGCAAATTCAGGTCCGCTGCCTGATCGTGATTTGCAGCGCATCTACGAACGCATCATGGACATCATGCGCGCAGATTCAACGGGAAGAAATTGCGCCGGAACCGATGCGTCAAGCGGACAGGCTCGGCGATACGGAATTCGATCCAGAAGTAAATGATTGAAAACAGCTTTAGCAGCTCTCAGCTTTCAGCCAAAACCGGCAAAGCTGATGGCTGATAGCTGACAGCTGAAGCTCTCTTATGATCGTCGCGATGCAGGAGACCGCAACCGAAGACCAGATCCAGGTGGTGGTCGAACATCTGATCGAACTGGGATTTTCCGTTCACCGCACCACCGGTGAGCGTCAGACGATTCTCGCCGCGGTTGGACGCGCGTACCGATTTTGACACTCGCAACCTGGAAGTGCTCAGCGGAGTGATGGAGGTCCATCGCATCAGCGCGCCCTACAAGCTGGCGGGACGCAGCTTTCGCCCGCAGGGCACGACTAATCGAATTTCGCAAACGGTGTGAACGTCGGCGAGAAGGAAGTTGTCGTTATGGCCGGGCCATGCTCGGTCGAATCGCGCGAGCAACTTTTTACCGTGGCCGAACTGGTGGCCAAAGCCGGAGCACGCGCGCTGCGCGGCGGCGCATTCAAGCCGCGCAGTTCGCCATATTCATTTCAGGGGCTTGGACTGGAAGCGCTGAAGCTGCTGCGCGAGGCAGGAGACAAATTCAATCTGCTGGTCATCAGCGAAGTCATGGAGATTTCGCAGATCGAAGTCATGCTTCCTTACGTTGACATCCTGCAGGTCGGCGCGCGCAACATGCAGAATTTCAACCTGCTGCGTGAGCTGGGAAAGTTGAAGACGCCGATTCTTCTGAAGCGCGGCATCGCTGCCACCATCGAAGAGCTTCTGCTCTCCGCCGAATACATTATGGCGGGGGGAAATTACAACATCATCACTTGCGAGCGCGGCATTCGCACCTTCGAGACTTACACGCGCAATACCCTCGATATCTCGTGCCATCCCGGTTGTGCACAAACTTTCGCATCTGCCGATCGCGTCCGATCCTTCGCATGGAACCGGCCGGCGCGACAAAGTTGCTCCCATGGCGCGAGCCTCGGTGGCCGCGGGCGCCGATGCGCTGCTGATCGAAGTGCATCACAATCCCGACAAAGCCTTGTCGGATGGCGCGCAGTCGCTGTATCCGCAAGCAGTTCACCGAACTGATGGACTCGTTGCGATGATCGCGTCTGCAGTGGGAAGGAACATCGCATAGCAATTGAGTCATTGGATGATTGAGTCATTGAGGCATCTGAAAGCGAACACCATAGACTTTCAGATCAACGGATCACATGATCAGATGATTCAATCCATTGTGCCCATTCGCCAAATCACGATCATCGGTACCGGCCTCATCGGCGGCTCGCTCGGGCTGTCGCTGAAAAAGAGTGGATTTGAGGGAAAGATTATCGGCTGCGAATCAGCCAGGTCCTGGCAAGAGCGAAGAAAGTTAAAGCGAGTCGATCACGGAGTTAGCGATCCAATACAAGCCTGCCAGGGAAGCAATGTCGTGGTGCTGGCCACACCCGTCGGCACAATCATTGATCTCATTGAGCGATTGGCGCCGCATCTTCCGGCCGATGCTCTCGTAACCGATGTAGGCAGCACCAAGTCTGCAAGTTGTGTAACTGCGCGCGCAGAAAGCCTTTGGGACGCGCTCCGGACAAGATTTCTGGCTGGGCATCCTATGGCGGGCAAAGAAAATTCCGGCGTCGATTTTGCAGCCGCAGATTTGTTTCGCGGCGCAGTTTGGTTTCTGACTGCCGCAAGCCCGGCCGAATGTCCGGCATGGATTAGCGGAGAATACGTTTCATGGTTGCAAGAAAATCGGCGCCAAAATTGCCGAGCTCGAGCCGGCGAGCACGACAACTCTGCGCCTGGATCAGCCACGTTCCGCAATTATTTCGACGGCGCTGGCGGCGACTCTGGTTGAGGAGTATGGAGAAATGCGCTCCGGTGCTCGAATCCGGCGGCCGTGCGCTGCGTGAGATGACACGCATCCGCCAGCCCATACTCGATGTGGCGCGACATCGCGCTCACGAATAAGCAAGCCATCGGCAGACGCTCTACTGAAGCTCGAACAGCGGCTGGCGCACATTCGCGAGAACTTGGATTCGCGAGGGCTGGAGGAAGAGTTCGATCCGCGCTCATAGTCTAAAAAGCCACTCACCACGGAGACACGGAGGCACGAGAAAACCAAGACCAAGGCGAGGTCATGACTGAACAAGTCTGTTGCGACTTCCCTCGAAATATTGGAAGTTTGTTTTCCGCGCTAAGATTCAGTTGCTTTCTGATTTTCTCCGTGCCTCCGTGCCTCCGTGGTGAGTCTTGCTTTACAATTTCAATCGATGAACAAGGTTGTTACCAACGCCGACGAAGCCATCAGCGACATTCAGGATGGCGCGACGATAATGATCGGCGGATTCGGGCTGTGCGGCATTCCGGAAAATCTGATTCGCGCCTGGTCCGCCGTGGCGTCAAAGAATCTCACCACCATCAGCAATAACGTCGGCGTCGACGGGCATGGCATGGGTCTCCTGCTCGCCGCCGGGCAGATTCGCCGTCATGTCGGCAGCTACGTCGGCGAGAATAGATTGCTCGAGCAGATGGTGCTGGAAAAGAAAATTGATCTGCAGTTGGTCCCGCAAGGGACATTTTCAGAACGCATTCGCGCCGGCGGCGCTGGTATTCCTGCGTTCTTTACTCCCACAGGCGTTGGCACAATCGTGGCCGATAATAAAGAAACTCGCGAGTTCGACGGCCGCTCGTATGTGATGGAACACGCGCTCAAAGCCGACTTTGCGCTTCGTCCGCGCCTGGAAGGGCGATAAATGGGGCAATCTGGTTTATCGCAAGACCGCGCGAAATTTTAATCCCGATGATGGCCACCGCAGCGAAGGTTACGATTGCAGAAGTTGAACATCTGGTCGAAGTCGGCGAACTGGATGGCGATCTGATCCATACGCCGAGCGTTTACGTGAAGACGAATCTTTCAGGGCGAATCATACGAGAGACGAATTGAGACGAAGGACAGTGAGAGCGGCAACCAGGTAGCCGTCGGTCGTCGGCTCTCGGTCGTCGGCGCGTCTTGCAGGCTGGACCGTCACTTTCATCAGAAGTTTCAAGCCAACGACCAATGACCAAAGACCAACGACGCTTTTATCGCCAAAGACCACGACAAACGCGAACGCATCGTAAAGCGCATCGCCCGCGAACTGCGCGACGGCTTCTACGTGAATCTCGGCATCGGCATGCCCACGATGGTGGCGAATTACGTCCCGGCGGGAATGCAGGTCGTGCTGCAAAGCGAAAACGGAATGCTCGGCATCGGGCCCTATCCGGTCGAAGGACAGGAAGACCCTGACCTGATCAACGCCGGCAAAGAAACCATCACTGAGATGCCAGGCACGTCGTATTTTTCCAGCGCCGATTCTTTCGCCATGATTCGCGGCGGGCACATCGACCTGAGCGTACTTGGCGCAATGGAGGTCGACGAAGAAGGCAGCCTGGCCAACTGGATGATCCCGGGAAAAATGGTCAAAGGCATGGGCGGCGCCATGGACCTGGTGGCCAGCGCCCGCCGCGTGATCGTCGCCATGGAGCACACCACGCGCGAAGGCCAACCAAAAATTCTGAACAAATGCACGCTGCCCCTTACCGGATCAAAAGTTGTGGACACGATTGTCACCGAGATGGCGTACATTCGGGTGACTCCTGCGGGTTTGGTGCTGGAAGAAATCGCGCCGGGTTCGAGCGTTGAAGACGTTCAGCGCGCAACCCAAGCAAAGCTGATCCCGAGCCCGGAACTAAAAGCGATGGAATCTTAAACCGCCCATGTGGCGCGGACACTCTTGTCCGCGTGATGGAATCTTGAGCCACACGGACTGTGCTTGCGAAGAAATTTAAACCAGCCTAAACGGCGCGCTCAGCAGGCGGGCTGGCAGCATCACCACAGCCCATACCAGAGCCAGCACTCCATGCACCGCGATTCCAACAATCCTGAGTGGCAGCAGTAGCAGCCAAACAATGGGATAAAGTACTAGCGCGACCAGCGCCAAAGGCCAGCACAGCACAAACAAAATGCACCACAAGAAAAAGGCAATCATAAGGGTCCCTCTATATGGATACGTACGGTCTGCAGCATGGGTTCCACGGATCCGGGTTCCACGAATCCGTGCCAGATCACAGCTTGGCCAAGTCACGGCTCACAAGTCACTTCGGCAATACTTCATCGCCCTCAATCTTCACGGATCCTGAAATCCCGGCAGTTTTCGGCAAACCTTCACGGGTAGCCGGCTGGCCTCCACCGACCCAGACCTGCAGCTCACCGGGAACGATCTTTCTCGTTCCATCTGCATCCACAATGCTCAGGTTGCGATTGAGAACGTTGATGCGCACAGGTTGAGTTTGACCTGCTTCTATGTGCTCACGTTGAAATGCGGCCAGAGAACGAATCGGAGCACCGTTCACTCCACTATGGGTGATATACACCTCGACCACTTCATCGCCAGCCAGCTTCCCGACGTTCTTGACGTCGACACTTACGGTCAGATCGTCCCGCGCGTTCAATGGGCTCTTATCAAACTTCAAATTGCTGTACTCAAAAGTTGTGTAGCTCAATCCATAGCCGAACGAATAAAGCGGATCGCCGCTAAAGTAGCGATACGTGCGATGCGCCATGTCGTAGTCATCGAAGGCAGGCAACTGGTCGACAGATTTATAAAATGTCAGCGGCAGTTTTCCCGACGGCGAAAAATCTCCCGCCAGAGCTTCTGCGACCGCGGTACCGCCTTCTTCGCCTGGATACCAGGCTTCGAGAATGGCTTTCACGTGCTGGTCGGCCCAATTGACGGCCAGCGCACTGCCGTTCATGAGAACCAGCACCACCGGTTTTCCAGTTGCGACGAGGTCTTTGAGCAACTCCTCCTGCGCCTTGGGAAGATCGAGGCTGGTGCGGTCGCCGCCCGAAAAACCTTCGACATTGATGGGCATCTCCTCGCCCTCCAGTTCACCAGCCAGCCCCAGCACCGCAATGATGAGATCAGCTTGCTTCACCTTGCCCAGGTATTCCTTTTTCTTTCCATGTCCGCGCCAGACCAGTTTCGCCGAGCCCGCTGGCCCTTCTTGAGCGCACTCGATCTTCACCGCATATCCGCGGCCTGCCTGCAGATGGATTTTCTTCAGCCGTGTTTTACTGGTGTCGCTGTTCCCGGATTGTCCAATTAACTGATCGTCGAGCCAGATGCTGAAACCGTTGATCGCATTGAACCCGATCTCGTAGTCACCGGTGGTAGGCGCGAGCAGGGTGCCCGTCCAGCGCACTGAGAAATTCTCCTTCAGTTCCGGAGTGGCTCCTTCCTGCCAGTCGAAGTTGATATCGCGATCGGTGCGGGTCATAACTGGCGCGCCTTCGAGTCGCGTACCTTTGAAATATTCTGCCTTTAGTCCTGCATCATTATCGGAACTGTGCAGAAATCGCGCGGGAATCGGCGTAAGCGGAGCGCCTGTAAGCGATGAGCCCTCGGCAAAAAGAACCTTCGAGGTTGCAAATCGTTTGCGAATTCCCGCCAGCACTGTGACCGGATGAGACGGCGTTCCGTTGTAATTGCCGAGCAACGGGTCCACACTGCCGGCGTTGGGACCGATAACGGCGATGGTCTTGTATTTCTCGCCGAGCGGAAGCAAGTTTCCGGAATTTTTCAGCAGCACCAGCGATTCCCGCGCCGCCGTGAGCGCCAGTTGTCGGTGCGGTTCGCTGTCGTTTTCGGATAGAGGAACTTTCGAATAAGGAACGGTCTCCGGCGGATCAAACATGCCAAGCTTCATGCGTGCAGTAAACAGGCGGCGAACTGCACGATCGATGTCTTCGCTCGGAAGCATGCCCTGCTGCACCGCTCTCAGCAAAGCGGATCCCTCAATCGTCAGGTGCCCCGGAGGCCATGCGCAAATGATGTCCATGCCGGCTTTTACGGACGCTGCCATGCCCTCTTCCATGGTTTTCGTGTAGTGGTGACCTTGCGAAACGTCGCTTGCCGCGCCGCAATCGGAGACAACGTACCCCTGGAAACGCCAGGCATCGCGCAGGTGTTCCTGCAACAGCATCGGCTGCGCACACGCCGGCTTCCCGTCAATCGAGTTGTAGGCGCACATCACTGAGCCCGCGCCTGCCGTTACCGTGGCGCGGAATGCGGGAAGGTATGTGTCCTCCAGGTCATGGGCCGACACTTTTACGTCCACGCTATGGCGCGTAGTTTCAGGTCCGCTGTGGACGGCAAAATGCTTTGGCGTTGAGAGCGCCTTCAAGTACTTCGCATCGTTTCCCTGCAGGCCCGTCACATATGCGACTCCCATTTGCGAAGTCAGAAACGGATCCTCACCATAGGTCTCTTGTCCCCGCCCCCAGCGCGGATCACGAAAAATGTTGATATTCGGCGACCACACCGTCAGGCCGTGATACCAATCGCTGAATCCCTTCCCCCGCACCCGTTCTTCGTACTTGGCGCGGAACTCGGTCGCGATCACGTCCGCTTCCTTACGCAGAAGATCGGGATCGAAAGTTGCAGCCAGCCCGATTGCCTGAGGGAAGACCGTCGCATAACCCTCGCGCGCGGCGCCGTGCAAGCCTTCACTCCACCAGTTGTATTCAGGAATGCCGAGCCGCGGGATCGCAGACGCGTCATGGACCATTTGCGAGACCTTTTCTTCCAATGTCATGCGCGACACCAGGTCGTTCACGCGATCTTCAACAGGTAATGACGGATTCCGGAATGGCGCACCGGCGAGATCAGAGTTAGAGGTTTCTGCCGCCGTGGCTTGCGGTTGCGGCGAATTCGCATCGGTTTGGGCACAAACCACTGTCGCAAGAAAAATGAAAAATATAGCTTTGTTCACGTGGCTTCGCTCCTGGCGCAATTATTTAAACTCAAATCTCGCTCCAGAGAAATATTTTTTAGGCGCTCGACCAACTAACCTGAATCTTTCCTGCCTGAACGGAATCTGCAACCAGCAAATGGAGAATCTGCATGGCCGATCATAATCTCATGCACACGACTGCGCTCTTGGCTCGCACCCCTGCAACCCTGAATGCGCTTCTGCGGGACCTTCCCGAAGTTTGGACTCTCACCAATGAGGGTGAAAATACCTTCAGTGCATTCGACGTGCTCGGCCATTTGATTCACGGCGAACGCACCGACTGGATGCCGCGAGCGAAACGGATTCTGCACTTTGGCGAGACTCGCCCGTTCGATTCCTTCGACCGCATGGGACATGTGCGCGAAAGCCAGGGCAAGTCTCTCCCTGAGCTGTTGGACGAATTCGCTCGCTTGAGATCAGAAAATCTCGGCGAATTGCGAATTCTGAATTTGCGTCCAGAGGACTTCGACCGGAGAGGGAAGCATCCTTCGCTTGGAGTGGTGACCCTTTCACAGCTGCTCGCTACCTGGGTAACCCACGATTTGACTCATCTGCACCAGATTTCGAGAATTATGGCGCACCAATATCGCGAAACTGTCGGACCGTGGAGCAGATATCTAGGCGTGCTGCAGTGCGCGGGTCACAGTGCCGATTCATGACCGCTCACGCCAGATGGTTGAAGCTCGCCGGCTATCGTCTCGGCGGCGCGGGATAGTACCCGTCGGGCGCGTAAACATTGATGCATGGACGAATCGAGGACCTGCAGCTCGGGCGATCAACCAATATTTCCCAAGTGCGATAGTTCCCGGTAGGCGCCGCATGGGTGACGTAACCCATGGTGTACTGATTGCGGGCGTCCCCGAGCGCCTTGGTATAGGCATCTTCAATGCCGGAGCGGGTCAGTTCCGCAAGAACTTCTCCTCCTCCGGTTGCGTTCACGTATTTCGGCAGGATGTTGCTGTATCCGAACCGAGGCAGGTGCAGTTTTTCAAGCTTGTTGTAGCCCGGTATAGCTGAGCCGCCTACCCCGATCGCGTACACGATAATGTTGTTCGCCAGCAGCACCTTGAGCACATCACGATAACTGGCCGTGCTGCGGTATTCGTGGCCATCGCTGATGACGAAAATTATTTTGCGGCGCGTGGTGTCACGCCGCCCCAGGTCGACGGCGGCAAGTAAGATGGCGTCGTTGAGCACGCGCGCCGGCTGGACCGCCGTGTATACGGTCGGAGCTGCAGGATCGACCGGTCGATTGTTAATCATCGGCCCCTGCGGGCCTAACGGTCCTCCCGTAATAGGAGGGCCGTTGTTCTCTCCGCGCACATTGCGCAGACTATCCAGCGCCGCTGAAAGTTTTTGTCCCACTGCGCCCCAGCCGGAGAGCTGCGAAACCGCGTTGCTGTATGTATACAAAGAAATTTCATCGAAGGGGCTGAAGGCGCCCTCAAGCGCCGGAAACGTATGGTTCACTTTCTGTAAGTCAACATCCTTCATCCCCAGATCGAGGACCACGGCGGCAGAAAGCGCGAACGGATCGCTGGTGAAGAAATTAAGCGGCTGCTTCTTGCCATTCTCCATTAGTGTGAAATCCTTCGAAGTCAATCCGTTGACCAAATGCCCCGACTCGTCTTTTACCGTGACCGGAATGATGACCTGGTTCACTGTGCTTTTGATGGTTAGGATCTCATCCTGACCTGTAGGCTTGTCCTTCGTCTCTCCGCCTTGCGGGACGGTACGAACCTTGACCGGCGGCGGTGGGGTCGGGTTCGCTTCCTGGTCTGGAGGTTCAGCTTGTGGCTGCTGCTGAGTAGGCGGCGCCTCAGGTTCTGGTGCAGGCTGCGGCGGGTTCTCAGGTGGCGGCTGCGATGGCTGCACGGTTGAAGGCGCGTCGGGAATATTCTGGTCCTTCTGATCGTTTTGTGGAGCACTTTGAGCGGCGCCAGAGTTGCCCAACGTCTGAGCCCCAGCCAGCGGGCCGGGCGAAATCAGGAGTAAACTTAGAAAAATTGCTGAACCCGCTCTCCAGGTCCATCGAAAAGGACTAAGCAAATGAGAACCCCCGCTGCGCATTTCCGTGTAGTGGGATGCCTGGGTGGGCAGATTTGGTGCATCTAACCCGTAGAGGAATAGACTACCAGAAACAAAAGGTATCCGAAGTGACCCTTCAAAGCTTTCATATCAGGGCGTTTTGCGCCTGTCTGTTGGTTTGCGCATTGTTGAACGGCGGAATTGTCCTTTCCGCTCAGGATGTACAGATGGTCCCCGACCAGCAGGACCGGGACTCGGCCAACAAGGCACAACAGCACACCAACGACGACGACCAGGACACGGCAGAGACTCTGAAGATCAACGTCGACGTGGTGCAGTTCTTTTTCAACGTGAAGGAGAAAAAGGGCGGCCTGATTCCCAATTTGCCCAAAGACCACTTCGAGGTGCTCGAGGACCGCAAGCCGCAAACCATCAAGTATTTCTCCTCCGATTCAAACCTTCCGCTTACGCTTGGAATTTTAATCGACACCAGTCTCAGTCAGCAGAATGTGCTCGGCATGGAGCAGCAAGTAGGCGGTGCATTTCTGAGCCAGATACTTGCCCCGAAAGATCAGGCCTTCGTGATCGACTTTAACGTCGCCATTTCGCTGGTGCAGGATTTCACCAACAGTGCGCGTCGGCTAAAAGATGCCTTAAACAGCGTCAAAATTGATACCGCTGGCCAAGGCGCAGTTTCGGGCATTCCTGGGCAGGGCGGGGGGCCCGTCCCAACTATAAACAGACCGAAAGGTACCCTGCTTTATGACGCTGTCTATCTCGCATCGCACGATCAAATGGGCCAGCAGGTCGATCGCAAGGCGATGATTCTCCTCACCGATGGCGAAGACCAGGGCAGTGAATACAAAATTCGCGATGCCATTGAAGCCGCGCAGAAAGCAGACACCATTGTTTACGTCTTGTTGTGCGCCGATCGCGGATTCTATTGGTCGCAGGGTGCTTCCTTCGGCGGCGACAGCAGCATGAAGAAGCTGACCTCCGAAACTGGAGGCCGGGTGATAGAAGTCGGCAACAAGCCCGAGAAACTCAAAGCCGCCTTCGACCAGATTTCGCAGGAGCTGCGCAGCCAGTACTACATCGGATATGTGCCCACCAACCCATCCAAGGACGGCGGATTCCGGCGGGTTGATATCCGCTCCAAGGACGGTTACAAGATCCAGGCCCGCAGCGGGTACTTCGCGGTGCCGGCGAAATAGGTTTTGGATTTTGTGCTCTGGGCTTTAGGCTTCCGGCTTGGGGCTCTGGGCTTCTGGCTCTGATTTACTCAGGGTTCCTAGCTCCGGAGGAGCGTCCGATATTAGCCAGCACGGCAGTGCTGGGTAGCCATGCAGATAAGATTGACGCGCCCGCAGGGCGCAACCGGTTTTTCGGAAACCTGATCAACCACGAGCCCAAAGCCCAATTCATGTCCCTTCCACTCTGGCTGAATAATCTCAACTCAGAAGTCATCGCTTGTACTCTTTGTCCGCGACTGGTGACGTATCGCCAGCAGATCGCAAGAGAGAAACGCCGCGCCTATCGCGACTGGGACTACTGGGGTAAGCCGGTACCGGGTTTCGGCGACCCCAAGGCTCGTGTAGTTGTCCTCGGCCTGGCGCCGGGAGCGCACGGCTCAAATCGCACCGGCCGTCCGTTCACCGGAGACGCCTCTGGCAATTTCATGTATCCCGTGCTGCACGAAACCGGCTTCGCCAATCAGCCTTCTGCGACCGATCGCAATGACGGTCTGGTGCTCAAAGATCTTTACATCACCGCAGCCGTCCGCTGCGCACCCCCTGACAACAAGCCTCTGCCGCTCGAACTGGCAACTTGCGCTACTTACCTCGAACGCGAGCTTCAAGGACTGAAGAATGCCAAAGTGATTGTTGCTTTGGGGAAGATTGGTTTCGATGCTTACCTGAACTATCTGAAGCGAAGCGGAAAACTGACGACCAAGCAGCCGTACATTTTCCAGCATGGGGCTTGTTACAAAATGCCGGACGGCAAAACCTTGCTGGCGTCCTACCATCCCTCAAATCAGAACACTCAGACCGGCAAGCTCACGCGGGAAATGTTTCTCGAGATATTCAAACAGGCCACGCGACTAGCCGATCAGTAGCCGATGAAGACGGGTTCAGGCTGCAGGCGGACTCCCCACACAGTGTAAACACCTGCCTGAATTTCATCACGCAATGCGATGATTTCCGCCGCGCTCGCCCCGCCCCGGTTCACGATGGCTAGCGCATGCTTGCTGGAAATGGCAGCACGCCCTTTGATATAGCCTTTTTTGAAGCCCGAATTTTCGACCAGCCAGGCAGCGGATATCTTCTGCTGTTGAGACAGAGCGGGATAACTCGGAATCTGCAGATTGCGTTCTGCGGCACGTCCGGCCAGCTCATTTTGCTGCTCCGCTGAGACGACAGGGTTCTTGAAAAACGATCCCGCGCTTTTACTGTCGGGATTGCCCGGAGTGATCAGCATCCCCTTCGACGCACGAATACTGCGCACGGCTTCGCGAGTCTCCGCGAGAGTTGGCGGCCCGCCTCGTTGCGCAAAATATTTCTGCAGATCGGCGTACTTGACGGAGGGACCACCTCCCGGCATCAGCGCATAAGTCACACGCAAGATGATGTACCGCCCTCGCTCGCTGGTGTTGAAAATGCTTGCGCGATAACTGAAGCCACACTCCGCAGCCTTCAATTCGCGGACGCACTTCTGTCCAAGATCAAACACCAGAACTGACACCACACTTTCTGAAACCTCCTGCCCATAGGCACCGACATTCTGCACCGGAGTTCCGCCTACGCTGCCGGGTATTCCGCTGAGACATTCGACCCCGGCACAGTTGAGCGAAACCGTATGCGCAACAAACTCGTCCCAGCCAACCCCTGCGCCAACATCAAAAATAGTCTTGCCTTCGGCCGAGTGCTGACGAATCTCACCAATTGCGATCTGCAGCACCATGCCATCCCATCCAGCATCAGCGACGACGAGATTGCTGCCTCCGCCCAGCACAAACAGAGCAAGACCCCTGCTTTCGGCGAACCTCACCGCTTCTTCAACATCGCGCACGTCCTGAGCGCGTGCAAAAAATCTCGCAGCGCCACCGACCCCTAGGGTTGTGAGTGGTGCCAGCGGCACGTTCTCGCAAATTTCTGGCTGCATGCGTTTCTCAATATATATGCGATCCGCATTGCTTCGCGTCTTTTGCTACTCCGGCGACGCTCGCGACCGAGAGCGGTGCGTGCCTCGTGACCTGAAACCAATTTCAAGTTAAAATTTAATAAACCAACCACGAGGGAGAAGAATGTATCCAGAGATTATGACGGTTCCCATGCGCGAAGAACTCACCCGGCTGGGAGCTCAGGAACTGAAGACGCCAGAAGACGTGGACCGTGAACTGACGAGCCAGCGCGGGACCGCAATGGTCATAGTGAATTCCATCTGCGGCTGCGCCGCTGGGCGAATGCGTCCTGCAGTCAGAATTGCGCTGCAGAACTCTGCCCGGCCGGAACGCATTTTCACAGTCTTTGCCGGCCAGGACCGCGAAGCCACAGAACGCGCCCGCGCCTACTTCGTCGGATACCCTCCGTCATCACCATCAATTGCCAT
Source organism: uncultured Acidobacteriota bacterium (assembly GCA_963785655.1). GTDB lineage: Bacteria > Acidobacteriota > Terriglobia > Terriglobales > Acidobacteriaceae > Gp1-AA145. The sequence continues at coordinate 881,792 of CAWAVZ010000003.1, forward strand.
TTTCCTCGATGGTGGCCTGGTGCACATGATTCAAAGAAGTGATATTGAGCACCGGGATTCCGCTGACATCGCCGCCGAGCTGAAGCGGGTCTTCGATCAGCACTGTGCCGCGCCAGCTGCGCTCTAGCCCCCTTACTTCTCTTTGCGGATAAATTCGCCGGTGGTCGCATCTACATCGGCCACCAGCTTGGCATCGTTGCGGCCGTTTCCGTAAATCACGTGCCACACCAGATTGCTACCGCTGCGGTTCCAGTCGAGAAGATAAGAAATGGGGGTGTCGGCACTTTGCTCCAGGACTTTGTCCCCGCCGTGGTTTTGCGCGACTTCGAACGCCTTGTCGGAATCGATTTTCAGGAACTGAATATCAAAATCGTTGCCTGGAGTGTAAGGGTCCTGGTTGCCCGGCGAAACTCCGCGAGAGAGACCGTCAGGAGAATCGACACCCGACCAAACGTAAGGCCTGGAAGCCCGCATCGAAGCCGATGCAAAGGCAGCCTGCCAAACAGTTGCTTTGCCATCCTTGCCTTTGTAATCGCCGAAAGGCCGTGACTGGAGTTGGTAAGGCCGCGCATCAGCTGCCCAGCCGCGGGCAGATACATAAAGCTTCTGAACTGCGCTTCGGCCGGTCAAGAGTTCAGGAGCTTGGGGCTTCGCCGCGGGCTTTGGCGGCTCTGATGTACAGCCGGTAATCACTGCAAACGACAGCAACATCAGTGCGAGCTTTTTCATGAGCCCCTTTCACACAGAAGATTGCAACCTTGAGTTTAACTGCGATAATTCTACTAAAGTACATGCACCGGAAAATGGTTCGATTGCAAGGTGTGCTCACTCATGCAATTCGCGGCATGAGCGCGGAAGATCTCTCTCTACACCCACTCGGAAAATGGAGCGCTGCCGAAATTCTGGAACACCTGAACCTGACTTACGTTGGTACCATCAAGAACCTGGAGCGCTGCCTCGCAGCCGGGAAGCCTGGCGCCAGCCCCGATCGCAAAAAGATGCGCTGGCCAAGGCTGGTGGTCACGCATATGGGTTTCTTTCCCGGCGGCCGGGAATCCCCCGAGCGCGTCCGTCCTCGCGGCACTCCAGCTGAACAAGTAAAGAGCGAGATCATGGAAAACCTTAGCCGCATGGATGAAGTCATCAGCCGCTGCGAATCCTGTTTCGATTCACGGCAGGCAATCGCTGACCATCCATTTCTTGGGCCACTCACGGCGTCTGAATGGCGCGGCTTCCACGTGGCTCACGGAAAGCACCATGCCCGGCAGATTCTGAAACTCAAGTCGAGAAAATAAGAAATTACTGAGTGATCGAGTTAGGCGCTCCCGCCTTATGGGCCTCGTCTTCCATGCCGCTAAGTTTGCCCTTTGCCTCGTCCAACTGCTTTTGTTTGTCCGCGATCTGTTGTTTGTACTTCGCGTCTTCGCTCTGGAATCCGTTCGGATTTTGCGTCCGGCGGGGTGTGTTGGCGTAGAACTCGGCCGCTTTCAATTGATGCTCGCGTTGCAAAACGTCCAGTTCGCGTGAAAGCAGGCTGATCTTGCCTTTTTGTCCCGCCAGTTTCTCTTTCACGGCGTCGAGCGCCTTTTGCCGTTCTTCCGCGGATTGCCCGGCTTTGAGCTGCGCCTCGGGCTTCTTTTCGCCATTTGGAGCTTCCTGCTTTGCTGCGTCGTCAGGATTCTTTGGTTTGTCCGGGTCCGGTTTGGCGTCCTGATCCGCTGCCTTGGAGTCTTGATCGGATGCTGGCTTGGAGTTGTCGCCAACTACGTTGATGGAAGCGGCTGGCGGCAGATTGTCGTTGTCGTACACCTTGGCCGCAGTTTTCGCAGCAGGCGCCTTCGTCCTCTTCACCGCCCGCGCGTAGTCTCCCAAAGGCTGTTGTTGGGCTTGCCCCGAAGCCACAGTGCTTGCAGCCGCGATTAGAACGATTACTCCCACCCAAATTGACAATGAGCGTTTCATAGTTGCTCCCCATTTTTCGTCCGGTCTGGACGGGCTTCCATTAAGCTCTGGCGGCCAGGGCTTTGCGCTCCCGGTCTACCAAAAATCCTCCCACTACTTTGCTCAGACGTTCCGTTTCCAGTGAAATGTCATTGGCCAGAGTTCGCGCGAACTCACGGTCACTGCTGCCTGCCATTTGGCTGGCGTATTCACGGATGGTAGCCAGTGAAGTATGTAGCTCCAGCGCCAACTCGGCCGATGTTTCTGACCGCAACAGCTCCGTTCTGCGCTGATGCGACACTGCACTCTCATCAATAATCACAATCGCCGCGCCAACCGAATCTCCTGATGGCGCGTGTAATGAAATCGACCTGAGTCTCAGCGACTTTGAATCCTTCGCCGGAGTGTCATAATAAAATTCGAGATCGGCGCTCGCCGGCTTGTCGCGCAAGGCGTCTTTGAGGACATCCGCCGCTCTCACCAACGCTCCCGATTCTGAGAGCGCGTTCGAATCCCGAAATACCTCTTCAATGCTCATTCCTACGGGCGACGCAAAGCCCAACACCTGCCGCGCTGCTGCGTTTGCCTGGCGCACCAACCCGTTGGCTGCTACGAACAGAATTCCGCACGGCAGGTTCGCAATCACTGAAGCAGTAACATGCTCCGAGGTCTTTGCGCGCCGCTGTTGCTCCTGCTGATCGTGTTGCAGCGCAAACTTCTGCTGCTTCAATTCCTGGATCACGGCAGAGTAGGGGTAGACCGTGTCCTCGGCAAAGCCATCGGCGAACACTTCGTCTTCAACAATCCTGCGCCGCAGGAATCGCATGGCAAACGCCCCAATCACAAATGCGGCGACCGCAGATACCAGCACACCGGCCATTCGCACGAACAGAGGATTGGCCAGCAGTCTCACATCAGCCTCCAATACCAGCTGATAAACTGCTGGCCATAGAAAAACGCCACCAGCCCCATGCTGCCCAGGAAAACCCCGAACGGCATCTGGTGACGCCGCAGCGCTACTACAGCAGAACCCCATGCGTTTCTCCGGGCGGCCGGCCCGGACTCGTGAAACACACGCTTCCGCCGCTGCGTACGCTTGATCCATACTGCGAAAACTGTCCACAATCCAAACAGCGATCCCGTGATAGATGCTGCAAGAATGGTCAGAATCGTGAGCCGGAAGCCAAGGAATGCTCCCATCATGGCCATCAGCTTCACATCGCCCATGCCCATTCCTTCCACGCCGCGGGCGCGAAGGTAGATCGCCCCAACTCCGTACAAAAATGACGCGCCAATCGCAGCCCCGAGCACAGCGTCCATCAGTGAAAACAAGCGCCAGGAAACGTCGGAGCTGACCGGAATCTGCAGCACGCCGGGAAGCAGTTTGGAAGCGAGATCGTTCACAGGAACGAGCACACTCAGGACCAACCCGATTCCCAGGCCGGTCAAAGTCATTTTGTCTGGCAGCAGGTGAGTTTCGGCGTCGGTGAAAATTAATCCCAGCAGCAGGAACCCAAGCACAGCACACTTCAACATCGACAGAGTCAGCCCGAACTTCAGATAACAAGAAAGGAAAAGCAGGCCGGTAAGCAGTTCGACCACGGCATACCTTGCCGTAATGCGCTCCTTACATTGGCGGCAGCGGCCGCGCAAAATCAGCCAGCTCAACACCGGAATGTTGTCATAAGGGCGAATCGATTTTCCGCAATGCGGGCAGGCCGAACCGGGGAGCACGACTGACAAGCCCCTTGGCAGACGGTAGATACACACGTTCAGGAAGCTGCCGAATATCAGCCCCAGAGCGAACACCCCCGATGTGATGACCGGATCCACCTGAATCCTCACCCCTCCTAATGATCGCGAAACTGCGCTTACGGCTTGATTATATGGTGCGATCTGAGGCGGAGACTGAGTACCGAAGTCACTGGCCGGAAGGACAATCCTGCGGATTCATTCGTGCAGTTTAAGCCGCCTGCGTAGCGGCGATAGCCGGTGATTCGGGGAGAAAAACGGAGAAAACCGTGCCGCTGTGTCCGGCAAGCGTGCGGCTTGCCACCCGGATAGTTCCGGTATGCTTCTGCGCGATGCCATAGGCCAGCCATAATCCCAGGCCGGTGCCATTCTCTTTCTTGGTCGTATAGAAAGGCTCAAAGATGTGCGGCAGGTCGTTGGATTGAATGCCATTGCCAGTGTCCGCGATGGTTACGCGCACTCCGTTGCGCCGTTCCCCCGACCATTCATGCGTGCGCATGACCCGCAAGTGCAGGGTGCCGCCTTCCTTCATCGCCTCCATCGCGTTCAAGATGAGATTGGAGAACATCTGGCGCAACTCGCCGGGAAACCCGAATATCTCCATGCCGTCTTGGGATTGCTTTTTAATGGTGATGTGGTTCTGCTGTAATTTACGCAAATAGAGCTGAAGGACTTCGTCGAGAATTTTGCCGGTATCCAGACGCTCCGGTGAGGCAGCCTCGCGCACAAAGCCCAGAGCTTGTTGCGCGATGGAATCAAGCCTTCCAATTTCCTGCTCGGCCAGGCGGAGGTATTCGTCGCGTCCTGCGGCATCGCGCCGCGCCAGATATACAAGATTGATGAGCGCCTCGAGAGGGTTCCTGATTTCATGCGCGATGGCGGCGGTCAGCCTGCCTGCCGTTGCCAATCTTTCATTGCGGCGAAGCGCTTCTTCGGTACGTTTTTGTTGGCCGATGTCGCGGGCGATAGCGGACGCCCCAACCAGGTCGCCTTTCTCGTTGCGAATCGGCGAAACCGAAAGCAGCACCCGCAGGCGCGCGCCGCTCTTGTGTACTCTTTCAGTTTCGTAACTTCCTACTCGCTCTTCGCGGTTTAGCCGCTCCAGGTTTCGATCAAGCTCTCCGATTCGATCGGTTGGAACCAGCACTGCCAAAGGCCTGCCGATAATTTCCCGGGGCGAATAGCCGTAAAGCGACTCGGCGCCCCGGTTCCAACTAGTCACAAAGCCGTCGACCGTGAAACTCAGGATTGCGTCTTCAGAAGAAGTGACGATAGCCGCGAGCTGCTGACTGACTTCATCGGCCAAGGTCTCGGCGCGCGATCGCTGCCGCGCCAGCCCAGCGACTAGAACTGAGATCAGAACGAAAATTCCCACACGCTGCAATTCGGTCTCGGATATTGGAACTCCCAGGTGCGGCCGAAACATGAAGTAGTCCAAAACCAGCGCCGAGCTGAACGTACATACAACTGCCGGACCAAAGCCATAAAATCGCGCGATGAAAACCACGGCCAGAATGAAAATCACAAACGGGTCCTGGTGCATGACCGGCGAAAGAGACCAGATGCACCACGAGAGCGCCGTAGCCGCAATCGCGGAGGCATACCACGCCACTCGGTCTGACCAACGAGGCTCAAACTTGTAATGCGAGATGTGTCCCTTAATCATTGCGAGATACCAAGTGGCGGTTATGAAAGCAGCGGGAGGTACAACTTACTGTTGAGAGAATTTAGCACGAATTCCGAAACAGCTACACACATTTGGACAAAAAAATTGCGCGGCCGAAAGCCGCGCAAATTAATCACGCAAAAAATTCACTGTTGAGTGCCGCTCTCGAGTCTTTGGCCTTCGCGAGCTGGTTTTGTCGTGGGTACTAAAGTAACCGCCGACTGCAACGAAAACGTGAGGAGTCGCTCGGAAGACAATTTAATGTCAGGTTTTTTACTCGCCGCCTGCACGCCGCCGCCTGCACCTGCTCCGGCAACGCTGCCGATAGCTGCGCCCTTTCCGCCACCGAAGATGCCACCGAGGATTGCTCCTGCCACCGCGCCTGCGCCAACTTTCTCAGCAGTATTTTTTCCGCGTGAGCCGGTTTGCTGTTTGAAGTGATCAGTCTCGATGTTGTACCACCTCTCACCGACTTTGATTTTGTCGAGCTGCAATTCGAGTAGCGCGCGGCCCTGAAATTTTCCCGAAGCCTGTGCCGCTACCACATGCCCTTGGACCTCGTAGTGAGCAGGCACAACGACTTCGCCGTCGACCGCAATAGGGCTGTCAAGCGTGGCATGAAAAGTGTCTCCAGTCTGAGCGGTGGCGCTGTCGATGGTGTCAACCAGACGTACGGGCAGCGCAGTCCCAGACGGTACGGTGACCTTCTGCGGCTCTGGAGGAGGCGGGGGTGCCGCCGCACTCGCTGGCGGCTGTTGCGCTTCGGCTGACTGCACCGGTTGCTGATTCGGATCCGCCTGCGCCGTTTCATTCTGCGACTGCCCTATTGGTTCCGATCTCCTGGCATGTCGCCTTGAAGCGGCACTCGGTTTTGAAGTTCGTCGCTGGACCGGTGCAGGACTTGCCTCTTCCGCGGCCGCCGGCGCAGCTTCCGACGCGGCAGCCATAGGCGCCACTTGCAGATTGTTGACCACCTGCTTTACGCCAGGTTCAGAGGCGGCGTATTTCGAAGCGGCATCGCGCTGCGCATCAGTGTCAACGTTGCCCGAGAGCGTGACCGTACCATTGGCGGCCTGCACATTGATTTGCTTGTTCTGCAAACCTGAATCCGACCCAAGCCTCGACTGGATGTCCGCCGTGACCTGTGCATCGTTGGGCGTTTTGGTGCATGCAACCAGAATTGCCAGCAAACAAACAAGCACGCCTACGCGGAATGATGTCTCATTCATACGATAACTCCTCATGTTGTAAGCGAAATTGCTACCAGTTTAGATGCAGACCAGCAGATTTTATGAAGAAAATGTTTGGCTGCCCGCGTTGGCTAGTGCAGAAACTTGTAGTCCAGGATCGATGCCGCGAATTCGTGATATTCAGCTTGGTCGTCGGCATCCTTCATGCGCGTAATGCGGCCCTGGCAAAGTACTTTGCTGTTTTTCTGGCCGGAAATCTCTTCCGGCATCTCGAACACCATTTCGACCAGTGTGTTCTGCGGGAAACGCTGCGGGCCGCGCACCAGCACGCCCGACTGGCTCAGGTTCCGGATTACGCCTTCGCTCCAGGTTCCGAGATTCTTTACCCGATAACGTGCCGGCGATTCCAGTTTGATTCGGCGCGCTCGCGGCACCCATGTGGGCTTCTTTACCCGCTGCCGGCGTTTGTCGGCTGATACACCCTCTGCCCCCTGATGCCGCACACGTTCCGTGCGGCGCATGGTCGACCAGTCGTACTTGTACTCCGCCGCGCACAGCAGGCAAACTTGATAGAACTGGCCATCTGCAGCCCGCCGAGGCCAGGAAAACTCGTGGGAGCAGCGACCCAGGAGGAGAACGTCCAACAACTTTTGTGGCATGGGAGTTCGCTCGGCCGGTGTAGCTTACCCGGCACGCTCATCATCTCCCGAAATCTCTAACTTCGGTAGGTTACTTTCGTGTAGCGTTGCCGCCCCGACATCACAAAGTTTTCACCGCACAGTGAATGCACGGTCATCTTTCTCGGCACTGATAGCACCCCTTGTATCATCTGCATGTGAGCACCGGCTCCGCATTTATTCTGGCAGGCGGCAGAAGCACCCGCATGCAGGCTGACAAAGCCTTTCTTGAGTTGGGCGGCCGCACGCTGCTGGATCGCACCCTGGAACTGGCCAGGACGGTCGCCGAGAACGTCACGATAATCGGCGATCCCGCGAAGTTTGCGGCATTCGCTCCGGTGGTGCCCGACGTTTACTCGGACCGCGGCCCTCTCGCGGGAATTCACGCGGCATTGCTGCGATCTCAGACAGACTTGAATCTGATGCTGGCCGTTGACCTTCCATTCCTCAACCCGCGAGTCTTGAATTATCTTCTGCTGCAAGCGCAAGCCTCCAGCGCACTGGTCACTGTGCCTTTCACCTCTGGGCATTATCAACCGCTCTGCGCCGTGTATCGCAAAGCTTTCGCCTCGGTGGCACAAGAGTCACTCGCGCAAGGCAGAAACAAGATTGATGCCCTATTCCCCGCTATTTCTCTTCGCGTGATCAAAGAAGGCGAACTTGCAGCGGCAGGCTGCAACGCAGCGGCCCTGCGCAACGTGAATACCCCCGAAGAATGGGAGCAGGCAAAGCGGGAGTTCGAATCTGAGGCGCAAGATTTATGATGAACGGGAGTTCGGAAATACCGCATGACTGATCTATCCATCATTGAGCCCGCGAGCGCGACTGCCGCTGTTGCAGCCCCGTCTGGCCCATACATCGAATTCAAGCACGTTAACAAAGCTTTTGGGGAGAAGCGGATCTTAGATGACGTCAGTTTCAGCGTCGATCCCGGCGAGACGGTGTGCATCCTAGGGAGAAGCGGGGTAGGGAAGTCGGTTTCGTTGCAGCACATCCTGGGCTTCCTGAAGCCGGATTCCGGCCGCGTCATCGTCGCCCATGAAGACATCACTGACTACGGAGAGGCAGATATGGAACGCATCCGCAAAAAAGTGACGATGGTTTTTCAGAGCGGGGCGTTGTTCGATTCACTGACAGTTGGCGAAAATGTTGCCTTCCCGCTTCGAGAGCGGCGCGACCTCAACGAAGAACAGATCCTGCAGATCGTGTCTGGCCTGCTTGAAATGGTGGGTGTGAAAGATATGGTCGACCAGTTTCCGTCGGACCTGTCGACCGGCATGAAACGCTCGGTAGCGATTGCCCGCGCTTTGGCCTCACAGCCCGAATGTGTCCTTTACGACGAACCCACGACAATGGTCGATCCTCTTATGGGCCAGTTGCTGGGAGATCTGCTTAAGCGGCTTAAGATCCAACTCCATCTCACCAGCGTGGTTGTCACTCACGATATGCGACTGGCCAAAAAGCTGGCTGACCGTGTGGTATTTCTTTATGACGCGAAGGTGCTATTCTTCGGCACTTATGTAGACATGGAACAATGCAGCGAGCCGATAATTCAGGAGTTCTTGAAATTAGATGAACTGGATTTGGGAGCTTGAGACGGCCAGTCACAAAGTTATGGACGTTCTGGAATCAGAAACGCTCCGGGAACGTTCGCGTCGAGTGTTGCAAAAACCGCGCCGCTCGAAGCCGCGAGCCCCAAAAGGTGACCGTCGGTGATTTGACTGGAATTCCTTACCCAGCGGGGAATATTCGCAGCGCCTAGGTGATCCCCAATAAAACTCAAGGTGAAGTTCTTGGAAGATTTCAACCCCTGGAAAAGCGACAAAGCTTCCGCAACTGACAGCCCATACGGGCGCGCATTGGACAAAACTCGCACGAAACCAAGTTCGGTGATGGAGCAGGTTGCGATGTCGCGGTTCTCCAAACCGACCCAGCCCCTAACCCGGGGATGAAATTCGTGCTCCAGAAGGCCCAACGCGAGAAGCGCGTTGACATCGAATAGATATCTCATGGAAAGTTCGACAAGATGTCCCGAACTTCCGCACTCGTCAACACTGGAGCATCCGGGCCTAGCGTGATAACGGGTGATCCAGACACGGGATCAGTAATGATCTTTGCTTTGCTCTTTCGCGGCTGCCGGGGCGTGAGAACAACGCGTCCACCTTCCACGTTGACATCGAGGGCGTCACCTGTGCGGAGTCCGAGTCTGCGCCGGACGGGACCGGGCAGGACGATTTGACCCTTGGTGGAAAGTTTGGTCTGCATGGTAAGACAATCTTACCATCCCCGTCGCAGTCCCTCAAAATCCCGCCCGCACCAGCTTCTCAAGCGTGATCGAACTCGCAGTTTCAGGTAGCCTGCCTGCCAGCATTTTCTCGACATATTTTGCAATCACATCCACTTCCAGGTTCACCGGATCCCCAACTTTGAGCGGTTTAAGGTTGGTCGCCTCCGCGGTGTGGGGAATGATTGCGATTCGTACCTCGATGCCTTCGATTGCCGCTACCGTCAGGCTGATTCCCTCGATCGTGAGCGACCCTTTGGCGACGATGTAGCGCGTCAGTTCCGAGGGCACACGCATCGTGAGCAGAAAATCTTTTCCGCCGCTGATCGGTTCCAGCGACAGCAGGGTGCCCGTCCCATCAACGTGCCCTTGCACAATATGGCCATCAAAGCGGCCATTCGCACGCATAGGCAATTCGAGATTCACCAGGGCCCCAGGCTGCAGGCGCGAGAAAGATGTTCGCGCCCACGTCTCCTGCGCGAGATCGGCAGTAAACGAGCTTTTCCTAATATCAACCGCCGTCAGGCAAACGCCGCTCACGGATATGCTGTCACCCTGCTTGAGCTCCCGGACCAGCTTCGAGCAAGCGACACTAAGCCGCCGCTGCACACCTTTTACTTCGATCGCCTCGATTTGCCCAACTTCTTCGATGATTCCAGTGAACATTACTGAAAGTTCTCCGCCGTTTATCGAGGTGAAACTCTAATCGAGATATGGGTCTCTCAAATATCCTTCCACCGCAAAATCCTCGCCGAAGCGATGCAAACGGAATGATTTCAAATGCGCTGCCTCACTAATTCGACGAAACCCAGGCCCGGAGGCAAATGGCACCGATCCCGTTCCCGCCAGAATCTTCGGCGTGTAGTAGAAGAAAACCTTGTCCGCCACACCCGAGGCCAGCGCGGCCCAATTCACCAGCGCTCCGCCTTCTATCATCACGCTCATGATCTCCCGCTCCGCAAGTTTCCGGCAGATCGCTTCTAAATCGGGTCTCCCATCAACGCCTGCAGATGCAACTTGCTCTACCTGGATTCCATGTTCCACCAACTGCTGTTTTTTCTTTTCCTCGGCGAACGAGCAGAACACCAGCACATCGTTGTTTGCAGTTTGCGCCACTCGCGAGGTCAACGGCAGCCGCAGATGCGAATCCACCACCACGCGAACCAGCGGCCGTCGCCGTGGCAAACCGGTACGGTCCGTCAGCAGTGGATTATCGGCAATCACCGTGCCTACACCCACCAGAATCGCATCATGCTGGTGCCGCAATTGCTGCACGTGTGCACGCGCTTCGTCGCTGGTAATCCAGCCGCCGGTCGGCCCTCCGGATCCCAGCGCTGCAGTGACCGCGACATCTTCCGGAGGCGGCGCAATCTTTCCGTCCAACGTCATGCCAGCTTTCAGCGTGACCAACGGAATACGATAGCGAATGAATTTCGCGAACGCATCGTTCAGCGCTCGTGCCTCTTCTTCGAAAACTCCTGAGGTCACCTGGATGCCCGCCTGCCGCAAGCGAGCGAATCCGCGCCCGCTGACTACAGGATTGGGATCTGGAATGCAGGCCACCACGCGTTTGACGCCGGCGGCAATGAGAGCTTCCACACAAGGACCGGTACGCCCATGATGAGAGCACGGCTCCAGATTGATATAAAGAGTCGCCCCGCGCGCCCTCTCGCCCGCTTCTTCGATGGCGAGGATCTCCGCGTGCTTCAGGCGGTCGTACGCATAAAATCCCTCGCCAACGATATTGCCGTTGTCATCGACCAGCAGCGCGCCCACGTTGGGATTGGGCGAGGAGAGGCCAAAGCTGCGTTGCGCCAGTTCCAACGCGCGCTGCAGGTGTCGATGATCACGTTCCGGGGTTGTGCTCACGATTCGCACTCGCGATCACGCGAACAATGAATCCACGAACTCTTGGGGATCGAATGGCAGCAAGTCTCCAGCTTTTTCTCCTACTCCAACATAGCGCACCGGAAGGCCGAGTTCCCGCGCGATGGCAATCACCACTCCGCCTTTTGCGGTGCCGTCCAGCTTGGTCAATACCACCCCGGTGACTGCGGCGGCGTCAGTGAACTGTTTGGCTTGCTGCAATCCATTCTGCCCGGTGGTTGCGTCGATGACCAGCAACACCTCGTGCGGCGCTCCAGGAATCAGCCGTTGCGCGGCGCGGCGCATCTTCTCCAGCTCGGCCATCAAATTTGATTTGGTGTGCAAGCGTCCCGCTGTGTCTACGATCACACAATCGGTGTGCCGCGCATTGGCCGCCTGCAAGGCATCGTAAAGCACTGCTGCGGGATCGCCGCCCGCCTTGGTGCGGATCACTTCCGTTCCGGTTCGCTCTCCCCATATTTCCAATTGCTCAATGGCCGCAGCACGAAACGTATCGGCCGCACATAGCAGAGCTGTCTTACCCTGGGAGCGTACAGTCTGAGCAAGCTTGCCGATGGTCGTGGTTTTTCCAGTGCCATTAACCCCCACGACCAGAATTACTTCGGGAACACCTTCGGGTCGCTCGACTGGAGGCGTATTCGCGGCGTTCAGAATGGACAGCAACTCCTCTTTCAGCAAGCGCTTGAGTTCGCCGACGTCCTTAATCTGTTTGCGGTCGGCCCGCTCCCGCAATTTCTCGAGCACCTGGTGCGTCGTTGCCGAACCCAGGTCAGCGGCAATCAGGGTTGCCTCGAGATCATCCAGGGTATTTCGGTCAATCTCCTTGTTGAAAGCAACGACTTCGTCGATCCGCTCGCTGAGGTTCTGCCGCGTGCGCGACACCGCCTCTTTCATTCGGTCGAAAAGGCCGGGTTTGTTCTCGGTGCTGCCGAAGAGTGTCTGGATCATGAATGCTCCGCGCATTGGGCGGAGTCTTCATTATAGCGATGGAGGTGGATGCGACCCGGGAAAGGTCTTAGGTGCGATCTAGTTCGGAACTCGGCGCCGGGCTCTCGCTTACGTTTGCGCCGGCTGCGACGGCAGCAGCCTTGAACGGCCCAATGTCCGGAACGCTGATTTCACCGCGGCGATAGATGGCCTGGAGCGCCGCCACAGCCGCTGGATCGAGCCTCTTTCCAGACAAGGAGTCTATAACCCGCAGCGCGTCATCGATACTGCGGGCATTCTGGTAGGGTCGGTTGGTGGTCAGCGCGTCAAACGTGTCTGCCACCGCAATGATTCTCGCCAACAGCGGAATTTGATCTCCGTTGAAGCCGTGGGGATAGCCCCGGCCGTCAAGCGATTCATGGTGAAGCTCGATGCCGGGAATCATTTCCTGCAGCTGAGCTACTGGGCGAAGAATGTTGGCGCCCTTGGTGGTGTGGGTCTTCATGATCTCAAATTCTTCGGCGGTGAGCGCACCTGGCTTTTTCAGAATGCGGTCCTCAATCCCGATCTTTCCCACATCATGCAATTGCGCGGAGACCCGCACAGTTTCCTGAAATTCCTCCGCCAGTCCCATCTCTTTGGTGATCAGCACAGAGTACTTGGTTACCCGGTCAGAGTGGCCGCGAGTATATGGGTCCTTTTCGTCGACCGCGCCCGCCAGCATCTGGATCGAGCTCATAAATAACTCGCGGTTCTCGTTCGCTGCCCGCTTCAGGTCGAGCACGAAATGCTCGAGCTCTTGCGACATGAAGTTGAAGGTCGTGGCGAGTTCACCTATCTCTGTCCGGCTGGTGAGCGCGACGCGCTGCGAGAAGTCTCCGCGGGCGATCGCATGGCTCGACTCGGTCAAAACTTCCAGAGGATTGGTGATGCGCCGGGCCGCGATAATGCCAACTCCGATACTGAGTACCACCGCGAAAATGGCCAGCAGCCGCGCGGTTCGCTGCATTTCATAAACGCTGCTGTAGGCTTCGTCCGTTGGCTTCTGTACCACCACTGCCCAGTTGAGTGTGGTCACCGGACTATACGTCCCCAGCATCACGATTCTCTTAGTGCCGGTGTGCATAGTAAATTCGTGTGTAGCAGCAACCATTTGCGCTTTGCCGCCCTGCTCCACGAAGTTGCGGACAATCTCCAGGTTCGACATGTCCTGACCAGTTGCATATTCGGGGCGGGCAGCCGCCACCAGCCGTCCCTGGCTGTCGACCACGTATGGAGTGAGGCCTCCGGCGGCCATTTCCTGCAGCCGATGGATCAGGAATTCCAGATCAACCACAGACGCAATCATGCCCAGGAACCGGTTGCCATAACTCACCGGAGTGCTGACCAGCATTACTGTCCGGGAGGACTTTCCGCCTCCCACCACCAGCGGCTGGCCGTTGTAAACGCGTGAATCTCGTGCAGCCGCGTAGGCCTGCTCGAGTTCTCTTTGCAGAAACGCGTCCGGCTCAATGCGGCCGGCGGAGATTCCCTTGCCTTCAGAGTTCAGCAGCGTGGCATAGTCCAGATCGCCAGATGAGGAAACAAAATTCTCCAGCAGCGCCCGCAATTCAGGCGCCTGGACATGATCCGCGGTCAGGTCGTTTCCACTGGCCACCTGCAAGGCGGACGCGAGATTGGTTTGCATCAGCCGGAAAGTTTCCTGGTGCTGTGAAATATCGTCGGCAAGGGATTGCGTCAGGGTGTTCTGCAGCAGGCGCTCATTGGTGATAAGGCGGTCGCGGTTGATCGATTGCACCTGCGCCGAGTAAAAATACATGGGCACGACGCTGATCAAGACCAGCACGCCGAGAATGACGTAAAGAATCGGAATACGTTTTGGCAGAAACTTGGTGCCCAAAATGCAGTTTTCTCCCGCCCGCTCTCGACTCAGAGCTGCGAATCTTCAATTTTACGGTGCAGGAGCCGTGCGGTCGGGCAACTGGCGACTAGCGTCCATTACCAAAGTACTTGAGTCGAAGACGATGAGGACGTGGGACTTCGCGCGCCCACGATTACTTCGCGTTACGTCTGTGGAGAGATGGCGCTTTACGCAAGCTCGTTTTTTGAGCTGCGAGTCATCAGTTCATGAATAGCGTCGCGCGGCGATTTGCCTTCATTCAGGATCGCGTGCATCTGCTCGGTGATCGGCATTTCAACAGAACGCGTTTTCGCCAGTAGGACAGCCGCTGTGGTTGTGAACACTCCTTCGGCTACCATTCCCTGCATATTGGCAATGATCTCCGGCAACTTGCGACCCCGGCCAAGTTCGACTCCCACGCTGCGATTGCGCGACAGCCCGCCGGTGCAGGTAAGCACCAGATCTCCCAACCCCGCCAGCCCTGACATGGTTTCCGCCCGGCCGCCGCATGCAGCGACCAATCGCGTGATTTCAGCCAGACCGCGGGTGATGAGGGCCGCCACCGAGTTATGCCCAAGTCCCAAACCGTCGCACACGCCCGCCGCAATGGCGATGACGTTCTTTAGCGCTCCACCCAACTCGACACCCACAACATCTTCATTTGTATAAACCCGGAACGCCGGGTCGCTGAATTCGCGCTGCACGGTTGCCGCGAGCTGATTGTCCTTCGACGCAATCGTGATGGCGGTCGGGTCCCCGCGCGCGACTTCAGAGGCGAACGTGGGGCCGCTAAGCGCTCCAACTCGAAACTGTGTAGGTGTTACCTCCGCGATCACCTCAGTCATGCGGAGGAATGTTTGCTGCTCCAGGCCCTTTGTCGCGCTCACGATGAGCATCCCTGGATGCAATTGCGCTGAGATTTCTGTGAAGAGACGCCGGCAATGTTGCGACGGCATCGCGCTGATCACGATCTCGGCGCCGTCCAGCACCTCCCCGAAATCCCCACTGACCGATACCCCATCCGGAATTCGCTGCTGTGGAAGAAAAACAGAATTCGTGCGTTGCGTCTGAATCGACTCGCGCACTTCCTTTTCATATGCCCATAAATGCACGCGATGCCGCTGTTTGCGCCCAAGCACGATTGAAAGAGCTGTCCCCCAGGCGCCCGCTCCGATAATCGCGATCTTGCTCATCTCCGCCTTATATGGAACTTCGGTTCGGCGCCGGCCAGCAATCGGCGAATGTTCTTATAATGCTTTGCGATGATGAGAACCGATGCGGCTGTCATCAAAGCGATTTCCGCTGCGCCACGGGATTCGCCGAACAGAATTGCCAGCAGCGGCAGACACGCAGCCGCCGCCAGCGACCCAAGCGATACAAAACGAAACGCTGCGGCAATGGCTACGAAAATTCCGATCGCTACTAGAATGGCTTTGGGAGTGACCAGGAGAAACGAGCCCAGCCCGGTTGCCACTCCCTTGCCGCCACGAAAGCCGAGCCACAACGGAAAAACGTGGCCACAGACCGCGGCAAACGCGGCAACGAACACTGCCGTTCTTGCCCCTGGAAAAATCGTCGACACCACCAGCGCCGCCATCACGCCTTTGAGCGCATCCAGCAACAGGGTTGCGATCCCTAGCAGGGGAGAGGTTCGTGCGACGTTGGTAGCGCCGATATTTCCGCTACCTGTGGTCCGCACGTCGGCACCGCGAAACACGCGCACCAGCAGATAGCCGAAGGGAATTGATCCGAGCAGGTAGCCGACAACGGCGCTGACAACAGCTGGGTGCATACTCACAGTTCCGGAGATCGCAAAGTGAAGCGCGCAATCTTTGTATACCGGGAGCCCTGACTTGATAGCTGGCTGCGATAAAGAAAGAAGTCGCGGGCCAACATCGTACCAAACTCAGTGGCGGGCATCTGCGCCAGCCGCTGCTGCAATATGGCAAATCTGGAATTTGCATGATCGGCTTTCTTGCGCTGGGGCGCGCCCGAGCCAACCCGAGCCAGCGTCAAGTGTGGACTGAACGCCCGCTCCTCTTTGGGAATACCAAGTCCCACCAGCACGTCTTCAATCTGATATGCGAGTTTCGCCAAGGCTGCACCCCCTTCGATCCCAATCCAAAACACGCGCGCCGACTTTGGCGTGGGAAAAAATCCACATCCACGAAATGCGATCTCGAAGCTCGGCCCTGAGATGGACGCCAGTGATTCCTGAACCTGGCTGACAATCGCGTCCGGCTTCTCTCCGACGAACTTCAGTGTAACGTGCAGCGACTCCGCCGCGACCCATCGCGCGTCCGGGGAGAGCCCGCGCACTTCAGCCATGAATTGCGCAATTCTGCTCCGAATCTCCTCCGGAAGGTCGAGCCCGACAAAGATTCGCATCTGCGTCGAGCATAACAAACGCCGCGCGGACGCCTGCATTTTCAGATTGCGTACAATAATCAGGTTCGTGAGCATACCTTCGCGACACTCGTGGTCAGATTCGTAATCATCACGAACACGAGATCTGGCGAGGGAACGTTTAACTTCGATGAAAACGTCCGAACTCATCTACGACTGGAACCAGGCGCTGGCTGCTGAGTTCTTCCCTCGCAAGCCGGTTCAGTTAAACGATGAGACTCTGCGCGACGGTCTGCAGTCTCCTTCCGTCAAGGACCCGACAATTGACGAGAAGATCCAGATCCTCCATTTAATGGAGTCGCTGGGAATAAACTCCCTCGATCTCGGGCTGCCTGCCGCCGGTCAACGCGCGGTCGAACATGTGGAGATGCTTGCCCGCGAGATCGTCGGCAACCGGATGAGAATTCGCGCCAACTGCGCAGCTCGTACCCACGAGAATGATATTCGCCCCATCGCTGAAATTTCTCAGCGCACCGGGCTCAAGATCGATGCAGCCACATTCATCGGATCCAGCCCGATTCGCCGTTATACCGAAGGCTGGACCGAAGATTTTCTGCTGCAAACCACCGAGAAAGCCCTCAAGTTCGCTGTCTCTCTGGGCCTTGAGGTGATGTATGTGACTGAGGACACCAGTCGCTGCGATCCCGCCATGATCAAACGCCTGTACTCGGCGGCGATCAACTGTGGTGCGCGCGCCATCGTCGTCTGCGACACCGCCGGGCATTCCACTCCCATGGGTGCGTATGCGCTGACCAAGTTTGTCATCGCCGAAGTTGTCAAAGTTTCCGGAGAGAAGATTCGCGTGGACTGGCACGGCCACTGCGATCGCGGATTCGCAATAGCTAATTCAATCGCTGCGCTCGCGGCCGGGGCCGATTGTGTTCATGCGTGCGCTCTGGGAACCGGAGAGCGCGTGGGCAACACACAGATGGACCAGATGCTGGTGAACCTGAAATTGATGGGAGTGCCCCCCTGGGACCAGCAGGACTTGACCAAGCTGCGCGACTATTGCGACGCTGTCTCCCGCGCCACCGGCGTTCCAATCCCGCCGAATTACCCGGTCGTTGGCGAGGATGCATTTCGCACTGCAACTGGAGTTCACGCGTCCGCCGTGATCAAGGCCTACAAGAAGAATGATGTTGAATTGGCGAACGCAGTCTATTCCGGTGTTCCTGCACACCTGTTTGGCATGGAGCAAATTATTGAGATTGGCCCAATGAGCGGTAAATCGAACATTTTGTTCTGGCTGGAACGCCACAGCATCCCGGTTTCCGATGAACTGGTCGACCGAATCTACCGTCGCGCCAAAAGTTCCGACCACACTCTGAGCGAGGCGGAGATCAGAAATTGCCTATAGCCGACTGCATGGCATCGCACACCTAAGCGCGAGCCATCAGACTTGCTTTACGGCCCTAACTCTTGCGCCGCAAACTGCACGCTTACGTTGCCGATGCTCGCCGAGCCGAGAATCGCAACATCGCCCGAAATCCCTCCGGTCGAAAGTGGAAAATCCGCCAGCCCATTTGCATCCGATTGGATCGTGGCCTGCGTCTTGCCGATAATCACCGGCATCCCTGTTTGTGAAATCCCCGCGTCCCCCGCCCAGACAATCGGCTGGTCTTGCGGCGTTCGCCCGATGAGACTCTGAAAGAACACTCCGCCCCCGAGGACGAGGTGCGGAGGTGTCGCCGAATCCACAACCCGAACCACCACCGGCTGAAAGTTTTGTCCTGCAGCAGTGACTTGCAAAGCCCCAGCCACAGCCTGAAGCTGAAGCGACGACGTAGGCACAATTATGGCGTTAAAAGTCTGGCAAGGGTTATTGCTCGGTGCGACACAGATACTTACCTGTGCTCCGGTCGATGCCGCACTCAGCTGCAAGTTTGCAGTCGCACTTCCGGTCGAATCTGTCTGTGCCGATAATGTGCTAAGCACGTCCGTGCCCTGCACTAACCGGTAATTAAGCGTTCTGCCACTCACTGCGTCGCCGTTCGAGAGCAGGCGAGCCGTGAGCAGAATGCCAACCTGCGCACCTTGGGCCGCCCAGACTGATGGTGTCGCCAGTGTCAGATCCAACTGCGATTCAGTCCCCGTCAGCGTCGTTTGTACCTGCTTCGCGCTGGGATACGTCGCTGGCGCAAGCTTTGCAGTTAACGTCATCAGGTTCGCCGACAACACTTTCATCCAGGTCGATGCCAGCCCACTCTGGTCCGTTAGCACCGTGCAGCTTGCTCCGCCCGAACATGCCGAGAACGCGATATTCGGCGATGAGGAGAATTCCACACTTGCCCCTGCAACCGGCGTACTCCCATCCGGCGCGAGTACCAACACGGTGAACGGTAAATGAGCTTGCGCTCCAACCGGCGTGGTTGGATTCGTTCCGGCGATCAGCTTGATCCCGTCGTTCGGGCCCGCGCCTATAGTCAGGACACTGCTCATCAGCGAGTTGCCACCGGAGTTCACGTCACTAAGCTGGACGTCATACACTCCGTCGGCGACACCCGGTGTTTGGACCAGCAAGCGCGTGGCAGACGAGACCAACACCGGCGTGGTGATGTTCGCCACTTGAACAACCGCGTCCGAGCGCAAACCCAGGCCTTGAACGGTGAACGGAGTACCGCCAGTTGCCGCCGCTCGTGCAGGAAACACCGTGTCTCCATAAAACACGCGCGCGTTGTAGCGGTAATCGGGACGACCGTCGCCACGGTAGTCCGCAATTCCAATCCGGAACGCGCCTCCTGCCAAAATGCGAGCGTCCAACCGGCACTCCCCCAGGAAAGCGGTATTGAGCGCGGTCGGTGTGGCCGCTGGAGCAGGCGATTGGCCTGGATTAGCCAGCCCCCACATTCCAATCACTGGCAAGACCTTGTTGATTGAAGGATTTCCAGATTCGTCTAATGCATTCACGGTAACGGAGAGCGTCCGGTTCGACTTCGCAGCAAACTGAAAAAAGTCTGCCATTCCATAGCTGTTCAACGCTCCCGCCCAACTGCCGGACAAAGGTAATTGCGCAGGTGACGCATAGCTGGTTGGCACATACCATTGCGCCGTTGCCACTGCGCCACCTTGCATCAGAATGTCTTGCTGTATTTCTCCCCCGACCGAAACGTTAACAACCATGGGCGGCGCAGCTCCGGATGGCTTTACTTGTGAACTCGATCCATATGGTCCAGCATGTTCCGACCAAAGCGGGTCCACAGCCTCTACCGTGATTTGATATTGCGCGCTAACCCCACTCGGAACCGGCAATCCCGCAAGGTCGAAAAAGCCTTCGAGCGCAGTATCGCTCGAACCAAAGCGGTTAAGGTTTTGTCCGCTGCTATCGGTGTAGCCGGTAACGATGTTTCCCGCGTTCCCGCAAAAGAGGAATCCCGAAATCGAGCTGGCGACGAAGCGTCCCGACGGCAACCGGGTCGTGGGATCGATTAATCGCGCCACGACGTTCACTCCTTGCATCGCCTGCCCCGGCCCGCCGTTTGCGTCCGGGAAGAAAACGCTTCCGTGAATGCGCGCTGTAGTCTCGGAGAAGATTTGCTTTTGAGGAAACCCGGAGGCGTTCTGTGCCGTTACCGGATACAGACGCGATAACGCCGCTTCATCATCTGTCTTAGGCTGGGCTGGATCCACAGTTCCGTTATCGGAGTAGCAGGTTGCGACCGGCACGCACGCGGGTGGATCAACTTCGTGCATCACTGGAAAGCCGGCATAGTCGTCTGCCGTCGGAACCGGAGCGCGCGTGATTACATTCAAATTTGCTTGCGACCAGTCGAGCCCCAGTACCCGGCCGATTACTCGCACCAGGTGATATTGCAAATCTGGCAGTTGCGCTGAAGTCGCCGCGCAGTTGCCGTTCAAAATGATCAGCGCGTGCGCGAAGTGCGCGTCGGTCGCAAAATTATCCACGCCGCCAAAAGCGGCATTGCTGGCGCAAAACGCGGAAGTCCCGGCTCCGCTTCCAAGCAGTGCGTCAGTAACCGATCCATCATTGTCATATACGATCGCGACCGGCGTTGTGACCGCGGTCGGCTGAATGTCGGTTGGCAACGTGAGCGCGCCATTAATCAGAGTGACGTTCGCCCCGCTGACGTCCTCAGCCAGTTGCCCGGCTTGAGTGGCCGAAACTGCCGCCGTGGGAATTGACGTCCAAAAGCTAAAAGCGGTTGCGACAAACGAGTCTGCGCTTGCGCCCGGAAGAGTGGTGCTCAAGTCGCCCTGATCGGTGTAATAGTTGATTGAACCTGCAGCCCAAGTTAGCGGTGCGCCCATCGTTGTCGGATCGAAATAACTCGCACCCGCAACGTACGCGACTCCTCCGCCTGCAGCCATCTGGCTCAGCATCAATACAAGCGCGAGTGAGGAGATCTGGCGCATAAGTTACTCCCTCGCAGCTCTCCGGATCGCGCCGGCGAAAGCTCTCGTATCAACTCCATATCCTGGAACGCCGTGTCCGCGAAAAACCTGTCCCCGCGCGATCTTCACCTGTCCCTTCGCGTCTACCTGAAACCTCCCGGCCGGACCGCCGACCGGACTCGTCAGACCCAATTTGCTGTTGGGATATAGAAACAGCACCACGTTCTCACCAAGTACGTAGCGTTCACCGCCATTCCAAAGACCTCCCCATTCACGTATTCGAATCAGTTGCCGCCGGCGCGTGCCGCGAATTGCTGTCTGCACCCGAAAACTGATCTGTGTTATTTCCACGGAACTGCCTGGGTCAGCTCGCAAGTGTTCCACTCGCAGAACTGTACCTGCGAAAATCATTGCCGAGCTTCGGATAATTTGCCGAAAAGCAACTGGTCGCGGTGCCGGGGAGTTCAAGGGGGAGCTCAAGCCTTCGGCAATCGAACCGCGAGTAAGTGGCTTCTCGCTTGTCCGGTTTTCAGCAACCAGGATTGCCGGGGCAGCCAGTAGCACAGCAAAAACGAATAACCAGCGCATCGTAGCCTCGCACCAGGCCAGCGCTCTGACGGGAGCAGAAGTATCCTACAAGTCTGTAATGCCGCCGACTGTGACGGATGTCACAATATCGCCGGTTGTTCGCTGAGGATTTCTGCGATGAAATCGTGCTTTTAACGTCCTTAGTACGCTCTGCTACACTTGCCAGCCATGGCCGGAGGCTCAATTGATGTTCCGCTGGTGAGCGGCATCGTCGAAACCTGCATCAACGTCGTTGAGATGCATCGCGCACTGAAGTTTTATCAGTTATTGTTCGGCTTCGAAGTGTTGGAGAGCGACGAACGTTTCTGCGCCTTTAGCGTCGGCAACGATGTCTTGCTGCTTTTTCTCGAGGGTGGGACAGAGAAGCCTGTCACCATTGCCGGAGGAGTAATTCCTCCACACCAAAGTTTGGGAGCGGGCCACTTTGCCTTCGCGATCTCAGCCGATAGCCTTGATGCCTGGCGCGCTCGGCTCACCCAGCACAATATCGAACTTGAATCCGAGGTGCATTGGAAACGCGGAGGCGCGAGCCTCTACTTCCGAGACCCGGACAATAACCTGCTTGAACTGGTGACGCCCGGCATCTGGGCCAACTACTAAATAACGTTCAACAAACAAAAAATCCCCGTCTTTCGCCACCGAGAGCTTGGCTGCAGACGGGGAACTGAGTTGTTGTCTCTTAGAAACTGAACCCTGGCGCTAACTGTACCGGTGTTACGGTCAGCGAGCCCAGGCCAAACACGGCTGCCGACACCGAAGACCCCAACGCGGTATTCAGTACATCCGCACTGCTGCAAGTGGTGATTGCACCGTTGCTGTTGTAGCAGATGTTGCCTGCGTCAAGCCGCGCTTGCACTGTGAGCGTGTGTTGCCCAGCGCCAACTTCCGGCAAAATGAAGTTGAACGTGTGGGCACTGGTGGTGGAGAGAATCAGGCCCACCAATTCCTGCGAACAAGTTGTGATGTCAGCGATACACGTGCTGGTAATTGCCTGTCCCAGCACCGCGGTTAGCTGCTGAATCCTGGCATCAAACACGATTCCGCTGCCACTCTGGTCAGGAAAGCCAGCTCCCGCCGGAAAAAGTGCCGCCACCGTCTGGGCGGAGCCAACCGCGACGCAGTTGGCACAATCGAGCAGCACACGGACTGCAACGCTAGCTACTGCCGTTGCCGTCTGTGAGGTGCCATTGCCTTTTACCTGAGTGTTGGTATAGATACCTGTAACCAGTGACGGCGACACAAACAACGTCTTATTGGTTGAGGTCTTGACCGAAGCATTCATGACCGTAAACCACTGTCCGTTATTGCTCGAATCCATGCACGGCTGGAAATTTTGTGATCCAGCGA
Source organism: uncultured Acidobacteriota bacterium (assembly GCA_963785655.1). Classification (GTDB taxonomy): domain Bacteria; phylum Acidobacteriota; class Terriglobia; order Terriglobales; family Acidobacteriaceae; genus Gp1-AA145. The sequence goes on from CAWAVZ010000003.1 coordinate 904,707, forward strand.
TGTTCTGGCTCGACACGCAGACGGCGGGTCCGGGATATATTGCAGCGCCGCCTTGTGGGCTGGTGCTGGACTGAGCGCTCAAATAGTTCGGCGCAAGGGTTGCGATGGCGAGGGCTGCAAAGAGTAGGGTGAGTTTGTTGTTTCCGAAAATAGGGAGCATGGCTTTACCCGGTGTACATCTCATTCGGTTTTCCTCCATGGGCGCTTCAATTTGTGGATTTCGAACAACGCGCGTGCATGTCACCAGGCATGCCCAAAGGCTGGATTGCTTCTATCTACCTGGCAGAAGTGGCTTAACCGCACTGTAGGCCGAACACAGTTTCTGGTCACGATCACCAATGGCCGTAGCCAATGTGCCAATGGCCAATGCCTTGCTTGTCCAAAAACGCGTCAATGTCAGTTCAGCTCAAGTGGCGTAGCAGAAATGCAAATGCAGAACGGTTCCTTCTCTGGTCGGATTTCAACGAGCGTGCGGATGTCCACCACGCATGAACTTCTTCGAAGTCCGCGTCAGTCGTGCGAATGCAACGGCTCACTTCTTCGTGGCGAGCCAATTCGGAGCGCCGGAATGAAGATAAGAAATTAAGATAAACCGACTACCACTTAGAGAATGGCGTATTCACCAAAGAGCAGTCTATTGTTGTGTTTTCTGCGGCGACCGTCAATGAAGATTTCCGGTCTGGGACCCGCAGCTGATTTTTCGGCTCCACATCCGCGCTCCACCTCTATACTTGACCGATGTCCAGCCCGGAGCTCCTGGCCGCGCTCGAGCGGTATTGGGGCTACTCGTCATTTCGTCCGCTGCAGGAGCGCATTGTTCACAGCCTGCTCGACGGCAACGATACCTGCGTGGTCATGCCGACCGGCGGAGGCAAGTCGCTCTGCTATCAACTGCCGGCGCTGGTTTCGGGGCAGACAGCCGTGGTTATTTCTCCTCTCATTGCGCTCATGCAGGACCAGGCAATGCACCTCAAGCAAATGGGGATTCCTGCAGCGGTGTTAAACAGCATGCAGGACACGGCGGAGCAGTCACGCCTGATGATGAATGCACGCGAGGGAAAGTACCGGCTGGTCTACTTGTCGCCGGAGCGGCTGGCAAAAGAAGAGACGATCGGCTGGCTGCGCGGCGTGCCGGTTTCGTTCTTCGCCATCGACGAGGCCCATTGCATTTCGGAGTGGGGACATGAGTTCCGCCCCGAGTATCGCCAGCTAAGCAAGGTGCGCGCGCTCTTTCCTGACAAGCCAATTGCGGCATTTACGGCGAGCGCGACCCGGCGAGTGCGGCACGACATTTTGCAGCAACTGCAGCTTTCCAATCCGCACAAATACATTGCCAGTTTTCACCGGGAGAACTTGCGCTATCTGGTGCGTGAATGTGCCGGGTACGAGCAAAACGCCCTGCTTGCGCGCACGCTGGCGAATTACGCGAACAGCAGCGTGATCGTGTACGCACCGACCATCAGGCGAGTTGAAGAAGTGACCGACTTTTTGGTGGAGTCAGGTGTTCCCGCAATCTCCTACCACGGCAAGATGGACGCAGCGAAACGCAGGCGTCATCAGGAGCAATGGACTTCAGACGAAGTGCGAGTTGTTGTGGCCACGATTGCGTTCGGTCTCGGTATTAACAAGGCTAGCGTTCGCGCGGTCATTCATCTTTCGTTGCCAAAGTCCATCGAGCAGTACTACCAGGAAGCCGGACGAGCCGGTCGCGACGGCCAACCTGCCGACTGCGTGCTGCTTTGGCGGCGGCAAGACACGGCTTTGCTCGCGCACTTCATCAACCAAATCCAGGATTCAGCAGAGAAGGACCGTTCCTGGCAGCGCTATCGCGATGTCGTTGGCTTTGCCGAGTCGACGCGCTGCCGGCATCGCCAAATTTGCCTGCACTTTGGCGAGACCCCGAAGTGGACTAAATGCGACAGCTGCGACGTATGCAGCGGTGCGCCGGATTGGCTGACCGCTGCGGTTGAGATCTCTACATCTCAGCCTGCCAGGAAGAGCACTCAACCTGCCGTTAGAAGCACGGGCGTCCCCGCCCGTCCGGGCCCATCCACCGGAGCGAAGGCAAACATCACTTCCGGCACAGACGAGGCCATCGATCCTGACCTTCGCGAGTATATGCGCGAGTGGCGCCGTTGCACCGCCAAGGAACAAGGCTTCCCCGCGTTTGTAATCATGCATGACACCACGCTGGAAGAACTTTGTCGCAGACAGCCGAGTTCGCTCGAACAAATAAGGAGCGTGCCTGGTTTCGGTGTGGCCAAGACACAAACCTACGGACCGAAGGTGATTGAAGCCCTCAACAAATTTCGTGCGGGCGCTCGCGCCGGATCCCGGCCGGAAAAGATGTCGCGCCCGGCAGAAGAGACGATTCGGCTGCTGGCGCCAAGATAAGCCGCTGGATCAACACAACTCAAACCAATCTTCGGCACTGGGCCTGCGGATAGCTGCCGTCCCTTCGGGACTCGGGATCATGGTTCATCCGCACCCCGGCATTTCCATGCCGGGCTTTCCTATACCGTGCCTTCGGCACTGGATTTCGAGCGAGGGCACGCCTCGGGTCAAAGACATTGTTTTTCTCCGGCCAAGGATTAGAAGTCAGGTCTTGGTGATTTGTGGGCACCGTGATGTGTCGAAGTCTTTTGGCGTACGACAGCATAGCGAATCAGCAATCGCCCGGCCCCGAAGGGGCACAATGTGAAAGCCCGACACGGAAGTGCCGGGTTGTCCAGAAACAAGACCAGTCCGAGTCGGGGGGAACGTGACGAAGTGCGCGTTCGACCGGTGAACGCGATCTCATTCAAGAGGATAGAATAGGCTGCAGATGAGGCATATATGGCACAAATGACACCGGAGGTTTCCAAATTGTTGGAGCGTGCGTTGTCCCTTTCAGTCGAGGAACAGGAGGCGCTGGCGGATTCGCTGATTTCAAACCTCGGTGGCAAGGTTGACGAGGGAGTACAGGCCGCTTGGAATGACGAGATCGCGAAGCGAATCGCGGACCTCGATTCCGGCCGCACAAAAACCATTCCATGGACGGAAGTGCGCAAACGCAATTTAGCGAAACTTCCCGATGCCCACTGATTTCTTCGTCGAGTTCCACGACGAAGCCTCTGCCGAATACGATGCCGCGTTCGATTGGTATTTGGAGCGCAGCCCGGATGCCGCCCTCAAGTTTGACGCCGAAGTAAATCGCGCGGTGGCGCAGATCGCAGAGGCACCGAAGCGTTGGGCTTCCGGAGCTCATTTCACTCGCCGATTTCTGCTAAGGCGCTTCCCGTTTGTTCTGATTTACCGCGAACGGGCTTCTGGCAACATTCAAATCGTGGCCGTCGCTCACACCAGCCGGAAACCGGGATACTGGAAGGAACGGCTGTAGCGGCGTGGAGTCCGCAGGGACGGCACCTCGTAGGCTTAGCCCACTTCGCGCAAAAGCGGCGAGAAGTTGATTGGATAAGAGCGAAGGCTCCAACTGGTTCCCGAGTTAGTCTTTCGGTTGAAGGACCAAAGACGCTGGGGAAAGAAGGAGCCTCAGATGATGATTATAGGATGTGATTTTCATCCCAGCTGGCAGCAAGCGAGTTGGCTGGATACGGAGACAGCAGAGACGGGCGAGCAGAAGCTGGTGACGGCGGCGGGCGATGCGGAACGGTTCTACCGCCAGGTGCCGGCGCCGGCCCTGATCGGCATGGAGGCAACCGGCAACTGTCATTGGCTGGTGGACCTGCTCAGTGAACTGGGCCACGAGTTGTGGGTGGGAGACGCGGCGCAGATTCGGGCCAGCTACGTGCACAGCAGAAGACGGACCGGCGGGATGCCGAGCACATTCTGAAGCTGCTGGTGGAAGGACGGTTTCCGCGCATCTGGATGCCGTCTTCTGAAGTGCGCGATCTGCGGCAACTGTTGCTGCATCGCTACAAGCTGGTGATCATTCGGGCGCGGGTGAAAAACGAGTTACAACACCTGTGTCTGAATAAAGGAGTGCAGCGGAAACACAAGCTGTGGAGCAAGGTCGGACAGCGGATGTTGCGCGAGTTGCCGCTGAAGCCGTGGGCAGCGCGGCGCCGCGAGGACTTGCTGCGGTTAATGGCGATGCTCGACCAGCAGATTGCGCCGCTCGACCAGGCGGTGAAAGCAGAAGCGCAGCGAGACAAAATGGCGCTGCTACTCGAAACCCAACCCGGCGTGGGTGCGATCACGGCGCTGGCCTATGTGCTGACCATGGGCGACGTCCGGCGCTTCCCGCGTGGCAAGCAAGTGGCCAGCTACCTGGGCCTGATTCCGCGCGAGCACTCTTCGGGCGGACGGCAGAAGTTGGGTGCGATCACCAAGCAAGGCAATCGCATGCTGCGCATGTTGCTGGTGGAAGCAGCTCAGAGCGCAGTGCGTTTGGATCCTCAATTCCGCAAAGAGTACTTGCATCGCTGTCACCAAAAGCCGAAAGCGGTGGCCAAGGTGGCAGCGGCCAGAAAATTAGCCGTGCGACTCTACTGGATGCTGCGCACCCAGACGGCGTATCCGGAGGTCGTTCGTATCGAGAGCAGCCCGCGGGTGCCCCTGGTCGGCGCAAGCTAGACCGCGAATGTTGATTGGGCGCTCTCGCATCCCGTAGCGACGGGATGTTCGCATAGAAGAATCATGGCCGAGGTTTAGGTCGAATCGATGGTTGGTGGAACGGTCTTCCACCGAGAAGTGATTCAGTGTGAGATTTCCAGAGTCTTGGTCCTCAACCTCTCTGGCAAAGCAAGCGGTGCTCACGCACCGCCAGGACAACTACGCCTTGACAACGCCTTCGCTCTTATCGAAGGGCACCCGGCTCGAAGCCACCACGCAAAACCTTCGAGTTAGAATGTTTAAGTACCACCGCTTCCCCGCAGACAACTTCAACGTGCAGGTTGTGTGTCGCCTGTCAAGCCGAGGAGTTCTTGTGCCTCTAAGGGGAGGTGTAATGTCGAACGATTCCAATGGTGATGAGCTCGGGCACGGCGGGTTTGGTCGTGTCTACAAGTGCATAAGGGAAGAAGATGGACAAACTTTCGCCAAGAAAATGCTGACGGATACTACGCCCGAGGTCGTCAGGCGCTTTCAGCGCGAGGTTAGGATGCTTTCCGCCCTGGACCATCCTAGGGTGGTCAAGGTTGTGGCGCATGGTCTCTCCCAAGAGCCATTGTGGTATGTCATGCCCCTATACATGCATTCTCTCCGTGACATCATTGAAGAACTGAAGCAGGACCACTCCAGGGCCAACCGCATATTTGCCGCGGTTCTTGAAGGAGTCGAGTACGCCCATAAGCAGGGGATTATTCATCGCGACCTGAAGCCGGAGAACATTTTGCTGAACTCTGATGAGGATGTTGTCATTTCTGATTTTGGCTTAGGGCTAGAGCTCGACAGAGAAACAACAAGGTTGACGTCGACGGGCAGGTATATGGGAACGCTGGACTACATGGCACCAGAGCAAATGCAGGATGCCAAGCATGCGAGTAGTCGAAGCGACGTTTTCTCGCTGGGGCAGATTCTTTTCGAAATGTATACAGGAAACGTTCCAGTTGCCCTGCATGGTATGGGGGCGGTGCCTTCAGGCATTGCTCTGATTGTTGATAAGTGTAGTCAATCGAAGCCGGACTCGCGCTTTCACGACGCCGGCCAACTGCGCGATGCTTTCACTCTGATTGCTTCAGGGCAGGCCTACGGTGACGCGGTCGATAATTTGAAGTCGTTGGTTGGGGAGATCGTCACGACGCAGTATGCCACTAACGACCAGATCGCATCTTTGCGAACGCTGGTAACCAAATGTCAAGCAGACGCTTCCGCACTGCACGATATTGCAGTTCAGCTACCGGAGCAAGCCATTGCGCAACTCTTTGCATTGGACTCGGCAGTGGGACTGTTGCTGTTTCAACGTTTCGCGGAGGTGTCACGAGAACAAGGATGGCCATTTGAATACACGGATCGGATAGGCGACGCATGTATCCGTTTCTCACGAGCAAGCGGCAATATTGAAGTTAAGGCGCTTGCAATAGCGACTGCCCTCGACGTAGGAGTTTCGCACAATCGCTGGGACGTGATGGATACGGCCGCTTACCTTATCGGGTCGATCCAAGGTAACGACGAAGCCGCCGCTGTACGCCGTTTGATAGACAGCATGACTGAACGGCTAGCTAGCATCGAGGAAAGGTTGGATGGGAAGAAGCTGCACCCGATAATTCGGGAACTGCTGGAGTCTGCGAGAGCGTCACTGGTGCAGCCGAAAATCATCGAGCTCGATTAGCCGCGAATACGCCCCCGATCTACAGTCAGCTGTGTACAGAGATGCTCACTCAGAACGCATCAATCCCGGTCACGCTCTGCCCAATAATCAGTGTGTGTATGTCATGCGTACCCTCGTAGGTCTTCACCGACTCCAGATTCATCATGTGCCGCATGATCGGGTATTCGTCGGCCACGCCGTTCGCGCCGAGGATGTCGCGCGACAGGCGTGCGCATTCGAGCGCCATCCAGACGTTATTTCGCTTGGCCATCGAAATGTGTTGATGCTTAACTTTCTCCTGATCTTTAAGCCGGCCAACTTGCAACACCAATAACTGCGCTTTGGTGATCTCGCTGATCATCCACGCCAGCTTTTCCTGCACCAGTTGGCGTGAAGCGATCGGCTCATTGTGGAATTGCTTACGGAAGAGCGAGTATTGAAGCGCGCAATCGTAGCAGGCCATGGCGGCGCCCACCGCTCCCCAGGCGATCCCGTAACGGGCTTGATTCAAACACATCAAAGGCGACTTCAATCCGCCCGATTTCGGCAGCAGGTTGGACGCGGGAATGCGCACATCCTGCAAAGACAGCGAAGACGTCACCGAAGCGCGCAGCGACCACTTGCCATGTATATCTTCAGCGCGGAAGCCCGGACGATCGGTTTCAACCAGAAATCCCCGGACGGAGTCGGCATCGTTTGAATCATCAGTCTTCGCCCAGATCACCGCGACGTCCGCGATTGATCCCGACGTGATCCACATCTTTTCGCCATTCAGCACGTACTCATCCCCGACTTTGCGCGCGCGAGTTCTCATGCCGCCAGGATTCGAGCCAAAGTCAGGTTCAGTCAGTCCGAAACAACCAAGCTTTTCGCCCTTCTGCATCGCCGGCAACCAAGTGTTTTTCTGCTCGTCGCTGCCAAAAGCGTAGATGGGATACATCACCAGCGCCGATTGCACGCTAACAAACGACCGCACGCCGGAGTCCCCGCGCTCCAGTTCCTGCGTAACCAGGCCATATTCCACGTTCGACATTCCCGCGCACCCGTAATCCTTCAGGCTGGCGCCGAAGAATCCGAGGTCGCCCATCGGCTTCACCAGCTCGCGCGGAAAGCGGCCGGCGCGATTGCACTCTTCAATAATAGGAATCAGGTTGTCTTCGATGAACTTGCGCGCGGTATCGCGGACCAGGCGTTCGTCTTCGGTGAGCAGAGTGTCGAATTCAATAAAGTCCACTCCGCGAAATTTCATGGCCATGATAGGGTTCTCAATTCTGTTGCCCTCGGGCCTGAGGATTTCCTTCGTGGTACTTAGTGGCCTTCGTGGTTATTCTATTTGTCCACCACGCAGCGCACGAAGACATCCGAAGGAACAGATCAAGACGCCGAAGGGGAAACGTTTGAACTTAGCAGAGCGACTCGAAATGGGTCAAACGTGCACTTTGGGCAGTCGATCTGATATCAACCAACTCGTTGCCGTAGCACCTTCGTTACAACTCTTTTACACGAATTGACAGACTACTAAGAGCAGAACGCATCTATACTTGTACGGCCTTACATGCGCTCCGAATCCAAACCGCAAAAGAGAACCGCAAGTATCGGAATCGCCGCACTCTTCGTTTTGCTCGCGTCAACGGCCTACGCCTCAGACCTGACATTCGCGGTGCCCCCGCTCGATCACGGCTTCCAGCTTCTCTATAACCTCGAGTTTGATAAGGCGCACACCCTCTTCTCGACCTACGAACGGACCCATCCCGATGATCCTATGGGTCCTACAGCCGAAGCCGCGGGATCGCTCTTTTCGGAGTTCCATCGCCTCGGAGTGCTCGAGTCACAGTTTTTTGAGCTGGACAAGCGATTTGAGAACCGGCCCAAGTTGGATCCGGATCCAGTGGTCCGCGCTCAGTTCCAGACTGCTCTCGAGCGGGGCCAGACAATTGCCCGAGCCCGCCTGGCCAAGAACTCCAAAGATAAAGACGCGCTCTTCGCCCTGACTTTGATCAACGGCTTGCAGGCCGACTATGCCGCGCTCATTGACAAGCGAAACATGGCTTCGTTGCATTTCACCAAAGAGGCGGCTTCATGGGCAGATCAGACTCTGGCCGTAGATCCCAGCTGCTATGACGCGCACATCGCCGGAGGCATCAGCAAGTATCTGGTGGGAAGCATGTCGGCGCCTATCCGCTGGCTGGTGCGCCTGGGCGGGGTTTCCGGCGACAAGCAAGCCGGCATTAAGGAGTTACAACTGGTCGCCGCGCACGGGCGTTATCTCGCCCCATTCGCTGATATTCTTCTCGCGATTGCCTACGTGCGCGAGCACGATAAACCGCGTGCGAGGCAACTGCTGGCCTCGCTGCGAGACGAATTTCCCGCCAATCCGCTGTTTGCGCAGGAAATCGCGAGGCTGGATGAGAGCCGCTGAGCAAGTCGTTATTAGCTGATACCCTGTCCTGAATTGAATCCTATTGTTCTGTATTTCGCGTCCGGCGAATCGCTCTATTCGGGCGCGCTTTTGCTGCTCATTGTGATTCTGGTGTCACCGTTCTTACGGCAGAATTGGACTGGGCTGCTGCGGAACGTATTCGGCTGGCTTGCTTTGCTCATGATTGTAATGTCAAGCCCACCGTTCCCGTGGATAGTAGATGCAGCATTTTTGATAACCTTCGTGATCTGGTACTCAGTCTGGAATCGCGAGCCGCGCAAAAGAAATCCGCGTTTTTTCTCGGCCGCAACCCTAGCATTCTTTTTGTTTGTGTTGCCGGCTATCGAGCGTCTCCACCGAGCGTTTCCAATTCTCACCGGTGTCCCAAGTGATCATCTCGTCGTGATCGGTGATTCCATATCTGCTGGGCTGGGCTCTCAGTCGCCTTGGCCCACGCTCTTCCAGCAGATCACGAACATACCTGTGAGAAATATCTCGCGCGTGGGCGCCACGACGACGGAGGCGATCCAGATGGCCACCCAGGTGACGCCACAGGATAAGTTGGTGCTGATTGAAATAGGTGGCAACGATCTGATTGCAAATGTTGCATCGAAAAGCTTCGAAGCATCGCTTCAGGCTGTAATTTCGAGTCTGGCAGCACCGGGACGAACTCTAGTCATGTTTGAACTGCCGCTGTTGCCTCACAAAGTCGAATATGGCCAAATTCAGAGACGCCTTGCCGCCAAGTACGGCGTTTGGCTAATCCCAAAGCAATATTTTGTCTACATCATCACCGGCGCAGATGCGACTTCAGACGGCCTTCATCTCACCCCGACTGGAGCAGAACGCATGGCTCGGCTCGTCGCACGGGTTTTTGTCCGGGTGCTAAAAGCACGGTGATCCTAGAGCGGAAATTGCACGTCGAGAGCTTAGGAGCTTGAGCCAAGAGTTCTTTTTTCATCTTCCGTTAACAATTCCAGGCTAAATTTCCAACAGAACGTCGAGCGGGAATCTGCTTTATACTGACGCAGATCGCCGCAAACGCTCGTATTCTGCAAGCCTTCCAGTTCCCGTCATGGCACGCGCCGCTGTAGAAAATCCGGGGCATTACATCAATCGCGAGCTTTCGTGGCTGCAATTCAACCGCCGCGTGCTCGAAGAAGCCCAGGATGAGAATAATCCGCTGCTCGAACGCCTGAAGTTTCTGTCCATAAGCGGCAGCAATCTTGATGAGTTTTTCGAAGTGCGAATTGCCGCCCTGGTGCAGCAGATCGAAGACGGCTACACAGAATCTGGACCGGACGGTCTCACGCTTGTAGAAGAACGCGACGCAGTCTCCGATGAGGTACACAACTTCGTCTCCGACCAGTATCGATGCTGGAATGAACAATTGCGCCGGCAGCTCGCGGAAAAAGGAATTCGCGTCCTGGGATTGCATGAGCTGGATGAAACTGCCAGGGCTTTCGTCCAGGACTACTGCGAGCGCGAGCTTGACCTGCTGCTCACGCCCGTGACCGTTGACCCCGCGCATCCATTTCCGCGCGTCATTAATAAAGCCTTGTGCGTGGCTTTTTTATTGCGGCGCCGCCGCCGGTCATCGCTGACTTATACCGGCGTGGTTACGGTGCCTCGCTCTTTGCCGCGCCTGGTACGGCTCCCGTCGGAAGGCACTACCGATTTCATATTTCTCCACGACCTGGTCGCCTTCCACGCCGGGCGCATGTACAACGGCTACGATATCGTCTCCGCAGCCGCATTTCGCGTCACCCGCAACAGCAATCTTTATCTGGCGGAAGAAGAATCCCGTAATCTGCTTGAATCCGTGCGCACCGAGCTGCACAACCGCCGAAAAGGCGACGCCGTGCGGCTTGAGATCGAAGCTGATGCCGATCCCGAAATCATCGAGCGCCTGCGCACCAACTTCGGGCTGGAGCCTTGGCAGGTATTTCGGGTTGACGGCCCGGTCAATCTTCCGCGCCTTTTACATATTTACGAGCAAGCGGATCGCCCCGATCTCAAGTTCAAGCCGTTCGCGCCGCGCGAGTTGCGCCTCACAGCAAAATCCAAAGATCTGTTCGAGGAACTTCGCCGTCACGATGTTCTTCTGCACCATCCCTTTGATTCTTTCGATGCGGTGATTTCGTTCATTCAGTCGGCGGCCGAAGATCCCAATGTGCTCTCGATCAAGCAGACTCTCTATCGAACAGGCGAGAATTCCCCGGTGGTGCGAGCGCTTATCGATGCCGCGGCCAGGAAGGAAGTCACCGCCGTGGTTGAGCTCAAGGCGCGCTTCGACGAAGCCTCGAACATCCGCTGGGCGCGCGACTTGGAGGACGCCGGAGTGCAGGTGTTTCACGGACTGGTGGGCCTGAAGACCCACTGCAAGCTTTCCCTGCTGGTTCGCAGAGACCCTGACGGAGTCTCACGACGCTACGCCCACCTGGGCACGGGAAATTACAACTCCACCACCTCGCGCTTTTACACCGACATGGGTTTGATGACCGCCGACCCTGAAATTACCAGTGCCGTGCACGATGTATTCAGCTTCCTGACCGCTTATTCGGAGCATTCGAGCTACGCGCCTTTGATGGTTTCACCAGTGAACATCGCAGAGCACAGTCTGGATCTCATCGCGCGGGAGAGTGACCACTCGCGTCTGGGGCGGCCTGCGCGAATCATCGCGAAAATGAATGCATTGCTCGATAAGAACATCATCACTGCCCTGTACCGCGCATCCCAAGCCGGAGTGGAGATCGATCTTCTGGTGCGAGGCATGTGCGCTCTGCGTCCGGGAGTGCGCGGAGTCAGCGACCACATCCAGGTGCGAAGCATAGTAGGCCGTTTCCTCGAGCACAGCCGCATCTTTTATTTCGCCAACGGTGGCCAGGAAGAGATCTATTTATCCAGCGCCGATTGGATGCCACGCAACCTCTATGAGCGCGTTGAAGTAATGTTCCCGGTCAAAGATCCCATGCTGCGCGACCGTATTCGCCATGAAATTCTCAATGCTTACCTCGCCGACACGGTAAAGGCACGGGTCCTGCGCAAAGACGGAACCTACGTTCGCGCCTGGCGGGCAGCAGGCAAGCGCAAGCCCCCGGTCCCTGGCTTCAACGCGCAGGATTTTCTTATCGCTCTGGCGGAAGGTAAGCAGCCGATTCAAGCCATTCCATCTACTCCGCAACCGAAGCTGCTCCGGACGCCGGTGCGGGGAGAACGTAGGATTTCATGATCATCTACTTTGTCCGACATGCCAGCGCCGGAGAGCGTGTGGCCAACCTCAAAAAAGACGAGAAGCGCCCGCTCGATGCCGATGGCATTCAGCAGTGCGGATACGTAGGCCGGGCGCTGGCTGCCGCGAACGTGCAGCCGGATGTAATCATTTCCAGTCCGTTCAAGCGCGCGACTCAGACTGCGTCTTTGATCGGCAATGAAATTGGTTACGAAGGCAAGCTGCAACTCGACCCGGCAATGCAGCCTGTAGCCACATTCGCCGACTTCCAACGCATGCTGGAAAAATATGCCAGGCACGAAGCCATCATGGTGGTCGGCCACAATCCCAGCATCACGGATTTTTTTGCCCGCATCATTACCAAGTCGGGCAGCGCAGCCCTGGTGGAGTTTAAAAAAGGCGCAGTCGCTTGCACCGAGACCCAGCGCCAGGGGGCAAGGCTGAAATGGTTTATGACTCCCAAGCTGGCGCGCGCAATTCAGGCTGCTGCGGCGGCGGCTGAAAAATCGCATGCGAAAACTTCCCGGAAGTAGGCCCGCTCTTTTTCGACTGCCCACAACTCCAGGTCAACACTCAGCGGAGCCCGCGGTACAAGCACCAGGTGCACTGACGATCCGCGCACACGCACCCGCACATTTTTTAACGCGCCGCTCCTCCCCAGGTTCAGCGCCCACGCCAGTCTCAGCAACAGTGATGCCTTAGCGATATGTTTCTGGTCAGAGGGCGGAAGCACTTTGATGGGCCCGTCTCCGAGCGTCGGCCGCGACTTCCCCAAGTAGCGTGCGATGGCCGCAATCACATGCCGTTGTTGCAATGTGTAGCCTAAGATCTCCGAATGCGAAATGATGTAGTAAGCGTGACGATGCCGTCCCGTACGATTGATGTAATCGCCCACCTCGGACAGCATGGCAGCCGTCGCGATCCACTCCCTGTATTCGGGCGGCAGACGATGGATTCGCCGCAGGTCAGTAAACAACTTCATCGCCGAGTCGCGCACCCGCTCCGCATGCTGCAGGTCAACCCGGTAATGGCGCACGGCGCTGAGAATCGAATCCTGGCGCTCGGATTCAATCTGACGGCCTGAGCGGGTGGCACGATCGTACTCGGCTGCCATTTGCGCCAGCAAACCATCGCGCAGCCCTAGAGGAGAATAGCGGAAGCCGCTAAGCCGGAAACGGTCGAGTAGTCCAGCAAACACCGCTGCCCCGGCAATCACAATTTCAGCTCTCCGCGGCCCTATCCCCTGAATTTTCTTTCTATCTTCAAGCGAAAGGCGGCTGAGCATTTTTGCGATCCGCCGCATCTGCGGGTGCGTTACCGTCATGCCGCGCTGGCTCTTGGTGCGATACAGCGCATGGCACACCGAGGCCAGTGCTTCGGCCGTGCCCGAGGTAGCGATGACAATGTTCGGCCGCGGCTTGTTGATGCGATCAGCGATCCTGCCAATTTCCCGGTTCACAAATCCTCGCAACTGCCGCATCTCGGCCTTCCGCGGAGGATCATGGGGCAAGAAGTCGTTCGTCAGACGCACCGCGCCCAAAGGAAGGCTGACCGTCTCCTGAATGTGTCCTCGCTTGGAAATCGTCAGCTCGCAACTGCCGCCGCCCAGGTCAATCATCAAAACTGCGGAGGGGCTTACCCGCAAGCTCGAGGTGAGGCCCAGGTGGATTAGTCGCGCCTCCTCAAGACCCGAGATGATTTCAACGCTCCACCCGGTCGCTGAGCGCACCCATTCGAGGAAAGCGCGCGAGTTGCGGGCATCGCGCAACGCGCTGGTGGCAACAACCCGGATCGTATCGGCTCCCGCTCGCTGTGCCGCGCGATGAAAACGCCGCAAAACTTTAACCGTGAGCGCAATGGCTTCGGGAGAAAGAAATCCGCTGCGAAAAACCGATTCGCCCAGCCTGGTGACTTCGCGGTCCTCGTGAATTTCGACCAGACGATGTGAAGCCAGCCGCGAAATCTTCAATCGTACGGAGTTCGATCCAATGTCAACCGCGGCAAAGGTGGGCATTCACAAACAGTGTACAGTCACCGAAACATCTAGTGATTTGCCGCCGGATCGGTATCAAAAAGCTGTGACAGTACGGCTGGCGAGTGTAGGGAATAGAGGGTGCTTAGTGTTTACGCAGCGGCACTTTCACTTGTCGGCGCATCTTGCTCTGTGGCCTTGCGTGCGCTGGCCTCAGGAACTGCTTCTGGTTGCAATTTGGCAACCGCCTTCAGCGCCGTTTCCCAGGCGTTTCCCGCGCGCCGGAACCGCGCCCGGCTGATGTTCTGCAGGGCAGCAACAAGAGTGGAATCGTGTACTCCGCCAAACCGCCGCTCGGCGCGCTGGCTCAGTTTCAGCACGTCATGCCAGCGTCCGATTTCATCCTGCGCCCGCTTCAGTTCCACAATCAGGCTCTTTGCTACTGCAGATTCTGGTGCAAGTTCGGCCAGATACCGCGCGCGTTTGGCGGCGATTCGGCATGAATGCAACATCTTTTCCGTCTGCGGAGCCTCGTGAAACTTCGGCAAGAGGCCGAATGCCAGTTTGACGGGACCGACTCCATCGATAGTGAGTTCTGACTTTGCTCGCCGAAGCCGTTTACGAAGTTGGCTAACTTTTTCTTTGTCGAAGTGTGTGGCCAGCTTTTTGGACCGCCGTGCCTGCTCTTCTTCAAGCGCTGCTAAAAACTGCACACGGTGGTTCTGACGGTCGGGAATTCTCAGCTCCTTAAGAAATGCGATCTCCACGTCGAGATCGCGCAACTTCCCGGCGCGTTTACGCAATTTCGAGAGAAGTTTAAGCAGCTTCTTTGTGTTCGGACTCTCAGGAGCGAGCTCGCTTACCAGCGCCTCAACCCGGCGGCTATTCGTACGAAAGCGATGCACGCTGCTTGCTTTCGTGTCTTTAGCCAGGCGCGCAGCGTGCCGGCTGAGGCGCTCAAACACCAGGTCGGTCTGGCGCCGGACTGAGGTGAAAGCAGTGCCGTTCGTTGGTGATCCGTTCGCCCGCATGAGTTTAGAGTACGAGGGAGCTTGCAGGGAGTGCCGGGAGCCAAGCTGGGAACTCCGAAGCAGGCTGATTGTAACACTCCTTTAACAATTGATCGAGGGGAGTATCAGCAACGCTCCCGCCATCTTTTCGCGATGCTTCACGCTTGACGGAAGTCAGTGATTGTTAATGCCTTACAGGCCGAAGTCCTATTCCCCGGCTTTCGTCGTTTGCTCCGGCATCACATCTGCAAACGAAAAATCGTTCGCAATGTTGGAGTATTCCTTCCCTTCGACTTCGACATACGGGAAAATAAAGTAGTTCCGTGCCTCGCCTGCCTGTGGGGGATTCAATTTCAAGTCGCGCCCAACTGTAAACTGCACGCGGTCGGCGTCGTGGGCGCCGAAAAAGTAGTCCTTCTTCTGCTGGTGTTTCCAGGCTTCCGAAATATCCACCGGAATCCATCCGTTTTCGGGGTTGAAAAACTCCGCCCAGCAGTGATAGCCGGGGACCTGGGACGAGTGCTGGTCGGACGGAATCTGGAATCCAATCTCAAAGCGTGAAGGAATGCTTTGCGACCGGGCCATGGCGATAAACAACGAATGGAAATCGGTGCAGTTGCCTTTTTTCGCGTCGCAGGCATAAAGAACGTCGCCCCTCCCCCATCCTTTTCCCGTTTTGTCGTAACTCATGTTCGCGAACACGTAGTCGTAAATCGCGTGCGCTCTATCGAGTTGCGACGATTTCCCGGCCGTAACTTTGACCGCGAGTTCCGCAGGAAGTCCAGTGATGGGCACAAGCTTGTCGGGCCCGAGGAATTCTTTCATCTGCTTTTGATTAAGAGAGGCGTTTTCCAGCCGCGGACGGTTCAGACCCAAAGTCAGGTGCTCGTGCCGGGTGATGTCATAAACGACCTCAAAGTGCATATCTTCAGCCTTAGACTTTGAAGCCTCGGCAAAATAGATTTCATTTCCAAATCGCGATTCGTGAGTTTTCTTGAGTGGCAGGTCGCCTTTTGCCGAGATCACTCGTACTTCCTGGTAGGAATCAGAGTGTGCGGCCGGAAACCAGACGCGCACTTTCTGGCCCGGAGGGACATTCTTCACCGTAAACGCGTAGTTGAAAGTGAAATGGCGCGTCGTCTGGGCTGATGCGACAGATGCAACAATTAGAAAAACTACACAGCACAGTGCCAGTTTGCGCAGCATATTTCATTCTCCTGTCTGAATGGTTGAGGTCAAGACCACACACGGTGCTCAGGAGTATGAAGTCAAGTGAAGCCGTGCCTGACGGGGGTCATACGAATCTGGAAATAATAATCCGAACGCCAGCGAATTTCCACCAGCAAGCCAAACCCGGCACGATCCAATTTTGGTGGGGGCGCAGTCGCCTAAAGAAACCCCGTGCAGACAGATTTTCTCCATTAAAATCACTCAATGCCTGCCGTCATCCACTGCCGTGATTTGCGCAAGACTTACGACGGCAAAGTCGAGGCGGTTCGCGGTCTGAACCTCGAAATCAGCGCCGGAGAATGTTTCGGCCTCCTCGGCCCAAACGGCGCCGGCAAGACTACTACCATAGAGATCCTCGAGGGCTTGCTTCCGCCGACATCAGGGGAAGTGACAATTCTTGGCCAAAGCTGGAAGTCGAATGCCCGAGAAATCCGCGAACAAATTGGCATTTCACTCCAGGAGACACGGCTTTCCGAGAAGCTGACGGTCCGCGAAACCATCCAGCTATTTGCCAGTTTTTACCATTGTCCACGCCCGGTTGCTGAAGTCCTCGAAGGCCTGCAACTCACCGAGAAAGCCGACGCTCAGGTAGGCAAGCTTTCCGGCGGACAGCGCCAGCGCCTGGCGGTTGCGACCGCGCTGGTTGGTTCTCCGCGCGTGCTTTTTCTCGACGAGCCAACCACCGGACTCGATCCCCAGAGCCGGCGCCAGCTATGGGACATCATCCGCAACTTTCAAAAACACGGCGGCACCGTGCTGCTCACCACACACTACATGGACGAAGCCGAGCGTCTGTGCGACCGACTCGCCATTGTGGATCATGGGCAGATCATCGCCGAAGGATCGCCCGCTGAACTGATCGCGAAACTTGGAGGCCATCACGTTGTCGAGTTTGCTTTATCCGGCAACTCACATGGCGACAACACGCTGTGGCAATCATTGCCCGGGGTCGATTCAGTGCGCAATGACGATGGCATGGTCAGCCTGAGCGTCTGCGAACCTCACCGGACTATTCCCGCCTTGCTAGCCAAAGTAGAAGAGCAGTCGGCTGCACTCGAACATCTGACCACGCGACAGGCCAGTCTTGAAGACGTTTTTGTCCGGCTGACTGGGAGACATTTGAGGGAGGAGTGATTTTCAAGATGCTTGATTTGCCAAGCAAGGATCGAATTTCGCCTCGTTCTTGATGAGAAATGGTGCGCAGACTGGCCGAGGAAGGATCCGTTAAGTGAAAATATCTTCTGTAAGATTATTTGTATGTTGCGTCACGTTGCTGAAAGCGGGAGCCGGTGCTCAGTCCTTTGCACCAAGAGACGGGTTCGTTCCTGATTCCGCAACCGCCGTCAAGATTGCAGAGGCGGTGCTCGTTCCAGTGTACGGCAGAGAGAAAATAGAATCTGAATATCCGTTGAGGGCTAAGTTGGAACATGGGATCTGGACTGTGGACGGAACTCTCCACTGCCGCGACAGCAACGGCCAGGAATCGCAGGTCTGTTCTGGAGGAACAGCGGAGGTGAAGCTGTCAAAGACCGACGGTCGGATACTGAAAATGATTCACTATAAGTAGTGGCCACTGGTCCTCGAGTATGACTAGGCAAGCGACAGTACCTCAGCTAAGAGCCGAACAAAAACCACCCGCTCCCCACAATGGCCGCTGGACCGGCTTCCGCTACCTGCTCGGCGCGCGCCTGAAGGAGATGGTGCGTGAACGCGAAGTTATTTTTTGGGTGTTCGTGTTTCCCATGTTGCTTGCGCTTGGACTCGGGCTCGCATTTCGCAACAAGCCAGCCGACATTACCTCAATCGCGATTGTCTCCGGCCCATACGCGCAAAACGCACTCTCACTGATCCAGAACTCATCGCAGAAAAACGTTATTCACCCTGAAATCGTGGACCTCGCCAAGGCCCTGCAGGGTTTTCGTCTCGGCAAGTATGACGTGATAGTTGACCCGCAGTCGCCCGGCAACGTTCAGTATTATTACGATCCGGCGCGTCCCGAGAGCGTGCGCTCGCGCGCTGAAGTGGACGATGCCTTGCAGTCCGCAGCCGGCCGCAAAGACGTAATTGCCAGCTCGTCCGTTACCTCCAGTGAACCGGGTTCGCGCTACATCGATTTCCTAATCCCTGGCCTGCTCGGCATGAACTTGATGAACTCCGGCATGTGGGGCATCGGTTTCGCTCTGGTTGATATGCGCCAGCGCAAGCTGCTCAAGCGATTTGTTGCCACTCCCATGCGCCGCAGCGATTTTCTGATGGCGTTGGCCAGCAGCCGTCTCATCATGATGGTGATCGAAGTCGTACTGCTGCTTGGCTTCGGAATATTCACCTTTCACATGCGCGTGCTCGGCTCTTTGTGGAGCATCCTGCTGATCGGCGCGATTGGGGCCACTGCATTCGGAGGACTCGGCCTGCTCACCGCCAGCCGCGCGCGAAAGATCGAAAGCGTGAGCGGGCTGATCAACATTGTGATGATGCCCATGTGGATATTTTCCGGAGTCTTTTTCTCCTATTCACGTTTTCCCGCGGTCGTGCAGCCGTTTATCAAAGCCCTGCCGCTCACCGCGTTGAACGATGCCCTGCGCGCAACCATTCTTGAGGGTTCATCGCTGTTCTCGCAAAGTGGAAGAGTGCTGGTTCTGGCGCTTTGGGGAGGTCTCTCGTTTATTCTTGCCCTGCGGTGGTTCCGCTGGTCGTAGTTAATCGCTTGCAGTCGGAGACCGCAGGCCGGGAATAGTCTTAAGCTGCCCCTGAACCAACGGCGTATTAATCCTGAACAAATACCCGATTAATATTTGACCGATTGTTCGCTCCGGCATGTACTTTCATGTGCGCTAATTTTACCTACCCATGCTAGACTCGCATTCGTGATCCTGGCATGTGTATATGGGGCCATGCCGGTCACCTGCGGCTTTGCCGGTGTCCCTTCGTCTGGATCGGTGCCCGCAGCGTCCATGGGAAGGTCTTCCGCTACTTCGCGCAACGACAGAAGGTTTCAGTTTGAGCAGTTTTTCTGGACGTATGCCCGAAGCCAAAAAACGGCCGGTGCTAATGAAGGTCGCGGAACGCCAGGACGTATACGCGTCGTTCTTCGAGCAGGTACGGCATGCCTCGAAACGTGCCCTTATGCTCGACTATGACGGCACGCTTGCGCCTTTCACCCCTGATCGCACGCGGGCGTTCCCGTATCGTGAAATTCCTGAACTAGTCGGGCGGATCATGCAGCGCAACACGCGGGTAGTGCTGATCAGCGGACGCGCAGCTACCGAATTACTATTTCTTAGCGGAATTCATCCCCACCCTGAAATTTGGGGCAGTCACGGCTCGGAGCGCTTGCTGCCCGATGGCACCTATGAGGCTGATGCACCGCCCCCGAAACAGCGTGTCGGACTTCAGCTTGCCAATAAAACCTTGAGTGCGGCTGGGCTGGAATGCCGAATGGAAAATAAGGCCGGTGGCATTGCCGTTCACTGGCGCGGACTCTCAGGCAGCGAGAAAGCAGTTATTGAGGATAAAGTGCGAACCATCTCTGGGCCATTGATTGAAGAGTACGGGCTGCAATTGCTTCCCTTTGACGGGGGCCTGGAGCTGCGTGGGCCGGGCAAGACTAAAGGAGACGCCGTCTCTGCAATCCTGGCAGAGAGCGGTAAGGAAACGGCGGCCGCATATTTAGGCGATGATCAGACAGACGAGAACGCGTTTCGTGCCATCAAAGGAAAAGGCCTAGCCGTATTAGTGCGTCCTGAAGCTCGGCCTACTCAAGCTGATGTCTGGTTGCGCCCGCCCGATGAGCTCGTGGGGTTTCTGCGGGACTGGCTTGCAGCCTGTGGAGCAGAACGATGAAGCTGCTGGAAGGGCGTTTGATCGCGGTTTCAAACCGCTTGCCGGTTGAGGTAAAGTTCCGCGCCGGCCACCCTCGGCTCTCCCAGAGCGCCGGCGGCCTGGCTACCGCTCTCGATAGCATCTGGCGGCATTGCCACGGACTGTGGGTGGGCTGGGCCGGGGCCGTCGACTCCGAGACCGCCACAACTCTTCTGCAAAAAGCGGCGCGTGGGCGCTCCTACTCCTTCAAGGGTGTGCCACTTACCCGCGACGAAATCTCTAAGTTTTATTCCGGCTTCGCCAACGAGATCATCTGGCCCCTTTTCCACGACATGCCGTCGCGTTGCGACTTCGATCCAGAGTTCTGGGAAGTGTACCAACGAGTAAATAGGCGCTTTGCCCAGGCAGCAGCCGAAGCCGCCAACGGCAAGGACTTAATCTGGGCCCACGACTATCACCTGATGCTCATGGGACGCTACCTGCGTGAAGTGGGCTCCACCGCCCGCACCGGATTCTTCCTGCACATCCCCTTCCCGGCGCCCGACATGTTCGAAAAACTGCCGTGGCGAAGGCAGATTCTTCGTTCGCTGCTGCACTATCAGCTGCTCGGCTTCCAGACCGACCGCGACCGCTACAATTTCCTCAGCTGCCTTGAGAGAATCGTTCCTGAAGCCAGCACCGTCCGCGACGACCCGTACAACACTGTCACCATGGAAGGGCTGCGGACCCGCGTGGGCACATTCCCCATCAGCATCGCCTTCGAGGAATTCGCCAATCACGCAGCCAGTCACGAGGTCGAAACCGGGGCCATCCAGTTTCGCCACGAATTGAACAACAAGTTTTTGGTACTGGGTGTGGACCGCATGGACTACACCAAAGGAATTCCGGAGCGACTGAAGGCTTTCCGCATTCTTCTCCGGCGCTATCCGGAGCTCCGCCATCGCGTCACCTTGCTGCAGGTGGTCGTTCCCAGCCGTGAGGAGATCCCCAACTACAAAGACCTGCGGCGCGAAGTGGAGTTGCTCGTCAGCCAGATCAACGGCGAGTTCACTGAAAGCGGCTGGGTGCCGATTCATTACATGCACCGCAATCTCACCCGCAAGCAACTGCTCACCTACTACCGCGCCGCCGACATTGCGATCATCACTTCACTGAAAGACGGAATGAACCTGGTTGCCAAGGAGTTTTGTGCTGCCCAGGTGGACGAATGCGGAGTAGTTGTCATCAGCGAGTTCACAGGTGCGGCTGCCGAACTGCAGCACGGAGCCCTGGTGGTGAACCCGAACGACCTGGCGGGAATTGCGGAAGCGATTTTCCGCGCCTGCGTGATGCCGGTCGAGGAAAAGCGCTCCCGCATGCGCCTGCTCCGCGACATCATCCGCACCTACAACGTCCAGAGCTGGGCCGACGCCTTCTTGAACGCGGCGCTGACCATCGAGCCGATTCCAGCAAAGGCGCAGGACTCAGGCCTGTCTCACAGCAATGGCGATTTACCTATGGTCGTGTCCAGCAGCTCGCAAGACCAAAGAATCGCCTGACGGTCTACTTCCTGGCCTTAACCTTCCTTCGCTCCAGCTCTTTTTCCGAATACATGCTGCCCCTGCAATTCCGCGCTCCGCAAAAACATAACGCAGCATCGTCGAGATCGCCGTCATACAAGTTGTAGTCGTAGGCGATTTCTTCGCCAGGCACAATCCGCCGAATTGCACGAATGATCACTCGTCCCTTAACCTCATCGGCCTCGCAATTGGGTTCGCACGAATGATTAATGAAGGCCGCAATGCCGTCGCCATCGATCACCCGTTCGCCGTCCACGAGCCCAAATAAATAGGTGCGCGGCGAGTGCTCGTAAATGGCGTCTGCCTGCTCATTGGTGAGTCGCGGACCGGTATATTCAGCGACGATTGTCCGGTTCTTTATCGGACTGGTCGTGTACACGCCATCCGCGTGGATCTTCGATCTGCGAATTACCAGGGCCATTGAGTATGAAGATTAGCATTGGATACAGATTGACGTGGCAATTGCCGCACACGCGGGTGTTTGTCGCGCAGGTTTTGAAGCGGCAAACCCGTTTGTGTTCCCATATCGGAAAAGCGAACAGCACTTTGGTCATCGACGAGTGATCGCAATCACCATGCTACAGATCGGGGGTACTGTAGCATCCACAACAAAGTGTGGCGAACTGAAACGACGCTATCGCATCGAGCATATGCGGACTAATTACCGCTCATCCAACCAACCTGATCTGGAGATTGTCGACCGCCTTGCTATGGCACGGTACGTAGGTCTTTCCCTGACGGGATTGATTGCAGCAAGTGTTCTCTTTTGCTGGTTGGTACCCGCCCTCGGCTCGGCGTTCCCGAGGGGCTGGTCTTTGATGAAAGCCAACACCGCCGTCGCGATGCTGGCGAGTGCGTTCGGCTTGTTCCTGACAGGCTTGAAAAGAGGCAAGCACCATGTTTGGGGAAGTCTCGTTTGCGCCAGCCTCGTTCTTGTATTGGCGGGTGGCTCCCTGATGGAGCACCTGACCGGGCGGAAATTAGGGCTAGATACGCTACTGGCTCGCGATAGCGGAGCCATGCCCGGTCGAATGTCAATTCAAACGGCCTCTTTTCTCCTTCTATTGGCAGTGTTGTTAATCGGAGAGCACTGGTATCAAGGTCTTGTGTATTTCCTGGACACCGCCACCATGGCTCTCATGTTAGTTGCCATAGTTCTGTCCGCGGGATATGTCTTTGTCGCGCCGCATTTGGTTGGTCAAAGCGCCGCCACGCGCACGTCGCCTCAAACCCTGGCCTGTATGTTTCTCTTGACCTTCGCTGTCGCATTCCTGAGAACACGCGATGGTTTTTTTGCGGTGTTTGTAGGCGTGGGAATCGGAAGCCGAAGCTTACGAACGTTTATGCCTTTCATTGCGGCCGCATCATTTCTGACCATCGTTGTGAGTTACTATTTCGTGGTCTGGGGTTGGCTTCGGATGTCGTATGGGGCTGCGCTGTCTGCGGCATCAAGCTCATTCCTGCTGATTGTCCTGTACGTTTTCGCGGCACGAACGATCAACGACCTTGAAGGATCTCTGCGTGACATGTCGCTGACCGACCCCCTGACGACTCTTCAGAACCGTCGGGGCTTCTATCTGCTCGGTGAGCAGGCGTTGCGAATCACAAAACGCAGTATGATTCCGATGACGGTTCTCTTTTTCGACGTGGACGGACTCAAAGCGGTAAACGACACCCGAGGGCATGACGTCGGATCACAACTCATCGTGAGTGTTGCTGATCTGCTGCGTGCGTGCTTTCGCGAGAGCGATATAGTGGGGCGAGTCGGGGGCGACGAGTTCGCCGTTGTGGTTCATGGCAGGCAGTCCGATCCGATTTCTGGTTTGAAACGACTCGATGAGGCAACAAGGGCTGCAAATGATACCGGGAACAAACCCTACGTGATCAGCTATAGCGTGGGGGAAGCGAAAAGCGACCCTGAGCTAGACGAGGCTTTTTCAGAACTCATGAATAGGGCAGACGCGGGGATGTACAAGCGCAAACTACTCAAGAAGACATCGCGTCCATCCCGCGAAACTACACAACCAAACCCCGGCAAGATTGAAGCTGCCCGATAACCGAACCAACCCCCAAATGGCGAAATCTCCCACCTCTTGTCGTTCAAGAGGTGGGGAGAATTCTATCTTCGATCGCCATCGGAATCGAACAGATCCCACATCACCTTTACATCCGCATCGCACGCATGATTCAGGCACGGAAGCCCGAAAGCGCCTTCGAGACTTTTCGTCAAAGAGAAGTGCGTGTAGAATCGCGTGCTGCTCTGTCCATGCGACCCATGACTCAGGTCCACAGCGGCCACCACTTGATTGACATTTGGTACTGAGCTGAAATCGTTCTCATCCCAAACCACGACGATGGCATTGTGCCCTTCTTTCCATGCCGGCGAGCTATGGATTGCCCGCACAATGTTCCTCAACGCAAGATCGCCCAGATAGATCAGCGCCGGATTTAACCCTGATTGTGCCCCAGTGTCGCTGGGATCGAAGTCGCACTGCGGTCCGGCATTTCCGCGTCCGTGCTGGTCGTTGCATTGATTAGGGGCGATGAACGAGAGTGCCGGCACGCGACCGGACTCAAGGTCCTCGAACAGCCCGGCTTGACCTTCGAATCCCACAACGTTCTTCAAACTCGAACCAGAGACTTCGCCTTCCTGAATGCTTCTAAAATAAACAAAGGGGTTGTGCTTCGCCGCATAAAGCTTAATCAGGCTCGTCGACGTCGGCTGCTGATCCGGTAACACTGCCGGAATGTTGCTGCTGTCGGTGAAAAACCCATCGCTCGCGTTGACCCCGTCAGCACCTGTTGGAGGCAGACTCTCCTGGTAACTCTTCCAGCTGCGACCGCGCTCCGCCAGCTGGTCGACAATGGTCTTGCCAACGGTGTTTGACGCAGCCGGGACAGACCGCACGCCATCAATGTCATTGCATGGCGCGGTCGCAGTGCATTCGTCACTCGAGTCAATCGCCGGAGTTTCAGCGTCAGTGCCGCTGCCGGAGATCGGGCAAATGTTGCCGCCGGAAACCGGTGCATCCAGGTTTGGTATTCCAGTCGCAAGGTTAGGCTGGCAGTTGGCATTGTGCCAATCAGGATTGTTGTCGCTGCGTATTCCGAAATTCGACGCGCCTACCACTTCCAGGTAGTTCGTCAGGCTGGGATGGCCGACGGCAAAATAATTCATCGCAGCATTGCCAGATTTCATCAACTGGTTCGCAAATGGCGCGTTGGGGTTGCCAACAATCTGCGTGAAGCCGTGGTTCTCCATCATGATCACAAAAACATGATCGAGTCGGCGAACGCCTGTAGGAACAGCTCCCTCGGCAGCAAACATCGTGCCCGTCAGCACAAACATGCAAACGCAAATGACTGCATTGAGTTTCATGAAGGTCACCTTTCGAAGATAAGATTTCCCGGCGCAGTCCGGTGCTGCTGGCGGGTTCAGCAAACCTAACAATGGCTGTATTCACGTGCGGTTAGAACTGGATGAAGAGTTCGTGAAACCAAGGTGAATTTCGTGAAACTAGGGGCGAAGAAATAGTTCAGTGTTGCTGGGAAAGATCGACTCGCAAACGATTTACTTACGCTCGAAGATGCGGCAGGCGGCTGAGAAGAAGATAAAAATGGAGCGGGAGACGGGGATCGAACCCGTGGCATCCAGCTTGGGAAGCTGGCGTTCTACCGCTGAACTACTCCCGCCCAGAACGGCAGCAAGCTCATGATAACACCAGAGTTCCGAACTTTGTCCACGGTCATCTACGCTAACGCTGGGGACCCGCAATGGTACCCGCAATGTTTGAGCAGGCACGATGTCTCAGGCGTAATTGTCGAGCGCAGCGCGTTTTTGTTTCTTAGACGAGTGCGCGTAGTAAAGCGTCATTTCCATTTGCGAATGGCGCATGATCGCCTGAGCGACTGCAGGGTTCGCCTGTTCCACCGTCAAAAAGCTGGCCAGGCTGCGCCTCCCCAAGCCGTCGAAGTTTGATCGCGCTCGCGTCATCCCCATCGGCGATGGGCTCGGCCGAGTCCTGGCGGAGATCATCCGATACGTAAAACGCTTCTACAACAGCGAGTCGGTTCCGGTTTGCGATCATTGGGACTTACAGGAGAATCGGCCTCGCCTCCAGCACCGTATTTGATCCAGGGCATTCGCCATCCCAGCACCGCTGGCATTCAGACCATCCGCAGCCGCGTCGGTGAGATTTCTATCGCTGCGGAACCCCGCCGCTTGGACGGCTCTCCTCTCGTGCTGCTGCCTCATGATTGCCCGGCGCGTCTTTGCATCCGAACATTTGAACAACCACGCGCCCGTGCACATAAGTGTGGCGAAACACGTACACCCATTTCCCTCATTCTTTGTGTGCTCTCGGCAAACCTGCGTAGACGCCGTCACTATGCCACCGCTTGACCAGCACTTGGTGCTCAAGATCGGATGGCGACGAGCAAAACCTGCAATGATCCGGCCCACCGCGTCAGGGTCCTGCAACGGCATTAGGTGATTGACACCTTCGATCATGGCGAACTCAGCCTGGGGCAGGAGCGTCATGGCAAGCTCCGTCACCTGCTGGCTCAATAGCCCGTGCTTGCGGCCCTCCCCGCCTTCCACGATCAGAACCGGCTGCAGAATGCGAGCGGCTTCGGCTGCTCCAAACTTCCACTGCATGGCGGCAGGCACCTCGTCACGGAAAAAGAAGCGCGACTCTCGGACTGCCTGCTCGTACGCCGGCTTTCCCATGCTTCGCTCGATCACTTCGCGATGCCCATCACCGCACACACCCCGCATGAAGGTGTCGAACGCTTCCTCCAGGTTACCGGCCGCGAGGGCCCCCATGGCGGGGCCTACAAAACGCTCTCCGATTTCGGCGAAGGCGGGTACCTGTAAAGGACCGCACGGTGCCGGCTCCAGCAGGACCAGGCTGTGCACCAATGCTGGATGATCGCTTGCGACCTGCAGGCCGATCAGGCCACCAGAGGAGTGGCCGACCAAGTGGAGCGTTTTAATATCCAAGTGTTCAGCTAGGGCCCAAATGTGGCTCGCATGGTCCTGGAGAGTAAGGGGACGTTTTGGAGCATTTGTTCCATAGCCCGCTCGCCGTACACGGACGACCCGAAAGTCGTTCAGCGTCTGGCTCGCAGCCATGGGCACAAACCAGTCCGCAAAAACCCCGGCGTGTACCAGCAGTAGCGGCTCACCCTGTCCATGCTCGCAGTACTCGATCTCGGCGTCGCCAAGCGATAAGCATTTGATGATCTCGTGAGCGTCCTGCATATTCGCACCTCCGTCTCGCATGCATTAAGGGACCAACTCGATCAGAGCATTCTTTACACCCGGTCAGGCGGGCGAGAAGCAGATAAATATGGAGCGGCAGACTGGGATCGAACCCGTGGCATCCAGCTTGGGAAGCTGGCGTTCTACCGCTGAACTACTCCCGCTCGGAACGGTAGCAAGTGAATGGTAGCACACTGTTTCCGAGATTTTCCCCGTTGTCCTTGAATCGTTGCCTGCACCCGTTCTGGTATTGGTTAGTTCTTATGGTGTTTCGCAGTCGTTCTGTTTCGGGTGCTGCTCGTCACTGCTACAGACGCCGTTCCGTTCCGTTCGGGTCGCCGGATTGTCCACCGCATAGATGAAGCGGTCCAGTGTCGTAGGTACTCGGGCAAGGCCTTCAATCGGATCTTTATTGATGAAGCGGCCGAGCGTCGGATCATAATAACGATTTCGCAAGTAGTACAGCGACGTGCCGGGATCGAGTGCCTCGCCCGTATACCCGAACTTGTTTTCCGTCCCAACCTGTGGCCCCGGCACATTCGAGAGTGGCTGTCCCCAAATGTCGTATAGGTATTTTTGCGCGAGGTGTCCTGTGCTGTCTGTCAGCCCGACCACGGTCGATTGCGCCTCGTACTGGTAATAGAACGTGAAACTCGGCCCGGCGGCGGAGATAAGGTCGCGGCCGCGCGTATAGAAGATTGTCCCGTCCGGCCCCGTCTCCCGCAAGACGCTTGAGGACCCAGTACTAGTAACGTCGTTCAGGTAGTTGTAAACACCCGAGCCCACTTGCTGCCGTGTCCGGTTCCCGTCGCCATCGTAACCAAACAAACTGGCGACATGGCCGCCTGCCACGCGCACCAGTCGGTCCGCGGGATCATAGTCAAACTGCGACTGTGTTTTTCCCGATACGCTGCGTACCATGTTGCCATTGTGGTCGTAGGTGAATTGTGTTGAGCCCGCAGAAAGCAAACGGTCGGCAGCATCGTAGGTATAAGCAATGGAAGTGGACGGCGCGGTAAGGTGTAGACGATTGCCAACCGCGTCATAGGTGTAAGCCGTTTTCTTCGAGGCAACAGTAGTACTCGTCACACGGTAAAGAGGATCGTAGGTCAGCGCCGTAATCCTTCCGCTGCCGTCGGTGATCTGAGTGCGGTTGCCCGCGTTATCTAAAACATAATTGAAGCTGCTAATTGGCGTCGAGGTGGGCGTCGTGCTACCGGAGAACAAGTTCACCACCTCCGTGACTCGTCCCGCGTCGTCGTAGGTGTATCCCACTGAGCCGCCATTGGGATATAAGACGGCGAGCAGGTCATCGGCCGCGTCGTACGAATAAACCGTGTGCCTCGCGCCATCGAAAACATCAGTCATTCGGTTGACAGCATCATACGAGTACGTGATGGCCTTTCCCCCATAGGTCATGGCTGTCCGATTATCGTTGCAATCGTACGTATAAGAGACATTGCCCCCGACCGGAAATGAAATATTCGTCGGGCGGTTCAGTGCATCGTAGGTGTAGGAACGTCGTGCCGCCCGCATCAGTCATCGATGTCCGGTTGCCGTTCGCGTCATACGCGTAAGTGACGGAACTCGCCTGCTGCGCCACTGTTCCCTGCAGGTAGGTCACCTGAGTGACCCTGCTCAGGGAGTCATAGATAAAGGATTTGGCGTTGCCAGCCGCTTCGGCGTGATCGAGCGTCCTTCCGCCAGTGTCGTACGTCCACGTCTCGGTGTTACCGAGCGGGTCCGTAGAACTCAGGACGCGGTTCGCGGAATCGTACGTGTACGAGGTGCTCTTGCCCTTGGCGTTGCTGAAGCTGGTCTTGTTGCCGTGTGCGTCGTAGGTGAAGGTGGTAACGCCATTCGCCGCATCCGTTACTGTGATCAGGTTGCCATGCGAGTCATATACGTATTGGGTGATGTGGCCATTGGCATCCGTCTGCGAAGTCAAATTGTTTTTGGAGTCGTAGGTGAATGTCGTTGTGTGCCCCAAAGGATCTGTGACACTGGTGCGATTCCCACGCGAGTCGTAGCTGTACGAGGTGATGTGCCCGAGCGGATTGGTCACGCCGGTAACATCGTTGTTGCTGTCATACGCGAATGTAGTTTGCGCGCCAATGGCGTTCATTGTCTTCGTCAACCGGCTGGAGGAATCGTAATAGAAGAGCGTGACTTCGCTGAGAGGGTCGGTAAAGGTGGTGATGTGGTTAACGTCGTCGTAGGCGTAGGTGCTATTGCAAGTGCTTCCACGGCTGGCAGACAAGACGCGCCCTTGGGAGTCGAAGGTCTGAGTAACGGCGACATTGGTCCGAGCGTCGGTCACCACGGCGAGCCGGTTTGAGTCGGCATATGTGTAATGGCTCACGGATCCGGTGGCATCGGTAAATCCCGTGAGATCTAGGTTGTTTGCGTCGTATGAATAGGAAAAAGTTCGGCTAAGACCGCCGTCGTGTAGCGCAGTCATGTGGTTGAAGGCATCGTAGGTGAAAGTGAAGGCGACGGCGTCCACGTCGGTGAACGTGACCAGGTTGCCAAGCGCGTCATACGAGAGGGTCTGCGTATTGCCATTCTTATCGGCAATGCTCAACAGACGAACCAGCGCGGGGTTCAGGGGAAAGGGCCCGAACGAGAGTACGGTCTGATCGGGTCGCGTTAGCGTGTACGTGTTCGGACTCGTGTTCAGAAGCACGTCGTAAACCCCGGCCTGTGCGGTATAGGTTCCGGTCGGCGTGCCCGGCTGAAACACGTGCTCCTGCCCGTCCGCCTCTTTGATCGTCACCACGTCGGAGTTAACGCTCAGCACGATGTTGTACGAGTGCGTCCAACCTTGTCCCAAGGGGCCACTGTAGGGGTCAAGACTGTTGTAGGCTCGCACGAAACCAAAGCGCAGGCCGCTACCCGGGACGAGCAGGTCAGCAAAAGACAGATACGCATTGCCAGTGGCCGTATTTACCGTCTCAGCTGTCGTGCTGTTCAGGGTAAGGGAATTACCAGCAGCAGGATTGGCCGAAGTCCCCGTTTTTCCCAGGCCAGTTGTCGCCGGCGATGCCATTGCGGCAATAAGGACGAACAGGACGACGCCCAGTTTCTGTTTCATAGAAAAAGTCCTCCCCTGATTAGAGACACTTCAACCCAGCTGCCTAATCGCGCACGTGGTCTTGGCTGTTTGGAGTAGGCGGAAACTGCAGACGCTGGGGATACTACGGTGCACCACCGGAAGAGTAAATGCCTCGAAAGTTGTAGCAATCGCTTGAGTTGGAGAGATACCGAGGGCGATTACTGTTTGATGCCCACAACAATCCGATCAAGATATTGCCGTGTGCAAGGCCTTAGCGTGCAGCGGAGAAAGAAGATGCCGGACGCAGTGCTTGGCAATTGGATGAGCGTCTCGAGGGGGTCAACGCTTCGTCCTTGTTTCTAACCACGTCCGGCGGTCTGCAAGTAGTTTGATTTTGACTGACGTTGAGCAAAAGATTTCCACAAAGTGAATCTTGTTACGAAAACGGAACAGATGCCGAGTATTCGGCACACCTGATCCAGTTTTCGGAGTTCACTTGCCCGGCAATCGCAAAAGCGCCTTCTGTCTCTCAAACAGAGAATGCAAACCTTGCCGTGCCAGCCGAATCATCGCCTGGAGTTGTTCGTCATCAAAAACCTGATGCTCGGCCGTAGCCTGCACCTCGACGAACTTGTTAGCCGAGGTCATGACGATATTCATGTCTACGTCAGCGCCCGAATCTTCTTCATAACAAAGGTCGAGCAGCGGAGTACCGTCGACTATTCCCACGCTCACCGCCGCCACAAAGTCCTTCAGCGGAACTGATTTCAGCGTCCCCGCCTCAACCAGTTTTTCCAGCGCCAAACCAAGCGCCACGAATGCCCCGGTGATCGAAGCAGTGCGAGTTCCGCCGTCGGCCTGGATCACGTCACAGTCGATCAAGACGCTGCGTTCGCCTAATTTTTCCATATCTGTGACCGCGCGCAGCGAACGCCCGATCAATCTCTGGATTTCGTGGGTACGTCCGCCCACCCGTCCTCGGGCCGCTTCGCGGGGCGAACGGGTCAAGGTCGATCGGGGCAGCATTCCATATTCCGCAGTGATCCACCCGCGCCCGCTGTTCCGTAGAAAAGTGGGAACCGTTTCGTCCACTGACGCAGTGCAGATCACCCGGGTGTTGCCGACCTCGATCAGAACCGACCCTTCAGCCGTCTTGATGAAGTCCGGAACAATGTTTACGGCCCGCATCTGATCGGGCGCGCGATTATCTGAGCGATAGAACATCCGGAAATTCTAGCAGGGCGCTTAACGATGATCGACTGTCGTGATCTTCAGCCTGACTGCTTCCGACCTCTGCATTCTTTGGATGTTAAAATTTCTTTGCACTCCTTTGAGGTGCCATGTCCGCAAGCATCCTTGATGGCAATAAAATCGCTACCGACATTCGCGCTGAAGCCGCAGTCGCAGTGAAGTCTATGGCAGCGGCCGGAATGCAGCCGGGGCTGGCCGTCGTCCTGGTGGGGAACAATCCTGCGTCCGAGATTTACGTTCGCGGCAAGGTGAAGAGCTCCGAAGAGGTCGGCATCTACAGCGAGAAACACACACCTGCAGCAGACGTTAGCACCGACGAACTGCTCGCATTGATCTCAGACCTCAACCGCCGAGACGAGATCGACGGCATTCTGGTTCAGCTTCCACTTCCCGCGCAAGTGGACTCGAAAAAAGTTCTGCTGGCAGTCGATCCGGCGAAGGATGTCGATGGCTTCCATCCCATGAACGTTGGCTTTCTTTCCACGCAGCGGCCCGGCCTGGTTCCATGCACACCAGCAGGCATCATGGAGATGCTGCAGCGGAGCGGAATTAAAATCGCGGGACAGGAAGCGGTGGTCATTGGCCGCAGCGATATCGTGGGAAAGCCCATGGCCATGCTGTTGCTGAATTCCAACGCGACCGTGACCGTCTGCCATTCCAAGACCCGCGACCTCGCTGAAGTGTGCCGCCGCGCCGACATTCTGGTTGCAGCAATTGGGCGTGCAGGCATGGTGACCCGCGACTTCGTCCGTCCCGGCGCAACCGTGATTGACGTGGGCATGAATCGCGTAACCGATCGCGCAGAATTTCAACGGCTATTTGCGGGCAACGCCAAGCGCGAAGAAAGTTTTCGCACAAAAGGCTCGGTGCTCGTCGGAGATGTGCATCCAGAAGTCGCGGAAGTTGCGGGCGCGATCACGCCCGTGCCCGGCGGCGTCGGCCCCCTGACCATCGCCATGCTGATGTCAAATACCGTAAAAGCTGCTAAGATGCGCCGCGGCAGCAGAGTTCCAGAATTGACACGCACGTAAAACAGTTTCACCACGGAGACACGGAGCCACGGAGAAATCGAAACGATTGGGTAGAACCTCGCTTTCTCGAGGTAGTTTCAAGATAAGCAAATGATTTCTCCGTGACTCCGTGGTGGAATAAGGGTCTCAAAAATTATTTCTCTGTGACTCCGTGTCTCCGTGGTGAAATAAGGGTCTAAAAATGCTCAAAATCGGACTCACCGGCGGTATCGCTTCCGGCAAATCGCTCGTCAGCCGCATGTTCATCGAACTGGGCGCGCATTGCATCGACGCCGATGAAATCGCGCACGAGCTCATGCGCCCCGGCGAAGCGGTCTATGACGAAGTTGTCCAGGCGTTCGGCAACGAAATTCTGAATCCCGATCAGTCCGTCAATCGCGCCAAAGTCGCCGAGCTTGCCTTCGATAAGCGCCGTCCGCGAATCTACGAGCTGAACCGCATCATGCATCCTGAGGTCATCAAGCGCTACGAATCCTGGATGGAAGAAATCCGCCGCCGCGAGCCGGAGGCCATCGCCATCCTCGAAGCCGCGCTGGTGCTTGAGGCCGGCCTGCGCAGACGCTTCGACCGCATTGTTGTCGTCACCTGTAAGCCGCAGCAACGGATCGAGCGCTGGGCGCAGCGCTTCAATCTTGATCCAGAAACCGCAAAAACCGAAGTCACGCGCCGCATGATGGCCCAGGCCCCGGACGAAGCCAAGATCCAGGCCGCCGATTACGTCATTGACAACAGCGGCAGCGTCGAAGAGACCAGGAATCAGGTCGAGAGAGTTTACGAGACACTGCTGCCCCAGGCCAAAGCCAAGTCGGCTTGAAATAGCTGTGGTGTAGCAGACCAGTCCTCGTACTTTGCGACTCCCATCCACATCGCGTAGCATCTAAATTGCATGCAGGTGTCCACCGCCGTCTCGGGCCTTAAGCCGAAGCTCTGCTTCAGTGAAATTCTGAGCTTCGCCTACGACACTTTCTGCAGCAACAAAGTAAGGTTCCTGCTCACCGGCTTAGGCATGGTGATTGGGACTGCTTCCTTGATTCTGGTAGTCACCATTGGCCTCACCGGCAAGCAATACGTCCTCAATCTCATTCAGGGCATCGGCGCGAATTTGATTTATGCCGAATATGAAGGCGGGTCGCAAAGAATCACCAACACCGCCGCCGATCCGCTGACCGTCGATGACCTCACAGCCGTAAGAGAACAGGTCCCCAGCATTGTTTCTGGATCTCCCGTGGTCATGCTCAACGAGCGCGTGCCGGTCGGCGACGGCAAAGAGCGCGATATTCAAATTCTCGGCACCTATCCGGAATATTCCAGAGTCCGAAATCTGGTCGTGGTTTCAGGGCGGTTCTTCGATCAGCAGGATGAGCAGAGCCATAACAAAGTCGGCCTGATCACGGAAAAAATGGCAGAGGAGATTTACGGCACTCCCGAAGCTGCGGTGGGCAAGATCGTCAAACTGAGCGGCCTGCCATTCACTGTAGTAGGCACTTTCCGTGAACGGGTGAACACATTCGGCGAATCCGAGGTGACCACCAACACGCTGGTTATTCCTTACACGGTTGCCCGCTACTTCACAGATACTCCCACCGTGAAGCTGATTTATTTCTCGGTTTCTGACTCCTCGATGGTTGAACCCGTCACTGAACAGGTCAGAAAGGTTATTCAGTCACGTCATCGTGCTGAATCGGTCTACAACGTCACCAATCTCACCCAACTGGTAAAGGTTGCTGAGAAAGCTGCTGACGCTCTTACCTTCATGCTCCTCGGAGTTGCCGCCATCGTGCTGCTGGTCAGCGGAATCGGGATCATGAACATCATGCTGGCGACCGTCAGCGCGCGTATCCGGGAGATTGGTATTCGCAAGGCACTGGGAGCAACCAACCGCGAGATTCAATTCCAATTTTTGTCAGAGGCAATTCTGATTTCGTTCGGCGGAGGGTTGGTCGGAGTCGTGATCGGGTTGGCCTTGCCTTATTCTGTGCGCTTTCTCACCGAATACCGAATCCCCATCTCGGGCTTGTCGGCCATCGTCGCCATCGTGGTCTCCTCACTCGTCGGAGTTTTGTTCGGCACCATGCCCGCTTCTCGCGCCGCGAAACTCGATCCCGTGGAAAGCCTGCGTTACGAATAGTTATCCGCCAAACGATCCGGCGGCTTTCGCCAAGACCCGCGGAGTCTCGCGCGCAAGCTGCCTGCCAGCTATCCACTGCACAACCGCATACACCGCCGTCAACACAAAAATCGGATCAATAGGCCGCCTGTAGTAGTCCTCCGGATGAGTCAGGTAATACACAATCGGAAAGCAGAACAGCGCAATGGCAAAGGGCGCAGCCAGCGACGGATCGATGCGCCAGGCTCGCCACAGTCCCGCAAAAGCTAAGATCGTCAGCGTCGTGCATAGAAAAATGTTGAACGGGTCGGCCGGTTCAGCCTTCAGATATCGGCTGCTCAGGCTCCAGAAATTTGTCCACATGTAGAGCGCTCGCCTCAGGGATAGCGTCACAAAGGACCAGGGGTCAGCGCGGATGAAATCCATTGCCTGCGCGCGCTTGTGTTGCATATATTTCAGTTCGCCGAGTTGCTGAAACTCAGCCCACTCGTTCGGCGTATCTGAGGGGTGAAAGCCTCCTGGCGCGAAGTGCCACGTCTGCCCCTGATTTCCGACATAGAGTTCCAAGCCAACGTTATCGCGAAAGGGAATCAGGGTGTCGAAGGCGCGATAGTTACGCACGAACCATGGTGAGACCGCCAGCACGAAAGCAATCGCAGCCGTTGCACCCGCTCGCGCCCAACGCAGATTCTTCTGCCACAAGCGGAACGCCATCCAGGCTGCGACTGGCACCGCGACCGGCAGCACGATCGGATCGGTAAGCGCAGAAACCCCACACAGCACTCCATAGCCCAGCCAGGTTTGCCAGTTATCGGTTTCCTCCAGCGACAATGCCACCAGGAAAATCGAAGCCACTAGTAGCGTGGTCAGCGTGGTGGCCCAAATGAAATCAGCAGAGAAGTAAATCGCGTAGGGAAAGAACGCCCAGGTCCATCCTGCACACACCGCCGTGCGCTCGCCAAATTTCTTGCGCGCGATCAGGAATATCGGAATGCACGTCAATGCCGAAAACAAACTATCGAGCGACAGCATGGCTAACGCTGACGCCTTCGTATAAACCCCAAAGATTTTGAAAACGCCGGCCAATATCACGGGATACAGCGGAGTCATCCATGCGGTTGGTCCGGTATCCGCGTGCAGCGGACTGCTGAAGCCACGCCCTTCGACAATCGACCGCGCAATCCGTCCGGTCTCGCCGGCAAAGCGCCAGTGGTCCCGGTCGGGATTCAGCCGCTCCGAATACAAAAATGCCACCACCGCCAGCCGGATGGCCAGAGCAACTAATACCATCAAGATGTACTTGCGTGTAAAGCGGCGTTGCGCTTTAAGCAAGAGAGCCCCAGCGAACTGTATTGGAAAGACTGAGAGGATTCTACACCTGACCAAGTCGACGAGCTTCGCTCAGTGGTATGAACGTATCAGGGGCGTCACTGGAGGCTGGTTCGCTTTCGGGGAATTCCTTGCAGCGCTGCCTAAAAACAAGAACGCCGGGCTGGTTGGCCCGGCTGCTTCCTTGTCATTCATCTGTGGGGAGCTTGACTGGTTCCGTCACTGTCCCCGCGGATCTCGCAAAATTCGCTGCTTCACCGCGTCCCCAAAAATCCCTCTTTCGAGCTTAGCCCCAACTACATTACGAGTGCCAGGTTCTCCAGTTCCTTCTGCAGGACCGGCAGAGCGCAACCGGCCATCTCGACCCGGCTCACCGCATCTCTGGCCGCCTGTGGCGACACCCCGTAGCCCCGCCCCATCAGGAAAATCTGTACCAACTCAGCGGCCTCGTGTGAATCCGACAGCCCGCCTTGCAGCAAGTCATTTCTTAACGCCGACAATTCAATGGTCGAAAACCTCTCCCTCATTTATCACCTCCGACCCTGACTGCTTCTACCCATTAGACTCAGCTGCACCCACTTTTGTTGCATGCAATTCTTCTGCCGAACTTCAGGGTCTTCCGGTAGTTTTCGCCAGAAAAACCTTACAGAGCTAAACCCTTATCCATCACTGAAGTTGCTAGGTTCATCGGCCAATCAAGCCAAGAGCTTAAGCTCCACAGGACGCTTGGGCGTCTCATCGCCGACATAAAGTGTCAATCGGGGACCCGGATGGTGTTCGTTTTGAGACGCCTGGCTGCCTCATTTAGAGATTAGTCATGTCGAACCTGTCCATAATTGAGCCATTGCGCGGTTATGCCCATCCGGCACCAGCGGGCAAGCCGCTACAATGATCCCGTGAGTTCAGTAGCGACTCCCGCCTCAGCACCCGTTGACAAACCCTGGCGAAAGTTCACCCTCCGCCAACGCGTCCTGCTCTGGCTGATCGAGTGGGCAGGATATATAGCGATTCGTCTTCTTTGTCCCACCATGCGATTCTCGGTTTCCTGGGAAGACGCCTCTCCCAAGAGCTTTGCCGAGAGGCCCTACGTTTATTCCTTCTGGCACAACTGCATGATTCCGGCGATGTACTGGTGCCGCGACCTGGATGTACACGTCATGAGCAGCGACAGCTTCGATGGTGAATACACCGGCCGCATCATGCAGAAGTTCGGCTTCGTCAAAGTGCGTGGATCAAGCTCCAAGGGGGCGATTCGCGCGCTGCTCGGTATGCGACGGGCGCTCGAGGAGGGCTGGACCGCGGCCTTCACCATTGATGGCCCAAAGGGGCCCCGTTACGTTGCCAAGCCGGGGCCTGTGACCTTGTCAAGAAGTACCGGGGCGCCCATGGTGGTGTTTCACATTGCAATAGATCGTGCATGGGTTCTGAACACCTGGGACAAGGCCATGATCCCAAAGCCCTTTTCCCGGGCACTCATTCGCGTCAGCCGCGCGATACCAGTTCCTCCGGATGGCGATCAGGAGCAGTATCACCGCGAGTTGCAAGCTGCCCTCGACCGGGTGCGTGTGTTTGCCGAAG
Organism: uncultured Acidobacteriota bacterium; assembly: GCA_963785655.1. Taxonomy (GTDB): domain Bacteria; phylum Acidobacteriota; class Terriglobia; order Terriglobales; family Acidobacteriaceae; genus Gp1-AA145. The sequence goes on from CAWAVZ010000003.1 coordinate 941,812, forward strand.
AAAACATCGGAAAAGCAGGTGCGCAACAATTCCCATTCGCCACGGACAATCGCGACGAGCACTAATCTGGAGCACCAGTAACGCGCTGGGGCGTTTCATCACCCGTTAAGACTTTCCGCCGGGAATTCGCATGAACGTATTTATTCTTCCGAGAGCTGCTTGGCCAGACCACTGATTGATGACACCGCATAGAACCCAGAGAGGTCGGCGTGGCCGGCAAGAGTGTCGCGCTCTTTCCCGTCCACCAGAAATTTCACCTTGGTAATCCCAGGAATGTTGTTAGATAGCGTCTGAACGATCGAAACCAGGGTAAGCTCTTCCGCCAAAATGCCTGAGGTCTGCCCATCGGCAAAGGCGGCGTTCAGGTCGATGACCGCCAGGCCTGGATCTACGAGATAGACTTCGCGGATTTCCGCGCCCGCGCCCACCCTGTGTGGAGAATCCTTCGATTGGTAAATATTCAGGAGCGCGCGCAATAGGTCGTCCGCTCGTGGCTGCCGTTCTGATGACAGCGGGACGGTCAAGGATTGCGCATGCAACTTGCCATCGTCATCGTGAGCCACCCACACCGTGACGTTTTCAGCCGGACCCGCGGCCGGAGGTCTGACGTGCTCAGCTTGAAGAGTTCGAGGCGATGCTACGGCTGCCCGACGCCGCAATTGGGCAACATAAATGCCCATGCCTATGGCCACAGCGAACAGCAGTGCAGTCGTCACCACCAGTGCGCGCGGGATCATTGCCCACGTCCTGCCCTGGTGAGCAAAGGCATGGCGGAAGCAATACCGTTGGCCAGCACAGCGCAGACCATCTGCTGGTAATCCGACGACGCCAGCTGTGAGATGTCGCCGGTCGTGGGCGCAACTTCCACCGCCATCGCAGGTACGATGACGTTGTTCAGCGGTCGCAGCGGCGCAATAAAGCCCCGCACTGGGAACCCGGTGCTGTGGATCGACCCGGTGATCTGCTCCTGAACCAGGCGGCTTCGGGCCAGGGACGCCGCTTGAGCGGTCTGCCAATCCACGAACGAGCCGCGGTTGTCCTCTCCAAGCGGAAGCATTGCCGTATACAGCCGCAGGCCGCTGCCTTGCGAAGTTGCGTGAATTACCAGATAGAGATAGGGCTGCAGAGCGTTGACTTGACTTGCCCGCTGGTCGGTAGGAAGCATTAAGTCGGCATCGCGCAGCAGTTGCGATTGAATGCCGCGGCTGAGCAATTCCCGCCGAAGCCGGCGTGCCAGCACCAGAGTGACATCCTTTTCAGGGAAGGCCGCATTCAAGGCTGCGCCCGAGTCCGTGCCTCCGTGGGCCGGGTCGATCATGATCAGGAATGCCGGAGCGTGAGTTGGAACCGGAGTAGCATTCTGGCTCTGAGGCGCCGGTGACGCCGGAGCCGCCGGCTGAGGCGCTACCTGTCCGACTGCGACTGCGCCCAGCAACACCAGGTACCCAGCTCGCAGTCGCTGAGCTCTATTCCAACGCATAAACGGTTAAGCCGCTCAACAGCTTGGGATAGAAATCCGTGGATTTCTGCGGCAGCACTTCTCCCGCAAACGCGATGTCCCGCACCTGCTGCACGCGCGCTGGATTCATCAAAAACGCGACATTGGCTCTGCCCGCCCGCACCATGGTCATCGCCTCATCCGCGTCGCGAATGTAAGTAAGGTTCTGCTGGTCGCGGATTGATTCTTCGGAGAGGCCGAGCACGCCTTCCAGCAGGCATTTGTGCAACTGCACAACGTCAAGTCCCTGCTGCCGAAGCGAGAGCCCACCAAAGGCTGAGGCCGGCGCTTTCGAGCGGCTTAGCAGAAATACGCGGTCGGCTCCAACTGCCAGAATAGCGTTGCCTGTCTGCCCTGCCTCTTTCAGAATTGCCTTGGCACGAGTCGAATCAACCGACCGGTCCACCTCTCCCACGCTGAAGAACCCACATGCGCCCTGGCCGAATGACTCCATTGAGAAAGAAGCTAAGCCGTGCACCACACGGTGAGTGGGGAGAACCAGCAGGCCAGGACTGTCCATGTTGATGAACGTCATCATGGCGAATTCGTATGAAGGCAGTTCTGGCGAGAGAGAGGATGACCTCGACGGCCCCGCATCTCCCTGCGACGCACCAGCTGCGGCGCGACGTTCGTTGCGATAATTCAGCGCAGTTTCGTACCGGTGATGACCGTCGGCAATGATCAACTTCTTGTCACGCATTTTCGTGCCGACAACATCAAGAATGCCAGGCTCCGAGATCCTCCAGACCTGATGCAGCACGCCATAGTCGTCTTTCAGTTCGATGATCGGAGCCTCGGATGAAGCCAGTGCAGTCTCGATTTCTGCGGCGGGGTCGGAGTAGAGCATGAAAATCTGGCCGAAATGGGCGCGAGTGGCCCGGAGCAGGTCCAGGCGGTCGGCCTTGGGTTTCGCGAGAGTCTGTTCATGGCGGAAAACAACTCCGGCGGAATAGTCCTCGACCTTGCCGAGCGCTATGAAGCCTTTTCGTTCCGCCTCGGTGTTCGTGCCCGGCACGGTGAATCGCTGGGTGTAGCGATAAATGGAAGGCTTGGAGTCTTGCTGAAACACCCCTCCTGCCCGCCAATCCCGAAAGAAAGCAGCAGCCCGGGTATAAGGATTGTCGGCGGGGCCGTCATTGGCACTCCGCTTGCCCAAAATAATACGGACAAGATTGTATGGGCTGGTGGCGTAGTAACCGTCCCGCATTTCCGGAGTAATCTTGTCGTAAGGCTGGGTTGCAACCTCAGACACCGCAACCCGAGCGGGATCATAGCGAAGCGCGCGAAATGGTGAGATATGGGCCATGGGAAAAAGTATCCAGCGATTGTACCAAGGCCGTCACCCATTACCGTGCCAGCTCAGCCCACGCGGGAGCAGGTGTGAGCACTGGTCTGCTTGCCTTGAGCAAACTTTTGCACAAGGCGTGAATCCAAGAAGCGGTAAGTAGGAGCCCATTGTGGCACCGATCGCGAAAAAGCATTACAAAGATTTAACAACCTTCCTCGCGAGCTGTGCTAACATCTGCAGTCGATTCGTGGATCTTATGACGCGCCTGCACCAGCGCGGTTTCTCCCAACCGGAGATAGCAATTGGCAAAAGGATTACAAATCCACTCCGGTCGGCTTCGGCCTCGTTCCGATTTATTGCCTGCCTGATTTCGTTTCTTGCCGGCTCTTTCTTCTTGATTCCCGCTGACGCCTTCGCTCAAGCAGCCGACGTTGAAGATGTTCACGTTGCCCCACGCCTGGATACCAGCAGTCCAGAGAAAATTACCGAACAGACGGTTCTCGCGGGAACAGTTCCGACGCATGCTGCGACTCTCCGAACAAAAGTTGATCTGGTTCTGGTGCCGGTAACGGTTACCGATCCACTGAACCGCCTTGTCACCGGGCTCGACAAGGAAAATTTCGCAGTTTACGAAGGCAAAGATCTCCAGGACGTCCGCCATTTCTCTTCCGAGGACGCTCCCATTTCTCTGGGCGTGATCTTCGATATGAGCGGCAGCATGAGCAGCAAGATCGAGCGCGCCCGTGAAGCCGTGATCGAATTCTTCAAGACTGCCAATCCTCAGGACGAGTTCTTCCTCATCGCCTTCGCTGATAAACCAGAGGAGGTTTCCGACTTTACCCAATCTGTCGATGACTTGCAGGGAAAGCTGGTCTACACCGTCCCTAAAGGCCGTACCGCACTGCTGGACGCCATTTATCTCGGAATCAGCAAGATGCGCCAGGCCAAGTACCCCAAGAAGTCACTGCTGATCATCTCCGACGGCGGCGATAATCACAGCCGCTACACCGAAGGCGAGATCAAGTCTTTGGTCAAGGAAGCGGATGTAATGGTCTATTCCATTGGAATTTACGACCATTATTTCCAGACTGAAGAAGAGCGGCTGGGGCCTCAGTTGTTGGGAGATATTTCAGAATTAAGCGGAGGCCGGAACTTTACCATAGACAACCCCAACGACTTGGCCGACGTAGCTACAAAAATTGGAATCGAGCTACGCAACCAATATGTACTCGGATACCGTCCAAAGAACCCAGGGCACGACGGCAAATGGCATAAGATAAAGGTCAAGCTTCTACCGCCTAAAGGACTGCCGCCGCTCCATGTTTATGCCAAAACTGGGTACTATGCATCCTCGCAATAGATTCTCTTCCAGAGTAGTTGCTGGCTTGTTTCTAACCGGCTTGCTGTTTTTCGCCGAGAGCGTGTTCTCTCAGGCGGCTCCGGCCCCAGCTCAGGGCAACACCACTGCCCCACCTACTGGTCAGCAGCCAGCTGGTAACGGAACTCAGAGCCAACCCTCTACCGCGCCTCAGTCCCAACCGTCTGCACCCGGGACGACTCAAGCCCCGACTGGTTCTTCGCCCTCAGCTCCGGCTAACCAAGCACCGGCACAGAACAGCGCGCCAGGCGCCTCAACTCCGGGACAAGGCCAGGCGACCTCTCCCGACGCGACCGACAACGGCATCTTCGTCTTCAAGGCCGAAGCCAAGGAAGTCGTTTTGCACGCGACTGTCGTCGACGATCGAAATCATCTGGTGATGAACCTCGGGAAACCTGATTTCACCGTCTACGAGAACGACAAACCGCAGCAGATTCGTTCTTTCCGCCAGCAGGATTATCCCGTAGCCATGGGCATTGTGATCGATAACTCCGGTTCCATGCGGGAGAAACGCGATCAGGTCAACAAAGCCGCAATAAATTTAGTGCGCTCCAGCAATTCCGAAGACCAGGTATTTGTGGTTAATTTCAACGATGAGTATTACCTCGACCAGGACTTCACTGCCGATGTTAAGAAGCTCCAGGGCGCGCTTGAGCACGTCGAAACACGTGGGGGCACGGCGCTCTACGACGCAATAATCGCGTCCGCGGATTACCTGCAGAAATCGCCACTACAAAGAAAAGTTCTGTTCGTGGTCACCGATGGGGAAGACGATGCCAGTCAATCGTCGCTCGAACAGGCAGTGCAGAAGTTAGCCCAGGAAAACGGTCCCGTGGTTTACACCATCGGGCTGCTCGGTGATGAAAAGGTTCGCCGCGCCAGGCGTGCGCTTGAAACCATCTCCGATCGCACCGGGGGGATTGCATTTTTCCCGCCCACCCTCGACGAAGTAGACCAGATCAGCCGCACCGTTGCTCACGACATTCGTAATCAGTACACCATCACCTACACTCCGAGCACTCCAAAAGCCGTTCAGGGGTATAGGACGATTCACGTTGATGCCCACGCCCGGCCATACAAGAAATTGACCGTGCGCACCCGCAGCGGCTACTACCCCGGGCAAGAGTCAGTGATGCGCTGAAGGCCGGTTTCCTTCGTGTGCCTTCGTGCGCTTGCGCAGCGGCTACTACCCCGGGCAAGAGTCAGCGATTCCTTCGTGTGCCTTCGTGCCCTTTGTGGTTGATTGTTTTTTCTAACCATGAAGGACACAAAGGATCACCCAGGCACCGCATTGACCTCTGTTCACAGCTTCCGTACCCTGAAGGGTGCCCATTTCTTCCAACGCCCGCCTTCGCGTTGCCGAAAATATCACCGAGTTGGTTGGCGAAACCCCGATGCTCCGCCTGCGCAGCATCGTCCCATCTGGAGCGTCGGACGTTTTCGCAAAACTTGAATACTTGAATCCTGGCGGTAGTGTGAAGGACCGCGCCGCTATCGGGATTATCCAGCGGGCCGAGCGCGATGGTGCACTGCGAGCGGGAGGCGTGATCGTCGAAGCCACCGCAGGAAACACAGGAATTGGGCTGGCGCTGATCGGCGTCAATCGCGGCTACAAAGTCGCGCTGTTTGTGCCCGAGCGTTTTTCTGAAGAGAAAGTCATCATCATGAGAGCGCTGGGCGCAGAGGTGACGCGCACTCCCGACGACGAGGGCATGCAGGGAGCGATCAAGCGGGCGCAGGCCTTTGCCTCAAAAACTCCGGGCTCGTTCATGGCTGGGCAATTTGATAATCCTGCCAATCCTGAGTATCACTATCACACGACCGCCGAAGAAATTTACGACCAGATGGAAGGCAAGATTGACGCAATTGTCATCGGCTCGGGCACGGCAGGCACCTTCACCGGCCTGGCTCGTTTCTTAAAGAAGAAGTTGCCGCGCGTGCTGGCAATTGCAGTCGAGACCCAGGGCTCGATTTTGGGCGGAGGGCCACCGGGTAAGCATAAGGTTGAAGGCATTGGCGCAAGCTTCATTCCGGGGAATTTCGATCGTTCGGTTTGCGATGAAATTCTCATGGTCAGCGATAAGGATGCATTCGACACCGTAAAAGAACTGGCCGCCAAGGAAGGCGTGCTGTCCGGATCAAGCGGGGGCGCGAGTGTGTTCGCAGCTTTGCAGGTGGCTCGAAGACTAGGAGCAGGGAAGCGAGTGGTGACCATGATTCCCGATTCCGCAGAACGGTATTTGTCGAAAAAGATTTTCGAAGGTGGAATCTGAAAACGCCGTCGGTCGTACGTCGTTGGTCGTTGGCCGAGATCATTGAGCTCTATGGAAATCCAAACACCGTTTCATGCGAATTACAAGCTTGAAAATCCTGACGAATTACCAGCCTCAGGTCACGGTGTGCTGCATTTTCCGGCACTCAGCGAAAGTGCCGGGCGTATTTACCAGGAAAGATTGAAATTTACTGATGCTACACGGAATACTTGGTATGGCGTCTTTGCAACGCAGTTCAAGAGTGGGCTGAGCCTAGCTACTACCATGCCAAATCCGAATTGGTGTTTGGTTTCTGCCGAAGGCACTGGCTATTTACTAAACGTGTATCGACCAGAAGAATGGAGTATAGTCCCTGTTCGTCCGATATTGAATATTCGCGCGGAAAGGGCCATGGGCGTTGTGCTGCTGAACGATTTTACCCGCATCGTTGCGTTCGGAGAGAAGGGTCAGATTTGGAGAAGCGAGTCGCTTTGTTCAGATGAACTCCAAATTAAGGGACTCGATGCGGAGACTATCCACTGTGCCGGGTGGGATGCGCCAACAGGCGACAGGATTTCGTTCCGAGTTCAACTCGAGACAGGAAAGCTAAAGACTTAACAATCTCTGCATGCAAAGTCCGCCAAAAGACCAACGACCAACGACCGACGACCAACGACTTGTTTCCGGCGGACGACGAACGACCAACGACCAACGACGGGTTCCCGGTTTCTCCACACGCGCCATCCACGACGGCCAGGAACCCGATCCTGCAACTGGTTCGGTCACTGTCCCGATTTACGCCACTTCCACCTACGTTCAGGACGAACTCGGAAAGCCTCGGCAAGGATACGAATACGCCCGCGTCTCCAATCCGACGCGTGATCGTCTTGAGCAAAATCTTGCTTCTCTTGAGGGCGGTATCGCCTCGCGCGTTTTCGCCAGCGGAATGGCGGCCATCAACGCCATGTGCGCGATGTTCAAATCCGGAGACCACGTCGTGTGCGGCCACAATCTTTACGGCGGCGTTCCGCGCTTGTTCGATCAGGTCCTCTCCGGCTATGGCTTCGAATTCACTTACGTCGACACCTCTGACGCGAAAAATGTCGAGCGTGCCATTCGCAAGAAGACGCGCATGGTCTACGTCGAAACTCCCACCAATCCGCTGATGGCTCTGAGCGATATAGCCGCCATCGCCGAAATCTGCCGCAGCAAGAAAGTCGAATTGGTCGTCGATAACACTTTTATGTCCCCATATTTTCAGCAGCCGATCACGCTCGGCGCGGATATGGTCGTCCACTCCACCACGAAATTTCTTAACGGCCACAGCGACGGGCTAGGCGGGGTGGTGGTCTGTACTAGAAAAGACCAGGCCGAGCAACTTGGCTTTGTGCAGAAAGCCGCTGGGGCGATCCTGTCTCCGTTCGAGTGCTGGCTGGTTCTGCGCGGTGTGAAGACGCTCGCCGTCCGTATGTTGCAGCACGACTGCAATGGACGCAGAGTGGCCGAATTTCTCGCCGCACACAAAAAAGTAAAAGAAGTTTTCTATCCCGGCTTGAAAGATCATCCTCAGCACGAGTTGGCAAAGAAACAAATGACCGGCTTCGGGTCCATGATCACATTCGAAACCGGATCTCTCGCCAACGCCGCAAATCTCCTGAAACGAGTCCGCGTGTGCACCCTCGGCGAATCCCTTGGCGGAGTGGAAACATTAATCTCTCATCCCGCGACTATGACCCATGCGGCCTTGGGCGAAGAGGGCAGGCGTGCGATTGGGATCACCGACGGCATGGTCCGTATTTCGGTCGGAATAGAAGACGTGGAAGATATCCTTGCCGACCTCGATCAAGCTCTCCGGTAACGCCGCGCATCCCTTTTCTAGGTCGCGGCCCACTCCACCCTGACGGACAAAGCCTGTTTAGCGGTCAAGAACGTGCTTCCGGTCACCCGTGGTAATAACACCTTTGTACCGAGCATTGTCCTAATTCGCAGTTGCTGTGGCCGGAATCCCGCGCCAGAATGGGTATTTGGTGGTGTTGTTCGGTTCTTGCCCTGCTTGGCGGAGAGGCCTTTTACCTGAGTTGCAGGAAATTGGCCCGCGTCGGACTTGGGTGCTGGCAATCCATTAAAGGGAGACTGCCTTGGGAAATTCTTTCGCTCCTTTGTCCTCCTCCAGAAAATTTTCAGCCCGGGCCGCGTTAGTCGATCTTCAGGAATCATCCCGATCCGTGCTTTCCGAATGCTTCCGCCAGTTTGGCATCGACGCTGTGCCCATCACGGTGGACCACGCCAATCGTCTGGCCAAGGAGAAATTCGAAGCTTGCGTGGTGCGCGTCGGCTCACAATGCGAACCCTTGCTTGAATCGGCGCGCTGTTCGCGCTCCAACAGCCGCATGGTGATTTACGGCCTCGGTGGTTCTCTTAAAGATGTAATGAAGCTTTCCAAATTCGGCTTTAATGCCATTTTCCACGAACCGCTCGAACGTCCCGCTGCCCTGAAGCTGGTCAAGGCCACACAGATGCTGGTGCTGCATGAGTTTCGCCGCTATGTGCGAATTCCCGTGATCACGGAAGTTTCCATCGTGGCCGGGCAAAAACATTTCAACGCCAGCAGCATGGAGTTGAGCAGCGGCGGAATGTCGCTGAAGAGCGCCGAGGACATCACCTCTGGTTTGCCGGTGGAAGTGTCTTTCGCGCTGTTGACTCTCCCGCGAATCTGGATTCGCGGAAGTGTTACCTGGTGCAAACCTGCCCAGCGACTTTTCGGCGTCCGCTTTGATACACGCGATGATCGCCGGACACGGGTTAAAGAATGGGTGGATTCTTTTCTCGAAAGCTGAGATGACGGCGATTGCCTGTGCTGCTCCAGGTTTCAAATTGAGCTACCCTCAAGCAACAAACCATCTGTAATTTTCAAACATTTCCGACTCTCAGAGCTCCAGCGTAGCAGCGCGACAGAGATCCTCGCTCTAGTTCGATTTTCCCTGCTACATCGGGTCTGAACCGTATTGCCGCCAATGTCGTTCTGCCGCTAGCTTCAGGATGTACAGAAATTATTAAGGAGGAACTCATGAATTGGGACCAAGTGGAAGGAAAGTGGAAGCAGATGAAAGGCTCAGTTCGAACCCGTTGGGGCAAATTGACCGACGACGATCTCGAAATGATCAAAGGCCAGAAGGATCAACTGGTAGGCAAGATCCAGGAGAGATACGGAATACAAAAAGATGAAGCACAGCGCCAAGTCGAGGATTGGAACCGCACCTTAGACGAGGAGAATGACTCCTCCCGCACGCAGCAGCGAAAAGCAAGTTAAATAAGGAAGCCGCGCAACACTGAACCCCGGGCCTAATGGCTCGGGGTTTGCGTTTTGTACCTGATGAAAATTAGGCGCGGCTCTCGACGCCGGCGCGCGCCCGCTGCGGCTCTTCCCGCACGCTCAAAGGCACGGTGGCGCGTACAATCGTGCCCTTCTCGTCCGATTTGACTTCAAAGTTCCCGCCCAATTCATGTATGCGCTCACGCATTCCAGCCAGTCCTACACCCAGCTTGGTGCCGTCTCCACGAATCTGTTCCAAGATGTGCTCCGGCATGCCTTTCCCGTGATCACAAACTTCGATACTGATCACTTCGGCATCGGTTTCCACTTTTATCTCCGCAGACTGGGTCTGGGAATGTCGATGAACGTTGGTCAAGCTTTCCTGCAATATCCGGAAAAGTGCAATCTCCACCGCTTCTGAGAGCCGGGGGATATCGTCCGGAAGTTCCAGTGAAACCGGAATCCCGCTGCGTTGCGAAAACCCGGTTACAAACCAGCTCGCGGCCGATGCGAATCCGGCTTCATCGAGCAACGGCGGATGCAGCAAGTGCGAGAGCGTTCGCGTCTCGGCTATGGCCTTCTCCAGAATGTCGCTGCACTCGTTCAACAGCGGCTTGCTCTGTTCAGCGGTCGGGGATTTAGTCAACATTTCAATGGCAATCTTCAAGCCTGCAAGATATTGACCGAGGCTGTCGTGCAACTCCCGCGCAATCCGTCGCCGCTCCTGGTCCTGAATTCCCAACAGTCGGCCGCTCAATTTTCGCAGCGCTTCTTCCGCATTGCGCCGCGCTGTGACATCGACCGCAATAACGCCCACCTGGGTAAACCCGCCCTCGTCGCCGGGGATGGGAAAGTAGTTCACCAGCCAATGCCGCACCTGCCCCGGTTTCATTGGCAACTCGGTCGCCACTTCGCGGTCCAGTAGCGGAGATCCGCTCCGCAGCACGTTGCGCAACACCGCTTCTGTGCGCGTGCCCCGAGGCCCAAATATTTCCGGCACCGACTTTCCCAGAAGGTCCTTGGGCTTTAATCCCGCCATGCGCGGCAGAACATCATTTACCCGCGTGTAGCGCAACTGCGAATCGAGAATGCCAAACCCCACCGTTGAAGATGAGAAGAACGCGTTCACGATCTCCCGCGTCTCCCGGGCTGCACTTTCCGTTCGCTGATACTGCGTGACCGAGTAATGCAGCAGAATCATCTCTGTGCCAAGCAGCACCAGCGCAATCACAAACGAAGCCGCGATCATGCGCAGTGTTCGGTGATAATTCGCGGTTGAAGCTTCCTGCCGTTCCGCCAGCAGCTTGTCCTCTTCTGCAACCAGGCGTTTCAGCGTTTGTTCCACCCGGTCGTGCAACTCTGCGGTCTCGCGGGTGATCTTAGCGTCGGCATCGATGGTTGATATGCCTTTCTGGTGCGCCTGAATTGAATTTGCGATGAGGTCGAGCTCACTTTGGATATCGACCTGCAGCGCGTCCAACACTCCCTTGCGGCTCGGGTTATCTGAGGTCAACATCGCAAGCTGCTTGAGATCGTTCGGAATGCTCTGCAGGGAAGAGTGATAATCGCTCAACAGCGCATCGTCTCCGGTAAGAATGAATGCTTTGGCGGAGTTGCTGGCCTGAAAAATTTCCCCGCTGAGATCTTCCAGTCCAGCCTGCACTTCGCGGGTATGGCCGACCAGCGCCTCACTGGTCAACAGCCGGTGGGTCGCGCGAAACAGCAGAACACTGCTGCCAAGCAGCAAAGTGACCGCGACTGCAAACGCCGTCCAGGCTAGAGCACGAAGCGAAAGGGTCATGGAACAACCGCAACCGGGGCCCGAGCGCCTGCGGCCACCCATCGTTGCACCTAAATATAATAACCCGCTTGGTTGGCCGTGCGTGCCTGTGCACCTGTAAAATAGATCCACATGGCCAGCGCATCACAACTGGTGCAAATCGAGCTCGGCCCACCCATCCGCCAGCCCAAACCCTCATGGCTGCGCGCTAAAGCGCCGGTCGGCGAGAACTTCCACAATCTAAAAAAACTGGCCCGCGGACTCGGCCTGCACACCGTCTGCGAGTCGGCCCAGTGCCCCAACATTGGCGAGTGCTGGAACCATCGTACTGCGACATTTATGTTGCTGGGTGACATCTGTACCCGCCGCTGCGGATTCTGTGCCGTCCCCAAAGGGCGTCCGCAACCGCTCGACTTGGACGAACCACGCCGCGTCGCCGAAGCCGTCGCCACTTTAGGCCTGAAGCATGCCGTCATCACCAGCGTGAATCGCGATGACGACAACCTCGGCGGCGCCAGAATTTTCGCCGAGACCATTCGCGAAGTTCGCCGCGTCGCGCCCGATTGCCGCGTCGAAGTCCTAATCCCTGATTTCCAGGGACTCGATGAAGCTTTGCAAATCGTTCTCGACGCCCGCCCCGACGTTCTCAATCACAACACCGAATCCGTCCCGCGGCTCTATCGTGTCGTCCGCTCCGGAGCGCGCTATGAGCGCACGCTGCGCCTGCTCGATAACGCCAAAAAATTCTCGCCCGGGATAGTTACCAAGTCCGGCCTGATGGTTGGCCTGGGTGAAACCATGACCGAGTTGGTCGACGTCTTCCGCGACCTCGCCGAGCGCCGCGTCGACATTCTCACCGTCGGACAGTATCTCCGCCCCTCGCGCGACCATCTGCCCATCGCGCGTTTCTACACGCCCGAGGAATTTCACTACTTGAAAGAAGAAGCGCTTCGCCTCGGATTCCGCCACGTAGAATCCGGCCCGCTGGTGCGCTCCAGCTACCACGCCCACGAGCAGGCCGACGGCGTCAGCTCGAAATCCGCGTCTCCCGTTTCCGGATAGAGCCGAAGTCTTTTCCCGAATTCTTGTCAAGCCCCTCCGGGCGCCCAAATTCCCTCAACTCTAACAAAACACCGGAAATATATTCTTGCAAACCTTGGCCATCTCCCCTTTGCAAATTGATATAATGGAAGTACACCTTAAAAAACCGGGCTGAACAATCGCCCCGCGCCGTCATCGCCGGACACCTCGTGTCCGGTTTTTTTATTTCGCGTACTTCCGGGGTCCAATGCCATACGACTGTACCGATATCATTCGCCACTTCAAACAGCGCGGCGAGTGGGCCGAGCTTCTTTTTATGGCCCGCGCCGCCGAACGCGGCCTCACCATCCTCCGTCCCTGGGGAGACTCCTCTCCTTACGACGTTGGCCTGGTCTTGACCAGGAAAGCCTTGGACAACCAACGCCGCCAGCGCCCTGACTTCCTCCGCATTCAAATCAAGTCCACCGGATGCCACCACAGCGCCGGCGCCTACAAATGCCACGTCGATTCCAACGGCGTCCCATACGGAATTAACGACCTCGACTTCATCGCGGCTTACGTCATTCCCGTCAAGGTCTGGTACATCATTCCCCTCGCCGCCACTCACGGACAGTCCGAGCTCCTCCTAGCTCCCCATCGCCCCAAATCCAAATACGCCAGATTCAAGGAAGCCTGGCACCTCTTCCGCAACGATAATGATGACGTTCTCGTCAGATGAGGTGTGAGCCTTTGGGTGGGGCAGCGCTTCCATCGCTGCAGTGACGAACTCGACCTCCCGCATCGGGAATCCGTGGAAATCTTGTGACACCCATCACAGACTTCTCACTCCATGAACCCATATAAACCCTGTCATCCCGAGCGCAGAGTGATCTTTCGGAACGAAAGATCACTCGAAGTCGAGGGACCTTGTGTTTCGGTTGCAGTATGCGCGAATATCACTTCTACGTGTACATCCTGCAAAGCGCCTCCCGCCGCGCGCTCTATATCGGGATGACGAATAACCTGCGCCATCGCGTCTTCCAGCACAAAACCCATCAGTTCGAAGGCTTCACCGACGACTACAACGCGACCCGCCTGGTCTATTGGGAAAAGTTCGGCAGCGTCGGCAAAGCCATCGCCCGCGAAAAGCAGCTAAAACGCTGGCGCAGAGAAAAGAAACTATGGCTGGTCGAAACCATGAACCCCAAGTGGCGCGACCTGGCCGCCGATTGGTTTCCGAACCTAAAACCACTTGCGCCAACCGAGTAGATTCCAATTTTGGATCACCTCAGAACTGTCATCCCGAGCGAAGCATGGTTCGAGCGCAGCGAGAATCATGCGCAGTCGAGGGACCTTGTGTTTGTTTTCAAGTCAAAGAGCAAGCACAAGGTCTCTCGACTCCGCAGCCCGTCCGCCTCGCGGACGGTCCACTCCGCTCGAGATGACAGTTTTGTGAAGATGTGAAGATATCTTCTAAACCCCACCACAACTAAACCCCACCACAACTAAACCCCACCACAACTAAACCCCACCACAAACTCTGCCATCCACCGTAAATCTGTCATCCCGAGCGCAGCCGAGGGACCTTGTGTTTCGCTCGTGCTACAACTGCCACCGTCAGGATCCACCCCACCCCTGTCATCCCGAGCGCAGCCGAGGGACCTTGCGTTTGCCCGCGCCACACCGCCGCTCTCAGCCCCCACCCCACCCCTGTCATCCACCTCACCCTGTCATCCCGAGCGCAGCCGAGGGACCTTGCGTTTTGCATGTGCCACTACCGCCGCTCTCAGCCCCCACCCCACCCCCTGTCATCCCGAGCACAGCCGAGGGACCTTGCGTTTCGCATGCGCTACAACCGCCGCCGTCAGGATCCACCCCACCCCTGTCATCCCGAGCGCAGCCGAGGGACCTTGTGTTTTGCTCGTGCTACAACCGCCGCCGTCAGGATCCACCTCACCCCTGTCATCCCGAGCGCAGCCGAGGGACCTTGCGTTTCGCATGCGCTACTACCGCCGCTCTCAGCCCCCACCCCACCCCCTGTCATCCCGAGCACAGCCGAGGGACCTTGCGTTTCGCATGCGCTACAACCGCCGCCGTCAGGATCCACCCCACCCCTGTCATCCCGAGCGCAGCCGAGGGACCTTGTGTTTTGCTCGTGCTACAACCGCCGCCGTCAGGATCCACCTCACCCCTGTCATCCCGAGCGCAGCCGAGGGACCTTGCGTTTCGCATGCGCTACAACCGCCGCCGTGAGGATCCACCCCACCCCTGTCATCCCGAGCGCCGCCGAGGGACCTTGCGTTTCGCTCGTGCCACTACCGCCGCCGTCAGCCCCCACTCCACTCCTGTCATCCCGAGCGCCGCGTGATCTTTCGGGACGAAAGCTCACCAAACGCATTTTGATTCGACAGACGCCGGGAACCACCACGAACGGGAAGGGCACGGCTTCAGCCGTGCCGAAACAGAACAAGAATGAAATCCGCGCGAAACGATTTGCTTCGCAAATCCTTTCGCGCAGTGAAGTACACCTCAGCGGCTAAAGCCGTCAGCTCTCAGCGCTGCATACATCCCGCGCCAACCGCCTGTCATCCCGAGCACAGGAAGCCGATTCGGTCGCGAATCGTCTTCCGAAGTCGAAGGACCTATGCACTTTGATTGATAATTCGCCCCACTTTGCCGAGCGCCGCGTGATCTTTCGCGACGAAAGATCACCCAGTCGAGAGCCCGCCCTGAGCGGAGCCGAAGGGGACCTGCTGTTTAACGACGGCCTGCCTCGATGTCCGCGGTTACCACGAACGGGAAGGGCACGGTCTTCAGCCGTGCCGAAACAGGACAAGAATGAAATCCGCGCGAAATGATTTGGCTTCGCAAATCATCTCGCGCAGTGAAGCGCACCTCTGCGGCTAAAGCCGTCTTCATGGAGGGCTCTATTGGCACGACTCGAAGTCGTGCCCTTCCCGCTCGTGCAGATTCTGATCGGCGGAAATTCAACATCCCCACCCTAGCCAAAATCGGGCTAGGTTGGAGCACCCGGCCAAAGGCGAGAGAGGGACCTTACGTCAGCAGCCAACAACCAGTGCAATATCCGGGAGCCATGTTGACCCTGCCGTGACCAAAAGCTGTGTGGGTCGGACACTCCTGTCCGACGCTTTTGATTTTCGGGCGCCCTGCCCCTAAAAGACTTCCACATTGCTATCGCAGCGGCATCACCGTCATAATTGCAACACCTCATTACCGTACAGATGCAAACCACTACGCGTGTCTTGAACGTGTTCCTCGCCTCGCCTGACGATGTTAAGGACGAGCGAATAGTTGCCGAAGAAATCGTAAACGACGTAGACAAGTTCATTGGAAGCAATATCGGGTGGAATATACGGCTCTACAAGTGGGAAGACACGCCCCCTGCGGCCGGAAGGCCACAAGAGATCATTAACGCTGCCGTTGATAACTGTGATCTGTTCATCGGGCTACTTTGGGAGCGGTGGGGACAACCCAGTGGCCAGTACTCATCAGGGTTCGAGGAAGAGTTCGAGCGCGCCCGCTCCCGATACAAGAAGACGCAGCAGCCGGAGATATGGCTCGTCTTTAAAGAAGTCGATAAGAGGAAGCAGAAAGACGCCGGACCGCAGCTAAGCCGGGTGCTAGAATTCAAGGAAAAACAGACAAACCAACGGGAATTTTTTTACGGTGAAACCGAGAACACCTCGGAGTGGAGAAGGAAGTTAAGAAACTGGCTTGATGCGTACATCCTGAAACTGCACACGGCAGCAACCAAATCTCCCCAGCAGCCCGCAACCGCTCCGGAAACAGTCGCGTTAGCAGTAGCAGCGACCGAGTCGGTCTCCCCTGATGCGCAGGCGAGGGTGCCCAGACAGCTACTCGACATGACCGAGTGCTTGACGAAAACCGTCAAAAGCGGCGAGCTCGAGTTCTCGCCCGAATCCGCAAAAACAATGCAGGAGTTCGATGTTGCTCGGCTCTTCCTCCTCTCGTCAACGTGGATGTCACGGCGGTATACCGGCAGCACCTTGGGAACCCACGAGGTAAACCTGTTGTTCAAACATCGCCGTGAACTTAAAACCACCAGCTTCGAGGCTCTTCAACTCTTTCGCGCTCTTCTGGTCGATAGAGCAGACGTTGTTCCGGGATGGTTTTGGTTCAGCCTGAAGTCGAATACTTTAAAGAACTGGCTTCTCTTAGTTTGTGACAGCGACCTAGCGGAAGACGTACGTGGGGGAGCGCTACGGCTGCTTCGGGGCGCAAAGATTATCCTGCCGAAGAGGGTATGGCCCATGCTGCCGCTTACGGATAAGGATCAGTCCGTTCGAAGTGCCGCTTTCGATTACTTGGGCTTTGTGGGCGACAATGACATTCGTCGCCGGCTAGAAGTGATGGAATTTGGGGAGGACTCCCTAACGGCCTATGCGGCCCGCGACGCTGCACTTTCAATATCGTTGCGAACGAGACCGGTTGAAACAGCGCAGGAATTACTTGAGAGCACCGAGTACGCGAGCGACAAACGCCTGGCCGATATCGAGCCACTCATGCCCAAGGTCACTGAGCAGGCACTCCTTAAAGGAGTGGAGAATCAGTGGGTATCCATTCGCAGAATGTCTGCTACGGAGCTCGCGAGAAGGGGACGGCTTTCCGAAAAGCTGGCGCACATGTTAATAAAGGACGGATCTGTGGGGATTCGAGAGATAGGGTTTAGGGAGCTGGCAAGGCAAGGCGTCCGCCCAAACCCTGAAGAAGTTCGCAAGGTGCTCTCGGAAGATACCACGGGACAATCACATTCCCTGAGAGGTCTCTTGGGCGGCACTACCGAGCACAGACGGGACGAGCAGGAAATCATGCGCATGTTTTTTAAAGGGCAGCCATTAGAGCTTGCGGTTAGCGCGCTCGATTGGTTTGAAGTCGAGAGCACGTCAGCGTACAAGAGCATCGCGATTGATCGCTTTGAATCCAGCGCGGAAGAGATCCGCGCTGACCTGGACACCGATTTCATGCGAATAAGGCAGCACTCGATTGAGAAGCTGAAACAAAGCATTGGGCCAGAGGCAGCGGAACAGATCATTCAACGATTCAGCAAACTTGATAACTTCATCCAGTCGCAGTACGTTGAGGCAGCTCTGACCGCATTGGCGAACCACGGAGCACCCGATGACATCCGATTCGGACGTCAATATCTCACGAGCACATATCAGTCAGTGAAACTTGCCGCCGTAAGAATAGTCTGCCGGTTCGGCACGGCTGAGGATTATGAGAAGCTCCTTGACATGGCCAAAACCGATTGGGGAGAAGTGCGCGATGAAGCTGGGATAGGCGCACTCAGGCTATCGCCGACGCGTTTTGAGACAGCGCGAGAGCTGACGCAAAGCCAAAGCGAACCCGTCGTCCGAGCTGCGTTCGACTGGCTGTACGCGCAGCCCTCGAAAGCAGCAAAGGAATTCTTCGAAAAACTGCTAAGTTCAGAAAGCGACAAAGACCGCGTCAGGGCCGTCTACTACTTCTCGAAACATCTCAGCAAGACGCGGTTAGAATCAATGCTCAAGGGTCAGTTGAAGCAAGAACGCTATTATTACAACGTGGTGACTTGGTTCGACCGATTGCTTTACGCGCCTCGAGGGTTACGCAAGTTCTTCGCTGAAGGGCTTGCCCGCCAAGCCACCGGACAATCCTAGTGCACGCGAGTAGTGGGATGCGTTAGCAAATTGACCTGCATCCTGTCAAACCGCCGCGGTGGACGTTCCAAAGCGGATTCCCGGCATCAACTTCGTCAGCACCCCCTTGCACTCTCCTCTCGCTAGTGATATAAAAGACAAACCGTCGAGAGCAAGTGTGGCAAGCCGGGTTTTTGAATCTCTCGTAGCGTGCCCGGCATCAAATCTGTAACCCAGCAAAAGCAAGCATTTAGCTGGAATTGGCCTCGGCCACGAGGTCTTGAATTCGGGGACAGCGTTCCTCGAAGGGTTTAGCGGTAGGTCGGGCATTCAAGCCTGACAGTTTTCGCAAGAACCTCCAATTGGTCTTTTCTTAATCGATCATCTTCCGTCTCGGCTCGTACCGAAATTCGGTTCGTGTGGCGCGGACACTCTTGTCCGCCTGCTTTAAAGCTTTTCGGCGCTGGAAGCGAGAGGGAAGATGCGTTCTGCTGCTTGTAACCACCACAAACTGGTGCGTCGAACACGCACGGGAAGGGCACGACTTCAGTCGTGCCGAAAAGCATCCCTGTTGTTCTACGCGGCTTCAGCCGCAGGTTCTACTGAGAGCTGACGACTGAGAGCTGAGAGCTGGTTTTGTGGAAATCCTGTGAAATCAGGCAATTGACAGCCAGCAGCTGGAACGATATTTTTAAAAGGTTTCGAGGACGGAAGGAATGTCCTTGTAGGTGCGGGCGTCTCGCCCGTACGGTCGAGCGAAAGCTCGACAACTGCAAGCTTCCTTTTCGGACTGAAAACGCGCCGCTCAGGCGGAGACGCGAATCGGTCTTTGACAACTTGGTTGAACGTGCCAGTCGTGAGAAGAAATGTTCGGGTTAAGTCCGAACGTTCTCACAAAATTAGCTAGCGCCAGACCTCCGTCAGGCGCGAAGCGAGTTCTTGAAGTCGCGAGCGGCGAGTTGTGAGCGGCGAGCAATCAATTGGTTGCTCAACGCTCGTAGCTCAAAACTCACAGCTCACAAGAGCGAATTTGTTCATTCCGAACAAATTTCAGGTTTCAAACGAGAGTTTGATCCTGGCTCAGAATCAACGCTGGCGGCGTGCCTAACACATGCAAGTCGAACGAGAAAGTGGAGCAATCCATGAGTACAGTGGCGACCGGGTGAGTAACACGTGATCAACCTACCCTCGAGTGGGGGATAACTCCGGGAAACCGGAGCTAATACCGCATAACATCTTCGGTCCATATGAACTGATGATCAAAGGAGCAATTCGCTTGAGGAGGGGGTCGCGGCTGATTAGCTAGTTGGTAGGGTAATGGCCTACCAAGGCTTAGATCGGTATCCGGCCTGAGAGGGCGCACGGACACACTGGAACTGAAACACGGTCCAGACTCCTACGGGAGGCAGCAGTGGGGAATTTTGCGCAATGGGGGAAACCCTGACGCAGCAACGCCGCGTGGAGGATGAAGTCCCTTGGGACGTAAACTCCTTTCGACCGGGAAGATACTGACGGTACCGGATGAAGAAGCACCGGCTAACTCTGTGCCAGCAGCCGCGGTAATACAGAGGGTGCGAGCGTTGTTCGGAATTATTGGGCGTAAAGGGCGCGTAGGCGGCGCGGTAAGTCACCTGTGAAATCTCCTGGCTCAACTGGGAGCTTGCAGGCGAAACTGCCGTGCTGGAGTGTGGGAGAGGTGCGTGGAATTCCTGGTGTAGCGGTGAAATGCGTAGATATCAGGAGGAACACCTGTGGCGAAAGCGGCGCACTGGACCACAACTGACGCTGAGGCGCGAAAGCTAGGGGAGCAAACAGGATTAGATACCCTGGTAGTCCTAGCCCTAAACGATGGATGCTTGGTGTGATCGGTACCCAATCCGATCGTGCCGAAGCTAACGCGATAAGCATCCCGCCTGGGGAGTACGGTCGCAAGGCTGAAACTCAAAGGAATTGACGGGGGCCCGCACAAGCGGTGGAGCATGTGGTTCAATTCGACGCAACGCGAAGAACCTTACCTGGGCTCGAAATGGAGTGGAATCCGGTGGAAACATCGGCGCCCGCAAGGGCCGCTCTATAGGTGCTGCATGGCTGTCGTCAGCTCGTGTCGTGAGATGTTGGGTTAAGTCCCGCAACGAGCGCAACCCTTATCGTTAGTTGCCACCGGGTCAAGCCGGGCACTCTAGCGAAACCGCCTCGGATAACGGGGAGGAAGGTGGGGATGACGTCAAGTCCTCATGGCCTTTATGTCCAGGGCTACACACGTGCTACAATGGCCGGTACAAACCGTCGCAAACCCGCGAGGGGGAGCTAATCGGAAAAAGCCGGCCTCAGTTCGGATTGGAGTCTGCAACCCGACTCCATGAAGCTGGAATCGCTAGTAATCGCGGATCAGAACGCCGCGGTGAATACGTTCCCGGGCCTTGTACACACCGCCCGTCACATCACGAAAGTGGACTGCACTAGAAGTCGGCGTGCCAACCGCAAGGGGGTAGCCGCCCAAGGTATGGTTCATGATTGGGGTGAAGTCGTAACAAGGTAGCCGTAGGAGAACCTGCGGCTGGATCACCTCCTTTCTAAGAGAGAACGTCATGGCACCCGCGCTTCGGCGTGGGATGTTGCCATGTACCCGTCTCTGCTTCTTACCTGAGAAGTGGAGATGGAAATCAAGCTGTGAGCGGCGAGCTATGAGCTGCGAGCGGGCAGAATATGCTTGCTCAACGCTCGATGCTCAAAGCTCTGAGCTATCCGTTTGGACCTCTCTTTCTCGAACCTTTCTGCATGATGGTCAAGCTGGGCTTAGCCCGGCCGCGCGTTCAACCTTGTCCTCGAAAAAAACAGCTATTAGCTCGAAGCTTTTAGCTCTTAGCTTGAACCTCTTGGGTTCTGGCTAAGAGCTAACGGCTAAGAGCTAATGGCTGAAAATTTGGGCTCCGGAAACGGTCGTGCTATTTTGTAACCACCGGGCCTGTAGCTCAGGTGGCTAGAGCGCACGCCTGATAAGCGTGAGGTCGGTAGTTCAAGTCTACCCAGGCCCACCAGAAGATCGGTCGTTGGTCGTGCGTCGTTGATCGTTGGCTTTTGCGAACGACGAACGACCAAGGACGAACGACAGGGTTTGGGGCTGTAGCTCAGCTGGGAGAGCGCCTGGTTTGCAACCAGGAGGCCACCGGTTCGATCCCGGTCAGCTCCACCAGAAAATCGGGGAGTGTACGGAGGGGCGTTGTGACAGTAGTGCAGCGATTAGTCCGCAATCTCCGAGCCGATACGGCGCAGGGGATGGTGGAGTATCTCCTCCTCTTGAATCTGGTAATCCTCTTAGTTCTTACGCTTTTCTTTGCAGTGAAGCACTTTTTCGCTGGAGTTTAGGGAGTGCCGGGGGTAGGCGATGGAACTGATTTCGAGATTAGGGCCGTATCTGGTTCCGATTGTTGCGATCATTGTAGGTGGTGCGATCGCGATCGCAGCAATGCTCATGAAGCACCAGGAGCGCATCGCCAAGATCGAGCGCGGAATTGATCCCGACACGCCGCAAAGGTAGAGACGATGCTGTCATTGGTCGGTCAGTAAGCCAGCTTGATGTTGGACGTCAATTTGATTGGCGCCGAACATTGGGTGGAAAGAAGCTGTCAGCCATTAGCTTTCAGCTCTCAGTAAAATCCAAGACCGCTTAGGCGGGTAGCTGGAACGCAAGTTTCGGCGAGGACGATGTTTGACAACTGAATAGATTGGGCAATCTACAAGGCTGTAAATTTTTATGAGTGCCTATAAGTGAAACACCTGCTGGGGCGCGGGACTTGAGAGAGTCGAGCGCGCGATGAGCAGGGAGTTTAAGGCTCATAAAGTTTTCGCGGCGTGTTTGAGCAAGAGCGTTGAGCAGCGAGCAATGAGCGGCGAGCGGACCCTAACCGGTTTGCTGGTTTAGCTCGAAGCTCAAAACTCACAGCTCGAAGCTCAAATGTGTCGAGTTAATTTTATGGTCAAGCTACTAAGGGCGCATGGTGGATGCCTTGGCAGAAGCAGGCGAAGAAGGACGTGGCAAGCTGCGATAAGCCTCGGGGAGCCGCAAGCAGGCTTTGATCCGGGGATTTCCGAATGGGGAAACCCACGGGGGCAAAACCCCCGTACGGCGTGATGAATCCATAGTCACGCACGAGCGAACCCTGGGAAGTGAACCATCTCAGTACCAGGAGGAAAAGAAAGAAACCTCGATTGCGAAAGTAGTGGCGAGCGAAATCGCAATAGCCTAAACCGGTTCCACCTTCGGGTGAAGCCGGGGTTGTAGGGTCGACAATAGTAGAGTTACCAATCCAGTCGTTAGCTGAACCTCTTCGGAAAAAGAGGCCATAGAGTGTGATAGCCACGTAAGCGAAAACGATCTGGACTCGAAGTCGATACCTGAGTAGGGCGGGGCACGAGAAACCCTGCCTGAAGCTACGGAGACCATTCCGTAAGGCTAAATACTAGCTTCTGACCGATAGTGAACCAGTACCGTGAGGGAAAGGTGAAAAGAACCCCTGCGAGGGGAGTGAAAAGTACCTGAAACCGTGTGCCTACAAACGGTGGGAGGACTATGTCCGTCCTATCTGAGATCCATGCATTGGACTTGGTCGTTGGTCGTACGTCGCACGCAAAACCAGAATGCGGACGACGGACGACGTGCGACGGACCACGATAGTTGGTATGGATTTGAGATAGGACGGAAAAGTCTGACCGCGTGCCTATTGCATAATGAGCCGGCTAGTTATTCTTGTCAGCAAGGTTAAGCGAAAGCGAGCCGCAGCGAAAGCGAGTCCGAATAGGGCGATTTAGTTGGCAGGAATAGACGCGAAGCGGGATGATCTACCCTTGGCCAGGCTGAAAGTGAGGTAAAACTCACTGGAGGGCCGAACGGGTGTTTGTTGAAAAAAGCTCCGATGAGCTGAGGGTAGGGGTGAAAGGCTAATCAAATTCCGTGATAGCTCGTTCTCTCCGAAATAGCTTTAGGGCTAGCCTCGGATGATTTGTCGTGGCGGTAAAGTACTCGATGGACTATGGGGCTTTCCAGCTTACAGAATCCAACGAAACTCAGAATGCCATTGAACAACCAATCCGGGAGTCAGACGGCGGGGGCTAAGCTTCGTCGTCGAGAGGAAAACAGTCCAGATCGCCTGCTAAGGTCCCCAAATTCAAGCTAAGTGGGAAAGGAAGTCGGAACGCCCAGACAGCCAGGAGGTTGGCTTAGAAGCAGCCATCCTTTAAAGAAAGCGTAATAGCTCACTGGTCAAGCGGTCCGGTGCCGACAATTTAACGGGGCTCAAGCTTGGTACCGAAGCAGCGGATGCATCACTTCATTGTGGTGCGTGGTAGGAGAGCATTCCCAAGTGTGTGAAGCCAGACTGAAAAGACTGGTGGACATTTGAGAAGAGACCCTGCCGGCATAAGTAGCGATAACGGAGGTGGGAACCCTCCGCGCCGAAAGTCTAAGGTTTCCTGAGAAAGGTTAATCCGCTCAGGGTCAGTCGGATCCTAAGGTGAGGCCGAAAGGCGTAACCGATGGACATCCGGTTAACATTCCGGAACTCCCTTGTGTTCGTTATTACGATGGGGTGACGCAGAAGGATAAGCAGGCCGTCCTATGGCTATGACGGTCGATGCGTGTAAGGTGTCTCCGATAGGCAAATCCGTCGGGGAGTTATCACTGAGACGCAAAGCATGCCCGTATGGGCTAAACGCTGCCGATTCCACACTGCCAAGAAAAACCTCTAAGGAGAACGTAAGGGATCCGTACCTCAAACCGACACAGGTAGACGAGGAGAATATCCAAAGGCGCTCGTGAGAACAGTTGGTAAGGAACTCGGCAATATAACCCCGTAACTTCGGGAGAAGGGGTGCCTCATTAGGGTGCAAGCCCGAAGAGGCCGCAGCGAAATGCGCACTGCGACTGTTTAACAAAAACACAGGTCTCTGCAAAGTCGAAAACGACGTATAGGGGCTGACGCCTGCCCGGTGCTGGAAGGTTAAAGGGAGAGGTCAACCCGTTCTTCTGAGATTCAGACTTCCTCTGTGTGATTTTCTCTGTGTAACTCGGTGATCTCTGTGGTTAGGTTTTGAAATCTTCACCACAGAGGGCACAGAGCTACACAGAGGAACGCCACAGAGGAAGACACTGGATCTGAGATGAACGGGTGAAGCTTCGAACTGAAGCCCCAGTGAACGGCGGCCGTAACTATAACGGTCCTAAGGTTAACGATTCGCTAGCCTTAGTAAAATCTGGCTATATGCTGGAAACTCTGAGTATCCCACGCTACGTGAATGCAATGTTCATGTGAAAATGCGCTGGGTGCAGACAATCAGCAGGAAAGGTCAGTAGGGAATTCTCTACTGAAATCCTCAGAGACTGTATGCCAGATTCCAATGCGATCCGCGCGAGATTCCTCGCCCCCGCTGAAAAGCGCGGGGCTTCGGAATGACGCAAAGATGGGTTGGAAAAGATACAGTCCGAACTGCATGGCGACATGCAGAGAGTGGCAGAAATGTCTACTCCGCCTCGGAAAGGAGCATCCCTCAGCGGCTAAAGCCGTTATCAGGGTAGCTTCAATCGGCACGACTAAAGTCGTGCCCTTCCCGATCGGCTCGATTCCAATAATTCCGTTTTGGAAAAAGAGGGATCAAGCTAGGAGCTAAAAGCTAATAGCTAAGAGCTGTCGTGAATGCGAAGCAGTAACAAAGTTGAGCGAAATTCCTTGTCGGGTAAGTTCCGACCTGCACGAATGGCGTAACGAAAGTGCGACTGTCTTGCCAACTGGCACGGCGAACTTGTAGTGCCGGTGAAGATGCCGGTTGCCCGCAACTAGACGGAAAGACCCCGTGCACCTTTACTATACCTTTACTATGAACTATGGCACTTGCTGCGCAGGATAGGTGGGAGGCTTTGAATCCAGGCTCTCGGGCTTGGAGGAGCCACCGGTGAGATACCACCCTGCGAGTTCTGTGGTTCTAACCTACTCCCGTTAACCGGGAGAGGGACATAGTAAGGCGGGTAGTTTGACTGGGGCGGTCGCCTCCTAAACTGTAACGGAGGCGCGCGAAGCTACGCTCAGGCTGTTTGGAAATCAGCCGACGAGTGCAAACGCATAAGCGTGGCTAACTGCAAGACAGACAAGTCGAGCAGATACGAAAGTAGGCGTTAGTGATCCGGTGGTTCTGCATGGAAGGGCCATCGCTCAACGGATAAAAGGTACGCCGGGGATAACAGGCTGATCGGAGCCAAGAGTTCATATCGACGCTCCGGTTTGGCACCTCGATGTCGGCTCATCGCATCCTGGAGCTGTAGAAGGTTCCAAGGGTTAGGCTGTTCGCCTATTAAAGCGGTACGTGAGCTGGGTTCAGAACGTCGCGAGACAGTTCGGTCCCTATCTGTTGTGGGCGCAGGAGATTTGAGAGGGTTTGTCCTTAGTACGAGAGGACCGGGATGAACGAACCTCTTGTGATGGAGCTGTCCTGCCAAGGGCACCGCTCCGTAGCGAAGTTCGGTTGTGATAACCGCTGAATGCATATAAGCGGGAAGCACTCCTCAAGATGAGATCTCCCAACCCGTAAGGGATAAGAAGGGCCCAGGAAGACTACCTGGTTGATAGGCAGGAGGTGGAAGGGCAGTAATGCCTGTAGCTTACCTGTACTAATCGCCCGTTCGGCTTGACCATAAAATTTACTCGGAACAGCAGTCGTTGGTCGTTCGTCGTTGGTCGTCAGTCAGAACCTGGACTGAGGCCGACAACAAGTCTTGCTCCACCAGAACTTGGGTGAGAGTGAAACTGTAATGACCATCGGCTGCGCGCCGAAAAAGCCGAAGTAGCAGTGAGCTCGGAGCGATAAGCTTTGAGCGAACAACCCAATCTATTCAGTTGTGAGACTTCGTTCTCACGCTCTTTGAAAGTTTGTCTGTCGCATTAGCCAAGTCGGCGCAGCGTGGTTTTGCTGACGGCTGAGAGCTGACAGCTGAGTTTGTCGGTGATCATACCGCGGGGGTCCACCCGTTCCCATCCCGAACACGGAAGTTAAGCCCCGCAGGGCCGATTGTACTGCACGCGAAAGTGTGTGGGAGAGTAGGTCATCGCCGGCATAAAAATAAAGGCCATCAACAGAAATGTTGATGGCCTTTTACGTCTTGCCAGCCCCACGCTTCTACTGCATGATGGCGCCTGCGCCTACTCATTCTGTCCAGAGATGTCAAGCACCTCAATCAGACCGCGATCTTCCCGCGCCCTAAAAAGTATTCGGTATTTCCCTACTCCTATAATTCGGATCGGTGGGTCGTCGGTTACGAATGGCACTGGATAGCTACCCTCAAGCGAGTTCTGGAGTCTCTCAAGCGTACGAATAATGGCTTTAAGATCGTCGGAAGCAAAATCGAGCCTCTCAAGTTTAGCGACTGCGGAGTCGGCGATGACAACTCTCATCGGCGCCATAGACGCTCCTTAAGACTCGTGATCTCAACTACGGATTCATAATTCCCGTTTCGAATCTCCTCTTCGATCTTTGTGCTGAGCGCCTCAGCTTCGCGAATCCTTTGACGGTTTTCTGTGAGCCGCATCTCCCGCAACAAATCCAGTTCTTCCTCATCTCTCGATTTTCTGAGCGCGATCATTATTTGGGCGAGGACCGCTATGGCCAGACCCGCAACGAGAGGAAGAATTCGCAGCTTTTCATATATCGCTCGAACCAATGCGCCGCAGAACAAAGCAATGATTGCGGACAACACTATCGTTAAAAGCGTTTTTAGCTGCAACGTCATAGTCAAACTGAACCCAAAGGAGGGCGGGGTTCTCGGGGCTCCCCCCCAGAATTCTACAACTACGAGCACCAGAAACGAACTCATGGGCAGGAGTGCCGATTGTTACTGCACGCGAAAGTGTGTGGGAGAGTAGTTCGTCGCCGGCATAAAATCAAAGGCCACGTTCAGCAATGAGCGTGGCCCTTTGTGTTTGCGCGTCGCAGGTGAACAGTGTTCTCCTAAAGCGCTTTCGTGACGAGTGGGGCTGCTTGCTTGAGTTGGATCAATGCTGATTCGATGTCAGCGACCATTAACTCAAGTTCCGGTTGATAGTAGATGCGTGGAATTCTATTCGGTGATGGCAAGTTCTCGACTCGCCGCTTCCACTGTTTGTCCAGCGTTGCAAAGCTCGCGAATGCCGTTGCCACGGTCGCGTGACAGAAGTCGATCCCGTCCCCTTTTTCTACTTGATAACCGCTGTCACAAATCAGATCCCGCATAAAGCTTATATAGGCAAATGTTGCCGGTCTCGACGGATCGAATCGTGGCTGCGGCATTACGCGATCGATCCAACTTGGATCTTTTTTTCGTTTCGCACGGAGGGCATGAATCCCATTCTTCATCACGCTATCAAGGTTCCTGCTCTGGCCGAGCAAGTGATCTCTTTGAGGGGCCAACCACTGCACGAATGTTCCAAGCTGAAAAAATCCCTCCGACAGATCAATCACTCTTCCCGAACCCGCAATGTGTTCACAAGTGCGGTTCTTGAAAAACGCTCGCAGAAGGTCTTCCGCAAGGCAGCACTCACTAGGTGCAAGTCCCGCTGCCTCCCGTTTCATTACTTCTGTCGGAAGCATCTCGATCGGGTACCAGTTAGGCCCAAGGTCATCCAAGAATCTCTTAACAGCTCGAGATGATGAACCCATGGCACCACTGATCTCCGCCGCATTCGCGATCGAGAATAGCAGGTCAGCGCCATTTTTCAGCGCGGCAACAAATCTTTGGCACAGCGAACCATCTCCCTTAGCTAGCGAGTTGATTGCGAACGTATCAAGGTAGATTGCGACGCCGCGAACGGAAGACTCGAACGTTGGTCTTCCATCGATACACACAGCTCTGAGCACCGGAGCATGCCTCCAAGACGCACGTTAACATTCTGTCCCAATTCGTGCAGTTTGGGACGACTGCAATATATTTCCAAATTTCGCTTAGGTCAGAATATGCCTCCGGATGGAGGACAAACTTGCTCATGAACGACGTTCTTGGCTCTTGCGTCGAAGAGTTGAGAATGCTTGTTCGCCGTCAACGGGCTTGACGCGGCCGCTTTTCAAATCGTCATACCGGCTGTCGAGCATCGCATGGGTTTGTGCCAGCTCTTCGAGGTATCCGGCCATTGCGTCTTCGACTAATTCGTCAGCAGCTCGGCCGGTTTTAGCAGCAAGATCCTGAATGCGTGATTCGGTTTCGGGCCGGAGGTGAACTTCCATGTCACCAGTCTAGAGAAACTTGATCTCGAGAGTCAAAATTTCGTCTAACAAAAATTCAAGCACGAGAATTGGCATGCAGTTACGGGTTCGCCGGCGGATTCAGCAGGTCGCAGTGCTCCACGCATTTCACCGTGTTGACCTCGACGTTGGCTTTCTTGTGTCCGGAGAAGGTGATGTCGGGAAGGATGAAGAGAGTCTGCGAGCCGTTGGCGACGTTGAAGGTGCAATTGAAGCTCATCGACTGGACTCCGCGTTCCTTGCATCCGGTTTGGTCGAGCGCGTCGGTGAGGCTGACGGTCTTGTCGTAAACCTGGTCGGCTAGATGCGACGGCAGCAGCGCGATTGTCAACGGAATGGGCGACTTGATCTTCACGCTGAGCTCCTGGTCGTCGTGGTCGGGCGTCATCAGGCTGTAAACCTTGGGCGCGGGCGTGACTTCATATTTTTCGTTCAGGATGCGGCGCCAGTGGAACTCGGGCAGGATGCAGTTGTCCACGCAATTCCAGCTGTAGTACTGGATGTGGAGATCGTTGGGCGAAATGAATTGCTGCGCGGCGGGTCCGAGGATCACGCTGATGGCCGAGACGACCGGCTTCTCGGGCCGGCGCTCGTCGTGGAAGGTAATGATCATGGGCCGCTCGGACGGCAGATGGCACTCGTAAGTCGTTCTGGTGACGTGCTCGTTCACGCAGAGGAAGTTGAAATTCACGGGCGCGTCGGGATGCTGCATCGCGGCGTTCCATTCGTCGGCCCAGGTCATGGCGATGGTCACGGGATATCGCGACTCGATGCCAACGTGCAGGTTGCCGCCTCCGGCTGCGGGATGATACACGCGGCCGGCGTGCAGGCTGGCGGGTTCCATGGGGATGGTCTCGCAGTTGGCGGGAGTCCAGTCGAAGACGCGATTATCTTGCGCGTTGGCCGTGACGACAAAGGCGCAGACGAGTACCGCGCCGAAGATAGAAAGATGCTTCATAGCAGAAGTATTTGCCGGGTCCAGGTGAAGGCCTAGCTAATTCGCGACGGATGGATTACGGAAGTACTGACTTGGAGAGCGAAAACTGTCAAGCTTCGCGGGCGAGGGCGCCCGCGCCACACCTGTGGAGCAATCTTCCCGTGTTTCGCTCGAGAGCTGAAGGCACATCGGGGAAAGGAGTCTTGCTTAGCCGTTGGGGTGGAACATGCCCATGGCAACGAACCGAGTAATGATGGCAGCAAAAAGCGTGCCTATCAGAAACAGGAGCTTGCGGTATTGTCGCCAAACGTCGCGGAATCCTGACGCTTGAGCGAATATGTCAACAACATAAGCCGCGCAATATGCAACGTTGGCTACGACCGCCAACAAGAAGAGGCCCAAACAGAAGTCGAGGGTAAGTACAGACCTTGAAAGCGGATATCCGATTGCGAAATAGATAACTACGACCGCTGCCAACGTCAAATTGTAGAGCAGCCGCCATGGCTCCCAGAACTTGATAGCATCGGTCGCAAACTCGCGCAAATCAGAGCCATTCATAAACACGGAGTATACCTCAGCTCCGCAGTGGATCATGAGACGAGCGAAGGGTTGAAGTATTCCCACACGTCCTCTGGTTTCCCCTTTTCAATGCGCTTGCGGCGAAAACGTAGATTGTAGTAGCATTACCGGACAGAGTAGGAGATATGAAGAGATCGCGGCTGTCGAAAGCGGAAACGCGAATCCTGGAGCAGTGTTGGAAGCTGGGGACTTGCTCCGTCCGCGAGATCCTCGACAGTTTGCCCGAGGATGAGCGGGTCGCCTATACAACCGTGCAGACGCTCGTTTATAGGCTCGAGCAGAAAGGCGCGCTGCGCAAGGTAAAAAAAATCGGTAATGCTCAATTGTTCGAGCCTGCAATTAACCAAAGCGAGTACCGGAGCGGGCTGGTTCGAGACCTGCTCGATTTGTTCGGCGGGTCTCCTCGCGTACTGGTTTCGAATCTCCTCGAAACGGGCACCATCACGCTGAAAGACCTCAAGGCCCTTCAAAACGCGGTGCCAAGAAGCAAGAGCGAGCGCAGCGGTGGAGGTAGGTATGCATGAGCACATTGCACGCACGCTGTATTACTTTGGGATTCACCTGCTATATGCCTCAGTGGTCGGGCTTGCGGCATGGGCTCTAACGTCCATCCGGGGCGCCAGCGCCACCACAAAGTACTGGATATGGGTGGCAGCATCGCTCAATTTCATTCTGCCCGTGGGCGCCGTTCTCGACAAAGTCTGGACTGCGCATCTTGCATGGGCTACACCGCTGGGATTTATTGGGGAGTTTGCGAATACTGTCTCTCGAGGTCCAGTTGCTGCGACGCTGTCGGTGGTGTGGTTGCTCGGAACCGCCTTGATGCTTACGCGGCTTGGTCTGCGGATACGCACCGAGCATCGGGATGAGCAGGCTGCGGTTGGTCAGAATTTTGTTGGGCCAAGGCCGGGTTTCGTTGCCCAAGGCGTCCCGGTAACATTCGCTAAAACCAGGCGGGCTCCCGCGGTGGACGGGATTCTACGCCCCCATATTTCGCTGCCCGATGGGATCGACCGGCTGCTGAGTGAACATGAACTTAACGCTGTCCTTATTCACGAGCTGACCCATGCAAGAAGGCGCGACAACCTGATACGCCTTATTCATGAAGTGACGCTTTGCGGGCTGTGGTTTCATCCGCTGGTTTGGCTCGCCGGTTTTCGCCTGGCCCTTTATCGAGAGCTCTCCTGTGACGAGTCTGTCATTCAGAGGGCGCACGGTGGAGAACTGGTTTCCGCACTAGCAAAACTTGCCAATCCGGAGAAAGCGTTTTTGCTGCAGGCGGCAGCCTCGTCATTTCTAAGCCATCGTCTTGCCCGGTTGGCCGCGCCGCCTCAGCCAGCGTGCGGCGCAGTGAGCATGCTGCTGACCGCGCTGTTCAGCGCTGCACTCGTTTGGGGAGTTTTTGGAACGATAGCGCATACAGCTTGTTGTTTCCTGGTTAGGAAGTAGGTTTTCTCAGCGGATCAATCCAATTATCTTTTATTAGAGGAGGATTGAGTCGAATGCGCAAACAGTTCGTGCGGTTAGCGGCATTAGTATTTGCTCTCTTTTCAACCGGGCAGCTCGCCGCCCAATCTCCCGCTCTTCTGACTCTCGTAAAAGCTGGACGGTTGCTCGATCCCAGGACTGGGAATGTGCTTTCGCCTGCAGCAGTGCTGATTGAAGGCCGCAAAATAAAAGAAGTTGGCGCGCCTTCGCAATTGCAAAAGGATGTGCCAGCCGACGTCAAGACCATTGATTTGGGCAGCGCCACTTTGCTGCCCGGTTTGATCGACAACCACACCCATTTGCTTCTGGACGTAATTGTGCCGCCAGAAGAGGAGAGTAAGCGTCACCTCAACGGCGACTTTGCTCCGGGGCTGTTGCTCGCCATCATGGAGTCGCCGATCAAACGTGCGCTGATGGGCGCGCAGCTTGCGCGCGAAGACCTGGAAAGCGGCTTCACCACCGTCCGCAATCTGGGCCACTCCGGCATTGACGGCGACACTTCGCTGCGCGACGCGATCAACGCCGGCCAGATTGCCGGGCCGAGAATTCTAGCTGCCGGACGGAAAATGATCGGCCAGGGGGACTACCTGCAGGACCTCAATCCCGCTCTCGCCGACGCCATCCTCCAGCAGGAATTTCTGTTGATCACTGGCCCAGACCAGGCACGGCACGCGGTGCTCCAGAACGTTTTCTACAACGTCGATGTGATCAAGGTGTCGCTGGGAGATGACACTACTTCTGCAGAACTGAAGGCGGTGGTAGAGGAATCCCACCGCCAGCAACTGAAAGTTGCCGTGCACGCGTTTGAGCCTTCCAACATTCAACTTGCAATTGATGCGGGCGCAGACTCCATCGAGCACGCTAATGGCGTAACCGACGAGCAACTTAAGCAGATGCGTGAGAAGGGCATCTTCCTCGACCTGACGCCGACCTTCTATGGGGGTTTATTCCTGAAGATCAAGGAGCCAAGCATAGTGATGTCACCCGCGGTCCATGCTTCGGAGGTCAGTTCTGCTGCACGTGGCCGAACACGATACGATCAGCTGGTCCAGCGAGTGTTGAAGTCGGGCGTGAGATTTGCCGCAGGATCGGATATGTGCTGGTTTTATCCCGGAAAGACGCGTGGAGAAGCGAGCGCGGCGACGTTCGTTAATTTGCACGATGCCGGAATGCCACCGCTCGATGTGATTCGATCCATCACCACCAATGCGGCAGAAATGCTGGGCTGGAAGGACCGTGTAGGCGCGATTGATCCCGGAAAATTTGCTGATCTCGTCGCCGTTGCTGGAGATCCGATCGCCGATATTAGCGAACTAGAGCGTGTTCGATTTGTGATGAAGGACGGCCAGGTGGTCCGCAATGAGCTTGCGTCGCATTGAAGCGCACGCCCTCAACGAGGAAACGCCGTGGCACTCAATCAAAAGGAAAAATCTGCGATGAGACGATCTTCGAAACGGTTTTTGTTCGCGGTGGCGGTTCTCACTTTGCTGCTTGCCGTCGGAATCAGTCTTCCCGGTCAGGGCCAGACAGAGCCTCAATCTCCGAGCCCGGCGCGCGCTCGGTCCGATGAGATGTTGGACAGATGGAACGACATCGGGAACAAGCTCATCGCGATGGCCCAGGATTTCCCTGAAGACAAATACGACTTCAAGGTGCAGAAGGACGAGCGCACTTTCGCCCAGAATCTTCTCCACGCCGCGGCGCTGGATTTCGTCCTGATACGCAGAATTTCCGGATCAAATCCCGGGCCCGATTTCGGCGAGGGCGACAACCCTTCGCGTGACGTTTTCAAGACCAAGGCCGACGTGGTGAAGTTTGTGCAGGAGGCCGTCGCGGACGGAGCGCGAGTGATTCAACAACAGGGCGACGCGGGGCTGGACAATACTTCGAGATTTTTTGGGAATCGGCTGGCCCACAACGCCTCCATCTGGACGTTCGCCATCGAGCACAGCGGCGAGCACTACGGCCAGCTTGTGGTTTACTATCGCGCGAGCAACTTAGTGCCACCAGACTCGCGGCGGGATCAGGCGCAACAGGCGCAGCAGCCTTCTGCTCCACGTGTGGTTGATCTGAAGGCATCCGACGGCGTCATCCTGAAGGCAAGCTACTTTGCCGCGACCAAACCAGGCCCTGGCGTATTACTGCTCCACCAGAGCAACCGGACACGTAAGTCGTGGGAAGAGGTGGCCGCGCGACTGGCGGAAGTTGGAATCAACACGCTTACCCTCGACATGCGCGGGTTCGGCGAAAGCGGCTCGCCTTATACGAGGTTGACAGACGCAGAGAAGGTACAGGTAAGCAACATGTGGCCGCGCGACGTTGACACAGCATGGCAGTTCTTGATTTCGCAGCCAGGCGTCAAGCGCGATGTCATCGGCCTGGGAGGAGCCGGGTGGTTCGGAGTCCTCCATTCTGTCGGAGTAGCGCGTCAACACGTAGCTGAAGTGAAGTCGCTGGCATTGCTTTCCGGAGAGACTCTCCAAGACGGCCTGCAATTCCTCAGAGAGGCGTCACAACTGCCCGAGCTGTTCGTTGTGGCCGACGATGACGAATATCCTCCCACGCAAGATGCGATGAAATTGCTCTACATCACCGCCTCCAACCCGGGAAAGAAATTCGTGCATTACTCTGCAGCACAAGACGCGCCATGGATATGGTATGAAACCAGCGATGCCAGCAAAGTTCCCGCCAAGGGCGGCCACGGGACCGACATGTTCAAGGTTCACCCCGAGCTGCCGGGTATCATTGTGGATTGGTTTGTCACTACGCTGATCAGGACGCCGGGTCACGCGCCAGCCGACACGGTGGCATCTGCAGCGATCCTCAATCAAATCCGGGCGCCTGGCGGAGTCGCCCAGGCCACGCAGCAACTAATGGAAGCCCGGCAAAAAGATCCGCATGCGCAGTTGTGGCCGGAAGTTACCCTCGACATCATTGGTAATGATCATTTGCGCGCGAGCGCGCCGAGGTTAGCGATCGAAGTGTTCAAGCTCAACCTGCTTGCTTATCCGGATTCGGCCGATGCGCACTCCAACCTCGCTGATGCTTATTTGGCGGCTGGGCAGAAGGATCTTGCGAGGCAGTATGCCGAAAAGGCATTGGCCATGCTGGATTCCCATGCGGCACCAGCGTCTTCGTGGTCCGATACTGAACCGCGGCGCGGTGAGATTCGCCACGACATGGAGGATGTGATCAAGAAGGCGAAAGCGGCACAGTGACAGGGAGTTACAGAGACTCTGGGTTGGGGTGGCAGCACAACATTCCTCCGATGGAGACGCTGCGATAGCCCATTACGTTCCGCTCTTAGAGAGAGAAGCCGCTGGATGCGATTCGATCGATATCTGGCGCACTACTGCAATGCTAGTGAAATGAGGCTGTTGCCGCTTGGGAGTCGGTGAAGACTTCGAAGAGATTAAGCAGCCCGACCAGCTTGAGAGTCTGAACGACGAACTTCGAGGGATTGACCAGCTTTAACGATCCGCCTTGTTGCTTGGTTGCGGTCAGGAAACGGCTCAACAGGCCGATACCGCTCGAATCCATAGTGGTGAGCTCTTCAAGGTCGAGCACCAGGCGAGTATCTCCCGCGCCGAGAAGGTCTTCAACCGTGGCCCGCAACCGGTCGACGGGCTCACCCAGGGCCAAGCGGCCGCGCAGTTTGATGATCTTTACGGGACCCTGATTGCGAACGTCGATATCCACCGTTTCCCCCCGCTACCGGGCTGCTGGCAAGCAACTTCGTTGACAGCGCAATTTCTGTTTGCTAGAGTTCCCACACCTTAGAAGAAGCCCTTGGAATTTGCAAGGGCAAGGCCACCGGTCTCCTCATTGCCAGACGGACCGCGGGTCAGACGCCACTTCGGGACCCAAAAATTATGGCAACCCAGGGTTCGGCACAGGCGATTGATATTGCCGTGTTTTCCGGCCAACTACTGGCACATCGCGAAGTTTCCCCACGCGCCCGCATCATTGCCGAGGCGGTTGCTGATCTTCTATCTGGAAGTGCCTGCACGGTTTATTTGCTCGCCACCTCGGATGCAGGACAAGTATGGGCCCCGCAGGCGACTGCCGGTGATGCATCCATTCCTGACGTATTGATCCTCGCTAACGAGGGGACGCTCGGGATTCTCGCCGACAAAGCCGCGCCACTGCTTTTTTCCGCAAAGGATTTGGTCCGCGAACAGTACGCCCACCTGCATGTGCGGCGAACTTTGAACTCTCTTGCTTATCTGCCGCTGAAGAACCGGGGCGAGCTGATAGGGGCAATTGAGGTGCTTAGTTTTGAAAATGAGGCAGATGGGACGGTGATTGCGGCGCTGGAGCCAGTAGCTGAGGTTGCTGCCAGCGCTCTGGCGAATGCGGTGAGTTACGAGGAAGAACGCAACAACGCACTCGCGTCGATCAACCGGATGACGCAGTTGTACGACCTGGAAAAAGTCTTCAGCTCGACGCTGGAACTGGACCAGTTGCTGCCCATCATTGGCTCGAAGTTCCGGGAAATTCTGGAATGCCAGGCAGTAAACATTTGGATGCTGCAAGGTGATGAATCTCTTGATCTCATGCACCAGGCGGGCGTGGACTCGACGGTCCAACAAGGAACGACGCAGCGACCGGGCGAAGGCGTGGCCGGAGATGTTTCGGATAACGGCGAGCCCGTGCTGATTGCTTCGCCGGATGATGATCGGCTCACAAGGCGAAACGCAAGTCTTGAGGAAGGCGCAATTTTCTCATTGATGGTTGCGCCATTGATCGACCGCGGCGCCCTGGTTGGAGTGGTGGAGGCGGTCAATCGGCTGGATGGAGTTGCATTCGATGAGGACCAACTTTTTGCGCTGACCACGTTGACGGAGACCGCGGTAAATGCTCTGCACAACGCCAGTCTGCTGATGGCGGAACGCAAGCTCGAAATTCTTGAAGCATTGGTCAAGACCAGCGGCGAAATCACTTCGACTCTGGATTTAGACCGGGTCCTGCAGGCCATCGTGAACGGCCCTGCTTCCGTGATTCCTTACGAGCGCGCCGGAATTGCCCTGGAGCAGCGTGGCGCATTCGAGCTTAAGGCGGTGTCGGGTACAACCCAGCTCAACGTCGACGATCCGCAGTACCGGCAATTGCGGGAGATGTTGAAGTGGGGCGCGATCCTCAATCAGCCGCTTCTGGTGACGCAGCGCGGCGATGAAATTGATTCTGATCGCGAGGAGACTCGCGCCAAGTTCCATCAATATTTTGCTGAAACCGGCATGCGCGGCTGCCACGTGGTGCCGTTAATGGACGAAGAGGGGAAGGTCGGTGTCCTCTTATTTGAAAGCAGCGACCCGCATTTTCTCTCGGAAGCCCATTTCGAAATGGTCAAAGTTCTGGCCAGCCAGGCGACGGTGGCACTGCGGAACGCTTCACTCTATAAAGAGGTCCCCTTCATCGATGTGCTGCAGCCGCTGCTCGAGAGGAAAAAGCAATTTCTCGCCCTGGAGAAACATCGCCGGGCCGCGCTGATCGCAGGCGCAGCAGCCGCGGTTCTGTTCCTGCTGGCTTTCCCACTTCCGCTGCGGGTTGCTGGGAACGCTGTGGTTGCTCCGGCGCATATGGCGAGGGTTGGCGCGGAGTTTGAGGGGGTAATCAGACAGCTGAATGTTCACGAAGGCGAGCTGGTGAAAAAAGGCGACGTCATCGCCCAGTTAGAGGATTGGGAGTATCGCTCGGCGCTGGCGGCGGCGAGGGCGAAATATCAGACAGCAACCGCGCAAATGGACCGCTCTCTGGCAAACAGTGATGGTTCCGAGGCCGGAATTCAAAAGGCACAGGCGGATTACTGGGCTGCCGAGGTTGCGCGCGCTCAGGAAAGGCTGGAGAGAACGGCTATCCGTTCGCCCATCGACGGAGTTATTGCGACTCCGCAGCTGGAGAATTTGGTTGGCCATAAAGTCAAGGATGGCGAAAGCTTCGTAGACATTGTGGACAACTCTCAAGCCTTGGTGGATGTTGCCGTTGATGCAGGAGATGTTGCGCTGCTGCGTGTCGGGGAGAAAACCAGTCTGAAGCTGGATGGCTTTCCGGAGCGAACATTCCGCGGGCAGGTGGCGGTGGTGAGTCCGCTAGGCGTTCTGCAGAATTCTGAGCCGACTTTTTTTGCGCGAGTGAGCGTGGCAAATCCAGATCATCTATTACGCTCGGGGATGCAGGGCAGGGGAAAGATTTCGACGGGTTGGCGTTCGGCTGGCGTAGTCATGTTCCGGCGCACGGGAATGTGGATTTGGACGAAGCTTTGGTCCTGGTTCGGATGGTGAGGGAAAACGGGAGTATTTTCATGTCGAGACTAGCAGTAACTGCCGCGATCGCGCTTTGGTTGCTCGCAGCAATTGGTTGCACCAGTTCACCCGCCGCGGCGCCCAGCACGGCTGCTGCAGCGGAACCGGTGACTCCGCAGAACAGCGCGAGGACGCCGGCAGCGTTGCCGCCGAGTGATTTCGTGGCTTCGGGGCCGATCATTGTTGAAGATCAGGTTGATGTGGCGGCGCAGCGCGAAGGCGTGATCACGAAAGTGTTGGCCGACGCGGGTACGCGG
Source organism: uncultured Acidobacteriota bacterium (assembly GCA_963785655.1). Lineage (GTDB taxonomy): Bacteria > Acidobacteriota > Terriglobia > Terriglobales > Acidobacteriaceae > Gp1-AA145. Next base: position 979,821 of record CAWAVZ010000003.1, read on the forward strand.
GTGAAAAAGGGGCAAATGCTGGCGACTTTAGACGACCGTCAAATATCAGCTGATCTCGAAGCGGCGCGCGCAAAAACTCGCAGCACCCAAAATGATCTGAAGAATTGGGAAGCCGAGGCCATGGTGCTGGACGTCGATTATCAACGTGCCGAAAAAATGTGGGAAGCGCAGATCATTTCAAAAGAGCAACTCGATCACGCAAAGTACAAGTCGGAATCGGACCAGTGGGACGTGAAGCGGGTCTCTGAATTACTGGCTAACGCCAGAGAGGTCGAGCATTCTCTGGAACTGGAGCTGGAGAAGACCCGGATTACTGCGCCATTCGACGGGGTCGTGGCACGCCGATATGTAAGGGTGGGACAGAGCATCAACCGGAGCGACCGGCTGTTTTGGGTGACGGCGATTGCACCCCTGCGTATTCGCGTGACTCTGCCGGAGAGATTTCTGGGACGCGTGAAGTCTGGGGCGATGGTAGGCATCACGCCTGCGGAGGACCAGTCTTCTGCTCGTAGTTCTGCTCGCAGCTACCGGGCGCGAGTGATCGAAGTGAGCCCCGTGGTTGATCCTTCGAGCGACACCATCGAGATTCTGGCGGAGCTGTACGGCGACACTAGCGGCCTTCGGCCAGGAATGCGTGCCGACCTCCATCTTTCCGACACTCATCTTTCCGAGCTTCGATGAATATTGTTCGAGCTCTCGAAGTGGCGCTTCCGGAACTGCCGGAACGGATCATCCGCAACATCCCCCCAAAGCTCGACCCCAAGGTGATTTCAAAAGAGCACTTCGAAAAGGGGCAGGCGCTTGTCCTGGTGAAAATGCCGGGAACGGAGCTGGTGTTCCGCTTTTTCCCGATGCAGTGGAAACTCATTCAGCTGTTCGATGGCAACAGTTCCCCAGCGGTGATTGCCGAGCGTTTCGAAAAAGAGACCGGCAGCAGTGTCGCCGAAGAGGATGTGCAGGAATTGGCGAGCTTCCTGCAAAGCGACACGCCGCTGCTCTATAAGACACCGCTCGAAAAGAACATCACCTTCCAGCAGGAACTGCGATCTTCCCGCAAGAAGCGCAGCCGGTTTCACGGACTCGACTTTTCCGACATCATCATTAAGACCTGGTACAACGCCGATGGTTACATTACCCGGCTGTATCCCAAGGTGCGGTTCTTGTTTACCCCGTGGTTTGTGTGGACCAGCGTTGGGATGTTCATTTTGATGGGCTGGATGTGGGCGGACCGGTTCGGCGAAATCTGGTCTGACAGCTTTGCGTTTTACAACTTCACCCAAAAATCCGGGCGGGACGTGATCGAGTTCTGGTTCCTGTTTGGCGCCATGGCGGCGCTGCATGAGACTGCGCACGGGCTGGTGGGCAAGCACTTTGGGGCGACGATCGAAAGAATGGGTTTCAGCCTGATGTATTTTGCGCCCAGCTTTTTCTGCGACGCAACCCAGGTGTGGGTCCTGGCCGGCAAGTGGGCGCGCGTCGCAACCGCGATTGCCGGGATTTGGCTGGATCTGGTGGTGTGCTTTTTCGCGACCATGATCTGGTGGGGCACGGCAACCGGGATGGCCGTCCACGATTGGGCGTACAAAGTAATGATGGTGACGGGAATCGGCGTCTCCATTCTGAACTTGAACCCGCTCATCAAGCTGGATGGATATCTCATCTTTTCCGAACTGGTGGCAGAGCCGTCTCTCAAAGAAAGCAGTACCGAATATCTTTCAGGCTGGATGCGCAAGCGCGTTTTTGGGCTTCCGGTCGAAGTTCCCTATGTGCCGCGCCGGAAGCGGGCGTTTTTCGCGATTTATGGAGTTCTTTCGGGACTGTACAGCTATGTACTGCTTTCGTTCCTGATGGTGGTGACGTATCACATCTTGAGATCGTTCACCCCTGAGTGGGCGTTCATTCCTTCGGCCGCCATGGGATTGTGGGTATTTCGTTCGCGGGTGAAAAAACTGGTGAGTTTTATGAAAATGCTTTATGCAGACAAGAAAGAGCGGGTGCGCGCGTGGTTCACGCCGACGCGCGGTGTCGTGGTTAGTGCGGCAGTACTTGTGATCGCCTTTGTCCCCTTCTGGCCGGACTTCGTGCAAGGCCCGTTCTTGCTGGTGGCTTCGAAAACCGCAGTCCTGCATGCCACGGTGTCTGGAACGGTGTCGAGCGTCTCCGTTGAAGAAGGGCAGGCGGTAACACCCGGCACTCCGCTATTACGACTTCGCAACCTGGCGCTCGAGTCTGATGCGGCGAAAGCACGTCAGGAGCTCAGTACCTCTACTTCTCAAGCTACCTTGGCGGCATTGCGGTACAGGGACTATGGGGCCGCGGAGAACGAGCGGCAACATCGAGCCGAGGACAACCGGTTGCTTGCTGACAAGCTGGGGCAACTCACGGTGGTAAGCCCGATTGCCGGCACCGTGACCACTGCGCGGGTGCATGATCTAGCCGGGCGATCGCTTGAGGCGGGGGATTTGCTAGTTCAGGTAGCGGACACATCCGAGATGAAGGCGAACATATATATCCCCGAGTTTGCCATGCGCGATGTGCACCCGGGAGAGAGTGTCAGGCTATTGATTGATGGCCAGGTGAAACCGCACTCAGGGGTGCTGTCGCGAATCTCTGCCGGCGCTGCGCCGATTTCGAGCGGGTTACTGGAAAAAGACTCATTGCAGGGAATAACCCTCTCGACCTATTACCTGGGCACGGTCATTTTAAAAAACGATAATGGGTTGATGCCAGGAATGGGTGGGGTGGCGAAGGTGCTCACCGCTAGGCGCAGCCTGGCTGGCTTCACTCTCAGGTTTTGCCGGGATTTGGTGCGACGAAAAGTCTGGTAAGAGAACGTCCCGTAATGAGCGAAGGGCCGGGAATTTACCCGGCCCTTCTGGCTTCGTAATCTTTCTAACTAAGTGTTCCTGGCGCGTACCGCTATAGCTGACCGCTGTGGCGCACAACGGGTCGGCTTTTCGGCTTACTACTGAAGGGTGGGCTACGCCCAGCCCTTCTTCAACGGAGAGGCAAGCCTGCCCCAGAACTAACGGACAATAATTTTGGGCATGCCTAGACGCGTCTTGACGGGAGCGGTCGCGATTCTGACGTGGCTAAGTTTAGTTACGGACATCTTTGTCGACGCGACCTTGCTAGCTTCCGGCTTGGTTACCAGGGCCTTCTTGGCTGCGCTGCGGTTGCTGATCAGAGATTTCTTTTCGATTGACATTTGCCTCTCCTTGTTTTTTTATTGCTGACCGATGCCTTGTATATAGCACAGCAGTTGCCAAACTCACCTGTGCTGGATGCTAGCCAGTTTGCCGATTAGAATCAACACTTACGATTGCATCGCCCCGTGAATTTGCATGCGAGAACCGCGCGGAAATTGAGCGATAGGTTAAAAATTAACCTTCGTTGGTTTAAAAATTAACCTTCAAGCGCCAGATTGCGCTTACGGCAGAGATACTTCATGCGTTGCGGATCAATGTGCAGGAGCGCGGCAGCCGCAGTTTTTCGCCCCTTGGTGCGCTTTAGGGCCGCGGTCAGGTAGGCAAGCTCGATGCGCTCCATTTCAGCGTCGAAATCTACGCCTTCCTCGGGGATCAGAATCGCCTCCTGGCTCGCGTTGCTGGAAAAAAGCAGCTGCTGAGGGAGGTGGGTCGCCTTGATCAGGTGCGAATCGTTCATCACAACCAGACGCTGGATGACATTCTCCAACTCACGTACGTTACCCGGCCAGGAGTAGTCCTCCATGATCTCGAGTGCATCTGGCTCAAGCTGCTTCAGGGGCTTGTTGTTGGCGGCACAATAGACCCGGAGAAAATGATCGACGAGTATCGGAAGGTCGCTATGCCGGTCGCGCAGCGGAGGAACGAAAATGGGGACGACGTTGATGCGGTAGTACAGATCTTCGCGAAACCGGCCCTGTTGCACCAGCTGTTCCAGATCGTCATTGGTCGCTGCAATAAGCCGGAAATCGATTTTTTTGGTGGATCGGCCGCCAATGCGTTGCACCGTCCGCTCCTGCAGCACCCGCAATAATTTGCTCTGCAGGCTGGGATCAAGTGTAGTGATCTCATCCAGGAAAAGCGTGCCGCCGTGGGCCGACTCAATTAGCCCTGACTTGGCGGCGTCGGCGCCGGTAAAGGCACCTTTTTCATGGCCGAACAGTTCAGATTCGATCAGGCTCTCGGGGATGGCAGAGCAATTCAGGCAAATGTAAGGCTTGTCGCGCCGGCTTCCGGTTTGGACTATGGCAGAGGCGATGAGCTCTTTGCCGGTGCCGCTCTCTCCTCGCAGAACCACGGTGGTATTGCTGTCGGCAACAGCCCGGATGGCCTGATAGACCAACTGCATGGGCTCACTGCCGCCAATAAGGCCGCAAAATGCCGACTTGCTCTCCGCCTGTTCTAAAAGACGCCGGCCCTCCATCTGGAGACCGCGTTTTTCAATGGCACGAGCGAGTACGACCTGCAGCTCCTGAAAATCCAAAGGGGCAAGGAAGAACTCATCCGCGCCCGCCTCGCTGGCTTTCAGCGGAATGCTGCGGCTGTTGGACCGGGTTATAGCGACCAGGACAAGGTCATCCCTGACATGACGGATATCCCGTAATAAGCGCAGGGCTTCTGTGGAATCCTGACCGACACTGTCCAAATCCAACAGCACCGCCCGGATCTCGGGATCATCGACAGCAGTTTGAATTTGCTTCTCGTCTTGTGTAAGCACCGCGGTGAACCTGGGCGCCAGGAAGTGTTCCATGTCGGGGAAGGCAGAGGTTTCGGCGGTGATGATTGCCACCCGGCAGACATCCAGGTTGTGATTACCGTTTTCCATGAGGAAGCCGCAGGCGCGAAAAGAGCGGTCTCGGATTATATGAGAAGTTCGCGCTGGTTTGAAGGAGTTTGTAACCGTCGTGCAGCCCTGCGGATTCAGGCATGGCTGGCAGGCACCCTCAATCAAAGGAAGGCCGATTACGGTTCGAGCTTCGACGGTGAAGCGGCTGCGCCCCATTCTGAGGTCGATCAGGCGTGAGAGATGCAGCCTCGGCTTCAGGTTCACGCTGTTTGGACCTCGAAAAGAACCCAATCAACGCCAGGATAGAGATTCCGACGATAACGCTGCCCGAAACTGCGGGCGGCATTTTGTGGGGCGAAAAATTGCGGACATAGTGGATAGACACATTTATGGCGACCAAGGTGAATGCGATTGAGAAGATCGCAACTCCGAGGGCCGAGAGCAGCCCCCAGGCAGACTTCTGAAACCTGACGACGATTACCTTGACCAACAGCAGGGGAGCTAGAACCAAAGCCAGACTCATGTGCAGAATCAGCCTGGGCGAGAGCTCATCAGCGGTCCCCCTGATCCGTAACAGCATGAAGTACAAGAAGATTATGAACAGGGTGATAAAAGTGTAACCAGCGGCGCGATGGGCCTGCGACCACAATCTCCTCGCACGCGTTGTCGCGCCGCGGCCACTCAACATGATCCAGGCATTAAATCCCGCGAGAAAAACGAACAACAAAGCCAGCGGCACGCTGATTGAGGTATGCACAATGTCCTCGGAGTGCGTATCAAAGTTGAATGTGTACTTCCGCCGAGCGGTGGGTATTCAATCGGCGACGGAATCGTCAGCTATTAACCCCAGTTATGAATCCGCCAAGATGGGCAGTGAGTCCAATCAAGGCGACTCCCAGTAGCTCGACGAGCATGCTGTAGGCGGGAAGAGTCCGCAACGATTTGCGCGTCCGCCAGTGCACCCACCAAGAACCGATAACCAGCGAGGCTGCGGTGCAGGCGGCAATCACATGGATCAGCAGAATTCCTTTGAGCCTTTGACCATCGAGTGCAAATTGCCAGGCAAGCAGGCCAGTCAAAATGGTGGGAAGCACAGTTGCCGCGGCGATGGACAAGTTCAAGTATGCTGCGGCCGCTAGCGGCGAACCGGGCTTCCCTCGGGAGAAGAGATCCAGAGCAACGCCGGTGATAAACAGTGCGATGGGAAAGTGGATCAACACTACATGCTGCGCATGTTTAGCCAACAGAATGGTTCGCGGATCGAAAGGATTAATCGTAGTCATGGAGAAGCGCCTCGTGTGGTCCTGCTGGACAGCCATCTAACGAAAAACGATCTAGTGAAAAACGGTCTACTGAACAACAATCTTGCCCACCATTTTGGGGTGAATGCTGCAGTAGTACGGATACGTCCCCGGCTTGGTGAAGGTGTAAGAGAAGCTTTGGTCAGTATCGAGCGCCTTCGACTTGAACAGGCCGTCGTTGCTGGCGATCACATGTGGAATGTCATCTTTGTTAACCCAGGAGACGGTGCTGTTCACCGGGACGGTGAGAGTCTCCGGGCCGAAGGTGAAGTTATCGACTCTGACTTCGGTGGCCGAGTTTGCTCCTGCTCTGGCCTTCGTAGGATGCAGGACCACAGCCGAAACCGCCAGCAAGAGCGCGACGGACACACCACTAAACAGAATTGTCCTTTTCATAATGCGTTTCCTCCTTTAGGAAATTGATATAGCGCCGCGCGTCTTAGGCGAGGGTTGAATCCACCACAGCCAGCGCATGCCGGCCTTGAACGTAATTGACGTCAGTGATTCCGAGCAGACTGCGCAGTTGCTCGGCCGGCACCTTCATGGGACCTGGGCCATCAGCTTTGCCCGGCGCGGGTTGGACAAATGCCGTCGAGAAAGCGGTATGGAAGGTCACATTGCCTTCGACCTTTTGCATAGTTTGATGAATGTGCCCGTTCAGCACCGTGACGGAAGCAAATCTTTTCAGATACGAGAGCGCCTGCGCACTGTCGTCGGTGCCCCAGCCCCACTGCGGATAAATTGTCCAGAGCGGGATATGAGCAAAGACAACAATCGGAGTGCTGGATTTCAGGTGCCTGACATCGTCTTCAAGCCACTCAAGCTGGTCGTGCCCCAGCGTCCCCAGGCCGCCCGCTTTGAGATTCATGACATTGACCAGGCCGATGAAGTGGACTCCGCTCTTGTCAAAGCTGTACCAACCGCCACCTTTGGAGTTCTGCCCATAGCGTTCCAGGAACATTTTCCCGTCGTCGTTCAGAACGTCGTGTTCTCCGGGGACGAAAAAGATTTCCTTGTTAGTAGCTTTGAGGATCTGATCGACGTTATCGAATTCCGCTGGATTTGAAAGGTGACTGATGTCGCCGGTGTGGAGAATGAATTCGGGCTGATGGGGCAGGGCATTGATTTTGTCGACAGCAGCTTTGAGCGTCCCGATCACGTCGGGGTTGGCGGGCTTGTTAAATCCCATATGGCTGTCGCTGATCTGCACGAAAGTGAGTTCGCCGGCTTTGTGGGACTTCATCTTGGAGCCCATTTGCGATCCAAGAGCGTAGGATTTCAGCACGCCTCCCTGGATTGCGCAGATGGCGCCAGTGCCCGCCCAGGCCATGCATTTTAGAAAGCCGCGGCGGTCAATTCCGTCGTTGTTGTGATCGTGCTCGATCAGGCCATTTACATTCGGCGCGATGATTCGTGACTTTTCCATTTGTTATCTCCAGTTGTGCGGCGGTACGACCGCCGTCATTTGCCACACGTAGGAACCAGGCGACGCCAGCGACTACAAGGGCGTGGGCTGACTTCCGGCGTCGCCTGTCAGGACGTGTTACATCTGCCTAGACATGGGCCGGCCAGGTTTTATTCCAGCTGTGCTTTCGGCGGAATTGGGGCAGGATCTCGGGCCGGGCTCTTGACAGCAATTTCCCGGAGAGCGGGTATGCTAATTGCGACAGTCAGCCGGCGGGCAACGACCGCCAGCAACCACTGCGGGAGATGCCAAATCAGAGATCGTTGGGGTTGGCGGCTTGAGGTTCACCGCGCGTTGCGGGGAATTTTCTGACAAGGAGTGATGATGAACACCATCCTACGAAGAACGCTAAAGATTGCAGTTATGGTCATAGCAACAATGGTTGAGACGTTGTCCATTGTGAACGCGCAAGAAGTTCCCAGTGATTACCAGCAGGTTTTGAAGATTGTCGGGAAATCAGGCGACTACAAAGCGAATGTGCTGAAAGTGAATGTTCCGCGGAATGACCTGCATGTGAAAATTGGCGGATTCGGCGTTCCAACCCCTTTCGGTTTTGGAGGCTGGTTTGCCATGACGAAAGGTGACGGAGGCGATGATGTGATGATGGGCGACCTGGTCCTTACCCAGGACGAGGTGAATCCTGTTATGTCGGCGCTGCTTGATCACGGACTTGAAGTCACGGCTTTGCACAACCACTTTTTATGGGAGGAGCCGCGAGTCTTTTTCATGCACATCCATGGACACGGCAAAGCGGTGGACCTGGCAAACCAGATTCGACCGGCTATCGATTTGATTGGCCACGGGCAATCTGCGCAGTCCAGCGGCGCTATGAATGCTGCATCCGAAAAGCATGGGAGTTTGGATACAGACACGATTGCCAAAATAGTTGGACATGCCGGTGAGCAGACCGGTGCGGTTTACAAAATAACCGTGGGCCGCGAGGACCTTAGCTTGAAGGAGATGGGCGCCACCATCAATGCTCGAATGGGACTTAATACCTGGGCGGCATTTGTTGGCACCAACGAGGATGCTGCCGTAGCCGGTGACGTTGCCATGCTGGAGAGTGAAGTGACTCCGACGCTCAAGGCGCTTCGCTCGCATGGGCTTGATGTTGTCGCCATCCACCACCACATGATCGGTACCACCCCGATGATCATCTTCTTGCACTATTGGGGACGCGGACCTGCGGACAAGCTGGCGACGGGCTTCAAGGCTGCTCTGGATGAGCTCGGCAAAGGAAACAAGTAACAGGCGAGCAAGAACAAACGGAGCCACTACTGGGCCAAGCTGACGACCAATCCGTTGGGGAGAGCCGGACCGCAGCCGAACTGCAGCAGCAGTTCCAAAGCCGGTACGGATCGCACCCGCGAATTTTTCGGGCCCCGGGCCGCGTCAATTTGATCGGCGAGCACACCGACTACAACGAAGGCTTTGTCATGCCTTCGGCGATTGATTTCGCGGTGTGGATTGCAATCGCGCCTCGCAGCGACCGCAAGCTGGTTATCCACTCGACGAACTTTTCGCAGAGCGCTGAAATTCATTTGCAGGATGCCGCTGCTCCATCGCAGAAGCACTGGAGCGACTACATTCACGGGGTTGCGGTAATGCTGGAGCAGGCCGGTCACTATCTTCAAGGGGCGAACCTGTTGGTGAGAGGCGATGTACCCATCGGCTCTGGCCTGAGTTCGTCGGCTGGGATTGAAGTGGCATCGGCGCTTGCGTTGCTGGCCAATTCGAGTCTCTCGATGGATCGGGTCGAGCTCGCGAAACTCTGCCGCAGGGCGGAAAACGAGTTCGTAGGGGTGCGGGTTGGAATCATGGACCCGTTCATTTCCTGCTGCGGCCGCGCCGGTCATGCGTTGATGCTCGATTGCAGATCGCTGGAATTCAAACTGCTGCCGCTTCCGGATGACGTCTCGCTGGTTATCTGCAACACCATGGTGAAACATGAGCTCGGCAGTGGCGAATACAACGTCCGTCGCGCACAGTGCGAGGAAGGCGTCCGCATTCTTTCGCGCTCGCTGTCCAACATCCGCGCGCTGCGTGATGTGAGCGTTGAGCAGCTGGAGCAACATCGTGGCGAATTTCCCGAGCTGGTGTACCGCCGGTGCTTGCACGTCGTAACAGAGAACGCGCGTGTGCAGCAAGCCGCCGCTGCGCTGCAGAAGCGGGATTTGCGTGAATTTGGACGCCTGATGGGCAAATCACATTGCAGCTTGCGCGACGGCTATGAAGTCAGTTGCGAGGAACTCGATTGCATGGTCGAACTTGCAGGCAAACAGCAGGGCGTGTACGGCGCGCGTATGACAGGCGGAGGCTTTGGCGGGTGCACCATCAACCTGGTCAAGAGCGAGGCGGTGGCGGATTTTAAGAAGTCGGTCAGCGCCTCGTATCACGATAAAACCGGACTTAGTCCCGAGATCTTCATTTCCTCAGCGGCCGAGGGGGCCAGCGAAGTGCTGCTGTGAAAGCTTCCCCACGCTCAACCTATGGTTTTGCCGAAGCGACCGTGGCTTTTTCTTTTCCTGTCAACCTCTTTATGAGTTGCACTTCCGCTGGGCGATACGGCCTGCCGTCAGGGTAGAAGATGTCGTGAAACCAGACCGGCGGCGGCCCGGTGTATTGCTTGTCCCATGAATCCCAGGGATAAATGGTCTGCGACTTGCCCGAGACGAAGCCCCAGTTGTACGCGCCGACGTGCTCCTGTTTGAGCAGCGGGAGGATCGATTGAAAGGTGCTGCCGAGTGGTCTCGCCATGTACTCGGTGCAAATGATCGGACGCCCGAATCGCCGAAGCGACTTGATCTTTGCCCTCGTGACCGCAGGCTTGTCATAACTGTGGAAAGTGATCACGTCGGAGTTTTCCAGTTGCAAGCGCGACGTGTCAGTGAGCTGTGCATCGGTGGCCCACTCGCCGTTCCACACACCGCTGGTCAACGGCTGTGAAGGGTTCACCTCGCGGGCCCACTTCCATTCCTGTCTTAACAATTCGGTGGCGAGCGCCGCTTTATTGGGCAATTCCGTTTTTCGGTACGACGAATTGTCATTATCCGGCTCATTCATCAGGTCCCACATTTCCACTCTCTTGTCGTCGCGAAAGCGCGTGAGCACGCCGGTGATGTAAGGTTTCAGTTCTTTTTCCCATCGGGAAGAGTCGCGCAGAATTTCAGCTCCCGGTGCCTGCACCCATCCGGAGTTGTGAACGTGCGGCTTGGGTGCGCGCTGCTTGCCAAGCTTCGGATATGGATCCCAAACCGAATCGAGCAACACCAGCGTGATGCGAATGTGGTGTTTGTCAGCGATATCGAGGAACTTATCAATTCGCTCTGAAAATCCTTTTGCGTCCTCGGTCCAGGGCAGATTGTGAAGGAATACGCGCATGGTATTCATGCCGATGGACTCAGCCCATCCCAATTCGCGATCGATCGTCGCGGGATCGAAGGTGTCGGCCTGCCACATCTCCAATTCATTGATGGCAGTGCTGGGGATGAAATTGCTGCCCACCAGCCAGGGCTGCGAGGCATACCACTGGTTAGCTTTCGCCGGCGTCCATTGACCTGAATCGGCTGCGCGCGCAAACTGCGCGAACGCGACGACGAACAGCAGAGCCGATCCGGCTAACCGCGGCTTGCGCATGCAGCTCCCTACATCTGAAAGTTTGAATACTGCTTAGGAATTTACAACAAAAACGGTGGTGAGTGCGGAAGGAATCGGCAAACAAGATGGCGCGAGCTCATGCGCCTGATTTCGACAACTTGTCGAGTGCAAGGGACTACGGCAGAATCTTCGTTATGG
>CAWAVZ010000004.1:0-103060 GCA_963785655.1 uncultured Acidobacteriota bacterium
CCCGCCTGTTCAACGTCGTGGAAACCGAAGCCGGCGACCTCAGCGGACGCAACCTGCTTTGGCCGTGGTTCGAGGCGGCCGCAGCCCAATCGCCCTGGGTCGGCTGGGGTATCGGCGCCGGGGCAACATGATCATCCCGCGAGACGGGCCGATTGCCCGCCTGTTGCACACTTCGGGCCGCGCACAACGAATATCTCCGGATGGAGGTCGAAGGCGGCCAGATCGGACGGACGCTGTTGATCCTGTTGTTTGCCGCCTGGGTCATCCGTGGCACAAGCCGTATCATGCGGGCGGAGGGGACTCATCCTTCGCTTCGCGTTCGTCGCCTTCGCTGCACACGCCGCAACCGACAATGTGCTGATCTCGACGCCCGTATGCGTCCTGCTCGCGTTCACGACGGCCGAGTTCTACCGTTTACCCTTGCCCGATTCGCCGCGCGGGGCGTAGGGAGGGCCGCTTTTCAGCCGGAGTGTCTCGGCCATGTCGCGCCTGTCCCGTCTTCACATTCTTGCAGTCTGCGCCTTGGCCTGGTGCCTGCAGTCTGCTGCCGCGCATGCTGCCGGCCTCGCCTTCGTGATCAACTCGGGCGGCGCGTCGATCAGCCTGGTGGACATGTCCTCGCAGAAGGAACTCCGCCGCATCCCGGTGCTGCGCGAGCCGCACCACCTGGCGCTCAGCCCGGACGGCAGAAGCCTGCTGGTCGGCGACACCGTCGGCAACGAGATGCTGTTCCTCGATCCGGCGACCGCGGCGCTGCAGAAGCGCGTGCCGGTGGCCGATCCGTACCAGCTGGGGTTCAGCCCGAACGGCAAATTCCTCGTGGTGAACGGCCTCGCGCGCAATCAGGTCGATGTCTACGACGCCGCCGGCATGCAGTTGCTGAAGCGCTTCCCGACCGCCTCGATGCCGAGCCATCTCGACTACGCGCCGGATTCCTCGCGCGTGTTCGTCAGCCTGCAGGGCACCGACAGCCTGGTGGCGATCGATCTGAACAAGCTGGCGATCCTGTGGACCGCGAAGATCGGCAAGACGCCGGCCGGCGTGCTGTGGCACGACGGCCGCGTGCTGGTCGCCGACATGGGCACCGACTATGTCGCGGTGGTCGATCCGGCGGACGGCCATGTGACCGGGCGCATCCACACCGGCAAGGGCGCGCACAACCTGTTCCTCGTCGCCCGACCGCAAGATCATCTGGGTGAACAACCGCGTCGGCGGCACCACCACGTCGCTCGACGCGGCGACGCTGACGCCGATCCGCAGCTACGCGATCCCCGGCGGCCCGGACGATATCGCCTTCGCGCCCGACGGCAGGCTGTGGATCACGCGGCGCTGGGCCGAGAAGGTGGCGGTGCTCGATCCGGCCACGCGGCGAGTATCAGACGATCGAGGTCGGCCGCTCGCCGCACGGCCTGTTCCTCAATCCGAAGGGCCGCGCGCGCCGAGTGTCGCGGCGCGCTGAACCATGCCCGATCCGTTCGACCTCGCCGCCGGCTGGCTGCAGGAGCATCTGCTGATCCCGCTGCTCTATGCGCTGGACCTGATGCAGTGGGAGGACGTGTCATACGGCTGGGCGCTGTTCGCGGTGTACGGCGCCTGCCAGGTGGCGATCACATTCGCGGTCTGCGTGCCGCTGGAGCGCTGGCGTCCGGTCGAGCGCTGGCCGGATGCGCGCGCCGTGACGGTGGACGTGCTGTACACGGTCATCTCGCGCGTCGGCGTGCTGCCGCTGTTCACCTTCGTGCTGTTCTATCGCGCGCAGGTGACGCTGAACGGGTTTCTGGCCGACCACGGCTGGGTGCCGCCGACACTGGAGCGGCTGGCGCCGTTCCTGCTGGGCCAGCCGGTGCTGACCTTCGTGCTCTACGCGATCATCCTGGACTGCGCCGACTACTGGCGGCATCGGCTGTCGCATCGGTTCGGCTGGTGGTGGGCGCTGCACTCGCTGCATCACGCGCAGCGGCAGATGACGTTCTGGTCGGATGACCGCAACCACGTGCTGGACGATCTGATCAGCGCGCTGTGGTTCGGCGTGATCGCGCTGGCGATCGGCGTGCCGCCGCTGCAGTTCCCGCTGCTGGTGCTGGTGCTGCGGTTCCTGGAGAGCCTGTCGCACGCCAACGCGCGGGTGTCGTTCGGGCGGCTGGGCGAGCGGCTGCTGATCTCGCCGCGGTTCCATCGCGCGCATCATGGGCTGCTGGCGGCGGGGCAGCGGAGCTGCAACTACGGCGCGGTGCTGCCGTGGTGGGACATGCTGTTCGGCACCGCGGATTTCGCCGTGACTACGTGCGACCGGCGATCCGACCGGCGAGGAGGCGCTGGCGAGCGGCTCCTGGGTGCAACAGCAATGGCCGGCCTGCGCCGCTTCGCTCGGTCATTTCGTCGCCACCACACCGCGCGGGTCTGATCGTCATACCAGCGGCCCGCAGTCTTCACTCGTGTTAAGACGAACGGGCCGCTGGTATGGTATTGATTTCGCGCGCAGCCGCCACACCAACCCTGCGCACATACCGGTCAGCCCTAAGGGCTGCCGGTATCACACCAAATACAGCGACACACCATTACTTCGTTATGGAATGGCATCCAGCAACCGTTGATGAAGTAAAGAAGATTGTCCGAGACGATCTGGCAGAATGTGACGAGCAGCAGATCGTGGCCTTCAAGAAATATGCCGTCGAGCCTTATGCAGCTCCCATTCTGCGATACGGTCGGATGGAGAATGCAGTTGTCGTCGCACGCAGAGGGGACGAGGTGATTTATTGGGAGGATGTCGAGGAGGGCTTCAACCTATCTCCCGTTTCTCCCGACGGACGAATCCTTGAGCATTGATGCAATCAGGACGAATTGCGCATTGCACTCAATGCGTGGATTGACGGAAGAACACGCAGGGTGAGACTCGGCCCCGCTACGCCGCGTGGATGATTGGCGAGAAATCGCGATTTACTCATTGAGGATGGGAAGTCTATGTGGCGTCTTTCCCCTCCTTTCGCAACATCACGCAGGTTTCGTTTGCCGGGGGAGAGCAGCCTCGGTGGCGCGGTGACGGCCGGGAGCTCTTTTTCTCGATCTTGAAGGAAAGATAATGTCAGCGGGCGTTGAGCGCGGGTCTGCACCGAAGGTCGGCGCCCCAAGGCAACTTTTCGCAACGGGACTGATACCAGATCCCACTATCAACCAGTATGCAGTAACCGCAGACGGACGTAAGTTTCTGGTGCTGGAACCACGAAAAGGTTTCAACGAAACTTACGCTGTCGTTCTTAACTGGCCTGCCACCGTGAAATAACGCCCTAGTAATCTGCCGAGGTAGCGCTTAGCAAAAAATTGAGTGCATAGTCGGTCGGGGTGCGTGGCACTGGCAATTCCGCCAAAAGAACCTTCATCCGAATTTAAGAATCAGAGGCAGATTTCGCACCGAGCCGTGTTGATTCCAAATAGGAAGTACGGGAGAGACGCCCTCGAATTTTATAACATTTCGTAACAAGTTTTTGACCACGAAAGAGAACCTCGGTGATGAAACCGATTGCAAAATAAAAGATTTGGTGAGCGCGGCAGGAATCGAACCTACAACCTACTGATTAAGAGTAGGTTGATCTCGGAACGATTCTTTGCTGCATTCATCTATACAAATCAATAGCTTAGCCACAGCCAAGCCCGCACGGAAGCGTTTTGCAGTGGTATTGAAAAGGCGCACTTTAGCGCACATGGGACCGAAGTGTAAGGCACACTTATGGCACACCTTTAGTGCCGGCGTTGGGCGTGCCCTGTCAGTGGCTACGTCGGAGTCTGCGCGAATCGGTGTGACTTGGATTGCAACGGTACTAACAGCCCGTTCTTAAACCTATAAGGAATTCTAAAAAGTGATTCTCAACACTGCCGTGGTCATCAATTACTCAGCGCGTGTTTTCTTTATGTAAGACTGCGATCACAGGAAAACGTGACAAGCACAACGGCGCTCGTCATCGTCACTTTTTTCTCCCTTCCGAATCAGACAGCCGCAACACAAAAACTTTCAAGGAGAAACAGAGATGAAGTTTCTATCTAATGCACGCGCAGTTTGCAGTCTGGCGCTGCTCGTAGCGTGTTTGTTGAGCGGTGCCAGCTTTGCGCAGGACGCGCATACTACGAACCAATTTCACGGCGTAAAGGTGAACGGCGGGACTGTCACGCACTCGAAGCAAGGCGGTCGGAACGTCCTTACGCTTTCGGATGACTTCAAGGTGCCCGACACGCCCGATCCGCACTGGCAGGTAGTCGATTCGAAAGGCAACATTTACGCCCTCGACCGCTTGCAGGCCAAGGATGGCAAGTTCAACAAGTCGATCACACTCCCCGCCCACATTCACAATGTCGCGAAAGTGCAGATCTGGTGTGCCTTTGCCGAGGTACTGCTCGGGGAAGCGTCGTTTAGTTCGCCGGTGAACTAACGACCTCAACCCGGCGGATCCAGACGGCGAGCCGATCAAGAAGACTCGCCGAAAAGATCAGCCTGGAAGGAACGATTATGAAAAGACGAATAACAATTTCTCTCAGCTCATTGCTGGCGGTGCTGTGCGTGACAGTGGTAAGCGCACAGGTCGCCGACAAGAAAGTCCTAACCCTCGACGGCGCCAAGCGGGTGATCGCGGCCGCCGAAGCTCAAGCAAAGCAGCTAAACGCGCCAGGAGCTGTGATCGCCGTTGTCGATGACGGCGGAAATCTGATGGCGCTCGAACGACTCGACGGCACCTTTTCTGCCGGTGCCAGTGTTTCTATAGGAAAAGCGCGGACGGCAGTCAGATTCAAGAAGCCGACTCGCTTTTTTGAAGAATTGATTAACTCAAGCGGTAAAGGCCGCACCGTTATGGCGGCCTTGGACGACTTTACTCCGCTCATCGGAGGGATTCCGATCATGCTTGACGACCAGATCATTGGTGGCGTTGGCGTGAGTGGTGCGTCGTCAGCTCAGCAGGATGAGGAATTGGCGATCGCCGGCGCGGCAGGCGCCAAAGACTTTGGCAAGACCTCGGTCGCGTCCGCACCGATTACCTATTTCGATAAAGAGCAGGTCAAAGCCGCGTTCGCAAAGGGCACGATCCTGCTCGACGGGAGTGACAACCGCAATTACATGATCCACGCCAGCCGCCGCACTACGCCAGGCATGGCCGAGATCCACACCAAAGACACCGACATTATTTATGTCCTCGGTGGCAAGTCAACGTTCGTGACCGGCGGTACTGCAGTTGACCCCAAAAACATCGCGGCGGACGAAATTCGCGGCAGCTCCATTCAAGGTGGAGATACGCGAGAAATCGCCGAAGGCGATGTCATCGTTGTACCTAATGGCGTGCCGCACTGGTTCAAGGGAATTCCGGGACCGTTTACTTACTACGTGGTCAAAGTGCGGTGATGGACGTGCAAATGAAAGCGCGAATTCTCACTCTGGTTGCGGCAATGGGTGCGGCGCTCTGCACCGTCTCGGTCAGAGCCCAATCGATAATGGATCCCCCATTTGGCAGGCCGGATGCGGTGATCGACCTTGCGACTCGCCAAGGAGTTGAGCTGGTCAAAGGTCAGTGGCGATACAGCGATACCAGGATCATCGAGGTCGATTCGCGTGGTCCTGGCGCTGATCTCAAGCCATCTGGTGCGCCGATCAAGACATATGACTACACGCCGCACGCGGGAGCTGCGGATTTCGACGATTCGAGGTGGGAGGCGATCGATCCAACCACTTTCGATGCCCGGCGCTCGACGGGCAAGATCTGTTTCAACTGGTATCGCATCGCGGTTACGATTCCGGAGAAGGTTGGAAACTTCGATCCAACAGGTTCGACCGTTGCGTTTGAGATCGTAATCGACGACTACTCCGAGGTATGGGTTGACGGCAAGCTGCCACGAATCCTGGGGCAACTGGGCGGTCCGGCCATCAAGGGGTTCAACGCACCGAACCGTATCGTCATTGGCCGCAATGTCAAGCCGGGCCAGACAATTCAGCTCGCGGTCTTTGGCGCGAACGGTCCCATCTCTTATTCACCTGAGAATTTCATTTGGATAAAATCTGCGACGCTCGACTTCTACAAGTCACCCAAGGTCAGCACTGAGCAGAAAACAGAAATTCTGCGGGCTGATCCGGCGTTGGACGAAATTCTCACGCCGGGCACGAAGATCGAAAAGTTAGCCGCTGGATTTCTGTTCACAGAAGGGCCAGTGTGGGTGCCGCGCACTGCTGATTCAGACGGTTACCCTCTTCAGCGACCCAAACAACAACATTATTTATCGCTGGACTCCCGACGGCCAGCTGTCAATTTATCGCACCAAAAGCGGGTACGCAGGCGCTGACATTGGCGAATACGGACAGCCTGGGTCGAACGGGTTGACCCTTGACCGGGAAGGGCGCCTGACTATCAATGAACATGGAAACCGTCGAGTGGTACGACTCGAGAAAAACGGTCAATTGACAGTACTTGCTGATCAATACGAGGGCAAACGGCTCAACAGTCCGAATGATCTTGTATACAAATCCGACGGGGCACTTTACTTCACCGACCCGCCGTTCGGACTGCCGAAGTTCTTCGCTGATCCCAGGAAGGAACTGCCCTACAGCGGAGTGTTCCGAATCTCACCCGATGGGAAGCAAGTTCAGCTTCTAACGACAGAATTGAAAGGGCCTAATGGCCTCGCATTTTCGCCAGATGAAAAGTATTTCTACGTCGATAATTGGGACGAAAAGAAAAAAATCATCATGCGGTACGAAGTCGATGAGGACGGCACACTGGCCAATGGCAAGGTCTTCTTCGATATGACAAGCGCTCCCGGCGATGACGCTCTCGATGGCCTGAAGATCGATCAACGGGGCAACCTTTATGTTTCCGGGCCGGGCGGCCTTTGGATCATCTCTCCCGAAGGCAAGCACCTGGGGACGATTGTTGGTCCGGAACATCCGCACAACTTTGCTTGGGGAGATGACGACGGCAAGACTCTTTATCTCTGCGCACGGACTGGTCTATACCGAATACGATTAAATCTGCCAGGTATTCGGCCTGGTGCGAGTTCGAATTAACAGCTCGTGTGTAGTCGATTGTAACTTCCCGTCTAGCGTCGAATCACATCGTTGACTGTTCGAAGGAGAAACTTTTGTCGCGGAAAATCCTGGCAATCTGCTTCGGTATTTTCAGTGCGCTCGTCAGCGCGTGGGGCGAAACCGACCGCAAGAATGAGATCGGGCTACTTCTCGGTGGAACAGTCACTCCCGCGCTCACCGCTGCCGCTGGTGGAGAGATCCAGGTGGGTTCTGGCCTGACGTTTCAGCTGACTTATGCGCGCGCAATCAAGCAGACGCATCTGGTTGGGCTTTACTTTGAAGTCCCGGCCCTTGCAATCCCCCTACAAAATATAACGGCATCGGGTGGCGACATCCCGGGCAACTACGATTCCTTTTTTGTGACTCCTGCTCTGCGCGTGGAATTCGCGCCCCGTGCCACCTTGTCGCCGTGGGTCTCAGTAGGTGGAGGCTACGCATTGTTCGATGAAAGCGCCAAGCGAATGGACGGATCTCACAACATCACACGAGGGACAAGCGGCGGCGCACTGCAGTTTGGCGGAGGCATAGACATCAGAACACCTATAAAAGTAGTGCTGCCTATCGGCTTGCGCCTGGAAGCACGGGATTTCTACACGCAAAAGCCGGATTACAACGTGAACACGGGCGGGAGTTTTCAGCACAATGTGGCGCTGTCCGGAGGGCTGGTCGTGCATTTCTAGTGGTGACATCGCCGGCGATCCCGTCTCGTACCAAATGATCGTTTTTTGATACGATCAAGGTAACGAAGCGCCCGATGGCGCTGATGTGACCCGTCCGTCAGGAAGCGTTGGGTGAAGGCTCCCGTACCAACAAACGAGCAGGAGCGCGTAGAAGCGCTGCACGCGAGCGGCATTCTCGATACCGCTCCGGAACGCTCATACGACCAACTGGCCGAATTGGCTGCCAGCATCTGCGGGACACCGGTCGCGGTTGTAAGCCTCATCGATTCCGATCGCCAATGGTTCAAGTCTAAAATTGGCCTGTCCATTACCGAGACCTCCCGCGACATTGCTTTTTGCGCGCACACAATCCTCGACAAAGAAGTGCTTGTGGTTCCAGATGCCGCCGCTGACCAGCGCTTTGCTGATAATCCGTTGGTGACATCCGATCCGCATATCCGGTTCTATGCAGGCGCCCCACTGATCACGTCCGAAGGCCAGGCCTTGGGGACGCTTTGTGTCCTCGACTACATTCCGCGACAGCTGAGTGCTCAACAATGCGAGGCGCTCGGGGTTCTAAGCTCGCAGGCAGTCGCGCAAATTGAGTTGCGAAAAGCCAAATCGGAGCTCAAGAACGCGGAAAGCAGCGCACATTCCGCAGCCCAGGCTTTGCACGAGAGTGAGGAATTCAAGAGTCGCTTGCTGGCGTGCAGCCGCGATTGCATCAAGGTCCTCGACCTTGAAGGCCGGCTCGTCTACATGAACGAAGGCGGGATGCAGTCACTCGAGATTTGTGACCTCGCTCCCGTTCTGAACAGTTCGTGGATTGATTTTTGGGAAGGGGAAGACCGTGAAGCGGCGCGGGTAGCAGTTGACGCAGCACGTCGAGGAGAGACTGGCCGTTTCACCGGGTATTTTGAAACCAAAATCAACCGTTATCCTCGCTGGTTTGACGTAGTCGTGAGACCGATCGTCGACAGTGCTGGTCAGCCAGAGCGGATATTGGCTCTGTCCCGCGATGTCACTGCGCAGAAGCTCAGCGACACAGCGCTGCGCGATGCCATGCAGTTCAACCATGCCATCATTCAGGACGCCGGCGAAGGCATCATCGTTTACGACCGCGAACTCCGCTACAAAGTATTTAATCCGTATATGGAGCGTTTGACGGGTAAGCGTGCAGAGGAGGTGCTTGGCAAAGTTGCGGTTGAGGTTTTCCCACGGCTTCGGGCAAGCGGAGTCGAGGAAATGATACGTCGTGCCCTTACCGGAGAAGTGGTGAAGATTTCCGATGTGCTTGTACCTAAGCACTCTGCTGAAGGGTGCGATGTATGGGAGTCGTGTGCGTTTGCTCCCCAGTTCGATGCGCAGGGAAACATTGTTGGCGTTATCGGCTTGGTACATGACCTTACCGACCGGCATCTTGCGGAAGAGACTTTTCGCGCGATTGTCGTGGGTACCGCATCATCAACCGGGAGTGATTTCTTTCCTTCTCTGGTCAAGCATTTAGCGGCGGCGTTGCGAGTGCGCTACGCATTCATCACCGCATGTGACGATGGCAAACACGCAAAAGCCCTGGCGTTCTGGAAGGGCGATGACTTCGGAGAGAATTTCGAGTTTGATGTTGCCGGTACTCCTTGTCTAAAGGTGATTCAAGGCGAGGTTTGTCATTATCGAGATGGACTTGTGAAGCTTTTTCCCTTAGACGCTGGTCTGGACGAGCTGGGCGCTGAGAGTTATCTGGGTGTTCCGATGCTCGACCAGAGTGATCGCGTTATTGGACACATTGCCATCATCGACGACAAGCCTATGGAGCGCGACGAGCGCGCCATCGACCTGGTCAAAATTTTTGCGGCGAGGGCCGCGGCGGAACTGAAACGGCAGAGGGCCGAAATAGATTTGCAGGCTGCGCTGCAGCAGGTGCAGGAGCTGCAGAAGAAACTCGAAGCCGAGAACGTGTACTTGCAGGAGGAAATTCGCAAAGAGCACAACTTCGAGGAGATCGTAGGGAATAGTAAGGGTTTGCTGGACGTGCTTCGAAGAGTGGAGACGGTCGCGCCGACCGACTCCACTGTCTTGATTCTTGGCGAAACCGGTTGCGGCAAGGAATTAATCGCCCGCGCCATTCACAACCGCAGCAAACGTAAACATCGGGCCCTGGTGAAACTGAACTGCGGGGCGATTCCCACCGGCCTGGTTGAAAGCGAACTTTTCGGGCATATGAAGGGCGCGTTTACCGGCGCGCTTGAGCGCCGGACCGGGCGCTTTGAACTGGCGGACGGGGGCAGCCTTTTTCTTGATGAAGTGAGCGAACTCCCTCTCGACACGCAGGTGAAACTGCTACGAGTTCTGCAGGAGCACGAGTTCGAACCGCTGGGCAGCAGCCGCACTCTTAAGGTGAATGTGCGCATCATTGCTGCCAGCAATCGTGACCTTGAAAAAGCCATCCAGGAAGGACGCTTCCGCGCAGACTTGTTTTACCGCCTCAATGTGTTGCCCATTATGCTGCCGCCGCTTCGGGAGCGCCGCGCCGACATTCCGCTGCTCGCCTCATTTTTCGTTGAAAGGTTCAGTCGTCAGTTTGGGAAAGACATCACAGGCATATCGCAAGACACAATTGACGCGCTGTCACGCTACTCCTGGCCGGGCAATATTCGCGAACTACAGAACGTGATCGAGCGTGCGGTAGTGCTCTGTTCTGGAACGATCCTCCGCCTCGGAAACGATCTTTTGCCAATTACGACTGAGGACGGGGAAGAGCAGATTTCAAGCGAGAGCACTTCGCTCGTCGCGGGAAATTCCCCCAGCTCGCTTGAGCACGTCGAGCGATCTCACATTCTGCAAGTGCTGCAGGAAACCCGCGGCGTCATCGAAGGGCCACGCGGGGCAGCCAAAATTCTCAACCTCCATCCCAATACGCTTCGAAGCCGCATGAAGAAGCTCGGCATCGAGCGCTCTTCCGCCACGGCTTAACCCACGATATTTCGTGGCCTCGAATGGACCTCGTGGCCTAGCCCACGATATCTCGTGGAAAGTCTTGCGTCGTCGGTAGCCAGCCTCCCTCTATCTCTCTATTCAGCAATGACTTACTTGATTTAGTTGCCTGCCACAGGCTTGGCACGGAGCTTGCTTTTAGTGATGGCGTTCGGAGGAAAGAAACAGTGTTGAGGATTTCGATTATCAAGGATTCAGCCGAAAGCGTTCGGCTGACGTTGGAAGGCTGGCTAGTTGGACCGTGGGTGGATGAGGTGCGCAGGCAAAGTGAGCAGGCGCTGGCGGAAAGCAAGGCAGTGACGCTCGATCTGGCAAAAGTCTGGTTTGTGGATCCGAGCGGGACCGCTCTGCTGCGAGAACTCGCCAGCCGGCAAGTTGAACACGTGAATTGTTCGGCCTTCCTGAGTCAGCAACTGAAGGAGACAACCATATGACGAGCGTAAATGTTATCGCGATTGAGTCTGCTGCAACCGAGGTTGCGCAGGCACCCGGTCAGGTGTCGGATATACGAACCGCGCGTGAGTGCGAACTGATTCAGCGCGTGCTCGCGGGAGAAAGCGATCTTTTCTACGAGCTAATCCGCCCATACGAACGTGGAGTGTTTCTATCAGCCGTATCCATCCTCGGCAACGACGCCGACGCTGAGGACGCGGCGCAGGAGGCCGTGCTAAAGGCGTACAAATATCTCGCACGCTTCCGGCAGGAATCTAAATTCAGCACCTGGCTGATTCAAATCGTAATCAACGAAGCAAGAATGAAATTGCGTAAAGATCGCCGGCACCTGTATGAATCGGTGGACGAAGGCCAGCAAACCGATGAAGGCGATTACATTCCCACCGACTTCGCAGATTGGCGCGAGATTCCCTCGGAAGCTCTGGAGCAAAGCGAGCTCCGTGAAGCATTAAACAAAGCACTACAATCTCTGCCGGAAAAATATCGCGCTGTCCTGGTGCTTCGCGACGTGCAGCAGATGAGCATTGCGGAAGCTGCGCAGGCGCTGGGCATTTCGGAAGAGAATGTCAAAACTCGTACCTCGCGAGCGCGTTTGCAGATGCGCGATAGACTAGCGCCCGGATGGGGCGGCATGTGGGCTAAAACAGCTCGGGGAGAATATTCGTACCAGAACGACAGCCTCGCAGCTCAGGAATTTTTGGTTAACCGGGCGCGCAAGCGCTGACTGAATCCCGCAGGCAACTGAAAACTTCGGCCGTCTCCTACCAATGTGATCGTGTTCCGCAGGCCATCATAAACAGCCGTACAGTGCAAACATCCGGGCAAATGCGCAACGATCTGTTCGCGTAACTCGGGTGTAAGATCCTTATCAATGCAGTTCGAGAGCTCCCGGATCACTTCCAGGCAACTAATCTCCACGACTCCTCCAGTCCGGGACACTTCCGAGATCCCCAATCCCTCTCCAATCTCCTGAGATTCTGACGTCCAAAAAAGGTGACAAGAGTTTCTATTCATGTGTTCCAGTCGTGCGATCGCTAAAATTCCGCCGATCGGTTGTCACCAAAGTGTCAGCGGCGAATCGGATGGGCAAATGCAAACAGTAGAAAAAAACGGAATTGCGCAGCAACCCGCAATTGCGGCCGAGATGCAAACCGCACACCGCACCTGGTTCGCAGGTGCGATCTCGGCCGGCGCCAGCCACTGGCCGGAATATTTGATGGAAGCTGCGTGCCTAGGCCTTTTCATGGTGTCGGCATGCAGCTTCACGGTCCTGCTGGAGCACCCGGGATCTGTGCTTCGGCAGATGGTTCCGAGCGCTTTCTTTCGCCGTTTGCTAATTGGCCTTGCGATGGGATTGACCGCCATCGCGCTGATCTACTCGCCATGGGGCAAACAATCGGGGGCGCACTTGAATCCCTCAGTTACTTTGACTTTCCTCCGCCTGGGGAAGATTGAGCCGTGGGATGCGGTGTTCTACGTCGTTGCCCAATTCATTGGCGGAACCCTTGGCGTACTTCTCAGTGGGGTGATCTGGGGACCAGCAATCGCCGATCGGAACGTTCGTTATGCGGCTACAGTCCCTGGAACTCGTGGGACGGGAATGGCATTCATCGCGGAACTAGTCATCTCGTTTGCGCTGATGACCATGGTCCTGCACGTTTCTAACTCCGCCCGAATCGCACGCTTCACGGGCGTAATCGCCGGCGCTCTGATTGCAACCTACATCACGCTCGAGTCGCCGCTGTCGGGCATGAGCATGAGCCCGGCGCGCTCGTTCGCGTCAGCTGCGCCGGAGCGACTCTGGAATTCACTGTGGATTTACTTCACCGCGCCTCCCCTAGGAATGATGCTGGCCGCCCAGGTCTATATCTGGCTGCGAGGCAAGCACGAGGTCTTCTGCGCGAAGCTGCACCACAATAACGATAAGCGGTGCATTTTCCGCTGCAACTACCAGGCTTTACTAGCACCAATCACTCTCAAGGAGACGATGTAAATGAAACGCAAACGTTTGATTTACGGTTCAGTTGTCATTGTGGCAATCGCACTGTGGGCAGCATTCCGGCCCGAGCGCCTGTTCGTCAATGCCAAAGTGAATGAAGCTATGCCGGTGCCGGGTACAGTCAGCTCGGAAGCCATTCTGGCTTCGGGCTCATTCCACAGCGTCGCTCACAAAAGCGCGGGCCAAGCGACGATCTACCAACTTACTGGTGGCAAACGCATTTTGCGCCTCACCAACTTTGAAACCTCGAACGGGCCCGACGTCCACGTTTATCTGGTCGCGACCAAAGATGCCGGCGATAGCGACACAGTAAAGCAGGCAGGATTTGTCGAGCTCGGAGCACTTAAGGGCAATATTGGCGACCAGAATTACGGGCTCGCTTCCGACCTCGACCTCAACAAATACCGCGCCGTAACCATCTGGTGCAAACGCTTTGGAGTTAATTTTGGGACTGCACCATTGAGCGCACCCTCAAGCGCGAGCGCGA
The DNA here is from genome assembly GCA_963785655.1 of uncultured Acidobacteriota bacterium. Classification (GTDB taxonomy): domain Bacteria; phylum Acidobacteriota; class Terriglobia; order Terriglobales; family Acidobacteriaceae; genus Gp1-AA145. Next base: position 13,647 of record CAWAVZ010000004.1, read on the forward strand.
TGAACCAATAACGACCGAACTGTGAAAGGAGAATGTCATGGCCCGCGACAATCAATTCGACGTAATTATCATCGGGACAGGAGCCGGGGGCGGAACACTCGCGTACCACCTGGCTCCTTCCGGCAAGCGGATTTTGATTCTGGAACGGGGTGACTACGTCGTCCGCGAGAAGGACAACTGGAATCCGCAAGCCGTAAATGTCGATGCCAAATACAACACCAAAGAAATGTGGCGCGATGTGGACGGCAAGGAGTTGCATCCGCACACCAATTATTATGTGGGTGGCAACACCAAATTCTATGGCGCCGCGCTGTTCCGGCTTCGTGAGAAGGATTTCGGAGAGATACGTCATCACGGCGGCATCTCTCCTGCCTGGCCAATCAGTTATGACGAGCTGGAGCCGTACTACACGCAAGCCGAAAACCTGTATCAAGTGCACGGCAGCCGCGGCGAGGATCCAACCGAGCCTGCGGCGGGAAAAGATTATCCGTGGCCGGCGGTGAGCCATGAGGGTCGCATTCAGCATTTGGCAGACGACTTTCGCGCGGCTGGACTGAATCCATTTCACACGCCATTGGGTGTGATGCTGGATGAGAAGAACCCCCGTCTGAGTCCCTGCATTCGCTGTAATACGTGCGATGGTTTCCCGTGCCTGGTTCATGCGAAATCAGACGCACAGGTGCTGTGCGTGGACCCGGCGCTGCAATATCCAAACGTAACTTTGCTGACAAATGCGCTGGTGAAGCGGCTCACAACCGACAGTTTCGGCCGCGAGGTTCGAGAAGTGATCGTAGAACACAACGGGACGGTTGAGACTTACTCTGCCGACATCGTGGTCGTCTCTTGCGGCGCAATCAACTCGGCCGCGCTGTTGCTGCGCTCAGCAAATGACAAGCACCTGAATGGTTTGGCTAATAGCTCTGACGTCGTTGGCCGTCATTACATGGGTCACACGAATTCGGTGCTCATGGCGATTTCCAAGTGCCCGAATCCAACCGTCTTTCAGAAGACCCTTTCCGTAAACGACTTTTATTTCGGATCAAAAGACTTCGAATATCCGATGGGCCACATTTCCTTCGTCGGGAAACTGGACGCCGTAACTTTACGTGCTGGCGCCCCGGCCATCGCTCCGGGATTCACCCTTGATCTGATGGCGAAACATTCGCTCGATTTCTGGCTTACGTCGGAAGATTTGCCTGATCCGAATAACCGGGTCACGATCAACCGGGATGGCGAAATTGTGCTGACTTACACGCCCAATAATTTGAAGGCACATGATCAACTCAAAGCACATCTGCAAAAAGCCATGAAGCAGAACACCTGTTCGATTCATGGGCATGACTGCCACCAGGGCCTGTTCGCCCGCAGCCTGTACATCGGACAACGAATTCCGCTGGCCGGGGTCGCGCACCAGAACGGTACGATTCGTTTCGGAAACGATCCGACGGAATCCGCTCTGGACCCGAACTGCAAAGCCCATGACCTGGACAACCTTTACGTCGTCGACGGCAGCTTTTTCCCGTCCAGCGCCGCGGTCAATCCTGCGTTGACGATCATTGCCAACGCGCTGCGTGTGGGCGATCACCTGTTGCAGCGCCTGCGTGTGCCGATCGCTGAATACGTTGCGAACGGAACTCAATCCCGAGAGGCACAGCCTGTAGCCGGGTAATAACGAGAATGAGACTTCACGTTCAATCCCGCAGACCGCAATTTCTGGTAACTGGTCTCCTCCTTATTTCGGGTCTGGTCGTCAGCGCCCAGACACAGGACGCTTCGCTGATTTCACGGGTCGATGCTGTTGATATGACGGTCTCCGACATGGACCGGGCCCTTTCTTTCTACTCCGGCGTGCTGACTTTCAAGACAATATCCGACCGTGAAGTTGCGGGCGAACGCTATGAGTCCCTAGAAGGCGTTTTCGGCATACGTATGCGTGTGGTGCGGATGCAACTTGGCGATGAATTCATAGAGCTCACCGAGTACCTGGCGCCCAAAGGTCGTCTCATTCCGGTAACTGCACGCAGCAATGACCGCTCGTTTCAGCATATTGCGATTATTGTGAGCGACATGGACAAGGCCTACAGCTGGCTTCGTCAAAACAAAGTCGAGCACGCCTCCTCTGGACCGCAACGCTTGCCTGAGTGGAACAAGAACGCGGCCGGCATCCGGGCGTTCTATTTCAAAGATCCAGACGGGCACCCGCTTGAAATCCTGCAGTTTCCGCCCGACAAGGGTGCGGCAAAGTGGCATCTGCAGTCGGACAAAGTCTTTCTCGGAATTGATCACACTGCCATTGTGGTTGCGGATACCGATTCCAGCCTGCACTTCTATCGCGACTTGCTCGGCATGCATGTCGTCGGCGAGAGCGAAAACTACGGCACTGAACAGGAGCACCTGAACAACGTTTTCGGAGCTCACTTGCGGATTACAGCTTTGCGAGCTGAATCAGGGCCTGGGGTCGAACTACTGGAGTACCTGTCGCCACGTGATGGCAATCCGTTTCCTGCCGACGAGCATGCAAACGATGTAGTGCATCGGCAGACGCTTGTGTTCACCAACGACGCCGACGCTGCGGCGAGACAATTCTCAGATGCGCACACGTCTTTTGTATCTTCTGGTGTGGTTGCCGAATCGGATGGGCAGTCAGGCTTCAAGAAAGCATTCGTGGCGCGTGATCCTGATGGTCACGCAATTCTGGTCGAAGAGAAATAGGAGTGGGAGATGACGGCAGAAGAGATTCGCTTAACGGAAGCTACGCAGCGCAAAAAACACTGGAAGCGTTGGGGGCCCTATCTCAGCGAGCGAGCCTGGGGGACGGTCCGTGAGGACTACAGCCCTTATGGAAATGCCTGGGAGCATTTTCCACACGATCACGCCCGGTCCCGCGCTTACCGCTGGAACGAGGATGGGCTGGCTGGAATCTCCGACCGTCATCAACTGCTGTGCTTCTCCGTGGCTCTCTGGAATGAACGCGATGCCATCCTCAAAGAACGCCTGTTCGGCCTAACAGGTAACGAAGGCAACCATGGCGAGGATGTGAAGGAGTATTACTTCTATCTCGATTCGACGCCGACGCACTCGTACATGAAATATTTGTACAAGTATCCTCAAGCAGAATTTCCATATGGCCACCTGGTCGAAGAGAATCGCCGTCGTGGAAAAGACCAACCAGAATTCGAATTACTCGACACCGGCGTTTTCAATGACGACCGCTATTTCGATGTTTTTGTCGAGTATGCGAAGGGCGACGTCGAAGACATTCTGATCAAGATCACCGCAACCAACCGTGGACCCGAAACAGCTCCGCTGCGCCTGCTTCCGACGACATGGTTCCGCAATACATGGTCGTGGGGTGGTGACGACGAGCGACCTGAAATGCGCCGGGTGCCGGGCGGCATCGAGCTGGATCATCCTGCCTTGGGGAAGAGGTGGCTTTACTGCGACGGCTCTCCCGAGATTGTTTTCACTGAAAACGAAACTAACCACAAACGCCTTTTTGGTGTCGAGAACCGCTGCGCATGCGTGAAGGACGGGATCAACGATTACATCGTGAACGGCAGGAAGGACGCTGTTGCTCCGATGCCGATGGGCACCAAGGCCGCGGCGCATTACAAATTGCAGGTTCCCGCCGGCGGCAGCGTAACAGTTCGACTGCGGCTTACCGATATCGATTTTTCCGGGGTTGCCGAAGCCGCATTCGACGGTTTTGATCGCCTGTTCGCTTTGCGCAAAGACGAAGCCGACGAGTTTTATCGCACTGTGATTCCACAGGAACTCTCGCCTGACGCACAGAACGTAATGCGCCAGGGTTTTGCGGGCATGTTGTGGTCGAAGCAGTTCTATCACTACATCACGAAAGACTGGCTCGAAGGCGATCGGGGCAATCCGCCTCCTCCCTCTGAACGCAAGAATGGCCGCAACAACCAATGGCCGCACCTCTATAACGCCGATGTGATTTCAATGCCCGATAAGTGGGAGTATCCCTGGTATGCCGCCTGGGACCTGGCATTCCACTGCGTTCCGCTGGCGCTGGTTGATTCCGATTTCGCAAAGGAGCAGCTCGTACTGCTGCTGCGCGAGTGGTACATGCACCCCAATGGTCAGCTTCCTGCGTATGAGTGGGCACTCGGAGATGTGAATCCGCCGGTGCATGCCTGGGCCGCATGGCGCGTTTACAAGATCGACAAGAAGCGGAATGGCAAAGGCGATCGCGCCTTCCTCGAACGTGTGTTTCACAAGCTGCTGCTCAACTTCACATGGTGGGTGAATCGCAAAGACGCTGATGGAATGAATATTTTCCAGGGTGGGTTCCTCGGACTCGACAACATCGGCGTGTTCGATCGCAGCGCGCCCCTCCCCACCGGCGGATACATCGAACAGTCAGACGGAACGAGTTGGATGGCGATGTATACGCTGAACCTGCTCGCGATTGCGCTCGAACTCGCAAGTGAGGATCCCGCGTACGAAGATGTCGCCAGTAAATTCTGGGAGCACTTTATCTACATCGCGCACGCGATGAACCATCGCGGCAACGACGGCATCGGCTTGTGGGATGAGATGGACGGCTTCTTCTATGACGTTCTGCGCTTCCCTGATGGGCGAAAGTATCCGATGCGGATTCGCTCGATGGTCGGCCTGATCCCGTTGTTTGCTGTCGAAACGCTTGAACCGGAACTCCTCGACCGCTTGCCCGGATTTAAGGGTCGTCTCGAATGGTTCATTGAGAATCGTCCGGACCTGGTCGGCAATGTGGCTTGCATGCGCACGCGCGGGAAAGCAGAGCGAAGATTGTTGTCGATTCTTGGACGCGATCAGCTGCGCCGCGTGCTGCAGTTGATGCTCGATGAAAACGAATTTTTATCGCCCTATGGGATTCGTGCCCTGTCGCGCTATCACAAGGACCATCCATACACGCTTGCGGTGAACGGAATGGACTATCGCGTGAACTACGAACCGGCGGAATCAAGTACCGGATTGTTCGGCGGAAATTCCAACTGGCGCGGGCCGATCTGGTTCCCGGTCAATTTCTTGCTAATCGAGTCATTGCAGAAGTTTCACCATTACCTCGGTGATGATTTCACGGTCGAGTTCCCGGCGCGTTCAGGAAACATGCTGACGCTGTGGGAGGTGGCCGCCGAGCTTTCGCGCAGGCTGTCGCAAATTTTCCTTCGCGATGACAAAGGCGAGCGGCCAGTCTATCGAGACATCGCCAAATTCCAGTCCGATCCGAACTGGAGCGACCTCATTCTGTTTCACGAATACTTCCACGGCGATACGGGCCGAGGAGTTGGCGCAAGCCACCAGACCGGGTGGACAGGCCTGGTTACTAAGATGTTGCAGCAGAGCGGCGAGTCGGGCAAACACGAAAAGCGCGACAAAGCCGGAATTGCCTTCGCGGACTGAATCGCGAACCAGAGATCAACTTACATTGGAGAAAACGAAATGAAAGCCATCAGTGTGTTTCCCGGAAAAGCGAACAGTGTGCATCTGGCGGACCTGAATAAGCCTTCGGTCGATGAGGTGCCGGGTGGACGCGGCGTCCTGGTCAAAGTGCTTCGCGTTGGCGTTGACGGCACCGACAAAGAAATCAACGCCGCGGAATACGGTGCCGCGCCTTCGGGCTTCGACTTCCTGGTGATCGGACATGAAGGCTTTGGCCAGGTCGAAGCTGTGGGCCCGAACGTCACTGAATTGAAACCGGGCGATTACGTCGTCGCCACGGTCCGCCGCCCTGGTCGCAGTATTTACGACCTGATCGGCACCAACGACATGACCACCGACGACACCTACTTTGAGCGCGGCATCAATCTGCGCCACGGCTTTCTCACCGAGTATTACGTGGACGACGCCGAGTTTGTCGTGAAGGTGCCGCAGGGATTGAAGCGCGTCGGCGTCTTGTTGGAGCCGTTCACAGTGGTTGAGAAAGGCATTCACCAGGCGTACGAAATTCAGCGGCGGCTGAAAGTTTGGCGTCCGCGTCGCGCGGCTGTAATGGGCGCGGGCACGATCGGACTGCTTGCAACGTTGGCTCTGCGTCTGCGCGGCATCGAAGTCACAACCTTCGCGCGAAATCCCAAGCCGAACCTTAATGCTGAACTCATCGAAGCGCTCGGCGCCAGATACGTTATCACGCAGGAGGTTCCGGTAATTGAAGGCGCGAAACAGTTTGGCCCCTTCGATCTGATCTTTGAGGCGACCGGCAACTCGGGCGTGGTCTTCGACAGCATGCAGGCCCTCGGCAAGAACGGCGTTCTTGTGCTCTCAAGCGTCACCGGAGGCGACCGCATGATCCAGGTTCCAGCCGATCGCATCAACCTGGAATTTGTGCTTGGCAACAAAGTCATGGTCGGAACGGTGAACGCTAACCGCGAATACTTTGAGGCGGGCGTGCGGGATATGGCACAGGCTGAGGCGGAATATCCAGGATGGCTGAGCCGGTTGCTTACAGATCCGGTGCGTGGGCTTGAAAACTATACCGAATTATTCAAAAAGCTCACGAGTCCGAATGGCTCGATCAAGGTGTTCTGCGAAGTTGCAGATTTGTAGAAGTCTGGTTCGCGATTTTCACGCGGGAGATTGTTCGTGAGTGAACAAAAGAAAACTCGGATTCTGATTCTCGGTGGCGGCTTTGCCGGCCTGCACGCGGCTATGCACTTGGATAACACTTTAGCCCGCGATCCCGATATCGAGATCACGCTGGTAAACCGCGACAACTTTTTTCTCTTCACTCCGATGTTGCACGAGGTCGCCGCCAGCGATCTCGATCTGAGCAATATTGTGAACCCCGTTCGCAAGCTGCTGAAGCGAGTTAGTTTCTTTGCCGGGGAAGTCGAGTCGATCGATCTGGAGCGGAAGCTGGTAACCGTTTCGCATGGATTCGATCATCACCATCACGAGCTGCCATATGACAATCTGGTGATCGGCTTGGGTTCGATCACTAACTTCTTCAATTTGCCCGGTCTCGAAAAACGAGCGCTCACTATGAAGTCGCTTGGAGATGCCATCCATCTTCGCAACCGATTGATTGCCCACCTCGAAGAGGCGGATACGGAATGTGCGGCGGCGCTGCGCCGGCCATTGATGACTTTCGTCGTCGCGGGTGGCGGTTTTGCCGGGGTCGAAACTATTGCGGGAATCAACGACTTTGTTCGCGAGGCAGTCCGCTTTTACTCAAATCTACGCGAAGACATGTTGCGGGTTGTGCTTGTACATCCGGGAAGCGTAATTCTTCCGGAACTGGGCGAAAAGCTGGGGCGCTATACCGAGAAGAGGCTCGTGGAACGAGGAGTTGAGATTCGCGTGAATACGCGTGTGACGGGGGTCAGCGACAAAGGCGTGCAACTGAGCACGGGCGAGGAGATCGAGAGCAAAGCGCTGATCTGGACTGCCGGTACTTCGCCGAACCCAGCTCTAGATTCGCTCCCCTGCGCAAAGGAACGCGGGCGTCTGAAGGTAGACGAGATGCTGCGCGTGCCGGCGCGTCCGGGAGTTTGGGCGCTAGGTGATTGCGCGCTCGTGCCCGACGCAAAGACCGGGCAATACCACCCGCCTACGGCCCAGCATGCGTTGCGTGAAGGAAAAACGCTGGCGAAAAATCTCATTGCGAGTATTTGCGGCGGAGATCTAAAACCATTCTCCTTCTCGACCATCGGTCAGCTCGCGGCCATTGGTCGCCGAACTGGAGTCGCAAATATCTTTGGCATTAACTTCTCCGGATTCCTCGCGTGGTGGATGTGGCGAACGATTTACTTGAGTAAACTTCCGCGATTCGAGAAAAAACTCCGGGTTGCACTGGACTGGACGCTTGATCTTTTGTTCACAAAAGATCTGGTGCAGTTCCAGACTTTTCGCGCTCCAACTATTTCCCACATGGATCAAACCGACAGCATGTCCGTGGTCACCGCTTCTCGCGCTGCGGCTGCTGCCTCCGTGGAGGGCGCGTCATGATTCGATTCAAAGAAGACATTTGCGGGAATCTGGACTCGGCACTTGGCCGGGAATGGCTGGAGACCAATGGCATTGGAGGTTTCGCGTCCGGCACAATCAACGGATGCAATACTCGCCGCTATCATGGGCTTCTAGTGGCTGCTACCAAGCCCCCAGTCGGTCGACTCGTCCTGCTTTCGAAATTTGAAGAAACTCTCATCGTGAATGGCCGACCGTATGAGATTGGCACAAACCGGTACCCAGGGACCGTGCACCCGCAAGGCTTTCAATTCCTCAAGCAATTCCAGCTCGACCCGTTTCCGACTTTCACGTTCAGCGTAGATGGCGTCGAGATCGAAAAGACACTATTCATGATGCAGGGCGAAAACACGACCGTTGTGGAATATGCACTAAAGAGTACGCCAGAGACGGTCACCGTGAAGCTGGAATTGCGCCCGTTGATCGCGTTTCGTGACTATCACAGCCTCACTCATGAAAATGGCGCAATTAATTCCAGAGTAGATCAGCAAAGCGAGCTGATCAGCGTTTGTCCGTATCAAGACCTTCCTACGCTCTACCTCGCCAACAATGCAGAAAAGATCGAAACCAGGGGCAACTGGTACCGCAACTTCGAATATGATGCCGAACGCGAGCGCGGACTCGATTTCCAGGAAGACCTATTCAATCCATGTGTGTTCAGCTTTGACCTGAATTCAATGCGGAAGGCGACTGTTATCGCCTCAACCGAGCCGCACGATGTAACGGCGGCTGAACAATACCGAGTGCGTGAGATCTCACGACGGGAAGAAGACGTAAGGCGCTCCCGCGTTAACGATGCCTTCATCAACTCACTAACAGCCGCTGCTGACCAGTACATCGTTTCGCGAGGCGATCAGAAGAGTGTCATCGCCGGTTATCACTGGTTCAGCGACTGGGGCCGCGACACGATGATCGCGCTTCCCGGTCTCACACTACCGACGGGGCGGCACGACGTGGCCCGAAGCATCCTGCGCACATTCGCGAAGAACGTTGATCAGGGCATGGTGCCAAACCGCTTTCCTGACGCTGGCGAAACTCCTGAGTACAACACTGTTGATGCTACGCTGTGGTTCTTCGAGGCGGTTCGAGCGTACCTGGCATATACAGGTGATCTTGCGTTCGTTCAGAACGAGCTCTACGACGTGCTCACTGACATCATCAACTGGCACGTTCGCGGAACTCGTTTCGGCATAAAGCTCGATTCCGCCGGATTGCTCAATTCCGGTGAGGCTGGCGTTCAACTGACGTGGATGGACGCTAAGGTCGGCGATTGGGTTGTGACACCTCGCCGGGGCAAGCCGGTTGAAATCCAGGCGCTGTGGTACAACGCGATCTGCATCATGGAGGAAATTGCTGGGAGCATCGGCGATGAAACTGCTCGAAAACGCTACAACGGCATGGCCGCCCTCACCAAGTGGAGCTTCAATCGCCTGCTCTGGAATGAGAAGGGCGGCTTTTTGTATGATGTTGTCAACGGCGGGCCGCCTGATGCCAGCATTCGTCCGAATCAGATCTTTGCCGTCAGCCTGCCGCATTCGATGGTTTGCCCCGAGAAAGCGAAACAAGTTGTAGGCATTGTTGAACAAAATTTACTCACGCCGTACGGGCTGCGCAGTCTTGCTCCGACGGACACGCATTACCGGGGCCGCTACAGTGGCGACGACACGAGTCGTGACGGCGCATACCATCAAGGCACGGTTTGGCCGTGGCTAATGGGTCCTTTCATTACTGCATATATAAAGGTGAACGGCGGAAGCGAGGCCGCCCGCCGGCAAGCTGAACTCTGGCTCATGCCTTTGAAAGAGCACTTGTCCGACGCCGGCCTGGGACACATCTCAGAAATCTTCGAAGGAGACGCGCCCCATCGACCAGTCGGTTGCATTGCGCAAGCCTGGAGCGTAGCAGAAATTCTGCGTGCCACAGTGGAAGACATCTACGGAATGCGACCGCAAGCAACAGACGCCATGTGGACGGCTGTATCGGACCGGCCGGGTGAGGCCCAGCGCAAACGGGCAGCGGGCTAGGAGAAATGATTGGACGCTCGTCCTCTTTATATTCCGGTAGTTCTCGGGACCGCTCGCAAGGGACGCATGAGCGCTCACGTGGCACGCCTGCTCACGAATGAAGTCTCAAAGCAGGCCGGAGTCGAGACCGAGCTCATCGATATTTGCAGCCTCGCGTTGCCGACAAACGACGCTGGAGAGGGTATCAAAGACAGAGGCTTCTCCAGCAAGATGGACCGCGCCGATGGCCTGGTAATCGTCGCTCCCGAGTACAACCACGGTTACAGTGGCCTGCTGAAACATGTGCTCGATAGCTGCCTGAAGGAGTACATTCACAAAGCTGTTGGCATAGTTGGCGTCTCGGCGGGTCCGTTCGGTGGGAGCCGTGTGGTCGAGAATCTACTTCCCGTCATGCGAGAACTGGGCCTGGTCACGATTTTCTGGGATGTGAATTTCTCCGCCGTGCAGAATTGTTTCAACGCAGGCGGAGAGCTGCTGGATTCCGCATACATTCGACGGGTTGATAAGTTCCTGAAAGAGCTGATCTGGATGTCACGGACTCTGCGCTACGGCCGTGAAAACGTCGCGTTGTAGTCGACCTGCAGGAATGCCGTTCTTTCCGGTGAGCTATGCGAACTGAAAAAATGAAATGCCCACGTTGCGGCGCCGAGATGAACCACCACGCCGATAAACTCATACCCTCGGAGTCAGCAACAGCAAGCTTAGATTCAGCACTCGGAGCGTCCGTGATCGAACTGCACAGTTGCCCAGCTTGCGGCGCCGGAGCGATGCGGAACGCAGCATAATTTGCAAAGATTATTGGTACTAGGAAGTCGGCGATCAATGGCGGAAAGTTGGCGGGGGCGACGGAACTCCAACCCGCGGCCTCCTGCGTGACAGTTCAGCGTTCCACAGCTAGCAAGTCAGATTTGCTCCTCAGCAAGTTCATCCACGTTTGGCTTGTTTCCTCCCGGATTCAATGCCAACGACTCCGGACGGGCGGGCGGCCGGGAACCGGGAGACTAGAGTTCGCGCCGATATTTCTCTTCCAGCACACTCCAAGACACACCCGCGACTGCGCAATTCGCCAAACCATTAATAACGATGGGAGATTCCGAAGTAGACTCACTGACATCCGGTCAGTTGGCCAGACAACCACAAACATCGTCGAAGTGCTCGCAAGCGCTTGATAAATAAGGAGTGGTGAGCGCGGTAGGAATCGAACCTACAACCTACTGATTAAGAGTCAGTTGCTCTGCCAATTGAGCTACGCGCCCGCAGAATAGTCGGTGAGATTCAGGTTCAAAGAATGGCAGCCTGTTCGTACGCGGCTTGGGATGACTCCACCTGGAAAACCGGAACGAAAATCACGACGGTAATCAGTATATCAAGCGCTTGCGGAACATTGGCGTGAGCAGAGAATCACGAGACCGCGATCGTCAGCCAGATGCTCGAAGAATCGGTCAAACGCAGGGAAAATGTGCGCGCAAGCAAGTTCAGCATCGCGCGCCGAAAAACGTCGGTTCAAGTGAGAGGCGCGCCCGGCGCCGCGCCCCGTGATTAAATAGCACCTGATTAATCTTAAATCTGACCAAGACCGCCATCGACCGAAATCTCGGCGCCAGTCATGAAAGATGCGTCCGAGGACGCCAGGAACGCGACTGCGCTGGCGATTTCTTCCGGCTGGCCAAATCGCTTCATCGGCACCTGGCTGAGAATATTCTTGCTGAACTCTTCAATCGCTTCGGTCGAGAGTCCGGTGCGGGCAAACCCGGCCGGAGTGTAGATTGGACCAGGACTCACAGCATTCACTCGAATCCCACGCTCAACCAGTTCGGCTGCGATGGAACGCGTGAAAGAGCGAAGGGCTGCCTTGGTGGCGGCGTACACGGAACCATTCACCATGCCCATTTCGTCGACAACGGAGGTGTTTAGAACAATCGAGGCACCGTCGTTGAGATAGGGAAGCGCCTTCTGAATGGTGAAGAACGCACCCTTGGCATTGATGTCGAATAATTCGTCGAAGAGGCCTTCGGTTGTGGCACTCAGAGGGACGAACTTGTAGATGCCTGCATTCACGAATAGCACGTCTATCTTGCCGAGTTTCTGAGAGACGGTTGCGTAGAGCCGGTCGATGTCTTCGCTCTTGGCAACGTCGGCCTGGACCACGAGCACACCATTGCCAATGCTCTTCTTCGCCTGGGCCAGGGTTTCAGGGTTGCGTCCAGAAATGGCCACGCGCGCGCCCTCGTCCTGCAAGCGTTTGGCGGAAGCCAGGCCTATTCCACTATTTCCGCCGGTAACTACCGCCACTTTGCCTTCGAGCCTTCTCATGTCCGTTTTCCTCAATGCAGAATAAATTTCCCGAGCCGAGATGCGGACCAAGCGATCCGCCATTCGGCGCGGGTTTATATTTAGATGTATGTCTAAATAGAAAGATTCAAAGAGCTCCAGCGAGCGCAATCGACGTCGGCTTTCTGGTAGGCTGCAACCAAGCCATATGGACCTTTCCCAAATCCAGAGCATCTCTAAAGCGCTGGCGGATGAAACCCGGCTCAGAATCTTCGAGGCGATTTCCACTCGGAAGGAGATGAATTGCGGAGAGATCGTGTCGATCCACGGAGTGACTCCGGCCACGGTCTCGCATCATCTCAAAGTGCTGCAGGATGCTGGATTGATTGAAAGCCGGCGGGAGGGGCTATTTGTTTACAGTCGCAGCACGTCGAGTGTGATCGACGCATACACGCGAGCCCTGGCGACGATGGTCAAGCCGAAGCGCACGGTCAAGCCGAAGCGCACAGTCAAGCCGAAGCGCGCTAAGCGCACTAAAGGACAGCGTCGGTGAATGTTGTCGCCTGGTCAGGTCGCATGATTGCTACTGGCGGCGCACATCGGCGGCGAACGGCGCAACCCCGTCGTTGATTGAGCGCACCGGACGCTTCCCGGGAATGGATTCGGAAACCGGAGGCCGCTGCTCGAGGGTCCCGAGTAGTGGAGCATCATCGAAGCCGAGCCCGAAGGAAACGAAACGATCTTGCGCCCACATGGCTTCCACGAAGCGCTGCTGCCGTGAGTTCAACACCTTGATCGGCAAAGCAGAGAAATTGCGAAAGACCCAGAGCAAGTACAGTCGCTGAAAGAAAGTTGGTTTCAGGAAACGAGGTCCCAGAGGAGTCAGTACCCGAAGCACGCCGAAGAGAAGTTTCTCTATCAACATCTCATATCCAAGAGAATTTTAAGATTTGCGACGCAGAAGCTCTTGCAATTTTAAGACCACGCATTATGGCACCAGAGCCGGTGCAATGGGAAGCACAATTTTCTGGATTCTGCGACAAAACGCGCAAGAAAATGGGGTAGCCAGTTCAACTACCCAGGTAGATTGCACTACTTTTAGTGCAGAGCATTTTGGCGTACCGATGGAGTTGGCGCTATTTTGGAAACCAATGTCCCAAAAGAAAACCACTCATACGGGATTGGCCAGGAGGCTATCAAAGTTGGGCTACTGCTCGCGCTCGAGCGCGGCCAAGCTCATTACGGAAGGCCGAGTTTCACTGAACGGGCGAGTCATACGCCAGCCTGAATATCCGGTGCTGCTGGGAAACGACAGAATTCTCGTAGATGGAAGAGAAATTGGAAGTGCGAAAAAGATATATCTAATGATGAACAAACCGCGTGGGATCGTCACCAGCGCTCGCGACGAAAAAGGGCGCGATACGGTTTACTCGTTGCTGCCCGAAGCTCGAGCATGGCTGGCCCCGGTTGGCCGTCTGGACAAGGCCAGTGAAGGCCTGCTTCTGTTTAGCAATGACTCTAACTGGGCAGCACGCATCTCGTCGCCTGAGAGTCACGTGGAGAAAACTTATCACGTGCGAATCGGGATAGCCGCTGACGAAAGCTTGATGCATCGGTTGGGGGCCGGAGTCAGATCTTCCGAAGGCGATCTTCTAAAAGCCAAGCGCACCTCGATTGTGCGCCACGGCAGCAAGAACTGCTGGATTGAGATTGTCCTCGACGAAGGCAAGAACCGGCAAATCAGACGCATGCTGTCCGCCTTGGATATTGAGATCTTGCGCCTGGTGCGAATTGGGATTGGCTCTCTCAGGTTGGGCGATCTGCCAAAGGGCAAGGTCAGGGAACTGACGAGTGAAGAGAAGCGCGCCCTGGATTCCGATCGCAAGGGCCCCGATCGCAAGGACCGGTAACCGCCTATAGATGATTGCGCACCAGGTCGAGCGATTGCACTCTTATTTCGGGTTCATCTCCAAATCCCGCCAGCCAGTGCACGTCTGGTTCGCGACGAAACCAGGTCATTTGCCGCTTCGCATAATTGCGGTGCGCCTGTTGCACCGCCGAAATTGCATTGTCGCGATCGAGTTCGCCTTTCAGTAATTGCACCACTTGTCTGTAGCCGATGGATTGCAGCGGTCGGGCTGCTTCGCCGTAGGTTTCGAGAAGTTCTCGAGTCTCCTCTACCAGCCCAGCGTCAAACATTGCCTGGACCCGGGCATTTACGCGCTCATAAAGCTTCACTCGTTCCGGGTCAAGTCCGATACGGAAAATTCTGAAACCTTGCAGGGCTTCGTGGCCCAATTTCCATTGCTCGGTAATGGGTCGGCGGGCTGAGAGGCACACCTCGATCGCGCGGATCAGCTTGGGTACGTCGTTGCCGTGGACCTTGGCTGCTGCGGCCTTGTCCACTCGCATCAGGATTCGGTGCAGGTACCGTGAGTCTTTTTCCTGGACGCGTTCGCGCAAGCGCTGGCGCAGTTTCTCTGAACGCTCAGGCCCAGGGAACAGGCCTTCGAGCAGTGCGCGTAAGTACAGCCCGGTTCCGCCTACGACGATCGAAAGCTGGTTGCGGTCGCGAATATCGTTTACTACATTGCGAGCTCGGCGTGCGTATTCGCCGGCGGTCGTGTAGTCGGTCGGCTCAATCAGATCCAATAAATGATGCGGAACGCGGGCCTGCTCTTCCGCCGTCGGTTTGGCCGTACCGATATTGAACTTCTTGTAGATGGCGACCGAATCGCAATTGACAATTTCGCCGTTAAGATGCGTGGCCAGTTCGAGAGAGAGAGAGGTCTTTCCACTGCCGGTAGGGCCGAGGATCACGACCAGCAGAGGATCGCGGACGATCAGCGTGCGCTCCAGTTGATATGGTGCCACGAACGAGTCACGGCAATCGCAATAATAAGGATAACGATGATGATGAGGCCGATCGTCTCCAGACGCTGGGCCTTCCTGGTGTCCCGCGCCCGATGACGGTTGGAAGAG
This sequence comes from uncultured Acidobacteriota bacterium, assembly GCA_963785655.1. Taxonomy (GTDB): domain Bacteria; phylum Acidobacteriota; class Terriglobia; order Terriglobales; family Acidobacteriaceae; genus Gp1-AA145. The sequence continues at coordinate 28,889 of CAWAVZ010000004.1, forward strand.
CTAGCCGGCATGCATTTATTGTAGCTGGCGCGGAAAGCGTATTCTTTTCGTGTTCTAGGGATTGAAGCCAGCCTGCGGCTATCGGACCGCATGCTTCCGCGGAACTACCACGTCCACTCTCCGGTTGGTGGCGCGTCCTTCGGGAATGCTGTTGCTTGCAATGGGGCGATACTCAGCGTAGCCGGCGGCGGAGAGGAGTTCTGGATCAAAGCCATACTTCGTGATAAGCAGACGCACGACCGCGGTGGCGCGTGCGGCCGACAGGTCCCAGTTCGATGCGAAGCGGGGGTTATGAATGGGAATGTCGTCGGTGTGGCCTTCAATACGAATATCGCCGTTATTTTCGTGCAAGATGTCGGCCAGCCGCGAGAACGCGGGTAAAGAGCTGGCGCGAATTTCCGCTGAGCCGCTTTCAAAGAAACCGACTTCGCGCAAACTGATGATCAGCCCCTCTGAGGTTTCGCGCACCGCCACTTCTCCGTTTGCGATTTCGGCGGAAAGCGCTTGCTGCAGGTGAGCGCGCAAGAGCAGAAATTCATCCGGATTATTTCCCACAGGAAGATGGCCGGGATCACCGGTGTCTGAGAGCCCGCCAACTTCCGCGGGCTTCGGCGGCAAAGCTCCGTATTGCTGAAACGCGGTTTGAATTGCAGTTGCCAGCTTGCCGGCGCGGCGTTTATCCAATTGCGCTGCCGAATACATAACCACGAAGAAGGCAAACAATAGGGTTATAAAGTCGGCGTAGGAAACCAGCCAGCGGTCGTGGTTGGGCCGCCGCCGGTCGATGCCACGTCTGCGCCTCATGCTCCCGCCTGTTGAGCTTTAGCTCTGGGCGCTATGTCGACCTTGCTGTCGGCGAGAAAACTGCGCAACTTGATTTCGAGCATGCGGGGATTCATTCCCTCAAGAATGGAAATGACTCCTTCGAGCATCATCTCGCTCTGTGCTTGTTGCTCACGCAGGCGTATGCGAAGTTTTCCGCCCGCCGGGATAAACAAAAGATTGGCAGCGCCGACGCCGTAAATGGTGGCGACGAAGGCCACGGCTATCCCCCGGCCTACTTCATCAATGTTGTCGAGATGCTGCATTACCTGAATCAGGCCGAGGACAGCGCCGATGATTCCGATGGTTGGTGAAAAGCCGCCGGCGGACTCGAAAACCAGGTGCATGTGCTCTTTATGTTCGTACTGATTGTCGAGCTCAAGCTCCATAATCTTGCGCAGTTCTTGCGGTTCAGTTCCGTCCACTGCCAGCATCAGCGCTTTTCTCAGAAAAGCATCATCAATGGTTTCTAACTCGGAATCGAGTTGCACAATGCCTTCGCGGCGCGCCCGATTGGCAAGTCTGACCAGCAGTTCGACTCCAGATTCGAGGTTTGCCCCTGGTTCGAAAAAGACCCGGGCCAGGCTACGGACCGCGTTGACCACCACGGAAAGAGGGAACTGCAACAGTACGGCACCGGCGGTACCGCCGAAGACGATCATGGCAGCGGTGGGCTGCAGGATCTGCGAGACCTTGCCGCCCTCGAGCAGCAAGCCTCCAATGACGCCAGTTGTCGCGAGCACTACGCCGGCAATGCTGGCCATGTCCACGGATTATCCCTCGTTAGTTTCGGACGGAAGATCGTCCGGGAGAGGGCGCGCGGAGGCCAAAGTCCAAGCGCTCATGCCGGAGAGTAAGCGACGGCGGAATTCAATGATGCGGTCCAGAATCTGTTCGGAGGATTCGCGCACCAGGATCTTTTCGCCATTCAGCAAAGTGATCACCGTATCCGGACTTTGTTCTACGAACTTAATCAAGTCGGAATTGATGGTGATGCTCGAGTTGTTCAGCCTAGTGAGATGGATCATGGCACACCAATACCGGTCAGAGATTCACTAGGAGAGTCATCGGCAGAAACAGAGGTTGCCGGTGGGCAGGCGGCCATGAACCTTAGTTACGAAAGTGGATGCGGTTCAGGGCCAGGACAGCTAAAGCGTCCGAATCCCAGGCCGATGTGAATTTTGAAGGCAAGACCGAGGTCCCGAAGTAGGAAGCAGGCATCCGCTGAAACGCGAGGGGCGCCAGTTCCGCAGGGCCGAAGCCAAATTCCAAGGAGATATCTAACATGGCACTCAGTGTTCTGAACAATATCGCTTCTCTAGCTGCGCAGAACCAATTGACGATCACCAATAGCAATCTGCAGAAGTCCCTGTTTCAGCTGTCTTCGGGGTCGCGTATCAATAGCGGCGCGGATGACGCCGCCGGCCTGGCTATTGCGGATGGTTTGCACGCCAACATATCAGCGCTCACTCAATCTGCCCGGAATGCCAACGACGGTGTTGGCGAATTGCAGGTGGCAGATGGTTCACTGGCCCAGGTAACCACACTGCTTAACCGCGCTATTACGCTGGCCACTGAAGCGGCAACCGGCACAGTGTCGGATCCGCAACGGGTTTCGCTGGACGCAGAATATACCGCCATCAAGGCAGAAATCGACCGCGTTGGGTCCAAGACCAATTACAACGGTGGGCAAGTGTTCACTGCGAACACTCTTAACGTCTTCTTGAGTGATGCCGGCGCCACCAGCAATAGCACCATCGGCGTAACCACCGGCTTGTTGTCTTCGACTGGGCTTAGCTTAGGCGGAGCGGTTGCGGCCACGGGTACGTTGACCCAGGCTGCGGGCTCAGCGGCCATTGCCTCGACTGACGTTTACACCGGAGCGGCCTTTACCCAATCCGTCGCTGCCAGCACTACCCTGACCGTCACAGGCGGGGGCACGCAAGTCACTAACAACGACCAGGTGACGATCGGCGGCACAACCTACAAATTCGTGACCTCCCTTACCGGAAACGCGAATGAGGTGCTGATCGGTGCAAGTGATACCCAGGCCCTCTTGAACTTGAAAGCTGCGGTCAATGCGGCGCCGGGCGGCGCTGGAAGCGCCTACGGAGTCGGAACGGTTGCCAATGCGAACGTCAGTGCGCTTCCGTCGGCGGTGACGATGTTGCCTTGTGCATCCATATGAAACGCGCCGCTACGGGTGAAGGCGGTCTCGCCTGAGGGCAGCGTCACTTCGAAAAAGCCCTGGCCGGTGATTGCCAGATCGAGCGAATTGCCGGTCTGGCTGAAGTCCCCCTGGGTCTGCACAATCTCAGAAGCCGCCGAACGCGATCCCAGCCCGATCTGCAGGCCGGCGGCCACGGTGGTTTGCTGGGTCGATGCCGTGCCCGGCATCACTACGTTCTGATAGAGCAGGTCTTCAAACTGCATCCGCCGCTTGCGAAAGCCGGCGCTGCTCGAGTTGGCAAGATTATTGGCCACGTTATCCAGGTTCATCTCCTGGGTGCTCATTCCGCTGGCGGCGGTATACAAAGCGCGCAACATGATTTCTCTCCTAGGTGGCTCGCGGCAGTTCATCCGCCGCGATGCGGTTGAAAGTGGAATCAAAGGCGCTCATGGCGCGCTCGATCATCTCGGCCTGGCGTTGTGCCGAGATCAAGCCCACCATAGCGGCAATCGGGCTCACGTTCGACGATTCGAGCATGCCTTGCCGCACCGCACTGGTGATTGCAGGTTTCTCCGCTCCGTTCGACGCTGAGTAATAACTTCCGCCCGCAGGCTTGAGCGCGCCGGGAGCGGGAAATTCGTTGATCCGCAGCTTGCCGGCAACTGCGCCGCCGACTGAAACCGTGCCATCCTGGCTGATTGAAACCTCGCCACTGGGGAGCGTGATTGGCCCTGAAACTCCAAGCACTGGATCGCCGGCGGCGGTCACTAACTGGCCACGGGCTGAAACCTGGAAACCGCCGTTTCGCGTGTACATGGTCCCGGCCTTGGTCTGCACCGCAAAGAAGCCTGCCCCTTCAATGGCAAAGTCCATGGGGTTGGCGGTGGACTCGAGATTGCCCTGGCCCAAATCGAGACGTTCGCCATTCAGGACGGAATGCTGGTTGACCAGGCGCTCCCATCCGCCCATTTGTGGCCCGCCGTTTTGCACCAGCAAGGACTGAAACGAAGCGATCTGCCCTCGATATCCAGCCGTGCTGGCGTTGGCGATATTATTGGCCGCGATTTCAAGTGCGTTGGTTTGTGTCTTAAGGGCGCTGCAGGCTGCGTAGTATCCGCTATCCAAAGCTCACCTCGGGGATTCGTAGAACCTAGCTGCAGGAGGTGGGCCAGCGCGAATTAGAAATGGTTCAGACAGCTAAAGTACCTCTGCTACTATCCAATCGTGCCCCTGCTCGAAATCCGAAATCTTACGAAGATTTTCGCCAGCACAGCCGGGTTCTTCGGATCCGCCAGCACCCGCGAAACCCTCGCGGTGAACGATGTTTCTCTTGATATCCATGCCGGCGAGACTCTGGGTTTAGTCGGAGAATCCGGTTCGGGGAAAAGCACGCTGGGACGGCTGATTCTGCGGCTGATTGAACCCAGCTCAGGCAGCATTCGCTTCGACGGCCGCGACCTGCTGCAAGCCGGCGGCACGGAGCTGCGGCGGTTGCGACGCGACCTGCAGATCATTTTTCAGGACCCTTTCAGCGCACTCGATCCGCGCATGCGGGTTGAAGACCTCGTGGCTGAGCCACTCATTATTCATAGGAACGAAATGAAGGGAACGGGACAAAACGGCAACCCATTCGCACTCGCTGGTAAGGATGACATTAAGGCGCAGGTCTCGCAGCTGCTGGGTGCTGTCGGCCTGGATGCTTCTGCCATGCGACGTTACCCACACGAGTTCAGTGGGGGGCAACGCCAGCGCATTGTGATCGCCCGTGCGTTAGCATTGCGACCGAAGTTCATAGTCTGCGATGAGCCGGTTTCGGCGCTCGACGTGAGCGTTGGCGCGCAGATCGTCAACCTGCTGGCTGAATTGCAGCGCGATTTCGGTCTTACTTATCTATTCATCTCGCATTCCATGCCGGTGGTCAGATACCTTTCGACGCGGATCGCGGTCATGTACCAGGGCCAGATCGTGGAGATCGACTCAACCGAGCAGGTTGTCAGTAACCCACAGCATCCCTATACTGCATCACTGTTGGACGCGACCCCGAAGATCGAATCCCTGGGCTGAGAAATCCCTGGCTTGAGAAATCATCGGGTTGACAATCATCGAGCGACAGAATCCGGTGCGGTATGCTACTCGTATCTCAAAGCTTCCGCAGGCAAAATTCGCGCCGCCGACCAGGAAGGATAGATGGTCGCGATCAGCGACGTTCCCACCGCGACCACGGCAACCAGGACTCCGTCGATTACGCGGGGGGCAAAGGGAACGTAGTTGATCGAATAAACTTCGGGCGCGAGCGAGAACAGATGATAGTGTCCGCCCAGCCAGGAAAGCGCGTATCCCAGAACCAGGCCGATGGCAGTGCCGACCAGCCCAATAAGTGCGCCCTGGGCGATGAAGATTCTGCGCACCTGGGCTTTGCGCGTACCCATTGACATGAGCACCGCAATGTCGCGGGTTTTTTCCATCACCATCATGGTTAGAGAGATCAGAATATTCAGTGCGGCAACGAAAACGATGAGGCCGACTGTGATAAACGTGACCAGGCGTTCGAGTCGCAGAGCACGGAACAGGGGCCTGTTCTGCTCCATCCAATTCGTGGTCATGAAGCCGGGGCCGGCAGCCTGTTCGAGATCTCTTCCCACTTGCGCGGCCTGATAGATATCGTCAATCTTGAACTCGATGATCTGAATCACATCGCCGAGGGCAAACAGTCGCTGCGCATCGGAAAGCCGGGTGAACGACCACGACGAGTCGTAATCGTAGAAGCCCGAATCAAAAATCCCGACCACTCGAAAGCGGCTATACTTCGGCACCAGACCAAAGGGCGTCAGCTCTCCCTGCGGACTGGTGACCAGGACCACGGATCCGACTCGGGCGCCGAGTTCGTCGGCCATATCTTTTCCGAGAATAATGGGTGGCATGGCAGCGCGACGCTGCTGCACGACAGTGAATGAGTCCACATCGGAGGTTGTCTGTGCCGCGCGGGTCTGTGCGGAGCGGGTGTCCTCGCCCGCGTTCACTTCATCCTGGTCGAGCGCATCGGCCGAACCTTGCTTTACGCTATCCAGCAGATCGCTGACCTTTTTCTCGTCCTGGGGGATGATGCCCTTGAGCACGGCGCCGCGAGCGCGCGGGCCGAGTGAAATCAGCACCTGCTCATAAATGTCAGGCGCAACCGCGACCACATGCGGCTGTTGGCGCAGGCGATCCATCAGAGGACGCCAGTCGCGGATGCCGTCGCCCATGGTGCGCAGCAGATTGACGTGCGACGTCGAGCCTAGCAGTCGCTCTTGCAAGTCCTGCCGGAACCCGTTGTTTATGGCAAGGGCGATGACCAGCGATGCCACGCCGGCAGCGACTCCGGTGATAGAAATCACGGTAATCACGCCGATGACAGCCTGTTTGCGCTTGGCGCGAAGGTATCGGGATGCGACAAAGAATTCGAAGCGCATGAGGATCAAGAGCCGTTATACGCGGTCTGCGGTTAAAGCTTTCGTGCCATTCTAGCGTGACCGCACGCGTTCGTCTCTTTCGAGCATCTGTGGGCAGGGCGATTTTAAAAACTAAGTTTGAAAAATGCGCTCCAGGTCGCAATGCTTCCCAGTCGGGTCGAACGTAACTTTGAAGTGCTCAAAGAATCCATTCATGCCAAGAAGACCGGCAGTCGGAAGTTCTTCGGAAAATGCCGCTCGAATGATTAAGGGACCACCTGGTATGTAGAGCACGATGTCGTGCAGATAGGTTCGCGCGTTGCCGGTGATTCCGGCAGTCTCTTCGATTTCGCCTTTTTCTATATCAAGACCGATAAATCTTCCGATACTCGCGTGAAACATGCAGCGCGACGCCCCCGAGTCAATGATGGCTTCAAAGCGCTTTGTTCGCGGAGAGTTTCTTGCTGGCAGGGCAATGTTTACATTCAGCACGGCGGTCGTAGAGACACCACCACCCGGAAGCGGAAATGTCTTGTATGGCACCTTCTGGGTCACACAGATAGAGGAGACCAAAACTTCGGAGTCTTGATTAGCACCGGATCTTCAACGCCAGCTCTCTCGCTATTACGCGTGACTTCCTCAAAGCTCGCGCCGACAGCTACAATCTTACTCTCATCTTGTGACAAAGCTATCCAACTGTCGAGCGGTGCATCTCGCAATGCAGCCAGGCGTGCGTCCGATTGGGTGTTCGTAGACATGTTGATTCTAAGTCCCTTGTTCGTTAGACGCTTGAGGCTATCTTAAGGTTTCAACCTCGTCAATGATACGTCGGCATTACGCTGCCAGTGCTTTAGGTAACGATTCAGTAATCAGCGCACTACCTATCTGTGGCACATTAGAACAGCATGCCCGAAACCGATCGCCATGCAGGGCTGGCGGCGTTCCGCCACGTTGATTTTCTGCTATATCAGATCGAGCGCTTTTCGATTGTTGCCGCGCTCGAAATGCAATCCGTCGCAGTCGGATGGCAGGTCTACGAGATTACACGCCGTCCCATCGATCTTGGATATGTGGGGCTGGCTCAGTTTTTACCGAATATATTTTTGTTCCTGGTAGCCGGGCATGCAGCCGATCGCTTCAACCGAAAACGTCTTTTGCTCATATGCAACGTCGGTTTTGCCGTGTGTTCGGCGCTTTTGATCGAGATCACGCGAATCGGCCCCCACAGCGTCCGGCCAATCTATGCCGTGCTCGTTCTGTTAGGTATCATGCGCGCATTCAACAGCCCGGCGGGACGCGCGCTGCTTCCGTCGCTGGTGCCTATCGAAGTCTTTCCTAATGCCGTCGCCTGGAACTCGTCGGCGTATCACACCGCTGCCATTCTCGGTCCTGCAATTGGCGGATTGGTTTATGCACTGTTCCGTGGTCCGACGCCCGTCTACATAACGTCTGTGATTGCGTGCGTTATCGCGACCGCCGCGCTGGCCCGCATTCATGTGCGGGCCTCAGTTCGGGAAAAGGAGAAAGTAAGCGTGCGTACGGTACTTGCAGGACTGAATTACATATGGACGCATAAGATCATTTTCGGCTCCATCTCGCTCGACCTATTCGCAGTGCTGCTTGGCGGCGCCGTGGCTCTGCTTCCGGTATACGCGCGCGAGATTTTGCATACCGGTCCTTGGGGACTTGGGCTGCTGCGGGCCGCGCCCGGCACAGGTGCATCGCTGATGGCGGTTCTGCTCGCCTACCAGCCACTCAGGCGTCAAGTCGGAAAAACGATGCTGTTCTGCGTTGCCGGGTTCGGCGTCTTCACTATCGTGTTCGGGATCTCGCACAGCTTTGTGCTCTCGCTCATTTCGCTGATGCTGGTCGGCGCCAGCGACATGATAAGTGTGGTCATTCGCGGAACGCTGGTGCAGATCGCGACCCCTGACGCGGTGCGCGGCAGAGTCAACGCCGTCGACATGATCTTCATCGGCGCTTCAAACGAGTTTGGCGAATTCGAGTCGGGCGTGACCGCACAGTGGTTCGGCACCGTGCCGGCCGTGATCCTCGGAGGAGTTGGCACAATTGTTGTAGTTGCACTCTGGGCGTGGCTCTTCCCTGAACTGCGGAAGGCAGACAGGCTCACGCCGGTGCAGGAAGAACCTATTTCGGTGGGTCAGATCGTTTGAGCGGTGCGCCGATGCGATGCCAGTTTCTGAAAGTGACGCCACGCTTCACTTCCCCGGCACCACTGACTTCGCTGAATTCATGTTGTCGTAGCGATCATAGGCGCGGACCACGACCACGTGCTCCTGACCGGAAGATTCCGCGGAGAGTGGCACTACAAAATCGTAGCTCTCAGATTTCGAGTCGGAGAGTTGGCCGACCGGTTCCACGTAGTGCCACTCGCCGGCATCGAGCGAATACTCTGCCCGTTTGATCGAAGAGAAGCCGTCGACGGCGCGGAACTGCACGCGGATTCCGTTGCCCTGCAACGAGTGTTTCAGACCTTCGATCAGCGGAGGCGTGGTGTCGACCTCAAAGCGGTCGCTCTCTTTTCCTGAAGACAGCGCATCGCCAGGAGAATGCGAGGGCGCATCGGACGCGACAACTTTGATCGTGTATCCGCCGTCCGGGAGCAGGGAAGCGTCGAATGAATAAAACTTCTCGGTGACATCGTTTTTCAGCAGCAGCCAACGGTTCTCGCCGTCTCCTCGGTAGTAGACGGAATAGACCATCTGGTCGTCGTTTTCGTCGCGCACCGTCCACTTCACGCCGATGTACTGGCGATCGTGCAGGGTATTCGGCTGCGGGTCAAAACGCTGGCCGGGATCAAGATTCGGCGGCCGAGGCGGCGACTGATAGCGCGTGCCCGCACTCACGACAACGTCGTCGAATTCCGGCACAACGTTCTGCGGCAAATAGTTGAGGGCAACGTTAGCCACGCTGGGCGCGACGGCACCGGGGTGCAAGACCGCTTTCCACTGAATGAAACGAGCGGATGGAGCGGTGATGTCGGCGTTTTTTTGCAAGTCGATCTTTTTCCAAGTGCTCCAGTTCCGGTCGGGATTGTCCACGTTGCCGCTACGCGCAAACAGCTCTACGTTGCCCTTGCCTCGAAATTCCGCCCGCCCCCATTTGGAGAAGACACGAGCGTCAAACACGTCGCTTTCATAGGTGCCATCGGAATCCGGCGCTTCGCTCAGAAGAAAAATCTTGCCCAGATTACTGGTCGAGGCGTAAAGCCCGCCGTTGGGCGCCTTGGTGAAAGCTGTAACTTGGTTCGCTCCCGCCTTCAGCAATTCGGAGTAGTCTTCCCTTCCTGCGACTTCGTAGACCTGTCCGCGGTTTCCGGTCCCTGCAAGCAGATGTCCGTTGGCGTCGAAGGCGAGAGAATAAACAAGGTTGTCCCGTGAATTCCATAACCGGGTTGGAGATCCATTAGCGGCGATCCGATAAATTTCGGAGCCTCCGGGAACGCCGGCGTTGCCGCTGCTCAGGGTTACAGACTCGGGCGTCCGGGCGGAAGGATTCTCCGGCCCAGACGGCGGGGCTTTGTCGCCCCCGCTAGGGATTACAACCGACATTGCTGGCGAGGCTCCGCCGCTGCGTTTCTCTCCAGCCGCCGCCGCGTAAATGTTTCCCGCGCCATCCACTGCCAGGCTCGTGATCTCGCGCTTGGGCGCGCTATAAAGCACAAAGCCATCGCCCTTTGGGGTGATGCGATAGACCAATCCGCTCCCGTCGGAGCCGGCGATCAGATTTCCCTGAGCATCAAATGCGAGCACGCGGATGTGAGGCTCGTCACTCTTAAAGAAAAGCGAATGTTCGCCGCTGGGAGTGACGCGAAAGATTTGACCGTGATCGCCGGTAGCGACGTAAAGATTGCCGCCGTCATCGAGCGCGAGCGACCAAATGTACTTGCTTTCAGGATTGAAATAAACAGATGATTTCCAGGCGGCGTCAGTCTTCGGTTTCTCGCTGTTCTGGACGGTTCCTGCTACAGGCGGCTCGATCCTGTAAACTTTTCCATCGGGATTTGTCGCGGCAAAGAGCACGCCATTCTTGCCCACCACGAGCGACTGCACCTGCAACTCCTGCGGTTGAAAAATCGCCGTGGGCTGGCCTCCGGGAACAATGCGGTACACCCGCGCCGGCGCGCCGGTGGCAGCATAAATTTCACCTCGAGCTCCCACCACTGTTGCCCACACGGCGCTCGACGGTGTGCTGGCAATCAGCTTGAACGAGGGCGCAAGTTCCAGCAGGTTGTCGCTCGAGATGGCCACGCCATGCGAGGTGCCTTTGACAAAATCTTCGTAAGTGGATTGCTGCCAGGTGTGGGTACCCTCGGCAAGAAGTCCAATTGTCGATGAAAGAAGAATCAGCGCTAAGCTTGCAGGTTTGCCTAACAACATCGGTCGTTTGATCCTCATTAGGGAAAAACTCAGGGTATAAGGGAAAATCGCATTTACTGCAGCAGTGGCGTCCTGCTACGGTGCAGTCGAGCCAGCCTCGATCTTGTGGGATTCTTCACTTAATCGTGATGGGCAGTAGTTGTGCCCCGGCGACCACAAATTCCAATGGCTTCGTCGCCGTTTCGCTGACGGAAGACTCGCCCAGCACAGTCATGTTCTGCGAACCTTGCATCCCGTCCATCACGTTCATTACCGAGAGGGGCAGCGCCGGCATAACTTTGTCTGCGACCATGGCTTCAGGCGCTTCGTCGAGCACCGACACGTAAACGCGATTATTTACATGCTGCTTGTTGAGCACGCCGATGGTCGAGGCCAAATCTAATTTCTGGGCTCCGTTGGGGCCATGGCGTAGGCGGTCGAGCATGTCGCCATCACTGACCAGAACGTGCAGGGTCGAACCTTTAGATGCAGAGGTTGGAATTCGCACGGGAACGTGTTCGATCACTGCTTCTCCGCGATATGGCCGCAAGAGAATTTCAACCGTGATTTCATCGCCGGGCCGCGCTTCGCTGACATCCGTGCGCGCGCTCTCGAGCCGCGCCCAGCGGCGATCATTGGTTATGTCGAAGTCGAGATTCAGGCCTGTGATTGCTGGCGTGCTGTACGGATTGTCAAAGATCCGTCCAAAACTGCCGCCGATCGCAGTCGCAGCCAGCAGGGCCGCGGGTTGCATTCCGTCCGCGCTGGCGAACATATCCTGCAGCTTCACTTTGGGAAACCCTTGTACGCTGATCGCACCAGTCATGGTGTAAGTGGTTTCGTCTCCGTACTCGTTCACCCCATGCAGCGCGTTGTAAACAGTGGTCGAAATCGCAATCGGGCTGAGGCGGGCATTGTTCAGGACTTCATAGTGAAACGTCTTTGGAGTAGTTCCGCCATGTATGGTCAGTGTGACCGGAATCATCTCCGCTTGTTTACAGAATTCGCCAAGGATTCCCGTGTGACGGTCCTGAACGAACGAGCCAACCGTCTCAGTCGCGTTCACAATCTTGAAAGCGTTAAAGGGGGAGGGAAGAGTGGCCAGGACCTCTGCCTTGGTCATCGGTAAGTCAACCGCGCCGAACTGCAACAGCGGATGTCCGCACGCTAGCAGGTGCGTGGGATCGATGTAAGTCACCGTGCAAGTGGCAGCAATATTCATGTCACCACTGACGAGAACTGCGCTGACTGCGGAGCCTGGAACCAGCGGGTCGGGCTGCTTTGCGTTTGACGCCGATCCAACCCCCATGACCGGCACGATTCCGTTACTAGCAAATTGTGAGGCGAATTTCTGCACGGCGTCTTCTGAGAAGCCGCTGAACACCAGGGGTGTTTCGATAGGCTTCAAATAGTTCGCGAAATTCTGAACAGATGTGCTGGGGGCGCCCGGGCCGGAAGTCTTTGCGGCTAGGCTCGGAACAGACTTTGCCTCCACGGGAACCGCGGTCGGCGTGCTATCGAGGGCGCTGATCTCCAGCATCTCTGAAATGGGAGTTACGCCGGCGATTGGTTCTTTTGAGAACTCTCCGATACGGAACGCCACCGCGCCTGCGAGTTTGCCGTTCAAATAAACCGGACTGCCGCTCATGCCCGCGACTACGCCGGTATACTCAGCCTTCGCCCCGCCAAGCCGTACAAGAATAATGTCACCCTTTGGGCCATTAGCGTTCTTCAATATGCCGAGAACTTCAACGTCCATCGGTTCAGGCTTCGTACCCTGAAAAACGGTGTACGCGACACCGCGCATGCCCGCATGGATCTGCTCCAGCGGCATGGTTTCGACAGGCTTTTGGGTTTGGGCGAGAGCTGAGGACGAGAGTACAACCGCATACACTACTGCAAGAGCGAGAGCAGTTCGTTTCATTTTGCCCCGCAGGACCGCCGGGAACCGGTCCGGAAACTAAAATAAACTTCGCTTTTACTTTGCCGGTTGGAAATGGCGCCGGGCAAACATCCCAATCGCGAAGCTCTGCGTCTATACTAGCATGGGAGTAAATTGAGGCCTTAGATGTTTTCCAGCTTTTTTTCACAAGTAATCGGGCGAATCCCTTATTTCTGCAAAGATTTTCTCATCTTCGTAATGTGCGCGGCATTGTTGTCGCAAGTTTCTGCGGCTCTGCCCCCGCAGCAGGAGCCTTCTCCATCTGCCCAGCAAAATCCCAACCAGCAGGAATCTCCTCCGGAGGCCGGAGGGCCGAACAGCGATACTGGTCCCTACGCCATCCCGAAGAAGGGTGCGGAAGCGCCTCCGCCACCGCCTCCGTCTAAGCCGAAAAAGATCGAGGGCATGCCGGACTACTCCATCCACGTGGACGTGCCGCTAGTTACGGTTCCAGTCATGGTCACTACTAAGAATGGCCAGTTCATCTCAAACCTGAAGAAAGAGAACTTCAAAGTTCTCGAGGATGGGGTTCCGCAGACCATCAGCGACTTCAAGATTGAGCAGGCGCCAATTACCGCCGTGATGCTGATCGAGTTCGCGTCGACTACTTATCCACTGCTGGTCGATGCGCTTCGAGCTTCATATATTTTTGCCAGCACGCTGAAAAAGGATGACTGGGTTGCAGCCATTGATTACGACATGAAGCCAGAGATCCTGGTGGATTTCACGCAAGACAAAAATGCGGTCATGGCTGGACTGAATAGTTTGAGGATGCCCGGCTTCTCGGAAACCAACCTATTCGACTCGCTGTATGACACGCTTGACCGGATGGATCGAATCGAAGGGCACAAATACATTATCTTGATCAGCACTGGGATCGACACCTTCAGTAAGCTGAATCTGAATCAGATAACTCAGAAGGTCAAGACCACTCACGATGTGACTATCTTCCCCATCAGCATTGGCTGGTTGTTACGCGAGTACTGTGAGACCCATGGTTGCACGGGTATCTCTCATGGCATGTCCAGCTTGCATATGGGCTCGATCGACTGGCTGCAGGCTGATAATCAACTACAGACTTTTGCCAAACTGACCGGCGGACGCTTTTACCAGCCCCGCTTCGAAGGCGACATGGTCGACGCGTTTAAAGACATTGGCGGCGACATCCGCAACCAGTACAGCATCGCCTATCGCCCGACAAATGGGAAACTCGACGGTACTTACCGCAAGTTGAAGGTTGAAGTGGTCGCCGATAACGGCGGGCCACTCAAGGTCCAGGACCAGAAGCATAAGGATGTGAAGTACGAGGTAATCGCCCGCGATGGTTATACCGCCAAACACACTGTCGACTAATTTTCGAGCCGCCGGCAAAATTGCAGTTGTCCGCACACTCCCAGTCTCAGCGTGAGGTGTTGGCTATTTTTGCTGCGAGGCTCTGGTTGTCAGCTGTCTCCAGAGCAGGCACCAAAGTCTCTGTGCGTTCTATAATGCTGCGCGTGTGATCCACGCAAGGAGGATTCATGTCGCAAGCCATTCCTGATAAGTACCGCGATCTTTTCAGTAAACGCGCGTTTGCCAGTCTGGGCACGCTGATGCCCGACGGTTCACCCCAAGTCACTCCGGTTTGGTGCGACCTCGAAGGCGACCTCGTGGTTGTGAATTCGGCCAAAGGGCGCCAGAAGGATAAGAACATTCGCCGCGATCCGCGCGTGGCCCTCGCCGTCATCGATCCTGAAAATCCTTATCGGTACTTGGAAATTCGCGGCCGCGTGGTGGAAATCACTGAACAGGGCGCCGATGCGCATATCGACAAAATGGCCAAGAAGTATTTGGGAGCTGACAAGTATCCTTATCGCCAGCCGGGCGAGCAGCGGGTCATGTACAAGATCCAGCCAGAGCGCACCAACACGATGGGATAGAGTTGTTTCGCAAGTAGCCGAAGGGCACGACTCTACTCCTGCCGGTGTAGTTTTTTTCCAGGGCTATGAAGCATTCCACTTTAGAAGTTCCCAACATCAACGAAGCCGCGGCTCCTCTCGACCTTACTTGGGCGCGTGCGCAGTTCCCCGCGTTGTCCCTCGAAGTGGGCGGCCAACCAGCGGCGTTTCTGGATGGCCCTGGCGGAACTCAGGTGCCGCAATGTGTCATCGACGCGATTACCGAGTACCTTCGCACTAGCAATGCGAATACCTGCGGAACCTATGCCACCAGCCGCCGCACCGATCAAACGATCGCCGGCGCGCGATCGGCACTGGCTGACTTTCTCGGCTGCGACTCGGACGAAATTGTTATCGGCCCGAACATGACTTCGCTGACCTACGCAATCAGCCGCGCCATTGGACGCGAACTGGGGCCGGGTGACGAAATCGTGCTGACGCTTCTCGACCACGATGCGAATATCTCTCCCTGGCGCGCGCTCGAAGAACGCGGAGTCAAGATTCAGATGGTGGACTTCCGCGAAGAAGATTGCACGCTCAACATGGAAGATCTCGCGCAGAAAATCAATTCGCGAACGAAGGTCGTGGCTGCGGGGTACGCATCGAACGCAGTCGGGACCATCAATGACGTGAAGACGATAGTGCGCCTTGCGCATGAGGTTGGAGCTCTGGCGTTTATCGACGCCGTGCATTATGCGCCGCACGGGCCGATTGACGTTCGAGACCTCGACTGCGATTTCCTGGCCTGCTCAACCTACAAGTTTTTCGGTCCGCACATGGGCGTGCTGTATGGCAAACGCGAGCATCTGGCTCGGCTGCAGCCATACAAGCTGCGCGCCAACACCAACGCCGTGCCGCAACGTTGGGAATGGGGCACGCTCAATCACGAGTGCATCGCTGGAATTACCGCGTGCGTGGAGTATCTGGCAGAACTGGGCAGGCGCACCATAGACCATGTGGGGACGGGCGTCCACGCCCGTCCGGTCGAGAGAAGCTCGACGACGGATGGGAATCACAACTCTGCCGACGGTGACGGCCCTCGCGTACTTACCCGCCGCGACGCACTGCTCTCGGCCTATGGCGCCATCCGCGCCCAAGAGATTCACCTCATGCGACTCATGCTGCGCGGTCTATCGCAAATCCCCGGCTTACAGCTGTACGGAATCGCCGATCCAACCCGCCTCAATTCCCGCTGTCCGACCTTTGCCGTGCGAATCGACGGTTACACTCCGCTGGAACTCGCCACCAAACTCGGCGAGCAGGGCATTTTCACGTGGGATGGCAATTACTACGCCCTCAACCTGACCGAGCGCCTCGGTGTCGAGCCAGATGGCGGCTTCTTGCGCATCGGCTTCGTGCACTACAACACGGAAGAGGAAGTGGATCGAGTCATAGACGAATTGAAAAACATTCGTAGCTGAAGACCAACGCAAAGTCTATTTCGTTGCCCCGGCCCCTTCCCGCTGCGCCCATGCCGATGCGTTTAGGCACTCCACCGCGCCATCAATAATCCGTCCCAGGCCTTCGCGAAACTTGGTTTCGTCGGTGATCTGGCGATTGCCCAGGGCTTCGCTGATGGAGAGCGTGGCATCGAGAAATGACAGGGCGGCTGTTTTCTTCTCCTCGCCCGGACGATTTCCAAAGAGTCCCTCGATTCCATTTACGACGGCTGGAACGAAAGACAGTCCTTGCAGCAACTTCGCGACGAAGTCCATGGTGTTATCTCCTGAAGTAAATTTGTGGGTTGTGTTCTAGAGCTTGCGGAAAATCAGATTGCGTGTAATGCGCGCGAATTAATCGACGCTTAGGAAATCAAGCGAGGCTGCCTTCGAATTGATTAGCTAAAGAACTACTTTGCGGCGGAGTGGTCCGGCCGTGTCACCTGGATTTCTGCGCAGCCCGGCCGATAACTGAGCTCAACATGCCGGCAGCGCGGCGGTTCGCTGGCAAAATCGCAGTCCCGCATAATTATGGGCGCGGTGAGACAGTTGGGATTTAGGATGGCGCGGAAGGCTTGCGGCGTGCGACGAGCAGCACAGCCGCTGAGCACAGATAAGGCAAGGACAGCGATCCCCAAACTGCATTTCATGTAGTTGCTCCGGCTTGTTTACTAGATCGGGGTGAATTACTACTTCTTCATGAACAGACCTGTGCAATTCAATGCACGAAGGGCTCTGCAGAGAAGCGGACAGAGTGGTTTCGTCGACCGCTACTTCCACCAGTGATCGTGGAAGGCAATCAGTCCGCTGATCGCGATTGTGATCACGGCATTGACCAGGCGGTCGTACACTCCACGACGCACGTCATTACGTTCCAGTGCGGCTACTTTGGTTTCCATTAGACCGATGCGGCCCGGCTGTGTATTGCCGACCAGCATGTCCATCTTGGCTTCCAGTCGAGCGAGCTTCTCCAGAACCTCGCATTGGAAATCGTTGTCGGTTACGCGCACAACTAGAGCGCGCCCAGGAGAATCGTGAGCCCGGCTTTCATCAGGTCGGTTAGTCATGGATGCCTTTAGAGCGGATTTCCGCTCTCCCAGTCAACGCCGTTTCCTCCGCACTGCAGAGAAATGTTTAAGTTCTTGAGCCAGCCAACTGCGGAAAAAACATTGAATGGTCCCGGCGCATATACGGCGGGTTCGCAAACTGTGCTGTCACATCTGAGCCCGCCCCCAATCGTCGTATCCAGACCGTCGAGAAGGAAAGCCTGATCATCATCAACTTGCACGTAGGTGCCGAAGGTTCCTCCCGAAAAGCCCAGGCGGGTCGCCACGTTCAGGACGCGCGTCTTTTGCGCGTTGACCTCTATAAAAGGCTTTTGGCCACCTGCCACGGTAGGACGTCCCCGCGGGTTCAGCAGAGTTACGTCGTCAAAGAGCGTCGAGCTAGAAGGATCGCCGACAAAAATGCAGGTATCGTTCATCCAGCACTCAACGATCGAGCCGGAAAAATCCACCGTGATATTCGACGCCCGAATCGAAACTCTGGCGAAAGCTTTGATTTCGCCTGGCGGAACGATGACTCTACCTGACTGCGAACTTCCGGTGGGATTCGATGGGGTGAAACGGGCTGCTATGAGCGCTTCTTGAAGTCCGCTAGAGGCACTGCCAATCGCATACCCAGCCGCATGGGTGTTGGCCGTCGTGAACTGCAACGTGCCGGACTGGTTGTTTCCCGCACATGTTCCTCCCGTGACCAGGACGGCTTCCGCAGTGCCGGTTCCAGAGATGTAAACGTAGTACTGCGGCTCGGTGCCGCTGACGCCCGCAGGGCACGACGCGAGGGTCACGGTCTTTGCCCCCGCTGTGCTCAGGTTTGCTCCATTGCTCTGGCTCCAGGCAAAATCAGTCGCGTACTTTATCGCCTGCATGCCGGGCGTTAAGCCAGTCCCGTTCCCGCTTCCGCAACCGCTCCATGTCGCGTCGCCGTGAAGGCAGGCGCTGCTGTTCGCCGTGCCGCTCCCCAGCTCTGAAGCGGGAACAGTACCTGCAATCAAGTCAGCTTTGAGCGCACTGCTCACATCAACATAGTGCTTGGTGGACGCCTGATTGGGGGCATTGGGATCAGCGGAGAGCGTTAGCGCCCCGGTCATGATGTCCCCTGATTTCATTACGAAGTTTCCGGATCCGGTATTGGCCACGGAGGCGTCGACATATGCTTTATTGACTGCCTGCCCGGATTGCACCGGCGTGGGGAGAACCGGCGAGACTGCAAATTGTTTCGCCCCGGTGATGGTCTCACTTTCGGTTAAGTGGACGACATTGGCCAGCGCGGCGTTTACGTAGGATTGCGTCGCCATCTGGCCGGCTCCGAACGAGATGCCGACCAGTGTCCGCACCTGCGAAATGTTTTCTGGGGAAGTAGTGCCAACCGACCAGTATTCAGTTTTCACGGTCCCGTCTGTCAGCTGGTATACGACCGTGTAAACCACGCCAGAGGGTGTGGCTCCCGTATTGGACGCCAGTTGCACAGTGAAAGTGCCGTTCGCTCCGAGGACGACACTTGTAGAGCCTGCGGCCACCAGGTGGCTATCTGCAGTCGTGAATGCAGGCCAGGAGATCAGCAGAGTGCCGGCAGCGAAATTCCCATTCGCGCGGAACACGGTGTCGCTCACGGTCGTTAGTGCCGGCGTTTGCGAGTTGGAAGGAATTGCCGCCGTCATCAGCCAGGCAAACAAATAAAAAAGCCGCCATTGGCGGCGGCCTGCGAGCACCATAACTCCTCCGAGGTTTCAAGAACAGAAATTTGCGTTATGTTCTGATGACTAAGAAGCTACTTCCCGGCCCTGACCTGCTGTTGCAAGAACTTTTCAACGCTGTCCACGTAAACCTGTGGAAAATCCACGACTGGGCGGCGTGCCACAATTGCATCCATTGCCGCTTGCATCTCCCAGCCTTGGGAGCACAGCACCGCCAGCATCACCATGGCAGCGCGGTGGACGCCCGCTGCGCAATGGATCAGAACTCGATTATCGTCACTGGCCAGCGCTTCGCCTGCAAAATCCACGCCCCGCTGAAATAATTCCGGCGGCTTGGACTGAAAATCATCATCCGTCGGGTTCCACAGCACTTCAATCCCATGTGGCTGGGCAAGCGGAGTGTCATCAAACTCCATTTGCATGTCGATAACGTGAGTAATGCCTGCCCTGGCCACTTCTCCCATATTCGCGGGATTCCAAATACCTCCGCCTAAGGCTAGCCGCCCAGTGATCCAGGTCATATCCATCCAGCAATCCCTCGTGTTGGCGGCGCCGCTCCCGGGCTGTTTAACAGCCAGTATTCCCGTTTGCCGTTGCAAGGCAGTTCGGAAGCGCAACTCAGCGGCGCTGCGGCGCAATATTTTCATTGTAAGGGATCGTTCACGTTGCCGGTGCCGCGATGGTCGTCATTGCGTTCTGCCACGCTCGCGTCCTGCAGTCCAAGCTGTTGCAGAAGAATAGCTGCAAGCGATGCCTCTTCCGGCTCGTGTTCGTCTCCTACGGCAGGGTAGAGCCCGACGACTTCGAATAAATACTTGATTGCCTGGTATTGGCCGTCATTGACGGCATCAATCGCGTTCTGGACCATGGCCACCGCGTTTCGCGTAACCAGGTCGGTGATCTCGCGTCGCAAGGCTGCAAGCCCCGGATCGGGGTTGAGAGACTGAGTTGGCTTGAGCATGCGGCAATCGTCCCCAAAAAGAATAGAGCGCCCCGAGGGGCGCTCTGACGCTCTGATTTCTGTCTCCTGCTATTTTTAGAATAGCAGACTGCAAAGGGTAAATGGCCAAACTTTGCAGAAATTTATTCGGCTTGTTTACAATCACTTAGTGAAAAATCGGTGCTTTCCCCCTCTTGACAAGTTTTTTCCACAGGCATCGCCGGTAATCGGTTCAAAAGTCCTCCCGCCAAAAACATTTCTGAGACGTAATCGACTGCTATGTTGAATTCGCGGCCGACCGTTCTGCGCCCACACTGCAGGACCTCTGCCGCTTGTTCGTGTGTGTATTCCTGGAAGATAATCGTGGCGATGACCTGTTGGTGAAAAAAGACAAGCCGCTCGAGCGTGCGATCCACGTCGTGCACAAAGATCACTGCATCCTCAAAGCTCGACATCCGGTACGACGTGACTTTAGCTCGAAAGAACTCGCGCCCCAGGATGGAGGGCAGACGGCCGACCTCAATCGAGAACCGCAGGTATCGTCTCAAAATCCCGATCGTGCGCTCACGGTAAAGCCACATCTCGGGATCTTGTCCTTCGTATTCGTTGACGATAGGCGGTTCCGGCGGTGAAAAACCCCGGGCAGGAGCCGTCTCACCGAACGCATAGACGGGATCGATACTCACGCGTTACCTCCTTCGCCCCAGAACGTTCCTTGCGGTTCGGGAGTTTTCCCGGTCCGCCTTGTTGAGTTGCTTTGCCCTGCACGCGGCCAAACCGCCACCAGTCCGGCAAGCGCCTTCGCGCAGCCGGCACAGAAACTTAGGTCCGAGCCTTTAGGCCGCAGCCACAACCCGCCGCAGCGTTCGCAATATTTCAACTCCAACTTCAGTGCATATTGTTCCCAGTTCTCCATAAGCCCTCCGCGAAATGTGAGATAAAAAAAGCCCTGTACCGGGGTTTGCCGGATACAGGGCTCGTTTCTTTTACGACTACCTGTGTTGGATTATTCAGTTATGACGGCGTGCCTCACTCAAGTCCGGCTGCGAAAATATCCTTCTTCGTATCCAGACTTGAGGACGCGCCCGTTCTGCACTACCACGCTGACTTTACCGTTGAATTGAATATCATTCAGAAGGCGTTCCATGGCAGAGGACAGCACCTCCGCGTCGCGGACCTTGCGGCGGAACTCCACAAAGCCGGCATCTTTTCGTTCGATGAGCTGAGACATGCATTGCCGCTTTCTCCCCTCGAGAAAACATTAATGTTATAGCGAGAAACGAATGCTATAGCTAACAGTTTCCCAGCGTCAAGGAAATACGCATTTCCTTGCGGCTGTTGAGTTTGAAGCCGCGTTCGTTCATTCAGGCGCGAGCTGTCCCGCATTCCCGCTGTGGAAATCGAGCATTCCCCACATCAATGCGCAGAAAAAATGTGGCCTTTGTATAGCCACATGTTATACTGCCGCATTATGAGATTCAAAAAGTTGCAAGAGAACCTGCGCAAGGCACTACTTGAGCGAATCGACGAAGGAGAATTAACTGGACTGCGCCTGGCCGAGCAAACCGGCTTCCAGCAGGCGCACATCTCCAATTTCCTCAACCGGAAGCGAAGCCTGAGCCTGGATGGAATGGACCGTGTGCTCAGCGTGCAGCATCTTTCAGTTCTCGATTTGCTCGATCCCACTGAGGTGAATAAGCGCGCCAGCATTCCGCCTCCCAGTGAAGATGAATTTGACAACATTTTTGTTGTGGACGGAGTCACGGCCGCAACTCGTCCGCTCATCATGAGCATGAATGTGCGCGAGATCCAGAAGGTCAAGCGCAGTTTTCTCCGAAAACTCCGTTCGGAAATGGAAGATGGCCGCCGGGATTGGGAGCGCTTTGTCGCAGTTAAACTGAATGGCGACGCCCTAAGCATGTATCCCCGCCTGTTGCCCGGCGCCACCGTGCTGATTGACCGGCATTACACATCCTTGCAGCCCTACCGCAAAGGCGAACTGAACATGTACGCGGTCCAACGGAAAGGGCAATGCAAGATTCGCTACGTGGAGCTCGCCGGAAATAGCCTTGTACTTCGTCCGCACAATCAAAGCTACGCCGTAGAAGTCGCTTCCATAGGTGATGGCGAAAGCATCGCCGATCACGTTGTGGGACGGATCTGCTACGTGGGAATGGAAATCTAGCCAGACACTTAACGTCTCAGGTCACCGGCTATATTGGTTTCGTTTCTTCTCAGTATGGCGGTCTATACCCAGCCTGATCAGGCGTTCGATCAACTCTGGATACGGCACGCCAGAAGCCGCCCACAGCTTGGGATACATGCTGATGGAAGTGAATCCGGGCATAGTGTTGATCTCGTTCAAGTATATCTTCCGCGACTTGGGGTCCATCAGGAAATCAACCCTCGCCAGCCCCGAGCAATCGACTGCGCGGAAGGCCGCAACCGCAAGTTCCTGCACGCGCTTACTTTCCGACTTGCTTAACTTTGCTGGAATAATGAGCTGCGAGCCTTCATCAAGATACTTTGCCGAATAATCGTAGAACTCTGCGCTGGGAACGATTTCTCCCGGCACCGAGGCTTCCGGCCGGTCATTTCCTAACACTGCACACTCGATCTCCCGCGCCTTGTTTTTCTGGCCTCCAACCCCCGCCTCGATCACAATCTTGCGATCAAACTTCGCGGCTTCATCGATAGCGGGGCCAAGTTCTTTGCGGTTATGCGCTTTAGAAATTCCAACTGACGATCCAAGATT
Source organism: uncultured Acidobacteriota bacterium (assembly GCA_963785655.1). Taxonomy (GTDB): domain Bacteria; phylum Acidobacteriota; class Terriglobia; order Terriglobales; family Acidobacteriaceae; genus Gp1-AA145. The sequence goes on from CAWAVZ010000004.1 coordinate 51,462, forward strand.
TGCCGGCTTCACGAACACTGGATATTTCAGCTTGGCTTCAACAGCCCTTTGGATCTTGCTAGGTGCAGCCTCCCACTCGCTGCGCAGAAACGTGACGTGCTTCACAATCGGAAGCCCCGCGGCATGGAACAGCGATTTCATGATGTCTTTGTCCATGCCCGCCGCCGAACCGAGCACGCCCGCGCCCACATAGGGGATATCCGCTAACTCCAGCAGTCCCTGGATGGTGCCGTCCTCTCCAAACGTTCCGTGCAGCACGGGAAAAATTACGTCAACGTTGATGGCGCGGTCACTGGCGCGACGCGTCAAGCTCTCACTCTGAAACGGAGTCATGGCCCCGCTTTTCTGCGGCTCCGGAGGAACTATGACTGCCTCTCCGTTGTGCAGCACCGCGGCGGAAGCTGTGGTTTCCGGATCTCCAGCGCGAAGCTGCCGCTCAGGTTGCAGCGGCTTGCCTGCGAGCAGTCGCTCGGCATCGCCAGACGTGACCCAGCGGCCTTCTTTGGTGATACCGATTGGCACGACTTGGTACTTGTTCTGGTCGACAGCTTTGAAAACCGATGCCGCCGAGAGAAGCGAGATCTCATGCTCGCCGCTTCGTCCGCCGAAAAGAACCCCCACCCGAATCTTTTTCATTTATTTTCAGTGTGGACGGCCAGATGTGTTCTCGTCAATCACCGCAATGATTCCTGCTGAATTGCCAGAAAAATCGCCCATTCGCAACGGCGAGAGGATGTCCGGGGCCGACTCTAGGCAAATAAGAACTCTTTCGTCCTTAACTCCTTGATCCTGTCCCTCAGCTTTGCCGCTTTCTCGAACTCGAAGTGCTTTGCCGTCTCACGCATTTCGTTTTCGAGTTTCACGATGAATGTATCCAAATCTTCCTGATTGCGGAATTCGGGAATGCTGTCGGTTTCGCAGCTGGCCAGGTCCGAATAATCAGCTTCCACAATGCGGGCCAGCGACATCTCTAGAGGCCTGATGATCGACTGTGGCGTGATTCCGTTCGCCGTGTTGTAAGCTTCCTGAATGGCGCGGCGGCGGTCAGTTTCATTCATTGCTTTTGTCATTGAGTCCGTCATTCGATCCGCGTAGAGCACCGCCCGTCCATTCAGGTTGCGTGCGCAGCGGCCAATGGTCTGGATCAGCGATCCGCTGGACCGTAGGAACCCTTCCTTGTCGGCATCGAGAATCGCAACCAGAGAGACTTCCGGCAGATCGAGACCCTCCCGCAGAAGATTGATGCCAATCAGCACATCGAACTCGCCCTTACGCAAATCGCGCAGAATCTTTACTCGCTCGAGGGTCTCAATCTCCGAGTGCATATAACGGCATTTCACGCCGACTTCGCTGTAATACTCGGCCAGGTCTTCCGCCATTCGCTTGGTCAAGGTTGTGACCAGCACCCGCTCCCCGCGCTCAACTCGCTGCCGGATCTCGTGCAGCAGATCGTCAATTTGTCCTTTTACTGGCCGCACCTCTACAGGAGGATCGACCAGACCGGTGGGACGGATAATCTGCTCGACCACCACTCCGGCGGATTTCGTCAGCTCGTAAGGTCCGGGCGTGGCCGACACATAAACGATCTGATTCGCTCGGTGCTCAAATTCCTCAAACGTCAGAGGACGATTGTCCATCGCCGATGGCAAGCGGAATCCGTATTCGACCAGAGTCGATTTTCGGGACCGGTCGCCGTGATACATGCCGTGCAGTTGGGGCACGGTCTGATGCGACTCATCGATGAACATCAGGAAATCCCGCGAAAAATAATCGAGCAGCGTCGGCGGAGGCTCACCCGGCAGACGTCCCGTAAAATGACGAGAATAATTCTCGATGCCATGACAGTAACCCATGGCTTTGATCATTTCGAGGTCGTACATCGTACGCTGGTGAACGCGCTGCGCTTCGACCACTCGGCCCTGCTTCTCCAGTTCTTTTTCCCACCAGGCCAATTCTTCTTTGATCGAATCGACCGCGTGCGATCTTGTCTCTGGCTTCATCACATAATGCGTCTTGGGATAGATCGGCAGCCGCGCGTATTTTTGCTTCACCGTTCCAAAAAGCGGATCGATTTGCGAAAGCGATTCGACCTCGTCTCCCCATAGCTCGATTCGATATGCCATGTCGTCATAGGTGGGAAAGACTTCAATCACGTCGCCGCGCACGCGAAAAGTTCCACGCCGAAAGTCACCGTCATTGCGTTCATAGAGAATCTCGACCAGTTTCCGCGTAATGTCCTCGCGCTTGATCTTCTGGCCCTTTTCCAGGAACAGCAGCATGCCGTAATAAGCTTCAGGTGAGCCGAGGCCATAGATGCAGCTCACTGAAGCCACAATCAGTACATCGCGGCGTTCGAACAGCGAACGGGTCGCGGACAGGCGGAGCTTGTCGAGTTCATCGTTGATGGTTGCTTCCTTCTCGATGTACAGGTCCGCCGCGGGAACATAAGCCTCGGGCTGGTAATAGTCGTAATACGATACAAAATATTCAACTGCGTTTTGCGGGAAGAAGTTCTTGAATTCGTGATAAAGCTGCGCGGCCAATGTCTTGTTGTGGGCCATGACCAGCGTGGGACGGTTGATCTGTTCGATCACCTTCGCCATGGTGTAGGTCTTGCCTGATCCGGTTACGCCCAGCAGTACCTGGTGTTGCTCGCGATCGAATACACCACGGGCTAGCGACTGGATGGCTGTTGCCTGGTCGCCTTGTGGCTTGTAATCGCTGACTAAGCGGAAGTCCATGAGAGTTGAGCACAGGCGCGCAGATGTAAATCAGAATGCGCGAACCTCTCTCAATTATATCGAGGAGTGGACCGACGCAGTACCTGCCCTGCAATACGTATTGTGCCGTGATGCGGGTTTTACTAACGAGGAACTTTGAAGTTGATCGTGATTTGCGTCTGGATTTCGACCGGCTCGCCATTCAGTAGATAAGGCCGGTATTTCCATTGCCGGACCGCGTCTGCTGCGGGTCTCGCCAGCATGGCGTCGCCACTGATCACCTTCACATTCGTGATAACACCCTGTTTGCTGATGGTGGCCAGCAACTCGACCGCACCTTCCTTGCGCAGCTGTAGTGCCATTGATGGATAGGCTGGAGGAACTTTCTTGAGGATTAGGCCCTGCGACACGCCTTGCGAGACCCGTAGTGATGCGGGTGCCAGCGTCGGAATGGCCGCCGTAGGTGTGGCGAGACTTTCAATTGCGGAGCTCGATGGATTAATCGCCGATACTTGCACCGGCGGTGGCGCAGGCGGAGCTTTGCCGGTTTTCCTGCTTGCCGTATCCGGCTTTACCAGGAAGGGCACGGGCTGAGGCTTAATCGCCACGTTCTTGTCGCGCGACATTGGTAGTTCCTGTATTTCGATACTGTCAGGGTTGTCACGATGAGGTGAACTAGCGGGCTGAGAAGCAGAAATCTCGTCCTCCGGCGCTAGCTTAACCGACGGCTCCTGTGCAGGAGGAACCGGTGCCGGAGACGGTTCCGCTGTCGCTGCCGGGACCTGCTGCGGCGTCGCTGGGATCTCGGGCGGGCTCGAAGTGTGGGCCGCACGAATGCGCTGCAGATACTGCAATGGCTGTAGCTTCTGCCAGCCCAAATAGACCGCCGCGCCGACTACAAGCACGAGTACGGCGATTTTAAAAAATCTTGCTCCGCCGCCTTGCTGTGGCCTTTCCAAAGTCGAAAACGCCGGCGCATCTGCTATGTAGTGGACCCCCTCACCAACCCGATTTTCAACCACGATGGGTTCGTTCGTCACCATAGGAGGCATGAGCGAAGGCTTGAGGGCGACTACTGGCTCATTTTTCTCGAGAGCCGGTGCGACTGCCGCCGCGTGCCCTGAGGTGCCGGCGGCGATTGGTTGTGCTTCCGCCCGCGCTACTGTTGTCCCACTTTGCTCTGTCGCAGCGCTGGGAAGCTGTGGCAAGGATTCCAACACAGCAACTTCAGCGGCCTCAGTCTCTGGCAACGGCTCAGGCTCGACTTCAAGCGCGGAAAAGGGCGCTTCTGGTGTATTCACAGCGCCCGAACTCCCCTTTGTGGCGACTGACTCACTGCTAAATTCCGACCGGGTGGACTGCGGAGCTGCAGGGACTTCTAGGAACGGTTTGGCAGAGGCCGAGGGCGCGGGTGCCTTTGTGTCGGTCTTCCGCAGTAGACCCCTCGCGACCCGCAACGTGCCTTTCGACTGCTCAACATTGATGGGCTTGGTTAACACCAGGTTTGCCCCGATGCGGAATGCCTTGGCTACTCCCGCTTGCCCCTCGACTACCGCCACCGAAAGCGAGCTGTGATTCTGACTAGAATTTCGTGCGGTCTTGAACAACAACGACGCATCCTGCTCGTTCTGGCAGTCCACAATTAGGGCATCGAAGCGTTCCACTTCCAGCTTTTTCACCGCAGCAAACGGCTCATTTGCCGACTCGACCGCAAACTCCAGCTCCTTCAAGACCTGGGTCACCAGCCGCGCAGTCCTCTCATCCGGGCAGAAAAGGAGGGATTTGTAACTCATACTGGCATGGTAGGTACGCCGGTGTGCGCGAACAAGTTACTGATGTAACGAGGACGAGCTGTCTTGCAAGTTACCGCATCGCCACGAGTGATATCTGGTGGCACTCGACGGCGACGCCACAGTTGGGAGTTCTTACTGAAGGTGAAAACGTTCGTTCATCAGGCGCTGCAAACGCGGCTTGTAAAGGATGTCATAGGCTAATTCTTTGTCCGGGAACATCGCTAGGGCCGCGCGCTTCGCTCCCGCTGCCAGCTCTGAAGCTTCCTCGATGGTCAGGTTGGGATCCTGGCTGATCACGGACATTACCATGCTGATCATGATTTGCAGGCGGCGGATTTTAAGCGCTTCCTGATGAACATCGCTGGCCGGAATATCTCCCAAACTACTCTCCCCCGCTCCCCGCGCGGGATTTGACGGACTGCTAGTTAGATGTAGGTCCTCGGGCCGCCGTTGCGCCGTTCTCCTGGGCTAGTCACGTTTACCGGCAATCGCAGCATTCTCCAGCGCTACTTGGCTATGTAATATGCATCTTGCAAGTGATGCAACAGAACAACTAACGTCGAACCTCGTTGGGTACCGGCCCGGTGAGACAACCTGCAGAACCGATTTGGGTCTAGAATCAAAGGTCGAATTTGGAGGTATGACAATGGTCGAAGGAGCTGCCGCTCTGCCCGATCCTAACGAAAGACTAGTTCGCGTATTTGCTACGGAACAGGAAAGCGAGGCGCTGGTGGTGCGCGGCTTGCTCGAATCTGCGGGCATTGACTGCCAGATTGGCGAATCCGAGAATTCGCCCGATGTGCTGCCGTTGGGCGGAGTCGGGATCCTGGTGCGCGAGGAAGATGCCGAACGCGCACTCCAGTTGATTGCAGAATCCCAGCGCTCGCCCGCGCAAGAGCAGGCGGAAGAAGCTGATTTCGATGAAGCCGCCCTCGAGGCCGCGAGCGAGAACGATCCCGGCGAAGAAAGTCAGTGAAGAGAGTTAGTGAAGAGAAAAAGATTGAGCCGTAACTTTTGAACCATCCAGAAAGAACGTTGTAGCACCATCCGTATCGGTCCGGTACGTGATCACGTTAGCTTGTTGCAGACGGCTCAACACTTCCAAACGCGGGTGGTGATAAACGTTGCGAACGCCGACAGAGATCACTGCGAATTTGGGATGAACCGCGGCCAGCAATTCAGGCTCACTGGAGGTCAAGCTTCGGTGGTGCGCCACCTTCAACACGTCAGCTCCGGGTTGCTCTGACGCAACTAGCCTCTCCGTCCCTCTCTCAGCGTCGGCTTCGAGCAAGGTAGATGTTTTCCCGAGGCTTATCTTCATAACCAGAGATTCATCGTTCCGATGCGCCACGCGAATTGGGAACTCCGGGTCAGGCGCCAGCACTCTGATCTGTGCGCCGCCGAAAACGAAAGTGTCGCCGGCCTTGCGATAAATGATTTTCACATTCGAACGCTCGGCGCGGCTGAGCAGATCCCTAATTTCCTGGTCAGGAACTCCAACCGGCAGCCAAAGCTCGCGCTGATGGAAATTCGCAATCACCGCGGGAAACCCGCCCATGTGATCGGCGTGTGCATGAGTGAGCGCGATCGCGTCGATATGCGAAATTCCTCGTGACCAGAGATAAGGCGAGACCACGTCTTCGCCGATGTCCATTTGCGAATGGGTCCAAAACGGAAGGCCGCCTGCGTCCACCAGCAGCTTGCGTCCATCAGGCAGCACCAACAGCAGCGAGTCGCCCTGCCCGACGTCGATGGCAGTCAGCTCCAGAATGCCGGGGCGAATTTGCTGGTGTGGCGGGATGGTCCACACACAAACAGCGCCGGCCGCAAGCACGCCAATTCCCATGAGCGAAAATCGAGTTCGCCTCCGGAAGACAAGTACTGACAGAACAATTGCCAGCCCAGAAACAATCACGACCGCCAAGCCTGGCGTAGGCCGTCGCATGTCCGCGATTTGCAATCCGCCAAGCCAGCTGACAGTTCCGGTAATTCCGGCCAGCGCGGCTGCCGAGAGACTGGCGGGAATTCTTGCCAGCCACAGAGACACATAACTAATACCAATTGCCCCGGCCGCCATGGGCATGAGCAATTGCAGTAGCGGAACGGCCAACAAATTGGCAAGAGTTGAGACTGACGTTGCGCGATGGAAGTAATACGCCATAGGCAACGCCATGCCAAACTGCATCACTGCAGAGACCAACGTGAGTTCAGCAAAACGGAAAGTCGCACGAAGGCCCAACGCGAGCAGCCTTCGAGGCCAGGTTCCGCCGACGATCATGCCGGCTCGATTCAGAATGAGCCTGATGTCAAGACGAAATTGTGCGACCCGGGGTGGAAGAGAGCGATCATAAGCAAGCGCATCCAGGTTGCGTAATCCACGCACGTAAGGTTCGATCGTGCGCTCCATGAATGGCACCGCTATGCCGGCAATCAAGGCCACGCATAAAAAGCTCATCTGAAAGCTGGCACCGAGCAGGATATTTGGATTCAAAACCAGCAAGGCCAACGCCGCCACGCCTAGCGCATTGAGTACAGCTCGTTTGCGATAGAGGAAGCGGGTGATAACGTAAACACAGAGCATCAGTGCTGCTCGCCACACCGGTGAACTCTCTTTGGTTAGCGCTGCGTAAATCACAATGAGCGCCATGGTGAGTGCGCTGGCAGCAATATCGCTACAGCCTATCCGCCCAAGCAGCCACATCGTAAACATGGCCAAAATGCCAACATGTAATCCTGCGACGATCAGCATGTGATAAGTGCCCGAGCGCTGGAAGTCGACACGTGTGGGGCGTTCAATGAATGACTTCTCGCCTATGAGCATGGCATCGAGTAGCGCGGCCGACTGCTCGGGCCATAGCGCGTGGATTCTGGTGATTATGCTGTGGCGTGCGTGTGCAAGGTAAGAACTGATGCGGCTGCCGGAGAACCCTGGCAGGGATTCAATCTCCCCAGACTTTACTGAGGCGGTTGCGACAATGCCCTGGTCACGTAAATATCCTGCATAGTCGAAGGCGCCGGAATTTTGAAAATTGTGAGGAGGATTCAATACCGCAGAAAACCTGATCCGCTCCCCATACTTGAACAATCGCATCGCCCGGCTGCGAAGTTCGTCACTGATCTCCGCTAGCTTCTCTCCCTCGTCTTCCGTGCCGGTTTTGGAGTAGATGTTGGCTCGAATTCCGGCACTGACCGGACGTGCAGATTCTCCGGCTTGAATCGTTTCAGACGCAACATCGATCTGCTGACGCAGCCCGCCCGCCCCATCCGGTTGCAACATGCCCTCGGCTACGACATGCCCGGTCACTACCACAGGATTGCCATCGCCTAGCCATACCGGGCCAAGGTCTGCGTTAGCTGCATTGTTTGTTTGAATTGTGAGCGCACCGGCGAAAGTAAATGCCCCAAGAACCAGGATGCAGGAAATCCAAGTTCTACGCCTCACAAAATAGGCTGCTGCAAAAATGAAAAAACATGCTGCAACCAGCCACCAAAGCGGCGGACGCCATGCATACTTGCCGATCAAGAGTCCGAGGGCAAACGCCATCGCCGCCCAGAGCAAGGGCGCGCGCGGGGCCGCCGACATTGCGGCGATCTGTCCAGGCCCCGCGCGTCTGCCAAAAACTGTGAAGTGCCTGGCCCGTCGCAACGCAAGTGCGAAAGCGGGTGTGGATCCAGTAGGCAAAGTGGTTGGCTTTCCTTCGTGTACCTTCGTGCCCTTCGTGGTTGATTATTCTTCTACCCACGAAGGAGACGAAGGAATTCCTTGGCACTGGAGGGCGATACTAGCGGGCCAGGCGAAAAACGCTTTCAATGTGGTAAGTCTGCGGAAACAGATCGATGAAATCGGCCCCTTCGATTCTGTAACCCAGGCCCACAAAGGTCCGCAGATCACGCGCCAAGGTGGACGGATCGCACGACACGTAGGTTATGCGAGCCGGATTCATCTTGACCAGATTTCGGACATTACGCTCGCCCAGCCCTCCGCGTGGGGGATCGACGACAACGAAATCAGGACGCAGCGACTCCTTGTCCAGGAACTGTTCCGTCGTGGCCCGGACTGCCATTACCCCCTGCGGCGCATTGTGACGCAAGTCGGAAAAGGAAGTCTGTGATGCTTCAACCGCGATCACCTGTGCAAAACTTCGGGCCAGCACTGTCGAGAAAAGGCCTACGCCAGCGTAAAGATCGACGACGCTTTTGCCCGCGGCATTTGCCGTGACCAGCCCCACTAATTGGTCTATCAGCCAGCGGTTGACCTGGAAAAAACTGCCGGCGCTGACCCGATAAGTAAAGGCCTCGGTTTGATACGAAAGATGCGTATCTCCGGCGTGTCCCAGATATTTAGGCTGCGAAGCGTGGGTTGCGTCAAAGACGGTTACGCCCACTATTTCCGGCAGTGATGCTTTCAGTTTCTCAGCCAATTTGATCGCGTCATCCTGAACTGTGCCGGAGGTGCAGTAAGCTTCCGCGAGCAGGGTGTCATCGGCCTGGTTTGCGAACAATTCGAGTTCCTGCAATTCGCCCCCTAAATGCTCGCCAGTTCCAAGAGTTGTAATGGCCTTTATTGCGCGGTCAATCAACGGCGAACTGATCGGACATTGCTTCACCGCCAAAAAATCATGTGAGCGGAACCGGTGATACCCCAGCGCAAACTCGGGCGCAGTCCGCACCTTTAGACGCGTGCGATTGCGGTAATTCCAAGGCGGAGATGGATGAATCCTCAGTTCGCACGGCAGTTCGATCTTGCCCGTCCGCTGCAGGGTTTCGCGCAGGATGGCCGCCTTCATCTGCAGTTGATGTTCATAACTCGAATGCTGATACTGGCAGCCCCCGCAGTGTCCGAAGTAAGGACATTCAGCCACCACCCGGGCTGAAGATGGTGTGACAACACTTTCTAATTTTGCGCGTGCAAATCCCGGCTTTTGTTCGATGAGTTCCGCTTCGACCAATTCGCCTTCCAGCGCGAACGGCACGAATACGCTTTTGCCTGGGCCCTTCTCGTCCGCGGGAAGCCTCGCCAGTCCATCACCGCCATACACCGGCTTTTCAATCTTCAGCTGCACGATCTGAATTCTAAATGCCAAACTCTGAGAGCGCTGTTCGCTGAATCGTCGTAGCGGAGTTAGACTTGTTCGCCAGTGAGTTCACCCCCCAATGCGTCGCTGCGTGGTTCGGCCGTCGCACTCTTCCTGTTTGATATCTGCGAGGAGATCCGGCTCGATGAACTGCGCTCCATTCTGGGCGCTCGCCGCCTGGGCGAGGGCATGAAGCACGCCGCAGCCGAGCAATTATTTTTCGAGAGGCCTCCGGTGGTTGAGGACGCAGAATTTCCTGGCGAGGCGCAGGCGAAAGTGCGGGTAAAGTATTACGACTATGGCGTTTTAAGCGTGCTATTCGAGTTTCCCTTTGCCGGCGAATGGCCCGACCTCATCTCGCTCTCCTGCCGCTGGATTTCCGGCACCGACCTGCCCAGCCGCGCTGAAGAAATCGCAAAGGAAAAACTTGCTCGTGCGCGGCCTGCGCTGGAGAAGCCTTACAACAAATGGCTCAGCGAGGACTACTTCATCTTCTTCATGCGCGAGATTGCCGGCAATCCGACCGCTGCCCATCTCCTCAGCTCATGCGGGCAGCAGATTGCTCAGGTAGTCCGCGGTGAGAACGCTGTGCTGTCCGATGATGAGCGCCGCGAGGTCGTGCAATCGGGGATGTCATATTACCCGAACGATCTTGCGGTTCTGGGCTGGAATGCCGCTTTTGTGTACGACTCAGCGGCGGGTTCCGAAAGCACAATGCAATTGCTGGAGTACGCTAACACGCAGTTGCTCGAATTCCGTCATTACGATGAGCTGCTCACCCGCGAACTGGCGCGGGTTTACGACTCGCTTGAGAAACGCACTGCGTTAATTGGCCGCTGGCGCCTGCCTCGTGAAGCCTCGCGTCTGCAGACCTTGTTGCTGGAAGTTACTGAGCTGACCGAACGGGTCGACAACGCTATTAAGTTCTTGAGCGATATGTTTTCCGCCCGTCTCTATCGCCTGGCGGCGACCAAAATCGGGGTCCCCGACTACAAGAGCCTGGTACAGCAAAAATTGCAGACCTCGGAAGACCTGTACCGCTTCTTGATCGATGAGTTTCACCAGTCACGTACATTCTGGCTCGAATTCTTAGTCGTGCTTATCCTGCTGATAGAGCTGGTGTATGTGTTTCATGGAAAGATGTAGCGCACTGGAGTGATAACTTGAAGCTGCGCAGCTGTTTGGCATTACCGCTTGTGCTGTTGCTGATCAGCGCATCGCTGCTTTCGCAAAGTTCCCCACGTACGATTCATGTCTTTGTCGCCCTGGCAGACAACGCGAATCAGGGAATTGTGCCGGTTCCGGCAAAGCTGGGGAACGGCGAAGACCCGGAGCACAATCTATATTGGGGCTCCGCGTACGGAGTCAAAACATTTCTTGTCCGCAGCGGCGACTGGAAGCTGCTCCCGTGGGGGCAAAAGCCCAAGGGCGAAGTCCTGGAGCGTTGCATTTTCAAACATCGTGGCGGGGATGTGTACCTCATCGCGGATGCGTATCGGGGCCGGGAAATCCAAACTGCGATTCTGGACTTCCTGGACGCCGCCTCAGGATTAGGGTGGGAAACCATGCGCGTGAAGGATGGCCCTGGATTAATAACGCTGCAGGCGCGGGGTGGTTCCAGCCTGGTCGCATATATCGGGCACGATGGCTTAATGGATTTTCACTTGCCCAGAATCTCTCGCCAGAAAGACCACTGGACCCGCCAGGCGATCATTCTTGCCTGCGCCAGTAAGCTCTATTTTGCCGATGCCGTCCGGCAATCAGGCGCATACCCTCTGCTGTGGACGACCAACCTGATGGCCCCTGAGGCGTACACCCTGAAAAGTGCGGTCGATGGCTGGATACTGGGTGAAGACAACCAACAAATCCGGGAACGGGCGGCGGCTGCATATGACAATTACCAGAAATGCGGGATCAAAGCCGCTCGCAGGCTCATGGCAACCGGATGGTAAGGGGACAATCCTGGACCTGCGACCGTAGAACTCGCTCAACCTGCGATATCCATCTCCCGTCGACATTTAGCTTGCTTTTGCCCTCGCCAGGGATAACAATTCCCGCAGCAACTTCGGTCGGCTTCCCGCTGCAAACCAGCCCCAACGGGGGAAGATGGCTTCCAAGCCCATTCTCGGCGAAATTCTCGGACACTACCGTCTTTTGGATCGGATCGGCGAAGGCGGGATGGGCGTCGTCTATCGCGCGCGCGATGAGCAACTGCAGCGCGAGGTCGCGCTTAAGTTGTTGCCACACAACGTCGTCTCCGACGAATCAGCACGTCGTCGTTTTCGCCATGAAGCTTTGACACTTGCCAGGCTGAATCATCCGAACATCGCAACCTTGCATGGCTTTGAAACCGACAGTGATGTCGATTTTCTGGTCATGGAGTACGTCTCTGGTGTCTCGCTGGCGAGCAAGCTGGCACGCGGCCCGCTGCGCGAATCAGAGCTTCTCGATCTCGCGATTCAGCTTACTGGCGCATTAGAAGAGGCCCATAAGAACGGAGTTATTCATCGCGACTTAAAGCCGGCCAATATTCTGATTAGCTCTAACGGCCAACTCAAGATGCTCGATTTTGGTTTGGCCCGTCTGCTAACCGGTGACGCGCAGACTGACACTACTACGGGAAGACTTGCCGTCTCGGGAACCTTGCCTTACGTTGCGCCGGAGCAACTGTCAGATACGCCGGCGGTCGACAGCCGCTCGGATCTGTATTCGTGTGGTGTAGTGCTTTATGAGATGGCAACCGGCCGGCGCGCACATGCGGGAAATTCGGTTGCATCTCTGTTGAGATCCATTCTGGAAAGCGAGCCTGCTTCGGTGCGGTCAGTGAATCCCACCGTTTCTCCCGAGCTTGAGACCATCATTCGCAAGGCCATGGACAAGGATCCGGGCTTACGCTACCAGAGCGCGCGCGAACTCAAAGTTGACTTACAGCGCCTCATTTCCGGGAAAAAATTCGAGCAAGTACCATTGCTGCCACGGCGCCGAGTCACTCCGCGGTGGCTGACAGGCGCGCTGGTTACGGTACTGGTGCTATTAGCGGCGCTCGAAGTTGGGACACTCCGCTGGAAAGCGTGGACTACCCATCCCGTTCCACCAAACACTCCGAGGGTAGTGGCCGTGCTCCCCTTCGACGCAATTGGAGGTAACCGCGACAATCAGGTCCTCTGTCGTGGATTGACCGACTTGCTCACCACCCGACTGACGCAAATGAGCAGCCAGTACGGAGTTCAAGTTGTTCCCGCCAGCGAGGTCCGCACCCAAGGTGTAAGTTCCATCGGGGACGCACGGAAAAAGCTTGGTGTGAATCTGGTGGTCGAAGGCAGCTGGGATTTTGCCGGCAATCAGGTCATGTACAGCCTTGTAGACGCGACCAGCCGGCGCAGCGTGAGCGCTGATTTCGTTAAGGCCAATCTGGATGATCTACTTTCAGTAGAGCGCCGCGTGGCCGACGGACTCCTGAGTATGGTGGCCGGCGAACTGCGGCCCCACGATCAAAAAACAGCGACCCCCAACGACACGGCTCACCCCGACGCTTATCAATACTACGTCCGCGGTATTGGATATCTGCAGGAGTATCAGAATGTCACCAGCCTGCAAGCTGCGGTTGCGCTGTTCCACTCTGCCATAGAGCGCGATCCCGGTTTCGCACCAGCGCTCGCCGGAACTGCCGAGGCCTACTGGCGATTGTATGAGGAGACCAAGGACGAGAGTTGGCTTACCAAGGCCACCGAAGCGGCTCGTCACGCCCAACAATTGAATGACCAAGTCGCGCCTGTGCATGTCACTCTCGGCCTGATCGACCAGGGCACAAGCAAATATGCGGACGCTATAAAGGAATTTCAGCGAGCAGCGGAATTAGACTCCAGCAGTGATGCCGCGTATCGTGGGCTGGCGGCTTCATACGACGCATCAGGCAAGACTGCGGAAGCTGAGGCTGCCTACAAAAAAGCCATTGAAATGCGCAAGGACTACTGGGGAGGATACTCGGCTCTGGGCGTTTTTTACGCGAGAAAAGCACGCTATGACGAAGCCGTCGCCCAGTTTCGTCGCGTCGTCGAGCTTGTCCCTGAAAACGTTCGTGGATATTCGAATTTGAGTGGCGTTTACCTGCTCCAGGGAAAAACGCAGGAAGCCGAAGAAGGACTCAAGAAATCCCTGTCCATCGAGCCGAATTATCGGGCATTTGCAAATCTCGGCACGTTGTATTTCTCCGAAGCCCGTTATACAGAATCGGCGGCCTCATTTGAGAAGGCGCTCGAACTGAACGATCGAGATGGGCGAGTCTGGCGCAACCTTGGAGACGCCTATTATTGGGCGGGCATTCGAGACAAAGCCACCCCCGCGTATCAACACGGTGCTGATCTTTTGGCGGCGCAAATCAAGATCAGTCCTCGCGATCCGAACTTAATGGTCGAGCTTGCCTTATGCGATTCAATGCTTGGCAAACGCAAAGAGGCTGCTGATTTTGTTCGCCGCGCGCACTCATTGTCGCCGTCCGATCCGCAAATCTTGTTCCGCTCCGCTGAAGTCTATGAACAAAACGGGGACCACGAGGCGGCGCTGAACTGCTTGGAGCAGGCGGTTCGAAGGGGCTACTCCATTTCAGATATCCAGCATGACCCAACTTTTCAAGGTCTTCGAGAGCAACGCCGCTACAAAGAGCTCGTGCAGCACACAGCCGTACGCCCGAATTCATGAGGAGGAACTATGCGAGAGGCAACGGTAATGAAAACACGCAGGCCGCCAAGAACACTGACACACGCGAAACTCACGCCCGAGGAGTGCCGAGAAGTTGCGCGAGAAGAAAAGATATTCATCTGTTTCTTCGCGAGACAATCTCAGGGAGAAAATACTCCCGGAGATTGGATCGTAACCGACCCGTTGAAGCCGGTATCTCCCGGTCAGGAGGTCAGCTGGCAAGCAGTGGGCCGGTGCCACGATCTCAAGCTGGACCTGCCGAACGACATTTTCGAGGGCTTATCGACGGCCGGAAACACAGCCAACGCATTTGTGAAGCAAGCGGCCCCGCCCGGCTTGCATTTCTATGAAGCCTATGTGGATGGGCAGCTCGCAATTGGTGGCTCGTCGCCGGGAGTCATAATCGACCCCCATCGCTGAGCGCAGCTTGTCTCACATGTAGAACAGACTCAGCCTGGGCAAGTTGTATTTTTCCAGCAGCTTCTTTCGGAGGAATTGCTTTTGCAGTTGCTCTACTTGTCCAGGCGTCATTTTGCTGCGATATGGCGCCAGTTCGCGGTCAGCCTGGGCGCGCACAGAGACGACCTCGTCGTCCGGCACCGCGGCTAGAAGGACTGCAAAAAGCTTTTCTTCCACCACGCTGAGGCGGCGTTCGAGATCTTCCAGTCGGCTGGGAGCGGAGTTTGCGGAAATCTCGCCAGCTATACTCTGCAGCGTATCAGCGATCTCGCGGGCTACGGTTTCGGGCGCCACTCCTGGCCGTGACGGCAGTTTGGCCGCTTGCAGCGCCTGCGCGCAGCGGCGCAGAAACTGAGCAATTTCGTTGGAATCGAAACCCGCTGCGCGCTTTGATTGAGGGGCGGTTCCAACCGCTGCTTCCTTCATCTCCTCGGCTGCTATGAGGACTTCCTGGGCGCAATAGGCAAGGCTGTTCACTTTCTTCGATTTTGAAGGCCGCTGGTCATAGCGGTCAAAGGCCGCATCGATGCCACGCAGAACCGCTTCAAGCGGAATGCCCGCGTCTTTCCAGGTTTCAATCAACGCCCAATCAAGAGTAGAAAGCAGCAGGATGCCTCCCCGCCGGCGTTGGAACTGGTCTTCGATTTCGGTGAAGTAGTTGAAATAGTTATGCAAGGTGAGTAGCTCGCAGCAGTCGGCCTGGCCTCTCTCGCCTTTCGGCGGAGCGGGTCGATATTTCCGCTCATCGAACATCATGAACGGAATCGCCTATCGAGATCGAGCCGCCGTTCCGGATCGCGGTTTTGCACGAACGGAATCCGCCGGCTGTGTCGAATTTCTTTCCCACAGGATGCGCAGTCCTTCGAGCGTCAAGAATTCATTCACTTGCTGAATGTGCTTCGATCCCGCCCCGAAAAGCGATGCTAGCCCTCCCGTGGCTACCACTTTGGCTGTGCCCAGCTCTCCAAGCAATCGCTCTAGAACGCCGTCCACCAGGCCGAGATAGCCATAGTAAAGACCCGATTGCAGACTCGAAACCGTAGTGGTGCCGACAACCCGCGCAGGCTTGCGAATGTCGACACGTTGCAGGCGGGCGGTGCGGCTGAACAGCGCTTCGGCGGAAATGCCAATGCCCGGGGAAATCACTCCGCCCTGATACTCGCCTTTGGCCGTTACACAATCAAACGTGGTAGCGGTGCCGAAATCCACCACAATGCAAGGTCCGCCGTATTTTTCGAACGCCGCAACCGCATTCACTATGCGGTCAGCGCCGACCTCCGAGGGATTCTCGTATAACACCGGCATGCCGGTCTTGATCCCAGGCTCAACGAAAAGTGGCTTCTGCTGAAAGTACCGCTCGCACACGCGGCGCAGCGTTGAGTCCAGCGGAGGCACGACCGAAGACACGACGATGCCGTGAATCTCCTTTGGTTCCAGCTTCTCCATCGAAAAGAGATTTCGAAACAGCACGCCGTATTCGTCCACCGTCTGTGCCGATCGCGTGGTCACCCGCCAGTTGGCGAGCAGTTCGTCATAGGTGGACGCAGAGCTGCCGGGCGATTTCGCGTACACGCCCAACACCGTATTTGTGTTGCCGACATCGATAACGAGAAGCATAACTGTGGTTCGTAGCTGTCATGCCGTTTGTAGCGGCGCGTTACATCCTTTGAATCATCGAAGTGGCTCCAACTTGAGCTACATCAGTTTCACGTTTCCGCCATACACGATGCGCAGTCCATCACGGGTGCGGACTCGCAAGAACCCGCGCGGATCCAGGCCTTCCGTGGTGCCTTCAAAACCGCCGTTCTCCTGAACCAGCACTCGTCTGCCGTGAGCTGACGACGACCGCTCCACAAAACGACGCAGAATTTCCGCATGTGCTTCAGAATTCGTCAGCAAAGTTCGGTATTCCCGGTCGAGTGATTTTAGCAAAGCCGCGCAGAGTTCCACCCTTGACCATGCTGTTCCAGTCGTGAGCCGCAACGACGTTGCGGTATTCGCGAGATCTGCCGGGAACTCAGACTGATTTACATTGATGCCAATTCCCACAACGATGTGACGCACGCGAGTCGCTTCCGCGCTCATCTCGGTCAGAATGCCGCAAAACTTTTTGCCCAGCATCAACAGGTCGTTGGGCCACTTCAAATCCGGCAACGCGCGAGGATCAATTTCCTGGACAGCGGACTGCACCGCAAGGCCGGTGGCGAGCGACAGAACCAGAATATCTGCCGGAGGCAATGACGGACGCAGAATTACTGAGCAATAAATTCCACTCGAGTCGGACGAATGCCATTGATTACTTCCGCGTCCGCGGCCTGCGGTTTGCTGCTCCGCGAGAAAGGCGCTGCCCTCGGGCGCTCCACCTGCAGCCGCTTCCAGCCCGAGTGTATTGGTTGAGCTTGCACGATAGTAGTGATGAACATTCCCGGCGAAAATCGTGCCGCGAACCAGCGGCTGCACCATCTCCGGAAGCAGCAGATCAGGCACAGCGGTCAATTGATATCCGCTGGCCGGATGGCCCGCGACCGCAACGCCTAGAGCTCGCAACTGCTGCACCAATCGCCACACTTCAGAGCGCGTCGTTCCGATCTCCTGTGCGAGCTTGGTGCCGCTGATTACGACAGTCGGATAGTTCAAGAGAACACTAACAATACGGCCCAGACGTGCGTCGGTCTCAAGCGCGGGCGTCATCGGCGTGCTATGTTTTCGCGGTTTGGAGTGGGTCGGAGGAATGCCGGAATTATCAGCGAATCGCAGCCAAAGCACAATCCTCTGTTGAGTTCAGACAGCGCGCCCAGGACCTTAGGCCGGTACGATACGCAGGCTCATGTCGACTGCGGGGGCAGAGTGCGTGAGCGCGCCGACCGAAATAAAATCCACGCCAGTCTCCGCATAGGCGCGAACGTTCTCCAGATTGATACCGCCTGAGCATTCGAGCGGGATACGCCGCTCCGCCCTGGAGCACCTCTCTACTGCAGCCTTAACGTCTGTAACTGCCATGTTGTCGAGCAGAATCGCCTCGCCGCCATTTGCGAGCGCTTCTTCCAGCTCGGCGAGACTTCTTACCTCTACTTCAATCGGCTGGGTCCCGCGCCGGTTGCGATGCGCCCGCTCAAGCCCCGCTTTCAGGCCTCCCGCAAGAGCAATATGATTGTTTTTGATCAACACGCCGTCAGAGAGGTCCAGTCGGTGATTCTGCCCTCCTCCGCAACGCACCGCATACTTATCCAGCATGCGCAGGCCAGGCGCGGTTTTGCGGGTATCCAGAATTCGCGCCTTAGTGCCTGCAACCGCTTCCACGAATTTTCTGGTGAGCGTCGAAATCCCGCTGAGGCGCTGCAGCAAATTCAGAATCACCCGCTCGCAAGAAAGAATCACCCGCGCATTATGACGGACCACGGCAATAGTCTGTCCTTTGTGCAGCCGAACGCCATCGAAAATTTCCGGATGAGTTGTAACTTCGTAGTGCGAAACCACAGCCCCGTCGAGCGCGGCATAAACATCCAGGATGCGTGCAATACTGCCGACACCGGAGAGAATACAATCCTGCTTTGCAATCACAGTGCCGGTCGCGCGCTGATTCGGGTCGATGCAGGCGTAACTGGTCGCATCGCGCGTCGCCCGGTCTTCAAGCAACGCGTTCTGCAGTACCGCGGTAATACGTCGACTGTTCCAGTCCATGGTTTAGTGTGGGGCGGGCGCCCTCGCCCGCCTCTTAACTCTACGTCATTTCGTCGATCTTGATTCGTATCTTCTCCCGCAGCGCAAGCATTTCTTCTTTTCGTGTGCGGAGTTTCTCGACCACGTGCGCCGGCGCCTTGGTCACAAACCCTTCATTCGCCAGTTGCCGCCCGATGTTCTCCAATTCCTTTTCAATTCTCCCCAACTCTTTTATTGCGTTCTCGCGCTCGGCGGCGACATCGGTCTTCTTCTCGTAATCCACGCGAACGTCAAACCGCGCCGTATGCCGGACATTCGACAATTTCTCTAGAGAACTGTCTGCAAACCGCACTTCCTGCACATTCGCCAGCCGCTCCAACGCGTTGCGATTCTCGGCGATGAGCGTACGAATCTCCGGCTCAAGCACAAATACTTCGACGGGAACCCTCTCCTTGGTTTCAACCTTAAGTTCCGCTCGCAGATTTCTAACGCTGACAATCAAATCCTGCAGAATGGCCATCTGAGTTTCCGTAGCACTGTCGATCTGCCTCTCATCGGCTTGTGGATACTCCGCCAGTGCCAGCGATTTCTGCGGGGGCTTGCCATCGTAAATCGCATGCCAGATTTCATCAGTAATGAACGGCATCACTGGATGGAGAAGTCGCAACAACGCCTCGAACACCGCAACCAGATTCCCGCACGCCGTTCGTGCATTCTGCTCGCATTCGGGCGCGAGCCGCGGCTTGATCAGCTCGATATACCAATCGCAGAACTCACCCCAGAAGAAATCGTAGATCGAGTTCGCCGCCTCGTCGAAGCGATAGGCCGTCAGAGAATCATTCACATTCTTAGCAACTGTGTTGAAGCGAGAAAGAATCCAGCGGTCTTCAAGAGTAATAGCCTGAAAATCAGCAATGCCCATGTAGGGGCGGGTCTCCAGACCCGCCCGTTCGGGCCGCAGGCCCGAAGAAACTTGTCGGACAGGAATGTCCGACCCACACAAGCCAATCCGGTCCACATTCATGAACATAAACCGCGCCGCGTTCCAAATCTTATTAGCGAAGGCACGGTAGCCTTCCGTCCTACTTTCGTTGAATGCAATGTCCGTTCCCGGAGACGACATCGCCGCCAGAGTGAACCGCGTCGCGTCCGTTCCGTATTTCTCAATCACCTGAATCGGATCGACCACGTTGCCTTTGGTCTTTGACATCTTCTGCCGATCGGCGTCCCGCACCAGGGCGTGAATGTAGACTTCGCGAAAGGGAACCGAGTTGCGGAGATCGTCGTCGGAGACTGAACGTGTGGGGACGGGCGCCCGCGCCCGTCCGGCCGAGCGAAGCTCGGCAGCCTGTCCATCCTTGCCCGGCTTCTCTGGCGGAGCCATGAACCAGCAGCCCAGCATGATCATCCGCGCCACCCAGAAGAAGAGAATGTCGAAGCCGGTAATTAACAGCGACGTCGGATAGAACACATCGAGATCGCGTGTCGCCTCCGGCCAGCCCAGCGACGTAAACGGCAGCAAGCCGGAAGAAAACCAAGTGTCCAGAACGTCCGGATCTTGCGTCAGCTTCGATCCGCCGCACTTGGAGCATGCACTAGGTGCCTCGCGCGCCACAATAATTTCGCCGCACTCGCAATGCCACGCCGGGATGCGATGTCCCCACCACAACTGTCGCGAGATGGTCCAGTCATGGATGTTGCGCATCCAGTTCAAATAAACTTGCCGGTAATTCGACGGCGTGAAACGAATGTAGTCTTTCTCCACAACTTCAATCGCGCGCTCAGCGAGCGGTTTGATTTTCACGAACCACTGCGTCGAAAGCCTCGGCTCAACCGCCGTCCCGCAGCGGTCGCACTTTCCGATGGCAATCGTGTAGTCTTTCTCGCCAACCAGAAAGCCCTGTTCTCGCAAGTCTTCCAGTACGCGCTTGCGTGCCGCGTAGCGATCAAGCCCCGCGTAAGCGCCGGCGTTTTCGTTCATACGCGCGTGCTGGTCCATGACTTCAATCTGCGGCAAATTGTGCCGAAGTCCCGCCTCAAAATCATTCGGATCATGCGCCGGAGTAACTTTCACCGCTCCCGTCCCAAACTCGGGCTGCGCAAGTTCGTCAGTGATGATCGGAATCTCGCGATTCATCAGCGGCAGCAGAGCGTTTTTTCCGCGCAGATGCTTATACCGCGCGTCGCGTTCATTCACCGCGACTGCGGTATCGCCAAGCATGGTCTCCGGCCGCGTTGTCGCCACAGTGATGAACTCGCCAGCTCCAATCACCGGATACCGGATTTCCCAAAGCTTGCCGGGTATCTCTTCGTGCTTCACCTCGAGATCGGAAATCGCCGTCTCGCATCGCGGACACCAGTTCACGATGTACTTGCCGCGGTAAATCAGCCCTTCCTCGTGCAGCCGGACAAACACCTCGCGCACCGCGCGCGAAAGATTGTCGTCCATGGTGAAATACTCGCGGCCCCAATCCACCGAGGCCCCAAGCCGCTTCATCTGCTCCTGAATCGCGCTGCCGTACTGCTTCTTCCACTCCCATACGCGGTCAATAAATTTCTCGCGCCCCAGTTCCGATCGCTTCTTGCCTTCACTCGCCAGTTGACGCTCCACCATCATTTGCGTCGCGATACCCGCATGGTCCGTCCCCGGCAGCCATAGCGTCACGAACCCGCGCATGCGGTGCCAGCGAACAATAATGTCCATTTGCGTCTGGTTCAGCATGTGCCCCATGTGCAGGCGTCCGGTCACGTTGGGCGGCGGCAAGAGCAGTGTGAACACCGGACGCGGATCGCCCTCCTCCGGCGTAGGCACCGAGAACAGCTTCTCCTTCACCCAGTACTCGGCCCAGCGCGCCTCAATGGCGCCCGGCTCGTACGATTTTGGAAGCTCGTGAGGCATGCTAAATTCAGCAATTAGCAGTTAAAACGTTGGCCCTCGACCGTCCCGCATTCGGGAAGACTCCCCGCAGCTTAGGGCTGACTGTCGCTGCCAGATTCTAAAGGGCTGAATTTCGATCTTACAGGCGGAAGAAAAAACGGGTCAAACGAGGTTGGGGGTTTAAGGAATCTCCTTCCCCGTGGCGTATAATCCGCGCCGTCATGGAAACTTTGTATTGGGCCGTCGAATGTAAAGCTGAAGTGGCAACCAAGGATGGCCCGAAACCATGCAGAAATTTCTTGTTCGTTAGTGAGATTCCCGACCAGCATCATCCGCATCTGTTAGGCGCTCGCACCTTTGAGCTGACCTGTGATGTTTGTCATCAAAGGCGAAGCTACACCGAAAAGGACCTTGTCATTTCGTCGAAGAGCGCAGAAAGCTAACCCCGAAGCAATTAGCCGGACATCCACTCGCAATCGTGGACAGCCCCGCCCTGGAGTATTTGCCTCGAAGTTCTCCGTTTCATCAATTACTGAATCACCGGCGCCGAAATCAGAGAAGTAAACAGGGCCATCACCCCCAACGCACCGGGCGGTACGCTTGTGCTTCAGTGTCCAGGGCGTGCCTGAACTCTTGACTGACGATAACCGCGACCGGCGCATTTACTCGGCCCGCGCTGTCAAACACCTCGCACTTGATGCGGCGAAACTTCTCGACGGTTTCGCGGCAATAAGTCTCCGCTTCGGGAAGAGATTCAAAGAGCAAGAAAGAACTTGAGGCCGAACTCCCTTGCGAGCCGTCGCTCGCCATGGGCGCAGAACTCTGGACATCGCTGAGAAAGACCGCATACTGGCCAGGTTGAATCAGCGCTGTCCATTCAGAAGGCACACGCTTTGGGTCATATAGCAGGATTTCCCGCATCGTACTCGCACCGGATTACCAGCGAATCGCTCTAACTATGTCCAACACTAGTCTGGCACATATTGCCGCCACCCTTCCGGCGTGTACCACGCAAGGGAATCCGAAACGCGAACAAGATTCTCTATGATGCCTGCAAGTACAAAGGCTTCCAACATTGGCTGCGCCGGCAACCGCGGTTCCTCTTGAAAATACGTCATCAGTTGGTCAATCGCTTTCGCTGACCAGGGAGATTACCAGCGTCGATCGTTTTTATCGCCCTGAACTGGACGCCCTGCGCTTCCTCGCTTTTCTGAGCGTCTTTCTGCATCACGGTTTACCGTCAATCGATCGGCAACATTTTTCTGGACTTGTCCTCGCGATAGTTCGCCTGGAATCGGTGGTGAAGCACGCTGGCGGTTTCGGCGTCTGCCTGTTTTTTGTTCTCAGCGCCTATTTGATTACTGAGCTATTGAATCGAGAGCGCACGCGTGCCGGTAGAGTCGACGTAGTCGCATTCTACATTCGAAGAATATTACGTATATGGCCGCTCTATTTTCTATTTCTGCTGTTCGCATTCACGCTCGGCACGGTTGTGCACTCGTATTACATTGAACCCGCGCGGATCTGGTCATTCGTCTTCCTCGCCGGGAACTGGTACGTTGCCGCCGTTGGTTGTGCCGGCAGCCCGATCGCTCCGCTCTGGAGCATTTCACTCGAGGAACAGTTCTATCTGGCGTGGCCGTGGATTGCGAGAATCGGCGGGCGCGCGTTGATGGTCGGCCTATCACTCGTGCTGTTTCCGGTTTCGTGGCTCGTGCTGGTCGTACTTGCCCGCCACGGCGCGCAGGCGAACGGCGCAATCTGGGTGAACAGCCTGGTGCAGTTCCAGTTTTTTGCATTGGGAGCCTTGCTGGCAATGGCCCTGAAAGGACGCACGCCGGGATTCAACCGAGGCACAAGATGTACGTTCCTTGTAGCGGGTCTATTCTGCTGGCTATTGGCCGCTGGGGCATTCGGAATAAAAACCGATACTCCACCGCCGTCTGCAGCCTCTCTCGTTTTCGGTTACATTTTCGTCGCCGTCGGTTGCGCGATGTTATTGCTGGCGTTCTTGGGAGTTTCTCGATGGCTCTCGCCCAAGCTTGTTTACCTGGGCAAGATTTCGTACGGGCTGTATGTGTTTCACATGCTCGCGATAATCCTGGTTGGAAAGGTACTCGCGCCGTCCGGAATGCTCGAGTCACATGCTCTCGGAACGAAGCTCGCGCACTCCCTCGTGTTTCAGTTGGCGGCGCTGACGGTGACAATACTGCTGGCCGGATTGTCCTATCGTTTTCTGGAGCGGCCGTTTCTTAGAATGAAGCAGCAGTTTACCGTGATCAGGTCTCGGGCGGCGTGAATCTCCAGCGCAGCAACCAATTTATTATTTCGTGATCAGCGTCGATTGGCTGGCCACGCAAACCCAAGCGCTTCCCTGCTTTATCCAGGTATCGGTAAACCTGCCGCGGCGGGAGTAGGGTTTGCCGTGAAGTGAACCCTTTTCGCGATAGATTCCGTTGGCAATCGCGCTGTTCTCGTAAAGGTAAACTTTGACCGTCCCCGGCTCAATTCCGATCAGGTCGATTTGTTCGGGGCGATTTTTTATTCCGTCCAGGAATTCCGATTTTGTTTGTACGCTCCCATCCGTATCCACGTAAACAAATCTTGCTGCAATCAAATTCTCGATAGCACTGGTATCTTGTTTGAGTTCTGCCTGGTTCCATAGCGTCTCTAGAGACATGATGCGGCCGGCATCGTCGTTGGCGCTGTCCTGCGCATGCGCCGCGGTCAATAGAAGCATCGCAACCGCAAGTTTGATGTTCAACTTCCAGAACTTTTCTAGGAATGTTGCTCTAGGGTCCACGCTCCCTCCTGCGTGAGACTCGAAACTACAACCTGCTACATTGAGCCGATATCTATCCGGGAATTCCCCAGTGCCAAGTCTATCGGTGAAATAGGGAAATAAATCAGACGAACCACAAAAGACACGTAAACGATAAGGGTACGTTGCGACGAGCCGGGGGTGGCGGTTATTTCCTTAGCTTCTTGGAGATTTCTTCCATCAGCCGGGGTTTGAGTTCGGCGAGGACACTATCAACAATGCTCGACAGGGTTGCACTGTCCGCGTCGTCAGACGATTCTGTGCTCGGCTCAGGCTTGGCCGAAACGCTCGATTGCGCGACTTCCGCCACCGACTCGGCGATGGCGTTTGTCGTCTGTGCTCCCATTACAGAGTCGCGAATCTGCTGCCAGTTTTCCCAGGCTGCGGACGACTCTGAGGCGACCGGTTGCTCGGGCCCAGTTTGGGGGACGGCGATACCGACCGCGCTGGTTCCCGACAGGCTGGCTCCCGACATTGAAGCTGCGGCGGCGAAGGTCGCGCCGTTGGTTTCGTCGATTTCTGTTTCTGGGACGGAAGAATCCGCCGCCGTAGCCTCCGTCGGGGGTTCTGAGACCAACCGCGCTGCCTCAACCGATGCGGCACGTACCTCATGCATCTCGCGTTCAAGTTCGAGCGAGGCCTCTTCAGCCGTCAGAGCGACTTTCTCTGCGACCCAGCGCGTTGTAGCCGGAACATCCTGGCGCGGCTCAGAGGAAACTTCCTCCACCTGCATTGCCGCAAGTCCTTCTGTATCGGCAGAAAGAGATACTTCCTCCGCCTGCGTTGCTGCAACTACTTCGGTGTCAGCAGGAGCAGGTTCCGCCTCCGCGGATGTTGCCGAACGCTCACTCTCGATCTGACTCACCGCCGCAGACGTTTCCTCAGCAGCTTCGCTCTGGGCGACAGGCGCGGTCTCAACGGATGCGACTTGCTCAGGTTCAGCTACAGTCGCCGGCTGTGCTTCAGGGGCTTCCGCTTTCTCTACTGACTCGATGATCGTTGCCGAACTGGTTTCCTGCGCGACGGCTACTTCAGGTGAGACGCCCGCCGGAATTGTGTCGGCAACAACCGGAAGCTCTTGAAGTTGTTCTGCCGCATACACTGACATCGGACGCGGCATTGTCGGACCTTCTGAAACCGGGCCTGGCGTTATTTTTTTCGCTGCCTCCGAAAACTCCTCAATAAATGACTCTTGAGCTTCGGGGGCCTTTTCGCCGGCATTGCCGTTATCTCCGCTCCCGCTGGTATGGCGTTGCTTAACTTCGTTCAGATAGGCGATCTTGTCGGTATTGGTGTCATCAAAAGTGACCGCGGGGTCCGCCACCCGCCACGTGCGCGATTTCTTTTCTGGCTTGCTCTTGCGGTTTCGCGATGGTTCCGCCTGCGGAACGATTCTGTCCTCAAGTCTGGTTAAGGCCGCGAGAAGTTCGCCGGCCTCGAACGGTTTCACAATATGGCCGTCAGCGCGTACTCGTTTCGCCTCTTCCGGCTTGAAAGGCTCCATTTTGCCAACCGTCAGCAAAACGGGAATCCTGTTCGTTTCCTCGGACTCTTTCAGCCGCTGGCAAACCTCCAGGCCGCCATATCCGGGCATGTAGACGTCGAGAACAATCAGATCAGGGCGGCTCTCGTGGATCTTCTTCAAAGCGGCCGACCCGTTATTGACGGTGATTACCTCATAACCTGCGTCAATAAGAATGCGGCGCCCCATGTTCTGGGCGGTTACGCTGTCGTCGGCAAGCAGTACGGTACGAGCCAAGGATGTCCTCGGTTAGACTAGGGGAGATATAGCGAAGGTAACTGGGAATACAGTCTAAGTCAATGAATGTACGGCACTAAGCAGGTTACGACGGGTCAATGCTTGAGGGTGAACTTCCTCCGGCTTTTTGCCCTGGTTTGTCAGCCCCGTCTGGCTATTTGAACGGAATAACCTTGTGTAGACCCTTCTTTTTCTTGCGCTTGCTGGAAGCGATGGCATTATCATCCGCCAATTCCTGACCATTGGCTTGCGAGGCGGTGGCGCCGTTTGCAGACGCCTGTGACGGATCTCCATTCTGAATCTCGTTCACCTGGGCTGGGGCCTGCGCCGGAGCCGGATCCTGCGCCACGTTAGGTTTGAGTTCATTTGGATCATTGACGGCTGGGTCATTGGCGTCACCGGTCTGTGGTTCTGCGCTCGGCTTCACTGCGTTTGCCTTCGTCGGCGCTGGATTTGGGGCCGGGTCTATAGCAGCCAAAGCGGTGTTTGGGTCGGCGGGCGGAGTATCGGAGCGAGGTGCAGGCTGGTTCTCGCCAGGTTCGCCCGTGCCAGTGGTTTTTACCGAGAGCGATTCAGTCCCGGACGAAGGCTTTGCGCCAGCGGCCACCCGATTCGCGGCCTGAACGATTCCGCTGGCGCTAATAGGTTCCTGGTCCTGCAGCGACGGGTCACCGATATTAGTCGCGGGGCTTACGTCCGGTCGGCGGCTGAGTGCTCCCAGCATCGCGCCGGTTATACTTTTCTGCTTGCGAGCGTCCTCTTCCGCTTTGTTTTGAGCAAGCATCGCTTTAGTCGGACGCGGCACCGTCTGGTGTAATGCGACCAGCCTGGCCTTGGCATCACCCGCGCACTCCATCGCCGGATAACGAGTAAGAATTTTGGAATAAGCTTCTGTGGCTTTCGCGGTGAAATCAGAAATCATCCGCTCACGCGCCAATTCTTCAGCCTTGAGCCGCGCTTCATCCACTTTGCCGCCGCGGTGTTCCAGTAAACGTCGTTCGTTGTCAGCGCTGTGCCGAATCATGCCGATCTCACCCTCATACGACTGGCCAAGCAAGTAGAGAGTTTCGTCGGCCTTGCTGTACAACGGATAGCGATCAACCAGGGACTGCAGTCGCGCGATGGCCGCAGGGTACGATGGCCTTAAGAAGTAGAAGTGCCCCACGCGAAATTCGCGTTCTGCAATGACCTCCTGCACCTCGAGCAATTTGGTCCTGGCCTCGGCCACCATCTTCTGATTGTCCGGGTATTGCAGGATGACCTGCCGGTATTCCTGCTCTGCTCGCACGGCATGCGTGAAATCGCGGTCAGGCTTTTCCATCTGGTGATACTGAATGTTAGCGATCTTCAGCTGCGCCTCTGCAGCCTCAGGCATGTTGGGAAAGAAGGTGATGAAGTCGCGGTATTCCTGCTCGGCTTGCGCCAGTGCGGCGGTCCCGCCTTCGGCATACCAGGAATCGGCAAGCGCCAGTTTGGCGCGGGCCAGGAACTCGGACTCAGGATAGGTGTTGATCAGGGTCTGCATATCGAGCCGCGCGACGTCGAAATGGTTGTGCTTCATCGCGTCCATGCCCCGATCAAATAGCACTTTGTCCGGCTGCTTAGAGTCCACCTTCGCCAGCGGATTGCTGACCTTCTTGTTGGTGCAGGCAGTAGTGAAGGCCAGCGTTGCGGCCAATAAGAATGCGGTAATACGTGACATCAACACCTCAGATCGGGTTTCAAGATTTCAAAGTTTCAGGGTTTCAAAGTTAGCGATTCGAAGCTGCAGCCGATCCCATAGCTGCTTCTGAAACTTTGAAACCTCCGAAACTTTCCCCTCAGACTTTTTGCAGCGTAGCTTCCAATGCTGCCTTCAACAAAATTTCGGCGTTACTCTTAGGATCGCCTTGACTGAACACCGCGTTGCCCGCTACCAGAATTTCTGCTCCGGCGCGGACCACCTTGCCTACTGTGTCTACAGCAATACCGCCGTCCACTTCAATCCGGTAATTCAGGTTCCGCTGTTCCCGCAACTCCCGTACTTTCCGCAGCTTATGCAGCGAATTAGGAATAAACGACTGCGCCCCAAACCCAGGATTCACCGACATGACCAGTACGTAATCGACAACGTCGAGCACCTCGGAAAGTAGCTCGACCGGTGTGGCCGGATTGATCACCACGCCCGCATGGCAGTGATGGCTCTTAATTAAATTCAGAGTTCGATCCAGATGCCGGCATGCCTCCCAGTGCACTGAGATCCAATCGGCCCCGGCCTCGGCAAACGCCGGAATATAAGCATCCGGGTCCTCGATCATTAAGTGGCAGTCGAGCGGCAACTTGGTCGCTTTCCGAAGCGACTTCACCAGCTGCGGCCCCAATGTGATGTTCGGGACAAAATGTCCGTCCATCACGTCCACATGAATTATGGTCCCGCCGCCTTCTGCAGCCCGGTTGACCTGCTCACCCAGACGCGCAAAATCAGCGGATAAAATTGAAGGTGCTAGTTCGATCAACCTGGGACTCTCAATAGAATTCGACAGATTCTATCACGCAGCGCGCCAGGCCCAAGGCGAGTTTCCCGTGAGGAATGATCCTCGACGCCCCCCGCCGTCCCAGAGTCTCGCCAACCATGGCAATTCCTCCGCGGCTTGGATTTTTGGGTCACTACCTGACGTCTAAAGCCACCGGGGAACGCGGTTGCAGAATTGTACGTAGTCTTCCCCAAACAGTCCCCGTAATTGGTTTTCTTCGACCGGAATCACGATCCAGTTAACGTACGCAATCACCAGCAAAAGTGGAATGAGGGGGGCGATCTGCACCAGAATTCCCATCTCGCCGACGTACGCAAGAATCAATCCGACATACATGGGATTACGGGTAAAGCGATACGGCCCTCGCGTCACCAGCGCATCCGACGCTTTGCCCGGCGTGGTGGTAGTGCGCTCCCTGTGAAACAGGATCAGCCCCCATCCGGCAATCACTGCGCCCACTGCAAAAACGACCGCTCCGCCGGTTGAAACCAAATTGCGGGTTCCTGCCGAATAGTGCGTACCGGGGAAAATCGCGAATTGCAGGCCGACACCCAGCAAATATCCCAATACGAACACCCAGGGAACCGGCACGCGCAGGAGCAAGCGGAAAAACCCTGGTTGTTTTGTCGAACTGTTTGACAGGTTGTTCACGGTTCTATTGCACGTGAAGATTGATCACTATAGAGCCCCTATAACCAGATCACCCATTTCTCTCGTGCTTACCGATGATTGATCCCTGCCGGCTAGGTCGCGGGTGAAATGGCCTGCCGCAAGCGCCTCGCGCACGGCCCTTTCAATAGCTGCGGCCTCGGCTGGCAACGAAAACGAATGTCGCAGGAGCATTGCCGCGGAAAGAATCGCGCCCAGAGGATTGGCGATCCCCTGTCCGGTGATATCAGGCGCCGAGCCATGAATGGGTTCATACAAACCCACTTTTCCGCCGGCACTCGCCGAAGGCAATAGCCCGAGAGAACCCACCACTGCACCTGCCTGGTCAGACAAGATGTCGCCAAACATGTTTTCGGTCAGAATCACATCGAACTCAGCCGGCTTGGAGACCAGCGCCATCGCGGCTGAGTCAACATACATGTGTGAAAGCTTAACGTCGGCAAAATCCTGCCCCACCCGGGTCACCACATCACGCCAAAGCCGCGAACAATCAAGCACATTTGCTTTGTCGACGGAAGTGAGCTTCTTGCGGCGGGCACGCGCAAGTTCAAATGCGATTCGCGCGATGCGCTCGATTTCTCCTTCGCTGTAGGCCATGTTGTCGCTGGCTTTACGAGCGCCGCTTTCACCGGTTGTGGATCGTTCTCCAAAATAAATTCCTCCCAGCAGTTCGCGCACGATCATTACGTCGGTTCCGCGGATTATCTCTGCGCGCAGTGGAGACAAAGCTTCCAGCCCGGGAATACAAACCGCTGGCCGCAAATTGGCGAATACGCCGAGCGACTTCCTCAATCGCAGCAGGCCGGCCTCTGGCCTTAGCTTTGGCGGATACCGATCAAACGCCGGTCCGCCCACTGCGCCGAGCAGCACCGCGCCGGAAGCCAGGCAGGCGTCGATCGTGTCCTGGGGAAGAGGATCATTGCTGGCGAGCAGCGCCGCTCCGCCGACCAGCTTCTCGGTGACCTTGAGCTGATGGCCGAACTTTTCTACAGTCGCTTGCAGAACACGAACCGCTTGTTCGGTGACTTCGGGACCGATCCCGTCGCCGGGAAGAGTTGTGATGTTGATCAGCATCTGTGAGGCCAGGCTAATGCCGCAGAATTCAAGATTCTACATAAAGGGAGCAGCCGGGTAGAGGTTCAGCCGCGAGGCGTCGCTGATGAAATCCGCGCTGGGAGATCACGCAAGTTGCTGTCCCGCACCGATCCTCGACACCGTCATGCGCATATCGGTTGTCAGTGCGGCTGACGGCTGATGGCTGAAGGCTGAACGCTGAACGCGGTTTTCACACACCCCAAAGATAATCTTCCTGTTCAGGAAGGGCTTCATGGTTCGCCGACAGTGGCACGGCGCTGAACTCCGCAGGAATTCCCGCCGGGAAAAGTTTGTGTTCTTCTGCCCCAGCAGCTGCGGCCGTGACCAGCTGTCCGGCTTCGACACGGCCCGGCGGAATGCGGTGAGCTTCGCCCGCGGCTTCGCGAATCAGTTCGAGGATATGGTGGTCGTGAACGTGCTTGATTTCGTCGGCAAGCACGACAAACTTGCGATAAACCTCATCAAGTTCGCGTCGCTCAAATTTGTAACCAAGCTGCTCGCAACGCAAACTGAGTGCGTGGCGACCGGAATGTTTGCCCAGCACCAGTTTCGAATCGGGGACGCCAACCGAACGCGGCGTCATGATTTCATAAGTCAACGGGTTCTTGAGCATGCCGTCCTGATGAATACCGGCTTCATGGGCAAATGCATTTCGGCCAATGATGGCTTTGTTCGGCTGCACCGCAATGCCGGTGATCTCTTCGAGCATCTGGCTGGTCGGATAAAGCTGCTCGGTCAGGATTGCAGTGTGGTACGCGTAGTGATCGGCCCGGACCCGAAATGCCATCACAATTTCTTCCAGCGACGCATTGCCGGCCCGCTCGCCGATTCCGTTGATGGTGCATTCCACTTGGCGTGCTCCGGCCGCCACTGCCGCCAGTGAATTGGCGACTGCGAGGCCGAGGTCGTTATGGCAGTGAGTCGAGATGATAACTTTCTCGATTCCCTTCACGCGCTGCCGAATGTTTGTGATCAACGCTCCGAATTCAGCCGGCACGGTGTATCCCACGGTGTCGGGAATGTTCAGCGTGGTGGCACCCGCTTCAACCACCGCTTCGAGAACCTGGAACAGAAACTCGGGGTCGGTACGGGTCGCGTCTTCGGGAGAAAACTCGACGTCATCACAGAAAGTACGCGCCAGGCGGACCGAGTCGCGCGCCTGCTCAAGGCACTGCTGGCGCGAAATGCGTAACTTGTGCTGTAAATGGATATCAGAGGTCGCGAGAAACACGTGAATGCGCGGACGCACTGCGGCCTTTAAAGCCTGCGCTGCACGCTCGATATCGTGTTTGGCCGCACGGGCCAGGGCTGCGATCACCGGACGGGGCACTGCCGCAGCCACCGCTTGCACGGCCGCGTAATCGCCGTCAGAAGCGATAGGGAAGCCTGCCTCAATAACGTCGACGCCCAGCTTGTCGAGCTGGCGGGCCAGCCGCACTTTCTCCTGCACATTCATGCTGCAGCCCGGAGACTGCTCGCCGTCGCGTAAAGTGGTATCAAATATCGTGATTCTGGTGCTGTCCATCAGCAACTCCATTGGCAAACTTCTTTGATCGTAGGCGTACGCATCTTGAAAGAAAAGCTTATTATTTTTCTTGCAACGTTAAGATTACCTAATACAATTAGTTTTACTAATATAACCTGATACTTCTATTAATACTCTGCCAATATGGATATTTCTCAGCTGGAAGTCTTTCTCGCCGTAGCCCGCGAAGGCAGTTTTTCCCGTGCCGCCGATAAGCTTTACCGCACCCAATCTGCAGTCAGCCAGGCGGTGCGGAAACTTGAGCAAGAAATCGGTGAGGCACTGTTCGATCGCTCTTCGCGTGATGGCCTGCTCACCGACGCCGGCCGCGTTCTTCAGGAATACGCCGAGCGGCTGCTGAATCTCCGTGACAACGCGAAAGAAGCGCTGTCGGAACTTCGCGAACTGCAAAAGGGCCGGCTCGTAGTAAGCGCAAACGAATTTACCGCACTGTATCTCCTGCGCGTTCTGGCGGAGTTTGGCCGCATCCATCCCGCCATCCGCATCATGGTGCAACGATCGCTGGGAAGCCACATTCCCGACGACGTTCTGCAGCACAAATGCGAATTCGGAGTGCTGACCTACGACCCTCAAGATCCGGAACTTGCCTCCGTGGTTGTGTATTCCGACGAGTTGATATTTGTTGTTCCTCCCCAGCATCCGTTGGCGCGGGAGTCGCGCATCAGCATTCGGCAGTTGGGGGCCGAATCGTTTGTGGCGCACATCGTCTCATCGCCCTACCGCGAAAAAGTGATTCAAGCGTTTCGAAAATACAAGACGCCATTGCACATGGGTGTCGAGCTGCCAACCCTGCAGGCGATCAAGCGTTTCGTCGCCATGGGGAACGGCGTGGCGTTTCTCCCTGAGATCAGCGTCGAAGACGAGATCGCGCGTGGCGAGCTGGTGCGGATTCCGGTGCAGGAACTGAATGTGCATCGCAAGCTGAGGCTGATCTACCGAAAATCGGCGACACTGTCTCATGCGGGCCGCGCGTTTTTGAAGGTTGCGGAATCTGTCGCGCATGCGCAGGGTGGCAGGTACAGATTTGACCGGGAGAGGCCGGCTTCCGCATAGCCAACAGGATCAGCCGACAGCGGTTTGGCCCAGCCTGTCTCAATCATGTACTCTCATGGATATTTCCAGCGGTCAGCAGGACTCCTCGCGTATGTGCACGTCGAACTTGGGCTATGAGCACCGCTCGTCAACATGCTTCCGCATAGCTGTTTCACTTTTCCTGCTGACGTGTGTTGTGTCTCTCCCGGTCGAAGCTCAGCAATGGACAGTTTCGGGCTCGGTGCACGATAGCAGTGGCGCAGCCGTTGTGGACGCTGAGGTCACGCTGCACGCTGGCCAACTCACATCAGTGACCCGAACGAACGCCTCGGGTGGCTTCTCGTTTACTTCGGTTCCAGAGAGATCTGGTTCTGTGCGCGTGCGCGCGAACGGTTTCTCATCCACCGAACAAGATTGGTCGGCGGCCTCAAGCTCCGTGCAACTCACCTTCACGCTTCGTCCCGTCGGCGTAACTGAGCAAATTGTTGTCTCTGCTACTCGCAGCGAAATGAAATTGTCGGAGGCCCCCGGGAGCCCGCTGCTGATTTCAAGCGAAGACCTGGCGGCCAATCCCGCGCTAACCCTGGATGACATGCTTCGCGAGGTACCCGGGTTCACACTTTTCCGCCGGGCAAGCAGCCGGGTATCGAACCCAACCACCCAAGGAGTGTCCCTGCGTGGCCTAGGCGCAAGCGGCCCCAGTCGCGCGCTGGTACTTGAGGACGGAGTTCCACTCGTCGATCCCTTCGGTGGCTGGGTTTATTGGGACCGTGTGCCGCGTGCAGAACTTTCCAGCGTTGAAGTCTTTCGTGGCGGCGCTTCGAACCTTTATGGCAGCGATGCGCTTGGCGGGGTTGTGCAATTCCTCAGTCGTGTCCCTACCGGCCCGTCTGGTTCGCTTGATATTTCGTACGGTACAGAGAACACTCCTGATCTCTCCTCGTGGGTTGGCACAAACGCTGGCAACTGGGACGCAGAGGTGGCTGTCGATCTATCGCACACCGATGGCTACATTCTGGTGCCCACTTCGCAGCGCGGGTTCGTGGACACGCTTGCAAATTCCGAACACGCAACCCTCGATGCCAGCATCGGCTACAGAATCGCTGCTGGCGGCCGCGCTTTCCTGCGTGGAACTTTCTTCGACGAAGCCCGCCACAACGGCACGCCTGTCCAAAAGAACAGCACGGCAACGGGGTTTGGAGTTGCCGGGGTGAATACCGCCCTTGGCAGTCACGACTGGATCAGTGCTCGCGCATACGGCCAGGCCCAGGGGTATGACCAGACTTTTTCATCCATCGATCCGGACCGCAATCATGAGCACCTTACCGATATTCAGCACGTCCCCTCGCAGCAGTTGGGGACGGCATTGCAATGGAACCACGTGCTATCGAACCAGACATTGATTGCCGGCGCAGATGCTAATGAAGTGATCGGCGCCAGTGATGAGCAGCTGTTTTCGTCGAGTACAGGTTTTCATTTCGCCAACAACATCGCGGGGGGGCGGCAACGAACCGTTGGGATTTTCGGCGAGGACATTATTCGAATTCGCAGATGGACGATTATCGGCGGTGCGCGGTGGGACAATTGGAGCAATTTCAACGGAAGCACAGTGCGCGTGTCACTGCCATCAGCCACGGCGACGGGAAGTGATTTTGCCGACCGCAGCGAAACTTCATTTAGTCCGCGGCTCTCGGTGATTCGGAATCTGCGCGACAATGTCTCGCTCTCTGTCTCAGGCTACCGCAGCTTCCGAGCTCCAACTCTCAACGAGCTGTATCGCAGCTTCCGCCAAGGGACAACGCTGACGCAGAACAATCCTCTGCTTCGCGCTGAACGCCTGACCGGGGCGGAAGCGGGCCTGCGCGCCACCGGATTCGATAACCGACTAGAAGTGCGAGAGGCCGTATTCTGGAGCGACATCGTTGACCCGATCACCAATGTCACATTGAGTGTGGTCCCTAACCTGGTCACTCGTCAGCGGCAAAACCTGGGAAGAACGCGTTCTGTCGGTACTGAACTGGACGGTATCGCCCATTTGACCAGTTCCATTCAGCTGTCTGCCGGCTATCAGTACACCCACGCGACGGTACTCGACACTTCGGCTACGCTGAACGGGCTGAACGTGCCGGAGGTGCCCAGACATCAGTTCTCATTCGAGGCACGCTATTGGAATCCCGCGCGGCTGATGCTCAGTGCGCAAGGCCGATTTTCGAGTGCGCAGTTCGATGACGATATCAACACCCTTCGCCTCGACCGTTACTACGTCATGGATTTGTTTATCGGCAGAAGTCTGGTGCACGGAATTGAGGTTTACGGCGCGGCGGAGAATCTGCTGAATCAGAGATATGCCACTGCGCTATCGGCTCCGCAGGCTGCCGGAGCGGCGCCGTTGCGAACGCTCGGGCCGCCGATTTTGGCGAGAGTGGGGATGCGATTTAATTTCCCGACGGGGAAGTAAGGAATACTGACACGCCGAGCCTTGCTCGACCGGACGGGCGAGGGCGCCCGTCCCCACATGGTCATTTAGTCCTCTGCAGCTCCCGATATGCCTCACTCTTCGAGATGCCTCGCTCCTTCGCCACTTGTTTCAGCGCGGTTTTTTCATCCAGCTTCTCGTCATGCATGAGTTGGGTCACACGTTCGCGAACCGACGTCGCCGGGCGTGCAGCTTCAACCTGGGAGCTGGGCCCAATCAGCAGGGTGATTTCGCCTTTGAGTTCTCCTCGGTCTCTGACGATTTGTAAGACTTCTGCTGCAGTGCCCCGCAGAAACTCCTCGTGAACTTTTGTCAGTTCTCGCGCGATTACCACCTTGCGCTCCCCACCCAACGTCGCAACCATGTCTTCCATAGTCTCGGCAATGCGGTGCGGGGCTTCATAGAAAATCTCTGTCCGCGACGATTGCCGAATAGCTTCCAGTTCTCTTCGCCGCGCCCCACTCTTTGCCGGAAGAAAGCCGCGAAAAGTGAATGATTCTATCGGCAGTCCGCTTGCAATCAGAGCGGCAACAAACGCGGCTGCCCCGGGAATAGGAATTACCGGAATGCCGCGTTGATTCGCCAATAAAGCCAGCCGAAACCCAGGATCGGAGACGCCCGGAGTGCCAGCATCGCTCACCATGGCAATACGCGAGCCTTGCTCAAGTTTCTCGATCAGTTCTGCCGCTCGCGAAGCCTCGTTGTGCTCGTGGTAGCTGATCGTGCTGGTTTCGATTTTGTAATGGTTCAGCAATTTCTGAGTTTGGCGGGTATCTTCGCAGGCGATGAGGTCGGCTTGCTTGAGGACGCGAATGGCACGCAATGTGATGTCTTCGAGGTTGCCGATCGGTGTGGCAACCAGATAGAGTCCCGGCGCGAGTTCGTTCTGTGCGGGCATCAGGCGGAGTTTAGCAGGAGGAAGGTTTCAAGGTTTCAAAGTCTCACCCTGCAGGTTCGCTCGATGCACGGGGTCCCGCGCAACCATCTTGGATGGATCGCCCTCTCTTGAATTTGCGCTTGTCCCCGGATCAAGGAGGACGCATGCGCCAGCGTGAAAGAACGGCCATTCATGGCCGCGTTGCAGAAAGAGGGATGAGCGTGGAAGAGCAGCCATTCATGGCCGCATACAGTAAAGAGGGGTGATGCACGTGGCGTCCAGCCCTGACACCTCTTCAGGCCGGTTCCGATACCTCGAAACCTTGAAACTTTGAAACTTTTGAAACTTTGAAACTTTTGAAACTGTCGTTAGAATCAAGGCAGCATCCCCTCCATGCCCCTTTACGAATATGAGTGCAAGAAATGCGGACATCGCTTTGAGCGCATCCAGCGCTTTTCCGATCGTATGGTGAAGAAGTGTCCCGAATGTGGCGGCAAGGTCGAGCAGATGATTTCCGCGCCGGCCGTGCGGTTCAAAGGATCGGGCTGGTATGTGACGGACTACGCGAAGAAGTCGTCGGGCGCTTCGAAATCCGAGTCGAAGTCGGATTCCGACGGCAAGGGTGACACGTCGAAAGACTCTGGCTCGAAGGACAAAGATTCGGGGGCGAAGAAAGAATCGAAGGCAAAGACGGAATCGGGATCGAAGAGCTCAGACAAGAAATGAAGGCTGCTCTACTAGTCTGCGCTGTATCGCTGTCTGCTAGTTGCTTGGCCCAACAAGCTTCGACCCGTTTCAGAAGCCGCCCCTGAGAGAAGTCGAAGGGATCCGCTCTTCCACCTCAGTCCCTTACAGCTTCTTCCGATAATGCACACAGCGGTCCACAACCTCGTAGCCCAAAGCTTCGTGTGCACGCTGGGATTGCTCATTGGCGATGAGGGCATCGGAAGCCATTTCCACGCACCCGTGACTGCGTGCCCAGGCTTCCGCCTCGGCAAGCAGCTTCTTGCCAACTCCACGCTGGCGGTAGTCGTCGGAAACATACCAGCCCTCGACGTAACCCACCGGTTGTGACGGGCTGCAGCCGTCCGCATGCGAACGTAAGTCAACTTCGAGGAAACCGACCAATCTGCCATCGCTCGCTTCTGCGACCAAGAGGGCGATTGGCATCGTGAGCACCACATCAGCCTTGCCGCCGAGGAGCAGCCGGAGTTCCTGGGCGTGTTCCTCAGCAGATGACTCAGGCCATAGCGCTTCGAGCAGACCTGCCAGTTGGTCGAGATCGGAGGCGCGAGCGGCTCTGACCTGAACGTTGTTCACGAGGAAAATCGTATCAGGTGGATTTCACTCCGCGGCTTTGATTTTTGGTTGGAGCGGCGCTTTCAGCGCTGCATTATTCAATTAGGGCGGCTAATGCGCAACGAACTCGAACTTGCGAATTACGACGGACTGATCCTGTGAGGGCGTTTGCTTGAAGCACCAGAGATTGATACCTACCGGGGCAGGGACTTGGGGAATGTTGGTTGCGTCTGAAGTGTACTTTTCGGTTTTGATTACGTCGGCAACTTTCCCGATGGGCTGAGCCCCGTTCATGAGCGTGAAAACGATATGATCCGGGAACCACTCCATCCTCGCTGTGGTCGAGGTTCCGCCACTGACGTGAAAGTTGTCTTCCCACGCGGAAACTCCCTTGGGCTTGCGATGTCCGGTGGCGGGATAGACGGTGAAGTCGGCATTGCATCCGTGACAGGTCTTATTCCATTGCGAAAACTCGATGTCGATTTCGTCTTCTGCGTCTGTGCCGATGTGATGGGTGGGGCCGTATGTGAACAAGCCGAGCACGGTCGTTGGATCCATGGCGTACACGTTGCCCTCGACGATCCATTGATAGGTTCCGAAGCTCAGGTTCTCGGTGGTAAATAGTTCGGAGGCGGTCCACTTTTCATCCTGGCCGATAATACGCAGATGCAGGTAACCGTCTGCATCGATGCTGATGCTGGCGGGATTTCCCGGCGCAACTCCGGCCATGTGTCCGTTCGTCAATTTCCATGAACGCCCTGACCACGTGACTGTCTGGGCGTTAGCGCCTTGCCAGGTCCAAAGCAGGACGCAGCTAAACATTATCCAAATTACTAGCGTCTTCGACATCATCGTCTCTCGGATATTAGTGCGCGAGTGGCCAGGTGCCCCACCCTTGGTTTCTTGTTCGCACTACCACGACTGAGGGTGCCCCATCCCTGCGTTCTTTGCAAGAGTGGGAACCTCGGATCCATACCTCTTGATTTGGCCACCCACCCTTTCGCGCACGGGCCTTGGGCACATAGGATGTGATATCCTATAGGATGTCACACAGTGAGAGTCGTTCTCGACACCTCGGTCGTGGTCGCGGGACTTCGCACACGTTTGGGGGCTGGAAACGCGGTTTTGCGATTGGTCGCTCAGCGGCGGCTGGTGCTGTTAGCGACTCCGCCTCTGTTTCTGGAATATGAGGAGGTATTGAAACGCCCCGAGCATCAGCTGGTCCACGGCCTGCCTCCCGACGAGGTTGACGGATTTCTGGCAGAGCTGGCGGCGCTGATGGAACCGGTCGAAGTGCATTTCCAATGGCGTCCCCAGGGACGCGACCCAAATGACGAGATGGTCCTCGAAGCCGCAATCAACGGCGGGGCGAACGCAATAGTGACCTATAACGTTGCAGACTTCGCCGCGGCAGCGGAGCGTTTTAGAATTCCTGTGCTGCGTCCAGCGGAGCTGTTAAAGAAGGTGAAACCATGAGCAAAGCAACGTATCCATTGAAGCTGCCCATGTCCATCAAGAAGGCGGCGCAGCGGTTGGCGAAAGAAGACGGCGTGTCTTTGAACCAATGGATCGCGGTAGCGGTCGCCGAAAAAGTTGGGGTAGTGGAAACTGCGTCCGATTTTTTTAGGAAGCGTGCGGGTAAAGCCACTGGCGCAGGACTGATGCGATACCTCCGCACCGCGCCCAAGAATGCGCCCGAACCGGAAGACAGGCCTCGATAACCCACCCCTTTGAAAACCGCGAAGGCTCCCCGCTTCAAGGTCGGACAGGAATGTCCGACCCACACGTTTCTTCCTCAAATCGCGGCTAACTCGCCACAGCCTCACTGCTCAGCACCCGGTGTCGTGGCAGATGCCGCAAGACCAGCGCAAGGAAGACCGGGATGGCTATCAGTCGAACTGGCTTGACGGGATGGCCGGGATAGTCGGCGGCGAGGATTAGCCAAACCACATAGGGCAAGACCACGTGTGCGACGCTCGAAACACGCGATTGCGGGCGCGGCGTGGCCGTCAGCCCGATTGCCAGTATCAACGAGAAACCTAGCAGCACGACGGCAATCTGCGGCAGGCCCAACTGCTGTGGCTCCGCGGCAAACTTGGTGTGCAGCGCGATCACGGCACAGAAGTGGACCATCTGGGCGGCCACGAATGCCTGAATCAAGGGCTCCGGTGGCGGATACCACGGCAGCCATTTGCGGAGTCCGGGAGCGGCGAATCCGGCCAGAAAAAAACAGATTGCGAACCGTGCGGTGTTGCGCGTGGCCGAGCCTACGCCTTCGTGGTTCATGCCGTAAATCGCAAAACACAGCGCGATGACCAGCACATTGCCAGCCACTGCGGTTACGAGCAGTTTGCGATTGGACAAGAGATGTGCTTCACGGAAGATGCGGAAGCATAGCACGATGGCATGCGGCCCTCCGAGATAATGGTCTTCCCCAGCGGAATCGAAGGACGCTGTGTTTTGCCCGCGCACAACCTCGCCCAAGATGCCCCAATCCGCGCTTCTTTACACCTTGAGCACCAGCATGTTAGCCTTTATCAGACAACCAAGATTGAAAATTTAGAAGGAGTGCATCAGGTTAGTGCTAGCCAGAGAGCAAAAGAAATCCCTCATTGATCAGTACGGAACTCACCCCACCGATACGGGCAGTCCAGAAGTCCAAATCGCTCTGTTGAGCGAACGCATTGGTCAATTGACGGACCACTTCAAAACGCACCTGAAAGATCATGGCTCACGCCGCGGTCTTCTCATGCTGGTCAGTAAGCGGCGTCGCTTGCTCGACTACCTCAAAAAATACGATTCCGAGCGCTACAAAACCGTCGTTCAGAGACTCGGCCTCCGCAAGTAGGGGCCTTTTTCTTTTGGACTGTTTGTTCCTAGGCTTTCGGGACCGGGCCGCCGTGTACGCGGTTTGAGGTCGAAGTTAACTATCCCCTGGCTATTGAGCTGACCGGCTTCGAGCTATGAGCGACGAGCTGTGAGCGATCCTGCTCCCAGCATTTTCCCCTGACGAGTGCGTCATGAGATTGCTCAAAAAGCTCACCGCTCAACGCTCATTGCTTGCCGCAGGCCCTCCTCATATTAAGGACAAACCATGAAACAAGAAATTTCTGTTGATTTAACCGGTGGTAAGCGAATTTTGTTTGAAACCGGAAAGCTGGCGAAACAGGCCCACGGCTCGGTGGTCGTGCGCATGGGCGACAACGTAATATTGGCAACGGCCACAGCCAATCCCGACCCCCGCGAAGGCATCGACTTCTTTCCTCTGACCGTTGACTATCGCGAATACACCTACGCCGGCGGACGTATCCCCGGCGGATTTATCAAGCGCGAAGGCCGCCCCAGTGAGCGCGAAATTCTCACCAGCCGCCAGATTGATCGCCCGGTAAGGCCGCTCTTCCCCGAAGGCTTCCGCTGCGAAACCCAGGTGATTGCGTTTGTGCTCTCCGCTGACACGGAGAATGATCCCGATGTCGCCGGAATTAACGGCGCTTCCGCGGCCCTCACAATTTCTGATATCCCGTTCAATGGCCCGATTGGCGCGGTGCGAGTGGGCCTGGTCGATGGCCAGTTCATCATCAATCCAACTTACAGCGAGATGCGCGACAGCCTGCTGAACATCATGGTCGTTGGCACCTCTGACGGCATTGTGATGATCGAGTCGGGCGCGAAAGAAGTAAAAGAAGAGACGGTAGTTGACGCGATCGAATTCGCGCACACCGAAATCAAGAAGATTTGCGCGGTGATCAACCAGTTGCGCGAAAAGGCCGGCAAGCCGAAGCGTGCAGTCACGCCGCCGGAGTTCGACCAGGCGTACTACAAAGACCTGGAAAAGAAGATCGGCAAAGACCTCACCGACCGCCTGGATACTGAGAAACACCCGAAGGCCGAAAGCTATACTCTGGTTCGCGAACTGAAGAAGCAGTTGCAGGCTGCAATCCCTGAAGACGACGAAGCAGCCCTCGCGAAACTGAAGACTTATTACGAAACGCTGCGCGAGCGCATTTTCCGCGAGGCGGTCATTAACCAGAAACGCCGGCCCGATGGACGCGCCTTCGATCAGATCCGAGATATTTGGATTGAAGTTGGCGTGTTGCCCCGCACTCACGGTTCCGCCATTTTTACTCGCGGCGAAACTCAGGCGCTGGTCACGACAACTCTCGGCACCAGCGACGACATGCAGCGGCTCGAGGCGTTCGAAGGTGAAGCCAAGAAGCGCTTCATGCTGCATTACAATTTCCCGCCGTTCTCGGTCGGTGAAGTCGCATTCCTGCGCGGCGCCGGCAGACGCGAGATCGGTCACGGCGCGCTGGCCGAGCGTGCGATTTCAGCCGTTCTCCCCACCGACGAGAAGTGGCCTTATGCCATGCGCGTGGTATCCGACATTCTCGAATCCAATGGCTCTTCGTCGATGGCTACAGTTTGCGGCGCAGCGCTTTCGCTGATGGACGCGGGCGTTCCGCTCAAAGCTCCAGTCGCAGGCGTCGCCATGGGATTGGTGAAAGAGGGCGAGCAGTACGCCATCCTCACCGATATTGCCGGAGCTGAAGATCACTACGGCGATATGGACTTCAAGGTTGCCGGCACGAAAGATGGCATTACCGCGCTGCAAATGGACATTAAGGTCGGCGGCATTACCGCGCAGATCATGCGCGAAGCTTTGGCTCAAGCACAGCGTGGGCGTCTATTCATTCTGGGCAAGATGGATGAAGTGCTGATGACGCATCGCGAGAAAGTGTCAGCATACGCGCCACGCATTTACACCCTGCAGATTCCGGTCGACAAGATTCGTGATGTGATTGGGCCCGGCGGCAAAATGATCCGCTCGATCATCGAGCAGACCGGGGTGAAGATCGACGTCGAAGACACGGGCAAGATAAACGTGGCTTCGAACGACGAAGCTTCAGCCAACAGGGCACTGCAGATTATTCGCGACCTTACCGCGACCGCCGAAGTGGGGAAGACCTACCTTGGCAAAGTCACGCGGTTGGCGGATTTCGGCGCGTTCGTCGAAATTATTCCCGGCACCGAAGGCCTGCTGCACATCAGCGAAGTGGCCGAGCATCGGATTAAAGATGTGCGGGACGAGTTGAAAGAAGGCGATCAGGTGCTGGTGAAGGTGCTTGCCGTCGAAGGCAATCGCATTCGCCTTTCGCGCAAAGCAATTTTGAAAGAGCAGCGCGCAAAAATGGGCGGCGGCCCAGTGGCAGCACCTGCGGGCGGCGGTGGCGTGTCTTCTCCTTACGTTGAAGGCGAGCCTGTGCAGGCCGAAGGCGAAAGCGGAGCCGTTGTCGGCGCTCCGGCGCTCACGCTGGAAGGCGGAGCCGAATTCGAGGAAGGTGACGAGCCCAACTTCAACCGCGTCGAACCTGTGCCGCAAGCCGCGGGTGATCGTCCTGAACGGAGCGGCGATCGCGGCGGAGACCGTGGAGGACGCGGTGGCCGACCCGGCGGAGGTAGTGGTGGCCGGCATCGTCGTCGAGATGGCGGACGCGGCGGATCCGGCGGAGGTCGCGGTGGCCGTGGGGGGCACGGCGGCGGACGCCACTAAAGGCTGCCGTTCTGATGATCGTTGTCGGCACAGTGCCAGATCCTAATGTGATTTCGCTATTCGTACCTGTTCGAGCACATCGCGAACGGCCTTGACAATTTCCTCTGGCGCTTCAAAGTTAATCGCGTGAGCGCTATTGGGAACGATGACCTGACGCCCGCGAGAAGATAACGCAGCCAGTTGCGGCTGTAGCTGATGTATCCAAGCCTCGTGAAACTCTGCCGCTTCCTGTTTGTCGCGCGGGTCAGGCGGAACAAACGGCTGTCCTGCGGTGAGTACAATCAAGGGACTGTCGCCAAGGCTGCCGGACGCCCGCGCCGCATCGTCAAGCTCTGGATTCCCTGTGCCTCCGTCGGGCACCGAGCTGCCATTGCGCGTGGCTGCGCAAGATTGTTCTGCACTTGCTTCCATCGTGGCAGGCCGGTTTGCAAGAAATCGGCTTACAGCAGCGGCGTTTTTGGGTTCGAGAGTTGGAGGCACGAAGCCAGGTTGCGGCCGTGTCATCAAGCGCAGAAGTCCAAAGCGCGACAAACTCGGTATAAGCGCGCAGAAAAACCGCCGCCTCCCAGGCGACATCAGGTTGAACTGACTCTTCATGCTCGCCGGCTCATGTTGATCGGGATGGCTGGAATCGACCAGCACCATGCCTGCGACTTCCGAAGGAAATTTCCACGCGAAAACCCGAGCGTACTCTCCGCCCACTGAGGCGCCGACTAATACATACGGCGATTGAATCTGCGCCCGGTGCAGGAGTTCGTGCAGGTCATGGACAACAGACGCGGAGGTGCGCGGGGCCGGATCTGGATCGCTCCACCCTTCGCCGGCTCGGTCGTACCAACAGGCACGGGTGAACTTTGCCACCTCCGGCTGAACCAGGGCCCAACTGTATCCCCCAACTTCTCCTCCGGCCTCGAAGATCACCGCGGGGCCGCCTTGTCCCGAGCAGTACAAGTTGAGACTGCGGCCTCCAATATCTATGGACTTTCCAACTTGGGGATATAGATGGCGATCGCGGTTGCGTCCGACTTGTTCGCAAGCCCAACCGGCGATAGCAGCTGTCAAAAGAAACAGAGCTAACAGCGCTGCAATGATAATCACTATCCGCTCGTTGCGACGCCTCATACAAGACCTCCAAAAATATTAAGTCGGATGTGAGTATATCCATAGTGGATATATCAAACAAGAGAGAACTGTGTTTGACGCACAAAAGGGAGGTGTGTTGTACTCTATCCGAGGCGGATACAGTACATCTGCTGCTACTTCGAATGGCCCAGCCAGCCCCGCAATCA
The DNA here is from genome assembly GCA_963785655.1 of uncultured Acidobacteriota bacterium. Classification (GTDB taxonomy): domain Bacteria; phylum Acidobacteriota; class Terriglobia; order Terriglobales; family Acidobacteriaceae; genus Gp1-AA145. The sequence goes on from CAWAVZ010000004.1 coordinate 95,672, forward strand.
TTTCTGCCGTTGTCCAACGCCACCCTGCATATCCTGCTGGCGCTCGCGGGGGGAGACCGGCACGGCTATGCGATTATGAAGGAAGTACTCGAGGCTACCCGAGGAACGATCACGCTTGGCCCCGGCACTCTTTATCGTTCGCTCGAGTCGCTGCTCGAGAGAGGCCTGATTGAGGAATCGACGCGCCGCCCCGCCAAGCACGAGGACCAACGTCGCAGGTACTACCGGCTGACCGGATCCGGGGGAAGGGTTCTGGCTGCCGAGAGCCAGCGACTCGCAGCCATCGTAGCGCTTGCGCGCGCAAAAAAGGTCTTGCAGAAAGCGCCAGCATAGGCCGGGAGATGACAGCAAGAACCTCCCTTGCAATCCGGGTTTACAGCTTGTTGCTGAAGGCGTACCCCGCCGAGTTCCGCGCCGGGTACGCAGATCAGATGGTGTGTTTTTTCGAAGAAAGCTGGCGCGAGGTGTCTGCGCTTTCTAATCCTCTCGGCGCGCTCATGCTTTGGCTCCATACAATCGATGACCTTATCAGGACTGCGCTGTGCAAACGAATGTCGCAGTTTACTGCTTGCATGGACACGCAAAGAGGGATATCGCTCGGAGCCAGTGCCGCATTCCACGTGAGCATTCTCTGGGCTCTCACTTGGTTGGCGTTCCATCCGCTGCCTCCTCCGGGAGGTGGATGTGTTGTAAAGCACTCACGGTCAGTAACGATCAGAACTGCTGTCGTGCCAACAGCATTGCTGGATTCCAGGAATTGAATCTCTCGTGAGTGTTCTTGGGATTTATTTTTCAGGCGAATACAATACATCTTTCCGGAATTTGGCAAATGCCGCGCTGTGCGACTATTCACTACTGGAGAAGAGCGGTGAACGACGTCATCCTTAAGCGCTTCGAGCATCCTGACGAAGTCCGCAATTTTGAAAAGGGCAAATTTGAACTTGTTCACGTCGGCGGAATGACCATTGGCAGAGCCAGCTACGAGCCTGGCTGGAAGTGGTCGCTGCACGTCGGCGCGGCGCAAGGCCTGAAAAGCTGCTCGGTGGAGCACGTCGGACTGGTCGTCTCAGGCCGCGCGACTGCAGCCATGGACGACGGCCGAGTCATCGAGATGAAGGCCGGCGATCTTTTTTATATCGCGCCGGGACACGACAGCTGGGTGGTCGGCGACGAGCCATACGTCTCACTGCACTTTCTTGGTGCGGGAGACTACGCGCGGCATAAATAATCCTGTAAATGTAGAGGCGGGTCTCCAGGCCCGCCCAGCAGGCATTTGCTAAGCTGATGTGTCTGCAATGGAAGCGCATGCGGTCCGGTGATCGTCCCGGTCTTCAAAACCGGCGGGTGGCATCTAGCGGTGTCACCGATGGGTTCGACTCCCATTCGCTTCCGCCAATTCCTTTCAATGAGTTATGCAAAGTGCTGCTCACATCTCAGAGTGAGAACCTGGCATCGAAATCGGGTTGCTGTGATAGAAACGTGATAAAAATTCCTCGCGTCTTCGTGCGCGTCCCACCAATTCCAGGCTATACGAGCAGTTAGTTGATCGACCGTGTTGCGACCCGCTGTTTCTTGCGAGCAGCATCCATGGCCCCGATCAACGCTCTGGTGTTTTCGTCGACGGGGCGAACGTACGTTGGCAGGATTTGAGTGCTGGCGTGACCAAGGAGATGGGCAACCGTAAGCCCGGTTGCGTGGCATACATTTGCGCGACTAGCGAATGTCGCCCTGAGATCGTACGCACGCCTATCTGCCAACCCAGCTTTTTTGGCAGCTGTCCGCCAGGCGGTCTTATAGTCCACAAAATGAAGAGCCGGGTTCCGAGGACTGGGAAAAACGAAAGGTGAAAACTCCGGGCCAAATAATTCACGCCAGCGCAATAGGGCTTCGCGACAGTGAGTGGTCAGCCACACTGGCCGCATCCCGGCCGCGCTCTTTGAATCGACTACCCTGATGCACGCTGGCTCGGAGTCGAGCAACACGTCCGACCATTTTAGGGGTAGGGCTTCCTTCTTCACACGGAGACCCGTATCAGCCAACAGTGTGATCAGCGTTCGGAGTAGTGGCGGCGAGAACTGCTTTAGTCGATCCTCTTCGTCGTAACTAAGTGGTCTGGCTTGACGGCGGTCGCGTTTCTCGTTGAGCTTCCCCACATCGCGACACGGGTTGTCCGAAATGAGGCGCATCTTCTTCGCGCGTGTGAGGCATGAGGAAAGCGTGGAGATATCGCGATTGACCGTTGCTTTCCCAACGCCTTGTTCCAACCGCGCTTGCTGGAATCTGAACACGGACTCGGCGGTAATCTCAGAGAGACGAATGTTCTTCCCAAAGTGGCGCAACACGTTGTTGAAACTTGACTGGTAACGAGACCGAGTCTTGTCATGCGATAAGAATCTAAGGAATTCTTCTACCCAGATTCCTAGGTGAGGAGATTTTGACGTTGGAAGACTCCAACGCCCTTCAAGGACCTGCGCGGTTCGTAAAGCGAGTAGTTTTTCAGCGAGTTTTTTGTTGGTCGAGCCAGAGCTCTCGCGGTGCTGCCGTCCAGCTTTGACATAGCTGATCCACCACACCTGGTGTTTAGACCTACTGTCGCCTCTGCGGTAAAGGCCCATCGTCAGGCCTCCCCAATGGCGACGTTTTTACTGCTTTCCATCGTCCGCCATCCTTCGCTTCTGTCCGCAAAGCTTGTGAACGGTAAAGACGGTTGTCATGTACTTCGCAGCCAGTGCTCTAAAGGTCGCTTTCGTTCGTGATCGTTCTCTCCGCATTTCTGCCACATCCCTGGGCTTCAACACGCGCAGAGGTGGGCGTCCGAGTCGTTTGCCTTGGCTTCGGGCATGTTCAAGTCCGGCCTTTACCCGTTCCACAATCAGAGACCGTTCCCACTGCGCAATCGCTCCTATGATCTGGAACAACATCTCGCCATGAGGAAGTGAAGTGTCTATCGCTTCAGTGCACGAGATGAAATCAACGTTTAATCGCCGAAACAGCTCTAACGCATTCAAAAGCTGCTTCAGCGATCTCGCGAATCTGTCGAATTTCCAAACGACAACAACGTCAATATTTCCACGCCGACAGTCTTCAAAGAGTGCGTTCAGCGCCGGGCGTTTCTCCGTTGCCCCAGAGACACCTTTATCGCAATAAATCTGGTACTTCGCCCATCCTCGGCGCTTGACGTACTGGACTAATTCACGCTGCTGAATTTCTGGATGCTGATCAGTGGTGCTCACTCGAGTGTAGATTGCGATCTTCTTGACCTTCATGAATACCTCCATTTAGGAGCGTTATTAAAAGGTCGTTGCAGAATATTCGCAAGTCAGACCGTAGAACCTCGGGAAATGGGTACTTTTCTATGCGTCCTTTTTTGTCGAAACAGACCACTGGCATGCCGACAAGCCTCACGAAAACATTCACTTATTTCGACACAGGCACTCCCAACGTCGTGACCGATGTAAATGGCGCTCAGTCCAGTTACATATACGGAACAGGATCGTGCGGTAACTCCTTTCCGACAACAATCAACGAACCGCTGGGCCTGTCGAGATTAAGGGCGTGGAATTGCACCGGCGGAGTCACGACACAAGACACAGACGAAAACGGCAATAATGTTACTTCGACGTACAACGACCCTGAGTTTTGGCGTCCTGCAAGCGTTACTGACCAGATGAGCAATCAAACAAACCTCAACTACTTTAGTCAAACCGCAATCGAATCCGCCCTGCAGAATTTTAACGGTGGAAGCTCCGCGTCTGACGGTCGAAGCACACTTGACGGTTTCGGACGCCCGATTCTGACGCAAAGGCTGCAAGCTCCTGGCGGCACCAACTTCGACACGACTGAGACCGATTACAACAACATCGGTTTGCCGCAACGAACGACAATGCCATTCAGCGCGGCCGCTGGAACTACCAATTCCTCCGCGCCAGGTACAATCAAGACGTATGATGCCCTCGGTCGGGTCCTCACAATTAGCTATGCAGATGGTGGCCAGGTGTCGTACACGTACAGCAACAACGATATTCTGCAACAGGTCAGCGGAACTCAGACATTTCAAAAGCAATTTGAGTATGACGGACTCGGCAGGCTCGCCTCTGTGTGTGAGATGACCCAAACGGGCTCGGGGACCTGCGGCCAGTCAACCTCCGTGAATGGCTTTTGGACGAAGTACACGTACGACGCGCTGGGTCATTTGCTTTCCGTGACGCAGAACGCTCAAGCAGCGGCGGCAAACCGGCAGACTCGTTCCTTCGCCTATGACATGCTGGGTCGTATGACTTCAGAAACAAATCCCGAAAGCGGTACGACCACTTACGTATACGACACGGAAAGTAGCGCTTGCGGTAGCATCACGTCCTCTGGTGATTTGGGTTTGAAGACAGACGCGAATGGAAATATTACCTGCTACTACCATGATGCCTTGCATCGCCTGGTGCACGCGTCTACCGTAGCTGGCAGTGGACCAATCCGACCCCGACAGGTTCTTTGTCTACGATAGCGCAACCGTCAATGGAGTTGCGATGGTCAATGCCAAAGGGCGCTTAGCGGAAGCATACGCGTGCAACACGTGCACCGGAGCACACCTTACCGACGAAGGTTTCAGCTATTCCGCGATCGGGCAGATTACAGATGTGTATGAATTGACACCGAACTGGGCAGATTATATACCACACGACCGCCGCCTATGCGGCAAACGGAACGCTGCAATCTTTAGGCGGAATACCAGGTTACACAACTATGACGTACGGCTTAGACGGTGAAGGCCGGTTAAGCACTGCTCTACAAGGCACAGCGAAGATCGTTTGCGATTCAGCCTGCTCTGCGGCGAGCACTACCTACAACGTAGCGGGCCAACCTTTGACAATTAACATCGGCGGTTTTAGCGACCATGACACCTATACCTATGATTCCAATACGGGCCGAATGCGTACATACAATTTTACTGTCGGCTCGACACCTGCTTCGATTCAGGGAACTCTCACGTGGAACACGAATGGTACTCTGGCGTCGCTAGCCACCACGGATGGATTTAACGCAAGCGGTGCCCAAACCTGCAATTATCTATATGACGACTTGGACAGGCTTGGTACTCCACCTGGCTCTTCGTCCGCGAGTGTGACTTGTGGCTCCTTGTGGCAGCAGACGTTTACCTACGATGCTTTTGGGAATATTACAAAATCTGGCAGCATTACCTGGAATCCTGGATACAATTTGAGCAATCGGTATACTTTGGCAGGAGCCAGCTATGACGCAAACGGAAACCTGTTGAATGATACGTTTCATACATACACTTGGGACGCCAGCGGACATCCGATGACGATTGACTCCACCAGCTGCGGGTCGAGCGGCACATGCCTCACCTATGATGCTTTAGGAAGAATGGTGGAAAAGAGTGTCGGTAGCACTTTCACGGAAGTGCTTTACAGTCCGGTTGGCAAAACGGCAATTATGTCAGGCCAAACGGCTAATAGCGCCTATTTCCCTCTCCCAGGCGGATCCACTTTGTTCGAGAGTGGCAGCACAGGCGGCACTCGGCACTTTTGGCACAAAGATTGGCTCGGAAGCGTGCGATTTTCGTCGGCAATTACGAACCGCAATTCTATTATTGATCGTGCATTTGCGCCTTTCGGTGAGGTCTACGACGATCTTGGTGCTACAAATGAGATCGACTTCACGGGAGACACTCAAGACACGGTCGCAAAAACCTATGACACGGCAAATCGCGAGTTCGATCCCACTCAAGGCCGCTGGATTTCACCTGATCCTGCGGGAATCTCGGCAGCCAGTGCTTTGAACCCACAAAGCTGGAATCGGTACGCATACGTAGTCAACAATCCACTGACGCTGGCCGATCCGGATGGAAGGGACTGTGTATATTTTTCAGATGATGGCACAGAAGTTGAGGCATTTGATCCGGGGACTTGCGATGATGGTTCCGGCGGGACCTGGGTGCCTGGTACCTACAATGGAACCGGCTTCGTTGACCCCAGCGATGGAACCATTGTAGGACTCGACTCTACTAGCGGTAACTTTGGATTTGTAAGCGAATTGAATGGCGACAATTCTGTAAGCTCCGTATTTACTACTTCTGCGACAATGGTTGGCCCTGGAACATTATGGCCTGGCAATGGAGCAGGCATCTCAGCTTTAGTGATGTCATTCAAGAACAATCAATCATAGGCCTAATGACGGGTGTGGGAGGTTTTGGTACGGGCTATTCAGGACTCCCAAATTATTACTCATTGTACGCCTCTGCGGGTAATTGGGGTGGCAGCCCTCAGATTTCAGATACCGGAAATGTATACATTACTCCTGTATCAGGCGCAATAGGGTTTCCTTCAGGATTTCAATTTTCTGCAACGGTAGGCTACATCGATAATCCACAATTCAGTGCTGATCAATTCCTCCCAGCTTGGGGCGGACAGGTTTGCGGGTTTGTCCCGGAGGGGGTTGCACTACTTATTCACCAGGTTTTGGCACCGCAAGTGAGTTTGGCGTGGGGACACCGCAAGCGGGAGCTAATTGGGGATATACTTTGAGCGTCGATCCGACTGGCTGCTTGGCCAATCAACCCTGCCTGCATTGAGATATGATATCCAGGTTCGCATTGAAATAATTCGGCCAGAGGCCCCTCATGTCCTCTAAATTGTGGGTTCGGTTTGTCCTCTTCCTTGCGCTGCTCGGTATTTTTGGTCTGGATTATCTTCTGCACCCTGGCGCACGCAGAACCCAGCGGGAAATGGAGCGCGAACTGAAAAGCTGGCCTCTACCTCCCGACACCACGGAGCAAGGCTTCACTTCAGGTTTTGGCCGAGAAAGGTAGCGCCGCCAGAACGATCATTTCAGCGGAGACTCCTCGCCAAATTTGCGACTTCTATTCGGCCTTACTGAATGCAGCGGGATGGAAGCTAATTGAAGACAAGTGTTATCCCACTTCTGAGCCAGGGCGCACATAATACGTTGTCTAAGGGCAAAGTCTTCGCTAGAATCTATACGGCCCAAGAACCTACTGGACAGACTGAGTACAGCATTGTTTCAACTTGGCCACGCTGAGCGATTTGTGAGGCAACGAGACGCCGCGTACACGATATGACCTGGTTAAAAAGCTTATCCTTGCCCGAGGAATGGTTTCCAAAACAGGGGAAGTGGAATTGGTGGATTACTGTGGCGCTGGTAATTGCCTTTGCTCTTCTGAGTTATTTTTCTTTGCACATTGGGTACATCGATGAAGATAAGCAGGCAACAATTAATGCCATCGCACAATTCCATGATCGTCTAAATACGAAGGCTTTCGACTTAATTTATAACGCTGCTTCTCATCAGTTGCAAGAGGCTAACAGCCGGGACAGTTTCGAAGCGACGCTCCAAGCCGCTCGTAATTCGTGCGGG